>CAWAPO010000006.1:0-96176 GCA_963783985.1 uncultured Chloroflexia bacterium | reverse complement strand
ACGCCAGGATGAGCAGGTGCCGCCAGTCATTGAATGATCATCTAATGCGTTCCGCACTGGCCACGGGGCCTGGTAAGACGTGCTGGACCCGGACCTTGCGGCGAAGCTAAGGGACCGGCATCTTGTGTCCCCGGAAGAGGAGTGGGCGGTTCGCTATCCGGCTTACCAGGCCATGGAGCAGCTTATTGCTTTGTCGGGCCGGTACTGGCGTAGTGGACTGGTTCTTCTTCAACGCGCGCAGGCGCTGCCCTGAGATGAGTGACCCGCTGTGCGCGGCCTGCCCGGTGGATCCAGTCTGCGCCCACCGAAAGGCGCTGTTCCAGCCGGTGATCCGCACACCTTTTTACTAGGCAGTGTTGACATTTCAACGCAGCCAGATTAACGAACTGACAAATTGCAGAAAACCGAGAAAACGGCGAGCAAGTTTGTCATAGCGGGAAAATACACGACGAAAATGCTTGATCTTGTTGATGAAACACGCCACCAAATGCCGCTCGCGGTACCACCAGCGGTCATAGGGCCGTTTAGCGAGCGCGCCTTTCGCTCGCTGGTGCGGTGGAATCACCGGTTCCATCTCTTGAGACACGACCCAATCGTAAAACGCCTGGGCCGCGTACCCACGGTCAGCGATCAACCGCTCGAAAGCGAATCCTTCGACTGAGACAAGTTTATCGACTTTTGCTAAATGTCAACACTACCTAATCGAAGGCGGCGATGCCGCCTGTCCTGTGGGACACGTCGGCAGTTTCGCGGGAGGGGCGGTGGTGGACCGGGCAAGCGGGCATCGGCTGATCGGAACGGCCCAATCGCGTGACACCTTCGCCTGGAGACTACGCCCCCCATCGCGTGCGATGGGGCTCCATCGCAGCCCGGAAAGCGAACCAGAGCCTTTCGATCGCGAGCGGGATCTGACGGATGACAATAATCATGGCGAGTATCTAGCACTGTGTTGATAATGCGGAGGTTGTTTCTGATGCTATGTGGCTCCCATACCGCGAGAAAAGAAACGGATAATAAGTACGGATAGCGCCAGCAACAGAAATAGAACAACCGGTAAAGTCTGAAGATATGTTTCCCAACCATTCACAGCAAACATAACCAGACCAACTGCCAGTGGTGGGAGGCGGTCTACAAGTATTATTCCCGCGTTTTCTTCTGAATATGGCCCAGTTAAGTCATTGGAGTTGGTGGCACGCACACGAAAGGCATAGTCACCATCAGGATCTGCCAAGTCCAGAGCAAAAAAAGCTGATGTTAGTGTCGTGCCAATCAGCCAATCATTCCATGTTGAATCACCAGGACCTTTGAATTGTACATCAAACAACAGAGGCGTTGTCCCGGGAGCGGTATATCCTTGCCAAAATACTGTAAATCCATCGCCTGCTTCTGGTCCATCAAGTTTCTGATAGATTGGGGATCGAATGGTACGATATTGGCGACGGGGGGCCAGTCGAGCTGTCGCAGCATTCTTAGCGCTTCAACGTTAGCTGGCTGGCGAAATTAAAAAGATTGCCAAAAGCAAGAAAAACAGAGTGTGACATCTACGACCGGCACAAGACATTCCATTGCTTTTTCCGTTTCTTAACATCATCTTGCTCCTGATGCGTTGCTCCATTGTACACGTAGCTTCTAAGCTGCACTTGGCAGCATGGCTACACAGAAAAGTACTTGGAGCAGATCACAACAGTTTATCTTCCAACAGTTTATCTAAAGAAATCAAGGATAAAACCTACAGGAATAGCGTATGGAATCGTGGAGGAATTATATCATGTAATCTAAGGAGCATGTGCATCTAGAAGAAAGGAGCACAATTGGGCTGACTCTACGCCTGCTTGGCGGGAGATCGGTTCGGGATTGGAGAGAGCGTTGGGTAGGGGTGCAACAATTCGGCCGTTTATGGCGGTTGGCTCGCGAGACAAGGCGGCTCTTGCGCGGCGATTTATTTATCATTTTTATCATTCCTCGCCGCGCAAGTGCCGCCGCCCTCAACTGGCGGAGCTTTAGAATGCTCATCTACTCGAAGGCGTTGGTGCCTGGGGACCGCAGCAGTGTTCGCGGTCCCCAGGCACGAACGCCGCGCTGCAGCTGCGAGAGTACGTTCCTGAGGGATCCTGTTGGGGGAATGGATCGTTGGATTTCAGAAGATTGCTGGGCTGGTTATGTGTCGGCCGTTTGCCCTGGCCGGACTTTAGGCTTTCGCTAGAGACAAGGCGCTGAGGGCCAAGGCGGGCGAGCGGGCAGGGCGCGTAGTTTCCAGGTCTGGCCGCCGCCCGCCGCAGTGCCCTGAGCGCCGCCGTGGGAGCGCGAGAATAGGTTGGTCAGTAGACCAGGTTGTTGATGGAGATGGATTCCTCCGGTCCCCGTTTACTTCTGGAATTCTGTGAGGCCGAGGTGATGGCGCAGTCTGTCGTAGGTGGTGCCGCTGGAGATCATGCCTTTGGGATATTCTTCGGTGGCGGTTAGTTCGTTGATGGCGTCACGGCCGTGTTCTTGCAGCAGGCGGAGAAGATCCGGCTTTACGCTGCCCGCAAGGATGAGTTGGCCGTTGGATATTTTCTCCCACTCGTCGTCGCGCATGATGGCGCCGGTCTTGATGATGGTGACGCGGTCGTTGCGGCCTGTACCGAAGGCGCCGATCCAGACGTCGAGATGAGGTTCCGGCTTGACAAAACGGCCGTCTTTGCTGAATTCTCGCTGCTGTATTTCTGTCATGAATATAGTTTATCTGCAACCGAAGGAAAGGTCAATGATGATCGGTGCTTGGAAGGTCGCTCGCCTGGAGGTAATGGTGAGGGGATTTATTAAGGATGAAACACTTGAAACTAGCACTCGATTGCGGTAAGATGCGTCAGTTATGTTTAGAGAGGGTTTGTACGGAGGCTCCGCGATGACTGAATATGTCACGGCTGCGGCCGCAGCGGAGCGACTGGGCGTGAGTCGTATTACTGTTTGGCGCTGGGTTCGGGACGGCCGTTTTGAGGGGGTTCGCAGGAAGGGTTTGAGCAAGAATAGCGCGAACTTGATCCCTGTGGAATCTGTTCGAGAATGTGGCTGACCAGCTGGGGTATAAACCTGGCGATAGGAGTGCTTGAGCGGTGATAATACGGCCGTGTGGTGGCTCTGCAAAGCAAAAGAGCCACCGGCCGAGACCAGTGACTCTCTGTTTTCCCGTCCTAAGGGTCGGAAACCGCGGGATGGGATGTACCTTACTAACCGAGTAACGTTTCGTTCACGAAGGTAATCATTCGGGACACTGGTGGCAGCCCGTGTCTCGTTTCAATTCGCTCGCACGTTCATTCGGCCGTTTGTACGCCCTGAAGGATTCGAACCCCCGACCTTCTGGTTCGTAGCCAGACGCTCTAATCCACTGAGCTAAGGGCGCAAGTTTTGACTGAAACCCAACGATATCTCATCTTCTGGCGTGCGGCAAGCTGCACTTACCATTGGGTCATAAGGCGGGGAGGAAGGGATTCGAACCCTTGAACGGCTTTTACACCGTTAACCGCTTAGCAGGCGGCCCCAATCGTCCACTCTGGCACCTCCCCAATTCCGGTGCCTCTAAAGGTTGTCTCTTGTTAATCGCAGGCTCTCTTCAGAGTTACCGCGAGCGGAGGGAGAGGGATTCGAACCCCCGGTGAGCTTGCACCCACTACGGTTTTCAAGACCGTCGCAATCGTCCACTCTGCCATCCCTCCAGTGAGGGCCCTTTCAATTGAGCAACGGCCAGTATAGCATGCGCTTTTTTGACTGTCAAAGCGCCACAAGAAAGGTTCAGTTCTTGCGTCAGACGCGCTTGAGGGTCAGGTCGCTGACTTCTAATTGCTGCCTCTTTGCCGTGGACAAAACGCCCCAACGAAAACGGCCGTTGGGCGTGGCCACCATGTACTGGTTGTCGATCCAGCATACGAACCCAAGCGGGCCGCGCGGGCTGTATGCTGTCTGCAAAACGACCTGCCCATCCACCGTGAAGCAACAGCCGTCACGCTTCCAGGACAGCTTGTACGCGTGCCACTGATCCATCTCTTGGGCAAGCGGAGCGTGACTGATCCGTAGGCGGCGGCGCACCCAGGGCCAGAGGCGGGCGCGCAGACTCGCGCTTTGGTTGGCCAACAAAATGGCCGGCGCCAGGGGGGCGGTGAGCAGCGCCGCGCCCGTTCCCGCGTCGACGGTGCCCGCAAACCAGCCGCGGCCCGGTCCCGCGACAGGGAAAGGAAGGTCAGACGGGGCGGAGGCGAAGAAGAACCAGGCCGCCTGCGGCAGCGCCGGCCGGCGCACGGTGGGATCGCCGAACGGGGCATTCCAGAAGCCAAATCCGGCCGTTCCCTGGAGCTCGCGGGCGTCGTGCGAAAAGCGGGCGCGCAGGGAGAGTTCCGTGCCCGATCGCCAGGGATAGCGGCGCCGGCCGGACGCCGGACCATAATCGTCTATCTGGGCGTCCGCATAGCCCTGGGTAGTTGGCGGCAGCAGCAGCCGCACGGTCTCCGCGCGGATCACGCGGCCACCGTTGAGTTCCAGATGCCTGAGTTCCATGTTTCTATTATGGGACAATCAGGTATAATTGCCCACGCACTTGGAGAGAAATCTATGGAACTAACTTGGTATGGTTTAAGCTGCTTTCGCCTGGCCGAGCGGAAGCTTTCGTCGGTAGTCACGGACCCTTATGGGAAGAGCTGCGGGCTGCCGGAATTGAAGCTGCGCGCGGACGTGGTCACCACCAGCCATAATGCGAAAGGGCACAGCCATCTTTCGGCCGTCAGCGGTTCGAAGAAGGTTCTCGACGGGCCGGGTGAGTTTGAGATCGGCGGTGTGTTCATCACGGGCATCGCCACATTCAACAAAGAGACGCTGGAGCGCAACGTGCTTTACGTGTTCGATATGGGCGGCGTCAAGGTCGGCCACCTGGGCGACCTGCACCAGGTGCCGGCGCAGAAGGAGATCGAGGCGCTGGGCGAGATCAACGTCCTGCTCACGCCGGTCGGCGGGGGCCGCAGCCTCAATGCCGCCCAGGCCGCGGAGCTTATCTCTATCCTGGAACCGAACATCGTCGTGCCCATGCATTATCAACTTCCCGGATTGAAATTTGAGCTGGATGAGGTTGACCGCTTCTTGAAGGAGATGGGTGTCACCGAACCGCTAGTGGAGGCGTCACTGAAGGTGACGTCGAGCGGTTTGCCAGAAGAGACGGAAACCGTCATTCTCACACCCAAGGTATAGCGATGGCTGTTAAACTACTGATGCGGTGGAATATCCGCCCTGAAAAGGAATCGGAATATTTCGAATTTCTGGTGCATGAGTTCATTCCCGCGCTGACGCGCCTGGGCATCGAGGATATTCTCGTCTGGTATACGGCGTACGGCGACTGCGAACAGAAGTTGGCGGAAGGCATTGTCCCTTCCGAAGAGAAGATGCGTGAAGTTCTGGCCGCTGAAGAATGGGATGCGCTGCTTGAGAAGCTGGAAACGTACGTGACTGATTTTGATCTGCGGGCGATCCAGGCCAATAAAGGTTTTCAAATCTAGCTTCACGCGACTGATTGGTCGAAAAGGATAACGGGCCTGCAATTGATATTGCAGGCCCGTATTTGTTTCACCCAATTGGCACGGCCGCCGGCCGTTTTCCTCAGGCGGCGCTGGAAGCGGCGGCTTCCGTACTCTTCGATTTGGCGCTCTCGCTGCCTTTGTCCGACTTCTTCGGCTTGTCCGCCGGTTTATCTGACGTATCTGACTTGTCGCCCGCATCGGAGGATTTTTCCGCCGTCTGCACACGGCCGTTGGCGCTGCTGCGGTTGTCCGTGACATAGAAGCCTTTGCCCTTAAACACGATACCCACGGAACTGACAACACGCCGCACAGGACCGCCGCAAACGGGGCATTCCGTCAAAGGATCGTCAGACATGCGCTGCCGCGCGTCAAACTCGTGACCGCACTGATTACATTTGTAGCTATATGTTGGCATTCTGACTCTTGTCCAAGAAATATTCACGCTGTCCTTACACGCAAGTTGTTATTGTAACGAGCGCCGGAACATTTGACAAACGACTATTGTATGTTAAAAAGCAACTGTTAGTTTTCCGTTAACAGTTGGTAGATTCACACGATGATTCGCGCAAAAGTCTAGGACAGGCGGTGACTAAGATGAAACCCAGCGAAGCAGAAGCAAGAATTAAAGCACAATTGTGGCAGGCGGTTGCCGAAAACAACCTCGATCTGAGCAGTCTGGACAACGAAACACGCAGCGCCCTGGTCGATCTGGCGACATTGGCCGCCCTGGATGCGGTCGACCAGGAGTTGGGCAGCTTCCTGGCTGAAAACAAGGAAGACATTAACGCTGCCGGCGGCGGCGCGGCCAATGCCCTGGACGATGAGGAGCAGATTCTTTGGGAAGGACGGCCGTTTCTGAGCATCGCCCTCCATTACCAGATCACGGATCAGCGCATCCGCATCGCCCGCGGCTTGTTCAGCCGCACCTTCGAGAACATCGAACTGATTCGCGTGCAAGATATGGATCACAGCCAATCGTTCGGCGAACGCATGCTCAATCGCGGCGACTTAGAGATCCGCAGCCACGATCCGCACAGCCCGATCATCATCCTCGAAAACATCGCCGCCCCGGAAGCGGTGTACGAGATCTTGCGCCGCGCGGTGCGCGAGGCGCGCAAGAACCAGGGGCTAACCTTCCAGGAAGAGATGTAGGCGGAGAAAAGCCGGTGGGGCGGCTGATCAAGCGCTTGCTAGAGCTTGCAGCCTTGGTTTGTCTATGAGCGAGATTCTTTTGCGGCCGATGGTGATCAGACCCTGCGCTTTGAACTCGTTCAACGTCTGCGTGATCGTCTCGCGGTAAGTGCCCAACATCTCGCTCAAGTCCTGGTGCGTATAACCGCGCAGGTCCGCGCCTCCTTGTTCCTCGGCCACGCGCAATAGCAGGCCGGCCAGGCGCGCGGGAATGCTCTTGAAGGCGATATCCTCGAGATGTTCTTCCAGCGCGGAGACGCGGCTGCCCATCGTTTCTAGAAAGCGAAAAGCGACGTCCGGCTTCTCGCGCAGCAGGCGCTCCACATCGGCGCGGCTCATAACACAGAGCAGGCACTCTTCGACCGCTTCGGCAAAGGTGTTGTGCATCCCCTGCCCGACAATGGACATCTCGCCAAAGATGGCGCCCGGTCCCAGCGTGGCCACAACCAGCTTCTTGCCGTTGGGCGCCAGGCGGTATATTTGCACCTGTCCCTTCTTCAGCAGAAAGAGGACTTCACCGCTGTCCTCGGGCATGTAGAAGATTTTCCCGGGCGCGCAGGAAGACATGGTCAGCTGCTGATCCATCTCTTTGAGTTCGGAGGGGCTGAGATCGCGAAAGACTTGTATGTGCGAAAGGTAGGAGAGTTTCTGTGCTTCCATCGTTGTATCACACCTTTGTTGCCTTGGTCTGATACGTAGACGCAGCCAGGTTGTTGTTTCTTACACGCCGTTCAGAGCATCCTCAAGTTTTCTGCGCAGCTCGTTGGGGTAAGGATTGCCCAGGGAGATGACCTTGCCGTTCAGCAGGTAGGTGGGGGCGGCAAAGACGTTTTCCGGGCGCTGGGCGCTGGACAGATCAACCAACTCCATCTTCACCTGGGGAAACTGGGGCGCCAATTCGGCAACCAGCCGCCGCGACTCTCGGCACGACCAACAGCCGGCTTCAATAAATACATGTAGTCTGACCATGCCGGGAAGCGTAGCACAGGAAGCGGACCGGGGTCGTAACGGCCGTTACAAAAGCGCCGGATCTAGGCAGGAAGTTCGAAGGCGACGCGCGCGCCGCCGCCGGGGATGTTCTCCGCCCAGATACGGCCGCCATGCGCCTCAACGACGCCGCGGGCGATGGCCAGGCCCAGGCCGGCCCCACCCGTCGCTCGCGTGCGCGCCTGCTCGCCGCGGTAGAACTGCTCAAAAAGGCGCGCCATATCCGCTTCATTGAAACCGGGCCCGCTGTCATCGACGGTGACGGTGACACGATCGCCGCTGCGTTCGGCCGTGACGCGGATCTCCCCCTCTCCCGGCGTATAGCGCAGCGCGTTGGAGATGAGATTGTCCAGCACGCGGCTGATCTTGCCCGCGTTGAGGGGCACGGGGTCAACGTCGGGGGCAACATCGGCTGAGAGCTGTACGCCTCGCTCCGCGCTCTGCGCATGAAAACGTTCCAGGCTGTCGCCGATCAGCTCACCCAGCGATCCCGGGCTCTTCTCAACCGTGATATCCGCGCGATCGAGCTGCGCCAATTCGAACATGTCATCAAAGAGAACGTTCAGGGCCAGCACATCATTAAGAACAGCTTGATAGTAACGCTGCTGCGTCCCCGGATCATCGATGACGCCATCATTGAGCGCCTCGACGCGCACGCGAATACTGGTCAGCGGCGTGCGCAAATCGTGCGAAGCCCAGGCGATGAGATCGCGGCGCAGCTCCTCCAGCTCCGTGCGCTGGCGGTCTACCTGCTGCAGCTGGTCAGCCATCTCGTTGAAGGCGAGGCCCACCCGGGCTACTTCATCCCCCCCGGAGACAGCGACGCGCGCATTCAAGTCTCCTGCGGCCACTTTTTGGGCGGTCACGGCCAGCTGGCGCAGGTCGTCGGTCACACTGGCGGAAACAAAGAGGCCGAAGGTGACGGCGATGATGGCGGCAAAGAGCAGGAGCACGCCGCTGAGCTGCAGATCGTGCTCACTGACAAACATCTGCCGCTGCATGACGCCGACATTGAACAGCGTGAGCAAGCCGGCCCAAATATAGGTAATGGTCAACGTGCGCATGAGCGAGTTGGTGCGCGCCCAGCCACGGCGATAGAGGATGTAGCCGATGCCCAACGAGATCAGGGAGGTAACGGCCAGCGTAGAGATCAAGGCGCGCATATCCGAGGAGGGGGGCTGCATGACCAGCAGGAAGAGGACGGCCGTCACCAGCAGGGCAAAAACGGTGCCGGCGACGAGGATCAACCAGGGCGCGCGGCGGAACCAGGAAGCTTCTTGCAGGGAACTATTGAAGTCGATTGTAGTCACGATGGTCAAGCCTCCTTAGCTGCCGGCGGTTCGAATTTATAGCCCACACCCCACACCGTTTTCAGCCACTGCGGATCGCTGGGATCGGCTTCCAGTTTTTCGCGCAGGCGGCGAATATGCACGGTCACCGTGCCCGGATCGAGATACTCAGAAAAGCCCCATACCTCTTCCAACAGCTGGTCGCGGCTAAACACGTGGCGCGGGTTGTTGGCCAGGAACCAGAGCAGGTCAAACTCGGTCGCCGTCAGCTCTACTTCCCGCCCCTCTAGGGAGACGAGACGCGTCTGCGGATCGACTTTGATCTGCCCGTAGTCGAGCGCGCGGCCGCCTGGCGCCGTCTCCTCCCCTTTGTGCGAGCGCCGCAGCACCGCTTTCACGCGCGAAACAAGCTCGGCGGGAGAGAAGGGCTTGGTCACATAATCATCAGCGCCAAGTTCCAGGCCGTAGATGCGGTCCGCTTCCTGGCTGCGCGCGGTGAGCAGAATAACGGGCACATCTACGCCGGGGTTGGCGCGCAGCCGGCGCATGAGCGCCAGCCCATCCAGGCCGGGCAGCATGACATCAAGGACAACGAGGGCGGGCAGTTTCTCGTCGATCGCTTCTTGCGCGGATAGGCCGTCATGGGCCACACGCACCTCGAACCCGTCGCGGCGCAAATAGAGGGCAACCACCTCAACAACGGCCGCTTCATCATCGACGACAAGAATATCGCCGTAGACGCCTAAATTGTGTTCCCCTAAAACCATTTTTTCTTTTCCTCTGTCCCAGTCACGGGGCCGGACGCCAATAGAGATCACGCCACCTGTCAGACTAACTATAACGAAGGTACGGAAGCCAGGCCGCGATCGTAAGAAATCTGTAAGGGAGTGACGGCGATGGAAGGGCGCGCCTCATCGGGTGTTAAGGAGCGCAAAGCAGCCCGCAGCTAAAGAATGAGCATGGCGTCGCCGAAAGAGTAGAAGCGATAGCGTTCTTGTACCGCCTCTGCGTAAGCCTGCAGGATCAGGTCACGGCCGGCGAAGGCGGAGACAAGCATCAACAAGCTCGATTTGGGCAGGTGAAAGTTGGTGAGCATCCTGTCCACGACGCGGAAACGGTAGCCGGGGGCCAGGAAGAGATCCGTGGGGCCTTCGCAGGCGGCGACAGGCTTCCAGGGGCAGAGATCACTTGTCTCGCCGGCGGCGTCGCGCTGGCTGATATCGTGCAGCGGCCCCAGGATGCCCGCGGAGCGCAGGGCGCCTGTTTCCAGCGTGCGCACGGCCGTGGTGCCCACGGCGACCAGGCGCCCACCGGCCAGCTTGGCCTCATTGATGCGCCGCGCCGTATCGGTTGAAAGACGCGCCCATTCACTGTGCATCTTGTGGTCGAAGATCTCTTCTGCTTCTACCGGCTTAAAGGTATCCAGACCCACGTGCAGCGTGCAGGTGTCAAAAAGAACGCCCGCTCCGCGCAGGTCAAAGAGCAGATCGCCGGTGAAGTGCAGGCCGGCCGTCGGCGCCGCCGCCGATCCCACGGGGCGCGCGTAGACGGTCTGGTAGCGCTCCGCATCTGCCAGCGCTTCGTGAATGTAGGGCGGCAGCGGTGTGTGACCCAACGCATCGAGCTCCTCCGCCAGCGGCCCCGAGAAGCGAATGAGCCGCTGCGCGCCGTCGAGCACCTCCACCACGGTGGCCACTTCACCCGACAGATTCCCTTCGCGGTCTTCAATCAAGATCTCTTTGCCGCCATCGAGGCGCTTGCCGCCGACGATCGCCTTCCAATTGTGCGCGTCGAGTCGTTCCAGCAGCAGGAGCTCCACTTTGCCGCCGCTGCGCTTACGGCCGTATAAGCGCGCCGGAAACACCCTACTGTCATTGGCCAGCAGCATATCGCCGGAACGGAGATAATCGCGCAGGTCTCTGAACTGGCGATGCGCGATCTCGCCTGTCTCACGGTGCAAAACCAGCAGGCGGGAATCGTCTCTGCGCGCCAACGGTTGTTGGGCGATCAGTTCCGGGGGCAGCTGATAGTCAAATTCGTCCGTCTTCATCTTCATCCTGTCCAGGTAAGAGACATCCTCGGTCAAGGCCGGAAAAAGCGTAGGAGGATATTCAAGAGAACAGTGACCACGAGACTGACCAAGATCATCGTCGCCAGAGGGATATATATCTTCACGTTTTCTGTTTCGAAGCGTAAGTCGCCGGGCAGGTTACCCAACCAGGGGAAAAAGCGGCCGGCGACAAGGAGTGCGGCGCCTATCAGGGCCATGGCCAATCCCACGATCAGTAGAAGACGTCCAAAAGCAAGCATTTCACGAGTCAACCGGTCAGGTCTGAAACCTGCATCGATAAGGGGAGCCTTATCCTCCAAAGCGACTATTCAGGCAGCGTGTCAAAGAGTCCAGGCTGCGCCGGCGGCGGGGCTTTCTTGTCCTCCGGCGGCGCAAAACCGAGATGGGCGTAGGCATGGGGCGTGGCCACGCGGCCGCGCGCGGTTCGCTCCAGGAAACCAAGCTGCAGGAGGTAGGGCTCGACCACGTCCATGATCGTGTCCGACTCTTCGCTGATGGAAGCGGCGATGGTATCCAGGCCGACGGGCCCACCGCTGAACTTGACGATGATGGCGCCCAGGACCTGGCGATCGAGGTCGTCGAGGCCCAGGCTGTCGATTTCCAAGAGGTCCAGAGCGGCAGCGGCCGTTTCGTCCGTAATCTCCCCCTGCGCGCGAACCTCCGCGTAGTCGCGCACGCGGCGCAAAAGACGCAGCGCGACACGCGGCGTGCCGCGCGCGCGCAGCGAGATCTCTTTTGCCCCCTGCTCATCAATGGGCACAGCCAGAATGCGCGCGCCGCGCACGACGATGGACTCAATCGCGTCCAGGTCATAGAAGTCCATGCGGTAAGCGGCGCCGAAACGGGCGCGCAGCGGGGCGGTCAGCAAAGCCAGGCGCGTCGTCGCCCCGATAACGGTGAAGCGCGGCAGTTTCAGGCGCACATTCTTGGCGCCCGGCCCCTTGCCGACGACGAAATCGACCACAAAGTCTTCCATCGCCGGATAGAGCACCTCTTCCACGGCGCGGCCCAGCCGGTGCACCTCGTCAATGAAGAGGATATCGCCGGCGCGCATATTGGTGAGGATGGCCAGCAGATCGCCAGCGCGCTCAATCGCCGGACCGGCCGTGTTACGAATATTGCCCTGCATCTCGTTGGCCACAATTTGCGCCAATGTCGTCTTGCCCAGGCCCGGCGGCCCGTGGAAGAGAACATGATCCAGGGGCTCCTGGCGCGCCTTCGCCGCCTCGATGAGAATGGTCAGGTTCGCTTTCAACCGTTCCTGGCCGGTAAAATCATTGAGCTGCTGGGGCCGGATCAGGCCATCCAGCTGTTTCTCTTCCGGCCGCCGCTGTGGAGAGACCTGCCGCTTGGGGTTGTTTTCTTCCTCTATCATCGTCCTGGGATTATACATAGGCGTCTAAATTGGACCAATCGCAGCAGTACCCATTACCCTCTTTGGCCTGACATTGTCAATCCCTTTTTTGCTACGGTTCCGTATGCATTTCGTTGGTGCGCGTTCCTGGAAACCTCGGGTAGAATAAAGAGGCGCGCAGCCGGCGAAATCGCTGCGGGTCTTAAGCGATGGAGGAAACTGAATGGTCTACGAATCGGAGCACCCACTTGTCAAACACAAACTCACCCTCTTGCGGAATGTGAATACCAAGCCCAAGAAGTTTCGCGAACTGATTCGTGAGATATCGATGCTCCTCTGCTATGAAGCAACGGCCGATCTGCAGCTTAAACCGATTGAGGTGGAAACACCCATGGGCGTGGCCCAAGGCAAGCAGCTGATCGAGAAGATTGGACTGGTCCCCGTTTTGCGCGCCGGGTTGGGCATGGTGGAAGGCATCTGGGAAATGATGCCCTCCGCCGAGGTGTGGCATATCGGCCTCTATCGTGATGAGCGCACGCTGAAACCTGTCTCCTATTACAATAAGCTGCCTACCAGCCCCACGGTGGAAGTCTGCCTGGTCCTTGATCCGATGTTGGCCACGGGCGGATCCGCTTCGGCGACCGTTGATATCCTCAAGAAGTGGGGCGCGGAGCGCATCAAGTTTGTGGGAATCTTGGCCGCACCGGAAGGGATCGAGACTTTGCGGCGCAACCACCCTGATGTGCCCATCCATATCGGCACGATCGACCAGAAGCTTAACGATATCGGCTATATCGTGCCTGGACTAGGCGACGCCGGCGACCGGCAGTTCGGCACGGCATAGGCGGCCGTGCACGGCGGGCGTGCCGCGACACAAACGGCCGGGCAAAATCTCTTGAATGAAACCAACGCATCGACCTATCCACTCGTCTTCGCCGTCACGCTTGTCGCCGCCCTTCTGCTGACGCCGGCGATTCGGCGCCTTTCCCTGCGTTGGGGCGTGGTCGCCGAGCCCGGCGGGCGCCGCCGCCATGAGGGAAGCATCCCCAAACTTGGCGGCCTGGCGATATTCATCGCCTGGCTGATTGGCGTCGCCCTCATTTACCGCTACCTCCCCCCGGTGGAGGCGGATGATGCGACACGACTGCGCGGTCTTCTCTTAGGAAGTCTCGATCGTCACCGCCGGCGGCTTACTCGACGATTGGTTTGAACTGAAGCCCTGGGCCCAATTCGCGATCCAGTTTCTGGGGGCGGCCGTGGCCGTCAGCCACCTCATCTTCATTGAAGTCTTCACCAGCCCCATTGGCGCAGCCTTCTGGGAACTGCCGCTTATCTCCTGGTTCTTTACCGTCGAAGGGGACCTGGTGTGGGTCTGGCGACCGCTGGCAATCCTGATCACGACGCTTTGGGTCGTGGGCATGATCAACGCCGTAAACTGGCTGGATGGGCTGGATGGGTTGGCCGCCGGGGTATGCACCATCGCCGCCCTCCTGTTCGCCTGGCATAGCAATGTGTTGGGGCAAACAACCGTCGCCCTCTTTCCCCTGGCCCTGGCCGGCGCCCTGCTGGGCTTCTTGCCCTTCAATTTCTCCCCGGCGCGCATCTTCCTCGGGTCCGCGGGCGCCTATTTTCTGGGCTACCAGATGGCTACCCTATCCATCCTTTCGCCGGCCAAGTTATCGACGGCGCTGCTGGTCATGGCCGTGCCCATCCTCGATGTCGCCTGGCAGATCATTGACCGGCTGCGGCGCGGACAGAATCCGCTGCAGGGCGACCGGGGCCATCTTCATTTCCGCTTGTCGGACGGCGGGCTGCCCACGCGCTGGATCGTCATCGGCTACTACCTGGTGGCTATCGCTTTTGGTCTGGTCGCCATCTTTGTCCCCTCGGGACTCTACAAACTGCTCCTCTGGCTGGCGATCAGCGTCGCCATTTTCGTGCTGCTGATCTGGCTCAGCCGTTCCCCATTCGGCCGCAGCAACCCCTCGTAGAGCAGCTGCAAACACCAACCGGTTCCCCCCGGGCGCCCAGTCCATCACCCTGGCTTTGTCGTACAATACAACCCATTCGCAAAATTGCGGCGCAATGGCTTGCTTTATGTAAGCTTCTGGACTATGATTCTTAGTACATTATGGAAAGTTAGGCGGTAGGGTAAGCGGATGCAAGCCGGAAAGGATAAGGACTGGGTCGGTTGGGAGGAGCGTTTTGCCCAGTTTCTCGATCAGGAAACCGGCGAGGATGCCGCTCACGATCGCGGGCACATTTTGCGCGTGGTGGCCAATGCCAAGGCGATCGCGGCCCAAGAAGGGGCGCGATTGGCTGTCGTCGTTCCCGCCGCCTGGCTGCATGACTGCGTTGTCGTGCCCAAGAATTCAGATCAGCGCCACCTGGCGTCCACTTTGGCCGCGCAGCAAGCAGCAGCTTTCCTCTTGGAAAACGGGTATCCGGCAGACGAGATCCCGGCCGTTGAGCAGGCGATAGCGGCGCATAGTTTTTCGGCAGGCATCTACCCGGAGACGTTGGAGGCGCAGGTCGTTCAAGATGCGGACCGGCTCGACGCCATCGGCGCCATTGGCATTGGGCGCTGTTTCGCCGTGGGCGGCGCACTGCGTACGCCGTTTTATGCGTTGGACGAACCCTTTCCCAGGGAACGTGAAGCGGATGATAGAGCATACGTTGTCGATCATTTTTTTGTGAAATTATTGAAGCTGGCTGAGCGGATGAATACAGAGGCGGGCCGCAGGGAAGCGCGGCGGCGGACCGAGTTTATGCGGGCGTATCTGGCGCAGCTCGACCATGAGATCAGCTTTGGAACTTAGGCAGCAAAACGCAGCGGTCGAAAAGGTAGATGAGAGGGCAATGATTTTTCCATGCTTTTTACCTTTCTTTTGCGGTCCAACCATGAGCCGTCATTTAATCTGGAGGCTACTATGACACCTGTACCGATTCGAGCAGAGCGAATAATGGCCTTAATCCCCGCTTACAACGAGGAAGAATCGATCACGCACGTTGTTGATGGGGTACACCGCGTCCTTCCGCAGGCGGATATCGTGGTTATTGACGATTGTTCAACCGATCAGACGGCAGTAATCGCACGCGGCGCAGGGGCCGTGGTCGTCAGTCTTCCCTGTAATCTGGGCATTGGCGGCGCTGTGCAGACAGGTCTCAAGTTCGCCCGCGAACATGAATACGATCTTCGTCATCCGCCTCGATGGGGACGGTCAGCATGATCCGCAAGAGATCCCCATGCTTTTTGCGGCCGTCAAAGCGGGAAAAGCGGATGCTGTGTTCGGTTCGCGCTTCATCGGCAAAGAGAGCACGATGTCGATCCCCTTCAGCCGCCGCATCGGCATTAAGACCTTTGCCACCTGGTGACGGTGCTCACCCGGCAAAAAGCCACGGACACGACATCGGGCTTCATGTGTCCAATACGCTTTGCTATCGCTGTCCTGGCCGACTATCTGCCTCAGGACTACCCGGAAGTTGAAGGGCGCATTATCCTACACAAAGCGGGCTTTACGACCCTTGAACTGCCGGCGCACATGCGCTCGCGCCTGGCCGGGATCAGCTCTATCGACAGCTGGGGTTCCATCTATTACGCCGTAAAGGTATCGGTAGCGGCCTTGATCGGCGCGATGAAAGACATTCCGGTGTCCAAAAGGAAGGCTGACTATGAGCAGCCATTCCCCTGATCCAGCGGCTGGTCGCTATCGGGGTCAGTCTTTTGCTGTTGCTGGTGACCGTTCATCTGATACGGAAGCACAAGCTACGTGAAGAATATGCGCTGCTGTGGCTGATCGCCACCGTGGCATCCTGGTCTTGTCCACGTTTGGGGGCATTGTCGGCGCAATGGCCGACCTGTTTAATGTTTCCTATTCGCCAACCCTGCCCCTGGTCGCCGGCCTGTTTTTTGCACTCATGGTTCTGCTGACACAAAGTGTCGCTCTTTCCAACCAGGCGAACAAGAGCCGCGACATGGCGCAGCAAATGGCTCTGTTGGAGTATCGACTGAAGGAATTAGAAGAGCCACGTGAAAAGGGTTAAGCTTGGCGCCGCGAAAGCAGACGCGGGCCAGTTGGAATTAGTGAGAGATATATATGACGGCTAATACGCCCGGCAAAATAATAGTGGTCGGCCTTGATGGAGCGACCTTTGACCTTATCCGGCCCTGGGCGGCCGAAGGCTACCTGCCGGTCCTAAACAAGATTATGCAGGAGGGTGCGCACGGAGAGCTGGGCAGTACGCTGCCGCCCATGACATCGCCCGCCTGGACCACCTTTGCAACGGGCGTTAATCCAGGCAAGCACCGGCTCTATGACTGGATCGCGCGCGAACCAGACAGCTATCGCTTCACGCCCGTCACCGCCCTGGACGGCAAGGCGCCAACGCTGTACAGTCTGTTGAGCGGCTACGGCCGCAAGGTTGTTTCCCTCAATGTGCCCATGACTTATCCCCCTACGCCTGTTAACGGCGTGATGGTATCGGGCATGCCGGCGCCGAGCACAGATGTCAGGTTCACCTATCCGGAAACGCTCTATCAAGAGATTCTGGACGCGGTTGGCGATTACGTCTTGTATCCCGATCCCGGCGAAGCTTATTCCGATTCCGGCATTGACGCTTTCCTGGAGCGACTCTATCGCAGCGCTGATCTGCGCGTGCAGACTTTCGCCTATCTACGCCAGCGCGAAAGCCCCGATTTTGCGATGATCGTCTTCAACGGCACGGACACGGTCAGCCATGCGATGTGGAAATTCATGGATCCGTCCGCACCCGCTGCACGATCCGCAGAAAGCTGCCAAGTATGGCAGCGCGATTCGTGACTATTACCAACATGTAGATGGGCTGCTGGGCGGCATTGTTCCGAGCCTGGATGAGGACACGACATTGATCGTCATGTCTGATCATGGTTTTGGACCGTTTCACAAGTTCATCCATGTCAACAATTGGCTGATTCGCGAAGCGTTTATGGCCGTCAAGCCGGGCACTCTGTCGCGCTTAAAAAGGGCGGCTTTCCAGGCCGGATTTTCGCCGATGAATGTGTACAACACGCTGATGCAGCTGGGTTTCGGCCGTCTGAAGAAGGAAGTTGTGCGCGGCCAAGGCCAGGGTCTGTTGAAGACGCTGTTTCTTTCTTTCGAAGACGTCGATTGGCAGAAAACGGTCGCCTATTCGCTGGGCAATGTCGGCCAAATCTATCTCAATGTCGCCGGGCGCGAACCGTCAGGGATTGTGCAGCCGGGCGAAGAATATGAGCGCACTGCGCACGCAGATCATGGAACAACTGCTGCAACTGCGCGATCCGGCAACCGGCGAAGCGGTCGTCGAAGCGGTCTATCGCCGCGAAGAACTTTACGCCGGTGATTACGTAGAGCAGGCGCCGGACATCGTCTTCATGCCCACACGGCTGGAATATTTCGGTTTCGGCGAATATGAATTTGGCAGCCATAAGATTATTGAGGCGATGGAGCGCGGCATTTCCGGCACCCATCGCCTGAACGGCGTCTTTCTCGCCTACGGCGCGGGCATAGAACCAGGCTCCGAGCCGCTAAATGCGTCCCTGGTTGATCTGGCGCCGACGATTCTGTACCTGATGGGCGTTCCCGTGCCCGCGCAAATGGACGGCCGTATCTTGCAGGAGACGATCGCGCCTGACTTCACGCCATTCGCAGGCGAGGAAACGATCAGGTGGGCAAGTGAAGATGGCGATGATGCGGATGGCCAGGGTTTGACCGAGGATCAAAGACGCGTGGTCGCCGAACGACTGCGCGGACTGGGCTACGTCGGCTGATCGCGCGCCGCGAGCAAGAACTAGTGATGAATGAGGATCTGAAACACCCGCTGAACGCCTTCAGCGTCGACTTGGAGGATTGGTTCCAGGGGCTTACCAGCACCAATAAGCGGCCGGAATTATGGCCGCAGCTGGAAAGCCGCGTGGTTGAAGCCACGCGCCACCTGCTGGCGCTGCTCAAGCAGGGCCAGGTAGAGGCGACCTTCTTCACATTGGGCTATCTTGCCGATCGCCATCCCGCTCTCGTCGAAGAAGTCGCCGCCGCGGGGCATGAGATCGCGGTTCACGGGTATTGGCATCGCTTTGTCTCGCGCATGACGCGCGATGAGTTCGCCGAGGAATTGGACCTGGCGATGAGCGCCCTGTTTAAGGTAACAGGGGAACAGCCGTTGGGCCACCGCGCCCCCTATTTTTCGATTAACGCCACGACGCCCTGGGCCTTCGAGGTCCTCGCCTCCCGCGGCATCCAGTATGACAGCAGCGTTTTTCCCACGCGCAATATGCTCTATGGCTACCCGGAAGCGCCGCGCTTCCCCTACCAGATTGAGGATCTGAACCTGATCGAATACCCGGCGACGACGGCCGTGTTCGGCGGGCGCAAATGGCCGGTAGCCGGCGGCTTCTATACGCGCGCCTTACCGTATGAATTCATCAGCCGCGGCATTCAGCAGGTGAATCAGCTTGGCCAGCCGGCGATCCTTTACGTCCATCCCTGGGAATTGGACGGCGGGCAAGTTTACAAGCGGGTAACCTTAAGAGAACGCGTGACCCACTACTACGGTCGCAGCGGCCTGGGGTCCAAGCTGGAGAGACTTTTCGCGGAATTCCGGTTCGCGCCGCTGAGCGCGCTGCACGCGCCGGAATCGACAGCGGCACTGCCAAGAGAAAGCGCGGGAGCGGTGATCATATGACGGCGCGTCTAAGCAGCGAGCGCCATGCTCAAGCAAACGGCCAGGCGCGATCGGAAGCAGCGGCGGAAATCACCGTGCGCGCACTGGATCAGGTGCATGAAGCGTCCTGGGACGCATTCGTGCGCCGCGCGCCGGGCGGGCTGCCCCTGCATCTCAGCGGATGGCAGCACGTCATGCAGAAGACGTATGGCTACCAGACCCGCTACCTCTTGGCGCAGCGCGGCGGCCAAATCGGCGGCGTAATGCCTCTGTTCATCGTACCCAGCCGCCTGACGGGCAAACGATTGATGACGCTGCCCGGCGCGCTGTGCGCTGAGAACGAAGAGGCGGCAGCGATGCTCCTGGCTCGGGCACAGCAGATCGCCGTTGAGGAGAATCTGGACAGCGTCCTATTGCAGGATTCGCGCACCTTGTGGACCGAAGCGTGGGATAGGGAAAGCGACCATGTCTACTGGCAGCTGCCGCTGCCGGAAAATGAAGAGCTGTTGTGGAAAGAGCTGGACGGCAATATTCGCCGCCAGGTACGCAAGGCGCGCAAGAACGGGCTGCGTGCCGAGGTCGATCGCAGCGGCGTCCTGCTGGCGCCCTTTTATGAGATGTTCAGCCGCTTCACGCACCTCTCCGGCACGCCCGTTTTCGGCCGCGCATTCCTGGAAAACGTGATCGAGACGTTTCCCGGCGGCTTCAATATCACCCTTGTCTGGCAGGATGATGAGCCGGTGGCCGGCTATTTTCAGCTGGAGATGGGCCAGACAATGTCTGGCATGTGGGGCGCAGCCTTACCGGACTCTCTGAGACTGCGCGCCGCCTACATGGCCATCTGGGAAGTCATGCGCGATGCCGCCAACAATGGCTTCACCTGCCTGGATATGGGGCGCAGTCCGGCCGGCTCCAACGCCTCTAAGTTCAAGGGGCAGTGGGGCGGCCATTCCGCGCCCATCTACCAGTTAACCCTCCGTGAAAAAGGGAAGCGCAGCCAAGAAACGGTGACCAATCAGGTACAATCAGACCAGAGATTTCAGCTCTTTGTCCAGGTATGGCCAAAGCTACCACTGTCTGTAACCAGACGTCTGGGGCCAAAACTTCGCTGGCATATCCCCTTCGCCTGATAATTGAAGATGCAACGAATACGAACGTTTATCACTCCGCACTATCTAACTGTCGCCGCTCTGGTCACGATTTGGGCGCTCTCTTTGGCGGCGCTGCCCGCCTATATGCCGCTCCAGGTCGCCAGCTGGATGACCTTCCTGGCCCTCTTGATAGCCCCGGGCTATCTGCTGGGCGACATGATCACCTGGCGTCTTAATCTGGACACCGTTGAACGGCTGGCGCTGGCCCTGCCCATGGGCGTGGCCATCCTGGCCATCCCCGGATCGGTCGCGCTGCTGCTGCACCTGGACATCCACCAGTTAGCGCTCGCCTGGGCTGTTCTCAGCGGCCTGGTGATGCTGATCTGGCTGCTGCATGAAATCAAGTTTGTGCATAGAAAGCGGCCGCAGGCGGAACCGTGGCAGATCGATGAATTAATCCTTCTCGGCCTCATCTTGGGCGCCTTCATTCTGCTGCTGCCCACACTGAATCTATACAAAATCGACGGCGACGCTTACGCCGTCAACTCATTCTCGGCCGATGCCCTGGCCGGGCTGCCGCTCAATCTAGAAGAACCGCTATTTGGCTCGGGGCTGGGGCCGGGCGTGCGCATGGTCTTCAACCAATCGCTAACCTTGAACTACCTCTGGTCCTATTTCTCTGTGATCGAACCCAATGCTTTGTTGGCCTCGGGCTCGAAGGCAATGCTCGCTCTGTGGGCGCTGTTGGCCGCGTACACTTTGGGCAAGAACGCAGGCAGCGGCAGCAAACGCTTCGGCCTGCTGACCGCGGGCATCCAACTGCTGATCTACGCAGCAGCGCCCTTCTTGCGCGGCGACAATGTGAGCATCTTCTTTTTCGAGCGCGTCAATGCCGACAAGTTCATGGTCCCGGTGACGATGCTGCCCGTCATATTCGGATTGTCGATCCGCTTCGTGCGCGACGGGCCCTGGCGCGCCTGGCTGGCGGCGGCCGTGGCGACTTTCGCCGTCTCCACAATCCATCCATTGATCGCCGCCATGCTGGCCCTCGCTCTCGGCTCCTTCGCTCTGCTGCACCTGCTGCTGAATCTACGACAGCGCACTTCCTGGATACGATCGGCCGCTCTGGGTGGGCTAATCGCCATCGTCATGTTCCTGCCCATGGTGCAGCTGCTGCTTTCGCGCGGTGAATCGCCGCTCGCTTCTTCTTATCCTTCCTCCTTTGAGGGGTGGGATGTCGGTGAGAAATCAGTGCCCGCCTTGCCTTTCCTACACGTGCCCAGCCTGGACTATTATGGGCCGCTGCCGGAAATGCAAAACCTTGTCGCCGAAGATGCCTATACAAGCGACAATCCTTTCCTCGTCTGGCGCTTCGCCTTGAATATGGACCGCCGCCGGCTGATCCTCTTTGATCTGGCCAACTACATCTCTGATCCCAGCCTGATTATTGAGCCGCCTTACTTCCTGGCTCTCTTGCTCCTACCGATGTTCCTTTGGCGGCTGCGCAAAGATGTGGCCGCCCAATATGTGGTCAGCAGCAGCCTGGGCATCGTCTTTGTCATGTTCAATCCCCTGGTGACGCCCTTGATCGGCTCATTCGTCATGCCCTGGATCTTGTGGCGCTTCGTCTGGATCTTGCCCTACGCATTGATCTTCGCGATGGCGGCGCAGATGATGGTCGGCGCAGCGATCAAGATTGGCGGCCGTCTACAGGAGGCATTGAAGGTTGGCGACGCAGAGCGTACTGTCCAGCGCCTTTCCCCCTTCGGCCCGCTACTGGTGATCGTGCTGTCCGCCCTGATTCTCAGTCCGGGAATCGCCCGCAATATCAAGAACCTGGACGGCCGCCGCGCCTTCGCCTATGCCTACCCGACCCCCGATCGTCTGTTCGGCCGTCTCAATGCCGACCTGGCCAAGACCGGTCCCAGCATGGTGCTGGCCGACCAGGACATGAGTGTGACCCTGCCCGCCTTTGTCGCCCATGCGCACGTCCTCGCGCACCGCACGCCGACGACGAGCGAGATCTTTCCGGCTGATCGCCAGGATGAAGCGCTGCAGCGCCTATTGGATCAGCATGATTTCTTCACAGCGACCACGTTGACCGAGCGCTCTATAGAAACGCTGGATAAGTACGACGTCAAGTATGTTGTGGCAGAGAGCGGCAGCAGCCTGGATGCGCAACTGCAGCTCGCCTCGCATTGGTTCACGTGGCTGCTTGATGACGAAGCGTATTCTCTTTACGTGGTGAGCGGCGAACCAGAGGTGACGGCGGCGATCAAGGGCAACACCGCCATGGCCGACAAATCATGGTCGGACGCCCAAGGGTATTTTGAAGAAGCGCTGGAAGCGGATGAGCAGGATCTTCTGGCGCAGTTGGGGCTGGCTGAGATCGCGCAGCGGGAAGGGCAGTTCACAGAGGCGCAGGCGATTTTGCAGAGGATGGCGAGAGAGCATGAACTGCCCATCCTGCACCACGAACTCGGCCGTCTTTATGCGCAGCAGGGCTTGCTAGACGAGAGCATCGCCCAGTTTGATATCGCGCGCCGCGCCGCGCCGCGTGTGGCTCGCTTCCATATTGCGCTGGGCGACGTCTGCCTCAGTGATGGGCGCGAACAGTGCGCCGAGTTACTCTTCAAGACCGCGGCAGATTTGCAGAGCTGGCCCGACAATGCGTCGCGCCTGATTGCGGAGGCGGATATGTGGCGCCAGCGCGGCGAAGCAGAGCGCGCCCTCCCCCTCTACGAACAGGCGGCTCAAGAACAGGCCAATGAGTACAACTTATTCGTGCTCGTCAGCGTCTACCGCGAACTTGGCAAGTATGAAGAAGCGCTGCAGCTGGTAGAGTCGATGCGCCTCTTCTACCCGCTCTCCCCCGAGGTTATCACCATCGAAGCGGATCTCCTGGCTGCGCAGGGCAAGTATGAAGGCGCCGCCGATCTCCTTCGCTATGCGATCTTGCTGCAGGAACTACAGGGACAGGAGTCGACGGGGACACACCTAGCGCTAGCAGAAGTGCTCATGGCCGACAGCAATCTGGTGGAAGCGTCTGATGAAATCGCCTACGGGCTCAGCCAGAATAGATACAGCGCTGCCGGACACACGTTGCGCGGTGAACTGGCCGTGGCCAGAGGAAACCATGAGGCAGCGATCCGCGCCTACCAACGCGCATTCGAACTGGATCCCTCGCAAGTCGGCGTTTACGTTGCCTTGAGCAGCGAACTGCGCCTTCAGGGAGGAACACCGAACGATGTCATGGTCCTGCTGCAAATCGCCCTGCGCGAGGAGTCGGATGAATCGACTTTGCTGCTGGCCCTGGGAGATCAGTGGCAGCGCCTCGGTGAAGTAGATGCGGCAATTGATGCTTATCAGGGCGCGCTGGAACAGCTTGCGCCCTACGGCGGCGGCGGGCGACCACGGCCGGTGGCCGCCGCAAACAGCCGCGCATTCGCCTTTTCGCGTGTCGCCGCCGCCTATGAGGATCAAGGGGATATCGAAGCGGCCATGAACTACTACCGTTCAGCCATGGTGGCCGCTCCGGACGCCGCCTGGACGCATCTTCTTTACGGGGATGCGCTGCGCCGGCAGGATGATATCAATGAAGCCGTAGAAGCTTACGAAACGGCGCTGGCCCTGGATAGTGAAGAAGTGGAGACCTTTATCCGCCTGGCCAATCTCTATTCAGCAACGGGCGATAGAGAAAGTGCGAACAACTTTTTCCAGCGCGCATTGGACGCCACGACGATCAACCTGGCGGAGAGGGATCCGGGCATCACTTTTATCGGCCTGGACAACCCGCTGCCGTCTGCGGACGCCCTGTTCGCCTCGGATGAAACGCTCAGCGATACGGCCGTTTCCGGATACAGAAGAGCTGAAACGGATGATTGGCCGGTTGATAGTCTGCTCTATGACAGTGAATTCGGTGACGTGTCCGCGCTGGCGCGCCTCTACCAGGGACGCAACCAGGGTGACAAGGCGATCGATCTCTACCTGGAGCGGCTACGACAGGGAGAAGAAGCGGGAGAATCGCCGACGATCATGGCCCGCTATTACAAAGAACTGGGCGATCTCTACCTGGCACGCTTTGATCTTGATCTGTCCACCATCGCCTACGAACAATCGCTTGAGTTGGACGGTTGGACGGCCGCCGCGCGCCTGGGCTTGGCCGAGGTACTGGGGCTGCAAGGCGACGCAAAAGGGCAGCTGGCGCAGCTGCGCACGGCCGTTTCCCTGTCACCAGGTTCTGTAGAGGCACAGATCGCCCTGGCGAACGCCTTAGATGGACAGGAGAAGCGGACTGAGGCGATGACGATCTATTACAATACGGCCGAAAAACATCCGGGCAACGAGCGGGCCACGCTGGCCCTGGCGCGCGCCTGGCAGGATCGCAACCGCAGCGATCGCGCAGAGCTCAGCTTCCGCGAAACGATCGCCACCAATCCTGGCGCAGCCGACGCCTATGTTGGGCTTGCTGAACTGCGCATGGACAAAGGAGATCTCGACGAAGCGGAAGATCTCCTAACTCAGGCGCGGCGAATCGATTACAACAATGTCAGCAGCTATATTCGCCTGGGTGAATTGGAACAAAGACGGGGCGACAGCGACAAAGCGCTGGCCTGGTTCCAGAAAGCGGCGGCACTGCCCGCATCCGATCAATCACTCAACTTGACGCTGATCGATTCTTTGATTCGCTATGGTGATTACGATACAGCCCTCACCTACACGGATGAAGCGCTGCAGCAGCGAGCAAATGACGTTGAGCTCCTGATGCGGCATGGGCGAATCGCGCGTATCTTTGGCCATTACGATCAGGCGCTCGATTCCTATACGCGGGCGCAGGCGAACGATCCGGCAAACGAGCGTGTTTACGTTGAACTGGCCAACCTTTATGCGGCACAAGGGATGCTTCAAGAAGCAATTTCTGCCAATGAGCAGGCCGTCTCACTCGATCCGACCAATGCGCCGAATTATGTGGCGGCAAGCCAATGGCTGGCGGCGATGGGCCGCTATGACGAGGCAATCACAATGCTCTCCCAGGGCTATCGCAAGGTTTCTGATCCGGCACAGTTGTATAGTGCGGTATCTACCTTGCAGCTGCAGAGAGGACAGCCGGAAAACGCGCTGCAGACGCTGCAAGAAGGACTCGGCGAATTGGGGGAAACAACGGAGATGCTGCTTGCCATGGGTCACTACTACGAAAACCGTGGCAACTTCGAGCAGGTGCGCGAGCGCTACAATCAGGCGCTGGAAACACAGCCGGATGTCGCCGATGTGCACGTGGCCATGGGTGATCTCTTCCTCTTGACTGAGAATTTCGAAGAGGCAATCCTGCAGTACCGGGAGGCGATCACGCTTGATCCGGCCACGCCGGGCCATTATATCGCCCTGGGCAACGCCTTTGAAGTGACCGGCGATGTCAGCCAGGCAGAGACCGCTTACCGCCAGGCGTTGGTCGCCGCCCCCACCCTGGCCGACGCCTACCTGCGGCTGAGCGCCCTCTACCAATCGGCCGGGCAGCAAGAAGAAGCAGAAGAAACGCTGCAGAAAGGCTTGGAGGTCTCTCCTTCGTCCGGCGCTCTCCTGATTCGGTATGCAGCCCTCAAACTGGCTCTCGGCGACGAGGATGGGGCGCTGGCGCTGGCCAATGAAGCGCTTGAGATTTCGCCGGCAGCGGGCACCTTGATTCAACGGGCAGCCATTCTTACCGAGTTGGGCGATGATGCCGGCGCCAAGACAGACTTGTTGGAAGCGTTGGCTCTTGAGCCGGCGGCCATCGAAGCGTTGATCGATCTTGGCGATCTCTATAAGGCGGAAGGGGACCGGGAAACGGCGGAAACCTATTACACGCTGGCCGCGGAAACGATGCCTGGCGTGCCCACCGGATATTTACGCATGGCGACCATGGCGCGTGAGGATGAGAATGCGGATGCGGTCGTCTACTGGAACGATCTCGCCCGCCAGGCACAGCCGGGCGGCCTGCTGAGGCCGTCTGAGGATGAACTGCTGGATCGATCGGCAGACAGTGCAGAACCTTCTGTGGAAAATACGGCCGCTTCGCCCACCAAAGGGGCTGAAGAGGCGGCGGATGGAGAGGCCACGGATGCAGCCGAGAACGCAGAGAATGCGGCCGGCAGCGGAGCTGAAGAGAGCCAAGAATAGCCGTCACCCTATTCGTAAACATTGTGAAGAAAATACTTTTCATTACCCTGGTTTTCGTTTGCTTCTGCTTCACCGCCCGGGCGCGGGCCGATGAGGACGGAGTGTTACCCGATCTGTGGGTTGATTTGAGCATGGGCGCCCCGCTGATCGACCTTTTCAACGAACGCGCCAGGCCCCAGGATATCGCGCGCGTCGAGCATATTTCGCAGTTGGCTTTGCTCGAAGGGGTTACGGCCGGCAAGAAATTGGTCGTCTTCAAGTCCGCGGCCGATGCGATACGCCTGCTGCCTCATATTCACGAAGAAATGGACATCGTCGGCTATAATCTCGAACATGGACCCGCCAACCCTGTCTTTGAGCAGGAAAACCCGCTGGAGAGCTTGCAGAGGCTGCGGGAAGTCACCGATCTCTATGATCTCGAACTTGCCCTCGGCCCGGACAGGCGCTTCGCGCAGAGCAATGGGGCTGAACTGGCCCCTTACGCCGACTACTTCATCCTGCAGGTACAGAAGGTGCAGACGGAACCGGATGCCGTCTATGAATTTGTGGAACCGCTGATAGAGGACATTCGCCAGGCCAATCCTGATATTCAGATCAGTCTGCAGATCCGCACGGAGGGAGATGTGCGCCAACTACTCGATCTGCTGGAACCTTTACAGGGCAATATACAGGGCATATCCATCCTGACAAGTGAAGAGACACTGTCCGTCACCGAAGAGATTATGGGACTGCTGCGTCCGCAGATTGCAGCGGCACCCGCCGCCGGCGGCGGCGAGCCGCTGGAAAGCGATGATTCCATCTTGACGGCCGAGGCGGCGGCGGGAACAGGCGCGCGCGAGCAGGCGCCTGTTCAAAATGAAGAGAAAATAGTCCAGCCGGAAAAGATCGCGGTGGAAGAGGTTCCCTCTGTGGAAACGACTGAGATCGTTTCTACGGCACAAGCGACTGAACGCAGTGGCTCCACCGCTCTTTTTGTGGCTATCGCGCTTGTGGTCGGCTTTGCAATTGGCGCCGGTTATGTCAGCCACAGGATGGGATCCTGATGTGGGCGGCCATGGCGCCGGCTCTACGCTCCCGTAATTTTCGCTTATTCTGGCTGGCACAAATCATCTCCACGATCGGCACTTCGCTGCAGGTCATCGCCGAAGGGTACCTGATATATGAATTGACCGATTCCACCTTTTGGCTGGGGGCGGTCGGCTTCATCGCCCTGATCCCCGTGATACCTATCTCCCTCGCCGGCGGCGTCCTCATCGACCGCCTGCCGCGCCGCAAGGTGATCCTGGCCACACAAATCGGCCTGATGCTGCAGGCGGCCGTCTTTGGGCTGCTGGCCATCAGCGGCCAGATTGCGCTGTGGAACGTCATCCTGCTCTATTTTGTTTTCGGCGCCCTTCTGGCGATTGATAATCCTGCCCGGCGCGCCTTTCTGGTCGATCTCGTAGAACGGGAAGACCTGGCCAATGCCGTGGCGCTCAACGCTGTCATCTTTAACATCTCCAGCGTCATCGGCTTCGCCCTGGGCGGGTTCCTTATCGCTGCAATAGGCGTCGGAGGAACGATGCTCTTCAACGCCATCAGCTATCTATGTCCCATCATTGCCCTGGCCCTGATACGTGTCCAGGATGTGGGCCAGGACAAGGAAGGGAAGGGCTTTGGCGTGGCCATGACGGAAGGAATCGTCACGCTGTGGCAGCAGCCTACGATCTTGGGTGTAATCGCGATCGCAACCGTGGTTGGTGGCTTGGCTTATCCCGTGATCGGCCTGATGCCCGCCTATGCGAAGGACGTCATGGGCGTGGACTCTGTGGGCCTGGGCATCCTGCTTTCGGCCGTGGCTTTGGGCTCCGTTCTGGGCACCTTCGGCGCGGCGCGCCTGGGAAGCGATCTGCGCGGGCGCAGCCTGATGATCGCCTCCTTCATTTTGCCCTTCCTCGTCGCCGGCGTAGCCCAGGCACCGTCTATGATCAGCGCCTGCATCCTGCTCGTCGGCGTCGGCTTTGTGCTCCTGATCTTACAGAGCCTGGCCGTGACGCTGGTGCAGCTGCATACGCCGGACAGGGTGCGCGGCCGCGTGATGACGATCTACAGCATGCTGCATGCCGGCTCTGACACGGGAGGCAACATGGTCGTGGGCGCCCTGGCTGTCGCCCTGGGGCTGCCCCTGGCGCTTACGGTAGGCAGCGCGGCCGCCCTGGTCTTCAGCGGAGTCACAAACTTAATCCTGCCCGATATACGGCGCATGCCTTAACGATGGGCAAGGAAAGAGGACGCTTTAGACGGCTGCCCCCCTCAGCCGTTCCCGTCACCGCCACCGATCTGGCGGCCGGCCTGCGCCCACCGCCCGATGCGCATGAAGCCTTTCGTGCGGCCGTGGCCGCCTACTACCATCTACCTAAAGAGGCTTGCTATCTCGCTTCGTCTGGGCGCACCGTTCTGCACGGCCTGTTGAAGGGTTTGGCAGCGGAGGCAGAAGGGCGGCGGCAGGTCGTTATGCCCGCCTATACCTGCCCCGTGGTGGCCAAGGTCACCCTGGACCTGGGTCTGCAACCTGTCTATGTGGATATCTGGCCGGAATCAACGCGATACAAGCAGGAACAGCTAATCGCCGCGCTCAGCGAACAGACGCTGGCACTGTTTCTGGTACATCCATTCGGCATCCCCCTGCCCCTGGAAGATGTTTGGGCGCCGGCAAAAAAGGTGGGCGCAGTCGTCATTGAAGATGCGGCGCAGGCAATGGGCGCCCATGGGGACGGCCGTCCACTGGGCCTGGGCGGCGATTTCGGACTCTTTAGTCTTGGCCCGGGAAAACCCCTTTCCACCGGGGGAGGCGGCATTGTCATTACCGGTCACAAGCAGAATCAAGCCGCACTAGCACGCTGGTGGGCAGAACTACCTTCCCCAGGCGGGGGTAGTTCTGCCCGGGCCTGGCTGCGGCAGTTGGCTTTCCAGATCGCCTTTCACCCACGCACTTGGTGGGCGGCAACGAGCTTGGGCGTGCAGCGCATGGGCAACCAGGAAGCGAGTTGGGGGTATCGTCTGTGCGATCTAAGCAGCGCGCAAGCGGCAGTCGGGCTCGCCCTGCTGCCCCGGTTAGACGAGATCAACGCCCGGCGCACGGCCGTCTCTTCCCGAGTGAGCCGGGCCGTCGAAAAGACGTCAAGCGTGCAGAACCTGGCCATCACCCCCAAGGCGGAACCGATATTCTTGCGCCTGCCCGTGTTGGCGGCAAGCGAAAGCGAGCGGGAACGCCTCTATGGTCTGATGTGGGCGGCAGGGATCGGCGCGGGCCGCCTCTACGAGAAGACGCTGCCCGCAATCTTTGAGCCGCGTACGCAGGACACCTACCCAGGAGCCGATGCCTTTGCGCGCCGCCTGCTGACGCTGCCCACCCATTACCATGTGTCAGAAGACGATATTGCCCTGATGGCGGAGATTCTGAGACGATTCTAAGGGCATTCGTCAATGCAAACCCGTGGGATACGGCAAAACGTCATTGGCTGCCGCTGCCGGCTTGCCGCCGATCTACGCCTTGCGCCGGTCGAGGCGCGGCATCCTGAGCCAAACGATCGGCGGTGATGTGGATAAGGCAGCGGTCGATCTACTGGAAGAGCAAACGGAAAGCTGGATAATCGGCCTGCAATTGGCCGGGCTTTCTCTACGCGGGCAGCAAGTCCAGGCAGCATTTGCTCGCGCTCTTGAAGGGCGCAATCAGCGCTTGATCATGGATTTTCTACTGGATGAGGTACTGGCCCAACAGCCCCGCCCGCTCGTGGATTCTTATCGAAAACGGCCACTCTAGAGCGCTTCTGCGATTCGCTGTCAAATCCCCTGACAATAGCTTGATATTTGCATCCGGACAAGTTATGAATTACTTGTCCGGATGCAAACCAGCAGCCCGGAACATGCGAACCAATAGAAGCTCAGTGATATCCGCAACTCCGCCGATCCGGCAGACTCAATCAATATCATCTTGTCACTAGACATCAAATATGGGAGGCTACCGTGTCGAAAGCAAATGAAGCATCAGAATATACAAAAGCAGCCAACGATTCGCTGCACAACGAACTCAATTGGGACGATGTAAGAGATTTTGATGCTGCCGCCCGCGGCTTCATTGCCAGCCTGGATGATCCGGCGATTACCGATGAGAACGGCCGTACCGTTTGGAATCTCGACGCGTTTCCCTTCTTAGAAGAGGAAACAGCCCCTCCGAGCGTGAACCCCAGCCTATGGCGGATATCGCGTCTCAATGCCCTATTTCACGGTCTCTTCCAGGTCACGGAAGGTATCTATCAAATCCGCAGTTTCGACATGGCGGTCATGAGTATTATCGAAAGCGACGGTGGTTACGTGGTCGTGGATCCATTGACTGCCCCGGCGACAGCACGCGCCGGGATGGAGCTGGTCTACAAACACGTGGGGCGCAAACCCATCGTGGCCGTCATCTATACGCACAGCCATGTCGATCACTGGGGCGGCGTTAAGGGCGTCATAGACGAGGCAGACGTCAAGGCGCAAAAGATCAAGGTCTACGCCCCGGAACACTTCCTGGAATACGCGATCAGCGAAAATGTCATCGCCGGCAACGTCATGAGCCGCCGCGCCAGCTACATGTACGGGAACCTGCTGCCCAAGGATCCGCGTGGCCAAGTCGGCTCCGGTCTGGGGCAAACAACGCCGAACGATATGATAACGCTGATCAAACCGACCGACTACATCACCGCCACCGGACAGACGCTGGTTTTAGACGGCCTGGAGATCATCTTTCAAATGACGCCGGGGACTGAAGCGCCGGCGGAAATGAACTTCCTTTTCCCGCAATACCGGGCGTTGTGTATGCCCGAGAACCGCTCGCACAATATGCACAATCTCTACACGTTTCAAATGACGCCGGGGACTGAAGCGCCGGCGGAAATGAACTTCCTTTTCCCACAATACCGGGCGTTGTGTATGGCCGAGAACCGCTCGCACAATATGCACAATCTCTACACGCTGCGCGGCGCGCAGGTGCGCGACCCCAAAGCGTGGGCCCATTACATTGACGAAGCGATTAGTTATTTTGCCGGCCGATACGACGTCATCTTTGCCAGCCATCATTGGCCTACCTGGGGGGCAGAAGCAGGAGTTGAGTACCTTAAGAAACAGCGCGACATGTGCAAATACTTGCATGATGAAACCCTGCGGTTCGCCAATCAAGGATTCATCATGCTGGAAATCCTGTAGCTCATCGAGCTGCCGGCCGATCTATTCAGCACCTGGTACAACCGCGGCTACTACGGCAGTATCAACCACAACGTCAAAGCCATCTACCAGCGCGACCTGGGCTTCTTCGACGGCAATCCCGCCACGCTGCACCCTCTGCCGCCGGAATCAGCCGGTGTAAAATATGTCGAATTCATGGGTGGCGCAGACCGCCTGCTGGCCCAGGCGCGCGCGTCGTTTGACAAAGGGGAATACCGCTGGGTAGCTCAGGTGGTCAACAATCTCGTCTTTGCCGACCCGGACAACCAGGAGGCCCGCGCCCTGCAAGCTGACGCCCTGGAACAGCTCGGCTACCAGGCAGAGTCTGGCCCCTGGCGAAATTTCTACCTCAGCGCGGCAAAAGAGCTGCGCGACGGCGTGATACCGCGCTGGCTGGCCATCCTGACCTGGGCCGTGGGCGTGATGCTTTGGCTGAGGGATCTCTTCTGGGGGTTCCAGTTGATTTTCCCAATCTGGGTTTTTGTGGTAAGTGTTTACATCCTGTCAGCGAGCCGGAATGAAAGATCGGTTAGCTGACAAAAGATTTAGGATATTATGGAAAAGATTACTTCAAGTTCATATCTACCGGTAGAACACAATCAGTTCGTTGCCGATGCGATTGCCGGTCTAACCTTTGCCGTCGTCAATGTGCCGCAGGCCATGGGTAATGCCGTCCTGGCAGCCGTCAACCCGGTTTATGGCCTCTATACGCTGATGATTGCGACCCCTGTGGGGCGTTGTTCACCAGTTCGGTCTATATGAATGTCTCCACAACTGGCGCCTTGTCTGTGGCGGCAGGTGATGCGCTGGTGGCATTCCCGGTAAGCCAGAGAACAACCGCGATGGTGACATTGGTGCTGCTCATTGGCTTGTTTCAACTGTTGTTTGGGGTGCTCAGGCTAGGCAGCCTGCTTCGCTTTGTGTCTCAATCGGTGATGACCGGCTTCATCACGGGTATTGCTCTGCTGATCATTCTGGGGGCCATTCCTGATTTAACCGGCTACACGAGCGCCTTCAACAGCGAGTTTCTCAAGCTGGCCGATACGATACTCAATCTACGCCAGGGTGACACGGCCACTCTATTCATCGGTCTTTTGACCATCGGGTTGATTGTCGGCTTTGGGTACACGCCTTTGCGCAAGTTTTCGATGATCCTGGCCCTGGTCTTGGTAACATTGGTGGCCTTGCTCTTAAGTGAGGGCTTCTCCGTCACGTCACTGGTTTTGGTGGGAGACATTGCCACTATCCCACGTTCATTGCCCAGACCCATGCTGCCAGACCTGACCTTGATACCGGCTCTGGTACTACCTGCGTTGGCCATTGCCATCATCGGTTTGGTCCAGGGGGCCGGTGTTGGCCAAAGCTACCCGAACCCGGATGGCAAATATCCGGACGTATCGAAGGATTTTTCCGGACAGGGTATCAGTAACATTGCGGCCAGCTTCTTTACGGGCATACCAGGCGGCGGTTCTATGTCGGGCACGGCCGTGACCGTTAATGCCGGTGCGCTAACCCGCTGGGCCAATGTTCTGTCCGGCGTCTTTGTCGTTCTCATCGTACTGCTGTTTGCCGGCGCCGTTAAACTGATACCCATGTCAGCCCTGGCCGGATTGTTGGTTGTTGTTGGCTATCAGAATCTGCAGCCAGAGCAAATCATGATGGTTTGGCAAGCCGGACTTGTTTCACGGACAGCGATGATCTTGACGCTGCTGGCAACTTTGGCCCTGCCGCTGCAATATGCCATCGTTATCGGGGTCGCCATATCCGTCATGGTCTACGTATTTCGCTCCTCCAACCAGGTGCGCGTCTTGGAGCTGGTCCCGGTCGAAGGTGGATTCCCCTTCGAGCAGTCTGCCCCGGTCAAGCTGCCCGATCAAGAAGTGACATTGCTCAACATCTACGGCAGCTTGTTCTTCGCGTCGGCAGTAACGTTTGAACAGAATCTCCCAAGCGCCGACGATGCAAAGCAAGCGGTCGTCATCTTCATTCTACGTGGACATCCAGAGGTAGGCAGCACTTTCCTTGGGGTAGTGCGCCGCTATGCAACTGCCCTGCAAGCAAATGGCGGCCACTTAATGCTGGCCGGCGTTGGTCCGCGTCTTTTGGACCAATTAGACAAGACGGGCACGCTGACACTCATCGGTGAAGAAAATGTATACGTGGAGCAGGCGCAGATAGGAAAGGCGCTGAACGAAGCATTGATGGCGGCCAAGGCGTGGTTGGATACAACGACGCCGCAGGCGCCGGGCAAGTAAACTGTCCCTTTCTTCCGAGAGCACAGGAGCGAAAACTGCGCCAGGCGTGCGCGGGCCGGCTACTCGCCGTGCAGGGTGATCACCAGGCGCCGGCCGCGGGCGTTGTCGCGATGCTCGCAGAGATAGATGCCCTGCCACGTGCCCAGATGGAGACGGCCGCTGCTGATCGGCAGGGTCAAGCTGCTCCCTAAGAGCACCGCCTTGATGTGCGCGGGCATGTCGTCCGCGCCTTCGTAGGTGTGCACGTAGTAGGGTGCATTCTCCGGGGCGACGACGTTGAAGTGCGCTTCCATATCCTGGCGAACGGAGGGGTCGGCATTTTCATTGAGCGCCAGGGAAGCGGAAGTGTGCTGAATGAAGATATGCATCAAGCCGGTGGAGAGTTCGCCGATCTGCGGGACCTGACTGATGATTTCGCCCGTCACGAGGTGAAATCCGCGCCGTTTGGGGCTGATTAGGATCTCTTTCTGATACCAAGCCATAACTGCTTCCTCTCTTCTTGTGCGCAGCGTATAGGGAATCGCCATATAGATAAGTGCTCGCGCATCGCAATTCTACCGGCTTTTTGGGAGCGCTGCAGGCTTTATTCTCAGGTGAGCATTTCCGGTGAAGATAGCGGCCCGCCATTGACCGATGCTGCCCGAGACCCTAAGATGGCCGCATAGGCTGCGCATTCGAGCCGCCTTTTTGCACGCAGCCAGACGGCCAATCAACCACCGTTGACCAGAGACCCTATGCCCAGAAAAACGCTCATTCTAACAGCGCTTTTTGCGTTCCTACTCTTGCTAAACGGCTGCGCGCCAACGCCTGGCGAGGAGACACCTGCCCCAGCCGCTTCGCAGCCCAGGGCAGCAGAAACGGCGGCGGCTGATCCTGCGCCGTCCATGAGAGAAACCCAGGCATCGCCAACGCGCGAGCCCGCTCCTTCGCCCTATCCCGCAGCCGATTCGCCGCCAGGCGGGCCGGCGGACGTAGCAGTGACGCCAACTTCCGCCCCTGACCCGGCGGCGTACCCCGGCGCTGACTCTATGCCGGCAACGGCCGGCGCCCCTCCGTCTTTAACGGACAACGACATCTATTTGCCACTGGCCGCCGGCTCGCAGATGACGCCTTCACCGGCGCCTACCGCTTCACCGACGCCCCAGCCAACAGTTGATTTTGCTGCCGTGCGCGCCGGCTTGCAGGCAGAGGGCCAGGAGCTGGGCTTTGTGAAAACAGGGTTTCACGTCACGCTGCCTGAGGATCGCGACGTGTTAGATGAGTGGATGACGCGCCTGGACGCGGCCGGCGTGCCCTTCTTCCTAAAAACGGTGGACAATGCCGAACCCCTATTCAAAGCGCAAGCGTTGATGCGCGAGAGCGGCGTTCCTCATGTGCTTGTTTACCGTGCCAGCGGCAGCGTTCCCCCCTATGAACTACCTCCGGAGCAAGCGGCCCAATATCATTGGGGCGTCCATCGCGATCTCTTCCCGCCGGAATTAGATCCCAGCCTGGTCTGGATAGAGACGCTCAATGAACCGGATCGCACGCAGTCGGAATGGTTGGCCCAATTCGCCCTGGAAACAGCGGATCTGGCCATGGCCGAGGGCTACCGCTGGGCGGCGTTTGGCTTTGCTTCAGGCGAACCGGAACCGGAGCATTGGCGGGGACCGTCGATGCAGGAATTCCTGCGCCTTGCGGCCCAGAATCCGCAGCGGGTGGCCATCGCCCTCCATGAGTACAGCTATCTTGAAGAGGACATTGGGCATGAGTATCCGTACAAGATCGGCCGTTTTCAGGACCTGTTTCAAGCAGCGGATGAGATGGGGATCGCGCGCCCAACGGTGCTGATCACCGAGGGTGGCTGGGAATATGCGGATATTCCACCTGTCGAAGAAGCAATAGAAGACATCAAATGGTTGTCGAAGCTCTATGCCAACTACCCAGAAGTAAAAGGGGCCGCGCTCTGGAACGTGGGCGTCGGCTGCTGTTTCGGCGACATCTCAGAGCAGGTTCAGGAAATCATCGAGCCGCTAACGGAACTAAGCCTTAGAAAGTACTATGCCATCAGCGCGGAGCAGGAACCCGTCAACAAGGGGCGGTTCCAGCCTTAGGCAATCTGCAAATATCTCCAGCTGCCTCTTCTCGGATTTCCAAAATCGACATCTATTTCATTCTACCTCTACGGGCATGAGCAGCAGGCGATCGGCGACAGCCTCTCCCCTGTCCAGAACCGGCAGCCGCTCACCCGTCGGCTGGTTGTAAACGCCGATTTCCAGCTGGTATTGGCCCGGCGCCAGATCACCTCTGATCGGCAGGTACATGTGGCTCAACAAGTATTCGTCCCCCTTCTCACGCCAGAAACTAGTCGGGTATTCGTTGGCATCGAAACCGGAGACAACCTGTCCATCCCCATCCAGCAGGTGTGCAAAAATCGTATATTGGCGCGCAGGCCTCTCCAGCAGCCGCCAGTGCAGCAGCAGTTCCAGCGCCTGCCCGGGCGCCAGGGTCGCGTCGCTAAGATCGTAGCCCTCGAAGGTCATCACGTCAGCAAACTGGACAGGTAAGGCGATAGAATTCTCTGTTTGATCAAGGGTCTGCGGATCAAACGTTGTCGCCCACGACCAGGTCGCCCGCGAATGCTGTGCCGGCTGCGGGTAGGCGCCCCCCGGCCAGTTAAGAACGGTGAAGACAGGCCGCTGAAAACGATCGTCCACGATTTCTAATTCTTGCAAACCCGGAGCGCGTTCTAGCAGCCATGCTTGCGGCCTGTTCTCGGTCAGCAGCAGGTAGGTGGCCTTTTCCCCCGGCGGCGGCAGCGGCAGACTCTGGCGGGCGTCGAACCAGTGAATGTCGTCGTATTGTTCCTCTGCCAACAGGGCCAGCGTTGGATGCTGCATATACTGCGTGGAGAGATAGAGCGCGCCGCCCTGCGGCGGGTTGGCGGCTAAGTAATTGGCGACATAGACCATGGCTGTGCGCCGGTCATCATCATTACGCGGCGCTTCGTGCCAGCGCTGGAAGTAATCACGGTAGGTGTTTGCGGCCAGCCAGGCAAAGAGAATGACCAGCAGCATCGTGGGCAAATGAACCCATCTAGCTCCCGTCCGGCGCCCCAGGAGCGTGAGCGCCGCGTCCAGGGTTATCGCGGGGAAGTAGTAGATGATGGGCAAGACGCCGATTGCCCGCTGGTAATAGGGCAGCGATTCCGCGGAGAGGACCATGGGCAGGAGCATGACAGCGAGCCAGAGGGGCAGCGTGAGATAGGCGACACGCAGCAGCCCTTCGTTTTTCCACGACCGCCAGAGGGCGAGCGGGATACCCAGGAAGAAGAGCAGGCCGGTGAACCAATCAAAGACGGGCTGCCCAGAAATATTGAAGCGGTAGTTGATGTCCCCCCAGATTGTCCACATGCGCGCCGTCTCTTTAACGCTCTGCCAGAGACGCGCGCCGCTGTCGCCTCCGGACCATGCCGGTGAAAAGACGGATATCTGGGCGGCACGGCCGTAAAAATCTTGTGGGTAGAGCCAGAAGTGGCGGCCGAGGGGCAGAAAGACGAGGAAGGCGGCGGCGCCCATGGCCAGCAAAGGGCCCCAGTTGGCGGCGATCGCCCGGCGGTCAAAGAGGAAAACCAGGAAGAGAATGGCCAGTACCAGGACAGGAAAGAGGCGCACGGCCGTGTAGGTATACTGCGACAGACCAAGAAATAGGCCGGCGAGAAGGAAAGGCCACCAGATCTGCTCCCTGGCTGCCGGTTGAGCCCCTTCTCCATCGCTTCTGTACAGGCCGTAGAACAAAAAGTAGATCGCAAGAAGCTGGACAAAGGGCTGGATCACGGCCCGGTAGCCGTTGCGGCTGGCAATGAGATGCCAGAGCGAAACAGCTAGAAATGCAGCGCCCAAGAGAGCGATGCGCCGGTTGAAAAGCCGGCGGCCCGTCGCGTAAGTGAGGGCCACAGTCAAGATGCCTACGAAGGCGGAAAGCAAACGGCCGCTGAATATACCTTCGCCGAAGAGGGTGAAGAAAAGCGCCTCCAGGTAAACAAAAAGCGCTTCGCGGCCGGTGAAGGCGGAGAAAAAGGCGGGTAAGAATTTACCGGCGAGTACGTCGCGCGCCAGCAGCGCCTTCGTCGCCTCGTCCGGATGCCAGCCAAAGGGCACGGAAGCGAGACGATAGAGGCGCAGAAAGGCGGCCAGCAGCAGGATGGCCAGCGGCGCGGCAAGCGGGCTTATGGAATGCCTTTTAGGCGACATAGGCGCGTATTGTGTCTGCTGCATCCCCGATTAGGCAACTGTTTTCACAAGACGCTAGTCGCCCCGCCCTCACTCCGCGCCAAAGAGGGGCACGCGCGCATAGGCAGCGGCGGCTAAGTCCGTCTGCCTTGTATCAACAGGCGCAAATTCGGCGAGGCGGCTTTCTTGCAGCCCTTCTTCCGGCCAGACGAAATCGAGCACGCGCGTATGATTGGTCGTCCCCGGCGGCGCGCCGCCGATACGCCACTGCTCCGCCGCGGGGACAACGTCGCGCACGCGCATCACGCCGCTGCTGGGAAACCCTTCCTGGCTCATGGCCACTGCCGCGAAACGCCAATTCTGGGGGTCGTCACCCAGGATCGATTGCGGCACACGCAGCGTAACCTTGTGCGAATCGGGATCTACAAGCACTTTGAACTCTTCCGCGGAAGCGATTTGCTGCGGGCCATCGGGCGTGGGCACGTAAATACCCGGCAGCCACCCCTCGGCCGTGATGGCGTAGTCCCAACGGGTTCCCTCATCCAAGGACAGGTTGCGGCCGGGCAGCATCGCCTCGCCTCCCTGCCCATCGCCATCTGTATCGATGTAAATATCCAGCGTCTGCAGGGAAAGCCCATTGGGCGAGTCCCACACGTTTTCAATAGGACCGCGCAGATAGAACTTAAAAAGGATATCGTCCGCCGTATAGCCGGCCTGGAAGGCGGTGATGTCGAAATTACCGCTCGTGAATACCGCGTCCTGGGGGTAGGTATACGTACCCGGGCCGTGATCGTCGTTTTCAGGATCCAGCAAATCAATGACCAGCGTCGTTGTCCCCAGGTCGGGGACGAGGACGGCCGCCGGCCCGCTGATAGGCAGCCGCCCCAGTTCCGCCTGGCCGCCGCCCATCGGGATCAGGTGCAGCGCGCGTAAGGTGACGGCCGTGCCTTCCTCCACGCTGCCCAGGACAGTCAAGGGAACGGCGATCTCGATCTGGCCCTCGGCCGATGCGGCCCAGCCCTCGCTCCCGTCAGAATAGAGCACACGGGGCAAATCGGCCGCTTCCGCGGCAGCCACGGCCGTCCACTCCCCTGCATCAGGCGCATAGTAGGTAAGGGCGACCAGCTCCTTGTCAATAAGCTGCAGCTCCAGCATGCCTGTGGCCGGAAAACCAAGGGGTGAGCCTTGGCGGCTGAAATCGGAACGCCCGGCGGCGCCCGGCGCCTGTAGATAGAGCTGCACAATCTCCGGCGCAGCCGATAGGACGCCGGCATCGGTGGCAACGGCCAGATAAAGGTTCTGGCCATCGAAGCCATAGGTCAGACTTTCGAAGAGAGCGTTTGCGGCAGCCATAGCGCCGCCTGAGGCGAGAAACTGGCCACCACCATCCCATTCACCCGATTCGATCCGGCCGTCGATTTGCGGGCTGATTAAGCCGCTCTGCGGGCGATCAGCCATGGTCGCCTGCTCCGCAATGATGGGAACGTCTAAAAAGGCGGGTGGTTCTTCGCCCAGGGCAGAATATACCTGCTTCAAGGTGCTGCGGTACTGCTCGTCAAAAGCGCGATCGTCGCTGGAGGTTTGATCGGCTCCATACCACCAGAACCAGTCAGAGCCTTCGGCGATCATCATCGCTTCTAGTGCTGCTTCCAGCTGCTCTTCATCAACCGATTCCTGGCGCGAACCGGTGATGTACTTCTGTAAGAAGGCGCGCGTTTCTGCCAGGTAGTCCCAGGCGCGGTTCTCCTCCTCTTCGCCGATCCAGGTAGAGAAATCAGCCGAGATCCAGGATCCGGCATGGAGATCTTCTATCGGCCGTGGTTCAGGAGCCAGGGCCAGGAACTCCGTGGGTGTGACCGTTTCAATCAGGGGATCCTCACTGAGCATCTGGTAGAGCGTGTGCAGAAAAGCCTTGCCATCATTTTCATAATGCTCCCAAGCATTCTCCCCATCAAGGATGACGGAAACAAGATGGGGACCTTCAGCGCCGCTCTCCTGCAGGTTCTCACGGATATGGTGCACACGGGCCACAAAATCAGCCGCCGCCTCTTCGCCCGGCATGCCGGAATAGGTAAAGCCGACTTTGTCGGAAATGGCGCGATCGCGAAAGATCATGGCCACGGGATCGCCGCGCTTGCCCTGCACGCTGTAAGGGCGGTAGAGCTGGTCGGCATCAACGACCGTTTCGGCGCTGTCCCGCGTGAAACTGTCGCGGCCCAGGCTCTTGGCCAAGACCCCTTCATCGCTGGCCAGCCAACGGATGCCGTTGGTGGAGACCATGGTCACGATTTCTTGGGCCACGGATCCTTCCGCGGGCCACATACCGGCCGGGGCACGGCCGAAATGTTCGCTGTACAGCGCCACCCCTTTTTCGATCTGGGTGATGCCGTCCTGGCCGTAAACGAAGGGTTGGCCCGGCAGTTCGATCTCCGGCAGCGCCTCGCGCGCCAGGCCGGTATTGACCAGCAAAGGCAAAATCGGATGGGCGAACGGGGTCGTTGTGATCTCGATTTGACCCGCATCTTGCAGCGCCTTGTGCAGGGGAACCACCTGCTCGATCAGGCGCAGATGCTGGTCGAGGATCAGCGCTTTCTCTTCCTCAGCGAAGCCCGCCCCCTTGGCGACAAGCCCGGCGAAAGGCTCTGCCTCAAGCCAATCGGGGTCGGTCCAGGCGAGGTTGAACAGTACCTGGAGATCACGGTATTCCTCGATAGTAAACTCGTTCAATGGATCGGCGCTGCCATCCCGCTTGGCGAGCAGTTCAGCATAGCGTGGGAAACGATCGACGATGCGCCGGTTGGTGTCAAAGAAACGGTCCAGAATGAACTGTTTTTGCTCCTCGTTCAGCTCCGCGGCGGGAATCTCGCTGTGCACCCAGTAACTGTCCCTCGCCCCGGCGGCGAGATCGTCAAGCTGTTGGATCAGGCTGGGGGTGAGGTTGAAGGTGGCGTGAATGTCAGGGTAGTTCTCCAGGATGGCGGCCATATCGACGTAATCTTTGGCGGCGTGCATGCGCACCCACGGCCGTTCGTAGATATTGGTCTGCGGATCTTTGAAGTAAACCGGCTGGTGCTGATGCCAGATGATGGAAAGGTAGATGGGCGCCTCATCCGCCGGCGCAGCGGCCGGATCCTCTGCCAGGTCCGTGGGTTCTGGCTCCAGCGTTGGTTCGACGACTGGCAGTTCCGCTGTCACTTCGGTTGGTTCTGCGGCCGCGGCCGCCGGCGGGACGGCCGTGTTCGCTGCCTCCGGCGGCGCAGCGTCTTCCTCTTGAGTGCAGGCTGCCAAAGCCAACGCCAGAAGAAGTACCAACAAGAGCGACGTCATCCTGCGCATTATCGCGAACGTGTTCATAGGGCACCTGCTGCTGCAAGGAGGGAACGGCATTTTGATTCTAGACGGCGGCCGTTAGGGTGGAAGACAAGACTGGACCGGTCTCGAAAACAACGCCTGCCTAAGAGGTGTCATTCAAGATCGGTCCAGCCTTCAAAACGTATCACTTTTATCCTTTGACCGCGCCAGCCGTCAGACCGCCAACGATGTAATCCTGCAAGAATAGATACAGGATAACCACGGGAACAGCGGCGAGGATGGCCCCGGCACAGAAGACGCCCCAGTTCGTCGAGAACTGGTTCGCCTGCATCTGATAGAGACCGAGCATAGCCGTAAACTTATCGCTGCTGGTGAGCAATATGCGCGCCAGGAGGAACTCGCCATACACGCCGATGAAGGTCAACAGGCCGACAACGATAACCACGGGACGCACGAGAGGGAAGATAAGCATCCAGAAGGTCTGCCAGTGAGTGGCGCCATCGACCATGGCCGACTCGTCAATATCCATGGGCACGGTATCAAAAAAGCCTTTCATGAGCCAGATATTGATGCCCATTGCCCCGCCAAGGTAAATGAAACCAAGGCCGGTGAGCGTATTCAGGCCCATGAAGGGGATGACCGATCCCAACTGCTGAACCAGAGCAAAAATCGCCACCATAGCCAGGATCGCCGGGAAGACTTGGATGAGCAGGATGCTCTTCAGCATGGTGTCACGGCCGTAGAAACGAAATCGTGAAAAGCCGAAAGCCGTCGTCGTGGTAATGAAGAGCGATATCAGCGTCACACTCACAGAGACTTTGGCAGAATTCCACATCCAGGTCGTAAACTTGTAATCGCTAAACAACTTGCGGTAGTTATCTAGCCCGGCATTGGCCGGGATCAAAGTCTGTGAAGCCAGGTTACCGGTAGGATTGATGGAAGCGGAGATTGCCCAGGCCACCGGGAAGAGGGCAAAAAAGATCATCACAAGGGCGATAATCATACGAATGATCTTGCTGGTGCGGCGGCCACGCGAAATACTTGATGATTTTTGGTCTACTGTTACGGAACTCATCTTACTCTGCCTCCTCCCACATATTGGTGTAGCGGAATTGGAACATAGTGATTACGATGACGACAATGAAAATGAGGATGCTGATCGCCGCTGCAAAGCCAAAATCGGCCCCGCGCGCGCCCTGGAAAGCCAGCTTAAAAACATAACTGATCAGAATATCTGTGTGGCCAATAGGCGTTGTCGCGCCGGCAATCGGCGGGTTCCCCTGGTTGTACAAGAAGATGACATTGAAGTTGTTGAAGTTAAAGACGTAGGAAGCGACCAGCAGCGGACCCACAGCGACCAATAAAAGGGGCATGGTCAACTGCCAGAACTTTTGCCAGGCATTGGCCCCGTCGACATCGGCAGCGCTGTAGATATCTTGTGGGATGCCCTGTAGGGCGCCGCTGCAAACAAGCATGAAATAAGGGTACCCCAGCCAAAGATTGACGATCAGGATACCGACCTTGGCCCAAAAGGGGCTCTGAAACCAGGCCGGAGAAGAACCAAAAATATCGACAAGTGATTGGTAGATGACCCCGATCGGTTCCAGGAACATGCCGCGCCAAATCAGGATGGTGACCAGACTGGGGATGGTGTAGGGAATGATCAAGAGCGAACGGATAAGCCGATTTCCCGGCAGGTCGGTGAAGAGCATGGCCGTAAAGAGGCCCAGGAAAAAGGTGGTCAAAACGGTTATCAGGGGAAAGACAAAATTCCAGACAATGACCAGGAACAACGGGCCGCCCAACACCCCACTCGTGAAAAACCTCGCGAAGTTTTGCAAACCCACGCCAACCCAGAAGCCGGGAGGGATAGTCGAGCGATCTTCGGCCATCCACGTCCCTTGGACATCATTGTAGACGGTCCCGGTGGCCACATCCTCCATCGTATCATTTTCCTCGTTATAGACGTAGCGCTGTTCGTTTCCGGCCGCGCTATCGAGGCTGGTGATACGCACAATCTCCTCATCCTGGCCGAACTCTATGGCGCCTAGTTGATCAAGAATGGCTATTGTCTGCAAACGTGCCAGACGCGTATATCCTTCCAGTTCCGTAGGAATACCGTCTCCATCCAAGGGGCCGAATTCCGCTGGATCGGTAACCATTTCCAGCGGCTCACCCGGCCTGGCAAGGACTGTTTCCCCCTCGGCATTCATCAGCCACAGGGCATACTCGCCATCCGGCGTCTGGAAAGCTGTCCAGCTAAAGGCTGAGCCTCCCTCAGGGAGATAAGTTTGCCGTTCTAATGTTTCAATTGACTGCTGCTTTGTCAGGAGATGGCCATCGCCATAGTTCGTAAAGGCGATCCAGACTGTGTAGAGGATCGGGTAAACGGAAAGCAAGGCCATCAGGGACAGCCCAACTACCATCCAGCGTATCGGATACATCCCTTGGCGCAGCAAGACCACGTTGACAAAAATGGTAATCAGCGTCAGCATGCCTGCCAAAGGCCAATACCCATCCCCTAACAGGTTGGCGATCACCCATATGGCGAGCACATCAAAAATGCCTAACAAGATGAGCCGGATAACCATCCCGCCCAGTGTTGACGAAGGCTGGCTCTTGCCCGGTTCTTCGGGAGTAGCCACTGCTATTGCACTGCTCATCACCCATCCCTCCAGATAGACAGAAGCCGGGGAAGGATAGTGTCCAACCCCGGCTTCAATAACTTAGATCATATCGCTTCCCGTGAATCTAGTCTGTTATTCACCAGCGATAGCTGCACGGATCTGCTCTGCACCATTTGTCAGCGATTCAGTCACATCCTCGCCATTCATGACCAGCTGCATGGCAGAATCCCATGAGCCCCAAACGGCCCCCATCTGCGGGATATTGGGCATTGGGCTGGCATAAGGCGTAATGACGCCGAAGCCGGCGATGTCGGGATCTTCCTCCGCCTCAAGGACAGGAATCCAGGCGGGAATGCGCGGATCGCGGGCCTGTATCTCGGCCATGATCTCATCCGTGGCCAGCAGCTCGGTCAGGAAGGCCTGGGCCAAGAGCTGGTTTTCACTCTGCGCATTAACCATGAACCCGCGAACACCCAGGAACGGTGCGCCAGGGCCTTCAGGTCCGGACGGCAGCGGGTCGACTACATAATTGACCCCTGCCTCACGGTAGGTGTTCAATCCCCAGGGACCGTTGATAACGAAGGGGATACCGCCTTCACCAAAGAGGGCGTCCGCGGTAGCGCCATCGGGCGTCGCCGGGACATAGCCGGCATTTATCGCTTCCTGGATGAACTCACCGGAAGCGATGAAACCGGGGCTGTCCAGACCAACCTCTTCAGCAACGAAGTTGCCGTCGGCATCCTGGCCAAAGATAAAACCACCGAAAGCCGTGTTCAAGCCATAGAGATGGTAGTTGGTATTGGGGAAGACGGTGACATTTTGCACCGTGCCCGCATCCATCAAGGCGGCGCCGACTTCCATCAGCTCGTCCCATGTCTCCACGGGTTCGGGAACCAGGTCGGCATTGCGGAACAGAGCCACGTTCTCCGTGGCGTAGGGCAGCGCGTAGACTTCGCTGTTGTAGGTGAAGGCTTCAATGGCGCTTGGCAGCACGCTATCAGCCTTGCTGCCCAAATCAACAGGCGTAATCAAACCACCTTCGATGTAGTTGCCAATCTGGTCGTGGCCGGAAACGAAGATATCAGGCCCTTCACCGGCGGGAATAGCATTGCGTACACGCTCGCCGATGTCACCATAGGCCACGCTCTCCACAACAACCTCGATCCCCGCCTGGGCGGCATATTCAGGAACAAACTCCTCGAGGATGGGACCAAGCGTCTCATCAGCCAGGATGGTCAATGTGGCCGAGGTCTCCACCGCAGCAGTCTCTTCTTCAGCCATGGCCATGCCACCCTGGTCTTCAGGGCAGAACTGCTGGAAGTCGCCTACACAAAGCTCTTCCCAGGTGCGGAAACCATCAGCAATGACCGTGTCGGCAACATTGTCCTTTGTCACACCGACCGGCGTCAGAGCCACGAACGGAATGTCGTTCGTGCCGTTGTTCAGCGTCACGCCACCGGTCAATGCGGTGATGTCCTCACCCTTCAACAAGGCAATCGCTGCCTCAGCAGCCGCTTCCGCTTCTGCCTTGATCGGCTTGTAGACACTCATCGCCTGGTCGCCGGCCAGCACATGCTGGATACCGCCAACCGTCGCGTCCTGCCCGGAGATGGGGATGCCCGCTTCGCTCGGGTCGGCGCCCGCGCTCTTCAGAGCGGAGATGACCGAACCGGCAAGGCCGTCATTGGCGGCGAATACGCCGGTGATGTTGCCTTCCGCAGCAGTGTAGATCTGCTCGAAGATGACCAGCGCTTCCTGGTTGTCCCAGTTGGGCACGGCCTGGTCGTCGACCAGTTCCCAAGAACCGTCATTGAAATGGGGCTCAGCGTAGCTGAAGTATCCCTGGCGGAACAGCGTCGCGTTGTTGTCCGTCGGCGCGCCGTTGAGCAATACAACCTGCGGCGTGCCTTCCTGCGCGCTGATCAGCGGCTCGAGAATCTCGCCCATGGCTTCGCCAACTTTGACGTTGTCAAAGCTGACATACACATCGGCGCCGGGCCCTTCAATCGTCAGGCGGTCGTAGTCGACTACCTTCACGCCGGCATCGCGCGCGCTGGCGATCATCGCCGCCGCCGAACCGGAGTCCAGGTTGACCAGCAAGATGACTTTCGCGCCGGCCGTGATCGCCTGCTCAAACTGCGTCTGCTGTGTGCGGGCGTCGCCTTCGGCGTTGACGATGTTGTACTCCACGCCGGCCGCTTCGAACGCTTCTTCGAAGTAACGGCGATCGTCGGTCTCCCAACGTGCGGAGCTGGCGCTGTCGGGTAAGAGCACCCAGATGCTGCCTTCATCCATCATTTCTTCAGCAGGCTCTTCTGCCGGTGCTTCTTCGACTGCTTCTTCTGCGGGCTCTTCCGCCGGCGCTTCTACTTCTGCAGCGGGGGCTTCTACTTCTTCAGCAGGCGCTTCGTCTGCGCCACCGCAGGCACTTAGCACCAGGGCGCCCATCAAAAGAGCGATTACCAATATGAATAGTTTATTGTGTTTCATCTATCTCCTCACAATATGAAATTTGGCGAATTCGAGTAAAAATGAGATGTGTAGTCTACTTAATCCAACTCTATGGCATCACCTCCACAAAAGAGACCAAACTAGACCGTCCAGGATTGGACATAATAACTAATTGTAAATTAGATTCTGCTAGCTGCCAACAAGCCTAAGGCGCGGTGCACGGTTTTTCCAAAGTCAGCTGAAGGATGACAAGGCTAGTGTGACCTTGGCATCAAACAGGCGTTGAGTGGCTGCCAGGTTGCGGAAGCCGAGCTTGCGTGTCAGCCCAACAACGAAATTGTTCAGAACGGCCATTGCTTCGGCAAGTCGTGCATTTGAGATGCGCGTTCCGTCTTCGTTCAAGGTGACATCGCGGCGGTAGTGCAAGCCGTTCTCAATGCCCCAGTGGCTGCGCGTCCATGCTAAGAGTTGAGATGCTGACGCTTGTTGCGGCGACAGACTTGTGATGCCTACGACCGCTTCCTCGGTCATGATGCCTGTGGTGGTTCTCGTGACTTTTCTCTCCAGCCTAAATACCTGCGCGAGACCAGGCCAATCAAGGAATCCGCCATCGTCGGCGATGGCCGTGAGCGTACGTTGTTCTAGCCGTCCATGCCCTTTCTCAGTTGTTTGGGCTTGGTCCCGTGCCAATTCAGGTGCGTGCCAGCCGGGCGCCTTTCTAGCAGGGGCGAAGAACTGTTCAACATCCTCCTTCAGTCGTGGCTGGTTATCCTTCACGAACCAGATGTAATCAGCACCTTCGTAGAGCACCTGAGCCGACAAGGCGCGTTGGGTGAACAGGGCGTCCCCACACACGATACGGCCTCTGAGGTCCAAGGTGGTCAAGAGGCGTGGAGCGGCACTCACTTCGCTTTCTTTACCGCCTACAGCCACTTGCATCAAGACGATCCCTTCTTCGGATAAATAGGCCGCCAGCAGATGCACGCCCTTTGTCGCTCCTTTTGGAATCGTCCCGCGCAAGGTCTTGCCGTCAAGCGTGACCAGAATGCTTTGTTGGCCGCCGTACGTTTGATGAAGAAAGCGATTGAATACCTTTTGTAGCTCTGTCGCTATCACGCTCTGGCTCAAGGTTCGCCGTATCGTGTTGAGCGACGGTACCGTCTCCCGCTCGTTGTTGAAGGCGCTTGTCAACTGCTTACCCCTATGTCCTATCCACTCCGCAATGGCGCTTGGTTTATTCTGGCCACACAGCTTTGCCAAGATGATCAGGCTCAACAGAAAGGGCAAGGAATAACGCACGCCACGCCTGCTACGCTGATCGCTGACTTGCTCCAGATGCTCCATGAGTCCTTGGACATCAAATACAATACCTTCTGACCATGCCCCTTCCAATGTGATATGATCTTGCACGAGAACCTCTTCTGTTATTTGGTTTTTGAGCAAATCCCATAATAACAGATTGAGGTTCTTTTGTTTTACCCCGGTTTCGACTTTGGAAAAGCCCTGAGGCGCGGTGGGGTACTGAACATATTGGCCAGGCAGCCCACTGTCGATTACTTTGATTTTCTTAGGATGGAATACGCATGGCCGGACAACGTTATTTCACCTGCAACCGTCTCACGTGTAAGGAGATCCACGAGCCGAGAATCATGCAGTTCGACAACACGTGGCAATGAATCAAAGTTGAGCAAGAAGATGAACTCTTCCTTGTCTGTCATCCGACTCTGGATGCTGACGCCAAGGTCAGGCGCCTGGGCAACGATCGGTTCCAGCTCCAGATCTCTCCCCAACCACGCGTAGTAATCTGAGAGGAAGGCGTTTTCACAACGAGCCGCAAGGTAGTAGGCGCGTCCTTTCCCAAAATGATTTACGGTAACAGCGGGGGAACCAGCATAATAATCATGCCCATACCTGGCCAGCACCTCGGCTCCCTGAGTGTGCACTAGGTCCGCATAATGCGTGACGTAGTAACGATCTCGCCTGCCAGCCTGCGAGTCCATGAGCATCCCTTCTGTCGCCCGAACCGATTGCTGATCATGGTCAAACAACACATCTGTCGCTTCTACCCATATGCCCAACAAGTCTTTGAGGGGTCCCGGCGATCCCCCCAAGAAGACCAGATCACTCTGATTGACCACACCAGATAGGTAGGTGGTTACCAGCGTTCCGCCGGCCCGTACATATTCACGCAACCGCTCGGCCACCCCTTCTTGCAGCATATAGAGCATCGGCGCAATGAGCAGTTTGTATCTCGCCACGTCAGTGAACGTACTGCTTATGATGTCTACGGAAAGGCCGCGCTGCCAAAAAGGTTGGTAATGAGCTAAGCAGCGTTGCTGGTAATTCACATCGATACTGCGCGGCAGCTGGGCAAGGTTAAGCGCCCATTCGTTTTGCAGATCATAAACAAGGGCGACTTCTGCCTCATTGACTGATTCCACGATGGGCGTGAGCTGAGTCAGCAGACCGCCAACGGCCATGACCTCTTCAAACGTTCTCGTATGTTCATGCCCAGCATGACCAACAACCGCCCCATGAAATTTCTCCTCGCCACCACGACTCTGCCGCCATTGAAAATATTGCACACTATTGGCGCCATGGGCGACGGCCTGCAACGAAGCCAACTGGTGCATTCCGGGCTTCTTCGGGCGGCTGATTCCCTGCCAGTTGGTTGCACTGGGCGTGGATTCCATCAGCAGGAACGGCCGCTGCTTGTAACTGCGGTGCAGATCATGAAAAAAGGCGGTGTTCATCGCCACCTGCAGTTCGTCTGCTTCGCTATGCCACCGTGGATAGCTGTCCCACGAGATCACATCCACATGTGGCGCAAAGGCCCAATAATCTAGACCTACGTTTGGCTGCATGAAATTGGTCATCACAGGCACCTCGGGCGTTATTTCCCGCAGCGGCCGGCTCTCCGCCAGGTAGAAATCCAAGACCTGATCGCTGACAAAACGCATCCAATCGAGCATTAAGCCATGTATGGACGGATCTACCGGCTCAATTTGCGACCAGTCCGTATATCGATGGCTCCAGAAAGTTGTCCACCATGCCCGGTTCAGGTTTGCCAGGGTCCCGTAGCGTGCTTGCAGCCACACTCTGTAAGCCTGCATGCAGAGCTCACAGCGGCAGCCATTATTTCCATATTCATTGGAAACGTGCCACATCAACAGCGCAGGGTGTGCGGCGTAACGCTCAGCCAAAAGCGTATTAATTTGCTGCACTTTCTCACGGTATATCAGGGAGGTCGGGCAGTGATTGTGTCGCAGGCGATGCGGTTGACGGCCGTATTCATCTACCAGTCTAATCTCCGGGTATTTCTGAGACATCCAGGCCGGCTTCGCGGCGCTGGGCGTGGCCAGGATGGCGCGCAATCCATTTTCAGCCAGCCTGTCCATCAAACGATCCAACCAGGCGAACTCATAGTGCCCCTCGGCGGGTTCCAACATCGCCCATGAGAATATGCCTACACTCATCACATTGCAGTGCGCCGCTTTCATCAATTCAAAGTCGCGTTCCAGCACCTCGGGAAAATCAAGCCATTGTTCGTAGTTATAATCTGCGCCATGCAGCAGGCGTTCCAGTTTGAAGATTGTCACAGGATTCCTCGCTATGAGATTCACCTAGATCGTAGACTTGGCCAGAAGCGCATTTTACCGCCGCCGCAACCCATTTACAATGTTCAGCATCCAGGCCAGCAGCCGGCTCAGTGAAGGTCTAGGGCAATAGTGAACAACCCTGAGGTTTTTTGCTATACTGGACGTTCTATTAAAAGCATTGGAGCAGCAAATGAGCAACCCATTTACTATTGAAAATGTTGCCGAGTTCGCGGGCGAGCGGGTGACCTTGCGCGGCTGGATGTATGCCAGCACACGCAAAGGCAAACTAATGTTCGTCCGTTTGCGCGATGGCACGGGCATGATTCAAGGCGTTGCCTATCGCCCGGAAGTCGGCGATGAACTCTTTGAAACATTGAAACGGCTGGGGCAGGAATCCTCCCTGATCATCAGCGGTGAAGTGCGCGCCAATGAGCGAGCGCCGGGCACGCCTGGCGGCTTCGAAATCGGTATCGAGGAAGTAACTGTTATTCAGGACACGCAGGATTATCCCATCACGCCCAAGGATCATGGCGTGGAGTTCTTGCTCGACCGGCGCCATCTGTGGCTGCGCTCAAGCCGCCAATGGGCCGTCATGCGCATTCGCACCACAATCAAGAAAGCGATCATCGATTTTCTAGACGAGCGCGGCTTCCTCAATATCGACACGCCGATCATTACCCCTTCGGCCGCGGAAGGGACGAGCACCCTCTTTCCCGTCGATTATTTCGAAGAAGAGGCCTATCTGGCGCAGACAGGCCAGTTGTACAACGAAGCGAATATCGCCGCCTTCGGCAAGGTCTACTGCTTCGGGCCCACATTTCGCGCCGAAAAATCGAAGACACGGCGCCATTTGACTGAGTTCTGGATGGTTGAACCGGAAATGGCTTTCAGCGATCTCGACGATCTGATGGCGTTTGAGGAGGAGTTTGTCAGCTTCATCGTCCAGGAAACGTTGCGGCGCAGACGGCCGGAACTGGAGCTCCTGGAACGCGACCTAGCGGCGCTAGAAAACGTGCAGGCGCCCTTCCCGCGCATTAGCTATGACGAAGCCATTGAGCTGCTGGCCAAGATTCGCGAGGAGACGGATGATCCGCTTCTGAAGCAGGAATTGGAGATAGAATGGGGCAGCGACTTCGGATCGCCGCACGAAACCGTGCTCACGAAGCAGTTTGACCGGCCGCTTTTCGTCTACGGCTACCCGACGCAGGTGAAGGCGTTCTACATGGAACCGTGGCCGGGACGTCCGGAGGTGTGCAAATCGGTTGACTTGCTCGCCCCGGAAGGGTATGGCGAAATCACCGGTGGCAGTGAACGGATGAGCGACGCCGATACATTGATCGCCGCCATCGAACGACATGAACTACCGATGGAGCATTACGAGTGGTATGTCGACCTGCGGCGCTACGGAACGATGCCGCACAGCGGCTTCGGCCTGGGATTGGAGCGCACGGTGGCCTGGATTTGCGGCATCGATCACGTGCGTGAGACAAGCCCCTATCCGCGGACATTGAACCGCATGTCGCCTTAGAGGCAGTTCCCAGTGAACGGCGCTCAGCCAACCTAAATCTCCTGCTGTTGGCGCCAGCTTCTTGTGAAGAAGACTTCTCAACTTAGTACAAGTCGCATTGTGGGCGTGATCGCGGTTATCACCGTGATCATCGTCATCTTCTTGCTGCTGGTAGACTTGGAAGAAGTCCTTGCCGAGCTGCAAACGGCCGACCCCCTGCTGCTTCTGCTCGGTTCGGCGGCGTTCATCGCCGGACTGCTGGCCTTCGCCGCACGCTGGCGAGCCCTGCTGCAGTACGAGCCCGCATTGATGTTCACCTTTCACGCCAGCAACCTGGGCCACGCGGGCAACATCCTGCTGCCCTTCCGCTTCGGCGAGGCGATACGCGTCCTTGTCATGGGCACAGACGAGGAAGTTTCGCTGGCTGAGTCAACCTCCAGTTTTGTTGTCGAGCGTCTTTTTGAACAGTCGATGCGCATCCTGGCCGTTCTGGGTGCGGTGCTGATCGGCGCCGGCCTGGAAACGTCCCTCACGGCTCTCATCGGCGGCGTCGTTTTCGTCCTTGCCGGATTTGCGGCCGTTCTCTGGCTGGCCAACCACCCCGCGTTCACCCTGGGAAAAGGGACGTGGTTGCTGGCCAAAATTCCGCGCGTCAGCGAAGAACGGGCCGGCCAGGCAACGGCCGATTTCTTAAAGAATCTAAGCGGGATCGCGCAGCCGCGCCGCTTTGCCGTTGTTTTCGCTTGGTCGCTCCTCTCCTGGTCCCTCTTCTGGCTGTTCTTCTTTATCATTCTCAGGGCATTGGATACCGGGCTTTCCCTGCAAGATCAGCTGGCCATATCCCTGGGCGCCCTCGCCGTCTCACCGCCCTCCGCGGCCACGCAGCCCGGGCTGTTTCATGCCTCGGTTGTCGCGCCGTTGGCTGCCGTCGGGTATGAAACGGAGTTGGTAACCGCCTATGCGGTCCTGCTGCACATCGTGGAGATGATCTGGCTGATCATTCTCGCCGCCTGGGGCTTGTTTGCCACAAAGATCAGCCTCAGCGAACTGCGGGACTTGTTGCGTGCGGATGGGCAATCAGACAACGCGGCGCCAACCCCATAGATGACGGCGCACGGGATCGCCCTCCGCCGCCGCCTCATTCTCGCGCCAAAAGTCGCCTTCCGGCAAATCCGCAGCGGCCGCTTCCACGGTATAGATCGTGTACCGGGTCTGCAAACCAGGATAGGAAGGAGAGTCGGCAAGCGTACGCTCCCCCTCGGCTGTGGAATTGAGCAGGCAGATATCGCGCGCGTCAAGGCCCAACTCTTCACGCAGGCAGCGTGCGGCCGCCGCAAACTGCGACTCCCCAACGTAGATCTTTTCGGAAGGGGGCTGCTCACGCCGGCGCAAACGGCCGTCGCTGAATTCCTGGGCTAGCTCGTGCAGCACATAGTCCTCCCGCCGCAGGATAATCTGCACCACGCGTACCAGCCGGGTCGGTGGATCCTCTTCAAAAAGGATCTCCCCCTGCTCATATTCATGCCATAGATTGGCCACCGTTTTGGCTCCGGTGCGTCCCCACGAATCCGTGCTGACTGAGTGGGCCATCAGCCAGCTTTCAAGTGCCTGTGCGTTTGCAAAACCAATCATAACTCAAGCTGCACTTCGCGATTGTACGGGCGGCCGTTTCCCGTATTCGTTCAAGAACGCTTCATAGTGCGCGAGAGCTTCCGCGAAGTTTTCGCGGCCGAAACCCATGCGCACGTGCCCATCCCCATATCGGAAACTGCTGCTGGGCAGCAGCAAGACGCCCGCTTCCCTGGCCAGCCAGTGGCAGTATTCCGTCGCCGATGGCTGGTTGAGTCCAACCAGGGCGACCGAGCCCGCTGCCGGCGGCCGCCAGATAAAGAGATCGGGCCAGCGCGCGAAGAATGCTGCCGCGGTCCGCAAGTTGCCTTCAATCAAGCTGCGGCTGCGCGCCTCCAGCTGGTCGCGCGCCTGCAGAGCAGCCAGGGTGAGGAACTCCGTGGGCGCGGGCGGGCAGATAGTGGTATAGAATTTCCAGTTTAGCAGCTGCTCGCGCAGCGCCTGCTCCTTGATGACCAACCACCCGGCGCGTAGGCCGGGCAAGCCGTGCACCTTGGAAAGGCCGGCCAGGACAACGCCCCGTTCATAGAGATCGACGGCCGAAGGCAGCGTGTCACGTCCGTTAAGCTCCAAGCCGCGATACATTTCATCACAGAGGAGCCATGCGCCATGCCGGCGGGCAATCTCGACAATCGCCGCCATCTGCTCCCTATCCGGAAGAAACCCTGTGGGATTGTGCGGGAAATTGACGACGATTAGCTTCGTTTGATCCGTGACGAGCTCTGCTAGCTGCGCCAGATCGATCTGCCAGCTTTCTGCGCCCGGCTGAATCAGCCATTCGCTGACGTTGCCGCTGATGTGCTGCGCCAGATTGATCAAGGAATCGTAAGCGGGTGTAAGAACGACGACATGATCGCCGGGATCGAGCAGGGTGCGCAGGGTCAGGTAGATGCCTTCTTCCGGCGCGCCAAGAATGACGACTTCATCGGCGGCGGCTGTTTCATAGGTCGCGGCGACGGCCGTGCGCAGCCGCGGATCACCCTGAGACTCCGTGTAACCTAGATGAAGGCTGCCAAGCGCCGCCAAATCCTGTCCTGAAAGCGCCAAGAGTTCCACGACCGGCATCGATTGGCAATCCGAAGAGCAGAGCAGGTAGGGGGTAGTAAACTCATAAAGAGCGAAATAATGTTCGATAGCAAATGGTTCTATATGCATCCTCTTTCCCTCAGTCCCAGGTACCTCAAGCCCCGCTTTTGAGGCGCGCCCGGGGCGGACGCTGCGCGAACAGCCTGCTTGAAAACGACTTGCGGGGGTGAATCATAGCACGTTTTACCTAATGTTGAGAGTGCGCTAAGATCAGGCGCAGGCGGCAGAAAATATGTCAAACATCCTTGTATCCGGACTGATTAATATCGAAACAACGCTAAAGGTCGACTCATTCCCGCTTGGCTATGAGGCGGTCCGCTACCCTTTCTTCGGCATCGAGAGCACGGTATCCGGCGTGGGCTATAATGTTGCCAAGGCGCTGAATGTCTTGGGAGACAAAGTCACGTTTCTTTCAATCATTGGCAGCGACCTCGCCGGCGGGCTGGTACGGCGCGCGTTGGAAGCGGACGGTATCCCCGATTCTCTGGTCAGGAGCGACCTGGCGTCAACGGCGCAGTCGGTGATTATCTACGACGCGCAGGGTAGGCGGCAGATTCATACGGATCTGAAAGATATCCAGGAGCGCGACTTCCCGGTCAATCTTTTCGATGGGGCCCTTGAAGCCGCCTCGCTGGCCGTCCTCTGCAATATTAACTACAACCGCCCTTTTCTACAGAGGACCAGAGCGGCCGGCGTCCCCATTGCCACGGATGTGCACACGATAAGCTCAATCGAGGACGCCTACAACGCCGATTTTATGGCCGCGGCCGATATCTTGTTTCTAAGCGATGAACAGCTTCCGCAGAAGCCGGAGGTTTTCGCGCAGCGTTTGCAGGAACGGTATGGAACGGCCGTGATCGTGATCGGATTAGGCGCGGAGGGAGCGCTGCTGGCGGTGCGTGAAGACGGCTTCCTGGAGCGTATTCCCGCCGTGCGTACGCGTGCGGTGGTCAATACAATTGGCGCGGGCGATGCGCTTTTTTCAAGTTTCAATCACTATTTCAGCAGCAACCGTGATCCGTATGCAGCAATCCGCAAAGCGGTTTTCTTCGCCTCCTACAAGATAGGGGAAACGGGGGCCGCGGAAGGGTTTCTGAGTGCCCATGAGCTTGAAGAACTGATGGCCACTAAGCGAGCATAAACGGCTCAGTCGAGCCAAAATAGTTCAGCTCGGCCGGCGCGCACGTAGCGATTGATGATCTGTTCAATTGAGGCAAAGAAACGAAATTCCTGATCTTCAGCCCACCACAACACACAATTGAGGTCGGGGCACTGCGATCCCAGGGCAACGATCAGTTTCTCCGCCGGCGCGAACGGCGACTGCTCGGCCAGCACAAAGCGCTTAAAGTCAGCCGGAACCGGGGGAAGTTCCGTTCCCATCTCCTCCAACGGGCGGCAGCGGCTGAGCATCAAGACCATGCTGCCGGTGAGGAGCGTGGCCGCTTTTATCAAGTCACGTCGGGACAACCCGAATTCCACTGCGGCAGACGGGTCGGTGACTGTCTCTTCTACTTCCTCTTCTGGAAACTCTTGCATACTTTCTCGCCGCTTAAGTATCCCGAGAATACTAGTGCGTGTCGTTGATCCTCATCTTAGAATTATGCACTCTCCTGTCAACTGCAACTCAGAATACGACCCTTGTTGGCGGCCGGCGAACATGATTTCCCTACGACCAGCCACTGATCCTCAGCCCACCAGCGAACGTCGTATTGCAAAAACCTCCAATAAACGTATGCTTCGGTGGAGAACGCCCGTCGCGCAAGCGTTGAGCGGCGATTCATGATGGACGAAGCAGCTCTGAACAGCCCACCAGCAATCGAAATCCTTGGCGTCCCGGTACATGCGGTGACGATGGAACAGACTGTGCTTCTGGCGCGCCAATTGATGGGACGGCCCGGTTTGCGGCAGATAGCCACCGTCAACCCGGAATTCGTCATGAAGGCCCGCCAAGACAGCCAATTCCTGGCCGTTCTAGAGGAGGCTGCCTTGTGTATCCCTGATGGGATTGGTCTCTTGTACGCGGCGCGCTGGCTGGGCCACCCGCTGCCCGAACGCGTTCCTGGGTCGGAGCTTGTGTACCGCTTGGCGCAGGAAGCTGCGCAGGAAGGATGGCGTTTGTTCCTGTTGGGCGCGGCGCCTGGTGTGGCTGAAGAGGCGGCTTCCGTTTTTCAGGGCCGCTGCCCCACTCTCACAATCGCCGGCACCTATGCCGGATCGCCGGACAGCGCGGAGGACGAAGAGATAGTGGCGCGAATCAATGAGAGTCGAGCCAATCTGTTGTTTGTCGCCTACGGCGCGCCAAAACAGGACAAATGGATCGCCCGCAATCGAGATAAGCTGACGTCTGTGCGCCTGGCGATAGGCGTCGGGGGCTCGCTCGATTTCGTCAGCGGCAGAGCGCAGCGGGCGCCGCGCTGGGTGCAGAGAATCGGCCTGGAGTGGCTGCACCGCCTGATCAAAGAACCGTGGCGCTGGCGGCGTATGCTGGCCTTACCCCAGTTTGCGGCAGCCGTCTTCCTGGCGCCGCGAATCAAATCGTGAGTTCGTTTTTCATATGCCGGGCTAGGAATTACAATTCAGCCGTTGGCCAGAGCGTTCTTCGTACCCATTGTCGACGCCCGTTAGCAGAGCTTATCAATTGTGTTGTAAGGAGAAGCATAGAATGCGCGTCTTAATCACCGGCTCCAGCGGCCAAATCGGCACAAACTTGGGGCTGCAGCTCCTTGCTTTGGGGCACGAAGTATTTGGCGTCGATGTCCGTCCCAATCCATGGACCGCTGAAATAGCGACGCTGCTGCAGGATCTTAGCGCACCCTATGCTGCCTTTTCCGGCGGATTAGGGCACGTCCCCTACCCGGAAGAGCTGGATGTTGTTGTTCATTTTGCCGCGCACGCCAAGGTCCATGAACTGGTGGAACAACCGCATCGCGCCCTGGAAAATATTACCATGGCCTTCAATGTGCTGGAGTACTGCCGTCAGAACGAGCTGCCGCTTATCTTCAGCAGTTCGCGCGAAGTCTATGGCGATATTCACCGCTACATTACCGAAGAATCGTATGCTGATTTCGCATTTACGGAAAGCCCTTACTCAGCCAGCAAGATATCAGCGGAGGCGCTGATCTACGCGTATGCCCAATGCTATGATCTGCGCTACCTTGTCTTCCGCTTCAGCAATGTTTACGGCCGTTATGACAACGATCTGGCGCGCATGGAGCGGGTCATTCCCAAGTTCATCGACCAAATTCAACGGGGGGAACAAATCATAGTCTATGGCAAAGACAAAGTTCTGGACTTCACCTATGTTGATGATTGTGTCGCCGGCGTGATCAGCGGCATCCAGATCCTGACCGGCGGCCAGGCGGCCAACCAGACGATCAATCTCGCGTATGGGCAGGGGAACACGTTGGGAACAATGGCCGGCTATATCGCGGAAGCGCTGGGCGTGGAAGCGGACATTGTCTACGGCCCTTCACGCGTCGGTGAAGTGACGCATTATGTCGCCAACATTGGCAAAGCACATGCGCTGCTCAACTACCAGCCGCAGATGCCTTTGCGCGAAGGTATTCATAAGGCAGTAACCTGGAACAGCACCTGGCATGCGCAGCAGAACGACGGATGGCCATGATCTATCATGATCTATATTGATATCTCGGCGGCCGTTCATTCCCGCGCCGGCCTGGGCCGCTACAGCAAGCATCTGGCAGCTGCCCTTTTGGCTGAACGACCGGGCGACTACGCGCTGTTCTACAATCACGGCCATGAGGGTCAGGTACCGGCCGGCATCCCCCCAAATGTGCCCCAAAGAAGTATTGCTCTGGGATATAAGCCGTGGCGCATGGCTGTCTTGCTGGCGCAGATGAGCAGACTTTCCTTCGCGCGCCTCGTGCCCGGCGCCCGCTTGTTTCACAGCACGGAACATCTCCTCTTTCCGCTGGGCAGTGCGCCGACCGTCTTGACTGTCCATGATCTCATCTTTAAGCTCAAGCCCGAATATCACAAGTCGCTCAATCTCTGGTACCTGAATCAGGCGATGCCCCTCTACTGCAAGCGCGCAGGGGCGATCATCGCCGTCTCTGAGGCTACGAAAAGCGATATCGTCGAGACCTACGGGACTGATCCGGCGAAGATCCACGTCGTCTACGAGGCGGCCGCCGATCATTTCCAACCGCCGCCGCCGGAAAAAGTCTTGGACGTGCGCCGTCGTTATGAACTGCCGCAGCGCTTTCTCATTCACCTGAGCACGATCGAACCACGCAAGAATCTTGATCGCCTGGTCGACGCTCTCCTTTCCGTGCGCCAGGCATTCCCCGACCTGCAGCTGGTTCTCGCCGGCAGCAAGGGGTGGCTGTATGATGATTTCTTCGCGCGCATCGCGGCCGAAGGGCTGCAGGGCATCGTACGGTCGTTAGGTTGGGTGCCTGATGACGATTTGCCGGCCGTCCTCGCCGCGGCGGAGCTGGCCGTGCAGCCCAGCCTGTATGAAGGGTTCGGGCTGCCGATCCTTGAACATATGGCCAGCGGCCAGGTCGTGGCGGCAAGCAGCGCCTCGAGCCATCCAGAGGTCGGCGGGGAAGCGGCAGCCTATTTTGAGGCGACGGATACGGCCGAAATGACGGCCGTCATCTTGCGCCTCCTAAACAACAGGGACGAGTATGCGCGCCGCCGTGAATTGGGTCTTGTCCAAGCGGCCAAGTTCAGCTGGCAGAAAACAGCGAAGGAGACGCGGGCCGTTTACGAGCAACTGCTGGTGGGCTGACGACCAATGCGCAAATTCCTTAGACCCGAACTCCTGCTCCTGCTTGTGCCCATTCTCTACCTGGCCACGCTGGCGCAAACACTGCTCTTAGGCGACCCCACGGAGTACACTTTTGTGGCCAATGTGCTGGGCATTGCGCACCCGCCAGGTTACGCGTTCATCACCCTGCTCGGCAAGCTGGTGCAGACCGTGGTGCCCTTTGGCGATATCCCCTGGCGCATGCACCTGCTTTCGGCCATGGCGGCAACGACGGCCGTCCTTTTTGTCTATGGCACCGTGCGCGCTTTCGAACGCGGCCAGGGGGACAGGGCGGCCCTTTCCGGCTTCTCGGTGGGCACATACAGCGCCGTCTTCGCCGCTCTGACCATCGCCTTCGGCGCCGATTTCTGGCAGCACGCCATTCATGCCAACCCGCACATCATAACGGCCGCCTTCCTGGCTGCCAATCTCTTTTTCCTGACCCGTTGGTGGGCGACCACCAGGGTGGCGACCACCAAGGGGACGGCCTCCAAGGGGACGGGTACACTAAGCAGCCAGGGCGATCGTTGGCTGTTGGCCTTCTCTTTCAGCGCCGGGCTGGGCGTCACCCACCATCCCCTCACCGTCTTCTCCTTTCCCGCCTACGGCCTGTTCATTCTCTTTGTCCAGCCAGCCATCTGGCGCGATTGGCGCCTGATCTTGAAAATGTTGGCCCTCGCCCTGCTTGGTCTCAGCATCTGGCTTTATTTCCCGATTCGCAGCGCCATGGGCCCGCCCATCGGGCCCACGACCATGAACACGCTGGACGGTTTTCTCGATCATGTTTTGGGCAGAGGCATCACAGAAGCGCTGCCTTATTACGCATTGCCCGAACAAGCGGATCGCCTCGTCGTTTTCTGGTCTATCTTACGCCTGCAGTATACGCTGCCCGTCATCTTCCTGGCGGCACTGGCCGTTCTCTGGCCGCTTATTTCCTGGGCGGCGCGGCGCCGGGGAAAGCTGCAGGACTTTCCCCAGGCGGCGGCACCCTTGGGACTGTATGTTCTGGCCTTTCTAAGCAACTACGCTTTTGTGATCAGCTTGAAAGCCCAGGACATTATGGCCTATTTGTTGGGGCCGCTGCTTGTGATCGGCTTGTTGGCCGGCATCGGCCTCTATTACCTGCTTCTGAGCACGCAGCGCGCACTACAACCAGGGAAAACACCGCTCTTGCTGCTCCTGGGCGCGCTCTTGCTGCTGGGGCCGTTCGTGCAGATCGTGCGCAATTTCCAGCGTATCTCGCTGCAAGAATACAACGAAGGAAATGCCTATGTGGATGCGGTTTTTTCACAGTTCGCGGGCCAGGGAGCGGGCGCAGTTCTGCTCAATGATTGGGAACATATGACGCCGCTCTGGTACACACAACTTGTCGAAGGGCGTTGGCCCGATGCGCAAGATGTGCGTCCCGAATATGTCTCCACGGCCAGGACCTGGCTGGACAATGTGTTCGACTTTTTGCCCGGCGGGCCCGTCTACTTGAGCAACTACCGGCGTGAAATCGTCGACGCCGGTTTTCGTCTGCGACCGTACGGACCGTTTTACCAGGTTGTCGAACCTGGCGAGAAAAGCGTGCCCGCAGACCTCACCCCGCTGGAAGCTTCCACCGCTGAAATCGAACTCCTCGCCTACTCGCTGCCGCAAAGAGAAGTGGCGGCGGGCGCCTACGTGCCGCTTACGCTGGCCATGCGCGTTCCCAGCGCAACCGAGAACTACTATGTGCCCACGCTGACTCTTGGCGATCTCACCTTCACGTTTACCACGGACAGCCACCTGGTAACGCCTGATTGGCAGGGAGGTGAAGTCATCGTCGAACGCTTTGATTTCGCCCTGCCCCCTGATCTGGCAGCCGGAGCCTATCCGCTCAGCGCCGGTTTCAAGGATTTGAGTCATGACGCCGACGTCGATGCAGCATACCCTTTAGGCACGCTCATGGTGCAGGAAGCGGGCAGCAAACGGCCTGGGCAGGAACTGCTGGCCAACTTCCGGCAGCGCGTGGGACTTGAAGATGCCGTAGCCAACAGCGCCGGCACCCAGGTTAGCGCCCCGTGGTCGGAACCGCTGCGCGCGCAGCCCGGCGAGACGATTCGGCTGGTTCTGGAGTGGCGTGGGCTTGATTATGCTGAAGAAAGCTACACTGTCTTCGTCCACCTGATCGATGGGGCAAACCGTCCCATTGTGGCGCTCGATTACACCCCTCTCGGCGGTGCGGCGCCGACGCATTTGTGGATACCAAAGTGGCTGCCGGGACAGCAGTACAGAGATCCTTACCGGCTGACAATCCCTCAGGATCTGCCAACCGGGGAGTATTGGATCGAAGTGGGTCTCTATGAGATGGTCGGCAAGAGGCGCCTGCATATCTCTGATGAAACGGGCAGCCTCGCCGGAGATCGTTTTGTCCTCGGTCCTGTTCGCGTTGAGCCCTAGGGGAACTATCCGGCCTGAGCAGGCGTCCTAATGATGGGCAGAAGAGTGATGTTATGATTGGGTGGCAGAGTATGGATAGAAAGATTTGGGTATGGGTGCTTGTGTTCTTTTTCTTGCTGCTCGCCTCTTGCGCGAGGCTTGGTAACGGTGGCACTCGCCAAGCGGATATCGCCATGGACACCATCATTATCTACGAACGGGAGGGCGGCTTCGCGGGCATGAGCCAGGAATGGGTTATCCACATGGATGGGACCATCGAAGGTCCCGGTGATGAACAGCTGGCGGTTCCCCCTGAAGAAGTGTTGGAAGTCGTGGAAACGGGTGTGGAATCAGAAATCGCCACGTTGGCGCCCGCTCTGAGTACGCCGGATGCCTGTTGTGATCAATTCATCTACACCATAACGGTGATCAGCGGCGACGCGGAATGGAGCTTCGTGACCAGCGACTCCGCGCAGCAGCCGCAAGAAGTGAGCGAACTCTTCTTCATGGTGCAGCGTCTAATCGCCGGCGCCGAACCTGCCCCATGAACGGCCGAAACAGTCTGCTCAGGAACCACCCGGTTTGCTGCGCTTCGCCTGCCAGCGGCGAAAACGAATGGCTATGCTTTCGCGGATAACCAACGGCCGTAATTCGCGCCACTCTTGGCGCGCATCGAAAGAATCATCTTCCACATAGTTTCCACTAAACTGTTTTTGTACGTACTGCTGCGTCAGATTGCGAATGGATGATCTTCCTTCGGGAACGACAACCGTCATTCTTTCGGCGCGCTCATACGGCGTTTCCGCGGGCCCATAAAGGATTCCCAACAAACCGGCCCAGAAACCGAGACGGCGGTAACTGCCGTCGATGTCCCCTTCTACACGCTTGTTGGACTCGTAGGCGACAAAAACCACGGCGGCAGCGATCAGGAGCACAACAGCGGCGATCAGCGCCTGCCAGATTGGAAAGGAGCCCCCGCCCGCTCTATTTTCCAGCCCTTCCTCGGCATCCAGCGCCAGCCCCGGATCTTCCTCGGACAAACGGGGATCGATCTCGTCTTCCAATCCAAGAGGGCCGGGGAAAACGGGCGAGGCGAAGGCATCCCCGCCGCCGGATGATTCCGGTCGATCAACAGTCGGTAAGGATACAGTCGGCTCAAACTGAATCCAGCCGTACTGCGGAAAATAAGCCTCAACCCAGGTGTGGGCATTGCTGGCGCGCACGCGATAGGAGCTGCTTTCTTCATCAAATTCCCCTTGAGCAAAGCCGCTGACGACCCGCGAGGGAACCCCCTCTGAGCGCAGCATCATGGCCATGGCTGAGGCATAGTAGTTACAGTACCCCTCTTGCGTCTCAAAGAGAATATGGTGAATTGGCTCAACCCCTTCCGGCGGAGCTTCTATCTGGTCATTGTAGGTGATGGCGTCACGCAGATAATCGCGTACGGCAAGCGTCTTGTCGAAAGGGTTGTCATACGGCGCGGTAAGCTGCGCAGCCAGCGCGCGCGTTTCCGGCGTCACCGTTTCGGGCACCTGTAAATAGCGCTCGGTCACCCACTCCGGGTAGGCATTCCCAGACGCACGCAGGCTTTGCGCATCAGCAATGGAAAGGCGCGAGGTCACTTCATAGGTTTCACCCTGACGCAGAACGAAGCGCGACCGCGCTGAAGTCACCAATTCTCTGTCCTGGGCGTCACGCGTGCTTTCTACGAACATTTGCTTGTCCGAACCCATCAGCTCCGGGGCCGCATAGAGAAAGCTGGAATTGGGGACATAGTTGTGAACGACTTGCTTCACCACCTCACGGGAGCTTGACAGGGGCACAGGAAGCAGGCCGTCGTCCGGAAAATGGAGGCGCGTCTGCGTGTCTTCGGCAATCAGCCAACCGCCATTCTCATACGTATCGTAGGCGATCGCCTGCCAGTAGACAGAACGCAGCTGCCGCGGCACAGTCACATCCATGATCAGCGTGCTGCCCACCGTGCGCGGGCCGCCCAACGTTAAAGTCTCTTGATAGGGATCGGCCGTCGCCGCACCATAGGTGCGCAGCGAGGAGAAGAGCCGCGTCCAATTGTCTTGAAACTCGCGCCAGGGGCCCTGGGTCCCGCTGAGCGCATCACTGACGGAGCTGCTGGCGGACATGGCCGGAAGGCTCCAGGAGAGCAGGAGCACAACGAGGGATGCGAGCAGCCCGGCGCGTATGAAGGTTAACCAGCTGCCTTTTTCGTAGCGTACGGATGCTTTGCGCCAGTGGCGTTCTTGCTCGTTGTAATTGGTGCGCACCACATAGAGCAGGGAGAGAAGCGCATAGGCACCAAGATAAAGGAACAGGGGGCGGGGGCCATTGTAGTAATAAACGACACTGAGCAGAACGAGTCCCGTGGGCAAGATCACACGCCACACTTTCGGATGGCGGAAGGTGTACCAGGCCGCCGTATAACCCAATACCCAGTAAACGGCCGTCGTCTGGACAACGAAGATCAAGCCGTCGCGGCTTGTCCCACCGCTGACCGCCTTCTGCAGCCAGGCACTCTGGCGAGCGATGATTTCGATAACGCGTTCGCGCCAAACGAGGTCGCCAGGCAAAATGATGCCAATCAGATAAGCAACGACAAAGAGACCAAATACCAACGAATATAGATGGGCGGTGCGATCTTTAAATTCACTCTTGGCAAGCGCCAACCCAGTAAACAGTCCGGCTGTCACGGCCACTGAAACAACGCGCAGACCTTCTATCAAGTTTGTTTGCACAATGGCTGATGACGCCACCAGAAGCATGGCCCAAAGGATAAATAAGGTAGACCAACCTTCCTCCAATCTCAATTTCGGGGGAATTCTCATGCGCTATATCCTCAAAAGTTCATCTTCTTTGCAGTCGCGAAAAGCAGTATCGTCCTCGCCATGTCTAACATAGTCGGCGCAGTTGTTCAGGTATGCGGCTTACATGTCCCCCAGAAACAGATGACGGTGTATGGTTTAGTATAACGCAGTGTAAGTCCGCGGCGATAACCTGTTTCAGCAGGATCTAATAAACGGGACAGGGGTGTCAGGAGGATTTGGCAGCACGCGCGCGCCACCAACCGAGGAGGATGACCAGGCCCAGCCCGGCCAAGCCCAATAGAAACCAATTGACCGGGGAAGGCTCGCGCACCTCAAGTTCGAGATCGAGCTGCCCGCTGCCTGCGGGACCATTGACATCAAAAGTCACCATGTAGCGGCCGGCGGCGTCAACAATCATATCCGTCTCATAGAAAAGCTTGTTGACCGACTGTTCCGTTGTCGCCGGCGCAGTGACAGGCGGGGCACTGCCCCTCATGGTCTGCATGGTAATCATGATCTCGGCGTCGAGCACCGGCGCCCCATCAAGCGGGGCAGCGAGGCCAACGGTATAGTGCAGCGTCTCCCGGGCGCTTGGCTGGGGCGGGTTTACCCATACGGAAACCATGTAAGGGCCGGCTTCCACGGGCCCAGCGATAAGCTGCCCCCCGCCATGGGCCATGGCCGTGAACCACAGTGTCGACAGCATGAAAGTAAGGAGGGCCAATAGGGGCAGCAGTCGCCTCATGGATCACACAGATCGCTGCGAATTCTTGTAGACAAAAGCGAGATAAGCCACGCCAAGCCCCAGGGAAAAGATGAACCACTGCGCCGCGTAACTCAGGTGCGACCCTTCGGAAATATCTATCTGGCGTTCCAGGCGATAAGGGAGCGCTTCGTTGCCGTTTTCGGGGTTCTGCACGATATAGAAGGGCAGCAGGGTATACGGCAGCTGCGGCTGGATTTCAGCAATATCCACGCGGTACACTTCCGCCTGCGGTCCTTGCGCCGCCGCCGCAGACGCACGTGAAAGCTCCTCGGACAGGGCAATATACCCTTCAACAGCGACATCGCCCGGGACGTCAAAGGAAGATCTACGGGGGAGATCCGTGTCGGGAATCCAACCGCGATTAACGAGCACGGCCGTCTCTCCATCGTCGAGGACCAGGGGCGTAATCAGATTGACACCCGCCCGATAGCCCCAGTTCTGTACCTTGAGCAGCACTTCTTGCTCATGATCAAAGGTGCCATAAGCAGAGACCTGGCGGTTGTCCCAGGTCGAGGGGGCGGCTGCGAGGTCAAAGGTAGTGACATCCGCCGGCGGCGTGGCCAGGGATGCGGCGATGAGTGCGTTGGCGGCGCGGCGCTGTGCGAGGCGGTCCAGCTGCCAGAAACCCAGGCGCGCCAAGAGAAGCATGAGTGACAGCACGAGGAGAGTTACCCACCACCAGCGGCGGCCGAACAGGCTCTTCACAAACTGTATCATCCTATCCTATTTTTCCATGCCCGGGGCGACCAGTTTCTCTTCGGCCGTCCAAACCTGCGCCGGCAGTGGTGGCTTCCTTTGCTCACTGCCCAGGTATTGGGCAGTAAGAATCAGTGCCGCCAGAAGGAACATCATACTGCCGGGGATCCACATGATGATGCCGCCGATCTGTTGGTCGGTCAACGCATCGATGCCCCACAGCCGGGGCACAGCCAGGTAATAGGTATAGATGACGCGGGAGTTGAAGGAGAGCCAGACGCCAAGGGCCATATTGGGCGGCACGGCGGCGAGAACGAAAGCGATACGGCCGATATAGCCGAACTGCTTATGGATGCGCGGCCCGGCCCCAGTGACATGCCACCAGAACAACATGCTGGCGATAAAGAAGCTCAGATGTTCCAGATCATGCAGAAACTCATAGCGCAGCGCCGCGTTATACATGGCGGGATCGTGCCAGCCAAAAAGGGCAATGACCCATACCAGCCAGATGATGCCGGGGGCCGTGATGGTGCGCAAGAGCTGCCGGAACTGGCTGTCTCGATGCAGCACATTCCCGAGCGCGCGCCCTGCTTGCAAGCGCAGCCTATCCGGCAGTCCCCACAAGATGACGGGCATGGGATTGGCGATCAAGAGCAGCGGTGGGGCGATCATGATCAGCAGCAGATGCTGTATCATGTGCATGAAAAACAACTGCTGCCCCAACGAATCGATGGGGGAGAGGAGAGAAAGGGCCACGCAAAACAGGCCCCCATAGTAGCTGGCCAGGCGCCATGGGGCCGTCAAAGGTTGGCGCCGCGTGGAGGGTCGTGTGCGCCGCGAATGAGCCGTGCGCTTGCGCAGGCGCCACCAGCCGGCCGTGTAAAGATACCCCAACAGCAGCAGGGGGATGATTATCTCGAGCCGCCAACTCCAGCTCTGCAAAACTGCTCTATTAACTGGATCCATCAAAAGAAAGTGTGCCGGTAACAAGAAATGCAGAAACGGCTCGCTAGCGAGCCGTTGCCACCGTTCTTGTTATATTAGCTCCCGGTTACCTACGGTCAAGACCGTCTTATCTACGCTCCCTGCGCCGGCTACATCGGGGTGCCCATCAAGTAAAGGGCAGGATAATAGAAAACCCAAACAACGTCGACAAAATGCCAGTACAAACCAGCCCCCTCAACACCCCAACTCCGTTCCGGCGTAAACTCTCCGCGCCGGCCCTTGTTCCACATAATGAGCAGCAGCAGGACACCGGTGGCGACATGAAACGCATGCCATCCGGTCATGGCAAAGAAAACACCCGACTCAACGCCGTCAGAAGGTTTCAGATGCCCAAACAGTTCAATATTGCCGATACTTGCCTGCAAGCCGAAAATGTTCCATTCGAAGAAGATGACGCCAACAAGAAACATGGTGCCGAGAACGGCCGCCACCAAGAAATTGCGATTGAACTGCTTGTGATCTCCGAACTCTATCGCCGTCTGGCCGCGAAAAACGAACCAACTGCTTAGCAGGAGCGTCACGGTTGCCGCCAAGCCGACTTCCTGGCTTAGCTCCGGACGATGCTCGCCCCACAACACGAAACGGGCAACAAGGAGGGCGCCGAACAGGAAGATCTCTGAGAACATGAACAACCACAATCCCAGACGGTTGCTCTTCAGCTGGACGGGCCAGGGCGGTTCATGGCTGTGATCTTGATCGTGATGCTCTTCGCTGGTTGTGGTTACCATGCTCATCAGTGACTCTCCTCACGCCAAAGACGGGATATGTGCATAAATACCCAGACAATTAAGGCGGCTTTGACCAGGGAAATCAGGAATAGCGTGATCATGGAAGCACCAAGAGCCACGGCCACGAAAAATTCGATTACTGTCAGCACCATCAAGGCCAAAAAGGTCCATGTGCCGCGACGGAGCGCTTTTGATTTACTCTCACTCACTACTACTTCTCCTTGTTGCTAACCGGTGTCCTAACTGTACAAGCTCAGTCACCAGTCGGGGAAGGGATCATCTTCCGTGTATACGGCGCTTCTTTCAGGCCATAATCATAGGGATCGCCAACGACGACGATCGGCGTGTCATAATTGAATTCAGGCGGCGGGCTCGACGTATGCCATTCCGGAGAACGGGAGCGCCAGGGATTGCGGCTGGCCACGGGCTGGGTGCGTATACTCGATATAAGGTTGTAGATAGAAATCAACACCGACCAGGCGATGACTAGGGCGGCTATTGTGATCAGTACCTGTACCGTATCGATGCCGAGAGCAGGATCGTAGTCCGCAATACGGCGGCGCATGCCCAGGATGCCGATGCTCATCTGTCCGAAACTCATGACCCAGAAGCCGGGCACCATCAGCCAGAAATGGAGCTTGCCGAGCTTCTCGTTATACATATGTCCCGTGACTTTGGGGTACCAGTAGTAAATGGCGGCAAAGAAGGGGAACACGAATCCACCAAACATGGTGGCGTGGAAATGACCAACGATCCAGTAGCTGTCATGTAAATGCATGTCCGTGGGAATGGTGCCCAAGATGGGGCCGGTTACGCCGCCGATCAAGAAGACAGAGATCGCCCCCAGGACAAACAGCATAGGCGTTTCAAATGAAAGCTTGCCGCCCCAAAGCGTGGCCACCCAACTGAAGAACTTTATACCGGTGGGTACAGCGACGAGCATCGTGGCCATCATGAAGGGGATGCGCAGCGAATCATTCATACCGGAGACAAACATATGATGTGCCCAAACCAGGAAACCGACGAAGGCGATAGCCAGACTGGACAGGGCCACCCACTTATAACCGAACAGCGGCTTACGAGAAAACACGGGCAGCAGTTCGCTGATGACACCCAGACCGGGCAGTACGAACAAGTAGACCACGGGGTGGGAATAGAACCAGAATAGATGCTGGTACAGGATGGGATTGCCGCCGTATGCGGGATTGAAGAATGTCAGGCCGTAGGCGCGTTCAAGGACGGTGGAAGTTAAGGCGACGCCGACAGTTTGCGTCGCCGTGAACTGGATCAGGGCCGCGCCCAGAGCGCCCCAGATAAAAATGGGCATACGGAAAGGCGTCATGCCCGGCGCGCGCATGGTGACAGTGGTGACGATCAGATTGATTGCGCTGGCGATGCTGGAGAAGCCATTGATCCAGAACCCAAGGAGGAAAAGCAGAACGCCAACCTTGGGCGTCACCAGACTTAATGTCGGATAACCCACCCAACCGGTATCCCAACCACCAACAGCCATACCACCCAAAATCAAGAGGACGGAAGGAACGGCAACCCAGAAACTGAAGGCGTTGAGACGCGGGAAAGCCATGTCGGAGGCGCCGATCATGATCGGGACGAGATAGTTAACCATCGCGCCCACACCGAGCAGCATGCTGGCGATCATGACGATACCATGGGCGCTGAACAGCGTATTGTACTGGTCGTTTGTTAGCCACTGCATGCCGGGTTGAGCCAACTCGATGCGGAAAATAATGGCAAACAAGCCGCCAACGAGGAGGACAAGGATGCTGGTAACGCCATACTGGATGCCGATGACTTTGTGATTGACATCGGCCGTGAAATAGCGGAACCATTCCGGCTTTCCTTCCGGGGCGCCGTGGTGCAGGGGCGTTTCTGTGCCGCTGATCCATAAGATCCAGTCGGTGAGCGCACCGGAACCGAGCATGAATCCAAGCACACTGACAACTGCGGCGAAAACGAGGCCACCTTCAGTCAATTCAAATGCCGCGGACCCGCTGAGCAGGTTAAAGAAAGCCAGGGCGACGGCAAAGAAGAGAGCCATGCCCACTATCCCACGAAAGAGAGCTGTCGCTGAACCATAATAGAGGAAATTACCCACCCATGTACCACGGAACATCCCGAAACCGGAGACAAAGCCAAGTGCGGCAGTCCCCAAGGTCAACAGGAGTGCCAGACCAGGCAGCACCAAGCTAGAAACGATAGCCGGTTGTTCCAGCCCCAGCATTTGCACAAGAATAAGTTCCTGCAAATACCAGAAAATGCCAAATGCTATGGCACCGACAAGCGCGCCAAAAAGGCCGCCCATCAAGGCATCAAAAGGTTTTGATCTCACAATTTTTAGAATGAACTGCATGTTGCTTCTCCTCAATCAGCGATTAGGAACTCTCCCGGGTTCACTCTAGCGTTCTCATAAACGCAATCAGGTCTTCCACAATATTGATTTCCACGCCTTGGGAAGCGAGGATTTCCGCTTCTTTCTCCGCAAAAAGTTGCTCATAGTTCTGGGGCATGGCGGCGGCGAAGCCATCAACCAGTTTGGCATTGGGGTCATAAATCGATTCGAGGATGTAGGCATCATCAACAGTGACTGAGGTGCCGTCGTCAAGCAGTTCTTGACGGCCATAAATGCCCTGCCAAGTCGGCCCGACGCCGGGTGTTCCATCCAAACTGTGGCAGCTGACACAACCAAAACCCTCAGCCCCGTACCAGATAGCGCCGCGTTCTTCGGGCAGCAAGTCAGCATACTGCGGGGCCGTGTTCTTTTCCTCGATCCAGGCATCGTAGTCAGCCTGGGATACGACGCGCACATCCGCCAGCATCAGCGAATGATCGGTGCCACAAATCTCGGCGCAGCGTACTTTGAAGTCGCCAATTTCAGTCGGCGTAATATTGAGCGTCGTCGTCTGTCCTGGCACCAGGTCCTGTTTGACACGAAACTCAGGGACCCAAAAAGAGTGCAGGACATCTTCAGAATTCATGACCAGCGTGATCGGTTGATTGACAGGCACAACCATCTCCGCCGCCTGGAAATCGCCTTCAGAAGGATACGCGAAACTCCACGACCATTGGCGGCCGGTTACATCCACTTCCAGGGCATTCGCTCCGGCGGCCGTAATGTCTTGCAGCACAAATGCGCCCCAAATACCGAGGGCGATGACGATAATCAAGGGAATGATTGTCCAGGTAATCTCTAGCGCCGTGTTGCCGTGGATATGTGGGCCATCCTCTTCATCGCCTGGTTTGCGCCGAAAGACAACGGCCGAATAAAGAATGATCACCATGATCAAAGAAAAGAAAAAAGCAATCAACCAGAAATGCACATTGAACATGACGTCGATGCTTTGGGCTTGCGTGCTCGCTGACGTGGGCAAAGCAAAAAGCCAGGTAAAAACCCAGCGCAGGAATAGCGTCGCTATGATCAGCAGAGCCAAAACCGAAAGTATGTGTCTCACCTTTTTCATTTGCCTGTCCTAGTTCTCTTCTTCAGGAGTCCCCTACTCGGCGCAAGTGCGCCTTGGTCTAACGGCCGAGAGACGGTCGTCATGAGGAGCTGTGCCATTAGCAAATCTAGCGGAATGCTAACGCGGAGCCAGCGTATCCCCCAACTTCTAACTATCTATCTTACACGGGACGATTCAGATAAAGCATGAGGCCTATTCCGAGGCCCAATACCAGCGCGCCAAACAAGATGACAACGATTGCGTCCCAGGGTATCCCCGCACTTGCCCGCGCATTTATTTCATCCAGCCGTTCGCGGTCCATACGCAGCAGCAAATAGAGCAATGTCAGCAGGAAAAAGAAGCCGCTGATGATCAACGTAATATTAACGATCTGATCTTGTCTGAACTATTTGCCCGCTGGGGAAGAGCGTCGATCCAACCATCCAGCCAAGCACGATGGCAAAGAAGAGAGCTGCCAGCGAGGTGGCATACACGGCCCAGCGCGAATAATCATGCTGCTGAACCTGGCCGGCAGGCTGTTCTTCTCTCTTTTCAGCCAGCTCAGCGGTCTCTCGTTGTTCTAACGCGGCCGTCCCTTCCTTGTAGCTCTCGCTCGTTTCCACATTGGTGATCCAGCGCGAAATGAGGACATTGACGAAACCAATGATGAGACCGGTCACAACGACAGCGCCGATCACGATAACCGACAGCGCCAACATGATCTGCACACTACTTAAGGTCAGGCCGCCCTCAACGCCGGGTACAGGCAGCGTAACCGTCTCCGCCGGGCCGGCAATGCCTCCACCGCCTCCACCAGAGAACGATTCAATTGCTGAGAAAATGTTTTCGCTGATGGTCGGCCAAAAGGCAGCCATCAATCCACTGAAGATCAGGACAGCAAAAACGGTAAGCCATGCTTTCCAAGATTCTGTTCGACTCAAGAGTTATCTCCGAATGTTACCCGCGGGCATAGGTGCTGAATCGCGAATATTCTAACACAATGTAACGAGTCATCAACTTAAGGTCAATTTCCCGGGCGATCTAAATAGATGCTAAAAGAGAGGGTCGGATGGGTTGCTGCTTAATTAGGAAGGGACCGCGATCATTTGCGCCGGAAGGGACGTATCAAAAAGGAACGTCTTGAGCTGCGAATTTCTGTCTCCGTCCCGCGCAAATCCTCACGTAAAGAGAGAAGCGTGCGGTGGTAGAGGGACTTGATGGCCCCCTCGCTTCTGCCCATCACCTCGCCGATTTCCGCATTGGAAAGGCGCTCGACATATTTCAGCATAAGCAGTTCCTGCCGCTCGACGGGCAAACGGCCGATCGCTTCACGTAGGGCATCTTTGTCCTCCAGCAACTGCGCGGCAAACTCCGGCCCATGATCGCTTACGGCCCACTGGGAAACATCATCAAGGGCGACAAACGTTCTGCGGCTGCGGTCACGATACCAGTTGGCCACCAGATTATGGGCAATGCGATACAACCAGGCAGAGAAAGGCAGCCCTTTGTCCTCATAGCTGCCGATATGCTTCATAGCCCGTTCAAATATGCGTGCCGTCAGATCCTCGGCGTCAGCCACATTGCCGGTGCGGTAATAAACATACTTGTAAATGCGATCGACATACCGCTCATAGAGTACACCAAACGCTTCTTTGTCCGTCTTGGCGTGCTCGATCAGGGCTGCTTCTTCGGAGGTTTCTGTCGTCTTTCTACGCATAACAGCAAGATGGTGGCCATCGTTCCGATGGTGGCCACTTTGATCGCGTCCATTCTATCCCGGACCGCTTGGCGAAATGCCTTTGGCGGTGCAGTATAGCAGAACAACGAGGCAATAGAAATGCTGCTGGGGCAGTTTCCAGGATAAGAATGGGGAACGTGCGCATTGCGGTAGGATAGAATAGGTGTAGGCGCTTGCCGGATCCTTAGTCTTCCCGGCGAATGACCCGCATAAGATTTATTGACGCTGTTTGGGTGCTGCGCTATGCTCCGCAAACAGTAGTGTGAGCCGATGAAATTGGACAATCAACTCTATCAAAACCAGAAGCATCTGCAGAGGATGCTTTCATTGATACTGCCTTTCCTCTTGCTGGCCATTTTGCCGGGCGCATCTTTGACAGCCTGCAGCAGCGGCGAACCACCAGCCAGCGTTAAAGCTGTTGAGCAGCAGAACCACCTGCCTAGTGAACCAACGCCCGAACTTGTCGCCCAGGCCACAAGTGGCGTCCTGCAGCCTGCGGGCTTGGCCACGGGAAGCGGCATGCCGACTCCCCTCCCCACATTGACGCCGCTGCCTACCGCGTCGGCGACGGCCGTGCCCACGATGACGGAAAAAGCGGCTACAGAAACTGCGGTGCCCACGATGACCGCGACGGTGGCGCCGGTGAAAACGGCCGTTGGGGCAGGAACATTGTCCGCAGCAACGGTTGCGGCCACGAAACCACCCCCGCTGCCAACCCCTTCGGGCGTCTACAGCTGGACGCTTAAGGTTCCCATCCTCATGTATCATTACATCAGCGAGCCGCCCGAGGATGCGGACAAGTATCGCCAGGATTTGTCGGTGACGCCGCAGGATTTTGAAAAGCAGCTGGCCTATCTGGCCGAGAGCGGCTATGAAACGGTCGATCTCTACGATCTCTCCCTGGCCATCACCGCCAAGCGAGATCTTCCGGAAAAGCCGATTGTGATCACGTTGGATGATGGGTACATCGATAATTACAGCCACGCCTTTCCGCTCCTGCAGAGCCATGGCATGGAGGCAACCTTCTTTGTGGTCACTGAATTTATCGATGAAGGGCGTGAAGAATATCTTACTTGGGAGATGGTAGAGGAGATGTCCGCAGCCGGGATGCGTATCGAACCCCACTCGAAAACCCACCCTGACTTGAGCAGCGCCGAGCGAGAATACGTCATCTATGAAGCATTGGGATCACAAGAGACAATCGCCGCGCATATCGGCTATACGCCACGTTACTTCTGCTATCCAGGCGGCCGTTACACCGCTGAAACGATGGCCATCATCGAGGAGTTGAACTATTGGGGAGCGGTGACCACGGCAGACGGGAGCTGGCATGGCTTTGACAATCGCTTTGAATGGTCGCGCATACGCATGCGCAACACGACGTCGTTGCCTGAATTTGCGGCAATGATATCCCTGACCGACACCGTGTCCGGCAAACCATCGGCCGACGGCTAGATCGATTTCCTTATAGAGCAATTCACAGTATAGCAATTCACAGGAATTTGCTTGCAATCACCCCCAATGCTGGCTAAAGTGTAGAGAGCGAGTAGATCGGTTTCCCCCAGACTGCTTGGGGCGGCTCATACTGCCTTTAAGCGTCAGGTTCCTGGGAAATGATGAGGAGAGGGTCCGACAATGGAGCACAATGAAGCGCTTTTCAATGGTTCAGATGATCTCAGACTTTATTATCAATACTGGCTGCCATCCGCAGCCGCGCGCGCACTTGCCGTCATTGTGCATGGCTTCAGTGACCATTGCGGCCGCTATGACAACCTTGTCCATTCCCTGCTGAAGCGCCAGATAGCTGTCTACAGCTATGATCTGCGCGGACACGGTCGATCATCCGGCAAGCAGGGCCACATCGATCATTTCGATGATTTTCGCCAAGACACCCATATCTTTGTCAACCTCGTCAGCGAGCAACATCCCGATCTCCCCCTCTTCCTTTTTGGGCATAGTATGGGCGGTTTGATCGCCCTGGATCAGGCACTGCATTTTCCAGATGGCTTGAGCGGCGTTGTCGCTTCTGCTCCACATCTGGGCAGCCCGCCTATCGACCCGTTAAAGCTCGCCGCGGGCCGCATCCTCTCCCGAATCTGGCCTTCATTCACCATGGCCGCCGGTCTGGACACAAGCGCCCTCTCGCGCGACGAGGCAGCTGTCCGCGCTTATGAAGTCGATCCGCTCGTGCATGGTCTGGGTACCGCGCGTCTATCCACAGAACTGGAGACCGCGGTGGCCGAGACACAAGCCAATGCGCAGTACCTGCAACCACCGCTGCTGATTTACTTCGGTGCAGACGATCGCATCACAAACCCGGAAGACAGCCGGCGTTTTTATGAAAAAGTTGAGAACGAGAATAAACGTATCATTGTCTATGCTGGGGGCCATCACGAGAATCACAACGATATTCATTATGAACGCGTCGTGATCGAAGTCACGCAATGGATAGAAGAACAGCTGCCCATTATCACCCAACATGAACAACAGGACTCTCTTGATGGATAAAGTAATTATCAAAGACCTTTTACTGCGTTCGATTCTGGGCCTCAATCCGGAAGAACGTGTTAACAAACAGGACATCTTGATCAACATGGTGCTGTATACCGATATCCGCGCCGCTGCTAAGAACGATGATATCGCCTCTTCTCTGAACTATAAGACCGTGACGAAACGGATCATCAAACACGTGGAAGAGGCTTCTGATCTGCTCGTTGAGAAGTTGGTCAGTGACATCGCCTACATCCTTCTTACTGAATTTCCGACAGAAAAAGTACGCGTACGCGTTGAAAAACCGGGCGCGCTGCGCTTTGCCAAATCTGTAGGCATCGAAATCGAGCGCACGCTGCAAGATTTCGAAGCATAGCCTTCTTGCAGCACACTGCCTGAAGACCATGAACCGCGTCTTCCTTTCCATCGGGTCAAACATCAACAAAGAAAGAAACTTGCCGCGCGCTGCGCAGCTCTTGCGGCGCGTGAGTTCCGTCGCTGCCGCATCCGCGGTTTATGAAACGGTGCCGGTAGGAACGGAAGATCAGCCCAGCTTTTTCAACGCGGCTGTGCTAATCGAGACAGAACTCATGCCGGAGGCCATCAAGGAGCAGATTATCGGCTCCGTGGAACAAGCGCTTGAGCGCAAGCGCGAAGCCGACATTAACGCGGCGCGAACCATTGATGTCGATATCGCTCTCTTCAATGATGCCATATTGGACTACGTTCCAGTCGACGGAAGAGCACGCCACATCCCTGATCCCGACCTGCTGCGGGCGCTGCATGTCATTGTACCTATCGCTGAACTGGCTCCCGATCAGCGCCATCCGGAAACAGGGGAACGGTTTGGCAGCATCGCCGCCAGGCTGCTCGAAGAGGCTGGCGAGGAACCCGTGATCTGGCTGCGAGACGATATCAAGTTAGGGGATTAAGGGACGGGTCAGGGGTAAATCGAGCGACAGGCTGACGGGGCAGTGATCGGAGCCCATCACGTCTGCGTGAATGGCGGCATCAAGAAGATGGGGCCGCAGATCGTCACTCATAAAAAAATAATCCAGCCGCCACCCAACATTTCGCGACCTCGCTCCACCAATATAGCTCCACCAGGAATAGGCGTCGCTGCTCTCAGGGTAACGATCACGAAAAGTATCGACGTACCCTTGAGCAACTAACTCATCAATCCACTCGCGCTCTTCATCCAGAAAGCCGGTCGTATTGCGGTTTTGCCTTGGCCGCGCCAGATCGATCTCATTGTGGGCGGTATTAACATCGCCACAGAAGATGATGGCTTTGCCCTGCCGCCGCAGCTCGTTGCAGCGCGCGAGAAACGTTTTCTTGTAGGCCATCTTATAGGGAACGCGGTGGTGATCGCGGCTGCCGTTGGGAAAATAGGCGGTGATGAGTACGAAATTGTCAAATTCGGCGATAATCGTGCGCCCCTCGCGGTCAAACTCCGGCTGCCCCAAGCCGATTTGAACGGCGATCGGCTCAACTTTTGTGTAGAGGGCCACGCCGCTGTATCCTTTGCGTGCGGCAGAGGCAAAGTATGAAAAATAGCCGTCCGGCCGGCGCACGCTCGCCTGCAGCTGATCGGGGTGGCATTTCGTTTCCTGAATGCCCAAGACGTCCGGCTGCGCCGTGCCCAGCCAGTCAAGAAAGCCTTTACGAGAAACAGCCCGAAGCCCGTTGACATTCCAGCTATAGAGCGTCGTCATCTCGATTGAAAGATAAGCGGCTGATGGCTGTATGCGTGCTGGCAAACGCGAGTTCGGGCAGCTCTCCCAGGCCGAAGAACCCGACATCGGCGGCATCGTCACCGGCTATCATTTCGCCGCCCAACAGGTCAGCGGTATAGAGGATGAAGACGGACGCGCCTCCCTCCTGCACCGGGTTGGTGAAGACGTCTAGAAGATGGTTGATACGCACGCGCAGGCCCGTCTCTTCTAAAACTTCCCGTTCGGCCGTTTTCTGCGGGTCCTCACCCTGATCTAAAAAACCGGCAGGAATACTCCATTTGCCGCGTTCAGGATCCATCTTGCGCCGCACCAAGAGCAGCTTTCGGCCTTGGGTGACAACGGCCCCGACGCCCACCTTGGGATCGGTGTAATGGACATAGCTGCACGTCGTGCAGGCCCTACGCGGCCGGTCCCCCACCTGGCGCGTTTCCATGACCTGGCCGCACCAGGGGCAGAAGGCGATACGGGTCGGCGCGCTCTCGGGCGGCTGAGCGGACTCCCTCATCTCCGTGCGCGCGCTAAAAGGGTCAATATCAGAAGAATGACGAAGAGCAAAGTCAGGCCGGCCAGCAGCGGCGCGGCGATTTTCGAAAATGAGGCGAGCGGTCCTTCGGAAGCCTCCTCCGCAGCCGTCACTGAAAGAAGCGCGTTTGCTTCCGTGGTGGCCGAGATCGCCGGCTCGACCTCAACGCGCGGCGCAGTCTGCCTCTCCAGGTCTGTAAGCGACGGTTCTCGTGGAGGCGCCTCTCCATCCCTGGCCGCAGAAGGCTGAGCTGTCTCTTCCAAAATCTCCAGCGCGGGTGAAATTTCGAGCGGCTTTTCGGTTAGCAGCTCTTCCGAGCCGGCCGCCTGATCATCAGCAGACGTCACTGCTTCCTGCGGATTCTCCGGCAGGGCCTCCTGGGGTTCAACGATCTCAACAGGCACCTCATCCGCTTCCATGACCGCTGACTCTTCAAGCATGAACGTTTCCGCGGGCTGCGCGGTAGGCGCCGCCTGTTCGCGCATCATCTCTTCCTGTGGGGCGGCTTCACCGGCAGCCATTTCAGGCGCGGGCGCAGAGGAAACTGCCTCTTGCGCCGCAAATTGCGCCGCATCACTCACAATATCATCGAGGAACATGTTAGCGGCCAAGGCGATCACCAGCAGCACGGCGGTGAAGGCTGTTGCCATGCGCAGCAGGGGGTAGGCGCTGGCCAGCGGACGTCGTTGTGGGCGGCCGTAGAGCGCGGGATCGAGAGTGAAGTTGCGCGGAACACGGCGCGCCGGCAAGCTGCGCATCTGCCGCTGCCACATCCTCATCTCCGTCAGTTCATCCTGCAGCCCATCATCAAGCGCAAGCTGCTGTTCAAAACGGGCGCGCTCAGCGGACGGCAGCGCATTATCCAGATATGCGCTGAGCATTTCCTGCTGCTGTTCCTTCTCTGATTTCCCTAGATTGCCAAAAAGTTTAGCCATACCAATCGAACGATGCGCGTTTCTTCCCTAACAACAAGCATGTTGAGCGGGCGGCTGCCACAGATGGATCGGGTGAACCCAGCCGCTCATATGCTACTACTTAGACGATAGGCTGCGGGCAAAAGTTCCTTTGCTCCTTGTAAACAGTCGCGCAGTTTTGATCTTGCGCGGCTCATACGTGATTTGACGGTGCCCAAGGAAACGCCCGTGATACCCGCTATTTCCTGGTAATCGTACCCTTCAACGTCTCCGAGGACGGCCGTGATGCGCTGGTCATCGGGCAGAGCCTGCAAACAGTCTTCAATGGCGCGCATCACTTCTACTCTTTGCTGCGCCTTTTCCGGGCCGTCGTCGGGACTGCGCAAGAATAAGAAGGATTCATTCTCATCAGTGATGCGATCGAGCGAAGTTTGGGGGCGGCGCTTACGACGGCGCAGTTCGTCATAACACGCGTTGGTGGCAATGCGCATCAGCCAGGATTTGAAACTGCCCCCACGAAAGCGGTTCAATGCTTTGTAGGCGGAAATAAACGCTTCCTGGGTCGCATCTTCAGCGGACTGAGGCTCGCCCATGATCCGGTAAGCAACATTGTAAACCGGTTCCTGGTATGCGAGCACAAGACGATTGAACGCGGTCAAATCCCCATTTTGTGCTCTCTTGATGAGCGCTTCCTCGTCCATTTTTGACAGATAAATGCCCTTGTTTTATACTCGATATCGTGTCAATTCTTGACGCAGTATCAAGGAACTTGGCCGAAGTGGCGGAACTGGCAGACGCGCACGACTCAAACTCGTGTTCCTTCGGGAGTGTGGGTTCGATTCCCACCTTCGGCACTTGATATTTCAATCGCTTCCAGGCGGATTATATGCTTGGCTGATGAGGTGGGCAAACAAGGAAGGGCTTCTCCGTGCGCTTAGAGAAGTCTTTTTTTGATCCTAGGTGCGGCCGAATTCACGAGCGAGTTGGGCGGCGGAGAGGTGAATCATGGTCGGCCGTCCGTGGGGGCAGGTATGCGGGTTCTGACTCGCCTCAAGCTGCTGGATCAAAGCTTCCATTTCCGCCTGTGAGAGCGGCTGGCCCGCCTTGATCGCCGCCGATTTGCAGACACGCAGCACAATACGCGCCTCGATCTTGCCTTGCAGCGGCGCTTCCCCCTGTTCCAGATCTTCAAGGACCGCCTGAACAGCTTTCAGCGGATCAATCCTGGTCACAATTGCCGGGACAGCGCGAATCTGAAAGGTATGGGGACCAAAAGATTCGATCTGGAAGCCGAGATCCTGCAGCACAGCGAGGTTTTCCTCAAGCAAACTCGCCTGGGCAGGAGAAAGCACGATAGAAGCCGGGGCGACAAGTCCCTGGGAAGGAACGGCGTGGTTCTGCCACTCGGCCATGAATTTTTCATAGAGAATGCGTTCGTGAGCGGCGTGTTGGTCGATTAAATACAGCCCATCCGGGCCTTCAGCGATGATATAGGCCTGCCCAATCTGCCCAATAACGCGCATGATGGGCAGTTCTTCCGTTTCAGGTGCGCTTTGTCCCGGCAGCGCTTCAGCGGCTTCTGCGGCAGGAGCAGGCAGCTCAGTCTGGGTCGCCCGCCCTGACCAATCGAGATCAAGGGATCCCTGATCCGGCGATCGCGGCCAGGTGAAATCATGGCTGCGGCGAGGGGCGGAGCGGCCGGGCACGCCCATACTCCAGGCACTGACCGAGGGCACGGGGCTTTCAGCGATCAAGGTTTGGCGCACGGCGCGCTGCACGGCGCCAAAGACGGAATTCGGCCGTTGGAAGCGAACTTCCGTTTTGGCCGGATGCACATTGACATCAACGGCTTCAACGGGCATGCTGATGAAGAGGATGCCCAGCGGAAATCGACCGGTCGGCAGCAGCGTATGATAAGCCTGGATCACCGCGTACGCCAAGCTGGAATCCTTGATCCAGCGGCCGTTGACGAAAAGCGTGATCCGGCTGCGGTTGGCCCAATTGAGGCTCGGCGGTCCGACAAAGCCACCCACGTCTATCCGCCCCTCATTCCCGGAATCCGGCTCGCTGCCGCTCTCAGCCTCCGTCGTTAACGAGAGGAGCTGCCGGGCTGTATCCGCGCCGTAAATCTCGACCAGGACCTCGTGAACGTCGCCGCTGCCTGTCGTTTGAAAAGTAATGCGGTTCTCGTGCGTCAAGCGAAAGCGCACGGCAGGGTAAGCGAGCGCGTAGCGGGTGATGAACTCATCAACAAGGCGGCGCTCGGTGGTCGTGCTCTTCAAGAACTTCAAACGCGCCGGCGTATTGTAGAAAAGGTTTTCAACGGCGATGACTGTCCCTCTCGGGGCGCCGACCAGTTCGCGGCTCGTTTTTTCGCCGCCCTCTAACCCCAGGCGCGTCCCCGCCTGCTCATCCGCGGTACGGCTGACTACCGTCAGCCGGCTGACGGCGGCGATAGCGGCAAGCGCCTCCCCCCGAAATCCGAGGGTGCTGATCGCCGCCAGATCGTCGGCCGTGTTTAGCTTCGATGTGGCATGGCGCAGAAAGGCGGTCTCGATTTCCTGCGGCGGTATACCGGACCCGTTATCGGCGATCTGGATCAGGTCTCGCCCGCCGCCGCGGACGGTGACGCTGATAGACGTGGCCCCGGCGTCAAGAGCGTTTTCAACCAGCTCTTTGACGACGGATGACGGCCGTTCCACCACCTCACCGGCGGCGATTTGTGAGGCCAACTGCGCTGACAAAACGTGAATACTCATGCGGCTATTGTACCAAGGATGCTCAAATCTGGTTTCCGAAAGGCGATTTGCGAATGGGGAGCTGCCGTTAAAGGCAGCGTGCTCCCCACGCCGGAGCGGAATTGGCAAGTGCGTTCTCTCCTATTATACTTGCTCAACTTCTTGAGACAGGATAGAACGATGCCGTTTCAACCAGATTATGAGGTCCCGGAAGAACGTCGGGCATATTTCACCCCAGGCCAACCCCGAGAAGGGTGGGAGAATGTTGCCGTGCTCATGCTGCACGGATTCATGGGCAGTCCCGCCAGTTCGCGGCCTATGGCCGAGTTTCTGGCGGGGAAAGGGATCACCACGTTGTGCCCGCTGCTTCCGGGACATGGCCATCTTCCTTACAAGATTCACGGTACGTCGCACCAGCAGTGGCTTTCTGAAGTCGAAGAAGCGTATTATCAACTGCGCCGGCAGCGTGAGCAGGTATTCATCGTCGGACATTCTATGGGCGCTGTCCTTGGCGCGCACCTGGCCACAAAGTTTCCGGAAGTGTGCGGCCTGGTTTATCTGGCGCCGCTCTATGAAATACCCGACCGGCGGCTGAAGGTAGCCTCCCTCGGCCGTTATTTCTTGGACTTTGTCTACCCCCTCAAATACAAGTCGCTGCACCCTGATGTCTGGCTGGGGCGGGTCCTGGATTATGACCCGACGATTGACGTGACCGATCCTGAATTACAGGAATGGTTGGTTGAAGCATCGCGCATCCCCGTTGACGGAATCAGCGAAATGAACAAGATGGCCGGAATCGGCCGTCGCCTTTGGCCGCAGATTCACCAACCGGTGCTCATTTTTCAGGGCGGGCAAGATCCGGCGGTCAGCCCCGGCAATACGGAGAAGCTTTTCCAGGCGCTGGCAACGGCCGACAAAGAGATGAAGTTTTTTCCCCAGGTTGGCCACGAGTTAATGAGGCCCGTTGAGCCGATCCATGTCAGAATATGGGACAAGGCTTTTGAGTTTATTGAAGACCATGCCGAGATCGGCGAGAAGGTACCCACGGCCTTGAACGCCCCCTCCTTGATCGTTCAGAAGAAGGGGTGAGCAGGACGCTCCGCTCAACTCTGCCGGCAAGACCGCACAATCACGCGATTCCTACGTAGCCCTTTCATGCGGTGGCATCTGCCTTTGGACACGAACTGCGATTCGCGGTTGTTGAACTGGCCTAGAAAAGAAGTATAATCAGCCGCAATATTCTCTTTCACCTGTGTCCTACAGGCGAGGATGCGCCTGCGCAGGTGAACCAATGTTTTCTTTTTGAAAGGAGAGAAACCCTCATGTCAAACAAACGTATCGGCATCTTATTGATTGTCCTCTTGGCGATGGGCCTTGTGCTCGCCGCCTGTGGCGGTGAAGCAGCTGAACCTGCAGCAGAATCCGGTGCCGAAGCGCCGGCAGTCGAAGCTGCCGGTGAATGTGGCGACGAAGGCGTTTTCTGCGTTGGCGTCGTTACCGATGTGGGCGAAATCGATGACAAGTCGTTTAACCAGTCAGCCTGGGAAGGTGTAAAGCTGGCCGAGGCTGAGTTGGGCGCGCAAATCGATTTTATTGAGACTCAGGACGCGAAAGATTACGCGGCCAATATCGGCCAGTTCGCCGACAATGGCTATAACACGATCGTGACCATCGGGTTCGCCATGGGCGAAGCGACCGCTGAAGCGGCGGCGAATTACCCAGACGTCGACTTCATTGGCGTAGACCAGTTCCAGGGCGAACCGGTTGATAACCTATCGGGCCTCATTTTCAGCGAAGACAAGTCGGGCTTTTTGGCCGGCGCGTTGGCGGCGATGCTCACGGAATCGGGCACAGTTGGCCAGGTTCTGGGCACCGACCTGGTTCCCCCGGTTGTGGCCTTCAAAGAAGGGTTTGATGGCGGAGCACTGTATATCAATCCTGATATCAACCTGATCTCCACCTTCCATCCGGGCGGCATGGACGTCGCCTTCACGGATCCGGAATGGGGCGCCAGCACAGCCAAACAGGCGCTTGATCAAGGCGCGGACGTCATCTTTGGCGCCGGCGGCAAGACGGGCAACGGCGCGCTGATCGAGGTTGCCGGGCAGGAAGGCGCTTTCTGCATCGGTGTGGACACCGACCAATGGTTGACCGTCCCCGAAGCGCATCCCTGTCTCGTGTCCAGCGCTATGAAGCTGATCACGCCTGGCGTTTTCGACCTGATCTCACAATCAAAAGAAGGGTCAATGCCCTCCGGAAATTATGTCGGCCCGGTCGGACTCGCCCCATTCCATGACTTCGAAGACAGCATCCCGCAGGATGTCAAAGACAAACTGGCCGAAATTGACGCCGCCCTCCAAGACGGATCACTTGAAACCGGTTACAATCCTGGTGGCTAATTAACTTGACAAAAAAGTGCGGCGTACCCCAAAGTACGCCGCACTTTTTACTTAACAATCTGTTTCAAAGAGAGCGCTTCACGCCGTCCCCTGTCCCCATGGCGACTTCAAGAACGGGTAGGGAGCATTCACCCAAGATTCGGAAAATATTATGACAGAAGAGAAACAGATCGAACAGGAAGGGGAAGGCATCCTGCAGCGTATCTTGCGTGCGGCAGCTGTGCCCGTTTTGTCCATTTTCCTGGCCCTGATCATTGGTGGGATCATCATCTGGCTGTCCGGCGCCAACCCTATTGAAGCGTATATGGCACTGCTCGAAGGGGCCGTAGGCAGTCCGGCAGCGATACAGCGCACGTTGGAGAAGGCGACGCCCCTCATTTTTGGCGGCCTGGCCGTAGCCTTTGCCTTCAAGGCGGGGTTGTTCAACATCGGCGGCCAGGGGCAGCTGCTCATGGGCGCGATTGTGGCCGCGTATATTGGGTTCGCCGTCGATGGTTTGCCCTTCATCATTCATATGCCCTTGGCGCTTCTTGCCGGCAGCCTGGCGGGCGCCGCCTACGGATCGATTGCCGGTTTCCTGAAGGCTTACACGGGAGCGCATGAAGTAATCACCACGATCATGCTCAATTACATCGCCATTAATATCACCGACTATCTATCCAATGGCCCCTGGAAGGCGGAAGGCATCATCGCCCGCACGCCGCCGATTTTGGAAACAGCGGCCATTCCCCAGTGGGGATTCTTACCGGCGGGGTTCCTCATCGCCGTGTTGATGGCCTTTTTGACCTGGTATTTGCTCTATCGCACAACCTGGGGCTTTGCGATTCGCACGACGGGTCTGAACGCCAACGCCGCCCTTTATGCCGGCATCCAGGTGAGCCAGATCATTGTCCTGACCATGGCCTTCAGCGGCTTCTTGGCCGGCATGGGCGGGGCGATTGAGACATTGGGCATTGTCGGCCGTTATCAGCCCGGCTTCAATGTCGGTCTGGGGTTTGACGGCATTACGATCGCCTTGCTGGCCAAAACGAACCCGCTGGGCACCATACCGGCGGCCCTCTTGATCGGCGCTATGGATGCCGGAGCCAGCCAGATGCAGTTTGATGCCGGCGTGCGCTTCCAGATCATCGATATCATCGAAGGCCTTATCCTCTTCTTCGTCTCCGCGGATATGATTGCGCGCAAGCTGCTGCCCGCGCAGTTGGTGGATGAAGAACAAGTTACGCTCAGTTCGGGCTGGAGCAGTTAGGGAGATATCCATATGGCATCAACCACTGTTGTACAAGAACAAAGCACGGGCTTAAGTTCACGATCCAAGTGGATCATTGCCGGCCTGTTTATCCTGGCTCTGGCCATCATCTATTACGTTCTCCGCCCCCAGCAGGCCGTTGCCGTCTATAACTCTACGCTGCGCCAATCGACGCCGCTCATCCTCGGCGCTCTCTGCGGCTTGATTGGGGAGCGTTCCGGCGTGATCAACATCGGCATCGAAGGGCAAATGCTCATGGCCGCCTTCCTGGCCTTCCTGGCCAATGTGTACATCGGCCGCATGCTGCCCCTGGGATTGACGCTGCCGTTGGCGGTCCTTATCGGTGTGGCCACGGGCGCCTTACTGGGTCTCTTTTTAGCCTGGATGTCGGTAACGTTAAAGATGGACCAAATCATTGGCGGCACGGTGATCAACATCCTAGCCCTGGGGCTAACCAGTTATTTTTATGCCGCCGGCTTGACGACGCAGGGAAAGCTGCAGCCGATCACCCTGGGGCCGTTGGCCGATATTCCCATGATTGGGCCAGTCCTGTTCAACAATCCGCCAATCACGTACCTGGCCATCATTCTCGTCTTCGTTGTGCAGTTCGCCTTGTTCCGCACCGTGTGGGGCTTGCGCACGCGCGCAGTTGGTGAGCATCCCAGCGCGGCGGACACGGTGGGCATCAGCGTGCCCAAAATGCGCTATCTCAATGTGACGCTGGCCGGCGCTTTTGCCGGGCTGGCCGGTGCGTGGCTTACGTTGGAGGCGGTAGGCTCCTTTGAACGGGCTATGACCAACGGCCGTGGTTTCATCGCCCTGGCAGTCATGATATTCGGCCGTTGGACGCCGCTTGGCGCCTGGGGAGCTGCGCTCCTCTTTGGCTTCTTCAACGCCGCGCAAACACAGCTGCAGCTCACGGGCGCGGTTGATATCCCCCCCCAATTCATCGGGATGCTGCCCTATGTATTGACCATTCTGGTCCTGGCCGGTTTTGGCGGCCGCGCACGGGGACCAGCGGCCGCCGGCCAGGTATACGATCCGGAATAAGCGAGGTCTTATCCTATGAACAAAGAAAGCAACGAAGTTGTTCTGGAGGCCCGCGGGCTTACCAAGCGTTTTCCCGGCGTGCTGGCCAACGACAATGTCAGCCTCGCCCTGCATAAGGGCGAGATCCTCGCCTTGCTCGGTGAGAATGGGGCGGGCAAGAGCACCTTGATGAATATGCTCTACGGACTTTACCATCCGACGGAAGGAGAAGTCTGGATCAAGGGGGAGCACGTCCTCCTGGAAGATCCGAGCGATGCGATTGCCCGCGGTGTGGGCATGGTGCACCAGCATTTCCAGCTTGTGCCGGTGATGACGGTAGCTGAAAACGTGATCCTGGGCGATGAGATTACGCGCGCAGCGGGCGTCCTGGCCCTGGATGAGGCTGAACGACGGGTGACAGAATTATCCCAACAGTATGGGCTTGAAGTCGATCCCAGGGCGGTCATCGAAGACCTGCCGGTAGGCACACAGCAGCGCGTGGAGATCATCAAGGCGCTGTACCGCAACGCAGACATCTTGATTCTGGACGAACCGACGGCCGTGTTGACGCCCCAAGAAGCGGAAGATCTCTTCCGCATCATGAGGGATTTCACGAAACGGGGCGCTTCGATCATCTTCATTACCCATAAACTTAAGGAAGTTCTGGCTATCGCCGACACGATCGGTGTGCTCCATCGCGGCCGCATGGTAGGCATGGTCTCACCGGAAGAGTCGACGCAGGCCAGTTTGGCGGAAATGATGGTCGGCCGCGAAGTCATTTTGACTGTCGAAAAACACCCCGCCAACCCTGGCGATGTCGTCCTGCAGATTGATGATTTACAGGTGAAGGATGATCGCGGGCACTTGGCCGTTAAGGGCGTTGACCTGCAAGTTCGCGCCGGGGAGATCGTCGGCGTAGCCGGCGTGCAGGGCAATGGTCAGCGGGAACTTGTTGAAGCCCTGACCGGTCTACGGCCGGTAGAAAGTGGTCAATTCTCGATCAGCGGCGTGGACAGCACGAAGTTAAAACCGCGCAAAATCACCGAACAGGGCGTCGCGCACATCCCCGAAGATCGCGAAAAGCATGGTCTGGTCATGGCCTACTCCGTTGCTGACAATATGGTGCTCAACAACTATTACCAGGATCCGTTCGCCAAGGGCGTGATCATGCATCAGGATGAGATCGATGAACAGGCCGAAGCGCTGGTGGCGCAGTATGACGTACGCACACCCAGCATTCATACACCGGCACACAACCTTTCCGGCGGGAATAAGCAAAAGGTAATCGTGGCGCGTGAGTTTTCACGCCCGACCCGGCTGCTTATTGCTGCCCAACCCACGCGCGGCATCGATGTTGGTTCCATTGAGTTTATTCACAACCAGATCGTTGCCCAGCGTGACGCAGGAGCGGCGGTGATGGTTGTTTCTGCGGAACTAGACGAAGTATTGAGCCTGGCTGATTACGTGGCAGTGATGTTTGACGGCCGTATTGTGGATGTGCTTCCCAGAGAGGAAGCCAGTAGAGAAAAGATCGGTCTCTTGATGGCCGGCTCTGAAGTCGAAGAACAGTAAGCAAGATTGGGCCAATCTTATGCGCAACGGCGCCCAACAGCCGTTGGCCGAGATTGGCCGGTCTATACGAAGCGAAAAACGCCGCTCACCAATCTTAAGGCCCCTCGACAGGCCGGGGGCGCTCAGCTATACTTGAAGTCGTCCAGAGAGCACCCAGACAAATGGAAAGTTCTAAGTAAAACTGCGTTGTACGCGGGGTTACTTCTATCTTCTGGACTGGGCACGGAGCGTGACCTACGTCCCCAAGGAAAATACATTTCACAATAAGTGGTAAGGCGAAGAACCACTCGTCCACAACGTGGAGGTCGAGTATGAATCAGAACAACAGTGACATCGTCTATATAACGCCTGAAGGGCTTCAGCAGCTGGAAGAAGAGCTGGCCTATTTGACGACGGAAAAGCGGGAAGAACTCTCGGTGAAGCTTGAAGCGGCAATCGCCCAAGGCGATCTGAAAGAAAACGCCGATTACCACGATGCCAAAGAGGAACAGGGATTTGCCGAGGCGCGTATCCGTGACATTGAAGATATTCTGCGGCGGGCGCAGGTAATTGAGCACAAGGGACCTTCCGACACCGTGCGCGTGGGCAGCACCGTCACCGTGAGCGAAGCGGGCTATGAGGAAGAAGAAACCTACGTCATTGTCGGCGCCGCCGAAGCAGATCCAGCCGACGGGCGAATCTCCAACGAATCGCCAATCGGCCAAGCATTGTTGGGCGCACGCGCCAGTGACATCGTACTGGTGCAGACGCCGGGCGGCGCCATAGAATTTGTCATTCGCTCCATCAGCTAGCGTCTCCCTTATAAGAAGAGTCAGGGGCCGCCCCGAAAAGGGCGGCTTTTTTTGTGCCGGACGGCGCTAGAAAATGGGCTGATTCAAGCATCGATCCCAGGGGCGGCGGGCCCCCTTGCATTGATCCGGTTTCACTGAATCCGTTGGCTAGTTTGCGTCAATGGCTGTAAAGTAATTGCCAGCATTTGCGAATCTTCATGGAGGTTCTTCATGGATGCATCACAAGATCAAATCAACGATTTCCTCTCCCAGTGGTCCGCGAATACAAAGGAAGATCTATTGCTGCGCATCGGTGGCGCGATTCTCCTTCTATTGGTGGCTCATTGGCTAATCAGTTTCGTCGTCAATCGCACGGACGCGATGCTGACGCGGGCCGACATGGACAGCACGCTGCATCTATTCCTGGTGCGCTTGCTGCGCTACAGCCTCTACGCCCTACTTGTTATCACCTTGTTGTCCGTTCTGGGCGTGCCGATGACGTCCATCATCGCTGTGTTGGGCGCGGCGGCGCTGGCCGTCGGCCTGGCCTTGCAAGACTCTCTGAAGAATATCGCCTCCAGCATCTTGATCATTCTGCTCAAACCCTACCTCGTTGGCGATATCGTGGAGATCAACGAGCGCACAGGCCGCGTGATTGAGGTCGGCTTGTTCCATACACGTATCAGAACGTTCGACAACAAGATGCTTTATATTCCCAACAGTGAGGTCATGAGCGAGAATCTGATCAACTACTCACAGCTGGAGATCATTCGTGTGGACATGGTATTCGGCATCAGCTACGATGACGACTTGCTGCAAGCCAAAAAAATCTTCGAGGAGATTTTGCAGAGTGATGACCGTGTCTTGCAAGAGCCTGAGCCGGTTATCGCTGTCGCCGAGTTGGGTGACAACAGTGTCAATTTCAACGTCCAGCCGTTTGCCAAGCTCAGCGATTCAGTCGCGGTACGCTACTACGTTACCGAACAGGTGAAACTGCGCTTTGATGAGGCGGGTATTTCGATTCCTTTCCCGCAGCGAACTATTCACTTGATCGGTGCGGATACGATGGAGAATGGTGTCTCCTGAATTGACTTCCGGCGGGGGCAGCCGGCAGTCCGGCAGCGCGCCGTGGTGGCTGGAACTGCTCCTGGCGGGAACAATCCTGCTTCTTGCCGGCGCCCTGCGCATGGCGGCTCCCGGTTTGAGCGAATTCAAGGCGGACGAAGCGCGCCTGCTTTCCCTGGCCTACGATATGGCAGAGGGGGAACTTGCTTTGCGCGGTATCAGCAGTTCCGTGGGTCTGCCTAATTTTCCGGCAAGTGTCTGGCTTTATGCGCTGCCCGTTTCGATCTGGCCCCACCCGTATGCAGCGACGATATTTACCGGCCTCTTGAGCACGCTGGCCGTCGCCCTCACCTACTGGTTTGTGCGCCGCTATTGGGGCATGACGGCCGCACTGGCAGCCACTTTGCTCTATGCGGCCAGCCCCTGGGCGATCGTTTTCTCGCGCAAGATTTGGGCGCAGAATCTGCTTCCGCTCTTTGTCCTCGGCTGGGTGATCGGCGCGGCGCTGGCGCTGGTCGAGCGGCGGTCGCGCTTCATCTGGCTTCATTTCCTCTGCCTGGCTCTGGCCGTACAAATCCATTTGGCGGCCGTGGCTCTGATTCCGACCACACTGCTTCTCCTGCTCATTTTCCGGCGCAGTGTCCGCTGGCGCGATTTACTGATCGGCGCCCTCTTGGCCCTGATAACAGCCCTGCCCTTCGCCCTTTACCTGTTCGGCAGCCAATCGTCCGCGGCCCTGTTGGCCGGGGCGGCGGGAACAGAAGTGAGCGGCGGGCTCTCTCTTGACTCTGTTCGTTACACGATCATGATCAGTCTGGGAACGACGATTCATTCGCTGGCAGGCGCGGAGGCGTACACGGAGTATCTCGCCCAGCTCCCGGACATGACCCTGGTGCATATTATGTGGGGCCTGCTGATTCTGGCTGGTCTCGTTCTCTTGGCCTGGCAGGCGCGGAAACAGCGCGCAAAGCGGGAAGCGCAGGTGGGGTTGATCGTCTTGATCTGGCTGATCATGCCCGCCCTCGTTTTTTTGTGGCAGTGGACGCCCGTTTTCCTGCACTACTTCATCGCCGTCCTGCCCGCGCCCTATATCGCCGCCGGCGCTGCCTTTGCCCAGCTTGCGCCTCTTTTGGCGCGCATAGGTCCTACCTGGAACAAAACCATGCGCCGTCTCGTTTTGGCCGGCGGCTGGACTCTGCTCCTTCTCACGGCCGCGGCCCAGCTAGTCGCCTACCTGACCGTCCAGAACTTCGTCGTTACGACAGCCACGCCGGGCGGATTTGGTGTCCCGCTGGTGATGAAGATGGAAGCGGCGGCTGAGGCGAAGCGCCTATTGTTGGAAAGCGGCGCCGCCGAGGTGTTGATCGCCGGAGAAGGTGAAGCACCCCTGGTTGATGAATTCCCCGCCGAGTGGGCCGTGCTGCTGCGCGATACGCCGCATCGCTTCGTCGATGCGACAAAAAGCGCGCTTTTCCCCGCGGAAGCGGCGGTTGTTTTGCTCGACGGCCGAATTGAAGAAGCAGCATCTCTCGGCGATCTCTACCTGGAGGCGGCGGCGGCCATAGAAGAAGTACCTCTGCGCACGGGCGAAGGGAGCTTCAGCGTGCTGACCCTCCCCGGCTCTGCGCGCCCGGCGGCCGATGTGCCCCTTGAGGAAGCGCTGCTGCTGGCCAACTGGGTCAATCTGCTGGGGTATGATTTACCGCGGCGCGTGGACGACGAAGGGGCGCTGTGGCAGGTGCACTGGCGCACGGGAGACAACGCCGACCCGGCCAGCTACCAATTCTTCAACCATCTGCTCGACAACGCAGGTCAGCGCGTGGCTCAGATGGATGCCCCCGCCTTTGATCCCAGCCAGTGGCGAGCGGGCGATACCTTAATCAGCCGCTTCCATGTGCCGTGGGCGCAGGAGATCAGCGCGCCGGTCACGATGCGCGTGGGCATGTACCGTTATCCCTCGTTGGAAAATGTGCCCTTACTGGATGTGGCCGGCAATCCCTATGCAGACGCCGCGGAGTTCCCGCTGGGCGGCGACTAAACGCCGCGACTCAGCCGGCGACCTGAACCAGATGGTACCGTTTGCGCCCCTTGCGCAAAACCAGGAACTGCCCCGCGACCGCGTCTTCAGTAGTAACCGTCTGCGTCACATCGCCAACACGCTGGTTGTTCAAGTAGATGCCGCCGCCCTGTATCGAGCGGCGGGCGTCTCCCTTGCCGCTGGCCAGATCGCTTTCGATCAATAGATCAACGAGCGGAACCCCTGCACCGCTTAGCGCCTCGCGCGCGATCGCGCTGGAGGGAACGTCGGCAAAGATATCTTGCGATATCGCCGGCGTCCAACCCGTCCAAGTCCCCGCCAAAGAGCACGCCGGCCGCCTGTTCAGCCTTGGCCACGGCCGTTTCGCCATGGATCATGCCTGTCATTTCGCGCGCCAGCGCCCGCTGCGCCTCTCGCCGCTCAGGATGCGCCTCTACGGAATGGGACAGCTCGGCGATCTCCGGCTGCGCCAACCAGGTGAAGTATTTCAAGTAGTTGACGACGTCGGCGTCGTCCGTATTCAGCCAAAACTGGTAAAAACGGTAGGGGGAGGTGCGCGCAGCATCCAGCCAAGCCGTCTCGCCGCCGGCCGTTTTCCCAAACTTCTTGCCGCTGGCATTGGTGATCAGCGGATAGGCGACGCCATGCGCCTTTTCACCGCGCATGCGGCGAATCAATTCAATGCCCGCCGTGATATTGCCCCATTGGTCGCTGCCGCCGGCCTGTAACAGGCAACCATAGTTGTCGAAGAGATGCAGAAAATCATACGACTGCATGAGCATGTAGCTAAATTCCGTGTAAGAGATACCCTCGCCGTCCCGATCCAGGCGCGACTTGACCGAATCCTTGGCCATCATGTAGTTGACCGTGAAATGCTTACCGATATCACGCAGGAAATCCATAAGCGACAGCTCAGAAAGCCAATCATAGTTATTGACGATGACGGCCGGATTGCTCTTGACCTCGAAATCGAGTACGCCGGCCAACTGCTGGCGGATGCTCTCTAGATTATGGCTGATCTCGTCCTGCGTCAGCAAATTGCGCTCCGCGGATTTGCCGCTGGGATCGCCGATCATGGCCGTGCCGCCGCCGGCGACAGCGATGGGCGTGTGACCAAAACGCTGCCAGCGGGCGAGGCCCATCATGGGCACCAGGTGCCCGATATGCAGGGTGTCCGCCGTGGGATCAAAGCCGTTATAGACCGTGATTTTCTGATCCTGTGCCAGATCGCGAACACCCTCGGTGTGATCAAAGAGCAATCCTCGCCATAAGAATTCATCAAAAATGTTATTCACGGCACTCTCCTTTAGAAATTTGTCAGCGCCTCAGCTGCACAGCCTATCGAGGCAACAAAAAAGACGCGGGCCAGGCCGCGTCCTGAATTTAGTTCTTCAGATATGGGCTTTCAGAGCATCAAGCAGGCCCAACCACCACACAGCCGCGCTGTTTCGTTTGGCCACAATAATAATCCCTGGAGTCCACTGCCTGCCAATTCATAGCGCAACCATAGTAACAAAGGGCACAGAGGGCGTCAAGCCTTAACCACCGGCCATCAAGCTGTCCACGGCCGTCGCCAGTTGGGCCAGGTTGCGCACGACGTGCACGGAGTCGCAGACGGGCACGTAGTCGTACATATCGCTGTCATCCGTGCCCCACTGGCCGGGATGCTCGGGGTTGAACCAGACGAGACGGCGCGCGCGGCGCTGCAAATCTTTCAGCAGGTCGACGCGGGGCGAGTTATAATTATTGCGCGCATCGCCAAGGATGACGACGGTAGTACGGCCGTCGACGCTGTCCAGCCATTTCTGAAAAAAGGTGTGCAGGCTGTGGCCGAAATCGGTGGCATAGTGGCGCGGCATACGGCCGTAGAAATTGTCGAGGACGGCGTCAACCGCTTCTGAAGGACGGTTGCCGACGAGCACGATGCTGATCTCTTCCATATCGGAATAGAAGCCGAAGCTGCGCGTCTTGGCCACCTGATCCTGCAGCTCATACGTCAGGCGCAGCATAAACTCGGCCACAGAGAGCATCGAGCGCGACATGTCGCAAAGCAGCACCAGGCTGGGTTTCAGTTTGCGCTTCTTGATATTTCAGTTCGATGGGCACGCCGCCGTAGCGTTGGTTGGCGCGAATGGTGCCCTTGGAATCGAAACGCCCCGTTTGCCTCGTTTGCGGCGCAGGGCGGCGCGGCTGCGCAGCTGGGCAACCAGTCGCTGCACCTCGCGGCGCAAAATGCTCGCCTCTTCCTCACTCAAGGCGGAGAAGGGTTTTTGCATCAAGTCCGAGCCGTGCAGATCCCTGTCCGGGCGATTGGCGCGTTCTTCCGCAATTTGCCGGCCGACTTGCTGCGCGACTTGTTCGGCCAGCGCTTCCCGGTTTGCTTCGACGACGCCCAGGAGCTTCTCAATCGCTTCCTGGCTCATACCCATCTCTTGCAGCTTTTGCACCAGCTCCCGCAGCTGCTCTTCAAGATGCGCAAAGCCCATACGCTGCAGCATGCGCCGCGTCACCCAGCGCCCTTCCTGCTGTGAATCGGCCCACTGCGCGCCGGACTGGCGCGCCAGTTCTTCCAGCTCCTCTTTGGTCGGACCTTCGCCGCTGGTCAGCCAATCCATCAAGGCCTGCATCCGGCCGCTCAGCGCTTCCAGCGCCATCTGCAGCATCTCCTGCTCGTCGGCGCTCAACTCTTCCAGCGCGTTTTGCAGGGCCGGTCCGCCGCTGCCAAAATAGAGCGGGAAAAGCTCGTCGAAGACGGGCAGATCATTGCCGTTCTTGACCAGCGTGGCGCGCAGCGATTCGCGGAAGACAGTCTCTGTCCTGGATACCCAGCGCGTCGATCGGCTTGCATGGCATCCATGGACTCGGCCAACGACACGCGCACGCCGGCGGCGCGCATCCCGCGAATAAATTCGATGACTCTTTTATCCATTGCACCTGTTCCGTATTGACGGTCCGCGGCCCCGACCACGAACTTGGCCGCGGCTGCCGCCGTCCATCATGCGCTTCGCCTTCTGGACGTCCGCTTCGTATTTGAGCAAGACGGTCAGCGTGTTGGACAGGGTTTTTTCGTCGATGGCGTCGGCGTTGAGGGCCACCAGCGCGCGCGCCCAATCAAGCGTTTCGCTGATGCTGGGCACTTTGCGCAAATCCATGTTGCGCAGCTGCTGCACGACGGCCACCGCCTGCCGCGCCAGATCCTCGCTGAGATCAGGCACTTTCAGATGGACGATGTTGAGTTCATGCATCGGCCGTGGGTAGTCGACGTAGAGGTAGAGGCAGCGCCGTTTGAGCGCCTCGCTCAGTTCGCGGGTATTGTTGCTGGTCAGCAGAACCATCGGCTGGTGTTTGGCGGAAATCGTGCCCAATTCGGGGACGCTGACCTGAAAATCGCTGAGCACTTCCAGGAGAAAGGCTTCAAACTCGACGTCGGCGCGGTCGATTTCGTCAATGAGCAGGACGACCGGCTCATCGGACATGAGGGCCGTCAGCAGAGGACGGGGGAGCAGGAAATTTTCGGAGAAAAAGACATCCTCTTCCTGGGCCAGCCGCTCGGCGGCTTCGGCCAGGCTGTTCACGTCGCCCAGCAATCTTTGCAAGGTGTCGCGCAGGAGCTGGGTGTAGAGCATCTGCTTGGCGTATTCCCATTCGTACAGCGCCTTGCTCTCGTCCAGCCCTTCGTAACACTGCAGGCGCACCAGGGGCGCGTCCAACGCGCCGGCCCACGCTTTGGCCAGTTCCGTTTTGCCCACGCCGGCCGGCCCCTCGGCCAGGATCGGCTTACAGAGGGATTGCGCCAGGTAAACGACGGTGCCGATTTCTTCGGAAGCGATGTACTGCTGGCTCCTACCACGACGAACATCGGCTATGTCTTTGAACATGCAGGTTTCTCCGGCTATTAATTTGCGTCGGGCCAAGCAGCCCATGTGAATAAAAAGATTGTAGAAGCATCACCTGAATGCGTAAAGAAGCTCTAATGGCAGACGGGTGTTTTGATGAATCGTGGCCGGTTAATTCATTGCGGCACATCTTAAGGGGTGAGGTTGTAGGCGAGATAGATTATCGTCTCTTGAGGTGCAAAGCCGAGGGACTCATAGAGATGGATGGCGGCCTCATTTGCGCGCCAGGCGCCGATCTGCGCGCTGTCGGCGCCGCGACGGGCCAATTCATGCAGAGCAGAGAGGAGCAGAAAACGGCCATACCCTTGATTTTGGAAGGCGGGCAGAATGCCCAGCGGCTCAATCACGCCCAGGCCATCTTCCTGCAAATGCAGCCAGGAAAAGCCGGCCGGCTGGGAATCAAGCACAAGAAAGAGGATGTCCGCAGCGTTATGCAGAGAAGCCTCTATTTCTTGCTGTGAAAAAGGCTGGTCCCAGGGCAGTCCGGAGAAACTGGACTGAAAAAGGTGGTAGAACGTATCCACGGCCTCTGCCCGCGGCAGTGTGACGGCCGTCAAGTCCTCCCTGACCGGCTGCGGCGGCAGGTCGCCCAGGTCCCCACGGCGCAGCAGTATCTCTTCGTGTTCGATGAAGAAACCGTTTTGCTGTAAGAAACGGCCGGCGGCGCTGTCGAGATCGTGCAGCTGGTGCGAGACCTGGCGCACGGCCGTCAGGCGCAGGTCAGAAAGAATTCCGGCCAAGAGCCGGCTGCCGAACCCTTTACGCTGCTGCGCGGGAGCGATGCCACCTTTGAGATCGACGATGTGCGGCAAGCCGGGTACGGGCATTGTGTAGGCATACCCGAACGGCTCCGGTTCACCAATCACCCAGATCCTGGCCCCGAAAGAGCGCAGCGCGGCCATCTGGCTGCGCAGGGCGCGCGCGGAGAGCGGGTTGTCAGGAAAGACGGCCGTGTGCACAGGCGCTAGAAAGCCGGCATCGGCATCACGGTAGGGACGAATCATGCCCGTATTATAGCCAAGCGTGGGCGAAAAATGAGCAATCGACGGCAAGCTGCCAGGATGAGCGGACACGGCTTGACCTGACGGCGGG
>CAWAPO010000005.1:0-650916 GCA_963783985.1 uncultured Chloroflexia bacterium | reverse complement strand
GGCAAGAAGTGAGCATGGAAGTGGCTGGCCAAGAGATTAGGAGGCCCAACGCCATTTACCTCACCCGTTCTCACTCGTATGGTGAGCGCCACAGTGTTCGTATCATACACTTCGGATTTATGGGTTTCAATAACCACAGTAGGGGAGTGAGGTCATGCCAAACATAGCGCTATTACTTCATGATCGCGCATCTCAGGAAGAGCTGCTTCTTTTCAAATCCCGTAGTGGGATCTGGGTAATCCTTCCCCAAAACCCCAGGAAGTGGCAGAATAGGCACCAGAATTCAGGATGGAGCAATACCTATGGCCGGTCAACAACCGAGTTATGCCCAGCTAACGCGCGATGTCGTTCAAGGTTCCCCGGTACCGCTGACGGTGGATGAGATCATTGAGCGAGTTAAGTGATATACGTCCCATCACCACTAAGAACCCCAAGAACACCATTCGCACTGCGATAGGGGCCAGTGCCATGATCGTCAATAATGGCGCCGGTAAGTATGGCTGGAAAACACGGGCAATCGATGACTCTCTCCTGCGCTATACCTTGCGAGAGTCGGACATCCTCATGGAGGTCTTGCAGTACAGCGATGAGCTTCAAGATGCGATGTGCCCTACCTTCTATGCCAAGGAACAGTACGAAGACCACAGCCCGGCAAAGGTGACGTTGCCGGACGGAACGGTCACTGAACTACCATTTGAGCATCTATATACCGGCATCTGGGGCACTCATGCCTCACCTCAGTTTTGGGAGTGGCTCGAAGCCCAAAACGCCAATGCTGGTGACCACCTGATATTCAAGATCGTCAACGCAGAAGAGCGACGATATAGTGTTGCCTTCCAAGCACGCCGCGATCGGGATGAAATGGCGATCGCTAAACGCAACCAGGTATTCCTGGATATGATTGTGAAGATGCTGAATCGGCCATTTAGTGCAGCCCCCTGGGACATCACCACACATGCCCTGGCCCGAGGTTTCTACCGGAATCCCACCCCGCCCGATCCCCTCTATGAGATCTGGCGAGACGACATCTGGCATTTTCGGCCGCATGACGATGCGGCGAATATTCGCCCTGAGACAGAACCAGATCCACTATTAAGCGCACTCTTCGAACGGCCGGCGCAGGTATACGATCCTGAGAATCCTCCAGACCTACCTCGTGAATATGACCCGGATTTCGGACGACGAAGGCCACGGCCGTCACGAAAAGCACAAGAAGGAAACTTCGCCAGTTACACCTTTCGAGTCAACCTTCGCGCTTTGCCCAAAGTGTGGCGAGACATTGAACTGACTGAGGACCAGACCCTTGAAGACCTACATCTGGCAATCCAACAAGCCTATGGCTGGTATGATGATCATCTCTACTCCTACTTCATGAACGGGAAGGCGTGGGACAGCAGCGCTGAAATCGGCTGCCCCTGGTCAGAGTCGGCGCTGCACACCCATCTGGTGCAGGTAGGCCAACTTGACCTAAAGAAAGGACAGAAATTCCTCTACCTCTTCGATTATGGGGATAACCATGAATTCGATGTGACTGTGCGCAGCATCAATCCTCAAGCAGGCAAGGGGGAGTATCCTAAGCTTGTAGCCGAGCAAGGGGACTCGCCAGCGCAGTACCCCGACTACGACGAAGAAACAGGGGAGGATGACTGGGATTAGAATCTCAGCGATCAGTGGCAGAAACAGGCAGCGTCATTCACGCTTGTGACGCCTTCTTTCTTCGTGCCAAGTAGGCGTACAAAGTCGGTTTCGACACACCCAGCATCTGGCATATTTCCTTCACGGCATACTTCTTCTCATCATACAGCTGATAAGCCAACTCCGTCTTCTTCGCATCCAACTTCCGTGGTCTGCCGCCAACGCGACCTCGCGCCCGCGCCGCACGCAAACCGGCCATTGTGCGTTCACGGATGAGGTTGCGCTCGAACTCCGCCAATGCGCCGAAGATGTGGAAGATGAGACGGCCGCCGCTGGTGGTTGTGTCAATGGATTCCTGCAAGCTGCGAAAACCGATGCCTCGTTCCTCCAGCTCGCTGACTGTATCGATGAGGTGTCTCAGCGAACGGCCGAGGCGGTCCAATCGCCAAACGACAAGCATGTCACCTTCACGCAGGAATTCTATTGCTTCCTGCAATCCGGGTCGTTCCGTTTTCGCACCGCTAGCTTTGTCGCGGAAGATGCGTTCGCAGCCGGCTTCATTCAATTGATCGATTTGGGGAGCGACGTTTTGTTCCAAAGTAGAGACGCGCGCATAGCCAATTTGCATATGTGCGCATTCTACCGTTAAGAAACTCGTCAATTCAAGTCCCAATTTTACTTTGATTTCTTCACCGAGTTTCTTTACGAACGCGTGAACGAGTGGGTGTCATTACCGATTGTGAAAGTGGGGGAGGGTAAAGAAAAGGAAGGATTACTTGCTACAAAATCACACCGGCCGTATTTTTTAAAAAATTATTTGCCGAGATTGCGATTGATAGAACAAATCAATACGCAATGTCATTACCGTCGCTATCGTTACCTCCTGCACCCCCTCTGCTATAATCGGCATTGATGCGAAAAGAGATGTGTCATTCGAGAGGCGCAATAGAATGAGAGAGCGAACTAGCGGATTATCAGGAACTAATCGAAAACTGAAGCAGATACTTTTCCCAACCTGGTTGTTTATTTTGGTGGTAATGGCAGCTTCCTGTGGGCGTTCATCACCCCCAACTGCAGCCGAACTATCACCGCAGCCCATCACCACTGCCGCAGACACAGCGCCAGACCATCTTCCGGAACAAGGAACAGTCGCCCAGGAAGAAGGGAGCCCTGACACCACATACCCAGGTGCACTCTACCCCAGATTCCGTCACCTGGGCACCGAGGAAGGATTGTCAAATAGCACCGCCTGGGACATCATGCAAGATAGCAAGGGTTACATCTGGATTGCCACCTTTGATGGCCTAAACCGGTACGACGGCTATACCATGACCGTGTACCAGCATGATCCGGATGATCCCCGCAGCATCGGCTCAAGTTTCATTGATCGAGTCATTGAAGACAATAGTGGCATGATTTGGGTAGGCAGCGCTAGCGGATTTGATAAGTTCGATCCTTCCACTGAACAATTTACGCGATACACATTCGATTCAGATGTGCCAGACAACACCGTAAGTGCCATTATCGAAGACTCCCAAGGGCGTCTATGGATTGGCAGTTCTCATGGTGTTCTCTATCAATTCGAGCGCAGCACAGAAGAACTCATACCCGTTTCGGCTAGTGATGAATTTGGAAGAATCCTGGAAATGGTAGAAGGCACAGACGGAGACCTGTGGATTGGCCATACCCTTGGGTTGACGAAACTTGACACAGAAACCGACACATTTACCCTCTACCAACCTTTCCCAGAAGAAAGCCCCTTGGTAAACAGAGTGAAAGATTTCGTACAAGGGACGGACGGCTACTTATGGCTAGCTATGGATGGCGGCGGGTTGGTTCGTTTTGACCCTAAAACAGAGGAAATGACTGTATATAGTCACGATCCTGACAATCCACAAAGTTTGAGCAGTGATTCCGCATTCTCTATTTTGGAAGATAGCCCTGGTATTTTTTGGGTGGGTACATTTGGTGCAGGATTGAATAAATTTGATTCAAAGAGTGGCACTTTTACCTCCTATACAACCAACCTCAATTTTTCTGATAGTTTGAGCGATAATCGTATACCTGCTTTGTTCAAAGACGCTCAAAACACATTATGGGTGGGCACATTTAGCGGCGGAATCGATACCTATAATCCGCTTAATTCACAATTTGCCCTCTACCAAAACATTCCTGGAGAGATACAAAGCCTGAGCCACAGCGAAGTATTTTGGGCAATCAAAGACCAAAGTAACGATATTTGGATCGGCACCGCGAATGGACTTGATAATATTGATACGGAAACAGGGGGATTTACCCATTACTATCATGATCCAGAAAACCCGAACAGTTTGAATGACAATCATATTAACTCGTTGTATGAAGATGATGATGGGATCATCTGGATCGGCACCGCGAATGGACTCAATCGATTTGATCCCGCCACAGAACAGTTCACCCATTTTGTCAACGACCCCAATACCACGGCCGCTTTCGCGGGTAACGATGTGGAGAGAATTGTTGAGGACCCATCAGGCAACTTGTGGTACAGCTCAGTTGGCGGAGGATTGAGCCGTTTTGACCCAGAAACAGAGCAAATCACCCGCTACCTTCATGATCCTGAGGATGAAAATAGTATCATCAGCAATCGGGTGATGTCAACCTACGCCACACCAGATGGTGTGCTTTGGCTGGGAACTAATGTAGGTTTGAATCAGTACGATCTAGAAACCGATCAGTTTGTCTATTATCCAGAGGTTTCTGATAAGCAAACGGTATATATGGTTCATGAAGATGGCGATGGGGTGTTGTGGGTGGCGACCAGAAATGGTTTGGTCAAATTCCAACCAGATAGTGGAGAATTCACACCCTACAATAAAAAAAGTGGCTTAGCTAGCGAAATCATCTGTAGCATTCTTGAAGATGCAGAAGGGAATTTGTGGTTGAGTACGATTGCTGGGATATCAAAGTTTAACCCTGCAACAGAAACATTTGAAAATTTTGACAAACAGACGGGTTTGCAAAGAAAAGAATGTATTCGCGGTGCTTATCAGGCTGATGATGGACAGATGTTTTTTTGGGGAAAAGATGGGCTCAATGCCTTTTATCCTGAGGCGTTTCAAAAGAATGCATTTGTCCCACCTGTTATTCTCACAGACTTTAAGGTTGCCAATCAATCTGTTGCTTTAGGTGAAGAATCCACTTTACAGCAAGTTATTGACGCCACGGATGCCATTACATTGCCCTATGAAGACAAAGTCATCGCTTTTCAGTTTTCGGCGCTCAACTATGTATCGCCAGAGAAGAATCAATTTGCTTATAAAATGGAAGGCTTTGAAGATCATTGGACGGTCATTGACAGTTCAAGCCGTGAAGCAAAGTACACCAATTTAGATGCGGGTGATTATATTTTCAAAGTGAAGGCTTCTAATAACGATGGAGTTTGGAATGAAGTAGGCAAATCCATTAATATCACCATCTTATCGCCGTGGTGGGAAACGGGCTGGTTTAGAGGGGCCTTGTTGTTCTTGGTCATTGGATTACTCTATGTTGGCTATCGCTACCGCGTAAGTACGATTGAGCGTCAAAACCTTCAACTTGAATCGCAGGTAGCAACGAGAACCCAGGAACTGCAGGTAGCAAAAGAAGAGGCTGAGATGGCTAGCCAGGCTAAGAGCACGTTCCTGGCCAATATGAGCCACGAACTGCGCACGCCGCTCAACGCCATCCTGGGCTTCACGCGGCTTATGGCGCGTGATCCGGAGGTATCCAGCCGGCAGGAAGAGATGCTGGATGTTGTCAACCGCAGCGGTGAACATCTATTGAGCATGGTGGACGATATCTTGAGCCTGTCGAGGATTGAGGCAGGACGCGTCGAACTGAGACAGGAAGCTTTTGATGCCGTGCAGATGCTGGAGGATATTGGTTTGATGGTCAAGTCGCGGGTCGAAGGCAAAGGTCTGCAGTTTGATCTGGCGCTGGACACAGACCTGCCGCGCTATTTGTACGGGGATGCCGGCAGGCTGCGCCAAGTCCTAATTAATTTGCTGAGCAATGCGGTCAGGTACACGGAAGAGGGTTTCGTGCGGCTGCGCGCCCGCTCGCTGCCCGTGGCGGACGATCCGGCCAGAGTGATACTTAAGCTGGAAGTGGAAGACAGCGGCCAGGGCATTCCGCAAGAGAGGCAGGATGTGATATTTGAAAGCTTTGTGCAGCTAGAACAGGCTTCAGATGATGATAGAGGAACGGGGCTGGGGTTACCGATTTCAAGATCACTGGTAGAGATGATGGGCGGCGATATTGAGGTGGAAAGTGAAGCAGGCCAGGGCTCGCTGTTCCGCATCATTGTTCCCATGCAGCTGGCTGAAGCGGGGACGCTCACGCCTGATGAAGCGGCCCTAGAACAAGTCGCCGGGCTGCAGGCCGGACAACCGGAGTGGCGCATTCTGGTCGTCGATGACAACATCGAGAACCGGCTGCTGCTGACGAGCCTTCTCTCCGAGGCCGGGTTCACGACAAAGGAAGCAGTAGACGGCCGTGAGGCGGTTACGCTCTTTGAAGAGTGGCAGCCCCATTTCATCTGGATGGATATGCGCATGCCCGTGCTGGATGGCTACGCGGCTACGCAGGAGATTCGCGGTTTGCCGGGTGGCGAGGAAGTCAAGATTGTGGCGGTTACAGCAAGCGTCCTGGTGGAAGAACAGGGAGAGATCCTGAATGTAGGCTGTGATGATATCGTGCGCAAGCCTTTCCAGGAGCAGACGATCTTTGAGACGATGGCCCATCTGCTGGATGTAGACTATATCTATGAGCAGGAAGGGGAAGCAGTCTCAGCCCAGAGGGACAGCGTCGATCTGACCGCCGCCATGCTGGCCGAGCTTCCCTCGGAAATGTTACAGGAGCTGCGTGAGACGACACTGGCCTTGGATAGAGGGGCTTCCCTTGAATTGATAGAGCAAATTGAAGCCCAGTCACCGCAAGTGGGCGCGGGCCTACGGGTACTGGTTGATAATTTCCAGATGGGCCGTATTCAGGAACTTCTGGTGGAAGCGGAACAGACCAATGACAGCAACACATAATCAAATTCCCTTGGCGGCCGATATTCTGGTCGTAGATGATACTGTCGCCAATCTGAGATTGTTGACGGATATCCTGACCCAGGCGGGCTACCGTGTTCGCCCGGCCGAACGGCCGCAGCTGGCTCTTGAGTCGGCATTGGCCCATCCACCTGGCCTGATCTTGCTTGATGTGCGCATGCCGGAAATGGATGGCTTTGAGCTTTGCCGGCGCTTGAAGCGGGATAAGCGCACGGCCGACATTCCCGTCATTTTCGTCAGCGCGCTGCAGGATGTCGACGACCGGGTGCAGGGGTTCGAGGTTGGGGGCGTGGATTTTGTTTCCAAACCTTACGAAGAGGCGGAGGTGTTGGCCCGGGTAAACACCCATTTACAACTGCGCTACGTGCAGCTGCATTTGCAGGAGCTTGTTGCTGAACAGACGGCCGAACTGGTAGAAGCCAACGAGACGCTGCGAGCGGAGATAGTCGAGCGTAAGCGGGCGGAGGAGGAACTGCAGAAAAGTGAAGAGAATTTCCGCGCTGTCATCGAACAGTCTCCTGTATCCATACAGATTCATGGGCTTGATGGGAAACTGCTGCAGTCGAATGATGCGTATGCGCAGCTCTACGCGCTGAACGACGCGACGCTCAAAGAACTGTACGAGAAGTATAACATCCACACGGATGCACAGGCTGAGACGTTGGGCGTCATGCCTTATATCGAAAAGGTGTATTTGGGAGAAGAAGTTCGCTTCCCTCAGTACGAGTATGACGGGATCGACACGCTGAAGACACTGGATTTTGAGAAACCTGTATCCAGGAAATGCTGGATCCAAACGCTGGGATTCCCGTTAAGAGATGAACGCGGCAATATCACCAGCGCTGTCTTCATGAGTGAGGATATCACCACGCGCAAGCGGGCCGAGGAGGCGCTTCGTGAAAGTGAGGTGCGTTTTCGTGCCACATTTGAGCAGGCAGCTGTAGGTATTGCCCACGTGGCGCCCGACGGCCGATTCCTGCGCCTCAACCAACGGTTTTGCGACATCGTAGACTATACACATGACGAGATGTTGGCGCTTACGTTTCAGGATATCACCCATCCCGATGATCTCGAAAATGATCTCGAACAGGTGCAGCAGCTGCTGGACGGGAAAGCCACGTCATACTTTTTGGAGAAACGGTACTTCCGTAAGGACGGGAAGATTGTGTGGGTAAATCTGACGGTGTCCCTGGTGCACACAGATAGGGGTGTTCCTGATTACTTCGTTGCGGTTATAGAGGATATTACCCTGCGTAAGCAGCTGCAAGAGGAACGAGATCGTATTCTCAACACCTCGCAGAATCTGATTTGCATCGCCGGGATGGATAGTTGGTTCAAGTATTTGAACCCGGCCTGGGAGAGGGTTTTGGGCTATACCCAGGAGGAACTCTTATCACGGCCGTTCCTGGACTTCATCCATCCCGACGATCATGCTAAGAATGATAGTGAAGTCGACCAGCTGGCAGCCGGCCATCCGACAATAGATTTTGAAAATCGATACATTGGCAAGGATGGCTCGATCCATACCATATCCTGGACAGCCACGCCGATGCTTGAAGAGCAGACCATGTACTGCATCGGCCGCGACATTAGCGAGCAAAAGCAGGCAGAGAAGGCGCTAGAAGCGTACCAGCAGCGCTTAAAGGCATTGGCGGCCGAACTGACTCTGGTAGAGGAACGGGAGCGGCGGCGCATAGCCGCCGATCTGCATGATCATGTCAGCCAATCGCTGGCCCTGGCGCGCATCCAGGTGGGTACGGCGCGCAAAGTGACCTCCGAATCCAGACGAAACGCCCTATTGGACGAGGTGTCACAATCCTTACTGGAAGCGATTCGCGACACACGCACGCTGATCTTTGATTTGAGTTCCCCCATATTGAACGAGCTGGGTTTAGAAACGGCCGTTTCCGCCTGGCTGCGAGACCAAATTGGATCGCATGACGGACTGCAAACAGAGTTTTTCGATGATGGCCAGGAGAAACCTTTGACCGAAGATGTACGGGCCATACTCTTTCGCAATGTGCGCGAACTACTGGCCAACGTCGTTCGCCATGCCCAGGCCAATGAAGTTGAGGTATCATTAAAACGTGACGGTGCAAACATAGAGATAATTGTCGGCGATGATGGGGTTGGCTTTGATTCCCAAACGGCCGCACCGCAGCAGAATCCCGCGAGTGGTTTTGGCTTGTTCAGTATTCAGGAGCGCATGGCTGATCTAGGCGGCTCATTGGTAATCGAATCGAAACCCGGTCAGGGCTGCATAGTTCGTCTCACAGCGCCCCTCGATCTAAGCGCATGAGCGGCCAGGATAAAAACATGGAAACGACAATTCTCATCGTCGATGACCACGGTGTCTTCAGAATGGGACTGAAATTGCTGCTTGCCGAAGAAGAGGGCATGCGCGTGGTGGGCGAAGCGGGGGATGGGCAGGCCGCAATCGAACAGGTCCGTGACCTGGCGCCAGAAGTAGTCATCATGGACATCAGCATGCCCGATATGGACGGCATCAAAGCCACACGGCAGATCCTGTCCGAAGCCCCTGAAACAAAAATCATCGCCCTTTCTATCCACGCCGAAAAAGAATTTGTCGAGGACATGTTGCGTGCCGGTGCGGCCGGTTACATCATCAAGGAGCGCGCGCTGGAGGATTTGGCCAGCGCCATTCATGCCGTACAGCGTGGGGAATTATTCTTAAGCGAAACCATCAAAGATGTTGCAATCTCGCAGTATGTGGAGATAGTTTCTCAGAGTGCAGCACCCGCCGACCTGCCTAGTCAGGATTCGCTTCTGATCCCCAAGCTGCACGCCCCACGGATAACGGGAAAGGCAATCGTAAGAAACCGGCTTCTGGAGCAATTGGAAGCGGGGCGTGAACGGCCGATGACCCTGGTCTCGGCCCCAGCCGGTTACGGAAAAAGCACGCTGGTGGGCCAGTGGCTGGAGAGCTGTGACTGGCCCAGCGCCTGGCTGTCACTGGATGAGCGCGACAATAATCCACACGTTTTCCTGACTTACCTGGTGGCCGCGGTGCACACGCAGTTCGCGGAAGCACTGCTTGAAACCGAGGCCCTGCTGCAAGCCCCTACCTTGCTGCCTGTGCATGTCCTGGCAAAAACGCTGGCCAATGATCTGGCGCATCTGCCCGAGCGATTCATCCTTGTCCTGGACGATTATCACCATATTGAAGAGCCGGCTATCCACGAGTTGTTGGGCGAGCTTTTGCGACACCCGCCGCGGACGATGCACCTGGTGCTGGCCAGCCGCACAGACCCGGCACTTGACCTGCTGCAGATGCGCGCTTACCGACAGATGGGAGAAGTGCGCGCCCAGGCATTGGGCTTCACAGTGGAGGAAACAGCGGCGTTTCTAGAAAGTGCCGTCGGTTCGGCCGTGGAGACAAGCATTGCCGAAGAGGTTGCGAGAAAGACCGAGGGCTGGGTGACGGGTCTGCACCTGGTTACGCTCGCCGTGTCTGACAGCGCCGGCCTGGCCGATCTGTCAGTCATCCTGCCCGGCGAGCGCCAGACGTTGGATTATCTGGCCTCCGAAGCGTTGGCCCGCCAACCGCGTGCTGTCCAAAACTGGTTGTTGAAGAGTTCCATCCTGGATCGCTTCTGCGCATCCCTTTGTGAGGCCGTCTGCGCGCCGCCGGGTGATGAAGAAGCCTCGCCATTGAACGGCGAAGAATTCATCCAACATCTCACAGAAAGCAATTTGTTTGTCATCCCCCTGGATCATCAGAACCGTTGGTTTCGTACCCATCAGCTGTTTCAGCAGCTCCTGCAAGCGCAGTTGGCGAGCGTTTTGGATGGTGAAGAGATCGCGGAACTGCACAGACGAGCCGCCGCCTGGTTCGCCGAGAACGGACAGATCGATGAGGCACTACAGCACGCATTGGTCGCGGATGACGTCGACTACGCCGTACACCTGGTTGAGCAGCATCGCTACGACCTGATGAACAGGGAGCAGTGGCGCCGCCTGGAGCGCCGGTTGAAAAAACTACCCCCTGAAGCCGTGGCCAAGAGTCCGGCCCTGCTCATGGCCCAGGCCTACTTGTATGAATATTTTGGCCAAATGGCTGAAGCGTTTGCCTACCGGGAACAGGCTGAGGTGCTCCTTTCTGCACTTCCCCCCGAGTATCCTGAACGAAAAGCAGTTCAGGGAGAAATCGCGACTCTGTATGGTGAGCAGTATATACTCGTAGGAGAGGCGCAGCTGGCCCTGGAACAGTCAGAATTGGCCCTTGATTTGCTCCCTGCGAACGCGCTCCATATCTGGTCCTATGCAATTGGCGAACAGGTCCTGGCTCGTCAGATGGCGGGCGACATAAGTCAGGGGTTCGTAATCATCAACCGCATAATAAATAATCTTGCCGCGCTCCCTCCCATAGCTGAAGCGCGAATGATGCTCTGGTTCTGCCTAGCCTATTGCATGGATGGTGACCCGAACGGCCTAATAACGTCGGCACATCGCTGTCTGGAACTTGGTGAGCAGTACGAACTGCTGGAGTCGCAAGCTTTCGGGAGATTTTTTCTTGGCGCCGGCCATTATGTCCGCAACGAATTGGCTGAGGCAGAGCGTTATCTTTCTGCCCTGGTCGATACTCCCTTTATAGCCAGGCCAACGTATTTGCTTCAAGGCGCTTTTTTGCTGGAGAAGATCCTTCGTGCGCATGGCCGCGAGGAGGATGCCGCCAACATCATCACGTCCATGATCACGCACAACGAGCAGACCAATGACGCGGTTGGCCTGGCCACGATCCGTGCCGCACAGGTGGAACTGGCTCTGTTGCAGGGGAAAGTGCGCGAAGCGCAGAGACTGAATGAGCATGCCGTCTATGACCTGATCCCCCTCATTTGGTTTCCATATATACCCCAACTGACGCCGGTCAAGCTCCTGCTAGCACAGAACACGGAGCAGAGCCTGGAGCAGGCGCTTGACGAGCTAAGCAAGCTGGATGAATTTGTTCGCAAAATGAACCGTAAGAACATCCTGATTGATATGTTGGCCTTGAAATCTTTGATCCTCGATGCGCAGGGCAAGGAGCCGGAGGCTTACCAAGCGCTCACTGAATCGCTGACTCTTGGGGAGCGCGGCGGATTCATTCGCAGCTATGTGGATCTGGGTCCCAAGATGGCTGGTCTGCTGGCCCGTACGCAGCAGCAGGGCGTGGCCCATAACTTTGTCACTCGAATTCTGGCCGCTTTCCCTGGTGCGGCACAGGAAGCGCCCGATGCGCTTGACGGCGCGCGCCGTCAACCCGGTCATCTATCGTATGGTTCCAGGCAAACGACAGTCGACCTCTTAACCAGGCGCGAACGAGAGGTTATGCGTTTGTTGGCGACCCACATGACTATCACGGAAATCTCTTTTGAGTTGACGCTGTCAAAGGCCACGGTACGCACGCACATCAAGCGCATATACAGCAAACTCGACGCCCATTCGCGCGCAGAAGCAGTCATCATTGCTCGGGAGTCAGGCTTGCTCAAAGACAGCTGACAACTTAAACCACCAGGTGTGAAGCTGAAGGAAACAGAGTAACCCAATCTCTGTGCTTCAGCACCCTTCATTCAAGCGACCCCACAACATAAGCGCTCCACAAACAAATACCCAACAATCTACCCAATCTGAGGGACGACAACTACCCCACATATCCCCTATTCTTGGAATATGGGAAATGGTATTGCTGAGCTGACGACCGTTCATAACGAGCACGCGTTGTTCCGGCCAGCATGCCGCTAACTGTTCTAATTCTATTAAGCTGAGGCAAGTAAAGCGCCTCAAGGAGAAATAACATGAGCGAAAAATCGTCCAAACCCCAAACCAGCGCCGACATCCCCGATGGGATTGCGATGCCGGACCTGGTGAAAACACGGATCGGGCTGCTGGAGTTCAAGGACGGCGCGCCCTCCAAGAAAACAGTGGAGAAGGTTTATGATAACCTCGACTTCACGCGGGCGCTCGACGCCTACATGAACGGCTACCAACTGGCTTCGCTGAAGGCGATGCACACAGGCTTGTTGGAAGCGGGTGTAGAGGACAACGGCGGCTGCATCATATTCTCAGAATTGATGGATGGCCAATCCCTCTTCCTGACAGCCAACGCGGACACGATTTATTATATCTTTACGATCAATCTCAATGATGGGCCGATCGTCGTTGAGACCCCACCTGATGCGCTGGGCCTGTTTGATGACTTCTGGTTCCAGCACGTTATCGACTTTGGCCGGCCGGGCCCGGATCGTGGGCAGGGCGGAAAATTTCTACTGGTCCCGCCAGGCTACGACGGCCCAATGCCGGACAGCGGCTTCCACGTGGGGACCTGCACGTCGAATTTTGTGATGGCCTTTGGCCGCAACTTCCTGCAAGACAACGACCCCAAGCCAGTGGTCAAGATGATCAAGGATTCCCTCAAGATATACCCGTACAAGCCGGGCGGCTACGGCACCAGCATTGCTACGCTGCTCGAGGGCTTTACAGTGGAACATGAGCCTCACGATCGAACCAAACATAAAGCTGGTGAGCCCAAACCAACCCATTTCGTCGAAGGCAGCGGGCTGGTTATGAACACGCTTCCGCCCAGCGATCATACATACTTCGATATGTTGAACGAGATCGTCCAGGAAGAACCGAGCGGCGTTATCTCGAAGGAGATCATGGGATCGTTTGCGGCTATCGGCATTGTGAAGGGCCAGGAGTTCAAGCCGGACGAGCGCATGCAGAAGATCCTGAAAGATGCGGCGAATGTGGCCTGCGCCACCGGACGCGCGTTGAACTGGCGCTTCCGCGACGAAGATGGCTGGGCTTTCTATCCAGGATCGGCGTGGTACAACATGCTCTGGCAGGGCGGCTACGACTACGAAACGCCACCGCCGGAGGTGACCAAGGACGGGATCAAGCCGTATCCGCCAACCGGATACCGCATGCTCAACGCCCGCTTCGGTTTCTTTGCCATCGCCACCGGGGTTACTCCGGCGATGTGTATGCGCTTGACCAATATCGGTTCGCAGTACCTGATCTGCGATGTAGACAGCGACAAGAAGTACTTTGACGGCGCGAAGACCTACAAGTGTACGCTGCCGCCCAACATTCCGGAGGACAACTTCTGGTCGTTTACGGTCTACGACAACCAGACCCGCTCCATGCTGCGTACGCCGCAGCGCTATCCGCGCGCAGGCAGCCAGTCTTATCCCAGCCCGGCCGCTGTAGCCAACGCCGACGGCAGCACCGATATCTACTTCGGACCGGAAGCGCCTACGGGCAAGGAAGCCAACTGGATCCAGACCGTGCCCGGCAAGGGCTGGTTCACGATCCTGCGCATCTACAGCCCCACGGATGCGTACTTCGACAAGAGCTGGCAGGTCGGTGAGATCGAATTGGTGAAGTAGTGGCGTTCGGCCTAGTGTCTCGTCAATGCTACTTTGATGGATACCAACAACATGCATGTGACGAGACATTGGTGTTCCAGCGCCGATTGAAATCCATCAAATCATCGTTGACAGAACACTAGTACAGGAAGGCACGAAAGGTCATACAGATTGCGGAGCCGGCTTTCGGCCCCCCGGCCCCCAATCCTGGGGGAGGCTCAGCTAGCTCCGGCACGGCTGGAGCCAAGCGTCCCCCCCAAGGTTGGGGGGCCAGGGGGGCGGCCGGCGTGCCATCCACCTTCTGTATGCCTTTTCAAGCCGCACTGTAATAGCTAAGGCTGTTCCAAGAAACTAAATCCGTCGAACGTCCCCGGCACAGGCCAGTCCACCTCTGGTTCGTGCAGATCTTCGTGGCCTGTGCCGGGGACGTAAGAGTAAGGAGAACTATCATGACAACTCCACCCAAAATGAAAATGACGACCGAGATTCCGGCTGCCTATACCGCTCCGGAGAAGGTTCATACCTCCATGGGTACGCTGCACTACTTCGATGGCGTACCCAGCGATAAGAGTACGGAAGCCATCTACGACTATCTCGACACCTCGCGGGCTGTGAATGCCTTTCTCAATTCGATTCCCGCCCTGTCTATGAACGCCCTGCGCGAAGGACAGGCTGCCATGGGCGCAGACACCTGTAACAAGATCTGCATCTGGGACAACCTGATGGACTCCAAGACCATCCTGCTGACCGGCAATACATCGACGATGTACGCGGTGGGGTTCATGGACCTTCTCAAAGATGGCCCGACCGTCATCGACCTTCCGGCCGGAATGCTCGGCATTCTTGACGATATGGCGTTCAAGTACATGGTCGATCTGGGCGTCACGGGCCCGGACAAGGGCAAAGGCGGAAAGTACCTCGTCCTGCCTCCCGGATACAAAGGCGACACCCCCGAGGGTTACTTTGTCGTGCCGTCCAAGACCAGTGGCGTGTGGATCTTCATGCGCGGCTATCTCGATAAGAGCCTGCCGATCGAGCAGGCTATCCCGGCCGCGTCAAAAAACATCCGGGACACGCTGAAGGTTTACCCGCTGTCGACCGCAAAAAACCCACCGGCGACAGAGTTCATCAATGTGACCGGCAAGGACATGCACATGATTGTCCCCAATGACTACAGCGCATTTGAGAAACTGTATGCACTGATTCAGGGCGAGCCGGATGACTATTTGGGGAAAGAGGCAAAGGGCATGATCGCCGCCATCGGCATCGAAAAGGGCAAGCCTTTCAAGCCGGATCCACGCATGAAGAAGATCCTGACCGACGCGGCCGCCATCGGCAACGGCGCCGCCCGCGCCATAAGCTATTTCCCGCGCGATCCAGGCAACCTCACCTTCAAGGACAGCAAAGCCTGGGTCACCGCCTACGCCGACAAGGACACCACCTTCACGCGCAATGGAGCCTATCGCCTCGACCCGCGCATTCTTTTCCACTTCGGCTATATCTGCGTATCGCCCGCTATGGCCATGACCGTTGCCGGCAAAGGATCGGACTACTCCATGGGTATGCTCGATTCCGAAGGTAAGGTGCTAGATGGTTCCAAGACCTACAAGCTGCACATCCCGCCAAATCCGCCGGCCAAGGATTTCTGGGCCATCACCATGTACGACACCCAGACCCGCTCGCAGCTGCAAACCGACCAGCCGTATCCCACCCTGGGCAGCCAGGACAAAGGGATCAAGACCAACGCAGACGGATCGATGGACATCTACTTCGCCCCCGAAGCGCCTGAGGGCCAAGAGGGCAACTGGCTCCAGACCATCCCCGGCAAGAGCTGGTTCATTGCCCTGCGCATCTACGGCCCCGAACAGCCCTGGATCGACCAAACCTGGCGGCCGGGTGAGATCGAGTTGGTAGGCTAAAAACCCGTTACAAGTGACCGGCGCGGGCATGGCGCTTACGCCGGTCACAGATTCAATTCACCAAGGAGATAATCATGACTATGGAAAGACCAAATGTATTAATTTTTCATGTAGACAACCTGGGCTACGGCGAGTTAGGTTGTTACGGTGGCGGCATCCTGCGCGGCGCCGACACCAAGCGGCTTGATGAATTTGCCGAGAACGGCTTCCAACTGATGAACTATGCGCCGGAAGCCCAGTGCACCCCCACCCGCTCGGCTATCATGACCGGTCGCTACTCGATCCGCTCCGGCAACACGAAGGCGACGGCCCCGGGCATGCCCGGCGGTCTCGTCGCTTGGGAAAAGACCATGGGCGACATCTTTTCCGAAGCGGGTTACAAAACTTTGTGTATGGGCAAATGGCATATTGGCGAGGGCGAAGGCCGTTGGCCCACCGACCACGGCTTTGACGAGTGGTACGGCCCGCCCTTTTCTTGGGACTGTGCCTACTGGTGCAAGGACCCGTGGTACAACGCCGAGCGTGATGGTGTCGAAACCATGTACCAAGGGCGCAAGGGCGAATCGGTAGAAAAACTGGATGTCATCGACTTCGATTTCAAGCTCAGTGTTGATGTCGAGATGAACCAGCGCACGTTCAATTTTCTGGAGGAGCGCGCCGAGGATAAAGAACCCTTCCTGGTCTACCACAACTATTCGTTGATGCATATGCCGACCCAACCACGCCCGGAATACAGGGGCAGAAGCGGCCATGGCGATTGGGCTGATAGTCTGCTCCAGCTCGACGGCGATTTCGGCCTGTTCCTTGACAAGCTGGACGAACTGGGCCTGCGCGAGAACACCATCGTCATCTTTGCCGGCGACAACGGCAATGAAGAGTATCTGCCAGATCGAGGCACCGCCGGTTATTGGGAAGGCTCCTATTTCACCGGCATGGAAGGCTCGCTGCGCACGCCATGCATCGTGCAATGGCCGGGCAAGTATGCGTCCGGCGTCAAGAGCAACGAGATCATGCACTGCACCGATTGGTATACGACGCTGGCGAATGCCGCCGGCATACCCGTGCCGGACGACCGCGAAATCGATGGGATCGACCAGTCGGCCTGGCTCACGGGAGAGCAAGAAGAGTCCAACCGTGAAGGCTTCCTATTCTGGAATGCCGATCAGCTTTACGGCATCAAGTGGCGCAATTTCAAGCTCATCACTAAACGCCAGACGTATCTGACTGATCCGGCACTGGATCTTGCGTTTCCCTGGATCATCAACCTGGACATCGACCCGAAGGAACGGGAGCCATTTATCTATTTTCATTCGTGGGTGATTAACCATGCTGCAAAGCTGGGGCAGGCTTTCGCCGAATCAGTCAAGCGGGAAGGGTTGATTCCGGTTGGTGCTCCGCTCGACTTCGTACCGAAGCACAATCCAGACGCGCCGGATCACCACACTGCGCACCGAGGCGGCTAACAGTGCCGAAGTCAACTCTGCCATCCAGTCAGGATGATCATATGCATACGGTCAAAGCGAAGTGAATATGTTGGCAGGCCTGGATCGACAAGACCTGGCGGCCGAGTGAGATCGAGCTTGTAAAGTAAAAATAACCTTTCAAGTGACTGGCGTGGGTATGGCGTCTGCGCCGGTCGTTTAACCAAGTTAGTTTCCAAATATTTAATATAGCCAAAAGGAGAAATACAATGGCTACCACCACAACAAAGATGATCACCCAGCAACCGGTCATGATGATGACCACCCCCATCCCGGAGAACCGAACCACACCGGACAAGGTCGAGACCTCGATCGGAACGATCGAGTTCTTCGACGGCGTGCCCATCGGCAACACCAAGGACACACTCGTTGACTTCGTCGACCGGGGCCGGGCGGTCGAAGCCTTCATCAACATGACCCCGGCAGCTTCGATGTATTCCCTGCGGCAGGGTCATCGTGATGAGGGGCTCACGAAGAGCAACCAGATCCTCATCGCCGAGGAGATGGGCGACTCCAAGCCGCTCGTCCTCACCTGGAACAATACCTCACTCTACACGTGGGGGTTCCTGGACCTCAAGGCAGACGGCCCTACCGTCATCGAGGTGCCGCCCGACGTTCTGGGCATCCTCGACGACATGTACTTCCGCTACATGAGCGACATGGGTGCCGCCGGTCCGGACAAGGGCAAGGGCGGCAAGTACCTGATCCTGCCTCCGCACTACGACGGTGACATACCGGACGGCTACTATGTGGTGAAGTCCCAGACCTACTGTGTGTGGAACTTCATGCGCGGACGCGTGCACGGATCCGTTGAGGATCCGGACAATGTCAAGAAGGCAACGGAGAACATCAAGCAGAACCTCAAGGTATACCCGCTTAGCGAAGCGAGCCATCCGCCCAAGATGGAGTTCAAGGACATGTCGGGGCTGGCAGGCTACAACACCATCATGCCCAACGACTTCAGCTTCTTCGAGGTCGTGAACGAGATCGTCCAGGAGGAGGCGGACGGTTGGCTCGACCCGGAGCTTGCGGGCCAGCTGCGGGCCGTCGGCATCATGAAGGGCCAGCCCTTCAAGCCGGATGAGCGCATGAAGAAGATTCTCACCGACGCAGTCGCCATCGGGAACGGCTATGCGCGTGTGAATACGGTATACCCCCAGGACCCGGGCCAGTACATCTACCACGACGAGCACACCGAGTGGGTGATGGCCTATCCCGACAAAGACACCTATTTCCAGCAGGCCGGAGCGCGACGCATGGATGGTCGGCTTTGGATGCACTACAACGCCGTTTGCGTGACGCCAGCCATGGCTTTGACCCGGCCCGGCGCCGGATCCGACTACATGATCGTGGGGCTTGACGCCAAAGGACGGCCGCTCGATGGCGCCAAGAGCTACGAGCTGCACCTGCCGCCGAACTTCCCCGTGAAGCAGAACTGGTCGGTGACCATCTACGACACCCAGACCCGGAGCATGCTGCAGACCGACCAGAAGTTTGCCGGGATCAACAGCTTGAGCGCCGATCAGAAGCAGAACGACGACGGCTCGATCGATGTGATCTTTGCTCCCGAGGCGCCTGCCGGCATGGAGAAGAACTGGATCCAGACGATCCCGGGCAAGAGCTGGTTCATCCTCCTGCGTGCCTACGGACCGCTGGAGCAGTGGATCGACAAGACCTGGCGGCCCAGCCAGCTCGAGCTGGTAGGCTAAAAACCCGTTACAAGTGACCGGCGCGGGCATGGCGTCTGCGCCGGTCACACATTCAGGTCATAAAGGATTAAACAAGATGACATCAAAACAAGCAGCCACAGCAGCAGAAACAAGGAACCTGTTTGAAACCGCTGGCGAGAAACAAACCGCCAAAGATTTCAAACCGGCCCCCAACAAGATCGCGACTAATTTTGGCGATCTGACGTTCGTCGGCGGCGCCTTTCCGACGGCTGAGTCGGCGCAGAAGCTCTACGATGAGCTGGATCTGCAGCGCGCCACCCAGGCCTACATGGATTTCACGCCGGCGCTTTCAGTTTACGGCATTGTCAAGGCGCAGATCCGCGACTTCCTCTTTGCAACCGCTTCCGATATCGGCGTGTTTGCTGACTTTATGCACCCCAGCGAGAACTTCCTCACCGGGAATAACAGCACTGTTTACGCGGTCGCATCCCTCGATCTCAAGCTGGATGGCCCGACGGTGGTCGAGATCCCACCCGGCATGATGGGCAACGCCAACGACGCTTTCTTCAAGTTCCTGACCGACTTTGGGCCGACCGGGCCCGACAAGGGCAAGGGCGGCAAATATCTCTTCCTGCCACCTGGTTACAAAGGGGAAGAACCAGGCGGCTATTTCGTCATCCACTCACCCAGTTACCGGATCTGGGCCATGATGCGCGGCTTCGACGTGGGCACCGGCGATGATGCGGTGGCCTGGTTCAAGGATCGCCTCAAATCTTATCCTCTGGCGACTGGCCCGCGAAAGCACACGGCCACCAATATCTCCGGCATGGGCGCGAACACCCTGGCAGCGGAAGATGGTTCTGTGTACGCGATGCTGAACGAGATCATCCAGTATGAGCCAACGACACTGTTCGACGATGTACTGCTGGGAAAATTAGCCACACTGGGCATCGAAAAGGGCAAACCATTTGCTCCCGATGTGCGTATGCAGGGCATCTTCGAGCAGGCCGCGAAGCAGGGGGTTGCCATGTCGCGCGCCATTGTCTACGCCTCCAGGGATCCGGAGATCCATTACTGGCCGGAACGGCATTGGGAAAAGATGTTCATCCGCAACACCGAATTCATGATCGACGGCCACGTCGACGTCGACGCGCAGACGCTCTGGCTCTACCAGGCTATCTGTGTCTCTCCAAGTTTGCTCTCCACCATCCCCGGCGTGGGTACCTCGTACCTCACAGCGTTCAGGGACAAGAACGACGCCTATCTGCTGGGTGACAAGCAGTACCGGCTGCGGGTGCCGGCCAAGCCGCCCGTCAAGCGCTTCTGGGCGGTGACGGCGTATAACCCGCTGAGCCGCAGCCTGCTCGACTCGGGCGGCCCGATCACGGTTGGCAGTCTGGGCGATCCCGAGGTCAACGAGGATGGCTCGGTTGACATCTATTTTGGGACAGCGGCGCCGAAAGGCAAGGTGAAGAACTGGATCAAGACGGATCCGGCTATTGGTTTCTTCGTCGTCTTCAGATTCTATGGCCCGCTGGAGGGCTATATCAATAAAACATGGGTGCTCAACGATTTTGAGTTGTTCGGGTAGAGACTGCTATTTATTTGACTGGCGCGGGCACAGCGTCCGCGCCAGATATAAAGGAGTAAATTATGACCGATAAAAATAGCGACACGGATCTGGATACAGGCACGAAGGAAATCGAAGCCCTGTATGTCCAATCGGATCAGGGCATGTCCTTTGAAGGTGGGGTATTGACCCTGCAAGGTATTTCCCCGTCAACCATTATCTTCTCAGACCGGCCGGACCGTATTGCCGGTCACCAAACGACTAAAGAGTTCTTTGATTCTTGGGGCGAAGGGGATGACAGCTTTGCCGATAATCCGCCCAATGCTGTGCTCTCTATCTTCACGGAGGACGAGATCATTGATGTGGTTTTGGTTTTAAGTGATCCCACGTTTGATGGGGAGCAGATGAGCTACACGATTGAGATCCTGGATGGTGAGTTGCCAGATAGCGGTGGGCCAAGCTCGCTCTTCATCGACATGATCGGCCGTCCTGCCAGTGCTGTATCAGTCGCAGGCTGCCATCGGCGCGGTCGCCGGCGCGGAAGACGCCGGGGTCGCAGATAAAGGCAGATTATGATGTCAGAAATATTATCAGTTGTGGCCCAAGTCTCGATTTTTACCTTTATTATCACCAGTATGCTGGCGATGGGCATGAGCCTGACGATCAAGCAGATCATAGACCCACTTAAGAATGTGAAGGTCGTGCTCCTGGCCCTGCTGGCCAACTTTGTCCTGGTTCCTGCCCTGGCCTACGGGCTTACGCTGGTCATTCCATTACCTGAAGGGTTGGCAACGGGCTTGATCATCTCCGGCGCTGCGGCAGGAGCCCCTTTCCTGCCCAAACTGGTGCAGTTGGCCAAAGGTAATGCCGCCTTCTCGGTCGGTTTGATGACCTTGCTCATGGTCGTGACCGTCATCTACTTGCCTTTGGTCCTACCGCTTATGCTGCCGGGCGCCTCGGTCAGCCCGTGGGACATCGCCAAATCCTTAATTTTGATGATGCTGCTGCCCTTGGCTATCGGCCTCTTCATTAAAGCGCGTTATGAGCCGACGGCCGACCACCTGCAGCCGATTATGGGGCAGGTTTCCAGCATGGCCATTGTGCTCGGCCTGGTCGCCATCCTGGTGCTGCAGTACAAGACCATCCTCGCCACTTTCGGCACCGGCGGTATCCTGGCCACGATTCTATTCCTAGTGGGTGCGCTGCTGATCGGTATGCTGCTGGGCGGGAAGCAGAACCGCTCGGTCATGGGCCTGGGCGCTGCCCAGCGCAACCTGTCGGCGGCAATGCTGGTGGCCGGGCAAAACTTCTCCGACGATCAACAGGTCCTGGGCATGGTCATGGTAATCGGCGTCCTGGGCCTGGTCCTGCTCGGGGTCGTCAGCGGCGAGATGGGCAAACGCAGCACAGCTAAGAGCGACACAGCCGCGCCGGCAGCGGACGATGCTCAGCCTGCTGCCAAGAGCGGGTCATAGGAGGCTGTTCTTGTTTCTGGCTCAGTGAATCTGCAGGAAGGATACAGGAGGTGTAGTCTTGACTGCGGCAGCTGACAACAAGCAAACAAAGCCGAGCGGGCTGGCACGTTTTGTGCCTATCGTAGGCTGGCTGACAACCTATGACCGCTCCTGGCTGAGAGGCGACATTATCGCCGCCTTATCCGTTTGGGGCCTTATGGTGCCCACATCTCTGGGGTACGCCACGATCAGCGGTGTGCCGGTGCAGTATGACCAATGATAAATTCTTTTCGCCGGAACTACGTTTGTTCTGGTGAAGCAAGCGGCCGTGGTTGATATGCAATGGCAGAACATTGTTGCGTAATCGCCAATTAATGGAACAAAGGATAATGCATTATGTCTACCCAGGAACAAGATACTAAGTCCGATGCTGAGACAACACCTGTTGCTAATGCAGCGGCTGCTGATACAGCGCCTGATGTTGTCGAAAAACAGACGGCCAAGGGAAAAAATCTGCGCAAACAGGTGCCGCGCAGCAGTCACGGGTCATGGTCTCCGGCGGCGGATCGTCCTGATCCGCTTAGCCTGCTGCAAGGAGAGGACAAAGGGCGTTTGCAGGAGCTGCTGCCGATCAAGTACGGCCGTATGATGGCCTCACCTTTTGCGTTCTTACGTGGATCGGCCGTGGTTATGGCCAGCGATCTGGCCCCAACGCCGGTCACGGGTCTAAATGTCGCGCTGTGCGGCGACGCGCACCTTTCCAACTTTGGCATCTTCGCCACGCCGGAACGGGATGTGGTCTTCGACGTCAATGACTTCGATGAAACCTACCCCGGACCGTGGGAATGGGACCTCAAGCGCCTGGCCGCCAGCGCCGTGGTGGCCGGTCGCGGCAACGGCCTAGACGACAAGCGTAATAAGAAGCTGGCAGCCACCGTCTCCAAGGCGTATCGCGCAGCGATGCAGCGTTTGGCGGCGATGTCAAATCTGGATATCTGGTACAACCAGGTTGATGCCTCAACCGTAGTCAACCTCTTTAGCCAACATGATAAAAAGAGCGCGAAACAGGCTCAGAAGACAGTCAAGAAGGCGCGTTCGCACACCACCGGTCATACGCTGGATCAGCTCACCGAGGTTGTGGATGGCAAGCGGCAAATAAAGAACAATCCCCCTCTGGTGGTGCGTCTATCTGACCTGGCAACTGAGGAGCAGAAAAAGCAGGCCGCCGACCATGGGGATGTGGAGAAGGCATGGCAGGAATATATAAGCAGTTTACCGGAAGAGCGGCGCAGGCTGTTAGAACGTTATCGCATAAGTGACGCCGCTCTGCGCGTAGGTGGTGTCGGCAGCGTGGGCACGCGCTGTACGATCGTCCTGTTTGAAGGCGACAAACCAGAGGACGCCCTGATCTTGCAGCAGAAAGAGGCGGATCACTCCGCGCTGGAACCTTATCTGGTCAAGCATGATTACCCCAGTGAAGCCGAGCGGGTTGTGGTTGGCCAGCGCTTGATGCAGGCCAGCTCCGACATCTTTTTAGGATGGGATCACGGCCCCTCTGGGACACAGTATTACTGGCGCCAGCTAAAGGATATGAAAGGCTCCTTTGATGTGACGCTGCTTGACGCCAAAGGCCTGGCTACTTATCTCGCCGTATGTGCCGCCTGCCTGGCCCGCGCTCACGCCCGTTCAGGGGATCCGGCGGAGATCAGCAGTTACCTGGGAAATTCTACTGTTATTGACAAGGCGATCAGCAAATTCGCCCTGGCCTATGCCGACCAGACGGAGAAGGATCACCAGGCGCTTGTCGATGCCGTTAATAATGGGCAGATTGCTGCCGAACAAGGTGTATAGAGGGCAGAAGGACGTGGTAAAGAGAGAGCCTCTTTTGGAGGGCCTTCGAAAAATACCCAACTATCTACCCCATCTGAGGGACGACAACTACCCAATCTTTGGCCGATACTACAACTAAGAATTCATTCGGAGTTCGGGCACTGTCCGCAAGATTCGGGAGGTACTTATTGGAATAGAATAAAGCGTGCATTCAACTTTCCCTTCCATTTTGTTAAGTAGTTTTTTTACTGTACCCGGGTGCAATGCACCACAACTAGATTGATAAGGAGAAAATATCATGGGTAAAGATGACAATGGATCAGCTGTATACAATATCGTGGCTTTGAATTTTGCCGGCGAAGATACCGCCAAGCAAAATCTGAAGACGATGAAAGACAATAAAGTTTTCGATGGTTATAAGATCGAGGCCGAGTGCATCGTTTCACAGAACGACAAAGGAAAAGTTCATATCCACGAGCCTGGACATGGCGCCTGGGGTGCCGCGGCCGGCGCGGCCGTCGGCGGCTTGTTGGGTATGCTTGGTGGTCCCGCGGGTGCGGCAGCCTTGGGCGCCGCCGGCGCGGCCATTGGCGGCGCGGCAGGTCACATTGGGGACGCCTTGTTCCCAAGGATGATCTGGAAGAGCTTGGCGCGGAAATGGTGCCCAATACCTCGGCGCTGCTGCTGATTCTGGAAGATAAGGAGACGGAAGGGTTTGTCAACGACGTGCAGGGCTACGACGCCAATGTCGTGACGCTGACGATTGGCGACGAGCTCTCAGGCGAGATAGCCAACTACTCCGAAGGCTTCGTGACGGACGCTGACGGCAATGTTGTGGCTGCTGCTGATGCCGGCGAAGCTGCCGATGCAGATGGCGATGCTGCCGCTGCCGGTGAAGCAGCCGTCGCTGACGGAAGCTAACTACCCGAATCTGGCGACGGCCGTTTTTGTTAGAAAAAATGGCCGGAGCCTCTTCTTTTTGAGCGGTAAATCACTAGAGTATGGCGTGGTTTGAATGTTGGTGTATGTATGATAGGGAGATACCAATTCACGGTATTGGGTCTGCTGCTGGCAGCACTGCTGCTGGCGCCGGCCTGTTCATCATCGCCACCAACGCCGCCTACCACAGAGGGAACGGCCGTTGCAGCACAAAGCCCCTATGCAGCGAACACAGCGACACCAGGCGCAGCTGCAACGGCCGTTCCTACACCATCTGAATCCTCTGCCGGAGACGCCGGCGCGGCAGAGGTCGTGGCTACTTCCGCTGCTGCCAGAACGCCTGTCCCTTCTCCAACCCCTGATCGCATTGAACGCGGGGTAAATGAACTCACAGCCTCCTTAGGTCTGGGAGAGCGCACTTTTCTAGGGCTGAGCGCCGGCGCCTGGACGGATCTCCTCGTTTCTCTGCTGGTGGTGGCATTTGGCTACTTCATCGCTGCTCCACTTGTTGAAAGGCTGCTGAAACTGCCTTGCTCAGCACACGAGCACGAAGCTGGATGACCAGCTGATGGCGCAGATTGGCACTGTGTTGAAGTGGCTGATCGCAGTCCTATTTGCCCGTTATGCCGCCAGGAGATTGTCGTTTCTGAGTGATACCCTGCGCACAGCGCTGAACGACATCCTCTTTATTGCACTGCTGCTGGTGCTGACCTACCTGGCGAACAGCCTGATGCAGTTTTTTGCCCGCCGTTACAAGGAGAGCCTGACTTCAAAGGAGGACCAGGAGCGACTTGATCCGGTGATTACGGCCGCGCAGCGTTTTGGCACATTTCTGATCCTGACAATCGCCCTGAGCGTCGCCCTCACCTATTTCGGAGTCAACGCCAACACATTTTTCATTGTTCTTCTTATCACCGGCTTGATAATTGCCATAGGCGCAAAAGAAACGATAGCGGAGGCACTGTCTGGCTTTCTGATCCTGATCGACCAGCCCTTTCGTGTCGGAGACTCTGTACTGCTCAAGGAATTGGACACATGGGGGGATGTATTATCAATCGGCACACGGAGTACACGAATCCTTACAAGAGACAATCGTGAAATAGTCGTCCCCAATTCAAAGATTGTTGACAGCCAGATATTGAACTACAGCTACCCTGATCCGCGTATCCGCCTGCAGGTAGACATCAGCATCGCTTACAGCGACGACATAGAACAGGCGCAGCAGACGATCACGGCTGCGGTACGCGGGGTTGACGGGGTGCTCGCCGACAAACCGGTCGACGTTCTTTTTTTAGATTGGGGTGATTCAGGGCGCGGGCTTCGCGTGCACTGGTGGATCGAAAATTTCCACCAGCAGTACAAGATGACTGATAAGGTGAACGTTGCTCTTGCCGGCGCGCTGGCGCGGGCGCATATTGAGGTGCCTTTCACGACAGTCGATCTGCATGTTAAGACGGCGGAGGCAGATAGCCTGGCTGTGCGGCCGCAGCTGGAAACAGCGCAAGACGAGGCAGCGGCATGAGTGCCGGTCCGGCGCCATGCAAAAGGATAGGTCTCCTATGAGCAAAAAAGTAAGCCTTCCTATCGATATCCCTTTCTTTTCGGGAATGTATAAGGGGATTCTATCCATCGTTCTGGCTTTGGTTTTGATATTTGATCCTGACAAATCCGCGCCCAAGCTTACGTACATCATGGGCATGTTCTTTTTGACCAGTGGGATAGCGCTCTTGCGCAATGATCCTAGCGGTAAATTGGGCAAACGATTGTCGAAGCTGATCAGCGCGGTCGCCATTGTGAGCGGCCTGCTCGTTGTCGTGCGCTATTTCTCGAACTCTATATTTGGACTGCACGTAGTGAGCGACAATTTTGCCAATGTCGTGCTGGGAGCGGTGATACTGCTGACCGGCATCTCCCACTTTTACGCTGAGTGGGAAGCCAGGTCCGCCGGTTTAGCCACCAGCCACCTCATGCTGCACTATCTATTGGCCCTATTTGAGATCGCTCTTGGCTTGCAGTTGATGGTGTTACCGATGGTTGATCATCTATTTGTTCGGCAGACGATCACGGCCTGGGCGCTGCTTGGCGGTATCATGTTTATCAGCACGGCCTTTGTTGGGCATAGGCAGCGCCGCCAGGCGAAACTGGCCGAAGGAATGGACTCGCCTGCTGACAGCGCGGAAGACGACAGCGCTGCAGCCGCCGGCCAGGAAGATGCGCAAAAAAGCGTGCAGCAAAACGCTGGCGCGGAGAAAACATCGTGAGCGGCGAGCCAGCTGAGAATCCGATTTTGCCGCGAGATGTTAAGTTCTGGGCAACCTTGATCAGGGGCATCCTGGCGCTTATCTTGGGTCTGGGCTTGTTTGTCCAGCCAGATAAAGCACGGCCGTTCCTGGTCAAGTTCATGGGCATGTTCTGGCTGGCAGGCCGCCTGGTCAGCCTACGCGCGGATGTTGGCGACAGCGGGCGTCACCGGGCGCGCATCGTGGGCGTTCCTGGGCAGCTTATTACTCTTCAGCGGCGCCTGGCAGCGTCGCAATCAGCTTCGCCAGCAGGCGGCAGTGCAGCCAGAAGCAGCGTCTGTTGATAGCGAAAGCGTAACGAACGAAGCAACTGCTTGAGAAAACGACTAGACAGGAGCAGATTATGTCAAACCCAATACAAGAATTGTTCCGTGAAAACATGTTCACGCCGGAGACTGTACCGGCATTTACTGGTAAACTTTTCTTTGAAGGGGACCGGCGACGGGCGTACCTGGTGCGTTTCACGACGTTGTTGTTTCTATCGACCGTCATCGCCGCCTTTGGCGTGCTCAATGATTCAACGGCCACGGTAATCGGGGCGATGATTATTGCGCCCTTGATGACGCCGATCATGGCTTCGGCTGCGGCGCTGGTCGTTGGCGACATAAGACGGTCGCTGCAATCCCTGGCCCTTGTCGCGGGCGGCGTGCTTCTCGTAGTTGGCGTCTCCTGCGTAATTGGTTACCTCTATTCGCAGTCGAGCGTCATATTCTTTACACAAAATACACAAATCACTAGCCGCATTTCGCCGCGCTTGACCGATCTGATTATCGCGCTGGCGTCAGGGGCTGCCGGCGCTTTCTGCATGAGCCGCGACGATATCGCCGACTCTCTGCCGGGTGTCGCTATCTCCATTTCGCTCGTGCCGCCCCTATGTGTAACGGGGATCGGGCTTTCAAACGGGCATTGGCCAGTAGCCTGGGGCTCATTCTTGTTATTCATGACCAATTTGCTGTCCATTCTCTTAGCAGGGGGAGGCGTCTTCGCCTTCCTGGGACTGCTGAAAGCGACGAACCTGGAATTACAGGGCAGTGCGCGCCGCAAGGCGTTCATGGTTGTTGGCCTGGCCGTTGTTCTGGTCAGCGTTCCATTGTTAATGACTGGTTTGAGGGTGGCGGATGAATCACGTATCGAATACCGGACGTCGCAGTTTGCTAAAGAGTGGATTGGTGACAGCGGCTACGAGCTTCGAGGCGTCAGAACGGATTCAAACGGGCTGGAGGTTTTGATTGCCGGTGAGGGCGATCCCCCTGCAGCAGAAGAACTGGCTGCCGGGCTGCAGGACAAATTCGACCACCCGGTAGTCCTCAACCTGGAGATTGTGCCGGTACAGTATCAGCGTTTAGAAATAGAGCCTTCAGACGAGTGAAAGAAAGGAAGAAGAGTATGATGCCTACCAGCTACCGGACAGACTCCCCAGCATTTTATGAAATTCGCATCGCCGGCATCCTGGATGAGAAGTGGTCGGGTTATTTGAGTGGTTTAACGATAACAACAGCTCAATCAGGGGGAGACGAAACGTTGATAATAACGACCCTGAAGGGTCAACTGATTGACCAGGCGGCGCTGATGGGGGTGCTGAACACGCTCTATGATTATCAGTACACGCTGTTGTCAGTGGCGCACCAAAGCGGTGGGCAATCGGAGAGCGAGCCCGAACAGAACTATTAAGAGGAGTTAGCAATTAGTAAGCGTTTTAAGGAGTAATAGCCATGACAAAGAAAAATGAGGATACGAAATCCAAGAAGGGGAAACCAGTGCCAACGGCGCCGAGTAAGATAGAACGCTGGTTCCCAATTGTGGCATGGCTGCCAAAGTACTCGTGGGGCACGAACCTGACCCCCGACCTGATCACCGCCATCAGTGTGGCCGCGCTGCTCATTCCGGAGTCGCTGGGCTACTCTACCGTGGCCGGCGTTCCGGTGCAGATCGGCCTGTACGCGGCGCCGCTGGCGCTGATCGGCTACGCACTATTCGGCGGCTCAAAGCTGATGGTGTTTGCTGCGGCAGGGTCAGTGGCCGCCATATCGGCCGGTGTTGTCGGCGCGCTTTCCGGGGGTGACCAGGATACGGCCGTGGCCCTGACAGCGGCGCTGGCTCTGACCACCGGCGTTATTTTCATCGTGGCCGGCCTGTTAAAGATGGGCTGGGTCACCAATTTCATGTCCAAGGCGATTATGGCCGGGTTCATCACCGGTATGTCGATCCAGATCATTGTTGGCCAGCTGGGCAAGCTCTTCGGCGTCGAGGTCGCCGACGGCAACACCTTTGAGAAGCTGTGGTCGGCCGTTTCCCAGGTTGGCGATTGGAACTGGACAGCGACGATCATTGGCGTCGGCTCGCTGCTGCTGATTTTCGCGATCCAGAAATACTCACCTAAGCTGCCGGCGGCTTTGACGGCCGTTGTCCTGGCATCGGTGATCGTGGCTGTACTTAATCCAGATATCGATCTGGTGGCCGAGATTCCGCAAGGTCTACCCACATTCGGCCTGCCCAGCGGGATTGATGCCTCAACCTGGGTCACTTTACTCGTGGCCGGCGCGGTCGTGGCCCTGGTCGGTTTTTCTGAGGGGTGGGGCGCCTCGAGGACGATAGCCAAGAAGACCCATGATGATCTAGACACAAACCAGGAGTTTCGCGCTTATGGCGTGGGCAATATCGGCGCCGGGCTGCTGGGCGGCATGGCTGTCACCGGCAGTCTCTCCAAATCCTCGGCGGCAATGGCTGCCGGGGCTAAGACGCAAATGTCTAACATTTTCCTGGCCGGGGTTGTGCTCCTGACCCTCTTGTTCCTGGCGCCAGCATTTCAATGGCTGCCGGAGACGGTGCTGGCGGCGATTGTGATCAACGCCATGTGGGGCTCGGCCAGCCCGCGAAAACTGGAAAAGCTGTGGCATATTGACAAAGTTGACTTTGCGCTGGGATTGATCACCTTATTGATGGTCCTGGCTTTTGACCTGCTGCCGGCGATGATTGTGGGCATTGTTCTTTCTGTTCTCTATATCATCTACCGCATCAGCTTCCCTGCGCGCATGATACTCGGCCGTGATGAAGAGACCGGCGACTATGATGCGATCGCGTGGGAATACGGCCGCCGGCATGGGTCCATCGATACAGAAGCGAAAGCAGTACCCGGCGTGATTGTTTACCGTTTTGCCGGACCGATTCTTTTTTCCGCCGCGGAGGCATTCAAGCAGACGGGTGAAGAACTGTTGATCGATGCCGCTGAGAAAGGACCGCTGCCGCACACGGTCGTTTGTGATTTCGAAGAGGTCATTTTCGTTGATGACACTGGCGCCTCAGCTGTGAGCAGCTATTTTGAATACGCACAACGGTATGGTGTAGAGCTGTCGCTGGCGCGCGTCCACTCAGGCACGCACAAGCTGCTGGAACTTGCCGGTGTCGTGGACGAACTTGGCGAAGGGCGCCTATACGATACCGTGCGCAATGCCGTGGACGCGGCAACTGCCAAGCATGTAGAAAATGATGAGCAGGCGACAGCAGACGCCGCCTGATAAATATCAGATAGCTTCATAATTTCGCGAGAAAAGGACAGATAACAATGCCCGAGAAAAAGACACCTTTCATGAAGCGCCCGGTCGTGCGCATTTTGGTCGTCTGGGCTATCCAGACGATAGCTTTGCTGATTATGTCTTTCTTGTTAGACAGCGTCAGCGTGGATAGTCTGGGTACGGCCGTTGCTGTGGCGGCCGTGATTGGCCTGCTCAACGCTTTGTTGTGGCCGCTCCTGACCTATATCCTGGTGCCCTTCGCCGTTTTTACCCTGGGCATCGCCGCCTTGCTGCTCAATGGGCTGATTGTGTGGATCGCCTCTCTAATCGTACCGGGATTCACTCTGGTCAATTTCTGGTCCGCGTTCTGGCTGGCGCTGGGCATGTCAATCCTGAACGTGCTCCTGAGCAGTATCTTGACTATTGACGATAACAATGCCTGGACTCGCAATGCCGTAAGGCGGCGTATGAAGCGGCATGTGAAGCCGGAAGAGACCGATGTGCCGGGCATTTTCTTCCTGGAGATAGATGGCCTGGCACGGCCGATCCTGGAGAAAGCCATAAAAAACGGCTATATGCCCAACCTGGCCCGCTGGCTGGAGAGCGGCAGCCACGTGCTGACCAGTTGGGAGACAGATACCTCATCGCAGACTTCAGCCGGCCAGGCCGGTATTTTGCATGGCAATAACAAGAACATTCCCGCCTTTCGCTGGTTTGACAAAGCGCGGGGGGAAGTGGTCTCTTCCAGCGATCCTAAAATGCTTCCGGATTTGGAGAAGGAACATTCTGATGGCGACGGGCTGCTCGTGGATAATGGCACCAGCCGCGGCAACCTGCTGTCGGGCGATGCACCCTATGTTTTCACCACGGCCAGCACAATTCTTGATCGCAGCCGCTTTCATACAGAGGAACTGCAGGCCTTCTTTTCCGATCCCTACAGCGTTATGCGCACGCTGCTGTTCTTTGTTTGGGATGTGATTCAAGAGATGTGGCAGTTCCGTCAGGCGCGCAAGAATAATGTGCAGCCCATCCTGGATAAAGAACACCGCGGGGGGACGTATCCGCTGGTGCGCGCCTCGCAAACGGTGCTGATGCGTTTTCTGAATATCTATACGCTGATTGGCGATATGTTTTCCGGGCGCTCGGCCTCCTACAGTACATTTGTGGCATATGACGAGATTGCGCACCATTCGGGCATCCTCGATCCGGCAGCACTTGATGTCCTGCATAAGCTGGATCAGGATTTCGGGCGGGTGGAGCGAGCGGGCACGGAAGCGCCACGGCCGTATCACCTGGTTGTCCTCTCTGACCACGGCCAGACGCAAGGGGCGACTTTTCTGCAAAGGTATGGCATAACGTTGGAACAGTTTGTGCAGGAACTGATGACCGAAGCCTATCGCGTGGAAAGCCCGGCAGCCGCTGATGAAGGGGTGGCCAATGTGAATGTGCTGCTGAACCAGGCGGTTCAGAGCGATCCCAAGGGCACAGGTAGGATAGTGAATACCCTTTTCAAAGGGCAGATGGAAGATGGCCAGGTCAAGATAGGAAATGAGGAAGAATCGGCCGAAAAGAAGAAGGACAAAGCAGAGGATGAAATTCCGGACGTTTATGCCCTGGCTTCCGGTAATCTGGGGTTGATCTCCTTCACGCAGTGGCCGGAACGTATGACGCTGGAGGAGATCAATGAGGCATTTCCCGCAGTTGTACCAGGTCTGGTTCAACATGAAGGCATCGGCTTCATCATGATCCATTCTGAGGAAGATGGCCCCGTTGTCCTGGGCGCCGGGGGCGTTTACTACCTGCAGGATGATCGCATCGAAGGTGAAAATCCACTGGCTGAGTTTGGTCCGCACGCCGCCCATCATTTACGGCGCACCGATAGTTTCCCCAACTGCCCCGATATCCTTGTTAACAGCTTCTACGATCCAGATAAAGACGAAGGGTGTGCCTTTGAAGAGCTGATCGGTTTTCATGGGGGCATGGGCGGCACGCAAACCCATCCTTTTGTTCTACATCCCGTGGAACTCAAGGCACCGGACAGCGAACTGATTGGCGCAGCCAGCGTGCACGAACTTGGCAAAGCATGGCTGGAGGAACTGCAGGGGGAGCACGTGAGTGAATTGGAAGGTGACTTATGATTGCAGTTCTCCTGGCAACGTTTACGGCTATGGCCAGCTACCTGCACCAACTCGCAGGACTTGCTAAGGAACCCAAGTACCGCGCCGGCCTTGTGTGGCTGCTGCTCTTACAGATTGTGGCGGTGATATTCTATCGTATTGAAGAAGGGTGGAGCTGGCTCGACTCTTTCTACTTCAGCGTGGTTACGATTTCTACCGTGGGTTATGGTGACATGAGTCCCACTACGCCGCTGTCCAAGATATTTTCAATGATCTTCATCATCATGGGCATCAGCCTCTTTGTATCCTTCGCAAGCATGCTGGCTCAGGAGCGCGTAAATATCCAACATCAGCGAGCGAAAAAACATCATAAAGGAGATGAAACTGATGCACCATCACTATAACCCCCACAGTTCACATAGGAGTGAAACCGTATGACAAAAAAACAGTCTGGACCATTTGTGTTCCTGTTAGTTGCCTTGGCGAGTGTTGTTATTATCGCCGCCGGCATCCAGGCTTCGGCCGATATTCTAAACCCCATTTTGTTGGCAGCCGTAATCACCATAGTTGTTATGCCGCTGCCGGGAAAGTTGACCGATAAGGGGCTGCCAAACTGGCTAGGGTTCGCGATAACACTCCTGCTCGTGGTTGGCGGTCTCCTGCTTATCGTTCTCTTGCTTGTACTCCCGCTGTTGAATGAAGGCGGAAACTTGCCCAGCGAGCTAAACCCGATCAGCCAACCGGCGCCTGTGGACAGCAGTGCCCCGCAAATTGCTCCGGATGCAGAGGCTGTACAAAATGCCCCGGTGACGGATTCCGCGGAAGATGCTCCTGCTGCCTTATCTGTACGAAAAGCACTTGATAGCCTGTCACAGCAAGCCAAGGCCAGCAATCTTCGTGAATCCATCCTGGGTAGTGTCACCCATGGCGTGACCCAGATTTTTCTGGTCATGATCATTTTTTTCTTCATGTTGAGTGCGGCGATCAGTATGCCGAGCATCAGTAAGCTAGACCTGGACGGTAACACGGCCCTCAAGCGTGTCGAGGATCTGACGAAAGATGTGCGCAGCTATATGTCGATCACGACCGGCATCAACTTTCTTGTCGGTGCGGGCGATACGATTTTCCTAATGATCATGGGTGTTCCCTACGCCATATTGTGGGGTCTGCTTGCCTGGATAATGGGCTATATCCCTACCGTGGGCTTCTGGTTCGCCCTTATTCCGCCCGTTATTTTGGCCTATACGCAGCAAGGATTGCAAACGGCCTTGATAGTATTTGCCGGCTACGTATTGATCAATGGTACGGTGCAAAACTTTATTCAACCACGCATAATGGGACAGGGACTAGGTATATCGCCCGTCGTAATCTTCATTTCCCTTTTTGTTTGGGGTTGGCTGCTGGGCGGAATTGGCGCTATTCTTGCTGTACCACTGACTTTGCTGGTTATGGCTGTTCTGAAAAGTTTTGATAACACGCGCTGGATTGTGACCTTGATGGCGGGTCCCCCGCCAAAAAACAAGGATGGTGACGAAGATGATGATAAGAAAAGCGATCATGAAGATGCGAAAGACAAACTGCGCGGCTTCTGGGAGCACACAAAACGAACAATTCGCGGGGATGATGACGGAAGCACGGTGGGAGAAGACGCCGACAACGCTGCGGTGACCACTTGAGCCCATGAGATGGTGTGGCATACCTGGGTTGGTGATCGAAGAATCATGGCCAGTCCAGGTCCATGGGTTCGCTTGAACAAAGATGTCAAGACGAGGTGAGGGATTGAAATACTGGTTGGCGATGGGATAGGATGTCAACATATGATGAAACATGCGACAAATGATCCTGCCCGATGTATCGGGGTAAAAACGGGTAGTGCCGCAGAAAATGATGGATAAATAAAAACGACTCAAATCGAGATGTTTTGGGGGAAGATCAGCCAAATATTAGCCAAAGATCGGGCAATGGCAAGGATTGCCTTTGCTCGATTTTCTTGTTTCTATTTCTACCGGCAGCCTTGAGCAGCCGGAAAGGAGTCGAGCCATATTCCTTCCGGCACCGGTAACTGCAGTAGATCCTGCACCGACCAGCGCTTGCGAACCAGATTGGCCGCCATAACCGGGGTGCGATAGCGTCGCTTGCTGGGTCCTCGAATGGGCGTCGTCAACGATTGGTGCGGACGGCAGAAGTGGTAATAAGCTAGACCCCACTGAATATGTAGACGCAAATGATGTCTGTCGAAAGCGATGGACCAGGTTCGGCGGGAGAGCGGAGCGATGAGTTCACGCAAGGTCAGGTTGGCGCGCTCGACAAAAGCGGTTTGCACTTTGCCAGTCAGTGACAAGGCCTTCAGTCCAGAGCGGATTAGCTGGCGGCTGCCCAGGCGAATGATGCTGTAGAGAAAGGAGACACGCCAACCACGTCTTCGTTTGCGCAATTGAGCGTATTGCAGGCGAGCGTCCGGGAACCAGTGATGTTTGCGAGCGCGGGGTGGTTTATCCCAAAAGCCGAAATGAGCGGTGATGCCGTAGAAGTATTGATTAAGGCCGTCACTGGTGAAGATGGGAAGTGAACCTGGAGCAAGTCTTTGCCAGACCTGATGAAGCAATTGATGCGCATCAGCTGAAGAACGCCGACCGATATGGAAAGCGAGGATGAGCTTGCTTTGGGCGGCAACAGCGGTCCAGATCCAGATGCGTTCAGCATCCTGTTTCACTTTGGTCACCAATTCATCAAGCTGTAGATGGCCAATGGATAAAGCCCGGTGGAACAGTCGCTCATGCAGCCGTTCACTGTGATGGCCGCAGCGTTCAATCCAGCGGGTGATGGTGGTGTGGTGATGGTCGAAGATACGGGTGGCGGCGGAGATGTCAACGCCTTCAGACATGGCGGTCATGACCATGGTGATCCGTGCTAATGGTGTTTTCAACCAATACAAGGGTGTGCCGAAACGACTGGTTCTACAGCCACCACAGGCTTGACACTTGAGATAGCGGATACGTTGCTTGCCACGACAGCCATTGCTGACAAGGGCATGGATCGCCGGGTCGGCAACGGCAAAGTAATCACACAATGGATTGAGGCAGGCATGACCGCTGGTATCTATTGTCTTTGGACGACCACGGGGGCTTTTCCGTTGGGGCCAAGGCAGCACATCTAATTTGGGGCGATGGGGCAGAAGGCAGATGTCACGATTACACTTAGAACCTATCCGTAAATTGCTAAATCGCACAAGATATGCGCACAAGCGAACTGCACAAAGGCCAACCAATTCTCGCTTTTCTTGCACCATCGGGTGCGAATGCTGCGCCTTTTGGCCAACCAGCCAAGTGTCCTTTCCACGACCCAACGGCGTGCTGGATGCTTCTGCTCGTCTGGAATTGGTTCCGGCAATGGTTCGCCGCGACGTCGTCTGTGGGCGATATGTTTCTGATAATTGGCTTCGGTAACGAAAAGATGGACATCGTCGAAATCATAGCCTTTGTCCAAACAAAGATGCTGTTCTTTCGTAGGGCGACGTGACCACAATGGAAAAGACAAGGTCATCGACCGACCATTTATCATGTTGGTTAGCACCGGTAATATGAACCGCCAGAGGAGCGCCGCGCTCGTCAACCAGGATATGAATCTTTGCCCCGCGTTTACTGCGGTCGGTAGGATTGCGTCCAGTTGCTTCTCCGCCCAGAGGAGCAGGCACCGATTTGCTGTCGATAGCCTGCCATTTCCAGCGAATCCGGCGCTGCCGATTGTAAAAGCGAACCATCGTTTGCAAGACCTTGTCCCAGATACCCTGCTGTTGCCAGGTTTGGAACCGTTCATGCAGGACACTGCTGGAAACGCCGAACCAATCGCGATGGATTGCTTTCCATTGGCAGCCTGTCCACAAAATGTACCAGAGGCCGTTGACGACTGCCCGATTGTCAGCCCGTGGACGCCCTGGCCCTCGTTTCTTGGGCGGTTTGGGCAAATGCTTTTTGATGCGGCGCCACAATGGGCGTGGGACACGGAAATAGTCGACATTTTTGGGCTTTTGTTTATCCTTGCTTTTCAAGATGCACCTCGTTGGATGTTTGTTTTTGGTCAAACTATTGTCCACGAGGTGCATCTTTTGTTTAGGTCAATTTATTTTTCGGATAGGTTCTTAGGGCACTCAGCGGGAGATTTCGGCCGTAAGCTACGTGGACCGCGTCGTTGGCGGAAGAAGTCATGCCACCAGCGGCGGAGGCGACGGCCGTGTTTGGTCCAGATGTAGATGGCCAGGCAGACGATTATGAATAGGATACTCTCGAGGAGAGTTGGATTGAACTTCATAAGCTGAACGGGTAAGATTGGCAATAGAAGGGCACGATTCTACCCAATCAGCTGAATTACATCACTGAATCTGGCCCAAGCTCAATAGATGCGATTTATCCATCATGTTGCAGAGTACCACCATGGAATGGATGTTCGAGGTTGCCAGTACAGCTATCGAATAAACAATTGGGTATAATCAGGAAGTAGCTTGCAGAATGATGTGATATAAGCAACCAACTAAACATCACATAGTTTGACAAGTACTTGTGGAAATCGGGATCATGAAGGTTTATCTGGACACTTGCAGCATTCATCGACCACTTGATAGCAAGAATCAAATCCGTATCTTGCTTGAAGCGGATGCAGTGTTAGGCATCATATCTTTGTGTGATGCTGGGCAAATCGACTTGGTTTCATCAGAGGCGTTGTTGTATGAAGCCCGGCGGAATCCAAATCCAGTACGCAAACAACATGCTTTGGCTGTTTTAGAGAAAGCAAACATAGTGATTAACATAGATGATATAATTGAACAACGAGCGAGGCTTTTCGTTGAAGACGGAATCAAGCCACTTGATGCGTTACATTTGGCTTCAGCCGAAGCAGCAGAAGTGGAGTACTTATGTACATGCGACGATCGATTTCTTAAGAGAGCTCAAGAACGCAGCGATTTGTCCGTTAAAGTGGTCTCGCCGGTGACGTTAATCGAGGAATTAGACTTATGATGCTTGAAACCAAACCGCTAAATCAAATTACACATGAAGCGATTCAAGTTCTGTATCAAGAAATTGGCGTAGTAAATACAGTCCGATTTCTGAATCAATTTACACTTGGCTTCGGCGATTATACAGCTGAAAGAGATGCCCTTTTTGCTGATTCGACATTGGATGATATTTTGACTGAAATCAAGCTTCAACGGTGGCAGGGAAATAATGAGGGTCAAGAATCAACTGATTGATATCAGCGGATAAGGGGAATTTTGGAGCAAGATACTTGGGGAAAAAGACAACGACTAACTTTTTACACGTGAGCGAGTGAAGCCCGTCGCTCCCGCCTAGCCTATAGTGTTAGACACTAGGACAAAGAGACTCCTGAATACCAGGGGTCTTTTTCTTTCCGCCCAGTTTTTTTGCCGAATCCTATAGTTCCGTGGGCGAGCGAGACTTCTCGCTCCCGCGACGTGAATCTTCACCAGGTTGGTTCAAACCGCCTCGCCTGGTCCTGATAACGAGAAGGTGTAAGCAGCGACCCCCCCAAATCTGAGAGCTTGGGACTCAACTGGCAAAGTAGGCGAGTTCTGCCGGAAGAACAAGACGGATCATATTCGTGCGGGTTCCCCGGCGCAATCTGGATCGCAGAACTACTTGCGCTACCTGAGCTACATTTGTACTCTTCTGCTTGACAGGCTATGCCGAACGGGGTGGACGGCCGTTATTCTGCGCCACGTATCCACCCCATTCAAGCAGGTTTTTGCTGCAATCGTCGCGATCGATGAGCACTTCGATCAGCGTGGGTCCATCGTAATCGTGTGTATGGGCTATCGCTTCCGTCAATTCACCCACGGTGCTTACTCGCGCCCCCCAACCATTACCATCGCCTGCATTGAATGCGCCCATGAGTGCGGCGTAGTCCCAGTTCTTAATCGTGTTATAAGGTCCGTCGTGGATTTCCACTTCGATGGTATAACCGCCATTGTTGATCAGGAAGATAATCGGCCTGACACCATAGCGGATCATCGTCGAAACCTCCTGGGCGGTCATTTGAAAAGAGCCATCACCGATAAGCGCAATGACACGTTTCTCCGGGCGCGCCAGACAGTAGCCCAGGGTTGCTCCAACTGACCAACCTATTGATCCATACTGCATCTGGATCTCAAAACTGGCCCCTTCAGGTAGGTCCAGATTCATTCCGTTGAACCAGGAGTCGCCAGTCTCGGCGACGACGCTAGTGTGCTCGTCCAGCATCTCTTGAATGCTCGCAAACAGGTGTCGTGTCGTAACTCGCGCATCCGCGGAAACAGCTGCGGGTGGCATCACATTCTCTTCAATGCGCCGGTACGCGACAAGCGACGCATCGTTCTTATCTAGCCTTGGCGCCAACTCGCTAAGAAAATCGGAAATTGCCACATTGTTGAATACTCTGGTTGGGGTTACTACGTTGTCAGCATTGACCACGATCATCTTGGCGGGATTGATCAGCGCCGCGTGCCCCGACGTGGTGTAGTCGGTGAAGGTGGGTCCGGCGTACAAAGCCAGATCGGCCGATTCTACGATCTCCCCGCAGCCCGGTGAGCTGACCGGCCCCCAGTAAATGCCCATATACTGCGCATCCTGTTCACTCAAGAAGCCCTTGGCATTGGGCATGCTGGCTACACCGTATCCTGACCTCTGGGCCACGTTCTGAAAAGCAGTCACAGCGCGACCAGGACGCAGTTTCACACCCGCTACCAACACCGGCTTGATCGCGGCATTCAATAGATCTGCTGCATGCTCAACAGCCGCTTCCAATGATTGCCGATCACTGCCAGCGCCGGAAGCGAAACTCATAGGCGATGGCGAAGGCACCGGCAAAGAGGCTATGTTGCTGGCAATCTCCAGATACACTGGCTTACTGACCCTTAGCGCCGTGCGAATCGCATGGTCGATTTGCGCTGGGGCCTCGTTCACGTTTTTCACAATAACCGACTCGGCTGTGATGCGACTATATGTTTCGCGCTGGTACGAGTAATCTACTTCGCCCAATGTGTGGTGTAGCAGCTCGTTCTCGGCCTGGGAATTACTGTTTGGCCCGCCCGAAATAGCGATGAGCGGCAAATCCTCGGCATAGGCGCCGGCGACCGCATTGGCAAGGCTCAGCCCACCGACGCTGAAGGTCACGATCACGGCCGCCGGGCCACCGCTCGCCCGGCAGTAGCCATCAGCGGCGTAACCGGCGTTTAATTCGTTGCAGCAGGAAATCATTTGCATCGTCTCGCTTTTTAGAAATTCATCGAGCAGCACCAGGTTATAGTCGCCGGGAACCGCAAAATAATGTTGCAGGCCGATCTGCTCCAATCTTGTCGCCAAGTAAGCGCCTACCGTTGTCTGTGTATCGAGTGACATATTCATCTTCCTTATTTGTGGGTTTAGTTACGATCGAGAACGTCGCCTTTTCATTCTAGCCATGAATAGTGTCCAGCAGCGCCCTGCGCAGGGCAGCACCACGAAGCTCCGTTTCGGCAAAGCGCTCTTGAATCTGCGGTGAAATGGGATACTTGGCCGGTTTTGCCGCCGCCACATCAATGTCCTCATTTTCCAGGAGATAGCTAAACAACCGCTTGGGGAAGTGCCCTTCCCGCAGCAGCACTACCCCTTCAGGACCAACACCGAGGATGGGAAATGAGCCCTGTACGTGGGGGTTGGGATGCGGGTCGTGGAGCAGCACAGGGATGCCATGCTGGCGGCTGAACGCTAAGGCCATGTCTTGATCGGCGATCTCCGGCGCGCCGCTCACATTCATCGACGTCGCCGCAGGCAGCGTGACACCGGTCCGCGCCAATTCCTGAACAAGCTGGCTGGTTGTGGGATGGCCGCTAGGAATGAAATCCTGCAGCCAATAGAGGCTATCGGCCGACTGCGAAACCATGTAAGGCGGCAGCTCCCTTGCCGCCTCAGCGCGAACGGGCAAACGCAGCGGCACCAGCGCGCCCATTCTTGCCGCAAGCTCTTCAGCATTGGCGAAGATCTCCCGCAGCGACCGGGGAATGCGGTCCAGATCTATCAGCGGTGCCAGGGCATCCGCCTCTAAAATTGCGCTTAATGGCTTCCCGACCCGTCCTTCGCCTTTGATGGCCTCTATCCTGGCCGCCGCCTGCCTTTGCCGGCCATCTATCCACATCGTGTCCACACCATCGATATAGATGCCGATCACCTGGCCGCCGGCGACCAGCCGTGCTGCGCGCCGGATTCCTTCCCCGTCGCCAAATTCGACTAATTCCGTCGCCAATGCCATATGTTTACCTCAAAACCCAGGTCAGGAGATATACTCCCGCCTCACCTTCAAACCGCAGCTGCGCAGCACGGTGCGTCGCCCTCTTTGGCGTCACCCGCACCAACTTCTCTGAACAGCGGCCGAATACCTGCTCTTAAATCGATAATGGCCTAAACGCTCACTGCGGGCACTTAGGCCACTACCGATCAGCTGTCTAATTGCTAATGAACCGAGCGCACAAGGCAACCTAGTCAACAAAGATCGTGGTAGCGTCGTACCATTGGCCGCTGAAGACGGCGGGCGTCTTGCGGTCTTCGGGCACGGTCACCACCACGGAGTGGCTGCACGTCTCGCCATCGCCGTACTCAGCGGTCAAGTGGATGGTGTAGACGCGGCCGCTCTCGCCTTCATTGTGCGCCTTGCGCAGCCAGGCGCTGCCGCCCTCCAAGGTGGCGTTTTCCACAAAGCCTGGCTGCCCATCCTGCCAGATCTCGGTGATGGATACGTTGTTGACGCTGCCCAGGCCGACGATGTTAACCTTGGCCATCTGGCCGTTGGCCGGCAGCAGCGTGTCCCGCGACGGCCGGGCGTTGAGGCAGTAGGCCTGGCCGTTGTCGGCCACATAGCCGCCCGCCAGACGCCCAGGCTCGTCGCCGTCGATGAAGTCGCCCTGGTAGAGCGCGACATCGGCGGGAACCGTTTGCGGGCCCGGATCGGCAGGCCGGCGCCCTCTGCCCGCCGCGTCCAGGGTCGCCAGGTCGCTGCTGAGCGTCGTCGCCAGGTCGCTGCTGAGCGTCGTCGCCAGGTCGCTGCTGAGCGTCGTCGCCAGGTCGCTGCTGAGCGTCGTCGCCAGGTCGCTGCTGAGCGCGGTCGCGGACAGGGCCGCATTCGAGCCGGCGGCGACACTGTTCTTGGGCACCAGGGTGACCATATCGAACTCGTACGCCGTGCCCGCGAGGTCAAAGGGCGACAGCCAGATGCGCAGGCGGGCGTCGTTCAGCGGCACGCTACCAATGGCCGTGAACTCGACGACGAACACCTGCCAGTCAGGGGTCAGGTCCAGCGCCACGCCGTTGAGACCGTAGTTGGTGTAAGGCGTATCATGCTTGTGCATGAACAGCTTGGCGTCCTGGCCGTTGTTGGAACGGGCCGCCAGCCACAGCAGGTAGGTCTCGCCGCCCTGCAGCGAGATGTTCTTCTGGTAGAGCTGCACGTTGTCGCCGGGCTGGTTGATTGTCACCAGGGCGTTGTTGGCGCACTCGTAGGGGTCGCTGTTGGCGGTAGCGAAGGTGCCGTCCCCGTCGGTCCAGAAACGCCAGGCGGTGGTGCCGCTCTCATAGCCGGGATTGGTGATGAGGTTGCCGGGCGTGGGCGTGCAGGCGCCGGGCGCCGGCACATAGGGCGGCAGCACCGGCGGGATGGGCGGGTTGCCCGCGCTCACCTTGCGCAGCACGACATAGTCGATGCGGTAGGTCATGTTGTCGGCGTCGAAAGGCGCCAGCCAGAAGCGCAGCCGGGCGTCGTTCACCGGGGCGTTGAAGTTCTTGGTGGTGAAGGTCGTCTGGTAGTGGGCCCAACCGCTGCCAAGGTCGAACTTCTGGTTCAGGCCGTAGTTGGTATAGTCGTCGTCATGCTCGTGCACCACGACGCGCAGGTCGTTGCCGTTGGTGGAATAGGCGTAGAAGCTGAGCTCGTAAGCCGTGTTGGGCTCCAGGGGGATGTCCTTCTGGTAGAGCTGCACGTTGCTGCCTTGCTGGTCGATCTGCACCTCAGCGGCGTAGTTGCCCTGGTAGGGGTCGGCCGTGCTGGTGGTGTAGCTGCCGGCGCCGTTGGTGAAGAAGCGCCAGGGGGTGGGGCCGTCTTCAAAGCAGTAGTTGTCGACCAAGTTGCCGGGTACGGCGGGGCAGTTGGCCGGGTCGTCGTTGTCCTGCACCAGGACGGTGAGGGTGTCTTCGGGGGCGAAGCTGCCGTCGGGCTGCTTGGTCTCGAAGGTGGAGCCGGTACTGTAGTTGGAAGCCGAGGCGCTGCTGACGCTGTGCGGGACGGTGTCGGTGTGGTCGCCGCATTCCGCGTCGGGCACGAGCGCGCCGTTGCCGAGGATGTCGGTGTTGCCGTCGCGGCAGATTTCGGCGCCGCCGTCGTCGACATTGTCATCGACGGCCTGGATGCAGACAAAGTTGCTGCGGTCGGCGGTGGTGAGGTTGTCCCAGTTGGAGGCGTCCAGCGTGACCTGGGTCTTGTCGAGAGTGACTTCACCCAGGGCGGGCGGGCCGATGGCGACCACGACGTCGCCGCCAAGGGGTTCCTCGGAGAGGGTGACCCAGTAGCAGGCGCGGCTGCCTTCGCCGCTGGTCTGCCCTTCAACCACGCGGGATACGGTGTAGGATTCGGTGAGCTGTACCACGCTGCCCTCAGCCTGCACATTGCTGAAGGTGCAGGTGAGGTCGTCGCCGGCGGCCAGGGTGACCGTGGTTGTCGTCTGGCCGGTCACGATGCCGTCGCCGCAGTCGATCTGGTCGACCGTCCAACCATCAGGTACGAGTTCGCTGATGGTATAGTTGCCCGGCGGCAGGTCGAAGCTGTCGCTCTCGCCGTCGTCGAGGATGGTGGACAGGTCGGGGTTGAAGACCTGGATGCGGTTGTTCAGGTTAGCCACGTAGACGCTGCCAGCGGCATCGACGGCCACGCTGAATGGGTACCCCGAGCTGCGTTGGGTCAGATAGGCGCCACTGCTGTCGAACTTCTGGATGCGGTCGTTAAAGAAGTCGGCCACGTAGACATTGCCGGCGGCATCGACGGCCACGCTGATCGGTTGATTGAACTCGCCATCGCCACTGCCTATGCTGCCCCACTTGGTCAGAAAGGCACCGCTGCTGTCGAACTTCTGGACGCGGTCATTGCGGAAGTCGACCACGTAGACATTTCCGGCGGCATCGACTATCACATCGATTGGCACATCGAACTGGCCATCGCCACTGCCTATGTTGCCCCACTTGGTCAGAAAGGCGCCGCTGCTGTCGAACTTCTGGATGTTGTCGTTGGAGCTATCGACAACGTAAACGTTTCCTGCGGGATCGACAGCCACGCCTTGTGGGGTGTCAAATTGACCGTTACCCGTTCCGTAGCTGCCCCACTTGTCCAGGTATGCGCCGCTGCTGTTGAATTTCTGGATGCGGCTGTTGTTCACGTCGGCCACGTAGATGTTATCTGCGGCATCGATAGCAATGCCACGCGGAGAATTGAACTGACCGTCTCCGGTACCGAAGGCCCCCCATTGGGTGAGATAGTTACCGCTGCTGTCGAATTTCTGGATGCGGTTGTTTAGGTGGTCAGAAACATAGACGTTGCCGGCGCTGTCGATAGCAACCCCTCGCGGCTCGTCAAACTGGCCGTCTCCGTTACCAGTGCTGCCCCACTGGAAGTCGAAGCTGTACGTGCCGGGGTCGATGGTGAAGGGGAAGTTCGTGCCGCCGGCCGGATCGGTCTCTTTGGCGATGGTCAGTTGGCCGGTCTGCACGTTACTGAAGGTACAGGTGATGTCGTCGCCGGCGGCCAGCGTGACCTCGGTTATCGTCTGGCCGGTCACGATGCCGCTGCCGCAGTCGATGCTGTCGACCACCCAGCCCTCGGGCACCAGTTCGCTGATGGTATAGTCGTCCGGCGCCAGGTCGAAGCTGTCGCTCTCGCCGTCGTCAAGGATGGTGGACAGGTCAGGGGTGAAGACCTGGATGCGGTGGTTGTTCATGTCAGCCACATAGACGCTGCCGGCGGCGTCAACGGCCAGGGCGATCGGGTTCTGGAAACGGCCGTCGCCGCTGCCCGTGCTGCCCCATTGGGTCAGATAAGTGCCGCTGCTGTTGAACTTCTGGATGCGGTTATTAAAGAAGTCGGCGACGTAAACATTGCCGGCGGCATCGACGGCTACGCCGTTCGGTTCATTGAGCTCGCCGTCGCCGCTGCCCGTGCTGCCCCATTGGGTCAGATAGGTGCCGCTGCTATCGAACTTCTGGATGCGGTCGTTAAAGAAGTCGGCCACGTAGACATTGCCGGCGGCGTCGACAGTCACAGCGGTTGGGATATCGAACTGGCCGTTGCCGCTGCCGCTGCTCCCCCATTGGGCCAGGAAGGCGCCGCTGCTGTCGAACTTCTGGATGCGGCGGTTGAAGGTATCGGCTACGAAAACATTGCCGGCAGCATCGATCGCCACGCCTTGCGGGGTGTCGAACTGGCCATCGCCGCCGCCGTTACTACCTACCTGACAGGTATCGGCCGGCGTGCAGACCTCGAAGCCCGTCTCGCTATTGCCGGCGACCACGTCCCAGCCCCACAGGAGCAGGAAGGCGCCGCTGCTGTCGAACTTCTGGATGCGGCTGTTGTTGACGTCGGCCACGTAGATGTTATCTGCGGCGTCGACCGCAATACCGCGCGGAGAGTCGAACTGCCCGGCCCCAGTACCGGAGCCTCCCCATTGGTCGAGGTAGGCGCCGCTGCTGTCGAACTTCTGGATGCGATTGTTTTCACCATCGGCCACATAGACGTTACCGGCGCTATCGACGGCGACCCCTCGCGGGAGATCAAACTCCCCGTCGCCGGTGCCTGATGTGCCATCCCCCCCATTGGCCCCCCACTTGAAGTCGAAGCTGACCGTGCCGGGGTCGATGGTGAAGGTGAAGTCCGTGCCGCCGGCCGGATCAGTCTCTTTGGCGATGGTCAGTTGGCCCGTCACGGCTTCATTGGTGATCGCACAGTCGCTAAAATCAGCGCCCACGAATACAAAGAGAGATATTTCGCCCTGCTGTAGATCCGCGACTTCACAAACTCCTTCCCCCTCAACACCGGCCAGCGCATACCCGGCGGGTCCATTTTCGGTGACGGTAAAATTGCCCTCGGGCAGGAATATTTCGCCGAAGGGTACGTCTTGCAGCTGCGGTATATCACCGATGTTCAGTGTGAAATCAGCGGGTAAGGCGCTTCCCCCACTGACAACTTTTGTGAAGGTGTAGGCTTTGCCTTGTACTGAGATGCTGTCGGCGCAGTTGTTGTTATCTTCATCTGACTCTTCGATTAGCCCATCGGGATCGGCCGAACAGACGCCGGCGCCGTCCGGATTCTCAAGTGTCGGGCCAGATGTAGGCGTCGTGGGCACGGTTACCGCAAAGCTTCCGTTGGCGCCCAGGGTCACGGCGGCGCCATTGGCGGAACAAGTCAGAACATCAGCGGTGACACTACAGGCGATACCGCCATCGTTGGTGATATTGCTGATGCTGCCGATAGAAACGGCCCCATAAGCGGCCGTCCCGGGCAGATCATCCTTGAAGATGAGTTCTCCGTCGCTGAACGTGGCCGGCGCGTTCCCTTCGTTGGCAATGGTGATTACCCAGTTGAAGGTGGAGAAGACAGCGATGGTATCGTTTGTGTCGTTGGTTTTAGTAGCGGTAAGATCAACCTGCGTATACCCATTACTGAAGGTGCAGGTGATGTCGTCGCCGGCGGCCAGCGTGACCTCGGTTGTCGTCTGGCCGGTCACGATGCCGCTGCCGCAGTCGATCTGTCGACCGCCCAGCCGTCGGGCACCAGTTCGCTGACGAGTATAGTCGCCCGGCGCCAGGTCGAAGCTGTCGCTCTCGCCGTCGTCAAGGATGGTGGACAGGTCAGGGGTGAAGACCTGGACGCGGTGGTTGTTCATGTCGGCCACATAGACGCTACCGGCGGCGTCAACGGCCAGGGCGATCGGGTTCTGGAAACTGGCCGTCGCCGCTGCCCGTGCTGCCCCATTGGGTTAGATAAGCTGCCGCTGCTTTCGAACTTCTGGATGCGGTCGTTGTTGGTATCGGCAATATAGACGCTGCCGGCGGAATCAACGGCCACGCCGAGCGGGGCGCTGAACTGGCCGTCGCCGCTGCCGCTGCTGCCCCACTGGGTGATATAGGTGCCGCTGCTGTCGAACTTCTGGATACGATTGTTATTGAAGTCGGCCACGTAGACAGTACCAGCGACGTCGACGGCCACGCCGCGCGGGCTATTGAACTGACCGTCGCCGCTGCCGCTGCTGCCCCATTGGTGAGATAGACGCCGCTGCTGTCGAACTTCTGGATGCGGTCGTTGCCACTGTCGGCCACGTAGACGTTTCCCGCGGCGTCGACGGCCACGCCAAGCGGGGCGCTGAACTGGCCATCGCCGCTGCCGTTGGTCCCCCACTGGGTGATATGGGTGCCGCTGCTGTCGAACTTCTGGACGCGATTGTTATTGAAGTCGGCCACGTAGACATTACCGGCGAAGTCGACGGCCACGCCCGATGGAAGATCAAACTGGCCGTCGCCGCTGCCGGGGCCGCCCCACTGGGTGAGATAGCTGCCGCTGCTGTCGAACTTCTGGATGCGGTCATTGTTCCTATCAGCCACGTAGACATTGCCGGCATCGTCGACGGCCACGCCGCGCGGGAACTGGAACTCGCCGTCGCCGTTGCCGAATCTGCCCCACTTAAAGTCGAAGCTATACGTGCCGGGGTCGATGGTGAAGGGGAAGTTCGTGCCGCCGGCCGGATCGGTCTCTTTGGCGATGGTCAGTCTGCCCGCCCCCGCCACTTCGACCGCGCCCGCCGTACAGTCATCCCCGCTGTTGATTGGGCGCAGCTCTCCCCGCTGGTCGGTGGTCGACTGGTCGCAGGTCAGCGTCACGCCATTGTTGTTGATGGTGGTGCCGTTGGCGATGGCGCCGATGGCATCGCTCGGATTGTTGGGCAGGTGCGTCTGGGTGGGTCCGCCATTATCCGCCAGCGGACCCAGATTCAGCGCGGCGTTGGTCGCCGAGCCGGTGCCACCGTCCGTGCAGGTCGTGTCATCTGACAGGTTGTAGCCGTTGTCGTTGAACGTGCCGCGGATGTCACAGTTGTCGCCATTCACGCTATCGGCGAAGATGTTCGCCGCTAGATTCGCCGTGCTATCGAGAGATGCGAGGAAGGTGGCGCCGCCCCGTGTCACCTCGTTGCCGAAGAAGGTGCTGTTGCTTACCGTGATTATGCCACTACCTGTGTGCGATATTCCGCCTCCGGCTGCGTCTGCGGTGTTGCCAGAGACGGTACTGTTGGTCACTGCTAGCGTGCCGCCTTCGTTGAAGATGCCGCCGCCGGCAAAGAAGGCTGCGTTACCCGAGAGGGTGCTGTTGCTCACCGTCACCGCACCCCCAGCGGCATGGATTCCGCCACCACCGAGCCTTGCGCTGTTGCCAGAGAAGGTGCTGCTGCTCACCGTCACCGTGCCACCACCGTTGAAGATGCCACCGCCGCTGGCGCCAGTCGCCTCGTTGTCAGAGAAGGTGCTGCCGGTCACTGTTACCACGCCTTGATTGTGGATGGCGCCGCCGCTGTCCGCGGAGCCGTTCTGCAGCGTGGCCTGATTGACGGTGAGATTTCCGGTCGCACCTGCGGTCGCACCCACATCGAAGATCTGCACAATGCCGCCGCCATCGATGGCGTATCCCGCGCCTTCCAGCGTGATGGTGCTCGAGATCTGCGGTAGGGGGCTGGTGGTCAGCGTCGTCAGGTCGATGTCCGCGCCCAGCGTGATCGTTCCCCCGCTGCCGGCATTCGCCGCGGCGATGCAGTCATACAATTGGTCCGCGGTTGTGACCGTTGCGGGCAAGACGCAAACAAACGGCGGTGCCACTTCGACTGCGCCGGCTGTGCAGTCATCGCCGCTGTTGATCGGGCGTGACTCGCCGCGCTGGTCGGTGAAGGTCTGGTTGCAGGTCCAACTGGTCCCGTTATTGCTGATCGTCGTGCCGTTAGGGATGGCGCCGATGGCATCGCTCGGATCGGCGGGCAGGTGTGTCAGGGTGAGGCCGCCATTATCTGCCAGCGGACCGAGGTTCAGCGTGGCGTTGGTCGCCGAGCCGGTGCCGCCGTTGGTGCAGGTGGTGTCATCCGACAGGTTGTAGCCGTTGTCGGTGAGCGTACCACCGTCGTCGTTAACACAGTTTTGGCCACTCTGGCCGACGGCAAAGATATTCCCTGCCAGATGTAGCTGGGTACCGGCGGTGTAGAAGATGCCGCCTCGCGAATTGCCAAAGAAGGTGCTGTTAGTCAGTGTTAGCGTGCCGTCCTGCATGGAGATGGCGCCGCTGTTTTCGCTGCTTGTTGCAGAATTGCCGGAGAAAGTGCTGCTTGCCACCCTCAAGGTACCACCGTTAACGATGGCACCGCCGTAGGTTGCGGAGTTGCCGGAAAGGGTGCTGTTACTCACCGTCACGGTGCCTAAAGCGTTGGCGACGGCACCGCCGCCGCCAGTGGCAGAGCCGTTTTGAAGCGTTGCCTGATTGACGGTGAAATCGCCGGCCGAAGCCACATAGAAGATTCGTATACCGTTGCTGCTGCCAGACACGCCATCCCAACCGCCATCGATGGCGTATCCGGCGCCTTCCACCACAATCGTGCTGTTGATCTGCGGTAGGGGGCTGCTGGTCAGCGCCGTCAGGTCGATGTCCGCGCCCAGCGTGATGGTGTCGGTGGTGGGGCTGGGGCTTTCGTTCGCGTTCGCCAGGGTAATGCAATCATACAGCTGGTCGGCGGTTGTGACCGTCCAGGATGGGCAGATCGTCACTTCGACCGCGCCGACCGTGCAGTCGTCGCCGCTGTTGATCGGACGCGCCTCACCCCGCTGGTCGGTGAAGGTGTCCACATCATTGCAGGTCCAACTGGTGCCGTTGTTGCTGATCGTGGTGCCGTTGGGGATGGCGCCGATGGCATCGCTGCCCGCGCCGGGCAGGTGCGTCAACGTGGGGCCGCCATTATCCGCCAGCGCGCCGAGGTTCAGGGTGGCGTTGGTAACGGAGCCGGTGCCGCCGTCCGTGCAGGTGGCATCATCCGACAGATTGTAGCCGTTATCGTTGAGCGTACCTGCGTTGACACAATTGTCGCCGCTCGTACCTTTCGCAAAGATATTTCCTGCCATATGCAGCTGGTTGCCATCATCATTGTAGATGCCGCCGCCGATGGGTGCCGAATTGCCGGAGAAGGTGCTGTTGGTCACTGTCACCGTGCCGAAGTTGTCGATGGCGCCGCCTTCGGCCCTTGCAGAGTTGCCGGAGAACGTGCTGTTAGCCACCGTCACCGTGCCCCCGTTAACCATGGCACCGCCGTAGCCCGCATAGTTTCCGGTTAGGGTGCTGTTGGTCACCGTCAGCGTGCCAACGTTCGCGATGGCACCTCCGCCGCCGCTGTCAAAGGAGCCGTTTTGCAGCGTGGCCTGATTGATGGTGAGGCTACCGGTCGCACCCACAAAGAAAACCCGCACGCTGTTCCCGCCGTCAATGGCGTAGCCCGCACCTTCCAGCGTGATCTCGCTCGTGATTTGCGGCAGGGGGCTGGTCAGCGTCGTCAGGTCGATGTCCGCGCCCAGCGTGATCGTTCCCCCGCTGCCGGCATTGGCCGCGGCGATGCAGTCAGATAACTCATCGGCCGTCGTGACCGTCGCGGGCAGACTGCATCCCGACTGGAGCAGTGGTGCCGCAGCGACGCGGGCGGGATTCATCCCGGCCGAGGCAAGCAGGCTCAAACCGAGTAAACAGAAGAGAACCAGTCGTTTCATGGAGATAGTGTTCATTACGATATCCTTCGCTTATCGTGCCTTTTCATGGACCTTATTGTGCGAACCCGTCAGGATAAGGGTGTTGCACCTTTCGGGTCTCTAGGTCGCTAGGCCGTGCCGAATAGCGATCAGCGCAGCCTGCGTACGGTCGTTGACTTCCAGCTTCCTATAGATGGCGCTGATGTGATTGCGCACCGTGCCCCGGGAGAGGTGCAGTTCCCGGGCAATCTGTTGGTTGCTGCGGCCGGCCGCCAGGAGCTGCAGCACCGCGACTTCGCGCTCAGTTAGCTTGTCAGTAATCTGAGTGGGCGGTTGGGTTGCTAGATCGATGGCCTGTTCGACAATCCGACCGGCTACCGCCGGGTCCATATAGGTCTTGCCCGCCACCGTCCCGCGAATGGCCTTGATCAGGTCGGCACGGGGCGTATCCTTGAGCAAATAACCCGCCGCGCCTGCACGCAGCGCGTCAAACAGCCACTCATCCTCGTCAAACGTGGTCAAGACCAGTACTTTTATCTCGGGAAACTGCTTACTTAGGCGGTGCGTTGCTTCTATGCCGTTCATTTGCGGCATTTTTAGATCCATCAGGACCAGATCGGGCTGGTGCTGCTCCGCCAGGCGGAGCCCCTCGTAGCCATTGGCGGCCGTGCCCACAACCTCGATGTCTTTCTCTAAGCGGAGCAGCAGTTCTATCCCCTCGCGAATGATCGCCTGGTCGTCACAAATCAGCACTTTCATGAGTCGTTTGACCGCGGTCTGGTAGGGAGATCCAGGACGATAACCGTGCCCTGACCTTTGCCTGTTGTGATCTCCAATATACCGCCAGCAAGCGCGGCGCGTTCTCTCATACCGGCGAGCCCATAATGACCATTCTGCACCATATCGCTCCACTCAAAACCCGTTCCATCGTCGCGGACGCGGAGGTGAATCCGCCCATTGTGGGCTACGAGCTGAAGTTCCAGGCGCTGCGCCGCGGCATGATAAACGATGTTGTTGGTCGCTTCCTGGGCCACACGATAAATCGTCTGCTCAGCTTCATGAGCCAGATGGGGAAGGTGTTTGGGCAGCTGCATTGAAAGCTGCAGCCCGGCGCGCTCGGCCGTCGTCTCCGCCAACTGTCTCAGCGCCAGAATGAGGCCCAGCTCATCCAGGGGGCTGGCACGCAGCGCCTTCATGGCGCGGCGGGTTTCCTGCAGACCTTGGCGTACTGTCGCTTGTGCCTGTTGGAGGTGCTGCCGCGCCAGGTGGTCGTCCACGTCCCAATACCCGTCCACCGTCTCCAACTGGACGCTGAGACCGCTCAGCGAATGGGCGATGGTGTCATGTAGGTCACGCGCCATCCGCACACGTTCTCGGCTGATCGCCAGCTCCTCTACCGTACTGGCAAATTCAAGCAGCTCTTGATTAGCGCGTTTCAAATCCTCGTGCTGCAGGCGCAGTTTTCGCAAGCTTTGATTAATGATCCAGGCGATCGAGAGGCTGATCAGGGCAATAACAAGTGCCAAAAAGGTTGGCGACGACCGTAGGCTGGTCGGAAACAGGAGTCCAAACGCGGCAATGTTTGCGGCCGTAAAGAGTAAGACGTAGAGCACCACATAGAGCATGCGGTATCCGTAAGCAAGTAGAAGCGTGACCAGGAATTCGGGCGGCCAGAATCGAATATATAGAATGGGTGACCCCTGGACCAAGAACCATGGCTGTACACCTAATCGCGGCATAACCAGGGTAACGCCGATAAACGGCACCAGGCCCATTATCAACAGGACGGGAATAGGGAAGGCGTTTCCCAGTTTCTCCGGCAAACCGGGTAAGAAGACCAGCAGGAGGAGGAGCACGATCGACGTGCCGAAATATAGCCAGTAGAGAAGCGGCAGGGTCTGTGGAGCAACCAGCAGCCGGTCCGCGATCATAAGGAGGAGAAAATAACCGCTCCAGATGGCTGCGCCGGTTCTTAGCCATCTAGCATAATCAGAAGGCAGCATTGTCATAGCTGCCGCTAGTGTACCAAAGGCTGAGTCCCGAGCCTATGACGCGAGTCCCGTTTTTACCCGGTCGACCATGACTCCTGTCATGGGTACAAGTGAGATACCATGACACCGGTCACTGTTGCCGAAAGTTGTCTTGGTCTAAGATTTGCCCTACTATCCTGAGACTGCGATATTCACTACCTTGGCGCTGTCTGGCGCATCCCGCTCATGCGAATGAATAAAGGGTATGTTGGTAATGTTGAAGCACATGCTAAACCTATCAAGCCGAAAAGTGGGCACGTTGAGTCCGGCAAAATGGGCCTGGTTCGCACTCCTTATATTTGTGGCCCTGCTGGCTGTCTGGCCCGTACTTGCCCAAGAGGAAACGGGCTCAGCCGCCGTGGAGATCGAACAAGCGTGGCGGCGAGCCTCCGCGGCCAACCGCTTCCATTTTGAAACGACGACCCAACAGACAGTACATCCAACCACACATCCGGACAATATCGGCCGTCGCGCGCGCAGCGAACAGTTCGACATTCAGGGCGATATCAACCGGCCCGATGACGCCGTCACTTTACAGCTCTGGCCGAACGGCCGCACGAGTGGCAACAGCCTGACCTTGAAGCAGGAAGATGGCCGGACACTGGGCCGAGCCAGCGAAGAAAGTGAATGGTCGGAAGTACCGGAAGCGGCCGATCTTTTCTTGCAGTCGAGTACACCGGCCAGCTATCTCAGCGCGGCAGAAAACGTACGTATGATTTCTGACTCTGAGTCCGGCTCGCTGTTTCCCAGCGCGCTGCTGCCGGAGGCTCTGGATGCGGCCGTCACACGTTACCGCTTCGATCTTGACGGCCCTAAGTATGCCCGCTATATGCGCGACATGATGGAAGCTGAGCTTAGCCAGCGCGGTGAGCTGCCGCCCGGCGCCAGCCTGGGCATGGTGCAGGAGCTTGTGGAGATGACGGGCGAAGGGGAGCTTTGGCTGGATGCGAGAGGCCTGCCTTACCGCCAGCTGGTGCACGTGCAATTCCCGGCCGGCGCGAATGATCTGGAATGGACAGAAGCTGTCATCAGCACGAACTACAGCGACTGGCAGCCGCGGCTGCTGGACCTGAGCGCTCTGGATTGGCGCAGTCCGCAGTCGGCTTTGACGATGTTGGGAATCAACCCAACGGCTGCAGTGCAGGATCTAATTCGCCTCACCACATTCGCCCTGCTGCTGTTTGGTCTGCTCGCCTTGATGTTCGGTCGCTATTCACGGCCGGCGCGCGCCGCCGTCAACCTGCTTATCGTCGCTGCCATGTTGACTGGCCCCTTCCTGCAGGTAGCCGGCGCTGCGTCATTTAATGCGCGGCAGGCGGAACGGGGCGCGGCCTCGGCCCCCTCAGCCACAGCTTCAGATTCCGATCCAGGGAGCGAAACGGCCGTCTTTTTGCCGCATCGCGATCCGCTGGCGGCCGGGAAATTTAGCGTTGAAGGCACGGTGCCCGACCTGGCTGCGGCGGCACCCCCGGCCGCGCCACCCGCGGCGCCCATCAGCCCCCATCGCGCCGCTGAGACCACCGCCTGTACCGTCGGCGAGAGCAGCGACTGCGACGGCGACGGACTGGAGGACAAGGTCGAGATTTTTGAACTGGGTACCTTCGTCGACGAGGTGGACTCCGACGGCGACGGCATCAGCGACAACCTGGAAGTCCTCGGCTTCAGCGCCGGCGGCCGCACCTGGTATCTCAACCCGCGTGACCCGGACAGCAACAAAGACGGCCTTCCTGACGGCCTGGAATGCTCGGCGCGTTACAACATCAACCGCGACGGCAGTATCAACAGCAGCATCACCGCCGCGACCTGCGCGGATACGGACGGCGACGGTGCGCCGGATGCTTGGGACTATGACAACGACGGCGACGGTGTGCCGGATACCGTAGACGGCGATCCGGGCAGCTTCCAAAAGGCTGCCGACAATAAGGTCAATCTCAGTCTCGAGGGCTACCAAGCCGGGCAGCCGCTCTTCGTCGATGTCACTGTTCGGCCAACGGACGACGAACATCTTTGGTACGCCAACAACTACCTGGACTGGCCTGACCTCGATCAGCACGGGCAGATTATGCGCGTGACGACAAATACATTAGGTGACGACGGCGATATGATGATCAGCGCCGTCCTGGAAGTGATTATTCCCTTTGACAGCACTAACCCTTCGCGCGGTTTGCCGGTCCAAGACGGCGTCAACGCAGCCGGCATTTCGGCCAGTGACGATCTCAGCACCTGGCTCGACGCCGACACCCTGGCGCTCTATGGTATTACAGTCAATATGGACGCGGATGACGGTGCGGTGGTGCTCTACGCGCCGCTTTCCATGACCCGCGATATCGTCGGCCAAACACCCGTGGCCCTTAGCACGCAGCTCTATTATGAAATGGCTGAGGCCGCCAGCGATTGGGGCGCAGATCACCAGATGCGCCTGCTGTGGACCGTCAACGGCTATAATGACCAGTGCTTCCCGCCGGAGGGAGAAACCTTCGCCAGTTACTGTGACGTGGGCAGCGACCGCAGCAATACGACCAACCTCAGTCACTGGACGACCACCAAGACCGTCCTGCAGACCTACTACGATGATTTTGCAGTCACCGCGCTGGGCGTGCGCGAGGAGCACGCGGTGAACGCCGCCGTGATAGCTCAAAAGGAGGGCGCGAGCGGCGCCAGCAGCCACTACGAAAACTACCTCTGGCACCTGGCCGAGACGCTGGAAGAGACCTTCATGGGCGCGCAGCTCATCGACGGCCAGCGCATGACGGTCGCCGACATCGGCAGCCAATACAGTTCCTGGGGCATCCCCGCCTCGGCTCTCTACTTCGATGAGCTAAACGTCAGCAATTCAACCGACCTACAAAGCCAGCTAAGCGGCGACACAGTCATCACGCGCTTGAACGAAATCTATTCGGGCACGACAAAACCCGGCATGGCCAATCTGCTCTTCGTAGGCGACCGTACCTACCGCACCAGCAGTCTTGGCCAGAGTGGCACGACCGCAATCAACCTGAGCGGTGAGGAAACCATCACCACCGGTTTCATGCGCTGGACACCCTATAGCCATGACGGCACGACCTGGACCAATCTTGACCTGCAAACCTATCTCGACGAATTGAGCACCGACTTGACGCCGGTCTTTACGGATGGGGTCGTTACCAATTTGGGCGGCGCGAGCGGCTATGATGTGGACGATGCCCGCGTTGGCGCCGTTAATCTGGCCACGAGTTACTATGCTTCTCTCTATTCCGGCGCGATCACACTGCTGGCTGACGGCAGCACGGCCGTATCCACGGGCACGCTGAATAACAGTGCGCACACTCTCTCCGGCGATCCGGTGGTCAATATCACCTCCGAGCTGCTTGCGATGGTGCGGGATTACTATACGCGCATCAGCCTCAGCAATCTGTCTCTAACGGCGACCCTGTACACGGAGATTGAGGCGATCGCCACCAGCGCTTGGGATGCCCTGGCTGACTCTAGCGGTCTTATCCTGGAAGCCCTGGGTCAGGTCGTCAATGGTGGCTTGTCGACAACTAACACCGTCGCCCTCGGCCAGCTCAAATTCGCACCCTACATCGCCGGCAACCTGGAGGAGCTTTTGAACGCGGGGGCGCTGGACTATGTTTTCAGTTCGACGATCGGCACAGCCGAATCGTACGGCAAGGGCGCGGGTGGGACGTATTCGACCTATATTGCCTTGCGCGGCCTGTACAAGGCTTATTCCGCCTACAAGTACTTCACCGGCAGTGTTGCCAAAGTTTCGTGGTATTTGCGAGACTTTGTTGAAACCTATGAAGTCCAACTTTATCTCGGCTATGCCCTGGTGGTGGGTATAGCTGTTGGATCCTTCGTCTACGCCTGGGCCTCGGGCAAGATAACGCCCGGCTCGCCGGAATTCGCCCAGAAGTTAGCCCTGGAAATCTCGACCATCATCGTGGCTACGATCACCCTGCTTATCCTGCTCGTGGCGACCGGCGGCGTCATACTGGGCATCCTGGCCGTCGTGGCCCTGATTGATGCCCTGACCGCTATCATCTGTGAGGCTGTGGGCGTCAAACCCGGCTCTACCGTCGACCAATGGGTCTGCGGCGGTCTGACCGGGGCGCTTAGAAAGGCCATTACTTATATCATCCACGATTACACGCCCCTGGTGGATCTGTCCCACAGCGGCCGGCTTGATAATTCACTGGAACCGCTAAGTATTTCGCAGCTTACGTCTACGCCGGGCTTTGTTGTCGGCAACGCGGTCAAGGTTACTGCTAACATCACCTCGACGCTTTACTTCGGCCGTCCCACCTGGATGGGCTACGCATACGCGGATACCCAGCTCATCGATCCCAACCTCGGCAGGTCGACTTTTCAGTACGAGCTTCAGTCGCCACCGGCCGATATCCATCTCGACCTGGACGGCACTGATTGGAACTTTATCGGTGACTCGTCTTCCTCCGGCGGCATCCTCAGCGGGCCACGCTTCCGCGGCAACTTCAATGCCCCAATCACCTATACCGTGCCCGCGAACGAAGTTGGCGTCAATTCCGGTCTGGGTATCCACCTTGCGGAGGGGTTCGCCATGCAGGCCCAGGATTGCTGGCTGATCATCACCGGACCCGAATGTATCCTGGAGACCTGGCGCGACACCAATCAGGTCGATCTCAGCAGCGACCTCATCGTCGATATCTTCCCGCAGACTATCGATGGCTTCCGCGAGCTGTCGCTGGTGAGCCAGGACAGCTACCAACTGGCCTGGGATACGACGTTTCCCACCCTGGCGGACGCCGACAACGACGGTGTGCGCAGCAAGCTCGCCGGCGGCGCGGACCCCAATGATTCCGATCCCGACAGCGACGGCGACGGCCTTAGCGACGGCTATGAGCAGAACTACGGCTATGACAACACAACGGCCGACGGCGACAACGACGGCCTCACTGACTATTGGGAAGCCTTCTTCCGCACCAATCCCTATGAAGCCGACTCCGACGGCGACGGCCTGAGCGACAGCGAAGAGGCGTTCCATCCCAACTGGGTTTACCCCTACGAGAACAGCAGCCGCAGCAACAGCAACCCGCCGGCCAATGCGCCCGACCAGGGTTTCTACACCGGCGGCTGGGAGATCGTTTACGAATACAGCGGCGGCACGCCGCTCAAGACCTGGGTCAGCGCCAGCCCCACCGATCCCGATTCGGACGATGACAGCATCGATGACCTGCGTGAAGAAGTCTACGGTTACAATCCGCTGGCCGCTTCGACGCTGAACGTGCTCAGTCTGAAGTCACAAGTTTCGGCCGAGGAAAGCGGCACGACCTATCCCGCGCCGTACGCCACGCTCGGCAGCTCGCTGGTCTACTCGGCCACGGTGCAAAACAAGCTGACCGATCGCTACGCGCTGGGCTTGCTGCAAACAGAATATCCGGAAGATACTGTCCGGGCGACCCAGGAGATGGGCATTCTGGCTCCGCTGGCCTCGACCAACTTATCCGGATCACTGAGCGCCAACAGCGGTGGCCTCAACGCCAGTGGCACGACGAGCATGACTGTACGCAGCGGGGCCATCATCGAGGCGGCTGACGACAACCGCGTCCTCTGGCTGCGTATGAATGATGATCCGGCGACACTGCCGACGGATGGGTCGGTGCCCATCGCCGATGCCACGCTTTACCAGCACGACGCCTCCTGTTCGATAGGAATTCAGCTGAGATGCCCCGATTTCAACGGCAGTTATCTGACCTTCAGTCCGGCCAGCCAGGGTGAGGATGCCCTGAGAATTCGCGGCGGCGATTGGCTGCCCCCGGCTGACTTCACGATGGCCATGTGGGTGCGTGTCGATTCGGCAGGCGTGATCAACTTTATTAAGATTCTGGACAATATCGTCATCTACTCCGACTTCCGCAGCTTGATCGTCAACGATCGCGTTAGCACCCACGACACCGGCTATGACTTTCCTGACGGCGAGTGGACGCATGTGGCCGTAACCAATGTGAATACGACGCGACTTCTGACAGTTTACGTCAATGGCCAGGAACAGTGGTCACAACAGGTGGCTGACCTGCCTGCGGGAAGCCAAGGTGTCCATCTCATTGGCGAAGGAACTAACAGCACGCAATTCGCGATGGACGATCTGCAGGTGTTCGATGCTGCGCTGGATGCGACCGAGATCGAGCAGCTCTTTGGGTTGCCGGTGCTGGATATCGACTTTGATGCCACTACAGCCGATGATACGCCTACAGACGATTCGCCGTCTCGAAACACACTCGTTTGCATACCCGGTGACAGCTGCCCCTCGACGTCCGGGACCGGCTCTTACTTCGACCAGACCAACTTTGTCCATGCCGGTGGCGATGCACTGGACTTCAGCGGCGATCGCTTCACCTTCGCCGCCTGGATCTACCCGCAGACACGACCGCATCCCTTCGACAATAGCGCCGTCGGCGCCTACAACAGCATTGCCGGTGCGCTGCCGCGTACAGCGAACAACAACTATGACTGGCAGGGCGTCTTCGGCCGAACATCGTCCACTAATAATCTGTGGATGCAGCCATCGCTGTATGTCAACCCGGCGGGCCAGATGCGTATGGCCATGGGCAACGGCAGCGCTGTCTGCCACGTGGACACGGCCGAGGGGCTGATCGATTACAATACCTGGCAGCACGTCACCGTTTCCTACGACGGCTCCGTATTCTCGTTCTACATCAATGGTCAGAAGGTGGCTGAAAGCGACGACTCATGCGCCAGTATTACAGCCGGCGCCCCCACCATTCTGCAGATCGGCCGCGCCTCAGAGCTAGGTACGCTGTACGTCAAGGACGTGGCGTTCATAGAGGGCGCCGACTCCGGCAGTAATGATGACTATGAACTGCGCGTCAATTTCGACGGCAACGGCACGACTTCCAATATCTGGAGCGGCACTGCCAGTACGGCAAAGGGTACGACTAAGAGCATTGACATCGCCCACTATATTCCTGACGACAACAAGCATCATTTCCGCTTCTGGGATAATGACACGGGCGACGTTCTGGACTATCACGAATGCGCCGTCGGCTGCGATGATAACTTTGTTTACAAAGAGGTGACTAACACCGACCTCGGACAGGCGGCACAATACTTCAGCACGACCGATATTGAGTTTGTAGATTACGCCAGCGGCGACTTGTACTGGTCGATTTCTAACGATTTCTTTTACGGCCGAATCGGCGAGTTCAAGGCCTACAAACGCGCGTTCTCCGACGAAGATGCCCTGAAGCTGTATGAATCCTCCTATGACGGCCTCTATTTTGACTTCGACGAGCCGCCCGGCGCGGCAACCTTCATCGATGCCTATGACGACAATGTGCAGGCGACCTGCGACTATAAGGGCGGCACCTGCCCCGACAGCGGCGTAGGCGGCATCTCCAACCAGGCGGCCGACTTTGACGGCAGTGACTACCTGGTCATGAGCGAGGTTGACCTGCTCAAGACCCTCGATTCCGGTTTCACAGTTGCCGCCTGGATACGGCCGGATAACGTAAGCGGCGTCAAGCGTATTTTGGCCGCCGAGCGCGACAGCAGCGCCAACGGCTTCGGTTTCGGCCTGGAGGACGATAAGCTGCTGTTCACAACCTTTAAAGTCCAGGACTATCGCAGCAGCGCCGCCGTTACCGCCAACGAATGGCAGCATGTAGCCGTTGTTTTCGATTCCAACTTTGACGCCTCGTTCTATGTCAACGGGGTATACATTGCTAAGATTTCGGGTACCCAGGCGGCGAACGCCAACACCGACGACGCTTATCGCATTGGTTCTACCACCAACAAAGACGGAAGCGGCGTCATTAACGAGGCCTTCCAGGGCAAGATCGACGATCTGACCGTGCAGGATCGCCAGTTGAACCAGGCCGGCATCCAGAACCTGATGGCCAACGCGCCGCTGCTCATGCTGCATCTGGACGAAGACCTGCATACAACCAGCTTTGTCGATGACAGCCGCCTGGGCAATGACGCTTCCTGCTCCGGCAGCGCCTGCCCCGGGGCCGGGGATAAGGGGCAAATTCGCGAGGCGGCCGTTTTCGACGGCGATGATTATCTCACGGTGCCCGCTTCGCCGGATCTCTCACTGAAAGAGTTCACCGTCAGCCTGTGGGTCAATCCGACCGAAATCAAGAACGACTACCAGCCGCTGCTCGTGCGCGAAAATCCAACGTCCGGCCATCGCAACTATGGCCTATTCATCCATCCTGACAGTATGGACATCAACTACAGCCTCTCCAACAGCGCCTGCTCCGCCTATGAGGCGCAGACGGCGTTCAATAACCCGCTGCTGCAGCACCAATGGAATCACGTCGTCTATACGTTCGACGGGTCAATACAGCGCCTGTATATAAACGGCACGCTGCGCAGCAGCCACGCTTACAGCGGCACGCCGTGCCTCACTGAAAACGCGATCTACATCGGCGGAAAGGTCAGTCCCTATACGCCCCTGTCGGGCAGTATGGACGAGGTGATGGTGCACGGCCGCGCCTTCAGCACTTTGGAGATTGCCGAGCTGTTCGACTACCAGAGTGCCTGGTTTGACGTCAAAGAGACGCACCGGATCGTGATCGACAAAGACGATCCGACCATTAGCCTGGACCTGGCGAATCCCTATTTCGCGCCGGGCGAGATGGTTTTCAAGATTAATGCGGCTGATCCTACTTCAGAAATCGTAAGGGTGCGTTATAGGATCGACCGCGCCTCCTACAGCAGCGGAATTCTGCCCGCTACTAAGACCAACGGGGTTTGGACATTCAGCCATGCGTTTGAAGATGAAGGTAACTATTTGATCACACTGGAGGCCACGGACAGCGTTGGCAACAACGACGCTGCCTATGAAACAGTGTATGTGGACACCCAGGCTCCGGCCGGGATCGCCGGCAGTTTACCGCCACACACGCTGACCGACGGCATCCTGGCATGGCCAAACATCCTCATCGAAGATAGTGCAGGTTTAGATGGCGCTAACAGCGGCATCGACGACAGCACGGTGATGGTTACAGTGCGCGACCGCCTGGGTAACATTGTTGGCGCACCCACTCCGGCGACGAAGATGCGGGCAGGCAACTACTCGGTGAATATACCTTTCACTTTTGATCCGTACGGCGAATACGTCTTTACCGTTTCCTTCAAGGACAACGTGGGCCATTTGGGTTCGTTCGAGCAGTTGGTCACGCTGGAAAGCACCGGTCCACACGCCGACGTCATGCTGCATGCGACGACCAATATAAGTGCCGGAATGACGCTGCGCGGCGTGGCCAGTGATGTCGAGCACATCTGGCAGAGCCGCGGTCTGCAGCTTCACTTCGAAGACGGCGCAGGATCGACCGAATTCCTGGACGTTTCAGGCAATGAATTCGTGGCAAAATGCGGCTCGTCGGCGTCCTGCCCGACCGTACAAACAAGTGGTGACTATAACAACGCCATCTCCTTCGACGGCAGCAATGATGTGCTGACCTTGACCGATAATGACGCCGTCGCCGGCTCGACTGGCATTTCGGCCTCGCTTGAGGAGCGGTTGGGTATTACCAACAGCAGCTTCACGGTGATGGCCTGGGTGAACGCTTCCAGTATGGCGGGTTTTCGGCCTCTGATGGGTACAAGTCCATTTGAGGACGACCAGGAGCTGTTCATTGGCTTTGTTGGCGGCGCGCCGGCCATAAAGTACGGCAATCGTTCAGCCCAGTCGGTGGATACGGTGTCGGCCGGCGAATGGCATCATGTGGCCTGGCGTTTTGACATGGACGCCCGCGAACAGTCGCTCTTCATCGATGGCGAATTGGTGAATACCCAGCCCAACCGCGACAGCTACACGGGGAGCGGCCATAAGGTCACCATTGGCCAGGCCGACCCGACCAGCTTGCGCTTTGCCGGACTGGTGGACGAGCTGGTGATATATAACATCCCCGTCACGGATGAACGCATCTACGATATTGCCAACCCGGTGCAGAGCGGTCTGGACCGATGTCGAGGTGCGCTTCCGCCATATCGATGACCAGGGTCAGCTGGAGGACAGTGGTGTGTGGTACGAGGCGACGTTTACGTCCGGTGCTACAATAACATTTTCAGAACCTGGCAGCTGGTGGTGCCGGAAGGGTTGAGTGGTTCCTATAAGATCGACCTGAAGGCCACGGACCACTACGGCGTTGAGGGATTGGTGGCAAATTCGGCTGATCATCTCCCGATTCCGCAAAACGAGCGCTTTGTGCCCGGCGTCTGGACTGGCACAATGGGCGATGCGACCTTCCAGCCGAACAGGCATTTCTTCCTGCCATTATCGCGATGCCCTGAGGAGAAAAGGTGTAAGATTTTTTCCAGGTGGTTTGAAGCGAGTTGTTAGGACGAATGGCGCGGATACATCTGTTAGATGGAGGCTACTAAAGTCGATGAAAATCGATTCTTGATTTGCTTGTTGACCGTGAGATAGGATGTTAGGAGACGAGGCGGTAGTGCCGCAGAAAATGATGGATAAATAAAAACGACTCAAATCAAGCCGTTTTGGGGGAAGTTCAGCCGAATATTGGCCAAGGATCGGGCAGAGGCAAGGATTGCCTTTGCTCGATTTTCTTGTTTCTAATTCTACCGGCAGTCTTTAGCAGCCGGAAAGGAGTCGAGCCATATTCCTTCCGGCACCGGTAACTGCAGTAGATCCTGCACCGACCAGCGCTTGCGAACCAGATTGGCCGCCATAACCGGGGTGCGATAGCGTCGCTTGCTGGGTCCGCGAATGGGCGTCGTCAGCGACTGGTGCGGGCGGCAGAAGTGGTAGTAAGCCAGACCCCACTGAATGTGGAGATGCAGATGCTGCCCGTCAAAGGCGATGGACCAGGTTCGCCGGGAGAGCGGGGCGATGAGTTCACGCAAGGTCAGGTTGGCGCGCTCGACAAAAGCGGTTTGCACTTTGCCAGTCAGTGACAAGGCCTTCAGTCCAGAGCGGATAAGCTGGCGGCTGCCCAGGCGAATGATGCTGTAGAGAAAGGAGACTCGCCAACCACGCCTGCGTTTGCGCAGTTGCGCGTACTGCAGCCGAAGATCCGGGAACCAATGGTGTTTTCTTGCGCGAGGGGGTTTGTCCCAGAAGCCGAAATGAGCGGTGATGCCATAGAAGTATTGGTTCAAGCCATCGCTGGTGAAAATGGGCAAGCTCTCAGTAGAAAGCCGCTGCCAGACTTGATGGAGCAATTGATGCGCATCAGCTGACGAACGACGGCCGATGTGGATAGCAAGGATAAGCTTGCTTTGAGCAGCGACCGCGGTCCAGACCCAGATACGTTCGGCATCCTGTTTCACCTTGGTCACCAGTTCATCCAGCTGCAGATGGCCAATGGATAAAGCCCGGTGGAATACTCGCTGATGCAGGCGTTCGCTGCGCTGGCCGCATCGTTCAATCCAGCGGGTGATGGTGGTGTGGTGGTGGTCGAAGATGCGGCCGGCGGCGGATATGTCAACCCCTTCAGACATGGCAGTCATGACCATGGTGATCCGCGCCAATGGTGTTTTCAACCAATACAAGGGTGTGCCGAAACGACTTGTTCTGCAACCGCCACAGGCTTGACACTTGAAGTAGCGGATATGTTGCTTGCCACGACAACCGTTGCTCACCAGAGCATGAATCGCTGGGTCAGCAATGGCGAAGTAATCACACGATGGATTGAGGCATGCGTGACCAGCGGTGTGAATAACTTTCGGACGGCCGCGGCGACTCTTGCGTTCGGGCCAAGGCAGAACATCCAATTTGGCACGATGGGGGAGGAGGGAGAAATCACGGCTGCACTGCGGGCAGTCCTCGGGGGACTTTGGCTTCAAGTTGCGTGGGCCGCGTCGCTGGCGGAAGTAATCCTTTAACCAGCGGCGGATGCGACGACCGTGTTTGGCCCAGATGTAAATGGCCAGGCAGACAAAGATGAACAGGACACATTCGAGGGGAGTTAGATTGAACTTCATGAGCTGAACGGGTAAGATTGGCAATAGAAGGGCACGATTCTACCCAATCAGCTGAATTACATCACTGAATCTGGCCCAAGCTCAATAGATACGATTTATCCATCATGTTGCAGAGTACCACCGTAAATCGATGGTTTGCATCGGTTTGTTTGGCCCTTGAGCGCTGTAACCCGTGAGGTTGCTCAATTGACCCAAAATAATTGAGAATCCAACCGCATGGGTGAAGGCTGACATGACTGAATTGGGAATGAACCGCAAGGCACTGCCCAAACGCAGCAGACCAAAGCCCACCATGAACAACCCGGTCAGCAGAGAAAGCAATAACAAGGCGTCTTTTGCGGTCGGTTGTCCAACCGTAACTTCCGACACACCGGCCACAATCAAGGCCATCGCACTGGTTGCCTGGATACTCATCGATACCGAACTGGTAAAGAAGGCACCTGACAGCCCGCCGACCATATAGGCATAGACACCGTTGGTGGGGTTGACTAACGCCAATGTACCAACGGCCATACCGTCTGGCACACTCTCAACCGCTAACGTTAGGCCAGCCATAATATCTTTTTTGGCATATTGACGATCAAAAAGGTCGCGAATCATCACGGAATTTCCTAAGATTTATCGGGGAGTAGGAGTTCTTGCAGTACGGCCAGGACAACCGACTGACAGAGTTTTTACCCTCCGCTTGTGTGCTTTAAAACCAGCTTCTTGCAGGCCAAGGTGATAGTCCCTTGCAGGTGACTATCACCTCTGTTGATTTTGTCGATTAAACTACTTCCAAATATTGGCGAGTAGACTGCTAATCAGAACCGGCACTATAGTTTATGCACCGAACGCCGGATTCTGCGAAGCTTCTGGTATCCGGTAAACCTTGCATGTCTAACCAATAGTTCTTCATTAACCGTATGGTGGACGGATTAAACATCCGCTGCTTCAACTGCGACCACACTATAGTCACAGTTCAACCAGAACCACTGGCTTGTGCTTCTGCGCTAGCGTTCTGATTCGGCCGTTCGTTCAAGTGACAGGTCGCTGGTATAGTGAATCCGGAGGGTAGCAGTTTCGAGTTGGGGCAGAGCTTCTTCCAACTGGTTCGCCAATTCGGAAACAGTGGGCGGCTCTTGCGGACCGTTTAGTTCGATCAATAGATCCCCCTGATTGGCTGTGACTTGGTTCAGCTCATGGTCGGTCTCGATCAACTCTATCCACTCGCTCGTGATCTGCTTTGCCCGCACTTGTAGGTAGCTGTCTTTTGCAACGCGGAAAGTCGTTAATGCCAGCGGCAATGCTACCAAGATTACACCTAGGGCAATATAGCGATAGACGCGACGTTCAGCCTTGGGAGGCAACTCCCTACTTGCAATTGACGCCTGACCCAGACCGAGCAAGGCAAAGACGGCCCCACCGGCCAAAAGGATAGACAGAAAATTAGTTACGAAGAGTAGTGACGCGCCCAGAGCGGCATCCCATTCGCTTGCAGATAAACAAAGGCCGACTACGGACAACGGCGGAACCAAGGCAATGGCAATCGCCACCCCTGGTAGCGAGTCGGCCACATCGAAACGGCTGTAGGCAAAGGCTGCCGCTGCTCCAGCCGCCAGGGCCACGATCAAGTCATTCAGGCTGGGCGCGATGCGTGCACTGATTTGGGAGTTGGCAGTCACAGAAATCACGCCAATGCTCAGCCATCCGGCAACTAAGGAGGTCACAACTACAAGCAGAACCCCGCCGGCCACAATCGCCAAGGATGTCCGAGCGCGGTAGGGTTGGCCCATGATCAAGGCCGCGGTAGTGGCCAGAATTGGCGTCATCAATGGAGCAATGATCATCGCCCCAACGACAGTAGCTGTGGAATCGCTGAGAATGCCGAATGTGGCGATGACTGTCGAAAGAAATAGAAGTACGGAAAAACGCACGAGATACGCCTGTCGGCGATCCCCCTCAAAGAACAGCTTTTTCTCCAGTTCCGGCAAACTCTCAGGGGTGAAACTGTTGTTCCTCAAAATCGCTCGTAAACCATCCATACAAGAGGCCTCCCATCAAGAATTGATAGGCCCGTGAACATCAATTCAGTTGTTTGTCTTCTAGGCCCGTTACATCATCGAAGGACCTGCAGCCGGCCTGTGCCGTTTGTTGCGTTCCAGGCTTCTGACGACAGCATTCATCGGATCGGTTATCTACTCCCCGATTGGCCGTATACCGAGGAATTCAGCTTTAGCGTCGCGACCTTCTGCTCCGCCACAACTGCCAGAAGGTATACAAAATCACCAGGCTAGCCAAGACCGTCGCGGCGATATAGCCGATGAAAGCCATAGTCGAGAAGAGAGTCGACCGCTCTATGTCAAAGGCGGCGGCAATCCCGGTGGCGATGGCCGAACCGACGATTACGCCGGTCAGCAAGATACCGATGATCAGTTCGCGCATCAGTGTGTCGGCACGGTTGAGTGGTTCTTCTAGCTCTGACATATCCACATGGACTTCAAATCGACCCTTCTTATACTGGTTCAGCCAGCCCATTGTGGCCTCTTGCAAGGAGGGAATCTGCCCTGAGATCTCGCGCAGCGTATAGGACGCTTCTCGCTTCAACGTCTCAGTGATGTTTTCGGCCGTGATCTGTTCCAGCACCAGTTCGCGAACGGTTTCGATTCCTTCCTCCATCAGGCCGCTGCCGACAAACAAGACAGAACTGATCGCCTCCATCTGCATGATCGACTTCACGGCCAGGGTCAGACTGGAATCAAACTGCAGCCCATTCTCACGCAAGACATCCATCACCTCGTTGAATATCTGGGGAAAGGTGGCGTTCTTCATGTACATTAGACGGCCGACGCGCCGTTCAAAATCCTTCTGGTACGCTTTCTCATATACCTGCCGGAAAGGAACAGCCAGCGAGCGCACCGTTTGCGCCAATCCGCGCACATCACCGTCGTTGAGAGCATATAGCAGGCTGATAAGGCTCATTCGCTGGCGCACGTCCAGTTCACCCACCATGCCCGTATCAATCAGGACGATCTCGCCGGTGTCGCGCTTGACCATCACGTTGCCCGGATGGAGATCGCCGTGAAAAAAGCCGTCGATCAGGATCATTTTCACAGTCGCACGCAGTGCATTTTGCGCCAGGACTTCGCGGTCGTAGCCTGCCGCTTCGATGGCCGGCAGATCCGTGATCTTGAAGCCATCGATAAACTCCATGGTGATCACGCGTTCGGTCGACAGGTCCTCGTCAATGATGGGCACACGCACGCCCTCGATTTCGGCCAGGTTCTGATTCAGACGGATCGCGTTGTACGCTTCGATGCGGTAGTCGACTTCCAACAGCACCTGGCTGCTGAATTCATCCACCATGCCCACCAGATCGATGTCTTCTGCCCACTGCATACGTCGCGCCGTCAACTGCGCCAGCCAGTCCATAATGCCGCTATCGGATTTGATCTGCTTCCTGATACCTGGGCGCTGTACTTTGACCACAACCTGGCCACCGTCTTGCAGCGTTGCCCGATGGACCTGCGCTGTGGACGCGGCAGCCAGCGGCTCCGGGTCAAAAAAGGCATAGATCTCATCCGGCGGCGCCTTCAATTCTTCAATGATCGCAGTCTGTACTTGTGCATAAGGGAAGGGTGGCACGTCGCTCTGCAGCTTGCTCAACTCCTCTTCCCAGTCCTCCGGCAGTGCTTGAGATTGGCTGGAGACCAGCTGCCCGATCTTGACGTAAATGGGGCCAAGCTCCTGCAGCATGTAGCGCACCCGGACCGGCACTGGCACCGGATCTGGCTCGATGGGCACACCATATAGTTTTTCCAGAAAGAAATCTCGTGTTCTGAGGATCGGGCCCCGGCCGAGCAGCAAATCCAGCCCGTACGTGGCAATAATGTTGTAACTTTGCTGCAGGCGCAGCCTCGCGCGTCCTTTGTCAATGCTGCTTTGCTGCTTCATTCAGGGGCCTCCTCTAAGTCAACATCCGTATCGTGCGTTTGATAGCCCAGCGGTGGTATCACCCCGAAGACATAGTCCAAAAACATGCCGATCAGGCCTATCATGATGCCGCCCAGGATGGCGGTGAAGATGCCTTGAATCTCAATGCGATTCGGAAAGATCCAACCTATCAGCAAGAGGACCACGGTATTCGTGACGATGAGGATCAGGCCATAGGTGACAAATAGCAGTCTGATCGTCAGCAGCTGCAAGATCGGCTTGATAAATGTGTTGAGTAGGCCCAGCATGGCGGCCATCACTGCCAATACTAAAAAACGGTTATCGATTAGCTTCAACCCAGGCAAAATGAGCGCCGTTAGACCGATAGCAAACATATTGATCAGCAAACTCATCACCAGCACTCTCCAGTTGAGCCGCTTCCTAAACCAGTTTTGCATAATCTTTTGCTCCTCTTGAGACCCGTATAATCATCCCATCAATGTATGCGAAGCAACATCACTAAACAGTTTTACACTCGAAAGAATATACCCGTACTATTGCTGGCTATTTGCTAGATGTCCGCCCTTTGCGTTCCGCTGCGGACGTGCATAGATCACTCGAGGCTTGCTGGAGAGTCACTCGGTTTTGTAACAATTGCGAAGGGATCATCCATCAATCGCGCCAGATTGCGCGCATCGTCATAGGCATCAAGAAGAAGTTCTTTAACGGTCATCTTCGCGTCAGAATAGCCAAGCAGGAAAGCGAGACTGCCCTACACTATGGCAAACTCAACCCCGGCGACAAATCAGGATCATGCTCACTAGACCGACTAGCGGGTTGACCCACTCTGTAGAAAAACAGAAGCCTACCAGCGACAAACTTGCCGTCGTAACGATTCGCATATCAGGCTGTTCGCTGGGGCGCTGGTAACTTTGCCGGCTCGGTGCCATAGACGGCATTTGGGTCTTCTCCCTCAGGCAACTTCCGTTTGCCGTAAGCGATGAAGCCAACAATGACTGTAACGATGGGCGAGAGATAGGCCACGAACGTAAACGGGGCAAAGCTTATTGTGCCCAGACCAAGCGTGGCGGCAAAGAGCGCACCATTCACATTCCAGGGAATGATGCCGCTGAATATGGTGCCTGAGTCAGCGATAGCGCTGGACAGCGCTACAGGGGGCAGCTGCTCTTTCTTGTACTCATCTCGGAACATACGTGAAGTAAGCACAATGCTGATATAGGGATCGGCCGCTACAGTATTCAACCCCAGGGAGGTGAGGACGGTCACCAGTCGCAGGCCGCCCGGACCCTTTGCCCGGTTGATCACCGGGGTAATGATTCGATTCAGCATTCCGGTATAGTCAGTGACCGCGCCGAAAGCTGCGGCAACGAGAATAAGCCAGATTGTCGTCAACATACCAGCCGTCCCGCCACCTGAGAACACCTGATCCAACTGCTCCACACCACTATTCAAGTGAAATCCATTGGCGAACGTGTCTATGCCTACCTTGAGCACCGATTCGAAGTAGCTCAAACTCGGGTCGTTTGCCAGTGTGGCAATAAGAGGCTGCTGTGTGAACGCGGCCAGAATGACGGCGACGATGGCAGGAATCGTCAGGCACAAGTAAGCGGAGAACTTCAGAGCGGACAGAACAAAGATCAGCACAACCGGCAGGAAGGCCAAAAGCGAGACATTAAAGTACTGGCTGATAACATTCTGGACATCTGCGGGGTCGGCTGCTGCGGCACCGCCCGATCCTGTGAATCCCAGGACAAGAAACAGCAGAGCACTGATGATCATTACCGGAATAGCCGTACGCATGACCATCTTGGCATGCTCGTCCATCGTCACCCCACCCACGGAGGCAATCGTCAAGATGGCCGTGTCCGATATCTTGGCTGTCTTGTCGCCAAATACGGCACCAGACACGGCTGCGCCCGCAGCGATTGCCGGCGAAACCCCCATCACCGTCGCAAGACCGACAAAGGCCACGCCGACTGCACCGATTGCCGTCAGCGAGCTGCCAAGTAACAGGGCCAACACAGAGGCAATGGCAAAGACAATGACGTAGAACAGACGAGGGCTCAGTAGGTTGACGCCATAGTAAACGAAAGCAGCTACAGTGCCCGACAAATACAGTGCACCGATGATCGCGCCAATAGCCAGCAAGACATAGATGGTGCCGATTGTACCGCCCACACTGTTCATAATGGCGTCGGTGATGACCGCGCCCCGGAAGCCATAATAGTAGGCAACGCCTACTGCAAACAGGGTTGCCAGCGTCATGCTGACTTGAAGCGGCCCCTCCGCCACTTCACTACCAAAGATGATCACAGACAACACAATTAGAACAATCATTACACCGACGACTAGCAGGGAGGCTAGCATAGAGGGTGCCTGCGGCGCTTCAGGCGTCGTGCTGGTTTCGGAATCTGTCATTTTCTCCTCAAGGTATTCTCAACTTCATTTTCAACAAAAGATAACTCACCGCGGAAACTGAGCAGGGCTAACAAAAAACGACGGTCTGACCGCCAGCTTGAGCAAAGAAAGTGGTCATAGGCTTGACCTTTGCGGTAGAATTGAAGCGGCAACGTATAGTCCCCCCATGATTGCCATAATTTGTGTGAGCACTCCCCATGCAGCAGGCAGTGCCCCGATGATGCCGCTCGTTTGCAGCGTGTTCAAACCAAAATAGGCTGCCGCGCCTGGCACCAGAATCATGATTCCTGGCAGCATGACAACCGAGACAGGAAGATGCAACCGGGAACTAAGCAAACTGGTGTAAAATCCCAAAATCAACGCGCCAAAAAATGAACCTTGCCAGTTCCCCAACTGTCCACCGAGCAATACACCCGCATAAGCTAATCCGCCAGCAAGAACCACCCAGCCCAGGTCTGCCATCCGTACTTTAAAGACAACCGTCAGACCTAACATCAACACAATAATAAAAATGAAGATTACCCACAAAGGCCTGTTGGTTGCTGGCTCGGGTGCGGGCACAGTCCACAGGGCATTCACAATAGAAGATCCCATTACATTGCCCACAACGAGTACGAACGTGATTAGAATGCCATCAACAAGACGCGAGATACCTGAAATAACAACCTTGGAAGCCAGTTCCGCTGTTCCCAGAGTAAGGGCCAAACCAGGAACCAGAACAATAACTGCACAAAGTGAAACAATGAAAGCATTGCTGCCAGGGAACTGCAGCGCTAACAAATTGGCCAATATCGAAGCAGTTAATGCAGCTGTAAAATTGAGTCGATTAGACAACCACTGAGATCGGCCAGCCGCTAATGTGATGGCATAAACAACCAGACTGAGCAGCGCAGCAATAATGACATCATTCCAGTTCGCTGATAAGAGCACAGCAAAACCGGCGCCACATAAGGCATACCCCAAAGCTACAACCGAATTTCTGTAGGGTGGTTGAAGGTTATCGATCTGCTTAAGGCGAGCCACTCCCTCATCAATGGGCACCTTTCCGTCAGCCAGATCATTCACTAAGAGGCCTAACTCAGACAATTTAGAGAGGTCATAAGTGACATCGGGTAGGCGGGTTATGGCACGGCTTGGCGTAGGATCCCCTGGCCGCCAGAAATCAAAAAAGAGAAGTGGTGAAGCGGCCAGCATGATTCCATGGAATCCAAATAATTGCGGCAGTTGAGACATGAAATCCTGCAGTCGAACAAAGGACACGCCATACTCATGCGCTTGAGAGGCTAACTGTGTCACAAATTGGCAGGCAGGCTCAAATTCAGCATCATCGATAGGGTGCTTGGATTCAGTTGGCGGTGAAGCCAACGATTTGAAGCTGGACAGCGCCTGGTGCAATTTCTGTTCCGGCTCAAGAGACTTTTTCATGTTTCACTGAGTTCTATTTGTCGTCCATCACGCTTGTGCCGTACCTTGAGTGTGAAGGGACGACAGTCTGTTATGTCCCCCGCTCGCGCTGCGGTTTACCGCAGTGCGAGCGGGGGACGCCTCTTCGACCCAACGCGCCGAAGAATCTCAAGTCCTTGAGATCACCCAGCCAGCAACATAGCCGCGGCGCGCATGAAGCCCGGGGCGTAGTCGGTTCCGGATGTGTTCGCTGCGCTGCCGAAGCCCGTGGCGCAGAAGTCCCGCTTTGGGTCGACGTAGATGCCCTGTCCGTTGTTGCCGTGCTTGAACATTGCTCCGTCGTCGAATACGCAGTCCCACTGCACGCCGTTGGCCGGAGGCGCATACCCGAACCACTGGGTCGCCATGGACTCCTCCTCGGAGCCCTTGTAAGCCTGTGGTTTGGCGGTGTTGTGCTTGATGATCATTCGTTTTTGAGTATTGCCATGAGTAGATCCTTCCGTTGTTTATTCGTTTGTTTGCTGTTTGCTTATTCGCCGTTGAGCATTTTGGCTGCGGATCGAAGATAACCAGGCGAGTGATCGATCCCCGAGATACTGTCTTGGTTAGGTGCTAATCCAAAGTACATGCCACAGAAATCTCGAGCAGGATCCACGTAAATCCCCTGCCCCATGTTGCCGTGCTTGAACATGGCTCCGTCAGAGAACATATGATCCCATTGTGCGGTATTGGTCAAAGGTTTCTCACCGAACCAGTCAGTACCGTATTGCTCCTCCGTGGAGTCACGATACGCATCTGGATTTCCAAGTGTCTGGATGCTTTTCAGCAGTCGGTCGGAAACGATTTGCTCCTGTGCCACCACATGCCAACTGGGCGTGTAAATGAGGGCATAGCGCAGCATATCTTCCGGTGTGGTGTTGTGCATGCCGGCGGCGATGGCAACGCCATCAGGAGTCAATCCGGTAATTAGCGGGTTTTTCGCGCCAATTTTCGACCAGACCCGTTCGTTCCAGAAGTCCTGCCAACGCTTTCCGCTGACGTATTCGGTCGCCAGAACCAGCGTCTGGGTATTGGCTCCTGAATAGCGAAAATGGTCACCAGCCTTTTCGTTTGGCAAGGGCTGCGCGTTCTTGGACATCTCGCGCCAACTTCCCTTTCCCTCGAAGGCTGCTGTGAACCAATGAGCGATCCAGGAGTCTGGGTTCAACAGGTTCGCTATGGTCTCCTCTATGTTGAGACCAGAGGACATATTCATGACGTTTCTCACGGTAGCCTGTTCCCAATGGGTTCCTCGGAGTTCTGGCACATAGGTCGGCATTGGCTTATCAAGATCAATTTTGCCTTCATCGGCCAGCATGGATATTAACAGGCCAACCGTTGTTTTGGAGGCCGACATCCACACATGGAGACCGTTAGGCTGCATCCCCGGATAGGTTTCGAAAACCACCTTTCCTTTATAGGCCATCATCATCGCCTGAACCTGCCGTTTGCCGACCAGGTATTCCTTGAGAGGCGGCGTGGTCGTTCCATCATGGGCCGTAAAGGTCAGATCCATCAATGAAGGATCAAGTGCGCGCTCCAGTTCCGACGGCTCTTCTGCGGGTGCGACATAAGAACACTTGAATATCTCGGTGAAGTTCATGTTGTAGTAAATGGAGTCTTCATTTCCCGATTGCCAATTCGGAAAGCTATACTCTTTAAGTGCTTTCTGAATGAACTCCACCGGTTGTGGGTTTTTCCACTTCGCCATCGGGCTATCAACTTCCATGCTTTCTTTATCTTTGGTACTCATTGCATAATCTCCTTGTTTCCATTGAATTTTGGTCCTATTTCTTCTAATTTTCCGTTGATCATTTTGGTCTCGGCATTCCGACTCAGTCGAAGCTTTTCGCAATGGCGCGAACCATCGTTTCTTCTTTTCCATTACCATCGCCAGTGCTGAACCAGTTAATCACTAGATCTCGTGCTATGATGACACGACCACGTTTATAACGCCTTGGTTGGGCGGCGCCATTTCGCGCCGCCCAACCAAGGTGTTAGGTATGAAAAAGGTTATTTGCCTTATGACTGGAAATAATAAAAGTCATATAAAGCTCGGGCAACTTCCGCAATAGCCCGTTCTCTGTCCGCAGCGGGCGTCTCACTGCTGTTTGTGAACACGGCGATAGCAAATCGTCGACCGTCAGGGAGCGTGATATAGCCAACGTCGTTGGCAACTCCGCCTACGGTTCCGGTCTTGTGCGCTACGGGCGTTCCCTTCGGCAACATTCCCTTGAGTCGGCCAGCGCCGGTGCGCGTGCGCGACATGACGCCCAGCAGGAACTCGCGGCTTTCCGCGCTCATCGCCGTGCCACCGTCGATGGCAAGTAGGAGTTTCAGATACGCATTGGGCGTTGTGTGGTCGCGGGGATCCGCCTCGAAGTCCGGATTGGGATCAACCTGGGCCGCCACCAGTGCCGGGTTCTTGCCGATAGCCTCAACGACAGCTTCCGGGGTGACCGATGGCAAGCTGTAGAAATCCATGAGAATCTCGCGGACAGTCCGATCGACCCTGAAATCTTTAATCCCTAGCCTGCGCAGGTTCTCGGTCACGGCTGCTGGCCCGCCTGCCAGCCCCATACAGACGTCGGTCGCCGTGTTGTCACTCTCTGTGATCATTGGATATATCAAGTTCGCTAACGAGAACTGGACCCCGGGGTAGGGGAATCTCTCGGCAATCGCAACTTCGCCGGCGACATACATGTCATACGGGACGTCGACCATTTGGTCGAGACTGAGTTCCCCCTTGTCCACGCGATCCATCACTTTCGTGGCGATCGCTACTTTATAAGCACTCGCCATCGCAAAGGTTTCATCGCCATTTATGCTGACATTCAGCCCTGAACTAAGTTCCTGTGCGGCCACACCGAGGCGGCCAACCAGCCCTTGTGTAATTTTTTCAATCTTCTGAGAAATACTTTTATCAGCAAGTACTGGTTGTGTTGTGTTGTGTTGTTTCATGGGTTTTTTCCTTTGAATAATTGCGTTTATCGAATTTGAGTGCACCCCGGCTTTTCGTTGGGAAGCGGCAATGTGATGAGATCAGAAGCCTATTTCCAGACCTGACTCATTACACGGTAGTTATTACCACCTATAAATTTGACACAATCTTCTTCGGAATACCCATTCTCAAGCAACTTATCCACCAGAGCGGGAAGGATCTGATAGGAAGCGGGTGTTGGGAATCCTTTTTCGCCTGCTTTGAAGCTATAGCCACCATCCGGGAAAATTGCCTGACCAAACGGCGTTTGCATACCGTCAGAAGTAAAGGTGATATCTGGGATAAAATCAGAACCGTAACCGACATGGTCAATCCCAACGAGATTAACCATATAATCGATATGGCGGAAAAGCATATCAGTTGTCACAATATCCGGATTGGACGTATCAACAAAGGCACCAACCGAGTTGATGGAACATACGCCGCCACTCTGGGCAATCGCCTTAATAACTGAATCCTCTAAACTACGTTGATATTTTGCGATCGCCATGGCTACCGAGTGGGTTGACATGACCGGCTGACTACTACGCTCAATGGCATCAAGTGCGGTACGTTCACCGGTGTGACTGACATCCACAAGCATGCCGTAACGGTTGTAGGCATCAATCAATGTCTTGCCATAAGGAGTAAGCCCTCCGTTCTCTTTCACAAAACATCCGTCACCCACAGGATTGCGCTGGTTGTAAGCCAATAAACAGTAGCCATAACCGAGCTGACGCCAAATTGCGACATTATCGACATCACCTTCAAAATGTCCTGTACCCTGATGGGTAAAATATAGCCCCAACTTCTTTTCCTTTATCGCATCATCAATATCCTTGGTCGTACGGACAATCTTGTATTTATCAGGGCGTTCATTGATCTTCTTGAGATAGAACTGCAAAGCCTTCAATGATACTGAAGCAGCTGGATTTAATGAATCAGCTGAAGGGCATACGCCCATTACTTTAACTCCGACAGCAATACAGCGGTCCATTTGGTCATGAAACTCAGGGCCTTCAGGGGTTGACCATTGCTCTGGCCAAGTACCGGAAAAGAGTGTGTCTATGGTTATGGAGTCATGTACGATTTTCTTCGCTCTATCAGAAGCAGGGTATTTGTGTAAACGCTGCGGTATTTTGGAATAATCCTTTCCAGTTGCGTATGGATTATATTGAGTCGCAAGCGGGTTATCTTTCGTCGCGAACGGGTTATCTTTCGTTGCGTATGGATTATTTTTCGTTGTTGATTCTGTGTCTTTAGTACTCATGTTTATTCTACTGTATTATTGATTTTCTTCGGTGAGGGTGATGTTGATTGCGTTGTAATAAACGGCCGTTTTCCCCTCAAAACCAGAATCACTGCCAACAATCACCCAAATATTCCCCGCTTTATCACTGGTTACCTGAAATGGAACGAATTGATTATCCAAACTCATGAGCGCGTATTCATCGCCCGTTTGTGTTTCCGGATCGATATTAGGATTCGAATACGTGCCCAGATTGATCATATCTTCCCCTTCGCTGGCTTGATTCCCTTTATCAATATCCATCCGCAGCCAATCAATCGAATCGGAAACAATCTTAGGTTCATGGGGGACTGCGCCCGCCTTGATATAAACACTTTCACCAGGCGAACCGCCAATGCCCATCATGCCGGCTGGTGAATTACTGGCCAGTTCCACGTCAAATTGGACCTGGTACGTGGTCTCTGGCTTCAATCCAGTTATTTGCTTTTGGGCATACATGAAGAGATCGTCACTGTGATTGTTTCCACTCATGTAGAGTGCGTACCCTTCCAGGCCGGAAGGCAATTCCTTCCGGCCAGAATCTAACTCATAAAAACCTGGTTCGTGATCTGCAGGCAAATCCGCAAATCCCGTAACCCAACCTTCCAGATCTTCATCGAATGTGTAGTTGAACTCAACCGTTTGCTCGTACTCCGTTGAGCAGCCGGTCAGAAGAGCAAAAAGGATTAACAGACCGGCGACGTGGGCCATCTTTCGGGATCTAATTCTCATGGACATCTCCGGGAGTTGTTCTTTGCTCGACGCTGTATACAGCATCCATTTCATCGGCAATGTAGTTCAATCGAACCAGTAGGCGTCTGGCACGCTGCCAACCCTGCGAATCAAGCCTAGCGTCGTGTTCGCACCAATCGGAAGATCAAAACAGCGGGCTGGATACTTGAGTATCTCACCCGCTGTTCCGGTTCCGCTATTCTATTGGCGATCTGCGATCGCGCGTCTCGTCGGGCTGGTTCTCAATCTAAAGATCAGATACCTGGTCTCAAAAAAGAACACGATCTCGTTTTGCATCGCTTCCATTATGAGTGGACATCTGTTCCTTCCGCCCACGTCTCACACACCGATCAAAGGTGCGAGCCGTTAACTGCTTGAATCGCCAGTTGCGCTCGCATCCGCGGCGACAAGTTGATCGATTTCGCCGGATAATTCATCCCCCAGGGTTAGTGTGACGACCTGGGCATTGTAGCCCTTCAAGTCTTTGATGACCTTCTCGGTATCCTTGTCTTCCAGGACAAGCATCAAGGCGGAGCTGTTGGGGGTCATGGCTGAGCCAAATTCTTCCAGATCGCCCTTGGCAATAGGTTTGCCCCAGTGCTTGCCAGCCATGCCGCCGACGAGCGCGCCACCCAATGTCCAGGCCAGCAGACCGGCCGGGCCGCCAATCAGGCTCAGAGCACCAACTCCGGCCCCGCCCATTGCAGCACCCCAGGCGCCATGTCCCGGCTCATGGATATGTAACTTGCCTTTTTCATCCTGTTCGACGACGGCCTGCACCTTGATCTTGTACCCATCCAGGGTTCCGTCGTGCTTGATCGCCTTTAGATTCTGCGAAGCAGCATCTTTACCGTCAAACACAAAACCTACAATGTTGTATACGGCTGATTTGTCTTTGTCACTCATGTCTAATCTCCTTTTTACAGCTAATGTGACAAACTTGTCCATATCCACCTCGCCTGCTTTCGGCGCAGGTGGATGAAAAAACGGTTCTATTGGCTGTCTGCAGCTCCTGTGCACCGGCTGCTTATGCCGGACCCACATAGGCCACGAAAAGCAGCGGGCTGCTAAAGGAGTGCAGTCTCCTTGACACACCATGCAGTGCCGACTGGTCTTGCAGCACGCCGACCAACAAGGTCACCGGTGCGCCGTCGCTTTTCTCCAGCCCAGCACTGCCTACGGTCAGGACCCCCACCTTTTCTGATCAGCTCTCAAGCGACCGGCTAATGCACATGCCTTTGGTCAAGCGATCGTTTGGAAGTTCAGAAAAAACGCATGGAGCATCAACTTGAGCAAGCTGTAGCCGACCATGCATATCGTACTATCTTTACCAACTGGCTTCGCTTTCTCATATACTGAAATTGGGTAACTATTGTGTAGTTTTGATGGGAGGGTGTGTGAACGGATGGGGCTGGGCTACAGTAAACTCAGTTTCTGCGCATACTGTACGGCTTCATAACGGCTGTGCACGTCCAACTTGACGTAAATGTTGCCAATGTGGGTCCGCACTGTGCTGACCGCAAGAGTTAGTTCTAGGGCGATTTCCTGGATAGAAATGTCTGTTGACAACAATCTCAGGATTTGCAGTTCCCGCTTGGTCAGTAGGTCTTTAGTGATCTGCAGAGTCCGTTTGGAAGAAGTCTGAATAGGCGACTGCTTGGGCTTGAACGCATCCTGAATCTGGGCAATATACAGCACAAGATCTGGTACTTCGGTATTGTCTCGTTCCACCAGTCTAGCGAGTATGTTTGCCACGGGCAGACCAAGGTCAATGAAGTTGCGGATGAAGTTGCCCGGTGCAGCCAAGCGCAGTGCTGCAATGAGTTTCCCCTCAGCTTCCTGCCAGCTTCCTTGTGCCTCATAAGCTAATGCCTGCATAGTCAACACATCGATGAGGATTGTCTTGCGGTTAAGAGCGCGAAAATGTCCTTCTAACTTTTCCAACTTGGGCAGCGCTACATCAAGATGTACGGTTGATTGTTGGGCTAACAAGAGCTTTATCGGCGTTAGTTGCGGCACGTAATAGAACCAGAGGGGCGGACGCGAACTAGAATCAATTGAGGAACTGAGGTGCTGTGCCTCAGCAACATTACCCTGGTCAAGTGCTAACTCAACTTGGAACGCCCGGATGATTTCCACCAATGACCAGTTCGCAGTCTCCTCGAAGAGCGTGCTGACCGAATCAAGAGTTCGGTGGGCTTCCTCCTGCCTGTTTTGAACGTAGTAAATGCGAGACAGGATACACGCTGCGTGAGCAAGGTAGGTCGGTGGGCTAATAGCAGGATTCTCTAGCAGCGTCGACAAACTTGCTTCAGCGCGCTTCAAATCGTTCTGCAGATAATGAATTGCTCCAAGAAAATAGCGTGCTAGCATGGCGGTATTCGATAAATACTGATTCTTAGTCAGGCGCAGCGTCTCATTAAAGGTGCGTTTTGCACCGACTAGATCGGCATTCATCCAGAGAACAGTCCCTTGGTACAGGTTCATGATTGCACGTGATAAGCGCGGCCAAGTTGGATCGACAAGCACATTTCTCGCAATCTGAACACTTCGATCGATGTCTCCTGACATCTGATAACCTACCATCAGAGATGCTGCGGCAATTCCGCGAATATAATATGACGAAGATGGCAGGCGTTCAGTTGCCATTTGCCCGTATGCTATCATCTCGTCTATTTGCCCTCTATAGAGTGCTGCAATACATTGTACGGTGAGGATTTCTCCTTGGACCGCTATGGTGCTCGGTAGATCCTGGGGGAGGTCAACGGCAAGCCGTTGAGCCCGTTCCATGCAACTTAGAAGTTCCGTATCTCTGCTCCGTACGGCTGCAACATGCGCCTTGGTAATCAGGAGCATCGGATTACTTGCTACGACTTCTTCGGGAAACAGATTGAGCAAACGTTCCAGATAAAGCCACCGATCCTTATTCATGATGTGGTGTCGATTCTCGCCGAATAGTTGAACGGCCGTTTTGGTATCTCCAGCTAGCAACGCGTGATGAATTGCTTCTTCTAGCCAACCATTCTTGGCGAACCACTGGCTGGCTCGTTGATGGTAATAGGCTATTTCCTTCTCGTTTGATTGTCCCTGAAGCCGGCTCTTCAGATAATTTTGGAAAAGGTGATGGAAGCGAAACCATTCATTCCCGTCATCCAGAGAAATCAGGAACAGGTCGGAGCTCTGCAACCAGCTTATGAATGTCTTCCCCGTTAGCGCTTCTCCTTCTTCGAGGCAAACAGCTTCGCACAAAGAGGCGCAGAAACGATCCATTAGTGCGGTTCTCAGCAGCCATCGCTGCTGGTCTGGGGGAACACTATTTAATACTTCAACGAGCAAATAGTCATGAAAAGAGTGGCTCTTCTCCTCAAGAGATACACTGCTGTGCATTTCCAGATTCGCACTCGTAGAAAGGGCAATCAGGTGCAGGGCTGTTGCCCAGCCCTCTGACTGGCGAGTCCATTCGCTGGCCAGCTCTTTGTCGACTTCTTCGTGTAGAATCAGCTCCAAGAGTTTGGCCGTTTCTGAAGCCCTGAAGCGCAAGTCATCCATCCGGATCTCAGTGATGCGCTGGTACACCCGCAGTGATGCAATTGGCAGCGGGGGATCTTGACGGCTTAACAGCACCAGGTGCATAGCGCGCGGCGGATGGTTAAACAGGCTGGTTAGAAAATCGAAGATGGCTCTGTCATGAATCGTGTGGAGATCATCTAGCACCAAAATAAACGGGGTCTCAATTCGGTCAAGATCGTTCAGAAAACTGCGCGCTAGCATGGACGGCGGTACGATGTTTGACGTTTTCAGCAGTGCTTCAGTTTCTAGCGCGATATTCGGGAAAGCCTTCTTGACCGCTGCCAACAGGTAAGCGGTGAAAACAATGAGGTCATTGTCCCTTTCATCAAATGAAACCCATCCACTGGGGCAGCTGCAGTGCTCAAGCCACATGCTGGCCAACACACTCTTGCCAGAGCCAGTTGGGGCAGAGATCAGGGTTAACGGCCGAGTTTGCCAGTACTTATTCAGACGATCAATGAGCCGTGGCCGCAGCACAAGATCAGGCTGTAGAGGCGGACGGTACAGCTTGGTCTGCAGGAGAGAAAGTGATTCTAACATTGCTGTTGTTTTTACACGGACTCTTCGTAGTACACATGCGCGGTAGGGTCGTGGCGTTGATGTGGTCTATGGAGGACTATCTTCCGATTTATGGTCACAGACGCTGTTGCCATTATAATAGAAGGGGCGTTTATCACCAAGTGCGCTGTCCGTATGATCTACTGACCTCGTCCGAATTAGCATGGTGTTTTGATCCCGAGTGAGAGCAGCCTGCGTCCTGTGAAGATGCCCTAATCTGCGAGTGCAACATATGCTTCACTTTGCCTTATCCATGACCTCCGAAGCGGCTGGGTGATCGCGTGAACGAAGCCGTCGCTCCTGGTCGCGTACTATGGGATGGTCAAATCACCGACAGGCAAAGAACAAGACCTCGAGTGTTTCGAGGTGAGAGCGTCCGAAATTGGCTCTTCCGCACCTTTCGTGCTGTTTGAAAGGTTCGGCGTAGTCCGGCAAACGCGAAGCTTTGTTTACGTCGAGGTAGGAGCCAGCGTCCTCACGAATTATTCGCAGCAGTTCGGTCGTGAGCACGAAACTTGCGAAAGAACCAGGATTCTGGATACTCCTTCAGCAATCTGCATAGCGAACACCTTTGACCACTAACGATTGAAGAAGAGAGGAGAATTTATTCATGTCGAACAGTCCCTACAAGAAAATACATGTTGTTATCAATCCGGCTTCGGGCAAAAACGAACCGATAATCAATGTCCTGAATGACGTGTTTCATCAATACGATGATGTGGATTGGAGTATTAGCGTTACCAAGAAGTATGGCGACGCTACGGAACAGGCACGGGAAGCAGCGCAAAATGGAGCGGATCTGGTCGCGGGTTATGGCGGCGATGGAACCCAACATGAAATTGCTAACGGGATTATGGGCACAACGGCCGTTATGGGCGTTCTTCCTGGTGGTACCGGCAATGGCTTTGCTACAGAACTCGGCACACCTAAAACATTGCGACCGGCCGTAGAACTGCTATGCAGTCCCAATGCAAAGACACGAAAGATAGACATCGTTAAAATGGGTGACATTTATTTTATTCAACGCCTTTACGTAGGAATTGAACCAGAAGAGCAAACCAGCCGCGAAGATAAAGATAAATATGGAACATTTGCCTACGCCATCAATACCTATAAACGTGCACGAAGTAAAAAGCCAAAAGAATTTCAATACCACATTGTAATTGACGGGCAAACTTACGATTTGCCGGCTTCTAAGCTGTACGTTGTGAATGCCGCCAAAGCCGGAACAGGTATCTCCGTTACTGGTAAGATTTCTAAACCAGATGATGGTTTGCTGGAAGCCTTTATCCTGAACAATGAAAGCTTGAAGTCGTTAGTTGCCGCAGGGGAACGTGTGGTTCATCTGGACACCAAAACGGCCAATAGCTTCATTAAGCAAGGCAAAGAGATTTCTATTGACACAGATCCTGATCAACCAGTATGGACAGATGGCGAATATACCGGTCGCACCCCCATTTCTATGGCAATTGTGCCCGGTGGATTGACGGTGGTGGTTCCCTAATGACATCATTAATTCGACTGATACGTGACAAAATACGGGGCATCCCTAAAGATGTGCCGCTCGATTATTCGCAGATTACTAACAATCTATACATTGCCGCCTGGCCCACGAAATATCATCGCGAGAAAATTATCTCGCTTGAGGTGAAGCTGGTTATTGCCACGATTTTAGAAAGCATTGACAAGGAATTAGATGAACCTCCATTGACCTTGGTGCATACACGAGGCACAGATATTGGTTCTCGTCTGATTTACCCGATGGGTCAATTGATGAAAGGGGTCAAGCCAGCAGTCGCTACTATCCAAAACGGGGGTAAGGTAATGGTCTTCTGTAAAGCAGGCAAACATCGTAGTGCAACGATGACAGCTTGTGTTTTGGTCGGGCTTGGCCATTCAACTGATGAAGCTATTAAGATCGTGGAGGCGGGTAGAGAGCAGGCAGACATAAAAGAGACCCATCGTAAAACGATTGAGAAATTCGAACAAGCGTGGGCGGCGTAGGATGAGGTTTTTGCTGGGAACGTGACCTATACCGATAAGCGTGGAAAAAATCTGGGCAACCAGGAACCAAATCATGAAAAAGAATACTCCAAATTGGTGATTTTCTGATTCTACAAGAATCTAAATTTGGAGCATGTTATCGCTCCGTACTCGAGGGAAACTCATTTGGATGGAATTCTTGCGTAGTACGCGGTTATCAAGCAGAAATCAATGCTTGAAAAGCCATTTGGTGACATGATAGGATATCGGTATATGACGAAATTGGCTGCAAATTATCTTGGTGGATGTATCGGGGTAAAAAAGTGACTTTTAGGAGCATACACGTGAGCGGTCGACCCCCGTCGCTCCCGTGAGCCTATAGTAAATATCTATAGGATAAAGAACTCTCAAGATTACTTGGGGGTTCTTTTTGTTTTATAGGTTATGTCGAAATTTGTTAGTGGGAGCGAATCCTTGCCTTTTAGAAAAAATACTGCATATGGAATAAGATCGCAATTCTAATCTTCCGAAAATCTGATATGATTAGCTTTGCTATGAGTCAATCTCCACCAGTTCGCTTCACCATACCAACTGAGTTTACCCAAGCACATCACGATGCCCTGATGGCTTATCTGTCTGATAATCGTGGCCTTGACACGGACATATGGCGTTTGGTTTATGAAGGGATTGATTTGCTTGCAGAGGCCCAAGTTAGCAACCAAACTACTACCCGAACATTTCGCCAGGTGAACGACGAATTTATTGGTAGTGCTTTGGCGAACCAATTCATTGAGCAATTGTTGGAAACCAGCGATGTAGTTGAAGATACTCCCCAAATCACTGCCAAGTTTGCTCGTCAGATCAAAGGTGTTTTGCAAGAAGAAGGCTTGTTGATGCGCGCTGCACCGTTCAGCGTGCTTTTGCATGGTTATTGTCTTTACTGGTGGCAGAGTTTTGCTCGAGGTTATGCATTTGAAGTGTACATCATCCGCGACCTAAAGGTTTCGAATATTGAATTTCAAATGCATGATATTCGAAGCCGCAAGTCGAGATTGTCTCCAGCTGATTTGGTCGTGTTAGATTTGTTGGGTGACATTAAAACCTCTGTTTATTTCTTGCAATGGCAGTCGCGCGGTGAATTGCCCAATGATTTTCATATCACCCGTCTTTATGAAAAAGGACGTGAAAGAACGCTGGTTGTTTTTCAAAAGCCACATGCTTGGGATGTAATAAATGGTAGCAATACTATACCTGGGACATTAGAGACCATACTGGATTTATTGCCCAAACCCATCGAAATCGAGCAACGTGGTATAATGCTTGTAGTGGTAGATTACGAAACCTGGAAGCAGATGGTCCGTAAAAAGCAGTCAGGTCAAGGAGCGTAAAATATGACTGAAAATCAAATCAAAACAATTGATTTTGATGAATTTCAATCGGTAGCCGATGGTTTCATTGAACGCTCTTCACGTGAGTTTGGGGAGATGTCGGCATCGTCTTTTTTTGAGTTACTATTTGAGAAGATGACGGAAAGGGTAACGGAAACGATCGAGTTAGAGGGCGAGGTTGTTGATAATCAGCTTGTATTGCGCCTGCCGATTGAATTGGAAACGGCCGTTCATGTTAAGAATAACGAAATTCTAATAGGCGATCGTCGTATTATTGTCAAACTGAAGGACGGATCATTGTATCCAACCGCGCATTAACTAGATGCTGGCGACCAATATATGAAGGCAAGAAGACAACAATTGATATTTTACACGTGAGTGGGCGACTCCCGTCGCTCCCGTGGGCCTATAGTAATTCATTATAGGATAAAGAACTCTCAAGATGACTTGGGGGTTCTTTTTGTTTTACAGGCTGCAGGGTTTCTCGATTGCGGGAGCGATTTCCGAAGTGCAGCTCGAGGTTCTCCAAGTCTAGGTTTCTTTCAGACAAACGGCCGCTACGAACCAACGCTAGAATAGCAGAGAAAATGTGTGAAATCGTCAACCAAACCATCAAGGCATCCTGCTCTAAGTTAAGTTAAGCAGGATTTATCAGAGCATTGGGTGAACATTAGCTTGATGCAGCATCCATCAGGCGGTTAGCAGTGAAGCAGTCGGTAACGAGCACATTGATCAGGCCGCCACGCAGCGCACCGAGAATTGCTTTTAGTTTACGGCGACCGCCGGCAACTCCTATGGAACGGTCTACGTTTTGCAGCTGGGTTAAGGACATCGATACGACGCGATTGTTCAGCGAGGAGTCGACCGGATCCCCATTCACATCGAAAAAGTGTAGCAGGATGTCGCCGACGGCCCCTTTGCCCCGCAGGATATCCAGCTCTTCTACGGAGAAGATGTTGCCGCTGTCTGCCAGCAGTTCTGAGGGTTCCACGGCACCAATACCAACCAGGGCCAGGCTGACCTGGTCAAACAGGGTCATGGCTTCTTCAACATAGGGATCAGCGAGCAGCACATCGAGCGATGCTTGAGACCCAACAATACCTGGCGCCGGGAGAAATGTGGCCGTCCCATTGACCAATCTGGCCAGACGATCGGTGAGACGTGCGGCATGTATTTCAGCACCAGGGTTCCCTACGCCGCCGAGGATTTGCGCGACCTGCACCCCCGGTTTGCGCGGCACCTGGTGCATGGCATCGACCAGGGCTAGCAGGGTAGAACTCCATGACGAAATACCAACGACTTCATTGGGCTTGATTGTCGATTCAACATAGTAAGCGGCTGCGGCGCCTATGTCGCGCTGAATGATTTGCTCATTCTCGCTATCACAATCAACCACGATCGCATCGCGCAGGTCGTATGCTGCGACCAGGTTCTCCTCCAATTGTGAGTAGACACCCTGCGGAACATTTACCGATATGCGGATGATGTCTTCATCTCTAGAGCGATTGAGCAGGCGAGAGATCGTTGCCTGCGACATACCCAGCTGACTGGCAATAGCAGATTGGCGCATACCGCGTTCATAGTACATGCGCGCCACACGTGTCATGAGTCGTAATTCATCAAGTCGGGTCAATGTTGCCGTCTCCTGGTGTTGTTCTGTTAGCAATCGATCGCTATCCCACAAACGCTTCCTGCAGGTCAATCCTGCGCTCTGATTATATCTGGATCATTGAATAGTTATGCAATCTGTCTTGACATGCCAGAAGCAATTGGCTAGTCTGCTTATGTGCGAAAATATATAACAAATTGAATAAATATTCAAGCAAGGGAGAAATCATGGCGGGAATCAGCAGTATTAGAGATTGTACTGTATTGAACAATGGCCTGGAAATGCCCTGGTTGGGCTTCGGCGTTTTTGAAGTTGACGATGGACGGGAGGTGGAAAGGGCAGTTCTAAATGCCCTGCAAGCCGGATATCGCAGTATCGATACAGCGGCCGTGTATAAGAACGAACGCGGCGTCGGCAAAGCGATCCGCGAGAGCGGTGTCCCCCGGGCAGATATTTTCTTGACCACCAAGGTGTGGAACAGTGACCAACGTAAGAAGCGAACATTGGCGGCATTTGAAGAGAGTCTGGAACGACTGGAGACCGATTATGTGGATTTGTACCTGGTCCACTGGCCCGTGAAGGACTGTTATCAAGAGACGTGGCAGGCAATGGAGGAGATTTATGAAAACGGACGAGCCAACGCGATTGGCGTCAGTAATTTTATGATCCATCATCTTGAAGACATCTTAGGTGGTAGCCGGATCGTGCCTACTGTGAATCAGGTAGAGTTCCATCCCTATCTCGTCCAGCCTAACCTGCTGGCGTTCTGTCAAAACCGCCAGATCCAGCTGGAAGCCTGGGCTCCGCTGGTAAAGGGAGAGATCATTAAAGAGCCAGTTGCTCAGAAACTGGCCAAGCACTATGGCAAGACTCCAGCCCAGATTGCGCTTCGCTGGGATTTGCAGCACGAAGTAGTCACGATTCCCAAATCAATTCGCCCCCAGCGCATCGCCGAAAACGCAGATATTTTCGACTTCGAGCTTACTGACGGAGAGATGGAGGAGCTGGACGCACTAGATGAAGGCCGGCGAACCGGGCCGAACCCGTATAACTTCAGTTTTTGAGTGTGTTCCAAATACCAAAAATCAAGAGGGGTTATCCCACCGGATGATTCAACATTTTTGATGTGGCCTATCTTCGATTAAGCAATCTCTTTGCCGCTTGGCGGCGGAAGTCGCCCGCAGATCAGTCCTGCGCCTTGAATATATCTAAATTATTGAATAATTATGCGTTTTGTCTTGACACACCAGAGACAATCGGCTAATCTGCCTGTATGTGAAAATATATCACGCCATGAATATATATTCATGGTCAGATCGAAGGGCACTGATTATGCAGAAAAGTGTTCAGGAACTTGAACTTAAGTCCATCGAATACCGCAAGAAGGTGTTGTCGATCATCAAGGCGGCCAACGCGGGGCATACGGGGGGCAGTCTTTCCGCCATTGATATCCTAAATGTGCTTTACAACCGGGTGATGAACATCACACCGCAAAACTTCCAGGAAAGTGACAGAGATCACTATATCCAGAGCAAAGGCCATTCGGTAGAGGCGCTATATGTTGTTCTGGCAGACAAGGGCTTCTATCCTGAGTCAGAGTTGGATACCCTGAATCAATACCAATCCCATTTCATCGGCCATCCGACGCGTAAGGTAAATGGTGTGGAACAGAATACAGGCGCTCTAGGTCATGGCTTATCCATCGCTGTGGGCACTGCGCTGGCGGGCAAAAAAGACGGCCGTGACTATCGTGTTTTTACGCTGCTGGGCGATGGCGAGTTGGAGGAGGGCTCCAATTGGGAAGCCTCCATGAGCGCCGCACATTATCAGCTGGACAACCTGGTCGCCATCGTTGACTACAACAAGCTGCAGATCACCGGTCCAATCAGAGAAGTGACTGGCGTTGAGAATGTGAAGCGCAAATTCGAGGCCTTTGGTTACGCCGTGCGCGAAGTAGACGGCAATGATGTCTCAGACCTCGTCAGCTGTCTTGAACAAGTGCCCTTCGAACCTGGAAAACCAAGCTTAATCCTGGCTCACACGACCAAGGGTAAAGGCGTAAGCTTCATTGAGGACCAGGTCGCTTGGCACCATCATGTACCAACAGATGAAGAGTACACCATCGCCATCAATGAACTCAACGCGGCAGAAAAGGAATGGTGGGAACGCAATGGATCTTGGTAGACCCAATCTCGAAGTTTTTGCAGATACGCTGTTAGGTCTGGCGCGAGAAAATAGCAACATTTTGGCTGTTACCGGCGATTCGCGGGGCTCAGGAAAGCTGGGTCCTTTCGGCAAGGCACTGCCAGATCAAATAGTTGAAGTTGGCATCGCCGAGCAGAACCTGGTAGGTCTTTCAGCCGGTCTGACTGCCGCCGGGAAAAAGGTTTTCGCCGTTTCCCCGGCCTGTTTCTTGACTGCCAGGGGATTGGAGCAGATCAAGAATGACGTTGCCTATTCCGACAATCCGGTCAAGCTGATCGGCATCAGCGCCGGGGTGAGTTATGGCGCGCTGGGAACGACACACCACTCCTTGCACGATTTTGCCGTGCTGCAGGCGATTAACAATATCGATATTGTGGCGCCGGCCGACAACTTCGAAGCAAAGTCAGCGATTACAGCTGCTGTTGAGCACCCTAGGCCGCTCTATATTCGCTTTGGCAAGAAGCCGATGTACGACTTGCATGGACCCGATGTGCAATTTGAGATCGGCAAGGCGATCACTTTGACTGAGGGACAACACGTTACTTTTCTCGCCACTGGCGAACCTGTTTCGATGGCATTAATGGCCAGCCAATTGCTGGCCGATGAAGGGATAGACGCAGGTGTCATCTCCCTCCATTCGCTGAGACCTTTGGACGAAACGGCTATTCTCAATGCTGCGCGCCGTTCCTCAGCCTTGATCACCGTCGAGGAACACAGTGTCTTTGGCGGACTGGGCGCCACGGTGGCTGCGCTGTTGATGCAGAAGAGCATCAGCAAACCTTTTAAGATCGTTGGCATTCCCGATGAGTATACAGTGACGGGTAGCCAGCAGGAGATCTTCGCCCATTACGGCATTACGCCGGAAGGGTTGGCAGAGACGGCGCGTCAACTCTTAGCAAAGGAAGCGTTTGCCCTGTGAGAACGCTCCTGGCTATAGACCAAAGCACGTCAGCAACGAAGGCGCTTCTGTTCTCGGAGAATGGCGAGTTATTGGACAAAACCGCCATCCCGCACGAACAGATTTATCCGCGACCGGGATGGGTAGAGCACGATGCGAGAGAAATATACCGCAATTTGCTTGAGGCAGTGTCCAGCCTGTTGGCGCGCAATGAGGCAACCCTATCGAATATCTCTGCAGTTAGCATTACCAATCAGCGCGAGACATTCGTGGTCTTTGACAAGGCAAGCGGTGAACCGATCTACAACGCCATAGTTTGGCAATGCCGTCGTGGCGAAGAAATATGCCGCGAACTGGTAGACGCGGGATACGAGAGTCTCGTGCAGCAGCGTACCGGCTTGAAGGTCGACACCTATTTCCCGGCACCAAAAATGCGCTGGCTACTGGAAAACGAACCGGTAATCCGAGAGAAACTGGGGGCGGGCGAAGCGCTCTTGGGTACTATCGACGCTTACCTGATTTATCGTCTTACCGGGGGGCTGGTTTTCGCTACGGATCAGACCAATGCCTCGCGTACGCTGCTGTTTGACATCAACAAGTTGGCCTGGGATGACGAGCTCTGTGGATTGTTCGGTGTGTCCTGCGCGGCCTTGCCCGAAGTATTTGATAGTAACGCAGTCTTTGGTGAAACAGATTTTGGCGGCTTGTTGGATAAGCCACTTCCGATTACTGGCGTGATGGGTGATTCGCAAGCAGCACTTTTTGCCCAACATTGCTTTGAGCCAGGCAGCTGCAAGGTCACCTTTGGCAGCGGATCTTCCGTTTTGCTCAATATCGGCGAACAACCAGCGTTTTCTGACAAGGGCATTGTCACGGCCGTAGCCTGGGTAATTGCCGGTCAGCCTACCTACGCTTTTGAGGGTATTACAAATTTCACGGGAGCAACGATTACCTGGCTGCGTGACCAATTGGGGTTGATTGAGTCGGTGGAACAAACGGAAGATTTGGCGACGGCCGTTGATGACAATGGCGGCGTCCATTTCGTCCCGGCTTTCGTGGGATTAAGTGCCCCTTACTGGCAGCCCCAGGCGCGAGCTGCCATCGTTGGTTTGTCACCAGCGAGCAACAAAAACCATGTTGTTCGCGCCGCTCTTGAAGGTGTCGCGTTTCGTATTCGCGATGTCGTTTCATTGATGGTTCAGGATGCCTATGTCCCGTTGCAGCATATCCATGCCGATGGCGGCGCTGTACAAAACCGCTTCCTGATGCAGTTCGTGGCTGATGAAGTGCAGGTGACGGTCCGCGCATCTCGCCTGGCAGAGCTCTCGGCCCAAGGGGCGGCACTGGCGGGGATGTTGGGCACCGGCATCCACAAGTCGTTGGATGATCTCAAGCAACTGAGACAACCTTTTGTTGACTACGTGCCCGGCATTGTTGCTGCTGAAGCGGATCGGGCTTATCAAGATTGGTTGCTGGCTGTGAATCAAGTATTGGCTAATTATGGATAGGAGAAGGGCAGGCACCCGTACCGCAGGTATTGCACCAAACCAGATAAGGATAGGAGCATGAGGAGAATAACAGTCACAACAGCCCTTGCCTTGGCAATTCTTGTTTTGCTAGTGTTGGCGGGGAGATTTGGATTCACAGTGGTCACAATCGAAGATGTGGAACAAACAGTCCAGGATGAAGCCTTTGATCCCGTTGCCTATGTGGATGGGATTTGGGAGTCTAGAGTGTTGCCGACATTCAATGAGGAAGCAGTAAAGCTTTCTGAAGTTCTCAATGAAATGGAGCCGAGTGCCACTGGGAAAGTGGCCAAGGAGAGTCTGATCGAAGTCGCCAATCAATATGGATTAATCACTGTCGGTGAGGCGCATGTTTACATGGTCGAGGGCAGCGGCAAGATAGTAGACGTCAATGCTGAATCCAGTCTAGGGACGGCGGAGATAGAGCTCGATGGCTATGATGGGCCAATTAAAGCGCAGCTCTATATTGGCTCCCGTATTCCCAGTGATGATAGCTCAGTGCGCGACGCAGTAGGTTTCATAACCTTTGGCGATTTCAAAGAGCAGACGGAGTACGGAAAAGCAGCAACCGAAATCAACAGACGCGTCCTTAGCACTGTGCTTGCCGACGTCGACAGGGACAATCTGATCGGCGAGCCCGTATCATTCAAGGGTGCCTTCACCATCCGCACGTTCAATCTGGTCGACATTGATGTCAGCGAACTTCCCATTGTGCCGGTTGAATTCGAGCTGGGAGAATAGAGATGCTTGAGCCAACAGCAGCTCTCGATTGTGAGACCACAGATTCGGAAGACATCATCCTCACGGCTGAAAACATCACCAAGATTTTTCCGGGGACAATGGCGTTGGATGACGTCACCTTCGGCGTTCGCAAAGGCAAGGTCAATGTTCTCATCGGTGAAAACGGTGCGGGTAAGTCCACTTTGATGAAGATCCTGGCTGGCGTGGAGCAACCCACCAGAGGCAGAATCCTGCTGGACGGAAACAAAATCCGGCCGCGTTCCCCCATAGAAGCGACTCGCTTGGGCATAGGTATGGTCTTTCAGGAACTGAACTTATGCGACAACCTGAGCGTCGTCGACAACATTTTCCTCGGCCACGAAGCCACCCATAGGAACGGCCTTATCGCGCGAAGGGCGCAAAAGGAACGTGCCCGCGAACTGGTGGGTAAACTCGAACAGCAAATCGACCCTGATGAACTTGTGAGCGATCTGCGTCTTGGAAAACAGCAGATTGTGGAGATTGCCAAAGCGCTGGCTCAAGACGTAAGCATCCTGATCATGGATGAGCCGACGTCGGCGCTCAGTGAAGCCGAGGTGGAGGTGTTGTTTCGGGTCATTCGCGAACTCACCTCACGTGGGGTTGCCATCGTCTACATTTCGCACAAATTGGAGGAGCTCCTGCAGATCGGTGACTACATCACCGTCTTGCGCGATGGGCGCAAAGTCGCCGAAGCGGAAAGTAAAAACGTGGACGTCCCCTGGATGATCGAGAATATGGTAGGACACGACCCGGCCACTCTATTCACCCATGAGGAACGGCGGATAGGCGATGAGTTTCTCAAGGTAGAAAACCTGACGCTACCGCGGGCTGGCGGCGGATATCGGCTTGACCATGTTTCATTCGAACTGCGTAAAGGGGAAGTACTCGGTTTTTACGGACTGATGGGTGCCGGGCGCTCCGATCTGGTGGACTGCCTGGCAGGAGACCTTCCAAAAGCAACAGGGCGTGTATGGTTGGATGGTGAACCAGTGACAGAGACAACCATTGCGGGCCGCATCCAATCCGGATTTGTCCTTGTTCCCGAAGACCGTCAGCGCGATGGCCTGATACCACCGCTTTCAGTAATGGACAACATGCTGCTCGCCAGCCTGCGTAACTATCTTAAGGGAATCTTCCTCTCTTCTTCACTCGAAAAATCAGCCGCTGATTCGCGAATTAAGGATTTATCTATCCGCGTAGCAGACGCGGGGCAGCCGATTACTTCTTTGAGTGGCGGCAACCAGCAAAAGGTGGTGGTGGCAAAGGGGTTGTTGACCCAGCCCAAAATCTTGCTGCTCGATGAGCCGACGCGCGGGATCGATGTTGGCGCGAAATCGGAAATATTTGAAATCGTAAACCAGCTGGCCCTCGGGGGGTACGGAATCTTATTTGTATCTTCGGAGCTGAAGGAAATACTGGCGCTGTCCGACCGTATTCTGGTCATGTCGAAAGGTGCCATTACGGGAGAGTTCAGCCGTCAGGAGGCTACTGAAGAAAAATTGGTCGCGGCTTCAGCCATTGGCCATGGATTAACAAATAGTAGAGGCGATCATCATGGAACAGGAAACTAGAATGGACCCGGCACCGACGAAAGTCAGACGCAGTATAACTAAGACAGACGTCCAGCAATTTGCGCTCTACGGAAGAGCATTTATTGCTCTTATTCTGGTTACGAGTGTTTTTACGCTGCTGTCACCAGGATTCTTGAGTGCAGGCAATATTGTCATCATGATGAAGCATGTGGCAATTAACGCCATCATTGCTATTGGGATGACATTTGTCATCCTGACCGGTGGCATTGACCTGTCTGTTGGTTCGGTCGTGGGAATGATCGCCATGGTTGCGGGGCTGCTAATCAACGAGGGTATTAACCTGCCGCAACTGGGGATTATCATCTACCCCCATACCTGGATGGTACTAATAATCTCACTCATGCTGGGAACCCTGACGGGTGCCGTCAGTGGTTATATTATCGCGCGCTTCAATGTCGCCCCCTTTATTGCCACGTTGGGCATGTTCTTCGCGGCACGTGGTATCGCCGGCTTGCTGAATAGTGGCTACACCTTTCCCAACCTGGTCGGCCGTCCCGAGTATGGCAATACCGGGTTTGAGATTCTGGGAGCAGGCAGCTTTTTGGGAGTCAACTACTCCATCTGGATCATGGCGATCTACGCGATTGTGGCTTACCTGGTGACCACGCGCACGCCGTTTGGTCGCCACGTGTACGCAGTCGGTGGCAATGAACGAGCCGCTGAACTTTCAGGCGTGCCCATTGCCCGCACCAAAATTGCTGTCTACAGTATCAGCGGGTTCTGCGCGGCGACGGTTGGTCTGATTATCGCTTCGCAACTGGTTGCCGCGCATCCGATGACCGGCGTTCTATTCGAACTAAATGCCATTGCCGCCGTCGTTCTAGGTGGCACGTCATTGTCCGGCGGACGTGGCGGCATCGGTGGAACCATTATTGGCGCCTTCGTCATCGGCGTGCTGACGGACGGCCTGATCAGGATGGGCGTTTCAACTTTCTGGCAGCAGGTGATCAAGGGTTCAGTCATCGTGGTTGCCGTAATCATCGACCAGGTCCAGGCACGCATGCAGGAAAACATCGCCCTACAGAAGCAGCAAGAAGAACTAGAACTAGAGTTGGAGTAGACGTACAGAGATTTACCAGTACGCACGAGGAGGTGACGTTATCTACAACCAATAGGATTTCTTTCATATGTCGTTTTTCGAATCCAGGTATAGGAGCAAGAGATGTCTAACAAAAAAATAGTAATGATTATCGGCTTGATGCTGATGTTTGCCCTTCTGGTTGCTTGCGGCGGCCAGGCCACAGAAGCACCGGTTGAAGAGCCGGCGGCTCCCGCGGAACAAGCAGAAGCACCCGCGGAAGAAATGGAAGAACCCTCTGCCGCCGGTGGTTTGGTCTGCGTGATCGTGCCTGGAGTGGAAAACCCATTCTTTGGCTCGATGCAGGAAATTGCCGCGGCGAAGGCGGAAGAACTCGGCTACGAGACGCTGAAGCTGGATCATGGTGATGATGCCAACAAGCAGCTCGAGTTCTTCGAGACCTGTATCGCCCAGGAGGCGGTGGCTATCATTCTTGACAATGCCGGTGCTGACGCCACCGTGGCTGCCGTACAGATGGCCAAGGATGCGGGCATTCCTTCCTTCCTCGTCGATCGCGAAATCAGCGAAGAGGGTGTGGCGGTATCGCAGATCGTGTCCAACAACTACCAGGGCGCGACCATCCTGGCCGAAGAGTTTGCGCGGCTGATGGGCGAAGAAGGCACCTACATTGAATTGACCGGCCGTGACACGGACACCAACGCCCACGTACGCTCGCAGGGCTACCATGATGTGCTGGACAAAATACCGGGCATGGAAATGGTGGGTCAGCAGACTGCCAACTGGAGCCAGACGGAAGCGTTTGACGTGATGGAAAGCCTGCTGCAGGCCAACCCCGATGTCAAGGGCGTGATCTGCGGCAATGACACGATGGCTTTGGGCGCCCAGGCGGCGCTCGATGCCGCGGGTATGAGCGACGTGATCGTGGTTGGTTTTGACGGCTCTGATGATGTAAATGATTCCATTCTCGCCGGCAAGATCGACGCGGGGGCCTTGCAGCCCGTCGCTGAAATGGCGATCCAGGCCGCGGTCCAGGCCGATGAGTTCATCCGCACAGGCAGCACTGGAAAGCCCGAGAAGCAGTCCATCGATATGGTTCTGCTCACTCCGGAAAATGCCTGCCAGTACAAAGGCTTTGCCCCAACTGGTTCTACAGAACCGTGTGTTGCCGCCGAGTCGGAATCTATGGCCGCGGGAGAAGGCGGTTTGATGTGCGTGATCGTGCCTGGAGTGGAGAATCCATTCTTCGGCTCGATGCAGGAAATCGCCGCGGCGAAGGCGGAAGAACTCGGCTACGAGACGCTGAAGCTGGATCATGGTGATGATGCCAACAAGCAGCTCGAGTTCTTCGAGACCTGTATTGCCCAGGAAGCGGTGGCTATCATTCTTGACAATGCCGGTGCTGACGCCACCGTGGCCGCCGTACAGATGGCCAAGGATGCGGGCATTCCTTCCTTCCTCGTCGATCGCGAAATCAGCGAAGAGGGTGTGGCGGTATCGCAGATCGTGTCCAACAACTACCAGGGCGCGACCATCCTGGCCGAAGAGTTTGCGCGGCTGATGGGCGAAGAAGGCACCTACATTGAATTGACCGGCCGTGACACGGACACCAACGCCCACGTGCGCTCGCAGGGCTACCATGATGTGTTGGATGCCATACCGGGCATGGAAATGGTAGGTCAGCAGACTGCCAACTGGAGCCAGACGGAAGCGTTTGACGTGATGGAAAGCCTGCTGCAGGCCAACCCCGATGTCAAGGGCGTGATCTGCGGCAATGACACGATGGCTTTGGGCGCCCAGGCGGCGCTCGATGCCGCGGGTATGAGCGACGTGATCGTGGTTGGTTTTGACGGCTCTGATGATGTAAATGATTCCATTCTCGCCGGCAAGATCGACGCGGGGGCCTTGCAGCCCGTCGCTGAAATGGCGATCCAGGCCGCGGTCCAGGCCGATGAGTTCATCCGCACAGGCAGCACTGGAAAGCCCGAGAAGCAGTCCATCGATATGGTTCTGCTCACTCCGGAAAATGCCTGCCAGTACAAAGGCTTTGCCCCAACTGGTTCTACAGAACCGTGTGTTGCCGCCGAGTCGGAATCTATGGCCGCGGGAGAAGGCGGTTTGATGTGCGTGATCGTGCCTGGAGTGGAGAATCCATTCTTCGGCTCGATGCAGGAAATCGCCGCGGCGAAGGCGGAAGAACTCGGCTACGAGACGCTGAAGCTGGATCATGGTGATGATGCCAACAAGCAGCTCGAGTTCTTCGAGACCTGTATTGCCCAGGAAGCGGTGGCTATCATTCTTGACAATGCCGGTGCTGACGCCACCGTGGCCGCCGTACAGATGGCCAAGGATGCGGGCATTCCTTCCTTCCTCGTCGATCGCGAAATCAGCGAAGAGGGTGTGGCGGTATCGCAGATCGTGTCCAACAATTATCAGGGCGCGACCATCCTGGCCGAAGAGTTTGCGCGGCTGATGGGCGAAGAAGGCACCTACATTGAATTGACCGGCCGTGACACGGACACCAACGCCCACGTGCGCTCGCAGGGCTACCATGATGTGTTGGATGCCATACCGGGCATGGAAATGGTAGGTCAGCAGACTGCCAACTGGAGCCAGACGGAAGCGTTTGACGTGATGGAAAGCCTGCTGCAGGCCAACTCGGATGTCAAGGGCGTGATCTGCGGCAATGACACGATGGCTTTGGGCGCCCAGGCGGCGCTTGATGCCGCGGGTATGAGCGACGTGATCGTGGTTGGTTTTGACGGCTCTGATGATGTAAATGATTCCATTCTCGCCGGCAAGATCGACGCGGGGGCCTTGCAGCCCGTCGCTGAAATGGCGATCCAGGCTGCGGTCCAGGCCGATCAATATATCAGGAACGGAGACACCGGCAAGCCGGAGAAGCAGTCCATTGATATGGTTCTGCTCACTCCCGAGAATGCTTGCCAGTACACGCAGTTTGCCCCCAATGGCAAGACGAGCTGCCCATAGATAATCGTATGTCTTGGTAACTGATGTTGTTACCATGATGGTGTAAAAACAGGAGAGGTGGCGGGCGGTTTGAATAACAGCCCGTTCACCTCTTGATGGCTAAAGGAGTTGCTTTATGGCTGCAGTGCCATCTACGATGCTTGCTCTAGGCACCGATGCGCCACAGTTCATTTTACAGGACACCATTTCTGGAAAAGAGGCAAGCCTAGAATCAATACGGTCAGAATTAGCAACGGTGATCATGTTCATCTGCAATCATTGTCCCTATGTTAAGCATGTGAACAAGGAACTTGTCCATCTAGCAAATGATTACCTGCCGCAAGGGGTAACATTTGTGGCTATAAGCTCCAATGATGTGGAGACTTATCCTTCAGATTCACCTGAGCGCATGAAAGAAGTGGCTGCGGAACTTGGTTATCCATTCCCTTACCTTTATGACGCGGACCAAAGCGTTGCCAGAGCGTACCAGGCGTCATGTACGCCTGATTTCTATGTTTTTGATGGTCAAATGAAGCTGGCTTATCGCGGCCAGCTGGATGGATCGCGCCCCCGCAATGATGTGCCGCTGACGGGGGAAGATGTGCGCGCCGCTTTGGATGCGCTATTGGCCGGGGAGCCGGTTCCTGAAGAGCAGCGGCCGAGTATCGGCTGTAATATAAAGTGGAAGGAATCATGAAAAAAGGTCGGGTAATAAATCAACCTATCGCTGCTGTGATCAGTGGTCTGGGGCATACCGATAAAATAACCATCGCCGATGCAGGACTGCCTATCCCGACGAGTACCGAGCGAATCGATCTGGCCTTAACGACCGGTGTACCCCCATTCTTACAGACGTTGCAGGTGGTTCTAGAAGAACTCTTTGTCGAAAAGGCAATCGTGGCCGAGGAAATGAAATCCGCTAGCCCGCAGATGTTTGAGGCTGTTAGCGAAATTCTAGCGGATACACCGGTAGAACTGGTGCCTCATGTTGTGTTCAAGAAACAAACGGCTGATTCCAAAGCTGTCATACGCACCGGAGAATTTACCCCCTACGCCAACGCTACCCTGGTAGCTGGAGCCTGGGGATTTGACGTTTAACCACAATACTTAGGTGTTACCGTTAATTGGCAGCCAACCATTTGAAGGAGTTTGATATGACAACAACTCTCGGAGTTATTTTCGGCAATCGGGATTTTTTCCCAGATCATTTGGTGACAGAAGCCAGGCAAGATATTCAAGATTTGTTCCAAGACCTTGATATAACCCCGGTAATGGTTGGGGAAGCTGATACCAAGTTAGGTTCTGTAGAAACCTATGAACACGCGAAAATTTGTGCCGAATTATTCAAGAAACATCAAGATGAGATTGATGGCGTCCTGGTGGTCTTACCCAATTTTGGTGATGAGAAGGGTGTGGCTGACACCATCAAGTTGTCCGGGTTGTATGTGCCGATACTGGTTCAGGCTTACCCAGATGACCTCGATGCCTTTGATGTTGTCCGGCGGCGGGATGCATATTGTGGAAAGATCTCGGTCTGTAACAACCTGCGACAATACGGGTATAAGTTCACGCTAACCGATCTGCACACCAGTTCGCCGAAAAGCGACAGCTTCAAGTCCGACATTCAGAAATTTGTCAGGGTTTGCCGCGTGGTCAAAGGGCTGAAAAGTGCTCGCCTCGGAGCAATAGGAGCCAGGCCAACCGCCTTCAACACGGTGCGCTACAGCGAAAAGCTGTTGCAGACCCATGGTATCAGTGTTTCTACCATTGACCTCTCAGAGGTGTTTGGCGCCGCCGGAAAGCTCACCGATGAGGATGCCCGCGTGAAGGACAAACTGTCTACGATCAAAGCTTATGCCAAACATGATTCGGTACCACATCCTCTTGTTGTTCGTATGGCAAAATTGGGGATCGTCATTTCTGATTGGATGCAGGCCAATGATCTGGATGCCAGTGCCCTACAGTGCTGGACGTCGCTCCAGGAAAACTATGGAGTCAACGCCTGTACACTGATGAGCATGATGAGCGACCAGATGATGCCTTCTGCATGTGAGGTTGATATAACCGGTGTGGTTTCGATGTATGCTTTGCAGCTTGCATCGGGTTTCCCAGGCGCTTTGGTGGATTGGAACAACAACTATGCGGATGATCCCGATCGCTGTGTATTGTTCCACTGTGGCAACTGGGCCAACAGTTTTGTGCCCGCAAATGAGATTAAAACCGCTCCGATCCTAGGGACCACTCTTGGTGAGGAGAACACATATGGTGCTATGGCCGGGCGTGCCAGCGCTGGACCACTGACTTATGCCCGAGTCAGTACGGATGATGTAAATGGCATGATGCGCGCTTACACTGGTGAGGGACAACTAACAGACGATCCCTTGGATACGTTTGGACATCGGGCTGTGGCGCACGTGCCGAATCTTCAATATCTTATGAAATATGTCTGCAACAATGGGTTTGAGCATCACGTGGCCATGACCATGGGCAGCGTGGCTGATGCGCTTGATGAAGCTTTTACAACCTATATGGGATGGGAAAATTATCATCACAGATAATCCCGCAGTCGCGTCGTCGATCGGTTTCATCAATGCATCTGGCCTTCAGTTTGGTAGTGCCGCAGAAAATGATGGATAAATAGAAACGACTCAAATCAACCCGTTTTGGGGGAAGTTCAGCCAAACATTCGTCAAAGATCGGGCAGAGGCAAGGATTGCTTCTGCTCGATTTTCTTGTTTTTGTCTGCCGCCAGCCATGAGTAGCCGGAAAGGAGTCGAGCCATATTCCTTCCGGCGCCGGTAACGGCAGCAGATCTTGCACCGACCAGCGCTTGCGAACCAGATTGGCCGCCATAACTGGGGTGCGATGGCGTCGCTTGCTGGGTCCGCGAATGGGCGTCGTCAGCGATTGGCGCGGGCGGCAGAAGTGGTAGTAAGCCAGACCCTACTGAATGTGGAGATGCAGATGCTGCCCAAGTCGCGGGAGTGACATGCCTCGCTCGCTCTACAACCTCGACAAATGAGCAAAACAGCGGATTGTCTAATTAAATCTAAACAAAAGCTTGACAAATTATGTACAATCTGCGATAATGCTTTTTGTGAGTGCAGAAGGACAGCAAAAATCCCTGAGTGTAGATGAGGTAGAAGCAACAATGAGTTCCAAGAACGGCAGTGGCCACAACAAGACAATGATTGAATTGAAAGATATTGTCAAGACCTTTCCTGTTGGTGATGATGATCTGACGATCTTGCACGGTATCTCGCTAAACATCCAGCAAGGGGAGTTTGTCTCCATCGTCGGACCCTCCGGCAATGGCAAGTCTACTCTGCTGAATATGGTGACCGGTATCGACCGCCCCACGAGTGGTGAGGTGATCGTTTCCGGTCGCTCTGTGCACGACATGAGCGAAAACCAACTGGCAAAATGGCGCGGGCAGGAGGTGGGCATCATCTTCCAGTTTTTCCAGATGCTGCCCTCGCTAAGCCTGCTGCAAAATGTCGTTCTGCCAATGGAATTCGCCAACAAGTTCAAGCGCGCGCAGCGGCGAGAGAGAGCCATGGAACTCCTGGAGTTGGTTGGTTTAGCCGACCAGGCGAACAAACTGCCTAGTATGGTTTCCGGCGGACAGCAGCAGCGTGCGGCCATTGCTCGCGCACTGGCGACTGACCCATCCTTGCTGATTGCCGATGAACCAACCGGTAATTTGGATGCCAAAACTGCAGGCCAAGTATTTGATCTCTTTGTCCACCTGATTGAAGAACAGGGCAAGACAATGCTCATGGTTACCCATGATCAGGAGTTGGCGGGTCGAATCCCACGAAAGATTGAGATTGTGAACGGTGTAATCGCCAACGACAGCCGGCCGCAAGCGATTGAGACCATACCGACAAGCGCCAATGGCAGCGCTGCAAAAACAGCTTCAAACGGCTCAAGAGGGTTCTTTGGCCGCCGCTTGGTGCCCAACAGCTTGCCCGCCTAAGGGCGAGGGGAATTAGAATGATTACACTGCTGAACAAAGTTTGGTTTGATTTGTGGCAAGATAAATCGCGCACCATGCAGGTGGTGCTTGTAATCGCCCTGGGGGCGATTGCCATTGGCCTGGTGATAGGTGGTCGTAATCTAATCGCCGATTCAGTGCTTACCGGGGCGCAGGCCGCCGAGCCGGCCCATATTAGGCTCAGCGTTTCCCCGCCTATTACGAAAGATCAACTAGAACGAATCGAGCGAATTGAAGGCGTGGCCGAAGCTGAAGGGCTGCAATCGGCGCCTGTAGAGTGGCGCTATGTTGGCGACGAAGAGTGGCAAACGGGCGTGCTCAACGGCCGTGAGGATTATACCGAGCAAAAGATGACCGTGGTGGGCTTGGTCAGCGGCGCTTGGCCGGGCCGCGACACAATCGGCGTCGGCCAAATATCGGTCGGACCAAGCACCGTTGCCGAGGGAGACACGATTGAACTGCGATTCGGCGAAAGAACACGCACGGTCGACGTCGTGGCCACGATGGATCCCGTGGGCCCAACGCCCGTTTTCGGCGAAACATTCTATGCCAACGGCCGCACCTTCGAGCGCGTTACGGGCCTTGACAGTTTCAGTTTGATCCAGACCCGTGACATCGAATTCGACCAGGAACGAGCCGAGACAACCGACCTGCTTATTCAAGAATTCTTTGAAGATATCGACGTCGACTCGGTGGGTCTTGGTTTCCCGTTCCCGCAGCGCGTTGTATCGCCTGACATCCCACCGGCGGAATCTATTCTCAATGCACTCTTCCTTCTGCTGGGTATTTTGGGCGTCATTGTCGTTATCCTCGGTATCTTCCTTGTTTACAACAGTATCAGCGCCATCGTTTCGCAGCAGGTAAATCAAATCGGCGTGATGAAGGCCATAGGGGCTAGCTCGCGACAGGTTCTTGGCGGTTATCTTCTGCTGGTAATCACTTATGGATTTCTGGCGGCGCTAATCTCCATTCCAATTGGGGCGGTGGCTGCCTTAGGCCTGCAAAGCTTCTTTGCCGATTTTCTCAATCTGGAGATTTTTGAAGTGCGCGTCGATACAACGGCCGTCTATGTTCAGGTCGCCATCTCCTTGATCGCGCCTATGCTGGCAGCGCTCATCCCCTTGCTTGCCGGTGTGCGCACCACCGTTCGCGAAGCGATCAGCAGTTATGGTCTCAACGGTTCAGCCGGCGCGCTCGATCGCGCGTTCGCCAAGGCCGTTCGTTTCCCATACACGCTCCTCTTGACCATCGGCAATACGTTCCGAAACAAACGCCGCGTCATTATCATTCAAGTTGCCCTGGTCGTGGCCGGCGCAATCTTCATGATGGTTGTCGGCGTCAATGATGCAACCCAATTCACATTCGGCAACAGACTGGCCGAGATTCACAATTATCAGGTGACAATGGCCTTTGAAGATCCAGAGCGGTCGCAGACAGTTGAAGGCATTGCGCAGAGCCTGGGTGGAGTTGAGGCCACTGAGTCCTGGCTGGTGCTGCCGGTCACGGCACGGCCAAGCACCCAGGTAGAGCCGACGGTTACTGATCAGCGGGTCACCCTTTTCAGTATTCCCGCGGACACAACGCTCTACAAGGCGCAAATTGAAGAAGGACGATGGCTGCGCGCGGGTGATACGAACGCTGCCGTCGTCAGTAAATCAGTTGCTCAGGAAGAAGGATGGCGCCTGGGTGATGTGATAACGCTGGAAGATGGAAACGGCCGAGAATTGACGGCCGAGATTGTGGGCACGTTATTTGATCCGGCGATCAACGCGTCCATCCATCTGCCGATCGACACGATACAGCGCGAACTACGCTATGCTGGTCTGGTCAATACGCTCTGGGTACAAACGACGATGACCGACGCGAACAGCCAGACGTCCCTGGCGGAGGCTTTGGAAGCGACCCTGGAGCAGGAAGGGATCAGCGTCAGGCCATCGAGCACTTTTGGTGAGAAGACCATCTCCGGCATTACCTCAGGTGCTGGCGAAGGGTACGCAATCATTCTCAATCTGCTGGCCGTAATGGCCATCGTCATCGCCCTCGTTGGCGGCGTCGGCCTAAGCGGCATCCTTTCGCTCAGCGTCCTGGAAAGACGGCGCGAGATTGGCGTGATGCGCGCTATCGGCGCCTCTTCCTGGCAGGTGATCCGCCTTTTCATCGGTGAAGGGCTGCTCCTGGGACTGTTGAGCTGGATGATCGCGTTGCCCTTGAGTATTCCCATTGCCTATGCTTTCACGACGCAGGGTCTATCGATGGCCTTGAACCAGCAGCTGGTCTACCAGTTCACGCCAACCGGTGCTGGTTTGTGGCTGGTGATCATCACGATGCTCGCCATAGTCGCCAGCGCCCTGCCTGCCAAGGGAGCCGCAAGGATTAGCGTTCGCGAGAGCCTCTCCTACTCATAGGCGTTAGCCAACGGCTATCTCATTTCTGCCGCTTCTGGGGTATTCGAGTCTGGATTAACACTTGCCTGCGGTGACGCGTTTGGTGAGCACAGGGCATATCGCTCCTCACCAAACGTGACCGCGGATCGCCTGGTTGGCCTGCCCCTTGCTTGCCACACACAGCGCTGCGCCCTCTCTGCAATGCGCTCAAGGCAAGCTGGTTCTGAAAGGCTTTTGGTCGGCGCTGCAGATCTGCTGAATAGTATTCTTGCCCGAAGCAGCAGCCAGGGTGACGGTGCCGCCAGGTTCAACCCAGTGCCCAGCCATGTAGAAATTGCTCAGACCCGGCAGCTGTTTAGGAACACCCATAATCATCATGGGCAACGTCTTGCCGGTCAACAGCCATCCTGAGGTAGCGCCCATCCAGTTGCCTGTGTAGCGTTCATAGCTCATCGGCGTTGCTTCATCGACGAATTCTATGTCCGCCTGAATGCCCGGATGCACTTCCTCCAGTCGCTCAACGATGATATCTGAGACCTGACTCTGCTCGATGTCATAAATACGGCGCCCGTAGATGCGCTGCCAGTAGGCATAATTGGTGCGGATGATCAATTCGATCACTGATTTGCCCGGGGGCGCCAGGGAAGGGTCAAAACAATAATGCTTTATGCCCAACTCGTGACGTTCTTGGCCCGCCAGAAGAATCGGTTCATCAAGTAGCACCGTCAGCCAATGGGGTTCGGCCGAAAAGTCACGCTTGACACCCAGAGAAACCTGGCACATCTGATGAGTTGGAAGGCTGCCATCATACATTTTGCGGATCTTACGATTGCTGAATTCGCCATCAAGCATGTCGAATATCGTACCGTGTCCGTCGGCGGCTGAAACAATCCAGTCGGCATCATGGGTTTCATCATTGTAGAGGCGCACACCGGTGGCGCGGCCCTTCTTGGTCAAGACCTTCTCCACCTGTGCTTTGTAATGGATCCGCCCACCCAAATCGAGGTAGCGTTTCTCTATTGCGCGGGCGAATTCCAGCGAAGCACCCGCGGGAAAACCGGCATTACCCAAGTGCTGGTAGGCCAGAAGCATCATGCCCATCATCACAGGTGCTTCCTCCCAGGAAAACATCTGCGCCACCGCTTTCTGCAAGAACGGGTCCTTGAACTTCTCAGCGAACTGGCGTGAAGATTGCCGCGCCCACCTGGCCAGGGCGGGGACATAGGGCATCATCTTTGTACCCAGCCTGAACCATTCCAGAGGGCCCATCATCGCCTTGGGGATACTGTACATGGCGGACATATCAAAGTGCATGAAGTCGCGTATGCCATCACACAAAGCCTGGACCAGTTTCTCATCGCCAGGGCTGAGATCAATCATATGTGCTTGCAGCCGATCAGGATCTGTATAGACGATCAGGGTGCTTCGCCCATTCGTGACACGTTGGTACTCATCACGGTGAATGAATTCTCGCCCTTGCACAGCGCCCAGCTGCTGCCACATATCGTTGAATGGCAGGCCATCTCCCGATCCAAACAGATAATGAATGCAGCCATCGCAGATATACCCTTGACGTTCCCAAGCTGTACATAGCCCGCCGGGAAGATGATGCATTTCAAATATCTGGCTCTGATACCCATTCATCTGGGCATAACAGCCGGCCGCTAACCCCGCAATTCCACCGCCAATGATGATGATCGATTTCTTCTGGGGCACTGAATCCTCCGTCGCAGGCTGAATAGGCAACCTTGGTAACAAAGTACCATGATACTACCCAAATAGTCTACAGATTCCAACGAATTCAACCAAGATCGAAAGGATGCGATTTATCCACCATTTCGCAGGGCGCTACTTGGCATACTATGGCCTTCTGGCGGTACCTAGCGGCATGGAAACCCCCAGGATTTTCTGTTCCTATCCTCTGATGTGCGCTACTGGCGATCTGGCAAGATATACGGGAAGCTCACTAGAAGGTCGTTCGCACAGGAAGTATCCGGCGGCTGTTCCGGATACATAACAAACGCCGTGGTTACGGCCGGGCCGCATGCGAACTGCGTGCTGGCCCCATGCGGGGCGTATGCAAAGGTCACAAAGAACGCGTTTTTCAATCCCTCGGCCGCGGCCTCTCCCCATTCCACCGGGGTTTCGGGATCAATGGAGCCGTTTGAGACCATGATCGGCAGATCTGTGACCACCGGACCGGTCAACCCGGTATCCTCCGGCGTCAATCCCCATGCCTCACAGGCAACCTTGTCATTCACGGCCACATCAACTTTATTGACCAGTTCCGGGACATCAAAGGCGCGATACCCCTCAAAGATCGCCTCCAGATCAAAAGAAGCATAGCGATCGTTACAGGTGATCACACGATTGGTGATGTCATCTACAGCGTTCAGGGTTGGCGAGATCTCCTGCAATAATTCGAAACTCCTGGCCACATCCTCATCACTCATGAGCGGCACAACAGCCGCCAGATCGTCGCCAATCCCTTTGGCTACGCCAAGCAGCACCTCTCGCGTTGGTTCGCCGCCCAGGGCAGCCTCAACCGCGGACGGGAAAAATAGACTTGAAAGGTAGTCCATTTTATAGACGCCGATTCTCAGCTCAGCTATAAAATATTCAGGTAAAGGCTGCGCGCTGGCAAGCGCATCAGCCGCACGCTTACTCTGCAAGCTCAACGCCTCAATTTCATCGGCCAGCGCGCGCGCCTCATTGGCCAGCGAGGATGTATCGGTCGCAATCACGCCAAGCGGATTTGCCGCGGTTTCTGAAGCAACGTCACGCTTAGGGGGTAGGGCGCCATCGCGCAGTCCCATGTACGTATCGCTAACCCCACGCTCCAGTTCATCAACCATTAACGGCAAATAGGCCGCGCCAACGCCCACAACGGTGCTGCTCCCCTGCGTCTTGAATTCTAACGAGCTCACCATCACTTTGCGCAGGTCGTCGACGCCAATCGTTTCATTCCCGATTTCTAATGGCGCTTGCGCAGCCTGTTGGATCAGGGTGATCGCCCGCTGGCGGATGTCGGGGAAGGCAGCGCCGCACGCGTCGTCCGCCTCGCACTGCTCAAAGACGCGCAGGATATTGTTCGGAGTAGCCAGCGCCTGCCCGCCGCGCGTGTCAACATTGGGCGGCACATTGCCGTCAATGATGCCGCTGCGCAAGGCAGGCAAATCCGCGCCCTCGTTCTCCTCGTAATAGCGGAACAGCTCAAGCGCGACATTGGTGCCGTAGGAGATGCCGTAAATGTTGTACAGCTCGTAATCCAGACTGTCCATCAAGGCAATCAGGTCTTGGACGCTGTTGGCGGTGCTGTACTGCGAAAGGTCTATGCCCTGTTCTTCAATATAGGGCGCGCAGTTCACGGCCGTTTGGTAACCAGAAAGTGTTTGCGCATTAACCAATAGAGCATCAATGTCACTCTCTACACCTTTGGCCGCGTCCGCTGTTGACTCCGGGGTCTCTACCGGCTGCTGCTGCACTTCTGCCGGGCAGGTTAGCGGGGAGCTAAACGCCGTGCCCCGCTGGTCATAGATAATGATATCGCCGTATTGGCGCAGGTCGGCAAATGTGCTTTGCAGCAGGGGCAAGCCCGCCAGAGCCGACGCGCCCGGACCCCCCTCAAGATAGACGACCGGATCGGGAAAAGGAGAGAGACTGGGCGACTTCAGGACAACATAACTGATAGTGACATCCTGACTGCCCGGATTTTGCCAATTTTCCGGCACCGTCATTTCCCCGCAGAGTATTGTCTTGTTGACAATTTCGTCTTCAGGAACGCCAAATGGACAATCCGTTTCTACATTGCTTACCTGAGATTGCTGCGTTCTATCTTCAATCTCGTACGCTTTCGCCGGTAAGGTGACCAGTATCAACGCAACTAAGGTCAAGACCAGGATTTTTATACGCGTGTTTTTTCTCCTGTTTACAAAAGCGAAATACCGTGTCGTGCATTCCGCATTCTATACACGCCATTTCACTGTTTAGACGATCATGCCAAGTGCCAGGCCGCCCAGCCAATAGACGGCGCCGATGGCGGCGGACGCCAGCAGTGCGCCTGCAAAACCGGTGATTTTCAAACCGGGCAGGAATTTGGCGCTGATCAGCAGGACAACGGCCGTGACGATGAGATGGACGATGCCGCCGATTAAGCCGTCGCCATCCTGCACACCGGCAGCGGCGAGCAGCAAGGTGATTATGAAAGCCAGGGCGGCGATGGCGATGGCGGCCATAAAGGCGCTGCCAAAGCCGTCAACTTCGAGTCCTAAACCAAGTTTGCCTACAAGCCAGATCACGGCAGCGGCGATCAAGGCGAGGCCGGCCGTAGCGAGTAAAAGTGGCAGCAGTGTATTCAATCTCAAACCCCCTTACCGATTTTGCGCGTCAATTTGGGCATGACAAATACCCTCTAATCTTCAGCAGCTTCCGCTGCTTCGAACAGCAGGTAACCAAAGTCTCCGCCGTCAACGGGATAGGCGAGCGCCAGACGGCCGGCATCATACCGCCAGGACACGGCCTCGCCCAGCCGCGTGAGATAAACCGTTTCCTGGTTCATGAGCGGGTCGGGGCAGAGTGTGCGCGTCGCAGCCGCCGGGCCGACGATGAGGCTGTTCAGCCCCTCCGGCCCGCTGCCGGCCGTACTGCGATAGTCGTTGCAGCCCGCGAAGCCATTGATGATGCCGTCTTGCAGATGCAGTGTAATGGCGGCGTCGGGCAGCGCCGGTTCTTGATCCAGGTTCAGGTCAAGCAGCCGCCACATGGTGTCGTTGAGGTCATCCAGAGAAATTTGGCTGACGCTTTCACTGCTGCGCTCCACCAGCTTGCCGTCTTCCAGGGCGAAAACCTTGCGCACGTTCCAGCTTGCGCAGCACAACGGTTCGTCCGGCCCCTGCGCCACCAGGTCGGCGACAATCTGGGAACCGTCAACGGCCAGCGATTTCACCTGGATGCGGTCGCCGATCATCAGGGCCTCGGTCGCGGCCGGGTTATTGAAGGCGTCAAGAACGGCTGCCAGATAGGCGAAAGTGCCGCTGCCGCTGGAATGATCCACCAGCACGGAGATGGCGTCTGCGGCCCCGTCACCGTCCAGATCGCCTGTGGCGATGAGCGGCGCCATTAGCTCCACAAAAGGCGTGGCCGAACTGCCGTCATTATAGGCGACGTAGCCATCCACGAGCGTAATCGGCCCATCGGGGAAGAGGCCGGCGTAGCTCAGGTTGCCCAAGATACCCGCCAATGCCGGCGCTTCAGAAGCATCAGCGACGGGTGTCTCACCGGCCGTTTCAGCCGGCGCTTGATCCGCGGCGGTCGTTCCAGAGATGTCCGCTAGCAAGGCCATCGTCGCCTCCAGATCAGGGGCGACGCGCGCCTGGGACGCCTGTTCGTAGGCGTAACCCACGGCCAGCAGCTGCGGTTCTGAGAGCCGGAGGCCGGTGAAGACCACCCCGGTCGGTGTGCCGTCTTCCGCGTAGCCTGCGGGAACGGTGAGCGCCGGGTAGCCCGCGGTGGCATACGCCTGGCCCAGCTTGGAAACGACAACATCAATATCGTAGTTCTCGAAGAAGATATCGATCCCGTTGCGGGCAGCGCCGTTATCCAGCTGAGCCTGGCTGGCGAATTCAGCCGATGTTATCGCTGTGTTTGCGGATCCTTCCAGATAGTCTTGCCCGTATGGAGCGCGATTGGCGGGATCAGCGTTATTGAAGGCAATGATTTCCTCCAGCGAAGAGACAGGAGCCTCGTCGCCCAGCCCAGCCAAGAAATCATTGATTGCTTGCTGGAAGCCATATTCCAGGAGCGTGCTGATATTGCCGGGATTTGGCGGGACGGCCGAGTTCGGTATTTCCACGACAGTCACACCAGCGGCAGTAAGCGCATCAATGACCACCTGGGTATCGGCATTAAGCGTCGCGAAGGCGTCACGCAAGGAGGCCTGTTGTTCTTCATCGGTGATGTTAAACTGCTCGAAGTAGGCCTGGAATGCTTCCTCGTTCCAGACCGGCACACCGACGCGCACGCCCTCCAGGTTTTCCTGGTTCAGGAACTGCGTGAAGTCCACGCCGGCCAGTTCGGCCGTGGACGCGGTTGTGAAATCATTATCATCCACGCCGGTCATGGCGCTCAAAAGGACCGCTACATCAGACACACTGCGCCCAATGGGACCGGGCACATCCTGTTGAGGCAGCAGCGGGATCACATAATCGGTGCTGATCAGGCCTTTGGTCGGTTTTAGAGCGACGACGGAATTGATGATAGCGGGTTCGATGATCGAACCCTGCGTTTCGGTGCCCACGCTGACGGTGGTCAGGTCGGCGGCGACTGAAACGGCCGATCCACTGCTGGAACCATGGGTCTCAAAGGGGCCGTACGGGTTCTGCGTCTGTCCGCCGTTGGCGCTGAAGCCGTTGGGCATGCAGGAATCCATGTAATTGGCCCATTCAGACAGGTTGGCCTTGCCCAGGATGACCGCCCCGGCCTCGCGCAGTTGGCTGACTAGGAAGGCATCGCGGCTGGGGTCCCAGTCCAGCATCGCCGCCGCGCCCGCAGTCGTATGCAGCTGGTCGCCGGTGGCGATATTGTCTTTGAGCAAGACGGGAATACCGTGCATGTCGCCGCGCACAGCGCCTGCGGCCCGTTCATCATCCAGCGCCTGGGCAATTTGCAGGGCTTCGAGGTTCAGTTCCAGCACTGAATTGAGCTTGTCCACGTCATAGCGCTGGATGCGTTCCAGATAGTAGACGACCAGCTCGACCGAGGTCAGATCGCCGTTGTCCATCAGCGCCTGCAGCTCAGGGATGGTTTTGCCGCTGAGCAACGCTTCGCGCGCGGCGGCGTCTTCGGCCGTGTAGGCGGCCAGGGCCTCCGCAAACGGGGTTAGGTCACGCGCCACTTTGCCGCTGTAGGCCGGTTCGGGGCGCGGGTAAGGCAGGTCATAGAGCGGGCAGAAAGTGGAAGCGCTTGCTTCCTCTTCTGATGGCGCGGGCAGGAAATACAGTTCGGATCCGTCCTCAGCCAGGGTGAGGGCCAGCCCACCATTGTCAAAGCGCCATGTGCCGCCGGATTGTAGAGCTTCCACCAGCTGCAGGAGCGGGTCTCCTTCTACACAGGTGACAGCCGAGGTGTCCAGATCAAAGCTGATTTGGCTCTGGGCATCGGCTGTGAAGGTGCCCGCTACCGGACCACAAGTTGTACTGGACAGCGTGACGCCGCTGTCTTTGGTCAGAGAAAGGACAAAGCCCGAAGGTATTTCAACGACGTCCGCGCCGGACGTGCCCCGAACCCACTCCCAGTTTGTTGGGGCGAAAGCGGGGAAAGCATCGCCAACAGGCAGGAAGCTTGCAGCTTGAAATGGCAACGCGCCGCTGCCATTGAGGATATTCAGCACGTTCAGAAGGCCGAAGGCACTATAGGCGGCAGAGTTTGTCAGGCCAACCACGGTTACGTTTTCTTCGGGATTGGTATACCACAGGCTCTGGAAGCCGGCCGTCTGCCCTTCGTGCCCCCAATAACCGTTGCCAAAATCAATCAGACCGAGACCGAAGGGCGCGCCGCCGCTGAACATCGCCCGATCATCGAAGGCCAGCATCTGCGCCAGGGAGTCCGGGTCCTGGAACAGCTCGCCGGCGGCCAAAGCCTGGCCGTAAGTCGCCAAATCGGCGGCGGTCATGGCGTTGGCCCCAGCGGCCCAGCCCTGGGAGGCGTTCCAATTGGTGGTGTTGAGACGCGTGCCGTCGTCCATGTACCAGTAGCCGTCGGTGATCGAGCCCGCTTCCGGTACGCCATTGATGAGAACGGCCGTTTCCAGGTCCAGCGGATCAAAAATGCGTTCTTGAAGCAGCTCGCCCAGCGGCTGGCCGCCCGCTTTTTCCGCGATCATGCCCAGCAGGATGTAGCCGGTGTTGCTGTATTTCCACCCTTCGTCCGGGGCGAAATCCGGCGTACCGTTGTCGATGGCGTACTGCACCAGCTCTTGCGGCGTGAAACCGACCGCCAGTTTGGCCGGATCGTTGGCCCCTTCGCCGATGATAGGGTCGCCATAATCCCATATGCCGGAGGTGTGCGCGGCAAGCTGGCGCAGCGTGATCTGCTCGCCGTTAGGAATCTGGGCAGCCAACTCCGGCAGCCAGTCGCTGAGCATATCGTCAAAGGAAAACAGGCCTTCTTCTTGCAGCTGCATAAGCACGGCGATGACGAAGGATTTGGTGTTGCTGCCGATTTCCAGGCGGTCGTCGACCTGCATGGGTGTGCCGTCTTCGAGGCTGCTCACGCCGGCGGCATTCAAGTAGCGGCCGTCCGGCGTGTCGACCAGCAAAACGAGACCGGGCGCGGCGCCTTCCGGATTGCCGCCTTCGCTGTAGACCTGCGACTGCAGATAGGCATCCAGTTGGGCGCTCAATTCCGCGGGGAGTTCGTACGCCTCGTCAGCCGGCGGCGGGACGGGATCAACGGTTATTTCGGCCGTTTCCACGGTGGGCGCGGCCGTCGCTTCGACAACGGCCGAACGGCTGTCGTCCGGCTCTGTGGTTGGCTCCGCGCTTTCCGGCACCGGCGTCTGCTGGTCCTGGCAGCCGGCAGCAAACAGCAGCGTCATGATCAAGAGAGCGGTTATGCTCAGAGGTTTCATCGTTTATATCCTTATGACATAGAAAGCCCGACGCTTGAATGCCGGGCAGCAACATATTTGCCCGGCTCGCTCGATTACGGGCGAGCCGGGCGGGTTCATTTTTGCAGCGAACTTATCTACCCGGTTCCCTATCTGGCATCAGGACAAGCAATGAATGCTCCGTGTCGCCGGCACCCTACTCCGGCTTGGTGACTTCGAACACCATTGAGCCTTCGTCCTCGGGCAGGTCAATGATTAAGCCGCCATTATCAAAACGCCACGAGTCTGCATCGTTGAGATGTTGCACAAACTGTCCGGCCGCCGACTCGCCATTGCAGGTGAGGGTACTGGGATCGATGTCGAATTCAATGCCAGAGGGCTGATCCACCGTAAACGGGCCAATGGCGGCGCCACACTCAGCGCTGATCGTGGTCGCAATCTGGTTCTTGTCCAAACTCACAATCAGACCCTCCGCTGCATCCACGTCGGTGGAGCCATCCGGACTGTCAAAGCGTATCCATGTCCAATTTGATGGAAGAAGACCGCCGGCAGGCATGAGCGTTCCAGCAGTGAAAGGCAGCGCGCCGGCGCCCGCCAGAATTTGATAGACATTCATGAATGCGTTTGCAGAATAGGTGGCCGAGTTGGTCAGGCCAACGACCACGATATCATGCGCCGGATCCACGTACCAGAGCGATTGGAAACCCAGCGTCTGGCCGCCATGCCCCCACATTGTTCCGTCACCGGCAAAGTCGATCAAGCCCAACCCGTAGGGGCCGAGTACACTGAACTGCGCTGGCGGGTAAAACGTGAGCATCTCGCTCAGGGTGTCCGTGTTCTGGAACAGCTCGCCGGCCGCCAACGCCTGGCCATACGTCGCCAGGTCCGCGGCGGTCATGGCGGCCGCGCCGGCCGCCCATCCTTGCGACGCATTCCAGTTCGTCGTATTGACGCGTTCGCCGTCGTCAAGCCAATAATATCCCTGCGTGGTGATCTCTCCAGGCTGTGGCACGCCTTCAATAAAAACGGCACTTTCCATGCCCAGCGGATCAAAGATGCGGGTCTGCATCAGGTCACCGATTGCCTGGCCGGTGATCTGTTCAATGATCATGCCCAGCAAGACATAGCCGGTGTTGCTGTATTTCCACTGCCCTTCCGCGCCAGGGGCAAAGTAGGGCGTGCCATTGTCGGCCGCAAACTGAACCATTTCCGCGGGCGTGTGCGCGGCTTCCAGGGCGACCGGGTCGCTGGCGCCATCGCCAATGAGATCATCGGCGTAATCCCAGAGGCCGGCCGTGTGCTGGGCCATTTGGCGAATGGTGATCTGGTCGCTGTTGGGTAGTGCGGCCGCCAGCTCCGGCAGCCATTGGCTGAGGGGATCCTCCAGCGAGATCAGGCCTTGCTCTACCAGCTGCATGAGCAAGACAACCGTCATCGACTTGGTATTGCTGCCAATCTCCAGACGATCATCTAGCTGCATGGGCGTGCCGTCTTCGAGGCTGGCCACACCGGCAGCGTTCACATAGGTACCGTCGGGCGTCTGTACATACAGGACCAGACCGGGCGCTGCGCCTACGGGGTCACCTCCCTCGGTGTAGACCTGCGATTGCAGGTAAGCGTCCAACTGGGCATTGACATCTTCCGGCAAGGTGCTCTCTCCGGCGGTGCCCACTGCTGGTTGTGCACCAGCGTCTGCAGCGGGCTCAACTTCCGGTTCGGCCGTGGGTGCGACAGATTCTTCAGCTGTCGGTGCGGGCACGGCTGTCGCCTGCACCTCAGCCGCTTCCGTGCTTGCGGGAGTCACCGTTTGCTGGTCCTGGCAGCCGGAGATGACCAACACCGCCATAACTAGTAAGATAAAGGCAGTCCTTTTTTTCATGTCGTGTTTCCTCTGAATGTCAAATATTATGCCAAATGAATTATCATATCGGTTAAATAGCGCGACCATGTCGCGGCAGGGTCAGCACTTACGCAAAAAGCCAACCAGCGTGACTCTACCGGCGGACCGCACCAGCGATACGGCCGTTGGATTCACATACATCCTGGCAGGCAGCCAGCGGCAAAAGTATAATCAGTAGGCTTGACAAACCAATTCTATTCATTTGCATCAGGTTCCAACCATCAGCATTTTCACCGGAATATGTTCCGGCTACGCAATTCCTAGCATTGTTCATAAACCTATCGCTCTCATTCTTTGCTTGCCTTGTTGCGGGCCAGCCGATTGCGTTGCCCAAAAAAGCCAGCGAATAGTGCTGGCAAACGACATGGATATTTATGGTTTGGAAGACCGACCCTATCCATTGCTAATATTGCTATTTCTATTTCGAAAAACTGTTCTCTCTTATAAAAAATTCAGCAGTGATTTAGACTGGGCAGACTGCATAGAGTTACCGCCAAGCATTCCTTTGCCTTGTCAATTAGGAGCGGGTACAAGACCCGCCCCTATTATGGAGAACTTAATCGACAAAAATCTGAGTCGCGTCGTATCGTTGACCGCTGAAGACGGCATCAGTCTTGCAGTCCTCGGACACGGTGACCACCACCGTTCCCGGGCAGCTCTCACCGTCGCCGTAGCTCGCGCTGAACTCGATTGTATAAACGCGACCGGTCTCGCCTTCATTGTGCGCTTTGCGCAGCCAGGCGCTACCGCCGAACAACCGGCAGGAAGAGTTCAATCATACTGGTCCCATAGATATTGACACTGGCCGCGGCGACATCCTGGTAAAAGGGATCGCTGCTGGCCGCACCATGCTCAATTTTCACTCGACCTTCCAGAGCCTGCTCCATGGTCACACGCACCCGCTGGCCGGCAGCCCAATTTTGCGGCGTGAAGAGCAGGCACTGACCCCCCTCCGCATCACAAGGCGGTGTACCCAGCCGCAGGCCGCTGCCGGGCTCAAGAAATACGGCCACATCGCCAGTTGGCTGGGAAGCCAGGTGCACTTTGTACTCTCTGGACTGGCCCGTGCTCAGCTTGAGCTCAGTCGGGCTGATGACCACGCCGGCCCTGTCATTGTTCTGGATAACTACCAGGAGATCCTCAACATCGAGATTGGCGTAGACGTCGTCGCCGCTCAGACTGTAGGCCAACAAACCACCAACCGTGGCGCCCTCGTCAATCGCGTTATCGACGGCTCGCACGGTAACCTGCTGTTCCTGGTCCCAGTTGCTGGGCGTGAAGCGCAGCTTTGCCGGGCTGGCCAGCAGCTGTTCGCCGCCCAGGAGCCGTACCTCAACGGGCACTGCCGGCTCGCTCTGCAGCCGCAGACGATAGGTGGCCGCTGCGCCATCTTCGGAGACTTCCAGGCTGGAGGCGCTGGCCAAGACTGCCGCCGTGTCATTGTCAGCGATACGGGCAACCACTTCACCGCCCGGCAGATTGTTATAGTCATTGTCGGCGCTGCTAACAGCATGAGCGATCACACCCGACTGGTCGCCTGTTTCATCAACCAGATCGTCCACCGCTTTAACCGTCACCGTGCGCGCCTGCTGCCAGTTTGTTGGCGTAAAGGTCAGCGTCGCCGGCGTCACGGCCGTCTGCCCATCGGGCGAGAGGGTGACGGTGACGTTGCTGCGCGGCCTGCTGCTCAGGCGCACGGTATACGCGCCTTCGACGCCGCCCTCAACCGCGGTCACTTCCGCCGCGGAAAGCAGCACGCCCGCGCTGTCATTGTCAACCACTGTCACCAGCACCGGTTCGGGCGTGATAGCCTGGAAGTTGGCGTCTTTACTGGTCACCTGCAGACGGATCGCCTCCTGGCGCGTACCGTCAGCCACGTTGTTTTCCACCGCCGATGTCGTGAAGAGCTCGGGCTGATTCCAGTTGGCACTGCTGAAGGTCACTGTCTTACGGCCGTCGCTCACCCTGACGGTGCTGTTGGGCTGAGCGGTCAGCGACACCTCGTAGCTCGCGGAAGCGCCTTCCAGGACGCTGAGCGTGGCCGGCGTCGTCTTCACGGCGGCCACGTCGTCATTGCGAATCAGGACGTCAAGCGTAGCCGGGTCACTGTCAAGATTGGGGCCGTTGGTAGCGATGTTAGTCGTGCCGTTGTACGTGCCGTCGCTGCTGGTCACTGTGTGGCTCACCTCGCCCAGGTAGTCGCCGCAGACCTGTACCGCGTTCCCGCCGCCGCCGAAGATATCGCTGTTCTTGTCGGCGCAGAAATTGCCGTTGGGCTCGATGACGCTGTTGTCCTTAGGCGTCAGGCAGACCTGGTTGCTCTTGACCTGCGGATCGAGCGTGTCCCAGTTCCCGGCATCAAGCGTTACCTGCGCCGGGACGGCGTTGACCATGCTTGTATTCACGTTGATGGTGACCGGCGCCGTGGGCTGGCTGGTCAGGTTCACCCAGTAGCAGGCTTTGCCGGTGGGTGTGCCGTCTTCATCCAGGTCGGACACAGCATAGGACTCCGTAAGGAACACACCGGCCGTGTCGTTGTCTTGGATCAGCGCCGGAACGGTTGAGCCAGGGGCAAAAGTGCCGTCCGGCTGCTTGCGCTCAAAAGCTGCCAGGCCGGGCACGCTGCTGTTGGCGATGCTGTGCGGAATGTCATCAGTGTGATCGCCGCACTCTTTGTTGGGCACGAGGGCGCCGCTGCCCACCATGTCGCTGTTGCCGTCACGGCAGATCGGCGCGCCGCCGTCATCGATCTGATCCTCTACGGCGCGCACGCAGACGAAATTGCTGCGCTCGCTCGTCGACAGATTGTTCCAGTTGCTGTCATTCAGAGTGACCGATTTCTTGTTCAACTTCACCTGCCCGTTTTGCGGCGGGCCGATGTCAACCACGACCTCGCCGCCAAGGGGCGGCGTGGACAGTGTGAGCCAGTAGCAGGCCTGGCTGCCTTCTCCGGACAGCTTACCTTCTTCGACGCGCGTCACCGTGTAAGACTCGATGATCTGCACGACAGCCTCTCTGTTGCTGAAGGTGCAGGTGACGTCGTCGCCGCCCGCCAGATCGATCTCCAGCAACCCTTCGGATACCGACCTGTAGAAATTGGAGGTGCCGAGCGTCGATTGGCAGGCAATATCGCTCAAGGCCCAGCCATCAGGCGACTGTTCCGCCACCAGGTATGGACCGGTCGGGGCATTACTCAACGTATACGAGGGGTCCGATGGATCTTGCAGGATGAAGAGGTCGCCGTTGCCAAACTGGTCAAGGATAGCGAATCCGAACTCCGTATCGTCCGCCGGGTCGGCATCTTTGACGATGGTGATGCTGCCCGGTTTCTCGTTGTAATAGGTACAGGTGACGTCGTCGCCGGGCGCCAGGGAAATGAACGCCTCTGAATCACCGAAGTTGTAACCGACCGTGCTGTCGCCGTATTCGCAATCAATGTTGGTATTCTCCCAGCCAGTAGGCACAAGCTCGGTGATGACGTAATCCCCTTCCGGTAGGAGGTAATCCTGGCTGTCGCCGTCGCTAAGCGCGAAGGATTCAGACGCATCCCCACCCAGGGTGAAGTCAAATTCGGTCCCGTCACGCGGATCAGCCTCTTTTACGATCCTAATATTGCCGCGCTCGGTATTCTCGAAGAGACAGTAGGCGGTCTGGCCGGGGCCGGTCAGGGTGATGTCCACGCTGCGGGTGTTGAGGTCGCCGCTGGCATAACTGATGCCCGTCTGCGAGTCAATGATCGCGCACTCCAGCGCGGTCAGGTCATAATCCGGGCCCGGATCCTGCTCGGTGATGGTGAAAGTCCCTGGTTCAACCGCCTGTATTTCCACATCGCCGTCGTCTAACGTGAAGCTGCCCAGATCGCCGCTGAAGTCGAAATTTGTACCGCCGGCCGGGAAAGTTAGCTTACCAATGACGATGTGGTCATCCTCGGTGTTGGTGAAGGTACAGGTGACTGTTTCTCCCGGATCCAACTCGATGTTTGCTTCCCGCGCCGCCAGGTCAACCGTCGAGGGATTCTGGCTGGCGCCGTCGTCGCAGCGCAGCCCGGACAAAAAGCTGTCCTGCGGCGGGTCTTCCGTCACGACGTACGAACCAGGCGCAACATCAAGGAAGGTTTTGTTCTGACCATCGTTGAGGGTGAAGGCATTGGGTGCTTCGATATTATCGGTAAAACCAAAGCCTGTGCCGCCGGCCGGCGCTGTTTTCTTCTCGATGATGATCGTGCCGGCCTCGACTTCAAACGCGCCGATATCATCCGTTCCACCCTGGGGCCGGGCGATGCCGCGCTGGTCGGTGGTCAAGTCCGTATCGCCGGCGTTGATCGCCGGGCTGCCGGGCAACAGGGCGTGGGTTTGGGTCGGACCGCCGTTGCTGCGCAGGGGGCCCAGCAGCGGATCCTGACCGACGATGTTGTCGTTGGCGCCGTTGACAAAGCCGCAGTTAGCTTGGGTTTGCACCAGATTATGGCCGCCGTCGGTGATACTCAATAAGGTATAGCAATCTTCTGCACCCAAGTTGCCGGCAAGGATACTGTTTCGGGTTGCAAGCGAGCCAAAACCACCATTATATACGCCGGCGCCGAAGGCGCCGAGGCTAGCGCCTGAAGCTGTATTGCCGGTCACGGTCACACTATCCAGGTTGAGCGTGCCGCTGTTCCCGATGCCGCCCCCATCATTGCTGCTCGTGTTACCGGAGATGGTGCTGTTCCTGATGGTCAGGCTGCCCTCGTTGCTGATGCCGCCGCCTGTCACACCGGCAGAACCGCCCTGAACTTCATTCCCTGCGATCGTGCTGTCGTTGATCACCATCACGGCTCCAGGAGCATTGTTGATACCGCCGCCGCTGTTCTCGGCGCGGTTGCCGCGGATGCTGCTGCGGTTGAGCGTCAGGTTGCCCAGATTGCGGATAGCGCCGCCCCGCTCCGTGCCGAGTACATTGCCATTGTTGATCGCTAGGTCGTTGATCGTCACCGTGGTGTTGGCCTGGATCAGGAACGGCCGTGTACCGGGGAATAGATCACCATTCCAATCCACCGAATTGCCGCTGCCTTCGATCACCAGGCTCACCCCGGGGGTGCTGTTGTCAATAGGCGTCGTGCTGGCCACCGCGGGGAAGCCCTTTGTGATATTGATGGTGTAGACACCGGGGTTGGTCTTGGCGTTGAAGCAGTCAATCGCCGCATCCAGCTGACTCAGCCTGGTCACGAACCAGGCAGTTTCATCACAAGCCTGGCTTTCATAGGCGCCGATATCGGCCGCCGCGCCCTGGGGGCGGGCCACGCCGCGCTGGTCGGTGGGCAGGCTGGTATCGCCGGCGTCGATGGCCGGGCTGTCCAAGGCGAGGGCGTGGGTCTGGGTCGAACCGCCGTTGTCGGCCAGCGGCAGCAGGAACGGGACCGTCACAAGGTTGTTATTCACCCCACCGACAAAGCCACAGGGGTTGAGTTGGTTGTCTGCTTGGACCAGGTTGTAGCCCAGATCGTTGATAGTCGCGCCGCCGGCAATGGTCTTAAAGTAGCAGTCGTCAGTCCCGTTGCCGGCCAGAATGGTGTTCTTGATCGTCAGGGTCACGGGCGAGGTTGTGTTGAAATAAATTCCTCCACCATCTGATCCAAAGTTGTCCGTGATGGTCACACTTTCCAACGTCATATCATGATAGTTGGCAATACCGCCGCCCAGGCTGGGTCGGCCGTCGGATTCGTTGCCCGAAATGGTGCTGTTGCGTATCGTCACCTGGCCGTTTTCATTATAAATGCCGCCGCCGACGCCGGGATTAGAGGGGGTACCGGAAATATTGTTGGCGATGGTGCTGTCGTTGATCTGCACCGTGCCGCCCTGGGTGGCAATTCCCCCGCCCCAGGTCTCGGTCGCGTTAGCGGACACGGTGCTGCGGTTGAGGGTAAGATTCCCTCCTCTGTTGAGAATACCGCCACCTCTATTGTCAACACCGCCGCCGAGGACATTGCCGCCGGTGGCGGTCAGGTCGTTGATCGTCACCGTGGTGTTGGTCTGGATAGTGAACGGCCGCACATCGAAGTTATCTTGCCCGTCCACGGTGTGGCCGTCCCCTTCGATCACCAGCTCCACATTAGCGGTGCTGTTGTCGATGGCCGTCGTGCTCGCCGTCAGGGGGATGTCCTGGGTCAGGCGAATGGTGAAGACGCAGGGCCCGGCAGCGCTGTTGAAGGCGGTGATGGCGGCGTTGAGTTCTGCCTCATTGCTCACGCCGGTTTCGCCGCCGCAGGCAGCCGCGGCCGGCCGCGCTGGGCTGCCAACCATTATCATCGCCGCCAGAACGACGATGATGATCAGCAGTCGGGCTAAGGTTCCTCTTCTACTATCTGACACGATTTGGTTCATTGTTTGATCTCCTTTTTCCCCTGTTTTTCAGGCTAAACGGCCGCATCAGCGGCCCCAAATAAAATCTTGGTTGGCAATGAAGCAATCATGGCCGGACAAACAACATTGACCGGCAGCCACACTGCGGCATAATTGATCGTGCAACTGCAAACTTACGGTAACTCTTACCTGCACGGAAAATCATCCAGAAAGATGAGAGCACATCATCCAAATGGATGATCTTTTAGGTCGGTAAGCAATATGAGTACCGCGGTCCTCAAGGCGACCCGCAGCAACCGGCCGCCCTGCTCTGCATCCAACCACGCCAGATAAGCCGGCACGCGCCAGTAGACAAGTCCGGCCGCCAGGAGGACAAGCGGGATCAACGCGATAAATCGCGGCGGGGCGGATGATCAGCGCCCGCCCAAAGGATTGCTGTCCAGACTACTAAAGAAGAGGACAGCATTGATTAACGCGGCGCGGTTTACCATTCAGACACCGTTGCTCAGGCGTTACCGCCGGTTCTAGTCCATCAGGAAGACCAGGAACGTCGCCTCGCCGTTCTCGCGCCGCCCGGCAAGCAGCAGGCCGGACATCGCCCCGCCGTCGCCGATGTTGTAGGCGCGCAGGCCGGCGACCTGCGGATCGTCGTATGCGCCGGCCAATGCTTTCCTGGCTGAATCTGCGTCCTCAATATTGTCCAGGATCATCTCCACCTGCATCTTTGTATCGAAGTCGTCGATGCCGCGCAGTTCCGCTTCAATGTCGTGCCTGGCCTTCGTCGGGCGCTTGTAAGCTTCCTTCCATGGCGACATCCACGCTTCTTCGCCCCATCGCTCCCACAGCTCGCCCACGAAATGCTGGTAATATTTCTTGGCCGGCTCCTCCAGATCATCCTTTTCCTTGAGCTGCTCAAAGAATACGGCGCTGCCAAACCCTTCCTGGCTCGGCGCGCCATAAGCCTTTTCCAAAGCCACTACATAAGCGGGTTTTTCACTGCTGACTGTTGTTTTTTGGTTCATCCTTTACACCTTCCGCCTTTGTATAGAAACCGGGTTTTTCCAAAAAACCCGATTTCTAACATCTATGCCTATAGAAACCGAGTTTTTCCAAAAAACTCGGTTTCTAACAGCGCTAGTCGCTTAACACCGTCATCTGCGACAGCGGCACGCCCATCACCAGGTAATTGGCATTGGCCCAGGCGGTACGGCCGTCGGGCAAAACCACCTGCACCCAGGGACTGGCCGCCTCCACCGGGTTGCGGTACCCGGTCAGCTGCACCGTCTGGCATTCCACCAGGGTAGCCAAAACCGGGAACTGCACGGCCGGCCCCTCACGGAAATTGAGGCTGCTGGCGTTCACTGCCGCCCGGAAGCCGGTAGGCTGGGCACAGGCCGAGGCCGGCGGCACCGGCTGCGGCTGTACCGGGGCGATAGGCGCTGTCCCAGCGGTCCGGTCCAGGTGGACGTCAATCAGGGCATTGCCCGTGTTATCAAAATACTCGACGCGTACCAGCGCCGGGCCGCCCGTGTAGTAGAAACTGGCGCTGCGTGTCGTTGGCGCCTGCACGGCCCAGTTATCAATGAGGAGCTGGTTGTTGACATACAGGCGTGCGCCGTCATCACTGGTCAAGATAATGTTAAACGTGCCCGGCGTACCGCTCAGCGTTTTCATCCAGCGGGTCGAGAAGTTGTCGCTGTTCACAATGCCCGGCGCGGGCGAGCCTGCGCCCCAATTTTGGTTGAGATAGCGGTCATCGCGCACGAGGACCGGCGCGCCGGATAGGGAGGTGTTGTTGAAATATTCAGCTTTCCAGTTTGGGAAGAACTGCCCGCCGCCGCTGCCGCCTGGCTGTCCTTCGGGATGGACGAGCTGCCAGTTCACCTTGGCCACGGCCTTGCCGCCCTTTTCAAAGTAATCTACTTTGACCTGGTGGTCGCCGCCGCTGACAGAAACATCCTTGGACATGGTGTGCTCCTGGCTGTCGGTCCAGGAATCAATGATCAACTGGTCATCAATATAGACGCGCATGCCGTCATCCATCGTGGCCGTGAAACGGTAAACGCCGGGTTCAAAATTGACATTCCGGCGCCATTTGGCGGAGAAATTGTCGTCACCGACGCGGCTGTCGGGCGCGCCGTCGCCCCAATCAAAATCAACGCTCTTGTCGTAGCGAACGACGACGGGGTCGCCGTCAAAATGGGTGTTGTTCCAAAAACGGGCGTGCCATTTGTCGTCCTCGGCCCGCGCCGATCCGCCGGCTGCGCCCAGCAAAAGGGCGACCATGACGGGGATCAACAACATAACCGGTTTTCTTATCATTAAACGCTGCATCTAAACCTCCATGGCCGGCGTGCCCGGCCGTTTTGACTGCAAAATTCGCTGCTGCTCTCTATCTACAAATAGCAGGGCCTGACCGGCCCGCATTTGAACAGGCCGAAATCAGGCGCCGTTTATCAATTCCCAAAGTCTTGAAAATCTCCCTGCCACGATCTATCGATTGTAGAACAATCTAAAGGCAGTCCATCATCCAGAAGGATGATCCGTGTTTAGCCCTGCATGAATTTCTATGCGACAGCCCCGCCAGGCCGCTGCCGCCGGCCCTTGACCCTGCGGCGGCAGAATACGGATGATTGTGCTACTATGGTCGCGAACAAGGAGCATGATTCAGCGGCTGCCTGGCGGCGAGCCGCTGCACCAGCCGCATCACCATGATCGATCAGGTCGCCGGCAGTCAACGCAGTGAAGAGGAAAGCGCTGGGGAGAAAAGTATTCCGCGCCGCTACCAGATCGCGCTCTCCCGATGCTCGCAAACCTTACTGCGCGCGGCATTGACGCCTGCGCAGCGCCTGGACCTGCTCAACGAGGCCCTGGCCTTTCTGGTTGCCGTCGCGGAAGCCGGCCGCGCCTATGTCATCCAGGAATTCGAGGACGAAGAGGGTGTGCTTTGTTTGCGCCTGGTCGCCGAAGCGTGCGCCCCGGCGTCTATGCCCACCTGTCTGCAGCCATCAACCAGCATATTCCGTGGTCTCTTCAGGCAGGAACATTCGCGACATCGTGGCCGGTGGTCAGATCATGGGCGGGCCGACGGCGGAGATTTTTGCGGCCAATCCAAACCTGGTACAAACCTTTCATGGTCAAATTAATCCGCTCCTCTCTTTGCTCATGCTGCCGTTGATTATCGACGGCGCTTTCTGGGGCATGGTTGGCATGGATGACGTCAAACATCCCCGGCAGTGGGGCGAAGACGAAATCGTGGTCTTGCGCACCGCGGCCGGGATTTTCGCCAGCACGCTGCATCGCTGGGAACTGGAAGACCAGCTGCGCGAGCAGACGGTGCGCGATGCGACACAAGCCGAGCGGCAGCGGCTGGCCCAGAACCTGCACGACGTGATCACGCAGACACTTTACGGTCTGACCCTCATGGCGCGCACCGGGCGCGAGGCGCTGCGCGAGGGCGACGCCGAACTGCTGGCTGAATCCCTGGCCGGAATCGAAGAAAATGCCCTGGCGGCCCAGCGCGACATGCGCATTCTGCTCTGCCAGCTGGGCCCGCTGGACCTGCCCACCCGGGGCGGGCTGGAAGTGGCGCTCAGAGACCGGCTGCGGCGCGTGGAGCGGCGTCTGGGCCTGGAAACAGAGCTGCGTATTGACCCAGCGATCACCCTGGCGGACGGCGTGGTGGAATCGCTCTACTTCGTGATCACTGAAGCGCTGAACAACAGCTTACAGCATGCCGCGGCCACGCGCGTGGCTGTCTCCCTTGTTCGCGAGGGAGAGAGACTGCTGCTGGAAGTGCAGGACAACGGCCGTGGTTTCCGCGGTGAAAGGGTGGAGCCGGGGATGGGCCTGGCCCAAATTGCGCGGCGCGCCCGCGCCTTGAACGCGGAGATGCTCATAGATGCCGCTCCCGGCGCAGGTACACGCATCTCCCTGATGCTGCCGGTTGGCGCGGGAGGCGCGGTCGATGGGTGACCCTATCCGTCTCTTGATCGTCGACGACCACGCCGTGGTTCGCCAGGGGCTGCGTATGCTTTTGACGCAGCGCTATGGCATTGAAGTAGTGGGCGAGGCGGGAGATGGGGCCGCGGCCGTGGATCTGGCCGCCCAACTGCGCCCCGGCGTCATCCTAATGGACCTGGTAATGCCGGGCACGGACGGCCGTGCGGCCATTGCCGCCATTCGCGCCAATGATCCGCGGGCGCGCATTGTTGTCCTGACCAGCCTGGGCAGTGAGGGCCATATGGCCGCGGCAGTGCGGGCCGGAGCCGCCGGTTTTCTTTCCAAGGACTCTTCGCCGGATGAACTGGTCAGCGCCATCCACGCCGTTTACGGCGGCCAACTGGTGATCCCGGCGCATATGCTGGCTGCGCTGGCGAGGGGCGGGGGAGAAGCGCACGAGCCAGAAACGGCCGTACTTTCCGGACGCGAGCTGGATGTGCTGCACGAATTGGCCCTTGGCCATTCCAATGAAGAAATCGCAGAGACGCTGTTCATCAGCGTCAACACCGTGCGCAGCCATGTGCGCAAAATCCTGACCAAGCTGGGCCTGGAAAACCGCACCCAGGCTGCTATCTACGCCTACGAAACCGGTCTCGTCATTCCCGGCAGGTCGTGACCCTCTTCTGCGCGCCGGCCGTTTACCTTGCGCCTGGCCCGGCTCCCAACACAGGCAAATTGTGCAAGAACCCGCGTCGCGATACCGCGTGAAAAGCGAGGCGAGGCTTCCCGCCACCATGATTACCAGGCCAATCCCCCACGCAATCACAAAGTGCCTTCGAACTGCTGCAGCGAAGAGAGACTGAGCGGGTTGGCGATCTGCCAGCCCTCATAAGGTGCGGTAAGCATGTCGTCAAAGGCCAGGGAGACCATAAAAAGAACCCACAGCGCCGGCGGCGCGGATAGACCCCGCTGCCAGACGACAAGCTGCGCGATAGCACCCAAAAAAACAATCAGACACAGGGTCCAGGCAATTACGGAATCACGCTTCAATTGACTACCTGCCAACTCCGCTATTATTGCGGTTGGTCCACACGCTCGCGCTGCCCGGCTGCAGCGTCTCCTGCACTACCCCCAGCAGTTCGCCTCAATGCCCATCTCGTCGCGCACCCTATGTGCGTAACGCGCTTTTCTCGTTCCGTATCGCGCTGCGCCCAATTCTACTGCAAAGGGTCACCGGGCAGCGAAAAGCGTGGCTGTCGCTGCTGCAGACAGGAGAGATCGGGTGTCCTTCCAGGATTACGGATGAATTCAATGCCGATTTGCGCCGCGCAGCTGCCGATGCCCCACGTCTCATGGCCGGCTTGCGGCACCATAACCAGCGTGGCATTGCTGAGCTGCTCGGCCAGGGCACGGCCGTTTTCCGGCGGCGTCCGTGTATCATATTCGCCCTGCAGGATAAGGGTGGGTATGGCGCTGCGAATCGGCTCCCCATAAGTAGGATCGATCGCGCCCATCGGGTAATTGGCACAGTTGCCTACTTCCGTGGCCAGCAAGGCATCGCTGCTGCCCAATTCGGGAATGGCCAGCGCATCACGCCGCGCCAGCGCCCCCTGCACATCGCTGAACGGCAGCTGCTCCAGGCAGACAATTCCTGAGAGCAGGAAATGGGCATTGTTCCTGGCGCTGGCCTGTGTGACCAGGTTAATGGCCGCTTCATCGCTCTGCGTACCGCCGCCGCTCGTCATCTCCCGCAGCTGCTGGACTTCGTCGCCCGTCAGCGCGTCTATCATTTCCAGAATTCGCGGCAGGCTTTCAGAGTCAGCCAGCACACGCCGGGCATTCGCTTTCATCCCTTCACGCGCATCGTCCGCCTGCGCCCCATATAGTACATCTTTGACCGCCTGAAGGCCGGTGAGCGGGTTGCTGCCCTGCAGCCCTGCCAAAGAAATTTCCCGCAACAGCCCATTCACAGCGTCGGAACCCACCGGCCCTTCCGCTGGTGCAGTGCCTACCTCTCGATTTAGAAGGGCGAGATAGGTCGACGTATCCCCCGCTTCCAGCTCGGCGATCATGCGCGGCAGGGTGTTGCCGCGTGTGCCGCTCAGATCAAGCAGTTGGGTGATCACTTCCTCCGGCCCGATACGCCGTTCGCCGGCCGATAGGGGCTGTGCGTCCAACTGCGCCAGCAGCGCAGCTGTCCGGGCGGGCAGGTCCGCGTAGGCCTCGCTGCAGTCCGCATCGGCGGCGCAGTTGGCGAAAAGCCGCATCACCATCTCGTGCGGCGCCACGGCCAGGTTGCTCAGGCGATCCACGGTCGTGGTGGCGGGCGAATCGAGCACCATGCTGCGAATGGGCGCTTCAGGATGGCGGCGCGCTGTTTCCAGGGCCAACCGCGTGCCATAGGACGTGCCGTGCAGGTTATAGCTCTCATAGCCCAGGGCCGCGAGCAGGCCCACCAGGTCATTCGTGCTGTTCGCCGTATTGAACTGGGCCGGGTCATACCCCGCGTTCTTGAACGCTTCGTGGCAGCGGCCGTTGATCGCCCCAACCGTCTCGCTGTACTGTGCCAGGTACTGATCATAGGGCAGCGAACGGTCACGGCTTTCGCCCGCGCTCACACTGTCCACGAAAGCCTGCAGCTCGTCGCGCCCGAGCTGGTCGCCCAGCAGGTCCACGCACTCTTCCAGGGCCAGTCGCTGGCCAAACAGCGTGCCGCGCTGCGCGGGAAAGATCAGGTCGCGATCGTCGCGCAGGTCGCCGTACAGCTGCCCGCCGGCCGCCAGAATGCCGCTCTGGCCCGGCCCGCCCGCCAGGAAGACGATCGGCGCTTCGGTCGCTTCGCCGGCGGCGAAGAGGCGCACAAAGGCTAGATTGATCGTGCTCCCCCCCGGATCATCATAACTCACCGGCACGGTGTAGACGCCGCATTCGTAGGTCTCGCCCTCGACCTCGCCGGATAGGGGCAGGGGGCAGTCGATGGTCGTGATCGCACCCGGCTCCGCTTCAATGTTGCTGATTGCCTTCTCCAGGCGCGTCAGTTCAGCCGCGCTGCTGTCTCCGCCGCGGCGGGCGACCAGCAACAGCACCAGTAGGGGGATCAGGATCAGGAGGATGAGTATCAGTGGATTCAAGATTCTGGGCTAGCCGCAGCACCTACTCTTCCGCGGCGATGCTGAAACTATTGAAACGAGCGCGCGCATCACCATTGTCGCCGGCGCGGGCGAAGACGCCGAAGTAGAGCGGATCATCATACTTCTGATCTTCGGCGAATGTGCCCAGCTCGCTGTTATTCACCTTGAACGTGATCCGGCCGCGCTCGTTGTAGCGCACCGACCACTTGACCCAATCCTCGGCATCCACGCCGTCAACGCGCGTCCACTTGATCAGGTCTTCACCCTCTTCAATATTGTTGTCGTCGTGCCCGTCAATGCGCCGCAGGCGGTATTCCAGGTACGTTTCCCCCGCCTCGTCACGATAGCGCACGCGGAATTCATAGTAATGGTTAAAACAGCTGTCCGTATTGTCGCCCGGGCACTCCCCGCTGTGCCAGTCGCCGCCAAAGACGGCGCCATACTGGTGCTTGTCCTTGCGCTCGTGCAGTTTGGCGCGGAATTCGATTACGTAGGGCGGATTTGGGCCAACGATCAGCGGCGAAGCAATCGCATACGTCTCTTCATTCTCCACGTCGAGGTCGAGGAAGCCACAGTGACCGCTGTCGCAGCCGTCCTCATGATCGAGGTCGAAGGCCGCTCCTTTTTGCCAGCGCACGGCCGTCCAGGGGGCAATGCTGTCGTCAAAATCCGTCTCGTACAGCTCGGTCGGCACGACCGGACTGGTCACAATGGGCAGGTGCACTATCGAGTCGACGCCCGGCTGCGCTGTTGCCGGCCAGGCGACGACCAGCAGCAGCAGCAGTAGTCCCGCTACCAATCCTACTGCCAAAGCCGTTATCTTTGTGTCTCTTGTCATAGTATCTCCTTACGTTTCCCGCAAAACTGTCACAAAGCGACGCGAGATCCCGTGCTGATACCTCTTCGGCCGCCAGCGCCGGCTGTGTCGATGCCATGCCCACCGGTGCCACCGTGCGCCATGTCATTGTCAAACGCTGCCCATGAAAGTCAGTCCAGAAGGAAGACCAGAAAAATCGCCTCGCCATTGCCCCGCTGCCCGGCAACTACTAACCCGGACATCGCCTCGCCATCGCCGATAGTGTAAACACGTAGTTCGTCCGTGTCGGGATCGTCGTATGCGTTTGCCAGCGCTTCCTGTGCTTCCTCGGCGTTTTCAACGACCTCCAGGATCATCGCCGCCGAATTGGCAGCGTCGCGGTCCTCGATGCCGTTCAGCTCTTTAACGACATCATGCTTGACCACGGTCTTGCGCGCATAGACTTCTTTCCAGGGCCCCATCCACGTCTCTTCGCCCCAGCGCTCCCACAGCCCGCCCACGAAATGCTGGTAATACTTTTCAGCCAGCTCTTCCAGGCCGTCCTCGTCTTGCACCTGCTCAAAAAAGACGGCGCTGCCAAACCCTTCCTGGCTCGGCGGGCCGTACGCTTTCTCGAGGGTGAGCACATAGTCTGGTTTGCCGGCGTCACTTTTCTTCTGCTGTATCATTCTAGCTCTCTCTTTGTGCCTTTGCGGTGTCGGGACGGTTCGCAAACCACCCCGACTGATACCGCTTTGTCTGTGCACTGCAACGCTTGTTGCGCTGCGCCTAATCGCTCAAGACGGTCATCTGCGACAAGGGCTCACCCATGACCAGGTAGTTGGCATTGGCCCAGGCGGTACGGCCGTCGGACAAGATCACCTGCACCCAGGGGCTGCTAGCCTCTACAGGATTACGGTAACCGGTCAGCTGCACCACGGTACATTCCGTCAAAGTGGCTAGAACTGGGAACTGTACGGCCGGTCCGCTGCGGAAATTGAGACTACTGACATTGACATAGGCGCTGAGGCCTAACGGCGGCGGGCAGCTGCCCGCCGCAGCCTGGCCACCCGTTCCCGTTGACGGCGGAACCACAGGCTGGACCGTCTCCTCACCCAGATGGAGATCGATCATGGCGTTGCCCGACTGTTCAAAATACTCCACGCGCACGTTGGCTGCTCCGCCGGGATGGTAATAACCAACCGAGCGCGTGCTGGGCGACTGGACGGCCCAGTTGTCAATCAGCAGCTGGTCGTTGATCCACAAGCGCGCGCCATCATCATTCGTCATCGTGATATGGTAATTGCCTGGGTTCTCATTGAGCGTACGTGTCCAGCGCACGGAAAAATTATCGCTGCCGATCACGCCCGGCGCGGGGGAACCGGTGCCCCAATTTTGGTTCAGGTAGCGATCGTCGCGCACCAATACCGGCGCGCCGCTGAGCGTCGTGTTGTTGTAATACTCCCCCTTCCAGTTGGGGAAGAACTGCCCGCCGCCGCTGCCGCCCGGCTGTCCTTCGGGATGGATCAGCTGCCAGTTCACCTTGGCCACGGCCGCGCCGCCGGCATCGTAATACTCCACCTTCACATCATGTTCTCCGCCGCTGACAGTGATGTCGCGCGTGATAGCGTGCTCCTGGCTGTCCGTCCAGGAATCGATAATCACATTGCCATCCAGAAAAACGCGCATTCCGTCATCCATTGTGGCATTGAAGCGATAGGTGCCCGGCGCGAAGTTCACGCGCCGGTTGAACTTGGCGGAGAAGTTGTCGTCATCGACATGCTTGGCAGGAGAACCCTGACCCCAATCAAAATCAACCGCATTATCATGCCGCTCGACCACCGGGTCACCGCCAAAATGGGTATTATTCCAAAAGCGGGTGCGCCACTGCGCATCTTCCGCCCGCGCCGATCCGCCGGCCAAGCTCAGCAGAACAACAACCATCAAAGGGATCAAAAACATCACACCATGTCTATTCACTAAACGTCCCATCACAATCCTCCATAGCTTTGACAGCCGGCCGCTCTGACTCATGCCAGAGGGCAATACTATCTACCCACAAACTTCAAGACCTGGCGACCGCACAGGTCGCCAGGTCCATAAACCTCACTGCTTTTACAGCCGCGCCGGCAGTTGGCCGCGCAGCCTAATGTGTCTCAAAGTAATCCACGAGCCAGGCATAGACATTCTTCTGGCTGCGTACATTGCCCGGCAGGTCGTTGGCGATGACCGCTTCCACGCGCTTGACATCGTCAACCGTCTCGAAGCCAAAGCGGTTGCAGATCTTCTGCACCATCAATTCCACTTCATACCCTTCCTTGCGGTTGAACATGACGGCATCCGCTTTGGTCTTGTGTGGATCGTCCCCTTCTTTTGCATGCCAGCTGTAATCGTCCACAGTCATCATGTCTTTGGTCACTTTGATGGCTACGAGATATGGGGGCAGCTCCTGCGCCTGTTGTACCCAATAGGTCGCCGTATCCAGCGAAGGAAGTCTGGTGACAATGTGATCTTCCTCATTCGCCGTGATCAGCAGTCCTTCCAGCTCATCAGGCTCATAGGCTGCCAGATCAGCGACAGTGGCAATGCCGGCGGCGTTAAGCAGCTTACGGTACTGCAGGCCAAGGCCGCGTACACGGCTCAGGTCAATGTCGCGCGCCCAGGCGTGGACATCGTCGGCGTCGGCGCCGGTGATTTCAGCTACCTTGGCGCGCCCTTCTTTTGTGGCCACAGTTTCCTGCAGTTCTTCGACGTCATCGATACCTGCCTGATTCAGGCTGGCGGCCGCCGCGGCACCCATCGCCGGTGCGGCAACCAGCATGCTCGCCGCTTGCTCCTGTACTTCGACCGGCTGGCCGGCAAGATGCTCAGCGACTTGGTCATGCGCCTCGTCCACAGCAGCGCGTGTCTCATCAAGATCTGCCAGCGCCTCATCGGGGAGCGTGTAATGTTCAACGGCCCCACCCAGCGCAGCGATTTCTGCCTTGGTCGGCTCCACTTCGAAATCATCGGCCATGACGGCCAGCGCAGCGCCGCCGTTTTTCAGGTGATCTTGAAGACGCGCTCGGTCAGCATCGGTCATCCCAATCTTCTTGTGGAAGAGCGCGCCCGCACCCGCACCTACCGCCAAGCCGGCAATGGCGCCGGGAATCAAGCCAAGGCCGCCGGTCAGGATCCCTGCCGCAGCCATGATCCCGCTCGCCAGGCCGCCCGTCGCTCCGAGGATAGTACCCCATTTGGCCCCGGTGCCTGCCGCGTGGGCCCCGACTTTGTGCGTCTTTAGCTCGCCATCTTCCATGGTAACGATACCCATCCCGCCCAGCTTAATGTCGTCGTCGTCTTTGTCCCAATGTTTGAGCTGCTGGGCCGCATCATCGGCCGCAGCGGCATTATCAAAATAGGCCACGATTAAATTACGATTCTTGTTTGCCATTTGAATTCTCCTTGTAAATGATTCTTTGCAAGACGCGCAGGTGATTGCTGCGCCGCCATAACCAACTACTTACTTACAGACTATAAAAGGATTATCCCCGCTGTTTGACGTGTGCTGGGCTACTGTTCCTGACTGAACTGCCTGGCCCGCTCGCGGCAGGGCACACGGCCGTTGTCACTATGACGCCAGAAATAGGTGACGCCGCCGCCCATCAGGCTCCGCTTGCGCAGGGTAACGCTGCATTTACAGTGTGCGCAGATAGCGGTCTCCGGCATACCGTCACCGGCGACGATCGGTTCCCCAGTTGCTGAAAGAGCGGTTTTCATTCCTTCCAATTGTTTTGTTGCAGCAGAAACTTGCTCACACCCTAAGCGCATACTATAGTTACACTTTAGCACGATCAAGGCGCTGTCCAATCATCCAGAAGGATGATTCATGCTTGGTATACGATGAATGCAGCGGCGCAGTTCCCGCTGTTGCCGCTGGTACAGGCAGATTGTCGCCGAACATAATAATATGCATGTAGAGGAGCGCGACGCAGTGGTTCGCCGCCAGGTGGCCACCGCGTCAGGAACGTCATCATGATCAAGGAAAGCCAGGGCAGCAAAGATGCAGTCGCTGATGCGGCGGAAATTCCACGCCGCTACCAGAATGCCCTCGCCGGCTGTTCACGAACGCTACTGCGCGCCGCCTCCACCCCTGCCCAACGCCAGGAGCTGCTCAACGAAGCCTTGGCATTTCTGGTTGCGGTTGTGCAAGCCGGCCGCGCCTATGTCGTCCAGGACTTCATGGATCATGAGCAGCTGCTCTGCCTGCGCCTGTATGCTGAAGCGTGTGCCCCTGGCGTCTATGCTCACCTGCCCGTAGAGCGCAACCAGCATATGCCGTGGTCTTTTTTAGGTCTGGAAATCCGCGAATCAGTAGCCCGGGGTCACATTGTGGGCGGGCCAACGGCCGTCGTTTTCGCCGCCAATCCGGATACGGTACAAATCTTCCACAATCAAAAGGACCCGCTGCTCTCCATATTACTACTGCCGCTCTCCGTCGACGGTGCATTTTGGGGCCTGGTCGGTCTGGATGATGTCAAACGGCCAAGGCATTGGGGCGAAGATGAGATCGTTCTCCTGCGCACGGCGGCTGAGATATTTGCCAGCACGCTGCATCGCTGGGAGTTGGAAGATCGCCTGCGCCACCAAGCCGCGCGCTCAGCTACCCTGGCCGAGCGACAGCGGCTGGCCCAGGACCTGCACGACGTGATCACGCAGACGCTTTACGGCCTGACCCTCATGGCGCGCACCGGTCGCGAAGCGCTGCGCGAGGACGATGCCGAACTGCTGGCCGATTCATTGGAAGGGATTGAGGAAAACGCGCTGCTGGCGCAGCGTGACATGCGTGTATTACTCTACCAATTGGGGCCGCTCGCTTTGCCCACGCAGGATGGGCTGGAAGTAGTCCTCAAAGACCGGCTACGACGCGTCGAGCGGCGGCTGGGCATGGAAACGACGCTGAATTTTGATCCAACGATCACCCTGGAGGGCGGCGTGGTGGAATCGCTCTACTACGTCATTACTGAAGCGCTGAACAACTGCCTACGGCATGCCGCCGCCACGCAGGTGACCGTCTCCCTGGGTCGCAGCAGCGATAAGCTGCTGCTGGAAGTGCAAGATAACGGCCGCGGCTTTCGCAGTGAAAAGATAGAGTCGGGGATGGGCCTGGCCCAGATCGCCCGCCGCGCCCGCGCGCTGAAGGCAGATCTGGCCATCGACGCCACGCCCGGCGGGGGCACGCGCATCAGCTTGCTGCTGCCGGATGAGACGAGAGGCGCGAACAGTGAGTGATCCTATCCGCCTCTTGATCGTCGATGATCACGCCGTGGTGCGCCAGGGGCTGCGTATGTTGTTGACACAGCGTTATGGCATTGAAGTAGTGGGCGAGGCGGCAGATGGGGCCGCAGCCGTGGATCTGGCCGCTCATCTGCGCCCCGATGTCATCCTGATGGATCTGGTGATGCCGGGCATGGACGGCCGTGCGGCCATCGCCGCCATTCGCGCCGGCAACCCAAAGGCGCGCATAGTCGTCCTGACCAGCCTGGGCGGTGAGAGCCATATGGCCGCAGCTGTGCAGGCCGGAGCGGCCGGTTTCCTATCCAAGGATTCTTCGCCGGATGAATTGGTTAGCGCTATCCACGCTGTTAATCGCGGCCAGCTGGTGATCCCGACGCATATGATGGCTGCGCTGGCAAGGGGCGAAGCGCAATCACCTAAGACGGGATCAGTTGCGCTTTCCGCACGCGAGCTGGATGTGCTGCGCGAAATGGCGCGCGGCCGTTCCAATGAGGAAATCGCGAAAGCGCTGTTCATCAGCGTAAACACGGTGCGCAGCCATGTGCGCAGCATCCTGACCAAGCTGAACCTGGAAAACCGCACCCAGGCGGCTGTCTACGCCTACGAAAGCGGCCTCCTCATCCCCGGCGCTTACTAAGCGGTAGAAATCCCATCCCAAGCAGCGTGAAGGGGGGTTCTTGCGGCGCACGGACCACCCCCGTATACGGGTACAAATTGAGCGCTCAACGCTTTCCTCGTTGTCTGAGCAGCATTGGTACTTGCTTGACGCCGTGACCCTAGAAGGTTACAATTCTCGAAATTGACTGACCGTCAGTCACGAGAAGGGACTATGTCGAGAATCAGCAAAGATCCGCATGAACGGCGCAGCGAGCTTATTGCTTGCGCGCAGAACCTTTTCTACGCCAATGGGTATGAAAAGACCTCAGTCAGCGACATCGTCAATGAAGTCGGCGTGGCCAAGGGGACATTCTACTACTACTTTGACTCCAAGCAGGCGATTCTGGAGGCCATGGTTGACGAGCTGATCGCTTATTCCGTGGCTTTGATTAGGCCTATCATCGACGACCCGACGCTAAACGCGACTGAGAAATGGAATAAAGCATTTCGGATTGTTGGCAGTTGGAAAGCGGATCGCAAGAGTGAGATGATCGCGCTCATGCAAATGATGCAGTCAGATGAGAATGTACTGCTGCGCTACAAGATTCATATGAGAACTGTGGAGAACATAGCGGCTGAACTGGCCAGAGTCGTCGACCAGGGGGTTGATGAGGGTGTTTTTAACACCGAGTTTGGCGAGGATTCGGCCAGGATCGCCCTGGCGAGCTCGCTCTCGCTCGCCGATATGATGTATGATCTTATGTTAAGCCCGGAGAAGTATGAGGATCCGGCGGCCGTGGCGCGACAGAAATTGTCGGCCGTACAAACCGCGATCGAGCGCGTTCTGGGTGCAGAGCCTGGTTCGCTGCCCTTAGCTGACCAACACGTCTTTGACGTGTGGTTTTCTGGGGAAAAAGTGTCGCAGATGAAGGAAGTATCATGATGAAATATGTGAAATTGGCCTGGCGTAACATGTGGCGCAACGGCCGGCGCACCGTGATCGCCTCCGTGGCCATTGTGCTTGGCCTTGTTCTGCTCATTTTTATGGATGCCCTGATCAGAGGCTCTGACCAGGCCATATACGGCAATGCTGTGCGCCTTTACGGCGGCAATGTGCAGGTGCACGCGCCTGGGTTCCGCGACAAGGCCAAGCGTCTACCCCTTCTGCCATTGGAAGATGGCGACGTTGTTGTTGAGCATGTTAGCGGCAAGCCCAATGTCATCAACGCTTCGAAACGTATCACGACCGGGGGCATGGCCAGCAGCCGCGAAGGCGCCTACCCGGTAAGCATCACGGCCATCGAGCCGGACAGCGAGGTGGCCATCAGCCTCATTGCCGAGAACATCAGCGCGGGAAGGTTCCTGACCGCCGGCGACGGGGACAACATTTTGATCAGCGGCGAACTGGCCGATGCGCTCGATGTAACTCTTGACGATCGCATCACGCTGCTGGGCCAGCGCAAGGATGAATCGATGCGCCAGCGTACCATGACGATTGTCGGCATCTTCGACCTGGGCATGGGCGCCACGGAGAAGGGGTTGGTCTATATCAACTTGCCTGTCGCCCAGACCCTATATAATCTGCGTGACCAGGAGACTGAAGTGGCGGTCACGATGGAGCGGATAGGGCAGGAGGAAGAATTGATCGCCAGTTTGGAGCCGGCATTGCCCGGTTACGAGGTGGATTCCTTCTACACCTTGCAGCCGGAAATACAGCAGGCGTTGGCCACGAAGAGCAGTTTTACGGCCGGTTTGGGCTTCATTGTGCTGCTCATGGCCAGCATCGGCATCCTCAATTTAATGCTCATGGCCGTCTATGAACGCACGCGCGAGATGGGCGTCTTGGGAGCGCTGGGCATGAAAGGGCGGCAGTTGATGGGCCTCTTCATGCTGGAAGGCACCTTCATCGGGCTCTTCGGCGCGCTTGTCGGCTGTACGATCAGCTATCTGCTGGTGCTGTGGCTTGGCCGGGTGGGGCTCAATTTCGGCGCTCTGTATGGAGACAGTCTCAGTGATGCGGGAGATGTCTATGCCTTGATGGGCAACTATATTTACCCCTCAATTCCGCTGGCCAATATCGTTGTTTATGGCATCGCCGTGGTGATTATCGCCGCTATCGCTTCGCTGATTCCCGCCTGGCAGGCCGCGCGCAGTGAACCGGCGGAGTCGCTGCACCACGTCTAGAACTGAACTCTAGAAACTCGGTTTCTTTGCAGTTGCAAAGCCTTCCAAACGCATTGGAAAAACCGGGTTTCTCTATTTGGAGAAGAAAATGGCATTTGCAGCATTTTGGAAGATGGCCTATCGCGACATTGTGCGCAATCGGCGGCGCACAATCACCACCATGATCGCCGTGGCCCTGGGTCTGACCGTCGTCCTGCTCATGGCCGGCATGCTCGAAGGGGTTTTCGACAGCGCCCTGCGCGACAATATCCGCACATCAACCGGACATTTGCAGCTGCGCAATGACGCCTATGAGATCGAAAAGATGAGCCTGCTGGCGCGGGATCTGATAGCAGACCCCCAGGCACTGGTGGCGCAAGTGGAGGCGCTGCCGCAGGTGCAGTCCGTGGCGCCTGTGCTGTGGACCAGTACGGTGTTGAGCACACCACGCGAATCATCCGGCCTGCAGATCACGGGCATTGATCCTGTTGATGCATTTCATGACCTTGTTCGCCAGGGCATCGTTGAAGGGGAATACCTGACGGCCGATGCTCGCGGGCAGATTCTGCTTGGCAAGCGTCTGGCTGACGATATGGACATTGCTGTTGGGGACCGGGTCAGCCTGGCTTCCGGTACGGCCAACGGCGCGCTTGAAGAAGGGATCTTCACCGTGAGCGGCATCTACAATTCAGGCTTTCCCAGCTATGACCAGAACACCGTGATCATGCCCTTAGCCCAGGCGCAGGCATTCACGGGCACCGGCGATCGCGCCAGCAGCATCATCATCATGCTCAACGATCGCGAAGATACGGCGTCCGTTGCCGCGGCGCTGGCCGCGCCGGGCATCGGCATTCAAACTTGGGAGGATCTGAACCAGTTCTTACTGCAAACGGTGGAAGCGGGCGGCGCCTTCTATTACCTTATCTACATGATCGTCATCCTGGTCGTGGCCGTCTTGATCGCCAACACCTTGCTCATGTCCGTTTTTGACCGCACGCGTGAAATGGGCATCCTGGCCTCGTTGGGCATGAAAGACCGCCAGGTGATGATGATGGTGATGCTCGAGGCCGCTGTTCTGGCCATCATCGGCATAGCTTTCGGCCTGGTAATGGGTATCGGCGCCGTCTTCTATATGTCAAGAGTTGGCTTTGATATCGGAGAGGATACGGCTGGACTTGTCGAGGGCATGGCTTTCAGCAGCAGGATGTACGCGGCCATGGCGCCCGATCAGTTTGCGATCCTTTCCCTGCTCATGCTGAGCATCGTGGTCCTGGTTTCAGTCTATCCCGCCTGGGTCGCGGCGCGCATGGAGCCGGTAGAGGCGTTACACGCATTTTAACAAACCTTAGAATCCGGTTTTTCGCGCGGCCTTTCGGCCCCAGCAAGCAATTGTCTCAGAACCGTGTTTCTTGAAATAGGAATTTAAAGATGGAAATCATCAGATTAGAAAACGTAACCAAAGATTATACCATTGGCGAAGTCACAACACGCGCCCTCGACGATGTTTCCCTGAGTATTGAAAACAGCGAATTCACGTCCATAGTCGGCCCATCCGGCTCGGGCAAGACGACCATGCTGCAAATTATGGGCTGCCTGGACCTGCCGGACAAAGGCAAGGTATTTATCGAAGATCGGGATGTAACCGGGCTGAAGAAAAATGCGCGCGCCGATCTGCGCAAGTCGATGATCGGTTTCATTTTTCAGTTCTTCGCTCTCGTGCCGGTGCTCAGCGCTTATGAGAACACGGAGTTGCCCCTGATTCTCAACAATATGCCTGAGAAGGAGCGTAGGGAGCGCGTGATGTATCTGCTGGATGCCGTGGGATTAAGCCACCGCGTCGACCACCGCCCCGATCAGCTCAGCGGCGGCGAGCAGCAGCGCGTGGCCATCGCTCGCGCCCTGGTAACAGACCCGCTGCTGGTCCTGGCCGACGAGCCGACGGCCAACCTGGACACGGAAAACGGCAAACAGGCGATGGACATCATGCAGAAGCTGAACCAGGAGACGGGCACGGCCTTTATCTTCGCCACGCATGATCCGCGGGTCGTTGATTACGCCAAACGCGTGGTGCAGATGCGCGATGGTGCAATTATCAATAGCAATGCTCCAGCGACGATCATGGAGACGGCCGATTGAGATCGACCCTCCGCTGAGAATCTTCTTCAGCTGCCTACACCAGCGGAACAGACCCCGCTTTCGGCCGCCGCGACCTTTGGACCATACCCTCCATCAAGGGCACGATGTCACCGCATGAAAAACTAGCCAGCCTGCGTCGACTCATGGATCAGCAGCAGATTGATGCCTGGATCACCCCCAGCGCTGATCCCCATCAGAGCGAGTACGTGGCCGAACATTGGCAAGCGAGAGCCTGGCTGTCGGGATTCACTGGCTCGGCAGGAACCCTGGTCGTAACGCGCGAGTTTGCCGGACTATGGGCCGACAGGCGGTACCATATCCGTGCCCAGCAAGAGTTGGCCGGCTCCGGAATTCACCTGTTCAAGATGGGCTTGCCTGGCGTTCCCACCTACGCGCAGTGGCTGGCCCAGCATCTGCCAGATGAGGCGAACATAGGCTTTGACGGCAAGCTTTTTTCGATCGCCCAAGTGGCTGAACTCAGCCATGCAGTGCACGGACAGGCCATTGCCTTCACCTATCATGAAAACCTAATTGATAGGATTTGGTCTGGCCGTCCTGCCCCACCGTCCAACAGCATCTATCTGTTCGACGAAACGTTTGCCGGGGAGAGCCGTGCCGCCAAACTGCAGCGGATTCGGCGCGAATTACGAAATCAAGGGGCACAGGCCCAGCTTCTGACAGCCCTCGATGACATTGCCTGGACCTTCAATATTCGTGGGGCCGATATTGCTCATAACCCCGTCCCCATCTGTTATGCGTTTGTTGGTCTAGAAGAAGCTTGTCTCTTTATTGATCCGGGCAAAGTGCCTTCGTCGATCCGGGACGCGCTGGCAAAGGACAGCATCTTGCTGGTGGAATACGACTTGATTGATGACTATTTGGTCCAGTTGTCGCCCAGCACCGTGATCCTGCTTGATCCTGAACAAACGAACTACAAGCTCAAGCAGACGGCCGCGACGATCAGCCGCCTGCGGCTCGCGGCCAGTATCCCCAAGGAACTGAAGGCGATCAAGAATGAGACGGAGCTCGAAGGGTTTCGCCAGGCACATCGCTGTGATGGCGCAGCGCTGATTAAGTGGCTGCACTGGCTTGACAAGCAAGGCCTGAACCAGGCGCACACCGAAATTACGCTTGGTCACAAACTGCTTGAGTTTCGGCAGTTGGAAAACCTGTTTCAAGGGCTAAGCTTTGACAATATCATTGGTTTTGGAGCAAATTCTGCCGTTGGGCATTACAGCCCACGGGCGGATACCGCACCAATCATTGGGCCGGAAGGGCTGCTGCTTGTTGATACCGGGGGTCATTACCTCTGCGGCACTACGGATGTTACGCGCACCATCACGGTGGGCTCTCCCACCCCCGCCGAAAAACTCGCGTATACGCAGGTTCTAAAATGCCTAATCCGCTTGATAACGACGCAGTTTCCTCAGGGGACCAGTGGCGGGCAGCTTGACGCGCTGGCCCGGCAGCCGTTGTGGCAGCAGGGCTGGGACTGCCGTCATGGAATCGGACATGGCGTGGGTCACTTTCTGAATGTTCACGAAGGGCCTCAGCGCTTGTCCCCCAATCACCCAGTCCCACTATTTTCCGGCATGGTGACGACCAATGAACCCGGCGTCTATTTTGAGGGACAATTTGGCGTGCGCCTCGAGAATGTGATGATTGTTCAACCATCCCAATCTACCGCTTTCGGCCGCTTCCTTGAATTTGAAACGGTGACTTTGTGCCCCTTTGATCTCGATCTGGTAGAGATAGATCGTTTGAGCCTTGCCGAGAAAGAGTGGCTGAACCAGTACCATAAAAAAGTTGTCGATCAGTTGGCTGGTCACCTGAATTCCGAAGAAAGGGAGTGGCTGGCCGAAGAGACACAGCCCATCTGAAAAGAGATCTAGATAGCGGCAAGCATCCTGCTCAGACAGCGACGGAGCGGGAATCCAGGGCAGGGAGGGTTTTCGGCAGCTACAACATTTGTCCTGTATGAGATGGGTCATCACGCCAATGCATTGCGGAGCATGTTCGCCCATACTTGAGGGGAACGAATTTGCGGTTCAATGAATTACGCTTGCTAGGAATAGGATTGCGAGAGATGCATATTGCCTTAATAGCCAATCTAAGAAAGAATGCGCCTGTCTGGCCGGGGATATCGGCTGATCTTTGGGATGATTTAGATTCAGAAGAAACCATAGCGGCCATAACGGCCGCCTTGGAATCCGGCGGCCATCAAGTCACCTTCATGGAAGGAGATGCGGGTCTCCTCGCTCGTCTGCAGGAGAATAGACCTGACATCTGCTTTAACATTGCCGAAGGTCATTTTGGCGATTCCCGTGAAGCGCAGGTTCCCGCCATCTTGGAGATGCTGCGCTTACCTTATACAGGGTCCAGCGTTCTTACCTTGGCTTTGACTTTGGACAAGCCCATGACCAAGCGCGTGCTCAGCCATCACGGTCTGCCAACGCCCCCTTTTCAGGTTTTTGAACGGCTCAATGAGGCGCTCGACCCAGATTTGTACTTCCCATTGTTCGTGAAGCCAAGTCGGGAAGGAACCGGCATGGGCATCAGCGCTGAGTCTATCGTCCAGGATGAAGTCCAGCTAGAAAAACAATTACGCCGTCTTTTCGATCGCTACGATCAACCGGTTCTGGCAGAGCGCTTCATCGAAGGACGTGAAGTCACCGTTGGCGCAGTCGGCAACTTGACCAGCCCTGTTGCCTGGCGTCTGCCGCAAAATGAAGATGCCCCACGCGTCTCGCGCGGCCTGCACTTCTTCCCCCCGTTGGAAATCGATATGAGCCGCTACCCGGTTGAAGAAGCCGGCATTTATACCGGTCACATAAAGACTGAGCTCGCACACGAATTTCATTATCTATGCCCAGCTCCCCTAAGTGCCGAGCAGGTTGAACAACTCAATTGGTTAACGGCGGCCACTTTTCGCGTTACCGGCTGTCTCGATGTAGCGCGAGTCGATTTTCGCCTCGATGCCAACGACGGAGACAAGCCCTATATCTTAGAGATAAATCCGCTGCCAGGGCTGAACCCCGAATACTCAGATCTCATTATTGAAGCCCGCGCTGCCGGATGGTCATATGAAAAACTGGTAAACAGCATCCTCGATGAAGCTCTGGAGCGGCATGAAATGCTTGAACCGAGCCATTCTTCCACATAAGATGGCCGGCCGGTGCTGACCTGAGAATGGCCAGCCAGAAAAACCTGTCCTTTGATAAACCAAGAGAAAAGGCCTCTAAACACCAGAGGTCTTTTTCTTAGCTTCGGCCCACGCCCTCCCTCTGCGGCGTGACTTCGCTAGAATTAGGCTGGGGCGTGGATTTTGTAGAGACGGGATAGTGCGGCGTGTGGGAATCTAGCGAGCGGAAGCCAAGTGGCAGCAAGCTGTACGTATTGCCGAGCAGGGTCGGTCTGAGGATAATGTCGAGGGGATGCCTGTGCTCACGAATCAGTGCGCAGGCAGGGCAGATCGATCAAGACGTTGACGCGGAGTGCGCTGTATCAAGTGCATGTCGGCAGGAGTAGCACAATGGCGCTGGAATTTCAGTTAATAAGATGGCGCGATATACCCTCATTGGTCAAGGTTCGCTCCGGCAGCCTGCGCAAGAGTCAGCAGCTGCCGAAGCGTTTTCAGGGGGCGATTAGCGCCGCCGCCCTGCGCGCCGGCAAGACAAGTTCAGAGGCATATATGTCCGAGTGGCGCACGACGGCTTGGCAGGAAAGGGAAGGTGAGCTCGCTGCGCTGATTGAACTACTGGTGGCAGAGTTAGAAGACAGCTATCCACCTTCACGGCTGCGGGCCCTGGTTCGTCGGGGCGGATTGGAGGATGGTCCCGAGCTGGAAAAGGTTGGTTGAATTTGTGGGCGACATCTTCTTGGATGAACCTTCTCGTCACGCCTAAGATTTGGAGATTTAGCTTACACTCCAATTGAAGAGAGTGAATTGAGAACTTGAGCTTAGTTCGGAGTGAATCAAAAATGCTGCACCAAACACGCTGGACATCATCCAAAATCGCGCAGCGTATCCAACTGCTGGAACCACTGGTTTATAGGCGGAGGGTGCCTTTGGAACCCTTTCGCTATCTCTCGCTGTCCGAGCCGCTGGTAGAGCTTCCGGTCGGCGTTGGGCTAGATGACAGCGAATGGGCTTCTGTTACCCCGCCAACCTATTGGGGTGAATGGACTACTGATTTTGTTTTGCGCACAGATTTCGCAGCTCCGGATACCTGGCCCACGGATCGTCCGCTTGCTTTGTATTTGCCGCTTGGTGAGGCGGGCTACTTCAGCCATCCGGAGGCCCTCGCCTACATTGATGGCGTTCCCTTTGCCGCCTGCGATCGCCACCATCAGGAAATCATTCTGCCTGAAAAACATAGGGACGGCCGTTCTCATCTCCTCGCTCTGCACGGCTGGACTGGGTTGGGTGGCTGGTTTGCGGCGGACACGGGTACGAAGCTGTTTATGCAGCCTTGCTATCTCGTTCAGATCGACCAACCCACTCGGGATTTTATCGCCACAGCGCGCGTCGCCTTGGGCGTGGTTGATCAACTTGATGACAACGAACCGGCGAAAGGATTACTCCTCAATGCCCTCGACGATGCTTTCAAGGTTCTGGATATGCGCGAGCCCTTGGCTGGCGCATTCTATGCCAGCGTGAGCGCGGCTCACGATGTGCTGCAAGCTGGGATCAAGAAGGCGGGTCCGCCGCTGAATGTAAGCATCGTCGCCGCTGGTCATGCACATATTGATATCGCCTGGTTGTGGACCGTCGCTCAGGCGCGTCGCAAGGCGGGTCGCACATTTCACAATGTGCTGCGCCTAATGGAGCAGTTCCCAGACTACCACTTTTTGCAAAGCCAGCCGCAGCTCTATGATTTCGTCCGTCAAGATTACCCAGACCTTTTTGAAGCAATTCGGGCCCATGTGGCCGCCGGGCGTTGGGAAGCAATCGGCGGTATGTGGGTGGAGGCTGACTGCAATCTCAGTGGGGCGGAAGCATTGGCGCGCCAATTTCTGTTAGGTCGCACCTTCTTCCGCGAGCAGTTTGGACCCGCTGCCGAATCGCCGGTCATGTGGCTTCCCGATGTATTTGGTTACGCCTGGAACCTACCGCAGTTGATCAAGGAAGCCGGCCTGGATTATTTCTTCACGATCAAAATTAGCTGGAACCAATACAACCGCATGCCCTACGATAGTTTCTGGTGGCAGGGGCTGGATGGCACGAAGATTCTCACACATTTCAGCACCACGCAGGATGAAAGATCGCTCAGAAGCAGGGAGGCACGCCGGCCCACTACTTACAATGCCGACGCCTCACCGCTAGAAGTTATGTCAACTTGGACCAACCTGCAGCAGAAAGAGACGCAGCAGGCACTGTTGATGGCTTTTGGTTATGGGGATGGGGGCGGCGGTCCCACGCGCGAGATGCTGGAGAATATTCGTGAGATGGAGCATTTCCCGGCTGCTCCACGAGTCAGAAACGGCCGGGCCATCGACTTCTTTCGTGATCTTGAAGCCTCGGCTGGGGATCGCTTGCCAACTTGGAATGGCGAACTCTATCTGGAGTACCATCGCGGAACATACACGAGCCAGGCACGGAACAAACGCAGCAACCGCAAATGCGAGTTCCTGCTCCACGATGCCGAGTTTGTGGCCGCCTGGGCAGCCCTAGCTGTGGATTACGCCTATCCACATGCTGAGCTAAAACGCGCCTGGCAGCTGCTGTGCCTTAATCAATTTCACGATATCTTGCCCGGCTCGTCGATTTCAGAGGTCTATGCCGACAGCGCGCAGGATTACAAAACTATCTACGAGATCGGCGACCAGGTTCGCGCGCAGGCACTGGGCGCCGTGGCCGAGCGCCTGCCGCTGGGGTCTGATTTCATTGTCATGAACCCGACATCGTTCGGTGGACGAAATATAGCGCTGCTTCCGGAGCGCCTGGCGGCAGGGGAGACGATCGTGGAAACCGCGAACGATCTGCTGCTGCGCACTCAAACAGTTCATGACGGCACATTGGTCGAGCTGCCGGAGATGGCGGCTCTCGGTGTCGCTGGGCTGTCTATCTGCAACAAGCCGGCGACGGGGCCGGAGACGACGCTGATGGTCCAGCAGCTTGGCGATGCCTATATTCTTGAAAACGAGCTGCTGCGCGTTACGTTCGATAACACGGGAGATATGGTAGACCTTTTTGATAAGGGCGTTGGCCGTCACGTCCTGCCCGCCAACGCACGGGCGAATGCTTTTCAAGTATTCGATGATCGGCCGCTAGACTGGGACGCCTGGGATATCGATATCTTTTACGATGATGTGCAGTGGCCGGTTCAGCCGGCCGACAGTTTGGCGTTCATTGAAGCGGGGCCGCTCAGGATCGGGTTGGAAATCCGGCGAAAGATAATGGATAGCAACTTGGTTCAGCGCGTCTACGTCTACAGGGGTGAACGCCGCATCGAATTTGACACGTGGATCGATTGGCGGGAGCGGCACACTTTGCTCAAGGTTGCTTTCCCGGTGGACATTCTTAGCCCAACGGCGACTTACGATGTGCAGTGGGGAAATGTTCAGCGCCCCACGCATCGCAATACATCATGGGATTGGGCACGTTTCGAAAGCTGCGCGCACAAATGGGTGGATCTCAGCGAGGGGGGGTACGGCGTCAGCTTGCTCAATGACTGCAAATATGGCCACGACGTACAAGACAATGTAATCCGCTTGACTTTGTTGCGCAGCCCCACTGCCCCCGATCCTGAAGCGGACCAGGGAGAGCATCGCTTCGTCTACAGTCTGCTGCCGCATCCTGGGGATTGGCGTGGAGAAACAGTTCGCGCCGCCTATGCCCTCAATGATCCTCTAATTGTGCAGCGCGTCCTCGGCAAGGGGCGCGGTGGAATTGCCTCGTCTTTGCTCGGGATAGATGCCGCCAATGTGATCGTGGAAACGGTCAAGCAGGCAGAAGATGGGCAGGGCCTTATCGTGCGGCTTTATGAAAATGAACGGAGTCGCGGACCCGTAACGCTGCGCACTAGCTTTCAGCTGCGCGCCGCCTATCGCTGTAACCTGCTGGAAGAAAACCTGGAGCCGCTAAACGTAACCGGCAGCAGCCTTGTGATCGCTATGAATCCCTACCAGATTATGACGCTGCGTTTGCTGCCAAAGGGAGATGGACAAACAACTGGTACAGCTGCCTGAAACAGCAATAGGCCACCCTGCCGCGAGAGTGGCCTATTTGCTCAATGGATGTGCCGTAAATCTGATCTCTTTAGAAGAAGTTGAACCACAGAAGGAAACAGGTCACGACGCTTCATCCGCAAGAGCGCGTTCTGGCTCGGTATCTTGTTTTCGTTGAATCCACTCAATTTCTTCTTTCTGACTAATTCGCCGCTGACTGAGCGCCAGCCGCTGCCGCTGCGGTTCTATATTGATGATGCGTACGAGAAGCTGGTCGCCGGGGAACAAAAGGTCTTCCGGCGTAAAGTCCTGGGTCCCATGCATCTCGGTGGTGTGAATCAGCCCTTCGATGCCCTCGGCGACGCCGACAAACGCGCCAAAGTCCGTTACACTGGTGACCACACCTTCAGCGAGATCGCCAGGCGCATGTTCCTGCGCATACGCTTCCCAGGGACTCGGCAGCAGCGCTTTGCGACTGAGACTGATTCGCTCACGTTCTAACTCTACGGATTGAATCACTGTCTCAACTTCTTCTCCCCGGCGCAGATACTTCGCCGGATCCTCAACCTTTTCCCAACCGATCTCGGAAACATGGATCAGTCCTTCCACGCCATCCAGGTCGACAAATGCGCCAAAACTTACCAGATTAGTGACACAGCCGGTAATCGTCTCCCCTTCTCTCTGCTTCAATTCGCGCAGCCTCTGCCGCCGCCGCTCGCTTTGCGCTTTCTTTGCGGAGAGAATGAGCCGCCGGCGCTGCCGGTCGACTTCAATTACTTTTAGCAGTAAGTCGCCGCCCACAAGCTCCGTCTTGCGAGACAATATTGCTTGACGGTCGTGGGCTCCTTGCAGCTGTGGAACGTGTGACGCAGGAACAAAACCCTTGAGATATCCGAAATCGACGAGCAGGCCCCCTTTGTTGTACCCGACCACTTCCAATTCTATCGGCTCCTCATTTTCCAGGAGATCTGTGGCCCGATGCCAATCCGCCTGCTCCAGCCCCTTATTCAGAGACACAAGAAGTTCTTCGTCGCCCCTTGGTGTACGCAGCACGCACAACGTAACTTCATCCCCGACAGAGATCTGGTCAAGGATGTCATCTTCCACTTCGGCCAGATCGTGTGGCGGGACGACGGCCGTTCGCTTGGCAGCTACATCGGCAAGAATCACATTGTAATCGATTTGCAGGACCTCTCCGCTTATGAATTGGCCGCGCTGCATTGGTTGTGGTTCGTACTCCTCCAATAGGTCGGCAAACGACGTGTCCCGTCCATTGCCATTGATCTGCGCTGTGCGCTCACTCTGATTTCGGCTTGCTAATTTGTCCCTTGTAGACATACTGCTCCTTTGCCATGACACGAAACGAAAGATTGCTTCAGGCCATCGCCTATACATTTGTTGGCAAATAACTGTTCTGTGCGCTTCTGCCGCTCACATGATCGCCGGCAAATCAATCACTATTCGGCCAGCGGTTCTTGCTGCAGCAGTAGATTTTCTAATCTGCGGGCAACCTTTTCAGTTCTCGTGCCTGTGGCCACGGCCCACTCTTCAGCCAATCTCTTCTTGAGCTTGTCAAAAGCACTCTTCTCTTTCAGGTTAAGTTTTCCCTTCCGAAGTTGATGTGCTCGTAAATCACGAACGAGTCGCGCGATGGCCAGCGGCGTGTTTCCCAGCCGCGTACGCCGGATCCTGCTTTTACGCGTAAGGTGATTGGACGACATTTCTTTGGGCTCACGTTGTAAGGCGGCAATGGCCTCTTCCATTTCCTTATCGCTGGAGACCTGGCGAATCAGGTCACTATCCGTCTGGTCCACCGGAATCCAGTAGATGCTGTTTGGGGCTATAATCCGGTAGTACTTGGCTTCTTCTCCACTGACCGCTTTCGCCTCAACATCTCTAATTTGACCGATACCGTAATGAGTGTGAACGATCCAATCGCCAATTGAATAGTCCGAAGTATTTTGCATCGTTGTCTAGCCTCCTCTAGAGTAGGATTTCTTCTTGTTCTTTCTGGCAGCCAACGCAATTGAGCGCGTAGGGCATGATTTCTAATCGACCCGGCTCAATTGGCCGGCCGCAGCTGGTGCATTGGCCATAGACGCCAAGGACAAGGCGTTCCAATGCCTCTTCAATCTGCATCTTTTTTGATTCCTCAACGTCGCTTAGCGCGCGCTGTCGCTCGCGAACGGAATAGTTATGGGCCAGATCGGCGCGATCGAGATTCGCACCGGACCGCCTGTTATTTCCTGGCGATTCTGCCTGACTGTGTCCTTGGAGACGCAGCAATTCTGCTTCCAACTGTTGGCGTATTTCCTTATGACTTTGATCGCGTAGCATAGAGTTTTTTCCTTGGTGTGCGATGCTTTGGGGTCTCTTGGCCGAGAGTCAGCGCAATCAGCTGCCGGCCACCCTAGCGGCTGCTTGATGGATTCTGTACGGCGCTTAAATTGAATGAATTGGCCGGCCTAACGGCCGTCGCAGCGGACACTCATAGCGATACCCAGCGCGATGAGTTCTTTAGTCAGGGTATTCAGCGCACCCTCACGAACGGCATTCTTATGTAGCTGGCCAAAGCCGGACATCGTGCCCGGAATCTCTTCAGCAAGCTTCCAGAGAAGACCGGAAAGCCTCTTGTAATGTTCTGGATAGTTGACCTCGCTCGTCATGATTTGCTGCTCCTACTACGGATAGTCGTCCACAAAGACCGCCCACCGAATCCGGGCAGTCCATTGATTGTATGTAGGAAGGGATAACGGTCGCATGTATATCGATATAGGCGGGTGATACAGAAGTAGATACATTTCCGGCAAAGCTAGGCCCAGCCGCTTCACGGCCGGCATGAACGACCGGGTTTGATGCCTAAGTCTGATACTCGGGCAGGTTTTCTACGAATCTTGAACTGACTGAGAGATATACCGCTTCCTCTGCGACATCGCTAATCCAATCGACGGGAATCAGCTTCTTGCTAACCCAGATTAACCCCTGTGAGACGAAAATATGAGAGACTGTTTCTTGCGGTGTATCAGCAACAACATCTTCAATATGACCGATATGCTGCTTGTCGCTGCTGATGACCTTAGCGCCTTCTTCAAGCGCATTAATGCCCTCAGGGATCTCTTGGGAGGTTGCTTTTTTGAATTGCACGATTCTTTTTACTCCTAACTTATATATCTTTTCTCGAAGATCTTGATGCCCCGCAGAATAAGAAGATTGAGGATAGTCAAGCCAATCGCCAGATAGTATTGGGAAAGGCCCACGACGATGCCCAGGGCGGCGACAAAGAAGAGCGAGGCAGCGGTCGTCAACCCTTCAATATTCGATTTATGGCGGATAATTGTCCCGGCTCCCAGAAAGGTGATGCCGGTAATAATGGCCTCGATCATGCGCATAGGATCCATGCGCACGAAACTACGATCTATTTCTAAATTGGGCATGATTACGTTGGCCAGGCTGATCAAGAGCGCAGCTGTGGCGGCCACCAACATATGTGTGCGCAGCCCGGCGTTTTTGTCAGCCAGTTCGCGATCAAGGCCTATCAGGCCGCCAAGAAGGGCGGCAAGCGCGACAATCCCCAGAATCTGAAGTTCCACCATATACTCGAGAATATGGCATTCGTTTACCCATGCCCATATATCTAGGCATAGGAATATGGTATGTCACCCGATACAAATAAGGCTGCTAGATTGTTACCAGAAAGGGGAATGCAGGTTGAGGACGGCTTATGGGCGAAGATCCGCACTTCTCCGTCAATACCGTGGCGTCTGACTGGTTGCGAGGACCGGCGAATTCACTATACTGAGAATGGTTGCATTAGAGTTCGTCACCACTTGGGTTTCCTGTGGCAAGATGTGACCAGAGCCTCCATTTTCCGGAATTCGATTTAACACTGCCTAACAGATCAATGTAGAAAGGACCTATGATTCATCCTGAAAGTTCAGCGCATCTCTCGCTCCTGCGCAACCAGATTAACATCGAGAAAGTACCATTTAGCGATCGTGGATCCCGCCTGCTACTACTGCGGGATGCCCAGAAGCGCGGCCTTTATGTAAAACTCGCCGAGCGTCTAACGACGGTTCAGCCTGATATTGAAGCCTATCTGCGGCGCCCTCCCTTTATCCAGGATATTTACCTGATCGACGAACAGGGCGAGCGGCTTGATTTTGAGGTCATCACCTATCCTCACATCGTTCATTTGCAGACTGCGCTGGGTGACTTCGCCCTGGTTTTTCAAGACAGCAAGACACTGGCTCTGGGCCTTCCTGCGCACCAGAAAGCCGGCATTCGCTTCCACGTACAGCCCCAATTCTGGGAGACAACGGAAGGCGGCGGCGTTTTTAAGGCGGTGCGTAACCTAGTTTACACAAGCAATTGTGCAACGTTGAGGAACGAGATCGTCCCCGACCAGGGAGGATACACAGTTGAATATGTTGTGCAGGCTGAAGCGGATAGCGCAATCGCTATCACAGTCAGTGACGCGCACCATATTCATCCCGCAGCACAACCGCTTTCGACTTCCTGCGCCAACGCTGAGGCGCGTTGGCGAGATTGGTTTGCCAAGGTGCCCTTGGTGGATGAAAAATACCGCTCGACCTACGCTTATGCCTGGTGGATTATGGCCAACAATCTTATCGGGCCTCAGGGACAAATTGCCTACGAGGCCATGATGCCTTCGAAGCTCTCCTATGTCGGTTTGTGGCTGTGGGACAGCGCCATGCATACGCTCGCGTACCGCCATGTTGATCCCGATCTGGCGCGCGACCAGATCCGGGCTATGCTGGCCTACCAGCTTGCTGATGGTATGCTGCCCGATGCGATCTATGATGAGGGCGTGATCGCCACCATTGATCATCCGATAACGGCCGAGGTGACCAAACCACCCATTTTGGCCTGGGCAGCGCTGAAGCTTCATGAGCTGGACCCCGATCCCGCTTTCCTCGAGGAGATCTATGTGCCGCTTGTGCGCTGGAATGCGTGGTGGTTCGCCATGAATGATGATGACGTTGACGGACTTGCCCAATACAACCATCCCTACTCCTCGGGGTTAGATGACAACCCCTTGTGGGATCAGGGGATGCCGGTTGAGTCGCCTGATCTGAATACGTATCTCTGTGTGCAGATGGGCTCGCTGGCCACAATCGCTGAAATTTTGGGCATCGAATTCGAGGCGCGTATGTGGCGCAAGCGTGCCTCAGCGATCGTGCGGCGCATGATAGACGATATGTGGGATGAAGAAAGCGGCCTGTTTCGCGCCTTGCACGAAGAAGAGCCCGTTCCCGTCGTCACCCCATTTAATCTCTATCCGCTGTGGACCGGCCAGCTGCCGAACGAGATTCGCGACCGCCTGCTGGGTCATCTCACCAACCCGGAAGAATTCTGGGGAGAGTATGCACTGCCTTCCGTGGCTTACAACGACAGCAATTTCGATCCGCAGACGATGTGGCGCGGTCCGGTATGGGTGAACATCAACTACTTCTTGATCGAGGCTTTGCGACAGATTGGTGAGTTGGAGCTGGCCAGTCAACTGCGCGCGAAAACGCTTGAGTTGATTATGAGCCAGGACAGTATCTTTGAGTATTACAATGCCTTAACAGGAGAACCCCCTGAGACGGCTGCCGATGTATTCGGCTGGACAGCCGCTGTCTTCATCGACCTGGCCATTCAGGCCAGTCAAGAGACAGCGGGGGAAAGGGAGCCAGGCGCATGAGTGTACCTGAGGAAAATGATCGCCAGCATTGTGAAGATTTCTTTGACGACAGATCATTGATTATCGCCGCCAACCGCGGCCCGGTCATGTTCCAGACCGCGGAGGACGGCAGCCGCACCTTCACCCGTGGGAGCGGTGGTTTGGTCACGGCACTCATGGGTCTGGCCAGACAGGTGGATGCCACCTGGATTGGCTGCGCGCGCACAGAAGCGGACATGGCGTGGGAAAAGGGGAACATCACGCTTTGGAAGGGCGGGGAGACGCTGGGCCTACACCTTCTTTCGCCGGAGCCGGAAGCCTATGAGGGATATTACAATGTGATCGCCAACCCCCTGCTTTGGTTTTTGCAGCACAGTATGTGGGATATTCCGCGCAAGCCCGTGATTGATCGTTCGACTTGGGCTGCCTGGAACGACGGATACGTGGCCATCAACCAGCTCTTTGCGGAAGCCATCATTGAGCAATCGCGGGCAGCGAACAAACGGCCGTTGGTGATGCTGCAAGACTACCATCTCTACTTGACGCCGCGCATGGTGCGCAGGCGGCTGTCGCCCAGCGAACGGCCGGCACTGGCCCATTTTGTGCACATTCCTTGGCCTGGCCCCGATTACTGGTCCATCCTGCCGCCCCAAATGCGCAATGCGATTTTAGAGGGGCTGCTGGGGGCCGACATAGTCGGCTTTCAGACACATGACGACGTCTTGAACTTCATCCGTACCTGCCAACAGTATCTGGAAAGAGTGGGCGCCAAGTACAAAGCGCAGCGCGTCTGGTATCGCAATCACGCCACGCACGTGCGCGCTTTTCCGATATCGATAGATGTGCAGGGTCTTAACCGCGTCTCCCGGTCCCAGGAGGTCGCCCGGCTGCGCAAAGAGATCGAGGAGATGATTGGTGAGCGACAGCTCATTTTACGCATCGAGCGCAGCGAACCGAGCAAGAACATCCTGCGCGGCTTCCAGGCATTTGAGGAGATGCTCGACACTTATCCGGAGTATAAGGAGCGGGTCATGTTTCTGGCGATTCTCGTTCCTTCACGCATGGATTTAGGCGAATATCGTGACTACCTTGAGGAAGTCATGGCTGCTGTCGGGCGGATTAACGCGGCTCATGCCACGGGAAACTGGGAACCGGTGCGCGTCCTAGTCGGCGAAAAATATGACCGCGCCGTGGCCGCGATGCAGTGCTATGATGTGCTGCTGGTCAACTCAATCGCCGACGGCATGAACCTGGTAGCAAAAGAGGGCCCGATCGTCAATAAGCGTGCTGGCCAACTTGTCCTTTCCGAACGTACGGGCGCAAGGGAACAGCTTGAGTCAGCGGCGCTGGTCATTTCGCCCTGCGATATTTCGGCCACGGCTGCGGCCCTGCACGAGGCTTTGACCATGCCCAAAGCCGAACGCCGCCGGCGTGCCGCGCAGTTGCGCCGGCTGGTCGAGGCAGAGGATGTCTATTGGTGGCTGTGCCGCCAAATCGAAACAGTTGAACAGCTGGGCCTTTGACATGTGCATTGTCAGACCGTCCACAGCGATCTTGCACTATTCGGCGTCGCCCACTGTGGGCGGGGTTGAGGCCGTGATGGACGCCCACGCGCACATCTTCTTGCAAATGGGCTACCCCGTTACCGTTATCGCCGGGCAGGGTTCGCTTGACGCTTTGCCGTCGGGCTGCGAGTTCATGCTTATTCCCGAACTGGATTCCCAACATCCCGATATCCTGGCCGCCGGTGCGATCCTTGAGCAGGGTCAGATCCCCGATGCCTTTGAACCCCTGGTGCAGCGGCTGTCAGGTTCTCTGGCGCCGCTGCTGCGCGACTTTGACAACCTGATCGTCCACAATGTGTTTACGAAACACTTCAATCTGCCGTTGACGGCCGCGCTCTTTACGCTGCTTGATGCCGGCGCCGTTAACAACTGTATTGCCTGGCACCATGACTTCACGTGGACCAGTCCGCGCTCACGATCGAAAGTACATGAAGGCTACCCTTGGGATCTGCTGCGTACTTACCGGTCAGACATAACCAACATAACCATTTCGCAGCAGCGACAGAAGGAACTGCTGCGCCTCTACAACTGCCCGGAGGAGGCTGTCCACGTTATTTGCAACGGCGTCGACGCGGCCGAAATGCTCGCCTTGTCGGGTGAAGGCTGGGACCTTGTGCAGCGCTTGGACCTGCTGACGGCCGATCTGATTATGCTCATGCCCGTACGCGTGACACGGGCCAAGAACATTGAATACGCATTGGAAGTGGCCCGCTCCCTTAAGGACGAGGGTGTGAAGGTGAAACTGGTGCTGACTGGTCCCCCCGATCCGCATGATGAAGCGAGTATGACCTATTTTAGGTCGCTCCAAGAACGGCGCGACGCGCTGGGTCTGCAAGAAGAGATGCACTTTGTCTTTGAATCAGGTCCCGTTGCCGGCGAACCCAATTTGATATCCCTGGATGTGGTATTTGAGCTTTACCGCGTTGCCGACCTGATGTTCATGCCCAGCCATCAGGAAGGGTTTGGCATGCCGGTTCTGGAAGCGGGCCTGTTGGGTTTGCCCGTTCTCGTCTCCGACACCGTTCCGGCGGCTGTAGAGATCGGCGGCGACGAAGTGATGAGATTTGGACTTGATCAATCCCCCCAATCCTTGGTTAGGGAGTTGTTGCCCTGGGTGAACGAGGATAAGCGGCTGCGCCTCGCCAGGCGCACGCGCCAGCGCTACACCTGGGAAGCGCTCTTCCAAAACGAAATTGAACCGCTCTTGCAGGGGAATAGTCAGGGATGATTTCTTGCGACGACGAACAGCTCCGGCAGAAGGTTAAGGAGGCGAAGCGCCTTTGGCTTTTTTTGGATTATGATGGCACGCTATCTGAATTTGCGGCCACTCCGGATGAGATCTTGCCGGATGGGGCGTTGATCTCTCTAGTCGAAGCGCTTGCCAACCGAACCGCTACGCGCGTCACGATTATTAGCGGCCGCCGCTTGGCGCACATCCAGGCTCTGCTGCCCATGCGCGGTATTTTGAAGGCCGGATCCTATGGCCTGGAAATGGAGTCAGCGGGTGGGGAAATCATTCACCGGGTTGATCTCGAGGCGGTTCGGCCGCTGCTGGATAAGCTGAAGCGACAATGGGCGCAGCTCCTGGAGGGCCGCAGCGGCTTCTACTTAGAAGACAAAGGATGGACGCTGGCCATTCATGGCAAAGATGCTGAGGAAGAAATGGCAATGGTGGTCCTGCACGCGGCGCACCGCCAGGCGCAGACGCTCTTAGAGGGGGTAGAGGGCGATCTCTTCCGTTTGCAAGGGGGCCATCGTTTTCTGGAATGCGCTCCGCGAACAGCAGACAAGAAGCGCACGGTTGAATACCTGCTATCTACCCATCCCTGGGATGATGATACCCTCCTCGTCTATCTCGGCGATGATGACAAAGATGAAGTGGCCTTTGCCGCGATCCAGCATCATGGCGGCATCGCAGTCGCTGTTGGTGATAGATTGCGCGAAAGCTTGGCCGACTGCTGGCTCCCATCCCCGCAAGCGGCACGCCGGTGGCTTCAGTTTCTCCTTGCCCAATCATCCGGCTAACGCTCGTTGAAGATGCCGGCCGGTTTGGCCGGCAGTAGAACTTGCTGCTATCTGATCGATGGATCAGGGCGACTGATGCTTCCCATCCTTCTAACATATAGAGAGGGCGGATATGCTTGCCCTGCAAACGAGCCAGTACTCTTCGCATAGTACGATCGTTGCGTTCTTCAGTCAGGCATGCTCCCCATAGACCTATCCAGATTTATTCCTTTCCTCTATATCCCGGTACATTGAACGCTTACTGTGCCCGTGCTACTGTGGAAGCGGGATAAAGCCGGGAAGGAATTTACTAACAAGGAGCATTAAAAATGGCTACCATTACTGAAGAATCGTTCACACACAAAGAGCCCTATATGGAAAGGGTGCGGGCACAAATGGAAAAATGGTGTGAGGGACTGCAGAAGCTGGATGCTGAAATAGAAACGTTCTCACCACAAGTGTCGGCGAACTACCAGCAAGAAATTGGCTTGCTCCATGCCAAATGGCGCGAGCTAGAAACTATGTCTGATGAGATGTCTGACGCTGGCAGCGAGCAGTGGGACGCAGCGCGCTATCAATGGGGTAGGTCGGCCACCGATTACCTGCTCTCCTATATGGCTGCCGCCGAGCGGGTTCAAAACGAACATCACGTTCCTGGGGGCGGCGCGCACGGCGCCACTACTCAGCGCGTCCGCCAACCAGGGAACTAGCCTGTAAGGAAAAGCCCCTGAAGTCGTCAGCTAATCAAGCGTAAGAGACTATTCTTCGTTGTCTTGTTGGATGTAAGGGAGATGAGCGGCTGCATCTTCGCGGCTGGCGACATCTAGTTTCTTGAGGATGTTGTGTACGTGGTTTTTTACCGTACCAACTTCAATGACAAGCTGATCGGCAATTTCTTGATTGGTGAGCCCTTCGTCGATGAGCTGCAGAACTTCTAGCTCGCGGCTGGTCAGATCGGTATACGCATCAGGCTGCAAGTAGGGTCGGGCCGAGATGTTTGCCAGCTCGGCAACGTGATCCATTAAAGCCGCGGCCATGGTAGGGGAAACGAGCGCTTTGTCTTCCTGGGCGGCGCGTATGTTTTTCAGCAGCCGCTCGACTGTTACATCTTGCAGGACATATCCTGAGGCTCCGGCCATTACATACTGCAAGATGACATACTTCGATTCCGGCAAGCCAACAACAAGCACCTTGATCTCCGGGTAATTCTGCGCGATTTCTTTTGTGAGAGACAAAGCGCCATTCTCTTCTAAGGTTGCGGAGACAAGGACGAGGTTGCAACCGCTGTCACGGACCCGCGCTTTGGCCTCTCTTCCCGTCGTGGCTTGGGCGACGACTTCCATATTCGGCCGTTCATCAAGCACTGAAGCATAAAGGCTGCAGATCAAGCGTGTTGGATGGACAATGAGGATGCGGATCATACGTGATCTAACCAGAAGAAATATTAGCGAATGTTACTCGCGCCCGTTGCCGGCAAAAGACATTCAGAAACCGGAAGTCAATAGAATTAGAAAAACTATAGGTCAACGCGCCCAGCGCGTCTAACAGATCGCCCGGTCGCTAGAATGTACCTTGAAGTATACCCACTTGCTGTGAACTGGCCTATTGAATCTTAAGGCACTCTTGCTTACGCTAATATAAACAATTGCGAGTGTGCGTTGGTCGCCCGGGAGTTAGTTGGCAGCCGCTTCAAAATTGCTTTGAAACAGATATGTACGCAGTAAGAGGCGTGCCTGGTTACAACTGATTATGGAAAAACTACTGAACAAAAAGGTTGCCTTACTGTTGGGTGGGGCGCGAGCCGGAGGCCGATCATTGGCTGTCTCGTTGGCAAGATTGGGGGCAGATGTCGCCATCATTTACCGGCAAGCGAATGTGGAGCAGGCGCGAAGATTAAAAGCACAGGTGGAAGCGCATGAGCAGCGCTGCTTAATCATTCCATTTCAGTTTGTTGACGAGGCTTTTTCAGCCGAAGCGGTTCGTCAGACGATGGAGGCATTGGGTAGTCTTGATATTTTCATTGATATGTCCTCTCTTGAAGAAGAGGGACCGTTGTCAGAAGGCCCGGCAATGCAAGTCTATCAGCAGGATGGCGCTCAACAGGTCACGCCATTGGCCCACGTCGAGATAATGTCAGCGGCGTTGAATCAGGTGGTTGGTTTGTCATAGAGGCGTGGGCCAGACATTTGAATTCTGAGTCTAGAGAGATAACGAAAGGAGAGAAAGACATGCGAGTAGCACAAGAACTGATCAATAAGCCAGTGATCAGTATAAAAGAGGGAAAAGAGTTAGGGAAGGTGCAGGGATTCTACACCGACCAGGATATCCGGCAGCTAACCGCCGTTAATCTCGGCAGTGAAGGCTTGTTTGGTCGCGATGAGTCGCTGATCAAATGGGCTGATGTGGCGACCCTCGGCGAGGACGCAATTCTGGTTGAAGATGCTGACTGCGTAATGGATGCCGCCACGATGGAGCAGAGCGTAGCGTATAGACGGCGCAGTGAGATTGTCGGCAGGCGCGTTGATACACCGGGTGGCACGCGCATCGGCACCATTGGCGACCTGATCATTGATGACGAGGCCGTGATCCTTGGTTTCAGTTTGCCACAAACCTATGTCGCCGGTCCCATTGCCGGCAACAAAGCGATCAGTCGCTCGGCGATCGTTGATACGGATGGGGAGAATGGCGTACTTACGGCACTCCTGGCTGATGCAGAAAAGGCCAACTTGCAGGTTACCTACGAAGGTTTCTTTGCTGAACCGGCCGTCAACAGGGCTGAATCCCCAGAAGCGCCGCTGTCTGAATCATAGTTCTGAATCATAGTATAGAGGAATGAGGTGAATAAACATGCAGGATAACACGTTTACGTTTACTGCGCGCAGCGGACAAGATCCCGATAAGTCAGCTACGTTCACACTGAACAACGGCACTGTCTCCGTTGAACTCGGCAACGTGCTTGTAGAGCAGGTTACCAAGGCCTATGAATCATTGAATGACGAAGGCTCAGAGAGCCGGAAGCTTTCTTGGGTCAAGCCGGCGGCGACCGGGACCCTGCAGAAGATCATTGAACCGATCCCGCTGGCCGATTTTGAGGCGGAAATGAGCGGGGAAGCGCTGCAGACCAAAGCGTGGATTCGCGCTGGTGGGCGGCGCCTGGCGCCGGTCATGATGACCTGGCGGGATGTAGACAATCCGCAGGGGGCGGCCGCTTTTGTGAATGAGTTTCAGGAACGCAAAGAGGCGATCGTCGCAGATGAAGCTGCCCCGGATCCGTTGGATTACTGGATCAGCTGGGTAGTCATGGGCTTGGTTGCTCTCGCTTTGCCGATACTCTTCGTCCGCTTGTTCAGGAAACTTGATAATGACAAATGAAATCGAGAAGACGGCCGGGAAGAAAGAGCTCTTTGTGCATACGGCCCAACTGCAGATGGATTTCTGGCGAGACGGGTTGGATCAGCTCAATGAAGTTGCCCTAACCCTTCCCGCAGTTGAGCGTGCCGTCCACCAGGGAGAGATCGCTGCTCTGCGGAATGAGTGGCACGAGCTAGAGTTAAGATTCGACGATCTGCAAGCGGCCGACGGCAAACAGTGGGAAGAGGCGCGCACAGGCTGGGGTGGCGCAGCCTCTGACTTCTGGCAAGCTTTTCTACAGACGGCCGATCTCATGCAAGGTGAACAGAATCACCTTCGTCAGGTCGCCGGCCAAGCCGGTTACCCGGGACCAGGGATACCCAATCACGGCCCTGGCGGATGACATCATGCCGCCAAGGCCGTTGTTCAAGGTCCGGTTTCCGATAACCAGCGGGATCTGGCGCGAACCTTACTCCCCGAGCGCCAAGACCGCTTCCTCTCGCGCCCTGAAATAGGTGGCCGTCTGGCTTACAAGCCGGTCCAGACTTTCTTGATCGGGGATGCCGTTCATCGCCGGGTAAGGGTCTCCCCCAGGGCCAAGCGGTTCCGGCGTCACAAAATAGCCGGGCTGATTGGCGCCAATCAAATAGAGGGCCATGATAATGGTGTCCAGGTCCATCGCCCCAAGCCCCAGCGCACTGCGGTTGCTGTCAGCCATGTGCAGGTTTGTCAGCGCTTCTCCCGCTTCAAGGACTGCTTCGCCGATATGTCTTTCTTCGGACTGCATGTGGTAGACATCCCCATTGATGTATCGAACGCCTGGATGATCGACGGCATCAATGTAAGCTTTGGCATCCGCTACTGTGTGTACAAAACTGACTTCCGCGGAGCGGATGGGTTCAATCGCACAGCGGACGTTGTGTTCCTGGAAAAGATGGGCCACGGAGCGCAGCGTGGCCACACTTCTCAGAAATTCGCTCTGGTCATAGGCGTTAGGACGGCCGACGGCGCCAGGGACAACCAAAATATAGCCGGCGCCAACCTCGCTCGCAAACTCCAATTCGCGCTTGATGTAATCAATCGCCGCCTGCCGGTGAACGGCGCGATTGCTGGAAAGGTCATTGTCGGCCGAGAACATGCCGCAGATGCCGCCGACTTTGATCCCGTGGTCGGACAGAATTTGCAATGTTTCTTTGGGTTCGTACCCCAGATCAGGCCCGTAATGGTTGCCGGGAAGCTCAATCCAAGTGATGTCCGATTTGGCGAGCCTTGCCGCTGAATCTTGCAGATCTTCCAGCCCGAATCCCCAATTGCTCCAGGATAAGGCGAGTCTTTTCGCGAACGCATCCGGATTCTCTTTTTTCGAAGCCAGGAATTGTTCGTGGATCTGGTCATTTATCAGTTCATAATTTTGTTTCACAATCTATTCCTCGTTGATTTGTAGGAAGCGGCTTCCAAATCGCTTCCAATACTCAATGGGTCAATTCTCTGCCAAGCTCTTCGTTTCCTAGAGCAGCGCAGCCTTTAAGAAACGTCGTTTCACAGCCGTCTGGATTGGGCATCATTAATCTTGCCCGGGTTAGATTGCCGGATAGTACGCATCAATGTTATCTGCATCCAGGAAGACGTGATCTGTATAGACGGCCGGCGGCACCGGCTCGCCGGCAAGAATTTTCAGCGCCAGGTCCAGCAGCTGGGCGCCATACCGTTCAGGCATGTAGGCCGTTGAACCGATTACCGCTGAATTGGGCCGGCGAATTTCATTTCGCAGCAGGCGATCCGCTCCTTGCCCCACAATCACGACCTCATTCTCTCGGCCGAGCTTCCGCGCCGCTTGCAGCGCACCTATGGCCGCATCGTCATTGAAACTTAACACGGCGATGCGCTGACAATCCTTCAACGTTTCCAGCGCCTTTGTCACTTCCAACTCGCTGATCGTGCTTGTGTGGCCGCAATCAAGGATGATGAATTTGTCCTCAGGAATCTCGCCCAATATCTCTCTCAGCCCGTCGAGTTGGCCCTGAATACGTGTTGCCAGAAGGGCGCCGGCCCGTGGTTCTTCCAGCACAAGCGCCTTGCCGAACTCGCCATCCCACTCACGCTGCAGCCAACGGGCCATGGCCAGTCCCCCTGCCTTCCCCGCCTGATAATTGTCAATGCCGAAGAAGGTCGCGCCCACCATGGGAATATCAACCGCGATCGCGGGAATGTTTGCCTGCTGGAGTTTGTCCATAATCAGGCCGCCCGCCTTATGATCGATCTGATATTCCATGATCAGATCGACGTCACGAGCGATCAGTTTATCGGCAACGCGCAGCGCCTCTTCGCCGCTTAATTTGTTGTCGGCGATAACCAGGTCGATATTCTTGCGATCAGCGACCGCTCGTTCCAGCCCGCGGCGAACATCGACGGCGAAGGGGAGATCTTCACTCTCGTTGGCAAAGCCAATGGTGAAGTGGGTCTCGCCGTCTGAGAACATATGGGACCGCACTGTATCTTGGCCGCATATCATTAGGTTCACCCTGGCGGCGCGCATCTGTTCCTTAAGATCGGCCGATACCTCATTGTCGGTGTAGAAATGGGAAATATCATCCAGCCCCGCGAACGGAAAGCGCCCAACCTTTCCGAGCTTTGTGCTGTCCATCAAGACGGCCGTTTTCAAGGATCGGCCAAGGATGCTCTTCTTGAGGTCGGCTTCGTCGAGCGTTCGTTCCGTTATGCGTGTTTCTTTCGTAAAACCGGATCCGGAAAGGAAGGCGGTATGAATATTCAGGTTCTGCAGGACGTTGCTGTTCAGCAATCCACCCGTCGCGTTGCCATTGGCCAGCAGAATCCCGCCCAAGAGAATTACCTGGTGATCGGTCTGTTTTCTTAGCAAACGAGCCGTATCCAGGCCGTTGGTGACGATTGTCAGATCGCGCTTCTCAACCAGGTGGGGCACCATCTGGCGTACCGTTGTCCCCGCTCCCAGTAGAATGGCATCCCCGTCTTCCACCAGTTCCGCAGCCCAGCGCGCAATTCTCTGCTTTCCTCCCAGATTATCGGGTGGCGCCGACACGGTGCTTAGCTCCCCCAGGGAACCTGCCGTTGTCTGACCGGTAAGCACCGCTCCCCCGCGAACGCGTCTAATTAGCTTTTCTTCTTCCAGGTGCAGCAAATCGCTGCGGATGGTTCCTCGAGACACCCCCAAAACGTCAGCGATTTCTGTCGTCTTGATCCCTTTGCGATCAGTTAGTAGACGCAGAATATTCTGTTGGCGCTCGTAAGCAATCATGATTACCATCCGTACCTACAAATCTAGACAACCCGCAAATTCCTACAGAACTGTTAAAAATTGCCAAATTGGTCGAGCGATAGACTATCTAGCGACGATAGCTGTTAGCAATAAGACCGATATCTTACTAGATATCCCGTTGTTTGCACAATAATTATCAATAATGCGTGTTAATTGACAATGTGGGTGGCAATTATTGCGCGTTAGCGGCCGTTTCGCGCGATGTGGGTGGATGGGTTGCCCGAAGATCCCTACCGGAGGCACAAGAACTGCGTTTGCCGGCGCCGGGCGGTGGAAATCAGGCGATGCTCGAGGCTCATGGGCTGATCTTGCCCCATATGAGCCCTTGTTGTGCGCCATTTCAGCAGCCTGCGCGAGGCTTTGTCCCTGTGATTGACATTTCGTAACAATCTGTTTGACAGTTATCGGCAGTCATGCTACATTCGTCACGAATTATCGACATTTTTTGTCAGAATTTATCAGCCTTGCTGGTGGATATGGCAATGAAACAGGATCGTTGCCCCCGGTCATAGAGATTATGTCGAAATCTGTCACGATTGATCCAGCTTTACAGGATGTGCTTAGTCGCCTTGACGGTAGCAAGCGCTCTTTGATATTCCTCCACAGCAGCACTGTGGAGTCCCCGCTTTTGTCACCAATGTTGCCCCCCGCTGTTACTGCTGCGCAAACAGAGCTGCCGCGTGGGAAGGGAGGTGCCGCTTAGATCAATAGAATCAGCAGAGTGTGATCGCCTAAGGTATCCGTTTTATCGAAACAACTATTCGAATATTATCCATTAACTGATGAGGAGGATGATTCGTGACACGTTCAAAAGCATTGCAAACAACCCTATTGGTCGTTTTGGCTAGCCTTTTGCTGGTGGCAATGACGGCCTGTGCGGCGCCGGCTGAGCCGGAGACGATAATTCAAGAAGTACAGGTGGAAGTCACCCGCGTCGTGACGGAAACAGAGACTGTTGTCGAAACGGTACAGGAACAAGTGGAAGTGGAAGTGACCCGTGTCGTGACCGAAACAGAAACGATTATTGAAGAAGTTGAGGCTGAGATCCAGTGCGATACCAAGAAAGACAGCTATAAGATTGGTTTTGCCAATCTGACTGAAGACATTGTCTTTACTCAGTTAGTAAGAGACGGCATTGTTGCGGAGGCAGAAAAGGCCGGCAATATCGAGTTGGTGATGGCTGACAACAAGCTGGACGGCGCCACGGCCTTGGCCAACGCTGACAACTTCATCTTGCAAGGCGTTGACGGCGTAATCGAATTCCAGACGGATGAGAAATTCGGCAACGTCATTATGGAAAAATTCCGTGCCGAGGGTATTCCCGTCATCGCTATCGACATCCCCATGCCCGGCGCGACCTTCTTCGGCGCCGATAACTACAGGGCTGGGCGCCTGGCTGGTGAAGCCGCCGCCGAATGGGTCAAAGCGAATTGGGATGGTGAAGTTGACGCGATTCTGTCGCTCGAACTACCCCAGTCCGGTCCGGTTGTGGCCGCTCGCTTACAGGGTGAACTGGAGGGTTTGCAGGACAACTTAGATAACCCGGTGCCGGAAGAGATGATTTTCCGTCTGGACAGCAAGAACACCCAGGACGAGACTTTCAAGGTCGTTGGCGACACCCTACCCAAGATCCCCGATGCTACGAAGATCGTCGCTATTCATATCAATGACGGTTCTGCACTGGGGACCATCGCCGCCTTCGAGGCCGCCGGCCGTGAAGAGCAGCTGATTGCGGTATCCCAAGGGGCCGACCCCTCGGCTCAGGACGAGTGGGTTAAGGAAGGCAGTCGCTTCTTAGGCGATACGGCCTACTTCCCCGAACGATATGGCGAATATCTCATCCCCGCGATAATTGATGCCCTCGAGTGCAAGCCGCTTCCCCCGGCAATCTACGTGGACCATGTATTCATCACCGCAGAAAACCTGTGTGAATACTATCCCGATCACGATAGCTGCGGCTAAGTTCTATGATTAAGTTGGAGAGGGGGGCTACCCCCTCTCCTTTCTTTGGGATGTTTACCTAGGGATGATCTGCGCATTTAGACCGCGCAAGATCGTAAAGAAGGTTAAATGACTTCATCCACCCCCCCTGTTACGCCCGAAACGGCTTCCAGTTTCTTAGAGAAGGTGCAAGCCCGGTCCCCCAAGCTGACTACCGGCTTGACGCTCTTGATAATCTTCATCGTCTTGTGCATCGTGTTTGGCTTACTGTCCCCTTATTTTTTTACGGTAACCAACTTCGTGAATATCGCCAAAACAGTGCCCGTTGTGGGTATTGTAGCCATCGGTGAAACGCTGGTCCTGCTGGCCGGCGGGGTCGATCTCTCAGTCGGTTCCGTAGCGGCGCTTTCGGGCGTGGTTACGGGGTTATTTTGGGAGCAGTATGGGATACCCATTTGGTTTGCCGCCCTGGGCGGGCTCACAGCCGCTACCCTGGTTGGCCTGATCAATGGTCTGTTGGTGACACGGTTGAATATCAACCCGCTGATCGCCACCCTGGCCACTTTTTCTGCGGTGCGCGGCCTTGCTTTTGTGCTGACCAATGCCCAGATGAACCAGCTGACGCATCCTCAATTTCAACTGATTGGCCGCGGTGATGCTTTGGGTGTCCCTTACCCATTCATCATCATGGTGCTCCTCTACGCGATATTTATCTTCATATTGAGGAAGACCCGCTTTGGCCGGAATATATACGCTATCGGCGGGAATCCGATGGCCGCCCGTCTGGCGGGTATCCCGATCCGCCGTATTCTGCTTGCCGTCTTCACCCTTTCAGGGTTTCTGGCTGGAATTGGCGGGTTGGTTCAGGCATCGCAGTTGGCGGCTGGAGCGCCCCAGGCGGCGACCGGTATGGAATTTACAGTTATCGCGGCTGTTGTGCTGGGTGGAACAAGCCTGGCGGGCGGCAAAGGGACGCTGATAGGATCATTAATCGGGGTATTTATCATGCGCACCCTCGATAATGGCCTTATCTTAACCAATGTCTCCTCCTATTTTCAGGAAGTGGCACGAGGGATAGTCTTGATCCTGGCTGTCGGCTTTGACGCCATACGAACCCGTATGGGCAGCAGATAGGGGAATACGAAACCGTGGATACGACAATGACGAAACAACCTATTCTGCGAATGCAGGAAATTTCTAAGAGCTTCTTTGGCGTGAAGGTGCTTGACAATGTTGATCTTGACCTGCGCCCCGGTGAAGTGATGGCCTTAATTGGCGAGAACGGCGCCGGTAAATCGACCTTGATCAAAATCTTGAATGGGGACTATCTAAAGGACGGTGGATCCGTCTACATTGACGAAAAGCTGGCAGAGATCGACCATCCAAAAGATGCGGAAGAACTGGGCATTCGCATGATCTACCAGGAGCTGCACCACTGTCATGACCTTTCGGTGACCGAAAACCTCTTGATGGGGCACCTGCCGCGTGGGGAAGGTTTGTTGGGCAAATATGTCGTTGATTGGGCAAGAGCCTACCAGTTGGCTGAAGAGCATCTGGCGATGCTTAACGTCGATATCGATCCCAAGATATTGATGGGTGATCTCAGCGTGGTGGAACGGGAGATCGTGGAGATCGTGAAGGCTGTTTCTTTTAATGCCAAAATTATTGTGATGGACGAGCCGACGGCGGCGCTCACGCCCAACGAAGTTGAAATGCTCTTTGGCATTATCGAGACACTGCGCGATCAGGGTGTGGGCATTATCTATATTTCTCACCGCCTGGATGAGATATTTCGCGTCGCCCAGCGGGTGACGGTGCTGCGTGACGGCCGTAAGGTTGACACCTGTGATGTGGCTGATGTGACCCAGCAAGACCTGGTCAAAATGATGGTTGGCCATGAAGTCGAGGAAAGAGTCGCCATCGTCACCGACATTAGATCGGCCGCCGCCAAAGCGGACGTTGTATTTGAGGTAACTGAACTGACCCGGGTAGGCGATTTTGAGAATGTTTCCTTGAATGTGCGCGCGGGTGAAATCGTGGGCATTTTTGGCCTTTTGGGCGCCGGGCACTACGCCTTAACGCAGGCGCTCTTTGGCGATCTCAGGGCGGACAGCGGCACGATCAAGGTGTTTGATGAGCTGGTCGAGATCAATTCACCTACGGACGCACGCCGCGCCGGAATTGGGCTCGTGCCCATTGATCGTAAGGTCCGCGGGCTGGTCCTGGGCGAAAACGTCCGCGAGAACCTCACCCTATCCAACTGGCCCGCGGTTACACGGTGGGGATTTTTCCAGAAAAGCGTGGAGAAAGAGCATGCCCAAGAGTGGATTGACAAACTGGGCATCCGCGTTGCCGGTGGCATGGAAGTGGAAACCCAGTACATGAGCGGCGGCAACCAGCAGAAAGTAGTCCTCGGCCGTTGGCTGGAAGCAAGTGTCAGAGTATTGCTGCTCAATGAGCCAACCTGGGGTGTTGACGTTGGCGCCCGCTCAGATATTTACGATCAGCTAGACGGTATGTCCAGGGAGGGACTGGGCATATTGATGGTCTCTTCTGATATGGTGGAAGTCTTGTCGGTCAGCCATCGCATTTTGACCATGTACAACGGGAGAATTACAGGAGAATTTATGGCTGGCGAGGCTACTCAGGAAAAGCTTTTGCACGCCGCCGCCGGAGGCGAATCGTGAGCGAGAATCTAGATGTCTCAATGGTAGCGGATAAGTCTTCGTGGAGCGATCGCTTCAAGTCGTCATCGCTGCAAGAAGGTGTTGGCCTGGTGGCGATGTTACTGATCATCATCGCCGTCATGTCCTTTCTCTCCCCCGTTTTTTTTAGTTCCCGGAACGCTATCAATATTCTTTTGGCCAGCTCGAGTATCGGTCTCATTGCTATGGTCACGACGATGTTGATGGTTGGCGGGGGGCTGGATTTGTCCGTCGGCTCCACGGTCGCCTTGGTCGGTGTGGCTATCGCCCATCTGCAGTTTAGTTTGGGCGTGTGGGGCGCGGTGGCCGCCGGTCTTGGCATCTCACTCTTGATCGGCTTCACCAACGGTTTCTTGGTCACGAGGATCCGCATCAATCCACTGATAACCACGTTGGGCATGTTTTCGATCGTCCGCGGCCTGGCCTTTGTTTGGTCAGGCGGTCTGACCGAATCTATGCTGGACGAGACCTTCGGGCAGTTGGGTCGTGGCTTTGTCGGCAACATCCCCGGACCGGTGGTCGTCTTTGTGGTCGTCACCATCCTCTGCTTTATTGTTATGAAATATACGCAGTATGGCCGGGCAATGTATTCCATTGGCGGTAATGAAACAGCCACACATCTCGCTGGTGGAATAAAGGTCAAGAACTACATGCTCACGGCCTTCATCCTCTCCGGCTTGAGCGCCGGCGTGGCCGGCGTCCTGCTCACCTCTCGGCTGGCTGCAGGTGCGCCGCAAGCGGCGACTGGCATGGAACTGAGCGTCATTGCCGCGGTTATTTTAGGTGGAACCAGCCTTGCCGGCGGAAAAGGAACGATTCTGGGCACCTTAGTTGGCGTGCTTATTTTGGCTGTCCTGAACAACGGTATGGTTCTGCTCAGCGTCTCTTCTTACTACCAGCAAATTGCGCAGGGCCTCGTGCTGCTCCTGGCCGTTGTCCTTGATCAACTGCGTTCCGGCGGCATCGGACGTCAAGCCTAATCGGCAAGGCGGATAGGTGAGGTTGAAATTGAGCGATCTTTCTGAGGAAACAATCTTTGCCATTGATTTCAACCTCCATTGGGTGCCCGCTGCCTTGGGGCTGGAAGTATCCCCGGAAGCCGCTGCGCCCATGCTGGGGATAAGCGCGGCCGAGTTCCGGGCCTATACGGCCGAGGCGCGGGCCCAGGTAGTGCGTACGGCCGTTCGCCTATTGGAACAGCCGCCGCTGGAACGGGCCATAGAAGGATTGGCGGTCCCCGCGGGTGGGTTGGTAATGGCGGTTGGTGACTCTACTACCACGTACCGCTACAGCTACGCACACTTGTTGGCAGCAATGGTCTCGCTCCGCCGGCCGGAAGCAGGAATTCGTTTCGCAAACGTGGCCCAGTCGGGTTACACGTCGACACACGGCCTGGAAAATAGCTATACCCAGTTCCTGGCTCAGCGGCCCGATATCGTCTTCATCAAGTTTGGCGTAAACGACTGCAAGCGTTTTGGCGGAGCGGCGGCGAAAACGCTGGTCTCTCTAGACGAGTATCGGGCCAATATGGAAGGGATGGTTGAGGCCTTCCGCACACATACAGAAGCGCAGGTCGTCTTGTTGACACCCGATCCGGTCGTGGAGAACACTGTTAACGGCAGCCCTGATTTTCAGGCAATGCGCATGAGTTGGCGCGGGGCTGATTTACAGGCGCGGGCTGATTATCTGAACGAACTGGCTGCCCGCTACGAACTGCCCTTTGTTGACTTGGTTGAATTGTTCGGCGTGTCGCCCGATCCGCGCTTGTATCTTCCCGATGGCTTGCATCCCAACCCTGATGGGCAGGCTCTCATTTTGGAAGCGGTCCTGAGGGCAATGGTTGACTGATGAATCGCTGCGCGGTTACCTGGATCGAGAGAACATGACGAACGGTGCCTATGAAAGACATGCGAGCGGGATTCGCATCCTGCCTGGACAATGGCGTCCACATTATCCCTTTGAGCAGATCGCGTGGATAAGTCCGCCCTGGCCCAGTCAAGATTATCTCTGGCTCGACTTTCCCGAAGCGATTTTCACCGATGCGGGGCTGATCTATCTCAGCCATGTCAATCCTGACTTCCCGGTTCTGTATCCCGATTTGCCTGGCGTAGCATGGCAGAAGGACGGCGATCGTCTCTGGTTCAGGCGCCTTCTCCCTAACGGCGCAGCTTTCGGCGGCTCTCTTTTGGCCAGCAATGAGTCAACTGTTGCCCTTGAACTATACATCGAGAATGGCTCAGTCGAGCCCATGACGGGAATCAGGCTGCAAACATGCGCCTATTTGCGCGCCATAAAGGAGTTTGCCGAGTTTACCGTGGGGAACAAGCTCGTCCATTTGCCGGCCGACGGCTGGGTAGATTTTGATCGCGCTCGCTCGGCTCCTGCCGCGGGAACATACGGGATCGGTTTTCGTGGTGAAGGGAGGGCTGTGGCTGATCTGCCGGTCATTGTCACGGGATCAAGCAGCGCTCAACGCTTTGTGGCCATGACCTGGTATGAGGCTTCCGCTTCTTTGATGTGTAATCCGCAACATCCCTGTATGCACGTTGATCCGCGGCTGCCCGATCTTGACCCGCAGCAATCCCATACCATTCAGGGGGAACTCCTCTTTTTTGAAGGGGCAATCGAGCAATTTGAGGATTGGTTTGAGCAGCGCAGATCGCGGCATGAAACCCTGTCCAAAGCGCGTTGAGCCGGGCCTGCCCAGATCACACCATGTGCAAATCAATCAATGATCAGTGAAGGAGTTAATTAGGATGAGTTTAGACACGATTTATGACGCTGTGTTGAGCGGTAATGCGGCGGCGGCCGCCTCGGAAACACGGGCTGCGCTGGATGCCGGGGCTTCTGCGGAAGAAATCTTGCACCAGGCCTGTGTTCCTGCGATGGATGAAGTTGGCAGCTTGTTTGAGCAAGGGGACGTTTTCGTGCCCGAAATGCTCATTTCGGCGCGCGCCATGCAGACGGCGATGGAGATTCTTAAACCGCTGCTCGTCGAAGCAGATATAAAGTCGCTCGGTACCGTCATCGTCGGCACCGTGTCTGGCGACCTGCATGACATCGGCAAAAATCTTGTGGCCATGATGCTCGAAGGCGCCGGTTTCCAGGTTGTTGACTTGGGTACCGACGTGACTCCGGAGAATTTTGTGCTGGCAGTTCAGGAAAACAACCCTGACCTTGTAGGTATGTCGGCGCTCCTGACCACGACGATGCCCGCCATAGGGACCACAATCGAGGCTTTGAAGGCAGCGGGACTGCGCGAGAATGTCAAGATCCTTATTGGTGGAGCGCCCGTTACCCAGGACTATGCGGACGCAGTCGGAGCCGACGGTTTTGCGCCTGACGCGGGCAGCGCCCCGCGTATCGCCAAAACATTGGTTGGCGCACAATAGACAGGAACGAAGGAGAGAGCCATGAATTCACGCGAAAGATTCTTGGAAGTAATGAACTTTAACCCAGATGTACGTGCCGTCAAATGGGAATTCGGGTATTGGGGCGGCACAATCAAGCGATGGTACGAGGAAGGACTGCCGGAGAAGAATTACCCGGCCCTGCCGACCAATCCCGCTACGATACATTCTACGGTCTTCACCACGGCCTGGACGCATGAGTGGCGCAAGAACAGAAACTTGTTTGAAGCAACCCTCAACGAACGCCAGCAGAAAATCGAGCTGCCGGACGGGATCGCCGTCTGGGGCGGTGCGCTCTATTGGCCCAGCCAGGGCTTCCCGCTTGATCTCGATGTGGCCGACTATTTCAAGATGGATCGCAGCACTGCGTTAGTCCACGTAGAGCAGCTCCTCTATCCCCGCTACGATCCCGTTATTCTGGATGAAGACGAGCGCTATCTCAACTATATTGATATTGATGGCGTTACCCGTCGCTACCAGAAAGAGGAAGGGGTTATTCCCACCTCGATGTCCTGGATAATCAAGGATTGGGACAGTTGGACTAAGGTAAAGGAAGAACGCCTACGGCTGGACAATATCAGAGAGCGGTTCCCGGCGCATTGGCCGCAGTTGGTCGAGGAATACAACAACCGGGATTATCCGCTGGCATTCGGCGGCTTTCCGCTCGGCTTCTTTGGTACGCTGGTTCATTTCCTGGGCTACATGAATCTCTTCTACTATTACTACGACAAACCCGATCTCCTCCATGACATCTTGCAGCATTTGACCACGCTTTGGTTGGCTATCTGGGAAGAGGCATTATCCGATATCGATGTGGACTTGATTCATATCTGGGAAGATATCTCCGCTACAAAAGACTCGATGGTCGGCCCAGCCACCGTGAAAGAATTCATGGTGCCCTACTATAAACAGGTGACTGACTTCGCCAAGGGGAAAGGTATCAAGACGATTCTCGTGGATACTGATGGAAATTGTGAGCGCCTAATCCCACTCTTCCTCGAAGGCGGCATAACCGGCCTCTATCCCATGGAAGTCAGCGCGGGAATGGATGTGGTCAAGGCGCGCAAGGATTACCCGCAGTTACAAATGATGGGCGGCGTGCCCAAGAGCGATATCGCTATGGGGCGCAAGCGCATCGACGAATTCCTTGAAGATGTGGACTTCCTCTTGGAGAAGGGTGGGTACATTCCCTTTGGCGACCATCTGATTCCGCCCGACGTCCCTTGGGCGGAATTCAAGTATTATCGTGAGAAGTTGAATCGCCTGATTGACAAGCACGGAAAGATATAGGAAACGATGTAGGCGAGCGTGCCAAACGCGTTTGGCACGCTCGCCTGAATTTGTGGCAAAAGGGGAAGTGACCGGTGAGCAAGACAATCACAGATTACAGCCGTGATTTCTTTTTTGAAATCATTAAGCCTATCTTGGAGAGGGAGTTCCCGGTGGAGACCGACCAAATCGCCTTTGGCGTCTTTGGGTATGGTTCCGAAGTGCTGAAGCTGGATGACGAATATTCCAGCGATCATCATTGGGGACTGCGCATCAACGCCTTGATGCCCAATTTCATGATCCCGATTCGCAAAGACGAGATGCTGCGCGCTGTAGCAGACAATCTCCCCGAGAGCTACCAGGGTCACTCTCTACGTGAGGGATACAGCGGCGTCGCCTCTCTGGAAATTGACAGTTTAGAAGGATTCCTCAAACGTACTGTGGGCATTGATTACCCACCGGAAACGTACCAGGAATGGTTGAGCGTTCCTGAAGAAGACGTCTTGCATGTCATTAATGGCGAGATTTGGTATGACAAGTCGGGCTGTTTCTCAAATATTCGCCGGGCGTTTCAGGGTTACTATCCCGAACCCGTGCGCTTGCGGCGCATCGCCCACTGGTGTCGCTATTTCTCGGGCATGGGCAGTTACGCGCTCAGGCGCGCCGTGTTGAGAGAAAATGAGTATTTTGCTTCCGTCGCCTTCGGCAAAGCCATCCGTTGGGGTATCCAACTCGCCTTCATGCTGGAGAAGCAGTACTACCCTTACGACAAATGGGTCATGGCCTTTTTCCCACGGCTGCCTCGCCTTTCTGATCCTTTGCTGCCAATAGTCGAGGAGGCTGTCAGTCTATCCACTTCCTGGGAAAGAAAATACCAGCTGCTGAATCAAATGGCTGATGTATTGGATCAGACCATGGTCGACGACGGCATCATCAAGCCGCATCCCAAATTTGCTGAGTCCCCCAGTTCGGGCTACCGCCTGCTCGAACATGCCTATGCCGAGATCATTCAGGGACTGCCGGAGGAGATCAAGACTGTCGTTCCCGTTTGGGATCAAATCTATCTTGAGGAGTTTCACAGCGATTACGTGAACTCCATCCCTTTGTCTACCTGGGACGAAGTCCTAAATCTAAAACCAGAGGAGAGGTAAACATCGTGAATTCAAAGGAACGCGTTCTGGCCACCATCAATCGCCAACCCGTAGACCGTACGCCGCTCGACTGCTGGCTCTATCAAAGGCAGTTTGTCGAGAAACTTGAAGCGGAGTATGGCTCACGCGAAAAGTTTATGGATGAGTTCAATATCGACATCTCGGTCGGATTTGTGCCTTATCCGAACCAACTTGGACGTCAGATAGAGGTCGAGGAGCTGGCCGAGGTAGATTTAGGCGATCCGCGTGACCCTAAATGGGTCACCTTCAATGAATGGAACCCCGATTTTGCCGGCGTGAGCGTGCAGGAGGCGGTCGCCCAGCATGGTGACCGGCGGGCGGTCGTGGCGCACATCTGGGGCATCGTTGAAGGGACAAGTACCTTGGTGGGAATCACGAACTGCTGGAAGGGCTTGGGGATGCATAGGGAACTCATGACGGCTTGGTTTGACCGCTATGCGGACTGGCTGGGCGATCTGGTGGAAAGCTGTATTGACGCCGGTGTCGATGTCATCACCCTCTCGGACGATTGGGGCAGCAATCAGAATATGCTGTTTTCACCGCGCATGTGGCGCAGTATGATCAAGCCCTATTCTCAACGGGTGATCCAACGCGCGGCCGCCCGAGGTGTTCCCGTAAACCTGCATAGTGATGGCTACATCATGCAGATAATGGACGATGTGGTGGAAATGGGCTTCAGCCTGCTGCATCCCGTCCAGGAAAGCGCGGGCATGGAACCGCAGGTCGTCAAGTCGCAGTATGGGGACGATCTGGTCATCTACGGTTCGTTGGATGTCATGGATGCGCTTCTCGCTTTTGATGGCGAGGAGTTGGATCGCTACATCATTGACCGCTTCAACATCTACGCTCCGGGCGGTGGATTCATCTTCAATACCGGGCATTTTGTGCAGCCGGACATCCCCCCGCAGCGTCTGTTACGCGCTTACACCGTAGCCAACGAGCAGGCCGCGAGATATGGTTCATGAGTCTGCCTGACTTACTCTTTCCTCCGCAAGCGGCCTGGATCGGTTCAGATCATCCTTTTGATTTGCATGAGGCGTATCTTTGCTTCCGCTCACCGCAGGGTTGGCAGCTCGACCAGCTTCCGCAAACGGCCGAATTGGATATAACGGCCGACAGCCGCTACAAGTTGTGGGTCAACGGCCGTTTCGTGGCCCGCGGACCGGCGCGCAGCTACCCGCAGGCGCAGTCCGTTGACCGGATCGACCTGACGGAGCAACTACAGATCGGCTCCAACGTCATAGCCGTGCAAGTTTACCAGCCAGGCTATTCGCACTTCGCCTACCTGCACCGCGGCGCCGCCGGCCTCTTGGCGCACTTGACCTGTGATGGCAAGAGCTCGCTCCTAACGGATTCCCGTTGGCGCACGCGCCGTGATCCTTCATTCGCTGAAAGCGTGCCGCGCGTCTCCATCTACAGCAGCGGCGTCGAAGAAAGAGACCTGAATCTAGACGATGATTGGATCGCCCCCGATTATGATGACGTCGCCTGGGCCGCGGCGCGCATCGTGGCCGCCACAGGCAGCTATCCCTGGCTCTCTTTACGCCAACGCGATCTGCCGCTGCTCATTGAGCGGGAGCTTCCCCTCACCTTGCTAGAAATGAGGCACGGAAAAACATCCGTTGGCGAGCAGGACGATGCTCACTTGACCCTGCGCGAAGGGTGGTCGACGGCGAGTAGAGAACCTCTGCTGGCAGATGAATCCGGCTGGTACGGTGTCTCCCTGAATGCGCGGGAGTCTGCCTACTGGCTATTTGATCTGGGTCGTGATTACAGCGGCCAGGGTTGGGCTGAAATTGAAGGGGCGATCGGCCAGGAACAACTTTCTATCAGTTATGCTGAGAAATTTCGGGACGGAGAACTCATCATCTCTGATCCGCAAACTTACTGCCGCGTGCGTCTGACTGATCGCTTTCAGCTGCGGCCCGGAAGCCAAAGCGCGCAGACATTCTCACTGCGCGGCGGCCGCTACCTTCTCTTCCAGGTCTCCGGGCCGACCGGCTCCGAATTCCGGTTCCGCCCCCAAGCTCGTATTTCCGAATACCCGCTCGACGTGACGCGCGAGCTGCCTGAAATCGAACCGGCATTAGCGGCTGTCATGACCGTTTGTGAGGAGACCTTTCGTGCCTGTCTACAGGATGGGTTCGTTGACTGCACTTGGCGCGAGAGTTCGCAATGGCTGGGCGATGCGCTGCCGCAAAGCTTGATCATGGCCTCCCTCAGCAGCGACACGCGCCCCCTGCGGCAGGCGCTGGAAATGGCCGTGCAGGGCGCCTACCCTGATGGCGTGCTTCCCAGCGTATTGCCCGGTGAAGTACACGCTTACGCCGTCGTCGATTACAACTTCATGTGGGTCGAGCTGCTGAGACTCTACCAGCAGTTGACCGCTGATACGCAGTTCATTGCCGAGATGTGGCCATCTCTGGTGAAGATGCTTGATCGCTTCCATACGGACCTCGGCGAAGCTGGTCTGTTGATCAGCCAGCCGGGAAGGCGGCTGTTTCTAGACTGGTCGCCCCTCTCTCGCCAGGAACCGAACGCGGTCTACAACTTGCATTATCTCCTCGCCTTACAGCAGGCTGCGGCGATAGCACGCGACCAAGGCGTCGCCCGCGACCAGATCAACGTCTGGCAGGGCCGGGCGGCCGCTCTGCAGACCGCCTGCCGCGACGCATTCTTGGGGCATGGCCGCTGGTATGACGATTCCCAGCAGAGCACCTTCTCCCAATTGGCCGCTTCGCTCGCATTCTTGACGGATACGACACGCACTGCTGAAGTGGAATCCTTGCTGGACGATATCGCTGCGCGTTCCCTCGATGAGGAGGATGAACCTGCCCCCGAGCGCATGGTATTGGCCAGCCCATTCATGCATCACTATGTATTTGAGGCCCTGCGTCAGGGCGGCCGTGCGCAGCAAGTCATCGAGATCATCCGGCGCAGGTGGGGGCGCTGGGTGGAACAAGGGTATCCCACGGTCTGGGAAAACTGGAATGTTGATTTCCCCGATGGTTCGCAGTGTCACGCCTTCTCCGCGCACCCGCGCTACCATCTTGCCGAAATCTTGCGCGAGAAGGACACGCCATGAGCGGGCAGGTTATCTACCGGCAGATCAACAAGGATTATGCCTATTGGATTGAGAAAAGACGCCTGGGCCAGCAAAAAGGGGGAAATGTGTCTGGTCTGCTGACGCAGATGCGTGACGGCCAAGTCAAACAGAATATCCTCATCGATGCCGGTTTGGGAACGATTGAGGGTCTGGCCGACAGTTGTGAAGATTCCTTCTGGGATGAGCCGTTGATCGTGCTCATTACGCACGGACACATTGACCACCACGCCGAGCTGATGATCCTGGCCGAGATTTACTGTACACGGCGAGGCCAAAGCATAGACGATGTTCGTCCCCCGCTGCCCGTCTACTGTACCGTCGAGACACAAGAGCACCTCTTCAACACCCATCGCTATGGCTACACCGCTGGGAACACGCTGCGCCACTGCGCGATTAAGCCCCTTTCTCCCTTTGCGATCGGCGACTTCCGCACAACGCCCATCCCCGTGGATCACTTTGAAGGATCGGTTTTATTCACCATTGAGTTTGGACAGAAGCAGACGCATAAAATCTTAATTGGTTGGGATATGCGCACTTTGCCCTGGGAATACATGGAGAATTTGCAGCGCCCTTCTTTGGCAATGCTTGAGGCAACGACATGGGACTCGTTAACGGCAGAAATTGGGCACACCAATATCGAAGACATGGTGCGCAGCGGCTTCATTGAGGCGCTGGGGCTGCGGCACTTACCGGGGCAGGAGCTGTTTGGGGCTTACCTGGTCCATTACAGCGGCTGGGAAGATGCCACCGGAGCAATGACGGATAAGGGACTCAAAGACAGATTTGACACTGAGTTTCCCCAGCTGGCTGACGTTGTTCGCGTGGCCGAACGGGGACAGACCTGGCGCTTCACTGATTAAGGAGAAGCAATACAAAAATACGAGGAGATAGAGTATGAATTCACGTGAGCGAGTTCTGGCAGCAATCCGGCATGAGGAGCCTGACCGGGTACCCATCGATATCGGCGCTACGGGCGTCACCAATATCAATTTGATCGCCTATGGCAATCTAAAACGCCACTTGGGCTTGACTGAAGGCCGGGCGCGTGTCTTCCATACCTGGATTCAGGCGCCGGAAATCGAAGCGGCAGTTGCCGAACGACTGCATGTGGATACGGTCACCCTGCCGCGCTACCGCATGTCGCTCGGCATACCCAACGCCGAATTTCAGCCCTGGACTTTTGTCGATGGCACGGAATTCTTGGTTCCCGTTGACTTCAATCCGCAGAGAAATAAATTCGGCGACTTTGAATGGCACGAGAATGGACAGCTGCTGGCTGAGGCGCCTGGTGAAGGAACGCATGGCTTTGCCCTTCACTATCATCCGCTGCGTGAAGCAACAACAGCCAAGGAGATCGACGATTGGTTTGACAGCTATGAGGGAAACTTCACCGGCCGTATTCACGTGTCCGACGAAGAATTGGAGTGGGCCTACGACTTCGCCAAGAACCTTCGCCAAACAACGGACAAGGCTATCGTTGCCGACTATTTCGGGACGGTGTTGGAAAACGCACAAGGCATTATTGGCTGGGATACCATCTATATGCATATGCTCTCTAAGCCCCAGTTGGCCCACCACTTTTTTGAGCGCTTCACCCACGAGTTGGTCACCGGTATCGAACGCTATTTGCAGGTGGTCGGCGAGTTTGTCGATGTGTTTATGTTCGCCGATGATGTTGGCCACCAGCGCGGACCTATGCTGAAAGTGGACGACTATCGCAAGTTCGTGCTGCCCGGTCACAAAGCCGCCTTTGCCGCGGTTCATGATAACAGCGACGCGGCCGTTTTCTATCACACGGACGGCAGCGTTGTTCCCCTCCTTCCCGATCTCATCGACGCCGGCATGGATTGTTTCAACTCCGTGCAAACGGATGCCGCCAACATGGATGCCATGGAACTGAAGCGCGAATTCGGCAAAGACATCACCTTCTGGGGGGGAGGCGTGGACACACATCGCATTCTGCCGATGGCCACCCCTGAGCAGGTGCGCGAAGATGTCCGCCGCCGCATCAAGATTTTTGCCCCTGGGGGCGGCTACGTCTTTTCCTCCATTCACAATATTCTGGGCGATGTGCCGCCGGAAAACATCTTGGCCGCTGCCGACGCCGTTATTGAATTTGGCGATTATCCTATCCAGGCCGGCCCCGAAGATCGCGAGGAATTCGCTGAACAACTTACCAATGCCAATTACTGGAGAAAGCCGCTGGAGGCGCTCAATCGGGGAGAGTAACAACCTGAGCACACGTAGGGTGAAACGGTGTGGCGAGGCCGCTGCCATGGTTCGCCTCACGGAAAGCTTGTTGGCAGCAGTCGAGTAATGTGCACGATGGCAAACCATCGAAAAATGTGAGTAGACGACACGCAAAGGAGCTAGAGGCAATGAAACGAATTGGGTTTTTACTTAAAGTCAAAGAAGACAAGATCGAGGAATATAAGCTGCATCACGATAACGTCTGGCCGGAGATGGTCGAGGCGCTGCAGCGCACCGGTTGGCGCAACTACTCGCTCTTCATGCGCGAGGATGGTCTGTTGTTCGGCTATTTCGAGACGCCTGACAGCTTCGAGGCGGCGCTGGAAGGTATGGCCAAGGAAGAGGTCAATGCCCGATGGCAAGCGTTCATGGCGCCCTATTTTGAGGGATTAAGCGGGGCGCATGCGGATGAGAGCATGATTGAATTGGAAGAGGTGTTTCACGTCGAGTAAGCGCGCCTACTGAATCCCAGCAATGAATGAACGCTGATTGCCCCCCCCGGAATGGACGATCTAGCGGCCGCTGCCGGCAATCGTCGTTGTCCGCAAGGACGGCCGCAAGAGACAGTTAGGAAGAAAATGGAGGATTTCGATGAACTCAAAAGAACGCGTGATTATGGCGCTCAGCCGTAAGGGAATCCCGGATCAGGTACCGCTGCAGTTTGACCTGAGCCGGCAGCTGTACGAAGATTTTGGCCAGAAGTATGGTATCCCCATTCACTATACCACCAGTTATTATGAAGACTTGACCTACCGCCTCTCGGGTAACGAGCTGCGCATCGCCATGGGCAGCGACTGCGTCATGGTTGGCGGGAGTTTGCCTGCCGGCCACACGCACCCTGCAACTGCAGATGGCTGTATCATCAATGAATTCGGCATGAAGATGAAGCAGGGCCTGCTCTATATGCAAGTGGTGGAAGAACCGCTGGCCAGCGTCACGACGGTTGAAGAGGTCATGGCTTTCCCCATGCCCGATCCATATGCCGGCGGCCGTTTCGAGGATGCCGTGAAATACATCGCCGAATATGGGGATGACTACTTCATCATCGGCGATCTGGAGCTCAGTATGTTTGAGATGGCCTGGCACATGGTCGGGCTGCAAAAGTTTATGATGGACATGGCTATGGGGGAGCCCTATGTGGAGGCCCTTCTCGATCGCGTCATGGAGTTTACGATCGGCATTGGCAAGCAGTTGGTCGAACTGGGCGTCCATGGTGTTTGGACAGGCGATGACTTCGGGGCCCAGAACGGCATGATGATCTCACCGGCGATGTGGCGCAAGATCTTCAAGCCGCGCTTCGCCAAGTTGTTTGCCGAACTCAAGTCGGTCAACCCCGATGTCCTGGTGATGTACCACACCGATGGTGCAGTTGCCCCTATCTTGAATGACCTGGCCGACATCGGCATGGATGTTTTTAATCCTGTGCAGCCCAATGTTCCGGGGCATGATCCGCAGCAGCTTAAGGATGACTTGGGCGACCGCATGGCTTTCTGGGGCGCGATCGATCAGCAGCATCTGATGGTTCACGGAACGGCGGCCGAGATCGAGGCGGATGTGGCGGAAAAGATCCGCATCCTGGGTGCAGGAGGTGGTTATATGTGCTCCCCGGCGCACATGATACAGGCGGACGTATCCATGGAGAACGTGGAAACCTTCATCGCCGCCGTAAAGAAGCACGGTGTCTACGAATCAGTGAGTGAAAAGCAAGCCCAATAGGGGGAATCACCATGAACAATACACCATCAGAAAAAAGTATCATCCAGGCCTACGAGTTAGCCAGGGAACGCTATGCTCAATTCGGCGTCAGCACCGATGACGCACTCCAGAAATTGGCCCAGATTCCGATCAGTTTGCACTGCTGGCAGGGGGACGATGTCCTCGGTTTCGAGAGCGCCGACCAGGCTCTTGGCGGCGGCCTGATGGCTACGGGCAACTATCCCGGCAAGGCGCGCACGGCGGCCGAACTGCGCAGCGATTTGGACATGGCCTACAGCCTCATCCCCGGCAATCATCGCTTGAATCTGCATGCCATTTATCTGGAAAACGATGCACCCGTGCCGCGCAATGAGATCTTGCCGCAGCATTTTGCCGGCTGGGCCGCCTGGGCCAAAGAGAACAACCACGGCATTGACTTCAATCCCACCTTGTTCTCGCACCCGCTGGCGGATGACGGATTTACGCTGTCGCATCGTGACAAGGGAATACGCGACTTTTGGATCGAGCACTGCATCGCCTGCCGCGAAATCGGCGCCTATTTCGGGCAAGAATTAGGGACACCGGCCGTGACCAATGTCTGGATCCCCGATGGCTTGAAAGACACCCCCTCAGACCGCAAGACACCGCGTCTGTTGTTGGTAGATTCTCTGGACAAGATCTTTGCCGCCCCTCTCGATGCGCGGTACAACCTCGATGCGGTTGAAGCCAAATTGTTTGGCTTAGGCTCGGAGAGTTATGTGGTCGGTTCACATGAGTTCTATTTGGGCTACGCCACGACGCGTCAGAAGCTGCTTTGCCTCGATGCCGGCCATTTTCATCCCACAGAAACGATTGGCGACAAGATATCATCCGTCATGATGTACGTTCCTGAACTGCTGCTGCATGTCAGCCGCGGTGTGCGCTGGGACAGTGATCACGTGGTGACCATGACCGATGATTTGCAGCAGATCATGCAAGAGCTTGTTCGCGGAGAGTATCTGGACAGAACGCATATCGGGCTGGACTTTTTCGATGCCAGCATCAATCGCATAGCCGCCTGGGTAATCGGCACGCGCAACAGCATCGCGGCGCTGCTGCGAGCGCAGCTCGATCCGGTCGATATGCTTTGCGAGCTGGAAGCTTCGGGAGATTACAGCGGGCGCCTCGTTCTGCAGGAAGCGTTGAAGGTGATGCCCGCCAACGCGATTTGGGACTATTACTGCCTCCAGCAGAATGTTCCCGTGGGCTTCGGTATTATGGATGAGCTGCGCGCCTATGAGCAGCAGGAACTTGCCCAGAGGGCCTAATCAACCGGCTTCAAAAGGAATGCAGTCATTAAACCGAACGAATACTACCGCTGGGACTTGTCCTGCGGCGCAAGTCCCAGCGCGCCCTTGCGCACCGCGACTGTCTTCAAGGGCCGAACCCAGTAGGATCACACCAGATAGAGGAGAGTGACCTGTCATGCTCAACCCCATCAAACCAGCAAGACGTCCACGCATTGGTCTTTACTCTGTCGGCCTGCAGGCCTATTGGGATCAATTTCCAGGGCTTAAAGAACGTTTGCTCGACTATGGACGCTTCATTGAGGAACGGATTTCAGAGTGGGCGGAAGTTTACAACTTTGGCCTGGTAGATACAGAAGGGTCAGGACGTGCGGCCGGCGAATGGCTGCAGTCTCACAATGTGGATCTCATATTTTGTCATGCGGCAACCTACGCGACAAGTTCCACGATGCTGCCCGTGCACCAAATCTGCCAGGCGCCGCTGGTCGTTCTTAACTTGCAGCCCTCAGCCCGCTTGAACTATGAGCAGTCGACGACAGGGGAATGGTTGGCGTTGTGCGGAGCCTGTCCGGTGCCGGAATTTTCCAATGCGCTCAATCGCGCCCGAATTCCTTTCCGCGTTGTCAATGGATTACTGGGCTTGGATTACACGCCGGAAATCTCCCTGACGGATGAAGTGACGGCCGGAAGACCGGAAGCCATCGCGGCCTGGCGTCAAATTGAAGAATGGGTACGTGCAGCCGCTGTGAAACGCACCTTGCAACACAGCCGTTTTGGATTCCTTGGCAATACCTACAGCGGCATGCTCGATATGTACAGCGACTTCACCATGATTCAGGCGCAAACGGGACTGCATGTGGAAGTGCTGGAGATGGGAGACCTGCAACGCTTGCTGCATGAAGTCACAGCGCAGGAGATTGAAACGAAGCGGGCCGAAGTCAACGCCATGTTCCAGATCAGCGGCGATTCGCCCTCCGATCCCATTGCCCGTAAACCGACCGAAGAACAAATGAATTGGTCTTGCAAGGTGGCCGTCGCGCAAGAAAAACTGGTGCGCGAATTCGATCTTGATGCCTTGTCCTATTACTATCATGGCCAGCCTGGCGGGGCTGATGAACAACTGCAGGCCGGGTTCATCGTCGGCCATTCCTTGTTGACCGCGAGAGGTATCCCTTGTGCGGGAGAGGGGGACCTGAAAACGGCCGTGGCCATGAAGATATGCGATATTCTGGGCGCCGGCGGCAGCTATTCCGAAATAGTCGTCGTTGATTACGTCGATGGAACCATACTGCTGGGTCACGATGGTCCTTTTCACATCGCCATTGCCGAGGGAAAACCAATTCTGCGCGGCATGGGGCTCTATCATGGCAAGCAGGGGACCGGCGTTTCTGTAGAAGCCAAGGTGCGCTCAGGACCTATCACCACACTCAACGTCACCCAGACGGCCGATGGCAATTTGAAGCTCATTATCAGCGAGGCTGAGTCCACAAATGGACCTATCATGCAGATCGGGAACACGCAGACGCCGGTCAGATTCAACATGGATCCGGACCGTTACATGACCCGCTGGTTCAGCGAGGCGCCCACTCACCACTGTGCGATGGCAGTTGGTCACAATGCTTCCCTGTTTCAGAAAGTTGGGGAGCTGATGGATATTCGCTCGGTCACGCTCTAGCAGCGCAGAGCCCGCAGTTCACAAAGGGAGAAGATTGAAGTTTTTGAATGGAACGGATACGACTGGACGCGGAGCGCCCAGACACTTGCCAGACGGCCGGCTCAACGCGCTGGATTCGACCCAAAGCAAGCGACCCTATATGATCCGGTCAAACAGTAGAACGTCAATAGGCGTTTCGCGGCAGTAGAGAGGAATCACAGTGAATTCATACGAACGCTTCATGAACCGCATGCAAGGCAATCCTGTTGATCGGCCGCCCAACTTCGACATCATGATGCAGTTTGCCGTTCATTTCATCGATCAACCGCTGCGGCCCTATTATCAGGACTATCGTAAGCTGGTCGAGGCCAATATGGCCGTGCTGGAAGCATTTGATCTGGATCTCGTGCAGGCCATTTCTGATCCCTATCGCGAAACCGACGACTTTGGCGCGCAAATCGAATACCCTGAAGATGATTTACCGCTCTCATTGATTCCTCTGCTTGCAGACCCCAAAGACCTGGCCACGCTCAAATCGCCGGACCCGCATACCGGCAAACGGATGAGTGATCGCTTAGAAGCGATACGCCTCTTCCGCGAAAAAGTGGGCGGCATTGTGCCCATCATGGGCTGGGTAGAGGGTGGGCTGGCGCTGGCGGCAGACTTGCGCGGCATCAGCAATTTGATGATGGATCTGTACGAGAGACCGCAGTGGGTCTTAGAATTGCTCGAACAATGCGTCGAAGTGCAGATCGCCTTCGCCAGAGCGCAGGTGGAAGCCGGGGCGGATATCATTGGGCTGGGCGACGCCGTGGCTTCGCAGATCAATCCCGGCATGTATCGTCAATTTGCGCGGCCATATGAGCAACGCATTTTTGAGGCGGTGCATGCAGCGGGCGGGCTCGGCCGGCTGCATATCTGTGGCAATACGAGCCGCATTCTGACAGATATGGCGGAAAGTGGAGCGGACATCGTGGACGTGGATTGGATGGTCGATATCGACAAAGCGGCCGCTGCCTTCGTGGATAAAGTCGTCTTCTTGGGTAATTTCGACCCGGTCGTCGTCATGCTGCAGGGTTCTCCGCACCAAGTATACGATAGCGTCACAGATTGTCTGATCCGCGGCGGTGATCGCGCCATCAGCGGAGCCGGCTGTGAAATCCCAGATGCGACGCCGCACGAAAACCTGCAGGCACAGGCGCGAGCCTTGCGAGACTATGGTGCGGCCATAAACTGACCCGTATCCGACCCTATCGCCGTTTGCTCTGTCCAACGGCTCAGAGCCGCAGCTGCTGCGCAATTTCACCAATGCGCTGCGCTTGATCTCTCTCAAGAAACTCGGCGCCGAAGCGGAGTCCATTGTTGACAGGTTCGGCATTCGCACTTCTTCAATCTACGCGCTAATCACCAGCCTGTCGGGCGGGAACCAGCAAGAAGTAGTTATTGCGCGGTCTCTGTCAACAAATCCATTTAATGTACTTCTCGACGATCCCACGCGTGGGATTGACGTGGGCGCGAAATCTGAAGTGCGTAAGTTGCTCAACAGGCTGACCAACTTAGGCGTGCTGCTTGTCTCTCCGGACTTCTTGAGGGTCACTGGCGCCTCCTGCGCTTCGCTGCCAACCCAATAGTTCAATCAACAGATTTGACCATTATGCCCTTGACCGCAAGGGGAAGTAGGGCTAGAATGTACCTTAGTGTACCTTTGTGAACCTTTATGGACCTAACATAGCGCCAATGCCTCAGTTCCAACCAGATCATAGCGGGCCAATTCCCATCTATGAGCAGATAAAGTCCTGGATCCAAGACCAGATACTGTCCGGCGCCTGGCCGGAGCAGTATAAGCTGCTTTCGGAAGCGGGTCTGGCGACCAATTTGGATGTCAGCCGGGGAACAGTGCGCAAAGCGATCGCCGAGCTAACAGAAGAGGGGTTATTGGTCCGTTCCCATGGCCGCGGCACCTTTGTCGCTCCTGGGGCCCTAGAGCAGCCCCTTGCTGATCGGCTAGTTACCTTTTCGGAAGACTTGATTAGCAGGGGGATAGCCTTCGAGACCGGAGTGCTGGAGCAGGGAATTGTTCCTGCATCAGGTCGCCTTGCTCGCCGCCTCAACACGAAGTCGGGCAGCGATCTGTTTTTCTTGAAACGGCTGAGGTTCATAAACCATGCACCGTATATCGTGCTGCACAATTACGTGCTCTATGATGCCTGCCCGGGCATAGAACGACTCGATTTCAAGCATGTACGGCTGTTCGAGGTTCTGGAAGAGGATTACGGTCTGCAAATCGATTACGGGCGGCGCACTTTCCAGGCCATGGCTGCAGAATCGGAAACGGCAGATCGCCTCTTCCTCGCGGAGGGGGACCCAGTCATGCATATTGAGCAGCAGACGTTTCTCAACAATGATCAGCTGGTTGAGTTCTCCGATCTCTGGCTGCGCGGCGACCAGTTCAGACTGACGGCGGAGGCGCCGCGCCGAGGTATGCGTGACTCCGGTCTGGCCGTGGCCCTGGTGGAGCATCTGCCGCCTGATGTGCAGCCGGCTGCACGGAATCGAAGCGAAATCTGACGACAAGGATGCAAGTGAAGAGAGAAAAGTGAAATGAGCAAGAATCAATCTGCTGATATAAGTCCGAGAGAGAGAGTCCTGACCGCTTTGCGGCATGAACAGCCGGACCGCGTGCCCGTGGATTTTCTGGCGACACCCGAGATTTGGGGCAGTCTGCTTGAAGAGATACAGCCAGACGTTGCCGCCGTTGGGCCGTCCGACTATTTCGATCCGGCTTGGGAAGCCGTCATGCGCCACTTTCAGGTCGACTGCCGCGTGCTTTCCTATGATCAGTTTTTTAAGCCGCCCCAGTCGCTCATTCATGATGGGGCAAAGGTTGAATGGTTTGAAGCGCTCAGCCGCTCAACCCCTAACCGTATGTGGCGCCAGCACCTGCCCAATGATGATTACTACGATCTCTGGAGCCACCATATCCGCATCGTAGAAAACGAGTCCGGTAACTACGAAGAGTTTGCCACCTGGCCTCTTAGCAGCGCGACAAACCTCGCTGAACTAGAAAATCACCCCTGGCCCGAACCGGATTGGTGGGATTTCAGCCCCATACCGGACATCATCCAACAGTTAGATGACCACGAAGAGTACCATATCCGCTTCCGCATTGGCTCTGTCTTTGAAATCGCCTGGCAGCTGCGCGGGATGCAGGAGTTCCTCATGGATCTCCCGCTGCGCCCTGAGTTCCCCCAATACATTATGGAGCGCTTGACCGATATCTATGTCGAGAATACAAGGCGCGTTCTCGACCTGGCCGGGGACCGGCTGGATATGGTCTACTTCTATGATGACGTGGCCACGCAAAACTCACTGATGATTTCCAAGAAGATGTGGCGCAACTATGTCATGCCCTGCCATAAACGAATCATTGATGTGGCCAGGGAATATGGCAAACCCGTCATGTATCATTGCGATGGCGCTCTTTACCCATTGCTGTCGGAAATGGTGGATATGGGCATTGATGTCTTGAATCCAGTGCAAGCGGATGCCAAGGGCATGGAGCCGGAGACGCTAAAGGCTGAGTTTGGCGACCGGATTAGCTTCCACGGAGGCATCGATATCATCAAGACGCTCCCGCGAGGAACGGTTGAGGATGTCAAGAATGAAGTATCTGAGCGAATTCGTGTCTTAGGGGAGAGCGGCGGCTATGTGTTGTGCAGTTCACATCACATTCAGTCTGATACTCCCTTGGCAAATGTGTATGCGATGTATGATTTGGCCAATCGAGTTTACAAGTAGAGAGGAAACACAATGAGCCGTGAAGATGAGATTCTGGATGGACTATATGAAAACACGCTGGAAGGTATCGCCCAGCCTGTAGTTGATTTGACCAAAGAGGGGCTGGAGTTGGGCATGGACCCTCTGGTTCTGCTCTTTGATGCCCTTATCCCCTCGCTGGAGGAAGTCGGCCGTTTGTTTGAAATCGGCGAGTATTTTGTGCCGGAAATGCTTATCGCCGCCAACGCGATGTCGGGCGCCATGGAAATCCTGCAGCCGCTGATTGCGGCCAGCGGCGCCGAGCCATTGGGTACTTTTGTCATGGGCACCGTCAAGGGCGATATCCACGATATTGGCAAGAACCTTTGCAATGTCATGTTGGAGGGGGCTGGATTTAACGTAATCGATATTGGCGTGAATGTTGCTCCAGAGACCTTCATTGAAGCGATTAAGGAACATAAGCCGGATGCCGTGGGCATGAGCGCTTTTCTAACGACAACCATGCCCATGTTCAAGAAAAATATTGAGGCGATGATTGAAGCGGGTGTGCGCGATCAGGTCAAGGTTCTGGTCGGCGGCGCGCCCGTTACGCAGGAGTACTGCGATGTCGTTGGCGCCGATGGTTACGCTCCGGATGCCAACTCAACCGTGCGTCTCACGAAACAACTGCTGGGCATTACTGTTTAGGATTGGGTTTAGAAGGACACAAAAAGACTTACTATCATGGAAACAATACTCAGTTCAAGAACCAAGACCATTATCATCGGACCCGATCGGCCATTCACCATTATTGGCGAACGAATCAATCCTACCGGGCGCAAAGTGCTTGCCAAGGAGCTGGCCGACGGCGATCTCAGCCGCGTGGCCAAAGATGCGCTCGCCCAAGTGGAGGCGGGTGCGCATGTGCTGGATGTAAATGCCGGCATCCCCTTGATCGATGAACCGGCCGTGTTGGCCGAGGCGATTCAGCTTGTACAGTCCGTTACGGATGCGCCTATCTCGATCGACTCCTCGGTTGTCGAGGCATTGAAGCGTGGGTTGGAAGTTGTGGAAGGCAAAGCACTGGTTAATTCCGTCACGGGAGAGGACGAGCGTCTGGAATCTGTCTTGCCCCTGGTGAAGAAACATGGCGCGGCCGTAATCGCTATTTGTAATGACGAAACCGGCATTTCCGAAGATCCGGATGTGCGTTTTGCCGTCGCCAAGAAGATCGTTGAAAGAGCGGCCGACCATGGGATCTCCAAAGAGGACGTGATCGTGGACCCGCTCATCATGCCCGTGGGTGCCGTTCCTACTGCGGGCCAACAGGTTTTTCAACTGCTGGCCCGCATTCGGCAGGAGCTGGGTGTGAACACGACCGGCGGGGCGAGCAACGTCTCCTTCGGCATGCCCAACAGGCAGGCGATCAACGCCCATTTCCTATCGATGGCCATTGCCCACGGGCTGACGTCCGCTATCACCAATCCACTCGAAGAAAGCCTGCGCCAGGCCATCATGGCCGCCGATCTGCTGATGGGGCATGATGAGAATGCCATGAACTGGATTCGTGCCAATCGAAAACCAGCTTCTGGGGATGGCGAGAGCGGTCCCCGTCGTCGCCGCCCAAGGGCGTAGAGCTTAGGGCTGCCCATCCCGCCTACTATCCTGTGCAGGCAGAAACGGAGATCGGGGATCGCTTGCAAGGTTCGTTTTACTGATTCCCGGTCATTGTCTCGACCAAAACCATATGAAGAACAACAACCAAGAAGAATCATCGCAAGTCATATTTATGCCTTCCGGCAGACGTGGCAGCATCGAAAATGGGACTACGATGCTGGAAGCGGCACGCCAGTTGGGCGTGGGCATAGAGAGTATTTGTGGTGGCAAGATGACCTGTAACAAGTGCCTCGTGCGTGTTGAAGAAGGGAGCTTCTCCAAACATGGCATCACATCCGCTGACGACCACCTCTCCCCGGCCACCGACCAGGAAGTACAGCTGCTCGAGAAACTGGACAGCCTCGATTGTCGTCTTTCCTGCCAGGCTAGATTGCAGGACGATGTCCTTCTCTTCGTGCCCGAAGAGAGCCGAGGGCAGAAGCAAATCATCCGTAAGACAGCCACGGAGCGGGTCATTGAAATCGACCCCGCTGTTCGCCAGGTCTATGTAGAGGTCTCTCCTGCCGAACTCGGCCAGCATCGCGGCGATTGGGGCAGATTGCAGGATGCGCTGGTTGAAAAGTGGGATCTGCATGACCTCGATATCGATCTCCACGTGCTGCGCAAGCTGCAGGCGGTTCTGCGCGAGGACAATTGGGCGGTCACGGTTACCGTCTGGCAGGAGAAGCAGGTCATTGACGTCCAGCCCGGCTACGTGGAAGGAACCTATGGACTGGCCGTCGACATCGGCAGCACAACGGTCGCCGCATACCTCTGTGATCTACGCACCGGCGAGATACTGGCGACGGAATCCATGATGAATCCCCAGGTTGCCTATGGCGAAGACCTGATGAGCCGCATCTCCTATGCCGTGGAGAATGAAGATGGTCTAGAGAAGATGCATAAGGCCGTTATCGACACGTTGAATAAGCTGGCGGGGCGGTCAGCGCATGCGGTCGGTTTGCGTTCTCGCGACATCCATGAGGCACTCTTTGTGGGCAATACAACGATGGTTCATCTTCTGCTGGGCATCCATCCGGTGGAAATTGGCGGCGCGCCATTTGCCCTGGCCAATCGTGACAGCATGGACCTCACGGCCAGGGAAATGGGGCTGCGCCTGCATCCCGGCGCGCGCGTGCACGTGCTGCCCGCAGAGGCGGGCCACGTCGGCGCCGACAACGTAGGCGCGCTTATTGCCGAAGAACCGTATAACCAGGATGAAATTGTGCTGCTTGTCGATGTGGGCACCAATGCCGAAATTGTGCTCGGCAACAGGGCGTGGATGTTCAGCGCCTCCAGTCCCACCGGCCCCGCCTTCGAAGGAGCGCAGATTCTCCATGGCATGCGCGCCGCTCCGGGGGCAGTGGAGCGCGTCCGTATCGATCCCGTAACCAAAGAGCCGCGATTCCGCGTTATTGGTGAAGGACGGTGGTCCGATGAATGGGATCTTTCTGCGGATGCCCTGCCTGTCGATCGGCCGGCCTATCTTGCCTCCGGCATCTGTGGCTCGGGCATCATCGAGGTGGTGGCAGAAATGTATCTGAGCGGCGTCTTGTTGAAGAACGGCCGTTTCAACCCGCAGTGCAAATCTTCTCGGCTGCATTGGGAGGGTCCGGAGGGATCGTATGAGCTGGCAGCGGCGTCGGAGACGACAAACGGCCGTCCCTTGATCATCACCCAGAACGATGTGCGCAACATCCAACTGGCCAAGGCGGCGCTTTTTGCCGGCGCCAAGACCTTGATGAAACGGGCAGGCATTGAAACGGTCGATAAGGTCATTCTGGCCGGCGCCTTTGGCAGCTATATCGACACCAAACATGCCATGGTCCTAGGCTTGGTTCCGGACTGTGATCTCGATAACGTTTATGCCGTCGGCAATGCTGCCGGAGATGGCGCACGCATCGCCCTCCTAAACAAGAACAAACGCATTGAGGCGCAGGAGTTGGTCGAGTGGGTGAAATACATTGAAACGGCCGTCGATCCCGATTTCCAGGCGGAGTTTGCCGACGCCATCCATATCCCCCATGCCAAAGACCCTTATGCACACATCGCCGATCTGCTGCCGGAGCAGCCTGATCTGACGCAGAATGGCTCTTCCCGGCGCTCGCGCAGGCAGGTTCTTAGTAAGCAGTAGCCACGTACTGCCAGGAAATGGAAACGAAAATCAACGACTCCGTTCATCTGAGCCTGCGCAGCAGGGCTCAGCCCCAAGAGGACACCTCTGCTGAGACCGCCCTGATCGCCTGCGGCGCCTTGGCGCGGGAAGTGATCGCCATTCGCGACAAGCACCAATGGCCGGCCGATGTACTGGGTGTGCCGGCGCTGCTGCACAACTATCCGGAGAAGATACCTCCTGCTGTGCAAAAACGGATTCAGGAGCTTCGCCGGCAGTACCGGCGCCTGTTCGTTGTCTATGGCGACTGCGGCACGGCCGGAGCCCTGGACAAAATGCTGGCGGAGGAAGGGATTGAGCGCGTGGCCGGGCCCCATTGCTATGAGATGTATGCGGATGGCTCCTTTGCTGATCTGATGGAAGAAGAGCTTGGCACCTATTTCCTGACTGACTACCTTGCCCACTCTTTCGATCACTTAGTCATTGAGGGGATGGGGCTGGATCGCCACCCTGAACTGCGCACAAATTACTTTCGCCATTACAAACGCGTGCTTTATCTGACCCAGCGCGAGGATCCGCACTTACTGGAGAAAGCGCAGCAGGCGGCCGACTATCTGCAGCTGCCCTTAGAGGTTCGGCCGGCCAGCTATGGCGCGCTGGAGAGCCGCCTGGTGGCTCTGATGGAAGGATCATGACGAAATACCTGATCGTTTTCTGGCGTGACATTCCTGTGCAGGTCAAGGTGCGCGATGGAAAAGAGCGCTCCAGCCGGCCACTGACGCCGCGTTTCGAGAAAGCGGTACACCGCGCTGCCTACCGGGCGAAAGCGATTCATGGCGAGGCCTACATGCGCGAGTGGCGCACTTCGCCGTGGAGTGAACGAGATGGCGCGGCCGAGGTGGTGTTGACGGCCGTGGCCGCGGATCTTGAGGCGGCCTATAGTGATGAAAGATTGGACAAGTTGGCGCGAAGCAAAGGATATGAAACAGATGACGGTTAACTATCAGATTATCTTTTGGCGGGACATTCCGGCCCAGGTGAAGGTGAAAGAAGGACGGGAGCGCACAGGCAGGCCCCTCTCTAAGCGTTTCAACGTCGCCATTGATGAAGCGGCGATGCGCGCCGGGTTGACGGAATCGGGTGATTACCTCGGCGAATGGCGCAAGAGCGATTGGCAGGAGCGAGAAGGCGAGCTGGTAGAAACGGCCGATGCGTTGGCTGCGGAATTGGAAGCCGCTTATCCCGCGGATCGTCTGCGTACGCTGGTTGCACAATTCGGTTTGGAAAAGGGTGGGAAGTAGGCGCGTGTTCCGCTTCTTGCAAAACTATCCTCATGCCTTGGAAGTTGTCTATGATGCCTTTGAGCGTCTGCTTCACCCTTTTCAGCGCTGGCTGAAGCCGGGTTCTGCGCTTGAACCGGCCGTTACCTGGGTGGAAAAAGTAGGCAAAGAGGCAGTTTTCGACTGCCGCATGTGTGGCCAATGCATCTTACACAGCACGGGCATGACCTGTTCCATGAGCTGTCCCAAGAACTTGCGCAACGGGCCGTGTGGGGGTGTGCGTATAGACGGCAGCTGCGAAGTCTATCCCGAAAAGCCCTGCATCTGGGTGCAGGCTTATGAGCGTTCGCTCGCTATGCCTACCTATGGTGAGGAGATGATCCAGATTCAGCCTCCTGTGAACCGCCAGCTAGAAGGAACTTCCTCCTGGATCAATATGCTCGATGGCATTGACATGGTAGCGCCAAAGGGGTGGGTGAATACGGCCGAGATAGCGGTCATTGCCGCCGATCGGGAGTAGCTCAGAAAATGATGGGTAAATAGATATACCCCGGATCGAGCGATTTGCAAAAGAATAAATCGGATGGGGCGATGACGGTATCAATTATCATTGCCGCGGTTGATTGAGAACAGTGCAGATGTTTGCCATTCTGCATCACCGGAGAAACAACACCAATGGCTTACAAGCTTCTAAAGGGCAAAGAGATCACCGAAGGCCTCCGCGATGAAGCGCAGCGCCGGGCGCTGAGCTTGCGCGAACAAGGGTGGGTGCCGCGCCTGGCTTCCTTAGAAATAGGTCACAATCCAGCCGCCGCTCTCTATATCCGCAATCAAGGCCGCGTTGCCGGGAAACTGGGAATCGAATTCGAGAACCGTAAATACAAGCAAGAAATCACGCAGCGCGAAATGTTGGCCGCCATCCGCGCCATGAACGTCGATCCACATATCACGGGCATTATCGTTCAGCGGCCGGTGCCCGCGCACTTGAATCTGAAACAGCTCCAGCTAGCCATCGCGCCGAGCAAAGATGTGGAAGGCATGAATCCCACCAATATTGGCAAGGTTGTTTACAATGACTTCGTGTTAGGGCCCTGTACCTCGCAAGCGTCTGTGATGCTGCTTGAGGCGACTGGTTTGGAATTGAAAGGCCTGGAAGTTGTTATCGTGGGTCACTCCGAAATTGTGGGCAAGCCGATTGCGCTGCATCTGCTTGCCCAATTGGCCACGGTCACCGTCTGCCACCATGGGACGCGCAATCTGTTAAACCATACGCGCCGCGCAGATGCCCTCTTTGTCGCCGTGGGCAAGCCCGGCCTGATTACGGGAGACATGATTAAACCGGGAGCGGCCGTTATTGACATCGGCATCAACCAGATTGAAGTGCCCGCTGAAAACGGCCGCAGCGAGACAAAGACGGTCGGTGATGTTGACTTTGACTCCGCCCATGAGGTGGCGGGCTGGATCAGCCCAGTCCCCGGCGGCGTAGGCCCGGCCACGCTCTCCATACTAATGCACAATGTCATTTCCGCGACAGCGATGCAGAAATCCGTCTATGAGCAGGCTGTATTAGAAAATTGACGGCGTAGCGTTCCTTCCCTTGAGTACCTAGCGCTAAATCAACCGGTCGTCATAGCGTGGCGACAAGGACTATTGATTATGAGTTCGAAACGCTTGTGGCAGCTCTTGGCGCTGCGAATGAAGACCCAGCGCGCATAGTGTGAAACAAAAAAGAGACCCTGGCTTTTCCAGGGTCTTTTTTGTTCCTTGATCTGTATCGTTCAACTGCTTGTGCGGATCAGGTGCTCAAGCAGCACCATTCTTTGTAGGGCAAGCAGCCTGCTTGCCTAGCAGCTGCCCGCTCAGGTGAATGGGCTGCGCGCAGGTGGCGCGCTCATTGAAGACGCAGTCGCCCGGCTGCTCCCGCCGATGGCGATGGACCCGATTGATTTTCGCGTATCCGAGCTTCCACACTCCGGACAAGCCTGTGCGTCACTCGACTGTGACATGCGTAGTTTTCTTTCAAATGGCTGCGCGCATTCGCGGCAGACAAAGGTATACATAGGCATAGGTCGTTCTTGCTCCTATTTCATACTGTTTACGTAAGCGACTATTCCGCGGCGAAAATAAAAAAGATCATTCCACCACCTATTTAGATGCACGAAAGCTGAATTGGTGACATCGCGCTTGTTTGTTCGCTGACGGTTCCCGGTACCCAATTCTTGACACAACCAGGCCCCATTGGTAACGTTGACCATTCCCAGGTATAAACAGGTTTCTCAGCGACAGTGCGTCGCTCTTGGAAGTGAACGGTCTCTGTATTGGCGTTGGACGCGGCGGCGCGGGACCACGGTTTCTTAGAAATAGAATGGCGGCACTGGAATGAATGAAGTGAGATGTGCGTGGCAAATCGCAGCGGAGTTGGGTGAGGGACCCCTGTGGGTCGCGCGCGAAAACGCACTCTACTGGGTAGACATCATTAAACATCAGGTTCATCGCCTTTCCTTGGCCGGCGGCGCAAAAACGACGTGGACGTTTGATCAAGAAGTGACCAGCCTCGCTGAGCGAGAGTTGGGCGGCTTTGTGGGCACTATCCGCGATGGGTTTGCCGCAATCGATTTTGCGCACAGCGCCTATCAACCAATCGCTCTACCGGAAGCGCATCTTCCTGGGAATCGTTTCAATGATGGCAAGGTCGACGCGCAAGGGCGCTACTGGGCCGGCACAATGGATGGGTCCGCTGAAGCGGAATCCGCTGCCCTTTACCGTCTGGACGCTGATTTAAGTTGGCGCAAAATGGATGATCACTACATCATTGCCAACGGCCCCGCTTTTAGTGTGGATGGCAAGACCCTGTACCATAATGACTCGGCCGCAAGCAAGCGCGTAGTCTATGCCTTTGACTGCGATGAATATGGCGTACTTTCCAACAAGCGTCCCTTCATTCAGCTGCAAGATGAAGCGGAGGGGGCGCCTGACGGCATGACCGTGGACAGCGAGGACTGCCTCTGGCTTTGCCACTTTGGTGGGGCACGCGTCACACGCTATGCGCCTGGTGGGCAGTTGCTACAGGTTGTTGCCATGCCCGTCCCCAATGTTACGAGCTGCACATTCGCCGGCGCCGACCTGGGAACGCTGTACATCACGACTGCGCGCATCCATATTTCTGCCGAGGATCTGGAGAGATACCCGCTGGCCGGCAGCTTGTTTGCTTACAATCCCGGTGTCCGCGGTTTGCCCACGCCGCTCTTCGGCGGTTAGGCGCAGCCTCGCCCTGGGTCCCCGTTTTGTAAACTGAGATCGTCCATTGCAAGAAAGGTGTGTGTTCAATGCTCGATAACCTCCCCAATTGGCTGCAGTACCTGGCCGTCCTTTTCTTGATTGCCGCTTCCTATATCATCACCGGACGCTGGCTGGCAAGGGCGCTCTATTCCATCGTGGGTGAGACACAAACGACCTACGATGACATCGTCGTCAAACGCCTCAAACCGCGAAGAGTCGCTTTGCTCGCGCCGTTGGCAGTCATTTATCTCTTCGCCTATCTCATCCCTAATCCGCAAGTCGAAGAAATCGTGCGCAGAACTGTGCTCGTGATCGGACTTTGGCTGGTGATCCTCACCGCCAGCGGACTTCTGGACGCCATCAACGACATCTACGAAAGCCGTCGTGAATTCTCCGGCGTGTCCATCAAGGGGTACTTTGACCTGATCACAATCCTGCTGATTGGCGTAGGTGTAATCTTGACCATCTCTTTGATTACCGGTGAGTCCCCTCTTGTCCTCCTGGCTGGGCTGGGAGCGTTAATGGCCGTGTTGATCTTGATATTTCGTGACACGATCCTCTCCCTGGTGGCCAGCGTTCAGATTTCCACCAACGACTTGCTGAAGGAAGGAGATTGGCTGGAAGTCCCTTCCTACAATGCCGATGGCGATGTGATGGACATTTCGCTGCATCAGATCAAGGTTCAAAACTGGGACAAGACTATCTCCTATGTACCGACCTACAAGCTGACCGATGTGGCTTTCAAGAACTGGCGCGGCATGAGCGAGAGCGGCGGCCGGCGTATCAAGCGCGCCCTGCACATTGACGAGGGTTGCATCCGCTTCTGTGATCAAGCGGCGGCCGAGCGGCTGGCGGAAATCAGCTTGATCAGGGACTATGTGCGTGAAATGACGGCCGAAGCCGGTGCAGCTGCTGGTGCGATGCCCGGTGAGCGAAGATTGACCAACATCGGCGCATTCCGCGCCTATGCCGGTGAATACCTGCGTCATCACCCCCATATTCGCGAGGACATGACCCTCCTCGTTCGCGAACTAGCCCCCACTCCGGAGGGTTTGCCCATAGAGATTTACGCGTTCACCGATACCGTCGTCTGGGCCGAGTATGAAGATATTCAGGCTGAAATATTCGATCATCTGATGGCTGTGCTTCCGGATTTCGATCTGCGCATCTTCCAACAACCGTCCGGCGCCGATTTTGCGAAGATTGTATCGTAGTGGGTTTGGGCCACGTAGGATCGATTCTCTGAACTTCGCGGCCGTCAAATTGATCAGCCACCAGCAAACGAACGGTCATAAGTATGCAGGATTGACTCGATCTCTGATTGCACGGTTTCCTCCAGGGGCTGCACTGTGTAGGTATCCAGCAGTCTGCGCACATCGGCCCGCGCGCGGCTAACACTGTCATCGGCCACCGCCGCTCCCCCGACCAATCCCTGCCGCACGGCCAAACGCGGGCGCCACACTTCATCGGCATGGAGGTAGCGCAGCGTGTGCTCATGAGCCAGAACATCCCCGCTGTCCGCCAGATCGACCAGCGTCTCATAGGCAAGATGATCTTCATCAGTCTGAACACCTTCTAGGGTGCGGAATATCGCGCCATAGCCCTCATTGTCGAGGACGATGGATTCATAGGAGGTCAGTGTGGCGTTGGCCAGCCCGCCCAGCCCGCCCAAGAGTGACGGCCGTGCCAGGGCGATCAGCAGCCCATTGAGCGTTTTTTCCGCAGCCGCCTGGTAGTCTATGCCGGCTGAGCTTGTGTGCCCGTGGGCACAGGAGGGTATCCCTAGTTGACGGGCTAGGGAGACTGTTGTTTGCCGGATCAAGCCTGTCTCTGGCCCGCCCGTCGTCGATGCCAGCGTTTTCATGTCACTTACGCTGGGCGTGTTCTGGCTTAAAATGGGCAGTCCGGGCGTGATCGTATGCGCTATCACCGCCGTAGCCAGAACCTCCGCATGGCCTAAGGCCGTGGTACCGGCAAGCGTGTAGGGGGCAGTTAAGCCCATAACCGGATTGGTAAGGGCGATCAACGGCAGCCCATATTCTGCCACGACGATCAATGCCTCGACGATATCTTTGGGGAAAACAAGCGGCGAAATCGGGCAGATAAAAGGCACGCAAAGCGGGAACTGCTTGAGCCGATCGCGGTTCCCTCCACGAACAGCCAGGGCGATGTTCACGATCGCCTCCGCCTCGGCACGGTTCGTCATCCCGGGGCCGATAAGGGGCTTCGTTGTATTGGCTGTGACGGCGGCAAAATCGCTCACCGCGGCCATATGCGGCGCGGCATCGTGTGCATCCACCAGGGAGACGTACACAGCATGCAAATGTTCCATTGCGTCCATCAGGCGCGTTGTTTCGCTGACATCCTGAAGCGTGCTGCGGCGAATATGACCGCTGTCAAAATCGTAAATATTGGCGAAAATGCCGGTGTTGATACCATAGGTATGATCGAGCCCGACAGTAATAGACTCCTCTACCTCTCTCCCGTATACCTTGAATGAGCCCGGGACTGCCTGCAAGGTGCGATCGATTAATTCAGGTGGCATGAATACGCGTTCACCCGCCAATCGACAGCCGTTTTCCGCCAGCCGTTCGCGGATCCAGGCATGATCCGTCTTGATACCGATTTCCAGCAGTATCTTCACGGCCGTTTCATGGATCCGGGCAAGATCCCGCTGCGGAAAAGATAGATAGGGCAACATTGTCATGTCAATTCCTCTACGATTCTGTGGGCGGTTTCCTTGGACCAATCCCAGACCAAGTCAGCCGCTGCACTTTTGCCGGCGCGGTTGGCGGCCGACACCTTGAGCCAGGTGGTCCCTGACAGCTGACGATTCGCCGCTTCATTGTATGGCAATCGCCAGATTCGCTCCAGCCCAATTGCATCCGTTCTCCCGGCGAGAATCTCAGCTTTCGATTTCAGCAAACAGCTGTATGAGAGCCCATCCTCTCAATGGTTGGCGGACGAGCAGCACATGGGCTGGTTTGATCCTGTGCAGATATAGCTGGGCGCCCAGTCTGCTTCTCGTTGAAACAAAAAGGAGCGCTTGTTACAATGGGCTGCCATCAATTCTGAACCAAGAGGAGCAAGATGTTAATTGTACATGTTTTCGTCCACGTCGAAGCCAACCAGGTTGAGGCCTTTAAAAAGGCAACTATAGAGAATGCGCGTAACAGCATTCAAGAGCAGGGCATCGCGCGCTTCGACCTCATTCAAGAAGAGGCGGACCCAACCCGTTTTGTTCTGGTGGAGGTCTACCGTACGCTTGACGATCCGGCGCGCCACAAGAAAACGGAACACTATTTGCGGTGGCGTGATACGGTCGCCGGCATGATGGCGGAGCCGCGAACAGCGATCAAGTACAGCAATGTTTATCCGGACGAGAGCGGAAGGGATTCGTTATGAGATTTGAATTTGTCACGGCGGGAAAGATCATCTTTGGACCAGGCACGGCGCAGGAAGCGGCGCCATTAGCCGCCGCTCTCGGGGGTCGCGCTTTTGTCGTCACAGATGGGAACGGAGAGCGTGCGTCAGATTTGATTGATCAACTGCAGAATCTGGGCGTGGACGCGGAATGCTTCTGTGTCACTGGCGAGCCCGCTATCAGCGTTGTCATGGAGGGCCTACAGCAGGCCAGGCAGGCGCATTCCGATCTGGTCATTGCGCTTGGTGGGGGCAGCGTTCTTGACGCTGGAAAAGCGATCGCCTCCTTGCTGACCAACGGCGGTGAGCCTCTCGACTACTTGGAAGTGATTGGTCGAGGCAAGCCGATAACGAAACCATCCGTGCCTATGATAGGTATGCCGACCACAGCCGGGACGGGAGCGGAAGTGACGCGCAATGCGGTTCTGGCCGCGGAAGAACACGGGATTAAAGTGAGTCTGCGCAGCCCCTATTTGCTGCCGCAGATCGCCATCGTTGATCCCTTGCTGACCCATTCTATGCCGCCAGGCCTCACGGCCAGCACCGGTCTAGACGCCTTAACACAGGTAATGGAACCGTATGTCTCGCGGCAGGCAAATCCCGTGACTGATGCCCTTTGTATTGAAGGCATGAAGCGCGCCGGCCGTTCCCTGCGCGGCGCGTATGAAGATGGTGCGGACGCTTCCGCCCGCGAGGATATGGCTGTGGCCAGCTTATTGGGCGGTTTGGCGCTTGCCAATGCCAAGCTTGGCGCCGTGCATGGCTTCGCCGGCGTTATTGGGGGCATGTTCAAGGCGCCTCACGGTATCATCTGTGCCCGCCTTCTGCCCTATGTCATGGAGACCAATGTGCGCGCCTTGCAGGCAAGGGCCGCCGCTTCACACTTCCTGAGTCGCTACGCGGACATTGCCCAGCTGCTGACTGGGGATCCCCAAGCCACGCCCGCAGATGGCGTGCAGTGGGTGCAGACGCTCTGCCGGGATCTAGACGTTCCCGCACTCTCTGTATTCGGTGTGAGCAGGGCTGACTTCGCGGAGATAATCTCGAAGTCTCAAGTGGCCAGCAGTATGCAGGGGAATCCGCTGGCATTGACGGACGGTGAGCTGGCACATATCTTGGAACAGGCCGTCTGAGAGATTCGATGGTGAATTAGCCTGCTTTGCCCTGTCAGGCAGCGATCGCCCCGTGCCTTAAGGATCGGTGGTGCGCGACAGGAGAAACGGCGTGATAACCAGGTCTGACTGCCCGTCCGTCACCAATTGGCTGATCGTGCGTCCGATCAAGGGCGCGATGACGACCGTGCTCTTAAATGCAACGGCCAGCAGCAGTCCCTCCACCCCCGGAACAGGTCCCAGATAGGGACGGCCGTCATCGGTAAACGCGACCGGTGCCGCCCAGGAACGCAGAATGTCTACGTGACGCAAACCGGGAAGAAATCGCAGAGCCAAACTACAAACCGCCCTGATGCCGTGTACATCGCTTCCCTTACCAAAGTGTTCGACAACTTCTGACGCTTCCCCCAGCAGAAGATTGCCATGACCGTTAGGTGCGATCGCCAGCGCCGCGGCTGATGCCGCTTCTTGATTGGCCTCATCTTGCGCATGCGTGTCTTCAAAGAAGGCGGCAGAGGAAAGTGTGTTGCGCAGAAACGATCCCACGTGGCTCGTAACGGCAGCCTGGCCGTGGACATGTTTGACCGGTATGTCGATTCCCAACTGTTTTCCCAGCTGCCTGCTCCAGGCGCCGGTGGCCAGGATGGTTATCGCGCCGAGCTGCGGTCCCTCATCTGTATAAACGCCGAGCAAACGGCCGTTTTCGAGAATGAACCCCCGAACGGGCGAATGTAGCTGCAGGACACAGCCTCGTTCTCTGGCCCGTGAGACAAAGGCCCACATCAGTTTGAAAGGGTTCAGCTGCATTTCATCCGCGTTATAGAGTGCGCCGTAGCTCTGTTCGGCGTCCAGATTGGGTTCCACCAGCCGCAGCTCATCCCTTTCCAGCCACTGCGCGCCGATGCCGGCCTGATGCAACAATGCCGCGCGTGTTTGCAGCATGGGAATGTGTCGTTCCTGTTCGGCGATAAGCAGACTGCCGCATTGCCGCAGTTCCAGGTCCGCATCGAGCTCCGCCGGCAATGTCTCATAATATGCTTTGCCGGCCAGCACCATAGGCAGGCTGAATGCCAATTCCGCGTCCTGCACCTGAATATTGCCGTAATTGGCGCTGGACGCGCCCGCCCCGATACCCCCCTGATCGATCAAGAGTGTTTTTAGCCCCGCCTGGGTCAGGTGGTAACTTATGGAGCAGCCGATATAGCCTGCGCCGACGACAATAGCATCCCATCTGCTCATGATCGCCCCGTTGCTCTCATTACCTCGGCTACCGGCAGGGGCGAGACGGGAGCCCTTTTGCTCAATTGGCCGCAGCCGGCGATCGACTTGCCGGTGATCCGCGCGATCTGGCCGGCGATCAGGTGTCCGCACAGCCGGCCCTGACAGGCGCCCATGCCCGCTCTGGTCAACCCCTTTACCGCGGTCACTGTCTCGGCGCCGCCGGCGACGGCCGCTGCCACCGCCGCCTGACTGACATTTTCGCAGCGGCAGAGAACGGTTTCTGCGCTCGCCCATGTATGAATACCCGGCTGCGGGGTAAACAAACGGCCGTACAGCCGTTGGAAGCTGCGTTGTCGCTCGATTTCCTTGATCAGCGAGTTCGTCTTCCTGTCTAGCAGGCCCGTGGCTCTGCCTGTCTGTCCTAGCAGCGAAGCGGCCGCCGCCGCGCCCGCCAACTGCCCCTCCAGTTCGGCTTGTACGGCGCCCCCGATGCCCGCGCCATCGCCGGCGGCAAAGACCCCGGGAATGGAGGTTTGTAGATAGGCGTCACGCAGCGGAACCCATCCGCCGGCTTCTTCCTGGAACTGCTGCCGCACGTCAAGCAGCCGCAGCAGCGCATTCTCTGGCAGGAAACCATAGCCAATGCAGATCGTGTCGCAGGCCACCATCCGTGACTTCTTCATGATCGGACGCCACGCTTCGTCGATTGGCGCTATCATCGCGCCGCTCAGGCCGCTTTCCGCAGTGCCTAGAGCTTCGACAACCATCCAGCCGAACCGATAAGGGACACCTGCGCGCAGCAAAGTACGTACATAGCGCGCTGCTTCACGCAGCCGCGCCCATTGGCCCCACGCGGCGCGCCACTGCTGCACTGGGAGACGCCGGTAGGCATTTGATCCTTCCAACACGCCGACGACGTGCGCCCCGGCCCACAGTAGATCCGCCGCCGTAGCCGCCAATAGGGGGCCCGTCCCGGCCAGGAGGACCCTCTTCCCCGGCAGCACCCGCTGCCCTTTGATGGCCGCCTGCGCTGCGCCAACGGAAAGCACGCCGGGAAAAGTCCATCCGGGAAAGGCGGCCGGCCGGTCGTAGGCGCCGGTGGCCAAGACCACGGCCGCTGCTTCAATCGTGGCCGGTGCTTGTGGCCCATGCAGCCACAGCTTGCGGCCGTTTTGCGAAATGTCGAGCACCTGTGTCTCTGGCCAATAGGTTATGCGGGGACTATCCAGCCGGGCAAAAAGCGATCGCGCCTTTTCCCAGTGCGGACTTACCGCCTTCTGCTGAAAAGCAGATGGCAGTTGTCTGTAATATTGCCCACCCGGCCGCTTGGCGCTGTCGATCAAGCAAACGTCAACGCCCTCCTCCGCGGCGGTGACTGCCGCCCGCAATCCGGCCGGTCCGGCGCCAATGACGGCCAGCTGCTTGCTGCCCCCATCCTGCTCGCTCATCTCTCACCCGCCAGATCCGTGGCGATCACCATTTGCGGCGCGATGTCCGTCGCGCAGGCACGCTGCCGGCGCCCGTCAACGAGCACTTGGCAGCCATAACAAACGCCGATGCCGCAGTAGTAACCTCCCAGCCCTGGCTGACCGGCATGCCGTCTTGAAGTAGGAAAACGGCCGTTAGCCTGCAGAACCGTCGCCACGGTTTCGCCCAAGAAGGCATCGATTTCCTGCCCATCGAGTATGATGCGCGTTGGCGGGCCACGTTCAACGCCAAGGAGTTGAGGGTGATTCTCTTCAATGCGCATCTTGGTCTCTGCCGGATACCGCGCGAAGCCGCCTGCCTAGGACTGCTCGGTCTTGCGGTTCAATTCTTGCCGCAGCCAGGCGGACGAAATTGGGAAATCACGGGGGCGAATGCCAACGGCGTGATAAACGGCATTGGCGATAGCCGGCGTCGTGGCAATCATAACCGGCTCGGCCAGATTCTTGGCGCCAAATGGCCCGTCCGGGAACGTCGTTCTTACAAACGTTGTCTCAATTTCCGGCACATCCAGGGACGTAGGCAGGTGATATTGGTTCAAATTCTTTTTCTGTGGATACCCGTTTTCAAAGCTAAACCCTTCCGTCAATGCATAGCCCAACCCTTGGGCGATGCCGCCCAGCAGCTGCCCTTTCGCGCCATTCGGGTAGATGATTTGCGCCGCGTCGTGTGCTGCCCAGATCTTCTTGACCGTTACTGCGCCCGCTTCTTTGTTGACCAGCACATCCGCGACTTGGGCGCCATAAGAATAGGTGAAGTAAGGGATCCCGGACCCGGTCTCAAAGTCCCAATGAATTTCCGGCAGCTGCCAGTAGCCCTGCGCCGACATCTGCAGGCCCATGGCAAAGCCGTGGTCAATGACGTCATCCAGACCAACAGGGGTTTCACTGGGTCCGATGAATTGTTCCTCTTCACAAATTAGTTGTTCGATCGAACAAGCAAGTAAATCAGCCGCGGCCAGATGGAGGAGCTGAACGATCTTCTCCGCGGCGACGCGCGTGGCATTACCACCAACAATCGATGCGCGTGAGGCAACCGTCGGGCCTGTTTCCAGGGCGGTATGCGTGTCTGGGCGCAGCATGTGAATGCGCCCAGGAGAAACGCCCAATGTCTCCGCGGCCACCAAAGTAAAGACGGTGCGGCTGCCCTGTCCATAATCCGTCAACCCTGACTGCAGCGTGATCGAATGGTCTTCATTGATCTGCAGCGTTGTGCGCGCATAGTCGAGCCCTTCTCCGCCCAACCCGGAACCATGGAAGTAGCAGGCCACACCAATGCCTCTGGCTGCGTCTGCCGCTGGCTCTTGGGCGGCATACTCTGTGCGTCTTGCGGACCAATCTGATTGGTCGCGTACCCATTGCAGGCATTCTTGCAGGCCGACTTCATGGGCGATGAGGTTGCCCGTGAAGGCGCGATCGCCGGTGCGCAGGCTGTTGGCCAGCCGGAATTCTATTGGGTCTATGTGCGCCAGCTCCGCCAACTCGTCGATGGCGATCTCCGACGCCGCCGCTGACTGCGTGTTGCCAAATCCGCGGAAAGCCCCGGAATAGCCGTTATTCGTATAGACTACCAGTGTGTCGACATGGGCGGCTTCATACTTGTACGTGCCAAGGGCGTGCATGCTCGCCCGCCAGGCGGCCAGAGGCGTCATTGAAGCGAAGGCGCCGCTGTCAGCCAGCAGCGCGGCTTTGCCCGCGCGTATTTGCCCATTATCATCCATGCCGATCGTCAGCCGGATGTCCATTGCCTCCCTCTTGTACGAGCTCTGCAGGGACTCTTCGCGCGTCAGCAGCAGGCGCGTCGGCCGCTTGGTCATCAGCGCCAACCGCGCGGCGATAGGGCTCAGCTGATAAAGAATGTCATCTTTTCCGCCAAAGGAACCCCCTACAGGAGGTTGAATGATGCGCACATGCTCGGCAGCCATGCCCAGAATGGAGGCGGCATTGTTACGGTTGATGTGCGGAGATTGGTCGCTGGCAAAGATGGTGACACTGCCGCCCGGCTCCGGAATGGCTACCGCTCCTTCCGTTTCTAAATAGCCGTGCTCTTGGTGCTGAAATGTGTAGGTCTTGTCGAGTACGGTCTTGCAGCCCGCCAGAATCGGATCGGGCAGCCCGTTGCGCACGATTAGGGATTCACATAGATTCCCTGCCCCTTTCGGCGGCGTGAGAGGGATGAGTGGGGCGTCCGCATCCAGGGCGCGGGCGGGGTCGGACACAACCGGCAGTTCTTCCAATTCTAGGCGGATGGCGCGCACGCCGGCCGCTGCGGCTTCTAGCGTATCGGCGGCGACGGCGGCAATCGGTTCGCCCAGATAGCGTACTTTCTGGTGGGCAAGCGCGTATGCGTCATGGACCGGCCAGCCGAAAGCGCCGTTGTCCGGGAAATCCTCGCTGGTGATAACGGCCGTTACGCCAGACACATCCAGCGCCGGTTCCGTATCGAGGAGGGCGATACGTGCATGGGGTAGTGGGCTGAACAGCAGTTTCACATGCTGCATTCCGTCCAGCTTCATGTCGCCGACATATTTTGCGCGCCCCAATACCTTGTCCAGCGCATCAACTGCCTGGGCCTGGGGATTGCCAACATACTTCAACTTGCTCTTCATGCTGCCTCCCTTGTGCGGGCGCGCTCTTGTGCTGTCGCTTCGATCGCGTCCACGATCTGCACATAGCCCGTACAACGACAGAGGTTGCCGGACAGCGCCTGCCGGATCTGCGTCCGGCTGGGGTGTGGATTGGCAGCCAGGAGTGCTTCACCGGCCATGAGGATGCCGGGAATACAGTAGCCACACTGTACCGCGCCATGTTCCAGGAAAGCTCTTTGCAGGTCATTCGGTATGTGGTCTGCCCCGCATAACCCTTCGATGGTGAGCACAGTTGACCCTTGCAGGCGGCTTGCGGCAAAGGTGCAGGAATTCTCTGCTTCGCCGTCGACGAGGACGGTGCAGGCGCCGCAGGATCCGATTTCGCACCCTGGCTTGGCTCCCGTCAGATCGTAAATATCGCGCAGGATGTCGAGCAAGACCATCGTCGCCGGAATGTCGATCGTGCGCGGAATGCCGTTTAACGTGAATGAAATATTCATGACTGCAGCCCAAATAAGCTTGCCCTGGAAACATATTGTTTCCAGGGCAACAAAGGAGAAATCCTACATCAGAAGACTCATGACTGCTTTCTGGACATGCAGCCGGTTCTCTGCTTCATCAAAGACGGCCGAACGCCAACCGGGGCCTTCCGTCTTATCGATCACGTCATTGTTGACTTCGTGTCCACGGTCAGCCGGCAGGCAGTGCATATAGATGGCATTCTTGGCCGTGAGATCCATCATTTCCGACGTCGTCTTCCAATCCTTATGCTGGTCAAATATCGCCTGAGCGCCTGCTTCATCATCATTGCCGACGGGCGGCTTGAAGAAGACTGTCGGGCACCACGCCTTTGGATAGACAACATCCGCCCCCTCAAATCCTTCTTTGAAGTCATTGGTGATACGGAAGGATCCCTGTTCCTGATCCGCATACTGTTCGCACTGCTTGATGATCTGCGGATCGAGTTCCATCCCCTCAGGGTGGGCCAGCGTCACATTCATGCCCATCATGCTTGCGTACAGAATAGCCGACTGCGGCACGGCGCGCGGCTTGTGAACGCTGGGCGAATAGGCCCAGGACATGGTGAAATTGACCCCTGCGAAGCCGCCAAAGTATTCTTTGACCGTCAACATGTCGGCCAATCCCTGGAAGGGGTGGTAAATGTCATCTTCCATATTCAAAATGGGTATGTCGCTCCAGCGAGCAAACTCACGCAGGAGGGCGTGCGCGCCCCCATATTCCCAATCAACGGGATCGCCGTAGCAGCGAATGGCAATCGCCTGGCCCATACGATCGAGTACGCGGGCGACGTCGGAAACGCGCTCGGTGCTGTAGGCGACTTCCTTCCCTTCCATCGCCGGCGTGTAAATCTTGCTGGGATCAAGGTAGTGGGCGTGCCCACCCAGCTGCGTCATCCCCGCCTCAAATGAGTTGCGCGTGCGTAATGATTGATTGTAGAAAATCATGAAGAGTGTCTTGGCCCGCAGGAGATCGTCATGATAAACATCCATTGCGGTCTGCCTCTTCAGCTCTGCGGCCACCTCGAGGATTGTCTTGATCTCCTGTGGTGTAAAGTCGGTTTCGGCCAGGAAATCGCGGCCCTTAAAACCTGTCGTTTTCATTGTGTGTTACCTCCATACCTGTTTGATTATTATCTCTAAACCCGCTTGCGCCGGCTTACTCTCTACCGTGTACGAATGTCTCTAAAACTCTTTTTTCAGCTATGTTTTCTCCCACATACGATTAGCATTCTCGTATACGCGGGCGCGCATCTGACCCAGATCGGCATCGTGAACGAGGCCATCGCGAACGCGCCACCTTCCGTTCACCATCACGTCCCTGACGTGCGTGTGATTGCGCCAGAGTAAGAGCTGCTCATATAGATTGTGCTCGGCCGTTGGTGTGGGGAGAATGGCGTCTATTAGCTGCAGGTCGGCCGTCCATCCTGGCTGCAGACGACCCGTTTTCTCCATGCCCAGGGCGCGCGCCCCCCCTTCGGTGGCCAGGTACCAGACTTCGTGCGCGGGCATGACCTGCGGATTCTGATGATGCGCTTTGTGAATCAGAAATGCGCCGCGCATCACCTCGAAAAAGTCATTGATATACCCATCTGAGCCCAGCCCCAGCGTAACGCCGGCGGCAAGCTGCTCGGGGACCGGGGCGATGCCGCCGCCCACTTCGCAATTGCTCAGCGGCATATGTGTGACCTTGATCCCTTTTTCAACGATGATTGCCCGTTCACGTGCGGAAAGCTGCACGCATTGTGAGGCGAGCATGTGCGGGCCGGTGACGCCCAGTTCGTCGTAATATTCGAGCGTTCGCTTGCCGAAATGCTCCAGGGCATATTCCCCTTCGTGTATCCCCTCATTGCAGTGCATGTGGGTCAGAACATTGCGCTCCCTGCCGAGGGCAAAAGCCTGGCGGATGAAATCGGCTGAGCAGGTGAAGGTCGTGTGGAAGCACATCAAGCCTTGCACCAACCCTCCCCCCGCCTGGCAGAGATCGATGAACTGCGCGTTTTCTTGGAGTCCTACCTGCCCGTTTTTTCTGCTGACGCGCTCCGTTGCTTCAAAGGAAAGGATGCCGCGCATGCCCCGGTTTTCCACAACTTCTTTCTGTGCCAGCAGAGCATCGGGAATCGCAAAGGGCGCTTCCAGGCAGTCGTAGAAGCTGGTGATGCCGCTGCGCAGCATTTCCGCGCATACCCAATCCGTGGCGGCGCAGACCATCTCGCTGTCCAACGCATCTTCCACCAACGGCCACCAGAACTCGTTTAGAAATGACCAGAAGCCGGAGGGGGCATTAGCCAGAGGGATGCCGTGGGCGAGGACGCCGTAGAGGTGGACGTGGGCGTTGACGAAACCAGGCGCAAGGACATGGTGGGCTCTCTCGAGAACGTCATCATCAGGATACCGCGCGCGCAGCTCGGCGTTGGGACCGACAGCGTCAATTAAGTCGTCAACCACGCGGACGCCCCAGTCCGTTTGGGGCGGGGCGCCAGGTTTGTCGATTAAATAGTGGGGAAGGATGATTGTCTGGCTCATATCTCTGCGCAGTTCCTCGCTCTTATCTGTATACGGCCGTCTCGCTGCGCGCCGCCTTCCACGGTGACGCCGCCATTGTCACTAATGTAGGTTACCAGTTCGTCGCGCAGAAAAAGTGGCGTGTCACGATGGGAAAGCTGGCGAATATCCATGAGCGAAAGGCCTGCTGTGTGCTGCCCCTCTCTTTCCCAGGAAGCGGCAGGTCCGCGAATAAAGCTGCTGCAAACCATCTGAAACGAGCGATCCAATTGTTCTTCCAAAGGGATGCCGTCAACCGCGATCTCGCTCACGCAAATTGTGTTACGGCACGCCTCGACGTCGACAACATAACGTATCTGGCGGCTGAAGTGGAAGAAGCCACGCTCTGTATGCGCTTCGCCGGGCAAGTCAAGACGATACGCATTGTCCTGGATCAGTCCCTGGAGCTGCAGGCCGGTAATCCACGTGATGCGCAGGACGTCAGCGAAAGGCATGAGTTTGAACCAGTCACCATAAGTAAGCTCGTTTTCCGGTAGGCCACAGCGCAGGGCCGAAGAGTCAACCAGGGAGAAATCAACATCGTACCCATGGGCACGGCTACGCACGACCAGCGCATCGGCGATGAAGTTGGCCAAAGCGGACTCGCCTGTCGCGAAATTATTGCGTACAGCGTCGGTGCTGAAATCAGGTTCATCATCCACGCGGCCTAGAACGCGGTTGAACAAGGGGCGTGCTACATCCAGCAAGGGTTCAACCGCGTTTTTCTCAAAGTCAGCATCGACGGGCAGATTGGCGGTATGGGTCAACCGGGCGTGGGAGACGGCCGCACGGCCATTGTGAAAAGAAATATCAACTTCGCCCAGGTAACGGCCCAGCGACCCCGCCTGTACGATGGGAACGCCGTTGACAATGTTTCTTGTGGAGAGACCCCCCTCATTGAGGATGTTGTGCGTGTGCCCACCTACGATCAGGTGCACGCTGCCTGGTGGGAGGCTGCGCGCCAGCTCCACATCTCCGGCGAACTGCACAGAGGCCGATCCCGAGGAGAGGCTATGACCAAGATGGCTGAGAATGATCATCACGTCACAGAGCGGGCGCATGGCCGGCAGCAGATTATCGATCACTCGCAGAGGGTTGAGGACCTGCAGGTTGGAATCGAGCGGCTGGCGGACCTGGCCGGGACTCGTCAGCCCGATAACGCCCACACGAATACCTTTTGTGACCAGCAAGGCCGCCGGGTAGTAAAGGTCGGACAGCCAGTGACAGCTGACCAGATTGGCAGACAGCATCGGGAATTGGGCGTCCTGCAGGATCGCCCGGGAAAGGACATCCGTGCCCAGATCGAAATCATGATTGCCCAGGACGGCGACATCAATGCCCGCCGCCGAATAGAGGCGGTATCCGGCATGCAGGGCAAAGGAGTCAGGATCATCGCCCATCAATTCATCGAATATGGCGCCAACCAGATCATCGCCGGCGGACATGGCCAAGACGGCCGTGTCGGGGTGATCCCGGTATTGGCGGCGCATCGCGCGCAGCCGGCTGACGATGCGCGACAAAATCGGCTGTTCACCATCCGTGTTGAATTGGGCTATATGTCCATGGAGATCATTGATATGGAAAATTTTTAAGCGGCAGGAACAAGTTGCGAGGTCGGCGCGCGGCGCGGGCAGCTCAACCCCTTCTTCGGGCACGATCTTGCTTATCGGCGCCGTAGTCGGATCGCCTTCCAACAAGAACAGTTGGCCGTCATCCGCACCGTGCGGATTCGCGCGCGCCTTGATCAGGCGCAAAGTCCCTGGCGTCATGGACGGTCAGCGTTCTCCCCAATCGGCAAACGCATCTACAACCGGTTTGATATCATCCATCATGGGATAAAGGATGGGGCAGGTGACGCCGGCGTCGATATACTCGGATACCTTCTCTTGACATTCGGCCGTTGTGCCCACGGCCATGACATTGCGCACGACCTCGTCGGGGATCACGGCGCTGGCGCGAATATAATCTTCTTCAGTGGCCGGCCAGCTCATGATCGACTGCACCTTGTCCAGCAGCTCTTCGCTCACGCCACTGGCCTTCATAATATGGGGTTCCGTGGCCAGGTAATAGGCCACGAGTTTCTTGCCCTCAGCCATTGCCGCCGCCGGGTCTTCGTCCGACAGGCAGCAGACCAGCAGTTCCGGCCGATCCACGTCGGCGAGCGTCTTGCCCGCTTTCTTGGCCCCTTTTTCCACCAGTTCCACAGCTTTGCGAATGTAATCCACGGAGACGACATAGTTCAAGACGACCCCATCACAAATTTCGCCGGTTAATTCCAACATCTTGGGGCCGGTGGCGCCGATGTAAATAGGGATGTCGCGTGGAGAGGTATCGCCGAAGGCGACATCGAGGCGGACGCGATCAAGCTGCACAAATTCCCCTTCATAGGTGACCTCTTCCATGGTGAATAATTGGCGAATCGCTTCCACATGTTCGCGCATCGCTTTCAACGGCTTGCGCCGCTCCACACCGACGCGGCTGGAGATAGGTTCCCACCAGGCGCCCAATCCGAGCATCACCCGGCTCTGGCCATCTACTTTCCCGGCCAGTTCCCACATCGTGCTCCATGTCGCGGCGATCACCGCCGGATTGCGGGTCCAAATGGGCAGCACACCCGAGCCAATGCGCAAACGTTCCGTCTGCGTCAGCAGGGCGCTCATCATGACCACGCAGTCACGAGCCAGCCGCGTATCCGCCTGCCAGATTTCGCTGAAGCCGCGCGCTTCGGCGTAGCGCGCCATCTCCAGTTCATACCCTATGCTGTGTTTGTCTTGCATATAGAGAGCAAAGCGGACGGCCATTCTGTTTTCTCCTTGCCCGGCAATCAAGTCATAAGACGCTTGATCGCCGGTCTCTAAAGATAGCTGCTCAAATCCACGTCGGGATAGCGAATACGTTCCCCGTAGTCCCGGCGCTCCGGTTTGTAGGTGGCGTCAATGCCGATCTTGGTGTGTACACCGCGCATATCGGCCGTCGGGTCCATCTCATGCCCTTGACTTTCCGGCACAGTGAAGAAATCCCGGCTCCAATCGACGCGATTCGTCAGCGCCCAGAGGACATCAGCGGGATCATAGATATTAACATCTGGGTCAACGACGATTACCTTTTTAATGTTCACATGGGCCGTAAACGCAGCCAGCGCAATATTCTTTGGTTCCCCTGGGTTTGATTTTGCAGCCTGCACGATGGCCAGAAAACCGTTGCCGTAGGGTGGAATATGCAGGCCGCTGACATTCTGGCTCACATGGCGAACGAAGCGCAGCAGCAGCGGCTCCCGTGGTAGTACGTTGCCAATATAAATATGTTCATCATGGCCGGGAATGATAGTCTGGAAAATCGGATTGCTGCGGTGGGTCACGGCCGTCACCTCAAAGACTGGACTCTCCCACAGCTCCCCATAGTAACCATGAAACTCCGCCAACGGGCCCTCCGCCTCTCTTGTTGCAGGTGGAATACGCCCTTCGATAACGATCTCTGCATGCGCTGGAATATCCAGATCGACAGTTACACCCTTGCAAACGGGCACGCCCTGGCCACGAATTGCGCCGGCGATATTCAGCTCGTTCTCCTCATAGCGTGCTCCGGCAGCGATACTGATCGCGGGGTCCACACCAATAGCAATGGCGATCTCCAGCCCTTCCCCCTTGGCTTCCTGCACGCGGTAAAACTGCATCACGTGCCGCCACTCGTTCACATTGAACCCGAACGTTTGCGGTCCCAACACCTGCATGCGGTTATAGGAAAGATTCCCACGCCCATGCTCTGGATCCTTGGCGATTGTAATCCCACCCGTGATAAAGGGTCCGCCATCATGCAGCCCGTGGGTGGGGATCGGTAGCTCATGCAAATTGACCGCATCCCCCAAAATAACATTTTCTTGCCAGCCGGCCTTCGTCACTAGCTGAGGCGGAATCCCGTTTGCCGGCTGCAGCGCTTCACCCATCTTTTCTACAATTTCGCCGACATCACAGGCCAGGGCCAGCGCCGCCAATGTTGAACTCCCCACCGCTCCCGCAAATACAGGCCACGCCGCTTCTTTTGTTTGCTCAAAGAGGATGGCGCCGCGCCCCTGCCGCTGGACAGCGGCCGCCACATTCGCCAGTTCGTGCACGAGGCTCACGGGCTGCCTGATGCGCACAAGCTGGCCTGCCTCTTCAAGGGCAGCGAGAAAACCACGCAGATCTTTTATTTGGGTCATAGGAACGCTACTTGTTTTTAGACATTCAATAATAGTAAACTTGAGTGCCGTATTCTCACCCAATTTTAGGATTTATCTCTTGATTGTCAACTATAAATAAATAATGTAAAGTATAGGTGAATTAGGTGGTGGTGTATGATTGGCGCCGAACTTGGTGAGCGGGTAAGAAAGAGACGGTTGGAGCTGGACATTACCGCGCGCGAATTGGCGCGGCGCAGCGGGCTTTCAGCCTCTTTCATCAGTCAGGTGGAGCGGGGGAAAACAAATGTCTCCTTGGAATCATTACGCGTGATCGCCGAGCAGCTTGATGTCTCTATCCTGCACTTCCTCTCCGACACGCCGCAAGCCCCTGTCCCTCAATCCAACGCCAAAGGCGCGCTGCCACGCAGGTCAAGTTCGATCATGCGTGTCGCCGATCGGCCTATCATTACTTTTCCTGATGTAGGCGCTAGCTATGAACTGCTGGCGCGCGATTTGAGCCGCAAGATGGAAGCGATGAGCGGCCGTTTGGCCCCAGGCACGGGCAATATCGCCCGCCGGCTGCGCGTGCCCACTGAAGAATTCATCTATGTCTTGTCCGGATCCTTGATCGTAGCCCTGGGGGCAGAAAAGCACCACCTTCACGCGGGGGACTCAATCTACTTTGAGGGGTACGACTTAACAGAGCTTCTCTGCGGATCGGAAGATGAGGATGCCGTTTGGATATCTGTGATTACACCCCCCGCTTTTTGATGTCGATTATGCTGCGCTGTCTGCAATGGCAGTGCCGACAAGTGGTTGATTAATGCAAAGTAGTTTTGGGAGAACAATGGATAATAGCAATGGATAAGAAGGAATTAACTGATTTTGCACCAGAGTTGTTGACACACCTGTTCCGGCAAATGACCCTGGTGCGCGAGTTTGAGCTGCGCGCCATAGAGGAGCGCCGTGCAGGGTTGATCCCCGGATTCATTCACTCATGCGTCGGTCAAGAGGCGACGGCCGTTGCCGCCTGTGCGGCGCTGTCCCAGGAAGACGTCATCACCAGCACGCATCGTGGTCATGGCCATTTATTGGGCAAGGGGGGCGATCCCAAGTTTATGATGGCTGAACTTGCCGCCCGCTCCGCCGGCTACTGCCTGGGACGGGGCGGTTCACTGCACATTGCCGACTTCGACCTGGGCATCCTGGGCGCCAACGGGATTGTCGGCGGTGGCTTTCCAATCGCTACCGGCGCGGCCCTCGCTTTCAAGATGCGAGGCGAACAGCGCGTGGCCCTCAGTTTTTTTGGTGATGGCGCAATCAATGAAGGAACCTTCCATGAATCTGCGAACCTGGCCGGCTTGTGGAGACTTCCTGTTATTTTCTTTTGCGAGAACAATCTCTATGGGGAAGGGACGCCGCAGCATAAACAGGCGCCAATCACCGATTTGGCGAAGCGTGCTGACGGCTACGGATTCCCCGGTGTTATCATCGACGGCAATGATGCCATTGCCGTTTATGAAGCGGTTGAGGAAGCCAGAACCCGCGCCCTTGCCGGGCAGGGGCCGACATTGATAGAAGCCAAAACGTACCGCTTTCGTGGTCACTATGAAGGCGACCCGATGATTTATCGCGAACCGGGCGAATTGGAGAAGTGGCGTGCGCGCGATCCCGTTCCCGCATTTCGGGAGCGTCTGCTGCAGGCGGGTTTATTCGATGAATCAATGCTGGCCGAAATAGAGGCCTCTGTCCAGAATCAGCTCGACGAAGCGGTTGATTTTGCCGCCGCTGCGCCAATTCCTGAGGAGGAAGAGGCATTGCAAGGTATTTATGCGGAAACGCATGAAGGGATGGTGTTCTAATGCGCGAAATGAGCTATTCAGAAGCGATACGTGAAGCGATGAGTGAGGAAATGCGCCGCGATCCCGAAACATTTCTCATGGGCGAGGACGTCGCTGTATTCGGCGGCGTGTGGGGCGTTTCCGACGGCATGCTGGCCGAATTTGGAGAAGGGCGCGTGCGCGACACACCGATCAGCGAGGCCGTCATTATCGGCGCCGGGCTGGGCTCGGCCATGATGGGCATGCGGCCCATCGTGGAGATCATGTTTGGCGATTTCCTGATGTGTGGAGGCGATCAGATCGTGAATCAGGTAGCCAAAGCACGCTTTATGAGCGGTGGAAAGGCGCGCGTGCCCCTGACGATCCGCGTCACCACAGGGGCGCCCGGATCGGCGGCGGCGCAGCATTCGCAAAGCCCGGAATCCTGGTTCATGAATGTGCCGGGCATCAAGATCGCCACGCCTTCGACGGCGGCAGATGCCAAAGGGTTGTTGAAAACCGCGATCCGCGGCAGCGATCCCGTGCTTTTCTTTGAACATAAAATGCTCTATGGAGAGAAGGGCCCCGTACCCGATGACGTCGATTTTTCTGTGCCTTTCGGTAAGGCAAGCGTTGTCCGCGAGGGCAGTGATGTGACGGTGATTGCCGTCAGCGTCATGGTCAAAAAAGCGCTGGCCGCAGCGCAGCAATTGGCGGATGAGGGAATCAGTGTGGAAGTGATTGATCCGCGGACATTGGTCCCTCTGGACAAAGAGACGCTGGTCAACTCTGTTGCCAAGACGAGCCGCGTGGTAATTGCCCACGAGGCCCATCGTCGTTCTGGGCCCGGCGCCGAGATCGCCGCGATGCTGGCTGAAGAGGCGGTTGAATATCTGGATGGACCCGTCATGCGTGTGGCGGCGAAGAATGTGCCTCTGCCGTATAGTCCCGTGTTGGAAAACTCGGTCCTGCCCAATGAAGAGGATATTATCGCCGCGGTAAGGTTTCTGATGCAGCCATGAGTAGGAAAGAAAAGTACGAAGTTGTGATGCCTAAGTTGGGCTTGATTATGACGGAAGCCCTGCTTGTGGAATGGCATAAAGAGGAAGGAGAACAGGTCAAGGCGGGCGAACCCCTGTTTTCGCTGGAGAGTGAGAAATCAACCATTGAAATTGAGTCTCCAACCAGCGGTCGCGTTCAGATTCTGGTCGCTGCCGGGGAGACAGTGCCGGTGATGACGCCGGTGGCATATGTTATGAAAGGGGATGCGCTCACGGCTGTCTCGCAAGCTCCGGCGCCGCCGGACGCTAAGAAAGAGGTGCCCCTCTACGCGTATTCGAGCACGCCCCCCATAGCGGGTCTACGAGCCACACCAAAAGCGCGCAAGACGGCGCGGCAGAAGGGGCTGGACCTCGCCGCGCTCGCCGGGAGCGGGCCCCGAGGCATGATCATCACCGCTGATCTGCGCCAGGCACCACCACCTACCGTCGTTCAGGCGACGCCGGTGGCGCGTAAGATGGCGCATGATCTGGGCGTGGATTTACAGGAGATTAAAGGCACGGGCCAGAACGGCCGCATTACGCGCAGTGATGTAGCGCGTGCGGTCTCTGTATTCGCCAGCCGCGGGAGCGCCACGGCGCCCGCGTCTCGGCAGCCGCTGCCTTTGTCAGGGCTGCGCGGCATTATCGCTGACCGCCTTTCTGCCTCCTGGCAGGAACGCCCGCAGGTGACCGTGACCACGGAAGTGGATGCCACCAATCTTGTTAGCGCGCGCCAACAGTGGGCGGCCGAGACAGGACAAAAACTCTCCTACAATGCTTTCTTCATGGCTGCGGCGGCGCGTGCGCTGCAAGAGCAGCCACAGGTCAACGTCCGTCTAGACGAGGACGGAATCGCGCAGCTTTCGGAGATAAACATCGGTTTGGCTGTGGATACGGAACGTGGACTGCTTGTGCCTGTCGTTCGGGACGCGGTAGCGAAGGAGATCGCGATCCTGGATGAAGAGATTAAGACGCTCGCCCAGCGCGCCTTGGCCGGCGAATCGCTGCCCGATGAATTGAGCGGCGGGACATTTACAGTGACAAACCTGGGTGCATTTGGCATTGATGCCTTTACGCCGATCGTTAACCCGCCGGAGGCGGCAATTCTGGGCGTAGGGCGCATCAGCCCCCGGCCATTTGCCGTGGAGCGCAGGCTTGAGGTGCGAGACACAGTTACCTTGAGCCTTTCGTTTGATCACCGCCTACTGGATGGGGGTCCGGCGGCCAGGTTCTTGCAGCGCATCGTCCAATTGCTTGAACGGCCGCTTGTGCTCGTAGCTGGCCAGAAGTGATGGGGAAGATATGGAGTTAAATGGGGCTGTCGTACTGATTACTGGCGCAGCCATGCGCGTGGGTCGTGAAGTTGCTCTGCACCTGGCTGCACAGGGCGCGCACATCGCTTTTAGCTATTACTTAGCTGACGAACCCTGGCAGCAAACCGTGGCCGATATCGAGGTGCTGGGCGTCGAAGCGCTCGCTGTAGCGACGGAAGTTCGCGACGCGGTTCAAGTCCGTGCCCTCGTAGAAGCGACCATGGCACGATTTGGCCATATAGATGTCTTAATCAACAATGCCTCCGTCTGGCTAAAGTCTCCTTTCTTGGAAATCAGCGAAGAAGCGTGGGACTTGGCCATGGATGTTAATCTCAAAGGTCCTTTTCTGGTGTCACAGGCCGTTGCCCCCTTCATGTTAGAGCGGGGACATGGCGTCATCTTAAACATCACTGATCTTTCGGCGTTTCAGGTGTGGCCCGGATATGCGCATCACGCCGCCAGCAAGGCGGGCCTCATGGCCCTGACTAAATCGCTGGCTGTGGAGCTGGCTCCGGCAGTCCGTGTCAATGCCATTGCGCCGGGCACTGTGCTTCTGCCTGACGATTTCGCGCCTGCAAAGAGAGAATGGGCGGAGGATAGATCCTTGTTGAAGCGAGTGGGCACGCCGCAGGATGTCGCGCGCCTGGCTGCGTTCTTAATTGAAAATGAGTTCACCACCGGCGCAGTTTATTACGTGGATGGAGGGCGGTCGTTGGTCTAGCCGTTAAGCAAATGGGCTCAATATTGATACACAGCGGGGCAGTCCTTGCCGCAAAGGGTTGGCTTGAGCCGGGATACGTTTGGATCGAAGAGGAGCAAATAGTCGACGTTGCCTCCGGTGAACCCGCCACCCAGCTCGAAGCACGCGCAGACGAAGTGATTGATGCTAAGGGTTGTGCCGTGATGCCTGGGTTGGTAAATGCGCACACGCACTTGAGCCAGACGTTTATGCGTGGCCTGGCCGAGGGGCGGGGTCTGCTCCCCTGGCTGAAGCAGCTTGTTTGGCCGCTGCAAGGAGCGATGACGGCCGGTGATATGCGCCTGGCGGCCACGCTAGGCCTTGTGGAGAATCTGCGCGGCGGTGTCACGCAGCTGGTTGATCATCACAAGGTAACGGCCACGAATGAACACACTGATGCGGTCTGCGAGGCGGCCGTTGACAGTGGCTTGCGCGTCACAATCGCCCGCGCTTGGACAGACAAGGGGACAAACGCCGAACCGGTGGAGGCGATCATGGCTGATCTGGAACGCCTTTTCCGCCAATGGCAAGGAGACGCGCGTCTGAGCATCGCCAGTGGGCCCCTGGCGCTGTGGCGCTGTTCGGCGGAGACACTACTGCGCAGTCATGAACTGGCGCAGCGCTATGCCTCCTTCACCCACTTCCACGTTGCCGAAAACCAGGATGAATTGCAAATATCGCTGCAAGAAACGGGCCTCTCTCCGCTCAGCTGGCTGCACGACATCGGTGTTTTGGATAAGGATACACAGGTCGTGCATGCCGTCTATGTCAGCGAGGCGGAGCTTGATCTGCTGGCAGAGCGCGGCGCTCCGGTCATTCACTGTCCGGTTAGCAATGCCGTTCTTGGGTCTGGGATCGCGCCCCTGGCGCAGATGCTGCGCCGTGCTATACCGGTGCGCCTGGGCACCGATGGACCGGCCAGCAATGATACACAGGATGTGTGGGAAACGATGAAGACGGCTCTGCAGTTCGCCCGTGCTTCCACCTTCGACGCCACCGTTTTGCCGCCGGCCGCTGCCCTGGGTCTGGTCATGGGCGCCGCTGCGCTGCGCCCCGACGCACCCGCTGATCTCATTGTCGTCAACCTCAACCATGCACGCGCTGTACCCGTGCACAATGTCACTTCTGCTCTGGCCCTCTCAACGCACGGCTCAGACGTAAGAACCGTCCTCGTTGGCGGAAAGGTCCTGATGTGCGACAGCGTTGTGCTGGGCCTGGACGAAGACGCCTTGTTCACTGAGTGCCGCCAGGCGATTGTCGGCCTGCGGCGGCGAGCAGGCATTGATTGAGATAGAAGAAGATGGCTCTCTGTTTTGCGCCGCGTAGAAAAAATGTCTCAGATAATTTTGTCATACTTGACATTATTCAGTGGTACTTGACAGTTGTTAATGTATAATACTTTGCAATTAGTTGGCAAACAGTTGGCTGGCATGATCCCGCTTAAGGGAATGGAGGTTGTGCACTGAATAGGATTGATCAAGAGAGCATACAGATCAGTACCTGCGCGCGTATCGCCATTGTATAGCAATCAGTGGACCGGCCTCGTAGGTAGTAAATCTGACGCAGCATCGTTGCAACCGCTCGTGTGAGCGTAAAGTTGAATATTGAGTCAACCGATCATTTAGAACTGACAAAGGAGGAAGAATTTGTCATGAAGAATAAATGGTTAACTATTGTCTTAATCGCCTTGTTTACCCTTTTCTTGGTAGCCTGTGGAGGTGCAGCGACTGCCCCGGAGCCGGCGGCTGAAGAAGCTGCGCCTGCCGAGGAAGCCGCGCCTGCCGAGGAAGCCGCGCCTGTTGAAGAAGCCCCTGCTGAGGAAGAAGCAGCCCCTGCAGAAGCGCAAGAATTTGTGACCTGGTTCCAGTATGACCAGAACAACGATGACCCGGCAAGCGATGAGCGCGTAGGTAATGAATATCTGCGCAACAAGATGCCGCAGTTTGATGAAGATCATGCTGGTGAATGGGTCTGGGTCAACCAGCCTAAGGCTTTCGATAAGATGACGACAGAATTGGTTGCCGCCGTCCAGGCCGGCGGTGAAGTGCCGGATCTGTTCGAACTGAGCAATACCCAGGACCTAATTGATTTCTACCGCAACGGCACGGCGCAGGACCTGCGCCCATGGGCAGAGGGGCAGCCCTGGTGGGATGATTTGAGCGCCAATGGGATAAAGGGTTGTACAGGACCGGACGGCGCGCTCTACTGTGTGCCTTTCGCCCAGCGGCCGCAGCTTGTTTATGTTTGGAACGATCGTTTTCCGGAGGGATTCCCGGCGACTCCCGAAGAGTTCTTAGCCCGTGCGGAAGAGCTGAAGAACGAGGGTCTGTACGCCATCACTTTCTTTGGGTCTACGGATAGAGGGGGCGAGGGACTCACGCGCGCTATCTTTACGATAATGGCTTCCTTTGGCGGGGTGCTCGATGATGGCGCCGGTAACATGCTCCTCAACACGCCGGAGAACATAGCGGCCATCGAATTCATTCGCGAGCTCGTGGTCAATGAATACGTGCCTGAAATCGCCTTTGCCGGCGGTTTCCAGGAAGAAGAAGCGTTCAAGGACGCGTCCGCAGGTTCCTTCCCCACCGGTCTATTCGGCTATCGTTACGTCAATCCGTTGACTGCGCCGGATGGCACCGCCTATGACAAGGGCAGCGCTGAAGACATGATCGACGCGATCGAAGCGGGAGACGTTTACTTGACGCAGTTCCTGTCCGCTGCCGGACAAGAGCCGGGCTGTGGCGTTGATGTTGCCGGGTTCGTCATCCCCGTTGGCGCGGAGAATCCGGAAGGCGCTCAAGCCCTCATCGATTGGTTGATGACGCCTGAGCAAAATGCGGATTTGGTGCAGGGCCCTGGTGGCGGTTTCCCCATTCTTGGCGCAACTGAATCCTCCGAAACCTTCCAGTCTACCTTCTATAAGGAAGCGGCTGAAGCGCTCAGCAACAGCAGCTGCCGCCCCTGGTTTGGCTCGCTGACACGGCCGAATGAGGCGCAGGAATTGGTCATGACGACCATCTATAGGTTGATCAAGGAAGATCCCACCGCGGATATCGCTGAAGCTTTGATTCAGACACAAGAGGAATACAACGCGGATAATTAAACGCTTGTTCCTCTTCAATTAAGAAAACCTAACGTTTTGATTAATCGCAAGGTGGCAAGGTAAGGGGTATCTTGCCACCTTGTTGATTATTGGAACAGAGGGGTTGGCCATTTTATGAGCCGGTTATTTTCTCGACGCAAGAGTGGCGGAAGGACACAAACCTCCCTTCCCTTCTGGCTGATACTACCAACAATCCTGGTCCTGTTGACGATTCAAGTCTATCCCGCTGTCTATACCGGCTGGCTCAGCCTCCATGAACGCGAACCGGAAGGTTGGAATTTCGTAGGTGTCGAGAACTATGAACGCCTGTTTGGAACGAGCCTGTTCAGTGAAAGCGTCGGCCATACGATCGTCTTTCTCGTGGGCTACACCACCGTCACTCTGATTCTCGGTTTCTTTATCGCTCTGCTGCTTAATCAAATCAGTCACCGGGCCCGCCTTTCTGGTATCTATATCACGCTGCTGTTTATCCCCTGGATCATTGCCGACATTCTGGCCGGCTTGATTTTTCGCCTGATGGTCGTGCCGGACTACGGTCTGTTTTCCGGTATCCTTCAGAATCCAGCTATCATTCCGCCGGATGGCGTATCTATCTTAACGGCCGTTCCCCCACAATCCTGGTTTGGTGATTTCCCATTTCCCCCGGCGCCGGCGATGATCTACCTGATCCTGGCCTCTTCGTGGCGCGCGCTGCCCTTTGTGACGCTGCTGCTGTTGGCGGCGATGCAGACCGTGCCCAACGAAATCATTGAAAGCAGCCGCATTGACGGGGCCAATGGCCTGCAAATAATCGGCTACATTATGATCCCCCTCATGCTGCCCACCATGGTCGTGGCTCTTTTCAGCCTCACGCTCAGCGGCATGAACGGTGTGGGTATGGTCTTTAGCCTAACCGGTGGCGGCCCGGGAACATCCACGGAGGTCCTCAGCTATATGCTTTATTCCATTGGCTGGGATCGCCTGCAATTTGGCAGGGCGGCGGCGTTGGCTCTGATGATCGCCGTCGTCAACTGGATATTGATTTCAGGCACCTTGCGCGTCACCCGGGTAGAGGAAAGGAGCGTTTAGCGATGGAAAAGACCCCCTTTTTTGCTCGCCAAAGCACACGCGGCTTGTTGGTCAATCTCGGTATTATCCTCGTCGTTATCTTTGCCATGATCCCCATTGCCACCACTATCCTGGTGTCTTTCAAAGAAGAGCGGGATGTGACGCGCAAGCCGCCCGTGATCTTCCCCTGCGATACGGAGACTTCCGCCTTTGATCTAAGTGCCTGCCGCTGGTCTGTGGAAGGCTATGAACGTGTCCTCTCGCCGGAACCGGCAGAGAACATTTTTGGATTCGTCTTGACTGGGAACCTGGTGCGCACTTATATTCCCAATACCTTCTTGTATGCCACCTTAACCTCCTTTTTTGTGGTCATATTTGCTGGCCTGGCCGGCTTTGCCTTTTCGCGTTATTCCTTTCGCGGTCACCGACTGCTCATGGTCAGTATTCTGGCCATTACGGGCGTGCCCCTGCTCACAAATCTACTGGCACTTTATCAGATGAGCGTCAGACTGCGTAAGGCGGATATCCCCTTCTATGACGACCGCTTCTTTCTCATTTTGGTCTACATGGGCTTTTTCCTGCCGCTCAGCATTTGGATTGCCAAGGGCTTTTTCGATGCCATTCCCCGCGAGCTGGAGGAAGCGGCCATGATTGATGGCTGCAGCCCGCTGGGGGCGCTTTGGCGCGTGACCATGCCCTTGGCCGCGCCTGGGCTGACGGCCGTTTTCTTGCTGACCTTTGTCGGCGTTTGGAATGAATTCATCGCCGGTTACCTGCTCATTTCCAAGAATGAGCACAAAACGGTGATGTTCGGTCTATATGAGTTCCTCGGCCAGAACATTATCAACTTGCAGGTGCTGGCCGCGGCATGTATTTTGATCGCTCTACCAATGATCATCCTCTTCTTGTTTACAAGGCGCACTTTCTTCAAGGCGATGGTTGACGGGGCGATAAAGGGGTAGCTGTGAACGAGTTCCTAGATCAATCTGATTACAAACTATTGATCAATGGGGAGTGGGTTACGCCCAAATCGGGAAAGAGCTTTCCGGCCGCCAATCCATCAGACGGGCAGCTGCTCGGTAACCTGGCCATGGCTGGCCAAGACGAGGTTGACCGCGCGGTGGCCGCCGCGCGATCCGCGCTGGATGGGCCGTGGGGGACGCTGCTGCCTGCGCAACGAGAAGCGCTCCTCAGGCGGCTGGCTGACCTGATATCCGCCAACCTTGAAGAATTGGCTTGGCTCGAGTCGCTGGACAATGGCAAGCCAATCTGGCACACAAAAGCGATCGATGCGCCTGCTGCCGCGAGGCTGACCTACTCATTTGCCGGCTGGCCGTCAAAAATCGCCGGCTACACATCTGAGGTCTCGATTCCCAACAAGTTTGTCTACACGCGGCGCGAAGCGGTTGGTGTCGTGGCCATTATCATCCCTTGGAACTACCCATTGATCCATACAATGCAGAAACTCTCGCCTGCCCTGGCCTGCGGCAACTGCGTCCTCATTAAACCGGCGGAGCAGGCCTCGCTGGCGGTGCTGCGCATCGGCGAGTTGGTTCTGGAGGCCGAGATCCCTTCCGGGGTAGTGAACATCCTCACGGGAGACGCTTCGACAGGCGCCGCCATAAGTGAGCATCCCGGTATTGACAAGGTTGCCTTCACCGGCTCCGTCAGCGCCGGGCAAAGCGTCATGCGCGCCGCGGCGGGGAATATGAAGCGCGTGAGCCTTGAGTTGGGAAACAAGGCGGCCAACATCGTCTTCCTTGATGCCAACCTGGAAGCGGCCGTCAATGGCGCATTCAACGCCGCCTTTGGTGACAGCGGCCAAAGCTGTGTCGCCGGGGCGCGGCTCTACGTTCATGAGGATCTGTACGAGACAATGGTTGAGCAGTTACTTGAAAAAGCGGCCGCCGCCAAAGTGGGTCCGGCGATGGATCCAGAGACGGAGTTGGGCCCAATCATCGATCAACAGCAGTTGGACAGCATCTTGGCCCATATCCAGAGCGGTGTTGACCAGGGTGCAGAGCTGCGCTGCGGCGGCGGGCGCTTGACAGAGGGGGATCTTGGCCAGGGTTATTTCATCGCCCCAACCATCTTTACCGGCGTGGCCGATGATATGCGCATCGCCTGTGAAGAGATTTTTGGGCCGGTGCTGACCATTTTTTCCTTCAAGGAAGAAGAAGAAGTCATTGCCCGCGCCAACAACACGCCCTATGGCCTGGCCGCTGGAATATGGACCACGAATCTGGCGCGCGGCCATCGCCTAGCGGCCAAACTGAAAAGCGGTGTGGTTTGGGTGAACACGTATAACATGTTTGATGCTTCCGCGCCGTTTGGCGGCTTCAAGGGCAGCGGCTTTGGCCGAGACAACGGCCGTGAGGTCATCGACGCCTACACAGAAGTGAAAGCAGTCTGGGTTGATACACAGTGATGAAAGGTTAGGCCAATGGATCCGTTTAACTATCATTTGCCGACGAAGATCGTCTTCGGCCAGGAGGTGCAGCAGGCGCTGCCGGCTGAGCTGGCAGCGTTGAATGCGCAAAAGGTAACCCTCGTTAGTGATCCTGGATTGGCCGAAATCGGTCTCGTCAACCAAATAGAGACCGCCTTAAAGCAGGCCGGGTTCGATTTGGCCACCTTCACCGCCGTCTCCTCGAACCCAACTTCTGACGAGGTCGCTGCCGGTCTGGACGTGGCCCGTGCACAGGAGACTGACGCTCTGGTTGCCCTGGGCGGCGGCAGTCCCATTGATGTGGCCAAAGGCATCGCGCTGCTGTTGGCCAACGGCGGCAGCTACGCCGATTACCAATGGGGCGGCAAGACGATCACGAAGCGCAGCTGGCCGCTGCTGGCTGTTCCCACCACGGCGGGAACCGGCAGCGAAGTGAGCAAAGTCGCTGTTGTTTCCGATGCCCATAACCCATTCAAGAAAGGAGTCCTCAGCCCCCTGATGTTTCCCCATGTGGCCATTGCCGACCCGCAGCTAACACGCGGCATGCCTCCCTGGCTGACGGCCGCAACCGGCATAGACGCCTTTGTCCATGCGCTGGAAGCCTTCACCGGTCTGCGTGCCAATCCTTTCACCGATCGGCTGGCAGTCGCAGCCATGGAAACGGCATGCACCTACCTGCCGCGTGCGACGGCCAATGGGGACGATATGGCTGCTCGTGAACAGATGATGCTTGCCGCCATATGGGGTGGTACGGCGATGGATCACGCCGGTTTGGGTTTGGTTCATGCGCTCTCCGGCCCGTTGACGACTCACCTCCACCTCCATCATGGGCTGGCCAACGGCATCATCCTGCCTTATGTAGTCGAATTCAACCTGCCGGCGATTTCTGCCGAGAAACGACTTGCCTTAAAGCAGATCCTTAGTTTGGATGAGAAAGCAAAGGATGAAGCCATCGTCGATGCCTTGTTTATTTTTCTGCGTGATTTGGGACTGCCCACATCTTTTCGTGAACTCGATCTCGATTTGGCGGGCACGCCGTGGCAGACCATCGCCGCAGAAACAACGCGCATGTTCTTAATAAAGAACAATCCCCGCGAGGCAGACGATGGGGATTGCCTTGCCCTTCTGGAGCGGATGCAGTGAGCTTTGAGCGTCGGGTCTTCAGCATAAGGGGCGGATTGAATCCTGTTGATGGGGGTCATAGTGAATAAGGATGCGTCTGCTGTCACTGAGTTAACCACTGCTCAATTTGTCGAAGAAGTGAGCGGGCAGCGGCATGCCATGGCTGGGGCCGTCATCGCGCTCTCCGCTGCCCAGGCAGTCGCCCTGGGACAGGCCTCTATGCAGATCTCGCTGCAAGAGCGGGTTTCCCCTGGTCAAGAACCGGATGCTTTTGCCGCCCGCGCCGGCGAAACAAGACTGGCGCTGCCTCTCTTGGATAGCAACCTGAGAATCTGGCCCGATGAGCTCTTGCTGGCTGAATTTGAACCGCTTGTTGACGAACTGGAAAGGGAAATTGAGGCCCTGAGTCCCGTAGAACGTATTCGCAGAAGATCAGAATGAAACGATGTAGTGATTATGTTCATATAATTCGGCGCATCGAAGACAGACTGTTTCAATATCAAATGGCGTAAGGGGGAGGCTACTATGAGTTCAATATTGATTGAAAATGGATCGATAGTCACGCTGGATGATCAACGGACGCTTCACCGGCGCGGGTATTTATGCATTGAAGATGATTTGATCACCGCTGTGGGACCGGGCGATGCCCCCGCTTCCATGCAGAAGGCCGACATCGTCATTGATGCTGATTTGATGGCCGTCATGCCGGGGATGATCAATGCCCATACCCATCTCTTCCAGACATTCATTCGCGGTTTGGCGGATGATAAGCCCCTTCTGGAGTGGCTGAAGACGGCTATCTGGCCCGTCGCCAGCTGCCTGACCGAAGAAGAGGCTTACCTGGCGGCAATGGTGGGCATGGTCGAGAATATCCGCGGTGGATCTACCTCCGTTATCGACCACCAATATATCCACACCGAGCCCGGCAACGATGATGGTGTTTGCCGCGCCGCCGATGAATCGGGGCTGCGCTTCTTGCTGGCTCGTGGCTGGGCGGATATGGACTATCATCCTTCCCTTATGGAGGATCCGCAGCGCATCATCAGTGAAACAATTCGCCTGCGCGAGCTGTGGGAAGGAAAAGGCAGCGGCCGTATTCGCGTCGAATTTGGCCCGCTTATCCCCTGGGGGTGCACCGATGAGACGATGCGCCGCACAGACGAAATCTCACGCGCATGGGGCGCCGGGACGCACATCCATGTCGCTGAAACGCATACCGAAGTGGCGATGAACCTGGCAAAGCGCGGTAGCCGCCATATCGAATGGCTGGCTGAGATTGATGTATTGGGCCCACAGATGCAGCTTGTGCACAGCATCTGGCTCGATGATAACGAGATTGACCTGATCGCCCGGCACCAGGCGATCGTTGTCCACTGCCCGGTCAGCAATATGTACCTGGCGTCTGGCGTAGCCCGCGTGCCGGAAATGCTCAGGAAGGGCATCACCGTAGCCCTGGGCACAGATGGCCCTGGTAGCAATAACAGCCAAGATATGATGGAGCTGTTGAAGACCACGGCGCTCTTGCACAAAGTGGACACGTTGGACGCGACCGTGCTTCTCCCGGAGGACGTGCTCTGGATGGCCTGCCGCGGCGGCGCCGTTGCCTTTGGCATGCCCGATCAAATCGGGTCTCTGGAAGTGGGCAAAAAGGCGGATGTGACGCTTGTTGATCTGGATACGCCGCTGGCTATGCCCGTCCATCGCGTTCCCTCAGCCTTGGTCTACAATGCCAGCACGCGCGATGTCGATACCGTGATCGTCGACGGCCGCCCCGTCATGCGCAACAAAGAGATCCTCTTCCTTGATGAGAAACAGCTCCTGTCGCAAGCGCGCAAAGCTTGTGCTGACTTGTTTACACGGGCAGGTGTGAAGGTGGACGGATGAACCCCAAGGGCAAGACGGCGCTCATTACCGGCGGCGCACACCGCGTGGGCAAAGCGATTACGCTGGCTTTGGCCCAGGCTGGTGCCAATGTCGTGATCAACTATCGCAGTTCCGCTGCCGAGGCGCAAGAAACGGCGGCTGCCGCCCGCAGGCTGGGCGTTGGCGCGTTGACTGTCAAAGCCGATATCGGTGATGCGCAGCAGGTCGAGGCGATGGCCGCCCAGGCCGCTGCTGAATTCGGCGGTGTGGATATCCTGATCAATAATGCCTCCCTGTGGCAGGAAACCCCATTTCCCACGAACAGCTATGAAGGTTGGCATCTTGTGACCAACATCTTGATCAATGGGTCGTTCTACTGCGCCAACGCTGTAGCCCCCCAAATGCTGGCCAGAGGGGAGGGCACGATCGTCAATATTATCGATCTGTCTGCCTTTGAACCGTGGCCTCATTATATGGCGCATTGCGTCGGTAAGGCTGCCCTTCTCGCGCTCAGCCGCCAGCTGGCGTTGGAACTCGCCCCGGTGGTGCGTTCCAATGCGGTTGCCCCGGGCCCCGTCCTCCCGCCGCCCGATTTCGATCAAGAGAAGATTGAGCGGAGTGCCGAAAAGACGCTGCTGGAACGTTGGGGCACGGCCGAGGATATCGCCGATGCGGTGCTCTTCTTCGTCAAGGCGGACTATGTTACCGGTGAAGCCCTGGCCGTAGATGGCGGGCAGCGGTTTGGGCACCGTAAGCACGAACACGGATGATTGACGCGATCCTGGGCCTGGACGTGGGCACGACGTCCACGAAGGCCGTCTTGTTTGACGTGAACGGCGCTGAATTGGCGCGATCGATTTCCCGGCCTTACCGAAATGAAATGCCGCATCCCGGATGGGTCGAGCAGGATCCGCAAAAGCTGTGGCACGCGGTCCTGGATACGATTCGGCATACCATCGCCCAAGCGGCAGAAGACGTTTCTGTGCGCGCCCTGGGAATGGCCGCCCAGAGTGGGTCGCTCCTTCCTGCCGCCGCGTCCGGGGAGCCGGTCTATCCGCTTATCACCTGGATGGACGGCCGTACTGAAGAGTTGGTTCGTCACTGGCAGAGCCGGGGCCTTCAGAAACAGGTAAAGGCCGTCAGCGGCTGGTCGCTCTATCCCGGGCTTCCTTTGCCCAGCATCGCCTGGCTGAGACGCCATGATCCGCAAACCTTTGCCGCCGCAAAGCATTACTTCTCGGTCAATGATTTTCTCGCTCATCGTCTGACCGGTCGCCGCGCAAATAACCCATCGAATGGGGGCGGCATGCAGCTTGTCGACATTCACAGCGGTGCCTGGAGCGATTGGCTGTGTTCGCTTGCCGGCATCTCCGTCGCGCAGCTTTCCCCCATGCTGCCCGCCGGGTCCGTGATTGGCGAACTGCTGCCCGACATATGCCGGGCGACCGGGATTGCGCAGGGCGCGCTTCTCGTTAATGGGGGCCATGATCAAGTTTGCACAGCGTTGGCGCTGGGCGTGAATGAGCCCGGCAAGCTGCTGCTGGCCTGCGGTACGGCATGGGTAATCACCGGCATTACTGACCCGATGAATTTGGAGCATGTTCCCTCGACCTTGGACTTGAATTTTCACGCCCTGGAAGACCGTTATACGATCTCGCAGTCTTTGGGCGGGCTCGGCGCTTCGCTGGAATGGTGGCTAAATCAAGCTTATTTTTGTTTTGACTGCCGCTCAACGCGGGCGGATATGCTTGCGTCAATGGAGATTGAATTGGCGCAGATGCAGCCGGGCACGTCGCTCTTCTTTCTGCCTCTGACCGGGGGACATGACAACCCGGCGACAACCCGGTCTGGCGGGTTTGTGGGGCTGCAGTTGTCGCACAGCCGGGCTGATATGGCGCGCGCGGTGATGGAGAGTGCCGCGTTTGAGCTGCGTTGGGCATTGGAATCGATTCGCCAGGCGGGGCTGCCTGTCGAGCTTCTGTGGATGGTCGGTGGTGCGGCGAACAGTGCCAGTTGGCCCTCCATTCTCGCTGATGTCACCATGGTGCCTATCAATTTGCCCCAATATGACAACTGGCCGGCCTTGGGAGCGGCCGTTCTTGCGGGAACGGGCATCGGCGCCTTTGCCGGTGTCGAAGAGGCGCTCGCCAATTTCCAAATGCCTGTCAAAGAGGTGCTGCCCGACGGCCGGCGGGGCGCGATTTATGACGAAGCATACAGCCATTACAAAGAGGCGCGAAAAAGAAACGGCGGACGTTAGCCTCTCTTCGCAATAGTAGAGCAGCGCAGAAGGATTTCGGCCTGCTCTTGCGCAGGATGCCAACGTCCATACCGAATAAGTAAACAAGAGGATTTTCTATGAGTAAACCAACCGTCGCGATAACCATCGGAAAGGACCACTATGAGCGTATGTTCAGCCGGCAGGCCCTAGATGATCTTGCGGGCTTTGCCAACGTCATCCATCATCCGGCACAGGAGCCGGCTGAGAAAGAGGAATTGATGGCGCTCCTTGCTGAAGCGGATGGCTGCATCACGAGTTGGGGTGTGGCCGCCCTGGACGCTGATGTGGTCGCCGCCGCGCCTCTTTTGCGGGCCATGGCGCACATGGGCAGCAGTGTAAAGCGCTTCGTGTCCGACGCATTTTGGGCGCGAGGGATTCACCTCACCAGCGCCGGCATAACCCTCGCCCGCGATGTAGCGGAAACGACGCTGGGGCTGATGATCGTTGGTCAGAAGCGCATCTGGCCTTTGGGCCAACATGTGCGTGACGGAGGGTGGCGCGATTCTCCCGCCTGGGACAGGTGGTACTCCCGCGAACTGTTCCGCAAGCAAGTAGGCATCGTCGGCGCCAGCAATGTAGGCCGCTTTGTGATTGAGCTGCTCCAACCATTCTCGGCGACGATTTTGCTCTACGACCCCTTTGCCTCGGCAGCGGAAGCGGCGGAAATGGGTGTGGTTAAACTGGAGTTGGAGGAGCTGCTCAGCCGTGCTGACGTGCTTTCGCTGCATGCCCCGGCGAATAGCCAGACGTACCAGATGATCGACGCGCGAGGATTGGCCTTGATGAAGGATGAGGCGCTGTTGATAAATACAGGACGGGGGACATTGATCGACGAACCCGCTTTGATTGCCGAGTTAGAAAAGGGACGCTTTTTCGCCTTCCTGGACGTCACGGATCCCGAACCTCCCGCTGCGGACAGCCCCCTGCGCACGCTGGACAATGTCGTGGTCACCCCGCATATTGCCGGCTGCATTGAAAACTGCAACCGCATGGGTGAGCTTGCCGTGGAAGAGCTCAGACGTTTCTTTGCTGGAGAAGAGGCAATTTACGAGATAACGCCCGAAATGTTTGCCAGGATTGCTTGACCTGCTGCCGAACCGGATGGCTGATTGCCCAGGTTCTCACAGTTCAATATGTCACTTATTGCTTAGGAAAGGATAGCTCTATGTCAGTAACACGTCGTATAAACCGCATTTTTCGCCCGGACGGGCGCGCCTTAATAGTCGCCTTTGATCATGGCATGATAGATGGCCCAGCAAAAGGGATGGAACAACCGGCCGCTACTTTACAGAAAATTGTCGCCGGCGGCGCCGATGCCATCCTTACAACCTATGGCACAGCGACGCGTTTTGCCAAGGAAATCGCCACCTTGGGACTAATCATGCGCCTTGACGGGGGCGGCACCAAGTTGGGCGATATGGGCCAGGGTGGGATGTTCTATACGATTGATGATGCTCTGCGCCTTGGTGCCGATGCTGTCGCCGTCTCTGCTTTTCCGGGAGCGGCGGATGAGGCTGAATCGTTGGAAAGGTTAGCCAGTGTAATCGGTGAGGCCCATGCCTGGGGCTTGCCCGTTATGGGCGAGATGGTGCCCGGCGGCTTTGACAGCCCGCCGGAGATGCGCACGGCGGAAAGCGTCTCAATTGCCGCGCGTGTGGGCGCGGAGTTGGGCGCCGATTGGATGAAAATCCCTTATGCTGAGGGCTTTGAAGAGGTAACTGCGGGCTGCTATGTCCCCGTCGTCATCTTGGGCGGGGCGAAGAAAGGCAGCGAGCGCAGCATGCTTGAAAATATTAAGGGCGCGCTGGAGGTTGGCGCGGTGGGCGTGGCAATTGGACGAAATATCTTCCAGGCTGACGATCCGCAGGCAATGACAGCGGCCGTAGCAGCGCTGATTCATGAGAATGCCTCAATTGATGAAGCGATGGAGATTTTGAGATGAAACGATTTACAGACCAGGTTGCGTTGATTACGGGCGCTGCCAACGGCATCGGTGAGGCGTGTGCTTTCCGCTTTGCAGAAGAGGGCGCGAGAATTCTCTGCCTCGATCTGGCGCAGGAAGCGAATGAGGAAACCGCGGCCCGCTGCCGTGAAATGGGAGCAGAGGCGCTGGCCTTGACCTGCGATGTGACCGACGAGGAGAGCATCAAGACGGCCGTCGACACGGCCATGGAGAAGTGGGGGCGCATTGATGTCCTGGTTGCTTCCGCCGGACTATATACCGGGTCCCCTCTGCTGGAAGTTTCCAAACAGCAGTGGGAGCGCACGGTTGAGATCAATCTAACCGGCGCTTTCCTGACCAACCAGGCGGTCGCCCCGGTTATGATGGCCCAAGGCAGCGGCAGCATCATCAACCTCTCGTCCATGGCTGGAAAGACAAGTTGGCCCGCCTCGGCCGAATACTCCGCTTCCAAGAGCGGCGTTATTGGTCTCACCCGCTCCGTGGCCATGGAATTGGCCCCCTACGGGGCGACGGCCAATGCCGTTTGTCCTGGAAACACGCTTACCGACATGGTGCGTGGTGTGGCCGCCAAAGTCGGGGCGTTAGATGATATGAGCGGTGAAGAGTGGCTGCGGATGCGTGCCAAAGACTGCCCCATGCAGCGTCTCGCTGAGCCCTGGGAAATGGCCGGCGTGATCGCCTTTCTTGCTTCAGAAGATTCACGCTATATAACTGGCCAGGCGCTTGAAGTGGATGGCGGGATGGTAATGTCATAGATGGAATACACAGGGTATCTTGATTTTTGGTTCACGGACCGCCCTCTCGCCGAACGGGTTGCCGCCTTTGGCGAGCTAGGTGTCAAGAATATGAACTTCTTTTTCTGGCGGCAGGCGCCGCTGGAAGCTTTGGCCGGAGCATGCCGTCAGCAGGGGGCGCGCCTCTATTCGACTTTTGATGACGATATGGGATCCCTTGCCGACCCGGGTGACAATGAGCGAACATATCGTTCCTGGTCGGAAAGCCTGGAAATGGCCGAGCGGTACGGGATCGCCGTTCTCTATATCTTCTCTAACCAGATTGAACCCCTTGACGGCGTAGAATATGTGCAGCGCCTCTCCGGAAATTTCAGCGAGGCTCAGCAGTACGCCAATCTGCTTGAGCAGACTGAGCGCATTATGAAGCTGGTGGAGCAGACGAAAGTGGAGCTTCGCGTGGAGTGTTTGAACCAGTTTCACTTCGTTGGCAAGGTGCTCGTTGATAATCCGCAGCTGGCAGCGGACTGGGTGCGCAGAATCGACCACCCGCAGTTCCGGCTCACGTTTGACACCTATCACCAGCAGCGCGGATCGGGTGAACTGTTGTGGAGTTTGCAGGCGTATTTTGACTGGATATCGGCTGTACATATCGGCGACGTGCCCACGCGGCAGGAACCGGGAACGGGAGAAATCAACTTCGCCACGATTCGCGCTAAGCTGCACGAATTGGGCTTTGATGGCGAGATTGGCCTGGAGTTCTCACCGTCGACCACTGAAGCGGAGGCGATGGCGCGTACGCGCGCTGTTTTCCCACTGACGTATGCCGGTTAAGCTTTGTCTCTCAGTAAGAAGGAGTCACTGGACGCACTGCCGTAGATGACAGAGAAAGTCGATATCATCATTGTTGGCGGCGGCGTGATCGGCGTCAATCTTGCCTATTGTCTGGCGCAGCGCGAAGCGGGGCAGATCCTGCTGCTTGAGCGTGATACGTTGGGCAGCGGCAGCACCGGCCGCTCTGTGGCCAGCATTGATTGGCTGACCCTGCACCCACCGGCCGTAGAACTCTTTGCGCACAGTGCCGCCTTCTTTGCACATTGTGATGAGTTGTTGGGGGCGCCCTGCGGTTATGAGCGTACTGGGTCGATTGCTCTCGCCGGACCACAGCAGGAAGTGGCCTTAAGAACGGCCGTTCCTCTGCTGCAAAAGGCGGGGATGGATGTCCGGCTGCTTACGCTGGCCGAAGTCTCGCAGTTGGAGCCGGCCCTCAATCTTGACGGCGTCAGCGCTGCCAGCTACGCGCCCCAAGCAGGCTATATGGACCCGGCGATGACAACCCAAGCTCTGGCCGCCGCGGCGCGGCGGCTGGGCGTTGATATCCGCCAGGGGAGCGATGTGACCGGCGTGCAGCTGCAGAACGGGCGGGTTGCCGGTGTACGCACAACTGCCGGCCCCATTGGGGCCGCGCTTGCTGTGGTCGCCGCCGGCGCCTGGAGCATCGATCTCCTGCCCGCAGCGGACGGCCATCTTCCGCTGCAGCCTGTCCAACACCCGGTTGTCTGTATTCGCCGCCCCCCACACTTTGGCCCCACACATCCCAGCTTGCTGGATCTAACCAGCGGTTTGTACGCGCGCCCGGAGTCGGGCGGACTCACCCTCGCCGGCTCAATTGATCCCCAGGTCGGCTATGATCCCATCACGCTCGATGAAGGGCATGGGTACGTGCATGATGAATACTTGATGTGGTGCATGGAACGGCTGATTCAGCGCTATCCTGAACTAGAAGCAAGCGAACTGCGTGCAGGATGGTCGGGCATTATGTCCATTACGCCTGACTGGCAGCCAATCATTGGCGCTTGGCCCGGGTATGAAGGACTCTTCACGGCCACCGGCTTCAGTGGGCGTGGCTTCCAGGTCTGCCCGGGAACGGCCGACTTTCTCGCCGGATTGATCATGGGTGATCCGCTCGCTGCCAAGCGCTTGGCGCCCTTCTCGCCGCTGCGATTCACTGGCGACAAGCTTTCAACCTGCGACCGGCGAGAAGCGATAAGCAGTTTGCTAGGCTAGCTCTCTCCCGGGACTAGACAAGCTTGAGGACCGTTTTGCCCAGCGAATGACCCGCTTCAACGATAGCATGCGCCTTATCAACCTCATCCAGAGAGAATACGTTGGAGACGACGACTTTGATTTGCCCCGCGTCAATCAAGCGTGCCGCTTCTTCGAGCATACCGCTCTGCCGAATTCTGGCCTCATGCATCTTAAAGTGCATGGGGGTCAGCATCAATTCATAGCTTAGAGTGAGGTTGCGTAATTTCGCTGCCGCTGCTTCCGCTCTGCTGAAGTTGATTTCATCGAGCGTGACAACGTGTCCATAGATCTTGGCTGCCGGGAACGAGTCGGCGAATACCTGACCGCCGATAACGTCAAAAACCATATCGACGCCTCTCCCCTCCGTGAGGGCCAGCGTTGCTTCTGCGAAGTTTTCTTCCTTGTAGTTGATACAGTGATCCGCACCAAGCGACAAAGCGAAATCCGCTTTGCCGGCGCTACTGATCGTCGTAATCACTTTTGCGCCCCCTGTCTTGGCGATTTGTATCGCGATATAGCCAACTCCACCGGCGCCGCCATGAATTAGGACGGAATCGCCCGCCTGCAGCGCATACCGATCATGGAGAGATTCCCACGCCGTCAGCCAAACAAGAGGGACCGACGCTGCTTCTACCATGGTCAAGGAACTTGGCTTTGCCGCCAGATAATCCTCATGGACCACGGTTAGTTCAGCATAGTTCCCCTGCTCATCTCCGCCCATGCCCCCGTTGAAGAAAAACACCTCATCGCCAACGTTGAATTTGGTGACGGCTTCACCGACGGCCTCTACAACGCCGGCTCCGTCACAGCCCAGAATGAGCGGCAGCCGATCAGCATAGAAGCCGCCATTGCGTCGCAGTTTGTAATCAACTGGATTCAATCCAGCCGCGTGCAGGCGCACCAGGACATCGTTAGGGCTTGCCGGCTGCGGGTCTGGTACTTCGACTAGTTCCAACATCTCTGTGCCGCCGGCGCCGGTCAACATGACTGCTTTCATTGCTTCATCTCCTATCGCTAGTAGGCATGGCAGGTAGCTCTTTGCCCAGGATGCCCGGAACGTCGTTTCTTCGCGACCGCAGCTGCCTATGCACAAGGCTTAGACAGAATCGCCAAATGCTTCAACTGTTTTGCCAGGCAAATTATCCCGATATGCTTGACAATTCTAGCACTCGTTGATATTATTTTCAAGCAGTGAAAAATATTTCACTTTACAGTTAGCGGAAGAATAATCTTATGGCTCTGCAGTTTCTGTCACCACTATGGCCGATTCAATTGTGGCGAAAGCCGAGGCAGTTTGTTTGCGTTTGACCGCTGTTGAAAGCAATCATGAGATTTAAGATGGAACCCCTCTTGCGCAGCGTCAACTATCCCCTTCTTATTGGAAAACGACACGCATTTCTTGTGTCTTATCATAACAGCATCTCCACCAAGAGAGAGTCGAAGCTGAATCTATGAACAACATTCCCTTGCTCCAGGTCGCTCTCGATTACACCTCCTTGCCCCAGGCGTTGGTAATGGCCTCCCTGGTTCGCCCTGAAGTAGACATAATTGAAATTGGTACGCCGCTCTGCAAAGCAGCCGGGCTTGAAGCGATCACGGCCATGCGCGAGATTTGCCCTGACAAGCTGATCCTCGCCGACTTCAAGACGCCCGATGTCGGCGGCCTTGAGGCGACAATGGCCTTTGATGCCGGCGCCGACATGATCACCGTCATTGGCGGCGCTGCACTGGCTACCGTGGAACAGGCGTACGCAGTCGCTCGCGAACGGGGCAAAGAAATGTTGATGGAACTCACCGGTGTTCGCGACATCCTGGCCCGGGCTGCTGAATGGCGCCGGATAGGGGTTGACCGCATCGTCTATCATCGCGAATGGGACGCGCAGTCTGCCGGACGCGAATGGCAGGAGTCCGATAAGGTTACGATCCGCCAGCTGATCGATATGGGGTACAAGGTGACCATAACCGGCGGCCTAACGCTCGATCTTCTGCCCTTTTTTGCCGATATACCCGCCTCCGTTCTCATTTGCGGACGAGGCATTCGCGAAGATCCCGATCCACGCGGCGCCGCGCGCGCCATGCGCTTGGCCATCGCCGATCTCTGGTCAGGCTCTGCTTCCTCTCTAAGGTCTGCCCCCACGGCTTCGCCGGCCATCGAAGCTGCCGCAAAAGCGATTCGTTGGGGCATAAGCGAGATGGGCCTCATGCTTACTATTGATGGCCGCGACTGCGCGGGATGCAATGCCGCCGATCGTTTTTGTCACGGGTCGCGCACCGACATTCGCCTCCCCCAAGGTGTAAGTGGGCAGCAGTTTATCCGGGAACTGATGGCCAATCTACCTGGAGAAAGCCAGGCTGTTGGTATCGACGGCCCCGGCTCCTTCTATTTGGATGTTGGCGCACTCTCGCAGTTGAATGAAAACAAGATCCTTGATCTATTGTCGGCAACCAGCATGGCATTGCAGCGTACAGGACAGCCGGCAAATACGAGTGCGGTGATGGCTGTCGCCCATGACATCCTGTCTGAATAACTTATTGAACGATTGAGTTGAAAATTCGTTTCGAGCAAAAGGAGTGAAATTGTGGCTAACGATTTCCCAATGAATGCCTTAGGTATGGTGGAAACAAGAGGGTTGGTGGCTTCGATCGAAGCTGCGGACGCGATGGTTAAGACGGCAAGTGTAAAACTCTACGGTCAGGAAGAGATAGGTGGTGGGTATGTGACTATCTATATTCGAGGAGAGATTGGCGCTGTTCGGGCCGCGGTCGATGCGGGTGCGGCGGCCGCCAAAGCAGCCGGTGAGTTGGTAACTGTTCATGTGATCGCCCGGCCGCACAGTAACGTAGAGAAAATAATTCCCGACAGTGTCAAGGTTGTAAAGCTTTCCGCGGATTAGCCTGCTGCTGTGTCAATCAATCTTAGAAAAGGATATTCCGATGCAATTGCGAACATATGTGATGGTTGACAGCATGCAGCCACAATACGCCGCGTTTACAGGTAAGCGCACTTTGGGCATGATTCCCATTGTGGGCGATGCGCAAATATTCATTGAGATGTCGCCCGCTGCTGAGGTCTATAAGGTGATGGATATCGCTCTGAAGACGACTGATGTGCAGCCGGGCTATCTCAATATGGGGCGCGAATACGGTTTTCTCGAGATTCACTCCGCCCATCAAGAGGCGGTGCAGTATACGGGCCAGAAAGCGCTTGAATCGATGGACCTGCAGGAAACAGACCGCATAAAACCAACGGTGCTTTCTGCCAACCTGACCTCCGGTATCCATCCCTATGAGGCGCAGTTGATCAACGCTCGCAATATGGGCGGATTGGTCCTCGCCTACGAAGCATTCTGCGTCATCGAAGTGGTGCCCGCCGCCTACATTGTGCTGGCTGCAAACGAGGCGGAGAAGGCGGCAACAATTACCCTCAATCATTATTCTGAAAGTGGCGCCAACGGCCGTTTGATGATCTCCGGCACGGAATCGGCCGTCAGCCAATCGCGCGATGCGGCCATCGCCGCCATTGAAGCGCTCGACGGCCGGGTCCCTCGTAGGTGATGTGTATGACCATTTACTATACCGCCAAAGATATTGAGGAGCTGGCTGCGCAGGGCGTTCAGCAGCTTGATGTGGGCCCCGGCGTTACACTCACTGACTTCGCCCGCGAAACTGCCCGGCAGCTGGACATTGAGCTTGTAGACAGCAGCCGCCAGGCAGCGACAGCGCCGGCCGCCGCACCCACGCCAAGACAGGCGACAGCTGTTTCTGATAGATACAACAAGCCTTCAGGGTGTCAGCATGGGCCAAATTCTCTTCCCACGGTCCGATCTCAGACGACTGTCCCCGCAGTCCAACCAACAGCGGACTCGAATTCAAACACGGTGAACAGGCTGATCGATTTGATGGGCAAAGCGATTAAGCGAGGCGGATGAGATGAAAATTGCAAAAGTGGTCGGCGTGACAGTTTGTACAGTCAAGGAACCACGTTTGGAAAACAGCAGACTGCTGCTGGTCTGTGACACGGACCAGAACGGCGACATCATCGGTACGCCCTATATTGCCCAGGACATCGTTGGCGCGGGCCCTGAGGAGCTAGTTGTTGTCGTCCAAGGAAGTTCCGCGCGCATCGCTGCCTGGGATAACAACTCACCGGTTGATGCCGTCATTGTGGGAATCTTAGACTCGCTGCAGTTCAATGGCGAGACGACTTTTAAGAAATAGTGGAATTATCCGACTATCGCAGGAGATATATCGATGGCTAGTAACGAGAATTATGAAGTGATTGGAAATCAGGCGCTGGGTATGATCGAGACGCTTGGCTTGGTGTGCAGTATTGAGGCGGCGGACGCGATGTCCAAAGCATCCAACGTGGAGCTGCTCGATAAGCGCGCCATAGGCGGTGGCTACGTTACCGTGATGGTTCGTGGCGATGTTGGCGCCGTGCGCACCGCCCTGGGCGCCGGAAGAACGGCGGCGTCGCGGATCGGTCAGGTCATTTCCACACGTATTATTCCTGGTCCGCATGTTGATCTGGAAAACCTGCTGCCGGAATCCACGCAGGCGTAACGCCTAATAGCCCAGGAGGTTTGCTGGATGAGTGCGAATCGAAAAGTCACCCCATCTGTCCTACAGCGAAAAAAACAGCGCGGCGAAAAGATTACACTGCTCACTGCCTATGATTTTCCCATGGCCAGCTTCATTAACCAGGCCGGCGTAGACATGATTTTGGTCAGTGATGCCGTGGGCACGGTAGGCAACGGCCGTCCCGAAGCCGTTTCGGTCAGTGTCGACGAGATGATTTACCACACCCGGGCTGTTCGCAACGGCGCGGGCACTTCCATGGTCGTCACAACCCTGCCTTTTGGCTCCTATGAGAACAATGAGCAGGCCGTAGAGACCGCTGTACGTTTGCTGAAAGAGGGCGGCGCCGATGCCGTGCACATCGAAGGGACAAGCGTTCAAGGGGGAACGGTGAGCGCTATTGTTGCCGCCGGCATCCCCGTTCTTGGGCATATCGGCATCATCAAACAGAAGATCGTGCGCTCCGGATCGTTTCGCATCCAGGGACGGACGGCCGATTCCGCACAGCAGATACTCGCCGACGCCGTTGCCTTCACCAATGCCGGGGCCCTTGGCCTGGTTCTGGAATGCATCCCGGCTCGCCTGGCAGAGATCATCACCCAGAGCATCGATATCCCCACCATCGGCATCGGCGGGGGAGTAGGTTGTGACGGTCAGGCACTCGTCACGCAAGATATGCTGGGCATGTACAAAGAGCTCTCCCCGCGATTTCTAAAAGTATATCTCGATCTCAACGAGATCATCGTTGGCGCCCTGACTCAGTTCCGCACGGAGGTGGAGCAGGGGCAGTTCCCCGGTCCGGAGCATTCCTATGAGATAGACGAAAATGAACTGGACAAATTATTGGCCCAGTTTCAAAGTAATGTGATCTAGAAGAGTAGAAAAGGAGAATCCAATTATGGCTGAATCGTTGGAAGGAAAAGTGGCAGTAATCTCGGGTGTTGGCTCTGGATTTGGCAAGGCAACAGCAGAAAAGTTTGCCGCGGAAGACCAGGTGAATCTTGTCTTGATCGATCGCAACCAAGCATCCTTGCAGGAGACGGTGGATGTTTGTAAAGCGGCGGGTTCAAAGGTAGTCGCCGTGGCCGCGGATGTGACCAAGTTGGCGACGTTCGAGCGCGCTCTTAAGGAAGCGCTCGACAACTTTGGCCAGGTCGATTTTCTGATCAATTATGCCGGTGGTGCGCTCAAAGTGGCGCCCATTGAGGAAATGGACGATGAGATCAATCAGAAGATCATGGATCTGAACCTGACGAGTACGATCATGAGCTGTCGCACCTTCACGCCGCAGTTCAAGGAGCAGGGCTTCGGCAAGATCATCAATGTTTCCAGCGCCTGCGATCGCCGCTCATGGCCGGGATGGTCCGTCTATTCTGCGGCCAAGGCCGCCGTCAATGCCTTTACTAGATGCCTCTATACCGAGCTGCGGCCACATGGGATCGCCGTTGGGCTACTCGTCCCGGGTGGATCCAATACCGGGTTCCAGAATGCAGCCGAAGGTGTTGACGACTTTGAATGGGAAGAGGCGTTTGCCGTTCGCCCTGAACACTTTGCGGACATGGTTTACCAGACCTGCGCCCTGACGAAGGGCGGGGTTGTGACTGAGCTCGTCCTATACGGCTTGGCACAAGATGTAAGTGGGTATTGATTCCCCGAAGAGCAGTGGGAAGGTGCGGATTCGCATGCGTTCCGGCTTTTGCCTGTCGCCCTTGTGACGGCGACCGGGGCTTGACTGGTTTCTCGGCAAAAAGGAGGTCTTATCGATTGGAGAGTCTGGTTAGCGAGTTCTAGGTGGTACTGAAGAACTGTCAAACTAAGGCTTGTGCAGGAAGGTGAGAAGAACCTTTCCTGGTCCGAACTGATGTTTGACCAATAGAAGGGAGAGATTTCGAAATGAAAAAGAATTTGTTGTTAGTTGTAATGATGTTGCTGCTCACCGCTCTTGTTCTGTCCGCCTGTGGCGGCCAGGTGCAGCAAGCGGTAGAGGAAGCGGCACCAACTGTCGCGGCAGCGGTGGAAGAAGCCGCCCCGACTATAGAGGCTGCTGTTGAAGAAGCCGTAGAAGAAGCGCAAGAGGCCGCTGAAGAACCGGCAGAAGAACCAATGGAAGAGGTCTCCACAGAAGGGATGAAGATCGCCTTCTTCGTTTCCGATCTTTCAAATGTTTTCCATCAGGCACAGATCGCCGAAGCGACGAAGTACGCCATGGAAGAGTATGGCGCCGAGGTGTTTGCCTTTGACGGCCAATCTGATGGGGCCATCATGACCCAGAATGTCGACCAGGTTCTTGCCCAGGGTATGGACGCGGCGACAATGCAGCTTTGGGAACCTGAAGCGGCTGTGCCCGGCATCATGGATGCGCTGGACGCAGGCCTGATCATGACCTCCTTCTTCAGCCCCGTGGCTGAGACTGGTATCCCCGTTGCCCGCAGCGACGAAGCCGGCATTTCCTTCGAAATGGGTGTAGAAGCAGCGAAGCAGTGGAAGGAAGCCAATCCCGATGTGCCGATCACTTTCGTGCAGGTCGGCTGGCCGAACCACACGGAAGTTATCTCCGGACGCGGCGCGCCGTTTGCGGAGGGCGTTCTCTCCGTTGACCCTGATGCTATCGACCTTGGCGTTCAAGATGCCAGCACAGGCCCCGACACGGCCAAGCAGATCATCTTGGACCTTGTCACCCAGCATCCGGAGATCAACATCATCTACTCGCAGGCCTCCAACCTGACCGTTGGGACGATGGCTGCCCTGACCCAGGCGGGTCGCGGCACGATGGACGATGGCGTACCGACAACGGAAATCGTGGCCAGCGTTGACTTTGACGAAGTCGAGTTCAACCAGGTTTACGATCCCAACAGCTCGCTGAAGCTGTCGATGGGCCTGCCGCCGGTTGAGACCTCGCGCGGACGCATTGACCTGATCATGGATGTCGCCAAGGGCGATGTTGCCCCGACCAGCGATCCCGCGGAAGAGTTCTTTTACAAGGCATACAATGTTTCCTACTGGACGATGCCCGAAGCTGACGCTGCCGGCTGGTTGAACGAACAGTTTGGCGCTGAGGTCGAGGTTTCTGAACCAGCCATGGAAGAAGCGACCGATGTTGGCGAAGGGATGAAGATCGCCTTCTTCGTTTCCGATCTATCAAATGTTTTCCATCAAGCACAGATCGCCGAAGCGACGAAGTACGCCATGGAAGAGTATGGCGCCGAGGTGTTTGCCTTTGACGGCCAATCTGATGGGGCCATCATGACCCAGAATGTAGACCAGGTTCTTGCCCAGGGTATGGACGCGGCGACCATGCAGCTTTGGGAGCCTGATGCGGCTGTGCCCGGCATCATGGACGCGCTGGACGCAGGCCTGATCATGACCTCCTTCTTCAGCCCTGTAGCTGACACGGGTATCCCCGTTGCCCGTAGCGACGAGGCCGGCATTTCCTTCGAAATGGGTGCAGAAGCAGCGAAGCAGTGGAAGGAAGCCAATCCCGATGTGCCGATCACTTTCGTGCAGGTCGGCTGGCCGAACCACACGGAAGTTATCTCCGGACGCGGCGCGCCGTTTGCGGAGGGCGTTCTCTCCGTTGACCCCGATGCTATCGACCTTGGCGTTCAAGATGCCAGCACAGGCCCCGACACGGCCAAGCAGATCATCTTGGACCTTGTCACCCAGCATCCGGAGATCAACATCATCTACTCGCAGGCCTCCAACCTGACCGTTGGGACGATGGCTGCCCTGACCCAGGCGGGTCGCGGCACGATGGACGATGGCGTGCCGACAACGGAAATCGTGGCCAGCGTTGACTTTGACGAAGTCGAGTACAACCAGATCTATGATCCCAACAGCTCGCTGAAGCTGTCGATGGGCCTGCCGCCGGTTGAGACCTCGCGCGGACGCATTGACCTGATCATGGATGTCGCCAAGGGCGATGTTGCCCCGACCAGCGATCCCGCGGAAGAGTTCTTCTACAAAGCGTACAACATCAATCCTTGGACTGTTCCCCAGGAAGAAGCAGCTGCGTGGTTGAACGAGCAGTTCGGAACCAATATTGAATAGTTTCTTGATGATAAATGAATCTGTAACCTAGTATCCTTATGGGAGGGAGGCGGAGAAGCCTCCCTCCCTATGAGGACCAGGGAGCAAAGGAATGGAATCGACCAATACCGAGAATGTGTTGGAGATCAGAAATCTCGTAAAGGATTTCCCTGGCGTGCGCGCGGTTGACAATGTCAGCTTTGACATAAAACGCAACACCGTTCACTGCCTAGTCGGTGAAAACGGAGCGGGGAAATCTACGCTGATTAAGATCTTGACAGGCGCGTATGCCCGAACGAGCGGCGTAACCCTCCTGAACGGCGAGAACTACAGCCCGCACGATCCCAAGGATGCCAGAGAGAAAGGGGTAAGCACACTCTACCAGGAACTGAACGTCGTTGACACACTTACCGTCGAGGACAACCTCACTTTGGGAATGGAGGATACGACTTTCGGTTTCATAAGAAAGACGGATAAGATCAATGAAATCGTCGCCGTGATGAACAGCCTCGAGCCGTCCATCCATCCTCAACAGAAAGTTTCGACCCTTAGTGTGGCCCAGAAGCAGATCGTGGAGATTGCCAAGGCCGCTGCCACCGATTCAGACGTCATTATTATGGATGAACCGACGGCGGCTATCACAGAGGGCGAAATTAAGCGGCTGTTCGGTATCATCCAGAAATTGCGCGAGCAAAATGTCACCGTTATCTACATTTCGCATAGGCTCGACGAGATTTTTGAGATTGGTGACTACGTGACCGTGCTGCGTGACGGCAAGCATATCGATACAAAGCCTCTGTCGGAAGTTGATGGGCGGCAAGAACTAATCCGGATGATGATCGGCCGTACAGTCTTTGAGCAATACACACCCAAGGAGAATGCTGATCTTGACGTAGTTCTCAAGGTTCGTAACTTGTCGAATGATAAGTTGCAAGATATTTCCTTCGATATTCACAAGGGAGAAATTGCCGGCTTCTACGGCCTAGTTGGGGCCGGCAAGACCGAACTTGCCCGCGCCATCTATGGGGCTGACTCTTTTGAGGGAGAGATTCTTTTCAACGGCCGACCCTATAAATCTTCTCCCGATAAGGCGATTGCAGCGGGGCTGGCCCTGGTTCCTGAGGAACGAAGGTCCCAGGGATTGTTTACCATTCTCACCATTCGCAGCAACATTCCCGTGATGAACATGAAGAATATCTCCCGCAGTGGGTGGGTAGATTCTGCAAAGGAACGGGACGTTGCCCTCGAATATATTAACAAACTCAATATCGCCACCGACAGCCCGGAAAAGGAAGCGGCAAAGCTCTCCGGAGGTAACCAGCAGAAGGTGGTTCTATCAAAATGTCTGTTCGCCGATGCAGATTTGCTGATTCTTGACGAACCGACACGCGGAGTTGACGTTGGCGCCAAGAGTGAAATCTACAGCATCATTCGCCAGCTGTCTGACGAGGGTAAGTCGATCATGATCTGCTCTTCAGAACTGCCCGAGATCATGAATCTTTGCGACACGATTTACCTGCTTTTCGATGGCGAGCTTAGAGCCTCGATGACCAATGGAGATCATGTCGACAGTGAGGAGATCCTCCACATCGTCACGGGAGGAGATTAACTATGGCAACTACGTCACCTGAACAGGTACAAGCAAAGCGCTCCCTTGGCACGAGAATCAGCAATGAGATGTTAATTGTACTCTTGATGTTTGGCGTGCTGCTGCTTCTTGTTGTCACTGCCTGGATATTTGTTCCAGGTTTTGCTCAGGGGCAAACCCTCATCAACCTGGTCACCAACAATTGGTATATCGTCATTCTAGGAATTGGCGTCACATTTCTGCTGATCACAAAGAACTTTGACCTGTCGGTGGGCGGCGTTGTCGCTCTAACCGGCGTGCTCGTCGTCTATTTCAGCCAGGCTGCCAATGTGTCCCAGAATGAACTGGCCAACGGGCTTGGGTTTCCTTATCCCGTCGCCGTAATCCTGGCGCTGCTTGGCGCCATGAGTATCGGCGCATTAAATGCCTTTTTCGTCGTGCGGCTGAAAGTGCCTTCCATTATTGTTACCCTGGGCACGATGATGGTTGCGCGCGGCATTGCCCAGATTATCACCCAGGGTGCTCAGCGCAATACCAGCCTGCCTGATGTATTTGGCGTTATCGGCAATGCGGCCATTCCGGGCACAACCGTCAAATACTCGGTCGTGATCATGATCACCTTGGTCATCATCGCTTTCATCTTTGAGAGAAAGACTGTGTTCGGCAAATTCACCTACTTCATCGGCGCCAATTCTGATGCGGCCCGCCTTTCAGGGGTCAAAGTCAACCGGCACCTAGCCTTTCTCTTCATACTCAGTTCGCTGTTGGCCGGCATTACCGGACTCCTGCTGGCGTCCGAGTTCAAAGCGGGAGTCTCCAGCCGGGCGACGGGTTATGAGTTTGATGCGTTGGTAGTCTCACTCCTGGGCGGGGTCAGCATCGCCGGTGGCTTTGGATCGGTTCTGGGCATGTTTGTCGGAGCCCTGATCCTTTCGACCGTGCAGTCGGCTGCCACTGGGCTCTTGCTATCACCCGACTGGCAGTTCACCCTCAAGGCAGTCGCCGTCTTTCTCGCCATTCTCGCCCAGAGCTACGTGCTGAAGAGAAGGCAAGGCTAAGGAAGGGAGGAACAGGATGAAGCAAATGACTCCTTCAGAGGAAAGGATGAGCACGGACAACATCGCACTACAGCAGAGTCAAGCTGAGAAAACACGAGAGATCATCAAACGGTACTACATCTATTTTGTCTTGGCTCTGGTTGTCGTCGTCTTCAGTGTCGTTAGATTAGATGAAGTTAACTGGTTTGAGCGAGGGCATTTCCTCAACCCCAATAACATCATCAATTTGCTGCGCATCGCGGTGCCCATCATAACTGTTGCCGGCGCTTTCACCTTCTTGATGATCGCCGAGTACATTGATCTGTCTATAGGCAGCGCCATGAGTTTAGGCGCCGTCGTCTATGCCTGGCTAATACTGAATGGTTTTGGCCTCGCTCCGGCAATGGTCGTTACCTTGTTCGTCGGGTTGATCATGGGCGTCATCAACGGCTTTCTGGTCATGAAACTGAACATCACACCCGTGATTGCCACCCTGATTACATTGAGCCTCTATAAGGGCATCGCCCTTCTGATTGTGCCCGATGGTTTTTCTTCCATTCGGAGCATTGGCGACCAAAAGATGCCTGCCTGGATCAACAATTATGCACGCGAGGATGTATTGTTTGGCCTGCCGATGGCGTTTTTTGTGGCTATTGCTGTGATTGTCGCGCTGGTCGTGGTCCAGCGAAAAACCATTGTCGGCAAATATTCAGCCGCAATTGGCGGCAATGCTGTCGCCGCCGAACTGTCCGGTATCAACCGGGTTAAAGTGGTCTGGTTCCTCTACATTCTCGTCGCCGTCAGTGCCGCTTTGGCCGGCATAGCCCGGGCCAGCTTCATGTCCATGGGCGATCCACTCGCCAGTGACAGCATGGAGCTTTGGGTGATTATTGCCGTACTACTGGGTGGAGCGAGATTTTCCGGTGGTGAAGGCAATGTCGAGAAGACGATTATCGGCGCGATCATCATCATCGTCGTCACGGTCGGTATGCTGACCGTAATCCCCGCCTATTGGCAGACCTTTGCCCTGGGCGCCGTACTGCTGATCGCGGTTGTAATCAACCATCAGCTGGTTGGTGAAGTATAGCCTTTGAAGCTTGGCTTCTTCCGTTTCAGAGTGGAGAAGATACGATGTTGAAAATGCCAGTAGGTCTCTATGAAAAAGCTCTGCCTGAAGAGCTCTCCTGGGAGGAGCGCCTGGCAGCGGCGGGCCGGGCGGGGTATGACTTCATTGATATTTCTATCGATGAGAGCGATGAACGTTTGTCGCGCCTCGACTGGACAGGTTCGCAGCGCGCGGAGCTGCGCCGGGCCATCGCCAACAGCGGCGTAAATGTTTCCACGATGTGTCTAAGCGCCCATCGCAAATACCCACTGGGCAGCCGAAATTCGGAGATTCGCCGGCAGGGCCTAGAGATCATGTACAAGGCAATTGAGTTTGCGGTTGATATTGGGCTGCGCGTCGTCCAGGTCATGGCCTATGATGTTTTCTATGAGCGAAGTGACGTGGAGACGCAGGCGCGCTTTAAGGAAGGGCTTGCCACCGGCGCCCAAATGGCCGGACAAGCGGGCGTGATGCTGGGGATAGAAAATTTGGACACACCGTTCGTTGAAAATGCGAGCCAGGGATTGGCTCTGATTAATGAAATCAATTCGCCCTGGCTGCAGCTCTATCTGGACATGGGCAATCTCGCCGCGGCGGGATATTATCCGCCTGATGAGCTGCGCCTGGCCAAGGATCACTTGCTGGGCATTCATGTCAAAGATGCAGCTCCGAGGGTGATCCGCGGCATACCGTTTGGCGAGGGGATCGTGCCCTTCCAGGAGATTTTTGAGACGCTGCACGAGATTGGCTTTTGGGGCATGCTGGCTGTCGAGATGTGGAGCTATATGCACCCTGAGGAAGATCCTTATCGACATGCCGCCGCCGCCCGCCAATTTGTGGATGAACTGCTGAGCGGCGCCTATGGAGAAAGCAGCCCGCTTCCCGCGGCCGGCCGAGTTTAGTACTTGGCAGTTTCTATGGCTGAGCTGATGTGATGGAAACTACTGTTGTCATGATCTTTGAGGAATTGATTTTCTTTGCTGAGAGTTGAGCGTTGCGCTCAAAGTGGGCTAACACAATGCCGGCATATGAAAACGTACGACTCATCAACACGATTCTAAACCAGTATTACGTGGAAAGGCGCACGCAGACCGAGATCGCCCAACGCATGGAGCTTTCCACGCCCAAGGTCAACCGCCTCTTACAGCAGGCGCGCGAACTGGGCTACGTTAGTTTTGTTATCCGCACGCCCTTCCAGCATCTCTTCGACCTGGAGGCGCGTTTGAAGGCGGTCTTCGGCATCCAGGAGGCAATCGTTATTCCCGCGGTTGGACGAACTCAGACCTCGCTTATGAATGCCCTGGGCACCGCGGCGGCGGACTTTTTGCTGGAGCAGATTCGGGACGGGGATATTGTGGCCATCACGCCCGGTACGACTGTCCAGGCCGTCGTTGAATCGATTGAGGCGACGCGCACTTACGAGATTGAGGTCGTGCCCATGCTGGGCGCCATCCAAGGCAATATCGAATCGGACATGAACTATCTGGCCACAAACATGGCCGACCGGCTTGGCGCCAAGTCGTACCAACTGCACGCGCCCGCCTTCGTAGATTCCCGCGAGCAGGGGGAAGTGGTGCGCACAATGGCGCCAGTTAAGAAGATCCTGGATATAGCCCGTGGGGCGAATATTGCCCTGTTAGGGGTCGGCACTGTCAATCCGGAAGCCTCCCGTTTTGTGCAGTTTACGGCGTTGTCTGCCAATGATTTGGAACAGATCGCCAGAGGATGTGGCGGGGTGGGTGAGATAAGCGCGCACGTCTATGACGCGGAGGGACGCCCTTGCGCTAAGCAATTCGCCGATCGCGTTATCGGTCTTACATTGGGGGAGATAAAGGACATCCCCTTTAGAATCGGTGTTGCCGCTTCGGCGGAGAAAGCGATGCCTATCTACGGCGCGCTGCGCGGCGGTTTTTTGAATGCACTAGTTACGGATGAGCCGGCCGCGCGCGGCGTGCTCGACCTTTTTGATCATAACTTCTTGAAGACGACCTGATACCTGGAGATAAAACATGCTATTGGAGCAGCTGCGCGAGACTGTTTGCAGATGTAATTTGGAACTACCGAAGTATGATTTGGTGAGGATGACCAGCGGCAACGTCAGCGGCCGTGATCCGCAGTCGGGATTGGTCGTCATCAAACCGAGCGGCTATACATTTGAGGAACTGACGCCCGCCCATATGGTTGTCGTTGATCCGGACGGCCGTGTTCTCGAAGGGGACCTGAAACCCTCAACCGACACCGACACACACCTCTATGTTTACCAACACCGGCCCGACGTATTCGGCATTGTACATACACACTCTCCTTATGCGAGCAGCTTCGCTGCTCTGGGAGAGCCTATTCCGCCCTGTCTCACATCATTCGGCATGTTGGGCGGCGAGATTCCGATTGGCGGTTATGCGCCCATTGGCGGAGAAGACATCGGCCAGGAGATTGTTGACAAGATAGGCCGCGCATTGGCCATCATCATGCAGAATCATGGCGTATTTACCATCGGCAATTCGGCGGAGCAGGCTACAAAAATGGCCATCGAAGTGGAAGAAATCGCCAAGATCACGCACCTGGCCATGCTGCGTGGCCAGCCGATAATCCTGACTGACAGCCAGATCGACTACATGGTTGACTTATATCAGAACAACTATGGCCAGTAATAGTATGGCGGCCGTTGTCGAGCAACTTCTATCGTAGGAAATCAATATGGGGGTGAAGAATGGGATACCTTGCGGGCATTGACCTCGGTTCAACAAGCCTCAAGTGCGTAATCTATGATCTTGCGGGCAATGTTGTCGCCAGTGGGACACGGCCGACTGAGCAGTTTCATCCCTATCCCGAGCATCCAGAATGGACCGTTTGGCAGCCGGAACAGATTTGGGGTGGATCTGCGGCCGCTGTGAAGGACGCAGTCGCCCAGCTTGACGTTCCCGCCCATGTTAAAGCGGTCGCTGTAACCGGGATGGGCATGGATGGCCTGCCGGTGGATGAGCAGGGCAGCTGGCTCTATCCCTTCATCAGCTGGCACGATCCGCGCACTGAGCCTCAGCTCCATTGGTGGGAGCAAAATATTGGCGCTGAGAAGACATTCTCTATCGGCGGCAATACGTTGTGGCCCTTCAGCACCGCCCTGCGCCTCCTGTGGATGGCCGAGCATGAGCCCGAGATCCTGGCGCGAACAGACAAATGGCTCCTTATCGAAGATTTCTTGAACTTCATGCTCTGCGGCCGCCGGGCGACCGACTACACAATGGCTTCTTGCACTTTGCTCTTCGATCAGTGCCGGCTCGATTGGTCAGAAGACATACTCAACCGCTCCGGCATTGACGGGCGGCTGCTCTGTGACCCCTATCCAAGCGGCACGGTGCTTGGTGGAGTGACCGCCGAGGCGGCTGCGGCGACAGGGCTGGCCGAGGGCACGCCTGTTGTTCTGGGTGGACATGATTATCTATGCGGCGCCCTGCCGGTAGGCGCCTTTACGCCGGGAGTCGTTTTGGATGTTACCGGTACCTGGGAGATCGTTCTGGCCACCATTCCCGAGCCCATCCTCACACCTCACGCCCAAAAACTGGGAGTGACTGTTGAAACACACGTTGCTCAGGATGTCTATACCGTCTGGGGGGGCGCCGTCGCTTCCGACATGCTCGAATGGTATAGAAAAGAGTATGGTTATGAGGCCGCCGAATTGGCGGCAAGTGAAGGGGGCGTGGACTGGGACCATCTCATGGCCAAAGCTGCCTCCTCGCCGGCTGGGGCACGCGGCGCCATGTTTCTGCCCCATATGTCGGCTGCGGGGTGCCCCGTTGTTGATGCGCGTTCCCTAGGCGCGTTTGTGGGTTTGAGCAGCTTCAGCGAGAGCGGCGACATGCTGCGCGCAATTATTGAGGGGCTGGATTACCAGGTTCTCGATATCGTTACCGCGCTCAAGACCGGCCTGGGCATTAACCCAGATCGCCTTGTGGCCGTGGGCGGCGCCACGCGTAACCATTTCTGGATGCAGAACAAGGCGGACGTGACCGGACTGCCAATTGAGGTGCCGGAAGTAGAAGAGGCGACGCCGCTTGGCGCAGCCATCCTTGCCGGAATCGGCGTTGGCCTGTACCGCGATGAACAAGATGCCTTTGAACGCGTTTACAAACCAGGCAAGACTTATCTGCCCGATTCCCAGCTCGCGCCCAAGTATGCACACTGGTATGAAATCTACAAACAGCTCTACCCGGCGCTTGCGTCCATCAGCCACCAGCTTTATGAACAATTCAGAGTGTAGGCTAAGGAGAACAAGCTATGAATGAGCCACAACATCTTTTGCGGGCGCAGAATCGACTAGGCGAGACACCGATCTGGTCTCCCAAAGAAAATGCGCTGTACTGGGTTGATTGGGGCGGGCGGCCCAGCTGCCGTTTCGAGCCGCAGACAGGCAGGTACACGACGTTCTCTGTCGACGTGCCGGTGACCGCTTTGGCACACCGCGCCGCCGGTGGATGGGTGGCCATCGCTCAAAATGGGATCTATGCCTGGGATCCGGAAAGCAATGAATACGAACTATTTGCCGGCCCGCCAAGACCCCAGAATCCAGAGATGTGCTACAACGATGCTGCGGTGGATCGCCAGGGACGCCTTCTTGTAGGAACGGTGAACATGGAAGATCCCTTCCTCCCTGATGGCGCTCTCTACCGTCTTGATCCAGATGGCTCGCTTCATGAGCTGGACAGCGGGTATGCTACGGCCAATGGTATCGGCATCAGCCCTGATGGGGCGACAGTTTATGTGGCCGATCAGCGTCACAACCAGATCGCTGTTATGGATTATGATACGGAGGCGGGGACGGTCAGCAACCGCCGCCTCTTCGCGCGCATCGCGAAGGAAGATGGAATGCCGGATGGCTTGATTGTTGATGCTGAAGGCTTTGTCTGGAACGGGCATTGGGCGGGCTGGAAGCTGACACGTTACGACCCGGACGGCAAGATCGAGCGTCAGATAAGCTTTCCTGTGGAGCATGTCATTTCTTTCGCCTTTGGTGGGGACAATCTGGATGAGCTTTTCGTCACCACCGCCTGGTGGGGCTACAGTGACGAGGATCGTAGAGAACGGCCGTGGGCCGGCGATCTCTTCCGCGTTCAGACGGGCATCAGCGGGCTGATCGAACCTGCGTTCGCTGGATAATTCGACCCTCAAATTTGGATGGAGGCTAACATGGGTAAGTATCTCTTGGGTATTGACAACGGCAACACGCTGTCCAAGGCTGCTCTCTTCAACTTGAAGGGGCAGGAGATCGCAGTTGCCAGTTGTGCGGCCGATACAGAATTCCCACGCCCAGGATGGACCGAGCGCGACATGGAGATGCTCTGGCAGAGTACGGCCACGGCCGTGCGTGAAGTGTTGGCCAAGTCCGGCATTCGACCTGAAGAAGTGGCCGGTATCGGCAGCACCGGGCATGGGAATGGTGTCTATCTCTTAGACAGAGACGGCCGCCCTTTGCGTAACGGCATTCAATCCATGGATACACGCGCTGCTTCTATTGTGAACGAATGGAACGCTCGCGGCCTGCACGATCGGGTGTTCCCTTACATGCTGCAAGTGCTGTGGCCCGCCCAGCCCACAGCCTTACTCGCCTGGCTGAAAGAAAATGAGCCACAGAATTTTGAACGCATCGGGGCCATCTTGATGGTCAAAGATTACATCGCCTACCGTCTCACCGGGGAAATAAGCAGCGACTACACGGATATGAGCGGCGCCAACCTGATGGATGTTCGCAATAGATGCTATTCAAGAGAGTTGATGGCGCACTACGATCTCTCTGAAGTATACGACGCCCTCCCTCCGCTGCGGGCAAGCAATGAGGTTGCCGGCCAGGTGACGCGCGCGGCCGCTGCGGAGACCGGACTGGCGATAGGGACACCTGTGGTGGGGGGGCTGTTTGATGTAGACGCCAGCGCGATCGGGTCCGGCGTTATCGATCCCAACCAGGCGTGCCTCGTTATGGGTAGTTGGAGCATCAATGAGGTGATTACCAAAGAGCCGATCGTCGATCCCGGCATCTTTATGACGACGATATTTGCGGATCCCGACTACTTCCTCACTATCGAGGGCAGCGCCACTTCTGCCACCAATCTCGAGTGGTTTGTTCAACAATGCTGTGGCGACGAACGCGCAGAAGCGAAGAAACGAGGTGTTTCTGTTTATGAGATCTGTAATGAAGAGGTGGCAGCCATTCCTCCGCAAAGTTCAAACGTTATCTTTCACCCATTTCTTTATGGTTCCAATGTGCAGCCCACGGCCAGAGCCGGATTCTATGGTGTGGCCGGCTGGCACACCCGCGCCCATCTGCTGCGAGCTCTTTATGAGGGCGTTGTCTTTGGCCATCTGAGTCATATAGAAAAACTTCGTGCTGCCGGCGGTCAAATCAACAGCGCGCGGCTGGCGGGGGGTGGTTCGCGCAGCGCCGTCTGGTCGCAAATGTTTGCCGATACAATTCAGGTTCCCATGGAAGTGCCCGACGGCAACGAGCTGGGGGCGCGCGGCGCGGCGCTGGCAGCCGGGATTGGTGCGGGCATCTACCGCGATTACGCGGAAGCGGTCCGGGAGGCCGTCTCTGTCGTGCGCGTCCACGAACCCATCGCCGAAAACACGCCCATTTATCTCGCCCGCTATGCTGAATATCAGAATCTGGTCAATGTGATGCGCGACCCGTGGGAATCACTCAATAAGCTTGTCTAGGTGGCAAACGAAGGAACAATCTATGACTGAAATGACTTCAGAAGAACGTGTCTTGCGCGTCCTTCAGCGGCAGGAGCCCGATCACGTGCCTCATTTCGAATGGATGGTGGATCGCCGCGTTCGCGAAGCTCTCTGTCCAGGTAGTAAGAGCAATAATGATTTTGCTGTGAAGATGGGGCATGACGCCGTGATTTTTGATCCGCTCTTCAAGAAGGAGCGCGTGGATGCAGATCGTTGGTTGAGTGAGTGGGGTTTCGTTATCCAGGATAACAATGAGGAACACGGCATTGAGGTTGAATCTCCCATCAAGACGATGGCTGATTTTGAGCAGTACACGCCTCCAGACCCACGCCTGCCTGAACGCTATGCGACGATTGAAGAGGGGGTTGAAAAATACAAGGGGGACAAGGCCGTTATCGTCCACCTGAACGACGTATTTTCGTTACCCCGTTACCTCATGGGCATGCAAGATTTGCTTATGGCGATCGCCCTTGAGCCCGAATTGGTGAAGGCATTGGTCGAGATGTCGGTAGATATCAACCTTGAGCTGGCCAAACAAGTTGCCGCGCGCGGAGTAAGAATCGTTTATACTGGAGATGACATCGCCTATAACAAAGGGTTGCTCATGTCCCCCAAGCATTTTCGTGAGCTCTTGTATCCCGGCTTCTGCCGCGTTATGAGCGGCTTCAAAGAACTCGGTCTCTATGTCATCAAGCACACCGACGGCAACCTCTGGGCGATCATGGACCTCCTGGTTGGTTCGGGGATCGATTGTCTCGATCCCATTGACCCGCAAGCCGGTATGGACCTCGGCGAAGTTAAGGCCAAGTACGGGGAGCGGATCGCGCTGAAGGGCAATGTGGATTGCGCTGATCTGATGACGTTTGGCACGCCTGAGGAAGTGGTTGAGGCAACCAAGGTCGCCTTGAGCCAGGGGATGCCTGGCGGCGGCTATATTCTCTCCTCGAGCAATTCGATTCATTCAGCCGTCAAACCGGAAAACTATAAGGCAATGCTCGATACATTGCAGGAACACGGCCGTTATACGTAGGAATTTTCACGAAGCAAGGTCACGTTGGTTGAATGCTTATTGCGATATCAACGGGACAAAAACCCTCTCCGTCTTCTGCGGGTCTGGCGTGGGTGGCGTGGGCGGAGTGGGATTCGGTGGCGTACCGCCGTACACCGGCGGGATATCACTGCCTTGAACAATTCCCAGTGGAGAATAGCTCGTATAGCCCGGGAATATGACGCCTAGATTTGGGTTGCCAAGGCGTCGAATTAGAATTTCGCTTAGCACCTGCCGGTAATCGGTTGTGACTGCGAGATCGGCGCCATCATATAATTGAGCGTTATTGAGACCCGGCCATTGTCCATGAAGACCACCGTTCACCTTGCCTCCTAATACCAACATCACTCCCCCATGTCCGTGGTCGGTACCATAGTCGGCATTTTGCCTCAACCTCCTGCCAAATTCGCTCATGACCGCAACCGTCAAGCGATTCGTGTATTGCGTATCCAGATCAGCATAAAACGCGGCCAACCCTTCCGCCAGCTGCTGCACGAGCGTCGCAAAATACCCTTCGCTGCCTACTCCCTGCCCGTTGTGCGTATCCCAACCGCCCAAATCAACGGTGACCACGCGCAGCCCTAACTGCAGCTTAATCATCTGCGCGATGGACTTCAAGTGATCGCCGAAACTACCTTCAGGATAGACGGCGCCATTTGCAGGGACATAATTATTGAAGTCTTGACTCTCTATGATGTCAACTGAGTTCAAGGCGGCCAACCCAGATTCTTGCACGAGACTTGATCCTTCATATAGCTTGCGCAGCGAAAACCGCTGAGCGTCTCGCCAGAGCCAGTGACCTGCCGTTAAGTTGAATCTGGAAAGGCTCGATGTAACGATCGTGTCAAGATTTCCGAGGAGGGATGTCGGCTGATAACTGCCCAGGGCGACGGACGGCAGCAGCGGGTCCCCCGGCAGGTCACCCGCGCTCAGCAGGTGTCGCGTGATCCAGCCGGTGTTGGTCCCTTTATCACCGGGGGTTCCGTTCTCGATGAATTCCATGGCGTCGAAATGACTTCGCGTATCTTCATGCAATCCAACTGCCTGAACAATAGCTAACTTGTTCTCTTGGAACAGTTCATGAAGCGCTGCCGCAGCCGGGTGAATTCCGAACTGGCTGTTAAGTGGGATTGCCGCGCCCACTCCGCTGCTGCCGATCTTTAGCTGCGGCCGGGCGGCCTCATAGTATCCGCGGTCGTTTCCGGCAATCGGCGGTATCAGACTTAAAGCATCGCAGCCGCCGCGCAGGAAGACATTGACAATTATCTCCTGATTTGGCTCATCGAGGGGGCTTCCGAACACTGTTTGATTCAATCTTGAGCCGGCGAGCGCGGCGATAGCTGCCGAGCAGCCGACCAAGAATTCTCGTCTTGTAATGTCATTCATATTACTTCTCTGCTTGCTGAATCTAACGCCATTGGAATTCGGGTGACAGGAACAATAGAGCCACCATGCTGGTCAAGCGTTTCTGTATATTTGGATCAGTTTCTAGGTTCAGGGCGAGGTTAGGACTGAGCCCTTGCGCCATAAAGTCGACGATGATGTTGCGCTCTGCGGAACTGATTGCTCGGCCGAAAACGCGTTCGATCCAATAGTCGGCGAGAGCTGCCGAGGAGCGGATGTGCGCCGGTGTTAGGGCAAACGGATCGATTATCAAGCTCCCATCGGCATTCTCGACTGTGGCAAGCCAGTTCAGCAAGCGCCACCTTGTGATCAGGGTTGATGTATTCAGCCAATCGCTCATTGTGTCTGGATATCCGTCCGGGGACTTGCGTTTGAACAGCGGCTGTCCGGTATCATCGAACAGCCAAAAGAAACTCAAGCTGATCTGATCACTGACCGTGAAAGTGAAATCCATTGAACTTGCTCTCATGGCGCTGGCCAGGACTTCAAATGGCCGTTTCACTTTCTGCGCCCACGTCGTACGGAAGTCCGGTGACGTGAGGATGTGGCGGACGACAGCCGCGATCTGCGTAGGTGAGTTGCGCTGGTCATAGAAAACACCGGCCGTAGAATTGACGAGGCTTTCTGCGGGATTGTCACTGACTAGTCTCCGGCACAATTTGTAGGCGATGTTGCGGGCTGTACCCGGATGAAATGCCAGCAAATCGAGAACCGCTTGCCCATCTACGAGTTCAGCTTGGTCGGGCGGCAAGAAACTACCCAAGACGTGTTTTTGAAAGCGGTCATGCCAATCTGCCCGGTATATGAACTCACCTGTATTCCCGATAGATGGATCTGTAGACTGATTGCGAATCGTCCAGCCGGTAAAGCAGCGAGCGGCTTCATAGACATCGTCATCTACGTAGCCCAGAGCCCGTCCCTCAGAATCCTTTGGTACCTGATCCTGGCGGCCGACGCCAAGATAATTCATCGCCCCCAGAGTATGCCGCTCGAATAGTTCTCGGGCGAAGTTTTCATTTGGCCCGGCATTGGAGTTTGTATAGTTGTCCAGGTAGGTCAGCATCGCCGTGCTCTTGGCGACGGCTCCCAACAGTTCGCGGAAGTTGCCCAACATATTCCCGCGAATGACGTCGCGATCATGCTGTATGAAAATCGGTCCCGACCAATAGTCAAGGCCGTAGATGTTGAAGTGATTATGCCAGAAGTCAGCCACCACTTCGGCAAGCTGTCGTTTGCTGTACACTGCTCGAAGAAAAGTCAACCGTTCAGTTTCGCGAAAGGGCAGTGTCCGGTAATTGTAGTCGCCGTTGTGGTTTACAAAATGATCCTCCCACAACTGAGAAAGACTCTTCTCTATTGTGGTAAATCCCGCAGCGGAAATTCGTGTTTGCAGCTCGCTGTCATTGATACTATCTGGGCTAAGCTGCTGATCAACGTACTTGTTCAGTCTCTCTAGATCCGTGCTGCCCAGGGCGTTGAAAGCGTCTAGATCACCGGGCCGCGGACCGAACCCCATGCGGTTCAAGGCTATGACACCGATTGGGGGTAAGGCAGATGTGGAATGTCTCTGTGTGGAGTCTGTCAATGGCCGATTCATGTGAGATTTTCCTCGTTGACTTCGGTTCCCGGGCAGGCATCGTAGTATAAGGCACCTGCGGATGATGTAGTCAAAGCCTAATGATTCTCTCTGATGAGCTTCATTTTCATGATGAGCCTAATCAGACTTCACTTTGAATTTGCCATTCGCCTCCAGTGTGGCAATAATGTTACAGGTCATCTCAAATCAAGGAGTTGGTATGCGCGAAATCGCGCGAACAATTGTTAGTTGGGAATGGTTGATCCTGTTGTTGATCATGCCTCTATTGCTGTTCCCAACTGGGTGGCTGGGGCTGCTGCTCCTTGTTGTTCCTCTACTTTGGCTGCTGCGTAGAATGGTTACGGGAAGATTTTTCCCTGCCACGGCTGACGATGTGGCCATCACGTTCTTATTGCTCGCGCTCCTGGTGAGCCTCACGGCCGTGTTTGATATTGAATACAGCTTTCCCAAGATCGCCGGCCTGATCCTGGGAGTCGCCCTTTTTTACGCCGCGGTGCAGCATTCGCGAGACCTGGCGTTTGGCCGATACACAATATTGGCGCTCATCCTCGCTGCCGGCTGCGGGATGGTTTTCGCCGCACTCGTGGCCAATCTCGGCTCAAGTTCTTTTGCATTTCTTGATGCCTTCGTCGCCTTCCTCCCAGTTTCGCCACAGGCCCTTCCCGGGATTGGCGGGCTAAGTGTGAACCCCAATGAACTCGCCGGCGTGCTATGCTGGCTCGTGCCGCTGCTGACGGCTTGTACGATTGGTTTTTGGAAAGTTGATAGGGGGCGGCGCACGTGGTGGTACTATCCCCTTCTGTTTATCCTGATCGCTCTCCTGGTTCTTAGCTGCCTCATCCTCTTGGCAACTCGCTCGCGTGGCGGGCTTCTGAGTGTATCTTTCGCTTTCTTGGTCATGCTGGCCATGAGCTACCGCTGGGGAAAGTGGCTGATCCTGGCCGCAGCAGCGGCTGCGGCGGGCCTCTTGCTGCTCTTCCTTTTCACGGACATAAGATCCGCTTTGCCGGTCAGTCTGGGCCGGCTTGATGAATTTGGGATTGTGGGCAGGATGGAAATCTGGTCGCGTGCCGTGTTTGCCTTGCAGGATTTTCCTATAACGGGGATGGGTATGAATGGTTTTCGTGTGCTGGTGCACATTCTCTATCCCATGTTCACTATCCCAAGCCAAGTAGACCTGGGACACGCACACAACCAACTTCTGCAAGCGGGGCTGGATTTGGGAATTCCAGGGTTGGCTGCCTATCTTGCCCTCTGGATTTTGAGCGGAGGATTGCTCTGGTCGGCGTGGCGGAGGAGCCGTAATTATGCAGACCGTGTGCTGATTCTGGGCCTGAGTGGATCGCTTGTCGCTGGTTGGATGTTTGGCCTTGTTGATGCCATCGCCTTGGGAGCAAAACCCGGTTTCATCTGGTGGCTGCTGCTGGCTCTGCTTGTTGCCGTATGGGATGATGTTGGCCTATGCGACCCAGTCTAAATGTCATGGACGAAGAGCAAATCGAACTGATTCTAGCGGATGCAAGGGAGATTCTTGCCCGGGTCGGCATAGAGGTTCGCGGCTCACTGCTTCGCCGGCGGCTCCTCGACCATGGACTGCGCGCGGGCGAAAACGGGCGCATCCTGTTTCCCCCCTCGATCATTGAACAAACCGTCGCCTCGGCGCCAGAGGTGTTCACGCTCTATGATCGTGGCGGCGCCGCGCACGCGCGGTTGGGCGGCGATCAGGTTCACTTCGTGCCGGGCTCCAGTGGTCTGAATGTTCTTGATCGTCGCAGCGGTGAAATGCGCAGGGCCAGCACGGCTGATTTCGTGGAGTACGTTCGCCTTGCTGACAGCTTGTCCCACATCGCCTACTTGGCCACCGCCTTTTCCACGAACGACATTGAAGAGAGCGTGTCCGACGCCTGGCGTCTCTACCTCTGCCTGACGAATTCGAAAAAGCCTGTGGTAAGTGGCGCGTTCACTGAGCATGGAGTGCCGCGCATGGTGGAGATGATGCAGCTGTTTCGTGATGGCACTGCGGACTTGATTAGGCGTCCCCTCTCCATTTTTACTGTGACGCCAACCGGCAATTTCCGCTACAGTGAGGATTCGTGTCAGAACCTGCTGGATTGTGCCGCGGCGGGCATCCCCATCGAAATTACGCCAGTAACCCTCATGGGGCTTGTTGCTCCGGTTACGCTCTTAGAAGCGACCGTGTTCCATACAGTCGACGTGTTGGCCGGCTTAGCGATGGCGCAAATAATCCGACCGGGCACCCCCGTATTGTTTGGGGGAGCGCCGGCCGTTTTTCACATGCAGCTAGCGACCTCGCCCATGTCGGCCATTGAAGCCCAGAAGCTTAATATGGCCTACGTGGCCGTCGCCAAGCACCTCGGATTGCCCACGCAGGCGTATATGGCCCTCAGCGACAGCAAAACGCTCGATGCCCAAGCCGGAGCGGAGACTTACTCGTCAGCGCTTTTAGCGGCGCTGGCAGGGATTAACTCTGTTTCAGGTCCGGGAATGTTGGACTACGTCATGCTCTATAGTCCTACAAAACTCGTTCTTGATGACGAGCTGTGCGGTCAGGCACTGCATTTTGTGCGCGAAAACAGGGAAGTCGGGGAGACACAGGCGCTTGATCTGGCGCGCGAGCTGCTGAACGAGAAGCATTTGTTGACGGCCGAACACACACGAAGACATTGGCCCGATCAACTGTATTTGCCGGGGCGCGTTATCGACCGTCAGAACCGTGAAGGCTGGTTGGAAGCCGGCTCTCTCAGTCTAAATCAGCGAGCTGCCCAGGAAGTTGACAGGCGGCTCGCTGCTTATGTGCCGGTCGAAACAGAGCCCCAAATCATCAAAGAGCTGCGCCGCTTGATAGTGACAGGAACCGCAGACAGAATCGTGCTGCCGCAAGTTCCGGTGCCATAGGCTTCCCCCCATATTCCGGTATTCCGCGAGCGCCCGCAATCTTTCCCTACGCTTCGCTTTCCCAATACACCCGGTCGTAGGCCGGCAGTTCACAGCGCATTGGTTTTGTCTTTCGTTCACCCAACGCATACGAGGCTTGCATCAAGGTGTGTATCTGTGAAGTCCCTTCATATATCACGGCGCTTTTCGTGTTACGCAGATGGCGCTCCACATTGTATTCATCAGAGTAGCCATACGCCCCATGAATTTGCACGGCGTCGTCGGCGATCTTACGCGCCGTATCCGTGCAGAACCACTTGGCCATACTTGTTTCGCGTGTGTTGCGAATCCCCAAATTCTTCAGCCACCCCGCCTTACGCACGAGCAGTTCGCCGATATCAATACCTTGCTGCATTTGCGCTATCATCTGCTGCACCAACTGGTATGAGGTAATGGGCTTGCCGAAGGTTTCCCGCCCCTTGCCATAGTTGATAGACTCTTCCAAACACGCCTTCATTATGCCTACGGCCCCCGCTGCGACCCCGTAGCGGGCGTTATCCAGAGCACTCATCGCTATCTTAAAGCCTTCCCCTTCTTCTCCCAGGCGATGGCTTCTGGGAACGCGCACGTCATCCATAGCGATCCAGCCCGTATTGCTGGCATGCACGCCCATCTTTCCCTCAATCGTTCCTGTGGTTAGCCCATTCCACCCCCTTTCCAGAATGAAGGCCGTGATACCCCGTGCTCCTTGGTCAGGGTCTGTCTTGCCAAACACCAGGAATCGGTCGGCTATGTCGGAGAGCGTAATCCACATTTTTTCACCCGATATCAAGTAATCATCGCCATCTCTGCGAGCGCGGCTGCTCAGGGCGGCTACATCTGATCCGGCACCGGGCTCCGTAAGACCGAAACAGGCTAGTTTTTCACCGGTGGCAAGGGGTGGCAGAAACTCTTCTTTTTGCTCTTCCGTTCCCCACTGGAAAATCGGTAAAGCGTGCAAACCCAAATGGACGGCTATTGTCTCTCGCACGGATGAATCGCCAAATTCAAGCCCCTCGGAAACGATTCCCAGGGAAATGTAATCCATCCCCGCGCCGCCATAGCGGGCCGGCAGACAAACGCCCATGAGACCGAGAGAGGCCATTTTGGGCACGAGTTCACGCGGGTAAGTATGGTTGCGATCATGCTCCTTGATGATCGGTAGGATTTCTTTTCTGGCAAAATCGTAGACTGTCTCTTGCACCATTTTGTGCGTTTCATTTAGTTCAAAGTCCATGTTTGATCCCTTCCATCTACAGGCTATTGCGGTAGATTGTATATCGGCTTAATAGAGTCATACAAAGAGTGGGGTGCACGGAGGGAAGGCGCTTCCTTGATGGCGATCGCTTGGTCCTATCCATTGTCTCGACAAGAATGGGCAGCAGCTGGAATGGCGCCGGGCAGGCAGCCGCGCTGCCTGCCCTGTTTCGTCAGGAGACCCCTTTCTTCAAGATAATGTTGGCATATTTGCGCGTGTCGCCTGTCATGACCACGGTGAAGGCCCCTGCTGCCCGCTCGTAGAAAGCGAAGCGCTCTATGAACTGTATGGGTGGAGTTTCTGGCGCGTAGCTGTCGATCACGCTGCGATATCCCTTGGCTACCGCCGGGTCGGGTGAATCGCCGGGCACGCATTCCATCATGACTGCGGGATCCTCAACGTAATCGTCAAGGGGAAAGAGCGGCAGGACCGCGTCCAGCAGGTCTTCAATCAGCAGCCCGTCAGCGCGAATAACATTGCGATTGGTACTGTGCCCCGGAAAATGGGCATCGGCAAATACAATTTCGTCTCCGTGCCCCATTTGATAGATGGCCGCCAGCAGCTGCGGGCTGAACAGTGGTGAAATCCCTTTTAGCATTGTCTGTTACCTTCAACCGTAAAGCGGACCAAAATTCGCGCAGGCGCGATAGTCGGCCCCTACAGGATCAAGGGCGCCAAAGGCCGCCCAGGCGTGCGGGCGAAAGATTTCTTCGTCGGGCACGTTGTGCATATAGACGGGGATGCGTAGAAGTGAAGCCAGGGAAATTAGGTCGGCGCCAATGTGGCCGTATGAGACGGCGCCATGGTTTGCGCCCCAGTTGTTCATGACCGTATACACATCGCGGAAGGGCCCTTTGCCGTTCGTGTTGGGCACGAACCAGGTCGTGGGCCACGTAGGATTGGTGCGTTCGTCCAGCGTGGCGTGTACGTCATCTGGAAGATCAATCGAGTAACCCTCGGCGATCTGTAGGGCCGGCCCCAGCCCCTTTACCAAATTGAGCCGGCACATGGTCATTGGCATGCCACCGCGCGTGCGAAAGCGCGATGACCAACCTCCTCCGCGAAAATACTCAGTCATACCGGCGTGCCAGGATGTTGCTTCAAGACAGCGTTCTGCTTCTTCAGGCGTGATAGCCCACCAAGGCTTCATCACCGGTTGTCCATCAATTTCCTGCTGGCCGGTCCCATCAAGCGCTGCCGGCCCGGAATTGATGAGGTGCAATATGCCATCGGCCGCGCGGCCCGTAAGTTCATGGCCAGTCACCCGTTTCACAGCATCCGGACTCCAGTAAGTCCGCACATCGGCGAATATCTGCGCTGCGCCGCTGAGCAGGTGGCCGAATAACATGCTGATGCCATTCAATGCATCATTCTCGGTGGCCACCATATAGGGTTGGCGAATCCCATTCCAGTCGAAGGAGCTTGTTAGGATCGCCTCCATGAAATCACCATTGGGATAATAATCAGTCCATTGCCTTTGCCCTTGGAACCCGCCGGCGATGGCGTTGTGTCCCAGAGACTCCTCTCTATACCCTAAATCCGCCAGGCGTGGGTTGCCGACCATCAGATCGCGGGCGATGAGGGCCATCTTGACTGAAGTTTCCCAATCCGCATCCTGCTGGCTGCGCGTGCGCTTGTGCTGCGCGTCGTTGTAATCCTTCCCTTCCTGACAGTGGGCTCGCGTCCAGTTTAGCGCAAGCTTGTATTCCTCCGGATCAAATATCTGTTTGTTGAACCGGCGAGTGAACTCTGTCATGTCGATCGTTTGCACACGCATGCCTAGATACGCTTCAAACAAAGGTTGATCAACAATCGACCCGGCAATGCCCATGGAGACGCCGCCCATGGCCAGGTAGGATTGGCCACGCATTGTGGCTACGGCAAGCCCGGCGCGGGCAAAACGCAGAAGTCTCTCCTGAACATCCTCGGGAATCTCTGTGTCGCCAAGGTCCTGTACATCACGGCCGTAAATGCTGAATGCCGGTAAGCCCTTTTGGGCGTGGGCGGCCATTACGGCTGCCAGATAGACTGCGCCCGGCCGGTCGGATCCGTTGAATCCCCATACCGCCTTGGGAATCAATGGATCCATGTCCATAGTTTCTGATCCATAACACCAGCAGGGCGTAACGGTGATTGAAAGACCTACCCCTTCGCGGGCAAACTTCTCGGCCGTTTGTGCCGCTTCTGCCACGCCGCCTATACAGGTGTCGGCAATGATGCATTCCACCGCCAAGCCATTGGCATGGCGCAAGTTTTCACTCAGGAACTCGGCTACTCCCCGCGCCATTTGCATGGTTGTCTCTTCCAGTGATTCGCGCACTCCTTGGCGGCGGCCATCGATGGCCGGACGAATTCCGATCTTAGGAGGAGAGCCGATCAGGCGATTGACAGGGGGATTAATGTTCATATACGCGTCATTCATTTGGGGCTCCTTACTATTCGTGTTCGCGTCGCGCGACAATGCGCACGGCATTCTCAATAGGATCTTCGGCAACCAGGATTAGATAGCCGCCGCCGCCGGCGCCGGACAATTTCCAGCCAAGAGCCTGGTGCCCGTATTTTTCGATCAGCTTGGCCACAGAGCGGTTCATCATGCTCGGAAACATGGCAATTTGTGCTTCAAAAGAATCGCGCAGCGAACGGCCGAAGGCGCTAATGTCTTGCTGCTTGATCGCCTTCCAACAATCCTCAGCAGATTTAGCAAGCGCTCTGGCGCCCCGCTTGTCAATATGCGTATTGGCAAGTACATCATACTCCGCATGGCGCGGGCCAAGGGTGACCAAATAGAGCGAGCTTTCAACAAACTGTAGGGCGAGTTCATCCGTCAGCTTCTCGATGCTCTCCGGCCAGTAATTGTTATCATAGTTCGCTTTCGCCAGCCCGGGGATGACGATGCCAATCGCATCCTGTGACCCGGAAATTTCCTTGGTGCCCGGTGGGTTGTCGAAGCAAAAAAGCACCTTTGCCAATTTTTCGGGATCGCCCGTGGGAAGGCGCGAGCCCCACATCTCAATTGCTGCCCGGCGCGTGCTGGAGGCCATCCCGCTGCGGTCGTTGAAGGTCAGCGTAGGTTCTATCGAAATAGTAATGACCGGCCCAGGATAGTGACGCGAAACAAACGGCTGGTCGAGCCAACCGCCGGCCAAATCGATACGGAATGGAATCTGATTTACCCTACGCAGGGCGGTCGTTGAACGCGGCGTCAGATCCCCATGAGGTAGGCGCTTCAAGACGACGTACTCGACCCCATACTGCTCGCATAAGGCCTGTTTATCTGGCGTGTTTCCATCCTCATTGACGATGAATATCTCGGGTTTCAGGGTATGGAACTCATCCAGAAAATCCAGCATACCCGATCCTTGAGAAACAAAGGCATCGGTCACATAACTGACTGATTTGACCATGTAAAGCCGCTCATCTTCATTGTTGAGCGGCGCCCTTCCTTTCAAATCAAAGACGGTCTTGTCCGATCCCAGGGCGACATAGAGATCGCCATAAGAAGAAGCCTCTTGAAAAAACGCGATGTGGCCACTGTGAAGCAGATCATAGCAGCCGCTAACTAGGACTTTCTTAGCCATCTAGGAAATCTCGCGTGACTACGTTTGACAAGGCTTAGGCCTGGCCGCGTTTGCGTAGGGTGTCAGCGTAAACCGCAAGAATGACGATGGCGCCGGTAATGACGATTTGCCACTCTTGAGGAACGGACATGATGCGCAAACCGTTGGTGAGCACGCTGATTACAAAGGCGCCAATGACAGTGCCCATGATCGTGCCTTCCCCCCCGCTCAATGATGTGCCGCCAATCACGACGGCGGCGATGGCGTCAAGCTCGTAACCGGCCCCTAAAGCAGGCTGCGCCGAATTCAATCTTGCGGCAATAACGACGCCGGCCAGGCCGGCGAAGGTGCCGGCCAGCATATAGACGGCCATCTTCCAGACATCAACATTGACGCCGGAAAGGCGAGTTGCTTCTTCATTGCTGCCCAGGGCGAACGTATATCTGCCCAGCACCGTTCGGCTCAAGATGAAGTTGGCAATCAAGGCCGCGCCAAAAAAGATTAAGACTGCGTTGGGAATGTCAAAGCCGGGGATGATCCGGCCGGTGACTGAGCCCATGGCTACTTGTGAAAATGCCGGGGCATCTGTGAAGTATATCGGCTTCAAATCAGAAATCACCAGGGCGAGGCCTTTGGCAATATAGAGCATACCAAGGGTGGCGATGAAGGGCGGGATCTTCATCTTGGCGATGACGGTGCCGCTGACCAGGCCGGCCAGCGCGCCGGTCGCCAGTCCGCCTAAGATGCCGATCGGTATGGGTAGTCCCAAATTGGTGATAAAGACGCCGGTCATGACGGCAGATAGGGTCATCACCGTTCCCACCGAAAGATCAATGCCGCCGCTGATAATGACGAAGGTGACACCCAGGGCAAGAATGCCATTGACCGAAGTGGCCAACAGAATACCCACGATATTGCTGAACTGCGCAAAGTAGGGCGAGGCGAAGGAGAAGACGATGAACATAGCGATCAATCCGCCGAATGCCGCCAGCTTCTGCGTGGCATCCGACTGCCATATCGATCGTTTCTCAACTTGGGTAATGGCTTCAGTTTCCATAAAATGATTCCTCACTCTTCAGTAATTATGGCGCAGGGATCGCTTCGGTCTCCCCATTCCTTTGCGTAGCAAGCTGCATAATGGACTCTTGATCGGCGTCCTCAGCGGGCATAATGCCGGTGATACGCCCTTCACACATGACGACGATCCGGTGGCTCATGCGCAGGATCTCCGGTAGTTCCGAGGAGATCATGATAATTGATTTTCCCTGGCTGGTGAGATCGTTGAGCAGCTTATAAATCTCGCTTTTCGCCCCTACGTCGATGCCCCGCGTAGGTTCGTCAAATATAAGTATCTCTGTATCGGCCGTGAGCCATTTACCGATAACAACTTTTTGCTGGTTGCCGCCCGATAGGTTCTTCACCTTTTGGCTGATGCTCGGCGTCTTGATCGATAGGGCGGCGACCATTTTTTCGGCCGTGGCCGCCGTGTCCGCAGTTTTCACCCAACCGATCAGCCCTAGGAATTTGTCATAGGCAGCCATCACGATGTTGGTTTCGACATCCTGGCCCAGTGTCAACCCATATCGTTTGCGGTCCTCAGATAGGTAGCCAATGCCGCTTGAAACGGCATCGCCCGGGCTTTTGATCTGGGCCTCTTGACCATGAATGTAGATTTCTCCGGAATCAATTGGATCAGCGCCGAAGATGGCGCGCGCGACTTCGGTGCGCCCTGCGCCCATGAGCCCGGCGAACCCCAGGATCTCCCCCTTCTTTAGGTCGAAGGAGACGTCTATGATGCTGTTGCCGCGGTTAAGGTGCTTCACTTCAAGAACCTTCTCTTGGCTGGCATCCTCGGGAATCTCAGGAGCCCCTTCGTAGATCGTGCGTCCTACCATCATGCTGATGATTTCGTCCCGGGTTGTTTCTTCAGTGAGTACTGTGTCGATGTAACGGCCGTCACGCATGACGGTGATGCGATCGGAAATGATTTTCAGTTCTTCCAACCGATGAGAAATGTAAACGATTCCCACACCTTGTTGGCGTAGATTGCTGATAATCCTAAACAGCTCTTCAATTTCGGACTCGGTCAGCGCGGCCGTGGGCTCGTCCATAATCAAGACTTCGGAATTGAATGAGAGCGCTTTGGCTATCTCCACCATTTGCTGCTTAGCGATGGAAATATTGGCGACCTTTGTGCGCGGATCAAGATCAAGATGGACGATGTCGAGGAGTTCCTGCGCCTGTTGATTAATCGCCTTTTCATCCAACACGAAGCGAATATTGGCTCTTGGTTCACGGCCGATATAGATATTCTGGGCCACCGTTAGATGGCCCATCAGGTTGAGTTCCTGGTGAATCATGCTGATGCCCAGATCCTGAGCAGCACGCGGCGTGGGGATATCAACTGCTTCGTCTCGATAAGTTATCGTTCCTTCATCCTTAGAATAGATTCCCGCTAGAATCTTCATCAAAGTTGATTTGCCGGCGCCGTTCTCGCCGACTAGGGCGTGGATTTCGCCGGAACGTAGCTCGAAGTCACAATGATCGAGCGCGTGGACGCCAGGAAAGCTTTTATCTATCCCTTTCATCATGACCAATGGTTTAATCATAGGCCTTCTCTTAAACCCGCTTAGGGGTGATTGCTCCGAGTTAGCCCCATCTTGAAACAAGCGCGGCTCTTAACTTCAAGACGGTTGAAAGAGGCAGAGATACAGTCCTCCACGCCGGTGCTGTTGACCGGTGTTGCGCGGAAAGCGATCGTATCTCTGCCCCACTATCTCCTAGCTAACCAGACCGACTTGTCTGATTATTCGTAAAGCAGCGGCATGATGGTGTCGGAGTCAATGTTGTCCGCATCATACCAATGGAAACCGGTGTCGATTTCATCCGGCAGTTCTTCGCCCCTTAATGCCATGACGATGGCTTCAACCGCTTTGTAGCCAATGCCGATGGGGTCCTGAGTGATCGCTCCGGCTTCTGCGCCGCTGCGAATCGCTTCCATCTGCTGCAAACCGGAATCGTAACCAATGACTGCGATTTCTCCTTCCTTACCAAGGTCCTTCACGGCATTGAGGACACCAATGATTGAACCTTCGTTGGCGCCAAAGAAACCTTTCAGATCGGGGTGCGCCTGGATGATCGCTGTAGCCAGTTCCGTGGACTTGAGATGGTCACCGGCACCATACTGTACATCTACAACCTCGATGTCCGGATATTTCTCTTCCATCTGCTGCAAGAAACCGTCGCGACGGTCGATGCCCGTGCGGCTCGTCTGGTCATGAACGATAACGGCAACCTGTCCTGAACCACCGATGAGTTCGGCCATCTTGTCGGCGGCGAGGGCGGCGGCAGCGATATTATTTGTCGCCGCTGTCGTCACTGGAATGTCGCTGTCAACGCCGGAGTCGAAGCCGACGACCGGAATGCCTTCTGCCTGAGCTCTTTCGAGCAGCGGCAGCAGGGCCTGGGTGTCCAATGCGGCCAGGGCCAAGCCTGCGGGTTTCTTGTCCATCGCGGCCTGAACCATCTCGACCTGCTTATCTACCATGGCTTCTGTTTCCGGTCCCTCGAAGGTAATGGTGACACCATAGTCTTCGGCAGCCTGTTCCGCACCGGCGGCAACGGCCTGCCAGAATTGATGCTGGAAACCCTTGGAGATTACGGCGATGTATATTTCCTCGTCAGCGGCTTCCTCAACTGGGGCGGCTTCCTCAACAGGCGCTGCTTCTTCAGCGGGCGCCGCAGGAGCTTCGGCGGCGGGCGCTGAGCAGCCAATTAATAAGACAGACATCAGGAGGACTACCAACAGGGCGAAAGTGTATTTTGACTTCATTGCGAGATTTCTCCTTCTCTTGGATAGAAATAGTAATCACAATAATGTGGCCTACGCAGACCCGATGGTCTATATAGGGCCCGTCCGTGAAACGTGAAAACGGACAACGCTAGCGGTATTCATGCCATAGATATTCCTCCTCGTCAATACAGCTGTCATTGGGTTCTCCTAGCTTGCCGCAACCGATCCCATACGGGGAGGCGGCGCAGTCGAGCTCCTGACAATAATGCGCGTCGGCAAGATGATGTTCTGGCTAACTTGCGGACCCTCATCGGCAAGACGCGCTAACAACAGTTTTGTCGCCTGAAAGCCCATGTCATAAGCGGCCTGAACTGCCGCGGTCAGGAACGGGGTGGGATTGATGTTTTCGGGGATATCGTCAAAGGAGACGATAGAGATATCTTCCGGAACGCTCAAGCCGGCGCTGTGGACAGCTTGTATCGCGCCATGGGCTATGAAGTTGTTGACGGCCAGCAGCGCGGTGGGGCGGGGTCTGCTCGCAAGCGCTTCTGTGGCAATAGCAAATCCGGAACTTTGATTGAAGGCGCCCCAATATACGTTGTCCAGATTGTGGTCGAGGCCCATTTCCTGCATGGCTCGGCGAAATCCCGCAACACGTTCTACCGAGGTTGAGATACGCTGCGGGCCGGTCAATATGGCGATTTCTTTGTGACCTAGTTCGACCAGATGCAAGGCGAGATCATAGGCGCCGCCGAGGGAATCTCCGCGAACGATATCCAAGTCTTCAACCCCCGGGATTTCGCGATCGAGAACAACCACATTGACGTTCTGGCCGCGTATCAGTTCAACCGCTTCTGGTGAATCGTCGGCCGGTACAAACAGAATGCCGTCAATGCGTCGTTTCAAGAGCATTTCAACATACTGTGTTTGCTTTTCAAGGGATTCGTCTGTGTTGCAGAGGATGACGCTGTAAGCAACTTCGTTGGCGGCATCTTCAACACCGCGGGCGACCGTTGTCCAGAAAGGGTTGGTGATATCTGTGAGGACCAAGGCCAACGTGTTGGTCTGATTGAAGCGCAGACTAGGACCGAGCATGTTGGGTACGTAGTCAAGCTCAAGTATCGCCGCTTCCACCTTGGCGCGGGTCGCGTCACTCACGTAACCCGAGTCATTGATTACGCGGGATACCGTCATGGAAGCTACGCCTGCACGTTTGGCAACGTCTCGAATGGTCGGCATGCTCTCCTTCTTCCGCCACAGCCAACATGTTACAGGTAACATGTTATGCGTAACATTGTAACAGTTGCCCAACTACTGTCAAGAGGTGTCGGCTATTTGTGCTGTTTAGCTGGCGCGATCAGCAGGAACAAGGGAATGCCCTTGACATCCTTCCCCCCGCATGTTAGCATGGTATCGTTACCATATGGTAACGATACCATGTTGGCAATGAACGAGCTAAGGTTTTACAGTGGCCACGATTCATGATGTAGCGAAAAGAGCCGGTGTGGCGCCGATCACCGTCTCGAGAGTGATCAATAATTCAGGCTACGCCAGCGAAGAAACGCGGCAGCGCGTGCAAGCGGCCGTGCTGGAGTTGGGTTACGTTCCCAGTGGGCCGGCTCGCAGTCTGCGTAGCAAGCGGACAAACTCGATCGCTCTCGTGCTTACTGATATCACCAACCCCTTCTTTACGACCGTTGCGCGTGGGGTTGAAGATGTGGCCAGCCAGGCTGGTTTCACGGTGACCTACTGCAACACGGACGAGGATGAACTGAAGCAGAGAAAGAACCTTGATCTCCTTCTGCAGCAGCAGGTTGATGGCATTATATTGGTACCGGCACTGAGTCGCCCCGATGCTTTGACCTACATTCGTGGGCATAATATGCCTTTTGTTGTTCTTGACCGCCGCATGCCCGGCGCTGAGTTTGACGTAGTTCGCTGCGATTCCGAGGATGGCGCCTTCCAGCTGGTCAATCACCTGCTAGAGCTAGGCCATCGCAAGATCGCTGTTTTGACCGGGCCCGAAGGGACTTCGACGGCCGATGACCGGTTGATTGGCTATCAAAGGGCCTTGGCAGAGGCAGGGGTAGCAGAGAACTCGTCACTGGTGCGGCGGGGCTCCTTTACGCAAGACAGCGGTTACGAGATGGCTGCAAATGTAATTGAAGAAATGTTTCCGCCGACCGCGATCTTTGCCGCCAACAACTTCATCGCTATCGGGGCGATGAAGGCGCTGCTGGAGCGTGGCCTCCAGGTGCCGGAGGATATCGCGCTGGTAGGTTTTGATGATCTACCGCCGGCTCTGCTGATGTTTCCATTCTTGACCGTGGCTGCGCAGCCGGCCTACGAAATGGCTTGCGTGGCCACGCGTTTGCTGTTGGCCCGTATCAGCGACGAAATGTCAGCTGAGTACCAGGAAATCGTACTGCCCACGAAATTGATCGTGCGCGAATCTAGTGGGCATGCGCCCGTAGGTTAAAAATGGTTTGCGACTTCTAGAAACAAATGCCCAGGCTTCGGCCATAGAACAAACAATAAGAGGAAAACAGTATGACAAATCAAGCGGTTGCGGCAAGCATAATAGACAAAGATGATCTTATTGTCATCACCGGCGCAGGTGGATTCATCGGCGGTGCTCTGGCCAGATACTTCAGCGATCAGGGATTCAACAATATTCGCGCTGTCGACAAGAAACCACTCTATCAATGGTATCAGCGCGTCCCCGGAGTTCAGAGCCTTTGTCTGGATGTCAGTTATCGTGACAATTGTGAGCGGGCAGTTGAGGGAGCCAGAGAAGTGTATAACCTGGCTGCGGATATGGGGGGGATGGGCTTCATTGAAAATTATCGCGTTGAATGCCTACGTTCCATTCTAATCAATACGCATATGTTGGAAGCGGCCTATAACGCCGGCGTTGAGCGATATTTCTTTTCATCCTCGGCTTGTGCATACAATGTCGAACTTCAGCAAGATCCTAATGTGCGTGCCCTGAAGGAATCAGATGCCTATCCGGCCATGGCTGAAAGAGGGTATGGCTGGGAAAAGCTGATGTCAGAAATGTTCTGCCAGGAATACACGGCCGAAAGGGGGATGAAAACAGCGATAGCACGCTTTCACAACGTATATGGCCCCTACGGCACGTGGGACGGGGGTCGTGAAAAAGCGCCGGCTGCTCTCAGCCGCAAGGTGATAGAGGCCAAAGACTCGGGCGAGTTCAAGATTGATATTTGGGGGAACGGCAGCCAGACGCGCAGCTTCATGTATATTGATGACTGCGTCCGCGGTATCGACATGATCATGCACTCTGAAGATCTGAACGCGACGCCGGTCAACTTAGGCTCAAGCCAGCTCCTTTCTATCAATGAGCTTGTCAGTCAAGTGGAAAATGTTGCCGGCGTGACCTTGGAAAGAGCCTATATCCTCGATGCCCCACAAGGTGTTGCCGGACGCAACAGCGACAACACGTTCATCAAAGCGACCCTGGACTGGGAACCGAGCACACCATTTGCGGAAGGTATCGCCAAAACCTACGCGTGGATTGAAGAGCAGTACAATGACCGCAAGATGGGGATACCTACGCCGGCTGGCGATCACTAAGTGCTTGATCTCACAATAGGTTATAATTTGATTCGAGGAGGCCAAAATGCCTAAACGAATCAAGTTAAGAACTTTAACAAACGAAGAACGAACACAGCTGGAAATATTGAGCCGATCAGCGATAGAGTCACATCGAATCGTAGAGCGCGCCAAAATGATTTTGCTAGCCTATCAAGGTGTACCTGTCGAACAGATTGCCAACAAGTTGGACCGTAGTGTGCCGGCTATTTACCTGCGTCTCAGACGTTTTGGCCAAGAAGGTATCCCTGGCCTGGAAGACAAACCACGAGGTGGTCGCAAACCAACCTATTCGGAAGCAGAGCGTGGCCAAATGATCGCCTTGGCGCGTACAGATCCTGACAAGCTAGGTTTGCCCTACGGACACTGGACCTTAGACCGCTTGGTAGAGTATCTGCATAACAACGACCAAATCGGAGTCTCAAGAGCGCAGCTAGCACGGATATTGCAGGCTGAAGGCTTGCGTTGGTATCAGGAAAAAACCTATTTCACTGAGCGACCCGACCCACAGTTTGTGGAAAAAAGGGGGCCATCATAGGTTACTATACAGAGCCACCGCCTCAAACACGTGTTATCTGCCTTGATGAAATGGGACCTGTATCAGCCAAGACATATCCGGCAAAACGGTGGGCACTGCAGGGTAAAAGGCCACCAGTGCAACCTGATTACGGCCGGCGGGCAAAAGTGTGGGTCTTTGGCGCCTTCGAACCAAGTACAGGTACGGCGCTCACGTTATGCCAAGAGCGACGTCGCAGTCTGGATTTCATCGAACTTCTGGATGCAGTTGTTCAGAAATGGCCTAATGATGAACTGATATTGATTCTGGACAACCTTTCCATTCACCGCAGCATAGATGTACAGCTGTGGGCACTGGCCCACAAACGGGTCCGGTTTCTCTTTCAGCCAACTTACGCGCCCTGGCTCAACTTGATTGAGCCTTGGTGGAAAACGTTGCGTTCACTAGCATTAGCAGGACGCCGGTTTGATGATTTAGCTACACTTCGTTCTTCAATTGTTAAGAGTACAAATTACTGGAATGATCGCCGCCATCCATATGTTTGGCGGAAAACATATCGCCCAATCTCAAATCATTTATGAGATTGAGCACTAAGCGACATGGAAGAAGACATAAGCATCACCAGAACAATCGGCAGTTATCCGTACCGTATGGCTTTCGCTGGTGGGTGGATCGATCAGCCGTTCCTATCAAGACATAATCCCGCTCCTTCTGGCTCGATGGTTGTTGTGGCCATCGAGCCGGCCAATCCGTTCATGGGTCGCAGCGGGATGGGCACGAGTACACGGCGCATCGCTGCCGAACTCTGGGGGAGTGAACCGCCGGATCGCGATCCCGTGGCGTTGGTGCGGGAACTATATGAGGCTGAAAATAGCGGGCGAGCCGAGCCTTCCGGTTCCCAGGACATGATCGGCATGCTGTATCCTGGTATAAACCGCCTTGACTACGCCTACGGCCATCAGGGTGGGCTTTACCCAGTGCACATTGAGTCAAACAATGATCCAGATGTCGCCCAATGGTTGGAGAGCGTCATCTACATGGTGGCCGTGGCCCCACGGCCACCTGGATACAACCCGCTGGGCGAGAAGAACCTTGATCCCTTGCAGATTCAGCGCCTCGGCGAAACGGGCGAGGCGTGTTATGAGGCAATTGTCTCCAAGGACTTGACCGGACTTGGCAGGTCAATGAATGAATGCATGCAGTGCTGGGAGACAATCCTTCCGCAGACGGTGCGGCATGCAACGATTGAAACAGATTTGATGGGACTTCTTGATTTCTATCAGAAGCGGTACGCAGGAGCGATGTACTCAGGCTGCGGTGGTGGTTACATCTATGTTGTGTCCCAGGAGCGTGTTCCCGGTGGCTTTCAGGTACAAGTAAGGCATGGCGAAGCGAGAGAGTCAGATGCATAATGTTGTTGTGTCGGGCAGCTTTGACGCTATGTGTTCGAGGCATATCCGTCTGCTCGAAGAGGCCGCCAAGTTGGGTTCCCTGCACGTTCACTTGTGGTCTGATGGGGTAGTTCGGCGCCGCATGGGTAGGGAGCCGAAGTATACGGAGGAAGAGAGAGCCTATTTGCTCCAAGCGGTTCGCTATGTCGACCGCGTTTCGCTTCTGGATGAGAGTTGGGACACGGAGTCAATCCCCATAGCTGACGAAGATCGGCCGTTGGCATGGGTCGTCATGGAGGAAGATGATTCAGCGCGCAAACGATCGTTTTCCGTCGCCAAGGCGATCGCTTATCATGTTCTTCCGCAGCGGGAGCTGGCCCGCCTACCGCGAGCTCCGCGGAAAGTTGCCGAGAATGATTCTGTCCGGAACAAAGTGGTCGTCACCGGCTGCTTTGACTGGCTGCATTCAGGCCACGTCCGTTTTTTTGAAGAGACTTCCGGACTGGGAGAACTGTATGTGGTGCTTGGCTCCGACGCCAATGTGCAGCTCCTGAAGGGCGACGGTCACCCCCAATTTTCCGAAGATGAGCGTTGGTACATGGTGCAGTCGCTTCGTTATGTGAGACAAGCTATGATTTCTACCGGTCAAGGTTGGATGGATGCCGAACCGGAGATAACTTTGATCAAACCGGATATCTACGCCGTCAACGAAGACGGTGATAAACCAGAGAAACGTAATTTCTGTGATGAACATGACCTTGACTATGTGGTTCTAAGGCGGCTTCCCAAGGAAGGATTGCCAAAGCGAACCAGCACAGAGCTAAGAGGCTACTAAGGAGACTCAATTGTATTACCCACTGATAATGGCCGGAGGCACCGGCACGCGGCTCTGGCCCCTCAGCCGCCGCGCGTACCCGAAGCAGGCGCTTAAGTTGGTTGGTGAACGCACGCTCATTCAGCATGCCGTCGATCGTTTGACGCCCCAATATCCACCGCAGCAGATCCTGGTCATCACGCGACAAGAGCACGTGCACCCCCTGTCGGCTCAAGTGCCTGAGCTGCCGCGCGAGAACTTCATTGTCGAGCCGGAAGGGCGTGGCACCGCACCGGCGATTGGTTTGGCTGCCATCCACCTGCAGCGACGCGACCCGGAAGCGATCATGGCGGTGCTAACGGCCGATCATTACATGACCGATCCCGAAGGCTTTCGTCAAGCGCTGGCAACAGCGGAAGAAGTGGCTAAGGAGGGCCATCTCGTCACTCTGGGCATTAAGCCAACTTCCCCCTCAACCGGGTACGGCTATATCAAGCAAGGGGACCATTTGCGGACCTTCGGCTCGCTGGAGGTCTATCGTGCTGACCACTTCACTGAGAAGCCGGATCCTGACGAGGCCAAAAAACTATATGACAGCGGTCTCTACTCCTGGAACAGCGGCATGTTTGTCTGGCGCGTAGACCGTATCCTCGAAGAGTTTCAGCGCCAAATGCCGGAGTTCTACACACAGCTGCAGTTAATAAGTGCGGCGCAGAACCAAGCGCAATACGAGGACCTGTTGCAGGGTGTCTGGCCGCAGGTAAAGAAAGAGACCGTCGATTATGGCGTCATGGAAAGTGCGCAAGATGTCGCCGTTATTCCAGTTGATATCGGCTGGTTTGACGTCGGCAGCTGGGCGAGCCTGCTGGACGTGCTTCGCGCGGACGAGCAGGGCAACACAGTCATCGGTAACCACAAGGGAATCGATTCAACCAACAATCTAATCGTTGGCGGAGACAAACTCATCGCGACCATCGGCCTTGAAGGACTTGTGATTGTGGACACTGAGGACGCCTTGCTGGTTTGTGCAAAAGAGCGCGAACAGGATGTGAAGGCGATGGTGAAGCTGCTTGAAGAAGAAGGTTCAGAAAGCCTTCTCTAGCTGTTCGTCGATTCTCCCGCCGCCAACAAGCGAAGGGACGTACCGGCTCCTAGTTGCCGGCCACCAATACATTTAGGCCGAAAGCGCGATAAGTTTCTACCAGGTCAGCTGGGGCGGTTTCGCCAGTGATGATCAGAGACGCATCACGCAAAGGGGCAAATGAGGCCAAAGAAGTGCGGCCAAATTTGCTGCCGTCTGCTACAGCGATCAATTTCTGAGAGCGAGAAATGATTTTGCGTTTGAGATCGACCTCTGCGAGCGGTGTATCCATTAGCCCTTCGGGCAGCGTGATCCCCCAGGCGCCCAGGAAAACCTTCTGGAAATGAAAGCGCCCCAATACATCTTGAGCAATCACGCCGGCAATTGAACCGCTGGCGCTGCGCACGTGCCCGCCAGTTAAGACGATATCAAATTGCGATGTGCCCAGAAGTTCTAGGGCTGTCCAAATCCCGGTTGTGACCACAGTCACATTGTATAGATCGCCGCGCTCCTTTAGCGCCTGCCCCACAGCAAACGCCGTTGTGCTGGCGTCGAGCAGAATTGCTTCACCCGGTTCGACCAGGGCCGCGGCCGCGCGGCCGATTTGCTGCTTTTCCCCAGCGTTAATCCTCTGTTGAACGGTAAACGTGTATTCCTGCCGTCTTCGTTCGCCGGACAAGCGTGCCCCCCCATGTGTGCGCTGAATGCGTCCCTCTTTGGCCATTTGGTTCAGATCATTGCGAATCGTAACCGGCGAAACGTCAAACAATTCGCTCAGTTCAGATACGGTCGCACTTTGCTGTTTAACCAATAAGTCAACGATCCTGTCCTGACGCTCACCTATTACCATAGAATACTCCGATCATTCCCCACTGTTTTCCTCTTAGTCATTATAGTCACCTTGCGTTTTGATTGTCAATATCTTGCTATTGACTTTCAATTGCTTTTGTTTTAACATTTTTCGATGTTGTCGATCGTTGACGGAGCGCCTTATTCAGTGCGCTGCTGGCAGAATATGGAGCCTGCCCGGCACCCGGGATGTTGTAGGAACTAGTTGACGTGTTCGCTGCCGTAATTGAGTGACGCGATTGGGCGGGACAGGAGTGAAATGGCTGACAAGACGGTGCTTACAGTGGACCTTGGTGCGGAATCGGGTCGGGTCATGGCTGTTACCTTTGACGGACAGCAACTGTCGACCAGGGAACTGCACCGGTTTCCAAACCCCATCATTACGATTCGCGGAACAACCCATTGGGATTTTCTTCGCCTGTGGAGCGAAATTCAAACGGGCATCGAATTGGGCAAAGCGCATGATCCGGCAAGTATTGGCGTTGACACGTGGGGCGTTGATTTTGGGCTGCTCGATTCCCAGGGCGATTTGATTGGCAATCTTGTTAGCTATCGTGATGATCGGACTGCAGGCATGATGGAAACCGTGTTTGCAGTTGTCCCTGAGGAAGAGGTGTTTTCACAGACAGGCGTACAGCTGATGCGCATCAATACGCTGTATCAATTGATGAGCCTGCTCAAGAGCAGCTCGCCACAGCTGCAAATGGCGGAAACATTCCTGACCGCACCTGATTTGCTCAATTACTGGCTGACAGGGACGAAGGCCAGCGAGTTCACCATTGCCACTACAACGCAGATGTTCGATCCCCATAAGGGGGACTGGGCTTTCGCTATGTTGGAGTCGTTGGGCTTGCCTACAGCGATGCTGCCCGAGATTGTCCCTCCCGGCACGAGGCTGGGAGAGTATGAGGGCATCGCTGTTATCGCTCCGGCCTGCCACGATACGGGGAGTGCTGTTGCCGCCGTCCCCACAACAACGGAAGCGTTTGCCTATATCAGCAGCGGCACATGGAGCCTGGTGGGGCTGGAAGTTGAAAAGCCAATCATTAGTGAAGCGGCTCGCGCAGCCAATGTGACCAACGAAGGAGGCGTATATGGTACATATCGCCTGCTAAAGAATGTGGCCGGTCTGTGGCTTGTACAACAGTGTCGACGTACGTGGGCGGAAGCGGGAGAGCAATATTCGTATGGGGAGTTGGTTGAGCTGGCGCAGCTGGCCCCGCCTTTGGTGAGTCTGGTTGATTCCAATGCGCAGGAGTTCTTACCGCCCGGCGACCACCCTCTGTTGGTGCAGGCATATTGTGCGCGAACTGGCCAGCCTGTACCGGAGACAAAGGGCGCGATCCTGCGCGCGATCCTGGAGAGTTTGGCTTTGCGGTATAGAGAGTGCTTGGAGACATTGCGGAGTTTGTCAGGGCAGCCGATCGATGTCGTCCATATCGTTGGCGGCGGCACACAAAATGAGCTGTTAAACCAGATGACGGCCGATGCCACTGGCCTTCCGGTTTATGCCGGTCCTGTCGAGGCAACGGTATTGGGTAATGCGCTTGTGCAGCTGATCACGTTGGGCGAGATTGAGAATTTGGATCAGGGCCGGCACGTGGTCGCTGAATCGGCGTTATTGAGACGGTATGAGCCGCACCATACTGCATCGTGGCAGGCTGCGTTCGAGCGCTTCAACCAACTGGCAGAGCGTTAGAGTATGAAGATTAAACTATTTGGCGGGCTGCGCAGAATTGCGGGTGCCGCAGAGATTATCGAAGCAGGAACTACAATTCGTGAAGGTTTGCAGAAAGCGTGCCTAGATAACGATGCACTTGAGGCGGCCCTGTTTGACGCTGATACGCATGAACTGCGCCCACATGTGCGCGTCATCGTGAACGGTGTGGACAGCGAATTGAAGGGTGGGTTGGAAACGCCCGTTGCTGATCAGGATGAAATCGCCGTGTTTCCACCTATCGCTGGCGGTTAAGGTTTTTGAGCTTTTCGATTTAGGATACATGAAATTCAAGGAGTAAGTCTATGCAAGGTTGGGCAGGTACCATATTGGACATTAATCTAAGCGAAGGCAGTATCGAAACGGTGCCGCTGGACAAGGAGATGGCGCGCCTCTATCTGGGTGGGCGCGGCTTGGGCGCGCGGCTTCTGTGGGACCTCGTTGGCCCCGACGTTGAACCGCTTTCGGCGGATAACGTGCTGATCTTCACCACCGGCCCAATCACGGCCTCCGCTTCGCAAACCAGTAACCGTTTTAACGTCAGTACGAAGAGCCCCTTAACGAATACGATTCTGCACTCCAACAGCGGTGGCTGGTGGGGAATGCAGTTCAAGCGGGCCGGATACGATGCGCTCATCGTTCGCGGCAAGGCTGAAAGCCCGGTTCTCATCGAGATTTTGCCTGATGGGGTGCAGATTAAGGACGCCGCCCATCTATGGGGAAAGAGCGTTTTTGAGACAACTGCGGCTTTGGGCCAGAGCCGCAACAAGCGCAATGTCATGTGCATTGGTCCGGCGGGCGAGAACCTGGTGCGCATTGCCGCAATCATGAATGATAAGGAACGTGCGTTGGCGCGCGGCGGTGGCGGTGCGGTTATGGGCAGCAAGAATCTTAAAGCGGTCGTGGTCGAAGGCACGGAAAGAAACCGGCCGGCCGATCAGGACCAGTTCAAGTTCTTGACCTATGAATCGGGCAAACTGTTGAAGGCGAGCCCTTTGACATCCCAGGCGCTGCCGGAATTTGGCACGGCCGTCGTTATGAATGTCGTCAATGAGATTGGATCGCTGCCGACGCGCAATTTCCAACAATCCCAGTTCGAAGGGGCGGACAAGATCAGCGGCGAAGCGATCACCGACGAGATTCTGGTGCAAAATCAGGCCTGCTGGGCCTGTCCCATTACTTGCACACGCATCAGCAAGACAGCCAGCGGCAAGGAAGGTGAGGGGCCAGAGTTTGAATCAGCATGGGCTTTTGGCGCCCAATGCGGAATTGACGATCTCGATGCCATCACGGAAGCAAATTTCCTCTGCAACGATCTCGGCCTAGATACAATATCAATGGGCAATACGATTGGCTGTGCCATGGAGTTGAGCGAACGAGGTATCATTGAAAACGATCTTGGTTTCGGTCAGGCAGAGCGATTGCTTAGTTTGATTCATGATACCGCCTATCGTGAAGGAATTGGGGACGATTTGGCCGAAGGCAGTTATCGGATGGCGGAGAAGTATGGAGCCCCCGAATTGTCGATGAGTGTGAAGAAGCTGGAAATGCCGGCCTATGACCCACGTGGTATGCAGGGACAGGGTCTGGTCTATGCCACCGGTAACAGAGGCGCCTGCCATGAAACGGGCAATATGCTGGGGCCGGAAGTGCTCGCGCTGCCGCGCCTATTGGATCGTTTCGCTACGCAAGGAAAAGCCGGCATCGTCTCCGTTCATCAAGATGCTGCGGCTGTAATTGACAGCCTGGTCTATTGCAAGTTCGCCAACATGGCCGTGGCCGTGGAGTTCTTTGCTAGAACGCTTTCAGCCGTGACCGGCGAACTCTTCACGGAGGAAGACCTGATGGTGATTGGTGAACGTATCTGGACACTGGAGCGTCTGTACAACCTGCGCGAAGGCTTCACAAGCGAAGATGACACGCTGCCGGACCGCCTGCTCAACGAACCTGTGCAGGAAGGACCAAGCGAGGGATTCACAGCGAACTTAGCCCCGATGCTGGCGGAATACTACGCATTTCGCGGCTGGGATAGGAATGGCGTGCCATTGCCCGACAAGCTGGCAGAATTGTCGTTAGAATTTGCAATTGAGGGTGCATTATGATCGATCAAAGACTTTACGAAGAGTTCCGAACAATTGGGCGTGACATATTTGTGACCGGTTTGACAAGCTCGCATGGCGGTAATATGAGTGTCCGTGCCGGAGACAAGATCATTATCAAGCGGCGGGGTGCGCAGTTCGGCCGTCTGAAACCAACTGATTTCGTGGAGACCAGTTTCAAGGGCAAAGACAGCGGCATCGTTCGCGCGAGCACGGAACTAATCGTGCACCGCGCGATCTATGAACAGACTTCGGCGCTGGCCATCATTCACTCGCACCCACGCACGGCTATTGCGCTTAGTTTGACGCGCGACGAGATCATCCCCATCGATAACGAGGGATCCTACTGGCTGAGGAAGATACCGGTCGTATCTGTGGAAATGGCATCAGGGTCTAAAGAGATGGCGACCACGGTCTCCGAAGCGCTGCGCGGATACAAGATAATCATGCAGCGTGGACATGGTTGTTTCTCCATTGGACAAACGTTGGAAGAAGCCTACCATTGGATCTCCGCTTTGGAAGAAGTGTGCGATATTATCCTAGAGCATAAACTGTTGGATGAACCCATGATTGAGTATCGCAAGCACAGCGACGATTATTCGAAATGGTAGAACGCGAATCTCCCCGCGGGAAGCCCGTCTCGCTGTTTGTCACCTGCATAGTCGACATGCTCTATCCTCAGACGGGTTTGTCCGTTGTCGATGTGCTCACGCATCTTGGGGTGACCGTCGACTTTCCACTTGGACAGACCTGCTGTGGCCAACCCGCCTTTAACGCCGGCTACCGTGAGGAGGCAAAACAGGTGGCGAGCCAATTTCTGCGCGCGTTTGAGCATGCGCAAGTGATTGTTACCCCCTCTGGATCGTGCGCGGCGATGGTGCGGCATGAATACCCGCAGTTGTTTGCCGGCGATCCGGAGCTGCAGTCGATAGCCTCGCGCCTGGCCGCCATGACCTGGGAGTTCACGGAGTTTATAGTCGACGGATTAGGGATTGATGATCTCGACGGCCGGCTGCCTGAAGCTCAGACTTTTGCCTTCCATGATTCTTGCCACGGTTTGCGTTTGTTGGGCCTTAAACATGCGGCCAGAAAACTCGTCGCCAGTTTAGAAAATGCAACGGTCATTGACTGGGACAACAGTGAAACTTGCTGTGGTTTCGGAGGCCTGTTCAGCGTTAAGATGGCCGATGTCAGCGGCGCAATGCTGCAAAAGAAGATCGAACACATGGAAGAGAGCGACGCAGCGGTGTTCTTGACCGGTGATGTTAGCTGCATGATGCATATCAATGGCGGGCTGGAGAGGGGGAAGAGCATGAAACGCGCCAAGCATGTTGCTGATGTCTTGGCGGAAGGAATCAGACAAACGTAGAGTCATGGAAGTGCACGCCAATAATTTCATTCCTGCGGCAAAAGTGGCTATTGGCAACGCTGATTTGCAGTCGGCCGTTGCCTTCGGTACGAACAGCGGTTTCACAAAACGACAGATAGCGATGTATGCTGATGGGGAGCAGCATGGCGAAGCGATGCGCCAGCAGGCAGCCGCTATCCGCAGAAATGCCCTCAATCACCTACCGGAACTCCTCGAGCAAGCGGAAAGCAATTTGCTGGAAAATGGTGTAGAAGTGCTTTGGGCAGTGGATGCCGCGGAAGCCAATCGTCTCGTTCTCGAAATTGCCCAACGGCATGGGGCGCGCACGGCCGTGAAGAGCAAAAGCATGGTTACCGAGGAGTTGGGTCTGAATCAGGCACTTGAGGTTTCATCCATCGACGTGTTGGAAACAGATCTGGGTGAATTTATCGTGCAGTTGGGCAAGGAGACGCCCAGCCATCTCGTCATTCCCGTCATTCACAAGACAAAAGACAGCATTCGCGATCTCTTCATTAATGAAGCCGGTATGCCCCCCACCGATGATACGGAGGAGATGGCCCAATATGCCCGCGACTATCTCCGCCGGCCCTTTCTGGAGGCGGATCTCGGCATCTCGGGCGGCAATTTCATCATTGCTGAAACAGGCACGCTCTGTTTTGTCTCCAACGAAGGAAACATTCGCCTGACAACCAGTATGCCCCGGGTTCATGTAGCCCTTGTCGGCATAGAAAAAGTAATTCCTACCGTGGAGGATTATGCCACCTTGACGCAGGTGCTGCCGCGCAGCGCAACCGGACAGACCATGACCGTTTACACGCACATGGTGAATGGCCCGCGACGGGAAGATGAAGAAGATGGGCCGGATCATGTTTATGTCATTTTTGTCGATAACGGCCGTTCGCAGATCTATAGGGGAGACTACTGCGAGGCGTTGGCCTGCATCCGCTGCGGCGCCTGCTTGAATGGCTGCCCGGTTTATCAGGTGGCGGGCGGTCACGCCTATGGCTGGGTTTATCCAGGGCCAATTGGGGCGGTGATCACACCGCTGCTCGTCGGCCTGGAAAACGCGACCCCGCTTCCTTTTGCCAGCAGTCTCTGCGGCATGTGCAAGGCGGTCTGTCCCGTTGACATAGACATTCCCAGAATGCTGCTCGACCTACGGAAAGACCTCGTGTTCAATGGACATACCTCGCTAGATTGGGACTTGGGGATGAAGGCCTGGGCATTCGGCACAGCCTCTCCGCGTCGTTTCTCCTTGGCGGGCAAGGCGGCGGCGAAGGTGACAAACCTGATACATGTGAACTCGCTGCCGGGGCCATTACAGGGCTGGACAGATTATCGCACTGTCCCTGACATTGCCCCAAAATCATTCCATCAACTCTGGCAGGAAAGAGAGGGTGATAGGGGGGAGCGCCATGACCTCTAGCCGCCGGCGCATCCTCACCGCACTGCATCGTGATTCAGCGCCATTTCCCACGGTAAAAGCGCCCGAAGCGCATCGGCCCATGACGCCCATACCGGACGTGACGACCGCTGCGCTCAAAGAGCGTTTCGTTCGTGAAGCGCAGAAGGCGGCGTGTATCGTCTACCAGCCGCAATCGGCAGGGGAAGCCATTGCCAAAGTCTTGGAAATCATCGATCAGGACGAGTCCGTTTCCAGTTGGGAGCAGAGTCAGATCCCTCTGCCTGATTTACATCTCGCCTTGCAGGAAGCCGGCATCGCCAGAGTCGGCGTCGATCCTGCTGTCAGGGTAGGTATTACGGGAATCGATGCGGCGCTTGCCGCCACCGGGAGCCTGGTCCTTAGCAGCGGTCACGGCCGTTATCGCGCCTCTTCATTACTGCCTCCGCTTCATGTCGCTGTCATGACTTCTTCACAAATTGTGCCGGATCTTGAACAGTGGTGGGCGCAGCGGAAAGAGGAAGGATTGCTCCGCCTGCGGCAGTCGAGCAATATTGCCATCATCACCGGTCCCAGCAGAACGGCCGACATTGCTATGCAGTTAGTCATGGGGATGCATGGTCCGGGCCAACTCCATATTGTACTAATAGATAACCAAGTGTAGTATTGATATAGTTTGGCGCATCCGCCGAATTGGGAACTGGCAGGGGTGAATCTCCGCTGTAATCTTTCCAGATAATTTGCCTATGCTTGGCAAAGAGACATGAGCTTCTGTTATATGTTCTAGGAAGATAGCTGTCGAGGACCAGATTGCGGTTACCTCAGGGGAATTAAGGATAGCCCCCTGAGGGATTTTGGTTTACATAACTTGACAGAATGGATCGTTTACCTAGAATCAACGAAACCTTAACTGCACCACACTGTCCGCGGATGTAGAATGTAGCTTACCAAATTGAAAGACTGTTCTCAGTTTGATTGCAAGGTACTATGATGAATGAATTTCTTCGAATCCTCACGCCGGATGATCTCAGGCGTCGTCGTGGTTTTGGTGGCAGGGTCCTGTGGATCAACCGTGATATAACCCATCCAGACGATCTTCCCCACAACCCGCGAATCTTCATTACTGGTCACGCGCATCTAGGTAAGACGCGTGAAGCGCTGGAGCTGATCTATCGCTCGGTTAAGAGCGGCCTGGTGGCTGAAGATCGCGTCTTTGAACCAGGGCCCGAGCTGCGCACGTCCGATCCTCATTTCCTCGGCCAGGAGCTGCGCAGGCAGGTCGATTTGAGTGAGCCTCTTCTACTTTTCCTTGATGATTTTCCCTATCAATTTGACGAGGAAGAAAAGCTGCGGAATCTCTCAATCACGTTGGACACGCTGCAAGAAAGTGGGGCGCTCTATGTCATCGTCACGGCGCGCGATGAACACATAACGCCAGAACATATCACCTGGTTCCCGCAGCATGATTTCATTGAGTTTCCTTTGCGCGATCTGAATGCCGAAGAAACTGCACGCTTGGTTTCTGGGGCGATGGGCGCTTCCGGAGTGCAGACCGATTACGATGCTTCTGAGTTTCTCATCCAGTCCAATGATGGGACCCCAGAGTTGACGCTTCTGACATACTTGCGTATTGAAGAAGCGGGCCTGGAACAGATTGATCAGGAAGTGGCCAAACGGTATCATGCGGATAATGTCGTGGAGCTTTGGGCCAGCATTCGTGAGAGCCTTCTGGAAAAGCAGCCTGAGATTGGCACCATCTTGCTTTCGATGTCAACCTTTCACAAGGCGGGAATCACGCCCTTTACTGAATTGATTCTCTCATACGCTGCCACCTTACAAAGGACAAGCGCTACTTCTACATCCAACCGGCGCCATTTACAGACAATTCTAGAGGAGTTTCTAGGGAAGTACATTTCCCCTTCCGGGAATCGCGTGACATTTGATGACACAGTCACAACGGCCGAGAACGTTGGTTCACGGGCGGAGGCAGTCGATGCGCTTGCCGAATTCTTTCTTAGCAATCGACGATTCTACCGGTCGCGTCAGCTGCGAAGCGCTGATCAAACGAATGATGAGGCCCTACAGGCAATGTTCGAACTGGCGATCGAAGATCAGCGCGCCGGAAATTATGAACGTGTTGCGGAATTGTGCAGCGTCATACTCGAACTGAAGCCAGGCGACTCACCCACTTATGCCAAGCGCGCCGACGCACTCGTAGCCCAAGGACGCACTGACGAAGCTTTGGGCGAATACAGCAAGGCGATTCGCAACAACCCGGACTATGTGGCCGCCTATATCAGACGCTGCGCACTCTATCGAAATCAAGACAGCTTGCAGGAGGCCCTTGCTGATCATGACCAGATTGTGCGGCTGCTGCCGGAAGATGCGCAAGCCAGATTTGATCGCGGCACGACGAACCAGAAACTTGGTAACCTTGAGCAGGCGTTGGCCGATTACAATTATGCGCTGGGCCTCGATCCGGAATTGAGCAAGGCTCATTTCAACCGTGGTGTCATCTACAAACAACTGGGGCGGCTGCATGCAGCCCTTGATGCGCTCAACGAGTCGCTGCGATCCAACCCGAGCGCGATAGCATACTACTATCGCGGAGGTACCTACGAACAGCTGGGCAGACTGGAAGATGCCTTGACTGATTTTGATGCCGCCATCAAGCTGAACCCGGGTTCGGCCGTGGCCTTTGCTTCTCGCGGCCGAGTATATAGAGATGTGGGTCTTTACCCTGAATCATTGGCCTCTTATGTGGAAGCAACCCGCTTGGACGGCGAGGATGTTCAAGCGCACTATGGTCTAGGATTGACCAGTATGTTGGTAGCTCAACATGAGGAGGCATTAAAGGCCTTTTCGGAAGTCATTCGTCTAGATCCTGATCAGGATCACGTCTACTACAACCGCGGCAGGGCAAACAGCGCCCTGGGTCGATTTGAGGAAGCCTCTATCGACTTTGACGAAGCGATCCGTCGCCATCCAACATACGCTGCCGCCTACAGGAGCCGGGCGAATGCCAGCGTAGCGCTTGGTCGGATTGACCAAGCTATCGCAGATTACGATCGCGCAATAAGCCTTAACCCACAAGATTCTCAATCATATGCTGGGCGCGGGGCGATCTATTATGGAAAAGGACAGCTGTCCAACGCGCTGGATGACTTTAACAACGCCATTCGGATTAGCCCCGAGAATGCCCAATCCTATGTTGCCCGCGGTCTTGTCTATACGGCGCGCGGCGAGCACTCCCAGGCTCTGGGTAATTACAATGAAGCAGTTCGTCTTGATCCAAACTTTGCCGCAGCCTATGCAAACCGTGGTGCGGCCCACGCCGCGTTGGATCGTGCGTCGGACGCGCTGACAGATTATGACCAGGCTATCCGCCTCGATGGGCAGGATGCTTCCGTTTTCCTGAATCGCGGCACTGCGCATCACACTCTAGGCCAATACGAAGATGCTCTCGCGGACTACAATGAAGCTGCCCGCTTGAGCCCGAGAGATGCCAGAGCCTATCTTGGACGTGGAACCACGAATCAGGCATTGGAACACTTCGAGGAGGCTCGTGCAGATTTTGAGGAAGTAGTCCGCCTAGAACCGCGCAATTCTGAAGCGCATGCCAGGCTCGGTGCAACCTTTGAAGCGCTTGACATGCCGTCTGAGGCGCTCACTCACTACAGCGCGACCTTGCAGCTCAATCCAGAAAATGCACAAGCCCATTTGCGACGGGGCCTTGTTTTTCAGGCGTTAGGCCATTTCGCTGAGGCCGTTGCCGATTATGATGCTGCATTGCGTCTCCAGCCGGGATTGTCGCCGGCAATCCTTAATCGCGGCGTGGCTTATCAGGCATTGGGCCAATATGAGGAGGCGGTTGCCGATTATGACGAGGCAATTGCGCAGGGGATCGCAGATCCGGGCATCTATGTGAACCGGGGCAATGTACACAAAGCGCTGGCGCAGTACGAGGAAGCGGTCGCGGATTATGATAGAGCGATCGCCGAGGGGCAGAGCGCGGTGGAACTCTATGCGAGTCGCGGCTACAGCGGCTATATGCTTGGCCGGTATGAAGAGGCAGTGGCGGATTATGATGAAGTGCTCGGCCGTGAGCCGGAGCTGGTAGAAGCACAGTATGAGCGTGGTTTGGCGCACCAGAAACTGGGGCAGCTGCAAGAAGCGTTGGCGGATCTGAGCGAAGTGATCGCGCGTGAACCGCAGCGGGCGTCGGCGTATAGAGTACGCGGAGAGGTTTATGAAGCGCTAGGTCAGAATGAAGAGTCATTGGCTGACTATGGAGAGGCAGTGCTTTTGGAGCCGGAAGCGTCGGTCAATTACCTGAATCGCGGGCGCCTATATGAGGTGCTGGAACGGGGAAGTGAGGCACTGGCAGACTATGATGAGGCGCTGCGTTTGGACCCACAGAGCGGAGCAGGGTACTACGCGAGAGGGAAGTACTATCAGAGCAAGAACAGCCTTCCGGAAGCGTTGGCAGATTATGACGAGGCCGTGCGGCTGAGCAAAGACAATGCGGGCGTGTACACGCGAAGAGGCGGGGTGCACAAGGCGTTGGGTGAGACGGAAGCGGCGACGGCCGACTACAACGAAGCGATACGGCTCAATCCGCAAGATGCGGCGGCCTACTATCAGCGGGGAACGATCAATCATGCGCGGAATCGGATCGATGAGGCCATGGCGGATTACGATGCAAGCCTGGCGATCGATCCCGCGAATGCGGCAGCCTACTACGGACGGGGGAGGATACTGCAAAGCCAAGGAAAAGAAAATGAGGCATTGGCGGAGTATGGACAGGCGATCGCGCACAATCTGGAAGGGGCGGCGGCGCACACGAACCGCGGCGATCTCTACCGCGAGCTGGGTCGCTATGCAGAGGCGCTGGCGGACTATGATGAAGCGATTCTACGCTATCCCAACAGCGCCACAATTCACTACAACCGTGGCAATGTCAGAGTAGCGCTTGGGCAGCTCGCTGAAGCTGTTGTTGACTATACAACTGCAATCGGACTGAACCCGAAATATTCTGACTTCTACTATAGCCGTGGGCAGGTGTACGAGAGTCTGGATCACGAACAAGACGCGCTTGCCGATTATCACAAGGCCACTCATCTCGCACACGACAACGTCGAAGCTTATAGGGCGCGTGGTTATATCTATCGTGATGCCGGGCGCTTAGAGGAAGCGCTGGCTGATTTTGATCAAGTGGTTCGCCTCGAACCGGAAAACGCGGCGGCGCGATTCGACCGTGGTTGGAGCTATCAGGAACTTGGCCGGTATCAAGAAGCGCTGAATGAGTATGATCAGGCCGTGCAGCTCGATCCAGCCTATACTGCGGCGTTCTATCTGCGGGCAATTACTAATGAGGCATTGGGCCAATATGAGGAGGCGGTTGCCGATTATGACGAAGCAATTGCGCAGGGGATCGCAGATCCGGGCATCTATGTGAACCGGGGCAATGTACACAAAGCGCTGGCGCAGTACGAGGAAGCGGTCGCGGATTATGATAGAGCGATCGCCGAGGGGCAGAGCGCGGTGGAACTCTATGCGAGTCGCGGCTACAGCGGCTATATGCTTGGCCGGTATGAAGAGGCAGTGGCGGATTATGATGAAGTGCTCGGCCGTGAGCCGGAGCTGGTAGAAGCACAGTATGAGCGTGGTTTGGCGCACCAGAAACTGGGGCAGCTGCAAGAAGCGTTGGCGGATCTGAGCGAAGTGATCGCGCGTGAACCGCAGCGGGCGTCGGCGTATAGAGTACGCGGAGAGGTTTATGAAGCGCTAGGTCAGAATGAAGAGTCATTGGCTGACTATGGAGAGGCAGTGCTTTTGGAGCCGGAAGCGTCGGTCAATTACCTGAATCGCGGGCGCCTATATGAGGTGCTGGAACGGGGAAGTGAGGCACTGGCAGACTATGATGAGGCGCTGCGTTTGGACCCACAGAGCGGAGCAGGGTACTACGCGAGAGGGAAGTACTATCAGAGCAAGAACAGCCTTCCGGAAGCGTTGGCAGATTATGACGAGGCCGTGCGGCTGAGCAAAGACAATGCGGGCGTGTACACGCGAAGAGGCGGGGTGCACAAGGCGTTGGGTGAGACGGAAGCGGCGACGGCCGACTACAACGAAGCGATACGGCTCAATCCGCAAGATGCGGCGGCCTACTATCAGCGGGGAACGATCAATCATGCGCGGAATCGGATCGATGAGGCCATGGCGGATTACGATGCAAGCCTGGCGATCGATCCCACGAATGCGGCAGCCTACTACGGACGGGGGAGGATACTGCAAAGCCAAGGAAAAGAAAAAGAGGCGTTGGCGGAGTATGGACAGGCGATCGCGCACAATCTGGAAGGGGCGGCGGCGCACACGAACCGCGGCGATCTCTACCGCGAGCTGGGTCGCTATGCAGAGGCGCTGGCGGACTATGATGAAGCGATTCTACGCTATCCCAACAGCGCCACAATTCACTACAACCGTGGTGTGATCCAGCAGTTGTTGGCTGATAATGAAGCAGCCGAAGCAGACTTTGCGGAGGCGCTGCGCCTGAACCCCCGCTTGGCCAACGCCTACTTGGGTCTGGGAACGATACTGTTGTCGGACGGCCAGTACGAAGAGGCGCTGGCGCCGCTGGCGGAAGCACTGCGTCTGAGTCCGGAAAACATCGAGGCGCTTGCCGCACGCGGTTCGGCGCACGCGCAGTCAGGTCGCCTTGAGTCGGCACTCGAAGACTTTGACGAAGTACTGCAGCGGGACGCAGAGAACGTCGCCGCGTATGCTCAACGAGGGCAGATCTACTACGAACTCGGCCGCTTTGAAGAAGCAGTTGACAACTTGAGCAGGGCGATTGCGCGGAAACCGGGTGTGGCCGACTATATTATGGTTCGGGGTCTTGCGCTCCAGGCGACCGGCCAGTTTGAAGAGGCGCTTGCCGACTTCTCTGAGGCGATTTCCCTCGATCCGGCGAATGCGGCGGCCCACTTTGGGCGGGGGAACATACTGCAGAGTCAGGGAAACGAAGAAGAGGCGCTTGCGGAATATGGACAGGCGATCGCGCACAATCTGGAAGGGGCGGCGGCGCACACGAACCGCGGCGATCTCTACCGCGAGCTGGGTCGCTATACAGAGGCGCTGGCGGACTATGATGAGGCGATATTGCGCTACCCCAACAACGCCGCATTTCATTGTAACCGCGGTGTGATCCAGCAGTTGTTGGCTGATAATGAAGCAGCCGAAGCAGACTTTGCGGAGGCGCTGCGCCTGAACCCCCGCTTGGCCAACGCCTACTTGGGTCTGGGAACGATACTGTTGTCGGACGGCCAGTATGAAGAGGCACTGGCGCCGCTGGCGGAAGCACTGCGTCTGAGTCCAGAAAACATCGAGGCGCTTGCCGCACGTGGTTCGGCGCACGCGCAGTCAGGTCGCCTTGAGTCGGCACTCGGAGACTTTGACGAAGTGCTGCAGCGGGACGCAGAGAACGTCGCCGCGTATGCTCAACGAGGGCAGATCTACTACGAACTCGGCCGCTTTGAAGAAGCAGTTGACAACTTGAGCAGGGCGATTGCGCGGAAACCGGGTGTGGCCGATTATTTTGTGGTTCGGGGTCTTGCGCTCCAGGCGACCGGCCAGTTTGAAGAGGCGCTTGCCGACTTCTCTGAGGCGATTTCCCTCGATCCAGCGAATGTGGCTGTGTACTATTATCGCGGCCAAATTCAGCAGGTTCTCGGTAGATCGGCAGATGCCAGAGCGGACTATGAGGCGGTTACCGCGATGGAGCCAGAAGGCGCAGACGCATTCCTGGTCAGGGGCCAGGCGTTTGATGCGCTCGACAAATTGGAATCCGCCTTGAGTGACTATAATGAAGCGATTCGCCTTGGATCAAATGACGTCGCAGCTCTCCTTGGTCGGGCAAGAATTTATCGAACGCTAGATCGAACGCGTGAAGCCATTGATGACTATACAATGGCGATTGACCTGGATTCGAATCCGGCGCAAATCTACTATGATCGCGGGCGCCTCTACCAGGAAATTGGCCAGCGGGAGCAAGCCGTGACTGATTACAGCGCGGCGATTGCTCGGGGCCTGGATACGGAATCGGTCTATTTCAGGCGCGGATCTCTATATCAGGAAGAAGGGCGCTTGCCTGAGGCTCTTTCCGACTACGATCAGGCAATAAAACTGGGGACCAAGGATCCGGCGGTCTTCTACAGGCGAGCCCAGACAGCTGAAGCGGAAGGTTTGTCAGAAGAGTCGTTGGCTGATTATGAAAAAGCAATTCTGCTGGGAGGTGCCTTTGCTGTTGCCTTCGCGAAGCGTGGTGCGGCTAGGCAGGCGGAAGGCGACTTTGTCGAGGCGCTCGCCGATTTTGATGAGGCGCAGCGGTTGGGACTTGAAGACGGCGCCATTTCTGTCGGCCGTGCGCAAACGCTGCAGGCGTTGGGGCGGCAAGAAGAGGCGTTGGCAGAGTACAACAAAGCGCTTGAATCAACGGCCGGTGATGGGTCGCTGCATGCCGGTCGTGGCGATGCGTTGTTGGCCACCGGTCGCTATGAGGATGCCGTCAAAGACTATGATGAGGCCCTGCGCCTGGAAGCCGGGACGGCCGGGATCTATGCGCGCCGAGCAGCCGCCCATATGGCCCTGAACCATCTACAAGAGGCGCTTAATGATTATGATGAAGCGCTTCAACTTGCACCGGAAATGGTGGAAGCAATTAATGGCCGGGGCAGCGTCTTCTACGCTCTGGAGCAGTACGAAGACGCGCTGGCGGAATATGACAAGGTGTTGCAGTTGGCACCTGACTTCACGCCGGCCTATGCCAAACGCGCCTACTGCAATTATGCGCTAATGCACTATCAGAAGGCGCTTGATGATTTCCAGAAAGCAATCAGCGCTGATTCAGACAATGCGGACAACCATTATGGCATAGCAAACACGTACCGCTCACTGCGCAAGTTCCCGCAAGCTTTGGCGAACTACGACAGGGCAATAGAGCTTTCCCCTGATTATGCAGATGCTTACTTCAACCGTGGTCAAACGAAATACGCGCTGGGCAGCACCGATCAAGCGCTAGCGGACTATGATAGGGTGATCGCCGTTGATCCTAACCATGCGGCCGCCTACTTCAGTCGAGGAGACTTGTACGACGCGCTTGGACGGCCCGAGGCGGCGCTAAGCGACTACGGCGAGGCTATCAGGCTCAACCCTGAGCTAGGAAATGCCTATATTCGCCGCGCCCTTGTGCTCGCATCGCTGGGACGGTTGGAGGATGCGCTTGCAGACTATGACGTCGCCGCCCAACGCAACCCCCAAAGTGCTATGGTCTTCAGCAACCGTGGTGACATCCTTAGGGAACTGGGCCGTGAAGAAGAGGCGCTCGCTGACTATGGTGTGGCAGTCAAGGCGAACCCTGGCGATGGATCCGTGCTTTTCAAGCGCGGACACATCCATTATCTTCGTGGAGAGTATGAGGCGGCCTTGGTTGAGCTTGATTTAGCCATCCAAGCAAGCCCTGATGCCGTTGAAATGCTCAATGTAAGAGCCAACACATATGTGCATTTGGACCGCTTGCAGGAAGCACAGGCTGATTTTGACAGGCTGCTTCTATTGGAGCCAGAAAACAGCGAAATCTACTTCAAGCGAGGGTTGGCTAAACAAGAGCAGGACAATGATCTTGAAGCGCTGGACGACTTCACCACCGTCTTGGAGTTGGACCCTGCGCATGAAGAGGCGCATTTTCAGCGTGGTTTAGTTTATGACGCGCTTGGTCGTTATCAAGAAGCATTGGCGGATTTTGATGCGGCCCTTGACGAAGATAGGGACAATGCCGAGCTATATCTGAGTCGCGGCATCATTTATTGGCAGCTGGAGCGCCCTCAGGAATCCTTGCTGGCCTACAATGAGGCGATCCGCATCGATCCGGCAAGCGAGCGAGCTCACTATGGCCGTGGCCTGGCCAATATCACACTTGAACGGTATGAGGAAGCCCTGGTAGATTTTGAAGAAGTGCTGCGTTTGAATCCGCAAAGAGGCGCGGCCTACAGCAAGCAGGGAGAAATATACGAAGCGCTCCAAGATGAAACGAAAGCTATGGCCAGCTATGATGCCGCGCTGCGCTTGGGGGAGGACGATGCGAAATCCTATGTTAGCCGTGGCAATCTTAAGTTCAAACTTGGACAGCTGGACGATGCGCTTGCCGACTTTAGCTCAGCGATCGATCAGGCCCCTGATGATGCTGCTGTATACAGCAAGCGCGGTTCTGTACACGAAGCCGCCGGCATGCTGGAGCCCGCACTGCTTGATTACACAAATGCCATCTCTCTCGGCTTCGAGGAGGCGATAACATACGCTGCCCGGGGTGATGTCTTGCAGAAGCTCGGACGCTTTGAGGAAGCGCTGGCGGACTATGACAAGGCAATTGTTCTCAACCCCATCAGCGCACAATCTTACCTCAGTCGTGGGCACGCCTACCAGAATCTCAATAGGACACAGGAGGCTCTTGTTGATTTCGAGGAAGCAAATCGACTCAATCCTGCGGATAGTGCTACCTTTGCCAGTCGCGGAAGCGTTTGCCAGGCGCTTGGACGTTACCCGGAAGCGATGGCTTACTATGGCGAAGCAATCCGCCTGGACCCAGAGAATGGGCAGGCATACGCCGGGCGTGGTGAGGTATATCGGATGCTGGGCAGGCTTGGAGAGGCGCTCGCCGATTTTGGTACTGCTCTAGAGTACGATTCACATAATGCCGATCTTCATCGTGAACGCGGCATAATCCTCAGCGCCCTGGAAAGATATGAAGAGGCGGAAGCAGACTTGGATGAAGCGCTTGAGATCCTCCCTGAGGATGCCTGGGCCCTTCACGACCGCGGCATGATTTATCAGGCAACGGGTCGTTTGCAAGAAGCGATCTCCGATTACGACAAGGCAATTGCCCTGGAAGAGGGATTTGCCGCCGCCTATGCAGATAGGGGACGCGCCAAGTATGCGCTCGGCTTATTTGAGGAGGCGCTTGATGATCTAAATCAAGCGATATCGTTGGATCCCGAGTACGTGGTTGCTTATCGCGAACGGGGTCATGTGCAGCGGGCACTCCACCGTTCTGAGGAAGCACTCGCTGATTACGGGGCCGCGCTCGCGCTGCAGCCGCGCTTGAGCGGAGTTTATGCAAACCGTGCCGAGGTTTTCTTCACCCTCGGCCGGCTGGAAGATGCCCTGAATGATTACAACGAGGCAAACTATCTCAATGCGGACGACGCGCTGGTCTTGCGAAACCGAGCGGAGGTTTTGCTTGCCCTTGGCCGAGAGGAAGAGGCGTTGGCGGATTATGAAAGAACGAATAGGCTTGATCCCACCGACGCCGGCGCCCTCTTTAATCACGGGACCATTCGTTTGGCGCGACAGGAGTACGCGCAGGCCCTGGCTGATTTTAACGCCGCTATCTCTTTGGGTCATGCGCAAGGCGGGCTCTTCTTGGCACGCGGCAAAGCCTATCGGCAGTTAGATCGTTTGCAGGAGGCCCTAGACGACTATGATCGAGGATTGGCCGCCGATACGCAGAATATTGATGGCTACTTCGAACGAGGCGTTGTCAATCAAGAGCTTGAGCGCTATCCGCAAGCGCTTGCTGATTTCGAAGAAGCCCTGCGTCTAGATGAACAGCGCGCTGACGCATATCAAAAAGCAGGTGAGATATATGAACTCCTGGGAGACACAATGGCGGCCAAAGCCAGCTACGATGCAGCCATCGATCTTGGCGCGGGAGAGGTCAAGACCTACATAAGCAGAGGCGACATACAGGTTGCCCGCGAAGATCTTGATGCGGCACTCGCTGACTACAGTCAAGCGATTGTGCTTGCGCCGGAAAACATGATTGCCTATGGAAAGCGAGGCCGTGTCTATGAGGCTGTGGGGCAGGTGGATCAGGCTCTATCAGATTATGACAGAGCGGCTGCCTTGGGCATCGCAGATGCGCGCGTACACACTGCTCGCGGCGCGATACTGCAGGCTCGGGAGCGGTACGAAGAAGCTTTGGCAGCCTACAAGTCGGCGATTCAACTTAATCCAGCGGAAGCTGCTCCTTATTTCAGAAGCGGGCTAATTCATTCCGGCCGGCAGGAGTTCACAGAAGCGCTTGCCAACTATTCAGACGCGGCCAGACTCAACCCGGACGATAGCATGGTTTATTTCGAACGTGGCCATGTCTACCTGCAGCTCAAGCGCCTGCAAGAGGCTCTGGCTGATTTTGATAGGGGACTAGCTATTGATTCTCACGATGCAGATGCCTATTTCCAGCGCGGCAGGATCCACAGAGAAATTGGGCGGGAGGCGGATGCCCTCGCCAATTTTGAAGAGGTTCTGCGCCTCGATCCTGATCATGATTCGGCACGGTACTATCGTGGAACCAGTTATCAAGCGCTGGGCCGTTATCAGGAGGCGCTGGATGATTTGGATATCGTTGCGCAAGTCGATCCTGAAAATCCAGATGTCTATCTTCGCCGTGGCTTAATCTGTGAAGCCCTTGGAGATCAGGCGAAAGCGATGGCAAATATCGACAGGGCTGTGCGTCTTGATGCGGAAAACGCAGAAGCCTTGTACCGGCGTGGCAATATTTGCCTGTCCCTCGGCCGTCTTCCGCAAGCGCTCGCCGATTATGATGAAGTGCTTCGTCGCGACCCTGATAATCGATCCGCTTATTTCCGTAGAGCAATGGCATATAGCATGCTTGGCCGGGTTCACGAAGCAACGGAGGATTTTAGCCGCGCCATTTATCTTGACGTTGATGATCCCAATGCTTACACACGATATCAACGGGCACATGAAGAACTCGGCCGTTTTGACAGCTTCCAGCAGGTTCTCAAGAACTTCTCTGGCCAGGTGGGTGAAATCCCGCATGGAGCCGCGGGTGCCTCAAAAGATGTCTCCACGCTTTTCACAGAAACCGGCGCGCGTATCGATACGGTTATGCTCACCGCAAGCGATCCTGAGGAGCGGCAGCAGCTTTTTGATCGCTGGGTCAGTGGTCTAATGCTGCCGCTACTGCCGCAGGCGTCGAACCTGGAGTTGAGCCGGCTCGTACGTGAAGGTGCAACAGACCTTATTCTGCTTGAAAGCCCTGAACCGTTACAGCTTAGCAAGGACGTGACCGTGGTACTCAATAAGCAGGCTTTTCATATACCAGTTCCCGAGTCGAACCGAACTGTGCCCTTGCGGCTGGAGAAGCCGGCCATCCACATTGATCTGGCAGATACACGCGTGACCTCCAATCCGGACGAACTCAATCACCTTATCGCGCCTTTCAGAGATTTGCAGTGGTTGGTGCACAGGGTCGACAGTGGGCAGGCGCCAGAATATCACATTTACGCGATGGTACGCCCCACAGTCAAGGCAAATATGCTTATGATTCCGGGCAAACTCAGCCAGGTGATGCGCGTCTTCGATGGAAAAGTTAAGGATCCACCGCCCTGGTTCATGTCTGTGATGGAGATGAAAGCCAACGAAATCGCGCTGCTCGATAATCACGGCAAACTTCTGCTTGACATGTTCATACCCCCTGTCTTCAGACCGATCGCCGTTCGCGTCCTAACCGATGGCAGCGATATGCGCGCCCTGATCATTCCTGTTACAGCACAAGGTGCAGGGAGCACCCTCGCCCCCCTAGGCGAAGGGAGCTATCGTCTAGACTTTGATCTTGGTGAGGTTTTGCAGAAAGAACTGGCGCCTGATGAAAAGTTATCCTATAGGGCTCGTGCGTCTCTTCCTGTGCAGTGGTAGGGGGCCAAAGGGGGCCTACATTCTGTCTTAAGGTGGTCAGCGGGAACTGGCGCTAGCGTGGGTGCGGCGATTGATCTTATCAGTCGCCGCACCCACTTTTTCGTTCCTTTGGCCGGTGCATCTGCCTGTTGTCACTGCAACTGGCGGCCAAGCTCGCACGCGCTCCTTTCCCTGACAATCACTGTAAACTGAACTAGCCATTGACCTGCGCAAATGACTCTGATACCATACTGGTACCGATATCGGTACCGATATCGGTACCGATAACATCAGGCCAGGTGGCGAAGAGGACAATGGCCAAAGTCGTTACGATCAAGGATGTTGCCAGAGTGGCCGGGGTATCGCCAATGACTGTTTCGCGCGTCCTAAATGATCGACCGGATGTTTCCCCCAAGACACGAAAACGAATTCAAGCAGTTATAGAGGATCTGGGCTATGCACCCAGCGAAATTGCGCGCAGCTTGAGCCATGGCCGAAGCAGCACTTTGGGCGTCGTCAGCTCCCAATTGGAGTTCTACGGTCCGTCACGAACATTGGTCGGAATCGAAAATCGCGCTGATGAGCTTGGCTTTTCACTTATGGTCCGCCTGCTCAGCGATCCGTTGGAGACCGGCGTCGATCGCGTGCTCAATGAGTTGGTCGCGAACAAGGTCGCCGGGATCATTTGGGCTGTTGCAGAGATTGGCGAGCAGAGAGATTGGCTGTATCAGCAGCGGACCATTGGCTCCACGCCCATCGTCTTTCTGAGTATGAAGCCGCGGCCGGAGACCTCCTTAGTCTCTGTTGACAATTGTCGCGGAGCTATACTGGCAACTACCCATTTGTTGGAGCAGGGGTATCAAAAAATCGGCATTATCACGGGTCCTTCGCAGTGGTGGGAGGCCCAGGAACGCGAGGCAGGGTGGCGAGACGTCCTTCAAGAGGCGGGCCATTCGAATCTTGAGCAGTTGAAAGTGGGGGGTGACTGGACGGCCGCTGGCGGACACCGGGCCATGATAACGCTCCTTGATCGAGTCCCTGATCTGGAAGCTGTGTTTGTTTCCAATGATTCCATGGCCTTAGGTGCTTTGCAGGCCGCGGCCGCCTACGGCCGTTCTGTGCCGGGCAATCTGGCTGTTGTTGGGTTTGATGATATTCCCGAGTCTTCCTACTTTTCGCCCCCGTTGACTACGGTGCGCCAGGACCTATTGGAGCTGGGCCATCAAGTCGTGTCCCTACTGCATCAAAACCTTCGCGCATTTCGTAACAATGAGCCAATCGTCGCCACAGCGCGTACGATCGAGCCCCAGCTGATTGTTAGGAAAAGTTCCCTTAAGGAGGGCCAATGAAAGCACGTGAACGCGTCCAGATGGCGCTCAACCATGAAGAGCCGGACCGCTGCCCGATGCAAGCAAGCTTCACGCCTGAATTTGCTGCGCGACTGCGAGCCGATATGGAAATTCAGGGCCAACAAGTTCATAACCCGCATGGCGGCGGTAACACGTATCAGCTGGAACGGGCGCTTGGCGAAGATTTGCTGCTTACATCGGTTGGCTGGGCGAACTCCTATTACATGGATGACAAAGCGTATGTAGACGAATGGGGTGTTGGTTGGGATGTTAAGCCCTATCAAACTCCCTTTGGAACTGGGCAGTACACAGAAATGGTTGATCATCCGCTTGCTGTGGAGGATGCTATCAGCGGCTATACACCCCCCGATCCCAATCGCCCGGAACTCTACGAAGACGCCGCTCAGGTTGTTGCCAATTTCAAGGATGAGTACTTCATTGTTGGCGTCACTGTAACCACGATATTGGAAACCGCCTGGGCCTTGCGCGGGTTGGAGCAAATGCTGCTTGATTTGGCTCTCAATCCGGATCTCGCCAATCATTTGTTGGACATTCCTTATCATTACCATTTGACCGCGGCAAAGAAACTGGTTGAGTTGGGTGTGGACATGATATGGACCGGGGATGATATTGGTTCGCAGAACGAAATGATGATCTCGCCTCCCATGTGGCGCAAATACTTCAAGCCACGCATGGCCAATTTCATTTCCGAGTTGAAGGCGATCAACCCGGATGTCAAAGTTGCGTATCATTCCGATGGCAATATCTTGCGCATCATTCCCGATCTCGTTGAAATTGGCATGGATGTTCTGAATCCTATTCAGCCGGCAAGCATGGATCCGCAGCTGATCAAGAGAGAATTTGGGGAAAAACTTTGTTTTTGGGGCACGATAGATGAGCAGCATACACTGCCTTTCGGAACCCCTGAGGACGTTGAACAAGAAGTCCTGCACCGGCTGCAAACGGTTGGCCGGGGAGGGGGGCTGATTTTGTCTCCTACGCACCATGTTCAACTTGATACGCCTTTAGAGAACTTCTGGGCAATGGTTGATACAATCACCGGCACTCCGTACAGCAAGCTTGCATAAGACCAGGGAACAATGACCAAACACAATCAACAGAAATGGTGGGATGTCGGCATTGAAGGGATGGCTGACTTTGATATGTCTATGAAGCGTATCTACGCCTGGTTCGACAATGCAATTATTGACCGCCCACCGGTACGATTTGTTGCCCACAATGCTTTTCTAGAAGAGGCCGCAGAGGATATTTCTCAGTTATCCGCGGCGGACAAGAAGGCGTGGTGGTTTGATGCAGATACGCAGGTCAATCTTTTCAAGCAATCAATTGACGGCCGTCATTTCAACGGGGAGACTTTTCCCGTCTTCTTTCCTAATCTCGGTCCTGACGTCTATGCGGCGTTCTATGGAGCCGAACTTGAATTTGGCGAGGTAACTTCCTGGTCAACACCCATCGTCAAAGAATGGGATGATGTCGAGAAACTTCAACTCGATATGAACAACGAATATTTCCGCAAACTGGAGGAACTCACACAGGCTGCTCTGGAGCAGTGCGGCGGCAAGTTTTTGGTCGGATACAGTGACCTCCACCCGGGCCTTGACTGCGTCGCCGCCTGGCGAGATCCGCAGCAGCTTTGCTTCGACATGATTGACAGCCCGGAGAAAGTGAGAGAGCTCGCTGATCTGGCCATTGCCGATTTTGAGCGTGTCTACAATCATTTCGACAGGATGCTAAAAGATCACAACCAGCTTTCTGTAAGCTGGATGGGCGTGCCCTCCTTTGAAAGGATGCACATACCAAGCTGTGATTTCTCGACCATGATCTCGCCCGCTTTTTTCGATGAGTTTGGTCTGCCCATTCTTCAGAACGAAGTCCGCACGATGACCCACAATGTCTTTCACGTGGATGGTAAGGGGGTTGCTCGGCATCTAGACGCGATCTTGAGTGTCCCACAGGTGCATGCGCTGCAGTGGGTTCAAGGAGTTGGTGATGATTTGCCGATCATGCAGTGGGTCTCTTTCCTGAAGGATTTACAGGCGAAGGACGTACCCGTGATCGTTGACCTTAACAAAAAGGAGTTGGACGGTTTCATGGCTGAAATGAAACCAGAAGGCCTATTTTTGTGGATTGCGACAGACAATGAAGAAGAAGAGAGCGAGATTCTGAAACGTTTGTCCAAGTGGGTGTAGTAAAGAATGATGATGGTCAGGTAAGGAGGTGATTATCGAGCCATAAATGCATGAGCGAGACCGTTTTCCTATTGAATCGTCAAAAAATCTGTCTTAGGAGAGAAAAATGAAAAAGCTAAGTTTACTTCTTATTACCCTTCTTGCATTTGCCGTGGTATTGGCCGCCTGTTCTCCAGCACCGGCTGAACCCGAAGTTGTAGAAGTCACGCGTGTTGTTACCGAAACAGTGACTGAAGAAGTAGAAGTAACCCGTATTGTCGAAGGTGAATCAGTTGTTGAAACGGTTACCGAAGAGGTCGAAGTAACCCGTATTGTCGAAGTTCCGGCTGAAGAACCGGGTGAAACCGAGGGTGCGGCTCCAGCGGCAGAAGGCGGCTGGTGCAGTGAAACAGACATCGTTTTCTTCCCCGGCGGATCGCCCGGTGGTCCATTTGCGCAAGTTGTAGCGAACGGTGCTATGGCTGCAGCGGCGGACCTCGGCGCGAACGTGGAGTACGTCTGGTCGGACTGGAATCCGGAACAAATGGTTACCGGATTTGCTGAGGCGGCGGCCACGCAGCCCGATGGAATCGCCATTATGGGACATCCTGGAGATGACGCTTTCCAGGCTGTCGTAGATGATGCCATCGCGCAGGGCATTATCGTTACCAGTCAGAATACAACGCTGCCGCAGCTGGAGGCCAAGTATGCCTCTGGCGGTTTCGGTTACGTAGGCGCTGAATTGTATTCCGCTGGCTATGCGCTGGGTGCAGAAGCCGTTAATCGTTTTGGTTTGGCAGAAGGCGATCGCGCTATGGTCTGGGGTTTGCTGTCGCAGGCCGGCCGAGGCGAACGCACGAGAGGCGTTGTTGAGGCTCTGGAAGAAGCGGGCTTGACCGTGGATTACCTGGAAATTGATGACGCAACCAACGCCGATGCCACCGCAGGCATCCCCACTTTTGTCGGATACGTGTCGGCCAATCCGGACGTGAAGCTTGTGGTCACCGATCATGGCGCACTGACGGCGACGCTGCAGACCTATATGGAAACAGCCGGTCTTGGGCCAGATGATGTTTTTGGCGCTGGCTTTGACCTGTCTGCGGCAACAGTTGAAGCGATTCAGAGCGGTTATACCGATCTGGTTATCGACCAACAGCAGTGGCTGCAGGGGTACTTGCCCATTTTGCAAATCTGCCTCACCGACAACTTCGCTTTCACCGGTCTACATATTGATACCGGCGCCGGCTTCGCCCACGCCGAAAACATCGACTTGTTGATTGACTTGGTGGGACAGCAGATCCGCTAATATGTTGAGGCTCGTGAATCGCGGAGATACCTGTCTGTTGTGGTAGGGCCGCCGCGATAGGTGTGGGCCGGGCGACCGCTCGGCCCACATCCTATGTTTATGGAGACATAATATGGAACCAACTTACAGAATGGAATTGCGTGACGTATCCAAAACCTTTGGCGAAGTGAAGTCCCTACGCAATGTCAATTTCAAACTGGGTCAGAATGAAGTGGTCGGTCTGTTGGGCGACAATGGCGCCGGTAAGTCCACGATGATCAAGATCTTAACAGGGTATCACCAGCCTACATCCGGTGAACTCTATATTGATGGAAAGTTGATCGATGGGCTGACCGTTCCCATGGCAAGAACTTTGGGGATTGAGACCGTCTATCAGGAACGGGCTCTCGCTGAACTGCAGACGCTGTGGCGCAATATCTTCCTGGGTCGTGAACTGCGAACACCGGTTGGCCTCCTGGACGTGAAGAAGATGAGGCAGGAAACGAGCCGCCTCATGACGCAGTCCATGGGTTTCACTTCGAGTGCCGTGAGCCCCGATTCGGCAATTCAGACATTTTCAGGTGGCGAGAAACAGGGAGTGGCCATTGTGCGCGCCCTCTATTTTGATGCGGAAATCATCATCTTGGACGAGCCCACAATGGGTTTATCCCTTAAGGAGACGCGCAAACTGCTTGATTTTGTCCGCCATATTAAGGACGTGGGCAAATCTGCAGTCTTTATTGATCACAACATTTTTCATGTCTATTCGGTGGCAGATCGCGTTGTTGTACTCGATCGTGGAAGAGTCGCCGGCGAATTTAGAACGGCCGATATCAGCCTGGATGACTTGATGGAAAAGATGTACCTGGTTGCTGAAACAGGCAGCATGGACTAGAGATACTTCCATCCCGACATGTTCACATCCTGTGAGGAAAAGAGACTATGAGTTCTGAAATTGAAGATCTGGCTGGGGCTGAGGAAGCTGTCGTAGTACAAAAAGAACCGTTTAACTGGAAAAACTTCCTGCGCAAGAATGCCACCCAGCTGGGCATGATTTTCGTATTCTTTGGCATCTGGTTGTTCTTCCTTCTCGCCGCCCCGGAGACATTTCTGTCTCCACAAATCTACTATGCCTTTATGGCCACGACACCGTTGTTCGCCATCATGGCCTTGCCGCTGACGATGGTCATTATCGCGGGGGAAATGGATTTTTCCTTCCCTTCAATTATGGCGATCGGAATGGTGGCTTTTGTGTTTGTATTCGAACCGACAGGAAATGTTGCGTTCGCCTTGTTGGCTGCTCTCGCGGCGGGGATTGGCGCCGGCATCCTAAATGGTGGGCTCGTGGTTGCCATCGGCATTCCATCGCTTGTGGCCACCATTGGCACGCAGTTCTTCCTACGCGGCCTGGCGTTGGTGCTTCTGCAAGGCAAGGGCGCTACATTGATTGCGGCGCGCGAGAGCTTCATCTATGAGCTTCTGGTCGGCAAGACGATCGGCAATATCCCCAATCAGTTCTGGTGGTCGATACTTGTCGCTCTATTGTGTTGGATCATCTTGAATCGCACCCGGCTTGGCGCCCACATTTACCTGATAGGAGACAATGAGCAGAGCGCCCGCTTGATGGGGGTCAACGTTAATCGGACACGTATGGCTGTGTTTATCATGATGGGGCTGGCCGCGGCCTTTTCCGGGGTGCTGGCAAGCCTGCAAGTAAGCTTCTTCTGGCCATCGCTCGGGGAAGGCTACCTGCTTTCGACACTGGCCTCCGTTTTTTTAGGCGGCACTTCTGTGTTCGGTGGCGTGGGTACAATTCTGGGCACGTTCTTGGGCAGTTACATTATTGGTGCGATCAATGCCGGTATCGTGGCCATCGGCCTGACCGGGTTCTGGACAGAACTGATATACGGATTGATTATCATTATCTCGGTGTCAATGCATGTTATTATGCAGAAGCGCATCAAGTGAGGGTTAGGGGTTTGGCGCAAAGCTTCTTGGCTGGATAGTCCAATGAGCGTCTTGAATACGAATCGTCGTGCTGTCGCCAGGCCAATAGAGGTGGCTCCAATAGCTGGCGCCGCGCAAGGTTGAAGGAGTGCGGCCGTTCGTGACAATAATGTGATTCGCTGAATAGCGCCCAAAGTTCTCTTCTCGGGTGAGCGGCGAACGGCCAAGTGTGGGATCGACGGGGATCCATCCATTCCCCGGTAGATAGATTTCTACCCAGGCATGTTCTTGGCGGGCCTGGGTGGAATTCGTCTGATCAAGGTAGAGAAGACCCTCTACATAGCGAGCAGGTATGCCACTGGCTCTGCTCAAGGCAATTAACAAAGATGAATACTCTGTGCAGTCGGCGCCCATCTTTCCTAGAGCGGCCTGAGCGCCCCAATTGTCGCCGTTGTAGCTGTAGATAAGGTTGTCGCCAACGTAGTCATAGAAGGACCTGGTCTGTTGGCAAACGGTCTGGTTGGGCGCAGCCAGCGTTTTGGCCAGGGAGATGATCTGCGGGTTGTTGGATTCGATATGTTGTTCCGCTTGATCGTACCCTTCAGGAGAATCTCCTGAACAAGTCGACAGCGAATAGGAAAGCTCGTTAACAGCGATTTCGTAGTGAATAGTAAGCTGCGTACTTTCACCCGGCGCCAGCTCTTTGAGGTCGAATTCGGCGAATTGATTGCCATATTCATCGCTGAAGATGATATGATTTTCAGGTTGAATCTGGCGCGAAAGCAGCTGTTGGTAGGGTGGTTGATCGCCAATGAGCGCTATCCAGATATGATGCTTCTCGGCCGTTTGCGGTCCCTCATTGACCACCGTTATCGTCTGTGAGACCGCATAGGTCACAACGGCGTCTATTCTGGGCAGAGAGGCGGGAGATTCGCCGGCACGGTTCTGCATACCCTGACAGGCCGTCAAGCAGATCATCGTCAACAGGAAGAGGAACGATTTCATTGGTGGCAATGCTAGCACTGCGCTCGCAATTTCACAACCGAGGAATGGGTTTGCTATGATTTGGCTGTTGCTTGATCCACGATGGTAGGTGGCATTGCCAAGGGTCTTGCAAGGCATCAACGATGGAGTTAAACATGAATCAAGAAGATATCGTCAAGGCAATCGAACGTGGAAAGAGCGTGCTGGGCATCGAGTTCGGCTCGACACGCATCAAGGCGGCGTTGATCAGCGAGGATCATACGCCAATTGCCTCGGGAAGTTATGGGTGGGAAAACCAATACGAAAATGGTGTTTGGACCTACGACCTCGAAGAAGTTTGGACAGGATTGCAGGAAAGCTATCGCGAGCTCAGTAGGGAGGTTCTTGAGAAATACGACACGCCGCTGCAGCGCATTGGCGCCATCGGCTTCAGCGGCATGATGCACGGTTATCTGGCGTTTGACGAGGAGGGGAATTTGCTTGTCCCATTTCGTACATGGCGAAACACGATAACCGGACAGGCAGCAGAGGGGTTGACGGAGCTGTTTCAGTTTAACATTCCTCAACGTTGGAGCATAGCGCATCTTTATCAGGCGATATTGAATGGAGAACCCCACGTCAAGGATATCCGCTATCTGACTACGCTGGCCGGCTATGTACATTGGCAGCTGACGGGGCAAAAGGTGCTGGGTATCGGCGAAGCTTCCGGCGTGTTTCCTATCGACAGCAGTATCAACAACTACGATGCACACATGATCGCGCTGCTTGAGGAGAAGATTGCGGCGGAAGGTGTGCCCTGGAGGCTAACGGACGTCCTGCCTCAGGTCCTTTCGGCAGGGGATGCAGCAGGCGTGCTTTCCGTAGAAGGCGCCAAGCGGCTCGATCCGGCGGGTCAACTCCAGGCGCACATCCCGCTCTGCCCGCCTGAGGGCGACGCCGGTACGGGAATGGTGGCGACCAACAGCGTGGCTGAACGTACCGGCAATGTGTCCGCAGGGACCTCTGTCTTTGCCATGATTGTATTGGAAAAAGCGCTGTCCAAACTGTATCCTGAGATTGATATGGTGACGACGCCCACCGGCAGGCCCGTGGCCATGGTCCACAGCAATAACTGTACGTCTGATCTCAATGCCTGGGTCGGTCTATTCCAAGAATTCGCCGAGGCGCTTGGCGCGGAAATTAATCAGACTGAACTGTTTCAAGTTTTGTACAAACGGGCGCTGTTGGGCGATGCGGATGGCGGGGGGCTTCTTGCCTACCCTTATCTTTCGGGCGAGCATATCACGCATTTTGAGGAGGGGCGCCCTCTGTTCGTGCGCAGTCCTGAAAGCAATTTCACTCTCTCCAACTTCATGCGTGTGCATTTGTTCTCAGCACTCGGGGCGTTGAGAATTGGCTTGGATATTCTTTTTGAACAGGAGAAAGTAGCCATCGATCAGGTCCTCGGCCATGGTGGATTCTTCAAGACAGAAGAGGTGGGCCAAACGATTATGGCTGCGGCTATGAATGTTCCCGTTTCCGTGATGGAAACCGCAGGCGAGGGCGGCGCATGGGGCATCGCCTTGCTCGCCGCCTATATGCTCAACAGGGTGGAAAATGAACCTCTGGAAGATTACCTCTCTAACATGGTCTTCGCCGGGGAGAAAGGCACGACGATCGCCCCTGTTCCAGCAGATGTGGATGGATTTACGGCTTTCATGGAACGGTACAAGAAGGGGCTTGTCATCGAAAGGGCCGCTGTTGCTGCCCTGAGCTAGAAGATTCGTGAAGAGAGTAGGGAAATGAAATGCTTGAGAAACTGAAAGAAGAATTGGTGCAGCTGCATCTTGAACTGCCCAAGAATGATCTGGTTGCCTGGACCAGCGGCAACGTTAGTGCGCGTGATCCGCAGACGAATCTGGTTGTGATTAAGCCTAGCGGCATTCGCTTTGAGCACTTGAAACCTGAACACATGGTCGTCGTTGACATCGAGGGCACGCTTGTGGAGGGAGATTACAAAGCGTCATCGGATACCGCTTCACATTGTTACATCTATCGCCACATGCCCGAGGTCTTAGGCGTTGTGCATACTCATTCCCGTTTCGCGACCGCCTTTGCTGTGGTTGGCCGTGCCATTCCCTGCCATACGACGGCCATGGGCGACGAGTTTGGGGGCGAGATTCCCTGCGGCGGATTCGCTTTGATTGGTGGTGAGGATATCGGCCAACGCGTGGTTGAGACATTGAAAGACAGCCGCAGCCCTTCGTGCCTGCTGGTAAACCACGGTGTTTTTGCTGTCGGTCCGTCCGCAGAAAGTGCCGTAAAAGCGGCCGTGATGACGGAGGACAACGCCGCGATCATGTTTCACGCCTACCAGCTTGGAGAACCGCTGCCCATTTCTGAAGAGGATATTGACAGCCTATATGACCGCTATCAGAATGTTTATGGCCAATAGCAACGGCACCTGGAGGAGGTGTACTGATGAAATCTTATGAAGCCTATGAGGCGTGGTTCATTACCGGCAGTCAAGAGCTGTATGGTGAAGACGTGCTGCGGCAGGTCGCCGGTGACTCCGGGCAGATAGTTGACGGATTTAACGAGTCAGAGAAACTGCCGGTGAAGATCGTATTCAAGCCGGTTTTGACATCGGCGGGGGCAATATCTCAATTGGTTCGTGAAGCGAACGCCTCGCGGGCCTGTGTCGGGTTGGTGGCCTGGATGCACACCTTCTCCCCGGCGAAAATGTGGATTCGGGGTTTAGTCGAATTACAGAAACCATTTGTCCACCTGCACACGCAATACAATCGTGATATCCCTTGGGCAACAATTGATATGGATTTCATGAATCTGAATCAATCGGCGCATGGCGGCCGGGAGTTCGGTTTCATGGCCACGCGCATGAACAAGGCGCGCAAGGTTATTGTCGGGCATTGGCAAGACGGTGACGTCTTGGCTGAGCTGAACGACTGGCTGCGTACGGCCGTCGCCTGGCATGATGCGCAGGATCTGAAAGTGGCGCGCATCGGCGACAACATGCGGCAGGTCGCGGTTACCGAGGGTGACAAAGTAGAAGCGCAGCTCCGCCTCGGCTATGAGGTCAACGGCTACGGCGTGGGGGATGTCGTTTCCTATGTGGATACCGTTTCCGAAAGCGCCATCGATGAGCTTATTGCTCTTTATGAGACGGAATACACGTTGATGGGGATATTGCAGTCAGGTGGGACGCAGCGGGCATCGCTGCGTGATGCAGCACGCATTGAATTGGGCATACGCGCTTTCTTGGAGGAAGGGGGCTTCAAGGCCTTTACCACGACTTTTGAGAATCTCCACGGCTTGAAACAGCTCCCCGGAATCGCCGTGCAGAGATTAATGGCGGATGGGTATGGCTTTGGCGCGGAAGGGGACTGGAAAACGGCAGCGCTGGTTCGCACCATGAAAGTAATGGCCGCCGGGCTAGGTGGAGGCAGTTCCTTCATGGAAGATTACACGTACCATTTCCAGCCGGGCAATATGAAGGTCCTCGGCGCGCATATGCTTGAAATCTGCCCCTCTATTGCAGAGAGAAGACCCACGGTTGAAATCCATCCGTTGGGCATTGGCGGCAAGGATGATCCCGTTCGTCTCGTCTTTGACACCCCACCCGGACCGGCGCTCAATGCTTCACTGGTCGATATGGGCAGCCGGTTCCGTTTGTTGGTCAATACGGTTGATGTCGTCCCCGCGGATGCCGCGCTGCCGAACCTTCCCGTGGCCCGCGCGGTGTGGGTGCCGCATCCGAATCTTAAGATCGCCGCGGCGGCCTGGATTCTGGCCGGGGGCGCGCACCATACCGGCTTCAGCCAGGCTGTTACCGTGGAACAACTTGAAGACTATGCGGAGATTGCCGGGCTGGAATTTGTCCTGATCGATGAGGCGACGCAGTTGCGCTCTTTCAAACGAGAGCTGCGCAATAATGGAGCTTACTTCCAGCTGGCAAAGGGGCTTTGATCCCCCAATTTGCAGGTGGCCTGACCGCTCAATATTCGAAACAAGTGAGCCGGCGTCCCATTTGGGCGCCGGCTCTAATCTTGCGTGGGACCACGATCGCCCACTTGCGCATAAGTTGAATTCGTCTCGCGTTCTATTTTCCGACGAAACGTGTATAATCCCGCTCCTCTATAGCAAGAACGAAATCTAACCACGAGGGATTCCACGATGGACGAAGCAGCAGCAGAATTGAGATGCCTAAACTGCAACAACAGTGAAATGAATGCGCCGCTCGTCGCTGTTCGTTACGCCGGCGAACAAATATGGATTTGCACGCCTTGTATGCCGATCCTCATTCACAAACCACAGCAGATGATCGGCGCGCTGCGAGACGCAGACAAAATCCCACCCTCGGCGCACCATCATTAAGGAGAAGGCAGAGGGCGCTGCCCGCCTCTCTTGGGAGCGTGGCCCTATCCTGACTTGTTACTCGCCCCCACCACCTTCCATTTCCATCTCCGAATGCTCCATATTCATGGGCATTTCCCCCGGTTCGACGACATCACCGGTCACAGTAATTGTTCCGGCGTTGGCAAACTCCAGGGCGATGTCGATTGAAGTTCCAACTTCTAAAGGTGCTTCCTTGCCGATGCACATAACATGCAGCCCACCTTTCTTTAGTTCGACCATTTCCCCTTTGGGGATGGGAATTTCACCGCCCTCTACCTGACGCATGATCATGACGTCATTCTCCATGACCATGTCATGCAGCTCGATGACCGCACAGCCGTCAACCTTCGCCCCAAGCAAAGCATCGTCGACTCCACTATTGTTGGTGATTACCATCCAAAAGGATCCGGTTTCAGAAGGCAAGGTCATGTTCGCTTGGACATTACTGACCGTCAACCCTTCTGCGGGCGCTTCTGCTGCGGGTTCGGTCGTGCTGCAGCCGATTAGCAGCAGCGACGCCGCGGCGACAATAACCGACATGATAAGTGCGTTTCGAAAAGACATAACTTCTCCCTTTTATTGTTTATCTTCGATTCATTACCTGGGGCGACTCCCAAAGAGATTTTATCTGTTCATCTTCATGCGGTCGACATTTGCAGCGGAAAATAACGATAAGAATTACTTATGGGGATTCTTGGTTCTGAGCAGCCACGGATTCGTTGGGCGTGACGGCATGAGAGGAGAAGGGCTACCGGAAAACGAAAAACCCGCAGAATTCACCTGTCTTCTGGTGAATTCTGCGGGCAGCCGAATCAATCAGCTAGATTGATTGTAATGCTGTCGGAATTCTCTTACTGCGTTTCTTCAATCAGATCCTGTGCATCCGCCTGCAGCTGGTCGAGGATTGCCTGAACGGCTGCTTCATCATCGGCGTCGGCGATGGCAAAGAAGGCGTCCTGAATAACGCCGCGCACGGAGCCATGAGCCGGGATGTTTGGTTCCGACTTGCCCAGTTCGCTCAGCGCAAGGCCTTGACTCCAGATAGCATTCTCTGCTGAAAACTCCTCGATGAGCGGTACTGTTGCGCCTTGCGACGGGAAGTAAGCGCTGTAGCCAATCCATTCCGCCTGCGTTTCTGGGGAAGTAAAGTGGCGTATCCAGAGCCAGCTGGCGAGATCTTCCTCGGGCGTCGTCTCCACGACACCGATTAGCTGCCCGAAGGCGTTTACTGCCTGGTTGCCGTCTGGGCCAGGGAAGGGAATCAGTGTCCAAACATCATCACTTCCTGCATCTTCAAACGCCGCCTCCTGGAAGGGGATGCCCGCCGTAGAGCTCATCGTGAAGAGGGCCTTACGCGTGGCAAATTCCGGATTCGGATAACTGTCTGTAGCGAAGGTGCAGCCGCTGTCCTGCAGATCCTTTAGGAAGAGGGCCACTTCCAACATCGTATCCGAGTTCAGCGCGTAACCGTCACGCGACTCATTGACGAGATCGCCGCCAAAGGCGTAAACCCAGGAAGCGATGTTGGAAGCGCCGGGATAGTGAACGAGTCCGCCTGTTCCATCATTGTCAGGATCATCGTCGGTCGCATTGAACTCGGCCGCCGCACAAGCTTGTTCCTTGAATTCGGCAGCAGTTGCCGGTGGCGCATCAAAGCCGAGATCTTGGGCAAACGAATCGTTGTAGAAGAGGACGTTTGCTGATTGGTGGATGGGAATTCCGATCTGTGAGCCATCGGCAAGGGTTCCCTGGCCAAAGGGTCCTTCATACAGATCGCCTACGTCGATGCCAACATCAGCATCCTCAATGAACTCATTGAGTGGTCTGATAACGCCAACCGAATGCCAGTTGGCGAGGCTGTTGGCAAAGCCCGGCGTTACATTAGGAAGGTCGCCAGAAGCGATGGCCGCATTGACGGCCGTTTCCAAATCGCCCTGATTACCCTGAGCGATGGCCTCTACCGAAATTCCCCAAGGGTTGCTGTTGTTGAATTCCTCAACAATAGCCGCCATGCCTTCGCCGGCAGATCCGGTCTCCCAGACATGCCAGAAAGCGATTTCTGTTCCACTGAGATCAAGACCCATCGGTGTAGTGGATACTTCTTCAGCGGCCTCTTCAGAGTCGCCCTGGACCTGACCGGCTACACCGGCGGGCCAGGAGGCATCGATTTCGGGCAGGATCGTGTCCAGATCGGCCGCACCGCTCACGTAATCGGTCATGCCGCTCCAGAAAGTGCCGGCGCCAACTTCACCAGGCATCAAGTCAGATGCATCAAAACGGAAGCTCGTCGCCTCGGCGACAAGGGCGGCAATACCTCGCTCGACATCCTGACCATACATATCCGGCGTAGCCGTCAAGTGGGTGGCCAGCGCGCCGCCGTTCTCCAGCCAGCCGGAAGCCGACTGCGGCGTGGTCATGAATTCCATGACCGCGCGTACTTCGGGGCGGTCGTTGAACATACCGTTCAGGTCGCCGGCAACAAGGAAGGGCTTGCCAAGATCTTCACCAATGGCCGGGAAGTAGAAGAAGTCCCAATCCACGCCGGGCTCAACGCCTTCGGGGAAGAAACCGGTGATGAAGTTGCCCTGCTTGTGCATCCAGCACTGCGGCGGGTCTTCAAACATGCCGGCCGGGGAATCGCCAAAATTGGTCGTGACGATGCCGTCTGTGCCACCAAAGACGTAATCCGGGTTGAACCAGATTTCACTCCACGCTTCCATCGCGTTACGAACCTCTGGGGAATCGAAGGGCAGTGTGCCTTCTACCCAGGCGTCGTAGTTCTCCAGCGACGTCGTGCGCAGCATCATCTCTTCGGTCCAGTCGGTGGCCGCCCAACCGGTGGCCGCCCCGGACTCGATGCCGATGCACCAGGCGGGGTCGCCGTCGGCCGCGATTAACTCGGTCAAGGCCATGAGTTCATCCCAGGTCTCGGGAACTTCATAGCCGGCTTCCTCGAATTTCGCTTTCGGGTACCAAACCAGGCTCTTGCCGTTGAAGCGGTACCAGGTGCCGCCCATCATGGGCTCGCCGTCGGGACCGGGCACCGTGGCCATGTCCAGCCAGCTCTGGTTGTACTGCTGCTGCAGCCACTCTTCCGACATCCAGGTCGTCGGGTCGACGATGTGGCCCTGGCTGGCGAAGTTAGCCAGCAAACCGGGCTGCGGGAAGTCGGCGATATCAGGCGCATTGCCGCCGTCTACGGCGATGCCGATGCGACCTTCGAATTCTTTGTCGCCAATGTAGTTGATGTCAATGCCGGTCGCTTCCTCAAAGGGAGCAACCGACTCTTCAAACAACACGGCATCAATATCGGCGAAAGGACCATCAAAGGTCACCATGGTGCCGGCGAAATCGCCGTTCAAAGCCTGTTCCATGAAGCCGCCAGGCATGACGGCCCAGTCAACCTCGGCCATCTCTTCCATGGGCTCCTCGGCCGGCTCTTCAGCAGGCTCTTCCATGGGCTCTTCAGCTACTTCTTCGGCCGGCTCTTCAGCCGCTTCTTGGACCGCCTCTTCAACGGCCGCGGCCACGGTCGGGGCAGCCTCTTCGGCCGCCTCCTGAACCTCGCCGCCGCAGGCGACCATGACCATCGCCAGGATGAGCAGGATGCTCAGCCAACTAAATCGTTTCATGTTACTCATGTGTATCTTTTCCTCCGACGTTACGCAACGTCAACAAGTAAACTTACGGGTAACTATCACTTCTTCAATTATCTCCCGATATGCACCTCCTCTTTGAGATTTAACCTTTAAGCCCGCTGCGAGCGATGCTGTCAGTGAACTGGCGCTGAGTGAAGAAGTAGAGAATCAGGATGGGGATGATGGTGATCACAGCGCCGGCCATCATATAGTGAAGCTCTTGCCCTGCTTCATCTTGAAAAGCGAGAAAACCTACCGAGATAGGGCGCCAATCTGGTGAACTGGTGACCAGCAAAGGCCAGGCCAGTGAATTCCAGGCGCCAATAAAAGAGAGCACGACGATGACCAATATGGGCGCTTTGGACAGGGGCACGACTATCTGCAGCAAAAACCGTAGATGCCCCGCCCCATCTATGCGCGCAGCATCGTACAGCTCGTCTGGAATCTGGGCAAAGAACTGACGCAGCAAGAATATAGAAAAGACACTGCCCATAAAAGGGATTGTCAATGCCGGCCAATTATTTATCCAGGGTATGGGCCCGATTCGCCCCAGCCAGGTAACAGTCAGAAAATTGGGTATGATGAGGACCATAGCTGGAATCATGATCGTCGCCAATAACAACCCGAAGAGAACGTCTCGGCCGGGAAACTGTATCCGCGCAAACGCGTACGCTGCCAATATGCTGAACGTCATTTCCCCAACTAAGGTGATCCCCGTAATCAGGATACTGTTGACGAAGTACTCGGTGAAATTACCGCGTTCCCAGGCCACGGCATAATTCTCAAAGCGCAGCTCAGAGGGAATCAGGGTGAGGCCGGTAGCTTCTCCCAGCGACATGAACGAGGTTGAAATCATCCATAAGAAGGGAGTCAGGGCGACAACCGCGCCGATAATGAGTATCAGATAGGTGACAATGCGTCGGGTGGTCTGGCTGCGATCAATGCCCATAATATCTTCTTTCGATTCCCATGCTACCCATAGAAAACACGTGAGCCTTGGAGACGGTTGTTGACAACGGTCAGGCTGATAATGATTCCAAATAGAATGAAGGCCAGCGCCGAGGCGTAGCCGTATCGTGTCTTCTCAAAAAACTCGGCGAAGATAACGACACTGAAAGGATCGGTTGTGCCCAGAGCTGCCCCATCGCGCATGATCCAGATCGTATTGAAGGCCTTGAACGTGCCGATAATGGCGATTAAGGAGAGGAAATACGTCGTCGGTGAAAGGAGTGGGAATGTCACATGGCGAAACGATTGCCACTTGCCGGCTCCGTCAATTTCCGCAGCTTCATGCAGTTCCTTGGGAATGTTCACCAGACCGGCGAGATAGATAACCACGTTGTAACCGACATAAGTCCAAATGGAGTGGAAGATGATCACCATCAACGCCAGGCTGGGTCCCGCAAGCCACCCCGGCGTTTCCAGACCTAGACCTTCAGTTATGAGCGTGAAAATGCCGTCTGGTTCGCGCAGCCAAAGCTGCGGTTCAATGCCCAGCAGTCCGAGTACTTGATTGGCGGGCGAGGTTGCCCGGCTGGAAAACATCTGTTTGAAAACCGCTGCACTGGCAATAACAGGCGTTACGTAGGGCAGGAAGTAAATCATGCGAAAGGCGGAAGATCCAGACATTTTTTGATACAGCAGCACGGCCAGAAGCAAAGCAATCGCCAACTGGAAAGGCACGGTCCCCAGAGAAAAGAAAATGGTAACCTTCAGACCTTGCCACATGTCTTCGTCTCCAGAGGCAACGATCGTTGGTATCTGCATGATCAGGAGCACCGCGCCGACAAGTAGGGCGGAGGTCCCAAGCACGCGCAGGAGGAATTCCCAATTGGAGTCAGCATTTTCAATGCCGCGCCAGATCTTCCAGCCGATGATCAGCAGCAGCATGCCCGAGCTGAGCATGATCATCTGCGGCCAAATGCCGGGATCCGTCCCCGTTTCTAGGGCTTCCTCATAGACGAGTTCGATTTCGCGGAACGTAAGCCGCAGGAGCCCAATGCCCACAGCGAGCGCCAATCCTATCCCGGTCATTCTTGCCTGGTAGGCGAAGTTGTTGGAAGAGCGAATAAACCAGTTAAAGAGCAGAGCAAGGAGAATCGACGCCAGGAATAAGCCAATGAAGCCTTGCCATGCTGGTTGTACAGATTCGGCTCGAAACGCGTCGCCAAGCAGCTCCATGAACAGTTCACGTGATTTTTCCTGGCCACGAATCTTGTCGGCGATATCGAGCAGTTCCGGCAGCAGCAAATAGGCCCAGCGGATGAAGGCAACAAGGGTTGCCGCGTAGACGGCGGAGGGAATCACAAAGAGCCACGGCCGTTCCTCATTCTCTGCCGCCATGTGCAGCGTGCTGCGAATGAAGCGATAGGCGCCGAAGAGGCTCAAGACACCGAGGGTGAACAGCAGGAAGAAAAGGAAACTGTCCAGGGCGTTATAGTAATGCTCTATGCCAACGAACTCTGTGCGCACCAGCCGCCATTTGTGTACACTGACGTAGAGCGCAAAAGCGACAGGAAAAAGACCGAAAATGAAGATAAGGATCATTGCCGGCGCGATCATCGCGTAGCCGGTGAGATACTCCCTCCATTCGCGGCGCCGCCTAGCGCTAAAAAACCCTTCGCTATTTTGAGAGTCGCTGAGGGTTGAGGGATCCGCTTTTTGTGATAAGACTGTATCACGCATGCAGTCACCTTGACTGGATTAACGGAGAGAAGATCATTACTAGCTTGGATTATAGCATCACTCAAAATGACAACAAGGCGCCAACTACGAAGAGATCGGGAGATTGGCACTATTTGAAAACAGGCCCGCAGAGAGCGGCCGCTCTGCTTCTTCTTTTCCTCTTTGTGCTGCTGTCCGCCTGCCAACGTGAACCGGCCCAGCCGCCGAAGTCAACGAGCGCTGCCTATGAGCGTACCGTGCCGGCGGCGATGTCGCCCGCTGCGGCAGATACGCAGCAAGCTGAAAAGCTTAGCCCAGCCGAGACTTCCCGGAGTGCAATTCTCTTCAGCGAAGTCTTGCCCGGTCTGCCTGGCAGCAACAACCATGAATTTATCGAGCTGTACAATCCTGGACCTGATGTGGTTGATCTCAAAGGCTGGTCCATTTCGTATCAGACCAGGGAAGAACTGGAACCCTCCGTGCTCTTCACTTGGAAAGAAAGGGCCGATATCCCTGCAAATGGCCACTATTTGTTGGCACGCCAGGGAGCAGAGCTGGGTATCATTCCTGACGCAGTCTACGATGGACAGATGTTTGAGGGCAAAGGCGGGCTGATTCTCTATGATGACGAGGAAGGAGTAAGCGATCGGTTTGGCTGGGGAGAGGCGCCCGCAGCGTACTATGCAGGTTCGCCCCTGGTTGAATTTGTGAAGGGCGATACGCTTGAGCGGTTACCTGGCGGGGAGGCTGGGAACGGCCATGACAGCGGAGACAACACAGCAGATTTCTTGGCCCATGCTGATGCGCGCCCACAAAACAGCGGGAGCCCGTTGACGCCCCTGGACAAGGAAAGAATGGCCATTTCGCTGGATTATCCGGCGGCCATCCCCCCGGACACAGAGTTTGACCTTCTGGTCAATGTTGAGAATTTGAGCAGCCAGAGCGCTTCCCAGGTGCTCGTTTCTATACCCATTGCCAATCATCTTGCGGCGGTGAAACTACCGAAAGGTGCGGAGATGGAAAAAGGGCGCTTAACTTGGCGCATTGAATCCATTGCGGCGGGTGAGAGGCACGCGGACGCATTGACCCTCAAGACACCGCATGCAAACATCGACACCGCTATTCGGGGCTACTACGTGGAGAGCGAAAACATACCCCGCGCCTACGGTGCGCACCGGCTGGTGAAGATGGACGGCAGCGCAATTCCGATTGCCGCTGCCCGGGCGCTGCCGGAGGGGAGTGATGTGACGGTGGAGGGCATCGTGACCATGTATCCTGGTGGTTTCTTTGCCGGCAGCAGCAGCGCCAAGTTCTATGTAGAGGATGACACGGGCGGTGTGCAAATCTTTGCTGATGACGGCCGCTTTGATGTGTCCGTTGCCCTGGGCGATCTGGTTCACGTCAGTGGGCGCACTGCGTTGTTCCGTGATTCGCTGGAGGTGATCCCGGAAGACAATGTGGCCGACATCATAGTTGTTGAAAATGATGGGCCACCGCCGCGGGCGGCCCTCATCACCATCGCCGAAAATCAAGCGGATGACGCCCTGTTAGGACGTTTGAATGCCCTTGAGGGCGCGGCCGTGCGCATTGAAGAGTTCAATTATCATTATGAAATAGATTTGGAAGATGATGAAGGGCATCGTGCGCTGCTCTATATTGAGAAGGATACGGGCATCTCCGTCGATCCGCTGCAGCTTGGCACCCGCTATCGCGTGACCGGCATAAGCGAATTAGCAAGCGGTGTCCGGCAGCTAAAACCGCGTCTGCAATCAGATATCGTCGAACTCTTCCCACCCGCGCTATTGTTAGAAGTCTCCGGCCCGGCCAATGTCAGGGCTGGTGAAGTGATGACTGTGACTATCAGCACAGCCAACCATACGCCGCACCCTTTGACGAATGTTGTTGTCACAGCCGTCTTGCCCAACGGGCTCAGCGAGGTGTGGATGATACCTGAATTGGCTGGGGAAGGGGGCAGCGAGACAGTGCATACACGACTGCTCGTCTCTGAGGATGCCGCTGGCCAGATAAGGCTGGGCCGAGTTACGGCCGTGGCTGATCAGTGGCCGGTGCCCGCGGCTGCACCCCCTTTCGCAGCTTACATAGGGGAAGGTGTTCCCATTTGGGCTATCCAGGGGGACGGAAGCCGTTCCCCGTTGATTGGCGAACAAGTCACAACCGTCGGCATCGTCAGCGGCGCTTTTCCAGAGTTGGGCGGCTTCTTCTTGCAAAGTCTGGAACCAGATCGTGATTCAGATACCTCAGACGGTATCTTTGTTTCCACCAAGAACCAGGGCGTTCGCGTGCATGCGGGAGATGTTGTCGAAGTAAACGGTCGCGTACGTGAAGACGAGGGCCAGACCATTCTGCGCCCCGCGCTGCCAACGGATATCGTCCTGCGCAGAGAGGACGCCCAAGCCGCTATCGAGCCCGTGATCTACGACCCGCCCCGAGACTCAGAGCAAGCGGAACGGTACAAGGAGTCGTTGGAAGGGATGCTGGTAACCATCGATGAGCCGGCCGTCGTCGTCGGTCCGACGAATCGCTATGGTGAATACGTGCTGGTCTATGATAAGTGGGATACGGAATTGATTCGCCGTGCCGATGGCCTGCCTGGCTATATGATGTGGGTTGACGACGGCACTTTCAATGCGCATGAGGATCAAAGCACCCTCCCAGTAGCCGCCGCGCGCGGAGATAGGGTTCGCTCCGTTAGCGGCCCGCTCGCCTATACCTTCGGCAACTACAAGATTGCCCCGTTGACGGATCCCGTTGTCGAAGTCGCTGAGCGGACGATGATTTCGCTGCCGGAGGCGGACGGGGATCAGATTTCAATCGCCACGTTCAATGTCGAGAACAAATTTGATGCGCAGATCCCCCATCCTGATAGCCCGCCCAAGCCGACAGACGAGGCATACCGGCGAAGCCTGCGGAAGCTCGCGGAATCGATTCACCTGATGGGCGCGCCCACGATTGTGGCGCTGCAAGAGGTGGAAAACTTAGGTGTGCTGCAAGCGCTGATCGCCCAACCAGAGCTGTCTCCCTATCGCTACATCCCGCTGCTATTGGAGAGCAAGGATTCAAGGGGCATTGATCAAGGCTATCTGGTGCGCGGTGACCGTGTCACCGTGGAAGGCCATTCCCTGCGCGACGCTCCGGGTGAGTTGTTTAGCCGCCCGCCTTCGGTGCTTGTCGCCACTGCCCATTTGGATTCCGGCGATCAACAGCTGATCCTGTTGAATAATCATTTTCTCTCCTTGTCGGCCGGGGAAGCGCAGACCGAACCTGTGCGCAGCGGCCAGGCTGCCTGGAATGCAGAGCTTGTAGAAGAGTACCGTGTCGCCTATCCAGACGCGGAGATCGTTGTCTTGGGCGATCTTAACTCATTTTACCAGACGAAGCCGCTGGACCCGCTGCAAGAAACGGGCCTGCGGCACGTGTATGAGCTCTTCGGCGATGCGCGTGAGGCGCCCTATACATACATCTTTGAGGGGGCGGCGCAAACACTCGATCATATGTTAGTGACAGAGGGCTTATTCCAAGATCTCTCCTGGGTAGAGGCTTTACATATCAATGCCGATTATCCGCTCGCCGATCCTGGTGACAACTCGCCACGTCGCGTATCTGATCACGATCCCCTTGTGGCTATGTTTGCGTTGAGCCCCTAAGTAATGCTGCCTTACTCTGGAAGCAGCCAGGATCTTAGGGGGAGAAGCGATGGGCGAAATGAACGAATCCTGCCCAGGCCTCTTGTCCAGATGTATGCCCAATGGTCAGAATTTGTTCTACTGCCCCGGGAACGCCATTAACGAGATTGTGCCAATGGACAGTTGCTTCACCATCTCCGGCGGCTCTGAGAAAGGCGCCAGAAAGCGTTGTCGTGCGCGGAACGGCCGTTTCTACGATCAGGCGCAGCCATTCCGGCTCTGGATACCAGGTCCACAGGCCATAAAGGATGCCCATGAGTAGGTCGTCACCGGAAGGGGTCAGTCCCTGTCCCAATCCCGCCAGACGCGAAACCGCCGCCTGACAAGAAACCCGGCTGCCACGTTCGATACCCGAAAGCAGCTTTTGCAGCGGTTCGTTGAGTTCCTCTACTGTGGCCGGAGGTGTGATTGGCAGAGCGAATGAGCCGCTTTGGAGGAGGTGCCAGGCTGGTCTAGGGTCCCAAATTGGGGTCTGCTGGATACTGGTGCGGAAATCACCAACCGTGAGTGAGCCGGCACCAGGCTCAATCACTACCGCTGATTGAGCATCCATGTAAGGGGCGCAATCTCCGTCGATGATCAGCGTGAATGGGCCCGCGCCGATGCTTGATGTAACCAAAGAGATGACGTCACCTTCATCGTTGGCCAGATTGCAGGCGCCGGCGAACAGATTTAAGACGAAAGCGGGCTTCCCCTTTTGTATCCAGCGCACTGCGCGTGGCGTCGCCAACGAACAAGTCATCAAAAGTGATTATAGCAAAACGCCTGGCGATACAATTACCGAAAAACGCCTACATTTGTTATCCTATAAGCTAAGTGTGGTTGGGGGACCCAGTTAGTGACGAAGAGACGAAGGCGAAGTTACCTATAGCAATTTCTGATTAGCAGAACGCGATCACACATCAGGCGCCGTTTGGGAGAACTTATGAAACCTGCTCCTTTTGACTACATCGCTCCAACAACATTGGAGGAAGCCTTGACCCTGATGAATGAACATGGCTTTGACGCCAAGCTTTTGGCCGGTGGGCAGAGTCTGCTGCCGGCCATGAACTTCCGTCTAGCCCAGCCCTCGGTCCTGGTCGACCTGAACAAGGTAAGCTCCCTGGGAAAACTCCATGCGGATGAGGTGCACGGGTTGCGCGTCGGAGCGATGGTCCGTCACAGTGAAGTAGAACGCAGTTCTCTTGTTCAAGAACTCGCGCCTCTGGTTCATGAAGCTGTGCCCCATATCGCTCATCCTCAGATTCGCAACCGCGGCACAATCGGCGGCAGCATTGCCCACGCAGACCCGGCCTCTGAACTGCCGGTGGTGATGGTTGCCCTGCAGGCGGGTTTCAGGCTGCGCAGCCTTGATGGGGAGCGATGGGTCAATGCCAGGGAGTTCTTTGAGGCGTTGTTTACGACAGCGCTGGAGCCGGGAGAGATTTTGCTGGAAGTCGCCTTACCTCCCAAGCCAGCAAATGCTGGTTACGCATTTCTGGAAATCGCGCGCAGGCATGGGGACTATGGCCAGGCGGGTGCTGCCGCAGTGGTTACGCTTGATGACAACGGTGCTTTTCATGACGTTCACCTGGTTTACCTGAATGCGGGAGATACCCCGATGGTCGCCCAGCAGGCGGCGCGCATGCTGATCGGTGAAAAACCCGATACGCAGGGCATTGAAGAAGCTGCGTTTTTCGCTAGTCAGAACGAGATTGAACCAACGTCAGATATTCATGACACGGCCGACTTTAAGCGACATCTGGCATTTGTCCTGGGTAAGCGCTCGCTCACTCTTGCTGTCGCCAGGGCCGCGGAAGGGAAAAGCGCATGAGCAGGCATCAAATCAACGTCACGATCAATGGCATAGAGCATACCCATGAGGTGGAATCACGGCTGCTGCTGAGCGATTTTCTGCGCCACGAGGTGGGCCTGACGGGCACTCACGTGGGCTGCGAACATGGTGTTTGCGGGTCCTGCACGATTCTGCTTGACGGCGCAGCGGTGCGCTCTTGCCTGCTGCTGGCTGTCATGGTTGACGGGCATGACGTACAGACTGTGGAGTCCCTTGGCGTCCCCGAGGACCTGCACCCGATCCAGGAAGCCTTTCACGAGGCGCATGGTTTGCAGTGTGGTTTCTGCACGCCTGGTATCCTCATGACACTTGTACCCTTCCTGGAGAACAATCCTGATCCAAGTGAGACGGAGATTCGCGAGGCAATATCGGGCAATCTCTGCCGCTGTACCGGATATCAGCATATCGTTGATGCCGCCAAACTGGCGGCAGCAAAAATGCACAATAGCTAAGAGATAGCCGCTAAATGACAGGTTTGAGAGTTAGCAGGAGAAGTGAAAGATGATTGAGCTGGAAGGTCGCACACACTTTGCTGCCCCACGCGAGTTGGTATGGGAGATGGTGCTTGACCCTGAAGTGTTGGCCCGGATACTGCCCGGCTGCAACAAACTAGATGCGGTCAATGAAAACGAGTTTCAGGGTCAGATGAAGATCAAGATCGGCCCCGTAGATGGCGTTTTTCGGGGCACCGTGGCCCTCTCAGATCTGCAGCCGCTGGAGGGCTTTCACCTCGTTGTCAACGGCCGCGGCCCCTCGGGCATAGTCGAAGGCGAGGGAGATGTGCGGTTACAGGATGTGCAGGATGGGACAGAGTTTATCTATGCCGGGCAAGGCCAGGTCAGTGGGCGTATGGCTTCAGTCGGCCAGCGGGTGATGTCCAGTTCCGGCAAGGCGGTCATTAAACAAAGTCTGGAAAATCTCGATAAACAGGTCCAATCTCGCGTCAACCCGCCGCCGGCCGCCACCGAGCGTGCTGCCGCCGGAGACGAGCAGGCGGCGCCCGCGGCCGAGGTCCCCGCCGCGACCAGCCAGTCACAGTTCATGATTGGCGTTGCTGAAAACATGCTTGAAGAGCTGCTGCCGGATCCCCAGCAGCGAAAACTGGTGATTGGCCTGGGCGTAACCGCAGCCGTGATTCTTGCCCTTAACTGGTTCGCCGATCTGGTGGCGAGCAAGGTAGCAAAGAGGTTGGAAGAGAAGTCGAGAGAATAGCTTCTTCGTTTCCCGAGAGATTGCGCAAAATTGGCCGGATCTAGCTGAGAGGAGATCAGAAAAAATGGCGAAGACAAAGTATGAAGTTCGCCCCGGCGTCTACTATGACTCTGTCGTTCTCATGCAGCTGCAAAAGGCCCTTTCTGAACTGCCTGGGGTTGTAGACGCCGGTGTCGTCATGGCTACGCCGGCCAACCGCGATCTCCTCGCGTCGCTAGGATTCGAGCTGGCCGGGATTGAGGCCAAAGCAGACGATCTGCTCATTGTCGTCAAAGGGGACGATGTGGCCGCCGCCGCAGGGGCTATTGCCGAGGTTGATCGGCTCCTCAAACCGAAGCGTTCCAAAGCTGCCGTCGATTTCCGGCCGCATACCCTTTCCAGCGCCCTTGAGTACCTCCCTGAGTCGCGGTGGACTTTGATTTCTGTCCCCGGTCGATACGCGGCCGGCGTTGCGGAAGAAGCATTGGATCTTAATCAGCATGTCTTCCTTTACAGCGACAATGTAACCCTGGAGCAAGAGATCAATCTCAAGCGCAAAGCTCGTGAGAAGGGGTTGATGCTGATGGGCCCCGACTGCGGAACGGCAATTGTCAACGGTGTCGGTCTAGGCTTCGCCAACCGCGTTCGCTGCGGCGCGATCGGGCTAGTTGCTGCTTCTGGCACCGGTTTGCAGGCAGTCTCCGCAGCCATACACAATTTAGGCGGCGGCGTCTCCCAGGCGCTGGGCACAGGGGGGCGTGATCTCAAGGGAGCAGTCGGCGGCATGACTACTTTGCAGGCCTTGGATCTCTTGCAGCGCGATGAAGGAACCGAACTGATCGCCCTTATTTCTAAACCGATAGATCCGGAATTGGCGCCCGTCATCATTTCTGCTGCCCAGGCTTCGGCCAAGCCAACTATCTTGAATTTGATTGGCTACCCCCCGCCGGGCAGGCGGATTGGCAATCTCTATTTTGCCGCGACCCTGCAGGAAGCGGCCGAATTGGCGGTGGAACTAGTCAGCTCCGCGAAAGGCGATACCTCGAACGGCAGGCAAGTTCTTCCTCCCTCTGAGGCCAGATATCTGCGGGGCCTCTTCTCCGGCGGCACGCTCGCCTACGAGGCGCTGCTTGGGCTGCAGACCTTTCTAATGCCGCTCTACAGCAATATCCCCCTCCGCCCAAATCAAAAACTGGCGGACAGCCTTGTCAGCCAGGCGCATACGATTCTCGATCTAGGAGAGGATGAGTATACGCAGGGGCGGCTGCATCCGATGATGGACAATGACCTGCGTATACGAAGATTGCGCCAGGAGGCAGCCGATGAGGCGGTGCGTGTCATCCTGCTCGATATAGTCCTTGGTGAAGGTGCACACCCTGATCCAGCTTCAGAAATCGCACCCGTTATTGCCGAAATCAAAGGACAGCGAGACATGGCCGTGGTGGCGCTGGTTCTGGGTACGGATGAAGATCCTCAGGGTTTACAGGGCCAAATTGCAGCGCTCTCCGCTGCCGGCGCCTACATCGTGCGCGATGTATCGGAGGCGGTGGCGGTGATAAGTGGCTGGTTGGGAGTTCCCTATCAATATGCGCATGCCCAGATCGCTGTCGATAGTTTCGTGGGCGACCTGTCGGCCATTAATGTCGGTTTGGAATCCTTCTACGATAGTCTGAAAGACCAGGGCGCGAGCGCCGTCCAGGTGGAGTGGCGACCGCCTGCCGGCGGGAAAGAAGATTTGATGGCGATTTTGGCCAAGATGAAAAACTTATAGTCCGGGAGGCAGAATATGATCGACATAAAAGAGGCAAATGAAACGGCCGTGGGTCGCATGATGGATGCGCGCCCGATCCTGAAGCGCGTGGCCGCAGCCAGGGACGTCATCCCAGGCATGCATGAAAAGCTCCTGCTGCATGCCGGCCCGCCGATTACCTGGGCAAGAGCTTCGGGACCGATGCGCGGGGGCATAACGGGCGCTCTGATTTTTGAAGGGTTGGCCGCCAACGAGGAAGAGGCTGAAGCACTGGTGACTTCCGGAGAGATTGAATTGGCGCCCTGCCATGAACATGATGCCGTCGGACCGATGGCCGGCGTCACCTCCCCCTCCATGATGGTCTACGTCGTCGAGAATGTCACCCATGGCAATGTGGCCTACTCAAATCTCAATGAAGGTTATGGCAAAGTGCTGCGTTATGGCGCCTACTCGCAGGAAGTGCTTGACAAACTGCGTTGGATGAATGAGGTTATGGGCCCAGCCCTTGATACCGCGCTGGCGGCCATGGAAGATGGGCTTGATTTGCGCACGCTGCTGGCCGAGTCGCTGCATATGGGTGATGAAGGGCACAACCGCAACAAGGCGGGCTCGATCATCTTTACCACGAAGCTTGCTCCCTACATCACGGCGACGACGGAAGATCGCGCAGTGGCGGCGGATATCATCACTTTCCTGGGCGACAACGCGCTTTCCGTCCTGAACCCGGTCATGGCTGCCTGCAAAGCGATGGCGGACGCCGGACATGGCGTCGAAGGTAGTACCGTGATGACGATCATGGCCCGCAACGGTACCGACTTGGGGATTCGCGTAAGCGGCCTGGGCGATCGCTGGTTTACCGGCCCCGTTGGCCGGCCGGACGGGCTGTATTTCCCCGGTTTTACGGCCGATGACGCCAGCGGCGACATCGGCGACAGCACAATCACGGAGACAGCCGGTATTGGAGCGTTTGCCATGGCTGCCGCGCCGGCGATCGTCACTTTTGTCAGCGGAACGCCGCAGGATGCGTTGAACGCTACGCTGGAAATGTATGAAATAACCACGACTGAGCACAAATACTTTACGATACCGGTGCTTGATTTCCGGGGCACACCCGTGGGCGCCGATATACGCAAAGTTGTCGAACTGGGGATTACGCCGCGCATCAACACGGGCATCGCTCATAGGGAGGCGGGCATCGGGCAGGTTGGCGCAGGATTGGTCCGGCCGCCAATGTCCGTATTTGAGGAAGCGCTGGTCGCTTTCGCTGAGAAATACTTGTCATAGGAGCTTGAAATGGAACGCGAAGAATTTGTCAACACACTGGTCGAGGCCAACTGGTTTGATCTGACGCAGGGGCTGAGCATATTCACGCCCCCCTGGCCGGGCGAAATGCCCCTGCAGGTACATTTCTTTAAGAGACTGACGGGGGCGTATGGGGGCGGGCAGGGGGCGAACGGCCAGCTCATCGAGTGGAGCAACAATACGGGCACGCACCTAGTTGGGCCGCGGGCGTTCCATTCGGGAGCCGCGGCCATCGCCGATATTCCCCTCAACGATCTCTGCGGCGAAGGCGTGGTCGTCGATATTTCTGATGCCGTTTCTGATTACAGCCTCTATACCCCGCAAATGATCATGGATCGCGTGCAGGTGAAAGAAGGAGATATCCTGATAATCAATACGGGCTACCACAAATATGGCTGGGACCAGCCCGATGTGTATAACCCTGAGGCGCAGGGAGGGGTCGAGAACAAAGAGTTTGGCTACTACTTGCGTCATCCCGGCCCCTCGCCAGATTTTTTCGCGTGGGCGCTGGAAAAGAAACTGCGCCTCATCGGCGTCGACTGCGGCTGCGCCGAACATCCGATGAATACGAACTTGCGCACGATGCACGCGCGCGAATTTGAAAAAGCGGAACAGAAACTGCAAGAATCTCATGGAAAAAGTTGGGATGAACTCTATCCCCCAGACTGGTACCACGAACTGACCCATATCACCATGCCCAAGGCGGGTCTCCTGCTGGCTGAATCGATCGGCGGACAAATCGCGGAGCTGAGCAATCAACGCGCCTGGATCATGATCCAGCCGATCCCCTTCATGGAGACGGATTCCGCCTGGTGCCGGGTGACGGCGACACAGGCCCCGCAGGGGATGGATGAAGACGAATTCTTTGATTTCATGCATGCTGCGCAAATGCTGGACCTGACGGTGCCTTTCAGCGTGCAAACGCCCCAGTGGGCGAATTACGAGCCGCTGACGGTCAAATACACCAAGCGCGTAGGCGGCCAATACTTTGGTCTGGGCCGCAACAATGCCCACTGCCGGGCCAGTTTCCACCTGGGCACGCATATGGATGGCGAACGGCATTTCCATGCCGCCGGGCGGACGATTGGCGAAATGCCCTTTGATTACTGGATTGGGGCGGGCGTTATCGCTGATATCTCTGACGTTGTGAGTGACTCCAGCGTCTATACGCCGCAGATGATAGAGGATGCCGTCGATGTGCGTGAAGGGGATATCCTGATCGTGAAGACAGGCTGGCAAGAACTGGGTTGGAACAGTCCCGATTCGGATGAATTTCGCTATATGATCAAACATCCGGGCCCGTCGCCCGACTTTGGCGCGTGGTGTATTGAGAAGGGCATTAAATGGCTGGGCGTCGATTGCGTGGCCATGGAACATCCCATGAATACGATCCAGCGTCTCTGGCATCCGCAGACGTTTGCCGAAGCGAACCAGAAGCTGATCGATCAGTTTGGTAAAGATTGGGATGAGATGTACCCGCTGGATAAGTATTATCAAGACATGCATCTTAATCTATTCCCGAAAGGGATCATTCATGCTGAGAATATGGGCAAGGAGCTGGCGGACGCGGAAAACGGCCGTTATTTCATCGCCTGCTTCGTGCAAAAAGGAATGGAATTGGCGTCCTGTTGGGCGCGGTTCGTGGCCTTCAAGGAAGGGTAGGAAGGAATCATGGCTGCCACGCGAAACTTCGGCAAACGAATAAAGCGCAATGAAGATCCAAGGCTGTTGACGGGGCGGGCGTTGTTTGTTGACGACGTGGAACTACCCACGATGGGTCATGCCGCCTTCGTGCGCAGTCCGTATGCCCACGCGCGGATCATCGATATTGATACGTCGGCCGCTGCCGGGAAAGAGGGCGTGATCGCCGTCTATACGGCGCAATCGATCGGTGACCTATGGCAGCCGGGTCCACTGTTGGTGCAGCCGCCCCCGATTGAAGGGCTGGTTTTCAATACGCGCACCCAGGTACCTCTGGCCAAAGAGAAAGTGCGTTATGCGGGCGAACCTGTTGTCATGGTTGTTGCCGAAGACCGCTACATTGCCGAAGACGCGGTGGATGCGATATGGGTGGACTATGAACCGTTGAAGCCGGTAGTCGATCTGGAACAGGCCGTCCTTGAAGATGCGCCGTTGGTCCATGACGATGTGCCTCTGCTGCCTGGTGTCGGAGCCAACGTGCACGCCCATGCAATTCAGGTCAAAGGGGACGGCCGTAAATTTGATGCGATCGCCAAGAAAGCAGCCGTAGTGGTGAAACGCCGCTTCTATTACGATCACGGAACGGCGGCAGCGATGGAGAATCGTGGCATTGTCTCCAGTTGGGATCGTCGCGATCAACGACTGACCATTTGGGACACGACCCAGGCACCCGTATTCCTGCGCAACGGCATGGCGGCGATGTTTGGTCTCTCGGAGAATCAGGTGCGCGTCATCGCGCCCTTTATCGGTGGGGCCTTTGGTCCGAAAATTATGCTCTTCTATCCCGAAGAAGTGATGGTTACGTTCGCGACCATGCAGCTGCAGCGCCCTGTCAAGTGGATAGAAGATCGGAGCGAGAACTTCGTCGCCACAACCCAGGAGCGTGATCAGATTCATTGGGCGGAAATGGCGCTCGCTGAAGACGGCCGAATCCTGGCTATCCGTGATAGGTTCTTGCATGATGCCGGCGCCTACGCTCCTTATGCTTTGACCGTGCCTCTGAACAGCCAATGTACACTGCTCGGTTGTTATGACGTGCCGGCCTATTACAGTGAATTCACGTCGCTTTTCATCAACAAAACGATCGTTACCCCTTATCGTGGTGCCGGGCGGCAGCACGGGGTATACGTCATGGAGCGGCTTCTGGACATCGCCGCGCGCGAACTGGGCATTGACCGCACGGAAATCCGCCGGCGCAATTTCATTGCTCCCGACCAGTTCCCATTTGATAACGAGATCATCTTTCAGGACTTTGGCCCATTGACCTATGATAGTGGAAACTACGAGCCGAGTCTGGATATGGCCAAAGAAATGATCAACTATGATGAATTCTTTGCCAAGACAAAACCTGAGGCACGAAAAGAAGGCCGCCATCTTGGTCTGGGTCTCGTCTGTTATGTCGAAGGGACCGGTATCGGGCCTTATGAGGGGGCACGCGTGCAGGTACAGAACGACGGCCGTGTCAGCGTCGCGACCGGCATCGGCACACAGGGTCAGGGCCACTTCACCTCCTATGCGCAGATCGTCGCCGATCAGTTAGGGGTTGCCGTAACCGATGTGGATATCATCACCGGCGACACAGATCAGTTCCATTGGGGTGCGGGAACCTTTGCCAGCCGCGGCGCCGTTGTCGCCGGGAACGCCATCAATGCCGCCGCCGCCAATGTGCGCGAGAAGGTGCTCAACCTGGCCAGCAAGCAGCTTGATAACGTGCCCCCGGAAAGCCTGGAATTGGTAGATGGGCATGTGCAGATTAAGAATGTGCCGGAGAGCGCGATTACTCTGGGCGCGCTGGCGCAGTTGGCCAACCCCATGCGCGGTGCGGTGGAGCCCGGCACCGAACCCGGTCTTGAATCGACTGACTATTTTGGGCCGAAGTACGGGGCAACAGCCAATGGCGCCCATGCAATGATCATTGAAGTTGATCCGCAGACAATGGCCTTGAAGATACTGAAGTATGTTGTTGTCCACGACTGCGGGGAGGTGATCAATCCCCTCATTTTGGACGGGCAGATTCATGGCGGTGTGGCGCAGGGCATTGGCGATGCGTTCTATGAGAAACTGAGCTTTGGAGAGGATGGCCAGATGCTCAGCGGCTCCTTCATGGATTATCTCATTCCCACGGCGATGGAGATTCCACGTATGGAGATCGGGCATGTGGTCACGCCCTCACCACTCAATCCCCTGGGCACGAAAGGGGCCGGCGAGGCCGGCGCGATCCCCGTTGGCCCGCTGTTCGCCCAGGCGATTGAAGATGCCCTGGAAGAAACGGGGATCGAAATATTGGAGAATCCCGTTACGCCCAGTTTTCTCTGGCACCTTGTTAAGGAAGCAGGCAGCCGGAAATAGTACACATGGGTTCTGGCTGGCAATGGGTGGTGGTGCTAGACCTGATCGGAAGCAAACTGCTCCTCGTGGGGTTCCGCTCATCAGTACCAGGATTCGCTCAGGGCCGGCACCGGCTTGGCCGCTGCATCCCAACTGCTCACCTCCGCATAGAAGGACGCTAACTCAGGAGCGACGTCCAGGACCGCCTGCCAAATCTGCGCGAATAGGGTTTCTCGAGATGCCCCTTCTCCTTGATTGCGCTTCACCAGGCGGAAGACTTGTTCATACAGCGCGTCAACTGCCTGATTGGGGTGCTGCCAGGGATAAGTGAGTGCCTGGGGATCAAATGGCTGAACCAACGTCTTGATATCAGGGAGATCGAGTAAGAGGGAGCCGGCAGGAATGAGCAGGCGAATCGCATACTGAATGGGCGCCACATTGGCTACCAGGCCCAGTTCCGCAATGGAAGAGAGCATGTCGAGATAGGTGCGCGGCGTTGTCCAGGGGGTGAAAGCGACGAATGTGGGGTTCAATGCCAGACCCAATCTCTGCAGGCGGCCGGCCACGCGTATGAAATCTTCTTGGGTATGCCCTTTATTCAGCTTACGCAGCACCGCATCATCGACCGCTTCCACAGCGCTGGTGACAAATAGACAGCCGCTCTCTTTTAGCAGCGGTAGGGAATGATCGTTCTTAAGTAAGTGCTCAATCTTGATTGTGACATCATAAGTCACATCCGGAAACTCTTTGTGTAAGGACTCGACGATGGGAAGGGCGTGCCCCGGCCCGTTGAGGAAGTCGGGATCACCGAACGTGATGTGTTCAGCACCGGCCTGCACCTGCTGCCTGATGTCGGCCAGCACGATATCTTTTTGAACGACGCGGAAACGGCCATTATAGATGGGCACGATGGGGCAGTGACGGCAAAAATGTTTACAGCCGCGACTCGCCTCGGTATAGCCGGCCAGCTTCAGCGACCCATCCGGCGCGATAAGCTGCGCATAGTCCTTGAGGGCGGGAAGATCTCCGCGATCGGGAACAAGAAACTGTTGGCGAGTCAAGAAGATCGATTGCGCCGGCGCTGGAGCCGGTGATTCCTCAAGGTCGTTTGCGAACAGCTTCTGCTGAAGTTCCACGAGAGCGGCCTCAAACTCACCGCCAATAATTGTCTCTACGCCGATTTGGCGCAGGAAATTTTCGTTGACCGGCGCATAGAGCCCGTAGCAGCAGAGATGGGCATCGGCATTTATTGCTTTCAGCCGGGGAATGAGGGCGACGGCCAGCCTGGTGGCGGTGTGCATCGGCAGGTAGATGGCGATCAGGTCGGCGGCCGCAACCAGGGATTCATCAAACGCCTGCACCGCCAGATCCAGACAATCTGTTTGCACCCCATGCGCTCTGAACCAGGCGAGAGGCGAGGCAAGGCCAAAAGGTTGGTGGCCCAGTTCGTAGGTTGAAATCAGAAGGACGCGCGTCATACGATGTGTCTACGAGAGAGTATGCGCAAGTAGAAGCTGAAAATAAAAAATCTGATAGCCTGCCTCACCATGGGTAAGTGTGTCTCAATCTGCGGTTATGGAAAGTTGTTTCCCGGCAGATAAGTTTGGCCGGAAAGCGTGGCTATAACTCAGCCGGGTTCACCAGCTTTCTGAGCGATCACCTGCTCTTCAATCCAGGGATAGGTCTCGGCAATGCCGTCCTTAAGATAGTTGTTGGCGCGCCAGCCGGTTGAGTAGATGCGCTCATTGCTGAAGTTTCTTGACTGCACGCCAACGGGACCATCGATGTGCTTGATGTTGATTTCTTTGCCGGCCACTTCAGCGACAGTGGCTACCAGCTGATTGACAGAGACATATTCCGGGCAGCCGATGTTCACGGCTCCTTGCAAGTCGGAATGCATCAGGCGGTAGATGCCATCCACCATGTCCGTCACGTAAGTGTAGGAACGTACGGCCGTGCCGTCGCCCCAAACCTCTATCGTCCCCCCATCTTCTGCTTCTGCCACCTTGCGACAGATAGCGGCCGGCGCTTTCTCGCGGCCACCGGTCCAAGTGCCGTAGGGCCCGTAGCAGTTCTGAAAGCGCGCGATGCGTACAATCATCCCTTGATTGCGCTCATAGGCCATGGCGATCCGCTCCGAATACAACTTCTCCCATCCGTATTCGTTGTCTGGATTGGCTGGAATCGCCTCCGCTTCCGTCATTTCTGGTTCGCCCGGTTCCATATCACGGTAAACACAGACGGACGAAGAAAAGAAGTAACGCGGTACGCCCATCTCTGACGCGTGATGCGTCATGTGGATATTGATCAACGCGCTGTTGTGCATGATTTCGCACTCCGCCGAATGGATGAAGCCCATGCCGCCCATATCGGCGGCGAGTTGGTATACCTCATCGAATGTGCCTTCCCGCAGCGTAAGCGCTCGTTGGCAGTTTTTCTCATCGCGCAGATCGAGGACAAGAAATTCATCCGCGTCACTCTGCTTGAATTCATGCTCCTTGATATCCACGCCGCGTACCCAATACCCCTCTCGTTTAAGTCTACTGACGAGATGGCCACCGATGAAGCCTCCCGCCCCACATACTAGAGCCGTTTTCATGTGCAATCCTCTTGATTAGGTTTCTGCCTCTTTAGCAGTATTGATCTTTGCTGGAATAACAATCCGCATACGGGATGTTCGCGCCTCGTGCTGAGGCACCTTCACAGCCTGCGGCCACAATCTTATCACGACTACCCCCTATTTGTCCTGCGTACATGTGGGCGCGGCCGACTGCTGATTTACGTTAGCGCTGTTGTCTGTAATAATCAGTGCATTGCCCTGGAGGAAGCGCATTGTGGTTGAGGAGCGACATCTGGTCTGATCGCCGCCGCCGAACGATGCACAATCAAGGTGGGCCATACTGTATGATGGCGATGTTGCAGCGCAGCATAAGGTTCGCTGCCCAGATGCGGCGCAACGCCGACGCAAACAAGAGAGGTGAAATGACGGCCGTAAAAGAATTCCTTGATCCACTTCGTAGGCTTCACGATCTGATACGCGATGCCGTTGTGCTGGCTTGTGAAAGCGCTTCCCTAGAGTCTGCATCCTCTATAGTGCGCGAAGGGGAGGGAGACACTATTTATGCCATTGACCGCGTGAGCGAAGAACTGCTTGTAGAGTTTGTTCGTCAGGAGATCGCTTCAAAGTATCCGCTCGTGCTGATCGCCGAAGGGCTGGATGGTGGGAAGGTTATCTTGCCGGATGGAGCGGCCGAGGCGGATGCGTTGTGGCGCCTTATTGTTGATCCCATTGATGGTACGCGCGGTCTCATGTACCAGAAACGCAGCGCCTGGATCCTCAGCGGCGTGGCCCCCAATCGAGGACCGCAAACGAACCTGCAAGACATTGAGTTGGCCGTGCAAACGGAAATTCCTCTCGTAAAACAGTACTTATCTGACCAGGTCTGGGCAGTCAAGGGCGAGGGAGTAACGGCTGTACGCCACAATCGGCTGAGCGGGCAACGACAGGCGCTGCCCCTGCGCCCCTCCTCCGCTGCTTCGATTGCCCATGGCTTCGCTGCCATTTCGCGCTTCTTTCCCGGCGCGCGGGATGTGTTGGCGGCCATCGATGAAGAGATTATTCTAGGTGCTCTGGGCCCGGTACAGCCGGGCAAGGCGCATTGTTTTGAAGATCAATACATCTGCAGCGGCGGTCAGCTTTATGAACTAATGAGCGGCCATGATCGCTTCGTCGCCGACCTGCGGCCCCTCATGGAGAAGCTCCTGGCTCAAAAGGGACTATCTCTAGGTATATGCTGCCATCCATATGACATGTGTACGGAATTGATTGCGCGCGAGCTGGGCGTCGTTGTTACCGATGAATTGGGAAAGCCGCTGCGCTCGCTACTGTCAGTCGAAGCGGATGTCAGTTGGATAGGGTATGCAAACGAAAGCATTCAAGCGCAGATCGCGCCTCTGCTTGCGGCCGCTCTAGAAAAGCGAGGATTGATCTAACGCGCCATACTATCTGTGTGGCAGCTGAGTGCAGCGTCACGCCTGAGGCCGGGACGTTCAACCAAATGGCTCGTATGCGGTTGAACGCGTTTCTGTAGATACTAGACCGTATGTTCTATTTGTGTTATAATCTGTATATTGATCAAGCAGTACTGCAGACGTCTAACTTGAGCACAAACAAAAGGAGAGTATGACATGCAAGTTGTGAAGCAATATCCGGATGGTGTTTTTTCCTGGATTGATCTGGCGACGACGGACACAGAGGGAGCGAAATCGTTTTACGGCGCTCTTTTTGGGTGGTCCTTCCTGGACTTGCCCACCGATTCCGGAACTATTTATAGTATGGCCCAGATTGAAGGATACAATGTCGCTGGGCTGGGACCGCTGGATTCAGGGATGCAGGAGCAGGGCGTTCCTGCGCATTGGAGTGCCTATGTCAAGCATGCTGACGCAGATTCAGTGGCTGCGAAAGCTGCTGAAGCAGGCGGCATTGTTTTGGTTCCCCCCTTTGATGTGATGGATTCAGGCCGAATGACCGTGATCCAAGATCTTGGCGGGGCGACCGTCGGCGTATGGCAGCCGGGGCAGCATATCGGCGCGCAGCTGGTCAATATTCCCAACACTTTGACCTGGAACGAGCTGCAGACCAACGATATCGAGGCGGCGAGAACGTTCTATGCCGCAGTGTTCGATTGGACATTTGAAGTTGATGCCAATGATTACGTGCTCTGTAAAGCGGGTGATCGCGGCCAGGCAGGCATGATGAAGATTGAGGCGGAATGGGGTCCGGTTCCGCCCAATTGGACCAACTATTTCCTGGTCGCTGACGTGGAAGCGTCTGCGGCAAAAGTCGAGGAACTGGGCGGCAATCTGATGGTTGCGCCAACCGCTGCGGGTGAGGTGGGTAAGATCGCCGTTGCCCAGGACCCGCAAGGCGCACACTTCAGCATTATCGAGTACACAGGGCCGGCAGCGCCGCCACCCGGTTACTGATTCTTGAGCCTTTAGCCCCGTGCCTGAGTTTGGTACGGGGCTTTTTTTGTCTGTCATCTATCCTCTCGCCAGGAGGCGAGATCGAACGATCGAGTTCCTGGCCTATCCCATCCATTCATTTAAAGTAATATAATTGACAGCCGGCATTTAAGCGGTAGACTTAGTTCCAACAAGTTCACTTGCGCCAGACAACGCCCAAACTGGCTGCGGCTTGGTGAACGCGATCTTGAATCAATATCCTTTATCCCACTCTTTGCCAGGCGGAGAATGATATGGCCAAACCATATATCCTATCAGTTGATGACGAGCCGCAGGTATTGAACGCTGTGAATCGTGATTTGCGGCGCTACTATCAGCGAGATTATCGCATTCTGAAGTCAAGTTCTGGGCAGGAAGCGTTGGCGACCTTAGAGCAGCTAAGAGAACGCAATGAAGCCGTTGCTCTCCTACTCGCTGATCATCGCATGCCGGGCATGACCGGCACAGAGTTCCTCGCTGAGGCGATGAAATTGTTCCCTGAGGCGCGTAGAGTATTGTTGACCGCTTATGCTGATACAGAGGCGGCGATCACCAGCATTAACGCCATCGGCCTGGACTATTATTTGATGAAACCGTGGGATCCACCGGAGCAGAACCTCTATCCTGTGCTGGATGATCTGCTGCAAGAGTGGTCTTCTACCGTCACTCTGCCCTACCAAGGCATTCGTGTAGTAGGCACTCTCTGGTCTCCACAGAGCCACGATATCAAGGATTTTCTGTCGAGAAATCGCGTTCCTTATCAATGGTTGGATATGGAAACGAACAGTGAAGCGCTGGCGCTTGTGGAAAATGTTCAAAGTGATGCGAAGCGTCGCCTCCCTGTGGTTTTCCTTCCCGAAGGCGAGGTCTTGGTCGGCCCTGAGACGGGTGAATTGGCGCGCGCTATCGGCATGCAAACGGAAGCGAGCGCGCCGTACTACGATCTGATCATTATTGGCGGCGGCCCAGCGGGACTGGGCGCGGCCGTGTATGGCGGGTCGGAAGGCTTGAAGACTTTGATGGTCGACAAGTCAGCGACGGGGGGACAGGCGGGCACAAGTTCCAGAATTGAGAATTACCTTGGATTTCCCAAGGGTCTTAGCGGCGGAGAGCTGGCGCGCCGGGCAACGGCCCAGGCTGAGCGGTTTGGTGTGGAAATGCTAATTCCCCAGGAAGTAACGGCCGTTCGTGTCGAACAGCCCTTTAAGTTCATTACCCTGGTTGATGGAACGGAAATAAGCTGCAAAGCACTTGTCGTGGCCACAGGCGTTGACGTACGTCGTTTGCAGGTGCCGGGAATTGAAAACCTGGAGGGGGCCGGCGTTTATTACGGGGCTGCGATGACTGAAGCGGCCAACTACGCCGGCCAGCACGTCTATATTGTGGGCGGCGCAAACTCCGCCGGCCAAGGGGCGATGTTCTTTTCGCGCTTCGCCAGCCAGGTTACAATGCTGGTTCGTGGTCCCTCATTAACCTTGAGCATGTCGCAATATCTGATTGATCAAATTGACGGCACCAGTAACATAGACGTGCGCACGCACACGGAAGTCGTGGAAGTGAAGGGTGAAGATCGCTTGAGCAGCATTTTCCTGCACAATCGAGAAACGGGCGAGACTAAGGAAGAGCCCGCGGCCGCCCTCTTTGTTTTTATTGGAGCCGCGGCTTATACGGAGATGCTTGAAGGGCTTGTTGAGCGCAACAAGCAAGGGTTCATCATTACTGGGCCAGATCTGATCCGAGACAACAAGATTGGCGGTGGTTGGAACATCAAGCGCCAACCCTATATGCTGGAAACGAATGTTCCCGGTATCTTCGCCGTTGGCGATGTCCGTAATGGATCCGTCAAGCGTGTCGCGTCCGCCGTAGGCGAGGGCGCCATCGCCGTCAGCATGGTTCACCAGTATCTGAAGACTGTCTAGATCCGCATCAGAAACGGCCGCCTGCCCGCCGCGCGCGAATCATGAGTAATCGCCTAAAGAATTGATCCTAGTAGTTGACCTTTTCCGCGCGATCGGTTAACATACTCTTATTCGTTAGCTCTGCAGTGGATGATTGTGTAAGAACCGGCCTTCCAGACCTACGTAATCTGGATGGCTTTTTTTGCGCCAGAAATAGCTGTGGGCAGTCATATAGTCTTATGGAGAAAAGCAAAATGTCAGACGTAAAAGAAACCGGAACTGTAAAGTGGTTCGATGCTCGCAAGGGATATGGATTTATCCAGCGCGACAATGGCGAAGATATCTTCGTCCATATCAATGATATGGCGAACCATTCAGACCGTGCTCTGGAAGATGGCGAGCGTGTAACGTTCATCGTCGGTCAGGGTCGTAAAGGTCCGGCGGCGCAAGAAGTAGAACGCGCCTAGGCAATATAAAAAATTGCAATCTCGGCCTGAGTGCTGAGTAGAGGAAACGGCTCCCCTTGTGGGAGCCACGCTTCTACTCTCGCAGTCAGGCCATTTTTTTGCCTGCTGCTCGTGATTGGACGAGGTTTGTTTGCAAAAGGAGATCTAGCTACTCATCACCCCAGTCACAAAGTGTAGCTAGGTGAGCCGCTGAACCGTCGCGCAGCCAACCATCTAGCTGGGCCACTTCTTTGAGCTGTTGTCCGCGCCTGCGCGGCACGGCAACGTAGCGACAGCTCAACTCCGGTACAGCTGTCATATCCCCCCAAAGCTTTTCGAATTGTGTTACCGGATAGATATCTTCTTGTCCGTATCCCCACCTTTTCTTGACATCCTTGATCGTTATATAGGTAGGCATTCTGGCCGCCAGCTGGCGGACGCCCGCCGTCACCAGTTCTTTGTTTGCCAATTCTGACCGCTGCAGCCCCAAGAGATCGAGTAGATGGTCGATTGTGATCCACATCGTGTTAGAATTGTAATAGGTCAAGTCAAACTCGAGCTCTTCGCGAGGAAGGGCCATCCCTTCGACTAGACGGAGCTGCCCATCGACGCGGGCTAAGCCGCCGCCGCGATCGTCGATCTGGCGCGTGATGACTTCCACCGACATACCTGCCCCTTCCTCAATGTGGTAGCCCAGTATCTCCGCATCGACGTCCGCGCCTACCGTATCGATATTGTGAAGCATCAGGTAATTCAAATTCGGGTTCTCGTCCAGCAGTTCGGCCAGGACGCCATTGCGCAGCAAGTTGGGGATCTCAAACCAATGCCCTACCGGATGGAGGCACTGCGTAGGCACATTGTCTCGATAGTCGCCACCTTCACCCTGTTCTTCCGCCCAACCGATGAGGGCAGACTGGAGACTGTCGCGAACCTTCTGCGCCTGTTCATCAAGCAGCTGTTGAGGCATCTCTTCCCAGGCGAAACGTAGATCGCGCGCCATAGGGATCAGACGGAGCCCGACGGCGCGACCCGGTGACAGGAGCAGCGTTCCCGGATAATGATAGTTGTCTGCACGTTCCAAGTAGTCGGCGATCGGCTCATGTGTCATATAACTGGTGGTAATGACATGCGTCAGGGGCGTTCCTACCAGTTTCCCAACCTGCCGGCTTTTCGCCAGGTGGATCTCGATGAAATTACGGTATCTTCCGGCCAGTTTCACAAACGGGTTGATCGCTTTCACGACACCCGCGCCTTTCGTCCAGCGACTGCCCGCTCCGGCGGCAAGAGTGACAACGGCAACCTCTCCGGCCGCAAGCGCATCCATGCCTAACGAGCGCATTCTTTTAGAGCCCTGCTGCACGATATCAAATACATCGCCTGGCTCGACGTCTTGAACCTGACTGTTTGCGGGCAGTTGATTCTGAGCCAAACCAATGCGACCGCTGCGAAGGTCTGAACGGATCTGCTCATGTTGGACTTGATCGAAGCCGTAGCTGCTCAGCATCGCGGTCAGGTTCGTTTCGGCCCCATCGTCGGAACGATTTTGGGGCAGCAGTTTGTCGAAAAGGGTCTGGACCATGCCAACCAATACCGGGTTAGTGCGCACTGCCCTGCCAAATTGATCTAATTCTGCACGGCGGGAGGGAGTCAGTTCCCACGGTTCTTTGCGCAGCAGGTCAGGCACAGCGTTTGAATAGTAGCCTGCGGGCATCAGGGCCAACTCGCCAGACAAGAGTTCGGCGACAGTTCCCTGCTCGTTGATTGCGAAATCGTATACGACCGGCTGCATCGCGAAAGGGACCGCCTTCTCAAGCTCCCGTTTGGTGACATCCATGATGATTTGCAGGTAGGTTTGGGCCTCTTGGCGGCACGCGGGATCAAATATGAACCCCATTCCGCCGCCGGACATACCGCCCAACATCCAGAATCCCCAGAAATCATCTTTGAACCGTTCGCGAACGCGCGCGATAAGCAGCTCTGTATAGAGGTTTCCTGCCCAGGGGATAATTGTTTGGATCGGGCCCGCAAAATTGCGCTGCGTGGCGGCGCCAATGGCAGGGATATCGCCTTTGCGCAGCAGCATTTTCAATTCGTCCAGAATGGCGATTGCTTCCATGCGCCCTGCCCATTCCGCTTCCGAGCGCAGGAGATATTTCTCTGTGACCATTTCCAGGATCGGGCCTACGTCTTGGGCCATTCCTCCATGGACAAGAACAAGACTATCCTCAAGTCTCTGGCGTGTCACCGGTGATGCATCTTCGACCGAAAGGATATGGTGACTGGGAAGCAGCCGCCCGCGGCTTACTCCATATTCGGGATCGCCTTCAACCGCTTCCTCACCCCTGATCAGTTTCATTCCCGGCCAAGCGCCGCCCGAATCTTGCCATCCTCCACCAGATCCACCAAGCCACTCCCCCAGAATTGCTCTGGCGGCGACAAGCCGCCGTTCATTCTCGGATAACTGCCCCGTGGTGGAATCAGTCTGTCCTGTCGCGCGCATGCACACGGCAATTAAACTGGCCAGAAGTGTCGTCGATACGGCCAAACGCGATCCTTTAGGTATTTCGTTGACATGGCTGACGATCTCAATCCCTTTTCCTGGACCAGCGAGCCGTTCCAGAACATCTTTCAAAGGAGTTCCGGCGCCCTCCATGCCCGGGGGAATGATGCCGGCAGCGATTATTGCCGCCTTCAACAAGCCGAGATAATCCCTGGCAAAATCAAATACTTCGGCCAGAGTTGTTATGCTCGCTGAGGCACCCAGGTCAACGCTCGTAAGGCGCATCAGCGGCTCATCAATGACGCGAAAGTAACTCTCTACTGGCGGTCTCGGTTCGGCCGACTGCCCGTCACGAAGTACACTTAGATCAATAGAGGTGTTGATGACCCTGGCCCCTTCCGGGAAATCCATTCCCAGGAAAAAAATGTCACTCCAACCACTGTGGGTTAAATCCATTCTCACCGGAGTGGCTTCATGAACGATGGGAAACAGCCCGTTCGTTCGCTTCAGCAGGGCGGGGTGAATGCGCAGCGGATGATCTTCCGGATGGCCAGTGCGAAACATCCATTGATTGCCTCTTACAGAGCGCACACTGTGTCGCACCTGATTTGCCAGAGTCTGGAACGCCAAACTGTGATACGCGCTGGCGAGTGCGCTGGAAATCCCGTCGCTTGGGCCAGACTTCGTTTGTTCACCATTGAAAATCTTTATCGCTTCTTCAAAGCGGCGGTTCAGAAGATTCAGATAACCATCGTAAGGGATAAGGCCTTTTGAATTAACCCCAGACTTCTCTGGAATGTGAAAGCGGTGAACTGCGTAGAGGAAGAAAAGCGCTCTTACACGGAAGTAAAGATTGTCATTTACCAGTCTGAACTCGTCTAGGGCCGCGCACTCTGTGAGCAGCACGGCCAGGGAGGCCTGGCGAGCGAAGGAGTCGAGAGAACTGTCGCGAACTGAAGGATCTGCGGATGTGATAATCTCAATGAGCCGGCTCATCTCTTTGCCCGCTGGTCTTTGCCAAGTTCTCGTTCTGCCAGCAAGGCCAGCAATTGTGACAGAACAATGTCGCGATCTTCGCCGCTGAGGGCCAGAGCCATTTGGGCTGTCATGAGACCATACTTGACACCGATATCGTATCGTAAATCCTTCATCTCCAAGGCGAGATATTGTTCCTGCTGCGCCAACCTTGTGAGCGCATCGGCCAGCCAGACACCTCTTTGATCAGAAGCTGAGGCAATTAGGTCTTCCAGAATGGCAAAGATGGTTGGGGTTAAGACGTGCATGCCGAAGAAACATAGATAATGTCCCGCCCGGAGGCCAGGGACAATCAAGCGCTGCTCAGCGATCGTTGGGGTTGGTTTTTCTATTACCGTTTCTACTCTGTAGAGATCGGTACGTTCGTGGAGCCGCTGCCCCCCGATGGTGCCGTAGTAAGGTAGGAAGTTCTCTCTCGTTGCCTGAACGGCCGAAACGGCGCAGGATTCTCTTTCGGCCACCTTGACGAGTTTGCTGGCACAGCCACTGCCCTGCCTGCTCACATAGAGGTGGTCTCCGACCAGGTGCAAGAAAGGGGCGTCTCCGGTGAATTCGCGCGCGCAGTAGATCGCATGTCCGTAACCCAATGGTTTTTCCTGGCGCACAAACTGCAGCCGGGCTGCATGATCGCCTGCTTCTGTTGCGTAGGACTCCTCATCCCCCGGATGCACGACGATACAAATCTCTTCTACGCCGGCTCGCAGCACTTCATCGATCAAAATACCGAGAACTGATTTCTCAACACCATCGCTGTCGATCAGAGTTTGCAGGGGCAGTGTTCGCTGACTGCGCCCCGCGGCCGTAATCACAGCCTTTGTGATTTCCATAATGTCTCACTAACCCTTGTTTGTCCGCCTATTCATAAGGCATCTCTTCGCTGACTGGGTGCGGTACGGGCGGGAGTCTTCTTCCTAAGCGTGGCTGTTCACGCAGCAGCGTGGCATATTGAACAACAACGCCGGTTAAGGCGAGGCCCAAGGTGAAAACGGCCGTAATGCTCCGCGATGAATCAAGATTCAAAGCATTGGTAATTGTGTCTGCGCCTATGATGACAGAGATCAATATCATAGCTTGATCTGGTTCGCGACGCGTAATCCAGACGCCCAAAGCACCGGCGGCGATAAAGAGCACTGCCAGCCACCAAGTGAAATCGCTTTCCTCCTGACCGTTTAGAACCAGCAAGATCTCGTCAAACCAGGAGGCAGTATAGAGACCAACCGCGAACCCAATGAGGTCGATCGATATACTCTTGTAGCGTACGCTGACAAAATACCCAAGAATGCCCAAAGCAGCGGCGACGAGCAGAAACACCCATAGTCCCTCGGTAACCAGTGACGACGCCTGCGGTTGCCCTCGAAACTCGGCAAAGAGCGTCGCCGCAACAAGAAATCCACCAGCGGTTAACAATATCCAAGAATGCTTGCGCCCCGCCAAGAGAAGCATGCCCCCAAGCGTTACAAAGAGCACGGTCAAAGCAAAGTGTAGAACGGGATAAATCGATTCGGCCATCTAACACTGCCTCCGTAACTAATAGTAACTCTCATCGTCGTCCCGCGATTGCCACAAACCGCGTACAACGACGAAAGCGCCAACGATCGCCCCAACAATAAACATATAGAATGCGAACTGAGAGAGATCGAAACCGGCGACTTCTCCCTCGAAGGTGCTGGCGATAGCGGAACCAACGATCCAGCCGGCGAGGGCCAAGCCCATTACGAGGCGGTTGATCGCTTTGTTGAAGCCGGCACTCAAATGTTTAACCTGTTTGTCCAAGTCCCCTGTATCAATATAGACTTCAAAACGACCCTTTTCATATTGGTCCAGCCATTTTGTCGTTGATTCTACAAGACTCGGTAGACGATAGATGACCTCACGCGCGCTGCGCGTTATCTGCGTGCGCACGATCTCGGCGATCTGATCGGCATCATACTGCTGGCGCGCCAGCGAGACAACGCTCTGCGCGGCCTCTTCCGTGATACTCATCGTGGGCACAAGCACATGAACGATCGCCTCCGCCTGCATGAGCGTCTTGATCACGAGCGTGAAATTGCTGTCCAAGCGCATGCCGTAGCGGCGGATCGTATCCTGGAGTGAGGAGATGACAATCGAGAGATCGGCATCCTCGACTTTCAGGAAACGATCGGCAAAGCGTTCCATCGCTTCCAAGAACTGTTTCTCATCCACGGTATGCCCCGGCAGCGGCTGCGAGAGTTTGATCGCCGCTTTGCCAAGCCCGTACCCATCTTTTTGCTGCATAGATATCAGCAAATCGGCCAGCGCCATGCGCTGATTGCGATTAAGTTCGCCCATGAGGCCCATATCGAGGAAAATGATCTGCCCGCTGTCAAGATTTACAAGGACGTTGCCTGGGTGCGGATCCGCGTGAAAGAATCCATCAAACAATGTCTGCTTCATGAAAGAATTGATAAACACGTCTGCCAGGGCGATGCGATCGAGTCCGGCCCCTTCGATCTCTTGTACGTCGGTGATCTTGACACCCTCAATGTATTCCATGGTGAGCACCTTGGCAGTGCAATATTCGCCATAGATTTCTGGAATATGGATTTCGGGAAACATTTCCATGTTCCGTGCTAGCAGGCGGGCATTGCTGGCTTCATTACGATAATCCAGTTCACGCATGATGCCGTCGGCGAACTCAAACACCAGCCCACGCAGGTCGATGCCCTGCGCCCACTCTTGTTTCCGTTGAATTCGTGTTGATAGGTCCCTTAAGACGTTCAGATCCGCCTTGACGGTGACGTCGATATTGGGACGTTGAACCTTCACGACCACTTCTGTTCCGTCGAGCAGCGTTGCCCGATGAACCTGAGCAGTAGAAGCGGCGGCAAGCGGTTCTTTGTCAAACGTAGCGAATAAAGTCTCCGGCGGTGCACCCAGCTCATCGGTAATGATTCTTTGTACTGAGTCATAAGAGAAGGGCGGCACATTGGATTGCAGCTTGTTCAGCTCTTCCTGCCATTCAGGCGGTAAGTTCTCGGCGCGACTGCTGACGATCTGACCAAACTTCACGAATGTAGGGCCGAGCTCCTGCAGCATATAGCGAACCTTTACGGGGAGTTCCATCTCTTCTAACTGATCGATATCGCGATAGAGGATATCTTCCATGAAGAAACGGAAGCGAGAGAGTGGCGAAGCGTCAACGGCGATATCTTTGGTGTAGCGCGTGACGATATCCAGAATCTGCGCGGTACGCAGGTTTTCAGCGATTGTGTTCCGCCGGCCCGAGGAAAGATAGGCGACCCATTTCCAGTAGACCTGTCCTTCTGTCTCACTATGGAATGCCGGCTTGTCCAGGCCGAACAGCGCCTCCATGAGGAACACAACGGCGGCGATGACGACGCTGCCAATAATGATCCACAGCCACTGGGGAGATTCGACGATAAATGCGCTGGGGGCGAGGACAGACAGCAGCCAGAAGAGGAACGCATTGATGAAGAGGGCGAAAACGCCCATGGTGCGCACCAACAGCTTGGCCGTGAACAGGAGTACAACCGGCCGGACCAAGGCGTTGATCAGTCCAAAAAGGGTGCCAATCAAGATATAGGTGGCGCTGATGTCGACAACGCCGGGAATCAGGGGTCCAACATCCAAGCCCGGCGTCAGAATGACGGTGACTGCCAGGGCGATAGCATAGACCAAAATGCGAACGACTAAATAGATCATAATTCCTTCCTGGGCTCCGGGCCCTTTTCCCTGACTTAGGCTGCTAAGCCGACAGACTAATTCTAGTGATAAATGGGAAATCGTGCATTCAAATGGGACCGGTGGATAGGAACGGCAGGGAGTATTTCTTTGACCACAATCTAGACCGGGTAATAAGCTACCTGTTATAGTCTTGTGCAATTTCTGCCTGCTATGTTAGCATCTGCCAACTTTCGAAAACAAAAAAGTGGATGATTAAATGAAGCAAGAGTTTGTTAGAGGTATGCAAAACGTTTTCTCCAAGACAACATGGTTCGTTGTGGTGGTCGGTCTAGGCATGCTGCTGGCGGGATGTGGGATTGGCGCTGCAAATGAAACAGTGCCAACGGCGACGGCCGCAGTAGACAATGGACAAGAAGTGGCGAGCACGCTGCCGAATGGGGATGGGGGCACGCTGCCGCCTCCCGTTATCGTTGAAGCCAGCCATACCCCCGTGCCGGCAACAGCGACACTGGCGGCGACCGCAACTCCGGAAGTGACGCCGACGCCTGTGGAGACAGAAGTGCCGCCTACGGACACGCCCGCCCCCTTACCACCGACCAGTCCGCCCGTTGTGGCCCAGCCGACGAATCCGCCTCCGCCACCGACAGAGACGGCCGAACCAGCCCCGCCTCCGGCGCCCGCCATCGGCGCCAACGGGCTCGTAGCCTCCTATTTTGCCGTTCAGGATCGCTCCGAGTTTTCCCCTGGGGGTTCTGTGTGGTTTGAATTCACGATTGACAACCAGACTGGGGGAGAAGTGTCGTACAATGCCCTGGGCGTGATGCCCAAGAAAGATGGCGTTGATCGTTTCGAGTGGTACCAGCAAACCTATGGCGGCAAGAACTCAACGATGAAAGCGGATGGGCTTACATGGGAAGATAGGATCAAGCTGCCGGAAGCGGGCGATTATACGCTGAGACTGGTCATGTGTTTCGATGGGTTTGATAACTGTTTGCAGGGCGGTGGCGCCTGGCGCACGATGTCCAATGAGATTGGCGTGACTATCAACTGATCGTTTTTTGGCGATCCGCAACCCAGCCGGCCTATTTGCATTAAGCTGCATCGCGCATCGCGCTTTCCGGGGGCGCGGTCAGTTCCTTGTACGCGTCTGCCGATTTGTTGCGGAAACTTGCCGCAAACTGCATGAAGCGGTAAACGTCTTTGAAGTTGGAGGCCAGCCCCACAGAGATGCGTACGGCGCTGACGTCAACGCCCTGGGCCTTGTTGATCACATCCACCAGCTCTGAGAAATTGATTCCTTCATCGTTGACGAAAAACTGTTTCATCAACGAAACAGGCAGTTGGAACGTCGCCTCGCCTGACCCGGGATTGCAGAAACAGCCCGTGCGAAGGGAAATATTGGCCTTGGCGGCCAGTTGTTCGATGATCTGTCCGGAAATCGGCCGGCCTGCGACATCAAAAAAGCTGATCGTAATCGTTCCCCCACGCATTTCCAGGTCTGTTGGTCCGTGCACGCGAATTATGGGCCGCCCGTTCTCGTGTTTCAGCTCAGCCAGCTCGGCAAGCAGCCAGCCGGACAGACAGCGCACACGTTCGCTGATATTCTCCATCCCCAGTTTGTCGATATGTCGCAGGCCGATTTCAACGGCCGGGATGCTTAGATAGTTAATTGTGCCGTCTTCGAATGCCGCTTCGCCATCGGCCAGGTAATGGTCAAACGCTTTCACCGAGACAATCTTCACTGTTCCGCCCGCAAACCAGGGCCGGCGCAGCTTTGGCAAGACATCACGCCGCGCAAGGAGCGCCCCAATCCCAGTTGGGTATCCGAAAATCTTGTAGAAAGAGAAAACCGCGAATTGTGGCTGCCAATGGCCTAGATCCAATCGATTGGTTGGTGCGAATGCCGCCGCATCAACCAACACATCCCACCCCTTGCTTTGTGCTTTCTCGATAAGCGAAAGCGGGTGTTTCACACCGGAATAGTTCGATTGGGCGGGAAAGGCGAATAAGTTTTTTGCACGCGTATCGGCCGAATCAAGGATGGTCTCAAGCTTTTCCGTGTCCATCCGCAGATCTGGGGCGGTCAATGGCGCGTAGCTAACCGCCGCGCCATTGGCCCGGGCAAATTCACGAATCCCATTTACCGAATTATGATCATCGGCACACAGGGCAAAACGGCCGTTTTCTGTGAAAGGGTAGGATTCACCGATCAATTTCAAGGCGCCACTGGCGTTGGAAGTAAAAATGACAACGTATTCGTCTTCTGTCGTGTTGAAGAACTCCAATACAGTATGGCGAGCGCTATCTACCAGTTCTGTTGAAGCCATGGAAGATGGATTATGAGAATGTGGATTGCCGAAGACATGGTTCTGGAGCAGCATGATGTGCTCGCGGAGCTGGCTTTCAGCGTAGAGCCCTCCGCCGGTATAGTCCAAATAGACATGATCCTGCTGGTCGAGACGGCCGTAATCCGTGCGTCGCGCTTCATCGATGACCGCCGTAGCTTGGTAAGTCGGATAATCCGCAAGAAATTCTGCAAACGCTTGCTCGATTCCATCTAGGGTCCGGATCTCATGACTGCGTGTGCCCATTGGTGCACTCCTCTCTGCAAGAAAACAACTACTATCTTGGCCTGTCTCGTGGCGATCAGCTCGCGCATTCTCGTAAAACAACCGTAAGATAGCAGACAGTTTTCCTTACGGCGAATTTGCCGCTAACCCTCTGCTACTGGTAAGCAAGGCTTTCGCGAACGCTAATTTGTGTCGCCCGTCTCGCCGGAATCCAGCTTGCCAGCGCTGCGAGCACCGTGATCAGTACCAGCCACATTATCGATCCCAGCGGCGTATAGTGGTAGACAATCTCGATACCCAATGCTGCCGATAGGGCATCAGTCATGAGTCGCCCTGCTGCCAGGCTAAGCGGAAAAGCGATAATCCAGCTGAGCCAGCCAAGTATCAATCCCTCACCAATGAATAATCGTGCCACATCCCCGGATGAGGCGCCGATGGCACGCATGACGCCAATCTCCCGACCGCGTTCAATGACGCCCAGCGAGAGTACGCCGCTTAGGGAAATGCTGCCAACAACACCGATGAGAAGAGCCATAATGGCCAGGAGGACTATGATCGAGCGAAACTGCGTGTTCAGCCCTATGACGACTTCTGACGACGTGTCTTGCCCATTGATGACTCCGCCGGGCCGAACAGCGATCCCGTTGTCTTCGTAATATTGGCGGAGCTGCTTGACGACAATTTGCTCGGCTGCCGCCGTATCTTCTTCAGTCTGGATCCAGATGGTATTGCTGCGGCCGATGTTGTTCTGCTCGCGCAAGAGGACATCCCGCGCAACGAGCGCTGTGTTGGAAAGCACCGGGTCGAATAGAAGGCCTACAACCAGCCAATCACTCTCGCCGGCCGTGCCCAGGTCCAGTGTCACCCAATCGCCGACTGCAGCACCCAGATCCGCTGCCAGTTCCTTGTTGAGAACGACCGAATAGGTGTCCTCGTCGTTGAGCCATCGGCCCGCACGCATTTGATAACCATAGAGCGTCGTTGCCGGTGGGACACCCAATAGGGTTAGTCCAGGATCGTCATCTGTTTGCTTCCTAGACTGCAGGCGTCCCGAGGCATTGCTGAAGCCCCACATCTCAGCCTCTTTGACACCTGGGAAATCTTCCGTAACTGCTTCCATATGATTGATCCGCTCAGAGCTTTCAAATATCAGATTGATATTGGAATTGAGAATCGAGAACAGTAATTCGTTGAAAGTGTATGTCGTAGAATCTCCGACACTCATCACCATCATGAATATCAGGCCGCTTAGAACGAGTGAAATCTGTGTCAGAAAGACGCGCCCTTTGTGGCGAAAAGTATTGCTGATAGTTAAGAGCAGGAGGCGGGAAACGTGCTTAAGGCGAGCTGTGGTTCTGTCTAACAACGAGGCGCTGCTGCGTAAACCGTAGGTGCTGATAGCTTCGCGTACTGTGATTCTGGCGCCGGCTAGGATAGGCACCAAGGCGACAAGCAGGGGCGTCCCCAAGGCAATGAAAACTTGTGCCCAAACCGCGGGCCAAGAAGCAGAGAAGGGTTCCGGCGGCGCATTGAAACCGCTGAGCAGATAATTGCTTAGCTGCCACCCCGCAAGTGCGCCAAGCGGGGCGGCTAGTAGCAGAGCCATGAAACCAAAAGCGAATATATAGACCAGGTAGATCCACAGAATCTGGTAGGAGTTTGCGCCGATCGCTTTCATAATCCCAATCTGATCAACCTGCTGCGCAATGATGGCGTTGATCGTGTTGTAGACGAGGAATAGGCCAAGCAGTAAGGCCAAAACCGCCATCACGCCGAGAACGAAGAATACGCCATCCATGACATCTTGAAAGAAGTGTTTGTCTGGATTGACGACGCGCCCGCCCTGGGGTGGTAAGAAGCCGCCGCTTTCAATATCTTGACGTTCCAACTTGTCGGCAATCCTATTGGCAATCGCGGTCACCGCGACTTCGTCATATTCCTCAGCCGCAGCAAAGATCCGGTTGTAATTCTTTGTCTCATACAACGTTTCGTACGTTTCTTGGGAAACGTAGAACTGCGCTATGCCGCCAAAACTGGGCGGTTGCACATTGGGATCATTGACAATGCCGGCAACCAGAAACGTTTTCTCTCTCCCGTCCACTCGTAGGATAATCTGCTCACCGATCCTTGCCCCGAATACACTGTCTGTCCCCTGACCGGCAACGAGTTCCCGACTGTTTCGGGGCCAGGCGCCTTCCGTCAAGCCTATAATCGAGAAATGTTGATCATCATAGCTGGCGCGAGCGGTAATTGAAGCGGACCGCCAATCTTGCTCTGGTGCAATCCGCCATTCGACCGAATTGGCAGAAAATCCCTCCGCATCGACTACGCCATCAATGCCCTTGATGTCTTCCAGCGAGTCATCATCGATCGGCGGCCAATTCCACATGCCGATCATCGCGGGGGATGATTCAATCCAACTTTGCTGCATGACTTGGATGACGCTGTTGCGGGTGCTAATGATCATGCCAATCGCAAACGCACCAACGGCAATTATCAAAACAACTTGCACTGTTCGTGTCTTGTTAGACCATAGGTCCTGCCATATCTTGTAGCGAATGACACCCATTCCGGCGCTCCTGGTTGGCTAGGTGGCGACTATTGGTAGGCGTGACCATTGCGATGATCGCGCGAGATTCTCCCATCAATGATTTCGATGATGCGCGGCATTTGGCGCGCCAGTTCTTTGTCATGCGTAACCATGAGCACTGTTTTTCCCTGGGTGGCCAGATCGTCGAACAGACGAAAAACATCATCGGTGGTTTTCGAGTCTAGATTGCCCGTTGGTTCGTCGGCGACGACGAGGGGTGGATCATTGGCCAGCGCGCGGGCGATGGCGGCTCTTTGCTGTTCTCCTCCCGAAACCTGTCCGGGAAGTTTGCTCGCCTGATCTGCAAGCCCGACGCTGTCCAGCAGCCGCATGGCGCGCGCTTCTCTCTCTTTCGTGGTGTACTTGCGGGCAAAATCCATGGGCAGGATCACGTTCTGCAGGAGACTCAGTGCGGGCAGCATCTGAAAGAACTGGAAAATGATGCCCACGTGATCCCCACGCCAATTGGCCAGTTCGTTTTCGCTCATTTGATGAATCTGGCGACCAGTGACGATGACTTCGCCTTCTGAAGGGTGATCGATGCCCGTGATCATGTTGAGGAGTGTTGATTTGCCGTTGCCGGACGGACCAACAATGGCAACAAACTCGCCGCTCTGCACAACGAATGAGATCTCTTTCAATATGGTGATCTCATCGTCTCCCAATGGGAAGCGCTTGACCACTTCTTTTATCTGCACGACGTGTCCGTCATTCTGTGCGCCGTCGCTTCCCTTATTGATCATGTCATTCCCCTTCTGTGTCAAAATGGCGTGGTGGGGGTTGAATCAGCCATCCTGACGATTCAGCCAATGTTCTGCTGCCGCTTATGCCTCATAGATTACTACGCATTGGGGTTGTTTTTGTTGCATCCTGCGAAAGCCAGCGGTACGCCATCCCTGCTCCGCCGTCGTGAACTGAGTGCATCGATTGGTAACGAGATCTATCGGGAGCGCGCTCCGGGGGTTCTTTCAGTTTGTGAGAAATCTCGGTGAGGATGCGCGGGCTACTCTTGCCGGCGCAGACCCGGGCTGGCCGCCGTCAATTGCGCGTCGTCGATTCCATAGACGCTCGTTGCTACCTGGACCTTGATCTCGTTGAGAAAATCGAGCTCACTGTCTTGTTCAATGATCTTGGTCACCGGTAAGTCGAAGGTCACAAAACGCAGCCCGGCTGAATCACTGTCGACTGGATCGAGAGAAAGACGGCCGTCGCTCGATTCGTTGTACGCATCCCCGTCAACAATCCAGTCTGCGTTGCTTTCGAGAAATGTGGCGCCATCAATGTCAAAGCCTAAGACTTCCAGCGGCAAGTTGAGCGTATTGGCTACACTGACTCGGATAATCGCATCTTGTGCCAGCTCGGGCGGACCTAACTGAGCGATGACGGGCTGTGCTGGTCGCAGGGAAAGCCGGAGTTGTTCCTGACGCGCCGCCAACTCGTCCCAAAGCGGCATGCTGTCAACCTCTGCTGCCAGCGAACGCTGAAGTTCCGTGTAGCCAGGCTCAAGTTCCGATCGCAACTGATTTGCATAGGCGGGGTCGCTAAGTTCAGCGGCTGCTACTGCATAAGCGGCTTGAATTAGTGGATCTTGCCCCATTGCTGAAGGGGGCAGGCGATAATCCCCGCTAAACGGATTGGCGTTGAGAGCCACAGGGCGAAGGCGATCGATCTTGTCGTCATATGCGTAAGATATGTTGAAGGGAGAGAGTGCGCCTTCTGCACCCCACAGATCGACCATCGCCAAGAACCGGCCGTAAGATGCGGGATCAAAAACGTCTGAGGTATCCAGCTCGCCACTCTGTAGGCCGCGCAGCAGTGCCGTGCCGCGGTCTGCTTGTTGGGAGAGAACGGGGTCTTCTGTAACAAGCGGATCATAGACCGCGGCGGTCTGCAAGAAGCCGGGATCGCTGCTGGCCACATTGGAGACTGGGTCAGCAGCCGCCGAATCAAGATCTCCGAAATAGGAAACCGCTTCCAACAAGGGCTGCACATCGTAAGATAAGACTACCTCTGCGGCGCCGTCCCCGTCGGAATCAATGGTCGGGCCTGCTGCTTCCTGCAAGGCATAGATACCCTTATCATTCCCGTTTAGAATGAGTCTCACGAATACATAGCCACCAGACGGTATTCCTTCTCGCTGAAGTGCCTGTAGGAAGAGTTTTTCGTTGAGCCAATTGTTGTCAGCTGGGTCGATTAGGTTGGCATGCGCCATTCCCATGAGTTCAACGTCGTCACGGATCATCACCTCATAGTTCCACTTCTCATCAACACCGAGATGGCTGGTCGCTCCGGGAAGTAGTCGAATCCAGACGGGGACTTGTCCATCTTCGCTCTGGATATCGGCCGATACATACGTTGTTTCCTCTGGGAAGAGGACCCCCTGCTTGATCCCCGTCTCCCGTTCGCCGAGCATCTGGTTATAGTTTTCAAAATCGATATTGACTGTTAGCGCCGGCAGTTCAGAAGCGGGGGCGATGACGGATACACGGCGCTGAGCCGATTCCCATGTTTCCCGAAAGGTCGCCAATATGCCGGCATTGCCAAGCAGTACGCCGGCAGCCAGGGCAGCCGCCGTCAAAAGCAGCCAAAAAAGGTTCGTTTGCTGGCGACGTTGGGCCTTCTTATCGACGATTTTCATAACGAATTGGCGCAGAGACGGCCGTGAAAACCGTTAAGCGCCGAGGAGATTGTCTTGTTCAACAAAACTAAAATCCCCTTCGGGAAACGCGTCTCGTAGACTATCGAGCAGCAGAGCAACAGATCCATCATCTGCCGTCTTGATCAGGTAGGTTGCCTGGAATTCGCCGCTGACGTCATCAAGGCGGCGCAGATCGGCCTCTTGTACATGCTCCGTCAAGATGGCGTTCACCTGACTAAACGCGTCATCCTGGCTCTTCGCGGAGACATTGAGGAAAAGATTGCTTTTGGCGGGACGGGGACGTAGGTAACTGCGAACAAGAAGGTAGACCAAGATGATGGCCACGGCCAACACCGTCGGCCAACGTTGATCCGCGCCCAGTCCCACGCCAATAGCAATAGCCATGAAGATAAACATCAACTCTTCTGGTTCTTTTATTGCGGTGCGATAGCGGACGATAGAGAGGGCGCCAACCAGGCCGAGAGAAAGCGCGAGCGAAGATTTAACAACGGAGATAATCAGTAAGACGATCATAGCCAGAACCGGCAGAATGCTGGCCAGCCGCCCCCGATTGGACAGCGAGCGTCCAAATGCGGTGTAGTACCAGGCGACGATGCTGGTCAGCACAATGGCGATCAACATATTGATCGCCAGCGATTCGAGTGACAATGGTGCGGGCGTGGTCAAGCCTAGTAGATTTTCCATTTGCATCCTCCACAAGAAATTGGGAACCCATTGGCAAGGTTGTTCAAGGAGCTTGTAGTCAGGATACCCAACTTCCTGCAATTGAAGATTCTATCTTACTGCGATGGACGCGCCAACCGCCCGCCGCTTCGCCTAAGATAACTGCGACTACGGCAGGAGATGTCCTGCCTCAGCTCGCGGGTCTGGTTTCCGGAACTACTTAGGCTGCCTGATTGTGCGCGTCGTAGCTGACGAACAGTTGGCCTAACCCCTGAAGAGCATAGGGATCCAGGTATATCTTGTTGAGCCGCAGAGAAATGTCAGGCTGCAGAAGGGGCCCTTCGACGATGCTGGAAAACGGCTGCCCCCCCAGCAATTTGTTTGCCTGGGTCATGTAGAGGCGATCGAGGACATTTCCGGCCAACAAGAGGTGCAGCACCTTCGGACCGGTGGCATTGAAGACAGTCTGGTAGCCCAAGTCGCCCATGTGCCGGGCGAGGTTGTCACCCCGGACTTGGTTTTCGCCGGCAAGAACTACCTTTGCGTGGCTGTTCTCCATTTTCCTAATGCGCTGCGGATCAGCGTCTGCGGATGTGAAAACGACCACGTTTCGACCTTGTGCGGTAAGTATCTCTGGGATAGGGAAGTTGAGGCTGCCGCTGATGATGGCAATATCTGGCTGGGGTGACAATCCATGGTCCAGACGCCACTGGCGCAAGTCAGCAAACTTTGGGTCGTCCACGCGCAATATCTCCTGCGCGCGACCTTCAGCCCAGTCCCGCAAATAACGGCCGCTGCTAATGACAAGATCGGCTTGAGCGGCTAACTCCTGGAACAGACGCCAGTCGCGTTCGTTGGCGATGCTTGCGGGCACCGTCATGCCGCTGCCGTCCTTTCGAGGGACGGCGATACGGCCGTCGATACTGGCGATGAAATTGGTGCAGATATAGGGACGGCCACTGCTTCGGCGATACTGCCGGAGATCGTGCGCCAGGTAGGCTCCGGTCAGGGGAAGATCGTGAACAGGAGCGGGGTAGAGCTGGGTAATTGAATCCATCAGGTTTCTCCTCGTTATGACTGGTGAAGCTCACCGATTCTGCCTTCTGACGTATACATCCAGATTGGCAGGCGGAAAAAGAATCGTCGTATGCCGGCCGGCGGCTTGGGATTCCCAATTTTACGTGGCATCTAGGCATCCACTCCGTCCGCAAGACTGGATTCTAACGACTTTCAAGCAGAAAGAACATGACCAACAGCCTCAGTTCATCATAACTGACGGACTCGTCAAGAAGCGCATAGATTGGCCCTAGACGTTCTGTGCCCAACGCATTTATGGCTTCAAATATCTCTTGACGTTGACCGAGGTCAACTGTGGAGGCGTCGAGGAGCAGCGCTGCCTCCAAGCAGCCGCCGGCCCTTACATGACGCCAAAGGTGGTTGATGACGTTGCCGCGTTTGATATTGAAATCTGAAGCGATAAACTCCAGGCTCTTTCCCGAGTCAAACGCTTTTGCTATTGCCATCGTGCGTGCCGATTCAAAAAGGTGGGAACGTCGCTGCTCCACGGGGCGCTGCGCTGAATTTGCGACATTCTTTTCTTGACAGTAAGCAGAAATGATCGGCAAGAACTCATGGGCATACGTCCGCAGTTTGTGTTCGCCGACGCCGTTGATAGCGGCAAATGCTTGTTCTGTTTGCGGCAGTTTGGCCGCCATTTCGCTGAGCGAGCGATCGGAGAAGATGACATATGGCGGCACATTGGCCTGCCGGGCCAATTCAGTTCGTTTGGTGCGCAGCAGTTCGAATAGCTGCGCATCATGGGCGGGTAATGCTGCCCGTTTACTGCTCTGCTTGACCGGCTCCTCCTGCGGCAGGCTTCCTTTGACCACAGCGCCTTCCAGCACTTCTTTCCCTCTTTCCGTAATCTTCAGGCTTCCATGCTTCATATCCTTTTGCAGAAGATCCTGTCGCATGAACTGTTCCACGAGATCTTGCCATTGTCTTTTGGAGAATTCGCGCCCAGCACCGTGGGTTGAGAGCGCCTCATGCCGCCATTTCAGCACTTTCTGTGCGCGTGAACCGCGCAGCACATCGATGATGTGCGCTGCGCCAAAAATCTCTTCGGTTCGTTTCACGCATGAAAGAAACTTCTGTGCGGGGATGGTGATGTCCTCTTCTTCCACCTGGTCACTGCGCAAACAGTTGTCACACATGCCGCAGGAGCCGGCGGCAGCTGTCTCGCCAAAATAGGCGAGAAGCGGCGGACGCCGGCAGTGCGCCGTTTCAGCAAACTCAAGCATGGCCCACATGCGCCGCCGTGCGCCCTCTTGCTGCGATTCATGCTGCTGATTGGTGAAATACTGAATGGTTCTTACATCTTGCTGGCTGTAGAGCAGCAAACAATCGGCGCGCAGTCCGTCACGGCCGGCACGCCCAATCTGCTGATAGTAGTTCTCTAGATTCTTTGGCAAACCATAATGGATGACGAAGCGGACGTTCGATTTGTTAATACCCATGCCGAAAGCGATCGTGGCCACAACAACCAGCCCTTCTTCGTGAATGAATCTGCGCTGGTTGTCGCGGCGTGTGTCGTTGTCCAGGTCCGCATGGTAAGGTAAGGCCGGTATGCCTTTGGCGACCACTCTTTCCACCAGTTCGTTCACTTCTTTCTTCGTGTTGCAGTAGATGATGCCGGCCTCATGCTCATGATCCTGCAAGAAATCAAGGATCTGACTCAAGCTGCCCTGCTTCTGTTCGGCCGCCAAAAACAAGTTGTTGCGATCGAAGCTGGCAATAAACTCATCTGCATCCCTTATGTGTAATGTATCCTTGATGTCTCTCCTGACGCGTTCTGTCGCGGTTGCCGTTACCGCCAGACAGACGGCCGCGGGGAGCCGGCTGCGCAGCGATATAAGTTCTCTGTATTCCGGTCTGAAGTCATGCCCCCACTGCGAAATACAGTGCGCTTCATCAATGGTAAGGCAGTCCACGTCTGCGTTCTGCAAAAGAAGCAATGTCTCTGGTTTGAGCAATGTCTCCGGAGCGGCGTAAAGAAGCTTGACTTTGCCCGCGCGAACTTGCCCCATGATGCGCACCTGAGCGCTGTAGGCCAGGGTGCTGTTGAGGAACTCGGCGGCAATGCCGTGCTGGCGCAGCTGCTCTACCTGATCCTGCATGAGGGAGATCAGCGGGGATACGACGACCGTAAGCCCAGGGAACAGCAGAGCCGGCAGTTGATAACACAGCGACTTGCCGCTGCCAGTAGGCATGACGACGAGCGAGTCTTGTTTCTGAAGGACGTTGTCGACTATTTCCGCCTGCTGCGGCCGGAATGATTCATGGCCGAATACCTGCTTCAGCGCTTTCTGGGCATCTCCCCTTGCGAAATCATCATGCCTGTGGGGTAGGAGCGCATGACTGCTATCATATTCTGGGACAAACCCGATACCAGGGTCAAGATACCATCCGGAGAGCTGCACATAGCAACGCAGCTCACCGTCAGGCATCTCCCTGGGCCGCCACCAATGAGCCAGAGAGACGCGCAGAATGGTGCCGGCCGGTATCTGTTCGAGCGGCTCTTGAAAACCGACGAAGGTTAAGCTCCGTTCACCGCTTGATGAAGGATAGACGTAGCGAATGCGTTTCGCACTAGCGCAGCGCTGCAAAGGTTTGTCCGGCCGCCAGAACATCGTGCTGAAGTCCGGAATACCCGTGCGTTCTGCGATGTACTGCACGCCAGCCTTGGTTGCCTGGAGCATGCCGCCGTAGAGGAGATTAACACCGCCGTAGACCGGTTCCGTCTTCTGCTCGACGAAAGCAGCCAGATCGTCGATGGGCGGCAGCTTCCTTTTGTCATAGACAACGATATTTTCCACATGGGGTGGCGCAAGCGATGAAGGGGTTTCGTACATGACATCCCAGACATCTCCCACCTCGTACTCCTGGTTGAACCGTGCATTGGATTCGGCGTCAGCGGCAAGCAGCCGAACGGATTGGCCGGAAAAGGTAAGACCGCCAATGCAGGCGCCCGCGCCCATACGCGTCTTGGCGACAATGACAACTTTCACAATATACCCTCCCCTTTGGCTTACTCGACCGGCACGATATGCTCTATTTCAAGATCCAACGCCGCCTCTATCTCGGCAGCGATTATTGAGCGATGGCACGCTCCCGGTTCTCGTTCAACGCAGAACAGGGCGATCGTTTTTGCTCGTGCTCCTGCTTCGCCCGTGAACAACGATGGATCAAACTGCTTCAATACTTCGCTCTTGTAGGCTTGGACAAAGGTTTCGTCAAGCGCCGTCCGTTTCCTTTTGGCAACATTGGCATCCTTGTCGGCCGTCTTCTGAATCTCGCGAATCTCAGCTGTGGGCGCCAGATTGGGAAAGTGATGGTACTCAATGCCCAGATCAGCCAAACGGGCCTGCAGTCGCCTGCTGTTGGAAAAAGCATAGCGCGACCCGCGCACGCCGCGGCGTGCGCGCACATCGCAGAAGCTGTCCACTCCGGCATCCAATAGGGCCTGGAAGAAAGCAGCTTCTGTGAAACCATAGACGCCGATGGTCACAATTCTGCGGTGCGAAGGCCCGCCACTTTCTTCTGAGTGCATCCTATTCCGCTTCCTCGTCGCTGCTCATGTAGGACTTGCGCGACGTATGTTTGAAGAATTCATCGCCAAATAGACTCGGCTGTCCCTTGATCACGCGCAGCATGACCTCTTTGTGGCTTACGAGGTGGTCTCGCTCATCAATATGCTCTACCGCGATCCCGTCTTGTTGCAAGACTTCGCTGATCAACTTAGCTCGGTGGCAGTTTTCAGGCTTGCCTTCGCTGCACATGAGGGCGACGCGCAGATGTTGTACATACGCCTCTCGCAGGCGCGCGATACCGGCCAGAAAGAGGGGCCTCTGCTTGCACTTGTCATAATCAACCTTGCCCGCATCATCATAGCAGGTGGGATCGTCGGGTTGCCCTCCCAAAGAATCCCCCATGAAGATGTATTTTATGTCCTCGTTGGCCAGATGTTGCTCGAGCGCTGCTTTGGAGAATTCCGGCTTGTAGCGCGAATAGGGTTTGGAGCGGACGTCGATCACGTAATCAATGGCGATCTGCTTCAGCGCGACAGTAAATGAATCGATATCGCGCGCGCCGTACCCGATGGTGTAGATTGGGACTTGGCTCATAGTCCCTAATTGTACGTCATTCCCTGTCCTTAAGTTAGATTAAAATCGCCCGATTTCTGTCCACTATCCCCGGAAATTGATGCTCGCTAGATACGCAGTTCGACGACGTCCCCATCGCGCAGGACGTGATCGCGGCTGACGATCTGTCCATCGAAGGAACCGCTGCCCCAGATTCGTGCTGATTTGAGCTGTTCGAAGAAATCACGGTGCACTTTTTCGGCAAATTCTTCTATGGTGCTGCCCTCCTCGAGGACAAAGGGGGCAGAAAAGTCCGGTTCTTCGTTGGGCGGTTTTGAGAAGACACGCATCAGTCGCAGCCGCTCAAAAATCGTGCGCTGCAGGGACTCCAGATTGCGCCCCGTGCGCGCCGAAATGGGTAGTAAGGAAATGGAACTGTCCATCAGTTCCTGGACGATTTCCCAGACCTCATCATCCTCTTCGTCATCATACTTGTTGGCGGCATATAGAAATGGTTTGTAGCGTGTGCGCGGGTCGAAATCGCCGCCCTTCTTTTCTGAGAACGGCCGGATATTGTGCTCCGCCAGCAGGGCAATGGAGTCTTCAAGTTGTGTGGGGGGATCGGTCTCCAGGTCCAGCAGGAGAAGGAGCATATCGCAGCGGCGAAGCATGTCCATAAAAGCCGGTTCAACGTAGCTGCTGTGCAAAGGTGGCGTATCAATCAGCTGGATGGGTACGTGTTCATAGAACATCATGCCTGGCGTTGGCGTCCAGGTGGTAAAGGGGGCGGGCGCGATCTCTGGAGAAGCGTTGGTTAAAGCTGTGACAAGCGATGATTTGCCGGTATTGGGGGGACCAATTACGGCCACCTGACCAGCCCCCTCCTTGTCCACCGAGAACACGGAAGTGTGGCGGCTGGCGCCCTTCTTGGACTGGGCCTCTGTTTTGAGCTTGGAGAGGCGCTTGCGGAGATCAGCGCGAAGTTTGTCGGTCCCTTTGTGTTTAGGGACAGTGCTGATCAGTTCTTCCAGGCGTGCGATTCTTTCCTGGGGTGTGACGGCTTCCTTGTATCGTTCTTCGGCGTTGTAGTACTCAGCAGGTAGATTTGTAGGCATCCTTTCTTCCCGGCCGCTCGCTTCGTAGGGACATTATACACGGCAAGGGCAAGTTTGGTGTATCCGTTCGTCCACCACACGCGGGCTCAGCGCAGCCGGAGTATGTCGCTGCCTGCGAAAATAGGCCCGACTTCAAGCTTGAGTCCCGGTCTCGCATAAAGCGCCGGGGGGACGCTGATGTCGGCCAGATAGAGCTCGCCTATGGTTGATGCCGCATCATCCTGCAAGAGCCCCGACTTGGGCAGGGCGAGCGTCATCGTAGCTGTCGCCGCGATTGCCGGACTGTAAACCTGGCCCGTCGTCCCGTCCACGCCGGATGGAATATCCAGCGCCAAAACGGGGGCATCTTGCCGGTTGGCCCACGCAATTAGTGCGGCGGCAGCGCCGCGGGGCGTCCCGCGCAGACTGTAGCCAATAACCCCATCGATTATCAGATCGACATCCAGTTCTATTCCGTCATGCGGGGGGCTTCTGAGATCGGAACGTGCATCTGCTTCAAGATCGCCAGCTGCTGGCCAGGGATGCCGGCGAAGGAGACGGCCGCGCGCGTTGTGTAGACAGTGACCCCGGCGCCGAAGTTAGCGAGGTGCCTGGCGGCCGCCAACGCCCCGCCACCATTGCCGCCGGTCCCTGCCAGGATGGCTATCCGCTTTCCGCGCGGATCACCGTCCAGAAAACGGATGCGGGCCAGATGTGCCAGATGGCGACCGGCATTTTCTATCATCTGCAGCAATGATATCTGATACGCCTCGATCATGAGCCGATCGACCTCGATCATCTGGCTGACCGTCAAGGACGGCAGCGCCTCTGCCCAGGGAACGAGTTCCAGCTCGGCCCGCGCCGTTTCCTGGCGATCTCCCACAAGTTGCTGGGCATAGTAGTGGTGCCATTTGCTGTCAGGATCTAGAAGCCGGTGCTGCTCCGCGAGGGTGATCATCAAGTAGACAAGTTCACTTATGGTTTGCTCTTTACCCAGCAGCGGCGGCAGGCGGTCGCTGAGGTATTCAGCATACCAGAGGGGCCAATCAGGGTCATCCCCATCCGCATCGGCGAAGGCCGCGTGGTGCGCTGTGCCAGTCTGCAGCAGTAGTTCCGCTATTTGGTTTGTTCGATTGTTGTTCATCTTGTACCCAGCGGCCCGTTTTCAGGAACGACCGCCCGTTTCCCACCTAGTTCGCACATATAGCCTCTTTGTTTGTTGCGTGGTATTTCATCGAGTATGGCTGCATAATCTCTTGTGGAAGCAAGAACAGCATGGGTATTATAGCCTGGTTTTTCTGCTTGCCTCTTGTGCCGCAGGCGGAACCAATGGACCAGTCGTTCGCCCATGCCAAACTAATAGCGCCGTAAGATAGAGAGGGCATATGGCGGCGGAAGGTTATAATGGCGCCCTCGTCGGTGGCAGAAAACCCGGCCTGGGCGCGCTGCCTTGAAAAGCATGCGCTAAAACTGCGGCGGTCGCAGCACCCGCCTGATCAAAACAAAGGAGTTTTCACGAATGCAAACACAACCTCATATTGTGGACAAGGGGGCCCGTAGAGCGGCGGCCGTCTACGTGCCGCGCATCGCCGTCATCGTTGTCGCCTGCTATGCCGGGGCGCAGATGTTGGCCGATATCAGCAGCCTGAAGATCGGCATTATCGCCGGTTTGGCGGTTGATATGGGCACTTTCATCTACCCAATTACCTTCACCCTGCGTGATATGGTGCACAAGGTGCTCGGTAAGAGGAACGCACAGACGTTGATTGTCACGTCCGCAGGCATCAATGTCTTCATGGCCCTCTATCTGGCCTGGTCTGCCAGCGTGCCCAGCGATCCTGCCTGGGGTCTTGGCCAACAATTCAGTGCCGTTCTTGGCCCTATCTGGCGCATTGTGATCGCCTCAATCGCTGCTGAGCTCGTTAGTGAAATGATCGACACGGAAGTCTATCATTGGTTTGTGACGAAGGTGACAACCCGCTACCAATGGGCGCGAGTCCTCGTTAGTAACAGCATCTCTGTGTCCATCGATTCATTTATCTTTGCTACATTGGCCTTTGCTCCCCTGCCCGGATTGCAGGATCATTATCTGACTGTGCCTTGGGAAGTCGTCTGGCAGATATTCCTTTTCAACTTGATGGTCAAATATGCCGTGACAGTCGTAAGTATGCCCCTAATATACGCCACGCCTGACAGAGATTGGGGGGATGATCAGAGCGATGCTTGATTATGAATGCGGAGAGTAGACAATCGTGAGCCGCGATTACGAGTCAAGTGAACGGGGGCGCAAGGGGGGCAGCCTGCCCGCTGCGCAGGAAGAGACCCTTCCGCGCACGCTGGCAGTTGTCCTCAATTGGCGGCAGCCGGAGATGACACTCGCTTGCGTCACTGCGCTGGAGGCCATGCGGCATCCGCGCCTGGACATCTTGGTTATCGACAATGGATCGGGCGATAATTCTACGGTTGTTCTCGGCGGCCACGAGTCGCGGTTCGAACTGCTGTCGCTGCCCGAGAATGTTGGGTTTGCGGCTGGGAACAATCACGGATTGCGCCTGGCCATCGACCGTGGCTATGACTTTGCCCTGCTGATCAACAACGACGCTTTCGCCGCCCCGGATATGCTGGCGCGCCTCCTTGCGCAGGCCGGCGGCGATATAGGTTTGCTGTCGCCCAAGATCTTCTATGATTCTGATCGGCAGCGCGTCTGGTTTGCCGGTGGTCGCCGCAGCCGCCTGACGATCGATCCTGTCGACACGGGGCATGGCCAGCTTGATGATCCCCGGTCCATGACGACCCGTGACGTTGATTACCTTTTCGGCGCCTGTCTGCTGGTAAATCTACAGGCGGCCCGAGTCGTGGGTTTGCTCGATGAGCGGTATTTCTTCTATTTTGAGGATTTGGACTGGTCAGTGCGTTTCTGTGAGGCGGGTTATCTTCTGCGGTTCGTTGGTGATGCGGCTGTGTATCATCGTGTTGCCGTCAGTACCGGGGGAGAAGAGGATTCCGCCCTGCGCCGCTATTACCTCGCCTATGGCAGCGTCTTGTTCTGGCGGCAGCATGCCCATCTGGGCAGTCCGCCCATCATCGTCGCTTTTCGCCTAGCCAGCGCGCTGAAAATGATCGGCCGTCTCACACTCAGCGGCAACGGCCGTGCTGCTGCCGCATACATTCGTGGACTGCGGGATGGGTGGCGCGCTAGTAAGAGAGGCCGGTAGTCAACCGGCCTCTCGAATACGCTCAGCTAGAAATCTGTTCGAGAAATCGAAGACCGCTAGGGGATGCAAAGTGTTGAGCCGGCGTAAATCAGATTCGGATTGTGCAGGCCATTCGCACGCATGATTGCCTGGGGCTGAACATGATAGCGCCAGGCGATCTGTGACAGCGTCTGACCCCACTGAACGTAGTGCATGTAACTGCAGCGGCCTCCCGTTCCCGGACCCGTACACGGAATAAAGACGGTGCTGCCTGCATAGATTCTGTTGGGATTCCTGATCTGTGGATTGGCACGCATCAGTGCCTGTACCGATACGCCATACTTTCGACCGATCATGCTCAGCGTCTCGCCTTGGGCGACACGGTGAGAGAATCCACAAGATTGTTCGGGGGCCGCGTGGCTTGTTGCGGCGGTGAGTAAGAAAACGGCGAGAACTGCAAATAGAACGAACCAGACCAATCTGCTGTTTGCAAAGAGACGTTGTACCTTCATTACACATCCTCCATGTACTAAAGAACATGCCCGTCTGCTGCTTGCGCAGCGGGCGGATAAACGCAGCCAGGGCGCAGCTACCTTGACCAAAAGCCAGGGCGACCTATGCTGTCAAATCAGTATAGCATAACACGCTTCTGCACTTCAAGATGGGCGGCGTAAACAACACGTGAATCAGAAAACGCCTCCCTGAAAGGGAGGCGCGCTCTGTTTGGGTTTGATGAGAACCAGCGTTCTTCAGCGGTTCATTGGGCGATTAAATTCGGGTAATGTATTCGCCGGATTCTGTATTTACCTTGATGCGATCCCCCGCCTGAACAAAAAGCGGCGTGCGTACTTTTAAGCCCGTTTCGCAAACAACTTCTTTCGTGGCGCCGGTTGCCGTGTCTCCGGCCACCGCATTTTCCGCTTCTACAACCTCGAAATCAAGTGACTTCGGTAGAAGGTAATCAATAATCTCTCCTTCGAATGCAAGAAGGTCGAGCTCCATGTTGTCGCGAAGGAACTGCGCGTCCGCTTCTAGAACTGAATGAGGCACCTGTTTTTGTTCAAAGGTATCGTTGTCCATGAAGACGTAGAACTGGCCGTCGTCGTAAAGAAACTGATAGGTCTGCTGATCGAGGCGCACATCTTCGACGCGTTCGCCCGAAGTGAACGTGATCGGCAAGTTTGCCCCTGTGCGTAGGTTGCGCACATTAACGCGAATGTTGGCCTTGCCTCGTCCTGGTTTGCTATGGCTATATTCAGTAACCTTGAATAGATTGCCATCGTATAGAAATGTCGTGCCGCGACGCAGCTGATTGACATCAATCATATCTGTTTCATCTCCCGAATTGTCAAATGTTCTATTGGAATGGCTCAGGAAAAGGCTTGCGCGAGAATAATGAGAAGCGGTGTTTCATAACACCTTTCTTTTCGCAGCAAGGATCCGTGAGGCTTGCTTTCGCGTCCCTAGCCTGAGTGCCTACTGTGCAATACGCTCTGCAAAGTGTATCATAAACAGAATACCTGTGACAAAGAGGCTAAGCAGGAAGGTTTGGTGAATGGAATAATTGCTGGATTGAAGATTTTGTCGAGAGAAAAGGGGATAGCATAGTGGACAAAGTAGTCATACACACTAAGGAAGCGCCAGAAGCAGTTGGGCCCTATTCACAAGCTGTACGCGTAGGGAATTTCTTGTACACGGCAGGCCAGATTGGCCTTGATCCGCAGACCGGCAAGTTGGTGGCCGATGATATTGAGATCCAGACGGAGCGTGTACTAAAGAATCTCCAGGCAGTCCTCGAAGCCGCAGGCGCCGATCTATCCAATGTTCTAAAGACGACCGTGTTTCTGTTGGATATGGCCGAGTTCGCGGCAATGAACACCGTCTATGCCAGTTACTTTGACGAAAACCCTCCCGCTCGTTCCACGGTGCAGGTCGCGGCGCTGCCGCTGGGCGGGCGCGTGGAGATTGAGGCGGTTGCCTACATATAGGCCGTGGCTGCAGAGCCGGTGAAACATTACGAAATGCGGTAGGGAGTGTATGGATGAGTAGGAGTCAGGCGTGGTACGATGTTACCAAAGATCTAGTTGACGTGGCCATGGGCCGCCGGACAGCAGATCTTGTTGTTAGCAATGGGCGTTGGGTCAACGTGCACAGTGGCGAAATCATAGCGGACATCGATGTAGCTATCCTGGGGAAGCGCATTGCCTATGTCGGGAAGGATGCGGGGCACACGATCGGTAAGGACACAGAAGTGATAGATGCGCACGGCCGTTACCTGCTGCCCGGTCTCTGCGATGCGCATATGCACGTGGAAAGTGGGATGGTTACGGTTACTGAGTTCGCACGTGCGGTGATTCCCCACGGAACGACGAGCATGTTCATTGATCCCCATGAAATAGCCAATGTTCTGGGACTTGAAGGGGTGCGCCTGATGCATGATGAGGCAGGGACGCTGCCCATCAATGTGTTCGTGCAGATGCCCAGCTGTGTGCCCAGTGCGCCCGGCTTGGAAACGCCGGGCGCAGCCATCGGGCCTGAAGAAGTGGCCGAAGCGATGCGCTGGCCGGGCATCGTCGGCCTGGGCGAGATGATGAATTTCCCCGGTGTCTATGCGGGTGATACGAAAATGCACGCGGAGATGCAGGAGACGATGAAAGCGGGCAAAGTCGTTGGCGGTCACTACGCATCCCTGGATCTCGGGCTGCCCTTTCACGGCTATGTTGCCGGCGGTCCGGCAGACGATCATGAAGGGACGCGGGTAGAAGATGCCTTGGCCCGTGTGCGCCAGGGCATGAAGGCGATGCTCCGCTACGGGTCAGCGTGGCACGACGTAGCCGCGCAAGTGAAAGCAATTACTGAACGCGGCGTTGACAGCCGCAGCTTCATCCTTTGCACCGATGACAGTCATTCAGGCACTTTGGTTAACGATGGCCATATGGATCGCGCTGTTCGCCATGCGATTGCGCAGGGCTTGCCGCCAATGACGGCGATCCAGATGGCGACATTGAACACGGCGCTTCATTTTGGTATGGAGCGAGATCTGGGCAGTATCACACCGGGCCGCATTGCGGATATCATCATCAGCAGCGATCTTGTATCTTTGCCGATTGAAACGGTTGTTGCTTCCGGGCGCTTGGCTGCCCAGGGCGGGGCATTGATGATTGAATTGCCGCCCTATAGCTATCCTGACATGGCCACGGGTACGGTCAATCTTGGCAAAGAGTTGACGGCTGCGGACTTCGACATCGGCGCTCCTGACTCTGTGCCGCAGGTCGATGTGCGCACGATCGGCGTCTTGGAAAATCAGGCGCCGACGCAGGCGCTCCTTAAGACGCTGCCCGTTCGCGACGGGTGCGTGCAAATGGATAGAGTGAACGATGTCTGCCAGATCGCGCTCGTCGAGCGTCATCGGGGAACGGGAGCGGTGACGAATGGGTTCGTGTCAGGGTTTGGCTTCAACACGGCCTGCGCCGTGGCCAGCACCGTGGCTCACGACAGCCATCATATGCTTGTCGTGGGCACGGATAAGGCAGTCATGGCTCAGGCGGCAAACTGCCTCGCTGAGATAGGGGGAGGCATCGTCGTATTTCGTGACGCGAGGGAGATTGCGTTGGTGGAGCTGCCAATTGCCGGTCTTATGTCAAACGAGCGGGCTGAGATCGTCGCCGCAAAGGCCGAGCGCATGGTTGATGCTTTTGAACAATGCGGCTGCAGCTTGAACAATGCTTACATGCAGCTGAGCTTGTTGGCTCTTGTCGTCATCCCTGAGCTGCGCATTTCCGATCTGGGCATCGTGGACGTGGAAAAGTTTGAAATTGTACCTCTTATCGTAGGGTGAGGTGAGCCATCGTTTTGCTTATAGGCGCCTGCGTGTATCCGCGCCTATGCTTAGCTGTTGACTACTCTTATATAGCGATTCTCTTTCTTGGCGACCGCCGCTTGGTCGTAGACCTCCAGCATGCGTTTGGCCTGGTTCTCAATATCAAACCAAGCGACCCGTTCCCTGCCGTTGGCGGCAAGATGGTCTCTCATTGCAGGATCGTCTATGACCTGTTTCAGTGCCTGGGCAATTGCGGCGCTGTTGTCTGCAGTCAGCAGTCCTTCCTTGCCGTTGGTTACCGCGTCATGCGTTCCGGTGGCATCGACCGCCACAATGGGCAAGCCGGCCGCCATCGCTTCCATGGTGACCAGCCCCTGCGTCTCTGTGGTGGACGCGAAGCCGAAGATATCTGCAGCTTTCAGGTAGCCTGGCACCTCTTCGAAGGGCACACTGCCCACGAAATCGACACGATCGGCGATGCCCAGTTCGGCGGCGAGTCTTTTCAAGGACTTTTCTTCCAGTCCTCCACCTACGATCGCCAGAAGGACATTTGGGTAATCGCGCATGATCCTGGCCGCCGCCTGAAGGAGTTTGTCAAAGCTTTTTTCTTTTGCCAGCCGGCCGACGGAAATGATGACGGTATCATCACCCCAGCCGCGGCTGTGGCGAATTGCTTCCCCGTTCTCCTTGCGGAAAGGCGCTAGATCAATGCCGGTGGGGATCGTGGTGATATCCCCCCTGACTCCGTTTTCGATCAAGAGTTCCTTAATGCTGTCACCGGGCGTGATGATGTGCTGGCATTTCTCCAGATAGTTGGCGATCCATCTTTCAGCGATCTGGCGCGTAAGACCCTGGCTAAAGGGGACGTAATGAGCGTATTCATCGTAGCGCGTGTGAAATGTGAAGACGAGGGGCAGCCCCAATGTCTCCGCTTTCCGTGCGGCCGTTTCGCCCAGGATGAATGGGTGGTGGCTGTGAATGACGTCGAGTTTCAGGCAGGGCAATGAGTCATCTATTGAAGAAGAGAATGGGACCGGCACGGCGTAGTCGTTGGCCCAGGGTACCTCCACTGCTGGATAACGAAATATGAAGGGTTCGTCATCGTGGTATTTTGCCGCCTTCTGCGCAAATATGAAGACATTATGTCCCATATTGTCAAATGCCTTCCTGAACGTAGAGATTGAACGCACCACGCCGCTCATGGTTGGCCGGTATGTGTTTGTATAGAACCCGATATGTCTTCTACTCTTCATTGACCCTGTTCAAGTTCGTGGCGCTGGGGCACAACGAATCCCAACCGTATTATACAGAGTATCATTCTTTGCGCCTTCTATCTGGCCGCGGCAGCTCGCGGCATATTCTGAGGCTGCGGTTCATTGCCACAGATATGGCGTGTGGTAAACTTTCACAAGTATGCCCAGCACAAGCAGGATAAACAATTGACGCCTTCCGCTTGCCGTCTGCCTGGCAGTTAACTACTGATGATTACGCTCGAAAATGTAACCAAGAACTACTTCACATTGACCGCATTGGACAATGTGTCTTTGGCCATTCCTAGGGGAGAAGTCCTGGGCTTGCTGGGGCCGAATGGCGCCGGAAAAACCACGCTTATGAAACTGGTGGCCGGTGTTATCTCGCCCAGCAGCGGCAGATTGTTGAGCCAGAATGGCGCCTGGCCCACAATCGGCTACAAGCCGGAGCGTCTGTTGTTTCCCAACAATCTCAAGGTGAGCCGCTATTTGCAGCTTGTGGCCGGCGTAAGTGATGTGCCGTCGCCAAGGAATGAACAGGTTGTCTTGGAAAGCTTGGCCAGGGTCAACCTGCTTGATGCGGCGAATAAACGTATCGGTCTCCTCTCCAAAGGAATGAGGCAGCGACTGGGGTTGGCTCAGGCACTGATTGGGGATCCTCCTTTTCTGCTGCTGGATGAACCATCCAATGGCCTCGATCCGGAGGGCCAGCTTGAAATCGGCCGTTATATCCGCCAGCTGCATGAGATGGGTAAGACCATTGTCATCAGTTCGCACCAGCTGCATGAAGTGACTCAGATCTGCAGCTACCTTGTGATTCTCAATGAAGGCAAAGTCCATTATGAAAACAGCATGGCGACAGCACTCGCCTTGCGGCCCTATGTGCGTATTAATGTGAATCGGGAACTTAATGAGGCGGCCGATTTGCTGCGTTCCCTGCACCCGGATATCGTCGTTGAAGGCGACACGATTCTGTTGAAGAACAATGCGATGCGCATGCGGCGGCAGATTCTCACGCTGCTGCTGAACATGGACTTCGATGTACACAGAGTCGAGCAAAAGCGCGTAACCCTTTCTGAAATCTACGCGGAGACGGTTCAATGACGCGTCGAATCTGGGAGCTAAGCCGCTACTTCGTGCAAAGTCTTCTCTTTTCTTTGGCCGGATTGGTCTTTGTAATTGCCGCTCTGCTGTTCTGGGCTGTATTCTTTCCCCCATCCCAAGGGACGCCGGATCCTGAAAACTACATCTTGCTCATCGCTGGATTTGGCGGCGCAATGAGCTTTCTGGCTACACTGATTGTTTGCTCGCGCGCCAACCGGGCGGAAAACCTGCCGCTGCTTGCCCGGCTGCCAAGTCGCGTCGAGTATCTGACGGCCGTTTTTACTGCCTCCCTTTCCGTGACCTTCTTCCTCCAATTTCTGGTAGCCGTACTCGCGCTGATCCGCGGGCCGGAGATGTCGCTTTCAAAGCTGTTGGAGGCACCGCCAATCTGGATCGCCCTCGATCTATTGGCGGCGATTCTGGCCCTTCATGCGTCCGATCTCGTTGCCTCGGGCTGGTCGCGCGTGGTGATTTACGGCCTGCTGGCAATTCTGCTGATAGGGCAGAGTTTTGTGCAGCGCCTGAACGAGTGGACATTAGCGTTTGTCAGTAATCTGAGCAGCTTCTTCTATGGGCAGCAGCTCGACTCCATTGCTTCAATATTGAATCGCGCGACTGCCTGGCTGAGTCAAACTGGAGAAAGCTTCTTGCGTGGTCTCTTCAGTATGGTCTTCTGGCCATTTAGATCGATAGGGGAAGCGATTGTCACGGGGTACTTCACGCCCACACAGGCTCTTGCCCCGGCTGTTCTTGTGCTTTACGCCACGATTCTATTCCTGATCGCCGCGGATCTTTTCGCGACGAAAGACTTAGAATTGATCGAATAGAATGATTCGTACCTAGTCGTACGCCGTGTCATCGTCAAAACAGAGTTTATCCAACAGCTCGATTAATTCCTTTGCCGCTTGCTCGTGAAGTCCCCTGGCAAAGTAGATGCGCCTGCTGCCATATTGGAACCCGGGACACGATTCTTCGTCGGAATAATAAAACGGGGAGACATGGTCGATGTCGTATGCGTCGGTGCTGCCAAGCTTGGATACCGGTCGGCGAATGATCAATCGTTCCTCATCAATGAAAATGATCTCGCGCCGCGCCGCATAGTACTGCCACTGCTGCCAGACGATGCGCCCGAGCCGGTACCAAATATAGAGCCATATGAGCATCATTATCGTGAATGCAATGGCATACCGCTCGCCTGAGAAGGCAATATCGCGAATGGTGAACAGGACCCCCCAGATCATGCCGGCGGCCCAGACAATCAACATTACCGTGTAAAGCAGCAGCCACAACGGCCGGCGCCGGGTAGGGACCACTATCTTAGTTTTTTCCTGCGCTTGTTCCATATCGACATTTTCGATTTCAGTTGGCATGATCGCTATTCTACCGCAATCTGTTGCCGCCTGCCGCGAGCAAGTTACAATGTTCGCACATGAATCGTGCACGTCATTTGCTGCGCTCCTCACTCGTAGTCATCTTCTTGTTTGGCCTCGGTAAGCTTACCGGTTTGATCAGAACGCGCCTGATCAGTACCACCTTTGGTACTGGGGCAGAGATAGACGCCTTTGCAGCTGCGAATCAACTGCCGGAGGTTTTTTTTACAGTTGTTGCCGGTGGCTCCCTGGCTGCCGCCTTTATCCCGGTCTACGCCGACTACTTGGCCAATAAGAGCGCACGAGCGAGCCTGCGTCTGGCAAATACCATTATGACCCTAGTCATCCTCGTTCTGGGGGTCATATCAGCCCTGGGCGCTATCTTTGCGCCGTGGTTGGTTCGTGTGGTCCTCGTGCCAGATTTCCCACCGGAAACGCAGTTGTTGACGGCAAACATCATGCGCGTCATCCTGATCCAAACCACGCTCTTTGGCATAAGCGGCGTGCTGAGTAGCATTCTCAATGCCCACCAACATTTCGCGCTCCCGGCACTTGCGCCAGTCATGCTCGATCTGGGATATATGGTGGGGATTGTTTTTCTCGTGCCGCGAATGGGTATCGTTGGCCTGGCCTGGGGGACGGTGATTGGCGCCTTGCTGCATATCGCGGTCCAGGCACCGGCCTTACGGCGCTACCATTACCGCTATCGACCGCGGCTTGATATGGGACTGTCCGGGGTGCGAGAGATCATCCATCTGATGGGTCCGCGAATAGTGACCCTGGGCACGATTCAGCTGGCCGATCTGTTCGTCATTCGCCTTGCTTCCGCTTTGCCCGTGGGCAGCACCTCGGGCTACTTCTATGCCTATGCCTTGATGCAGTTCCCGGAGACTCTTTTTGGCACGGCAATCGCCTTGGTAGTCTTCCCCACTATGGCTGAACAGTTTAATGCCGGGGACATCCAGGGCTTGCGCACCACCGCCTCCTATGCACTGCGCATCATCTGGTTTCTTACCTTTCCTGCGGCGGCAGGTCTGGTCTTGCTGGGCCGGCCAGTCATCAACTTCCTCCTGCAGGGGGGTGCATTTACGGCCGAATCCGCCGAAATCGTCTATGGCGTCCTGGTTATCTTTAGTGTACGCGTGGTCAGTGAAGCAACGGTCGAAATCGCCGCCCGCCTTTTCTATGCGCAGCATAACACGCGGGTACCGATGGTCGCCTATCTTGGATGGCTAACGCTCAATGTCGCTCTTGCTTACTTGTTTATCGATGATCTGGGGATCACGGCGCTGGCCCTGGCCAGCACGGTGGCCTTCACGTTTCTAGCCACTGCCCTAATGCTCCTCAACAATCGTGCCCTGGGTGGTTTCCTGAACAAAGAGATGCTGCTCAGTGTGGGCAGGGCGGCGGCGGCGACTTTCGGCATGTCGATTGTTATTTTGCTGATCTCGCGCGTCGTTACGCAGCCCTTCTTGTTCCTTGCCGTTGGCGGTTTGAGTGGGGTCCTCACTTACTTGCTGTTGAGCATTGCCTTAGGCGGTGATGAAATTCCCCAATTGATGGTCATGATTCGAACTCGCAATACCACATAGAAAAGCACTGGCGCCATCATCGCGCAATAAATCGAATATGTGTTCGAAAAATGAAATCGGTGTTGACATGGGCGAACAGATGTGCTAAACTCCTCTTGTACTTAACCACACTATTATCCAGATCCAGTGCCTGATTCTTCCAAATTGGCGGGCTGCATACGCTGCCCCTGTGGTTCAAGCTGGGAGATCTTTGTGAGATGATCTGGCAAAGGAGTTCTCAGATGGCGAACAGCAATGGCAGCAGTCGCGTGGCGAGTCTAGATAAGACGCTGGACATGTTGGAAAAGAAGTATGGCGAAGGGACGATTATGCGTCTTGGTGAGGCGCAGCACTTGCAGATAGAGGCGATCCCGACGGGGTCTTTATCGCTGGATATCGCCTTAGGGGTGGGCGGCGTGCCGCGGGGCCGGGTCATAGAGATCTATGGACCGGAATCGTCAGGCAAGACGACGCTGTGCCAACATATCATCGCCGAAGCGCAGGAGCTGGGCGGGCTGTGCGCCTTCATCGACATGGAACATGCCCTGGACCCGGTGTACGCGGCGCGCTGCGGGGTAGATGTAGACAATCTATACGTATCGCAGCCGGACACGGGGGAACAGGCGCTGGAGATCGCCGAAGCACTGATCCGCTCGGGCACGATGGACGTGGTCGTGATAGATTCGGTGGCGGCGTTGGTGCCGCGCGCGGAGATCGAAGGGGAGATGGGAGATGCGCACGTAGGACTGCAGGCGCGGTTGATGTCGCAGGCGCTGCGCAAGTTGTCTGGGGTAATCAAACAGACGAACACATCGATGATCTTCACGAACCAATTGCGGCACAAGATCGGGGTGATGTTTGGCAATCCGGAGACGACGAGTGGGGGGAACGCGTTGAAGTTCTATGCGTCGGTGCGTTTGGACATCAGGCGCATCCAGGCCTTGAAGGCGGGCGGCGACGTAATCGGCAACCGCACGCGGGTGAAAGTAAAGAAGAACAAGGTGGCGCCACCGTTTACAGAATGTGAGTTTGACATCATGTACAACGAAGGGATCTCGTTGACGGGTGACGTGATTGACCTGGCCGTAGAGTATGGGCTGGTGGACAAACGTGGGGCATATTTCCGGTATGGAGAGACGTTGATCGGACAGGGGCGCGAGAACGCCAAGACCTACCTGGCTGAGAATCCAGATTTGTTGGCTGAGTTGGAATATCTCATTCGCCGCGAGGCCGGCCTGCCGCTCGAAGAGGTGCGAGAGGGACATGAAGGCGCGGTCGAGGAGACTTTCTAATTCATTGATGCTTGGCTGGACGGCTCAGCCTCCTGCATTCGAGATTTTGAGAGGGCGGTTCCATTTCATGGCGCCGCCTTTTTCTATCATTAGTGGAAATAGAATGGCTTAGATGAACGTTCGACGTGATTCGTATCTATTGCTATGCTATAATGCTGAATTTGGTCCGCTTCCGGTATGATGATCTGCGGCGGACATTTCGATTCAAGAATTACTCGAGGAATATCTTATGAATTTGCAGCCTTTGGCGCCCTATCTGAGCGTTATCGAGATTGTTCTGGCGATTGCCCTGACTGCTTTGGTTCTTATGCAAACGAAAGGCTCTGATTTGGGTGGTTTTCTTGGCGGCGGCGGTGGCGACAGCAGTGGGACTTTCAGGACCCGTCGTGGAGTCGAAGCAACCATGCACCGCTTGACCATCGTTGTCTCCATCCTTTTCTTTGTCAATACGCTGCTGGCCTTTCTTGCCTGGGGTTAGAACGCCCGGCTTCTTGAGCCGATTATCCGCGTGTTAGGGTGATAAACGGGGATCCTGGTCACAAACCTTATCCGCAATTCTGCTCTTTGATTCCATGAAACCAAATATGCGTTGGCAGCTACTTTTCGCTGTGATCGGGCTGGCCTTGGTGCTGGCCCTCTTGTCGTATCACGTGCAGACAGAAAGCCGCCTTTGCTCGGAACGGTTTGCTGTATCGGGTGGCACATTCGTGGAAGGCGTGTTGGGAGCTCCTGAGTTTATTAGCCCCCTTTTGGCAGATGAGAATCCGGTGGATCGCCAGTTGAGCGCACTGCTGTTTGACGGCTTGACGCGCTATGAAGAGGGTATACTGGTGCCTGCCCTTGCCGAAAGTTGGTCAGTTAGCGAGGACGGCCGATCGGTGCAGTTCATCTTGCGCGATGATCTCTTCTGGCATGATGGGGAACCTTTTGATGCCGAGGATGTCGCCTTTACCTACGGTCTCATGCAGGATGAGGATTTTCCGGGTGATCCAGCGCGGCAGAGGCTCTGGGGCACCGTCGCTATTCGCCAAATTTCGCCGACTGAGATTGAGTTTGAACTGCGTGAGCCTTACGCAGGTTTCTTGGACGCGACAACGGTCGGCATTTTGCCCGAACACTTACTGGCAGGAGTTTCGGCCGCGGAACTGACAGGCGCCGTTTTCAACAGGTCACCCGTAGGCACTGGGCCCTTTCGTATGGAACCTGGACAAGATTGGCAGACTGAGGGCATGATCAGGGTAACTCCTTTTGAAAAGGTTTGGTCTCAAACGGCACGAATAAGTGATATAGGTTTTCGCTTTTACCCCACAGAAGAGGCGTTGGTCGACGCATTTCGACAAGGGCATATACAAGCCATCAGCGATGTGTCCCCAGCGATGCTGCCGGAAGTCGCACAGATTGCCGATGCGCGTTTATTCTCTTCTCCGGCATCCCGTTATAGTTCGCTCCTGTTCAATTTAGGCGACAGCGGCGCTCAGGCTGTGCGCGACAGAGCGGTTCGCCGATCTTTGGCCTACGGACTCGATCGGGACAAGGTCATCGACGAGACTCTAAATGGGCAGGGGGTCTCACATACTGGCCCCTACCTGCCGTCTTCGTGGGCCTACGACCCGGATACTTTGACATTGTTTTCCAGCGAGCCGATTTCGGCGACGACCGGATTGGATGAGGCCGGCTGGCTGCTGCCTGATGGGCTGGAGATACGCGAAAAAGAGGAAGAGCCGCTGATTCTTCGCTTCCTCGTCTTTAATACGCCAACTAATCGCGCACTGGCTGAAGAAATCGAAGAGCAGTGGAAGGAATTGGGCGTGGCGCCCTTGATGTCCTTGTTCTCTGATTGGAAGGATTTTCGCCGCGCGTTAACCAGTGGCAACTTTGACGTAGCACTCGTCGATGTCGCGCCACCTGGCGACCCAGATCTTTACGATTTTTGGAGCCAGGAGGCGATCGTTCGCGGTCAGAATTATGCAGGTTGGAATCGGAGACGCGCAAGTGAAGCATTGGAAGAGGGGCGCCGTGTCTGGTTGGAAAGCGAGCGCGCTCCTTACTATGATCAGTTTCTGCGCTATTACGACGAGGATATTCCTGAGCTGTCGCTTTATCAGCATATTTTCACGTATGCGGTTGACGGTTCCGTTGAAGGTATCTCCATTGGCGAAATCAACGATGTGCGCGACAGATATACCTCGCTGGCCAGTTGGATATTGGCCTACGAGGATATCTTGGTCGTCTGTCCTCAAGAGCCAACGTAAGGGACTGTTAGCCTCTTTACAGAGAATCTGGTGCATAGGGTATAATTCAAGCTGCAGATAGTGATCTTGGTGAACTCTATAGAGCAGGATCAACTAGACAGAGCGGTTTTGATGGGCGCGGCTGTAGGCTGTGTCTCTTTGGATGCCACGCCGGCAAGGGCATGGCAGTGAGGGAAAATGCAATGATTGGTGGACTCGGTTGGCCTGAACTCTTATTGATCTTGGCAGTTGTACTCCTTGTATTTGGCGTTGGCCGTATTAGCAAGGTTGGCAGTGAGCTCGGCAAGGGCATTAGTGCGTTTCGTGAAGGGGTCCGTGAGGGGCAGGAAGATCTGGATGCCACGGACGAAAGCGGCGATACCAAAGAAGAGTAAATGGAAAGTTTCTTCGGTATCGGCATCCCTGAACTGGTTCTGATCCTGGTCATTGCCGGCATTGTAATGGGGCCGGAACGGATTGGTGTCATAGCTCGCTGGCTAGGCAAGACCACATCACAGCTGCAAGCTATCTCACGCGGATTTGTCAAGCAGCTGAACTCTGAACTGGATGGCCTTCAGGACACGAATGAAATTCGTGGCGCCATTCAGGATATGCAAGATTTGCGCAGCCAGATTGAGGACCTGAAGAAGGAACTGCTTTCAGTCACGGACGGCGCCGTGAAAGAGGGTAAGAATGCGCTTGCGCAAACGCAAGAAGAGCTGCGGCGTACAATTGCCCCCCCCGACATCGTACAAACAGAAGACCCCCCTTCTGCGCATGACAAGACGCCCAATGAGATGACCCCCGTAGAGGAGTTGCCGAAACGCCTCGAAATCCCTGATGACCCGGAACCATGAGCCAGGGTGAGGATGTAGACGACTATGGCCCCAACATGAGTCTCTTGGAGCATTTGAACGAGCTCCGCAAGAGACTGGTTTGGGTCGCCGCTGCCGTCGCTGTCGGCACGATAGTTAGTTTTGTATTTGCCGAGAGCCTACTCAACTATTTGCTGGTGCCATATACGCAGGCCACAGGTTCCGTAGGGGGTGCTACGCTGCAAACGCTGCGGCCCACCGAAGGATTGGAAACCTACTTCAAGGTCTCTTTGCTTTTTGGCGCGATCCTGGCCATGCCGGTCATCCTGGTTCAGTTTTGGTTTTTCATTTCCCCCGGACTCAAGCCGAATGAAAGACGATACGTTTATATCTTTGTGCCCAGTTCTCTGGTTCTGTTCGTTCTGGGTATGGCCTTTGCCTGGTTTGTTCTGGCGCCCGCGGCGATCTTCTTCCTGGCCAACTTCATGCCGCAGATATTCAGTACCGACTGGACCAGCCAAGAATATATTAGCTTTGTCATTCGCATGATTTTTTGGTTGGGCGTGAGTTTTCAGATCCCGATCATTATTTATTTTGTGGCCCGTGTGGGGTTGGTTACCGCCAGAATGCTCATTGATCAATGGCGTATTGCCATTGTTTTGATCGCTGTATTGGCAGCGATGATTACTCCATCGATCGATCCGGTTACGATGTTGATTACGATGGCGCCACTCGTAGTGCTGTACCTGATGAGCATCGCCTTGGCTAAGATCGGTGAGCGCCAGTTTAGCCGGGCCATGGAAGTCTAATCCTCCGGTAAGGTGAAGGAATTCAAGCTTTTCTGCGGCCGGCTTAGCATGTAGGCCGCGAACCCCCCGCCGAGGAAACCAAATAGGTGCATTTGCCATGAAACTGCTGGCGCCGTCGGCAGAAGACTGAGCAGCATACCCCCATATAGAATGAGAACGACAACTGACCAGGCGATTGACTGCCAGCTGCGTTCGAAATAGCCACGAAACAGTAAGTAGCCGAAAAAACCAAATATCAGACCGCTGGCCCCGATATGTATCGAATTGGCCGGGGCAATCAACCAGGTCCCCAATCCGCCAATGAAGAGGACAGCGAGCACAACGGTGGCAAATGTCCTGGTCCCGCGCATGAGTACGAACCAGCCCAAGACAATAAATGGCACGGTGTTGGCAGCGACATGCGCGAAATCACCATGCAGCAGAGGGGCGGCAACGATACCACGCAGACCTATCAATTGCCTGGGAATGATACCGAATTGATCGAGCCGGCCCCCGCTGATCCAATCGAGCCCCTCCAGGCTCCAGATGGCAGCGACAAATGTTCCCAAGATAAGGATATGTGGCCGCAGATAGGAACGGAGCTCTTGCAGACTATCGTTTTCTTCCATCCAATTTTCTCCGAGCGTGCCTTGATTGTCTTGAATCCTGCAAGCTCTCTTTAACGTTTACCGGCACCGCAAGAACGCTGGCATGCAGCCCATGCTACCCTTTACGCAGTATAGCCCGCTTATGTTGCTTGGGTGCGAATTATCAGGTTGTGATATGCTTGCCTGCCTGAAGGAAATCCTCATGCTGTATCTTGATTATCCCCATATTACTGATCCACGTTTGAACCTAGCCCTTGAAGAGCACTTGTTCCGGCACTGTGTTCAGGACGAGGCCATCCTCTTCATCTATATCAACGCGCCCTCTGTCATTGTCGGCCGTAATCAGAATGTATTTGAGGAGATAGACTTCAGCTATGCCGGCGAAAAAGGGATACCAATCCTGCGCCGGCTTTCAGGGGGAGGCACGGTCTATCACGATCTAGGCAATCTCAATTACAGCCTGATACATCCTCATCAAGGATTGCTGAACAACTACGAACGTTTCACAAGGCCAGTGGTCATGGCGCTGCAAAGGTTGGGCATTACGGCCGAACTTCGCAGCCGCAGCTCTCTGTTCGTGGGTGATAGGAAGGTCTCCGGAAATGCCCAATACGCTGCAGCCGGCAAGCTGGTGAGTCATGGCACGTTGCTCGTGGATTGTGATCTTGAGCAGCTGCGGCAGGTGATTCGGCCGCAGCACCGGGAGATTGAATCACGCGCCGTGAAATCGGTGCGCAGCAGCGTGGTCAACCTTGCCGATCTGCTTGGTCATCAAGTGCATCCGCATGAGGTTAAGCTGAGGGTCAGGGAAGCATTCATGGAACTGGAGAGCGGCGCCGCTTTGCTTCAATTGGCGGAGAAGGATTGGCAAACTGTTCGCGAAATTTCTCAGCAACGATACCAGAGTTGGCGTTGGAATATCGGCCGCTCACCCCGGTTCACCTCCCTACGCCGTAAGCACAGCAGTAAGGGCGCCGTCACCCTTGAAATCCTGGTCGAAAATGGTCTTCTGCAGAACACGCGCATCATAGAGAGCAGCCCGCAGTTGGAACCCATTCTTGCCGAGGTAGCTGCCTGCCTGGCCGGCGTGCGCTATGATCCCGCTGACCTCGGCCGCGCGTTAGGTACCTGCGCTGTCGATCTGGCGTCAACCGGGCTCACAGAGGCGGAGCTGCTTTCGCTATTCTATTAGCGGGTGCGTGCGGCCACCCTCACCCAAAAGCTGGGCCTAGGCGGATTCCGGCGAAGTGATTTGTCGCAGCGCTTCCTCAATGCTTTTTTGTGGGCTAACCTTGTACTGCACGTCCTCTAAACGGCCGTCTGCGCCGACAACAAAGTGGCTGCGGATGATCCCGTCATAAGATTTCCCGTACATTTTCTTTTCGCCCCAAGCACCATATAGCTCCGCCGCCGCGTGGTCCGGATCTGCTAGCAGGTTATACTGAAATCCTTCTCGCGCACGCCAACGTTCGAGATCTTCAACGGAATCTGGGCTGATACCAAACACCGTTACCCGCGACTCACTTATGGTGTCGTAATTGTCGCGAAATCCGCATGCCTGTATCGTACAGCCAGGCGTATCCGCTTTTGGGTAGAAAAAGAGCAGCACGCGCTGGCCACGCAGGTCAGATAGTTTAACAGTTTGACCACTGTCAGAATAAAGCTCAAACTCCGGAGCAAGATCGCCAATCTCTAGTTTCATTTTGTCTCCTTCTATCACTCCCGTCCCTTGGTGTTCACATCTAATGAACAGAGCTGAGTCTATCTTACAAAATCGATCACAGGACGCGTACTGAATTCAATATTGAATTAAGGTTTGCCCTCAGCCGCTCTATAGGCGTTAAGCCTACTTACATTCAGCTGCGCCCGTAAACGGGTATTGACGCCCCATTTATCGCCCGCGCATCATCGGAAGCCAGGAAAGTGATCACATCTGCAAGAGCCCGCGGTGTGACCCACTTGCTAAAATCAGCATCGGGCATGTCTTCACGGTTGCGGATCGTGTCTATGGTGCCGGGAAGGACGCAGTTGACATTGATTCCTTCAACATCTCTCAATTCGGCGGCGATACTTTCCGTGAGACGGATGACGGCACTCTTGGAGACAACATACGGTGCCATGTATGGTTTTCCGCTCAAGGCGGCACGGGCGCCAATGTTGACGATTTTGCCATATTTCTGATCGATGAAATGAGGGATGACCGCGCGGCTCATGAGGAACACGGTTCGGGCATTGAGATTAATCATGAAGTCCCAAGAATCCACCGGCGTCTCATGAACAGGGGGTCCCATCGTGAACCCACCAGCGATATTGACCAAGACGTCAAGACGGCCGAAGTACTGCCAGATCGCGGCGATCATTTCCGAAACTGATTGGGCATCTGTCAGGTCGCCCGAGACATAGAAACAGGTCTCACCTTCGGGTACCGTCTCGCCGAATACGCGGCGCAGATCATCATGCTTGCGGTCGATTACCGCCAATCGGGCGCCTGCTTCATGGAATGCCATGGCCGTTGCTCGGCCCAGGTTGCCGGCAGCTCCCGTAATTGCAATAACTCTGTCTGTGAAATCGATCATTTCTGCCTCCACGATAATCCCTATGATTGACCTATTCTATATCGCTATCTCCGATTTTTCCCGAGTCAACGGGCGGCTTTCCAAGGTAATGGGCGGTTCGTAGGATTCCGACCACGCTCTTCGCATCCTGCAGCTGCCCATTTGCGGCCATGGCAAACAAATCAACAAAGGGCAGGCAAACGACCTCGATTTGTTCATCCCTGTCTTTTGGAAGTGGATCAGGGCGCAGGTCCATTGCCAGATAAATACCCAACACTTCATTGGAGACCCCTGGTGCGGGCCAGGATTTTCCCAGGTCTATTAGTCGCCCGGCGCGGTAACCAGTTTCTTCGCGCAGTTCGCGTTGGGCACATTCCAGCCACCCCTCATCCCGGCCACGTGTGCCGGCCGGTAATTCCAGTATCGTTTCCCGCAAAGCGAGCCGATATTGGCGCAAGATCAAGAGCTCAGACACGCCTGCGGATTCTCGATATGGGACCAGGACAACCGCCCCAGGGTGATCAATATAAGCTGTTTCAGCAGTTGATCCGTCAGCAAGCACCTGTCTCGCTACATGGAGACTCCAAGAGTCCCCCTGCCAGGCTATTTCAATCTGCTTGCTATCCATAGTTCCCTAAATCAACAGTCTTGTGGCGTAGAATCAAAAAAGACCTTGCCTGTTCGCAACCGAATAGGCAAGGTCCTAAATATATCACTTTTTCGCAATTCAGTTGCCTAGTTGCATTCCGGTATCTGAATCTCCATTCCTACCGAAATTCTGTTTGGTGTTGTAATCCCATTGTGCTGCGCCAGCTGCTCAACGCTGCAGCCGTACTGAAGCCCGATGCGGAACAAGTTGTCGCCAGGTTGGACAATATGAACGCCTCCCACCGCGGTCGCCGGTCTTGTCGGCTCCGCTTCTGGCGCTGTTTCCGACTCGGTCTCGACTTGCTCAGTTGGTTCTGACTCGGCCGTTTCCCCATTGATAGTTACTGTGGACCCGGGCAAGGGAATAATCAGGATCTGGCCTACTTCGAGACTGTTAACATCTTCGAGTGCATTTGCCGCCGCGATCTCGTCAACCGTCACGTCATACTCAAGCGCGATCTTGAACAGCGTGTCTCCGGCTAAAATCGTGTGCGTCGTTTCAGACGCTTGCTCGGGGGCAGGTTCAATCACAACCGGCGTCGGCTCTTGGATTTCTACCGGCTCTGCCGGCTCCGTATCGGGACCTTCTGTTCCCGGGTCCACCGTTGCAATCGGAATCTCAGGAATTACAACAGGCTGAGTGGCTATTGGATTGACCACCGGTGGGGCGGCGGATGCCTCGCTACCAGGATACGGACGGACACAGGCAGACAGTGCCAACGAAATCATCAACAGCAGAAGTAGGATCCATCCAGCACGGATTCTTTTTTGCATCACGATGCCTCCTCGTGGTTACAATCATTTGACTTTACGGCTATTTTAGTATCTGCACCCCCTTTAGTCAACATAATGTATCATTGCTCCATAAGTCTGTGCCAATTGATGCAGGGAATGGGGGAACTGCTAAGTTTACTCTGAATGGTTGGCAGATGGTTGGCCGATCGTTGCTCAAGAAGAGGGTGGGTGGGTTATAATTTCCAGTTATGCATACCCAGAGTCGCAAACAGGACCAAGGCGCCCACGCATCAATCGCCATCAACGCACATCTATTGTCGTCCGAAACTGGGTATCGGCGCGCCGGCATTCATCAATATATGACACAGATTCTTCGCCATCTCCCGACGAGCCAGACGAAGATGAGGTATACGATATATACGCGGGATGAGAATGCAGTGGCGCCGAGCAAGAGAATTCGCGTTGTAACGAGCAGGTGGCCGACAGAGCGGCGCACAGCCCGCATCTTATGGGAACAGAGCGCATGGCCCCTCCTGGCGGCTAGGGAAAGATTTGATTTGCTGCATGGGATGGCGTTTGCCACGCCTCTCCTGGGCTCCATTCCTTCCATTGTGACGGTCTATGATTTAAGCTTCCTCCATTTCCCGGAAAAATTTCCGCGATTGCAGCGTATCTATCTGCGGAATCAGACAGCACAATCGATTAGGAAAGCGCATCGAATCATAACTATTTCTGAGTCGGGTCGCCAGGATTTGCAGCACTTTTTCGGTGTGTCTTCAGAGAAGATCGATGTTGTCCTCCCTGGCGTTGATAGACAGTTTCGGCCGCTTCCGGACGATGAAATAGCGCGCTTCCGAACTGAGCGCAGCCTACCTGAAAACGTGATCCTGCATGTTGGAACGCTGCAGCCACGCAAGAACATCCCCACTCTGTTGAAAGCGTTTTCCATGCTCAGAAGAGATGACGTACACCTTGTGCTTGCGGGCGCAAAAGGTTGGCTGTATGATGAAATCTTTGAGCAGATAAAGGTGCTCCGCCTTGAAGATCGTGTCCATGTTCTGGGGTATGTCGCCGATGAAGCACTTCCCTATTGGTATAATGCGGCCAAGGTGCTGGTGTTTCCCTCGCTCTATGAAGGATTCGGGATGCCGGTATTGGAAGCGATGGCCTGTGGGACTCCGGTAGTCGCTTCGTGTTCGTCCTCAATACCGGAGGCGGGTGGGGAGGCTGCCTACTATTTCGATCCCCAAGACGCCGAATCGCTAACAGAACAACTGCACACTATTCTTGACAATTCCGGTTTGGCTGCGCAGCTGCGCCAATTGGGACTGGCTCAGGCTCGCAGTTTCTCCTGGGAACGGGCCGGAATTGAAACTTCACGGGTTTATTCCAGAGTGCTGCTGGATCGATGAAACACGAACGAGTTCGCTACATCACAATCATCTCCGACTTACTGCTGATAAACTTGGCATTCGTGTTGGGTTACTTGGCGCGCTACCAATGGCAGTGGCTGCGTCCTGTCGTCTATCAAGAGCCCTACAATGGTTATCTTGGCCAGCAGGTGCTGCTGACAGGGTTGCTCATCCTGACATTTCGCCAACACAAGGTGTGGCGCCGGAGGAGAGGCGAGACCTGGATCGATGAGATGTCACGGATTCTCTCGGCGACGGCATCTGGTATTGCCATCATGATGGCCATCTCTTTCTTCTTTCAGCCCGTGCCTTTTTCGCGCTTGATGCTCGTTTGGGCCATGTTCTTCATCGTTCTCCTACTTGGTATTGCCAGATTGATTCGACACTGGTTGTTGAGTATGCTTTACCAGCGCGGCTATCTGGTAGATGACGTGGTAGTGATTGGATCCGGGGAAGTCGGCCGTGGCGTCCTGCGCACCTTGATGGCCCGCCCTGAACTCGGCTATCGCATAAAGGGGTATCTGGATGATGGGACGGGAGAAAACGACCTTGGCTCTGGGCTGGCCCCTCATCTTGGTAGTTACCGCGACCTAGCGGCCGTCTTGGAAAAGAACCCGACCTTGCACACAATCTTTGTGGCCCTTCCTGGGGAAATGCACCGGCAGAGCCTGGCGGTTCTGCGAATCGCCGCATCTCACGGTGTGCGCACGCAAGTCGTTCCCGATCTTCTACAAATGAGCCTGAACCGGGTTGAGTTCATCAATATGAGCGGTATCCCAATGCTCGGTGTACGAGAAGTTCATCTTAGCCCGCTCGGAAGGATTGCGAAGCGGGCAATGGATCTTTCTATCGCAATCTTACTGGCTATTCCTACATTGATCGCCTCCGGCGCGATCGCTTTGGCGATCAAGCTGGATTCTGAAGGGCCCGTTGTCTACAGCGGCATCCGTATCGGTCAGGATGGCGTGCCTTTTAGGATGTACAAGTTTCGCTCCATGGTGCTGGATGCCGAAGCACAGAAGAAGGCCCTCGTGGATCGGAATGAAGCTGACGGGCCAATCTTCAAGATCAAGGATGATCCGCGCCTTACTAAGGTTGGGCGTTGGTTGCGAAGAACGAGTTTTGATGAACTTCCACAGCTATACAACGTCATTTTAGGTCAAATGAGCCTCGTTGGTCCACGCCCCCCGCTCCCGGAGGAGGTAGAAGCGTATAAACCTTGGCAGCGGCAGCGGCTGTCTGTTATTGGTGGTATTACGGGGCTCTGGCAGGTAAGCGGCCGATCAGACCTGACGTTTGACGAACTCTGTCTGCTGGATATCTACTATATCGAGAATTGGTCGCTCGCTTTGGACTTGCGCATTCTTCTGCAAACCATTCCCTATGGCCTATTTGGGCGTGGTGCGTACTAGCCGGCTGGGGGCCGTGAGTGGCCGTCTACGCAGTACAAGGGAAGCTGTCAACAGCGGTCTATTCGTCGATCTCCGGCGCGGATGGCTGGTTGATCTTCACTATCTCACCGTGGACGTTGATAACCACATGAAATCCCATCATGCCCAACATTTCTCTCGCCTGCAGGGGAATGCCGCTGGCAATTATTTGATCCATGTCAATGTTGCGCAGTTGGGCATCTAGGGCGGCTTTTGTCAGCAGATCATCCTTGCCCATCATCGAAAGCGCCTGTTCGATTGCCATGTCTTTGTTGTCCTCAAGCTGTTGAAGGAAGAAAGCTAACACTTGACGATCGACATCTTCAGCCCCAATATGGCGCATGAATCCCTCATCATCCACAACGTAAAAGCTCTCATCACCAATGCGCTTCGTCTTGACGGGTTGGTCGAATTCGTCATAGACAAGTCCTTCAAAGAGTGCCTGGTTGGCCATAATCAGTCCTGTTCAAATGATAATATGCTGCGAGCAGCAAACATGAATTATCCTAGCGGAGTAGAGAAGTCATTGAATCCTAGCTTGTTCCTACGCACGACCCAAAGGTATCTTACGATCGCAGGTGAAGAGAAGGGCACTGCTGTTTAGCTGTTTCTAAAGAAAGGGCTTTCTGTACTGCTCGAGACGCATTCATAATGAGCAAAAAAGACCCGGAGTGACTGTCTGAGCCTATCTAGTGTATAATTCCGTGATTTGGCGGGTTGCCTTTACGCGTAGGCAAACACAGTTTTCCTGCCAGTTTGGCTGCATGAAAGGAAAGAGGGAAGGCGTTGTTTAGACCACTGGATTGGCTGTTAGGCTTATTCTCTTTAGATATCGGAATTGACTTAGGAACAGCAAATACCCTGGTCGCGATCCGTGACAAAGGTATTGTAATCAACGAGCCATCGTGGGTGGCGATCAATAAGCGAACACGCAAGCCGCTGGCGATTGGATCAGAAGCGCGTGAAATGGTCGGCCGTACGCCGAGCGATATTGTAGCCATCCGCCCGCTGCGCGATGGCGTTATCTCCGAATTTGAGATCACGGAAGCGATGCTCAAGTACTTCATTGACAAGTCACATGAGCAGATGTTGGTACCATTTCCGCGCCCGCGCGTCGTTGTTGGTGTGCCCAGCGGTGTGACGGAAGTAGAAAAGCGAGCCGTCTATGATGCCACGATGTCTGCCGGCGCACGGGAAGCCTTCCTCATTGAAGAGCCAATGGCCGCGGCCATCGGTGCAGGGCTGCCGATCATTGAATCACGGGGAAGCATGATTGTCGACATCGGCGGCGGCACCACCGAAGTCGCTGTATTTGCCATGGGCGGTATTGTGGTCAGCCGTTCCATTCGCGTGGCTGGTGATGAAATGGATGAAGACATTGTGGCCTATGCGCGAAACAAGTACAACTTGCTGATTGGTGAGCGCATGGCTGAAAGAGCAAAGATAGGTATCGGGTCCGCCTTTCCGCTTCCTGAAGAGAAGACGATGACGCTTCGCGGCCGGAATCTAATAAACGGACTTCCGCAAACTGTTGAAATCAGCAGTATCGAACTACGAGAAGCGATGTCTCCTTCAGTCAATGTGATTGTCGATACGGTGCGTGATGCCCTTGATGATACGCCTCCCGAACTGGTGGCGGATTTAATGGAAGCCGGCGTGTGTCTGGCAGGTGGAGGCGCGCAAATACAGGGTCTTGCCGATAGGCTGGAGGACGTGATCAAGATGCGCGTCTGGGTGGCGGAAGATTCTATGACCTGTGTCGCGCGTGGTGCAGAACGTGTGCTTGAGGATCTGGACAACTATGAGCGTGTTCTGGTTGGTCTTCACAGAGGAAGCACCCATCACTAGAGATCCGGCTTCAGAATCAGCGCGTAGCGTAGGCAGCTGAAGTTTCTTTGCGCCCTTGCGGATTCCTCATATATTATGAACCTCGATGAGGCTCAAAAGAGAATCAGATGGATCACAATAGCCGTATTGGCGCTGCTGGCCATCTCGTTGACGGTTCTCGATCAGACCGGCAACCTCGATGCAGCATTTGCTTTCATACGCAATCCGATGTCCATAGCCATGGGCTGGACTGCGCAGCGGGCTGATGTGGTCGCCGATGCCATGGAAGGCCCACGAGACCTGCAGTCTGCGCGTGCTGAAATTGCCCAGCTGGCAGCCCAAATTGATGTGCTAGAAAGAGAAAACGAGGAACTGCGAGAGATTCAAGGAGAGTACCAGCTGCTGGTGGATCTGTTTAATCGTGCTCGACAGGCTCCGGACTATCAGAGGTTGACAGCCTCTGTGATTGGGCAAGATCCAAATCCAGCGGTGCGCAGTATTGTGATCGACAAGGGTTCTGAGGATGGCATTCGTGTTGGCATGCCTGTGGAAAGTGCACGCGGGCTCGTGGGCCAGATATACCGGACGACGCCGAATTCATCACAGGTTGTCTTAATCACCGACAGTTCGAGCGCCATTCCGGCACGTCTGGGAACATCGCGAGCAACAGGTATATTGCGCGGAGGCGGCCTTGGTGGCGTTCTGGCCATCGATTGGATTGACCTCAAGCATCAAATTGAGGTAGGAGAAGTTGTGTTAACTTCCGGCTTGGGAGGGCGCTTTCCCCAGGACCTAGTCATTGGCCGGGTTATTGAAGTGGATCGTCGTGAGGCGGAACTTTTCCAGCGAGCGATAGTCCAACCGGCCGCAGATTTCGATGCGCTGGAATTGATCTTTGTCATTACTGATTTTGAACCGATAGATACGTCCGTCTTTTCAGAAACGGAGCCGTAATGTTTTCGACTGTGCTGACGGCCGTGCCCCTGATGGCGGTCTTGACCATTGTACAGGTGGTGGTTCTGCCTCGACTGGGCTTTTTTGAGGCCGATCCTTCGCTGCCATTTCTCTTCGCCCTCGCCTGGAGCTTGCTTAGTAGTGTAGAAGAAGGTCTCGTTTGGGGTTTCATTGCCGGCCTGTTTATGGATATATTTACTATTGCACCCGTCGGTGGGCTGTCTTTAACTTACATGATGGCGATACTCGCCGTTAGTCTTGTCAGCGGCATGCTTCCTGCAAATCGCGTCGCCATCCCATTGTTGGCCGCGATCATGGCAACGGTGGTGCAGCAAATTCTTTACGCTCTATATCTGCGTTTGTTCGGACTAGCATTTGGTTTGTCTCTGGCGTCCCTAGTGCAGATTGTTGTTTTGCAGGCAGTATTGATTCTGCCGATTTACTGGCTCCTCAATCTGATTCAGCGATCTTTGCGACCGCGACCTGTGCAAATCTAGTTGGCCAAGGCTGTCCTGGAATAGTATGTCTCGAATTGGTTGGGAAAGAATTGAAGACCTTGAACTCAAAGAGGATGAGGATGTCGGGCTTCGCGGCCGCATCATATTTCTTCGAGTTCTTTTCCTCATGATCCTGTTTCTTCTAATCTACCGTGTATGGTGGATTCAGCAGACACGGGGACCTGAGCTGGAATCATTGGCAACGGAGAATCGGTTTGCTGTGCTGCAAACGGACGCGCCTCGCGGTGTTATCTTTGATCGCAATGGGGAACCCCTTGCTGTCAACCAACCAAGTTTTGATGTAACGATTACCCCTGCTTTCTTGCCGGATACGGAAGCGGGGCGGCAGGCGGTGTTTGAACGGCTCTCTTTGCTGACCGGCGTGCCGGTCACGAATACGGTGCAGCAGCAGCTGCTGGTGGAGTCAGCCAATCCTGAACTGGTCAGCACGTACTCCCGTCTGTCTCAGATCTATGGTGCACCCGTTGAGGAAACGCTCGATCAAGCCGGCGTTGTGCCGAAACTTCCCGACAGCATAAGCAAGATTGTGCAGGAGAGAAGTTTCGCTCAGTATGTGCCGGCTGTTATTACAACCGGACTGCCTATCAGCCAGGCATATACCATTGAGCAAGAAAGCATTTTTCTTCCCGGCGTTCGCGTGCTTCCCCGTCCGCTGCGCTACTACCCTTCCGGGGAACTGACTTCTCACTTGGTCGGTTTTATGGGCCCCATTCCCAATGAGAATTGGATCGACGTGCTGGGCTACGAACGCGATGATCGTGTGGGTTGGTCAGGACTAGAATCTTCTATGGAATTGGAGCTCTCCGGAACCAAAGGAGAACGGACAATTGAGCAAGATTGGACAGGCCGGGAAGTCCGACAGGTCGGGACTTCGAAAGACCCGACTGCTGGGCTAAACCTGCATACCACCCTGGATATCGATCTGCAGCAGACCGCCGTGCGCATTATGGAAGAGTTCATGGAAGCGAATCGCAACACCCCGCGAACGGATGAGATTACCGGCGAGAAAACGCTTCCGGAGATTGAACAGGCCGCCGTTGTTGTCCTCAAGCCCAAGACTGGCGAAGTTCTGGCAATGGTCAATTTTCCCACCTATGACAATAATCGTTTCCAGTCGGAGGTCCCAGTTGATTATTACCTCGGCCTGGCTCGTAACGACTATACGCCGTTGGTAAATCATGCTATCAGCGGCACTTATCCGCCCGGGTCGACATTTAAACTGGTGCCGGCATCGGGCGCCTTACAGGAGGGGATTATTTCTCCTGAACGACTGCTTACAGCGCCAGGACAAATTGAGATCCCGAACCGTTTTGCCCCCAACGATCCTGGCCGCGCGCAGACATTTGTTTGCTGGAAGCGGGATGGACACGGGTTGATGGATATGCGTCAAGGGCTATCGAATTCTTGCGATATCTACTTCTACAAGATCAGCGGTGGTTACGATCAAGACGGGGAGTTCGTCGAGGGGCTCGGCGTAGACCGCATTAGCCAATACGCAAACCAATTTGGTTTCGGCCGTGTTCAGGGTATTGAGCTGCCACTGGAAGCTGAAGGAAACGTGCCCACGAGGGCCTGGAAGCGGCGCACGCAGGGCGAGCCCTGGTCAACCGGAGACGACTATAACCTGGGGATCGGCCAAGGATTTCTAACGGCGACGCCGCTGCAAGTCGCCCAAATGGCCGCTGTTGTGGCCAATGGTGGATTCCTATATCGCCCGGCCTTGATTCACCACATGACCGATGAGGACGGCAATGTGGTTTTCGTTGATGATGACAGCCAGGTCATTGCTCGGGCTCGGCCGGGAGCGGACGGAGAAGTAGTTATTACAGACGCTGATGGCGAACCGTTGGAGGACGCGGCGTTGAATGTTGAATTCAATGAGAATGGTCAGTATGTTTTTCAGCCGCAGGTAATTGATGCGGCGGAGGTCGATAACCGGTATCTGCAAGTCGTCGCTGAGGGTATGCAGCTGGTGAATCAATACATCGACGAAGAGCGCTTCTACACGGGGGCCACCTGGGTCGACTGGTTGGACAAATTTGGCATCTCCACGGCGGGCAAGACGGGAACGTCCGAGTATTGTGACAATATCGCGATTGAGCGTGGCTGGTGCCGCTTTGAAAAGACCGCGGTTCAACCGACTCATGCCTGGTACGTCGGCTATGCGCCGTACGATGATCCCGAAATCGTTGTCTCCGTTTTCGTTTTCAACGGAGGTGAAGGATCAGCGTGGGCGGCGCCGGTCGCCTGCCACGTGATGGCCTCCTATTTCGGTCTCGCGCAGTACGCCCCTGATTTGACCGTTGATGCTTGGGAGGAAGCTCTTCTGGCTGATAATCGCGCTTGTAATTCGCTCATCTTTAATCCTATTATCGAACCGCAATCTTTTGCTCCCGATCCTGGACCGGATTCGGAACAAGTTCCAGAAGTTGAAGCTCTGCCGGGCAGCGAACCGGCGCCAATTGATGAGCCTGAAGCGGACGGTACCCCTCAGAACGGGGCGGATTCATAGATATCGATAGGACTCGTTCCTAAGCCTATTCAATTGTGCTATCATTGACCCATGACGACATTCTTTTTGGTCCGTCATGGAGAGAATGACTGGGTTAAGAAACACCGCCTGGCTGGGTGGCTTCCCGGTGTTCACTTGAATGACAACGGCCGCAGACAGGCCCAGGAAGCGGGGAGCCGCCTGGCTCCGCAGCCAATTACGGCTGTTTACAGCAGCCCGGTCACGCGCTGCGTCGAAACGGCCGAATACATAGCTCCCCATTTCCGGCTGCCCATTCTTCTAGATGATGCCTTTGGTGAAGTGCATTACGGCGCCTGGGAAGGCAAGAAGATAGCCAAGTTGGCTAAGAAGCCCAGCTGGCAGATCGTCCAGTTTTTTCCGAGCAGGATGCGTTTCCCCGGCGGCGAGGCGCTGCGTGAAGTTCAATACCGCGCTGTTCAAGCATTGGAGAATCTCAGCCAGCGTCACCCACCAGAGTGTGTGGTTGTCGTCTCTCATGCCGATCTATTAAAATTGGTTCTGGCACACTATCTTGGCGTTCATATTGATCTGTTTCAGCGAATCGCTGTTTCACCGGCTTCAGTCAGTGTACTACAATTGTCGGAACACGGATTTGTAAGAGTGCTGCGAGTGAATGATGACGGGCCTATGCAGCCGATCATCAGCAAGCGTGAACAGAAGAAGTCGGAAAAAGAAAAGTAAGCATGGCTCATCAAATAGAACTCAATCCAGTCTCATATTTGACCATTGGTACGATTGGCCCGCCTGGTCAACGTACATTTTACTTGCAGGGCGGACGGGGTTCCCAGATCGTTTCCCTCGTGATCGAAAAACAGCAGGCGTCGATGCTAGCCAGTAGTCTAGAGACCTTCTTGGAAGAACTTGAGGAGAAGCATCCGGCGGAAACAAGGGATGGGGATGAATCGATTCTCCAAGATATGCGTCTGCGCGAACCTGTGGAGGAACTGTTTCGCGTTGGCAATATGGGAATGGGCTTTAACGAAGCGGCAAACCAGGTTGTCCTCGTGGCCTATGAGCTGGTTGATGAGGATGAAGAGCCCAACGTGGTGAGCTATTGGGCTTCGCGTGGCCAGATGGAAGCGCTCGTTGTGCGTGCGCGAGAGATCGTTGCTTCGGGACGGCCGATATGCGGCAATTGCGGCCGGCCGATCGATCCCGACGGGCATTTCTGCCCGAATCGCAACGGGCATCGGCACTGAGCGAATGCCCATGAATGCCGGCGACAAGGCGCTTGCCCTGCGCGTTCTGCAGACGGGGGTAATGGAGATCGAAGGCGTTCTGCCCTGGAGTTCAAACTATGCTTTCCTGGTCACCCTTTGCGCGGAAGAAGTTGAGCTGCCTGCCGTTTATAAGCCACGCCGTGGGGAAAGACCCTTGTGGGATTTTCCACAGGGTACGCTGAGCTTGCGCGAACAGGCAGCCTTTACGGTTAGTGAGGCACTGGGCTGGGATTTGGTCCCGCCCACAGTACTGCGTGATGGCCAGCACGGGCTGGGCTCGGTTCAGTTCTTTGTCGCCCACGATCCTGATCAGCACTATTTTTCATTTGAAGGAGACCCTCTCTTTCGCCGCCCCTTGCAGAAAATGACCTTATTTGATGCGATCATCAATAATGCCGACCGCAAAGGGGGCCATGTTCTGATTGAAAAACTTGATGAAGACATTGAAGATCCCATAATCGAAGAGACTCATCTCTGGGGCATTGATCATGGCATTTGCTTCCATGAGGCATACAAATTGCGCACAGTCATCTGGGAGTTTGCGGGTGATCAGATCCCTGCTTCTTTCCTCGCTGATTTAGAAGCGCTTCAGCTGGCGCTTCAAGATCCTGGTGGCAGCTTGCTGGCGGAGCTTGCCTATTTGCTAAACGAGAAGGAAATAGAAGCACTGCAAAGCCGGGTCGACCGCCTCCTGCGCGAGCGCAAATTCCCCGTTCCGGGTCCTGGACGTCACTACCCCTGGCCACCTGTTTGAGTTCAAAAAACGGCCGTCGTCCCATTCCATCACAAGAGCTGATTGGCCGGTTGTTAGACATTATCCGTCAAGATAGAATCAATGAATGAGCCGCGGGTAAAATAGCACCATCTGCCAGTAAGAATTGAGTCTTTCCACGCGTCGAAAGAGTTGGAGATATCTACGGCAAGCATGCTGCCCGTTGTTTAGTACTGAGGATAAGTAAGATGCAAAAAGAACGAGTCGTTATCATTGGTTCAGGGCCCGCCGGTTTGTCGGCGGCCCTCTATACCGCGCGCGCCCAGTTAGATCCATTGGTCATTGCCGGTACTCTGATCGGCGGCCAGATAGCCATAACCAGTGAAATCGAAAATTATCCAGGCTTTTTTTCTGTGGAAAATCCGCCGACAGGGCCAGATCTCGTGCAGGTGATGCAGACCCAGGCAGAGCACTTTGGCGCGCGCCTCGTTTACGATGAGGTCGTGGAAGTGGACTTCAGCGCGGGGCCGCCATTTATGGTGAAGAGTTATGGCGAGGAGTACCTCGCGGATGCCGTCATTATTTGCGCGGGCGCTTCACCGCGCCACCTGAATGTGCCCGGTGAAGAAGAATTCATCGGACGCGGGGTAAGCTACTGCGGCACCTGTGATGGATTCTTCTTTCGCGGCAAAGATGTTGTCGTCGTCGGCGGCGGTGACAGCGCCATGGAAGAAGGGATTTTTCTCACCCGTTTTGCCGACAAAGTTGAAGTTGTTCACCGCCGGGACGAGCTTCGTGCTGGCCCTACACTGCAGCGTCGCGCTTTTGAAAATGAAAAGATGTCTTTTGTTTGGGATACAGTCATTGATGAGATTGAGGGGAATGGGACAGTCACCGGCATCAAGGTAACGAATCGCAAGACGGGTGAAAAAGAAGAGATCGCAACCGATGGTGTCTTCATATTCATCGGCCACTATCCGAACAGCAAATTCTTGATTGGACAGGTGGCCATGGATGAGCATGGCTACGTTATCACGGATGAACTGATGCGTACCAATGTCCCTGGTGTGTTCGCCGCCGGTGAAATTCAAGATCCTGTCTTCCGGCAAGTTGCAACATCGGTGGGACAGGGCGCCGCGGCAGGCATTCAGCTTGAGCGCTGGCTCAGCCAGCAAGAGTGAGCAAGGGATTCCGCATCTGCCAGTTAGTTTGCCTCAGCCCATCTTGCAGCCTCTGCAAGATGGGGTCTTTTGGATTAGCCCTCTGAACCGCGAGCGGTCACACGCTCGTGAACGTCGAACAACTCCTTAAGGCTCGTGATTGGGGCTACAGTTTCCAGGAACGCTTTGACGGACGGCGTTTGCGCCTGAATCTCGCGCAGCATAGGACCAATAGGATTCTCACCCTGAGCCCCTCCCGGTTCGGCCGCATAGGCTCCGTAGAAAGCGAAAAATGCCTGGTTCAACTTGCGGATGTCGTACCCATTTTCCCTGAAGACAAGTCTTCTATCTTCCATATAGGCCTCTGCTTCTTCAATACGGCCGTCGGCGAGCAGCTCTTCAACGTTTACGCGCGTATCGGCGAGCTCGAATTGAAAATCGAATGCCGCCGGATCAGGCGCTTGCTGTGAACTTGTTTCTTCCACGGGCGGCGGCGGCAGCAGCTCTGGGTAGTAGCGCTCAACGACCAATTGCCCCAATTCTTGATCAACCAAAGAAGCGACGGTTTCGTTGATGATGCGGACATCAGGATCGAGCGCATAGCCCGCGCCCAGAGGCTTGAGCGTAAGCCAATGATGCGTCCATTCATGTGCTACTACCTCGGCGAGCCGATTGATGCTGCTAGTCTCCACAATCATCGCTGGAAAGGTGCCTATCCCACCGAGGGGAACAACAAGCCCAGATTGATCGAGCCTATCAGCGACTCCGCTTTCTAGCAGTTCTTTTGTCGGTGTAGAAAGGCCATGTTCTAAAGCTACCTGGTGAATCTTTTCAATCCGATCGCGGGGTGATACGACCAGCAGAGAAGGGACCTGCGTCACATGCATCAGTACAGGCGGCCACGCCTGCCCGAACAGCTCCAAGTCTTGCTCAGCCAGAATCGTGGCTACTTGTTCCTGGACAATGCCTTCCGCTAGCAGCTGCTGCTCTTCTATCTCACCCCTGATTTCCTGAAGTTCGCGTTGTAGATCTTGCGTTTGCGATGCTGGATCAGGAATTTCCGGATCGCTGTAGAAACGGTTGAGTTCTGCCTCAACTCCCTGAGCACGGCTGACCAACGCTAGATAGTCCATTACGACCTGCTTTCTGGACGCCTCATCCAGAAACTGCGGCCCACGGCTCAGCGCCGTTTGGCCCTTGCCGAAGAAAGCATCTGATTCCCAGACGAGGAAGTCATACTCAAGCAGGCCGACAATACTTTGCAAGCGGCTCTCCTCACTGGCCGAGGCGGACCATTCCGGAGCCAGCAATAGAATCGCTGCCAGAACAATCAGGAACAGAAGAACGCCGCGAATGGTTCGTCTTAGTAACATAGCGTGATCCTAATCAATGCACAGTCAGGGGGCAATAGGCGGGCCGATTGACTTATATCGGCCTAATTCGCCCTCAGGAGAGACGGGCGCCGCTATTTGCTCATTCGCTGTGGGCGTCTTACCATTGCCTATCGTCAACTGACTGGTTTATTTGCTTGTTGTAAAGACAGACACTCTTATAAAGGAGAGACCGATGAATGATACCGTCTACAAGAAAATCGACATAACGGGTACGTCGAGTACAAGTATTGAAGATGCCATTAACAACGCTATTGCCAAGGCCTCGGAGACCGTTCGCCACTTGAGCTGGTTTGAAGTACAGGAGATTCGGGGTGGAATTGACAAGGAGTTGAAGCCGCAGTGGCAGGTAACGGTCAAAATCGGCTTTGCGCTTGAGTAGCATAGACTGATACGGATAAACAACAGCCGCCACACGGCCGTGTGGCGGCTGAAACTATCATATTAAGAGACCCGTGTAACCGCGGTCGATCCTACTGTTTTCCCAGTGGCTCAATCAATAGAGCGCGGCTGCATCAATGGATCATCCGCAGGTTGAATCTCTACAAATGATTCAACGCGACCTTCTTGTCTGCTCAAGCGAGACGACAACATTCCCGCTGCAACGACAAGAACAGTGCTAATTACCATGAGAGCCAGTACCATCAAAACAACAATCATTCGCTTTCCCGAGTCTTACATAAAACTGAATACAATGTAAAACCTACGATGTGAATTCTTCCCTGTTGCTCTGCATTATAAAGGTTACTGTAAACTCTGTCTACCCACTGCGGCCGATTTCACCATGCTTTTACTGCAATATGAAGAGTGCTTAAGGTGAGAATAAGTTAATGATAACCTGGCCATAATCTTGAAGAGGTCGTCTCTGACTCATGCGCGTCACGAGGCGGGGGCGATTATGCTTGGTCTTCTTCTTCTCCGGACGACAACGCTTCCTTCTCTGTTTTCTTTCCCGCCGCGAGCTCTTCACCCTCCAGGGCGCCAATCCCCAACGGCTGCCACTTCTTGGTCAAGTCGCCACTGCGTAAGCGATGTTCGGCGCCACCTCTTGCATGGACCGAGCCAAAGCCTTCCGGTTCAATAAACATTTTGCGACCCTGCAGGAGGGCATAAATCCCTTCTTGGCCCGGTTCCGGTCGCGGTTCAACAAGCGCTTCCTGATCCACGATCTCCTGCGGATCGTAATCATTGGGCTCGCTGTAAGTCGTTATAAACCCTTCGAAATTGCGCAGGACCACCTTGCCCGGACTTTGTGAGAGTACATAGTTTGGCTGCACCGGTATCTTGCCTCCGCCCCCAGGGGCATCGACTACGTAGGTGGGAACTGCATAGCCGGATGTATGCCCGCGAAGACCTTCCATAATTTCCACACCTTTGCTGACACTTGTGCGAAAGTGGCCCGATCCTGCGACCAGATCGCATTGATAAAGATAATAGGGCCTTACGCGGATCTTCACCAGGTCGTGAACGAGTTTACGTTGAATTCTCACTGAGTCGTTCACGCCCGCGAGCAGAACGCTCTGGTTCCCCAAAGGCACGCCGGCGCGGGTCAGCCGGTCTGCGGCCGCAGCGAGTTCGGGCGTGATTTCCTTGGGATGATTGACGTGGATGTTGATCCACAACGGGTGGTATTTCGATGCCATTTCACAGAACTGTTCATCAATGCGCATCGGCAGAAAAACCGGCACGCGAGAGCCAAGACGCACGATTTCCACGTGGGGTATGGCGCGCAGGCGGGCAAGAATCATATCCAGCAGTTTTGGAGCGAGGACCATGGGGTCCCCGCCGGAAAGAAGCACGTCACGAATTTGGGGGGTCCTTTCAATATAGTCGATTTGGGCATCAAACTCCGGCCGGCTGAAGGTCTGCGTCGGATCCCCAACGATCCGGCTGCGTGTACAGTAGCGGCAGTAGCTGGCGCACTGCGTCGTAACCAGCATCAGGACGCGATCAGGATAGCGATGGACAAGACCCGGAACGGGTGAGTGTTTGTCTTCAGCCAAAGAATCTTCCATCATGGATTCAAAAGAAACCATCTCCCGATCCGTGGGGATTACTTGCCGGCGTACCGGGCAGCCTGGATCGTCCGCATCGATAAGGCTGGCGAAATAAGGGGTGATGTCGACACGAAATAGGCCGGGGACGGCCAACGCTTTCCGTTCCGATTTGGTCAAGTTGATCACTTTTTCCAATTCATCCACGCTGTTCAGGCGGTGGCTCATCTGCCAGCGCCAATCCATCCATTTCTCGTCCGGGACATCTTCCCAATAGGGTGCGCGCGTGTAAACCTTATCTGTTAACGCTAGTTTCTCAATGGCCATCGTTTCCTGCTCCTGGTTCTGGCTGCTGTAGTCGCTCCATGACGGTGTCTCCCGGCAGATTGCTCTCGTAGATAGACGGTGTCCTGTACTCACAGATGGCGGACAAGTCCACGGGTGAAAGGTCACGGGCCGTTAGGATCAAAGCTTTAATGGATTTTAGCTCACAAACGGCCGGCTGACAGCCCGGCTAAGGTACTTAATCAGCCGCTGCTGCGGCCACCGTTTGCTTGTCACGCCTTACAAGCAGTATTGTCATCACCAGCAGCAGAATCGTTCCCGCCAAACCAGTGAGGCTGACGAGGAGAAATTGGCCTTGGGCGAAGAGCAAGCCTGTTGTCAGACTGGCGATACCGGAACCCAAGGCAACGAGCATCTCGCTGGCGCCCTGCGCGCGCCCCCGTTCTTGCTGCGCCAAGGCATCTGAGAGCAGCGTCGAACCGGCCACGAAACAGAAGTTCCAGCCGAGACCCAATAAGAAAAGGGCGAGGCCGAGGATTGGCAGGAGCAGTGAAAGGGGGGCCAGGACACAGGAGATCGCCAATATGCCCACACCGCCAACTATCATTTGCACCCTACCGAAACGATCGATCAGCCAGCCCGTAAACCAGGAGAGGCCGAACATACCCAGGGTGTGGGCCATGATTACGGTTGAGATGGCCGCCGTTGTGTGATCATTGCGGTCCATATGCAGCGGCGTGATTACCATGAGCATAGACATGACAAAGAAGCTGAGGATCATGGAGAGGACAGCCAATTGGACCATTGGAGCGGCAAAGATTTCGCGCAGTGGACGGCCGTCTCCGGTGAGGTTTTCGATGCTTTCAAGGTTTTCGGCCGCTTCCTGATCAGCAATTGCTTGTCCAAGCTGTTGGGGATCCGGTTTGAGAAAAATGAAGACAATGGCTGACGCGCCGATGAGAAGAACGGCAGAAATGAGAAACGGACCCGCGGCTTCAGGAAGACCCAAACGGATCATCCAGGTCGTGCTCAGGGGAACGAGAAGGGGGCCAAGGATGGCGCCGACCGTTCCCGCGGAGACAATGATGCCGATTACTTTTGCTCTCCTGTCTATTGGGAACACTTCCGCACCAACGTAGCGGCTCTGATCCCCGGCAGCGCGCGACATACCAAGATAAAGTGCGCCGATTAGGAACAAGACGAGATTTTGACTGCTTGTGGCCCATACAGAGATGATGCTGCCCAGTATGGCAACAGCGTATCCGAAGCTAAGAGATAGACGTCGCCCGATTCTATCCATCAAGAACCCGAAAGGAACGGCGAAGGCGGCTCGCCCGATTAGGCCCAACGTGTTAGGCAGGCCGGCTAAAGTCTCATTGCCGGACAAATCTGCGGCAATGATCGCCGACAGTGTAAATGAAGCGATCATGCTCGCCGAGAAGAGGCCGGATGCGGAGAACAATACGCTGACTGTGCGTTTCTGAGGCGCAGTGACTGGTGCCGTTATCTCACTCATCAGATGAGTCCAGGCAAGTGCGGTGACATGGTGATTGTGTTTCCCTTTTGTGGCGTATGCTAAAATCTATGTGCGCGTGCGTATCCACATAGCGACGTTATTATATGGGCGCATTTCAGAATAACAAATGACGGCGGAATGGATAAGAGGCTAGAAGAGTTCGAACGAAGTCGCTGCCGCATGGTTGATCAACAGATTGCCGGACGCGGGATCGAAGATGCAGCCGTTTTGAAGGCAATGCGCGCAGTGCCACGGGAACTGTTTGTGCCGGAACGATACCGGCATCAGGCATACGACGATACGCCACTGCCGCTTCCCGGTGGGCAGACTATTTCTCAGCCATATGTCGTTGCCCTCATGATCAGCCGCTTGGGCTTGCAAGGAGATGATCGTGTACTGGAAATCGGAACTGGGTCGGGTTACGCGGCCGCCCTGTTAGGGCAGATCGTTCGTGAAGTGCATACAGTGGAGCGTATTGAGGAACTTGTCCAATACGCGCGCCAGCGGCTCAATGCGCTGAACTATGCCAACGTACAGGTGCATCAAGGCGATGGCACCTTGGGTTGGCCGGCGGCAGCGCCCTATGACGGCATTATCGTTTCCGCCGGAGGGCCGTCCGTCCCTGAATCCTTGAAGCACCAGCTGGCCGACCAGGGCCGGCTGATGATTCCTGTGGGTCGATCCGAACGTCACCAGCAGTTGATCTGTGTGAAGAGGATAGCCAAAGATACGTTTCAGGAGAAGGATTGGGGCGCAGTTGCTTTCGTGCCTTTGATAGGCGACGAAGGTTGGTAGGCGGATTATCTAGAACGGCCAGAAGCTCAGAATAATCATGGCCGTGGCCGTGACTGTGAGATTATCAACGCCCCAGATGGAGACGGCTTCTACCAATGTTGTGGCCACGGCGACGACCAACGCCGGAAGGATGGCCTCAAGCGCAGAAAGCTCCGGAAGTCCAGGCATAATCCACAAAGCGAACCAGGTTCCAATTGCTGATGCGATGAAGAAGGCTACAGAACCCTCAACTGTCCGCCTGCTGCCGAAGACGACATAGCCATGTTTTCCAAGTAGTTTGCCAAACACAGGCGCCAGGCCGTCTCCCAAAGTCAGAGGCATCAAAGCAGCTACCAAGAGCGGCGGTGTGTCCCAAAACACATAGACTACGGCAGCAGCAGCCAATGGGAAATAGACTGTTCCCAAATTCTGTCGATTGCTGCTGGCCATCGCTTTGAAAAAGCCAAACCGCCAGTCAAGAAAGGTCAGCGCGGCAAAACCGAAGCAGGCGAGCATGAAAGGCCATGGGCTCGAAAAAAGAAACGGGACTGCCCATATGAGCATTCCCACGCCAATATGAACGACTTTTCGTGTGAAGAAACTGCTGTACCCGCGCCAGTGTCGCAGTCCCTCGGCAAGACCAATCAGAAAAAAAATGTATGCCATGCAGATGAGAATGCCAAGCCAGTCGTTCACGAGGTGAGTTCAGCTCCCCTGACCAGGCTGTTACTTGAGCGCATCCTGGTGTAATTTATCAAGTCAAGTTCTAGACAATTAGATGATCGTAGAGCATGTCCAGGCTGAGATCCGGCACGACGGTTTCCGCACATTGCAAGGTCAGATTCGCCGCTGTCGCGCCCAAACGCATACACTCCGAGGTGGGTAGATCATTGATCATTCCAAACATGATCGCGGCCGTTGCCGCGTCCCCGGTTCCGGTTGAATCGACATGCTTGCTGTAGGAGGGTGGAATGTATCCGGTTTCATCTCCGGTAGCGTAGTCCAGCCCAAAGTCTGACAAAGTTATGGCAACCTTGTTGACACCCATCGTGACCAGGCGACGGGCCAATGCCAGACTGGTGTCTGGATCATAGCCAGAGTAATCAACGTTGAGCAGTTCAGCTTCCTCCACTTCGCTGGGTACCAGGAGGTACAGGTCTTGCAAGTAGGGGCGCAGCTTATGAGCGAGGCGGGCGGAAGTCGGATCGGCGCACAATGGTATACCGTATTGTTTTGCCAGACGCACGACCGTGGCCATGGATGATTGTTGCAGGCTGCTGTCGATCATGATCATTCTTGCATCGCGAAACAGTCTGCGGCGGTGATTCAGATAAGAAGGCGTGATATTCTGCATCACGCGCGCATCATCCAGGGCAACCGATAGCGCGCCGTTTTCATCCAGTAGAGCAAGATAGGCCCCTGTATCGCCATCCTCTGCCACGATTGAATGCGCCAGATTAACGCCCGCCGCGGCGGTCTGTTCCAATAACTGCCGGCCAGTTGCGTCGTCGCCGACCGCTGTCACAAGCATGACTTCGGCTCCCAACCGGGCCAGGTTCTCGGCCACGTTCCTAGCCGTGCCACCGCGCGAAAAGCGGATGCTTGCCGGATTCGACGTACCCGGTTCAAGACCTGATTCCGGTTTTCCCTTGGCATCAAGAAGCGCGCCGCCAATGATCAATAAGTGGCTTCCCATAGAGCTTTCCTCTTGGCTAATAGACAGTCAAACAGTTGTCGCTAAGTGTATGAATTGGATCAGTCGTTTGGCCCTTCGTATCCGGACACATCATCGTGCGCATCTTGGTTGACCGGACTGTTTGCCCCAGCCGTCAACAGCAGCTGTTCCTGTAGGGTTTGCAGCTGCGGCAGCAAATGATCCGGCAGGACGGCTTCTCTTGCTGAATTAACCGCCATCTGTTCGAGGGTGTCAACAAAGCTGAGAGCAATGATCTCGCTGAGACTCCCCTGGTACCCTTGGCGGCGTGCCCGTTCCATCCCCGCGGCAATAGCTCTGGCCAGCTCTTCTTCAGCTTCAGCACGCGCCAGATCGAGTTCCTCCAAGGCGATGGCTTCCCCTTCAGCCATGGTCAGGCGTGCTTGGTTGTCCCAGTAAGTTCGCCAGTACTGAATATGCAGTTCTGTCACATCTTCCGGGAATCTAAAGCCACCAATGCGCAGGCGAATCAGGTCGATGCCTACTTCGCGCAGCCGGAGTCGTGATTCCCTTTCCACATTCTGGCGGATGGTCAGATGGGTGCCGATTTCCGTGCGTTCATCCTGCAGCAGCTCGTTAAGGGGGAATGTGGTGACTGTAGCCGCCAGGATGGCTTTGACCGTAGCCAGGGCGGCGTTTTCCCAATCGCTTGTACGATCTCCCGGCAGATTGGCCTGATTATAGGCAAGTTTGCGGACAATTCGCGCGTCGTACGGGTAGGGCTGCTGGGCAGACGGCGATAGTTCGGGCGCAAAGACGCGAAAAGTAACGCTGACTGAAGTGAGGAACTCGATACCCTCTTTCGAACGCAGCACAACATCGGCATCTGTGCGATCTTGTGCGCGAAGGTCGTACAGCGAATGTACGAACTCGAAACGGTCCAGCGCATGACTTCCGGAGCCAATTACGCGGTTAAAACGGCCGTTGAGCTCAGTCACCGCCGCATGCCCGGTTGGGATCGAAATGCGCCCTGGGCCACCGACGCGTAACCGCGCCGATAAGGATCGCTTTGATTCCAAATCCTCTGGTGAAAGGGCAACTGTGGCCCCGCCTGCACGGCGTGGATCGCGCAGCCGGCGCAAGAAGCTTCGCGCTTCTGCCCTGTCCGGCAGATCGTACAGATGATAGACAAGATTGGCCGCAATCTCATAGGCCAGCAGCCAGGCAAGGACGAGGGGGATCAAATGGCGCAGGACACGCGGCAGAAAGATACCGCCGAAGTTTATCAGCCAAACCGGAAGTGACTGCATAAAGGGCAGAGGCATATCGTCCGGCTGCAGGCTAACCCGCTCCATTTGCCAGGCAAAAACCCAATAAAGGACAAATAAGAACACCAGGAATAGCAGATAGAGCGTCCTTTTCGACGGAAGGCGGCGGGGGCGTTTGCCACCTTCGTCCTCGTAGGCAGCAGTCTGGCTAGCTGACACTTTCTTCATCCTCGTTCGCTGGGTATTCGTGCGCGCTCTGCAGCCTGCTCGAGGATTCCTGAGCAATGCTGGCCAACACACGGCTCGGAAGAAGATTCTGGTTCGGGCTTTTGGCTGCCGCATCTTCCAAGACATCGACGGCGCTGATGGTAACAATGTCCGCTAAACTCGCTTCCTCGGTCGCTCGTTTCTCTGCGAGCTGCTGCATGACCTTCTCAATGATCTCGATCTGCGCGCGCGCTCTGGCCAACTTGACCCGCCGCAATGATTCAGCATTGGCCGCCGCTTTCTGGGCCTGTATCTGACTTTGCCAAGGGGCTCGCCAGCTGGCCACGCGCTGGGCCGCGATTTCCTCAGGCAGTTCCAGCGGCGTCACTTTCACACTGTCGACCTTGATGCCCCATTCGTCAAAAATGCTGCGCAGCTGGCGGCGGATGCGCTGCTGAATACCCTTGAAAATCGCGGGATCTTGCCACAATTCATCCAGCGTAAATTGCGCGATTTCACTCACCATGAGCGTGACCGCCTGTGGCACCAATTGCTCATCCCACTGGCGGACTGTGTCATCCTGGTCAAAGGTATTCAACTGGCTCACCCACAGCACTGCGGACCTGTCGTAAGGATATTCCAAATGGTCGTCGGGATGGTCTTGTTCAGATTGTTTGACCTGGAAAACGACGTGCACTTTCGTCTCCAGCGGGATGCCGTCACGCGTGTAGGCGATCGCTGTTGTGTTGCGGGCATGACGCCTCAGATCTATCGCTTGGACTGGCCTTTCACCGGCCGGCAAGCGCACGAAGCCTGGTCCGACGGCGCGAAGCAGCCTATCTCCTTTGCCGACAGCAAGGGCTTGATTGCTTCTTACCATTCCCGCCTGCAGTGTCTGAAAACTGGGGCTGATCCGTTCCGCATCTGCGGCAGATTCTTGCCCACTACGCTGCATTGGGGATGCCGGCGGGCTGAATTGGGTCGCCGCGCGCAGCATCATGGCGATCCCCTCCAGCCAACTTTCCTCCTTATGGTGGGGAAGCACAAACTGGGCGTAATAGATGATGCCAAAGGCGCAGCTAAAAACGGCCGCGACCAGCCACATGAGGCCGACAAACCAGCCGTACTTGACGCCGCGCGAGTCTTGAAAGAGCAGCCCGGCGACGATGGAGAGGCCGAGGATGAGTAAGACGAGGATGATGGCGCTGTTTCTTGACTGTTGCTTGGGTTGAGATCTGGGTTTCGCCACGGAAAGCACCTGATGCGGCAATCTTTCTTGCTGCTTATGGTAGACAACTATATCATAATTATGTTAGGTATGAGAAATCCATGCCAAAGGAAGAATATATCGCAAGCCTGCGTTGACGTCGACGCGAAGGTTGCTATAATTTGTCCTTCCTAGGGGCGGTTAGCTCAGTTGGTCAGAGCGCTACGTTGACATCGTAGAGGTCACAAGTTCGAGTCTTGTACCGCCCACAGCATCAAAAGACCGTTCCGCGCGGTCTTTTTGTTTTCCTGCCGCGGGCCGGATATGCTGTCCCGCGCCGCAGGCAATCACCCTTTGAATGGTGCGTCTCTTGGGCCCTCAGCGGGAATGGGGCAAGTCTACCAGGCGGAAACTTGGTTTTTCAGCGGGCGTATAGTGCGGGTTGGCCCACCGCGTGCGCCGGATGCCTTGGTCAACAGCAAACCAGAGTGTGCGCGTCAACCACGGGGCATTGATCTTATAGGCAATGCGCGCCATGCGTGTGCGCCGATCAAGCTGCTGAAAGAGAGGATCCGCAAGCAGCAGGTCACGGTAATCAGCGAAGCTGAAGTCCTGGCGGCTAAACGCACCGGCGATTGCCGCTGAAGCAACCGCACCATAGCCGAGCGCAAACGAAATACCTTCGCCAACAAGTGGATCGGCGCCGGCGGCGTCCCCTACGAGGAGGATCCTGGGCAGCGCGAATTGGCTCTCCCGACTCCACCAGCGAATTGGGTGACCTTTGAGCTCGTACGCATCGAGATCGCGATCTCGCTCGTTCATAGATCGCTGCAGTATCTGTTTCAAGTCTGCTTTGGGACGCTCCGTGCGCGCCCGGCTGTCAAACAGGCCGCGATTCATGTACGGCTTGCCATCGATGAAACTTGGAAAATCCCAATAGTAGCCTTGAAGACCGTCATCCATTGGCGTGAAATCGAAAATGGCAACCCCGTCACGAAATTCTTGCTGGCTGGCGGCATCCTCGGGAGTCAATACTTCCATCAGCCGGGCAACGTGTGAATCGCCGGGCCACTTTAATTTGCGTCGAATGTAGCTGCGTGAACCATCCGCGGCTACGAGGACTTTGGCGCGAATAAGCGCTTGATCCGTCTCGACTTCAACGTGATCCTCCTGTGGGGTCACATTGAGGACCGCTTCTCCCTGTCGAATATGAACGCCCAGCTTTTCGGCCGTCTTTACGAGCCAATGGTCGAACTCTTCGCGGCGTGTGATGCGGAAGACGGGATCGCCAAAAAAGGAGTAGCTTTGATCTTTGTAGATCAAGCGAGCTTCCTTTACGGGAAAGTTGGGTATATCGAAGGGTATTCCCAGCCGGGCAAGTAGATTTTGCCCAAGGTGCGTCACCCCTCCGCCACACAGCTTTGGCCGCGGGTGAACGGCTTTGTCTACCACGACGATGCGTTCAGCCCATGATGCTTCATTCTTTACAAGATGCAGCGCCGTGGATGTGCCGGCTGGCCCCGATCCAACGATCAATACATCAACTTGTTCAGCTCGAGACATAAGCAGTGTTTAAATCCTATGTTCTTAGACAATGCTGCCGGCGGCCCACTTACAGGCGCCATACTACTCAGTGTAAACCACTCTGTGCCTGAATGCGAGTATTTTTTGTCAGTCGCTGTTGATTAGAGGCAGGAGAGCGGCGTAGGGGAGTGACAGTGCCTGATCCGTGCTGATGTCGGCATCCGGCCGCGGCCCTTCCTGGTTGCCCAGCTTATCGATCGCTTGACTGCGGAATTCGTAGACCTCGGTTGGGTCTGGAGGTGAGAATAAGGCGCCTGTCTGCACTGTCTCATTCAGCCATTCTTCCCAGGTAGCTTCGTCGTTTCCAGCGATCCGATAGGCGATGTTGTACGATTCCACGCCGCTGAGCAGGTCTTCACCCTGCCAAAGAACCTGGTAGACAGCTGACTGCTGCAGCCACCGCAGCTCCGTGACAGTAGAAACGGGCGGTTCGGAGTCAATGCCGAACTGGCTGGTATTCGAGGGATACTCATTGCCTGCCGCTGAGGTAACGATGACGCGCCAATAGAGTTCAGCGTAGTCTTTCTGTAGATCAACGGCTGCCTCGAGCACGGGGGTCGTCCATATTTCACTGACTACCCTGTCTTCAAAAGCCCTGTCGGTGGCGACCTGCAAAATAACCGCTTCCGCTTTTTCAGGGTTGCTTATCTGCCAGGTAAAGATAGCTTCACGGTTCTGCATCCAACTCCCGTCCGTTGGTTGTTCCGTTACGACCGCCGGCAGCAGCTCGAGTGGAAGCAGGCGAATCGCATCAAACCATACTCCTCTTCCCGAGTCGCTGTTCGTCAGATTATCCAGGTAAATCGAGCTATTACTGCCCGCATCGAGCGTGAATTCGCCCAGGGAGGTCCAGAGCCCCACGCGCTCATTCATGTCGACGACCACGTCACTGGCGCCGGCGGAATGATTCACTTTATAGCGAGCGCCGCTCGTCTCCGGTTGCCCCGTGTTACAGTAGGGTGCGTAAACCTCGATCTGATAGAGGCCGCTTTCGGGGATGTCAGGGCGCCATTCTGCCCAGTTGGTCGATTGCGCCCCGTCCCGCGTGGACCACGCATACCATGAATGTGCGTTGTGTCCGCATTGTAAAGGTCCTTCGCGCCAGTTGGCGATGCTCTTGATAAAGCTCTTGCTTAGCTCATCCACATAGATGTGCGGCGATTCAAGGCCGATTGCCGCGGCAATCCGTTCACGGAGCGCCGGAATCAGCGCGTGAGCCACGCCGCCAGGACACTCGGTGGTGCCGTATACATCACGGTGGCCCATCAAATGGGGCAGCCCCCATGCGATGTTGGGCAAGCTGTTGCTGGCGTCAAACACATCGATATCATTCTTGTCCGCTTTCCAAGCGAATAGGTCAACGGCCGATTCAAACATCGGCACCGGCGGCTCGCTGGTCGAATAGCTGCCGATCATGGCCAGGGCCATAGAGCCGGTATTGGCCCCGGCAGCATGAATCCCCACCACATCATCGCCGCCGAGATGACCCTCGTAAAGAATGCCGTTCGTATCCACCAGATAGTTGTAGCCAATATCCTTCCAGCCGCGACTCGCTGTATGGAAGTACCATATCGCGCGCACTACATCAGCGGAGTCTCCGCCGGCGCCCGTCGATGAAACGGTGTGGTGTAGAATGAGGTGCGTGACCGGATGATAGGCCAGTCCCTCCGTATAGTCACAGGCAGCATAGATGCACCAGACATCGCGACTGATGACACTTGGCTTAGGATAAGCGTCATCTGCTTGATCGCCAAAGGAAAGAGAGGGTGATTCGCCACCGTCAATCTCCTCCTGGATCTTGGCCATCTCCTGCGCAGAGGGACCCTCTGTTGAATCGATAAAGGTGAAGGTTAGCTCGCTCAAAAGGGGCGCATTGTTTTCTTCATCCCGCTTCATCTGGATCTTGTACTGGAGAAAGTTGTGCGTTTTATCTTGGGCGGGGACGACCAACATGTCGCCAACGGTATCGCTGTCTTCCGCCAGGGTCCAATCCATGGAGCGCTCTATGGCGATCCATTCTCCTAGTTCAGAGGGATTATTGCCTGAGCGCACTTCAAGATGGATCTCGGTTTCGTCTGTGCCTTCGACGATCCACTGCGGTACAAGGGCATTGAAGGGGTGGGGTGCTTCAATGGGCTGTGATAGGTAGGCTCCTTCAGATGACCCGGAATCAGGCATCATCCCTTCCGGCAGGAGAGCCATGCCAGACGAGCCGGCGTCCTGGAAGTCTCCCGGCCTAATCACCAGGTCTTCCATGAGGATTTGTGGTACTTGTGGTTCGCTGGTTGCTGTAACGCCTGCCTGAGCGCAGGCTGCCAATAAGACGGCGAATAACAATAGGCTTGTATACCTAAACGTCATTGTTTTTCAGTCCTATCACCATAGAATTCGTCGCACGAGAGGTCTGAGTGGGGAGCGTGATCGTGCGCACTGAGCAAATAGAATACTAGTAGCCTTCATGTGGGTCAACCCTGTTTGGAATTTGTTCATCCTTGGCCGCAGCGTTTAGCAGGACCGCCAGCTGGTCCATCCGATAGGTATCTGTCTCGGCGGCATGGCCGGCGCGGTGGGGGCTCAGTACCACATTGTCGAGTTCCCAAAAAGGGAACGTGGCCGGGAGTGTATTTGTTCGGCTTTCCTCATCCTCTGGATAGTTATACCAGACGTCCAGCCCGGCAGCGCCGAGCCGGCGGCTCTTTAGCGCTTCATAGAGCGCTGCTTCGTCGACCACGGCCGCACGGCCGATATTGACGAGGATGCTGCCCACTGGTAGGAGAGAGAGCTCATACGCGCCGATGAGGCCCTCCGTATGCGGCGTCAAGGGCAGGGTGACGATGACGGCCTGAGCACGGGGCAAGAGGCGTTGTAACTGGTCCGCAGGATGCATCTCGTCCGCGAAACCGTCTCTCTCCCTCGCTGCGATATTCCTGCGAACGGCCATTATGTGCATGCCAAAAGATTGGCACATTTGCGCCACCAAACGGCCGATCGCCCCGTACCCCAGAATTAGCACATGCTTGTCAAAAAGCAGCATCGACTGAGTAGGGGGTTGGTAGCGCATAGACCAATCACCCCGGCGCAGCGCCTCATCATAGGGAATGACATTCTTGGCCGCCGCAAGCAGCAGCGACAGAGTCATCTCGGCCACGGGAATGCTGTTGTGGTGAATATTGTGCAGCGAGATATGCGGGAAATCCAGCATCAGCCTGCGTGTCAGCGGCGGGATGCCTGTCCAGGGCACGATTAGCGCGCGCAGATTCTTCTTCGCCGCTATCAGTTCTGGGGTGGGGCGTCCGCCGACCAGAATGTGGCAGTCGCTCTCCGCTTCTTCGCCCTCACCCACTGTCAGCTGGATATTCTGTGCCAGCTGCGTTCGCAGATAGTTGACTACGTCCGGCGTGTACTCATACATCAAATGAACAGTCAGCGTCATCATGATCCCCGAGTTCGTCTAATTGTCCCATTTCTTGCGCATAGACCTGATGCCCGCTGTGGCCTAATCAACGGCCACGGCCGTCTCTGGAATTGCTGCGGCGCTGTGCCGCCAACCTTCCAGCGAATAGATGACAAGCGCCAGCCAGATGAAACCAAAACCAATCATCTGGTCCCGGGCAAAGGTTTCTTGGTAAACAAAAACGCCCAATAGAAACTGCAAGGTGGGGGCGATATACTGCAGCAATCCCAGATTGGTCATGGTTATGCGTTTGGCCGCTGCCCCAAACAGAATAAGGGGAACGCCCGTAACAACGCCGGTTCCCGCCAAGAGCAGGGTAGTACGTAGATCACTGTTAGCAAACGAGCCGCTGCCGTCCAGGCCGAGAAAGAGCAAGAATGCAAAGGCGGGGATGAAGAAGATGGCCGTTTCCAGCGCTAATCCTTCGGTGCTGTCCAACGATCCCGTCTTGCGCAGCAGGCCATAAAAGCCAAAGGTGAGGGCCAAAGTCACGGCGATCCAGGGGAAGGCGCCATAGCTGATTGTTAGATAGGCTACGCCCCCTGCGGCGAGGCTCAGGGCTAGGAACTGCCCCATGCGCAAACGTTCGCCGAGAAAGAGCACCCCCAGCAGCACATTGAGCAACGGGTTAATGAAGTAGCCGAGGCTTGTCTCTATGATATATCCAGCGTTGACGGCCCAGATATAGGTGAGCCAGTTGACCGCCAATAGACTTGCCGAGGCGAAGTACGTTGCCAGAACTCGGCGGTTGTGTAGGGCAGGGCGCAGCCAACGCCAATGGCGCTTAATCGCCAGCAGGACGAGCACAAACACAAGTGACCAGACCATGCGGTTGGCCAGTATTTCCGGGGCAGGAACTGCCTGCAGAGATTTCCAGTATATGGGCAGCAGTCCCCACAAGGTGTAGGCGCCGATGCCATACAATATGCCGCGGTTGATCTTCATCAGCGCACAATACTGGGCTGTGAACCTAGCGTCCCTGCCATACCGCTTCGCGCTTGTTGATGAAAGCGTCCATGCCCTCTTTTTGGTCCGCGGTGCTGAAGAGCATGTAGAAAAGACTGCGCTCCAGTTCAAGCCCTGCTGAAAGCGATGTTTCATCAACGATGTTGATCGCTTTCTTCGCCAGTTGTATGGCGATGGGCGCGCGGACCGCTATCTCCCCGGCCAGCGACAGCGCTTCCGTGAGATAGGTTTCGATAGGGGCAACGCGGTTGGCCAATCCAAACTGCAGCGCCTCATCCGCGCTCAACGTGCGCGCATTTAGGATCATTTCCATAGCTACCGCCTTCCCTACAGCGCGCGTCAGGCGCTGGGTGCCGCCGGCGCCGGGGATAACGCCGAGATTTATCTCCGGCTGTCCAAACTTGGCCGTTTCACTGGCAACGATCATGTCGCAGGCCATAGCCAACTCACAGCCGCCGCCAAGGCAAAAGCCGGAAACAGCAGCAATCAACGGCTTGCCGATCCTGAGACAAGCGATCCCACTGATCAATGAAGCTGTTTTTCATCATATCGACCGCTTGGGTATCTCCGGCCATAAATTTGATATCGGCGCCGGCGGCAAAGGCTTTTTCGTTCCCCGTGATTACGATACAACCGATTTCCTTGTCCTTGTCGAGGCGCTCCAACGCATCCATCAGTTCCACCATCAATTCGGGACTAAGGGCATTGTAGGCTTTTGGCCGATTGAGCTGCACGATACCTACCCGGTTTTCTGTGCTGACGAGGATATTCTTGTAAGACATGCGACCTCCCTTATGGATATGACTTGGCGTCGAAAACAAGCAAGGCGTTTCCGGGTTCTCGGATAATCCGATCGTTGTATCGCTGTCGATTAGACGCGGTAATCACCTTCGTTCTTGGGCCATAACCGCCAGCCTATGATCATATAGACAATGGTTGCTGCCAGGTACAGATTATTGAGCTGGCCGAGGTTGGGTTCAGGGTAGGGGGCTAGGACGACCCAGACGGTGAAGCTCTGAACGGACTGGACGATTGCTGTGCCAAGAAAGCCGCCCGTGCGCAGGCGGATAATGCCGTAGAGTATGCCCCAGGCAATGAAGTAGGCTGTACTCGCCAGGCTGCTGGCAAAGGATTCTTGAAACAGCATGAGGGCAACAAGGCCGAAAACAAGGCCGGAGACGATGGCGGCCGTTATTGGGCCGCGCCAAGCGGAGACGGAGCGGAAAATGAGACCAAATGTCCAGATCTGTGTGGCCAAGGCCTCGAACAGCAGCAAGTAGATGTACGTGCGCGCCGCATCCGGGGGGCGCCCTGCGATCGCTTCAGGCGCGATATCTACGAAGAAGAAGCGCAGCAGGATAAACAGTATCCAGAGCAAGGAGGCGAAACCGATTCCTGCTGAAAGGGCGCGTCCCCCACGCAGCCCCATCCCTTCAAGGCCGTACCAGCGCAATCCCAACAACCAGCTTGTCAGTGCCGCAGCAGACAGAAGAACGGCGGTGGTTGCCTGGCTGGACATCGCGTTTACATCCCAAATGCTGCCGGCCACGATACTGGTTAGAACGGCTGCTCCCGCCGGCAGCAAGATGGACAGAAGTGAACGCAGACCGCTTTCGTGGACGGGCATGTCCTGTTCTGAAGAATTGACCATAGAGCCGATTGTAGCACCGAATAATGGGCAGCGGAAATCATCAGCGTCCGCTATTGCTCGCCCTTCGAACCCCGCTCGGCTACACTCCGCCGGTGGAAAAATCACAAACACGCTCGATTACCCTGCAGCTTGTCGCTCTGGCAGGAGCGCGCCTAGTTCTAAATACCGCGCTGCGCTTCGTCTATCCCTACGCGCCGGCGCTGGCGCGTGGTTTGAGCGTACGCAGAGAAGACATTTATTATCTGATTACGCTGCGCAGCCTGACCGGTTTTCTTAGCCCCGTCCTAGGCCCCTTATCGGAGCGCTACGGCCGTCGCGCAGTCCTCGTGCTGGGCATGCTCACTTTCTCCATTGGGGCCTTGCTGGTCGTGATCTGGCCGACCTATTGGATCTTGGGCGCCGCGCTTTGCGCCACAGGCCTGGCCAAGGCGCTGTACGATCCGGCGATGCAGGCCTATGTCGGTGACGAAGTGGCCTACGAACGGCGCGGTCAGGCGATAGCGATTACGGAGTATTCCTGGTCGCTCTCCTTGCTCGTAGGCGTGCCCATCGTCGGGCTGATCATTCAGCGCCAGGGCTGGCAGGCTCCATTTCTTTGGCTGGGCCTAGGTGGACTTGCTGCCGCCATTGTCCTCTGGCGGATGATCTCGCGATCGCCGAAAACTGATGTTGGAGCGCCAAAAGGTCCGGGCGTCTTCTCTCCGCTGCGCGAATATCCTGTCGTAATCTTTGCAGTGCTCTACATCACCCTGTTCGCGGCCGCCAATGAGATGTTGTTCATTGTCTTCGGGGGCTGGATGGAAGACTCATTCAATCTGAGCCTGGCCAGTCTGGGCATCGCCGCTGGGGTCATTGGCGCGGCGGAGCTGCTTGGTGAGATAGTTGCCGGATGGTCTGTCGATCGCTACGGCAAGCGCCCCATCATTATCTTCACTGCATCTCTGACGGCCCTTTGCAATGTGCTGCTTCCATTTACGAGCGCCACGCTGCTGGGGGCCTTGATGACCCTATTTGTCCTATTCCTCGCTTTCGAGATCACCATCGTCGGAGGGATTCCGCTTATGACAGAACTTGTCCCCAGTTCAAGGGCTGTTGTGATGTCCCTGATCCTGGCCGCCATGTTTGCGGGGCGTACATTGGGCGCCTTTTTCGGACCGTTTGTTTGGAACACTCTGGGCCTTACGGGCAGCGGTCTGGTTTGGGGTGCAACCGCGGCCGTTTCCGTCATTATCCTTGTCAATTGGGTTCATGTAGAAGCCTAAAGATAGACGCTCAGGAAATCGCGCACAAGCTCATCTGACCTACGCGCGTGATCAATTCTACGAAGTTGCCTGGAAAATGATCGGCAAGCAGATATACTAATTCACGCCAAAATAGTGACTGACGGCCCAGTTGGTCGAGATCTAGTAGCGGCGACGGCTGTGTTTGACCGTTGCCTGGGTGATGCGGAGAACGAATGATGGAAGCTCTCTGGAATGCGTTACAGGAAGGTGGAATTGAATCGTGGCTGATACTCATCGGCGGCATTATAGTCGGCGTCATCCTGCTGCGCATCGTTTTTGAAGTGGCCGATATGGTAATCAATATAGGCTGTACTTTGATCTTTGTCATTCTTGTCGGCTGGCTTCTCTACACGATTTTTGGCTAAGGCGAAAGAGGCAAATCTATGTCTGGAATGAGACGGGCTACAATCTACAAACTGGCGAGCACGGCACAAGAGGCAGGGCTGGAAGTGATGAGCGGCGTCCTTCGCCAAGACGAAGAAGGTAACTGGCAGATCAACAGCCACGCGCTGACTTCCTGGTTGAGTGAACACGCTGGTGAAGAATTGGTTGTTGTCTTGGGATCGCTGGCTGATGAACGGCCAATGGAAGAGCGCACGTGCCGTACCTGCGGCCGGGACTATGTCGATCTAGAATGCCCCTACTGCCGTGCCAATCGAATACGTTTGCGAGGACATGCTTAGTGAAAATCGAGTTACGTGGTTTTATGAAGAAATATACGCGTGTTATCTTGCTGGTAATGATGTCCTGGCTTGGTCTCTTTTCCAGCGCAGCCGCCCAGACTTCCGTTGAGGAGATTGATTCTTTGCAGGTGAGTTTCTGGCCCGATTTTGACCGGCCTTCTATCCTCGTCCTCATGAACGGCGAACTGCCGGCTGGTACGACCTTGCCTGTCGAAGTCACAATCCCAATCCCGCCTGATGCGGAAGTGAATGCGGTCGCGGAAAGTGACGAGGGACAGCTGTTCAGTATTGAATATGTCAGGGATGGAAATGCGCTCACATTTGTGACCAGAAACCCGCGGTTTCTTGTCGAGTATTACGTACCTTACGAAGCAGATGGCGCCTCGCGGTCATACGCGTTTGATTGGCAGGCGGATATCCCCGTGGCCAATTTCGCTGTGGAAATTCAACAGCCGGCCAATGCCACCGACCTGGAGAGTGACCCTACGGCCGTCGATACCTACACGAGCCAGATAGACGGTCTGCTCTATCATGTGCTGAGCGCGCAGAGCTTGCCCGCCAATACGCCTTACCGTATGAGCTTCGCTTATGAGATGACGGCAGATGCCTTGACGCGTGATCCCGCCGGCCAGGCTGCCCCGCCGGCCGTGCAGCAGCCTGCCGCTGGGCAGCCGCCCGCGCCCGCGGCCGCGGAGGGCAACAATTGGCTGCTCTTGGCTGGTGTCGTTGGACTTGTCGCCTTGGCCATGGGCGGGACGTGGTATGCGGCGACGCGCAGCAGCGTGAGAAAATCGCAACGGCCCCTGAAGCCGAGCCCGAGGAAGACAACGACGGCGAAGGCACCCCTCTACTGTCACAACTGCGGCCAGGCCGCCGCCGGCGTCGATCGCTATTGTCGCCACTGCGGCACGGAGCTAAAACGATAAGTCCCGGGCTAACTTAAACTGCAGCAGCAAAAAGGCCCAGGTGACGTGTTGTCACCTGGGCCCTTCCTATTGTCAAGCTCTATCTTGAAAAGTCGCTATTCACCAAGGACGTAAGTCATCAGATCTTGCAAGTCCTGCGGGTTCTCGCTCATGCGCAGCGGGAAGTTATCCGGCATTGCGCTTGGTGGTCCTGTGCATGGACCGGTAGGACATTCAGGTGCAATGAAGGCGCTCGAATTGAGGATTGATTCGTAGACGTATTCCTCGGCGCTCAGACCCTCGACGCGTGTTGCGCCCACTTCGGTGATGTCGCCCAGCCAGGGACCAACCGCTGCCGATGCTTCATCTTCCATATTCCCATGACATCCCGTACAGCCATAGGACAAGAAAAGTGCTTCCCCGTTCGCCGGGTCACCTTCTGGGAATTCTTCTGAGAAAGCAACATATGTTTCGGGCCAATCATATGTAATGATCGGCGTTGAACATAATGCTTCTGTTTCATAATTGAGAATAAACTGTGTGGTGTTGACAATCTGATCGTCGCGTAATGGTCCCCCAAATACCTGGGCCCAGGTTGGCATTTCTGTTCCCGGCCGGCCGCTCGCCAAGGTCGACTGGATAAATGCATCCTTCGATCCTTGCCAGTTCATGACCTCCATACGCAGCGAAGGATCTCCACACAGGAGGGGGGCGTAGTTGAGCGGTAAACCAATGCAGCCGATTTGCTCGCCGGAGCTTGGATCGTAACACTCCTCCGCCTTAGCGTTTACACCATGACAGGTCGCACAGTTTTGATCGTAGAGGTGCGCGCCAACTTCGATCTGGCGTCCAATTCTTGCATCTGTGGCCGCTTGCAGACGTGCCGGCTCGCGCAAGGCCGCGTAGCCCAAGACCATCATGGCAATCATAAAAGCGACGGTCCCAATGATAATCTTAACTTGCATTACTTTCTTCCTTTCCAGCAGCTAATAACGATGAAAGATTTCCAACCCCAGGATCTCTTTGGTGCGCTAACACTTGTTAACGAAACGGCATTCCGCTGCATAATTTGAATCACGGTGCTTAAACTTCACCCACTCATCCGATTCGAAGAGTATTTCATTCAGGTCTTCTGGATTCGCAATCTCGTAATAGAGCGTCAAACTGAGGAGACCATCTTGTACTCTCTCCACCCGTAATTCAGAATAGGGATCGGGCATTGCTTCTTGATCGTTTATGCCGACGCTGTACCGTTTTTCCCCAGTGGCTAGTTGATCTACCTTACATGGAGGAACATCAAAATTGGCCAGGGCGGGACTGCCCATTGTGCAGCTGTGCGCTTCCAGGACTGTTTTGTAGTCGGCAAGTCCTTCCGTGAGGAACGGGGCTCCAGGAACAACTTGCCCGGGCATGTAGACGCCTTCTTCGAATTCATCATATGGCGCAGCCATCAATAAACTCGGTCCCTCCTCCGGAAGTACGCGGATGCTCACTTCGCGATCTGGTGAACTTTCGACACGAAATTCCGGTGTACCCATCCAGTTGGAGACGAGCATAAAGGCAATAAAGAGCATTGACACAGATAAGCCTAGGCGACGGTCCGCATAGCGCCGGCTCTTCCCTACTTCAAAGTAGGGCATGACGATAAATGCGACCATCAATGCAGGGATAAAGCCCACGACGACTGTCTTTGGAGCCAGTTTCAGCCAACCTTGTGACCAGGATAAGTACCAGGGAGCGACAACGTGCAGGGGCGTTACGACGGGGTCTGCGTGTGTTTCCAGCGGCGCGTCCCACAGCCAGAGAGAACCAGCTATCAAGAAAAGCGAGAGCAGAGCGGTCCACATGAGCTCACTAGTCATAATGTCGGGAATGAAATAGGTGCGCTCGTTGCGGGGAACACGCTTCGCCGTGTCTTCACCGATTTCTTCACGTCCCGGTGGCAGGGATAAACCATGCAGCACCACTTTGTAATAATGGACGAAGAAGAATATACCGAGCAGCAGCGGCATTAGCAGCACGTGTAGCAGATACCAGCGTAGGAGGCCATTCGCCCCGAGTGAAGGTCCACCCTGGGCGATCAAGAGAATATTTTGATTGACTACCGGTGGGGCCGGGGCTGATTCGGCCGCACTCAGAAATACGGTCAGGGCCCAGTAGGCCAGTTGATCCCAAGGCAGCAAATAGCCGCTGAAACTAAGCATGAGCGTCAGCACCAGGAGGAGCATCCCCGTCGCCCAGGTAAACTGGCGCGGTTTCTTGTAACTGCCGGTCACAAATGTGCGCAGCATATGGAGGGCGACAACGAGCACCATCACTTCCGCGCCAAGGCGATGCATATTGCGGAACAGTTGCCCCATCGGAACGTTGGAGAGGATGTTCCACATATTGCCATAAGCGATCAGCGGGCTGGGGGTATAGAAAACCATGAGGACGATGCCTGTTATGGTTTCCCAGACGAACATGAATGTCGATAACCAGCCCAATCGGAACGTGGGATATATGTTGGTTACTTCGGTGTGGTAGAAACTGGGCCGAATGTGCAGCCAGAAACTGTCAGCATGCGGCCGCAGACGGGGATTGGGGCGGCGCGGCTCATCGCCACGCAGCGCAGAACGAACGTCGCCGACATTCATACCCGCAGTGATACGTTCCACAACCTCGTCAGCTTTGGCGATGACTGCTTGCTTAACTCCCAGTTCCCTTACTTGATCAACAAAGGTTGTCATCAATCAACTCCTTCTTACGCACAAAACTCTCGAGATGTTATGGGCAACTGTTGGTGAAGCTGCACAGCAACTCATCTGAAGGCCCTTGCTTCCTATTCCCCGTATCGATACTGACAAAAGCGGTTCCGGAAGGCAATTGCAGTGGATTCCAGAAATCATCGACTAGCTCAGAGGCAGCCAATACGGTTGTTTTGTCTTCAGCCAGCGCTTCGACGAGAAAACGATCTAGTGTACGCGGCGCTGGGGCTTCAATGCGCCGGCCATCCAAACGATATTTGGATCCGTGGCATGGGCATTCGAAGCGGTCATTGGCCGGCGTCCAGGCATAGATGCATCCCAGATGGGTACAAACCTTGTAGATGGCGCAGACACCGACAATGGGATCCCCCACCTCGTCTGGCGCGGGGTACATTAGTTCATTTGGTTCCTGTGAATTCAGGTTCACGAGCCAGAAGCGGCCGTCCGCGAAATTAGCCGGCGCCGCGTTGACATCAGGAACGGATTCGGTGGGCAAAACAAACCGGCCGCCAAATTCGCCCTCACGAAAACGTGGAATAAGGAACCAGATCAGAAGTCCGGTTGCTTCCAGTGTCAAGAGTACGATCGAGGCGCCCCAGATATAGTATAGAAATTCGCGCCTGGACATACCGCTGCCAGCTTCAGATACGCTTGCTGCTTGACTTGCCATTAGGCTATTCTCCTGTCCGTGATGATAATGATTTTCCTCTTCTCCATTGACGCAATTCACCCACAAGAGTGTTTGCTTCGAGAGGGGTGCTGCGAATGGCTGTACATTATATCACAATGTGATTCCAACAAAAGATGAAGGTCCAACAATACTGCAGTGGGCGCTGAGGGACTCGAACCCCCGGCCTCTTCGGTGTAAACGAAGCGCTCTAACCAGCTGAGCTAAGCGCCCTGGCCACTGAATTATAGCGGGCGATAATGATTTTGCCAGCAAAAGCCGCGCCAAGCGCTACGTTCGCAAATATGAAGCGCCATTGACATCAATAATCGCTCCAGTTGCAAACTCCGCCCCTGCTGAGGCGAGAAATAGGACAGCATGGGCGACCTCTTCTGGTTTGGCGACGCGCCCCATTGTACTCTGATGGCGAATATCCTCCCCCTGCGGTCCCGCAAGAAAGTCGGCTGCCATGTCCGTCTCCACAAATCCAGGGGCAACGACACCGATAAAAATGTTGTACGGCGCAAGCCGTCGGGCCAATGATTGGCTCATGGCGTTTAGGCCCGCCTTGCTCGCACCGTAGGCGGGCGCCGTCGGCTCACCGCGGAATGCGCCGCGTGAGGATACATTGACGATGCGGCCGCCGCCCCGCACTATCATATGCTGCGCGGCGCAGTACGTGACGTTCGCCGGACCAAGTAGATTGGTGCCCAGCGTGCGCTGCCAGCTTTCCTGCCAGCGGTCATAGCCAACTTCATCAAGTGGATGATCTTCATAGATGCCTGCGTTGTTGATGACGATGTCCAGCCCGCCCATTTGTTCGATGATCTGCGCAATCATCTCTGCCGCGCCATCTGCGTCGGCAACGTCCGCTTGAACGACAATATGTGCGGTGCCGGGCAATGCCGCCAGGGTCTCTTCCGCCGCCTGCAGGTTGCTGTTGTAGTGAATGGCCAGGCGCGCACCCTGCTCTGCGAACTGCTGCGCTATCGCCCGACCGATTCCCCGCGACGCACCCGTAACCAGGACAATCTTGTCCGTAAAGTCTAGTTTCGCCATCTCTTTTCCTTACCTTTGCATGAATTGTCTCTTGGTTGTATGCCTGCAAGATCTTAAGTCTAGCTGAGCCGGCGACTGTTTCCAACTCAATTTGGGCAAGATAGGCGCTTTGGCGCTGCCACACAATTGGAGCCGTACCTGTAGTGAGCCGTGGCCCCTATTCACTATCCGGGCTGTTCTGTGGCCTTCAGCTCGGAAAATCGCGTTTCCAGCCTGGCAAGATCGATCTCCGGGTTTTGCAGCAGCAGTCTGCTGTCGAGCTGCTGATCGCCGGAAAGATAGAGGCTCGTCTCCAGATCAAGGTCCGGTAGGACGGCGATGCTGCGACGGCCGTGCTGCTCAACAAGGATCCCTTCCCCCTGCCAATCCGGCTGCTGCAGTAGATAGACAAGCGTCCAGTGCCGTTTGGACAAACGCTCTGTGCGCCGCAGATCGCGCTGGATGCCCGCCGTGGCGCCAATTCTTTCTAGGACTTCTGTTTCTGACAGCGTTGCTTCACCATGCAGAAATGCCCTAAGCTGCTGATGTATGACCAGGTCAAGATAGCGTCTGAGTGGGCTGGTCACCTGCGCATATTGTTCCATGCCCAGCCCGCTGTGAATGCCGGGGGACAATGACTGCCGGCTTGGCTTCAAGAGCTTGCGCATGGCAAACATCGCCGAGAGGGAATCCCCCTCCGGCAAATCGGCCGTTGGTTCGCTTTGCACGGTATAGGGGATGGCTATCTCATGCTGCTGGGCAAATAACGCAGCGGCTTCACCCGCCATGAGCATCGCGTCGCGTACCATTTCACGACTTCTCAGGGGCAGTATGGGCTGGATGTCGATCGTTTCGCCGGCAACCTTGATACGCGTTTCCGGCAGGTTCAAGTCTATCGCGCCCGCCTTGCCGCGGCGACCTTGGTAGATCTGGGAAGCCTTGAGCAGCTCTACCACGACAGGTTCGGCCAACCGCTCCTCCGCTTCCTCATAGCTCCAGCGCGTTGCATTGATCCAGGAAGGCGTGATTTCAATATCCTCGATGTGACCGTCTGCGGTCAGAAGGAAGCCGATCGACAATGCGGGCGATCTGGCCTGTAATCCCAGACCGAGGCGCTCTGTGACTTCTCGCGGAAGCATGGAAACGATCTTCTCCGGGAGATAGAGATTGGCCCCGCGATCGCGCGCCTCCAAATCCAGGAGACTGTCCGCGCCAACCAGGGCGGCGACATCGGCGACGTGGACCCAAATACGGCCGTTGTCATAACTTAGCGCATCATCGGGATCTTCATTCCCTATGTCATCAATTGCCAGCGAAAGAAGGTGCGTCAGGTCCCGCCTCTCTTCTTCCGCCAAAGAGGGGACGAACCCTTGTGCAGAGTCAAGCTTTACCCCGGCGCGCGGCGGATATGGATTGACAAAGCTGTCCCAATAGCCGATCTTCAACAAAAGATCATGGGCGTTTTCCGGCGTTTGTTCAATCCCCAACGCGTGCAGTATGCGACTTTGTGCCTGTTCGCCGAAGGCGAGGGAAGCGATATCCTGCAGATAGACTTGATCGCTGTCGATATAGTCCCCGGAAGTGATTCGCTGCACAAAGCCATCCCATTTTTCTTGTTCTTCTTTGCGCGCCGCGCGTTTGGCGAGTTCATCCTCAACCTGTTCGGCAGTGGAAGCAAGGATATGTTGCGGCTCGCCGCTGAAATAGAGACCGTCCTCAACTTCTTTCCACACGGTCCAGGCCGCTGACGGCGTAAACTCGGAAAAAGCCAGCTCGGCCAGGTCTCCCAAACTGGTTTCTTCTCCCGCTAGAAGCTCCCATGCAGTCAGAAGTTCGTTCTTGTCCATCTCCGATCCGCTGTCTAATTCATGTAGACTATTTAGGGGTCCGGGATGGATCTCGGTGACGTCTTTCGGGCGGACGCGCACTTGCTGGCCATCCTCCAGCTCAATCGTGATCCGTTTTGAGCCGGTCTCATGCACGCGAGCCGCCGCCTGTTTGTAGAGCACCAGTGAATTCTTGATTGGGGTGGTTGTCAACATGGTCTAGATTGTAGAGAGCTTGCTCTGAACACGCCAAAAGAAAAAAGCTCCGCAAGTATTGTACTGCTTGCGGAGCTTTTTTCTTGCTAGGCGGATGGTGTGCCCGGCACAATTGGTGGGGTTTGTACCTGTTTAAACAGCTGTGCTATATGCTGGTGAGTGATAACGCCGAGATAGTGACCCGAGTTAGCGACGACCGGCAGAGATGCCCGCCCTTCTTCGACCAATCGCTGCTGGACTTCGAAAAGCCCAGTTGCGGGTGTAACCGGTTTGATCTGGCGATTCATCACGGTGGACACAGGGATGTAAGTAGGATTGGTTTGTAGAGCCGTGTTAAGGGCTGCTTGCGTCAGATAGCCGGTTAACCAGACGCCATCGACAACAGGAAACTCACTCTGTTTCGTATAAGCCATTAGATTCTTCGCTTGTTCTAGGCTATAGGAAGAATCCAGGCGATAAACAGACTGGCTGTATGCTTGCTCCACCGTATATCCTTCCAAGGCGTGTTTGAACTCGGTGTACTTGGCTTCCTGACCGGCCGCGGTAAAGATGAAGAAGGCGATGAAGATCATGAACAGACCACCATTCAGTAATCCGTATATGCCGAACAACACGGCGACCACACGGCCGATGGCGGCCGCAATATGGGTCGCTTGTGCATAGTTCAAGCGCATCGCCAGCAGCGCGCGCAAGATTCGCCCACCGTCCATAGGGAAAGCGGGAATCAGGTTAAAGGCGGCCAGAAATAGATTGGATATGAAAATATAGGAGATGAGCGCGGCAAGCGTGGCGCTTTCCGCAGCGCTGAATGTCGTTGCCAGAGCAAGCCAGTCCAGGCCAAATGCGTAACCCACAGCCAGGATCAAGAAGGCGATGAAGATATTAACGGCCGGCCCGGCAGCGGAAATCACGAGTTCCTGCTTGGGATTGTCCGGCATGCGTGCCAATTGGGCGACGCCCCCAATGGGAGAAAGAACTATTTGCTTGACCGGGATGCCATACATTCGAGCCGCAAAACTATGGCCCAATTCATGTAATGTGACAAGGATGAAGAGGATGCTGACGGCAACTACGCCGAACAAGGCGCCGTTGACACTGCCAAATAGAGTGCCGAACTGGTAGGCCGCCCAGAGAAGTATAAGCGGGAACGTGATGTGGACTCGTAAGTCGATCCCTTTTATGGTTAACAGTCGTAAAGATTTATTCATGCTCCAATTATGGTGAAGAACTAATGGAATTAAGTGAACAGCAGTATCTGCCTCATGAACAGGCAAATCGTGTGCGCTGTTTAATTATTGTAGCGGATCTGTGTAGGAATTAGGTTAGTTCACTCACAATAGGCATAAGAAAGGCGTAAGAAGCGCGCCCCGCCGGGGGGACTATACGTATCAATCAGGCGTTCTTGAGGGAGGCGGCGATTTGGACCAGCGTGGAGCCGTCGATTAACGTTATCGGCTTATTTTCGGCCCATTCTCGAGCCGCGGGCGAGATGTCGGCCGTCGTTACCAAGAATGAATGGTGCACGCGTTCATGAATCATTGTGCCAAACAGCTCTCTGACAATATCCGGCCCAATGGGATTGCGATACCGTTTGCACTGCACGACAGCACGCCTGCCGTTCTCACTCAACAGTTCAAGATCGACTCCGTGGTCGCCGCTCCGCCCGCGGACAGTGACAGCGTAACCCTTTTTGCGGAACAAGCCGGCAACAAAACGCTCGAAATCTGCCGGACTCAAGCTGTATAGGGAGTCCAAAGATACGGACTTGGCAGCGGCCCTTCTTTCTCGCTCCTTTCGCCATAGTAGAATAATGGCAAAAAGTAGGGCGGTCGTTATCGCAGCCGCTTCAAGAAGATTGAGCAGTTCGTTGAGAAACGGTGGAAGTTGAGAAAACCAATCTGCGCGAAGGAGATGGCGGTAGAAAAGCCAGATGACAAACGATCCCAGCCCAGCGATGGGAATGAGTCTCTTGAGCTGAAGAGCGTTTCCTGTCGAGCGCAGCTTGCTGGGCTTGCGCAGACGCCACTCGAATCGAGCTAACATAAGATACCGCTGTCGTACTTCTTCATGGACAAAGTGGCAGCCCCTACCAACAAGTATGAGCCGCTGTCGTCTTTCCGCCTATTCTAGCCAATTTTATGTATAGCTGCCAAAGTGCTTGGTTATTGGAGCTTGCTGCCCTAGAAATCTGGTCTTACGCGGGGCACGGCCGCACCACGAATTTGGCTCTTCTCTAAACGCCGCAGGACGTCATCAGCTGCACCTAACGGGTATCTCCTTTTCATGCCAGATAAGCAGCTTGTTCTCAATCGGCGCTTCTTCATGCAGGCGCATCGCCGCCATCTGCCCCATCTTTCTTTTCCCGCTGGGCACTGAACTCCGCCCTAATATGTCTCAAATTCAAGTTCGAGCGCCATTTGCTGCCCGGCATATGGGGCGCGTTTATCAGCCCGGATGCAGAGCATGCTGCTATTCAGAGTCTGTGTGCGCTGCACGTCGAATCCAGCTTCTGCCAACAGTTTGGTCCAATAATCATAGCTTTGGACGTCGGGCTTACCTGCTGCTGAGCGCAGCCGGTTTGTCCAACTGTCTGCTAGTTCCGCGACCAGTAAACGGCCGTGCGGTTCCAGAATGCGTCTGATTTCCTTCAGCAGCGCCCTTCGATCCCCGTCCTGTAAGATTTCCGATAAAGTGCGATAGACGAAGACGGCCGCCACGCTGGCGTCCGGCAGGGGCAAGAGATCCAAATTGGAGCTGTACCAAACGAGGCGGGGATCTGACATCGCTTGCGCGCTGTTTTGACGCGGATAAACCAACGACCGTCCGGATATCAGCTGCGGGTTGTAGATATTTACGGCGTGCAGGCGTCCGCTGGTAAGATGTTTGCCAACGACGGCTGCCGGCCAGCGAAGACCGGCACCAATAGACGCCAGGTTAGCGGAAGGCCGCGTCTGGCTAAGCTTGTACAGGAATTCGACACTCTCAGGTTCGACCCGCCGGTCGGCTCGATTCAGAGTCAAAATCGATCGCAGCAGCAGTAGAGTGAAAAACAGAGTGGAAGCAGCCCCCAGGATAGTCAACAGGGGGATCGCACGCGACACTCCATAGGCGCAGAGCAGCAAAGAGAGCATGAATCCGGCAGTGCGCCACAGTGGGCCGGACCAACTCATTGGGGAAGGATCTTGCAGGCCGAAATCTCGCGCGTGTTTGTCCATCTGTCGTCCAAGTATAGCATATGTGCACGGGTGCATTGGTCCGTTCAGGTGTGGTAAACTCATTGCTATGGCCCTTGATCAAGAGCGAAAAAACTCATTCGCCGAGCGATACAAATCAGGCGAAATCCCCTGGGGCGATCCCCAGCCTCCTCCGGAGGTAATCGCGCTCCCGGCAAAGCTCCGCCCCGGGCGCGCGCTTGACTTGGGAAGCGGCCTCGGCCGGACAAGTATATTCTTGGCAATGCATGGGTGGGAGGTAGATGGCATCGAGTTTGTGGAACAAGCCGTGGAGGAGTCCCGGCTGCGCGCAGAGCAGGCGGGCGTCGCTGAGTTAGCACGTTTCCATGCTGCCGACGTCACAGACCTATCGTTTCTGCACGGACCCTACGACCTCGCGGTCGATGTCGGCTGCATGCACTCACTGAAGAATCCGCAACTTCTGAACTACCGTGACGGCCTAGAACGACTTCTTTCCCGTGGAGCGCATTATCTTCTTTTTGCTCATCTCCGCGATCCTGAAGACGAGAGCGATGAAGCTGATCGTTGGCTCGCGGAATCGGATCTGCTGGATGCATTCTCTGAAGGCTTCGTGCTCGAAGAAGTAGAGCGCGGTACGACGCAAGTGGCCGATAATGCGCCGTGGCCGTCAGCCTGGTTCAATTTCCGACGATTGTAGATTTGTGTCACAGCTGCGCTTTATTGATGCTCTCCCATTGCGTTACCTTGCGGCCGCCAGCTTCTGCGGCTACGTTGTATTGGCTCTCGCATTTCCCCTCCTGCACAACTTTGACCGCCAGCCTGTTGGCGATATCCGCACCTTTCTTCCGGACCTAAATGGCGGCCTCTTCTATGGTCTACTGCTGATCATCCTCTTTGCCTTGCACTGGCTGATGTACCGGCGCGTCGAAAGCGGTTCAGTTTCTTCCTTCCGGGTCGTAGCGGCGGCATCCCTCCTGTTCGCCGCGCCGCTCCTCTTTATCTACCCAATCAATGCCAACGATGTCTACCGCTACATCATCCGCGGCTTGCTGAGCAGCAGGCATGGCTTAAGTCCGTTTGAATTTGCGCCGGCTGACGCCGGCAATGAGTTGTATTCCTTGCTGTCAGGCGAGTGGTCCACTGCAACTTCCCCTTACGGGCCCCTTTGGGAATTGACGGCATCGACAATCACCTCGATCGGGCAGGACAATCTGCTATTCAATATGCTACTTTTCAAGCTCCTGGGAACTGTGTCGCTGGTTATTGTCGCCTTTCTCTTGTGGCAGCTGCTTCCTAGCCCCTCTTCAGGAATTGTTGAAAGGAACGAAGCCCGGCGCCTTGCCTTCGCTGTCCTCTGGGCCTGGAATCCAGCGCTCCTCCTCACTTTTGTAGGCAACGCGCACAATGACGCGCTCATGATCTTGGTGCTCATGGGTGGATGGCTCCTGATAAATCGGGACTATCACACGTCGGGCTTCTTGATCATGCTGGCTGCAGTACTAATTAAGCCCATCGCGCTGCTGGCGCTTCCGGTAGCCTTCATTACCATTTGGAAACAGCTGCATAACGTGCGCCAGCGGACTCAATTCTTTTTCCTGTCGTTTGCCGGGGGAACTATGCTGTTTTTCCTGGCGTTTTTCCCCTTTGGTGATCCGCTCCCTTTGTTCCTGCGCCTGCTTGAGGAGGCCAGCGCCGGCGCCTCATTTTCGCCGGCAGCCCTGCTGATCCTCGTGGCCAGAGAATATGGGTGGAATGGATCATTTGCCGTAGTGTCCCGCGCGATTACAGTTCTTTTTGGCCTGTTTGTGATCTGGGTCCTCTGGCGGACCTGGCGCGGAAACCGGAGTGAACGCAGCGCAGCGGCATTGTTTTGGGGGTATGTTATTCAGGCCCTAAATTTCCGCATCTGGTATGCAACCTGGCCATTCCCCTGGCTCCTGCTCGACGCCTTCAATGAGGAGAACCGATCTTCGTACTTGCTTCACGCCGGCATGTGGTTCTTGGTGACTTCCCAACTGTCGGTCATTATTTATGGGTACATGCGTGTTGCCATATTTGAAGGGAGCCAGCTAAACGTGCATGCTTTTGGAGTCTTCTTCACTTTTCTGCTGCCTATTCTTCTTTCCTGGATTACGTCTTCGCAGCGATTGAGCGCACAGACGATGTGCTAGGTGGCTGCCGACTCTGAACGAGCAGAGAAGAGGCTCTTCCCTCGTGGGGATGACCCTCAGTTTTTTCTTTTGGCTGGTTCCGTGTTACTATAAATCTCCCATGGTTCGTCCAGAAAGCATTCGCAAAAACCGGTGGCGTGTTGCCCCCACTATGCCGCCTGAGAATAGCAAGCGACTCGAACAATACCATCCAGTTTTTCGCCAGATTCTTTATAATCGAGGTTTAGATGAGCCGGCAAAAATCCAGGCATTCTTGGAGGGATATTATCTTGAAGAATGCGATCCTTTCCTTCTTGCCGGTATGGATCAGGCGGTGGCGCGGATCAGTAAAGCAATCGCCAATGACGAGTTGATCGTGGTCTATGGCGACTTTGATGCTGATGGGGTTACGGCAACTGTCTTGCTGACCGAAGCGCTGCGTGGGCTCGGAGTTGAGCGACGTCTTGTTCGTCCCTATATCCCTGACCGTGTTGATGAGGGATATGGTCTAAACGGTGACGCAATCGAACGGATCAAAGAATTTGGTGCGGGATTGATCATTACGGTCGACTGCGGGATTCGCTCTGTCGCGGAGGTGGACCTCGCCAACCAAATTGGCGTCGACGTGATTGTGACGGACCATCATAACCTTGGAAGAAAACTTCCTGAAGCGGCGGCCATTATTAACCCCAAACGAGATGATTCTGACTATCCGGACCGCATGCTCGCCGGCGTTGGTATCGCTTACAAGCTCGCGCAGGCACTTTACGCTTCGCTGCCGCAGCGCGTCACAATCGACCTTGACTCGCTGTTGGATTTGGTGGCTGTGGGAACTGTGGCCGACCTGGCCCCGCTGCACATGGAAAATCGGGTCTTGGTCACGGCCGGTCTCGAAGTACTGAATCAGCTGCAGAGACCCGGGCTGCACGCCTTGGCCGCTCTTTCTGGTCTGAAGGCGGGGTCCATCACGGCTGAATCAATTGGTTTCACGATTGGCCCGCGAATCAATGCCGCCGGGCGTCTTGACCATGCCTATAGCGCGGCAAAACTGTTGGCGGTCAACAATCAGCTGTCGGCGCGCCAACTGGCGGAAGAACTAAACGGACTGAATCGGCGCCGCCAACAGATTACGGCCGCCCTTGGTGCGCTTGCGGAGGAGATGATTGCGCCGGATGAGTGCATCCTGATTGCCGCAGACGAGCGTTTTCAATCTGGGGTAGTAGGTCTGGTGGCCAGCCGTCTGGCGGAAACGAATTACCGGCCGGCGATCGTCATTGAGAAAGGAGAAGAGTTCAGCCGCGGATCATGCCGCTCCATCCCGGAGTTCCATATCACGGATGCGCTTGATCAAACGGCCGATTTGCTCGTGCGGTACGGCGGCCATGCTCAGGCTGCTGGTTTTACCGTGCATAATGACCAGCTTGACGCGTTCACGACGCGCATGAAAGAGCTCGCCGGTTTCGCTCTGCGCGGCAAGGAGCTCTTCCCCGCCATTGATATTGATGCCGAGATCACTATCGAAGATGTCGACTGGGCGCTGTACGAAACATTGATGCGCCTGGAGCCTACAGGGCAGGGGAATCCACCCCCGGTGTTCGTCAGCCGCAACCTGCAGGTTGTCTCCCAAAAGAGCGTGGGACAAGATGGCGCCCACCTACAGCTGCGCCTGGCCGGGGGAGGCAGCCGCCAAAGTGAGCGAATTATCCCCGCGATAGCCTTTCGTCAAGGGGCGTGGGCGAACATGTTACCGCAAGCCATTGATGTCGTTTACACAATAAATCTGAATGAATGGAATGGCCGGCGTGATTTGCAGTTGATGGTAAAGGACATCCAGCAAGCAACTTCTTAAAAAATGGAAAAAGCACAGTTTAAACTGATTACGAAGCCGGACGACTGGTCCGACTGTCTTGCCGATTTGCGAAAGGAACCGATATTGGCCGTCGACCTGGAGGCAAACAGTATGTTTGCCTACCGGGAACGGGTCTGCCTCATTCAGATTTCCACACCGACCCAAGACTATATTATTGACCCGCTCGCCGGACTGGATCTTACCGCTCTCGGCGAGATATTCGCTGATACGGAGGTGGAAAAAATATTTCACGCCGCCGAATACGACCTTATTTTGATGCAGCGGCAGTATGCGTGGGAGCTGAATAATCTGTTTGACACGATGTGGGCGGCGCGTATCCTGGGACATAAGCGATATGGCCTGGCAAACCTTCTTGAAGATCTCTTCGACGTTCGCCTGAACAAAAGGTACCAAAAGTCAAATTGGTGCCAGCGACCGCTTTCACCTGAACAGCTGGCTTATGCCTGTCACGACACGCATTACTTGTTTCAACTGCGTGAAAGGCTTCTCGCAGAACTGGAAGCGGAAAATCGCCTTGAGGAAGCAAAGGAGACGTTTGCGGAGAACACAACGGTAACGATTTCTGATAATGGATTTCATCCCGACGATTTTTGGTCGATAAACGGCGCGCGGGACCTATCCCGCCAGGAGCAGAGCGTCTTGAAGGCGATCAACATCTATCGAGATCGCGAAGCGAAGCGTCGCGACCAACCCTTGTTCAAGATCCTCTCTGATCGAACATTGTTGCAGATTGCCCGAAACTCGCCCGTGACTTGGTCCGAGTTGGAAGACGTTCATGGAATGAGCAAGGGGCAGATGCGGCGATACGGCAATGGATTGCTTGATGCCATAAGCAAGGCTCGACAAGCCGCACCCCCGGCCAGACCGAAAAGACCACCACGTACTCCCGAGGACGTGATGCTGCGCTATGAAATGCTTCATTCCTGGCGCAAGCATCGAGCAAGGGCACGCGGAGTAGAGTCCGATGTGATTGTAAGTCGTAACGTTCTATGGGAGCTGGCCCGTCATAATCCGCAAACGCTTGACGATCTGGGCCAGATGGAAACATTGGGTGAATGGCGATCTGAAACCTATGGACCGGAGATTCTTGAAGTTCTCCACAACTCCAAATCTTGATACCCCGCTAACCATAGACCAAGAGCGCCCGGCTGTTTTACAGGATGGGCGCTAGAGAGAAAAATCGAATGGAAATAACATTTCATGGCGCTGTACGAACCGTAACGGGATCGCAGCACCTACTGTCTGTCAATGGATCGAAGATCCTCTTGGACTGCGGTTTGTACCAGGGCTCGCGAAACGCAACCTATGAGCGCAACCGCAATCTCCCTTTTGATGCGAGCGAAGTCGATGTATTGATCCTCTCACACGCCCATATTGATCACAGCGGAAACATTCCCAATCTTGTGAAGAGTGGGTTTCAAGGTGACATCGTCTGTACCTATGCCACGCGTGACTTGTGTACGATCATGCTTCGTGACAGCGCTAAGATACAGAAGTATGACATAGAGTATTTGAACAAGAAGCGAGAGCGCAACAACGAACCGCCTTTGGAGCCAATCTATGAGGCGCGCGATGTTATCGACAGTCTCAAGCAGTTCATTGGCATTGGCTATGATCGTGCATATCAGGTCTTGCCGGGCGTAACCCTTACCTTTCTTGATGCCGGGCACATATTGGGATCGGCGATCGTTGCCCTGGATATCGAAGATCGAGAAGAGAACCGCTCGCTGCGACTAGTTTTCAGCGGTGATCTCGGGCGGCATGACCGGCCCATACTCAATGATCCCACATTTCTCAACAAGGCAGACGTCCTGCTGATCGAAAGTACCTATGGCAATAGGCGTCATCCGGCACAGATACAGGCATGCCAGGAGTTGGAACGCATTGTCAATGAAACCTACAAGCGGGGAGGAAAGGTCATCGTGCCCGCATTTGCGGTTGGTCGCACGCAGGAACTTGTTTACTGTTTGCATAATCTGGCAGACGAGCGCGCTATTCCACCCGATCTGCCGATCTACGTTGACAGCCCGCTGGCCATTGATGCCACGGGCATATACCGGCTGCATCCAGAAGCCTATGATGAGGAAGTGGCCGAATTCCTGGAGGATGATCGGCACGGTGATCCGTTTGGTTTTGATATGATGCGCTATACCCGGTCGACCAATGAGTCCAAGGAACTTAACCACTTGCGTGAGCCGGCCGTGATTATCAGTGCCAGCGGAATGGCTGAGGCCGGGCGGATACTGCACCATCTGAAACAGAACGTCGAAGATCCGCGAAACACGGTTCTGATAGTGGGCTGGCAGGCGCCGAACACGCTTGGGAGGCGCATTGTCGAACGGCAGCCGCAGATCAAGATATTTGGCGAGAAATACGAGCTAAATGCCCGGGTGGAGATTATCAATGGCTTTAGCGCGCATGCTGATCGGCCTGAACTGCTGGAATGGGCCGGTCATTTTGATCCGCCGCCGGCGCATACCTTCATTGTCCATGGAGAGGAAGAAGCTTCTGTAGCACTGAAAGAGGGTTTGCAACGCACCTTGGGCTTTAAGGAGGTTGTTGTGCCCGAGCTTGGTCAAGAATTCAGCGTCTAGACCGTGGCCTGCTGTTCTCGGACCGCAGCAAACACGGCGCAGAGACCGCTGCCGCTAGATCACTTTCAATTCTGTGCCCACACGCTGAAATGTCTCCAGTGCCAATTCTATATCCTGTGGGCTGTGCGCCGCTGAGTTCATGACTCGAATCCGGGCTTTGCCTTTGGCAACGGTTGGAAAACCGATCGCCATGGCGAAAACGCCCTCTTCAAAAAGCCGTTGGCTAAACTGCTGCGCCAGAGGAGCCTCGCCCAACATCACAGGAACAATGGGTGTCTGGCTGGCTCCGGTGTCAAAGCCCAAGGATTGCATTCCTTCGCGAAACGCCTGGGCGTTGGACCAAAGCCTGTCTATTAGTTCTGTCGATTCTTCCAAGATGGAAACGGATTCAAGGCAGGCGGCCGTATCGGGCACGGTCATAGCGCTTGAGAAAAGGAATGGTCGACCCCGCTGGCGCAGCCACTCGACAATACGGGCGCGTCCGGCAACCATCCCGCCAACGACTCCAAATGCTTTGCTCAATGTGCCGACTTCTACGTCCACACGGCCGTGCAAATTGAAATGGTCAACGATGCCTCGACCCCCCCGTCCAAGCACGCCTTCACCGTGCGCATCATCGACCATCAACATGATGTCATAGCGCTCAGCAATCTCCGCCAGTTTATCCAGCGGCGCAATATCGCCGTCCATACTAAAAACGCCATCAGTAATGATGAGACGGCGGCGGAACTCCGTCACTTTCTCGATCTGCGCTGTCAGATCAGCCGCATCATTGTGTGCATAACGCATGATCTGGGCCCTGCTCAGCCGGCAGCCGTCGATAATGCTGGCATGGTTGAGCTCGTCTGAGAATACGACGTCCCCGCGCCCAACCAGGGCCGGGATCGTGGCCAGATTGGCTGAAAAACCACTCTGGAAGGTGATGCAGGCTTCTGCCTTCTTGAATTCCGCCAGCCTCTTTTCCAAGGCGATATGCGGTGACATTGTGCCGGCGATCGACCGTACAGCGCCGGGACCAACGCCATATTGATCGACAGACAATTGCGCTGCCTGGCGTACACGCGGGTGATTGGCCAGTCCCAGGTAGTTGTTGGCACAGAAGTTGAGCAGGCGGCGATCGTCAATTGTGACCCAGGCATCCATCGCTGAATCAATGACGCGGATTTTGTTGTATAACCCTGCTTCCTTCAATCCGGCAATCTCCTCGTCAATCCAATCCAGTTTGCTTGTGCTCATGATTTTCTCCTTGCCCAGGTTTCTTTACAGACTTGCTTTGCTATGAATCACATTGACGTTGGATAATCAAAGAAGCGGACATCGAAATGAAGCGTTTCCGCCAGATGCTCGCCAAGTGCCTTGACGCCGACGGTCTCGGTCGCATAATGCCCTGCGAAAATTATGTTCATTTCGTAGTCAGAGGCAGCATAGAAATTCGCGTGAGACGTTTCCCCGGTCAGCAGCGTATCTGCGCCCAAGGACTTTGCCTCCGCAGCACGATCAACTCCGAATCCGCTGACGATCGCCAATTTTTGAACAGTGGCTGGACCATGCTTGAGAACTCGTGTATTGGTAGCCAGCGCACTTTCCAGAAACTGGGCAATATCTTCAAGCGTTCGATTCACTTCACCCAGCACACCAATACGTGTGCCCATTACCTCGCACCACCACGCGCGATTCTGGAGTCCCAGCATGCTGCCCAGCACTGCGTTATTCCCCACAACCGGGTGCGCATCCAACGGAAGATGAGCAGCATAGAGATGCATGTCGTTCTGCAGGAGCAAGCGCACCCTGCGCCCGAGCGGCCCCACAATAGGCTCGACGTTTCGCCATAAGATGCCGTGGTGGACCAGAAGTAGGTCTGCATTCCATCGGGCGGCTGCCAATATCGTATCTGGAGCTGTGTCCACGGCCAGAGCCACGCGCCGCACCGCGGAATTCTCTGCTTCAACCTGCAGGCCTTGCGGGCCGTAATCGCCGATTTCGGCGATCCTCAGGTAGTCGTTCAGGTAATCAACCAACTCTTTAGCGTTCATTTTTCTGTTAACGTATCCTTAACTAAAGGCGATTGACGAGCGTCTATCGCCTCATGTATACTCCTGACGTTATGAGCCGAATCGCCCTTTTACAACAACCTGTGCTCATGTTGAATGTCAACTTTGAGCCGCTCCATGTTTGTAATATCAAACGTGCGCTTGCCCTAGTGCTCGCTGGCAAAGCAGAAACCATTCTCAATGGACGTGGCGTGATTCACAGCCCAACGGATGTCTTTGAAATCCCCTCCGTCATACGCTTAAGTCACATGATCAAACGCCCACGCCCCTGCCTTGCGCTCTCCAAGCGAGAGATATTGCGGCGCGACGACTTCACCTGCCAGTACTGTGGTCGCAAGATGAAGCAGCTGACTATTGACCATGTTGTCCCCCGTCGTCTTGGTGGACCGCACACCTGGCAAAACCTGGTCGCCGCTTGCGCAAGCTGCAATCGGCAAAAGGGCGGCAGGGTTCCCGCCGAGGCCAACATGCAGTTGCGCCGCCTACCATTTGAACCGAAAGCGACCGCCGCTTATCGATTCGGCCGGCATACCATCCAAAACCGCGATTGGCAGCAGTTCATTGAGGGTTGGTAGCAGCATTACGCGGCCGGACTGTTTCCCTCAGCTAGTACAATAATCTTGTCCATGCCGCGATCGATGATGCTTGCCAGCTCAGCCGACATGCGTTCGTACTCGATAAGCGGCCCACCAAAAGGATCATTGACACTGTAAGTAGGCCCAGCCATTGCTGTGATAGCGTGAACCTTGTGCGCTTGTTCTGGAAATTCAGCCATGAGCGCTTCAACATGCCCTTCTTCCATGCATAAGACTAGGTCCGCTTCCTGCAGCAACGAGTCGTCAACCATACGCGCGATGTGATTGCTGATATCTAAACCATACTGGGCCATCACAACCTGGCTGTTGCGGGAGGCCCCCCTGGTCGCCATGGCCCACGTACCGGCCGAACCAACCGTCCAATCATCGAAGCCCCTTTTGTCCAATCGATCTCTGAGAAGCGCTTCGGCAACAGGCGAGCGGCAAATATTCGCGGTGCATACTACGAGGATGTGGGCCATAGCGGAGGTGCTGGACTTACTAGCCGAATTCAGGCTGCAGCAGTCCGAAATTGCCATCGTGACGGCGATACAGAATATTTATCGCTTCCTCTTCGGCGTTGAAAAACACGAAGAAATCATGCCCCAGCAATTCCATTTGGTCGATGGCTTCATCGGGCGACATCGGGTGCAAGACAAAGCGCTTAGTACGTACAATGGATAACTCTTCATCATCCAAATCCGCGTCTTCCAAGGGGAGTGGTTCGCCGAGATTGAGATCCTCTTGCATGCCGCGATACTTCTTCTTTTTCTTGCCGCGGTAGCGTTCAATCTGACGATAAAGCTTGTCGATTACGCTGTCGATCGCCGCAAAAATGTCACTGTTTCGTTCCTCCGCACGAAGGATGGTCCCACGATCATCGCGAATTGTAATCTGTGCAACCTGACGTTCCACAGCGCTGCGGGTATTTTCGGTAGTCAGATCGACGCGAACAGTATTGAGATTGGGCATATAGCGGTCAAGGCGGGCGACCTTTTTCTCTACGTAGTTTCTCAATCGATCTGTTACTTCCATGTTTTGACCATGGACTGTCAGTTCCATTCGATTTCTCCTTCTAATACGAGTTTCAAGAACTAGCTTCTATTATCCCACTACTGCAAAGCCTGTGCCAGACAGTAGGCAGCCACACCTTTCGCTCCATGCCTCAGCAAGGTGTTCGCCGCCGAATTCATCGTGGCTCCCGTGGTAAACACATCATCTACCAGCAAGATCCGTTTTCCCAGAATCGCCTCCTCTCGCACGGCAAAGGCATCCGATACATTTACTCTCCTTTCCAGGGGCGTTAGGCCGACCTGAGGTTTCGTGTTGCGCACGCGATGGAGGGCATCAATGTTGACTTCAAGACCAACAGCCGGCGCCAGCTGAAGGGCCAGGAGGTTTGCCTGGTTGAATCCGCGAACACGTTGACGCCTTGCGTGTAGAGGAATGGGCACAATAAGGTCCGGAGGATGATCCCAGCGGGGCCATTTGCGAGCCATCAACTGTCCAAGGGGTTCCGCAAGGGAGAACAAACCCTCATATTTTAGCTTCCGGATGATCAAATCAAGAGGTTCTTTATACGCATAACAGGCGCGCGCCTGCTGGATCTTGAAATCCGCTGACCGGCAGTAAGCACAATATTGGCGAGTCTGCGGCTGTGGGCGACCGCAGCGCAAGCAGCCCGGACCATTGATTTCGCTAAAGCTGCTTTGACAGGAAGGACAGATAACGGGCCCCAGCTTGCCGCAGGCCGCGCAAACCGTGGGCAGCAGCAGATCGAAAAGTCTGCCGGCTAATCTTGTAGCACCGTAATCACGGCTGGTCGGTTCTGTTTGCATTGACCCCTGTTTGCCGAGCTGCTGATTCAGTTTGAACGTCTTATGCAGTACAAAATACGCTCAAATAGGGACACAATCGTTCACTAATCTCGGGACCGAGAAGTGTAACGATGGCAATCACGACAACTGCCACCAGGATCAGAACCAGGGCATATTCGAGTAATCCCTGGCCATCATCGTTGAAAAAGGACATTATGTTCTTCCTCCGAAGTTGTTTACGCCGCAGCGCTTGGTTCTTGCGCTGCTACTGGTTTCTGCGATCAAATAGCAAACCATTCCTGCCTGATTGCATAGAGGACAGCTTGTGTCCTGTCTTTCACACCCAATTTGCGCAGGACGGCCGTCACATGGTTCTTGACTGTCTGGTAGCTAATCCCCAGCTGTCGGGCGATTTCCTTGTTTGTTGCGCCGCGGCAGATCATCTCCAGGATTTCCATTTCGCGTGGTGTCAGCGGTGATGTGTCTCTGCCGTATTCGGACGTCGGCCGTTTTCCGAAGCGCTCGACTCTCTTCTCAACCCACTCTTTGGCTTGCTTTTCGCTAAGAATTTGTGACTGAATCACAAATTGGCCGCTGTGCGCAGCGTGAACCGCATTAATGAGCGATTCCGGTGGCAGATCCTTTGAGCAAAACGCGACTGCTCCCGCTTGCAATGAATGAAAAATCTGTTCCGGCTCATCATACCCCGTGATCATAACCACTTTGATATGCGGATATGTTTCGTGCAGTTGGTAGGTCGCTTGCAGACCACTGCTCCCCGGCAGATTAATATCCATCAGAACTACATCGAGCGGCTGCTGCTGCGCTACGTTGAGTGCCTGCGGCCCGTCTGAAGCTTCACCGACCACGATTATGCCTTCGTCCGTTGCGAAAACATCACGAAGTCCTTGGCGGAATACCGGATGATCATCGACGATGAGTAGCTTTATTGGTGCCATGCAAAGATAGCGTGTTCCCTTTTCAGGTATAGGCCAGTAGCGTCTTAGCCCTAGATGGCCACTTCATACGGTGGAAGTGTGCAATAGGCAGGCGACTCAGGGGGGAGAAGCTGCTTCCACCAAGTAACAGCAGTATACCAAAATAACAATTCGCTTCCAATGTGGCGGCAACAATATGGCAGCAACAAGCAGTGACCCTCATTGGGGCTTTCGCGCATAGATGGTGAAGAGATCCCCGAAGTTGATGGGGATCGCCAGGCGGCTTAAGCCGAGCCGCTTGATCGCCGACGCGGAGACCCTTCCGAGATAAGGGCTCAATCCGCCAAGCCGGCTGGCGATATAGCCAAGTCTGAGGTAGCGACCCTGCGAACCCGACCAGACAATTTCAAAACCGGAGCGCCTTATCATTTCCTGGAGGGTTATTTGGCTGAAGTAGTAAAGATGCATGTCCATCAACCAGGGCCAACGGTTGCCCATGATGCGCGCCAATAGGCTGTCAATGTCCATTGTGTGCACCGCCAGCCAGCCACCCGGGTTTAAGAATTGATAGGCTCGCCGCAGTTCAGACGCCGGATCGCTGACATGTTCAATAACGTCCCACATGGTGACAACATCGAACTTTCGACCCGAGAACTGGGGATCATGCTGTGTTCCATAATGGACGGGCAGACCCCTTTCCTGCGCCTTACCTACAGCCCAGCGAGAAGGCTCGATGCCCTCGGCCAACCAGCCACGAGCTTGGGCAATCTCGACAAAAACGCCGATATATGCCCCCACATCGAGAAGGGTTCGCTTGTTCGCCGGGCCGGTATACGCCTCCAGGGCATGCAGATGTTTTTCGAAGGTCAGCTCGCGACCTTCGCGCTCGCGCACATAAGTTTCGTCTTCTACGGAGGCGTACATGGCGAACAACGCATCCGCCGGCCAGCGAGGGTTTGCATAGACCAGCTTGCAGTGCGTACACTGCACTATCTGCGCGTGGCTGCCATAGCCAGGGCTGGTGCAGCGAAAGGCGCTCACTTCAGGCCTCCCCGTATCCCTGGTCGTGGCTGGGAATTTTACTCTCCAATCATTTTGGGAACAGAGATTGCAGTCGACCTCAATCATGAACGCTTCCCATCCGTAGATGTGGAGCGAGGATCTGTTAGAAGCCGTCGAGCAACCAGGCGTGACACGGTATACTGGGCCTTGATCACCTCATTACGAGATATCTTCGTCGCGCCTTTGCGACGGTCTTCGAAAACAATGGGGACCTCGCCAACGTCCCAGCCGCGGCGTTGGCACATAAACAGCATCTCTACCAGGAATGAGTAGCCGCTGGAAAAGATTTGATCGAGGGGAATTGATTCCAACACCCGTCGGTGATATAGGCGAAAGCCGGCTGTTGTGTCACGGGCCTGCAGCCCCAACAAACCCCTGGCGGTGAAGTTAGCAATTTTACTGAGCCAGATGCGCTTCCATGTGCAGTTCATTGACCCCCCACCGGGCACGTAGCGGGATCCAATCACGACATCTCTTGTTTCGCTCAACTGGATCATAGAGGGAATGTAGCGCGGATTATGTGAAAAATCAGCATCCATCGTCATGATTCGTTGTGCATCGAGGGTGTCGATGGCCATGCGGAATCCGGAAATGTAGGCGGTTCCCAACCCCAGTTTGCCTGGCCTGTGAACCACTTGAACCCGGCCATTCTCGCGGGAGGCCCATGCATCCGCCTTGATTCCTGTCCCGTCCGGAGAGTTGTCGTCAACGACTACAACGCCCAAATTGGCAGGCAGGGCCAAAAGTTGTTCGATTAGATCGTCTATATTATCCGCTTCATTGTAAGTGGGTACGATGACAACGGTATCCGGATTGTTCATAAACTGCCTCGTGCAAATATTCCACCGATCTTAACGAGTTCAACTTACCTGGTCAAAACGGTTACCCAACTTCTCACCACCGCCAGCGGGACGTCCAGAAACGGACTGTTTGACTGGAGAGAGCAGTAACGGCTATAACTTGCGGATGCGTATTGCTATCCTCTCCCGTAATCGTTCACTCTACAGCACACGCCGTCTCGTCATGATAGCGCGGTCTCGCGGTCATGAGGTGAGCGTACTCGATACGCTCTCCATTGTTGTCGAAGCGGGCTTGGGAAAGACCCGGGCGCACGAGATGCGCATGATTGGATCCTCTCCGATTGGTCTGGCGCGAGCGATGAGCGTTCCGGAACTGGATGCCATCGTCCCGCGCATTGGGAGTTCAGTCACGTTCTATGGCTTGGCGGTCGTGCGGCAGTTTGAGGCAATGGGTGTCAACACAACGGCGACGGCTGATGCCATTGCTTGCTCGCGTGACAAACTGCACAGCCTGCAAACGATGGAACGGCAGGGACTGCCCATCCCGCGCACGGCCGTCATCGCCACACCACAGGCGCTGATATCGGCCGTGCAGGCGGTTGGCGGGCTGCCCGTAGTCATTAAGCTTACCCGAGGGACACAAGGCAAGGGCGTGGTTCTCGCGCGCAATCTGGCGACAGCGGCCGCTGTATTGGAAAAAGTACAGGCCGCCAATCGGCAAGCTTTGGTTCAGGAATACATCGCTGAATCCAGAGGGCGGGATCAACGGTTGATCGTTGTTGGCAATCGTTGCGTGGCGGCGATGGAACGCGTGGCTGCGCCCGGAGAGTTTCGCGCCAACTTGCATCGTGGGGGATCCGCCGTTGCCATCAAGCCGGATGCAAACAGTGAGCGGCTGGCTGTAGCTGCGGCAAAGGCGCACGGGTTGTCGGTGGCCGGCGTCGATCTCCTGCAATCTGATCATGGCCCTTTGCTGCTGGAAGTTAACTCATCTCCCGGTTTGGAGGGCATTGAAAGAGCGACAGGCGAGGAGGTCGCCGGCGCGATCATAAATTACCTGGAGATAGTCAACCGCCGTGAGCGCCGCCGCCGCTGATCCAGGTCTGCCCACCGTTCCCAAAGGGCGAAAAATGACACAAGGAAGATCAGACGGACATCAGCCCACCAAACTAATGTTTTCCTTGCCAACCTTGTCGATTGTCAACTTACTTGCGCCCGTTTCGCCTGTTTCCAGCAGCCAACAAGCAGCATAATGCTCATTGCCATAATCTTTAAACGGTGGCTCCTCTTGGGAACACTTGTCAAAGGCCAGGGGGCATCGGGTATGGAAGCGACAACCAGTGGGTGGATTGAACGGACTGGGCACGTCTCCCTGAAGAATGATGCGCTGCCGCTTTATCGTTGGATCAGGGATGGGTATGGCTGACATCAATGCTTGCGTATAGGGGTGCAGCGGATCGCGGTATATATCTTCACGTGTCGCCATTTCCACCATTTTACCAAGGTACATGACACCAACGCGATCGCTGAAATGTTCTACTACGCTCAGGTTGTGGGCAATGAAGAGGTAAGTTAGATTGAAGTCCTTTTGCAGTTCTTTGAGAATGGTCAGGACTTGGGCTTGAATGGAGACATCAAGCGCCGATACAGGCTCGTCGCAAACGATAAACTTTGGGCGCAGTGCCAAGGCGCGCGCGATGCCGATGCGCTGTCTTTGACCGCCAGAAAACTCGTGAGGATAGCGCCTTGCGTGATCGGCGCGCATCCCGACGCGCGAAAGCATCTCCACCACAACGTCATAGCGTTCCTGTCCTTTCTTGTCCGTATGGATGCGCAGGCCCTCAGCGATGCTTTCGCCAACGGGCATACGTGGATCTAACGAGGAGTAAGGATCCTGGAAGATAATCTGCATTTCACGCCGGATCCGCTTCAAATCATTGGCATTGAGGGCAAAGATGTCCCGGTCGTCGAAAACGACACTGCCGGAGGTAGCAGGCACGAGGCGCAGGAGTGTGCGGCCCACCGTCGTCTTTCCGCAGCCAGACTCGCCTACCAGGCCGAGCGTTTCCCCTTCGTAGATATGAAAGCCAACATCATCAACTGCCTTCACCCAACCTTGTACGCGCTGCAGAATTCCGCCGCGCACCGGGAAATACTTTTTTAGATGCTGTACTTCCAACAACACCCGCTTCTTATCCGGTTTTTCGATCTGGCTGCTGCCGTTATCTTCGATTGCCATAATATAGCGACTCCTCTATTCGTAAAGCCAGCAGCGAGCCCAATGATTGGGTGCAACTTCTTTTAACAAGGGCTCTTCTTCAGTGCAGCGTTCAAGATTGTTGTCGATACGAGCCTGACAACGAGGCGCAAACTTGCACCCTTCGGGGAGATCGATCAGGTTGGGAACAGTACCGGGGATCGTGGTCAATTCCTTCTCGGCTTCACCCAAAACGGGCGTGGAACCGATCAGGGCGGCCGTATAGGGATGTTTCGGTGACTTGAAAAGCTCCACAACACCCGCCTCTTCAACAATTCGGCCGGCATACATCACGTTGACGCGATCGCACATTTCGGCGACCACACCAAGATCATGCGTGATGAGGATGATGGCCGTATCCATCTTTGCCTTGAGATTGCGCATTAAGTCCAAGATCTGCGCCTGGATAGTTACATCCAGCGCGGTCGTCGGCTCATCGGCAATCAATAATTCAGGCACGCAGGCTAAGGCCATGGCGATCATGACGCGTTGGGCCATCCCTCCCGACAATTCATGGGGGTATGCCTTGGCGCGGGATTCCGGTTCCGGAATACCAACCATGCGCAGTAATTCAATGCCGCGCTGGCGCGCCTCCTCTTTGGTTACATCCTGATGCAACTCAATCGCCTCAGACAACTGGTCGCCAACCCTGAATACGGGATTTAGACTGCTCTGCGGCTGCTGAAAAATCATCGATATCCGGTTGCCGCGAATATCTACCATGCGTTTTTCTGGGAGCTTGAGCAGATCTTCATCATCAAATACGATTTTGCCGGCGACGATGCGCCCCGGATCACTGACAAGGCGCATGATGCTTAACGATGTAACGCTTTTGCCGCAGCCTGACTCCCCTACCAATCCCAGAACTTCACCGCGCCGCACGACGATGTCAACATCGTCGACCGCCTTGACCGCGCCCCCTTCAGTGTAAAAATATGTTTTAAGATTCTTTACCTCGAGTATGTTCGAGTTATTTCCGCTCACTTGATCTCCCATAATTTCTCTGCACCTGATCGCGCTCATCACCCGCTTGCGCGCGGGGACGATCATTCAGTGCTGGACGTCGCTGCAAGTGCGCGAGCTGTGATTTTGCAGAAGCAGTTCGCAATTTGACAGATGAATCGCGGGAAATACTCTAGCACAACGTATATTCTTGCGCCAAGGATCGCCGCAAAATGGTTGGGGCCAGTGGGCTTTCAGAACAATCCGTCGCGCATCTGGCCTATGTAGGTCAGGTAGGCAGAGACATCCGCGCCGCGTGCACATAGGGTATGAAAATCTTGAACGATCATTGCTTGCTGTTCGCGGTTGTAGTCACAATACGCGAAGCCACATGCGCACGCATGATCCAGTCCCGCGCTTCCACCATATTCATAGCAGTCGCGCTTTGTTTTCACCAGCATATAGATCGCTTCACCCAGGTATCTGGTTCCTACCTGCTCGTACTGGTAGACATGTGTTAACTCATGAGCCAGGATCGACTGATTCGCCCTTGTATGGCTGCCCTTTCGAGGCATATTGACCGTGTGCCAGGTGGCGAATGCCAGGTTGCCGTTGAATCTGAAGATGATATCCAGCAGGCCTGATCCGGCCACGCGAACCTCGTTATAGCGTATCGCCTTGGGCCCAGCAATAGAAGACATCATTTCGATTTCATCTTCGGTCAAGGGGGTTGTCATGGTGAAGAAGTGAAAGAAGAATTGTGCGATCTCCGGCCCGCCCACCAAGTCGAAGAGCTGCGTAACAAGCCGGTGTATCCAATCAATAATTCGGCCGAACTTGTACCGCATCCAGGATCTGGTCTCATGGTGGCCGAACGCGTCAATCAGTTCGGCCGGCAAGAAGAGTACCCCCAAGAGTGCGCGTCCAAAGGTCTGCAAAAGGCGCCTGGCTCGTGCGGGAAAGTCACGGACAAGATTGACTGGCCACATGATCAAGTAGCGCAGCCGTTCCTTTAGCCAGGTGAAAAGTACGGTAGACTTCGATCTCATAATTCTCGTATTCTAGCTCAATCGATCGCGCTTGCGTCTGCGAGTCCGGCTGGATCACGGGCTCTTTCCTGAAGAGCGGCGATGATCTGCCGGTCCGTCGCCGCAAATGCGAAACGGTCTACGTCGCCTAATGAGACCCAGGCGTGCTCGGCGACCTCAATATCCCGAGGTATGCCAGCAGTATGCTTGGCCAAAAAGACATGCAGCGTAATCCGAAAATGAGTATAGGCGTGCGCGATCGTGCAGAGCGGCCCGCCGACTTGAATCTCTATGGCCAATTCTTCCTCAATCTCCCGCTTAAGGGCCGCTTCATAGCTTTCGGATCCTTCTGTCTTACCGCCGGGAAACTCCCAAAGCCCGCCAAGCATCTTATCAAACGGACGACGTGCAATGAGGAATCGCTCGCCTGCGGGTTCATCCCCGTCATAGATGACGCCGGCAACGACGTTGTAGTGAGGCGTGCGTTTTCGGGGCGGCCGAACCGGCCGTTCATATTGGGTCCCACGCTCCTTTGACAGGCATAGGGTGGACAAGGGGCAGTTCCCGCAGCGTGGGGCAGAGGGCGTACAGAGACGCTGCCCCAATTCCATCAGCGCCTGATTGAATTCGCCTGGCCGCTCTGTGGGGACAAGGTCGGATGCTAGTTTCCACAATCGCCTACGCGTCATGCTCAGTGTGACATCCTCGCCAAGGTCGGTCAACCTGCTAAGAACGCGAACGATATTGCCATCCAACACAGGCGCTGGCCGGTCGAAAGCGATAGAAGAGATCGCGCCGGCTGTATAACGGCCGATCCCCGGCAGTCGCAGCAGATCCTCAACCTCCGCCGGCATACGACCGGCCAGTTCCTCCATGATGATCACGGCTGCGGCGTGTAAGTTTCGTGCGCGGCTGTAGTAGCCAAGCCCCTCCCAAAGTTTGAGCACATCATCTATTGATGCTTCCGCCAACGCGTTGACCGTTGGCAGCCGCTCCATCCAGCGCTCATAGTAGGGAATAACCGTCGCAATCTGTGTTTGCTGGAGCATTACCTCAGCTATCCAAACTGCATAAGCGTCTTTGTTGCGCCGCCAGGGGAGATCGCTGTGATCGAAATCCCACCACTGCAGCAGCAAACTCCTGAGCATTTCCGGGTCTATTGGTGCCGGATCCTGAAGTGGTTGGCTCTCTGTCAAGTTCATCTCCTGGGCCGCTTTTTTGCACTGGCCTACGCAAACCATACGCCCGCCATCTGTTAAGTGACCGCGGCTCTACAAAGGTTGTTTTGGTGGAACCTCGGGCAGCACCCCTGCGTTAGACGGGTTAACCAAGAGATGATCGGAGGTATCTCAAAATATGGCAAAGGCCCGCCTGCTTCAAGCAAATATCCCACGCGTAGTGACTCTGGACCCCGTGATTCAGTATGTTGGAGAAGTGCTCTTTCAAGCGTTCGTTCGTGACTTGAAACAGACGCTTCGGTTTGACCAATCTTCATCGCTGTTGATTCTCGCCGCCGTGCTGGGCACGATCCTTAGTTTTGTCCCGGCGCCCGTCCTGGACTCGCTGTTGGTTGGTTTCATACTAACGCGCTTCAAGCAGGTGAACCGGCCTATACTACTCGCAGCTCGCCTTCTTTGGAACGATCTGCTTGTTGTCCCGCTTTATATGCCAGGTTACCGGCTGGGCCTGCTGTTGTTGGAGCCGCTCGCCTTCAACTTCGGGCCGACCGGCACACGGCTTGCTGCCTTTCTAATCGGTGTCGCCATCCTCATGTCTGTCGCCGCGATCATCAGCGCAGCTCTTGTCGTCCTTCTGGTCGCCACCGTTCGCCGGCGGCGGAGCCAGGCCCATTGAGAGGTTTGCGCAAAGGCCTTGTCGCGCGTCGACACTAAGACGTGCGCGACCCCAGGACGCGTAGGGCCGCGCGCACGGGGCTGCCGTCGCCCCCCGCAATCTTCAGGGGGAGGGCACATAACTCATAGATACCGTCCCTGGCTTTGCGCAGGTCCAGGCCTTCCAGGATAGCGATTTGGTTGTTGATCAGCGCCTGATGCCCTGGAAACGTGCTGCTGTCAAGCGCATCCATGGAGGGTGTATCTGTTCCGTAGAGTAGGATGCCCTCGGCAGCCAAATGTCGGGCAAGTTCCGGACTTGGGTAGGGGATAAGCTCTGGGAATTGATCAAAGGGTATCTGGGCGACGGGCGTGCGCACCAGCAGTCGTTGTGCCAGGGTCAGATCGTATTCGCTAAAGTGCTCCGGCATTAGTGGTCCCTCTGCAAGTGAAACAGTCACAACTTGGGCGGCGCCCCAGTACTGAAAGAGATTGACCTGATCAATGGTCAGACCATGATCCTGAACGTGGTAAGGAGCGTCAGCGTGGGTCCCCGTATGCGCGCTGAGTGTCAACGTTGTCAGGTTCACCGCATCGCCAGATTTGAGAGACAGCATTCTCTGCATATGGAAGTTTGAATCGCCTGGCCAAACGGCCGTCTGCGCACTCACCATCTTGCTGATATCAATGATGTTATCCTGTTCCATCGCTGCCTCCTCTTCCAAGAAACGCCCCGCTCGCAAAGATTCTCGACCCGGCGATCCCTCGCTTCAGTATATTGAACTTCAAGCCGGTCTGCCAACTGGCACCGTTTATGGGAAGATTTGTCAGCACAAGCAGGAGAATGGGAAAATAGACCTTGGGTTCGCTTCCCAATAGGCAATCAACGGGGAATTCATGTTCCGTAGGGCAATCGCGCCCCTGAAAGCGTGCATACTCAGCAGAATTCGGTACAAATGAGCTAAGCAAATGAATAATCAAGAATCAGATAATCAGGAGTGGTTGACTGAAAAAGGCAAAGTCGTTGAGCAGCCATTTTCTTCCGACGTGCCGCTTTTTGGGCCTTTCATCGCCTGGTTTCGCAGCGCGTGGAACAACGTGGCGGCTCGCTGGTACGTTCAGCCCCTGCTCAATCAGCAAAATGAGTTTAACCGCCTGTCCGTAGAGAGACTGCGCGATATCGAAACATATACGTATGATCTTGCTTCGGAACAGGATCACGATCTAAGCCGCATTCGACATGATGTCGCTGTCCTGCATATGCAGATGGCACAGCTCAACCAGCGTTTGGAAGAGCTGAACCGGCAAATGCAGCAGATCGACGAGACTCAGCCGTTGAGCCCTGAAGAAAAAGATGTTTGATCCCGGTGAATGCTTGTTTCTTGGGAATGCGGCAAAGGGAACCTGTTGCGAGTAGCCTATCTAACGCCCTTGCCGCCGCAGCAGAGTGGGATCGCTGATTATTCGCTTGAGCTGCTGACATATCTATCCCGGTTGGTTGAGATAACAGTATTTGCCGCACATCCTGATCAAACGGACGAACAAATACGGAAGCGGTACAACGTCCTTGATCTGGATCAATTCAGTGAGCTGCACGAGGGTTTCGATTTAGCACTCTATCACATTGGCAACAGTGAACACCACGACACCATTTCTGAGTTGGCTTTGCAGTTTCCTGGTGTCATTGTGCTACACGATTTCTATCTACACCATTCGGTCGCCCTGCGCACCCTGGGCAAAGGGGATTGGCCTGGTTACGCCCGCGAAATGGGCTACGCGGCCGGGAGCAGGGGGGTACGAAGGGCCGCGGCCGTCAAGCAGGGCTGGGAACCCCCGCTGTATGATGTTCCCCTCAACCGACGGCTGCTCGATGTCAGCCTAGGGGTTATCGTTCACAGTCACTATACCGCGAATCTGGTTCGCCGGCAGCGGTATGAGGGGCCTATTGCCGTTATACCACATCAGATGTCCTTGTCAGATGGTCAGCCGCGACGAGACGCGCTGAATCTTCCCCGAGATGCTGTGCTGTTTGGTAGTTTTGGCTTGCTGACCAAAGAAAAGCAGATAATTGAAACGCTTCATGCCTTGCACGCGCTGCGCAAAGAAATGCCGCAGGCGCACTATCTTCTCGTTGGCGAAGCGCTGCCGGAATTGGCCCTTGCAGCGGTTGTCCGTGAACTGCAGCTTGAAGAGGCGGTTCACCGGGTTGGCTACGTCTCTGAGTTGCCTGAGTTTATTGATTGGATGGCCACGGCAGACGTTGCGATCAACTTGCGCGATCCGACCGCCGGCGAAACGTCAGGGACCGCGCTGCGGGCGATGGCTGCCGGCCGGCCGCTTATCGTATCTGATCAGGGATGGTATGGTGAAATTCCCGCCGGCGCTGCCCTGAAGATTCCGCCGGGAAACAAGCAAGACCTGCTGGACGCCATGCGCAAGATGGCCGGATCTGAATTGCTGCGATCGCAAATGGGCGCCGCCGGGCGGCAGTATGTATTCGACACGTGCAGACCTATGGTCGCCGCCGCCAATTATCTTCGCGAACTTGAACGCATACAGCGAGCGGCGAGGATCTATGGCTAGCTGGCTCATTATCCTGGCTATTTGGATAATCGTAACCGCGCTGGGAAGCGTGATCGTGCTGCAGTTCATGCCCAGGCGCCACTGGCTCACTTTGAGCGGCTTGTTTGCGGCGAGCACATTGGGAACGGTATGGGCTGGTTGGATCGCCCTCGCTCTGGCTGAGTTGGGTCTGTATTCGCTGACTTTGGTGCTCATCATCTGGGCAGCTCTCTTCCTCTTCCTCTGGTTTTTGGCTGTCAGACGAAGCGGCTCGCTCGAAGGACGCTTTGAGCAACAGGAAGTCGTGCATAAAAGGATGCGCGTGGAGGATTGGCTGGGCCTGGCCGTTCTCGTCCTCTGGTTGGCGGCCGCGTTGTGGCTCTATTTTCGCCCCCATGAATACATTTTGGGGGGCGCGGACTCTGGGGTTTACGTGAGCCTAGGCGCTGAGATTGCCCAGAAGGGTGGATTTATCTTGCAGGACGCCTCCCTGGCTTCTCTGGACCCCGCGCTTCAGGAGCTGTTCCTGCGGCCGCTGCCACGGAACCTCATAGCTTCTTCTTACATTTTCCCCGGTTTCTATGTGACTGATGCGGCTGCCGGTGAAGTTACACCACAGTTCTATCCGCTGCACCCAATTTGGCAGGCTGTCGCCTTTTCGCTAGGTAGTTCAACTACTGCCGGCGTTGAGGCGGGTCTGCTCATTACAGGTCTGTGGATGATCCTGGCCTCGCTTGCCATCATTCTGACGGCAAAAGAACTTGGTGGGTGGCCGGCCGCCGTCCTGATCATGGCTGCCCTGGCTCTGACGTCTCTCCAAGTTTGGTTTGCTCGCTATCCGACTACGGAGGCGCTGACTCAATTTCTGCTCTGGTCAGGGCTGTGGGCGCTGATGCGTTGGCTTGGCGGGAAACAGCCGGCCGCTTTCTGGGCGTTTGTGTCCGGGTCCGCATTGGGCGCTGTTTTTCTGGTGCGCATCGATATTCTGGTTCTCCTGCCACTCTTCATCCTTCTATTCGTTGGCTTATGGTTACGAGGCTGGCGGAAAAGTGATTGGTGGTTCCTGGCGCCGTTCGTCCTACTTGTTGCCCATTCTTTTCTGCACGGCATTTTGTTCAGTGCGCCCTACTTCAGCGAGCATATCGGATTCGCACTGCGCTTGCTCTGGAGAAGTTGGTGGCTGCCGGTACTAGCCGTGATCGCAGGTGGGGTGCTCCTGTGGCTCATCTCTCGTCAACGGCAGCGGATCGATGATCTGGCCCGCTTTCGGAAGCCACTCTTGTTCACGCTTGCCGGCACGTTTTTGCTCAACGCCTTGTATGGATGGTTTGTCCGTCCCGTTATTCAGGAAGCCTCGCTGTATCCGGATGTGTACAGCGAAACGTTGTTGTTGATAACGAATCACGAAAACTGGCTGCGTCTTGGCTGGTATCTTGCAGTTCCGGGCGTCTGGTTGGGTGTCGCCGGCGCCTGTCTTATGATCTGGCGTGTCGAACGGAAAACGGCGCTGCTTGTGGCCACCGGCGCGCTCTTTTCCGTCGTCTATTTGTGGAGTGTCCGTGCGAACCCCCACCACATCTACGTCATGCGCCGCTACATTCCCGCTGTCGTCCCCTTTTTTCTGCTGGCAGGGGCTTACTTCATCAGCCAAGTGCCAGGCTTGATTCGCGGGCTGTGGCGCGGATCGCAGGATGCGGGACGCTCTCTGGGTGCTTTGACGGCCGTCCTCTTGGCTGCGGGATGGTTGGCCATGTTGGGTTGGTCTGCACGGGGATTCATAAGCCAGATTGATAACCAGGGCGTTTTACAACAGTTGGCGCTTATCAATGAGGATCTTCCAGCGCACAGCATCCTCTTGTTCAATGAGCAGACGCCCGTTGGCATTGGCGATTTCTGGGGCACGCCGCTTAAGTATATTTTCGACCATGACGCATTCAAGATCCGGGACGAGGCGCTGTTGAACCAGTCGCCCTTGGCTGAAACCATCGAGTTCTGGCAGAATAGCGGGCGGACAGTGGTTTGGATCGGCGATCCACACTGGTTGTCCGCGCAGGGTTTTGCCTACGAGTCAGTCACATACCTGATCGAAAGCCGGCAGATGGAGAGCAGCTACGAGCACAAACCACAGCAGATTGTTCCCGTCAGCTGGAAACTGGAGGCAGCTTTTACGAAGCCAGGCCGCCACAACGGGGCGGAATAGCGAACATAGCGAGGAAACGATGTCTGGGAAGAACTTGAAAACAGAGGAAGGGAAACTGCCACTGCAGGATCTGATTGAAATCCACGATCCGGAAATCGATCCGCAGGCGATCATGGCTGAAATCGATTCGCGTATCCAGGCGAGGCGTCAGGAATTAGGGTACGAACAGAAACAGTTCAGCACCTTTGGCGGGGCGCTATTTCCGGGGCGGCCGGAAGATGTGCCCTATGATCCTGATTTCTATGATCATCTGGAGTTAGCCAACGAATTGTATCTTCAGGTGCCCACGGAGGTGGATCTTCAGGCTTCTCCCGCACTGCGCGTCCCCCTCGTCGGTCCGCTGTGGTCGACTGTACGTGAGCAGGCCCACGGATTGGCGCTCTATTACGTCAATCGTGCGGTCAGCAATCAGACTGGCGTCAACCGCGAAATCATGGGCGTTTTGAACAAGCTGACCATGATGAATCTCGAACAGCAGCGCGCCATCTTGCGTATGCAGGCAGAGATTGATGCCCTCCGCGAGCAAATGGAAGAGCAAGATAGGTAGCTGAATGCGCATCGCTTTTGTTCTGGCGAGATTTGGGAGTTCTGTCATTGGCGGAGCAGAAAAACTGGCCTGGGGATTGGCGGCACAAGCGTCCGCCCACGGGTGGGATGTAGAGGTCTGGACCACCTGTGCTCTCGATTCTGCTGTGTGGGTGAATGAACTGCCGCCGGGCGTTTCCCTTGAAGCCGGCGTTACGACGCGGCGCTTCTTAGTTGACGAGTGGGATGCTTCCGACCACCATTACTTGAACAAACGACTGGAGCAAAATAACGGGGTGGACGCCTCTCTGCAGTACAGATGGGTTGCCGCCGGGCCACACAGCAGCGCGCTAAATCAACACATCTTGCGCAACAGCGATAAGTTTGATGCGATTGTGACGCTGCCTTACTTGCACACGATCCCCAACGATGCGGCCTGGTTGGGAGGAGATCGCGTCATACTCTTGCCCTGCTTGCACAATGAGCTGACCGCCTACATGGAACCTTTCCACGTCCTCCTGCAATCCGTCTATGGTGTCGTCTTTATCTCACCGGAGGAAGCAAGCCTCGCGGTTGACGAATTGGGCCTGCATATCGAGCGCACGGCCGTTATCGGCAGTGGTGTGGAAATGGATGTGCCATCAGCAGCGGATTCGCCCGGCGAGACGCCCTATCTGCTCTACGTCGGCCGTCTAGAACATGGCAAGAACGTTCCCCTGCTGTATGACTTTGTCAGGCGCTATGCTCAGGAAGGGGGAGAAATCAAGCTCGTGGTTGCCGGAAACGGCCCTTGCCCGCCGCCCGATCTGCCGCAGATCGAATATCGCGGTCCCGTTTCAGAGGAAGAGAAGAATCGTCTCTATGCCGGCGCGCTGGCCGTTTGCCAGCCCTCGCGCAACGAGAGTTTTTCCCTTGTCATCATGGAATCCTGGCTTGCTCAGACGCCGGCTCTCGTCTGGTCCGGCTGTGATGTGACCCGCGCCCATGTTCAACGCAGCAAAGGGGGCTTATGGTTTGGCAGCTATGACGAATTCAAAGAGGCCGTTGCGTGGCTGATGACCCATGAACAAGCCGCCCGGCGCATGGGCAAAAACGGCAGTGAATACGTCAAGAGAAACTTCACGTGGGAGCACGTCTTCCGCCAGTTTGCCGATACCTTCACGAAGTGGGGTGTGGAGGAGGCCCATCAAGACCATGGCCAATAAACAACTGCACCAAGTAGTAGAGAGTATGTTGGTTGGCGACGCAACCAGCGACCAGGTGTTCTTGATTCGGCAATGGCTGCGTGATTTGGGCTTCGCCTCCAATATTTATGCTGTCAACATGGATGATCGTCTGCATGGCAAGGTGCTGCCATTTAGGAGCAAGGATATCGCAGAGGGATCGCCTGTAATATACCATCATGCGATCGGCTCACGGACGGTGAATGATCTGCACGCTCGCCAAGTTCCCCTCATTCTTGTCTACCACAATATCACCCCGCCGCATTTTTTCAACACCTGCGGATCTGTCCCTGACGCGCGCGATCTATCGCGGACGCAGTCAGCTGGAAGAAATTAGGCCGCAAACACGCCTCGCTCTCGGCGACTCGCCCTATAGCGAACTGGAACTGCAAGGGTTGGGATTTTCGAAGACGGGCGTGCTGCCCATCGCCCTGGATGTGACGCAGTACGCGCTGCCAATCGACAAGGCGCTTTATGAATCGTGTCGTGCACAAGGCCCGCTGCTGCTCTTCGTGGGCCGCATCGCCCCAAACAAGCGGCAGGAAGATCTCCTCAAACTGCTCTACTATTACCGGCGTATAGAGCCCCACGCGCGCCTCGTCCTGGTGGGCAGTCTGCAGACAGAAGAATATGTCTCTTGGCTGCATGACTTTGCGCGAGAGCTTAGTTTGGATGATGCGGTATCCTTCACCGGACACGTGACTCAGACAGAGATGGTCACATACTATCGCGCCTCCGATCTTTTTGTATCAATGAGCGAACATGAAGGGTTTGGAAAACCGCTCATTGAAAGCATGTACTTTGAGCTGCCTGTGATGGCTTATGCATCGACGGCTGTTCCCTCAACGCTGGGCGGCGCCGCTGTCCTCTTTCACGCCAAAGAGTTCGAAGCCCTGGCTGAGATGACGGATATGATTGTCAGCGACAAAGGATTACGCCGGCGTATCGTCGCCGGACAAACGGCCCGGCTCCAAGATTTCCTGGAACCAACCATAGAAAGGCGACTGCAGCAGCATTTGCGGGATCTCGATATCCTGTAGATTCGATATGCTGCGCGAACGCTGTCGCGGCGGTGACTATATGACAAGAAAAACGCTACACCAGTTCCTTGAGGCGATAAGCAGCGGCGATGCCACCAGTGACCACGCGTTCCTGATTCGCGGCTGGCTCCGGGAGTTCGGTTTCGAGTCTGAGATATATGCCAGCCATGTTTCGGCGGGCCTAGAGAAGGAAGTACGACAGTATATGCCCGGCGCCTTCGCCGCTGAAGAACTGGTCATCTATCACCACACGATTGGTTCGGCCAACCTGAATGACCTGATCCGTCAGCGCATCCCGCTCATGTTGATCTATCACAACATTACGCCGCCCGGTTTCTTCGAGAAGAGCGATCCCGCGCTTGCCAAGCAATTGGTTTACGGCCGTGAGCAGCTGCAGGAGATGCGGCCCAATGTCCAACTAGCTTTGGGTGCTTCACCCTACAGCCGGGAAGAGCTCGACCTGGCGGGCTATGAAAAAACGGGGGTCCTGCCCATCGTCCTGCACGAGGCGGACTACGATCTGCCGCTTGATGAACGCCTTCAGGAAACGCTTTCAAAGAAAGGTCCTACCTTGTTGTTTGTTGGACGTGTTGTGCCCAATAAATGTCAGGAAGATCTCGTCAAACTGCTCTATTCCGTGCGCCACGTCTGCCCGCAGGCGCACCTGGTTCTTGTTGGCGGCATTCAGGGGCAGGGCTACGTTCGTTGGTTGAAATACTTCATCGGCCGTTACGGATTGGCGGATGCGGTGACGTTGGCCGGTCATGTCAGCCAGCGGGAAATGGTCACTTACTACAAGGCCTCCGACGTCTTTGTCTCCATGAGTGAACATGAAGGGTTCGGCAAACCATTGATAGAGAGTATGTATTTACATTTGCCGGTGATGGCCTATGCGGCGGCGGCTGTGCCCTCTACCCTGGGCAAGGCGGGCATCCTCTTCACCAGAAAAGAGTTTGAGCCGCTCTCTGAAATGGTACGCCTTCTGTTTGAAGATAACGTCCTGCGCCGGCAAGTAATCGCGACCCAGCAAGCGCGTGTGCAGACCTATTTGGAGCCAACTGTTAAACAACAATTTCGAGACTATCTCTCCGATCTTGCGCTTCTGTAACACCGCCAGATAGAGGCAAACTAGCTCATAGCTGCAGCCTCTCTGTAAGCCGCCGATTCCCGACCACGCTGCCTGCAGCAGCGTGGTCAATTCATTAGAAACTCTCTCCGACCCGCTCATAAAGATGGACTGGGTGCATTTATGTTGGTGTACTAATCAACTTTTTGCGCCCGACTCCTTGCGCGAATAGGCGTCACGGCGAAAACAGGATTTGGAGAGAATCAATGCGGAAATGGAATGGGCGCGCGGTCGAGTCCTTACGTTCACCTATACGATTTATTGGCTGGTTGGCTGTTTTTCTTCTACTTGCCACGACCACAATCATCATCAATGCGGCCGGCGAAACCGCGGCGGGAAAAGTGGCACCGAAATGGATCAACAAGCTGCCGTCTTCCCCCTGCCCTTGGTCATCCTCGGACACGGATTGCCACCGCTCGTCCCCAGTATTGGCGGATATGACCGGTAATGGCAAAGTAGAGATCATACTGGCAACGAATCGCGGTCATGTTCAAGTCTATAGACAGGATGGAAGCCTTCTTTGGAGCAAAGATGTTGCCCCGGCATTCGGGATGGCCGGCAACAAACAGCGCATCGCCTCATCTCCGGCCGTGGCCGATATCGACGCCGACGGTTACCCGGAAGTCGTGGTCGGCACGGGCACGATTCATCGCTCCATCTGCACGCAGGGTGGGATGATTGTTCTCGAGCACGACGGATCGGTAAAAAAGGGCTGGCCTTTTCTGGCCGTAGACTACACGATCCCTCCCGCGGGGTGCGCGGACACGGTGTTTTCGACGCCGGCGCTTGGCGATCTCGATAAAGACGGTGATCTGGAGATCGTGTTTGGTGGTTTCGACAAGCGCATCTATGCGATGGATCACCAGGGCAAACTGCTTCCCGGTTTTCCTCCTGACAGCTACCATTTCCAACGTTTCGGCTGGGGCAACCTCCGCGGGCTCCTGGGAGACACGATTTGGAGCTCGGCCGCGCTCGCCGATGTCGATGGCGACAGTTATCTGGACATCGTCATCGGCACAGATGAGGGCAACTACGACAGCCGCTTCATTCCCATCGTCCACGGTTGGGAATGCCCTTACAGGTCGCCGGAGGTCCAGGGATATTGTGGTGGATCGATCTACGCGCTCGATCGCCATGGCAAACTGCTTCCTGGTTTCCCGCAGTACCGCCTCGAACAGATCCAGTCGACACCCGCGCTGTTTGATGTTGACAAGGACGGCCGTGCAGAAATATTCATCGGCACTGGCGATGGCTATTGGCGCAACAGCCCCGACCATCCTCAATATGGATTTCGCCTATTCGGAATTGACCACGACGGCAAAGATCTCCCGGGTTGGAGCGGTGGCAAGAAAGTGGGCGGAGTTGTGACCACATCGCCGGCCATCGGCGACCTCGACGGGGACAATATTGCCGAAGTCGTCGTTACCGCACGAAACAAGAAGCTCTATGCCTTCCATCTTAATGGGACTCCTGTCCCCGGTTTTCCGATGACGCCAACCATGCATTCAGGTTCAGTCCTGGATCCTTACGGACCGGGATCTGCCATTGTCCTGGCTGATTATGATGGCGACCAGGCGATGGAAATCTTCGTGCGCCATGCCCATGAAACGATCATTGTCGATGGCACCGGCAAACAGTTGACGGCCGCTTCCCGGAATGATTCAAGACCTGCCTACGTCACCAACGGTACCTTGTGGAACAGCCCGGCGGTGGGCGATCTCGATGGCGACGGGCATCTGGAGCTCGTCTCGCAAAACAGCGAGCTAACGGTATGGAGCCTACCAAACTCTTCCCCGCGGGCCGACTGGCCGATGCTGCAGAAGAATTCAATGCGCACCGGTTCCACCGCTGCGGAGATCAAGGTCGCCCCGGAATCGATGCTCGTCGTGCACGAAAGAGGAAAGGACAAGGAGTATCTGCAGAGGATCAATGTGCGCAGCTACATCGGCGCGTTTGATTGGCGCTTGAGCACCGACAAGCCCGAGATCATCACGATTCCCGTGCAGTCAGGGAAGGTCAATGGAGAGACGATGATTGACATAAAAGTCAGGGTCAAGGGCGAGATTAGCGCGGGCAGACAACATTTGAGTGATGTGCACCTGAAGCTGACACTGCATGGCACGTTGTATGACGACATTGTCATTCCGCTCAATACGATTGTCTATGACGATCTGTACCAGACGTATTTGCCCTATTCCCCCTGATTTGTATAGACTACATCTATGCATATCTTGATTGCCACACCCGCGTTCCCTCCATTCGTGGGCGGTGGCGAACGACATACGGGAACTTTGGCCAAGTGTCTCCTCAAGAAAGGTCAGGTAGTCACCGTCTTGACCAGCACCGCGCTGCAGGAACCTGATTTTTGGTTGGGTCGCGGCGACAGCATCGAGGTCGAAATGCCGGAGCCCGGCCTGACGATTATTCGCATGCCTATCCTGCCTCACAGCGGGGGCTTCCGTGGGTTATTGGCGTGGCGAAAAAGCATGGTCATGCTTTCCGGCATACCGGGAACACGAGGCATGCTTGAGAGTATGGCCAGTCGTGTACCGCCGCTCAGCGAACTGAATGAAGCGCTTGCTTTTCTCGCCTATATCGATGGACCGGTCGATATTGTCCACGGGTTTAATATCTCCTGGGAACGAGCGATGGTCGCCGGCTGGAACTATGCCCGCCAGAAGGGGCTGCCATTTGTCGCTTCGCCCCTGGCGCATCTTGGCGAGGGCCCTGCTGATCGTGTGTCGCTGAATTCGACGATGCGCCATCAGAAATACATACTTTCAACGGCCGATCTATTGCTGACAAATACGTCAATCGAGGCGGAGGGACTGCAGTCCAGGGGCGTGCGCCCGAAGAAAGCAAGCGTCGCCGGTCCAGGCGTGGATCTGCCGAAATCTGTCGCTCCCTTTCCGGAATCTGCCCTTGCCATGAAGCCGTACGCTCTGTTTGTCGGCAGAACCAGTTACGATAAGGGCGCTGTGCATGCCGTACAGGCTGTGCTGCATGCTCGCACGAAGGGCAGTCAGATTCAACTTGTGCTCATTGGCCGCGTGACTCCCGAGTTTAGCAAGTTTTATGACGCGTTGTCAGATGTGGAAAAGCGATCAATCCATGTCCTGGGTTTTGTTGAGGAGAGTCTCAAGCACGCCTATCTGAAAGAAGCAGAGGTGCTTCTGCTGCCCTCAAGGAGTGATTCCTTCGGTATCGTTCTGCTTGAATCATGGCTCTATGGCCGGCCCGTCATCGCCGCCAATGCCGGGGGGATTCCGGGTGTCGTTGATAATGGCAAGAATGGAATCCTGGTGCCCTTTGGGGATATTCACTCATTGGCCAACGCGATAAGGCTGCTGAGTGAAAACCGGGATCTTAATCATATTCTGGGCGAGAACGGCCTGCAGAAACTGCGCGCCAACTACACGTGGGAAGTTGTGACCGACAAAGTTCTGGAGGCCTACCAAGAAGTTCTTGAAGGACGCACTGATAATGGGCCGCGATACTAGGCAGGGCCAGGGGATCGGGGCGCCGGTGTCCGGGAGCGAATCCTGAAAATTCTGCACTTGGTTCATCAATATCCACCTGATTTCATCGGCGGGACCGAGCTGTATACGCAGTCGGTGGCCGCCGCTCAGGCTGCTGCGGGCCACAGCACCGCTGTTTTTGCACCATCCCCCGCGGAGCCAGGGAAAGCGTTTGCTGCGCAGTTTCCGCGGCTGGAGGAGGGTGTGCGCGTATATCGTGTTCCCGTGGGCAAACGCAGCAGGACGCAGGTATTTCTCCAAACATTTGGCCAATCAGAGCTGCGTCGTGCCTGGGGGGAGGTGCTGGACCTTGAACAGCCGGATCTGGTGCATGTCGAGCACTTCATGGGGCTCCCACTTGAACTTGCTGCCGAACTCACGCGGCGCGCTATCCCATACGTGGTCACGCTGCACGACTATTGGTATATCTGCGCCAATGCCCAACTGCTTACCAATACCGATCAAACGATCTGCCCCGGTCCCGATGGGCAGGCGTTGAACTGTGCGCGCTGCGCCGCCGCGCGCAGCGGCTACCCTTTGGGCGGGGCGGCGGCTCCGCTGTTGGCGCCCCTGATGAAACGTCGAAACGGGCGATCGGCGGCCGTTTTGAATAAGTCTGGGGGCATCATAGCCCCCACCCGGTTTGTGCGCGACTGCTACCAGTCGCTTCTTCCCGCCGCTATGCGGATTGACGTTTTGCCCCATGGCATTGCTTATCCGCAGTTGGCGCGTGAGCGGCGCAGCAAGCAAATGCCTGACGGCCGTTTGCGCGTCGGCTATATCGGCAGCATCGCCTGGCAAAAAGGCGTCCACGTGCTGGTAAGCGCTGTCAATTCACTGCCGGAGGAAGAGGTCAGCTTGATGCTGTTTGGAGATCTGGACCTGTTTCCCGACTATGCGCGGCATCTCAGACAATTGATAACGAGGCCGGGAATCGAGCTTGCCGGCATCGTTGATCGCGATCAGCTCTGGTCAGCTATCAGCGGATTCGACGTCGTCGTCCTACCGACCTTGTGGTACGAGACGTCGGTGCTTGTCATTGATGAGGTCAATGCGTTAGGGGTGCCGATAATCGGGTCAGACATCGGAGTCATGAAAGAGAAAATAGCCGACGGTCGAAACGGCCGGTTGTTTCCGGTGGGCGATGCGAGAGCCTTGGGCGCCGTTCTGCGGGAAATCGTGGAGCGGCCCGAGACTTTAGATATCTGGCGTCGCTATATTGATCCTGTTTTCACGCTTGAGGATCACATAAGGGGCCTTGAAGAAATCTACGCGCGCGCCGTAAATCCGGTATAATGCGCGCCTGCCTGTAGGTCCCCTGGTTAACCAAATTCCCCGGACAATTCAGGCTTTGTTCTGTACTGATGGCCAACCATGTCTGTTGAACTAGAGCCCGCAGAAAACAAACCACCTGTGCCCAGCTATATCTTTGATGCCGAAGGCGGCAGCAGTGATTGGCGGCTGAAGCTTGCTGAACTCTGGCAATATCGCTATCTGCTGCGTAACCTTGTCGTTCGTGATCTGAAAGCACGCTACAAGAACTCGGCATTCGGCGTACTGTGGAGTTTGTTGAATCCGCTGGCGATGATGCTCGTTTTCACGCTCTTGTTTTCAGTGATGGGCAATGACAATACGCGGCAGTATCCGGTCTTCGTCCTCGTCGGCCTGATCCCATGGACCTTTTTCTCCGGCTCATTGGTTGCCGGCACGACGTCAGTGACGGGCAACTCTTCTCTGGTCAAGAAGGTCTATTTTCCGCGAGACATGCTGCCTCTTTCCTCCCTGCTTTCCAACCTTGTCAATTTTGGGATCTCTTTTCTCGTTCTGATTGTCTTTCTATACGCGTTTGATTTGGGGCTGACTGTACATGCCCTGTGGGTCCCGGCCATTTTGGGGACACAGTTGATATTTACGTTGGGGCTCGTCCTCTTACTTGGCTCGCTGACTGTTTTCTACCGTGATGTTCTGATGATACTCGAAGTCGTGGTCTTGGCCTGGTTCTTCCTGACGCCCGTGTTCTACTCTCTGGAGATTTTTGGTTCAGAGGCGACGATCCTAGGGATCACATTTGACCCCGCGCAGGTGATGCGTTGGATCAATCCCATGGCTTCGATCATTGATGGCTACCGCACGGTTCTCTGGGGAACGTACGAAAGCGCGGGTCCTGTGAGCATGAACCCCGCCTATCTCTTGCGTACCTTTGTCACGGCGCTGCTTGTCTTGGTTGCCGGCTACTATGTTTTTTATCGACTTGAGTATAAATTTGGCGAAAAGCTCTAGCGGTTTGGTATGTTCCCTCCCTTTTCTGAAAAACGACATGCCGGTTTTGCCTTTTGTATCATACTGTTGTTGGCTCTTTCCGCAGCTTGCCAGGGGCTAAATGCCCCCACGCCCACGCCCTTTCCGGAACAGGCGCCTTCTGTGACGGAAGAAGAGGAGGCGGGAAAGGTCACGGCCGCCGCGTCAGCGACACCGGCGCCAACTGAAACCGCGAACCCGGAAGAAACCGGCCCGCCCCAGAAGACGGCGACCAGAACTCCGAAGGCTGCGGCGCCTGCGGAGACGCGGGTGCCGACGGTGCGCCCGACGACGCCGCCGCTCCCCTCTTCGACGCCGACCAGCGCGCCCCAGTTTGCTGCAGTTCTGCAGGTTCAAGAACCACAGCCGATTCGTGAAGGCGTTTCCACACCGGCGACCGCGATCCCCACGGCCGTGCCCCAATATGCACTCCCTTCGGGAACAACCAACGTGCTGCTGCTGGGCAGCGACCAGCCGGTTGGGGACGGCGGGGTCAAACGCACGGATACGATGATCATTCTCTCCATCAATCGGGAAGCGCAAACGGCTTCGATGATATCCCTGCCGCGCGATCTCTACGTCTATATTCCTGGCGGCACAATGAACCGCCTGAATACGGCCGTTACCCTGGGCGGTGTCAATCTGCTGAAGCAGACGATCCTCTACAACTTCGGCGTGCCCATTCATTACTTTGCCCAGGTTGATTTTGCTGGATTCGAGGAGGTGGTTGATGCCGTTGGCGGCGTTGAAGTCGCCGTAAGCTGCCGTTTCAAGGATTGGCGCATCAAGTCTGCTGATCTTGATCCTGAAGATGAAGATAACTGGTACGTCCACGAGCTGGAGCCGGGAATCTACCAGATGAATGGCGAAACGGCGCTTTGGTATGCACGTTCACGCCTGATGTCCAATGATTTTGATCGCGGACGTAGGCAGCAGCAGCTCTTACGTGCCTTGCTGAATCAGGGGGTCAAGCTCGACATGGTTTCCCAGGCACCGGCTCTGTGGAGCAGTTATCAGGATGCGGTCGAGACAGACATGGACGTCGGCCGTATGCTGCAGATTGTCTCACTTGCGCCCGGCATCCGCGAAAACGGGATTCAAAATCTCTATCTGTGGGGCAAAACGGAACCCTGGATTGTTCCGGAAATTGATGCCCAGGTTCAGCTGCCCATCTGGGAAGGTCCCGGCAAGATGGAAGAGACATTTCGACGACTCTTCTTGCCGCCTGCTTTGAACAAAGCGAGCCGTGCCCCGATCTTGGTTGAGGTAGTCAACGCCAGCGGCAGTGAGGAAATGGCCGCCTTGGCCGCTGAAAACCTGGCCTGGTATGGCTTTGTGCCCATCATCAGTGATGATCCGGCACCGGTGGAAGAAACAACCCAACTGACCTATTTCGGGCCAAATTTCAAAGGGTCCTATGATTGGTTGATATCGTGGATCTTCCAACTCAGGCAGAATGAACTCCTTCTCAATGATGAAGAATTGGGTTATGCGTATGATTACCAGGTACGCCTTGGCGAAGATTACGATCCTTGTTTGAACGAGTTTTTTGCGCCGCAAGCATTCCTGCCTTGATTCCCGTTGCCTGATCCCTGCGGGAACGCCATAATCCCTTCAGCTTCCGGTATCCTGATTTCGTCCGATGGTGATTTTGCCGAATTCGCGTGGTTCACTTTCGGGATCTCGGTTCATCATAACGATTGACAACCAATTCTTGTGGAGGGAAGGGCGTGAACGATAAACGCGAAATCCGCGGTTGGACCATGTATGATTGGGCCAACTCCGCCTTCAGCACGACCGTAGTCACTGCGCTACTTGGACCCTATGTGTTGGCTCTGGCGGAGTCCAGCGCCAATCCTCTTACTGTATTGGGTGTGCAGATTGAACCAGCGGCGATTTTTCCGTTCGCGGCTTCCCTTTCCGTCGCTCTGCAGATCGTTTTTCTCCCTTTGCTGGGCACCATTGCCGATTACACGCACCTGAAAAAGCGCATGATGTTGATCTTTGCTTACATTGGCGCTATGGCAACGATTCTATTGTTCTTTGTACGTGCTGACTTTCCGTTGTTTGGGACGAACGGGGCTGTGCTGATGAGTGGAGGGCTCTTGATCATTGCCAACTTATGCTTCGGAGCGGCCGTCGTCTTTTACAATGCTTTCTTGCCCGAAATCGCTTCACCGGACAAACGTGACATAGTCAGTTCGCAGGGTTTCGCCATGGGCTATCTTGGCGGCGGGCTGCTCCTGCTAATCAACTTGGGCATGTTGACCTTAATGGAAGATACGGCCTTGGCCGTGCGGCTCAGTCTGGCAAGCGCCGGTGTCTGGTGGCTTGTCTTTACCTATATCTTTCCCCAGCGTAGATTGGTGCAGCGTGGCGCGGCGCGTGAGCTGCCTCCTGGTTCAAAGCTGCTGACGCACGGCGTCAAAGAGCTGGCCGGCACTATCAAGAAGCTATATCGTCTCTATCCGCAGACATTGCTGTTCCTGGTGGCCTATTTGGTCTATAACGATGGCGTGCAAACCGTGATCATTGTTTCCACTGCCTTCGCCGCCGATGAGCTGGGTGTCGCTACGGATATACTGCTGCTGCTAGTGCTCATGATCCAATTCGTAGCCTTCTTTGGAGCCCTCTCTTTTGGCCGCCTCTCCCGCCGTATTGGCGCCAAGAAAGCGATCTTGCTCAGTTTGGTGATTTGGTCGGGAATTGTGATTTTTGCTTATGCCTTTCTCTATGAGGTGTGGCAGCTGTTCGTTGTTGGTTTCTTCGTGGCCATCGTTCTCGGCGGATCGCAGGCGCTAAGCCGCTCGCTCTTCTCGCAGATGATCCCCGCAGACCACGAAGCGGAATATTTTGGTTTTTACGAAATAAGTGAACGTGGAACGTCGTGGATCGGCCCGCTCGCCTTTGCCCTGGCCGTTCAATTGACCGGGTCGCAGCGCGTGGCCATTGTGACCCTCATCCTGTTCTTCGTTGTCGGTTTGTTTCTCTTGAGCCGGGTAGATGTGAAACAGGCCATGATAGACGCCGGCAACGATCCCACGGGCGTCGTTCTCTAGAAAACTGCGACTTATTGATCCAGAGACCAATCGCGGCTGCGCTCTTCCTTGCGCTTGCCCTGCTGCCGTTTCTCTTCAAGCCGTTTTGCATCAGCGCTTTTTGAAGGTTTGGTGGCGATCCTTTCTGCTGCTGTTTCCAGAGCTTCACTCAACAGCGTGACAAAGCGAGAAGTCACTAGTTCGCGATTTTGCGTCTGGCTTCTTGTATCTTGCGCCGAGATTTGCAGCTTGCCCTGTTTATCGACGCGCGAAGCAAGCGTATTGAGAAGCTGCAGTTTTGTTTCCTCATCAAGGGAGGGTGACCCGGCGATGTCGAAGAGCAGCGTTACCCGTGTGTGGACACGGTTTGCGTGCTGCCCGCCAGGTCCGCGACTTGGCGAGAATCTGTACGCCAATTCTGATGCAGGAATCTGCACCGATTCTGTGATAGCAATGCTGTCTGTTTCGCTCATACTGATTAGCTTATTGTAGGAAGCGGCGGTTGACAAGCGATACGGCTGCTATAAACTGCATTGTATGCTTGAAGAAAAACTGTCCCGGCGACCCGACCAACGTTTTGTGCACCTCTTCTTCCTTGATGGTGTGGGTATGGGGCCGGATGATCCCCTGGTTAACCCGTTTGCGAAGGCATTGATGCCCAACCTTGCCACTTTGTTAGGTCGGCGGGATTGGTATGCGGCCGGAAATGGCCCGCTGTGGGCAGAGAGAGCTTCACTGATACCGACAGATGCGACTTTGTCCGTGGCGGGCAAGCCGCAGAGCGCCACGGGGCAGGCGACTATTCTCAGTGGGCGCAATGTGCCGCTGTTGGTTGGTGAGCACTATGGTCCAAAGCCGAACCAGGCCGTGGCCGCGGCGATTGGAGCGGGTACGTTGTTCGATGAGGTGGCGCACGCTGGAGGTTCGGCCGCTCTGATTACGCCATACCCGCAAGGCTATTTCGATGCCGTCGCGCGTGGCAAGCGGCTCTATTCGGCCGTTCCGCTGGCCGTTACGAACGCTGGATGGCCGCTGTTCACCTTTGAGGATTTACGTGACGGCCGTGCCGTAAGCCCCGATTTCACAAATGAAGGATGGCGTGATTATCTCGGCTTCAACGAACTGCCCGTTATCACGCGATTTGCCGCCGGCAAACAGATTGCGGCTGCTGCCCAGCGGTATGACTTTAGTTTCTTTGAACATTGGCCGAGTGATCGCCGCGGCCATCGTGGCCCGCTGGACGAGGCTGTTCGTCACCTGGAAGAGATTGACGAAGTCGTCGGCGGTATGCTGGCGGCATGGCCAGACGAAGCGGGAGTGTTGATTATCACGAGCGATCATGGGAATATCGAAGAAAAGGATCATCGCCAGCATACGCGAAACAGGGTGCCGACGATCATCATCGGCAGGGGGCACCGTGAATTGGCTGGTAAGATCCTTGACCTGACAGATATTGCCGGCGTTGTCCGGTCTGTTCTAAATTTGGAGAAGAAAACATGATGAGTATTGGGTCCGAAGATTTCCGCGATGCCCTGAGACACTTTCCCTCAGGCGTCACCATTGTGACGATGATTGATCCGCACAGCCAGAAAGCACATGGCTTGACTGTTTCCGCCTTCGCTTCCGTGTCTCCCAAACCCCCTTTGATCCTTGTCGCCATTGACCATCGTGCCAGCGCGCACAGCATCCTCGAACAAGAAGGGGCCGTGTTTGCCGTCAACATCCTTGCTCACGATCAAACGGAAATCTCTAACCGCTTCGCCTGGGTCAAGGATGAAGATCGCTTTGCCGAGGGGGATTGGGGAACGGCCGTGACCGGCGCACCTGTCTTGAAGGATGCGCTCGCCTGGTTGGATTGCCATGTCTTTGCCCGCCATGTTTCCGGGACGCACACAATCTATATCGGTGAAGTGCAGGCGAGCGATGTTCCGCGCGCCGAAGAACTACCCCTTCTCTATTGGAACCGTGGCTATCGCTCTCTGCATCATCACGAATCAGACGAGTAAATCGGAGAGACGCCGGTCATATCGGGGCGCTACGCGCTCCCAATGGTAGGCAGCCGCTGATGCCGCCAGCGCGCTGGTGATCGCGGGTGCTATGCGCACGCTTAATGCCTGGCGCAGCCGATCTAGGAGACCGTGCCTATCATCGTAGAGACACTGCTCTGCGAACTCGGCGGGGATTAGTTCCGGATAGCTAAGTCGCGCCGGCAGGATGGGGAAGGTGTGGGCGTAAATCGCTTCCAGAATACTGATCCCGAAGAATTCATGTACGGCCGTTGAAACAACGATGTCCGCCTCCCACAGGAGGCGGGCGTAGACGCCCGGTTCTGCGTAGCCGCAGTGCACCAGCCGCTTCCCCAATGAGGCGATGCCCTCCGTAAACGACGTGGGCAGCTTGCCGAACTGCTGCCCGCATAAGGCAGCTCGGAAAGGGACGCCCTCAGAAGCCAGGGTATCCAGCGCGGCAAAAAACGCCCCTGGAGCTTTGTCGTATTCCCACCGTTGATTCCATAAGATCAGCGGGCCAACCTCCGCACGCGCTTGGGCTGCGGCACGCTCATGCTCTTGCAGATCCAGTCGCCCAAGATCGATTCCCACGGGCATCACTGTGCTCTTCCGGCGCAGGTCAGCAATCGTATTAAGTTCATTGTAGTCGGGAAAGTGTTTGAGGAAGTTTGGCAAGGCATCAAAGAATGAGTCACGATGGAAGCGGGAATTGAACCAGACCTGATCGGCGGCGAGCATCGAAGCGTAATTGATGAATGCATAGTGCCTGTCCCGCTCGCCCAGCTGGCGACGCATTGGTCCCGTTGACTTGTCGACCGGAAGTGGGTACGTCAACTGGTTTTCATGCATATAGAGCACGACGGGCGTGCCCTGCGTGGTCGCACGGGTCAGAGAGAGGAACGTAGTTAGATCAAGCATATCAGTGGCCATGATTAGATCGGGCCTGCTGTTTCCTTGCCGGAAACGGCGTGCCAGGGTCACGGCTGCGCCGTGCATTCGCCACTTCCAAAAACGGGCTGGTAAGGCCAGAATATTGACCTCATTTTCACTGAATTGGCTGTAGCCTTCCGCCCACGCCTGGTGACTGCCGCCGTGGTAAGGAGAGAGCAATAGCAGTTGCATGGTTACTCGATTTGCCGTCTATAGGGCTGAACAAAGGGTGGCTGCATTCCTAATAAGATGCCAAGCTTAGTTCGACCCACAAAGTACATTGTACTATACTTACCCCATCCTGAACGTTAGGAGATTTATCTGTTGTCTGACCAGTTGGTTGAGCTCTATTGGGACTCAACTTATGCCATAGCTATAGCCTTGATTGAGCGTCATCCGCGCCGCGACCCTGAACAGGTTGGTCTTGATGAAATGGCGCAAATGATAGAGAATCTCCCCGGTTTTGTAGACGACCCATCGCAAGTCACAGAACAATTTTTACTCGACATTCAAACCGTATGGTACGAGGAGGCGCTTGATTTATGACAGTATCCGATGCCGGTGCTGCATCCGACATACCTGTTCCTGAAGAACTATCCGACAATGTCTTTATTACGAGCATAGCGAAGCTGCTTGATCCGGTCTATAACTGGTCGCGTCGCAATTCAGTCTGGCCGATGACCTTTGGTCTAGCCTGCTGCGCCATTGAAATGATTTGCACGGCTGCGAGCCGCTATGATCTGGCACGATTTGGCATGGAGGTCTTCCGCGCCACACCTCGCCAATCTGATCTCTTGATCGTATCCGGTACGGTGACGAAGAAGATGATCCCCACCATTGTGCGGTTATATAACCAGATGCCGGAACCACGTTACGTAATGGCCATGGGCGCCTGTGCGTCAGGCGGTGGCCCGTTCAAAGAGGGGTACAGCGTCGTCGATGGCGTTGACAAGTTCCTCCCGGTTGATGTCTATGTCCCCGGCTGCCCGCCGACGCCGCAGGCGCTCATCAACGGACTAATTGCTTTGCAGGAAAAGATCGATCAGCAGTCTTTGCTCACTGCCCCCTGGTATCGCAAGGATGATCCAACGGCCGACCTTTACCCCGTACCCGTGCTCGGTCCTGATCTTGTGGATGTGCGGCAGCTAGACAAAATCAACGCCGAAGCAGAGAAAGCAAAGAAGTCGGAGATCGCCCAGGCGGAGAATGTTTGATCCGCGGATGGATCAGACCAATCGCTGGCGATCAATTCCCCCAAGCTTAACTAGAGGTTTGTATGACTGAGGTGACAAATACCTTACCCTCACAGGAAAAAGAGCAGGTAATCTTTAGCAATCCGGTAGAAGAAGCGCTGAGCAGCCTAAAGCAGCGATTCGCGGACACCCTTGAATTGGACAGCCGGGCAGGGTATGAAGGTGTTATCGTCGCGACCGACAGCCTGCTCGATGTTGCCCTGCTTTTGCGTGACGAGTTGGGATTTAACTTCCTCTCCAGCGTAACAGGCGTTGACCTGATCGATGAAAACAAGATGGAGGTCGTCTACCACGCCTACAGCATCAACGATGGCGGAGGCGCCCTGGTGTTCAAGGTGCAGGTTGATCGCGACAACCCTGTTGTGCCTTCATTAACACCGCTTTGGCCCGGTGCAGAGTTTCAAGAACGCGAAGCGTATGATCTGCTGGGTATCGAATTTGAAGGCCATCCTGATTTGCGCCGCATCCTAACCTGGGATGGGTTTGAAGGGCATCCTCTGCGCAAAGATTGGAAAGAACCATTCTTCGAAGAAGAGGCAAAGCCTTTTGGCAGTCGTTGGCCTGGGGGCGAGGTGTATCGCGCCGAGGAAAACAACATCTATGGCATGAATGTGCAGTATCCGCCGGGATGGGTGCCGACGGGCGAAGAGTATGATGTGGAAACGGACATCTATACGGGCCTGACCGTTTCACGGGATGCAACGCCTGGTTTGAAGACAGACAAATTGACGGTTAATCTTGGACCGCAGCATCCTTCCACCCATGGCGTTTTTCGCATGGTCGTTACCCTTGACGGGGAGACGGTCGTTGGCCTGAAGCCGGTGATGGGTTATCTGCATCGCAACCATGAAAAGATTGGCGAACGCAATACCTTTATCATGAATATGCCCTATACCGATCGTCTCGATTATCTTTCCTCAATGTCCAACAATTTTGCCTATGCGCTGACTGTGGAAAAACTCTTCGACATGGAGGTTGCTGAGCGGGCGGAGTGGATTCGTATTCTGATGGCGGAACTGACGCGGCTCTGTAATCATCTTTGGGCAATCGGGTTCTTGCTAAATGACCTGGGTGCCCTGCAAACGCCGATGTTGTACTTCTATATCGAGCGTGAACTAATCCTTGACTTTTTCGAAGCGACAGCTGGGGCGCGCTTGCTCTGTAATTATATGCGCTTTGGCGGGGTGGCCTACGACCTGCCTGACGATCTGCGCGGTGTTAACATCTACGATTGGTTGGATCAACTGGTCAACAGCCGTCTGCCGGCTGCCCTAGAAGAAGGCGACCGCTTGATGACGGGCAACGAGATTGTTCGCGCGCGCAGCATTGGTGTTGGCTATCTTTCACCAGAAGACGCAATTGCTTACAGTACGTCTGGCCCGCTGCTGCGTGGCAGTGGAGTCGCCTATGATATCAGGCGGGCGGAGCCCTATTCGTACTATGAGCATCTTGATTTTGATGTCGCGGTCCGCTACAACGGAGATATCTACGATCGCTTCCTAGTGCGCATGGATGAGATGGGGCAAAGCTTGCGCATCTTAAGACAGGTGATCCCCTATCTACGTCAAACTGCGGGTGCGCCAGTTGTGTCCGGCAAACCACAATATGCCCTGCGCGCACCGCGAGATGGTGAGTCTTACGGTCGCGTCGAAGGCCCGAAGGGTGAGCTGGGATTCTATGTCACAACCAGACGCCGAGACGCCAATCCGCAGCGCTATCACGTACGTGCGCCTTCGTTCATCAATCTGACGCCGCTGGGCATGATGTCTACAAAGCACAAGGTAGCCGATCTTGTGGGTATCTTGGGCAGCATCGATATTGTTTTGGGTGAGGTAGATCGCTAGCTAACTTGATTCCGTTATTGCCAAATGTGAGCGGCAATCGTTGACTTGTACCTGGAGTTACTATGTACGGACTTGGTATCATTAAAGGGCTCGGTGTAACAATCAAGAATTTCTTTGTTTCATACAAAGATGATATCGCCTGGTTAGGACGAGGCGGTCGTTATTACAATGAAGAGGCATTCTTGCAGCGGCAGAGCCTGGACGGTGAGGGAATTTCGACTATTTTTTATCCGGAAGAAAAACTGCCGTCTCCGGAACGTTTTCGTTTCGTCCCCTTTTTGGTCACGGACGAACCCCCCCCGGGACAGAAGTGGGGGCATGATTGGTGTACCTCTTGCGGTATTTGTGCAAAAGTTTGCCCACCGCAATGTATCTGGATTGAGCGCGGCAAGCAACCAAACGGCCGTCCCAAGCCCGAACCCGAGAAATTCTTCATTGATATCGACATTTGTATGAATTGCGGTCTGTGCGCGGAATTCTGCCCTTTCGATGCGATTAAGATGGACCATGATTATGAGCTGGCCAGCTATAATCGCACCACGGCCCATATCCATGACAAAGAAAGATTGTCGAAGCCAATCAGCTATTGGCGATCCATCGCCCCAAGCAAAGCCGCGGCGGAAGCGGAGGCGCGGGAGTTCGTTGAGCAAGCAAAAGCGCGCAAGAAGGACAAGAGTAAGGGTGCGGATTCTCAAGAAGAACGCATTGCTGAAGCGGCCGCGCGCCAGCTCATTTATAGAGGTGCTTTGTACTAGGAGAATTCTGTTGAACTGTGAATCGGTCACCTGGCCGGCGCAGTTCGCTAATTTATTCACGTAGAGATCGCTTCGTTAGAAGCGATTTCGCTTTTGGATAGGAACTATGTCAAACAAAAAACTTGATCAGAACGTGACTGAAGAAGCTGTGATGACAGCTTTATCTACCGTAATTGAGCCTGAACTTCATCGTGATCTTGTCTCACTGAACATGATCCGTGATCTAGCCATTGACGGCAGCGATGTGCGCTTTACGATTATGCTGACGACGCCGGCCTGCCCTTTAAAAGGCAAGATGGAAGGCGACGCACGCGGCGCCTAGCGACGATTGAAGGGCTGGGGCAAGTCACCGTTGATTTCGCCTCCGATGTGCCCACCGACCGCCGTATCGCTTCCCAACTAGGGCAGCAGTTCCGCAATACCATTGCCGTCTCCAGCGGCAAAGGTGGCGTAGGAAAATCGACGCTTGCTGTCAATTTGGCCATTTCTCTCGCCCAGGAAGGCGCGCGAGTTGGACTGCTTGACGCCGATATTTTGGGCCCAAACATTCCCATGATGATGGGCGTGGACGTCATGCCGCCCGTACGTGATCGAAAAATGGTGCCGGCGGAAAACTACGGCGTTAAGTTCATCTCCATGGCTTTCCTTGTCAAGCCGGACCAGCCGCTAATCTGGCGCGGCCCGATGCTTCACGGAGCAATCCAACAGCTGCTGACTGATGTCGACTGGGGTGAGCTTGATTATCTGCTGGTAGATTTGCCGCCCGGAACCGGCGATGCGCAGCTGACGTTGGCCCAGGTTCTGCCGCTGACCGGCGCGCTCGTTGTCACGCAGCCCATGGAAGTCGCCGCGGCCGATGCGCTTCGCGGCATGAAGACGTTTGAGAAGTTAGAAGTCCCTATCATCGGCGTGATTGAGAATATGAGCGGCCCCATGTTCGGTACGGGTGCGGGAGAAGCGCTGGCGACAAAGTATGATGCCAACTATCTGGGGTCGGTGCCCATGGAGGCCGATGTGCGCATTGGCGGAGACAGCGGCAGCCCGATCGTGATCGCCCATCCCGATTCCGCTGCGGCTGCGGCTATCAACGAGATCGCCCGCAAAGTTGCCGCGCGGGTAAGTATCCTCACGCTCCAAAAACAGGCTGAGGGCATCATCCCCATCCAAATGATCGGATAATCGTTAAAGTTCCAGCACTCTACAACGAATACGGTGGCAGGGAATCGACGGGGCCGGCAATTGCCGGCCCTTTTTCAACTGCCCTGACTGCCGGACGCTCCTTGGCGACTTTCGCTTAGATGTGTATAACGGCCGCAACTTGTGATGCGCGGGAGAATTGGCTATAAATAGAACTAAAATATAACAAAATGAATCCCTGATTCATTGTTGGAGTGCTCTATGGGAACAGTCTTGGCGGAAGGGACATCAGAGTATGTCGGTATCCGCTTTCAAAAACTTGGAAAAATCTATCATTTTCGCGCTGGCAGCAGTGACTTGCAGCCTGGCGATCACGTTATTGTAGATACAAAGCGCGGCCGGCAGCTGGGGCAGATCATTGCCTTCATCGATCCGGAAAGCGTGCTGCGCCGTCGCGGTCTGCGTAAGGTTGAGCGCAAAGCTACGCCGCGCGACCTTGTCTTGCAGCAGGTCTGGCAGGCCAAAGAACTGGATGTCTTGATCTCGTGCCGAGAAAGGGCTGCTGATTTGGACATCAAAGACGCCAAGTTCCTCAAGGCCGAATATAGTTTTGATGGGTCTTGGTTGACGATCCTCTATTCCACGGAGAATAAGAAGCTAGATTTGAAGTCGCTGCAATCCGGCCTGAACCGCGCGTTTCGGTCAAAAGTGGAATTGCGCTCCATTGGCCCTCGGGACGTGGCGCGCATTATGGGCGGCTACGGCGCCTGTGGAGCGCCTCGCTGCTGTTCAACTTTCCTGACAGAATTTAGCCCGATCTCTATCAAGATGGCGAAAGCGCAGAATGTCTCTTTGAGCCCAAACGAGATTACGGGGATGTGCGGTCGCCTGCGCTGCTGTCTGGTCTATGAATACGAACAATATGTGGAAGCGCGCAAGACGCTGCCCAAACGGGGCAAACGTGTAGAGACGCCCTATGGAAACGGCAGAGTGCTCGATGTGCGTGTGCTCAAGGATGCTGTCCTGGTCAGATTGGACGACGGCGAGATAAAGGAAATTCCTCGCAGTGAACTTGAGCCAGCGGATGAATTGGAGGCACTGCAGAAGAAAGCTGCCACCGGCTGCAACAACGGCGGCAGCTGTGACTGCGGCGCGCGCAGCAGCCAATAGGATCAGGGGGAATCGTTTCATTGAAAACAAGAGAGGATGCCTGGGACCTCGTCACTCGCTATGTTCAGGATGCCGGATTGCGGCGGCACATGCTCGCCGTCGCCGCGTCGATGCGTTACTACGCAGCCATGTTGGGTGAGGATGAAGCATACTGGGAGACGGTGGGATTGGTGCATGATTTTGACTGGGAGATCCATCCAGATCTGGATCGACACCCGGTGGCCGGCGCGCCCATCCTGCGCGAAGAGGGCTGGGACGAGGAGACGGTTCGTATAGTCCAGTCCCATTATACAGAGGGGACTGGCGTTCCCAGAGAAATGCCGGTTGATTTCGCGTTGATGGCCAACGATGAAATCACGGGTCTGATCGTGGCCACGACGCTGGTGCGGCCGTCTAAGAATATCGCCGATGTCACGCTGAAGTCGGTGCGCAAGAAATGGAAGAATCGTTCTTTCGCGGTCGGGGTGGATAGGGACGAGGTTGAACTGCATACGGCTGATTTCAGCCGTGCCTGTTTTGATGGGCAGTTGGATACCTGGACACACATAGACAATGTCTTAAAAGCAATGCAGGCTGATGCCGAACGTCTTGAGTTGGACGGACGGCTGGCATCTACCGTTTAGAAAGCATAGAAAATGAGCGCAAGAGAATACCTCACCGTATCCGAAGCTTTGGCCATGGTATTGGAGGGCATGGGTGTGCTGCCGGCTGAAGAAGTATCCCTGGAAGATGCCCTTGGCCGTGTGCTGGCGCGCCCCGTGACGGCGGCGGACAGCCTGCCGCCATTTGCTAACTCCTCGATGGATGGGTATGCGGTGCGTTCCGCAGACATCAGTGGGGCCACTAGGGAGGACCCGGTGGCCCTCAAGGTCTTGGCCGACATCGCTGCCGGAACGGTGGCGGATATTATTGTCAGTGAAGGATCGGCGGCACGGATAATGACGGGCGCTGCAATGCCTGAAGGGGCAGATGCCGTTGTCCCCGTGGAAGACACGAATGAACCATGGCGTGACGCGGAACGGGCGCTGCCTGAGAGGTCTTCATAAGCCGCACGATTGGCCCAGGTGACTATGTCCGGCCGATTGGTGAAGACATTGAGGCCGGACAAAGGGTTTTGGAAGCCGGCCATGTCCTGCGGCCTCAGGAGATAGGTGTCCTTGCCTCCCTGGGTGTTGACCGTGTGCCCGTTCACCGCCGCCCGCGGGTTGGGCTCTTGTCGACCGGTGACGAGCTGATTGCCGTCGATCAGGCCCTTGAACCAGGAAAAATTCGCGACAGTAACAGTTATGCGCAAGCGGCGCAGATAAGGAAACTTGGCGCTGTCCCGATTGGTCTCGGCGTGGCGCGTGATATAGAGTCAGACGTGCGCCGCAAGCTTGAACTAGGACTGGAAAGCGAAGTTGATCTGTTTGTCAGTTCGGCCGGAGTCTCTGTTGGTGCTTATGATGTGGTCAAGTCAGTTCTGGATAAGGATGGGGACGTGACTTTCTGGCGCGTGCGCATGCGGCCCGGAAAACCCCTCGCCTTTGGTACTTACCATGGCATTCCTTACCTGGGTCTACCGGGCAACCCAGTATCGGCAATGGTATCCTTCGAACGTTTTGTACGGCCGGCCATTCTGAAACTTGCCGGGTTCAGGCAATTTGATCGCCCGCAGATCCAGGTGACCTTCCGTGAGGGCATGCAGTCGGATGGCCGCGAAAGTTATGTGCGCGCAGTAGTTTCGCGTGCTGAGGATGGCTACGAAGCGGTCTCGACCGGCAGCCAGGGTTCCCATGTTCTGACCTCTCTCGTGAAGGCAAATGCACTTGTGATAATTCCTGAGGGAGTTAAGGAAGTCAAAGCGGGCACTCGGCTTCAGGCGATGATGATCGACTGGCCGGAAGATGTATTCTAAGAAAAAGGACCCGCTTTTGGCAGGTCCCTTTTTCTTTTAGTTTTCTTGCTGGAAGTGCAAGGTCCGGCTAAGCAAATCATCCTGAGCCTGACGCTTTTTCTTGCGATTCTTGCGGCGTCCGCGCTTGCTGTCAATTTCAATGGCGTCGATTGGTTCGTCGCCCATGGCCCTGCGCAGCGCGACTTCCATCGCTGTAGGTATATCTTCCAACTCTTCTTCAAAATCGTCTGGTTCTACGACGGCCGATCTTGCTTCAGATTGCGACATCTGCGATTCTGGTTTTTCAAGCAGATTTTTGATGCTCAGATCGATACGCCGCTTGCGACGGCTAAAATCCAAGACCTGAACCTCGACTTCATTGCCAACGGTAAGCATTTCGCTGGGATGCTTCACGTATTCGTGACTAATCTCGCTGATGTGAACCAGCCCTTCACGTTCCGCACCGATATCCACAAACGCGCCGTAGTTTTCCAGGCGCGCAATCGTCCCTGAATACGTTTGGCCTTTCTTCAGGTCTGTCCACTCAACAGCTAGAGGCTCAATCATGGTAACCATAATCTGACCCTGCTCAGGGTTCACTTTGTCGACCCAGACAGAGACGGTGTCCCCGACCTCGAGCGCATCAGAAACACGATTTACCTGTTCCTTACCAAGCTTTGAAATATGGATCAGGGCGTTCGTACCGACGCCGATATCAATAAATGCGCCGTAGAGTTCAAGGCGTGAAACTGTACCATCCAGCTTCATTCTTGGTTCTAATTCAGCAATTGACGTGGGCTTGGCCGTTTCGCTAACCTCGGTTTCCACAGCGTCAGTTGCTTCGGCCTCATCCTCGACGGTTTCAACTTCTTCAACCACTGCTTCAACTTCAACGATCTCTTCGCCTTCAACTTCTTCCACCGCAGCCTCAACAACTTCAACCTCCGTGGTTTCCGTCTCTTCAGCATCAACGACATCGGTTGCGGCTTCTCCAGCGTCAACAGCCGCTGCTGCAGCTTCAATTTCACTTGCAACAGCTTCAGTTGCTTTTGTTTCTTCCATAACACAGTACTCCTGCGCAGCGAGACTCATCTGCCGCGCTTTACCCTTCTTATCGATTGTTCTGACATTGTGGGGGCAGAACACCGTCTTCAGTAACTTTGACGAACAAGGATTATAGCAATCGCCCAACTCATGTCAAACCGATCCGCTTGAAAAATGTTAAGCTGCCAACAACTCTCAATTGCCGCTCAGATGGAGCCTGCCGTGTGCAGCATAACGCACCCGAATCAGTGGCGGGAAACCATTTGCCGGCGCGCTTGGAGGTCCTATTCGAGGAGCTTGTAGATCGTTTGACTGGCGAAAACGCTTGAGTCTATGATCATTTCTCGCTGTGCAGCAGCGAGATCTTGGGGCAGCGCGTTTGCTGCGAAGAGTTGGCTCGAGGGCGGCAAATGCAACCTGCTTTGATCAAGCTGCCCGGTGAACACGAACTCCATCAGGGGCTCATCTTTCCAAACATAGATGCCTGAGAGATCCGTCAACGTGACGCTGCCCGCCACGGTATCTTCCGCCAATTGTTCCGCCAAGATCCAGGGGGGCGCCGCAATCGACGTATCGCTGGAGGGTAGGGACCATTTGCTGCTGGACTGGTCATACAGTAGGAGCGTCTCTCCGCCGCCTGCGCTTAGAGCAAGCGTGGACCTTATGCGCCACTGGGGTGGGGGAACATAGGCAGGCTGGCCGCGGCGCGAACGGCGAAACTGCAGCCACGGGTAGACCAGACTATTGAGCAAGATATTGGTGATGCGCAGTGTAGGCGTCATCTGCTGCACTTTCCAGGAAGGAGGGCCGCCGCTGTGCGTGAAGCCTTGTTCGACCTGTTCTTTGTGAAAGGCCACCATCGTATCGGGCAGAGGGTTGGTTCTGAAGAAGCCGGAACGGGGCGTTTCATCTGATGTGCTTAGCTTTCCATCGCGCGGTATGCAGCGGAAACATAGGAAAAGGTAAGGGTCCGGCTGCCAGGGCAAATAGTACAATCCCACGAGACGAACCGGATGCACGATCAGACCCGTCTCCTCACGTATCTCACGGATCGCTGCCTCGGGGGGCAGTTCATTTATCTCAAGCGCTCCGCCGGGCGGCGCCAGGGTTCTTGTATCGTCTCTCTTAACGAGTAAGACGTCGCCGTACTCGTTGATGACGATGCCGTTTGCACTGATTACCATACGTTGATCAGCGGTGGGATGAAACGCCAGAACGCATGCCGCTGTTAGTAAGCCTCATCGCGAATCATGGCGCTGGAAATCTCGTTATGACGCCGGACATGCGGTACGAGGTCCAGCGTTGTCAGATGGCCGTCCTCAACGATGATGCGACCGTTGATCACGGACCAATCCACATTCTGTGGGTGGCAGAAGAGGAGTGCCGCGACTGGATCGTGGTGTGTTCCACTGTACTGCAGCTGGTTCAGGTCGAAGGCGATGAAGTCCGCGCTCATGCCGGGACTGAGGGCGCCGATGTCATCCCGTCCAAGCACGGAAGCGCTGCCAATTGTGGCCAGTTCTAGCGCCTGCCTGGCCGACATCGCCGACGCATCGCCCGCGAAACCCCCGCGTCCGCCTGGTGTTTCACTGAGATACCGGTCGGGGGCGACGCGCTGCAGCAGCATAGCCAATCGGGCTTCACTCAACAGATGACCGCTGTCGTTGGACGCTGAGCCATCCACGCCCAAACCAACGCGCACGTTCGCCGCTCGCCAATCGATAAGACGGGCAATCCCGCTGGCCAGGCGCATATTGCTGCCCGGGCAGTGAGCAACGCCAGTTCCGGTACGGCCGAACAACTCGATTTCCGATTGGCTCATATGCACGCAGTGCGCATGCCAGACATCGTCTCCCGTCCAGCCGAGCGATTCAGCGTAAGCCACGGGCCTATGCCCAAACGTTTCCAGACAGAAGCTCTCTTCTTCCACGGTCTCGGCCAAGTGGGTGTGCAGCCGTATGCCATACTCGCGCGCCAGGGTAGCGGATTCGCGCATCAGATCAGGCGTAACAGAAAAAGGCGAGCAAGGAGCAAGGACAATTCTCGTCATGGCATGGCGAGCAGCATCGTGATGTTCTTCAATCAAGCGTTGGCTATCTTGCAGAATAGAAGATTCATCCTCGGTTACGTGGTCAGGCGGCAGCCCACCCTTTGATTCTCCTAGGGACATGGAACCACGCGCGGCGTGGAAACGGACACCGATATCTTGCGCCGCTCGTATCTGACTATCCAAGGTGCAGTCATTGGGAAAAATGTAAAGGTGGTCACTGCTGGTTGTGCAGCCGGATAAAGCGAGTTCCGCCAGGCCGGTCACCGTACTAATGTAGACGGCCTCGTCATTCAAACGTCCCCAGATAGGGTAAAGCGTCTTCAGCCAGGTAAACAAGTCTGCGTCCTGAGCGATGACGCGTGTCAAGGATTGGTAGAGGTGGTGATGCGTATTGATCAAACCGGGGAGAACGACGTGGTCCTGCATGTCAAGGATTTGGTCCGCTGTTTGCGGCAGATCAGGAGTATGCCCCACTTGTTCGATGACATTGTCACGAACGAAAAGGGCGCCATCCTCAATTTCCCGGCGATCTTCATCCATAGTCAACAGCATCTTGGCGTTTTTTACAAGGAGCGTGCTCATGGTTTCCTCTCTATCCAGCCCGCCGTGGCGGGCACAAAGTGGGCATAGGTGGCGATGATTGACAATACTGTAACACGTGCGTTAATGGCAGGCCATACTTTTGGCAAAGCAAAGCGCGTTGCCATATAATAATTGGGTTATCGGGGATGTGGCGGAACTGGCAGACGCGCATGACTTAGAATCATGTGCCGCAAGGCGTGTGGGTTCGAGTCCCTCCATCCCCACTTTATTAAACGAGGAAGCGTTGCCGCCGCAACGCTTCTGTCTTTATACGCAAACAATCAGATCTTTGCGAAGACTGTAACAGTGCCTGGTTCCAGTTGATTTGCCCGGGATCATGAAGGAGAAAACTTCGGTGACTATCAATATTCAAACTAGCGAGGATGATCAGAGACAGCTTGAGCTCAAAGTGGAAGTGAGCGAAGATCGCGTGGAACAGGCGATGCGCCAACGTGCCCGCCAGCTTGCTGGCCAAGTACGCATTCCAGGTTTTCGGCGCGGAAAAGTCCCCTACAATGTGGTCGTCCAGCGTTTTGGAAGCGATTTGATTCGCGCGGAAGCGGTTGAAGAGATGGTCCAGGGTGTCTATGAGGAAGCGATTGCGGAAGCGGGAGTTTCCCCTTACGGCCGTCCGATTCTTGATGATATGGAAATCGAGCCGCTGGTCATGGTTTTTACCATTCCTCTGGAACCAGAGATAACGCTGGGTGAGTATCGCTCGATTCGCAAAGAGGTTGCTGAGATCAATATCACAGAGGAAGCGGTTGACAAGGCGTTAGAGCAGGTGCGGACTCGGCACCAGGAAATTGAAACGGTTGATCGTCCTGCCGAGAATGGGGATGTGATTACGATTGGCGGCAGAGGCGAACTTGTTCCCCAGATAAAAGAGGAGGAGGAAGCTTCTGAGGAAGAGAGTGCAGACACTGAAGCGCAAGAAGTGCCGGAAAGTGAGACTCTCTTTGACGAAGAGAGCATGGACCTCTTAATGGATGAGGAACTGATCTTTCCTGGGACAGACTTCATCGAACAACTTGTAGGTAAATCTGCAGGGGACGAAGCCGCTTTCTCCATTACTTTCCCAGAAGAATTTGAAGAGGAAAGCCTTGCCGGGCGGACTGCCGACTTCAAGATAAACGTGCTTGATGTAAAGAAACGAGACCTGCCGGAGTTGGATGACGAATTGGCCAAGCTAGAAGGGGATTTCGAGACCCTGGAGGAGCTGCGCGCCTCTTTGCGCGATCGGCTGCAAGAGGAAGCGGAACAGCAGTTGAAAGATGAGCTTATCGAAGAGATGATCGATCACCTCTTAGAGGATGCGCAGATCGTCTATCCGCCGGCGGCCGTGGAAATGGAAATTGATGAAACGTTTGAGAATTTCCGCAATCAAATTGGTCGTTCAGGTTGGGATTTCGAGGACTACATGAAACTGCAGGGCCTAAGCGAAGAAGATCTTCGCGAAGACTTTCGCGAGAGCTCTGAAGATCGGCTGCAGCGCCGCCTGGCGATGCGCGAGTTTGTCCTCAATGAGAAGCTGCGCATCGAGGCAGAAGATCTCGAAACGATGATCGACAAGCGCGTTGGTGGCTATGACAATGAGGATCTCAGAAACAGCATGCGCCAGTTCTATTCCAGCGGTGCTGGGTTTGATATGCTGAGCAGCGAAGTGCTCAGCGAGAAAGTTTATGGTCGCACCAGGGAGATTTTGGCCGGGACGGCGCCATCTCTTGAGGAGCTGGCTGAATCAGAGAATCGTGAGGAAGAGGAAGAATAACGCAAATCTAACGTTCGCCCGTTAGAATACCGTTGCTTAGTGGCGGTTTTTGCCCTGCCCTGGCTGTGAATGGTGGACAGGACGCCTGCAAATCGGAATCAGGTTTGCTGCCTAGACTTGCCGCCGCCTAGCTAGACAATTGGATTACAACGCAACTTAGGAGATGCCTCAACAATGAACCTACCGACATCACTTGTTCCCATGGTGATCGAAACGACCGGCCGCGGCGAGCGCGCCTTTGATATTTATTCCTTGCTGCTGCGCAACCGAATTATTATGCTGGGCACGCCGATCAATGATCAGGTGGCCAACCTGATCGTGGCTCAGCTGCTCTTTCTCGATAATGAAGACAACTCGCGCCCGATCACGATGTATATCAATTCCCCAGGTGGAATGGTGTATTCCGGTATGGCAATCTATGACACGATGCAGCAGGTACAAAGTCCTGTCGCCACGTATGCTGTTGGTTTCACGGCCAGTTTTGGCACCGTTCTCTTGACTGCCGGAACGAAGGGTATGCGCTACGCTTTGCCCAATGCAACAATTCATATGCACCAGCCTCTGGGTGGCGCGCAGGGCCAGGCTTCGGACATCGCCATCCAGGCGCAAGAGATCCTGCGCTTGCGAACTGATTTGAACCGTATCCTCAGTTTCCACACCGGCCAGCCGATGGAGAAGATTGCCAAAGATACCGACCGCGATATTTACATGAACGCAAACGAGGCCATGGAGTATGGTCTGGTTGATGAAGTAATCGGGAAATCGGTTACCCTAGGCGAACCCGTAGTCAGCGAAAACGGTGGAGAGGGCGCTGGGGAGAGTGGCGAGAGCCCTGTCAGCGAAAATGGCGAAGACACATAGGCCAATCAGTTAGAGACTTACCCTCCTACAGAAACAGTCTGTGGGAGGGTTTTTTGTTTGCGGTGTTTTGGATCGCGCAGTGTTAACGAATGGCAAGCGAAGCGTGCGTAATTTGCCCTGCAACTGGCCAGAACTTATAATCATCCGCAATTGAGTGCTCGCGATAGCTCATGGTTGAGGTATAAAAGGTTGTGTATGGCCGCCAGACGCCCGTTTCTATTCCTAATAGTCTTGCCCGCTCTGCTGTTGTTCGTGCAAGTTCCTGCCATACCGCAAACATCTTCTAGCCGGGTTCAAGCAGCGCCTCTTCTACAAGATTTTCCCTCCGTGTCTTTTGAGAGTTCTACAGCGAGCGTCAACGAGCCTGATGGCACTGCGACGGTAGAATTGACCATCGACGTGCTGATAAACTCCGCGCCTAAGAATGGGGAAGATGCCAAGGTCACTTTTTCAACCCAGAATGGTAGTGCGACGGCGGGAGTTGATTACGTGTCATCGGCCGGAGAGCTTACGTTTCCCGCCGGCTCGACCAATCCCCAGCAGATAAAAGTGTCGATTATCGGCAATAATGTCCACCAACCTAACCGCCAGTTTATCGTCTTTCTCACAAATCCCGTCAACGCAACTGTCGGTATACCCGGTGCGATTACGGTTACCATAATCGACAATGATCCGGTGCCTTCTACAAGTACGCCCACGGCGACCCCTGGCGGCGCAGTCTATCTGGATCAATATGAACCGAACAATAGTTTTGAGGAAGCCTACACAACATCACCCAATGCCGCGAAACTGATTGATATCAGTCTGTGGCCGGTTGGCGATCAGGACTATTTCATGTTTACCGGTAAGGAGGGATCGTCCTATGAAGTGTTTACGACAGATCTGACGGCCGGTCTCGACACCTTTCTGAGGGTCTATGATCCCAGCGGAGACAAGATCGCTGAAAATGATGATGTTGATGCCACCAATTTACGGTCTCAAGTTCTGTTCACGGCGAAGGAGAACGGCAATTATTTCGCGCGGATTACGAATAAGGACGCCTCAAACTCCAGCAATAAGTCCTATTCATTCGGTGTCAACGAAGCGCTTCCGCCCACGGCGGTGCCCACAGCGACGCGTGTTGGCCAACCTGACACTTGCGAGCCCAATAACAGTTTGGGCCAGGCATGTCTGATTGGGCCTGGTGAAGTCAAGAATGGGATGAACTTTATTCCACCATCCGGAACGGGCACGGACAACGATTTTTACCAAATGCCGGTTAAGCCTGGCGTCTTGTATACCTGTGAAACGCTCAATCTTTCTGCGGCGAACGACACGAATATCATCTTTCTCGATCAAAACGGGAATGATTTCAACCCGCCTCTAGGCAACGATGATCGTGCCGTTGGCGATCCCAGCAGCCTGCTTTCTTTCTATTCCTTCTACACCGGAAACCTGATCATCCTCGTGGGGCCGGTCAACCCGCCCTCTTATGAGAATTCACCACTCTTTACCTATGACCTGCGATGCAGCTCACAAGCGGCAACTCCGACGCCGCCTCCCACCGCTACCTATGCCTGGACTGGTTCCACCGGCGGCGGAACGGGTGGCACTGGGGGGTCGGGGGGTGTTGTGCAGCCCACGCCCGTCCCATTTGAATCACCCACCGTTGCCGCGACGCCGACGGCGGTCGATATTGTCGGGCTCCTGCCCACACCGCTTCCCCCGCCAATCGTCAGTTTTCAGCCGCTGCCCACGGCGACACCGGTCATAGGTGTACGACAGGCTACCAGTGTCCAGGTAACGATTTATTACGATAGCAACTATAACTTCATGCCTGAATTGACTGAAGGGATTGCTGACGTTGCCGTGGAGCTCTATGATAATACGATCGGGGATCTGCTTGCCTTCGGCTACACCAATGAAGCGGGCGTTATTCGCTTTGAGGCTGTATCGTCCACCGGCGCCGTACGGGTCGACGTACCCTATCTAAATTTTAGTCAGGTGGTGACGGGAGCAAGCGCCAATATTCTGCTGCGCGTTGAACCACGGCCGCTGCCCTCTGGAATACCGTAACAGCTATGTCTGACGAGCCTCAAACCGACGCTTCGGGCGGGCTGCTTTCACAGCCCAGGACAATAATTGTCCTCGCTATATTGATTGTGCTTAGTTTAGGTGCTGTTTGTGCCCTTGGCTATTCACTCTTGGATTCTACCGGGATAGATCTCACTGATGGCATCACAATTGGCGGCGGGGAGGAGCCCGAGCCGACCCCATTCAGCCAGCCGGCGGTGGGTGGTGTGTCTGCGGGCGGTGAGACGATTGTTTATGGAATAAGCGATGCGGCAACGATATCGGTGACGCTGGATGTGCCGGTGACAATGTCACTTGCGGGCCGGGAATTTGTTGTCCTTCCGCAGTCGATCAACGCGGACAGCACCTGGTCACCGGGAATATCCACAGATTCAGCCGTTGGTTGGGTGCATGGGAGCATTATCAATTACATCATGGCCCTGCAGTCGACCGGCGATAACATCGAACTGCTGCGATCCTTGGCGCCTGGCAGCGAGCTTGTGCTAACAACGCAGAATGGGTCGGATCTGATTTTCGAGGTGGAAGGGAGCAGGCAAGTTTCCGCCGACGATTCGTCCATTTTCACACAGCTCTCTCCGGGAGTTACTTTGATGGTCATGGGTGAACAGGGGGAGGAGCGGCTCGTCGTAGACGGCCGTTATATGGTCACCGATGCCCCTTCGGCTGTAGGCGGCAGCGAGACGAACCCAGAGGTTGGTGTTGGCGAACCCGTGCAGCTCGATGATCTACAGGTAACGATTGAGAACGTGACCTACATCCCCAATCACCCAGAAACACCTCCGGGATTCGCCTTCTTCGTCTTAGATGGCTTGCTGCAGAATGTGGGCGGGGCAACGATTGACTCCGGCGCCGTGCGTGTGACCCTGATCGATGAAACGGGCAACCAGTACGCCCTCAATCCGATCGCCAGCACACTTGGCGAAAATGCGCCCCTGACAGGTGGATTCCTGACGGCCGGGCAGTCTTTGCCCTTTACGGTTGGCTATCAAATCCCGACCGGCCTGTCGAGTACGTCGTTGATGGCCCAGGTGGTTCGTCAGGACAGCGGCGCTGGTGTGCAGATCAGGATCCCATTTAGCGGGGTCAGCGCTGCTGAACAGGCGAGAATCAGCTTGCAGAGTGTCGAAGTATCAGAGGATCTCTCCAGTCTGATCATGACCGGGCAAATAATTAATGAAGGTGGCCAACCCCTTGTTGTGGCGCAGTCTGATGTCACCCTGCGCACGCCGGATGGCGCTTCTTATCTCATCTTCTCCATCAATCCGCCGTTTCCCTGGACGATTCCTGCTGGGCAGACGCTGTTCTTCACAGTCACATTCCAGCGCCCGCAGTCAGCGGATGCGGCCGTATTCAACGTCCTCAACCAGCCCTTTCAACTGAACAACTTGCGCTAGACACGTGTTTGGCGAAGCGTTTCTCTGCAGTTCTCCTACGTTACTGCTGCTGCTCTCCGTTTTCTTTCTCGCTGACCAGAAAGCCAAGTGATGAACTTTCGCGCTGACCGCGGCTGGTGTGATAGAGAATCAGACCAAGAAGAATCGATAGGATGCCAATCAATATGCCGCCAAGCTGCAGGGGGCCTACGAAGGGGCGGCTGAATGTGGGATCAACATGGGTACCGATGCCTAGAAGGTCGGAAAGGCCAGTCACATAGGCAAGCACTAAGCCGGTAGCGATCAATCGTGTGGAGATTTCGGCCTGCAAGGACCTGGGTGCATCTTTCGGTCTCCTGTTATAGACGAAAAGCAAGGCGCCCAGGGTCAGCGATGTGAGTCCCCCTAGAAACGACACCATCTGGATCACGCCAAAACCCGGTGTCGTATCCAGCCCGAGATCATCGGCCGCCACGGCCAGAACTACCAACACAAAGCCGGCGATGAACAGAAAGAGAATGACGACCTGACGGATCCGTTGCGTACGAGAACTATTCATGTCAAATAAGCGAAAACGCCGCGCAACCTAGCGCGGCGTTTTGTTCTATCTCTGGTCGGGGCAGCGGGATTCGAACCCACGACCTCTTCAACCCCATTGAAGCGCGCTACCAGGCTGCGCCATGCCCCGACGGAAGGCGCATTATAGCATTCGCGGAAAGGCAGGGCAAACATAGTTAAGGCGTCACAAACTGTTCTAAGTAAAGGGCTAACATACTGAGAAGTCCCAGTGAGAAATTGTAGCCAAAATGGACAAAAACCGCGACCGTGGTATTGCTGTAGCGGCGCACGAGTCCCAGAATGACGCCCAAGAAAAAAACAACAAACGTGATGGGGGTCAGACCATATTGGAGATGCACGGCGGCAAAGAGGAACGCCGTGATGGGAAGCCCGAAGATGGGTTGTATCGCTCCCCGAAACAAGATTTCTTCACCGATTCCTGCGGCAAGGGCCAGAATAAACCATTCGCCGACGCTGTCGAAGCCGGCGAGCAGCGATTCATTGATGCTGCCCAACTGTTGGGCTTGATCGGGATCGATCAAAGCCCACACGGCGCCAGCGGTCCCTTGAATGAAGATTAGGAGGAATATCACACCGATGCCAAGTATCAATTGTCCTGGTGTCGGCACTTGCAACCCCAGACGCTGTCTGACGCCTGCTAGATCGCGGCGGATGAACAAACCCGTTCCGCCGAGCGCGAGCAGCACAAAGCCTGCCTGCTGCAGCACGACCTCAACGACGGATACAGCGAGATCGAGGGCGCTCAACTGCTGCAACAGATTCTCGCTCAAGGCAAGGGCCGTATTGCCAAGGAGATAGCCGGCCAGCATGAGGGCGGTCATGTGCACGGCCGAGTTTGCGTCCAAGGGCATGATCCTGGACAGCCCCTGCCTGATGGGTGGTAGACAGCAGAGGATTCCCCACAGGCCTATGGCAAACAGGATCCAGGCCAGCGAGGTATGATTATCGACAGCCAGCATCCCCGTCAGCGACCGTGCCAGATTCTCGCCTGGGAACAGCAGCAGCAATAGCCCCAAGAACGCGGCAAGCGTGTTGAGCAATAAGAGCAGCAGGGTGTATCCCTTGTGGGCTTCTTGATTTTCGCTGGCGGTCACCTTGTTTGCGGTGAAGATGAGGGCCAAGGCGAGGGCGAAGGGGATGACGATCTCCATCAATCGTCCTGAGACCGCAGCTCGCGCAGATAATCGTAGAGACACCCAAGCACCGTAGCCGGTTCGGCCGTCTTTTCCCTTCCCGCGCTGCCCGAAGTGCGGCTCCGGCTAATATGCAGATAGCGACGCGCGCGTGTGAGGCCCACGTAGAAGAGGCGCAGCCGCTCGCATATGACATCGACATGAGCTGATTCTGTTGCCGTGAGATCATCGTACAGCCCGGCATCACCCTGCATAAGAAAGCGCAGCTGGGCCAGGGCTTCTGCTTCCGGATTGCCGCCAAATGAGTCGTCAACACCCATGAAGTGGGCATCTAGGTCCCCTGGAATCCAGAAGCCATCGATCCCGAGCATGAAAACGGCATCCCACTCTAGCCCTTTCGCACTGTGTTGCGTTGACAGAGAAATGCGACCCGCTTGCGGTTCATACCCGTAGTTGCTGGGACGAGCTAGAGGCAGCCTTCTCCGTCCGGAAGCGAGGGCGCCTAACTCGGCGGAAAGATCAGGGAGACGCCATTCCGGGTGCATCTCCTGCCAATAACGCAAGACGATGGCCATCTGGTAGGCGATCGCCAGGTCTGCTTCGCTCCCTTGATCGTGCGCGAACAATTCGTCGCCTACAGCAAGCGCGAGATCGTCAATGGGCAAAGTCCGCAATCCGAACATGCTGCGCAGAAAATCTGCGTAACGCTCTATGTGGCGAACCTCTTCCTCACTGGCGACGCCTGACGGCAGCGCCTTTTCCAACTCCCCATCGTTCGCGGGGAAAAGAAGCGATTCAGACTTCTGAACGCTCTTCAGAATCGTCACCAAGTGAGGCAGTGCCTCGCCGGGAAAACTCGCAGCCCGATGCCCCAACTGGTGCAAGCTTTCCAGGGAAGTGGCCGCCGCTCGTTGATCCTGCGGGTCGGCAAGAACGGCCAGGACAGCGTTGATGGCCGAGGCGATTTCCCTTTCGCGCGTCCCACCGCGCAGCAGGTTGTCGTAGGGGACCTCCAGGCTATCCAGATGTGTGGCTACATGATAACCGCTGTCATTCGTCGGCACGAGAATGGCCAGCGTGTGCTGGGGATTCTCCTTTGCATAGCGGGCAGCCAGGTTGGCCACGGAGGGTAGTTCTTCCTCTTCTTTGTTTGCGTACACCTTGATCTTGATCGCCGATTCCGTATCCGGCGGATTCGGCTGCGCATCTCCCGGCGGCGTAGGAAGGATGTGCTGCCGGCGAAAGGCGTGTTCACGTACTTCGGGAACGGGGTGCTGCTCAATTGTCCAATCAACAATGCTGTTTGCCGCGCCGATTATCTTCGGCGAGGAACGGCCGCTGTTGGGCAGCGGCAGCGCCACGACATCGTCGCGATCCACAAAGGCGTTAAAAAATCGCGGATGTGCGGCGGTGAAGGTGCTCATGATCGCCTGATTGGGATCGCCCACGCGCACCAGATTCCCATCCGGGCCGGTCAAGGTCGACAGCAGTAGTTCCTGCAGGGGGACACTGTCTTGCGCTTCGTCTTCGAGAATATAGGGCCACCGCTGCCGCAGTTCGACGACAAGGTCTGGTCTGCTTTCAAGTAGATCGGCAGCCTGCCAGATGAGATCATCGAAATCGAGAACCCCCTGGTGATTCAATATGAGCTGGTACTGTTCATAGACGCCTGCCAGAAGGGCCAGCAATGGGTAAGCGACAGCCGTTGCCTCGTCCTCAGCAGCGGGGTCTGATTCCGCGGCAGACGCCAGTCGACTGAGGATATCGTGGGCCCGGTACCGTTCGTTCTTTGCGGAACGAATGAACGCGCGCGCTGTTCTCAAGACGGTGTTCCGCCAGCGAGACTGCTGGCGGGGACCGCTGTCGGGCAAGAGCATCTCGTATGTGTGGGCGTGGGTTGCCGTCCAATTGTCCAGGGCCTGGCTGATGAAAAGCATGGCCTGCGTGTCATCGGCAACCAATGGCTCCGACGTTTCCAAGCCAAGCCCGCTCTCGCTGAGACGCACGATCTCCAGCGCCAGGCTGTGCAGCGTGCGCACGTCATAGCCTTCTTCGGCAGGCAGGCCGGATTCTTCCAGGTGCTTGCGCACCCTTGCCCGAAAGGTGTCAACGCTGGAGTTGAGGTAAGTGACGATGAGAACGCGTTGGTCCTGCTCTGGTATTAGAGCCTCATTGCTCCCATCGTAGCCTCTCGCTAGCAGTTGGGCGGCGAGCATCGCCAACGTGAACGTTTTCCCGCTGCCGGGAACAGCGCTGACGGCCAAACGGCCTTGCTCGTAGGCGAGAATCGCTTCCTGAGCCGGTCGAAGTTTCATTTGCTAGGGCCCAGTCACGGCCGGCAAGAACAGCGCGCAGGATGCGGGGCCAAATCGTGCCGTCACCATCACTTCCGGCTCACTGCGACCGCTGCGCTGCCAGAGATCGTACAGAATCTCGCCGTTGTTCTGCCCTTCATTGGGATTGTTTTCGCGCAAGAATTCGATGTACTCCTTGGAGGCGACCTGGTGAGCAGGCGGACGATTGCCCCTGACGACCGCGGGCAGGAAGTAATACGGTTGTGTCCCAGTACTGGCCGTCGGCATATCGGTTCCATCCGGCCGGCCATCCGTATAAGGCGCGGCCTGCAGGCATTATACTCGGCAAAGGCGTAACCCGCGAGGTGGGATGCGATTGTCGGAGACGATCTGATTGTTCAAGGCGAAATGGAACGATGCACCTGGCTCCAGGCCAAGCTGCGCTGCCCAGTCGGCGGTCAGTCCCTGCTTGGATTCATACACTTTCAGGGTGGGATCACATGCCGTATCCCTGCAAATCACCGCTGGCGACGTCATAGGCGCCGGATGCGTAAACCAGGTCACAATTCTCGTCGTAGCCCTGCACCTGCAGCCACATTCGCCGCCCTTCCACATAGCCTGTTGGCAGTTTGTGCCCGACTCGTTATAGACTTCACCGTCAGCGTCCGCCCCTCCTGTTAACTCCAGCCGCGCCGCCTTCTGCAGCATTTAGCGGGCACGGAGGACGCCATTGTCCAGAGCCGCGCGGCGCGCTGTGCCCTCCGTAAACTCGGCCCCATATTCTGGGTGCAGGGGGATGATCTGCGGCACCCACGTGTTGGCCACCGGTCAAATCGTGGAGGGGTTTGTCATTGCGAACAACGCCGCGCCGCTGAAGATGCCGCCGCCCTCGCCTGTGATATCGCGCATGTGGCAGTCCTGGCAGGTACAAACGCGCGCCTTGTTGCCGCCAAACTGCGGCGCGTAGACGCCGCCCGGCCGAGTTGTAGGCGCTAGTTCCCACTCTGAAGGTGCGCTCTATGGGGAAGCCCTGGCTGATATCGCCAGGTTCGTCCAGCGGATTGGGTTCGTAAGCTCTCGCTGGCCTCATTCCAGGAAAACATGGGATTGTTTATGTCATGGCAGGTGCCACAGAAATCCGCCTCCTGGTGGTAGGGTGAAATCAGTGTAACCGTCTCTCATCTTGAGGTACTGGGCTAGATAATTCGTGCGGATCGAGTCCGATATCGGCAATTACGTCAAAAGGACCGCGGCGGTAATCTTGAGGATCGATGACCATCTGGCCACTGCCAATCTCAACAACAGGCAGTTCCAAATCGGCGAGAATCTGCGCATCATGCGCAGGGTTTTCCGGACCTCCCTCCGGATCGACCAGGCGGTGGCAGACGGCGCACTGATACCTTCGCGGTCCTGGCCCTCCATCTCCGAACCGTCAGGGGTGCTGGATCGGCCCTTGAGCCAGCCACTGGGCATGTGGCAGCGCAGACAATACTCGCCCGCATTCGCCGCGCCGGCGTTGGCCACGTCGAGCGCGGCGAAGAACAGCGGGTCGCGCCCGGCCTGGGCCATCATGCTGCCTTGCCAGGCATGCCAGGTCTCTGTTTCCGGCGGCTGGCTGATTTCGGCGATGTTCTGCACGTAGCTTCCGTGGCACTGCTGGCACTGTCCCTGCGGTCGGCCAGTTCGTGAACCAGATTATTGGGCTGCGTGCCGGGCATGATGAAGTCGCGCGGGGTGCTGGGCACCAGCGGCGCCGCATCCTTGCGATTCTGCCGCGCGCGCGGTTGGGCCATCGGGGCCAGGGCGACGAACGAGATGATGAGGGAAAGGCAACAGCCAGCACGGATAGAGCGTTGTTCGGCGAATGCATTGGCAGGCTCCTTATTTGATTACCGCTTATTGAGACGTGTTGGTATTATAATCCCGCTCGCTTGCGCGTGCATCCTCTCCTGACCGGTACGCCGTGGGAGCCGGGAGCGGCAGGCCAAGACAGGTATCGGATGATTCAACGGGGCCAACATTAGGGTGCCCAGGTTACTTGCATGCTGGGGTGGGCGCGGCGCTGCTCTTTGCCGTGGGCAGCGCTGCCTTGCGCGATGACGCAGGCCGTGGCGCAGGAAAGCACGCCGTCGCCGTGACGGCCGTTTTGGGGCGATCGAATCCTTCTGGGCGCCGCAAGAAGCAGCGGAGCTGGGCGTCGGCTGGGAGCGCATCCTCTTCTACTGGAATGAGATCCAGCCCACCGGCCCGGAAGACTGGAACACCCTGCATGTACTCGAAGAGTGGCTGGTCGAGGCGCAGGCGCATGACCGCGAGGTGCTGGGCCTGCTAAAGAACACGCCTGCCTGGGCCACTGACGGTCGCGCCCTTTTCCGGCGTGCCGCGCGGGCTCTACCTTGACATCGATGACCCAGAGAATCTGTGGGCCAATTACGTGCGCCGCGTCGTCGACCTATTATGCCCCGCGCGGCGTGCACCACTGGGTGATCTGGAACGAACCAGAGATTGACGAGGGCGTCTACGGCCATGAGTTCGACGGAGACCTGGATGACTATGCACGGCTGCTGCAGGTGGCCTATCTCGTGGCCGAGGAGCAGGATCCGGAGGCGATCGATTCACCTGGCCGGCTATTCCTACTGGCACGATCCGGCTTTTCTGGACGAGTTCTTCGATATCCTGACGGCCGTGCCCGGCGCGGCAGAGAACAACCATTTCTTCGACATCCTTTCGCTGCATATCTATTTCCGGGTGGAGACGGTATGGGACTTGGTCAGGCAGACGGACCAGCTGCAGAACGCTTACGGCATCGACAAACCGATCTGGATCAACGAGACCAACGCCGCGCCCAATCTGGATCCCGTGGTGGCCGGTGGAACGGCCGGCCTTCCCGGTGGACCTGGACCAGCAGGCCTGGTATCTGATCCAGGCGCACGCGCTGGGCTTCGCCGCCGGGGCGGAGAGCATCGGCGTGTACAAGCTGATCGATATCCTGCTGCCACCGGGCGGGGAATCTTTTGGCATCCTGCGCCCCGATTATTCGCGCCGCCCCGCCTACCTGGCCTATTTGACGACGATCGCTGTGCTCAGAGGCTTTTCGGGACCGGTGGAAATGCAGCAGACAGACGATTTCTTCATCATAACCTTTAGAAAGGATCATCAGCTGGTCCGTGTTCTTTGGGCGCGCAATGATAGGGCGCTCACGCTGCAAGTGCCGGCCGTTGCCGGAAGTGGGCAGCTGCTCGATTATGCCGGAAACGGGGAGGTAATTGCAGCGCAAAACGGACAGTATCAGATTACGCTCGACGGGGCGCGATGCGCCGCAGCCTGTGAAATCGGTGGCCCCCCGCTTTTCTTGGTTGAGGAGGACCTGGCGGTGCATGCAGAAGATTTGCGGGTCGTAGAAACGCCGCTGCGAACGACATTGACGGCCACGCCCGAAGTCAGCCTCACCTACACGCCCTGGCCCACCAGCACGGTAGAACCAACGGCGACGCCGACAGCGACCAACACCGCGACGGCCACGCCCGCCCCGACCCTGACAGCAACATCAACGGTGACATCCACGCCCTTCCCCCCCACGGCGACAGAGCCGCCTGGCCTGCCAACGCCCCTGGCCGCGTTTCCAGCCCAGGCGGAAAGGGCCACGCCGGCAGCACCTGGGACCGACAGCGGCGCCGGCGTCAACTCATTCTCCGCATTGGCGGTGGCCGGAGTTGGAGCGGTGGGTCTGATTATGTTATTGTTACGAACAAGAAAGCGTGGTGGATAGCGAATATGGCGTCAAAGAAAACCTTGGCGATGAAGTTGTTGGATGGTAAGAAGATTTCCTACAATTCATACGCCTACCCAAACAAGCTAAGGGACGCCCAGGAAGTAGCGCTTGCCCTAGGTCTCCCTCCTGAGCAGGTATTTAAGACGCTCGTTGTCTCGCCTCCTCCTCCTGGAAAGCCTATCTTGGCCATGGTCCCAGCCAACAGCCAGGTTGATCTAAAAAAACTGGCAAAGTCTGTGGGCGAAAAGAAGCTGAAAATGGCTTCGCAGAGAGCGGCGGAAAAACTGACTGGGTTACAAGTTGGCGGTATTTCAGCCTTGGCTCTGATGAATCGTGGTTTCATGGTCTATCTTGATATTTCTGCCGACAGATTGCAGGAGATAGTGATCAGTGCCGGTGAAAGAGGCCAGCAAATAGAACTGGCCGTTGGCGATCTCGTGCGGCTGACACGGGCGCGCCTGGCGGATATAGCACATGCCTCCTCAGGGCAAGAGCGACAGGAGTGATCTCATTATGACCGAAATATTGGTACTGCACGGTCCGAATTTAAACCTACTAGGTACTCGCGAGCCAGATGTTTACGGTAGTACGACGCTGACGGACGTTGATCATGCCCTTCGCGCCGCCGCGATCAATGCGCAGTGCAAGATTCATATCCAACAGTCGAATCATGAGGGGGTCTTAATCGATGCCCTACACGAGGCGATGCACTATGCGGACGGCGTGGTTATCAATCCCGGCGCCCTCACGCATTACAGCTACGCTCTGCGCGACGCCATTGCCGCGACCAATTTGCCGGCTGTGGAGGTCCACCTTTCCAACATTCACGCCCGCGAACCGTTTCGGCACAGATCCGTTATCGCCCCTGTCTGCCTGGGTCAAGTCTCTGGGTTTGGCTGGCGCAGTTACCTCTTGGGGTTCCAAGCTCTGTTGGACCATCTTCGTTGAGTTGAAGGGCTCGCTCAACTGCCGAATACTTCCTCGGCGAAGAGCGCTGACAGGTCGCAGTTGCAATGCTCTTCTGCCAGCTCCATGAAACCTTGCGCGTCAGCGATTTGCCAGCGATATCGCTGCGCATAGTCTCCCAGAAAACTGTCGAATGTTTCCTGTCCTATTAATTCGGCGAGATCGTTGAGGAATAGCGGGCCACGGCCGTAGACGATAGCCCCATAGTCGCGCCCACTGTAGGCATCAGCCGCCAGCCCGATAGGCATATCTGGATTCTCAGCGCGCGCCCATCTTCCTTCCAGACCTGAGAAGAAACCCCTCGCATTCTGCTCCCCATAGCGATCGATGTAGTACTGCCATGTTGCGTACTGAGTCAACGCTTCGTCAAGCCACGGCTCCTGTAGCTGATCATTGCCGACCAGATTGTAAAACCATTGGTGAGCCGCCTCATGCGCTGTTGTCGATTCTAGAAGCATAGAATTTGGCAACCCGGATGAAGCACTTTCCTCCGCAAGATCGTAGATGCGCAGCGCATTGGCAAATATGCCGGGATACTCAATACCCAGGGCCTTGGTGGGGGTGCTCACGATATCCAATTCACTGTACGGGTAAGCGCCATATCGCCCGGCATAGCTTTCCACCGCCTGAGCAGTGACCTCAAGCGCCATCTGCGCACCCTCGCTGCGGTCAGACGGGGCATAGCTGTTGATTGTGAGCGGCCCTATTTGCCGCTGCACGACGTCAAAGTCACTGCTTGACACAAGATAGAAGTCGCGGGCAGGACCCGCAGCGAATGTCACCTGCTGCCGGTCGTCCATCACCTGGCGATTGATTTCTACGCCTCCGGCAACCAGAACCTGATCAAGAGGTGCCTCCACCTGCACCTGGTAGAAGCTCATATCGGCAAATGTCTCATCCCCGTGATCGGCCGACGGCTCCGTGTGCCAGCCCTGGTCATCATAGACCGCAAACATGGGATAGAAATGGGCCAGCGCCAGAATGTTCTCTGTATTTGCAAGGACACCATATTTCGTGCTTTCTTCGCCCGGCACCGTGGTTGCAAACGACAGGGAGAGCATGACATCCTCTCCCGGTGCGAGCGGTTCCTCCAAGAAGATACGCAGGATGCCTTGATCAGCTTGGTACTGTGGCTCTTGACCGTCCACGAGAACAGCGCCGACTTCCATGTCACCGCCTAACAATTCAGGAAACATATGTAGGACCAGTTCTTGCAGCGGGTCCGTCTCTTGGTTTGTATACAATGCCTCCATCTTGCCTTTGACCAGATAGGGCTCGCTGATGTCCAGTTGGAGGTGATAGGTGGTCGCATCAGGAAATGACTTCAGCACCTGTACTTCCTCGGGGATTAGGCCGCCTACGTAGCTGTCTCGATTCCCCCACTCTCCAGGGAACAGCGTGGGCCTCTTTGCCGCTTCGGCGCTCACTTCGGCCGCTGCCGTAGGCGCGCTAACTTCTGACGGCTGCGCGGGGGGCGCCACGTCTTCAATGGCCGGTGTTGGGTCGGGCGGAAGCGTGGCCACCGTTGCAGATATTACCGCCGTGGGCGGCAAATCCTGACTGATCTCCGGTGGCGCTTGTCGGCCACTAGGAGATTGACAACCTGTGAGAATCAGCAGCAGAATCGTGCTGGTGACACCGATAAGTCTTCGCATTTTCTTACTTCCCATTAGCGGTCTGACTGTCCCTTGATCGTTCAGTGAAATAAGTATACCGTCGAACTCTTTGATCCCTGCGGCTTTTCATCAACCCCGAAGGTGGCGTGTTGAGGGCCAAGTCGCAGAGGCACTGCGCGCCAGATCCTGGACAAGGAAGATTTGACACAGAAAAGTGTGCGTGCTACTATCTTGCCAATTAAATCGAAAAAAGCTGTGATCCGGAAGAGTACTCTGTAAAGCGAGTCTTAGAGAGTTGGTCGTGATGCTGTGAGACCAACGTCAGCGCAACAGACGAATGGGCCGAGGAGCTGCTCAGGTGAAAGGCGAGGGCCGAGTAGTTTGAGCCGGAGGTGCTACCGTTAACAAGGCATTGGTTTCGTTGAACTAGAAAGCTGCGGGACCTGACAAAGTGAGGCTGGCTCAAACGCGCAATCATGGCGCGTTTTTCTTTTTTGGGAATCAGAGCACCAGCCTAAGCTGGGTGGCACCGCGGGAGAATTTTGAACACTCTCGTCCCTGTACAGGGATGAGAGTGTTTTTGTTTCTGGGCGGTGGTGGCGTAGACCACTGCAAGTGTGAAGAGGTTTAATTAAGGAGATTGTGATCATGAGTAATCAACATAAATACATTTTGGACGAGAGTAGTCTGCCAAAGGCCTGGTACAACATCAATGCCGACATGCCGTACGTGCCGCCGCGCCGGTGCTGCATCCCGCAAACGCTGGAACCGGTCACGCCGGATTTCTTGAGTGTTCTGTTTCCCATGAGCACTGATCATGCAGGAAATGAGCCAGGAACGGTACATTGAGATACCAGAACCGGTGCGCGAAATGTATAAGCTGTGGCGGCCAACGCCGTTGTTCGCGCGCGCCGTCTTGAGAAGGCGCTGGATACGCCGGCCCATATTTATTACAAGTATGAGGGGGTTAGTCCTGTCGGTTCGCACAAGCCGAATACGGCCGTTGCCCAGGCATTCTACAACAAAGAAGCGGGACCAAAGCGATAACAACAGAAACCGGCGCCGGGCAATGGGGATCGGCGCTGGCAATGGCTGTAATTTCTTTGATATTGATTTGGAAGTATACATGGTGAAGGTGTCGTATCATCAAAAGCCGTACCGGCGCATCGTCATGCAATCTTTCGGCGCGCAGGTGTTTGCCAGCCCGACGACCGGACACAATTACGGCCGTTCCGTTTTGGCAACTGATCCGGAAACCCGGCTCTTTGGGCATGGCCATCTCTGAAGCTGTTGAAGTGGCGGCAACCTCTGGCGGCACGAAGAAATACAGCCTGGGTTCTGTGCTGAATCATGTGATGCTGCACCAGTCGGTGATTGGTCAGGAAGCGTTGGAACAAATGGAAATGGCTGGTGAGTATCCAGATGTGGTCATTGGCTGTGCTGGCGGCGGCTCTAACTTTGCCGGGTTTCGCCTTCCCATTCATGCGTGAAAATTTGACCAATGGCCAAAATACCAGGGTTGTTGCCGTTGAACCGGCAGCCTGCCCCACATTGACGAAGGGGAAATATGCTTTTGACTATGGCGATACGGCGCGATGGCGCCCGTTGTTAAGATGCATACCTTGGGCCACTCGTTTGTGCCGCCGGCATTCATGCTGGCGGGTCTGCGTTATCATGGGATGGCGCCCAGGTCAGCGCCCTGGTGGACAGTGGCCATGTTGAAGCGCGTGCCGTGCATCAGTTGGAGACATTTGAAGCGGCTTGATTTTCGCAGACAGAAGGCATTATGCCAGCTCCAGAATCGGCACACGCCGTTCGCGGTGGCGATTGATGAAGCGTTGAAGTGCAAAGAAACAGGCGAGAAAAAAGTGATCGTCTTTAACTTGTCTGGTCATGGCCACTTTGATATGAGCGCGTATGAAGCCTACTTGAAAGGCGAATTCCAGGATTATGATTATCCGCAGGGGGCGATTGAAGAAGCGATGGAAGATTTGCCGAGAAATTGCGCTATAAGATGTAAGCATGTCAGGTCGCCGTCAGGCGTCACTGTGCACTGCGTACGACGATGAAGAGTGATTTATTATGGAAATGTTTACACACCAACTTTAGCTGATTTTCGTGAATTGGCGGCGGGACCGGCCAATTTGATTCCGGTTTACCGGGAGTTTGCGGCCGATTTGGAGACGCCGGTATCGGTTTATCTCAAGCTGATGGATGAGATGGGGCCGTCGTTTTTGCTGGAATCGGTGGAAGGCGGGGAGCAGGTGGGGCGTTATTCCTTTGTGGGTGTGAATCCGCGGGGGATGATTTCGTTGAACGGCCGTTCCATCACCGACGACCGCGAAAGTGGCGCCGAAACCCGCGACCTTGCCGATGGGGAGGATATCCTCGATGTGCTGAAGGAAGAATTGGGCCGGTTTACGCCTGCCGAACTGCCGGGGCTGCCCCGATTTATCGGCGGCGCGGTGGGCTATCAGGGGTATGATGTGGTGCGCTTTTTTGAGAAATTGCCGGAAACGGCCGTTCCGCGTCCTCGACATCCCCGACGCCATTTTCCTGCTGGCCGACACGCTGGTTGTGTTTGACCATGCCCGCCACCGGCTGATGATTTTGGCCAATGCCCATGTGGATGGGGATGTTGAAGGCGGCTTATGTGGATGCGATTCAGCGGATTGAGCGGGTGAGTGAGAAGTTGTTACGGCCGTTACCGGCCGTGCCCCAGCAGCTACTGGGCGGGCAAAGACAAATGGACTCAGCTGTATCCAATATGACACAGGCACGCTACGAAGAAATCGTGCGTGAAGCCAAAGAATACATCGCCGCTGGCGATATTTTCCAGGTGGTGCTTGAGCCAGCGCTTCAGCCGCCAGACCAGCGCCCATCCGTTTGCCATTTACCGCTCTCTGCGCATGCTCAACCCGTCGCCCTATATGTTCTACTTTGATTTTGGCGATCTGGATTTGCAGGTCATCGGCGCGTCGCCGGAAATGCATGTGCGGCTGGAAGATGGCGTGGCCAGTGTGCGGCCCATCGCCGGGACGCGTTGGCGCGGCCAGACCGACGCCGAAGATGCGGCGCTGGCCGAAGATTTGCTGGCCGATCCCAAAGAACGGGCTGAGCATGTGATGCTGGTTGATTTGGGCCGCAATGATATTGGCCGGGTCAGCGAGTATGGCACCGTTCAAGTGCGCGATTTGATGGCGTTGAAAGATACAGCCATGTCATGCACATTGTCAGCCATGTCGAGGGGCAAATCAAAGCCGGACATGGATGCGTTTGACCTGATGCGGGCCACTTTCCCGGCGGGAACGGTCAGCGGCGCGCCCAAAGTGCGGGCGATGGAAATCATCGAAGAACTGGAAGGGCAGCGGCGCGGTTTGTATGCTGGCGCAGTCGGCTATTTCAGCTATGATGGCAGCATGGATACCTGCATCGCCATCCGCACGATGGTCATGCAGATGGCGAACAGTTCATGTCCAGGCTGGCGCCGGAATCGTTGCCGACAGCGATCCGGCCAGCGAATATCAGGAATGCGTCAATAAAGCGAAAGCGCTGTTGGTCGCCGTTGATCGGGCTGAACAGGGATTGATGTAAGAGATGGAGAACAGGGTTAACTGGCCGTTCCCGTCCCCAGAGAGGAAACAAGATGGAAAAGAAACGACTACTCACCGGAGATCGGCCGACAGGCAAGATGCATCTTGGTCACTATGTGGGCAGCATAAAGAACCGCGTCAAACTGCAAGATGAATATGAATGCTATTTCATCATCGCCGACCTGCACATGCTGACCACGAAAAACACAAAGGAAGACATCTTCGATATTCGCGAGAATGCCTATGAAGTTGCCATCGCCAATCTGGCCTGCGGTCTGGATCCGCAAAAGAGCACGATCTACTTGCAGAGCGCGGTTCACGCCGTCTACGAGATGAATCTCTTCTTTGAAGACTTAGTTACCGTCGAGCGGCTCAGCCGCCTACCATCATTGAAGGACATGGCCAGATCGGCAAACCTGACTGAGATGCCCTTTGGACTTCTTGGGTATCCGGTCCTGCAGGCCGCCGACATCTTGATGCCTCGCGCACATATCGTGCCTGTTGGCAAGGATAACCAGGCGCATGTGGAGATTACGCGAGAAATCGCTCGCCGATTCAACTATCTCTATGGCGAGGTGTTCCCAATACCCGACTACTTGGTCGAAGGGGAAACGTTGATTGGTACCGATGGCAGCGCTAAGATGAGCAAAAGCCTTGGCAATACGATCTATCTGTTTGATGATCCAAAAACAGTTGCCAAGAAAGTGCATGGCATGTATACCGACCCCAATCGCATTCGCGCCGATATTCCAGGGACCGTGGAAGGGAATCCAACCTTCATTTACCACGACCACTTCAACCCTGACAAGGAAGAAGTTGAAGACCTGAAGGAACGTTACCGGGAAGGTCGGGTTGGCGACGTGGAGGTAAAGGAGAAACTGACCGTTGCCATAAACAACTTCCTGGATCCTATCCGTGAACGGCGAGCCGAGATTGAGGCTGACAGCGGATATGTCGAGCAGGTCATCTACGAGGGAACGCTGCGCACAAATGAGCTGGCCAATGAGACCCTGGCCTTGATGAGAAAAGAGATGGGCTTCACGGGTGTTTGGAATAAATTCAGCCGCAAAGCAAGAAAGCGCATTGACAAGCAAGAAAAAGCAGCGGCTGCCGCAGAAGCGTAGCATGTAGGCATTATCTACAAGAAATAATCTCAAGGTGACAATATGATCCTCGTCATAGATAACTACGATTCATTTACTTATAACCTGGTCCAATACCTGGGCGAATTAGGGGCCACTGTCAGCGTCGTACGCAACGATCAGATTACGCTGGAAGAAATTGAGGAACTGAATCCTGAACGCATAGTAATTAGCCCCGGACCGGGAGAACCCGAGGATGGCGGAATCTCAATCGACGTCATTCGCGAATTCGGGCCGAAATTGCCCGTTCTTGGCGTATGCCTCGGGCACCAATGCATTGGCGAAGTCTATGGTGGCAATGTCACGCGAGCGCCGCGATTGATGCATGGCAAGACTTCTCCTGTGTATCATGGCAATGACGGTTTGTTCAACGGTGTTCCCAGCCCATTCCAGGCGACACGCTACCACTCACTCATTGTCGAAGAACCTCTGCCGGACTGTCTGCAAATCATTGCTTTTACCAGTGAAGGAGAGGTGATGGGGCTGCGTCACAAGGAGTATCCGGTTGTCGGCGTACAGTTCCATCCCGAAAGCATTCTGACCGAACATGGGCAGAGAATTCTGCTTAACTTCCTCGAAGATCGCTAGTCGTTTTGGTTCAAGCTTGTCAAGATCTGTGGTTCCTGAGATACAGAAGAGCAATCAAGTGCGCAGGATGAGAACTGGTTGGCACGGCCGTTTCGATGGAGTAACTTATCTTCAATTCCAGGTCGCTCTTCGTGCTCAACAATGCTCTTAGCGATCAAACCCAATTTAGCTGAAATAGATAACCTAGAGGTAAAACAATGGCCCTGACGCATGGATTTGAACTGGTACGTGATGAGCAAATCCTCGAACTAAATACCCGCGCGCGGATCTGGCGCCACCGGAAATCGGGTGCGGAATTGCTATCTCTCGAGAACGACGATGAGAACAAGGTTTTTGGCATTACTTTGCGTACACCTCCCGCAGACTCGACCGGCGTCGCGCACATCATGGAGCATGCTGTACTGGGGGGCTCAAGAAAATACCGTGTTAAAGAGCCGTTCATAGAGCTTGTCAAGGGATCGTTGAACACCTTCCTCAACGCTTTCACCGCATCAGACAAAACGATCTACCCGGTCGCCAGTACGAACCTGCAGGATTTCTACAATCTCATCGATGTCTACCTGGATGCTGTCTTCTTCCCTCTCATCACGCGTCACCATCTTGAACAAGAAGGATGGCACTACGAGCTGAACAGCGCGGAGGAGCCGCTGACCTACAAAGGCGTGGTGTTCAATGAAATGAAGGGCGCTTTTTCATCTCCGGAGAGCGTCTTGTATCGCTACAGTCTTCAGTCCCTGTTTCCGGACAACACGTACCAGTACGAATCGGGAGGCGATCCTGAGACTATCCCCGATCTGACTTATGAGCAGTTCAAGGCGTTTCATGACACGTTCTATCATCCAAGCAACGCTTTGATTTTCTTCTATGGGGATGATGATGCGCAGGAGCGGCTGCGTCTGCTCGACGGCTACCTGTCTGAGTTTGATCGCCTTGATGTGCATGGTGATGTCGCGCTCCAAGCGCCGTTCACGGACGTTCAACGCTCGACCTATCCTTACAGCGTGGACGGGGAACAAGAAAATGGCCAATCGCCCAAGGCGATGATCCAGGTGAACTGGGTGCTGCCCGAATTTGAAGATCCCCTGCTGGTGATGGCTTTATCTATCCTCTCCTATGCCCTTGTCAGCACACAGGCGTCTCCCTTGCGCAAGGCCTTGATCGATTCGGGCCTCGGTGAAGCCGTAACGGGCGGTGGCCTGTCCACCTCGACCAGGCAGATGACGTTCTCAGTTGGATTGAAGGGTGTCGAAGAAAAGGACTTGGATCGTGTTGAGGCGTTGATTTTGGAGACGCTGCAAGAGCTTGCCCTTGAGGGGATTGAGCCTGATATGATAGAAGCAGCGGTCAATACCATCGAGTTCTCTCTCCGCGAAAACAACACGGGTTCCTATCCTCGCGGGCTCGCCTTGCTTCTTAATGCACTAGCTACCTGGTCATACGGCCGTGATCCGCTCGTGCCCATTCGCTATGAAGCGCCGATGAAGGACGTCAAGGAACTCTTGGCGACGGAACAGGCTTACTTGCCCGGGTTGATCAAAGAGCACTTGCTGGACAATCGGCATCGCTCGGTAGTGACAATCAAACCCGATTCTGATCTAGCGCAGCGCCAAGAGGAAGCGGAGACTGCGCGCCTGGCTGCTGCGCGTGCGCAAATGACGGAAGAGGACCTGCTCGACACGGTCGCCAACACGCAAGAACTGCGCCGGCTGCAAGAAATGCCTGACTCGGCAGAAGCGCTAGCCGCGCTGCCCTTGCTTACGCTCGATGACCTAGATCGTGAGATCAAGACCATACCCATTGATATCCGCGAACTACAGGGCAGTACGCTGCTCACCCACGATCTTTTTACCAACGGCATCGCCTACATTGATGTTGGCTTTGACCTGCAGGCGTTGCCTCAGGAGCTGTTACCCTACGCCGGGTTGTTTGGCAGCCTGCTGTTGAGCATGGGCACGGAGAGCGAGGACTTTGTTGCCCTCTCACAGCGGATCGGCCGCAAGACAGGAGGTATCGGTTCTTCAACCTTCCTCTCCGCCGTGCGCAGCAGGGATACAGACACTGCCTGGCTGTTTCTCAGCGGCAAGGCCACCATGGAGCAGACAGAAGATCTGCTTGCCATAGTAGCCGACGTGCTCTTGACCGCCAACTTGGACAATCGCGAACGGTTCAAGCAGATCGTTCTGCAGAAAAAGGCAGGTCGTGAGTCCAGCCTGATCCCCGCCGGACACTCCATAGTAAACGCGCGATTGAAAGCCCATTTCTCGAAAAGCGATTGGGTTTCCGAACAGATCGGTGGGTTGGAACAGCTCTTCTTTCTGCGGCGCCTCGTAGAAGAAATCGAGAACGATTGGCAGGGTGTCTTGGACAAGCTGGAGCTCACGCGCAGCTACCTGATCAATCGCAACGCTATGCTGATCAATGTGACCCTGGACGCAGACAACCAGCAGCTCCTTGAGCCACAACTTGCCGGTTTGGTAGAGGCTTTGCCCTCGGGGGCGCTGACCTATCAAGAGTGGACGCCTTCAAGGCTGCCGGACAACGAAGGTCTGACGATCCCCGCTCAGGTTAACTACGTAGGCAAGGGGGGCAATCTATACGATTTCGGTTATGAGTTAGATGGCTCTGTCAGCGTGATCACCAATTATCTGCGTACGACCTGGTTGTGGGAAAAGATCCGCGTGCAAGGCGGCGCCTACGGGGCATTTAGCAGCTTCAGTCAAGAAACGGGCACCTTTAGCTACCTCTCCTACCGCGATCCCAATTTTGAAAGCACGCTTGCCAGCTATGACAGTACAGTTGACTTCTTGCGCAACGTAGAGATGAGCAAGGATGAATTAACAAAGAACATCATAGGCGCCATAGGCGCCATTGATGCCTATCAGCTTCCAGATGCCAAAGGCTTTACCAGCATGCTCCGTTATCTGTTGGGTAAGAGCGATGAAGAACGCCAGCGCTATCGAGACGAAGTCCTAGGCACGGAAATCTCCGATTTCCGCGCATTTGCCGATGTCCTGGAACGGGTGAATCAGGAGGGACATGTCGTCGTCATGGGATCGTCGGGCACCATTGCCAAAGCGAATGATCCGCGTGCCTGGCTCGATGTCTTGGCCATCATGTGATCGGGTGTCGCGCGGGATACACAAGGAGTGCTGATAAATGCCGCTCAAGAATGCAATAGGTCTGCTTATCAATGGAAACGATCTCTCTCAGGAACAGGCCAGGGAGGCGATGGACTGTATCATGGATGGTGAGGCGACGCCGGCGCAGATCGGAAGCTATCTGACCGCGCTGCGCATCAAGGGAGAAACGGTGGCGGAGATCACCGGCAGCGCCGAGTCTATGCGCCATCATGTCCTCGCCGTGCCTATTGACACGTCCGTTACCGGCGGCATCTTGCTGGATACGTGCGGCACCGGCGGAGACGGCATGCACACCTTCAATATTTCGACAACCGCCGCCTTTGTCGTTGCCGGAGCGGGGATCAAGGTGGCCAAGCACGGCAACCGCGCTGCCAGTAGTAAGTCTGGCTCCGCTGACGTTTTGATGGCCTTGGGTGGGAATCTTGACTTGACAGCCGAACAGGTCGCACAATGCATTGAGGAGGTAGGTATCGGTTTCCTCTATGCAGTCCATCACCATCCCGCAATGCGCCACGCCATAGGCCCGCGCAGGGAAATTGGCCAGCGCACTATCTTTAACGTATTGGGCCCGCTGACCAACCCCGCGGCGGCCACACACCAGCTTATCGGCGTCTATGATGCCTCCCTGACCGAACCCCTGGCAAATGTGCTTCAAGGTCTGGGCAGTGAGGCGGCCTTCGTGGTTCACGGCGCCGACGGCTTGGATGAACTGTCAACGACCGGCGTCAATCAAATCAGCGAACTGCGAGGGGGGAGTGTCACAACCTATTCCCTAGATCCCCAAGAGTTGGGCCTGGCAAGAGCGACAGTTGCCGATATGGCCGGGGGCGCGCCTGAGGAAAACGCGGCAATAACACGCCATGTCTTGAGCGGCAAGGACCAAAGTCCACGAAGGGACATTGTGCTGTTGAACGCCGCCGCCGCCCTCTACCTGGAGGCGCAGGATTGGCCCGCAAGCTTGGCCGCCGCCCGCCAGGCCATTGAAAGCGGCGCGGCTCTGCGGACATTGGATATTTGGATAGCAAAAACCAGGGGTTTCGCAGATGAGCGTCAGTAAGGTTGCCCAGCGCCGTGGTGAGATTCTAGACGAGATCATGGCTGATCACCGGCAGCGCTTGCCCAAAGTGATGCGCGAAGTCCCGCTCGAAGATTTGCGCGCTTTTGCCAGTGTCGCGCCGCCAACGTTAGATTTTAGCAAGGCCTTGAGTGCTCCCGGCGTTTCCCTGATCGCGGAATGCAAGAAGGCGTCGCCAAGTAAGGGGTTGCTTGTGCCCCACTATGATCCCCAAGCCCTCGCCGAGACTTATCTCAGCGCCGGGGCAAGCGCGATATCCATCCTTACCGATGCACGCCATTTTCAGGGATCACTAGAGGATCTGCGAAACGTTAAAGAGGCGATGCCCGAAGGGACGGGCATCCCTGTGATCAGAAAAGACTTCATCTTTCACCCCTACCAGGTATACGAGGCACGTGTTGCCGGCGCCGATGCCCTGCTGCTCATTGTGCGCGTGCTCGCTGATTCCGAATTGCACGATCTGCTGCAGCTAACAAACAAACTAGGTATGCAGGCGCTGGTGGAAGTGCATTCTGAGGTGGAGATGGCACGGGCGCTGGCCCTCAATCCGCAGGCAATCGGCGTCAACAACCGTAACCTGCAGACATTCGAAGTTGATTTTGAGAATACAGCGCGGCTGCGCGGCCTGGTGCCGCCGGAGATAATCATGGTCGGCGAGAGCGGCATTAGGAACGCGGCCGACGTGGCGCGTATGGCCGAAATCGGCGTTGATGCGATTCTGGTTGGGGAGTCGCTCGTGCGCAGCAAGAATGTGTATCAGGCGACGAAGTCATTGGTTGAGGCTGGACGGCCGTAGTCTAAACGCCTTCCCACCCATAGACCGCCTCCTTTTCCCTTATCCATTCCTGCGATTGGCTTCTCGCTCAGGATGGGTGCGTGATCCTATGGGGTGTCGTTGCTCCAGGAAACATCCAGCCTCTGCAAACCACGAAAGAGAACGCCAGAGCGCCACTGCAGTTCCTCTTCGGGGACGGCTAGTCGCAAGTCCTCCAATCTCTCAAAAAGGATTCTCAGGGCGATTTTCCCTTCAAGACGTGCCAGGGGGGCGCCAAGGCAGTAGTGAATGCCGTAGCCGAAGGCGAGATGTTTGTTGGGTGCTCTGTCTATGCGGAATTGGTCCGGCTCTACGAACTGGCTTTGATCACGATTGGCTGAGGCCAGGACAACCCTCACCTGATCGCCGCGGCGGATTTGGTGCCCTTTGAACACGATATCTTGGCGTGCCCAGCGCGAGGTCGATGTTTCTACCGGCCCGTCATAGCGCAAGATCTCTTCGATCGCGCTGTCCCATAGTAAGGGGCTTCGCCGCAGTTGTGCGCGCTGACGCGGATGTTGGAGTAGGGCGAGTGCCCCGTTGCCGATAAGATTGACTGTCGTTTCGTGCCCGGTGACTAGTAGAAGGACGACCATGCTGGATAGTTCATCTTCACTGAGCCGGTCACCTGATTCTTCGGCATGGACCAGCGCGCTGATCAGGTCGTCCTGCGGCGCGGAGGACCTGCGTGAAAACATCTCATGCAGATAGCGGATTAGCAACTGTACCTGTCGCTTTCGGGCACTGAAATTCAAGTTTCGGCTTCCGGGAGAAATGATCGCCTGCGACCAGAGCGCTACTTCCTCACGGTCCTCTTCCGGAATGCCCAATAACCTACAGATTACGTATACGGGAAGGGGTAGGGCAAAGGCCGCTATTAGATCAATCTCCTCACGCTCTTGGAATTGATCAATGAGCTGGTTGGCTGTGTAGATGATGTAGTCACGCTGTCTCATAATGCGCTGCGGGGTGAACGCCTGGCTGACCAGCGCGCGCAGGCGCGTGTGATCTGCCGGATCAGAAAACAGCATGTTTTCGTTGATCAAGCGGTGCATCGCCGTTTTCCGCGAAGCACTACCGGCGACTTCCGGCTCTCTTGTGTTGCGCGAATCTTTGCAAAAATGCGCGTCGTCACGCAGGACGGCCAGCACATCTTCATGCCGCGTTATATACCAGATCATGGATCCGTTGGGTGCCTGATGGCCATAAATTGGCGCGTGGTCACGTAAATGGGCGAAGGTTGGGAAAGGGTTCGCCTTAAACTGCGGGCTGAATAGGTCGAATTCAATTTCCTTGCCCCGTTTGTCGATACGCATCTGGTTCCTAACTACTCTCTTGAACGGCCGATAGTTCAAGCTGCTGAAAATCGATGATCGCTTCTTCGCCGAAGCTGGCGGCATAGATGCCGGCCTTGTGGAACTGCCCGACATGGTCTGTTTCCCACAGCCACTCACTGTTCAAGCGCACGGTGACGGTTCCTCCATTGTACTCGACCAGTAGTTCATTAGCCCGATTGCCAGTGCGCACATGCGGCCAGGTTTGCCAGGGTAGATAGAAATCGGGCGCGCCGCTGTCGTTTGCGGCCCCTTCCTTCCACACGGCAACGTTGCCGAGCGGTGAAACAGCGACAATGATCTGCGCGCTCTCCTGCTTAAAGATGAGACCATACGCGCTGTCACTCTCTCCGCTCTTGAGGGCGGCGACAAGCTCCACAGCGAGCGGGGCGTCAGGAAGATCCTCTTTGAGCCAGGTAGTTCTTGTTGATTGAGGCGCTACAGCAATGGCGCTTAGTTCTTCCCGCCAGATAGGCTCTACCTGCGCTAGGGGGGGATCAAAAACCCCGATGGCCGCCAGGGCAACTGCGACAAGAACTGTGCTGATTAGCAGGACAGCCAGCAGGGTGACGGCGCGAGATTTTGAGCTGACCATTTCGGGCAAGGATCAGGGATCGGGGACATAGACGGGAATCGTGAAGCAGATACAAGCGCCTTCAGTTGGATTGTCTGTGGCCCAAATGAGGCCGCCGTGCGCTTCCACGGCCAACTTGCAGAAAGCGAGCCCGAGCCCCAGCCCTTTGGAGCTGCTTGTCCTGTCCACGCGTTGATACTTCTCAAAAATTCGTTCTCGATCGGCAGCGGGTATTCCCGGGCCCTGATCCTTGACTTCAATCGTCACCATGGATTCGGTTTTACCAGCATACCCGCGAACTGAAATAGAGCTGCCCGATCTGCTCACTCTGAGCGCGTTGTCAAACAGATTGATGAGCACACGCTGCAGAATGCCCGCATTGGCGCGTATCAAAGGTAGGGAGCGAGCATCTTCACGAACGAGTGTGACCTGATGCTGTTCAAGTATCGGCTTTTCAAACTCAGCCACATAATCAAAAAGCTTGGAAATTGAAACTGGCTGGAGGTTGCTTACTGGCTGACCTGCTTCGAGCCGGCTGATATCGAGAAGGGAGTCAACCAGCACCTGTACTTGCCGGCTGCTCCGTAGGGCGATGTCCACCATGAGTGCTTGGCTGGAATCGGCGTCAGCATCCAATTCTTGCTGAATCAGTTCCAGGCTGGCGACCACGTTTCCAAGCGGTCCTTGGAGATCATGAACCAGAATTGCCCCCAGATCTTGATTCTTCGCCGCCAGCTCTTGGGCACGATCGTCCGCCTTCTGTATGTGTTCTCTGATCTGAATCATCCCCATTGCCTGGTTGAGCTGGCCTACGGCAAGGTTGGCAAGCATCATGAATTCTTGAGCGAAGCCGATGAGCCCTGGATTGAGCAGAGCAAGGTAGCCGTGGACTGCGTCTGTCGTTCCAACTGGCAGAATGAGGGCCGACCAAGGCTCACCAGTCGCATCTGGCAGCGGTCCTATGAGCAGCGCCATTTCATCCAGGGGGCCGGCAACGGCGCGCGCTTCTTTCTCGTGGGCGACAAATTCTTCGATTTCTGCGAGCCGGCAGCCCGCCAAATCATCAATCCTTGCCATGTTTCCCTGACCGCCGCTATGGGTAACGAGAGAGCAATGGTCAGATTGGGGATCAGTAAGCAGCAAGCGGCCGTCAGCTGCGTCAAGCTGTTCCATCAGGAGGCTAAGGAAAACTGATAGGCCCTCAGGGGGATCTATGGAACCGGCGACCAGTTTGTCTAGAGTCTCTTGAATCGAGAGGAGTGTTTCCAGGCTGCCGTTGTAGCGATTGTCTTGCACGTGGCGATGTGATCCGCGAAGATTCTTCCCAGACTGGCATTAAACGAGCTGCAAGCTGGGGATAACGTCAATATCAAGCGTGTCCTGACGTCCGTTAATCAGGTGATGGTGAGCGGCGGCGGCGATCATAGCCGCATTATCCGTACACAATTCAGGCGGCGGCATGCGTACCGGAATAGCTGCTGCCGCACTCATCGCGGAGCGCAGGGCGCGGTTAGCAGAAACACCACCAGCCAGATGAATGGCAGTGGCACTATAATCCTCTGCCGCGCGAACCGTCTTTTCTACCAACATTTCCACCACAGCCGCTTGGAAACTGGCTGCCAGATCGCGTACGGGCATATGTTCAGGCCGGTACTGTTGTGTCTGGCGCAAGACGGCCGTTTTCAATCCACTGAAGCTGAAATCATAGCCGTGTTCGCGCTGCATCACCGCTCTAGGAAAACGGAAGGCGTTTCGGTTGCCGTTCTCGGCAGCCTTGTCAATCGCCGGTCCGCCGGGATAAGGCAGCCCCAATAGGCGGCCGACTTTGTCAAATGCCTCTCCAGCAGCATCATCCATCGTGCCGCCCAGGAACTGGTAGCGGCCGTGATCGACGACGAGGTAAAGCTCCGTGTGCCCTCCGCTGACAACCAGTGTCACCACCGGAAATTCTATTTCGTCCGCCGTTTCTGTCAGCCAAAGAGAGCAGATATGGCCTTCGATGTGATTGATGCCCAGCAGCGGTTTCTTTCTTGCCAGGGCCAATCCCTTGGCCATATTGACACCGACCAACAAGGATCCGACTAACCCCGGGCCACGTGTGACAGCAATACAATCAAGATCGTCGAAGCCGATGAACGCTTCGCGCATCGCTTGGTCAACCACGGGATAGATCAATTCTATGTGCTTGCGGGAGGCAACTTCTGGGAAAATCCCGCCATATTGCGCATGGAGTTCCGCCTGGCTGGCGATCACATTGCTGAGGATGATGCGGCCGTTGTCAACGACGGAGGCCGCTGTCTCATCACACGATGTCTCAATCGCCAAAATGCGGCTAGCTGTCTCTTTTTCTTCACTCATTTTGAGAAAATTCTTTCTTCACTGTTCGCAGCAGCGTTTCTGTCTGCTGCGGTAAAACGGTGCGCGGGTCGAGCAGGAGGCGATCTTCCTGGATACGCCCGACAACGGGTTCGTCCGCGAGCCGCAGACGCGCGGCCAACGCCGTGGCATCCTCGTCGACGATCGCTACGAGTGTAGTAGGAAGCGTGCTTCCCGGCAAGCTGCCGCCGCCAACGCGCGATCGACCGTCCATGATTTGCACGGGAATGCCGGCTTGCGCAAGCTGCGCGGCCCAGGTCAGGGCCTCTCTTTCCAGCTCTTTTTCTGTGCGGGAGATCATCTGCCAGACAGGGATCTGTTGCAGCGCTTCCTCGAAAAGATAATGGTTGAGCGTCGCCGACAGCGCTGCCAGGCATGTCTTATCTGCGCGGATGGCCCTGGCCAGAGGATGCTGCTTGAGAATGCTAATGAGCTCGCTGCGCCCGCACAAGATGCCGGCCTGTGGGCCACCGAGTAGTTTGTCTCCGCTGAAAGCCACAATATCCGCCCCTGACCGCATCCCTTCAAGTACGGTGGGCTCATGATCGAGGCCGAAAGGAACGACGTCAAGCAGCGCACCGCTGCCCTGGTCATAGAGCAGGGGCAAGTTATGTTCGTGCGCCAACAAAGCGAGATCGTGCAGCGCGGGTTCCGTGGTGAAACCAATGATCTTGTAGTTGGAGGGGTGGGCAACCATGATAGCCGCGGTATCCTCGGTAATTGCCCGTTCATAATCATGCAGATGCGTGCGGTTGGTCGTGCCTACTTCCACCAGGTGCGCGCCGGACTGCTTCATCACATCGGGTACGCGGAAGCCGCCCCCAATTTCAATGAGCTGGCTGCGGCTGATGATAACCTGGCGACCCTCGCACAAACCACTTAACATCAACAGCACGGCTGCGGCATTGTTGTTGACGACCAGGGCGTCTTCGGCGCCCGTGATGCGCTTCAACAGGGCGGCGGCATGAACCGTGCGCGATCCGCGCGTTCCTGAGGCTGTGTCGAATTCCAGATTTGAGTAACCCGCGGCAACAGCGTGGATCGCGGAGAGGGCGGCCTGACTGAGCGGTGCCCGGCCAAGATTGGTGTGTACGATCACCCCGCTGGCGTTGATCAGGGGATGAAGGGTTGCTGCACCGGTCTGTTCCAACCACGCTGCGGCCTGGTTCAAGAAATCAGCTTCTTCAGTATGATTGATCAAATGACCCGCCAGGATCGCCTGACGGGCTTGGTCAAGCGTTCGACGCAGCGCTTCCAAAGTAAGGGAACGGCCGAATGTCTCCAGCAGCCTGTTCGCTGCGGGAGATTTCAGAAGGGCGTCAACGCTCGGCAATTCTCGCAGCAGCGATTGCTGAGTCTCAGTCTGCAGAGTCAAGTCAGACGCTCACTCTTGAGGCTCGCGTGCGTACCTGGACGATGAACTCGAACAGGATGATGACGGCAGCGAGCAGCAGGGCAACGGAAATGCCGAGCATGCGATTCATTTGCAGCCAAAGACAAAAAGCAACCCAAAAACCGATCCACATCGACTGTCGCAGAACGATCAGGAAGTTGGGTGCCTCTTCTCCAAAGCGCTTATTGAGAAAGTAAGCGATCGGCAGAGCAATTCCTGTCATAGCCGCAATTGCAGCGCAAAGGAAGGCAAAAAGAATATCAACGTTGGCTGATTCCATAAGCGCCGCCGGGTCAACCTGGTCAATCGCTGTCGCGCGAACCAAATCCAGCCGAGCGACATCAAATGGCCACCAATTATCAACCGCATGATTCATGGCCAGCAGTCCCAATGCTGTCAACCCGATCCCTATCAATAAATAGGGCAAGATGCCCAAACGTTGAATGTTCGCTTTCATAATGCGCATTATACCTGATTTTCTGTCAAGTTGGCTTCCTGTTTATTGAGCAGGAACAATAGTGCTTTGCCGTAAGCATCCGCGGCGGCAGCCGCTTCGAATCGTATTTCTTGACCCTGCCAAGAAAAAGAACAATTGTAAACACTATCCTTCAGACCAAGGGTCAATTTCTGTTGCGCTTCTTCTGCGAGAAGTTCCAGAATCGCCTGGCGCAGCTGGTCCTCGCGCGGCATCCAAACCGCTTCCGTGGTCAATACATAGTCCAGGGCCCATTCCGCAGTTCCATGAAACGTAACTACCGGCCAACCGCGGAAAACGTCAAGCTGGGCCTGCATGCCGCTGATGACAAACAGGCGATCATCCATGCCGCGATCGGGAAGCGCAAAGTAATCATTATTTGTCGCCTGCCAGACAAGCCCTGCAGCCTTTAGCTGCCGGGCCAGAGACAAGGATATCATCACGCTGCTTGGTCCTGTAATATCTGATCAGCCGTTTTCATCCCTGGCACTATTTGTGGACGACCCGCCGCTTCTTCTTCGGCAATGACATGGGCAGTTTGTAACGGCGCACCTGATCAAATTGGTAAAGGGCATTGGCCACGGCGCCGGCTGTGGGCACCAAACCGATTTCGCCGACACCCTTGGCGCCGTAGGGACCGTATGGATCAGCGACTTCGACTCCGATGATTTCCATTTCCGGCATTTCTTTCGCTCGCAAGATGCCACACTGCCGCAGTCGTGAGCTCTTAAGACGGCCGTTTTCCATCGGCAGATCTTCACTTATCGCATAGCCCAAGCCCATATGCAGCGAGCCCTCGAGCTGGCCCTCGAAGAGCATCGGATTGAAAACTTTGCCCGCGTCATGGGCGGCAATGATCTTTGCGATCTGCCCATCTTCATCCAAGATGACCAGTTGTGTTGCATAGCTGTAGGAGTAATGGGTATACACCTTCTCGACCATGGCCCCAGGTTTCGTGGTCCAATCTACACGCCATTTGCCTTCATACTGGCGGCCTACGAGCTCCTCTAGGGAGTGCTTCTCTAGATCCACTTTCAAGCCGCGGCAGGCATCAATCAAGGCATTGCCGACCAATGACGTTGCCCTCGATGCGGTGGTCATGCCGGAAAGCTGTTCAGCTATCGTGTCAATGCGGACTTCCATCAGCGCCGGATCCAGCCCGGTTTCTTCGCAGACAACTTGTGTGGCGATCGTGTTGACGCCCTGGCCCATTTCGGTCCAGCCGTGGTCAATAATGATCTTGTCAGCCGCGACGATGGAGATAAGGGCCGACGATTCATCGGGCATGCCGTTGCCTATGCCGGTGTTCTTGAGCCCACAGGCCAGGCCGGCGAATTTTGCTTTGTAGAATTCATCCTTGACGGCGAGCAGAGTAGCCCGTGCCCCGGCGCCCCCTTCGATCACCTGTCCGGTGGCTGTCATATCCCCGTCGACGAGTGCATTGTCGTAGCGGAACTGCCAGCGATCGAATTCTCCCTGCTCACACAAGTCATCGACGAGGCTCTCCAGGCCGAAAATGGCCTGGTTAACGCCAAACCCGCGCATGGCCCCGCAGGGAATGTTATTGGTGTAAACGGCGGTCGCTTTGACATCTGTAACCGGGAAATGGTAAGCGCCCGTGGCATGTCCTGCCGAGCGTTCCAGAACTTTCATGCCTACGGATGCATAGGCGCCGGTGTCCCCAACAAAGGTTACTTTGACAAAAGTCAGTTTGCCTTTTTCGTCACAGCCAATCTCATAATCCATCCATATCGGATGCCGCTTGGGATGCATCATGATCGATTCGTCTCGGGTCAGCCGGACCTTTACGGGTGAAGCAGTTAGGTGGGCCATCAGGGCGGCATGACCTTGCACCGTGAGATCTTCTTTTCCCCCAAATCCGCCGCCGTTGGCCAAAAGCGTGACACGTACATCTCCTTCCGCAAGACCTAGGAGAGAGGCTATTTGTTCGCGGTCATCATAGATGCCCTGGCTTTGCGATAAGAGTACTAGGCCCTCTTCTACTGTATAGGCGACTGCAACTTCCGGTTCCATGTAGCCGTGCTCAATGCGCTGCGTTTGGAAACTACCTTTGGCGATATATCTTGATTGTTCGCGCGCCTCGGAGACGTTGCCGCGGGAAGTGGCTGAAGTGGAGAGGATATTTCCCTTCTCATGAATCTTTGGCGCGTTCTCAGACATCGCTTCAAAGACATCTGTGAGGGGTTCAAGAACCTCGTACTCAATCTTTATGAGGTCTACAGCCTCTCTGGCGATCTCTTCTGTTTCAGCAACGACGCCGGCCAGGACATCCCCGACATAGCGTGTCGTTTCCCCTGTGGCGATCATCAGTGGCCAGTCCCGGCGAATTAGACCTACATTGCGCTCGCCCGGTATGTCGCCGGCCGTGAGGATACGGATGACGCCCGGTACCTGCGCGGCGGTGCTTGTGTCGATTGACAACACCTTTGCCCGCGGATGATCGGCGAATTTGAGGGCGCCGTAGCGCATCCCTTTCAGGCGGACATCATCAACATATTCATGTTCACCCAGCACCAATTTTCTGGCCTGGTATTTTGGCAGCCTGGATCCAATACGGCCGCTGCCGTTGGGCATGGGCACTTCTTCTTCCTCGCGAATCGCGTCTGCCGCGCTAATGACGGCGTCCACGATCTTCTTGTAGCCGGTGCAGCGGCAAAGATTTGGCGTCAATGCCTGCTCGACATCGTCTCGTGTGGGCGTGGGGTTCTTGTTGATAAGGGCATTGGACTGCATCACAATGCCGGGGATGCAAAATCCGCACTGCACCCCCCCGTGACCCACGAACGTATTGGCGAATACATCCCGCCGGTATGCGCTGAGGCCTTCTGTCGTCATGACCCGGCCCTCGCTCACCTTCTTCATCGGTGTTACGCAAGAAAGGACGGCCTTGCCGTTGAGATCGACGACACAGGCGCCGCACGCCGCCTGCGGGGCGCAGCCATTCTTAGGTGATAGAATGCCTGCTTCTTCACGCAGGTAGGTTAGAAGGGGTAGATCAGGATCGCCCTGGTAGTCGATGCTGTCACCATTGAGAAAGAATTTCATCAGCGTCCTCCACTATTGAGTCGTTTTTTCCCTTAGATTAGAGCTGTACATCTTGCGGCTTTTATTAATCATACCACAACAGAATCATTACCGTGAAACTGTAATCTTCGTAACGAATGTCATGAAAACATATGACATTTGTCTCTTGCCGATTAGCAAGACTCAATGTAATGTTGTCAGCGTTAGAGGACTTAGGCTGCGGTTTCGTTGATCTTCTACTTGATCAGGTATTGGTTATGCGCGTTCCACGTTTTCGCATGATGCGTGGCCCAACTATGTGACGGGGAGCGTGTAAGCGGTGTCCAGAAATGCGAAATCTGGCATGACCAGCGAGGAGGCCCGTGGAAAAAGAAAATAGGATTGACAAGCTCGTAATCGCCTTGCTGCCTCTGGTAGCCGTCTTGTTGGCATTCATCGTCGGGGGAGTGATCCTGTGGTTTCAGGGGGTTAATCCGCTTGAAGCGTATCGAGCGATGGTGGTCGGCGCCTTTGGCAGCAAGAACGGCCTGGCTGACACACTTGTGAAAGCGACACCACTCTTGCTCGTAGGGCTGGGTATCGCGATCGCCTTCCGCGGGGGCATGATCAACATTGGCGCCGAGGGCCAACTGATTGTTGGTGCGTTGTTGGCCACCTATGTTGGCCTACAATTGGGGGGCAGACTGCCTGGTTTCCTGGTCATAATAATCGGCCTCCTGGCCGGCGCTTTCATGGGTGGGGTATGGGCAGCTATCGCCGGTGTCTTGAAGGCGTATCTCTCGGTAAATGAAATCCTCAGTACGATTATGCTCAATGCCATCGCCGTTCAGATCGGTTATTTCTTGCTGCGCGGGCCGATGATAGATCCTGCGGAACTTGCGGCGGGAACCAATATCCCACATTCAGCCCGCCTGGAAAAAGCGCTGGACATGCCGCGGTTCACCGATGTTGCGCAGCAGCTGGGGTTAAGTGGTTCAGCCGATGACTTAGGAATCACTGGTTTTCTAAGCGAGATCTATGGCGTGCTCGTTGAGCCGACACGGCTGCACACCGGTTTTCTTTTCGCCATCTTGATGGCGATTTTGGTTTATGTTTTCCTCTGGCGCACGACGATTGGCTACCGTATTCGGGCGGTAGGCTTGAATCCGCACGCTTCCAGGTATGCTGGTATTAATGTGAAGCGTAACTTGATATTGTCGATTACATTGAGTGGCGCGCTGGCCGGCCTGGCCGGTGCCGTGGAGATTTTGGGGCTGCATCATCGAATGTTCGAGCCCGCGGCCGTTTCTGCGGGATACGGCTTTACGGGCATCGTAGCCGCGCTGCTCGGCAAGCTGCATCCCTTGGGCATTATCCCTTCCTCGATCCTTTTCGGTGGTTTGCTGGTGGGTGGTGACAAGATGCAGCGTGCCATGCAGGTGCCGCAGGTATTGATTCAAGTGATTCTGGGTCTTGTCGTGCTCTTTGTTGTCAGCGCGGACTATTTTGCACGCAAATATGAAAGGTGGCGGAGGACGGCCGAAGTCGATGATTCGACGGATGATGCCGGGAGCGCTCCAGGAGATGTGGTCACGGCAGCTCCAGGGCAGGAGGCGGTCTCGTGAACGAACTAACCATGTTAGCTATTGTCCTGGGCATTATTCATTCAGGCATCCGTCTGGCAACGCCCTACCTTTATGCTGCTCTCGGCGAAACCTTTTCCCAAAAATCGGGTGTGCTCAACCTGGGCGTTGAAGGCATTATGCTCATGGGTGCGTTCTCCGGCTTCTATACCGTCTTTGAAACCGGCAACCTGTGGCTGGGCGTTCTCGCCGCCGGGGTTGTCGGCGCTCTCTTTGGCTTGATCATGTCCGTCGTCAGTGTGACCTTTCAAGCTGAACAGGGGATCAGCGGCATCGGCTTGTTCATGTTTGGATTAGGCCTTTCCAGCCTGCTCTTCAAGACGACGTTGGGTACCGTCGAAGGCGTAGATGGTTTCTCGGAACTGGAGTTCTGTCTCTCCGGGCTGGGTATTAATTCAGATTTCTGTTTAGCCAACGTGCCTATCCTGGGTGAAATCTTCTTTAGCCACAGCGTCCTAACCTATGGGGCATTCGCGCTTGTGCCCATTTCTACCTGGGTGCTAAACAAGACCAACTGGGGTCTCAAGGTACGTTCCGTCGGCCAGAATCCTGAAGCGGCGGATACTTTGGGTGTCAGCGTCAATCGCGTACGCTATGCGGCCGTTATGCTCGGCGGGGTCTTAGCAGGGATTGCCGGCGCCTCCCTTTCTATCTCGCTGCTAAATATATTCCAAGAGAATATGACCAATGGGATGGGCTTCATCGCCGTCGCGCTGGTCTATTTTGGCAGCTGGACGCCTGTCGGCGTTCTGATTGGCGCCTTGTTGTTCAGTACGGTCAACGCCTTGCAGTTGTGGGTACAGGTGCTCGATCTCAATATTCCCTCGGATGTTGCCGTCATGCTGCCTTATCTACTCACCATTGTCGCCCTTGCCCTGCCGTTCCGCCGCTCACTGCAGCCTGCGGCGCTAACGAAGCCGTATGAACGCGGCGAAAACTGACCAAGTTTTTTTTGATGTTGCCCGCACAGTGCGGGTCCAATAAGGAGAAGAAATGAAAAGAATACATTGGCTAGTCGTTTTGTTCGTCATGTTGGCGATGATTGTATCTGCTTGCGGCGGAGCGCCAGCCGCGGAAGAGCCGGAAGCGCCCGCCCCCGAGGCGCCGGCGGCTGAGGTAGAAGAAGCTGCGCCTGCTGAACCCGCCGAAGAACCGGCTGAGGAAGCGGCTGTTGAGGAAGCTGTTGAAGATGTGTCAGCCGACGCTGACGCATCGGGGATAGACAAGATTCGCGTTGCCGTCGTCATGCCCAGTACGATTTCCGATCTAGCCTGGAGCCAGGCGATCTACGACTCACTGCTGCGTATTCAGGAAAGCGCCGGCGGGGAAGAGGTGATGGAAATCGCCTATACGGAAAACATGTTCAACGTGACAGATGCTGCCGCGGCTATTCGTGACTACGCGGCCGATGGTTACAATATCGTCCTCGCTCACGGAACACAGTATGGTACATCTATGTTCGAAATCGCCCCCGATTTCCCGGAGACTACTTTCGCCTGGGGTACGGCGACCGATTTTGGCAAGGAACTTGGTTTGGAAAACATCTTCGCCTATGAGGCCCGCGCTGAAGAGGGTGGTTATGTCAACGGTGTTCTCGCCGCTACCCTTTCTGAGTCGGGCGTGATCGGCGTAGTTGGTCCGGTCGAAGCGGGAGATGCAAAACTGTATATTGATGGTTTTGTCGCCGGCGCAATGGCCACCAACCCCGAGGGCAATGTGAATGTGTCCTACACGGGTTCCTTTGGTGATACGGCCCTCGCTGCCGAAGCGGCCAATACGCATATTCAGGCCGGTGCTGATGTGTTGACTGGGTCCGCCCAGCAGGTTGTTGGCGCAATCGGCGTCGCCAATGAAAAGGGTGTTGCCTGGTTGGGAACACAATCTGATCAGAGCCCCATCGCCCCGGAAACGGTCATCGCCTCGCAGCTGTACGATTGGGATGGCGTTATGCTGGACATCATTGAAAAGCATCAGTCAGGCGAATACGGGGGAACTGCTTACGCTTTGACCCTTAACAATGCCGGCCTGGTGATGGATTATGCAGATGGGCTTGATGCCGATGCCGTCGCTGCTGCGGAAGCAGCAGCCGCGCAAATTGTTGCCGGCGATATTGACGTTATGGCCGCGGTCGCTGGGACGGCCATGGAAGCGCCGGAAGAAGAAATGGAAGAAGAAATGGCCGGCGAACTCGAACTGCCGGAGATTGAACCGGTGCGCATTGCCCTCGTCATGCCCAGTACGACAACGGACCTTGCCTGGAGCCAGTCGATCTATGATTCACTCGTGCTGCTTCAAGAGGCGTACGGTGAAGACGTTATCGAGATCGCCTACACGGAGAATATGTTCAATGTGACCGACGCTGCAGCGGCGATTCGTGATTACGCGGACAGTGGCTACAACCTGGTCATCGGACACGGCGCTCAATACGGGACTTCTTTGTTTGAGGTGGCCCCCGATTATCCGGATACGAGCTTTGCCTGGGGCACGACAACGAATACGGGTGTGGACGAAGGTGTCACCAATGTCTTCGCCTATGAGCCTCGCGCAGAAGAGGGCGGCTATGTTACCGGCGTGTTGGCCGCAAATCTGACCGAGGCAGGCATCATCGGTCTGGTTGGTCCCGTGGACGCGGGCGATGCCAAGCTGCATGTCGATGGCTTTGTCGCCGGCGTGCGCGATACGGATCCGAACATCGATTTGAATATCTCCTTCACGGGCTCCTTTGGTGATACTGCTTTGGCCGCAGAAGCAGCCAATACGCATGTTCAAGCCGGCGCGGATGTCTTGACCGGTTCTTCCCAGCAAGTGGCCGGAGCGATCGGCGTGGCCAAGGAAAAGGGAATTCCCTGGATCGGTATTCAGGCCGACCAGAGCCCGTTGGCGCCGGACATTGTTGTAGCAACAGTGTTGTATGAGTGGCGGCCGACTTTGTTGGAAATGATTACATCGCAGCAGGCGGGGGAGATGGGCAATAAGGTCCTGCAGTTGACCCTGGCCAACGGTGGCCAAGAGATGATCTACGCGGACAGCTTGCCGGCGGAAGCTGTGGAAGCAGCCAAGGCGGCGGAGCAGGGAATCATCGACGGCACCATCGAGATCACGGCCGAACCACGCTAGTGATGCGTTTAACTTGAAGATGGAGGGCACAGATTGTTTCTGTGCCCTCCCCTTCTCTGGCGACGCGGTTTTCATCTGGCACATCGGGTATCTCGAACTAGTACAGCACAAGGAACATTGATTATGAGCGAAATCGATAAGCTTCTCCCCTCCGGATTACCAAGAATCGAATCCCTGGAAATGCGTGACATCGTGAAGCGTTTTCCTGGTGTGCTGGCCAATGATCATGTGAATTTCGATGTCAAAACAGGGGAGATTCACGCGCTCCTGGGGGAGAATGGGGCCGGCAAAAGCACCCTGATGAAGATTCTTTACGGGCTCTATAAACCTGAAGAGGGTGAAATTCTGCTCAATGACGAGGTGATCGACATTGAGTCACCAAATGATTCTATTGAGCATGGGATTGGCATGATCCACCAGCACTTCATGCTCGTTGATAACTTGTCGGTTGCCCAGAATGTCGCGCTTGGATTGAAGACATCGCGCGGACCTATTGTTGATATCAAGAGCGTCTCGGCACGCATTCGCGAACTATCGACGAAGTATGGTCTAAAGGTAGATCCAGCGGCGATCATTTCTGATTTGGCGGTCGGTGAAAGACAGCGCGTGGAGATTATCAAGGCACTCTATCGCGGCGCCGCCCTTTTGGTGCTCGATGAACCGACGGCCGTACTGACGCCTCAGGAAGTTGACGATCTCTTCGTCATCTTCAGACAGATGGCCGCGGACGGACATGCCCTCATCTTCATCTCGCACAAATTGGATGAAATCTTTGCTCTAACTGATCGTGTCACCGTGCTCAGGGACGGCCGAGTTGTAGGCACTGTGCAAACCAAGGACGTCACGAAGAAAGACCTGGCCAATATGATGGTTGGCCGGGACGTTGTTCTGACGCGCCATAAACCGGAAATGGAAGCCGGGGCCGTGCGTCTTGAGCTGCGTAAGGTCAATGCCTTCAACGACAGCGACATACCGATTCTGAAGAACCTTGATCTGGAAGTGCGCAGCGGTGAAATCCTTGGCGTAGCCGGCGTCTCGGGCAATGGTCAACGGCCGTTGGCTGAGGCGATCGCCGGCCTCCAGGAGGTGTCCAGCGGCCAAATCTTGCTGGAAGGTGCGGACGTAACCAACCTGGAACCGGTGCAAATGTACGCGGTTGGACTTTCCTACATTCCCGAAGAGCGCATGCATGACGGCGTCATAAAGGATTTTTCCGTAGCAGACAATGTTATCCTTCAGGATCATATTCATGAACCCTACAGCAATGGTCTCTTCCTCAACTTCAAAGCGATTGACAGGAAGTCGCAGCAGCTCGTGGATGATTTCAATGTCAAAACGCCCAGCCTGGATACGCCGGTGAAGAATCTATCAGGTGGAAACATCCAGAAGCTGATCCTCGCCCGTGAACTGGATCGCAAACCGCAAATCTTAATCGCTGCTCAACCGACGCGCGGTGTTGATATTGGGGCCACGGAATATATCCACGCCCAACTGCTCATACAAAGGTCAGAGGGATTGGCGACGCTGCTGATCTCAGAAGACCTTGACGAAGTCAAAGCACTGTCCGATCGCATCCTGGTCATGTTTGGTGGTGAGAGCATGGGCATCGTCGATGCTGATAAGGTAACCATTGAACAGCTTGGTCTGATGATGGCGGGCGAGCGGAAGGAATCCGTTCTCGCTTAAAGCAATATGATCCGGGCGTCTCCAGCGAGGAAGTGCCATTGAGTCCGTGATAGAATCGCGCAGGCGAACTAGAGACGTTTAGCGAGGAAAGAATGACAGACGGCGATAATATCATCGAAGTGTCCGATGCGACTTTCGATTATGATGTAATCACCCAATCCGAAAGCAAACCGGTCGTGGTTGATTTCTGGGCGCCTTGGTGTGGTCCCTGCCGCATGTTGGGACCCATTCTGGAAAAACTCGCTGCCGATCCGGCCCTTGATTTCGTTTTGGCCAAGGTCAACGTAGATGATAATCCCCAGGTATCCGTGCGCTTTCAAGTTCAGGGAATCCCGGCTGTCAAGGCGTTTGTAGATGGGGAAGTTCGCGATGAATTCGTTGGCGCTCTGCCGGAAGCGCGGGTAAGGGCGTTTGTTGAGAAGCTGGTTCCGGCGGAAGCGGATCTCGCATACCGTGAGGCCAACAGCCTGCTGGCAACCAGACATTGGCCGGAAGCCGAGATCGCCTTTCGCGAACTGCTGCTGTCCTCCCCCCAGCACAATGGCGCCCGGCTTGGTTTGGCTCGCACCCTGCTTTCTCAAGGGCTGGGCTGCGAGGCGCAGGAGCTTCTAGAGCATATACGTGAAGGGACCCAACTCGTTCAGGCCAATCGCTTACTGCCGCTGGCGCGTTATTTGTGCACCATTGACCTGGAAACGAACGAAGTTGAACTTGAGCCTATTGACGCCCAGTACCTGCGCGCGGGCCATCTGCTTCAGCGTGGCAATATCGAAGCCGCCATGGATGGCTATCTCGATGTCTTGCGGCAAGACAAGCGCTATCGTAACGGCGAGCCGAAAAAGCTCCTGTTAGGCCTATTTGAGCTGCTGGGGGATGACGACGCCCTGACTGAAACCTATCGCCGTGAACTGGCAATGGTCCTCTTCTAGGCCCACTGACTGTGTTACAGCTCAATCGGTTTTGAAAATAGCTCGCTGAGCAGCTTTATTCCGTTTTCGACGTCAACCCTATCGACCGTTTCACTCTGACTGTGCACATAGCGGCAGGGAATGGACAGGCAGCCCGCGGCACTTCCGGGTCCGGCAATTTGCATAGAGCGGGCGTCAGTAGAGCCGGCCTCCAACACTTCCAGTTGATAGGGAATTCCAGCCTCTTCAGCGGCGCCGCGCATAGCACGCACCAGGCCGGCATGCGCAATCATCCCTTTGTCCTTCACCTTTATTGCCGGGCCTTTGCCCAGATCGACGGCCAAACGGCGCGCCTCGGGGACATCGCCGGTCATGGTAACATCAATGGCGATACCGACATCTGGTTCCAGGCCGTTGGCCGCGGCCATGGCACCGCGCGTGCCCACTTCTTCCTGCACGCTGAAAACAAAATAGAGGTCATGCGGTGTCGATTGCAAGCTGCGCAGGACTTCGATGGCCACGTAGCAGCCAATGCGGTCATCCATGCTCTTCGCGGTCAGCCTTGTTCCCTGAGCCACAAATTCCCGTTTGAAAGCGGCTGGAGCTCCGACCTGAAGCGGGCATTGATCCTTGCTCGCTGCGCCGACGTCGATGAAGTGTTTGTCTAGCGGCTGCATGGTCTGGCTGAGATAACCCTTGTCGCCAAATATTACACCCACGGTGCCATCAGCGAACTGTACACGGCTGCCCAGCACTGTCAGGGGGGAAACAAAACCGATGTTCGTGAAGCGCAGAAAGCCTTCATCGGTGATGTGACTGACCATAATGCCGATTTCATCCATATGGGCGGCGATCATAATCCTCAGCCCGTTTCCTTGGCCGCGTTTCAGGGCGATAAGATTGCCCATTGCGTCTACGGAGATGTCATCACATAGTGGCTCGATTTCGGATCGAATCAGATCGCGTACCTGGTCTTCAAAGCCGGAGGGCCCAAATGCTTCAACTAGTTGTTTGAGTAGCTCGTTCATTATCGGTTGTTCCTATTTTCTATCCGTACGGCTCACTGTCTGCGCTGATAGTGCGTGCAGCACCGCCTTCAATAACCGGACGACGTTGTCATAATCTTCGAGGTTGATCATCATGTGCGGCGTGTGCGCATTGCGACCGGGTACAGCGATCGTCGCTGCCGGTACGCCCCCATGAACCGGCTGGATTGCCGCGGTATTGGTGCCGCCGCCGCCCGGCTGTCTTATCTGAAACGGGATGTCGTGTTCTGTGGCCGTGCGCATGATGTGTCTGACCAGCCGGGGGTCCTGGATGGTTACGCGGTCCATCACGTAAATCGACGGTCCTTTGCCCAGGGCCACATTGGAACTGACATCGTTCTTGTTGGGTAAGTCATACGCCGGTGTGCATTCCAGGACAAAGGCCACGTCAGGCTTGATAGCGTAGGCGGCGACTGTTGCGCCGCGAAGTCCTACTTCTTCTTGAACAGTGAAGGCGGCAGCCAGATCGAAAGGATACCGGTCGCCCTGCAAGACTTCGATCAAAGAAGCACAGCCGGCACGATCATCAAAGGCTTTGCCGACCGCCGTCGATCCGTTCTCCTCGTATGCACTGACAAAGGCGGCGAGATCACCGACGCTAACTTTTCCCGCGGCGGCGCTTTTGTTCTTGGCGCCAATATCAATGCGCATCGAATCACGTTTGACGATGCTGTTGCGCTGGTTCGCTTTCAGAAGATGGATCGGCCGTACACCGATAACGCCCGTGATCTTCTTGGGACCGATTTCCACAACCTGCCCAAGCAGTGTGCGATCGTCGATGCCGCCGACGGTATCAAACTTCAACAGCCCGCTGCTGTCAATCTCACTGACCATTAGGCCCACTTCGTCCATGTGGGCGTCGAGCATGACGCGCATATCCAATTCGCCCGTGCCGGACTTTAGGGCAATCAGGTTGCCCATCGCGTCGACGTGCCATTCATCGACGTGATCTTCGATAAGATCACGAATCAGGATACGCACTTCCTTTTCGGCGCTAGAAACGCCGCTGGCTTCACTCAGATTTTTCAAGAGTTCGTGCATAGTGCCTTTCTTCCCGGGCAGCATTTCTTGACCAGCGTGATTGCTATTCTAACTCAATCACCCGCCATCATTTCTTGCTCTATGGTGCTGAGGAAGTCGCCATTTAGCCGCGTAACAAATTCAGCCAGGAGGCGGCCGGTTCGTTCGACATCCATCAAATTGATCGTTTCAACTACCGTGTGCATATAGCGCAATGGTATGGATACCAGGCCGGTGGGAATGCCGCTGCGGGCAACCTGGATCCCAAAAGCGTCCGTGCCGCTCCCTCTGCTGTGTGTGGCGACGGTGTACGCCATTTCCATTGACTCGGCCGCCTCCTGCAGTGCCTTGAACATACCGGGATGCACATTGGGTCCGGTGTCAAGCAGCGGCCCGCTGCTGAGCTCCGGCGCAGACGCCTCGCTGAGTCCTGCTCCTTTGGCGAACGTGACATCAATGGCGATTGCCGCATCCGGATTCTGGGAGAACGTGCTCGTATACGCTCCCAAGAGGCGCGTCTCCTCCTGCGCCGTCGCCACGGCGACTACGTCCCACGCGTGCTCACGGCCGTGCAGCTGCTCCAGGCATAGCGTCACCGCGGCGACTGAGGCGCGGTTGTCCAGCGCCTTCCCGGTTACGTTCTTCCCATGCAGCTTGCGCAGCGGCTGCCGGAACGAAATGAAATCGCCGATAGAAACGGTTTCTTGAAGCTGCTCATAGGGCAGGCCGGGATCAACGACGAGATCTTCAAACCCATAGGGCTTGTCGCGCTTTGTGGAGGAGAGCATCTTTTCCGGCAGTGAGGCCAACACGCCGTTCACGTCTGTTTTCCCGTGCACAACAACCTGCTGGGCATACAGGGGACGGATGTCGACGCCGCCGACATTGGTTACATGGAGAAATCCATAGCCATTGTGCTTGCTCAGATCCGTTACCATGAGGCCGATCTCATCCATATGGGACGCCAATAACAGCCGCGGTCTCGGACCTTGCGCAGATCCTGGTTTACTGGCGATTACGCTGCCGATTCGATCCACCGTAATAGATTCAGCGTAGGGTTCCCACATCCTGGCGATCAAGTCAGCGATCACGCTTTCATTTCCTGATGGTCCAGGTGTTTCCGTAAGCTCTTTTAGCAGGTCGAAAGTATCCATTATCACTCGCTCTCTGTTGCTTCAGGAGAAGGCGTCGCCGTGACAAGTTCGAACGGGGGCGTTGCCGTCAATGTTGGCGCTTCAGTTTCCACGGGTTCCGGTGTATCCGAGGGGATGGGAATGGGCGTGAAAGTTTCCGTCGGCAGGATGATGGCGGTCGCCGTTTCCGTCGGCGCTATTGTTTCCGTGGGCGTGGCTGTTGGTGTGGGCGTGACTGTGTTTGTTGAGGTCGGACTCGCGGTAGGCGGCGGCGGTGTTGCGCTTGGCGGAACGGCCGTGGGCAGTTGTGTCGGCAAACTGGTTGCCGTGGGCGCTTCTACGGTGGGTAAGGGCGTCGCCGTCGGCCGTGAGGTGCTGGTCGGCAAAGGGGTTGGTGTGACGGGAACTATTTCAGAACCCGCTGTGGCGCTGGGCGTTGGCGATAGTATCGCCGGCAGCGTTGGCGGGATAAGCTGCGCCCCATCTCGCGGGGCGGTTGAAAGTAGATAGATTCCTCCACAGTAGCAGGGCAAAGTTAGCAGAACAATGCCGATCAAAATTGCATAGGTGCGACTGCGTGAGTTCATCACAAGATCATAATTGACAATACAGTTTATGACAAATACCGATAACCCCCACATATGGGTCCTATACTTGTTTCAACCCCAACTGTTAGGTTATAATGCCGATGTTAGTCAATTATGTATAGCCACCTGCGCATTCTGAGTTCTCTGTGGACGACCCGGCTCTACATGTCTTGACAGCGTTTCACTTGTTTCATGAAGAAGGAGGGCAATGCCCACAGCTTATTGGGGAGTAAGCCAAGCTTTGGATCTGGTGCTGCCGGATACTTTGTTGGAATGGCTGCTTCTCTTCTGCTACACGGCGCTGTTTCTTGCTTTGCTCTTTCGCGACAGGCGGAATCTGCAGCAGTTCTCCCTCCGCAAGTGGGCCGGTTGGCTGGCACTGGGCATACTCGCCCTGGTTGCCAGCCAGCTGTTCCCCGTTTCCCTTAACCCGGTTGCCATCCCTTTCTCTTCTACAGAAACCGATCCGCACACCATTGCTTTACTAGCCGCTGTGCCCTCGTTACTCGCCGGCGTGGTTTTGGGGCCGGGACCGGCTCTTCTTGTGGGCATGAGCGCGGGCCTCGGACAGGCGTTGGGTCAATCTCACGCGCTGTTCGACCTCTACCACTACGCCTTTGCCGCCTGGCTGGCCGGCACGCTTATGCACATACGATACGATGGGCGTCGCTATGCGGTCCTGCGTATGCCTGTTGTCAGCGGGACTCTAAGCCAGGGTTCCATCGCTCTTATGGCTGGCTTTACTGCTTTCCTGCTGGGAGGCGCCGCGACGCTCCTGTCCCGATCAGATATGGCGTTTGCTGCCGTTGGACGGGATATTCTCCCGCTGTTGGTTGAGGGCTTTTTTGGTGGCATCGTGGTGACGATGATCTTGCTGGTGATGCCCGCCTGGCGCAGCGGTAAGGAGCTTGTCCCCAATCCAGGACAGAGAAGCGTACGGAATTACTTGCTCTCAAATCTCCTTTTATTTAGCACAGCGGTTTTGTTGGTCGTCCTCGCCGCAACCTTTGTCATTGCCCAGTTCGTTTCCACGCGCCTGGTGCTTGCCGAACTGGCTGCCGAGGCCAACGCCGCCACAGCACGCTTGGTTGATTTTGAAGTTGAGATGGAGCACTCGCTTGCTTTCTATGGCGGGGAACCTGATCTTCTTGAGGGATCGAAAGTAAACGGCCGGGCATTGAGCCGCCTCTATCGCATGGCCCGCCATTACGACCAGGTTCTGATTGTTGACGGCCGGCAGAATATAGCCGGCACGTATCCAACTGACGCCTCAGCCGGCGGTTTGACGGAGAAAGAGTTTCATGCTGTCAACAAGGTTTTGCGTGGGGATGCCAGTTCCCTCGTAGTGGATGCAGACCAGCGTCCGGGTTCACCGATAAGTATGATAGTGCCCATTATTGATGTGGCCCAGGGGGAAAAGATGGCCCTCATCGGTCGCGTGAAAATGAGCTCGGTAGCCGAAGCATTTGGCAGTTTGGCGCCGGCCAACGGCCCATTGTCTGCGGCGATCGTCGGCCTAGACGACGAGGCGGTCGTTGAGTTTGGGACGATGGATGGATCCTGGTTGGCGGACCTGGGCTCGCCCGATCAGGCGGTGGCTATTTCCGAGAAATATGACGGCACAGCGTTCTTGCGCGATAACGAAGCGCAGGCGCGTCAGTTGATTTATCTTGGGCCGGCGGGCAGCCGCAGTTGGCGCATAGCGGCTTCTGTGCCTTATGAATTGGTGCTGCGGCAAACGTTTGGCGTAGCCGTGCCCATGATGATTTTGCTCATAGCTGTCGCCGGCGTATTCTACGCGAGGTTGGCCAATTACAGCCGCAGTCTCAGTGGTTCAATTACAGAATTGACCAGCGACTCGCGGCGCATGATTGACGGGGCGGCGGTGAGCCTCATTCCGGACAGTCAGCGGCAGGATGAGATTGGTGAATTAAGCCGTTCCTTGGCCCTCCTGCAGCGCGACATGAAGAAACGACTTGACGAACTCTCTCTCTTGCTTTCCGTGAGTCGAGAGTCTTCCGCCAGCTTTGATCTGGCGGAGAGCCTGCCCATTGTCTTGCAGGGGGCGCTGCGGGGGACCGGGGCGTCAGCGGCGCGCATAGTGGTGCTCAACCCTTCTGAAGGACGGCCGATCGCGCTGGCCGAGGGCCCTGCCGCGGATAGTATGGCCGTCTATGATCGCTCCCTCATGTCTTTGCTGCGCAGTCAAGAGGAATTGGCGCTGGCTTCTCCACAGGCGATACGCGGCGAGCTGCCGGTTGCGCAAGAGGGCGAGGCGCTTGTGAAGGCCCTCTATGCAGTTCCGCTCAAGGGAGAAAGAAGCTACCTGGGCTTTCTGGTCGTGGGCTTTCGTCAGGAGCGAGTATTCTCACTGCATGATCGAGAACTGCTGCAGACGCTCGCCAGACAGGCGTCCCTCCAGGTCGAAAAAAACTACCTCTTCACGTATGCCGAAGGGGGTCGAAAACGACTGGCGGCAGTACTGTCCAGCACGTCGGAAGCCGTCATCGTTACCGATCAGACATCGCGTATTCTGATCGTTAATCGCGCCATGGAGCGCGCGTTTGACATCCAGGCCAACAAAGTCATTGGCCGGACGATTGCGGACACAATCGATGTTCCCCAGCTTGTGAAGGCGTTGACGGCCAATGCGCAGAATGTTCGCGAGCTTGAAATCGTTGGCAAAGATCGACGCACCTATGTGGCCAATCTGTCGACGATCGTCGGTCACGAAGGGCAGTCCCTGGGGCGAGTGGCCCTGCTTCATGACGTAACCAATCTCAAACAGCTTGATCGGCTGAAGTCGGAGTTTGTTGACAACGTATCCCACGATCTGCGCACACCGCTCACGGTGCTCAGCGGCTATGTGTCCGCGTTGGTGCTCCTCGAAGATTTGTCACCGGAGCAGAGAAACTATACCGACCAAATAGTGCGCAGCGTGGAAAGAATGATGGAGTTGGTTGACAATCTCCTCGATATTGGACGCATCGAGTCAGGCGTTGACCTGCTGTTTGAGGAAACGGACATCGGCACTCTTTTGCAAGAGCTGGCTGAAGAGCACTGGTTGTTCGCCCACGAAAGCGGCGTTCGCCTCCATGTGAATGTCCCGCCTGATCTGCCGCTCGTACAATGCGATGCCACGCTTGTACGTCAGGCTCTCGCCAACCTGCTCATGAATGGCTTCAAGTATGCCCCAAACAGCGGGGATATGACGCTGGCGGCCAACCGATCTGATCACGAGATTGTCATCAGCGTGCGTGACCGCGGCCCAGGCATTGCTGCGAACGATCAGCTGCGCTTGTTCGAAAAATTCTACCGTGTCAAGCGGCACGGTGCGGGAAAGGCGAAGGGTTCCGGGTTGGGATTGGCCATCGTCAAAGGAATCGCCGAGAAGCATGGGGGTCATGCCTGGTGCAGCAGCGACGAAGGCAAAGGAAGTACATTCTCGATTTCGCTTCCCCTGGAACAGTAAGCGAGTCCTAAGCGGCCGCCAAGGCCAGCGCATCAACAACGTTCCGCAGCTCCGCGGGCAGTTCAGCCTTGATCGTGACGGTCTCCCCGTCCGCGGGCCGTTTGAAGGAAAGTTCCCAGGCATGCAGGAAATGACGGTCTAGCGGGATGCGCTGCTTGCGCCTGCCATAGATCTTGTCCCCGACGATTGGATACCCGATGTAGGCGAGGTGGACGCGAATCTGGTGCGTGCGGCCGGTTATCGGGGCGCATTCAACCAACGAATAATCCTCATAATAGTCGAGCGCCTCGTAACGCGTTTGCGCTGCCCGAGCGCGAACGGAGTTTCCCCGAGGATTATCGCGAGAGATTACTGACATCATCTTGCGCTGTGCGGGATCGCGGCCGATCGCTGCGTCAATTAGGGCGCCTGGCGGCTGAATTTGGCCCTCTACCAGGGCGAGATACTTCTTTGATACGTCTCTGCTCTTGAACTGCGCCTGCAGGTACCGCAGAGCGCGATCGTTCTTGGCAACCACGAGCAGACCGGATGTGTCTTTATCAAGGCGATGCACGATTCCCGGCCGTTTCGTGTCGCCGATACCGGTGAATTCTGGGCTGTATGCCAGCAATGCATTGACCAGAGTGCCGCTGTTGTGTCCAGGTCCCGGATGGACTACCATGCCCGCAGGTTTGTTGACCACAATAATGCCATCATCTTCATAGCGGATATCGAGAGCGATTTCTTCCGCGGCCAATTCGCTTTCGGCCGGTTCCGGAATTTCAGCGACGATCACTTCTTGACCTGACAGACGCTGGCTTGCTTTCGCTTCTTTCCCATCAACAAGGACCAGCCTCTCACTGATCAGACGCTGCCACTGGGCGCGCGACAATTCAGGCATGAGATCGGCCAGCGCTTTGTCCAGACGCTCGCTGGAAGCCGCCGGCCGTAATTCGATACGCTGCGCCTTCATCTTACTTTGATTTCTGCGTTTCGTCAGCGGGAGAACGTTCTTTCCATTCTTCTTGCAAGACGACGTAGCCCATCAGGATGACACCGGCGACGACGGCCGTGTCCGCCACATTGAAGACGGGCCACGGACCAAAATCCAAGAAGTCTGTGACGCTGCCCTGGGTAAGGCGATCGAGGAGGTTTCCTAGTGCGCCGCCAAGCTGCAAACCCAGAGCGATACGCAGCAGGACGTTGCCGGCCTCTAACGATCGATTGAAGAGAAGGATGCCGATAGAGATGACGATGGCAAAGACAGCGAATATGAGATTGGCGCTTTCAAACTGAAAAAGACCGAACGCGACTCCCGTATTTGAGGTGTGCGTGATTCGAAAAAACTGCTCAATCTCCGGGAATGGCGCCCAGTAGGTATAGAGAGGTAAATTGCTGCGCACAATTTCCTTGCTCGCGTAATCGAGAATCAAGATTACCAGTGCAAGGGCCAATGGGATCCAGCGCTCCAAACTCGCTGACGCGGAATTGGCCGGCTTTTCTAAATCAGTTATCGAGGTCATATTTTCTTCTTCGGTTCTTGTTACAGGTCGCACTCTCGTCTATTGCCCAGGCAGTGCGCTTCAGCGACCGTTTGGGTCTATACTGTGCCGGCGATTCTACTCACAAGTCAGGTTCGAGGCAAAAACGGTTAGCTTATGCTTCTGGCGTTGGTACGACCGGAAAGGCATAGCCGGGTATCATTTCCACGACGCGGTTGTAGGTTTCGAAAATGGTTTTGTCGCTGTTAAAGTATCCGCTGAGCATTTCTTGCAGGACTACGGACAGGGTTAGTTCTTCATACATTCGGCCAGCAAGGGCACCCTGATCTTGATTGAATCCCCAACGTTTGGTTGCCCCTATGCCATCTCGCAGCTGGGCGACAACATCCGCACCAAAGATGTCATCCAGGTTCTCCCCCTCCAATATCGGCGAGCTTCCCCACTCATCAATATAGAACCGGGCCCGATCACGTGTGCCCAGGCGCATAGGTACTTTGCGTTCTGATTCGATGGCCAGCCACGTCTGATACCCTTCGTCGAACCAGTACTTGGCAAACGCCGCCGCCGCCGCTTCGTCAGCAGCAGTTGTAATTCCCAAATAGGTAATGTTGCCGAAATTGGCGGGACTTTCCGATGCTTGTTCGCCCATCATGCCGGTGACAATTCCCGTGTTGCGATCCAGCCGATTGTTCCTGACCAAATCGGTCAAAATTCGCGGTGAACCTATGATCATGGCTGTTCGGCCGTCCAAGAATGCATTACGCGCGCTGGTATCGGTCTGTACGCCCGGAGGGCTGAACTGGTTGACGATTTCGTAGTAAAAATCCAATGCATCACGGCACTGCGGCTCAAGTATCAATATTTCCCCTGACTCATTCACCAGTTGGCAGTTGTTGGCAATCGCCAGATGCTCAAACGCTTTGTGCGTGTTGATCAGGTTTGACTCGGTGGGAATAACCAGGCCCGACACCAGATTGTCAAGATCATACAAAGCCTCTGCGGCAGCCATCATGTCCTCGTAATTGTCCGGCTTATCCAGCCGCTCCTCTTCAAACCAGTCTGCCCGGTAGAGCAGGAGCTGCTGATAGCCGTCACTAGGGATAGCGGCCGTCTGCCCGGCCACCTCTACGAGCTCCAAGGCATCGGCATCGAAGGTGTCTCGCCCGATCTCGTCTATCAGGGAGTCAGCCGCGGCAGGATTGAGGATGCCCTGTTCGCTCCAGACTGCTGTGAATTCCAAGGGGTGCAAGATCACGTCAGGTAGCGTGCCGGAGAGGACGGCCGTTGCCGCCAGATCGGGCAGAAGCGCCGGATCAATGAATTGCAGCGCGATATCCATGCCCGTCCTGTCGCTAAAATCATCGGCCATTCTCTGGACCGCCTGCCGGTGCTCGCTCGATGTCTCATTGATCCACACGTCCACAGCCCGAGCTGAGCCGCCGCTGAGCGCTTCCGGATCGGTCGCCCCGGCCGTGGCTGTCGGCGCCGGAATCTTCAGTGGCTCGACCGTCTCCTTCGCACCGGCGGCCAGCAGCGCTTCACCGGTTGCCAGGCGCGGCGGAGTTCCCATAGTTGACTGGCAGGCCACGGCGCTGATCAACAGCAGCAGCACCCCCAACAAAACAGGCATCCTTGGCGCGGCATTCCTACCTGCGGCTTTGCGCATCGTTAGAGCTGGTTTCACTGAGCTAACCTATCATAAATCATCTGCAGGCCTGATAATGTGAGCGATTGATCGACAGTGTCAATCACTGACGTATGGGGAGCAAGCAAATTGATCAAGCCACCCGTGCCGATAATGCGCACATCCTGCTCCTTGTCCGGGTGTTCCGCAAGGAGCCTTTGCACCATGCCTTCTATCAGGCTTACGTAACCAAGAATAAGACCCGACTGCATTGCATGTACCGTATTGCGACCGATGGCGTTGGGCGGCGCTTCCAGAGGCACCTGCTGTAATTGGGCCGCGCGCTGGGAAAGCGCATCGGCGGCGACACCCAAACCTGGCGCGATGGCCACGCCGAGCAGCTCCCCCGCGCTGCTGACAACATCGAAGGTCGTTGCGGTTCCTACATCGATGACAATGGCGGGGCCCTTATAGCCATAGTAGGCGGCAACTGCGTTGACAATGCGATCAGCGCCAACTTCTTGCGGGTTATCTGTTTTGACCGCGATGCCTGTGTCCAGATCGGCATTGACTATGATCGGATCACGATCCAAATAGACCTGGCTGAGTTCTTTGAACGTCCTAGTAAGCGAAGGGACAACACTCGATATGATCACGGCATCAATCCCGTCGTCCAGATTCCCGCTTTCCAGCAAGCTCATGACGACGATGCCGTATTCATCGCTGGTCCGATCGGCGATTGTTCGCAGCCGCCACTCGTGACGCCACTCCTGACCATCCCATACACCCAGAGCGACCTGGGTATTGCCAATATCTATCGCTAACAACATCTTTGCTGCATCCTTTTCTCAGAAGATTCCGCGCAAGTCTACCAGAGGGCACCGTGCAGCCGCGCACGTACTCAATTGGCTTTTACCTCTTCCCAGGTAACGGCGTTATTTCGGGCAGAGATGGTGCCCAGCGGTCCCGGAGGTAATCCCGTAATGGCCATGACGATTTTGGCGACATGGTCATGGCTGGTAGAAATGAAGTATTTGAAGCGGTTCTGAGTGCCGCCGGCAGCAGTGCCGGCGACATAAAGACTGGGAACGTTCGTCTCCATGGTGGTCTCATTGAACTGCGGCGCCTGTTCCTCGCCGATCAGCTCGACCCCTGCCTGTGCAAACAGAGTCATATCTGCTTCGAAGCCAGTGCACAATATGACGGCATCGATCTCAAGATTGACAAGCTTCTTCTGCTGCGCACCCACGCTGGTCAATCGGGCAGTGGACGGCGTGATTTCAGCCAGTTCCGTAGCCGGGTAGAAGGCTATCTCTCCTTTCCGCAGACGGTCCTCTATGTCGATCGAGAGATGGGGCTTAATGCGCTCGTGATTGAGCTCAGCGCCACGGTAGCTCAAGGCGACTTGAGCGCCACAGCGCCAGCAGCGCAGGGCCGCTTCCATTGCCGAGTTGCGGCCGCCAACGATCAAGACGCGCCGCCGAAAGTAGGGATGGGGGCCCGGAAAGTAATGGGTGACGTGCGCTAAATCTTCGCCTGGTATGTTGAGCATACGTGGACGAGCCATCCCTCCGCTCGCCAAGACGACATGCTCGGCGCGAATTGTTCTGGGGCCTGTCAGCGGATCCGTACGCAGCACAAAGCCGCTTCCTTCCCTAACGATTTTGGTCACCGGTTCATACAGCCTTAAGTTGAGATCAAACGTCTCCGTTAAGGTGCGCAAATAGGCCAGATACTGCTCGCCTGTTACGGGCAGCTGGTCCCGGTTGTGCACAGGGATGCCGGCCAGAGCTACGTGTTCCGGCGTACTAAAGAAATGGGTGTCAGGCGGCCACTTGCTGAACTCGTTGCCGATTTGTCTGGCTTCGATCAATACATACGCTTGCCCGAGACGCTCTAAGGCGATGGCTAATTCTATCCCTACGGGACCGGCGCCAACGATGGCGATATTGGTTTCCTGATTCTGATCAACCATGGTCGATTGGTAAACATTGGTAAACACAATTGTCGATTATTCAGTTTGAATCTTAGCACGTTGGACCTGGCATCGCTAAGATATTCATTGGCACGGCCGTTGATGATGGCTACAATGATTCTTGAAGAAGATGGCTAGGCACAGTAGCATTCAACCGCTCACAGATACCCAAGGCGACAGGGAAGCACTACGCCGTGAACTGGATCGCGCTCGTGGCGCGCTGGCGGATGCTGAGGCGCTCCTGGCCGGTGAACAGGCGTCCGTTAATGCCTTCCGCATGCACTGCCGCCTAAAACTTGACAATCTGGTCGATCAGTTGATGGAACTGCGATCCGCAAAGGAAGCCTTGTTGGTTAACCTTGAATTCCTGCTGCAGGGCATCGACCCCGCCTACTTGGCGGAGGATGATCTCCTGTCAGCGGAAGAATGGTCTGAGGAGACGGCCGCTGATGTTGATCCACTATTGCCGACTGATACACCGCTGGACAAAGCAGCCGAAAAACGACTGTATCGCGAGCTGGCCAGACGCTTTCACCCTGATCTAGCAGCGACGGCTTTTGAACGCTCCTACCGCACGACCATCATGTCCGCGGTCAACCGCGCCTACTCAGAAGGGAACACCGATGCCCTTTACGATCTCGCTGGAGAGCTCTCCCCGAAGGAGGCGGCGAGCCTTGCTGGCATTCCCGATCGCGAGCAGCGGAAGATCCGCGGGTCAATTAACAAGATGCGCCGCCTGGAAGCGAAAGCGGTTCGCCAGCTGGCAGCTTTACGTCAGGAAAACACCGCTCGCTTGTGGCGGCGTGCTCAATATCTGGGTGAAGATGATGAGGACGAATGGAGCCTTATCAGGCGCGAGCTGCAGGCGGCGATAGACCGGCGTGAAAAGGAAATCCTCAAATTGAGAGAGCAGCTGCACGAGCTGGACGCGCAGAGGCGCGATAGGCAGCCGTAACTACTCTGCTCACGCCAGGTGGCCATTGGGCCGGCGCCGGAGTCTAGCCGTTTTGGTTTGTCGTATTGGCAACCTGAGATGCTTGATTCAGCAGCTGTGCGGCGGCCTGCGCGCCCTTCTTTGAAGCTTGCAGTTGATCCAGCCGATCATGCCAGAAAGCCGATCCGGCGCTGGCCGCAAACGCGGTGAGGACGATGCCCACCGTGATCGATTTGTTCGCCGGCAGCCAACCACGCCAGGCATGAAGCGTTTGCCCGCTGACGATCGTCCAATTCAGTTGATCCAGGAATTCTGGGAATGCCTCACCAAGCAGGCTCAAGACATCGATCTGCAGGGAATAGGCCAGGACCAGACCGATAACAATTGACAACACGCGCATAACGCGCAGGCGCGAAGTTTCTTCATCACGTTGTTGGTCTGAGCGCTGCATGATGAATTGTGCGGCCGTTTCCGGAGAAAACTGGAACGGCTGTCCCTCGACACCCAGAGCGCCCACTTCATAATCTCCTACGGTATCCGGCTTATCAAAAGCACCAGGATCGACACGGGTTACATCGAAGCCCTGGCGAACTAAATTCCAAAGTGTTTCCACGCGGTGAAGAACGGTTGTGTTCTCCAGCGCCTTTTCAACGGAACTCAGCCGCCCATCCCTTACCGCCGAGCGTTCGAGCCGATCATAGAGATATTTGCCCAGCAAGCTGAAGGCCATCAAGAGTCCGAGAAGGATCAAAGAGAAGAGGATCAGCCAGGACCACCAGGGTTGCAGCCAGTCGAAGAGCTCTAATTCGCCTGTCACACGGTTCGCGCTATAGGGCTGCAGGACCCACAACAGAATCGTCAAGACGGATCCTGTCAGTAGAGAAAGGGCGGTCGCTCCATAGAGTCCGACAAACCAGAGCTTTTCCTGCGCCCCCACCGCGCGACGCGCGAAATAGAGCACCAGCACGCCAATAAAGGCCAGAACGAAGAATATGAGGTACCAAGAAAGCCAGGCCCGCCCATCGAGGGTGCTGATCCCACGTTCCAAGAGCCCCCCAAGCGGCTGAGCCTCTGTCATATGCCTCAGAAATGCCAAATAGAGAAGAATGAGCCCCAGGAAGAAAGCCGGCATTAGCGTGGAGCGCAGCCTGAGTGGGGGGAAAGAACCGCCGCGCCAAACTCTCAGTTTCCGCCACACTTTTCTTGATGGACTTTGTGTGTCGTAGCGACGTAGTTCTACCGCATCGAGTACATTGCGCACGCTGGACAAGAATGTGTCGGTGGATTGCGACATGCTGGCCTCGACGACGTCCATGGCGGAGACCAGTTCCAGCTTCAATGATTCGATCGAATCAGGTGCGAAGCCGACGCCCAGCAGCAGGGGCCTCACCTCGCTGTCGAATTCGTCAACAACGGCCGCGCTGCTGCGCGCAAAGAAGGTGTCTTGTTTGTTGTTTAGCCAACCATCGACCAACTGCGTAGACCAGAAGTGCGGATCCTGTAAATCGCCGATCAAGTCGCTCAAGAACGCGTCTGGAAGCCGGCCATCGAAGAGGCTTATTTCTTGCGCCAGCTGGTCGCGCAGCGGCCGGATAGCCGCAGTCGAAAGATGCAGCCTGTTTTCCAGGGTGTTGAGTACATTGGTCGTGTACGCCTGAAGGTATTTCTTGTAATTATACAGTTCGTTCCCGTTCAGGTTCTGGTAGGACTGCGTGAGCTGGCTCGCCCGCTGAAAAGTTATCCCGAATTCTCCGCTGGTGATCTGCTCTCGCAGCGCGCTGACCGTATCCACACCGCGCAAGGTCTCGCCCAAAACGCCTCTTATTTCGCGGATCATGCGGCGGAACTGTTCCTGGGTCGTGGCGCTGACACTCAGGGCGCCCAATTCGCCAGGCATATACTTTTCCATGCGATCCAGGGCATCCATCGAAGTCACTTTGCGTTTCAGGCCAACGGCAACTTTGAGGCTGTCGATGACCACCTCGGCGCCGGCGGCGACCAGGGCCATGACGGCAAAGAAGATGGCCAACCCGGCAAAGATACGCGTCAATTCTGTGGGCAAGTTTTGGTCACCCTCATATTGCACAGGTACGGTTGTCGTCATGCTGCCATTGTTGCCGGCATTGAGATCGCCGGGAATTAACGAGAAAGCATTCGCCAGAGGATTAGCATCGCGTTCGAGAATCTCAGCGCGCACGAGATGCGTCCCGGGGTTCCTTAGAACAACGCCACAATCCCCGATGAGCACGCGCATAGAGGCATTCGTCCCCGCCATCAGGCCAGCATCAACAGCCTGCCGGCACTCGGCAACTGTCTCGTTTGTCTGAGCGTTGGTGACCGTCAACATCAGGTCCAGCATCAATTGTCGTGGGACCGCAGAGGCGTGGAGATTCTCTAACGTGACATAGTAGGTTGTCTCGTCGCCTATTCCGGCAGCAAATGGTTCTGTTTCTATTCCAGTTACCGCCAGGTCAAATACTCCGGTATCTCCCTGCGCATACGTTGTCGCCAATAGACCCAATAGCAGGGCAAAGGCGACCAGCATCGCAAGAGCGGGTCGGCCGATTTTCATTTTGGTACTACTCCAGATAAGAAACAAATGGTGGCCGAGTGGACGCAAGCCAACTCCCGAGGCGGAAAGCGTGCGCTGGCCACAAGTAGACATAATTATGACCAATAATGTGCTACTATGTCAAGTTATTTGCGGAAACTCGTTCATTAACCGATCAAGAAAGGCCTGTAATTCCCGGAAGTGCGAACCACGCCAATAGGTCTGCGCGCGGGAAAGGCAGCGACGAAAATCGGAAAAATAGCGCCGTTCACTGAACGTTAGAGTAATGTTGCTCTGAGCGGGGCAAATGTGAGACGGTGTTCCGCTGAAGGACCATGAGAGTCAAGTGCCTGTCGATGTTGGGCAGTACAATATCCTTTGTGCCGGGCGAAGCCATATTGCGGGTAGTGGCTGTCCAGGGCAATCATCAGACGATCGCGCGTTACTTTTGCCAGTATGGACGCTGCGGCAATGCTTAGGCTCTTACTGTCGCCGCGTATGATTGACTCTTGAGGCAGTAATGAGCGTGGCAGGCGAATTCGGCCGTCAATGAGCAGGTATTGCGCTGCGGGATCTAAGGCATCCAGGGCGGCCTGCATCGCTTGTTTTGTGGCCGCGATAATTCCCAGGCGATCCACATCCGTGGCCGGGCTGATGCCAACTGCGCAGGCGACTGCTCGTTCTTGAATGATAGGCAAAAGCCTTTCGCGGGTTTTGGCTGATACTAGTTTGGAATCGTTCACGCCGCTAAGCTGCTGCAGCAGCTCCGCTGAGGGTGGGGGCAATATGACCGCTGCCGCCACCACAGGGCCGGCCAGAGCCCCTCGACCGGCTTCATCCAGGCCGGCAACGAGCAAGCCGCCGCTCTCTTTGACAATCCGCGATTCGAAGTCTAGTGTCGCCACGCGTTTGCTCAAGTGGCAATGGCGTTGTCCTCAGGCATCGCTTTGTAGGCGCCGGCCATGAGATTCCAACGCACGTGTACCGTTTCTAGGAGGGTTGTCAGATAGTTCCAAATACGGACATGTGTTTCCGCATTGTCGATCCAGTGGGCGGCAATAACCGCGATCCGGAAGCCAAAGTGTCGGGCCAGGGCCAGCGCCTCGATGTCAAATCCCCATCCATCAATTCTCGCCACGCGAAATATCTGCTCTGCCGCTTCCGCGGTAAATGCCTTGAAGCCGCACTGCGTGTCCCAGATACCAGGGACAGCAACAAACTGAATGAAGAGATTGCCGGCGTTGCCCAGGAAGCGCTTAACGGCCGGTTGAGGCACAGCTTGCCCGGCTCCCTCCGCGTCTTTGCCGTCCCGCGAACAGATTACAACCTCGTAACCCGCCTCGAACAGCGGCGCCATTTGCCCAAAATGACTCACATCTGTGGAGTTGTCGGCATCGCTGAAGAGGCGAATCGTTCCTCTCGCTGCCAGCATGCCCTCCCGGACAGTATACCCTTTACCACGGTTTTCGCGGCGGTCAATCCAGCGTATCTGCTCTCTTGTCTCCGCGAACTCGCTTACGCGATCCAGCGTCTTGTCCGTCGGGCCGTCTAGAACGACCAGTATCTCCCAGGTGTAGGTCTGCTGCAGGAGATAACCGTGGATGGCCTCGAGGGTCGTGACGATGCGCCTCTCTTCATTGTAGGCGGGGATGATGACGCTTAAATAGGGGTCAGATAATTGCATGATATTAAATTGTCGATCTTACCTGGGCTGGGGGGTCTCGTCAACTGGCGTAAGCAGCGCTTCTAATGATTGATCATCGATCTGGCGCGCGGCCTGGATGGACCGGCGCTCGGCGCGCATGCCAAAAAAGCCGAGGAGGCCCGCGGCTTGGCCGCGCAGGGTGGCGCGGGCAGCGCTGCCGCGCCACGAGCGCAGAGCCTCAATGCTAATCGCCAATTGGGCGCGAAGGATCGCCGGCCAATGTTTGCGCAGCAGGGAGGAAGGATAGTTCTTCCAGATAACATAAAGAAAGTTTCGGCCGTCATAATAACTGCTTGTCGGCCCGGATCCGGCCGAAGCCTTCAGCTTGTGGTAGACAACCGCCTCAGGAACATAGATTACTTTTTGACCGGACAGATTGATTCGCCAACCCAAATCGACATCTTCACACGAGAAAAAGAACGCGTCATCGAGAAAACCAACTTGTTCCAGCGTCTCACGACGGTATGCCGCGGCGCCGCCACAGGCGCTAAATACGACAGCTTCCTCGTCATACTGCCCGCTGTCCTTCTGCCATACTCCACGATTGCCCGGCAGCCCGTCCGCTCGATAGTAGTCACCGGCCGTGTGCAGTATGTCGCGTTGATCAAAGAGAAGCATTTTGCTGGCCACGCTCCCGGCCTCCGGAACACGTTCGAAAGCATTTGCTATGCTTTCCAGCCAATGTGAATCGACTTCCGTATCGTTGTTGAGCAAAATGATCAAGTCCCCCTTGGCGGCTTGGTAGCCGGCGTTGCAGGCGCCCGTAAACCCCTGATTCTCCTTGAGTTCCAGGAGCGTGACCTCGGGATAGGCGGTTCGCACGTACGCCTGCGAACCGTCACTGGATCCATTGTCTACAAGGAGTACCTCAAAATCCTTGAATGTCTGGCGGCGCAGGGAACTGAGACAATCGTCTAGATGTTCTTTGCCGTTCAAGTGGGGAATGATAATTGAAATGGCGGGATGGCCGGCTGCTGGCTGCGTATCCATAGGCAGCCTATTATAGACGCTTTGTGCGCGGTAATCAGGTCCCGGCGAAATACGCCTCGGCTGCGTCTGCCATCCGCTTTACTTCTCGACCTGATATGGCAACTGTGCTATAAAGCTGGCCACGTTTACTGGGGAAACTACAATGATTGAACAGACCATCAGCCGTATCAGGCGCAATCACGGGTTGGAACACGCGACCATTCATGTGTTGACTGAGAAACACAAAAATTTCAGCGCGCAGGGGAATTCTGACCATCGTGGTTTTTCTCTGAATGTATATGGCGATGTTGCAGAAGATCAGGTTGAAGCGGCCGTCCGAGAAGCGCATGCGCGGCTGCGCGGCGGCGAACGTCAGCTGGCCGTCCACCCCAACTGTGGGACGGTCTTGGTCACGACGGCGGCAATGGCCACGCTTGCCGTGCAGCTTGTGATTGGCTTGGAGTCGAGGCGTACGGAGACGCCCGCAGGCAGATTGGCGACACTCTTCAATACGGGTCCGATGGCGATATTGATGGCCACGCTGGCAATCATTGTTTCCCGACCTTTGGGCATGAAACTACAGGCGCAGTATACGACGGACGGCCGAATTGGGGACTTGGAAGTTGTGCGCGTGCAGCGGGTCTCCCCCTCCATCATCACGCGTCTATTTCAACTGCTCCTCACCGGGGGCCGCAGCACGTTTCAGCCCAAGGCGTATCGAATCGAAACGCGAAACTGATCCACACCCCCGGCTGAAAGGGAAAAGGCCAACGATGTTCTACGTGTTTCATGGCGAAGACACGCAAACCAAGTCGGAAAAACTTAGTGGGCTGTTCCGCCGCTACGGTGATCCAGCCATGCTCGAACTGAATACCACCCGATTCAGCGGCCCAGTCCCGATTTCGATGCTGCGCCAGGCTGCGGAGACAATTCCCTTCCTTGCCCCCATTCGCGTCGTGATTGTTGAGGACCTCTTTACTTCAAAGCCCGGCAAAGAGTATGAGAAGGAGCTGTTGGCCTTCCTGCCCCATGTGCCGGACTCGACGCGCCTTATCTTTCTGGAGTCTCAAACCCTTAAGAACAGCCACCCGGCTTTGCTTCTTGCCAATCAAACAGAAGGGGGTGTGGTCTCAAGCTTCCCACTGCCTGAAGGACATCAGATTGATCGCTGGATTCAGCAGCAGGTGAGCAAGAAGGGGGGCGAGATATCGCCACGCGCGGCGCACTTACTTTCTTCCTTGGTAGGCAACGACGTTCGCATTTTGGATAAAGAACTGGAGAAACTGGTTCTTTACAAAGAGTTCTCGGCGCCGAAGCTTATTGACGTTCATGACGTCTCTTTGCTCTCTCCCTATGTGGCCGAGGCCAGTATTTTTGATCTGGTGGACGCGCTCGGCAATCGCAACGAGCAGCGGGCGTCTATGCTGTACCAGCAGAAGCTGATCGAAGGCGCGGATCCCTTCTACCTTTTTTCAATGTTCGTGCGTCAGTTCCGTCTGTTGATCCAAGTGAAAGAGTTGGCTGACGAAGGGTATGCCCAGCAGTCTATTGCCCGCGAACTGCGTCTGCACGACTTTGTTGCCGGCAAACTCAACCAGCAAGCGCGCGGATTCACTATGCCGGAACTTGAGCAGATCTATCGCCATCTGCTTGATATCGATGTCGCTGTTAAGAACGGCCGTGCTGACATGGGCACAGCCCTCGATCTTTTGATTGCCCAGCTAACTATTGCGCCTTAGGCCGATACCTGCGCACCTCTAAGCGATAGAGAGGGATAGATTCCACCAGCTGCAAGTGCTCATCCAACACCTTTTCAGCCGTTGATGACGGGACGCTCTGTCCCGGAAAACGTTCGGCAATCAGCCAGACATCCCCACCAAAGAAATCAAACAAAGAGTTGGTTCTTTCTGTTTGTAGGGGGAGGGCGGGATCATAGTAGCGGATCGCCATTTGGTTGTAGGCTGGGTCGACCCAGAGAATGTCCTGTTCAGCCGCGTTTTTATTGACATAAGCGACCGCGCCCCGCCAATCATCCTTGGGAATGGCCAGCCAAAGGAATAGGCTGGCCATGAGCGAAACGGCAAGCAAGCCAACTGCCACGGCGCGCCGTCTTTCCGCTAACTGATCGACGATCCACGCCGTCAGGAGGATGGCCAACGGCCAGACTTGGACCAGAACGCGCTTCAGACTATAGAGCCGCGGCACCGCAAAGAGAAGCGTCGCCAGCAGAAAACCCAACAGCAAGATCGGAAACAGCCAACGATTCGTTCGTTCGTTGGTAAGCAGTTTCCCAAGAAGGGCGAAGATAGGGATCAGGACAAGCGTGCCGCCAATCATCGCCAGAAGATATTGGGCGGGGGTCAAGAAGGGCAGCCCGAACGTATCGTTAAGGCGGATGAAGAGATGCAGCGTAGAGAATATCCCCAAGAATTCATAGAATTCAGCGAGCCAGGGAACGAAGAAGAGCCAGGCCGTCAATGAGGCTGCTGCCCAGATAAGGAGCGGCCGCCAGGGGTGCCCCCCCTGCCACCAGGCCACGATCCATATGGCACTGATTAGGGACCAGATAGGCAGCATGGTGTAGTCAATGTAGAGGCCAACGGCAAAAGTGGCCGCAAGAGAAGGCAGCGCCCACCAGCTGTCCCAGGTGAGAAGCACCGCTGACAGCAGCATCACGGCTGTCATGAAGACGGATTGACGCGCTTCCTGCGCATACCAAACGTGCAAGGGTGAGAGGGCGAGCAGACCGGCTGCCAGCAGGCCGACGCTTTGCGAAAACAATCGCAGACCAAGCAAATAGATGAGACCGACATTGAGCAGCGAGACGAGGGCCGACGGCAGGCGAACCATCAGCTCGCTGTTGACAAACCAGCTCATCCAGTAGTGCAGGCCCACGTAATACAGGGGTGGGTGTGTTTCGGGCCTCACGAAATTGGGCTGCCAGATACGCGCAAGGGAATTGCTAGCAAAATCGACGCTGAACGCCTCGTCAAACCAAAGACTCTTCTCTCCCAGCAGGCCAAGACGCAGCACGGCGGCCAGCAAAAGAAGTATGATGAGCAAAGCTGTTTGCCTGTTCCAGGCTGCGCGAGCGGACATGATGCCGCCAAGTGTATTGAGAGCATGCGAATCCGCCAAATACTGCCCTGGCATTCCTCCAATCGCCCGTTACTAGGATAGTCGTCTATAATCTGCGGGATGGGACAAGAGAACATAGTCTTGACCGGCTTCATGGGCAGCGGTAAATCGGCTGTTGGTAAGGAATTGGCTAAACAGCTGGGCTATCGCTTCCTGGATACGGATCAATTGATAGAGGAGCATGCAGGGCGAACAGTCGCCGAGATATTCCGCAGCGAAGGCGAAGAATCCTTTCGCCGGTGGGAAAGGATGATTTCCGAAGAGCTGAGTGCCCAGCATGGCGCCGTAATTGCCACGGGAGGGCGGTTGATGCTTGACGCGCGCAACGCAGAGCTGCTCGGCGGAACCGGACCCGTGTTTTGTCTGACTGCGCCTGCTGCGGAGATCGCCAGGCGCCTTCACGCCGAACCGGGAAAACGGCCGCTGCTGGATGCGCCCGATGCACAGGAAAGGATCGCCCGGCTCCTAGCTCAGCGCGCCGGCGGCTATGCCCGGTTTCCGCAGATAGAGACCCAAGGCAGAAGCGTAGAGGCGATAGCCAGGAAGATAAGAAACCTTATGGACAAGAGAATTATTGATGTTACCCACCCAGACGGCCGGTATGCCGTCGTGATCGGGCCGGATCTATTGGCAGATTTGCGTGATCTTGCCGAGATTGAGGGGCCGCTCGCTGTCATCACGGACAGCAATGTGGGCCCGCTGTACGCGCATCTGATCGATGCCGATATTGTTTTGACCATGCCCGCAGGCGAACAACACAAGACGCTGGCTACTGTCAATGAGCTTTACAGCCGGCTTCTTTCCGCCGGGCTGGATCGGCAGGGGACAGTCGTGGCCCTGGGGGGTGGCGTTGTCGGTGATGTTGCCGGTTTTGTCGCTGCCACCTACATGCGCGGCGTCGATTTCGTGCAGGCGCCGACTAGTCTATTGGCGATGGTTGATGCCAGCGTCGGCGGCAAGACGGGCGTCGACCTGCCGGAAGGCAAGAATTTGGTCGGCGCGTTCAAGCAGCCCAAGGCTGTGCTCATCGATCTGCAGACGCTTTCAACGCTGCCGGCGGCGGAATTCTCGTCCGGTATGGCGGAGGTGATAAAGGCGGGCATCATCGCCGATCCCCAGCTTTTTGCGCTGATTGAAAGCCGGGCCAAGCGTGGGCAACTGCGCGCTGGCGACTTGCAGCTTCTACAGAGAGTTGTTGGGGACGCGGTGGAGATGAAGCGCTTGATCGTGGAAGAGGATCCCTATGAAGACGGCCGTCGTGCTTTCCTGAATCTAGGTCACACGTTTGGCCATGCCATTGAGCAGGTAACCGGGTACGGCATCAGGCATGGGCAGGGCGTAGCCATGGGCCTGGTTGCCGCAGCGCATCTGGCAATCGCCAGAGACGAAGCTTCTGCGGACCTTGAGTCAAGAACAGCCTCTGTCTTGGCCTCCGTCGGCCTGCCCACCAGCATCCCCACCGATCTCCGCGCAGAAGCGATTTATGCGGCAATGGCTAGTGACAAAAAGAAAAAATCAGGCCAACTGCGCTTCATTCTCCCGCGCCAGGTGGGGGAGGTGTTCATAAGCGATCAGGTTAGCCGCGAACAGGTCTTGAATACCTTGCGCCATTGTGGTGCCCAGTAATGAGCGAGTCTGCGGCCGGCCCTCACCTTTTTCGAACCAGCCGGCGCCCTAAAAGTCCATCTCCTTGACTTGCTCCGCCAGCTGGTCCTGACTGGGCTCGCGCACTTCTTGGCTCTGAACGGCGGCGGCCATGAAGGATCGGAAAAGCGGGTGCGGCTTGTTTGGACGGCTCTTGAACTCGGGATGGAATTGGCTGCCGAGCATGAAAGGGTGGTCCTTCAGTTCTGCGATTTCGACCAGACGGCCGTTGGGTGAGATGCCGCTGTAGACCATGCCCGCTGATTCAAGCGCTGCTCGATAACTGTTATTGAATTCCCAGCGATGGCGGTGGCGCTCGCTGATCAGGCTTTCTCCATACGCTTCTGCGGCAACTGAATCGGGCGTCAGTTGGCAAGGATAGGAACCCAGGCGCATGGTGCCGCCCATATCGGACAGATCATGTTGGTCAGGCATCAGGCTGATCACTGGATGCTCAGTTTGCGAATCGAATTCGGTGCTGTTGGGTTCATCACTTTCCAGGACATGTCTGGCGAACTCAATGCACATGACCTGCATGCCCAGGCAGAGACCGAGATAGGGGATCCTGTTCTCGCGCGCCCAGCGTGCTGCCATCACCTTTCCTTCAACGCCGCGTTCACCGAAGCCGCCGGGAACGACGATGCCGTCCAGATCTGCGAAGCGCTCCCACCCTTTGTCTTTCTCCAGATCGCCGGAATGGATCCACTCTATTTCCACGTTGCGATTGGTGGCGATACCGGCATGGTAGATCGCCTCGCGCACGCTCATATAGGCGTCATGAAGCTCCACATATTTGCCGACGATGCCGATGCGAATTGTTGGTTTCGGCCGTCTGATTTCCTTGATCAACGTTTTCCACTCGCTCAAGTCGGGCTCCTGTTTTGATTCAAGCTTCAGGCGTTCGACCACGTAGCGATCAAGCCCTGTTTCAGCGAGCAGGAGAGGTATGTTATAGAGGATTTCGCTTGTCTCCGCGGGAATAACAGCTTGTTCCTCGACGTCGCAGAAGAGCGAAATCTTGCGGATATGCTCCTGGGAGATTGGGTGGTCGGCCCTGGCGATGATTACGTCCGGCTGGATGCCGATGCCGCGCAGCTCGCGAACGCTGTGCTGGGTGGGTTTGGTCTTTAGTTCACCGCTGGCGCCGACATAGGGCAAGAATGTGACGTGAACGTAGAGCGTGTTTTCATGTCCCACATCGGAGCGCATCTGGCGCAGCGCTTCCATGAAGGGCAGACTTTCAATATCACCGACCGTGCCGCCGACTTCGACGAGGACTACGTCTGGGTTGCTTTTCTCAGCGACGAGATGGATGCGGCGCTTGATTTCATTGGTAATGTGCGGGATGACCTGAATGGTGCCGCCCAGATAGTCGCCCCGGCGCTCGCGGGCGATAACCTCGGCATAGACGCCGCCGGTCGTCACATTGGATCCCTGGTTCAAGTTGATATCGATAAAACGCTCGTAATGCCCAAGATCGAGATCCGTTTCAGCGCCATCTTCTGTGACAAATACCTCGCCATGCTGGTACGGTGACATGGTGCCGGGGTCGACGTTGATGTAGGGATCCAGCTTCTGGGCCATAACGCTGAAGCCGCGGGCCTTCAACAGCCTGCCTAGGGCCGCCGCGGTAACCCCTTTCCCTACTGAGCTGAGAACGCCGCCGGTAAAGAAAACGAATTTTGTCATGGTAAATCTCCCCCGGTCGAGAAACCGGTACAAAGAGAGAGGGGCACGTCACTGCGGGTGACGTGCCCCTCTAAATATCAACACTAATATGGTCTGCGAAAACACCTTTCGCAATAGGTTCTCATATGGTATTACGCTCCAAAACCTCTCGGGAACGGGCAGATAATAGCATACCGGCACGCGACCTGTCAAACGCTCTTAGTGCCATTTCCTTGGCAATGAGCCGTTTGCATTTCACAAATTGGATGTCGCCCCTTCCGACGGCCGAATCATAGACAGCTCTGCCCAGGCTGAACGAATCGCTTGCAGTTCTTGCTCCGTTTCCGGCACCTCCCCGTAGCGCACGCGGACATAGGCTTCCGTGATCAGCAGAGAGTCAGCGTGATTATCGGGCCAGGCTGATTGCAGCGCCGCAAGGTACTCGTACGGCGTTTGCGCCGTTCCCCGAGGATGACCGGCCGCGGCGGCCGTGGCGCACATCTCACTGTAAATGCGGCGTATGGAAGCGGCTGTTCGCCAACGGCGCGCAAACCCCAGGCGGCCGAGGAGGCGATCGGCGAAACTATCTGACTGCCTCCGGTCACCATGGGACGGGGCATATGCCACCCCTGACGGCGCGGCGATCGGCGGCTGCCGAAAACGACGCACGAGGCTATAAGTGACAAGCGCCGCCGCGCCAAGCATGATCAACGCCGCCAGGATCTGGCTTACGGCGCTGGGTATGATGAGACCTGACCGATTTGTTTCTTGGATCGCTTCACTGAGCATATCCAGGGATTCTTGGCTGTTTGCTTCCAGAGGCGCAATGTCAAAGCCGGCGGCGAAAATACGCGAAAAAAGATTGGTGAGCTGCGTCACGAGGAATGAGAATATGAACAATACAGGCGAAAGCAAGTAAAGCAGCGTCGCCAGCGAAACGGCCAGGGTCGCCAGCATTGCCGACCATAGAGGCGCTAGTCGCCCCGAAAGAACCGTCATAACTTCTCCGCTCATTAGGGCGCCGGCAAGTCCCCCAGTCATCACCACCAATAAACTGGTGATGAAGACGATGGCCACCCACTGCGGTGTAAGGCTGGCTGCAAATCCGGAGCGCTCCCGTTCTATCTGTTCAGCGCGAATCAATGAGAGCGCGGTCAATCCGGCGAGAAAGTACAGCAGCACAAATGGGGTCGCTCCCCAGAAATTGCCGCTCGCGTACAAAACAAGGGCCAAAGGCGCCAGCAGCAAAACGCCCGCACGCAAGCGAAAACCGATACGATAAATATCAGGTGCCATTTGCGCCAGGCGCATGCCGCGCCACCAGGCGAGAAGCGTGAATATAAAAATAACCAGATCACGCCCCCAAAATGGGTTTCCGAGATTTCCTAGATGCCCCACGAATTCGCCCAACCAAGCCCAATCCAGCAGGGGACGCGGGGCATAGAGCAGGCCGCGCCAGGAAATAAACAGGGTGAGCAATAGTGCGGCAAGCAGAATTCGCCACTGTCTTTCTCGCGGAATGCCCAGGGCGCTGAGCAAGCGGATAAGGTTGAAAGGCAGCAAGATAAGCAGCAGGAGCCACAGCGTCAACGCGCCAACGCTCCAGTATCTGGCCCAATTCATGACAATCAAGGCCAATGGAGCGATGATGGCCACCTCCATCAGGGACCAGCAAAGGAAAATAAGCTCCTGTTTGATAAGCCCCCAGGTTTCCCAGAAGGAAGGTAGGGCAGGGGCGTCCCGCCTGGTAGAAATCATCTCCTGATTCATCTACACTGTCGCTTGTTCTTCGCTTCGCTCCACCCGTGCGCGGGTGATCTGCGCGGCATTCCCGGACTTGCCAGGGAAGGCGTCCGCGGGAATATGATAAGTCGTCAGGAGTCCGAGATCGCCAACTGGTGGTTGTTCGGCGAGCGATATGAGCACAATACGTCTGCCGGCTTCTTGCAAGCGCAGCAAAGCAACGCTGATTTCATCCGTCACGACGGCAGTGACGAGGACGATCGTGGACGCCCAGGGAAGATTGGGGCTTTCACGAATCATCATCGCCTCGATAGAGGCGGTGGCAAACTCGGTGACCGCCGCCAGAGCTTCCAATACATGTGTCAGCTGATTGGTTGAGCGGCCCGGCGGTACACGAATAGGCTGGTCTGAGTTTGGGAAAGAGCCGTTGGCATACAGCCCAATTCCCCAACCTTCCCCGGCGCCATAATTGGCGAGCGAAGCGGCGACGCTGACGGCACGCTCCAGAACTTCTGGAAAGAAGCCCATCCAGTGCCTGGGCATGGTGGCCACATTGAGGAAAATGCCCAGAGTCATTCCGGTTGAGGGATCGTAGACCTTGGTCTGCAGCTCCCCTCGCCGTGCAGTTGCTTTCCAATGAACATCGCGAAATCGATCTTGCGGCTGGTAGTCACGTATGCCGCGTGTCTTTATGGGATCGGTGAAAAGGCTGCGGCGAATCTTCAGGTCTCCGAATGGTTCTTTCGCCGGCAAGCCCAGTTCTTCCAATGTGTGCACCTGCGGATAGACGACGATGGTGCTGAAGTAGCCGTACTCTCGCTCAACACGGAAGAGGGTAAATATATCCCCTGATTGATAGGTAACCGGACCGAGGCGGTAGAAGCCGCGCGCCTGAAAGCGGAGAATAACCTGGCGCACGACCTCTTCATGGGCGTGCATGGAATAGCTGTTGGTCAGGATATGGGCTTCTCTGCCGCTGCCAGGCTGGCGAGCCAAAATATTGTCAGAATCCGGAGGGACGGGCAGCGTGTCTTTGAAGCGCAGCCAGCTCAAAGGGAGGCGTTTGCCGTTGGTCACCGTGATCGTGAGCTCTACTGGTTCGTCGGGAAATACATGTGAGCGGTCAAAACTACGCCTGTAGAGGACGCCGACAAGTGCCAGGTTCCGCCAGAGCGTACCGGCGCCAAGTATGATTAGAAGGATTATCCCCAAAGAGAGCAGGGCTGGATTGCGGTTGTCTAGCAAACCAACGATCAGAATCAGCAGAGCGACAAATATCCAGGAGTCACTTAGAACACTGTCTTCCCGTTCACGAACAGTGAGTCCGCGGGCAGTCGCCAGGTCGGCGCTGTCTACGGCTGCCCCTGTGGCTGCCGCTTGCAGAATACGTTGGCGGGCCTCCTTCCGTTCTTGGGCGAGCTGCGAGCGATCGACGAGTCGGTAGTAAGAGCTTGGTTGGCTCATGGGGATTCAACAGGCACCGGCACTGTCTCCACGACTTCGCGCAGGACATCTTCCGCGGTGCGGCCGCGCAGCCGTGTCTGCGGGTTGACGACCAGGCGATGGGTCAGGACATACGGCGCCATGACTTTGATATCGTCAGGAATAACGAAGTCCCGCCGTTTGATGCCCGCCTGCGCCTGGCAGGTCCGGTAAAGGGCCATGGTCGCTCTGGGGCTGGCGCCGAGGGCAATATCCTCGTGCGTGCGCGTGGCACGGCAGACGTTCACAAGATAGCGGCGCACGCTCTCTTCCACTCTGATCTGACGCACCGCCTTCTGCAGGTCTAAGATTTCCTGCGGTTCTACTACTTTCTGCAATGTCTCCAATGGGTCTACTTGCTCGAAGCGAACCAAGATATCATTCTCGCCGTCCGCGTCCGGATAGCCCACAGCAAGCTTGATCAAGAAGCGATCGAGCTGCGCCTCGGGTAGGGGAAAGGTCCCTTCCAGCTCAATCGGGTTTTGCGTGGCCATGACCATGAACGGCCGTGGCAGTTGGTGGGTGGCAATGTCGACCGTCACCTGCTTTTCCTGCATGGATTCCAACAGGGCGGATTGTGTCCGCGGTGTCGCGCGATTGATCTCGTCGGCCAGCAGAATTTGGGACATGAGTGGACCCGGCCGAAACTCGAACTCCTGGCTTTTTTGGTTGAAATAGTAGATGCCTGTTAAGTCTGAGGGGAGCAGGTCGGGCGTGAACTGGACGCGCCGAAATGTGCAGCCCAATGAGGCGGCGATCGTTTTGGCGAGCGTCGTCTTGCCTGTGCCGGGAACATCTTCAAGAAGCAAGTGCCCTTCGCATAGCATAGCGATTAGGGCTAGGTTGATCGTCTCATCTTTGCCGACGATAACGCGTTGAATATTCTCTCTAAGCTTCGCTGCCGTTTCTGAAATCATTGATAGTTGCCCTGGCTCAAATACCCATTTACGAACAGTAAACACATCTCTAGTTTGATTTATAGCACGAAATCCGCTCGGGCAGTACCGATCCTCACTGTGGCCAGGCTGTGCTGGGTGCCGCGGCACTGCGGATGCTTTGTGCAAGGACCAATGGGTTGGGTGAGATTGCCTCTCGCGGGAACAGCAGAGTTGTTTCGGCCCATTTGCGCTTGAACGAATGGGGCGATTGTCTATAATCCAAGAAACCTTTGACAAAAACGACCCTGGGAGATACTGCATGAGAAAACCACGTTGGCTGATTCTGTTACTGGTGACCCTTCTTCTCGCCTCTTTCGTTTCTACCGCCTTTGCTGATTCCACTTACACAGTCCAGCCCGGCGACAGCCTGGCGGCAATTGCCAGACAATTCGGAACAAACTACCTCGTCCTGGCCGCCGCCAACGATCTGGAAGAACCCTACGTCATTCAGGTAGGCCAGGTGTTGGTTATCCCTGGCGATGGTGAAATGCCCGCCGCCGAGGAAGCCGCCCCGCCTGTGCAAGAAGCGCCTGTGCAGGTTGATCCCGCTCCTGAAACGGCCGAGGTTGCGGCGCCGGCCGCTTCCGCCCCAGGGACCTACCGTGTTCAACCTGGGGATAGTATCGCCCGGATTGCCCAGCAGTATGGCACAAATTATCTCGTCCTTGCCGATCTAAACGACCTTGAAGAACCCTATATCATCGGTGTGGGTCAGGTGTTGAATGTCCCCGGCGCGCTGGCGGCGGCCGAGCCCGCGGCCGCGACGCCCGCCGAGCAGCCTGAGCAGACGGCCGTCGCCCAAGAGACAGACCCTTCCGTGGCCCCCCCCGCTGCCGCTGCCCCGCCGCCGGCCCCCGTAGCGGCGCCTTCCTATGGCGGCAGCTTTGAAATAGGCGGCCAGACGCAAAGCTTCGCCAACCGGCAGTTGATGCAAGAAGTCGGCATGAACTGGGTGAAGTTCCAGCACAAATGGTCACCTGGGGATTCCCCCGACGCCGTGGCGGGACGTATCGCTGATGCGCACAACAGCGGTTTCAAAGTTCTATTGTCTATTCCTGGCGCGCAAACGTATCCGTCACCAGGCGGCATTGATTTCGATGGTTATGTCGAGTTCTTGAAGGGCGTGGCCGCCCTTGGCCCTGATGCCATTGAGGTCTGGAACGAAATGAACATCGATTTCGAATGGCCGGCGGGCGAAATCGATCCCGCTTCCTATGTGAGCAATATGCTTGCCCCGGCGTACAACGGCATCAAATCCGTCAACCCAAATGTCATGGTTGTCGGCGGCGCTTTGGCGCCTACTGGTTTTGACAACGGCGTCAATGCCTGGTCGGACAGCCGCTATGTCGCCGGAATGGCCGCGGCCGGAGCAGCCCGTTATATGGACTGCATTGGCGTTCATCACAATGCGGGCGCAACATCTCCAGGCGCCTCTTCAGGCCATCCCGCCGGCACGCACTACAGCTGGTATTTTCAGCCCACGATGGATCTCTACTACAATGCCTTTGGCGGCGCGACCAAGGTCTGCTTCACTGAACTTGGCTACGTTTCCCCCGACGGTTTCCCGGGTATTTCCCCACAGTTTGGCTGGGCGGCCGACAATACGGTTGCTGAGCATGCGCAATGGCTAGGTGAAGCTGTGCGACTTGCCCAGGCCAGCGGCAAAGTGCGCCTGCTGATTATATTCAATGTTGACTTTACCCACTATGATCCCAATGGCGATCCACAGGCTGGGTATGCGATTGTTAGACCGGACGGGGGTTGTCCGGCCTGCGACGCGCTCGGCCGCAACTAAGGAGGACTACCTAAATGAATGTGAGTCGAATTCTAGCCGCAAAACCGGCCGCCGTTGTTACCATCGGCCCTGCCAAGCAAATTCGTGACGCTTTGGCGCTGCTTGCTGAGCATGATATCGGTGCGCTTATTGTCACCAACGATGAGGCTGAGTTGGTCGGCATTTTGTCCGAGCGTGATATCGTTCGCCGGGCAGCCGGCGAGGGCGACATCTTATCGCAGTTGGTCGCCGATGTGATGACGAGGAATGTGATTGTAGGTCTGCCTCAGGATGAGCTGATCAATGTGGCGCATACCATGACCGAGCGCCGTTTTCGGCATTTGCCAATTGTTGAAGGGTCTCGTGTGCTGGGCATGGTCTCTATCGGCGATGTCTTGAAGGCGCAGCGTGACGCGTACCGCGGACAAATCGATACCTTGGAGACGCAGGTGATGGCGGACGACGCCTGAGCTGATGTTTGAATTGACTGCCTTGTGGAAATGCGTGCCTGATGCTGTCTACATGATGCGTCAGCGCGCGGATCAATTGGCCTCAGCGGGCGCATTTCCTGGGTTGAATATCTTGAATCGGTATGTATGGCCGATCCACTGAGCAAGCCGTTTATAAGGAGCTGTTTTCATGTCTGAAGTAGGAACTAAGGAGAACCCACTGCGCGTGGCGATTGTTGGTGCCGGGCCGACCGGGTTTTATACGGCCGAACACCTGTTTAAGCGCAAAGATATTGTCGTCGAAGTTGATATGTATGATTCCCTGCCCACGCCGTTCGGCCTGGTTCGTGCGGGAGTCGCCCCCGATCATCAGAAGATCAAGTCTGTTACCAAACTCTATACACGCACGGCCCAGAAGCCCGGCTTCCGTTTCTTCGGAAATGTCAAGTTCGGCAAGGATGTCTCCCTGGATGATCTACGTGATCATTATCACGCCATTGTCTTTTGCACCGGCGCCCAAACGGATAGACAGTTGAATATCCCCGGCGACGACTTGGCAGGAAGTCATCCGGCGACTGAGTTTGTCGCCTGGTACAATGGGCATCCGGAATACCGGGATCTGGAATTTGATCTTTCCCAGGAAAAAGCGGCCGTTATTGGCGTAGGCAATGTGGCCATGGATGTTGCCCGTATCTTGAGTCTAAGTCCGGAAGAGCTGGCCAGGACAGATATCGCAGACTACGCCATGGAAGCATTGAGCGGCAGCGGAATCAAGGAAGTCTACATTCTCGGCCGTCGTGGACCGGTGCAGGCCGCGTTTACGACGCCTGAGGTGAAAGAGCTGGGAGAGTTAGAAGACGCGGATGTCTTCACGCTCCCTGAGGAAATGGTTCTTGATCCGCTCAGCGAGGAACAACTTGCTTCCGGCGCCGACCGCGGAACAGCGCGCAAGGTCGAGATCCTGCAGAGCTATGCTGACAATGAACCGACCGGCAAACCAAAGCAGCTGACCTTGCGCTTCCTAGTATCCCCTGTCGAGCTGTATGGCAACGAGGATGGCCAGGTTGTGAGCATGAAGCTGGTGAAGAATGAACTCTACGCGACAGATGCCGGCACCTTGAGACCGCGGGCGACAGAGCAAACTGAAGAGCTGGAAGCGGGTCTCGTTTTCCGCTCAATCGGCTACAGGGGAGTACCTCTGCCCGGCGTGCCCTTTAACGAAAGCTGGGGTGTAATTCTCAACGAGGAAGGACGGGTTGTTGATCCTGATACGCGCCAACCTGTGCCGGGAGAATATACGGCGGGATGGATCAAACGGGGCCCGAGCGGCGTCATTGGTACCAATAAGCCAGATGCTCTGGAGACGGTTGAGAAAATCATAGAGGATCTACAGGCGGGCCGTCTTTTGCAGCCGGTGAACCCCTCTGCGGCGGCCGCGCTGGCGCTGGTCAGCGCGCGGCAGAAGGATTATTTTTCCTTCGCTGATTGGGAAAAGCTTGATGAACTTGAAGTCGCGCTTGGAGAAGCGTCTGGGCGGCCGCGCGTCAAGTTCACCAGCGTTGAAGAGATGATCGATGCCGTGGGGAAACAAACGGCCGAGCCTGCCGCCTAGCCGCCTTCCCAATTCCGGCAGCAGAATTGAACGAATGGAGCAGAGCACCGTTCATCGGTGCTCTGTTATTTTAGGGTGTGAAAACGATGGCCCAACCAGTTGTTATCTATAGTGACGGGGGTTCGGATCCGAATCCGGGTATTGGAGGTTGGGCGGCCGTATTGCGCTATGGTCATCATGAAAAAGTGCTCAGCGGCAGCGATCCGTCGACGACGAACAATCGCATGGAACTGATGGCCGCGATCTCCGCCCTGGAGGCGGTGACTAAACCAAGTGAAATTGAGTTTCACACCGATTCCGAATATGTGCGCAAGGGCATCACACAATGGATAGATGGCTGGGCGAAACGCGGCTGGAAAACCAAGGCGGGCAAACCGGTGTCCAATGCCGATCTGTGGCGGCGCCTGCAGCCGCTTGTCGAACGACACACCATCCATTGGCACTGGGTCAAGGGGCATTCCGGCGATGCCCTCAATGAGCGCGTTGATATGTTGGCCAGAGAAGCGCGGCTGCAGATTACGCCGCAGGATCGCCTGCCTGAGGATGTGCTGCGGCTCTACGGAAGAGGTTCTTGCAAGGGGAACCCCGGCCCGGGCGGGTGGGGCGTCGTGCTTAGTTGGGATGGCGAAAGCGAGCAGGACTCCGGCTCAGAAGCGTCTACGACGAACAACCGCATGGAACTGCAAGCGGCCATTTCCGGCCTGCTGCTTATTCAACCCGGCCGCGATGTGCAGGTGTTCACCACATCCGACTATCTCTTCCAGGGCATTACACGCTGGATACATGGTTGGCGCAAGCGAGAGTGGAAGAAGCGGGATGGCCAGCCCGTGGCCAACAGCGACCTTTGGCTGGCGCTTGACCGGCTGATGCAAGAGTATGCCATCCAGTGGGTCAATGCCAAAGGGCAGGACCTGGAGGAGCTTGAGATTGCCGGCAAATTAGCCAGGGCAGCCAGTGACCTCGATTGATTCTCCAGGTCTATGCATCGCGATCCAGGGCGGCGGCCATTTTGAAACCCCTGTCTACATAATCAAGACCCCTTTCCGACGGCGGGAACGGACTGGAAGCAGGGGAATTGACCGCATTTAGGGGAGCTGCGTTGTTGATGAAGCTGGCCGCAATGCGCACCACTTCGCGAGATGTCTCCTCCAGGGCTTGTTTCGTCGATGCGCCTATATGCGGCGTGGCCACGATCATGCGCGCAAGCTGAGTGTCCTGAAAAGGCGAGGGGTGTCCTTTCGGTTCATTCTCAAATACATCCAAGCCGACCCGCAGGCCTTTGCGGTACATCATCTCTTTCAGGGCTATGGTGTCAACGACTTGACCGCGCGAAGTATTGATCAAATAGGCGCCGTCGCGCATAGCCTGAAGGAAGCGACGGTCGACGAGGTGGAAGGTTGAAGAATTGGCCGCCAAGTGAACAGAAATCACGTCAGCCTGCTGAGCCAATTCAAGCGGCGTTGCACAGAAGCGAAGATTCAAATCTGTGGCCTTCTTGCGACTTAAGCTCCTTGACCAGGCCATAACCTCCATGCCGAAGCCGCGCGCAGCGGCAGCCACAGCTTGGCCCGCAGCGCCAAAACCCAATATGCCCAGACTGTTTCCGGCCAGCCCCATGCCGTAGGGATAGACGCCCTTGGTCCACTGTCCATTTCTGAGATCATTCGTGGTGTCAACGATGTTACGGTCGAGCGCTATCAGGAGACCCATGACAAGTTCAGCGACGGCCGCTGCATTCTTGCCGGGGCAGTTGGCGACATAGACGCCCTTCCTCGTCGCCGCATTCACGTCGATGGTGTTCACGCTTGCCCCCGCGCGTATTATGAGTTTTAGTTCGCCTGCGGCGGAAATTATCTCTTCCGTGACACGCGTGGAACGCACAATCAGTATTGACGTGCCCCCAATCAATCCAGAAAGATCCTCCGCTCTTAACTGTGGCGCATAGGTTACCTGCGTGCCCAACGAATGTAGGCTCGATATGGCCGATTTGGCAATGGGATCTGCGACTAACACTTCAAGCATCGAGCGCCTCCAAAGGGGCGTGCTGTACACTCTTGGCGGCATCTATAAGCGAAAGTGCCACGGTACTTCGTTTCTGGTTTTCCTCCTCTTGATTAGAACAGACTCTGGTTAACAAGCTGCTTTCAGCAGGTTAAGGTCTTGTAAACTGTTTGTTAACTCTTTGCAAATCGATCAGTCATGAGGCGAACGTTTCTTGTTCCTGGGCTTGGAAATGCCGGAGGAGGCAGGCAAGGTAGCTTGCTCCCGAGGATAGTTGGTGCGCGGCCTGAGGAAACTGCGTACCTGGTTGACAAGGCGCATCGAAATGGTAAAATTTTGCATTCAAAGCCGAAGTGGCGAAACAGGCAGACGCGCTACGTTCAGGGCGTAGTGAGCATTACGCTCGTGTGGGTTCGAATCCCACCTTCGGCACACAGTTAGAAAGGTCTTGATGAGTTGCATCGAGACCTTTTTTATTTGTGGGTCCAAATACATGATTGTCACTGCCCGTATAGTCCTAAATGACAAAAGGACCATCTGCTGCTGCCAACGGCCGTTTTTGAGAAAGCGGGTACTGACTGTATAATCAAAGGCCAAAATGTGGGGGTGTGATCGCTTGATGCACCGACCACAAATTGATTGGCAAGAATATGGTTGAGGAAGAAAGGGTATGACCATTGTTATCGGCTCGTTAGTTGTTGTCTTGACCATCGTGTTGGGTGGGTTGTTTGCCTTTGTGTTCTCGCGTCTCGATCAAGTCGTCGACGCGAATAAGATGGAAATGGAGCTGGAAGCGAAGAGTTATAACCCGGCCTTGACCATGGGGTACGAAATAAACTCGCAGGCGCCTGCTGACGAGCAGGTGGAAGAGGCGCGCAAGCAGTCGGCTAAGCAGGCCGCCGCGCTGCCGCGCGGCGCTAACGTGCGTATTGGCTGTCCGCTGAAGTCCCGGGCGGGCAAGTCCGCCAGCATAGGTGTGGTCGAACACGATCCCTGGACGGCAGCCGAAAATTGCTGAATTTCATGGCTGGGAAGCGGCGCGCACCGGTATCCCGGCCGGCGGCGTGGCGGTGGCTCCTGCGCGGCAGCAGTGGCCGCTCCGGCGGCCGCCGGGCCGGTCGAACTGGTGCCGGGCAAGGACTATCCGGTCATCGAGATCACCGACGACATGTCACCGGACGAAATGCGTAAAGCGCGCATCGCCAATTCGAAAGCGAAATCAGCGGCGATGAAAGCGGCGAAGGCGGCGGGCACGACGGCTCCGGCAGCAGGCGCCGCGGCTGCTGCCACTGTCCCCGGCAGCAGCCACGGCCGTGCCGTTCTGTGGATTGAGACACCGTTCTCATTCCCATCTGACCGATGATATGCCAGCGGATGAAGTGCGCAAGGCACGCATCGCCAATTCTAAAGCCAAGTCTGCCTTTAATAAGGCGCTGAAAGCCGCAGGTATCGATCCGGCAACGGTAGAGCTTGATGAAGCAGGCAATATTGTTCATGCCGCAGGCGCCGGCTGCACCTCCTTCAGGCTCTGTGCGCCGCGACGGCAGTCGCGCGCCGGGTGCCAGTCGACCTGGCCTCCGTTGGGCATTGCACCGCCGGACGCTGATTATCGCTCAGCTGACGATATGTCCCCTGATGATAAGCGAAGGCACGCATCGCCAATTCCAAGGCCAAATCCGCCTTTAACAAGGCGCTGAAAGAAGCTGGCGTCGATCCGAAAGATGCGGAGGCCAGCGATGACGGCCAGGTGACATCTTTCAGGCTCGGCGCTGCGCGCTGCGCCGGCGCCAGCACCTGCGCCCACTGCTGCCCCAGGCTCCGGCCGCGCCCGACGGTGAGATGCTCCAGAGGTCGATTTCGCAGCCATGGGTATCGCAGCGCCCGAGCTGGTTGACATCATCGATGACATGTCGCCGGATGAGATTCGTCAGGCGCGTATCGCCAATTCCAAGGCCAAGTCCGCCTTTAATAAGGCTTTGAAAGCGGCGGGTATCGACCCCAAGAGTGTCGATCTGTAGGCCTCCAGGCGCCAAAAGAAGATGAAAACGGCCGTTTCAAGCAGAAACGGCCGTTTTTTCTGCCATAATCTTACGCGACGTATAGATAATACGGTTACACTCAATTGTGCGGGTCAGTCAGTCTCGCGATCCATGGTCCTGACCTGATTGAGCCAGGGTTCGCCGCAGCCCGACCAAGGAACCGCGCATGTCTCGTGCACTTGTTGATGTTCGTGTCCTGCAAAGAGAATATCTGCTGGCTATCAGCCGCGCTATGACCGCGGAGCTTGACCTGAGCGATTTGCTGCGCCTGATCCTGCAGTCGGCGGTGGAACTCGTGTCTGGCAAGGCGGGATCATTGCGCTGGCTGATCCGGATCAACCAGTCGCTGCGGGTGGCGGCCGTTTACGGCATTCCCGGCCACCTGATCGACCATTTCGCACCGCTGCTGCAGGACCTGCCCGTGCCAATGCCGCCGACAGTCGGAGGTGCTGCCGGAATCTGATGCGGCGTCTTGCGCCAGATTGCTCCAGTAAGGCTGACCTTGGATTTACACAGGTCATTCGCTTACCCATGATCAGCCGGCGGACAAGATCGTGGGCATGATCTACATTTTCCAGGCCGGCAACTATGTATTTGTGCCTGATGCCGCCACCTTGCTGCGCGGTTTTGCGGAGCAGGCGGCTATTGCCGTGACCAACGCCCGGCTTTATGAGCAGAATTACAAGGAAAAGCAGCGGCTTGACGCTATGCTGGAACACAGCGCCGATGGCGTCATGATTGCTCGATCCGGCATTACGAATCACGGTATTTAATCAAGCATTGAGTAATATGACGGGATGGCCGGCCGAGGAGGCAATTGGCATGTACCATGATGAAGTGATTCAATTGGCGCACGCTGAAGACAGATTCTGATTTGAAGTGCATGGCTGCAAGTGGTGGCCGCTGCCCGGCGCGGCGCATCTCTATGTGGAGGGGGACGCGCTGTTGCCACAAGACGGGCTGCGCACAGGGCAGTGAAGCCATTACGCTGGGAATTACCTATGCGCCGATGCTGGACGATGACGGAAGTAATGACCGACATCATCGCCAATGTGCGCGATCTGACGCGCTATCGGGAGGAAGAAGAGCTGCAAAAGACTTTTATTTCTGTTATCAGCCATGAATTGAAGACCCCTGTTTCCATCATCAAAGGGTATGCCGGCACGCTGCGCCGTGATGATGCGCATTGGTCGCACGGAAATCTCGATGAATCGCTGGCGTTATCGAGGAAGAGTCAGACAACTTGACCGAATTGATTGACGGCTTGTTGGAAGTCTCGCGTTTGCAGGCAGGTACGTTTCGGCTAGAAATCAGTGACGACGTCATTCTTGCCTAAGGATTGCCGCCGATGTGGCACGCAAGCTGGGGCAACCAGACGGAAAAACACAAAGTTTCCGTCTATTTCGATCCCGATTTCCCAACCATCATTGGCGATGAAAGCCGCCTGACGCAGGTGATCAATAATCTGGTTAGCAATGCGATCAAGTATTCGCCAGATGGGGGCAAGATGCTGATCAAGGGTGACGTGCATCCTGACTATGTGACGGTTTCCGTGCGCGACGAAGGGCATCGGCATTCCCGGCACGAACACGGGCCGTATTTTCCAGAAATTTGCCAGGCTTGATAATGCGCTTGAGTCGCAAGACTGAGGGTACGGGCTGGGCTGTTCCTTTCCAAAGCGATCGTGGAGGAGCATGACGGCCGAATCTGGTTCCAAAACAATAATGAGAATCGTGCCGGAGCACCTGGCACGACATTTACTTTTTCACTGCCAACGAACCATTTCACGGGTTGCGCTTGCTTCGTAGACTTACACGCTCTACCTTGCTTCGTGCCTCGCATTACAAACAAAACCATATCTAATCAGTCGCGCATGGGCATAAGGCGTGCAGCCCGCGCATCCCGCATGTGATCATCTAGGATTTGACAAAGAGAAAAATGTATACGCAAATTACCTGCCCCAACTGCGGCACAAACTTATACGGCTGAGGTCCATCAGTCATCGATGTTGGCCGCCATCCGGAACTTAAGCAGCTTTACTCAGCGGCCAGCTAAACGTCGCTGTTTGCCCTTCCTGCGGAACCGGCGGCCAGCTGTCCAGCGCAATGCTCTACCATGATCCCGAACATGAACTCTTCATGATTTATGTTCCTCAAGAACTGAATCTGGACCAAGTGCAGCGCGAACAACATATCGGCCAGCTGACGCGCGAGGTAATTGACGAATACGCCGGCAGAACAGCGCCGTGCCTATATGCTGCAGCCGGTGACAATGCTCACCATGCAGAGTTTCCTGGAACGCGTGTTGGAGACGGAAGGGATCACGAAAGAAATGATCGCGCGACAGCAGAAGCAGGCTGAACTGCTGAATACGCTGATTACTGCCGATGCGGATGTCGTTGACTACCTGCTCAAGGAGCGCGCGAACGAGATCGATGAGGTCTTCTTTGCTATGCTGCGCCAGTATGTGGAAGCGGCCTCGCAAATGGACGAGAGCAAGCAGCTTGTCCCGCTGATCAATCTACAGGCGAAATTGATGACCGAGACAGACATTGGACGCCGCCTTGAAAAGCAGCAGATTGCACTGCACGGCTTGAATCGCTCGGCGAAGGAAGCTGATGGCCTGACGCCGGCGATATTGCTGGCAGCATGTTCTGAAGAATCAGGCGGATCTTGACCTCGTGCGTGCTTTGGCCCAGGCTGGTTTGCCTGCCTTAACATACGAGTTCTTTGCCGGTTTGACGGATGAAATAGAGCGTCAAGAGGCGGCGGGAGATGCCCAAGCGGTCGAGCAGCTGACATCAATCCGCAGCGAACTCCTGCAGCTGCAGGAGCAAATACAGGAACAGACGCGTCAGGTATTGGGTGAGGCGGAATCTACTCTGGAAGCGATCTTGTCGGCAGAAGATAGGATGCAGGCTTTGCAGGCGAACATCAATAAGTTGGATGATGCCTTCATGTACGTGCTTTCGATGGAAATCGCCCGTGCGGAGCAGGAAGGGGATCAAGAACGCCTTGAAGAGCTGGAAGGCGTGCGCGATCTGTTGGTTGAACAGGTCGAAAGCCAGACCCCGCCGGAGATTCAATTTCTGAACCAGTTGGTTCGCGCTGCTTCTGAGGAAGAGATGGAACAGCTGATAGAAGAAAACATGGACCTTGTCTCGCCCGATCTCGTCGCCGTAGTAGATGCGCTGCAGGATCAGGCCGGCACCAGTGGGCAGTCCGAGCTGGTTGATCGCCTGCTGCAAGTGAAGCGTGTCCTGCTCTCTGAAACCGAAAAGTAAGCCGCTTACCCGGCAACAGCCGACTGTTGGATATCTGCCCTACCATGGAACATGCATGATCTGTGGTGGGGTTCTTCATTGTTGAAGCTCAGGCCGTCTTTGGGTTGTCCAGGCGAAAACCGTGACCACGAACGGTGACGACGAAGTTGAGGTTATTCTGCTCGGCGAGCCTGTCGCGCAGACGGCGCACCAGGGCATCGATAGCCTGCTCGGAAACGCCCAGCCCTTCTGTTCCCGGCCAAACAACATCGACAATCGCGTCTCGGCTGATGACCGCGCCGTCAGCATCGTAGAGCAGCTGCAGTAATCTGAACTGCGCTAGAGAGAGGGGCGGGTCCAGACGTTCCCCATCAATGGTTACCGAGCGTTCCGCCTCATCAATCTCCAGCATTCTTTCCGGTTTCGGTGGTTCGAAGGTAAGCGGCATGGTGGCACCGGTGCCGATGAACACGATTTTTACAGCCAGCGCAATCTGAATCTCATCACCGTCCTGAAGGCGTGCGCTGCCGGCAACCGGCTGGCCATTCAAATGTGTGCCATTCTTGCTCCCCAGATCTTCTAGCTCGAAAAAACCTGGCCGCCGCAGAATCTTGGCGTGGTGTCGGGAGACTTGCCTCTCCGGCAAGACAAGGCTGCAGTCAGCGCCCCGGCCAATCAAGAATTCATCATCCGTGATTACCCACTGTTGTCCAGCTAGTTCGCCTTCACGCATCAGTATGACTGGTTGTTCGTCCATCGCGACTCCTTTCGTGGTACGAAAGCTGCCTATCGCCTGTCAAGTTCGGGAAATTATTTGAAAGCACACAGCCAATAGCCATTCTGTTATAATCCCCTAGCAATGATTGCAGCGCATCAAAGTGGCACTATTTTACGCGAACGTTACCGACTGACCAACATTGTCGGGCAGGGCGGCATGGGCAACGTCTACCGGGCTGAGGATTTGCGCCTGCCGGGGCGGCTCTGTGCTATCAAGGAAGTGCGCCCTGATCCGCAGGCGACATCGGAAACGCGCGCCCAGGCGCGCGATCAATTCTTGCAGGAAGCAAGCATACTGGCTCAGCTGGATCACCCGAATCTGCCGAAAGTATCGGATTACTTTTCCGAGGCAGGGAATGAGTATCTGGTTATGGATTATGTGCCCGGCTATGACCTGTCACAGGTGCTGAACGCGAGTCGTGAAGCGGGCCGTATGTTGGATGAAGCGACCGTTCTTGCATGGGCGGATCAAATAATCGACGCCTTGGCCTACTTGCACGTTCAAGATCCCCCGGTGCTGCACCGCGACATCAAGCCCTCCAATATCAAGCTGACGCCGGACAATCGCATCAAACTAGTGGATTTTGGTCTGGTCAAACTCCTTGCCCCCGATGAAGCGCGAACCATAACCATCTTGCAGGGGAAGGGGACTGCGCTCTATACGCCGCTAGAGCAGTATGGGGGAGAAGGCAGCCACACCGATGCGCGGACGGACATCTACGCCCTTGGGGCAACGCTCTATCATCTCCTCACCGACTACCCCCCACCTGACGCGAAGATGCGCTTCTTGCAGCCGAGAAGCCTGCGCCCGGCGGACACCGTGAACCCCGGGATCTCCAGACAGATCTCTGATGCCATAGAATGGGCGATGGAAATGCATCCGGACGATCGACCGGCCAACGTTCGCTCCTTTCAGAGCGCGCTGGAGGGGAAAACGAAACGGCCGCGCCCTGCTGATGCGGAGATTAGTGGGGGTGGATTTGACGACGTGATTCGCAGCAATTGGCTGCCTCTGACGCTCGTGCTCAGCCTGCTGGTCATGGCCGTTGTATTGACCTTTCTGGTGAGTTAACGATGCCTTGTCCACGCTGCCAGGCGGCACACCTGCAGATCCGAGACGGAAAGACGGGCGCCGGCAGCCAGCGTATGCGCTGTAAGAAGTGCGGCTGCCGCTATACCCCGCGGCCAAAGGATTATGGCTACGACGAGGAAGTGCGCCTGCAGGCGCTAACGCTGCATTTAGAAGGAATCAGTCTGCGTGAGATAGGGCGCTTGCTGTCGGTGAATCACCAGAGTGTGGCCAACTGGATTAGAGACTACGAAAACTACCTGCCGCAGGAACTGCCGCCAAGTATTTTGGAAATTGCCGAGCTGGACGGCTTCTATATCCCGCCTCACAAGCGCCGTTCTGGCGCCTGACGCTGCCATCCAGCGATCAGGCTACCCGCCAACACCATGGAATTAGACATTTCTATTGACGCTCCCTGCCGCCTCCTATATAGTTCAAGAGGTAGCCCGTTTCATCATCGAGTTGCGGCTGCCACATTTGACATCTTGACCCACCCTTCCCAAGCAAGCGGACTGCCTCGTTTTGTCCAAAAGGAGAACTAAATGGCGAGCGTTACTTACAAACATGTTTACAAGCGTTATGGTGATGTCGAAGTTATCAAGGACTTGAATCTCGACGTGGAGGACAAGGAATTTGTCGTCTTCGTTGGGCCATCGGGCTGCGGTAAATCAACCAGTCTGCGTATGCTTGCCGGATTGGAAGAGATCAGCGAAGGCGAAATCTTGATCGGCGATCGTGTGGTCAACGATGTGCCGCCTAAAGATCGCGATATCGCCATGGTTTTCCAGTCCTATGCGCTCTACCCGCATATGACTGTTTACGACAATATGGCTTTTGGTCTGAAACTGCGCAAAACGCCTAAAGATGAAATTGACCGCCGTGTGAAAGAAGCTGCCGATATTTTGGGCTTGAGCAGTCTGCTTGATCGCAAGCCGAAGGCGCTTTCTGGCGGCCAGCGCCAACGCGTTGCTGTCGGCCGTGCCATTGTTCGCGAACCGGCGGTTTTCCTCATGGATGAACCGCTCTCTAATCTTGATGCCAAGCTTCGCGTTACAGCCCGCGCTGAAATCAGCAAACTGCATCAGCGCTTGGGGACGACCTTCATCTATGTGACCCATGATCAGGTGGAAGCGATGACCATGGGTGACCGCATCGCCGTATTGGCAGACGGTATCTTGCAGCAGGTGGATTCGCCACGCAATCTTTACAACCGCCCTGACAATATATTTGTCGCCGGATTTATTGGCAGCCCTTCGATGAACTTCTTTAATGGCACGTTGGTTGCTGAAGAAGGCGATCTCTTTGTGGACACGGGCGATTTCCGGGCCAAACTGCCCGAGTCACGAAAGAAGGGCTGTGATGAGTATATCGGCAAGGAAATTGTTCTCGGCGTGCGCCCGGAACATGTCCACGCGCCGGAATATGCGCCGCCCAACATTTCCCCCTCACCCGTGCATGGGGTAGTTGAGGTTGTTGAGCTTCTTGGCGCGGAACTGCATCTGATTGTCAACTCCGGCACCAACTCTTTTGTGGCCACGGTCGATCCACGAATGGATGTGCACATGGACAATGAGATTGATCTTGTATTGGATATGAGCGCTGCTCATCTCTTTGACAAGAGTACTGAACGAGCAATTCGCTAATTCTCCAAATGAGCGAGAGGACGGCCGCTGTCCCTGGTGGGCAGCGGCTTTTTTCTTGCGAAGATACGATGCCAACCGCGAAGCACAGAATTGGAGAGACATTCCCGCTGCAGTTTGCCTGGCGACTGCCGAATGAGGATTATGTGCGCGCTGTTTTCCAGGCGGATGTGCTGGACCTGGTGCCTGAAGCTGACAAGTATATCGTCAAGCTGCGTAAGTTAGAAGCCGGGCGACAGGAAGATGCTCAAGGCAATCTACGGCCGACTGACCAGTATGATAAAGCGTACTGGGCGTTGGTTGGGGATCTCGTTGGGCGGAAGATCACGGTTGCTTACGAGGCGGATGACGGCCGTGCTCTATACTTGCGGTTGGCAACGCTGACCGGGGAGCACAATTACTTCAGCAGGTACGAAGATGCTGAGGTCATTGCCCGCGGTTTGATGGCCGCCGCAGAGCGCCGCAAGCGTGAAGAAGGGGATGAGCAGGCGTGACCCTGGGAATCACCCCGGACCACAAAGACGCACTTTCCTACAATTCGGCGAAGATGCGCCGCCAGAGATCCGTCTGCAGGATGTCGTGCGCATCGTAACGCGCTTTTAGGTCTTTGAACTTAGCGATGGTTTCCTCGCCCAAGTAGGCTTGGGCCACAGACGGCCGCAGCGTGCTGTCTTTGGCAAGATAGAAACGCCCTCCCGCAGCCAGAACGATCTCATCCATCTCGTAGGCGAGCGCTTCAATGCGGGAGCGGCGAGAATCTGTCACCCGAAAATCCATGGCCATGGAAAAGCCATCTAGGCCGTGGGTCATCAAAAAATCATCTGGCCGATGCCTCTTGAAAACCGTCAAGAAGTTGGGAATACCCCGGCGCTGGCAGAGGCGCAGAATATCGGCGAAGGCGTCATGGGCAGTTTCTTTGGGAATGAAGGGCTGGTACTGGATCAACCCGCCCGGGCCGTAGGCATTTTTCCAATCCGGAACATAGTCCAGCAGAAAGTGAAAGGCCACGTGCGATTGACGATATTGGGCCGAGCCGCCAAATTTACCAGAGAGTATCTTGGCGCGGTTGATCAGAGAAGTACCCAGATTGTTCATAAAGGGTCGCATCCCCAGCCAGATGATTGATCTGGGCATCACGCCGAACATATTCGGCGATATGTGTTGGTTCTCCAGACGCAGCGATTGGCTCGGCGCCAAATCCGCGCCGGCAGGCAAATAGTTGGCGCGATGAACATCCCCGCGCCCCAGGGCTGAGCCCTTACCAAAAGCATCGATCCAGCCCACTATATAGTCAGAGGAGCCGCTGAAGCTCTCGAAGTAGTCGAACATGCCGCTGAGATCATCTTGCGTTTGCGTGAAGACGTCTAAATAGCCGGAGTAAATACGTTTCATCTGCATCGTAATGCTGACAAATATGCCCAGCATACCGAAGCCGCCTATGACGGCGTAGAAGAGGTCGCTGTTTTCATCGCGAGAACAGGTGAGCACCTCCCCCGATGGAACCATGAGGTCGAATTCTAGGATATGGTCGCCTATGGTTCCTACTTGAGCTGCATTCTTGCCATGCACGTTCATGCCCGCGCACCCGCCCAGGGTCGTCTTGCTGGTTCCGGTGACGACGGGCGGCCACCACCCATCCTCAATAATGTACTGCCAGAGCTGGGCAAGGGTTACGCCGGGTTCCGCGCGCACGACGCCCTGAAGCGGATCCCAGGCGAGGATGCGGTTCATGCGGCGCATGTCCAAGAGGATGTTTTCGCTGTTCATGGCCGCGTCGCCATAGCTGTTGCCTCCGCCACGAAGGCCGATGGAACGGCCGCTGCTTTTCGCCAACAGCAGCAGTTCGTAAAGCTGCTCTCTTGTCACCGGGCGATAGACATAGCTGACGCTGGAAATAGCCCCGCCCCAGGCATCAACCGCTTCTAGATGCGCATATGAATTGGCAGCGCCGATTTTGTTTTCCGAGTTTGTTAATTTTACCGACTGTTTTTCTTTGGCCATGATGAGATTACTCTCTAATGCTGCCCAGGTCTGGTAACTGGTCCAAGAAGGAAGCTAGAAACTGAGCCGTCTGAAGATAAACGAAGGGATATGCGTGATGATCAAACCGACGACGGACCATCGTTTGGGCACATAGACTGTTTGCTGGCGGCGAACGATGGCTGTGTGGATTTGCTCGGCCGCCTCCTCGGGGGAGATGACCCAAAAGGTTTTGGACGCATTCTCCAGCAGCCGCGTATCGACAAAACCAGGCTTGATCGTGGTCACCGTGACTCCGCGCCCGGACAAGCGGTTGCGCAGCGCTTCCAGATACGTGTTCAGCGCAGCTTTACTGGTGTTGTAGACTGGTCCCGCCACCCGGCCGCGCTCGCCGGCGATGGAGCTGATGCCCACAATTTGGCCGCGGCGTGCGCGGTCAAAGCGCAAGGCGGCCTGGTTGAGCCAGGCGATGGCGCCCAAGAGATTCGTGTCAATCATCTCCGCGTCTTTGGCAAAGTTGTATTCATTCGCTTCTATAGGCGCTTGAACCGCCGCCGCATAGACGATCAGGTCAAGTCCGCCAAGATCAAGCACGATTTGCTGGAACAGGTCAGGGACTTCAGCGAACTGCGTGACGTCATGGGCATAGGTGCGCACGGTCGGCAAGGCCGTTTCCGGCAGTTTGGCTTCGATGGATGTGGCTAGTTCTGCGAGCGTTTCTTGCCGGCGCGCAACAGCGGCAACCAGATAGCCGGAAAGCGTAAGACGGCGCGTCAGCGCCGCACCGGTCCCGGAGGATGCGCCAACCACAATGGCGCGTGGTCGGGGATCCAGCGCGCGTTTGGCGGGGGGGGTGTTGTCTACCATAATCTCTTCTCAAGACGCTTCTTGCCGGCGGTCTTACACGGCCGGAACTGATTTCAAGCAACGCCCGATTTTAGCATGAGTGCGCATTTTACGCCCCATTGAGAGGCGCTGCTTAGGCGAGACTAACCCGTGGGAAAAGAGCTCAATCTAGTAGATAGATAGGATTACTATAGATCCATCCTCTGCTGCGACCGTGATAGGTAATTGTACATTCAACGCGGTAGGCTCCCGGTTCTATTGTCGAATAGGTAAGCGTGCTGCTGTTGGCTTCCTCAGCCACAATCTCCCCATGGCGAATCAAGCGTATAGGCGCTTTGATTGGGGTAAGAACTTGCAGTGTAGCGCCCGCATCCATCTTGATGCAGCCACCCATGATTGCCTCATCGCGCCCTTTTCCCGAAAAGCGAAAACCCCGGGTTGAATGCGGCATGTCGTAGCCCACATAGGCATTCCCTTGCCCGAGCGCATGATGAATCATGCGCCTGTCTTTTTCGACGACGCCGCTCAGGGGCTCTGGGACGAGCAGGTGCGTATTGACGGCGCGAAAAAGAAACTCATAGGGAAAAATCTCGCGCGTGATCGGGCCAACGCTCATCGGAGTGCCGTGGGCATCGCTGCTGCCGATGGCGGCAATCCTTTTGCCGCCGGCCAACAGCTCATCCCAGAGGGCCAAAGTCTCCGGCTCCGGTGTCGTGATCACCTTTTGCGGATGAAGCGCCATGCGCACGGCAATCAGTTTTCCGAGCCACATCGTTTTCCAGGGCAGGCGTTCTACCGCTTCCGCCAACCTGTTCTTGAAACTGGACATATAGTTCCAGATTTCAAGGCCCGTATAGCCCTCAATTTCCCAATCATGCCAGCCGAGATTGATTTCATCGACTACGGGCAGATCTTTTTCATGCGGATGGGCCAGAAAGCCGTAGCCGCCGGAGCGGATAGTCTCGTCAATCAGCGCCTGCGGATCAGGAGCCAGTTCGGCTAGCTCTTGACCGGCTCCATAGGCGAGAAAGTGGCTCGCCTGAGGCTGGCGGCGCACATTGTGCACCTCTTCACCGGTGAGCAGGAGGACACGGCCGTGATCGTTCTCGTAGTACCCTTCGACGCCCTCGACCCAGACATTATGGTCGGTGACAATGACGAAATCCAGTCCGGCGCTGATCGCGTCATTGGCTATCGCCTCATGGTATTTCTCCCCGTCAGAGTACGGGGTGTGCATGTGCAGATTTCCTACAAGTTCAACGTACTGCATAGATTTTCGGTTCCAATGCAAGCGCCTTCGGCCGCAGCCCCTGGTCAGATATCAGGCGAGGGGAATGGTACCATGATCGGGATGGGGATGCAGAAAAATGGCAGCGCCTTTAACGCTTTCTGCCGGCGATGTCTCCGGGCAGGCGCCACATTTGGCCGCTATTTCACCAGGCGAACGTACTCCTCAGGCAAGGGGCCGGAATCGAGTTCCGGGGTGAAGACGAGCGGTTGATTCAAAGCGCCATTGAGACAGCCAATTACCTCGCGCCTGTTGTCTGGTATCTCTGGACCTAGGATCTCCGGAGTAATACTGCTGAACCCACGGCTCTGACTGCTCCAACCAACCAGGCCGTAATCTTTGGCATAGTAGTACCGTTCTTCCGGTTCGCTGTTGGGAGTGAGGAGCCAGGCCAATTGAACAACATCAGGGAGGGTTCTGCCCGTGGGGAAAGTGTAAGATTTGTAGTATGCCTCAAACTTCAACCAGGTGCGCGCGCTGCCGCTGCGCACTGTCTGGCAGTCTGATTTCTTGCTGAAGACGACATATGGATTGCGCTCAAACACGTCGCCGATCTTCCAATAGCGGGGGCTCCATTTTGACCCTTTTGTGCCATTCTCAAACAGCGTGTAGTACTCACGATTCCCGGGACTTGTGTCCGTGCCCCGGTAAATATAGTAGGCATCAGACCAGAGCTCTTCCCACTCGGCCAAGATTTCGTTTCCCTTGGTGTGCCAGAAACGAACGCCTTCCGTCTGCGTTTGGTGGCGCGCCTGCGAGCCGTCGCTGAAGCGAACCATGTATATCCTGCTGTCACCTATCATATACTTCGTCATGTCGTAACCCGTGGTAGAGGGCGTTGGGCTCGGTGTCGGCGTTGAGGTTGGCGTCGAAGTAGGGCCGGGCGTCGACGTTGTGGTCGGTGAAGGCGTTACGGTGGGTGTCGGTGACGGCCCGGGGGTGTTCGTTGGCGTCGGTCCCCCTTGCAGACTGGTGACAAAAGGCAAATAGGATAGAAAGTCGGACGTGGATGGCGGCTGCATCAGGAAGGCATGGTCGAAGCCATTGATTAGGCCCGTCCCGGCGATCCACCCTTTGTCATTGATGCTGACGGCTGTGCGCAGCAAGTCCCATTCCGAGCCAGCGGGCAGCAATGAATTCAAGTCAATGAGCACTCCGTCTTCCCAGACGACCGCGTGCATTTCATCCCCGACCTGTGCTTCACCAACGATTGTGCCGGCCGCATTGATGCCCAGGGCGCGGCTGGCTGCCCCAAAGACATCTCCGTGCGTGCCCAGGTCGACCATTTGACCATCTTGCCAGAGAAAGGCATGGGTGGCCAGATCCCCATCAGTTGCCGCGGCGCCAACAATTTGGGCGGCATCGTTGATATCGTAGGCAATGCTATTTTGACCACCCAATGTGCCTAACTCCACGAAGGCACCCTCGTTCCAAAGAAAGGCGCTGTTTGCTGCGCCGTCGTGAATTGAACCCACGATCTGGCTCTGCTCATTGAGCGCATTGACCTGCGCCAGCCCTAGAGCAACCTCAATCGTTTGCGTCAAGACACCCTCATCCCATAACAGAATCTGGTTACTGCTCTCGCCGAGCGTATGGCCGGCGGCCGTTCCCGCATCATTGATATCCCGGGCACTTCCCTGCAAACCGGCAGGGGTGGGTAGGGGCATATACGCTGCGGACTGCCACAGCGCAGGCAGTACAGTCGCCGCCTCCCCATCTCCCGAGATCACGTCGCCGGCAGCGACCCCTCCCCCATTTACAGCGTAGGCTCGTGACACGCCCCCTTTGGGGGCGTTTAGGGCGACCATGGTCTCTGTAAGCCACGCGAACGCGCGTATCTCTTCGCTAGGCGAAATGACACTGCTGCCGACTACCGTCCCCTCATTGTTCAGGCCGGCCGCCTCACTTGTTTGACCGCCCAGCGTGCCCAGGTCTGTGATTTTGAATGATGATGCCGTCATAGCGGAAGTAGGTGAAATAGTTTGATTTTGACTCAGGACTGCGGTTATCTGGTATGAAAGCAGTAGTCCAGCTGCCGTGCCAAAGAGGATAAAGAGTGCTCTTTTCACAGGTTCTCCTTCTCGCGTGTGGGGCACCGAGCGATCTCAACGAGGATTTAATGGAGAAGATAGCACAGAGCGGCCTCATCTTCAATCGTGAAGAGGACGATAATTCTGGAATTCACGCTTTGTTCGCGTTTTCCAGAGAGCGGTAGGCAGGGCGGCGTGTGCCGTCTGGGCGCAGGATACTGTAGCCGGTTTCGCTGTATTCGTGCCCCAACAGCGGCCCGAAGTTCAAGTTCCAGATAATCATCGGCCCCACTGAATTCTCCGCGCCCAGTTCAAGCGCGCGCAGTAGGTAGACGGCCTGCTCCCACTCCGTGACGTCCGACATAAACTCGGCGCCCTGCGGCGGCCGCGCGGGATCCCCCTCGTCGTCACTCAGTTGATCAAAGCTGCCCCAACCAAATTCCGTTACCCAAAGGGGGCTGCCGGCGCCATATTCCGCCAGCATTGCCTGATAATCGGCGATCGTGTCCTGGAAAAAGAAACTAGGATGGTCATTGTGCGTGGGCACCGAAGGATCAGGGGCGGCGAAGCTGCTGTCGGGCGGGTTCGCCCAGCCATAAGGATGGACGCCGATACCGTCCACGACTTGGGCGATGCCGGCATCGAGCATGCCGCGCAGGAAAAGGCGATCGTCAATGGCTGTGAGGCCGTCGTTGATGCCCGTTGTGGCCGGGGCGGCGCTGATGAGGGTGGCTGATGAGCCGGCTGCGCGCACGCCGGCGGCGCCGGAAGCGATCAGGCGAGTTAGGTCCGCCGCGTTCAACGGCGAACCGTTCCACTCGCGCTGCAGATTGGGTTCATTCCACAGTTCGTAGGCGGCGACGCGATCCTTGTAGCGATTGGCAAGGAAATTCATGAATTGATTGTAGAGGGCGTAGTCGGCCGGCGGCCCGTCCATCTCGGTTGTCGGGCGGCTCCATTCCGGCGCCTTGGAGACGCTGAGCAGCACCCGTATGTCATTGGCGGCGGCCGCTTCGACGAGGGCATCCAATTCCGCAAAGCGGTCCTCAGCATAGGCATCCGGGTAGGGTTGGTACAGTTTCCAGGAGACTTGTACCTTGACCCACCCGACATCCAGTGCATCGAGATGGCGCATTATCTCTCGCCGGTCTTCGCCATGGATATGAATTTGAATGCCCAGCCTGTCGCGCGACAGCGGCGCGCCTTCATATTCCGGAAATGCGGGCGCCGGTGTCGATGTGACTGTCGCCGTCGGTGTTACAACCGGTTCTTGGGTCGGTGATGGTCGGGACGTGGCCCTGGTTGTGGGCACGGCCGTTCGCGGAGATTGCGGCGTGTCCGTAGGCGGCCTGATCCGCGCGGCGGTAGGCGTGGCCGGAGGCAGAAGGGTAAACGGCGTCCCCTCAGGTTCACTCATCCCGCTCCCCAAGAATCCGCAGGCCGGCAACAGGAGGATGGCTGCGGCCGCCAGGAGCAGCCGGCCAATGAGGGATCCGCGCACGGCGCCGTCCCGCCGCAAAGCGTCCATCTTTCTATTCATCGATCTGTGTGAACTGCAGCGTATAGAGATCGTAGTAGCGACCCTTCGCGGCAAGCAGCTCATCATGGCTGCCCTGTTCCACGATTCGGCCGTTTTCCAGCACGACGATCTCGTCGGCATTGATGATCGTGCTCAAGCGGTGGGCAATGACGAAGCTGGTGCGTCCGGCCATCAATGTATCCATCGCTCCTTGAATCACCTTTTCCGTCGCTGTGTCGACGCTGCTTGTTGCTTCGTCGAGTATCAAGATCTTGGGATCAGCCAGAAGTGCCCGGGCAAAGGATAGGATCTGGCGTTGGCCGACGCTCAGATTGGCGCCGTTTTCACCAACTTCGGTTTGGTAACCATCGGGCATGCGCGCAATGAAGTCATGAGCGCCAACCGCTTTGGCGGCGGCGATAATCTGTTCCTCTGTCGCCTCCAGGTGACCATAGCGAATGTTGTCGGCCACGCTGCCCGTGAATAGGAAGGTATCTTGCAGCACGATGCCCATCTGCTCGCGCAAGCTCGCCTGGCTGACTTCGCGAATATCATACCCATCGACGGTCAGCGATCCTTCATCGATGTCAAAGAAGCGCGCCAACAGTCGGATAATCGTGCTCTTTCCTGCGCCGGTTTCACCGACAAGCGCGATGCGTTCGCCAGGCCGGGCGTGTAAGTTGATCCCACTCAAGATCGGATTCCTACCGTCATAGCTGAAGCTAACGTCATCGAAGATCACTTCACCGACGATCTCCGGCAGGGCTTGCGCCTGCGGTGCGTCGGCAACCGTGGGCATCAAATCCAGCAGGCTGAAAACGCGCTCGCTGGAAGCCATCGTTGCCTGAAAGATGTTGTAGCGCTGTGCCAGTTCGCGGATGGGCTCGAAGAAACGGTCTACATAGAGGACGAAGGCGAGGAGTGTTCCTGCCGTCAGCGCGTCGCCCAGGACGAGCCAGCCGCCTGCGGCAACGACGAGGGCGGTCGCCACTGAACCCAGAAAGTCAACGCCGGGGAAGAAAATCGCCGATAGACGCGTTGCTCGCACATTGGCGTCAAAGTAGGAGGTGTTCAGCGTGTTGAAGAACTGGTAGTTTCGCTGCTCGCGAATGAAACTCTTGGTGACGCGTATCCCCGTGATCGTTTCGTTCAAGTACCCGTTGATCAGCGAAAGACGCTGTCGCGTGGCGCGATAAGCGATGCGCACATGTTTGCGCCAGTAGTTGGTCAAGATGGCCATGAAGGGCAAGACGGTGAAGGCAATGAGCGCCAGCCGCCAATTCAGCAGCAGCATGGCCACGACGATGCCCGTCAAGGTAAAGAAGGAGCGGAAGAGGCCCGTGATTGACCAGGTGACGAAGCGTTCGACAACGCCCACATCTCCGATTAGGCGGCTCATGAGCCGGCCGACACTGTAGCCATTGAAGAAGCTGAGCGACAGCGTGTGCAAATGGCGGAATAGGTGGCTGCGGAAATCAGCGACGACGCTTGTGCCCACCGTGGCCATCAAAGAGATGCGCCAGCGATCCGTTATCCAGACCAATAGGGCGACCATGAGAAGTAGAATTGTCCAGGCGCGGCTGGCGGCAAGGGATCCGCTGCGAATGCCTTCATCAACGGCCCGGCCGATAATGATAGGCTGGGAGACGAGCAGCAGTGAGCTGGCGACCATGAGGAAAATGGCCAGGATTAGTTTCGTTTTGTAGGGCTCAAGGAAGGCAAGAAGCCTGCGCAGCAGGCGGCCGTCATACGCTTTTCCCAGCTGATCATCTTCGTCAGGCAGAAGATCGCGGATCAGTTCTTCGTCGACGACATTGTCGCGCTTAAAGCGTTCTTTCGCCCCTGAACCACTGTGCATCTCAGTTGACACCGCTGCCCCCATGCCCCTGTTGTTCCAGGCTTTCCTGCAGAGCCACAAATTCCTCTTGATCGCGGAGCTGCATGTCGTAAATCTGGCGGTAGAGACCCGATCCTTCCAGAAGTTCCTCATGGGTGCCGCGTTCGACGATCTGCCCTTGATCTAGAACGAGAATGCAGTCGGCGCGCTTTAAAGTGAGCAGCCGCTGTGCGATAATGAAAGTCGTGCGGCCAATCATCAATTCGTCCAATGCCTGCTGAATGAGATGTTCAGTTTCTGTATCCACGCTGCTTGTGGAATCATCGAGAATCAAGATGCGCGGATTGGTCAGCAGAGCGCGCGCGATGGCGACGCGCTGTTTCTGGCCGCCGCTGATCGTTACCCCACGTTCACCGACGCGTGTGTTGTAGCCATCGGGAAGTTCGAGGATGAATTCATGTGCGCGCGCCGCTTTGGCGGCGGCCACTATCTGTTCATCATGCGCATCGGGACGGCCGTAGGAAATGTTCTCGGCGATGGATTGGCTGAATAGGAATGGGTCTTGCAGAACGATTCCAATGTGTGAACGCAGACTGCGCAGCTGCCAATCTTGGACATCCACGTCGTCAACCTGGACGTGCCCTTTCTGAACGTCATAGAAGCGCGGGATCAGGCCGGTTATCGTCGATTTTCCGGAGCCGGTTGGCCCTATTAGCGCGATGCGCTGGCCGGGCGCCGCATGAAAAGAGACCTCATTGAGGACGTTAAGCCCTGGACGATAGGCAAAACTCACGTTCTCAAAGCGAACATCTCCGTCGATCTCGTCGCTCCTGTGGGGGTTCGCTCTCTCCCTAATATCATTGGCCTCATCCATAATCTCGAAAACGCGTGTGGCGCTGGCGCCGGCCGTGGCCGCCAGGTTGACCAGGAAACCGAGCCGCTGCACTGGGCCATTGAGCATCAAAACATAAGTGATCATGGCAAAGAGCGTGCCTACCGTGATCGTGCCCGCAATCGCCATCGGCCCGCCGACGAAGAGAAGAAGCACGATGCTGGCGGTGATCAGAAAATTGAAGAAAGGCCAGTTGTCCGACCAGGCGCGTACGACCTTGAACTTGCGCGCGAACCACTCTTCGTTTTGTTCGTCGAACTTCCGCAGTTCATACGGCTCGCGAGAGAAAGCCTTTACGACCCGGATGCCCGTCATACTTTCCTGCATCGTCGTCGACAAGATGCCCATCTGATCTTGAATGCGCCGAAACATGGGCCGGATCGTGCCGCCAAAGCGGAGCGTGGAGAGGATGAGAATGGGCATGGGAATTAGGGCGATCAACGCCAGGCGCGGTGCTTCCCAAAGCATGAAAACGACAACGCCGGCCATAAGCAGAATCGTGGCCACAAGATCAGCCATGCCGATGCCCGTGAAGCGTTCTGTTTCAGAGATATCGCCCGTCGCGCGGCTCATTAGGTCACCCGTGTGGCTGGCGTCATGAAACCGAAAGGATTGGCTCTGCACGCTTCTATAAAAATCGTTGCGCAGATCATAGCCGACACGGTGGGACAACCATTCCCCATAGAAAAGCTGCAGGTAACTGGCGACGCTGCGCAAAAGGGCGAGGACGAGAATGATGCCCGCGGCAATGAACAAGGCGCGCACGTTGTCGCCGGAAAGCCCTTGATCGATGGCGCCCTTAATCACCTGGGGAACGAAAAGACTGAGAAGGGTTGTTGCCGCCAACGCGCCGTAGGCTAGAACAACCTGCACAGGGTAGGGGCGCAGGTAGCCAAAGAGCCGGCGGTATACACCCTCTGCCCGTTGATCTTCCTGCTTAACTTCAGCCAAAACTGCCTCGCTGCGAAAACGTACTGCTGGCAAACGAGCCCCCAAAGCATCGAACCAATTCGAATTGGGAACCTGCCGAACTTTACAGTCTAGTTCGCTCTCATTCCTCTGCGTATGGCGTTTAGTTACTTCTCATCTGTGAATCCCTGCACGCTCTCCCCATAAAAAAACCGGTCGTCCATTCACAGCGACGACCGGCTTGATGCGCTCTAACGCGTGTCTGAACTTGTTCTATTGTTCCGAGATCGTCACGCTTAGAATACTGTCGCCCTGGCGAATAGCATTGACGACATCCATGCTTTCCTGGTCCGCTACCTTGCCGAAAACGGTATGACGGCCGTCGAGGTGCGGCTGCGGGCCATGCGTTATGAAGAACTGGCTGCCGTTGGTATTGGGTCCGGCGTTGGCCATGGAAAGTACGCCCGTCTCATGTTTCAGGGGATTATCCCGCAGTTCATCTTGGAAACGATATCCTGGCCCACCACGTCCTGTTCCCGTGGGATCGCCTCCCTGAATCATGAAGTTGTTGATAACGCGATGGAACGCCACGTCATCATAGAAACCCTGGTTGGCCAGAAATACGAAGTTGTTAACCGTTGCGGGGGCATATTCCGGGAACAGATCCAGCGTGATCTCCCCTTTGTTGGTTTCCATTTTCGCCTGGTAGCTCTTATCTGCGTCGATTGACATTTCGGGAGGAGAACTCCACTGTGCTGCCATTTGCGTTACCTCTCTTTTTCTATTTGTTTGCAAATCTGGTTCCGATCCCCCACGGTGGGGATTCAACTGCTTTCACGAGGTCGACCTAGGAAAAGTGCGCATCGTCGACTCTATCTTATTCTAAAAAACAAACCTACAAAGGGCAAAAATCAGCTCTGATTCTCAATAAACAATTATTCCCCTGGTCCGTCGTGGGCAGAATCAGAGCAAGAATTGAACGCGGCTGCTTTGGCTCATTGTCCTCCTCCGTCCACCAACATCTCTTCGACGACCGACCGATTGGGCGTGATCCGCAAAGCGATATGATGATGGATGACGCGGCCGTCCAGGTTGAAAATACGCGGTACGCGCGCCGCATTGATGTAGCTGGTCTCGTCACGCTGCACCAACCACCGGCGGCTGCCGCCCGTTTGCAGTGCGTGATGCATATGCCCAGCGATGACGGCCGGAACACGTTTTCCTATCTTCCTGGCGTAGTGAATCGCCATTTCCAGGTCAGGGTCGCCATAGTCACCTGCCTCTGGTTTGAAGTCACAGCCCCAGATATCTTCCGCGCTTGCGCCCAACCCGCTGGGTCCATTGTGCGACAAGAAAAGGAGGTCGCCCGCGGCGCTCCCCGCGATTAGCTGCTGCAGGCGCTCAGCCGAGGTTTGCACGCTGTCTACAGCAAACGATGACTGCAAATAAGCGCGGTAGCTGAGGTCGGGTCCGCCGAATGATAACGGCCGTGCAGCAATCACTGCCAGATCGCGATCCGCGAAGCGATAGGCATGTGTGCTGTAGCCGCAGAGAACGACCGGGTCCAAGCCATCCCTTAGCTCGTTCACCAACTGCTCCTGTCCGGGCCGGCCAATGGCGCCGAGCCATGATTGACCGGTCGCTTCCGCTAGAAACTGTGCCTTCGTCGCACAATCGTGATTCCCAGGAATCAGCAGGGCAGGTTTACGCAGAGCAGATAGGCGTCCCAGCAGCTGCCGCTCAGCCCCGCTGCTCTGGAAGGGAATATCTCCCGTTAAGAGCAGCAGGTCATAGTCTGCTTGGTTGAAATAGTCAACGTCAAACTGCGCAAAGAAATGGTGGATATCCCCGACAATGGCGATGTTGATCATGAGTCCCTTGCTCTCTGTCTCTCCGCTGCCCATGGGGTGTTCACAGGCAGGTTGAGTTTGTTGTGCATCCGGAAGCAGGCGCTTCGCAAGCATAATGAAGCTTCATCCCCAAGTACGGGGATGGATCCAGCGTGTTTTCAAAATCAAGTTCGTTGCTGTACAAGCCTTGTCCATTATCTTTGACAATCGAGAAGTGTAAATGGACACCGATGCCGCGCATTGAATTCCCATTGTAATCGCCGGTGTAGCCGAGCAGCGTGCCTTGGCGAACAAACTGCTCCGATGTCCCGGGTGGAAAGTCCGGCTCAATGAAATCATTCCCTTCTTTGTCGGCCATATGCGTATGGTAAAGCCAGATCTGGCTTCCCGGCTGCAATGGGTCTTCGGCAACGCGCAGGATGAGCGAACTACGCCACTGCGGTTCGCGTGTAACATAGCCATCATAGGCGGCATAGACCGGCACAACGCCCGCTTCAGCATTGCTGAAGATATCGATCCCTTGATGAGGATTGGTGGCGGAGTAGGGGCCGCGGGGATCGGCGTAGAGCAGGCCGATGAAGCCATCAGCGGGCAGAATAAACGGAGCGCCCGGGCAGGCGTCGCGCTGCACCGTAAGCAGCGCATGTCGTTCTTGTTCGTCACCCAACCACCAGCGCATGAACTGCCGGCTGCCGGGGTCGCTAAAGTCGCGCCATAGTCCGGCCAGAAAGAAGACGAGAAGGGCAATGGCCACCAACAGAGCAGCCGCAAACAATTTACGAAGGCTAGAGTGCATCATGCAGTAGTATAGAGCGCCGCCCGCACGGTGCAATATGCACGCCGCTAGTCGGACTGTTTATGCTTCAGCCAAATTCCCCTATAATCAGGCTGATTGAAAACACTATCCTTGCATTATGGAGGCAGTTGTGACATTGAATCTGGCGGGCCTGACTATTGGCCATGCAGCGATCGAGGAATTCTTTACCGGATGTACCGTCTTTCTCTGCCCGGAGGGGACGGCCTGTGGGGTCGATGTGCGTGGTCCCGCGCCTGGCACACGTGAAATTGCGCTTCTCGGTCCTGAAAAACCGGCGAAATCTGTGAACGCGATCTTGCTCTCCGGTGGGAGCGCTTTTGGCCTGGCCGCCGCCGATGGTGTGATGCGTTTTCTGGCGGAAAAGGGTATCGGTCACCCAACGCCGGTGAAGCCGATTCCGCTCGTCCCAGCGGCAATTGTCTATGATCTATTTCTTGGACAGGGGCAAGCTTTCCCAACGGCCGAGACTGGCTACAATGCCTGTTTGAACGCGCGCGAGGCGAATATTTCCCAAGGCAATGTCGGTGCCGGTACGGGGGTTACGGTGGGCAAATGGTCTGGCGCTTGGGGTATCATGAAGAGCGGATTCGGCATTGCCAGCCATCGTGAAGGGGATCTGGTAGTCGGCGCCGCCGCGGTGGTGAATGCCATCGGCGATGTCGTTGATCAGAGTGGACAGGTCCTCGCCGGGGCCCGCAGCCCGCAGGGGGGATGGATGGTTGATCAGGATCCCTGGCGGCGCTTTCCTGAAGGACCGCCCGCGCCTGGAACCAATACCACCCTGGTGGTTGTCTTTACCAACGCCAAATTGAGCAGACCACAAGCCAGCCGCCTGGCGCAAAGAGCGCACGATGGCATGGCTATCGCCATCCGGCCGGTCCATTCGACGCATGATGGCGACACGGCATTCGCTCTAGCGACTTCTCAAATCGACGATGCGACCAGTGATGAAGCGCTGGACCTGATCGCCAATATTGGCGTAGAAATGGTCGCCCAGGCGATACGCAACAGCGTGATCTACGCCGGGTCCGTCGGTCCCTTTCTGGGCCTGTCCGAGAATAGTTGACCACTTGAAGAAGACGGGTCAATCCGAGGAGAACAGTCTGTGACTTATCCCTATCCGGAATTGAAGCGCGGTGAAGTTGAGGCGTTGGGCATCCAGACTTCCTTTCTGAGCGCTGGTGAAGCAGCGGCTCCCCTTGTCCTACTGCTGCACGGCATGAGCAGCGCAGCCGATGTCTATCGCGAAGTGATGCACGAGCTGTCAGACAACTTCCGGCTGGTTGCCCCCGATATCCCGGGATTCGGCCTTAGTGAGCAGGCGGCTCCGTACACACTGCAGCACCTGGTTGAATGGCTCGCCGCCTTTAGGGCAGCGCTTGCGCTGCCGCAGATGATCCTCATCGGGCATTCGTTTGGCGGTGCCCTGGCGACACAGTACACGGTCTCCTATTCGCAGGATGTGTCACGTCTCCTGCTTGTCGCCCCGGCGATATTGGCAGGAGAGTTGGTGCCCGAATTCTTAAAGAGAGTGGGCATCGCCCTGGGCCTGGTTGAACTGAGCGGCGCTCTTTCCCAGTCTCCCGCCTTTGCTGAGAGCCAGTCGGGACGGCCGTTCTACGATCCGTCGAAAATAGACGCCTCAGTCTGGCCGCGCCGCCGGCAATATATCGAACAGTCGCGCGCTTCAGGGGACGTGTTGAAGGCGCTTGCCTTCCATGATATGAAGGCGGAGCTTGGCCGCATTGAACAGCCGGTGTGCCTAATCTGGGGCAAAGAGGATCCTGTGCTGCCTGCGCGCCAGGCTGAGGAGCTGGCCCTGGCCATTCCCAGCGCAGCCGTCGAGATATGGGGTGAGACCGGCCATCTACCGTTCTTGGAACAGTTGGAGAGGTTCGTGCTCACCGCACGCGAGTTTCTTGGGAGGTAATCTTGGAAAATCGAAATAGACGCCCCGTTGTCGCCGTTTTTGGCAGCTCAGCGCCGCGGCCGGGCAGCAGCGCCTATGAGGATGCTTACCAGGTGGGCCGTCTGCTGGCAGAGCAAGGGATCGCCGTGGCCACCGGCGGCTACAGCGGTACCATGACGGCCGTGTCCCATGGCTCTGCTGATGCGGGAGGGCACGTCATCGGCGTCACTTGTGATCAAATCGAACAATTCCGGCCGCTGGGCCCGAACCAGTGGATCCGCGAAGAGATTCGTTTCCCAACCTTGCAGGAGCGTCTGATTCACCTTGTGCGCAGCAACGACGGCATGATCGTCTTGCCTGGCGGCATCGGCACGCTTTCCGAGATGGCCCTGGCCTGGAGCTATATGCAGGTTGGCGAAATGGAGAAACGGCCCCTTGCTCTGCTGGGTGACTTATGGCGTAGTGCCCTGACCAACTTCGTCGATCCCCACTATGTACGGCCTGAACATCTGCAGCTTCTGTTTTTCTCAAATTCAGCGGAGGAGGTTGTTGGCTATGTCGCCAATCAACTTTCCGGCACTTAAGGTGATGGAATACGGCTCATGGCGGAACTAATTTTCCTTAAACTTGGCGGCTCCCTAATCACCGACAAGACAGGCGTTGAGGTTGTGCGCGGCGATACCCTTACTAGACTGGCGGACGAGATCGCGCGCGCGTGTTCGCAGAATCCTGCTCTACAGCTAGTGCTGGGGCATGGCAGCGGCTCATTTGGTCATGTCGCCGGAGCAAAATTCGCCACGCGTGAGGGAGTGCGTGGCCCGGCCGCGTGGCATGGGTATGCGGTTGTAAGTGACGCCGCGGCGAGATTGAATCGCCACGTGGTTGGCGCGCTCTTGGCTAGCGGTGTCCCTGCGGTCAGCTTACAGCCATCAGCATCGGCGATCTGCGCCGGCGGCCGGATAGTGCAGTACGCGCACGAACCGGTGCGCCGCGCCCTGGAGGCTGGCTTGCTGCCTGTCCTCTTTGGGGACGTCGCCTTTGACAGTGTTCGTGGGGACACGATCATTTCTACGGAAGAGGTTCTCATGCACCTGGCGAAAAGCATCGAGCCTTCCTGGTTCTTGTTGGCCGGCGAAACGGCCGGCGTGCTCGATGAAAATGGCCGTATTACGCCTACCATTTCATCCCATAACTTTGAGCAGATCGCACCGGCTATCGGTGGGTCGCGCGGTACCGATGTGACAGGCGGCATGGCCAGCAAGGTGCAGGCGATGCTTGACTTTGTGCAGGCGTTGTCCCAGGCAGGCGTGCGTATCTTCTCGGGCCTCGAAACTGATAATGTCCTGCGTCTCCTTTTGAACCCGGAGTTGCCGATTGGGACAGAGATTAAGTCAGTCAAATAGGGAGCCTAGCTCTGCTTGTTACATACAATCATATTATTGGCGATATCTGGCGGTCGCCTGTAGAATCATACCCAGTACGTAATCCGATATGGGCAAATAACGAACTCTGTTAGTTTTACGAGTAAATATTCAGCCTGGGTATCTTACAGCTATCTTAGGTTGGAAGTGGAGAGACATGGGAGAGGTAGTTTCTAACACGCTGTCTAGTGACGGCGCACTGTCTACCGACGGCGGGGAGAGCAAGACCAGGTTCAAGCCGATTTGGCTGTTTTACGCCTTGCTGGCCATGTTTCTTTTCTCTGTGCTGGCCTTTGTCATATTTAGGCCGATTCTTGTGCTGCCGCGGATCACGCTCGCTCCCGGCTATGCGCTGACCGATCAAGACGGCAAGCGGCTGACGAATGAGGATATGCGCGGTAAGTTGGTTCTCTACAATATTACCCACACCTCCTGCGAGCCTCCCTGCCGCCCAACCAGCCAAACTATGCAAGAAGTACAGGCCCGCCTCGGCGAACTTGAGAACAACTCAGTGCCCATCGAATTTGTGACCATCTCCCTCGATCCCGACAAGGATACACCGCAGGTGCTGCGCGAGTATGCGGCGGCCCTAGATGCAGATCTTGAGCAGTGGCACTTTGTCAGCGGTCCAATTGACCGGCTGAAGTTGATCGTGGGTGGTGGATTTGATGTTTACTTTGATCACAAAGAGGACGGCCGTTTGGTCTATGATCCGGCGCTGATGCTGGTTGACGGATTCGGCATCCTGCGCGCCGAATACATAACGGGCGATCCGGGCGCCGATCAAATTCTGGCGGACCTGAATCTGATTCTGGAAGAGGTTGAAAAGAGCGAAGGCGCCAACAAGGTCGCCTATGAAGCAGCGCACCTCTTCATGTGCTATCCGTAAGAAAGCTGTTTGTTCAATTTGGCTGGAAGATTTGGCCACTCTTGGTAGAGGAGATGAGTAGCGTGCAGCACGCTGAAACGACGGGTGAGGAGACGCGAAGCGGGGGACGGTTCAAGCGAAAATGGCTTGCTGCCGGCCTGGCGGCGCTCCTGTTTGGTCTACTTCTCGGATGGGCAATTACTTCCCTACTTGATGCCACGTACACCTATCACGGCACGGTGATTCAATCTCCCGACCCGGCGAAGAGTTTTACGCTGTCGGGCCCAGACGGGAATCCGGTCAGTCTACAAGATTTCCGTGGCCAAGCCGTTATGCTCTATTTCGGCTATACCTTTTGTCCCGATGTTTGCCCGGCCACCCTCGTTGAGCTGGCCAGGGCCAAGCAGCTGCTGGGCAAGGATTCTGAGAACCTGCAGGTGATTATGGTTACTGTTGATCCACAGCGGGATACGCCTGAGAATCTGGAAAAGTACGTGACTCATTTTGACCCAAGTTTTTTGGGTTTGACAGGCAGCGAAGACGAAATTGCGGCGGCGGCGACGCCGTTTGGAATCTACTATGAAAAGCAAGAAGGATCGGCGGCCAGCGGGTATTTAATGGACCATACCGCCAGTGTCGTGGTCCTTGATCCGCAAGGTCACTTGCGATTGATCTATCCGTTTGGAACTCCCGGAGATGAGATTGCGGAAGATATCGAGCATTTGCTTCGCTAGTTTCTGCGGCTGCTGTTGGTGGTTTGGCTAAAAGGTGTTTTATCAGGAAGCGTTTCCAAGAATCTGGGTGCTGCTTTCTGCGGAAACTGTTTTGCATATGAAGGGCATAATTAGTTTGAAGGAGGTTTCATATGAAGAAAGAAGACAAGTATAAGGTGCCGCAAGGAACAATCGCTCTGATGGTGATTTTCATCATTCTGATCATTGCTCTCTGGGGCAGTGCTTATTTGACCATGTTATCGCGTGGTCCTGTAAGCTAGGGGGAGGAAAGAAATGCATATTGATCGTACTGAAAGGTTATTCATAATCGGATCTATCGTGATGGTAATTATTTTTGCCATAGCGGTCGCCATTAGCGGTATCGCCTATGGTATTCAGGTTCCCGCCCCCTATGAGCAGGTCAATCCAAACACGGTGGCCACGCCCGGTAACTCGCCCTGGGGTGAGCCGGTTGGCGAGCGTGTCCGTGAGCTGGCTCCTGGCGAATATGAAGCATACATATTGGCCCAGACCTGGGTGTTTCAACCGAACGAAGTTCGCATTCCGGCTGGATCTGAGATCACGTTTTACGTGACCAGCAAGGATGTACAGCATGGGTTTGTGATCGAGCGCACCAATCTCAATATGATGGTTCTTCCGGGTCAGGTGTCGAAGGCAACGATGACGTTTGAGGAACCGGGTACTTACAATTTTATTTGTCATGAGTATTGTGGCGTTGGACATCAAACGATGTACGGCCGTCTCATCGTTGAGTGATTTCGGGAGGAGAAACTATGTATGCAACTGAAAACAAAATAACTGGCTGGAATCTTCTAATAGCTTTCGTAGCCTTGTTCATCGGCGGCCTTTTTGGGCCGCTTCAGAAATTACAGAGCGTTGGTATCAATGCCTATCCAACGTTGAACAGCCTGGGAATAAAGACCTATTACCAGGGATTGACGCTGCACGGCGTGCTGAATGCCCTTGTCTTTACCACGTTTTTTATCATCGCCTTTTTTACTTATGCCATCAGCCGCAGTTTGGAGCGTGAGCAGAAGTATCCCTGGATGCATTGGCTGAGTTTTATCTTGATGGTCTTAGGTCTTCTCGTTGCTGCTGTGCCCATTCTCGGAAACTCAGCGACCGTCCTCTATACCTTCTATCCGCCAATGGAAGCAAGCTTCTTCTTCTACCTGGGCCTCACGCTGGTCGTGATTGGATCTTGGGTTGCCGGGTGGGGGTTCTTTCTCACCCTGGGGCAGTGGCGAAAAGATAATCCTGGCGAGCAGACACCGTTTATTGCCCTGGCGTCGATTATTACCATGCTCATGTGGCAAATCGCCACCCTCGGTGTGGCGGCCGAGATACTCTTCCAGATCATTCCCTGGACCTTGGGCTGGATTGATGGCATCGATCCGCAGTTAGCGAGAACCTTCTTCTGGTTCTTTGGCCATCCGCTCGTTTATTTCTGGCTCCTTCCGGCTTATGTATCCTGGTATGCTATGCTGCCCGCGCAGGCCGGGGGCAAGATGTTCAGCGAATCGCTGGCCCGGCTCGTGTTCTGGCTGTTCCTGGTGCTTTCCATTCCCGTTGGCCTGCACCACCAGTTCACCGATCCCGGTGTACCATCGGCGTATAAGACGATCCATTGGATCTTGACTTTTGCGCTCTTCATACCAAGTATGATGACCGCTTTCACAGTTGTTGCTTCCTTGGAGATTGGCGGCCGCGCCAATGGTGGAACTGGGCTGCTGGGCTGGATTCCCAAACTGCCGTGGAATGATCCTTCCTACACCGCGCAGAACCTGGCCATGATCCTCTTTGTGTTCGGCGGCATCGGTGGGCTGACAAACGCCTCCTACGATCTCAATATGGCGATCCACAATACGAGTTGGGTGCCGGGCCATTTCCATACAACCTTAGGTTCGGCCGTTACCCTGACCTTCTTCGGCATTGCCTATTGGCTTGTGCCGGCGATAAGCGGCAAGCAGCTGTGGAGCCGCAAGCTAGGATTGTGGCAGGCCTGGACCTGGTTTGTCGGCATGTTATTGATGTCCAATGGCCTGCACATCCTTGGCCTCAACTTCGGTATGCCGCGGCGCACGATGATCGGTTCCGCCGCCTATGCCAGTGCCGATTGGAACCCGCTTCTCATCGAAGCGGCGATTGGCGGCACAATCCTGGGCATCAGCGGTCTGCTCTTCTTCGGAAATATGATCGGTACCGTCTTATCAAAGAAGAAGTTAGAAGCGCCGATCGAGATGCCGATCGCGGAACCGTACCAGCCGGAGACTGTGCCCAACTGGTTGGACAATTGGAAGCCTTGGATCGCCACAACAATCGTCTTGATCCTGATCGCTTATACGCCGGTTCTCATCTATCTCTTCAGTAACCTAAATGCCACTTCACCAGGATTCAGAGTCTGGTAAAATAGGGCAAATATGGGTATGTTTACAGAGTATGGGTAGACGATCCATGTATTATTGTTCTAAGTTTGTTCAACAAGAAGGCAACGCGCAAGAGTGCCTGTTGGAGACTGAGCAAACGACTTGGAGGTTAGGTTAATGAATAGAAAAGTGTTACTGACAATGTTGGTGCTTGCGCTTGTTCTGCTGCTCGCTGCCTGTGGCGGCGGTGGCGGGGAAGAAGCGGCAACCGAGGGTGGAGGCGCAACCTCTGTCGGTGATGCGGCTGCGGGTAAGGAGCTTTATGAGCAGACAGTCGTTGGCTCGGCGAGTGCCCCGGGCTGTATTACCTGTCATTCGCTTGAGCCCGATGTCGTTCTCGTTGGCCCTTCACATGCCGGTCTTGCCGGACGTGCGGGAAGCTATCAAGAGGGCGTGGGCGCTGAAGATTACCTTCGCGAGTCAATTACCAATCCTGATGCCCATCTGGTGGAAGGTTTTACGCCTGGGGTGATGTATCAGAATTACGGGGACGACTTGTCCGCGCGCGAGATCAACTCTCTGGTGGCTTACCTGCTGACATTGAACTAGAGATGTTTTGTTGATGAAATGCATGCTTGAATTAGGCGTGCTCACAGTCAGGACGTGAAACGTTGCGCAGCGCGCAGTGTTTCACGTCCTTTATTTTCTTCAGTCTTGAATAGTGATGCTGAAAAAAGGTGAGCCGCCAAAAAACCTTCTGCCGGATGCAGACCCTGAACAAGATTGCCAATCCCTTGAAGAAGGAACAATTGAATCCGAGGCCCAGCCAGAAACAGCGGCATTGGCCGCTGAGGAAGAAGATCATGACGATCATGAGCATGATGTTTCCTGGCGAGTCGTTGGCAGTGATCAAGGTTTCGCGGCAGCAGCGATAGATAGTTGGATTCCCAGGCGGGCTTCCTGGACACTGCTCCTGGAGCGTGTGGCGCTGGCTGTCGAGCGCCCTGCAAACCGGCTGATCGGTACGGCACAACTGAACCCCTTCTATCATACCGGCACGATCGCCACCCTTCTGTTGGGTGTTGTTGCCCTCACCGGTTTCTTTCTTTTCCTATTTTTCCAATACGGGTTTGACGCTTCCTACAATGCTGTACTGACGCGCATTGAAATGCCCTTTATCGCGCGCACCGTGCGCGCCATCCACCGCTATGCTTCGGCCGCGCTTGTGATCACATCACTGCTGCATGCCTACCGCACCCTTTTCATGGAGCGTTTCCGCGGACCGCGATGGTTAGCCTGGGTAACTGGAATCGCCATGACGCTGCTGCTCTGGTTCGCCGGGGTCACCGGCTATTGGCTTGTCTGGGACACGCGCGCGCAGTTGATCAATGACGCCTTTGTTGACTTCTTGGGGACATTCACGCCCTTTGCCGCGCCCTACATGGTAGCTTTCACGAACGCCGCTAGAAGCGGCAGCAGCTGGTCGCTGTTCCTGATCGTCTTCGCCGTTCATCTCCTGTTATTCCTCATTGTGGCCGGCTTCTATTGGTACCATATCAAGCGGCTGAATCGCCCCAAATGGCTGCCGCCTGTTTTCTGGGTCGTTGGCGTGTCCGTTGTCCTTCTCCTGGTTTCTGCGTTGTTTCCGGCGGGCATGCTGCCACAGGGAGATTTGTCAAAGCTGCCGGGAGAGATGACGCTCGATCCGTACTTCCTTTTTTTTCTCCCGGTGCGCGGGAACGCTTTGCTCAATGGACTGCTCTGGGGCGGCCTCCTTCTTCTCACAATTCTGCTTGCGCTGCTGCCCTGGCTAAGTGGACGGCGTAGGAAAAAGGCGACCCCTACCGGCAGTACGGAGCCGGCGGTCAAGCCAACGGTAAACATCATCAAAGATCGTTGTACAGGCTGTACTGTCTGCGCCGTGGACTGTCCCTATGGGGCGATTGAAATGGTGGAACGCACAGATGGTAGGCCCCATAAATATATCGCTATCGAAGATCCCGGACTCTGTGTCTCCTGCGGTATTTGTGTTGGATCCTGTGATGGGGTGGCCGTCACGCTGGGCCAGACGCCGCCCTCTATGCTGTGGGACACGGTCGCCGCACAGTTGGCCCTGGCTAAGTTGCGCGGACCAATTGATGATCTGCGCGTTGTCTTTACCTGCGAGCGTCATGCCGCGCACGGTGCGCGGATGTATATTGAACAGACGTCCGCCTCTACGAACGGTATGCCGGAAGAGGTCGTCACGCTGCCCTGCGTGGGCACTGCCCCTCCGGACTTGCTTGCTCGCACGCTGGACGAGGGAGTCGCCAACGTGCACATTGTTGGTTGTCCGGCGGATGACTGCGCCAATCGCGAAGGAAACCTCTGGTTAGAGCAGCGTATCGTTCGCGAGCGCGTGCCCCGTCTTAAACGGCCGTACGCCGACGCGCCAATCACGGCCTCCTGGCTGCCGCCCGACGATTTTGCGCTCGGCATCGCGGCCATCCCCGCCGCACGTCCGCCAGAGAATGGTCAGGACGAAACACCCGACTACCTGGAACTGCGCCGCATTCTTCAGCCCTTAACGTGGCGCAATTATCTGGCCGCTTTTTCACTCCTCACCCTGGTCATGATAGTCCAGGTGCTCTTGACTGACCTGCCCTACTTCGCTTACGCGGAGAAGGATGCCGTCGCCCAGATCGTCATCCCGGATATCGCCGCGCCAATCGGCAGGGCGTCCTACATGAGCAAATCCCTTGGGCCCACGCTCGATCTGCGGCTCGAAATAGACGATCAGCTTGTGTTCAACGATCAACTGGATACGGCCGAAGTCTTGCAGAGTGAGTCCTATCCTTATTTTGAGAAGATAGACCTCAACTCAGGAGATCATCGAATCCGTCTGTCGCTTGTCGACCCGACCTCATCGACCACCTTCGTTTTTGCCGATGCTCCCGCCACACTCAACAATCGCGCTATCCTCACGCTCCCTGTGCCCCTAGAGTAAGGCACGGCCGCATCTCAGCCTCGCTCCGCCGTCCACTTTGTGAAAAATATCACAAATAGTGATGTTTGTCATATCTTGTGCTGACGAAAGTCACTTGCAGACCATCCCTTGCTTCTGCTAGCATGAACTTAGCTCGTTCTGTCTGGCATCCCTCTTTGTTGCCAGGCCAAGTTGGAACCCTTGCAATTGTCTGGTTAGTGGTTTTTTACGGATCAATCTGGACGTGAACATAGGCCGCTCATCCTTGCACCCACTGTATCTACAGATCAACGCCATCTGCAATCCTCTGGTACGTCTAGACGCCAATCTCACATTCTTGTATAGAGCCCTTACCTAATCGAGGTAAGGGCTTTTCTGTTCAGTCTTTTTGTTTCTTGCTCGACGCAATAGTCGAAGAGCTTTGACATTCTCTATCCTTTGGGAGGTGACCATTGAGCGCATTGCTTCATACAGAAACGGACAGGGTACCTGTCAGCTACATGGAAGAAGTGTCGACGGCCACGCCGGGCAATTGCCGCTTGGAAATGTGTATCCAATGTGGCACTTGCGGTGGCTCCTGTCCCTCGGCCGACGACATGGATCATACACCGCGACAACTATTTGCCATGATCCGCGCTGAAATGCGGGACGCTGTCTTGGCCAGCAATTCACCATGGCATTGTGTCTCTTGCTATTACTGTACGGTTCGCTGTCCACAGGAAATTCATATTACGGACATCATGTATACCTTGAAGAGCATGGCTGTTGAAGCGGGACTCTATCGCGAAACGGCCGGGGCCGATATGTCGAAATCGTTTGTCGGCTACGTCGATAACTACGGGCGCAGTTTCGAGCTGGGTTTGGCGACGCGCTTGTATTTGCGACACAGCCCGCTCAGCATCGTCAGCAAAGCGACAATGGGGTTGGGCATGCTGACACGTGATCGGTTGGACTTCACGCCGCAGCGAATCAAGAATCTTGATCAATTGCAGACCATTCTGGAGCGAGCAGAAGAAATTGAGGAGGCGATGGCATGAATAAGTATCTATTTTATCCCGGCTGTTCAATGCCGCGCAGTTCACGCCCATACTATGACTCCCTGATGGCAATTCGGCCCGATATCGAGATCGGCCTTGAAGAGGTTGATGATTGGAACTGCTGTGGCGCCACGGAATACTGGTCAGTTCATCAACTGAAAGCGCATGCATTGGTCGGCCGTAACCTGGCGCTGGCTGAAAGGCAGTCGAACGGCGCCAATACCTTGGTTGCCGGCTGCAGCGCCTGCTATCTGAATCTGGCCAAGACCGCCAATTATATGCGTGATGATGCCCTGCTCAACAAGCAGACGTCGGAAGCGCTCGCCGCCGGCGGACTTCACTATACGCCTGGGTCGCTGGAAATCCGGCATCTATTGGACGTTATTTACAACGATGTTGGGCTGGAGAAGATCAAGAGCCTGGTAGTTCGCCCGCTGACGGGACTGCGCATCGCGCCGTACTACGGCTGCATGATCGTCAGGCCGGACAAAGACAATCGTTATGGCAATCCCGAGTATCCTACTGCCCTAGATGATCTGCTTAAAGCCCTTGGCGCGACGGTGATTGATTTCCCGCAGAAAACACACTGCTGCAGCGGCCATATGACGCAGATTAGCCCAGAAGTGGCTTACGAGCTGCTGCACCGTCTCATATCCGGGGCTGATCGCTACAAGGCAGATATGATGGTTACACTTTGTCCGATGTGCCAGCTTAACCTGGATGCGTACCAGGGTGATATGAACGCGCATCTTGAGACCGACTACCATATGCCGGTGCTCTACTTCACGCAGTTGATGGGCCTTGCCTTTGGGCATGGTCCCAAGGAGTTGGGTATTGGCAAAGAGTTTGTCGATGCTCGTGAGGCATTGGCAAAGATTGGCGTCGAGGTGCCTGTTGCCGAGGAGCAGCTGCAGCGGAAACCTCGCCGGTCTAAGAAAGAGCAAGGTCTGCCGATGCCACGAATGGGCGAGGAGGACAGCCGATGAGTGGGAATAACCAACCACAAAAAGAAAAAGAGCGCATTGGTGTCTATGTCTGTCATTGCGGCACCAATATCGCCGGCGTTGTTGATGTTGAAGATGTTGCTGTCTGGGCCAAAGAGGAGCTGGGCGATGAAGGGGTCGTCGTCTCACGCGACTACAAGTTCATGTGTTCAAGCCTGGGACAGGAGATGATCGAAAACGACATCAAAGAACAGGGGCTGAGCCGCGTCGTTGTCGCTGCCTGCTCACCCCATTTGCACGAACAAACATTCCGCACCGCCTGCCAGCGAGCAGGCCTGAACCCCTATCTTTCGGAGTTGGTGTCGATTCGTGAGCAGGTTTCTTGGGTGCACACCGACAAACAAAAAGCAACCGAGAAGGCGAAGGCCGTGCTTGCCGGCGGCATTGAACGGGTTATCCAAAATGAGCCGCTGGAGCCGCTGCGTGTTCCCATTCACCCGGCAACATTGGTTGTCGGTGGCGGGATCGCCGGCATCCAGGCCGCTCTAGAGATAGCTGACGCGGGTCACAAAGTCTATTTGGTGGAACGCGAACCGTCGATTGGTGGTCACATGGCCCAATTCGACAAGACATTCCCCACGCTGGACTGCGCCGCCTGTATTCTTACTCCCAGGATGGTCAGTGTCGGCGAGCATCCGCATATCGAACTTCTGACCTGGTCAGAGGTCGAACGTGTCGACGGCTTTGTCGGCAATTTCTCAGTCACGGTACGCAAGCGGCCGCGCTACGTGGATACGGAGTTGTGCACCGGATGCGGCATCTGTTGGGAGAAATGCCCCAAGAAAGTTGTGGACGAAGTGTTCGAGCAGGGGATTGGCTACCGCACGGCTGTTTATACTCCCTTCCCACAGGCTGTACCGAAGTACCCAGTCATTGATACCGAGAGCTGTATCTACTTCCAAAACGGAAAGTGCCGCGCCTGCGAGAAATTCTGCCCGACAGATGCCATCAAGTTTGACCAGGAAGAAGAAATCCTGCTTCTTGAAGTGGGCAACATCATCTTGGCCACCGGATTCGAAGTCTTCGATGCTAGGCGCATTCCCGAGTATGGGTACGGCCGTCTGGCCAATGTGTTCACCAGTGTTGAATTTGAGCGTATGTGTAACGCGTCAGGACCGACGGAAGGAGAGATTGTCCTTCGTGATGGGGTGACGCAGCCCAAGGCCGTCGGTATTGTCCATTGTGTGGGCAGCCGCGACCGCAACTACAACAACTATTGTTCTGTTATCTGCTGCATGTCCAGCCTCAAATTCGCGCACCTGGTGAAGGAGCGCACCGGCGCAGAGGTTTACAACTTCTATATCGACATGCGCACCGCCTACAAAGATTACGATGAATTCTATCAGCGCGTGATGGAAGAGGGCGTTCTCTTTGTCCGCGGAAGAGTCGCTGAAATCACGGATGCGACGCGCAATCCTGGTGAAGAAGGAAAATTGGTCATTCAGGTTGAAGATACCCTTGCTGGACGCCAGCGCAGAATTCCGGTTGACATGGCTATTCTCTCCGCCGGTCTCCAGCCCCCGCATGACACCAAAGAAGTGGCCAAACGTTTTGGTATCTCCTGTAGTGCTGCCGGGTGGATCACCGAAAAACATCCCAAACTGGACCCCGTAGCGACGATGACGGAAGGGATCTTCATCGCTGGCGCCGTACAAGGACCGAAAGATATCCCCAGCAGTGTTTCCCAAGGGGCTGCCGCGGCAGCCAGAGTGCTTAGTAGAATCTCCATGGGCGAGATTTATCTGGAGCCGGTACGGGCGACTGTTGATGCGTCCAAGTGTTCCGGATGCCGGATCTGTAACGATCTCTGTCCTTTCAATGCCATTCTCTGGCACGAAGACTTGATGGTCACGGAGATCAATCACGCCCTTTGCCAGGGCTGTGGCACCTGTGTCGCCGCCTGCCCTGCAGGCGCAATCAGCGGCACCGGCTTCAGCAACGAGCAGGTTCTTTCTCAGATTGATGGCTTGCTCAACTACAGCCGCCCCCAGGGGATCAACTTGATGGAACTGGTTCCGGCTTAAGGATCAGGGAAGGAGAAAAAAATGAGCGAACAATTCGAACCGGTAATCATTGGGTTCACATGCAATTGGTGCAGCTATCGCGCCGCTGATATGGCGGGCACCGCACGCATCAAGTATCCCCCTAACGTCCGGCTGATCCGTCTCATGTGCTCCGGTCGGCTGGATCCTACCTTTGTCTTGAAATCCTTGTCAGGTGGGGCGGATGGCGTCCTTATCACCGGCTGCCATCCTGGCGAGTGCCACTATCTGGAGCAGAATTACAAGGCTTTGCGCCGCTATCGCCTGCTGCTGCGCACGATCGCCCAATTGGGCATTGAGCCTGAACGGGTCAAATTGGTATGGGCCAGTGCTGCGGAGGGCGTGCAGTTGGCCAGAGAGATCGGCAAATTCGTTGAAGAAGTGCGCGAGATGGGCCCCCTACAGTGGCCTACCAGCACAGCGACGCAGGAAATCCAACCCGTCGTCCTTGAGGAGGTGGCAGCATGAGTGATAATGGCAAACCCAAGTTCGCCATGTATTGGGCGGCATCCTGCGGCGGCTGCGAGATTGCCGTGCTCAATATTAACGAGAAGATTCTCGATGTAGACGCCAATTTCGATGTGGTGTTTTGGCCGGTGGCGATGGATGCCAAGTACAAAGATGTGGAGGCGATGCCCGACAAGGCGATCACCTTAACCTTGTTCAATGGCAGCATCCGCAATGCTGAGAATGAGCACATTGCCAGACTGCTGCGGCAGAAGTCCCAGATTCTTGTTGCCTTTGGTTCTTGCGCGACCGAAGGCTGTATCCCCGGGCTGGCCAATTTCTCCAGCCCCGAACAGATCTTTGACGCCGCTTTTGAAGGAGTTTCCACCGACAACCCGGATCACATACGGCCGCAGTTCAACTACGACATGCCGGAGGGAACGCTGCACATCCCGGAGTTCTACCCTCGGGTGAGAACGCTGGACCAGGTGGTGGACGTAGACTACTACATGCCGGGTTGCCCACCTGAATCACACCAGATAGCGGCTGTTGTGGATGTAGTGATCAAGGCGCTGCAAGGGGAAGCCGATCTGCCGCCGAAAGGAGCCGTCATCGGCGCCGGCAATTCAACTGTCTGCGATGATTGCCAGCGCACACGCGGCATAAAGAAGATCACGAAATTCGTACGCATCCACGAGGCAAAGGATGTCGATCCGCATCTCTGCCTGCTGGAGCAGGGCATCTTGTGCAACGGCCCGGCGACGCGTAATGGCTGTGGCGCGCTCTGCCCCGCTGTGGGCGCCGCCTGCATTGGCTGTTATGGACCGGCGGAAGGCGTGATCGACTATGGGGCACGTTTGATGACGGCCGTTGCTTCGGTGATTGACAGTGATGATCCTGACGAAATCGATGCTATTTTGGATGGCATTCCTGATCCCGCGGGATCGTTCTACCGGTTCAGCCTGCCGCATTCACTGCTGCAGGCCGGCAAACAGGCCTGGTTCAACGGCAACATTGAACATTAGGGAGGAAACCTTATGACGCGAATTACGATTGATCCAATCACACGCCTGGAGGGACATGGCAAGATCGAGATCTTCCTGGATGAAGAAGGAGATGTGCAGAATACGTACTTCCAGATACCGGAGCTACGTGGGTTTGAACGATTCTGTGTCGGCCGTCCTGTCGAGGAGATGCCTCTGTTGACCAACCGCATTTGCGGTGTTTGCCCTGAGGCGCACCACATGGCTGCCGCCAAGGCGGGCGATGCTGTTTACGGCGTTGATCCCCCTTCGGCCGCCAAGAAGCTGCGCGAACTACTCTACATGGGATTCTACTTCACCGATCATACGACCCATTTCTACGCGCTTGGTGGCCCCGACTTTGTCATGGGACCGGACGCCCCGGTAGCTGAGCGCAATATCTTGGGCGTGATTCACAAGGTTGGGCTGGAGATTGGTGGACAGGTCATTCAGGCGCGCAAATATGGCCACACCGTTGTCGAGATGCTCGGCGGAAGAAAGGTGCATCCCTGTACGTCGATTCCCGGCGGTGTTACCAAAGGATTGACGGAAGGGGAGCGGGAAGAGATTGAAGCGATGGGCAAATGGGCCATCGAATTCGCCCAGTTCAGCCTGAAGCTGTTTGCTGATTTGGTTCTCGGCAACCAAGAGTATGTTGATTTGATTCTTGGCGACATCTATACTGACCGCACGCATTATATGGGCATGGTTGACGACGACAATTTCGTCAATTTCTATGATGGCAAGATCAGCATCGTTGATCCGGACGGCAAAAGGCTGGGTAAGTATGCGCCCCACGAATATACCGATTGGATCGCTGAACATGTTGAACCCTGGACCTATCTGAAATTCCCCTACCTGAAGAAAGTTGGCTGGAAGGGATTCGTCGACGGCAACGATTCGGGTGTGTATATGGCCACGCCGCTCTCCCGGCTAAATGCTGCGGACGGGATGGCGACACCCTTGGCGCAGGCGGAATACGAGCGATTTTATGAGACCTTGGGCGGCAAACCAGTCCATCAGAGATTGGCGATTCACTGGGCTCGTTTGATCGAACTTCTCTATGCGGCTGAGCGCTGGATGGAACTGGCAGTTGATCCGGAGATTACGTCGGACAAAATCCATACAGTGCCCACTCAAGTTCCCACGGAAGGCGTAGGCATCGTGGAAGCTCCCCGCGGCACGCTGACCCATCATTATTGGACGGATGAACGCGGCCTGTTGACAAAGGTGAATCTGGTAGTCGGTACAACAAACAACTACGCGCCCATGACGATGTCAATCAAGAAAGCAGCGTCGAGCCTGATTCACAAGGGAACCGTGGTCACCGAACCGATGCTCAATATGGTGGAAATGGCCTTCCGTGCCTATGACCCTTGTTTTGGTTGTGCCACTCACTCCCTACCGGGCCAGATGCCGCTGGAAGTAACAATTCGCGATGCACGAGGCCAGGTCGTTGATGTCTTGCGCCAGTTCTGTTAGCGTGGAGGCTTCGCCGGCGGTGGCTGAGCGGCCGCGAACCCTGATCGTCGGACTGGGTAACCCGATTTTGGGAGATGACGGCATTGGTTGGCGCGTTGCTGAGGCGCTGAGGGAGCTGCTAAAGGAACGGCACCAGGAGAAACAGGATATCGAGATAGCCTGTTTCTCCCTGGGAGGCCTTAGCCTAATGGAACGGCTGATCGGCTATGATCAGGCGATCATTATTGATGCGGTACAGACCGCGGGTGGTCTCCCTGGACAAACCTACGATGTTTGCTTGGCCGATTTGCCCGATTTCTCTGCGGGTCACATGACGGCCGCGCATGACACGTCCCTGCAAAATGCGCTGAAACTTGGGCGGAAGTTGGGAGCCTCGCTCCCTGATGAAATTCACGTCATCGGTATCGAAGCGGAACGGGTCTTTGATTTTTCAGAAGCGCTTTCGCCGGCCGTAGAGGCGGCTGTTCCGCGAGCGGTGCAGCTTGTCATGGGGCAGTTGTCTGAGCGTCGCGGGAAGCAGGAGGACAAGGACGAGTAGAAGAAGCGTAAGGATTGAGCGATTGGCCAGTATGGCCGGTCTAACTGCGGAGGACACGATGGTATCAACCGAAGTGCTGAGACGGTATCCCTTTTTCGCGGGTTTGAATGATGAGCAGCTGCGTGAGCTGGCGATGATCTCGCAGCAGCGCAACATAGAGAATGAAGAGCTGCTTTTTGAAGAAGAAGCGGGCGCCGATGCCCTCTATCTGCTTGAGGAGGGCAGCGTAGAACTGCATCATATTGTGGTAGATGAACGGGGCATGGAGAAGCGCCAGGACTTTCTCGTGGGGATTATCAATCCCGGAGAGGTCTTCGGCATCTCGGCCATGATCGAACCCAACTACTATACGGCATCGGCGATATGTAACCGGCCCAGCCAGGTGCTCGAATTGGCTGGTCCGCAGCTGCGCGCCTTGTGTGAGGCGGATGTGGCCCTATATGTTCCGCTTCTGGAGCAAGTCGCCGCCATTACGAGGCAGCGGCTTCAGGACACGCGCGTACAGCTGGCTTAATCCGACGCGGGAGAGTACAGAACGCGCGAGACGCCCGTTACCGCGTCCCAGACGTCGCCCATCGTATCGGCCAGGGCGACGACCACGCGGAGGCGGTCGGCGACCTGCTGCGGGCTAATATCGTCCAAAGAGATAAGCTCCGGGTGATCGAACATGACCCGGGGGCAAATAACGAGTTCGCCAAAGCCGTTTGCCTGCAGAAAAGCGATAACGTCTTCGGCCATGAGCAGGCCGGCAACAGTAATGCTTTCTCCAAGTCTTTCATTGGGCACGGCCGTGACTTCGGTGGTGACCTTCGTCATCTCAGAGAACTGCTGCGCTGATTCTTCCAGGACGGGTGCGAAGAGGGTGGCTGTCACCAGCGTCACCTTCTTGTAGGTTGTTGCCGCCGCTTCAGCCTCAGAAAAGTCAGCCGCTTCCTGCCACGCGCTGATTTCTTCCTCTACGGCCGTCCAGTCATCCAGAAAGTTGCGCACCATGCCCAGTCCATTTTCCATCAGCGCCTGATCGTCATACGCTTCCAGCGGCGGGATAGGGTGGCCGCTCACCAGATACCACTCATCGGTCGGGTAAACGAAACGAATGCCAAGTCGCTTCTGGTATTTGGGTTGCAGGGCAAGAACGTGATCCAGAACTTCAGCCGCTTCAGCGCGCGTATGCGTGCGCATGCCGTATTTGTGCTGTTTGGTCAGGCCAACGGGCACAACGCTTACTGAACGGACGCCGGGCCACAGGCTTTCCAGGTCGGATAACGATTTGACCAAGGTCTCCCCATCATTGAAGCCGGGAACGATCACCAGCTGTGTGTGAACTTCTATGCCCTTGGAGACGAGCCATCGAATCTGTTCCAGTATATCTTGCGCCGCTTCATTGCGCAGAAAGCGTCGTCTCATTTCCAGGTCGGTCACGTGCACCGAGACGTACAGAGGGGAAAGGCGCATCGTTTCAATGCGCCACCAATCGTGTTCGTTGAGATTGGTCAGGGTTACAAAATGACCGAACAAGAAGGAGTAGCGATAGTCATCATCCTTAATGTACAAGGTGCGGCGAAACTTCGGCGCCATCTGCAAGACAAAACAGAATTCACAGAGATTGTTACAACGCCTGATATCGGTGTCAAAGGTTGGGTGGGGGAACACGAGACCCAGGCTTTGGCCATATGAACGTTCGCCGCCAACCAAGATCAGCTCCTCGCCGCGGCGGATAAGGAATTCCACATCCTCTTCCGCACCGTAGAACTGCACATCAATAACGTCCTCCACGGTCTGGCCATTGATGGCCAGCAGCGCATCGCCTGGCTGCAATCCAACCTCTGCGGCAAGGCTGTCCCCTTCGATGGCCGAAATCAGCCCGCCGGAAAACGTTTGCAGATCGACTTCACTGTAAAGAGCCAACTCAGTATTCCTCCTGGTTCTTCTGGATGCGCGCCTGCAAAGCCTTGATCAGGGCCAAAATTTCGGCCTGAATTGTTTCCGGGCTCTTGTCCGTGTTGTCGATGATCAGCGCATCGGCAGCTGGGCGCAGGGGTGAGTGCCGTCGATTGCTGTCAAACTGATCACGCCTGTTCACATCAGCCAAAATCTCGGCGTAGTCTGTCTCATGGCCCTGCTCCTTGCGATCCAGCCAGCGCCGCCGCGCTCGTTCCTGGGCAGTGGCCGTGATGTACAGCTTCAACGGGGCGTCAGGCAAAACCACGGTGCCGATGTCACGGCCGACCATGACCACTTCCCCCTGCCTGGCAATTTCACGTTGGCGGCGCACCATCTCTTGGCGGACCTCCGCAAAACTGGATACGACCGACACATTAGCGTCTACTTCCGGCGCGCGTATCTCCCAGGTAACGTCGGCCCCATTGAGAAACACCGTGTACTGTCTCCCGTCCGCTTCCCCCGCAGAGGGGACGATCTGCAGATCAAGGTCCCTGGCAAGCGCCGTGACTGCCTCCTCGTCAGCCGGATCGTGACCCGCTTGGAGGGCAGCCAACGTCGCCGCGCGGTACATGCTCCCCGTGTCAAGATAGAGGTAGTTTAGTTCTCTTGCCAGGTCGTAGCCGATCGTTGATTTTCCTGACGCTGCCGGACCATCGATGGCGATCACGTTAGGCGGCGGTGAAGGGGATTTCTTCATGAATTGACTCGAGGCCTCAATACTCCTACTGTTTTGCGGCAGGTATTTGTACGGACTGCTGCAGGCGCATGATTTCTTCTTCGGTAAGCAGGCGCCATTCTCCAGGCTGCAGGTCGCCCAACGTCAAGGGCCCGATCTTGATACGCAGAAGACGCTGCACAGGATGGCCAAATGCGGCGGCGATACGGCGTATCTGGCGTTTGCGCCCTTCTCTCATTGTAATACGTAACTGCGATTCGTCCGCAGATTGATGAATAACTTCTATTGTAGCCGGAGCGGTGATTTTTTCATCAAGCATCACGCCCTTGCGCCATTGTTCAACATCCTTGTGCGGGATATGGCCTTCCAACACAGCTTCATAGACTTTGTTGTGTTCGAAGCGGGGGTGGGTGAGGCGATGGGCCAGCTGGCCGTCATTGGTCAGTAACATCAGCCCTTCGCTCTGCCTGTCAAGACGGCCGACCGGATAAATATGGCCGCGAATGGGGACAAGGTCGCGAACGACGGGACGTCCCTGTCCCAGTTCGTCTTCAAGGGATGAGATGACACCTCGCGGTTTGTAAAGCTTCACATAGATATGCCCTGGAGTTAGCGCGAGCGGTCGGCCGTCTACTTCCACCAGATCAGACAATGGATTTGCCTTGTCTCCCAAGCGGGCCACACGGCCGTTGACGCGTACCCGACCGGCACTGATCACGCGCTCGTTCTCTCGCCGAGAGCCGAGGCCGGCGCGCGCCATAAGCTTCTGCAAACGCTCTTCCACGGCTATCTGACTGCGCTGCCCGGCTACTCTTCTTCCTCATTAAGAGGTGGAAGCTGGTCAATTATGGAGAGTCCAAAGTGCTGCAAGAACTCAGGCGTCGTTCCGTAAAGAATCGGTCGTCCCGGCGTATCCATGCGTCCCTGTTCTTCCAAAAGACCTTTGCTCAATAGGGTTCGCAGGGCACCGTCTGAGTTCACTCCGCGAATACTGTCGATGCTTGGCCTGGTGATTGGCTGCAGGTAGGCGACAATCGCCAGCACTTCCAAGGCAGCCTGGCTGAGGCGCGTGGTGACCTCGAGACCGAGAAATCTCTCCACAATCTCGCTGGATTCTGGCGCCGTTGTCAACTGGACGTTTTGGCCAATCCACTGCAGTCTTAATCCACGATTGACATAATCCTTCTCGAGATCAAGCAGCAGCGAGCGCACCGCGGCCGTTGACATATCCAACACCGTGCCCAGGCGGGAGGTAGATACGGGACCGCTGGCGACAAAGAGGATGCTTTCCAGCAGCGCTGTGTGACTCAATTCATCGTTGACTTGGGTCATGGATCGGCATCCCTTTTCTCAAGCATTCCTATGCGCACAAGTTTTCTGTGGCGACAGACTGCCGCTATTTTCTCGATTGACTATAATAGGGCTCTTGTGCCCTGCCTTGCAATGGCAACCAACTGATTATAAACCATTGACCAAATGGAGACGAAGAGATGAAAGACGCCCTGCAGTATGCGAATCACCACCAGGCAAGCCACCTTGAAGAGCTTATCGCTTTCTTGAAAATTCCCAGTGTGAGCACCGAGCCGGTGCACGCGCCCGATGTGCGAGCTGCCGCCGCTTGGCTCGCCGAAAAAATGGGCAGCGCGGGGTTGCAGAATGTGCAGGTGATAGACGATTCCGGCCATCCGCTTGTCTATGCGGATTGGCTGCATGCTGGTCCCGCCGCGCCGACTGTGCTTATCTACGGTCACTATGATGTCCAACCGGCGGAACAACTTGAGCTGTGGGAGTCTGACCCCTTTGATCCGCAGATCCGTGATGAGTTCATCTACGCTCGAGGCGCCTCGGATGACAAAGGCCAGGTCTATGTTCATATCAAGGCCGTAGAGTCCTATTTGAAGAGCTCGGGCCAGCTGCCGGTCAATGTGAAGTTCATTCTCGAAGGGGAAGAGGAATCCGGTGGCAAGCATCTGAGTGCCTTCATTCCCCAAAACAAGGAACTCCTTGCTGCGGATGTCGCCCTCATTTCCGATACGGCGATGTTTAGCCCGCAGCTGCCGGCCATCGTCTACGGGCTGCGCGGAATCGTGTATACCTTCCTGGATGTCGCCGGCCCGGCCGTTGATCTGCACTCCGGCAGTTATGGGGGCGCCATTAACAACCCTCTCAATGCCCTTGGACAAATCATCGCCGGGCTGAAGGACAAGGATGGGCACATTTTGATTCCCGGTTTCTACGACAAGGTCAGGCCCCTGTCAGCGGCGGACCGTGAAATCATGGGCGCGGCGCCGTTTGATGAAGAGGAATGGTTGGCGATTACGGGCGCGCCGCAAAGCTGGGGAGAAGCGGAATTCACGATCCCTGAGCGTCTAGGAGCGCGGCCAACGCTGGATGTGCATGGCATTATCGGCGGCTACACTGGCGCCGGGCGAAAAACAGTTCTTCCGGCGAACGCACATGCCAAAGTATCTATGCGCCTTGTACCCGATCAGGATCCGCAAGAAATCGCAGAGCTTTTTACCAAGTACGTGCAGTCCATAACGCCGCCAAGTGTCACTGCTGCGGTGACCATTTGCGGCACGTCCGCTCCCAGCATCAACGAACTTCAGTCACCAGCAATGGGCGCTGCCGCACACGCACTCAAAGATGTCTTTGGCAATGAGCCTGTCTTTCTTCGCGAAGGGGGTTCAATTCCCGTTGTAAACGAGTTCCAGGAAATCCTTGGCATGCAAACGGTGATGATGGGTTTTGGCCTGCCCGGTGACCGCATCCACTCGCCGAACGAGCGCTTCTACCTACCCAACTATTATCGCGGTATTCAAGCCGGCATTCGTTTCCTTAGCCAGTATGAGACCCTCTTCGCCGAGGCGGCAGTCTAGAAGATTACCGGATGTGAACCCACGGGCGCCTGCCTGCTTGCCGCGCACGGCGTGCATTGCTTACAGCATGGGCAGGTAGGAGATCCCTGGGGCATCGCAAGCTTCTCGTCCAGACCGCACGATCACGGGCAGTGCTACGCCCGGCCTGCGTGGGCCACCCGTAATTTAGTGACCTACGACAATAGTCGATCCATTCGTGGCGTGCGCATAGGGCATCGCAAACGTGTTGTAGGCACAACCGATCCGCCCATTGGCGTCGATGGCGATTAAGCCACCGCTGCCTTGAACACGTCGCCTCAGCAATTCTAGTGCGGAATCACAAGCTTCCCGCGCAGTGAGGCCCGCCGCGACAAAGTCGCAAACCTGCTTGCTGATCATGATCTTCATCAAATCCTCGCCGCGGCCTGTGGCACTGACAGCCGCGGTCAGGTTATCCGCGTACGCTCCGCAGCCCACGAGTGGGCTGTCGCCGATCCGGCCCGGGAGTTTCGCTCTCGTTCCTCCGGTTGATGTCGCCGCAGCGACATCCCCGCTGCCATCCAGGGCCACAGCGCCGACCGTGTCGGAGGTGAGACCCGACTGATCCTGGTCCCATAGGTCAGGGTCGATCAGCAGGTCATGATGCTCGCAGCGCGGGAACCCGATTCGGTCGGCGAACAGCTCCGCGCCGGGGCCAACCAGGAAATTGGTATCGTCTATCGAAAGAAGCTCTCGCGCCAGACTGATGGGATAGCGTATTTTCTGTACCGCGCCAACGGCGCCCAGCTCCAGGGTGCGGCCGTCCATGATCAGCGCATCCATTTCAATCTCACCGTGCGCATTTAGGTAACTTCCGCGCCCCGCGTCGAGAGCGGGGCTGTCCTCCAAGACACGCACGGCGACTTCAACCGCATCGAGGGCGCTGCCGCCTTTCAATAAAACGGATTGGCCGGCACGCGCTGCTTCTTCACAGGCCACCCTGGCAACCTTAAGTTTGTCCAGGTCTTCTTCCCATGCCCCCGCACCACCATGAACCACTATCACTTTTCTGTTTTGCATCCGCAGAATTATACTGCTTAGGCTCAAATGCGACACAGAATTCAAGGTATGGAGGCCCATTCGTCACAGAATTTGCAGAAGCATGTTTCGCATATTGGACCACGTGCGCTGCCTAAGACCGAGGTTATATGGTCGCCTGCAATCTTGACAGAGGAAGGCCGTTTGATATAATCTCGCTTCGCTATTCCTCAGTAGCTCAATGGCAGAGCATGCGGCTGTTAACCGCAGGGTTGTTGGTTCGAGTCCAACCTGAGGAGCACGTTTAGACGGCAGGCTTCAGAAGCCTGCCGTTTTTGTTTCAGAGACTTTTTGTCAATGGTACAATGACAGCGGATGAAACAAATCAATCGTTGATAAGCATGGTCGGCGAAGCAGCTGCCGCCCAATTTAGTAAGGAGTCATCTACAAAATGAAAGCAATTCGACCCGTGGCCCTCATCATTCTTGATGGCTGGGGGATTCGCGAAATGGAAGATGGTAATGCGGTCGTGCTTGGGAATACGCCTAACTATGATCGGTGGATGCGTACTGTGGAAAGAACGGTCGTTGACGCTTCTGGTGAAGCGGTTGGCTTGCCGGACGGGCAAATGGGCAATTCTGAAGTAGGCCATCTGAATCTGGGTGCCGGCCGCATCGTTTACCAGGACCTGACGCGAATCAATCTGGCTATCAAGGATGGCAGTTTTTATGAGAACGAAGTTCTGGCAGAGACGATCGATCAGACGATAGATAGAGGTGGCAAACTGCACGTGATCGGCCTTTTCGGTGAGGGTGGCGTGCACAGCCACAGCGACCACATGTATGCCATTTTGCAGCTGGCGGCCAGGAAGGGGCTGGAACCAATCGTCCATGTGATTACCGACGGCCGTGACACCCCCCCGGAAAGCGGGATGCGCTACGCGGCCGTTCTTGAAGCCTATCTAGCCGGCAATCCAGGCGTCGTCGCCTCGGTAAGCGGCCGTTACTACACCATGGATCGTGACCGCCGCTGGCAGCGTACCGCGAAAGGATACAAAGTAATTGCTGAGCACGAAGGGGAGGACGGAAGTACGGCAAGCGGGCTATCCGCGGCGCTGCGGGCCTCCTATGATGACGGCGTCACCGATGAGTTTGTTTTGCCCGTGGCCATAGAGACCGGCGATCGTGATGTAACGGTTCAGCCGGGGGACACGCTCGTATTCTTTAACTTTAGAGCCGACCGCATGCGCCAGATAGTGCGCACGTTCATGTTTTCCGACTTCGATGGGTTTGAGCGTGAGTTTATTCCCGATGTGGACATCATCACGATGACTGCTTATGAGGATGGATTCACGGCGCCCGTTATCTTCCCCGAACAGGATATTCGTAACCCCCTGGCCCAGGTTCTCAGCGGTCTCAGCTTGAAACAGTTTCATGCGGCCGAAACGGAGAAGTACGCGCATGTTACCTACTTCTTCAACGGCGGCCTGGAAGAACCATTTGCCGGAGAGGAACGACATCTGGAACCGTCGCCAAAGGTGCCGACGTACGATTTGCAGCCGGAGATGAGCGCTTATCAATTAACGGAGGCGGTGCTCCAACGTCTGCGAACAGACTCGGATGATTTCATCCTGGTCAACTACGCCAATCCCGATATGGTTGGGCACACGGGCGTGCTTGAGGCGGCGATTAGAGCGGTGGAGGCGGTTGATGAGTGCGCCGGGCGGTTGGTTGACGGCATTGTAGCCAAGGGGGGCGTCGCTATCGTGACCGCCGACCATGGCAACTGTGAACGCATGGTTGATTTTACGACCGGCGAGCCCCATACCTACCACACCACCCAGCCCGTCTCCTTGTTTGTCATCGGGCATGATGGTTACTTGAATCTGCGGCCGCGTGGGAAGTTGGCCGATGTTGCGCCCACAATTCTCCAATTGATGGGCCTTCCTCAGCCGCAAGAGATGACCGGTCGTTCTCTAATCGACTAGAAGCGCGCAGCAGGCACCCCAAGGGGTGCCTGTTTTTCTGGGGACAACGAAATGAAAAATGGCTCGCCCCTTTCTGCCTGTGCCGAGGAGTTGAACACCCTGGTCCAAGATCAGAACACGCTGACCTATTATCAGGAGGCCCTGCCCTCCCCAACTGACCAGCGGCTGGATAAGATCACCCACGTGTTCATGTCTGCCGGCGGAGATGCGCGCCAATCTTTTCAGGAATCCTTACTGCCCGCTGCACGCTCCCTCTTTGGTATATACGGACACCGGGCGGCAACGCGCGCGATGCGTGAAAAGAACCCGCAGCTGCTGCGCCAGGGATTGACAGCGGCCGTCATCAGCAACTACACTGTTCCCGATAGGCGCCGCCTGGAAGTTGGTTTGGCTGTTTACTACCATGTTTCTAAGATGTTGGCTGAAGAGCCGGCACAACTTTTCCGCGCCGCTGCTGTTTATGCCCGCTCCGATCTGGCAGCTCGATTCATCGCCTTTGGCGGCCGCCCGGACGTAACGCTGCAAAAATATGGATGGAAAGAGGTCAACGCGATTGATGGCGTCGAGTACCGCTTCGATTGGACGTAGATAGCAGCATTTGATTTGGGCAATTGAACCTGGGGCCCATTAAGCTCCCAACTGCAAAACCGGCCCCTTTTTGAAGACCAGGCGCCTATAACCTGCGAACCAAGAATGAAAACGAGATTTGACTGGCATTCCGAGGATCTCACTCCCGAGGAGCATGCACGGTTCAGCGGCTCTACCCTTCCTTCCGGCAAAAAGCGCCGTTATCTGATCCCGTCATCCATGCTCCTGATCATTGTGATCGCGGTCACCGCCCGGACTCTGCTGGTTCGGCAGTCTCATATCATCTCCGCTGTTGAAGCGGATGTAGTTCGCGCTTTTGAACTGCAATATCGCGCGGCGGAGAGCGGCGATGAGGAGTTGTTTTCAGACCTGCTCTCAGCAAGCGATTTGAAGTGGAAACGAAATCAACAACAACTATTGAATGCGCAGATCTTCAACGAACGCCACCCCCTCGGATTGGCGCCCATAGCGGGTTCAACTGCTCAAGTACAGTCTGAATTGAGCCCCGATCTTCGGCAAGCCGAATTGACTTATGTTCAGACCTATGTGGGGGAAGAGGCGAGGCTTGAACTGCTGCATAGGTTAATCTACACGCGGGAAGACGGTCGCTGGTTCAACGCCCGCCCATCCGGCGCTTTTTGGGGTCCGCAGCGCGAGCTTGAACGGGATCTGTTTCACTTGACCTACCCCAGCCGGGATTCAGATCTGGCTGTCCGATTTGCGGACAGGATTGAAGCACGGTTGAGCGATCTCTGCGCACAAGAACGGCCAGCCAATGTTTTCAGGCAGCGCTTCTGTGCCGGTGAGCTGCCCTGGCGGATCAAGTTGAGCCTTGAAGAGGGGGCGCTGCTTGATTTTGCGGAGATGCGCCCGACCTCAAGTGACTATGATTTCGAGCTGCCTACGCCAACGCTTGTCGGCGTGCCCGCAGCCGATCAAGATGCAGCTATCTTTCTCGATTACTATACACGCAACCTGCTTGGCAAGATGGAAGAGACACTGCTTAGCGAGGATGCCTATCCCGAGCAAAGCATTTACGCCCTTTGTTTTGACCATCCGCAGAACGGCCGTCATCTATATCGCTATGATTGGCCGTCAAGAATCTGGCAGCAGATTTTGCCTTCGCAAACCTTTCAGCATTTGAGCGCTCTACCGCATGCCGCCGCCCTCTTCCTCGCAGACAATGAAAGCGTGACGGTCATTGAGCAGGCGCATCAGGGCGGGCCGGAGGCGATTTGGCGGCGCAATTGGCCGGCGGCAACGCCGCCGGGTTTGCTCGGTTGGATCCGGTTTGGGACTGCAGCCTACCACCTGCAGCAGGAGCTGCCCGCAAATGGGGGTCCTCCTGAATACAGCGCGCTTGATTTGGAGAAGTGCGACGCGCAGGACTGCGATCTAGCGCGCCTGCCAGGATACCCGGTCCCGTCACCGTCTGGTGATCGAACCCTCTTCGTGAATGGTTCGCAGATACGGATCGGTTCACCGGCAGACGATAGACCAGGAACTACAGTTGAGGGGCACAATCCCTTCTGGATGGACGAAGATACCTATGGCTATATTCGCTTCAGTGGTGACGTTGATTCTGGCCTTACGACGCAAGTCGTGCTCGATACTGCTGATGAAGAGAACGCGCTGATCCTCTTGGATGGGAAGGACTTGGCCCGCAGTGCCAAAGAGGTACCCGAAGGGTCTGTTTTTATTAATGCCGTGATCCCCAACCCGGCGGACCCAAACCGTCTTCTCATCGCCAGCAGCGGAATTCGAGAGTACGCCGGTCACTATTTCCTCTTTTCCGTTGACATGATAGATCGTAAGGGACCCCAACCTGACCTGCAGATCAAGCTTGAACTGCTGCGCAGCGGGAACCAGGGGGGAGTGCCCGGCCTGATGACGCCCACTGGACCCCCGCCATTTCTTGTGTCTGCAAACGGCCGTTGGTTGGCGATGACTGAGCTGAGCAGCCAGGAAAGTGATACCTGGACCGTCCTTATCCACGATCTACGAACGGGCGACACGATTGAGATCAGAGACCGTGTGCCGGCCATGCCCGGCAACTTCCCGCTGCTTGCCTGGTCAGCCGATGGGCGCTGGCTGCTCGTTGCGGACAGAGACTACATTCAGCTGATTGCACCGCAGGACGGTCACCAGGTGCTGGTCGGCCATGAGTTTGATGCCTGTTCTCATATTGTCTGGGGTGACTAATTCGACCCATCCCAGGCGCTGCAGCGTGACTTGTTTGACCGCGGAAATGGGCAGTGCTAAACTTCCCTTACTTATTGATTGGCTTACCAATCCTAGATTGAATTAACAATCGAATTGTGAACGATGCAGACAGATTTCCTTGCCCCGGATAGCGAGGAACGGGCCACACACAGCGTGTGACCCGCGGCGAAACTGGTGCCCACCCTAGGTGGAAGTCCAGTACTGTCCCGCAACTGTAGAGAGAAGCCATTGGCTGCAATGGTTTTTCTAAGTCAGGTCGACCGGCTGAATGCACTTCGTTTCAACTCTCGTGGAAAAGGGTTGGGAACGGCTGTCGAAATGACGAACTCTCAACCCGATGCTCCAAGCATCGGGTTTTTGTTTTTCTCCAGAAAGGCCCGTTGTTACTCCCTTTGGCGGGGATTATGGGAAGTCACTAGGGAAGAGAAGTTACAGAAGAGAGCCTTCTACTACCCGGGAAAACGGAGAAAGGATGAACACACCATATCGTACCGCTCTACTATTGGCCACAGTGCTGCTGCTCGTGGCGGTGATGTCTGCCGGCGCTTCTGCCAAGGCGATTGCCGCACCATTTCCCGATCAGCGAGATTCGGCGAAGGCGGCGGTTGACTGGCTGCTGCAAGAGAAACAGAACGAGGATGGGGGATTCGGCTCTGTCTTCCCCTCAGGAGAACCCGCCTCCACCGTTTCCTCAACAGTCGATGCCATTCTGGCCATGTCTGCCGCGGGCTTCAGTGCTGATGAGGCTTACTTTGGCAACCAGAAGTCGGCCGTAGATTATCTCAAGGACAACATGGCAGATGTGATCGCTTTTGCAGCGGTCGATGGCGGCTCAAACGGGAAGGTGATCCTTGCTCTGTCAGCCGCCAACAAGAATGCGCGCGCTTTCCCTGTCCATAACTATGTTGCCCAACTCATCAACCAGTATGATCAGGCAAGCGGTACTTACAATAACAACGTGGCCTACAGCCAAGCCCTTTCAATCTTGGCTTTGGCTGCTGTAGCTGAGCCGCTGCCGGAGAAGGCGCTGACCTGGCTGGAAGATCTGCAGGCGGGCGATGGATCGTGGGCCGATGGTTTCGGCACAGCGCGCAACGCAGACGCGACGGCCCTGGCTGTCATGGCCCTGATCGCCGGGGGGCGCGACACGACGGCGCCTTCAGTTGCTGCTGCGCTCACCTTTCTGGCGGACAGCCAGCTTGCTTCCGGGGGTTGGGAATACGGCGCTGGCTATGGCGAGAACGCGAATTCGACGGCCCTGGTTGTGCAAGCGCTTTCCGCTGCCGGAGAGGATTTCTATGACGGCGCAGGCAAGTGGGCCAAGAACGGGGTTTCGCCGCTGATGGCCCTTCTTGCCTGGCAAGCTGGGAACGGCGCGTTTCAGGCGGATTTCGGCCAGGGAAGATTCGACGATTTCTTCGCTGCGGCTCAGGCCGTCCCGGCCGTGACGGGCAAGCCATACCCGCTGCCCAGCCGCTATGAGGCAGTCCAGGCCGCGGTTCTCTGTCTTTCTACGCTCCAGGATGAAGAGAGTGGTCAGTGGGAGCAGTTTGCCGGTTTTGGCGCGAATGCCGGCGGCACATCGCGCGCGATCGAGGCCATCGCTGCAAGCGCGGCAAGGCCGCAGTCAGCCAGGTGGACACCTGGGGAACACAATGCGGTTGAAGCACTTGAGACGGGAACAGGCAGCTACATCGACGGCTACAGAGGGGGTCGCCTGGGAATCGTTCTGCAAGGGGTAGCTGCTGCCGGTGCTCCCTATGACGGTACAGATTTCGCAGGAGTGAATCTGCCGCGAGCGATTCATGATTCCCTAGACGAAAATGGTGAATATGCGGACACTGCTTTTGGCATATCCTCTCACGCGGAGGCGATGTTGGGACTGCTGGCTGCCGGTGAGGGGGTCGATCCGGAGGCTGTCAATTTTCTGCTTGGCGCTCAGACCGGTGGGGATTGGGGAACGGCCGATCAAAACGGCATCGCCCTGAATGCCTTAGGCAGACTAGGAGAGTCTGTGCCCATGGCGCTGGGCAAACTGAGGTCAGCCCAGTTGGCTGACGGGGGATGGGGATTCGCCCCAGCGTCAAATCCCAGCTCTTCCTCAGAAGTCGTGCAAGGTTTGGTGCAGCAGGGCGAAAACCCCTTTGCCCCGGGTTGGAGTAAGGTTGCTGAAGGGCGGGTTGTGAATGCGTCTGATCTTGTTATGGATCAGCAGCTGGAAAATGGCTGTTGGCCCAACTACAATGCGACGCTCGATGATCCTTTCAGCACAACCGACGCGGCTATCCTGTTAAGCCAATTGGTCACCTTCGATCCGCTGTACCGGCAGATGATGCCACTTGTTAGCGGATCTTAGGGAAAGAAGGCGCCAATGAAGGGGCAAGATGATGAGTATGAAGCGGTTGGAGGAGTTGAGACCAGATGAAGCGGTCTAGATTGTTCCTGGCAGCATTCACCTTGCTTCTCCTCTTCCTCTGGATCGTTCCTGGGGGGATGCGCGCCCTGGACACGAACCGTGTGGCCCTTGTCATCCGTGAGAGTGATCAGAGCGTGCAAACCGCCTGTGTTGAATTCACCGAGCCTGAGATTACGGGCCTGGAAGTCCTGCAGCGCTCGGGCCTTGATGTCAACATTGATGTACAGGGGCTTGGCGCCCTGGTTTGCCGTATCGAACAGACGGGCTGCGCCACCGATGATTGTTGGTGCCAATGCAAGGGCGGCGGCGACTGCATTTACTGGTCCTATTGGCACCAGCTCAACGGCGCTTGGCAGTATTCACAAGGGGGCGCCGGACAATACATCGTTAGAGATGGGGACGTCGATGGCTGGTCATGGGGCCCAGGTGCTGCCAACGCAGCCTACCCACCGCCCGAGATTTCTTTCGACGATGTCTGTTTGTCCGCAGAAGTGGTCGCAGACACAGCCACACCAACACCGACAGAGAAGCCCGTCGTCTTCATTCCGGCAACGGCTACCAGGAGCGCAGCGCGTGTGAGTTCGGCAACCGCCACCCCGCTGCCCACTTCTGGGAGCACGGTGACGGAAACGGCCGCGCCTACGAATACGGCGGCGCCTGTGAGTACGTCCGTCCCCGCGAATACGGCCGCGCCTACAAATACGGAGACGCCGCCGCCTTCCCCACCCGCATCGCCCACGGTGGCGCCGGCAGCATCCCCATCTTTGCCTGAAGCCACGGCGCCGGGTACCACGGCGGAGAGCGTTGTCAGCGATGAGCAGCCGCCACAGCCAACCGCGACGGCCGAGCCGTCAACGACCCCGCAGAACTTGCTTGCGCAGATGCCTGCACAGATGCCTGCTGTAGAGGCCGCAGCCGTGGTGGCTGCGGCTCAGCCGCGGCCCATCACGCGCCCGGCGAATCTAGAGAGAAGTAAGTTGATTGTTGGTGCAGCTGAAGCGCCGGGCCGCTATGAGATTGTCGGTGAGGCGGGAGAAGTGCCGGACTTCCGCGCAGGGCGGTTGGTCTCTCCGGAGGAGGCCGAGATCGCAGAGGAAGCCCCTGATTCGCCATTCTCCTATATCCTCTTCGGCCTTATCACTGTTGGCTTACTGATTCTGCTTCTCCTTTCCTCGGCAAAGAAGCGGCACCGATACGACATGCGGGCTGATTAAAGTGACGCAGGCGGTCTGTGGCCAAAAAAAGATCGAGAGATGAAACCACTTGTTTACTATTGTCGTTGGCAAAAAGCCTCCCTGAGATTACGAGGCAGGGACAGCACCTCTGTCTGGGGACAGCTCGTCTACACAGCCGCTGACGAAGAGAAATCGAGGAAGTTTCGCTACTATTTAGAAGCAGCGGAACTGATTGTTTTTGACGAGGCCGAAGAAATCCATTACCTGCTCGATGAAAAGGGGATCCCGCTGGCTCCATGAGCGCGATACACAGCGCCTACTGCGCAGCTGGCCCACCGTGAAGGCGTCAGTTCCAATGCTGGCGGCGCGCCTCGATCACATTGTCAAGCCCCTCGAACTTCTGCAGCAACCAATTCAATTGATCTAGACTATGCACCTCAGCGACGAGATAGATAGTCAAAATGCTGTTCGAGGAAACTGTTTTCGTCCGCGGCGCGTTGATTCTCTGACCGCGTAGAATGTTGGACATTTCATCCACGAGGTTCGCCCGGCGGTAAGCTCTGACAACGATGGGGATGGGAAAGGTCTCTGTGTCAATGCCCCAGTCCACCTCTTTGATGATTCGCTCCTGATCGGTAATCGCCTCGAGCTGTTTGCAGTCCTGCCGGTGAATGGTCACGCCGTGACCACGCGTGATATAGCCGATGATCGGTTCAGGCGGGATTGGATTGCAGCAGCCGGCCATTTTTGTTGCTAAGCCACTGACACCCAGGACTGTTAGCCCCTTTGGCTTGCTCGGTTTTTCAGGAAGCAGCAGCGGCAAGAGTTCCTCATCGGCCGGCTTGAGGCTTTTCTCCATCAGTTGGATGGCGCCGCTTATCTGCGCGCTCTGAATATCCCCGAACCCGACGCGAGCCAGGAACTCCTTCACATCATCGAACTTTAGGGCCTGGGCGATTTCTTCAACGCTGTAGGTTTCACTTAAGCCAATCCGCTTCAATTCTCTTTCAACGACGCCGCGCCCTTGTTGAATATTGACTCCCCGGTCTTGTGTGCGAAACCATTGTCTGATCTTGCTTCTTGTACGCGCTCTCCCGGTGTAGCCCAGGGAGGCATTCATCCAATCTCTGCTCGGCCCGGCGCGTTTGGCCGTGATGATTTCCACACGATCGCCGGAGCTGAGTTTGTAGTTTAGGCTGACCATCTTGCCGTTGACGCGTGCCCCCCGGCAGCGGTGTCCGACCTGCGTATGAATCTGGTAGGCGAAGTCGATAGGCGTCGAGCCGCTGGAGAGCTCGATAACATCGCCGTCGGGCGTGTAGGCATAAATCTGCTCAGCAAGCATTTCTTTTTCCAGGATGTCGTCGCTTGCTGATCCCTCCACGCCGTCCTGAAGGCTTGACAAGAGCTCGCGCAGATTCTTGATACGTTTCTGGGCTGACGCGCTGACGCGTTCACCCGATTCCTTGTAGGCCCAGTGGGCGGCGATACCTTTCTCCGCCTCTTCATGCATGGACTCGGTTCGAATCTGGACTTCTAGTTTTTGCCCAGTTTCCGTATCGATAACGGCCGTATGCAGAGATCGATAGCCGTTGGGTTTGGGTGTGGCAATATAGTCGTCGAACTCCCTGGGAACCGGCTGCCATAGACTGTGCACAGCGCCGAGGACCTGGTAGCAAATGCTGCGATCTTCCTCCGCTTTCTCTTTCTGGTTTTTTTTCTCGTAAGCTGATCGATCTCGCGGCGCCAGAATCACACGAAGGGCCTCAACATCATAGATGTTCTCGAAATCAAGCTCCTTGCGTTCCATTTTGCGAAAGATCGAATAGATGTGCTTAGAACGGCCGGATACACTGGCCTTCAGGCCCATGTGCGCCACCGTTTCTTGCAGCTGTTGGGCGGCATCTTCCGTTTTCTTTGCGCGAGCCGTGCGCCGGTCCGACAGCTTCTTGGCGATATCGTGATAATTCCTGCTGTCCAAGTACCTGAATGCCAGGTCCTCAAGTTCCCACTTCAGATGCCAGATGCCCAGCCGGTTGGCCAGTGGTGCGTAGATGTGCATCGCTTCTCCGGCTATCTCAACCTGCCGCTCACTGGGAAGATTGGCAGCGTAGCGCAGGTCAATCAGGCAGTCCGCCATGCGAATCAGGATGATGCGAATATCCCCTTCGATAATCGACAAGAGGGCTTGGCGTATCACTTCCGCGGCGCGCTTGTCAACATCTCCGTTCGTTTTTGTTTTCAGCTTAGCCTGGTTGGCATAGGCCACCAAGTTGTTGAGGCCGGAAATGATTGAAGCAATCACCTGGCCAAAATTTCGTTCGATATCAACAGCGGTGACGCTTGTATGGGGCAGAAGAGAATCGTGCAGCAAGCAGGAGATGGCGGTCTCGATATCTACATCCAGGTCCATCATGTATTGGGCCAGTACCAAATCATGCTCGACATAGGATTCGCCAGATTCGCGCAGCTCTTCCCCATGAGCCGTGACCACAAACGTGTACGCTTCTCTCAGGCGTGCTGCAGCCTGACCTTGTGGCCCCCCCGGCAGCTGTTCGATCAGCGCGGATAATGGTTTAGGCTCTATTCGTGTCATCGATAGCTTGCTTCCTGACTATTTCCGGCGGTGGCGGCAGACATTAGGCAGGGAAGAACAGTAGTGCAGAAGCGCTCTTCGCAAAAAAGCAGGCCTTCCATCCTCATATGGAGCGCCTGCTGAAGTCAAGTACGGTTGGTGCGGACGAATGATTGGCGTCTTCGAACGGAACGCGATTCCTTTGGCAGTTAGCCTGTCGCCGCTTCAGCTTCGTCTCCCGTATCGGCAGATAATGAACTGCCATCTTCGTCTATTGTTCTGGCGTCGGTGCGGCCGGCATCCAGAATGATTCGGGCCTGATTCATGGCATCCTCACTAAACTGGCCGGCACGTACGCCTGCCTGTTGTGCATAAGCCTCTGCCGCTTCCCGAGTAGCCTGGTATTGTTGTTCACCAGCATCGACCATGTCGCGCCCTTTGCCCGTAATCTGAGACCGTGTCAGTGCGCCTGACTGCGGAGCCAGCACAAGGGCTGCTACAGCCCCAACGAGACCACCAATCACAAACCCGGCGAGAAATGATCCAAGTTCTCCATCATTGTCACTCATAGTTCACTCCGCTATTAATCAGGGATGTTCCGCTTTGGGTCGCCAAACAACGTCTTTACCCCACTGCGAAAGCCGGCCACGTAACCGGAAGCCTTGGCAACTGGGTTGACCACATGGTCGCTAACAAAAGTCGTAGTTCCCTGCACCGTACCCAGCGTTTCATTTGTCTTTTCCAAAATCGGTTTTATCTCGAATTCGAGCATATTTACGAGGCGGATAATCATCAGCAGCAGGAGCATGAGAACGATGCCAAATACGCAGGACTCTAGCGCCAGGACAATGATCATCATATCACGCAGACCCTCCATCGTCGCTCCCTGCGTGCTGGCCAGCCACACAATTCCAAGGACAAGCATAACAGCGAGAATGACGGCGACAATGACGCCAATAATGATATAGGAGCGCGGGATAAGTTCCGGCTGCGGCGGTGGTCCTGCTGAATATTCTGCTGGCGGTTGCATGCTGTCCATAATGTATTCCTAGCCTATTGAGTATAGCATCAATGAAGTGGCCCTTCAAAAGATGCTTAGCTGGAACGTCCGGCCAACCACCAGGTGCCGAGCAGCGCCACCCATGCGCCAACACTGGCGCTGAAAAGGTACAAAGGTCCCAGTTTCAGCCAGTCGAGGGGCAGCATCTGGCCCACAAAATGTCCAATCGCGAATCCCGCAAATGAGACGAGGATATAGAGCAGCAGCCTTCGCGTAGAACCCCCGGTCAGAAAATGAAACAGCGCGCCGTATCCCGTAGAAAGCAGCAGCGCCAGCACAAGACTGGATGCAGTTCCCCCCATATTATGCTTCCTCCTCGCTATTGGGACCCGTCGCTTCCAGGGCGGGCAGCTGCGCAGATTGGTCAGCAATGATGCCGCCGCCGAGACATATCTCGCCATCGTAGAACACGGCACCCTGGCCAGGCGTGACGCCCCTTACCGGACGCATGAGCTTGACGACAGCGTTGCCCGCTGCCTCTTGGGAAACGAATCCGCAAACGGCCGTGGCTTTGTAACGAATCTTTATGTCGACTTGCTTGCCGGCCGCAACAGGCTCACCGGCGATCCAGTTCAAGTCTCGGACAAGAAAACCCTCTTGTTCCAGCGCCTCCGGCGGCCCGACGACGATCGCGTTCTTCGCGCGGTCTTTTTGCAGCACATAGAGTGGCTGGTCGGCCGATATGCCCAGCCCCTTGCGTTGGCCAATCGTATAGAAGGGTAAGCCATCATGTTCGCCCAACTTCCTTCCATCCTGGTCAATAATCGGCCCGGTAACGACGCCGTTTTCGTCATGCCTTTTCAAGAAAGCTCTGTGATTGCCATCACTGATGAAGCACAAGTCTTGACTGTCATGTTTGCCGGCCACTGGGAGGCCGAATTCTTCGGCCAGTTCGCGCACGCGCTTCTTCTGAAACACCCCGATGGGGAACAGGACGCGCGCCAGTTTCTCCTGGTTCAAAACGTGCAGCACGTAGGATTGATCTTTGCCCGGATCAACCCCCTTCAACAGCTCATAACGGTTGTTTCTTTTTCTGATGCGCGCGTAATGTCCGGTTGCCAGGAAGTCGGCTCCCAGCGCCTGGGCGTGCTCTAACAGAAAGCTGAAGCGAATTCGCCGATTGCAGGCGATGCAGGGATTGGGCGTGCGACCCGCCTTATGTTCATCGATAAAATGTTGCACGATGGTGCTGCGAAACTGCTCCTGTGTATCGAGCACGAAGAAGGGGATATTGAGGTGATTGGCGACACGTCGCGCATCCGCCATTTGATCGGGAGTACAACAGCGATTCACGGTAGGCGCGCCAGACCCCGCGTTGTCACTCCACAAGCGCATCATGATGCCGATAACCTCGTATCCCTGCTGCACCAGCAGAGCCGCGGCGACGGAGCTATCCACACCACCGCTCATGGCCACAACGACGCGTCTGCCAGATTCAGAAGATTTCTCAGGGAAGCTCATACTGTCATGCCCAGCTGCGGCTCAGCGCTTGCAGTTTGCGGATAATAGGGGGGATCGTTTGCAGCGTATACTCCATCTCTTCCATGGTATTCTGTCGTCCGACGGTTAAGCGCAGCCCGCCTTTTGTCCATTCCGGTCCCAACCCGATCGCTTCCAAAGTGGCCGACGGCTTGGGGTCCCCTGTCTTACAGGCTGACCCACTGCTGGCGGCAATGCCTGCCATATCGAGGTGCATCAAGACATTGTTACCGGTTACGCCGCGAAAGGCGAAGCTTGCGTTGTGGGGCAGGCGTTCGCGCGGATGTCCGGTCAAAACGCAATCATCGGCAAGTTCAGCCGTGATGCCCGCGATCAATCTTGCGGATAGGGCGTCGTAATGCTGATGCAGCTCCGGCAGTTCATCCATCGCCAGCTGCAGGGCCGTGGCTGCGCCCACGGCAAAGGCGACATTTTCAGTGCCTGCCCACCGATTTTCTTCCTGACCTCCGCCAGTTAGCATGGGCGTGATGGGGACGCCGGCGCGCACAAACAAGATACCAACGCCCTTAGGACCGTAGAATTTGTGAGGAGCGATGCTCAAGAGATCAATGGGCATGTCCGCCAGGTTCCAGGTCCTGACGGCCGCGGCCTGAACCGCATCGGTATGGAAAGGGACCTCATGCTCACGGGCAACAGCGCCGAGAGCCGCGATCGGCTGCAAACTGCCGATTTCATTGTTGGCGGCCATAATGCTGATGAGGCATGTGGAGGGCCGAATAGCGTGCGCGAGATCAGCCGGGTCGACCTGCCCATGACGATCGACGGGAAGGATTGTTACTTCGCAGCCGTGCAGCCTTGCCAGCTGGTCGGCCGTGTTCCTAATCGCGCTGTGTTCAATGCTGCTGATAATGATGTGGCCGGGTCTCTTTCCTTGCGGTTCTGAAAGGAGGGTGCCGCGCATCGCCAGGTTGTCGCTGGCCGACCCATTTGCCGTGAAGATGATTTCCTTGGGGCTGGCGCCAAGCAGCTCAGCGATACGCTCCCGTGCGCGGGTCAGCGCCGCTTCCGCCTCTCGTCCGTACGCATGACTGGACGAGGGATTGCCGTAATGCTCCGTCCAATAAGGAAGCATGGAATCCAGGACAGCGGGGTGAACGGGTGTTGTTGCCCCGTGATCAAGATAAATCGCTCGTTTCGTCATAGGTAAATAGTTCCTCCACATAAGTGAAGAAGAGATGAGTCACCTAATCCTAGAAGTCTTCGGAAATCGGGAAGCGCACGGTGAAAGTCGTCCCTTCACCCACTGTACTGCTGACAGATATCGAACCATTATATTGTTCGACACTCTGTTTGACCATATAGAGACCCAGGCCGCTGCCTGCTATCCCACGATCGACGGCCGATTGGGCGCGATAGAAGCGGTTGAAGAGGTAGGGCAGCGCCTGTTGAGCAATGCCGATTCCCTGATCGCTGATCTCCAATTCAATCTGATCATCCTTGCGGCGCGCTGCGAAGTGAATCGTTCCCGATTGGGAGAACTTAATAGCGTTGTCAACCAGGTTGCGCACAATCTCTTCCAAGCGCTCTTCATCACCCAGTATCGCGGGCAAGTCCTTCTCAATGTTTGGACGGAAATAGAGTCCTTTCTGTACAGCCTGGTCGATCATCGGTGGCAACACGTCATCAAGCAGGGGATTGACTCGAATTGGCTCCGCGCGGCGATGAAACTCTTTTGATTCCTGCTTTGCTAGCTGCATCATACGGCGCACCATCGCTTGCAGCCGATTGCTTTCTCGTTCAATGACACTCAGGAAACGTGCCGCCTTTTCTTCATCCTGCGCCTTCCCTTCAAGCAGCAGGCGGGCGTACATCAGGATTGTCGCCAGAGGAGTCCTGAGCTCATGGGCGATGGCCTGGAATAGATCATCCCGCATACGCTCGACCTCGCGAACCTGGCTGAGATCGCTAAAAGTGAAGATTACTTCTTTCACCTGATCATGCTCGCCTAAGATGGGTGCGCCGCTGATTAGAACCGGGATGGTATCTCCGTTCCTGCGCTGCAGATCGACGGCCATCTGTGCGGGAACATCTTCCTGGCGAACGGTGGCCTCAACGAGGGCGGTAATGCTGCCTCCTTGGAGGAACAGCACGTCTTCTACCGGCCGGCCCACCAACTGTTCATCTTCGCCCAACAATAGAGCCAGAAACGCATCGTTCAAACGCGTAATGTAGCCATCGAGTGTCACAGCGAGCAGCCCGTCGGACATGCCTGACAGGATCGTTTCCACGCGCCGCTTCTCAGAAAGGACGTCCGTGTGCAGTTTGGAGTTTTCGATGGCTGCGGCAAGTGGGCCGCCAATCGCTTCAACTAAGCTCAAATCACGTGCGGTGAATTGGCCGTAGCGCCGGTTTATCGCCTGCAGCACGCCAATGGTTCGTTCTTCCACGCGTAGGGGGATACAAATCACGGAGTTTGTTTTGAAACCTGAACGACGGTCGGGAAGCGGATCAAAGCGCCGGTCCGCGTAGGTATCGTTGACTATGACCGGCTGCCCATGATCAGCGACCCAGCCGGCGATACCCTGCCCCTGTTTGAGGCGGATAATGGGCAGGTTTTCGGAAGGCACGCCCATCAAAGATTCAAGAAAAACGACTTCACCGGAGTTTTGATCGATCAGGCCCACCGACAGCGCTTCGACCTGCAGTATGTGGCGGATGGTCCCTCGTAGTTCCTGGAAAACACGCTCCATACTCAAGGTTGAGGTCAAAATGTGGCTGATGTCGGAGACAACGGCGAATTCAATCTCCTGTTGATCCACGCGGCGGCGGAGCGCCGCGCGATCATAGTAGACCGTGAGCGCGCGCGACAGACTTTCAAGTTCGTTTGTGCCCAATGCGCACGTTTCGGGAGGATCGATAAGGCCAAGTAGGCCAATGTCAGCGGGCAGTTCATCCGTTGTCAAATAGGGAAGTGGAACCCCCAGGAAGCTGTCTTGCACCATCAGCCACAACTCGCTTTTCACAAGTTCCGACACCGGTCTGTCGAGCTTATCAAGCCTGAGTGCCTGCCCGTTCTCGATTGGGCCGCTATTGATAATAGGGGCAAAGGACGCTTGCTCTTCCCGCCAGCGCACTTGTGTCAAGGATCTGTCCGGTCGGCAAATCCAGACATCAAAGCAGTCACGCTGTGGCCTGCTGACGCCGACGACGGTCACCGCACCTGTAAATGCCGCTACTTCGGCGGCGATGGTTGCGCACACGAAATGCGTGTCAAAGACGCCCGCCAACTCAGATGTCAGTCGTTCCCAAAGAGGCAGAATCGATGAGCCGCTGCTCATTTCTGGTTCGCTCATTCTCCTGAAGTTATAGCTGTGCAAGGGCTTCAGAGCAAGCATTAGATGGCTTGTTAATTGTTGCTGCACAGGCCTGTCTCTTGTATAGTGGATTGGTTGTCTAAATGCAAAAAACTCCAGTTGCCTTAACTGTATTGGAACTGTGAAAAAAGGAGCAAAAATGAACTACATTGAAACAATCTATGGTCGTGAGGTCCTTGATTCTCGCGGTAATCCCACCGTTGAGGTTGACATCCTTTTGGGGGACGGCACCATGGGCCGCGCTATCGTTCCCTCGGGCGCATCCACCGGCGTCCATGAAGCATGGGAGAAACGCGATGGCGACAAAAACCGCTACGGTGGCAAAGGCGTGCTCCAAGCTGTCGAGGCGGTAAACACGGAGATTTCTGAGGCAATTGAGGGCTGGGACCCGACGGACCAGATCGGGATTGACAACGAGATGATTTCCCTCGACGGCACGGAGAACAAGAGCCGCTTGGGCGCGAACGCGATCTTGGGTGTATCGTTGGCCGTGGCGCACGCCGCCGCAAACAGTGTCGGCCTGCCACTCTACCGTTATCTGGGCGGCGCCGGCGCACGGACGCTGCCCGTGCCCATGATGAATATTATGAACGGTGGCAAGCACGCCCCTGGCGGCGCCGATATGCAAGAGTTTATGGTTATGCCGGTCAGCGCGCCCACGTTTAGCGAAGGTCTGCGCTGGTGTGCCGAGATATACCAGACCTTGAAGAAAGTGCTCACCCAAAAGGGGCACCGAACTCTGGTTGGCGACGAAGGTGGATTTGCGCCGCAAGTGAAGGCCAACAGTGAAGCATTTGATTTGATACTTGAAGCTGTAGAAAAAGCCGGCTACCGGCCTGGTGAGGAGATCATGCTGGCCATGGACCCGGCCGCTTCGGAGTTCTACGAAGACGGGAAGTACCATCTGGCGTCGGAAGATCGCTATCTGTCAGGCGCGGAGATGGTGGACCTCTATGCCGGTTGGGCGGACAAGTACCCGATTATTTCCCTGGAAGATGGGCTGCATGAAGATGATTGGGAAAGCTGGACCCTGCTTGTGGAGCGTTTGGGCGACCGCGTGCAGCTTGTGGGAGATGACTTATTGGTCACCAATGTCAAGCGAATTGAGAAGGCGATGGAGCTGCGTGCGGCAAACAGCCTGCTTTGTAAGGTCAATCAGATTGGTTCTTTGACCGAATCGATCATGGCCGTTGACCTCGTGCAGCGCCATGGTTGGACGGCCGTTGTTTCGCATCGCAGCGGCGAAACGGAAGATACGACGATTGCCGATCTCGTTGTCGCCCTCAATGCCGGGCAGATCAAGACGGGCGCGCCCGCACGAAGCGACCGTGTAGCCAAGTACAACCAACTGCTGCGCATCGAAGGCGATCTCAGGTGATTCGGCCGTTTACCCCGGCATGGCGGCTTTCTCCAACCTGAATCGCTAGCGGTCAGGCTGTCGCTGCCCCCTATGAATCTGAGCGCGGGCTTAGTTTAGCCCGCGTTCACTATTTCTACCCTAATTTTGCTGAACTAACGCCGATCTAACGTTCTTCGTTCATGATAGTCATTTAATTGGCAATTCGTAGGAGAGTAACATGCACACTTTTGATGAGGAGCAGCCCGAAGAAGATCAGGAAAAAGAAAAATCGCCTGATATGGGAATCGCTCAAAAACTAATGGACTCGCGCACGATTTTGCTTTTTGGCGAAATCAATATGGATGTCGCTCGCGAGATCACCAAGCAATTGCTGGTTCTGGACGCCGAGTCAGAAGAGCCTATTAAACTCTATATCAATTCACCCGGCGGCCATGTTGAATCGGGCGATACCATCTATGACATGATTCGGTTTGTCAAATCACCGGTGAAAGTGGTTGGAACTGGCTGGGTTGCCAGTGCCGGCGCCTTGATCTATGCAGCGGCCGAAAGAGAGAATCGCTATAGTCTGCCAAACACCCGTTTCTTGCTCCACCAACCGATGGGCGGCGCGCGTGGTCAGGCTGCCGATATCGCGATTGAAGCGGAAGAAATCTTGAAAATGCGCAGACGTCTGAACGAGACGTTTGCTCGTCAGACCGGGCAGCCAATTGATAAGATTGAGGAAGATACGGACAGAAATTTCTGGATGTCGGCTAAAGAGGCTCAGGAATACGGCCTCGTCGGCCAAATAATTGGCACATTCACCGATCTATAATTTCGTCTGAATGTCACCAAGTAGGCATGTAGGCGCCTCTTTCGCTGTTCCTGATCAGATGGCGGAGGGGGCGCTGTTTTCTTTGCGCACGAAATCGCCAATGACGATGATATCGTTTCCCAATTGACGAAAGCGCGGCTGCTGCAGGCGCAGTACTTCTTGCGGCTTGTCGGCAGGGAGACTTTCTACTGCCGGCAGCCCGGCAACGAAACTAGGTGCAATTGTCAGCACCAGGCGATCTACCAACCCTTCTTTGATAAAACTGCTGATGACTGCCGCTCCCCCCTCAACCATCAAGCGTTTGATACCCAGCTCCGTCAAATGCGCCAGCAGTGCGTTCAAATGAATGCGACCCGTTTCGTCCCCAGGCAGAGTCATAACGTGAGCGCCTGCGTCGCTCAACGCAGTTCGCCGCTCACTGCTCGCCCCTTCAAGCGTGACTATCCAGGGGGCGTTCGGTCCCTGCAGCAGCGCCGCCGTCAGCGGCATTTGCAGCCGGCTGTCTAGGACAATTGGCTGGGGATTCTGACCATTGACGAGGCGCACAGTGAGCCGCGGGTCGTCGACCAATACGGTACCAATCCCGACAAGGATTGCCTCATGATCCGCGCGCAGCCTGTGCGTCATCGTCAATGCCTCGGGACCACTGATTAGCAGCTGTTCACCCCGTCTGGCGGCGATAGAACCGTCTAGACTTTGTGCGTAGCTTAGGGTTACAAAGGGACGGCCGTTTTCATTCGTGTCTCCTGGAAGCGTAAAGAGATCTAGATCCAACATATGGCGCATTCTTTGTGCCTTGGTCAGCAGGTAGTTGAGGTTCTCGTGATTGATGCCTTCTTGGATTGGAATCCTGGCGGTAATATGGATGCCGTAACTACGGATGCTGTCAATCTTCTCTGGATTATTTGTCAGTAGGCGCACAGACGAGATCCCAAGATTCTCCAGGATCAGAGCTGAGATCACATAGTCTCGGCTGTCCGCTTGATGCCCAAGCATCAGGTTCGCTTCAACCGTATCGTATCCCTCATCCTGGAGATTGTATGCGCGCAGCTTGTCCAAGAGCCCGATGTTGCGCCCTTCTTGACGCAGATAGATGACGACGCCAAACCCTTCGCTGGCGATCAACTGCATGGACCGCTGCAGCTGCGGCCCGCAGTCACAGCGCAGCGAGCCCAAGGTGTCGCCCGTGAAGCATTCCGAGTGTACGCGCACAAGAACATCTTGCTTGCCGGAGACATCGCCCAGAACCAGCGCCAAATGTTCCTTGTCATCGCGACTGTTACGGTAGTGGCAGAGTTGAAACTCGCCAAACTCTGTGGGGATGCGCGCACAGGTCATGCGTTCAACCCAGACGCCGCTAATCTTGTTTGTCTTCTTGGTTTCCATGTTCTACCGGATTGGCTCTTTCTAGTCTCTTATCAAGCATCTCTTGGATGCGAATTCACGGGAAAGCCGCGTGCTTGCCACGCGGCATAGAGCAAGATTGAACCGGCAACCGCCGCGTTTAGTGATTCGGTTTGCCCGCGCATGGGCAGGCGCAGCAAGAAATCGCACTTCTTCTTGATAATGCGCCGCAAGCCGCTGCCTTCATGCCCAACAACCAAGGCGATCGGCAGATTGAGGTCGATCGAACCGAACTGTTTGCCGCTTTCGTCAATGTCCAGCCCTACGGTCCAGATACCGGTTTCCGTTAGCCTATCCAGGGCCTGGGCAAGGTTGGTTACCTGATCGATCAGCAGATATTCCGCGGCGCCGGCGGAATACTGCACAACCGCCGGTGTAATATCCGGCGCGCGTCGATCTTGCAGCAGTACACCATGCGCACCACAAATCTCGGCCGTTCGCAGTAGGCTGCCAATATTCTGTGGCCCATGCAGCAAATCGAGGACGAGCAGAAAAGGGGCTTCCTCGCGCCGTGCTGCCAGATTGAGCATTTCATCCAGGCCCGTATAGATAAAAGGGCCCACTTCCAGGATAACTCCCTGGTGGCGGCTGTCCTGAACTAAGTTGCTCAGTTCCTGTTTACTGCCCGTAAGCACGGCTACGTTCTGCCTCGATGCGGCGCGCAGGATTGGCGTAACCGCCTTGCGATTGATGTCCTCTTGAATCGTCAGTTTATAAAACGTCCTGCGCCCGGCTTCCAATGAGGCGAGTACGGGATTCCGTCTACTTAGAAATTCATGCAATGTTTGCGCTTCTTTGTCCTGGAGTGCCAATAAATATGCCCTGATGATAGGCTAAATGGAGCGCCTCTTCAACTGGTTGGTGCGCAATCTTCATGACCGTCACGTTTGCGGCCGCTCACAGACCCTGCCTTGCCTAGGCCACGCGCGGCATTGGTCCCCCTTCGCCTTGGTGTTTTTCGCTCTGCCGAGTATTATGTGATCATCGGAAAAAGGTTGCCCGCCCGTGTTGCATTGGTGGACGGCGATAGTCACAAGCGACTTCAGCAAATGCCGCTGAACAGCTGGAGGTGGTCATGTCACGGAGAGATAGAAAACTGATTCGTGTTGCGACCGTGGTTGATCTTGAGAAAGAGCAGTGCATGACGGTACATGCGGCCGGGCTGCCGATTGTGCTTTTTGCCCATGATGGCGCCTACTACGCATTGGACAACCGCTGCCCGCACATGGGCTTTCCTCTTGATCAAGGGACCGTCCAGGATAGGATCCTGACCTGCCATTGGCACCACGCCCGTTTTGATATTGAAAGTGGGGGAACTTTTGACCAATGGGCGGACGATGTCCGCAAGTTTCCTGTTGAGATTGAGGAGGGTGAGATCTGGATCGATGTTGGTCAATTTGAAGATCCCTTCGAACATCAGCGCCGCCGCCTGTTGGTCGGACTTGAGCGCAACATACCGTTGGTTATCGGTAAGGCCGTGCTCGTCTTTTCTGAGAGAGAAGGTGGGCTGCGCGAGGCGTATTGTGATGGGCTGCAGTTCGGGACAGCTTTCCGGCAGGATGGCTGGGGGCAGGGGCTGACGATACTGACCTGTCTGATGAATATCTCCCCCTTGCTGCACAGCGACCACAGGGCGCTTGCCCTATATCATGGACTTGCCGCCGTCGCTGCAGAGACAATCGGCTCCGCGCCCCGTTTCGGGATATGGCCGCTTCCTGATGAAGGCGTGCCCATGCCGACCCTGCGACGTTGGTTCCGGCAGTTTGTCGAGGTGCGTGATGCGCAAGGCGCGGAGCGATGCTTGATAACCGCCGTCGCCTCAGGCGCCGATGACATGCAGATGGCGGATATGCTGTTCGCCGCCGCCACGGATCACCGCTACATTGGAGGCGGTCACGTGCTTGATTTCACCAATAAAGCGCTTGAAGCGTTGGATTCCGCCGGTTGGCAGTACGCGGGGCCTGTGCTGTCCAGCCTGGCGCGCCTCTTTGCGACGGCCGAACGCATGGAGGAAGCCAATGCCTGGCGCAATCCGCAAGACCTGGTCGCCCTATTGGAGGATGCCTTTCTGCGCTTGCCCAAATCGTTGGCAGAGAACCAGGCCGGCAGGCAGATGGGCGGAGCCCCCTGGAACGGCCGTCAGGAACTTGTGGAGGTACTTCTCGCCGACTCACCAGAGGCGACCATTGAGGCCCTGCTCGCCGCATTGGCTGACGGCGCCACTGAAGCGGAGTTGGCTGCGGCCGTTTCTTATGCGGCTGCCCTGCGCATCGCCCGGTTGCACACGAGCAATGAGTTTGCCGATTGGGACACGGCACTGCATACCCTGACGTTCGCCAACGCGGTGGAGCAGGGATTGCGACGTGCGCCCTCTGCTGAACTGCTGCGCGCTGTTTTTGACGGCGCAATGAGTGTCTATTTGGATCGCTTTCTGAATATCCCCGCCGCGAATCTTCCGCAGCCGTCTGCTGCGCCGGTCGACACGGGCGAACTCTTGGCAAAGCTTTCCTCTCTGCTGGACAGCCAACAGCGCGTGAATGAAGCGGGAGAGGCGGCCGCCGCCTACTTCCTTGCCGGGGGCAGCCTGTCGCCGCTGATGGCGGCAATTGGGGGGCTTCTGCTGCGTGAGGATCGCGATTTCCATACGATTCAAGCCGTTGAAGCGCTTTTTCAACAGGCACAGTACCTAAGCGACGAAACAGAAATAATGCACGTGATCGTCGCTGCCGCTCGTTACCTGGCCGCCCATTCGCCCACGGTACGCGCACAGGGGCAGACGTATCAGATAGCCCGCCGCCTGCACAAAGGGGAGGAGCTCTTCGTATAGAGCGCGTTAGATGGAATACCTCCAGAGGAGCGTCGAGACATTCGGCCCGGCGCTTTCCGCAGACCAGCTTGACCAGTTCGCGCGCTATCAGGCGCTGCTGCTGGCCTTGAATGAGCATATGAACCTTACCGGGGCGAAGACAGAACAAGAGATCCAGCAGCGCCATTTTGCCGATTCTCTGACATGTTTGCTGGTGACCGGCGACCTGAATCAGAAATCATTGATCGATGTGGGCAGCGGCGCAGGTTTTCCCGGCCTGCCCTTGAAGATACTCTACCCTGGGCTGCATCTGACCCTGCTGGAAAGCGTCAGGAAGAAAGCACTCTTCCTGGAAGCCGTTGTGGCCGATCTAGACCTTGAAAATGTGACCGTCATCGTCGAGCGAGCTGAATCCTTGGCGCACAATTATGATCATCGAGAGCGTTACGATTGGGCGGCTGCCCGCGCCGTGGCTCACCTTTCGCCCTTGCTTGAGTATCTGCTGCCCTTCTGCACGCTAGGCGGCTGTGCGCTTGCGCAAAAGGGAATCCGCGCCGCGCGCGAGATCGTCGAAGCGCAAGAGGCGCTGCGCCTGTTGGGTGGGGAGGTGGTGGAACAGGTGTCACTAATCCTTGACGGTCAAGAAGAGGCCAATCTTATTCAAGTCAAGAAGGTGCGCCACACGCCGCAGAAGTACCCGCGACGGGCAGGTATGCCGGTCAAGCGGCCCTTGTAGCGAGTCTACTCCGGCTCTTCAGCAGGGCGCGAGTCGAGCACTTTCTGTATGGTGCCCTGTTTGACTTCGAAGCGGCTGGCTGCTCGCAAGAACTCATCCGAGAACATGGCCGGATCGGTTGCCGTGAGAATCGCCTGTTCAACCTTTTGTACATAGCGCAGGAGCTGGTCTCGACGTTCCTCATCAAGTTCTGCCAGGACTTCGTCAAGTAATAGGATCGGTGACTCACCGGTCAGACTGGTCATCCAATCTATCTGCGCCATCTTCAAGGCAAGGATGGCGCTGCGCTGCTGGCCGCGTGAGCCGTAGCTGCTCAAATCGTATCCATTGACCTGAAAGCCCCAATCGTCACGATGTGGTCCCAGCGTTGTTGAGCCGCGGAGGACATCATGCGCCCGCGATTCCGCCAAAGCTTCCGCGAAACGCCGGCCGATTGCATCAAGATTGTCTTTATTCTCCAGCAGCCAGGCCGAGTCCTCCACCAGCGATTGACCGTCACTTCCGTTTGATTTTGGTCGCAGTCGCGGCAGGTAGTTGATTTCCAGCGACTCGCGACCAGAAGTGAGTTCTTCGAAATGAATGCGTTGAATGTCTTGCTCGATGGCGGCAAAGAAGCGCGCTCGTCGAGAAAAGATCGTTCTACCCAGGTCTACCAACTTCTTCGTCAATATGTCGAGGACATCCTGATTGCCCAGCCCCTCCGCGATTTGGCGCAGCAGCGCATTTCTCTGTTCCAAGACTTTGTTGTATTGTGAAAGCGAACGGCAGTAATGGCGGTCAACTTGGCATAGCGTCACGTCGAGATAGCGGCGTCTTTCATTTGGAGCACCCGTTACAAGTCCTACATCTTCGGGGAGGAAGAGAACGACCTGCATTTGACCAATCAAATCCATCAACCGTACTTTGCGCCGGTTCAGGAGGACTTCCCGGCGGAAGCTCGTTTGCTCGTTATCGCGCCGTTCCAGGATCAAGCGCATTTCCGTCTGCCGCGCAGATGAAGAGGTTGCTAGATCGGCAACCAGGCGGCTGGCGGATAAGGGATCTGTCGATTCGGCTTCTTCCCAATTGACAAGCTGCTTGTCCTGAGAGGCGTGCGGGGATCGGGTCGTGGCCAGGTAATAGAGTGCTTCCAGGAGATTTGTCTTCCCCTGCGCATTGTCGCCAACGAGCAGGGTCGGTCCGGGGGGCAGCGAAATCTCCAGGCGGCCGTAGTTGCGAAAATTGTTCAATGATAGATGGGTGACGCGCATTACAGCCCTGCTGTTTCTACAAAGTTGCCGATCAGATAAGCGAAGTCATTTTAGCATAGGTATGAACGCGCTCACAATTCACTATGGAAAGCGCACGACGGTTGGCTGAGACCCACTGGCGCTGCGGCACACCTGGCCCGGCACCCGGCGCCGACAGTTAGAGAGGGTGCAAATCGACTGGTTAAGCAATATAATTAGCGAATTGTGTAAGACGATTATGACTCAGCCCGATATCATCTTCATTGTCCTCGACACCCAGCGCGCCGACCGGCTCGGTGCCTACGGTTACGACAAACCGATCTCCCCTAATCTGGATCGCTTTGCCGCTCAAGCGACGCTGTTTGAACAGGCTGTTGCCCCGGCACAGTGGACGGTGCCCAGCCATGCCTCTATGTTCACCGGTTTGTATCCATCAGCCCATGGTCTCCTCCAATCGTTTCAGCGCTTGAGTCCCAAACAGACGCATCTTGCCGAGCTTTTGTCCTCGGCGGGATATGAGACGGTCGGTTTTTGCAACAATCCCCTCGTTGGCATTCTCGATAATGGTTTTAAACGCGGTTTCCAGCAGTTCTATAACTACGGCGGCGCCGTGCCCAGCGTGCCTAGTTCTTCTTCAAGTCTTCCCCGGCCCTTGAACCATATGGCCGCTGCCTACACACAGGCGCTGCGCCGGCTGTCCTATCCCGTCCAAAACTTCTTTGGACGTTCTGATCTCGCTTTTCAGATTTCGCTCTCCTCCTGGCTGACGCCGCTGTGGTCGAAAATGGCTAACTTCAAGGGTCAAAACGAGCGGTCCGTGCGCGATGTCGTTGATTTTCTGCACGTACGCGAACAAAAGACGGCCGAACGGCCCTTGTTTCTCTTTCTTAACTTGATGGAAACGCACCTGCCGTTTTGGCCTCCGGGCCAATATGTGGACCAGGTTGCGCCCTATTTTCGCGAGAGCAAAGAAGCGCGCACACTCATGCGTACTTGGAACAAAGAAGCCTATCGTTGGGCTGCGCCGCTAAAGGAGCCTCTGGGCGAGCTGGAACACAGAGTGCTCAATGATATGTACGATGCGGAGGTGGCTTATCAAGATGATTACCTGGGGAACCTCTTGCATACGATTCGCGGACGGCAGAAAGAAAAGGATACATTGACCATTATCGTTGCCGACCATGGCGATGGGTTGGGCGATCATGGGTACATGGGTCACGCCTTCGTCGCCTATGAGGAGCTTGTCCACGTTCCCTTGATTCTTGATTGGCCGGCCGTGCTTCCGGCCGCGTCGAGAGTCTCTACGCCGGTCAGCACGCGCCGCGTGTTCCACACAATGGTGGAGAGCGTCCCTGAATGGCCGGCGGATGTCGAGAAAAAGATCGTCAATGAAGCGAGGCTTCTTTCACTACGGCACACGGCCGTTGGCAAAGACACTGAAGAAAATGCGGCGATGAGTGAGGTGTACCCACCGCTCAATTTCGTGAAAGCGATTGAGCGCCGGCAGCCGGAGCTGCTCGATGAGTTTAACTGCCTTGATGAGCGGCATGCGCTTGTCAAGCAGGTCGCGAACAGCACTTTCAAGTTGATTCAGCTTGATCACGAACCTGACGAACTTTTTGATTTGCCGGCAGATGCTTGTGAACTGCAAAATATCATCGAGCAAAACCGCGACCTCAGCCGCATGCTCAACTTGCAGCTGAGCGAAAAAAGTGAGAAAGCGAGGAAGATGGGGAATCGAGAGCCAGATGCAAGTGTCGATTTTGACGCAGACACACAGTTGAGGCAGCGCCTGAAGGGACTGGGTTATCTAGACTAAACTAAAGAAAGGTTCGTGGAACAAGATCATGTTTGATTCAGTAACTATCGACCCCATTGCGTTCACAATTCCCATTGGGGATGGGTTCCATATATTCTGGTACGGGATAATTGTCACGCTGGGTATAGCGGTTGGTGCATTCTGGGCCGGCCGGGAAATCCAGCGGCGTGGTTACGATGTGGACGAGCTCTACAACGCTCTGATCGTCGTCATTATTGCCGGTTATCTATTTGCTAGGTTAACTTATGTGCTGCTCGACGTCATCGGTGGTGGCACATACGACAGCTTCATCGACGTAATCAATGTTCGCGCGGGCGGGGTCAATATATTGGGGGGCTTTATTGGCGCGGGCATCGTCGGTTGGCTCTATGTCAGCTGGCGGAAATTGCCATTCTGGGACTATGCCGATGTCGCCGGACCCGGACTGCTTATCGCCCAGGCAATCGGCCGTTGGGGAAATTTCGTCAACCAGGAGCTGTACGGTCCCCCCACCGATCTACCCTGGGGAATCCTAATCGATCCGGCGCATCGCCTGCCCCAATACAGCGACCTGGCTGCCTATCCATTGGACACAAGATTCCATCCCACGTTCCTCTACGAATCGATCTGGCTTTTCGCCGGTTTCTTGCTGCTTGTATTTCTGAACAATAAATATCGGGGCAAATGGCAGGCGGGGACACTGTTTGGCTTGTTCCTGATCTGGTGGGGCACCGGTCGGGCCTTCATCGAGTTTTTCCGTCCTGATCAGGTTGCCATTGGCAGCAGCCCAATCACCTATTCGATGGTTATTGCGGCACTGCTCGCTCTGGCTGGCGTATTTATTGTTCTCGAACGCCGTCAGAAATTCTCACTGAGAGGCGACTCGAGAAGACGGCGGCGGCGCGTTTACAAACCGAAGCCGCGCCGCGATCAATAGGTCAAGACGCTCAAACAAAAGGGGAGACGGCAATGAACACAATCGACGCACTGGGTGAGCTTGCTTTGACGTTTGATGATGTGCTGCTCACGCCCGGTTATTCGGAAGTCTTGCCTGCAAATGTAGAATTGCGAACGCGCCTGGCTGGCGATATATATCTTAATATACCCGTTATGGCCGCGGCCATGGATACGGTTACCGAAGCGCAAATGGCCATCGCTATGGCCAGGCAGGGGGGGGTGGGCGTAATCCATCGCAATATGTCTGTGCAGGAGCAGATTGAGGAGGTTGACAAGGTCAAGCGTTCACAGGCTGGCATGATTGTTAATCCCATTACGTTGTCCCCCACGGCGACGCTGGCTGACGCCGAGGCTTTGATGTCTCGTTATCATATTTCCGGCGTGCCGATCACAGATGAAAACAATCGGCTCGTAGGGATATTGACCAACCGCGATACGCGCTTTGTTGATCCGGGCGATCAACCTGTTTCTGATTTCATGACCAGTGATGGTCTGGTTACGGCGCAAGTCGGTACCAGTTTGGAAGAAGCCAAGCGGATTCTGCATCGACACCGCATTGAAAAGCTGCCGCTCGTTGATGAAGATGGAATTCTGAAAGGTTTGATCACGGTAAAAGACATTCTCAAGAGATTGGATTTCCCTGATCAGGTCACTGACGGAAGCGGACGCCTGCTCTGCGGGGCGGCGATCGGCGTGGGAACGGCGGGATTGGAAAGATTGGCGGGGCTGGTAGGCGCTGGGATCGATATCGTAGCTGTCGATACAGCGCACGGGCACACAGCGGCCGTTCACGAAACGGTGCGGGAGGCCAAGTCGCGCTACCCGGGTCTGCCGTTAATCGCTGGAAATGTAGCCACGGCCGAAGCCGCGCAAGCCTTGATTGAGTCAGGAGCGGACGCCATAAAGATCGGCATTGGCGCTGGTTCTATCTGCACCACGCGCATTGTTTCCGGGGCGGGTGTGCCTCAGGTCACGGCGATAAGTGAAAGCGCCCGCGTCTGCCGCAAATTCGATGTGCCATGTATTGCCGACGGTGGCATCAAGTACAGCGGCGATATTGTTAAGGCGCTCGCTGCGGGAGCCAACTCGGTTATGTTGGGTTCGATGTTGGCTGGCCTTCAGGAAAGCCCCGGCGAGATTATTCTCTACGAAGGGCGTCGTTACAAGATCTATCGCGGCATGGGCAGTATGGGCGCCATGCAGGGCCACGGCGCCGACCGCTATGCAAGCGGTACGCTGCGTCCCGAACGGGATAAGCTTGTGCCTGAGGGCGTGGAAGGGCAGATACCTTACAAGGGAAAACTTGGCGATGTGATCTATCAAATGATGGGTGGACTGCGGGCCGGTATGGGCTACGTTGGTGCGGCGGATCTTGAGGAGCTGCAAGAAAAGGCCCGGTTTGTGCGCATCACCAATGCCGGCCTTTTGGAGAGCCACCCTCATTCGATCATGGTCACCAAGGAGTCACCAAACTACCAGGTGCCGCGCTAGGCCGGCGGACAGGATGGGCTTCGAGCGTTTCCTTTCCGGCAAGCGTCGCAAGCGTCATGCCCAGACACAAAAGAGCAAAAATGTGGTAGAATCACCGCGGCGGGCTTTCCGCTAATTGTGGTGTGGTAGCTTATGCAGCTTACGTAGAAATACCCACAGTGCCCATTGCCATAGCGAGGAGTTGAGTCCGGGTACTGTGCTGAAAAATAGGAGTTAGGTGTATGGCGAAACGTAAGGTAGTTTTGACCGAAGATCAAAAACGGCGCAACGCGGAGATACTTGCCCGGCTGGAATTTGAACGCCAGCGGTTGGTAGAAGAGACGCGTGCTCTCCAACAGCAGGAGCGCAGCCGGCCCGGTCGAAAACGCCGTAAGAAACAGCATGTTGTTGAAGAGGTAGCAAGCTAGCATAACGTTTGCAAAGAAACATCTTCATACCGAGAGCGCCGAACGCAGTTGAACCAATTCCAATTGTGAACGGCGCTCTCGGCGTTTAGTGGGAGGCAGTTGGCGTGTTTGACTACGATACTTACATATCCCCTTTCACATGGCGCTACGCCGGCACAGGGATGCGGCGTATCTGGTCAGAGGAACACCGCAGAAAACTCATGCGCCGTGTTTGGGTTGCCCTGGCTGCTGCCCAACACCAGGCAGGTCTCGTGACCAGCGACCAACTTGCGGATCTTCGTCGTCATGTGGACACGGTCGATATCGAGAGATCATTGGTTGTTGAGCGTGATCTTCATCATGATGTGATGGCCGAAATCCATGTCTTCTCAGAGCAGGCGCCGGACGGGGGGGCGGTTGTTCACTGGGGAGCGACGAGTGCTGATATTATTGATAACGTAGATGCCCTGCGTCAGCGAGAAGCGCTGCAATCCATCCTGAATCAGCTGGAGGTACTTCTGCAGGCATTTGCCGATCAGATCGTGGAAACGGCTCAAATGCCCGTGATGGCGCATACGCATATTCAACCAGCAGAACCGACAACACTTGGCTATCGCTTCGCAGTCTATGCTCAGGATCTGCTGGAGAATTATCGGCAGCTCACTCACCTGCAGCAGAACTTGCGCGGCAAGGGCATGAAGGGTGCGGTTGGTACGCAGGCAAGTTTTGAAGATATTTTGGGTGGCGTAGAGATGAATGCGTTGGAGATGGAGGCGCTGGTCATGAAGCTTTTGGACCTGCCCTACTTCCCCATCGCTACACAGACCTATACGCGGCAGCAGGACTTGATCGTCGTCCAGCACTTGGCCACGCTGGCGGCAGCGCTGCACAAGTTCGCGCTTGATTTTCGCATTTTGCAGTCCCCCCCGTTCGGTGAATGGGCAGAGCCGTTTGGCAAGAAACAGGTTGGCTCCTCGGCGATGCCCTTCAAACGAAATCCGATCAACACGGAGAATATCTGCTCACTGGCGCGGTTCGTGGCCGCGATGCCCGATGTCATGTGGGACAACGCCAGCCAGGCTATCCTGGAGAGAAGCCTGGATGATTCAGCAAACCGCAGGATTGTGCTGGCTGAAGGGTTTCTGGCGATGGATGAATTGCTCCGCAGAACCACACGAATCGTTGCCCAAATGCGCATTGAAAAGGCGGCTATTGACCGCAATATGGGCACGTACGGCCCGTTCGCAGCCACTGAGCGGATCCTGATGGCCATGGTCGCTGCGGGGGCGGATCGCCAGGAAGCGCACGAGTGGCTGCGCCAAAGCAGCCTGGAGGCGTGGCGGCAAGTTCAAATGGGGGAGGAGAATCCGCTGCCAAAGTTGATTGCGGCCGACGAAAGAGTGCGCGACTTCCTGGCAGAGGAGCAAATCGCTTCTCTCCTAGATGTTTCGGCGCACACAGGAACGGCGTCCGAACGTGCCCTGGCGCTGGCGTGGGAAATCGACAGCATCTTGGCCAGCAAAGCGCGCGCGTAAAAAGTCAGGGATTAAGGGTCTACTGGTAGAGGAGTTGCGGTAACGAGCGGGGGTAGAGGAGGTTGGGTTGGACGCGGCGCGGGCGCCTGTGTGGTTGCTGTCGCCGTCGGTGTGACTGTGGGCAGGATGGTCGGTACCGCTGTCGGTTGTAGTGTTGGCACCGGCGTAGCTGTCGGCAAACTCGGATCGAGATTGATGCGCAGGGTGCGCGCCTCACTACCCGTAATCTCCGCACCGCGATTGTTTTCCAGCACGACCCGCCACTGGAACTCACCGAGGAACTCAGCAGTGGTCGATGGATCAAACGTTAACCGGTATTGCGTTCCCAGCGCAGGCTGCGTTGCGCTTCCCACGGCCAAGGGTCCACTGCCGCTGTTTAGGTAAACCGTAAACTGTTCAGCAGCGGCGAGTTGAGCGGGCCAATTCCAGGCGAAGACTACCGGCTGCGAATTAAGAACTTCTAGCTCTGTGGACGGTCCCAGCACGCGCAGCGCCGGCGCGCCTGGTTCGCCCGCACTATTGCCAAATTCGGCCGTCCAATACCAGACGCCAGGCGCGGTATAATCGACCGTGTAGCCGAGACCGACTTCGGAGGCAAAGGGATTGAGGATGATGGGTCTGTGGCTGGGGCTGTTCACCCAGAACTCAACTGCTTGGCGGGGATCGATGAATCCCCAGGCGGTTGCTTCACCAGCATAGCCGTTTTCGTAACCGAACTGCAAGAATCGATCGGCCGGCGTGGATCCGTCGGAACCGGAATGCTGGTTATGCCTGGCTGCCGCCATGTCGTCCGCATGCTTCTGTGCGGCACTGCTCAAAGTGGCCGAGGTGCCCAACTCAGAAAGATCAAACTCGCTCCTGGCCAAATTAATATAGGCGAGCAAGCGCCCGATCGCCTGCGTACTGGCCGGGAATTCAAGGGGTTCCATAACAAAGGGAGCGTCCCCATCGACCGGCCCGAGTCCGCCGGACGGCGTCACCAGGGATGTATCGGTCGAGCTTCCTTGTGTCAATCCGCCAAAACTGCTGACCATAGGCATGAAGGCTTGCCGTGGCCCCTCTTCAATATGCACCCAATGACCGACCTGTGTTTCTCCATACTCGTTGCGGGCGGTCAAGGTGACGAAATAGTCGCCTGTTTGTTTGTACGCGTGACTGATTTTCGCGCTGCTGTAGCGACGGCCGTCGCCCATTTCCCACGAGTATTCAGTGGCCGACGGTGCATCCCCTACGACAAGAGCCTCACCGGCCAAGTGCGTCCCGGCAGGCGCGGTGTCCACAACGAAGATATCCGCCTCTGGTGGCAGCCCTACCGTCACCGTATGCGCAGACTCCGCGGCGCCAAATGCATTCCGTGCGACAAGCTTGACATCATAAACACCGGGTGTGGCAAAGCGATGGAGAGGCTTCACCTCAGTTGACGTCGTGCCATCACCGAAATCCCACAAGTATTGAATGGGCCCCTGGCCGCCTCCCGCGTTTTCGAACGCCACCTCTTGTCCCACGCCCGGCGATTCATCCGCTATGGAAACGGACGCGCTTACATGGGGGACAACGGTTATGACCGACGAGAAGGTTGACGCGCCAATCGGATTGCTGACGGTTACCTGGACATCATAGACACCGGCAACGGGATAGAGTATCGATGGTTCATTGACCGCAACGCGACGGCCGTCGCCCGGTTCCCAGACTTCACCAAAAGGTCCAGGCCCCTGCGTTTGCGCCTTGAGCTGAAGCAGCTGGCCCACGGATACATGCGCCGGAAAATCAATCCCCTCTACACGCGGCGGAATGCCCAGCCACAAGGTCGTCGTCGCTGACTGAATGCTGCCGCCGTTGTCCATTTGCACAGTTATATTCTGTTCTGGATGGGTTAAATCGGCCGAACTTACCTTCAGCGGTAGGCTAATCTCACGGACGTCGCCGCCCGGCACGACCGGCAGCCACTGAATGCTGTTCTTGGAGACATTAGACGAGACACCAGTCGGAACCTGCGCTGAACCCAAGCGCAGCGTGGCCGGCAGCTGCAGCTCCACCTGCGGCGACGCGAAAGAAGGCATATGGTTCACGATGCGCAGCTGCAGCTGCAATGTGTCGCGTGGGGAACCAATCGGCGGTGAAACTGAAAGCTCTAAGGCAACCGCGCCTTCAATCGCGGCGGTACCCGTGTAGGAGGCGGCCGAAATAGGCACCGCGTTATCACGCCGCGCTGACGTAAGACCCACGACAGCTATGAAAGCAGTCAGAGCCAATAGCAGGCGTATTCTGGGTGTCATTTCCTTTGCAGTTTAGCAGATTTGACCCACTGATACAACCACCGATTACTCTTATGTCTAACTGATTGAGAGTCTCTCAAGTGGGCGCCGCGGCAGGCCCTAGCCGGGTGGGCGCAACCCTTGCAGGGCTGTTGGGCCTCAGAGAAGGAGGTTCGCCATCTGCGTAATCCCTCTGCCTAGATGGTAGAGGCCGAAGAGCAAAAGAGCGACAGCCGCCAGGCCATTCAGCGCCCGATTAACGCGCTCATCGAGCTTGCCTGTTAAGGCGAACAGGGCGATAAAGGCCATGAAACCACCAATAAGGGCGGCGTAGAAGCCGGCCATGAATCCCAGACCGTACCGGGGAGCTTCACGCCACCCGCTGATAAATATCGGACCGGCGATTGTTGCCCAGAAAATGTAGGGATTAGGACTGAGAAGATTGATCAACGCCCCTTTAAAGACGCCTTGACGTGCGAAGTGTTCCTCGTCAGCAACAACGGTTTCTGCCTCCCGGTAAGTGCGGAACGCGCCGTAGGCGAGATAGGTCAGGAACAAACCGCCCGCGATCTGCAGCCCGTGAAGCATCACAGGTGGGGCGTTAGTAAGGACGAATAGAACCAGGATCAAGACCGGTCCGTCGCTGATGAGCGGGGCGAACGCAGCGGGCAGGGCTTCCCGCCAGCCGTATCGCGTCGTCAGCGACAGCAGATAAGCCTGCAGGGGACCGGGCTGAACGGCTGCGGTTGCTCCGAGAACCAGACCCTGAACCAGATAAGCAAACAATATTCCTCCCTCCATGGCAAGGACAAGCAAGCAACTTTAGCATAGGATTACCGTAAGGTCAGCAGCAATCAGCAGATCAATCGAGGAAACAGTCAGACAGATGATTAGGGCGATGTGTTGGTGACGCTTGGTGATATAATCGGCTGGTCCGAGGCAAAGAGTCGATTGGGAAGAGGTATGTCAGAGAGCAGTAGTTGGAGCACTACAACACGCTATTTTGTGCTTATCCTGGTTATTGGTGTCCTGTTGTGGCTGCTCGTGGCCGCGCGGGAATTGATTGGGCCGCTGGCCATCGCGGTCTTGATTGCTTACCTCCTTAATCCACTCGTCAACCGGATTAGCCAGGAAAGTAGGCTGAGCCGCAACTGGGTGGTCCTGCTCGTCTTCCTCGCGTTTGTCGCCGTGCTAATCCTGATAGGCGTCCTTGTGGGTCCAAGGCTCTCTCCGCTGGCAACCGGCCTGTCGAAGCAGCTGCAGGACATCATCCTTCTTGTCGAGAATGTTGCCGCCCAGCCAATCGCTATCTTTGGTTATCCGGTGGCCCTGGATGTAGTTCTTGCCAATTGGCCCGCCCTGACGCAGAGTATGGCCGGGCCCGATATCCTGATTGACGTATTTGCCGCTACCTCGCAGAATCTGGTCTGGGTGATGCTTGTCTTAGTGACGACGTACTATCTTCTGCTGGACGGCCATCGTTTGCGCGACTGGCTCTTTTCCTTGGTACCGGACCCACAGCAGCCGGATGTGCGTCGCCTGTATGCGGAAATCAGAACGGTCTGGAATCAGTATTTCCAGGGCCAACTGCGGCTAATGTTCATTGTCGGTTTATGGACAGGCATTACCGCGCTGCTGATCGGACTGCCGGGCGCCCTCGCCTTCGGCGTTTTGGCGGGGCTGTTCGACATCATCCTTTCTGTGGGCCCGTTGATCGTCATGATTATCGCGGCGATCGTCGCTTATGTGGCCGGCTCCAATCATCTGGACATATCTAATTTCTGGTTCGCTGTCCTGGTCTTTGTGCTTTTTGGCGGCATTAACGTGGTCGAGAACATCTGGCTGCGGCCGCGGATTATGAGCCACAGCCTTCGTCTGCACCCGGCGATCGTCTTTGTTGCCGTGGTAGGTTCCCTGGCCCTGGTCGGCATCCTGACGGCTTTAATAATTGTGCCCCTCATTGGCTCGGGGCTGGTTGTCGGCCGTTATCTTTACTGCAAGATTCTGGATATCGATCCCTGGCCCGATGTGGGCCCGGTTGGGGAGAACGGCAACGCCGCAGCTCGCGATGTGAATGCTACAGCTTAGTCAGGATTTCAGGCCCGTTCTTAGTAATCGCAATCGTGTGTTCAAACTGAACACTTAGTTCACCATCGGCCGTTACGACCGTCCATCCATCATTCAAGATAAACCATTCATGGCTTCCGGCGTTTATCATGGGCTCAATAGTGAATGTCATGCCGGGACGTAGAAGTGGCCCGCGCGTTGGCTGGCGAATGTGCGATACCGACAGCGGCTCGTGTAAGACACGGCCGATTCCGTGCCCACCCCATTCGCGCACGACAGAAACATTCTGGGAATCAGTATAGTCGTTGATCGCCTGCCCGATGTCATACAGATAGGCGCCGGGCTGGGCTGCTTCGATGCCCAGGCGCAGGGCTTCCTTTCCGATTTCCAGCAGACGCTCCACATCTGGGGCGACCTGGCCCACGGCAAAGGTATAGCATGCATCGCCACAGTATCCGCGATGGCGCAGACCAATATCGATGCCAATCAAATCGCCTTCCTTGAGAGTGCGTTCATCGGGTAGACCATGGCAGATTTCGTTGTTCACGGAGGCACAAATAACGCCGGGAAAAGGGGGATGTTCGTCTGAGCTTCCGCGATACCCCTTATAAAGCGGCTTTGCTCCTTGATCCGCAATATGCGCTTCAATGATCCGGTCCAATACGCTCAGAGGCACCCCTGGTTGAACGCTTTCTTCAAGAATGGCAAAGCACTCGGCGACCAGGCGGCCGGCCTCGCGCATGATGCTGATTTCTTTGGAATTCTTAGGGCGAACTCTCATTAAGCAACTCCTCATTGAAGGGGCTAGAGTATATCACAATCAGGGTCCGCGGCACGTGCGCGGGAGTGTCTAAATTCAAGGGCATGTGAAATCAGACAAATGAGCAGGATAGTTAGGATAAGTGCGTTTGTAGAGTTGGCGGAGGTCCCAACTGTACACAAAGAGTTTGCCCGCGCGCCACACGTTCATCCCACCATTTACTTCTATTGCGTCTGTAAATCCTAACGCGACGAGCATCTCAACCGTTTCGATGACACCAATTCATGCCACTCGTCGTTGAATAGATTTTCGCAAGCGAAAACTACCGTTGAGGATTGCGACCGCTGCAACAACGATCCACAGTGTAGCGGACCAGGCGAGTATCCAGATCATGAGGGTCGTTCCGGATAATTCAACGGGTACAAATATTGTCAAGCTTGCTACCAAACTGGCGTGCATAATCACGGACACGAGCAGGCTTTCCGTGCTGTCGTAGACCCACACCATCAGTACCCTATATGGCGGAAGCCAGAAGAAAAGACGTAGAATCATGAGGAACAGCGGGAAAACGCTGGAGAAAGTATCACTCTCCCAAAACGGAGGGAAGTGCCACGCTCCCCATACGATACCAACCGTAAGTCCGGTGGTCAGGACACCGTAATGCTGCCTCATACGAGGCACAGCGAATCCCGTCCAGCCGAGTTCCTCAAAGAGACCAACAGCAAGCCCAACCGCAATGGCAGTTAGCACAACGGCTGACTTATTATCGGATTTCAAAATTGCAGGTTGGAATTCAGATGAGACCAGCGAGAGGCCAAGGAGAATCGCGGTGCTCAAAAGCGGAGCGGTCAACAAGGCAACTGCGTACCAACGCACACTGGCACGCCATTTGATCAGGCGGGAGAACAGCTCGCGAAACCCCGCCCGGCCATCGAGGAGACCAGTTAATAGGAGGCTTGCCCCGCTAGGGCCCACAAGCATCGCCACATACACAACGTGTCCATCGTTTTAACCTCCGATGTTTTATTGTATCCGATGGCGAAAACCTCTCTTATTCTTAGCTACCGATCTGTCCCACAGTTTCTGAAGTCAGACACCAGACAGACCATCCAAATCTGATAGCAGCAGCTGCGCCAGTTGCGGCACGTTATCATTACCGTGCCCACTGCCTATGACGATGGCCAATAACTCAGTTGTTGACAGTGCCCGTTCGCCAACATGATATAGACGCTCGCGCGGCCGTTCCTCGGCCGGCAAATCACACAAGCGTAGATAAGGCCTGCTTTCCGGCGTGTAGTCTGGCACAGTCTCCTTTCCAGGATCGAGTTCCTACTTAATAGAGCAAGGGCAGGGGACAGCGACGAGGGCAGGAAGTGAGCGAAGGAGCGGCTGGTCAAGGGATAGGGGGTCCAACGCCATTTAACTTGCCCGTCTACCCGCATCTGGCAAGCACCACTGTGTTGCCATCATACACTTGCCAAAGGATGGGTTCAATACCCGTGTCCCGCTCCTGACTTCCCCAAAAACCAAGGTCGTGGCAGAATAGGCGGTAAGTCCTACCAGGGAGAATGGCGAATGGCCGAGCGCAAACCCAGTTACACGCAACTAACTCATGATGTGGTGCATGGATCATCCGAACCTCTTACGCTTGATGAGATAATCGAGCAAGTTAATGTTCTGCGCCCGATAACGACCAAGAATCCAAGGAGCACGATTCGTGGGGCGGTGGGGGAAAGCAGGATGATTGTTTCTACCGGCGACGGCCGTTATGGTTGGAAACCGCGTGTGATCACCGGTTCCATCATCAGGCAGACGCTCCGGGAATCAGACATCTTGATGGAAGTCCTGCAGTGGAGCGAGGAACTGAAAGATGCATTATGGCCAACGTTCTTCGCCAAACAGAAGTATGTGGATCGCGGACCGGTCGTAGTCACGTTGCCAAACGGCAAGACAAGTGAATTCCCATTGGAGCATTTCTATGGTGTCACCTGGGGCAGCCATGCTACCTCTGAGTTTTGGGCTTGGTTCAACCCGCTAAGGGCCAATGCCGGCGACCACCTCCTGTTTGAGGTGGTGGATGGCGAAGCGAGGCATTACAGCGTCACATTCCAGAAGCGTGCTGATAGGGATGAAGAAACGATAGCTGAGCGGAATCAGCTTCTCCTGGAACTGGCTGAGAAAATGATGAACCGGCAGCATGGTGCTGGGATCTGGGACATCAGCACGCGTGCTCTGGCCAGCGGTCTATATCAGCATCCTGTGCCACCAGACCCCTTGCACGAACTGTTACGAGACACGTTGATGGGGTTTGGTGACCAAGAACCAATGAGCTCGGAAGCAGAATCAGATCCATTGCTCAGTGCCTTGTTTGAACGGCCGGCACAAGTTTATGATCCTGAAAACCCACCCGAATTGCCGCGTGAATATGACCCTGATTACGGCCGACGGCGACCACGGCCCTCACAAGAAGCACAACAGAATAACTTCACCAGCTACACCTTTCGCGTCAATCATCGCGCCTTGCCAGAAGTCTGGCGGGATATTGAACTGGCTGAGGACCAGACCGTGGAAGACCTGCACCTGGCCATCCAGCAAGCCTATGCTTGGTACGATGACCATCTCTACTCATTCTTCATGAACGGGAAGGCGTGGGATAGTAGCGCCGAGATTGGGTGTCCCTGGTCGGAGTCGGCATTTCACACCCATCTAGTGCAGATAGGGCAACTCGACCTTAAGGAAGGACAGATATTTCTCTACCTCTTTGATTACGGGGACAACCACGAATTTGATGTGAGGGTCATGCAGATTAACGCAAATGCAGAAAAGGGGGAGTATCCCAGACTTGTAGCAGAGAAAGGGGATTCGCCACCGCAATACCCGGACTACGACGAAGAAACAGGGGAGGGTGACTGGGACTAGAACCGCTACGATCAGAGGCGGTAGCTTCCAGCGACAACTACGGTTGCGGCACTTGTTTTCTTCGTGCCAGGTAAGCGTACAAAGTCGGTTTCGATACACCCAGCATCTGACAGATTTCCTTCACGGCGTACTTCTTCTCATCGTATAACTGGCAGGCCAGCTGAGTCTTTTTCGCATCTAGCTTCCGTGGTCTTCCAACAACTCGACCTCGCGCACGAGCGGCACGCAAGCCAGCCATTGTGCGTTCGCGGATTAGGTTGCGTTCGAACTCGGCCAATGCGCCGAAGATGTGGAAGATGAGACGGCCGCCGCTGGTTGTCGCGTCAATTGATTCCTGCAAGCTCCGAAAACCGATACCGCATTCGTCCAGCTGGCTCACTGTTTCAAGAAGATGTTTCAGCGAACGGCCGAGGCGATCTAGTCGCCAAACAACAAGCGTGTCGCCTTCCCGCAAGAAATCCAGCGCTTCTCGCAATCCCGGTCGCTCTGTCTTCGCGCCGCTTGCTTTGTCGCGGAAGATGCGTTTGCAACCGGCGTCTTTAAGTTGATCGATTTGTGGGGCGACGTTTTGTTCAATAGTACTGACGCGAGCATACCCAATTTGCATATGTCCGCATTTTAGCGTTAAGAAACTCGTCAATTCAAGCCCCAATTTTACTTTGAATTCCTAACCGAGATTCTTTACGAACGGGTGAACGAATAGGCGTTGGTACCGATTGCGAATCGGGGAGTGTTAAAAAAAGGAACGAATTGAATAAGAATCCAGTAAAGCCGAGGTCTTTGTATCCCATGGGTTTGGAACTGTCAGAACTGCTACATCAGCCCTCCAGCATTGGCGACCCCTGGACAGTACTATATAATGGCTTTTGCAGCCAAGGAGAATATTATGTCGGCCGTTGGCAACCCGCTGCCGGTACTGCAAACAAAACTATACCGCCCTCGCATCACCCAGGATCATGTGGATCGTTCTCGTCTGAACGGCCGGTTGAAACAGATTGAACGTCACCCACTGACTCTCGTCTCCGCACCGGCCGGCTACGGCAAATCTGTCTTATTGAGCGCCTGGCTAGAGCAGTGTGCGGGCCACGGCGCCTGGTTGTCGCTGGACATTAATGATAACGATCTTAGCTCCTTTGTAAGCTATTTCCTAGCTGCATTGCGCAGCGCGATACCAGCGTTCGGCGATGATTTGTCAGACTTGCTGGTCAGCGCCAGCTTGCCCCCTGTACAGACATTTGTCGAAATGTTGTTTGCCGAGCTCAGCCGGTTGGATGAGGATATCATTCTCATGATCGATGATTACGGTGTCATCACCGATGATGCTGTCCACGAGTTCATTATTGAGTTGATGCGCCACCCTCATCCTAGCCTTCATCTTGTAATGAGCACGCGTCATGATCCACCACTTCCGCTCAACGAGTGGCGTGCGCGTAATCAACTTGTTGAAATCCGGAATATTGAGCTGCGCTTCTCGTTAGCAGAGTCGAAAAGCTTCCTGCAGCGGACCGTGGATACGCATTTAGACGAGGAAACGATCACTGCCCTGCACGCAAAAACCGAGGGGTGGGCCGCAGGACTGCGTCTGGCCGCCCTATCGTTTTCGCGCGTTGAGGATTTCCGCGACCAGATCGACCGGCTCAGCGGCAGCAATATGTATATCCGGGATTACCTGGTCTCCCAGGTTCTTATTCATTTGCCGGCTGAAAAGCAGTTGTTTCTCTTGCAGACATCTATCCTCGATCGCCTTTGTGCATCCTTATGCCAGGCCGTGATCATGCTGGACAGCCCACTCGTAGACACACAAGCGACACTGTTGGAACTGGAAACAGCGAATGTCTTTACGATACCGCTCGACGACTCACGCCAATGGTTCCGCTATCATCACCTGTTTGACGAATTCTTGCAGACGCGCCTGCATGAGAGTTATTCATCCGCCGTTGTGGTGGCGCTGCACAGCCGGGCGAGTGCCTGGTTTGCGGCACATGGTTTTATTGAGGAGGCACTGCAGCATGCCTTGGCGGCTGGTGATTCGGAAGCCGCAGTTCAACTTGTGGCTGCGAACCGGCATGAGTTGATTAATCAGGAAAGCTACCAGCGCCTGTCAAGTTGGTTACAGATGTTTCCGCAGCAGATCATTGACGGATCCCCTGATTTGTTGCTCATCCAGGCGCGATTTGCCCAAACAGCTCGTTTTGACATAGCCGAACTGCACCAACTCGTAGGAAAGGTTGATGTGCTGATAGAGCATCTAGATCTTGAACCAGAACGTGCCCAACTGCTCCTGGCCGAAAACGATGCGCTGCGCGCTGTCGTATTGTTCTACACTGCCCCAGACCCACAGGCTGCGCTAACTTACTGTAGAAATGCTTTGCAAAGATTGCCGAAAAATTGGTATGTGATGCGCAGCTACTGCTGGATGTTCGGCGCCGTAGCGCTGCAAATGATGGGTGATCGCAGCGGCGCCTATGAGTGGATTCGACGCGGCCGGCGTGAGGACCTGACAGCAAAAGATGAACCCTTGGCACGTAATGCTTCTGCAGAAGGATTCGTGTGCGCGGTGGCTGCCGATCTGACCGGCTTACAGCATATTGGCGAGTTCATCTTGGGAGTCACTACTAAAAGTGGTTACTGGGAAACGCAGGGGTGGGCCAACCATTTTCTGGCTTCTGTCCAATACCATCGTAATGACCTGGAAAGCGCGCAGCGCCATGCGCAGCAGACCTTCGATCACCGCTATCACCACCCTTCGGCCAACGTCGACAGCGCCTTCATCTTGATATTGATCGAACAGGCTAGAGGTAGGCCGCAAGAGGCCCGCAAGATGCTTAAGACAGCCTTGGACTATGCCGTCAAGCTGCGCAGCCCGACCTTCACATACACCGTACAATCTTTTGAGGCTGAACTCGCGGTTATGCAAGGGAGAGCACACGAACATATTCTTTGGGCCGAGCAGGCTTATGCGAACCTGTTCCTTGCTCCGGTAGTTTCGTTCTATCAGCCACCGATTACAATACCTAAGGTGCTTCTGGCGGCAGGTACAATGGACGCCCGTACGATGGCCGCGGATGTTCTTCAACGTTTACACGCCTATGCCGAGACCATGCATCACACCCGTCTTATGATCGAAGTGCTGGCGCTGGAAGCCCTACTCCATGCTGCCAACGATGACGAGGAAGCAGCGTTCGCCGCCCTGGAAGAGTCGCTAACCCTGGCGCAGCCCGGCGGTTTTGTCCGGCTCTATGTTGACCTAGGTCCCGAGATGGCGAGTCTGCTGCGGCGTATGCCGAATCGCGAACCCTATGCCGCGGTACGCGCATCTATCCTCAGCGTTTTTGCCGATACGGAGGCGCCTGATCCACAGTCTAATGGACAGTTGATAGAACCGCTCACCGATCGCGAAGCGGAGATCTTGGAACTGCTGGTTAGGCGCTACAGCAACAAAGAGATAGCTGCTGAACTCGTTATTGCCCCGGCGACGGTGAAGCGCCATACGATTAATATCTATCAAAAACTTGCCGTCCACAGCAGGCGTGCAGCCGTCGAGGCCGCCGTCACCCTGGGGCTGATCCCGCCCCCCTAAACTTTCCTCCGCAGGCGCAAACCACAGACCCCGATCACACCCTTTCTGCACCCTTTTGGTGCTGTTGCTCTTTCCCCACTTAGCATACTATTTTGCTAGGGTAGCTGCCCCGATTCGTTCCGCGAAATGCGCGAGATTGCCGTCTATTGACGGTACAAGAAGGTTCGACTATGAAACGATTCCCACTTGTCCCCATGGATACGCCCGCCACATACCGCATATGTATTTTAGGCGTTTTGGAAAGCAGTTGGGCGCAGCGACTGTGGGGAATGAAGGCAAACCGCGTTGAATCAAGTGGTGAGCAAGAAACGACAGAATTGGTTGGGGAAGTTGTCGATCAGGCAGCCCTGATTGGCATCATTAATGCCCTCTATAACTCGGGGCATACGGTCGTGTCCGTCGAACGTTTGCTTCCCGCAGCGGATCACCCCCCGAGCGAGGCGAACACAGAAGTATGAACTGCCCAACATAAGCTGTAACCGGCGATGAGTGATTCCTACAGGCAGCAGCAGTGCGCACGATATCCAAGATCTATGATTAGGAGGAATTTCGAATGTCAGAAAATATGAGCCCTGAAACGCCGCTGGAGGAGCAATCGGGATTCCGATTTCCCACCGCCTACACCGTTTTATTCGGCTTGTTAATCCTGGTCGTCATCGCTACCTGGTTCATTCCGGCAGGGCAGTACGATACGAATGAGGACGGAGAACCGATTCCCGGCAGTTACCATAACGTCGAACAGAATCCGCAGCGCTTGCTTGCCGACACACTGATGTCGCCCATTAGCGGCATGTATGGCCTCCAGGGCGATGATGGATCGGTGAACGTCTACAACACAGGCAGTTTATATGGCGCCATCGATGTCGCGCTCTTCGTACTTATCATAGGCGGCTTCTTGGGCGTCACCATGAAGACCGGCGCCATCGACGCGGGCATTGGCAAGATTACTACGGCCCTGGAAGGGCGTGAAAAGTGGATGATTGTTGTTCTCATGATTGTGTTTGCCCTGGGAGGTACGAGCTACGGTATGGCCGAAGAATCGCTGGCCTTTTACGGCCTGATCATCGCCGTGATGATCGCCGCCGGTTACGATGCTTTGACCGGCGTGGCAGTTATCATGGTAGGCGCGGGCGTTGGCGTGTTGGCTTCAACGGTCAACCCCTTCGCCACCGGGATTGCTTCCGGTTTTGCCGGTGTCTCTATCGCCGATGGCCTGGTGTCACGTCTAATAATACTCGTCGCGGGTACGGCAATCGGCATCTTTTTCGTCAGTAGGTACGCGGCGAAGGTAAAGGCAGACCCTTCGAAGTCGTTGGTCTATGATCTTAAAGAGGATAATGAAAGGCGTTTTCTTAGCAGGTCCGATGAGGCCATGCCTGAGTTCGACACCACAAGAAAAGTTGTCCTGGTGCTTTTCATCCTCGCTTTCCTAATTATGATCTACGGCGTCGTTCCCTGGACCGACATCGGCATCCCTGTGCCGCAGTTCAACTGGTGGTTCGGCGAATTCACGGCGGTCTTCCTGGGATTTGGCATCCTCATCGGAATCGTCGGTAGGCTGGGCGAAGCAGGTATTTCTGAAACGTTCATCGACGGCGCGCGTGATATGCTGGGCGTGGCCCTGGTCATCGGCTTGGCGCGTGGCATCAGCGTAGTCATGAACAACGGCATGATCATCGACACGGTCCTGTACTGGGCTGAAAACGCGGTCTCCGGGCTGAGTGGTTTAGCCTTTATCAATCTTGTGCAGCTGCTATACCTGCCGCTTGGTTTTCTAATTCCCTCATCGTCGGGTTTGGCCACGGTCTCGATGCCCATCATGGCGCCCCTGGCTGATACGGCCGGCGTTGATCGCAGCCTGGTAGTGACCGCTTATCAATCGGCCAGCGGCCTGCTCAATCTGGTGAACCCGACCTTTGCCGTCGTTATGGGTGGTCTGGCATTGGGCAGAGTGCGCTATGATAAGTGGCTGCGCTTCACCATTCCGCTGCTCATTGCTCTATTTATTCTCTACGCTGTCGTACTTAGTATCGGCACATTCTTCCCCGGCAGCATTGCTTTTTAATTTTCAGGTGCGAGGCGCTTCTAAAGCATCACGTATCTCAATAACAAACCTGATTTGGAGGTAAAAAATGGCATTCAATTTACGTAACCGCAGCTTTGTCAAACTACTCGACTTTACACCGGCGGAAATAAAGTTTCTGCTCAAGCTCTCAGCCGATCTCAAAGCCGCCAAATATGGTGGCTACGAAGTGCCGCGTTTGCGCGGCAAAAACGTCGCCCTGATATTCGAGAAATCTTCCACGCGCACGCGCACAGCCTTTGAGGTAGGGGCGTATGACCAGGGAGCTAACGTGACCTATTTGGGACCCAGCGGTTCGCACATTGGCCACAAGGAAACGATGAAGGATACGGCGCGCGTCCTGGGGCGCACGTATGACGGTATTGAATACCGTGGTTTTGCTCAGGCGACGGTCGAGACGCTGGCCGAGTATGCCGGCGTGCCGGTCTGGAACGGGCTGACGGATATGTTCCATCCCACACAGATCCTGGCCGATGTCTTGACCATGGTTGAGCACAGCGACAAACATCTCGGCGAGATTGCCTACACCTATATGGGCGACGCGCGCAACAACATGGGCAATTCGTTGATGGTCGGCGGCTGTAAGCTGGGCATGGATGTGCGCCTGTGCGCGCCTGAACACCTCTGGCCGGAGGAGCATCTTGTCGAGCAGTGCCGCGCTGTCGCCGCGGAAACAGGCGCGCGCCTGACCCTGACGGCCGATGTCGCTGAGGGCGTCAAGGGGGCCGATTACCTCTACACTGATGTCTGGGTTTCCATGGGTGAGCCCGACTCGGTGTGGGCGGAACGCATCGTTCTGCTGAAACCTTACCAGGTCAATGCCGCGGCGATGACGCTCACGGGCAACTCCAACGTGAAGTTCATGCACTGTCTGCCCGCTTTCCACAATGCGGATACGGAAGTCGGCAAAGAGATGGCCGAGAAATTTGGCCTGGAAAACGGTATCGAAGTCACCGAGGATGTCTTCGAATCGCCGGCATCCATCGTCTTTGACGAAGCTGAAAATCGTATGCATACCATTAAGGCCATTATGGTAGCAACCTTAGGTGACTAAGAATGATTGCCTACCTTCCCCAAAGTTCTGAAACCTGCCTTGGTTTTGAAGTGAGCGGTAAATTGACCACTGGAGATTATGAGGCCTTTCTGCCTAAGCTGGATAAAGCCATCGCCGCGCATGGAAAGATTAATCTGCTTATGGTGATCGATAAATTCGAAGGGTATGCCGGAGCCGATGTTGCCAAAACTGATTTCAAGTTTGGGACGCATCAATATCACGAGGTAGAAAAATGTGCCCTTGTCGGCAGCAAGAATTGGCAGAAGTGGTTGTTGAAGGTGATCGATCCCTTCACACGCCGAACCGACGAGCGTTACTTTGACCTTGACCAGTTGGACGAAGCCTGGCAGTGGGTGCAGGCTGTGGATTAAGGAGATTTATGGGAGGGTGTGCGGCTCCGGAAGAGAGTGTGACACACCCGTCTAAGTAAAAGGAGATTGCAGCATGCGTGTGGTAATCGCTCTAGGTGGCAATGCGCTCTTGCAGCGCGGCCAGCCCATGACGGCCGATGTGCAGCGGCACAACACAAGAATCGCCGCGGAGGCGTTGGCGCCCGTGGCCCTTGAACACGAATTAGTCCTTTCGCACGGCAACGGCCCCCAGGTCGGGCTGCTGGCCTTGCAGGCCGACGCCTACAAGGAGGTAGAGGCCTTTCCGCTGGATGTGCTGGGCGCGCAAACCCAGGGCATGATCGGCTATATGATCGAACAGGAACTCGGCAACTTACTGCCCTTCGAGATTCCTTTCGCTACCATCTTAACCATGGTGGAGGTAGATCCCAACGATCCCGCCTTTGAAAACCCGACCAAGTTTGTGGGCCCGATTTATGAGAAAGAGATGGCCGAACAGTTGGCGGCCGAAAAGGATTGGACGGTCAAACAAGACGGCGACAAGTGGCGCCGCGTTGTGCCCTCGCCACTGCCGCAGCGAATTTTCGAAGAGCGGCCGATCAGACTACTGCTAGAAAACGGCGTGGTCGTCATTTGCGCCGGCGGCGGCGGCATCCCCACCCTGTACGATCCAGAAAGGGAACGTACCCTGGTTGGCGTCGAGGCGGTCATCGACAAAGATCGCGCTACCGCCCTGCTGGCCCGGAACATCGACGCCGACCTATACATCATGGCTACGGACGTCGACGGTGTCTATCTCGACTGGGGCACGCCCGACCAACGGCGGATCGAAAGTATTAAGGCAGGTGAATTGGCAAGGTTCGACTTCGCCGCCGGCTCGATGGGACCAAAAGTCGAGGCCGCCATAGATTTTGTCAACCAGACAGGGAAGCGCGCCGCCATCGGCGCCCTGACCGATATGATAGAAATGGTATCCGGAACGGGCGGCACACAAATTATTGCTGAATAAGCGAAGATAGTGGGCCAAACGACGAGACGGGCCCACTTCTTAGGCTCGAACAAAGGAGAAATCAATATGTCAGAATTTGGTGTTCATTCCGAGGTAGGTAAGCTGCGCAAAGTTATCGTACACCGCCCGGGGCTGGAGATGCGGCGGCTGACGCCCAGCAATGCCCAAGAGCTGTTGTTTGACGATGTGATCTGGGTGCGCAAGGCGCGCCAGGATCATGATGCTTTTGTCGACTTGATGCGCGAAGAATTCGGCGTGCAGGTCTTTCGCGTGCACGAGCTGTTGGAAGAGGTGGTAAAGGATCCGCAGGGCCGCAGCTATATTTTGGACCGCAAGATTGTTCCCAATGAGGTGGGCGTCGGCGGGACGGCCGAGCTGCGTGCCTGGATGGATGAGATGGCGCCGGCAAAGCTGGTAGCGCATCTGATCGGCGGTGTGACAGTCGGCGAGCTTCCCGGAGAATTTGGCAAATTGGCCGAGCGCGCCTACGGGGGCAATGAGTTTGTCATTCCCGCACTGCCCAACCAACTGTTCACCCGTGACAGCTCCTGCTGGATATATGGCGGAGTGACGGTTAACCCGATGTACTGGCCGGCGCGGCGCAAAGAGACGCTGCATTTGACAGCCATCTACAAGTTCCACCCCGAGTTCAAAGGCGGCGACTTCAATATCTGGTGGGGCGATCCCGATGTAGATCACGGCGCGGCGACGCTGGAGGGCGGGGACGTGATGCCGATCGGCAACGGCGTCGTTCTTATTGGCATGGGCGAACGAACGACCTACCAGGCAGTCAGCCAGGTGGCCCAAGAGCTGTTCAGTCGTGGGGCGGCCGAACGCGTCATCGCGGCCAAGATGCCGCCCGACCGCGCCAGCATGCACCTGGATACAATCTTTACCTTCTGCGACCGCGACCTGGTCACGATCTACGAGCCTGTAGTCAATAACATCACGCCGATCAGCTACCGTCCCGGCGACGGCCGTCTGGATGTCACAGTCCACGACGAAGGCTGGTTGGCCGTCGTGCAGGAGGCCTTGGGTCTGAAAGAATTGCGCGTCGTGCCCACCGGCGGCGACGCCTTCGAGCAGGAGCGCGAGCAGTGGGATGACGGCAACAACGTAGTGGCCCTGGAGCCCGGCGTTGTTGTGGCTTACGATCGCAATGAGTGGACCAACGCCCGGCTGCGCAAGGCCGGCATCACCGTCTTGACAATCCCTGGTTCTGAACTGGGCCGCGGCCGCGGCGGCGGCCACTGCATGACCTGCCCGGTTCTGCGTGATCCGGTCTAGGTTCTTGCGCTGCAGATGTTAGTCCGCAGCTCTTGGCCCGCTTGCACCGGCGCGGCGTCCGGTATTTAGCGCCGGCGCTTATCGAGTGCGTTCTCAGACGGCCGTTTGAGATTGGCCGTCTGAGACGCCGGATTGGGGATGGCAATGAAAACGGAACTAGAAAAATCAGAGCATCAAATCACGCCGCCGTCCATGGTGGACGCCTTAATCCCCATCGGCTCGCTCGTACTTCTTTTAGGCTTGGCGATTATCGTATACGGCGACGAAGGCACGTCCGGCCCAATCCAGGTCGCCTTGATCCTGTGCACGCTCATTGCCGGCTTAATCGGCTTAAAGAATGGCCATCGCTGGGAAGATATGGGCAAAGCTGCCGTAGAAGGCATCTCCACGTCTATGGGCGCTATCTTTATTCTGCTTGCGGTGGGAGCCCTTGTTGGTACGTGGATGATGTCGGGCACGATCGCTACGCTGGTCTACTACGGCGTACAGTTCTTAAACCCAAATTGGTATTATGCGGCCTGTCTGGTCATCTGCGCCGTCCTGGCGTTGAGCATCGGCAGCGCCTGGACAGTGGTCGGCACCTTAGGCGTAGGGCTGATCGGCATTGCCAATGCTCTGGGTGTTTCTCCGGAAATGGCGGCCGGCGCAGTCATCTCCGGCGCCTACTTTGGCGATAAGATGTCGCCCCTTTCAGAAACAACCAATCTGGCGCCCGCTGTGGCCGGTACGGACTTGTATACACATATCCGGGCCATGTTCTGGACGGCCATACCTTCTATCCTGGTGGCTCTCGTTTTGTTTGGCATTATCGGCCTCAGAACAAGGCCGGAAGCGCCCTTAGATTTGACAGAGGTTCTGATAATCATTGAGGATATCTATTATATCGGTCTTCTGACCCTAATTCCGCTGGTCGTAGTTCTGATCATGTCCTTCAGAAGAATAGCGGCCTTCCCCACCATTATGGTTGGCGCGCTTGTCGGTGGGCTAACGGCCGTCATTCTGCAGCCCGGCATCGTGGTCGCATTTGCCAATGATCCCGCGCTGAGTACGCCGGTTGCGATGCTGAAAGGCGTTTGGTCGGCGATGGCCACCGGATTTGCCATCGATACCGGCTATGAAGGGCTGGACTCCTTATTCTCACGCGGGGGCATGGCCAGCATGTTGGGCACAGTCTGGCTGATCATAAGCGCTATGGCCTTTGGCGGAGTTCTTGAGTATACCGGTCTGCTGGACAGGTTACTGCAGCCAGTTTTGCTAAGGGCCAAGTCCGATAGATCCCTGGTGGCGGCGACGGGCCTAACATCCATAGGCATGAATATCGTAGCCGGCGACCAGTACATGGCCATCGTTCTTCCCGGCCGCATGTTCCGTGAACCGTATGAAGATAGGGGCATAGCCCCGGAAACTTTGTCGCGCGAAATAGAAGACACGGGCACAATCACATCCCCGTTAGTGCCCTGGAACAGCTGTGGCGCTTACATGGCCGCCACGTTGGGTGTCGCTACGCTTGCTTACCTGCCTTTCTGCTTCTTTAATTTGGCGAACGTGATCATATCCTTTGCTTATGCCTTGACCGGCTTCCAGATTCGCCACGTGGAGCCGCAGCAGGAAGCGCTTGTTCCCCCGCAGCAAGCTACGCTCTATGGCATAGGCGGCCGTCGCGTAGACCCTACTACACCCGAGGCAGCCAAACCCTGATAACCAAAAACACCTCTATTCCATTTCTTATTTGTATTTATCACATTGACGTCAACCGCACGGACCAGTCGCACCCTTTCTGCACCCTTTTGGTGCTGTTGCTCTTTCCCCACCTAGCATACTATATTGCTGGCGATGGTGCCAGAACAATACTGGCTAAGTGCGATCAGCAAAACGCTTCCTTGGCAAGGCTGTTGGGTGCGTATTTATCAGAGAAGCAAACTATCTGTGAGTGTTCCAGCTGTTGGATCCGGCATAAACAAAGGTTCCAGGATCTGTTTTGCGACTGTTCCAATTGGTCTTAATTGAGATGGAATGTCGATAAACTAAGAAGGAGATTGCTATCGCCAAGAAAAAAGGCAAAAAAGGCAAAAAAGGCAAAAAGGGCAAGAAAGACACAAGAAGAAGAAGAAGAAATAGTGAGTGCTCAACTTCGCCAAAACCGCTGATTCCAACAGCTTGATTACGCACAAGGACCAAATGAACGCGCGATTAAAATTCAGATTACCAAACGGATTGACCAGGCCAACATGGAAGCCATACTGGCCGATCGCTATGCCGTCCTTGCAGAAAGGCCGCTGGTCCAATCCTGGCGTGTTTACGACACTTTTGACAGGCGCCTGTTCGCCCGATCACTGACGCTGCGGTGGTCAGGGGAAGATTCTACTGTGCGCCGTGCCACACGGCGATCCGCTTCACCAACTGCCTTCGTCATTGCCCCCGCGAATGGCGGTGGATTTGCCTGAGGGCGCATTGCGGGATCAGCTCGCTGCTGCTATCCGGATGCGAGCATTGCTAGAGTTAACGATTGTCCACACCAGGTCGTGTCATTACCGCATCCTCAATAAGGAGGAGAAGACAGTCGTGCGTCTGACCTATACAGAATTGCGTCTGGATACAGCCGGCGAAGAAACGCCCCACGTAACCTACATAACGGTCGAGCCGCTGCGTGGAT
>CAWAPO010000004.1:0-2003048 GCA_963783985.1 uncultured Chloroflexia bacterium | reverse complement strand
GGTCGCCGCACTCCTTGTCGGTGATCACGGCGCCGCCGCCCAGCATGTCGCTGTTGCCGTCGCGGCACACCTTTGCCCCACCGTCAACCACATGGTCATCGATGGCGCGGATGCAGACGAAGTTGCTCGCAGCGCTGTGCTTAAGTTATTCCAGTTGCCGTTGTTCAAGGTAACTGAGGTTTTGTTAAGGCTAACCTGGCTGTTTTGAGCCGGACCGACATTGACCACCACATCGCCGCTGAGGGGCACAGTGGCCAGGGTGACCCAGTAGCAGGCCTTGCTGCCTTCGCCGCTCAGCTTGCCTTCCTCGACCCGCGAAACCTGGAAGGACTCGGTGATGCGCACTTCCGGTTCACGGTTGGTGAAGGTGCATTCCACCGTCTCGCCGAGGTCGAGCTGGATGACGGCCGTCGCCGCGCTGAGGTCACTGCCCGAAGGCGTGCCGCTGCCGTCGGAATCCACACACTCGATGTTGGATAAGCCGGAGCCGGCGGGAACGCCGCTCTCCTGCACGGTGTAGGTGCCGGGCAGGACGCCGTCAAAGCGCTGCTCATCGCCGCCGTTCAGATCGAAGGTGGCCGGGGTCTGGATATTGTCCAGGAAGGTGAAGGGACCGTCAGGGCCGGAATCCACCGCCTTCTTGATGACGATGCTGCCGCCGGGCTCGTTGGTGAAGGTGCAGCGCACTTCCTCCCCCGGGTCGAGGTTGATGGTCGCCGTTTGCGAGGCCACATCACCCGTGGAGGGCACGCCGTTGGCGTCGCCGTCCGTACAGGTCAGGCCGGTCAGCCTGTCGCCGGGGGGCGTCTGCTCGCTGACGAAGTACTGCCCGATCGGCAGCTCGACGAATTCCTTCTCCTGGCCGCTGTCCAGGCTGAAATCGCCCAGGTCGCCGCTGAAGGCGTAGTCCGTGCCGGCGCCAGGCGCTTTTTCAATGATGATCTTGCCGCGCTGCACATTGACGAACTCGCACAGTATCTGGTGGTCAGCTTCCAGATTGAGGAGGTCTACCTGGCGCTTTTCCAGATCCCCTTCGTAGAATTGCCCGGTCGAGGCATCGTAGCAAAAGGCGAGGATCAAATCATAGCCCGGCGCCGGGTCGTCCTCGCTGATGGTGTAGTTGCCGGAGGAGACTTCAAAGCTCTTCAGTTCGCCGTCGTTCAGCGTGAACTGGCCAAAGCTGCCATCAAAGCCAAAGCCGGTGCCGCCTGTGGGAAAGGTCGTTTTGCGAACGGAAACGGTGTCGGGCTTACTGTTGATGAAGGTGCATTCGACTGTCTCGCCGGCATCTACATTGATGCTGGCGGTGTGGGTGGGCAGATCGCTGGTGGAAGGCGTGCCGCCGGGGTCGCTGTCCGTGCAGCTGATGCCGGTCAGCCCGTAGCCCAGGCTCGTCGGATCCACCTCACTCACGGAGTAGGTGCCCGGCGCCACATCGAGGATGGTCTTTTCTTCCCCATCCTTCAGAGCAAAGGAGCCGAAACTGCCGTAGAAGCCGAACTCATTGGTCGTGTCACCAGCCGGCGCGGTCGCTTTGCGAATGACGACCTGGCCATGAAGTTCATTGGTGAAGGTGCAGTGCTGGCTCTCTCCCGGTTGGGTATCGAGCGCAACGGTGCGGGTTAACGGGTCACCCAGGGTTATTTCGCCCGTCTGGCTGTTGACACACTCAATCTCGGTCACCTCGTAGCCGGAGCCGCTGGGATCTTCCTCGGTGAGGATATAGGGTCCCGCTTCCGCGTCCACGCTGAAGGACTGTTTTTCTCCATCCAAGAGGGCGAAGGTGCCGATGGAGCCGCTGCCAGTGAAGGCGAAGGCCGTGGACGTATCGCCGGCGGGGACGGTCACCTTCTCCACGGTGATGGTGTCATCTTCCACGTTGGTGAAGGTGCAGTCCATGGTGTCGCCGGGGGCCAGTTCGACCGTCGTTTGCAGGTTATCCGGGTCCACATCGAACCCGCTGGTGCCCAGCGCCGAGGTGCAGCTGATGTCGCCCAGGTGCCAGTCCGCGGCGGGCAGCGATTCGGCCAGCGTCCACGTGCCGGGCTGGGCATTGTCGACCTGCGTCAATTCGCCATCGGCCAAGGAGCCGCTGTCGCTGTAATCCGGGCCGTTGATAGTGTAGCCAAAGGTGTCCGGAGCGCCGTCGGGCAGCGTCTCCTTGCGCATGATGATCGTGCCCAGCTTGGTGTTGGTGAAGATGCAGTGCGCGCTGCCGCCGGGCTGCGTCAGATTGACACTGGCTGTGCGTGTATCCAGATCGCCGGGGACGCTTACGCCTTCCACGGTACAGTCGATGGCCGTCAGTTCGTAGCCCGGCATCTCATCTTCTGTAACCTGGTAGTCTCCCCCCGGCACATGGGTGAAAGTGCGGATCTCGTCGTCCCCCAGGCTGAAGATGTTGGGCGTGCCGATGTCGTCGCTGAAGGTGAAGCCGCTGCCGCCCGGTGGTATGGTACGCTTCTCGATGACGACGGTCTCCTCTTCGGCGTTGAAAAACGTGCATCTAACAAGCTCACCCGAATCGACGTTGATGGTAGCCGTGCGGGTGTCTACGTCCCCAGTAGAAGCAACGCCGTTGGGGTTCTGGTCAACGCAGGTGATATTGGTAAGTTCATAGCCCAACCCTTGCGGGTCATTCTCGGTCACCGAATAAGTACCAAGCGCTACACCATAAAATACTTTCGTACCTTGATTACCAACAACAGTGAAGTCGCCACTGTTGTCGATATCCTGGGTGAAGTTGAAGAAGGTATCCTCTGCTTTCGGCGAGGTCTTCTTCTCGATGACTATATAGCCGGGTGCAAATGGTGTTGCCGTGGCGGTGCCCTGCGGACCGGTTTCGCCATTGGTGGCTGTGGCCGTGACGGCGAACTCATACTCTGTGCCGTTGGTCAAGCCGGTGATGGTCGTTTGGGTGGCGGGGGGATTCGTGTCCGTGCCCGTCGTGGAAGTGGCACCGGTCCAGCCGGTTGTGCCAACTGGTCGCCACTGGATGAGGTAAGAATCAATCACGTGGCCGCCGTCACTTGGTTTGGTCCAGGAGAGGTCCACCCGGGCAAAGCCTGGTGTCGCCGTCACCACCGGCGCGCCGATGGGGCCGAGCGGTGTGCCCGTGGCGGTGTTGCTCCAGGGTCCTTCACCAGGGGGCTCGTAGGTGGCGCGTACTTGGAACTCGTACTCCGTGCCGCTGGTCAGGTTGCCAACCTGAACCGAGAGGTTGTCAGGTCCGACAACGGGGGGAACGCTTGTCCAGGTCGCGGCGCCTGTTTCGCGATAGCGCAGCTCATACCCTGTTATACCTGTGGTCGGGGCGGAGAACTGGGGCTTGGTCCAGCTCAAGTCAACGGTCTGGACGCCGGTGCCGGTCACCGTCAGGAAGGGGGCCAGGGCCAGCTGCACGGCGCCGCTGTTGCGCGCGCCGTTGGCATCCACCCGGGGATTGCCCAGGGCGTCCTCGGTGATACAGGTGCCGTCGATGGGATTGCGCAGCGCGTTGGCCCCGTCATTGGCCTGGTTGTTGTCGTCGCACACCGCATCGGGAACAATGTCAATGAGCTCGCCCGGGTCCAGCGGCGTCGCCCATTCGGCGAGGGTAAAAAAGCCTTCTATGCGCAGGCCTGGCGCATTGGTGAGCAGGTTAGGTTGATTGGTGAGGGTCTTTAGGGCGTCAGCATCTTGCAGTGCTGTGGGCTGGATCCAGGTGTATTCATCGGCAGTGAAGCCGTCACCTGCGCCGGGATCCAGCAATTCGATGGAAGGCGACGGCAGAGTGTCTGGGAAGTTTACGCCGACTGCGGACTGCTTGAAGTTGATTTTGGCTCCATCGCGTTGGGTGTAAATCCATCCTTGACCATCTCTAAGGCAAAGATTGTCGCACTCAACAGAAGGGTACAAGATAGTCGAGGCGACGATATTCATCTCACCGCTGGAATTATTCGCAATACGATCTGCATCAATTGGTGCTCCGGTAACTTCGTCTGACCAGATGGAATTAACGATATTGGTCTGAGTGCCAGATTGAGGAAAGATGCCCTGCGCTCCTTCGAAGCGAGAGCTGACGATGTTGATCTGCTGTCCAGTCCAACTAACGGTACCGCCTTGCCAAACATCTTTGAAGCGCGATTCCTCAATGTTGAGAACGCCGCCTCCCCCCTGAATGGCGCCTGCGGCAACGAAGGTAGTGACGTCACCAGGATTGGAAGTAATTAATTCATTGGCATTCCAGATCGTATCCCATTCGGTTCGACGTGCCGTGAAGTTCGCGCCCGACTCGGCAAATATCGCAGCTGCATTGCAGTTCGAACCAGCGATGATTCTGTTAAGATTAAGGTCTTCCAGGATCAGCGATGCATTCTCCAAAATATACGCCACACTGTTGAGTTCGTGCATGTCCAGATCGCGCACGGTGACAGTGATGGCCGAGTTGTCCTGGCCTATGTTTCCGACCGCGATGAAGCCCGGCGTCTCCGCCGTGATCAAGTCGCCTCCAAACCTACCAGGGCATTCAGCATCAGGACCAATTGGTGTGTTAAGCCCTCCGCTCGTTACCCACTGAATGTGCCCGACCAGCCTGGCGCCGTTGCCTTCAAAGATTACCGATTCAGTCGCTTGAAGGAAGAAGCGGAAACCCCTACGAATGATCGGGCATTGGTCGGCACTGATCTGCAGGCCGGGCGTGAAGGTGATGGTATCCTCACCCGGGTTGGCATTGGCCAGCGCCATGGCCTCGGTAATGGAACCGGGGCCGGTACAGCTGGCGGATGTGACGGTATAGGTCATCGGCGCTGCCGCCACGGGCGGCGCCGGGGCCACGGCTAATGACAAGGCAAAGACGCTGGTCAGGAATACTACAAACAGAATAACGCGGGATTTCATGGCTATTTTCCTCCTATCGAGAGAATGCGGATACGCTTTGCTACAGGCAGGATCTTCCTTTCCACTGCCTCACAACACTCTTCGCTTTCTTAGAAGATCTTCTGATTTCATATTTGCGCTTCTATGCTGCGACCTTTCTCGCTAATCTTCAAGATATCGCAAGGGGCACGCTGTCAATCAAGTCTGTATTGACACCACAATTCTATCGGTCGAAGAGAAGAGCGTGTATCGCATGGTAAGCCAAAAAGATGTGATATACTCGAAATGAAATGGGCGGCATGCAAATCCTCGACAGCAAATTGACTCGGCCCGCGCAGCCCCTGCAGATTGTGGACCGGCCGCGTATCTACGCCCTCCTCGATCAATGGCCAACAACACCCGTCGTCTTTGTCCACGCGCCGGCCGGCTACGGTAAATCGATCCTCGCCAGCCGCTGGTTGGAGATGCGGGAGCTGGACGCGCAAACCGCCTGGCTCTCTTTAGACCCCGGCGACGACGATCCGCTGCAGTTCCTGAGTTATCTGGCGGCTGCGCTGGATTCGGCAGTCCCGGGAATCGGTGACGCTGTCCAGCCGCTGCTGGATGAGCCGGAGGCAAAACCGGAACGCGTGCTGGCGGTGCTGCTGGGCATGCTCCAGGGGGATCCTCAGGCAGCGGACGAAAACCCGCTGCTCCTGGTCCTCGACGACCTGCAGCAGATCGATTCGCCCGCGCTAGCGCCGCTGATGACCCTGCTGCTGGAAAGGCGCCCCGCGCGTCTGCATTTGATGCTCCTGGGACGAAAGCCAACCTATGGGCCGCTGGCCCGGCTTTATGCGGCGGAGCAGGTACTGGAACTGAGCGTAGTGGAACTGCGCTTTCAGCCAGACGAAATGACGGCCTACCTGGCGCAGCGCGGGTTTCCGCCCCCCACGCCCGAGACACTGGCGTGTCTGGAGGTTCGCACCGAGGGCTGGATCCTTGCTTTGCAGTTGTTAGCCTCGGCGGCGGGAGATCAGCGCGACATCGACGAGCTTCTGGCTGGCCAAAGCGGGCACGGCTGGCTGGCCGAATACCTGACCAGCCAAATCCTGGCCGATCTTTCACCCGCAAAGCGCACCTTCCTGCACCGGACCGCAATCCTGGACCGTTTCAACAGGTCGCTCCTGGCGGCGGTCACGGGTATGACGGCCGTGGATGAGCTGCTGTCAGCGCTGATTGAGGCCGGCCTGCCGCTGGTGCAGCTGGACAGCCGGGGGGCGTGGTTTCGCTACCATCACCTCTTCCAAGACTTGCTGCAGACCCGGCAGCGCCAGGAGCTGAGCCGTGCGGATATCGCGGAACTGCATCAGCGCGCCGCGGTTTGGCTGGCTGAGCACGACCAGGTCAGCGCAGCCGTGCAGCATGCGCTGAATGCGGAGGATCTTAACCTGGCGGCGGCCATTCTGGAAACGGCCGTGCGCCCGGAGATTTTGCGCGGTGGTATGCAGAAGGCGCAGAGATGGATGGCACTATTCCCCAATAAGGCCCTCGACCAGCACCCACGCCTGCTGTTGGATTTGTGTTTACTCGATACATTCCGCGTCCAGGCCAACCTGGTGGACCTTGTCACGCGTACCGAAGCCGCCCTGGCAGCAGCCCAGCTGGCGGAGGAAGAGCGCCGGCGCACCCAAGCCGAATTGACTATCTACAAAATAATTATCCACTTCTCCAGGCGGGAATTCGAAACCGTCAGTGAACTAATCCGGGATGCAGGAACAGTGCCTGGCAGATGTTGAACCCTTATTCCAGGGCCTGTTAGCGACCCTGCAAATGCATCTCGCCTGGTACGGAAGCCAGCGAGAAGTCGCGCTGATAAAGGGGAATCAAGCAATTGAGGCTTTCCGAGACGCAGGCTGTGACCATGCCGTGTTATCAGTTCTGACAAATCGTGCGGTGATCTCAGCCCATTATGGACACCCGCGAGAAGCATTGGCCATGCTGCAAGAAATCGTGGTCGCCGCTCAGTCGAACCGATCATTTACGATGAGTGAGTTGGCTGTTGCGCATGTGAACGCTATGAATCTTCACTACTGGATGGATGATATAGAAGGCGCGCGGCGAGAGCAGCAATCGGCCCTCGCCCTGGCCCAGCGTCTGGCTGACCCTGGTCTCATCGGCGAGATCGCCTCGCTAGATCCGCTCTTCGCCATGGCGCGGGCCACGGTCAAGTCAAGTGGGATTAAGGATTCCTGGCCCCTGGACACGGTGAGTACAATTCCGCAGCTCAACAGACTGCGCCTGCAACAGTTGCTGCGACAAGGTCAGTTCGAACGCGCCTCGCATTTCACTGCTGCCTTTGGTGTGCAAATTGACAGCGAAATCACCTCCGAAAACGTGTACCTCTTTATTTTTCTATTGAGGGCAATTATCGCCAGGGGAACTGAACTAGATGGTGTCAGACCGCAGATAGCAGCTGCTATCGCGCAGGCGGAGCGCCTAGACAGCCGGCTGTTTGCCGCCGACTTGTATGCTCTGTCGGCGTGGTGCCATCTCCAACTGGGCCTTCGCAAGGAGGCTGAGCAGGCTCTGGCTGAAGCCCTTGACCTGGCGAAAGAAACCGGCTATGTGCGCTTCATCCTCGACATACCTGCGCTGGCGCCCTTGCTGGCGATCATGGACCATTCTTCGGCGGCAGAAATGTGGGTTGCGACTGTTTCAGCCGAGGAGCGCCGTCGGGCAGCGCAACTGACAGATCAGGAACGTCTGGTGCTGGCGCAACTGGCACAACGGGGACGCTACCAGGATATCGCCGATAGTCTTGGCATTAGCATCAACACTGTGCGCACCCACATACGCCACATCTACCGCAAGCTAGGCGTGACCAAGAGAATGGAGGCTGTGGCCCGCGCAAACGCGTTGGGGTTGACTGGACAGTATGACCTGAGCCCGCGATTGGCAGAGCCTCAGATCGCAATACTTGAATAGCGGGGCAAGAACAGGATGTTCTGGTGTGTGCACCTGAGGGCCACATTCCCGTCGATCCCGCGATTCATTGATACTGATTCTGGCGTCTCAGTTGTTCGCACTGCCGCCGTCATTGTCATCCGCGCCCGTCTGGCACGTGGTCTGGCATCTGCTCGCGATGCGGACAACTCTCAAACCGAATCCATGGGTCTCAGAAAACTACTTGCGGCAAAAAATAAAAAAGAGCAGAAAACAGAATTCCAGCAATCAGAACTTCAGAAAGGCGTGCTCGCGCAACGGAACCCTATGATGACTTCCCGGTTCGATGGATCGAGCCTGCTGCGGTAGGAGGTGCGCACGTCGAACGCGAGGTTGAGCCACGCGCCGCCGCGCACCACCTTTGAATCGCCGAGATCTGGTCCTCTTGGGTTCCGGCCAACTGATTTCTGGTAATAATCCTTTGCATACCAGTCGTTAACCCACTCCCAGACATTCCCAGCCATATCAGCGCAACCGTATGGGCTATTCCCGTTTGGGCTATATTGCCCCACAGGAGTTGTCTTACCTGGGTCTTTTCCAAAGGTGGCCAAGTTTTTGGTAGGTATATTGTTACCCCACGGATACTTACGCTTGTCGGTACTGCGGGCAGCTTTCTCCCACTCCGCCTCGCTGGGAAGCCGAATCGTATTTCCGGTTAGATCAGCCGCCCAGCGACAGAAGGCCGCCGCCTCATACCAGCTCACGCCGATAACCGGCTGCGCAGCGCCGCTCCACTCACTATATGTCCAAAACCTTGGCTCCGCTACCTTCTCGCCATCCAGCCACTGCCGGCCAGCATCCGACCACCAGCGGCTTTCCTGGTAGCCGTTTGCCTCCACAAAAAGCCGATACTGGGTGTTGGTGACCGGATAGCGCGCCATCCAGAAGTCGTCAAGGTGAACTTCATGGATCGGGCTTTCATCGCCCGACTCATCGCTGCTTCCCATGGTAAATGGACCTGCCGGCACCCAACACCATTCCATCTCCAGGGGAGATGCTACTTTAAGAATATGAGGCACAGCAATATCAGGACGCGGTGCAGACAAAGGATTGGCTCGTTTACGGCCTTTTTTCTGTGTCATTTTGTGTATCTCCTTTTCAAGCGTTTCATATTAGCTTGATTCTTGGATTTACACATAATTTCGGCTCTTCCGCATCTTTAGGATGTTGTTGGTGAACCCTTAGGCAGCCATAAGCCTAACGAAACGCGATGTTTGCGTTTGGGCTAGAGGTAGCTCGTTCCACCAATTGTGCAGGCGCTGCAAATTAATGGCAACGGCTGTGGCAACATGTTGTAGGTGGGTCTTTTCTCGTCCTCGGTATCGAGTGCGGCGCATATTTAGGGCGACCACCGCTTGCGACATCGTTCCTTCTATTCCTGCACGTGTGGCATAGCGTGACTTAAATGCTTCAGTCTGCTCAAATTCTCGCACCGCTTGCAGCAATTCGAAATGCCTTTGCGGGGAAACTGAAATCTTGCGGCGTTTTCGTTTCGACCTGGTACACAGCGTTCGTGCTCGACACGGAACGCAATCTGAAGCATTAAACATGATTTCGTTGCGGGGATTGCCTCGGATATCGTGCCCCAACACCCATGATGCGCTTGTCTTGCCCTCGGGGCAGGTTGCCTGCTGAGCGTCCCAATCGATCTGGAAGTCGCTTAAGCCGTAGCCATGTTCCTCCTGTTGCTGCCAGGAATTGTTCGCACGACTCGGTACAATCATGTCGATCTGATGCGTATCGGCCGCGGTCAATATCGAGTCGCTGTCGCTGTACCCACGGTCAACAACATGTTCGTCGGGAAGTAGCGCTTTTTGGGCCAAGGCATCATGCAGGTCATCAATAATTTCGTTGTCCTGTACAGTTGCCTCGGTTGTCACCACATGTGTAATCAAATGCGGTTCTGTGGGATCACATGTTTCGGTGAGATGAACTTTATAGCCGGTCCAGGCTTTCTGGCGTTTGATATTGTAACGCGCCTCTGTGTCATAAGGAGAACAGATGGCCTTGGCTGCGGGTGGGATATTGCCTGCCAGTCGCCAGCAAAGCTGGTTTGATTCTTCGTAGAAATTCTGAATCCATACCTGACGAAGGGTGTCCACAGCCGGTATTTCGCGCAACCAATCCGGTGATTTATCCGCATAAATCGCCTGCAATAAGAATGTGCCATCGCGACCGATTTGGGCACCTAACTCAAATCGTTTCGCTTTCGTTTTTGGCAGGTGATATTCTTCCCAGCGGATGTTATACCGTTCCAGCCATTCCGGCAGAGCTATGGCTTTTAGCCAGTTTGGAGCTGCAACAGCCAGACTATTCAGGGCATGGAGCAGTGTTCTGCCAACTAACTCCAAACGGCTAAGATCGCGCACCGCAGCCACGATGTGCGTAGAATCCGTTCTCTGCCGGCCCCTACTCTTGAGAAGTCCCTTCTCGCCAACCACTTCGAGAATTCTGTCCAGCAACAGTGACAACGCATCTCCCGTTACAAGACGAGCACGAAACTCACATAGAACCGAATAGTCAAATCCAGGATCCGCCAGATCTAGTCCTAATAGATACTTAAGATCGATTCGGCTTCTGACCGCATCGGCAGCTTGTCGATCTGGTAACGACTCTGCAAATTGGATGACCGTGACCAAAGCGAGCCGCCATGGACTAATCGCCGGTTGACCATCAAGTGGATACAGGTCTGCGAACAGCTTGTCTTCGTAAATCGTTCCCAATTCATCACGCAGCTGAATATAGATGTTGCCATTCGGGAAAGCCGCCCGGGCAACTTGCGCGGTAAGTTCAGGGACGTCAAGAATAGGTTCAGCATGAAGTGACATGTTGTTGCGAGTCTCCGGTTAGTTCATTTTTCTCTAGTTTACCCTGGTTGGTCCGGCTTACCTCTGCGTTCGCCAACAACATCCTATTTATGACAAAGAACCATGAAAGTGGACACATTTAGCATACTCAATCTCGTCAGCAAAAGACAAGAAAATCACGTAAAGAAACTCGCTGCAGTTTACAGTCCCCAAAGCCAAAGATAAAGGACAAACTCGGTACTCTATGGCCTACTCTTCCCAACCTGGTTTACTCCCCCGTAAATCAGGCTTATAATGTACATTGAGCCATGTGCTTGATTACGCGCGGGGTCAATGGGGCGCCGCCTGATCGGGCGCGACACGGGAGTTGAGCATGAAAAGTAAATCAATTTTTACAGCAATTCTGCTGCTGTCACTGCTGCTGGTAGTTTTCTTTATTGCCGGCACGAATGCCCAGGCTGGTGATGAAGGCGCGCTTGATGGAAAGAAAATCTGCCTCGATCCCGGGCATGGCGGCACGGACCCCGGGGCGATAAATCTCGCCTACGATCTGGAGGAGAGCGATATTAATCTCGAGGTCTCTTATGGACTGCGCTACCTACTGGAAGGCGCCGGCGCCGAGGTGGTCATGGCCCGCATCGGCGACGAATATCTGGACAACAGCGACCGCTATACATTCTGCAATGATGAGCAGGCCACGGTCCTTATATCGGTGCACACCAACAGCCACACCGACCTCAGCTGGGATGGTACTATGACCTTGTATGGTCCGCGTGAATCCCCGGAACTCGCGCAAACGCTTCATGACGCGATGTACCCGTACCTGGGCGACAATTGGCCGGAGGAAGCTGTGCTGCCGGATGATTTCCAGTTCGTGAATTACGGCGTCGATCGCTTCGCCTCCGGCGTGCTCTTCAAGAGTGACATGCCGGCGGCGATGGTGGAGCCGCTTCTGATGTCCAATACATATGAGGCGCCGCTCCTCGTGACGAACATATTCACCAGTTTTGTTCCGGAGGCCTTCGACTATGAGAATGCTGTCTTCAACAATGAAGGCTGCAACAATTTTTCCTGTCGTCGCGGCCAGATCGCTTGGTCTATTTACCAGGGCACGCTCGCCTACTTCGACGCCCAGCCCGGCGAACCACCTGGCGGCGATATGTATGTAGAGGCGATCGATATGAGCTATGTGAAGCGTGGCCGGAACTATGCCATTGACACAGCCGTGACCATCGTCGACAGCGAGGGCTTGCCCGTTCCCTCTACGACCGTTTCTCTGCAGCTGATCCAGCTCCCGGATGGGGATTTGGGCCTGCAAACAGCCGTGACCGGCGAGAATGGCGTGGCCACCTTTAGAACCAAAACAGGAGCCGCGGGGCAGTACCAGGCCACGGTAATCGATGTTGCCAAGACAGACTGGACCTATGTTTCCGATCTTAACGTAGAGAATAGCGAGTTTTTGACTATTCCGTAACCGGGGATAGTTCCATACCCCGCATACTTGAAACTGTCGGGTGATTGAAAACGGTCTAAACTGATCAGTGAAAACTGATCGCTGCTAGTCGGCGTCTATGGGGAGGTGCTCAGATGGAGCGCATGGGCCAATGGATCCGTGTTGGGCGTCCTGGCAGGTACTGTTGCAAAAAATCTCGAGCTCAAGTAACCTCCGCCGCTTTATACCTGAATCACCATCTATTTAGGCGGCCTCCATAAAAGCAGTTGTTTGGCAAATGGCCCTGATTAAGACTTACGCGGCGCAAAGGGCGGTCGCTCAATGACCTTGAGCCATTGGTCATCATCTAAAACAAAGAATTCCAGTTGGGATGAAGCAAACGGCGTGTCATAAAGCTGGGGATTCATCACAGCGGTAAGCTGACGCTGTTTTCGGCCGATGTCGCAATCATAACGCGCCAATAAGGCCTGTTTGTATTCGGTGCAGCGGATCGGGCGCACCACGCCAGAAACGATTGTGGGCCATCGCCCGGCCTACAGTCCTTTCGCTGGGCGTCTCCCCGCCTATCTTTTGCTCCGGAACCCCATGTAAACGGAAACGGCCGGCGTCAGGATATTCTAGCTGTGCCCGAAAGACCTCTTCCATAAAAGGGAGCGTCATTTGGTTTTCAGGATGATTGACCGGCCGAGTCCGCTTATCTTCCAAACCGGCAGTATCCGTCGACACATCTGTGCAAATCGAAAGTCAGCGTTACTTGCGGCTCAGAATCACTTTGTTTCTCGAATCAAACCCCCAAATCCACTTTTCCTTAGGTCGCCAAATTACTGCTTTTTTTGGAACGCATGTGCTAGTAAAATATGCGCATGCTCGAATTAACGGCCGCCCAAACCCTCATCACCCGCCTAACCGCCATCGGCCTCGCCTCGGCCGTCTTCACCTACTATCTCGTCAAGCTCCTCGTCAAACCCTTCATTGACGTCAGGCTGGCAAGCCAACCCATACCGAGAATTCGCCACAAACGCCGCCACGGCCGCCATCGCCATCTTCATATCTATTGCTCTGCAAATCATCGCCGGCGTATTTCTACCCGCCGCTGCGCCCATCCTGGAAGCGCTGCTCACCGCCGTCATCGCTGCCGCTGTCGCTACCTACGGCCACGAATCCATCCGCAACTACGGCAAGGATAAAGCATGACCTGGCGAACAAAACTGGCGAAATGGCTGACCGGTGATCAGTATTCCGCATTCACCGTCAACCCCAATCTAATCACCGACGATGGCTGGAAAAGCCACGGTCGCCGCCACGATCGCGACCACGCCGACATCCGCTCCCAATACGACGACGCGCTCACCGCCTGGCGCAAGAATCCCATGGCCTGGCGCATCATCCAGATCACAACCGACTACACGGTAGGGGAGGGCATCAAGATCTCCTCGCCCAACAAGGACATGCAGCGCTTCATCGAGAAGTTCTGGTTCCACCCCGAAAACCGCATCGGCCTGCGCCTGGAAGGCATGGCCGAAGAGCTGGCCCGCTCCGGCGATCTCTTCCCGCTGCTCTTCCGCGAAAAGCACACCGGCATGTCGCTGCTGCGCTTCCTCACCAAGGACGAAGTCCTCAAGATCGAGACCAAGAAAAGCGACTGGGAGAAAGAAACGGCCGTTATCCAGGCCACGGACGACCCCACCAATCCCAAGCGCTGGGTCACGCCCCACTCACACGCACGCCAAACGCTACAAAGCGGTCGGCCTTGCACTACCACGTCAACAAGCCCATCGGGGCCGTCTTCGGCGAATCCGACCTGGCCACCGTCCTGCCCTGGCTGCAGCGCTACTCGCCGCATGCTCGAAGACCGCGTCCGCTTCCACTGGGCCACGCGCCTCTTCCTCTGGATGGTCCGCGTCCCCCGCAACCGCGTCGCCGAAAAAGCCGAGCAGTACCGCCGCCCGCCCGACGCCGGCTCCATCATCGTCCACGACGAATCCGAAGAATGGGAAGTCAAATCCCCCGTCATCCGCGGCGCCGACGCCGCCCCCGATCTCAAAGCCGTGCGCAACATGATCGACGGCGGCAGCGGCTATCCGCCGCACTGGCGCGGCGAAGCCACGGACGTCAATCTGGCCACCGCCCAGGCGATGCAGGAACCGGCCGAACGCCATCTCGCCCGCCGCCAGAACTACTTCATCTGGCTGCTGCAGGACATCACCTACCAGGCCTACCAGCGCGCCCACCAGGTCCGCCCCCAGCTCTGGCCCGCCATCGAGGAAAACCGCTACCACATCCTCTTCAACAGCGCCGCCCCCGACGTCTCCCGAACCGACAACCAGGTCCTCGCCCAGGCCACCAACAACCTCGCCGCCGCCTTCGCCATCCATCAACGCGCAGTACCCCAACTCCGACACCCTGCGCAAACTGCTCCTCAAACTCCTCCTCAAATTCTCCGGCGAACAGCAAGACGACGACGTCCTGCAGCAGATCATGGACGAGGCCGGCACATCCACCTGTAGGGGCGGTTCGCGAACCGCCCCAAGATGCGCCCATTCCACATTCTCAAAACGGCCGTTCTCGCCAGACGACGCTACCATGAATCCACCGATCCTTGTAGCGCAAGATGGCATCTTGCGCCGTGGCGCGAGCGCCACGAACATCCCGCATTTCAAACTCATTTTAGGCGAAGCGGTTGAATTTGGGGAGCAGGAATGAGAACCGCTCACAGCGCCGACTTCACCCCCCAGGAGCGCGCCGCCAAGCTCACCTTCGACCTGGCCAACGGCCGTGCAATGACCTCCCGCCAGGTCGCCGAAGATCTCGACATGACGATCCACGGTGCGCGCCGCCTGCTGAGCAATGTATCGCGTGTGGTGCCGATCGCGCCGGACGAGCGGGGCGTATGGAGGCTTTTCGAGTTGCGCTAGTTGTTCCTTGTTGTCTGAAATCGGCTGCGGACGCCAACTATTGGTCTTTAGCCGCCTAAAATTTGCGATTGTCTGAATCCGCTCCGTTCGATAGATATCGGCGGGCAAAAGATTCTATCCATAATGATGGTCGCATCTGCCGAATCAGATCCACCAAATCCTCTATCGCCCATGCGGCAAAGCCTTTGGTGTCTGTCAGGCAGGCTTGGTATGCGGCGGCGGCACTAACACAGGCTTTATTCTCCGTAGGAAAGAGCAGGATGCTCAAAGCATCATCAAAGTTATCCGCCATTTTGAGGCTGCCGGCCAGCAGGTGATCGCGCCAGATCTGCGCCAAAGGCGGTTCACGCAGATGGTCCTCGCAGGTTGGTTCGAAGCAGCCCATCTCCTTTGCAATTTGAGTATATCGTTCGTTTTCCGCCAACCGTTTGCCCGAAAGATCCTCATGATACTTGACTTCGATGCCCAAAAAGCCAACCGTATCTGCGTTTGTAAGATAGCGAACATAAACGTCAAAGGCAGATTTGTCCCCAGTATATCGGGGATCCGATCTCCCGGGGGAGTACTCGAACAAGATTTCGTCGACCCTGGCAATGCGACCGTTGGTCAGCGCCCCAAATACTTGCGTGGCCAGCTTCAGATCTTGGGCCAGAGGTACAAAAAGATTGAAACACAGCGGTTGGCTGGACAGCATATTTCGCCGAAGTCGAAAGTCCTCGGCCATGGCACCTTTCTGTGCAGCGGATTCCTTCCACCATGCCACGTAGTCGCCGATCTCGGGACTAAGGAAGTTCAGACCTGCAGGGGACGGCGGTAGGATATTCCCCCGCTCGCGCCCTCTAAACTCGCTTCCTTCAACGCCCAGATAATGCTGCCTGTACCAAGACTGGCGGGCGCGCAAACGCTTTTGCCACTCGTTGTCGCTGCTAACTTCGTAGAAGGGATCATCCCACTCGCGTTTCATCTTACTCCCAAAGGACCGTACGATGTTATTGTAGCCGGGAAAACCGATGTCACCCAGGAACCTGGTAACGTCCCGTTACCGGCCGTATGTTAGGCTGAGAGCGTGAGACACTGTGTCTCGCGCTCTTTTTGTTTGTTGTGACCTATGGCCGATCCAGAACTCGTGTCCGAAGCCGCAGCGGCGGTCCGCGAACCGCCCATTCCGCACGCCGCACTGCGCACTGCGCACTCGGCCGTCTCGGCGGCCCATTTTCGCGCCCAGGCCCCGCTGCAATTCCGCGGCCGTCTCATCGCCGCCGGCGACATTCGCAATGTGCTCGACAAACCCGCGGGCATGTTCATCCCCGCCCATGCCCTGGAAACGGCCGTCGCCCACGGCCAATTCGACAACCTCGCCTGCTTCATCGACCACGCCGGCCCCTTCGACGGCCCCAGCCTGCGGGACCTCTTCGGCGCCTGGACCAACATCCACTACAACGTCGCCAAACAAAGCGTCGACGGCACCCTCAACGTCTACGACACCGAACCAAATCGTCAGATCGCCCACATTCTGGCCCAAACCCTCGCTCCCGGCCAACCCTCGCCCGACATCGGCGTCTCCATCGTCTTCTACGGCGACTGGCAAAACGCAGATCGCAAACGCACTCTCACCCGTTTCCACAAGATCGAATCCGCCGATCTCGTCTTCATGCCCGCTTCCTCCGATTCCCGCATCCTCGAAGCCCTATCGACCCTCAATCGCAACCCTGTAGAGCAACGTGGCACGTTGCCTGTTTCCAACAAAGGAGAACACCCCATGCCCGAAAAAACGCCAGAAGCAACGCGGCAAGATCCGCCCAACGGCAATAATCCGAAATCCGCCACAAGTAAACGGAAATCGGGACCTTCCCAAGTTCCGAAACTACTATCGAAAGAAGATCCCATTCCGCATTCCGAACTCCGAAGTCCGAATTTGGACGAAGTCGTCACCCCTGAATTCGTCGAGCTCCAGGAACAGCTTGGCGAGCGATGGCTCGATGAAATCAAGCAGGAAGGCCTGCGCATCATCTTCGACAACGCCGACCTGCCCGACGTCATCAAGCGCCGCATCATGCGCAAAACCTACCGCAGCCCCGAAGAGGTCCGCGCCGCCATCGAGGAAGCGCACGAAGAACTCCAGGAACTCGAAGCCGAAGAAACCATCGATCTCGGCCAGTCGCCCCTACATCTACGTCGAAGAGCCCCGCGACCAGATCCGCTCCCACGTGGACTGGTTCTTCGGCGTGCCTGACGCGCCCCTGCCGCCCAGCAACTACCGCAAGCTCGACCAGCTCTATGTGGCCATGACCGGCGACAGCGAGTTCCACGGCGTCTTCCGCCGCGACAAGGTCATGTTCGCCGCCGCCGACACCGGCACCCTCGCCGGCATGGCCGTCGACGCCATGAACAAGGTCGTCATGGCCCAGATGTCCCACCTGCAGTTCTGGCGCTGGTACGAAAACCTCGCCGTGCCCATCCCCAACGACGGCTCTGTCCAGGACATGAAGCTGATCACCTTCGGCGGCGTCGGCGACCTGCCCACCGTCTCCGAAGGCGCAGCCTACACCGAGCTCACCGTCGACGACACCAAGGAAACGGCCGCGTTCGCCAAGAAAGGCGGCTACGTCGGCATCACGCTGGAGATGATCCGCAACTCCAGCATCGTCGAGATCCAGGCCGTCCCCAAAGCCCTGGCCATCTCCGCCGTGCGCACCCGATCCGCGGCCATCAGCGCCCTCTTCACCAGCAATTCCGGCGTCGGTCCCACGCTCGCCCAGGACAGCAAGGCCCTTTTCCACGCTGACCACAACAACGTGGCCACCACTGCCCTGGGCACTGACGCCGCCGCCTGGCGCGCCGCCCGCGCCGAGTGCTTCAACCACACCGAAGTCCACAGCGGCAAGAAGCTCGCCGTCTTCCCCAAATTCCTGCTCGTACCTGACGACCTCTACGACGCTGCGCTGGTCATCACCGGCTACGGCGAGGGCATGCCCACGACCTACACGCCTGAAGCCCAGGCCCGCAACGCCGCCGATCCGCGACCCGTTGTCGTGGTCGTCCCCGACTGGACCGACGCCAACGACTGGGCCTATCTCGTCGACCCCCAGATCTACCCCGTCATCCAGATCTCCTACGCCCAAAGCCCCGGCGGCGGCACCCATCCCGCACCTGAACTCTACAGCGTCACCGACGAAAACCAGGGCCTGCTCTTCACCAACGACGTCCTGCCCATCAAAGTCCGCGACTGGTTCGCCGTCAACGTCAACGGCCCCCGCGGCATAGGAAAACGCAATGTGGCCTAAATCATCATCCCGTAGGGGCGATGCAGGTCGGTATGGTCTTCGCCTGACCAAACAACCTTCGCACGACCTGCGTCGCCCGCCGATTGCTGACAGCTGAAAGCTGAGGAATTAAATATGAACAACTTCATCGAACACGTACACAACTTCACCACCCAGGACGACGCCGACGACGTCTTCGCCGTCCCGCTCGCCGTCAACAATACGCCCCTGCGCTTCATCGAAGCCATGGTCTACCTTTCGGCCGTCGCCGGCTCGCCCACGGCCGTCACCCTGGACATCGACATCACCGACGGCACCACGACCAACAACGTCGTCGCCGCCGGTTCCATCGGCACATCCGCCGGTCAGACCCGCCTCACGCCCGACTCGCTCACCGACGGCAGCGCCGACATCCCGGCCGACGCGGCATCTGCCGGCAACGACAACTGGCGCTACGAGATCGACTTCAATTTCACCGGCGGCACAACGCCCACCGTCACCGGCGCGCTCGTCTTGCGCTTCGCGGTGTAGCGCATGCTTCAGCTTGCGTGGCGGCGACAGCCGCCAACTTGGCCATTGATTGTTGATCAATTGCCATTGACCGTTGGATTCCCGGCCGTGGCCCCTTTACCGACCCTGATGCTACCAGTTGACGCCCAACCACGGCCGTTTTTCCACGCAGGACCGGGTTTCCCCTCCGCCCGGTCCTGCACCCACCCAACAGGGAAAGGAGCGTGACGCTATGGAAGAAACGATGCTGGAGCGCCTGGCGCGGACGCTGGGCGTGCCGCCGGCGATGATCGAACGCTACCGGCCCGAGGGCGACGGCCGCTACACGGTGCTGCTGGTCGATTTTCGCAAAGCGACGGCCGTGCTTCCCGAGCCGGCTGAAGAGGCGGCAGCTTCGCAGCCGGCGGCGACAGCCCCGGAGGCAGATGGACTGCCCGAGGACCTGCGGACGGTGTACGAACGGCCGTTGAGCGGCCGCAAGGCGCAGCTGGTGGCGCTGGCGCGCCTGCTGGGCCTGCCGGCGACGGGCACCAGGAAACAGCTGGCCGCGGCCATCGACGCCCACCGCGCGGCCATCGACAATTGATTATTGGCTATTGGCTAATTTCATGCTGACTTCCTGGAAATCCCACTGCTGGTCCGGCCCCTGCGAATTCGGCCGTTCCGGCGACAACACCTTCACCATCCAGACTGACCAGGCCGACGGCCGTGGCGGCTGGATCTGCGCCGCGGCCGACGTCGATCTGTCGCTCAACCGGCCGCTGATCCTGCACGGCAGCTACCACACCGGCCGCATCCAGGGCCTCTGCTACCAGGGCGGAGCGATCATCTGGTCCGAGCGCCTGGAGCCGGGCGTACCCTTCACGCCCCCGGCCGACGCCGACCGCCTACGCATTGACCTGCGCCTGTGGGATCAGCAAGGGTTCGCCGAGTTCCGCGGCATCGGCCTTTCGGTCTACGTCGCCCCGGAACCGGATCCTGAGCCGGATCCCGAACCCGACCCAGGCCTGCCTGTCCCCCCGCCGGACACTACCCAGAAGCATCACGTGACCGGCTACAAGTGGGGCCGCAACATCTTCCTTCTGGTTCACACGGGAGACGATGAGCCCAGCGTCCCGCCGGAATTCGCCGAGCCCTATATCGTGAAGGGTCACCAGTCCGGCCGCAATATCTATCTGGAGATCGGCTTTCCTTTCTACGCCGACGCCGACCCGCAGGGTCGACGCGCGCCTGAAGAGGAATCCGAACCGGCGCAAGCACAAGCCGCTCTGCAGGACTGAGGATCGGTCATGGCCATCGCCATCGAAGCGAGTAACGGATACGACCAGCAGGATGCCAGCCCGCTCAGCCAATCCATCACGCTGCCCTCCGGCACCGACTGTCTGGTCGTCGCCATTTCTAACTACGACAGCGGCGTCGATGTCCAGAATCTCACCTTCACCATGGACGCCACGTTCGACGGCGTCTCCCTGACCGCGGCCGTTTCCTATGACTGGTCCACTACCAACCGCCAGTACGGGGCGCACATCTTCTATATGCTCAATCCCACAACCGGCAGCGCCAAGACTTTATCGGCCGTCTACAACTATTCCCAGAAACTGCAGATGACCTACTACGCCCTCAGCGGCGTCGATACGGCCGATCCGCTGGGCATGACCCACACGTACAATGGCGGAGGAGGCAACACGACCGATATCGTCGAATCCGTCACGCCCGACACCGCCAACAGCCTGCTCATTGCCACCTGCCATGCCGGCACCAATCTCACCCCGCCCATCCTCACCGAAGACGCCGATACGACCGAGGATTATCTCCAACGATGGGGAGCAAGCTATGGTGCATCCGTCGCCGCCGGGCACAGGACGATCACGTCCATTACTTCCTATGACATCGGCTGGACGGCCGATTCAGGCCACCGCGTCACCCTCGCCGTGGCCGAATTTCAACAGGCCGTAGCCGGCGGCGGCAATGCCCTACCTCAAGCAATGAACACCTACAGAAGAAGGAGATCGTAGGGCCCGCGATCGCAGAACGCGCGTTCGCGAAGCGCCCATGTAGCACAACTTGCCAAGTTGTGACTCCGAAGGAGAACCCCATGACATCAGCCCACATCAACATCGGCAACGAAGGCGATCGCCTCAGCGGCGAACTGCGCCGCTTTGTCGAGCAGCTGCAGCAGGTCCAGGACAAGGTCGAAAAGATCAAAGCCACCTACGACCAGATCGCCCTCGGCAGCGACTGGGAATCTCTGGCCACCGCCCTCAACCTCGATCCCGTCGCCCAGCTGCAGGACGCCGAAGATATCTACAACCTCATCGGCTCCGTCCAGACCGAGCTCAACGCCACCTTCATCAACCAGCTCCTCGGCCGTCTCGGTTAACTTCTTACTGAACACTGATGACTGACTTCCACTGGACCTGCTGGCCCACCCACTTCAAAACCGTCTTCCAGAAATACGGCGAAGACGGCCGTCGCTTCGGCATCGACTACACCCAGTACGGCCAGGCCCACCACTGCGGCGTGGACATCAAGAGCGGCAATTTCGGCGAAGTCATGGCTGTTGCTGGCGGTCAGGTCACAAAGATCGATTATGGACGCACAGGCCTCGGTCATCATTTGATTGTGAAGCACAACGATCGCTTCGAAACCCTCTACGCCCACCTCTCACGCATACTGGTCGAAGAAGAACAACCCGTCTGCGCCGGGCACGTCCTGGCCTGGTCCGGCTGGACCGGCAACACGCGCGGGGACGAACAGCATCTGCACGTCGGCCAGATCGACCGCCAGAACGGCGACCCCGGCTGCTATGGCAAATACGTCGATCCACAGCCCTACTACCAACACCTCCTGGGACCACAATCCGTAGGGGCGCTTCGCGAAGCGCCCATTTACGACATCTACAGCTATATGGCCGGCGATGGCCGGTCTTACCGCGTCCGCTCCAACACCGGTGCCCAGGAAGCCTTCCGCACGGAGATCAAAGACGGTTGGACCTACCAGGTCAAGAACGCCCAGTGGGAGCAGTTCCGCGCCGACGACGCCGGCGATTCCGCCGGATTCATTTACCGCCACATCGACACCTCGCCCGGTGGTTCCCGGTTCTACACGCACACGACGCCGGCCTGTGCTGAGCGAAGCCGAAGCAAGCGCCGTCCAGGCGCCCCATGGTGCAAACGCCACATGACCCTTGGTGAAAGCTTCCGTTCAACCAAGCGCGTCCAATTCTTCAACAAGTGCGACTGCTCCCCATCCGCCGCCAACAGTGGCGTCGTCACCGACACCATTCGCCTCATCGCCCATCTGGTCGTCTGGACCAGCGACCATGGCTGCACCCTGCGCGACGTCATTCGCCTGCTCTGGGTCGAAGGCGGCGAAACCTACACCTACGCCAAGAACTACGGCCTCGTCGCCTGGAGCAGCGCCGGCCGCAGCCGCTGCTCTTCCATCGTGGAGGAATGCGACGAACGCCACGAGATGGAGCAATTGCCATGCTCCATGTAGAGCAAGATGGCATCTTGCTTCGCCGCAGGCGAACCTCCGGCCTCATCCGCGTCCCGTTGACTATTGACTAGTGACTATCGACTATTGACTATCATTCGCCATGCTAATCCTTAAACAATCCACGGCCGTCACCCTCAAACTCGGCCCCTTCCTCGACGACTCCGACGGCAAAACGGCCGAAACCGCGCTCACCATTTCCCAGGCCGACGTCCGCCTCAGCAAAAACGGCGGCAACTTCGCCCAGAAAAGCGAAACATCCAGCGCCACGCACGACGAAATCGGCTTCTACGATGTTGATCTCAACACCACCGACACCAACACCCTCGGCCGTCTCCTCATCGCCGTCCACGAATCCGGCGCACTGCCCGTTTGGATTGAAGTACATGGTCGTCCCCGCCAACACCTACGACAGCCTTATCTCCGGCTCCGACTATCTCCAGGCCGACGCTGTGCAGGTCGAAGGCTCCGACGCCACCAACCAGATTCGCGACGCGGTCGTTGACGACGCCACGCGCATCGACGCCGGCGCGCTCAATACCCTCTCCGGCCACGACCCCGGAGGCCGGCTGGCCGCCCAGTCCGATATTACCGGCCTCAATGACCCCACGGCCGCGGCCATCGCCGACGCCGTCTGGGATGAACCCAAGGCCGGGCACACCGCCATCGGTTCCTTCGGCGAGGAGGTACAGGACCACGCCCTCTTCAGCGAGATCCCCACCGCCGGCGAAATCGCCGACCAGGTCTGGGAGGAAACGCTCGCCGATCATTCCGGCACATCCGGCTCAACGGCCGAAGCCCTGGACAATGCCGGCGGTGGTCTCACCGCTGCCGCCATCGCCGATGCCGTTTGGGACGAAGCCCTTAGTGGCCACAGCACAGCCGGTACCGCCGGCAAGAAACTGACCGACACCGCCCAGACCGACGAACTGCCCGGCACGCCGCCCACCGCCGCCCAGGTCGCCGATCAGGTCTGGGAAGAAGCGCTCGCCGATCATTCCGGCACGTCCGGCTCAACGGCCGAAGCCCTTGACAATGCCGGTGGTGGTCTCACCGCCGCCGGCATTGCCGACGCCGTCTGGGAAGAACAGCTCTCCGATCACAGCGGCACCACCGGATCCGCCGCCGAATACCTCGACGGCGCCGGAGGCGGCAGCACGCCCTCCGCCATCGCCGACGCTGTCTGGGACGAAACCCTCTCCGGCCACACCACCGCCGGAACGGCCGGCAAAGCCCTGCAGGACATTCCCGGCGCCCAGGCCGGCGCCATCGAATACACCTACACCATCGACGACGGCAGCAGCCCCATCGAAGGCGCCGAAGTCTGGATCTCCACCGACAGCGGTGGAACCAACGTCATCTGGTACGGCCTCACCGACGCATCCGGCACCGCTCGCGCATCCAACGACGAAAAGCCTTGGCTCGACGCCGGCACCTACTACGCCTGGGTCAAGAAATCCGGCTATTCCTTCAGCAACCCCGACACCCTGACCGTGAGCTAATGACCTATCGTAGGGGCCGCGTTCGCAGAACGCGCGTTCGCAAACCGCCCCTACCTGCAACGACTTAGAACCATCGACCAATGACTAGCAGCTCAGCACTTTCTCCGGCACCAGCACCCAATCCAGCATCAGCTTCACGGACCTGATCACCCGCTGCGAGGTCTCCCTCAACGACGAAACCAACGCCACCTGGGACACCGAAATGATCGCAAGCTGGCTCAACGACGCCATCCGCGACTACTCTCAGCACTTCCCACGCATCCGGGCACAGACCATCAGCTGCACCGCCGGAGACCAGGAATACGATATCAACGCCGATTTTTTGGCCGTCCTTTCCGTCGAATATCCCACCGGTCAGGATCCCAAAGAATACCTCTCCCGCCTCGGCTGCCGGCACCCCGACTTCCAATCCGGCGAATCCTGGTACGACATCGTGCCCAGACTGGACGACACCATTCAATCCGAACTCTGGATCTCCGCCGAACCGGCTTCTGGAGAATCCATTTCCGTCGAGTACCACGCCCATCACGTCCTCATGGACGATCCCGGCTCGCCCAGCGGCGAATCATCCGTTACTCCGGCCCACCAGCACCTGCTCGTTAAATACGTCCTCTGGCAAGCTACCAGCCACCTGCTCTTCGCCGAACAACAAAGCCCGACATCCAACAGTTCCCTGCTCATGGCCCAGCTCTCCCAAAACGCCCGCCGCCTCGAAGCCGCCTACCACACGGCCGTCCGCCAGGCCCTCTACGCCGCCGAAGGCCACAGCCACGCAGTTCCCTGGATCAATACAGGAGACTTCCATGCCCGCATTTACTAACCTGCAACTTGCCGCCTGCAACCTGCCCAAATCCCAAATCCTTGGAAGCGAAGCGGCTGAAATCCCGCAATGACCAGACGAAAATTCCCCACCACCGAATCCCCCGTAAGCGCCGAAGATAGCAGCATCTCCTATCACGTCGCTGCCGATCTCTCCCACTACACCGGCCAGACGCTGGTTATCGGCGAGACCGTCTTCCTCTCCGACGAAGGCGTCGATCTCCTCGCCGGCACCAGCGGCAACTTTGACGCCGTCAACGCCTACAGCTTCATTGACGCCGATCGCAACGTCATCGGCGGCGTCTACGCCCGTGACGATTCCGGCCAGAACATCATCGGTATCCAGGCCGTGGACGAGGCAGGGGAGGGTGACGACACCTTTCTCTATCTGCACCAGCAGCGCCGGCGCATCCGCCACAGCCAATCTCGGCATCGGCGTCCGGATCGAAGGCCAGAGCAGCGACACCTACATCAGCCTTGACGAAAGTACGCGAACACTAGATCTGACATCGACCTCATCACCGACTTCACCGTCGGCCGTGTCCGCATCGCCCCCAAACTCCAGCTCCTCGGCCCCGACTACGATATCTGCGACGTCTACATCAAAGGCGGCTATTTCATCATCAAATACAACGACGGCGGCACCACCCGCTACAAATATCTCGACCTCTCCGGCACCGGCACCACCTGGCAGCACGCCACCACCGAACCCTAGCATGTAGCGCGAAATGGTATTTGCGCGAAGCGCCACCATCCGCTAACTGTTTACTGAACACCGGACTTACTGGACACTGACCCATGGATCACCACGAATTCTCCGACACCGTACAAGCCATTCTCGAAACCAACAATCTCGACGACAAGATCGCCCGTCAGCTCCTGCTCGCCATCACCCTCGACACCCGCGAGCACGCCTACGACAACCACTCGCCAGACCATGCAGGAACTATCCCAGCTCCGCGAAATCGTCGAAACCCAATCCCGCACCATCGAAACCCTCGCCGCCGCCTGGGCCGATCACCAGCAGTACCACAAAGACAACCCGCCGCTCCTCTGGCTCCTCCGCTTCCGCACCAAAGAAACCATCGCCACCATCCTCTTCATCATTCTGCTGCTTTCTGCCTGGTACGTCTCCGGCATCCGCCAACCGATACTAAAATGGCTGGGCCTGCCACAGTTCTAGGCAGCCGCACCAGTGCCCTGTTAAGCCAGCCACGAAAAAGCGGCGGCGGCCACTGCTGACGGCCGTTTAACGGACGAGATCGCACCGCTGGGAATCTAAGACCGCAAGGTACGTGTCACACGCGTTGCACGCGACGAACCCATCCGCGCCACCTATGACAACGGCGGCTACGAGCTGCAGACTTCGGTCGCTCAACTGGCCAAGCTGCCGCCCGCTTTCACCGCCGATGGCCAGGTGACCGCCGGCAATGCGCCCGGCCTTAACGACGGCGCGGCAGCCCTGGTCGTCACTTCACGGGCGGGCCCCCGTGCCTGCCCAAATGCTCCGTCCGTATCCCCAGAAACGGCCGAATCCAGACGTCCGACTAATCCACCACATCCGGCAATCGTATCTCCGGAAACAACGCCAACAGCCGCACGGCCGCCCGCAGCCCCGCATCCACCAATTCAACCTGTTCAGCAAACGGCCGGTACTTATCAACTGCCGGAACCCTAATCTGCATAAATGCCGTAATCGGCGTTCCTGCAACGATAACATCATCATCAAAAAGGTCTTCGTTGAGTCACAGCAGCGCATCCTGCTGATCGCCAAACGCGCGCAGGTACACATCCACCTGCCCGAACCGCAGCTTATGCACGATCTTATTCTTCTTGCCGAGCTCGGAGTTCAGAAACTCAGGCCAATCCGATTTCGCCGGCACCTGGCCCGGACGGCGCATCTTCAGCCGCGGGTAATGCTTGCGCACGTGCGCCCAATACTCATGCCTCAACCCGCACCCCCGCCACGGCCGTCGCCCCAAAAAACGGCCGGCTAAAATCCGCCCCTCGTAGAGACGCAAAATCTTGCGTCTCTACGAACACCAAAACGACCGGCTCCGCACGCAACCCGCAATCCCAACACCAGGTTGGGGGCATGCCCCCGTACCTGCCCGCATGCGCCGGCAGTGGACGCCCAGTTATGGCGTCGCATGATAAGAGATACCTATACCAGAAGTGACATTTGTCACTTGACAGACCAAAACGGCGTTTCTTATGATTACCGTATTCGCTTGTCTTTTCCAACCAGACGGGTGGGCCTGTCACCTCTAACACAGAAGGAGACATCACATGTATCGCCTTATCCACAGATATCGCTTGACCGTCCTGCTGCTTGGGCTGATGTTGTTCGTACTCCTAGTTGTCGGCCTGGCGCCGGTCAGTTTGAACGCCAGTACCCAGGAAAGTGATCGCTTTGTCGCCGTTGCCGGCAGCGACATTGCCAGCAGTTTGGATCCGGCAATGAACTACGACAATGAAGCCATTATCCAGATCTACGAGACGCTGCTGTGGTTTGATAAAGAAACGAACGCCTATGTTCCCCGTGTGGCGACACATTGGGAAGTAACGAACAGCGGCAAAGACTTCACTTTTCACATTCGCAAAAACATCAAATTCCACGACGGGAGCCTGCTGCAGGCGCATGACATCGCCTACAGTATCCAGCGCGGTTTGCTGCAATCAGATTCCTCTAGCCAACAATGGCTTTTTATACAACCCATCATGGGCTACGGCAGCGGCGATATCACCGACGAAATCAACGGCGGCCCATTTTATGGAGATCGCGCGGATTTACTTGCCAATGGGGATGCGAACGAGATGCGGATGACCTGCGAAAAGGTCAAACAGCACGTGACGGCCGATGATGACGCCGGCACGGTCACCATCCACACGGAGCAGGGGGATGCTTCCTTCTTAACCACACTGGCTGCATATGGTTTCATTCTTGATGAAGAGTGGACGAAAGCACAGGGAGACTGGGATGGCAGCTGCGACACCTGGCAGAATTACTATGGACCCAGCAGCACGGAGGCAGGTTCGCTGCTCGATCAAGAAACCAACGGCAGCGGCCCGTTCAAGCACACGGATGGGACGCAGGGTGTGGAAATGATTCTACAGCGCCATGACAATTATTGGGCGGGCCCGGTGGCCCTGCGGGAGATCTCCTATAAGGTCGTGGACGACGAAAATTCGCGCCTGCAAATGCTGCTTGACGGGCAGGCGGATCGCGCGGCGCTGAGCACTTTAGAGCCCCCGGCGGACAAGGTCCGCCTGGAATATTCAGGGGACGATTTGACCCTGGTCAATGAGATCGGCGTCCTAAATTCGTATATGGGAGAGCCTCGCCCCGTAGCCACGGACCTCTTTTTCACCTTCGCTATCGAGACCGCGGGCGGCAACCCCTACGTTGGCAGTGGCCAGCTGGACGGCAACGGCATCCCACCCGATTTCTTTGACAACATCCACGCCCGCAAAGCGTTCAGCTACGCATTCGATTACGAGGCTTATAACAATCAATCCTTTAACGGACGGGCTATTCGCCGCACCGGCCCCATCGCCGCCAACCTGATGGGGTATTCGCCGCTGCAGCCAACTTATGATTTCGACCCCGCGAAAGCCAAGCAGGAGTTCATGCAGGTCCTGGGCGATAAAGGGTTCCGTATGACAATTGTTTACAATACCGGCAACAGCAGCCGCGAAACAGCGGCAAAGATTCTTGAGCAGGGCATCGAAGCGCTCGATCCGAAATACCAGATCGATGTTGTTGGTATCGCCAACTCCGACATGTTGAAGGAATGGGGCGACGGCAAACTACCAGTAGCATTCGGCGGCTGGTCGGAAGATTATCACCATCCCAATAATTGGTTGGAGCCCTGGTTGTTTGGGGGATATTTGCAAATTTGGCGCGGATCCCGCAAAATCTGCAAGACCAGTATCGCGCGGACACGGCTGCCTGCACGAATATGACGGGCGCCGCCCAACGCGCCTGCTACGAAAGCATTCAGCAGGACGCGTACGAGCGCGCCTTACAGCTCTATTTGCTGCAGGATACAGCAGTCCAATATGTGCGTGCAGAGGTGCGCGGCTATGGCCAGACAACGCGCTATCACCGCTATCCCTACCTTTATCCGGTGAGCAAAGGAGTAATGCCTGGTATCGGATCCTGGAATCCGGGTCAAGTTCAAGATGTGTCTTTCTTTGCCGGCGGCAGCATGGTCAAACTTACTTTCCCGGTCACGTCTTTTAGTGTCGAGACTGATATCTTGATCGAACGAAACAGCGATGTGCGCGGAAAGCGTACCGAAGGCTTCTTCGTCACCGAGGATGCCTTCTTTATGACCGCCTTTGACAATACCGGTAAGCAGCTGCCGCCAAGCGCCTGGGGTACCGCGCTGCCGGTAACCGTGGGTGCGCAAACACCCTCAAATGTAGCCGAACTAGGCGACAGCCTGCTGCTGAAATGGACTGGGGACGCTTGGGAAGACGGCTCCTGCGGAGAATATGTCTATCTTGACGGAGGCGCCTTTTCTACGTCTATTTGCGCTCCTGGATTGTACGCCGTAGGCGAGAAAACTGCGCTCGTGTATATGCCTGTCGGGTTAGGGAAATAGCTAGGACTTGCATTCTTAACAAAAAAGGACTGGTTGCTATGACCGGTCCTTTTTTGTTTCCATCTCCTAGATTGTTATTCCTTGAAAATCTGCTGCGGTCTGAACAGCCTGATGATGAAAATCTGGAAGTGACCTCGAGTTGGGTGGTAACATCTCTTCCTTATCCGACACCCCTTATTCAGAATATTTCAGTAGGATAGGTAGATAAGCCGTCGGTGGCCTAAATTCATATGCACCCACATCAGTGACCGCAACTCCGTCAAGGTCACCATCGATTGGCCTTGGATAACCATCTAAATCGGCCGACGGTGCACCCACATCAGTACCCGCGTCGATTGCGGGCGAACCTGGAAGCAAGTGATAATCATAGCTCAGCCAATCAGGAGCGTATGATGGTCCCACACCACCGGGGAGAGCGCCACCTGCCATCAACGGATCGGCCCCATCTATTGCCGGCGTTCCTAGGCAGTTGATCCGGTTGATCGTCACACCAGTCGTGCCGTCAGGGCTGTTTCCGAAGGTATCGCAATGGTTCAGCTGGATCAGCGATCCGCTGCCATCCCGGTCGCCAATTCCCGTAATACCCGTATTGCTGATAATGAGAGTATTCGTTACCTCGACATGCGAGGTGTGGGCGGTTACTATCGCCGCACCATCGCCGGTCGTCTCGTTGCCCACTATGTACGAATTGAAAACACGGTGTTCACCAGTATCGGCGAGCCATAACCCACCACCGTGGGTGCCCGAGGTATTGCCGGCGATAATACTGTTCTCGATGTAGGCCGAAGTGTTTCCACCGCTGGCTCCAATCCCGCCACCTTCATTGCCTTCAGCGGCATTGGCAAGGACCAGGCTATCGATTAGGCGTACACTGCCAAAGCTATCTATATGCAATCCGCCACCCTCACCACCTTGAGAAGTATTGGAGTAGATTGAGGAGCTGGTAATAGTGGCCGACGCGCCGTCAAGAACTTCGACACCGCCACCATGATTGGACGACGTATTGTTGCTGATGGTACTGTTTTCAATGACAACCATGGCCTGGTGGTCAACAGATATTGCCCCGCCAGCTCCATTAATCGTGTTGCTAATGAACTCGACATCCACGATGTCGGCCGATGCAAATTCTCCCCAGACATGCAGCCCGCCACCTTGCCCGGTATGTGCATTGTTGCTGACGGTGGAGGATTCAAGCGTCAGGTGGCCAGGTCCGAGGTCATGATTGACTTCTATGCCACCGCAGTTATTATCCCTGATCGTAGCATTGCGGATGGTTACGTCCCCATTGGTGATCCATATGCCGCCGCCCCAACAATCCGTATCGGGGACTTTGCCGCCTACTATAGCAATGTTTTCCAGCACAGAATCACTGTCGTGGATAACGAGGGTTCTGCCAACATTGTTGCCGTCAATGATCGTTTCGCCTGCGCCCGGCAGCCATTGGGTCCCTGAAATACTATAGCTTCCCCGGAGTGTTAAGTCGAGGCCAGTAATCGTTATGTTTTCAGTATAGGTCATTGCTGTTACGAAAATGGCATCATCGTTTGCTGCCTGTAAAATGGCATAGTCGATAGTGCCGCAGGGAGTGGTGGGATCCTGGCAATTGCCAGCGTCACTGCCCGTTTCTCCGTCCACGTATAGAGTGCCAAGAGTATCAGCAGAGCTATCAGCGTTACTCACACCTTGGAACAGCCACATTAGAACGGTGACCGTTGCCAACGCTATCCCTATGGCGACGCCTAGCTTCATTATCCGCTTCACACGTGACTCCTTAACTAGGTTCATGTCTTGCATCATTTGTTCCCCCGGTTTACCTGTGACTTACAGACTTAAGCTCATTGTTTCCTCTTGCTGGGAAAAACAGGTTGCTTAACACAATCTTTCACTTTAACATTGTAGATCGCCTGAGACTTTTGTGTCAACATAATGATTGAAACCTGGACAGACTTAGCACAGGCGGGGAAGCAAGTGGAATTTGCTAGAAAAAGGAGACCTGTCAAAAAACGGGGGCAAATTTTGCCCAGTCTACTTAATAGGGGGTTTTTGCATATCGTCCAACAAAGGTCAATTTAGATGAATCCGATAGATTTTCTGCGCTCTACCTCTAGGGAGCGTTCAAGTTGTCTTGTTTGAGAACCAGAAAAAATCGCGTGTCTGATTTTAAGCTGTACCTCTGGAAAGTTCCTTGGATTGAACCCTATTGGGGTCTATCAAAAAAACCCTGCCTTATAGAAAAACACTCCGCCACGAAGACGGAGTGTTCAGCAGCGTTGAGTCAGTTTGGAAGCCAATCTCATACGGTATAGGAACAAATATTATTAGTCCAGTAGTTTCCATTTTCGCTGGGCGTGATCTCGTGACCAGCCATTTCTATAGGACCATCGCCCAAGTCTATGGTGGCGATCATGCTCTGGAAATGCGCTTTGGCTTCATTCGCAGTCATCGGATAATCAGTTTGCCAGCCCATGTGAAAGCGGACGGATTGATCCGGGTGAATCGTTACCGGCTCAGGATATGTCCAGCTAAAGTTAAAGTTATATGGGTACCCAGTCTGGGCTTCACAAAGTGCCGGCAGGAAGATCATAGGTGTAGGCAGCTTTCCAATTCCGCAGATTGCCGGCGGAAACGGCGCCAATAAAAGATAGGCACAATACAAAGATCAAGACAAGTATTACAACAAGTTTTTTCATGGGATGGCTCCTTTTGGATCTTCGTGACTCACCACCAATTCGATTATCATTATAGATCGGCCATCTGTTCAAGCAAACTCGAGTTTAGACAATAGGTACCTACTGAGAAAAATCTGAGCAACAATCTGAACCTTAGCAATCGAATTTAGGCGGCCAATCAGGCAGATTTTGCCCGTTTCTTGCCTCTTTTCACCGCTTTGAATTGAGCTGCTGGGCCGCGTTTGCGACCTCTAGGCCAGCCAGGCGATTTTCCGCGCTGTTTGACCGGACAGGTCTGTGAGCGAAGCCACACAAAAAGAGGTCCCATGCTTTGCAAGGCCCGGCCAGGTGTTAGCTTGGTCTGCGCTTTCTGCCAGGGCAGCGGCTGATCCTGCACCAAGTCACGGCTTAGAAAGAGTTGCCAGTAGGCTAACTCCGTCAACATTGTCCAGCGGTCACAGCGTTCAGAGTCTTGAAAGGCCAGCAAGGTCCAAAAAAGACGGCTTTTGCGAAAACGAATGCTGGGCTCAATGGACCAGCGGTGTTCAAACCACATCCCATACAGACGCAAAATCTCGCGTCTCCCGGCCATCAAAACGGCCGAATCCCCCGAAGAAACTCAACCCGCCGTGCCTAATTCCTTTTTAACTGAAATCGATGTACGGGCGGTTCGCGAACCGCCCTTTTGTTCCCACGGCCGAATGTCAGTTTTACCAAAATGCTTCCAGCATGGTTATTTCGCTCAGACTGCGATTTCAATCGCCGGCGGCCGCACACTCTAAAACGGCCGAAACCCAAACCGCCGACTTAAGTCCCCACCCCGTAGAGACGCAAAATCTTGCGTCTCTCTTTTGCGTCTCTTTCGCTTCCCTAAGGCCTAACCATGGAACATCAAGAAGTAGCCGACATCATCCAAACCATACTCGATCAAAACGACCTCGAAGACAAAGTCGCCCGCCAGCTCCTGCTCGCCCTCACCATAGACACGCGCGGCCGTGCCGTCGATCACCAGCGCGCCGTCGAAAATGAACTAACCAGACTGCGCCAAATCGTCGAAACCCCGAATCGCGCAGCACCCGCACATACCCCGTAATCGGCCGGTATGCCGCCACGGCCGTCTCCCGATTCCTCTTCGCCCCGGCTAACTGCGCCTGACACGTCAAAAACTCCGGATTCCCCAACCGCGTCCCCTTCGCCCTCGCCGCCGCCAAAGCCGCCTTCGTCCGCTCACTGATCAACCGCGCCTCCTGCTCCGCCACGGCCGCCACAATATAAATCGTCAAATTATCCACCTGCGGCATATCCACCGCCGTAAACTGCACCCCGCTCTCCATCAACCCCGACACAAAATGCACATTCCGCGCCAGCCTGTCCAACTTCGCAATCAACAGCACAGCCCCCGCATCCTTCGCCGCCCCGATCGCCGCCGCCAGCTCCGGCCGTTCCCGTTTCCGCGTCCCCGTCTCCACCTCCGTGAACGCCCGCCAATGACCAGGTCATTCGCGCGCTGCATACCGCTTCACGGCCGTCCGCTGCGCCACCAGCCCCAGCCCCGACGCCTCCTGCTTCCGCGTCGACACCCGGTAACACGCCACACGCCGCCGCCCTATTTTCTTGGTTCATAACAACTCTTAAACGTTCATTTTTGTCCTGTTAGTCAAAACAGTCTCTGCCTTGATACGCACTCTCGTAGGGGCGACGCAATAGCGAAGACACGCCGCCATACAAAACGACTGCCATACGACCTGCGTCGCCCGGCCCCCTAATCGGCCGTTTGCTCACTTGCTCATCTTCCTCGCCTTCGATACCTGCGCATGTATTCCGCCAATGTGCCTCACTTCCGGATCGAATCGCCACTCCTTATTCGCTTCGGCTGTGCACTGGATGCAATAGGACTGCCGCCCGCTGCTGTGCCTCCTCGAAGCGGTAGAGTCCTCGAAGGGCTCTCCTTGCCGCATCTTCCGCAACTCTTTGCTTCGTTCATATTGTCGTGGGGATTTATTCTCCACCAGTCAGCATCTAAATTCTCACAAGCATGACAGTTGTTAAGCTGCTATTGTTCGACTAAGGATTTTTAAAAAGATATCTCTCGCAATCCACCCCTTGCCTCCGAACCCGCGTTTGTTATCGAAAATTCTCTGAGCCACCAGAGATCCAGGCTAACTCGCCAGTAGACAGGTCCCCTATTACTGCTCGAAGGCTAAAATCGATGGCGCGGTTTTACCAGTTGTCCAACCGGCAATTTCAAAACACGACCAATCTCGAACTCTACACTGTTCTCATTCTTCAAATCGATGATTCTGTGGCAAAAGTGTTCGGGAAATTGGATAGAAAGCCACTCTTCATTTGGGGACAATAATACCTCTTGCAAGTAACCATCGGATTTTGAGAATGAATAAAGAAGCACGATCGCCTGATCTCCATTCAAAGGAACAGTTTGATCTCTTCAGTTCCTTCTCCCTCGTGGAACTATGAACGATGAACGAATGACTCATAGGAGCATATCCCTTAACATAACCATCAAGGTCAAGTCCTACAGCTAACCCGATCTCTCACTTCCCCCTGGCGTTACTATTCTCAGCTGATTGACATAGCAGTCTGGATTGTAACCAATAGCCAATTCATCTTCGTGCTCCAGCCAGAACGGATTAATGCCTTGTCCTATGTAGGTGTCAACCTCGTCAGGATAAGACATAGTGTAGAGCGATACGCTTGTGCAGGCGTTGCCATGACCATATAGCAACCATTTTCCATTTGGTGACCAGAGGGAACCAGAGAAATATAATTTGCGTTGGAGGGAGTAGCTACAAAGTGCGATACAGCTTCGCTTTCTAGATCAAAGACGGATAACTTTGGAACTTCACTGTCCATTCCAACAAAGGCAATCAGTTCGCCATCAGGAGACTATTGCGGTATAGCAGCTGCCGCATAATGCTCGCCATAACTGGTTTCGTACTTTCTTACCTGCGCTTGTGTAAGCGCCTCCTGTATCAACTGCCCAGCGAATACTTTTAATGGGCATAATCCGTATTGAGATTAGCAAATCTGTTGTTCAAATAAAGATAGCCTTCTCCTTGATCATCAGCGCCTACGAAAACAACCAGGGGATCGCCGTCACCCAAAGACTCAGCTTGCTCTAGCTCGACCCAATGCCCTTGTTCCAGGCGATGAGTAGGACCTTCATTTGGTTCCGCAATCCCAGCCGTAGCTAAGGCGTTCTCATCATAATTGAAAGAAAGGTTTCACCAGAAGTTGAATTTACAACCACCACAGTATCATCGACCGAGATGGGCTTTTTGGGCAATCCAAATCCTTCGATGTTGTCATCGTACGAAATAAACCTGTTGCACAATCCCTCGTCAAACCATAAATGTGCCCCATACCCCGTCTCTATCGCGAACTGGGCCAATCCTGTAGCTTCGTTATACATAATGAGATATCTGTAATGTCGTCCATCAAACCTCTTTCGACGAGCCGCGTGGTGCCAATCTGATACTTATAGGGACATCCAAAAGCCCAGTTCGGCAGTACATGCTTCTCTCCACTTTCATCGGTCTCATACGACGTGAAGTCACGATCGATTGTTCGCCGCGTTCGTCGAAAATATAGGGTTGCCAATAGACTTCATCACCCTGCTGAAGCCACGCGAATCTAACATCATCAATATCAACATCAGCTTCACGAGTCGGTGAAAGACGTTCATCCATCTGAATTTCCTGCTTATTTCGAAGAAATCGCAGTAAGTCGTCGGCAACGATCTCTTCGTCATCAAAAACAGGTCTTTCTGCTGGATCAAAACCTTTCCAGCCAAGATTGGAATGAGTAACCAGCTTCGGTGTAGGTGTTTCCGTTGGTGCCGGCGTGCCCGTAGCAGTTACCGTAGAGGTCGAAGTCGGAACGGGCGTAGGTGAGGACGTAGTCGTAGGCGTAGCTATAGTACTTAAGGTTTGCGTTGGCCTCACAGTCTGTGTCGCCGTGGTCGTAGGCTCAGCGGTCGGAGTAAGTGCTACATCTGAAATCTCACTTTCAGCCCGAGAATCAGTGCAGGCCGATAACATAAGCGCAATAGCAACTAATCCTGGAATCAAATAACGAAAGGACCTAAACACCATCATAAACTCCATCTGGCTAATTTCTCAAAAGATATCAGATTAGGGCTAATTATGCAGCGATGCCTTATTAGTCAAATCTCCGTCGTCTGCCGCAAAAAATGATTAATATCCTTCAAGTAGTCTCAATCGGAACCTTCAGAATTCGCTTTACGAACCTCGATCGTCCAATTGATCGAAGGCGAGTAAGATTGCGATTCCAAGATCTTGTCCTCAGCCGCCGATGGCTGAGATCCCTTCCGCGACCACACAAGACGATGATCCACACTATCGCCCCTCGCCGTCGGCGTGTAAGCCAGCACCAGCCCTCGTGGCAGCTTCGCCGATCCCTTCTGTTTCGCCTCGATCAACATCTCTGATCCGACATCCTTCAAGGCGGACATATTCAATCCTCACCCGAACGCAGTTCGGCCGATGCTTCCCGCACCACATATACCAGATCCCGTCCAGTTGATGGATGGACCCATTCGCCGATCCTGTCTTTTTCTTCTTCCGAACGCAGTTCGGCCTCATCAGCAGCCTCCTCCAGATCGATACCCATTACCTCGTTGCCCCAAACATCCCATCCCGACCGCTTCTCTCTCGCGAAGAGCTCCAGATACGGCCCAGGAAACGATTCGCAATACGCATAAACATCCTCAGGCTTCTTCGAATGCTTCAATCGCTTCGACAGCAGCCCCAGCCAATCCCCTTCCGGCGGACTCGCACGGCCGCGCACCCCAATCAAGACCGCTTCACTGCACCCACGCGCCCACCAGCCCGGTCCCCAAGACGGCCGCAGCTCCTCAGGATCTCCCACAAGCTTGATCCACGGAAACCCTGTCTTATACCTGAACCCCCAGGCTGGAATCACCCGCAGCGCCACATCCAGCATTGGCCACGTCGCCCACAACACCAGCACCGCATCCCGAGCCGCAAGCGCCTTCACCGGCAGCGCCTTAATCTGCCCCGGCGTCATCGTCGGATAATGTTTCTCCGCCGCCCCATTCACTCCCCGATTCGCATACCGCCACGGCGGATCCGCCAAAATCAGACGGTACTTCATTGACTTATTTGTTTTACTTCTCACGATATAGCCTCCGAAATCACTGATACTTTTCGGATCAAAAGCCTGCGCTTCTTGGTCCGGCCACACTTGCGCCATCCTGCATACTTGAAGCGGCGCCATCACCTCTAACTTCACGCGTATTCACATAGGTATACAGCCGCTCCCCAGGCCATCGCATCCAGGCCAGTTGTTCAGCCGCAAGGATCAGTCGACTGGACAAAACATTTCCTTCATTGCGGAAGAATGCACAGTTGACCCCCTTCTGCCCAGATGCATCTCTAAACTTGCGCCAACCGAAAATCGCTTTCCCATCAGCTGCCAGTAGAACCATTTTCTCGCCCGGTCCCATTACGAGATTGCGATTCCGATATCCAGGCCACCAGTCTCGACGGCCATCTTTGTACTCATAACTGCTGTAATGCCGCCGATACATATTAGCGACTCTCGGATCACCATCTTTGACTGCAAACCACAACATATCGCCCAAATTTCATTCGTCGTCCTCGTCGTCGTCGTGCACCATGAGCCAATTTGCGCTCTGCTAGGCCCGCCGGGGTAGGGGAAGCCAACCGCCGCCGAACACCCGGCCGCACCCACCACGATCGGCCGTCCTGATACAGATACCCCTGCTCTATCCAATCCTTCTCGATGCCGTCCCATACACCCTTGCGCGTCAGATTCGGCACAATCCCTTCAAACAAGTCGCGATTGAACCGCCAGCCCTGCGCCGCCAGCCGTAGAGACAATCAGATTCCATTCGCCCGGCTCAAACTCCCAGCTCGACAACGTGATCCGGTTCGCCGATCGCTTCCGCGCCAGGCGCACTGGCGGCGCCCGCGAGACCGAGTTCACCCGCCGCGTCTCCGTCCGCTCCATCGCATGCTCTCCGCTCAACTCCCACCGGCTCAACCCATCCAGCACAAAGCCCGCCGTCCCGACCAGGATCCCCAACACGGCAAACAGACCCGACCAGAATATTTGCCACTCCGCCATATACACCTCACGGCCGAGCACAAACACCACCAACTCCCGCCAATGCCAGCGTCACCCAGCGCAAGATTCGGCCGTTCAACCTCGCCCTTTCCCGCAGCACATCCCCCGACGGCCGCGATCCGATTCATCTCATACTGTTCCATAGACCTGATCCCTCTGTAGGGGCGCTTCGGCGAAGCGCCCTTTACTATCCCATCTCCGGCATCGGCGGCGGCTCGAAATGCGCCCCTGGCAGGTGAATAACCCGTTTTCTTCTATCTGGAATCGGCACCCGCTCAATAAGCCCGAATTCCTCCAGATGATTCAGATGGTGGTTCACCAGCGAACAGGACAGCGGCTGCTCCGGTCGCATGCCTTGCCGATATCCCGAATCGTTGGCGGACGGCCGTCGCTGCTAGACATATAGCTGCGAATGAACAGATAAATCGACTCAGTTGTTTCATGCAATTTCATTTCTTAATACCTTACTTTTTCTTGTGCATGACATTAAAACGTTTCCCCTTCCATCAAACCCCATCACGTGGTCCCAATCGCAGATTGGCCCTTATCTCTGAATTTCCCGTGTGACCTCTGTAAGGGCGCTTCGCGAAGCGCCCAATTTACCTGCCGCCCCTATGAATGACCTCTAAAAACTACAAATCGCTAAACTCCTCGCTTCCTAAGCCCCTTTCACCCACAACACCTCTCCGGCCGACCCAGCCCCGTTGACACGCGCCTGCCGCTCATACCGCTCCCAGTCCGCCAGGCCATCGTAGAACTGCGACTCATACCCCGACAGCCACAACCCCTTCAACCCCACCAACATCCCCAGCAGCGCCTGATGATCCTCATCACTCATCTCATGCCGGTAACCGGCCTGAGCCCCACGCCCCCGCGCGGAATACGGCGGATCCACGTAAAACAGCGTCTTCTCCGAGTCATACCGCCGCATGCATTCCAGCGCGTCAGACAATCGATCGTCACCCCGCGCAGCCGCTCCGCCAACGGCCGCAAATGCGACGTCCGCATAAAGCTCAACGCCGCCGGCGTCATCACCTTGTCCCCATTCCGTCCCCGGCTAAACACCTTCTGCCGCCGAAACCCGCGCCGTCCGACTTCGACGTAGGTCCCCCGCCATCCCCAGATACGACCGCACGTAAAACAATCGGGCAGCTTCAATCATCTTCTCTCTATCCTTACCGCATGGGACCCAATCAAACGGACGATCCGGAACAAACACAGAGAACAGAAAAGAATGGCAGGAAGAAAAAGAAGAATCAGACAGATCAAATTCAGACAAGGCAAACGGAGTCAACGCCACCAGCTCCATCAATCGCTCCGGAAATTCTCGCAGCACATAAAAGAAATTCACCACCTCCAGGTCCAGATCGTTATAAACCTCAATCAAACTTCGCTCCTTGCGCAGCAGCACAGCAGCACTGCCTCCATAACGGTTCCACATAAACCTCATGCTCAACAAAATGATCAATGATCCACGGCGCCAGATTCCACTTCGCCCCGTAATATCTCAACGCCGGACGTTTCACTCACTCATTCGAACTCCACGCCCATCCATGTAGCGCATGCTTTCGCTGGCGCTGCGCCACCAGCAGCACCTTTAGCGCGAACTGGTACTTCGCGACGTCGCGCATGGCTCGCCAAATCCGCAATCCGAAATCCGCAGAAGCGCAGCGGCCACTCAAAAATCGCATCATTCCCCATTTCCAGCCAGCTCCTTCAATTCACTCAAGAACACATCAACATCAACAAAGAATCCAACCAGATCCAGATCATGCCGGAACATTGACGACTCCAGATACGCCCACGCCGATGCAACAAGCCCTTCACGATTCCGACCCGTCATCCCTTGGCCAAGCGCATCCCAAACTGCCGTCGCAATCACCGCCGCAATCAACATCCGGTGCCCTTCCTCCTTTCTCGTGATCAATGGCCGGTAATCATTCATCGTCGCATGCTTCCGCGTACCCAATATCATCTCCACCAGCTCATTCCCTACCGCTGAATAAGGTGCTCGTACTCCGCCGGAACTTCGTTCCGCGGACCTGCTTCCTTCTCGCCTTCACCAAATTCGGCTTCTCCCCGGCCTCCACCTGCCTCCGGACAAACCCTGCCTTGTTGCGAATGCCGCCGTTGCTGTTCACGTACTCCAGCCAATCCGACACCAACTCCCATGACACGTTCTCCTTCCGTAACCATCGTCCAGGTTGGTCAAAGCCAATTTCCTTCAGTTCTTCTTCCAGTGAATTCCGTGCAGATTCGCCAGACTCCGCCAACGGATCCCGCAACCGATTCCCTGCAGATTCGTCAGAATCCGCCAACTTATTCCGTAATGGACCCCCAGCGAATTCGTCAGAATTCGCCAACCGATTCTGAACAGAATCAGCATCATCCATACATGCATGATCATTAACATGCATAAAGGGAGGGCTGAAACGATCATTTTGTGCGCTTGAAGCGATCATTTCGTGCGCTTCATCGTTATGTGAACCATCCGAAGCGATCAATTTGTGCGCTTCAGCAATTGTTGAAGCGATCATTTTGTGCGCTTCAGGTCGTCCACCGAACAATTCGACATAACTTATCCACAGACTGTTGTAACTTCATGACCTCCTTCGGCCAGCTGCCAGGATCGGTAATCAGGACGTTCAACAAGCCCATCTCCAGCAGCCGCTTCAACGCTTCCCGCACCCGAAAAGCAGAGTGCCCAGAATGCTCAACGATCTCGCCAACCTTCGAGCATCCGGCCACCAAAGCCAGGAAAACTGCCAGGTCCATGTTATGAAACATTCGTTCTATTTTTGTCATCAGGCCCGCCAACTACAATCATCATCAACAGCCAATTTCCACATCTGTGAATCAAGCCCCGTTCACGCTTCATTCACTGAAAAATAGAACATAAGTGCTAAAATGACAGAACTTTTCTCAACCATTACGCGGGAGTTTTCATTGTCGAATCTGTCCCTCCGCCAAGCATTTGACGCGTACATTCAGGCGCAAAGCCGCCTGCTTTCGCCCCAAACCATCCGTGTTTACAAGCAATCGCTGCGCTATCTGCTGCAGCGCATCGGGGAGGACACCACCCTCGAGGAGATCACCAAGAGTGACATGCTGCAATGGCGCGACAGTCTCTTCGCCAAGAAGCTCAGTGTCCACACCATTCGCCGCATACACGGTGACGCCGCCACCTTCTTCAACTGGATGGTCGCCATCGGATTAATCGCCCGCTCGCCGATGGCCGGCGTCAAGAAACCCGTCGCTCCCGACACCGGGCCCAAGGCCATTTCACTCGCAGACTTTCAGAGGCTCCTAGCGGAAGCCGGCAAATATCGGGGCAACAAATGGCGGCACGCCGCCGCCTACAAAGCGCGCAACACCGCCATCGTCCTCTTTCTCGCATCGACCGGCTGTCGTGTCGGCGGGCTCTGTTCTGCGCGATTAGGCACGCTCCAGATCTTCGACGGCGGCGCGCAAGTAGACGTCACCGAAAAAGGACGTGGAGGCGGCAAGGTCCGCACAGTTTATCTCTCCGAAACCGCCGCGCTAGCACTCCTCGACTGGCTTGACCACCGGCCCGAGACCGGCCACGACATCATCTTCGTGACGTTGGAAGGCAAGAACAAAGGACTTCCCGTGAAGCCCGTATCCATACGCAAGCTATTCGATCGACTTGGCGAACGCGCCGGCATAGAGGGACGGGTCAATCCACACGCCTTCCGCCACGCCTGTGCGCGGGAGTGGTTACGCGCCGGCGCCGACCTGCAAACCGTCAGTCAGCTACTAGGACATTCCGACATCCGCACCACCAGCAAGTTTTACGCGCGCTGGAGCAACACGGAACTCCGCGACAGTCACGGTCGTGTAGACTGGACCGAAAGCGACTAAAACGCCCCTTTGCATGTCCCACCCAGCGCAACCTTCGGCCCACCCATCAGAACGCATGTTCGAATCCTTCAGGGCGTACAGGTACCCGCAAATGGGTAAAATCAAAGAGCCGCCGGCAGTGCCCGGCGGCTCTTTTTTCGTTTTGGCGGGGTACGGTCGTTTCCTCGAAACCCATCTCCTAATTCGATGCTTATTGATTGGCTGAATCTCGCCAGCGGATCAGCTCGCGCACGAGGTCATACTCCCAGGGATCATCCATATTCATAATTAGGTGCGTGGCCCCGGCGGCGGCAAAGGCATCCAGGCTGCCGGGCACATCTTTCGTTTCCAGAAAGGCGGTGCGCTCGATCTCCGATGGATCACGGCCGATTTCTGCACACCATTGGGTCAGCACATTGTTCTTGTGCTCCCATGTTTCCGGCGGCCCGAAGCCGTTCCAGAGGTCGGCGTACTGCGCCGTCAATTTGAGCGTGACTTTCTCCCCGCCGCCGCCGATGAGGATGGGGATCGGGTTGCGCAGCGGCGCCGGGACCTCTTTGGCCATCCTTTCTTTAATCACGGGCAGCGCTTCACCGAGGTCGCGCAGGCGGCTGCCCGCCGTGCCGAACGCGTAGCCGAATTCGTCGTAGTCCCGTTCGAACCAACCCGCGCCCAGGCCGAGGATGAGACGGCCGTGGCTGATATGATCGACTGTCTTGGCCATGTGCGTCAGCAGCGCCGGGTTGCGGTAGCTGTTGCAGGTCACAAGGCAGCCGATTTGTGCTCGTTCGCTGAGCATGGCCATCGCCGTCAGCAGCGTCCAGCCTTCAAAATGGGCCCCATCTTCTGCCCCGTAGAGCGGGAAGAAGTGGTCCCAGTTCCAGATTGTGTCCACGCCGAGTGCGTCCACTTCGCGCACGGCCGTGGCGAAGGAATCATAAGTTGTATGCTGCGGGTGCAGCTGTACACCGACTCGAAAGTTGTTCATTGCCAGATCTCCTTTGACGTGGCTGCAGGATCGCCAGCCATCAATTCTTACCCATCGCGGGAGCCGCGGCAACTGAGCAAGCGCTGCGCCTGCAAAATCAGCCTGAATCGTCTAAACTAGGGGGAGTGAAAGATGCAGGTATGCTTCGAAGAATATCGCTTCTTGGTTTGGCCCTTCTGGGCATCGCTCTCAGCGGCTGCAGCAGCAGCGGGCCGCTGGCTTCGGATGGGGCGCGGGCGCAGCGCACAACGCCGGCTGCGGTAGGGACGCGTGTTGTTCTCTCTTCCCCTACGCCGCTGCCGTCTAAGACCCCTTTTCCAACACGGGCGGCGGCGACGCACACGGCTGTGCCCGCGCCTTCCCCTACGCCCATACCGCCCGAACCGTCGTTGTTGGATCGCGCCCTGAGCACCCACGCCTCAACAAACTGCCGCTACGGCATTGCCAAAGGGTACGCGCCGGAACTGATTGAGTGGATTGAACCATTGGCCGCCGGCCACTATGTGAACTTCAGCCCCTCCGCGCCGCCGCTGCCCGCAGGTGTTGAGCATTTGCCGATGATTCGCATTCGGCAGGACAAAGAGGACGGCCGCTATCTGCCGACCTACACGGTAAAGCCTCCGCTGACGATGGAGCCGGGTGGGCTGGGTCCCTTGATCCAGGCGAACCCAGGCGCGCTGTGGATGGTGGGCAATGAACCGGACGTGGCCAACGATGCGCAGGACAACACTTTTCCGGACGTGTACGCGCGCGCCTATCAGGAAGTGGTCACCTTCATCAAGGAACGCGATCCCCGGGCGCAGACAGCGATCGCCGGCCTGTCGATGATGACGCCGGGACGTTTGCAGTATCTGGATATGGTTTGGGACGCCTACCAGGAGCAGTTTGGCGAAACGATGCCCGTCGATGTGTGGAACGCGCACCTCTATATTCTCTCCGAAATCAGACAGGAAGATGGAGGGAACAGTGACGGCAAGATCGCCCTGGGCACGGACCCCGCCCTGGCGAAGAAGAATCCCATGGGTGATCCGCAAATAGAGTGTCCCCAGGAGGAGGTCTACTGCCGCGCTGAACATGATGACATGCAGATTTTTGATGCGCAGCTGCTGGCCCTGCGCACCTGGATGAAAGAGCACGGGCAGCAGAACAAGCCGCTGATCATTTCCGAATTTTCGCTGCTCTATCCCTTCGTGGATTATGATGACGCCCTACAGCCCACGGAGTGCTTCTTGATGGATGAGTTCGGCGGATGCTTCACGGAAGAACGCGTGAGCACGTTTCTGAACAAGACGATGCATTATTTCGAATGGGCCCGGGATCCCGATCTCGGCTATGCGGCCGATGATTATCGCCTGGTGCAGCAGTGGACCTGGTTCAGCCTGCTGACGGACGTAGAAGGGTCCGGCGGGTCGAGCAATCTGCTGGTTGAGGCGTATGAAGATTACGAGACGGGATCGGACAGGGCGCTGACGCGCACCGGTCGTGCCTTTCGTGATTGGGCGCGCATCAGCCCCAGAACGCAGAATCTTGTCGCCGGAGGAGCGCCGGATGTGCAGGCGGCGGTGGTGGGCGAAACGGCCGATGTCCGCCTGCAGCTCGGTTTCTTCAACAATGGCTCAGCGCCGATAGCAGACGCTTTCACCATCACCTTTTACGCCGACGAATCATTGAGGGAGGTGATTGGTGAAACAATAATCGCCCCCGCCGAGAGCGGCTTGATTAAGGGTTGTTCCTGGGGGCGGGAAACGGAGAGCGCCGCCATCCTCTGGCAGGACGTGCCCGTGGGCACACACCGCTTCTGGGCCAAGGTTGATTCTGCGGACCGAGATCCGCGGCGAGACAAATGAAGCGGACAACGTGACCAGCGGCCGGGTGATTGTAACGCCTTGAGGAAAGCTCTCGGCCTGAAGCGGCAGAAAAAGCCCATCGCGCCGATGGGCCTTTTCACCTATCCCCATCTTTAAGACTGGCCGCGATGCAGCGGCCGGTAGACGATTTGCCCACGCTAGTATTGGCTAAACCCGACGCTTACTTCTGCGTATTTACCTTGCTCTAATTCTACCTGAGTGTTCTGGTTCCCCGTCGTTGTTTTCAGAAAATACTTGACATACTGTTCGTAAGGCCAGAAGAGTAATTCAAAGTAGCCATTCAAATAGTAGTCACGGTAGGCGAGCATGACTGTATCTTGCGCAGGCTGGACACGTACTTCGTAAGTACCTGGCTGCAAACCACAAAACACGTAATAACCACCGTTCGTTAACTGATGGTCCTGCAGGACATAGGGGCCGGTTTCATTCTTAAATGGCCCAACACTCAGAAGCGTTACGCTCGCCCCATTCATTGGATCTTCGCTGGCCATATCGACCACGCCGTTTGCATTGCCATCGTACCAGACCGTACCGGCGATACAATTCGCCAATTCTGCGCTCGGGGGTGGACCGGACGCGACCGGCGGCGTGATGCCTGATTCCTGGGCCTGGGCGGTAGAAGCGAACAGCAGCAACAGTAGGACGGTAAGTGGTAAGAACGAGATGCGAATTATGTGCCTTCTCTGAAACATCTGCATGAGTTTACCTCCTTGAACTCGAATGCCAGTCTGGCTTAAACCAATCGTCACTCCTTATTGAGCAGTATAGATGCTGGCGAGCTCAATTTCGGACTAATTCACGCCTAATTCATGAATCGGCCGTCAAATAGGGCCAACTTATTGGATAATCCTCAATAACTTTGACGATGAAACCAACTTTTCCTATCATTCCTATCACCTACCAGGAATGAACGCATGATAAATCCCGCCGGACAGGAATGCCGCTTTTACTATCAAGATTACCACCGGGGTCGCAGCGAGCAGACCTGCCGTCTTATCGATGGCAATCCCAGTTCGGTCGATTGGCAGGCTAAGGATTGCACGAACTGTCCTGTGCCCGGCATCCTCAGAGCCAACAGCAGCCCGGAACTGGTCTTGCAGGCAGCGGTGAAGAAGGGTGTTCTGGGCTTGAACAGACGCGTCGAGGTGACCGCCTTTTGCAGCAGGCACCTGATTGAAGTGCCCAAGCCCCATGTCGGCTGCGCGGAGTGTGCCAAAGAAAAGCCTGGCCTAGAGGCGCTGTTCGGGGGCCAAACCTGATGCGCTTGTTGTGAGCGGAAGCTGTCTGCCCCCTTGCCGCCAACCACCATGATAAATACGATTCTTTTTGATCTCGATAACACGCTGCTGGGCAACGACATGGATGACTTCTTGCCCCCCTATTTCGCGCTCTGCGGCCATTTTGCCGATCGCCACCTGCCGCGGGATGCCTTTACAGAGAACTTGCTGCGTGCCTCGCGCACAATGGTCGAGAACACGGATCCCGCGCGCACCAACAGCGACGTGTTCTGGGAACGCTTTGGCGAGCTGACGGGCGTCGACAGCCGCACGGTCGCCGCCGAATTCGATAACTTTTACCGTCATGAGTTTCACCAGCTGCAAGGGGTAACTCGCTTTACGCCAGACGCGTCCGCGCTGATGGACTTTTGTGTTGAACTCGGCCTGCAGGTCGTTATCGCCACCAATCCCATGTTTCCGCGTCTCGCCATCGAGGCGCGCCTCGCCTGGGCGGGCGTGCCCGTCAGCAAATACCCCTACGCTCTGGTGACGACGATGGAGAATATGCATGCGACGAAGCCGCATGCCGCCTACTACCGCGAAATCATGGACAGGGTTGGCTGCCTGCCTGCACAAACGCTGATGGTTGGTGACGATATTGAGCGCGACATTGAGCCGGCGGCAAAACTCGGGTTCTTCACCTATTGGATCCAGCTGCCTGGAGCGGAACGGCCGGCGAGCATTATGCCCGACGGGCAGGGCACACTGCAAGATCTGGCGCGGCGCCTCATCGACGGCTGGCTTCTGCCGGCTGACAGGATCGCCTGAGTTACGTGGCCATGCACAGCGCACCGCCCGTCCCCCAGCTCCTGGATGCATTGGCCTCCTTTGCCCAGCAGATCGCTGTCTTGCTGGCCACGCCGGGTATCAACTGGCATAAGCGGCCTGATGAGGAGTCGTGGTCACTCTCCGAGGTAATGTGCCATCTGCGCGATGTGGAATATGAGGTTCATTGGCCGCGCTATCTGGCGGTCATCTCCAAGGAGAATCCTTTTCTGGCGGGGGCCGTTTCCGACGAATGGGCAACGACGCGCGCCTATCGCGCGCAGGACGGCCGTGAAGCGGCCGTTTCTTTCCTGGCGCTGCGCCGTCAGAGTTTGGAAACGCTGCGGGCACTCGACTACGAGGATTGGCAGCGCACGGGAACACACGCTTTCTTCGGCACGACCAGCTTGCAAGAGCTGATGAACCTTGCCGTCCAGCACGACACGTCCCATTGGCAGCAGATCGAAGAACTGCTCACCGGCGCCGCTTAGGCCGCATCGTGGCCGCCCTCTTCATCCTGGCAGAAGGGCCACGGATCTTCTCCTGCCAGCAGCGCTTGCAGGGCGAGACTGTCCCGGTAGACGCCATGGTAGCGTTCCGGCAGCAGGGCGGCAATATGCACCATGATCAGCTCCGTATAAGCATGTAGATCTGTACTTTTCACCCGCCGGCCTAAATCGGGCAGCGTGTAGGGCTCTCCGATAATCACTTCTACCGTAACGCGCTTCAAGCGCCGCACGTTGGCAAAGAGGACGTCCGAGTTGACGATGCCCACGGGCAGAATCGGCGCCTTACTGCGGCTGGCCAGATAGGCGGCGCCCATCTTTGCAGCCTGCATCTCGCCCCCTTTGCTGCGCTTGCCCTCCGGCGCCAGACCAAAAATCGCTCCTTGGTCAATTGCCTCCTGTGCTTCCCTGATCGCCCGGCGGTCCACTTCGTCCCGTTTGATATAGATGGCGCCCAACGATCCCATCATCGGACCCCAGAGCCAATGATCCTGCCACTTCTCCCCGGCGAAGAAGCGCCACGCCTGTGTTGGAAAGGCAACAAAAAGGATCGGCGTGTCGGCCGCGCTCATGTGATTGACGGTGACCAGGTACGGTCCCTGCGGCGGGATATTTTCTTGGCCGCTGACTTCTAAGTTGGCCAGCATCAGCTGGACCCCTTTCCAGCCAGCACGGGCGACACTGTGTCTGAGCATAACTCCTACGTTCTACGAATGCTTGTCCCCCTATGGAGGTTCAACCTAAGCCGGCGGCGGAGGGGATGAAGAAGGCGGTGCCTCATCAACAGCAGCTCCCTCGTCTATTTCCTCGATAGTGGCTGTGACCGGCGGCGCGGCTTCCAGTTCGCGGAAGCCGTCGCGATCAGCGCTGGTTTCAACATGATAACTGTAGTATTCGGCGAGCGTGATTGCCTGGCTGCTGGGGGTGATCCCGCCGCCGTAGCGAATGGCGTAGATCTTGGTGAATTCCGCGCCGTAAAGCATGATCTGTGCTGAGTAATAGATCCAGACAAGCATGATGATCAAGGAGCTTGCGGCCCCGTAAACGGAACCGACATTGGTGATTCTCAGATAGACGCCAATGAACCAGTTGCCAAGAAGGAACAGCAGGGTGGTGACGCCGGAGCCCAGCCAGACATCACGCCAGGCGATGCGCGCTTCAGGGAGCGTCTTAAAGATAATGCCAAAGAGAAAGAACATGATTGAAGGGGCGATGAAGCGCGAGATGGTGGTATTCAGCTGGGCGAGCTCCGGGAAGTAAGCGACCAGGAAGCTGCCCATTGTCGTTACGACCGTATTCAGCGTCAGGGCAACCATGAGCAGGATGCCCATGAAGATCACCATGGCAAAGGCAAAAAAGCGTGTGCGCAGGGCACGCAGACAGCCTCTTGTTGTGGGCATCGGGCGCGGCGTAACGCCGTAAATGATGTCCAGGGCGCGTTTGAGGTGGTTGAAGACACCGGATGCGGCCCAAAGTAGGATCAGGGCACTGATAATCGTGAAGCTGGAGGAGCCGAGGCTGGCATTATGCAGCAAGTTTTCCAGCAAAACGGCTGCTTCCGAGCCCACAAACGCTTCGATTTGCTGGACAATCTCCCCTTCGATCGCCGCCTGACTAAAGACGCGGCCGGCAATGGAGATGGTCAGAACCAACAGCGGGGCGATGGAAAAAGTCATGTAATAGGCGATTGACGCCGCGTATAGGGAGGCCTTGTCCTGGCTCCACGCTGCGGCGGCATCGATTAGTAAGTTGAGAACCGCTCTCACAAGTTGCATACGATGTACGGTCGCTCTCGAAAGGAGATCGCTTCGAGACTACGCTGCCCCGAACTCTTCTTTCTCGCTCTTCTGCGCAAGACGAACAGGGCTTTTCCCTTCATTTGCCTCTCGCAGGTGATTGTATTGACCTTTTCCTCGACGCGCCAAGATAAGACGAAACTCCCACGCTAAGTAAACGATCGCCGGCGCACGCCTCCATTCTCTGCTGACAGAGGTACAATTACAGGTCTATGTCACGCTTTAAGATTGAGGGCGGTGATACGCTCAGCCGGATCATGGCCGCCACACTCTTTGCTGTCGTCGGCCTGGCGATCAGCCGCCTGCTATATGAGGGCCTCTTCCCGCGCTTTTTATGGCTGGGCCGCCCACTGCCGGTTCTTGTGCTGACCGCCGGTGTAACCGGCGGCGCCTGGCTGCTCTGGCGCGCACTACCTTTGTCAAGGCGCGAGCGGGGGCGGCTGACGGCGCCGGCTGTCCTGTCACCGCTGCTGTTGAACCTCATCTACCTGCTTGATGCGCAGGTCAGCCTGACCACGAGTCGTTTCCTATTCGCGGCCAGCATCTGGCTGACGCTCCTCTTTCTGGCCCGGCTTTTGGCCTCCGCGGAGCAGTGGACCTGGCTGGGCATACTCTCAGTCTGGTTTTCCCTCTTCCCCCTCTATCTGCTGACCATGCCCTCCGCAGCCGGCCGCGCCGATACCTTTGAATTCCAGACCGTCATCCCCCAACTGGGCATCGCCCATCCCACCGGTTACCCCTTGTACCTGCTGCTCGGCCGTCTTTTTGCCGCTCTGCCTTTGGGCAGCGTCGCCTGGCGCATCAACCTTGCTTCCGCCGTTTTTGCGGCGACTGCCGCCAGCTTGCTCTTTCTCAGCGGCCGGCGTTTGTGGAAGGAACCTCTCAGCGCGCTGCTGGCCGCGCTCCTCTTCGGCCTTACGCCTACCTTCTGGAGCCAGGCGGTTGAGGCGGAAGTGTATGCCTTGCACGCGCTCTTCATCGCCGCTTCCTTGTGGTTGATCGCCGTCATGCTCGATCATGGGCATCAGGCCGGTGCCTGCCGCTCGTCCCCGTTCGAGCGTTCCGGCTCGGCGAGTTGGCAGCGCCCCATCTGGCTGCTGGCGCTGCTCATCGGCCTGGGCCTGACCAACCATCTGACGACCCTCCTCCTGCTGCCGGCGGCGCTGCTCGCTGTTTGGCTGGCGTACGGCCGTTGTTTGCGAGAACAGGATTGGCAGGCCAATATGCGCCTGCTGCTGAAAACGGCGGCCATGCTTCTTTTGCCGCTGCTGCTCTATGCCTACTTGCCGCTGCGCTGGAGCGCGCTTCATGAAGAGCCGATGGGATTGCCACGTTTCGTCGACTGGGTTATTGGCGGCCGCTTTCAAGGCGCTCTGCAGCTGAGCGCCTGGCTCACTGATTTCACGCGCTACGAGATCGTTTGGCGCCTGATTGAGGCGGAGTGGGGCTGGTTCAATCTGCTGCTGGCTCTAATTGGTGTTGTCTACGCCGCCGTTCGCAACTGGCGCGCGCCCCTGGTGCTGCTGCTGATCTGGGTCGCCTATGCCTTCTATGCAATCAATTATCATGTGCCCGATCTTGCCGTCTTTCTCATCCCCGCGCACGCGGTGACGGCTCTCTTCTGGGGGGCGGGCGTGGCCGGCACCCTGGCCGCGCTGGCCGCCTGGTTGGACAGCCGCGGATGGTCAGGATGGCGTTTCCCCCTGGGCGCGATGCTCACGCTGCTGCTCCTCCTACCGGCCGTCTTGCGCGTCGTTGACGGGTGGCCGGACAGCGCATACCGTGATCAGGTCGCCCTGCAGGCGTGGGGAGAAGGCGTGCTCTCCCTACCGTTGGACGAGAATGCCGCCATCTTGGCCGACAGCGAGAAGATCGCGCCCCTCTACTATCTGCAGCAGGCGGAAGGTCTCCGCCCTGATTTGCAGATCAGTGTGCTGCCCGATGAGGCCGCCTACCGCGCTGAGGTCGATGCGCGCATCGCTGCCGGCCAGACGGTCTATCTGGCTCGCTATCTGCCCGGGTTGGAGGGGCTCTACCATTTGCGTTCTCAAGGGCCTCTGATCGAGGTAAGCCGCGATGCGCTTGATGCGCTGCCGGCCGGCGCCGTCCCTTCCGACCTGCAGTTTGGCAAGCTGCGCCTGCTCGGCTATGACGTCGAGGAGCCCGCCGTCGTGGATACGGCGGCTACGGCCGTCACCCTTTTTTGGCAGATGCTGGAGCCCGATACGGAGCCCAGCTACGTTTACGTGCGTCTCGCTGACGAGCAGTATGCGGGTTTCTCTTCCGGCGCCCATCCTGCCGGCAATTATTATCCAACTGTCGCCTTTCGCCCCGGTGAAGTTGTCGCCGATTACCATCTCCTGCCCCGACCGCAGAGCGGCTTGGCCAGGGAGTATGATCTGCAGGTGGCCCTTGGCCCCCAGTTTGCGGCGCCTGATACGCTTCCCTGGCAAACGGCGGCTCGCCTGGCCCTCGCGCCTTTGGCGGCGGCGCACACGGACCGCGCCTACCGCGCTCAAAACGGCCGTACACTGCTCAGTGGGGCAAGTTTTCCTTCCGAAATTCGCCCGGGAACACCTCTGCCGGTCCTTGTCGCCGGCTACGCGCCCGCACCCGATTTGCTTTCCTTTGAACTCGTCGCCCTCGATCAGGCCATAGAGCAAGCAGCAGCGCTGGGCGTCTCGCCGCTTTCTTCGGAAACGCCCGATCCCATCGTCTACAGCGGTGAAGCTGCCACAAGCCTGCCCAACGGCCGTTACCATCTGTTCAGCCGCGATCCCCTGGCTGCTTCCTTTTGTGGTTGGCTTGCCCCGGCCACGTCCGTATGTCTATTGGGGGAGGTCGAAGTAAGCGGCGTACCGCTTCCTGAAGATGCCGCCAATTTCGACGATCAAATCGCTTTGCTCTCCGTCGCCATCGCGGACACTTCCTTACAGCCGGGCGGGGCGCTGCCCGTGCAGCTGCGCTGGCAAAGCTTGGGCAAAATCAGCGAAGATTACACCGTCTTCTTGCAGGTGCTTGACGAACAGGATCGTCTGGTCGGCCAGGTAGACGCCTGGCCCCGGCAGGGAACCTACCCGACCAGCCGCTGGGAGCGTGGTGAGATCGTTGACGATCCTTACGAGATCCAGCTCGCAGCTGATCTGCCCCCGGGCGCCTATCGTTTGCAGGTCGGTCTTTATCTCCTGGCGACACTGCGCCGCCTGCCGCTGCTCGACGCTCAGGGACAGCCCATCGATGACAAGGTGATCATTTCCGGGTTGAAGGTCGAGTAATGTATTCTGCGCTGTCGTTTGTTCCGGTTTCCGAGCCCTTTCCCCAGGGCAATCGCATACTAACCTGTCAGTACCTTAACAAGATAGTTTTCGTTCCAAGCGGCTTGCAGGCGTTTGGCCTTGATGCCGCCCTTGCCCGTCTTCTCATGTTTGAGAAGGTTGAGCGCCATGTGGCGCATCACAGCTAGATTCTGGTCTGCGTTTCCCTTCCGCACGCGGCTGTCATCCTCTCGAAAGGCGACGTCGAGCACCCAGTGCAGTTGATTCTCGACGCCCCAATGGGCGCGTTTGGCGGCCAGGATGGCACCAGCATCGTTCTTGAGGCTGGTGATGAAGTATTGCGTCTGGCGTTCGACTTGCTCATCGATACGACGTTCAGATGTAATCATGACTATGCACTGTAAGTTGAGCCAATCGCCATGTCCGCGCACAAAGGCAAGACTCTCCTTGCCAGAAATCGCCCAACATTCACGTATCTCAACACGCCCATGGCCACTATTGACCGCCCGCTTGTAGGTATGCGTCACTTTTGAAAAGTCATTTTGTTTGGCCAGCTTGAAGAAGAGTTGGATATCCTCGTGCAAATGAGGCTGGTTCTCCTTAACAGGCAGTAGATAATCACCGCCTTGCTTGATAATCTGCTCGGCGACCTCTTTCTGGGTGCCAAGGGCATCCACTGTGACAATGCAACCGCTCACTTCCAGCATGGCCAGAAGAGCTGGAATGGCGGTGATTTCGTTTGATTTGCTCGCTACCTTCACCTGGCCCAACACCAGATGATTGGCGGTGGCCCAGGCACTAACCATGTTGATCGCTTCCTTGCCCAAGCCCTTGTCGTGTGAGCGGCGCAATGTTTTTCCATCTATCGCTACCACCTGCCCAGAAGTCACCGTAAAGACCGCCTGCACCCAAGAGAGGAAGCTCTGCCGAAATGCCTCGGCGTCCAGACGAGCAAAGACCCGCCCGAAGGTGTCGTGTGAGGGAATCCCATTCTCTAAGTCCAGAAACTGACCCAGCCAACCCTCTTTCTGTCTGCCGAAATTTGCCACATCCGTCCATCCTTCCGCACCGGCCACGATGGCACAGAGCGCAATGGTGAGAATGTTGATCAGTGGATGGTCATTGAGATAGGTTCGTCTGGGGTCTTCTATACCTCCAAAATGATTATCGAGCGTTGCCGCTATCTTGTTCGACATGCGTATCCTCCTGTTTCGCCAAGGATACGCCGTCTTACTCATCCAGGAAATCGAATATGCGATTGCCCTGGCCCTTTCCCCTGCATGCGGGGCGGAAGAAACGTATAATTCGCCGGTAGTAAATCTCCCAATTGGGCCGGGCAGGGCTTGAACAGGGGACAAGGTTGGAAAAATGAACAATACCGCGTATCTGGAGCTGCTGGCTAAGCAGTATCCCTCTATCCAGTCGGCGGCGACGGAGATCGTCGCCCTGGAAGCCAGTCTCAACTTGCCGAAAGAAACGGAGCATTTTCTCTCCGATTTGCATGGCGCGTACGAAGAATTTCTGCATCTATTGAAAAGCGGCTCCGGATCCCTGCGCCGCCGTATCGAAGAATTGTTCGCCGATCAGCTTTCGTCCAAGGAACGGCGCGCGTTGGCTGCGCTGATCTACTACCCTCAGCAGAAACTGCCCCTCATCCTACAGGAAATTGATGACCCGCAGTGCTGGTACCGCGAAAACCTGCCGGTGATGATCACGCTCGGCCGGGCTGTGGCCTCCAAGTACACACGCGCCCACGTGCGGCGCCTGATACCCTCTGAATTTGCCGACATTATTGAAAACCTGCTCTCGCCGCAGGAATCTGAAGGGGATCGCCAGCAGTATTATCAGGCCCTGATCGAATCTATCATTGCCGTCGACCAGGGGCCGGCGGTAACGATTGCTTTCGCCGAATTGATCCAGCGCCTGGCGATCACCCACCTGCACATCATCGGTGACATTTTTGATCGGGGACCGGGCGCGCACATCATACTTGACGAGCTCATGACCTATCATTCCCTGGATATTCAATGGGGCAACCATGATATCGTGTGGATGGGCGCCGCGGCCGGCAGCCTGGCCTGTATCGCCAACGTCGTGCGTATTTCCCTGCGCTACAACAATCTGGAGACGCTAGAAAATGGGTATGGCATTAATCTAATGCCCCTTGTTTCTTTCGCTCTCGACGTCTACGGGCAGGATCCTTGCCCCCAGTTCATTCCAAAACTGCAAGACGACCCGCTGCGCTTTGATTCAATGGATGACACGGAACTGCTGTTGTTGGCGCGCATGCAGAAAGCGATCAGCCTCATCCAGTTTAAACTCGAAGGGCAAATCATTAGGCGGCGCGAGCATTACAATATGGAAGACCGCCTCCTGCTGGACAAGATTAATCTTAAGCGCGGCACCGTGCGCATCGATGACAAATCGCACAAGCTGGTTGACGACTTCTTGCCGACGCTTGATGCTCAGGACCCTTACGCGCTCACGGAACGCGAGCAGCATGTGATGGATCGCCTGGCATTGTCTTTTCAAACGAGCGCCGCCTTGCAGAAACATGTGCGTTTTCTCTTTTCCAAGGGCGGCATGTACTGCGTTTACAATGACAACCTGCTTTTTCATGGCTGTATTTCACTTAACCAGGACGGCTCGTTTACGGAGATCTTCATGGAAGGGCGCTCTTTCAGCGGTAAATCCTATATGGACCGTGTGGAAAGATTGGCCCGTCAAGGGTATTTTTCGACCGATCCTGAGAAGCGGCAGTATGGCCAGGACGCGATGTGGTACCTCTGGAGCGGCGCCCGCTCCCCCCTCTATGGTAAAGACAAGATGTCCACCTTCGAACGCTACTTCGTGCAGGACAAGAAAACGCACAGGGAAGTGAAGAACCCCTACTATGCCTATCGCGATGACGAGACCGTCATCCGCGGTATCCTGGCTGAATTTGGCGTCAACCCCGAGGATGGCTGCATCATCAATGGACACGTGCCGGTGAAGATCAAGAAGGGGCAGTCGCCGATTAAGGCCAACGGCAAACTGATCATCATCGATGGCGGCATGGCCAAGGCGTACCAGAAAGTGACGGGCATCGCTGGATTTACCTTGATTGCCAATTCATACGGGATTCTATTGGCCGAACACAAGCCTTTCGATTCCGCACAGAAGACGGTGGAGGAAGACGTCGATATGGAATCGAGCACGACGAGTATCTATTCCTATCCGCAGCGCATGATGGTCAAAGATACCGATCGCGGCGTGGCGCTGGAGCAGCGCATTGCCGCTTTGAAGGAACTTCTGGCAGCATACCGGGCCGGCTTAATCAAAGAGACTTAGATCGTCCTGGTGCTCTCGCCAGCGCATCCGCAAACGCTGCCTGGGAGACTACTCGAATAGAAATGCTCCGTAGCCGACGACGCGGCTGCGCGGGCCGCGCGTATCGCCCGAATTGCGTAAGTCGAGGATGCGGCTGCTCATTCCTTTTTCCCGTGCAACGTGCAGCAGGCCGCGAATAGCGTTACGGCCGCACGCGCTCTCAGCCGTTAAGGCCGCGCCATCCAGCCTGCTGATCGCCTGCGCCGTTGCCTGATCCATCTGCCGCGCCGTCGCATAGTCGTGGAAGTGACTAAGATCGGAACTGACAATCCGCATCGTTTCCGGCCCGCCCCAGAGAAGATTCAGCACCGCGGCCACCTCTTGCGCGCTCGCTTCGCCGACGACAAGGGGCACAACTGAAAGAGTGGGGAAGAGGCGCTGCAAGAAAGGCAGCTGCACTTCCAGACAATGTTCGAAGGCATGCGCCTCGTCCCATACGCGAACCTGCGGCAGATCGAGGATCGCCGCCTGCGCCGCCTGATCAACCGGTACATCCCCCAAGGGGGTGGCAAAGGCCTGCGCGCTGCTCGCGGCTAGGCCGCGCAGGCGCACGCGATGCGCAGGGCCGAGGAGAATGACGCGCTCAAGCGCCAGCCCCGCGCCTGCCAGATGGGCGTAGGCGGAGGCGGCAATCGGGCCGGAGTAGACATAGCCGGCGTGCGGCGCGATAAGCGCTTGGGGATGCCCCCCGCTGCTCTTGGCGCCCGCCATAAACTGGTCGACCATCTCTGCCAGCTCACCTGCCTCCGCCGGATAGAATGTTCCCGCGACGGCCGCTTCTCTGATTGTGACCATGATACTCTCCCGCTGCTGACTCGCGCCTACCAAGAGGCACATCTCTGTCTTCCTACCTATAGTATAATGGATATGGCAACTGCAAAGTCTGAGGAGAGTATCAATTGGAGACGATTATGCCGCTCACCGACACCGTTCCTACCCGTTACTGGCAGAGGTTGGCCGACGGCCGTGTCCAGTGTGACCTCTGCCCGCGCTTCTGCAAGCTCAAGGAAGGGCAGCGCGGCCTGTGCTTTGTGCGCGCTCGCCAGGGGAACGAAATCGTACTCACGACTTACGGCCGTTCCAGTGGATTCTGTGTGGACCCTATCGAGAAGAAGCCGCTCCATCATTTCTATCCGGGCACGGCCGTGCTCTCCTTCGGCACGGCCGGCTGCAATCTATCCTGCCGTTTCTGCCAGAACTGGGACATCAGTAAATCGCGCCAGGTCGACACCCTCGCCGATACCGCCTCCCCACAGACGATCGCCCGAGCCGCCCTCGAACTGGGCTGCCGCAGCGTCGCCTACACCTACAATGACCCTATCATCTTCATGGAATACGCGGTCGATGTCGCCCAGGCCTGCCGCGAACTAGGTATCAAATCCGTTGCCGTGACCGCCGGCTACATCAATGAAGATCCGCGCCGTGAGTTCTTCCGCCATTTGGACGCCGCCAACATCGATCTCAAGGGCTTCAGCGAAGATTTCTACCAGAGGCTCTGTGCCGGGCATCTAGGGCCGGTCTTGGACACCCTGCGCTATGTGAAACAGGAAACGGACACCTGGCTGGAGATCACCACGCTGCTTATTCCCGGCCAGAACGATTCCGTTCAAGAGCTGGAAGCGCTGACGCAGTGGGTCGTCGATGAGCTCGGCCCCGACGTCCCCCTCCATTTCAGCGCGTTTCATCCCGACTACAAAATGGGCGATATCCCGCGCACGCCCGCTGCCACCCTCTCGCGAGCGCGCACCATAGCTGTGAAGAATGGGGTACGCTACGCTTACACAGGCAATGTGCGTGATGCGCACGGCGGCAGCACCTACTGCCACAACTGCGGCAAGTGCCTCATCTATCGCAATCAGTATACACTGGGCGCCTGGGGGCTGACAGAATTGGGCGCCTGCGCGAACTGTGGTGCTTCCTGCGCCGGATACTTTGATGCGCAGCCCGGCTCGTGGGGCGCCCGCCGCCGGCCCGTGCGCCTGGCCGGTTTTACTTAACTGGGCGTTTGCTCAAATCCCATTTTACTTGGGGCTCCTATGTTCCTTGTCCGGCTGGCCTGGGCCGCCGCGCGGCTTGACGGCCTGCAGCCGCGTATCCTCGACTGCTCCCTTGATGAAAAACGAGTAGGAAAAATCCCGCAAAACCCCAATTTCATCTACAATCGCGGCGATGCTTACGAGACCATCGACCTGGCGCTATTTTGATTTTTGGCTGCTGGCCGCCGTCATTTTGCTCACCGGCTACGGTATCTTGATGATCCGCAGCGCGGTTACGGGCGCGCCCGCATTCGAGACTTATCCCACGCAGCAGCTCATCTGGGCCATTATCGGCCTGGTTGTTCTTTTTGCTGTGGCCGCCATAGATTACCGCTACCTGACTTCCGCTCACTGGTACATCTATGCCGGCGTCGTCGCTTCGTTGGTGCTCGTGATCGTTGCCGGACAGCTGGGTAACGAAGCGCGCCGTTGGATTCAGATCACGCCTTCATTTCGCATCCAGCCCTCCGAATTTGGGCGCATTCTAATCGCCGTCACCTTCGCCCAATTCCTGACCATGCGCCAGCATCAGATCATGCGCTTCTCCAACACGCTGCTTTCTCTTGTCTACATCGGCATTCCCGTGGGCCTGATATTCCTGCAGCCCGATCTGGGAATGTCTATCCTCTTCTTGTTTGTCTGGTTCGTCATGATCTGGGCAGCCGGCCTGCCGGTGTCCCACTTTGCTGTGCTCGCCGCCGTAGGCATCATGGGTATCGCTCTCGTCTATCCACTCCTTGCCGATTACCAGCAGCAGCGCGTGGCGACGTTCCTCAATCCCGATCAGGCCAGCCAGGATGATATCTTCAATATTGAGCAGGCAGAGATTAGCGTTGGCTCCGGCGGATTGTGGGGCAAAGGGTATATGCAGGGCACGCAGAGCCAGTTAGGCTTTCTCCGTGTACAACATACCGACTTTATCTTTAGTATGATCACCGAGGAGATGGGCCTCATTTTCGGATCGCTGGTGGTCATTCTCCTGCTTGGGTTTATCCTGCTGCGTATTTTGCGCGCGGCGGCGTTGAGCACTGATTTTGCCGGCAAGCTTATTTGTACGGGGATTGCCGCCATTCTCTTTTTTCAGACTGTGGTCAGCATCGGCATGAATGTGCGCATTTTGCCGGTCACAGGACTTACGCTGCCATTTGTCAGCTACGGGGGCAGCTCGCTGGTCACGCTGTTCCTGGCCGTCGGCATCGTTGAATCGGTGCTTATGCGCCAGAGGAAGCAGGAGTTCGGTTAGGTAACGGCCGTCAAATCCTGTATACTTCCGCGAGTCAACATTCCCAATAAGGATAGAAAACAAGATGACCGTTCGTGTTCGTTTTGCCCCCAGCCCCACGGGGTATTTGCATATTGGCGGCGCCCGTACCGCGCTCCTAAACTGGCTTTTCGCCCGCCATCATGGCGGCGACTTCATCCTGCGTATCGAAGATACCGATCGCAAACGCTATGTCGAAGGTGCGGAGCAGGCCATTCTCGATTCCCTGCAGTGGCTGGGCCTTGATTGGGATGAAGGTCCCGATATCGGTGGCCCCTTCGGTCCCTATGTGCAGAGCGAGCGCAGCGAACTGTACCGTGAATGGGCGGATTGGCTCGTTGAAAAGGATTACGCCTACAAATGTTACTGCACACCTGATGAACTCTCCGCCATGCGCGAGGAACAGCTGGCCAACAAGCAGCCGCTTGGTTACGATCGCCGCTGCCGGAATCTGACGCTCGCGGAGCGTGCCCAGAAGGAAGCGGCGGGCCTCACGCCCGTCATTCGTTTCAAGATGCCGCTGGATGGTGAGACGGTCGTACATGACGTGATTCGCGGCGATATCACGGTGAAGAACAGCCAGATTCAAGATCCGGTGCTCCTAAAATCAGACGGCCTGCCTACCTATCATCTGGCCAACGTGGTCGACGACCACTTTATGAAGATCACGCACATCTTGCGCGCTGATGAGTGGATCAGTACTGCCCCACTGCACGTCAATCTTTACGAAGCATTTGGCTGGGATATCCCCGTATACGCCCATCTGCCCCTTGTCCTTAATCCCAGCGGCAAGGGGAAATTGAGCAAGCGCACCCAGGCCTTTGATGATGGCGGACGCGAAGTGATGGTCAAGGTCGAGGAGTTTCAAGAGGCGGGCATTCTACCCTACGCCTTAACCAACTTTCTAGCCAATGTTGGTTGGGCCTTCGGTGATGATATCGAGAAGTTCACTTTGGAAGAGGCGCTGCCGCGTTTTGAACTGGAAGATGTCAATCCCGCCCCCTCTCGTCTGCCTTACGATAAACTGGATTGGCTCAACGGGCAGTATATTCAAGAGTTGTCACCCACGGAGTTGGCCCTCGCCGTCAAGCCCTATCTTGATCAGGCTGGCTACGAGGTCAACCCCGAGGCGCTGCTGGTCGTCATGCCGGCGATGAGCGTGCGCCTAAAGCGGCTGCCGGAAGCTGTGCCCTTCTTGCGCTTCCTTTTCGACGCGGTTCCCCTGCAGGAGACGGCCGACTCGCTCGTGCATAAGAAACTTCCCTACGACAAGGCCAAAGAAGGGTTTACGCGCGCACGTGATTTTGTGAACGCTGTCGAGCCTTACGATCTTGACCAGATCAGTGCCGGCTTGATGGAAATCGGGGAAAGCGTCACCCTCAACGGCAAAGCAGGCCCCTTTCTGGGACAGCTGCGCCAAGCCGTCACCGGCCAGCAGGTTTCGCCGCCACTTTTCGAGTCCATGGTCGCCTTGGGCCGCGAACGGACCCTGGCCCGCTTGGACGAAATCGTCGCCCTGTTTGAGTGAGCGGCTGCCCTGAATCGCGACGAACATAGACCGTTCAACAGATCAATTATTCGCTCGTTAACTATTATTGCCGCCCCCATGCGCCTCTGGTAAAATCTCGGACTAAATTGCGGGCTAGCTCAACTGGCAGAGCGCGTGACTCTGAATCACGAGGTTGTAGGTTCGATCCCTACGCCCGCAGCTAGGAAATGAAAGTGTCTGTGCTTGTTTCGCAGGCACTTTTTTGATCCTCGGCCCATGTTCCTTTTCGAGAGATGATCTGCAAAGCGTCAAGTTCCTTCAAGAGCGCTGGCAGGGCCGTCTCCAGATCAAGCGGCTGCTCGTCTGCTGAGGCTTGCGCCCCAACTTCCTGTGGCACATCAGCGAGAGAGGCAGCCGGCGGTTGTCCGGCAACGCTGGCAAAGAAAGGGGAATTGGCGACCAGCGGGAAGCGCGCCGCCAGGGAATAGAGTTCTTGGGCACGCATAGGGAGACCGCTCTGGGCGACAAGAAGGGCAATACCGGGCAGCGCCAGGAGAGCGACGCCATTTGACTGCGGAGCCTGCCGGCGCTGCAGCGCGCTAACGAAGTGCGATCGGGCCGCCGCAAGATTCTTCAGACCCAGAGCGGCATAACCGCGCGCCACCTGCGCGGCGGCCAAGATGTCCCAAAGGCCCACTGATTCTGACAACTGCATGCTTTGCAGCAGCTGCGCTTCCGCTTTGTCGTATTCAGCAGAGGCCACCGAGAGGAATCCGAGAACCCAGAGGAGAATGCCGGTCTCGCGCACAAGCCCATTGCTGCGTGCGTAGGCAAGGCTCTGCTCAGCAATTGGGGAGGCGTCGCTGGTACGGCCCGACAAGGCTAGGGCCATCACTTGCAGCGCCTGCAAGCGGACGGTTTCCGATATGGCGCCGCTCTCGTTGAATGAAGCTACTGCCGGTTCCAGCAGCTTGTTCACTTGCGCAAACTCTCCCAGCCAGATCATAGCCATGGCCAGATTGAAGAGGGCATCAGCCGCGCCGGCCAGGTCGCCCATCTGCTGCCGGCGGCCGATGCCCTCGCGAATGAGGGACTCTGCTTGTTGAAACTTACCCATCTGAAAAAAGACGAAACCCAACGTGCCGAGGACAGCCACCATGCCGCGCACATCATTTAGTTGGCCACGAAGCTGCAAGCATTCTTGAAGATAGTCACGTGCATTCGAGTAATCAGCCGTCAGCCAGGCTGCCTGGCCGGCCGTATCAAGGGCTTCGGCCATGCCGCGGCGATCGGCCAACGCGCGATACAGGATGAGACTCTCTTGCCCCAGCGGCATTGCTTTCTGCAAGTTGCTTTGTGTCAGCTGTCGCGCCATCTGCAAGAGCGCGAATGCCCTTTCGCGCCTAGTATCGTGTGCGGCAAGCTGTTTGTGCTCGAGCGTGACCAGGCATTCCTGGCTCAGCTTTGTCGCCTGATCCAGCTGTCCCAGACTGGTGTGGAAGGCGCTCTGCCAGGCGAGCGAGCGGGCCTTGAGCAGTAAACCTGTCGCCGACTGATCTTCTGCGGCCAGGCCGCCTGCATCATGGCTGGCGCGCAGCCCTTCCTGGAGGCGGCCGTGGTAGAAGTGAAATGCGCAAAGAGCCTCCACCATTTGCAGCAGCAGCGGAAGTGCGCCCTTGGCGAGCGCCCACCTCCAGGCGATCTGCAGATTACTGAACTCCTGACCCATTTCTGCAATCGCAGCTTGCCGGTACTCCCCGTTGAAGCGGTCTACCCATGCTTGACTGAAGGACGCGAAGAAGGTGCAGTGCTCATCGCGAATATCTGCATGCATTTGCGGCGTTTCGGCCAACTTTTCGGCGGCGTAGTGGCGTAATGTCGGGTGCAAGCTGTATCGCTCATTGCGCAAGCGAAGTAGCAGCGAACGACTCACCAATGTGCGCAGTATGTGAACTGGCGCGCCCGCTGCCATTTGCGCGGCCGATCTGGTGAACCCACCACGAAAAACGGACAGACTCTTAAGTATCGCCTGCTCTTCGGTCGACAGCAGGCGCCACGCGTTGTTGAAAACAGCACGCAAGCTGCGATGGCGCCGCGGAATATTGCTTGCTTCCATGGTCAGAAAGTCAATGTCGCGCGCGATTTCTGCGGCGATTTCCCGCGGCGACAAGAGTTCGATCCAGGCTGCGGCGAGCAGGATGGCCAGCGGCATGCCTTCGACCTGGCGGCAAATGTGGCCTATATCAGCTATGTCAACGGTCGTGGGCGTGTAGTGTGGGCGTATATGGCGAGCGTGGTCGATGAATAAGGAAACGGCGCCGTAGTTGCCTGAGTCAGCGGCGGCGATGGCTTGCTCTTCTGCCGGCTGCGGGGGGCAGTCCAGACCTTCAAGGGGCAGCGTTTGCTCTCCATGCAGATTGAGCGGTATTTGGGAGGTAACCAAGAACTTCAAGCGCGGCGCCTCTTGCAGCAGTCTGCTTACTGCTTGTGAGCCTGTCTGCGAGGCTAATCCGGGCGCCGCAATCAGGTACTCGAAGCTGTCCAGAAGCAGCAGAAGCGATTTGGGGCGCAGGTAGTCGATTAGTTGGCTGGTCAGATCTCTTTTTTCCTGGGGTGGTAGATCCAGCACCTTGGCAAGTAAAGGGATAAGACTCTGGGAAAATGGCTCAGCGGCAAGCGACAATAGAAACACACCATCTGGGAAAAGATTGAGCCTGGCCTTGACGGCCGCGAGCGCCAGGTGTGTCTTGCCGATGCCGCCTGGGCCGATCAGCGTTATGAGGCGGCTGCTGTGATTGTCGAGCTGCGCGTGTACCCAGGCGATCTCATGCGCACGGCCGATGAGTGGTGTATGCCAGAGAGGTAGGTTGTTAGGCGGCAGAGTTGAAATTGACGGGACATCTCCGGCCAGGATCTGCTTGTGAAGCGCGGCCGTTTCCGCGCTTGGCTCGATGTCAAGTGTCTCGCGCAGCAGGACGCAACAGTGCGCGTACTGGGCCAGCGCCTCGCTGCGACGCCCGCTTGCCGCCAGTAGGCGAATGAGCAGCCGCTGCCCTGCTTCCTCCCATGGCTCCAGTTCGACCTGCCGCCAGGCATAGTCAAGCGCTGCATCAAACTGCCCGCTCTCCGCATAACAAGCGGCCAGCCGCCGCATGGCCTCGACCATCTGGCGGTTAAGGCGCTCTCTTGCTGGCAGCAGCCATTCCTGGAAGGGTATGCTGGCGACGGAAAAGCCATCCAAGAGGGGACCCCGATAGAGAGCAATTGCCTCCTCTAAATACAGTCTGTCGTCCTCGGCAGCAGCGATGCTGTTTTGCACGGCTTGCTTGAACTCAGCGACATCCAACCAAAGTGCAGCAGACCTATTGACCGCTACTGTCTGGCGGCTGACGGCGAGAAAAGGTGTGAGGGCTTGATGATCGCCCACAGCACGGCGCAAATTGGCCAGGGCGTTGCGCAGGCTGGCGCGGGCCGCGCCCTCGGGAGATTCGGGCCAAAGAAGCGCGGCAACAATTTCACGTCGTTGGGGGCGGCCGGCGTGAACAGCCAGATAGGCCAACAGGGCGCGAACTTTATCCGACTCAAAGCCGGCCACAGGCCGTCCGTCTAGCACGGCTTCAAATCCCCCCAGTAGACGAATGACCAAGCGCGCCACCGGCACCTCCCAGCCTGCCCGCTGTCAGGCTGTTGACAGCGTAAGCACATTATAAAACGGCAGGCGAGACAACTCAATGGACCCACCCTTTTCCCCTTGCGTTTTCCTTGCGCCTGCTGGCTATGATGGAATGAGGCGCAAACCATGCTGCCGGTCCGGCTGTGACTCAATCGGCGGCGCAAGTAAAGGAGAAAAAGACCATGCATGCCCGAGTTGTTACTGTGAAAATCAAACCGGAGATGATGAAAGAGGCGATACGAATTTTCCGCGACGATATCGATCCCGTCGCCAAGCAGCAAGAAGGCTGTGCGGGCGGCTACTTCCTGACAGACGTGGAAACGGGCAAGGGGGTATCGATCTCATTGTGGGAGTCGGCAGACGCCATGTCCGCCGGCGAGGAGAACGAATACTTGCAGGAGCAGGTTGCCAAAGTGGCGCATCTCTTAGCGGACCAGCCTGTTACCGAGCGCTATGAAGTCAGTGTCGGGTAGACCCCGTTCAACCAGGAGTTGTGGAGGTCGCATCTTTTTAAGGCGGCCCGCATCGGATCTGTGGGGCGGCCCACTATTCGGGGTGCGAAAAGGAGAAATGCGGTGAAGAAGTTAATGTTCCTGTTTCTGTTGGTGGTTGTTGCCTTTGCGCTTGGCGTGCGCACGGTCCAGGCGGCGAACTATCTTGCCGTGACGATCGAGGCGCCGTCGACGATCGACATTTCCGACGCCGATCCCTTTACAGCGAGCGGCCCGGCCGTTGAGGCCGGTTTGTTGTGCGCCGCCGGAGACGTAAGCGAACTAAGCATTAGCGTTAGGGATATCGCCGGTGGTAGATACCGCATGATTAGAGTCGTGAAGCATTTTCTCTGTGCCGACGGCAGCGGCACTTTTGACATCCGGCTGAGAGCGCGCCTGGATCTCGCGACGTTGGAGACACATGGCAAATGGCAGATCGCGGGTGGGACCGGCGACTATGCGAGTCTGCGCGGTACTGGCACACAAATGGGTATTCCGCTTGAACTCGGCGTGAGTACGCTTGATCGTTACCACGGCCGTCTGCATTAGGCAGCTATCGCCATAACACGCGTCCCTGCTGCCCTATTTCCTCTTCAAGAACAATGGACGATTAGGTGGAGCTGTTTCAATGGTGCAAGAAAACATGAAAATGAGAATTGAGTTGGCCGGAAAAGAAGCGTGGCTCAATGGCAACCTAGACGCCCTAGATGAAGTGTATGCCCAGGACTACGTCTGGCACCGGCCGCCTTTCCCAGATGCCACTGGATTGGCGGCTTCGAAAGAGAGCATTGACAGCATGCGTGAGGCGTATTCTGAATTGCAGATGTCCTATGAAGAAATGGTCGCCGAGGGCAGCAGCATCGCCTACCGGTACACCTTTCGCGGCCGCCATACAGGGCAGTCACCTACGCTGCCCATTCCTCCGACGGGCAAAGAAGTCACGTTGGCCGGCGCCGTTGTGGTTCATGTCGTTGATGGCAAGATCGTCGAGGAGTTTGAATACTCGGATTACCTGGGCTTCTTGCAGCAGCTGGGGGTGGTGCCGCCGTTGGGATAGCGCCGCCAGGCCTCGACCATGTGCAATGTGGTAGATCAATCTGGTGTGCGCGTGGAGGAAAATAAAAAGCGAGCGTCCCTGGCCAGGAGGGGAAACCAGGGACGCTCACTTTTTGGCGACTTCAATATGATTCTAGTTTTCCTATCTGAGTTTAACCTGAGACAGAGATAAGTAGCAGGTGAGTGAGCCGGCCGGCCGTACTGAGACAGTTGGGTGTCCGCAGGGGAATCGCGCGTCTAGGGCAAAATGACTTCGGCGAAGCGATACGCATCGTCCGCCAAGCGGTCCCCCCCGGCCGCTGCTTCAAACCTTTCTCCCGTGCTTGGGTCGTACAGTCCCACTGCAACCTGGTAGCGACCGGGAGCCAGCGTCTCCGGCAGCGCGATCATGATTTCATCAACGATGAGATCATCTGTGTGCCACCAGGCAAAGGGAACGAAGGCGCCTCCCGGCGGCCCGTCATGTTGGGCGACAAGCTGGCCGCCGCTGTCGTAAACGTGAACGAAGGCAGCCGGCGCGATGGCCCCCATCCCATCTTCCTGTTTTTGCCAGGCCAAGGCGACCAACAGGCGACCTTCTTCGCTGAGAGAGGCCTCGGCGGCTGCCAGCCTCAGCCTGCCGGCGAAGGTAACCAGCGGCGTTTCACCCGCGGCCTGATCAGGGCGCCAGACGGCCGATAAGTCGAAAAACTGCCCACGATTCAGATCGTAGACAGCCGTTTTTTCGCTTGCCAGCCGGCTGCGCAAATCGCTCGGGGTCAAAGCGTCCCCGTGTGTCTTCCAGCCCGGCGCATATTCGCTGACCGTCACCGCCGCCGCGGCTCGATCCGCGCCGCCGTTGAAGCGCACAAAATCGCGCGCATTGGCGTAGGCAGGCATGACGACCGCGCCGACCGGCGTCCACGGATAGGGATTCTGGCAGCCCTGCGGATGCGCGTTGAAGGAGCTGAAGAAGCGGGGTGTATTCACGAAAAGCAGTGAATCACCCGCCGGCGCCTCGTTTCCCAGGCTGCCCATCGCGCGCACAATGCGGCTCGCTTCCGCATAGAAGTCCAGTTCGCAGCTGATAAAGATCGTGGGCGGCAGGATGATGGCCAGCGTATAGAGCAGGGCGGCGGCGCCCATTGCCAGGCGCTCGACAGCATCCTGTGCCAGATGCCGCGCCAGGGCCAGAACCGGCATCGCCCACAAGATGGCCACGCCCGCGGCGGGTAGATAATGCAGCCGGGGGCTGCCGTAGAGGTAGTCCGCTGTGAGGAAAAGCGTGGCCGGCAAGGCGCTGAGCAGAAACCAGACCAGCCCAAAGAGCCATAAACCCCTCGCGTGCGCGTACCAGGCGGCCAGAAACGTGAGAACGAGGGTGCTGATGGAGAGGATGACCAGTGCTGTCGTCTCGGCGGCCGTTAGTTGGAAAAATGGCAGCAGCGGATAAACAAGCGTTTGCATGAAGGGCACGAGATTGCTGAACCAGCCGCTTACGGTGGGCAGCGATTGTTCGCTGGTCTTGGGAATCGACCACCAGAGTAAGAGAAAGAGCGGCGTGATCAGCAGGTAGGGCAGAAAAGGCCGCTTGAAGCCTTCGCTGAGCGTGCGCGGCGGGTGTTCTAGCCATTCCACACCGACCGTCAAGAAAGGGATGATCAAGCCATTCTCGTGGGTCAATAAGCCCAGAACGAAGGTGAGCATGGCCGCAGCATAGCCTACGAATCGCCGGCCCCCAACCGTGCGCCCTGCCTGCTGGTAGAAGAGCAGGCTCAGCAGCAGCCAGAAAAGCAGGAGGGGATGGGTCAATGAGGCGACATAGGCGACCGCCTCATAGCTGAAGGGGGTGAAGGCGAAGATCAGCGCCCCCGCCCACGCAAACGCATCACTTGCACTCAGCCGCTGCAAGAGCAGCCAAAATAGGGCCGTATTGGCGGCATGAAGCCCGAGGAGCAGGGCATGGAAGGGGCGTGCATCATAGGCGGCCGTGTCCACCAGCGCTTGTAGGACGGTAAAAACCACCGGCCTGTAGTAGCCATAGTCGGCCGAACTGCGAAAGTAGTCACCGTATCCGCGTGTTTCCATCCAGGCGAAATGGCCCGTGGGATCATCATTGAAAAAACCGAAATCGAGCGCGCGGCTGTAGAGGACAAAGGCGATCATGGCCACGGCCAGCATGGGCAGCGGAGTAATCCACCAGGCACGGCTGGAACGGGATTCGGCAGCGGCACTCATCCTTGCTTGTCTCCAGACTGTTTGCGGCCGGCGCTAGGGCGTTTGCTCAGCTGCCCAGGTCAGGACCTTGAGGAGATGTTCGCGCAGCGCGCCGTTGCTGAACCACATCGCGCCAACATGTGCCACCGGCAGCGTTAGCAGCGACCCTTCTTCATAAACCCCCTTATGGTTGTCGAGGCGGAAGAAGAGATCATGTTCGCCCATCACCGGGAAAACCTGGCGCTGGTCAATGCGTTCGTAGATAGGCGTAAAATCAAACAGCGCGTCCAGATCGTCACGTGATACGGGGAGTTCACGGCCGAACAGTTCAGCGATGTCCCAAATGGCCTGCGATAGTTTGGGTGAGGCAAAGAAAGGGATCGTCGCCCGCGTCGAGCCAAAGAAACCTTCATAGAGCAGGCTGGTAATCCCGCCCCAGCTGACGCCGCCGGCCACCGTAAAGGGCGTTCCCTCCCCTTCAAACTGTTCTTGCACATGAGCCATGATGCGCAGGGACCCGGCGAACATCTGGTAGAGATGTTCCGTTGAGGAAAACCCGATGCGCAGGGGGTCGGACATATTGGAGTGATAGGGCGCTTGAATGGCCACCGTATGCGCCGGGAAAAATTCGCGCTTGGGCAGAAGCCGGCCCCAGGAACTCGTATAGGGATGCTCGGCCAGACCATGATGGTAAAGAAGAAGCGGCGCGCTTGATTCCGCTGTGCGGCGGACCGTGACCCGGCAGGTAAGATCACCCAAACGGGTGGCCAGATGGATATCGTGTTCTCCCGGCATTGTGATCAGGTGAGCGGGCGCAGCCGCCACTTTTACCTGCGTCTGTGCCAGGACGTCCGCGAGGGTAACCGGAGTGCGAAAATGGGTGGTGCCACTCTCCGGAATCTGCCGGTTAATCGCGTATAGGGCCATGCGATCGACCTGCTGGCCTATTCTTCGCTTCGCCCAGGTGTGTATCATGACGTTGCTCGCTGTTGAAGGGTGATCCGTTTCCTCATTCGTACGCAACAACAATAGCACGGAAGAAAATCGCCGGCTATCGCTGGCTCCTGGTTCACACTCAATCCTTAGCCTTTGCCCAGGTAATCACTTGACAGCGAGCCCCTTAGTTTTCTATAATCCTCGCCATTCTATATAGCGTGAATGCGACGATCAGGACGAGTAGCTGCCGAACCGTTGCCAGAGAGTAGGTGGCCAACAGGCTGGAAGCCCCTATCAAGACGACGGCAGTGAACACCCCCTGTGAGTGACCTTGCGGAACGCGGGCTTCCCCGCCAGTAAGGAGGTCCGGTAGGCTCCGTTAACGGCCGTGATGAGGGTGGCAAAGCGTGGTGATTGACACGTTGGCCGCCAAATTTGGGTGGAATCGCGAGGCCATCGCCCCAATATGGGCGGTGGTTTTTTTGTTTTCTGGTCTGGGAACTCATCCAGGCCTATGAATCTGGAGGACATGATGAATAAAAAAATCCCTGTGGGTATTCTGGCGGCAACAGGCGCGGTTGGCCAACGCTTTGTAGAACACCTGGTTGACCATCCCTGGTTTGAGATCGCGGTTGTGACCGGCTCAGAGCGCACCGCGGGACGGCCCTATGGCGAGGGCGTCAACTGGTTGTTGGAAGGGGATCCGCCGCAGAAGGTCGCCGGTATGATCGTCCAGCCTACCGAGCCTAACCTTGACATGCAGGTCCTTTTCTCGGCTCTGCCGACGCCGCAAGCGCGGGAAATGGAGCCGCTCTTTGCCGCGGCCGGTTACATCGTGCTGACCAACGCCTCACCCTATCGCATGGACCCCTATGTCCCCCTGCTGATTCCTGAGGTCAACCCCGAGCATTCGGCGCTTATTCCGCACCAGCAGGAAGCGTATGGCTGGCCCGGCTACATCGTTGCCAACGCCAACTGCTCAACGACGAGCATCGTTCTGCCCATGAAGGTGCTGCAAGAAGCGTACGGGCTGCAGTCGGCCGTGGTGGTGACGATGCAGGCCATCTCCGGCGCCGGTTATCCGGGTGTTCCTTCCCTGGATATCATGGACAATATCATCCCCTACATCGGTGGAGAAGATGGTAAATTGGAAAGCGAACCGCGCAAACTGTGCGGGACCTTTATGGAAGAAGGGCGCATCGAGCTGGCTGATTTTGTGGTCAGCGCCCACGCCAACCGCGTCCCCGTGATAGATGGCCACCTGGGCAGCGTGTCCGTTAAATTGGATCAGCCTGTGGCCGCCGCGGAGGCGATTGAGTTGTTTAAGACCTGGCAGCCCCCGGCCATCTGCCGTGAACTACCGACGATGCCCAACCCCGTTCTCATCTACCGTCCGGAGGAAAATCGCCCGCAGCCGCGCCTCGATCGCAATGCCGGCCATGGCCTGGCCTGGACTGTCGGTAGGGTTCGCGAATGTCCCGTCAACGATCTGCGTTTTCTGGCCATTACACATAATACGCTGCGCGGTGCGGCCAGCGGCTCGGTGCTCAATGCGGAACTGCTCGTCCTCCAGGGTCACATTAAGTAGTCGCCAGGAACGGGCACCTCGGCCGCAGGGCACCGGGCCGTTATTCAATGACTGTCAGCGGGTTCTCGAGCCAGGTGGGCACCAGCTGAACCCAGCTGTTGCCGATCTGTAGCGGGAACGGGCCGCCTTCACTGTCTTTGAAGGTCAAGGAATCGGTGCGCGCCAGCCGTTCCCAGGTGACGTCGTAGCGCTGCCCGTCGCGGAAGATAGCGCCGGTGCCGCTGCCCCATAGCTGCACTTCCACGGAGAGGGCGGCACAGGTGCCGTCGCTGTTGATCTGCTCGCAAATCGTGGCGTCATACGCATGGTATGGGGCGATGACGATCACATTGGCGGCCGATACCTGTTCGCCCGTGTTGCCATCGAGATGGGGCACACCATCCGTCCAACGCAGATAACGGCCGCTTGCAGGATCATAACGCCAGTTTACCAGCGTCCAGTTGTAGTCAATATTCACGGCGCTGGCCGGCGTGCCGCCAGGAGGGGCTTCGCTGCTGAAGACGTTGGTGGTTGTAAAGGTGGGTGGGTTGTTTTGTCCCTTCTCATCCAGCGCCTCCCAGAGCAGATCCGGCGTGGCATAAAGGGTATGTTCGACCGGCTTATCTTCCCCGGTGCGGTAATAGCCCTTTTCCCAGGCGTAAAGTATACGCTCGCGGAAGTCGGCGTTTTGCAGAAGGCTGGCGACGCCGTTGCTCGATCCCGAGTAGCCCAAAGCGGCGTCATACATCGCCGGCAGTTCCAGATCGACCAGACGCGCGCTGCGCACCGGGCCCAGGCGCGGCGGTGTCTCGCCATAGACAATGGCTGTAAAACGCGTCAGGTTGCCTTCCGTGGTGTGCTCAAAGACGAGGTCGGCGTCGTTGAGCCCTGATTGGGGACGTGTGTAAGTGGCCGGTGCGTTGGAGAGTTTCACCGCCAACGGCCGTCGCTGCAAGTTGGCCGGATCAGAAACGAGCTCGCCTGTTAGCGGATTGCGATCCGTGCCGAAGTTCGTGATCAGCCCTTCTTCAAGCGCTGGCTCGCCTGCCGTTTCTGAGGTGCTGGTCGGCAGCGGCGCGACCGTGGGCGGCGCCGCGACGGTGGCTGGGATCTCAGGGGTCACGATAGCCTGCGGCGCGTCCGCCGTCACCTGCAGCGCGGCCGAGTCCCCTTCGTCAGCGCCGCCGGCAGAAAGCCCTGGAGCGAACGTGGGAGGAGGCGGCAGGCCGTCGCCGCCGGCATTCGCGCAGGCGGCAGCCAGAAGCGTCGCCGCAAATAACAAAAGAAATAGCGTAATTCTTCGCACAGAGTTCTCCCGAAATCAATAACAGACCCTTAGACCATCAGCTGGCCTAAGGGTCTGGAAAGTTCCCACTTCTGCCCCGCTGCGCACTGGGCGAAACATCAGGAATATTGTCCTTCCTGTGCTGGGAATGTCAAGTTATCTTAGGTTCTGCGACCGCCCGCAGATGCGTGACCTTCTCTTCTTCTTGACATTTTCCCTGTGCGCGGAGGCGCCCTGCGATTATTACAGGGGAGCTTTGTAAAATTGACAGCCCATAGCCAGAAGCTATAATTATGCTTGGTTAGCCCAGGTGGCGGAATTGGCATACGCAGCAGGTTGAGGGCCTGTGCTCTTACGGGCGTGGAGGTTCGAGTCCTCTCCTGGGCATTTGGCCGCGGTTTACAGACCGCGGCTTTTCGTTATCTGGGGGCGCTGGTACCCGGCGGTGAAACAAAGGGGTAGAAGCGGGGATCGCCGGCCATCGTCAGCAGCAGCCCTTCGTGCAGGCTGGTCTTCACTCGGAAATCCAACAGCTCTTGGGCACGGGCGATATCTGCGACCAGACGCGGCACCCCTCCGGGCCGGGAAGGATTACGGATCAAATTGACTTCGCGCCCCGTTACAGCCGCTATCTCGTCCACTACCTCGCGAATGGACGTCTCGCGACCGCTGCCGATGTTGATCGTTCCCCGGTTGACGGCACCGGCCGTCGCGCTGCGCACCAGCGCCTGCAGGACGTCATCCACATAGACGAAATCCCGCGTCTGCTCACCGCTGCCAAAAATGACGATCGACCCGCCGGTCAAGGCCTGCTGTAGAAAGCGGGGGATGACGGGCGCGTGCGAGAGGGGTACGCTTTGATTCGGCCCGTAGGCGTTGAAAATGCGCAGAGCGACTGTTTCCAACCCCCACAGCTCGCCAATGGTGTGGATATATTGTTCGGCCGACCATTTGCTTACCGCGTAGGGAGAATCAGGGTTGGGTTGGGCGGTCTCTTTCACCGGCAGGCTGTCTTGCTTGCCATAGACGGCCCCTGACGAGGTGAAGACGACGCGGCGCACCCCTGTGTCGCGCATCGCTTCCATCAAGCTTACTGTCCCGCCCACGTTAACGCGATTGTAATCCCGAGGATGCATAACCGATTGGGCGACGGACACGCGGGCGGCCAGATGATAGACGCAGTCGACGTCCTGCAGCAGCGACCAGAGCAAGGGGATGTTGTCGATGTCGCCTTGCATAAAATCAATATCGGTGTGCAGCCGGCCGCGTTCGCCAATGCTTAGATCATCCAGGACGGAGACACGATGTCCCTCTTCCACGAGGCGGTTAGCAAGTGCTGACCCTAAGAATCCGGCTCCGCCGGTGACAAGAAAATGCATACTTAAGCCTGATTGCTACCAGTCTGAGACGGCAAGAAACTGTACATCGTCATGCGCCAGATCGACCGTACAGACCGTTCGTGGTCCGTAGCGCGCGCCGCCAAGCGCGCCGGGGTTGATCACCCGTGTTTTGCCGATCATTTCATCGCGCTCCCTGTGTGTGTGCCCGTGAAAGACATAGCTGTAGCGCCGCGAACGAATGAGCTTCTCCAGTTTGCCGCTCAGATGGCCGTGTGTGGCCGCGATCTTGACCCCGTCCAGCATACCTTCGTATACATCACCGGGAACCTCATTGCGTGGATTCAGCGTCCACAGGGCGTGATTAACTGCCTCGCCAGAACTGTCCGTATTGCCGTTGACATAGATGACGTCGAATCCGCTCAATTGGCGCGCGGTGAGCATATCCGCCATATCACCGCAGTGCAACAACTGCTCGATGCCCTGTTCGCGGAACAGCTTCAAGGCTTTTAACAGGTTGGCGATATTATTGTGTGTGTCAGATAAGACGCCTAGTTTCATGGTTGCTCACGCTGCCGGGTTGCGGCGCGACCGGTAGGTGCACGCTATATGTAGCTCAGGCTTTGAGCCAGCCAGCGTTCGGCCGTTTGTACGTCCATCCCCTTGCGCTCTGCGTAATCGCGCAGTTGATCTTCGGCGACGCGGCCAACGCCGAAATAGGCCGCCTGCGGGTGTGAGAAATAGTAGCCGCTTACGGAAGCTGCGGGCATCATGGCGAAACTTTCCGTGAGCGAGATGCCCGCCGTCTCTTGCGCGTTCAGCAGTTGAAACAGGGTCTCCTTTTCCGTGTGGTCGGGACAGGCCGGATAGCCGGGCGCCGGGCGGATGCCGCGATACGCCTCGCGGATCAAGTCTTCATTGTCGAGTACGGCTGGCTGTGCATAGGCCCAAAGCTGTTCGCGCACCTGCTTGTGCATATATTCGGCCAGCGCTTCGGCCAGGCGATCGGCCAGCGCTTTGGCCATGATCGCGTGGTAATCATCATATTCTGCCTCAAAACCGGCCACGATTTTTTCCAGCCCGAGCCCGGCGGTGACGGCGAACAAGCCGATGTAATCCTGTTTGCCGCTTTCCTGTGGGGCGATGAAATCGGCCAGGGAATAGTTCGGCCGTCCCGGCGGTTTTTCCATCTGCTGGCGCAGGAAATGGAGTGTCTGCGGCTGCGCCTGGCCATTTTCCAGCAGCACGTCATCGCCAATGCGCTGCGCGGGGAAGATGCCGATCGCCGCCTTGGCCTGAATTGATTTCTCCCGGATTAGATCATCCAACATCGCGCTTGCATCCTCACAGAGCTGCCGCGCCGTCTCGCCGACGACAGGGTCCTCAAGGATGGCCGGGTATTTGCCTGCTAATTCCCAGACGGTGAAAAATGGGGTCCAGTCGATGTACGGCCGTAGTTCTGCCAGGTCAATATCTTCAAAAACATGTACCCCGGTGACCGCGGGCTGCGGCGGCGTATAAGCGTGCCAGTCCGTTTGCATGCCATTGGCCTGCGCCTCTTGCAGGGTGCGCAAACGCTTGCGCGCTTTGCGCCCCGCATGCTTGCTGCGAATCTGTGCATATTCTTCGGCCACGCCGGCAGCAAACGTCTCTCTTTGTTCCGGGTTGAGCAGCTGAGAGGCGACGCCCACGGCTCGCGAAGCGTCGACAACGTGCACAACCGGGCCACGATTGTATTCAGGATCGATCTTGACCGCGGTGTGGATCTTCGAGGTAGTCGCCCCACCGATGAGCAGCGGCAAATCAATGCCCTGGCGCTCCATTTCGGCCGCCATCAGCCGCATCTCTTCCAGAGAGGGGGTAATCAAGCCGCTCAGTCCGATTATGTCTACGCCCTCCTCGCGCGCCGTGCTCAAGATCTTTTCCACGGGAACCATCACGCCCAGATCGATGACGTCGTAATTGTTGCAGCCCAGGACGACGCCGACGATATTCTTGCCGATGTCGTGGACATCCCCTTTCACCGTGGCCATCAGGATCTTGCCGTTGCTGCTCGTTTCTCCCAGCGCGGCCTGCTCCGCCTCAATATAGGGCACCAGGTGCGCCACCGCCTTCTTCATCACGCGCGCGCTCTTTACGACTTGCGGCAAGAACATTTTGCCCGACCCGAAGAGATCGCCGACGACGTTCATTCCATCCATCAAAGGGCCTTCGATGATAGAAAGGGACTGCGCATAGTTCTGCCGCGCCTCTTCTACGTCTTCGACCACGTAGTCGCCGATGCCTTTCACAAGCGCGTGGCGCAGTCTTTCCTCGACCGGCGCTTCACGCCAGCTCAAATCTGCTTCCTTTGACTTGTGCGTATCCCTCACCGTTTCCGCATAAGTGACCAGGCGATCGGTGGCGTCGGGGCGACGGTTAAAGAGGACATCTTCTACCAGTTCCAACAGTTTGGGCTCGACCTCCGCATACACCTCAAGCTGCCCGGCATTGACAATGCCCATATCCATACCCGCCTGGATGGCGTGGTAAAGAAAGGCGGCGTGGATCGCTTCGCGCACTGTGTTGTTGCCGCGGAAGGAAAAAGAGACATTGCTGACGCCGCCGCTGACCAGGGCATGCGGCAGATGTTCCTTTATCCAGCGTGCCGCCCCGATGTAATCTTTGCCGTACTCATTGTGCTCTTCGAGCCCGGTGGCGATGGCGAAGATATTGGGATCAAAGAAGATATCTTCCGGCGGGAACTTGACCTGTTCGGTCAGGATCGCATATGCACGCTGCGAAATCTCTTTCCTGCGCTCAAGCGTGTCCGCCTGCCCGTTCTCATCGAATGCCATCACAATAACGGCCGCGCCGTATTTGCGCGCCAGCCGCGCCTGGCGGATGAACTCTTTCTCTCCTTCCTTCATGCTGATCGAGTTGACGACTGATTTTCCCTGCACGCGCTTCAGCCCCTCTTCGATGACCGACCATTTGGAGGAATCGAGAACGATAGGGACTTTGGCGATGTCGGGCTCGGTGGCAATGAGGTTGAGGAAGCGGGCCATGGCCGCCTCCGCATCCAACATACCTTCGTCCATATTGATATCAATCATCTGTGCGCCATTCTCGACCTGCTGGCGGGCCACGGAAAGCGCCTCTTCATAGTTTTCCTCAAGGATTAGGCGCGCGAAACGGCGCGATCCGGTCACATTGGTGCGTTCGCCGATGTTGACGAAGTTGAGTTCCGGGGTGATCACCAACGGTTCCAGGCCGCTCAGGCGCGCATACTTAGGCTGCTGCGGCAGTTCGCGCGGCGGCAGGCCAGCGACGGCGGCGGCGAACATCTTGATATGCGCCGGCGTCGTGCCGCAGCAGCCGCCGACGATATTCAGCAGCCCTTCTGCGGCGAATTGTCTGAGGACGGGCGTCATAACCTCCGGTGTCTCGTCGAATTCGCCAAACTCATTGGGCAGCCCGGCGTTTGGGTAAATGCTGACATAGGTGTCGGCAAGACGGGCGATGGTGGTGATGTAGGGACGCAGCGCTTCCGGGCCAAGAGAGCAGTTAAGGCCCACGATCAGCGGGTCGGCGTGGCGAACGGAGTAGTAGAAAGCTTCCATCGTCTGTCCCGATAAAGTGCGCCCGCTGGCATCCGTGATCGTGCCCGAGATCATCAGGGGCAGTTCGATGTCCAGCTCTTCAAATAGGGACTTAATGGCGAAGATCGCCCCTTTGGCATTCAGCGTATCAAAGATGGTCTCGATCAGAAGGATGTCCGCGCCGCCTTCGATCAGACCACGGGCGGCCTCTTTGTAGGCCGCAACGACTTCTTCCCAGGTCACATTGCGATAGCCGGGATCGGCGACATCGGGGGACAGTGAAAGTGTGCGATTGAGTGGACCGAGGGAGCCGACGACAAAACGAGGCTTATGCGGTTCACGCGCGCTGACCTCATCCGCGGCCGCGCGCGCCAGACGAGCGGCGTGCACGTTGATTTCGTGCGCGTACTCAGAGAGGTGATAATCTGCTTGCGAAATGGCATTGGCATTAAACGTGTTGGTGGTGATCAGGTCTGCCCCGGCATCCAGATAGGCCATGTGTATGGCATGGATGATGTCGGGTTGGGTCAGATTGAGGAGATCATTGTTGCCCTTCAGATCAGAAGGATGTTTGTCAAAACGTTCGCCGCGGAAGCCCGCCTCATCCAGCATATAGGTCTGGATCAACGACCCCATCGCCCCGTCGAGCACCATGATTCGTTCATCGAGGATTTGCCGCAGTTGTTCTGTCTTGTTCATGGTCTTACCGTCCAGTTTTCGCAGACAGCTATCCTGGCCAGCTCACCAGGCCAGAACGGCCGCCTGCACATCAAAAAACCTCTCATGGGAGAGGCCGGGTTGGGTACGCACTGGTCCTCTCATCTTTCAGGCTGGTTGGCCTGCCGGAGTTAGCACCTGCCCTAATCGGCCGTTCCCAGTAGCCGTTCGTGGATGGTTGCTGAGGCTTCAGCGGGCCGGTCCCTCCGCCTCTCAGGATGAGTCATGCCTTATTATTGTTAGAGAAGATACTTACGGCAAGTCTTACATGAGATGTCTTAGCTGATAATTGATTGCTGAACTGCAACAGTTTATGCTATTTTGCGTAGTGGCTAGTAGAAATCGATGAGCAGAAGAGCGCGGCCTATTGTTTGCCGGTTACTGTAAGACGTGTCAATAGGCCGGTTTCTGGAGAGGACAGGAAAATGAGTGAACAAGAACCAATCAAGATTGTGATCCCCGTTGAGGAGGATCCGCCGTTGAAGGTGGAAGAACCCGCTGCCGGAGCGAAGACGGCCGCTTCTGATGCGTCGCGCAAGATTGCGGGGCTGGCTAAGGATGCCGCGCAGCGCGCCTCGCAGAGTGAGGCGGGCCGCAAGGCGGCAGCCAAAGCGCAGGAAGTCTCCGATCGCGGCGTGCGCTACGTGGGTACACGCCTTGCCGACACGGCCGAAGATCAGGCCAAGCAGACGGTTGAAGCGGTGCAGCAGCGGCTTAAGGAGACGGACTGGGAAAAAGAGGCGAAAGTCGGCCTCGCTTCCGGTCTGCGGTGGGTAAGCGGCCGGCTCAACGAGCTTTCCGAACGCTTTGCCGCCGCAGAAGGTCAAGAAAAAAGTCCGGCCGATCTCGACCAGGCTGACTCCGACCAGACGGAAAAGTAGAACAGCAAAGACGCGCCCGAGAGCGCGTCTTTTTTTGTTCTCAAGTTGCTGCGGACCGCGATCTACTTCTCATCCAGGGCCGCGATGCCGGGGAGCTCTTTGCCCTCCAACAGTTCCAGACTGGCGCCGCCGCCGGTGCTGACATGTGTCATCTTGTCGCTCAGATCTGCCTTCTGCACCGCCGCCGCTGAATCACCACCACCGATGACGACCTGCGCCCCTTGCTCCACCAGGTCGGCCAGGGCATAGGCGAGCGAATTTGTTCCCGTGGCAAATGCATCGAACTCAAAGACACCCATCGGGCCGTTCCAGACCACTAGTTTTGCTCCCTGCAGTTCATCCGTAAAAAGGGCCAATGTCTGCGGGCCGATATCGAGAGACATTTCTTCACTGCCGATATCGTCGATATCCTTGTCTGTTCGCGCCGCGTCGGCGGAAAATGTATCAGCGACGCCGGCATCCACGGGCAGAATGAGCTGATCGGGCGCTGCTTCGAGCAAGCGCTTCGCTTCCGGCAGCGCTTCCGCTTCCACCAGGGATTTGCCCATATTGATTCCCTGAGCGGCGAGGAAGGTGTTGGCCATGCCGCCGCCGATGAGGATTTTGTCCGCTTTTTGCAGCAGGTTGTCGATTAATTTGATCTTGTCTGAGATTTTGGCGCCGCCCATGATGGCCACGTAGGGGTGGGGCGGGTTGGAAACGGCCGTGCCCAGCGCTTCCAGCTCTTTGCCCATCAAGAAGCCGGCAACCGCTTCGCCCCCTTTGGCGCGCATCGCCTGCGCCGCCCCTTCTGTGCTGGCGTGGGCGCGATGGGCGCTGCCAAACGCATCATCGACGTAGATATCAGCCAAGGCCGCCATCAGCGCCGCCAATTCGGGATCGTTCTTCTTTTCGCCTGCCTCGAAGCGCGTGTTTTCCAACAGCAGGACCTCGCCCGGCTGTAGGGCGGCCGCGGCCGCGGCCGCTTCGTCGCCGACGACTTCATCAACCTTGATCACCGGTCTTTCCAACAACTCGCTCAAGCGGACGGCGACCGGATCCATGGCAAACTGCCTGTCTTCCGCGGAAGAGGGACGGCCGAGATGCGAGGCGAGGATTAATGCCGCCCCATGATCGAGTAAGTAGGTTAAGGTTGGCAGCGCCGCGCGAATGCGCGTGTCGTCGGTGACGGTGATGTCGTCGTTGGGATCCTTGCTGCTCAAAGGCACGTTAAAATCAACGCGCACAAACACTTTCTTCCCGTTGGGATCGATGTTGGTAATGTCTTTCTTGTTCATTATTTGCTCCTCTAAGTAGAATCACGGATCTTCCACTGCCCTCACCGCGCCAGAAATTGGGTGGTTTCGCAAGAAAGATCTTTGTAGGCCTTGGTTCTTGTCGACGCGCAGCAGCAGGGTCGACCTGGTTACTAAGTTTGCTTGCCGCCGGCTGTCAAATGGGGCGCTCGGCGGCAGCTGCACCATCCTAAATTATACGCCCGATTTCAGGTGGTGTCACCGATTTTCACGCCGTGCATGGTAATGCAAAATGCGCACCTTTTCCAGGGTCACCATGCCATCCTCGATTACCTGATCAAGAAAGGGGAGCAGGCGTTGGATGTAGGGTTCGCTGTCAACGATTTCGACAATCAGCGGCAAATCTTCAGACATGCGCAGCAGGCTGGCCGTGTGCACGCGGCTGGCTGCGCCAAAGCCCATGATACCGCGGGTGACAGTCGCCCCGGCCAGGTCCAGTTCCTTCGCCTTATTGACGATTGCCTCATGCAGCGGCTTTCGGCCGTAGCGATCTGACTCACCAATAAAGATGCGCAGCAGCACGCCGTCTTCCGGTAGATTCATCACATTTCTCCTTGCCCCATAAAGATCGGCCGCCAATCAGGATTTTGCAGAAGTCGAGGGTTCTGGTTGGCGCCTACGCTCAAAAAGACTCTGTCACTGACCGCAGGTCATTGCTGGCGATGAGGGACGGTTTTCAATACCGGAGCAGCGAACCCACCAGCCGCCCGGCAATGATGCCCACCACGACAAGGGCCAGGCCTAGGAAGTCGCTGATAAGGATATTGGCCAGCCCCAATTTGATATCCCCCTCGCGGAATAGATTGATGCTTTCCAGGGCAAATGTGGAGAACGTCGTGAAGGCGCCCAGCCCGCCGGTGAAGATTAGGTGCCGCATATTTGGTGAGATGGCGGCCGTGGAAAACATCTGCCACAGGAATCCAATCACAAATGATCCGATAAGATTCACCAGCAGCGTGCCCCAGGGAAATCCGGTGCCCAGCAGGGCGTAAGCCCACCCGGAAACAAGATAGCGGAGAATGGCGCCGGACGCCCCGCCTACAGCGATAAATAGATACTGCAAATGAACCCTCCTCAGTCTAGGTCTGGCCGCTTATAGGCTTTCCGCTTGTGTGGACACGACGATTTGCTCCCGTATGCGCCGAATGAAAGGTATTCTATCCCTGTGGCTGCGGGGGGATGCAGATCACATTTGTCTCATCAAGCCGGAAGACGTCTCCAAAACCGTTGATCTGTTTGAGGTAATCTACGGTCGTCTGGCACTTGACGGCGATTGAGGAGAGTGTGTCTCCCTCGCGGATCACGTATGCCTCGTTGCCGGGACAGCATGCTTCGTTGGCGACCGGCAGATTGATCGTCTCTCCAGGCACGATATCTGTGGCGTCAATGCCGAAGCGTGCCATCAGGGCAATTGTAGTGTTGTATTTGTTGCTGATCGAATAGAGTGTGTCCCCGGGCTGCACGGCGTAGGACTCGAAGCGGATGCAGATTTTCGGAGTCGCTGTTGCCGGCAGGGTTGGGACTTCCACAGGCGTGGGCGGAGGAGCAAGCGTTGGTACCTCTACGGGTGTTGGTTCACTCTGGGCGCCGCCTTGACCGGCCGTTTCTTGCTGCCCCGCGTCGGTAATCACCTGCTGCTCAGGGGGCGTGCTGATGATCTGCACCGCCATCTTGGGATTGGAGCGCACCAGTACTTTTGTGTTGTTTACATCGCTGACAAAGGTCCCCTCAGGATATTCCGGCCTACCCTGCAAGTAGAAGTAGCCCAGCGTGCCGCCGAGAACCAGGATGACGAACATGAGCCCTATTAAGATGATGACCTTGCTGTCAGTGCGCGCAAACATAGTGCTGCTCGTTAATAGATAAGTGAGTTCAAGGTGCGAATATTCTACTGATTATGTTACACTTGCCATAGGATTATGGCAAGTAGCAGCTGATCTCGAGTTCCGCAGGCCGGCAGCCTACCATTATCTAGGATACTCAAGCGCAATGGAAGGTGCTTTCCCGCGCGCTGAGCCCATATGGATTGGTCAATTTGCGGAGCCGGAGATTGACATGTTGATTTATCGCCCAAAGAAAGAAGAACAAGAGCAGCTGATTTTGGCGCCCTACGCGCTGCAGAGTGCGCAGTCGCGCGGTCGGGTCTATCCTGAACCGGAATCAAGGACGCGCACAGCTTTTGAACGTGATCGCGACAGAATCATCCATACGACCGCCTTTCGCCGTTTGGAATATAAGACACAGGTCTTTGTCAATTACGAAGGGGATCATTACCGCACGCGTTTGACGCATACTCTAGAGGTCGCGCAGCTGGGACGCGCGCTGGCTAGAGGATTGGGCGCCAATGTCTTGCTCTCAGAAGCGATATGCCTCGCGCATGATCTGGGACATGCTCCCTTCGGCCACGCGGGCGAACATATCCTCAATCAATTGATGCGCGGTTACGGCGGCTTCAACCACAATACACAGAGCTACCGCGTGGTTACAGAGCTTGAAGAGCGCTATCCAGATTTCCCGGGTCTGAATCTCTCGTATGAAACGCGCGAGGGCATGATCAAGCACGAGACGGATTATGACCAGAGCGAGACGGATGGGTATGAGCCGCAGAAGCGGGCCTCTTTGGAGGCGCAAATAGCGAATCTGGCTGACGAGATCGCCTACAATGCCCATGACCTTGATGATGGTCTCAGGGGTGGCATCTTGTCCCCCTATGATCTGCGAGAACTCTCTATTTGGAACGACCTCTGCGTGTTGGCCGGCTGGAATGGGGATGAACCATTTACGGCCATGATGCGCCACGAGATAATCCGTGAACTTATCGGCCGTTCTGTTGAAGATGTCCTCATCACCACCGATCGGGCCCTTGAGTTGCATGATCTGGATTCGCCGCAGAAAGTACAGCTTCATTCCGCCAATGTGGTCGGCTATTCTGCGGAATTTGGCGCTGAGATTAAGGAATTGAAGCGCTATCTCTACCAGAACATGTATCGCCATTATCGCCTGGTGCGCATGCAGCAAAAGGCTGAACGAATCCTGGCCGATCTGTTCAATGAGTATCTTGATGAACCGGAGATGCTTCCGCCCGCTGTCCAGCAGCGCCAGCAGGATGTGCCGCTGCATCGCGTCATCGCTGATTATCTGGCGGGGATGACGGACCGCTACGCCGCCGACGAATGGAATAAACTCTTTGATCCCTACGCCCGCGCCTGAGACGCGCAATGGCCCAGATGTGACTTGGGCAGCAGGACAAAAAAAGCCCCGGCAAGTTCGCCGGGGCTTTTGCATAAGAAAATCAGTTTGCGCGCTTAAAAATCCATCATTTCGTTGACATCTCCGGGGGAGGCGGGAATCGAGCCGCCTTCCTCTTTTGCCCACGCGGAGAGGGCCACCGTAATGCGGTCGAAATAACTCTGCGGCGGCTGAGAATTATCGCTGCCATACTGCATTTCTGTTATTTCGGCATTGATGATCAAGGAGGCCGTTTCCAAGACGATTGTTTCCCCTTCGCGGGCCAGAACGGGCTCCCCTTTCGGGGCCAGTTTGGCTTTTAGCGCCTCGTCAAAGAAGGCGTGATCGCTCATGAGGACCTTGGTAATGGTACGAATATCTTTCTTGTCGAACAACCAGATTTCTAAGGCGGTTACTTTCTTGGGGACATCACCGCCAATTGTCTCGGCGATGCCTACACCGCACTCCCCTAAGAACTCGCTGTTCGCGTTTTCTATGCTGAACGAATCATCATAGGCGTCATTGCCGTAGGTGTACGTCGTGTGGAAACGAGCGATGGGTATCGTCATCACGTCCGCGTCGTTCTGTACGGAAGCGATCGCTGCCGGGGCAGGGGCTGTGCGCGCGATATCCTCGTCATAGGCCGGCTCGACAGAAACGGATGCTTCCTGACTCTGATTGCGCCGGCTCAGCACCCAGAATATGGCGCCGACGACCAGGCCAAGCAGGAGCAGCAGAAGGAGAGCCGGCAGGAGCCAGCTGGGCAGTCCTACACCCTCTTCTTCAGCGACCGCCGGAGCACCAGCTTCGCCGCCAACTTCGCTGCCGTCGATAGGTGGCACCGTGGCCACACCACCGCAGCCTGTGCCGTTGACAACGGCGGCCACAGCTTCAAGACGGGCTATTTCCGATGGATCGCTCGTGCTCGCCGCCAGCGTACAGGCTGCCTGATCCCCGCTGACGTCGCCGGCCCATCCGCCCAGCGCTTGCTGAACCATCTCTGCATTGCCGGTGAAGGCGTACAGGTCCGAGACGGTCTTTACATAGGCCTGTTGATATTGGGGTGCCAACTGTCCCGGCGTGGCGTTCGTCCATTCAACTGGGAACAGCCACCAGCCTAAAACAACCAGGCCAATAACCAGGCCCACCACAAACGCTGCCAACATAGACCAGGCGGGATATTTGCGTACTACGTTCATCTGCCACCTACCTTATGAATAGAATACAAACGGTATTCAGTGACATCCCCTCTGTCGCGGATTATCTTACCATAACTATTTGACATACACAACCAAACAACGGGCCGGCGGCTGCTTCAAGGCGCCCTGAAGCGGACCTGCCGGCTAACGCTTCTGCAGCCGATAGTCAAGGGCTGTATACCGTTCGGCGACCTTGTTGTTCTTGACAGCGATAGCCAGCGCTTTGCGCGTGCCGACGAGAATCACCAGCTTCTTGGCCCGAGTCACGGCCGTGTAGAGCAGATTGCGCTGCAGCATCAGGTAATGCTGTGTAGCCAGCGGCATAACGATGCAGGGATACTCCGCCCCCTGGCTCTTATGCACGCTGATCGCATAGGCATGAATGAGTTCATCCGTTTCCAGGAAATCATAGACGACGGGCGCGCCATCAATATTGACCGTCAGCGTTTGCTGCACCGGATCCAGCGCTGTGAGCCGCCCGATATCCCCGTTGTAGACATTCTTATCGTAGTTATTCACCGTCTGCATCACCTTGTCGCCGATCCGGAAGACGCGCCCCCCGATCTGGCGTTCGCTCCGTATGCCTGCCGGATTCAGCTTGGATTGCAGCGTCAGGTTCAGCTGGTTGACGCCCAGGCTGCCGTTGTACATTGGCGCCAAGACCTGGACCTCATCGAGGGGATCAAGCCCGAATTTGTGCGGAATACGCCGGGCGACGACGTCAATCAATAGGGCCGCCGCCTCCTGTGGTTCTTCTTTTACGAAGAGGAAGAAATCCTCGGCTTCTTTGGGCGTTTCCGGCATTTGCCCTTTATTGATGCGATGCGCGTTGCTGATGATCAAAGATCCCGCGGCCTGACGGAAGATCACGTCCAGGCGCACCATGGCGGTCACACCGGAAGCGATCAGGTCGCGCAATATGTCACCGGCGCCGACCGACGGAAGCTGGTCGACGTCCCCAACCAACAGCAGATGCGTGTCGTGCGGGATCGCCTTAAATAGACTATTGGCCAGGCTGAGATCAAGCATGGATGCCTCGTCGATAATGACGATGTCCGCGTCCAGGGGTGTCTGTTCGTTACGGCCGAACCCTTCGCCCGGTTTGAATTCCAGAAGGCGATGGATGGTCTTTGCTTCGCGGTCCGTCGTTTCTGTTAATCGTTTGGCGGCGCGTCCGGTCGGCGAAGCCAGGACATAGGAATGCCGGTGATAATCCAGTAGATCGAGCAGCGCCCGCAGGGTCGTCGTTTTTCCCGTGCCTGGACCGCCGGTTAAGATGGTCACTTTGTTGGTGACGGCCGTGCGTATGGCCATCATCTGCTGCTCGTTGAGGCGCACCTGCCCTGCCTGCTGCGGGGCGCTGCCGCGAACCACCTCTTGATTGCTGATCCGGCGCAGGGAGCGCAGGCGGCTTCCGGGCGAGTCGACGAGCTGGCGCACACGGTTCGTTACGCCGATTTCAGAATAATAGAATGGTGTCAGGTAGACGGCCCTCTCCTCACGAACCAGGCTGCCGGGTTGGGCTGAAGGTCCCGTCCCTGGCGTATCGGCATTTGCGGTCTCGTAAACCAGCGTTTCCCGCTTGACGAAGTCGCTCGTCTCCAGCTGATCAATGACCTGCATTACCGTTTCCGGCGGTACCTTCAAGATCTCGGCTGCTTCCGGTTCCAGCGCCTCCTGCGGGACATAAACATGCCCTTCTTCGGCCATGCGATTGAGCGTATAGGCGATGCCTGCTTCGATGCGGCCGGGATCATCGTGCGCCAGACCGAGCGCCTGGGCGATCTTGTCGGCCGTCTTAAAGCCGATGCCGTAGACATCTTTTACCAGGCGGTAGGGCGTCTGCTGCACAACCTGCAGCGATTCATCTCCGTAGGTTTTGTAGATTTTCACCGCTAGATTGGTGGACACGCCGTGCGACTGCAAGAAGAGCATGACGTCCTTGATCGCCCGCTGTTCAGCCCAGGACTTGACGATGCTCAAAACGCGTTTTTGACCAATCCCCACGACTTCGCGCAGCCGCTCGGGCTGGTAATCGATCACGTCCAATGTGTCGGCGCCGAACTGGTTGACGATGCGCTCGGCCATTTTGGGGCCGATGCCGCGAATCATGCCGGAACCGAGGTAACGGCGGATGCCGTCCGTGGTTGCCGGCAGCGTTTTTTCGCAAATCTCCACCTGGAATTGACGGCCGTGGCGCGCATGCGTCGCCCACTGGCCGGTCAACTTCAACCATTCGCCGGGGTTCATCTCCGGCAGATTGCCGACGACCGTGATCAGCGCCTCGCTGCCACCAGCGTACTTGAAGGGCAGCATGCCCCGCGAGTCGGGCTTGAGACGAATGACTGAATAACCATTCTCCTCATTGTAATAGGTGACCCGCTCCACGGAGCCGCTGATCTCCACGCTATCATTCATGACCCTATTCTAACGTAGATTGCGTATGCCCGTCATCAAAGGTTGGCGCATAATTGGAGACACGACCGATCAATGCGTTCAGGATCCTATGTTTGCCTTTCTTGACCAACTACAGCGCCTCTGGCTTCTTCTTCTGCTCATTCTTTGGGCGGTTCTTCTTTTTGGTGGTTTCCTTATAGGATCCTCCGCCGAAAAAGAGCGTCGCATGCCCAAGTGGACAAGGCTGGCTTCCTCGGCCGTACTCGTTCTTGCCGCGTGGAGCTGGTATTTTTTCACCGGCGGCGGGATGGTGCCCCGCTACGGGCTGCTCATCGCCCTGGGCATGACGTTCGGCTTTCTAGGCGACTGTTTCCTTGCCGGCATATTGGTCCGATCGGGCGGGAAGATAGGGGGCATCGCCAGCTTTGCGCTGGGGCACCTCTGCTACATCGTGGCTATCTTGGGGCTTGGGGCAGCACTGGATTTGACAAGTCGCGGTCCTGTTCTCGGTGCGCTGCTGTTCTGGTGGATGATTGCCGTCAGCGGCTGGTATCTTGTCGTTTTTCGCGGGACGTCCGTTTCGCGCCTGAGGTGGCTGGTGCTGCCCTATGGGCTGCTGCTGTCAACGACCGCCGGCGCCGCCTTCGGCCTGGCCCTACAAGAGCCTCTTTTCTGGCCGCTCGTCCTCGGTGCGGCCCTCTTTCTCCTCAGCGATATGATCCTTGGTGGAGAGTGGTTCAATGACCTTCACCTGCCTCTTGTTCATGACATTATTTGGTTGACTTATGGGCCGGGACAGATGCTGATCGTGTATTCTATTGGCATCGCCAATGTTGTTTCCTTGACTTCCCCGTAGCTTGCCGGGGTTGGGGAGCGTTTCCTCCGCTCAATGACGGCCCGGCGAGACCGCAACTTGATTGCTTTGCAGCTTCTATGTTTTCTTGACACAGCTTCCAAAACGATTACTATGAGACCTAATTGACGTGGGAGCGGCTCATCTGCGCCGTATTGGGGCATGTCAAGGGCTGAAGCAGATAGGCGCGGCGGAATCATGACGCGCACGAGGGCATGCGTCCCAACAAAATAAGCATAAGCAAAGGAGAGCAATATGAATAAGTCCAAGTCTCTAGTCGTCACCGTTTTCCTGGTGCTGATGATGGCGCTGACCCTTCTGGCCGTGCTGGGTGGATCCGCCGCTGCGGCGGACGACGCATGGCTTGCCGAATTCTGGAACAATAAGGACCTTGCCGGGCAGCCGGTGTATGTCCGTTACGACAAAACTATCGATTTTGATTGGGGGCATGGTTCTCCGGCGGGCCCCGTCTCCAGCGATGATTTTTCCGCACGCTGGACGCGTAATGTCTACTTCAATGAAGGCACTTATCGTTTCAACGCCACGATGGATGATGCGATGCGCATCTGGATCGATGGCAATCTGGTCATCGATTCCTGGACTGACAGCCAGGAACACACAATGTCGCGCGATCTCTACATGACGCAGGGAGATCACAGCATCCGTGTAGATTATTATGAGGCCGGCGGAGTGGCCATCGCCAGGTTTAACTGGCAGCAAGTTGGCGGGTCCGGCGGTTCCGGTGGCGGCGCTTACTACCCCAACTGGAAAGGTGAGTACTACAACAATACCTCCTTAAGTGGTGCCCCCGTGATGGTGCGTGATGATCGCTACCTGCAGTTTAACTGGGGTTTTGGCTCGCCCGCGCCTGGCGTTGTCAATGTTGACTATTTCTCTGTCCGTTGGACACGAACGATGACGGCCAATCCCGGCCAGTATCGCATTTGGGTGACAAGTGACGACGGCTCGCGCGTTTATATGAACAATCATCTGCTTATCGACAACTGGGGTGTGCAGGCGCCGACAACGAAAGCGGCCGATTACTATCATCCTGGCGGTCCCGTGCAAATCCGGGTTGAATACTTCGAGAACTTGGAAGGGGCATCCGTGAGCACAGGCGTCGCCCTGATCTCCGGCTACCAGGAGTCCTTGAGTAACAAACCTGGCGCTGGTGGAAGCCAACCGCCGCTGAGCAACAAACCATCTGGGTAAGCGCGTCACTCTCTTTGCTCTGCCTTGGTTGAGGCCGCGGGCAAGAGAATGATCTAGACCAGAGCTCCCGGCCGTTTCTGAGGAAACGGCCGGGAGTTTTTTGTTCCACCTGCGAGACGGGGACAGGATTCGGTAAGAGTTTTCACTCACGAAGCATCACAGGATCATGAAGCAACCTTGACATCATCATCTGCTTTGCTACAATATTTTCCATACCGTCAAATTGTCATATTTATCCGACATTGAAGACGCATAATCTGGAATCGAGATCATGAACCAACGGCTATGTTGCAGGTGTATGAAGCGGGGGGAACTGACCACCTTGGCTTGACCTGAAGAAAAGGAACGACCGGGCGCACGGAGTCCGGCGAGACCAAAACGGTGGCAGCAACCCTCGCGAAGCAACGAAAGATTGCTCGCGCACGCCTAGTAAAGCGGTGCTGCGACCGTTTTTTGCTGTCTTGGGACATGCGTTCCTTTCATTTCAGGAGTTAACTGTGCCATCATGTTACTAACCGTTGAAAAACCGAGCCAAACTTATTTTGGCTTTGAACCATACAAACTAGAAGAACAAATCGGAAATACGCCGCTGCTGCGCTTGGAGCGCACGGCCAGAGATCATGGGCTGGCGCCCGGCGTCTCTCTTTTTGCCAAGGCGGAATGGTTTAATCCTGGCGGATCGGTAAAAGATCGGGCCGCGTTGAACATCATCCGCACGGCGGAGGAAGCGGGCCTTCTGCGCCCGGGGATGACCATCCTCGATTCCACATCCGGCAACACGGGTATCGCCCTGGCCATGCTCGGCGCGGCACGCGGTTACGCCGTCAAACTGGTTGCCCCGGATAGTATTTCACCGGAACGCAAGCAGATCCTGCGCGCCTATGGCGCGCAGTTGATCTTGACCGACCCGGTAGAGGGTGTTGATGGCGCTATGCTGGAAGTACGCCGTATGGCCGCCGAAGATAGTTCCCTCTTTTACACCAACCAATATGACAATGACGCCAACTGGCAGGCCCACTATCTGACTACGGCCAATGAAATCTGGCGGCAAACGGAGGGACAGATTACACACTTCGTTGCCGGCGTAGGCACAGGCGGCACTTTCACCGGAACGACGCGGCGCTTGAAGGAGCTCGACCCGCGCATACTCAGCTATTCAGCCCAACCTTTCAGCCCTCTGAACGGCATCGAAGGCTGGAAACACATGCCCACGTCGATCAAGCCGGCCATCTTTGATGCGTCCCTGGCCGATGGAGAGCTGACAGCGGAGACTGAGGAAGCGTATGCCATGGCCCGCTACTTGGCGCGAAAAGAAGGATTGTTCGTGGGCGTCTCCGCCGCGGCCGCCGTGTCTGTGGCCGTGCAGCTGGCGCGCAGCATGAACGAAGCTCTTTTCGTGACCGTCCTGCCTGACAGCGGTGCGAAGTACATGAGCGATCCCTTTTGGTCGGCGGGCGAATAGCGTGTCGTCCTAACCAGCGGTCGATTTGATATGCTGCAGCTACCTCGCGATTTACATGAGCAGATAGAAGAGATTGGGGCTCGCGCCTACCCCTATGAGGGGTGTGGGCTGCTGCTTGGCCGGAGCGAACAGGGCATCAACCGCGTGACGGCCGTGCGCGCACTGCCTAACGTGTGGCCCATCGAAGAAGAGAGACGCGAGCGGTTCCGTATTGCCGAGGATGCATGGCGAGACGTCGAGCTGGAGGCCGTGATGGAAGAGTTGGACGTTATCGGCATCTTCCACAGCCATCCCGATCACGCGCCAATCGCTTCGCCGCGTGATCTCGCCTGGGCTGCGTGGCCCGGTTACTCCTACCTGATCACGAAGATTGCTGGCGGCCATCCCGATCACAGCCGTTCCTGGCAGCTCCTTGCCGACCGTTCTGGTTTCATCGAAGAGCCGATCCGCCCAGTAGAAAACGAAGGATAAAGGGAGAGTGTGACTGCCTCCCGTTTTTGCTTAAGGAAAAAAGATGACTAAGATTCGTATTCCGACACCACTGCGCCCCTATACCGGCGGGCAGAGCAATGTTGCTGTATCCGGCGATACGGTTGCCGCTGTATTGTCCGATCTGACCCGGCAGCATCCTGATCTGCGCGATCATCTTTACGATGGCGAGAAACTGCGCAGTTTTGTGAACATTTACTTGAACAAAGAAGACGTCCGTCATCTGCATGGTGACGAGACGGCCGTCTCTGAGGATGATACATTGATGATCATTCCCTCCATAGCCGGCGGCCGGCAGGATTGGCAGGTGTGCCCTTATGAGTAAACAACAACGAATTGACCCGGCAGCCGTCGCGCTCTCTCACGAAGAGGTCCAACGGTACAGCCGCCACCTGATCATGCCCGAAGTTGGCATGGCCGGACAGAAGAAGCTGAAGGCGGCCAGCGTGCTGCTAATCGGCGCGGGCGGCTTGGGTTCGCCGCTGGCCATGTATCTGGCTGCCGCGGGCGTTGGCCGCATCGGGCTCGTCGACTATGACATCGTCGACTACACAAATTTGCAGCGGCAGATCATCCACGGAACCAGCGATGTCGGCCGTCCCAAGTTAGAAAGCGCCAGAGAGCGTATCCTGGATATCAATCCCCATGTTCGCGTAGATGGTTACGAGCAGCCGCTGACTTCCGCCAATGCGCTGCAGATCCTGGCGCCTTATGACATCGTCATTGATGGCACGGACAATTTCCCCACGCGCTACCTGACCAACGACGCCTGCGTCCTCCTCGGCAAGCCCAACGTCTATGGCAGCATTTTCCGTTTTGAGGGACAGGCCTCCGTTTTCTACGCGGAAGAAGGCCCCTGTTATCGCTGCCTCTTTCCGGAGCCGCCGCCGCCGGGCCTTGTGCCCAGCTGCGCGGAAGGGGGCGTTCTCGGTGTCCTTCCGGGAACGATCGGGGCGATTCAGGCAACGGAGGCGATCAAACTGATAATTGGCCGCGGCACCTCTCTCATCGGCCGTTTGCTGCTCTATGATGCCCTGGATATGACCTTTGACGAAGTGCGTTTGCGCAAGAATCCGAGCTGTCCCGTTTGCGGTCCGCAGCCCACGATAACGGAGCTGATCGATTACGAGCAATTCTGCGGCATGCCGGCGCATGATCGCAGTCTCTATGTGGGCGCGGATGAACAGGGGATGGATGTGCCCCAAATCGCGCCGCAGGAACTGAAGCGGCGTCTTGATGCTGGTGAAGCGCTGCAAATTGTTGATGTTCGCGAAGCGCATGAGTGGCAAATATCCAATCTAGAAGCGTTGGGCGCTTTCCTGGTGCCTCAAAACACGATCCTCGATCATATGGGTGAGCTGAATATGGCCGGCGATATTGTCGTCATGTGTCGCTCTGGGCAGCGCAGCGCCAGCGTGATTCGCCAGCTGCAAGAACATGGTTTTCAGCGCTTGTTAAATCTGGATGGGGGTATTAATGAGTGGGCTCGGGTCGTCGACCAGAGCTTGCCCATCTATTAAGCGGTCGCTGTTCAGCCCGCGGGCCAGACAGTCTGATCCGCCGGCGCTGCAAATCGGGGACTGCCGGGCTCATGGCTGGACCGCTGTCTGTGAAGACGGTGGTCCGTTCTATTTTTCGCAGATGCTGGCTTCTTCCAGTGCGCGCAAGTTGCGCTACTTTTGGTATAATTGGGCTTCAACTCACCTCTTTCAGAGCTAATGGCTGATCAGAACCACAACGAACTATCTTTCGATCCAAGAATTGTCTGCCTGGCAGGCGGCGTGGGCGGCGCGAAACTCGCTGACGGGTTGGCGCAGATCTTGCCGGCGGAGCAGTTAACGATTGTTGTCAACACAGGGGATGATTTCCAACATTTGGGCCTCACCATCTGCCCGGATCTGGATACGGTCATGTATACGTTGGGTGATGCTGCCAACCGGCAAACCGGTTGGGGACGCAAGGGGGAATCGTGGATCACGATTGAGGAAGTGGCACGCCTGGGTGGTCCTTCCTGGTTTCGTCTGGGCGACCTCGATCTGGGCACACATCTGGTGCGTTCGCACTTGCTTAGTGAAGGCGCCAACCTGACGGAAGCGACGGGCCATTTATGCGCCCGACTTGGGGTCCTGCCGCCGGTCTTGCCCATGAGCAATCAGCCTGCACCCACGTATATCGAGACAGATCAGGGGGTTCTGCCCTTTCAAGAATGGTTCGTTCGCGAGCGCTGGCAGCCGGTGGCGCGCAGCGTGCAGCTGCCCGACAATGTGATCGCCTCCCCGCAGGTGACGAGGGCATTGGAAGTGGCGGACCTGATCCTGATCGCTCCCTCAAACCCGTTCGTCAGCGTCGATCCCATTCTTAATGTCTATCCTGTTCGTGAAATGATCATGGATCTACCACGCGCGGTGGTGGCTGTTACGCCCATTGTCGGCCACCGAGCAATCAAGGGCCCGGCGGCGAAAATGATGGCGGAGATGGCGATGCCGGTCTCGGCGACGGCCGTGGCCGCTTACTATGGCGATCTGATCGATGGTTTTGTGCTCGACAATGAGGACGGAATTCAGGCCGCGAATTTGGCGCAAGCGGCGCTGGTCACGAACACGATTATGGCGGAGGCGGAGGATCGCCGGCGTCTGGCGCAAGAGGTGTTGGACTTCGCCTATGAGTTGGCTGGACTGGAGATGGATACGCCGTAGGCGACGATCATGGATGTTTGGGCCACAATTCCGGTTAAGTCTTTGCTGGAAGGCAAAGGAAGGTTGGCGCACTTGCTGCCGCCGGAAAGTCGCGCCGCACTGGTGGGCGACCTGCTGAATCATGTCCTCAAAGTAGTGAGCGCGGTCCCCGAAATAACGCACTCGCTCGTCGTCAGCAGCGATCCGGCCGTTTGGGATATTGCCGAGGCCAATGGTGCGCTTGCGCTGCCGGAGCGGGCGCCGCTTGGCTTGAACAGGGCGGTGACCTATGCCTATGATCTGGCTCGCAAGGAGGGCGCGGACGCGGTGCTGGTGCTGCCAGCCGATCTGCCGCTCGTAACAACGGCCGATATTGAACAGATATTAGATGCCGGACTCGGCGAAAACAGAGAGAATGGATCGGCGTACCATACGATGCGCAGATTTGGTGCCGGCAGCCCACTATCAGGGGAGCCGGCGCAGCCGCTCATGACCATCTGCCCAGACAGACGCGGCGACGGAACCAATGCCCTGCTCCTGCAGCCGCCGGTGTGTTTCTGTTTTCACTATGGGCCAAGTAGTTTGAGAAAGCATATTCAAGAGGCTCTGGAGCGCGATTTTGCAGTCCGTTTGGTAACGTCGCCGGGCCTCTTATTTGACCTTGATACACAAGAAGACTGGTACTCGTTAGAGGAGAACGATCGCCACAAGCGTATAAGAAAATCAACTATTCATCCATCAATCAAGTGAGCATAAGCAAGGAGATTCCCATGTCCCCAGACCGCGTAGCCCTCTATCTACAAGACGCCCATTCTTTACAGGAAGGCATTGACCTCGTCCAGTACGCTGAATCGAAAGGTTTTGAAGCTGTCTGGCAGGCCGAGAGCCGTCTCGTTCGCGATGCCATTGTGCCGATGGCCGCATTTGCGGCCACAACGGATAAGATTAAGGTCGCCAGCGGCGTCACCAATAATTGGACACGCAATATCGGTCTCCTGGCGGCGACGTTCCTGACCCTTGATGACCTCGCGCCGGATCGCGTCATCTGTGGGATTGGTGCCTGGTGGGATCCCCTGGCCAGCAAAGTGGGCATTAACCGCCGCAAGCCTTTGACGGCGATGCGTGAGACGGTAGAAGTGCTGCGCCGCCTGTTGAACATGGAAAATGTCACTTTTCATGGCGAGTTCCATTATGTTGACGGCATTCAGTTGGACGTCGTTCACGGCAATACGCAGCCGCGCAATGTGCCCATTTACATTGGCGCGACCGGTATGAAGATGATGGAAATGACCGGCGAGATTGCGGACGGCGCCTGCCTGAATTATCTGGTGCACCCGGAATACAATTTGCGTGCCATGGACGCTTTGGAGCGTGGGGCGAAAAAGGCGGGGCGTTCCATTGATGACATCGATCGCCCGCAGTTGATGATCTGTTCCGTGGGCGATGACCGCGGGAAAGCGCTGAACGCGGCGCGCAAGATGATTACCCAGTACTTGGGACAGCAGCCACATCTGATGAAAGCCAGCGGCGTCAGCCAGGAGCTGCTTGACGAGATTCATCAGGTATTGACCTGGCCCGCCACCGAAGAACAGATTGAGAACGCGATGCACCTCGTGCCCGATGATGTGGTGCAAATGTGCACGGCCAGCGGATCGCCGGAAGAGGTGCGCGCCAAGGTGCGCGAGTATGTGGATAATGGCGCGACTTGCCCCATTCTTTATCCCCTGGGTGACGCGAAGATGATGATCGACATTTTTAGCGAAGGGTATATGGCGTAGTGGAGCAGCCTGGGACGGAGTAAGAGGACGCGCCTCCGTTGACTGCCGCTTTCACTGCGCATACACATGCGTAAAATCCTGACCTGGGCGCTCTGGCTCCTCCTCATCCTGGCAGTTATTGGCGTGGGCTATTTTGCCTGGCAGTACCTGTCCGGAGGTTCTGAACCGCCGGTCGGTGAACAGGTTGTCCTGGTTTGCAGCACAGAATGCGCGGGGCGTGGCCAGTGCGGCACGTCTATGGGCGAGCCCGAACTGCCGGTTGTTCTCGGTGGAAAGGATGGCCCGGTTGTCGAACCCCAGCAGCACGACGTCTTTTTTCTCGCCAATTCTTCTGTGGAGATTAAGCAGAGCATGGAGGTGATGCTAAAGGCGGAAGACGGTCGCGAGTTTGAGCACTCCTTCTCGCGTGTCCAATTTGTCAACCCCATTGGCGATATCGCGGAAACGGGTTGGGTAGCTGAATGGTGCATCGAAAGACCATGAGTAATGATCACAATCAACAAGTTCTTGCCGAACTAATGGCCGCTCAGGAGATGGGCGTGCCCGTTGTGTTGGCCACAATAATCAAGGCCCGCGGCTCTGTCCCCCGCCGCAGCGGCGCCAAGATGTTGGTTTTTGACGACGGCCGTATCAGCGGCACGATAGGCGGTGGGGAGATGGAAGCGCGTATCATCAGTGAGGCGCAGGCGTGCCTGGCTGATGGGCAGACGCGCGTCGTTCCCTACTCGCTGGTCGATCCGCAGCGCGGCGACCCTGGTGTATGCGGTGGAGAAGTGGAGGTTTATCTCGAGCCCTATGCGCCGCCGGCCACGCTGCTCGTCATAGGCTGCGGTCATGTCGGCAAAGCAGTCGCCGCGTTGGGCCATTGGCTCGGCTACCGCGTGCTGGTCAATGATGACCGCGAAGAATTGGCTTCCGCCGATCACATTCCTGAGGCGGATAGCTATCTTCCCGGAAGCGTCTCTGATCTGTTGTCGGCCGTACGTGTGCACGCCAATACGTTCGTCACAGTGCTGACGCGCAATGTGCTCTTGGATCGCGAAATCTTGCCCCAACTGGCGGGAACGGATGCGCCCTACATCGGCGTGATTGGCAGCCGGCGCCGCTGGCAGGAGACGCAGAAGCTGCTGTTGGAAGACGGCATGACGCCGCAGGATCTGGAGCGCTTTCATTCGCCGGTCGGCCTGGAGCTCAACGCCGAATCACCGGAAGAGATTGCCGTGAGCATCCTGGCGGAGATCCTGATGGTGCGCCACGGGGGGACAGGGGACCGTCTGGCTGACGCGCGAACTGCGGCGGATGAAGCGCAAGAATTATCTACCAAGTAGTTGGTCTAAATGAAGTGAGATAATGAGTAAACGAACTGTAACCCGCTATGAGACCCCGGCGAGCGTGGGCGACGTCCTGGCTTTGTTGAAGAAACACGGCCGTGCGGCGCGCATTATTGCCGGTGGAACAGATTTGCTGTTGGAACTGGAACGTGGGCAGCGTCCGCACACCAGCGTGCTCATTGACATCACGCGCCTGCCGGGACTTAGCGAAATCCGCCAGACGGCGTCGCACGCCATCCATCTCGGTCCAGGTGTCACGCATAACCAAGTTGTTGCTTCTGACCTGCTGGTTGAACACGCCCTGCCGTTGGCCCAGGCTTGCTGGGAAGTCGCCTCACCGCAGCTGCGCAACCGGGCCACGGTGGCCGGCAATCTGATCACGGCCAGCCCGGCCAATGATACGATATCGCCGCTGCGTGCCCTCGATGCCCAGGTGACGCTGGAATCGGCCGATCGCGGGCGCCGCTTTGTGCGCCTTTCGGAATTCTACACCGGCGTGCGCCAAACTGTGATGCGTGATGATGAGATGATGACGGGCATTACTTTTCGCCCGCTGCCTGCCAGCGCTCGCGGGGTCTTTGTCAAACTCGGACTGCGTGGTTCACAGGCGATCTCCGTGGTTCACTTGACAGTTATCCTTGACTTTGAAGAGGACAGCGAAACCGTGCGCTCGGCGCATATCACGCAGGGCAGCGTCGCCCCGACGATTATCGACTCGCCGGAAGCGGAGTCCTATGTGCGCGGCAAACAGCTTACAGACGATGTACTTGAGCGCGCGGCCCTCCTGGCCGCCTCAGCCGCTACACCGATTGACGACCTGCGTGGGCCGGCCGTTTACCGGCGTGAAATGGTGCGCACAATGGCCAAGCGTGCGCTGCAAAATTTGCGCGACGGGCGTGAACGAGCGCGATGGCCGCAAGATCCGGCGCTGCTCTGGGGCGATACGGGCGGCCATTATCCCAGCGGCCCCTCATTCGCGGCCAGCTTTGGCTCGGGTTCGCCGGTGACGGCGGCCGTCAATGGCGTAACCATCACGGCCCCGGTTGAGCCCCAACAGACGCTGCTGCGCTGGCTGCGCGAGCAAGGACTGCTCACAGGCACGAAAGAAGGTTGTTCTGAAGGAGAATGCGGGGCTTGCACTGTCTTTTTAGACGGGATGGCGGTCATGTCTTGTCTCGTTCCCGCCGCACGCGCGGACGGGGCAAAGATCACCACCATCGAAGGACTGGCCGCGCAGAACAAGGATGGCGACCTGCATGTTCTCCAACGCACATTTATTGAAGCGGACGCTGTGCAATGCGGCTATTGCATTCCCGGATTCCTGATGTCCGGCGCCAAACTGTTGGAAGAAGAACCGCAGCCCAACCTGGCGCAGATCCAACAGGCGTTTGCCGGTAATCTCTGTCGCTGCACCGGTTATTACAAGATTGTTGAAGCAGTTGAACGCGCGGCCGCTGAAACCGCCGCCGAAAGTGGGTGACCAAATGAGTTTGCACGAATACAGCCCGCAGCCTACCTATCGCGTGGATGCCCTGGGAAAAGTGACCGGCTCCGCCCCCTATCCGGGCGATGTCTCTCCCTCAGATTTGCTGCACGCCAAAATCCTTTTTAGCGGCCAGCCGCACGCGCGTATGTTGGCCATGGATACGATGAGGGCGCAGCGCCTGCCGGGCGTCGTGGAAATCCTCACGGCGAAAGATGTGCCCGTCAACGAGTATGGCTTGATCATGCCTGATCAGCCGGTTCTCGTCGGCTTAGACAGCACCAAAGCTGAGGGCGATGTCAGCTGCTGGGAGGGGGATCACGTCGCCGTAGTCATTGCCGAAAGCGAAGCGATCGCCGAGGAGGCGTGCCGCTTGATCGCCATCGAATGGGAACAGCTTCCCGTGATCACCGACATGCTCGAAGCGCGCAAGGACGAAGTTATTATCCATCCCGAGCTGGGCAGTAATGTGCTCAAACATCTGCGTATTCGCAAGGGTGATATGACCGCCGGGTGGGCTGAAGCCGATATCGTTATTGAGGGAACCTACCATCTGCCTTACCAGGAGCACGCCTATTTGCAGCCGGAAGCGGGCGTCGGCTGGCTGGATGAAGAAGGGCGGATCACGTTCAACGTTGGTGGGCAGTGGACGCATGAAGAGCGTGAACAAGTTGCTCATGCGTTGGACATGCCCGAAGAGTCGATTCGCGTGCAGTACGTGGCCATTGGCGGCGCCTTTGGCGGGCGAGAGGATATGTCTATCCAGATCGTCCTTGCCCTGGCGGTCAAGCGCCTGCGCGAGATGGGCATTGAACGCCCCGTGCGCATCATCTGGTCGCGTGAGGAGAGCATCATCGGCCATCACAAGCGCCACCCGGCGTTGATCAAGACGAGCTGGGGGGCGACTAAAGAGGGTAAACTGACCGCGGTGGAAGCGGAAGTCTTGCTAAACAGCGGCGCTTATGCTTATACGAGCACGAAAGTGCTCGGCAACGCGCACTTGATGGTCACTGGTCCCTACGTGATCCCCAACGTGCACGTAGATAGTTACACAATCACCACGAACAATGTGCCTGGCGGCGCTTTTCGTGGATTCGGCGGGCCGCAGGGAGCGTTCGCCTGCGAGAACCAGATGAACAAACTGGCGCAAGCGTTGGGTGTTGATCCCATCGAGCTTCGCCTGCGCAATCTGCTCCATGAGGGCAGCATCATGACGACGCAGTCTCCCGTGCCGCCGGGTGTCAGTATCGAGCAGGTGGTCAAGAAATGCGCCGCCGAAGCGAGCTGGTATGAGAAATTGCCGCAGCCGGCGGAAGAGAATGCTTTTGCCAGCCTGCGTTCGCTGGTCACCAACCCGCGCTCGCTGCGCCGCGGCCGCGGATTTGCCTGTGGTTTCAAGAATGTCGGTTTTTCCTTCGGGGCCCCGGAATCGTGTGAGGCGATTATTGAACTGCACGGGGAGGCAGAAGTCGAGAAAGTGATCCTGCGCCATGCGCTCGCCGAGGTGGGCCAGGGGTCGCATACGGCCGCACGACAGATGGCGGCTGCCGCGACCGGCGTTCCGCTGAACCTGGTCGAACTCGATCTCAGCGACACGGCTAGCAGCGGCAATTCCGGCTCTGTTTCCGCGTCACGTATGACGTGGATGGCCGGAAACTCAATTCGTATGGCCGCTGAGGAGGCGCTTGCTGCCTGGGCTAACGAAGAGCGCCCGGCAGTCGCCCACGCCGTCTTCCGCCCACCGCCAACAACGATGTTGGATGAGGAGACGGGTGAGTCCAACCCTAATTTTGCGTATGGCTATATGGCTCAGGCGGTTGAACTGCAAGTTGATGTTGATACGGGACATATTCACGTCGATCGCGTCATCAGCACCCATGACGTGGGCAAGGCGATCAACCGTAGCTTGATCGAGGGGCAGATTGAAGGAGCGGTCGTTCAGGCGGCAGGATACGCCTTGATGGAGAATTTGCAGCTGAAGGACGGTCATATCCTCAATCCATACCTCAGCCAGTACCTAATCCCCGGCATCAGTGATATTCCTACGCAGGTCGATTCCGTGATCATGGAGATTCCCGATCCCATTGGTCCCTGGGGTGCGCGCGGCATGGCCGAGATGCCCTTCATCACCTTGGCCCCGGCCGTCACCGCCGCCCTCCATGATGCCACCGGCGTCTGGTTCGACGAGATTCCGCTGACGCCCGATCGTGTGGTCGCCAAACTGCGCGAGCACAATCTGGTTGGCTAACTAGACCCCGGAGGTCTTACCGCAAGACTCTAGACTCTGTCGATATCATGTAGACTTCCGGGGTTTCGGCCATTTCCCTGATCCGCGCGCGCCGTAATTGGTGGTGGGGACGCTGATGGATTCCGGCACTTACTTGCCAACCAAGACCGCTCACCTGTATGATCGGCCTATGCTGTTTGCAGAGAAGTTGATTCTTGTTCGTGGGGGCGGCGACCTGGGGACCGGGGTGGTCTACCGGCTGCACAAAGCGGGCTTCCCCGTCATCGTCCTCGAATTGGCGCAGCCGTTGGTCGTGCGCCGGCGGGTTGCCCTGGCCACGGCCGTCCTTGACGAGGTCATACAGATTGAAGAGCTGCGCGGCCGGCGCGCAGCCACTGTGGGGCAGGCGCTGACTTTGATCGATCAAGGCGCCATCCCCGTACTTGTCGCTGCTAGTCTAGAGGGAGTCCTTGATGAGCTGCCGCGAAGCCCCTATGCCGTGATCGATGCGCGCCTGGCCAAGCGCAATATCGACACGCGCATCGATCAGGCCGCCCTGGTCATCGGCCTGGGCCCCGGCTTTACCGCCGGGCGGGACTGCCACACCGTTATCGAGACGAAACGGGGCCACACATTGGGGCGCGCCTTGTGGCAAGGCAGCGCCATAGCCAACACGGGCACGCCGGGTATCGTCTCCGGGAAAGGGGCAGAGCGTGTACTGCGCGCCCCGCAGGATGGCCTCGTCGACTGGCAGGTGGTGATTGGTGATCTGGTTGACACGGCTCAACTGCTTGGTACGGTAGATGGGGCGCCGGTAGCCGCGCCATTTGGCGGCGTGGTCCGTGGTCTTATTTCCCCAGGTACGGCCGTGACCGCGGGCTTGAAAATTGGCGATGTTGACCCGCGCGCCGATCGCCAGGCCTGCTTCACCATTTCAGACAAGGCCTTGGCCATCGGCGGCGGCGTTTTGGAAGCACTCCTTACCAAGCTGAATGCCGGCCCATAGCGCCGTGATCATGCGACAATTGAGCCATTCAAGGGTTAACTAAACGCATGCCCTATTCTCTCCCCGAAGCCTTGGACCTGACCGGCGCCGCGGCCCCGCAGATCGTCGCTTTCAGCGGCGCCGGCGGCAAGACCTCGTTGATGTTCGCCCTTGCCGGCGCCTTGCCAGGCAAGATAATCGTGACAACGACCACGCGTATGGCGCGCGAGCAGCTGCGCTTCGCGGCTGAAGCGCTGCCTGCGGCCTTCTCTCGCTACCCGGACATCTCCTGTATCGCCTGCACACGCATCTCGGCCATCGTGGGTCCTGATGTTGAAGGGGACAAGGTCGGCGGCGTGGGGCCGGAAGTGCCGGGGCAGCTCTTGGCACAGCCCGGCGTCTCTTTCGTCCTCGTCGAAGCGGACGGCGCGCGCATGCTGCCCATCAAGGCCCCCGCAGCACACGAACCGGTCATTCCCCCACAGAGCAGCCTGGTTGTCCCTCTAGCCGGCATAGACGCCCTGGGGCAGCCGATTATGGCTGTCGCCCATCGCCCGCATCTGCTGGCTTCCCTGCTGGGCAAGCGTGCGCGGGATCTAATCGCGGGTCAGGATCTGGCCACGCTGCTGACACATCCGCAGGGTGGGTTGAAGAATGTGCCGCCCGGCGCGCGCGTTATCCCGGTTATTAACAAGGTGGAAAATGAATGGCAGCTGCATGCCGCGCGCGGCGCGGCGCAGGCGATGCTGCACGAGGCGCGGATTCAACAGGTGCTCATAGCTGCCACGGAACGAACGGAGCCGGTCGTAGAAGTTCATAAGCGCGTGTCGGCCGTCATCCTCGCCGCCGGCGAGTCGACGCGTATGGGCGAGGCCAAGCTGCTGCTGCCCTGGGGTGAGACGACGGTCCTCGGCCGCACAATCGCCAATGTCCAGGCAGCGGCCCTGTTTGAGAGCCTGGTCGTCAGCGGCGCCGGGGCGGAAGCGGTGACGGCGATTGCCGCTGAGGCCGGCTTGTCCTTCGTGTTCAACGCGCATTACGCGGCCGGAGAGATGCTCTCTTCTCTGCAGGCAGCCATCCCCCATCTTTCACCGCAAAGTGAGGCGGTGCTGGTCATGCTCGCCGATCAACCGTTGGTTGAGGCGGAGACGATCAACGAGATCATCGCCGCCTTTTGGCGTGGGGAGGGTGATATCATCGCCCCGCAGTTCGCTTCTCGACGCGGCAACCCAGTGCTGATCGGCCGCCGCCATTTTGAGGAACTCCTGGCCCTGCCGCCCGGTTCTGCGCCCCGCGATCTGCTGCGGAACCACGCCGTCTATTTGCTGCCGGTTCAGTCGCCCTCTGTTCTCCAGGATATTGACGATCCGCAGACGTATCGCCGCCTGCGCCCGCAGTAAGATTTGCGCCGATGCGGCCATTGCCCATTCCGGGAAACGGGTTACGCTTGTTATGCACGCAGTTGAGGGAAAATGATGGAAGGAAAACGAGTCGAGGAATCACGAATCGTCTTAACGCAGTTAATGAATGTAACCGACGCCAATAGGTTGGGCAATGTGCATGGCGGGATGATCATGAAATTGTGCGACGAGGCAGGGGCGATGGCCGCATCGAAGCACAGCCGCCATCCAGTAGTCACCGTGGCCGTCGATTCGATGCATTTTCATTCACCGGTCAGGATCGGCGATCTCCTGACCGTCACCGCCGAAGTGACCTGGACCGGGAACACTTCCGTGGAAACGCGCGTTTTTGCCTCCTCTGAAAATGTGCTTACCGGCATAGTTGCGCACACGAACACGGCCTTCTTTGTGTACGTGGCCCTAGACCAAAGCGGCCGTCCGACGCCTGTGGCGCCGCTGATCCCGCAAACGAAGACGGAGAAGAGACGCTTTGCCGATGGCCAGGCCAGACGGGAAGAACGACTGCGAGTACGGCATTGAGCGGGCAGTTCATGCGCCGATACGCACAACCCCTCTTGATCCTCGGCTTCACGGCCGTCCTCATCGGTTATCTATCTGTCTGGCTGCGCGGACCGGGCGTAGGGCTCACTTTCCTGGGCGTGGAAATGGGCGAGTGGTTCAAGTTCCTTGGTCTGGGCCCCAGGCGCGACCTATTCTATTTGCCGCCGATTGCGCTGGGGTTGATGCTCGCCTTGTGGACGATGACCTGGCCGTCGAAACAAGGAGTTGATTGGCGCGCCTGGAGCGTGCGCGGCCTGGCTGTTCTGATCAGCTTGCTCGCTTTCCCGGCGCTGGAAGACATCAGCGGCGCGGTACGAGAACAGTATCTTCTGCGCGCCGCCCTTGTCCTCCTGGTAACATTGGTCTCCCTGGCAAGCGCCCTCTGGCAGCCGAAAGGCGCCTGGCGAACATTGCCCTGGACAGCGATGGCCCTCCTCGGCGGGGTGGGCGCACTGCTGCCAACCTGGCAGTTCCTGCAGGTGCAGCCCTTTCTCGCAGAGATCCTTGGTGTTGCGCTAGGAACGGGGATAGGTGTTTGGCTGAATCTATTGGGGAACGCGCTGGTAACTGCTGTCGCAATTTTTCAGACGGTGATGGTCAATCGCCCCACGTCAACGGAGATGTCGCTTGAAAAAAGCGTGACCGGTTAATCGCCGGCCACACCTTATTCAATTTCTTGGTTCTATGCTGAACGCATACGCTCGTTGATATAGGTAATCGCCTCGCCTACGGTCGTGATCGATTGGGCTTCCTCGTCCGATATTTCACCCTCGAACTCTTCTTCAAAAGCCATGATCAGCTCGACGAGATCCAGGGAATCCGCTTCCAGATCTTCCCGAAAGCGCGCTTCACGTACGACCTGTTCTTCATCAACGCCGAGCAGGTCGACGATTATTACCGTGACACGTTCCTGCGTATCATTCATTTGTTCTTGCACATCGCTCATTGAGATTATTCTCCTTGACGAATAATATGTTATGATTGCCCGGTTATTTTAGGTCCAATAGGTAGATTGTCAAGCCACACGGCTGTTCCTAACATCAGGTAAAAGGAAAACGCCAGATCAACCAGGAAAAAGCTGTGATCGACCAGGCCGTGCACCAACATGGCGGCCAGGCTGCCGCTGAAACCGGCGGCAACCGGCAGCCATCTGGCCGGCGACGATTTGACGGCGTTGTAGAGCGTGCGTGCCAGGGTGAAGATCAACCAGGCGCCGGCCAGCAAGCCGATGATCCCCAGGCGTGTAGTAAAATCGAGAAGGATGTTATGTGGGTGATTGAGATTGGGCTCTTGCCATGAAGCATCCAGGATATAGCGGCCGCGGTAAGCGTAGAGAAAATTGTCCAGGCCAACGCCAAACAAGGGGTGCTCACGGATCATTTCCAGGCTGGATTGCCAGAGGTTAATGCGGAATACACCGCTCGCCCCGCCGAGATTGAGACGCCCGGCCAGCTGCGGCGTCTGCAGTGCCACGAAAAGCGCCGCAGCAACGGCCAGGGCAAGGGCGATCAGCCAGGGCCAGGGAGAACGGCCGCGGCTGCGCTGCCAGATCCAAAATACGACAAGCAGTCCGGCGGGAATGCCCAGCAGCAGGCCGCCGCGGCTGAATGTGAGCAAGATGGCCAGGCCGATCGGCAGGATGGCCAGGGTATAGGCCCACCGCCGCCGCTGCGCGGCGCTGCCGCCCAGCAGCGACATCGCCACCAGGAGGGGCATGACGCGCCCCAGGTAGAGGGCCACATTGTTGGGCGATCCATAGATAGAGCGCAGGCGCATCAGGCCCCCTTCGGCCGTGATCAAGTTCTGACCGGTCGCATACTGCCACAAGCCGATCAGGGCGACCGCCAACCCGCCGAGGATGAAGGCATCGAGTATGATCCACATCTCGTTTTCGCGTGGGTTTAGGGCGCGCAGCACGACGTAGAACAGTGCAGGTTCGATAATGACCAGCCGCCATTCATTGCTGGCCACATCGATTCTCTCCGTAAAGAGCAGCGATAGTGTGGCCGCGGCCGTGAAGGCCAGCACCGCATAATCTGCTCGCTGCCATCCCGGCCCCGATCTTTCAGCAGCGTTCTGGCGGCGGGACGCCCACGCCACCAGCCAGCGCAGGAAAAAGGCGGCGAAGGTGACCAGCATGAAGATTTCTACGGGTGAAAAGCGGTAGACCAGGATTGGCTTCGTCAGCTGGGGAACATAGAACGGGAAGGTGAAAGCGACCAGCGCCAAACCCCATGCCGGACGCAAATAGATGAGGACAAAGAGGACGGCCAGGGCCAGAAAATAGAGCAAGAAGGCAGGGGTGATATAGAAGAAAGAGGCAGCGGCGGCCGTAAGCGCCAATTGCCCGCCATCCCCCAGGCGGCGGTACATGCCGGCCAGCTGCTCGCCCCAGGTAAGCCACCCGGTCATGGCCACAATAACGGCCGCCACGGCTGTCAAGGCCAACTGCGTCGTATCCGATAGGGCCGCGTACCCTGCGCCGGCGCGCCGGCCCAATCTGCGCCAGTCGGCATGCCACGCGGAGCAAACGCCCAGCCCGAGCGCGAGAAGACCGCCGGCAAACAGAGCGGCAATGGGCCAAGAAGCTCCCGCCTCAGGGGGCCGGTAGCCTACGGAGAAGCCGTTGAGCGCCCACTGGTCCCAACCGCGGGAAGCGACAACTTCCATCGTATGCACACCCGGCGCAAGATCGCGCGCCACTGTCTCCGTCGTCACATAATCATCGCTTGGGTCGGGTGAAGTCAGCACCAGGGCAGCGCCATTTTCGTCACGGGGCAGCGCGTTTGCCGGCTGCCCGTCAATGGTCACATACAGGCGGGCGCGGAAATTGGCGCGGCGCACGCGCAGCCCGGCGTCCGTACCCCAAAATGTGAAGGTGACCCGATCCGCGGCTTCTCCCTCGGCCGTCTGGCTGATGTCGGCCCCAAACTGCGGCGAAAATCGCCAGCCCCCTACATATTCCTGTGCCGGGTGCTCCTCCTGGGCCAGATGGAATCCAGGATAGGCGACAGCGGGATCGATCTTCTGCAAATGGGCGGTGATCGCTTTCTCAACAGGCCGCCCGGCAATGCTGAACCCCCAACGTGCATCATCAACCGCGCCTCCACCTGGCCCAGCATCCGGCTGCCAGTTCTCGAGGAACATCATGCCCATCCACGGCCATTCGCGGCGCGCCCGTTCCGGGGCCTCTACGGTCCAGGCCGCCTGCTGCGCTTCGCTGACCTGACCCCAAATCGAAGGCTCCCCGTTCCAGCCCTCAGGCAGGCTGTTCCAACCCCAGTTGCCGGCCCAGAGCGCCTTCTGCCCATCGCCGAATTCTTCCATCGTCTCGCGCAGGAGGATAGCGCGGCTGAAATTGAGATGACTTAGGTCCACCTGCCTGTCATATGGGGCGCTGGAGAACCCGTAAGGTTTGGCGGCCAGCACATCGAAAGAAGCGGCCGCGCCTGCTTCATACAGCTCTTGTAAAAAGAGGGCCTCATTCAGATTTTGCGGCCCCGTTTCTTCTGTCGGTGCCAGGGGAGCGGCCACGATAAGGGCATCGCTGTCCGCCGCGCGGATGGCCTCGGCCGCGGCGCTGAGCAGCGCACCGTATTCGTTGGCGTTGGTGTCGCCCCCGCCCCAATGGCTGGAGAGGTTCGGTTCGTCCCAGACAATATAGAACTGGACCGCGTCTCCATACCGCTGGGCGAACTCGCCGGCCCAGGCCGCGAACAGCGCCGGATCGGCCGGCGGTGCAAACTGCTGCTCAGGATTGCCGTCCAGCAGGGGGACCAAAGAGAGCCCTTGCGCAGCGGCCGTTTGCAGCAGGCGATCCGCGGTTTGCCAATCATACTCCTCGTCGTAGTAAAATGGCTGCTTAACGGTGGTGATGCCCAGCGCACGAATTCGCGCCAAAGCGGCCTCCAAATCTTGCGCGGAGGCTTCATGCAGATAGACATTGACGCCCAGTTTAGGATCGGCATGGGCGACCGGCTGCGGCAAGCCGTCAGGGAGACCGCGCGTCAGGTACTGCTGGCGATAGAGAAGGGATCCGGCCAACAAGAACAGAACGCCGGCCAGGATTAGAGATGCCAGCGACAGCGCCGGGCTCCACAGCCGGCGCGATCGGCCAGAGTTGGTTTGTGTTGAAGAAGGGGGCGCCGCGCGTTCTTCGGTCAATTTTGGTGAGAGGCCCAGAGCCTGCACGGGCGCCTGGGCGACTGCCTACGCGTTCTGCCACAGTTCGCTGATCTCGGGCGCCAGCGAATCTGCCACATCTGCGCTGACTTCCTGGCCTGCGTAACCTTTGACCTCGTGAAACACGGCTTTCGTGGGATGAAGCGCGAACTGCGCGTCGGTATTGCCGCTCATCCTGGCGATTTCTTTCAGGAATGCCGCTTGAGACTTATTCTTGTCCCGGATATGTAGGAGCAAAAATTTGCGCTTTAGATCGTAGGCGAGTTCTTCCGGCAGAGTCTTGGCCAGACGTTTCTTTGTCCCCCCGTCTAGATGAGTACCTAAAGCGCGCAAAACGGCCGTGCTCCACTGCTCGGCGTTTTCTGCCGATTGTAAATACCCATTTTTCTCGATTTGCTGGTAGTAGCCGGTCAGATCAGCTCCATTGCTTTGCGACATCTGAGGATTTTCTCCGCTTAGTTGATCTCTTTTTACGATAAGTCTAAAATAAGCAACTGGTTCCGCGGACCCCGTCAACGATTGACGTTTGCGCGCGAAACGCTATACTTTTGTGTCCTTTTCGGAAATCGTCCAGATTATAACCGAAACAGGTGCGACAATAAAGTTTCCCTCATGCGAGAGGATTTAAGAATCTAAGGATAGTTGAGATGTCAGATCGAGTGATGATCGTCGCCGGTGCACGCACGGTGACGGGAAAGAAAGTGAAGAGTTTACGCCGCGAAGGACTTGTCCCCGGCATTATTTACGGCCAATCCGAGCCGGTCAAAATCCAGATGAATGTTAAGCCCCTGCGCCGCGCCCTGCGTATTGCCGGGACGACTCAGCTGGCGACCATTGATGTAGAGGGCACAGAGTACACGGTGCTCGCGCGTGAGATTCAGCAGCACGTGACCCGCCGTGACATCCTCCATGTTGATTTTCTGGAAGTGGATATGAAATCCACTATCCGTTCCGAGGCTGAAATCGTGTCTGTTGGCGAATCCCCGCTTGCGGAATCGGGTGAGGGTATGATCGCCATAACGCTCTACAGCGTTGAGATCGAGTGTTTGCCTGACGCCTTGATTTCACAGCTTGAGGTTGATATTTCCACGATCGAGACCGTTGATGACAGCATCACGGTCGCCGACCTGGTAGTACCCAAAGGTGTTGAAGTCTTGACTGATCCGGAGACGCTCATTGCGCGCTTTGTTTACTCCCGCGCCGACGTTGAGGAAGAGGAAGAGGAACTGGAAGACCTGGAAGCGGGCGATGTGGAAGTTATCGGTCGCGACGAGGAAGAGGAAGAAGTAGTCGAGGAGTAAGCGCGACTCTTTCTCTGGTAAAAGGAATGATGGGCCGGAGCACTGCACCGGCCTTTTTCGTTTGTGCGCGCCACGCGTTACAATTCAAATCATGCAAAGCTGGAAGCAGTGGGCGCTCTTGGCGCTCATACTAGTTGTCGCCCTCGCCTTTCGCTGGACGGGGATCGATTGGGATGACTACAATCATTACCATCCCGACGAGCGCTATATCACCTGGGTGGCAACGACGATCGAATGGCCCTCGCGCCTGGAGACCTTCCTCGATCCCGCCCAGTCGTCGCTCAACCCATTCTACTGGTATCCGCAAGCGGCGAGCAGAGGGATAGAGGTGCTGCGCGACGAACCGCGTGATTTTGCTTATGGGCATGTGCCGCTCTATTTGGGCGTAGCGGCGACACGGCTTGTCGAACGCCTGGGCGGCGTGGCGGACGCCCTGCCCCCTGAATGGCTGCTCACGACCGATATCTTCAACGGTAGTTCAGCCATTGAGTTTCGTCACTTGACGGCCGTCTCCCGGGCCTTGACCGGCTTAATCGATGCCGCCAGCGTGCTGCTCGTCTTCCTCATTGGTCGCCGGATATTCGGCGCCGCTGTGGGCCTGCTTGCCGCGGCCTTTCTGGCCCTGAACGTCATGCACATTCAGCTCGCCCACTTTTTTACCGTCGATCCGTACCAGACCTTCTTCGGCCTTGCGGCGCTCTATTTCATGGTGCGCGCTGTTTATCAGGCCGCCGAACTCCGCGATGAGGCACAGACGACACAGCGCCGGCGCTGTTCTCCTCTCTGCAATCTACTTGTCGCCGCCCTCTTCGTGGGTCTTGCCGTTGGCGCAAAATTCTCAGCGGCGCTTCTGCTGCTCCCGCTGGTGGTCGCCGCCTTGTTCGCCCTACCCCGTTCCCGGTTTTTGCGCGTTCTGCTACTCTTTGCTGCTGTCTTATTCACCTTTGTGATCACGAACCCCTTTGCGATTCTGGACACGAGCTGCGCAGCGATCTCGCCGGCTGTGGCCCTCGGCCCCCTGCGTATCCCGGCCCTGGATTGGCGCAACTGCTACCTATCCAACATCTTCACCCAGGGAGCAATGGTCCGCGGGCAGTCCGATCTTGGTTTTACGCGGCAGTATGCTGGCACCCTGCCCTATCTCTATCCCCTGGAAATGCAGCTGCGTTGGGGGATGGGTTGGCCTTTGGGCCTGCTGGCCTTCAGCGCGCTCGCCTGGACCACCTGGTATGCGACCCTGCCGGTTTGGCGGCGTATGGTGACCAGCGAAAAGGATGTGCCAGGTCCTCCGCCCCCGGCAACGCTTAGTTTGTTGATCCTCTTACTTTGGAGCATTCCTCTGTTTCTGACCACCGGCGCTTTCTACGTCAAGTTTATGCGTTACATGCAGCCGCTAACGCCGCTGCTCATGCTTTTCGGCGCAGCCCTTATCTTCCGTTTGCAGAACGAACGGCTGCGGGCAGCCGTCTTGCTCCTCGTCTTAATCCCCACGGCCGCTTACGCGTTGAGCTTCTTGAATATCTACAGAACAGACCATCCCTGGAACGCCGCCTCACGCTGGGTGTATGAGAATGTCCCTGCCGGAACCTTGATCGCCAGCGAGCAGTGGGATGACGCGCTGCCGGCAACGATGCTCATAGACGGTCAGATGCGCCGGCGGGCTGAGTATGAAGATGTGCAGCTGACGTGGCTCACCGGCCCCGACGATCTGGACCACGAAGAGAAGCTGGCCCGGAATCTCGCTCGCCTGGAGGAGGCCGCCTATGCAACGCTGCTTTCCAATCGCGTTTACGGCGTCGTGCCGCGTCTTGAAGATCGTTACGCCCTTTCCCATGTTTACCACCAGCTTCTGTTTGATGGGACCTTGGGCTATGAACCGGTCTATATGAACACACGCATGCCGGGTCTCTTTGGCCTGCACTTGCGGCCGGATTCTTTCGTCTGGCCGCAGCTAAGGCCGCCGCAAGAATTATCCGCTTACCTGGCCACGTTTCCCGGGCTGAGCGGCGGCCGTTTTGATGAGAGCTTCACGGTTTATGATCAACCGCTGGTAATCATCTTCAAGAACGTGGAACATAAGACAGCCGGAGAAATGCGCAGCTATTTTCCCGATCCGTAGCAGCTCTTTGACGCGCTTTTTCTAGAGCAGGAAGTAGAAAGTGACCATGTATCAACAACAAGGCGCTTCCCGTGCCTATCTTTTCTTAACCGTCTTTATTGCCGGCATGAGCACGCTGGCCATCGAGTTTACGACCAGCCGCATGATGCAGACGGTCTATGGGACGTCGAATATCGTCTGGGCCAACGTGATTGGCTTGGTCCTCTTTTTCTTGACCCTCGGCTATTTTCTCGGCGGTTGGCTGGCGGATCGCCGGCCCGAACCCACTTTCTTTTATGCCCTGGTAACCTTGGCCGGATTCTGTGCCGTTTTCTTTCTCCTGCTGACCAGCGTCTTGTTGCGGTCTGCCTCCACGGCGATGGCCGCCTTGGAAGTAGGCGCCATTGCCGGTTCTCTCTTGGGGGTATTTTTCACCCTGGCTGTGCCTATGACTCTCTTGGGCTGCATCTCCCCATTTGCCATACGCCTGGCAGTGCGCGACGTGGGCGAAGCGGGGCGCATCAGCGGGCGCGTTTACGCCGTCTCTACCTGGGGTAGTCTATTGGGCACTTACCTGCCGGTCTTGTTGGTCATCCCGCTGGCCGGCTCGCGGTTGACGGCCGTGGTCTTCGGCGGCATCCTCCTGCTCACCGGCCTCGCCGGACTCTGGCAGACAAGCCGGCGCGCTGCGCTGCTGGGCTCTCTCTCTGCGCTCATTTTGCTGCCCTTTGTTTCCTTGTGGGGCAGTGGAGATATTAAGGACTATGAAGGCCAGCTTTTTGAGACGGAATCTGCTTACAACTACGTGCAGGTCGTGCGTCAAGGAGATTGCAACTATCTGCTGCTCAATGAGGGTCAGGCGTATCATTCTTTTTACTGTGACGACGGCCGCGTGCCCCGTGTCTCTGTGTGGAGCATGATGCTGGCGGCGCCCTATTTCAACAGCGGTCCGGTTTCCGTCGATCAGTTGGGCGTCCTCGGTTTGGCCGCGGGGACGATTCCCAAACAGTATGCGCGCGTCTTCGGGCCAATCGCCATTGACGGCGTGGAACTTGATCCGGCGATCGTGCAGGTGGGACGCGACTACTTCGCGCTTGATGATGAAGTCGTTAATGTCCTTGTTGGCGACGGTCGCTATGAGCTCAATCGCCTTCAGGGCGGGTATGACGTGATTACCATTGATGCCTACAAAGTACCCTATATCCCCTGGCATATGACCACGCGCGAGTTTTTTGAGGAAGTGCGCGGGCAGCTGGCGGACGACGGCGTTGTGGCTATGAATGTTGGCCGCGCGCCCGCGGACCGGCGGCTGGTGGAGGCGATTACGGCCACGCTCACCCAGGTCTTTCCCACCGTGCACGCCATCGATGTGCCCGGCGCGCTGAACACGATCCTCGTAGCCACGGTCCAGCCGACAGCGGGCGAAAACTTGGTCGACAACCTGGCGCTTCTTGATCCTGCCGCCGACCCGCTGCTGCGCGCCGCCCTGGAAACGGCCGCCGCCAACTTGGTCCCGGCCACGGCCGGTGAGGTCATTTTTACCGACCAGCGCGCGCCGGTGGAGACGATTATCGATTCTCTCGTGCTGCGCTTCTTGCTGCAAGAAGGGGCGGGAGGGCTGCCGGGGCTTGGCGCCTGATGGGGCTTTTTTGCTGAAACCGCATACCTTGAGCGACACAAGTGGTGTATGATAAACTTTCCGCGACGATTGCGCGGATTGGAGACTACCATTGGAAATAACGACCTTTGACAAAATAGTGCGCTGGCTGATCATCCTGGCCACGCCCGTCTTGCTTACCGTGGGCACGGTGCGCTTGCTTATTGCCTGGGACAATCCCAGTTACCCGGAGTTTGAATACGGCCGTATCGCCCCGGACGCCTTTGGCTTCACGGATGAAGAACGCCTGCAGCTGGCGCACGATACGATGGCCTACTTGCGTCGCTCAGAACCCGCTGCGCAAGTGATCTTCATGCTTGAAGACCTGCGCATCCCCGGCAGCGATCAGCCCCTCTACAATGAAGCTGAGATCGGGCACATGATAGATGTGAAAGTGGTTGCCGACGCTTTCAAGCCCGCCTTCTGGATCTCGGCGCTTCTTGTCGTCGGCGGGCTGATCTACTTGATGGTGCGCGAACCAACGCGCTACTTCGGGGCTAAAACGATGGAATATGGGGGACTGTTCACTGTGGGCATCGTGCTTCTGGTAATGGTCTTCATGTTCCTCGCCTGGAACCTGGCCTTTACCGTCTTTCACAATATCTTTTTCGACTCGGGAACCTGGACCTTTCTCTACACCGATTCCTTAATCCGCCTCTTCCCGGAACAGTTTTGGTTTGATTTCGGCACCATCTGGACCGTGAGCATCCTTGCCGGCGGCGGACTGTTAGCCCTGGCAGGTTATGTGTTGAGTAAGTACTGGTCGTAAAAAGATGAAGTCTGTTTTGATCACCGGCGCCTCCACGGGCATTGGTTACGCCACGGCCAAGGCTCTGCTAGACAAGGGCTATCGTGTCTTTGGCAGCGTGCGCCGCGTGGAGGATGCCCGGCGTTTGCAAGAGGAGCTGGGTGAACAGTTCAGCCCGCTGCTCTTTGACGTCACCGCTTCCGCAGCGATTGCCACGGCCGTCGGGCAGGTGGCTGACGCCGTTGGGGATAGGGGGCTCTATGCCCTGATCAACAACGCGGGCATTGTCATCCCCGGCCCCCTGAAATACACGCCGCTGGATGAGTACCGTGCCCACTTTGAAGTTAACCTCTTTGGCCTGCTCGATGTCACGCAGCAGTTCTTGCCCCTGCTTGGCGGGGAGCTGAACTCACCATTTCCGCCCGGACGCATCATCAATATCAGCTCCGTCAGCGGCCGCATCGCCTATCCCTTTATGGGCGCCTACGCCTCGACGAAACATGCGCTGGAAGCGCTCTCCGACAGCCTGCGCCGGGAGATGATGCTCTACGGCATTGACGTCGCTGTCATTGAGCCGGGCACCACCAATACGCCCATAAAGCATAAGTTTGCTGATCGCATCCGCCAATATGCGGAGACGGACTACGGGCCGATGTTCGCCGGTCTCGAGCAGCAGCTGGCCGAGCGTGAAAAGACGGGGCTGCCGGTGGAGAAGGTGGTGGAAGCGATCCTCAAAGCGGTGGAAAGCGACCGCCCGAAAACGCGCTATGCCGTGCCCAGGAAGTGGTTCAGCGGCTGGATCATGCCTCGCTTCCTACCTGACCGCTGGCTGGACCGTATCGTCAGCGGCCGTCTTGGCTTTGATAAGGGAGTGGACTCTCCGGACTAGGTCGCACCCCGGTCACCGGCCGGGTAGGTGCAAGCTGGCCCAAAAGGTCCTATAATATAAACATATAATCTTGGTCGTTTTTTTGAAGGAGAGACAGGATGACGAGCTGTTTTGAAGTTGCCATGGCCCTGACAGAAGAGGGATACGTCAGCAGTGACGATCTTGACGATGCGACTACTGTTCTGGTGCAAACGCTGCTGGCCACGGGTGTGATCAAGGAACGATCCCGCGCAGTGGAAGAGAAAGAGATCGAAGAGGAGATCTACACATCAGCCACGTATACGGCCGCGGCCCAAGAAGCGAGGGCCAATTTTGAAGAAGAAATCCGCCAAGCGGAAATCATGATCGAAGCGCAGGAGCGGAAGCTATCCAATGAGAAAATTATTGTCGCGGCGGATGAGGTGATCGCTGAAAGCGCGCGCCTGGCCGCAGAGACGCTTGTTGAAAAGGGGTTGGTCGATTCTGGGGACAGCGAGGACGTGCGCAAATTGGTTGCCGAACTTTGGGCCTCGACAAGCAGTTAGCGGCTGCTGTATCCCGCTAAACAGACCGGAACCAGACTTGAAGGGGAGCCCATGACCACCTGTGACCCACAGTTATTGGAAAAGTACGCAGAGCTGGCGATCAACGTTGGCGTCAATGTGCGAAAAGGCCAGCGCTTGCTAATTGCCCGCGCCCCGCTGCAGCTGGCGCCGCTTGTGCATTTGCTGACCAAGCACGCCTATCTCGCTGGCGCTCGGTTGGTCGAAGTAGAGTGGCTGGATCTCGAGGTTGATCGCTTGAGATTGCAGTACGCGCCGGCTGACACCCTCTCCGAATACCCGGATTGGCGTGCAGATCTGCATCTCGATTATTATGAAAAAGGGGATGCGACGCTGGCCCTGGTGGGCAATGATCCCGACAAGATGGCCGGCTCGGATCCAGAGGCGTTGGCTGTGGTGAACAAGGCGCGCGCGCAAAAAATGGCCCCGGTCTTCGCCCAGATCTCCTCCGGCGCCAGCAACTGGTCCATTATCGCCGGGGCGACGGCCGAATGGGCCGCCAAGATGTTCCCACAGCTTACTGCCCAAGAGGCTGAGTCAAAGCTGTGGAATGCGATCTTTGCTATTTGTCGCGTTGAGTGTGATGATCCTGCCGCTGCCTGGCAAGATCATATCAAGCAAATGAAGGCGCGTGAGGAGTACCTGAACGCCGGAGCCTACTGGCGTTTGCGCCTGCGTGCGCCAGGCACGGATCTGACCATGGGGCTGCCTGAGGGTCATCAATGGCTTTCCGGCGGTGGCACGGCCAGAAATGGCGTCTATTTCATACCCAACATACCAACCGAAGAGGTTTTTACCATGCCGCACAGGGAGCGTGTTGAGGGCATCGTCTCTTCAACAAAACCGCTTAGCTATAACAACAGCTTGATCAATGATTTCCAGCTGACCTTTGAGAAGGGCCGGGTCGTCAACGCAGTTGCTGCGCAAGGCCAGGCCGCTCTGGATGCCCTGTTGGCTGTGGATGAAGGGGCGCGCTCACTGGGCGAGATCGCCCTCGTGCCCCATAGTTCGCCCATCTCTGCCTCCAATTTACTGTTCTATAACACGCTCTATGATGAAAACGCCTCCAGCCACCTCGCCCTGGGCAGCGCCTATCGGTACAGCCTGCGCGATAGTGCGGATATGTCCCCAGAGGCGTTTTCTGAAGCCGGCGGCAACTACAGCTTGGCCCATGTTGATTTTATGGTTGGATCGGCCGACATGGATATTGATGGCTATTTAACGGATGGCAGCGTTGAGCCGCTTATGCGCGGCGGAGAATGGGCTTTCGATGTGTGATCGAGCCCCGGCTGTTCCCAAGCACGCGCATAGCCCGCGGCGCGGCCACTGAAAAATGACTTAGCCGCCCATTGTTAATTCCACGAAACTCGTACGGTAGGGGTAGACCCACAACTCTTCCCGGAATTTCTCGCTGCCTTCGCGTACTTCGACTTCATAGTACCCAGCCGCGACGTCATCAAAGGCAAAGTTCTCGTCCCATCCCTCATCGCTGTTCAACTCGGCCGCTGCATTGGCATAGCTCGTCGTTTCCGCGTATTTTGACGGGGCGTCGATACGGCGCAGGAAGATCTGCTTGTCGTGAATCAGGTCGCCTCCCGGCGTGATCAGGCGGCCGGCGACTGTGCCATGCTCGGGAAAGGGGTAGAGCCAGAGCAGGGGATTGCGCGTGCTGCCGTACGTATTGCTGCCCACGCGCACTTCAAAATGGAGGTGCGCGCCGTCGGCGACGCCTGTTGCCCCGCTGAGAGCGATAGCTTCCTGGGCATCGACATGTTGCCCTGCTTCTACCAAAGGCGCAGATAGATGGGCGTATAGATTATAGACGGGCTGGCCGTTGAACAGGGTGTCAAGCTCAATAATCAGCAGATTGCCATAGAAATTTGTGTGCGGTCCGTAGACGATCTCACTGTCTGTGCCGGAAAGAAGCACCGTGCCGCTGGCGGCGGCCAGTACTTGCGTGCCCGTAGGGACATAGAACTCAACGCCGTGATGCGGGCGCAGTGTGCCGCCGCGCGTGCTTCCGTAGGGATACGCTTTGTCGGTCCAGACTGTCCCCCCCTCAGCGATCGGGCGGCGCAGCCAGTAATGTTCATTCGGGGATGTAAAGGGCAGGGCGGGCGGCGTAAACGTCGGTTCCGGCGTGGCCGTGGGTTCGGCCGGCGGCGTCATGGTCGCTGTCGGCAATGTTTTCGCTTCTACCGCCTGCGCACTCTTTGCCGCCTCCGGGGCCGCTGTTGGCGTTACTTCGACGAGGGAGAAGGCGGGCGGATCGGTGGGCACGGCCGTGGGCGCGATATTGGTAGAAAGGAGAGGGCTGGCCAGGGTCGCCGCCGGCGCGGGCAGCGTCTCCGCCGCCACTATAGGGGCGGCGGCCTGATCCGTTTCGGCTTCCGCCTGGCATGCGCCAAGAAGCGTCATGAGCAGGATCAGGAGCGCTGCTCCGGCGAGAACTCGCCAGTTTCTGGAGACGCGACTGCCCATTCCCATTTCCTCTTGCTGCCCGTTCTTAATATCCCCCGCGCTCTGCGGCGGTTTCTTGAGCCAATTGCACTACTTCGGCGACACGCTCTTGCAGCAGGCGGGCCTGGTCGCGCAAGTTCTGTGCCAGCGCTTCATCTTTCAGATCGCTCACGTTGACTCTGACATTGAGGGTAGCGGCGCCAACGGCGGCCTGCGCCATCAATGCTCCGGCGGCGGCGTCTGTGGCCGCGTTCACATTGCCGATGCGCGCTATTTCGGCGGCCAATTCGGCCGTTTCCAGGCTTAGTTCAGCCACCTCCAGCGGTACCTGGGCGGCAGCCAGCGTCGCCTTTTCAATCGCCTCGCTCTTTTGCTCGTCGCTCAACTCTTTCTGGCGATAAGCATCCATGAGCGCCTCGAACGCCTGCGCATCCTGGGCGATCTTTTCAGTCAAGCGCTCGCGCAAAGCCGCGGCGCGCCGGCTGATGACGGCCGTTTCCTGCGCCACATCCGCATATTTCTTGCGCCCGCTGGTCAGGCCGGCCACCATCTGCGTCAGCGCCGCTGCCAGGGCGCCGGCCAAAGCAGCCACGGATCCGCCGCCCGGCGTCGGCGTCGCTGCCGCCGTCGCTTCGATGAAGGCCGCGGGCGTCATCTCCTCTTCTACTTCTTCATGCAGTCGATTTTCAAGAATCTGGCTCTCCTGCATATCAGTTAACTGCAAATACCAGCGGGCGGCGTCGAGCAGCGCCTGCTGCGGCGTCAGCCCGATCAGTTCCGCCTTGGTGATCGCCAGGCCATACTGCTGCGCTTCCCGGCGCACAAGCTCCTGGACACGGTATATCGGCGTTTTTTGGAAGTTCGTGAGATTCATGCTCACTTGAGCCTGGCCCTCGACAAGGAATCCCTTGGCCTGAATATTGCGCAGGCCGCCGCTGCTGTAGCGCACACTGCGCGCGATCTGATCGGCGATTTCCGCGCTGCTGGAATTGAGATAGAGATTGTAGGCGATGAGGAAAGGCCGGGCACCGATGACGGTGGCCCCCCACGGTTTCGCTTCCGCGGGGCCGTAGTCTGGCAGCCGGTCAGGGTTGCTGCCGACCTCCATCTTCCACAATTCATACTCCCCCTTGCGAATGGCCGCCAGTTGGGTCCGTTCCGGCCGCGTCGCCGCCGCTCCATAAAGATAAACGGCGATGCCCAACTCCTCACCGGCCCGTTTTCCGACGCGCTTGGCCATTTCCACACAGGTGTCCATCGTCACGCCCTTGACGGGGATAAAGGGGCAAACATCTGTTGCCCCGATGCGTGGGTGTTCCCCCTCGTGGCGATCGAGATCGACCAGCTCGGCCGCTGTTCTTATTCCCTCAAAGGCGGCAGCCTCAACAGCTTCAGGCGCGCCGACAAAGCTGATTACAGTACGATTATGGTCCGCATCGGCGCTGACATCGAGCACTGTCACACCCTTGACGGCGGCGATGGCGGCGGCGATGGCCTCGTAGACTTGCGGATCACGGCCGTTACTGAAATTGGGAACACACTCAACGAGTTGTTGCATGATTCTACTCCTGATGTTTGCGCGCACTGGTTCGGCAGCCCCTGGGAAAGGGTCAACCGCCAGATTTTTACACAATTACTGGCGGGTGACGAACTTACTAAATTCCTTCTTCGGCTAATCGACTGCGCATCCGCACATTGAGTTTAAGAACAGCTTCATCAGTTCCACGCGGCGCGTCCGGCCACTCATAGCCACGCATGCCCCAATATTGCCGCGGCGTTCCCGGATAGCGGGGCACGATGTGCACATGTAGATGATCGATCTGATGCCCGAGCACAAAGACGTAGATATGCTCGGCTCCTGACAGTTCTTGTAGGACGCGTCCGCTGCGCGCCGTGTACAGTCCGACTACCTTTGCTTCTTCATCATTAAGATCGGCCACACCGCCCAGGTGTCGTTTGGGCTCGATGAGATAGTTACCCAATAAGGGAGGCGCACCATCGTCCCCGGCCAAGGCATGTCCGATGACCACCCGGGCGTCCGCGTAAACGGCAGACGCCGGTTGTTCACGATGTTTGCGACAGATGAAACAATCTTTGTCAAGTGACACTTTCACTCCTCTTCGTCTTCTTCTGATCCGGCCGCTTCCGTTAAATCTGGATCCTGGCGCAGTTCGCGGCGCACCTCTTTCCAGGTATTTTTGACGGGAGCGATCTCCTCTTCAAGGATCTCTTTGTCACTGTAACGCGCCTTCAGGAACGCGCCGGTGATCGCTTCCAGCCCCTCCTCCGCTTCCGGCCACCTCTCTTTCAGATCCTCAGCATATTCCAGGGGGGTGCCGGCCTGCGGTCGTTTGACGCCTTTCTCCCCCGCACGGCGCACGGTAGAAAGATAGAAATAACGGATCTGCTCGCGTGGCGGCAGGCCGCTCACGCGTAGAAAACGCCAGGGCATGCGTCTGCTGGGGAGCGCTTCGGGATCGACCTCTGTGCGCCTGGCGAAGGCCAGCGTCTCTTGCAGTGAGCGCGCCTGCCCGCGCAGTTTCAGCCAGCGCAGCTTCAGCCAGGTGATGATCTGTGCCCAAATCTCTGCCGCGCTTTCCAGGAACCCTTCCTGCCGTCGTTCGCGCAGGAAGAAAAGCAGGGCCAGTACAACGATGACGATGAAGACAGCCCAGAATCCGGAACTAAGGAGCATGACAATCGTTTCCGCGAAGGGAGACGAACCCGCTTGCGCAGGGGGTACGATAGAGGCGGGATCGATTGGCGGGAGAGAGGCGGCGACTTCTCCCGGATCGCGGCTCGATAGCAAAGCGAGGATCAGGGCGAAAGGGAGCACGAGAACAAAAAGAAGGACATTGGCCAGGAAAAGCAGCCAGTAGAGAAGGACGTTCACTATCTGGCTTAAGGCCGATGTCGAGCCAATGGGCAGGAAGGCGGCAACCGCGACGACCAGCAGGAGGATAATCAGACTGGATTGCTGCCACTTCTGCCGTGCATCAAGGTCGGCGTCAACATTGTTCACGAGCCAGCGAGCATGCAGTTCCATCAATCTGGCCTGGCTCAGCAGGAACATGCCGATGATGAAGTAGAGCAGCAGTGCGCCCAGCAGCCGCGGTTCCAGATTGGCACGCCCGGCAGCGAGAGGGGAGAGAAGGGCCGCTGTTGTTTGTTGTTCCAGCGTGCTTATCCCGGCTGCGACAACCAGTAATAGGCCGCCCAGCAGCCAGAACCGCGTAAAGGATTCCGTTAAGCCGTGCCGGCTCTCTTGGATCGGCTGATCATAGGCGCGCGCCTTGCGTTGGGCCAGGGGCAGGCTGTGGAAGCGCAGCTCGAAATCGTTCACTTCCAACCTGCTAAAGATTTGACCCAGATTGACCGCGAGGCGCCAGGCAATCAGGCCGCATACCAGGGTGATGATGAAGGGCGTATTTAGAAACAGCGCATAAGGTCTGCGCAAGTAATGCATTAACGCTTCTGCATCCGGGATTCCCTCTGCGAAAACGATCCAGCTGATAATGCGCAGAAGGACGACCAGCAAAAGCAGTTCAGCGGCGCGATAGGAAAGACGATCGAGCGCCATCTGCCGCGGTTTATTCAGCCATTGGGTTGTGTATATCGCTTCCAGGGCAATGAAAAAGAGGGGCAGCGTCAACGCATACCAGCGCGCGTCCGCGGAAAGCTCGACGACGACTGAGAGGATGCCCACCAAAAGGGCCGTGATTAACACAGCCATGAGCAGCGGCCTGAGGACACGGCGCATCAGCCGCCCGGCGCGGTAGCGCCGGCGCAAGCTTTGCAGTCGTTCCTCGTCAAACTGCGAGTCCATGCCTCCTAGATTGCTGTTGTGAAGCCTGGTCATTGAGCCGTCTGCCCGTGGGTCCTGCGCCACAAGGTAAGATTTTCTGACTGCAGGACATGGTAGGCTTGGAAACCGAGCTGCCGCGCTCGCCGGCGTGTTTCAGCGAACTGCCGGTCCGGTTCAACAGCAACGAGAATGGGATTGAAACCGGAGCGCACCAGCCGGTGCAGCGCCTGGCAGATCTTTTCGTCACCGTGCGCCGTGATCACCAAGATCGTTACGCCCCAGCTCAACCGCGCGCAGGCTGTTGCTGCCCAGAGGGTGAGGGGGATCGTCTTGTCGCTTTCGATGCGCGCCAATAGTTCCAGCAGTTTCATCAGCTGGGCACGGCCGCTGCGCGGCAAGATGGGAGGAGGCATGAGACTGCCGTATCCATCTTTTTCAGCCTCTTCGCGCAGCAGGCGCCCGCTGTCCTGGTCAAACAGAAGCGCTTCACTGGCGCGCTGCTGCAGCGGATCGACGCCGTTGGTAATCAGCCCGACCGGCTGGCGCTGATTGGCCAGATGCGCGCCCAATGAGGCCGCAACGACGATCGCCCACTCCGTGTGAAAGCGCCACTCTCTTTTCTCATAGTCCTCAGTGTGTAGATCGAGCAGGATCGCTGTTTCCAACGAGATCGCCGGTTGGAAACGACGCACGAACAATTGGTTTGAATGGGCGCTCGCTTTCCAATTGATGGTGCGCTGCGAGTCCCCGGAACGATAGTCGCGGACGCCGGCCGGCCGGGCGGGATCCTCGAAAAGACGCTGCCGGCTGGCGATTGTGCCAAAGGGCAGCCGCGAGGGCAGGCCAAGCTCAACGAGAGAGAGGATGCGTGGGTAGACGGTCAGGTAATCCGCTGGCAGCTGGCCCGTTGACGGCCGGACGAGGCCGAAGAGATCGCCGCTGGTGATGCGTCCCGGACCAATCTGATAGTAGCCGCGCCTTCCCGCCTGTAGGCGGTAGCTGAGCTGTCGCTTCTTTCGCCCGCCAAGAGCGAGTGCCCAGGTGGCGGATTCACCGCGGCGCAGCTCAGGCGGGATACTGTCTGTGAACTCCAACCAGGGCAGGGGCAGAACGCTCCTGTTCTCCAAGGTAAGGAGGACATCGACCGTTTCGCCGGAGAAGGCGTGGTCTTCAAAACTTCTATCTATTCTTAGCTTGCGCAGGGCGCGCGGCACCAGCAAGCGGCTGATCGCGTAGATACCGATACAAACATAGACGATGTAGTAAATGAAGTCGATGCGCAGCAGAAAGGCGACAGCCAGCAGGATGATTATGAGGGTAACGAGCGTCATCTAGGGCAACCTCTGCAGGCCAAGCCGCGCATCAAAACTCCCCGATTTCCAGCGGAACCTCCTGGAGTATTTCGCCAATGATCTTGCTCACCGTCACGCCGCGCAGCGCGCTTTCCGGATGCAGCAGGCAGCGATGTTCCAGAATGGGTGGGGCGAGGAATTTGATGTCGTCAGGCAGCGCGAAATCACGGCCGTTGAGGGCCGCGTGGGCTTGGGCGCCGCGGTAGAGCGCGTGACTGCCGCGCGGGCTGGCGCCGAGGGAGAGGTCTTTATGATTTCGAGTAGCGAAGACGATGCTCACAATGTAGTCACGCAGCGTCTCATCAACATGCACGTCCCACACCTGCCGCGCCAGTTCAGGAACTTCGCCGCCGTCAACGACCGCCTGCAGCCCCTCAATCGGATGCTCTCGCCCCAGGTTGATCAGCATTTGTGCCTCCGCAGCGGGGTCCAAGTAGCCCAGGCTCAGCTTCATGAAGAAGCGATCCAGCTGCGCTTCCGGTAGAGGGAAGGTGCCCTCGTATTCGATTGGATTTTGAGTGGCCATCACAAAAAACGGCCGCTGCAATGGGTGTGTCACCCCGTCAACGGTCACCTGTCTTTCCCCCATTGCTTCCAGCAGCGCGGATTGGGTGCGCGGCGTGGCGCGGTTAATCTCGTCGGCCAGCAGGATGTTGGTAAACGTAGGTCCGGGAATGAAATTGAAGGCGTGCGTTTTTTGGTTGTAGATGGAAACGCCGGTCACATCATTGGGTAGGAGATCGGGTGTGCACTGCAGGCGCTTTGTTTCTACGCCCAGGCTGATCGCCAGCGCACGGGCGAGCATCGTTTTGCCCGTACCCGGCGCATCTTCCAGGAGGACGTGCCCTTCACAAAAAAGGGCGACCATCAGCATCTGCAGGGCATCGCGCTTACCGATGATCACCTGCTCGATATTTTCGATCACCTTGGCGGCATATTCTTGAATCGTGCTCATGATCTCCGTAGAGTGAACCGTAGACTATCTGCCGGCCCACGGCATCAGAAACTCATGATACCATAAGCCCAATTCGCGGACGAGAGAGCCGGGGCGTCTAAACAAAGGGGGTGTTACAATACGGCCGATGAGCCCAAATGAAACATACACCATCGATACCACTTTCGATGTCCAATTGGCGGATCAACTCGCCCGCCTTGAAAGCTACAACAAGCATTATTATCGTCCCAACACGTACCTCCACAAGTGGTGGGCGCGGCGCTGCGGCACCACCTTTCGCCTGATATTGAAGCACCTGGTAACCGATGGCGAGAGCCAGGATTATTATGCGCCCGGCGGTTTGGAGGGCCGAATTATCCTGGATCCCATGATCGGCGGCGGCACAACGCTGCACGAGGCGCTGCGCATGGGCGCCAACGTCATCGGTGTCGATGTTGATCCCATCCCCATTATGCAGGCACGGGCGACGCTAACCGGCTATCCGCTGGCAAAACTAGAATCTGCTTTTACCGCCCTGGTCACTTCCCTGCGCGAAGAACTGGCCCCTCTTTATCGCACTGCCTGTCCACACTGTGAAAAGGAAACAGAAAGCTGGTATGTGCTCTATGGTGCGCGCCGCTCTTGCGCCTGTGGGGAGGTTCTTGTTGTGGATTCGCTTGTGCTGCGGCAGGAGGCTGATGGCACGGAAGTTCGACTTTGCGCTTCCTGCGGGCAGCTCGTTCAAGGAGCCGGATCTTGCTCTTGCGCTGAGCGAGGGGCGGCCTACATTGTGGAGCGCGGCCAAAGTATGTGCGCGGGCTGTGGCCAGCGCTATGCGGAAGATCTCGATTCCCCTTACTACGCCCGTTTCCATCCCTTGGCTGTCAGCGGGCACTGCGCGGAGCATAGGTTTTTTATGCGTGCGCCCGATCCCGCGCAAGCGCAGGCGTTGGTTGAAGCGGATCAACAGCGTGCCGCGCTCTCCTTGGCCAAGGACGCCTTCCTTGTCCAGCCGGGCCGCAAATCAATTCAGCTGCAGCGGCGGGGCATCGACAACTACCTCGATCTTTTTAGCAGCCGCCAGCTGCTGGTGCTGCAGCGCGCGGCAGCGGCCTTGCCCGCCTTTACTAACAGCGAGCGTTTGAACCTGGCGCTGCTGATTTCTACCTCGCTGGAGTTCAATTCGCTGCTTTGCGGCTATAAAGGCAGGAGCAAGCGGCGTTCCGGCGCTGTACGCCATACTTTCGCGCACCATGCCTACACTTTTCCCCTGACGGCTGTAGAGAATAATCCGCTGTATACGCGCCGCGCATCGGGAACGTGGCAGAAGCTGTTCCACATGCGTATTCGCCGCGCCCGTCAGTGGGCGCTGCAGCCGCGCGAAAGAGATCTCGCCCAGGAAAAATCTACGTTTGTGCCTATCGCGGGGGAGGTGGATGGCGGCGTCGAGGTGGCGGATGCGCGTGAACTGGCAACTGGCGAAAGGCGCTTTCTGCTGCGCCAGGGGTCGGCCACGCGCCTCGATTTGCCCGGCGGGAGCGTAGACCATATCGTCACGGATCCTCCCTATTTTGACAGCGTGCAGTACAGCGATCTTTCTGCTTTCTTCCGTGTCTGGCTGCGACAGCTGCTGCCCGCGGAGAATGGGTGGCTCTACGATGTCACCGAATCGGCGGTGGATCCACACAAGAACGATGGCGACAGCCGCTATCTGGAGCTGATGAGCGGTGTTTTTCGCGAATGCGCCAGAGTGTTGAAGCGGCCGAATGGCCGCCTCGTGTTCACTTTTCATCACTGGAACCCCAAGGGATGGGCCGCACTGGCGCTCGCCCTCAGAGAAGGGGGGTTTCACCTGCTCAATTATGCCGTCGTTCATGCCGAGCATCCTATCTCCGTCCATATCGCGGGGATGAAGGCGCTGACTCATGACGCGATTCTCGTCCTCGCCCCGAACGGAGAAGGCGGGATCCGCGACTGGAGCGAGCCGCCGGCGGTGGATAGAGAGAGCAGCGCCGCCTTTTGTGCCGGGTGTGCGCAGCATCTTGGCTGGATTTTGACCGCCGATTTGAGCGCCGGCGCGATCCGGCAGCATTGGCAGGACGTTCTCGCCTGAACCGTTACCCCCGGCCTGGATAAGGGTCCTGCGATGCGGGTAAGGCGATGAAATCTTGCCCGCGGGCGCCAGGCGGCAGCGTGACTGTGCGCAGCGCTGGTTGGAAGTCGTACCCCTCTTTCTGCGGCCGGATGACATAAGTCCCTGCCTGCAGATCGTTGAAGGAATAGATGCCGCCCGCGTCGCTGATTGTCCGCTGACCCGAGTCTAATTCCACTGTGATTTCTGGTAGGCTGGGCCCGTTTTCGCGGCTGATCTTGCCACTAATCCCTAGCGGGTAATCATAGAAATAGGCCGGCATGAAGGATTTGTGGACCTGACCCGGAACTAAGGTGGCTGTCGCCGCCGGCGTAGCGGTTGGTACAGGCGTTGCTTGAGCGCAGGAGCCGAGAGATACATCATCTACATACATCGCCGTTACACCGCCGCTGCCGTTGTTATAGACGCCGAAATAAACCTGAATCGTGCGCCCCGCATAGCGGGAGAGATCAAAGCGGTATGGTTGCCACGCTTGATCATTGAGGCGGTCGACAATTAGACGTTCGAGAACGGCGCCGCTGCTGTCCAGGATCAAGACCATCTGGTAATCTCCGGCTGCCGCGGCATCTTTCTTGTCCAGGGCGAGCAAGTCCGCAGGCAGCTTAAGCGCCGTTGTTTCGCTGCTTCTTGTATAAAGCCAGAAACGCAGGAGGCTGTCCTGGGAGCCGGTGGGCGCCGTCACCGTCTGTCTTGCTGTTGAGTAGCTGAAGACATTGTCCTGCGCACGCGTGATTCCGGCACGCAGTGAGAGGCTTCCGGTGTGCGCCTGATCCCCGCTGTAGGCGGCCGGATAAGCGGTGCTGGGCAGGGTCCAGCCCGTTGCTGCTTCGAAATCCCCATTGCTAATCATGTTCTGGCCACAAGAGGACGTCGATGTGGCCGTCGCCGTGGGCGGTGAGGAACTGGTCGCCGTCGGTGTTGGCGCCTCGTCCCGGTAATCATGTTCAATAAGGATCAGCGGCTCTCCGCCCATCCCGTAAACGGGATTGATCGTTTGTCCTGGAAGCGGATTGCGATTCGTGGCTGCCGGCAGCGTGATCGTGTAGGAACCATTCGTGGCGTGTATTTCCTGCGACGTGCCGTCCGCGGCCACCAGCAGCGCCGTGCCTTGCGGATCGGTCGCCTCGATCACGGCTGTTTCTTTGCGCCCGCAGCGCGTCCATAGACCGACGATGCGCTTCTTGGCAGCGGGTTGGTAAAGGGCGATCCATTCCTGCGGCCCGTCCGCCCCGGGGCAGGTGGTCGTGTTATGGGGGGCGCCGGCCCTCGTGCGCCAGTAGGGTTCTACGTCATGAACATAGCTGGTCAGCGTTTTATAGGCGGCGAAGGCGGGACGTGGTGATTCCGGCTGCGGATGCTGGCGGAAGCAGGCGGCGTCGCTGGGGTTCCGATAGAGACCGTAAGCGTCGCCGGCGCACGGTTTGCCGTTGTAATTGTTGTTCGCGTCACACAGCTCCCCATTGTGCGGTGGGAAGTCAGTGCCCGCCGGCTGGTTGCCGCAGCCGTCATAGAGCTGGAAGTAGAAGAGCGCATCGGCGCCGGCGGAAAGCGCATAGAAGGCGCTCTGAATCGTGAAATTCGCCTGCTCCTGCTGAGTCGCTCGCAGCGGGCTCAATGGTTCCCAGGTGGGGCCTGGGTAATCATCCCAGGCGGGCACGCCTGCTTCGTTGAGCCAGATGGGCATGTCCAGACCACGCTTCTTCATCGCCTCGCTGACCCGTTCCGTATAGGCGCCAGAACGTTCAGGATTGGAATAATTGTGGATAGCCATAACATCGTGATAGTACCCTTGGCCCGGTGCCAGCGAGTCGCCATCAAAAACGGTAAGGACCTGATCGTAGAACGCCTGGTTCTGCCACATCGCCAGCCCGCCGAACATAACCTGCGCCCCTGGATCGGCATGCTTGGCTGCCAGATAGCCCACCTTGAGCAGGCGCGCATAATCATTGAGACTCGCATCCCAGAAGAAGGACAGATCCGCTTCGTTCCACATCTCCCAGGTTGATACACCGACCCCCTGTGGCCATGAGTTGGCTTGCGCCAGCAGGCCGCCCGGTTTGTAGCGCTTGACGGCCGTCTCTACGAAAACGGCCCATTTGTTGTTGGGATTGATCGTTCTGTTTGGTCCCGGCGCATCCCCATCTGTAAAAACAGGCTCGTCAAGACCGAGCGGGCGCGCCGTTTCCACGGCCGTCAGCGAAAGCGTACCCTCTCGCTGTGGATGCTGGTAAGGGAACTGCAGGGACTGCAGGAGATTGGTCGTATAGAAGGCGGGTGTGCCCAGCAAGATAGCGTCCAGCTGCAGCCCGTGCTCAACGGTGCCTTTCACGGCCGCATCCTGACGCGACCAGTCAAATACCCCAGGGCTCTTTTCGATGTAGAACCAGTAGAGCGGATAGCGATCCCAGGCGGCCCCAGCCGCCAAGCCGTTGGCAAACTGCCGCTCGTCAGCCAGCAGCTCCGCCTGGTTGATAAAGCTAATGCCGTAAGCGGGACCCCCGTCCGCGGCGGACGGCGCATTGCGCGAAATGACCCCTGCGGCACCACCCGACTGGGCGGAGAAAAAGACAGTGAAGAGGGCGGCGATCAGCAGACCAGCGGGAAGCAGTATGCTTCGTCCGCCCGAGAGCCCCTTCTTGCCGGTAAGACCTTTGTTTTCAGCCTGGGATCGGCCGTCAATACGGCGATTAACTCTTTTCATCTCGCCCTCCAACACCCTGCCAACAAGTCGATTTTGCACATCATCTGCATAGTGCAATCTTAACGAGTGTGCAAATCGGCGGCCAATAAAAAGCAGTGAAAACAAAAAACGACTGCCAGTGAGAAACTGGCAGCCGTTTTTCTTGGGGTTCCTATGCTATGAAGGCTTAGTTGCGCGGCCAGGGCCCCAATATGACGTTATCGACGGCATGGATCGTGCCATTGTCGGCGATGACATTCTCGAGGATGACGCGAGCGTCATCGTTAACCCAGAGGGAGTCGTCGTAATATTTCAAACCGGCCAGTTCACCGTTGGCCATGGTTACGTTGCCCAACAGGGTTTTCGCTTCCGCAGAAGAAACACTTTGCGTCAGGACGTGGTAGAGCAGGATGTCGGTCAGATCTTCTTTGCTGAAGGCGTCGGCGATATTGCCGGCATCGAGCCCAAGTTTGGCGAAGGCTTCGTCAGTGGGGGCGAAGACGGTCCACTCACCGCCGGCCAGGGCGCCGTCCAGGCCGGCCGCGACAACGGCGGCGGCCAGTGTGTCAAATCGACCGTCGCGGACAGCAATAGCCGTGATCGAGTTGCCGGAGATGGCTGGCGCTGGTTCCACGGCGGGCATCGGGTCCGCCGGGGCGGCTTCTGTTTCCATGGCAGCTTCGTCGCTCATTGTGGAGTCAGCGGCCATTTCTGCTTCAACAGGCATCTCTACCTCAGCTGGGGCTGCTGCGCGCGGCCAGGGGCCGAGGATGACCGTGTCGACGACATGGATGGTGCCGTTGCCAGCCACGATGTCGGGAATAATGACGCGCGAATCATCATTGACCCAGATTGAGTCATCAAAATACTTCAGTCCGGCCAGTTGGCCATTGGCCATAGCCACGTCACCCAGGAGGGTTTTCGCTTCCGCAGTAGAAACGCTCTGCGTCAGGACATGATAGAGCAAGATGTCAGTCAGGTCCTCCTTGCTGAACGCGTCACCGATGTTGTCGGCGTTGAGTCCGAGTTTGGCGAAGGCATCGTCGGTGGGGGCGAACACGGTCCATTCGCCGCCGGCCAGGGCGCCATCTAATTCGGCGGCCACAACGGCGGCCACGAGGGTGTTGAAACGGCCGTCATTCACGGCGATATCAACAATACTTTGCTCCTGCGCGCTTGCCAGGGGCACGATCATGACGATCATCAAAACAACAACCAGTAAAACTTTACTTATACGATTCATGACATTTTTCTCCTTGTTTATTGTCATTGAAACTTCGTTCGAATTTTCTGCCGTTCACGGGGGCGCCTAAGCGCTCCCAACATTCAATGAGGGTAGTATACAAAAACTATACAAAAAGTAAATAAAACATGAATTTCCTCTCATTAATCATCATTCTTGGTGGGGAAAGAGCGCCGGCAGGGCATGCGCTGCGCCTGCGCATTGCGGGTCAGAAAACGGCGCCGCTGAGGCGGCCACTAGTGTACGGCGGCTCCCTGCACAATGAGTCGTGTATTCTGGGCCGCAGGACGGCCGCAATTGGCGCTGAGTTCGGCGAGATGATTCGCGGCTTCAGCCAGGATCGCTTCCTCGCGCGCTAGAACGGCAGCATGGGCCGGAACCAGGGGATGGCGGCCAGGATGATCAGTAAGGCGAGCGAGTAGAAGATGGCCGCTTGTTTATATTTGCCGGTATCTGTCTCCGCTTTCTTGGCGCGGGAACGGCCGATATGCGCCAGAATGATGGCCAAGACCATCATCACGCTGTGTTCGACGAGAAAATAGCGCGTGCCCGAGTCGGACATCGCCGCGCTCATGTTGGCGAAGGCGTTGGTCGTAATGGGGCTGAGGAAAAGATAGAGCAGGAGACCGAGTATGAACTGCACGTCGATGCTGATCGTAAATCCCAATCCCAGCCGGTCATCCAAACTGGTCCATTCCTTGTTCCCAAACCAACCGATATAGGCGCGAATGATGGCCAGAATACCGAAGATGAGCACGAGCCAGCGCAAAATATTGTGGGCAGCCAATACAAATGAATACATCGCAACTCCTCTCTATTGATGGGCCGCCTTGACCGCCGCAGCGACGGCCGTAAGCTGGCGCCCATGTCTTTCACAGACTGGATTATATGGGTGACGCCGGCGCCGTCAATGGCTGCGCAGCGGATTTATGTCGCCGTTCGCTCAAAGAAAGGCGCATCAATCGACATAGTCCCAACCGAAGTCAAGATCAAGGATCGCCTCGCCGGGATCAAGCAGAATCGCATACTGCCCCACACCGGTGCCCGGCCAGGTCCAATTTCCGGGAATAAGCAGATCCAACATCTCTTCGTTCAGCGCATCCATGAAAAGGCAGTAGGCGCCTTCGTCCAGATTTGTGAACGAGAAGCGGCCGTCGGCCGCGGTCAATGTTGTCTCGCGCAGCGCGCTGTCCGCAGGGAACGTGCCGTCTGTGGCACAGGCGCCGTCAGCCAGGGCGATTAGGATACCCTCAAGCGGGGCCTCCGACGCAGAGAATGTGCCGTCGCCGATGAAGATACCGCTGCCTTCCGGGAATTCCAGGCAGCCCTGCCCCGGATCACTGTTCAGGCAGGCATCATCCCAGACGACGCCGCCAAGGCTCGCCGAATTGGGCAGAGGCGTTGCCAGCGGCGCGGCGTCTTCGGCGACGACGATTTGCAGCCAAAAGGCATCCTCTATGATGCCGTCTATGCCGAATGGTTCGCCGGCGGGATCGGCGATCTGCCAGTTTCCGCGATAGGTTCCCTCTTCTAGTGGGGCGACCATATCGATGGCGACCTCTAGCGTCTCGCCCGGGGCCACTGCCTCATCCAGAGGCTGGCTCTCTTCGGCCGACATCTGGTCCCCTCCCACGAATAGAACGCTGTACTCCGTGCTCCAGGTGCAGGTGCCGTTATTGCGCAGCAGCCACTGCTTGGTAAATGCTTCCCCGGGCGGAAAAGCGGTATCATCAGGAATGGTCAGATCCTCCACAAATTCGAAGCTGTTCTTGCAGTCGACGGGGCTCGTTTCTTCAGCAGCCGGAAAATCGAGAAAGTCCCAGCCAAAGTTGGCGTCCTCGACGGAATCACTCGCGTTCAGGGTGACAGTCATCTGTGGGCCGCCGGCCGGCGCGGTCCAAGAACCCGCCTGCAGGATTCCTTGATTCTGTATCTTCGTCATATCCACGAATAGGCAGTAGGATGCGGCGGCTAACTCGCCAAAGGCAAAGCGGCCGTTTGCGTCCGTGAGCAGACTATCCACTGCTTCCGCCGGGCATTCTCCCTCACCGATGGCCACCTCAACCCCCGCGATGCCCTGCTCATCCTGTAGGGCGCCGTCGGCTGTAAGCACGCCGCTCTCCGTGAGCACACAACCTGCCGGCGGCTCCGTCCCCTCAGCGGAGATGTTGGCGCAAGAATCGTGCCAGACGATGCCGGCGACAGATGCTGTCTCGCTCGCTTGCGGCGTTTCCAGCGCCTCTTCGGCATCTATGGTTTCTTGCGGCGGCTCCGCGGCCGCCAGTTCAAAGGATACCTGGCGCTCATCGGCCGTGACGCTGTAGGTCCCCGCATCCAATCCGGCCACGTCCAAAACCACCATTTCTTCAAAGGGAACAAGCGCCTGGGTACAGACCTCATCCGGCTGCTGGATGGTAGAGACAGCGACCGTGAAACTGTTTCCATCCCGTTCGCTCACGACGTCATTGATTTGGGCACAGCCGTTCGGCAGAACGCCGCGCAGTTTGACCGTGATTTCACCGGCGGCTTGATCATCGGCAACGATCTCCAGGCTCTCAATAACGGCTGGCAAGATTAATGGCTCGGCGGGTGGGGAGGGTTCCGGCGGCGTTGTTTCCGTGGTCACGGTCGCGGCCGGCGCTGACGTCTCCGCTGCCTCAGCCAACGGATTCGCATTCTGTAGTTGATCACAGGCACTTACACTCAAAGCAAAGAGTAATAGGATCCCTAGGGCAATCATTGTAGATTTCATAATCCTGCTCCATCGTTAACTTCGGCAATTCTGGACGAAAATAGTGACGCTCGACGCGTTTCTCACGGGAGAGTATTGGCCGCAGCGAGCGGATGAACAATTTCTATTATGTGTGATTTACCTAGGATCCGCTGGAGGCCTGGGCAGATGGCGCGCTGGGCGCGTGGTGACCGTCTCACGCCTAGCGGAAAAAGTCGATCCAGCTGATGGTGAATGTGTCATACTCCCCAGCGAGATAGTCGGCCGGCGCGCGAACTTCGATGACGCCACCGGCCACCGGCGCTTCTACTATATCTCCTTTCCGATCGAGAAAAGTGACGTCCATCCAATAGATGCTGCCCTCATCGATGGGCTCGGGCGCAGATCCGTTGCTGGAGACACCCTGCAAGACCATATGCGCGGTGTTGACGGAAAGACCGGCTGCAGTTTCGTCATAGGTAAACAGCAGCTGCTCCAGCCCCTGCAAATGAAAGCGCATGAGGATCGCCTGCGGCCATGTGCCCTTGATCAGCTTAACGGTCGCGTCGCCGATGCCATTGTCGCTGTAGACCTCAACAATGGCGCTGTCTGCGTCGTTTTCGACGGTGACCTGGGCCGAAGTCCGTAAATTGGTGACCAGATAAGCCGGTTCCTCCACGGCGCCGGACCTGTTCTCGTGCGCGCAGGCGCTCTGAGAAGCCAAAGTCAGCAGCAGAAGTGGCAGCGCAAGACGCGCATTGGGTGAGAAGGGTAAGCTGTTCTTCATACGTTTCTCCGTAGAGGCTTGGGCTGCTTTGGCGAAAGTCCGCTGCTGACAGGGCATTATCTCTTTCTGCTCCCTATTATGCGCGCATCAGCGGACAAATCAACCCATTTAGAAATAGGCTGTCACGGCGCTGCGCAGAGAAGGGGCACGTAGGTGTCGTGACCGGGTTGGCGGATCTCCACGGGTGCGCTGAAGACGGCCGTTTCTTCCGCCCCCGTTTCGACCGTCAAAGTGACTGTATAGGTGCCGGCCGCCGTATATAGATGCTGCGCACTGAACGCTTGCAGAGGCGGGCTGCCGTCGCCGAACTCCCACGTATGCGTCAGCGGGGGCGGCCCCTGACTGAGGTTTGTAAACTGTACCGCTGCCCCGAGGGTAACAGGGCTGTTGCTGGTGAAGCGCGCCACCAGTTCCGCAGATGGCGGCGGCTCTTCCGTTGAAAAATACCAGACATAATCCGCAGCCAACGAATCGGCGCGGCCATCCTGATCGCTGACCGACTCGCCGGAAATCACGGCCGTACAATCATCGCCGGGTGCCAGCTGAGCCGGCAAGATGGTGAACTCCTGCGGCCCACCCCGCATTTCATAGGGCACAATGCCCCCCTGCACACAGGTGATCCGCAGCCATGATTCTTGCAGCGTGACCGCTTCACTGAAGCGGACTTCTACTGTACTGTTCAGGGGGACGTTGGCCGCGCCGTCCACCGGGAAGACGGCGTCGATGCGCGGCGGTATATCGACCGCGCAGTTGTTGGCTTCACCTGGGGTTGGCGTGTTCTGCACATAGCCGCTGGTGATGCGTTGGCCGCCCTGGCCGTTGGGACAGCGCTGGTTGGAATCCAGGTCCGGGTTTCGCCACTGCCCTTCGTTCACCTGGGGCTGGTCGGCCAGCAGCAGGAAGGCGAGGCCGGGGTCCGCTTTGTCGTTTGTATGGTAGACCAACGCATCCAGCAGCCCGTCTTCGTCCAGGGCGCCCGCAGCGCCATCCAGGGCGTACAAGGCGACGGCGTCCGGCCCGTTTTGGACGACGTTATCGGCGATCGTGATGTCCGCTCCCACAATCTGCGAACCGCCGATCACGAAATACCCCTCTTTGTCCGTTTGTAACCCGGCCAGATTGAAACGGCGGTAGACCTGGTCATCGCCGCCGTTGTAGAGCCGCAGTTCCAGCCCGTAGAGATCGGTTCGCCCTGACCCGCCATCATAAAGCTCGATAAACTCCGCGCGATCCACGCCCACGGTGGCCGCATCGACCTCATTGATCACCATATGGCGGGCCACCGCGCCCTTCCTCGTCGTGAACGTCCACGCATACGCTTCGGCCATCTCATCCGGGGGATCGTCGTTGTCTAGATCCGTGACGCTGTCCTTGCTAACTGCCGCCTGGCACTCCTCGCCATGCGTCAGTGGATCCTTGACGGTAAGGGTGAAGCGCGACGGCCCACCGCTGACAGCGAGAGAATGGGAGCCGCTCCTGGTACAGTCAAGGGAGACACCGCCTGCAGCCAGAGCGACTGCTTCGCTAAACGTAAGCGAAAGAGGGGTCTCGAGGGCGACATCCTGCGCGCCACGGCCGGGTTCGTGGTCTGTCACATGGGGCGCGGCATCCTCTGTGCAGCTGCTGCCCGCGCCAGGCGTGGGCTGGTTTTGGCGGTAGGCGCCTGTCCTTCTCTGCCCGCCGGCGCCGTTGGGGCAGCGCTGGTTGGAATGATCGTCTTTGGCGCCGCGGCCATCCTCGTCAACGGCCGTCTCCCCGGAATGCAGCAGAGGCAGCAGCCCCGCCGACGCCTCGCTGCCGGTGCTGTAAACGAGGGCATCCAGCAGCCCTTCGCTTGTTACGGCAGACCCGGCCGGGAAATCAGCGGCATCGCCGCTGTAGAGGGCTACGGCGTCCGGGCCGTTCTGCAGCGTGCCGTCGGCAAAGACAACTCCCACCCCGGACACGGCGCTGTTGCCGAGCAAGAAATAACCCCGGCCATCTGTCGCGTACCCATCTAGATCGAAAACCTTGTAAGAGCGATCGTCGGCGCCATTGAACAAGACCAGGCATAGCCCATCTAGGGAGATCGTGCCCTCGCCGCCGTCAAAGAGTTCGATAAACTCGGCCTTGTCTACGCCCGCAGTGTCCGCATCAACTTCGTTAATGAGCATCTGTTCTGCGGGCACGATCGTGAAATCCCAGGTGTAGTCAGTCGGCAGACGATCGGGGGGATCCTGGCTATCGAGATCGGTGACTTTCTCAGCCAAGATCGTCACCGTGCAGCGCTCACCGTGCAAAAAAGGCGCCTGCGGCTGCAAACGATAGGTCAGGTCGCCACCACTCACGTGTGCGGCAAGGGTGCCGCTCTGCCGGCAGCTGATGCTGAACCAGTTTGCAGCCAGGGCGACGGGTTCACTAAAGGAGATCGTCAGGTCACTGTCCGGCCGCACCCGTTTCTCATCGCTCGACGGCGTTGTAGCCATGATTTGCGGCGCCTCGTCCAGCACGCAGGGCGTGGCCGCTTTTGGCGTCGGCGCCAGAATGCGGTAGGCCGCTGTGCGTCGCTGCCCGCCGCCCCCATCGGGGCAGCGCTGCATAGAGCGATACTCTTTGAGGTCGCCTTCATTTTCATTGACTGCTGCTTCGCCGGGATGTAGCAGCAGAAATAGATCTGACTCGTCAGCAACGGTTTGCCCATAGACGAGCGCGTCGATCAGGTTCTCTTCCGTCAACGCCGTACCCGGCGGCATGTCGGCAGCCGCGGCTTGATAGAGGGCCACGGCGTCCGGCCCATTTTGGAGCGTGTTATTGGCCATGACCATATCGATGCCGGCCAGCGCGCCCCCTCCTAGAAGGAAATAGCCGTTGGCGTCTGTCTGCTGCCCCTGCAGATCGAAACTGGCATAGGCTCTCTGATCGTGGTCGCTGAAAAGGAGAAGACTCAGGCCGTCGAGCGAGACCCCGCCCCGGCCCCCATCGTACAGCTCGATAAACTCACGGTCATCGATGCCCGGTGTCTCCACGTCAACTTCATTGATGAATAGGGAGTCCACCGCGGCGTTCATCTGCGTGTGGGTAGGCGCCAGAAGCAAAAAAACCACCCCACAGACGACCATCTGGAAGGATGGCATTCTGAAAAGCGGATTTCCCCGTAACACTATCCCCTCCCACGAAGAAAAGGATCCCGGCAAACGCTGCCGGCGAAAGACCTATCTTGCTTGTGAAAAGTTTAACAAATACACTCTTCACAAGCAAGAAAAGCTGCTGGTTACGGTATGATATGTTCTAGAAGGATTATGAAGTCTATGATCGTTCCGCTATCGGGCGAAGGTACGCACGGCCGTAGGCGATAAAGGCCATGATCGCGGCAATAATGAGGTTGAGGAAAATGTTTTGCACCTCGCCACGCGTCAGATGCCAGATCATCGCCCCGACCATGACGGCCGACAGGCCCGCCGCTGCCCACACGGTTAACTGCGGCTTGACGCGGAAGATGCTGGGCAGAATCAGGCCGATACCGCCCAGTATCTCGGCAATGCCGCTGACCCAATGCAGCCACGGCTCCAGCTCATACATCCAGGCCATGGGTGCAGGGAGTCCCGGTGGAACAGCAAAGTGCATAAAGCCAATAGCGATGAAATAGAGCCCGAAGAGGATTTGCAGGGCCCACAAGAGAATGTTCATTAGTCAACCTCCTTGAGTTGCTGTGCTGAATAATAAGACAATAGATAGTAGCATAGAAATAGCTGCTTTCGTAGAGGAATCTCTATGATGCCGGCAGCGTCAGGCGAGGGCGTCCTAATCGGCGCAGACGATCTCCCGCGTGACCAACTGCGTGACGCTTTCAGTTTGCGGGTCCCAGCGGTAGGCGGCTCTTTCGGGAAAGGCGGCCTGCAAACAGCCATTCTGCTCATCGCCTAGATCGTGAGCGTAGATGATCGAGCCATCCAGCCAGGGGGTGTTGCCGCTGAAGAAACGGCCGTAGTCCCACCATTCCTTGACGGGCACGAAGAGCAGCGCCGGGCCGTCAATTTGTGCCCCCACCAGGCGCTGCTCCTGTGCATCGATGAAATTGTATCCGTGTAAAGAAGCAATCGCGTCAGGCCAGTAGTTGACCAGGGCGGAAAGCAAAAGAAGGGCAAAGAGGAACCCCGTCGCGCCTCTGCCGCTGTGTTGTGACAGGCTCTGTAGGCCGCGCGCTGTCAGAAGGAGCAGTGCGGGTAGGGCCACGAAATAGTAGCGGGGACCGAACATGATGCCCGCGTGCCAATAGGCGACATAGGCAGCAATCGTGACAGCGATCATTGTCAGGAGCAGCCAATCATATTTCTTTGTGGGGCCAAGCAGAAACGGCAGCCAGCAGAAGGCGAGTGCGAATAGGGGATACCAGCCGAATAAATGATCCGCCAGCGCGCCCCAGTTTTCCTCGCCGTTAAAAAGTCCTCTGGCTGCCGTGTGCCCGCGCGGAGGCTGCTGTACATCGCTGTACCAGGTAACCGCGATGCCTTCGGGTAAGCTCGCCAGGCGAAACGCGTTTTCTCTTTCGCCGATGTGCTGCCCGAAACCAGGCTTATCAAACGGCCGCGAGAGAAGGCGTGGATCTTGCCAGGGAGAGCCTGTCAGCGCAGCCTGGTAGGCCAGCAGCAGTAGTAGAAAGGGGAAAAGGGCGACGACCAGCAGGCCGAACTGCGGCGCCGGCGCTGTCGCCTTCTCCGGCCAGGCGTGACGTGGGCGCCACGATTCTATGAAAAAGAGAAGGGCCAAGAAGGAGGCGGCGACGATCACAGCCGTGATCTGCCTTGTGACAAGCAGCATGCCCAGCGCCGCCCCGCTCAGCAGCGCCCAACGCGCGCGCCTGGACTCTTTCAATGCCAATGTCCAACTGACCATCGCCAGCAGGGACCAGAAGAGCTCGGCCGTGTGCCCCATCAGGCTGCCCGACAAGAACAGATAGAATGGAGAGAGGAGCGCTAAAGTCCCCGCAAGGAGGCCGGTGGCGCTGCGATAGAGCAGCAGCCCCAACTTGATCAACAACGCCGCCGACAGGACCGCCAGCCAGGGATTGACCAGCCAGGGCGCACCGGCTAAGACGCCGATGGCCAGCACGGCGGGGTAGCCGGGTGGATATTGGCCGAACCACTTGCCGTCCAGAACTGTCAGGAACTCTTGTAGAAAAAAGTGAGATTGCGGCGGTTCAGGCGCCCAGAAGGCCCCCTCGGCCAAGGTCTGCGCCTGGAAGAGCAATGTAAGCGAATCCTGCACATGCGGGATACGCTCCAACAGATCCACGGCGATCCACAGAGTAAGACCGAACAGCGTGAAGAGAATGATCAGTTCTGGATAGGGGGCGCGGGCGTGGCGGAGCCGGCTGTAGTGGACAGCCGGGGCGGCCCGCATCCTGCCGAATCGACCGCGGATCCACTTCCCCACGCGTTCTAAGGCGGCTGTGGCCCCAATCAGGAGCAGCGCGCCTAAGAAGGTAGTCAAAACCTGTCGCAGGAAGGACTGTGTCTGCGCCAACAACGGCTTTTGATAGGGAATCCCGACGATCGCTTCCGCCGGCCGGCCCTCCCGCCACTGCCTCCAAATGCCCTGACGATTCTCGCTGTTGACAAGAAAAATCCAACCCGTTTCTTGTTGCGCATCGAGGAGCAGAACGCCGGCAAGTTCCCCGTCGGGCCGGCCAATGCTGCCCTGCACGGTATACACCGTCGACTGCGGCGTGGGCAGGGAGAACAGCGCGCCGGAAGCATCTGCCTGCCCTTTGCGTAAGAGATCTATTTGCTGAGGCTGGCCGGGATGGCTGATATGCACCGCTTGCCAACTTGTCGCCGGAGCGAATAGATCCAGTGGCCTGGACCAGATTCGCTGCCACGCCGGTGTGGAGGTCAAATAGATGCCGGTTGCTCCCGCCTCCAGCCCGGGGCAGGGGATCGCGCTGCTGCGATCCTCCAGAACGGCCGTGCAGACGCCATCACGCACTTCCACCGTCAGCGGCACCTTTTCGGTCAACGTCCAGCCGTACAACAGTAGGAGCACAGCTGTTATGATCCAAAAAGTAGGAGCTAGCCCAAACCAGCTTACGCGTCTCTGAAAACGTTTCCGCATGACGCAATCGTTATCGAAAAATCGACTGCTACATGGCGGGGTACAGCCTATGCAGCGTAATTTCAGGGGGACAGAAAAAGCGCACGGGAACACCGGAACTGCCGGTGCCCGCTGACGTGTAGCCCTGAGTGCGGTGGAACTGCCAGGGACCATAGACCATTCGCCGGGGGCAGTTGGCATTGTTCAAAAGGGGAATGCGTCCCGGCAAGCATATCTGTCCCGCATGCGTATGCCCGCAGAGTACAACCTCATAACCGGCCGCCGCCGCCTGCCGGTAGATTTCCGGGGAATGGGCGAGCAGGATCGCAACGGCGTCCTCCGGGATCAAGTCGCCCGTCTTATGTAAATTGTCTGTTTCATAATAATGTGGGTCATCGACACCGGACAGATAAATCCGCTGCCCTCCTCGCTTAAGGGTTACGGTCTCATTCAGCAGGAAGGGCAGTCCCATCTCTTCAAGCGAGGGCACGATCTCCAGGAAATCATGGTTGCCGAGAATGGCATAGGCTGGCTGCTGCAGATGGGGAATCAATTTACGCATCTCGGCCAGCGTCTTTTTGTCCGATCCGCTCGTTTGCCAGCGATAGTCGCCGGTCACCACACAAAGATCGTACGTCACGCCCTGCAGGGCAGCGATAATCGCCTCCGCCAGTCCCTCGGTGATATCGATATGCAAATCGCTGATCTGCATAATGGTATACCCGGTGAAGGCGGCGGGCAGCCGTGGTATGTAGAAGTTGTTCTCCACAACCTGAATATCGAGCATATTGCGCAAACCGCGCTTGTAGAGACCCGTCACCTTCAAGCCCGCCGTGAGGACATCCATGACCCATTCTGCATTTTCAATATGGAAGAAGGTTCGCCCAAGGCCGAAGACCTCATCGGCGTGATGCAGCTCAATAGTCTGTCGCTGGCGAAAATGAGTCTCCCCTACGCGCTCGACCAAATTCTTCGGCCGTGTCTGGCTGGCAGGTATAGGAAGCCCATCTCGCGTTGTCTTTGGTTTGCTGATAATCATGGTTCGCTCCAACCATCTATTTTACGCGCAGCGATGCCCTGTTGTTCAACGCTTATTCGTTTATTCTCAGGTGATTGGCCGACCTCCTGGCGAAGCAGCATCGTCGGCAAGGGCCTGGAACCCCTTACGGTGCCGCGGCGCGGCAGGGCCAGGTGGGCTCTGGCGGCGGCAAGTTCTATAGCCGGCTATCTATTTGAGGCGAATGTGGCATTTGCCACGGCGGCGCGTAAATGGCCTAGCCGGCCAGGGTATCCATATGCGCGGCTAGGTCGGCATCCAGCGTGCTGATCACGTTACCCAAATCATGGGTAACGAGCTGTACCTGCACGCGATTGTAGACGTTGCTCCATTCCGGATGGTGATCGATCTTGTCGGCGTAGACACCGGCGCTGACCATCCAGCCCAGCGCTTCGGCAAAGGAACCGAATTTGTAGGATTTGGTCAGCTTTCCTTCCTCGACTGTCCAACCCGGCAAGTCGTTCAAGGCGTTCTCGATTTCTTTCTGAGTTAATGCACGTCTTTTCATGTGTATTCTCCTGATTATGGTGGGGAAGCAGGGACTAGCTGACTCCCGGGGTGTTCGTGTCTTCGACCAACACATCCAGGACATCAGCGACCAGGTCATAACGGCCGAAGGCGGGCATCATGTAGACGCCCTGCGTGTGTTCACGCAGTTCCAGCAAGATTTCTTGAGCGATGGTGATACCCTCGCGCTGCGGTTCTTGCGCCTCGCGCATGCGTTCGCGGTAGACATCGGGGATAGAGATGCCTGGCACCTCGTGATGCAAGAATTCAGCGTTGCGGCTGTTAAAAAGGGGCTTGATGCCGGCAAGGATGGGCAGCATCGCTTCTCCATAGGCGCTCTCGTAGGTCTTGATGAAATTGAGCGCTGCCTGCGCATCAAAGATGGGCTGCGTCAGGGCAAAATCAGCGCCATTCTTCACTTTCTTGCGCAGCAAGTTCATTTCCCGTTCGCTGTCTTTGGGCGTCAGATTGAGCGCGCAGCCGACGACGAAATTGGTTGGTTGGTCGATCGTGTGGCCTGCCTTATCGACCCCCTTGTTCAAATACTCCTTGATCAGCTGAATGAGGCCGGTGGGCACGATGTCATAGGTATCCATCGCGTCTGGAAAATCGCCGATGCGCGTCGGATCGCCCATGGTCACGAATAGATTGCGAATGCCCAGAGCGTGCGCCGCCAGCAGATCGCCCTGAATGCGGATCAGGTTTCTGCCGCGTGTCGGGAAATGGAGCACCGTCTCCATGCCCACCTTATCCTGCACCAGGTAGGCGGCGGCCCAGGCGCTCATGCGCATCTGTGCCAAGGGTGAGTCGGCGATATTCAATAGATTGGCTCCAGCGTTCTGCAGCATTTTGGCGCCGGCCAGCAGTCGTTGGGCGGCGATGCCCTTCGGTGGGCTCATTTCCACCGTCACAACGTACTTCCCTGAATTCAAGTTCTGGCACAGCTGCGTTGGCGGATCGACGACGCTAGATTGCTGCTCTTCGCGCGTTACCACGGAAACGACGGGCAGCGGGTGCGTCAGGTCGCCGGGCGTATCCAGCGCTTCGCGCATGGCGGCAATGTGCGCCGCGTTGGTGCCGCAGCAGCCGCCAATTAACCTGGCGCCGGCCGCCGCGAAGGAGCGGGCATAGTCACCAAAGTAACTGGGCGTGGCCGGGTACATAACACGGCCCGCGCGCAGTTGATCCGGCCATCCGGCGTTAGGCACGGCTGACATATTCAGATCAGGCTGCGCCAGGCGCATCATCGATATCAGGCGCAGAATTTGCGCCGGACCGCTGCTGCAGTTCACGCCTATCGCGTCAACGTCAAGTTTGGCCAAGGCGTTGGCTACCTCGTCGGGCGTGTTGCCCAGAAGGGTGCGGTCGTCACGCGTGAAGGTCATTTGGGCGACGATGGGGATCTCAGGAGAGAGGGCTCGCGCCGCCCGCACGGCAGCGCCGATTTCCTTGATGTCGTAGATCGTTTCAATAACGAGCAGGTCGACGCCGGCAGGTTTGGTGGTGACCATCGCTGCTATCTGCTCGGCAAACGCCTCTTCGGCCTCTTTTTCGCTGACGCGCCCCAGGGGCGCCAGGCTGACGCCGAGTGGTCCCACCGAACCAGCCAGCAGGATTTTGCGAAATGAGCCATCGATGACCCGCCGCGCAATGCCTACCGCCGCCTGATTGATCTCTTCTGTCTGATAGGCGCGATTGTGCTCGGCCAGTTTGTAGCGATTGGCGCCAAATGTGTTCGTTTCAATGATATCGGCTCCGGCGTCAATGTAGTCACGATGGATGCTGGCCACGAGCCCGGGATCGGTGAGGTTGACAGCATCGAAGGATTGCTCAAGCGAGATGCCCTTGCTGTGCAGCATGGTACCGAACGCCCCGTCTAGCAGCAGGGGACCTTCTTGCAGCAGTTTTCTGAACTGGGAACGATTCATTTTGGGTCCTTGGACTGTAAGAAACCTCGGCAGCTAAGACCGAGGAGGAAAGCTCTATTAGGTTATTGTAGCTTAAGCGGGCCTGCGTGCTGAAAGAACTTACCTTGCGTAAAGGCGCCTGGCGCCTCTCGGCTGCTGTTAATCCCCGTAGAACATCTCTTCAATGAGCACTTCAGCGGCAGCGGGATCGAGTACCAGGACCTGCGCTCCGATATCCGTGAGAAAAGGAGACACATAATTCTGATCGAGGACTTCACTGCGGATATTTTCCGAATCGATGTCCGCGGCGGCTCGTGCAAGCTGCACGATCTGTTCCAGGCTGAGGTCGGTACGTATGCCTTGTTCCACGCGTTGGTATAACTCCGGCGCGCGAGCCAAGAGGCCGCCGATACCCAGTCCCAACGCCTTGTCTCGTGCGGCCAGCAGCACCTGCTGCTGTCTGGACGCGCGGCCGAAGTCATTGTCTACGTGGCGCGTGCGCGCATACTTGAGCGCCGTCTGCCCATCCAAGTGCTGCAGTCCGGCGGGGATGAAGAGTGGATCATAGCCGTAGTTCATATCCGGGTAGGTGGGATCGTTGATGTCGTAAGGTACAAAGATATCAACGCCGCCCAGCGTATCCACGCCCTTGGTCACGGCGCTGAAATCGACCAGCACATAATGGTCTACCGGAACGCCCAGGTTATATTCAACTGTGTTCATGGCCAGTGCCGCACCGCCCGCCGGATTGTTCCCGGCCGAGCCATAGACGAAAGCTGTGTTGATGCGATCGCGGCCGAACCCGGGAATGACGGCATAAAGGTCGCGTGGTATCGACAAAACCGCGATCGCTTCACCCTGCGGGTCAATCGAAATAAGCATCATCGAATCCGTGCGCGAAATGAAAGATTCCCCGGGACGGCGGTCAATGCCCATGACCAAAACATTGGTCCTTTCATCCGCTTCCCGCGCCTCACTGGTGGGTATCATCGTCGGCGTCGGCTCTCCTGGGGCAAGAGCAAGCATGGGCTGCGGCGCTTCCTGGTCCAGCTCCAATTCTACCGAAGCGACATCGGCGGCAGCGGCCTCGACCGGGTTGACCGCCCGCGTCCAGACGATTTGCAGCGTCAGATACGCGAAAATAATGACGGCAAAACTCGCCAAGACAAAAGCAATAGACAGCAGGATGCTTAACCATCCCGGCAGGACTGGATTTCTGGAATTTTGCAAGAGTGAAACCTCCAACGATAATAAGTACGCTAATTATAGCCGCGCGGCACATTTTCCCTGGATGGAATGGCGTTGAATAGCCTACTATTCAGCAACCACTTACCATTTTGTGATGCCTATCCCTCGGCGGCAGGGGCGCGAGCAGCTTGGGTGCGGATAAAACAGAAAATATTCATAAAAAGTGATTGACAACTGCTCGCTCAGTCGCTACAGTAAGGAGCACTTTCTTTCCGCTGTAACCGGCTGTCCTTATTGCCCGGTTGGATAAGTGACCCTACGGGCGAGGCGATGCGGCCAATTTCAAACCATTGCCGCAGAATCAGGAAGAACAGATTATGCTTAATGACCGCTTTGGTCGTCACATCAACTACCTGCGTATCTCTTTGACAGACAAATGCAACCTGCGTTGTGTTTACTGCATGCCTGAAGAGATGACGTTCAAACCGCGGCAGGAGCTTCTGCAGGATGATGAACTCCTGCGCCTGGCACGGATTTTTGCTGAAATGGGTATGGTAAAATTTCGCCTGACCGGCGGCGAGCCGACGATCCGCGCCAATGTCGTGGAGCTGGTCCGTGAAATGGCAGCCCTGCCGGGGGTGGAGACGGTGGCTATGACGACCAACGGGCTGCTGCTGGAAAAACTGGCGGCACCCTTGGCGGCAGCGGGACTGCAGCGGGCCAACATTAGTATTGATACGCTCAATCCTGATAAATTCAAGACGCTGACGCGCTGGGGAGAAGTAGAGGACGTGCTGGCGGGCATTCACGCCGCCGAAGAGGCGGGACTCGACGTGAAGTTAAACAGCGTCGTCGTCCGCGGCTACAACGATACGGATGATGTTGTTGACCTCGCTCGTCTGACGCTGCACCAGCAGTGGCAGGTTCGCTTCATCGAAATGATGCCCTTTGGAGAGATCACGAACTTCCAGCAAGCGGGTGTAGTCACAGAAGAGGAGCTGCGTGAAATCATTGCTGCTTCGCTGGGACCGCTGCACCTGGTAAATGGGGGCGAGCTGGATGGGGAAGCGAGGCTCTACCAGCTTGCTGAGGCGCAGGGCACATTGGGCTTTATCAGCTCGGTTACGCAGCCATTTTGTGCCAGCTGCACGCGCATTCGCTTAACGGCGGACGGCCGCCTGCGCCTATGTCTGCTGCGCGAACGGGAGCTCGATCTCTTGAGCCCTATGCGTGAGGGCATGGACGATGCGCACCTGCAGGCGCTGATCAGGGATGCCGTGTGGTGGAAGCCGTGGGGACACAAGCTGGATAAAGATGTGATCGCCCTCAATCGCGTTATGTCGGAGATCGGCGGCTGAGGGAGCGTGATGCCTTCTCGGCTGCCGCTGCTTGGCGGGTCAAGCGCCGGTTAAGGCTCGCTCGTTTTTGAAGAGGGCGTATCTCCAGTTTGCGCTGAGTGCGTGCCGCTCGGTGCGTCGAAGCCCCAGCGCTTGTCTACCAGATACAAGGGTCGCGCCTTCACCTCGTCATAGATACGACCGAGGTATTCACCCAGAATCCCCAAAAAGATAAGCTGTACACCGCCCAGAAAGAGAACGGCCGTCAACGTGCTGGCCTGGCCAAGGAGGGGCGATTGGGGCCCGAAGAGCCGCACCAGAATGACGATCAGGATTAGCAGCGCGCTAATGCCGGCAACGGCGAAACCGAAATAGGTCGCCAGGCGCAGGGGAAAGTAGGAAAAGCTGGTGATGGCATCGACGGCAAAGGGCAGCATCTGGCTCACACTGCTGAATTTGGAAGTGCCGGCAAATCGCGCATCTCGTTCGTACTCGACACCCGTCTGCCGGTATCCGACCCAGGGCACCATGCCCCGCAAGAAACGATTGCGCTCGCGCATACGGCCGATGGCATTCACCACGCGCCGGTCTACCAGCCGGAAATCGCCGGTATCGAGAGGGATGTCGACGCTCGTGATGCGATAAATCAGGCGGTAGAAAAGCTTCGCCGTGACAAGCTTAAACCAGGTTTCACCCTCCCGCGAAGTACGGATGCCGTAGACTACATCATACCCCTCGCGCCACTTGGCGATCAGGCGCGGAAAGACTTCGGGCGGATCTTGCAGATCGGCATCGGTCAGAATGACCGCAGCCCCCTGCGCGTGATCGAGGCCGGCCGTGGCCGCAATTTGAAAACCAAAGTTTCGCGAAAAGCTGATGCCGCGCACGCGCTCGTCCTGGGCGTGTAATTCGGCGATGACTTCGGCTGACCGGTCGTGGCTGCCGTCATTTACCAGCACTAGTTCCCAGGAGTCATCCGTCTTATCCATCACGGCACTGACGCGCCGGTACAGCTCATGAAGGACTTCTTCTTCATTGTAAACGGGGGCCACAATTGATATCGTAGGATTCATTGATTACACCTGCAGCGTCGCCAGCAGACCGACATGGTCAGATGGATACAAGGTATTATCTTCGGAAGCAGCCTCATCGCAAAATAATGCCGCCCGCGTTACCTGGCGAACAGCCGGCGAGATCAGGATGTAGTCGCGGCATTCACCGCGCTCGCTCCGGGCACGACTCAAGGAAGTTGGAAAGGTCGCCAGCGGTTCACGGCCGTAGATGCTTTCATATGCTGACCGAAAGGATTGTTTGATATGGGCCACGGCCAGCCCTGCCGGCGCCTCACTCATATCCCCGGCCACGACTTGTATAGGCACCCGTTTATGGCCGTACAGCCAGGCCATCAACTTCAGCGCCTGATCATGCCGCGCTTCCTGTTCATAGGCTACCTGGTGCAGCTGGGTTGATACAAAATCCATCGTTTGGTGTGAGGGTAATTCTATATGTGCGCGTAAGGCGATGCGACCGCCGTAGCCAAGATCGAGGCTTTCACTGTAGAGCACCGGCAGCCGGCTGAGGACGCCGACCCCTTTGGTCAGCCCACGAATCATGCGCCGCGGTCGTTTTTGGACGACGTGATACGGCTCTTTGTCAGAACCGCTTAGGCGCACATTGATCTGTTTGCAGAGCCAGACAGCCTGGCCGATGGAGCTGTTGATCTCTTGTAGACCTATTAAATCCGCACCCGACTCCATGAGTTGGCTGACAAGAAGATGTCGCCTTTCCAACCAGCGGTCTTCTCGGCCGTGCAGGTTGATGGTGGCTACCGTTACAAAAGTTTCCATTGGCGCAGAGCGGCAGAATCGCTAGCCTGTTATCCAGAGCTCCCCGGTGCCCACGAAACGAATGCTTTCTTCGTTGAAAGATATCGCACGTAGATTGTAGCGGACGACGACGTTGTCACGTAAGCGCCCGGTCCAGACCAAAGAGTCGCCCACGGCGAGATTGGGGTAGCCGGCGAGTCCGCCAATTCTGGCCAGCGTCGAACTCTGGCTGCCCAGCCCTTGGGTTTCCAATCCTTGGTAAACCAGCGTGGTCCCGGGGATGGTATTGCTCACGGGCACATGATAGTCGATGACAATATTACCCAGGTGGAGATCCGCTTCGGGATCGCTGGTTAGAATCAGCGGCTGTGGTTGGGGGAAGAGGACGATCATTTCCACGGGGCCGGCCACAGGCATACCGCCGAAGAAACCGGTGGTCAGGCGTAGGTTGTAGTTGGCGAACACACCCGGGGCGAGCACGCCGCTCCAATAGAAAGAATCGCCGGACCGCTTCACGGCCGTCTGCCCGGCAATGGAGACTTCATAGCCACTCTCGAGGCTGCCTACGTAGGTCAACTGGGTGCCGGGCACCGATTCCCCAGGCTGTAAGCGCATTGTGTAGGCGGGGGCCAAGTAAGAAATCGAGTCGCCCATCGGCGTCGGCGAAGGGACCGGGGTCTGTTCGATTACGCCGGGAATGCTGGGCACCTGCGGAATGTCTGGGATTTGGCAGGCAAGCACCGGCAGGGTGAGCATCAGAACCAAGAGAATTGGGCCGCGTATCCATCTGCTTCCAGCGAGAGTCATCATCACTTTTTTTCGTCCCATCATACACCATAGACGCCGCTGGCGGCGCCTTGGTTCCCGTTTGACTTACATCAATCCCGCCTAAGACCGGCAAAGATCGCTCCGCTGATCAAGCGGGGGTCCCTGACTATCTGGACGTGGAAAGCATAGATGGGATGCGCAGAACTTTGTGCCTGCTGTGCCCCCATCTACGCTCTCCATGCCCTTTTCAGCTGAAAACGCTTATGATTCTTCAATCGTAATTGATTCGATGACGTCGCCCGCCGCGGCGTCCGGATTTACTGTTGGATCACGCAGGGTTAATCCTTCAACCACGTCCATCCCTTCCAAAACACGGCCGAATATCGTGTACCCGCCGTCAAGCGTGACCGCTGGGCCCAGGGTAATATACCAGCCGCTCCCGTTCGTATCCGGCCCTCTGTTGGCCATGGCAACCACGCCCTTGGCGTCATGAGAGAGGTCGGGATCGATCTCGTTGGGCAGCGTGTAGCCAGGGCCGCCCATTCCTGTCCCGCTGGGGTCGCCGGTTTGGGCAACGAACCCATCCAGGACACGATGGAATGTCACGCCGTCAAAATACCCTTCCCTGGTCAAGAATACAAAACTGTTGACTGTTTGCGGCGCCGACTGGGGATAGAGTTCCATCAAGAATTCACCCCCGTCTGCCATCTTGACCCGCGCCTGATAGCTCTTGTTCTCATCCAATCCCATATCTTGCGGCTCATCATATTGGGGGATGGAAGCGACGGCGATTGTCCCGTCAATGAAATCGCTCCAGACGGTGAAATCAATGGGCAGGCCCTGTCCAGCAACGATTTCGCCGTTGACGATGGCCGACGGCGTGCCGGGCAGTCCCAGACCCACCGCTTCCTCTTCGAGGGCGCTCACATAATCGGCGTAAACACCGCTGTCCAAATCGGCCGTGAACTGCTGGACATCGAGACCAAGCTCAGCGGCGAGATCGATAAAAAACTGCCGTCCCGCATCATTGTCGAGCCTAGACCATTCTTGCTGTCTCTCATACAGCGCGTCGTGATAGGGCCAGAATGCGCCCTGTCCGCCAGCCACTTCCGAGGCTTCAGCCGCCTTTTGAGCAAGGGCATGGATTTGATTGAGGGGATAATGACGGTAGACAATTTGCAGATCTTCAGGATAGGCATCTTCCAGACGCCCGAGCAGGGTGGAAAACCCCGCGCAGCCCGGTCACTGGAAGTCGCCGTACTCGATGATCGTTACGACCGGCTCCTCCGCTCCCTTGACATGGTCCTGCACGCGAACAACGCCTGCTTCCGCAGGGGTCGCGCCGATGACGACGGGAGCGTTGGCTGCCGGAGCGGGATTCTCACTTTCGCTGGCCGTGGCGTCCGCACTATCTGTGCCCGCGGATTCTTCAGGCGCCATTTCTTGCGGCACCGTCGTCGCCGCAGGTGCGGCGGCCGAGCCGCAGGCCGCCAGAACAAGCAGCAGCGGCAGAAGGATTAGTTTGCGCATTATTTTTCTCCTTGGGACTACGCTGTTTTGATCATTCTATCACGTTCAATTTGTTGTGCTAAGCTTCTGATTTTCCAGCCACAATTGCCAAGGACCCCTCTCTGTTTGTGTGCTGTCCCCCGTAGGAGACCAGTGACTTGCCGCGGTCGAACATGAATGTATGATCTGTGTGCAACCAACAGGCCCAGAAGGGCGTTATAGAAGTGACGGCCGTTTGTCGCGCTGAAGAATAGCGCGTTTGAACAGCGGCGCGAGGAGAACCCTTCATGTTAAAACATACCATGCGCATCCTTCTATTTCTGGCTGTGATGACCGGATTAAGCGCCTGTGGCGCCTCCGGCGCCGGTGAGACACCTGCCGCTCTGCCGCCCCTTGAGCAAGCGCCCACTGAGCAGCCGGGCACGCCCCCGGTGAATTACCCCGCCCCCGAATCCGCCCTGCCCCAAGCAACCACGCCCTCTGCCGGCTACCCCGCGCCGCCGACCCTTCCCCCCACAGTAGACCCATATCCTGGGGGAGAGGTTTGGGTCATGCGCCCGATGGGAATTCAGTGTGAAGAAGGAACACTCCCTGGCTATGGCGATTTGCGAGAAACCAAGAGCACCCTGACCGCGGCCGGGATTCAGGTAGAAGAAGTGGAAATAATCGAGATGATGGTGACGACCTCTTGTGGGTCGCCAACCAGCGCCCATTACCACGCGCGCATTGCTGCCGGAGATCTGGAGACCGCCCTCTCTTTGGGATGGTCCAAGGGATAGCGCTGCCGAGTGACCGCCAGCAAAAAAGCCAGACATTTTCACAAATGCCTGGCTTTTCTTCTTCTACGCGCAGGGTCCCGCAGGGCCGCGCAGATGATTCGCTAAACTTAGCGGCGCGAACGCTGGCGGCGATCACCGCCACCACGACCCCCACTGCGGCCGCCGCCGCGGGGCGCGTCGTTGGCGCGCGCTTCTTCCAATGTCCAGCCTTCCAACACGGCCTGGCGGGACAAACGGATCTTGCCTTCGCTGGTGACGTCGGTGATCATGACCATGATCTCGTCGCCGACCTCGACCGCGTCTGCGGCGCTGCGCAGGTGTTCAGTCGACAGCTGCGAGATGTGGCACATGCCGTCCATCCCCGGGGCATATTCGACGAAGACGCCGAAATCCGTGATGCGCACGACCTTGCCGGTGAAGATCTCACCGGGTTCAGGATCTTTGGTCAGCGTCTCAATGCGTTCGATGGCTGCTTCCGCCTTGGCGCCGTCAATGCCGGCAACAAAGACAAGGCCATCTTCCTGGATATCTACGGAAACTTCGTAGGTCTCTTCAAGGCTGCGAATGGTTGAGCCGCCCTTGCCGATCACGGCGCCGATCTTGTCGGGGTCGATCTGGATGCTGAGCATGCGCGGGGCGTAGGGGCTCATCTCTTCACGCGGGCCGTCAATCGTGGCCATCATGGAATCCATGATCTCCAGACGGGCGACGCGCGCCTGTTCGAGGGCCTCAGCCATGATCTCTTGCGACAGACCACCAATCTTGATGTCCATCTGAATGGCCGTAATCCCCTCCGTGGTTCCGGCGACTTTGAAGTCCATATCGCCGATATGGTCTTCCAGGCCCTGGATATCAGTCAGGACGGCATACTTCTCGCCATCAGAAATCAGTCCCATGGCGATGCCGGCGACCGGTCGCTTGAGCGGAACGCCGCCGTCAAGCAGCGCCAACGTAGAGGCACAAACACTGGCCTGACTGGTGCTGCCGTTTGAGGAAAGCACCTCGGAGACGACGCGGATGGTATAGGGGAATTCTTCTTCCGATGGAATCATCGGCAGCAGCGCCTTTTCAGCAAGTGCGCCGTGTCCAATCTCGCGCCGCTTCGGCCCGCGCAGGAACCAGGTTTCGCCGGTGGAGAAAGGGGGGAAGTTGTAATGATGCATGTAGCGGCGGCTGTCTTCAGGATAGAGCCCTTCCAACTTCTGCGCTTCACGCGGTGTACCCAGGGCAATTATCGATAGAACCTGGGTTTGGCCGCGCCGGAAGAGACCCGATCCGTGGGCGCGCGGGCTCAAGCCAACTTCCGAGGATAGCTCGCGAATCGTTGTGTAGTCACGGCCGTCGGGACGCACGCCTTCGTACAGAATTTGGCTGCGGATCGCTTTCTTCAGGTCGCCGGAGATAACACCGCGAATGCTCTTCACATCGGCGAATTCATCCTCATCCAGGAATCCATCAACGATCTCCACACGCAGCTCGTCGACGGCGAGGTTGCGTTCTTCGCGATCCGTATACTGAGCTACGAGCTCAGGCAGATCGATTGCCCAGGCGTTCTCTGACGGCGGCTTCCAGCTCTTCATCGACAGCCGCGAATTCTACTTCGCGTTTGGGCTTGCCCAAGGCAGCACGCATCTCTTCTTGGACAGCAATAATGGGCTGGATAGCTGCGAAGCCGAAGGCCAGCGCGTCAACCAGCAGCGCTTCATCAACTTCGTTGGCGCCTGCCTCGACCATGATGATCGCATCTTTTGTCCCTGCTAAGCGCAGGTCCAGGCTGCTTTCAGCCATCTGTGGGATCGTCGGCTCGGCAACAAACTCGTCGTTGATGTAGCCCACGCGAACGGCGCCTATGGGCCCGTTCCAGGGTGTGTCTGAAATGTGCAGCGCTGCGCTGGCGGCATTCAGGGCCAGAATATCCAGGTGATGAATGCTGTCAGAGGAGAGCGTGGTCATGATGATCTGCACTTCGTTGCGCATGCCGTCCGGGAAGAGAGGGCGCAGCGGGCGATCGGTCAGGCGCGACGCCAGGACCGCTTCCGTCGTCGGCCGTCCTTCGCGGCGGAAGAAACCACCGGGGATACGACCGGCCGCGTACATCTTCTCTTCAAAGTCGACGCTCAGCGGGAAGAAATCCAGCCCTTCGCGGACATGTTTGGACATTGTGGCCGTAGCCAGGACGACAGAGTCGCCCAGTTGCGCCGTGACGGCGCCGCCGGCCTGTTCGGCCAGTTTGCCGGTTTTGTATATAAGTTCGTTGTCTCCCACCATCGTGGAAAAAGTGTGTTCAGGTAACATCCTTAACCTCTTAATCTTGCGACACAGAACGTCTGAGCGGTCGAGCGTGCGGCGTTTCGCGCTGCCCGTGTAAGGGTTGGCCGGGACGAGCCCATGAAAAATAGGCCGCGGCGGTCACAACCACCAAACAAGATCAGATCTGTGTCTGTCTTTATTTCACTATTCTATTGTTTTTCTAGGATTGAATATGGGTTAGGGACTGGGAAGTGGCTCATACGCGCGCCGACGCTGCTGTATGCTTCATTTCCCAATTCCTAAACCACGCCGCAAAATCCTAAACAAGAGGGGCGAGAATATCCCGCCCCCCAGCCAACACCTAAATTAATCTACCGTCGCAAGCCCAAACGCGCAATAATTTCACGATACCGTTCCGGGTGGCGCTTGCGTAAGTAGCCAAGTAAACGACGACGTTTACCGACCAGCTTCAGCAGGCCCCTGCGGGACGCTTCATCATGCTTGTGCACGGCCAGGTGCTCCTGCAACTCACGGATACGGCGATCAAAAATCGCTATCTGCACCTCGGGCGACCCTGTGTCGCCCTCATGTGTTGCATATTCTCCAATCAATTCGGCTTTTTCTGCCACATCTAAAGGCATCGTTACATCCTCCAAAGAATGATTTTCAGCCAGAAAGCCGTCGTGCCGATTGCGTCGTACTTTCAAGCCGACTGTAGATTATAGCTCTGCTCCGGATAGGTGCAAAAATGCTCATTTCGAACGGCGGTTTGGGGACGCAGCGTGCGGGACTAATCATCACCGATCTTGAGGACGGCCATGAACGCTTCTTGGGGCACTTCAACGTTGCCGATCATCTTCATGCGTTTCTTGCCCTTCTTCTGCTTTTCCAACAGTTTACGCTTGCGCGAGACATCACCGCCGTAGCACTTGGCGAGCACATCCTTACGCAGGGCTTTCACGTTGGCACGGCTGATGACACGTTTGCCGACAGCGGCCTGAATCGGCACCTCAAACATCTGGCGCGGAATGAGCTTGCGCAGCTGTGTCACCAATTTCTGTCCACGCTGATAGGCCAGGTCGTCATGGACGATCATAGCCAGGGCATCAACCGGCGTTTTGGCGACCAGGACGTCTAGTTTGACCAGGTTAGAGGGGCGATAGCCGGCGAATTCATAATCCATGGAGGCGTATCCGCGCGTGCTGCTCTTCAGCTTGTCGTAGAAATCAATGATAATCTCCGAGAGAGGGATATCAAACTCGAGCACAACGCGTTCGGGGGCCGGATAGTCCTGCCCCGTAAAGATGGCGCGACGCTTGATGCAAAGGTCCATGATCACGCCATAATACTCTTCCGGGGCGAAGATTTGCACGTGCATCCACGGCTCGCGTATTTCCTCGATCAGCGAGGGATCCGGCATATCGGCCGGGCTCTCGATGATTTCTACATCCCCCGTGTGTTCCATGACCACTTCATAGCGCACGCTAGGCGCTGTGGCCACGAGATCCAGATCATATTCCCGTTCCAGGCGCTCTTGAATGATTTCCATATGAAACAGCCCCAGGAAACCGCAGCGAAAGCCGAAATTGAGCGCATTGGAGGTTTCCGGTTCGTAGACCAGGGCGGCGTCATTGAGCTGCAGCCGCTCCAACGCTTCTTTCAATAGGGCATAATCCTCGCCCTCGGTGGGGTAGAGACCGGCGAAGACCATGGGCTTCGCGGCCCGAAAGCCGGGCAGCGGTTCAGCGGCCGGCCGGTCGCGGGTGGTGATCGTGTCGCCGACACGGCATTCACGCACTTCCTTGAGGCCGGTGGCGATATAGCCGACTTCGCCGGCTGCAATCTCTTGCACGGGACGCATCTCCGGACCAAAGAAGCCGAGCTCAATCGGTTCGGCCGTTACCTTGTTAGACATCATCTTGATCCATTCGCGGTGCTTCAGCGTGCCCTCAAAAACGCGCACGTAAGCGACGACCCCTTTGTAGGAATCATAATGGGAATCAAAGACGAGCGCTTTCAGCGGCGCCGCCGGGTCGCCGGATGGCGGCGGCACTTTGGCCACGACCTCTTCGAGCACCGTGGCGATGTTTTCGCCAAGTTTGGCGCTGACGGGTACGACATCGGCGGCGTCGATCCCCGTAATTCGCTCGATTTCCTCGGCAACGAGGTCCGGCTGTGCGGCCGGCAGATCAGTCTTGTTGACAACGGGGATGAGTTCCAGATCCGCTTCCACGGCCAGGTAGAGATTGGCCAGTGTCTGCGCTTCGACACCCTGTGTGGCGTCGACGACGAGGATGGCCCCTTCGCAGCTTTGCAGGGCGCGGCTGACTTCGTAGGCGAAATCGACATGCCCGGGGGTGTCGATGAGATTCATTTCGTATGTCTGGCCATCCTGCGCTTCGTAGCTCATGCGCACGGCCGACGCTTTGATCGTGACGCCCTTTTCCCGTTCCAGCTCCATGCTGTCCAGCACCTGATCCTGCATTTCGCGATCGGAGATGGTTCCCGTCGCCTGCAGCATGCGATCGGCCAGGGTTGATTTCCCATGGTCGATATGGGCGATGATGCAAAAGTTCCGTATCTGATTTTGGTCCATGCGGATAAGTATAGCAGTGTTCGCTTTTCAGTCATCACACTTGCCGCTTTTGTTATTCAGCCCCAAGGCCGCCTTGTAGTTGACAATCGATGCCCTGCTCTAATAAGCTAGCTGGACGACCTATTTGGGCGCATGACCCAGGAGATTCTATTCTGATGGACGATCCCTTGCAGCCACACAGCCACGAGCCGAATCCTGATCCGCCGCATGGCGATCCCGCTTTCTACCTATCGTTTGCGGAGGACAGCGCCTGGAAAGTGACCCCGGCCGACCTGCGGCAGCTGCCGCAGACGGCCGTTCCCGGCTGCTTTATCATCAGCACCGGACACGGAACTTCGGGCCCGTTCACCTTTGGCGGTGTAACCCTGGGCGACTTGATCGCCGCCTATTCTTCTGAAGCTTGGCGAGATGCGGAAATCGTCAGCGCAGACGGCTTCGGCTGCCGCATAGACGCGGCCGAGGTGCTGGATCCCGCTGTGGATCGGCCGATCCTCCTGGCTACACAAGTTGACGGACGGCCCCTGCGGCGCCAGGAGGGGCTGATCCGCCTGATCGTGCCCGCGGAAAAGGGGGATGCCCTGCGGCAGGTGAAGTGGGTGCGGCGGGTGAGGGTGAGCGGCGAACAGTGAGCGGCGAGCTGCTTGACTGGTTCCTGACTGCTGCTTATTGCTCAAGGACGGCCGATATCGCCTCATCAATCGCAGGAAGCCCGGAAGTCCCGTGCTGCAAGTGCACGAGGAATTCCACGTTGCCGTCAGAACCCTCAATGGAAGAGCGGACCAAGCCCTGGGGAGCGAGATCGTTTTCCGCCGCCCAGGTGAGTATCTCCGCTAGCACCTGGCGGTGCACGGCCGTGTCCCTGATGATGCCCCCTTTCCCCACCTGTTTCGGTCCCGCCTCAAATTGGGGCTTGATCAGGGCGACGATATCCCCCTGCGGCGCCAGCCATTTTTTGACCGCCGGCAGGACCAGCTTCAGGGAGATGAAGGAAACATCGATGGAGGCGAAATCAACTGCTTCCTCCAGCTCTTCCACGTAGCGCACATTGGTGCGTTCCATGACAATGACGCGCTCGTCTTGGCGCAGCTTCCAATCGAGCTGGCCGTAGCCGACATCGATGGCATAGACACGGGCGGCGCCGCGCTGCAAGAGAACGTCGGTAAAACCGCCGGTACAGGCGCCGACATCGGCGCAAATCTTGCCCGCCACAGCCAGGTCAAAGACGTCGAGCGCGCCCGCCAGTTTATAGCCACCGCGGCTGACGTAGGGCAGTGGGGCGACTACGTGTATCTGCGCCTCGCGCCCTATCTTCGTGCCTGGCTTGTCGACACGCTGGCCGTCGACCAGCACCTCACCGGCCATGACGACCGCCTTGGCGCGGCTGCGCGTGGGGATCAGGCCTCGCTCGACAAGTAGGATGTCTAGACGTTCCTTTTTTTTTGCCATACTGACTAACAGGGGTCAGTTGACAGTGAGTACTGGCTCACTGCTCACTGCTGCCTTCCCAAGCGCATCAGCCAATCATCCAGCGCGTCGGACAGCGACTGTTCAATGGGTATCTGCGGCTGCCAGCCGGTAGCGGCCGTAATACGCGCGTGGCTGCCGTAGAGCACGGGCGTGTCGGAGGGACGCATGCGCGCCGGATCCGGGCTGATTTGCGGGCTGATGCCGGCCAGGCCAGCAAGTGTTTCCAGCAGCGTGCGGATAGGCACCGGCCGGCCGGAGCAGATGAAGTAGGTCTGGCCTGGTTCTCCATTCTCAATTAACGCGCTGTAAGCTCTGGCCACATCCCGCACATCTGTAAAGTCGCGTTGCGCATCGAGATTGCCCACGGACATGACCGCATCTTGCATACGCAGCTTGATCGCCGCCACCTGGCTGGCGAAATCGGGCACCACGAATCCTTTCGTTTGCCGCGGGCCGACGTGATTAAACGGCCGCGCTTCGACCACCGGCAGGCCATAGCGCTGCCAGTAGACGTCGACCAACTGGCCCGCGGCCAACTTGCTGACGCCATAAGGATGGCGCGGCTGGGTCTCTGTTTCTTCCGTGAGCGGCAGCATCTCGGCCGACACCGGGCCGTAGATCTCGGCGCTGGTGACGACGACGACGCGCGGACGGCCGTAAGCCGCGGCCGCCTGCAGGATGTTGGCTGTGCCTCCGGCATTGACGGCCATCGTCACTGCCGGATGCTGCCAGGAAACGGCGGGCGACGCCTGCCCGGCCAGATGGTAGATGGCGTCCGGCTGCGCCGCGCCAACAGCCTCGGCGAGCGATTCTGCGTTGAGCAAATCGCCCGCAATTTCCTGCAGCCGCGGGTGATCCGGCAGCTGCTGGTGGCTGCTGCGCCCATGCACCAGGGCGTAGATTTCATGCCCGGCGTCAAGGAGTTGGTCAACTAGATGGGAGCCGGCAAAGCCGGTGCCACCCGTGATAAATACACGCATTATTTCTCCCTAGTTCGCTATCAGCGCTGATTATAGTCTGGACTGAAGGGCAAAGCATCTTTGTTTGTGAGACGGTTCGCCTGCCTGGGGAACGGCCGTATTATTGTGGCAGTGAACGGAGAACAAAAAGTAGTGAGCGGCGAACTTGATGACAGTACGCGGTGGACAGTGCGACGCGGGCGGCCCTTGTTGGCGGATCCGGCGCGGCTGGCACGCTTGCTGGTGCGCCTCTTGCTTTTTCTTATTTTGCTGCGCCTGCTGCTGCCCGCGCCAATCCTCATCACCGCCGGGCTGCCGCAGACAGTGCAAAGCGACCATCCCAAAACCGGCGCGCATACGCGCCTAACGGATGAAGTGGAAGAGTGGAAGATCAAGCGCACCCTTGAGCTTGTGCGGGAGATGGGCGCGCCGTGGATTGTGGAATTTTTCCCCTGGGCCTACTATCAGGGTTCGGATGGGGACATCGCCTGGGAACATCCTGACCAGGTGGTTAACCATGCCCACGCCCAGGGCTTGACCGTCATCGCCCGCCTGGGTTTGACGCCTGATTGGGCGCGCCCGCCGGACACGCCGCTGACCTACTTGGATGAAGAGGCGTATGCGGATTTTGGCGCGTTTGCGGCCGCCTTCGCCCAACGATACCAGGGCAAGGTCGACTATCTTGTCATCGGCAATGAGCCGAATCTCAGTTATGAGTGGGGCTACCGTCCGACGACGGCCGTTGATTACGTGAATTTGCTAAAGGTCGTCTATCCGCAGGTCAAGGAAGCGAATCCCGACATACAGATTTTGGCAGGCGCGCTGGCGCCAACCCTGGAGCCGGAAGGATCGCCCTGGGGGTTGAATGACCTGCATTACCTGGCCGGCATGTATGAAGCGGGCGCGGCCCCCTATTTTGATGGCCTGGCCGTGCATGCCTATGGCCTGACTTTTCCGGCGGACGCCGAACCTGATCCTGACATCCTCAATTTCCGGCGCATCGAGCTGGTACGCGAGGTGATGGTCGCTGCCGGCGACGAGGGCAAGTCAATCTTCGTTACAGAGACGGGCTGGAATGATCATCCGCGCTGGACGATGGGCGTGGGTCCCGGCCAACGCATCCAGTATACCCTGGATGCCTTGCGCTACGCGGAGGAGAATTGGCCCTATGTGGAGGCGCTGGCCCTGTGGGCCTTTCGCTATCCGGCGCCGACAAAGAGCTATATGGATTACTTCACCCTGGTCACGCCGGAGTTTGTGACCAAGCCGATATATGATGCCGTGCAGGAGTATACGGGCAATGCGCCGCCGCGCTCACCGTAGGCAGCGCTTCCGAAGCGCAGCGGCACGCCTGATCTTGGCGCTTCTGGCCGCCTTCCTAGCCGGCTGCGGAGGAGAGGACGATGCCTGGCTGCGTATTGAGCGGGAAGGGGTGCTGCGTGTGGGATTGGACCCGACCTTTCCGCCGTTTGAAGTGGCTCTTGATGCGCAGGTTGAGGGTCTTGATGTGGATTTGGCGCGCGCCCTGGCCGCCGAGCTCGGTTTGGAGGCGGAGTTTGTCTATTTTGGTTATGACGGTCTCTACGACGCCCTGGCCACGGACCAGGTAGATGCCCTGATCTCGGCCCTGGTGATCGTGCCTGGGCGCACGCGCGATTTTGCCTACACTGATCCTTATTTCAATGCGGGTGAAATTCTGGTCGTGCCCGGCGGCTCCGCTGTCGCCGAGATGGCCGATCTGGACGGCCGTCGCCTGGCTGTTGAGCTGGGCGCCCAAGGGCATGTGCAGGCCACGCAGTGGGCCAAACGGCTCCCCGCCCTCGACGTTCTACCATACACCAGCGCGCAGGAGGCGTTGGACGCTGTCGCTGCCGGGGATGCGCAAGCGGCCCTGGTTGATGGCGTAAGCGGCCGGCTCTATTTGAAGGAGAGGCGGGATACCTCCCTGGCGCGCGCGCCCGAGCCGGTCACCGTGGAACCCTACGCGATTGTTGTGCGTATAGAAGATGAACGCCTGCTGCAAGAGCTGAACGGCGCGCTTGCTTCACTGCGTACATCGGGGCGATTGCAGGGCTTTGTCGAAGCGTGGCTTGGTTCCTGACGGACCCCTTCATTTTTCCGGCCGTTCCCTTTATAATGAGAGTGTGTTTATCGTTCCTACCGACTTAAGCCTCACCTGAACAACCATGAATCACCAACGCCAAAAGGCCTCTTTCGTCATTATCTCTCTCTTTTTCGCCCTTCTCCTGATCACCCAGGCCGCTGCGGCACAGACCAAAACATTCAAATGGGAAGATTGGCGCACGGAGATTACGCTCCAGGAAGATGGTGATATGGATGTCGTGGAAACACAGACACTAAATTTTGCCGGCGCGCCGTTTACGTTTGGTTATCGTACGATACGCACCGGGATTCCCGGCGGCAACGACGCGATCACCAACATCACCGTCAGCGAAGGGGCAAATAATTACCAGCTCAGCGGGAGCCAAATGCCCGGCACCTATCGCGTCTCAGACTCTGCAGACGAGGTGCGCGTCGACTGGTATTTTGCGCCTGCCCTGGGGGAACGAACCTATACGATCCGTTACACCATCGAAGGAGGCGTGAATGTCGGCACGCCGGAGCAGGGGGATGGCGACCAGATTTTCTGGTCGGTAATCCCCGACGATCATCCCAACGGGATCATTGAGCGCTACGGCGCCGTCGTGCAGCTGCCGGAAGGAGTTTCCCCGCAGCAGTACACGGGCACGACAGATTATCTCGTCGAAGCATACAACAACGAGGTGGTCGATCCAGCGGTGGATATCGAGGTCAGCAAAGATGGGCGCACCATTACCTACAGTTCCGATAGACCTCTGCTGCCCGGTGAATCATTCGATGTGCGTGTGCAGTTCCCGCACGGACTTTTAGATATTCCCGTTCCACAGTGGCAGCAGGAAATGCAGCGCGGTGACGCCTTGAGCCTCGCTGTTCTCGTGCTCTCGCTGGCCATCCTGGTTGGTGGCCCGCTGCTGGTGCTGCTGCTCTGGTATACGCGCGGCCGCGATCCGCAGCTGACCGTCGTCGTCCCTGAATATGTCAGCGAGCCGCCGGACGATTTGCCGCCCGCCGTCGTGGGCACGCTTGTCGACGAAAAAGTGGATATGGAGGATATCGTCTCTACGCTGCTCGATTTGGCGCACCGCGGCTACGTGGCCATGACAGAAAAAAAGAAGGATTTCCTCTTCATCCGCACGGATAAGCCGGCGGGAGATTTGCGCAGCTACGAGCAGCATTTTCTGAAAGATATTTTTGAGGGAAAAGAGGAGCGCACGCTGAACAGTATGCGCTATGAATTTGCCGATAATTTGCCGGGTCTGCGCAGCGAGATATATCAGGAACTGGTCAATGAAGGCTTGGTGAACAAGTCGCCCAGTGCCGTGCGCAAGAGCTATGGTTGCCTTTCCGTCTTTGTCTTCTTCGTCGCCCTCGCTTTCTTCGTTTCATTGACCACACTCTTTGGCGATACGGTGGCCACCATCCTCTGCCCCTCAGCGGCCCTGGTTGTCACCGGTTTGGCGCTGATCTATGCCTCACGGCATATGCCGCAGAAGACAGCAAAAGGGGCGGAAGAGGCGGCCAAGTGGAACGCCTTTAAGAACTACTTGGAGCACATCGATCAGTATCGCGACCTGGAAGAGAGCGGCGAAATCTTTGAAGAGTATCTTGCCTATGCGACCGCGTTTGGCCTTGAACAATCCTGGATCTATAAATTTTCCACTGTGCCCACGACGCCGGTTCCCACCTGGTACTTTCCCTATCCGTACTACATGGGGCATATGGGCGGCGGCAGCAGTACGGCGGGCGGCGGCGGTTCTACGGCCATGCCCCGGCCAAGTTTGGAGGGGATGTCGGGCGGCCTCACCGGCGGCCTGGCTGGTATGTCGGCAGGACTGACACGCATGTTGAATTCGACCTCCACGATCATGAAGAGCACGCCGCCGCCGAAGTCCGGCGGCGGCGGTTACAGCGGCGGCTTCAGCGGCGGTTTCTCCGGCGGCGGTTTCTCCGGCGGCGGCGGCAGCGCAGGCTTTGGCTGAGGGCAAATGGCTGGAGACGTGCAGCGCACAGGTCGCAAACTGCGGCTTGCGCTCAATAACTGAAAAGGAACGGTATCTATGGGCCGAACATTGGGCATTATTCTACTGATTGGCGGCACGCTGGTGGCCATCGTCATCGGCGGGTTGATGCTGACTTACAGCAGTGAAGGCAGCCTGACATCGGGGGCGGCATTCTTGGGCTTCGCGCTCGCTTTTCTCGTCCTTGTGCTGCCGCAGTGGGGCTTCGGCGCTTATCTGCTGTGGAAGGGAAACCAGGAAGCGGCCGTTGCGGCCACGGCCGAAAAGCAGCGAGAGCTTCTGGACATTATCAAGGCCCGCGGGCAGATCGACATTGGCGACGTGTCTATCGAGATGCGCGTGAGCAAAGATGAGGTGCACGACATGCTGCACCAACTGGTCGGCATGGGTCTCTACTCCGGTTACATCAACTGGGATGAGGGGACCTTGTACTCGAAAGAGGCCAGCCAGATTCGCGATCTCGAGAAATGTTATCACTGCGGCGGTGAAGTCCAATTCGCCGGGAAAGGGGTGCTGCGCTGCCCCTACTGCGGCACGGAATATTTCTTGGATTAGCGCCGAGTGGCAGCGCTGCCCGGCTGAACAGCTATTGAATAAGGAGTTCAAGACCTATGAAAGATGAAGAGAAAAACAATGTCGGTGATCTGTATGCGCAGATTGCCGGGGAAGAGTCGACCGCCTTGGGTGACCTATTGGCCAAGATCCCAGGACTGGCGGGCTATATGGAACGCGGCCGCCGGCGCGAGGCAGACCAGATCCTGCGTGAGACGATCGTCGGCCGTTTGGAACTGCTGCGGCTGCGCTTGAGTGATGTCCACTATACGCTTAGCCGCGATATCATCATGGCCATGGAGTACGCCGAGGCCTTGGGCCGTGCGGAAACGCGCCTGATGGGCTTGATGGGCAAGATTAAGGACGCCCCGCAGGGATATGCCGGTTTCTTTGACGCGATTAAGGTCAAGGAAGAGGACCTGGCCCGTCTCTATCTCTTTGACAGCGAGATGCTGGGCTTTGTTGACCAGCTGGCTGTGGACATTGATACATTAGAAACGGCCGTCAGTCAGGGAGCACAGATTGATGGGGCTATTTCCCAGCTAACTGGTGACCTGGCCCTGGCCAACGAAACGTTTGCCGCGCGGACGGAAGTGATGCGCGGTATTGGATGAAAGTATAATGGCCGAAGAGGGCGTGCAGCAGCGCTCCCGCTCCACTTCTTAGAGGAATGAATTATCAATTGCACAGATTATGCAGAGCGGCGGACAGGTTCAGCAGCATCCGCATCATCTGCGGTCCAAGGAGAATAAATTATGCCTCAAGTATTTGATCGTGTAGCCGTCGATTCCTGGCTCAGGGACGAAATTGTTCAAAAATTCCCGCGCGGCGGATTGGGCGATATCAAGCTCGGCTCGCAGCTCATTGTCAATCCGTATGAAACGGCCGTCTTCGTGCGCGGCGGCGAGCCGATGGGCACCTTCACAGCCGGGCGGCATACGCTGAATACAGAAAGCATCCCCATGCTCACTGACCTCTTTGAATGGGGTCTCTTCGGCGGCGAAAACGTATTTACCGCCGATGTCTATTTCGTCAAGGCAACGGACATGCCCATGCGTTGGGGCACGAAAGATCCGATTATCGTCGAACATCCGCAACGCGGTCCCGGCGCCAGCGCTATGCGCGGCAACGGCAGCTACATCGTACGCGTCAAAGATCCCTGGCGCTTCCTCAACGCCATGGACGCTTTCCGCGACAGCGTCAATCTCACCCAGCTGAAAACGCGCCTTGACCCCATCGTCGGCGTCATGATGCAGGACAAGCTCAGCGAACTGGCGCAGGCCAAAAACCTCGGCCCGGCGGAGCTGCAGTCCTTCAGTAAAGAGCTCAACGATCTGCTGCAAGGGCTGCTGCAAGAAGAGTTTGACGCCCTCGGTTTGCAGCTGGAAGACTTCAATATTGTCATGGGTCTGCACCCCGACTCGCTGGCTATTGTCACCAACATGGGCTATGGCACAAGCTACGTGCAGAAACAGCAGGCAGATGCCCTGCTGGCGGCGGCCGATAATCCGGAAGGCAGCAGCATCGCCGAGATCGGCATTGGCGCCATGGGTATCGGCGCGCTGCAGAGCATGCAGCCCGCGCCCCAGCAGCAGCCGCACACCTCACCCGGAGCACCGGCGACGGAAGTGCCCGGCCCCTCGGGCATGCCTGACGTGATGACGCCGGAGCAGGCGGCGGAGATCCTGCAGGTAAGCAGAGAAGATGTGATGGCCGCCATCGAGTCAGGCGACTTGAGCGCGCGCAAGATCGGCAACGCTTACCGTATCAGCAAGGCCAACCTGGAGAAGTTCCTGGCCGGATAGGCTCCGTCTCTCATCTGAGCAGGAAATCTGCCAGCCTCTCCTTTGTGAACGGCGGCAGCAAACAGACTAGCAAAGACCCTGGCCAACCAGACCAGGGTCTTTTCTTGTTAGGGGCTTCGCTGGCGCATGATGAGCTGGGGCATGGACCTGACGATCAGCTCGCAAAAGCGCATCCGCGACCCTTTTGTGTTCACAGATCAGATGAATTCCAAGCGTTGTTCGCCCGCCCTGTTCGGCTCATTGACAGCGGCAACCGCTGTGCTAAACTTCCGCCCTTAGGTCTGGCGACGCTGCTTTTGTGCGCGCAGACTGGAATAGACTGCATCCCTTATGAATGGAGATTTAGGCGGTATGAAGCGGTTTTTCACAAAATCCGGATCCTGGGTCCGTCCCTTTGCGGTGCTTAGTGCGGCGCTCATTTTTCCAATTGTAGGTGTCCTGATGCTTTCCTGGCGATCGGCACCCGTCTCGCACGCGCAGGATGAAGCCGACACGGCCTATTTGCCCGCGCAGATGGCCCCCGCGCCGACCCCGACGCCCGCCCCACCCCCGCAGTTCGTGAAGAACGTGCCGCTGCCCTATGCCCAATGTCCCAACGCGGCCGGCTTCAATCGCGTGTCGGGTTATATGTTTATCCCCAACATCTACAGCGACAATGTGTCCGTCTTTCGCGATCAAGCGTTCGTTGTCGATCTCTATACCGGCGAGTGGCCCAGAGGTGTGGCCAGCGATCCCAATTCGTCGCGCACCTGGGTGACGAATCTGCACACCGGTACGGCGCTGATCGAAGGGACAACGCAGAGCGGCCTGGTGCCCCGTGAGTACGAACCCTACGGCGTCGCCTACAACCCTGTGAACGGCTATGTCTATGTCACCGACCTGAACGGCAAAGTTCAGGTCATCAACGGGGCGGAGTTGGTGGCCACGTTGGACATCGTTGATCCGACGACAGGCAAGGGGGGCGGGTGGCTGCTCGCCATAGTCATCGATCCGCATACCGGCCTGGTCTACGTGGCCAGTTGGGAATACGGCCGTCTCTATGTGATCAAGGGAACAGACGTGATCGCCAGCGTGCAGCTCGGCGGCGGTCCGGTGAACATGGCGCTCGATGACGTGCGCGGCCTGATCTATGTGGCCCACGCCATGCCCAATGAAACGTATCCGCACGACATCTCCGTCATTGACGTCGACTCTTTATCCGTGAGCTTCGTCGCCTCCGTCCCCGGTCAGAAGAGCATTGCCCAGGACGTGGCCGTGGATATGAAGAGTGGGCTGGCCTATGTTACGCATCCTAAGCAGGACAGCGTCATTGTCATGAAGGGCACGAGCGTCGTGGCCAGGATCCCCGTGGGCGATCAGCCGTGGGCCGTGGGCGTCAACCCCAACGATGGCTATGCCTTCGTGACCAACCGCGGGAGCGAGAGCGTGAGCATCCTGCGCAACGGCGCTCTAATGGAGACCGTTGGCGTGCAGGGAGAAGAGCCTTGGGCCGTGGGCGTGGATACCAACAACAATGATATCTACATCGCCAATCGCGGGCGCAGAATCGGCACGGCTGCTTGCAAGAATGCATCCGTGACCATCATGCATTGATCGCGCGCAGAGGCGCGACCGGGCTCACGCTCGGCGCCGGCTGGCTGCGGCAGCAAACGCGCCGGCAGCGCTTCCACGCCTAACTCGGCCGCGGGACGCTCTCCGCCCTGGCCATCCCTGCACGGCGGGCAGGCGCCGATAGCGTTGAACCAAAGAATGGCCTTATAATGAGGGAGAGCGTTCAATCAAGCGCCGAGGTGGTTGTGTCAAAAGGAGATCCTGCTGACGCCGCAGACGCGGAACAGGCGAAAGGGAGAAACAGCGCGCCAAGCCGCCCCGAGACTTGGGCACGCTGGCTGTTGGGAGCGGCCCTGCTGCTGGCCGGTATCGGCCATCTGACCTGGCTGCGGGCAGCGTTTCAAGCGCAGGTGCCGCCCTGGCTGCCGTTCGATCCTGATTGGGTCGTCGTGCTCTCCGGCCTTGTGGAGATAGCCTTGGGGCTGGGGCTGCTGCTGTGGTCCCGCTATCGCGTCGCCCTGGGCTGGATAACGGCCGTGTTCTTCATCCTCATCTTCCCCGGCAACATCTCCCAGTACGTCAACGGGATCGATGCCTTTGGCCTGGACACCGATTTAGAGCGCGGTATCCGGCTGCTGTTTCAGCCGCTGCTGGTGATCTGGGCGTTGTGGTCCACCGGCGCCTGGCAGGCATGGCGCAGTGCGAGAATGCTTTCCAAAGAGCCATAGCCGAGAACCGTGTGGCTCAACCCTTGAACTAGCGCAGGGGATGGCGCTTCTCCAAGACAGCCCTCGACTATCTCAGCCCACAACTTTGCGGCCACCCTCGTGCCCTTACGCTACTAGAGCGCTGCCAACTCGTGACTCTTCATCCTGGATGCGGTCCCTTGCCGCATAGACGGATCGCAGCGTTGCTGCTCAACAGCAGTTTGTGATCGTCGACATTGGCGTACTGAATAGGGCGGTCGGAACCGTGCAGCGGCGCCAGGCTACTCTCGGGTGTTTATGTCAAACTCGGCCAGGGGAATGGTGTTGTCTGTGATGGCGCTGCCGTCGGCATTTGTGGCCGGCAGGCGCTCGCCGGTGTCGGGATGGTAGAAGCCTACATTGATCACATACGTGCCCGGCTCGACGCCGCCGAGGGGCACGGAGAGAGGGTCGCTGACGTATTCGCCGGCGTCCCAGCTGTTGGTCGGATAAGCCCAGTCGCGCGGCACGCCGTCCAGTTGGACGGCGAGTTCGCCCGTTTCGGCGTCGAAGATGTGAATGTAATAGCGGTAGCTGATATCGGTTTCTTCCTTGGCGTGCCAGAAAAGGGTCAGGTCGAGCGTCTGGCCGCCGACACGCGGGCCGTCAAAGCCGGCCAGGGCCAGGGCGGGACCCAGGTCCACGGCCAGCGGCGTCTCCGGCTGCGGTGGCTCAAAGTCGGGTCCGCCGCGATTGACGTAGAGCGGGCCGAGGTCCATGGGTCCGCTGCTGTTTCCATTCGCAGACGCCAGCATGACGGAGACTTGGTAGGTCCCCGCGGCCGATATGCGCGACAGGGGGACGACGAAGGCATCGGCGGCCAGCTGTGCGTCTTCTCCAGTGGAAGGCGGGAAGCTGATCAATTGGCAGGTCTCTTCCACTTCATTGCCGTCCGCATCACTTACCAGGTAGCAGGCGGTCCACGTGCGCGGCAGCTCGGGATCGATCGACCAGTGCGTGATCCCCGAGAGCGGGTCGCCGATGCCGATGCGGTCGGGATAGAGCACGCCGGATACGAAGTCGAGACCGGGCACGGCCGTTCCCAATACGCGATAATCCTCCCCGGCGATAACGGCCGTGGGGTAGACCAGCAGGTCGTCATCCTCGTGCGCAGGCGCGATGCCCATCCAGCGCCGCCAATCGCTCGTCTCATCCGGTTCCAGGAAGCGCTTGTGGATGATCAGGAACGGTAGGTTGTTCGCGGCTAACGGCCGTAACTGCCCCGAGATATCGCCACTGTCCGGCGGCACCGGGTCCTGTTCGCGCAGCTCGTCAAGAAACGGCGTCTCGTTGATGAAATCATACACTTCGCGCGGTGGGCGCGAGACATGGCCGCCAACCAGCGGCTTATTGTGGGTCAGCTGGTAGTACATGCCATACTCGTCAAACGAACCCGTCAGGGGCACCGTGACCAGACCAAAATCCCCTTCTTCCGCGGCCACTGTTTCGTACCAGGCAGGCGTCTCAAGCTGCAGCGTTCTGTAGGCAGGCCTGCGGTAGGAGATCGCGATCAGGGCGGTCAGGATAAGAACCACGGCCAGGGCGCCTCTCGGGGACAACCGCCGCAATAGAACTTCCACGCCATAACCGGCGAGTACGGCGACCGGAATCGCCAGCAAAGCCAGAAATCGCGATGGGAAACGGATCAGCCGCACGATGAGGAGATTTTCTTCCAGCCAGGCATAGGGTAGGGAAATCAATTCCTGACCGTTAATCGTCAACTGGCGGCCCAGGGCCAATATTATCAACAACAAGGCCATGCTCAGCCACAGCCACCTATCGCGCCGGCGGCCGAAGAGCCCCAAGATGGCCAGGGCAAGCGTCACGGTTCCGATCGGCGTATGTGTCAACATGTTGGGAAAACGCCCCATAAGCCGCCGGCCAAGCAGCGGCACGCCTTCACCGGGCAGCAAGAGACCGAGAAGATCGGCCTCGCCCCATTCCTGCCCCTCGCGCACGATGTCTTCGGCGAAATCGCGCGTAGCCTGGAAATTGATCACCGGCCCGGCGAAAGGCAGCAGCAGCAGCGCGCCCAATCCCGCGGCGGCGGCTAGCTGCAAGAACGTTTGGCCGCGTCCTTTGGCGGGCGCCTGCCACAGCCAGAATAAGGCGGCCAGGGCCAGCATCGGCGCGCCCATGATCAACAGCTGGTAGCGGCTGAAGCCGATGCCGGCCACGGCCAGGCCCAGCCAGAGCACGTCGCGCCATTCACCACTTTCGATGAGGCGGTGCATGGCCAGAAGGGCCAGGGGCACGAAGGCGACGAAGATAAGGTTGGGCTGGCTGTAGCGGGTGATGATATAGGGCCAGCCGGTAACGATGAAGCCGGACAGGAAGGCGGCGGCCTCGAAGCGCGTCAGGCGGCGCACGAGGAAATAAGTCCCTGCGCCGTTGAGGACGAGGACGGCCAGGTAGGCAAGTGTGTAGGCGGCGCCGTCGCTGAAGAAGAGCTGTAGGGGCAGCCACAGGCCGATGTTGAGCCAGGCGATGTTATGGGTATAGAGCGCCGCGCCGGCGGGATAAAAGATGCGCTCAGTGAAGTAGGGGCTTTGCCCGCTGAGCAGGGCATCCCTTACCCAATCGAAGGTCCACAGATGGACGAAGGCGTCGCCTTCGTCACCGGGGATGGCCGTGCCCAGATTGGCCAGGGCCGGCCAGATGAGCCAAGCAGCGAAGGCGACATAGACGGCGATCGCCAGGAGTGGCGCGAAGCGGCGCGATGAGTCTGACATTTGGATGGTATTCTACCCGTTTCATGACAGAAAACAGATAGCAAAAGGAACAGGGGGCCGGAAACTGTTTACTGGGAACCCGGTGATACGTTCAGCCCAACAACGAGATCGCTGTCGAACGCGCCATGCCGTGCTGCGTACTGGCTAACGAGCCGGCGATAACGTAGGGAACATTCAGCCGTTCCAAAACATCAATGACCAGTAAGGTGACGGCATGCGGTCCAGGAAGCGTGGGATTCATCCCGTTCTCCATAGACTGCTGCGGCTTTGTCTTCACCAAGCAGAAGGTCTGCTAAATGACGATTGGCCTCACGCCCTGCTGCGTCTGGGTGTCTCGCGCGAATATCGGCCAGTGCAAATTACTTCACAGCCGCATTGAGATTGCCAACCATTTTGAATTTGCGCTATGCGGGAGCCTGTCGCAACGAGGAAATCAAGACAGTTTCTGCTTTGGGGGAAGTGTCGCTGACTGCATCATGGCTAATCATAAGCTGATCACAGCAAATAGGGGTAGCGTGATAAAAAGAGGTCGATATCTCGAACGTTAAATGTCTTCGAATTAGTCTTGGATGAGGTCAGGGAAACAAAAAAACCCCCACATAAGTGGGGGTTTCTGGAGTAGCGGGGATCGGATTCGAACTGATGACCTCCGGGTTATGAGCCCGACGAGCTGCCTCTGCTCTACCCCGCACTATCGAATGTGTATTTTAGCAGCGGCGGCGCGCTTGTCAAGCGGCGCCCACGCTTCATTAATGAGCCTTTACTTCACGCTCTTTTACATTCAGGGGGAGCCGATCTAAAATGGGTTTGATTGACGCGAAAGCATGATTGAATTTGCAATGCAGCCTACTTTTGAACTGGAAGCTTTTCACCCGTCACCGCTGTGGCTGAACGCCCACGCGCAGACGATCCTGGCCAATTCGCTGCGCTCCACAGAGGGCGTCACTTTCCACCGCCTGCGCCTCGATACGACGGATGGGGACTTTGTGGACCTCGATTTCGCTTCCGTAGATGGCGTGAAGCTGCCGCGCACGGCGCCCCTTGTCTTGCTGCTCCATGGCCTGGAGGGATCGGCGCGGCGCAGTTACGCCTGTGAGACGTATCGCCAGCTGGCGCGGCGCGGCATTCGCTCCGTAGGCATGAATTTCCGCTCGTGCAGTGGGGAGATGAACCGCACGCAGCGTCTCTATCACGCGGGGAAGACGGACGATGTCGCCTTGGTCGTTGCCTGGCTGCAGCAGCGCATGCCCGGCGTCCCCCTGGGCGCGATCGGCTTCTCGCTGGGCGGCAACATGCTGCTCAAGTATCTGGGCGAAAAGGGCGCGGATACGGATGTGCGCGCGGCCGCCGTTGTTTCCCCGCCGTTTGACCTGGGACGCATCGCTGATTCCTTCGAGAATGGCGAAGGGCGGCGTTATGCCGCCCGCTTTCTGCGTTCGCTGCAAGGGAAGGCGCTTGTGCACGCGCGCCGCAACGGCGGCGTGGTCGATATCCAGCGTGTGCTCAATGTGCACAGCATGCGTGATTTTGATGACGCCTTTACGGCGCCGCTGCACGGCTACCGGGATGCGGCTGAATACTATGCCGCCAACAGCTGCCGCTACTACCTGGACGGCATCGCCGTCGATACGCTGGTGATGCGCTCCATGGACGACCCCTTTTTTGCCAACGATGTCCCGCACGCCGCTTTGGCCGCGAACGAACATCTCTACCCCGCGCTGACCACAAATGGCGGGCATGTCGCCTTCGCTGAAGGCCGCCGCCCGCGCAAGTTCCGCTATTGGGCCGAACGGCAGGCGGCGCGTTTCCTGGCCGAGCGGCTGAGTGATGATTAGCTGGTGCATGACGATTTGTTGAATTAGTTAATAGTGCAATGCCGCCATGGGCAGAGCGGTGACCCGCTTCTGCACTTCGCGGCGCGCACAAGGAGAACAAATGATGATAATTAATGAAAGAACGGCCGCGGCGATGAACGCCCAGATTCAGAGTGAGTTTCATGCCTCGTCGCAGTACGTGGCCATGGCCATCTATTTTGACGAACAGGGGCTGCCGGACCTGGCTCAGTTTTTCTACCGCCAGGCGGAGGAGGAACGGATGCATGCCATGAAGTTCGTCCATTTCTTGCTGGAGACGGGCGCCAAGCCGCTCATCCCCGCCCTCCCCGAAGTACGCAATGAATTCGAGGATGCCGCCGACGTCGTGCAAACGGCGCTCGATCAGGAATTGAAGGTGACGGACCAGATCAATAACCTGATGCGCATCGCCGTTGAAGAAAATGATTTCTCCAGCAGCAATTTCTTGCAGTGGTTTGTGGAAGAGCAGGTCGAGGAAGTGGATTCATTCAGCACGCTCTTGCAGACGATCAAACATGCCGCCGGCAATATGCTCTTCGTCGAAGATTTCGTGCGCCGTAATGTGCCCCATGCCGGAACGGCCGCGGCATAGGCGTGTTGTGGACGGCGACTCCGGACCGCTTTCTGCCTGCAGCTGAAATGCTGATACGCTTCTAATAGAACGGCCCTGTTTGCTGTGGTATAATGATGCTCAGCAAATGGGGATGACAGGCTTCGACGGGGAAGGCTGGCCCTGAATTGCAAGCCGAGCACGCTTTACAACTCGTAAAACTGGAAGTACAACTATAAGTGGCAAAAACACTGATAGTTACGCGGCTCTTCCTATGGCTGCCTAGGCAGTTGAAGAGCTAGATGGTTCTTGAAATAGAACCCCGCCACAGTCGTTGCGTTCGTTGGCCGCGCGGCTGCTGGCGACACTTTAGTCAACGTGCGCCGCTTCGACGTCGATAGAAGGGGTTAAGACGTCCTTTTGGGGATGATCGACTCGCTGGTGGCTGACCGCGTCAGCCCGGGCCCCGCCGGCTAAAACAAATGGTTGACTATGCTTGTAGAAGTTCAGAGGACGAATTTTTCGGACGCGGGTTCGATTCCCGCCATCTCCACCTCAACAGCGAGAGCGCCCATACCGGCGCTCTTTTTGTTTGGGATGTGCGATTGCGGACAGAGTCTCTACCACGCCGCAGCGCGGCGCAACAGGTCATTTTTGGCGCGGCAAAAAGATCGACTTTGCGCCTTTCTTATGTTAGAATATAGAACTTTCGTTCTGCTCTGCTTGATTCCGCATTGCGTACGCCATGTTCCACAACTGTGAGGGTGACCATGCCTGAGTTCCAACTTCATTCTGACTTTCAACCCATGGGCGACCAGCCGGAGGCGATCGCCGGGCTGGTAGAGGGTTTGAATCGCGGCGACGCGTACCAGACGCTGCTTGGCGCCACGGGTACGGGCAAGACCTACACCATCGCCAACGTGATTCAGGAAACGCAGCGGCCTACGCTGGTGCTCGCGCACAACAAGACTTTGGCCGCCCAGCTTTACAGCGAGTTCCGTGACTTCTTCCCCAACAATGCCGTTTCCTTTTTCGTCAGCTACTACGATTACTACCAGCCGGAAGCGTACGTGCCGCGCCACGATCTCTTTATTGAGAAGGAAACGCAGATCAATGATGAGATCGACCGCCTGCGCCTGCTGGCTACGGCCAATCTGCTCAGCCGTCGTGACGTGATCATCGTCGCCTCTGTCTCCTGTATTTACGGCATCGGTAATCCGGAGGCGTGGGGCAAAGTCACGGTGCCCATTGCGCGCGGCAGCTCCTACCGGCGCAACACGCTGCTGCGCCACCTGGTCGATATCCAATATGATCGCAACGATCTGGAACTGCGGCGCGGCGTCTTTCGCGTGCGCGGCGACACCCTGCAGATTTACCCCGCCTACGCGGAGACGGCGTATGGCATTGAGTTCTGGGGCGACGATGTGGAACGCATCACCGAGTTTGACCCGCTGACGGGGGAGGTCATCCTCGATCATGCGCAGATCGAGATCTTCCCGGCAACGCAGTTTGTCACCGATGAGGATAAGATTCAGGCCGCGATCCAGGATATTGAAGAGGAGCTGCACGAGCGCATCACCTACTTCAAGCAGCGCAGCATGCTCTTGGAGGCGCAGCGCATTGAACAGCGCACGATGTACGATCTGGAGATGCTGCGCGAGGTTGGTTTTACAAGCGGCATCGAGAATTACAGCCGCCACCTCGATCAACGCCCCGCCGGATCACGGCCGTGGACGCTGATCGACTACTTCCCGCCTGATTTCTTGATGGTCATCGATGAGAGCCATATGACGCTGCCGCAGGTGCGCGGCATGTACGCGGGTGACCAGAGCCGCAAGCGAACCTTGGTTGATTACGGTTTTCGTCTGCCCAGCGCCATGGACAACCGGCCCCTGAACTTTGATGAAGTGCAGAGCCTGATCAAGCAGACCATCTTCACCAGCGCCACGCCCAGCCTCTACGAGTTGGAGAATTCGGCGCAGATCGTGCGCCAGGAGATACGGCCGACCGGCGTCCTCGATCCGCAGGTGGAGGTGCGCCCGGTGCGCGGACAGGTGGATGACCTGCTGGCTGAAATTAACAAGCGCACGGAAGTCGGGCAGCGCGTGCTGGTGACGACGTTGACCAAACGCATGGCCGAAGATTTGAGCGACTATCTGTTGGAGATGGGCGTGAAGGTGCATTACCTGCACTCCGAAGTGCACACCATCGAGCGCACCGAGATCCTGCGCGATCTGCGTATGGGCATCTTCAATGTCGTCGTAGGCATCAACCTGCTGCGCGAGGGCCTCGATCTGCCTGAGGTGTCGCTGGTGGCTATCCTCGACGCGGATAAAGAGGGGTTCTTGCGCTCCGAAACGGCCTTGACGCAGACGATCGGCCGCGCCGCGCGGCACGTGGACGGCACGGTGATTATGTATGCGGACAAGGTCACCGATTCCATGCAGCGCGCGCTGGACACGACGAATGCCCGCCGCGAACGGCAGCAGGCGTACAATGAGGCGCGCGGCATCGAGCCGCGCAGCATCATCAAGGCGGTGCACGACCTGACCGATGACATCATGGAAGCGCGCGAACTGGCCGTTGCTGAAGAAGGCGGCGCCTATACGACCATTGCCGATCTGCCCAAACCGGAATTGAGCAAGATGATCATCGAGCTGGAGAAGCAGATGAAGGAAGCGGCGCAGGATCTGGAGTTTGAAAAAGCGGCCGTTTTGCGCGATCAGGTGATGGAGATGCGCCGCATGATGGCCCTCAAAGATGCCGGCGCCGATTCCGACATGCCGGAATGGGAGCGCCTGCGTGCCCTGGACGAGGCGGGTATCGCCTACGAGATCGACTAGGTCTATGTTTAAGCGCAAGGCATTCTCCTGACACTTTTCCCACCGCTATTTGACAGACCAATGGGCAGCGCCGGTCGTCGCGGTCGCTGCCCGTTTTTGGCTGCTCGCTAAGCAACCTTGCCGCTCCATTCATGATATACTAGCCTGCCTGGAGAGTTTTCTAGATGGAACTGATACTCGACAAGGAGCAGGAAGCGCTGCTCCGCCAAACAAGAGAAACGTTGGCCCAACTGCGCGAGCTGTTGGCGGAAACGGCCGCCGATCCTGCCCAGCGTAAGGCGCTCGCGGACTCCATCAGCCAGCTGGATGAACTCTTCCTGCTCGTGGTTGCCGGGGAGTTCAATTCCGGCAAATCAGCCTTCATTAACGCGCTCCTGGGCGAGAAGCTGCAGCTAGAGGGCGTCACGCCGACGACGGACCAGATCTATTTGCTCAAGCATGGCGAAGCGGGATCGAAAGTCCCCGGTGAGCGCGGGATCTGGGTCCAACATGCGCCGGTGGACATCCTGCGCAAGATTAGCATTGTCGATACACCGGGCACGAATGCCATCATGCGCGACCACGAAGCATTGACGGCCGAATTCATCCCGCGCAGCGACCTCGTGCTTTTCATCACCTCGGCTGATCGGCCGTTTACGGAAAGCGAGCGCAGTTTCCTGGCGCAGATTAAGGAATGGGGTAAGAAGATCGTCCTCGTTGTCAACAAAGTCGATATCCTGGACAGTGACGAGGATGTTGAGAAGGTGGTGGATTTTGTCAGCAGCGCCGCCCAACAGCTGACGGGCAGCCTGCCTGCCGTCTTCGCTGTCTCCGCCCGGCAGGCGCAGAAAGAGGCCGGCGCAGGCGGCTTCCTCCCCTTGGAGGCCTATATCCAGGAGACGTTGGACGAGGACGGCCGTTTCCGGCTCAAACTGCTCAACCCCCTCGGCGTCGGTGATCGTTTGCTAAGGGGCGAGTTGGCTGATATTCAGGCGGATCTGGATGTGCTGGCGGAGGATAGGGCGCTGCTCGATGATGTGCAGCGGCAGATGGTCTACTATAACGAAGACATGCAGCGCAATTTCCAGGCGCGGCTGGGCGAAATCGACAGTTTGCTCCTGGAGATGGAGAAGCGCGGCAACGCCTTCTTTGACGACCGCATGCGCCTGGCGCGTATTCCCGACCTGCTGCGCTCCAAACAGCTGGAGGCTGACTTTGAAAAAGTGGTCGTCGCGGACACACCGCAGCAGATCGAGCGCCGCGTCAGCGAGCTGGTCGATTGGATGGTTGAACAGGATTTGCGGCAGTGGACGGCCGTTTCTGATCATCTCACCGCACGCAGCGCTGAGCACCAGGGTCGAATCGTGGGTGGCGCCGGCGCGCAGAAGGGCACACTCGCTTATGATCGGCAGCGCCTGATCGACTCTATTGGCGCGGCCACGCGCCAGGCCGTGGAAATGTACGACAAAGAAAAAGAGGCGGAAGAGCTGGCCCAATCGGCGCGTTCGGCCGTTGTCGGCACGGGGCTCGCCGGAGTTGGTCTGGGGCTGGGCGTCGCCGTGGCCGTGGCCACGCACGCCGTCTTTCTCGACTTCACGGGCATCGCCGCCGGTGTGGCCGCGGCCACGTTGGGATTGTTGATTATCCCCGCTCGCAAACGAAAAGCGAAAAAAGAGTACGCCGAAAAATTGGCCGAGCTGCGCACGACGTTGGTCAGCAGCCTGACGACGCAGTTTGAGCGCGAAATGCGCCGCAGCACGGAGCGCCTCGAAGAAACCATCTCCCCCTTCACGCGTTTCGTGCGCGCCGAAGAGGAGAAGCTGCTGGAGCAGCAGACGCGCCTCCTGGAAATCGAATCGGGGATAGCGAGCTTGCAGGCGAATCTCAGCGACGAAGCGGCATGAAAAAACTGATCGTCTATAAACTAGACGAATACGGGGACCAGATCTGGCAGTATCCGGCCGTGGAATTGGGGCGTGACCGGCACTCTGTGCGCCTGCAGGCCTATTTCAACCACGATGACGTGGATATGATAGTCACAACCTTTGTCCGCGGCGATCGCTTTATCGAATATTTCTACAGCGATCGTTGGTACAACATCTTTGCCGTCCATGAGGGGCGGAGCGAGGATCTAAAAGGGTGGTACTGCAACATCTGCCGCCCCGCGCGCCTGGGGGAACATGAGATATACTGCGAAGACCTGGCGCTAGATCTCTGGGTCACGCCGGACGGCGGCACGCAGGTTTTGGATGAAGATGAATTCGCGGATTTGGCGATAACTGCTGAAGAACGCGCCAATTGCGCTGCCGCACTCGATGAACTCCTCCGCCTCGCCCGGAGCGGGAAACTCCCACGTTGAGGGCATAGATCGGCTTTCTGTCTCAGGAGATGTGGGAGCCGGCTAATCCTCTTCTTGTACAGCGGTTTCGGCGGGCTGGATGATCTTCCAGAGGATGCCGCCGACCGCGCCCAGGACGGCGCCCACCGCCCCAAAAATGCCGCCAACGATCAGGCTGGTGCCTACGGCGCCGGCAACCGACCCCAGAAATGAGGTGGCTGCGCTCATGACAAGCGCGTTGAGGCCGAAGGCGAGGCCCAGGATCAGGCCCACGACAAGGCCGGCAAGCGCGCCGCCGACAAGGCTCTGAAACATCGTTTCTTCGCCCGGGGCCAGGTAACCGTAGTACATCCCCGTGCCCACGGGAATAAGAATCCCCCCGGCGACAAGCAGGACCATCATCACGTTGTCAAAAAAGGGCGTCAGGGCCATTAAGTAGAGAAACCCGGCGATCACTGCTCCCAATGTACCCGCTCGTAAAAGGCTCGCGCCGTTAATCTTGAACATGAACTTCTTCCTCCACTCGCTAAATTCAATTGCGCGGAAACGCAGACGGGATGGAGATTCTGCGCCCCCGCCGAAATCCTTGTTGTCAGCGACTAAATGCGCGCGCCTTTTCTTCCTTTCCTGATGCGTCTTATGAGCAGGATAATAGCAATCGCGAAAATTATGACAAGAATTCCGGCGATGAGTGGGAGGAAAATAGCCAGCATGGACATGCCCGTGGCGATGACATCCTCGGTAAGACTGACCGCCCAGTTCCCGGTGCCCGCCGTGGTGGCCGTGACCGCCGGGCGCACAATGCCTTTTGTGGCGTGGACACTGCCGGCAACGAGGACTCCGGCCACGACAGCCAGAAGCGGATTCATGTCGGAGATGGCGCTCGAGCTGCCGGCAAACAATATCGCGCCGGCCACGGGGCGCACAAAGGTCTGCACGCCATCGTTCAGGGTGTCAACGGCCGGAATCTTATCAACGAGCATTTCGATAGCCAATAGGACCACCAGCAGGCCGATAACCCACCAGCTGGACAGCAAGCTGTAAGGGGATGCCAGCTCGATGAGCGGGTCGTTGGCCGGAAAACGCCCGGCTAGGGCGACGATGAGTAGGGGGATATACGCATTTAGCCCGGCGCTGCCGGAGAGCCCAAATGCCGTCCCTATTCCTGCAATTGCTTCTATCATTATTTTCTCCTATAAGCCTGGAAAACCGCTCAGCGTTCCCGTTATATTCCAACGGACAGCGCTGATCGCGCTGAGCTCCAGGATAGCCAATAGAAATCCGGCTGTGAGCGGTCTCACTGCCTGCGACCAGCTCTCAGCCTGCCCGTCTCTGCGCAAGAAGATGAGCATGACGGCCGTGTTCAACGCCGTTACAACGAATAACAAACCGCCCGTACTTACCAGTGCCAATACGTATAGAAGCGGCGATTGGTTGCTTAAGACCAGGGCGACGGCCGTCGCGCCTAATAGAAGCAGCCCGCCCAATTCATGCCCATTCTCGATCAGGGGCGCGTAGCGCGGCTTGCGCCACAACGCCTGGGCCAGCGCGGCCATGACGATAATACCCAAGGCAAGGCCGGTGCCCATCCCTGTGGCCAAACGCAGCCAGTTCTTTGGCTCGTATAGATGTGGCGCGCCGGGAAAGAAGTGGCTGTATGAATTGAGGCCATCGATGCCCATTAGCGCGATCAGCGCGAAGAGGGCGAGCAGCAGGCCGCGGCGCGGAAGGAGCGTCCAGCGTGCGCGGCCCGCCAGGAAAAGGGCCAGAATAGTCAAAGCGGCGCCCAGGTACATGCCGGTGCAGCGCGCGCAGAGAGGGAATTGACGGCCGTTGATCGTAAATGAGCGCGTGCCAATGCGGTGGCACAGCGCATAACCGCTCCAATCGCTCGCCGCCAGAAGCGGGTCGGAATCGACATGAACGCCGTCCGTTACCGCGTAGAAAGCGATGAGCAAGAAAATTGCCGTGCAGAGAACGAGTAGAAACCAACGTCGCTTGCTCAAGCCCATCCTGGGGATTAACTCATTCGTGGGCTGATGATCTTCTTGTAGGGACATGATTCCAGTTGCACAGCACGGCTGCCAACACATTTCTCCTATTGGGCTTTGCAACTCGCGCAGAATTAGGTACAGTGGGCGGAACTATTGTAACGATAGCATTATTTAGTTGCTGTGGCAACGAAGTGAGGACCGTATGCCTACGAAACCGGGCGCCTATCACAGGCCGGAAACGCTCGATGAAGCTGTCGAACTCTTACGCAAAGCGGACAGCGTGATTCTTAGTGGCGGCACAAAACTGCTGGCGGATGAGACCGGCCTGCCGGTGGAGCATGTCGTTGATTTGCAGGCCCTGGGTTTGAATCAAATTCGGGGCGAGAACGGTGCGCTGACGATTGGTGCTGCCTGCCGCCTGACCGACCTGGCAGCGACCCTAGCTCAAGAATACCCTTCTGAGCAGCAAAGTGCCCTTCTGCAGGGGGTCATTCAAAGAGAAGGCCCCAATACCTACCGCAACGCGGCCACGGTGGGCGGTACGGTGGCCAGCCGGCCCCCGGACAGCGAGCTGTTGGCTGTCTTGCTGCTGTTGGATGCGCGCCTGCTTCTATCCGGACCAACCACAGCGGGTGAAGTCGATTTGGCATCCTACCTGGCGTCCGGTGACAAGAGCCTGATTGCCCAGATAGTGGTTCCCTGGGAAGATGGCCAGGGCGCGGTGGAGCGCGTTGCCCGCACCCCTGCCGATTACCCGATCGTCTCCGTTGCTGCCTGGCGTCCAGCCGGGGAGCCGGTCCGTCTGGCGGCTACGGGGACGGGTCCTCGACCGCTAAGATTGGCGGACGCCGAGGCTGCTGTCGCTTCAGGCGTGAACGAAAAGAGCGTGTCTGAGGCAGCCAACGCGGCCAGAGAAGCCAGCCAGCACCCCGGTGATTTTCGGGGCAGCGCTGACTACCGCGCCGAAATGGCCGCGGTGCTCACCAGACGCGTGCTTCAAGCACTGGCGGCGGCATAAGAAGTCTGTTTGCAAAACAATGCCCAATAGTGTTACGATCAAGGCATCAAGTTGGCTGGGCGATCGCGGTTTCATTGACGTGAAGCTGAGGAAAGTCCGCACTCCATAGGGCACGGTGCCGGCTAACAGCCGGGCGGGGCGACCCGACGGCAAGTGCAGCAGAGATGTGTATTGCCCGCCGGAGCAATTCGGCAGGTGAGGGTGAAACGGTGGTGTAAGAGACCACCGGCAGTGGCAGTGATGTCGCTGGCCAGGCAAACCCCACCGGGAGCAAGGCCAAGCAGGGCGAAGACCGGAGCGACCCGCAGGGTTACTCTCGTCCACGGAACGGCTCGTTCCGTCCGACGCCCGGGTAGGCTGCAAGAGGCTGCCAGCAATGGCAGTCCCAGAGAGATGATCGCCATGCGCTGTACAGCTTGTCTGGACGCGCAAACAGAATGCGGCTTATAGGCCAGCTTGATCATGGTAAGCAATATTGTTGAGGGTGTGGGGGATTTTGCCCCATACCTTTTTTGCGTCCAATTCTTATGACAATTAAAGTCCTTTTCGTTTGTATGGGAAACATCTGCCGCTCACCGATGGCGGAAGCTGTCTTCCAAAAGATGGTTGATGAGGCCGGCTTGGGTGAAGTCATCGAGGCCGATTCGGCGGGGACAGGCAGCTGGCATGTCGGCGAGCCGGCATACGCCGGCACCAGACGGGTTTTGGCCGACAACGGCATCGCCTATACCGGGTATGCACGCGTGGTGCGTCAGGAAGAAGTGCGTGATGCGGATACGTACGTGGTAGCCATGGATGGCGACAATATTCGTGAACTGCGCCGTCGTTTTGGGCATCATGCGCATCACTACTTGCTCCTCGATTTCGCCCGGCGGACCGATGAACGCTTTGTTCCCGATCCCTACTATGAGGGAAATTTCGAGTATGTCTATGAGCTGGTGGTGGATGGCTGTGAGGGATTGCTGGCGGCTATTGTCGAAGAGAATAAGTTGAACGCAGAATAACAGGTATGCCGCTGAGCCAAGAGCTTTGTTGAGGAGTGTTTTGTAGATGGCACAGGAAGAAGAACGGGACGTTATTGTGGTGGGCGCGGGTCCTGCCGGGGCAACAACAGCCATGATCTTGGCTCAACATGGGTATGATGTGCTGATGCTGGATCGGTATGATTTTCCCCGTGACAAAGCATGCGGTGACGGCATTCCCGCCGGTGCCTGGCGTAGGTTGCTGGAGCGCGGAATGGGCGAGAAGATAGATGGCGCTGTTGCCCGCGGCGATATGTATCCGATATCCGGCATGCGGTTGATGTCACCGCGAGGGAACGTAATTGAAGCCGCGTTCAATGAACCTGATGGTCAGTTGTCCTACGTGATGCCGCGCGTTCATTTTGATGCCTTGATTCAGCAGCATGCAGTGGACTCCGGCGCTGAGTTTCGAGCGGCGGCAGTCAAGGAACCTTTGATCGAAGACGGCCGAGTTGTCGGCGTCATGGCCCAACTCAATGGTGCGGTCAAACCCATACGCAGCAAGCTGGTCGTTGGCGCCGACGGTGTCACCTCGATTATCACGCGCAATCTACGCCCTAAGGACGCGCAGCACAAAGATGAGCACCGTGCTATCGCCCTGCGCGCTTACATCCGCGGCATGGAAGTGTTTCCTGGTGAGGTAGAGTTTTTTCTCTATGACGATATCTTGCCGGGCTATGCCTGGATCTTCCCCACCGGAGAAGACCGGGCAAACATCGGATTGGGTATGCGTCTTGATATATTTCGCAAGCGACATGCAGACTTGAACGAACTGCTGCAGGTGTTCCTCGATCTGCCGATGATAAAGCCCAGGTTGAAGGATGGTTATGAATTAGGGGGCGTGCGCACCTGGCAGCTCAACTTCGGCTCACAGAAAAATCTGCAGAACTCCTTCGATGGTGCGCTGCTGGTAGGGGATGCTGCCGGCTTCATCAATCCGATGACCGGGGGAGGGATTCACAACGCGTTGATATCCTCTGAATTGGCCGCGGAAACGATCGCTGATGCGCTTTCTGCCGGTGATACTTCTAGGGCTGTGCTGCAGACCTATGATCAACGGGCGCACGAGGCGATGTGGGGCAGCATGCACCGCTCCTATTTGATGCAGCGCTGGATGCTGCGCTTCCCCTCGCTGGTTGAGTTTTTGATTGTTCGGGCAAGGACGAACAAGGGGCTTGTGCAGACTTTCTTGGACAAACTATAGGTGGTTGTCCCCTTGACGCAGTTACCAGCCAAGAAAAAAGCCCGCGGACGCGGGCTTTTCTAAAACTCCAATACAAAGCGTACCTATACGATCTACCGCTACACTGCAGCTGCTGGTCTGCTTGAATGAGAGCAAGTGCTCGGGCTAAGCGTGGCGAGCGGTTACTTTCTGCGCCTGCGGACCTTTGCCGCGATCGATCATTTCAAACTCGACGCGGTCACCCTCATAGAGGTTGCGATATCCTTCTCCTTCAATCGCTGAATAGTGAACGAAGACTTCCTGTCCCCCATCATCAGGATTGATGAAGCCATACCCCTTAAGCCGGCTAAACCACTTGACGACCCCCGTTTCCTTATCCATTTGCGCACCTCCACTACCGTGCAGTCAACGAAACTCAACTATAACAGCCACAAACCAGAATACAGCGAGCCAAAAGCACCTCGCTCAATTGAGCGTTAAGGTGCTTTGGCCGCTGTGCTACCAATACAAAACGTTTTCGAATTCCGATACAACATCTGAAATAGATTGGTAACAAGTTATCATGGCGGGGGGCAAAGTTCAATCTGCGCACCGATTAATTCACGCCTGCTTCACAGCGCGTTCACGCTATCTTCACGCCGGTTCTCTGAACGAATTCGTGGACGGTGTTTTCTAACCGGCGATAGGGCCGCGCGTCGCCTGCAGCAGGTGGCGGCGGATGCCCAGGTCGCTGAAACCCGCGCTTTCCGCCAGCTGTTGTGAGGGATCGTTGTTTTCCCCGACCGCGTACAGGGGGGTACGGCCGTTGTCCAAAATACGCTGGCACAGAGCCGCGACCACGCTGCGGCCCCAACCCTGGCGTCTCTGGTCCGCCTCCGTGAAGACAGCGATATCGGCGAATGTCGACGTTTGCCAGTTAATGCCTGCGGAGGCGACGATGCGATCGCCATCTTGCCGGGAGCGAATGACGAACCGCACGAGGCCGTTTGGCCCTACATCTTCGGTCACCAGGACGTTGATCACCGGCTGGTAGCGGCCGCGATCGAGGACCATCACGTGCAGACGTTCATCAGACTGGACGGCGAAGAAGGCCTTGAGCAGGGGGGCATGATCGGCAGGCGCATAGAGAATCGCTGGGGCCTCTTCAGGGAGAGCCCTACGCACCAGGTCGGCCGCCGCCGCCTGATCGTTCAAGGGTAGGCGCATTGTCAGCAGGGGCCGAAACAGATCCATGCCCGTGCGGGAGAGGGCGATATAGCCGTTGGCTTTTTGCGCATCGGGCGGATGCAGCACAAGTTGGGTGCGCTCATGCGCATGGTAGAATGCGTAGTAGGAGGCCAAGGCATCGGCCGCTTTTCTTTCATTGAGCAGCGGGCGAATCGCGCGCCGTTGTGAATCCGGGTCCATTGTTGCGTTTCTCCGCTGCCGGGTGTGCGTTCAAGCTGATTGTTGGACGGCCGCCGCGGCCTACACCGTTACCTGAAATGATCGCAGCGCGATGACGATCGCCGCCTCTACCGCTTGTTTGACCAGGTCACGATGTGGCTGGTAAGAGTCGATGCTCTCCGCGCCGTCGAGCACATTGCCGTCAACGGTAAGAATAGCCGCCGTTTGCACGCCGCGTAAGGAGCCGACCGTAAACAGAGCCGCGCATTCCATTTCCACGGCGAGCACGTTGGCGGCCGACATCACCAAATAGTCTGGGGCGCGCGGCGCCTCGACGCCACCATAGAAAGCGTCCCGCGTGAGCACAAGGCCGCAATGGACGGGGTGGCTGCTGCCGCCGGCCGCTTGCTGCAAGGCGATTGTTAGGCGTGGATCAGCCGCGGCAGGGTAGCCGTGTGGCGCTACTTCGCCGCCGTAGCCGGTATTCTGCACGGCGGCCTGGGCAATGATCAACGCTCCATCGATCACATCCGGCTGCAAGCCGCCGCAGGTGCCGACGCGGATAAGTCGCTTTGCTCCGGCAGCGATCAGTTCTTCAAAGGCGATGGCCGCGCCCGGTGCGCCTACGCCATGTGAACAAACTGTAATTTGCGTTCCCTTGTACCGGCCAAGATAGCTGCGATATTCTCGCTGATCCGCCAACTGGGCGGCATCTTCCAGGAAGGCCGCGATCTTGTCGGCCCGCTGCGGATCGCCACAGACGAGGACATCGCTGCTGATGCCGCCAACCGGCAGTCCCGTGATCGGCAGTCGCTCACTGCTCATACGCTTGCCCTCTCCTCTCTCTTTACTGGAACTCCATCGCTTCCGGTTTGTTAGCCAGGATCTCTTCGATCTGGTTGAGCACATCCTCAGTCAGTCGCTCCACCACGTCCAGGGCCTGCAAGTTGTCATAGACCTGCTCCACGCGCGACGCGCCCAGAATAACGGTGCTCACAGCAGGGTTCTTGAGGCACCAGGCGATAGCCAGACGCGCCATGTTGGTGTCCAATTCCTCCGCCAGCCTGGTCAACGCGCGTACCTTCTCCAGACGCTCTTGCCACTCCGCGGACGCGAACATCTCGCGCAGCCATTCATAGCCAGGAAGCGAAAGGCGTGTATCCTCAGGTGTGCCGTCGTTGTATTTTCCGGTCAGCAGTCCGGAGGCGAGAGGGGACCAGATAGTTGTCCCCAGGCCGATCGCTTCGTATAGGCGGCCATATTCCACTTCAAAGCGCTGCCGGTGAAACATGTGATACTGCGGCTGTTCCATCGTGGGCGGGATCAGATTGTATTGACGGGCGATGCTGTACGCTTCCATGATCTGCTGCGCCGACCACTCCGACGTTCCCCAATAGAGCACTTTGCCCTGCTGAATGAGATCATTCATGGCACGAACGGTCTCCTCAATCGGCGTTTCCGGATCCGGACGATGGCAGAAATAGAGATCGAGGTATGCGACCTGCAGGCGATCCAGGGCCTGGTGACATCCCTCTACGACATGTTTGCGACTGAGGCCGCGCTGCGTCGGCAGCGGATCGCTGGCAGATCCGAACATGACCTTGCTGGAGACGATGTAGCTGTCACGCGGCCACTGCATCTCCTGGAGTATTTCGCCCATGATTAGCTCTGATTGGCCGGCAGCATAAGCTTCGGCATTGTCGAAGAAGTTAACGCCGGCATCGTAGGCTGCCGCCATGCACTCCTTTGCTTGGGCGACGCCCATCTGGTTAGAAAAGCTAACCCAAGAACCAAAAGAGAGCGCACTGACTTTCAATCCTGATTTTCCGAGGCGACGATATTCCATTTCCATTGAGGGATTCCTTATTTTCTACCTTGGTAGCTCACTTCTATTGTTACTGCTTTTTTTCTTAGGGCAACTATCTTCTGCCGGTTGGGTGGCCGGCTAGGCATGCAGCCGCAGCTCTCGCTTATAGGGGAAGATGTGCGCCAATTCGCCTTCTTTGAGCCGCTCCTGCGTATCGCGCCAGTAGGCGACATCAAGAAGATCCCCATGCTGTTTCGTAAAGATCTGGCGCAGGCCGGAGGATAGGCCCAGAAAACGCTCGAATTCGGCGGGGAAGATGTCGCCGGGATTGACATGAAACCAGGGCTCGGAGGCGAGTTCATCTTCAAAGGCCATCGCCGGGGGAAAGCGGCGAAAATTGCACTCGACGAGCAGGCAGAGTTCGTCATAATCATAGAAGACGACACGGCCGTGTCGTGTAACGCCAAAATTCTTCAACAGCATGTCGCCAGGGAAAATATTGCTGGTGGCCAGGTCCTTGATGGCGCTGCCGTACTCAATGACCGCCTCTTCCGCGGCGCTTTCTGCCGCTTCTCTGACATAGATGTCCAGCGGTATCACGCGCCGTTCCACGTAGCAGTGCTTGATAATCAGCTGATCGCCATCGACAACAACCGTCCCGGCGGCGACTTCCAGCAGATCGTTGAGCAGATCTTCAGAAAAACGATCGCGGTCAAACGCGAGATATTCATAGGACTGCGCATCAACCAACCGTCCCGCGCGATCATGTTGGAACACGAGATCGTACTTGGCCATGACATCCTTGCGCGTTGAATCCTTTGGATAGTTGAAACGATCCTTGATTATCTTGAAGACCATGTCATAGTCAGGCATGTTGAAGACGCTCATCACCATGCCCTCCTGGCCGCGCGCCCTGACGAAGCAGTCGTTTGAATAAGTCAGATGGTGCAGCAGATCGCGGTACAGCTCCGTTTTCCCATGTTTGCTGTAGCCCAGCGAAATATACAGCTCGGCCACGCGTTTGCGGGGCATGATCGTGCGCAAGAACTGCACGAGATCGTAGGGCCGGCTTATGCTGACATGGAAGTAGGAGCGGGCGAAACTAAACAAGATGCTCGCCGCGTCTTCGTCGAGCAGGACGGCATCGACAGAGAGACCCTCGTCTGTATGAATCAGGGCCAGCATAAAGGGGATTAGATGAGAGGCGCTAAACAGACGGCCGACCAGATAGGCGCCCATTCCGCGAAAGAAGGGTTCCTTGACCATCTCCGCGCGCTCAACGCTGCGCAAGGCGCCCAGGCGCAGCAGTTCCGCGTCGATGCGCTGGGCGACGAGGGCTGCGTCGTCCTCCAGGCCGGCAAACGGTTCCGTCAGCCCGAAATCGAGCAAGATCTGCCTGACCAACTCCGCTGTTGAGGGAGCACGGCCGTAGACGCGATAGACCGGCCGGGCTGTGGGGGTGGGCGGGGTCTCGAAGTCGGTGGCCACAAATTCGATCTGAGGGTCGACGCCGACGGTCGTAAAAACGCGGCGGGTGACAGAATTGAAAAAGGTTTCCGCCAGCTCCCACGTATCATAGTCGGCGATCAGGCCGGAGTAGACGGCCTTCATGCTCGCCCAGATGAGTTTGTCTTGCAGCCTATCCCCCAGCAGGTCGCGTATCGCTGCTTCTACAAGGTCCACGATGCGCCGGTAGAGGCCCAAGCGCTCAGAGGCGTCCCCCTGCATGCCGCGCCAATCCTGCGCCAGGAAACGCGCACGCGCGCGCGCCGTAACAGCCTCGAACTGCTCGTGGTAGGTGCCGTAAGCCTGGTGAATTGTTCTGGCGCCGATGTTCGCCAGGCGGCTGTCTGTAAGCTGGTGGGTTATTCCCCGTCGTTGGTTAGCCAGCGCCATATGCCGACGAAAGCGAGAAGTCCCAAAGCTATGCCGCCGACAAGAAGCAGCGGGTTGACGCCTCCGGCATCGCTTTCTCCGATATAAAGGTCGGTTTGCGGTGCGGCGTCCACAAGTGGATCGGCCGATTCAGGCGGCATAGGCAGCTCATCAACCGGCGTATCCTTCCAACGCTGCCCCTCTTCGACGAGCATGATCGGGATTCCGTCTTTGATCGGATACTTGTAGCCTGTATCGCTGGATACAAGCCAGGCGTTGTGAACCAGCTCCAGACGTCCCGGATCCGCACCGTATTTTTCCGGCTCTTGTACCGCCGCCGGATCCCTTAGTATGGCCAGCAGATCTTCACTGATTGGTAATACGTCGGTCACTTCGCTCATAATCATTCTCCAGGTAACTGTTCTCTCGTTTAGTATACTCGGATTTGCCGCAATTGAGGAAGTTTCTCTTTCAAAATACACTTTTTGGCTGTACATTTACGGGCGCTAGCGTAGGGATTGTAGAGCCAGTCAGCAGCTGACAAAGCATGCGGCCCCTTGTGGAGAGACGAAATGGACTTTGATCCAACCGAGCACCCGCACCGGCGCTTCAACGCCCTCAGCGGTGAATACGTTCTGGTGTCGCCGCACCGGGCGAAACGGCCGTGGCAGGGCCAGCTAGAAAAAACGCCGCCCGACGACCGCCCCGCCTATGAACCACGCTGCTATCTTTGCCCCGGAAACCCGCGTACCAGCGGCGAAGTAAACCCGCACTATAAACACACGCATGTTTTCACCAATGACTTCCCCGCTATTCTCCCGGAGACGCCGGGAGCGATCAAGACTGACTCCTTGTTTTTGCAGTCGGACAGTGTCCGCGGCACATGCCGCGTGATCTGCTTCTCCCCGCGTCACGATCTTTCCTTGCCGCAGATGCGGGTGCGGGACATTCGCAAAGTGGTGGATGCCTGGGCAGGGCAGACGGCGGAACTCGGTGAACAGTTCCAATGGGTGCAGGTGTTTGAGAATAAGGGGGAAGTGATGGGTTCTTCCATGCCCCACCCCCACGGTCAGATTTGGGCATTGGATGCGCTGCCCAACGAGCCCTTCAAGGAAGATGTCCAGCAGCGCATCTATCACCGCGCAAAGGACAGGGTCCTCCTCCTCGACTATGCGGAGTTGGAAACAGAAATACGAGATCGCCTTGTGCTCGAAAATGAACATTGGCTGGTTGTCGTTCCTTTCTGGGCAGTCTGGCCGTTCGAGACGCTGCTGCTGCCTCGCCGCCACGTGCTGCGTTTGCCCGACCTGGAGAACGCGGAGCGCGACGCCCTGGCCGAAATCATGAAGGGTTTGTTGACGAAATATGACAACTTATTTGAGACATCATTCCCTTATTCGATGGGCTGGCACGGCGCCCCGTTCGCTCCTGGGGGATCTGCATCTGCGGACATGGCGGCCGGCCAGCGGCTGGATCATTGGCAGCTTCACGCTCATTTCTACCCGCCTTTGCTGCGCTCGGCGACGGTCAAGAAGTTCATGGTCGGATTTGAAATGCTGGCCGAGGCGCAGCGTGATCTGACCGCTGAACAGGCGGCTGCCCGGCTGCGGACCCTTTCAGAGTTACACTATCAGGATGTAGAATAAGATGGATTTACGAGATCGCGTTTTGGCGGCTTTCCGGGAACAGTCTGTTGGCGAACCGGCGTTTGTAGTTCGCGCACCAGGGCGCGTCAATATGATCGGCGAACATACGGATTACAATGATGGGTTTGTGCTGCCCATGGCCATCGACCGCGCGATATGGATAGCTCTGCGGCCCCGCGAAGATAGCCGCGTTGTCGTGCATTCGCTCGAACAAGAAACGCCGGCCGATTTCACCCTGGCTGATATCCAACACACGAAGGAGGGCTGGTCCGAGTATGTTAAAGGGATGGCCTTCATGCTGCAAGAGGCGGGCTACGATCTGCGCGGTTGGGAAGGTGTGTTGAGCAGTGATGTTCCCGTCGGCTCGGGTCTTTCATCCTCCGCAGCGTTGGAGATGGGCGTTGGTCGTGCTTTCGCTGCCGTCTCCGATTTTCCGTTCGACGGCGTTTTCATGGCCCGCCTGGGACAAAAAACCGAGAATGAATGGGTTGGCGCACAGACAGGCATCATGGATCAGATGGTGTCCGCCAATGGACGCGAAGGATTCGCCCTGTTGATCGACTGTCGTGATCTCACTATGCAGGCCAATCCCCTGCCCCCGGATACGTCCGTCCTCATCATGGATACAAAGACCCGGCACAGCCACACCGAATCCGGCTACAATGACCGCCGCGCAAGCTGCGAGAAAGCGGCCGGGCATTTTGGTGTGAGTCATCTGCGGGATGTCGACGTGGAGCAGCTGCAGGCTGCTGAAGATGCCCTGGATGACGTCACCTATCGCCGGGCCCGCCATGTTATCTCCGAGAACAAGCGCGTGCTAGAAGCGATAAAGGCGATGAATGCGGGAGACGCGCAGACGCTCGGCCAACTGATGAACGCCAGCCACGCCAGCCTGCGTGACGATTTCGAGGTCACGAACGAGGCGTTGGACATTATGGCGCACGCTGCCCAGAGCCAACCCGGCTGCTATGGGGCGCGCATGACGGGTGGCGGCTTTGGCGGCTGCGCTGTGGCCTTGGTGGCCGCGGAAAGCGCCCAAGAAGTAGGCGCCGCTGTCGCTGATCAGTATGAGGCGCAAACCGGCCTGCGCCCCGATATTTTCGTGACGACGGCCACCGCCGGCACGGACCTGGTCTAGCGGCTGCCGCGCCGCGCCCTGATCAGGCGCGTCCGCTCAATATCTCGCGCGTGACACTGTGCGCGGCCGTTTCGCGATCGACCTGCTCCCCGTTCTCGGCGATCGAAGCCATAACATAGTCGCGCACCTCTTCCGGCGAATCAGTTACCAGAAGAAGATCCAGGTCTTCAGCGGCGATCTTGCCTTCGCTGTGCATCGTGCTGCGCAGCCAATCCAGCAGCCCTTGCCAGTAGCTGGAATCAAACAACACGACTGGGAAGTTGCGGATCTTGCCCGTCTGGATCAGCGTCAGCGATTCAAAGAGCTCGTCCATCGTCCCAAATCCGCCCGGGAAGATGACAAAAGCTTGCGCGTATTTGACCAGCATCGTTTTGCGCACGAAGAAATAGCGGTGATTCAGGGAGAGATCGACATAGGGGTTCACATGCTGTTCAAAGGGCAGCTCGATATTTAGGCCAACCGATAAAGCGCCCGCCTCGCGCGCGCCCTTGTTGGCTGCTTCCATGATGCCCGGCCCGCCGCCGGTGATGATCGCGCAGCCCGCTTCGCCAAGTAAGAAAGCCGTTTCCACGGCCGCCTCGTAATTGGGGGTGCCTGGCTTCGTGCGCGCCGAGCCGAAGATGGTGACCGCCTGCGAGAGTTCTGCCAAAGCATCGAATCCCTGGACAAACTCACTCATGATGCGCATCACGCGCCAGGGATCCGTTTCCGTGAAAGGCACGCTTGCATCCGGCGCCAGGAGCAGCTGTTCATCTTCAGTTGGTCTACTTCTGCTAGCTTGCTCCAAAAATGGTTTGGGGGTGGCTGTTTTCTCTTTTCGTGTTTGTTCGCTCATGGCATATTCCTTTGTAGTACGACCATTGTGACGTCATCAAATTGAGGTGTATTACCCGTATGTTCACGCAGGCTTTGCGTTATCCCATTTACTATCGCCTGCGGCTTTTCCTTATGCAGCGCCCTTCCAGTCCAGAAGAGCCGGTCTGTTCCGAACTCGTCCAAATCGGCGTTGACGGCCTCGGTGACGCCGTCGGTGTAGAGGATCAAGGTGTCTCCGGGGGCGAGTTCTATGCTCTGGCTGGGGGTGTCGATTTCGGGCACGATGCCCAGCGCGATTCCCGGGGCTTTCAGCCAGTTGTACTTGCCGTTCTTTTTCAAGAGAAGCGGCGGATTATGACCGCCATTGGCGTACTCAAGCTTCCCTGTTTGCGGGTCCCAGACGGCGTAGAAGACGGTGACAAATAGATCCGATTCAGCGTCATAGTTGATGATTTCGTTGACGCGCATTAAGACTTCCGCCGGATCGCGGCGATTGATGGCCACCGTGCGCAGTATGGTGCGGCTGAGCACCATGAAGAGCGCGGCGGGCACGCCTTTGTCAGCGACGTCGGCGACCAGTATGCCCCAGGTGCCGTCGGGACGTGGGATAAAATCATAGAAGTCACCGCCAACCTCACGCGCCGCTTCCCAGTAGCTGGCCACGGTTAGCTCAGGGATATCAGGGCTGCCAAAGGGCAAGAAGCTCTCCTGGATCTCGCGCGCGACATCGAGTTCTTGCTGCAGCCGCGCCCGCTCCGCCGATTCGCGATAGAGTTGGTTGTTAACGACGGCCGTGGCCGCCTGCTGGGCAATGCCGTTGAGGATATTCAAGCGTCGGTCCGACAGACGCTGTCTATCTTTCTCGGAGACGCCGACCAGCATGGCCCCCACCAGCCGTCCTTGAGCATTTAAGGAGATGGCCAGGACGGAAGGCGCCTGCAGCGCGGTCATCAACCAGGCCGTCGGACGCACATAAAAAACAGTCTCCGGCGGCAGGTTTGGGTTGTCGACGGCCGTGATGAGAGCCTGGTACTCTTCATCATCGATTTCCAGCGTTTCCAGCAAACCAAGGCCCATCGTGCTCACCCCGAAACTGGCGCCGGGGACAAAATTGTGATTCTCGCTGTCGCGCATGAGAATGATTACCGATTCCACGCCAACCAGCATCGGCACCAGGCGCACAATCGTGTTCAAGATTTCGTTCAAGTCGATGAGACTGTTTACTGCCTCTGCCACCTGAAGCAGGGCGGTGTTTACCCACGCTTCTTCCCGCTGTGCCGCCCGCAGCCGCGCACTTTCTACGGCCGTTCCCGTTTGCTGCGCGATATTGTTCAAAAGATCGAGCCGCCCCTGTCCGGGAAGCATGCGCTCATCTGGGAGTGGCGTCACGGCACAGCGATCGACCAGCATCACGCCCTGTGCTTGTGAGCGCCCGCTCGCTGTCAGCGGCAGCAGCTGCACACCTTGCAGGGGGGGACCATAACGCCTGCCGCCATTTCACGCAGCCAGGCCGGAATTTCCGTCGTATTCAGTGTATGCTGGCCAACGTGCAAGGCGTCTAAGGCGTGCCAGGCACCGATGGGTATCTCCACCTCACGAAATTCGGCCGCCCTGTTTCCGTCTGCGCCAACGAGGGTTGTGCCGCGATAGGTGTGCAGCTCATCATCCCACAACAGGATAGCGCAAAAAGAGACGCCGGTAAGCATCGGAGCCAGGCGTGTAACAGATTCGAGGATTTCCTCGAGATCGTCACTGCGCGAAATCGCTTCCGCCACCTGCAGCTCGGCCGTAATTATCCACGCTTGACGCTGCTGCCAGGCCAGCTGCTGTGCTTTGTGAATGGCGCTGGCCACTTCATCTGCCAGGGCTTCCAGAACCGTTCTTTCGCTTTCCGTGAAAGCGCCCTGCAGTGCGCTCTGTACATCCAGAACGCCGAGTACGCGGTCGTCGACAATAAGCGGGATCGCTATCTCAGACAGGGAATCATGGGCCACAGGATATTGAGCGGATTCCAGCGCGCGAACATAGCGGTCATCTTCGAGGGTATTGTTGGTGACAATCGTTTCCCTGCTCGCGGCAGCCGCACCGACAAGTCCCTGGTTGGCGCCAATGTGCGCGCTGTTTGGCAGCACGTCGCGATCGCTGCTGGCCTGCAGAACCGCTTCACCGGTTTCAGGGTCGATATCAAATATGGAAACGGGGTGGAAACCAAAAGTACGCTGCGTTATGCTGACAACCTGATCGAATATCTCTTCACGATCTTGGACCGCGTTCACCTGCCGCGCAATCTGACCGACAAGCTCCAGATGCGCCGCACGCATGCGCTCCTGCTCGTAGAGCCGCGCATTGGCGATAGCGGCCGCCGATTGATTGGCCAGGATCATCAGCCGCCGCATATCTTCTTCTTGAAAGCGAGCGGGTTCTTGGCTCTGCGCAGCAACAATGCCGATCGTCTCTTCGCCGCTGACCAGGGGGATATAGAGACCCGATCGCGGTGGCGTTTCGCTGACATAGCGCGGCCTCGCCGGTAGATGGGCCATCTCGCGCTCAAAATCATCGATCAGCAGCGGCTTCTGCGTCTCACGCATCCAGTTGATCAAGCCGCGTCCGTCGCTGACGTCATAGGAGACCGGCGTCTCCTGGCGAACGCCATCGATCGTCCAGTAGAGGAGACGGTAGAGGTCCCCGTCAAACATCCCCACCTGGAACGTGCTCGTTTCAATGATCCTTTCCGCTTCGCTGGCGATCAGGCCGGCCAGGGCAGCAACATCCAGTTCTGAGGCCACGATCGCCCGTCCGGCGGCGCTGAGTGTTTCCAGTTCGGCGATGCGGCGCATGAGTATTTGCCGCGAGAAGTAGCGGCGCCAGAGAATCAATGTCGTGGCCAGGACGGCCAGGACAAGAATCAGAAGGGAGAGTGACGGCCATACGGCATCCGCCTGGCCCAGAGGACCTTGTGCTTCAACCAACCGCAGTTCGGCTCCGAGCTGAAGCGGCGATACGCTCACTGGCCGCTCCCACCAGGGATGAATTTGACGAGCGTTAGCTTATTGCCCCGTTCCTGGTCGAAACTGTAGTGGACTTCATCCATGAGATTGCGCATGAAGTGAATGCCCAGGCCGCCCACCTGCAGGCTGTCCAAGAATTCTGTGAGCCCTGGTGAGGTGTCTTCGCTGCTGAAAGAAGGGGGCGCAGGGACATCGTGCGGGTTAAATGCACGGCCGTGATCGGTGAAGGTGATAGTGAACTTGCCGGGGATTGCTTCGTAGTGAACCGTGATGGTTCCTACGTCTTCACCGCCGTAGGCATGTTCAATAATGTTGGTTGCCGCTTCGTCGCTGCACAGCTCGAGGTGGAAAACAGCGTTCTCGTCGAGACCGGCCGCGTCTGCGGCAGCGGTAACAAATTGGGTGATATTCCTGATCTGATCATAGCGGCCCACTACAGTCAGGACATTCTGGTTGTCCATCTTCTGTGCCGCCTAGATCCTTTTTGGGGTCCGGCGCCGTCGCACAATCGAGAATCTAACTAATAGCTTCCGACGGCCGCGGCATCATTTTCATAGACAGTGAACAGCGGGGTGGGGCCGGTAGTAAGCCCGGCAAGCTCTAATACCTCGGCAACCCGGTCAGAAGGTTCGCTGATGCCCAGTTCGCCGCGTTTCTTCTTGCATTCGCGTAGAGTAGACACCAACGCACGCAGGCCGGCGCTGCTCATATAATCCACGCCGCTTAGATTGACGACGATATTGCTGTGCCCCTTGCCTGTTAACTCTTTCAGAGCATCGTCCAGTTCAGACGCATTGGTGCTGTCGACACGGCAGTCGACAGTCACCAGGACGACGCGCTTCAAAGGGTTGATACTTATTTCCAGGTTGGATGTACTCATGCGCCTTGCCTCCTGAGGGTCGATACGAATTGCCAGGAAATTATACCACAAAGCATCTAATAGGAATGACTGGAAACGATTAGTTTTTATTTTTTTATTTTATTAATTATAAGTAATTTTTCTTTTTACTATTTCGAAACACTCGAGAAGTCGTTGATTCTCGACGCCAATGCCGTTTGCGCAGATGCACAGCATCGTTCTTGAGCTGGTGATGAAGTATTGCGTCTGGCGTTCGACTTGCTCATCGATACACGTTCAGATGTAATCATGACTATGCACTGTAAGTTGAGCCAATCGCCATATCCGCGCACAAAGGCAAGATCTCCTTGCCAGAAATCGCCCAACATTCACGTATCTCAAACCCCATAGCACTATTGACCGCCGCTTGTAGGTATGCGTCACTTTTGAAAAGTCATTTTGTTTGGCAGCTTGAAGAGTTAGATATCCTCGTGCAAATGAGGCTGGTTCTCCTTAACAGGCAGTAGATAATCACCGCCTTGCTTGATAATCTGCTCGGCGACCTCTTTCTGGGTGCAAGGGCATCCACTGTGACAATGCAACGCTCACTTCCAGCATGGCCAGAAGAGCTGGAATGGCGGTGATTTCGTTTGATTTGCTCGCTACCTTCACCTGGCCCAACACCAGATGATTGGCGGTGGCCCAGCACTAACCATTTGATCGCTTCCTTGCCCAAGCCCTTGTCGTGTGAGCGGCGCAATGTTTTTCCATCTATCGCTACCACCTGCCCAGAAGTCACCGTAAAGACCGCCTGCACCCAAGAGAGGAAGTCTGCCGAATGCCTCGGCGTCCAGACAAGCAAAGAACCGCCCGAAGGTGTCGTGTGAGGGAATCCCATTCTCTAAGTCCAGAAACTGACCCAGCCAACCCTCTTTCTGTCTGCCGAAATTTGCCACATCCGTCCATCCTTCCGCACCGGCCACGATGGCACAGAGCGCAATGGTGAGAATGTTGATGAGTGGATGGTCATTGAGATAGGTTCGTCTGGGGTCTTCTATACCTCCAAAATGATTATCGAGCTGCCCATGATCCTGTATAATCCACGGGCATGGCCGATCTCTTGTCTGAAGTACGCGAGAAAGCGCTTGATATGGGTTTCGACAGCGTGGGCGTGTCCGCCGCCGTTCCGGCGCGCCGCCTGAGCGCCTATATGGGCTGGATCGAAAAAGGCCATCATGGTGAGATGGCCTATATGGCGCGACCCGACCGTGTCCTCCGCCGCGAGGACCCGCAGATTATTCTGCCCGGCATGCGCTCGATCATCACGGTTGGCCTGCGCTACAGCACGTTGAAAATCCCAACTTCCGTTGCCGGCGATCCCAGCCGCGGCCGCATTTCCAACTATGCCTGGGGTATCGATTACCATGACCTGATGACGCCCAGATTGGAGGAGTTGGCCGCCTGGCTGCGCACCCTTGATCCAGAGGCGCAAAGCCGGGCTTATGTTGACACAGGCGCGATTCTGGAGCGCGATCATGCTGAGCGCGCTGGGCTGGGGTTCACGGGCAAGAACACCATGCTCATCGCTCCCAGAAGTGGTTCCTGGCTGTTCTTGGGTGAACTGCTGACCACCCTCGCGCTGCCGCTGAACGCACCGCCGCCCATGCCCACTTGCGGCTCCTGCCGGCGCTGCCTCGATGCCTGCCCAACAGATGCTTTCGTCGCTGCCTACGAATTGGACGCGCGGCGCTGCATCTCTTACCTGACCATTGAACTAAAAGGGTGGATCCCTCGACAACTGCGCCCGCTGATGGGCAACTGGATCTACGGCTGTGACATCTGCCAGGCGGTTTGTCCCTTCAACCGTTTCGCCCAGCCATCTGCTGTAACAGCGTTCCAACCGCCTGATTGGGATGCGGCCGCCCCAGCGCTGCTGGACATTCTCGTCCTGGACGACGAATCCTTCAACACGCGCTTCGCCAACAGCCCCATCAAACGCATTAAGCGCGCGCGTCTGCTGCGCAATGCCTGCGTCGCTGTGGGCAATTGGGGAGACAAGTCGGCCGTTGAGGCGTTGGTCCCGCTGCTGGGGGATGCGCAGGCGATCATTCGTGGGCATGCCGCCTGGGCTTTGGGGCAGATTGGCGGCTCTCAGGCCACGGCGGCCGCGGCCGCGGCGCTGCGCGCGGAGCAAGATGAGCGTGTGCGCGCCGAGCTGCGCGGTTGAGATGTCTTAGGTCGTGACGGTTTCGGCGAACTCGCGCACACTGCGCAAGTTGCGCAGAGGTGTGGTCGTCATGACCACGCAGCCCGTGCCCAGCAGCAGGCGACGCCCGCCGGTTTGGTCTACGGCATCACGCGCCTCAGCCAACATCTGTTCAGGGGATTCCTGGTGCATCGTCATTTTGTCGATGCCGCCGCTGGCGGCGCCGCCGATCTGCGCCAGCCCTTCACGAAGGCTAACGCCCGATTCCCGGTCATGCCAGTTGACTATCTGCACCGGATAGTCGGCCACGAGATCAAAGATGAGGTCGCCGCGATGAATATGCAGCATGTTCAGCCAGAGATCGCTCGCCGCCTCGAGAATGCGCAGGTCATAGGCACGCCCAAAGGATGAAAACTCTTCTCGATTCATCAGCGAGTAACGCGCATGCTGTACCGCGTAATAGATCCCGTCAATGCCCACTTTTTTTGCCGCCTCGATGAAGCGCATCGTGCTTTCCGTGATCACTTCCAACCCTTTGTGGAACTGCTCTGGGTGGCTGCGCATGTGCGCGGCTATGGCCGCTCGCCCGGCCAAATGTTTCGCCTGCGCAAGCGGCGAAAAGATCGTGGCCACGACGGGCACTCCCTCGCCGGCCAGTTCGCGCACAAGGGAAAGCGCTGCGATTTGGCGGGAGAGCACGCCGCGCCCCGGTTCAAGTGGTTTCAACAGCGTCCAATCGTCGACTTCCTGGATAGGCCAATAGGTCGTTTCACGCGTCCCTTCGATGTGGCCAATCCAGCGATCTTCAACCCCCCAATCGGCAACCGAGTAGTTCCCATCCGGGCCGACTTTCAAGAGATCCCAATCATAGTCCTGCTGCCATTTGAGCTGCGCCGCGGCCAGCGCCGCGGCATCCTGGTCGTCGCCCGGCCAATGGCGCCATAGGGCAACCGGCAGACGATCCGGCCGTTCCCCGCTGATCATCGCTTCAAGTCTGCGTCGTTTGCTCCAGTCGGCCATGGCCTATCCTTGCTTGTGTGGGCTAGATCAGCTCTTTCTCCGCGCTGAGCGCCGGCGCCGCTTCTTCATTGCTGCGCATGTTGGGGCTCGTTTTTTGCGGACGCAGCAGCGTCCCGCCTACGGGCAGATACTCGTAGCCACTCCGCACAAGCGCTTCGTAATCGGGGATCATGCGCCGGCCATCGATGACCAGATAAGGCGGCTTGACGGTTTTCTCAATCGTGCGCGACAGCCCACGGAACTCTTCCCAGTCCGTTGAAATGTAAAGCGCATCACTGCCCGCGATTGCTTCGCGCGCTGAATCGAAGTACTTGATGCGTTCGAAGAGATGGTTGTTCTCCGGGTTGAACCATTCCCGTTGGGCATCTTCCATCGCCAGCGGATCGTAGGCGCGAATCTCTTTCACGCCGCGAGCCAACAGCGATTCCACTACTTTCAGCGCCGCCGAATCGCGCATGTCATTGGTGCGTTTCTTGAAGGCCAGACCCAACAAGGCGACGCTCTTCTGGTTGAAATTGAAGCCGGCTTCATGTACGGCGCGATCGATCAGATAGACCTTCTGGTACTCATTGATATTGTAAACCGCCTGCAGGAGATCGGTGGAGCGGCCCGTGTTGTTGAGTTGGTAGATCAACGACTGGATATCCTTGCCAAAGCAGCTGCCGCCGGCGCCGTTGCTGACATAAGATCCCCAGGTGCTGATGCGATCGTCCGCGGTAACGCCCAGTTTCAGGTCTTCCATGCGGATGTTGGGGAAAGCTTCGCCCAACCGCGCGCCGACGCCGTTCCAGAAGGAGATATAGGTGAGCAGCAGCGTGTTGGCCATGTATTTGATCGCCTCGGCCGTTTCCGGAGTCGTTTCCAAATAGCGGATGCGCACGTGGTTGACGAACTGGGAGTAGACGCGGCGCAGAATCTCAAAATCCTCGGGTGAGTCGGCGCCGAGAACGACGCGATCCGGACGGCGCGACCCGCCGATGGCGTTGCCTTGGGCCAGAAATTCGGGATTAGAAGCGACGCCGAAATTCTCGACGCCATGATCCTTCATGATGTTCTCCAACATGCGCGCCGTGCCCATAGGCACGGTGCTCTTGTTGACGAGAACGACGCGGTTCTTTTGCTCGCGCTTGGCCAGCAGTTTTGCCAGATGGTGAGCGGCATTGAGATAGTAACTCAGGTCAGAGGAGCCATCCCGTTTGGGGGGTGTGTTCAGACACAGAAAGATGACATCCGCGCCATCGACCACCTCGTCGATATTTGTTGTGAAAAAGAGGTAGCGATCGATATTTTCGGCGATTGCCGCGGCAAGGCCAGGTTCGTTGACATAGCGTTCGATCTCGTCACGCTTGCCCGTCATGTACGCCGCAATGCGCGCTTCGTCAATATCGTATGCATAGACTTCATGCCCGTATTCAGAAAGCACAGCGGCATGAGGTAGGCCGACAAATCCAGTTCCGACAACGATGATTTTCATAATTAGTTCTCCAATACTCGTCTGCTTACCCACGTAGAAATTGATGCCCACATGGACCGTCAAGGGCAGCAGCGACTTTCCATAGTATCATGGATTTTGTGCGATTGGTAATGCCTCTACGTAGACTTATCTCCTATGGTGCACCTACGCCGCCGCCCGGCCGGGGGCATCACCATCAGCCGGCGTCAGCCAGCATCATTGACGCGGCGCGACGGCCGATTTGCACGGCGAAATTCGTGCCGCGATCCCAGGGGTATACCTGGCTCATGCTGGCCAAGTAAAGGCCGGGCAGCGGCGTGCGCAGGTCAGGGATGTTTTTAGATTGATTGACCACGGGGACCGGTTGGGCGTAAGGTTCACGGAACAGCCAGCTTTTGCGCACCCAGTCGCGTTGGAAATCCGGATTCAATTTATGCAGAACGCCTGTAAATAGATCTTCTACTTCTTCCTTGCTCATTTGGAAATAGGTATGGTCAGCAGGCACATAGTCTCCGCAGTAGACAATTGTGTCCCCCCCGTAATGGCGGCGATCGATGTAATTCGTATGTTCGACGAGAGCCAGGAAGGGGAACTCATTCTTCTGTTTGTCGGGTGAATCAGCGGGGATATTGAGCCAGTAGGTACGCGAGCCGGTGAGCAGCGGCTGTTTCAGAGCCAGGGTCATGACCACGGCGCCCATACTTTTGAGCGTGCGCAGACGGCCGGCATACGCCTCCGGCAGACCTTGGACAATGCGCGTCATCAGGGCCGGCGATGTCGTCACCAGAACGCGATCGAATTCCGCGGCCTGCCCATCCGCCTCCACGGTCAGACCCGCCTCGCCGGCTGCCGCGATCTGGCGCACAGGCTGTCCCAGGCGGATCTGGCCGCCGCGCTCTGTAACGGCGCCGGCCAGACGGTCGACAAAAGCTTGAAAGCCCCCTTCGAAGTAACCCAACTTCGTTGAACGCACATGCAGTCTGGCCCACATCCAGGCCATGTTCGCTTCCTGATAGTGGGGGCCGAACTTGCCGATGAGCATCGGCTGCCATGTCGTCCGGTAGATTTTCTCGCCGTACCAGCGGCGCATCCAGTCGTCGGCCGTTTCCTTTTCCAACGCACGCCAGGAATTGCTAAAGCGCAGGTAGGCGCTTACCAGGCCGAAGCGGCCGACATCAATGAGATTAAATCCGGGGAACGTGATCCAGCGCTGCGGCGAATCAAAAGGCACGATCTTGCCATCATAGATGACCGACGTTGTCGGGCGGGGAAAGAAGATTTCATCCTCCATTCCCAGCTCTTTGGCCAGCGAGATGATCTCATCATCCGACGTGAAGATGTGATGGTAGAATTTTTCCAAGGGCCATTCCCACTTCTCATCCTGGAAACCGGAAGCGAGGCCGCCAGGCTGCTGGGCTGCTTCATAGATGATGACTTCATGACCGGCAGCCAATAAATCATAAGCTGCAGAGAGACCGGCGATGCCGGCGCCGACGATGGCTATTTTCATGCGACTGTTTCTTCCTCCGTACCTTCCATTGCCTTGCTAAGATCAGACCAGCTCAACCCATCACGCACGATATAGTAGAAGCCCAAGAGGGTGATAGGCAGCCAGAGCGCCGCATGCAGAACAAGGGTGTAAGCGGCAGCGATATTGGCGTTGATGCCGTAGAGCTTCAATATCTCGATACCCGGTTCGTCAAAGGTGCCCACATAGCCGGGTGCCGAGGGCAGCGTCGTTGCCAGGTTGACCACGCCGTTCATGAGCATCAGCGCAAAGAAGCTGACCTCAAAGTTGAAAGCGTGCATCACGAACCAATATTTGACCGTCTCCAACAGCCAGATTAGGATGGAAGTGAAAAAGATCATGATGACGTTGCGGAAACTGCGCAGTGAAGCCAGCCCTTCGAGAAAGTGGCGCAGGAACTCCAAGAGCGGATCGGAGATACGCTGCGGCAGAAAATGATCGGCAACCCACTCGGCCAGGGTCATGAAGCGTTCGGGAAAGGCGGCCAGGGCGAAGAAGAGGACCAGGGCTCCGAAGAAGGCGACGCTGGCCAGGGTGACCATTGTGCCGACACGGCCGTCCGTATCACCCGGTATGGGCGTCAGCGGCAGGGCGACAAAAACAAAGATGAGCATGACCAGGCCGTCGAATACCCGTTCGACAACGACTGTGGCCAGGCTGGAGCTGATGAGAATATCTTCGCGCAGCCGCAAGACATAGGAACGCAAAAGCTCTCCCGCGCGGAAAGGGAAAATATTGTTGCCCATATAGCCGATGACAACCACTGGAAACAGGCGGCGCACGGAGACAACTTTCAGGGGGCGCAGCATAAATCCCCAACGCCAGGTGCGTACCAAGACGGCCAGGAAGTAGACCAGTACACTGGGCACAAGCCAGATAAAATTGGCATTGATGATGTTCTGCCACACCTGGTCAAGTCTTAATCCTTGCAGCGCCAGCACGACAAAGACGGTGCTGATAAAGATCCCTAACCAGAACTGCCATTTTCTCAAAACAACTTCCTTCGCGAGTTACTTCCTTTCTTGATCATACACGGCATCCAGGTGCCAAGCGCAGCCAGGATCAGATCTGGACGCCGTGTCCGGGCATCGTGGTCGTGCAAGAAACAACCGATCTGTCGCCCATATTGTATCAGAGCGCCCATCAGCGTCATCTATGGGTAAGGTGGGGCACATTTATTGGCGATTGGACCGATCTGCGCGGACAAGAACCTGGCGCGCCGCATGGGATCAGCCCCCGCTCGGGCGCACAGAGCCGTAAATGGGGCCAAGCTAAATATGTGGCGGCTTTTTTGCAATCTACTGAGCATTCTCTATAATCCATTCCTGTTCGGGGTGTGGCGCAGCCTGGCAGCGCGCTTCGTTCGGGTCGAAGAGGTCGCCGGTTCGAGTCCGGCCACCCCGACACGCAGGTCACGTACTGGAGTACGTGGCCTTTCTTTTTTTGAATTGTGTAGATTGGTGGACTGGGACAGCGCCGGCAGTTAAGATATCGCCATGATGCATGATCCCGAAAAGTGGCGTGGGCACGTAGAGAGAATCAGGCGCGCAGCGACGGCCAAAGGGCGCGCGAGCGGCGGCTTCTTTTCAATTGAAGGGACCCGCCTGCATGAGCGCGCCCTGCGCGCCGGATGGCGCGTGGAGCTGGCTGTGCTCGGCCGCTCTTTTTCCCAACATAGCTCCGCGCGAATAGTGTCGCTGATCGACGAGCTGCAGAAGAACGGCTGCGAGCTGGTCACGGTTCCCGATGCCCTGATGGTTGATCTGACCGACGGCCGTGATCTGGGAGCGATCATCGGTTTGATCAAACAGCCGCCCCCCTTGTCCCTGCCTGATTTGCTGCGTACAGCGCCCACGCGCCCGCCCTTTCTGCTGGTGGCTGCGGACGTGAAAGATCCGGGCAATATCGGCGCCCTGATGCGTAGCGCGCTTGCCTCCGGCGCCGCCGGTTTCATCGCCTGCGGTATCAGCGACCCGTACCATCCGAAAGCGCTGCGCACGAGCATGGGCAGTCTCTTTAAGCTGCCCGTGTTGGTGGCCGCGGATACGCTTGATATGCTGGCCCAACTTTCCCTGTTGGGTATCCAATGCTTGGGGCTGGCCGTAGATGGGGACCGCCCGCTAAGTCAGGCTGATTTTTCTGAGCAGGGCACGGCCGTCGTTCTGGGCAGTGAGGCACGCGGCCTGGATGAAGCCCTCTGCGATGCCCTTGACGGCACCGTGTCAATTCCCATGCGCAGCGGCGTGGACTCCTATTCCGTTAACGCCGCGGCGGCGATCGTGCTCTATGAAATCAGTCGCCAGCGGACGGCGGCGGGGGGCAAGCGCGCATGAGAAAAAGCCCCTTCATCTGGCTGGGTTCCGGAAGAGCGAAGCGCCGAGACGTGGCCCGCCGGGGCGTCGTCATCGACCAGGTCGCCAAGGCGCGGCTGCCCGTGCCCGAGGGAGCGATTCTGATGGATGAGCTGCTGCGCATATACCTGGAGGAAGGGGTCGCCGAACAGCGCGGTCAAAGGATCCATATCCCCGATCCGCTCTGGCAGTTGGAAGTGCTCTATCGGGACGTGCGCTTTCCCCGGTTGAATACAACGGCCGTGCTGCGTGCGCTTCCCGCTGACGGCTGCGCCGGGCCGCTGCCACCTGCGGCCGTGGTCAGGGACGTTGATCTCGAGAATGCACAGCAGGTCGCCGCAGCGCTGGGGCAGCTCTGGTCATATCCGGCAGAGGCAGGGACGCGGCGCGATCTGCTGCTGACGACGCAAATCGCGGCCCAGGCTCACGGCTGGGCCAGGATGTCTGCAGAGGATGCTGAAGACGAAATAGCAGTTGATTCTATGCCAGGGGATGGTTTGCGGCTGCCGCGGCTGGCTGCCTGGAAACGGCCGTCTGCGGAATCGGAACCCTACGCCGGACGACTGCAGATGCTGCTGCGCGGCTTGCGGCGTACGCTGGGGAAGGGGGCGTGGATGGTCGAGTGGGCAGATGATGGAGAGGTTTGCTGGATCCTGGATCTCTGTGAGAGAGCGGAGGGATAGAATCTGGAACGCCGCTGTCCGCCGGCGGGCAGGCGGCGCGTAGTCCGGATTCAGAGCCGCTTTGACTCGCGTCCCGCGTGGGCAATGATATAGCTCAGCCAGCCGCCGATCGTCATTTCACCCAACTGATTGTGGGGCACCGTTTTGCTGAGCGGCACGCCGGCCGCTTCCAACTCCGTGAGGATCCGTTCCGTCCCCTGACGCGTTTCCGCAAACGCCTGGGCGAGGGAAGACATGTCCAGTTCCTCTCCTGGCTGGTAGCTGTCATATTCATCCCGCAGGTATGCCTCACCCAGGGCGGCGCGCAGGCGGCTTTGCGACCAGCGTTCGATACCGACGATATGCCGGCCGGCTTGGCGATGGCCGACCGTATCAGCGGCATCCTGAAAACGGCCGTGAACTGTTTCGCCTGTCTTGACCAGCGCGCGCTGGAAATCAGTGTAACTCTTGCCGCGTGCGTTTCGTTCTGTGATCGATCGAATCAGTGTGCCCAATAGACTCATAGTAAATCTCCCTAAACGTTAAATCGAAAATAGATGACATCGCCATCTTGGACGACATACTCCTTGCCTTCCACGCGCAGCAGCCCGGCGGCGCGCGCGGCGGCCGTACTGCCCTGCGCGGCGAAGGTGTCGAAGTCTACCACTTCGGCGCGAATGAAACCGCGCTCGAAATCGGTGTGGATTACGCCCGCGGCCTTGGGCGCGCTCCAGCCTTCGCGAATGGTCCAGGCGCGCACTTCTTTTTCATTCATGGTGAAAAAGCTGATCAGATCTAACAGGGCATAGCTCTTGTGAATGAGCTGGTCGAGTCCGCTTTCCTGGACACCGGCCAAATCTAAATACTCGCGCCGTTCTTCTTCGCTGAGGCCGATCAAGGCCGCTTCCATTTCCGCGCTGAGGACGATCACCTCTGCGCCGACTTCCTCGGCGATCCGGCGCACTTCGGTGATGCATTCACTCCCTTCAAGCAGACTTTCCTCATCCACATTGACCGCGAAGATGACCGGCTTGGTCGTTAGGAAGCGCATCTCTTTGTCAAAATCCATAAAGGCTGCCTGCCCCCGATGGGCGTAGGCGGCGATCGGCCGTCCCCCTTCCAGGTGGGCTTTCAGCTCGCCGGCTAGATTCAGAATGGGCCCGTACCGTTTGCGGTCCCCCTTCACCTGGCTTTCCAGACGCTCCATTTTGCCTTCAAGCTGCTGTAGATCGGCCAGGATCAACTCCATATTCACGATTTCTATATCAACCCTGGGTTCCGGTTGGGCGCTGATATGCACCACGTTGGGGTCCTCGAAACAGCGCACGACATGCACGATCGCGTCGGCGTCGCGAATATTTCCCAAGAACTGGTTACCCAGCCCCTCCCCCTGGCTGGCCCCCTTAACCAGGCCGGCGATATCGACGAACTCGATCGTCGCGTAAATCTTATCCCGCACGCCGGCCAACTGATGCACGCTGTCTAACCGCCGATCGGGCACGGCCACAATCGCCTTGTTGGGCTGAATCGTGCAGAAGGGATAATTGGCCACTTCCGCATTCTGCGCCTTGGTCAGAGCGTTGAATGTGGTGCTCTTGCCTACGTTGGGCAGTCCGATGATGCCGATATTTAGAGCCATATCCTTTTTTCTCCCCCTGACATTCAATTCTCCGCAGTTTGCCGGCCTACGGAACACGTCTCTCTCGTTTCTCCAACATCTGATTCGATCGGCATATCCGTTTGTGGCGCGTCTCCGCTATTGCCGCGGTTTGAAGATTGAGCCGTCTTGTCCTCCATTTCTTCTATTCTTCCATGAAATAGTCAAGGTCAACACGCTTCAATGAATAAACTGCTACCGGACTGACACCCAGATCGAAATCAATGAGCAGTTCGGCCAGCATCTCCCCATCAATCAATACGATTTTGCTGTCAATTGCTGAAGTGTAGTTCTTGGCTTCCTTGCTGAAACTCGATGTCGTAATGAAGACGCCTTTTCTCGCTTGTTGGCCTAACAGGGCACCAGCAAATTTCTGAATTTCTGGCCGGCCTACAGTCCCTTCCCACCTTTTTGCTTGAATATATACGACATCAAGTCCCAATCTATCTTCTTTAATGATCCCATCGATGCCTCCGTCGCCACTTCGGCCGATTGCCATGCCGGCATCTTTTCTCGTTCCCCCGTACCCCATTTTGACCAGCAAATCGACAACAAGGCGTTCAAAGAAAGAAGGAGTACATGATTTGATAGTCTCAAGAAGCTCGTCGGCAAGATCATCTCGGAGCTTGATGTATGACGCCTCCATGGACTCCTCAGGAGTAATTTCTTGCTCTTCAGAGAGGCCCGCTGTTGTCGGACCAGCCTTGTTGCTCTTTGTCTGAAACTCCAAGAATTCGGGATATTGCTTTAGAAATGCAACATTGATGGTATTAGGTTTTGCCTTGAGGACATCCTGGCCTTTCTGCGTTATCTGAAAATGGGCACGTTTGGGCGAACTGAGCAGCCCTGCTTTCTTCAAGTATGTTCGTGCCCATCCAACACGGTTCTCGAACGTTGACTGTCGGCCGCTAGGGAGAAGTTCTTGACGTTCTTCTTCGGTAAGATTGAAGAACTGGGCGAGATCATCATATGCTCTTCTGAGCAAATGCTCCTTCCCGTCGCCCGCATATTCTAAGAGCGGCAACATAATGGATTGATAATCGGGAACAGTCATGACTTCCTACCTCACTGTCATAGTGTTTACATCCGAAAGGTGCCGTACTGTGGGTCAACTTGCGGCGCGTAGAGCGCGGCGGCGAAGGCCAGGGCCAGGGCGCTGCCTGTTTGCGCCGGATCGAGAATGCCGTCATCCCACAGGCGCGCCGTGGCGTAGTAGGGGCTGCTTTCGCGCTCGTATTGGGCCAGCACCGGCTCCTTGAAGCGCGCTTCGGCCTGGTTCATCTCCGCTTCCGTGGGATCGTCCATCTGGTGGAAATAGCGCTTCTTGCCCACGGTCCACAGCGTATTGGCCGCCGCTTCGCCGCTCATGACGCTGATGCGGCTGTTGGGCCAGCTGAAGAGAAAGCGCGGATCATAGGCGCGGCCGGACATGCCATAATTGCCCGCCCCGTGACTGACGCCGTGCAGCAGGGTGATGCGCGGCACGTTGACATTGCTCACGGCCATTACCATCTTCGCCCCATCCTTGGCGATGCCCCGATTCTCATACTGCTTGCCGACCATAAAGCCGGCGATATTCTGCATAAACAGCAGCGGCGTGCCCCGCTGGCCGCACAATTGGATGAAATGCGCTGCCTTGAGCGCTGATTCGCTGAAAAGCAGCCCGTTGTTGGCCACGATGCCCACGGGAATGCCCGAGATGTGGGCAAAGCCGCAGACGATGGTCGTGCCGTAGCGCGCTTTGAATTCGCTGAGGCGGGAGCCATCCACCAGGCGGGCAATCACTTCGCGCACGTCATATGCCTGCCGGCGTGATCGGCGGGAATGACGCCGTACAGTTCTTGCTGGGTCGTAGACGGGCTCTTCCGGCGCCTGCATGACCACGGCCATTCGTCTGGCGCCGGTTGAGATGGCTGACGATTCGCGCACCTGTTCCAGTGCCCCCGCCTCATCCTCGGCAAAATGGTCGGCGACGCCGCTGAGGCGGGTATGCACGTCGGCGCCGCCCAGCTCTTCGGCGGTCACTTCTTCACCGGTCGCCGCTTTGACCAGCGGCGGGCCGGCCAGAAAGATGGTGCCGTTGCCCTTGACGATGACGGTCTCATCGGCCATGGCCGGGATATAGGCGCCGCCGGCGGTGCAGGAACCGAGCACGGCCGCGATCTGGGTGATGCCCTTGCCCGACATGCGGGCGATGTTGTAGAAGATACGGCCGAAATGCTCCCGATCCGGGAAAACATCGGCCTGCAAATGCAGAAACGCGCCGCCCGAATCGACCAGATAAATCGTGGGCAGATGGTTTTCTTCGGCGATGGTTTGGGCGCGCAGATGTTTCTTGACCGTTTCCGGGAAGTAGGTGCCGCCCTTGACGGTGGGATCATTGGCGATGATCATGCAGCTCAGCCCGGCGATACGGCCGATGCCGGTGACGATCCCGCGCTGCGGCGCTTCGCCCTCATACATTCCCCAGGCCGCCAGGGGAGAAAGCTCCAGAAAGGGGCTGTTTTCATCGAGCAGAGCGTCGATACGTTCATGGACCAGCAGCTTGCCGCGCTCGCGCTGGCGTTCGATCGTGCGCTCAGGTCGTGCATAGGCCGCCGCCTGCTGCCGCTCCCCTAATTCAACGGCCAGCGCCTTGTTCTGTTTGAAGTTAGCATTAAACTCTTCGCCGTGGGGATCGATTCGACTTATGATTTCACTCATGGACTCATTCTTCAGGTGGTATTGGTTGCTTGGCAAAGGGCAACGGTTCGCCGGCAGGACATGATAGAATTATGCCTGAAATTGAGTGAAACGTGAAACGCGGTTTGTGCGTCCCTGTCGACAGGCAGGAAGTGCGACGTGAACAACCCTGGTTTCTTAGGCGAGAGCGATGAATTCAACCGATCTGCAGCGCTTCATTAAGCAAAACGAGATTGAATCTGAGATAATACATCTGCCGGTGCAGACGCCGACAGTCACCGCGGCAGCGGAGGCGTTGGGCGTGTTGCCGGAACAGATCATCAAATCGGTGCTGTTTCTGGCGGACGGCCGTCCCGTGTTGGTCGTTGCCAACGGCCTGACGCGAATTCACCGCAAGCGCCTGGCTGATGCCATCGGCATTTCTCGCCGGCGCGTGAAGATGGCCGATGGCGCGCAGGTAGAGGCGCTTACCGGATACCCTATCGGCGCTGTGGCCCCGTTTGGTCATGCGCAGCGTCTCGATACCTTGCTAGATCAGGGTATCTTGCAGCAAGAAGAGGTCTTTGGCGGTGGCGGAGAGACGAACGCCCTCATGCGCGTATCCGTCCCCGAACTGCAGCGCATAACCCGGGGCCAAATCGTCGATGTCGCGGATCGTTGATCCGCTGGAGCTAAGAGAAGTTGGTTTTCTGGCCAGGGGGCGCCCTCGACGGAACCTAATTCTTCATGAAAAGCAATGTACCCATTTCGGAATCTAGCATTTCAAGGCGGAGGCAGTAAGGCGCTTGCCTATCATGGCGCCATTCGGGTCCTGGAAGAAGAGGGGATCCTGGATCAGACGCGACGCGTGGCCGGCAGTTCCGCCGGCGCGACGCTGGCCATGCTGCTCAGCATGCGTCTTTCCGTAGACGAGATCCAGCAAATCTATCGCTCCTTTGACGTGGACGGGTTCAATGCTGCTCTTGCCGGACGCTCCGCTGATGGCAGTTATCCGCCCCGTTTCTTGGGACGACTGCAAGGTAATCTTTCCTCGATGAACAGGCTGGCCACGCGTTATGGGTGGAACACACTCGCTTTCTATTACGACTGGGTCCAGAAGGCGATGGCGCCATATTGCAAACACCAACCGCGGGCGACCTTTGCTCAATATCAAGAATGGGGTTACCGCGATCTCTACATCGTCACCACCAATGTTTCGCGTCGCCGAACGGAAGTGTTCAGCGCCCGCAAAACGCCCGATGTGGCCGTTGTCGATGCCTTGATCATGAGCCTCTCTATCCCGCTCTTTTTCGAAGGGCTGCAGTTTGACGGCCGCCAGTTTGGCGCGGGGGATTTTTATGCGGACGGGGGCATGATCCTCAATTACCCCCTGCCGATCTTTGATGAACGGCAGTTCGCGCATAACAACCGCTGGTTTGTCAACGGCATCAATTGGGAAAGTCTTGGTTGTCGACTCTATACACCGCCGGAGTGCTCCCAAGATAAGGAAAAGATTGGCAACCTGTTGGCCTATCTACAGAGCACCTTTGACACGCTCGTAGAAGCGCAGACAGTTGCCTTCGAGCTGAGCGAGCCGGCGCAGCGGCGCACAATCAATATCAATGACTGCTGCGTGCGCACCACTGATTTTTCGATCCGTCCCCAACCGGATGATGCGCGCTACCAGCAGCTCTTGGCCTCGGGCGAAGCGGCTGCCAGGTCGTTTCTCGCTGACTATATGCCACCCTTGATCAAGCCGGTTTTCCCTTTCTCTCTCTATATCGATCGTGCCCGGCGCGGGATCGTGAAATGGTATGCGCGGCAGCGGCGTGAAAGAATGGAATCGTGAAAACAGCTTGCACTTTGTGGGCAGCCTCCTATCATCTTCTTCAAAAAGATTTCGGAAAAGATACCTTATGAGTAAACAGGAAAGCAGTGAGTCACCAGGCAAAAAAGTGATGCGGATCCCCGGACGCGCCTTCCGCTGGGTCTCCGATATGCGCGTTATTTCCGACGCCAAGGTTCGCAATTGGCTGCGCCGGCTCAGACGGGCGTCGGTCGATTACGTCTTGATGCCTATCGGCGGCCCACTGCCTGAACGACAGGTATCACCAGGGGGCTTCTTACAGCGCCGGCTGCCTATCTGGCCGAAGCCCCCTCTGAGTTTGGAATACCTAAACGGCCGTTTGCAGTTGATCGGCGACGCGGACAATGTAAAAGGCGTTCTGCTCATTTTCCGTGGCTTTACGACAAGCCTGGCCACCATCCAAAACCTGCGCCACTCATTGCTGCGCCTGCGCGAGACGGGGAAAGAGGTCGTTGTCTACACGCCCTATCTCGACCTGCTTCACTACTATGCCGCTTCCGCCGCCGATCGCGTCTATGCGCCGCCCGGCGCCACTTTCGATACGCTGGGCCTGCGCACGGAGGTAGTTTTCCTCAAAGATGCCCTGCAGCAGATCGGCGTTGAGGTGGATGTCGTGCAGATATCCCCCTACAAAACGGCTTTCGATAACCTGCAGCACGCAGGCATGACGCCGGAATATCGCGAGCAGATGGATTGGCTGCTGGATGATCTGTTTGACACGATAACGGCCGACATGGCCCAGGGGCGCGGCATGGATCAGGAAGCGTTTGTCGCCTTGGTGGACGGTGCGCCTCATTTCGCGCAGGATGCGCTGGCGCTGGGCTTAATTGATGGCCTGGCCTATGAGGACGAGCTGGCCGATTTGCTGGCCGCGGAGCGGGAGAGCGCCGCTGATAAGAATGAACGGGAAACGGGGCCTAAAGAGGACGGGCGCGAAGCGGATCAGAAGGAGCGGCCGCCGGTGAAGATCATGGAGTGGCCGCAGGCGTATCGCCTGCTGATGGAAAAACCGCGGCGCAGCGGCAGTCGTTTTGTGGGCGTGATCAGTATGGAAGGCATGATGACCATGGGACCCAGCCGCCGCCCTCCGATCGAGCTCCCTATCCCCTTCTTGGGCGGGGCCACGGCCGGCGAACAAACGATGGTCGACCTGCTGCGCCGGGCGGAACGGCTGCAAGACATGGCCGCCCTGGTTCTGCACGTTGATTCCGGCGGCGGCTCGGCCCTGGCTGCCGATTTTATCGGGCGTGAGATCGAACGCATCGGCCGCAAGATCCCGGTCCTTGCTTACATGGGTGGCGTCGCCGCTTCCGGCGGTTATTACGTCAGCGCTCCGGCCCGGCATATTATGTGCCAGACGGGGACGACGACGGGGTCGATTGGCGTGATCACCCTGCGTCCCAGCACCCGTGACCTCTTCCAGAAACTGATGATCAATCGTACGACGCTGCAGCGGGGTGCGCATGCTGATCTTTACAGTGACAATGCGCCTATGAACGAAGAAGAGCGGCGCATCTTTTCTGAAGGGGTTCTCAACAGCTATGATCAATTCAAGCGTGTCGTCGCCGGCGGCCGCGACCTCCCTCTAGAATCCCTTGATCCCATTTGCGAGGGGCGTGTTTGGACAGGGCGCCAGGCCCTCGAACATAAACTCGTGGATAGTCACGGCGATTTTGTTGACGCTTTAAGGACGGCCGCCGAACTGGGCGGCTTGATTGTTGATGATGCGCACACGATACCGGTGGCCAATCTGACCAGCAAGCGGGATGGTTACCTCCTGCCGCGTCCCATCAAGGAGATAGAGGAGGCAGCGCGGCTGCTTTCCAGAGTTAGGCTGCGCGAGATGAGCGGTCGTCCCCTCTGGGTTCTTCCCTTTGAGTTGCGAGTTGAATAAAGTGCCCGCTAGAACAAGAAAGCAGTATAGAGCGCTGTACCTCCTTTTCCTGCTCCTGGCCCTGGGGGGTGCGCTGGCGCTCCTTGCCGCGCGTGCCGCGGCCCGGCCGCAGTGGCCGCAAAAACTGGATGCCCAGGTGCTCGGGTCGACACTGGCCGGGGAGTCGCCGCAGTTCCTGCTTGTGCTTAAGGAACAGGCGAACCTCAATGCGCTTCCTTCCCTTGGATCCAAAGAAGCAAAAGGGGAAGCTGTCTACCGGAGGTTGACGGAGGTCGCCCTGCGCACGCAGGCACCCATTATCGCTGTATTGGAAGAAGCGGACGCGGCGTACCGGCCGTTTTGGATCAGCAACATGATTTTAGTCCAAGGGGATGCCCAGCTCGTTGAAGCCCTGGCCCGGCGTCCCGATGTAGCCCGGCTGCATGCCAACCCGTGGACGAAACTGGATACGGTTGTGTGGCCAAGCGCGCAGGATAACGCTGCCAATCAGACAGCGGCGGAATGGAATATCGATCTGGTCAACGCCCCCGACGTTTGGGCGCAGGGAGTGAGCGGCGTGGGCATTACGGTTGCCGGTCAGGATACCGGCTACGATTGGCGGCATCCGGCGCTAAAGGATAAGTATCGCGGCTGGGACGGCCAGGAAGCGGATCATACCTACAATTGGCATGATGCCGTTCACGAGGAAAATCCCAATACGGCGCCCGGCAACCCGTGCGGCTTCGACTCACCGCAGCCGTGCGACGACGATGGTCACGGAACACATACTATGGGCACCATGATCGGTGAGGACGGTCCGCAAAACCGGATCGGCATGGCGCCGGGCGCGCAGTGGATCGCCTGCCGCAATATGGAGCAGGGGTGGGGCACACCGGCCACCTACGCCGAGTGTTACGAATGGTTTGTGGCCCCCTATCCTCAGAACGGCGATCCGTTCAAGGATGGGAATCCCCAAAAAGCGCCGCATGTGATCAACAATTCTTGGAGCTGTCCCGCGAGCGAAGGATGCAGCGATCCCGATATCTTACGCAATGTTGTCAACAATGTACGCGCGGCGGGGATCGTGACCGTCCATTCGGCCGGCAACAATGGTCCGAGCTGCGGCAGCGTGAGTAGTCCGGCGGCGAATTATGACGCCTCTTTTACCGTGGGGGCCACGAACAGCAGTGATTTCATCGCCGGGTTCAGCAGTCGCGGCCCGTCCCCACAGGGCAGCGGCCTGCTGCTCAAACCTGATATTTCGGCCCCCGGTGTGTCTGTTCGTTCCAGTTTCCCTGGCGATGATTATGGAACGTTATCAGGCACAAGCATGGCCGCGCCCCATGTTGCCGGCCTCGTTGCCCTACTGATCGCCGCGCGGCCGGATCTATCGGGCGAGGTTGCTCAGCTGGAAAAACTCATCCAGGATACGGCCGTGATTCAATACAGCAGCGAAGGATGCGGGGGGGACGGCCCGCAGACGGTGCCCAATCACACTTTCGGTTGGGGACGAATCGACGCCTTCGCCGCCTACAAGGCGGCGCTGGAGCCGCCGGCGACACCCACGCCGGCCGTGACGCCGACCGTGACGGCAGCCGGCACTGCGACCGCAACCATGACGCCAACCAACACAGCATCGAGCACGCCTATCCCGCCGGTTACCGGCACGCCGCAGGCAACTGCGCCCGCGCCGGTGCAGGGGACGCGCACCTTCATCCCTCTTTGGCTCGCTCGCTAAAAGGAGTACAATTCGCAGTGGCATCCACAGCCCTGGCGATGATTGCAGCGAAATAAGGAGGTGGCCCATTGAAAACAGCGGTTAGTGTCAGTTTGGGGCATTCAGATCGCGACAAAGTCGTCGAGATTGAGCTGTACGGCGAGAAAGTGCGTGTTGAGCGCCGCGGCACCGATGGCGATATTGAACGGGCGACGGCGCTTTTCAATGAACTTGACGGACAGGTAGACGCCTTGGGCGTGGGCGGGATCGACCTTTGGGTTGAGATGGGTGACTATAGATTCCCTTTCACTGCCGCCCAAAAGATGGTCAAGGACGTCATCCTGACACCCGTGGTCGATGGCTGTGGTTTGAAGAACACGCTCGAACGGCAGTCGGCGCAGGCGTTGGTCGACGCCTTGGGCCCGGCCTATGAGAAAGGGCGCGTGATGCACACGTCGGCCGCCGACCGGTATGGATTGGCGCTCGGTTTCTTTGATCTGGGCTATGAAACGGTTTGTGCGGACCTGATGTTTGCCATTGGCCTACCGCTGCCAATCCGCAGTTTGGGGGCTCTGAACCGTTTGGGGAGGACGATCGGCCCCATTATTGGCCGCCTGCCCATCAGCGTGCTTTATCCAACTGGCGAAAAGCAGGAAGAGATCATCCCCAAGTTTACAAAATATTATGCGTGGGCCGGCGTGATCGCCGGCGACTGCCACATGATCAAGCGCCATATGCCGGATGATTTAAGCGGCAAGGTAATCGTGACCAATACGACAACTGAGAAGGATATGGAGCAGTTTCGCCGGCGTGGCGTCAAGTACGTGATGACAACTACGCCGGTGATCGACGGCCGTTCCTTCGGCACCAATATGTTGGAGGCCGCGCTGACCGCCGTTTCCGGCAAAGGGCGCCCGCTGACACATGCTGAACTGGCGAAAATGCTGGTGGAATTGGACTTGAAGCCGACCGTGAACATCCTCGATTGAGCGTCAAGAAAGGTCCTGTACGCCAACTGCTTGAGCGCGGCCGTTTGGCCGCTGCCTAGAAAGAAATTGGGAGAGAAGACATGGATTGTGTTGTCGTAGCCGGTGGAATTCCCGGCCCGGAAGATCCCCTCTACGCCTATACACAGGGCCGGCCCAAGGCGCTGCTGGATATGGAAGGGCGGACAATGCTCGAGCGCGTGATGGACGCCCTGCAGACAGCTTCTCACGTTGAGCGTCTTGTTGTTGTCGGCCTGGACGGCGACTTGGGCATGCGGTTCCAGCGGCCTGTTGACGTGTTCTTGCCTGACCACGGCAGCATGGTTGCCAACGTGCTGGCCGGCGTCAAATGGCTGCGCCGGGACAGGCCGGATATTGAAGCCGTTCTCTTCTGCACCGCGGATATCCCGACGACTACAGGAGCCATCGTCGACGAATTCATCGATCGCTGCCGGCCGTTTGACGCCGGTGTTTACTACATCCTGGTCACGAAAGAAGCGATGGAATCCCGTTTCCCCGCCTCAAACCGCACGTATGTGAAGTTTAAGGGGGTCGACGCCGCCGGGGGTGATATGGCGGTGGCCAGCGTGGCCGTGGCCGATGCCAATGAAGAACTATGGGAGACATTGAGCAATGCCCGCAAACATGCCTGGAAACTGGCGCGTATTGTTGGCTTCAGCACCTTGGTCAAATACCTGACCCGCCGGCTCAGCCTGGATGATGTCACCAGAAAGGCGGCGAGCATCATCAACTATCCGGTTGAAATCGTCCTTGACCCGCCGGCCGAGCTGGCCATGGACGCCGACAAGCCGGAACAGGTAGACATGCTGCGCGCCGAGCTGCGGCGTATGGATGCGGCAGCCTGACCTCAGACAGGGTCCCAATGTCACGGCCATGAGTATCGAACAACTCCTCGTCTACGATGAGGCGCTCTCCGCACGTATCGCCCGCTATGGCGAGGATGGTTTGTCGCGGGCGATGGCCTGGATAGTGGCGCGCACCGGCGACAGCGTTTTTTGGTTGATAATCTCCGGTTTGTTGATCTGGCGGCAGTCGGCGCTCGGCTGGATAATGCTGATTACGGTGGCCGTAACGGCCCTGCTCACGGGCTTGGCCAAGGGCGTTTTTCGCCGCCAGCGACCCTCTGAGAAATGGGCGATCGCCACGGACAAATATGCGTTTCCCTCGGGTCATGCTGCGCGCGCCGGCGCAGTCGCCGTGGTTATCTCCTTTGCTTATCCCGCATGGGCGCCATTCTGGCTCTTGTGGGCCTGCCTAGTCTGCCTGGCGCGTGTCGCTTTGTCGCGACACTATCTCTCAGACGTTATCGTCGGGCTCGTTTTCGGCGCGATCGTCGCTCTCTTACTGCAACTGTTTGTCTTTCAATCTGGAGTCTTTGAAAATGCGTGGAAATAAGTATATCGCTATTGAAGGTGTTATTGGTATCGGCAAGACGACGCTGGCGCGCCGGCTGCAGCCTTTCTATGAGGCAGCGGTTCTACTTGAGGTCTTTGAAGAGAACCCCTTTCTGGCGGATTTCTACGGGGACCGCGTACGCTATGCTTTTCAGACGCAGATCTTCTTCCTACTTAGCCGTTACCACCAACAGAACAAAGCGGTGCCGGAGGCGTTGAGCAGGGGCATGCTCATCTCCGACTACACGTTTTCCAAAGATGAGCTTTTCGCCTGGCTCAATTTGAAAGATGACGAATTGGCTATGTACGGCCGTGTGCATGCCGCGCTCAGTGAAAAGATACCGAAGCCCGATCTGATCGTCTATTTGACCGCCGATCATGATGTCGTCATGCGGCGCATCGCCCTGCGCGATCGCCCCTACGAAAGGGATATGGACCCCGACTATATTCGGCAGCTGGCCTCCGCTTATGACGCCTGGCTGACCAACTTACCCGATATTACCGTGCTTACGCTTGATGTCAGCGAGCTTGACTTTCTGGGCAATGAGGGTGACCTCGAGCAAGTGATCCAGCAGATCAACGGCGCTCTAGAAGATCGCGCGCCAGGGCCGCGCGCGGTCGATCTACCGAGCGACTTACTAGACCAGGGCCAATTGGCCGCCTACCAGAAATTCCATCGCCATGTGGATGAGAGCAAGCAGTTTGATCCGGATTTGTTTTTCAACTATATGCTGCTCACCGAGGAGGTGGGGGAAGTGGCCAGGGAACTCGTCGCTGTCTGGCGGGAGACAAAACGGCTCGTGGCCGGCGGCCGTCTGGCCGCTGAGGCGCGCAAAGAGTCGCTGGATAAATATCGAGCTACGCTGCGCGCTGAACTGGCGGATTTGCTTGCCTACACGTTGAAAGTGGCTAACTATGCCGGTATCGATCTGGAACAGGCGTACGTGGAGAAGATGCGCACCAATATTGGTCGCGAGTGGCCCGCTGAATAGGTGGCCTTGGGCTGCCTGGCAGCCGGGCGGCGTCAGCCGTCGAGGAAGCTGCTGCTGTGGCGCATGGTGTAGCGCGGACCCTCCGGCGTCAGGTCACTTTCAATCAGATGAATCGCTGTGCCGGGGACAGCCAACTTTTGCACCTCCCCCGGCCAAGGCGTCGACGCTGCTTTGCCCGCATCCTTGACGCGGCCTACCGTTAAATGAGGGCGAAATGGCCGTGTTTCCGCTTGCCAGCCGAAGGGAATCAGCGCCTGATCGATCGCCTTTTTGAGCTGCTCTGCCGCCCCCATATCGCCCCCAATACCCGCCCAGAGCACACGCGGTCGCTTACAATTAGGAAAACAGCCGAACCCATCTAGAAAAAGCATGAAGGGCCGCTGCTGCGCGACAACTTCATCCAACGCGCGGCCCAGATTGGGAATCAGGGTTTCCTCCGTCTCGCCGAGAAAACGAAACGTGAGGTGCATGCGCTCCGGCTTCACCCAGCGCACGGCGTGGCCGGGAGCCTGCTTGGCCAGATCATCTGTCAGCCGGCCCAAGTACTCTTTCACTTCTTGGGGCAGGTCGATGGCGATAAAGGCGCGAATTGTCTTCCCCATACGGCCATTATACTTACAGGAATCGGCCGCGGCCATTCATAAAGTGTAGGATCTTCCAGGTCATCTTCAACCGCGCCGTGTCCGCTGTGGGACTGGCTGATAGGGATGGTCCGCCGCTTGACTCATGGGGCGGCAAGAACTCACTGGCGTATCGTCAAGCTGTTCAGAATGGCTTCGAATTCGGCCGACTGCTGGTCGAAGGACGCCGGGTCTGTGCAGATCGCGGAAAGGTAGGCGCCCTGCTTGTCAGGCAGCAGATGCTGCCTGCAGATCTGAGGTGGGTCCAGCTGTTCGATGGTAAGCGAGGCCAGCGCCGAACCCTGCCGGTTGCGGCTCTTTCTTGTCGAAAGAACGCTGCTCCCTGGGAAGGACTCATTTCCCAGGGAAGCCACAACATTGTCTACCGCCAATCCGCCCAGTCGTTGGCTGCGCACGATGGATAGAATGCCGTTTTCCATTTGGCCGATAAGCAGCCGTTGGCTGTCTTCCGTCAGGCTGAGCAGAGGTTGCAGCGCCTGCTCGAACTGCCCTTCGCCGGCCAGCTGCGCCGCCGCCTCATTCCGCCCATGCCCTACCTGTGGAAAATACCAGATGATATCTTCCGGCACTTCGATGGTGAAGGAACCGTCCGGCGCAGCCAGTTCGATCGCCACGACCTCGCCTAGGTCCATGTTTGCGCCCAGACGAGGCTGCCGGCCCAAGGAGCGTATGACGAACAGCAGGGCCAGCGCCGTGACCGCGGTCATGATCGCGTAGAAGATGATCTGTCTTGGCGTACCGTGGCTTTCTTCTCCTTCTTCTTCTATCTGTGGCTCTGCGCTTTCCGCAGGAGCTTCTGCCGCCAGGAGCGCCAGCCGGGCGCCGCAGTGCCAGCACGCGACATCACTTCTCAGCACCGGCTGGCCACAGTTGTCACAGATGCGCGTACTTGCCTGGCCGTTCATGTCTTCGCTTTGGCGCTTAGGCTGTCCCCTGGACCATCACTTCCACGATCGGCCGCCGGCGTGTCTCCTCGTAGAGATATCGCCCCAGGGATTCTTGCAGGCGTTTCTGCAATGTTCGCTTGTCGCTACCTTTGGCATTCTTCAGGGTGCGCGCAATCGTTTCCACCGCGCCATCACTCAATTCATCAATGGTTTCTTTTTCGACCAGACCGCGTGTAGCAAACTGGGGGGCGCCTGCCAGGCTGCCGCTCTTGTTGACCGGGATAGCGGCGAAGAAGTAACCGGACTGCGCAAGCTTGTCGCGATCGCGCACCACGGACCAGCCGATGTCGCCCACGCCTGCGCCGTCGACGAAGACATAGCCGCCGGGCATACGCGGGCAAATGTTCAGGTCGTAGGCGGTAAGTTCCAGCGGCGTCCCGTTCTCAACAACAGCGATGTTGTCTTCGGGGATGCCCAACTCTTCGCCAATCTTGCCATGCAGGCGCAGGTGGCGCAGTTCCCCGTGAACAGGGATCAGGAACTTTGGGCGGATGAGATTGATCATCAGTTTCATTTCTTCGCGGCTGGCATGGCCGGAAACGTGTACGTTGGCAATCTGATCGTAGAGGACATTGGCGCCTCTCTGGTAGAGGCGATTGATGGTGCGGTTGATCATCTCTTCGTTGCCGGGAATGGCATGGGCGGAGAAGACAACGGTGTCTCCTTCTTGAATGCTCAAGTTGCGATGACGGCCGTGCGAGAGACGCCCCAGCACGGCGGAGGGTTCGCCCTGGGCCCCGGTAGCCATGATAACCACTTTACTTGGCGGCATTTTGCCGACCTCGTCGATGTCAATCAGTAAGTCATCGGGAATAGTCAAATAGCCCAAGCTGCGCGCGATTTTCGTGTTTTCGCGCATAGAACGGCCGGTGATCGCCAGTTTGCGGCCGTGGCGAACGGCCGTGTCCGCGACCTGCTGGATACGTGAAATCAGAGAGGCGAATGTGGCGATTATGATGCGCCCTTCCGCGTTGCGGAAGACCTCGTCAAACCCTTCGGCGACGATCGATTCGGAAGGGGTCCATCCCGGCTTGTCGGCATTGGTGCTGTCGGCCAGCAGGGCCAAAACGCCGCGATCCGAAAACTCAGCCAGTTTCGCGAAATCGGGCGGCCAACCATCGGCCGGCGTATGGTCAAACTTGTAGTCACCCGTATGCACGATCAGGCCTACCGGCGTCGTAATACCAAAGCCCACGCAGTCGGGGATGCTGTGTGCCACGTGAAACGGCTCAACCGTAAACGGGCCGATATCGTATGTCTCACCCGCATCGATGCGCCGCAGGTCCACCTCGTGCAGGATTTTCGCCTGGCGCAGCTTGCCTTCAATCAGTCCCAGGGTTAGGGGCGTGGCATAGATGGGTGCATCAACGTGACGCATGAAGTGCTGTAAGGCGCCGACATGGTCTTCATGGCCGTGCGTAATCAACACCGCCTCAATCTTGTCAAATTTGTCTTCCAGGTATTTGTAATCGGGAATGATCGTATCGATTCCCAACATGTCATTTTCGGGGAACATAATGCCCGCATCAACAATGATTATTGAATCACCATATTCTATGACGGTCATGTTCTTGCCGATCTCCCCCAGGCCTCCCAGGGGGACAATCCGTAGTTTTTGTATCATTTTCTACTCCGTAGTAGTAAGAATTATTGTTATCGTAAGTGAGTATAGTAGGGGTCAAACGCGCAGTAAGAGCCAGACAAGCAGAATGAGAAAGACTTCGACAACGGAAAGGAAAGCAGTGTAAGGGATTAGAATCGCCTTATTGGGCGGTGGGTCTAATTCCTGACCATTTTCCTCTGGCATCGCCACACGATAGGTCTGTTCCATGTGCGCCTGACCGGCTGCCGCTGCCCCACAATCAATGATCGCCACGGTGATGTTGTCCTGTCCGCCGCGATCGTTGGCCATCTCAACCAGCTGCCCGGCAGCTTGTTCGAGATCGCCGTTTTCCAGTACAGTGCAAATCTCCTCGTCACTCACATGGCGTGTCAACCCGTCGGAGCAGAGAAAGACCTTGTCCCCAAGCGTCAGCGTGATTTCAAACAAGTCGATTTGCGGTGTTTTTTCAGAGCCAATACTATAAAGAATCACGTTGCGGTGTGGGTGTCTGACCGCTTCTTCCTCGGTGATCGCGCCTTCCTCAAGCAGCTTGGCCACCAGACTTTGATCCTTCGTGATCTGGCGCAGCGTCCCGTTGCGCCAGTGATAGCCGCGGCTGTCGCCCACATTGGCGATATAGGCGCGCCCATCGTCGATGACGGCCGCCACCATTGTCGTCGCCATTCGTTTGCCGTCATTTCTTCCCGCCACAAAGGTCCGCAGGTCTGTGTTGGCGGCGTGCATCGACTTCACCAGGCGCTGGCCGAAGTGCTCCTGGTCCCTATTATCTTGATAGTGGACAAGCGTGCGTGTTGATGAGTATTCGCTGGCAAATTCACCGGCGTCCGCGCCGCCAACGCCATCAGCGACTATATAGACCCATCCATTGACTTTCTCTTCTTCGGGGGAAGCCGGTTCTAGACGGGCAATGAAGTCTTCATTGTGATCGCGTACGCGACCCCGGTCCGTCTTCATTGCTGCCCTGATGGGCGCGAGCTGATTCATCATTGCACTATATAGGGAAACAGATGACTGGGCAACCGCCCTTTAGACTTGATTGACAGACACGTTTTCTGCTGATATTCGCTGAAAAAGCGATGTTTTGATAATGGGTGCAGTCGCTCATTGCATGAAGAATGTGTAGGCTAAGAAGCTCAGAACAAAGCAGGCGATCGCCACCAAGACAACGAGCGTCGCCAGAAGCCACTTGTTGGGCGGCCGTTCCGTTTCCTTTTCTGTCTTTCTCATCGTGGTTGTTTCTGCAGCCGCTTTGGGGCGAGTGGGGAGCGGCGCTGCAACGGGTTGAGCCAACGGCACCGCCGTTGGCGTTGCCCGTTTCGGGCTCCCAGCTGTTGCCTGCCACGCCTTATCAATTCTGCTGCTGTTTTGCTCGACAACAACCTGGGCGTTCCCTGTTGAGGAAGTAGATGTAGAAGTTCCCTCAGTGACAATGACGGAAGATCCGGTCCTGGCCGGCGGTATGGGAGAGAACACGCTGTCAACCGTCGGCGCCGGCGTTTTTTGTTCGGAAGAAGGGATTCCGGGATTGCTGTTCTGTTTCAGAACGGGCGCAGGGACACCTGGATTGCGCAGCCGTTCAAGATGGTCACGAGCCACTGCGTGATCTGGGTTTAACAAGAGTGTGTATTCCAGATAGCGCTCCTGCCGATCTGTGGAATCTACGAGGTGGGCCAGGAGAAACCAAGCCTCACTCTCTTTTGGGTTTTCCTGGAGTAGATCGGTAAGCAGTACCTGGGCGACATCTTGGTGTCCTGTGCGTGCGGCGACTATCGCTTGTTGTAGTTTGGAATCCATCTTTTTATGAGCCGGTTGGCATAGGCTCTACTCGAAAATTGTAACATGGCTGCATCTTATTTACGAGATGGGGCCGTTATACTCACGGGGATCGGCTACAGTTTCTGGGCTAGATCATCAAAAAGGGGGCAGGGAAAATGATGATGCGCCTCATGCAGCGCCCCTAGATCGGCCAGATGCGGGACGTCAAGATTGGACGCTAATTGGATGAGCTGGCAGATGCTGAGTCCCATGACGCCCAAGTAACAACCCTGTAAGTCGGCCGCCGGCCGGAACCAGGGGTGTTGAATGGCATAAGCGCCTGCTTTGTCCAGGGGATCGCCGCTGGCGGCGTAGCGCTCTATTTGCTCGTCGGAGTACGGCCGCATGGTCACGGATGCGCAGTGCACGGCCGTTTCTTCCTGCCCCGTGTGCACATCAACCAGGGACATGCCCGTATAGACCTCATGTTCGCGTCCCCGCAAAGCACACAGCATGCGCACAGCGTGTGCGCTGTCGAGCGGTTTGCCCAGCATCTGCGTATCCAGGGAGACAGTCGTGTCCGCGGCCAGTATGAGGACTCGGTCGGAGCCTGAGGGCCGCTGTTGATTCATCACCGCCTGCGCTTTTAGCCGCGCCGTTTGCAGACAATTCTCGGCCGGGTCGGGATGGTCGATGATCGACTCATCGACGGCGGCTGCCCTGACCTGGAATGGATAACCGAATAGGGAAAGCAGCTCTCGGCGTCGCGGGGACTGCGAGGCGAGTATGAAGCGTATCATCCTGCAAACAAGAAGGCCAGCTCAAGAAAGAGCTGGCCTTCCAACAATCACAAGCAATGGGAAATGTCAGATGCTACGTCAGCTCAACGACTGCGCCGGCTTCTTCCAGTTTGGCTTTGGCTTCTTCGGCCGCTTCCTTATTGGCGCCTTCCATGACGGTGCCCAAGTTGTCGACCAATTCCTTCGCCTCTTTCAAGCCGAGGGATGTGAGCGCACGAACCTCTTTAATCACATTGATCTTCTTGGGACCAATCTCTTTCAGAACGACGTTGAACTCTGTCTGTTCTTCGACTTCTTCTTCCGCACTGGCAGCGCCAGGCATTGCCATCATGCCCATGGCCATAGGAGCCGCGGCGCTAACGCCCCACTTCTCTTCCAACATCTTGGTCAATTCGGCGGCCTCGAGCAGGGTCAGTTCACTAAGATCGTCTACGATTTTTTCTAAGTCAGCCATTGTAATCCTCCGGATAAATCCTTCTAATCAGCCTGATCGGCAGTGATTATTCGATAATTCTTTTCAAATGCCGCTAGGCGGCTTCAGCGTCGACGGCCGCCTCTTCATTTTTCGAGTAGGCATCGATGACATTAACAACTTGGCGCATGCCGCTTGCCAGGACCGAGGCAATATCCCGTGCCGGGGCATTAAGCAGGCCCAAGATCTGCGCACGAAGCTCGTCCATGGACGGCAGCTCCGCCAGGGCCTCGATCTGTTTGACAGAGAGCGTCTCCATCTGCAAGATGCCGCCCCGAATAGTCAGATGGTCTTGCTTCTTCGCATAATTGACCAAGGCTTTGGCCAGAGAAGGCCCCTCAGCAAAGGCGAAGCCCGTCGCCACCTGGCCATTGAGTAATTCGTCTGGAATCGTGGCCCCAGCCTCTTCAAGCGCCAGTTTAAGAAGCGTATTCTTGGTTACGTAGAAAGCGCCATTTACTTCGCGCACCTTGACTCGCAGGTCTTCCATATCTTTCACAGTCATGCCCGTATACTCGGTGAGAATGAGTGCGTCAGATCGGTCGATTAGGTCCTTATACTGGGCGACCAGTTCATCCTTTTTTTGTTTTGAAATAGCCAAAAGCGTATCACCTCCCAATAATTGAATAAAAAATCCTCATACAAACCGGTATGAGGATTCAAGATTACTTTTTCAGCTGCGCACACGGGGCGCGCAGATCAGAAGCTTTCGATGAGACCCCACCTCGGCTGGAGATTAAAGCGACTGCTGTCAGACGCTGCCAACTGTCTTCGGTAGAGAAGAAACTATTCGTAACTCTTGTTAAGCGCTAGATCTAAGTCCGTACGCAATACTACGCCAACGCGTCCGCGGGGTCAACCTTGATGCCCGGGCCCATTGTGTTTGCTAATGTTAGATTGCGCATGTAGGCGCCTTTTGCGGCAGCGGGGCGAGCGCGCTTGATTGAATCTAGAATGACCTGCAAGTTATCGAGCAGCTGCTCGTTTGTGAAGCTTGCTTTGCCGAATGGGGCATGAATATTGGATGTGCGGTCAATGCGGAATTCCACACGACCCGCTTTTGCTTCTTCGATCAGGCGCGGCAGATCTTCACCTGGGGCGACAGTGCCTGCTCTAGGATTGGGCATGAGGCCGCGCGGGCCTAGAACACGACCCAATCGGCCGACCTGGCCCATCATCGATGGCACGGCGATGGCCACATCAAAATCGGTCCAACCGTCCTGAATCTTCTTGATAACTTCTGCATCCGCAATCACATCTGCGCCGGCCTCTGTTGCTCGGGTGGCGTCTTCGCCTTCGGCAAAGACCAACACACGAACTGGTTTGCCAAGACCGTGCGGCAGGACAACAACATCGCGGACCTGCTGATCCGCATGACGCGGATCCACGCCCAGTCGTGCGTGTAGTTCAACCGTGGAATCAAAGTTGGTTGTGGCCGTCTCTTTCAGAAGTTCAATGGCTTCTTTCTTGGAATATAATCTATCGCGGTCGACTTTCGCCGCGGCTTCTTCGTATTTGCGTCCTCGTTTGGGCATGATTACTCCTTGTGGTCATCGCGAACAGCGCTGTGTCTGTTCTGCCACGAATGGTTTTGCTTAGTCAACTACCGTAATGCCCATGCTACGCGCGGTTCCGGCGATGATGTTCATCGCGTTTTCCATATCATTGGCATTGAGATCCTTCATCTTGATCTCCGCAATTTCACGCAGTTGGTCTGTGGTAACGGTCCCTACTTTGTCGCGGTTCGGTTCTGACGAACCGCTCTTGACGCCGGCGGCCTTCTTCAATAAGTCGGCGGCCGGGGGTGTCTTCAAAATGAAGGAGAAGCTACTGTCCTGAAAGACTGTCACTTCCACAGGGATGACCTGGCCAACCTGGTTGGAGGTCTTGGCATTATACTCCTTGCAAAACTGCATTAAGTTGATGCCGTGCGGGCCCAGCGCTGTACCAACCGGGGGGGCTGGATTGGCTTTGCCACCTTGAATCTGAATTTTTACTACTGCTTTGACTTTTTTTGCCATTTTTATTCTCCGGGGAGTCCTGACGCCCAAAATTGGGCTCCTCCTTACCGTATAATTAAATCACTGTTTGATAGAGTGGCTGGTCAAGAGTCGCCGCGGCGAACTCAAACCTTTTCCACATGTAGAAAATCGAGTTCCACGGGCGTTTCCCGGCCAAAAAAGGAAACCATCACGCGCACCTTGGCGCGGTCGGCATCGATTTCGGCGACTGTGCCGATGAAATCGGCGAAAGGGCCGGTGCCGATACGCACTTTTTCGCCAATCTGGAAATCGAATTTGACCTTTGGTGCTTCCGCTTCCATGCGGCTCATGATCTTGGCAACTTCATCCGGCCGCAGCGGGGTGGGGTCGTTGCCCATACCGACGAAGCCGGTCACGCCCGGTGTGTTGCGCACAACGTACCAGGAATCTTCAGACATGAGCATCTGCACGAGGATGTAACCGGGGAAAACACGGCGTTCAATCGTGCGCCGCTTGCCGTCTTTGATTTCGATCTCTTCTTCCGTGGGCACAACGACGTCGAAAATCTTATCCTGCATATCCATCGTTTCGATGCGCTGTTCGATACTGTGGCGGACTTTGTTTTCATAACCGGAATAACAGTGAACGACGAACCAGGCACGGCCGTCATCGGGGATGTAGAGTCCTTCTTCCTCTTCCTCCTCCTCTTCAGGCTCTTCTTCCTCTTCTTCGTCCTCCAGCTCATCCTCGGCTTCCGCTGCAGAACTCAACCCGAAGGCCGCTGCCGCCTTCGCTTGCAGCACTTCCGCTGCCGCCGGATCGTCACTGGTGGCGCCAAATGGCGCTTCGTCACCTTCGTCATCAACGGCCGCGTCTACTTCTTCCACATCTTGCGGAGCGTCGATGCCTTCTTCTGCTTCGCCATCCAAGGACTGATCCGCAGTCTGCGGCTCCTGCTCCTCGACGGCGTCCTGAGCGGCTGTTTCTGGTGTTGTTGCCTCTAGTTCTTCGCTCATCTAAGTTCACCCATCTTGCCCCAAGCGCAAGCGGTGCAAGCTAAAGTTCTGATCTGAAATCGAATCGGCGCGAGTTCTCTAAACTAAACGCCAACCATCTGGGCAATAAGCCAATGCAGGCTGTTAGAGAACACCGTATCCCAGAACCACAAGAAAGCGGCTGAGGCAACCGTCACCGCCAGCACAATCGCGGTTAAGCGCCAGGCCTCTTCCTTTGTCGGCCAGACTACTTTTCGGATCTCGCCACGAGTCTCTCGCAAATAGCGCACAAGTGCGTTCGGTTGATTGCTTTCGGCTTTAGTTTTGCTTCGCGACACTTTAATCGCTCCTCATTTGCCTAATATCTAGGAAGCTGGATGAATTACTTCAGGCCAGCTTCCGATGACTTATCTAAACAGGGGGTGCAGGAATCGAACCCGCAGCCTACGGTTTTGGAGACCGTCGCTCTACCAATTGAGCTAACCCCCTACAATAACGCAAGGTGCCCGCGCTTAACGCGTTTCGCGATGCGGCGTGTGCTTGCGACAGCGTGAGCAGTATTTGCTAAGCTCAATCCTATTGGGATCGTTGCGGCGATTCTTCTCACTGATGTAATTTCGTTCTTTGCACTCGGTACACGCCAGCGTGATATGACTACGAACTGCTTTTTTTGCCATTGTTATTTCACCAAACAAGGCGCGTCGCCGGCTCAAGACCAGCGACGAACACCTCGTTAATAATTATACTTAGTCCAGGATATCGGTGATGACGCCGGCGCCAACGGTGAGACCACCCTCGCGAATAGCGAAGCGGCTGCCCTCTTCCAGGGCGACCGGTGTAATCAGTTCTACCTGCAAGTTCGCTGTATCGCCAGGCATGACCATCTCGACGCCTTCCGGCAGATTGATCTCGCCCGTCACATCCATCGTGCGGATGTAGAACTGCGGCCGGTACCCGCTGAAGAACGCCTTGTGCCGTCCCCCTTCGTCCTTGCGCAGCACATAGACCTCGCTCATGAACTTGCGGTGCGGCGTGATACTGCCCGGCTTGGCCAATACCTGCCCACGCTCGATCTCTTCTCGGCCAACGCCGCGCAGCAGCAGCCCCGCATTGTCGCCCGCTTCCACTTTGTCCAGGATCTTGTGGAACATTTCCATTGAGGTCACAACGACCTTGCGGATGTCATCACGCAGCCCGACGATCTCCACTTCCTTGTTCGGCAGCATCGTTCCCCGGTCAACGCGACCCGTCACAACCGTGCCGCGCCCTTTGATCGAGAACACATCTTCAACCGACATCAGGAACGGCAGTTCCGTCTGCCGCTCCGGCGTGGGAATGTACTCGTCCACGACGCGCATCAGCTCCAAGATCGACGCATATTCCGGCGCGTCCACATCTTCACTCGTGCTCTCCAGCGCTTGCAGCGCGCTGCCCTGCACTATCGGTGTCTCATCCCCAGGGAATTCGTAGACGTCCAGCAGCTCGCGCAGCTCCAGCTCCACCAGCTCCAACAGCTCTTCGTCATCCATCTGGTCTGTCTTGTTCAAATAAACCACGATCGCCGGCACTTCCACCTGCCGCGCCAGCAGAATGTGCTCCCGCGTCTGCGGCATCGGCCCGTCCGGCGCGGAGACGACCAGGATCGCCCCGTCCATCTGCGCCGCACCCGTGATCATGTTCTTGATATAGTCACGATGTCCCGGACAGTCCACATGGGCGTAGTGACGGCTCTCCGTCTCGTACTCCACATGCGAGATGGCGATGGTGATCCCACGCTCTTTCTCTTCCGGCGCATTGTCGATCGCGTCGAATGCTGAAAAGTCCGCCAGACCTTTCATCGCCAATACTTTGGTAATCGCCGCCGTCAACGTCGTCTTCCCGTGGTCAACATGTCCAATCGTTCCGATGTTCACATGCGGCTTTTCGCGCACAAATGCTTCTTTTGCCATGATTTACCTTTTAACCTCAAACTTTGTTCCTGCAAGTATATCGCAAGTCACCTGGCACAGGGTTGACTACGCCCTGCGCTATAATTCGCCTTTCATAACAAGACCCCGCAACCGAACCCGGAAACGGGGCGCTGAGCCCACGATGGGATTTGAACCCATGACCTCATTCTTACCAAGAATGCGCTCTGCCGACTGAGCTACGTGGGCAAGTTGCCTTATTAACAATGCTCAGCGCCTCAAGGAAGTCGCTGAGCATTAGCAGATGGGCCAGGTAGGACTCGAACCTACGAAGGCTATCGCCAGCGGATTTACAGTCCGCCCCCTTTGCCACTCGGGACACTGACCCAAATCAATATTGGTGAGACCATCCAGTTACCGGCTTCAAAAGAGCCGACGATGGGACTTGAACCCATAACCTATGCTTTACAAGAGCATTGCTCTGCCAATTGAGCTACGTCGGCATTGCACCCGGCGCTACCTGTCGGTAGGCGCAGCACAGCGATCTTGTTCAAGCGACCGCAGCCCAGTGAAATGGACCTAGATTATGCTAATTAGGCGCGCTCACCTAAGTGCTCTTTTTAAAGGGCATCGGCAAGTATACCATCTGAGCACTGTTCGTCAACCAGATTCCCGCAGAATCTAAGGTTTGAACAAGATACCGTTTTGCAGGACGTTCCGCGTATTTTTGGCTGTTCCTTGGCCGCCCTTCTGCCCAAGAATCAGTACCAGCGCCCGGCAGCGAATGGTCTGTCAGAGTGTCCGGGCGCGAATTGTGAAAAAAATCACATACCAGTGATCTTTGTCATGGGAAGGCATGACAAATGTCATTGTCCGCCTTTGCATAGGAGGATAGCATTCATTTCGGAGTTAAGAGATTTTGCGGCCGCCAAGCGCGCCGCAAGCTCGTTCGTTACGGATTTGGGGCCGCCTGGGGACGATGTAATCCCGGCGTCTTTTTTTGTAGCATGTGGGTGTTGACCATCGCAGCACCGACGAAGGGGACTTAATAAGGCGAGATGAGCTTTAAGATTATGCCCAAGGCCGTTCTGGCTGATTGGGTGACGCGATTGCAGCGCCGCTACCGTGTTGTCGGCCCGGTAGAAAAGCATGGCAGTTTTGTTTTTGACGAGTTAGGCTCCGCCGGCGAGCTTAAACTTGTTTATCCTCCTACTGTACTACCCCCCAAGAAGTATCTAGTGCCCCCCAGGGAAACGCTGGTCAACTATAAGCTCGACGGAACGCATATTTCTGCGGCAATCGCAGCTGAACCCACCGTCATTCTGGGGATGCATACCTGTGATATCCACAGCATCAAGCTGCTTGATCAGATTTTCAATCTTGGATTTGACGATCAACATTACCAAGCACATCGGGAGCAAACCTATCTGGTGAGCATCGAATGCCTGCAAACTTGCACCGAAGATTCCTTTTGCCGGGACATGGGTACGGCCAGTGCCACCAATGGGTTCGATCTACACTTTGTGGATCTGGGCGACGTTTACGCGATTAACATGGCCACGCGCAAAGGTGAAAAGCTTCTCGAAGGATTTCATCACGCGTTTGATGCCTTGCCTTCGGATATGACGCGCATCAACCGCCACCTCGGCGAAAAGTGGGAACGGTTCGCCTATCGCCTGGATTTCGACATCTATATGCTGCCCGAACTTCTGGAACAGAGCTACGACAGCGAATTGTGGGATGAACTTGGGGAAATCTGCCTCGCTTGCGGCATGTGTACACAGGTCTGCCCGACCTGCTACTGCTTTGACGTTACAGATGAGGCGGACCTGACTCTTGAAGTGGGACAGCGCGTGCGCCGGTGGGACTCTTGTCAGATACATCAATTCGCCATGGTTGCCGGTGGGCATAATTTCCGCTCGCAGTTGGCGGCGCGGCAGCGGCATCGCTTTATGCGCAAGGGAAAATACCAGATGGATGCGATAGGCATGGTTGGCTGCGTCGGCTGCGGCCGCTGCGCATCTTCCTGCCTGGTACATATTACGCCGATTGATGTGTTCAATGAGCTTTATGCGCGCGCGCAGGCGGAGCAGCAAAACGCCGCGTTGGCGGGGGAGATGGTGTCATGAAACGCTTAATCGAAGAGATGCGCGAATCCGAATCGATCTACATGCCGGTACCGGCGCGGATCACGGAGATCCAACAGTTGACCGAATTGGAGAGCCTGTTCACGGTTGAACTGCCCCATGACGTGACGCTTCATCATGGTCCCGGGCAGTTTGTTCAGGTATCACTGCTGGGCGTGGGCGAGGCGCCGATTAGTATTTCCTCCTCACCCAGCCGCAGCAACGGCATTTTTGAATTATGTGTGCGCCGCGTCGGAGACGTGACCGGCGCGATGCACCGCTTGAAGGCCGGTGATATGGTCGGCATACGTGGCCCGTTTGGTCGTGGCTTCCCAGTTCAGCAGTTTCGCGGCAAGGATATCCTCTTTGTGGCCGGCGGCCTGGGAATGGCGCCCCTGCGCTCGCTGATAAATGAGGTCTTGGATGAACGGGGCAATTACGGCCGTGTGCTCATTCTCTACGGCGCGCGCAGCCCTGATGATCTCCTTTTCAGGGAAGAGCTGGGCGAATGGGCTGAACGCCAGGATGTTGAACTGCATTTGACCGTCGACTGTCCCGATTCGCGTTGGGAGCACTGTGTTGGCGTGATCACCACCCTCTTTGCAGAGGTAGAAGTGTTCCCGCGCAATACGGCCGCCGTCGTTGTCGGCCCGCCCATCATGTACAAATTCGTCATTCGCGAGCTGGAGAAGATCCAAATTCCTAAAGGGAACATTTGGCTCAGTTTCGAAAGACGAATGAAATGCGGCGTGGGCAAATGTGGCCACTGCCAATTGAATCATATCTACACCTGCCAGTCAGGACCTTCCTTCGCCTACAGCGAAGTTGAAGGGCTTCAGGAGGCGTTCTCATGAGCAATGGAACGAAACCGAAAGTCGCATTTTTTGATTTTACAAGTTGTGAAGGGTGCCAGCTAACCGTCATCGACGCCCTACAAACCTATCCCGAACTGTTGAATGCGGTCGAGATCGTCGAGTTTCGCGAGGCGATGAGCGAACGCAGTGACCGCTACTATATCGCCTTTGTGGAAGGGTCCTGTGTGCGTGAGAGCGATGAAGCCCGGCTGCGACAGATTCGCGAGCGCGCGGCTGTCGTTGTTGCCCTCGGCACTTGTGCCCATCTCGGCGGCATCAACGCCATACGCAATCTGCACGACCTTGAGGATGCGCGCCAATATGTATATGGTGACAAGGGGCACTGGTTCGAAAACTACGAGGTGAAGGCGCTATCGCAGGTTATCGAAATAGACGCCGTTATCCCGGGATGTCCGATCGACCGGGATGAGTTCGTGCAAACGGTGCGCACACTGCTGCAGGGTAGAGAACCGAAGCTGCCCAACTATCCTGTCTGTATTGAATGTAAGCTCCACGAGAATGTCTGTATCTTTGATCGCGGGGGCGTCTGCCTGGGTCCGATCACGCGCGCCGGGTGCCAGGCGATATGTCCGGCCTATGGCGAAGGATGTGATGGCTGTCGCGGACTCATTCCTTTCCCCAAGATTGATTCACTGCGCGAAGTGTTGGGCGAGCGGGGCCTTACCGAACAAGAAATTGACGACAAGTTGTCAATTTTCCTTACCAACCAGATCGCTATGAAAGAGATGGCGGAGGAAGCTCATGCCTAACAATGTCAAGATCGATATCCACCATATTACGCGTGTCGAAGGACATGGCAATATTGTCGTCGACGTCGTCAATGGGGAATTGAAGAAATGCAATCTAGAGGTTACAGAGACGCCGCGCTTTTTTGAGGCGATGCTCTTGGGACGGCCGTATGGCGAAGCTTCGCACATCACTTCTCGCATTTGCGGCATCTGTGCTGTGGGACATGCCACGACGTCGCTGCGAGCCACGGAAGAGGCGCTGGGTATTGAGCCGACGACGCAGACTAAACTGCTGCGCCGTCTAAACTTCCTGGGCGAGATCCTGGACAGCCATATCTTACATGTCTACATGCTTGTGGCGCCGGACTTTCTCAACGTCGGCAGCGTCATTCCCCTTGCCTCAACAGCGCCAGACGTGGTTCTGCGCGCGCTGCGTATGAAAAAGCTCTCCGGCGATCTCTGCAAGATTATCTGCGGCCGGCACACCCATCCCATCGCCATGACTGTCGGTGGTTTCACCCACTTCCCGTCAACAGATGATCTGTATCAAATGCGCGAAAGATTCGCTGATACCTGGGTAGATGTTGAGGCGACTCTTGACCTGTTCAAGACGCTGCCTATTCCCGAATTCGACCGCGAAACGGAGTATATCGCCCTGCGCAATGAAGCATACTACGGCTTTATTGATGGCGATATAGTCAGTACCGATGGCGGAAAATGGCCGCTGAGCGCGTACCAGACGGTAACCAACGAGAAAATCTTGCCCCATTCGTCAGCCAAGCACTGCTCCAATCAACGGGACAGCTACATGGTCGGCGCCCTGGCGCGTTACAAGTTGAACCACGATCTCCTGCACCCCAAGGCTGTGGAAGCGGCCGATGTCCTGGGGCTGGAGCCCTCTTGTGTCAACCCGTATATGAATAGTGTCGCCCAGGTGGTCGAGATTGTACATTGTATCGCCGAGGGGGAGGAGCTAATCGATACGCTCTTGCAGCGTGAGATCGCCTGGGAAGCGCCGGTTCCCCCGGCTCGCCTTTCTGGTGAAGGTGTGGGCGCTTGTGAAGTGCCGCGCGGCGTGCTCTTCCATCATTACAAGATCGAAGACGGCCGCATTAGCGGCGCCAACTGCATCATTCCCACCAATCAGAATGTCGCCAATGTGGAGGCGGACATGCGCGAACTCGTGCCCACGCTGATGGAAATGCCGCAGCCGGAAATTGCCCACCGTCTGGAAATGCTGGTGCGCGCCTATGATCCCTGCATCTCCTGTTCGACCCATCTTCTGGAGGTGAAGTTCGAGTAGGCGGCCTATGGGCAAGACGCTCATTCTCGGCCTAGGAAACAGTTTGCGCGGCGACGATGGGGCCGGTCCGGCCGTCGTCGCCGCTTTGTCTGCCGGGACGCTTCCCCCGAGAGTCGACCTCCTGGATGGGGGGACGCCCGGTCTAGAAACAGTCCTCCTCTTTGAAGGCTATCAGCGCGTCTTCATCGTGGATGCGGCCGATATGGGACTGCCGCCGGGGGCGTGGCGGCGCTTCACGCCCGACACGGCGCAGATCAGAAGCAGCGAGGCAGCTCTGGGGGGAACCCTGCACACCGCCGGACTGGCGGAAGCACTGGCCCTCGCCAGGGCGCTGAATCTGCTGCCTGACGAGCTGATCATTTATGGCATTCAACCCCTGGAGTTGGTCTGGGAAGAGGGTCTAACAGAGCCGCTCACCGCGGCTCTGCCATCATTGATTGCGGCGATAACCGAAGAAGTCAGCCAATCAGTCACGTAAGCAGCGGCGCGGCCGGAGGCCGGTCGCTACGCGCGCTGCTGGCTAAAGCAAATTTTGCTGCCGGTAGTCGGCGATGCGCTGTCGCAGCTCGTCGCGGCTGAGCTTGGCCATTGCCGCCGGCTGGGCCAGTTGGCTGTGATAAACGGAATGGACCTGCTGCGCGCGGCTGATCGTGTTATCCGCCTCGACCAGGACCTGGTCGCGCAGCGGCTTGATCAGCGTTTGGCGCAGCGCCGGTTCATCGTCCACACGCGCCAGCCACGCATCCAGGGGCTGCAGAATGTAATCATTCACGCCGCCGACCGTGTGCGGCGTTTCCACAACCAGATCTGATAGGGCGCCCACAACCTGAGCCGCGCTTTCACCAATGCCGAAGGGCAGCCACTTGCGGATCCCGCTGAACCAATTTTCCACCATATCCAGAAACGACCCGAAAGAATCGAGGACGTTTTGTAGGGTCAATTCGATCGTCTGGTAGAAGGCGCCGATTTTGTTGGCCTGGGCATCCAACCAGAGACGGCCGTCTTCGAGGACGGGTAGGTGCGCGTCCACTTCCGCCAACGCCTGCTGCCCGGCGGCGATCCCTTCGCTCAAGGTGGGCGTGTTATCAATCAAGTCGGCGATCGTGTCCGAGACCGTGTCTATTCCTGCCTGGATCGTGTCGCTGACATCGACCGCGTCCAACTGCTCGTACATGGCCACGAGGCCGGCGAGAAGACCGATTCTTTCATTAGCTCCCGCCAGCTGCAGCGATAAATCCTGCGTGGCGACACTGCTGTCACTGGATGCCATACGCAGCGAATCCAGTTCGCGCCGGGCGGCGTCCAGATTGGCCTGCAGGCGCATGTTTTCTGCCTGCGACTCCGCCAGGCGCGCCAGCAGTTCAGCCGCGCCTTCGTGCGCCTGCACCGCCGTTTGCGCCGATTGTACAACGGGCACGGCCTGCACTGGAGAAGCAACAGGCGCTGCTGGCGGTCCCGCTGTAAAAACCACCTCGCCAGCAGACTGTTTTCCCGCCAAGATGGCGGCACCCGTTCCGGCGGCCGTTGCCGCCAGGGCGGCGAGGCTCAAGTTGCGTAAGAAGGAACGCCGGTTGACACCCTCGTCGTCTAACTCTTCGAGATATTCTTCACTCATTGTTTTTCTCCGACTCCCAATTTGCTGGGCAGGCCGTCAATGACGTCTCCTTTTTCCCCACGCAGCTAATGGGTCTGACTACATTTTCCCAGGGTCATTAAGTATGCGATCAGCCACTGCTGTAACCCAATCGCTTAAGCGCGTTCTCATCGCGCCGCCAGCGCGGCTGGACCTTGATCCACAAATCCAAAAATACTTTGTTTTCAAGCATCGTCTCGATTTCTTTACGCGATGCGGCGCCGATGCTGCGCAGCTGCGCCCCTTTGGCGCCAATGATGATTCCCTTGTGCGAATCCCGTTCCACAAAGATGTTGGCACTGATATAGGTTGCCTCGCCTGGTTTCTCATTGAAATCCACCACCTGCACGGCCGTGCCGTAGGGGACTTCGTCCCGCAGCTGCAGCATGATCTGTTCGCGGATCATCTCCGCGGCGATATCGCGCAGAAAGACATCCGTAATCTGTTCCGGCGGGTAGTAAATCGGCCCTTCGGGCAGAGACGCGATCAACATGCCCAGCAGCTCATCCGTCCCCGCGTTGTGCAGGGCGGAAAAGGCGATCCATTCACTGTCAGGCAGCAGGGCGCGATACGCTTCCGTGCGCTCCAACACCTTGTCAGCCGTCAGTGCATCCAATTTATTGATGCCTAGAATGACTCTTGTTCGCTTGCCAAGCGCCGCCAACTTCTCGGCGATCGCCGCTTCTTCTTCGCCCGGCGCTTGCGTGCTGTCCACCAGCCAGAGCACCGTATCAACATCCGGCAGAACCTCTTCCGCCGCCGCGCGCATATACTCGTCGAGCTTGTGTCGTGGGTCGCGGATAAGGCCGGGTGTGTCGATGAAGATCATCTGGTAATCAGGCTCTGTGATGATGCCCAACTGCCGCGTGCGCGTCGTTTGCGGCCGCGGCGTGACAATGGCGATTTTCTGCTGCATCAAGGCATTCATCAGTGTGCTTTTGCCGGCGTTGGGCCGACCGGCGAGGGCCACAAATCCTGATCTAAATCCTTCAGGCGCTTCAACTAGTTCATCGTTCAATTCATCGTTTAATTCGTCGTTCTTCATACGCTTCCTGGCCGTGATGGACGCCGCCGCAGCCGGCGATCGCCGCCCATCTATTCTGTATACGCACTTCCTGCTAAAAAGTTCTTCTTTTTTGAGCAAAAAACACTAATTTACAATCTCGCGTTCCGCTTCTAAGGGCAGGTGTCTGCGACTGTATTGTAGCATCAGAAGCGACCCGCCGATCAATATCCCATCAAGCAGTTGATCTAGACGTATTCCCGCCGACCCCGGGAGAAGGTCTCCGCGCAGGAACCCGGTCAGAAAATGAACCGCAGAAATGAGGAAAAGGAAAAACCAGAAGGTCACCGCCGGCTTTGCGTGTTCAAACAACCACAGAACGATGGCGAACGTGAGCAGGGAGAGCGCTAGGCCGATTAGCTGCGTTTGGTAGCGCAGCGCAAAAACGCCGAATTCATCGGGCAGGTCGGCGGCTAGAGGGCCCAGCGTTGTCTCCAGCCCGTAGGCACAGCCATCAAACCAGCAGGCGGCCCAGCCAAAAGCGACGATCAGCGCGGCGCCCGGTGAAAAGAGCGCCGCATACCTGTAATAGTCACGGTCGCTGACGCGGGTCCAAATAGAGAGCGCGGCCAGCCCGGCGAACAGCGCGCCATAGTAGGAAAGGCCGCCCTGCCAGATGTGCCCAATCTCCGCTCTATTTTCCTGGAAATAGGTCCATTGGGCGATCACGAAACCGAAGCGGCCGCCGGCAACGGCCGCGGCGAACACCACGAGCGCCGCATCAAACCATTCCGGCAGCGGTTCACGCTTCTGCAAATGCGCGGTCAAGAGCAGCGCCAGAACGACGCCCAGAGCGAGGACCACGGTGTAGCTGAAGATGAAGATTGATCCGTAGCGCGTTAGAATTGGCAGCATCGTCCCCGATCATAGACGCCGGGCGGTGAAGAGGCAACGGGCCTCATTTCCACGCCGGCCCACAGTTGGCGATCCCGCCGCATTCTAGGACAATAGGCGCTGGGCACCGTGCCGGCTGCTTACAGCCGCGAAGGAATACGCACCATGGAATCTGATCTGCTTCCCCCGCGCAAACGCATCGCGCTTGTCGCCCATGACAATCGCAAAGACGAACTGCTCGAATGGGCCAAAGCAAACCGCGACAATCTGAGCGAGCATGAACTCTACGGTACCGGAACCACAGGATGGTTGATGCAGCGGGAGCTGGGTCTGGACGTGCATCGCTTTCAAAGCGGCCCGCTGGGAGGCGACCAGCAGTTGGGCGCGCGTATCTCGGAAAGAGGAATTGATGTATTGGTCTTTTTCTGGGACCCGCTGGAAGCGCAGCCGCATGATCCCGATGTGAAGGCGCTGCTGCGTATCTCTGTTCTTTGGAACATTCCTGTGGCTTCAAATCGTTCAACGGCCGATTTTCTTTTCACGTCTCCGTTCATGGCTGCTGAATATGAACGACTGCTGACAGATTTTGAGAACTACCGTAAGCGCCTCGATTGGCGTCTCAGTGGACAGGCGCGGGAGCTGCTGCAAAACGATTGAAAAAAGGGCACTCAGCTTCCTGACGGGTAAACAGACCAGCCGGCGGCTGAGAGGCCCTCTGAGGAGGTAACTGTGGATATTAAAATCATACCTTTGGACCCGGAGCAGAAAAGAGAAGCGCCGGCTGAAGACTTTGGATTTGGCAATCTTTTCGTCAACCGCATGTTCACCCAATATTGGGATCAGGGGGTGGGCTGGCACGATGCGCAAATCGGCCCTTTCCAGGATTTTTCTCTTTCTCCGGCGACGGCTGCCCTTCATTATGCTCAGGAGATCTTTGAGGGGACCAAGGTCTACCGCCGTCCGGACGGGGATCTCAATCTTTTCCGTCCTTGGGAAAACATGAAGCGCTTCAATCTCTCCGCGAAGCGCATGGCCATGCCCCAGATCGACGAAGAGGAGCATCTTGAGGCCATCATCAAGCTGATTGAGATGGAAGCGGAATGGGTGCCTTCGGCGCCGGGGGCGACGCTCTATGTGCGACCGGCCATGTTTGCCTCTGAGCCCTTCCTTGGTGTGCATGCCAGCACCTCCTACATTCACTTCGTGATCGCCGGTCCCGTCGGCGCTTATTTCAAGGAAGGCTTCAACCCCGTGCCCGTCTACATTTCCGATAAGTACCGGCGTGCGGTACGCGGCGGCGTTGGCGCGGCGAAAACGGGCGGCAATTATGCGGCCAGCCTTTTTGTCAGCGAGGAAGCCGCGGCGAAAGGGTATTCGCAGGTGCTCTGGCTGGACGCTACCGACGGCCGTTTTGTAGAAGAAGTTGGGGCAATGAATATTTGCTTCGTCTATGAGGGCCGGCGCATCGTTACTCCACCGTTGAGCGACAGCATTCTCGCCGGCGTCACCCGCGACTCCGTCTTGACGCTGGCTCCCGATCTCGGGTACGAGGTCGCTGAAGTGCAGATTGACGTGCATGAGATGTTGGCCGATGTGCGCTCAGGTAAGATCAGCGAAGTGTTCGGCTGTGGGACAGCGGCCGTTATCGCTCCGGTGGGCATGTTCGAGTACCGAAATGAGATATTCACGATCAACAACAATGAATCAGGGCCGGTGGCCACAGAGCTTTTTAACGCCCTGACCGGCATCCAGTACGGCCGTGCCCCAGATCCTTATGGTTGGACGCTGCGTATCAGCGGCGCCTGAGAATTGATAGCTTTCGGCCGCTCCTGATAGTTTCTGACGGTCTTCTTCGTTAAACTTACAGTAGCTTGTCAGCAATTCAGCCTGTCAGCGATTCAGCAGCAAATTGGCCAGCGTTAAGTTGACCTACTGCTCTGTTGAATGGCTGATTCGCGTTTTCAGGAGGTGCGAATGCACCAAGTAGCAATTTTGGGCGTGGGACAAGTACCCGTGCGCGAACATTGGGATCTGTCCATCCGCGACTTGGCCGTCAGCGCCGCTCGGGCGGCGATGGAAGATGCCGCTGTCGATCGCGTGGACGCCATCTATGTCGGCAATATGACCAGCGGCGAATTGAGCCAGCAGCGACATCTGGGCGCACTCGTGGCTGATTTCTTGGGCCAAAGAGGCGTGGAAGCGGTGAAGATGGAGGCGGCGTGTGGCTCCGCTGCTTCCGCGATGAGAATGGGCCTGCTGGCCGTGGCCAGCGGCGACATGGAGGCCGTGCTCGTTGTCGGCGTCGAGAAGCTGACCGAGTCTTTGGGCAAACAGACGACTTCCGCCCTGGCCACGGCTGCCGATGCAGACTATGAAGTGGTCCAGGGTGTCTCCTTCGTCGGCCTAAACGCCTTAGTCATGCAGCGCTATATGCATGAATATGGCTACGACCGCCGCGACTTCGCCCCCTTCGCCCTCAATGCCCACGCCAACGCCGCCAAGAATCCCAATGCGCTCTTCCGCGCCCCGATCAGCCAAAAAGTCTTTGACAACGGCCGCATCGTGGCCGATCCCATCAGCCTCTTTGATGCCTCCCCCATTGGCGATGGCGCGGCGGCGCTGCTCCTTGTGCCCGCCTCTAAGGCGCCCGATGCCGTGCGCGTGACCGGTTCCGCGTCCGCTGTGGACACGCTGGCCATCCATGACCGCGCGAACCCGTTGTGGCTGCTGGCGGCTGAACAGTCGGCGCAAAAAGCGTATGCGCAGGCGGGCGTCGGCCCACAGGATATCGACATTTTTGAGCTGCATGATGCGTTCAGCATCATGGCCGCGCTCTCCTTGGAAGCGTGTGGTTTTGCGCAACCGGGCCAGGGAGTGCGTCTCGGCAAGGAGGGCGATATTTTGCCCACAGGCCGTGTGCCCATCGCCACGATGGGCGGCCTGAAGGCGCGCGGCCACCCGGTCGGGGCGACGGGCCTCTACCAGCTGGCGGAAGCGACGCTGCAGCTGCGCGGCCAGGCCGGCGAGGCGCAAATCGAAGACGTCAAGATCGCCATGACCCAAAATATCGGCGGCAGCGGCGCGACCGTCGTGACCCATATATTGGAGCGGCCGTAGACGTTCGCAAAAACAGAGAGTGAAGATGGAATACAGACGATTAGGACGAACGGGTCTCAAGGTCTCCACCATTTGCCTGGGCACCATGCAGTTTGGCTGGTCGACAGAAGAAGCGCAGGCGCACGAGATCATGAGCGCCGCCGTGGAAGCGGGCGTCAACTTCCTGGACACGGCCGATATCTATTCGACATGGGTGGAGGGGAATCCCGGCGGCGTCAGCGAACAGATCATCGGCACCTGGCTGCAAACAAGCAGTGTCAGGCGGGACGATGTGGTGATCGCCACCAAGGTTCGCGGCAAGATGGGCGAAGGACCCAATGATCAGGGCCTGTCGCGCCTGCACATCCTTAACAGCGTGCGCGACAGCCTAAACCGCCTGCAAACGGAGTATATCGATCTCTACCAGGTGCATTTTCCCGATCAGGAAACGCCGCTGGATGAGACCCTGCGCGCGCTCGATGACCTTGTCCGCGCCGGTTTGGTGCGCTATATCGGCTGCTCCAACTACCCGGCGTGGCTGCTGGCCAAATCCCTTTGGGTGAGTGACGTACATAAGCTCGCCCGTTTTGACAGCTTGCAGCCCCATTACAGCCTCGTGCATCGCGCTGAATTTGAGCGCGAGCTGCAGCCGCTCTGCCTCGATCAGGAAATCGGCGTGATCCCCTACAGCCCCTTGGCCGGCGGCTTCCTCACCGGCAAGTACCGCCGCGACAGCGAACTGCCGCAGTCAGCGCGCGCCGGCGGCATCCGCGAGCGCTATATGAATGAACAGGGATTCACGGCCGTGGACAAGCTGGAAGAGATCGGCCGTGCGCACGAAGCCACCATCGCCCAGACGGCCATCGCCTGGACATTGGCCAATCCGGCCGTCACCTCGGCCATCATCGGCGCCAACTCGCTGGATCAGCTCTATGATACGGTAAGGGGTGCGGAAGTGGCGCTCAGCGCAGAAGAGAAAGCGATGTTGGACGAGACTTCCGCTTGGGATTAGGCTGGCTTTTCGCGCCTCAAGCAGAAAGCGATCTGCTTTGGCGCGGAAAGCGCCGGTTTCTTCTATGCAGCGGCCACGCAGCCAGGAAAAATCCCACCAAGAGAAATCTTTGGCGAGCGCCTCTGAAACAAGCCGGTCAAAATCGCATCTGCTCATGTGAACTGTGCATCGCTCAGCCGTTGAGTCGTAATGGGGTGGTGAATCCAGACATTGGGTTCGACGTAACGGCCGACATTCATTTCGCGATCGATTTGAATGGGCACCAAGGCATCGGCGATCACGTAATCACCGCTTTCAGGGAAGGGCATGCCCGTCCACGCTTCCCACTCTTCGACACTTCCCTCAATAATCATCGAGGGGTGAGCCACCTTCAGGATCTCACCGCCGCTGCGCCAATGGGCGCGCAGCCACGGGTCAAACGGCGCGCCGTCAGCCTGCTGCCAGCGCACGTAGCGCTCCATGGGCGCCAGCGGGTAGCGCATCTTCCACGACGGCCGCACGGCGACAATCACCGCCTGCAAACCATGTTCGACTGCGAGATCTCGCAGCGCCTTGATCATGCGGTAGCTGATCCCTTGCCCGTGATATTCCGGTTGGATGGCGATCTCCAACGCCGCCAATGTGTTTGGCGTCTGGCCTGCTTCATATTCGGCCGCACAGCGGACAAAGCAGTCGTTCCAGCCAATGGGCAGCCCGTGCAGCGTGCCATCCCAAGTCAGCGGCAGCGCCTGGGCCACGGCCACAGGGTCGCCTTCTTCGTTCAGCAGATATTGCTGGAATTCAGGATAGATCTCGGTCATATAGGGGTGCCAATACTTGTTTGAGACGCGGTCCTCAAACATGAAGCTGGCCCAAACTCGTTCCTTTTGCGGATAGAAACGTTCAGCCAAATCGGGCTGTTCACGCCGCGTTTTGAGCTGCCACTTTTTTTCGTTGTTCATAGCTGTTCTCCCGATTAATCAAGCTTCGCGGATCAGTTCGGCGAAGGGGATCCATTCCCTTCCGCCCACTTTCTCATTCGGCGTCTCATCTTCATAGGACCACCAGGCGGAAAGGACGAGCTGAGCATAAGCCCACTCCTGGATCCGTTTGCGATCCAGCTGCAGTTCATCAGCCAGAATGTCCAGCCGCCGCGATTGAATGCCCGCCAAATCATTCCAGCTATAAATGTCAGGAAGCGGATTGCGCAGCAGCGACCCTGCTTCGTAAGCAGGGTCGCCGGCAACCCCCTTGGGGTCAATGGCCAACCACGTCTCACGCGTCGCGGACAGAATATTAAAGTGATGCAGATCCCCATGCAGCAAGACCTCTTCTTCTGTGTTGGCCAGGAGACGGCCGTAGATTTCCTCTGCTTCGGCCACCATGCGTGATGGGAATGGGCCGCTGCTGCCTTGAAAGGTATCGCGCAGCCGTTGGAACCCAAGCGCCCATTGGCGGACCGTCTTATGCGCGTGATCCTTTGCGACCGGCCGCCACAAGCGCTTCATCAGGCGGGCGGCGATGTGCGTCGCCTCCTCATCGCTCTCGGGGACAAGCGCCGACAACGTGCGGCCGGGAACCAACTTTTCCAGCAGCAAGACGCCTTGATCGGCATCGGCATCGATCAGGCGCACACTGCCGCGGGAATCGTAGGCGCGCAGGGCCGCTATCTCACCAGCCAATTGCGCATTAGGAACGCCCAGCTTGAGGACAATCTCCTCGCCGCCGGCCATTTCTGCCGGGGCGACGTAATTATAGGAGAGCTCCGGGAAGGGGGGCGCGATGGTCAGCCCCCAGCGCTCAGCGCAATCTTCAAGCAGCAGCGGCAGCTCCGCCAGCCATCGCCGGCCTGCCATACCGAAGGCGCCAATGACGCGCTGTTGAAAGTCTGTCTCCAGGGCGCCGGCAAATGCTGGTTGCCTCAATTGCGGCACGGCCTTATTCCGTGCTCATGCTGCCGTCCGCCAGAATCGCGCCGGACAGGGAGGCGGCCGCTGCCAGTTGATCGTCGGAGACAAGGGCGCCGGTCAGGTCGGCCCTGCTGAGGTCGGCGCCGCTTAAATTCGCCTTCAATAGGTCGGCGCCGCGAAGATCGGCAGAGACAAGCAGCGCCTGGCTCAAGTCCGCGTCCCACAGGCTGGCGCCCCGCAAATCAGCGGCACTGAGATCCGTGCCCCGCAGATCCGCGCTGCGCAGCACCGCCTGCGCCAGCCGCGCGCCGCGCATGTCGCGCCCGCTGAGGTCGCGCATGGTCAGGTTAACGCGCTCGGAGCCGGGAAGCTGGACCGCCTGATCGATGTCTGTGCCCGCTTCGTATTCTTGGCCATTGGGCAGGGTGGCGCCATCCAGTGACTTGGCCGCCGCCAGCTGCACGGCCGTTACCACCGCCCCGGTCAGCTGTGCGCCGCTGAGATCCGCTCCCGCCAGGCGCGCACCGCTCAGATCGGCGGCCAGGAGATTGGCCTCACGCAGATTGGTGCCGCTCAGATCGCAGCGGATCAGATTCGCCTCACGCAGATTAGCGCCGCTTAGATTGGCGCCGCGCAGGTCCAGGAAGCTTAAGTCAGCCTGGGCAAGGGTCTGTTTTCGCGGCTGCAAATAGAACATCAGATACAGCTTCTGGCGGATGGCCATTTCTGCTTTGATCAGCCGCAAGCGAGCACGGTATGCGAAACTGCTCTCTTCTTCCATGGAGTTCTTAGCCAGCTAGGGTGGTTGTGGACCCCGGTGGGCCTACTTCTTTTTCTTGCCCTTCTTACTCTTCTTGGACTTCTCGCCCTTTTTGTCTTTCCTGGCCTTCTTGTCCTTCTTGCTGCGCTTGCCCTTTTTCACTTGCTTGCCTTTCTTATCCTTTTTGCCCTTCTTCGCTGCGGCCTTCTTTTTGGCTGACTGCTTGCTTTTCTTGCCCCGTTTTTTCTTCGCCTTGGCGACCGCAATCCCCCCCGCGGCGCCTGCAGCGACCGTCGCTGCCGCTGCCGTCGCATTGGGGATGAACGCACTCAGTTCACCGGCAATATCCGGGGCGGCGAGCATTGGCGCCTTTTCCGGCGCTGGCAATAAGGTGGGTTCCGTCTCCGTTTCTTCTCCAGGCGGGTGAATGGTCAGGAGCTCATCAGGAAATATACCAAGGCTTCGCGTGCCGAAACGGCCGAGCCAGTAACGTACCTGATTAACCGTCAGGCCCGATGCGATCCCTGCCTCCGCCAGATCTGCCCCGTCCGCCAAAGCGAGCAGTGCCTGCGCGCGCTGGCTGAAAGGGGGGCCTCCTGCAGCCGCCTGCCGCAGCCCTACCTGTTCCTCATCGGTTAACTCGAGCTTCTGCTTGCTTTCATCATCCATGATAGGTGAGCCTCCTCGTGGACCTGTTCATTTGCGCAATTGGCACATAACAAGATTCTCTCGCTTTCAGCCAACACTCCCTTCATTATACATACTTTGCGCCTAATTGATGAAGAAGCGCATGGCTGGCTCACAGCGGCATGTTCCCAGTAGTTTATGTTGAAGTTGGTTCTCGGCTATAATGACGTGAATCCCACTACCGGAGAATGCTATGCCTTCCAGACTTGAGTTGATTGATGGCCACGCGCTGGCTTACCGTATGTTCTACGCTTTACCGCTTGATGCCTTCACCACGGCTGCGGGTGAACCAACCAACGCCACTTTTGGTTTTGCCAGAACGATTATCGAACGCCTGCTGGCCGAGGAACCCCCTGAATACTTTGCCGTGAGCTTCGATCTCGGTCGTACTTTTCGCGACGACCTTTTCGCCGACTACAAAGGTACGCGCGAAAAGATGCCGGATGAACTGAGCGTGCAGATCGAGCGCATCAAAGAGGTCGTCAGCGCTTTCAACATCCCTGTTCTGGAATTGGAGGGATTTGAAGCGGATGATGTGCTGGGCACGGTGGCCGCCCAGGCCAATGCGCAGGAGGTGCATGCTTACATTATTACGGGCGATCGCGATTTGCTGCAGCTTGTCAATGAAAACACAACGGTGCAGCTGCCTCCACGCCGCGGCAGCCAGGAGCCCGAAGTGTATGATATCCCCAGCGTCGTTGATTACTTCGGTGTTGCTCCGGCCCAGGTCGTCGACTGGAAGGCGCTGGTGGGTGATAAGAGTGACAACATCCCCGGCGTACGTGGCGTCGGGGACAAGACGGCGACGCGCTTGCTGCAGCAGTATGGTTCTCTAGAGGGCATCTATGAGACCATTGGCGAGATCAAAGGCGCGCTGCAAACGAGACTGCTGGAGGGCAAGGAGGATGCCTTTCTAAGCCGGCAGTTGGCGCGTATCGTCACCGATGCCCCGATTACGCTGGATCTGGAAGCATGCCGGGCGCAAGATTTTGATCCCGAAGGCGTGCTCGATCTGTTCCGCGAACTTGAATTCAGAACCTTGTCGCGCCAATTGTCGGAGCGTCTGCCGGATGGGGCGACTGCCCTGGAGACGCCTGAACAGCCGCCTACGGAAACCGTGATTGTAGGCAGCGAAGAGGCGCTGCAAGCGCTCGTTGATAAGCTCGAAAAGGCGGAAATGATCAGTTTTGATGTGGAAACAACAGGCCTGGACAAGATGACGGCCGGGCTTGTTGGGCTGTGCTTCGCCGTTGAATCGCCGGTCAGCTATTACGTTCCGGTGGGCCACCTGGCCCAGGCTGAGCAGAACCGTGAAGGGCAGATGTCGCTCTTCGCCGGAGAAGCGATGCTGTCACCAGGGCAGCTTCCGCTGCAAACCGTTTTGGCGGCGATTCGACCGGCAATGACCAACCCCGCCATTCCCAAAGTGGCGCACAACGCCAAGTTCGATTACACCATTCTCGACTTACATGGCTTACGCGTGTCGCCCATCGCCTTTGATACGATGATCGGCGAATGGTTGACAAACCCGGCGACGAAGCACAAGGGGCTCAAAGATTTGGCGCGCCAGCGCCTGGGCATTGAAATGACGGAGATAAGCGAGCTTATTGGCAAAGGTCGTTCTCAGAAAACGTTCGCTGAAGTCGCGATCGAAGAAGCGGCGCCCTACGGCGCGGCCGATGCTGATATAACGCTGCGCCTCGTCAGCCCCCTGCTTGCGGACATAAAGGCCAAGAATCAAGAGGATATCCTGGGCTTGGAGATGCCGCTTGTAGAAGTCCTCTCCGCCATGGAACAGGCTGGCGTGAAGCTTGACGTAGGGTTCTTCAAGGAATTGTCCGTCGATTTGCAGCAGCGCCTTGCCGCCTTGGAAACAAAAATCTATGAGATTGCCGGCGAACCGTTCAATATCAATTCGACGCAGCAGCTTAGCGACATCCTTTTTAAGAAACTAGATTTGCCGCACGAAGGATTGAAGAGAAACAAGAGCGGCCACTACTCGACGGCGGCCCGGGTTCTGGAGACACTTAAGCAGAATGATGCGACAGGCATCATCGAGGCCCTGCTGACCTATCGCGAGTTGGGCAAACTGAAAAGCACCTATGTGGACGCATTTCCGGAGATGGTCAATCCTGATACCGGCCGTATTCACACCAGCTTCAACCAGACGGGGGCAATTACCGGTCGCATCGCCAGCAACTCGCCGAACTTGCAGAATATCCCGATTCGCAGCGAAGAGGGCCAGCAGATACGCCGCGGCTTTGTCACGGAGGAGGATTGGGTTTTCCTGGCCGCGGACTACTCACAGGTGGAACTGCGCGTGCTGGCGCATATCAGCCAGGATGCCGCGTTGATTGAAGCCTTCCTGCAAGATCAGGATATTCACAGCACAACGGCGGCGGCTGTCTATAATGTGCCCCTTGAAGAGGTCACGTACAATCAGCGCCGTTTTGCCAAAGCGGTCAATTTTGGCTTGATTTATGGCATGGGGGCTTTCCGCCTCTCGCGTGACTCAGAATTTACACTGGCTGAGGCAGAGAACTATATCGAGGAATACTTTGAGAGCTTTCCTGGGATACGCCGCTATCTAGACGAAACCAAGACCCGGGCGCGCACAGATGGGTATGTAGAAACTCTACTGGGCAGGCGGCGATATTTCCCTATCTTCCGCATGCCGGTGAGCGGCAGCAATCGCCAGGCAATGATGCGTGCCGAGCGAGAGGCGGTGAATCACCCCATCCAGGGCACGGCCGCGGACATCATCAAAATTGCTATGCAGCAGCTGCACGAGGCGTTGGCTGACTACAGGGCGAGAATGGTGCTGCAAGTCCATGACGAGCTTGTTCTCGAAGTGCCCAATGAGGAACTGGCGCAGGTAAAGACACTGATGATGGAGATCATGTCCGGCGCCTTGAAGCTCGATGTTCCCTTGAAAGTAGATGCCAGTACAGGCACGAATTGGTTGGAGTTAAAATCTTGATGAATCTTGCGCAGAGGATCAAGTTGCCGGTGGTTCCGCCTGCAGTTCCGCGGCGTGGGAATCGGCTGTCGCGTGCTATCGGCCGTCTATCGATGGCCGCCTCCGGCTGGTCATACGCGGGCAATTTCCCGGATGAACCGAAATTCATTATTGCCATTGTCCCGCATACGTCGAACGCCGATTTTCCCGTGGGTCTAAACATTCTCCTGTCCATGGGACTGCGCCTGGAATTTTTGGGCAAGAAAGGGTTATTCTGGGAGCCCTTAGGGACATTTTTGCGCTGGCTGGGCGGGGTGCCCATCGATCGCAGCGCCAGCGGCGGCGTGGTCGGGCAGGCGGTACAACAGTTTGCGGAGCGTGATCAATTTGTCTTGGTGATCACGCCCGAAGGAACTCGCGGCAGCGTAGGCAGATGGAAGACCGGATTCTACCGCATCGCTGATGAAGCGGGCGTACCCATCGTTCCCGCCGGGTTTGATTACGCGACAAAAACGATCAAGATCGGGCCTCCCCTATGGCCCACCGGCAGCATGGAAGCTGATTTCGCGAAACTCGGCGCCTTCTTTGCCGGCATTGAGGGCAGATTCCCCCAGAACGCTTACCTGGGACCGGGAACCGGTTAGCAGCTCTTTCGTCGCTGCCCGTCTCGTCCGCTCTCGTCAGCGCCCTCACTTGCTGGACTGCCGCATAGTCAGTCCAAATCGTGGAAACCGTCCCCTCGGCGAAGGGCTAAATGCGTGGCAGCAGAATCTCCTGCTGGTTCTGATATTTGCCCTTGCGGTCTGCATAAGAGACCTCGCAGACTTCGTCCGATTCGAAAAAGAGAACCTGGGCGATCCCTTCATTGGCATAGATACGCGCCGGCAGCGGCGTCGTATTGCTAATTTCCAGGGTCACGAACCCTTCCCACTCCGGTTCAAAGGGGGTTACATTGACGATCAAGCCGCAGCGCGCGTAGGTACTCTTGCCGACACAGACGGTGAGCACATTACGCGGGATGCGGAAGTACTCAACAGTCTGGGCCAAAACGAAGGAGTTGGGGGGATCACGCAGATATCGCCGTGATAATCGATAAATGATTTGGGATTGAAGTTCTTGGGATCGACAACGGCCGAATGAACATTGGTGAAAATCTTAAATTCATTGCTGACGCGAATATCATACCCGTAAGAGGACAGCCCATAAGAAATTACGTCTTGGCGCACCTGGCCGTCCACAAACGGCTCGATCATGCCCTCTTCCTGGGCCTTGCGCCGAATCCAACTATCTGCCTTGATGGACATATCCGATTGCTCTCCTTGAACTAAAGCTGTTGGTTGTTGGCGGGCAGTTCCTGTTTACATGACTTCGGGCGCGCTCATGCCCATGAGGTCAAGGACGCGGGCAAAAAGCTGCTTGGCCGCTTTGTAGAAGCGCAGGCGGGCCAGGCGCAGCGGTTCTGGAACATCAGGGTGCAGCACGCGGCTCTCTTCATAGGCGGGATGGAACAGCGAGGCCAGCTCGTAAGCAAAAAACGTGATCGTGTGCGGCTCCAGGGTCGTGGCCATTTTCTCTAAGACCTCCGCTAGCTCCGTGGCCTTGCGCAGGAAGGCAAGCTCCTTTTCATGCGTAAGCAAGCTGAGGTCCGCGTCCTTGTCCGCATCCAGCGCGTAGCCGGCCGCTGCCCATTTGCGCAGGATGCCCGCGCAGCGCACGTGGGCATTTTGAATGTAGTAGACGGGATTTTTGTCGGACTGCTCGACGGCCAGGTCCATGTCGAAATCGATCTGGCTGTTGCCAGTGCGCGAAATCATGAAGTAGCGTATCGCATCTGCGCCTACTTCATCAACCAGCTCATCCAGGGTGACAAAGACGCCCCGCCGCGTACTCATTTTCTGCTGCTCGCCATCACGGATCAGGGTGACGATCTGGTGCAGAATGGTGTGTACAAAGCTGCTGTCTACGCCGAGAGCCTCAATCCCCATCAGAACCTGCGGCGCCGTGGCATGGTGATCGGGCCCAAAAATGTCGGCCACCATATCAAATCCACGCAGCGCCTTGTCCCAATGGTAGGCGATATCGGGCAGGCGGTAGGTCGGTTCGCCGCTGGCCTTCACCAGCACGCGATCTTGATCGTCGCCAAAATCGGTGGAACGGAACCATTGCGCGCCGTCCTTTTCATAGACATACCCATTCTCGCGCAGCTGCTCCAACGTCTCCCAGACACGGCCCGATTCGTAGAGACTTTGCTCACGGAAGTAGTTGTCGAACTCAATATTGATCCGTTTCAGACTTTCTTTTTGTCCGGCCGAGATTTGTTCGATAGCATAGTCGCCGAAGAAGGAGACGGGGGCATCGACCAAGCCTGCCCCATGTTCCTCGAGAAGGGCGCGCGCCAGATCGAGGATATAACCGCCCTGGTAATGCTCATCGCTAAAGGCAACTTCTTGCTCCAGGAGCTGCAAGTAACGTAGGCGCACGGATTCACCCAGCATGGTTACCTGCCGCCCGGCATCGTTGTAATAGTATTCACGGGTGACATCATAGCCGGCCGAGTCCAAGGCACGGGAAAGCGTGTCGCCCATGACCCCGCCGCGTGTGCGGTGAAACGTGATCGGGCCGGTTGGGTTGGCGCTGATATACTCCACCTGCGCCTTCTTCCCTTCTCCCAGATTGAAACGGCCGTACTCATCTCCTTCCTCAAGAATGCGATTCACTTCCTCTTGCAGCCACGATTCTTGCAGACGGAAATTGAGAAAGCCGGGCGCGACAACGGAAAATTCTTCCAGGTAGGGTGGCGCTTGAAAATGGGCGACGATCGCTTCGGCAATCTTGATTGGCGCCATTTTGGCGGCTCGGGCCAACTGCAGGGCGATAGCCGTGGCAAAATCGCCATGGCTGGCGTCGCGCGGTCGTTCTACCTGCACATCAGGAATCTCGAACTGCGGAAGATCCCCGTCTTCCTGCGCCCGCTTGATCGCTTCAATGACCGCTTTCTCAAGGTCGCGGTGAATTAGCATGCTTCTCTCCGTCGCTCTGCCCAGCCGAATAGTATGCGCCTTTAATTGACTGCATCGGAAATGGATTCTAGGCCGGGCGGTATTTTAACTTGGCTGGGGTAAGGCGACAAACCGTAGAAGACTCCTGTTCTTAGGGCACCCTACTGCTGCTCAGCACCTGATCGTACACGAGTGCTGTCTCCGTAGCAGTCTTTTCCCATGAGAACTTTTTCGCCTGCTGCAGCCCCTTTTGCCGCAGTTCAGCGCGCAGATTGTCCTCAATCACGGTGGCAATGATCGCGCCGGCCATCTCACGCGCATCATCGGCATCCACCGTAAAGGCGGCGCCGCCGACAACTTCCGGCAGCGAGGCGCAGTTCGTGGTCACAACCGGCGTCCCGTAGGACATCGCTTCCAGGGGTCCCAACCCAAATCCCTCATAGCGGCTGGGGAAAACGAATGTTTCCGCATTTTGATAGAGGATGGCTTTGTCTTCTTCATCCACACGGCCGATCCAACGCACGTACTCCTGCAGGCCCAGCTGCCTGACATAATCATCGTAGTCCGGAAAAGTTGCTGACACGTCTCCCGGTTTCGATCCCGCCAGCACCAGGGGGTAGTCCAGTCCCAGCGCCCTGGCCACGTAGGTATACGCCTGCAGCAGCGTGATGACATTCTTATGCACCGCGTAGCCGCCCAGATAGAGGACATAGAAATCCGGCAAATCATATTTGCGCAGCACCGCCATCTCTACCAGGGAGGCGCTCTCTGCTTGCGGTTGGGGGTCAGCCGCCAGATAAATCGCCGTGATCGCCTCCTCTTTGATGCGCAGATGATCCATGATGTCCAGTTTGCTGGCGAAGGAGTCGGTGATGACGTGATTGGCGCCGCGCGCGCTGGCGCTGACCAGGGCATTGTAGGCGCGCGCCTGGGGGCTGCGCCGGTATTCCGGCACCAGGATAGTCGTCAAGTCGTGGATGGTGACTATCTGCGGTACAGGGGACTGCAGCGGATTCCCCCAATAGGGCACGTGCGCCAGGTCGACACCCAATTCGCGGCAGGCGCGTGGAAACTGAACCTGCTCGAAATAGACCTTGCCGAGATGACCCCCACGCGCGGGCAGGGCGGTCACGGCGCACGCCCTGCGGGACGTCAGCGGGTTCACCCAGGCCCTCCTGCCGCGGAATCAGAAGCGTGATCGCCACATCGGAAACATAGCGCGTCAGATGTCTTACCAATTGGCGCGTGTACTGGCCGCTGCCGGTGAAGGGTTGATTCCAGAAATAGGCGTTGATCGCAACGTGCATAAGGGAGAGCTCGCTTCAAGAAACGTTTTGACTCAGGGGATTATAGGCAAATGACAGCCGATTGCATAACAGACTAAGACGCGCCGCTGGTTGGCATTGTTGACATCTGCGCACGCGCCCGGCGGTGACAATCAGCGTGGGGATTGCCAGCACCCAGCGGCTATGCTATCATTGTGAAAAGTTGCACGAATGTTCTTGAGTTGCCCAAAAGGGATAACCAAAGACCTTGTACCTCCCGGAGTTAGTAAGGACACCACCTCTGGGAACTACTCCGGGAGGTTACAAGGCCACACCGCAAAGTTGAGAAACGCCAACGTGAACACAGAGATACCTGATATTGTTATTGGGCGCCTACCAGTTTATCTTCGCGAACTGAATCAAATGGCGCAGTCTGAGGGACTGGCCACAACCTCCTCGCAAGAGTTGGGACGCCGGCTGGGGATCAGCTCCGCCCAAATTCGCAAAGACCTTTCCCACTTTGGTGAGTTTGGCAAGCAAGGGACAGGCTATCACATTTCCTTTCTCATCGATCAGCTGCAGAATATCTTGCATTTGACCAAAGTATGGCCCGTTGCCGTTGTTGGCGCCGGTTATCTTGGCCATGCGCTGATCAATTACAAAGGATTTGAAAGACGTGGGTTCGGCATTGTCTGTGTATTTGATGCCGACGAGAAGGTCGTGGGCACGAAAATGGGCGGTTTGATCGTCCAGTCTATTGACACGTTGGAAGAAACTGTCATGGAGCATGACGTGCAGATGGCGATCCTTGCCTTGCCGCCCGAAGTGGCTCAGGAAGTAACCGATCGCCTGGTGGATGCGGGTGTGAAAGCATTGTTGAGCTATGTGCCTGTTCATCTCGATGTGCCGCACGGTGTGCGCGTCAGCTACAGCGACCCCGTTATCCAGATGCAGCGCATGAGCTATTATCTCGAGCCCTAGCCAGTAGAATTGTTACAACGGAAAACGAAAACGGCCCGCATCGGGCCGTTTTTGTTTCTTCATCGTTATTTACCTGTATGGGTTTACATATCCGGAATGCTGCGCTGCAGCACGGGAAGCTCGGCGAGCGCTTTGCCGGCGCCCAAGGCGGTGCAGGCGATGGGATTGTCGGCAACATAGGCGGGCACCCCTGTTTCACGGGTCAACAGGGTGTCGATTTCACGCAGAAGCGCGCCGCCCCCGGTGAGCGCCATGCCGCGATCGATGATGTCAGATGATAGCTCCGGCGGCGTACGCGCCAGAACCGCCCGCACCACGTTGACAATGGCCACCATCTGCTCATTGAGGGCCTCGACGACCTCGCTCGAATTGATCGTGATCGTCCGTGGCAGCCCGGCGATCTGGTCTCGTCCCTGCACCTGCATCTCCAACTGTTCATCCAGTTCGCTGGCAGCGCCAATTTTTATCTTGATCGCTTCCGCCGTCGGCTCACCGACCACGAGATTGTACTTCTTGCGGATGTAGGAAATGATTGCTTCATCCAAATGGACGCCGGCTACACGGACGGACTCGGCACAAACGATTCCGTTCATGGACACAACGGCCGCCTCGGTCGAGCCGCCGCCCAGATCAACGACCAGGTTGCCGGTAGGTGTGCCGACCGGCAGGCCGGCGCCGATGGCCGCCGCCAATGGTTCGGGGATGAGGTGTACCTCTCGCGCTCCTGCGGCAAGCGCCGCCTCACGGACCGCGCGCCGCTCGACGCTGGTAACGCCGTAGGGGACGCTGATCATGACGATCGGCTTGCGCAGGTGGAAGCGGCCTGAAGCTTTGCTGATGAAGTACTCCAGCATGCCCTGCGTGACGAAGTAATCGGCGATGACGCCATCGCGCAGGGGGCGCATGACCTCGATCTCTTCAGGCGTACGGCCGTACATATCTTTCGCTGCCCGGCCGACCTCAACAATAATTGTTCTGTTGTCGTCTTCGCGCACGGCGACGACGGAGGGTTCTTGCAGGATAATGCCCCGGCTCTGATCAACAACAAGCACATTCACAGTGCCCAGGTCGATGGCTATATGGGGGGTGAAGATAGCCACGGTTACGTCCGATCCTCACCGGGCGAAGTACGCCCGGTGGGCATCGTGCGCCGGCGCCTGCGGCGTGCCACATCCATACGCACCTGCGCACGCATCAGGGAAGCGCGAATCTGCGCATAATGGTCCGGATCTTCGGGAACACCTTCAGCCATGAATTTTTCGGCGCGTTCGCGCGCGCGTGCGGCGCGTTCGTGATCGATCTCCTCGGCATGTTCGGCGGAGTCAGCCAATATCGTCACGTGGTCCGGCTGGACCTCAACAAAGCCACCGCCAATGGCGAAGTATTCTTCCTCGCCGCCGCTGCGTACAATAACCTCTCCGAAATCGAGCGTGGTCAGCAGCGCCGTATGATTGGGAAGAATACCCATCCTGCCTTCAGCTCCCGGCAGGTTAACGGAGTCAACCTCACCACTGAAAACAGTTCTTTCCTGGGTGACAATATCGCATTGAATCGGCATAAGGTCCCTCTGTGACAAGGACAGCGTCGGTGTGACGCACGCTGTCGTCCAATTAGCCTAAGCTGTTGCGCGCAGACGCTCCGCCTTCTCCACTGCCTGATCGATTGTGCCGACCATGTAGAAAGCTTGTTCCGGCAGATCATCGTGCTTGCCGTCAAGAATCTCGCGGAAGCCGCGTACTGTTTCGCGAATCGGAACATACTGCCCGTTCAAGCCGTGGAATTTCTCGGCGACGTACATAGGCTGGCCAAGGAAGCGTTCAATTTTACGGGCCCGGGCGACCAGCAGCTTCTGGTCCTCGCTCAATTCATCGATACCCAGGATAGCAATGATATCTTGCAGGTCATTGTAGGTCTGTAAAACCTGCTTCACTTCACTGGCTGTTTCGTAATGCTCTTCGCCAACGACGTCCGGCTGCAGCGCGCGGCTGGAAGAAGCCAGCGGGTCCACGGCGGGGAAAATGCCTTTGGCAAAGACGCCGCGATCCAGGGTTAGGACAGCGTCAAGGTGGGCGAATGTGGCCACCGGTGCGGGATCAGAATAGTCGTCGGCAGGGACATAAATCGCCTGCATAGAGGTGATGGACCCGCGCTTGGTGGAGGTGATTCGTTCCTGCAAGGCGCCCATTTCTGAGGCGAGGGTGGGTTGGTAGCCCACGGCGCTGGGCATGCGGCCCAGCAAAGCCGACATTTCCGAACCGGCCAATACGTAACGGAAGATATTGTCAATGAAGAGCAGAACATCCCGCCCCTCATCGCGGAAAAACTCAGCCATAGCCAAACCGGTCAGGGCCACACGCAGGCGCACGCCGGGCGTCTCATTCATCTGGCCGAAGACCATGGCCACGGAGTCCTGCACGCCATATTCCTGCATTTCGTAGTAAAGGTCCGTGCCTTCGCGCGTACGTTCGCCGACCCCGGCGAAAATGGAGACACCTTCATGCTCGCTGGCGACAGAGCGGATTAGTTCAGCAATGGTAACGGTCTTGCCGACGCCGGCGCCGCCATAGATGCCGGTCTTGCCACCGCGGATAAAGGGGGCGATCAAGTCAATGACCTTCATGCCTGTTTCAAACGTTTCGATTTCCGTCGATTGGTCCTGAAACGTCGGGGCGTCACGGTGAATGGGGTAGTAAGTCTCCGCTTCTGGTGTCTCGCGGCCATCGATTGCGTTGCCGTTGACATCGAAGATGCGGCCCAGGGTTACCGGGCCAACAGGCACCATAATCGGCGCGCCTGTCGCCCGCACCTTGATGTTTCGTTTGAGGCCGTCTGTCGAGCCCATAGCGACGCTGCGCACAATGCCGCTGCCGAGGTGCTGCTGAACTTCCAGAACCAATATGCCGTTGGGGCCATCAAGTTCCAATGCCTCGTAGATCTCAGGCATGTCGCCTTCAGGAAAATCTACGTCTACGACAACGCCACGAATCGCGCTAATATTGCCAATTCCCATTAGTTCCTCCAAAAATTACCCGTTGGCTAATGCCTCTGCGCCGCCGACAATGTCCAATATTTCATTGGTGATGCTGGCCTGCCGCGCCTTGTTTCGATCCAGTGTTAAGATTTCTACCAGTTCGCCCGCATTGTCCGTCGCATTATTCATGGCGACCATACGCGCGCTGTGTTCACTCGCCAGCGCCTCCAAATAGGACTGGAAGACCTGCAGTTGTGTGAAGCGGGGCACAACCGTGTCCAGCAAAGTGACAGGGTCGGGTTCATAGGTATAGGTACGACCGGATGCGCCGGCCATGTCCGCCCCGCTAAGCAGTTCGCTGACCGCCCAACCTTCATAGTCCAATGGCTTGAGCGGCAGCAGCTGCTTAACCGTCGGGCTGCGTGAAATCAGATTGATGTAATCCGTATAAGCGATGAAGACCTGATCGTAGGTGCCCCTCAAGTATTCTTCCGTCACCATTTGGGAGATCGGCGTGATATCGAGAAGGGAGGGTGGGTCCGGTAGATCGTCAAAGGTGGCCACGACATTGTAACCGCGGCGGATCATCAGGTCGCGCCCTTTGCGGCCGACTGTGATTAACTGTGTCGGCGTATCCAGCGCACCGAGAAAACGTTCGGCGTGAGCGACTCATATTGCTGTTGTAAGAGCCGCACAAGCCGCGATCGCCGGTGATCAAAATGAAACCGGATTTTTGATTTCTTCGCGGGCATGGAGGAGGGGGTGCATTGCCTGCCCTACGCCAGGCTGCGAAGCGAGATTTTGCAGAACCTCAAATGCTTTTTCGGCATAGTTTCGCGTTGCTTCCACCTGTTTTTGGGCGCGGCTGGCTTTGGAAGCGGAAACGGCCGCCAGCGCGCTTGTGACCTGCGAAATGTTCTTGATGCTCTTGATGCGTTTGTTTAGTTCGCGTTCCGTTGCCATAACAACTCTTTTGTGACTGTTGAATCTGAGATTCTTTGTTTAGTTAGGCGCCGCCTGTCTTACAGTGGTGCCTAAAATGGGCATCAAAAACTAGGCTTTCCACGCTTTGTTGAAGTCCACGATCGCCGCAGCCAGTCCCTCTTCGATTTCAGCGCTCCACTTTCCTGCGGCCAATTCGGCCGTGAGGGCAGGGTGGCCGGTGTCCATGTAGCGCGGAAACTGCTGCGTCCAGCGCTCCATATCTTCAATCGCGATTTCGTCAAGGTAACCGCGCGTCCCGGCGTAGATCAATTCAACCTCGTGCTCAAGCGGGTACGGGCTGTATTGGGGCTGTTTCAATAGTTCCATCAGGCGCTTGCCGCGTTCCAGCTGGCGCTGCGTGGCCGGGTCCAGATCGGAACCGAATTGGGCGAAGGCGGCCAGCTCGCGATACTGGGAAAGATCGGCGCGCAAACTGCCGGAACCCTTGCTCATCGCTTTGGTCTGGGCCGCACTGCCGACGCGCGAAACCGAGAGACCAGCGTTGATGGCTGGGCGTTGGCCCGCATTAAAGAGGTCCGTCTCTAGGAACAACTGTCCATCGGTAATCGAAATCACGTTTGTGGGAATATAGGCGGAGACGTCGCCGAGCAATGTTTCGATGATGGGCAGCGCTGTTAGCGAGCCGCCCGTCCCCGGAATCTTGACGACTTCGTACTTATCCGGGTCATCAAGAGCCTTTAAGCCCTCTTCAATCAATTCCTCTTCAAGGTTTCCAAAGTAGACTTCACCGTCAACGCCCTTAGTCTCGGCCGTTACTTCCGTGCCCTTTTCAACAATGATCCATTCGTCACGCAGCCGGCAGGAGCGTTCCAGCAGCTGGCTGTGCAAGGAGAAAATGTCGCCCGGGTACGCTTCACGTCCCGGCGGGCGGCGCAAGATAAGCGAGAGCTGGCGATAAGCCCAGGCATGCTTGGAAAGGTCATCATAGATCACCAGCGCATCCCGGCCATTTTCCATGAAATACTCGCCGATCGTGCACCCGGCATAGGGCGCAAAATACTGCAGGGGAGCGGGATCAGAAGCGCCGGCGAGGACAACCGTCGTGTACTCCATCGCGCCGTACTTTTCCAAGGTATCTACGACCTGAGCTACCTGGCCAACACGCTGGCCGACTGCGACATAAATACAAAGCAGGTCGCCACCTTTCTGATTAATGATCGTGTCCAGGCAGATCGCCGTCTTCCCCGTTTGACGGTCACCAATGACCAGCTCGCGCTGGCCGCGGCCGATGGGGAACATGGAGTCAACCGAAAGAATGCCCGTCTGCACCGGGGTGTCTACACCCTTTCGCTCGATGACGCCGGGAGCAGTACGTTGAATAGGGAGGACTTCTGTGGTCTTGATCGGCCCCTTCCCGTCCAGCGGATTTCCGAGCGGATCAACGACACGTCCGATAAGCGCATCACCAACAGGGATTGAAGCAATCTGACCCGTTGCGCGGACCTCGTCACCTTCTTCAATCTCCGCATAGTCACCCATGATGACGATGCCCACCGAGTCCTTCAAAATATCCATCGTCAGGCCGGCGACGCCATTACTGAATTGCACCAGTTCGCTGGCTCCAATGTCGGCCAGACCGGTGGCATTGGCCACGCCATCATAGACGGATGTCACGGTACCAACGCTGCGTGAGGCAACTTTGTGGTCAAAATCCTTGATCTGCTCCAATAGGGAGTCAGCCAGATTCTTAAAGTCAGGGGCAAGGGCTGCCATTTACTATCCTCCTAAGGAATTTTTTCGGAGAGCTCTAACTGCAAATATATTCGTGGAAAACATCAAAAATTCGGTTGAAGATCATACCTTACCTAACATGATTTGTCCACCGCGTTCACCTGCCCATTCGTTAAGGGAGCCGGCTGGTGAATAGTCTCGCAAGATTCGCTGCTCTGAATCCTCTGTTTTGACGCTTTTCGCCTGAAAATGGGTAGGCGCATCGCCAGTTGAGCGTAGGTGTAGAGACATCGTAGATCATGGTTAATTGCCCTTCGGCTGGCTATAATGCGACGGTTATGGTCCGCCAAGACACTGTTTCAAAGCGCCCTACGCAGGCGATAATTCTCGTTATTTTGGTGCTGATCCTGCTCCTGGCGTATGCGCTGAGATTGGTCAACCTTGAGGCGTTCAGCTTTTGGACGGACGAAGGGTTGACGCCTCTGCGCAGCGGTTATGATCTTCTGGAAATAGTGAGTAACCGCATCATCATTCAAGATGGTGTGACAAAGGACACGCATCCGCCGCTTTACTACCTAATCATTCATTTTACGCGCCAGATGTTTGGCGAGTCGGATTTTGCCTACCGTTACCCCTCTCTCCTGGCGGGTGTGCTGCTGGTGCCTCTTCTATACCAGTTTGCCCGCCGTCTACAAAGCAACCTCGCCGGTCTGTTTGCCGCCCTGCTTGTGGCCGTCAACCCGCTGCAAATCTATTATGGCAATGAAGCGCGCATGTATACGATTGTTGTCTTGCTGGCTGCTGCGGCCAGCTACGTGCTGTGGCGCGCGTTGAGCGGCGCGGATTTGCGCCGTTCACTTCTGCTCTATGGGCTCCTGGCCGGGCTGGCACTATATACCCATTACACGGCCGTCTTCCTGATCGCCGTACAGGCCGTCTTCTGGATCTGGCTTCTGTGGCGCGAAGGACATAAACGGCTGATCGCCGGCCTGGGCATCGCCGCCCTCCTGCTGGCCATCCCCGTGGTCCCTTACACGGTGCCGCGCCTCTTCACCGGCGCCGAAGCGAATTACTTCTACGTGGCTCCCGGCATCATGCTGGGCGACGTGCTCCGTTTCTTCACGCTGGGCTTAACAGTCGACTTCAACGAGTTCGTAGTCTCCGTGTTGCTGCTGGGCACCTTCCTTCTGGCGCTGATCGGTTTTTGGTCAGCCGGTTCCTGGCTCAAGCGCCTATTCTTGCTCGCCTACCTGCTGGCCGTCGTTTTTGGTCTGATGGCCGGCTCGCTGATCAAGCCGATGTACCAGGGAGTCCGCCACATCATGATTGGCAGTCCCGCCCTGCTGCTGCTGCTGGCCATGGGAGCCGACTTCCTCATGCAGCGCAATCGCCTGAGCGCAAATGGCCAGAGAGCAACCGTCCGTTTCGCGGGGCTTTTGCTCCTGCTCGCACCCCTGGTGGGTTCGATTTACGCGTTAGACAATCTTTACAACGATCCTGCCTACGCCAAAGATGATTTGCGAGGACTTATTCGCTACGTGGAGTGGCGCGCCGGAGAGAACGATGTGGTGTTATACAACAATGCTGTCTTGCTCCCCCTGCACGCGCATTATCAGACGCGTGAGGATCTCTCGCTGACGGCGCTGCCGGTCTACCCGCATACGGCTGATGGTGTTGAAGCGCAGACTGCCGATCTGGCCGCGCGCTTCGACCGCATTTGGTTTGTCACCGATCCGCCGGCTGACGATCGCGACGCCGACGGACGTGTTCAAAGCTGGCTGGATGAAAACTTGCAGGACATCGATAATCGATCCTTTCATGCGCGCACAACCGTTGTCCATTCCACGGGATATCGTACGGCCCCTTCCCTGGTAGAGGAAGCGCCGCCAGACAGTGCGCCGCTGGCCTTTGCCTGGCCGGGGCTGCCCACGCTGGCAGCGGGCAAGATCGCGTCTGCTGAGCCAGCGGGCGGTGAAACCCTTTGGCTCGACCTCTTCTGGCAGGGTGATTTCGCAGCTTCTCTGGAAGGCACAGCTCTCCAACTGCGGCTGCAGGGTGCGGACGGCAGAAGCTGGGCAGAAAACCAACAATCGCTCTCCGACAACTTTGACAATTGGCCCGCGGCGAAGCGCCTGGTGCGTGAGAGTTATAAACTACCGCTGCACGCGGAAACGCCCGCGGGAACCTACACGCTGATGGCCCAACCGCTGGATAGGGAAGGGATAGCGCTTGGTGAGGCGCAGCCCCTGGCGGAGGTGCAGCTCGCCCCATCGCCGGCTGTGCCCGGCCGGCCGGCCGTGGCATTCGAGAATGGGCTCGCTTTGCAGCGCATCGATTGGTACGATGACAGTGTGCATCCCGGCCACAATATGTCCTTCGCCCTAATCTGGCAGGCGGCTGCGGAGGCTTCTCCCCAACTAGACGATGTCCGCTATGAAATGCAGGTGATCGACGCCAACGGCGATGTCTTGCGCACAGTTCTTGGCCGGCCCGTCGACGGCGCCCTGGATCAACTGCCGGCGGGCACGGCCGCTCGCGAAACGGCCGCCATCTATTTCCCGCCGGAGGCTCAGCCCGGAAAGTATGAACTTTGGTGGCGTTTGTACGCGGGCGATGAGCTGGTCAGCGGCCGTCCTTCCTGGCGACCCTGGGCCAGCGATCGTCTCATCTACGGCGAACTAACCGTCGCCCCCTGGCCCTTGGAGACGGAGCTGCCGCCGGAGGCCATCCCTGTCGAGGCGCAGTATGGACCGGCAATCCAGCTGGCCGCGTATCAAATGGGCGAGGTTTCCGCCGCTGCGCTGCCCCTCACTTTGTATTGGCTGGCGACAGAGAAGCCGGAAAAGAGCTATCTGGTTTTTGTCCACCTGGTCAACGCCGCCAACGGTGAGATCGTGAGCCAGGATGATCATGTTCCCGCAGACAACCTGCGACCGACCTCCGGCTGGCGCCCCGGCGAAGTGGTAAGCGACCCGGTCCAGCTCTCTCTGCCCCTTGACTTGCCGCCTGGCGAGTACCGCATTAACGTCGGCGTGTATGATCCGGACAGCGGGGAACGACTGCCCTTGACCATCGAGGGAGAGAGGCTGCAGTATGACCAGCTGCCGCTTCTTGTTGTGACACTGCCGCAGTAACCATCCGCAATGAGACGATGATGCAAAGTAAAGACAGCGGCGCACGGACAGCTTCACCCGCCCCCGGCGAATTGAGCCGGCGTGCCCGACGTCTGTGGCTGGGATTGATCTTGGCTGCCTACCTAGTGGTGACCGTTCTTTATGGATTGGTCAACCCCTTGTTTGAAGCGCCTGATGAACATTGGCACTTCTTCACGGCGCAGTATATCGCCGAAAACGGCCGTCTTCCCGCCGTGGCGCCTGGCGACGGGTATGACACGTGGTTGAGCCAGGAGGCGGCGCAGCCCCCGCTCTACTACCTGTTGAGCGGCCTGCTGATCGCGCCCATTGACACATCCAGCGCGCGCGAGGACGTGTGGCCCAATAAGTTCGCTTCCGTTGGCGATGCCGGCGCCCTGATCAACATCAATCAATTCATTCACGCCGAATCGGAAACCTGGCCCTGGCAGGGCTACGCTCAGGCCGCCCATTTGCTGCGCTGGTTCTCTACTTTCCTAGGGATGGGCACCTTGATCTTCATTTATCTCGGCGGTCGTTTGTTGTGGCCGCAGGACACGTACCGGGCATTGTTGGCCGCCGCCTTGGTCGCCTTTCTTCCACAGTATAACTTTCTGCATGCGGCTGTCAGCAACGATCCGCTAATCATCTTTCTGATTTCGGCTGCCCTGTGGCAGCTGATCAGGGTGTGGCAGGGAGAAGTGACGCGCGCGCGCCTTCTGCTGTTGGGGATCACCATTGGCTTGGCGGCCCTGACCAAGAACCAGGGAATCCCCTTGCTGCTCTACGCCACCGGCGTGCTCGTTTTGCTGGCCGTGCGCAGCGCCTACGCCCCCGTCGCCGCCACCGGCCAACCTGCCGCCCCCGACATAAGTGGATGGCACCTGCTTGGAGCCAGCGCTCTCTTTGTCGTCTTTCCCGCGCTGCTGTTATCCGGTTGGCTGTGGGCGCGTAATTGGCTGCTTTATGACGATATGACGGCCATGAACCAATTCATACGCATCGCCGGCGGCGATCGCGCATACAGCCTGCTGCAGGTCCTGAGGGAGACGCCGGGACTCTGGCTTTCCACATATGCCGTCTTCGGCTGGTTCAATCTACGTGCTCCGAATTGGGTGTACTGGTTCTGGAGCGGGCTGGTTGGCCTAGCCCTTATTGGGGCGGCTTGGGCTACCCTTAAAAGTTATCGCGCCCGGAGCAGAAAACCACCACCACCAACGCCGCCGCCGCCGTCGACCGGCTTCGGGAAGCGTCTGGGCGGCCTGCTGCAGCAGGGCTGGGTGCTGCCCTTTCTGCTGGCGCTGTGGGTCGCCGCTGTCTACGCCGGTCTTGTCCTCTTCATGATGCAGACGGAAGCGGCGCAAGGGCGTCTTCTTTTTCCGGCGCTGCTGCCGCTGTCGCTGGGCATGGCCGCTGGACTAACGGCCGTGCCCGCGCTGCACCGCCTGTCGCTGCTTGTTCCTCCGGCCGCTCTGGCCGTCACGGTCTACTGTCTTTTCTATATTGTGCAGCCCGCTTACGAGACGCCGCGCACGATAGTCAATCTCCCTGAGGAGGCCCAGGAGCTGGATGCGCAGATGGGTGGGGGTGTGAAGCTGGTTGGGGCAGTTGTTGAATCGGCTACGTTGCTGCCCGGCGAAGCGCTTTGGCTGACCCTCTACTGGCGCGCTGATGATGTCGCCGAGCAGGCCCCGGAGTTTGTGCTCAGCGTATTCGGACGCGAGAACGAAGAGATCGGCAAAGTGCACAGCTACCATGGGCGGGGTCTCTATCCGGCCGGACTGTGGCCTGATGGGCAGATTATTGAGGATCGTTTTGCTCTCTGGATCGATGAGTCCGCGAAAGCTCCTGTGCTGGCCGTGATCGACGGCACACTCCTGGATGGAGCAACAGTGCGCGTGGGCGAGATCAAGCTCGAACCTGAAGAATGGCCGGCTGATGAGGGGAACGCCGTCGCTGAGTTCGGTGCGGACATTGCGCTGCTGGATGTTCGCGTGAACCCGGAAAGCGCTTATCCTGGCGAGCAAATCACGCTTGATCTGCACTGGCTGGCCCTGGGCGAACCGCGGCAAGAGCTGACGACACTCGTCCATTTAGGACAGCCGGATGCGGCACCGCTGGCCACCGGCGACCGCCCACCCTTAGACGGCCGTTATCCGACCCACGTCTGGGAAAGTGGTGAGCAGATAGAGGACGGCTATGATCTGCGTTTGCCGGAGGCGTTGTCGCCCGGACGTTATCCCCTCTGGATCGGCTTGTACGATCGTCAGAGTCTCGTTCGTTTGCCGGTGACCATTGCGGGCGAGGTCCAGCCGTACGACGTCTATTTGGCGGGTTGGATCGAGGTCAAGTAGAGGGAAGTGGCCCCGGCCCGACCGATGGATAGGAGAACGAAAACCGCACTTATGTGGCTGCTCTTCGCCCTTTCCTGTTTGGGGCTGACCTACCTGCTCTACGGCGCAGCGCTCACCCTGCCTTTTTTCTTCGATGATTTCGTTCACTACCCCTTTGTAGAAGCAAACAGCCTGGCCCGTATCTGGCTGACCACCGATGAGCTGGCCTACTACCGGCCGCTCAATTTCTCCCTCTGGCGCCTGACCTATGATCTTTTTCAGCGCCACAATCCCTTGGTGGATCACGCCATCAACCTTCTGCTGCATGCGCTCAATGGCCTGCTCGTGGGCTGGCTGGCCGGCCGCTTGTGGGCTCTGCGTGGAGAGCGTTTTCCAACCGGCAAGGTTCAGGCGGCGGAAAAGGATTGGTGGCGAATCGCCCTGAGCGCCGCTCTCTTTCTTTTCTTCCCTTTCAGTTACCAGGCTGTGCCCTGGGTTGGCTCGCTGAGTCATATCCTGGTAACCACCCTCATCTTGCTTGGCCTTGCCTGCTATGTGCAGCTGCGCCTTTCTGGACGGCTCCTTTGGGCAGCCGCCAGTCTGTTGTTCGCCGCGCTGGCCCCGTTCGCCCACGAGAACGGGGTGCTTCTCCTGCCTTTTGTCGTGCTTGTCGATTTGACAACACCCGGCCTGCAAAATTGCTGGCGGCAGGCGGCGAAAACGGGCCTGCTTTGGGCACTGCCCCTGCTGCTCTACCTGCCCATCTGGTTCTCCCTGCCTAGATTGGATGGCGGGGGGTTGTTCTCCAACAGCTTTGAAGGCATCCTGCAGAATGCTGCTTATTTTCTGCAGGGAATCTTCTATCCGTTTAACAGCTTCGGCGGCTGGCTCCACTATGATCGGCTGGTCCACGACATGACGGCCGTCTTGCTTCTGAGCGGTCTAGGGCTAGTGGTTGCCCTGCTGATCCAATTGACGAACAAGGCCACCCTGCGTTCGCTCTACCCTTGGTTCTGGGTGATCCTCGCCGCGCTGCCCGCCGTCCTCTTCCTCGTTTTTGACTACGTGATCAACGGCCCGCGCCTGCTGATGGTGGCCGGCGTAGGGATCGCCTGGCTGTGGAGCGATGTGCTGCTGCTTCTTGCGCGCGGCAGTGCGCGCGGGTCAATCGCGCGAACGATGCGCGTCTCCGCGGCCGGGCTTCTGACTCTGCTCCTCTTGGCGCAGAATGGGAGTTTTGTACGTGAGCGCATGACGATGCACACGATCCTGGGCGATGGCTTTGAACAGGTTGTGGCCGCCACATCCGCCGCCAACGAGGCGGGCCAGGAAGCGATTGTCATGAACTTCCCCTCCTGGTTGGCGCCCAGAAAGCATACCTACGCGCTGGGACATGAAGGCGTTCTCTTCTGGCCCGACTATGTGCCTCCGCAGATCTTCATGGCGGTGCATACCGGCGAGCTTGGCGATCTCAAGTTCGTCAAAGTAGATGGGATCAGGCCTGAGCTGGCCGCTTACTATTATGGCCTGACCGGCCCGGCCGCGGATTGGCCGGCGCTGGCGGCCGTACCCGCGCAGGTGCTGAGCACGGCCTACGGAATGGACTCCGTTGCCCTCGCCCCGGTGGGTGAAGTCGGCGAATCGTGGCCGCAGCACACTGCTCCTTTGGCCCTCTTTCGCGGCGCGGACAGCCAGGAGAGCGTTCAGCTGCTTGCTGCGCAGATAGAGCGGGTAGAGGGGGGCCTTGACGTGGAAACCATCTGGCAGTCAGCCGAAGCGCCGGGGCCGATAACGCTCTTCGTGCATCTCGTCGACAGCGCGGGTAATCTCGTCGCCCAGGCTGACGGAGATCCCCTCGGCGGCGGCTATCCCTTTAATCAATGGCCGCGGGCGAGCCGCGCGGCGGATAGGCGCCATATCGCGGTTGATGATCCCAGCAGGCTTGCCGTGTACGTCGGTCTGTACGACCGGCAAACGGGTGCTCGGCTGCAGGCGCTCGTCAATGGTCGGCCCGTCGACGGTGAGGCGGTACGCCTCGATTGAAGCGAGCCCCAGGCTGTCACAATCCATCCGCTGCCGTACAGAGAGGCGCGGTCAAGTCCCGGACAGCGGCAGGATCACAACGTCGTTGGCCTGGGCGACGCCCTCGCTGTTAACGACCGGCAGGCGCTCGCCCGTGCGCGGGTTGTAAAGGCCGACGCCAACCGTATAGGTTCCCGCATCAAGCCCAGCGGGCAAAGGCAGCCGGCGAATATCTTCCAGGGCTTGGCCTGCCGGCCACAGCCAGAAAGGCGCCAAGCCTGCCAGCGGGTAGCCGTCCGCCTGGGCGGCAAGCGCGCCGTCAGGGCCATAGAGATGGACAAAAACGGTTAAATCATCTTCTACCGCCGCCTGCATGTTCCACTGAAGGCTCAAGTTAAGCAGATCCGCTTCACGCTGCAGCGGCCCCGGCCTAAAGCTGATCACTTCGTCAAAGGTATAACTGTCTTCCTCCGCGCCGGCACTCTGCGCGGAAACTTCGCCTACCTTAACCAGCTGTACCCGCTCCGGCGACCACTCAGTCAGATAGACGGGGCCGCCGTTGAGCAGGTAGGCGGCGATCTTTTCGTAATCTACATGCTCCCCCAACATGCCGTAATAGTAGGGCTGCGGCTGGCGGATGTTGCCGAATTGGATCGCCCTGGCCGTCTGATCGGCGTCATTATGCGCGTAGATCAGCTCTTGGATATTGACATAAAATGGCAAGATCTGCACGCCGTGGTTGCCCATGGCGAAGCGGCGTTCCTCCGGGGCCAACCAGGAAGGGAAATTGACAACGAGAATTTCCCGATCGGGATCCGTCTCCTGGGCTATTTTGGCCAGCGTCAGCACCGGCTCTTGGGCCAGCAGATACTGCTCGTTCCTTTCGCGCACGAAACGGCCGCTCATGCCCAGGATCAGCAGTAGGCCGAGGCCGGCCAGCGCCAGGCGCGCCCTGGGCCAGCGTTCGCCGGCGGCCAGGGCTGCCAGGAACCCGCCCCAAAGCAGAACAATGCCCACACCGGGTGGGTAAAGTAGGCGCGGGGAATTGACCACATAATCAAAGTCGACGAAAACGAGCGCCGGCAAATTGAGCAATAGGAACCAGGCCAGGCTGAAAAAGAGCAGAGCGCCCTGCTTCTTGCGCAGCAAGACGAAGGCGATCAGCAGCAGAGCGGGCAGAGAAACGAACCAGATAGCGGCTACATCCCCCCAGCCGGTCAGATCCATGACCCACAAAGCAAGCGGCGAGATGGGATACATCAATCCTTGTAGGAAATAGGTGCTGATGAGCAGGAGACGGCCCGCCGTCGGCAGCCCAAAGTTGTAGCTCTGTTTGGGCAGCGTGAGCGAGCGCGCCAGGAAAAGCAGATTGAGCAGTAGACCGATCAGGGGGCCGGTCAACCAGGGGCGGGGCTGCCGCTTCTGCAGCCAAAGAACCAGCTCTACGACCAGCAGCAGGCCGCTGCCCATCAGCCCGTATTCGATCTCGAATGGCGCCAGGAAGAGCAGCAGAAAAGCGACCAGCAGGAGCCTATTTGAGCCGCGCAGGCGCGCCTGCCAGTAAACGGCCGTCATCCCCAGCAGCAGTAAATTGGCCAGCGGGTAGAAGAAGTTGTTGATCCAGGGAATCGCTTGGTAGGCGAAAGGAAAGGCGCCAAACAGCAGGGCGGCTGCCGCGGCCGTCCAATAGCGCCGTTTACTGGTGTCGATCCACGAGGCCAGGACGGCGATCAGAGCGATATTGAGAGTATTGAAGGCGATGTTATGATAGCGCAGCCAGACACGATTATGTTCGCCCAGGACGAGGTACCAGATCTTGATGATCGACTTCCCCAGCGGCCTGTATGCCGGCGCCCCTCTTGCCGATAGGAAGGGTTCAAGGGGATTGTGCCAGGAGAGCCAGCGAATGTGCGTAGAATCTTCTTGCAGAAAGGGGATGCCCAACGTGTCCGCGTAAAGGGCGATGCTGATCCACACGGCCAGCGTGACGCCCAGGTAAAGGGGCCACTTGCTCGCCGCCGGTTTGTCGAGGCGCCTGATCGGTGACCGGTGAAAGAGTTCTAGCAGACTGCTCATTGCCGGACCATTATAGAGAGGGGACGGGTAGCTTGGCGAATGTGAAACGGGTCATAGACCTGAAACAAAAAACAGGAGGCCGGGCAGTGAATTTGCCGGCCTCCCGTTCTAATTGTCTTCTCGCGGTCTATTGAACGTCTAGAAGCTCAATGTCAAAGATCAGCGTGGCGCCCGGGGGGATGGTGCCCGATCCGCCGTCGCCATAGGCCAGATCGGAGGGAATCCGCAGTTGGCGCGTTCCGCCCACCTTCATCGTAGCCACACCTTCGTCCCACCCCTGGATAACGCTGCCCGTGTTCAGCGGGAAGGTGAAGGGCTGGCCGCGGTCGAGTGAACTGTCGAACTTGGTGCCGTCTTCCAACCAACCCGTATAGTGGACGACGGCAATTTGTCCGTCTTCCGGCATGGGCCCGTCACCTTCGACAATGTCGTAATATTGCAGACCACTTTCCGTTGTCGTGTAATCTGCCTCATCGACTTCCGTCATCTTCACCGGTTCGCGCACCTCGACGAGATCGATTTCCATGACCAGCGTGGCGTCGGGCGGGATATCACCGCCCCCCTGCGCGCCCAGAGCGAGTTCCGGCGGAATGACGATATAACGTTTGCCGCCTTCTTTCATCGTCTGCACCGCTTCATCCCAACCAGGGAAGACGATGTCCATGGCGCCCACGGTGAAGGGGATGGGCCCCTGGTCTTCTGAGGAGGTGATGAAGCTAAAGCCGTCCTCTTCCTGGACCCAGATCGCGAAGTCAGTGCTCACATTGGCGCCCAGCTCCGGCGTCGCCCCGTCTCCTTCGACGAGATCATAATACTGCAAGCCGCTTGCTGTGCTTTGCAGGTCGCCCGCATCAACGGCCGTCGGTTCCGGCGGAGCCGCGACCTCCAGCAGTTCCACGTCCAGGATGATCTCTGAACCAGGCGGGATCATGCCGAAGCCTTCATCGCCAAAGGCGATTTCCGGCGGCAAAACCATTTTGGCCACGCTGCCTTCTTTCATCAAGCCCAGCCCTTCTTCCCATCCGGGCAGCAGCTGCCCGCTGCCGAAGACAACCGTAACGGGCGCCCCGGAGCTGTAGGAGTCGCCGAACATCGTGCCGTCAGGCAGCGTGCCGGAGAAGTTCATGGTTACGAGATCGCCTTCCTGCGGTGTCGCGCCGCTGCCGGCTGTCGTTTCTAGAAACTGCAGCCCGCTGTCGGTGGTGACCGCGCCTTCCAGCACGACCGGTTCGGCCTCTGGCGGAGCAGGCAGCTCAGGCTGCGCCTGCGCATCGCCTAAATCATCTGCCCGCGACTCTGTCTCCGCTGCGGCTTCCGCTGCGGCGGGCGCTTCTTCCGGCGTGGCTTCTTGCGGCGGCACTGCCGGTCCGCAGGCCACGGCGGCCAACAATATGAACGCGGCCACGATCAGCCACATAGTCTTTTTTCTTAGATGGTTCACAAATAACTCCTTATTACAGCAGCAAGCTGCTTCAATGGCACATTCCGCGGACGATACCGCTGAGTCTTCTTCGGCAACTGGCTTATCATAGCCGCCCGCTGATGATCGATCCAATGATTAGAGAAGGCGTTCAGTTTCTTATCACCTGGATCACGTTATAATTCTGCCCTATGCCACAGATGAATCAACGGGCGCGCGACTGGGCGGCCAGGCTGTTGGTCATCGCCTGCTTGCTGCTCTTTTTCGCCCTGGGCCTGCGGGCAGCGCTGACCGCGAGTCCCACCAACGATGAACCGGCGCACATGCTGCGTGGGTATGTCTTGGCGACCACGGGAGGGCTGCAGTACCAGACCGGGCACGCGCCGCTCAGTCACCGCTTGATCGGCTTACTTTTAGCGGCTGATCCGTCGGTTCCTGATCCGGCGGAAATTCCATCCTGGCCCGATGGCGAACGGCTGCAGCTGGCCTCTGAATTGTTGTGGCAGTCGGCTGTCGATGTCGATCGCGTTCTCTTTTTAGCGCGGCTGTCGATCTTGTGGATGGGCATCCTCTTAGGCGGCTTGATTGGCAGTTGGGCCCTCTCCTGGAACGGCCGGGCGGCGATGAGCGTGTCCCTCGTCCTCTTCGCCGCCTCCCCAAACCTGCTCGCCGCCGCCTCCTTGGCAACGACTGACTTCATGACCGTTGTCACTTACTTCGCCACGATTTATGCCTGGTGGCGCACCTGGCGCAGCGGGCAGAGGCGCTGGTGGCTGCTCACGGCCGTTTCTCTGGGGCTGGCCCTGGCTGCCAAACTCACAGCCGTCTTGCTGCTGCCCGTGCTCTTTCTGCTAACCTTCCTCTTCCTGGGCCGGGGCAAGCCCTTTTGGAGGCCCTTTCTGGCCTGGTTGGCCCTGCTGCCGGCTGCGGGCATCGTCCTTTGGCTCGTCTACGGCCTGCAAATCGGTTCGGCGGCCGGCTTTCCCTGGCCTTTGCCTGCCGCCGCCTATGTCACCAGCTGGCAAAATGTTCTCGAACATGTCGAGCGCGGGCACCGCGCCTTCTTCCTCGGTGAGCTTTCCGGTGACGGGTGGTGGTCCTATTTCCCGGTAACCTTTCTGATCAAGACACCCCTGGCGACCATGGCTCTGCTGATCATCGGTCTGGGCGTGATCCTCAGTAGACGCGACCTGTGGCGCACGGCCCTATTTCTGCTGCTGCCGGTCGGCGCGCTGTTTGCCGCGGCCATGACCAGCCGCCTCAACATCGGCTATCGTCACATTCTGCCCATCACGCCCTTCCTGCTCGTAATCGCCGGCGTCTCCGTGCTGCTGCTGCGGCGCTGGATGATTACGCGCCTCCTGCTGCTGCTGGTTCTGCTCTGGACCGTGGTCGCCGCCATACGCCACTCCCCCCATTTTCTTGCTTACTTCAATGAGTCTGTTGGCGGGATGGCTCAAGGCTACAACTACCTGGGGGACTCCAATTTGGATTGGGGACAGGACCTCAAGCTGCTGGCCGAGTTGATTGAGGGCAGTGACGAGAACTGGATCGTCTCTTACGCCGGCGTCGCCGATCCTGCCTATTACGGCATAGAGGAGGAGCAGCTCCTTGACCATGACATCAGCGGACTGCCCTTTGCCGCGGCCAATCCCGCGCCGGGCAGCTATGCGATCAGCGCCAACCATTGGCAGGGCATCCTGGCCGATGCGGATACCTTTGATTGGTTCAGGCGAGAAGCTGTGCAGCGGAACCTGGGTGGTTCGATTCTGATCTACCAGGTCGATGCTCAGGCCGGCGGCGCGTTTGTTGCCCACTGTGCTGACCCTGCGCCGCTGCTCACGCCGCAAGAGGCGGAAACGCTGCTGGGCAGGAGCGGCTTGCGTCACGTCTGGTTTGACTGTTCTCAGAGCTGGGTGCTGCCCGGCGGCGATCTGGCGGGTTGGTACATCACGCCCCAGGCGGACAGCTGGTGGCCGGTGGACTTGATGTCGCCGGAATCTGCTTCCCGGCTGGATCAAGTATACCGCCACCGGGCCACGGCCGTTTCCCCCTCTTACGATGTCCTCTATTGGGCAGGAGGCGTCCTGGAGCCCGATGCTCAGCGGAGCGCGGCCGTCGCGCAGTTGGCGGATGGGCAGCGCGTGAATCTCCCTTATGCCGCAAGCGACCTGGCGCAGTTGACCGCTTACCAGGTCAGTGACGGGTACTGGAACAACCTCTGGGCCATCACCGCGGAGACGGGCCAGCCTGTTTCCATGCGCGCCCACCTGTACAACGCGCAGAGCGAATCCCCGCAGGTGAGTGACGGCCTGGGGTACGCGGCGGAGCAGTGGCGGGCCGGCGATCTCTTCTGGCAGCGCCATCCTTTTGCGTTTCAGGAAGATGAGCTGTATCTGGAAAGCGGTCTCTATGATTACCAGACATTAGCGGAGATTGGTAAAATGCTGCGCCTTCCGCTGCCCTGATCGCGTGGAAGACTCTGTGCTTACAGCAGGATTTTGCCTATGAACGATGTTCGCGGCAGCAGAAGAAACACCCTTCTGTTGGCCCTAATTCTATTGCTTTATGCGGCGCTGGCCCTTGCCTACGGCCTGTCCACACCCCTGTTCGAAGCGCCTGATGAACATCATCATTTCTTTGCCGTCCGCTACATCGCCGAAAATGGCCGGCTGCCGGCGATTGAAACGGGCGGGGAACTGGCGCGGCAGGAAGCGGCGCAGCCGCCCCTCTACTATTTGCTCGCCGCGCCGATCCTGGCCCTTGTGGACACCAGTGGCGTTGAAGATCAACTCTGGTTCAATCCCACCGTGATCAATGGCCAAACACGGCCGATAAACGTCAATGATTTCGTGCACACGGAACTGGAATCATGGCCCTGGCAGGGTTATGCCTTGGCGGCGCACCTTGTACGCTTTCTTTCGGCCCTCATCGGTCTGGGTACGCTGCTGGCTGTTTACGGCAGCGGCCGTCTTCTCTGGCCACTGCAGCCGGGCATCGCCCTGTTGGCCACGGCGCTCGTCGCCTTTCTGCCGCAGTTCGGTTTCTTGCATGGGGCGATTACCAACGATGTCCTGATCATCTTTCTCGCTTCCTTTGTTCTCTGGCAGCTGCTGTGGATGTGGAAGAATCAGGCAGATACCGTGCACCTCCTCTTGCTGGGCATAACGATCGGGCTTGCTGTTCTTTCCAAAATGGCTGGACTTGGGCTTCTGGCCCTGTCGCTTCTCGTCCTAACCCTGATCGCCTGGCGCGACCGGCAGGCGACAGCGGCTGAAGCGCGGGCGGACACCGTCAAATGGCTGGGTGAATTGCTGTGGTCCGGTCTGCTCGTTGTTCTTCCTGCTTTGCTGCTCAGCGGCTGGCTGCTGTGGCGCAATTGGACGCTCTATGGCGATGTAACGGCCGTGAACCAGTTTGTGGCCATGGCTGGCAAGAACCGCCAGTATACCCTGCGCCAGGTCTGGCATGACATGGATCGCGTGGCTCTATCCGCCATCGGCTATTTCGGTTGGATGAACGTCATCGCCCCGCGCTGGCTCTATCTCACTTGGGCCGCCATCTTGGCCTTGGCCGGGGGCGGCTGGCTGGGAACACTCTGGCGCTATAGCAGCCAATCTAGGCAGGGCGGCCGGAAGATCTCCAATTCAGCAGCGGACAATCTAACCGCTGCGCTTTGGATGGGCGCGTGGGTCGTGATCGTTTTTGCCGCCTGGCTGCGCTTCATGATGCAGACGCCGGCCGATCAGGGACGGCTGCTGTTCCCCGCCCTTTTGCCGATCGCTCTGTTTGTGGCCCGTGGCCTCTATGGCTGGCGGCTGCCCTGGCTGCCACCAACGGTGGCCGCGGCCGCCTTGTTCACCTCCGCATACGCCGCCCTGGTGTTCATTCCCGGCATCTACAATCCGGCCGCCATCGTTTCCGGCAAGGATATTCCCGTGCATGCGCTCCGGCCGGCGGTGGAAATGGCGCCGGGTATCGAACTCTTGGCTGTTGATCCACAAACCAGCGAGTTGGGTCCAGGGGAGTGGGCCTGGGTCGATCTCTATTGGCGCGCCGCCGATCCGCCCGCCGATCCGCCATATGAGCGGCTGGGCCTCTACGGCCGTGAGGGAGCGCTCGCCGGCAGCCAGCGCAACTATCACGGCGGCGGCACCTTTCCCGCCAATCTCTGGCCCGCGGGGCAGATCGTCAAAGACAGTGTCGCCGTCCAGCTGGCGCCTGACGCGAGACTCCCTGCCCAGCTGCGACTGCTGCTGCGCATTGATGATGCCTATGAACCGCTGGAGATCGCGCGCTTCAAAGCGGTGCCGGCCGTGTGGCCGCAGGCAAGCGGCGCAGCGCTGGCCCGCTTTGGCGGCCAGATCGAACTCATGGACGCCACTATTGCGCCAGGGACAGCGTCTCCCGGTTCCGAGGTCATCGCCGATGTACAGTGGCGCGTTGTCGATGCCCCGCGCAAAGAGCTGACCACCTTTTTCCATCTGGGCGATCCCAGCCAGGCGCCCCTGGCACAGGGGGACGGCCCTGCGCTGTCTGGTGACTATCCGCTCAACCTGTGGGCGGACGGTGAGGTGATCAATGATCGCTACGCGCTCACGCTTCCTGAGGAGATCGCTCCGGGACGTTATCCGCTGCACATCGGTTTCTATGATCCGCAGAGCGGCGAACGCCTCTCCGTGCAGGGCACTGCAGAGGTGTCGGCGTTTGATGCCTACCTGCTCGGCTTTCTAACCGTGCCTGCGCAAAGTGATTAGGCGAGGGCCGGCACGCTGCGGGATCTGTTGGTTGGCTGGTATGATTGAGAAGCTGTGCACGCCAAAATGAGTCCATAATGATGCGTTCATCCCACTCCCATTCAAGGCGCTGGCTGATACTTATTCTACTCACCTACGCCTCTTTAGCAGTCGCCTACAGTATTGTTGTGCCCCTGGCCGAAACGCCGGATGAAAGCGAGCATTTTCGCTATATGCAGGCGGTGGCGCGCACGGGCCGCCTGCCGCTGATGGAGCCGCGGCGTGAGGACAATGTCACGATCGAAGCGCACCAGCCGCCGCTCTATTATCTTCTGGGGGCGGCCCTCTTTGGCCAACTCGATCTTGATCCCGCGGACAATCCGCCGGACAACCCATGTTTCTCCTTTGATGCGCATGATCCTGGCCGCAAGAACGCATATTTGCATTACGATGATGAGTGGCCGCCGCAGAGGGACCTCTATCGCGCCTTTATGGGCATGCGCTGGCTCTCCATCCTCATGGGCGCGGCGGCTGTCATTGTCGCCTATGTCATTGGTCGCCAGGTCGTTCCCGCCCTGCCCTGGTTCGCGGCGGCCGCGGCCGCGCTTGTTGCCTTCAACCCTCAGTTCATATTCATCACTTCCAGTATGAATAATGACGTTCCGACAATGCTGCTCGGAGCCGCGATCGTGGCCCTCTCGGCCAGCGCCATTGCCCGACCCCGATTGTCGGTCTATGTTCTTCTGGGAATCGTAACCGGGTTGGGCCTCCTGACGAAATTCGCCTTGATCGCCTTTTGGCCTCTGGCATTCCTGGCTGCCGTCTGGCCCGCCCTGCAGATCACGCGGACTCCTTTTTCCATCCGCTTCGACTTCAAGGGCTTGTTGGGTCGCTTGCTGCCGGTCTTCTTGCTGCCGCTGCTGATCGCCGGCTGGTGGTACCTTCGCAATTACCGCCTGTATGGGGATCCGCTGCTGTGGGACGTTACCCTGGCCGCCAAGGGGTCCGTGATCGCCAGGACCAGCCCCTTTGCCATCAGCGATCTGGCTGAATTCATTTCCCTGCATTTTCAATCCTTCTGGCTCTGGTTCGGTTGGCTCAATATAAAGGCCCCGGATTGGGTATACGCCCTGCTGCTCCTGGTCTGCCTGATCGCTGCCGCCGGATTGGTGCGTCTGGCATTGAAGCGCAATGTACCGCTCGAACTGTCCGCGCTGGGCATGAACGCCCTGGCCGTCCTGGCGATCTACGCCTCGCTGCTGCAATACATCCAAACGATAAATTGGACCGGATACCAAGGGCGTCTCGCTTTTGCGGCGCTGGCTTCCATCACCCTGTTTATTGCTTTGGGCCTGGTCGCTCTGGGCGGCAAGAAACTGGCTGCCGCCGCTGCCGGCGGCTTGTTATTGCTTTCCCTGGCCGCGCTGTACTTCCTGCTAATCCCTGCCTACCCGCGGCCGGCAGTCTACCAACCGGACCGCGAGCTGAGCCAGGTCTGCGCCCGTTTTGATTCCGGACTGCAGGTAGAAGCGCTCGACAGCCAATACAGCGTCAAGCCCGGCGGTACCTTGGCGCTGGGGATCTACGGCTACGGTCTCGTAGACGCGGCGCAGCCACAAACCATCTCCTTGCGACTGCTCGGTGCGGGCGGAGAAGTGGCAGGCGAGGCGGCGGCCCGCTTGCAGTGGCGCGCGGGTGAAAACGTGTCTGCCTTGATCGATATTCCCGTGCGCGCGGAGGCCCTGCCGGCGCGGGCCGTTCTCGATTTGGCGATGCTCGCTGAAGACGGCCGCGTGCAGACAGCGACCAGCGCCACGGGGCGCGAGTTAGCGGTTCCGGTTGGCCTAGCAGCGGTAAAAATCGCCAACTCTGAAAGCGCCGATCCCGCACCGCAGGTTGCAACCAACGTCAATTTTGGCGATTTGCTGACTCTGGTTGGCTATGATATGGAAAGCAGTGCGTCCAATTGGACTGTTACGCTCTACTGGCAGGCGCGTGAAAAGATGGCCCTGGATTACACAACCTTTATTCATCTACTTGACGCGGAAGGACGTCTGCTCAGCCAAAATGACAGCCAACCGGCTGCGGGCGTTTACCCAACATCGATCTGGGACAAAGGGGAGATTGTTGCCGATCGCAAAGAATTGCGCCTGCCGGCGGGGGCCGCGGAAATGGATTTGCGTCTGGCGACGGGTGTGTATCTTGTGGAAACGCTGCAGCGCCTGCCCGTGTGGGATGGCGCAGGGCAGCGACAGCCGGGAGATCAATGGGTTCTTGGCTCGTTCATACCCTGAGGCGGCCTCGGGCGCGCCGCTCAAAAATGGTTACGAGAACGGCTAAGGCGAGGCCAGCCGCTGCCAGAGCCCCGGCGATCTGCAGTGTCCGCGGGCGAAACGTGAACACAACCTCGTGGCTGCCGGGAGGGATGAACAGCCCGCGCAGAACATTGTTTGTTTCATAGAGCGGCACCGGCCGGCCATTCAGCGAAGCTTGCCAGCCTGGATAGGAGGCGTCGGCGAGCACCAGGAATGCCGGATCAGGCGTGTCAACCGTCATGATGATTTCTTCCGGCTCGTACTGCGTAATTTTCACCGTCCCTGATGCGGTCTGCGGTAAAGCGGCTAGCTGTGCTTTCTGGTCCGCCGGCAGAGGCTGCGTAATCAGGGCGGTCTGCCGCCAGTTGAAGTCGGAAGATAGGAGCGTAGACTGCACCGCATCGGAGGGGGCCAAAGTCACATGATTGACCAGGAAGGCGCGGTCTCCCGCGCCCAGGTTTTCATAGATCCAGACACCAGCCAACTGCGTCAACGGTCGTAATTCAGGATCAGGGGGCAGTTCCTGTGCAGCGAGAACATATTTGACATTGAGCATGCCCACCAGCGGGTGGAAGTGGCTCATCATTAAGATGTTCTCATTGCCGCGCATCCAGCCAATTTCCATTTCGTCGTCCATGGCGCGCAGCAAATTCGCGTAGCTGCCTTTGATCAGGGAAGAATAGCCGGTGATGTCTTCTATTTCGAACAGGGAAAGAATATTGGGGCCGAAGACAGTCTTGCCCGCTTGCAGCGGCAAGACACGGAACAGCTCTGGGTCCTGACGTAGATAGTCAGTCACCTCATTTTCGGGATAGAGGTACTCTGTGGAGGTAATGGGGTTAAATGTCCGCCCCCACAGAAGCAGCTCGCCCAGGGCAAGCAGCAGCAGCAAACTTCCGGCGCTGGTTGGCCAGCGGCGCATGGCCAGCAGAAGGATCACGGCCAGCACCAGCAAGGCTGCCGACCACCACAGCTCCTCCACGGCCGTGGCCCGGTTGTCGCTGAAGCTCTGCCCGAGCCTGTTCGTGATTAGGAGGACGAGGGCAGCGATTAAGAACAAAGACACAGCCAGCGCGCTCCCCATTCGGCGCCAGGAAATGTCCGTCTGCAGCCAGCCGTCCAATCCGGCCGCGGCCAGCCACGCTCCCAGGAAGGGGATAAAGAGGATCGTTCGTCTCAACGCGAGGAACTCGAAGCCGGGAACGAGCGCCAGCGCGCGGGCGACAGGGGTTCCCAGCGCAACCAGCATGACCACGGCGGCTAAAAAAAGGGAGGTGTACAAAAAACGTTTGTTTCGGGCGACAAAAGAGGCCGAAATGGCCAGCAGTAGGGCGACCACGCCGAAATACGCCGTGACTTCGGCATAGTTGATTTCCCCCCAATAGCGCACTTCCGTGGCCGGGTTGCCGTAGAAATCAGGCGCGATCAAGGTGATCAGCTGGTTCACGGGCCAGCGTGATTCCAGGATGGCCGCCGCGTCGGCCACCGTGCGCTGGCTGAAGGAAGAAAATTCTGCAGCCGGCAGAATGACCAGCGAGCCGATCGAAAGACCGATCACGGCCGTCAGCAGGAGATACAAGAGCGGGCGCGCCGCGTCCTGCAACGTGTCCAGCGCCTTGTCTTTGAAGCGGAAGAAGCTCCTGCTCAGACCATACAGAGTTAGAAGCAAACCAAAAATGAAGACGAACTGCACCTGACCGCCAAGAATCGCCAGCGCCAGGAATAGACCGGCCAGAACCGCCCAGGCCGGTTTCTTTTCTTGCAGAGCCGTCTCGTAGGCCCAGAATATGCCCGGCAGCCAGGCGGCCGTACTTAGGCGATGCGGATTTTCCAGCCAGACCATCAGGTAGCCGTTGAGCAGCCAAATCCCGCCGCCCAATGTGGCTGCCAGCCAGTGCAGCCGCCAGCGGCGCAAGAAGAGATAGAGGAACATGCCCGTCAGAGTCAGGTGGGCCCAGGCCAGCCACGGCATAGCAAAGTGCGCGGGAAGCACGATCGCGGCCAGGAGATTGGGTAAATAGAACGGCTGGAAATTGGGGTCGGCGATGACAGGTGTTCCTGTAAATAGATAGGGGTTCCACAGAGGCAGCTGTCCGCTTTGCACGACGGCCGTTTGCAGCGCACGGTTGGGATAGAAGATGAAGAAGGGATCGATGATCAGGCGGTTGTGACGTGGACCAAGCGCGAGATGATCCCACGGTCTGATGTCCTGAATGATTTCCAGGGGCACCAGGGTGAACTGCGGCAGCAGAGACTTGTGCAGCAAGAGCGCCGCGCTCAGCGCAAATATCAACAGGGCCAGGAATCCGGGCCCCCGATAGAACCAGCGCTCGCGCGGCACATCACTGGCTTTTTGCATCATAACCAGTACATTATCCGAGCCTGCGCCCGGGTGCAAAGATGATCGCAGACCATGATCGGCGTCGAACAAGCCGGCTCGCCCGCCCGCCCGGGCTGTTCTGCCCTTGCGCTTCTTGGTTGGGGATGTAGAATTCCGCCGATGTCGGGTGGGGCAAATCAATAGATCACTATGATAGTCAACCAGCGATTCTTATCCAGATACGGCCGTTGGATAGCCCTAGGTTTACTGCTCTTCTTCTTCGGCAGATTACTGGCTACCGCACAAATCAAATCAGCCACCTATGACGAGATTCTTCATGTCTTTCAGGCCGCGCTTTATTGGTTGAATGGCACGCTCTACAGCGTTGTGCAGAACCCGCCATTGATTCATTCCTTGCTGGGGCTGCCGTTGGCTCTAACGTTCGATCCTCTCTTTCCGGATGGTATCGAGCCAATCAGCAATTGGCTGCGGCTGAGCAAGTCATTCATGTGGGAAACCAACGAGTACGGTTTGCAGATGTTGGCCGTGGCGCGGCTGGGGACAATCTGGTTAGCGACTTTGCTCGGCGCCCTCGTGTATCGCTGGAGCGGCCAGTTATTCTCAGCGAAAGCGTCCGGACTGCTCGCCCTGCTGATCTTCACTTTTGATCCCAATATCCTGGCGCATGCTCATCTGGCCACGACTGATCTGGGAACAGCCTTCTTCTTCACCCTTACCGCGTATCTGGTGTGGCGCTACTGGCGAGCGGATTCCGCACCTTCGCGCCGGCTCTATCTGGCTGTAGGTATCGCGATTGGGCTGGCGCTGGCGGCCAAGTTTTCCGGGTTGATCCTTGTCCCCGCCATAGTCGCTATCGCCGTTTACCGGCTGCTCAGCACACACGCGCGCGCGGCGGATTGGGTCCGCTCTGCGCTGGAGATCGCCGGGTGGCTGCTCGTCGCCGCCTTTGTGTTCCTGCTGGTTTACCGTTTCAACTGGCAGACGTTGAGCCTGGATTTCACCTGGCAGCGCGAGCACCAACTGCAAGGCCGCCTGGGATTCTTGCTGGGAGAATTTGCCAAGGGTTGGTGGTACTATTTCCCCTTAATCTTGGCGATCAAAACGCCGCTCTCGACCCTGTTCTTGTTTCTGCTCAGCGTAGGTTTGTTTCTGTGGCGCCGCAGCTGGCAGTGGCAAACTTTGTGGCCTTTGCTGCTCGGCGCGGGTATTTTCGCCGCCAGCATGCTCAGCCGCGTCAATATTGGCTATCGTTACTTGCTGCCGATGCTCGCTCCGATGGCTGTCTTCTTGGGCCAGTTGGCCCAGCCGGGATATCTAAGAAGCCGCCTGGGGCAGGTGAGTGCGGCCGCGGCCGTCCTCTTGACTTTGGGGGTGAGCCTCGCCGCGCACCCGCACTACCTGGCCTACTTCAACCGCCTGGCCGGTGGACCGGACAATGCGTGGCGGATCGTGGTCGATTCCAATATTGATTGGGGACAAGATCTGCACGGACTGGCCCGTTACATGGACGAGGAAGGGTATGATTACGTCAATGCCAACTGGCTGGGCACCGCCCCGCTGGAAGCCTATGGCATTAACGGCCGAACGGTGCTTGGATGGCCGGCAGCCAAGGAAGATCCACTCTACGATTGGTTCTACCCGGCACGCCCTGCGCCAGGTTTCTATGCATTCAGTGTAACCCAGCTGCAGGGTCTTTATTTGAAGGGCGACAAGGCTCGCTTTGACTGGTTCAAGCAGCGCCGTCCGCTGGATAAGATCGGCTATTCTCTTTTTGTCTATGACGTTCCGGCGGATGGCGACGAGGTCGGCTTGGCTCTCTCCGGCATCGGCATCAGCACGATCGCGGAAGAGGATTTTGACGACGCCTTTCAGAGTAATGATGTCCTTCCGCGCTGGTACGATGGGCGCAGCAGCCTGCTTTGGCCGGGAGGGAGCCGGCAAGGCCTGGCGGGCGCGGCCTGGGCAGCCGTCGGCGATGGACACCTGCCGCAAAATGAGGCCCTGCGCGCCCTATACCCGCAGTCCGGCCCATCGCTGCGTGGTGTTGGTGCCGGTGGGCTGCAGTACAGCCTTTTTCAGTGGGCGGAGTCGCCAACAGACAGCCTGCTGGCTGCGGGCGATAGCTCAGCCCTCAAGACACGGTTCCGCTGGTCGCCGGAGCCTGTCCTAGGCAGTTCCTTATGGGATGAGGAAAGCCGGCCTCTGCAGGAACCCGCCGTCCTCGGCGACGTGCTGCAATTGAAGGGATACCAACCTCTGTGGTCGGGCCCGCTGCAGCCTGGGCAGCAGGTTGAGCTGTTGAGTTTCTGGGAGGTCAGGCAGTCGCCGTCGCAGGAACTCAAGCTTTTCCTCCATGTCCTCGACGATCAGGGAGAGATTGTTGCCCAGCATGATGCGCTTGACGTCCTGAGCACAGGGCTGCAGCCGGGCGATGAATTGGTGCAGCTGCATTCTGTCACGCTGCCGCTAGATCTCCAGGCGCGAGAAGTCGGCCTGCAGATTGGCGCCTATCAAACGGTTAATTTCCGGCGCCTGCCGCTTCAGGGAGATCTTTCTGATCGCCTGCTGCTGGACAAATATCCTGTCTCACAAATGCCCTAGGAGCGGCCGTGCTCGTTCTCGCTAAGGAACGGCCGCTATTTTGTGGATCTTGTTGCCCGCTTCTCCAACATAGAGCTCACCATGCACATCTTCACCAAAGGTGCTGATGAAGATTCCCGTGGCGTTCGCGAAACTGCGCGTCCAGTTGTCTTGTGCATCGCGGTTCAGCAGCCAGAGGCGGCCGGTGCAGAAGTCGCCAAATACGTAGCGGCCGAACAGGGATGGATACGCTTTTCCCCGGTACACGTAGCCGCCAATGACGGAACAATCATTTTCCGTTTGCCCATACTCATAGAGCGGCATGGTGTATTCCGTTTCCGGTGAGCAATTCGCCGTTATCAGCGGATCTATCGTGCTGTAGTCAATTGTGCCCTCAAAACAGTGCCAGCCGTAGTTCGCGCCTCCCGTACTGCCCGCCGCCTGGTAATTGATTTCCTCGCGTGCGTTTTCACCAACCTCACCGATAAACATCTCACCGGTCTGGCGATCAAAGCTAAAACGGTACGGGTTGCGCAGCCCGATCGACCACACTTCATCACAACTGCCCCCTTTGCCGTCCGCGAAGGGGTTGTCATCCGGGATGGTATACTGCTTTGATCCACAGTCAGGCGCCTGCCCCCCACCGCCTTCATTGACATCAATGCGCAGGATATTGCCCAGCAGCTCGTTGAGCCCTTGACCACTGTTATGCGGATCGCCGCCGCGGAACCAGGGATCAGGACCGCCGTCACCGACAGCCATATATAAGTAACCGTCAGGCCCAAAATGAAGATCGCCGGCGTTGTGCACGCGATAAGCGTCTTCCCGTGTTGACGCTGGTTTAGGAATGCTCAAGAGAAGTTCATGACTATCCTCGTCCGCGCGATTGGCATCGGAATCGCTGACCGCGAAACGGGTTAATACGACAGAGTGCTTCTTGTTGGTATGAACGACAAAGAAATGCGGGTTGGCCGGAAAGTTGGGATGAAAAGTGAGGCCCAACAAGCCTTCTTCCCAATTGGCAATGGAGACATCCCTCCGCAAATCCAGGAAAGGTTCTTCCAGGACGGACCCATCGGGTTGAACGACAAAGATGCGTCCTTCACGTTCAGCGACAAACAGGCGCGCGTCGCCGGCATGGACGATGGCCGTGATTGTGCCGCCCTCGAAGTCAGAGGCGAAGGGGATCAATTTGATCGCCGGAGGTTTTGCCGCCGTGCTTACAAAGGGAAGGTGGGTAGTATGCTGCTCATCGCGGGGATCGGCGGCCGCATCTTTATTGGTTAGCAAGAGGCCTGTATTGAGCAGTAGTGCGAATCCAATGACAATCCAAAGCGATCGTGACTTCATTTCTTAGCTCTCCTCCCCAGCGCTAACTTAGGGCGCCAATTCAAGCCTTAGCGGTACAGATACCGACCCCCTGGCACCAAAATGGTTATCAAATACAGCGGCGAGGTGGTTGATTCCCCCTTCTGTCAGGGAGCGCATCAAGGTCACATCCACGACCACCTGCCCATTATGTCGCGTTTGCACCTCATGTGCCTGAATAGCAACAAGACTGTTGGCGTCATAAGGTTCTACATTGAAACCGCCTCCGGGAACGCCATCGAGGAACATCCCGCCTTCCAGCACCAGCAGCGAGGCCGGCTGTAGGGCGGCCCCGGATACAATTACTTTTTGGGCGGCGGCGCTAACCGTCACCGGCGTGCTCTCGATTCCCAAAACGGAAAGAGTTGGCGCCGCCGGCAGCCCCGCGCGCAGCGTGACCTCTGACCCACTATCGCTTCCGGGGATGGGCGATGTTTGGTTGCTCAGTTCTCGGCCCCCTTCATAGCGCACTGTCACCGTGCTGCCCATTAGCTCCAGACCGGAGACGCTGCCTGATTCATGCGGGCCCGGCGCGCCAACGCCGCGTATGCTGTTGGGATCCACATCGACGGAAAAGCGGAATTCGTCACCGGGATCGAAACTATTGAAAGTAAGTTCCAAGATGTCGTATCCGCCGCCATGGTCGCCCGCATAGCTGTGTCCGCTAAGACCGGCCCCACCTTTGTGATCAACCTTGAGGTCTTTGGCCAGGGTGTCACCCCCTTTGCCAAACGGATCAAAGACCATGTTCGGGAAGACGGCCGTGCTCAGATCAAGGCGCACGAAGACGATACTTTCCCCGTTTGTCGCCTTGTTGCGCAGGATAAAGGAATCACTGTTGAAGGTGCTGGCGTTGATCCCACCCTGCGGCGTGATTGCCAGGTAAGCTTCATAGGGGGAGGGGGGCAGGTCCGGGGTGGGGATGGGTGTGGGTGTCTGATCGAACTGCACAACGGGTATCCAGGCCACGGAAGTTGCCGCCGGATCATCGGCCTGCACCTTGGCCAGCAGCCCTGGACCTCCGGCCAATAGAAGGAGAACCAATATCTCCAGACCGAAGACAATACCCACCAATCGTAAAGCGCCGATGAGATACCTCATTGCCGGGCCCAGGCGCTTGTGAAAAAGCTAGCAATCATCGATCGCACAGTATACGCATCCCGCTGCCAAAGGCAAGTACATTCTAAGTTTTATGTCTAAGCGGTCCAGGTAGGGTGCGGAAGCAATCTCACGGTAGGAGAGGGAATTTGAACGCGCCATCTGCCATTGGCTGCCCGCTGATCGAGGCGGGTAGGCGTTGGCCGCCGGCCGGATCATAGACGCCGACGTGCACGCTTTGTCCTTCTGTGCTTTCCTGGAGGTGGTGCCTATCGCGGACCACATCCCCTTCTTGCCAGATGTGTGTTGGGCTGGTCCCGCCGGCGGGCATGCCGTCATCTTGCGCGAGTAGATTTCCCTGATCGTCTACAAGGTGCAGGAAAATGGCGTAATCTTTTTCTGGCGCTTTTAGCGTGTTCCACCAGAGCGTGACTGAGAGCTTCTCGCCGTCCCGCTCCGTTTGCACGCCCTGCAGTTCAATGATCCCGCCGAAGTTGACCGGCTGGGGCAGCGGACTGCCGGCCTGTAGAGGCTCTTCTGGACGCAGGGGCACGGAGAGAAGGATGGGCGGGTCAAGCGGCCGTCCGTCAACTGCGGCGTCTAAGTTGTCTCCCTCTTGCTGGACATGTATCAGCAGCTGCGCCAGGAGGGGACCATTGGCGCCGTCCCGCGGCCGCAGCGCCCATCTGTCGCGGTAAACGTCGCCCGCCCGCCACCCGCCCGTGGGATTCAGCCCCAAACCGGGGAAACTGTGCTGCTCATCGAGCTTCTGCCACGCTTCGCTGCCGGTGTTCAGGAGCTGAACGGCAACGACAAGATCCTCATCGAGATCCTCAACTGCCTGCCAGGTCAGGATGAGTTCGCTTTCCTTGTTGGCCGTCAAGGGATCGATTGCCGCCTCGATGAGGGCCAATCGTTCCGCATAGATCACGGCCGTTGGCGCATCCACTTCGGCCCGGGAGGGGAGCTTCTCGGCCTGCGGGTACAGCGTCGGATAGAAGAACCACAAAAGCATGTAGGCAGAGACGAGCGGCACAAACGCGGCCAGCAGCAGTGCCTGCTCGCGGCGCGGCGGCGGCCACCAACGCGCGAAGCCGGCTGCCGCCAACCAGGCCAGGGCGGGCATGACCGGCAGCCACCAGCGCCCTTCGGTGACCATGAAGCCTGCCTCTTTGATCGTCAATGCTTTAACGGCGAAATAGAGATAGCTGATGGCCGCCATCCCCAACAGGACAGTCAGTAGGATGGGCCACGTCCCGCGCTGCGGAGGTCGGCGCAGCCAGCCGAGCAGGGCGATGCCCAGCAATATCGCCCAGAGCACATAGTACCAGTCAGGGCCAAAGCCCACATCGCCGGCGCTCCAATCTAACCAGAAAGAGCGCCAGATGTTGTCCATCCAGGGCAGCAGTAGGGCAAAGTCGGCCGGGCGCAAGGCCAGCACACGGTCGACTGGCAGACTTCCCGCGACGCCCAGCGTATCCTTCATGCGCATCGTGTTCAGCAGCAGCCACGCTGCCCACAGTGGGATCAGTCCGGCCAGGGAATAGAGGGCGCTTTTGATTGTTCGCGGCCACTCATGGTAGCGCAGTTGGACGGCCAGCCAGGCGGCTCCCAGGTAGGCCAGGACAAAGACGCCGTTGGCCTTGGTCAGTATCGCCGCCGCAGCCAGAAGGCCCAGGCCGAAGAACCAGCGCGGCGCCCGCTCATTGTGGATGATCAGGATTGTGTAGGCTAGGACCATCGCCGCGACGGCCGTCAGCGGCATGTCATTGTTCACCGATGCGCTGAGATGTAGATAATTGGGCTGGAAAGCGAGGAGGCTGACCATCAAGAGGGCGACGGAAGCGCAATAGACAGCCCGTCCGGCGCGGTAGAGGGCAGCCAGGCCGAGGATACCTAGAAATGCGGCTGCAAGCCGGCTGGTGTACAGCAGCGGGGCGTTTTGCGGCGTGATATGAACGACTGGGTTGAGATTCCCGCGGTGCGTGCTCAGGTAAGCAGGATTCGCCGGCCAAGCGATGGGCGGCGGCGGATTCACCGTCGATTCGGGCACAGGTATGCCCAGGCCGGTGAGCGTGGCAAAAGCGAAATAGAGCGGCGGCTGGTGCCATTCCGTGTAGCGGATCTCACTGTCCACCAGGCCACGGTTTGGCAGTCCCCTAATCTGGCGCATGACCTGGATGTATTCGAAATTGAGCAGCTCGTTTGGTGTGGCGTGTGCAGGTAGATGCACCACCAGCCAGGACGCCGCCCCAAAGTAGAGCAGAATGAAGAAAACGAACCACCAGGTCCCCGCTGAATCCGGCAAGAAGCGACGCATGGCGGCAATTATAGCGAAAAGCGCCGTCTTGCCCGCTGGATCCAACAACTGCCGCTGAAAAAGATACGCGCTACTTTGCTTATGCGGCCAAAGCGGCGATACTATTGGGCGCCATGCAAGACGGAAGAAAGAAAGTCGTTATTACCGGCGCCACGGGATTTGTGGGCGGCGCCCTGGCCCAGGCTCTGGCCGGGGAGGCCGTTGATCTGCATGCCCTGACATTGCCGACCTCCAACCTCGATCGCGTCCGTCATCTCGATATTTCCTGGCACGTTGGCGACATCACCAAGCCGCAAAGCCTGCGCCACCTTTTTGATGACGCCGATTGGGTCGTGCATGCCGCGGGCATGTTGGGCGAGGCCGGCGTCCCTAATTCAATATACAGGCGTGTTAATACAGAGGGGACAAACAATGTCCTGGCGGAGATTGCCGAGAGCGGAGCAAGTCCGCGCATTCTCTATATCAGCAGCGCCGGTGTTCTTGGCCCGTTTGAGGGCGCGGCGAGCGACCCGGCGCCGGACGAGCACGCGCCTCTGGCCCCTTCCAATCCCTACGAACAGAGCAAAGCGGCGGCGGAGATAATCGCCAAGAGTTATGTCGCGGACGGCTTGCCCGTGATAATCGTGCGCCCCGAGTTCATCTACGGACCCGGTGACCTGCATGTATTGGGTCTCTTCCGCACCATACAACGCCGCCAATTCTTCTATATCGGCGACGGCCACAATACGTGCCATCCAACTTATATCGACGACACGATTGACGGTTTACTGCGCTGTCTGAAACATGGCCAAGTGGGCGAGGTTTATCACATAACGGGTCCACGGCCGATCACGTTTCGCACATTGGCGGAAACGATTGCCGCGCAGTTGGCTGTGCCGCCGCCGCGCTTCGCTCTGCCCAAATCCCTGGTTTGGTTGGGCGCCGCCGGGGCGGAAAGCGTGGCCACGCGCCTTGGCCTGCCCGTTCCTCTGAGCCGCACCGGCGTCGCCTTCTTCAGCGAAAACCGCCGGTCCACCTTCGAGAAGGCGCACGCGGAGTTGGGTTACCAGCCGCAGGTCGATATCGAAGAGGGCGTCGCCCGTTCCGTGGCCTGGTACCGCGAAAACGATCTGCTGCCCTAAGAGCGGGTGGCTGGCAAACGGTTTCGCAGCACGGGAGAACACGCGCTTGGCCTAATTCGAGGGAACTTAATGCAGGCAGCCCGGAACTGCAGTCCCGTGCCAAACGGGGCGCGTCTGCCGGCTAACTCCGCGTCAAGTGCTGCACCCCATAGGGCGTGGCGACATAGGCATCACTGGCCATATCGAGGAAGAAGCCATGTTCGACGACGCCCGGCCGTTCACGGATTTGCTGTGCAAGCTGGCCGGGGTCGGCGATTTCTGTGAAGAAACAATCGAGAATAATATTGCCTTCGTCGGTGATTTTCGTTTGCCCATCTTGCTTGCGCAGGACGGGACGACTGCCCAGCGCGGCCAGGTAATCATAAACAGGGCGGTGGGCAAACTGGATTACTTCGACGGGAACAGGCGCTCTTGTTCCCAGCCGCTCGACTAGTTTGCGATGGTCGCCTATGACAATGAAGCGCTTTGTGGACGAGGTGACGATCTTTTCGCGTAGGAGTGAGGCGCCCAGACCCTTGATCAGATTTAACTGCGGGTCTATCTCATCCGCGCCGTCGATGGTGATGTCGATGGCCGGATGCTCGTCCAGCGTACTCAGCGGGATATGCTGCTGGCGGGCCAGCTGAGCCGTCTTTTCCGATGAGGGGATGGCCACAATGTCCGTCAGGCGTCCCTCGGCCAGCAGCAGGCCGATGGCCAAGATTGCGTAATTGGCTGTGCTGCCGCTTCCCAGGCCGACCACCATGCCTGATTCAATGTTCTCGACGGCCGCCTCTGCGGCCTCGCGCTTCAATTCTTCAATAGATTTTTCCATGATTAACGCAAAGACTCCTCTTCGCCGCAAGCTTGATCGCCAACAGAAGCGCCCGCTGCTAGCCCGCCAGCATCCTAATTCCGCCGTCGATATCTCGCCCCAGATCAAAATGAATAAACCGCCGGCCCGCTTCTTGCAACGCCGCCGCGTCGCCCAGCGCCTGCGCCGTTTTCAGCACGCCGAAACTCATCGTTGATTCTGCCTGGCCTGCCTCGCCGGGAATGGGCACATCTTGCGGCATGTCGGCCGTCAGCTGGATGAACAGGCCGTTGCCGGCATCTCCCTTATGCAGCTGGCCGGTGGAGTGCAGGAAGCGCGGGCCGTAGCCGATCGTCACCGGCAGCCCCGTTTGTGTGCGAATCTGCGCGGCCAGTTCGGCGAGAGCATCGTCGACGGCCGGTGCGGATTTGATGTACGCTTGAATGCTCACATAATCGCCCGCATTGGCCCCCGCCAGGAAGGTGCTCAGTTTTTCTGCCGAGGGCGCTTGCGCATCCGCCTCGGGCAGCGACCCGCTTTCCTGGTAGGCGGCGATCATCTGCCGCGCCTGCACCTTCGCCTCTTCGACGTTCGGTTGGTCAAAAGGTTGAATACCCAGGTGCGCACCGGCAATGGCCGTGGCCATTTCCCAGAGGAAGAACTGCCCGCCCAATGCATAGGGGTCAGACAGCGTGAAGCGGATTAGCGGCCGTTCCGCCGCCTGAAGCGCGTCGACTTCGCCGTCATAGCGATCATCGCCAGCTTCCTTGATAGTCACAAACCACCTGTCCTGGCCATACTGATCGGGCGAAGTTGGGGATTCGCCAACGACGGGCAGGATTCCCTGGCCCTCTTTCCCGGTGCTCTCCGCGATAAGCTGTTCGACCCAATCGCCGAAACTGGCCAGGGCTGGGGAGAGAACAAAGGTCACTTTGTCGACACCGGCGCTAGCCAGCTCGCCCATCATCACACCCAAAAGAGCGGCCACATTCGCCTCATCCGGCGCGCTGCCCACTCCGCCGGCGTTCGCGGCGGCGATAAGCGCCTGGTCCAGCAGGCGGGCGATATCGACGCCGATCAGGGCTGCCGGCAGCAGTCCGAAATAGGAGAGCGCCGAATAGCGCCCGCCAATGTTCGGGTTATTCAGAAAGATATCGCGGAACTCATAGGCGTTGGCCAGTTCGACCAGCTTGCTGCCCGGATCAGTGATGGCCACGAAATGGCTGCCCGCATGCTGGATGTCTGGCATGGCGGCGACCTGGTTATAGAAATACTTGAAGAAGCTCAACGTTTCCGCCGTTCCACCCGACTTAGTAGCGACGATGAACAGGGTTTTACGCAAGTCGAGCCCTGCGCGCGCTTCAAGGATGGCCCCGGGATCGGTGCTGTCGACCACCGTCAAATTGAGATACCCATCGGCCGTCCCGAAAACCTTGCTAAATAGTTCCGGAGCGAGGCTGGAACCGCCCATGCCCAGGAGCACAGCATCGGTGTACCCTTCAGCGATCAGGTCTTCGGTGAAATCATGCAGGCGCTGCACATGGCCCAACATTTCTTCGGCGATGGTTAGCCAGCCGAGGCGGTTGCTGATCTCGTCCGCCTGTGGTTTCCAGACGGTGTGATCCTCCGCCCAGATACGCTCGATGATATCCTTTTCAGCCAGCGCTTCCAGGCCGGCGGCAACCTGTGCCGCATAGGGTCCGAACGTGGCCTCTGCGGAAAGGGCGGTCGCCAGCTGCGCGCGTCGCTGCGCTTCTACGCCTTCCATAAGCGAGGCAAAGGCGGCCGAGAAGGCGTCGACGCCGTCCTTCTGCAATTTTTCGGTGATGGCGTCCAGGTTGATGCCCAGCGCGTCCAATTCCGCCAGTTGGGCGCGCGCCTTGTCCACATCGACGGTTAAGGTGATTTCCACGGCGCCGTGATCTTGAAACGCATCTACCGTGGCCGGCGGCGCCGTGTTGACCGTGTCCGGACCGATTAGCCCGTCGACATACATCGTGTCCCGGTATTCCGGGTTCTTGGTGCTGGTGCTGGCCCAGAGCAGCCGCTGCGGCTGCGCACCCTGGTCGGCCAGCGCCTTCCAGCGATCGTTCCCAAAAAGATCTTCGTAGACTGTGTAGGCGACCTTGGCATTGGCAATGGCTATCTCGCCTTGCAGCGCTTCATTGCCAATCGCTGCCAATGCGCTGTCGACGACAGCGTCCACACGGCTGACGAAGAAGGAGGCGACAGAGGCCACGCGGTTCAGGTCTCCGCCCTGGCTGGCGAACGCTTCCAAGCCGTCGATATACGCGCCGGCTACCTGTTCATAGTTATCGTTGGCGAAGAGCAGCGTGACGTTGATGTTGATCCCTTCGCCGATCAACGTGGCGATCGCCGGTATGCCCGCCTGCGTGGCTGGCACCTTGATCATGGCGTTCGGCCGTCCCAGAGAGGCAAATAAACGGCGCGCTTCGGCAATGGTGCCCTCCGTGTCATGGGCCAAAGTCGGGTTGACCTCCAGGCTGATATAACCATCCTTGCCCTCTGTTTCTTCGTACACCGGGTAGAGCAGGTCCGCGGCTCGTTGGATATCTTCAATGGCCAGCGCTTCGTAAATCTGCAGTGCATTCTTGCCTTCTTCCGCCAGAGCGCGCAGTGACTCCGTATAAGCATTGCTGCCGGTGATCGCTTTTTGGAAAATGGAGGGATTCGATGTAACGCCGCTGATGCCCTCATCGATCAGGGCCTGTAATTCACCGCTGTCCAGCAGGTCGCGTTCAATATTGTCATACCAGATTGACTGGCCGAGCATATACAGCTCATGTATCTTCGTCATGCTTTACACTCCTGAGCGTTCAAATTCAGTTCTGTTTAAGAGACGTGTTGAGTAGGAAGCTCCTTACCCTAGTCTCGTCAAAAGATCCGGTATCGCCGCAAAAGGCTGTCCGGCCCTTCCTATGTTTCTTCGGTCAGCTGCCAGGCGCGCAGTACCTCGGCAACACTCCAAGCCTGAGCGGGGCAGCCGCGAGGAGTGAAGGGCGGATCGCCGTCAAAAATCTCACTGATGCTGCCCACACCATGCGCCTCTATATGTTGGATCAGGGATGTCAAATAAGAACGGGCTAGGCTGCGGTTATTATAGACCCGCAGGTGGGCTTCCACAAAAGGGCCGATAAGCCAGGCCCAGGCCGTCCCTTGGTGATAGGCGCCATCCCGTTTGCTTTGGTCACCGCCATAATGGCCGATATAACCATCCTCTTCCGGCGATAGAGTGCGCAGCCCATGGGCCGTCAGCAGATGCCTGGCGCAGGTGTCGACGATTGATCGCTGCTGATCAGAACTGAGCGGGCTGTGGGGCAGGCTCACGGCCAAAATCTGATTGGGCCGCAGGCTTGCATCATTTTCCCCGGCGGGCGTATCCAGGACATCGAAGCAGTAGCCACAAGGTTCGTTCCAAAAACGCTGAAACCCTTGCCGTACCCTGGCCGCCAGATCGGCAAACGGCCGTGCCTCTTCCCCTAACGCGCGGGCGAAATCCGCCATGTTCATAAGAGCGTTGTACCAGAGGGCATTGATCTCCACTGCTTTCCCGGTGCGCGGGGTCACCACCCATTCGTCCACCTTGGCATCCATCCAGGTCAGCTGCACCCCGTCTTCTCCGCCGGACAAGAGCGCGTCTCCTTCGTCCATTTGAATGTTGTAGCGCGTGCCCTTCTTGTGCCAATCAATGATGTCTACCAGGAGTGGGAACAGCTCGCCCAGGAAGGAGAGATCACCGCTGGCTTTAATATAGTGGCGCACGGCTTCGATGTACCAGAGAGCGGCGTCAATTGTGTTGTATTCTGCTGCTTCACCCGCATCCGGGAAGCGGTTGGGCACCATCCCTTGGTCGATATAGTGGGCATAGGTACGCAAGATGCCGGCTGCGATTTGCGGTCGCCCTGTGGTCAAGGTTAGACCGGGCAGGGCGATCATCGTATCTCGTCCCCAATCACCAAACCAGGGGTATCCAGCGATGATCGAACGGCCGTCCGCATCGGCCGCCGTGGCCCGCTTGACGATAAACTGATCGGCGGCCAGCAGCAGCTGCTGAATCCCTTCGGTCGGCGGCGCGGCGAATACCGTTCGTCCCCAAGCTAGTCTCTCGTTTTCGTAGGCGAGGCGTTCGGCGAAGGCGTCGCCGCCGTTGAGATTGACCTGGCTTTCCGTAGAGGCAGCGACGGTCACTGTTTCGCCCGGCTGCAAGATGACGCGCAGCTGCGCAGCGAAAACATGATCCTCCTCCACATCATTTTGGCCGCGGTACTCCTCTTCATTCAAGAGAAAATCTTCGTACCATTCGAACTGCGGGCTGAGCAGCGCCTTATCGCTGAACAGGTAGAACGGCTGCGCGGTAGGAAACATCTCCAGGCGCAGGCCGCGTTCAATAGGCAAGATTTCCGGCTGCCAATCATTGATGATCGTCGTTGAATGGTAGTCTCGATAATCCGCGAATGCTTTCGCTTGCAGGAGGACGGGTCCGGTTGCCCGCGCCAGGCGGTAATGAATATAGGTCGTATTGGCCCCCGGCTGCATCCAAATGCGTTTTTCCAGCAGCGCGTTAGCAAAGGCGAAGGTCCAGACGGGCGTGGTCCCTTCCAGGTGGAAGCGGTTAATATGATGCTGGCCGGCCGGATCGGCGAAGGGGGCGCCGTTGCTCCATTGATTGACAAAAAGCGGGTAATAGTGGCCGCTTTCCGCCTGAATGCCGTCATATTCGGCCGTTTCGTCGAGTTTGGCTAAGAGCAGCGTGCGCCCCAACGGCGGACGCAGCGCAGCCATCAGCAGTCCATGATAGCGACGAGTGAGCATGTTGGCTATCGTGCCCGACGCATATCCACCGATCCCATTGGTAGCAAGCCACTCTCGTTTGCCGGAAATCTGTAACTGACCGCAAATATCACGACCGAAATCTAGGAACATAGGCGTTATCCTCTGCTGTGATTCAGACCTTGTTTGACGCTTTTCGAGCCAAACTGATTAATTCATGGTTGAAAAGGAGGAGCAAAGAAGACCTTCTCAATTGGCCGGCTAGAACAGACAATCTGCCGGCTGGCAGGCGTGAACCAAAAGGATAGTTGTTGGTCCGAATCGGTTAGATCGACCTTGCTCAATAGTGGGAATACCGCTACATTTTCTCTCAAACCGCGCGAGCAGGCCAGTGTAAGCCAAGAAAAGAGGTTAGAAAAGAAAACTGCCCTGCATTGAAATCATGGACAGGAAGTCATCCGAAAACATCAACACGATCCTTTCCCGGCTGAGGGAAGCCTACCCTGACGCACACTGCGAACTGAACTATGAGACGGCGCATCAGCTGCTCGTGGCCACGATTCTCTCCGCTCAATGTACCGATGAACGAGTGAACAAGGTTACGCCGCGCCTGTTTGCCACATACCTGACAGTTGCTGACTTTGCCGCCGCCGAGCGCTGGCAGTTGGAAGAGGCGATCCATTCCACCGGTTTCTATCGCCAGAAAGCGAAGTACATCCAGGAATCAAGCCAGGCGATCCTGCACCAATTCGGTGGGGAGGTCCCGGACACGATGGCCGGCTTGCTGACCCTGCAGGGCGTCGCGCGCAAGACGGCGAACGTCGTGCTGGGAGAAATCTACAACAAGGCGGCCGGAATTACAGTGGATACACACGTGAAGCGGCTCGCAAAACGACTTGGTCTGACGGAGCAAACGGATCCCGCGCGCGTTGAGAAGGACCTGATGGCCATCATTCCGCAGGAGAGCTGGATCGAGATTGCGCATCTGCTGATCTTCCACGGCCGTCGCTGCTGCTACGCCCGCAAGCCGGATTGTGTGCACTGCCCCTTAAACGATATTTGCCCGGCGGCTGAACTGGCCTGAAGGCGTCCTCAATTGCGCCCCAAGTGGGAAATCGGGAAATGAACGTCTATGGGGCGGGCTCTTCGGTAAGTTCGGCCGTTGTCTCCCGGTCATCCTGGACCTGATCGCGAATGGGCAGGAGGAAGACTGGACAGGGCATGTTGCGTACGACACGTTCGGCGACGCTGCCCAGCATCAGGCGATCCATACCGCTGCGCCCGTGGGTGGCCAGCATGATTAGGTCCGCCATTTCCGATTCGGCCGTAGCCACAATCGTTTGCACCGCCGCGCTTCCTGTGACAAGGGTGCGCACATGCAGTCCTTCGCCTGCCAGTTCCTGGGCGAGATCTTCTAAGTAGTTTTCGATGTGCGTGCGGTAGCTCTCCGACGTCGAACCGGCGGGGACGGAAAGCAGAATCACCTCGCTGTCAAACTGGCGGGCTAGGGCGCTGACATAAGGCAGAATCCTTTCTGAAAATGCGGAGCCATCGAGGGCGACGAGCAGTCGTTTGAAACTCGTGCCCCGGCTGCGCCAATCACCCGTCGGCCGCAGCAAGAGCAGGGGCGTGGTCGCGTTCTGCACCACCTGGAAGGCGACGCTGCCGATAAACATGCGCTGCAGTCCTGAGCGGCCGTTGGTGCTCATGACGATGATATCCATCTCGTCCTGCGCGAGAAGGCAGATCTCGCGGGCTACTTCCCCGCTGCGCAGAGAGAATTCCGTGGCCGTGCCCGCCGAGGCGAGCTGGTCCGCTTTTTGGCTAAGATAGAGCTCTTTTTCTGCTTCATCGGCAAAGGCGGATGCGCCCTTGCGGCCAGGGATCGCGCGCCGTGCAGACGGCGGGCCGACGCAAATGAGCGTCGCCTCGGCGTCGAAAACTTTGCTCAAAGAACGCACGACGGAGAGAGACTCTTCGGCCAGATCTGAGCCGTCAAGAGGGACGAGGATTCTATCGATCTTGATCGGCATACTGCCCGTCTGCTCTTCCAATACGGGCAATACGGAAAGATAGCGCCTTTCGGCCGTCAGACGGCCGACCCGATCGGCAAGCGGCGTCGGTTCGCCAAGTTGGCGGCGGAAATAGGAGAAGCCGATGTAGAGGATAGGAATCAGAACAAGATAGACCCAGGCGCCTTCGCGGAAGCGCTCACCAAAAATGATGATCGTGGCCAGGGTCGTCAACACGGCGGCCAGGATCGTGCCCAAGAGGGCGGGCCAGGACGCGTCAACCCCGTGCGTACGCAAGCCGCGCACGAGACGCTTGGTCGCTGCCCAGCCCGTCATGCTCAGTAAAATAAAGACGCCTGCGGCATAGATCGCCAGATAAGTCTCTTCCTGCGTTCCCAGAAAGAGGAAACATAGGGCCACCAGGCCCACTTCAATCCAGACAGGGACAGGGGCGACCTCAAACCTATTGCGCCGTCCGATAAAAGCGGGCACGTAGTTGCGCTGCTTCAGTCCCACGGCCAGATTCTGCAGCCCCTGCGCACTGGCTGCCGCCGCTGAAAGCAGGACGGCCACACCGACCACGGTGCCCAGCCAGGGCAGCGGCTGGGGCAGGAGTTGATCCATCGTCTGCGTAAAAACGGAGACTTCCCTGTCCAGTGGATTGGCGAGGGCCAGGATAGCCGGGCCGACCACGAGCATAGTAATAGAAGTCGTGCCCATGATGATTAGCAGGCTGCCGAATGCTTTGCGGCTCTTGTCACGCGGCTTCCCATCATAAGCGGCAACCAGATTGGCAAAAATCTCAATGCCCGTCATCACCGCCAGGATACGCGCATAGCCGCCAAAGGTGAGGCGCAGGTATTCGGGACGAAACGCTTCCATTCTGAGCGGCGGAAGCTGCAGGCCGCGTTGAATTATTGTGGAGAAAACCATGGCCCACATCAGCAGCAGGACGGCCGCTGTTGCCGGCCCAAAAGCACGGGCGGCGACTTTGGGGCCGCGATTGACCAGCCAGCCGGTAAGCACGCTGAGCCCAATGGCCAATAGGGTGCGGTACTGTAGACCGAACAGCGTGTTGTTGAGGCTGGGAAAGCGATCGGCGACAAAGGTGACCAGGGCGGCAACACTGACTAGAAAGGTCAAGGTGTATTCAATAAAGGTGATGCTGGCATTGATCTTGACGGCCCAGCTGCCAAACTCCTCTTCGCTGAGGCCGCTGCCGCCGGAACCGTCTGTCACCCAGATCATAACCAGCCGGTACATGCCTGAAACAACGGCGATGGTCAGGATCACCAGCCAGATGCTGGCGCCAAAGGTGACTTGAGCGACACCGGCAACAACGATAAGTCTCAGGAATGGCCCAAAAACGTAAAGAGGGGATGTCGCGGGGTCGCCGCCGCCGGCGAGCGCACCCTCAAGAGAGTTCGAGAGTTTGTGAGAAACGTGGGCCAATTCTCTCTCCACTCCGGCATTGGATTGGGGCGATCTCTCCAAATCAGCCGGATCGCTTCTAGATTGTCGTGGGAATATGAGGACCTATTCTAGTCGTTTCGGCCTAGTCGATCAATTGGCGCTCGCTTAATTTGTAGCATTTGTCCAATGCGTCCGCGCTGGTTGTACGATACAATTAGATTATGGTGGTATTGGGCGCGTGGTTGGTGAGAGGAGGAATTTCGTCTTGCGCTGCTTGATTTATTGCAGACCTTTGCGTGGCTGCGACCGCCAGTCGGCTGCGGGAGCCCCACACAACGGCTCCCCTGGCGCCCCATTTCAATAGCGTAACTTCTGCCATACCCGTCTTGTTACAAGGCGGGTATTCTGTTTTCTAGCGGCATTATGGCGAGTAGTGGAGATGTGCAGGATGGCTGCTGACGATTTCAACGGGAGCTCTGACGGAGGAGAGAGCGGGCCGGAGTCCGTGTATCGCATCGTGATCGCGCCCAGCGATGTCGCCTTTGATGGCCACGGCCGGGCGCTGCTCGACCAGGCCCACTTGTTGGGTGTTGCGCAGTTGACGGCCATCCATACGCAGCAACTTTTTTTTCTCGAAGGGACACTCACCCTGGAAGACACCCTGCGCCTGGGGCAGGTGCTGCTGCTCGATCCGGTGACAGAAACGCTGCAGGTTGAACGCTGGTCTCCCGCTGCCAAGGATGAAACAAGCGTTCATTCCCCCTATACCGTGGTCGAAACCACCTACTTGCCGGGCGTCACCGATCCGCCGGCCGACAACCTTGTGCGTGCCGCCAGAAGATTGGGCATTGCCGGCCTGCAACGAGCGGCTGCCGGTGAACGCTTCTTGCTGTACGGGGATATGGAGGATGGGCTGGCGCATGTCCTTGTCGAGGGCCTCTTGGCCAACGGCGTCGTGCAGCGCTTCGCCATCAACCGGCCGATCACACCTCCCTTTACGCCGCCGGAAGCAGAGGATCCTGCCGTGGACACCATCCCTCTCCGTGATGCCGCCGCCGCAGAATTGCTGCGCATCAGCCGGCAGCGCCGCCTCTCGCTGGATGAACAGGAGATGCTGGCTGTTCAAGTTTACTACCGGCAGGAAGGGCGTGATCCCACAGACATTGAACTGGAGACAGTGGCCCAAACCTGGAGCGAACACTGCGTTCACAAGAGCTTTAAGGCCGTCATTGCTTATGAGGGCCCCCTGCCTGGTGAAACGAATGAAGAAGTTGTGGAACAAGAGATCGACGGCCTTCTGGACACGTATATTCGCCGTGCTACCGCAGCGATCGATCGCCCCTGGGTCCACTCCGCTTTTGTCGACAACGCGGGCATCATCGCCTTCAATGAGCAGTATGACCTTGCTTTCAAAGTAGAAACACATAACCACCCATCGGCGTTGGAACCGTTCGGCGGCGCCAATACGGGCATTGGCGGTGTTGTGCGCGACGTGCTGGGTGTCAGCGCGCGGCCTATTGCCAACACCGATGTGCTTTGTTTTGGTCCCGAGGATATGCCGCTGCATGAGCTGCCGGCGGGCGTGCTGCACCCACGACGCGTTGCCGATGGGGTGGTAGCCGGCATTGAAGATTACGGCAATAAGATGGGCATTCCTACGGTCAACGGATCGATTCACTTCCATGAGGGATATGCGGCCAATCCTCTCGTCTACTGCGGCTGCCTCGGTATTCTGCCGCGCGGCGCACACCCAACGGAGGTGCGGCCGGGTGACTTAATCGTCGCTGTCGGTGGGCGTACGGGCCGCGATGGTCTGCGCGGCGCCACCTTCTCTTCCATGGAAATGCATGCCGGCACCAGCGAAATCGCTGGGTCGGCCGTACAGATTGGCAACCCCATCCAGGAGAAGCAGGTCCAGGAGGTGGTGCTTCGCGCCCGTGACGAGGGCCTCTACAACGCCATCACCGACTGCGGTGCGGGTGGTTTTTCTTCGGCTGTCGGCGAAATGGGCGAGAAGATAGGCGCGCGCGTCCAACTGCGGCAGGTGCCGCTCAAATATCCCGGACTTCGCCCCTGGGAGATCTGGCTCAGTGAAGCGCAGGAACGGATGGTGCTGGCCGTCCCCCAGGAAAAATGGGCGCGGCTGCAGCAGGTGGCCGCGGACCAGGATGTAGAAGCGACGTGCCTCGGTGAGTTTGAAGAGAGCGGCCGGCTGCACATCTTTTATGGGGATGACTTGGTCGGCGATTTATCGATGTCGTTTCTCTACGATGGTGTGCCGCGCCGCCGCCTGCGGGCGCAGTGGCAGCCGCCGCAGCCGCAGTTAAGTGCAGAGCCGCCCGGGGCGCCACTTGCAGCAGGAGATATTCTTCTGGCCCTTCTGGCGCACCCCGATATTCGCAGCAAGGAGCACATCATCAGACGGTATGATCATGAAGTGCAGGGGGGCACGGCCGTTAAGCCGCTCACCGGCTTCGCCGATCAGGGCCCTGGGGATGCCGCTGTTCTTGTCCCCCAGGAATCACAGGAGGCGGACACGGTACAAGGGGTCGCTCTGAGCAGCGGCATTCGCCCCCGCTACGGACTCCTGGACCCCTATCGCATGGCCTGGGCGGCCGTTGACGAAGCGCTGCGCAACGCCGTCGCCGTGGGCGCCGACCCGCAAACGATTGCCATTCTTGATAATTTTTGCTGGGGCAACCCCACGCTGCCCGATCGTCTCGGTTCACTTGTGCGCTGTGCACAGGGCTGCTACGATGCCGCGCTCGCTTACCAGACCCCCTTTATTTCCGGCAAGGACAGCCTATACAACGAGTACACCGGCGCGGATGGCGAGAAGCACGCCATCCCCGGCACCCTGCTGATTTCCGCGGTAGGTATTGTGCCCGACGTCGAAACGGCCGTGACCATGGATCTCAAAAAGGCGGGCAGCTTCCTCTTCGTCGTCGGTGAGACGCGCGCCGAATTGGGCGCAAGCCATTATGAACAGGTCGGCGGTTATGTGCGGCCGCAGCACCATATCGCGCCCCGGCCCGTCCAGGAAGCGCCGCGGCGCTTCCAGAAACTGCACGAAGCAATCAAGGCCGGATTGCTGCTTTCCTGCCATGATTGCAGCGAAGGGGGGCTGGCGGTCACCATCGCGGAGATGTGCCTGGCCGGCGGCATAGGCGCAGAAATTCAGCTTATGCACGTCCCCCGTGATCTCTACAACGCCTACGCCGTCGATGAGGCCATTCTCTTTTCTGAATCGCTCAGCCGCTTCGTCGTGGAAGTATCCCCGGAAAAGGCGGATGCGTTCCGTGAGCAAATGGCGGGCACACCCCACGATTGTGTAGGCGTCTCCGGCGGCCAGGCGCTGCGCATTGCCGGCCAACTTGGCCGGCAAGCAGATCTGACTCGATCTGCCGCTGAGCGCGCTTGAGCGGGCGTGGCGCGGCCATTTGCCGGCTGCAGCCGCTCGGCCGTCCATTCTGGCTCCCAGCAGAGCGTCGCGCAGGGAATACGTGAGGGCCACGCCTACGGGCAGGAAGCCAAAGGTTCTCATCCTGCACGCCAACGGCACCAATCGCGATGGCGATGCGGCGACGGCCTGCCGCCTCGCCGGCGGTGAAGCGGAGATCGTGCATGTGAACCAGCTGCTCAGTGGGGATCGCGACCTGCTGGCCTATCATGTGCTGCTCATTCCTGGAGGCTTTTCTTACGGGGATGATCTAGGGGCAGGGGTCTTGTGGGCTGCTGATTTGCAGTTCTTATTTGGTGAGATGGTGCAGCGCTTCGTCGATGACGGCCGTCCCGTGCTTGGCATCTGCAACGGTTTTCAAGCGCTCGTCAAGTCGGGCCTGCTGCCGGGTCCCCCATTCTCCAGCGGATCTTCTCTTGTAGAAGACCTCAACCGCGCCTTGACTTTAACCGACAATGAGCGCGCCCATTTTGAGTGCCGCTGGGTGCATCTGGCGCCACAGGCGAACACACGATCAATTTTTATCAAAGAGCTGGACGCGCCCATCTTTTGCCCGGTGGCGCATGGGGAAGGGCGTATCGCCGTGCGCTCTCCGCGGGCAGCGCGGGACCTGCTGGAGCGCGGGCTGGTCGCTCTCACCTACACGGCCGCAGAGGGGGAGACGGCCGGCTATCCCGCCAATCCAAACGGCTCCCTGCTGGATATCGCCGGACTTTGTAATGAGGCGGGAAATGTCCTGGGCTTGATGCCCCATCCTGAAGACCACATTTTCCCCTGGCAGCATCCCCGCTGGCGGCGTGGTGAGAGCGGTCTTGATGGGCTGCGTCTCTTTGAGCGTATCATCAAGTTTGCTTGAGTGAAGTGTAGAAGGGTGATCCTATGTTGAGTGAGAAGGAACTGCTGCGGGCGGTGCCCAACGCCCTGGCCGGTGTGACCGTGCCCGCGTGGGGAGAGCCGCTCAGAGGGAAGGTGCGCGACATCTATGTCCGTGACGGCCGGCGCATCATGATTACGACTGATCGCATTTCCGCCTTCGATCGCGTTCTGGGCTTGATTCCATACAAGGGCCAGGTCCTGAACCAGTTGAGCGCCTGGTGGTTCGCGCAAACGGCCGATATCGTCCGCAGCCATCTGATCAGCCTTCCTGACCCCAACGTTGTCGTCGCTGAGGATGCCCAACTTTTGCCGGTCGAAGTGGTCGTGCGCGGCTATATCACCGGCGTCACCAAGACCTCTTTATGGTATCTTTATGAGCAGGGCGAACGCAGCCCTTACGGTATCCCCCTGCCGGATGGCCTGCGCAAGAACGATCCCCTGCCGCAGCCAATTATCACGCCGACAACCAAGGCGGAAAAAGGAGGGCACGACCAGCGCCTGACGCGGGGAGAGATAGTGGAAACGGGCCTGGTTCCTGAGCCGCTCTGGGCAGAAATTGAAGCGACCGCCCTGGCCCTCTTCCGCCGCGGGCAGGAAGTGGCGGCGGAAGCGAGTTTGGTGCTTGTCGACACCAAGTATGAAATGGGTCTTGTTGAGGGGCAGTTGACGATAATCGATGAGATGCACACGCCCGATTCCAGCCGCTTCTGGCTGGCCGAGACCTTGGGGCAAGAAGAGCCTGAGCATGTTGACAAGGAGTTTTTGCGCAAATGGTTCGCGGCCCAGGGATACCGTGGCGCTGGCCCGCCGCCGCCAATGCCGCATGAATTCGCCGCTGCCGTCGCCGCTCGCTACATTGGCGCCTATGAACGCCTGACCGGCCGGCCGTTTATCCCGGCCGCACAGCCGGCCGATGAGCGTATCGTCAAATGCTTGCGGACACTTTACACGTAGGGCAGCGTGCGCTGCATTGGAGAGAATGAATCAATGAATGCTGAATCATTGCTCGTAGGCGTGATCATGGGCAGTACCACTGATTGGGAAACGATGCGCGCGGCCGACGAGATGTTGGCTGAGTTGGGCATCGGCCACGAAAACAAGGTTGTTTCCGCCCACCGCACGCCGCAGTGGATGGCCGAATACGCGCAGACGGCCGAAGAACGGGGCATCGAGGTGATCATTGCCGGGGCGGGCGGTGCGGCCCACCTGCCGGGGATGGTCGCCGCCTATACGATCTTGCCCGTCCTCGGTGTCCCCGTGCAGAGCCGCGCGCTGAACGGCCTCGACTCGCTGCTTTCCATTGTGCAGATGCCGGGCGGCGTTCCCGTGGGCACGCTGGCTGTCGGCCGGGCCGGGGCCAAGAATGCCGCATTGCTCGCCGCGGCCATCCTTGGCAATAAATACCCGCAGTTTCGGGAACGTCTGCGGGTATTTCGTCAGGAGCAAACGCAGAAGGTTCTCGATTCACAGCTGGCAGGTCCCCATGCCTAGCAGACTTTTCTGGTCTTCAGGAGGGCGATAATGCCGGTTCTACCGGGAGCAGCAATTGGGGTCTTGGGCAGCGGGCAGTTGGGGCGCATGCTGGCCCTTGTCGCCCGGCGCATGGGCTACCGCATTCATGTCTACTCCCCACAGAAGGCGTCGCCCGCCGGACAGGTAGCCGATCAGGAAATCGTGGCCGCCTATGATGATCTCGACGCCGTGCGCCGTTTCGCCGCGGGCGTTGAGGTGGTCACCTATGAATTTGAAAATGTGCCCGCGCAGACGGCCGAGGCTTGTGCGGCGGAGGCCGACGTCCATCCGGGCGTGCTCGCCTTGCATATCGCCCAAAATCGCCTGCGCGAAAAACAATTCTGCGTCGACAACGGCCTGCCCGTGACCCCCTTCGCCGCCGTGGACTCTTTGGAGGCATTGGCGGCGGGCCTGCAGGTCACCGGCTGCCCGGCGGTGATGAAGACAGCCGAATCGGGCTATGATGGCAAAGGACAGTTCAAGATCACGCATGAACATGAGATGCGGGCGGCCTGGGAGGCCACCGGCCGTGGCCAGGCGATCCTCGAAGGGTTCGTGCCCTACGAACGCGAGCTCTCAGTCGTCGCCGCCCGCGGCAGCGATGGCCAGTTTGCCCATTTTGGCGTGATTGAAAATCACCACCGCCACCATATTCTTGATGTCTCCATCGCCCCCGCGCCCGTGAAGGCGCAAATCGCCGAGCAGGCTGTCAATATGGCGCAAAGACTTCTGAACGCACTGGATGTCGCCGGCGTTCTCTGTGTGGAATTCTTCTTGACCGCGGACGGGGTGCTGCTGATCAATGAATTTGCGCCGCGCCCCCATAATTCCGGCCACCTGACGATTGACGCCGCCGTCACCAGCCAGTTCGAGCAGCAGCTGCGCGCTGTGTGCGGGCTGCCCCTAGGCGACACGCGCTATCTCTGCCCGGCGGCGATGGTTAATCTGCTGGGAGACTTGTGGCAGAATGGCCCGCCCGACTGGGAGGCGTTGGCCGCCTATAGGAACGTGAAACTGCACTTATACGGCAAGCATGAGCCGCGCCCCGGCCGCAAGATGGGCCACCTGACCGGCCTTGCCGCCACGGCGAGCGAGGCGGTAGACCAAGTCATTGCCGCGCGGCGAGCACTCGTCGTGTCGAATAGGTAGTAACCTTTATGGACGATAATTCCCGAGCCAACCGATTCAGCGCCACATTTCTTCGTGATGAAGACAAGATGCATGACGAATGCGGCGTTTTGGGACTCTATGCACCTGATCGCCAGGTGGCGCGCATCGCTTTCTTCGGCCTGCACGCCTTGCAGCATCGCGGGCAGGAGAGCGCGGGCATCGCCACCAGTGATGGCCAGGCCGCTTACGTCCACAAGCGCATGGGCCTCGTGCCCCAAGTGTTCAACGAGCAGAACCTCGCTCCATTGAAGGGGCACCTGGCAATCGGACAGACGCGCTATTCAACTACCGGTTCCTCCCATCTGCGCAATGCCCAGCCTTACTTGATCGAGACGATATTCGGGCCGCTGGGGGTGGCCCACAACGGCAATTTGACCAACGCCTACCACCTGCGACGGCAGCTGCTGAAGCGCGGCGTGGGCCTCTCATCGACGAGTGACAGCGAGGTGATCACGCAGATGCTTGCCGCCCCGGCCGATGTCTGGGCTGATCCGCCGCCGAACGGCGACGAAAAGGATCGCTGGGTGGCGCGCCTGCGCGCCTTCATGGAAGTGGCCGAGGGCGCCTACTCGTTGGCGATTCTCACGCGCCATGCGGTCTATGCCGTGCGCGACCCGCTTGGTTTACGGCCGATGTCCCTCGGTAAGTTTGCGGATGGGGGGTACGTGGCTGCCTCAGAGAGCTGCGCCCTGGGCACCATTGGCGCTGAATTCTTGCGCGAGGTTGCGCCCGGGGAGATTATCCGCCTGGATGAGCGGGGATTGGCTTCCTTCCCCGGCGCCACAAGCCTCGGCCAGGCGCTTTGTATTTTCGAGTATGTTTATTTCGCGCGCCCCGATTCGGTTATGGAGGGACAGGTGATTCACCTGGTGCGCCAGCAGCTTGGCCGCCGGCTGGCCCTGGAATCGCCGGTGGAGGCGGACGTCGTCATCGGCGTGCCCGATTCAGCCATCCCCGCGGCCATCGGCTACAGCAGCGCCACCGGGATTCCCTATACCGAAGGCCTGACCAAGAATCGCTATATTGGCCGCACCTTCATCGAGCCGGACGATCAACTGCGAAAGGAGGGCGTGCGCATTAAATACAACACGCTCAACGCCAACCTGCAAGGCAAGCGCGTGATTCTAATTGACGATTCCATTGTCCGCGGCAATACGGCCGGCCCCCTGGTGCAGATCGTGCGCGAGGGGGGTGCGAAGGAAGTGCATATGCGCGTCTCCTCGCCCCCCGTGCGCTACCCCTGCTTCATGGGCATCGATATGGCCACGAAAAAGGAGCTGATCGCCCACCGTCTCGACGTAGAAGCGATCCGCCGGCGAATTGGCGCCGACAGCTTGAGCTTTTTGAGCCTGGAGGGGATGTTTGCGGCGGTGCGCGCGGCAGTCAATCAACCAACCGGGCACTGCGCCGCCTGCTTCTCCGGTGAGTATCCGATCCCCATTCCCGAATGGCTGTTCGAGGATCACCGCGACCAGGAGAAGCTGATCTTTGAAAAAACATGGGGCTAGGCGCGTTCTTAAGCGCCAGGGTTCGGCGAAAGATTTGGGCCAGGCAATTATTTTTCGAGGTGCCCTACATTTGAAGTAAAAAGGTTCTTTGGCGCGGAGAGGGAGGGTCATTGATGAAGGAAGTAGATGTGCTGATTGTGGGGTCCGGCGGGCGCGAGCATGCTTTGGCCTGGAAAATTGCCCAATCCGCGGCCGTGGGCCGCATTTTCGTCGCGCCAGGTAACGCGGGAACAGCCAAGCTGGCAACTAACGTGTCTATAGACGGCGCGGCGATCGCCGATCTCGTGCGCTTTGCCATGGACGAAGCGATCGGCCTCGTCATTGTCGGTCCGGAAGTGCCGCTCGCGGCCGGACTGGTCGACCGCTGCCTGGCCGCGGGGCTGCTCGTTTTTGGTCCGACCCAACAGGCCGCACAACTGGAATCTTCCAAGGCGTTTGCCAAAGCGTTCCTCTTCGATCACCACATTCCAACGGCTGATTCAGAGACATTTCGAAGCCTGGAACCGGCCCTTGCCTACCTGCGCCGCAATCCGGGCCCCATGGTGATCAAGGCGAGCGGGCTGGCGGCGGGAAAAGGCGTCATCGTCTGCGACACGCCGGCCGAAGGGGAAGCGGCGCTGCATCAGATGTTCGTTGAGCGCGCCTTTGGTGATGCGGCCGCGAAGGTTCTGATCGAAGAACGCCTGGAGGGGCCGGAGGTGTCTTTGCTCGCTTTCTGCGATGGCAAAACGGCCGTGCCCATGACGCCCGCCCGAGATCATAAGCGCGCCTTCGACGGCGATCAGGGACCAAACACGGGCGGCATGGGTGCCTATGCGCCGCCGCCCGATGTGGGGGATGACCTGGCGCAGCTGATCATGACTTCCGTCATCGAACCCGTGGTTCAGGGTATGGCGGCTGCCGGGTCGCCGTATGTGGGCGTGCTTTATGCGGGCATGATGCTCACCGACCAGGGGCCGAAGGTTCTAGAGTTTAACTGCCGCTTCGGCGATCCGGAGACACAGGTGGTCTTGCCCCTGCTGGCGGGGGACCTGCTGCAAATCATGCTTGCCTGCGCTGCGGGCAGTCTTGAGCCGACTCTGGTCCAAAGGCGCGATGGCGCCTGCGCCACGGTGGTCATGGCCGCCCCTGGTTACCCGGGGCCTTACGCCAGGTCGCTGCCCATCAAAGGCCTGGATACCCTATCTGACTCGCGGACGATGGTCTTCCACGCCGGCACGACCTTGGCAGGCGGACAGGTGATCACCAGCGGCGGGCGCGTGTTGGCCGTAAGCGGTGTGGGCGATGACCTGGATGCAGCCGTCGAACGCGCCTATGCCGGAGTCGCCCAGATTCATTTTGAGGGCGCCCACTATCGCCGCGATATTGGCCGGCCGCTTGATGCTGGGGCAGACCGTGAGTAAGCAAAGCGCCTATGCGCGGGCCGGCGTCGATTTGCAGGCGGGGCAGGAAGCGACTGACCTGATGCGCGCGGCCGTGCAAGCGACCTACGGCCCGGAAGTCTTGTCGGATGTGGGATCATTTGGCGGCCTGTTCGCCGCCGGAGCGCTGCAGGAGATGCGCTCTCCCGTGCTCGTAGCCTCCACGGATGGCGTGGGCACAAAGACGATGGTCGCTGCTCGCGCCGGCCGCTGGGACACAATCGGCGAGGATATCGTCAATCACTGTCTGAACGATATCCTCGTGCAGGGGGCACGGCCTTTGTTTTTTCTAGACTATTTAGCCTCATCGAAAATCGCCCCGCAGCAAATCGCCAGCGTGGTTGCGGGGGCAGCGCGCGCCTGTCGCCAAGCCGGCATCCCTCTGCTGGGCGGCGAGACGGCGGAGATGCCCGGCGTTTACCAGCCCGGAGAACTCGATTTGGTGGGCACGATCGTCGGCGTCGTCGAGCGGGAGCAGATTATCGACGGGACCCGTATTGCGCCGGGAGACGCGATACTCGGATTCCCTTCTTCCGGTTTGCACACGAATGGTTACACGCTGGCGCGCACGGCGCTGGATGATCTCGATTGGTTCGCGCCGCGCGCCGACCTCGATGGCCGGATGATTGGCGAAACCCTCTTGGCGCCGCATCGTGCCTATCTGGCACCGGTCATGCAGCTGTTGGACGCCGGCCTGGAGATACGCGGCCTGGCGCATATCACCGGCGGCGGCCTGCTTGACAACCCCCTGCGAATCCTGCCGCCAGGCGTAGGCTGCCTCTTGCATGCCGCTGCCTGGCAGCGACCGCCGATCTTCGATCTTATTCAGAAGCAGGGCGCAGTTTCCGCAAAGGAGATGGCGCACGTCTTCAACCTTGGTTTGGGTATGCTGCTCTTCTTGCCGCCGTCGCAAACAGCCGCAGCGCTCGCGATCGTGCCCCAAGCATCCCTCGTTGGCGAAGTGCGCGCAGGGGAGCGCCGGGTCGTCATCCGCCCCTAAAGGGGCGCGGCGCAAGAGGTGTAAGTAAGAAGGAAGGAAACGGTATGGCCGAAGCACAAAGAATAATCGTCCTCGTCTCCGGCTCAGGAAGCAATTTGCAGGCGCTGCTCGACGCGCGGCAGCGCGGAGATCTGGCGGCAGAGATAGCCCTGGTGGTTTCCAACAAGCAGGACGCGTATGGCCTGGAAAGGGCGCGCATGGCCGGCGTCGAGACGCTCTATTTTCCGCTAAAGCCCTACCGCATTGCCGGGGAACCGCGCGAGGCGTATGACGCCGATCTGGCCAAAAGGCTCAAAGCGCACGATCCTGATCTCCTCGTCCTCGCTGGTTGGATGCATGTATTGAGCCGCCGCTTTCTGGATCAGTTCCCCCGGCGTGTGCTTAATCTCCATCCGGCGCTTCCCGGACAGTTTGCAGGGGTAGGCGCGATCCGGCGCGCTTATGAAGCACACGAGCGCGGTGAAATCGACTACAGCGGCTGCATGGTGCATTATGTGGTGCCCGAAGTGGATGCCGGTCCGCTTGTGGCGCAAAAAGTACTATTCTTTGAAGAAGGGGAATCGCTGGCTGATTTCGAGCTGCGCATGCATGCCGCTGAACATCGCTTGATTGTGCAGGCCGTGCGCCAGGCATTGGCCGCTCGGGCCGCCGGCCGGTAGGGCTGCTGTTCGCAGCGCTCTGCTCCGCCGCTGTGGCCTAGAAATCTCCGCCGCCCTATGGCGTCTGATAAGGCGGGCTATAGGACGCCCTTGCTGGCAGGAGACTTGTGCACGTGAACGACACGCCACCCTTCCTCGTCGTACACAAGCACGCGGCTTTCATTGTGTGTGGAATGCTTGATGCCGCCTTCTTCTTGGACCTGGGAGAGCATGAAGGTGTAGCTGACCACGGCCGTATCCCCATAGATCTGCACGCGCGGCTCTAAGAGGTCATAGCGAAACGCGCCCGTTGTCCCGCTCCAGCCCTGCTCGATCATAAAGAGGTGGAAATCGAGTCCGTCCAGCCGGTGCGGCGTCACCCACCACTCGTAGAGCGACAGTTCTTCGCTGGTCGTCGCCGCGTAGGTTTCGACGTCGCGCGCGAAGACGCTCCGTAGATGTTTGTCCAAAAAGGCGAGGATTTCGTTTTCGGTATGCTTGCTCATGATCCCTGGTCCAAATACTGTAGGGCGGCCTGCACGCGCTCATCGATATCTGTGATGTCGCGCGGGACATTTTGTAATGCGGATTGCGCTTCGATGATGCTGAAGCCCAATGAGGTTAAGATGTCGATCACGTCCGCATCCACATCACTGACCAGCGGCATACTCTGCATATCACCGTTGTAGTCAAGTTTGTCGCGAAGTTGGAACATCACCCGCTCGGCTGTCTTCTTGCCGATGCCGGGAACGCGCTGCAATACGGCCGCCTCTTCGCGCATCACCGCCCCGCGCAGCAGTTCCGGACTGAGCGTGCCGAGAATGGAGAGGGCGACCTTGGGGCCGACGCCGTTGACGCCCAGCAGCGTTTCGAAGAGTAGTAGATCCTCTTCCGAATCAAAACCGTACAGCGTCAGCTCCGTTTCGCGCACAATGAGGTGCGTGTGCAAGAAAATGGTTCGCCCGGGCCCGGGCAGCGCCTCAAGCACATTGCGCGGCACAAACACGCGCAGCCCCACGCCGCCGACGCCGATGATCAGGCTCTCTTTCTTGATCTTCAGAATTTGCCCTTCAAGACTGGCGATCATTTTCTTGTTCCTTACCTATAGAAAAATTGACCTGCGAATTCTTTACGCTTCCTGACGCTCAAAACAAATCTAGAGGCTGCGCAGGTTTTTCACAAAGACTTCGCACGTTCAATCAGCCCCCAACAATGAATCAAAATGGTGATACTGGTAATGCGCAATAGCGATGGCCAGGCCGTCAGCGGCATCATCCGGCCGCGGCGTCTCCTCTAACTCGAGAAGATTGCGCACCATCATTTGCATCTGCGCCTTGGTTGCCTTGCCATATCCCGTAATCGCTTCCTTGATCCGCGGTGGGGAATATTCGCCAATAGAGATGCCGGAGTTGGCCAGAGCCAGGAGCAGGACGCCGCGTGCCTGGCCGACGCTGATCGCCGTCGTGATGTTGCGGCCGAAGAAGACTTCCTCAACGCCGGCCGTATCGGGCCGGTATTCTCGCAGCAGATCGTTCAGATCTTCGTAAATGATTTGCAGTCTTTTGGGCGCTGGTTCTCCGGCGGCGGTCTTAATGACGCCGTAGGTAACGGCCGTCAGCCGGCCGTCGCGCGCATCGACAATGCCGTAGCCGGTTGAGGCTGTGCCGGGGTCGAGGCCAAGGATGCGCATCTCTATCTGCGGCGCGGTTCTTCACCGGCGGCCGTCTTCAGAGCGCGAGAACTAGGCGCCTTCTAGGGCGGCGATTGCATCTTCGGTGACGTCCAGGTTGGAATAGACATTCTGCACATCGTCCAGGTCTTCGATCTTCTCGATCAGCCCCATTACCTGGACCGCATTACCTTGCGCCAAATCGATCGCCATATTGGGATCGTAAACGATGTTTGCTTCATTCATTTCGATTCCCGCTTCCTCAAGCGCCAGCTGCACCGTCTGGAAGTCATCCAACTCGACAAAAATCTCCGTGATCTCGCCAAACTCGATATCTTCCGCCCCGGCATCCGCCGCGATCAAGAATAGTTCATCCTCATCAACTTCCTGCGTGATGCCGATGTAGCCTTTGCGCGTGAACTGCCAGGCCACGGAGCCGGAGTCAGCCATGTTGCCGCCGTACTTGCTGACCGCGTGGCGCAGATCAGCGATGGCGCGATTGCGGTTGTCCGTGACGACTTCGACCAGGATGGCGATACCATGCGGCGCATAGACTTCGTACAGCGCCTCAATCAGTTCGCCCCCTTCAAGCTCCCCAGTCCCGCGTTTGATCGCCTTTTCAATATTATCCTTGGGCATGTTGGCCGCTTTCGCTTTGGCCACGAGCAGGCGCAGGGCATTGTTGGTTTCCGGGTCGCCGCCGCCGGCGCGGGCAGAGATCGTGATTTCCTTGGCGATGCGCGTAAAGATCTTGCCGCGCTTGGCGTCGGTGGCCGCTTTCTTATGTTTAATGGTGGACCATTTAGAATGTCCGGACATAATTTCTCTCCATTAATCCATGTGGTATTCCGCTTGGGACGCCCAATTATAACACAATCAAGATATGTCAATCACCGTCTGACCACGGCGCTTATTTTTGGCAGGGGAGGAGCTTCCCGTGGCGATTGTTGGCTGAGGGCGCAGCCCACGAATTTGTCCGCTACGCTTTGCCCATCTCTGGCTGAGCAGGGCTCCCCGCCGGCGCGGATCCGGGAAACATGACTTCCAGCATCTGTGGCGCATAGCGCGCCGCCATATCGCTGCTGATGCTGTAACTTTCGCAGATTTCGCGATAGAGATGCGCGCTCTGCCGCCAGGTTCTTTCCTGATTCTGCGGGTCCATGGCCATCAGACCGAAACGCTGCGTCCAACCGCGCTCCCACTCGAAATTGTCGACAAGCGACCAGTGATAGTAGCCCATGACAGGATAACAGAAGCTCAGCGCCTGCCAGATTTGCCGCAGATGGTCAAGAATGAATGCCGGGCGCAGCCTATCTTCCTTATCCGGCAGGCCGTTTTCCGTGATATAGATCGGTTTGTTGTAGGGAAGGGTCTGGCGTATCGCGCGGTAAAGACCGTAAGCATACACTTCACCGTAATTCCCATCGCTGACCAGCGCTTCCGGTCCCCAATCTTCTTCAACAATGCCCTTCTGAGGGGGAAAGCGAACGAAGCTGCGCGTGTAATAATTGATGCCCACAAAATCGAAGCTGTTGGCCAGATGCTTGATCGTCTGCCCGCCCGCCGGCCACTGCACGCGCCCCGTGCTCATTGCCTTCAGCCAGGAATGATTGAATAATTCTGAAATCCTGCCGGCCCACCATCTGTCCAGCGCGCTGCCGTTTTGTGCTGCCTCAAACAGGCGGATCTGCTTGGCCACAGACACGGGTGCTTCAGGATAGACTTCCTTGATCGTATGGTAGGCGGCGGCGTGGCAGCGCAGCAGGTTGACCACCGCCCTTCTTGCGCCCAGGAAGCCTGTTTCCGAAGGGGTGGGGAATTTGTTGTCCAGATATCGCAGAAAGATATAGACCATCGGTTCGTTGATCGTCAACCACTTGGGGATGAGGGCGCCCAATTTCTCGACCACTTTGGCCGTGTAGCGGCGGAAGTAGTCCACTACGATGTCGGAGCTAAAATCCCCCTTTTCAACCAACCAAAGCGGATTGCTGAAATGGTGCAAACAGACCATGGGCTCAATGCCGCGGTCGATCATCGCCTGTAAGATCTGACGGTACCGATCCAGGGCGGCGTTATCGAAGGCGCCCGGTTCCGGTTCGATGCGGCTCCATTCAAGCGAGATACGCAGAGCGTTGGTGCCCATGGCTGCGGCCATGTCCAGATCGGCTTCTCCATCCTGCCACCAGTTGCAGGCCAGGCCCGACTTGTCACCCGCAAGAATGTGACCCTCGCCCTGTTCCCACTGCCACCAGTCATTGTTCTTGTTGTTCCCCTCGACTTGGTGGGAAGATGTCGCTGTTCCCCACAAGAAGTCGGAAGGGAAGGTCAATCTTGCTTCTGCCATACCCGTTCACCTAAATTATTCCTGCCCATTATAGCGCTCATTCAGCGAGGGTAGAAGAGGCGTTTCGCCGTTTGCGCCCCTGCGGCCTCGCCCCTTTGATTTTCCCCAAGAAAGGTTCATACTTAGGGCATCCCGATGGAGTAACAGGCTAAGCAAGATGTTTGATTTGAAGCCATCGCAAACAGGACCTCGCGATCCGCTGGCGCAGAGGCCCTTGCATAAAGTGATGATCTGGCTGAATCGGCCCCTGACCATGCCCGTCTGGCAGGTGGCCCTGCTGCTCATTCTCTTGTGCCTACTCGGCGCTTCTGTCTGGTACTTCTCGCAAGGATCGTGGCGCACGGCCGTATCCGCGGCTCTGCTGCTTCTGCTTTTTATTGTGGGAGATATTATCATTCTTTCCCACCTGCCACAGCGGCGCATATCTTTCTCCTCCTGGAAAGCGCAGGTTCTCTTCCTGGCCATACCCCGTGTCATCGCTGCCCTGGGCGCCGGCCTGCTTTCCTTCTGGGTTGATCCGAAGCTCGCCCTGCTGCTCTTTTTGCTCCTGCAGTTGGCGGGAACGGTGCTGTTGATCTGGGGCGCGCATATCGAACCGGCGTCTTTGCAGCTCACGTATCTCGACATAGCCGCGCGGTCGCTGCCGGGGGATGCGCAAGCGGTGCGCATCCTGCACATCACTGATCTGCACATCGAACGACTCTCGCGCCGTGAAACGGATCTGCTTGTCTACATAGCAGAGTCAGAACCGGATTTGATTCTGATCACGGGCGACTACGTCAACTTGAGCTTCAATCTCGATCCCCAAGCGTACCGGGAGATCAAGATCTTTCTCTCGCAGTTGGCAGCCCCTTATGGGATTTATGCCGTGTTGGGTACACCAACGGTCGATCTCTGGGAGTTCGTCACGCCGCTGTTCGATGAGGGACCCGTGACGCTGCTGCGTGATCAGCTGCAGGAGATTGACCTGGGCAGCGGCCGTCTTCTGACCTTGCTCGGTCTGAACTGCACGCACGAGATGGAAGAGGATGGAGCGCGCTTGAAAACAATGGTCGCGGCCGCGCCGGCGAACGGGCCGCGCATTTTGCTCTACCACTCCCCGGAACTGATGCCCCAGGCGCACGCCTTGGGCATCGAGCTTTATCTGTGCGGGCATACCCACGGGGGTCAGGTCCGCCTGCCCCTCTTCGGTCCCCTGCTCACCAGTTCCGCTCTGGGCCGGCGCTACGTCATGGGCCACTACCGCGACGGGGCGACCAATCTATATGTGAGCAGAGGCGTAGGGTTGGAAGGGCTGAGCGCACCCAGAGTGCGCTTGTTAACGCCGCCGGAAGTGACCCTGATCACGATGCGGCCCGGCTGATGCCTGCCGCAGCGTGCGCGCCGCCTACAGTTTGTAACCGATCTGGCGTAGGAACCCTTTACGCCAGGCGATATCTTCCTCGCTTTCTACGCCGTTGGGCGAGAAGCCGTCGATAACGCCCAAAATGCCGCGCCCCTGATCGCTTTCGGCGACGATGACCTGCGTCGGATTCGCCGTGGCACAGAATATGCCCACGACCTCCGGCACGCGCTGCACAGATGGAAGTACGTTGATCGGGAAAAACCCTTCCCCAAGGAAGAGGATGAAGCTGTGTCCCGCGCCGATCGCGGACGCGTTCTCCTGCGCCAGGGCGATCATCGCTTCGTCCGTGCCCGTGCAGCGAATGAGGCATTTGCCGGAGGCTTCGCAAAAAGCGAGGCCGAACTTGATGCCCGGCACGGCCGTCACCAATGCCTCGTGCATATCCTCGACCGTCTTGATGAAATGGGATTGCCCCAATACGAAATTTATCGTTTCCGGTTTTGTGATCGTTACCAGCTGCAGTTCCATCTTCATAGCTCCTTCAAGAAAAAATCAAAGATTACGCAGATCTCACAGAGATTCCTTGCCCGAAAACCAAATCCTAATCCGGCACGATCCCTGCCAATAATTCAAATGAATAAGCTGCGCGCACCACCCTCTAGACCAGCGTTGACCAGATATCCAGTTTCGAGCGCACGCGGCGGATTATTTCGTTGGTGAACTCATCCGTATGGGCCGATCCGCCCAGGTCCGAAGTGCGGAAACCATCATTTACCGCTTCCAACGTCGACTCGTAGATGGCGCGGCTGGCCAGTTTCAGTTCTTCCTCTTTCATGAAGGAGAGCAGCCCCGCCGCTGCCAGGATCATGCCCATCGGGTTGGCGACGTTGCGCCCTTCCAGGGCCGGGGCTGTGCCATGAGGCGCCTCGGCCATGACGCAGTCCACGAACTCGCCATGGTCGTCGACAGAAATAACCATCGATTCCGATCCGGCGATAGAACCGAACATTTGCAGAACCATATCAGAGAGCAAATCGCCGTCACGGTTCAGTGCCGGGATGACCATCGCATCACCGGCCGAGGTCAGCAGGAGGGCGAATGTGGCGTCGATCAACTGCGGGTCGTAGCGAATGGCGGGATGGCGTGCGGCGGCGGCATCCATCTCTTCCTTAAGCATCCCTTCGTAGACGGGACTGACCGTGATACTTGGGCCCGCCAAAGACTTTCGCATTCATGCGCCCCGCCTGTTGGAAGGCGAACTCGGCCACGTCACGGCACAGCCGGCGGCTGATGCGCTCCGTGCGATAGGCGATTTCGTCCAGGCTGCCATCCTCCCCCTCGCGCCACTCCTTGGCGCCATAGGCGCCGCCGCGCGCCATGCGTACAATGCTGATCGGGGCATAGACGCCCCCGGCAGGGCGTACGCCGGGGATGCGCCGGCCGGTACGCAGGATAATCTCCGCATCCATCTCTTCGCGCAGGATGCGGTTTGGGCTGCCCACATCCCCCTTTTCTTCCGGCGTCACCGTAGCCGCTTTCAAACCTACCTGGTACTGGCGCAGGGCGCGCCCCGCCTCATAGACGATATCGTTGTTTGTCTGGCGCCGATTTTCCAGGCTCAGGTCAAAGCGCAGCAATTCGAGCGGATACCGGATGACCTGCTCATCCAGCACGCGCAGCGCTTCTTCCAGTAGTTCCTGCCCCGTCTGATCTCCTTCAAGTATGACAATGGTTCTGCTCATGATTCAAGACTGTCCTTCATTTCGTTTGTTTCTCAGCCGCCCATGCCGTAAGCGTCTCCGCAGCGTTCGCGCGCATCGTACAGCAGTCTACTCTTCAGAGGCTTGTTTTCTGGCGCGTAGGAAACCCAGGTAGCGGGGTAGGAGGCGCGTGTAAGCATTGTACCAAAACGGCCGCGGCGTATAATCCCAGGCGCCGATATGCCGCACAACGTCTCCTTGAAAGCCATCTTTGAAGCGCCAGACGCCCCACAAAGGATCCGCTTCATTGAATGCCGTGGGTGCGCCCCAGAAATCATAGACCGTGCAGCCCTGCGCTTTGGCCCAGCGGATCGACTCCCATTGCAGCAGGTAGTTGGGCATGCGATTACGCTCGCGTTGTGTTGAGGCGCCGTACATATAGGTGACGCGGTCACCGAAACGAATCAGAAAGACGGCCGCCACCGGTTCCCCTGCGTACTCGGCCAGCAGCGGAATACCCATGCCCGCCTCGTAGAAGGCGTTCCACGCGTCCAGATAATAAGCCAAGGGCCGTATGGCGAAGCCGTCACGGTCGGCCGTTTCCTGGTACATGGCGCCTATCGTCGGCAAATCAGCCGCCGTCCCCTGGCGCACCATGATCCCCTTGCGGCCGGCCAGACGAATATTATAGCGTGTCTTTGACTTCATCGCCGCGAGGAGATCCTCTTCCGATCGCGTGAGGTCAAGAATAACCGTATTGGGGAATTGGACCTGTTCCGCCGAATGAAGCCAACCGCGCTGCGCAAGCTCCTGCGTGAACTTCATACCTACAGGGGAAACTCTTTCCCCTTCAAGACCCCAACTGCTGACTAACTTGCGGATCGATCTTGATCAGGATCGCTTTCTCGCGCCGGGCCACTTTCTCCAGCTCCTGTATGACCCGTGTGCGCAGGTCGCGGTCGTTGTAATCGAGCACCGGTCCCTTGGGGACATAGAGGATTGAGTAGGGCAGGCGGGGAATGTTTCGTTTCAATACCTGCGCGGCTGCCAGCGGCTGCCAGCTGTTCTCGGCGATGGTCAAGCTTAAGCGCTGCGCCGTCCAGCCCCAACGCGACTTGAAATCTCCCCATACCCAACTTTGCAGGGCATGCGCGTCCGGCAGGCCGCCCAGAGCCTGGTGCCAGATCGCTTCAGACTTCTCTTGTTTGAAGGAGGAGGCGCGGTACAGGGGTTCAGCCGGCGTCATCATAGCTCGTCGTCATCACGGCGGTGGCGGCGCCCACTCAGGCGTGCCGCTTCCCGCGATTGCGGTACCAGTTGTACAGGCTGTATAGGCGCTCGTTGTAAACGCGGTCGACGACGCCGACGGTGCGCTGCACGCGTCCCCCGTAGCCGCGTTTGGCGCGGTACACCGGCCACAGACCATCTTTGCGCTCTTGGAACAGGGCTTCCAGTTCCTCTGCGCCGGCGTCGGGCACGCCCCACAGATCGTAGCGCGTGCAGCCCCGTTCTTTGGCCCAGCACATGGCGGCCCACTGCACGGCGTAGGCCGGCATGCGATTTCGTTCTTCATTGCTGGAGGCGCCATAAAGGTAGACGGCCGTTTTCCCCAGGGCGGTGATCATCGCCGCCGCCAGCGGGCGCCCTTCATATTCGGCGATCAGCAGCACCGCATGGTCGGGCGCGAATAAACTGTACATCGCCGCATAATACTCCGGATCGTGCGTGCCGAACCCGTCACGTTGGCCCGTGGTCTGCATCAAATCAGCAAACGCGTTCAAGTCTGCCCCGCTGCCTTCGCGCACGATCACATCCTTGCGTGCTGCCAGCCGAATGTTGTAGCGCGTCTTCTGTTTCATCCCCGCCAGGATTTCCTCAGTGGAGGGACGTAAATCAACGATAATCGTGCGCGGCGGCTGAATCGTGTCTTCAGTCAAACGAAAACGGTTGTTGGCGCAGATCTCGTCCCAACGCTCCGCCGTGATCTCATCCTGCCAGAGCAGCGGTTCCAGTTTGACGATGCCCGCTCCCTTCCTGTAGGCGGACTCGTCGACCTGGCTGAACAAGACGCTTATCTGTTCGTCATCCTGCCAGTCCACAAGCGGAGCATGGGGGAGGTAACCGATTTTAAAGATGCCCAGCGCCGCGGAGCGGTATAGTATTTGCGCCCCGGCGGCCAGGACGCCGTCCTGCTTCAACCAGACGCGCTGCGACTCCCATCCGAAACGATTTTTCAGCCGCGCCCAATTAGTCGTCTGCAAAATGCTTCCGTGAGGATGTGAGGCTACAAAATCGTCCCAGACCGCGTCGTCTTCCGTGTACGGCTTTTCGGCCAATGAAAACCAGTTGGTGGACATATCGGGGCGGATTATACCCCGAACTTTCAACTGTGTTACAATTCGCCCAACCTCATATCAGGGACTTAATAAATGAGCCAAGTGCAGCAGCTTTACCGTCTACAGCAGTACGATAGTGAGATCGCCCAGAAGAAGGGCAGGCTCGGCGAAGTCGTCCGGCTTGCAGCGCGAGACAGAAGAACTGCTTGCTGTGCGCAGGCGCCTGGCGGCCGCGCAGAGTGAAGCTGCGAAGTGGACGACGACGCTGACGGATCTGAATTTGGCCCTGGGTGGGGTGAATGAAAAGGCGAAACGATCGCACAACCGGCTCTACTCCGGCCAGGTGACCAATCCCAAGGAACTCGACAGATCTACAAAATGAGGTGGAGGCACTTGGCCGCCGCCGCGGCGTCCTCGAAGACGAGGTCCTGGAGGCGATGATCTTCGTGGAGGAAGGGCAGGCCGAGCTCGACAGCGCGCAAGAGAGCTTGGATAAGATTGAATCAACCTGGCAGAAGTCCCAGTCTTCCCTCAAAGAAGAACAAAACGAGCTGGCAATTGCCTTACACGGGCTGATCGCCGAGCGCGAAGCATACGCGGGACGCATTGATGCCCCGCTGCGCGAAGAATACGAGTCGATTCGCGCCCGCACGCATGGCGTGGCCGTCGTTGGTTTTGCCAACAATGCGTGCCTGGGCTGCCACGTCACCGTTTCCGCCAACAAAGCGCTGCAGGCAGAGCGCGGAGAACGCGTGACCTGCACCGGCTGCGGCCGAATTATGGTGCGCCTCTAGTTCTGCGGCCGTCCCCGCCTTTTTGACTGCGCCCGCCCGCGAAAGCTGGGCGCCTCAATCACAAAGAAAGTGCAGCGCCGCCCATCAAGCATGCGCGAGGCCAGTTTGCGGGTCCAGTTCGTCGATGCCCGTCGCCGATGTAATCACCGTGGCCATGCGTGCGTTGTAACGGTAGTTGAACAGCTGGTACAGTTTCTCACGCGCCCACTTTGTCGCACTTTCCGTGCCCAGGTCGTCAAGGATGAGCAGGGGGGCTTTGCGCACCTCGTCAAACCTTCTATCCAGCCGTGCATTGGCGGACGGGTTGAACGTAGCGCGCAGATGATCCAGAAAATCGGGGACAACGACGAACAAGACCGGTTCGCCCGTTTCTCGACATAGTTGGCGATCGCGGCCGCCAGATGGGTTTTGCCGTTGCCGTACCCCGTGCTGTTGAAGACAAGCCAATCACCGGGCCGTTCGGCAAACGCCAGCGCCGAGTCGTAGGCGCGGCGCAGATTGTCCGCCTGGCTGCGCGGCAGTTCGTCCTCGCGCAGATTGAAGGTTTCGAAGGTCTGATCGGCATGCAGATCGAGCGACGATAGTTCAGACTGCGCCTGGTCGACGCCGCTGCGGAAGTCGGGAGCCGCGATGCCGATGACCATCGATACGCTCTTGTCATTCAGGCGCGAAAGAATGCGTTCGCTCTATTGCCTCCAGTTTTTCATTGGTGGTCACTATCGTCGGCAGGCGTTCATTGTAACGATGGTTAAAGATCTGGTACAGCTTCTCCTGCGCCCACTCCGTATTGCTTTGCGCGCCGAAATCATCAAGAACGAACAGCGGCGCATTGCGTACCTGCGCAAAGCGCTCATCATAGCCCGTTTCCGCAAGAGGACTGAAGGTGGCGCGCAAATGATCGAGGAGATCGGGCGTGTTGATGAAGAGGACGGGATGGCCGCCGTTGAGGCGGTGATTGGCGATGGCCGCCGCCAGGTGCGTCTTGCCGCAGCCATAGCCCCCATGGAAGGTCAGCCAGCCGGTTGGTTCTTGCGCATAGGCGAGGGCAATGTCATACGCCATGCGCAAGTTGCGCGCCTTGCCTTCCGTGAGACTGATCCCTTCTGGGACAAAAGAGTCAAAAGTGCACTCTTCCAGGGCGCCAAGCTGGCTGAGCTTCAGCATGCGCCGGAAGCGCTCTTGCTCGCGGTCGACCTCGCGACAGGTGCAGGGCAGGGCGCGCCCAAAGGCGGGATCGTTGGCCTCGACGTCGGGCACGTAATAGCCCAGACCGCCGCATATCGGGCAGTCGGGCTTGCCTTCTCCCGGCGGCTCGTCGAAGCTGCCGTTATCGTTCGACGATATCTTTGTATTCTTCGGGGACTTGCCCGCGAAGCTTCTTTTGGCTATCTCGCCTACTGATTCCATCCTCTTTTTGTTTTCCTTCCAGGCGCCATTTCTCCAGGATTGCGGCCACGTAGCGCCAGCGACGCACATTACTTTCCACGGCTATTTTGATAGCTTCTTCAATCCACGAAGCGGGATAATCTTGTTCAGCCTCACGTAGTTCGTCGGCGATCATCGGTGTGAGCGCGCCGATGTTCTGTTCGTAGAGGACAAAAATATTGGGCCGGTCGATGAGCAAGGTCACCGGTTTTTCTTCGTCGGGCCACGGCCGCCACTCCCCTTTGGTGATCCCTTCAATGGCCGCCCGGCCGCGCTCGCTGTTCAGGAAGTAGAGATCCATCTGCCCGTCGGCCCCTTCAATATTGACATGCAAGAAAGTGCCTCTGGCCACGGCACGTTCAATGCCGTCTAGAAGCGCCTCGCTTGCCGCCTGCGTATTGGCCCCTAAACCCTCCACAAAGGTCGTGTCATTAAGGAAATCGGTTAGCCTGAGAAAACGTACCGGGCCATCTTGCTGGGTCAAGGCCCAAAACGCGTACAGCGTGATTTTTAGCTCCGCCATATGGTCAATGGCGGGCAAGAGTTCGCTGAAGAACAAATTGGGCACGGGCGTCAAACGCTGTTTGCCCGCCGGAAAACCTGAAAATCCTTTCATAGAGCCCTTGCCTCCCGGAAATGATGAGGCGCGCTAGCTGGAAACTAAAGGGCGATCTCTTTACGCTGCAAATTGCGGAACGTGGCCAATTTCCCATGCCAGAATAGATCGATCGTGCCCGTGGGGCCGTTGCGGTGTTTGGCGACATTGACTTCGGCGATATTCGGCCGTTCCGTGTCCTCGTGATAATACTCATCACGGTAAATGAACATGACCACATCGGCGTCCTGCTCGATGCTGCCGCTGTCTCGCAAGTCGGAGAGCATCGGCCGTTTGTCCTGTCGCTGTTCAACAGCGCGGCTGAGCTGCGCCGCGGCCACCACCGGGACATCCAACTCGCGGGCCAGCGTTTTCAGCCCGCGCGAAATCTCACTGATCTCCTGCACGCGGTTGTTGGAGCGGTACTCCCCCTGCATCAACTGCAAGTAATCGATCATGATCAGGTCGATGCCATGCTCCGAGTAGAGACGCCGGCATTTTGTGCGCAGCTGCATCGGTGAAATCGACGGTGTATCATCGATAAAAATGCGCGTCTCGGAAAGATGGCCAATCGCCTCCATGAAGATCGGCCACTCCTGATCGGCGAGATCGCCGCGACGCAGCTTCTGCGAATCAATGCGCGTTTCCGCGGAAATCATGCGCTGCACGAGCTGTTCGCCAGACATTTCCAGATTGAACATGGCGATGCGTTTGTTATAACGACGCGCCGCCGTCAGGGCCATCGCATTTTGAAGGCTTGTCTTGCCCATGCCGGGACGGGCGGCGACGATGATTAAGTCGGAACGATTCAGCCCGCCCAACAGACGGTCGAGATCATGAAACCCGGTCGGCACGCCGATGACGTCTTCGCCGCGCAGATGCAGTTCTTCGACGCGCTCCAAATAGTTGCGGGCGATTTGTTTCACGGGGACGAGATCGCGCGTCGTTCGTTCCTCACTCACGCCAAAAAGCGTCTGTTCGGAGCGGTCGATGACCATCTCGATATCTTCAGATTCGTCAAAAGCGAGGTCGGCTATGGTTCCGGCGGCGGAGATAAGTTTGCGGCGCGTAGCCGCGGCCTCGACTGCTCGGGCATAGGTGCGCGTGTTAACGGCCGTGGGCACGACATTGAGCAGGCCGATCAGATACCCTTCGCCCCCAACCTCTTCCAGCTGCTCGCGCCGGCGCAGTTCTTCGGAGAGCGTAATGAAGTCAATCGCTTCATGCCGTTCATTGAGCGAGACGATCGCATCATAGATCCAGCGATTGTGTACGCGGTAAAAGGCTTCCGGTTTGAGGAAACCAGCGACTTCGAAAATGGCATCAGGATCGATGAGCAAGGAACCCAATACAGCTTCCTCGGCCTCGATACTATGTGGCGGCAACCGTTCCATATCACTCATAATTCGGCCCAATGCAAAACGTGAAACGCAAGCCAGCACACTTACGTTTCACGCAATTTCGTTCTCAAGGTCTTCTGAATTCGCTATTGTCCTCAAAGTGAGGTCAATTCTCTCCCTCAAAATCGTCGAAATCAAGTGTGTCCAGGAAATCTGAGAAAGCGTCTAAATTGCCGACTTCAGCGTCCCCTTCCTCCTGTTCGCCCTCTTGCACAAGGTCAGGTTCCGGTTGGACACCCGCCTCTTCGAGGACTTCCTCGTTGGCGAATATGGGAACCTTTGCGCGAACGGCGACCGCGATCGCGTCCGAAGGGCGGCAGTCAATTTCACGCACGCCATCATTGACTTCTATAAACAGACTGGCGTGAAACACCTGCTCGCTTAGTTCCCGAATCAAGACGTGAGAAATAGTCCCACCCATATCTTTGATCACAGCATTGACCAGATCGGCGGTGAGCGGCCGGGCAACCTTGACGTCCTGCAGCTCGATTGTTATGGCGTCTGCTTCACAGGGTCCGATCCAGATCGGCAGCTGGCGATCACTGTCCAGTTCCTTGAGCAGAACAATGCGGTGCTGCGAGACAAGGCTGATGCGGATGCTGTCAATCACAACTTCAATCATCTGAAATCCTTCGGTGCGCACGCTGCGCTTGGTGTTGATCAGGGAGGCAGATCATCATTCCCAGGTCTGCCGCGCGAACAGCGGATGGTGCGAGGATTGTAACATAAAACTCTAAATGATCCATGCCGGTCTTCAGCTATCCTGGGTCCAAAATCCAGTCGCCGCGCTGCAGACCGAGGTTTAGATTGAACAATTGGTTGCCGCTGGCGGTCGTCGCCAGCACGTCTGCCTCACTGCCATCCAATACGATCCTGTGCGGCTCATATCCGAAGGCAACCACCGTGCGCACGATGTCTCGATAGCTCGCTGTTAGCGGATCGATGGTTGACCCCTCCAAGGAGAGAAAACGCTCGATACTTGTCAATAAGACATTGGCGCGGCCGAAATCCTGGCTGCGAATCGCTTCGTAGGCTGAACGCAGCATTAATTCAACGGCGAAATTGGTTTCCGAATCGGGTTGGCGGAGAAAATCAGCCACATTCCCTTTCTCTACGACTTGCGCCGGATGTGGCAGCCAGGCGCTCCTGAAATAGGCTGTTGGATCGTGCTTTTTTTGGTAAGCGCGCGCCGTCTCAAAATAGCGAATAGAGGTCTGTATATCCGCAATCTCAATGTCCGACAGGGGCAGGGCCATCAGCTCTGCCAACCAGTTCGCCTCCATCTCTGCCAGGGACATGTTGAAATAGCGGCGTAGATTAACGTCAAGCGCCTCGGCATCCGTGCTGCCGTCGGCGTTTGACGTGTTGCTGTAGAACTCGCGCACTTCCTGCCAGCTGTATTGGGCCACGAGATAGTCAACGAAAGCGCCTGCTTCCAGATAAGCGGTTTCATGCTGCGATGGATACAAGTTGTTGGCCAGCTCTGCCAGGGGGATATAGGCATTGCTCTTCAGCAGCGCGGCCGTCCTGCGCTGCAGATCCTGGTCCCAGTAGTGCCCCCCGGCGGTCCACACAGCGACGCCTTCTGCCAGGAACTCGATGCGCTGTGGGGCGAACTGCCGGTCAAGGATGTGTACCGACTCGTGAACCAGAAGATCATACAGGTCACCCCCGATATAAGGACGATCGTTGTAAACGATGACCATTTCCGAGCCTGTGTAGCCGCCCTGCGCGATCGTGCGTTCAACGAAATAGATGTCTAGTTTCTCTTCCGGCGTGGTGTTCAAACGGCTGGCAGCTTCCGATACGGCCGAATCCACCAGCGAGAGCAGTTCTGGGAGATCGCGATAAGCAGCCGTTCGTGTAAGGGCGTGCACGGTGCAGCAGTCCGCTTCAGCGGAAATCCAACGTGCATCTCGTTCTTCCAGCGGGCGCTCGCCAATCTTGCCGACCCTGACCGACAGAGTGGCGGCATTGTTTTCACTGTCGTCATCCCCTTCGCGAATCAGGTCCTCTTCGTCCAGGACAACGCGAACTTCGTGCCAGCCGGACGTTCCCGTCGTATTCCAGACCCATTCGTAGGTGCCCTGTGCCTTGCCCTCCCAGTTGCGCCAATCGAGCGTGCCGCTGCTGATAGGTTGGCCATCCACGTAAATAACGATGGGGACGTTCTCCACACTGACCTCGCCAGGGACATCCGGCTGGATGTGAAAAGTAACTAAGTCTCCGGAAATTATCTTGGGCACGGGGAAAAGCTGAATGTCTTCAACGTCGATGGCCAGGTCGGAGACCGAGCTGCTTGAGGCAAGAACCGCAGCCTCTTTCGTCGGCAGGGGTCCGCGCGTCTGTGTGGGCAGAGGGAGTGGCGCAGCCGGTGGATCAAGCGGCGGCGCTTGCTCCTCAATGACAGGAATTAACTCAGCCGTTGCCGCGCTTGGCAGCTCCGCGCCGGTCCTGATCTGGCTGCAGGCGCTTAGCAGCAGCGCCATGGTCATGACCACGGCGACGTTGCGATATCTCGACTGGATCTCGCGAAAGGTAATCAAATCCAATAATCTACGCGACATGCTACAAGGACTCAGCCCCAATCAAACCAGCAAGTTGAACAGAATAAGCATAGTATTTCGCCGGTGGAGAAGCAATAGACGAACCCCCTTTCTCGTAACCCCTTAATACGGCCGTCACCTAGATGCAGAACAGCTCCGGCGAAGCGCTTCGCCGGAGCTGTTATGAAGACTGTATTTACGACTGGGAATCTACCCTATTCGTTCGGGGCAAACTCCATCGTTCCTGCATCGGCAAAGAGATCGATAAACAAGTTGCCGTCCTGCGTGAATTGAATCGCCGCCGCATTGAGGTTGCGGATGAACAGATCACTCAACGATCCTTCGGGGCACAGCGCCAGTGTGGTCGCCGTGATACTGATGCTGAGCGAACTGCCGTCCGCTTCATAGGTGCCGGAGCCGCTATTGCAGTCCGCCTGGATGGCCACGGTATTGTCGGCCAGAAATTCCAGGGTATAGCTGCCGGGATCATCAACGGTGACGCTTTCGACCGGTGTAACCATGGCCAGCCACTGCCAGCTCGTTCCGCTGAGCTCTGCCGCTTCAAAGAGCAGCGACTGCTCCGTACCTTCGACGGCCGTTCTGCTGACTTCCTCGACCAATACCCAATTCAGCGACGAGCCGCCGGCCGGCGGGTTCTCGATCGTCTCTTCACGAATGATCAGTTCATATTCGTAGCCGGGCTCGAAGTTGAACCCCTGGATCGGGAAGTAGTGCAATTGATACTCCGCGTTGGGGTCCTCTTTGACCAGCAAACACTGCTGTGGGCCTTCCCCTTCGCACTCCACCATCTCCGGCCCGACGTAGATCGTCTTCAGACTGCCCTCTTCCACAGCCGCATCACTCCCATCCCCGGCGACGACTGGCAGGTCAACTGTCTCTTTGGCAGTTTCCGCAACGGAGCCGGCGGCCTCAAAAATGGCCACCCGCGCGCCGCTCTCATCGTACAGATCCATGCGCGGACCCGCTATCTCATAGGTTGCGGCCGTTTCCAGAGCGGCGAGGTACTGCGCTTCCTGCTCCATGATCCCTTCCGGTTCAGCACACAGCTTGCGCGTAACTGCGGCGGGTCCAATGCTGATGTTGTTGCCGGAAGACTCAAAGCCGGCACGATAATCATTGCAGCCCGCTGAGCCGGAGACGAGGCCTATCTCGGCGAAAACAGCGTTCATTTCAGTGCCCATGATCACGCCAGTCACGGCGCCTCTTCCATTGTTGTAGCTGGTGACTGTCCAAATAGTCCCCGTGAGCGGCGTGCTCGCGTCCACCGTATAGACGAGAAGCAGCTGCCCGTCAGCGCCCAGCAGATGCAGCTGCTCCCCATCGATCTGGTAGCCGGCAACTGCGCCGAGATTAGCCAGGTAACCTGTTTCCTGGGCCATGACGTCGTCGACACAGGCCATCATCGTGCTGCCCAAAAGGCCGATGGAGAGTTCGCTGCCATTCACTTCATAAGGGCCGAAGAAATTGTTGCAGCCGCCGCTGCCGGATACTTCGCCTTCAGCGAACGTGATGGTGACACGCGTCTGCGGAAGCGCCTCAATTTGTTCGCCATCCTGGCCTGCGTAGGAGCTCAGTAACCAGGTTTGTCCTTCCAAGGTTAGTTCCTCTCCGGCGGGCAGTTCTCCCACCGCGGGTTGTTCCGCTGCCGCAGCCGGTGTCTGGCTGATTACCTCTACCAACGTAAAAATGAGCGCTGAGGCGTCAGCGGGTGGATCTTGAACCGGCTCGACCAGGACACGCAGTTCATATTCGTACCCTTCTTCATAGGCAAACCCCTCGATTTGATCATAGAAAAGACCATACTCGTCATCGGGATTGGTTTTGACCTGCATGCATTTTTGTGGTCCTACGCCGACGCAGTCCACCAATTCCGGCCCGATCCAGGCGGTTACGATTCGGCCGCCGGCTTCCAAATCCTCCTCAGGGGCAGGCTCTTCAGCGGGTTCAGCCGCTTCCTCTGGGATGGTTTCTTCGGGGGCCTCGACGTTTTCAGGCGCCGCATCCGTTACCGGATCTTCCGCTTCGGGCACCTCCGATTCTGCGCCAGGTATCGCGGCGTCACATGCGGCAAGTGCGAACAATGCCACCACCATCAGCAACATCATCAGGCTGTATTTCTTCATCATCTTATCCTTTTGCACAGAGAATTCTATAAGTCATAACCTGCCGATCGTACCTCATGTTCTCTGCCTGGCAAAAATAGCAGGGGAAACCGGTAGGCTGTGGCGCGTAATCAACGCTGTGCTATCCGTCTACGCATGCCAAATAAAGTAACGCTGCCGTAAAGGCCGTGGTTCCCCCTCTCATCCTGTGCTCAGGAAATGGCTCAACAGCCATTGTCTGTCTGTGGAAATTTCTATTGCGCCGGCGGCAGTGGGGTATCGTCGCCCAGCACCGGGACCGGCCGGCCCATGAGTGAGGCCACGATGACTTCGACCGTTCTGTCTAGATGGCTCTGCCCATTGTTGAGCTGTGCATGGCGATCGATGTAGTCCCCTTTGCCGGTGTGGTGCATGGGGCCGGGATCGATGATCGTGATCCTGCCTGCGGTTTCCGCACGGTGCCAGTGGGAATGGCGCATGATGTTCCAGCGGCCGGGATAGAGGAATTCGCCGATGCGTGGGAACGGGTCTTCAGAACCTTGCAGGTGGTAGAGATGGGCCGCGTCGTCCAGCCCGGGATCGTCCGATATGACGCCGCCGATAGAAACGACTGTGACAGGCGCGCCCAAGGCATCGTGTAAATAGGGAACTACGCCGGCCGCGATCTGCCCCCCGCCGCTCCAGCCCATCACAACGATGGGGATACCGCTGTTTGGCGGATAGCCGTGCCGCAGCAGGCTTAGGGTCAATTCGCGGGCAACGCCGACATTGTAAATCGGTCCATAGCGCGGATCGGCCGATACCCCCACCTGGAACAAATTGCGGATAAAGATTAGACTGGCGAACCCGCTCGCTTTTCCGCCCAAGCGTGAATTGTGCAGCCGCTGCCAGAGCCAGGAAAGGGTTCGCTCGCCGTTCAGCGGGTTGTTGTTTACCGAAAATGGAAATACATCGTCAACGATGACAACATCCACGGGCATCGCCTCTTTGAGCGTGCCTAGAAATCTTCGTTCGCGGGATGATATGTCGGCCGAGATACCGCCGATGGCCGTTAGATAAACAATGTAGAAGGCGGCCGGCGCGTCCGCGGGCGCGATCCCTTCCAGTGAAAAAGAGGGACGCAGCTCTCGCTTTGTCCATCCCGCCCACCAACCAAGCGCCTCGAAAGGCGCCAGCAAGGCCCAGATCACCAGCAGGAGAAGGGCCAGGAGGAATAGTAAGAGCAGGGGATCGATCAAACTGCTCACGGCTGGTCCCCATTCTCAGACAGTGTGCGTACCTCGCGCATATAGAGGTCGACCGCTTCCTGAGAGCTTAACTCCTCGGGCCTGCCGGTCGAAACGCGCCATAAGAAATTGTCAATGCGCTGAACACGAAGGAAGGGGAGTCGTTCCAGAAAGGTTAGCAGGAACCAGCCGCTCACACTGCAAATCATGGCCGGCCAAAGTCCGAAATCATAAGCGACGGAGACGCCGACCAATACGGCCAGGAGTACCCACACGCGCAGGGCGATGAAAAGGATATTGCCCAGGTAGGGCAGCAGGATCAGAAAACCAAAAAGAAGCGGCGCGTAACCGAGGCCGACGGTGCGCACGACATAGCCATACTCCTGCTTGGCGCCGTAAATCAAGTCAGCCATCAACCAGATTGAACCGGCCCAGAAGAATACGCCGGCCACGAAAACGAGGGACTCCATGACGATGGCCAGGAGAAAGCGCCGTCGCGGAACGCGGTTGGCGAATAAGATGACACTGTGCCCGATCGTGTCGGAAAGACCGGCCAAGAACAAGATGATCAGGGACAAAATGCCCGTGATTGAAGAATCCAACACGGCCTGAAAAACGTCTGGATCAAGGCGAAGGACGCCCTCGATCAGGTCGCCCATCAAATCGAGAAACGTCGAAAGCGTCTCCATGGAGCGATTACCTCTGTTTCAGCACCAAACGCCAGCCGCGGGAGAAAGAAGAGCGATTCACCATCTCTTGGGCTCGTACCAGCTAGAAGAGCTCATCGTTGGCGCTGTCCATGCCATAATCGTCGGGCAGGCCGCCGCCCTTTACCTTGCCGCCCCCCTTAACCTTGCTGCCCCCCTTTTTCATATCCGCGTAGAACTTCTCATCATAGCGTCGCGAGCGCACCGGGATCGGCATCTTCACGCCCCAGCCTAAGAGGAGCACTTCTTCCTTTTCCTGCAGGCGTGCCAGCATGCCGCGCAGTTGTTCACGTCCCGCCAGCCCGGTCAGAACGGCGCGAATATCGTCGCTGTCGCCTAACCAGCCCGTGATGCGCGTGCCCAGCTGGGACATCACTTCATCGTCAATGCCTGACGGCCGTTGGTCGATCACCAACAGTGTCACGAAGTACTTGCGCATTTCACGGGCGATGGTGCCAAAAGTCGTCTGCTTGGAGACCTGCGGGTTAAGCAGCTTGTGCGCCTCTTCGATGGCGATGACCAGCGGCCTTGGCGAGCCGCCATACGCATCCTTCTTGAGCTTGTTGGTCTTGTCAACCCAATGTCTGCGGATGTGGCGCGTGAGGATATTTGTGACCAGCAGGTAATCCAGCTCTTCTTCGTGATCGCCGAAGCTGAGAATTACGTGACGCCCTTCTTCGAGGATGTTCACAATATCTCTGACCGCGTTCCCCGCCGGATGTTCCATCACATATGGCTTGTCGTCGATCTCTTTCAACCGCCGGTGCAAAGCCTCGGCGGCTGCCTCATGGACATTGTGCTCCTTGGCCCAGGCTGCCACAGACCCTTCAGCCGGTTGCTTCTTGCCGGTCTCCGGATCCGTAACTGTCTTCGTGTTCATCTTCATGAAATTGCCAAACCAATCTTCGGCGAAGGATTGATCCAGCGCGTTCAGCGTATAGGCGGCCGTATCTGTCAGCTTGAGCGTATCGGTGAGGAACTTGATGTCGCCAATCTCGAAATCCTTTGTCGCCAATTCCAGCGTGAAATCCGGGGTGTTGCCGCGCACAGTCGCTCCTGCGCCCAGTGCAGCCACCTGGACGCGCTGACCAAAAAGTGATTGCAGGCCGCGGACATTCACTCGGTTATCGCTGTCCTGATCATCAAAGGCGTATTCATTGTGCATATCGAAGACCAGCGCCGAGGCCGCATTTTCTTGAATAAGACCGGCGAGCACCATGCGTGTCAGGAAGCTCTTGCCCGTGCCCGTGGCCCCGAAGATGCCGCTTGAGCGCTGCACAAAGCGCCCGAGATCAAGACGAATCGGGTGGCCCTGTTCAATCGTTTGCCCGATTTCGAAACCCGCGTGGCCAAAAATATCGGCCACGTCCCCTTCATTAGCCGCGCGCACGGTGGCATGATGCGCCGGCACTGTTTTCACCGGTTTGGCCCCTTCCAGCCCGCGCTCCACACGTTTTTCGAACGCTTCGCGCTGCGGCGAATCAAACGGCGGCCCCTGATCGAGCATCAAGGTGGCGTACATCTCTAGTGTCGTGAACAAGGTCTTGCCCAACAGCGCCTGCTTGATCGCCGCCTGCATGCGGTCGCTGGCATCATCGGCGAAGCGCGGATCGGTCGCCCCCAGCTGTAGATCGGTGACCAGCCCGTAATAGCGCATACGGCCGCTGTCGCAGACGACAAAACTGCCCTCCTGAACTTCTTCAGCAGGGATGGTCAGCCTGACTCGCAGCCCTTCTCTAAGGCCGCCGCCGACGATGTAGCCAAGCGCATGCTCCTTTTCACTCATTGATTCGTCTCCAGATCTAGCTCGGGAAGGGCGCTGCTCAGCGCCTCTAAAGTGGGGATGAGCACGTCATAATTGCTGCGCAGCAGTTCGATCAGCTCATGCACCACAGACACCACCCAGAGAACATCATCTCCGCGCCGGCGATAGACGTCGTGCAGATGCGCCACCAGCAGCTGGTCTACAGGAACCCGCCCCCCTTCGGCGCGCAAAATGAGGCGCAGGTAGCCGGGATTATCCGTGAACCGCCGCAGCTCTGTTTCATCCTCGACCAGCAGCACCGGATCGAGATTCAAAGGCGGGCGCGGCGGCAGCCCGTAGTGCAGGTCGCCGTTAAGATGGTAGCCCACGGAGAGGACGCTCATTTCGATGGGCAAGATGCGGTTTTGGCGCTGATCGTTGATGACTTCACGTCTTGGATCTTCAACCATAACCAGGCGGCGAATAAGCTGGTCATCGTCTATGTTGATATTGTAAATCAGGCCGTAAATCGCTTCCTGTTCGCCGAGTGGCTGTGCTTTAACCAGGCTGCCGAAACCAGGCGCGGAGAGCTGTTTCTCACGGCTGCCGACGGCGAAGCCGGATGTATTGGCGCGCAATACACGGCCGATTTCAATCTGCTTTTCGTCCATAAATCCTATCCTTCGTGGCGCGTCTTCCCACCGCGAGCAATATCTTTGGCCAGCTGCTTGCCTGTCGGCGAGAGATGGATACCCAGATCGGCCAGGCGCAGGGCGATGCGATTTTCCAATTCTTCCTGATCACGGCGGCCGACGACGGCGATTTCGTCGGCACGCGTGATCACGTACGGATAGCTGCCAAGTATCGCGCATTGATCGACCAGCAGCGCATGCACGGCATTGAGCGCCGCCTTATCGTCCGCCACCCACATGGGCAGATCCACCCGCGCCAGCTGCTGTTCGCCGGGTCCTGTTTTCAGGTAAAAGAAACAAACTTCGTTGTGCGGGTCGCGCCCAGCAAAGCTGCTGTTGTGCTGCGAAATATCAACAAAAACGGCGCTGCGTTCTCCCGGCTGCAGCAGCGTGTCAAAAAGATCGGTGTCGGTTAACCCGCCAAATAAGTCACTGTCGAAACGATAGAGATCGCTGAGCTGACGGCCGGACTTTTCAAGATTCACTGTATGCAGCATGGCCAAGACGGAACGCTTGCCCGGCCGGTCGATGAAACCGACCAGCCACCCTCCAATGCGCCGCACGGCCGTCATCGCTTCCTGCCACTGCTCAACGACGTGGCTTCCCTGCGCGCCCAGATTGCTGCCGATTGGCCAATAGAGAAGCCGTTGATCGAGGATCCCCAGCGTCGGGCCCGGCTTCTTGATTGCCTCGGCGACCTTCGCGGCGAGCGTGACGATTTCTTCCTGGTCGCGCAGCATGCTGACCAGGGCGCTGTTCACAGCGAAGGCATCATCCGCTTCTGAGTCCCCGTCGCCTGGGTAGGCCAGCTTCGGGAAACTGGCTGCCTCCGGCGGCTGATCACTGCCATGATAGTAGGTGATAGCGCCGACATTGATCAGGTAGTAAAGAAAGGGGGCGTGACGATCGGGGACGATTTGCGAACCATCGGCGGCGATGATAGTCGCCTCGGGCGGTGGATGGGGGGGCTGGATGCCGCGATTGAGCGGCAGTTCCCGGTGCAGGGGGCGCGCGGCGCGATAGAATTTCTCATCCGCCTTCTCGCGGGCGCGCTGCATCCGTTCCTCAATGATTCCCCAAGCGTCCGCATAGGCGTTAAGAAGCCGCCGCGCTTCCTCTAGTTTTTCCAGCTGTTTGTCCCGGCGGCGGCCGACTTCCTCAGCCATCTGCGCGACCTCTTTTGTGAGTTGTTCGAATTCAAGCGACATAAAGATCCATCCGCAGTCTGTTGTCTACGTGTGCCATAATAGCACGTATGAGCTAGTTGATCGACTGCAACTATTTGGCGTTCTGCACGTCCTTTGTTTCCTGCAAATCAATGGGTTGGGAGCTGAAAAGGGGGCTGTCGTCTCTACTTAAAATCGAATTTTGTTACCGCGTCCAGGTCGATCTCCTCATCGCTGGCCAGCACACTGCTGATGGCCAGCTGCGCCACCTGGAAGAACGTCTGCAAGTCGGCGATGCGTTCCAGATAGTAGCGTGCCAGCTCCTTTTCTTCAGGGGTCAATTCTTGGTCGGCCGATTTGAGTTTGCCGATACTCTCATTGAGGACTTCAAGGGCGACCTGTACCTCGCGTTGTTCGCGACTGCCGATGACGTTCAAGATCACCTGCCACAGATCAGATTCCGCGCGGTAATACTTCTTCCGTTCCCCGCGCACCCATACTTCTTTGGCCATCCCCCAGCGTTCAAGATCACGAACGTTCATGCTCACCGATCCCTTGCTGATCTCCAGACTGCCGGCCAGGTCATCGAGCGACATGGGCTCAGGACTGAGCATCAAGGTGCCGTACATACGCCCCATCACTTCGCCAAATCCGAAAAAGCGCGCCAGGCGGCCCAACCCGGCGACAGTGCTGTCGTTCACGCCTAACAGTGCATCGTGCATAGAATCTCCCGACGTTCAAAACGTTCTGAATGCCCAGAGATTAGCAAGAATCGCGCGTTGTGACAAGTGCCTGATCAGCCTTTTACAGGAAGAGTTAATCAGCCGCGAAATGGGCGAGCGGGCCATGCCCTCTGCCCACCTGCCAGGTGGCGGAGGCGGCCAGCGCCCGCGCTGTAAAAGACCGCGCGCCGTCGATGGCGCTGGCCATCTCTGCGCCCAGGGCCAGGTAGGCGCAGACAGCGGCCGACAGCGTGTCGCCGCTGCCGTGAACGTTATTCGTTTTGATCCTGAGCTGCTCAAAGGTTCGCAGCTGCCGGCCATCGAACCAGACGTCCTTAACCCTGTCATGGCCCGTAGGCACGCCCGTTATCAAGACGTTGGCCGGTCCCCATGACGCCAACCTATTGGCCAACTCCGCCAGGTCTTCGCTGCCCGCTTCTTCTGATGGTTCAACCCCCGCCAACAGCAGCGCTTCCTGCCAATTGGGCGTGATAAGCTCAGCCAGGGGCAGCAGCAGCTCTTGATAGGCATTGGTCACTTCGGGCGCAAACATGGGCTGTCCCCTGTGGTTCACCAGCACCGGATCGACGACCAGCGGGATATCGCGGGCGGCGTGCAAACTCTGCGCTGTCTGCTCAATGATCTCGGTCTGGCCGAGGAAGCCGCTCTTCAGCGCCTGGGCGCCATAGTCGGCGAGCACGGCCGCGATCTGCGCGGCGATCAGTGCCGGGGGCATGAACTGCACGGCATCGACGGAGACGCTGTTCTGCGCGGTAACGGCCGTGATCGCCGTCATCCCGTAGACGCCCAGCGCCGACCACGTTTTTAAGTCGGCCTGGATGCCGGCCGCGCCGCCGCTGTCCGAACCCCCTATCGTTAACGTCTTTACCGGTTGTTTTTCCATATGGCTGCCAAAGAAAAAGCCATCACGCGTCCGGGAAGCGTGATGGCTCTAAATCATCTTGGATCAAGACCCGGCTACATATTGGCGACAATCGCCTCGGCGTATTCGGAGCAGCTGAGCTTCGTGGCTCCGTCTATCTGGCGGTGCAGATCATAGGTGACCGTTTTATCCTGAATCGTTTTCGTCATCGCTTCGACGATGAGATCGGCCGCTTCTTGCCAGCCCATGTACTCCAGCATCATCACGCCGCTGAGAATCAAGCTGCTGGGATTGACCATATCTTTGCCGGCATACTTCGGCGCCGTGCCATGGGTCGCTTCGAACAAGGCAATCCCGTCACCGATGTTGCCGCCGGGAGCCATGCCCAGTCCGCCAACCTGCGCGGCCGCGGCGTCACTCATATAGTCGCCGTTCAAGTTCAATGTGGCCACGACGCTGTATTGGTCGGTGCGCGTCAACAGCTGCTGCAGCATGTTGTCGGCAATGCGGTCATTGATGACAACCTTGCCCTCAGGGGCCACGCCATCATATTTGTCCCACAGCGCCTGCTCCGTAATGGTTGCCGCGCCAAACTCCTCTGCAGCGACTTCGTAGCCCCAATTCTTGAAGGCGCCTTCCGTGAATTTCATGATATTGCCCTTATGCACAAGGGTGACGGTGGGTAATTTGTGCTTAATCGCATATTCGATCGCCTGGCGCACAAGGCGATCCGTGCCGAACTCGCTCACCGGCTTGATGCCGATCGCCGATCCGGCGCGGACATCTTTGCCGAGCTTGTCGCTCATAAATTCAATGATCGCGTCAGCGCCCTCGGAATGGGCTTCCCATTCCACGCCGGAGTAGACATCTTCGGTGTTTTCACGGAAGATGACGATATTCATTTTTTCCGGCTCACGCATTGGGCTGGGTGTTCCGGGAATATACTGGACAGGGCGCACGCAGGCGTAGAGGTCGAGAACCTGGCGCAGCGTGACGTTCAAACTGCGGAATCCGCCGCCGATCGGCGTTGTCAACGGGCCCTTGATACCCACCAGATAGTCGCGCATCGCTTGAAAGGTTTCTTCGGGCATATAGTCACCGTCATAGATTGCTGCCGCTTTTTCGCCGGAGTAGATCTCCATCCAGGCGATTTTGCGATCCCCACCATACGCCTTTTCCACAGCGGCGTCCCAGACAAGCATCGAGGCTGGGGTGATATCTACACCAATGCCGTCGCCTTCAATAAAGGCCACGATGGGGTTGTCGGGTACGTTGAGCTGGCCCTCCGTGAAGGTTATCTTTTCGCCATCGGGCACAACAATATTCTCATAAGCCATGATTTAACTATCTCCTAACTAGGACTACGGGTTGTTAACGCATTCACTTCGCGAATGCGAATTTGATGTTCAACGTGGGCAATACGCCCGATTATACCCGCTGATGGCCTGATTGGGGAGATTTAATTGACTTATCATGTGTTGTTGTGGCAGGAAAGGGGGTGAGCCTGGGGCTGCAAATGATGCTAAACTCTGGCCCTGTTCGGCCCGATTCGCCGGCCAGTTTACCTAATAATCGAGAAAGTAGAAAAGAGGAACCTGCATATGCCAGAGAATCCATTCTTGGAGATTGATCGCCTGATTGTGGGCGATATTTATACGAGCGATGAAGCGTTGGAGAACCTGCTGGTGCTTTGTGATCGCCTCAACGGCCGTTTTGCCGGTTCGGAAGAGGAAGCGTTGGCTGCTGATTTCATTGAGGAGAAGCTGTCGGCATACGGACTGCCCGTCGTCAAACGGGAAAGGGTGCAGTATACGGGCTGGCAGCGTGGGCAGGCGTCTCTAAAGATCGTCGAGCCGTTGGAACGATCCCTCTCTTGTATCACGCTGCCTCACTCACCGCCCGCCGATCTAACGGCTGACGTCGTCGATGTGGGTGACGGTACGCCGGCGGAGTTTGCGTCCAAAGCGGCCGAACTGCCCGGCAAATTCGCTTTCACGAACAGCGTCACCTATCCGCCTGGCAGCGGGCGCTGGATCCATCGGCAAGAGAAATACAATCGTGCCTTATTGGCCGGCGCCGCCGGCTTCATTTTCGTCAATCATTACCCAGGGTATGGTCCGGCGACAGGCAGCATCGGCCCCGACAGGCCGCAGAGCGGCCAGGCGCCCATCCCCGGCATTTCCGTGAGCATGGAAAATGGCGCCTATATGCAGCGTCTTTTGAGCCGGCACGGCCGTCTGCGCCTGCATCTAGCGAGCAGCGATCAATTCATGGAGGCAGTTTCCTGGAATGTCATTGCCGAACTGCCCGGCACGGCGCAGCCTGGGCAGGTGGTGATGCTCGGCTGCCATTACGACGGTCACGACATTGCCCAGGGTGCCGCCGATCCCGCTTCCGGGACCGTGGCTTTGATGGAGGCCGCGCGCGTGCTCGCTGCGTATGCCCCGCCCCTGCCGCACACCATCCGCTTCGCGCTCTGGTCCGCTGAGGAGATCGGGCTGCTGGGTTCTACGCAATATGTCTTGAGCCATGAAGAGGAGCTTGATCAGATTCGCTTCTATCTGAATATGGATATGGCGGGCGCGATTTCGCCCAAAGACATTGTGCTCAACGTGTGGCCGCAACTGGAACGGCCGTTTGCCGTGTACCGGGAGCAGATGGCGCTGCACTTCGGCATCGGCCAGTCGCTCAACGCGCATTCCGACCATTATCCTTTCATGCTTGCCGGTGTACCGACCGGCGGTGTTGGCTCTCTAGAGCCAAAGACGGGAGGGCGGGGATATGGGCATACGATGTATGACACGGTCGACAAAGTGGAACGGCAGGGCATGCGCGAGGCGGCCGTTCTCTCGGCTCGCCTGGCGCTGCGCATGGCCGCGGACAAGGAATGGCCGGCGGGGCGCCGTTCGCAGGCCGCTGTGCGCGCAGTCCTGGACAGCCCTGAATATCGTGAGGAACAGGAACTAAATGCGCAGGTGAAGGCCTACTACGAGGCCCTTGATGCGCTACCATAAATGAGAAGCGCCGCTGACCATCAAGGTTCACCGGCGCGGGAACTGGGAGCGGTAAACTCCCTGCCTGGCCAAGCCGGCTCGGAAGGAGGGTCGGCCTGGCAGGATGAAAAACGTGGGGCTGTCTACTACTGCGCTGTCTTTGCGCGCGGCATTACAATCCACAGCAGCAGATAGGGCAGGACGCCGGGCAGCCCACCGGGCAGCAGCAGGATCAAGAATAGGAGGCGGAACCAGAAGGGGCTGATGCCGAAAAAGGCGCCCAGGCCGCCGCAAACACCGGCAAAAATACCGTCTTGTCTTTCCAGTTTTTTGTGTTGAACTTCTTTGCTCATCTTATCTAATACTCCCATTGATAAACACTTAATGCCTTTCACTTCTCTTTACGCAAGAACCGCTCTTAGGTTGCGTCCTCTAAGCTGGCGCGGGCGTCTGCTCCCGGTTTGCAGGCAAAAAAAGAGCGTATCGCTGCCGATACGCTCTTCACCTTCTTCTGAAAAACAGATTGCTTAGCTGTTTTCTTCTTCCTGCTTGCGCAGCTGTTCGACCAGATCATCCTGGATATGGTTGGGCACACGGCCGTAACGCAGGAACTGCATGGAAAAGATACCGCGTCCCTGAGTCATCGAGCGCAGGTCGGCGGCATAACGCTGCATTTCGCCCAAGGGCACTTCCGCTTTGACGATGCTCTTCGTGCCTTCCTGGTCCATGCCCAAGACACGCGCCCGGCGCGTATTCAGATCACCCATGATGTCGCCCATATTGTCGGCGGGGACGGTGACGGTGACTTCGTAGATGGGCTCCAGCAAGACAGGCCCGGCGCCGCTGACCGCTTTCTTGAAACCTTCGCGGCCGGCGGTCTGGAACGCAATTTCCTTCGAATCAACCGGATGCTCTTTGCCGTCGTAAATCACTGCTTTCACACCGACGACCGGATACCCGGCCAGCACGCCGCCTTCCAGCGCCTGCCGGCATCCTTTCTCCGTCGCCGAGACGAAAGGCGCAGAGACGGAACCGCCGAATATCTCAGAAGCGAATTCGAAATCCACGTTGTCATCCACGGACTCGACGCGCAGGAAGACGCGCGCATATTGTCCGGCGCCGCCGGTCTGCTTCTTGTGCGTGTATTCGGCAGAATTCGTTCGCGTAATTGTTTCGCGATAGGGGACCTTGGGCGTCGTGGTCGTCAACTGCGTGCCGAACTTCGATTCCGCTTTCTTAATCGCGATGTCCAGATGCGTCGTCCCCATCCCGGACAAAATCGTTTCATTCGTGGCCCGTTCCTGATGCCAGTTCAAAGTGGGATCCTCGGCAACCAGGCGCGTCAAGGATTGGTTCAGCTTGGCCACGTCGGACTGCGACACGGGATGAACGGCCACGGACGCGATGGGCAGGGGCTGCTCAATCGCGCTTATCGTCAAGAGTTGGCCGCGATCACATAAGGTATCGTTTGTGCTGGCATCGCCGAGTTTGACGACGCTGCCCAGGTCGCCGCTGTGCAAACGTGGAATAGGGGCTGTCTCCTTGCCGGTAACGATTTGCAGCTGGCCCACGCGCACTTCGCTGTCCAAGTTGGCGTCCCATACCCGCGAATCTGACTCCAGCATGCCGCTGAATACGCGCACAAAACTGGTTTTGCCGTACGTATCTTCGCGCGTTTTGAAAATGAATGCCGCCAGAGGGCCGGCATCCGCTGCCTCCAGGGTAACTGTTTCACCGGCAGGGTTCGCAGCCTCCGTGTCAAAGTCGCTGGGCTGCAAAGTCAAGCTGGCCAACATGTCTAAGAGAGCGTGCACACCAATACCTGGCTCCGGCGCGCAGTAGAGGAGGGGCGACATCGTGCCCTGGATCAAAGCGCCCTTTAATCCGGAGATGATCTCTGCATCGCTCAGCTCTTCGCCATCCAGGTATTTCATCAACAGCTCGTCGTCCCCTTCGGCGGCCGCTTCGATCACTTCCATACGTGCTTCTTCGGCCGCGTCGGCCATGTCGTCTGGAATGGGCGCTGTTTTCCCATCGGCACCCAAACGCGCCTTCATCGCCAGCAGGTCCACAACCCCTTCAAATGAGGGGCCCTCGCCGATAGGCAGCTGCAGATTGACGAAATTACCGGACAGGTTATCGTTAATGCTGCTGATTACGCGATTGATGCGCACGTTCTCTCGGTCCATCTTGTTGATGACCACGATGCGCGACCGGCCGGCGGCTACAGATGTCTGCCAGACCAGTTCCGTGCCCACTTCAACACCACTGACCGCTTCCACCAGCACCACGGCGTTTTCGGCAACTTTCAACGCACCATTTACCTCACCGATAAAGTCGATATAGCCGGGCGTGTCAATGAAGTTCAGTTTGAGTTTATTCCACTCAATGGGCGCCAGGGACATGGATACAGAGCTGTTACGATTGATTTCTTCCTCATCGTAGTCCATGGCTGCCGTGCCGGCTTGGACGCTGCCCAAGCGGGTCAGGATGCCGGTGTTGAACAACAGCCGCTCTATCATGGTCGTCTTCCCGGCTCCGTTGTGGGATACCAGGGCGATGTTACGTATTTGTCCGGTATGATATTCTTTCATCAAAAAACCTCTTGGGAATAAGAATTGGAAGTCCGTACGGGCCCAAAATTCGGGCACGAATGTTTCATTTTATTCAATTGACAACCCGGCGATTTTAGACGAAATTAGGCAGGTGGGCAAGTGACCGGCGGGCGCTCAGCTTGTCGCGGCCAGCGTTTTCATATGCGCCAGAATAGCGCCGATACCGTTCAGTCGCTGCCCGCTAAGCACTTTCCCCAAGCCCATTTCCAGGTAGAACTCATTGGGAATTGAGGTGATCTGCTGCGCTGTCGCCCCGTCCAGCCCCCGCTGCAAAATGGCGCCGAAGCCGCGCACGGTCGGTGACTCACGGGGAATGTCGAAATGAAAGCGCAGACGGCCATTCTCATTTTCCGCAATAATGAAAACGGGCGTCATACACTCGTGTACTTCATCCATCTTTTCCCTCTGGTCCAGGAGATGATCCGGGAGCGGATCGAGGCTCTCCGCCAGTTCCAACAGATACTCAAGCTTCTCTTGTCCTTCGAGATAACCGAAGTCTTCAACGATTTCTTGTAATGGTGGTGGTAGTGCTTCCATGGGGTCTGCTTTCCCTAACCCTCGGAGATCTTGGCCGGCCATAGGCCGCATTCGTTTCCCAAGACCTCCGCGACCTTCTTGGTCGGCTAACTGCCTGACTCTGTTACAGCGATTGTAAACGCACCGGCGCTTTCGTCATCGGGGCCGACGATCTGCAGGAGGAGTGTGAAATCGGCCGGAATCTCCAGCCCTTCAAACCCGGCGTCAGTCGTCTCCGCCTGCACATCTTCGTTTACGGCCAGGACATTGCCAAGCTCGTCGAGAATGAGCAGGCCTGGGTTGAAATCAGCGCTGCTGATCAGTAGATCGATCACGTCTCCTTCCTTCACTTGCAGCGTAAATTGGCTGCGCGTACCCGCTTCCAGCTGCGCCGCCGCTTCGCCGCCCACATCGATCACGCCTAAATCAACGACATCGGGCGTCAGGATGCTTGTCAAATGCGCGACAGCCGCTTCCAGCACCGCGTCATCCGTGCCCAAGAGTGTTTCCTCATTAACCGGTACCGCAACGGTTGGCTCGACACCTTTGCCCTCGATGTGAATTTCACCGTCTCCGTCCACAGCGCGCCCTTTCGTGAACTGGAACAGCTCCCCTTCGGGCAGACGCACGCGTTCGATGCTGCCGCCTAGTCCGGCCGTGGGATACTGCCCGACGATGGCGGCGCGATCAGCGATCGTCATGTCATAGCTGAAAAACTCACAGGCACTGTTGCAGTTCGGGCCGACCAATACGGCTACGGCGCCATCATAGCGCAGCTCTTCGGCGGGCAGATAGAAACGCTGTTCCCCGCGCGAGTCAAAATGGAACTCATCTAACTCCTCGTCGTAATAGCCCGTGTTTCCCAACGGATGTTCTTCGTCGAAGAAATAAGCGGCCATGGCGTCAGCAAGAAAACCGCTGCCCCCGCCGTTCTGGCGCATATCAATGATCAATCCGGGCACGCTCTGATCATTCAGTGCACCTATCATCCGCTCCCACACCTGGATAGAGAGCAGGTCGTTATCCTGGAAGCTGTTTATTTTCACATAGCCGAAGGGGCTGTCCGGCAGTAGTTCGTACTCCACAGGAAGTTCAAAGCCGTCCCGGCCGAAGTTGAGGGATGAAAAAGTGAAGCTGTCCGGTTCAGAAACAGCGGTTAGGGTCACCGAGTCGGTAAGGTCACTTCCCGGATTCTTATAGGTAACGGTGACTTCGCTGCCCATGGGGAAGCGCGTCACATAGCGCAGCTGCTGCAGGCGCCGCACGTGATTGGTGCTAAAAGGTGCGGAATGGGGTACGGCGGCGTCAGTCGCCTCGGCGATAGGAACGCCGTCAATGGCCACGATCTCTGCACGCAGTTCGATGCCCGCTTCATCGGCCGGACCTCCAGGCGTCAGATAATTGATAATGGTTCGGCCGTCATCTAATTCGCGAACGGCGAAGCCCAGGCCGCCGCCCGTCTCTTCAAAGAACTCTTCGCGGATGAACGGTCCGCTGATATGCCCATCGGGAATACTGCGCGCCAGATCGCGCAGCGCTTGGCGGTAAAGCAGAGCGTCTTCATTTGCTTCCGCCTCTTCGAATTTGGGGCGTAAATCGGCGCGAATCTGATCCCAATCGAGCCCCTTAAATTCGGTAAAGGCATACTCCTTACTCAGGGTATCCACGAACTGGTCAAACGCCTCCGTGTAGCTCAGGGCAGAATAATCATCGAGCGCCGTTGTCTCCGGCTCGATCAGATCGATTACCTGGCTGCGTGAGCGGTCAAACGTGAAGGGATTGCTGTCCAGATCGACAACCGTATACCCCTGCGGCAGAGCCACAAGCGGATCATCTTCCGTAAACAACAGCCCATCCTCACCATAACCCGAGGGGAACCCCTGCCCTTCTTCTGGAGCATAGATCAGCAGTTTTCCGCCGACGATCTCCCGCTTCGTGTCTGCATCCGGGCTGGTCAACGTCGAGGCATAGGCGGTAGACCAACCGCCCCCAGAGAGGTCGCGCGCTTCCAGGTAAGGATCGCCAAAGGTGTTCGTCCAATAGGCGATGGCGAAGACCTGCACCCCCGTTTCTTCCTGGTCATCATTATCCACATCGCGCAGGCTGCCCTGCGGTTCGATGGGCAGCGCGATACTGTACGAGAACGGGGGATCATAGAAATCGGACGTGATCTGGCCCAATGTTTGTGATTCAACCGGCATAATGAAAAACTCGTTGCGATCGATGAACCCGGCCTGGTCTTCGAGGATGATGACCGGTTCGGCGACGCCTTCGGCAAACAAGACGTTGGTATAGTTGACCTCGCCGGTTATGTTCACCGGCCCGCCCTCATCGTTGATGATCTCGGCTGGCGGCAGGTCGGATAGAGCGGCCTCGGCGGCCGCTTCTTCTACGGCCGTAGGTTCTGCTACTACCGTCGCTGTGGGCTCAGCCGTTTCTGTTGGTTGAGGCGGCGTTGTTGCCGTCGCCTCCAGGGCGGCGGTCGCCCCGGCCACTGCTTCAGTGGGTGCGTCCGTGGGCTCCGTTTCTGCCGCGATGGTGGGCGCAGCGGGAGTGAGATCGCTGTTTGCGTTCAGTGTGTCGCAGGCGGACAGCATAATACTCATCAGGGCGATCAATACAAACAGTCTGGTTTTCATGAAATATCCTTCGTTGAAATGACCTGGTGGTCCTCGCGTTTCTTTGTCCGGGAATTCTAGTTCAGAGGGGAGCCGAGCACCTGATTTGCTAAGCTCGCCCTCAAACTGCCTGTTTCGCCGCAGGCTTTCCGCGTTCGAGGTAGGCGGGAAGAAGCGGCCGTCTGCGAACCGGCTCCTGAGAGGAGTGGAGGTTGTGGCGCTGAGGTTTCCTATATGATATGAGCGCCGGGCGCACAATTCTCGGCGCCGGTGAGCGTGGCGTGGCGCGCTCTAGCCGAATTCGATCCCCTGCGCCAGGGGTAGTTCGCTCGACCAGTTGATCGTGTTTGTTTGGCGGCGCATGTACGCTTTCCAGGCATCGGACCCGGATTCACGGCCGCCGCCCGTCTCTTTTTCGCCGCCAAAAGCGCCACCAATTTCTGCGCCGGAGGTGCCGATATTGACATTGGCGATGCCGCAGTCGGACCCGGAAACTGATAAGAAGGATTCGGCCGTGCGCACGCTGTCCGTAAAGATTGCGCTCGAAAGCCCTTGCGGCACACCATTCTGAATGGCGATCGCTTCCTCGGTGTCGTTGTATTCAAGCAAATAGAGTATGGGCGCGAAAGTTTCGGTGCGTACGATTTCCGTTTGTGCCGGCATCCTGATAATCGTCGGTTCCACGAATTGGGCGCCGATATCGGGCCGTGGTTTGCCGCCGCAAAGCAGTTCGCCGCCGTCAGCCACTGCCTGCGCGACTGCCTGTTCCATCTCCGCGACCGCCTTTTCTGCCACCAGCGGCCCCATGAGCGTGTTCTCAGCCAGCGGATCGCCGATCGGCACCTGCGCGTAAGCGGCCGCCAGCCGCTCTCCCAGCGTCGTCGCGATATCTTTGTGCACAATAATGCGCCGCGTGCTCGTGCAGCGCTGGCCGGCCGTGCCCACCGCGCCAAAGAGAATGCCGCGCACGGCGAGATCGAGGTCCGCATCCGCGGCAACGACGATGGCGTTATTGCCGCCAAGTTCCAGGATCGTACGCCCGAGGCGTCCGGCAACGGTTTGGGCCACGCTGCGCCCTGTCTTGATCGAACCGGTGAAAGAGACAAGCGGAAGACGCGGATCAGCCGTGATCCGTTTGCCGATTTCAGGCCCGCCAATCACAAGATTGAACAGGCCGCTCAATCCGTGGTCGGCGGCAACCTGGTTGGCGATGTGCTGCAAGGCAACGGCCGCGAGAGGGGCCAGCTCAGAAGGCTTCCAGATCATTGTGTCGCCGCAGACGGCGGCGATGGCCGCATTCCAGGACCACACCGCCATGGGAAAATTGAAGGCCGTGATGATGCCGATCGGGCCAAGCGGGTGCCACTGCTCATACATGCGGTGCCCGGGCCTTTCGGAATGCATCGTCAGCCCATAGAGCTGCCGCGACAGGCCGACGGCAAAATCGCAGATATCGACCATTTCCTGGACTTCGCCAATGCCCTCGGCGCGAATCTTGCCCATTTCCAGACTGATCAATTCGCCCAGAGGTTCGATTTGGCGGCGAACGGCGTTGCCCAGATCGCGCACAACCAGACCTCGCTGCGGCGCCGGCATCTCACGCCACGTGTGAAAAGCGGCCTGCGCCTGCGCGACCACCTGATCATAAGCCTGCGGCGTCGTCTGTTCGACCTGGGCGATCGCCTCGCCCGTGGCCGGATTGGTGGAAGTAAGCAGGGGACCGCCGCTCTCCAGCCAGCCCTCCGGTCCTGTACAGGTGCCCCGGTTAACTGCCTCTATGCCCAGTTTGTCTAACAATCTTTGCATTGCCTGTTCCTCAGTTCGCGGCTCAAGGCTCCCCTTCCGATGTCTCATCTTCGGGATTCAGCTTGATCGATTCAGTCGTTTCCCGCTTCTCGGCAGAGTCTTCGCCGGATGGCTTGGCCGGAAACGTTACTTGCATATGGCGTTTGCCATCGGCCACAGCGACGACGGTCTTCACATCAATATCGGGCGAGATAAGACCGAAGTCTTGCAGGGTCCAGATGGTGGTGATGCGATCGCTGAGATTGGGCCATTGATCTTTCGCCCAAAGATAGCGTCGCCGGCTAAACTGCCAGATCGGTTCCGGCTGGCGAACCGCCTTGAACGCTTCGAATTCAGCCCAGATCTCTTCGTGCGGCGTGAGCGGGAAGAGGATATCGAGCATCGCTTTTTGGACAACGGCCGCATCACGGCCGTGTTCTTCAGCGACCCAGTTGATATAGTAATTGTTGATGAACATGAAGATGCCGAAGTGCGAGTAATCTTCAATGCGGCGCAAGATCTGCGGCTTCATGTTATACGCTTCCTGGTACGTATTTTCCAGCTCCTCGCTCGGCTCCTCGATTCGTTCGTGATGCTCATCCTTTTCTGCGAACAGTTCCAGGTCGACATTGTACAGGTAGGCGACGAGCTGTATGATTCGTTCCGGGCCAACATTGAATTTAGCGAAGGCGTTCTCTTCGATAAGGTCTTCAACCGCGTGAGCGATGCCGCGCTGCCGCGCCTCATCGTGCGCGCGTTCGATGCCCATCTCATAACCCGGTTCCCTGGTTCCCGGAGGATTTTCGACAGTGGCCCCTTCTTTTTCGTCCTTCTTTCGCAGCCCACCGCGTGCATAAAGAATCTGGATGATGGTAATGATGCCGCCCGTAATGACAATTGCCGGCAGCGCGTCCGTTTTCTGTGTAATCAGCACGATCATCATGAAGTAGCTGGCGATCATGCCCCGCAAGCCGGCGAACTTAAGTGATTTCGCTTCTCCCGAACCCGGCTCAATCCCTCTATCGATCAAGACATCATTACGAACCAGGAACACGGTCGTACTGGTGATGACAAAGGCACTGACGAACCCAAACGCGTAGTAGGCTTCGACGACCACAACCTGGCGGATGATGGGGATCATCATAGCCGCGATGGCCCAAATTACGGCAATGCCGATGCGTTCATTCGCAAACGCGGACGGCAGACGTCCCAGGCGCGCGGCATTGGCGGCGACGGCGGCCCCGCCAACATAACCGCCACCTTGCGCCAGCAAGAGAATGATGGCCAACAGGGTGCCGGCGATGAACAAAAAGGTTTCGCCTCTGGTCCCTATCAGGGCATCAGTAACCGCCGCGGCCAGGGCGATGTCATAGGACACCCTTTCCACGAACTCTTCCTCCGTTTCATCGAGATGATCGTCTACCGGCTCCTCGATGGTGCCCGCGGGGCTCTCCAGCGCCGGTTGAAGCCGCTCCTTCGCAAACAACGCTTCCGCGGCGATGATATCGGCATTGGTGACAACGACTTGATCCTCCTCAACCCCTGTGCCCATCGTTTGCACCGCCGCGATTTCATACTCGATCAGGAGGGTGCTGTACCCTTCGGTAGCCGGTATCTGCCACTGGGAAGCGGCAAACAATTGGATCATGCCTGTCCCAATCAGGAAGACAGCAGCCAGCGTCAATGCGGTATTGATCACTTTCCATTTTGGCCGCGCCGCGTGCTTGCCGCTGGCGGGAATGACCTCGTAGCCGGAAAAGCCAAGCATGGCGCTGGACATGGAGCGGAAGAACAGCTGGAAGATCAAGACGGTGCCGATCGCACTGAGATCCTCCTTCGCCCGAACCACATGCTCAACGACTCCGGTCTCAACTAGGCGGGTGACGATGCCTTCTGTCAGAAATGCCCATTCGGGATTGGCCGTCGCCAGGACGCCCACCAGCCCCAGGGCGCCAATGGTAAATATCGTAAACGCACCACCTCCCAACAGGAAGAGGGGGACGGCGCGTTTCGGTCCCAGGAGAACGAGGGCGACCATGATCGCGAAGGCAAAGGCCTCGGCCAACAAGATGCGGTACGGCGCCAGTTCAGGCAGCACGAGCATGGTCACATCAGCGGCGGAGATGGAGCTGATAATGATCGTCAATATGGCATCGATGAAAAAGAGGCTGGTGCCGATCCAGGAGAGCCAGCGCATCTGCGGCGGCCCGATCGCTTCAACCAGCGGGCCGCTGCCGCCCGCGTTGGGGCGCAGGTAAGATCCCGCTTTGTAGGCCGGCACGATGCCGAGGAAAAGGAGAATCGAAAGGAGGATGAAAGCGCCGATCGCTATCTGATGGTACCCTTCGGCACCGTGGATGGCTAGCAGCGTCTGGTAGGCGGCGACGCTGAACGCATCAGCGGCAATCTCAAAGATAAGGGCCAGAACACCCAGCCCGCTTCCCCCGAGCAGAAGCCCTTCAACCATCAAGCCAGGCAGTTTGCGCTTGGCTTCAGCGCCTTCTACAGGGTCGATATAACTCTTGAACATTATTTAACTCCCGGGATAGGGTTCATAGCTGCGGTATTATAGAGTACATTTTTCAGCCTTGACAACAGCTGCCGTTAGCAGCTGTGCGCTCACCTGGCGGGCAGCGGCGCGACGGCGCGATCGCGAACATTCGCATAGAAGTGATGGCTGGAGCGTGCCTGTCGCCGGAGTCTTGCCAGGATAGGCCGCTGAGTTGGACCGGCCTCATAATGATTGACGCATGGGCCCAAGTTACAGACAATTAATACCCTGTGAAACGTTGGCCCTTTAGCACGCCTCATCAGGAGGCAACCATTTTTCTATGGATGCTGCTTCTGCTGCTTTCCGCCTGTACGTCCGGTACGCAGGCCGCCCTGGAAACGACACCCCGTCCCACAGCACCTGCAGATGTGGAGCCGGCTAATGAGCCCGGCGGCACGTCGCCGCCCAAGGAGACGGCCGCGCCGACTTCCCCCATGCCCACGCAAATGGGAACGGCTGCCGCTACAAAGGCACCGCCGGTAACGGCGACGACTGTGCCTACGACGGCGCCCACGGAGACGGCGACCACAGCCCCATCCGTGACGCCCAGGCCGTCGCCGACGACGGAGCCTGGGCGCGCCTGCCCTGACCCTCCTCCCTTAAAGCCGGAATACAGCCGTTTCTACCTTTCAGCGAAGCAGTGGCCGCGGCCGCAGCAAAGCGTTGCCGAAACGCACTTCTGGATGGCCAGGCCGCTGCCCGGCGGCGGACGCATCCTGATCAACCAGCGTTTTCCCTATGGGTGGGATGAAAACGGACGTTTGCTCCTGCATACCGGCGTAGACACGGCCGAGGATCTGGGAACGCCGGTGCTCGCCGTTGCTGATGGCACCGTCATCGTTGCCCAGTCAGACTACAGCGCCTGGTACGGCTGGCGCTGTGATTGGTACGGTCATCTCGTTGTCATTGAATTAGACGAACGCTGGCAGGATCAGCCGGTATATGCCTTATACGGCCACATACTCAATCCGCAGGTGCAGCCGGGCGAGCGCGTGCAGCGCGGCCAGCCGGTCGCGGAAGTGGGCGTGGGGGGAGCGGCAACCAGTCCCCATTTGCATTTTGAAGTACGTGTTGGCAAAAATGAATTCGCGAATACGCGCAATCCTATGCTTTGGCTCGATCCCGGACCAACGCGCGGCGTGATCGCCGGGCGGCTCGTGGACCCCGAGGGACGGCCTTGGCAGGGCGTGCCCATCGCTTTGCTCAGCGAAGAGACGAATGAGGTTGCTCATTCAACGTGGAGCTACCTGGGCGATCCCCAGAATTTAGCGAATGCCGATGAAGGGTGGGCGGAGAACTTCGTCTTTTCCGATGTGCCGCCGGGCAGCTATCAGGTCATCACCCAGATACAGGATGTACAGTACAGCGTTCCCGCCTTCGTCACCCCCGGCCAAGTCTCGGCAGTAGAAATCTTGACCGCTGAATTGAAGCTGCCCACACCGCAGGCTGCCGGAGAGACGGAAGGAACAGCCGTGGCCACACCTGACGCTGCCGCAGTCGCTACAAAGACGGTCGAGCCCGCGCCTACAGCGGACGAAGGCACCGCCGGCGCGACGCCGGCCAATAATTAGACAGCGCCGGCTGCCGGCGGCACACCGACCGGCGCACGGCCGCGTGCCTGTTCCGGATCGCGCATCTTCATCAGGGGGATACCGATCCCGTAGGTGATGAATTCTTTCTGAGGCGTCACTTCAATCAGGCAGGCGCCGGAAGTACGTACCTCATCGTCCGCCATACCGCGAAAAGTCGCCTCGATGATCCCGCGTGAGACGTCTTTTGGCTCCAAGATTCTCGCTTCACCGCTAAATGTGATCGTCGCTGCCGGGATCTTGATCCAGGGCAGAAGGGGGATCCGTTTAGCAACCGTGACAGTCATAGATACATGCGGGTTTTGGGCGATATGTCGCACTTTCCACGCCTCTTTGTTGGATGAAATATAGAGGCGTCGGTTGTCTACAACATAGACGATGCCCACAGTGCGCGCTTCGTTTTCAGCCGTGACCATGCCCAGGACAGCAAACAGCTCCTTTTCGATCGTTTCCCAAACCTGGCCGGTAGTCAATTTAACGCTCATCTAGGTTCTCCTCTTTGAGCTAACAGAGTCCGCTAAAACCTATTGGTTACTAGATCCCTTCATGTGGCAGCAGCAAGGGTAGGAGCCTAAAGCGCCAGTCGCGCACGCCTTCGATTGCCGTGATCCGCTTCGACCCAGGCGCCAAATAAGTCGCTCGGACGAAGGCGCAGTTAGGCGCCCCAACAATCATCGCTCAGATTCCAACAGCAAGAGCTCGATCAAGAAACGGGTTCTATGAGCGTGCCAGCCACGGCCGTCGCCCAGGCCGCTATCGCGTCCCAATCGCGGAAATCGCCCACCGGCGCCTTAACATTCTTAATCATCGTCCTTTCGATGAAACCGAGGTCATCCAGCTCAAGAGCCCCGTGAAAAAGGGCGATATCATGCGGCTTGATGCGATCGGCGATGGCTTGTTGTCCTTCGGGAAAACGCCATCCGTCCATCAATTCCACCGGATCGCCATCTCCAGTGGGTCCGCTGGAAAAGAGCCACACATCCCGTGCGGCCAGCGCCTGTTCATTCTTTTCCAGGAACTTAACCGCATCTTTCTGCCACCTGCCGATATACACAGCACTGCCGAGAATGACGGCTGTATACGGTGACAGATCGTTGACCTGCTTGACATCAATGACATCCACCTCTAAGCCCGCCTCACGCAGAACCACGCCAATTTTCTCCGCGATTTCGGCCGTTGCCCCGTGCTTGGTGGCAGAGGTTACCAATACCTTCTTGCTCATGCTATTTCTCCTAGGTTAAAGTCAAATTGAACCAGCGCTTGGCCGCTCAACTGCCCGGCCAAGTTTATCATGTCTAGTTTTGAAACAGATTGCAAGTTGTCAATCGCCGCCCGATTGGCAAGAGCGGCCCTGTTGAACTTGTGTCCACACCAAGCTGGGGGTAGTAGGTGTGACCGGGTTGGACGACATGACTGCCTCCTTTAATCCTTCACACTAGGCTATACGGGAAATCGAGTGAAATGTCTCATCCATTTCAATCATCCTGGGCAGATGTTCGTTTCCCCATGAGTGGTGTTCTTGCCTCCGTTAGGTTGCCCAAAATGCTTGTGCAGATATAAATGGGATGTGCGAAACGTACCGGGGTTTTTTTCTGACGGCCGTGGAGGAACGTTGCCCGCAGCAAATCGTCACCATGTATTGAGCGTCATCCTTCTGCTCACGCTGGCCGCCGCTGCCCTTTTGGCCGCCGGCTGCAGCCGGCGGCCGGCTGCATTTTCGGGCGTCATCACACCCACCTACACGCCGGAGCCGATTCTGCCCAGCCGCACAGCAGCGGTCGTTGCTCAGAATGCGCTTGCTCAGGCAGCAGCAGCCTCAACGCCAACGGCCGAACCAAGCCCGTCAGCAGCCTTTACGGCGGCGCCGTCACGTACGATCATGGCCGGTCAAACGGCCATCCCCTCACCCACGGCCACGGTTGAACCAGGTGCTGAACCCGCGGCCACACCGCCGCCCAAACCCATTTTTGCCTCCGAATTGATCCGGTTTGGCATAACCGTCGCCCGTGTTCTCAGCGACGCCGAAGCGATCTATGCCGCCGGCCTTCCCTTCGGATCGGCGCTCAACTGGAATGTCAAGCTGTCCGGCCCGCAGGTCCCCGCTCAATTCTGGCAAATGGTGCGCGTCGACCAGCAAGGCATTCGGCGGACCACATGGGCGGACATAGAGCGCACAATCACCGCCAACCCGGGATCCTACTGGCTGGTCGGCAACGAGATGGATGTGCAGTGGCAGGACAATGTGACGCCGCAGCGTTACGCCGCCATCTATCATGAAGTTTACACGTTCATAAAGGACCGCGATCCTGAAGCCCAGGTCGCCATCGGCGGCGTCTCGCAGCCGACGCCGCTGCGCCGCGCCTATCTGGACATCGTCCTCGAAACCTATGAGGCTGCCTACGGACGGCCCATGCCCATCGATGTTTGGAATGTGCATGCCTTTGTCCTGCGTGAAGAAGCGGACAGCTGGGGTGTGGGCATCCCGCCCGGTATGGCGGGGCAAGAGGGTATCCTTTATGAGATTGCCGACCATGACGATATCAACATCATCGCCCAGAATTTACGCGATTTCCGGCGTTGGATGGCCGCGCGTGGCTATGGCGACAAACCGCTCGCCATTTCTGAATATGGCATTCTCATGCCAGAGGACTACGGGTTCCCGCCGCAGGACGTCGCCGCGTTCCTCGAATCCTCTTTCGATCTATTTCGCGATCTGCGGGGCGAAGAAGGGTATGCGGCGGACGATCAACGTCTGGTTCAATGGTGGTTTTGGTACAGCACCTATGACGACATACTGTACCCGACCGGCAACCTCTGGGATGCGCAGAGCGGCCAGTTGACCGAAGTGGGCGAGGCCTGGACGCGCTACATCATTGAGCATAACATATCCCCCTAAACCTCCTCGTCTCACCTGAGATGAAAAGGCGCGACTTGATCGCCGCCCATACGTATAGGAGATCAGAAATGCAGAGTGTTCCTGCATTACCCAACCGCGGAGGTTTCTCATGCACAAACAAAGTTCCATTATCATCGGCCTGATACTGATTCTGGCCGGGCTGCTCTTTCTCGTCTTGCAGGCCTTTCCAGGTGTGGCGGATCAGTTCGATCTTGCCAGCCAATGGCCCCTCATCATTGTCGGCATCGGCGCACTGTTTTTGCTTGGCGCGATTTTGGGTACGCCACCTCTGGCCGTTCCCGGATCGGTCGTCAGCGGTATAGGTCTGCTGCTCTATTATCAGAACGCGACGGGGAATTGGCAGACGTGGGCCTTTGCCTGGGCCTTGATCCCCGGATTTGTCGGCGTGGGCATCCTGATCATGAGCTTCCTGGATAAGGAAAGCCGCGATCAGGGGCGCGAGGGGCTGCGCCTGGTATTGATCAGCCTCGCCCTTTTTCTGGTATTTGGTGGTTTTTTCGGCATCTTTGGTCAATACTGGCCGGTCCTGTTGATCCTTGGCGGGGTACTTCTTCTATTTCGCGGCCGCATCGGCGGCAAGCAAAAACCTGATCAGGTGGAGGCCGCGGATAAGCAATCCTGAGCGGCAGCCTGGCTCTGCAACTTTCTCAGCGCGGCGTCGTAGAGTGTTGCAGTAAAGTGGAATCGAAAAGGCAATCACCTATTGGAGGTTTTGTGATGAGTGAGAAAAGATTGGTACGCAGACAGGATGACAAGATGTTTCTTGGTGTGGCCGGCGGACTGGCGGATTACTTCGCCATCGACCCCGTGATTGTGCGCCTCGTTTTTGTCCTCTTGACCTTCTTCCATGGCTGGGGTTTGATCCTCTATTTTGTGATGGCCATCATTATGCCCGTAGAGGAATCACCGGTCGCCGCGAAGGCGAACGCCTTCGACGAAGAAGAGATCGTCATTAAGGACGCCTAGGCGCCTGTCAATTAACTTGATGCTCATCTCTGGCCTGGCTTATTGAAGCCTCCATCTCCTGAAGCCAGAGAAGCGTAGACGGCCGTCCCGTCTGGTTTAACGACCAGCGGAGCGGCCGTTTTCATTTGTGCCGGGGGTACTGCTTTCAAGTATAATGCGCCCATGGCTTCCCTACTGCAAAAGCTCAAAACACTCTTCAAAGCAAACCTGCACGAGATCGCGGATAGAACTGTCCAGCAGAACGATCTCGCCGTTTACGATCAATACATTCGCGAAGCGGAAAGAGAGGTCAGCGAATTCAAGGCCACAATTGCCCCACTCTTTGCCCAGGTAAAGGCCTCTCGCCGCCGCCGCGACGAACTCGCTGACAAAGCCGCCAAATACGATTTGGCCATCGACCAATTTCTGGTGCAGGGTAAGGCCACGGAAGCGATGGTTGTGCAAAAACAGCTAAACAGCGCCATGGGACTCATCGACACCTATGACGCTTCTCTGGAACGTCAGGTGACGGCCGCCGAACGGTTGGACGATGTGCGTGTCAAATTGGAAGGCCGCCTGGCCATCGCCCGCCAGGAGCGCGAGGAACTCGCCTTCTTGCTGCAGCTGGCCAGGGCCAAAGAGACGTCGGCCAAAGCGATGCGCTCGCTGGACTCGTTGATGGGTGAGGGAGATTATGAAGTGGCGCAGGCGGCCGAAAACATTCGCCGCCGCCTCGATCATGCGGATGCCGCCTGGGAAGTGCAGACCGGCAGTCTCGATAGGCAGTTGGATGAGGCCATGAACAGCCTCGAAGTCGAAGCCCAACTGGCGGCGCGCATGGAGCGCCTTGGCCTTGAGGAATGATCGCCGGCCAGGCGCCTCACCTCTTTTGACCCGATGAAAACAGCCCTCGTACATGATTGGCTTAACCAGATTGGCGGTGCCGAGGATGTCCTTGAGGAGTTGGTGAGGCTCTATCCCCACGCCCCTGTCCACACCTCTCTCTACTGGGAAAAGGAAATGCCCGACCATTGGCGGGGGTGGGACATCCGCACCAGCTTCATTAATCGCCTCCCTTTCGCGCAGAAGCGGCAGCAGCTCTACTTCCCGCTCTATCCGATGGCTTTCGAGCAGTTTGACTTCAGCGACTATGATCTCGTGCTCAGCAACAAGAGCGGGTTCTGTCATGGCGTCATAACCGAGCCGGAAACGCTGCACATCTGCTACTGTCTGACACCGACGCGCTATGTCTGGCGTTACCAACAGTATGCGCGGCAGGAAAATATCAACGGAATGCTGCGGGCCGTGATGCCGCCCTTCTTGACCAGCCTGCGTCAATGGGACCGCTTAGCCGCCGACCGCGTTGACCATTTCATTGCCATATCGCAAACTGTTCGTCAGCGAATCGCCAAGATATACAGGCGTGAATCAACTATCATTTACCCGCCGGTGGACACAGGCCGTTTTGCCCCAAGTGCAGGCCAAGACGATTACTATCTTATCGTTGGCCGTCTGGTGCCCTACCGGCGCATTGACGTGTTGATCGAGGCGTTTAACAGATTAGGAAGACCGCTGCTAATCGCCGGCAGCGGCCGCGACCGGGAGAGGCTGGAAGCGCTGGCCGGTCCCACGGTTCAATTCCTGGGCTATGTCCCCGATGAAGCGCTGCCGGACTTGATGGCCCGCTGCCGCGCCTTTATGTGGCCCGGCGAAGAGGATTTCGGCATATCGCCGATCCAGGCCATGGCCGCCGGCCGGCCCGTCATCGCCTATGCCGCCGGCGGTGCGCTGGAAACGGTCATTCCCGGCCGCACCGGGGCGTTGTTCTATGAACAGAGCGTGGACGCGATCATGGAAACAGTGGCGCAGTTTGACGCCGCTTCCCTGGATCCATACGCCCTTAGCGCTTTCGCAGCGCAGTTTGACACGTCTGCCTTCAAGCGTAAAATGCAGCAGTTTGTGGATAGGAAATTAGAAGAGAGGGCGGATTCATTGAAACAGGGGCTGCCGGTCGGCTTACCAACAGTGGCCAGCGGACCGGCCGAAGAAGCGCAGCGATAACGTTATGGAATTGAGACGATTGTGGCAGGTTTTGAAGAGGAGGTGGCTGCTGGTGCTGATCCCGGCGGCCGTCGTGCTCCTGCTGGGCCTGGTCACCTATGAGGCGCCTGCGCCCGCCTACACAACCGGGGTGCGCTTCATTGCCGGCCAGACGCCTGCTCCGCAAACGGACCTGAAAGATGAAGATCGCTACTATAACTGGCTCACCTCTGAATATATCGTCAATGGCTTGACCGATTGGGTACGCGGCGGAGAGTTCGCGGCGGCCGTCAGCGAACGGCTGCGCGAGCAGGGGCATGAAATCCCACCCGCGGCGGTGCAGGGCGGTCTGGTCGCCGACAATACGCGCAGCATGCTTACCCTCTCCCTCTCCAGTGGTGATCCCCAGGGGTTGGCTTTGATCATGGAAGGCGTCATCGATGTCCTGACGACGCAGAATGCGCAGGCTTTGCCCCAGCTCGGCGGTGATACCGCCCAGCTGACCCAGCTTGACCAGCCCGTAGTCTCCCCGGCGCCGGCAGGCATCCGCGGCCGGCTCGAGCTGCCGCTGCGCATCTTGCTCGCTCTCTTCGTTGGCGTTGGCCTGGCGCTGCTCGTTGAGTACCTGGATCCCACTTATCGCGACCGCCAGGAACTGCAGGAACTGGGCCTCGCCATTTTGGGAGAAATACCGAAGAAATAGGTCTTTCCAACAAGCGATCGACCACCTAGCATTAGGAAAAACTTGTGGAAATAAGTGAGTATCTACGCATTCTACGCCGCCGGGGATGGATCATCCTCCTCGTTGCCGCCCTGACGGCGCTGGCCGCTTTCGGCTTCAGCAGAATGCAAACGAATGTCTATAAATCAACGCTCAACCTCCTTGTCCGCCCGTCGCGTACCGATTTCGGCCAGTCGCAGGCGGCCAAAGAGCTGCTGAAGACCTACGAAGCGTGGCTGTTCAGCAGTTATCGCGCGCAGGCCGTCATTGACGAACTGCAGCTCGATATGACCGCCCAGGAGCTTCTCGGCGATGTCGAAGTCGCCTCCGACAATTTCAGCTTTATGGTTACCCTGGCCATCGAGAACACCGATCCTGATCTGGCCAATGACATCGCCCGCACCTGGGGCAACCAGTTAATCCAGTGGCAGCAGCAGGAAAACGACAAGAACCGCCAGGAGGATCGCATTACGATCGAATTTCGAGACGATCCCCAGGTCGGTCTCGATCGGCCCAACACGCGCGTCAACACCCTCGCCGCGGCCGTTTTCGGCGCCATTCTAGGCGTCATGCTCATCTTCCTGCTTGAATGGCTGCAGTCCGGCGTCATGCAAAGAAGTGAAGATGTGGAACGCTACCTGGAAATCCCCGTCATAGGCACAATACCGCAGCAGTAGCCATGCGCGATAGAATACGGCAGAATAGAGTGCCCCTAGCGGGCCGGTGAGCACATGAACCTGATAACCTTAATCGATCCCAGATCCCCTGTCAGCGAGGCCTACCGCACGCTGCGCACGAATCTTTCTTTTTACAGCGTTGATCAGCCCATCAAGAGCCTCGTTGTGACCTCTTCGGCGGCGGACGACGACAAGAGCATCGTCGCCGCCAATCTGGCCGTCACCATGGCCCAGAGTGGGCGGACGACGATCCTCGTCGACAGCGATCTGCGCCGCCCAACCCTGCATTCCCTGTTTGACTTGGAGAGTGAACCCGGCCTGACTAACGTTATCCTGGGCGAAATTGAGGCCCTTCCGCTGCAAGAAACAGGCGTGGAGAATCTCACGCTGCTCTCGAGCGGCCCCAAGCCGCCCAATCCCGCCGATATGCTGGGCAGCAAGCGCCTTGATGCCTTGATTGCCGAGTTAACAGAATTTGCCGATTTTGTGATATTTGATGCGCCTCCGGCGATCGCCGTGACCGACGCCGCCGTTCTGGGGGCCAAAGTGGATGGCGTTTTGCTGGTCATCAGCGCCGGCAATACGCGCCGCGAACATGCGCAGCGGGCCAAAGAAACGCTTGAGAAAGCGCGCGTGCGTATCGTGGGCGTCACGCTGACCAACGCGGCCCAGGACAGCATGGTTAGCGGCTATTATGGGTGAGTTCATTGCCGCTCTGGCGCATGTCTGGTTCTTTTCAATTAGTGATAAGGAAATGTAAATGAAGGGCTTAATATTGAGCGGCGGCACAGGTTCCCGGCTGTACCCCCTGACTTATAGCAATGCCAAGCAGCTCATCCCCTTGGCTAACAACCCCATCCTTTTTCGCGTCATTGAGGCTATCCGTGATGCGGGCATCGATGAGATTGGCATCGTCGTCGGCAACACGGCCAAACGCATCAGGGAGGCTGTAGGCGATGGCGACCGCTGGGGTGTAAAGATTACCTACATCCCGCAGGATCAACCGCTGGGCCTGGCCCATGCGGTGAAGATCTCGGAGCCCTTCCTCGGTGAGGAGCGTTTCGTCATGTTCCTCGGAGACAATGTGATCGAAGGGGGCATCAGTCCCTTGATCGCCCAGTTCGCCGACAGCGAGTGGAACAGCCAGATCGTGCTGACCAAGATCGACCATCCGGAACAGTACGGTGTGGCCGAACTCGGCGAAGACAATCGCATTATCCGCCTGGTTGAAAAGCCAAAGGTGCCGCCCAGCAACCTGGCCCTCGTTGGTATCTACATGTTTGATAAGAACATATTCAAGGCGGTTAAGGAGATCACGCCCTCCTGGCGCGGCGAATTGGAGATTACGGACGCGATCCAATGGCTGGTTGATCAGCAGTTTGCGGTACATCCCTACGTTCACAACGGCTGGTGGATCGACACGGGCGCCCCCGGCGATCTACTGGAAGCCAATGATCTCGTGTTGGAAGAAATTGGGTACGGCGTGGAAGGCTATGTCGATCGCGAGAGCACCATCGGCCGTCGCGTCAAGATCGAGCGGGGCGCGGAAATCATCAACAGCGTCGTCCGCGGTCCTTCCATCATCGGCAAGGATGCGCGCATTGTCAACAGCTACATCGGCCCCTTCACCAGCGTTAACCACGGGGTGACCATCGAAAACAGCGAGATTGAACACTCCGTCATTCTCGAGAACAGCCAGATCAAGGACATTGATACGCGTATCCAGGACAGCCTGATCGGCCGTAATGTGGTCATTTCCCGCTCGCCCATCAAGCCAAAGGCGCTCAAGCTGACCCTGGCCGATCACAGTCAGGTCGGCATTCTCTAGCTGGCTTGCGATTCAACATGCGCGCCTTGCTGCAGCGAGTGACCTCTGCTTCCGTAACCGTCGATAACCGCGTGGCCGGCCGTATAGGAAAGGGCATCGTTGTCCTCTTAGGTGTCACGCACAGCGACCGGGAAGAGGAGGCACAGTGGCTGGCCAGAAAAGTCGCCGGCCTGCGCCTCTTTGATGACGCCGATGGCAAAATGAACAATTCCCTGGCTGATGTCGGTGGGGAGCTGCTCGTTATTTCCCAGTTTACCCTCTACGGTGATGCGCGGAAGGGCAGACGGCCGTCCTATACGGAGGCGGCAAGGCCGGAACAGGCGGAGCCGCTGGTCCGCTGTTTTATTGCCCAACTGCGCGAGTTAGGCTTTAATGTAGCCTGCGGTGTTTTTGGTGCGCAAATGGCCGTCGAGATAAACAACGACGGTCCAGTCACACTTATGGTGGAGCGGGAAACCCCTCAATAAGCATTAACAACAGATGGTGCTAGCGAACCGGTGGTGAAGTGATTCTCCACCGGGCATTTTGGTTTGCTAATATGAAAAGAAATTGGACTATTATGTGGTTCCTCGTGATCTTGATGTTTGTCCTGGCTGCCTGTTCCGGGGAGCCTTCTTCTGAGGGCGCGAATGAGGCATCAAGCCTTGCCGAAGCGGACGCCGGTGCGGCAGAGGCCCCCACAATTACGCCCGAACCCAGCGACACGCCTGTGCCGGCGACGCCTACGCCAACCGTGACCAATACGCCGAATCCGGCGCATACGCTCACGCCGACGCCTGAACCCACATCGACGCCTACGGCCACGCCCACGAACACACCCGTGCCCGATGAATGGCTCACACCTGCTGCGCACGCGCCCGATGTGCCGCAGCCGCCTTACGCTGAAAGCGAGTGCAGCGACCGTTTCCCTTGCAATGACGATGCCGCCGCCTGGGATGCGCGCATTCAGGTTCCCGACGGCTTCACGGCCGAACATTTCGCCTATATCCCCAATGCCAACTACCCGGACAGGGCCGCCCAACTGACCAGCCTCACCTTCGGCCCGGATGGACTGCTCTACGTGGCCACAGCGCGCAGCGGTATCTACCGCATCGATCAGGAAGGGCGGATTGAGCTCTACGTCGAGGACGTCCTAATGCCCACCGGCCTCGCTTTCCAGCCCGGTACGGACAAACTCTTTGTTTCCAACCGCGTCGAGGATCTAAATGTGGGCGGTGAGGCGCGCATCTCGGTCGTTTTGGACGGGCAGATGGAGACCTTGATTGACGGCCTGCCCTGCTGCTACGTCGGCATGCATGGGCCCAACGGGATCGCCTTTGGTCCCGACGGCTATGGCTACGTGGGTATTGGCGGTCGCGCCGATCATGGCGAGGTGCTTGACGGTTCGAACCAGCCCGATGAGATGGAACCGCTGGAGGCGATCATTTTGCGCTTCAGCCCCGATGGGGGCGAGATGGCGCCCTACGCCTGGGGATTCCGCAATCCCTATGACATCGCCTGGGACGCCAATGGCGATCTCTACGCCACGGACAACGGCCGTGATGGCGAAGTGCCCGACGATCTCTTCCTCGTCCAGCCGGGCGGGCAGCACGGCTATCCCTATTTTGAATGTGAGGGCTGCTTTGGCATCCCCGACGACGTAGATCTGGTGCCCCCGGTGCACCAATTCCAACCCCACTCCGTCGATGCCGGCCTGACCGCCTATCTAGACAACGCCTTTCCTGGTTACTACAACTCCCTCTTCACCGTCCTCTGGACGGCGATGGACTTTGCCGAACGCGTTGTGCGCTACACCACCGATGGCCAGGTCAGCACCTTTGCCACCGGTTTCGCCGCCCCGCTGGACATCACAACCGGGCCTGATGGGGCGCTCTACGTCGCCGATTACGCCACGGGTATTGTCTTCAAAATCAGCTACACGGGATGATAGTCATGTGCTAAGCCGGCCAAGCGGCCGCCTTGCTTAGTGATGGCGCAGTTGGACGAAGCGCAACAAGACGACGAGGGCCAGAAATAATCCAAGTCCGGCGACCCGACCGCGCGGTTGTCGGGGATCGATCCAGGGATTTGACGGCTCGATGGGCTCAAAAACGGCCGTCACTGTTTCATTGTCGCTGAGCAGGAGGGACAGCGTCGTCTCGCGGCTGCTTGTTGGACCTTGCCAGGTCACGAAGCGGTAGCCGGGTTCGGCCACGGCGGTCAGCCGCAGGGGGACATCGCGGAAATAGACGCCTGTAAACGGCCTCTCCGCCAGCGGCAGCCCCTCTACGAGAATGTGCCCGCCTTCCGCTCGCTTTACATCCAGAGTAAGAAACTGTGTGCCGCTGAGCGCAAAAGCCTCGACGATGTGCTGGCGCAGGATGTCCGGACGATCGCGCACAAACTGCCGGATATGGGCAATCTCGTCCTCCCAGGGGGGGAGTTCCGGTTTTTCGCTGCGCCCCGTAATCTGGGCTTCTCTCTCGTAGTTTTCCGCCCACCACTCCGCAACCTGCCAGCGCGCGCGATGCCGCTCAATTTCAGGCGCGATAGCAGCTTGTCGGCTGTCGAGAAGCGGTACCAACCTTTCCGGTGCAAACGTCCCGTTCAGATGGTGCGCAAAGCGCTGAATGAATTCGTTCTTAAACGCCTCGTTCGTCAACAATGCCTTAAACAGGGGATCCAGATTCGTGATGTCCTGGAGTGTATTGATGTTTCGACGACCGAAGCCGCGATCGAGATCATAGACCAGGAAATCCCAGGGATCAGGCGGGGAGTGCGCACGCCACGCCTTGCGGTTGCGATGCCAGCTCGTGTTGCCCACGTAGCTTTCAACAATGATATAGTCGATAAAGTGATCCGTGTCCAGGCGGGTTTGCATGACGGCGTAGTTCTCAGGCGTGGTCAGGTCGCTGCATGCGGCGAACGTTGCCAACTGTTCATAGCCGTCTGCGTCGCCGTGGAGAATGTCCAGATCGACAGAGCCGTCACCATGATTGTGGCCAACGAAGAGCAGGTCAAGATCGTCCAGATCGACCCCATAATGCGTGACTAGATACGCCTCATTTTGCTTCTCACGCATATTGTGAATGCCGAAGTAGCGGCCGTTGACGAACAATAGGGCCGGACGAAAGGCTTGCGTGCCCAGGTCAATCTGATCCACAAGTGCGTCCTGGGCGAAGCCATCGCGCAGCATTGCGCCGGCCCAATCATCGCTGCCGCTGCGCAGAAGGAACGACGCATACTCGTTGAGGTCGCGATCCGGGAAAAGTGGGTAGAAGAGATGTTCCTGCCCGCTGCCGGCATCTGTTATGAAGACGGCGAGCGACTTCTGCGGTAGGTGGATGGCCGATCGGCCGAATAGGCGGATGGAAGCCTCGACTTGAAAACCAGAGGAGCCGTCGGGTTCGTAGAGAGCGATGGTTGCCGGCCGCTCCCACTCCTTGCGTACCTCGATATCTTCATCCACATAGATGCCTATCTCAGGGTCCCAGAGATAGGCCGGATCAGTCACCAGGGAGACAATCGGCAGCCCAGTTGGTTCACCAATCAGGTAAGTTTGTGTGCGTATCGGGCTGGGCAGCAGGCCGTCGGTGAAGACCCGCGCTCTGACCGAAACCGTCTCTGTAAGTTCGATGGGTTCTTGATACCGGGCAGAATCGGCCGTTGGGCGTGAGCCGTCCAGCGTGTAGTGGATTTCGGCCGCCGCAGACGGTGAACTGATCGCCAACGCGACAGGTGATTGATAGCGTCCGCCGGACGGAGTGAACGTTGGGGCCGCTGCCTGTTCCGTGCCGGTCACGCTCTCACCCTCGTTCTTGCGCCCCGGCGTAGGCTGCTGGAAATAGGCCCACTCTGACGCGCCATCGGCCGTGCGCCCGAAGGAAACATCCTCGACCTGTGCGCCGAAGGAGACTTGATCGACCAACAAGCCGTCCGCATCATAGAGGGCCGCTTCCTCACCGTCCCGGTTGAGGCCAAAGTTGGTGTGTCGGCCGCTGTCACCGCCATCGGCCCAAAACAGCCCATAACCCCGCCCCGGCACCACTGTGCCCGGGGGAATAGACCACTTCACAGGATTACGGCTGTCGTCAGTTAGCGTGTATCCGTCAAGAGCAACTGCTTCCTCACCAGGGTTGTAAATCTCTATCCAGTCGCCAAAGGCCCTGAAGTCGGGATCGACAAGCGTGGAGACGTTGGCGGCCATAATCTCGTTAATGAGCACGTTTGATCCGCCATCGGTTTCTAAGGACGGCGCCGTCTGGACGGCCAGTGCCGCCGGGACTCGCCAGCTGAGGATTGCTGTCAGTAAGGGCAGCAGAAGTACAAGCGACGGCCATGGCGGGGTGACGAAGCGCCACCATGTGCGAATTTGATTGAAGATAGCACCTCCCTGCTGTGTCGCTTCCAGAAAGTGTCGAACCCGGATGGCTGTGGGCGACGGCCAAGTTTTCACACGTTTTTGCCCATTATATAACATCGGCCGATGACCTTGGTCTTGGCTGTCCCAACCCTCATCAGCATGCTGCATTCAAGAAATCATCCACCATCTACTTGCCCTGCTTTGGCAGAAGTCGCGGTCTTCGCCGCGACGAAATGTCAAGTCAGAGCACCCGTGTCTGCCGCAGCTCGTCCGGCGGCTGTAAGCGGGTTCTAGCTGGCAGAAACCTGTCCGCGGCGGTTTTGGCCGGCGGCAATAAGGGGCAAAGGGAGCAATAACGGACCAAATACCGGCTAAGTGTGGCCCGCCGACTACTTCATATAATAGAATTGCTGGGCGAGTGCAACTTGGATAAAGGCAGAGGATTATGCAAAGAATATGGGAATTTGTGGCTCCGTTTGTACGTTGGATCATCCTGGCCATCGTGGCCCTGGCTGCCGTTGCCTTGCTGATCCGCTTCCTGGGTATTCAGCCGCCCGAAGAGTTTACGATTGCCACGGGCCGCCCAGGAGGCGCCTATTATGCCTTTGCCGAGATGTATCAGGAGCGTTTTGCCAAGGAAGGCTATACGCTGAATATTAGAGAGACAGCCGGTTCAATTGAAACCTTGGAGCTGCTCAATACTGGTGAAGTTGACGTCGGCTTCGTACAGAATATCGTGCATAATACGCCCATTTCCCCCGGCTTGAGCACTTTGGCCAGTATCTATTACGAAGCAATGTGGATTTTCTATCGCGATGATCTCGCGCCGCGCCCGCAGCACGTGGTGGATCTTAAGGGCTTGCGCATCAATACCGGTGAAGAGGGCAGCGCCACACAAAGTTCGGCGAATTCGATTTTGGGAGTAAATGGGATTTCAGCCGCGAACAGCACGCTGCTGGCTCTCCCCTCGGCTGAGGCGGCGCAGCAGCTGCGCGACGGTGATCTGGATGTGGCGATACTGGTGGCCGGCGCGGCTTCACCGCTGGTCCAAGAATTGGCCCTGACACCTGGCATCAAGCTGCTGCCCATTGATACGGCCGCAGCGTATGCCAGCCGATTCAAGAACGTTTCCGCCGTCGTGCTGCCCAAAGGCGTTATTGATTTTGCGGGGGTTGTTCCTGCCGAAGACGTGCCGCTGATCGCAGCCAGGGCCACACTGGTAGCCAACGAAGAACTGCACCCCGACCTGGCGCGACTGCTGCTGATCATCGCCACTGAGGTCCACAGCGAGGGCGGCATCTTGGAACAGTCCAAGGAGTTTCCTAATTCGGAGCCTGTCGAAATACGATTGAACGGCGACGCGGTGAGATACTTGGAGAACGGGCCGACCGGACTGGAGCGCTACCTGCCGTTGTGGCTCGCTTCGCGCCTCGAACGCTTCTTGTTCCTTTTGCTGCCCGTCGCCTTGCTCCTCTATCCGCTGCTGCGTGGCATTCCCTCACTCGCGGCCTACTACAACCAGTACCGCATCAAACGACGCTACCAGCGCTTGCGCGAGATTGAGAGACAGTACAAAGGGTACAGCGTGGAGGAGCTTGACGTGGCAGTTGCCGATCTGGAGGATTTCCAGAAAGAACTGAACGAGAAGGTGAATGTGCCCACGACGATGCTTGATGAATTGTATAACCTACGCATGCATACCAGCCTGACGCTGGATCGCTTGTATGCAAGGGGATCGGTTCTGGAGAAGATCGATACAAAGTCGGCAGACTAACTGCTTGTGTGGCCGCAGCCGGCCTAGTCAGGCGCTCCACAGTCCGCTTTCTTCAATAGGTCTTTTCGTCTTATGTGCTGCCATACCACTTGTTGTAGATCTGTTCGTACGTCCCCTCTTCAAGCAGGATGAGCAGCGCGCGATTTATCTCCTCACGCAGCGCGCTTCCGGTTGGGAAAGCGATGCCGTAATCTTCCTTTTCGAATGCTTCGCCCGGGACAGTATACCCTTTGCCTTCGTTTTGCAGCGCGTAGTACAACAGGACGGGGTGATCGTAGACGATCGCCTGAACATCTCCCGCATCCAGCTGGGCATAAGCCTCCTCGATAGTCTCCACGGTGCTATGCCCGATTCGCTGCTCTGTAAGCCATGTGTCCGATGTGCTCCCGGCAACGGTGACGACCTGTTTGCCCGGCAGGTCGTCCGGCCCATTGATGGCCGCCTGCAAACCCTGTAGGGTCAACTGCGAGGTCACCCCGGCGGTGAAATTGGCGATGATAAAGAGACCGGCAAACATCCAGAACATGCCGAAAAGCCGCCCGATGCGCCCGATGGGCGTTCTGTCCCCGTAGCCGACGGTCGTAACCGTTACGGCGGCCCACCAGATGCCCTCCCACACGCCGCGCAAATAGGTCTGCGGGAAATCCGGATTGCGACGTCGTTCAATGAGCCAAATAACGTGGCCGGCGACGACTATGCTTAGGGTCAGAAGGATAAATAGGCGCAGCAACGTCGGGCTGAAGGCGATGCGCAAGGAATCGAAAAGACTTGTCTCGTTCCCAGGCCGGGTCAAGATACCAAGGCCGGATTCGAAATAACGATGCGAAAAATCGATGTTATTTTCTCTATCGGCCGTCATGCTGATGGCGGCTATGGCGGCATCGGCCTGATTCGTTTCTACGGCATCGAGCTGCTGCCGCACCGTCGACACGATCTCAACCTCGTACTCAATACCTAGCTCCAGGGCCAATGCCCGCCACAAGTCGATGCTGAAACCGCTGACTTCCTCCCCGTCTACAAAGACAAAAGGCTCAATCTCTTTGGTGACGATCTTGATAGGCTCCGCTGGCCCGTCCTCCTGCGCAAACGTCTGATAGCCCGTAGAAGTGAGCGCGCCCATCAGAAAAACGAGAACTAAAAGGCCGGAAATGATCCGATACATCGCTTATCTTCCTCAAATACTCTTCGCTAAACATAGTGTTGAGCGGCTGCGGCGGATACGCACAGCACACCCTCTCACCATTCGTCGAATCCCGATCGTACAGCATCGGGCTCGACCTGACAAAATCGAGGTTTATCGACTCCGTTCTGAACGGGGTATAATCAAGGCATGGCCAATGAGTTGGAACAAGCAATAGGCGGCCGTTTAGCGGCCGTTCAAGAGCGCATACAGGACGCGGCACAGCGCGCCGGGCGTGACGCGCGGGAGATCACCCTCGTTTCAGTGACCAAGACCTGGCCGGTGGAGGTTCTCGCCGCCGCTTACAATGTGGGCATTCGCCACATTGGTGAGAACCGCCCCGAGGAACTTGCGCGTAAGAAGAATGAGTTCCGCGAACGCTATCCCGGCAAAGACGCCTTCATCTGGCACCAAATCGGCACCTTGCAGAGCCGCAAGTCGAAACTTGTTGCCGAGCGCGCGGATGTCTTTCAGGCTCTCGACCGTCTCAAAATCGCCAATAGACTCTCTGCGCAGTTGGCTGAGACCGGCCGTACCCTACCTGTCCTCTTGGAGGTCAACCTTTCCGGTGAAGCGTCCAAGTCCGGCTTCCTGGTGAATGATTGGGAAGAAGATGCAACCCAGTTCGACAAAGTACGTACTGTCCTGCAGACAGTATCGCAGCTGCCCGGCCTTGATCTTCAAGGTTTGATGACGATGGCTCCTTGGGGCGTCGAAGCGTCCCTTATCCGCACGGTGTTTCGTAGAACGCGCTTGCTGCGTGATCGCCTGGTGCTTGAGACTCCGGGCATAGCGCTGCCGCACCTTTCAATGGGCATGACCGACGATTTCGAAATTGCTGTTGAAGAAGGGGCGACGATTGTACGCATCGGCCGGGCCATCTTTGGTTCCCGGCACTAATAAATTGAGGAAAGAACATGTATTTTTTGGTCAGCATTATCAACGCCGTTTACTGGATATACCTTATCCTGATTTTCGCGCGTTTCATTTTTTCTTGGGTCCGTCCGGATCCCTATCATCCCGTCTGGGGACCGCTGGTGCGTTTCACGTACCAGGCGACTGAACCCCTCTTGGCCCCCATTCGCCGCCTTATGCCCGGCATGGGCGGCCTAGATTTCAGCCCCATGATCCTGCTTTTCGGCCTCGCGTTTCTACGCAATCTTCTCATCAATATTTTGATCTAGCTCAGGCCGGCCAATAAAAGCGACGGGCCGGTCAGGAGATCCTCACCGGCCCGTTTGTCTATTTTTCCGCCCGAGAACGCCTGGCCCCAAGTCGACTGGCGATGGGCTGTGAACACGGCGCAGCCATCGATGGGTGCCGGCTTAAACAGCGGCACCGTCGCTCAGCGCAGGCCGGTCAGGCTGCGCGCGATTACCATGCGCTGGATCTCATTTGTCCCCTCATAGATTTCCGTGATCTTGGCGTCACGATAATACCGTTCTAATGGTAGTTCCTTGCTGTAGCCCATCCCGCCATGAATCTGGATCGCTTCCTTGGCTACGAAATTGGCCGTTTCACTAGCGAATAGTTTGGCCATGCTCGCTTCCAAGGCGTAACGAGCGCCCGTTTCTCTGGCCTGCATCTTGGCCAGGCATGCCTGATAAATGAGCAGCCGGCTGGCGTCGATGCGCGTCTTCATATCCGCCAGTTTCTGCTGGATCATTTGGAACTGGCCGATCTTCTGCCCAAACGCCTCGCGCTCCCGCGCATAGGCAACGCTGGCCTCGAAGGCCGCTTCGGCGATGCCCAACGCTTGGGAAGCAATGCCGATCCGCCCCGCGTCGAGGACCGTCATGGCGATCTTGAACCCTTCCCCTTCTTCGCCAAGCCGTTGTTCAACCGGACATTGGTAATCTTCAAAGATAATCTCGCTGGTGGCGCTGGCGCGGATGCCCATTTTCGGCTCTTTCTTGCCACGCTTGAATCCCGGCTTATCTGTTTCGATCAGAAAGGCGCTGACGCCGCGGTGCTTCTTTTCCGGCGCCGTCATGGTGAAGAGAACCACAAAATCAGCCACCGGTGCGGAAGTGACCCACGACTTCAGGCCGTTGATCGTGTAATGCTGCCCATCCTCGTTTAAGATCGCCCGGCTGCGCATTGTGCCCGCATCACTGCCGCTCATTGGTTCTGTGAGACTGTAAGCGCCGATCTTCTCGCCGCTGGCCACGGGCACAAGGAACTGCCGCTTCTGTTCTTCCGTGCCGAATTTGAGCAGTCCCTGCGCGTAGAGTGAATTGTTGACCGACATGACGGTGCCGTGGCTGGCATCTGCTTTGCAGATTTCGATCAAGGCCAGGGCGTAGGCCAGCGTATCCATGCCCACACCGCCATAGGCTTCGGGTACCTCGATGCCCATGAAGCCCAGCTGGCCCATCTGGCGTACCGTTTCCAGGGGAAATTCGCCGGACTCATCAAATGCGGCGGCGATAGGCGCGATGGAGCCCTGGGCAAAATCTCGCGCCGCTTCCTGTATCATTCTATGTTCTTCAGTAATAAAGGGGAACATCTCTCCTCCATGGTGCGGCAAGATAGGTTGCCGCGGTCCCGCTGCTATTCTTGCGCCGGGAGGCCCTGCTCAATGTAGGCCATCATCGTCGCATAGTCCGTGGCTGTCAGTTCCAGCCCTTCTTGCCAGCGCCTGCGTTCCGCTATCCAGTAACGGCCGTCGGGCCCCGTCAGCCAGTCCGCGGGCAGCGCCGGCCGGGTCGACGGCCCTATGCGCCGTTTTCCTGATTCGCTGTACAAGGCGGCAAGCGAAATCTGATGATAGGCATCGTCGAGCGCGCGCTTATTTACCCATCCTTCGGCCGTTTCCGGTGGGGCGTAGGTGAAGACAATGATGCGTTCATCATCTTGCTGCATCTGGCAGGCGACACACAGCCAATCCTTGGCGACCAATCTCTCCCGGCCCGCTTTTGGGTAGCCGTCCAGCTCAAAGAACCAGCGTGTAAAATTGATCCGTTCACCAAGATCCAGCGCGCGCACGTCCGCTTCGCCATTGATCGTCGTGCCGCCTTCAAAATGAACTTCATCTCCGGAGAGTTCGAATTCCAGCCCGCTGGACCACGTCTTCTTCAAATACTGTTCCACCAACCAGGCCGAGAGAAGCGCGATCGGCACCGCGCCGGCACAGGAGAGGACGGTGGTGAATTCCAACAGGATGCTGCCCTGGGCGAATATCTCCAGGAGGACACGAATCAGGAGATATCCCCCGATCAGGCCGAATATCATCGTCAAAATGGCCGCCATGCGAATGCCGCCATGTTCGGGATCGGCGCGCAGGAGGATGCTGTCTGTTGGGCTGTCGTTCATTGGCGGAATTGTAGCATTTCGCCAATCCCTTGCCCATCGCCCGCCCTCCCAAGCGAATCGCCCCAGCCTCCAGATCGCTAGGCGTGCCCGCCTCTTGCCACAGCAGAGACTGTGAACCTTGGCCTCATTTTGGCGCCCCCCATCTCCAGGTATAATGGTGTCATGATGCTCATCCTCACCCATGAAAAGGCGGATTTTGACGCTATCGCTTCGCAGCTAGGGGCGCATAGGCTGTTCCCGCAGGGCACACCTCTGCTGCCCCGGCATCTCAACCGCAATGTGCAGCAGTTCCTCAATCTCTATTGGGACGTCTTGCCCTTCATGCGCAGCGAGGATTGGCGGCGCAGACGCGTGGACGAACTGATACTCGTGGATACGAGCAGCCTGAACAGCGTGCGCGGCCTGGTTAGGCGCCCTCAAGTACTCGTCATCGATCACCACATGGACATGACGCGGCGTGAAGGATGGGTCTACCAAGTGGAGCCGGTTGGAGCGACGACGACCCTGCTTGTCGAGGAGCTGCAGCTTCGCGGTCTCAACCTGCTGCCGGAAGAGGCGACCCTGCTCCTTTTGGGAATATACGAGGATACCGGTTCCCTCACCTACGATACGTCAACCGCCAGGGATGCGCGCGCTGCCGCCTGGCTGCTTGAACATGGCGCCCAGTTGGGTGTTGTGCGCCGGTTTTTGTCCGTCCCCCTCACGCCCCAACAACAGGCGCTTTACGATGTGCTGCAGGCCAATACCCGTTGGCGGCGTATCAATGGCCAGACGATGGCTATTGCCCTGGCCGCTGCGCCTGACGGCTTTGATGACGAGATTTCCTCCGTCGCTCACCGCCTGCGTGAAACGCTCATGCCCGGGGGACTTTTTGTCCTCGTGCAGCTGGGAAATGATGTGCAGCTGGTCGCCCGCAGCGCCCATGAGGATGTAGATGTTTCTCGCGTAGCGCGCGAATTGGGCGGCGGTGGGCATGATCGCGCTGCGGCCGCCCTGATCGTCGATGCCGGCATTGAAGAGGTCGCCGGCGCCGTGGAAGCGATTTTGCCGAGTATTGTCGCCCCGATGGCCACTGTCGCCGAAATCATGTCTCTTGGCGTACAGACAATTGGCCCGAATACAAAGGTCAGTGAAGCGCTGCAGCAGATGCTGCGCACGGGACATGAGGGGTATCCTGTCGCCGATCCTGAGAGCGGGCTGATCCAAGGCTTGCTAACGCGTCGCGCGGTTGATCGCGCCGTTAATCACGATATGAGCGATCTGCCCGTCAGCCGCGTTATGCGCGCGGGCAATATCACTGTACGGCCGTCGGAATCGATTGAAAAAGTGCAGGAACTGATGCTGCGCGAGGGGTGGGGGCAGATTCCCGTCGTCGAAGAAACCGCATCTGACTCGCAAGAAGTCTCCCGGCCGATCGGCATCGTCACGCGCACCGATCTTCTCAACTATCTGTTCCGGCCGGTAGAGGACGTGGCCGGTGTGGACGTTAGAGAATTGATGGAAGAATCTCTCTCCGCCCCTCTCTGGGCCATGGTGCGCGCCGTTGGCGAAGAGGCGGCTGCTTTGGGCGTCCCACTCTACTTTGTCGGCGGCCTTGTCAGAGACCTGCTGATCGGAAAACCAGCAACCGATCTCGATATGGTGGTTGAAGGGGAAGCTATCGAGCTCGTCCGCCGCTTGCAGGCGCGCTTCGGCGGTGAAGTGCATACGCATGAGCGCTTTGGAACAGGCAAATGGTTTGTCACGCCGCAGATCTGGCGCAAAGTGCTCGCCCAAAGCACCGCGACGCCGCCGCAGAATGCTGAGCGCCTCACGGCTGCTGAAGACCTGCCGGAGTCGATTGATTTCGTCACCGCGCGTTCTGAATTCTACCAGGAACCATCCGCGCTGCCGGAAGTTGAACGCGGGTCGATTAAGCTCGATCTCCATCGCCGCGATTTTACGATCAATACGCTGGCCGCCCGTCTCGATGGCGCCCATCTGGGGGAACTCTTGGATTTCTATGGCGGCCGTCGCGATCTGCAGCGCGGGCTGATCCGCGTCCTCCACAGCCTCAGTTTTGTCGACGATCCGACGCGCATCCTGCGCGCGGTGCGCCTCGAACAACGCCTTGGCTTCAATATTGAACCGCGCACCCTGGAGTTGATGGAAGGGGATATCCCTCGACTTGCGCGCGTGACCGGCGACCGTGTGCGCCATGAAATTGAGCTGGCGCTGCGTGAGGCCGATCCCCGGCGTGTCATGGAGCGCCTGGCCGAGCTGGGAATCATGGAACATATTCAGCCCGGCTTGACCTGGACGCCGGAAGCGGCCCGGTATTTTTCGCGCGTCCCGCACTATCTCTCCGATCCCGTATGGGCTCCTGCGCTCGCCGCAGATGCGCTTGCGTTTCTCCACTTTGCGCTGTGGCTGGCACCGCTGCCGGAGCAGGTCCAGCGGGCGACGGTCCACCGTTTGCGCGGTCGCAAAGCGACCCGGCAGGATGTGCTCGCTGTCGCCGATCTGCTGGCAGATCTGCGAGCTCTGCCGGCGGATGCAAGCCCCAGCGAAGCCGCCGCTGTTTGTGCCTGGTATGATCCGCGTGTCCTGCTGGCGGCGCGAATCGTACTTGGGCAGGATGCTCAGGGAGACATACTGGACAGCTATTTCGGCATGTGGCGGCACGTGAAGACCGATTTGACCGGGGTGGACCTGCGCGAGATGGGCCTGGAACCGGGTCCTCAATATGCCTATCTGCTCGATCAGCTGCTGGCGGCGCGGCTTGACGGCCGTGTCAGCGATGAAAGCGGCGAACGTGCCCTGCTCGCCGCGCTGCTGAACAAGAATAGGGCCTCTGACGATGCCCGTTGAGCGCTGCCGCCGGCGCTGACTGGCTAGGAAGCGTTCACCGCGTCGCCCAGAAAACCCAAGGCTCTCGCGTTTTCACCGTCCATATGGAGATGAAACAAGCGTCCCGAGCAAACTGCCGGGATATCAATCACGCTCAAATGCTGTGCCAGTGCGGCATCGTCGGGCAGCAGCGCGGCCAGCTCATTCTGCGCATCGCGGAAGAAAGAGAAATCGAAGCGGCTGTATTCCTCGTCCGGCCAAAGAGCGAGCGCTGAAATACCGGATTCCACCAGGTCGTTGAAGAAATGAGTTCCAAAAGAGAGCTCCGGACGGCCGTTACCGGTCGAGATACCAATCTCGATCAGGGCTTTGGTATTGTAGATGTCGCCATAGGAGACGTGGATACCCAGATCGAGATTGACGCTGCCCCAACGGCCGGGTCCGATGAGAATGAAGCGCTCATCCCGCAGCCGCTGGTTCAGTCGATATACCAGCCGTCCAAGTTCCCGTTTCGTGACGATATCCGCTATCTCGCTGTAGTTCTGAGGATCGATGTACACTACATAGCGGATATCGTCCGCCTTGCCATCGGGAACCAGCCAGGTCGATTCCAGCAAGATATCCTTCGCGGGCACATCCTCGGGGATAGAGACCATCAAATTCTCACCACTGCGTTGGCTGAGCGGGCGGCACTGTAACACATGCAGCCTATAGCCGCGCACGGGCTTTTCGTGTGTGATCTCAATCGCAAACTCAACGTCAACCGGCTGGCAGTACACCTGTTCCAGGCGCATCAGCGCCGTGCGCATCAGTTTTACAAAACGCTTGTCTTTAGTCAGCTTTTCGAAGGTAAGGACAAGGTCCGTCTCTTCGTCCAGGACGCCCCCCGCAAGAATCTCTTGTAGATAGTCGCCCTGATCGATTGAGGCGATCACATCAAGATCGGGATAGTCGGCGTGCAGCAGTTCATCCACGGGCAGCGTGTCAAAACAGTTCCCTTCCAGGTCCAAGGTGTCAACCAGACGCTGTGAATATTGGCGAATACTTCTGGCCGTGGGATCGGGGCGCAGCTGCGGATGGCTGAGGGCGACCAGGCGTGGATAGTCGTTGGCCACGCGATTGACGGCCCGCGTACCCAGGCCCCACACTAAACGCAGGAAACCATCTTCGCGCCTGATATCAGTTCCCCAGCGGAAAGGGTTCTGGCTGTAAGCCACGCCGGAGACAGGGGGTAAGAAATGATTCCTATATCGTGTACCCTGAACCGGCTGGATAATCACGCACATGCGTTCATCATAGTCAAGCAGATCATTCTCCCTGCGGTAGAGGAGCGCATCAGGATTGAGTAGGCTGGCATAGATGCGCTTGATGCCCCTAAGTAGATCCTCCAGGTTTTGTTCGTCACTGCCCTGATTGGGACAAAAAACGGACGTGTACTTGCCCGCAAAAGAGAAGCCGAAATTGTCCTCCAAGAGGCTGGAAGAGCGAACGATGAGCGGCCTTCCCCTAAACTTGGCCAGAATCTCTCGCAGGCGATCAACGACCGCCTCCGGGAAACGGCCGCTGAGATACGCCTGCACGATCTTCGGGTATTCCGCGCGTATCTCGTCAATCGGCCGGTACTTCTGGTTCATATAATGGTCAAAATTGTTCAGAACGCTGAAATCGTAAATGACCTGCGAACCGATGAAGTAGGATTCCGGAATCTCAACCAGGTCGCTGATGTCCGGGCCGACTTCCGGGCTGCGCTCCCGCAGAATCTTCCAAGCCAAGACGATGCCCGCCGCCTTCCCGCCGATCTTGCCGCCGCCGAGCAATCGCCGGTAAACCCGGCGCAGATCGGAGATTGATAGGACCTTCTTGGCGATGCCGATGAAGGGCAGTTGATCGCTGATCATGCGTTTGATTAAGACAACTTTGATCTCTTCCAGGTGATGGTCGACATCTTTCCGTTTTGGGCTGGCGAGCGCTTCATACGCTTCACCTTGGCGGAACAGAAGCTCCCAGGGGGCGATCTCCGGATTGAACGTGAGCTGCGTGTTTGGCGGCTGCGCCGGGCGATTGCTGAGCACTTCTTCGATAATCTGTTCGAGCAGGGCGATTCCCAGACTGTTGGCAAAAATGGCGTCGGTGTGCACCTCGCGAATTCTGTCTTTGCGAAGTTCCCACTTGTCCGTCTCTTCCTGCGAGTAGGGTTGGTTGACCCCTTCCCGTCTCTGAGATTCGACGGCCATTTCCTGGACTTCTTGTTCAAAGTCCGCCTGATCGATGACGCCGCGACGAAACATCTCCTCGCGCATGCGCGTGCGAATCTTGTCGGCCAAGATCGGGAACTGGGCCAGCTTGACATAGACGTCAATGGTCGGCGTTATGGTGCGCAGCGGGCCGCTCATTTCTGGAAACCGCGCACGTCTCCGCGCGTTGATTTGATCTTCTTTGCGTTAGCAGCCATATACTTCGTCCAGCCCTAGAAAGTTGACAGGGTCGATTGAACGCCCTCGCTGTTCTGCCAGTCTCCGCTGGCCAGAAATCCGACGGCGCGATCGTGACGGCCGTCCATGAGCACGTTGACGCGGCGATTCCCAGGCAGCGCGGCCACGTCGATAACGCGCAGGTAGGGCGCCAGCTCGGCGTCATCAGGCAGGAACTCCGCCAATGAATTCGGCGACTCTCTGAAAAATGACCAGTTGAATTGGGACCCTTTTTGGCCGATATGCAGCGGCAGTGAGTGTATGCCGGCTTCGACCAGATCCTGGAAAAAATGTGTTCCGTAGGAGAGCTCCGGCAGCTGCCCGTTGTGGGCCACGGCCATTTCGATCAGGACCTTGGTGTTATGAATATCGGCATACGTCACCTGCACGCCGAGATCGATGTTGACACTGCCCCACCGTCCCGGCCCCATCAAGATATACGATTCGTCCTCGAACTGTCGATTCAGGCGGCTGATCGCGCGGCCCAAGGCGTGCTTGTCCGGCAGCAGGCAGTCGCGGTAAGCTTCGGGATCGACAAAGACGACATAGCGAACACCCTCCGCGCCGCCATCGGGAATAAGCTCATGCGCGGTAAAGAGGATGTCCTCTTCCGGGATATCCTTGGGGATTGAAACATGCTGCTGTTCTTTGCGCTGGCTCAGCGGCCGGCACTGCAGGATGTTGAGCTTGAAGTGTGGATGGGGGTAATCGGCGGCGATGTCGACCGTAAACTCCACGTCAACAGGCAGCCCATAAGCATGTTCCAATCGTCTCAACGCCGAGCGCATCAAGGCCACGAACTGCTTGCTGCGCGTCAGGTAATTGAAAGTCAGGATATACGTGTTGTCTTCAGCAATACTGGCCGAAGAGAGGATGTCCTGCACGTAGTCGCCGCGATCGATGGAGGCGATGTAGCGCAGATCGGGAAAATCACCTTGCAGCAGGTCATGGACAGGCAGGGTTTCAAAGCTGTTTTCTTCAAGATTGATAACATCAAGATAGTTTTGCGAATACTGGCGGATAGCGTCGGCCGTCAATTCCGGGCGCAGCTGCGGATGGCTGAGGGCAATCATGCGCGGATAATCGTTGGCCACCCGGTCGACCGCGCGCGTGCCCATCCCCCAGACAATGCGCAGGAAGCCCTCGTCACGCCTTATCTTGGAGTTCCAGCGAAAAGGGTTTTCGCTAAAGGCGACGCCGGCCAGCGAGGGGAAGAAGTAGCCGTTGTAGGCTTTGCCGCGCACGCGTTGGATGAGCACCGCCATGCGCTCGTCATAATCAATAAGATTGTGTTTTTGGCGGTAGAGCAAAGCATCAGGATTGAGGGTGCTGGCGAAAATCAGCTTGATCGCCTTGAGCAGTTCTGCCAGGTTTTCTTCTTCTGTCCCCTGATTGGGGCAGAAATAGCTGTTGTATTTCCCGGCGAAAGCGTAGCCGAAATTGTCTTCCAGCAGACTGGAGGAACGCACGATCAGCGGCGCGCCGTCAAATTCGCGCAGCATCTTGCGCAGCCGGTCGACGATCTTATTCGGAAACACACCCTGCAAATGTTTTTCCACAATGTGTGGGTATTCCACACGGATCTCCGGCAGCGGCCTGTATTTCTGGTTCATTAGATGATCAAGCCCATTCTTCAGCCGGAATTCATAGAGCACCTCCGTGCCCATGAAGTATGAATCTGGGATTTCTACGTCGATGCAGCACGCTTCGCCTGTTTCCGGGTCCGGCTGTTGGAGAATGCGCCAGGCGAGAAGGAGACCGGCTGCCTTGCCGCCAATCTTGCCTGTGCCGATACGTCGACTGTAAATGCGCCGCAGGTCGGAGATGCTGAAGATCTTCTTGGCCACGCCGATGTAGGGAAGCTGGTCGCTGATTAGACGCTTGATCAGGACGACCTTTATCTCTTCTAGATGATGTTCAACCGCCTCGCGTTCCGGCTCGCCCAGCTCTTCATACAGTTCTCCCTGAAGAAACAACAGTTCCCAGGGTGCGATTTCCGGATTGAAGGTCAGATCGGCCGTGTCTATCGGCGCAGGTTGCTCGCTGCGTATTTCAGCGATGAGCTGTTCAAGCAGCGTGCTGCCGAGATTGAAGGCGAAATAGGAGTCTGTCAGGTAGTCGCGAATACGTTCTTTGCGCTTCTGCCAGATATTTGTCTCTTCCTGGCTAAAGGGATCCAGGAGACCCTCCCGTCTCTGAGATTCAACCGCGCCCTCCCGGACTTCCGCGTCGAATGCCTCTTTGCTGATCACGCCGCGCTGAAACAGCTCTTCACGCATTCGCGCGCGGATGCGATCAGCTAGAATCGGATACTGGGCCAGCTTGATATAGATATCGATAGCTGGCGTTGTGCTGGTTAATGATGTGCTCTTCTTCATAATAGGCAATTGGCCATCTGCGGTCCATTATAGCAGCAGCGCCTAGGCGCGCGTAACTATGGCTGGAAATGGCGTCAGGGCTTACAATATTTATCTAGTTTTGATAGTTCCTTAGCGACCAGAAGAATGAAGGGGTTCAAGCGACAGATGAGTGACAATGATCTTGAGAACGACATCATTTCAGAAACGGAAAGCTACGTCGTTTGGCGCAGCGAAGATGATCAAATGGGGCAGTATTATCACGTTGCCCTGGGGGGGATAACGCTCCATCTCACCTCCGAAGAGTGGAATGAGCTGGTGCTGCTGATAAAAGGCGCCGACATGTAGACAGCCGGCAGAATTGCTGCGCTGCCTGGAGGCTGAGTCGAGGGGGTTGGCAATGAGTCCAGAGGAAAAGGTTGAATACGTCTTAATGATGCGTGATCTGGCGGAAGAAGATCGTCCCCGAGAACGCCTGCTTATTGTGGGCGAAAAAGCGCTCTCAACGGCCGAACTCTTGGCCATCACCCTGCGCATCGGCACTGCCGGCATCAGTGCCCTGCGCCTCGCCGAGTACCTCTTGTCGGCCTTCAATGGGCTGCCCGGTCTCTCACGAGCCTCCGTCAACGAAATGGCCACTGTCAAAGGGATCGGTCCGGCAAAGGCCGCGGAAATCAAAGCCGCCCTGGAGTTGGGCCGCCGGCTCATGGCGGCAACCCCCGGCGAACGTCCAAAAGTCAGTTCCCCAGCGGATGCCGCGAATCTGCTGATGTCGGAAATGATGCTCCTGGAACAGGAGCATCTGCGCGTTATTCTACTGAACACGCGCAACGAAGTGCTGGGCGTGCCTACCGTTTATCAAGGCAGTCTCAACACCTCCGTCGTTCGTGTCGCCGAGCTGTTCAAAGAAGCGATCAGGGCCAATGCCGCGGCGGTCATCGTCGCCCACAACCATCCCTCGGGGGATCCCTCCCCTTCCCCGGAAGACATCAGCGTCACGCGCCAGCTCGTCAAAGCGGGATCACTGCTTGATATTTCGGTCCTTGATCACATTGTGATCGGGCATCGCCGCTACGTCTCCTTGAAAGAGCGCCGCCTGGGCTTTGATGAAGCTTGATTGGCGATAAGGTCTCGCAGGGGTTATGCCTAATTGGCAATCAGGGCGATATCAAGTACGTCAGTTATGAAGCTGTGACCGGAGGCGATTAGGGAGACAGTCTCGATTTGGCGCGGAGCCGGTGCGCCCTGCCGTGCCAATTCTTCGCGCAGATCGACCTCAAAAAAGAACTCCTGGCCAAGCTGAGTTCGCTCATGGTTGTCCTGAATAAGGGCACAGGAGATACAGGCGCTGGGCGTCGTGTTGTCATCGATTTCACCGCTGGCAAAGAATCCCTGCTGCCAGGTCTGTTTCGCGCCATTTTCATCCAAGTAGTCGACGCGCACAAATAGGGGACACTCACTCCCCTGGATGCCGCAAACACCAAGACTTTGCTCGACGATGCGCAGCGTAAGCATCAGTCGCAGCGTTTCAAAATCGGCGACGCTTTGCTTGAGTGATTGGGCGATGCGCGCGTCAGCATGGCCGATGCCCCCGCGCTCGAAGCGCAGGATCGGCTCTCCATCCTGGCGTGTCACCTGTGTTTTTCCTCGCGGCTGATCATCCAGCTCCACAAGCCAGGTGTACTCTGCCCAATCGTTGAATCCCTGCGAAAAATCGCCATTCTTGATCAAATCCCGTTCCGGGGCCAGCGGCCCGCTTGGTTTGGAGCCCGTGGGGATTTCCGCGCGTTCTCCTTTGCCCAAGATCAGATCTTCGTCCTGTGCCGAGACGTTGGCGGTCCCCTCCTGGACATTGACCTGCGTCGCCCGGTTATTGACCTCGACAGCATATTGGCCGGGCTCATCAATGGTGACGACGCCCTGCGGGGTTGTGAAGCTCAAGGTCAGGGGAGATCCTTCCCCTTCCGGCTCCAAGAGACTCACGCGCAGACGGCCGCTTTCCAGGTCATAGTCAGCAATCTCCTCTGAGCTGCTCCAGCCGAAGCGTGGCGCTGTGGCGCGGTCGATGCGCACCGTGGAGTTGCCGTCGATTGTCAGGCGCGCCAGGAGATCCGCGTTGTCGGGAGAGGAGATGTAGAGCAGCGCCGTGGCCGTGGTGTCTGTGAGAATGCTCGAGCCTGACTCAACCAGCTCTTCATTTTCGCCGGCAATGACGGCCCGGCGCACGCCGGATTCGTCGTCAATGCCCACGGTGCCTTCATTGGCCTGCACCGTGGTGATTAGGTCGCGTGTCGCGTTACGGATGTAGGCGCTGGCGGAAAGCGGGATCGTTACGCCAATCACCAGGCAAATGAAAAAACTTCCTATGAGAATGGCCCAGGCTAATCGCTGCCGGCCCAACTGGGTTTCATCGTCATTCATCAGCTGCGGATGCTAAATCCCGTGAATTCGTCGCGGGCATCATGCCAGTCGGCCTGCACATGCGCCACATGGGCATAAGGAGACCCTCTCAGCAGGAAATCGCTAAATGCTCCCAGTTTCTCCTTGGGCCCTTCGGCAACGAGGACAACGGAGCCGTCCGGCCGGTTGGCGACCCACCCGCTCAGGCCCAGCCTCTGGGCCTCCTGCCGCGCATAGTGGCGAAAGGAGACGCCTTGGACTTCGCCCGTAATTCTTGCTTCCAATCGTTTGTTCATGCTTTCCATTATACCGTAAGCGCCGCAAGGGGCGGCCAATTCGCGAATTATCTGCCCCGCCAGCCCCGGCCCTGCATAGACCAGCGCGCTGTAGATCTGCACCAATGATGCCCCGGCATCCAGCCGGGCGCGCACGTCGTCCCCCGTGGAGATGCCGCCGGCAGCGATGATCGGCAGCCGGCCGGAGGTTTGGCGAGCGATTTCGTTGATCACGTGCAGGCTCATGTCCCTCAGCGGCTCGCCGCTGAGCCCGCCGGTCTCATCACGCTTGGGGCTCTGCAGGCCATCGCGCGTGATCGTCGTATTGGTGGCCACGATACCGTCAATCCCCTTGTCCAAGACAACGCTCAGGATTGTGTGCAGATCTGCGTCGCCAAGATCGGGCGCGATCTTCACCAACAACGGCCGCTTTCGCTTGCCCAACTCATCTGCCCTGCGTTCATTGGCCGCCGTCAGCGCGGCCAGCAAGCCGCCCAGGTACTTCTCGCCCTGCAGCTCGCGCAGTTCCGGCGTATTCGGTGAACTGATATTGACCACAAGGTAATCCGCATAGGGGAACACGGCTTCCAGGACCTGTGCGTAATCCTCGGCCGCTTCCTCCAGGGGCGTTTCCTTCTGTTTGCCCAGGCTCGCGCCAATGATATAGGTTCGTTCGCGCTCTGCCAGCTTCTTCAGCCGCTCTCCGGCCACGAGCATGCCCTTACTGGGAAAGCCCATGCGGTTGATGATGGCGCGGTCCTCAAGCAGGCGAAAAACGCGCGGTTTCGCATTGCCGGCCTGTGGGCGGGGCGTGATCGTGCCCACTTCGACGTGTCCGAAACCGAGCAAGGCCAGTCCCTCCGCCGCCTGGGCGTCCTTGTCGAATCCGGCAGCGATACCCAGGACGTTCGGAAAAGTCAGGCCAAACAGCTGGACGGGCTGTGAGGGAAGCTCCCCGGCGATCTTCTCTAGAAGAGATCGTCCGAGGGTGTTTGTCTGCGCCACGGAGAGCGCCGCCACCGTTCGATCATGAACCGCTTCCGCATCCGCGCGAGCCAAGAGTGGAAATAGGAATCGTTGGTAGTTGTTCTTCTCTTTCAAGACGTACTTTCCGGGCGCCCGCAGCGAGCTGTTATCGTTTAATGCCGGACAGTTTAGCTGCAGTCGCGCTCAGACCTGGACGCTTGCCCTTAGGCCAGCCGGGTGCGCCTCAGCCGGCGCATGATTCCTAGAGCCAAAAACAAGGCGAAGCTGCTTAATAGTACCACCATGGAGGCGGGCCACACGCCCTTTTTTGTACGCAAGGTATGCTCTTGCCTGACGGCGACCGCTGCGGACGCTTCATCACCGCCTAGCGAACGATGCCAGCCGGGGATTTTACTTCGTGGTGGCAGACTATAGCAACAAGCCCACAGGAGGCGGTACGCTCCTTCTTCTTCTGCCCACCGGCTGTCGCTCCAGCCCAATTCAGACTGGCATATGGCGCGAATGCGCTCAATGTGGGCCATGCCCCCCGCTTCAACGATCAGGCCCAAGCGCACGCGGCGCAGGAGGAGATCCGCGAGGTGGACAACGCCTTCTGCACGCGCCGCCCAACGAAGTTCTGCCCAGAGAATATTCGTCTGCGCTATTGGCCGCAGTTCATCTAGCCTGGCGGATTCCAAAAACTCGGCCGTTTCCCTGCCATAACGGCCGTGCAGCCGGCGCGCCTCTGCTGCGCTTAGATACGGTTCTGTCTCAACCCACCCCGCCGCATCCAGTATCGGTGTTTGCGGATCAAGGGCGGGCAGCTCCGGCAGCAGATCTCTGGCTGCATCCAAAACATCCTCAGCGATCACACGAAAAGTCGTCAGCTTGCCGCCCGTCACGGTGATCAAGCCGCTCTCGTTCCAGATAACATGATCTCGGGATTCTTTCGACGGTTCAGCTTTTCCGGAACCGATGACGGGCCGCACCCCGGCATAAGTTGAGAGGACATCATCCAGCGTCACATGCAGCGCGGGGAAGCGCGCCTCGACCGCGGCCATTAGGTAGGCGACTTCCTCCCCGTTGATGGCTGGCTCGCGATCCAGGGAATCGCCATGATCGACGTCTGTTGTGCCCACAAGCGTAACCCCTTCCCAGGGAAGAATAAAAACCGGGCGGTGATCGCGCGGGTGCAAAAAACTAACCGCCTGGGCAACCGGCAGTCTCCAGCCGGGAAAGATGAGATGGCTGCCGCGCAGAGGGCGAATTCGCTCCTGCTTATCTTGCGGCATGCGCAGTTGATCCGCCCAAGCGCCGCTGGCGTTAATCGTCACCTTGCCGCGAATTTCAACCGTGCGCTCTCCGACCAAGTCATGCAGGCGTACGCCCGCTACCTTCTCTTCCGCGTCGCGAATCAGCGCTTCCGCTCTCACATAGTTGATCGCTGTCGCGCCGCCGGCCACTGCCTCACGGATGACGCGTAAGACGAGGCGCGCATCGTCTGTCTGGGCATCCCCGTAGCGAAATCCTCCCTCCAGCCCTTCCTGCGCCAGCTGTCCGGCCATCAGGTTGAACTCTTGTGCGCTGTAGTAGCGATGGCTCCAACGCATGGCCAGCAGATCGTAGATCGTTAGACCGGCGCTGTAGATCAGGCGGCCGGGATGTTCGCCGTCATAGGTGGCCAGTAGAAAATCGAGTGGTTCCACCAGCCCCGGCCCATCATTGAGCAGCTGTTCCCGCTCACGAACCGCGTCCCGGGTAAGGCGAATCTTGCCCTCTTTGAGGTAGCGCAGCCCACCATGAACCAGTTTCGATGACCGGCTTGAGGTTCCCCAGGCGAAGTCCGCCTGTTCAACGAGCAGCGCTTTCTGGCCCAGCCGCGCCGCCTCGCGCAGAATGCCCGCGCCCGTGATGCCGCCGCCGATGATGACGATGTCCCACGGCTGATCAATCGTTGACCAGACGTTGTCGCGCCAATTCTCTTTCCACATACCTGCTGTCCCCTGTCTGACTACCGGCCCACGCGGCGTCGACCAGTTTGCCGGGATTCATCATTCCTCGCGGGTCGGCGCGCCGCACAGCGTCCTTGATAAGGGCGATGCCGAGATCTCCCTTTTCAGCGTGCAAGTAGGGCTTGTGATCGCTGCCGACACCATGTTGGTGGCTGATCGTCCCGCCGCCCTCCACGATCACCGCGCTGGCGGCGGTTTTTAGGCGCTGCCAACGCTGCCATGTTTCCTCTGGATCGGCCGTCCGCCGGAATAGATAAGTGACATAGATGCTCGCGCCGCTGCTGTAGAGATGGGATAGGTGGGAGAATAGATGAATGCGTTCTCCCGTGTCAGCCAGCGCGTTAGCCAGGGCGTTTTCAAGCGCGGTCATCGTTTGCTCAACACGATGCCAGGGTACGGCCGTCTCCAATGTGTCGATGGCGTAGCCCCTATCCCACAGCGCATTACGCAGATAAGGGGTGCGGAAGCGGCTCTTCTGCCACTGTTTTCCGAACTGTTGGCCGATGGACACAGCGCCGTGATCTTTGGCGATAGCCAGCGCTTCTTTGCGCGCGACATCGACGATCCGTTCCCTGCCCGAAAACCCGGCGATGAGCATCGCCTTTTCATCGGCAATGCCGCGCACGTTCAAGTATTGTTCCATGAGGCCGATCAACCGTTCGTGCCCGGCCAAAATCAAGGTTGTTTCTGTTTCCACGGCTGTACTCAAGCGCAGCATAGAGAGGGGCAGCTGCGCCTGGACCATCTCGCGTACGGCCGTCTCGCCCGAAGCAAAATCGGCGAAGAAGAGGCCGTGAAACGCTTCAACTTCCGGCAGCGGGGAGACGCGCACGGCGGCTTGACTGATGAAGCCTATCCGCCCTTCGCTGCCGAGAACGAGATAGCGCAAATCGGGACCGGCCGCGGACGCGGGGTGGGGGAGGATGTCTAACCTTCCCGCCGGCGTGATCACCGTGCCGCCGGCGTAGAGATCCTCGATTCGGCCGTAGAGCAGGGCCTGCTGCCCTGTTGAGCGCGTGGCTATCCAGCCGCCCAGCGTAGAGAATTCAAACGATTGGGGGAAATGGCCCAGTGTGCAGCCGCGCGCCCGCAGCTGCGCTTCTATCTCCGGGCCCGAGGCGCCGGCCTCGAAAGTCGCCAGGTGGTCACGTTCGTTGAACGCCTTCATACGGTTCATACGGCGCATGCTGACGGTCACGGCCGGCAGACTGTCTTCAAGTGGATTAATGTGCCCAACGACGCTCGTTCCGCCCCCGTATGGGATTAATTTGACGCCCGTATGAGCGGCGTACTCAATCAAGCCGGCAATCTCCGAGTCGTCCTGTGGAAAGGCCACACCGGCCGGAAATGACGTGATTTGACCACTGCGCAGCGCAATCCAATCCGGCAAGCTCTGGCCGCGGGCGTGGCGTAATCGCTGCTCGCGATCGGTTGTGATCAAGGGGCTCTCCGCCACGCTTGATTCCGGCACGCGCGCCAGGACATCGTCCAATGCTGCATCCGCTGCCGGAACGCCTGGCCCCAGACGATCTTCAAGGAATGAAACAGCCCTTGCCGTCAGCGGGTATCTGACCGTATCGTCCCCCCACCCGTTCCAACGCCGCATGGTTAGCTCCCGGTCGCCCCGTCGCCGGCATCGCCCTCCGGCGTCTGTCCATTCTCACGAAAATAGGTGCGCACGCGCTGCCAGAGGTGAATGCTGTCTGTCATCGTTTGCAGCGCGATCTCCCCGGCGAGCCGCGCATCACCGTTCGCCGCCGCCTCGGCGAGCGCTGCATAGAAGCGCATAGACCGTGCGCGGGCGTCTGGTGGAAGAAAGTAGACGCGTGCCAGCTGTTCGTAAATGTCGCCAAAGCCATTCAGAATCAGGGTGTAAATCGGGTTGCCGGAAGAGAACGTCAGCTGGCGATGCAGGCGCCAGTCGAAATCAGCAAAGCTGGGCGCATCATCAGCGAGGGAGTTACGGTCGTCGAGAAAGTGACTGACAATCGCCGCTTCACGGGCGACCGCGTCGCGCGTATAGGCGGGGGCAAGCTGCGTGCGCACCTGCAGCAGGTTGGTTATGAATCCCTCAGGCAGGTGATCGCCATGATGTACCAGCGTGTTCAGAACATTCAACCCCCCTTCACGCCAATAGTCGTTGACAACTGTGGATTTGCCCTGTTGGACGGTCAGCCAACCATCGCGGGACAGACGTTGAATCGCTTCGCGCAGCGTCGGTCGCGTAACGCCCAACTCTGCCGCCAGGGTTCTTTCACCAGGCAGCAGGGATCCCGGTGGGAAAGTCCCCTCGAGGATCGCGGAGATTAGCATATTTTCTGCATACGTATTCGGCCGTTGAGGCGCTGACCAATTGTTCATAGAGTCCTCTGGTAAGTGGTCTGACCAGTTAACTCTATTATTGATCAACCGCCGTTCCCTGTCAATAGAGGGGGAGGCGGCTCATCTGCTCCGCTCAGCAAACCAATTGAGCGAACAAGAAATGGCGCCAAGGAATTGGCCCGCGGCCAGGGGAACCACGCGGCGGCCGGCCGGCTATTCGAGTTCGGGGCTCGGAGGGATAGGGGCGGGGGCTGCTTCCACGCTTGCGTCGACTATTTCAGCGGGATTCACAGCGAGAAGCGGGTCGTTCTCGGGAAATGGAGGTTGGTCAAACAATTTGCGCCAGGCGTAGACGGTGACCAACTTGAGGGTGGCCAGAATGGGCGCGGCCAAGATTGCACCCAAAATGCCGGCGATGGAAGCGCCCATAAAGACGCCGATGATCACTATTAATGGATGCAGGTCGAGCGCGCCGCCGACAATGCGCGGGACGAGAACGTTATTCTCTATCTGCTGGACGACGACCATGAAGCCGAGAACGATCAAGGCGAACTGCCAGCCGTCCAGGCCCCAGGCATTGGTGGGTTGGAAAAAGGCGACAGACATGGCTATGATGGTGCTGATGATTGGCCCAATCGTCGGCACGAACTCCAAAAGGCCGGCAATCAGACCGAGAGCCAGGGCGTTGCGCACGCCCAGCAGGGACAAACCTAACCAGACGACAAGGAAGATAATGACGCCCAGGATAACTTGGCCGCGCAAATAAGCACTCCAGATTCGGCCGATCTCCGCGGACATAATCTTGACGTCAGTCTGATATCCCGGCTGAGCAGCCAGGTTGTGCAGGTAGTTGCCCACGTTGGGCGCCTCAAAGATCAGGTAGATGGAAATCACGAAGACGAGCAGAAAGTTGCCCAATGTCCTCACTGTGGTCGTTGCCAATTGGCCGACGAAACCGCCGCTTGTGCTCAGCGTCGGCTGGATCAGGCCCAACAGCTGGTTGGTGATGCTCTCCCAAGGCAAATTGATCGGTTCGATGACGAAACGATCCATGATGACAATCGCTTCACTTTGGGCATTGACCGATTCGAAGAGGCTGATACTTTGATCGATAAGATTGGGAACAAGGTTGATGAAATCTGTCGCCTGATCATAGGCGACCACGCCCAGGGAGACAAATAGACCGATCAGCGCCGCGGCCATGAGTAGATAGATGGCCAGAATGACCCAGCCGCGCGATATGCGCGTCCTTTCATTGACGGTTTCGACCAGTGGGTTAAGGATATAGGCGACCACGGCCGCGGCCGTGACCATCACGATTAGCCCCTGGAAGCGGCGGGCGGTGAAGGCTATCAGCAACAGCCCCATAATGATGACAACCAGCTTGGTGCTGCGTCCCCAAAGCGGCGAAGCCGGAACTAGATCGCCCGCTTCCGGCGGGGGCGCCTCTTCTTGTTGCTTGGTAGGGTTCTCTAGCTCATTCGCCATAGTGATCTAACTATAAGGTAACATAGAATCATCGTTGCATCTACCACGATAACGCGGAACCCTTGTTCCCGCCGATCCACGGATCCTGGGCAGGTTCACCATCTACCGGCAGCTAAGGATTCGCTTCTACTTCGTACACGTAGAAGAGCGGATCGGCGTAGTATCCGGAGAAGCGCTGCTCCTTCCCAAAAGGATAAAGTGCACGAATCTGTTCGACCTCATTGTAACGCTCCGGTAGGAAGAGGAAGGTCTGCCTTCCCGTCTCGTAGCCAGGCTCCGGCGTGCCCGCTTCCGGAACATCAAAAAGATTGAGCCCCTGTTCGAAATCTCCGGCGAGAAAGGGGATGGTGGGAAAGCCGGAGTACATCGCCGGAGGGCCATAGAAGTGGGCGACCCACTCCCCGTCCAGGGTGTTCAAGTAATTGGCGATGCCGTCGGCGATTTCCGTGTTGCGATCGCCGAAGCGGTGCTGTTCCGGATACGTCCGAAAATAGAATCCAAGGTCGACAATGGCGATGACTCCCGCGCAGAGGACCAGGATCAGGAAATAGGCCAAGGGGCGCTTGCGCTCACTGACGGCAGCTTGAGCACTCTCTTCTTTGTTAACGGCACGGACCAATTCGTTCAAGGCCGCTGCTGCCAGTAGAGCGACGGCAGGCATGGCGATGACCAAACGATGACTTATTGGGGGCGAAAGCAGCAGCGCTCCGGCGAAGATGACGGTAACCGCGATCCAGACGAGCAGGATGCTGTAGCGAATTTGACGCACCCTAACCAGGGCGATGATTAAACCAAGGACGAACAGGAGGCCAAACAGGAAGTTGACCAAGGGCACCAATGGCCCGTAAGATGTGCTGGTCTCAATCGTGGCGTTAAATGCCAGGGCAGCCTGCCGAAACTGCGTCCCTATGATCTGTAATTGAGAGAGGCCGCTGCGCGCCGCTTCATCAGCCAGCCAGCCGCTCTGACTGTTGAGAATACCCACCGTATTGGCTCTTTCCATGAACAGCCCCGGTGATGCCTGGTAATGGAGCATTTGCGGCAGAGCGATCACCAGCGCCAGACCGGCCATGGCTGCCGCTCCGCGCCACTGCTTTTTCAGCATGGCGCGATCGACGACGATTAATAGGAGACTCAGTACGAGCAGCATAATGGGCAGCAGGTGCGAGGCGGTATATAGATAGGCACTGAGGCCCACGGCCGTTCCTGCCAGGAGCCAGAGAGGGCGACTGCGCGCTGAATCTTGCTGCCAGGCGATGGCGATTGCCCCCAGGGCCAGCAGAGTGAGCAGCGCATCCCAGGCGTTGCTGAGACCGGAACGGCTGAAGTGTACGTGAAAATGGGAACCGGCGAGCAAGATTGCCGCTGCCAGTCCGACCCCGCGGCCGTAGAGCGCTTGGCCGATGACGTACAAAACTGGAACGGTTAGGGCTCCGATCAGGGCAGAGAGCAAACGGAGGGATTCTGTGGATACGCCAAATAGGCGCAGCGGAATCGCCTGCAGGAAAAATGGCAAGGTGGGATTGGTCAGCCATCCACTGCTGAAGGGATTGGTCAGCACTCCCTCCAGGACGTTAAGCGCTTCCAGTCCGATGCTGGCCTCCGTGCCATTAAGAATGAAGGGCAGGCCGCCCAGGTTGAAGAGCCGTACCAAGAGGGCGAGCAAGAAGAGCAGCACACCCGTCTTTAGCGTAAACAGGCGTGTTTCCCTGCGCTGGGCGCTGGGGCGCTCTTCCTCCGCGGGCGTTTCATTGCTCAAGGCGTACGCGGCCAAGGCCACAGCGGCAGCCCACAATCCCAGGGAGATGGCTGGGCTGCCATCGCCGGGAGAGGCCACTCGATAGGCGAAGAAGCTGAGCAGAAGCGCAGGCAGCAGCAGCCAGCGTTGTTTGGAGATGGCGGCCAACTGCGGCCACTGCCAGGAGCGTGTTTTGGATTGGCGATCGGGCCGTTCAAACCAGAGCAGCAGCAAGAGAGACAGCGCGCTGAATAAGAACCAGCGCAGGCCGCCTCCCGGCGCTTCCGGCGTCGCGCGCAGAGCTGCTTGGCCCAAGAAGGCGAATAGCAGGGTGAGGGCGACCAGGAGACCGGGAATCAGCAGGCGCGTTCCCTGAGCGGCTTGTTCAGACGCCGCTGTATCCGTTCCCTCCTCCGTTTGCAGCGCACCGGCCGCGGCCATCTCTTCTACGGCCGGGACCGGCGGCGCGACCGCCTGCCCGTTTGCCCCGGCGCCCGCCGTCTGCAGTCGCTCCAACTCGGCCAGATCATAGGGCTCTGCCGGCGGAAGCTCTGCTTGCAGCGGTTCATCGGCCGTCTTGCGGGCAAGAAAGAATAGATAAGCGCCCTGCTGCGGAAATGCCTCTTCATAATACGGCCGTACCCAGTTTTCCGCCGGCTTCAGATTGCTTTCCCAGGGGCCCAGGATCCAATGCCCTGTCAGCGCATGGAGGACAGCCGAAGGAAGCCCCTGAGCATGGCCGATTTCCAGCGCGCGCAGCGCTTCCTTTGAGAAGTAGTACTGCCAGCGCTCAATGGTGAAGCCGGCCAGGGCGAGCCGATCCGCCCAAATCTCGGGCGGATCGGTGTGCGCGTGGCGAGAAATCCGGTTGAATGCCGCGCGATAAGAATCGGCCACGCTCTCCAGGCCAAGTCGCTCGAAGAAACTGGCGCCCCCCAAGAATTCACTGAAGTTGTGGCTGGGCACAGTAATCACGAACGGCGCGCCGGGCTTCATCACCCGGCTCACTTCATCTAAGACGGGCTGGATATCTGGGATATGTTCGAGGACCGAATTGCTGAATGCGCTCGCAAAAGTGTGGTTGGGGAAGGGCAGGAAATCGCCCTGCGCCTGCAGCGGGAGATCGTACATCTTGCTCGCCTGCGCTTTTTTCAGCGGCCCCCACCAGGGATCGATCCCCGCCGTGATCGGCTCGCTCAATGTCACCCCCGCAAAATGCCCATCGCCGCAGCCGACATCAAGGATGGGCTGGGGCAAATCGACAGCGCGGTAGAAGCGCGCCTCGACGGAGCGCAGGAGGGCGCGGAACGCGGGAATCGTTTTTAGCTGCTGGAGCAGCAAGTCGTCGCTGTTCGGTTGTTGATCAACTGCGGCGGAATCCGTCACTTTCTACTATCCTGATTATGCCTGCCTGCACCTGGCTAGGTTTGGCTGCGCCCGGCCAGCTTGTCGCGCATGGCGCGCAAACGCTCATAAGCCGCCGGTTCGACCGTTGCTGCACGCTGCCTATTATGACGCAAATCCTCAAACAGCGTTACATAATCGGCCGCCGTTTGCCGCGGGTCAAAGCTGTCACTGATCAACTGCACGTCTCGCACATAGGTTTGGCGGTCGCGCAAGATGCGAATGATCGCTTCGGCAAGCGCCGCGTGATCGCCGATAGCCGAGACCTCACCCATTCCCGTCATGGATACCGGCTGGCGAACCCCCGGTAAATTACAGGCGGCGACCGGCACCCCGTTGCGCATCGCCTCGATCTGCACCAGGCCAAAGCTCTCTGTGCTGTTCAAGCTGGGAATCGTGAGTACATCCAGGCTGGCGTAAAAGGCCGTCAACTCTTCGCCGTGCAGGGTGCCCAACCGCGTGTACTGATCGCCGTATTTTTCAAAAAGCGGCGCCAGCCTGGCCGCGTATGCTTCCTCGCCGATAATCTCTTCATAGGGTCCGGCGTGCAAGACACGCGCATCGGGAAATGCTTCGAGGATGATGGGCAAGGCCCGCAGCAGCACTTCAATCCCTTTTTCCGCAGCTAGGCGCGCGGATACGCCGATTACCTGATGCCCTTGCAGGTGATGCTGGGTCCGAAACCGCGCAAGCGCTTCCTCTGAGAGCGGATCCAGCGTGACCGGCGGGGGGATGATGGCCAGCTTGTTGTCTACGAACTGCGAAAGGAAGGGGGAGTTCTGGCCATAATCGCGCGTGTAGGTCACCACGGCGTCCGACATCTGCCCTGCCAGCTGGTTCATTTGCAGCACCACGTTGTTTACCAAACGATTGAATGTCCCCGTGGGCAGCTGCAGATCACAATGATAGGTGAGGACAACCGGCTTTTGTAGAAGCCGCCCGCGTAAGGCGACACCGGGCGCATCGAACTGTGGCAGATGCAGGTGGATAACGTCCGTGCGCGGCGCCAGCTTCCAGGCCATGGGACCAAAACCGGGCATGATCACCCCTTTGCTGACGCGCGCGGCGACTGGGATACGCACAATTTTGACGCCGTCAATGACATCAAACCGCGGCAGCGTGGGATCGTACTGCGAAGTCAATACCGTGACATCATGACCTGCTTCAACGAGCGCCTTGCTCAGGCGCTCAACGTAGATTGTCAGGCCGCTTATCCAGGGGCGATAGTATGTAAGAACTTCAAGGATTTTCATGCTTATCTTCCGGGTCCGCTGTCGACGCTCTGCCAACCTGTGCTGCTTCGTTTATACCCCAACTCCGGATTACTCGCTCACACCTTCTGCGGACTCGTCCTTGTTCATAAACTCTTGTGTTGATTGAACGACCTGCCGGAAAGTAGAGCCTGTGGCCAGGATGCCCACGATACCGAAGCCGATCATAATTGCCATGTTGATGACATGGTAGAGGAAGGCGAAGCTGGCCGCCTGGGCCTCCGGCTGCCCCCACACTTGAAGGGCGGCGATTACGCCGGCATGAAATACACCGATTTGTCCTGGTGAAGAGGGCAGAGCGACGCTAAGCGCCGCCGCACAGACCACAAAAGCGGCCATGACCCAGTTCGGCTCCAGGTTGACCGCCAGCAAGGTTGCGTAGTAGGCGAAGATGATGGGCAGCCATGTGGCAATGGTCAACAGGATCAAGATCACACCATCTTTGAAGCGGGTGAGGCTGTCCAGTCCGGCGAGAAAACTGTCTGCTCGGGCCGTCCAGGCGGCCGTGTTTAGAAAAGGAATAAATTCCAGAATCTTCTCGACGAGGTTCACGGCTCGCTCACGTTGGTTGGCGGCAACGATCAGGACGGCGATGCCCACGATGGCGGCAACCCCCATAGCCTGGGCTCCGGCGCGCATCCAGTCAGGCATTTGTTCAACGCCGGACAGCGCAAATGGGAGCAGAGCGACAATAAACAGCATGTCCAGCAGCCGTTCGACGACCATCGTAGAAACACCACGCGCGATCGTAATTGGAGGGACGCTGCCGATGAGGACGGCTCGGGCAATATCGCCAATGCGCAAAGGCAGGATGCTGGAGAGGAGGTAGCCTATGTTCTGGATATGGAAGACTGTGCTCCACGGGGCATCATTGTGAAGCAGGAAGCGCCAGCGAACCGCTCTAATGACCAGAAAGGCGATGATGCCCGCCGCCGTGAACAGCAGGAAGGCATAGCGTGTCGACTGTAGGGCAACCAGAATGTCGCCGGGCCGGACAAAGTAAAAAATCGCCCCCAATGAAATCAGGCTGATCAAGATGCCCAGCCAGATCTGGCGGCGGTTGTTATTTGGCTGATCTTGCATACTACGCGTGGATTATAGCAGGTATGCGGCAAAGCCAATACCTGCGCAGGTTCAGAAAGGAGGCTGGTGAGAAGCTCCGCTAAAATCGAAGCGGCTTAGCCAAGGCGTCTATCGGCGGCTGAAGTTAAATGGTGCCCAATACCGCTTTCTTATGGGGAGCTGTGCTCGGCCGGAAGTAGGCGGATTTCCCGCCAGCGTTCCGCTGCGCCGCTGCGAAACAGCGCCGGATCAAAGTCGGCCAATGCTTCCCACCCCTCAACACTGGCCACTTCCTGTAGTTCTTCGGTCAATTCAATCTCGATCTCGCGACCGTCCGTGAACATATGCAGGGTGAGCGTCTCCTTGCCGTCGTCTTCGACGTCCATAATGCACAACCTGTCTACCCCGTCCGGATAGCGTATGAACGCGGCTGAACATCGTTGGCAAAACGGCAAGCTCGTGTTACAGAGGTTTCTATCGATTGTTACGCGCATCGTTTCCTCCAATCCTTATCGGTTTAGCGCTGCAGAAACCTGATCTACTCTCTATCGTAAATCTCCATTTCTCAGGAGTCAATGACAAATGTCAGCAATTTGCTAACAATTTGTCACCACTTGAGATGGTGATATTCTCCTGAGTAGGGTGGTTGGCAAGACGGGCGAAAATTATGACGAAGTATTTTATTACGATCGCCGGCAATATCGGTGTTGGCAAATCGACACTCGTAAAACTGTTGACCGAGCGCAGCGAATGGGAACCAGTATTCGAAGCAGTCACTGAAAATCCCTACCTCGCTGATTTCTACGGCGACATGCGCCGGTGGGCTTTCCCATCACAGGTCTTTTTTCTTTCCCGACGTTTGCGGCAGCATCACAAACTGCTCCTGCAGCCGCAGTCGATCATTCAAGATCGCAGCGTTTATGAAGACGCGGAAATATTCGCCCGCAATCTCTTTGAGCAGGGAGATATGAGCGAACGTGACTGGAACTGTTATCAAGATCTGTATCAAACGCTGACCCTTCTCCTGCAGCCTCCCGACCTCGTTATCTACTTGAGCGCGGCTGTGCCCACGCTGCGCCGCCGCATAGGTACGCGGGGGCGTGATTACGAACAGGTAATTTCAGACACATACCTGACGCGCCTGAATAGGCTGTATGAGGAGTGGGCGGCACAGTTTACGCTCAGCCCTGTCTTGACAATTGATACCAATGGTCTTGATTATGTGCAGAACGAAGAACACCTGGAGATCATCTGGCAAAAGATTGACGACCGTCTCCACGGAAAGGATTTTTTGGCCTTCTCATAAACGCCGCGGGGCCGGTCGCTGCCATTAGACAACTGCACCCACCCTGTTGTATCATGATGGCACAGCGAACTTTTCTGATGCCATTGGCATCTGTGAAGCAACTAGATCTAGACGATAGTCTTAGAAAGGAGACAGGCCCATGAGTGTTTACAAGGTCATTGAATTGGTCGGGACGAGTGAGGAATCGTGGGAGGATGCCGCGAAGAAGGTGATACGCACGGCCCACAAGTCCTTGCGCGAGTTGCGCGTTGCTGAAGTGACCAAAATGGATGTTCGCCTTGATGACGGCGAAATCGTTGAGTATCGCGTGCGCGTGAACATTTCATTCAAATACGAAGATTAAGTCGTTCTGATTTCAAACGAGTGAGCCGCCGCGCCGCGCGCTGCGGCTCTTCCCTTTTATGATGGCTTGTGTCTTGGGAGCCGGCCCTTCCAAGAACTTCTCGCTTACACGGGGCCTCTCACTTGTTCCGCAATAATGCAGACGCAGACCGTGTTTCTTCAGCAGGTGGATATTCAACATGGAAACGACGACACTTGGCTCGACGGATTTGGAAGTTACGCGCTTGGGCCTGGGCCTGGCCGCGCTCGGCCGGCCCGGCTACATCAATCTCGGCCACGCAGAGGATCTGAATCGTGATTACGATCGCGCGGCTATGGAGCGCCACGCCCACGACGTATTGGACCGCGCCTGGGAACTGGGCATTCGCTACTTTGACGCGGCGCGATCGTACGGCCGCGCCGAAGACTTCCTCGCCTCCTGGCTGGTGTCACGCCGTATCGATCCTGATTCCGTGACTGTTGGTTCCAAGTGGGGGTATACGTATACGGCCGGCTGGAATGTGCAGGCTGAACAGCACGAGATTAAAGAGCACTCCCTGCCCGTACTCAACAGGCAGCTCGCGGAAAGCCGCAGCCTGCTCGGCGCACAATTGGACCTGTATCAAATTCATTCCGCCACGCTGGCAAGTGGTGTGCTGGACAACCAACCCGTTCTGTCCAGGTTGGCGGAGCTGCGCGACGGCGGACTGGCTGTCGGCTTCTCGGTGAGCGGCCCTGCGCAAGCTGAAACCGTGCGCAAAGCGATGGCCATAGAGTTTGATGGCCGCCCCCTGTTTTCGGCTGTGCAGGCAACCTGGAATCTGCTTGCGCAAGAGGCAGGCGAGGTGCTGCATCTGGCGCACGAGGCGGGGATGGGCGTCATCGTCAAAGAAGCGCTCGCCAACGGCCGTCTAACCGATCGCAATCAACAGCCCGCGTTCGCACGCCAACGGATGCTACTCAAAGAGGCGGCGCAGGCCCAAGATACAACGATGGATGCCCTTGCCCTGGCCGCGGTCCTGTTTCAACCCTGGGTAGACGTGGCCTTGAGCGGCGCCGCCAGCATCGATCATGTCACTTCAAATGAGAAAGCGTTCGCTGTCCAGCCCGCTGCCTGGCTGCCGGACTTATTGGCTGCCCTGAGAGAAGAGCCGCAGCAGTATTGGCAAACGCGAACTGCTCTACGCTGGAACTAGCCCAATCTACTGACGTTCGATAGCCGCTCAGAGGGCTTTTTCCTCTTCCACTTGCGGCGGCCCGGCCGTCTTCTGACCAGCCTGATCCGCTCCCGCCGCCCGCAAAGAGTCTGCTGCTGTATGCACCTCGCCGCGTTCCGCGGCGTCGGGCATAACCGTGCCCTCGACCGATTTTGCTGATGCGAGCTGCTCTTTGGTGACGACCGCTTCGCTCAGATCCGCACCGCTTAGGTCCGCACCGCGCAAGTGGGCGTTCGTCAAATTACCCCAGCGCAAATTCGCCATACTCAGATCTGAATTTCGAAGATCTGCGCCGCCCAAAATCGCGCCGCGCAGGACAGAGCCATGGCAGTTGGCGCCCCGCAGAACGGAGTTGCGCAGATCCGCGCCGCTCAATCCCGCATCTTCCAAGACCGCCTTGGTCAGATCGGCGGCCCGCAAATTGGCCAGGCTGAGATTGGCCCTGTTTAGCTTCGCCCCTTTCAACTTTGCGCCGCTCAAATCGGCTCGTCCCAGGATAGAATCGCGCAAATGAGTCTCCTGAAGATTCGTAGCGTTTAGTTTGGCGCCGCGCATATTGGCCATGCTCAAATCCGCTTTGCGCAGATCTGAGCCCGACAACGTCGTGTCATTCATCACTGCGCCGCTGAAGGCCGCCTTCTGGAAATTGGCGTTGATCGCCGATACGCCACTCAAATTCGCCCCTTTCAGGGTGCTGAATCTGCAGTTTGCCTCCTTCAGGTCAGCATTGTTTAGGTTGGCCATGGTCAAGTCACAGCCTTCCATGATGGCGTTGGTAAGAATCGCATTGCGTAGTTTCGCGCCGCGCAAGTTTGCGTGGCTCAGGTCTGCGCCGCTGAGATCTGCATCATTGAGATTAGCATTCTCGAGATTGGCGCCGCGCAGCGTTGCCCCACGAAGATTGGCTCTCGAAATGGTGGCGCCGGCCAAATCAGCATCGCTAAAATCCGCCGCCCGCAGGTTTGCGCCGCGGAGATATGCACCCAGCATTATGGCCTCGCTCAGGTTGGCCTCTTCCAGATTGGCCATACGCAGATTGGCCGCGGAAAGCGTTGCGCCATGAAGCCTTGCCTCGTTCAATTGCGCCCCTTCTAGGTTGACTTCCGGAAGATAGAAGCGCGATAGGTCGGCGCCTTCCAGGTCTAGCAGCCGCAAGATTACGACAGGATCATCCACATTGAGAAGCGCAGAGTCATATAAGAATCCCACAATCTGCCCTTTCCGCGCGGCGTCCATGTCACGCAAGATGTTCGCCGTCCGCGCGCGCGCGATCACGCGGATCTCATCTTCCTGGCTGCTGGTAGAGAGATTGCGATCAAGCAGCAGCCCCGAAATCTGCTCGATATATCCTTCGTAGGCGCTTTGCCTAAGACTTTGCGCAGTCGCTTCTAGCGTGCTGCTGCGGTACGCCCTACCCCACCACCAGGCAGCAAATCCGACAGCCGTTGGTATCAGCAGAAGACCCAGCCAGTCCCAAAACTGCTTAGACGGCGACACGCCATCTTCCAGAACTGCCGTGCCAAATCCGGTCCAGGCGGGAGCCTGGCTGGGCCAAATGGCCCAGAACAGCAGCAGTAGGGCGGGGATAAGGAGGACGAGTGCCGTGATCGCCGCTCCCTTGTGCTGGAGAAGGAATGTGCTCAAACGATGAAAATGGGGGTCTGCATCCATATAGCTCTTTCGCTGATCCTTAGCCTGACAAATCCTCGTTACCGGAGATCGCGTCCATTGTACCACAGCGACTTTAGGAAGTACGTCTCATCATCTTCCCGCCGTGACCTTAAAAAATTGATTTCGCGCTTTTGTTGTGTGTAGTCTTTGGTGTATACTATGGCCAATTGTGGTGAAAAGTGGTGTAAGGTGGGGCGTAGTAGCGCTCAGGCCCTCGAATTTTATGTTGAAATGGGTTAAAAAGAACAAGTGTTCTATTTCCTCACCAATTGTAGACGATATCTATGTTTCTGGGCGAATTTACACACTCCATCGACGAAAAAGGGCGCTTGACCATTCCGGCCAAGTTCCGAGGCGAGCTCGCTTCCGGATTGGTTGTAACCCGTGGTTTGGACAGCAACCTGCTCGTTTTTACGATGGGCGAGTGGGAAGAACTCGCCCAGAAGATCGCCCGCATTCCAATTTCTGATCGTAGTGCCCGCGCTTTTAGCCGTCGCGTTTTCTCCGGTGCCGTCGATCTGGTTCCCGACAAACAGGGCAGAATATTGTTGCCCACAACATTGCGAGAGTTTGCCAACTTGGGTGATGAAGCAGTGATCATAGGTATGTACAACTTTGCTGAGATTTGGAATGCCAATGCCTGGAACCCAGTTCGTGATGACATTGAGAACAATGACGATCATCAGCGCTGGCAAAACCTAGGAATCTGATCGCAATCTCGTGATCCATAGTATAGCAGGTTGTTGACTCAACACCCCTACCATGGATCACCAAGATCACATTCCTGTTCTTTATAGCGAAGTACTGGCGTTACTGCGACCGCAGCCTGGCGGTCAATATATCGATGGCACCTTGGGTGCCGGCGGGCACACAATCGGCATTTTGGAGGCATCCGCGCCTGATGGGCGCGTTTTGGTCTTTGACCGTGATGCCGAAGCGATTCGATTCGCAAGTCGCCGTTTGAGGGCATATGACAACCGTCTCGTTTTCATCAATGGTAGTTATGCCACGATGGATAAGGTGGCTGGACCGAACGGCTTTACGGCCGTCGAGGGTGTCCTATTAGACCTCGGTCTTTCCTCGAGGCAGCTGGCAGACGGTTCACGCGGCTTTTCATTTTCGCGTCAAGGGCCACTCGATATGCGCTTTACAGCCTCATCAGAGATGACGGCGGCGGATATCGTTAACAATTCGAGTACGGATGAGCTCGTCGCGATTCTTCAACGCTATGGTGAAGTTAGAAACGCGCATCGTATTGCCAGGTTGATAACGGCGAATAGACCGCTGCAGTCTACGACGGAACTGGCCGAGCTGCTGGAGGCGGACGCGAGAGGAAGGAGTCGCATCCATCCGGCAACGCTGGTTTTTCAGGCATTGCGTATCGCGGTGAACGATGAGTTGGCTGAACTAGAGAGAGGCATAGAGGCAGCAATCAATGTTCTGGAACCAGGCGGCCGTTTGGCAGTCATCAGCTTCCATTCCTTGGAGGATCGGATTGTGAAGCATACTTTTCGGGATCTTAGCAAAGATTGTATTTGCCCGCCGGAACAGCCTGTCTGTAATTGCGCTGTGTCAGCAAGAGTGCGCAGGATTACACGCCGGGCTGTCAAGGCGTCAGAAAGTGAGATATCTGCCAACCCACGCAGCAGGAGCGCACGGCTGCGCGTGGTCGAAAAACTGCCGGCAGCGGCGTAACATTCCGGGAACATCAGGAATAAGATCGAAATAGAGATGGTGACAGGATCGCAGAAAATGGCACATGAACGCCAACAGCCGGCCGCGAATAAATCCGCTCGACAGACACGCCAGCTTGTACGGCAGCTTGGGAAACTTACGGAAGCTCAAACTGCGATGGGTTGGGGAGTTATCCTGCTGATCCTCACGCTGCTTGGCGCGATATATCTCAACCAGAGCAGCCAGGTGGCTGCGGTCGGCCGTCATGTGCAGCAGCTTGAGTATGAGCTGGACCAGGTGCAGCGGGAGAATGCGGAATTGAAACGCGATATCGCTGATTCGCAGTCCCTCGAAAGACTGCAAGCGGAGATCCAGCGTCTCGGTTTTGAACCCTCTTCGGCGATTGAAATTGAGTACCTTGTAATCCCCGACTATCCTGAAGCGGCTGCACCGGCACGCTCGCTCGCTGTGGAGCATGAGCAAGCGGCAAGGCCGGTGGAGACGATGCAGGAAGCGTTAACAATCGTCTTGCAAGATCGTCTGGATGATTTGATGCGAGGTGAGTCCGGTGAACAGTAGCCAGAAACAAAGGATGATGCTCGTGGCCGCGGGAATGGCCTTGTTTGCCGTTGTCTTGGTGGCTCGCCTGATACAGTTCCAGGTGGTCGAGCAAGAAGAGACGGCCAACCAGGCAATCAGCGCCTACCGGAAAATTGAATGGCCGGACCGTGGGACTATCTATGATCGCAATGGCGCCGTGCTGGCCGCCAACGGCGCTGACTATCAAATTGGCGCCACGCCAAATATGGTCACTGATCCGGTAGAACTGTCCACTTCCCTGGCGCCCATCCTCCAAGAACAGAGCTATCAGCTCCTGGCCAAACTGCAGGCCAACCGGCCCTATGTGTCTATCGCGGGTCGTGTATCTCCTGAAATCGCCGATACGATCCGCAAATTGCCCTATCGCAACGGTTTGCAGATTGAACCCCTGCCCAGGCGCTTTTACCCCCAGGGAGAATTGATGAGCCACACGCTCGGCTATGTCAATTTTGAGGGCCACGGCCGTTCCGGGTTGGAAGGGTTCTACGATCGCGAACTCGCCGGGGAAGCAGCCAGCCATTGGGTTAACCTCTCACCGCTGGCGGTTCAGGAAGATGTCGATGCGCGCGAGGGCGCCGACCTAACCCTGACGATTGACAGAACCGTGCAGTACACCGTTGAGCGCCACCTTCGCGAAGCCGTCGAGCTGTATGACTGCGTTGGCGGTTCGATCATTGTCTCTGATCCCAAGACCGGCGAGATATTGGCCCTGGCCAGCGAACCGGGATTCGACCCCAATGTATTCTTTGACGTTGATCCTCAGTTGATCAAGAATCCGCTTGTTAGCGACCAGTTTGAGCCCGGTTCTGTCATGAAACTGATCACGATGGCTGCTGCTCTCGATTCGGGCACAGTGACGCCGGAAACCACCTACTACGATTCCGGTGAGCTGTTTGTTGGCGGGCATAAGACCGTGAATTGGACGCGCCTGGCCCATGGGCAGGTCGACATGACGACCCTTTTGGCCCAATCGCTGAACGTGGGCGCGGCCACCCTGGCTTTGTGGATGGGCACCGATACCTACTATGGGTATATGCAGCAGTTCGGATTCGGCCAGCAGACGGGCATAGACATTATGGCGGAAGCGAGCGGCCAAATGCCGCTGCCCGGAGAGTCCCTGTGGGACGAGTCGTTTATGGCTACAAATTCCTACGGGCAGAGTATTGGTGTCACGTCAATTCAAATGGTGGCCGCCCTGTCCGCCCTGGCCAATGAGGGACAGATGATGCAGCCCTATATCGTCAAAGAGATCAGCCGCGGCAGCGGCAGCTATGTCAACAAACCAACCGTGTTGAGCCAACCGATCAGTAAGGCAACCGCGCAGCAGCTTACGGCGATGGCCACGAAGGCGATGGCCACAGCGATCCCTGAGGCCTATGTCGAAGGCTATACGGTCGCCGGCAAAACCGGGACAGCGCAGATCCCGGAAAATGGTGTTTATCTGCCTGACGCGGTTATCGGTACGTTTGCCGGTTGGCTGCCCGCCGACTCTCCGGAGATCCTCGTCTTCATCAAGCTTGATCGACCTAACATTCTCTGGGGCTCGCAGACGGCCGCCCCGACGTTTGCCAAGCTTGCCAAAGAATTGGTGGTTTTATTGGACATCCCGCCCGATTCCGTCCGTCTTCAGGGCGACGTGCTGGCCGCAAGGATTGATGAATAGCTGATGCAGCCGACGTTGGGTTATTTTTTCGAAGCTCTGACGAGCTATCAGCGAACAGGTAGTGAGCCGCGGCTCACCGATGTTGTCGTTGACAGCCGCGAGGCGACCGACGGCAGCCTCTTCGTTGCCCTGGAAGGTGAACGCGTCGACGGCGCCGACTATATCAGCGACGCCCTGGAGCGCGGCGCTGCCGCTGTCTTTAACGCACAGAGTCCCCGCGGGCGTGCAGGCGTCGACGATCGATATTGCGGGCGAGGGCTTACAGGCGATAGAGAAGTGGAATGGCGAACTTCCCGTTTGCATCCTCGTTGAAGACAGCGTCGAGGCGATGCAAAAGGCGGCCGCGCTGTGGCGTGCCCAGTTTGATGTTGAAGTAGTCGGCATCACGGGCAGCGTGGGCAAGTCGTCAACCAAGGAGTTGACGCATGCCGTCTTGTCGCAGCGCTTCAACACGTTCAAGTCTCCGGGCAATCGCAATAGTGTGCTTGGATTACCCGCGGCGATATTCGGCCTACGTCCTGAGCATGAGCGCGCCGTCCTGGAGATGGGCATGTATACCCCGGGTGAAATTAACAGACTGTGCGAATTGACGCGGCCGAAGACCGGGGTTATCACCATTATCGGCCCTGTGCACATGGAACGTGCCGGCACCATGGAGGCGATCGTCGCTGCCAAACAGGAGTTGGTGGAGGCTTTGCCTGAAGATGGCACGGCCGTCTTGAACTATGATGACCGGCGGGTAATGGCCATGGCCGATCATACGCGAGCCAGGATCTTCACCTATGGCTTAGACAGCAAGGCCGATCTCTGGGCAGACAATATTCATTCCATGGGCTTGGCCGGCGTCCGTTTCACGCTGCACCACGGAGACGACGCCATGTCGCTGGGCATCCCCATGCTCGGCAGGCACAGCGTGCACACTGCGCTGAGAGCAACGGCCGTTGCTCTGTTAGATAATCTCTCATGGGAAGAAATCGCCGCCGGCCTGCGCGAAGCCGGCACCGCGCAGTTCCGCATTGAAGCTGTGCCCGGGCCGAACGGCTCGACGATCATAGATGACACCTACAATTCAAGCCCTGATTCAGCCTTGGCCGCCCTCAATCTTCTCTCCGAACTTCAAGGGCGGCGCATCGCCGTTCTCGGAGATATGTTGGAACTCGGCGCGGCCGCGGAGCAGTCCCACCGCCTCATCGGCCGGCGCGTCGCCGACGTGGCTGATGTCTTGCTGGCCGTGGGGCCGCGGGCCGTCCTCATTGCCGAGGAGGCAAGGAAAGTTGGGATGGAGGCTGATTCCGTGTTTTGGGTTGAGGAAGCGTTGGAAGCGGTCCCTGCCCTTGAAGAGATCATCGTCGAGGGCGACATGGTCCTTATCAAGGGATCCTATGGCATGCGCATGGACCGCATCGTAGCAGCCATTGGCGAGGTCAGCTAATGGCCTTTGCTCTAACACTTGGCGGATTTACTTTTCTTATGGCCGTAATCTGGGGCGGGCCCTTTGTAGAACTCATGCGTCGCTTGGGTTTGGGCAAACAGATTCGCATTGACGGCCCATCCAGCCATATGGCAAAAACGGGCACCCCGGCGATGGGCGGCATCCTGATTGTCATCTCCATCGTCTTGGTCAGCATCCTTGTTAACGCGGTGCAGCTGGTCCAGGCGCGCGGTATCGCAGAAAGCATTACCATCCCCTTGGGCGTGCTCATCGCTTACGCGGTCTTGGGTGGCATCGATGATTATCAGGGCTTTCGCCAACGACCAGGGCAAGGCATGAAGGCTCGTGTCAAGATATGGTTTCAATTAGGAATCGCCCTCATTGCCTCCGCCATGATTTATTGGATCGTCAATGATGGCCGTGGCCTCACGGCCGTGCCCACGATCCCCAACCTGATTGATATCGGCATCATTTATGTGCCCATTGCCACACTTCTCATCACCGGAACGGCGAACGCGGTGAATATTACCGATGGCTTGGATGGCTTGGCAGGCATCATCGTTGCCACTTCTTATATCGCCTATGCCATCATCGCCTTCTTACAAGATCAACAGTTTCTCGTTACTTACTGTTTCATAACCGTCGGCGCATGCTTTGCTTTCCTGTGGTACAACGCCAAGCCGGCGCAGATGTTTATGGGCGATGTCGGATCTCAGGCTCTGGGCGGCGCCTTGGGCGTTGTTGCCCTGATGACCAATCAGTGGCTCATTTTGCCCATTATCGCTGCCGTTCCCTTCGCCACGATGCTCTCAACGATGCTGCAGGTGCTCTATTTCAAGATCAGTGGGGGCAGGCGATTGTTTAAGATGGCGCCGCTACACCATCACTTCGAGTTGATTGGTTGGAGCGAAACACAAATTGTTCAACGATGGTGGTTGGTGGCGATTGTCTCGGCGATGGTCGGGATCACGCTGGCCATCATTTAAGTGAGACTTAGGTTTTCTATGGCCCATGAGTTATCAACTGTCCGGCAAACAAATTGTCATTCTGGGCTTTGCCCGTCAAGGCATGGCTTTTGCCAGATTTGCGGCGCGGCGCGGCGCTAAGGTGATAGTCTCAGATTTGCGATCAGAAGAGCAGATACAGCGAAGCATGGAAGAAATGCGCGATCTGGATATCGAATACGTTCTCGGTGAACATCCGCCCAATCTGTTGGTGGGCACGGACTTGCTGCTGATTAGCGGCGGCGTTCCCGCTGACTTGCCGTTGGTCGCGCTGGCGCGGCAGCAGGGCATCCGCATCAGCAATGATTCGCAGGAATTCATTGAACGGTGCCCGGCCGGTGTCGTCGGGATTACCGGTTCCGCAGGAAAGACGACAACGACTGCGCTCCTCGGTGAAATGGGGCGTTTGTCCGGGCGGCGTACCTGGGTGGGTGGCAATATCGGCCGTCCCCTTATCGCCGATCTCGACGAAATGCAGCCTGGGGATCTGGTTGTGCAAGAACTATCAAGTTTCCAGTTAGAAATCTGGCAGCACAGCCCGCCCGTCGCCGCCGTGTTGAACATCACGCCCAACCACCTGGATCGTCACACCTCCATGGCCGAATACACGCAGGCAAAGGCCAATATTTTGCGCTACCAGAGCGATTCAGATATCGCCGTCCTTTGTGCGGACGATCCGGGAGCCATTTCCCTGGCCCCCTTGGTTCGTGGTTCGCTGCGCTTGTTCAGTATTGAACGCGAAGTGCGCCACGGCGCTTTCATCCGCGATGGTGCCGTGTGGCTGCGCACAGAGTCGGGCCAAGAGACAGCCGTTATCGCCCAGGCGGATATCCAGCTGCGCGGAAGGCACAATCTCTACAACATCTGTGCCGCGGTAACGCTCGCTGACGCGGTGCAGATACCTGTGCCGTTCATGGCCGAGGCGATCGCCTCCTTTAGCGGAGTGCCGCACCGCCTGGAGCTGGTGGAAACCAAGGAGGGCGTGCAGTATATCAATGACTCCATCGCTACTGCGCCTGAACGAGCGCTTGCCGCCTTGGCCTCCTTTGACGAACCCTTGATTCTGCTCGCCGGCGGAAAAGACAAGAACATGGTATGGGAGGCATGGGCCCGGCAAGTGGTGAAGCAGGTAAGGCACATCGTCCTCTTTGGCGATCTTGCCCAGATGCTGTCGGAGATGCTGGCCGTGGAGAATGCGCGCGAAAACGGCCCTCTGCAGATTTCGCGCGTAGATGATTTGCCGGCCGCCGTTCATCTGGCGGCGTCCGTGGCCCACAAGGGGGAGATCGTTCTCCTTTCCCCTGGCGGAACGAGTTACGATGCCTATCGCGATTTTGATGAGCGAGGCCGCCACTACCGGGAACTGGTGAAAGCGCTTTAGCGCTGGATCTTGTTCGTTTGAAGGAAATTGTGTGATGACAACAGTCAATGTAGTTAGAAAAAAGGGATTCCGCGTCAGCCCGAGACTTATGTTTCACATTGATTACTGGCTTCTTCTTGCTGTCGCCGGGCTGATCGTTGTCGGGCTATTTACTGTCTACAGCACGACATTTGACATCGGTCGCCAATGGCATGACGGTGACGCCGGTTATTTTATCCGCCGGCAGCTGGCGGCTCTGGTAGTCGGCCTTCTGGGCTTTCTGGGCATCATGCTTTTTGATTATCAGATCCTGCGCAAGTTCTCGGTCGTCATTTTTGGCGCGGCCATCATCGGTCTCATTGCCACCTCGATTGTTGGCGAAGAATCCTTGGGAGCGCGGCGCGGGCTTTTTGGCGGATCCTTCCAGCCCTCCGAGCTAGCGAAATTGGCCACTATCATCTACGTTGCGCACTGGCTTTCCAGCAAAGGAGATCGCATCAGAGGGATTACCTATGGCCTGGTCCCCTTCGCCGTCATCGTTGGCGCCGTTTGTGGCCTCATCGTCCGCCAACCAGACTTGAGCACGGCCGTCTTGATCGCCCTGATCAGCTTCACGCTCTTCTTTGTCGCCGGGGCTGAGCTCAAGCATTTCATTCTAGCCATTGTCTTGGGCGGCACTGTCTTTGTCTTCCTCGTGACGCTCTATTCTCACGCGCAGGCGCGAGTGGATGACTTTCGCGCGGGCTGGGTGGATCCGCAGGCCGCCGGTTACCAGGTGCAGCAGCAACTGGCGGCTTTGGCCAAGGGCGGCCTGTTCGGTGTCGGGCCGGGCGCCAGCGCGCAAAAATTTATCCCGCTCCCTGCCGGCCATACGGATGGCGCATTCGCCATCCTCGGCGAGGAATTAGGCCTAGTCGGCGCCCTTTTCGTCATGTCCCTGATGGCCATTCTCGTCTGGCGCGGTTTCAAGACAGCCAGCCAGGCGCGCGACGGGTATGGCTTCTTGCTCGCTGTCGGTATCACCTGCTGGCTTGGCTATCAAGCACTGCTCAATATCGCTGTGATCACGGCCGTGATCCCGGTCACCGGAATACCACTACCCTTCATTAGTTACGGTGGTTCTGCCTTTGCCATGTCAATCATCGGCGCGGCGGTGCTGCTCAATATTTCCAGAGATGCGTCGCTTGTTAAGCGGCCGCAGCCGAGGGCTGTTCGCCAGCAGTAGCTGGTTGAGGATGAATGAAAAGCCATGCTGCAGGATAGTTCGATCAAATTGACTGCTTCACCACAAATGCTGAGCAAGACGATGCGTGTTCTGATTTGTGCCGGCGGAACCGGGGGCGGAATATATCCGGCTCTCGCCGCTGCCTCCGAACTGGAAGCACAAGGGCTGGATCGTGATCAGATGTTGTGGGTGGGTACCGCGGGCGAGATGGAAGAGCAGCTTGTGCCCGACGCCGGCATACGCCTGGAAACGATCTCGGGCGGCGCCATTGTCGGCGTTCCCTGGCGAGAATCAATTCCCAACGCAGCCAAACTTACCTGGAGCATTGGCTCGGGCATGCGTCTAGTCAGGCAGTTCAAGCCGCATGTCATGTTCATGACCGGCGGCTACATGGCGCCGCCCATCGCCGCCGCGGCTTGGATGCAGCGCGTGCCGATTGGCATATACCTTCCCGACGTCGAACCGGGCGCAAGTATTCGCTCCATTTTGCCCGTGGCCCGGCAAATCGCCTGTACGACAGACGGTTCGGCCGTATTTGTGCCGCCCGAAAAGATGGTGGTCACCGGCTATCCTGTGCGGCCGGAACTGCGCGCCGCCACCCGGCTTTCCAAAGAGCAGGCTTTGGCCCAATTTGATCTGGCGCCGCTGCGCCAAACGTTGTTTGTTTTCGGCGGCAGTCGCGGGGCGCAGAACGTAAACCGCGCCTTGATGGCCATTTTGCCGCAGCTCCTGCAAGATTTTCAGGTGATTCACATCAGCGGCACCTTGACTTGGCCCGAGGTTGAGGAGAATTGGCAGACCCTGACAGATGAGCAGCGTGCTTGGTACCGGCCGTATCCGTACTTGCATCAAAGAATGGGCGCCGCTTTCCGCTCTGCGGACCTTGTTGTGGCGCGCGCCGGGGCCAGCATGTTGGGCGAGGCGCCCGCTTTTGGGCTGCCCTCTATTTTGATCCCGTTGTCATTTGCCTGGCGTTATCAAAAAGTCAATGCCGACTACCTTGCTAAACGGGGCGCCGCCGTGCAGCTCACCGACGAGACTATCCATGGGTCCCTGCTGTCAACGATTACCGGATTATTTGCTGACGCGCCACGGCTGGCCGCGATGGGCAAGGCGGCCAAAGCGTTGGACAAGCCGCTGGCCACGGCAAACCTCGCCGACTTTATTGTGGGATTGGCAAAGGAAGGAAGATCATGATTAGTCTGGTAACGACACTGTGGATCATGATCGTATTGTTTGCCGTTGTCGATATGCAGCGCGGCTGGACACGTGCCGTGATCGCCACGGCCGGCCTGATTCTGTCGCTATTCGCGATTAATCAATTCGGCCCGCTGCTTTTTGGCATGCTCGGCTATTTCGATCAACCTTTTGATGAACAAATCTGGCGGCGCGAAATCCTGATGTTGGCCGGTATTCACCTGTTCATCGCTTTCTTCGCCTATGCCGGGCCTACCGTCGCCGGCGGACGGCTGGCCGGAAAGCTGGCGATTCGCGACAACGTCCAGGACAAGATTCTGGGCCTCATTGTCGGCGCCGTCAACGGCTATCTCGTTGTCGGGACCATGCTCTCCTTGCTTGAGTATCGTTTGTCTAGGGAGGGTTGGGTGGCCACTTTCCCCATGCCCTATCCCTTTTCGGAAGAGGTGATTATTCGCACGGACCAAATAAATGCGATTGCTGAATACCTGCCGATTCCCCTGCTGACTTCCAATCCCTACATCCTGCCTGTATTGCTGGTTGTGGTCTTCCTCTTTGTGTTGATAGTTATGTTGTAATGGCCGGAAAGATTTGATGACGACGAGCGAGTTTGAACTGAGAGACGATATGCACCTGCACTTGATTGGCGTAGGCGGATCCGGCATGTCGGCCATTGCTCAAGTGCTGCTTGACCGCGGTTACACCGTTTCCGGTTCGGACCTGCAAGAGAATGATACAGTGAGAAGCTTGCGAGATCGCGGGGCAGAAGTGACGATCGGGCATGTCGCGGAGAATATCACCGGCGCGGATGCCTTGATCATATCCTCGGCCGTTCCCCCAGAGAACGCCGAGATCATCGCCGCGCGCAAAGCTGACCTTCCCATTCTCAAGCGCGCTGATTTTCTGCGCTATCTGATGGCCGGCCAGATTGGCATCGCCGTGGCCGGCACGCATGGCAAGACAACAACCACGGCCATGATCGCCCATATACTCCTGCAGACGGGACAGGATCCTTCAGTCATTTTGGGTGGCAAGCTGCCCCTTCTGGACAGCAACGGCCGTGCCGGCGCCGGCGACTACTTCATCGTCGAAGCGGACGAGTATGACTATATGTTCCTCGGCTTGCGGCCGCAGATCGCCGTCGTCACCAATATCGAACACGATCATCCCGATATCTTCCCCACCCTTGCCGACTATCTGGATGCTTTCTGTGAATTCGCCGCGCTGCTCCCGCCTCATGGGAAGCTCATTGTCAGCGGCGAAGACCCGGGAATTGAAGAAATGATCAGCCACGTCAAAATGCCCGGCGCCGAACTGATCACCTACGGTCTTGTTGAAGGGCAGATCAGCGATTCCACCATCGCGTTCAAGGCGATTGACTGCCGGCCAAATCAATTAGGCGGCACCGATTTCGTCGTCGTTGATGGCGAGCAGACGATTGGTCTCGTTCGCCTGCGCGTCCCCGGCTTGCATAACGTGCGCAATGCACTTGCCGCCGCTGCCGTGGCCCTCAATCTAGAGCTTGATTTTGGCCAGATTTGCCGTGCGCTGGCTGATTTTGGTGGTGTTGGACGCCGTTTCCAGATCTTAGGTGAGGTAGGTGGGGTAACCATCATCGATGATTACGCACACCACCCAACCGAAATTCAGGCGACCTTAGCAGCGGCCCGCCAGCGATATGGGGATCGCCGGCTGTGGGCCGTTTGGCAGCCGCATACATTCAGCCGTACAAAGATGCTCCTGCCTCAATTTGCCGCCAGTTTCGCCGACGCCGACCGGGTGGTCGCCCTGGATATCTTCCGCAGCAGAGAAACCGACGCCCTGGGCATCAACATGTCCGATGTTGCTTCTGGAATTGAACATCCTCACGCCGTCTATGTCGGGCAAAAACAGGATGCTGTTGACTACTTGCTTGATCGCCTTCGCCCGGGTGATGTTGTCCTGACCTTGGGCGCCGGTGACGGCAATCTAGTCGCAGAAGGCGTTCTCGACAACCTGAAAGTTAGAGTGGAAACATACCGTCCCTAGATCAGTCCATGATCACAAGAGTGAGAAGAACAGCGTAAATGAAAGTCAAGACTGCAGTTAGCGAGATGACCCGAGACAGATTTCAAGAAGTATTTGGCGGAACTTTGAAGTTCGATGCACCCTTTGCACGGTATACGTCCGCGCGCGTGGGTGGGACCGCCGAAATGTTCCTCACGGTCAATTCCGTCAGTGAGCTTCGCCGTGCTGTCGAGCTGGCCTATGCCCAGCGCATCCCCTACTTCATTCTTGGCGGTGGTTCAAACGTTCTCGTTTCCGATGAAGGAATCAGCGGGCTCGTCATCCTCAACCGGGCACGCAATGTCAGCTTCCGGCACACGGGAATCAGCGTCGTTTGCTCGGCCGAATCGGGCGCAAATCTCTCTTCTCTCGCTCGCCAATGTATTTCCAAAGGGCTGGGCGGCTTGGAATGGGCCGTGGGGATTCCCGGTTCCGTTGGCGGCGCCGTTTTTGGCAATGCAGGAGCCCACGGTGGTGATATGAACGCGGTCTTGTTGGACACGACTATTTGGGAGCCTGGCAATGGCGTGCGCGTTTATGCGAATGAAGAGATGCAGTATACATACCGCAGCAGCGCGTTAAAGCGCGATCGCCAAAAAGCACGGACGCGCCGCGTCGTCCTCTCCGCTGAACTGCAGCTTGCCCCTGAGTCGGTCGATGTCTTGTCCGCCCGCGCTGATGCGTTTACCGCCCAGCGCAAACAGACACAGCCGGGTGGGGCGTCGATGGGGTCTATGTTCAAGAATCCGGAGAACTATTATGCCGGTTACCTGATTGAAGCCGCGGGTCTGAAAGGGTTTCAAATCGGCGGCGCAAGTATTTCCGAAAAGCATGCCAATTTCTTCGTTTGTGAAGAAGGGGCTGCTGCTGAGGATGTTCGTGAATTGATCGCTGAAGCATGGAACGCGGTTCGACAGCAGTTTGGCGTGGAAATGGAACTGGAAGTGGAACTGATCGGCAATTGGGATTTCAAGGATTAGGACCAGGCGGTCGCTAACCCGGTGATTTGAGAAATGACAGCGCGAAACGAAGATTCGAAACAAGAGAAGATACGCGTCGGCGTGCTCTTTGGCGGCCGTTCCGGTGAGCATGAAGTCTCCCTCATGTCGGCGCAGTCGGTCATGTCTGCACTTGATCGGCAGCGCTACGAGATTGTGGAAATTGGCATCACGCAAGACGGCCGTTGGTTAACCGGCCCGGCGCTGGCCCAACTGCGTGCCGGTGAAGGCAGTGCCAATCTGGCCACGCTGCTGCCCGACCCTGAATCAGCCGCTCTGCTGCGGATTGAAGAGCGCGGCGCGGAAGCCTCCGGCCTTTCCATCGTTTCCCAGCTGGACGTCATCCTGCCTATCTTGCACGGCACCTATGGTGAAGATGGCACCGTGCAGGGCCTGCTGGAACTGGCCGATCTGCCCTATGCAGGCGCCGGCGTGGTCGGTTCGGCCGTCGGCATGGACAAAGCGATTTTCAAGTACGTGATGCAGGCCAATGCTATTCCTGTCTTGGATTGGCATCTTGTCACCGACAAAATGTGGCATGAGCGGCCGCAAGCTGTGATCGCTGAAATCGAAGCGTCGCTAACCTATCCACTATTCACGAAGCCGGCCAATCTCGGCTCCAGTGTCGGCATTAGCAAATGCGACGACCGCGGGCAGCTCGCCGCCGGTATCGTTGAGGCTTTGCGTTTTGATCGCCGGGTCGTTGTCGAACAGGGCGTCAAGGCTCGGGAATTAGAGGTCGCCGTCCTGGGCAACGAGGAGCCGGTCGCCAGTATCGTGGGCGAAATCCGGCCACGGCGTGAGTTCTATGATTACGTGGCCAAATACATGGCGGCGCCCGGATCTGAAGACGAATCGGAACTGCTGATCCCCGCGGCCATCGATGATGCGACTTCGCAAAAAGTACGTGAACTCGCCATTCAAGCATACAAGGCGATCGACTGCGCCGGAATGGGGCGCGTGGATTTGATCATGGATCGAGACAGCGGCGCGCTGTACATGAACGAGATCAATACCATTCCCGGTTTTACGCGCATATCCATGTATCCCAAGCTGTGGGAGGCCAGCGGCCTCTCCTATCCGGCTCTGCTCGATCGTCTGATCGAGCTGGCCATGGAGAGACATGCGCAGAAGAGCGGGCTGGAAACAAGCTTTCAAATTGAGCAGGCTGCCTGAGCGGCAGCGAGAAATCGACAGAGCAGGGAATGAATCAGGAACAACAGCGAAAACGGCTTCGCAAGCAACCAAAAAGGCAGCGCTTCCAAGCGGCGTCCGCCGTTCAAATGCCTGAGTTGAAGCTGCCCCAAACCGCCCAGAAACGACGCCGGCGAAAAAAGACGGAGCCGGTGCGTTTCGGCTTGAGTTCGCTGAAGCGATTCATTTTTAGCGCCAGGTGGCTGAGCCTCGGGCTGCTCGCGCTGACCATTTTTGCTCTGTCAGACATCTACAAACAGCAGCGCTTCTATTTGACGTATATTCCCGTGGAAGGATCGATCGCGATTTCCCCGGATGAGATTGCCGCGGCCAGCGGCCTGGCCGGGCGTCACGCTTTCGCGGCAGATCCGTCGGACGCGGCTCAGCGCATCGGTGCTCTGCCGGGAATCATCTCGGCAACAGTCACCCTGCAATGGCCGAATCATGTTTACATTCACGTGGCCGAAGAGGCGCCGATCGCCATCTGGCTTGAAAATGGTGTCGAGTACGGCATCACCCAAAATGGACGTCTCATCCCCTCTTTGCGAGCAAATCCCGGGCTGCTGCAGATCGAATCGGAAACTGTTGCCCTGGCGCCAACGATCGTTGGCGAGGGAACCCCTGGGGAATTGTCTGCTCAGGAGGCGGCAGAGGCTGAGGCCGCGGGCATCGCCGTTCCTGACGCAATTTCGGTTGCCGAGGATTCGACGGCGAAACTATCAATCATCCCCCGCGATGTGCTCGACGGCGCTCTGCAGCTGCATCAGCTCAGACCGACGATCGACAAACTCTACTACAAGCCGATGGGCGGCTTAAGCTATGAGGACGGCCGTGGATGGCGCGGCTATTTCGGCACCGGAACGGAAATGAATCAGAAATTGGCCGTGTACGAAACGGTTGTCACGGAACTGGTGGCCCGCGGCATCCAACCGGAATACATCAGTGTTAGCAACCAAGAGAAACCTTTCTACAAGACCCCGGTTTTGCCCGGCGTCGAAGGCGAACAAACACCTTAGCAACTGCTATCGGCTGAGGGATTCTAAGCGCGTAAGGCAGCAGGGACTGGACATATGGAAGAGATAGTTTTCGGTTTAGATATAGGCACCACAAAAGTATGTGCGATCGTAGGCGCGCTCCGCGACGGTGAGCTGCAGATTATCGGCGTCGGTGTTGAACCGGCTCGCGGAATGCGCAAAGGCATGGTTATCGATGTTCGTGAAGCGACTGTGGCCATCGCCGCCGCGATCGAGAAGGCGGAACAGACATCCGGCTATGAGCTAAGCGAAGCGTTGGTCAGCATGGCGGGCGAGCATGTGAGCTGCACCAACAGCCGCGGCGTGGCGCCCATCAACCAGGATAAAGACGGGATCGACGCCGCCGACATCGATCGTTCCCTGGAAGCGGCGCAAGCGATAGCGGTGCCCTACAACCGAGAGATCGTGCACATGATTCCCAGGGAATACACGGTGGATGAACACAAGGAAGTCAAAAACCCTTTGGGCATGCATGGCTACCGTCTGGAAGTAGAAACGCACATCATAACCGCCGCCACGCCTGCCCTGCGCAACTTGAGCAAGTGCGCGGCCAATGTAGGCATTAATGTTGAAGAGTATGTGCTCAATGTGCTCGCTTCCGGTGAAGCAGTCCTGGAACCGAACGAAAGGGAAATGGGCGTGATCGTCGCTGATATTGGCGGCGGGACGACGGATATCGCCCTCTACCGCCGGGGAACGATCTGGTATACCAAGGTGATCCCCATTGGTGGCTATCAAATAACCAACGACATCGCCATCGGTCTGCGTGCCCCCTATGATGTGGCGGAAACGGTCAAAGTACAGTATGGCGACTGCCGTCCCAAACAGATTGATCCCAACATCGTTTTTCCTGTCGAACCATTTGGCGGCGAGAAGATTCAAGTCGGCCGTCAAGATCTCGCCTATGTCATAGAGGCGCGGGTCGAGGAAGTGTTCAAGCTCGTTCTTCAGGCGATTCAGCAATCTGGTTACGATGGCCTCCTTCCGGCGGGCATCGTGCTCACCGGGGGAACGGCTCAACTGCGGGGCATTACCGACGTCGCCGAGCGCGTGCTCAACGTGCCCGCCCGCGTCGCCAGACCTCGCAATCTGCTGGGGCTGGTGGATGATCTGCACAGCCCCGCTTACGCGACCGGTGTTGGACTGCTGCAGTGGGCACGCAGCGGCAGTCAAAATTACCGGCCGCGCGTCACACAAAGGAGGCAGCTCGGAAGGCGCGTAGGCACGTTCCTGAGAGCGCTGCTGCCTGGTTAAAAGTTGTTCTTCCACGAAGCACAGCGCAGGTGCGACGTGGTTCATGTTGTATTGGTAATTAGTATTGTTTTGCAGAGTTTTATTGTAAGGGTAAATGTATCGAGGGGATAGTATGAATAAATCTAGTAGATCAAGTGAAGTACAGAGGATGCCTGAACAGGAGGGAGCTGCGCTCATTCGTGTTGTGGGTGTCGGCGGGGGCGGCAGCAACGCCGTCAACCGCATGATCGAAGAAAGCATTGCCGGTGTTGATTTCATTGCCGTCAACACGGACCAGCAAGCATTGATGGGCAGCGGGGCCAGACAGCGGGTCGCCATCGGCGAACGTACAACCCGCGGCCTTGGTTCAGGCGGCGATCCGGAGGTCGGCGGAAAGTCAGCAGAAGAATCTGAAGAAGATTTGCATGCGGTTCTGCATGGCTCCGATATGGTATTTGTTACCGCCGGAATGGGCGGCGGCACGGGCACCGGCGCGGCGCCCATTGTCGCCAAAGTAGCGCGCGAACTCGGTGCGCTGACCATCGGTGTTGTTACCCGGCCATTCACATTTGAAGGTGCACAGCGTTCGCGCATCGCTGAACAAGGCATCGAGCAGCTCAAAGAGCACGTCGATACGCTCATCGTTATTCCCAACGACAGGCTTCTGGAAACTGCGGACAAACGTATTTCACTTGTCGATTCCTTTGGTCTGGCAGACGATGTCCTGCGCCAGGGCATCCAGGGCATCAGCGAATTGATCACGGTCCCCGGACTGATTAATCTTGACTTCGCTGATGTGAAGACGATCATGAGTTTGGGTGGCGCGGCCTTAATGGCTGTCGGTACCGGTAGCGGCGATGATAGAGCACAGCAGGCGGCTGAGCAGGCGCTTATCCAGCCATCTGCTCGATGTCAGCATCGATGGCGCGCGCGGGATCCTGTTTAACGTTACCGGCGGCTCTGACCTCAGCCTGTACGAGATCAATCAGGCAGCCTCCATCATTCGTGAGACGGCGCACCCCGATGTTAATCTCATCTTCGGCGCCGTGATCGACGAAAACATGGACGACGAGATCCGGATTACCGTGATCGCCACCGGGTTTGAACATGGTATGCCGCTTATTCGGCCCTTGACACGGTCGGTAACACAACCAAGCGCGGCGGAGAAGCCCAGCCAGGCTCCCGTCAGAGAATCGGTGCCGGTAGGTGCGTCCGCCAAACGCTCCTCTTCAGAATCGACTGTATCCGCCCAAGCGGATTACAGGATTAACGATCTGGATATACCGGCTTTCTTGCGGAAACGTCGCTAATGGTATTGCCGCCAACGATGCCACCGGCCTTCATTCATACACCCCTGTCAGATGTCTTGCGTATGCTCGAAGCGGAGGTCTGCTAGAGTAACATCTGTCCGCTAGAAAGCACCCCTTGTTGTACCGGGAACACTGCGCTTCCCGGTACATCTAGGGGCGGTGTTGGACCTCGATTGCGCCGCCGGCCAAGGGCGGTGAATCGATTGTAAACGCGGAATATACCCGCCTTCTTGACAGAACTTGTTCGACCACCAGACTCTACTGGTGGGCTCTATTTTTTAAGGTTTGGAATTGAATATTCATGTTGCGATTGGCCGGTAGGCATGCTATAATTTTCCTCTCTCGAGCGCCAGATGTGGGGGATAGAGAGAGTAAGAGCCCTATATATGGGGGTTCAGTGGCTTAATCGCCTCTCAGACGGCATAACTAGGCAATTGTAATACTAAATTGAAGGAACCTCTTTACCAATGAAATGCCCTTATTGCGGTGCGCAAAAAACGCGAGTAATCGATACCAGCCACGATACACGTGGCGGTACGCGCCGCCGAAGGGTGTGTGATGGCTGCGAGCAGCGCTTCAGTTCTTATGAACGACCGATTCTGGCCACGCCTGTTGTCATCAAACGCGACGGCATGCGCGAAGAGTTCTCTCGCGATAAGCTTATTTCAGGTTTATGGGTAGCCTGTGCCAAACGACCGATCCCTGCCTCCGAAGTTGAACGCATTGCCGGCGAAATTGAGGCGGAGCTGCAGCAGGTGGGCCGATCGGAGATCAAGAGTCGTTACATTGGCGACCTGGCAATTAAGAAGCTCAAAGAGATTGATGAAGTTGCCTATATTCGTTATGCCATAGTCTATCTTGGTCTGAGCGATTTATCTTCAATTCGCAGCGAAATCGACGAACTACTTAGAGAGTAAAGAAATACGAGCCGCCGTCCGGGTTGCCCGTGAGGGGCCCGGCGTTTGGCGGCTTCTGCGACTGGATTCAGGTCGACACAATATTGATTGTCACTGCTTTTTTGCTTCGTGGCACACTGTAAAAATAGGAGACCATTCTCATGACTGAGCAGGCATTCACAACGGATAGTACGGCCGCAAAGAACGGCGCCAAGGCCGGGCACGGCAAGAATGGGTATAAGACAGACAGTATTTACTTCAAGGTCAGCGTGCCGGAACAAATTGTTAAGCGGGACGGCCGTATCACGCCCTTTGATATGGAGAGAATCGCCAGCGCCTTGCGCAAATGCTACAGCAGCCTTGAAAATGAGCCGGCGACGCCAGTTGAGCAGATCACCAGCCGTGTCGTCAACGTCGTGGCCGCCAAGTTCGATCTGCCGACAGTTGAAGGTGTGCAGGATATTGTGGAGATGGTTCTGCAGGCTGCGGGTGAGTATGAAGCGGCGAAGCATTACATTCTCTACAGAGCCGAGCATGCCAAAATGCGCGTGCAGCGCCCGGTGCCGGAAGAAGTACGGGAAGCTTTTGCCGAATCTTCAGCTTATTTCCCCACGCAGCTCCAGCAGTTTCAATTCTACGACAAGTACTCGCGCTTCAATTATGATCTGGGGCGGCGTGAAACGTGGGTCGAGACTGTCGATCGCGCCGTCGAGTTCTTGCGTGAGCTTTCCGACTATCGCCTGCCCCAGGAAGTGTACGGCCGCATTCGCGAAGGCATCCTCAATATGAAGGTCATGCCCTCCATGCGCCTATTGGCGATGGCGGGCCCCGCTGCCCGGCGCAACAACATCGCTCTCTACAACTGTTCCTATATGCCGGTTGACAGCATAGATTCTTTTGTAGAGGCCCTGATTATCTCCATGAGCGGCTGTGGTGTTGGCTTCTCCGTGGAACGGCAGTATGTCGAGCAGTTCCCGCGCATCGCGCGCCAGAGCGGAAATCCCCCACACCAATTCGTCGTGCCTGATTCATCGGAAGGATGGTCGGAAGCTGTGCGCGAAGGGCTTGAAGCTTGGTTCAATGGCGAGGACGTCACATTCGACTATTCGCTGGTGCGGCCCGCCGGCGCCCCGCTGCATGTGAAAGGCGGCCGTGCCTCCGGGCCCGAACCGCTGCGCAAAATGCTGGATTTCGCGCGTACGCGCATCCTCAGCCGCCAGGGCGGTTTCCTACGCCCGATCGATGCCCACGATATTATGTGCGCTGTCGGCGATGCGGCCGTGTCGGGCGGCGTGCGCCGCACGGCGATGATTTCTCTCTTTGACTATGACGACAAGGAGATGCTTCATTCTAAAGACGGGGATTTCTGGCGCAGCAACAGCCAGCGTTGGAACGCCAACAACTCCGCTGTCTGGCCGCAGCGTGAGCTGTCGCAAACCGAGGTCACCCGTTTCGTGCTCGACATGGTGGAATCGGGACGGGGTGAGCCGGGGATATTCAATCGCAAAGCGGCCACGGAAAGCCGCCCCGCCAGAAGGGCGGAGGCGGTGTTTGGAACCAACCCTTGCGGCGAGATCATCCTGCGGCCGTTCCAGTTCTGCAATCTGACCAGCGCCGTCGCCCGCCCCGATGATGACTATGACTCGCTGCAGGAAAAGGTTGAATTGGCCACAATAATCGGCACGATTCAGAGCATGGCCACCCACTTCCCCGGTTTGCGCGACGAATGGCGCAAGAACTGTGCAGAGGAGAGGCTTCTGGGCGTAGATCTAAACGGCCAAATGGACAGCCGCGTTGCCCAGGACCCACATGTCCAGGATGAACTGCGCGAGGTGATTGTCAAGACAAACGCCGCCTATGCGGAGATGCTGGATATTGCCCAGTCGGCCTCCTGTTCCTGTGTCAAGCCATCCGGCAACTCCTCACAGCTGCTCAACTCTTCCTCCGGCCTGCATGCTCGCTGGGCGCCCTATTACATTCGCAATGTGCGCGTGGCCGTCCATTCCCCGATTCTCAAAGTATTGACCGATGCCGGCGCGCCTGTCGATCCCGAGAATGGCCAGACACGTGACAATGCCACAACCTGGGTGGTCAACTTTCCCGTCAAATCGCCCGAAGGCGCCATGACGCGCAACCAGCGCAGCGCGCTGGAACAATGTGAGTTCTGGCTGCAAAACAAGATTCACTATACGGAACATAATCCCAGTGTGACGATTACCTACCGTGATGACGAAGTGTTAGATATCGTCAAGTGGATCTGGCAGCATCAGGACAAGATTGGCGGCATGGCCTTTCTGCCCGCCTATGACGCGCAATATGATCAGATGCCCTATGTGGAGATCACGGCCGAGGAGTTCGCGAGACTGGATGCCGAGTTCCCTGTCGTCGATTTCTCCAAGATTTATCGCTATGAGGAAGAGGATCTGACCACGGCCGCACAGGAGTTCGCCTGCCTGGCTGGCGGATGCGACGTATAGGGTGGGAGTAAAAAAGGCGTAAAATGGTTTTTTTCCGCCTTGACCTGATCTGGAAGATAGTACATAATAAGTTCTATCCTTTTCATAGGGTTATGTTAGGGAGCGGATTCTTGCGTTAACGGCGGCAATCAAGCACGAATGGAGAAGTGACATGAAGGACGACAAACAGGACCAACCTGCGAAAACGAAGAAAAGTGTGGAACGGGCGCCCTATGAAGCTCCGACGATTATCTATGAAGGCTTGATTACAACCCGCGCGGTCTCGGATGATATCAATAGTGGAAACGGAAAATCCGGCTCGGATGTCGAGTCCACTGATCTCTTTGGCTAAAGCGTTCATTTTCACTGCTGACAGGTAAGTTTCATTTCTTAGATTGCGTTTGAATACGCCCGCTGTGGAAATGCAGCGGGCGTTTTGCGTCCGCACCCCCAACTAGGGAGTCGTCCCTGGACTGGGAAACGGCCAATCCCGGAAATCGCTGGGACAATCGTCCGCGTCCCGCCAATAAGGAAAGCGTTCCAGGCTGTGGTTCGTGCCTGACAGCAAGGGGCAGGCCGCTTGGCCGGGAAAATGCCCTGAGCCATACGTGACCACATCGACTACTTCATCCAGCGCGCCGCGCAGAATCACTTCGTCGCCCTGGTTACCGAGCCGCAAGAAGGCGGCCGTGTCCCCCCAAGTCGCATCATCCACCAAATTCGGCACAGCCACGTTCGTTTCCAGCAGCTCAAAATCAGGCCATCGCTGATACTCCGCAAAAAAGCCGGCGGCGCTGGTGGCGACGACGAGTGTCGCTTTGCTCTTGATTTGCGTACCGGGCGGAAAGCGGCGCACATCTTCAAAATCTTCCCGCGAGACGGCATCCCCTAAACTGAATTGGCTCAAATCAACATCGCTCGCCGTCGGATTGACGATCTCGATAAACTCCGCCTCATCCGCGCCGTAGGGATCATAGAGCACCTCGCTTATGAGAAGGTGATCAGCGGCGCCCCTGTAGTTCGCGGCCAATGCCGGCAGATAGGTCTCGTGCGGCCAATCGCCTTCGAACAACGCCGCCAGGTAGCGGTAGGCCTCATCTGACTGAACCAGAAAGGCGATCTCGCGATTGCCTTTGCTGGCCACTTCAGTCCCGTTCCAACTGCCTATCTGCACATAGCCGCTGCCGCCAATATGGGCGAGGATCATCTTGTTGTGAATGCCCAGCCCGCTCGGGTTGGCTCTTTGGCAGTGAAGATCTAGATCCTCACGGCCGGCAATTTCTCTAACGCGTGCGCATGTCGCCGCGTTGCTCAGGGAACTGCTTGCTCTATCAAAAAAGGCATCCAGCAGCAGGCGCACAGAGGCGCCGCGCCGCGCCGCCTCTATCATCGCTTCCAGGCGTATGTTGGGGTCTTCGGCAGCGCTGCTCGTAGAGGGCCCCCAATACGGCCGTTCTGCCAGCTGCTGGGCCAACAGCGTATCTCCCTCGCCCGCCTGTGCGATAAGCCCCAATATGCCGTCATCCCGGCGCAGTAGATTTTCCGGCGCCTGCTGCAGTTCAAAGTAAGCGGCGTCGTCGAACACGGCCGTTCGCGGAAAGCGCAGTGTATAGGATATGCCGCCGCTTTCTTGCATGGCCACATAGCCGGCCCCCGGCGCACCATAGACAGCATCATCGAACCGCCAGCGTTTGATGTCCCGATGGTTCGCCGGATCGAGATCATGCGCAAAGAGCTGCTCGAGCGCCTCGACGATTCGCGGAGCCTCCGTCATCAGGAACACGCCCCGTCTGCCCCAGGTTCCATCACGCTTGTCATCATAGGGCATGCTGTTGGCGCTCAGGTTCTCGCTGCCGATGATGGCCAGCTTTCCGTCCACGATCAGGTACTTGGCATGGACGTAGCTGTACCTGTCGTAGATCTTCTTCTCCGCGTCGTTGATCATAAACCAGCACTGCCCACCGGCGGCTTCCAGATCCCGGCAGATCGCTTTTTCATGATCGTCAATGCCGCCGACCGGTCCGCCTTCCATCAAGACAGTGACCCTGACGCCGCGCTGCGCCGCCTGGACCAAGGCCTCTCCTATGGCCAGGTTTTCCATGGTCAACGTGCAAATCTGCAAGGACTCCTGCGCGCCGCTGATGCTCGCGGCGAGTGCCTCAAAAGCGTTGTCCGGTGCGACAGCGATCGTCAGATTGGCCGGCTGGTCATCACGCACTGGGTAGAAAAAGGAGGCCATATCCCAACCCGGATAGAGGACGCGCCGGCCACCGCCCTCCTGCGCCCAATCAGCGGCCTGGTCGCTGTCGCCCTGCGGCCGTCCTGTTTGTTCGTTCAGCCGGCGAAAGAGAATCTGACCTTCCCTCCCGAAAACGCCAGGCACCGTATAGGGCTGCACCCCCTTCCCTGTCCATCCGCGGCTGGAGGTGTCGCCGGCTCCGTATACAAGCGTGTCCACAAGAACGCTATCCTGGTCAAACAGCAGCACCGCATCCCCCTCATTGGCAAACCCGGGCCATCTTTCCAAAACGATGGGCGCGGCAAACCCAAACTGCTCCTGGAATGCGCCGCCATTGCCCGTCAGCCAGGTCAAGGTGAACGGCGCCAGCTGCGTTCCGGCGGGAACAGCCGCCGTTGACCCTCTGCTGTCACTGAGTGTCCAGGCGCCGATATCGACCGGTTCTGAGCCCATATTTCTCAAGGCCACCGCTTCATCGGGTTCATTGTGAGCGTACCCGTCGTAGTAGACGCGCTCGATGAGAACGGGTCCCTTCTCTTGCGCCGCCGCTCCGGCGCCCGCCAACAAACGCCTCCCGTTGAGCAGCAGCAGCAAGCAAAGCAGATTGATGCCGGTAACCAAGATCAACCGTTGTTTCATGGGCGCCCCCTCCCGTGGCCGCCAACCACCTAGGTAAACAGAGGATGGCGGGGAAAGGCCAACTCCGCGCGGCCGGACAAAGCAGCCGCGCAAGATGGAGACCTAGCCTTGGCCATCTTCAACTGCACCCCGGCCGCGCTCTTGCGCCACCTGCTCTTCTGCCAGTATGGCCAGGAAAAGCCTGTCTTCCTCGCTCAAATCCGCCGACAGGAGCAGGTCGGGCCGGCGCTGCCAGGTGCGCCGCAGAGATTCTTCACGGCGCCACCGTTCGATCTGCGCCGCGTGGCCGGAACGCACGATGTCCGGCACCGGCCAGGAACGGAATATTTCCGGCCTCGTATAGTGTGGCCCTTCGAGCAGCCCAGTCGCGTAAGCTATCCCGTTCGGCCGCGCCGCTGGCGCCGAGGACATCGGGCAGCAGCCGCGTGACGGCGTCGACAACCACCATCGCCGCCAGCTCGCCGCCGGTGAGGACATAATCCCCGATAGAGAGTTCGTCCGTGATCAGGTGCTGGCGCACGCGTTCGTCCACCCCCTCGTACCGTCCGCAGAGTAAGATGAGGTGGGGTTCGGCCGCCAGCTCCCCGGCGACATTTTGCGTAAACAGCCGTCCCTGCGGAGTCAATAGGATGACGGGAGAGTCTGCGCCGCCTTGCCGGGCAACGACATCCTCTGTGGCGGCGAAGATGGGGTCTGCCTTCAACACCATCCCTCCCCCGCCGCCATAGGGCGGCTCATCCGTGACACGGTGCTTTCCCTGCGCATAGTCGCGGATATTGTGCAGGCCAATGCTGATGTGTCCTGCTTCCTGGGCACGCTGCAAGATGCTCTGCTTGAAGTACCCTTCCAGCATTTCCGGAAAAAGGGTCAAGATGTCAAATCGCATAGCTTAGAGTATCAGCAGAGGAAGCCTCGCTGTCAAGACAAAACGACAAGAGAGCTTAGCAATTGCCTTCCGGCAGGCTATAATGCGCAGGCGGCGTCAGCTTATGAAGCACGCCGGGCAGGGAAACGGGATGCGCATATTCATTACAGGTGCCGATGGACAGTTGGGAAGCGCGCTTCAAGAGCGGCTCTCGTCGCACGTGTTGTACGCCGCAGACCTGCCGCAAGTGGACATCACCGACAAAGAGAACATCCAGGCCGCGATTCGCAGTTTTCGCCCCGATGTGGTTGTCCACTGTGCCGCTTATACCGATGTCGAAGGCTGCGCCAGGGACCCGCAGCTCGCTTATCGCGTTAACGGCTTGGGAACTCAGAATGTCGCCCTGGCCTGCAGTGAGGTAGGTGCGCAGATGGTGCACATCAGCACCAATGAGGTGTTTGCCGGCAATCGCCCTGAGGGGTATGAAGAGTGGATGCCCACGAATCCCCAGAACCCGTACGGCCGTTCAAAAGCGGCTGCCGAGTATTACGTTGCCCAACTTCTTACGCGTTTCTACATCGTGCGCACCGCCTGGCTCTATGCCGCTGGGGGAAGTAACTTCATCCATACGATATTGGAGTCCGCCAGGGCGGGCCGTGAACTGCGCGTCGTCTGCGACGAAGTCGGCAACCCGACCAATGCGCGCGATCTTGCCGCCGCCGTCGCTGACCTGATTAAGACCGGACAGTACGGAGTCTATCATCTTGTCAACGAGGGGGCTTGTTCCCGCTACACGTTTGCGCGCCGCACACTTGAACTCGGCGGCATGGCTCACGTGCCCATCACGCCCATCTTGAGCAGCGAATTCGCGCGCGCCTCCGCATCCTCCGCAGTACTGCGCCCTAAGAAATGTTGCTGGCGCGGCCGTGGGCATCCGGCTGCGGCCCTGGTCCGACGCACTGGCCGACTACCTACAGAGTCCGCTCTAAACGCGTTCAGGCGCCATAAGTCGGCAGTCCCAGATCGGGCATGGGTGTGCCTGCCTCCAGCGCCTCCAGCGCCTTCTCCACGGCCGTCCGATCATCCCACGGGTATTCTGTCGTGCCGAAACAGAGCGACTGTTCATGCCCTTTGCCACAAATCAAGACCAGGTCTCCAGGAGCAGCGAGGCGCAAACCAAAATGAATCGCCTCTCCGCGATCAGGGATGCGCCAGTAAGTTTCCCCTTCAGCGTGACCGGCAAGCCGCATGCTGTCGGCCATCGTTTGCAGGATGCCTTCCAACGACTCAGTCCTGGGGTCCTCCGCCGTAAGGATCGTTAGGTCAGCCCGCTGTGCTGCAATGCGCGCCATCGCGCTGCGCTTGTGCACATCTCTTTTTCCGGCGCTGCCGAAAATGGTGATGATGCGCCCCTCTGTCATGCGCCGCGCCGCTTCCAGCGCCTCAGTCAGCGCGTTTGGTGTGTGCGCGAAATCGACGATGATCGCAAAGGGCTGCTCAGATTGGACGCGCTCCATCCGCCCGTCTATTGCGGGCAGGGCCTCTACGCCCTCACGAATCGCCTCCGGTTCCGCCCCCACGGCGAGCGCCAAGGCAGCAGCGGCCAACGTATTATAGATATTGAATCGCCCCGGCAGTGGGGACCTGATCGGCAGGGAGGTCTGCCCACTGGCCGCAAGCCCCTCCGCCAGGTTGAGCGTGAACTGCGTGCCCTCGTTGTTGAAGGCGATGTCCGTGGCCAAGAGATCCGCTTGCTGATCGATTCCGTAGCCAATTGCTCTGGGCACGGGGATAGCGGAGAGCGCCGCGTAGGAGGGGTCATCGCTGTTGAGGACGGCCGTTTTCACCTGCTTCGCCTTGGCTGGGTTGCTCACCGGCACAGACCATGCTTCGCTGCCTAAGAAATGAAAAAGGCGTGCCTTGGCTGCCAGATAGCGCTCAAAATCACCGTGGTAATCAAGATGCTCATGGGTGACATTGGTCACAGCCGCCAGATCAAAATCAACAGCAGTGACGCGGTGCTGGGCCAGGCCATGAGAAGTAACTTCGAGGATGCAGTGCGATAGACCGGCATCGACCATGCGCCGCAGGTGCCGCTGCACAACCGGCGCTTCCGGCGTCGTCACATGCAGTTCCAGCGCTTCCTCTTCGCTGCCGATCACGGCTCTCGTCGTGCTCAGCAGGCCTGCCCTTATATGCGCGGCGCGCAGCATGGAAAGCAGGATGTTCGCCGTCGTGGTCTTGCCGTCCGTTCCCGTTATGCCGATGACGACCAGCTGCCTGCTGGGAAACCCTTCCCAGGCTGCGGCCAGCCAGGCGCTGGCTGCGGCCGTATCCGGCACCTGCAAGTAGGCGACAGCGGCGGGAATATCCGCCGGAATCTCTTCCGCCGCCTTCTGGGCCAGAATGAGAGCTGCCCCCTGCTCAATTGCCCGGCTGACATAGGGATGCCCGTCACTTGTTTCCCGTACACGGGCAACAAAGCAAGCTCCCGGCACAACTTCACTGGTTTTTTCCGTTAGCTTGGTGAGCACAATGTCCGGGCCCGCATAGGTAGGCGGCTGGGGCAGCGTTGTTCCCGCCACGGCGCTGCCCCAAGCCGCCAACAAGGATTTTAGACTTCGGCCATGCTCACCATATCTTTCCATCATCTACCCTCTTCTTCCATAGAGTCTCTTTACAGGTTGACAGAAGCATAGCTCAGGTTAGAATCGATTTCATGTCCGAAACTCACGAAACCCCTTCCGCTCAGACTGAACAGTCTGTGAACGAGGCCGATCAGACGGAAGATTCTGTCGACCAATCCGTACAAACAGAACAACCGCAAGAACCAAGCGAACCACCCACGCTGCCCATTGACCGCAGCGGCGCCCGGGAGGTATTGAAAGCGCTCGCTCGCTCAGGCGGGCGCAGGAAGCGCCATCATTATTCGCAGGAAGATGTCCTCCTGCGCTTCACGAGCTGTGGCCGCTGCGGCGTTTTCCTGACCAATTTCCGCCTGGAACATGGTCCGGAGTTCGACGAGGCGCTGCTTGACATAGAGGCGGATTGGCTGGCCCTGCCTTGGCATGCCGATATGCGCGAAATGGTCAATAAGAGCTATGGTGCGCCCATCGATGTTCAATCCTACCTGCTGGAGGGCAGCTGTCCGGAATGCCGGCGTCCTTTCAGTTACACCGAATCCACAGCCGGTCATCCTGCCTGGTTCCTGGTCAAACTCTAGCAGCGTCCGACCGATCCGGATAGTCGACTGCCTAAGGCCGGTCAAACGGCCACTCTTCTCATCGTGGCTCAACTGACTTCATCAAGAAACCCGCGCTGCCGGAAGGCTTCGAAGAGGATCACGGCCGCTGCTGTGGCTGCATTCAATGATTCTGTCTCGTTGGCCATGGGAATGGCGATCGCTGCCTGTGCCGCCGCCCGTGCTTCTTGCCCGGCGCCGTGCGCTTCATTGCCGATTATCAGCGCGCTTGGTCTGCGCCAATCAACGGCCGTATAGATACGCTGGCCCCCTATCGCGGAAAGCCAGATGTCTAAGCCTTGACAATAATCCATGATCTCCTTCCAGGACATCTCTCGCAGCGGAACCCGGAAATGCGCCCCCATCCCCCCACGGACCACCTTAGGGTTGTAGGCATCGACACAGCCTGGCCCCAGAAGCACGGCGTCTACGCCGGCGGCCCCTGCCGTTCTGAGCATCGTGCCCAGGTTGCCCGGGGTCGTAAGCGCATCCAAGATGAGAACCATCGCCGGCTGCCCCGGTAAGGGCAGCGGCTTCACGGACACCACGGCCAGCACGCCAGGCGGGGTTTTCGTAGCGCTCATCACCGCCATGACCTCGCTGCTGACCGTCTGCCCGCCGATGTTCGTGCTTTCTAAGAAGGCCGCGTTCGCCCCCTCAGCCAACCAATCTTCCGTGAAATAGAGCGCTATTTCCTGTTCTTGGTCGCCGGCCAACTCCTGCAGCATCCGTGTGCCTTCGATAACAAAACGCTGCTGTCGCCGGCGGAATCGCCTCTCATTTTGGAGGCGGCGGATCTGTTTTACCTGCGGATTAGTAAGACTGGAAATCATGCCCCTATTGTAACCTTTTCAAGGTTTATGGGTTACTATTGAAGCATGGCGAACGTGAATGTGCAGAAGCTTTCTGTGCCATTTGCTGCCTCAAGATGCACATTGACTGGCGAGCATGACGCTGCTCGCTGACGAAGGAACAGTATGCAGCAGGTAAAAGGCTTGTACCAGGTAAGCCGGCCGTTGACGACACTGAGTGGCGCGCTCTCCGTGGTACTTGGCGGTTACGTTGCCGGAACCGGAGCGTGGTTCAATGTCGCCCTGGCCGTTCTTGTTACCATCTTGAGTTCGGCATCAGCCAATGCCTGGAATGATTATCTCGATATCGAGATCGACCGTGTCAACCAGCCGGGCCGGCCGCTCCCTTCCGGCCAGGTCGAGCCACTGACTGTCAAACGCTTCTCCATCGTGACCGCGCTCCTCTCCCTGATCATTGCTGCCTTCATTAATCCCCCCGCCCTCGCGATCGCCGCCGCGGCCAATATCCTCTTGTTCATCTACTCCTGGAAGCTGAAAAGCACTGTGTTAATTGGCAATTTCGTGGTCGCCTTGGTCTCCGCCTCCAGCGCCGTTTTTGGTGGCGTAGCCGCCGGCAACCCTGCGCCGACGATCTGGTTGTTCCTGATTATTTTTGTCGCAATCTTGGGGCGCGAAGTGCTCAAGACGCTTGCCGACTATGAAGGGGATGCAAGCGAGAGTGTGCACACGATCTCCACGGCATGGGGCAAGAAAGCGGCGCGTTTGGTCTTCTTCGTCCTCGTCATCGCTACGCTGTTCATGATGCTGCTGCCCTACATCCTCGAGGTCTACAAGCCTATCTACGGCTATATTGTCCTCGTTGGCGTCTTTCCCGTCTTCATCTACATTGCTTATCGCGTGATCCAGAATTGGAGCGGCGCCCAATTGGAGAGACTTAGCCAGCTGATGAAGTACGATTTTCTGATTTGGTTCGTCGCCGTCATTGCCGGCGCATACGTCTAGGCGAACCGCGCGCGTTCCTTTCGCCTATCGGCCGCATCGTGCGCGACCCCACCGGACAGGCGAACCGCGCGCGAGCTCGCTGCCCACGTGCTAGTCAGCCTGTACACCGGCATGCACCTGCAGAAAATACCGTTGGCTGTCGAAAAGTTCCTCGCCATCTTCCACCAATTGGCTGCGCTGGATATAGGCGCCATCCCCCAGCAGCGTGTACGCTTTCGCTGTATCGCGCAAATAGACGGCTAAGACGTTATCCACGATATCCTGGCGCATTTCCTCGTCTTCGATAGGGAAGAGTACTTCTACGCGCCGGTCGATATTGCGCGGCATCGGGTCGGCACTCCCCAAATACATTTCTGACTGGCCGTCATTGTGGAAATAATAAACGCGCGAATGCTCCAGAAAACGGCCGACGATGCTCAGTACCTGGATATTGTCACTAATGCCCTTAAGTCCCGGGCGCAGACAGCAGATGCCGCGTATGATCAAATCCACCTGCACGCCCGCCATCGAGGCCCGATAGAGCGCCTGGATAACCTGTGGATCAACGAGCGAGTTCGCCTTGATGATGATATGCCCCTTTTTACCCAAGGCACGCTCTCGTTCGATGCGTTCCAGCAGTCCTTCGCGCAGGTTAACGGGCGCGACTAGAAACTTGCGGTACTCACGCTGATTCGAGTAGCCAGTCAGATAATTGAAGAGTTCCGAGGCATCGGCGCCGAACTCTTCATTGGCCGTCATCAGCCCCAAATCCGTGTAGAGGCGCGCTGTAATCGCATTGTAGTTTCCGGTTCCCAAATGCATGGTGCGCGTGATGCCTTCACCTTCACGGCGGACAACCAACGTCATCTTGCAGTGCGTCTTCAAGCCGATCAACCCGTAGACCACGTGCACGCCCGCGTTTTCCAGGGCGCGCGCCCACTCGATGTTGCTTTCTTCATCAAAGCGTGCCTTCAACTCCACCAGCGCCGTAACCTGCTTGCCGTTTTCCCGCGCCCGCATCAACGCCCTCACGACCGGTGGATTCGGCCCGACGCGATAGAGTGTTTGCTTGATGGCCAATACATCTGGATCTTCCGCCGCGGACTCCAAGAAGTCTACTACGGGCCCGAAGCTCTCGTAAGGGTGGTGCAGGAGAATGTTGCTGTGGTCGAGTGAGTTGAAGACGTGTTCGCCGAGATGATAGCCTGCCGGAAGAGATGGCTGAAATGGCGTATCTTTCAGATCCGGCCGTTCCAGTTTGTGCAGCTGCCAGAGACTGCTCAGACCCAAGGGGCCATTCGTTGTATAGAGATCATAATGGGTCAGCTTCAGATTGGTGACCAACGTTCGGCGGATATCATCAGGGGTGTCTTCGGCGATTTCCAGGCGCACGACGGAGCCAAAGTGGCGCTGCCGGAGATTCTCCTCCATGGTCAAGAGTAGATCGTCAGCTTCCTCCTCTTGAATCTCCATATCTGTATTTCGCGTTACGCGGAAGGGGTAGGAGGCGACGATCTCCATGCCCGGAAACAGACGATCCAAATTGGCGGCGATGACTTCTTCCAACCAGACAAATTTCTGTTCCGCCGGCGTAAGCAGCTCGTCGGGATCGATCGGATTCAGCGGCACCAGGCGCGGCAAAATTGCCGGGACCTTGACCCGCGCGAAGCTTTTCTTATCGTTCTGCGGATTGCGGACAACAACCGCCAGGTTCAAGCTAAGATTCGAAATATGAGGAAACGGCCGGCTGGGATCGAAGGCGAGAGGGGTCAACACCGGGAAGATTTCGCGATCAAAATAGTTGCGCAGCATCTTCTTGGAACGCGCGCGCAGCTTGCTGTAACTGGATACCTTGATACCCTCATCAGCCAACTGTGGATATAATTCATCCTGCCATATAGATGATGCTTCAGCATATAGTTGGGTGACGACACGATGGATGGCCACCAACTGCTCACGCGGCGTGAGGCCATCCGCTTTCTGACCGGTAATCCCCAGAGCGACTTGCTGCTTAAGTCCGGAAACACGGACCATGAAAAACTCATCTATGTTGCTGGTGAAAATGGCCAAGAATTTAACCCGTTCAAGCAGGGGATGGTCCGCGTAGCATTCCTGCAAGACGCGCCGGTTAAATTCAATATGACTTAATTCACGGTTTATGTATAGGCTTGGCTTGCTTAAGTCGATATCCTGAAGCGGCTCAATTGTGCCGGCTCTTCCGTTACTTGAGCCTTCTGCCTTTTGCGTGGTGCTTGATTCACTCATGATCATTTCCTTGTCAGGATTGCGAAGAGGCTGCTGCCAGCGACCTGTTAGTATCTTATGAAAAGATTATACCCCATATTTTTCATCTTGCTTCTTGCAGCATGCGGCCGTACTCTGGAATCGGCCGATAGATTCCAGCCAACCGTCCCGCCGGCGTGGCTGACCAGACCTCCGACTCCCGAAATCATGAAGAGCGTCGAAAACCTGCCGCCCGCCCCAACAGCGGCGACCACTCCGCTTGACCTAGCGGCGTCAGCGCCCACCGTTGAAGAGCCAACCGCTGTGCCCACGGAAAGCCCGACGAGTACGCCCTTCTTTCATCTACCGCGTCTCTTTGGCCGCCAGTGGACCGTGTCCGCCCTTCCTGGCGTACCGCAAGAAATCGTTTCCGCCGGACGCGCTCTGGCCGGTCAACGCCCGGATGACTTCCTTTGGGTTGAGCCGGGCAGCCTGCCCACCGACATCACCATTTCTTCCGCGGGAGAAGAGCCGCTGGCCGATTGGTACTATGTTGTCGCTGCGCCTTTCGCCACGATTGAGGATGTTATCTCGGAGGTGGAGCTGGAGGCGCTGTGGAATGCTCCGGCGCCCGCCGATCGCGCCCTTTTGCTCGGCGCCGATGTCGTCGCCCTTTTTCGCCAACGGTGGGGAGCGCCAGGTGAAAACGTAACCATCGTCGAGGACGCCGATTTGGTAGGCGCTCTCTGGGAAGAACGGCCGTCGTTGGCGATCCTGCCCTTCGAGAAGTTGACGCCCGATTTGAAAGTCCTGCGGCTGGATGGCCAATCCCCATTCGACGCAGAGTTTGATGCGCACACCTATGCGCTGCGCCTACCGGTTGCCGTGGCTGGGGAAAAGGAAGCGCTGGCCGCTTTTCTCGGCGCCTGGGATGGCCAAGACAGTAATTTTGACCCCGATTTGTTAACGTCCGTGGCTATGACGGGGGTCACCGCTCTGGTTCGAGCCACGGCCACGCAGATGGAAATCGACGGCATTCTTGCCCCTGCCGCGGACGTCGGCCCCGTCCTACGTGCCGCCGATTTCGCCCATATCAGCAACGAAGTCTCTTTCGACGCGAACTGTCCCGAACCCACGCCTTATGGAGGCACGTCGTTCTGTTCGCAGGATGAGTACTTTGCCCTCCTCGAAGAAATTGGAACGGACGTCATCGAGCTGACAGGAAATCATCTCAGCGACTGGGGCACCGACAATCTGCTGCGCACGATTGACATGTATGAGGCGGCGGGAATGGATTATTTCGGCGGCGGCCGTAACGCGGCCGATGCGGCCAGAGCGGCGATTATTGAGCACAACGACAACCGCATCGCTCTGGTTGGCTGTAACTACTTCGGCCCCGTCTACTCCTGGGCGACGGAGGATGTGCCCGGCTCGCGCCAATGCACCGCCGACTTCTTTGAACAGATAGCGCGGCTGAATGAAGAGGGGTATGTGGTCATCGCCACCCAGCAGTACACGGAGTATTACCAATACCCCCCGATGCCGCAGCAGGAAGTTGATTTTCGAGCGATCGCTGATGCCGGCGCGGCCGCTGTATCCGGCAGCCAGGGCCACCACGCGCAGGGCTTTGACCTCTACAATGGCGCCTTCATCCATTACGGTCTGGGCAATCTCTTCTTTGACCAGATGGACAATCTGGGTACGCGGCAGGCTTTCGTCGATATCTACAACGTCTACGACGGCCGTCTGCTCAACGTTGATCTCTGGACCGGCCTTATCGAAAACTACTTCTTGCCGCGCGAGATGACGGCTGGGGAGCGCGCCGAGGCGCTGGGCTCCCTGTTCCAGGCCAGTGGCTGGTAGCCCTCATTATTCAAGCCTAAACTTCTTTGGCGATCAAACCAAGAATGTTATAATTCGGCTGTTATATTGGCTCCGTAGCTCAATTGGCAGAGCAGTTGACTCTTAATCAATTGGTTGAAGGTTCGAGTCCTTCCGGAGTCACACGCAAGCAAGAAAACCAGGGCTCAGGCTCTGGTTTTTGTCTTTCCCTATTCAAGTTCAAGCACCCCGCTTATTGGATGAAGGATGCTCATCGATCGCTGGGGCCCATTTCAGTAAGTCGTGAGGCTGCGCCCGCTCAGCTCGCAGGGCCGTCCGCATCATGGCAGCCAATCGCCCACTTCCCACCATCTTCGGCCAGTAGACGTTCCGACTCTATCGGTCCCCAACTACCTGACTCGTAGAAAGTCAGCGGGGGTTCGTGGTTGGTATCCCACCCGTGCAGAATCGGGTCGATCAGCTCCCAGGCCAGTTCGTTCGAGTCCCCGCGCGTGAACAGCGAGGCGTCCCCCTTGATCACATCCAGCAGCAACCGCTCGTAGGCGTCGGGAACGGCCGTCGGGCCGAAGGCGTCATCGTAATGGAATTCCATGTTCACCGTGCGCATGCGCGCCGTCGAATCCGGCACTTTCGCTTGAAAGGAAAAATGAATCCCTTCATCAGGTTGAATACAGATGGAGAGGCTGTTCTTGGAAATGTGCGCATCGGGCGGCATCGGGAACATGACGTGCGGCGGCTCCTTGAAAAAAATGGTGATCGCCGTCGTCTTCTTGGCCAGCGCCTTGCCCGAACGCAGGTAGAAGGGCACGCCCTGCCAGCGCCAGTTGTCTATATAGAAGCGAATTGCCGCGAAAGTCGCTGTCTGTGATTTCTCGGCAACCCCTTTTGCATCCCGGTAGCTGCGATACTGCCCACGCACCGTGTGTTGGGCGACGTCATGCTGCGTAATCGGCCGTACCGCTTTCAGCACCTTCACTTTCTCATTGCGCAGCGCATTCGCGTCAAAAGAGGCCGGTGGTTCGGCGGCCACCAGGGCCAGCAGCTGCAGCATGTGGTTCTGCATCATGTCGCGCACAACGCCGACCCCGTCGTAATAGCCGGCGCGATGCCCCACGTCGACTGTCTCCGCGGCCGTAATCTGCACATGATCGATATAGTTGCGGTTCCAAACCGGCTCAAAGAGAGAATTGGCGAAACGGAAGACCATGATGTTCTGCACAGTCTCCTTGCCCAGGTAATGATCGATACGATAGATCTGGGATTCTACAAGCACGCTGAGCAGCGCTTCATTCAGCGTGCGCGCACTGCTCAAATCATGGCCGAACGGTTTTTCAATCACCACCCGTCGCCAACCCGTCTCTTCAGAAATCATGTCCGCCGCGCCCAGATTCTCCACAGCGCTCTCATACAAACGCGGCGCGATGCTCAAGTAATAGAGACGGTGGGTGAGCCCCTCCACCGCGTCTTCCTCTTCAAGCAGCATCTTATCCAGATCTTTCAAGTCGTCGAGTTCGGTCAGGTCGCCCGGCAGGTAGAAGAGCCCTTGCGCGAACTTCTCCCACTCTTCCGGCTCATAATTGAAGCGCGCGAATTCGTCGACCCCTTCCCGCATCTTTTGGCGAAATTCCTCGTCGCTCATAGGACTGCGCGAAATACCCACGACGCGCCAACGCTCCCACAATCTTCCCTTACGGTATAGGTGGAACAGCGCCGGGATCAATTTGCGGCGAGTTAAGTCACCGGAGGCGCCGAATATGACAAGGGTGGTCAAGTTGGTCATGGGGATGTCTCTCTGACTTAGCTGCACGCTGCTCAACATTAATCAGATATTTTCGTCAAACTTAATCTTACCCGCGTCCTCCCCTTAGGTCGAACCTACTCCTTTTTCTCTTGGGCAGCGGATCGCGGCACGAGTTTTACGCAATATTCGCGCCATCGGGCTTTATTTCATGTCCTATCACTGTTATGATATAGAGGCTGGCTGGCTATCTGGTTGGCAGGAGGTAGGTTGCATGAACAGAATTCAGAAAATGAATGGTGGTCGACTGCTCTTGGTGGGCTGCGCTTTTCTTCTCGCACTCGGTTTGTTTGCGCTCGCCGGTGGGGAGCTGACCGCACAACCATCACAGCCGCTGATACTGCCCAGCGGCATGGCGGATCGTTTGTCCGAGCTGAGCGGGCAGCCCTTTGCCAGGGACCTTGTCTTGCTTGAAGCCGGCCAAAGTGCCCCGGCCAATGCGGATCTCACAGGGACATTTTACTCGACCGCGGACACCACGATTGTAGAGGGGTTTCCGGCGACCAACTTCGGCACGGAAGAGGATATGTGGGCCGGCTATGTGGACGACATCGATATGGCGGAGATCGTGCGCAGTCTCGTTGCCTTCAATGTCAACAGCGTTCCTTCCGGGTCCGCCATCTCCAGCGCAACGCTCTACCTCAATGTGGTTATCTCCGCCGATCCGGCCGACACAAATCGCACGGTAACAACCTACCAGCTTGATGAAGCATGGGATGAGACCACGGCGACCTGGAACAATGCGCCTGCCTTCAGCACTGCCTACGGCTCCGCTTCGATTCCCAATGAGGCCCCGGGGGAGTATTCATTCGACGTTACCGCGCTGGTGAGCGGCTGGGTGGATGGCACGATCACCAACTACGGTATTATGCTGCGCGGTCCGGAGAACCCGGTCGATGAAGCATTTCGCGGTTTTTCCACAAAAGAGACGATTTCCCCACCACGTCTGGTGATTGAGTACGAGGAGCCGACGCCCACCAGCACGGCCACCGGGACAGCGACGTCCACAGCAACCATAACCGCGACACCGACGAACACGGGCACACCCACGGAAACGGGGACACCCACGGAAACGGCAACGCCGACGGAGACACCCACGGAAACGTTGACGCCGACGATTACGCCGACGCCGATTTCCGTCCTCGCCTATATCCCGATCATCGGCGACCACTTCCCAATCATCTCTGGGCGCGTCGTTGATGAGCTGAACCAGAGTTTGCCCAATGTGCTCATTCAAACGGACAAGGGACAGTCGACGACCACGGACATCAACGGATTGTACCTCTTTGATGATCTGCCCAGCGGCGACTACGTCTTAACGCCAATCCTCGAAGGCTACGCCTTCGATCCGCCGTCGCGGGTTGCTTCGATTCCCGCGGGCGCCATCTTGCAGAATTTCGTCGGCGAGAAACTGCCGCCCACGTCCACGCCAACGCCGACGAACACAGCCACGGCAACCCATACGCCGACGATAACACCGACCCCTTCGAATACGCCGACGCCCACGAACACGCCGACGCCCACGAACACGCCCGACTTCACTTGCAGCAATGTTGTGATCAACGGCGGCTTTGAGAATGATAGCGCCTGGGTAATCCCAGAAACGGAGTACACGGCCGGCTATACGACTTCACCGGTACACAGCGGCCTGCGTTCTATGCGCACAGGCATCACCTACGCGCCGCACAATCGCCTCAGCTACTCGTCAGCGCGTCAAATAGTCTCGATTCCAAGTGATGCGACTTCGGCCGACCTCAGCTACTGGCTCCTGCCGAAGACGACTGAACCGATGACCATGCGTGTGCCCGATTTCGCGGAAGATCTGCTGTCTCTCGATTCTCCAGAATGGGAGTGGACAAAGACCTACGACATTCAGCTTGTCCTCATCCTCGATCCCGTGAATGAATCAGAGCTGGCTCGCCTCTATGTCGAACGCCGCAATGAGGCATCTTGGAAACAGTTCTCCCACAGCCTCTTGGCTTTCAAGGGCCAGTCTGTGAAGCTCTACTTTGGCACTTACAACAACGGATCGCACGGCATTACCAGTTTGCACGTTGATGACGTTACGCTGCAGGTCTGCGCGCCGAACTAGATAGAATCACGATATTCGCAGCGTCGAATCAACGGCCTGGCGCAGTTCGCCAGGCCGTTTTTTTTACGCTCAGCATGGGCGAAAACTGAGGTAAGAAGGTTGAACCCAAGCCGCTTCAAGGTCTCATTTCAACTGCTGCGCGAGGCCGAAACAATGAAACAGGCGATCGTCAATATGAGAGCAAGCGGCCCAAAAAGGAGCCTCTCTGTACTGCTGACCGAGGCAAAATTGCCAATTGTATTCAAGGCCATGAATGCAGTCACGATCCAGGCCGCGATGCGAATTATGTTGGGGATGGGGACACTGCCCAGAAGACCCGCGCGATAACGGATGACATAGATGAAGACGCCCAGGAGGAGGGCGGCGACCACACTGGCCACGCGCAGAGCGGGCACCAGTTCCGTTTGCCGGCCGCCCCAGGCGATCGAAACCGGCAAGATGCCTGCAGCCAGCAGCAGCTGTGCGCCAATGAAGAAGGCAAACAGCACGGTGCTGATATTTGCGGCTGTTTTTACAATATTAAACTCTGATGGTTTAGACATGATAATTCCTCCAACTCGATTGTTGCTCAAAGAAATCTCGTACCGCGGCCAGGCTGCCGGCCAAAACGGCTTGGCGTCAGGGACGCGCTGGGCGCCAAGGGGCACCGCTTTCGCGTCCGCTGCTTTTTTTTGCGGCCCGTGTGCATACGCCCGTTTCAGTTCAGCGAAACGAAGCGCGCTGTTCAATCGTTTAAGAACGAAATCATGCGAGCCACAGATTCCAAACGGGAAAGCGCTCCCCGTTTGCGCGGAAACCGAAACGCTCGTACAGCCGCTGCGATGGCAGGTTGTCCAGCTGCGTATTCAGCGTTACGGACGAGATGCCCTGGCGTGCATACCCGTCCAAGGCATGCGCCAGGAGGGCCGCGCCGACGCCGCGTCTCTGATAGGTGGGGTCCACTGTGATGCGCGATAAATGAGCCCCTCGATAGGTTGAGGAGCTGAATTGAAATCCTAAAGCTGTTTCCCCTGACCAGGCTACATCAAAACTCAGCGCCTGCTGCATACCGAGAGCTAGACCCAGCTCGCTGTGCCGCCATAAGGGTGTGAAGGCACGTGCCTCGATCGCGGCGAGAGCCGCCAGGTCGGCCGCTTCCGCGGGTCGAATCTCTACCTCGGGAGACTTGGCCGTCTTTGGGATATCGGTGCCCAATCTGCTGTAAGTGATAACTTCATTGATGCACTCAAATCCAAGTTCAGGCAGCCACGCTTCCGGCCACTCCTCCACCAGCAGCCAGGCAATCTGTGATACACGATCTTCGTTGAGGGGGCGCGAAAGGGCTGACAGCATTGCCGCCATCACTTCTTTCCCTTGTGATTTGTCGCTGACGGCCGCCAGGCGCACCCATGCCGCCGGCGGCGGGTCGGCAGCCACAGCGAGAAAGGCCAAGAGCGGGTCACGCTCAGCGTACCAGCGCGGCGGAAAGCGCTCTCTCTTGCCCGTTCTATCAGGCCGGGGCAGGATCACGAACGAAGGTGAGCCGAGCCAGTCCGCGGGATAATGCCAATCTGCATGGATGTGCGAATAGGGTGCTTCGCGTAGAAGTCTGGTGATCGCCCCGGCGTCGCCCTTTTGCGCGGTCCTGACTGCATCCCTGTGAACCCCCGCAATCTGAGACCACTGGTTTGCGATTTCCATGCCGCTATTGTACACTACTACCGCTGGCAAAAGCAGCCATCTAATCCACTAGCCCGTTGCTTTTGGTCAACACAAACCCACAGTCGCAGAGATAAGAATGGGCAACAGTCAGGGTCGAGAGCGACAACTTGAAAGCACCTTAGCCAACCTAAACAAGCGTTTCGGGGACGGCGTTATTATGCGCCTCGGTGACGCTGCACATCTACAGATAGAGGCGATCCCGACGGGGTCTTTATCGCTGGATATCGCCTTAGGGGTGGGCGGCGTGCCGCGCGGCCGGGTCATAGAGATCTATGGACCGGAATCGTCAGGCAAGACGACGCTGTGCCAACATATCATCGCCGAAGCGCAGGAGCTGGGCGGGCTGTGCGCCTTCATCGACATGGAACATGCCCTGGACCCGGTGTACGCGGCGCGCTGCGGGGTAGATGTAGACAATCTATACGTATCGCAGCCGGACACGGGGGAACAGGCGCTGGAGATCGCCGAAGCACTGATCCGCTCGGGCACGATGGACGTGGTCGTGATAGATTCGGTGGCGGCGTTGGTGCCGCGCGCGGAGATCGAAGGGGAGATGGGAGATGCGCACGTAGGACTGCAGGCGCGGTTGATGTCGCAGGCGCTGCGCAAGTTGTCTGGGGTAATCAAACAGACGAACACATCGATGATCTTCACGAACCAATTGCGGCACAAGATCGGGGTGATGTTTGGCAATCCGGAGACGACGAGTGGGGGGAACGCGTTGAAGTTCTATGCGTCGGTGCGTTTGGACATCAGGCGCATCCAGGCCTTGAAGGCGGGCGGCGACGTAATCGGCAACCGCACGCGGGTGAAAGTAAAGAAGAACAAGGTGGCGCCACCGTTTACAGAATGTGAGTTTGACATCATGTACAACGAAGGGATCTCGTTGACGGGTGACGTGATTGACCTGGCCGTAGAGTATGGGCTGGTGGACAAACGTGGGGCATATTTCCGGTATGGAGAGACGTTAATCGGACAGGGGCGCGAGAACGCCAAGACCTACCTGGCTGAGAATCCAGATTTGTTGGATGAATTGGAACGTCAGATCCGTATGGAGGCAGGGTTACCGTATCTCGAAGAACCCGCCGCCGGCGATACATAATTTATTTTTATCGCTGTTACGGTTAGTAACGACAAGATTGGTTAATAGTGGCACGACGTTTGCCGTGGTTACAATTCGAATAGCAAAATGTTTCTGGGAAGCGCTGCACCATGGACTCGCTACGACGGATGCGCTTCGCGATGACTTTCGCAGTGGCGGTTATTGTTGGGTAAATACTATTTAGATGACCTGCCTGTTTGCTTTGCAGACGTTATGTGCTTGTTAGGGACTTAATCGAATACCCTTTCGCTATGTTGTATTTGTTGGGTGGATAGGTGAACGTGCGCTTTCACGTCGCTGAATCCTTACCAGGCAAATAGCCAATCTGCTGTATTTCGTTGCTGGCCGCGGCATGATCGCCGGGGCTTTTTGTTTACCTATGGCAATTATTAGTGACATGACGGTGCAAAAGAAGGATCAGGAACGCGTCAGCGTTTTCCTGGATGGGCAGTTTGCCTTCGGCTTGGCGATGTCCGTTGCCGCCGGACTTAAGATTGGGCAGCAGCTCTCTGTAGAAGATATTGAACTTCTGCAAAAGAAAGAGCTGGTGCACAAGGCCCGGCAGAATGCGCTGAATTTGGTGAGTCTGCGGCCACGGAGCGAACATGAGGTGCGAACGCACCTGCGCCGTAAGTCGTACGAGGAGGATCACATCGATGATGTGGTCGCTTATCTGAAAGGACTCGATCTGCTTGATGATCTCGCTTTTGCGAACTATTGGGTCGAACAACGCGAGACTTTTCGTCCGCGAAGCCGCTTCGCCTTGAGTCAAGAGCTTAGGCAGAAGGGGATTAGTCGAGACGTTGCCGATATGGTTTTGGAACAGGTTGATGAGCGGGCCGCAGCACATCGTGTGGTCGAAAAGAACGCTTACCGGTGGGCGATTCTGCCGGAAGATAAGTACAGAGAGAAAGTAGCCGGCTTCCTACAGCGACGTGGTTTTGCGTATGAAGTCATCAGAGAAGTGATGGAAGAATCCTGGCCGGGTGTAGAGGAAACGTAAGTATCCTTAGCCCACCAGACAAAGGAGTTTTTGAATGAACATTGGAATCTTGGGCGTGATCGCGGCCCTCTTGATCGGCATGGTCGGCGGTGCAGGCATCACCTGGCTGATCATGAAACCGCGAGTAGAAGACGCCTACGAGCAGCTGCAGAAAGATCTTGATCAGAAGCGCGCTGCCGTCGAAAAAGAAGTCGACAATATCTTAAAGACAACCCGCAAAGAGGCCCAGGAAATCCGGCAGGAGGCCGAAAAGGTGGCTGAGCGCCGCTTCCAGGATCTCGCTCGGGCGGAAGAAAGGCTGGAGAAGCAGTCCGACAAACTTGATGAGCAGGCGAAGCGCCTGGAACAGCGCGAGCAGACGTTGAATAAACGGCAAAGCAAAATGGACAGACGCGCCAACCAGCTGACGCAAGTTGAAGATGAACAACGCGCACGGCTAGAAGAGGTGTCGGCAATGTCCACGGAAGAGGCACGCGATCTGCTGCTGAAACAGGTGGAGATAGAGGCGCAGCAGGACCTCGCCCGGCAGATGCGCGAGATTGAGAACCGCGCCAAGGAAACGGCGGAAACGGAGGCCCGTAAATTGATAGCCCTGGCGATTCAACGTGTTGCCAGCGATCAGGTTGCGGAACTTGTCGTCAGTGTCGTGCCTCTGCCCAGCGATGATATGAAAGGACGCATCATCGGCCGCAGCGGGCGCAACATTCGTGCCTTTGAACAGGCCGCTGGTGTTGATATCGTTGTTGATGATACCCCGGAAGCAGTCACCGTTTCCAGCTTCGACCCGGTGCGTCGTGAAGTCGCTCGCCGTGCCTTGGCCAAGCTCATAGCCGACGGCCGTATTCACCCGGCGCGCATTGAAAAACTGATTCGCGATGCCCAGGCGGAAGTCAACCGCGACATACGCGATGCTGGGGAACAAGCCGCCTACGAAGCGAACGTGCATGGGCTGCACCCGGAGATCTTGAAAATGCTTGGTCGTCTCAAGTACCGCACCTCCTACGGGCAGAACCAGCTCTTCCACGCCGTGGAGGCCTCCAAGATCGCCGCCATGCTCGCTGCCGAACTGGGCGCAGACATCGATCTCGCCAAAATGGGCGCCCTCCTTCATGATCTGGGCAAAGCCATGGATCATGACCAGGAAGGTACGCACGCCATGCTGGGTGCCGAATTCGCCAAGCGCTTCAAAGTGCCTGTTCCGGTTGTCAATGCCATCGCTTCCCACCATCATGAAGTGGACCAGGAAACAGTGGAAGCCATCATTGTCGAAGCGGCCGATGCCATCTCTGGCGCAAGACCGGGTGCGCGTCGCGAAAGTTTGGAACATTACATCAAGCGTGTGCGCACATTAGAAGAGATAGCCACATCGTTTGAAGGCGTGGACAGCGCCTATGCCCTGCAGGCAGGTCGTGAAATCCGCATCCTGGTTAAGCCAGGGCAGATCGACGATCTTGGCGCGATGCGCTTGTCACGCGATATTTCCAAGTCCATCGAAGACAACATGCAGTATCCTGGCCAGATCCAGGTAACCGTGATCCGTGAAACCCGCGCCGTCGGTTTCGCCAAGTAGGACTCCTTGCTTCACAAACGAAAAAGCGGGAACGGCCCATCGCTGTTCCCGCTCTTTCGTCTTCAATGGCACCCCTTCTTAAGAATACATGTAATATTGCCGTTGTATATTGATTTGAGATGCTGTCTTTCTGCCGCCAAGATTAGGAAAAGAGTGAATCGATTCGTTCTTTGTTCAAAGTGAGCAGATAATCGCAGGCAGGTGCTTTCCTCCTCATGGAGCACGAGAGCAAGTGGTGGGATCAGACATAAGAATTGGGCGGATTTTTAGATCCTATGTGAGCGCATCCGGCCAAGCCAATGCAAATGGAGAGAATGACACGTGAAAAAATTAACATACCTTGTATTCATCTTTATCGCGATGAGCATCATGGTCAGCGTACCGTTTGCCGGCGCAGTAGAGCAAAGCAGCGGTACTCTGACAGATACTGCTCAGGCGCAGGATCCGCTGCCGACCGATAATCCTACGGACAGCTCAGGGGTCGAAGACCCTGTCTGGTGGGACGATGCCGGCGCGATGCCCCCCCTTGTCGGCGGCAAGCAGGCGGATAGACCCGTCGTCTTCATCGAACCCGCCATGACCCGGGCCGGCACAGAGGCAGTTACAGAACTAACCATCGATGTCTGGTATGGCAACGAGCAAGATTTTGGCAAGCCGGGTAATCCACAAGAGTGGGTAAACATTCTCGGCAACGTTTCTGTCCCGGAAGGGGACAGCATTAAGACCCTGACCTACTCCCTGAATGGTGGGCCCGATCTGCCGCTGGCCTATGGCCCTGACAAGAGACGGCTGCAAAATGAGGGTGATTTTAACGTTGAGATGCCCTATCAAGGCCTGGATAACGGCGCGAATACAGTCACGATCAAAGCCACCGACAACAATGATCAGCTGACAACGAAAAATGTCACCGTTAATTATACGCCCAACAGAGTCTGGCCGGAGAACTATGTTGCCGATTGGGGTGCCGCTTCGTCAGTCCCCGAGGTGGCCCAAGTAGTTGATGGCAAATGGGACATAAACCCCTCGGGCAAGCTCTATCCTGTGGAAGTTGGTTATGACCGCTTGGTCGCCATGGGCGAAATGAATGATCCCAACGTGCCCAAGACCTGGACGGATTATGAGGTAACCGTACCTATCAAGGTCAAAGGGATTGATTCAACTGGCTTCAATGCACCCAGCAACGGGCCTGGAATCGGTATTATCCAGCGCTGGCAAGGTCAAACCCAAGATGACGCGGAAGAGCCACGTATCAATTGGGATCGTACCGGCGGGCTCGGCTGGTACCGTTGGCAAAAAGATGGGACTGAAGGTCTGGAGCTGCGCAGCTATGACAAGTGGATAGGCACGAGCACGGCCAAAGAACTTGAATTCGATGTGCAGTACATATTCAAGATGAGCGTTCAGAGTCCAATGGATCCGGCTGACACACGTGCCTACTACCGTTTGAAAATGTGGGAAGCTGGAGACCCTGAGCCCGTCGAATGGGATTTGAAGGGCTATAGCGAGAGCAATAATACGCCTTCCGGGTCCGCTGTGTTGATTGCCCACCATGTCGATGCTGAATTTGGTGATGTTACAATTGAGCCGCTTGCCGGCAAAAGCTTCTTTGTGACGGCCGGCATGTCCGGCCAGGGCTCGGTGGGCTTGACGCCCAATCCTGATCCGCCGGAAGCGGGCTTCACATATGGCTCGACGGTACGCGTTAACGCCAGCCCGGCGCCCAACAATATCCTCGACAGCTGGAGTGGAGACGTGGCCCTACCGGGAACGATCAATCCGCTGATCTTGGACGTCACGATGGACATCAGCGTGATTGCCAACTTCGTGCAAGCAGACCCCGGGACATTGACTGTACAAATAGAAGGGCAGGGGGATGTCACCAAGAGTCCTAATAAAGCGCTTTATGATGGCGGCGAGATCGTCACCCTGACGGCTTTTCCCAGCGCCGGTTACATCTTTTCCGGTTGGAGCGGTGACCTCAGCGGTACAATGAATCCGGACACGGTGCAAATCGCCGGAGATAGAGAAGTGACCGCCACCTTCATTGCTTTGGGTGAAGCGTCACCGATATCGGATGATTTTAGTCAATGTTCGCTTGATACAGAGCTCTGGTCTTTCATCAACCCGGCCGGCGACGCCTCTGTTAACGCCACGGGCACGACAGTTGAGATAGTTGTTCCTGGCGGGGCCGCGCATGCGATGTGGCCAACGATAAATCGCAACGCTCCGCGCCTTATGCAGGATACCGAGGATCAAGACTTTGAAGTGGAGATCAAGTTTAATTCGATTCCCACGCAGAAGTTCCAGATACAGGGCTTTCTTGTTGAAGAAGATGTAAACAATTGGCTGCGCTTCGATATCTTCAGCGATGGCTCCAAGTTGAAAATGTTCGCTGGTGGCGTCGCCAATGGATCGACTATTCCCGGGAAGGTTACCACCCTCAATACGGGGGGCAGCGAACTGAGTGAGATCTACTTGCGTGTTAATCGCGTGGGCAATGTCTGGACACAGACCTATTCGCTTGATGGCGCCACGTGGCTGTCCCCGCAAGTTATCACCCAGGAAATTGCCGTCGCGTCCTCAGGGATCTTCGCTGCCAACGAGCCGGATGGAACGGCGCCGGACTTTACACTGACGGCCGATTACTTCAAGAATACTGCGTTCCCGCTTGGAAACACGGGTTACCTGCTTGCTTATACGGTTGTGGGAACTGGCGATGTGCAGCTGTCGCCGGATCCCGACGCCGGCGGCCGTTATGGATGTAACCAGGTTGTCACTTTGCAGGCGTTACCGGCCGCATCTTTCACGGGCTGGTCCGGCGATCTGTCTGGTTCGGCGAACCCGGCGCAGTTGACCATGAATGGAAACAAGTCCGTCACAGCCTTTTTCGGGGTGGAGGTCGTCGACTACCGCTTGTTCTTGCCGCTTATCTTGAAGGAGTAGGCAGGCGCTGAGATGGACTGCCAGGCAGCTGCCGCGTTAGCTGCCTGGTCTAGTTAGGTATTTCGCGAAGCGTTCGCTTCGCGAAATACCTTTTCTTTGTAAACCGAGCCGCATTCTTCCGCGCAGTAACAAACCCGTCCTCACAAGCACACGACTGAGCTGACTTCTGGTGGCCTTTCTGAAAGATATGAGCAAACCTCTCCCCCGCCTAAGCATCGGGCTTCCAGTCTACAATGGCGAAAACTACCTGGAGCAGAGCCTCGATTCCCTGCTGGCCCAAACCTATGGCGATTTTGAACTCATCGTCTCCGACAACGCATCGACTGACCGCACAGAAGAGATTTGCAGAGGTTACGCGCAGCAAGACGCGCGCATACAGTACCACCGCCAGCCGACCAATCTTGGGGCAGCGGGAAACTACAACTTCGTCTTCGACCAGGCTCGCGCTGAATTCTTCAAATGGGCCTCCCACGATGATCTCCATGCCCCAACGTTCATAGAACGGTGCATGGAGGTGCTTGAGCAGCAAGCGGATGTTGTGCTTGTCTTCACACTTGGGCAGGAGATTGATGGGCAGGGCGCACGGGCGCGCACCTATCCACGGCGTGGAAAAATTGAGGAAATGAATGCGTACCAGCGTTTTCGATCCATGGTCGTTGGCCATCAACCCTTCATCCCCGTCTTTGGCGTCGCCAGAAGGGAGACACTTGCGCAGACGAAGCTCATAGGAAGATATTCCGGTTCCGATCGGCCGCTGATTGGCGAGCTGGCTCTGCGCGGTAAGCTGGTCGAAGTCCCCGAGGTTCTTTTCTTCTATCGCGTGCACAGTAGGCAGTCTTGGGGGGAGGGAAGAGCAAACGAGCGCAGCAGGCGTGGTATGATCCGTCACGTAAAGGCAAACTAACGTTTCCTACCTGGCGCCTGCTTTGGGAGCATGAGCTTACCATTTGGCGTGTACCCATGAGCAGCAGCCAGCGCATCAAATTGCAGGCTGTCCTGGCAAGATGGATGCGTACCCGTTGGCGCCTCCTGTTCGGAGAACTCACGGGCGTCTGATGGCTTTTCCTGGCTCTTCCACCCCATTTTGCTCGTGTAACCGGACATGTTGGCTTCCAAAGAGAACCAAAATGGTCTGTTTTTGTCCAGAATGGACATTGCCTCTTTTCACTGCGGCCTAAATCAGGTGGGCTAAATGGAGATATGTTTGCTGCATGCGTCAGCGCGCCCTACACCAGTCTATGGAGAAATCGCTAAACAATTGCGAAGCTCCGGTCACGACGTGTGGACGATTACGCTTGATAGCGATGGCACGGTTCTCTGGGACAACGGCCGTGACCAGCCCATGAAGCAGCCCGCGCCGCCCGCTTACCCGCCAAGATTACCCAAATCGCGCTTGTTCTCTGTTGCCTGGGCGCGCTTTCGTGAACTTGTCCTCATCCGGCGTTTTCGCCGGCAGCTGCGGGAGTTACGGCCGGATATCGTGCAGATCAACGCCTCAGGAATGAAGCTCACGAGCCTGATTCCACCGCGAATGCCCAAGGAAACAGCCTTCATCTTGGATTTCCGGCAAATTGGCGACCAGCGGCGCTCCGACACGCTTTGGCACCGCTTGCGCAATCAGGTGCGCACCTTCACGCGGCGAACTTCTACGATCGCTAGCTTTGATCATTCCAGCTACCTCCATCCTGCCGGGGCAAATAAGGGGCTGGGCCCGGACTGGGAACGTTGGGGAAGCGTCGTGCCCATGGGGGTCGATGACTTGTTTCTAAGCGTTGCCCAGCCGGCGTCCGCTGAACAGGCCGATGCGCCTCTCGTCCGCTTCATTTATTGCGGATCAATGGTCAGGCACCGCAAGCTTGAAGTCCTCTTTGCAGCGATTCGTTCCGCCGCCGATGTGTCCGGCGCGTTCGAGTTTCATTTCTTGGGCCGTGATGCAAGTGATGGATACTATGAGTCGCTGATCGCGCAGCTCGACCTTACCCGGCATGTGAAACTGATACCCCCTGTCCCTTACGAGAAGGTCCCCGAATATCTCGTTGAGTTTGATGTGGCAGTTGCCTATGTCCCCTATGAACCGACTGACTGGACCTACCATCCGACCCTAAAAGTGATCGAGTACCGCGCAGCCGGCCTTCCCATCATCGCTACGGATGTAGCCCCCAATCACGAGTATGTGCAGACTGGGTACAATGGTTTCTTGTGCCCAAACACGGCCGATGATTTTTCGCAGGCTATGCTGCGCCTGATTGAGGATCGTCAGCTGCTCGCTCAAACAAAACGAAACGCGATCAATGGCCGGGAAGGGATGACGTGGGTGGAAGTGTCACAGCTGTATGAAGCGCTCTATCATAAAGTCTTGGCTGGGCGGCAGGCACAGCGTACAAGTTCTGAAGGATAACCGAAAACCATGAAGAAGAAGGTGATCTTTGTGGGTGGGACCGAATTTAGCGGCTCGACCTTTTTTCACATGATTCTAGCCAACGATCCGCGTGGACTGGCGGTTGGCGAGGCGCATAACTTGATGCGCCCCTCACGTGCCTATCATTTTGATATGCATTGCAGCTGTGGTGATCATCCCTGCACCTTGTGGCAGGAGCTGAAGGCCGGCGGCGAAAAGGCGCTATATCCTACACTCTTCGCGAGATTCCCGGAAGTCGACTTCATTGTCGATTCAAGCAAGGATCCATTTTGGATCCAGCATCAGAAAGCATATTTGCGTCAGCATGACATAGCTGCGCGGGATATCCTGGTTTGGAAGTCGCCTTATGAGTTCGCGAAATCCCATGAAAAACGGGGCAGCATGCCCCGCTGGGAACGATCCTGGCAGATTTATCATCAAATGTACAACACCCTCTTTGATAACTGGCGCGCGGTTCCTTACCAGGACTTGACGAGCGATCGCACCGTACTGCAAAGGGTATGTGATTATCTTTCTATCACTGATTTTCCCGGTAAGGAGAGATATTGGGAACGCTCTCTGCATCATGTGGTCGGTGGAAACCCCTCCGCACGCGTCCATCTTTACGCCGGCGATGATGAAAATTACCAGGAAAATGTGCAGCGTTCTTCCTCAAAGATAGCGGCAGCGCAAGATGGGACGCACCGCAGTATCTACTATGACGCGGACGTGGCCCCGGAGCTCAAGGCGGCCGTCGATGAACGGATTCAGGCCAATTCCCAGCTGCCCCTTATCTATGACCTCCTGCAATCGCGCGATGTGCGCATCCAGAACCGTGATCGAGCTGCTGAAGGAGCTCTGACAGCGCAGGTGCAGATGGCGGACTACTTGATCCAGATGCGTCGCATCAAGTACCGTTCCGTTCGTGGTCTGGCAGGCCTGCGCTACGGGTAATGAAATTCAGCCGCGGCTCGGTTGGTCTAGTCAAGCCAGTCAACTTTTAACCCTTGTTTGTTGTAGGTGCGAATGACGGCGTTAATATCCGGATAGACAGCCATGCTGGCAACATGTCCATTCGCACAGAGCACGCAGCGCATGTCAGGGTACTGAACACCAAAGCCGACGGCCGTCGTTTTCACGGCGGCCCGACCACTGCCATTGGTGATCAAGAGAAAGCGCTTGAAATCGGTTGTGGAGACGACACTCGTCTCGGCAGGCGCCGTCAGCGCAGTTCCGGCGCTGTAATTCTGTATGATCTCCGATGAAGTTAGCTCTCTCTGGTAAATGGCCAGCAGATAGATGGAGCCAAGCCACGGGTTGTCTCCGGTGGCTTCATTGGCCAGCAGCAGGGGGAAGCGAGGGTTCCAGGTCGAAAAATCGCCGGGAATCACCGTTTCGGCAACGATGAATTTATCAATATAGATTCGCGTACGGCCGTTCTTGTTGTGTGTGATTACCAGATGTGTCTTCCCCCCCTTTGCCGAACCCGCGGGTGAGGAGAAAGAGGGCATACCATTCGCCGAACGCTCCGTGGTACGCAAGCGCAGATCAAATAGGTCTGACGGCTGCGTGCCCCACAACCCCTGCCCGACAGTGAGATTACGCGAATAGTTGTTCTTTGAGAGAGACACGATCCGCGCTGGCCCGTTCTGGCGCAGCGATTGCGGTTCCATCCACACTTCAACCGTAAGCGCATTCGACTCCTGGCACAATGCCGTCAGCGCCGTGGCTGGATTAGAGGAAGCGATAATTGTCGGCTTCGTAATCTCGATGCCCGGGTTAAGCCATTTCACGGCGGAACTATCACTGATCTTCAAGTTAAGCGGCGAAGCGGCGCCAGAGACATCGAAAATCGTATCGCCTGCCCCTTCGTCAAAGCGATAGAAGGCGCTCAGGCCGTCGACCACGCGCGCCGGCGTGTTGTTTTCCAAGGGCTCCACATCGATCAGATCCCTCTCCGTTAGAATGTCACTGCCCGCGGCGCTGAGCACACGCAGCGAAACAGTAAACTGGCCTGCCTGGTACTCGTGGACCGGATCCTTCTCGGTTGAAATAGCGCCATCGCCAAAGTCCCAGAAGTAGGACGTGATCGGATTCGATGAGGAACTATCATTCGTGAAGTACACTTCTAGGGGGGCCGTACCACTTCTGGGCCGTGCCGAAAAACCAGCGTTGATGAAAAGCTCTTTCATGAACTCGTGGAAACCCATATCCGGCCTTGAACCACGCGCTTCACCAAAGAAGTCCTTGTCCACGGTTATGGGCAGATTGCGTGTCGCCGCATCTATGGCTTGCGAGGTTTCTTTTAGCTTGTAGTTCTCAATATCAAAATCGGAAGGTTGGTTCAAATTCTTTTGATGATTGACAAGTCCCGCCGGACCAATAATATCGCCCGAGCCGCGCACGTCTGAATCGGGGGTTCTGGAATAGAGGTTGTTCATGAAGGTCCATTCGGCGAGTGTTGACGCGGAGCGATAGGCAAATATCTTGGCATTACTATCGTCCTGAATGACGATATTATTTGCGAACCAGCACGGAGTATGTTCGGATACGTCAGTCTCTTTGTGGTCGTAGATCCTGACGGTTGAAATGTGCCCATTGATGAATACGTTGTTGACGACTTTGCAGTTCTTGAAACCAGCGTTTGGAACGGGTCGCACGACGCCGTCCCCCAAACTGTCCCGGTCTGATCCCACTGGAAAGTTGAAGCAGTGATCCCCGCCAACCGCCAGGTTATTGGTGACCGTGATATCCTTGGTTTTTACGTTTCTGTCGTCATACAGTTCTTGGGAGATGATGAGCATGTTGCCGGGCGGATACTTGCTTTGATCGGTACGAAACACGACATTCGAATCCATTATTCCCGTGTCAACACCGTCAAAATAGATATGGGCGGCCTTGACATCATAGACTATGTTGTTGATCGCCGTGGCATTGTAGCATTGGATGAAAATGATGCCTTGACCGCCGCCGCCGGTTGCTATGCAGCCTTTAGCAATTCCACCGCTGGCATATCTGAACTGAATATGCCCGCCGCTGTCGGTTAACTGGCTTGCATCCATGATAAGGCAGTCTTCAAGAAGACAATCATTCCCTTCAACATGAATGCCATGACGGCCGTTCCACCTACTTGTACATTTCTTAACTGTGCAGTTATTCCCATTGACCAAGAAAGAGCGCCCACGCGAGTTGCGTATCTCAATTCCGTTGGCCAACGTGCCATTTCCTTCCAGTTGAAGAATTGCCGTGAAGGGAATGTTGCCGTTTGTGTTCGATGGGAACTCTCTTTTGACATCCCAAATAGGTCTTTCATTATTGTACGCTGACACTGTCGTGTTCTCTTTGCGGAGAATGACAGTATTCTGTTCGGTGTACGTGCCCCCACGCAAATAGAGCGTATCATTATCGTTTAACGCGTTCGCTCCCTTGAGGATTGTTTTCCAAGGGCTGCCTAACGAGCCGTCACCGTTTCTATCGCTGCCGCTGGGCGACACGTAGTAATTAGCCATGTTACAAACCTCCCGAATCAGTTTGTCACGCAGTGATCAAAACAAGTATATGATTATGTCTACTACCGCTGAGTACGCAGATAATACAGTAAACCTGTTCCTGATGCAACCACTGTCACGCTCTGCGGGGCAAGCAAGAAGGTCTGCAAGCAATTCGATTGCTTTGACACCAGCTCTGGACTTGGATTCTTGTAAAGCGAGCGCTGAACACGCCCCGATCCCATGGATTGTTGAGGGCTTCCCTTATTGCCACTGATTCTTCCGATGTTCGGCCGTTCGGTTGAACATCGATTTTGTTATCGGCCGCCATACCTTTCGAGCACGGCACGCCAAGCGGCCCTTGTATCTCGCGACACGGTCAAGGGTCCGTGCCGGCGCTGACCGAGGTGTTATTTTCGCCAGCTGCTCAAGTCTGTTTGTAGCAGCGTCTCCAGCGCAGAGACTTCTTCGTCAAATTGCGCCTGCAGTGCTTTTCTTGTCTCGCTGTTCATAGGTTCGGACTTGCCCCCTTCTACACTAAGAAACTGTTTGACTCCCATCTTTTTGGCCATGTAGACAGGCCAATAGATCCGTTGATCTTGGATCTTGTGCGCGCCTTTGGCGATAAGCGCGTACAAGGAACGATATCGGGGAAGGAAACTCTTATTGACCACTTCCTTTCCGGCGTTTTCTGGAAAGGCGTCAGGATCAATTTCAAGGAAATCAGCCACCGTCTTGCGCGTCTGATCCACGTCTTTGAAGACACGATCGAACAACAAGATCAACATCTGATCAGGACCAAAATACGCCTGATAACGTTTAATAAACTTGGAATAGTGGCTGCCCTGCGTTACCCCAGGGCGATCTATCAAGAATTGTTCAAATGACCCCTGGTAGTTTCTATATCGTGCCGCATGATTATACTGCGAAAACGTCCTGTCGACTGGATTGCGCAGCATCAGGAGCAGTTTAGGATTGTTGAGATCCTCATAGATTCTCTTAGGGCATTCTTCGCAGAAAAGATAAGCAGCGGTAAACTCCCCGATTGCCTTGTAGTTTGCCGCTTCATCATCAGGTGGGAAGAACTGCTGATACCAGTCCGGACCCGAATCATAATGAAGATCAAAATAGCGGACATCCTTGATTATTGTCGGCATAAATACGTCAGGATGCTGTTCAATAAGCGCATATAGCCAAGTTGACCCAGCCTTCGGGACGCCTATGCCAAGAAAATTCGGTAAAGTCAATTGCGGCCTCCAACCTCTACTTTAGAGTAATGTGATAGAGTGCAAGTTTTCTGATTTGCACCCAGGCTTTTCCATTTTTGCGGTCAAAATTATGCATCAGTTTGCGTCCACTGTAAAGGAGGATACCTCCTTGATTAGGCCGCCTAGATTGTTCTTATGCCGTAAGTTGGGTCGTAAGGGACTGGTGCCAGAATGGATAGAAGGTGCGAGGAGGAGCCGCGTGCTTATTATCGGTTGATTTAGACTTGAAGGACCCGCGGGTTCGAAGGAATTGATTTGGAGCTAAGACAGTATTTAGAGATAGTTCAGCGTCGCAAATGGATAATCATCCTGTCCACGATTATTTGTACGCTGCTTGCCGCGGTTCTGACCTACCTGGCCACGCCGCAGTATCGGTCGCAAACTACCTTGCGCGTGGCCACAATCAATAACATCGATTACACGCAGATCCTGATGAACACGTATGCGCGTATTGCTACGAGCAGCACCGTGCGCTCTGAACTGAGGGAACAGTTAGGCCTGGAGAAACTACCAAATCTCAGCGTTGAATTGGTTCCTGGTACAGAATTGATGATTATTGAGTCGCGGGCGGAGGACCCTCAGCAGGCGCAGGCTATTGCAAACACAGCGGCCGATGTGCTCGCCGCACAGAGCCGTGACATCTACAGTGGTAGTGGGAAGACGACAACCGAGATCCTGGCCTCGCAGTTGGCGCAGGCGGAATTGGAGTTGAATGATACAAGGCAGCAGTATGAGGCGCTTCTTTCCGGCTCACCGGAAGATGCCGCGGCTCTTGATGCACTCAACCAATCAATCGCTTTGCGGGAGCGAACTTACTCAACTTTGCTGGAGCAATATGAGAACGCTCGTGTGAACGAGGCGCTGCTCGCTAACTCAGTTTCGGTCGTTGAACCCGCTTACCTGCCGCCGGAGCCGTCCACACCTCAGCCGGTCTTGAACCTGGTGCTGGGGGCGCTCGGTGGTTTGGTGTTGGGTGTTGTGTTAGCGTTTATCGTTGAAAACCTCGATACAAAGATGTACACCATGGAACAAATCGAGGCCGCCACGGAGCTGCCTACCGTAGGCAGAATCCCTTCTTCTAAAGACAGTCTGCAAATCGCCCGCTTAAACAATGGCCATTATCCACAGTTGGAGGCTTTTCGCCGCTTGCGCACCAACATATTGACCCTGGGTCCGGATGCTCATCCGGCGGTTACGATGGTTACCAGCGCCCAACGTGGTGAAGGCAAGTCAACTGTTTGCGCCAATTTGGCCGTGACCATTGCCCAGTCTGGCCGGCGCGTAATTGTGGTTGATTGTGATATGCGGCTGCCCTCTGTACACAAGATGTTCGATTTACCGAACAAGCGCGGCTTGACCAGCGTGCTCACGCAAGAGGTTTCCTTGCATGAGGCAATTTTGGACAGCTCATATCCCCGGCTGCAGGTACTCACCAGTGGACCACTTCCACCGAATCCGACTGAGTTATTAGGGTCTCCGCAAATGGTGTCCCTGCTAGAAGATCTGCGCGCGGAGTATGATGTCGTCTTGCTGGATACCCCGGCGATGCTCTCTGTTGCGGATTCCGCCGTGCTCGCGCCTATGGCCGACAAGATTATTTGGGTCGTTTCACTTGCTGTAACACGCCGCGGTGATGTCCAGACCGTTCGACGACAACTCTCCCATGTGCATGTAAGTTCCGTTGAGGTTGTTATCAATCGCGCGGGCGACAGTAGTGATTATACCGCCTACGATCCGGACAGTGAGTTTATTGGTTAGGCATGAATGCATTGCACAACGGGACTCATTTTCGTGAACTTTGAAGTGATGTACTTGAGTGAATTATGACAAGGAATGAGAGCGTGAGCAGGGTTGAGGCTGTTGACCTTACCAAAGATTTTCGCCAACCATTGGTTGAACGAAAACCGGTATACGAGTTTGTTAAACGGGTGCAGGACGTGTTTTTGTCAGCAGTCGCCCTTACGCTGCTGGCGCCGGTATGGTTGTTGATCGCCCTGGCTGTCCGCCTTACAACGCCAGGACCGGCGATCTATCGCTGCAATGACATCGTAGGCCGGTACGGAAAACTGATGACGATCTACAAATTCCGTACGATGTATTCGCATACAGATGACAATATTCACCGCACGACAATCGCCAAATTCGTGAAGGGTGAAACAATTGACACGATAACCAAAGATGGAAAACCCGTGGCCGTCTACAAAATGACCAGAGACCCGCGTGTAACCCCCATCGGTAGGATATTGCGCAAGTCCGGCCTAGACGAAATACCGCAGCTGGTAAACGTCCTTAAGGGGGACATGTCCCTGGTTGGTCCTCGCGCTCCTGTTATTTACGAATACGAGCATTACACGTCTGCACGCGAAAAGATGCGTCTGGAAGTGATGCCCGGCATTACCGGCCTATACCAGGTCACCGCAAGAAGCGCTGTACCTTTTGAGCGGATGATCGAGATTGACCTCGATTACATTCAGAAGCGTTCATTCTGGATGGATCTAAAGATCATGCTGGTGACTCCTTGGGTATTGATCACCGGCAAGGGCGCCTATTAGATCTACCACCCTCTACCATGAACCATGGCGGTGGGGCGGATTCTGGCGCCGGCTCGTTTTTCGCTGGCTCTGTAAACTCCGCTTTCACGATCCTGCCTTTTTCTAGACCTGGCTATTTGTTGTGTTTCCTCATTGGACAATTGGTTGCCTCCCGCTGTGACAACAGGAGAAACGAAATGATTTTGTTCAGCGATTGCTGCTTGTTTCTAGTTTCGTTTGTTGTGGACCGGTGATTTAGATTATGAACTTGAATGACATGCCGAAAAAAGCCATGCTGCTAGCTGCCGGAGAAGGCACGAGGCTGCGGCCCTTGACTGAATCCGTCCCCAAGTGCATGGTGCCGGTTGGCGGAAAACCTGTCCTAGAACGCAATATTGAATGGCTTCGCGACTTTGGCATTACTGAACTTATGATCAACCTCCACTACATGCCTGACGCAGTGAAGCAGTACTTCGGCGACGGGAGCAGGTGGGGCGTCAATCTTCATTATTCCGTTGAGGAAGCGCTGTTGGGTACGGCTGGAGGAGTGAAAAATGTGGAGCCGTTCTTTGATGGCCCCTTTTTCTTATGGTATGGCGATAACCTAAGCACCATTAATCTCGAGAAACTCTGGCGACGCCATCGGCAGCAAGCGGGCTTGGCCACCATCGCCCTGTTTTATCGTGAGGATCCCACGGCCAGCGGCATTGTTGGTTTTGATGACAACAAGCGCATCACCCGTTTTCTCGAAAAACCAACCGCCGAACAGGTTTTTTCGCATTGGGTAAGCGCGGGCATTTTCCTGCTTGAACAGCAGGTGCTGGACGCAATCCCGCCGGCAGTCGCCAGCGATTTTGGGCGGGACGTTCTCCCGGCTATGTTAGCCGACGGCCTGCCAATGTTTGCTTATCAAATGGAAAAAGATGAAAATCTCTGGTGGATTGATACACCATTCGATCTGCAACGAATTCAAGAATTCTTCTAGAGGAGGCAAAATTCACCGTGATTTTGGCACGTAGTCCGTTCAGGATTTCATTAGGCGGGGGGGGGACCGATCTGCCCTCCTACTATTCTCAGCATGGTGGCTTCTTATTGAGCGCCGCTATCAATAAATATCTCTACATCTATGTCAACCAGCCGGCCGCCGACGAGTATATCCGCGTCAAGTACTCCATTTACGAGCAGGTCAAGGATCCGACTGAGGTGCAGCATGACCTGGTGCGCCCGGCGCTGGAACTGTTGGGGTTCGACAAGAGCATCGAAATCGTCTCCATGGCCGATGTTCCGGGTGGGACAGGACTTGGCTCTTCGGGAACTTATCTTGTGACCCTGCTCACTGCCCTCTATGAACAGAAGCGAGAGCGGGTGCCTGTCCAGGTAATTGCCGAACAATCATGCCATATCGAAATGGATATGGCCGGGCATCCGGTCGGTAAGCACGACCATTATCTGGCCGCCTTCGGCGGCATCACCGTCCTCGATATCGAGAGAGATGGCAAAGTAAATGTTTCGCCGCTCGATATCTCCCTGAGCACGGTAGAAGATTTTCGCAGCAACGTACTGATCTTCTTCACAGGCATACTGCGTTCAAGCGGCGATATCCTGGAAGCACAAAAGCGGGATACAAAGCGCAACGATTCAACCGTGGTGGACAGCCTGCACCGCACGAAAGAGTTGGGATTCCGGATCAAAGAATCTTTGGAAACCGGCGATCTGGAGCAGTTCGGCGCCCTCCTGCACGAACACTGGGAAAACAAGAAGATTCGTTCGGGCAAGATTAGCAACCCCAATATCGATCGTTGGTACCAGGTGGCGCGTGAGAATGGCGCACTTGGCGGCAAAATCATGGGCGCCGGCGGCGGCGGCTTCTTTATGTTTTACTGCCCGGAAGGCAAAAAGAAAGTGCTGCGCAAAGCAATGGCCGAAGAAGGTCTTCGTGAACTGAATTACGATTTTGACTTTGAAGGCACAAAGGTGTTGGTAAACTTCTAAACAGTGCCTATGCAACGCGCTATCTTTTTGGACCGGGACGGTGTTATCAACGCCATGGTGTATAACGCTGAGTTTGGACTTGTCGATTCCCCCGCCCATCCCGATGAATTTCGACTGCTCTCCGGTGCTGCCGGCGCGGTCAGGCGAATCAATGAAATGGGATTCCTGGCCATTGTTATCTCCAATCAGCCCGGTGTCGCGAAAGGTAAGTTTACAACCGAGATTCTCGAGGCCACGCGCAGCAAGATGCACGAAGACCTGGCAGAGGAAGGGGCGCGCTTGGACGCAGTTTATTACTGTACCCACCACCCTGACGCTGCTTTAGATGAATACAGACGGCCGTGTGCGTGTCGTAAGCCAAAGCCTGGTCTATTATTGCAGGCTGCGGCTGAATGGGAACTGGACTTGGCCGGAAGTTACTTTCTTGGCGATGGCATAACCGATGTGCTAGCCGGCCGGCGGGCAGGCTGCCAAACGTTTATTTTGAACAGTCGTAAATGTTACATCTGTGATGAGCTGGCGCGGCAGGGGGTAAGACCGGATTATGTCGCCAAAGATCTTGCGGATGCCGTGCACGCTATCAGCCAGTTCGAAGCCGGTGCGCCGGGCGCAAAAGAGAGTTATGCGTTTCGCTGTCAGCTTGATTAGGTTAGTCGCCCGCTTTGGATAGGGAGAGCGGCTGAGCTAGTGCCCAATAAAGAGAAGATTCACAAAACGAAAAGTGCGTGGTAACTAGGAGAGGAATAATGAATTACACGGAACAATACATTGAAGAAGCTGTTCAGATTCTAAACGAGTTGGACCCCGCTGTCCTTGAGCGGGTCGTCGATCTTCTGGTCGATCTGCGCGGCCGTGGTGGCCGACTCTTTTTTCTTGGGTCCGGCGGCGGCGCCGGGCACGCCTCGCATGCTGTCTGTGATTTCCGCAAGATCGCCCAGATCGAAGCCTATACCCCTTCGGACAATGTGTCTGAGCTAACCGCACGAATTAATGATGATGGATGGGATACAGCCTATGTGAATTGGCTGCGTGGTTCACGGCTGAACGGCAATGATATGATTTTCGTCTTCTCTGTTGGCGGCGGTGACGCGGATCGCAACATCAGCGCCAACATTGTTCGCGGTCTGCAGCTTGCCGAGGAAGTGGGGGCCAGCATCTCCGGCGTGGTCGGCCGTGACGGCGGCTATACGGCCCAGGTTGCTGACGTCTGTGTTGTTATCCCGGTGGTTAACAGCGACACGATTACGCCCCATACCGAGGCATTCCAGGCACTTGTCTGGCACTACCTCGTTTCTCATCCACGGCTGCGCGCGGCGGAGATGAAATGGGAGTCAGTCAAATAGCCGAACGGTATGGAACCAAACAGCGAACTTCATCCGGCAGAGCAGACGACGAGGACAACGGCAATGCTACCTAACTTTCTTGGTCTCGGTGGTAATCGATGCGGCAGCACCTGGCTGGCACACAACCTGGCGCGCCATGAGGAAGTCTTTCTGCCGCGGAAAAAGGAACTGCACTTCTTTGACAAGGAGTATGAAAAGGGGCTCGATTACTATGAGAGTCAATTTTCCGGCTGGGCCGGAGAACCGGCCGTTGGCGAAGTTACCCCCGCTTACTTCTATTCTGACGAGCTGGCGCAGCGCATAAAAGCAGATCTTCCCGGCGTCAAACTTTTCGTCTCTCTGCGCAATCCCGTTGACCGCGCCTATTCACACTATTGGCGAATGATTGCCTCCGGCGCTCTCGACGAAAGCATGACCTTCGAAGAGGCCTTGCAGGAAAAAGAGTTGATTCTATCGAATGGTGAAAATCAGCGACACTTGCAGCGTTACTATGAGCTCTTTGATGCTGAAGATCTCCTTGTGCTCTTCTTTGACGATATCAAGCGTAGACCGGAGTCGGTGCTCACCGACCTGTTTGGTTTCCTGGGCGTTGATTCCAACCTGGACGGGAATTTCACATCACAGCCAGTCAACAGTTCCTCCGGGTATGTTAGGCTGGGTCAGACCAAAACGATGCGCAAGTTTCAGCGAGCACTAAACAGCGTCCGTTTTTCCGCGCTAAGAAACAAAATGACGCGCGGCAGTAAGAAGTCCTTGCCGCCTATGTCTGAAGAAATCAGGCTTTTTCTGGCGGACTACTATCGAGACGGGATATTAAAGACCCAGGAGTTGACCGGAAGAGATCTAAGCAGCTGGCTGCCGGTGAAAACATAGGCTTCAGATGACGGGCGCGCCCTATAGGTGCCGGAAACGAGCGCCCGGAAGTAGATTCAAGCGGGCCGGCAGATGTGGCCTGCCCCTACCTGACCCCTATCTTTGGTCGTTTCTTGCCCAAGACAAACGATATTCTTGGCCACATTAGACGGCCGATCTCGTAAGGATTGATGTAAGAAGTCCATTCTAAAGTAGGGTGACAACCAATCTTACCCACTGAGATATAATGACAGGAGATAACCATGCCGATTTTTCTTGATACCGGCAGTCTCGACGATATCGAGCAATACCTTAGGATGGGCATCATCCGCGGGGTGACAACAAATCCGACGATACTGCTCCAAAATGGCGTAACTGGCGGCATGCCCGCGATCAAGGAGCGTTCTATCGAGATTGCAAAACTGATCGACCCGCTGCCGCTTTCGGTGGAGGTTACCTCTAACGATCGGAACCGCGCCCTGGAAGAGGCGTTATCTTTTGCCTCTTGGGCTGACAACATCAACGTCAAGGTCACGATACATGGCCCATCTGGCGAAATAGAGAACCTCGAGCTCATTCATGAGCTGGAAACCGAGCATGATGTGCGCGTCAATGTTACGGCAATGATGAGTGCCCAGCAGTGCTTCCTGGCTGCCCTGGCCGGAGCGACTTATGTTTCTATCTTCGGCGGCCGGGTCAATAACATGGGTTACAATTCAAACGACGAGATCCGCAAGCTGCGCCGTCTCTTGGACCGGTTCAATCTTGAGGCAAAGATCATCGTTGGCTCCACCAGGGAAGTGCTTAATGTCGTCGAATGGCTTGATGCGGGCGCTGACATTGTGACTGTCGTGCCCAAATTCATCAAGGGCATGATCGTGCATCCTTACAGCAAGGAGACGGTCCAGATGTTTATGGAAGATGCCGCCAAGGCGGAACAGATGCTCGCAGAAACAACCGGTTGAGTTCGCTCTCCGGGAGTGTTGTATAGATGCGCGTCAATTTCATGATCATCGGCGCCCAGAAATCGGGCACGACAAGCCTGGCCGCTCAGTTAGCCGATCATCCCCAAATCGGATTTTCGCGGATTAAGGAGCCAGGCTTCTTCAATTCCACTGCCGACTGGGAAGGGAACCTGGAGGGCTATCACGAGCTCTTTGAGGGAGGCAGCGGCCCTCTTTTTGGGGAAGCTTCAACCATGTATACCTTCTTGCCCGAAGCGCCCTCTACGTGCCGGCGAATACATGCCTACAATCCAGAAATGAAATTGATATACATCATGAGAGAGCCGGTTGCCCGCCTCATCTCCCATTATTCGCATAGTGTGGCACGCGGCATGGAGCAAAGACCGCCGCAGGAAGCGGTCAATGAAGATCCACGCTACATTAACAACGGCCGTTACGCTGTTCAGATCCGTCCCTACATCGAACTGTTTGGTAGGGAAAACGTCCTCCTGCTCATCTTCGAGGAATATATCGCTGACCCAGATCATACTTTAAGGGAAGTCGCTGACTTTCTTGGGGTTTCCGGGGATGGATTTCAGCAGCCCGATGAGAGCCGCCAAAATAGATCTGTTGGCGTACCGCATCTGAAATACACTTCCATGGAGAAGTTCACACAAACCAAGTTCTTTCAAGCGGTTCGCGATTATGTGCCGGAAGAACTCCGTCACACCGTTCGCTACCGTTTGCTCTCCAATAAACTCGAAGCGGCGCCGGTATTTACGCCGGAGCTGCAAGAAACGCTGTGGCGCTTCTTTGTCGATGATGTAAGCAGCATCGAAGATCTGCTTGGCCGGGGCTTGCCCGTCTGGCGCAAAGGAAGGGTATCATGAGCCAACTAACAGTAGAGACCAAGAACCCACTCTTGGCGCCAAAGAGCAAGGCGGGTGACGATTACAGCGCCTGGCTTTGGTACATGATCCCACTGCTGGTTTCTTTCGGCATCGATTTCTTCACACCCCAGTTGATTGGTTGGCGAATGCTGCCCCGTGCTGTGCTGTGGCTGAGCGATCTGGCCATCATGGCCATGATTGTGATCGGCATCGCGCGCATGCTGCTGCTGGACCGCATTCCAAAACCCTTTTTGATCGTCATCGCCGCCTCTCTCATCGGATTGACCGTCGCCGCTTTTGAAGGCGAGAGTTTGGGCATCATGGCCGTTGGCTGGCGGCGGCTCTTTCAGTACCCGCTGGTCGGTCTCTATGTCTATTTGATGCCCACCTGGCCCCCCAGATCGGCGACATTGCTGCTGCGCATCAGCTTGATCGCCCTGGCCATAAACACGTTTATGCAGATAGCCAGATACGCCACCGGTGAAGCGCCGTCAGATGCTCTGGCCGGTTTCTTGGGGGTCAGACATGGCGTTGGCGAACTTGTCATATTTGTGCTCATTGTGGTTAGTTTGGGGTTCGGCAAATGGCTGGTGTATGGAGACTGGCATTATTTGGCTGCCAGTTTGGCTCTGGGCGCCATCGCCAGTTCGCTGGGCGCGATGAAGCTTTTCCCAGTTGCTGTCCTGCTTATCGCCGTCGTAGCTTTCTTCGTGCAAGTAGCTCGCGGACGGAGTATCGCGCGCCTGGTTAAATTGGGGCTGGTGCTCGCCTTGGGCCTTGCCGCCTTCATTCAAGTATACAATGCTGTCGCTCCAGACTTTGCCTGGGGTCCGGGAAGGGAATTTCAGGATTACTTAGACCCGGCCGTGATCAATAACTACTTCTCCAGTTCAAAAGGATCTGTCTACGAAGGATTCAGACTGGGTCGTATCGACGCGCCCCTATATGTCTGGGAGAACAACCTCAAGAGTTCCACAAGCTTTCTGTTCGGTAAAGGGATTGGCAGCCGCGCCGCAAGTGCGACGTTGGGTGTTTCAGGATCATTCAAAACCACAAGCCTGTATAGCGGCAGTGCTGGAAAAAGCTTGACAGTTTTCATCGCCGAGACCGGTTTGGTTGGGCTCCTGACCCTGGCATTCTTCTTCCTGGCTATCATAGTTGCCCTTTTTAGGAATGTGGGCCGTATGGATGGGACGGATATGGCCGCGATCCAATATGGGCTGCTGCTCTTTACGGTGATGTGGCCCTTGTGGCTCTGGTATCAACCGGTGTGGGTGAGCGCGATTCCGATGCTGCTCTACTGGATGATGCTTGGCTTTGCCCTGAATCCCGAGAACAATCGGGCAGCTCAAGAGGCCCTTGGAGAAGGTGATGGAGCCGGCTGATCAACAGGTTGCTGCACCAATGGCCGGGCAGTCTGCGGCCAAAGGCAAGAGACCTCACCTTGTCTGGGTCTTTTCGGCGACCATTGCTGATCGCCTGGATAACGCAACCTGGCTGCGCACGACGGATGAACTTCGCCGCCTTGGTTGGCGCGTTACCCTCATAGGTATGGGGCCGGCCGGCATACAGCATGTGAATGGCGTGGAAACCCTCTGCATACCCCGGCCGGATGTCTACCTATTGGGTAACGCCCTCTTTCATGTCAATGTCCTTGATTTTATCCGCCGGCACCTGGAGGAGATTGACGTCGTTCTTTTTAATCAGGATTCAGGTATCTGGCTCTTTCCGCTGCGATTTGTGCGCACGCCTAGGGGCGGGAATCGCCCCAGGTTGGTCATGGATACCCGCGACCGGGACGACGTCAGACCAGGGGACCTGAAGACGACGGCACGACTTGCATTTTCTGTGCTGAATCATCGGCTGGCCAAATATCTTGCTGACGGCCAGACTACCATAACGCCGCGATTTGTGGATCTGGTCCATATTTCACCGCAGCAGCTGTGGGGTGTTTGGCCTTCCGGGGTGGACCCCGAACCGTTCGCCGAAGCTGCCGCTGCGCGGCGCTGGCCCGTAGGAGACGACCCCATCCGGCTCGTTTACATCGGTATCATGCTCGAAAAGAGACATCCGGTCGAGTTGTGCCACGCCGTCATGGCTGCCCTGGAAAGGGATATGTCGTTTGAACTCTATTTTTATGGGGATGGGCCGGAGGCGGACCTGATCCGCCTATGTGCCGCTGAGAGCGGCGGCCGGGTGAAGGTGATGCCGCCCATCGCCCATGTCGATGTGCCGCGCATGCTGGCCGGCATGCATGTGGGCGTTACCTCATTGCCTGACGCGGATGACGAGAAGTACGGGGCTTCAAGCCCAATCAAGATGTTTGAATATATGGCCTCCGGTCTGCCTATGTTGGCGACGACGAACCCCTGCCATACGGCCGTTGTTGGCGATGGCTCTTTTGCTTTCTGGGTTGAAGAGCCGAGCGGGTCCGGTATCCTGGAGAGTCTTGGGCGAATCTGGGCCAATCGCGCTTCCCTTGAGCAGCGAGGGCTCGAAGCGTCGCAGCAGGTTGATGCCTGGACATGGGCGGCGGCGGCATCGAAACTTGACAGGGCTTTGCGATACGGTCTAGAACAGGTAAGGGCTTGAAACAACCGCCCTTCTCCAGGAATCATTTTTGGGATCTAAACAATGAAGATATTGATGTGTAATAGTTTTTACTATGTGCGTGCGGGCGCCGAGCGCAATTTCTTTGATCTGACGCACCTGCTGGAATCTTATGGTCATGAGGTGATACCGTTCAGCATGCAACATGAGAGCAATTTACCCACGCCCTATTCCAAATACTTCACCAGTTTTGTCGATTACCCCAGCCTGCTTAAGAAGAAGAGCGGGCTGAGTGACTATGGTATGGTCATGGAGCGTGTCCTATTCTCGCGCGAATCCTACCGCAATATTTCTGAGTTGATTGAGGATACCGAGCCTGACATAGCCCACATTCATGGTATCGGCTCAGAGACCTCCCCCTCGATCCTGCCGGCTATTAAGAAGGCCGGTGTTCCCATTGTGCAGACCCTGCACGATTACCGGCTGCTCTGCCCCCAGATCAGCTTCTACTCCCAGGGGGAAGTCTGCGAACAGTGCAAAGTGCATCGCTATTACAACACCGTCAGGAGACGCTGCAAGCGCGGGTCACTTTCAGCCAGCGTGATGGCCAGTCTCGAGATTTCCATTCACAAGATGATGGGCATATACGAGCGCAACATCGACGTCTTTATCGCGCCCAGTGAGTTTCTCTTGAACAAATTCAAGGAGTTCAAATTCCGCGGAAATCTCACGCATTTGCCCTACCTGGTCGATATTCAGCAGTTTCAGCCCTGCTATGAACCGCAGAACTACTTCATCTACTACGGCCGTTTGGTTGACTACAAAGGGGTCTTCACGCTGCTCGAGGCGATGAAGGAGATCCCTGACTCAACCCTGATGATTGCCGGAAGCGGTGACGTTGAAGATGAGATGAAGGAATTCATCGCTGAAAATCAGCTTGACAACGTGCAGATGCTCGGTTTCGTGAAAACAGATCAGCTCATTCCCCTCGTTCAAAACGCAGCCTTTTCAATCGTGCCCTCCGAGTGGTACGAGAACTATTCGATGTCCGTGGTGGAATCTTTGGGCTGCGGCACCCCTGTCGTTGGTTCCCGCATCGGGGGGATTCCCGAGCAAGTCGTAGACGGCTGGAACGGCATGCTCTTTGAGCCTGGGAACGCCAAATCCTTGGCTGAGAAGATCCGTTATCTACTCGATAACCCGCAGGAAACGCGCCAGATGGGCCGCAACGCGCGATCGCGCATTGAAGAAATCAATGATCCGGCACGGCACTATGAAAGCATCATGGGCATCTACGGAGCCCTGTTGTCCTGAGCGGTACCCGGAAGTGCTGCACACGGAAATCCGACGCCCAACATGAGAGTTATGGGGAGTTGAATTATGGCAATGCCTAAGAAAATCGCCTACATGGGTCTGAGAGGACTGCCCTATCCGGGCGGCGTAGAGAGTGTTGTAGATGGGATCGTCCGTCACCTTGATCCCCAGAAATTTCAGGCCACCGTTTATTGTGATACGCGCATGGTTCCCAAGGGGCACGAAATTCCCAATGTCGAACTAATTCACGTTCCTTCGCTGCCTGGAAAACACATGCGCGCGGCCTCCCATTTTACCAGTTCGGCTTTGCACGCCCTGCTGCGCGGAAAGTATGATGTGATTCATGTCCAAAGCGCCGAATCAGCCTTTATCCTGCCCCTGCTGAGACTCCGCTACGGGCACGTGATATCCACCTCGCACGGTCAGGCGCAGGCTCGCGCAAAATGGGGCAGATTCGCCAAGACATTCATGGCCCTCATGGAGTATCCGTTCATGTGGTTTTCCACCGTGATCACCAGCGTGTCGCGCCCCTTGGCCGAATACTACGAAGAACGGTACGGCAAGCCTGTTCACTATATCCCCAATGCCGTTGAAGAGCAGACCAGAGTGCCGCCGCAAAAAGTCCAGGAAGTGCTTGCCCAACATGATCTCGAGCCGGGCTATATCATGTTTGCTGCTGCGCGCGTCATGCCCACCAAGGGCTGCCGTACGTTGTTAAAGGCGTTTCGCGCCATCGACAACCCTGAGGCAAGATTGATCATTGTCGGCGACACGAAAGTGATGCCCGCCTATGAACGGGAGTTGATGGCCCTCGCCGATGAGCGCGTTACCTTCATTCCCTTCATTTCTGATCGGCTTGAACTGCGCGCGCTGCTCCAGGCGGCACGATTCTTTGTCTTTCCCTCAACGATCGAAGCCATGTCGATGATGCTGCTGCAGGTCGGTTCATTGGGGTTGCCGATGATCTACAGCGATATACCGGAGAACACGGCCGCCATGCCTGAGTACGGTATTTCATTTGCCGTGGAGAATGTTGATGATCTAAAAGAGAAGATCCTCTATGCCTGGCAAAACCCGCACGAAATTGCCGAGAATGCGCGCCGCATACAGGCGCACGTCAACACCGCGCACAGTTGGGAGCATATAGTCGGCCAATACGAGGCTATTTACAACAGTTTTTTTGGTGAGAAGGCCAAAAGCAAACAAGAACCGCAAGGTGTATTGTAATAATAGACTGCTATCGTCCACAATTTGAGAGCACTTATAGAGCAGCGTTCTGTTTGGCGAATGCTGGTCAGCTGAGCGTTGTAGAATCCCTCATGCTTGTAAACATGGCTGGTCTTGAATGGAGAGAATCGTGCCCCAGAGTGATACAGAACAAGGTAAAATTATCACAAGAAAAGGTGTATCATCGAATCCGATTTTTGTGACCGGCTATATGCATTCCGGGACGACGCTTACCCAAAAAGTGCTAGGCGGCCATGATGATGTCTTCGCCGGCGGCGGCGAGACGAGGCACTTCTCTCACCTTACCGTAATCGAGAAAAAATATCCTGACCTGGACGATGAGGCCGTACTGCGCGAATACGCCACGTATTTGCTGCATGTTATCTGCACCGGCTACGCGAGGGTAAATCTCAAGGGGCCGGTGGACGATCCGCTCAGTGTAATTGAATCTTGTGGTTGGACCGCGGAAGATATCGATCAGCTTGTTGTGGCGGCCGGGTCTAATCGTGATCATGGGGCTCTTTTAGGAACGGCCTATGATTATCTAACTGAAAAAGCGGGCAAGAAGCGCTGGCTTGATAAATCGCCCAGCTATATATCCTTCCTGGACACTATCCTGGACTTGTTTCCCGGAGCAAAGGCAGTGATTATCGTTCGTGATCCGCGCGACATCCTGGCTTCGAAACTGCGCCGGACGAAGAACCAGGGCAATTACGATCCTGTATGGGATAGCCTTGCCTGGCGCACGGCCGTCCGTACTGGAGAACGTGCCCGCCGGCAGTATCCGGAGAGGGTAACCGTCGTGCGCTATGAGGACCTCGTCACCGAACCGCGAATAGTAGTGCAACAGCTTTGCGAATTCTTCGATCTCGAGTTCAGCGAAGACATGTTGTCCGTAACCTGGATAAACACATCCATGTCTGATTTGAAAGGACCGGGAATCGGCACGGGCGCCATGGGCAAGTGGCGCAACGTGTTGTCAGCGGAAGATGTATACATCTGCCAGAAAGTTACCCAGAAAGAAATGTCGGCGAATAACTACCAGCCCGATTCCATACCTTCTACCGTTCTTGTGAAGTCACCTCTCATCCTTGGTCGCAGTGCTGCCGAGCTTCTCAGACGGCTCTACAAGGAATGGGCTGTTGAGAAGCGGGAAAGCGTGGCCGATATTCTCGGATACTATCGCAGGCGGTTTACGGCCTCCCAGTGATGCGGCCATTGAACGCCACAATCATGCGGCCAATATCCCGCGGCGCAGTTCCGCTCGCTAATTACCCATGAACTACGCCCGTACTGATTCTAGAGGTGCATTATCAGTAAGCTGAAACACGTGACCGCTAGAAACAGCGTTTACAGTGCGCTTTCTACGCTCATAATGCGCCCAATAGGCATCCTTGGCCGCATTATCATGGCTAGAACTTTCGCGCCCGAAGATTTCGGCGCGGTCGCCTTGGCCTTGCTGTTCGTCGAGTCGGCCTCGATCTTCGTCGCCCTGGGCATGGGCGCGGCCATCATTCATTCCGATAGGGACCGGCACAAGATCATATTCCATGCCTTCGTGATCAGTGCCATCTCGAGCGTGATCCTCACCCTGTTTGGCTTAGCCAATTCGGCCTGGTTGGCAAGTGTGCTGGGAGACCCGAGTATCGAACCCCTCTTGCAGGTTCTTCTCTTGAATCTGGTATTGGGCGCATTGATAATTGTCCCCTCAGCAATGTTGAAGAAGGACCTCGCTTTTGCTGCGATTTATAAGTCGAATATTGTGTCACGCCTGATGTATCTGGCCGTGGCCATCATCCTCGGCATGCTGGGAGTGGGCGTCTGGAGTCTGGTAATCGCCAATCTGACATCTTCCATTGTCCAGGTCATCGTTCTCTGGTGGTCTGCCCCCAATAGAGATTGGCTGAAGCCCGTCCCTTGGGATTGGAATATCGCCAGAGGATTATTGAACTACGGGATAAGGGTAACCGGATCGAATGTCGTCAGTTTCTTCGGCTCAAACGTTGATGACTGGCTGGTAGGACGCCGTCTGGGAACGTATAGTTTGGGACTTTACACCAAGGCTTATGACTTCACTACGCATCAGATAAATGCATTGGGTATTAGCGTCGTCGGCGGCGTCTTTTTTCCTGCTTACACCACGATTAGGGACAACACTGAACGTCTGAAGCGCGCCTATCTCAAGAGCATTAGGTTGATTTCCATGATCATGTTTCCTCTCGGTCTGGGATTCTTAGCAACCGCCCCCATCTTGATTCCCGTTGTGCTGGGCGAAAAATGGATCCCGATGACGCTGACATTTCAGATGTTTTCGATTCTGATTCTTACGAGGCCCGTCTCCGCGAATACATCGTCTGTCTACCAGGCAGTTGGCAAACCGCAGTACAACATGTATGCCGGTTTGGTGCTCACTGCTGTGATGGTACCCATGGTGTTGCTGCTGATTGATAGAGGGATTGCGGCCGTGGCGGTGGCTGTGTTGATTGCGGATACGGTCGCCTTACTGTTTAACATTGTCCTGACCAACCGCGTCTTGCCCGGTACGGCGCGAAAGACGCTTGGCGCCAGTTTGCCGTCGCTGCTGGCCGGCCTGATCATGTTTGTGTTCGTGTATTTTAGTCTTGAATACTTCGTAACCACGCTTGGCGAGAACGTCTGGTCACTCTCTGCCGCAATCGTGGTCGGTATTGTCGTTTACACGGTGGCTATCTTTCTGATACAACGCGAGTTTACGATCGAGGTGATTCAAACACTTGTTAAGGCGTTTGACAAAAACGGGCGGCTGGCGCGCCTGCTCCCAAAACGAGGCGGGAGCTAGGCTACTTAAGAGGAACGGTTAGCCCATTTGCGGGCTGCGGCCAGAATTGAGAGAATCTACGAAGCTGCATCTCGTTGATCTTGTGATTTCAGCGAAGATCCTGACCCATAGCGTTCTTGGCGAAGAGGGATGAACTTGTGAGCTTGGAACATCTAGGATAGATGAATGATGAATAGAAGTGGTACGATCAAAACCTTGTTCTTGGGTATTTGCCTGGTCTTGGGCGCCCTTATTTTTTCCTTCCTAAGGCAGCGACGGCCGTCTCGATGCGCTCACCCGGGATGGCTCATCGCCAGATGTTTGCTCTCCTACGATTGGTGTCGTTGGTTCCGGCCAGATTAGAGCGAGCATTGACAACGAGTCCACCATCCTTCTCCTGCAAGAAGCCAATGAAATACAGGCGCCCTGTGGAGGCGTGATGACGCTCAAGGCCGAAGCAGACACAAGGTGGCGCTTTGACCACTGGCAGGGCGTGCCTGCCGCGCAGCGCAGTAAATCCACCATCACCTTAGCGGTTCCGGAAAGTGTAACGGCCGTCTTCGTGCCCCGCGCGGTCACAACGCTCCCTGTGGACACCCCTTTCTACGACAGGGATGGTGAACTAACCACCAGCATCGAGCTCCTAGAGCCAATCTGGCGCCCGCTCGCGCCCAACAGCCCGGCCGCTGCCAATGCCGAAGCGCCCGCGATCGACGTCTGGTATGGGGACGCGCAGAGCTTTGGGCAGGTTGGCACACCCCAACAGTGGCTCAACATTCTGGGCAACGTCAGCGACGTAGATGGGGACTTGAGTTCCCTGTCCTTCACGCTCAATGGCGGCGCGCCGCGCGCGCTTGCATATGGCGGCAGCGGGACACAGAACGATACGCGCCGCTTGTGGGGTGCAGGCGACTTCAATATTGATATTGATAAAGATGATGCGGACCTTCTACCCGCCCCTGCGGCCAATGAGATCGTCATTACGGCGACGGACTCCCTTAATACGACCGATGTATTTACGGGATCGCTCACCTATAATCCCGGCAGCGTGTGGCCCATTCCCTATAAAGTTGATTGGGGCAGCGCGAGCTCAATTCAGGAAGAGGCCCAAGTTGTGGACGGCAAATGGGAAATCCGGCAGACCGCCGGCATCGACGGCGTGCACATCGTGGAAACCGGCTATGATCGCCTCATCGCTATCGGCGAAGGATCCTATGATGGGCCGGGTTGGAGCGAATTCGAAGCGACCGTGCCCGTCGTCGTGCACGGAATCAGCGAGGCCGGCTTTGGCCCCGGGCAAAGAGCGCCCGCCATCGGCGTTGTCATGCGTTGGGGGGGCCATACAAGCGATACGCCCGGCCCCTGTGACGAACAGCCGCTTTGTGGTTATCTGCCTATTGGCGCCGCGACCTGGTATGAGTGGGATAAACAAGATGCTACGCGGACACAAGCTGATTTCGGCATCTGGCTGCAAGGTCCGGGCAAACAGGTGCAAGATCCAAATGGTCTGCTGCTTGAATATGAGAAACTATACTATTGGAAAGTTCGCGTGGACAACAGCGTAGGCGCCAATGGGCTCTACCACCTCAGAATGTGGGCCGATGGCGACGATGAACCGGATACGTGGCATTCGCTGGAGGGGAACAACCTCAGCTTGCGTGAAGGATCCCTCCTGCTGCTGGCCCACCATGTGGATGTGACTTTTGGCGATGTCGTTGTCTGCCCCTTGGGCGGATGCTCCACTGAGAACTTCCCGCCCGTCATTTCCGATGTCACGGCCGTTGCCGGTGTTAACGATGCCGTTGTTTCCTGGAAGACCGACAAGCCCGCTGACAGCCGTCTAGAGTACTGGAGCGATCCCGCGGACAAGCAGACTGTTTCCACGGCTGATCTGGTCACCGAACACAACATGCAGCTGCAAGGTTTGACGGAAGATACGACTTACAATTTCCAGATATTCTCGGCAGATGCGCCCGGCAGCGAGGCGACTGCCAGCGGCTCCTTCAAGACGGAAGCCAAACCTGCAGAAATTTTCACGCTCACCGTCTTGACAGCAGGTTTGGGGAATGTGAACGTCGACCCGCTGAAGGCGGCGTATGCATCTGGGGAACAGGTGACGCTGACGGCCGTTGCCACTGATGAGAAGAGCTACTTCTCCACCTGGAGTATGGGCGCCGCGGGAGATGAAAACCCGCTCATCCTTGAGATGGCGGCTGATACCATCGTGCAGGCGAATTTTGAACAATACCAGGTGGGTGATTTTGTGAATTATCTGCCTCTGATGAAAAAGAAAGGTTGATCGCACAGCGACTTGAAACAAGGAGAATTCTCAATGAAGGTAGGTATACTGGCGGGTGGCTATGGTTCCCGGCTGGCTGAAGAGACAGAAATTAAGCCGAAACCCATGGTTGAAATCGGCGGCCATCCAATTTTGTGGCACATTATGAAGCTGTATGAAAACTACGGCTTCAATGAGTTTGCTATCGCCCTCGGCTACAAGGGGGATGTGATTAAGAAATATATGGTTGATCTTCATTCGCTGAGCAGCAACATGACCGTAGAAACGAAGGACGGCAGCGTGCAAACGCATGGCGGCGCGGCCCCGGATTGGAAAGTTGACCTTGTCGAAACTGGGCCGGGCACGATGACGGGTGGCCGCATCAAGCGTCTGGTCCCCTATATGGGCAACGAGACCTTCATGCTCACCTGGGGGGACGGCGTGTCTGACATTAATCTCGCCGATTTACTGGCTTTCCATCGCTCCCATGGCAAACTGGCCACGCTGACGGCCGTTCGCCCGCCGGCGCGTTATGGCCACCTCGAGTTCGATGGTGACCATATCCGGCAGTTCACCGAAAAACCGCAGACGGCCGAAGGCTGGATCAACGGCGCCTTCTTCGTCCTTGAGCCGCAAATCGCCGATTACATTGATGGGGATGAGACACAGTGGGAGCATGAACCATTGGAGCGTCTCGCTGCGGAAGGGCAGTTGATGGCCTACCGTCACGACGGATTCTGGCAGTGCATGGACACCCTGCGCGAGAAGCACATTCTAGAAAACTACTGGGCGACGGGAGAAGCTCCCTGGAAAACGTGGGCGTGATGCCGCGCATGCCGCAGCGCTGACGTATCCGGGTGATTCTACGGTCGCCGCTCGCCAATAAACAGGATAGAAAAATTAAGATAGTTCTTAAGCCTCGGGCAGTAGAATTGTCCTGGGTGAATCGTTTTTTCGCACGAGTCGCGGTGCCGGAAGCCTATGCCCAGCAGACAGGCGCGACAAATTTTACTTTGATTTTACTTTGACTGAGAAGAGAGCTGGTTATTAAGGAGTTTTAAATGCGCGTATTAGTTACAGGTCATAATGGATATGTAGGTACGATCCTCGTTCCGATGCTGCTTAATGCAGGTCATGACGTTGTAGGCATGGATACCAACCTTTACGAAGGATCGACGTTCGGCGAAGACAATGAAACGCAGGATATCCCCTTCGTTTTCAAAGATGTTCGCGATGTTGAATTGGCGATGTGGAGGGCGTTGATGCAATTCTGCATCTTGCCGGGTTATCGAATGATCCCCTGGGAGATCTCAATCCTGATCTGACGTACGAGATTAACCACAAGGCATCTGTGCGCCTGGCTGAGCTGGCCAAGCAGGCGGGCGTCGAACGCTTCATTTTTTCCTCTTCTTGCAGCAATTACGGCGCCGGCGTGAATGATTGGCTTGATGAAACATCAGCCTTTAATCCGGTAACCCCCTATGGCCATTCCAAGGTCTACGTGGAGCGGGATGTCTCCAAAATGGCCGATGACAATTTTCACCCGACGTTCCTGCGCAGCTCAACAGCCTATGGCGTCTCGCCGCGCTTGCGCTTTGACCTGGTGCTCAACAATCTGACGGCCTGGGCTTTCACGACGGGCCGCGTCTTCCTCAAGAGTGACGGCACCCCCTGGCGGCCCATTGTTCATGTCGAAGACATGTCCCTGGCCTTTGTGGCGGCGCTGCATGCGCCGCTGGAAGCGATACACAACGAGGCGTTTAATGTCGGCCGTCCGGAAGAAAATTACCGCATCAGCGAACTGGCGGAGATCGTGGCCGAGACGGTGCCCGGCAGCTACATTGAGTATGCAGAAGGTGCCGGCCCCGACAAGCGTGACTACCGCGTAAACAGCAGCAAAATCGCCAATACCTTCCCGAATACAAGCCACGCTGGGATGCGCGTATGGGCGCCCAAGAACTTTACGAAGCTTACCAGAAAGTCGGCTTGAAGCTGGAAGATTTTGAAGGTCCGCGCTACCGCCGCATTCATCACATCAAGATGCTGATGGCTGAAGGGCGGCTGGACGACGAACTGCGCTGGCAGCGCCGGAACTGGCCTAGAGCTGAGAATAACCTGATATCGGACGGAGCCGGTTCCTAGAAGCGGCCGGATGATCGGTTCAGCACGGTGGATAAGCTGTTCCTGAAATTGTCTCCGTCATGGACGTTTATCATGCTGGCCACCCAAGGTGGCAGGCATTCTCATGCGAGGAGCTAAGCATGTCAATTTATAGGAACGAGCAATGCCTGCCGCGCGTCCGGTTCCACAAATTTGCAAACGATTATTGAATTTGGCGAAACCCCCTGGCTGATCGTTTCTTAACGGCCGATCAACTTGACGACCCCGAACTCAAGGCGCCGCTGACGCTGGTTTTCTGCCCTGATTCGTCGCTGGTGCAGATCAAAGAAACGGTCGATCCGGAAATCCTCTTCTACGCGGAATATCCCTACTTCTCTTCGGTTTCCCCCTATCTGCTGCGCCATTTCCGCGAAAGCGCGCTGGATATCATGGAACGGCGCGATCCTGGACGAGAACAGCCTGGTCATGGAAGCGGCCAGCAACGACGGCTATATGCTGAAGAATTTCGCTGAGCAGCGGCATTCCCGTGCAGGGCATTGATCCCGCCAAGGCGCCGGCCACGGCTGCGCAGGAAGCGGGCATTCCCACGATGATCACTTTTTTTGGCCAGGATCTGGCCGAGGAGACTGAGCGGACGAAGGCAAGAAGGCCGATGTCTTTCTGGCCAACAATGTCCTGGCCCACGTCCCTGATCTGAATGGCTTTGTTGCCGGCATCCATACGATCCTGAAGGAGGATGGCCTGGCTGTCATTGAAGTGCCCTATGTGGTGGATCTCGTCGATCATGTGGAATTCGACACGATCTACCACCAGCACCTCTGCTACTTCTCGGTCACGGCGCTGGATAAACTGTTCCGGCAGCATGGGCTGTATCTGAACGACATCAAGCGCGTGCCCATTCACGGTGGCACGCTGCGCCTTTTCCTCGAAAAAGAAGAAGATGTGCAGCCCACTGTCAAGCAGCTCCTGGCCAGCGAGCAGGAACGCAAGGTCGATCGTATCGATTATTTCCTGGATTTCGCCGATCGTGTGCGCCACTGTAAAAGAGTCGCTTCTGCATGATACTGCATCGAGAAGAAAGAGCAGGGGAATTCGATTGCCGCTTATGGCGCCGCCGCCAAAGCGACGACGCTGCTGGCCTACTGCGGCATTGACAAGGAGTTCGTCGACTATGTGGTGGACTTGAACCCTTACAAACACGGCCGTTATATGGGCGGCAACCACTTCCCATCTATCCCCACGGAAAAACTGGTGGAAGACCAGCCGGACTACGTCCTGCTCCTGGCCTGGAATTTCGCCGAAGAAATCATGAGACAGCAGCAAGCCTACCGCGAGAACGGCGGAAATTCATCATCCCCATTCCGGAACCGCGCGATGGCCTAGAGGACTGCTCAGGAAACAACGTGGCTGGATCCCTCTGTCCCGAACTGCAAGCAGGCGCCCATGTCTGTTTTCTATCGAAGTCGCAAAGTGCGCCGTGCACAGCGTGCTGCTGATGCGCGCTCGCGACCAGGCGCTGAATTATCCCGCAGGGCGACATCCATCTGGCCTTTGCGACAACTGCGGTTTCATCTCCAATGTCGCTTTCGATCCTCGCTGCATGACTATTCGAGGAGTATGAAGCCACGCAGAGCTATTCGCCAACCTTCAACAAGTTTCAACACGCGAGCTCGCGCAGCGTCTGATCGACACGCTATGATCTTGCATGACAAAGAAGATCATCGAGATCGGCTGCGGGCACGGCGAGTTTCTGATTCTTACTCTGCGACTGGGTCCCGAATCAGGGGGTTGGGTTTGACCCGGCCTATCATCGATGATCGCATCCAGCATCCCGGCCAAAGAGCGCATCACCTTTGTGCAGGATTTCTATTCTGAGAAATACGCGCGATGTGCAGGGTGACTTTCGTCGTCTGCAAGATGACCCTGGAACATATCCCGGACACGGCCGATTTTTTCGCCACCGTGCGCCGCTCCATTGGCGATCAGGTTGGGACGCGCATCTTCTTCCAAATCCCCAACGCCAGCTATGTCCTGCGTGATGTCGCCTTCTGGGATGTCTACTACGAGCATTGTTCCTATTTCAGCAAGGTCTCCCTGGCCAATCTCTTCCTGCAAAACGGGTTTGATGTGACCGATCTCTTCAGCGGATATGATGATCAGTATCTCATGATTGAGGCCCGCGCCGTCTATGGTCCTGGGAAGATCGAGCCGGCGCTGCAGCCGCAGCTGGAACCGCTGCTTGAAGATGTTGCCTACTTCACGGCAAACGTAGACGAGCGCTTGAACAATTGGCGAGGCACCTTGGATGCGCTCTACCAGGCCGGCCGCAAAACGGTCTTATGGGGCTCTGGATCCAAAGCAGTCGCTTTCTTGACGACGCTCGGCGTGACCGACGAGATCGAGTATGTGGTCGATATCAATCCCAACAAGCATGGCACCTTCATGGCCGGCACCGGCCATGAAATAGTTGGCCCCTCCTTTCTCAAGATCTATGAGCCGGATGTGGTCATCATTATGAATCCCGTGTACACGGAAGAGATCAGCAGCCAGCTGGCGGAGCTGGGTCTATCGCCCGAGATTAAGACGGTAGAAGATCCCTTCGTAAACGTCTGAGCGAGATGATTCCTGACCCTGCTCAGGCGGCCGGCCAACTGTGGAAATACGCTCCGGCGCAGGGGCTTACGGCAGCAAGAACGAGCGTGAGTCTGAGATGAGTCATTATGTTGGTTGACAGCGCCCTGGCTAGAATTGACGCTGTTGGAAATCGTTTAATTAAGGAAACTTGAGGATTCAAGCGAGAGGTGGCGAATATGAGACGACGGGTGATTTTCGCGGTGGTGTCAACATTGATGGCGGCCTTGATTTTGGCAGTCGCTCTGGTCAATACGGATCTACGCCTTTCCGTTCAGGCGCAGGGCGAGAATAAGGCCTTCATTCCCTTTTTGCTTACTTTCAAGTCACTTGGCGTGCCGGCTACGCCGATTCCGCCGCCGGCAGCTACGGCCACGGCCACGGCCACGGCGACAGTGACCCCCACGGCCACGGCCACGGCAACCGCCACGACCACGCCGACGATTACGCCGACGCCGACGATTACGCTGACGCCGACAGCAACGTCGACCGCCATGCCGGAAATTGTGCAGCTGGAGGCGGCTCCTGACTTGATCCTTAGTGGACAAGACTCAACGCTGAGCTGGGAAATTGTGGGGGAGTATGATAAGGCAGTAATACAGCCGGACGTTGGCGATGTGACCGGTGACTCGCAAGCCGTTGTCTCCCCAACCCAAACGACCGAGTATACGCTCAAGGTCACATACGGTGGGGGAGAGGTAACAGACACGGTTACGGTTACCGTTGGCGAGAGCGGTCAGGAGATCGTAGCCTATCTATGGGATGGATCCGTCCCGAAGTCCGAGAATGGTTTTCCGCGCTTTGATACGCCAAACATTCCAGCCTACATCAATAACGGCGATTGGACTCAGCCTTCCAATTTCGCCGAGGGTACCTTCCATTTCTACGCTGTGGTGCGCGAGATGCCGGTAGATCAAGAAATGATCATCCAAAACTGTTATTGGCAGGGTCTGCAATTGGCAGAAGCATGTGCGGAGAGGATCAGGATTGGCGTCAGCGACTTTGGTAAAGCGATTACCTGGTCGGAACCCGTTAAGGAAATATCCCACAACAATAGTAAGCCAAATAAGATAGATTGGTCTCAGCCGCGTACGAGGATCGCCTTCGCGATCAAAAACAGCAAAGGCCAGCCTGTAAGCGGAGCATTCGACTGGAGCGGGGAGGATCCGGATGAATGGTATCCCTTGGATTGGCTTGTGATTACCGTGGTCGTCGAAAAAGGCAAGGTGTTTTCCGGCTGGGAAGATTATATACCCAAAGATCCCACGGCCACGCCAACTGCTACGTCCACGCCGACTGTTACGGCCACGTCGACAGCTACGGCCACACCAACCGCTACGCCGACGCCTGAGACCTAGAGACAACCCGTTGGCGTAATCTAAGAAAATAGTTCTTTGTCAGCACAGATCAAGATGCCGGCGGCAGCGGGAAACCTCGCTGCCGCCGGCATCTTGCTGTTCTGTTGAATGCCGGCTTGCGCTGGATGGGCGCTTATTGCGTCCGTCTCTGGCTTTCGTTCGATCCCTATCGCTGATCGCCGAGATAGATTCGTACCGGCTGTATCAAGGGATCCTCATTGACAGCCCGTCGATCTTCTCCCCGGCAAAGCCGCTGTTCGAGCCGTCCCAAAAAAGGTCGAACGCGCAGGCGGTGCTGCTGCCCAAAGAGTCGGGGCGGCAGCGCAGGATGTCGGATTCGTCGCCGGCTGCGCCGCTGACGCTGAAGCTGCCGAAAGTGCTCATGTAGAGCGCAGAAGCGTCCGGCTCAGACCAGAGCCCGCCGATATCTTCCTGGAAAGTGGTGTTCAGGCTCACGTCGGAGCCGTCAAAGAAAAGCGACCAGGAGCCGGCCGTATTGGACCCGGTGCTTGCCGGGTCGAAACGGAGCAGGTCTTCGTCCAGCCCGCTCAGCCCCCCGGCGCTCCAGTTGCTCGTCATACTAATCACCAAATCGCCGTTGTCCAACACCGTGAGCGCGTCAATGTTTTCGCCGCTTTCATCTAGCCCGACATCCGATCCGTCGAAGTAGAGGGAAAAGGTGCCCGCCGTGTCCTCACCGGTGGAGGTGGGCGTGAAGAGGATGATGTCTGAATCGTCAACGCTGCCGACATCGGGTAGGGTTGACGGCCCGACGATGCTGAAGAGGAGCGTATTGTCTTCCCGCAAATGGAAAGCATCAATGTCGCTGCTGCTGCTGCTGTCAAGCCCGACATCGGAGCCGTCGAAGAACAGCGACCAGGAGTCTAGTTCCGTGTCGTAGGCGAGGATATCCTCATCATTGAAGCCGACGCCGCCCACGCTGCCGCCGCTGCTGGAGCTTAGATAGAGAAGGGGCGCGGCACCGCTGGGGGCAGGCGTGTTCGTGGCTGTTGCCGTTGGCCCATCAGGCGTCGCCGTGGCCGTGGCCGTTGCTGTCGCCGTTGGCGTGCCGGTGGCTGTGGCCGTCGCTGTGGCCGTTGGTCCGTCAGGCGTCGCTGTGGCTGTGGCCGTCGGCGAAGAGCCGCCGGAACCGGCCGCGCGAATGCTCAGCCCATCGATCTTCTCCCCGGCGTAGCCGCTGTTCGAGCCGTCCCAATAGAGGTCGAACGCGCAGGCGGTGCTGCTGCCCAAAGAGCCGGGGCGGCAGCGCAGGATGTCGGATTCGTCCCCATTGGCGCCGGTCACGCTGAAGGGGCCCAGGGTGCTCAGGTAAAGTGCGGATTCGTCCGGCTCCGACCAGAGAGCGACGATGTCTTCATGGTAACTGGTGTTCAGGTCCACGTCAGAGCCGTCAAAGAAGAGAGACCAGGAGCCGCTCGTATTCGCGCCGGTGCTCGCCGGGGCGAAACGGAGCAGGTCTTCGTCCAGCCCACTCAAACCGCCGGCGCTCCAGCTGCCGGTTACGCTGAGAACGAGATCGCCGTTGTCCAGCAGCGTGAGCGCATCGATGTCTTCGCCCCCTTCATCCAGGCCGACATCGGAGCCGTCGAAGTAGAGGGAGAAACTGCCCGCCGTGTCCTCACCGGTGGAGGTGGGCGTGAAGAGGATGATGTCTGAATCGTCAACGCTGCCGACATCGGGCAGGGTTGACGGCCCGACGATGCTGAAGAGGAGCGTATTGTCTTCCCGCAAATGGAAAGCATCAATGTCGCTGCTGCTGCTGCTGTCAAGCCCGACATCGGAGCCGTCGAAGAACAGCGACCAGGAGTCTAGTTCCGTGTCGTAGGCGAGGATATCCTCATCATTGAAGCCGACGCCGCCCGCACTGCCGCCGCTGGTAGAGCTGAGATAAAGAAGGGGCGCGTCACCGCTGGGGACGGGCGTGTTCGTGGCTGTTGCCGTTGGCCCGTCAGGCGTCGCCGTGGCTGTGGCCGTTGGCGTGCCGGTGGCTGTGGCCGTCGCTGTGGCCGTTGGTCCGTCAGGCGTCGCTGTGGCTGTGGCCGTCGGCGAAGAGCCGCCGGAACCGGCCGCGCGAATGCTCAGCCCATCGATCTTCTCCCCGGCGTAGCCGCTGTTCGAGCCGTCCCAATAGAGGTCGAACGCGCAGGCGGTGCTGCTGCCCAAAGCGTCGGGGCGGCAGCGCAGGATGTCGGACTCGTCCCCATTGGCGCCGTTCACGCTGAAGGGGCCCAGGGTGCTCAGGTAAAGTGCGGAGGCGTCCGCTTCCGACCAGAGCGCGACGATGTCTTCATAGTAATTGGTGTTCAGGCCCACGTCAGAGCCGTCAAAGAAGAGAGACCAGGAGCCGCTCGTATTCGCGCCGGTGCTCGCCGGGGCGAAACGGAGCAGGTCTTCGTCCAGCCCGCTCAAACCGCCGGCGCTCCAGCTGCCGGTTACGCTGAGAACGAGATCGCCGTTGTCCAGCAGTGTGAGCGCATCGATGTTTTCGCCCCCTTCATCCAGCCCGACATCGGAGCCGTCGAAGTAGAGGGAGAAGCTGCCCGCCGTCTCCTCGCCGGTGGAAGTGGGCGTGAAGAGGATGATGTCCGAATCGTCAACGCTGCCGACATCGGGCAGGGTTGATGAGCCGACGATGCTGAAGAGGAGCGTATTGTCTTCCCGCAAATGGAAAGCATCAATGTCGCTGTCGTTGCCGTCGTCCAGCCCGACATCGGAGCCGTCGAAGAACAGTGACCAGGAGTCTAGTTCCGTGTCGTAGGCGAGAATATCCTCATCATTGAAGCCGACGCCGCCCGCGCTGCCGCCGCTGGTAGAGCTCAGATAGAGAATTGGTCTTTCGCTAACCGGAGTCGGTGTTGCGGTGGGCGTGGCGTCTTCCGGGCAGCCTTCAAGCGGGCATATCTTGATATCACCGAAGGTCACATCTACATGGTGGCTGAGCAGCAGGATTGAACCCGTTTCCCGCATCTCGTAATTCCCGTCCCGTAGGGACTCATCAAATACGGCCAGCCAGCTAGCCGGCTCCGGGTCGCCCACTTTCCACACTTTCAGCTGATATGTTCCCGTTGGCTGGCTGCTGTTTTCCACCCGCAGCTTCCAATAGTAGGCGATGTCCTCGATCATCATCGGGCTGTTGGGTACCAATTTCTTGTCTGAAATGTGGGCCCACATCATGAAATTTGCCGTGCTTTCATCCCTCCTGTCCCATTCGTACCAGGCGACGGCGCCGACGGGCAAATAGCCGCATTTTGGCTGCGTACATAAAATGGGGCGGTCTGTATGTCCCTGCCAGCGCGCGACTATGCCGACAGCAGGGGCGCCGACGGTGTCCACCGTGTCGATGCCGTGGACGGTTACCTCGACGGTCACCTCAAATTCGTCCCACCCGGCCTGGTCAAGGGCGCCTTCCCCGATAGCTACCAGGCGATCGTAGCCCCTTTCCAGCGGCCTGATCCCGTCGCTTGAGAGATCCCATTTGCCATCTATGACCTGCACTTTGTCCTGGATGGCGGCCGCGTCTGCCCATTCGACCCGATAGGGAATCCCCCATCTGTTTGCGGGATCGTAGCTGACTGTGGTCGTGTAAACAGCTCGCGCGCTCATCGAATCGGAGGCGGTTATGACGATCTCGTTGCTTCCTGGCGGGGGCACGAGATCGTTCTTGTCAAGGTCGATGTTGAAATCCCCGACATTCCACAGGCGGCGGCCGTCGGCCGCGGAGCCATCCCCACCATAGGCAAGGTCCAGCGGCGTACCGCTGTTGAGTGAGTAGGATAGGGACGTGAGGTTGCCGTCAGGGTCGCTGACGTTGCCCAATATGTTCACATATTGTTGGGGTGTGCCCTGCTCGCCGAAACGATGGGCTTCGTCCCCATACCATACGCTTATCTCCGGGGCTTCGTTACTGGGTGAGGCGAGGCTGTTCACAGCATAGGGCGCGTTGATGGGCTCGAGGAGCTCAATGCTATTCACCAGGAGGCCGTCGCGATTGTAGAAGGGGGTCTCCACCGGCTGCAGAATGCGCGTGCGCGGTACGAAGACGGCCGTGACCGCCCCCTTTCCCACAGCCGAGATCGTCGACTTGTAGCGTTCCTGCGTGGATACACCCTGCCAATGGTCAAAGCGCCAGGGTCCAGAGGGTTCGGCCGTCAATTCCGTCACTTCATCACAGGAAAGAGGGACAGCGCCCAGATCTTGGGTGAGCAGGAGATCAGGGCCGTTCGCTGAACGGACGCGGACCTGGCCCGACCCGATCAAGCTGATTGCCGGGGAACAAGGCGTGACCTGTGCTTCGCCGCTTTCAAGCGCGCCAATACCGCTGCTGCCTATGCCGGAGTAAAACAGCACAACCGCCAACAAGAAAAAGCCGGCGGCCAACATCTTTCGCGTTGTACCAATGCCCGAACTCAGCACCGGCACGACCCGCCTGACGCCCATGAAAACTTCATTTTGCTCGCAGCCCGGGTCGACTGATTGCTGAAAGCTTGCTCTGTGCCCACCGTATCATGTTCACCACCGTCACCATTTCTAAGGTGAGTATACAGCCGAGAGGTGCGCGATCACACCTTAAGAACTAATTGTAGTTACTCCAGCCGGAGAAGGTCTCACCCTTGGCGACAACGACCACGAGGAAGCGCCAATCAATGGGATACCATTCCTGCGGATCCTCTCCGTTCCAATCCCAGCCTTGAAATGTACTGACTGCTTGACCCGAGCTGTTCTTGATGGCCACGCCGTCCTTGTATCGTGCCCGCGTCCAATCGATCGGATTGTTATTCAACATCCACATTCCGGTAACCGTGTCCGACCACGTGATCTCCGTGCCCGGGTTGCCGGAAACAGCAATCCAGTCCGCACAGTTCTCCAGAGCGTTTCTATCCTGCCATACACAGTACTGCAGGCGCATTTCCTGCGGCACCGGCTGGCTGCGAATTTGGACACGGAAATGGAGTGTTCCTTCGGCAAAGTTGACCGGCTGAGTCCAATCCCCGTTTGCTGTTGGCGGATCGTTGCGCGGGAACCCATTTTCAGATTGGGCTACCAGCCCATTCCAATCGTAGACGATCATTTCCTTGTCGCCGCCACCTCCGCCAGGTATGGGGGTCGCTGTTGCCGTCGGCGTCGGCCCATCCGGTGTGGCCGTTGGCGGCGACCCGCCGGAATCGGGATGCGTCCCTGCTTCGAAATTATCGACAACCTCGCCTGCGGACAAGGCACGACTGTAAAAGGCCACCAGATGTAAATCACCCAGCCACGGCCTATCGCCCGTTGTTTCATTAGCCAAAAGGAGGGGATAGCCGGCATCCCAGTTGTCCAAATTGCCGCTGAGCGCCGCGTTGGCGATCAACGTGCCGTTCTTGTAAATGCGGCGCTGGCCGTTCTCGTAAGTGAAGACCAGGTGCTGCAGCTGTGTGGTTGCTGAACCAGAGTCTGTTGTCAGCGAAGGTTGGCCATTATCATCCGTATTCGCCGTGCGCAGACGGACGTCAAAGAGGTTGGACGGACTGCTGCCCCAAAGCCCTTGTCCCAGCGTGATGTTGCGATTGTTGGCATCCGCGGAGATAGACACGATGCGCGCCGGTCCGTCTTGGATGACGTTGGCCGGCTTCACCCAGACCTCCACAGAAAGCGCAGCGCTGCTTTTTGCGGCAGCCGTGATCTTGCTTGCCGCGGCGGACGAAGAAAGTGAGCTGCTGCCGTTGATCCGCAGTCCCCCCTCTGACAGCCAGCTGGTGTTCCCGCTGATCGCCAGATTGAGCGGGGCGCCCACATTAGACACATCACTTACCGATGCGCCTTGGCCTTCTTCAAACGTATAGAGAGCGACTAAGTCTTGTGTAACACGCCCACTGCCGGAGCCCGCGCTGGTTGGCGTACTTGTAGCCGTAGCCGTAGCCGTAGGTGTAGCTGTTGAGGTTGCGGTTGGTCCCTCCGCTGTCGCCGTCGCTGTGGCCGTAGGGCCCACGGCCGTGGCTGTTGCTGTGCTCGTGGCCGTGCCGGTAGCAGTGGCCGTCGCTGTCGGCAATGGACCGCCGGTATCGGCCGCGCGAATGCTCAGCCCATCGATCTTCTCACCGGCAAAGCCGCTGTTCGAGCCGTCCCAATAGAGGTCGAACGCGCAGGCGGTGCTGCTGCCCAAAGAGTCGGGGCGGCAGCGCAGGATGTCGGATTCGTCGCCGGCTGCGCCGCTGACGCTGAAGCTGCCGAAAGTGCTCATGTAGAGCGCAGAAGCGTCCGGCTCAGACCAGAGCCCGCCGATATCTTCCTCGAAAGTGGTGTTCAGGCTCACGTCGGAGCCGTCAAAGAAAAGCGACCAGGAGCCGGCCGTATTAGACCCGGTGCTTGCCGGGTCGAAACGGAGCAGGTCTTCGTCCAGCCCGCTCAGCCCCCCGGCGCTCCAGCTGCTCGTCATACTAATCACCAAATCGCCGTTGTCCAACACCGTGAGCGCGTCAATGTTTTCGCCGCTTTCATCCAGCCCGACATCCGACCCGTCGAAGAAGAGGGAAAAGGTGCCCACCGTGTCCTCGCCGGTAGAGGTGGGTGCAAAGCGGATGATGTCCGAATCATCAACGGCACCGGTATCGGGCAGGCTGGCTGGGTCCTGCAAACTGAACAAGAGTGTGTTGTCATCCAGCAGGTGGAAGGCATTGATATCGATGCCGCCGGCGCCGGTATCGGAGAAGTCCAGGAACATAGACCAGGAGCCGGAATCGGTATCGTAGACCACAATGTCTTCATCATTGAAGCCGACGCCGCCCGCGCTGCCGCCGCTGCTGGAGCTGAGATAAAGAAGGGGCGTGTCACCGCTGGGGACGGGCGTGTTCGTGGCTGTTGCCGTTGGCCCATCAGGCGTCGCCGTGGCCGTGGCCGTTGCTGTCGCCGTTGGCGTGCCGGTGGCTGTGGCCGTCGCTGTGGCCGTTGGTCCGTCAGGCGTCGCTGTGGCTGTGGCCGTCGGCGAAGAGCCGCCGGAACCGGCCGCGCGAATGCTCAGCCCATCGATCTTCTCCCCGGCGTAGCCGCTGTTCGAGCCGTCCCAATAGAGGTCGAACGCGCAGGCGGTGCTGCTGCCCAAAGAGCCGGGGCGGCAGCGCAGGATGTCGGATTCGTCCCCATTGGCGCCGGTCACGCTGAAGGGGCCCAGGGTGCTCAGGTAAAGTGCGGAGGCGTCCGGCTCCGACCAGAGAGCGACGATGTCTTCATGGTAACTGGTGTTCAGGTCCACGTCAGAGCCGTCAAAGAAGAGAGACCAGGAGCCGCTCGTATTCGCGCCGGTACTCGCCGGGTCGAAACGGAGCAGGTCTTCGTCCAGCCCGCTCAAACCGCCGGCGCTCCAGCTGCCGGTTACGCTGATCACGAGATCGCCGTTGTCCAGCAGCGTGAGCGCATCGATGTTTTCGCCCCCTTCATCCAGCCCGACATCGGAGCCGTCGAAGTAGAGGGAGAAACTGCCCGCCGTTTGCTCGCCGGTAGAGGTGGGCGTGAAGAGGATGATGTCTGAATCGTCAACGCTGCCGACATCGGGCAGGGTTGACGGCCCGACGATGCTGAAGAGGAGCGTACTGTCTTCCCGCAAATGGAAAGCATCAATGTCGCTGCTGCTGCTGCCGTCAAGCCCGACATCGGAGCCGTCGAAGAACAGCGACCAGGAGTCTAGTTCCGTGTCGTAGGCGAGGATATCCTCATCATTGAAGCCGACGCCGCCCGCGCTGCCGCCGCTGCTGGAGCTGAGATAAAGAAGGGGCGCGTCACCGCTGGGGACGGGCGTGTTCGTGGCTGTTGCCGTTGGCCCGTCAGGCGTCGCCGTGGCCGTGGCCGTTGCTGTCGCCGTTGGCGTGCCGGTGGCTGTGGCCGTCGCTGTGGCCGTTGGTCCGTCAGGCGTCGCTGTGGCTGTGGCCGTCGGCGAAGAGCCGCCGGAACCGGCCGCGCGAATGCTCAGCCCATCGATCTTCTCCCCAGCGTAGCCGTTGTTTGAGCCGTCCCAATAGAGGTTGAACGCGCAGGCGGTGCTGCTGCCCAAAGAGCCGGGGCGGCAGCGCAGGATGTCGGCTTCATCCCCATTGGCGCCGGTCACGCTGAAGGGGCCCAGGGTGCTCAGGTAAAGTGCGGATTCGTCCGGCTCCGACCAGAGAGCGACGATGTCTTCATGGTAATTGGTGTTCAGGCTCACGTCAGAGCCGTCAAAGAAGAGAGACCAGGAGCCGCTCGTATTCGCGCCGGTGCTCGCCGGGTCGAAACGGAGCAGATCTTCGTCCAGCCCGCTCAAACCGCCGGCGCTCCAGCTGCCGGTTACGCTGATCACGAGATCGCCGTTGTCCAGCAGCGTGAGCGCATCGATGTTTTCGCCCCCTTCATCCAGCCCCACATCGGAGCCGTCGAAGTAGAGGGAGAAGCTGCCCGCCGTCTCCTCGCCGGTGGAAGTGGGCGTGAAGAGGATGATGTCTGAATCGTCAACGCTGCCGACATCGGGCAGGGTTGACGGCCCGACGATGCTGAAGAGGAGCGTATTGTCTTCCCGCAAATGGAAAGCATCGATGTCGCTGCTGCTGCTGCCGTCAAGCCCGACATCGGAGCCGTCGAAGAACAGCGACCAGGAGTTTAGTTCCGTGTCGTAGGCGAGGATATCCTCATCATTGAAGCCGACGCCGCCCGCGCTGCCGCCGCTGGTGGAGCTGAGATAGAGAATTGGTCCATCTCCACTGGGGATGGCCGTCGGCGGCGGCGCTGTCGCTGTCGCTGTGGGCGGCGGCCCGCCCGGTGTGGCCGTGGGCGGCGGGCTGCCGGCCTGACAGCCTGTGTTTTCATAGAGCAGCACGTTGCTGTGCGTCCACCCAATGGAAATGATGTCTAGATCACCATCGTTGTCAATATCAACCAGCTGGGCCCCGTCATGGTGCTCGTCCCCCGTATAGACCGTATGCGCGATCCAGCTGCCCGTCTCACTGCCCGGGTTTTCGTAGACCAACATGCGCGGCGCCCCGCCGCTGCTGGTGTCATGTTCGCCAACGACGACATCCATATCGCCGTCGCCGTCCATATCGGCCACATCAAGACTCATCGGCCCGATGACATCGTTGGCGATAACTATTTCCGTCCACAGATTTGTCGCCGAGGCCGGCTGCTTGTACCAGGCCAGCTTACCCGCCGTGCTGATTGCCTCATATCCAACCACGGCGTCAAGACGGCCGTCCTTGTTCATGTCCACCAGGCGATTGCGGTCCGGATCGCCGCTGCCCGTGAACAAGGTATGCACACTCCAAGGCCCCGAGGATCCCCCGCCGCTCTGTTCCTCGAGAGCACCCAAGGCAGTAACAAGCTGCTGATAGGCGCTGTCAATCGTGGGTTCGACAGCGGCTGCGCCCGTTTGCTCAGAGAACCCGAGCGTAAACTGGGACGGCGTCTGTGTCAGCGCACGGGTATTGCCATCCCGGCCGAACCCAAAAACGGTCATCAGCTGGTCTTTTTCATAATAGGAGTCGACAAGCGCATCATCGTCGTGTTTCACAAAATAGAGCGACCGGCTCGCGGTACCATCCCCGAAGAAGATCCATTCCGGGGCATCAATATCGCCGGTCCACGCCTCGTCTACCAGGGTTTGCGTACCATCCGAGCGAACCATAAAATCGCTGCCCAAGTCCAGCGTGCCGCCGGGCGTCCCCTCGTAGAGGAACCAGTAATTGGTCGCAGCTTTGAGAACCGTCATCCGTGCATGGTCCGGGAAGATTTCCCACAAGACCTCCCAACTGTTGTCCGTCGTACGAGAGTGAATGGTCGCTTTCAGCGCCCCCTGCGCGAGCACACTGCTGACGACTCCGCTCCTGCCGGGGTGAAAATAACCCCCGTCGTTGGGATGCACTAGGTTGGGGATACCGCGGAAATCACCGGCTGACCCGGCTGAACTATTGTGGTTGATCCAATCGTTTCCGGCGCTGTCCACAAGACTGGAAAAGCCGCCTGCCTGCTTCTGATAGAAATAGGTCGCGGAATTCGTCTCTATCTGGTAGCTGGCCAGCCCTTCGTCCGTTACATCGTCCGTGAGCAGGACTTGCGGCGTGACCGAAACCGGCGTGGCCGGCTGCCCATCCAGCAGGTCAAAGTAAACATGATAGGTGCGCGCTTCGTTGGCCGTGCTGTCCCCAACCAGCAGGAAGATCAGCGTGCCCGCGGCATTTGTGCCGGCATCGAAATCCGTGTCCGCATCGAATTGGAAGGGGACGTTGTTGTCAAGGATACTGTTGCTGCCGTCAACCTCGACGACGCGAATGCTGGCCTCGTCAAACGCGTCTACTGCGCCGCTGGACGCCAGCAGCGTCGTAAAGTTGATGGCCAGCTCGGAAACAGCGTCCTTTCTAGCATAGCCGTTCATGTCGACCGTGACCGCGGCCCGGTAGGCGCGCGTGTTGTCTGCCCAATCGCTCCCCGCTCCGGCGGGCGCGTCATTTCTCAACCATTTTGTGCCCAACAGCAAATCGCGGTCGCCATCGCGATCGATGTCGCCCGAGCTCAGCCCCTCATCCTGCGAGGTTGCAGAAATCTGGCTCCAGGACCAGGTGCCGCTGAGCGGGTCGCCGGCTACGTCCAGCATCTGCACCCCTTTCCCTGCCCTATGCCAGGAAAGCGCCACTTCCGTATTTCCGGCCACAAACTGATCGACGGCAACGCCCTGTAAGAAATCCCCATCCGCCGCCTCGATATTGTCATAGATTGTGAAGACGCCGCTCCCGTTGTTACGCGCCCAGACGAAATCATCATTTCCGGCCGAGCCGACGCCCTCTGTGCCCAAGATGTCCAGGTCGCCATCCTTATCAAAGTCGTAGACGGCCGCTGCGTTGTTTAGCGGCGAACCAATCGTCTTTCTCTGCCAACTGCCGGAAGGTAATCCCGGGTTCTTGTACCACCAGGCCCCGCTGACAATATCCTCCAGACCGTCGCCATCGATGTCTCCAGGGTATACGAAGATGGCGCGTTCAGGCCTGGCCGAGTCAACAACATGGCGCTCCCATTGATCAAGCGCCGGCATGCAAACACTGTTGTTTAGCCAGATATCCAGGCGCGGCGTCTCCCAGTTATACGGTTTGCCCAGGATATCAAAATCCCCATCCCCATCGAGATCGGCCAACTTGCTTTCATGATTGCCGTAGCCGCTGGCTACTTCACTAGTAGTGAAGCTTCCTGCCCCATCTCCCAAGAAAAGCCACATCTTGGCATCGCTGTTTCCCCCATTCAGGCGCATTTCCGCCGCAAAAATATCGAGATAGCCGTCATTGTTGACATCTTCCAGCTGCAAGGAGTGACCATGATCAACGTCTGCGGTAAGCAAGTTTGTTCCCACCCAACTGCTGCCGTTCCATCTGTACCATTTCAATGGTCCAACGCCGTCGCCGGAGGAGAAAACGACCTCAGCCCGGCCGCGCGCGATAAGCTGCCCGGCGGCCACGCGGCCAAACGTCTGCGCCTCATCAATGATGTTAGCCGTAAAACTGCTGTCGCTGGGATTGAATTTGAACCAGCGCCCACCGCCAACGATGTCCACTAGTCCATCCGCGTCAATATCCGCCTGTGCCAATCCTTCGTGTGCATCACCGCTGGACCAAGAATAGATCGTCCGCAGAGACCAGGCGCCGGCACTCCGTGGATTTGACGGAATCTCAGCGAGGAGAAGCTGGTTAGCCTTCTGGTTCCAAAAAACCAGCTCAGCCGCGCCATCATTGTCGAAGTCACCGAAGATTTGGTCGTGGTGTTGATTTCCCCCCGAGTTTTTGATCGTGCGACGCGTCCACTCTGTCGCCGGGTCATAGGCAGGGTACGGGTTTTCCCACCACCAAACTTCGTTGCTGCCTGAATCGCCGCCCATAACGACGTCGAGATCCCCATCGTTGTCAATATCATGATAGGCGCCCCCGGCTTCGATGTTTAAGACGGTCTCGTCAATGACGTAGCGCTGCCAGCCGTTGGCCAGCCTTTTGTACCAGACCATGGACGGGCCGGGACTCCGCCGGGCGCCAATCAGCAGATCGTTTAGCCCGTCTTTGTCAACATCAAGAACCAGCGCGGACGTTTGCTGTTCGCTGCCGCTGGGCGCGTCAATGTCACCCGTTGTCGAAGAAAGGTGTGTCCATGTCGGCACTGCAGCATGGGTCTCCAAAGCGCGTGCCTGATCATCGTCATCAAACAGTGCCCGTGAACCGGTCGCGACAAGCACCCCAAGCAGGGCCAAGAATAGGAACGGTTTAAGACTTAATTCTCTTTTATTGTTCATGGCACATGCCTCCAACTCCATACAATTGGTATTGGGCCGCCCAGCCAAAATGCTGTAACCGGGCGATTGTTATTTGTCGCTCAGGATTCGCTTACAACCGGAATGGGACTGCCTGTCTATCGCCGGCGTGTATTTCGACGGCATTCGCTCGCTATGCAATCTGAATGCGCTCACGGATAAGATTGAGGTGCCGCACGGGAAACGCTTAACTGCCGGGGCGCCGGGGTGCCTCGTGGCAGCAGCGTGCGTACGCTCACGTATGAGAAGCCCGGAAACAGCTAGCTCCCCGAAACCAGGATGGAAAAAATACCGGCCACAGGCTGGACACCATTCTCTCCACCATCTGCGACGGTGAAGCTGAATTCATCATTGGCTGTATTATCGGCGCCGTGTTTATAGGTTACGCGGCCGTTGTTGATATCTTCCTGCGTGAACGTGCTTCCAGAGGACAGAGGCGTGCTGTTTAATCGCAGCTCCCCCGCATCGGGCGCTTCGCCAAGCGTGTAAGTCAGATCTTCCGGCCCATCTTCCGCGTCCACAGTTTGCAGCAGGGTTTCATCGATGACCAATGTGCCCTGTTTCTTGACTGTTCCCGAAGAGGCCTGATATTGATAATGGATCGCGATTTCGTCGTTATCCCGGCAGGCGGAAATGATGTCCAGATCCCCATCAAAGTCCATATCGACGTCGGCTACGCCATAGGCGCCGTCCGTTGTTTGGTCAATCACATGTTTGTCGAAGTTGCCCGCGCCATCGTTTTCGTGCCAGGCAACCGTATCGTCCTCGACACTGGCCGCAATCGCATCCATATCGCCATCACGGTCCAGATCGGAGGAGATGACGGTGCGCACCTCAATGGCATCGTCATCGACGATCTGTTTGACAAAGCCGTCTTCCCCGTCATTGCGGTACCAGGCCACACTGTCCTCCATACGATTGGCGGAAAAGACATCGATATCCCCATCGCCGTCAACATCTGCCGGGGACACGTAATAGGCGCGTTTTGGACTGGCATCGATCACGTGCTTGGTGAAATTCTCTTCGCCGTCGTTTTCATGCCAGGCGATCTCCCCTTTCCAAACGACTTCGCCGTCATAGTGGGCAGAAACCACATCCAGATCGCCGTCCCCATCCAGGTCGGCTACCTCGGCGCGCTTCGCTGCCAAGGCATTGGCATCAATGATGTGCAGCTTGAACGCGTTTGCCCCGTTATTTTCGTACCAGGCGATATTGTTGCCGTCCTGGCTGGAGGTGACCAAATCGAGATCGCCGTCTTCGTCCAAGTCAGCAGTAACAATGGAATGGGCGCCATCACTCTTCGTGTCGATATCTCTGCGCGTGAAGTTGGCCGCGCCATCGTTGACATACCAGGCGAATGTGTCGGCATCATAGCCGCCGGCCAGCACATCCATGTCCCCATCGCCGTCCACGTCATCGACGTGCGCTGGATAGGCGCCGGCCAGATCCGGGTCCAAGACCTTTTCAGCAAAGTTGTTGCTGCCGTCGTTCTCGAACCAGTACACGAGTCCGCCGATACCGCCGCTTGCCTGACCATACTGGGTGGCGACGATGTCCAGATCGCCGTCCGCATCAAAATCGGCCGCATAAGCGAAATGCGCCCGCTCGACCATGTCGCTGATGACTTGCTTAGAGAACGCGATCTCCGCGCTGATGATCATGGGCGGCGTATTGGTCATCGAGTCAGAAACAGTTAATCTCACGGCTGCTGGGGCTGAATCTTCTGAGCCGTCATTCGCCTTGTAGGTGAAGCCATCCTCTCCCACAAAATCCCCGTCCGGCGCGTAAGTGAATGAGCCGTCCGCGTTTAAGGACAGAACGCCGTGGGCAACATCGTTCACCAGGGAGGCGCTCAGCGGATCCTGGTCTGCATCGCTGTCATTGGCCAGGACGCCATCGGCGGCGTTCACCACCAGCGGCTTGTTTATCACGGTTTCGTAGCTGTCATCATTGGCAACGGGCGGCCGATTCTCAGGCACATTGTCGCTGTTGCTGAATAGGACCGGGACGAACGCCTTCTCGTTACCGGACTGGGCAGATCCCCAGTCGATGTTGGCAAACAGGGTGAAAACGGTGGCTGCAAATGCCGCCGCGGCAAGCATGAATTTCTTGATCATTGTTTTCGGTTCCCGAAGTAATGCCTCTATAGCTGTGTCTCCGGATGCGCCCCCTTCGGCGACACATCAGCTGTGATGGGTTACAATCTCTGAATGCACGTCCGCGCACGTTGCGCTCCCGTCTCTACCCGGGCGCTCTTTCACTGCTTATTTTATTTTTATTATAGAAGTCGCCCACACCTATTGCAATCCGGCTCTAAGGAGCGAGGGTGAAAATTGAGGGAATTCGTTAGGATGCTTAACCAGGGTTAATATTTGTGCTGATCGTCTTGAGAGAATCAAAGGAACAATGAGCCAGTCGAAGAAAATCAATCTCTGTCCAGTCTGCGGAACTCCGGCCACAAAAACCGTGGTTTCGATCCATGATGTCCCCGTTCACTGTAACTTGCTTTGGACCGACCGCCGGCAAGCGCTTGCTGCGCCGAAGGGAGATATTCACCTCGTCTACTGTGCAAATTGTGGGCATGTGTTCAATCAGGCTTTCGAGCCGACGCTGACTGAATATACGCAGGCCTACGAAAACTCCCTGCATTTCTCGCCGCGCTTCCAGGAGTATGCCACGGCGCTGGCCTCTGACCTCGTTGAAAGGCACGACATACGTGACCGGGAGCTGGTAGAAATTGGCGCCGGGCAGGGGGATTTTCTGCGCATGCTCTGTGATTTGGGTGATAACCGCGGCGTCGGCTTCGACGCCGCCTATGTCGCCGGCGCTGAGGATGATGCGGATGAGCGCTTGCTCTTCATCAATGAATTTGCCTGGCAGGATCATATCCAACAGGTTCCTGACATGATCTATGCGCGCCACGTCTTGGAGCATATCGAACAGCCGGCCGATTTTGTCGGCGTCATCCGCGAAACAATCGGTGAAGAGGAAGAGACATTGGTCTATCTGGAAGTGCCCAATATGGCCTATACCCTGCGTGAGCTGGCTATCTGGGACATCATCTACGAGCACTGCGGCTACTTTACGCCGCACTCGCTCTCCTGCCTGATGTCGCGCGGCCGCTTCGGCCGTATCGAAACCAAGGAAGTCTTCGGCGGACAATTCTTGACCGTGGAGGCGAAACCGGCCTCTTTGGCTGCCGCTGATGGCTGTGCGACTGCCCAGGAACTGCGTGAAATGGCGGAGCAAGTAGATGCTTTCGCCGCGGAGTTCCGGCAGAAAGTGGATCAGTGGCAGCGGCAGCTTGCACAATGGAACGAAGAAGGCAAACGGGTCGTCGCCTGGGGCGCCGGCTCTAAAGGAGTGACCTTCCTCAACATCTTGCAGGCTGCGCAACAGGTGCCCTACATCGTCGACATCAACCCGCGCAAGCTGGGTATGTACGTTGTGGGCAGCGGTCAAGAAATAGTCGACCCGGAATTTCTACGGGCGTACAAGCCGGATATCGTCATCCTTATGAACTCTATTTATCGCGATGAGATCGCCGGGATGTTGGCCGGCATCGGTGTGCGTGCGCAGCTGGTTGCCGCCTAGGGGAATGTCGCGCGCTGCGCCTTAGCGGTAGATCTCGGCCACCGCATTGCGCAGCGGGATATAGATTGGATGCAAGACGGTAATGATCTCCGCCAGACGGCCGCCCAGTTGTTTCTGATACGCCGGGGTCAGCGCCTCTGAAGGCACGACTTCATAGATCTTCGTCCAGCCGCGATCCCACATTTCAGCTTCAATGCCGCTGCCTAACGCGTCCTTGATCTCGAACAGATGCCTACGAAATCCATCCAGCAGGTAGCGGTTGAGATTCTTGTCTCGCGCCTCGCAGTGAAATCCAAGCTCCCAGCCGTCTCGCCGCTGTGCGCGCGCAATTTCATAATGCAGTCTTGGTTCGCCGTAATGAAACTGGATCAGCCAGCGGAAAGGCTGGCGAACTTGGATGCCTCTCAGCTCCTCCGGCAGCCCAGGCAGAACCTCATCCGGCAGTGTTCGTAAGAATTGTGCGTTCGATAGGAGGGGCATTTGGCAATTGGTAGGCTATCCGGTATCATGCTCAAGGAGTCTACATTCATTATAATTCACTTATCATAAAGTGGCTCATAGACGGCGCGCCCGTTGATGGACAAGGAACCATTCGCCCTCGCACAATTCGCAACACCGCTCGATATTGCGGACCTGTTGATTGGCTTAAGCGTGCGCCGTCCGGGGGACATCGTCCTCGATCCCAGCTGCGGCGAAGGGATACTGCTCGAGCGCACCGCCGCCTGGCTGCATTGGCTCTCAGCCTCGCCGCGCGAAGTGGCGCCCGGCAATCTTCACGGCCTGGAAGCCAATGCCGCGGCTGCTGAATCTGCGGCGCTCCGCGTTCCCGAAGCGCAGATCACGCATGGTAATTTTCTGGGCCTGACGACGGATGATCTGGGACTCTTTGACGCCATTGTCGGCAACCCACCCTACACGCGAGCGCAGCGAATCGGTCTCCTGGAGGAAGAAGGCGCGCGTCAGCTGCCCATGTTCCCCTGGTTAGAGAACGAGGCTGAATCGTTGAAGATCCCCTTAATCTCGCAAAGCCTGGCGGCGACTCTCAGCGGCCGTTCCGGCCTGCATGCCTACTTTCTGGTGCACAGTGCCGAATTCCTTGCCGAGGGTGGGCGGCTGGCATTCGTTGTTCCCAACGGCTGGCTCGACGTCGCCTATGGCGTCGAGCTGAAACAATTTCTGCTGGACCACTTCCGCATCAGGGCGATCATTGAATCCTCTGCGGAACGCTGGTTTGAGGAAGCGTGGATCAACACCTGCCTCATCCTCCTCGAAAAATGCGCCAATTTGCCGCGTCGCCAGGGAAATCAAGTCAATCTGGCCCGTCTGAAAGCACCGCTGCCGCAGCTGCTGCCCTATGCCGCTTCAAGTCCGCAGCGTTTCGTGGCCGTTGAGCGCCTCGTCAGGCGGCTGCTTCCCGACCAATCAACGGTCAATGTGGAGGCGGATATCCAGGTGCGCGAACAACAAACACTGCACCCCGCTAAGAAGTGGGGGATGGCGCTGCGCGCGCCCATGGTTCTTCGCCATCACCGCGACCATCTTGATCTCCTGCCTCTGCGAGCCTGGGCCGCCGTTCAGCGGGGGTATACCACGGGTGCCAACGAGTTCTTCTATCTCACGGCGGCGCAGATTGAGGAATGGGGCATAGAAGAGGATTTTCGCCGGCCGCTCCTGAAATCACTGCGTGGGATCGATCGCCTGCGGGTTTCGGCGACCGATACCCAGTTCGAGGTCCTGCTCATCCCCCCGGAAACGCCCATGAAGGGCACGGCCGTCTCCCGTTACGTGCAGTGGGGGGAAGAACAAGGATACCATTTGCGCAGCACCTGCGCGGGACGCCGTCCCTGGTACAGCATAGCGGTCCAGGCCGGAGCGCCCATCGTCATGCCTAAGGGGATATGGCACCGCCATTTTGCCCCGCTCCTATCCGGCGGCGTTGCCGTAGATCAGCAGCTCTATCAGATCGCGATTGCCGGTCATCTCTCGCTTGAGGCCGTGGCCGCGCTCTTCAACAGCGCCTGGTTCGCTTTGCAGGTGGAGTTGCGAGGGCGGGTCAGTTTTGGCAAAGGCCTGCTCTGGTTGGCCACCTACGAACTCGAAGAAGTGCGCCTGCCCGACCCGCGCCGCCTGACTGGGCAGCAGATCGATCGCCTGGCCGCCGCTTTCCAAGATCTTTCCTCCCGAAAATTGGACGAAAGCGGCGCGGAACTCGGCCGTCCCGATCGCCGCGCTCTGGACGAAGCCCTCTTCGATATCCTCGGCTTCAGCGCGCGGGAACGCGCCGATGTGCACAAGTCCCTCAACGAGCGTCTGCTCTCCCGGCAGCAGCGTGCCGCCTGATCCCTTTGCCGAAGATTCGAGAAGCGGGATGGACGTAGAAAGCAAACAAGAACTGCAAGAAAAATATCATTTCCTGAATCAAGCGCTGCAGAAAGCTTACGGCCATCCGCAGTGGCGGCAGCACCTGCCGCCAGTAGATGAGCTCGTTTCCACGATCCTTTCCCAGGCTACTTCCGATAGCAATCGTGACCAAGGCTTCTATGCCTTGAAAGAACGCTTCGCCGCCTGGGAGGACCTGCTTGAGGCGCCCGTGGAAGAGATCGTTGCCGCCATTTATCATGCCGGCCTGGCCAATCAGAAAGGACCGCGTATCCAGGAAGCGCTGCGCTTCATCGTCGCTGAGCACGGCGAGCTCTCCCTCGATTTCCTGGCCGCCATGCCTGTAGAAGAGGCGCGCGCCTGGCTGACCCGCATCAAAGGCGTGGGGCTAAAAACGGCGTCCATCGTCCTCTTATTCTCCTTCGCCAAGCCCGTTTTTCCCGTAGATACCCATGTGCACCGCATCACGCGCCGCCTCGGGTTGATTGGGCCCAAAGTGAGCGCCGAGAAGGCGCACCGCATCCTGGAGGCGATCGGCGATCCGCAGACTTTTTACCCCGTGCACCTCAATCTCATCCAACACGGCCGTCAAGTCTGTCTGGCGCAGCGGCCGCGCTGTGAGCGCTGTGTCCTGCAATCCGCATGCGCCTACTATGCTGCGCAGGCCAATGAATAAAATCGCTGCCCGGTTCGCCGGTCCGTGGAACGAAAGATCTGCTGCCCCGTATTGGGATGAGAGGCCAGTGACGCGCCGGCGGCGTCATTTCGCTTCTGCCGTATAATCTATTGAGAGAACTGCCGCAGCTATCTGAGGGTGTATCATGAACGAGGCCAAAGGTCTGAAACTGCTGTTAACCTACGATGTCCTGCAAGAAAGACAGCAAGAGTACTATCAGTTCGTCATGGGCCGCTATCTGCCCGCTCTGCAGTCGATGGGCTTCCAGATGAGCGAAGCGTGGCATACCGCTTATGGGGATTCCCCTGAGCGACTTATTGGCTTCGTCTGCAGCGATGAAGCGGCGATGCGCAACCTTTTGGCCAGCGACATGTGGCTCTCCTTGAACGATGAATTGGGCGATTTTGTCGTTGATTTCGACTATAAGTTCGTCCCCTACAGGGGTGGTTTCCAGCTCTAGACGCCGCTTCCTTTCTAACAGCCCTATGGATCTTTTTGAACACGGCCGTCAGGCCCAACTGGAGCGTGAATCTCCTCTGGCCAACCGCATGCGGCCGCGCTCCCTCGAAGAATTTGCCGGCCAGGAGCATATCGTCGGTCCCGGCCGCCTCTTGCGTCGTGCCATCCAGGCTGATCAGCTCTCCTCGCTCATTTTCTACGGCCCCCCGGGCACGGGCAAGACGACGCTCGCCCGGGTCATCGCCAACACCACGGAGAGCCATTTCATCACCATCAACGCTGTGCTCTCCGGTGTGAAGCAAATTCGCGAGGCGATCGCCGTTGCCCAGGAACGCAGGCAGTTGTATGGCCAGCGCACCACGCTCTTTGTCGATGAGGTGCATCGCTGGAACAAAGCGCAGCAGGACGCCCTCCTGCCCCATGTTGAAAACGGCACCATTATCCTCATCGGTGCCACAACCGAGAACCCCTATTTTGAGGTGAATAAGGCGCTCGTCAGTCGCAGCCGTATATTTCAGCTGCAGCTCTTGACGATTGCCGATTTGAGACAGATAGCTCAGCAAGCGCTGAGCGATCCCGATCGCGGCTATGGTGATCTGCACGTCGAGATGTCTGCGCAAGCGTTGGACCATCTCGTCGATGTTGCCAATGGGGATGCGCGCGGCGTGCTCAACGCCCTGGAACTGGCCGTGGAGACAACGCCGGCGGACGAAAATGGGGTGATCAAGATCGATCTCGCCGTCGCCGAGGAATCCATTCAGCGGCGCGCCGTGCTCTATGATAAAGAAGGAGATGTGCACTACGATACCATTTCCGCCTTCATCAAGAGTTTGCGCGGCTCAGATACCGATGCCGCCCTCTATTGGATGGCGCGCATGGTTTACGCTGGGGAGGATCCGCGCTTCATTTTCCGGCGTATGACGATTTTTGCCGGCGAAGACGTGGGTATGGCCGATCCGCAGGCGATGGGCGTGGTCACCAGCTGTTGGCAGGCGTTCGAGCGCGTGGGCATGCCCGAGGGACGCTTTCCGCTGGCGCAGGCCGCCATCTACCTGGCCACGGCGCCCAAGTCCAATTCCGCCTTCGCCTTCTTTGATGCCCTGGGTGCCGTAGAGTCGGAGCAAGAAACGGATGTGCCCAATCATTTGCGTGATGCCAGCCGCGATTCGGAAGGATTCGGCCATGGCCAGGGCTATCTTTACCCGCACGCCTACCGCGATCATTGGGTGGCCCAACAATACCTGCCCGATTCCCTGCAGGGCAAGGTTTTCTACCAACCGGGAGAACTCGGTTATGAGCGGCAGATTCGTGAGGAGGTTGACCGCCGGCGGGAAGCTCAGCTGGCGGCCATGGTCGATGGCCGCCTGGACGCGCCGTTGGAGATCCTGACGACCAGCCCCGTGAACAAGGCGCAGGACGCGTGGCTGCAGCGCGCCATCGCCGACACGGGCCGCCAGATGCAGCACATTCGCCGGCAGTTGTTCGCATTGGCGCGCATTCAGCGGCACCATCTCGTCCTTGATACCAACGCGGGCAGCGGCCTCTTGACCTGGGAGGCGATACGCTGCACGCCGGAGGGTGGGGTGTGGGCCCTGACGGACCAACAGACGAGCGGCGCGGCTTTGCGCCAGATGGCTGAGCGCCTGCCGGAGGTAGAACGCCCGGTGATTCTCATTGGTGAGCCGGCCGAACTTGACTATCTATTGGCCTTGCGCGGGGAGAGCGATCTCCGTTTTGACCGCATTATCGGCCGTAACCTCCTCACGGATCGTGTGGCCGAGCTGCCCGGTCTCGCTTCTTCATTTGCCGCACGCCTGCTGCCTGAGGGGCGGCTGACTCTCGCGCAGAGCGTGCCCCGCTACACCCAGCGTCTCTATGATCTCGTTGATTGGGCGGGCCAGCAAGGTCTGCGCGCAAAGGTCGCTGAGCTGGAAGAGACGATCTACACGGACACTCAGGATAGACTCGTCAATTGGGATGAAGCTGATCTGGCCGCCGGACTGGAAGAGGGGGGCTTTGCCGGCATAGAGATCACGCTCGAAACACAAGCAAGTCCGCGCCGCATTGATGCTGCCCAGCTCGAGCGTTGGCTCTCTCTTGCGCCGGCCGATTCCGGCCGTCGTACTTATCTAGCTCGCCTGCAGGATGGTGGGCTGAGCGACGAAGAGTTGTTGGAAGTCAGCGCAAGATACCGGCGCTCCCTGCTTGACAAGGACGTACCCTGGCACGCCGTACATGCCTTCATTAGCGCACGTCTGGCCGTCGAACCATGAGCCGCGAAGCGGGCCGTCAGCGCCGCTTTAATCAGAACAAGTTAATACCCGCTTGACACGACAAAGTGGCTGGCTATAATAGCGAATTGCGGCTTCATTGCCGCTAATTTCTTGTATCATTCGCTAGTTGAAACCAATGCCCGGGCAGGAGAAGCTCACCAGCGGAACGAAGCGCTGCGGGTACTTGAGAGACCGAAGAGGAAAACAAAATGGGTGCAGTCCCGAAACGTAGAATATCCAAGGCCCGTCGTGGCCGCCGGCGCGCGCATCAAGCGCTGAGCGCCATCCACCTGGTGGGTTGTCCGGAGTGCGGCGAATTACGAAGGCCGCATCGCATGTGCCCCAACTGCGGCACATACAAGGGGCGCAAAATACTCCCCGGTTACATCGATGAAGATTAACAAAAAATTGGGGCCGTAATCAACGGCCCTTTTTTTGTTTATCAGTAAGAAGGCGCCGTTGACGACAGCTTATCTCTTCCCCGGACAGGGGTCCCAATATGTGGGCATGGCCCGCACCGTCTATACAAGCAGCCCCGCTGCCAGAGCGCTTTTTGAGGAAGCGGACGCCCTCTTTGGTTCTTCCCTCTCAGACCTCGCTTTTTCCGGTCCGGAAGAAAAATTGACCGACACGGTCTACCAGCAGCCCGCTCTCTTCGTAGCCAGCCTGGCCAACTGGCGGGCCTTGAATGAAGAAAAAGAGCAAGACGCGCAGTTCTTCGCCGGGCATAGTCTTGGCGAGTTTGCCGCCCTAGTTGCCGCCGGAAGTTTGACCTTTGCCGATGGCCTCGCGCTCGTCAGCAGGCGCGGCGAGTTGATGAAACAGGCCGGCGACCAATCTCCAGGGGCCATGGCCGCCGTGCTCGCGCTCCCGGTTGAGCGCATCGCCGAACTCTGCTCAATTGCCGAAGATGAAACGGGCGGCGTTGTCCGCGTGGCCAACGATAACTGCCCCGGGCAGATCGTCATCTCCGGTTCTGAAGCGGCGCTGCTGCGCGCCGTTGATCTGCTGCGCGAAGCGGGCGCCCGCAAAGTTGTTCGTTTGCCCATCTCCATCGCCGCCCATTCGCCGTTGATGGAAAGCGTTGCCCCTACCTTTGCCGCGGCGGTGGATGCCGCGCCGCTGCGCGCGCCGCTTGTGCCCGTCATCGGCAATGTCTCCGCCGAGCCGCTTCATACCGTCGCAGCGATTCGCGCTGAATTGAAGGCGCAGCTCACTTCGCCTGTCGCCTGGACCCCTTCCATGCGCTACTTGCTCGCTGACGGCGTGCAAACGTTTGTTGAAGTGGGGCCCAACAATGTGCTGTCGGGACTGCTGAAGCGCATCGACCGGCGAACACAGCGTGTCGCCTTTGATGCTGGACCCCAGCAGCCGTAGCTGATGCGCTTCTTTCGCGCAGTGCTGCCGCGCCCAACGTGGCCGTTTGTGCCACATATTTGATGGAGGAAACCGTGTTGTCAGAAAAAGTTGCCCTTGTCACCGGCGCGTCTCGCGGAATTGGGCGGGCGATCGCCGAGGAGTTGGCCGCACGCGGCGCGAAGGTCGTCGTCAACTATCACAGCAGCCCCGCCGCGGCCGAAGAAGTCGTCGCCGCAATTGTTGAGCAGGGCGGTAACGCACTCGCCGTTCAGGCAGATGTCGCTGATTTCGCCGCTGCCCAGGAACTGGTCAAGGCCACGCTCGACGCCTATGGTCAGATTGATATTTTGGTCAACAATGCGGGAACGACCCAGGATACGCTGCTCTTGATGATGAAGGAGGCGCAGTGGGACCACGTGATCGATACGAATCTCAAGAGTGTCTTCAACTGCAGCAAAGCGGCGGCGCGGCCGATGCTTCGCCGCAAACAAGGCGGGCGGATCATCAATATCTCCTCTGTTTCCGGCGTTGTCGGCCAGGCCGGGCAATCTAACTACGCCGCCTCAAAAGCTGGTATAATCGGCTTCACCAAATCCTTGGCTAAGGAGCTGGGTTCGCGTAGTATCACGGTCAACGCCGTGGCGCCTGGCTTTGTGCTCACAGACCTGACGGCCGGCTTGCCGGAGGAGCTGGTGCAGCAGTCGCTGGCCTACATCCCCTTGGGTCGCTGGGGAGAAGCGCAGGAGATAGCGGACGTGGTCGCTTTCTTGGCTTCAGATCGCGCTTCCTACATTACAGGCCAGGTTATTTCCGTTGATGGTGGCATCGCCACGTAGTCGGAGCAGAGATGGACGAAGAAAGAGAAAGCATGGGTCGCATTGAAGTCGCGCCGGAAGTGTTGGTGACGATTGTTCGTTTCGCCACGCTCCGCGTGAACGGCGTGATGCGCATGGCGCCCATCCCCGCGCACATCGCCCGCGTCTTCCAAAGGGCGACGCGCCAGGACGGCATTGTGCTCGATGTTGTGGATAGTCGCGTCAGATTCAATATTTACGTTATAATGGAGCCGCAGGTAAATGTCCTGGACGCAAGCCGAGAAATCCAGGCGGCCGTTACCGAAGCGATTGATACCTTGGTCGGTGTTCCTGTTGAGGCGGTCAATGTCCATGTTGAAGACGTTGCCTACCAGCCGGGAGAAGTAGCTTGAGCGCGAGACTCAAAACATGAAGACAAGGCGCCGTGCTCGTCGTGTCACCCTGGAAGTTCTTTACGAATACGATATCGCCCGACACCTTCCGGGGGAGATTCTGCAGCGGCGGCTGGATGCCAATGATATGGACACTACCGGCGCCGAGTTCGCCTCCCAGCTCGTGCAGGGCGTCCTGAAAAACTTGGATGGCATGGACATCCTTATCGCCCGCTATGCCCCTGAGTGGCCTCTCGATCAGATGGCCGTCATCGATCGCAATATCCTGCGTATCGCCATATTCGAGTTTATCGCTTCTGAAGAGACCCCCGTCAAAGTAGCCATCAACGAAGCGGTTGAGTTGGCCAAGACCTATGGGTCGGACAGCGCGCCGCGCTTCATCAACGGGGTGCTTGGTACGCTGGCTGAACAAATCCCCGAGCTGCGCAGCGAACTCTCCACACACCAGGAAGATCTCGTGCTCGCCGCCGAGTAAAATCACTGCCTTTCCCCACTCTCCTAGTTGAATAGAACCTATCTCCGCGGTGCCTGGCTGCCGGACGGTGGGCCGGGGACGCTGCCCCCATCAATCTCTTGACACGCCCCCATTTTCTGCTAATATTCGTCATACAACCCTACGACCTTACGACTGGACCACCTTACCTTTCTCGCTATATGGCATGTTGAAACGCAGTCCATCCCTCACTGAACAGGCGAAAGCCCACATAAAAGAGCTGATAATTGACGATCAATTCACGGACGGCCGTATTCCGTCAGAGTCCGATCTGGCCAATGAGCTTGGCGTCAGCCGCACCACGATTCGTGACGCCCTCAGCCGCCTGGAGAGCGAGGGTACCGTGTTTCGCAAGCAAGGGGCCGGTACCTTTGTCAACAGACCCGGCCTGCAAATCAAGTCCCGCCTCGATGAGATCTGGTCCTATGAAGAGGTGCTGCGGGCCCACGGCTATGAACCAACGGTGCAGCTGCTCGAGGTGCGCCAGGCCGAGCCCTCCGACGCCGTCCGCCTTTCCTTGGCTCTTGCTCCCGGCGAAAAGGTGACTGTCTTGCAAAAACTGTTTTCAGAGGATTCGGAACCCGTCATCTTCACGGAGAACCAGATACCAAGCCGTTTCATTTCCGCAGAGATAAGTGAAGAGCAGCTCATCGCGCCCGTCTATGATCTGCTGCAAAGCTGCTGCCGGCAGCATCTCAACTACTATCTTTCTGAGATCGTCCCCGTTCTCGTCGATGTCGATCTGGCCCGGCTGCTCGATATTCCGCAAAACACCGCCCTCCTTTCCTTGGAGGAGACGGGCTACAACGACGATAACGAGCCCATTTTGTGGGCGCGTTCCGTATTTCGCGACGACTACGTGCGCTTCCGCATGATTCGCCGCACGACTTAGTGGTGAAACCCGTCGACTGACGGATAAGAAATACAATCTATGGCGGTTTCAGCGACCGCCCGAATTCTTTTCAAAGGAGAGAATCATGAGAAGTTTTGCTGGACGAGATATCCTATCATTAAAGGACTTTGAACGGAACGAGTTCTTCCGCGTCTTCGAAGCCGCAGAAAAGCTGGAGCCCATTGCGCGCAATCGCCGCAACAGCGATATTCTTAAGGAAAAAACGTTGGTGACAGCCTTTTACCAGCCCTCGACGCGCACGCGGTTGGCCCATGAGGCGGGCATGATTCGCCTGGGTGGCCAGGTAACCGGCTTTTCCGATGCGAAGATGACGCGCGCCGGCGATTTCTACCAGGAGTCCATTAAGGACACGGTCAAGATGTTGGAGTTCTATGGCGATGTGATCGTCATGCGCCATTTCCAGCAGGGAGCACCGCACGAGGCCGCTAAATGGGCATCCGTTCCCATCATCAATGGAGGTGACGGGTGGGGCGAGCATCCCACACAGATCTTGACCGATCTCTATACCGTTATGCGCGAAAAGGGCCGCATCGACGGCCTGCGCTGGCTGGCCGTTGGCGATATGCGTATGCGCACAATGCACTCCCTCGCGTATGGCCTGTCCCAGTTCGACTGCCCGATTACTTTTGTCTCCCCGCCGGAGATGTCCCTGACTGAGGAATTCAAAGCCGACATCGCCAAGTATGACCTTGACTTCAAGGAAGCAGACCATGTCGAAGAGGCGATTGCCGACGCCGACGTCATCCTCGTTGAGCCCGTCGTGCAGCCTGATTACACCAAATCGCGCGACGAACGGGATGGGGATGTCGGCATGACGCCCAGCAATTACAAGATCACGCGCGAGCTGCTTTCCCAGAAGGCCAAGTCGGACGCGATCTTGCTGCACTCCCTGCCGCGCATGGATGAGATCCCGGCCGATGTCGATATCACGCGTTGGTCGCGCTACTGGCAGGAAGCTTTCTATGGCGTGGTCATGCGCATGGCGCTGCTGGCCCTGGTCATGGGCAAGATGGAATAAAGTTTGAATTGTCTGCTGTAAGAAGGCCTGAATAACGAGGAGGACTCGATGCAAACAGGACTAAAGGGTCGCGATCTGATCAGCGATCTTGATTTTAGTAAAGAGGAAGTGGAAACAGTATTGGATCTCGCCTGGGATCTGAAGATGAAGCGGGGCTTGGGTCAGCCACACGCCCTTTTGCGCGATAAGGTTCTGGCCATGCTCTTCTTCTTTTCCAGCACGCGCACGCGCGGCTCCTTTGAAGCGGGAATGGCCCAGTTGGGTGGACATGCCGCGTTTATCGAAAGCCGCACGACGCAGATTTCGCATGGCGATACGGAAACGGAAATGGGCGAGATTTTCGGCCGTTACTTCGATGGCATCGCCATCCGCCACGTCGATTGGGGCATTGGCAACCGCTACTTGAACCTCGTGGCTGACGCTTCGCGCGTGCCCGTATTGAATATGCAGTGCGAGTATTACCATCCGCACCAATGCCTGGCTGATTTGATGACCATCCAAGAAAAGAAGGGTCGTAATCTGCGCGGCAAGAAGATGGTGGTCTCCTGGGCCTACGCATCTTCCTATCTGAAGCCGATGTCCGTGCCCCAATCCCTGATCCTGCAGATGCCGCGTTTCGGCATGGATGTGGTCTTAGCGCACCCGCCGGAATTCAATCTCATGCCCGACATCATGGATGAGGCGCAGGCGATGGCCCGTAAATATGGCACCGGTTTCGACGTTGTGCACGATATGGACGAGGCCTGCAAAGATGCGGACGTCATCTATGCCAAGTCCTGGGGTCCGCTGATGACCACGTCCGATCCTGTCGAAGGAAAACGCATCCAGGATCAATACCAGGATTGGATCGCCGATGACGCCAAAATGGCGCTCGGTAAGAATGATGTGATCTACATGCACCCGCTGCCCGCCGATCGCGAGATCGAGGTGGCCAATTCAGTTATTGATGGCCCGCATTCCGTCGTCTTTGATGAAGCTGAGAACCGTCTGCACGCGCAAAAAGCGGTGATGGCCCTCACAATGTAATAAGCATGATCAGCGGCCGGCTTCAAGCCGGCCGCTGTTAGAGGTGCCCAGGCATCTCCCGGAGGTCTCAAATATGGACAAGAAAATCGCTGTGATTGCCATTGGTGGCAATTCCTTGATCAAAGACAAAGAACACAAAACGGTTAAAGATCAGTACATCGCCGCCGCGGAAACAACCGAGCATATTGCCGGCATGGTTGAGGATGGCTGGGATGTAGCCATTTCCCATGGCAACGGCCCGCAGGTAGGCTTCATTCTCCGCCGCTCGGAGCTGGCCGCGCATGAACTGCATGAAGTGCCGCTCGATGTTTGTGGCGCAGATACGCAGGGCGCCATCGGCTACGCTCTGCAGCAGAATCTGCAGAACGACTTCAAGGAAAGGGGCATTGATCGTGACGTCGCTACCGTCGTCACCCAGGTCGAGGTCAGCGCCGCTGATCCCGCATTCGCCAACCCCAGCAAGCCGATTGGCACCTTCATGGAGGAAGATCAAGCACAGATTCGCATCGAGGTGGACGGCTGGGACTGCCGCGAAGACGCCGGCAGAGGCTGGCGGCGCGTCGTCGCTTCGCCGCTGCCCATGCGCATCGTGGAAGAAAATGCCGTGAAGACGCTGATCGATGCCGGCACGGTTGTCATCACCGCCGGCGGCGGCGGCATTCCCGTCGTCGCCGATGAAAACGGGCTGCTCTACGGTGTCCCTGCCGTTATCGACAAGGATTTCGCCTCCGCTCTCCTCGCCAATCGTATTGGCGCGGAGCTTTTCATCGTCAGCACGGCCGTTGAAAAAGTGGCCCTCAATTTCGGCACGCCGCAGGAAGAGTGGGTGGATGAGATGAGCCTGGCCGAGGCCAAACAGTACCTGCAAGAAGGGACCCATTTCGCCGCCGGCAGCATGGCTCCGAAAATCCAGGCGGTCGTCAATTTCTTGGAAGGCGGTGGCAAATGGGCCATCATCACCAATCCCCAGAACCTGGAACGGGCGCTGGCTGGCGAGACAGGCACCCATTTCCGCGCCTAATATGCTGGGCCAATTGGAAGAAAGAAAATGGATCATGTGACAGGATTAAAGAGCCTCATCAGCGGCCGCCTCTTTGCGCCCGATGAGGTCATGTATGTCGACCCCGAGTTTGGCAACGAAGGGATTCTCGACGTTCAGTATGATTACGACTTGATTAAACAGCGCTTCAGCCGCGAGCAGCTGGCCGCCAGTTCCGATATGACGATCTGGCGCTACAAACCCCTGCTGCCCGTGGCCGCCGATGCCGCTGTCCCGCCCTTGGCTGTGGGCTGGACCCCGCTCTACGATGCGCCGCGTATCGCCGATCGCTTAGGGCTGCGGCAGGTGTGGGTCAAAGATGACGGCCGTAACCCGACCGCCTCCTTCAAAGACCGCGCCAGCGCCATTGCTGTCGTCAAAGCGCGGGAGCAGAACGCGGCTGTGGTGACGACGGCCAGCACCGGCAACGCGGCCGCGGCCCTGAGCGGCCTATGTGCCAGCGTCGGTCAAGGGAACGTCATTTTTGTGCCCGAAAGCGCTCCGCAGGCCAAAGTGGCCCAACTGCTCGTCTTCGGTTCGACCGTCTTGCTCGTGCGCGGCTCATATGACGATGCCTTTGAGCTGTGCTTGCAGGCCGCTGATGAATACGGCTGGTACAACCGCAACACCGGCTACAACCCCTATATGTCCGAAGGCAAGAAGACAGCAAGTTTTGAAATCTGCGAGCAGCTCAATTGGCAGGCCCCCGATGCGATCTTCGTCAGCGTTGGCGACGGCTGCATCATTGGCGGGCTGCACAAGGGGCTCAAAGATCTGTTGGCCATGGGCTGGATCGAGCGCATGCCGCGGCTGATTGGCGTTCAGGCCGACGGCAGCGGCTACCTCTACGAAGCCTGGGTCAACGAGGAAGATGTCCTCACCAAAGCGCCTATTGACGCGCACACGGTCGCCGACAGCATTAGTGCCGGGCTGCCGCGCGATCGCCTGAAAGCCATGGCGGCGGTGACGGAGACGGACGGCGCTTATGTCAGCGTCAGTGACAGCGAAATCCTGGATGCGATTCCGGCGATGGCCCGTCTTTCCGGCGTTTTCGGCGAACCCGCCGGAGCGACCGCCTACGCGGGCCTGCTGAAAGCTGTCAGTGAGGGCATCGTTGGCGCCGATGATCGCGTCGTCGTTCTCAATACCGGCAATGGGTTGAAAGACATCGCCAGCGCCATGACGGCCGTGGCCCAGGTAGGCACGGTTGCCCACACGGTCGATCCCCAACTAGAAGATGTAAAACGTGTCATGCAGACACTTAAGTAGAAATAAGGACCAATCATGATTGACTTGACCATACACAGTGAAGAAGTGCTCGAACGCGCCATAGAGCGCGCCCGCGAGCGCGAGATCATCATTCCCACGTTCAAGCAGCAGAAAAATCCGGACTTAATCCCGGATGCCATCAAACGCAAGCTGGCCGGTGTCGGTTTGTGGGATCTCAACCCCTTGAATCTCTTTCGCATCAACTGGCACAACGAACCCGTCCCCACTGGTGGCACCTATGGCGGCGTCAATTTCCTGGAGTTTCCTCCGGAACTGACCGGCGTCGACGCGCGCATCATCACCATTGTCGGCAAATGGTTCCCCACCGGGGCCCACAAAGTTGGCGCGGCTTTCGGCTGTCTGGTGCCCCGTCTCGTGACCGGACAATTTGATCCCACGACGCAGAAAGCTGTCTGGCCTTCCACGGGCAACTACTGCCGCGGGGGCGCCTACGACTCCAACCTGCTGGCCTGCGAGTCCATCGCCATTCTCCCTGAGGGAATGAGCCAGGAACGCTTCGCTTGGCTCGCTTCGGTCGCCGGCGAGACGATCAAGACGCCCGGCTCCGAAAGCAACGTCAAAGAGATCTTCGACAAATGCTGGGAGCTAAGAGCTTCCGGCGAAGACCTGATCATCTTCAACCAGTTTGAAGAGTTCGGCAATTACCTCTGGCATTACGAGATCACCGGCCCGGCGATGATGGAAGTCCTCAACCAAGTCATGGGTCCGGACGACACATATCGCGGCACCGCCCTGACCACCGGTTCGGCCGGCACCATCGCCTGCGGCGATTACATGAAAGAACAGTTCCCGACCAGCAAGATCGCTGCCAGCGAAGCGCTGCAGTGCCCGACGCTCCTTGAAAACGGCTTCGGCGCGCACCGCATCGAAGGGATTGGCGACAAGCATGTGCCCTGGATCCACAATGTGAAGAACACCGACATGGTCATGGCCATTGATGATGCCGCGTCCATGGCTCTGGTGCGCTTGTTCAATGAAGGCGTTGGCCAGGATTATCTGCAGAGTCAGGGTGTCCCGGCGGAGTTTATTGAACAGCTGCCGCTGCTCGGCATTTCCAGCATCGCCAATATGCTCTCCTGTATTAAGATGGCCAAGTACTATGAAATGGGGCCCGAGGACATCATCCTCACCGTGGCCACAGACTCCATGGAGATGTACGAGAGCCGTGTGCAGGAGCTGCGTGAGGAAGAAGGGGCGTATACCGAAGTAAATGCCGCGGCCGACATGGCACGCTATCTGCACGGCACAACCATCGATTACGTCCAAGAGCTGAGCTACTACGACCGCAAGCGCGTTCACAACCTGAAATACTATACCTGGGTTGAGCAGCAGGGCCGCTCTTTTGAAGAGATCCAGGCGCAGTGGTACGATCCGGACTACTGGACCGGCATCCACGGTCATGTTGACGAGATGGATGCTTTGATTGACGCCTTCAACGATCGCGTCGGTCTGCTGAAGAAGTACGAAGAAGAATAAGCCGTGTTGGCCCGAGTAAGAAAGAGAGAGCGAGAAAACCCGGAAACCTTAGCAAAATGGTAACATGTTGTTAAAAGGCTGTTAACGTGAGTGAGATATACTCCCTTATGTCAGAACAGGGCAGAGTGATCAAAAAAACCGTCTGATCCTCCTCGCTACTTTTTCTTCTCTTCTCTCTTCCCTGACCAATGAGGCTGGGCGCCTGCTCAGCCTCATCCTCTTTTTCTGGGCACAGCGACAAGCCCGACGCACCAATTCTGCGCACACGCGCCGCCCTAGCGACCCAATCAAAGAAAACCCCGATAGTCGTTTCCCGAAAAAAGAAACGACTACCGGTCCCTGAAACCTTGTCGCCGCGGGCCGCGGCGGGCTACTCGATAAGGAGCCCGCAGATCGAGACGAGCGAAGCCTCTTCATTGTCAGCCGGGCACTGGTCATAGCTGACCTGCAACCCACTGCTCCGGCCGAGATAGCGCAGCATCAAATAGGTGGGCGCGAAACCGCAGATGCGGTTGCGGTCTTCGACGGCCGCGATTTGTGCATACCAGGATGCGGCGTCCCCTTGCATAGCCGCGGCCATCAGCTTCTCATCCGCCTCCGCCAGCGCCGCGCAGCGCGCCGCATCCATGGCGAAATCGTCGCCAAAACTCGGCCCCACGTGCGCCAGATCGACGGAGGCCACGGTCAGCACGCGGCGGCTGCGCGTTTCCCGGGCCAGCGTGTCCACGAAGCGCGTCAGCCGCTCATCCGATTCCGGTGCTCTGTCCATTGGCCAGGAAATGGTGGAAGGAGCCGACGAGGATGGGCACCATCGGGCAGGGCGCTCGGCCTGCCTGGTCAAAAATATGATGCAGCCAGACGGCCGACAGTTCCACGGAATGCTCCTGGCGGTGGTGCAGTTCTTCCGCATAAGCTGCCTCCGCGCCCACCGCTGCCGCAAGTTTGTCGATCAGCGCTTCATCTGCCGGCAGGAGGCCAAAGGGCGTGGCATACGGCTGTTTAGTCAAGGTAACGGTGCCCGGACCACCATAATGATCGGTACCCAGGATCAGCACGAGGTCCGCTTCCAGGATCGCGGCCTTTGCGGCCTGCCACACCTGGGCATAGACTCGCCCACCGCGACCGTAATCAATATGGGGCGAGACGACGCCCCGGCCGTGCCAGGGCGCCACCCGCTTCGTATCGCCATAGCTCTCAAGTAGTTCCCTGAGTGCCCCGGCCTCAGCCGGGTAGCTGTTTCCGGCCAAGGCCGGCGGGCGGAACGGCTGCGCACGGAACGCTTCCACGCGCGCGCGCATCGCCTCCTCCATGTTCCGGTTCTGCAGCAGCAGCGCCTCATCCAGCTGCCTAATCGCCTCGCGCGTAATCTCAGGATCTAAAGCGGCGCCCACCAGGCGGCAGAATGCGGCGTGTACCTCGGCTGCCGTGCGCTGTCCGTCCAGAAGCGTCAGCAGCGGCGCCAGCCCATCGGGAAGAAAAAGCTGGCTGTCCGACAGCTGCAGGGGATCGCGCAGGAACCACATCCGCTGCCCTTGATAAAAGACTGGCTGGAAGTCAAGTGGGCGCAGAAGCGGTTTTTGATCGACGCTGTCTTTCATGCGGAGCGAGCTAGGGGCAAAGTGGGCTAAAGCCAAACGAACCCAGCAGCAGCTGGAACAAGGGGCGCAGTCCGCCGCAGTAGAGGAAACGGCCACCCTGATAAGCGTCCAGGAACAAAATCGTTGACATACAGGCGGAGAGCAGGACAAGGGGCAGGCAGCCGCACCATAGAATATAGCGACGATCCTGGTCGTCCGTTTTCGGCGCACCTTCCGCGGCGTCCAAGTTCGTAAACAGCGGCGGCGTTGGCGTCGGGATTTCTGATTCGGCATAGACGCTGTCAGCCGAGGGTGTTTGGCTTTCTTCAACGGCCGAAGGCCCCGCTTCTTGCCCCACGATGGCGAGAGGACGCGTGACGCCTTCCGCGCTCAGGAACAACAGCCGCAGCGAATCGCCCAGCTGGATTTCATCTCCATCATAGATCTCCTGCGGCGCGCGCAGACGGACGTCATTAACGAAAGTGCCGTTTGTGCTGCCCAGATCTTCGATAAACGCTGAGCCCTCGACCTGCCACAGGCGCGCATGCCTGCGCGAAACCTCCGGATAGGGCAGGCTGATGTCATTGCGCGTGCTGCGCCCAATAGAATTGTCCCCTTGCAGGGCGTATTCTTGGCCCAGGTTGGGTCCCTGAATGACTGTCAAGCGTAGCGGCACAGTCTGCACAAGTTTGCTCCTCGCCTCGTCAATACGATCCCGTTTTCTCGCCCCCACTGTACGGCTGAATAGCGCCGACAGGGGAGAGTTTTGAGTATAGGAAGCCGCTCATGATTTGTCAATTTGCCGCGACCGGCAGCGTTCGACGTCGCCAAGGATATTTCGGCAAATGATCTGCTCCGTTTTTTGGTCGACAAATGAAATGTAGATCGACCGTGTGCCGGGCTCTACCGGCTTTCTTTCCGCCCCGAAGATACTGTATTGAACTTCTGAGAATTCAGGCCCCCAAATGGACACGAAGGAGATCAGCAGCGTGGGCCTGGGATGGGCTCCATAGAGCAGCCAACCCTGTTGGAGATCGATTAGCTTGGCCACGCTGAAGAACTGGTACAGGTATCGTTTAGGTTCGTGTTCCACCATGAGGGCGTGATCGCCGCGAGGCGACTGCCAGTAGTCGGTGGGGCGCAGAAGGACACTTTTCTCCCACTGCTGCAGGCTAAAGACGCCGCTGGCAATGCAGGGAATGCGCCGGTAGGGAACGATCTTCTCCCCTGCCGCTTCACGCAATGCGGGCGGGCCGCCGCGCACAAAACGAATATAGCCCCGCCGTTCGCTGAGCCAGTAGAAGGTGAACAGCCAGACCAGGAGAAGCAGAGAGAGAATGTGCGGCGCATCGCCCCGCCCGTACAGCCAGGCCGCGAAAACGAGAAGAATGGCCGCCAATTTGATGAACGTGCTTAAGTGCACACCGAGAAACTGTTTGCTCGCCGTCATGTGCGCAAACCAGTAGAGGTAACCAAGATAGCCGTAATAGATGCGTTTTGGGAAGGAAAGGTCGGGCATCTACGCTCCTTATCGCGGCCGCTGCAAGGCGCCCACGAGATGGATCTTGCGCGCCTGCGGCAGGCTTTCCTCAAGGAGAGCGGCCAACCGGTACAGCTCTCTCGAAAAGGCGAGATAGGTTGGATCGGCGATCGTCATCAGCTTGAGCGGCGCCAACCCGCTTTGCAGGGAGAGTGCCTGCAGTTGTTCCTCCGTATTGGCGCGGTAGTAGGTTGCGAATGTATCCGCGGCTGCGCGCCCGTACAGCGCGCGCACCATAGCGCCCTGCACGCCGGACAGACGGCCGAGTAAGCGGTTCAGATGGGCGACGGGATGGCGGCCGTTGGGCGTAATGAACAGCAGCACCCCGCCCGGCTTCAATACCCGGTATATCTGCTGCAGCGTCTTGGCGGGCTGGGGCAAATGTTCAAAGAGCCAGCTGGCCAAAACCAGGTCACTGCTTTGCGAGCGTAAGGGCAGCTGATCACTGGATGCCGCGGCGCGGTCGATGGCTTCCAGCCGGTGCTCATGCAGCGACAACCAATCGGGATCAAGACCCATGATTTGCGGCGCCGGGTGATCCAACTGCTCCACCAGCCCTCCCCGCCCACAGCCCAGGTCGAGAACCTGCGCATCAGGCTGCAGATAATGCCTGGCCAGGGAGGCATAAACCTCCGTCGCCGGCCGCCAGCCGGGGTTCGCCAGCTGGTATTGTTCTCTTAACTGGTTTTGCTGATCAAGATCTAACATGGTGGGCCGTCACTGAGCCGGACGGCTATTCTAGCGATGAGGCGCTCAATAAACCACCGTTCCTAAGCAGCCCTTGCCAATGGTAAGCGCCTCCCCAGAATCCCTTTTGCATTACGCTCTCAGAGTGTAAACTCTCCCTACCAATCTTTCACCATTTCTGAACACGGGTGTATCGTGCTGTCCAGATTCATCACCATCGGTTTCATCATTTTCTTGTTGAGCGGCTGTACGGCCGTTGACTTGACGCCCGCTGTGCAAGAGAAAGAGGCGGCCGCCGTTGAGACCGTGGTCCCGCCCACAGAGACTGTTGTGACAGCTTCCCCGTCTCCGCAGAGTACGCCCTCAGCCACCGCTCCTATCGCCGTCACCACACCGGATGCCCCGGCGGGGCAAGCAACTGAAACGCACGGCCCTGCCCTGCAGCCGGTTGAGCCGGCGCCAACGGCCGTGGTCACCCAAGCCGCGCCCATCGATCCAAAACAGGCGCTCGCTGAAGAACTGGCGCAGGCCGTTCCCCCGCCGCGCGATGACGTGCGTCTTGCCGCCGCCTATCTAGGCTTGGACAGCGCCCTGGCCGCGCCCGTTCCTGCTGTCATGGAACCGCTTTCTGCGGGCGCACGCGAGACATTTCAGGTGCTCGACGTCGTCAATAATCGTTACGGTGAGATAGAGGCGGAGCTGCTGGGTGTTGGCGAGCATGCCTATTTCTGGTTTGAGCGGAGTCCCACCGCCGCCATCCCCGATGAAGAACTCTTGGCGGACGCGATCACCACATTTGACGAGATCCACGCTTCGGTAACCGCCATTTTTGGTGAGGAGAATTCGCCCGGCATTGACGGCGATCCACGGCTGCACGTCCTGCACGCTTCGCCGCAGACGATTTGCGGCCTTGAAGCGGGCCAGGAAAGCGGATGTGGGACGGCCGGGTTTGTCAGCGCCACCGATTTACAGCCCGCGGCCCTGAACCCCTGGTCCAACGAACGCGAGATGTTCGTGATGAATGACCGCCAGTTTGGCGGCGCCTACTATCTGGGCGTCCTGGCCCACGAGTTCCGGCATTTGATTGAATCCAACTATGACCACGCTGACACGGACTGGGAGAAAGAAGGATCGGCCGTTCTCGCTGCCCAGCTTGCCGGCCAGGTCAGCAGCGGCCCAGATCGGGCCAATGCCTTTTTGGGCAATCCTGATCAGCAGCTAAACAGCTGGCCCGATAACGCCAAGGGCTCCTACTATGGACAAGGGTATCTCTTCAACCGCTATCTCTACGATCGCCTGGGAGAAGATCTATACCGCGCGTTTGCCGTAAGCCCGCTGCCGGGCTTCGTGGCCCTCGATCGCGTGGCCGAAGAGAACAATCTCCCGTTTAGCGGCGAATCGTTATGGCTGGACTGGCTGGCCGCGCTCATCTTGCACGACGATCCGCAGGCGGAGGGGCGCTATCAAATCAACGTGCAGGGATTGACGACGGCCGCCCTCCTGCCTATAGATGATCTGCCGGCGCAAATAACGGCCGATGTGCGCCAACAAGCGGCCGACTATTACCAGCTGCCGGCCGCAAGCGCCCGCATTCACTTTTCCGGATCGCAAGAAGTGCCCTTGTTGGCCGGGCAGGGCAGCACTGACGGCCTCTTCTGGCTGGCCCAGCGGGCCAACTACAGCAATCCGCGGCTCACGCGCACGCTGGACCTACGCGGCGTGGAGACTGCTTCGCTCGTCTATGATGTCTATGCCGATATCGAACATGGCTATGATTTCGCCTATGTGTCGCTTTCCACCGACGGCGGCCAAACCTGGCTGCCGCTGCAAGCCCCGCATATGCAGGGCCTGGATCCCCTAGACGATCCTTCCCAATCCGCCCTGGCGCCCCGTTTCTACACCGGCCGCACGCAGGCGTGGCAGCATGAAATCATCGACCTTACGCCCTTTGCCGGTCAGGAAGTAGATCTGCGTTTCGAAATGGTCACCGATCCCATCCTCACCTATAGTGGATTGGCTGTGGACAATATCGCCGTCCCCGAGATAGGGTTCTTCGATGACGGCCGCGCCCAGGGATGGACGGCCGAAGGGTTCACACTGGCCGAGGCGACTCTGCCGCAGACTTGGCACTTGCGGCTTATCGAATACACGGTTGGCGGACCTGTTCTGAAAGAGGTGCCCGTGGATGAGCAGGGAACGGCCGAATTTGTGGCGACCTTTCACGAAGGGCAAGCGCGGCCCGTACTTATCGTCGCCGCCGCCGCCCCGTTAACGTTGGAGCCGGCCGTCTACGCGCTTGCCGTTTCCGCGGCGCCATAGAGCCCCGGCACTGGCGGCGGCTTGCCTATCCTTTTTGAGGTAAGAAAGGGCTGTAGGCGGGAGTGGATGGGAGTCGAACCCACCGCCGCTCGCTCCGCGCGACCGGCCACTGGTTTTGAAGACCAGGGCACCCACCAGGGCACAACCACTCCCAGAAGACATTTGCAGCAAACTGCTGGGCCATCAAGTCTAGCGCAATTCAGCAAACATGTGAAGCCGTATCTCATTTTAGGCACGCTAGAAACGCGCACAACAATTGCCAGGCCCGGGACAAGACTGTACTATCTGGACGCTGCGAGAAACTGTGCTGCGCGACTGGCGGCGCTCCTCGACAGAGGAAATCGCATGCGTTGTCTTGATTTGCTTAATGGTTTTGAAGGGTATGTGAAGGGCGGCGCCCTTCACTTGACACCATAATTACCATTGGATAGAATCGCGGAACCTTTACAGAAAGCTTGGTCTCTTACTTCGCCGGGATAGCTCAGTTGGTAGAGCACTGCACTGAAAATGCAGGTGTCCCCAGTTCAAGTCTGGGTCCTGGCATCAATGTCTGAATCATTCATTTGGACATATCATTTGCGGGCGTGGTTCAGTGGTAGAACGTCTCCTTGCCAAGGAGAAGGCCACGGGTTCGAATCCCGTCGCCCGCTCACGTACAAGACGGCAGGCTTTTATAGCCTGCCGTCATTGTTCTGGCGACGTGGCCAAGTGGTAAGGCAAGGGTCTGCAAAACCCTCATTCACGGGTTCGAATCCCGTCGTCGCCTCTGCGAAGTTTTCTAACAGCCCTTGCACATTCTGCAAGGGCTTTGCCTTTTGAACACCCATTTTGCGCGCACTTTCGGAGCCGCGCATAGTCGAGCTTTCACCTTGGAGAGCAAAACGACAAGGAGACCAGCATGAGCTTCACGGACTTCCCAAAGACCATCGATGGCCTGCAAACACAGGAGTGGGAAACATACGCGCCCTATTATCATGATCTGCAAAACCGCCATTTGACCAACGAAAACTTGCGGCAGTGGCTTGCCGACTGGTCGCGGCTCAGCGCCCTCCTTTGGGAAGCAGGGGCCGTGATCTACATAGAGAAATCTCTGGATACGGCTGACGAGATGGCTGAGCAGGCTTTCCTGAAGTTCATTGGCAGCGTCAGGCCGCAGGCCATGGCTGCCGACCAAGCATTGAAGGAACGTTTTCTGGCGATGGGGCCTGAGGAGTTGGACCTGGGTGATCTGGCGCTGACCATTCGCGAAATGCGCAACGAGGCCGGCCTTTTTCGTGACGAAAACATCCCGCTGCTTACTGAGCTGTCGAAATTGGGCAGCGAATATGACAAGCTGACGGGCGGTATGACGGCCGACTGGGATGGTGAAGAGAAAAACCTCAGCCAGCTGGAGGCCCTGCTAAATAAACGAGATCGCGAGATACGCGAACGCGCCTGGCGGCAGATGATGGACCTGTGGCTCGCCGATCGTGACGAACTCAACCAGCTCTATGTTGACATGCTCGCCCTGCGGCGTGCGCTCGCCGGCAACGCGGGCCTGCCCGACTATCGCGCCTACGCATTTCGGGAGAAGAACCGTTTCGATTATGGGCCCGAAGATTGTTTTACTTTTCACGAGGCGATTGCGGAAGTGGTTGTTCCTCTGGCGGAGGCGATCTATGAAAAGCGCCGCCGCAAACTGGGACTGCCCGCCCTGCGCCCGTGGGATGTGGTGGTCGACCCTCACAATGCGCCTTCACTCAAGCCTTACCAGGGCCAGGAAGAGCTCATCCGCGGCAGCCTGGCCATCTTCGATGCCGTAGACCCCGCCCTGGCCCGCCACTTTGCGACGATGGCGGACGCGCAGCTCATGGACCTGGATACACGTTCCGGAAAGGCGCTTGGCGGCTACTGCAGCACGCTCCCGCTGCGCAGGCAGCCGTTCATCTTCATGAACGGCGCGGGAACGCACGACGATGTGCAGACGATGCTCCACGAAGCGGGGCACGCCTTCCATGTTTTTGAAACGGCCGATCTACCCTATGTCTGGCAGACTAATTCCCCCATGGAATTTGCGGAAGTGGCCTCGATGAGCATGGAACTGCTCTCCGCCCCTTATTTGACATCTGAATTCGGCAGTTTCTACTCGGACTCTGAGGCGGCGCGTGCCAGAATTGAACACCTGGAAAGCATTGTCCTCTTCCTGCCTTACATGGCAGTTGTTGACGCCTTTCAACATTGGGTGTACACACATCCCGATCAGGCAGTAGATCCGGCAAACTGCGACGAGGTCTGGGGCGACTTGTGGGATCGCTTCCTGCCCGGAATTGACTATTCCGGGCTGGAGGCTGAACGTGTTTCCGGCTGGCATCGCAAGCTGCACATATTCAGCGTGCCCTTCTACTATATCGAGTACGGTATCGCCCAAGTGGGCGCGCTGCAGGTGTGGCGCAAGGCGCTGCAGGATCCGCAGGCGTCCGTTGCCGCGTACCGGCGTTCGCTGGCCCAAGGTGGAACAAAAACATTGCCCGAACTGTTCGCAATCGCCGGCGCTGAGTTCCGCTTCGATGTGCCGATGCTCAGCGAATTGATGACCCTGATCTCCGGTGAAATAGCCGAGCTTGAGCGTCGCGTCTGATCGCCGCTTCCTCGGAGATGTGTTTGCAGTGGATGTTCGCCCCTCATGGCTCTGTTAGAAGTCAATTCGCTCAGTAAATCCTACACTGCCGGCCAGTTCGCCGTCGATAGTGTCTCGCTTTCCGTGGAACAGAATGCAATCGTCTGTCTGCTTGGCCCCTCCGGCTGCGGAAAGACAAGCCTTCTGCGCAGCATTGCCGGGCTTGAGCTTCCTGATGCCGGCGAAGTCTGGTTTGATGGGCAAGACATGGTCCACGTGCCCCCCTATCAACGTGACTTCGGCATGATGTTTCAGGATTTCGCCTTGTTTCCCCACAAGAATGTTGCCGAGAACATCGCCTTTGGCTTGCAGATGCAGGGCCAGTCGCAGGAGGAAATTGAACGGCGCGTCCGCGAGATGCTGCAGCTGGTTGCTTTGCCGGGCTTTGCTGAGCGTGACGTGGCCCAACTGTCCGGGGGGGAACAGCAGCGTGTAGCCCTGGCCCGTTCGCTGGCGCCTGAACCGCGCCTCCTGATGCTTGACGAGCCGCTGGGAGCGCTCGACCGTGCTCTGCGCGAAAGGCTGATGCTCGATCTGCGCCGCATCCTGAAGGATGTTAGCGTGACGGCGATCTACGTGACCCATGACCAGACAGAGGCATTTGCCGTTGCCGATCGCGTCGCCCTCATGAATGCGGGACGGATTGAGCAGGTGGACACGCCGCAAACAGTCTACTACCAGCCGGCAACGCAGTTTGCGGCGCGCTTTCTCGGGTTTCGCAATCTCTTGCCCGCGGTCGTTGCAGACAAGCAAACGGTGCGCACCGCAATCGGCGAGCTAGCCGTCGTCGAGACCAACGCCGCGCCAGGATCGCGGGTAACTTTGTTGATTAGACCCGAGGCGGCGGCAATCACGGAGGCGGGCCAGACGGTTGGTCAGAGCCAAATAGAGGCCGTGGTGATGCAGGTCTCATTTCGCGGAAAATACAGCCAGGTATGGTTCGCAGCCGCGGGTGAGACCCTGCTGTTTGAAATGAGCGACAACGCGCTCGTTGTCGGGGAAACTGTCACCCTTTCGATTGATCCGCGGGCTACAAATCTCCTGCCCGGCTAAGGTGAGTTCATTAGCCCGGTTGACGGGCGCAAGATATACTTCCTCGCTATGTTGTTCCAAGGACTTGACGCGGCAACTCTGATCGCCCGCACGATCGTTTTATTGATCGCTTTTACGCTGCATGAATTGGCGCACGCGTTGACCGCCGATTATCTTGGCGACACCACGCCGCGCAAGATGGGGCGGATCTCGTTGAACCCGCTGGTGCACCTCGATCCCGTAGGCACGATTATGCTCCTTATCTCAGGGTTCGGTTGGGCCAAACCGGTGCTGGTCAATCCCTACAACATGCGCGGCAATCCGCATACTTCTTTTGCCATCGTTGCCGCCGCTGGACCGCTCACCAACCTTATCCTCGCCGGTTTGGGTTCAATTCCATTTCAGATCGGCTTGGCTGCGCCAACGATGACGGCCTCCCTCAACGGCGACTACTTGCTCACCCAGTTTGTGTGGATCAATCTAGTGCTCGCCTTCTTCAATCTTATTCCTATCCCGCCGCTCGATGGATACCGCATCCTGATGGGACTGCTGCCGTTCGACGTGGCGGTCAAACTGCGGCCACTCGAACGATATGGTTTCTTGATTCTCATGGGGCTCATTTTCTTCTTGCCCTATATGGGCATCGATATTTTGGGAACAATTGTCTGGCAGCCGGCATTCAATGTCTTTCAGATGATGGTTACCTGATGAAATGGGACTTGTCTATCGTCTGCGCCAGCTTTGGCACAATCTGAGGGCACAACCGCTTTCGCCGCCGCAGCTTAGGGAACTAGGCGATGTACTTAGCTCAAGAGAATTGGCATTGTTCCAGCAGATGTCCGCTTCTGACCAGCAGCATGCATATCGTGTTTTGCAAATGCTCAGAGCGCACGGGCGGAATGAGGAAGACCTTCTTGCGGCCGCCTTGCTGCATGATGTAGGGAAAACCCGTGTAAGCCTATCTGCCTGGGATCGCAGCGTGGCCGTGTTGGGTGAGATGGTCGCCCCGAAGCGCGCGGCGGCCTGGGGCCGGGGCGACCACAGGGGATGGAGACGGGCGTTTGTCGTTCGCGAGCAGCATGCTGCTTGGGGTGCCGCGCTGGCCGAGGAGGCAGGTTCGCGCCCGGGCGTTGTCGACCTTATCCGGCGCCACCAGGATGCCCTGCCGGCGAACAGCGGCCGGCAGGATGAATGCCTGCTGTTGCTGCAGTGGGCTGATGATCAGAACTGAGGGCGAGGCTGGATTCATGAGCGGGTGCCGGACATAGAAAGAAGCCCATCCTGAAACAGGAAGACGGAGAGTTGGAATGAAAACAAACACGATTGCCATCGTCGGTATGCGACGAACAGGGACCTCAATAGCTCTGGCCCTCAAGGCGGGCCGGCTTGACTTCATATTGGTCGGCCACGACAGTGATTCCGCACTGCTGCGTTCCGAGATCGTCAGCCAAGCTGTCGACCGCGTAGAAAAGGACCTGATCAAGGCATGTGAAACGGCCGATATTGTGGTTCTGGCGATGCCTTCCGTCGAATTGGAAAGCACGTTGGACTTGATCGGCGATCGGCTGCAGGAACATACGTTGATCATTGATCTGACCGCCCTGAAGGGGCGCGGTATTCAGCTGGCCAAGGAGCACGTGCATACGGGGCATTATGTTGGCGCCCGGCCAATCTTTTCCGCGGCGACATTCTCTGATGCTCGCGCGTCGCTCGACTCCGCCAGCGCGGAACTCTTTCGAAACAGCGTATTCTGTGTTACCCCGTCGGCCGAGGCGGACCCGCAGGCAGTGGAAACGGCCGTCAAGTTTGGGCAATTGATCGGCGCCAAGCCCTATTTCGTGGATCCGTTTGAATACGATCAACTCGCCCTAGGCACGGAAACGCTGCCCGGAATCGGCGCCGCGGCCTTGTTCCGCTCCGTCTCCAAATCTGCTGGCTGGCGCGATATTCTGCGCTTCGCTGATCTGCCGTTTGCCGTGGGCACACAGCCGCTGGATGTGGACAGTGAAGAATTGGCATACCTGCTTCTGCATGATCGCCAGGCCACTGCGCGCTGGCTCGATGCGCTGCTGGAGCAGCTCTCCGACGTCCGCCGTTTTCTCGTGGAAGGGGAACAGGAGATTTTATCCGCTTATCTGTCGGAACTGAACCTTGACCGCCAACAGTGGCTCAAAGATCGCAGCGCCAATAATTGGGACGAAGCGATGAACGAAGAGTATGATTTGCCCTCCATGAGTGAACACTTCCTGGGCAGTCTCGCTTCGCGTGCCAAGGGTCGCTAGCGTCCGCACCTTATCGGCCCCGGCCACAGAATGAATCTTCCTCTGTCCGACACGGCGGAACGGCCGCTGCGCATCTTGATGATCGCCCCGACCTCCTTCTTCAGCGACTATGGGGGCCATATCCGCATCTTTGAAGAAACAAGAGCGCTGCAGGAGCTCGGACATAAGGTCAGGATCGTTACCTATTATAAAGGAAGCGACATGCCCGGCCTCGATATCCGCCGTACGCCGCGCTTGCCCTGGCACACAGATTACGAGGTAGGGTCGTCACGACACAAGCTGGCCTTTGACGTCTACCTGGCCGGCCAATCCCTAAAAGAGGGTTTGCAAACAAAACCGGACATCATTCACGGGCACATGCATGAGGGGGCCTTGATTGGCGGCGTGTTGGCCCGTATCCTCGGCGTACCCATGGTCTTTGACTTTCAGGGCAGTATGACGTCGGAGATGGTTGATCATGGCTTCCTGACGCCGGGCAGCGCCACCCACTCCTTGGCCAGGCGTCTGGAGCGCTTTATTGACGGCCGTTTGCCGCAGGCCATCCTGACCAGCTCGCAGCAGGCGGCCCGACTGCTGCACGAAGAGTCCCTGGTAGCCGCGGAACGTATTCATCCCCTGCCGGACTGCGCCGACACGGAGCGCTTCAACCCGCACGTCCTTAGCGCGGAAGAGAAGCAGGAGCTACGCCGGCAGCTGGGCATTGCCGGCGAGCGCACCATCGTCGCCTATCTGGGGCTGCTGACCGACTATCAGGGCACACCATTCCTGATTGAGGCGGCGCAGCGCTTGAAGGAAGCGAATGAAGCGGTGCACTTCCTGGTAATGGGCTACCCAAACGTAGATCATTATCAGCGCCTAGCGGACGAGGCAGGCGTGGGCGACACAATGACCTTCACGGGCAAGATTGAATACCGGGCTGCCCCCCGCTATCTTGCCCTGGGCGACATTGCCGTCGCGCCGAAACTCTCGGCGACGGAAGGCAGTGGCAAGATTCTCAACTACATGGCCATGGCCCAGCCTGTTGTCGCCTTCGATACGCCCGTAAGCAGCGAGTACCTTGCGCAGTGGGGCGTCTATGCTCCCGTGGGCGATGGGGCTGCTTTTGCAGAGGCCATTCAAGATCTCGTGCATGATCCCCAGCGCCGGGGCGAGATCGGCCGCGCCCTGCGGGCCCGAGCGCAGCGCCGCTATAGCTGGCGGCGCGCGGGGGAAGAGATCGCGGCCATTTATTCCCAGTTGACACGGGATTCCTGATGTTGTATAATAAAAGTTCGCGTATTATGCCTTTGAGCAAGGCGAAGAGCACTGTTGTATTAAAGAATGAAGCCATAGTTTTGTGGGTGCGCCAACCCGGCTGCGCCTTTTTTTGTGAGAACCTTCTTATTTGCAGCCCGGGAAATTCAATGACGCGTGCCCGGCAGGGAGCAGGAAAGTAAACGAATGTCGAACAGACCAATCAAGTCTTACGCTCGTACAGTTAATCCATTAGAATTGCCTTCCCTTATTGATATCCAATTGGATTCTTTTGACACGTTCATTACGGAAAGTCTTGCTGAGCTTTTCGATGAAATCTCACCGATAGAGAGTTTCAATGGCAACCTCAAATTGTACTTCCCATCCAAGCGACCGGAAGTCGAAGGTTTCGACCTTGAATATTGGTTCGGTGAGCCAAAATATACGGTAGAAGAGTGTGTGGATCGGGACATGAGCTATGCAGCGCCGCTTTATGTGAAAGCGATGCTTTACAGCACAGACATGGACCAGCCAATCGTGCAGGAAATTTTCATGGGCGATTTTCCGCTCATGACACCTGCCGGCACCTTTATTATTAACGGAACGGAGCGCGTCGTTGTCAGCCAGTTGATTCGTTCTCCCGGCGCTTACTTTGAGATTGAAGAGGAGCGTACCACGGGACGGCCGTTGGCGATGGGCAAGCTTATCCCCGATCGCGGCGCCTGGATGGAGTTCGAGACACGCAAAACCGATTACTTGACGATCAAGTTCAATCGTAAGCGGACCGTGCCTATTACGCTCTTCTTGAGAGCGATGGCCGCCGCCGATGATGGGCTTGGCAATCCGCTTCTGATCGAAGGGACTGATGAAGAGCTTCTGGCGCTGTTTGAAGATGTGGACACCAATGCGGAGCATCAATACATTCAGGGCAGCATTGAACAGGAGCCACCCTGGGATCCGGACAAGCCGCTTCCCGAGCAGGCATTAATCGAATTCTACAAGCGCATGCGCCCCGGCGATCCGCCGACGCTGGACAATGCACGCCAATATCTTGAAGAGCAGCTGTTTGATCACCGCCGGTATGATTTAGCGGCGGTCGGCCGTTACAAGCTGAACAAGCGGCTTGAGCTGAGCGGCGTGGTTCCTTTGGAGCATCGCACAATTACGCAGCAGGATATTGTGCAGCTGGTGCGCCATATGATTATGATCAACAATGGTCTCGAGGGGCCTGATGACATCGATCATCTTGGGAACCGGCGTATCAAGACGGTTGGCGAACTGCTGCAGGCGAAACTGCGCGTCGGCCTGCGCCGTATGGAACGCGTCGTGCGCGAGCGTATGTCGATTCGTGACAGTGACAACCTCACCCCGGTTACGCTGGTGAATATTCGTCCCGTGGTCGCCTCGATCCGTGAATTCTTTGGTAGTTCGCAGCTCAGCCAGTTCATGGAACAGGCCAACCCGCTGGCAGAACTAACGCACAAACGAACCCTTTCCGCCCTCGGTCCCGGCGGTCTGCGCCGTGAACGAGCAGGATTTGAGGTTCGTGACGTCCACCACAGCCACTATGGACGCATTTGCCCCATTGAGACGCCCGAGGGTCCCAACATCGGCCTGATCGGCCGTTTGGCGACCTATGGGCGTGTTAATCGCTATGGGTTCGTGGAAACGCCTTACCGGCGCGTGCGGCACACAGTCGTTGTCGGCGAAGATGAAGTAATCAATCACGATCTCTTCAAGAACGTGGTTGATGAAGAGACCGGCGAGATTATTGCTGAGGCGGGGGCAACGATAGATGAGAAACTGGCCCGGAAACTAGAAGCGGCCGGGATCAAGGAAATGAGTGTCGTTCCCTACGTCACCAACGACATCACCTATATGTCCGCGGATGAAGAAGACCATTACACCATCGCCCAGGCAAACGCCAAGTTGGATGATCGCGGCCAGTTTGAAGACCAGCGCGTCTCTTCACGAAGAAATCAACAGTTCCGCTTCACCTCCGTGCAGCGTGTTGACTATATGGACGTCGCGCCGCGCCAGATCGTTGGCGTGTCGGCTTCGTTGATTCCCTTCCTGGAGCACGATGACGCGAACCGCGCTCTCATGGGCTCAAACATGCAGCGCCAGGCTGTCCCTTTGCTGCAGCCCCAGGTACCTTTGGTAGGCACGGGCATGGAGCTGATGGCGGCCCGCAATTCCGGCCAGGTCGTCCAGGCCGATGCGGATGGAGAAGTTATCAGTGTGACCGGTGACAAAGTCATCGTTCAGGGCGAGGATGAGCTGCGCACCTATCGTTTGCGTAAATACAATCGCTCCAACCAGAGCACTTGCATCGACCAGCGCCCCGTGGTTGAAAAGGGCCAGCGTGTCTCCAAGGGGGATGTGCTGGCTGACAGCTCATCCACCAGCGGTGGTGAGCTGGCCTTGGGCCAGGATGTGCTTGTCGCCTTCCTCAGTTGGGAAGGTGGCAATTATGAAGACGCTATCCTGGTCAGTGAAGACCTTGTGCGCCAGGATCTGTTTACCTCCGTGCACATCGAAAAGCACGAAGTGGAAGCACGCGACACGAAGCTCGGTCCTGAGGAAATCACCTATGATATCCCCAATGTCAGCGAAGATGCCCTGAAGGACCTCGATGAGCGAGGCATTATCCGTGTTGGGGCTGATGTGAACGAGAACGACATACTCGTGGGTAAGATTACGCCCAAGGGTGAAAAGGAACTGAGTCCGGAAGAGAAGCTCCTACGCGCTATCTTTGGTGACAAAGCGCGCGAGGTGAAGGACTCCAGCTTGCGACTGCCGCATGGCGCGCGGGGCAAGGTCGTCGATGTGCAGGTGTTCGATCGCCAGCACGATCGTGATCTACCCGCCGGCGTGGAGACAATGGTGCGCGTCAGCGTCGCCCAACGTCGCAAGATTTCCGTTGGTGACAAGATGGCCGGCCGTCATGGTAACAAGGGTGTGATTTCCAAGGTTGTCCCCGTGGAAGATATGCCGTATCTGGCCAATGGGCGGCCCATTGACATCATCTTGAGCCCGCTGGGTGTTCCTGGCCGGATGAATATTGGCCAGGTTCTGGAGACGCACCTCGGCTGGGCCGCTTCGCGCCTGGGTTTCCGCGTCTTTACGCCCGTGTTTGATGGCGCAAGTGAGCGCGAAATCGCCGCCGAGTTGGCACGCGCCTGGCTGCTCGATCGCGCCTGGCAGGTGGCCACGGAGTGGGCCTGGGATAGTCTCGGCGAGTTGGATTACGATCTGGAAACATTGGCAAGTGATGACGAGGCGCGCCGCATCTTCGTCGAAGCGTGGCTGAGTGACCTCGGCTACGATATGGGCCGCCTGGAAACGGACAGCAACTTCGCTCGCTTTGCGGTGGCCAAAGAGTGGCTCAGCGCGCGCGGATGGGATCCCGACGAGATCTTCGCGGAGACGCTGCGCGAAACACGTAAGGATGAGTGGCTGCCTCTGAATGAAATGGCGGTCGAGGTCTGCGAGCGTGAATGGACCGCTTTTATGGCCGAGAAACACGCTGACATGCTGCCGCAAGCGGTGACGATCGATCCGCTGACCGCTGACCTGGAAGAGGTCGATGCCCTGGCCAATGAGATCACGAGAGTGACGCATATCCCGCTCCCTTATTTAGGAAAAGAGCAGCTCATTGATGGCAAAACAGGACGGCCGTTTGACCAACCTGTAACCGTCGGCATCCTGCATATGCTAAAACTGGCTCACCTCGTTGAAGATAAGGCGCATGCGCGTTCGACGGGCCCCTACTCTCTCGTCACCCAGCAGCCGCTCGGTGGTAAGGCGCAGTTTGGCGGCCAGCGCTTTGGTGAGATGGAAGTGTGGGCGTTGGAAGCATATGGCGCGGCGCATACATTGCAGGAGATGCTTACGGTCAAATCGGATGACGTTCAAGGACGGGTAAAGACGTACGAGTCGATCGTCAAGAACGAACCGATTGAAGAACCGGGGGTTCCGGCTTCTTTCCGTGTTCTTGTCAAAGAGCTGCAGAGCCTTGGCCTGGCTGTTGAAGCCGTCTCTGAAGATGGCGAGGTCTTCCGTTTTGGTAAGGAAGATGAACGCCGCGGCAACCGCAGTCGGTGGACAGGGGCAGGCATGCTTGACTACCGTCGAATTCGCTAAGTTCGGCGCGGGCAAGCAGGCCCGCCGCAAATATTAATAACGTTGAAAGCTATTGACTAAGAGCACTGTTGTGTTAGAATTACATTTCGTATGCTTGAATAATTAGCGAGTAACTAGCGTAACTTGTAGTTACCAATTGTATAGCGGAGCATTCCTGTGGAGGCCATCGCAATCATTTATTACGGTGGCCTCCATTTGTCGCAAGTTGAGGCCGATTTGGCCGGCAAGGCCAAAATTCGAGGCGATGCTTGCCTGAATGGGATGTCTCCGCGTTTTGAGTGTAAATAAGGGTTGTTCGAAAGCGGTCTGATGACGGCTTGTAAGGAGAAACTATAGCGTGCCGACAATTAATCAATTAGTTCGTAAGGGTCGCAAAGCTAAGTCCAAAAAGAGCACCGCTCCGGCGCTGCAGTGGACCTACAACTCCTTTCGCCAGCGCCGTACGCGTCAGGCGAAAGGTGCGCCTCAGAAACGTGGTGTTTGCACCCAGGTGAAGACGATGACGCCGAAGAAACCGAATTCCGCGCTGCGTAAGGTGGCTCGTGTTCGATTGACCAACAATATTGAGGTCACGGCCTATATCCCGGGTGAAGGGCATACGCTGCAGGATCACTCCGTTGTGCTGGTACGCGGCGGGCGTGTCAAGGATTTGCCGGGCGTTCGCTACCACATCGTGCGCGGAACGCTGGATGCCGGCGGCGTTGATAATCGGAAGAAAGGCCGTTCAAAATACGGCGCCAAGTCGCCGAAATAGGATTTATCATAGTGGCGCGTGGGTACGTGAGACCTGACGCGCCGTAGGGAAGCGGATTATGCCAAGACGTTATCGTCCTGAAAAACGTGTCGTTGAACCAGATATGCGCTATGACAATATGCACATATCGATGTTCATTAATCGCTTGATGAGAGGCGGCAAGAAAAGTACAGCCACGCGCGTGATGTACGACAGCCTTGACATCGTTGCTGAGCGCAGCAATAAGGCGCCCGTTGAGGTGTTTGAGCAAGCGTTGAGCAATGTGACGCCGCAGGTGGAAGTGAAGCCCCGCCGTGTTGGTGGCGCGACTTATCAGGTGCCGCAGCCGGTCACCGTGCATCGTCAGACTTCTTTGGCGATGCGTTGGTTGTTGTCTTCGGCGCGCGCGCGCAGCGGGCGCTCGATGGCTGAGAAGCTGTCTGCCGAAATCTTGGATGCTGCCGCTGGGCAGGGTTCGGCCGTGAAGAGGCGGGACGATACCCATCGTATGGCGGAAGCGAATCGTGCTTTCTCGCACTTCCGCTAAGGATCGAGAGTATTTTTTGATGAGTGACTATCCACTGGAGCGGGTCAGAAACATCGGCATCATAGCCCATATTGATGCCGGGAAGACCACCACGACCGAACGTGTCCTGTATTACACTGGTATGATTCATCGCATGGGTGAGGTGCATGAAGGCACTGCCACGATGGATCATATGGAACAGGAGCAGGAGCGTGGTATTACGATTACGTCTGCGGCAACAACGACGTACTGGCTCGATCATCAGATCAATATTATTGACACGCCCGGCCATATTGATTTTACGGCAGAGGTGCAGCGAAGCTTGCGCGTTCTCGATGGGGGTGTGGTGGTATTTGATGCTGTTGCCGGTGTGGAACCGCAGTCGGAAACGGTGTGGCGCCAGGCGGATGACTACAGCGTCCCCCGTATCTGCTTCGTTAATAAGATGGATCGCATTGGTGCCGATTTTGAGCGAACGATCCAGATGATCCGCGATCGCTTGAATGGCAATCCGATTGCCATTCAGTGGCCGATTGGCAGCGAGTCCGACTTCCGCGGCATTATTGACTTGTTGACGATGGAAGCGGCTATCTGGGAAGAGGATGATCTCGGCGCGACGCCGATCATAACCGATATCCCGGAAGACTACGTGGAAGAGGCGGAAGCGGCGCGCCTGGAGATCGTTGAATATATCGTTGAGATGGACGATGAGTTGATGGAGCGCTACCTGGAAGGCGAAGAAATCACTGCTGATGAGCTGCGTGTTGCGCTGCGTGAGGCGACGATTACGGGCAAGGCGACGCCGGTTCTCTGCGGCACAGCGCTGCGTAACAAGGGCGTCCAGCGTGTTTTAGATGGCGTCGTTCATTACTTGCCTTCACCTTTGGACGTGCCGCCGATGACGGGGTTGAATCCCTATACCGAAAGTGTTGAAGAGCGTGCGGCCAGTGACGATGAGCCGATGTCGGCCCTGGTTTTTAAGATTGTAACGGACCCGTATGTCGGCCGTCTGGCTTACTTCCGCGTTTACTCCGGTGTGCTCAAGGTTGGTGATTCCGTCCTCAACAGTACCAGGGATAAGAAAGAGCGAATCGGCCGGATTCTGCGTATGCATGCCGATCACCGCGAGGATCTGAAAGAGGTCCATGCAGGGGATATCGCGGCGACGCTCGGCCTGAAGCGTACGTTCACAGGTGAGACACTGTGTGATCCCAAGGCGCCGATTCTGCTGGAGGCGATCGAGTTCCCGGAACCGGTCATTATGTTGGCGATTGAGCCGAAGAGTAATGCCGATCAGGATAAGATGGGCATGGCTTTAAAGGCCCTTTCTGAAGAGGATCCGACTTTCCAGATCAAGACAGACGACCAGACAGGGCAAACTGTCCTGTACGGAATGGGCGAGCTGCATCTTGAGGTGCTGGTAGACCGCATGCTGCGCGAGTTTCGTGTGGCCGCTAACGTTGGTAAGCCTCGCGTGGCCTACCGCGAAACGATTCGCAAGCCTGTCGAGAAAGCGGTCGGCCGTTTTGTGCGGCAGACCGGTGGTCGCGGCCAATATGGACATGTCGTCATGCGTCTCGAGCCGCAGGAGGCCGGGGCTGGGTTTGAATTTGTCGACGGCATCATCCGCGGGACAGTTCCCAAGGAATATATTCCCGCTGTGGAAGCTGGTGTTAGAGAGGCTTTGCAGAGCGGTGTGCTGGCCGGTTATCCGGTCGTTGATATGAAAGTGACGCTCTATGATGGCTCTTTCCATGAAGTAGACTCGTCGGAAATGGCGTTTAAGATCGCCGGTTCCATGGGTGTCAAAGAGGGTTTCATGCAGGGATCGCCTGTTCTGCTGGAGCCAATCATGTTGGTGGAAGTCATTGCTCCCGATGAGTATACTGGGGATGTAATTGGCAACCTTTCAGCCAATCGGGCCATGATAGATGGCATGGAAATGCGCGCTGATAGTCTACAGGCGGTAAAAGCGAAGGTGCCTTTGGCCGAGATGTTTGGTTATGCAACAAGATTGCGTTCTATGACACAGGGCCGCGGTACGTTTACGATGGAATTCAGTCATTACGCGCCAGTTAATGAAGAGCTCGCGCGAGAATTGTTGAGAGGCGCAGTCTAAGCAGCCGGGCGAGAGATCACCGTAAGGCGCGCTTAAGGTATTGGTAACTATAATTATATCGTTTGTCATAGAACGAGGGGAAAAATAGCATGGCTAAAGAAGCATTTGTGCGCGAAAAGCCGCATGTGAACATCGGAACGATTGGACATGTTGACCACGGGAAGACGACGTTGACGGCGGCGATTACCAAAGTATTGGCGATGAAAGGTCTGGCGGACTTTTCAGCATTCGACGCGATCGACAATGCGCCGGAAGAGAAAGAGCGTGGGATCACCATCGCCATCTCGCATGTGGAGTATGAGACGGAGAGCCGTCACTACGCCCATGTGGACTGTCCGGGACATCGTGACTACATCAAGAACATGATCACGGGTGCGGCGCAGATGGACGGGGCGATCCTGGTCGTCTCCGCGCCGGACGGGCCGATGCCGCAGACGCGGGAGCACATTCTGCTGGCGCGGCAGGTGGAAGTGCCGGCGATCGTGGTTTATTTGAACAAGACAGACCAGATGGATGACGAAGAGCTGTTGGAGCTGGTGGAGCTGGAGCTGCGCGAGCTGCTGGACGTCTACGAATTCCCTGGGGATGAGACACCGATAGTGCAGGGCAGCGCGCTGCAAGCGTTGGAGAGCACGAGCGAAGATGTGGACGCGCCGGAATATGCGTCGATCTGGGAGCTGATGCGCGTCGTGGACGAGTACATTCCCACGCCGGAGCGGCAGACGGAACTGCCGTTCCTGATGTCGGTTGAAGATGTGTTCTCGATCAAAGGGCGCGGCACGGTTGTGACGGGTCGCGTTGACCGGGGAACGATGCTGCCGAACAAGGAAGTGGAGATCGTCGGGCTGCGTGATGACATCCGCAAGGTCGTTGTGACCTCGATGGAAATGTTCCACAAGATCCTGGACAAAGTGGAAGCGGGCGACAATGCGGGGCTGCTGCTGCGCGGCGTTGGCCGAGAAGAGATCGAGCGTGGGCAGGTATTGGCCAAGCCGGGCAGTATCACGCCGCACCGCAAGTTCATGAGCGAGGTTTATGTGCTGCGCAAGGACGAAGGGGGACGGCACAAGGCGTTCTTCAGCGGGTATCGGCCGCAGTTCTACATCCGCACGATGGATGTGACGGGCGAGATCAATCTGCCGGAAGGCGTCGAGATGGTCATGCCTGGCGATACAGCGAACTTGCAGGTGGAACTGATTACACCGGTCGCCCTGGAAGAGGGCAGCCGCTTCGCTATTCGCGAGGGTGGTCTCACCGTTGGCGCCGGCGTCATCACCGATATCCTGGATTAAGTAGAGAATAAACATAGGGCGCAGCATTCTCAGAATGCTGCGCCATGCCAAAAAAAGGGTTTGCCCATGGCTAAGCAGAGAATCCGTATCCGCTTGAAGGCTTATGATCATCGCGTACTAGATCAGTCAGCTAAGCGAATTGTTGGAACCGCAGAACGTACCGGAGCACGCGTGGTCGGCCCGGTGCCGCTGCCAACGAAATTGGAACGTTTTACTGTGCGTCGCAGTACCTTTATTGATAAGGACTCGCACGAACACTTTGAAATTCGCACCCATAAGCGGCTTATTGACGTGATCAATCCGGATTCGAAGACGATCGATACGTTGATGCGTCTCAACTTGCCGGCTGGTGTTGATATTGAGATTTCTATCTAACTAAAGGCGTGTTTCAATCCCGGGCGATAAGAACGGGACGATAAATACGATAGGATGATGCAGTCCGAGCCTAGTGGCTGACAGTCCTGGGAGGTTATAGTGAAAGGATTACTAGGCATAAAGCTTGGGATGACCCAGCTTTTTGATGAAACTGGCACGGTTACGCCGGTAACGATCATTCAAGCGGGCCCGTGCTTTGTCACACAGGTCAAAACAACAGAGTCTGATGGTTACAACGCCGTTCAGGTAGGTTTCGGTGAAACCAAAGAAAAACGCCTGACGGGGGGGCAAAAAGGCCATCTGGGATTGCTGAAACAGAACAAGACGCAGAAGAAGCGTAATGCGGCGCTGGATATTCCGGCCGTCCGTTACTTGCGTGAATTTCGCACGAAAGATGCCGCCAGTTATGAAGTCGGGCAGGCCCTTACGGTCGAACAGTTCGCCGAAGGTGAGCGAATCGACGTGGTCGGAAAGACGAAAGGACGCGGTTTTGCGGGTGTAGTGAAGCGTCACGGTTTTGCCGGTGGCGTGCGCACCCATGGCCAGTCAGACCGTCATCGTGCCCCTGGTTCGATCGGTTCGACCTCTACGGTGGGGCGCGTGTTCAAAGGTAAGCGCATGGCCGGCCGTATGGGCAACGATCGTCATACCGCCCAGAACCTGACTATCGTACGTATTGATGCTGATAAGAATCTGATAGCCGTAAAAGGCGCTGTTCCCGGCGTGAAAGGCGCGCTGGTGCAGATACAAGATGCCAGCAAAGGCTAGCGGAGGGTATTAGGATTATGAAAGTCCCGGTCTATAACATGGCTGGCAAGAAGGTTGACGATGTCAACCTTTCCGCCACTGTTTTTGAAGCAAAGATTAACCGTGGTTTGATGCACCAGGCGCTCGTTCGGCAAATGGCTAACGCCCGCCTGGGGACGCACAAAGCCAAGGGTCGCTCTGAAGTCAATCGCACGACCGCCAAGGCGTATCGTCAGAAAGGCACCGGCAACGCCCGGCACGGCAGCCGCCGCGCCCCCATTTTCGTGGGTGGTGGTGTTGCGCATGGCCCGACGCCGCGCAAGTACACGAAGAAGATGCCGCGCCGCATGCGACGTGCGGCACTGCGCTCGGCGCTCAGTGTGAAAGCAGAGAGTGGGGATATTATCATTCTCGATGACGTGACTCTGAATACGCCGAAGACCAAGGAAATCTTGACTTTGGTGGAGAATGTTGCCGGCGGAAGCAGTGCTTTGCTGCTTCTGGCAGAACGTAATGAGAATGTTGAAAAATCAGCGCGTAACGTGGAAGACGTGAAGACGCTTCGTGCAGGCTACTTGAATATTCGCGACCTGCTCGGCTATGACAAGATTCTTGTGCCCCTGGCGGCATTGGATGTGGTCAACGGATTCCTCGCTGATGAAAATCCCGTGGCAGACGGGTCCGAGGCTGAGGAGGAATAAGAGATGCATTGGCGCAATATTATCCGCCGGCCGGTGGTAACGGAAAAGAGTAATTATCTGGCAGATTTGCAGAATCAATATACGTTCGTAGTTGATTCGCGGGCCAATAAATTGCAGATCAGGCAGGCTGTTGAACTCGCCTGGCCTGATGTAACAGTGGAAAAAGTTCGTGTGGCAAATATGCCACCGAAGCGCTCTCGTCGTTGGCGGAAGCTGGCCGTGCGCAAGCCCGGTTGGAAGAAAGCGGTTATTACGCTGGCTGCCGGCGACAGCATTGATTTGTTTGAGGGTGTCTAGCTAGACGGATTAAGTGAGCAGGGATGAGGGATGATGGTTTCCGCGGGGGATGTTCCCCGCAAGCCGCAGCCTAGAGTCCGTCTCTGGAGGAATTATGCCAATCAAAGTATTTAAGCCGACATCTCCAGGCCGCCGCGATATGAGCGGCCAGACTTTCGAGGAGATTACGCGCTCTTACCCGGAACCGTCCTTGACGCGCGGTATGCGGAAGCGCGCGGGACGAAATGCACGGGGCAAGATTACGATCCGCCACCGTGGCGGTGGCCATAAGCGCCGTTATCGTGTCATTGATTTCCGTCGTGACAAGTTTGATATTCCCGGACGCGTTGCTTCCATTGAGTACGATCCAAATCGCTCCGCGCGTATCGCGCTGATCGACTATGTGGATGGTGAAAAGCGCTACATTATCGCTCCCCTTGGTTTGCAGGTTGGGGACACGGTGATCAGCGGTAATCGGGTTGAGATTCGTCCCGGCAATACCGCGCCGCTGCAGAATATTCCGTTGGGCACGATGGTGCACAATATTGAGCTGCAGCCAGGCCGCGGCGGCCAAATGGTCCGGTCGGCGGGTACGTCTGCTCAGCTGCTGGCCAAGGATCATCCGAAGTACGTGACGCTTCGTCTCCCGTCGGGTGAGGAACGGTACGTGCTGCAGAACTGTCTGGCCACGATTGGCCAGGTAGGTAACGTGGAGCAGGGCAATATCAAGTTAGGGAAGGCGGGGCGAAAGCGCCATATGGGTATTCGGCCGGCCGTCCGTGGTAGTGCGATGAACCCCAACGATCATCCCCACGGTGGTGGTGAAGGTCGTTCGCCAATCGGCATGCCTGGACCGAAGACCCCTTGGGGTAAACCAGCGCAGGGTCGCCGTACACGCCGCAACAAATCAACCGATAAGTTTATTTTCCGCCGCCGCACCAAGAAGCGCCGGTAGGAGGTTATTGCATGTCACGTTCACTCAAAAAAGGGCCGTACGTAGAGCCGAAGCTGCTGCGTAAGGTGGAAAGATTAAATGAGACAAAAGGCCGTCAGGTGATTCGTACCTGGTCACGTTCCAGTACGATTTTCCCACAGATGGTTGGCCACACAATCGCCGTTTACGACGGACGCCGCCATATTCCGATTTACATCACCGAGAATATGGTGGGCCACAAGCTCGGCGAGTTTGCGCCGACGAGAACATTCCGTGGTCATATCGCCAAGGTTGAGAAGAGAGGCAGAGGGTTGTAATCATGGCTGAAGTTTTTGAAGTTAAGGCGGTAGCCAAGCATATTCCAATCTCGCCGCGCAAGATGCGCATGGTCGTTGATGTTGTGCGCGGTATGAACGCGGACCAGGCACTGGATACGCTGCGATTTATGCCTAATGGAGCGGCTGAACCGATTTATAAGTTGATTCAGTCGGCCGTTGCCAACGCCGAAGAGAACTATGGTCTCGAGGTTGAGGAACTGCAAATCGACCGGATTTACGCTGATGACGGGCCAAGGCATCGCAAGTCGCCGTATGGGGGTCGCTTTGCCGGCCGCGGGCGTTTCCGGCCGATCATGCGCCGCTCGTCTCATGTAACCGTTGTTTTAGCCGAGCGTGAAGTAGAGGACTAGGGCGGCATCTGTCGCATGGAGAATTAAATGGGACGAAAAGTACATCCTGTCGGGTTTCGACTGAAGTCTTTCCGGGATTGGAATGCTCGCTGGTATGCTGAAGGTGACCGGTATCGCGAACTACTGCAAGAGGATTTTGCAATACGCGATAGGATCAAACAAGAAATGCCCTCGGCCGGTATTTCCAGTGTTGAGATTGAACGGTTCCCGAACCAAATCCAGATCTCGATTCATACGGCCAAGCCGGGTATTGTAATTGGTCGCAAGGGCGCATCCGTCAAAGAGCTGCGCAGCGTGCTGCGCGATATGACGGGCAAAGTGATCAAGGTGGAGGTCGAAGAGATCTCCCAGCCTGACGCGGATGCCCAGTTGATCGCCGAGAATATTGCCGGCCAACTGCAGCGCCGTATTTCGCACGGCCGGGCAATGAAGCGTGCAGTCATGCAGGCGATGCGCGCCGGTGCGCAAGGTATCCGCATCGAAACAAGCGGACGTCTTTCCGGTGCGGAAATGGCCCGCAAGGAAAAGATTTCGGACGGTCGCGTGCCGCGCAATACCATTCGCGCGGATATGGATTATGGTTTTGCCGAGGCGCTGACGACATTCGGTCGTATCGGTGTGAAAGTTTGGATTTATCGGGGCGAGATTTTGCCCAAGAAAGCGGAAGCGACAGAAGTCTATATTAGTGAGTAGACACTCGTCGTAGATGGAGTTATTACCATGTTGATGCCAAAGCGTGTTAAATATCGCAAACAATTCCGTGGCCGTATGAGGGGCGCCGCCAAAGGCGGCACCACCCTACAGAGCGGCGAATTCGGAATGCAGGCAGTGGAACCTGGCTGGATCACCAGCCGTCAAATTGAGACCGTCCGTCGCGTCGTTGTGCGACATATGAAACGCCGTGGCAAAGTATGGATTCGTATCTTCCCCGACAAGCCAGTTACGGCCAAGCCGGCGGAGACGCGCATGGGTAAGGGTAAAGGTTCAGTAGATCATTGGGTCGCTGTTGTCAAACCTGGCCGTGTCATGTTTGAGATCGCCGGTGTTGACGAGGACGTCGCCCGTGAGGCGCTGCGCCGGGCTTCCTACAAGCTGCCTATTCGCACCCAAATTGTTTCACGGGAGGATTCATTCTAATGGCTAACATAGTTGAGATTCGTGAAATGAGCGATGACAAGCTGCTGGAGAAAATTGAAGACGCACGTGAGGAACTCTTTAACTTGCGTTTTCAAAAAGCCTTCGCTCAGCTTGATAATCATGCGCGATTGAAGACGGTGCGCCGCGATGTCGCCCAATATGAGTCTGTACTTGGCATGCGCAAATTGGCGGTCGAGGCGGCTGCAGGCGTGCCGGCCATCGCCGAAGCGCTGGCGGGCAAAGATTGGCGAGCCACGGCCAGTTATGTGTATGAAGATAGTGGTTGGCAAGTTATCTTTCGAGATGAGAGCAGCGATAGGTTAGCGGCTGCGCTTGTTAACTTGAACAAGAAACGCCCCAATTCGCGCAGCGAACGTTCCAAGAAGGGCCAGCCGCAGTTGGTGACCAGCTACGAGATTGTGGAGTAGGTGAGAAATGAGAGATCAACGTAAGCGCCTGGTCGGCGTGGTTACCAGCGACAAAATGGATAAGACCGTGACCGTTGCTGTAACCACCAGCAAGCGTCATCCTGTCTATGGTAAAGTCATGCGACGGGTCAAAAAATACAAAGCCCACGATGAGGCCAATGAATGCCGCATGGGGGATCGTGTCCAGATAATTGAGTCTAAGCCGATCAGCCGCCATAAGCGATTCACTGTTATTTCAATCGTGGAACGTGCAAAGTAGCGAGGCTGCATCATGATCCAGAAAGAGAGTCGATTGAATGTTGCCGATAACTCCGGAGCTCGCGAGCTGCTGGTCATCCAGGTGATGGGTGGCTCTAGACGGCGCTACGGAACCGTTGGCGATGTAGTCACTGCTACTGTCAAGAAGGCAGTGCCCAACTCAAATGTGAAAAAGAGCACCATCGTGCGCGCCGTCATCGTGCGCACGAAGAAAGAGTACAAGCGCGAAGACGGCAGTTATATACGCTTCGATGATAACGCGGCTGTAATCATCGACCAGGCGACAAAGAATCCTGTAGGGACCCGCATTTTTGGGCCGGTCGCCCGGGAACTTCGTGATAAAGGCTTTAGCCGAATCTTGTCGCTGGCTCCCGAGGCTTTGTAGGCCGGCAGCCAGCCGGGCAGTGGATAGATAGACCGGCCAACAAGAATTGGTCGTTGAACCGAGGTAAAGATGCGAATAAAGGTAAATGATGAGGTCGAAGTCATCGCCGGCAATTACAAAGGCGTGCGCGGTACGGTGCAGCGCGTGATTCCCGAAAAGGATCGTGTCGTCGTTTCCGGCGTCAATATCGTCAAGAAGCACCAGAAGGCGCAGCAGACCGGCGGACGATCTCAAGCTCAGGGCGGTATCATCGAATTCGAAGCGCCTATCGCTGTATCAAATGTTATGTTGGTAGATCCGAAATCGGGCGACCTAACTCGTATTGGCCTGCGCCGAGATGAGGATGGACGCCAAGTTCGCTACGCCAAGAAAAGCGGCAACAATCTCGATTAGGGACGTTTCCGCCAGGACTGTTTATCGTAATTATTGACCAAGGAGAAGCCAGATTAGCCGAGTGACGTCGTCAGACATTGCTGAATAGACTCCGTCATGCTCAATCTGCTACTTTTCCTGGAGGTGTGAAATGGCATTTGTGCCAATGTCAGAAAAATATAAGAAAGAAGTCCAGCCAACGATGATGAAAGAGTTTGGCTACAGCTCGGAAATGCAGATACCACGCATTAGCAAGGTAGTTGTCAATATCGGGCTTGGCGAAGCGCTGGACAATGCGAAGGCTGTTGAGTTCGCGACAAACGACATCATGGCCATTACCGGGCAGCGCCCGATAGTGACTAAGGCCAAGAAATCAATCGCCAGCTTCAAGCTGCGCGAAGGGCGCTCGATTGGCGTCAAAGTCACCCTTCGCGGTGAACGCATGTGGGCGTTTCTGACGCGCCTTATCCACATCGCCTTGCCCCGTACGCGCGATTTCCAGGGTGTGTCGCCGGATTCCTTCGACGGACGCGGCAACTACACGTTGGGCCTGCGCGAGCAGTTGATTTTCCCCGAAGTTGATTACGATAGTATCGACAAGATTCGGGGGATGGAAGTATCTATTGTCACCACCGCGCAAACGGATGAGGAAGGACGCCGCTTGTTGGCTTTACTCGACATGCCCTTCCGGGAAGTTGAGCCTGAGCTGGTTTAGGAGAAGAAAATGGCTAAGAAGTCAATGATCGCTCGCGAAAAAAATCGCAAATATCGTGTGCGCGTCCGCAATCGCTGTGAGCAGTGCGGCCGTCCGCGTGGCTATATCCGTCGATTCGGCTTGTGCCGTATTTGTTTCCGAGAAGAAGCACTGAAGGGAAATATTCCCGGTGTTGTTAAATCTAGTTGGTAGAGGTTTGTCATTATGTCGATGAGTGATCCAATTGCTGATATGTTGACACGCGTGCGTAATGGCCTCCAAAGGCAACACCCGTCCGTGTCCATGCCGCATTCGAGTATGAAAGTTGCGGTGGCGCAGGTGCTGAAGGATGAAGGATACATTGCGGATTTCCGTGTGTTACCCCAGAGTCCGCGTGATGTACTTCAGCTTGATCTGAAGTATCTCGGGGGCCGGCGTGACCGCCGTTCCGTCATTACCGGTATCGAACGAGTAAGTAGACCGGGCCGGCGGATTTATGTAGACAAGAATAGTATTCCCTGGGTGATGAGCGGTATGGGTATCGCCGTCCTGACAACTTCCCGGGGGATTATGACCGGTCAGAAAGCTCGCCGCCTAGGTGTTGGTGGTGAGGTGATCTGTAAGGTCTGGTAGGTGGAGGAAGACCATGTCACGTATTGGTAAGGCTCCAATTCCGCTGCCCAAAGGGGTCAGCGTAGATTTGAAGGGTTCGACGGTTACCGTCAAGGGCCCGAAAGGCAGTTTGAAGCAGAGTTTCCATCCCGATATGACTATCGGATTGGATGAGAATGTCTTATCCGTTGATCGCCCCAGTGATTCACGCGATCACCGCTCACTGCACGGGTTGACCCGCTCGCTGCTCAACAATATGGTTGTTGGCGTCAGTGATGGTTTCCTGCGCGTGCTGCGTATTGAAGGGGTTGGCTATCGTGCGGCGATGGAAGGGAATACACTGGTACTTAACGTCGGTTATTCGCACCCGATCTACTTCGAGCCGGAAAAAGATCTGTCCTTTGAAGTTGAGGATCGCGGCAAGACTGTGCGCGTCTTCGGAATCGACAACCAGCTGGTAGGTGAAACTGCGGCACGTATCCGTAAGACGCGGCCGCCGGAACCCTATAAGGGAAAAGGCGTTCGTTATGATGGAGAGTATGTGCGCCGTAAGGCCGGTAAGGCTGGCAAGGTTTAATCTGGTAGGTATTGCAAATGGCTATTAAATCCGAAAAAGCAAGAAAAAGACGTCATCGCCGGATCCGGACAAGAATTTCGGGCACAGCAAGCCGGCCGCGCCTGAATGTCAATCGCTCGCTGAAGCATATTTATGCGCAGGTGATTGACGACGTCGACGGCCATACAATTGTTGCCGCATCAACGCTCGATTCAGTTCTTGCTTCAGACTTAGACGGCAAGACGAAACGAGAGCAGTCAACTGTTGTAGGGAAAGCCGTGGCCCAGCGTGCGCTGGATGCGGGCATCAGTGAGGTCGTGTTTGATCGCGGTGGTTATCTATACCACGGCCGTGTGAAGGCATTGGCGGATGCTGCGCGCGACGCCGGACTTAAATTCTAAGTTGACAATAAGTAAGATGCGCAACCGCTATAGGACTAGGAGATAATTATGGGTCAAAGACGTCAGAACTTTCGCGACCAGCGGGATGAATTCGACGAACGTATCATTGATATCACCCGCGTGGCGAAGGTGGTAAAAGGTGGTCGACGCTTTGGTTTTCGCGTGACTGTTGTTGTTGGAGATAACGGCGGCAACGTGGGGGTGGCTACCGGAAAAGCACGCTCTGTTCCCGACGCGATTCGTAAAGCTGTTGATGCTGCGCGGGCGGCCATGGAACCGGTATCCATTTACGGGACCACGGTTCCGCATGAGATAATAGGAAGACATGGTGCTGCCAAAGTGCTGCTCAAGCCGGCATCCCCTGGTACGGGGGTCATTGCTGGGGGCGGCGTTCGCGCCGTTGTAGAGGCGGCCGGTTACAAAGATATTTTGTCCAAATCCTTGGGCAGTCAGAACGTGCTAAACGTCATGATGGCCACAATGGATGGCTTGCGGCGCATGCGGCGCGTGGAGAGCATTGCCGCGGACCGCGAGAAGAGTGTGGCCGAAGTAGCGCCATTTTGGAGTCGGGACTAATGAGTAAGCTGCGAGTGACCTACGTAAAAAGCGCGATTGGGTACAACAAACGCCAGAAAGCCACGGTGCGGGCGTTGGGCTTGCGCAAGATGAATCAATCGGTGGAGCACAAAGATACGCCCGTCATCCGCGGCATGATCAACAGTGTCAGCCACCTTGTGGCTGTCGAAGAGGTAAAGTGAAATGAAATTACACGATCTGCGCCCAGACCCAGGTGCTAGGAAAAAGCGCAAGCGAGTAGGTCGTGGTATCTCCGCCGGACAGGGTAAAACCGCCGGCCGTGGTACCAAGGGCCAGGGCGCGCGCAGTGGCGGCGGTAAGGGCCAATACTTCGAGGGTGGCCAGCTGCCACTGGCTCGCCGTTTGCCGTTCAAGCGTGGTTTTACCAATATCCGCAAGATTACCTACAAACCGGTTAACCTTGGGCGCTTGGTAGAGTTCGATTTTGGGAAGGGGGATGTAACCCCCGAAGCGATGGCCAAGGTTGGTTTGCTTAAGAAAGGAAGCGACCCGGTCGTTATCCTCGGTGATGGCGATGTGACAGCTGCCTTGACCGTCAAGGCGCATCGTTTCTCTAGGAACGCGCGCCAGAAAATTGAAGCAGCCGGCGGAACTGCGGAAATAATTCCATTTGAGTAATAAACCAAAGAGCGCGTTGTCGTTCTGTGGACGGATTGTAATCTGATGATTGAATCATTAAAGGTAGCCTTTACCCTGCCCGATCTGCGGCGCCGGATCTTGTTTACGATAGCCATGCTGGTGGTGTACCGCTTGGTAGCGAACATTCCGGTTCCAGGCGTTAATCTTGACGCGTGGCTGTTGTTCACTGGGCAGGCGAGCGGCAATGCAGTGGTAGATTTCCTGGATTTGCTTTCCGGAGGCGCTGTGCGCAATTTCTCCGTAATGGCCATGGGCGTCTATCCCTATATTACGGCGTCAATTATCATTCAGCTCTTGACGCCGATCATTCCGCAGCTCGAGGAGATGGCCTCCGAGGGTGAGTCCGGCCGTAACCGGCTGAACAAGATCACCTATTATATTACCGTTCCCTTGGCCTTCCTGCAGGGTATTGGCCAGATTCGACTGATTGGTTTTAGTTTGCCAGGCGGATTGGAATCGATTATGCCTTACTTCGGTTTCGAAGCGGGGCAGATACTGCCCACCATGACCACACTCTTGGCCATGGTCGGCGGGACATTCTTTGCTATTTGGCTGGGTGAGCTGATAACGGAAGACGGGATTGGTCAGGGTATTAGCCTGATCATCTTTGGCGGCATCGTTTCACAGATCTTGCCGAACCTGGCGCGCCTCTTCGCCATCGATGATATCACGGCACGTTACTTTAACATCATTGGATTCTTCGTGCTGACGGTGGCAACCGTCTTGGTGATTGTTATTATTCAGGAAGGCCAACGAAGAATACCGGTGCAGTACGGCCGTCGTGTTCGTGGGCGCAAAGTCTACCAGGGCCAGAGCACCTATGTGCCTTTGAAAGTCAATACGGCCGGTATGATTCCCATCATCTTCGCCCAATCGATTCTGACCTTCCCCCCGTTGATTGCCCAGTTCTTCGTTGGCGATATGTCAACGGACGGTAACTTCATCAATCAGATGGCGCGGAGTGTCAGCAGCTTTGGCGCGGCCCAAGATCCTTCAGCGGCGCCGTTCCAGTTTACAGCTTACTGGGGTCTCTACTTCTTGCTCGTCGTCGGTTTCACCTTCTTCTATACGGATGTCATGGTCCGTCAGCAGAACATTCCCCAGACGCTGCAGCGACAGGGCGGTTTCATTCCCGGCATTCGACCCGGGAAACGCACGGAAGATTACATCATGGCCGTTGTGCGCCGTATCACGCTCGTTGGCGCTGTCTTCCTAGGTTTGATCGCCATCCTGCCGGGCATCATGGCCCTTCTCGGAACGATTCTACGCATCCCTGGCCTGGAGCAGAGCGCATACGTAATCTCCGGCGCGGGACTGATCATTGTCGTCGGCGTTGTCATTGATACGATGCGCCAGTTGGAAGCACAGCTGTTGATGCGCCACTACGAAGGGTTCATAAGCTAATGAAGTTTGTCATCCTTGTTGGGCCACCAGGCGCTGGAAAAGGTACCCAGGCGAAGCTGTTGCAGGAAGCCCTGGGGCTGCCACAAGTCTCTACCGGCGATCTCTTTCGTTTCAATCTGAAGAACGAAACGGAGTTGGGTCAATTGGCCCAGACTTATATGGATCGCGGCGAGCTGGTGCCCGATGAAGTGACTGTGGCGATGGTCAAGGATCGTCTTGCCCAGAACGATTGCGCGGCCGGCGCTATCTTGGATGGTTTCCCACGTACGCTGGCCCAGGCGCGCGCGCTGGATAGTCTGCTGGCGGAGTTTGGCGGGCAGATCAATATCGTGCCTGTGATCGACGTTCCGCCCGATGTGCTCGTAGAACGGCTCTTGAAACGAGCTGAGTTAGAAGGACGCGCGGACGACAATGAAGAAACGATTCGTACGCGCATGCAGGTATATGAAAACCAGACCAAACCACTGCTCGATTACTATGGAAAGAAAGGACTTGTGGTCGCCGTGGACGGTCAGCAGACGATAGAAAATGTACAAGAAGACCTGATTAAGGTCATTGAGGAGGCTGAGTAGCCCGCGTTAGGGCTGTGACGCCGGCCGGCGCCCGGGCGATCGGCAGCGGGACTGTCCTTTGGCCGGTCTCAATTGGAGTAGGAATCATGAAAGTATCAGCATCCGTGAAACGTCGTTGTCCAAAGTGCAAGGTAATTAAGCGTAGAGGGATTGTGCGTGTGATTTGCAGCGATCCCAACCATAAGCAGCGACAGGGATAATAGTTATACGTTTGGCATCGCTGCGCGGTGGCAAACGTTAGTTTGGAGGAACAATGGCTCGTATAGCTGGAGTTGACATTCCGCGAAACAAACAAGTCGGAACGAGTTTGACTTACATTTATGGAATTGGCCCCTCGGCCAGCAAGAGTATCTTGGCGGCGGCGGATGTGGATGCCGGCACACGTGTACGCGATCTTTCGGAAGCGGAAGTGACGCGCCTGCGTCAGGTGATCGACAGAGAATTTATTGTCGAAGGTGATTTGCGTCGCGAAGTGGCCATGAATATCAAGCGTTTGTCGGAGATCGGTTGTTACCGTGGTTTGCGCCACCGCCGCCATCTCCCTGTGCATGGCCAGCGGACCAAGACAAATGCGCGTACGCGAAAAGGGCCCAAGAAGACGGTTGCTGGACGCGGCCGGCGAAAGGGTGGCAAGTAATTGAGTGTTGACTGGCCGCCAAGCGTGTACGCTTTGTAATTAGTACATCAGCCGGTCGGCAGGTTGCATTCCAGGAGACAAAATGGGACGTAGAAGACAAACACAATCGCGCAAAAAAGTAAAGAAGATGGTGCCGCGCGGTGTTGCACACATATTTGCGACATTCAATAACACCATCGTTACGATCACGGACCCGCAGGGCAATACCGTCTCGTGGGCCAGTGCCGGTGCGGCCGGCTTCCGTGGCTCGCGCAAGAGCACGCCCTATGCGGCGCGGCTCGCTGCTCAAAACGCTGCGCGTACTGCGCAGGACAATGGCATGCAAGAAGTTGAAGTTTTTGTGAAAGGACCCGGCCCAGGTCGTGAAGCTGCCATCCGTGCGCTTGGCGCTTCCGGCATGCATTTGACGGCCATTCACGACATTACACCGGTACCACACAACGGCTGTCGTCCACCAAAACGGCGCCGCGTTTAATCAATTAATTGAAGTTTTCTCTATTTGTAGGAGAGGGATGAAAGGTTGCCAAGCCTGTAAACCTCTCGACAAATCCTGAAAATGGAGGATATAGAAATTGGCAAGATATACAGGGCCTGTATGTAAGCTTTGTCGCCGCGAAGGCGAAAAGCTGTTTTTGAAGGGGTCGCGTTGTTTGACCCCCAAGTGCTCATTTGAGCGTCGCTCTTACCCGCCTGGACAGCATGGACGCGAGAAGCAGTTCCGCCGTGGAAGAGCGTCCGACTACCTGCTCCAGCTGCGCGAAAAGCAAAAAGCGCGCCGCGTTTATGGCGTGATGGAACGGCAGTTTAGCCGGTACTTCAAGCGTGCTTCGCAGCAGGTGGGTCTGACCGGCACCAACCTTCTTGTGCTCCTCGAACGACGCTTGGACAACACGGTTTACCGCCTAGGGATCGCCAGTTCGCGAGCGCAGGCACGCCAGCTGGTAACTCACGGACATATTATGCTCAACGGGCGCAAGACGAATATCCCGTCAGCGCTTGTTTCGCCTGGTGATGTGGTTTCCGTTCGTCCCCAGAGCCAGCGCAGTGTCTACTTCAAGGAGCTGCGCCAGGAGCTGGATGACCGGCGCGTCCCCAGTTGGCTGACTGTTGAGCCCGCTCAACTGTCGGCAAATGTGCTGCATCTACCTGCTCGCGAAGACATTGATGTCACGCTGAATGAGCAGCTAATTGTCGAGTATTACTCCCGTTAATCTTTGTGAGAGCATCGAGAGTTGATGTACAGCTAGAACAGATGGTTGAATCATGCTTAATTGGATTTCGAGGGAGGTCTGACATTGGCTATAAGTAATCTGGTCATGCCGAAAATTGAAAGTACGGCGATGACACGCGAATACGGCCGATTTATTTTCGGCCCACTGGAACGAGGCTTCGGCATTACTGTGGGTAATGCGTTGCGACGCGTTTTGTTATCATCTTTACCGGGCGCCGCAGTGACGTCAATTAGAGTCGCTGACGCCCCGCACGAGTTTTCGGCAATTCCCCATGTGCGCGAAGACATGATGCAGCTTATTTTGCACATCAAGCAAATGCGCTTGATGCTGCATGATACGGATGTTGCCCGCATGCGCCTGGAAGTACACGGCGCGGGCACCGTTACTGCCGCCGACATTCAGCTGCCGCCGGAGGTAGAGATCATCAATCCCGATCTATATCTATTCACGGTAGATTCTGATGAGGCATTCTTAGAGATTGAAATGACGGCCGAGACGGGTCGCGGTTATTCCCCGGCGGAAGAAAGAGGCCGGCTGCCCATTGGCGAACTTCCGGTAGACGCTATCTTCAGCCCAATCCGCCGCGTGGCCTACGAGGTTGAGAAGACCCGCGTTGGCCAGGTCTCCGATTACGATCGCGTCGTCATGGAAATCTGGACGGATGGATCGATTAAACCTGAAGAGGCTTTGGCCCAATCAGCCCAGATCCTCATCCTTCATTTCCGTCCTCTTGCCGGCGTCAATGAAGAGACCTTCATGCCTGTGGAAGAGGAAGAGGAAGAAGAGCCGATTCCGAACGAGATCTACGATACACCTATCGAACAACTGGATCTCAGCGTGAGAGTGTTCAATTCTCTCAAGCGCACGGGAATCACGAAGGTGGGCGAAATGTTGGAAATGTTGGATCGCGGCGATGAGACCATGCTGGCGATCCGCAATTTTGGTGAGAAATCACTTGAAGAGTTGAAACATCAGCTGCGGATGAAAGGCTTCCTGGCTGATGGAGAAGGGACTGCAGCTTAGAATTGTGGTCATGTTGACCGGCCGGTAGCTTTTCGGCCCGTCACTCATACTTGTACGAGGAACATTATGCGACATAGAGTAAGTGGCCGCAAATTGAATCGCGATTCCGCTCACCGGAATGCCTTGCGCAAAAATCTGATCGCAGATCTTATCTGCTATGAAAAGATTGTCACGACGGAAGCGAAGGCACGTGATATCAGACCGTCTGCGGAAAAAATGATAACCCTGGCCAAACGCGGTATCGTGGGCGGCGAAACTGATCCGGCAATAGAGGTTTATGCGCGCCGCAAGGCAGCGGCTCGTTTGCCGAAGGTTCGTGTTGCTGAGGACGACAGCGGTTACTTTGAAAAAGTCGACGTTGTCAAAAGACTTTTCGAAGAGATCGCCCCACGCTACAGCGATCGCCCCGGTGGCTATACAAGATTGGTCAAGATTGGAAAACGGCCCGGCGACAATGCCGAAATGGCTGTCTTGATGTTGGTTGAAGAGGAATAAAGGTTTTCCCAGACATGGGATCGCCTTCCGGAGAAGTACGTTATAAGGCCCTGATTGAATATGACGGAAAAGGCTATTATGGCTTTCAACGCCAAAAAGATGACTTTCCCACTATTCAAGGCGAATTAGAACGTGTGTTGGCACACCTGGCCCAGCATCCCGTCTCCATAACCGGAGCAGGGCGCACCGACAGCGGAGTACACGCTGCGGGTCAGGTGGTAAGTTTTACAATTGAATGGCGGCATGGTGACGGCGCCTTGCAGCGCGCAATGAACGTCAACCTGCCCGAAGATATCGCGATCAAAAGCCTGGAGAAAACGGACCATTCGTTTCATCCCCGTTTCGATGCGCGGCGGCGCAGTTACGCATACTACGTGTATAATACGCCAGTCCGCAGCCCCATGCACCGGAATTATTCCTGGCACGTTGCTCGTACGCTTGACGTGGCCGCGATGAATTGGGCAGCAGCGTTTCTTGTCGGCCAGAAAGATTTCGCAACATTTGGCCTGCCCCCGCAGGGGGACAGCACGGTTCGTGAAATCTTTGCGGCACAGTGGCAGGTGCTGGATCCATACCTGGTCTTCCATGTTGAGGCCAATGCTTTCCTTTACAGGATGGTCCGCAGTTTGGTCGGCAGCCTAGTGGCCGTCGGCACAGGATCGTGGTCAGTCGAAGACTTTAGGACGGCATTGCAGGCAGAGGATCGCGACCGTTCAGCGGCGGCTGCGCCGCCGCAGGGGCTAGTTCTAGCCTCCGTTACATACTAAGACGAATTAATCAAGATGGTTTCTTGATAGGAGAACAGTGGGCATGAAAACCTTTTTAACTAAACCGGCCGAGGTAGAACGGCAGTGGTACGTGGTTGATGCCGAGGGGAAAAATCTGGGACGTTTGGCAAGTGAGATTGCAAAGATCTTGCGTGGCAAACACAAGCCAATCTACAGCCCTTCGGTAGACTGCGGAGATTACGTCATTGTTCTAAATGCCGGCAAGATAGCGGTTACTGGGCGGCGATTGGATCAGAAAGTTTACTACCGCCATTCTGGGTATCCTGGCGGTATCTCGTCAATCACTTTGCGCGAGCAGTTGGAAAAGTATCCGACTCGCCCGCTGGAATTGGCAGTTAAAGGCATGTTGCCGAAGAACGCCCTGGGACGGAAGATGTTGAAGAAGCTGAAGCTGTATGCCGGCGACGAACATTCACACCAGGCGCAGCAGCCAGTGGAATTGGAACTGTAGGAGAACGGTTATTATGGCAGAAGAGAATCGACAGTACCACGAAGGTATCGGCCGGCGAAAAAAGGCTTCGGCCCGGGTGCGTATTTACCCAGGCGCCGACAGCGACGGCACATTCACCGTAAACGGGTTAGACGTTAAGGAATACTTCCCGCGGTATGGTGACTTTCAAACTTTGATGGGCCCGCTTACCGACACCGAACTGGATGGCAAAATGGATGTTTCTGTTTTGATTCAGGGGGGCGGCGTGACCGGTCAGACCGGTGCAGTCCGCCTCGGTTTGGCGCGTGCCCTGGTGAAGTACGATGAAGGTTTCAGAAGTTTGCTTCGCCAACATGGCCATCTAACGCGGGATGCACGGGTCAAGGAACGTAAGAAGCCAGGCCTTAAACGTGCTCGCAAAGCGCCGACCTACACCAAGCGTTAATTTCAAAACATTTTTCCTGTTGTTATACTGATTTGAGGCGAGACCTGGTGCTCGCCTCTTTTGCTTGCACTCTGTGAGGTGAAGATGGGGATCACGGTCATCGGGCTGGGGCCGGGAAGCAGCAAATACTTGACCAGGGAAGCTTGGGACATCCTTTCCACCCTTCCTGATCTCTATGTGCGCACACAGCGCCACCCGGCTGTTGCTGAGCTGCCGCAAAAAGTCAGGTGCCACGGGTTTGACCACGTTTACGAGTCTGAGAGTGATTTCACGACTGTCTATGGCAGAATAGTCGAGGACCTGATTTCTTTGGGACAAGAGGCTGATATCGTCTATGCTGTACCGGGAAATCCTTTCGTTGGCGAGTCGACCGTAACACGACTGCTTAGCGAGGCGGAAGCACGCCACATTCCTGTGCGCATCGTGCCCGGACTGAGTTTCATCGAGCCGGTGCTCTCCGCTGTTGGCCTGGATGTCCTCGATGGTTTGCAAATCTATGACGCCTTGGCTGTTGCTGAACGGCTCTACCCCTTGCTGAACGCTGATTTACCCATTCTACTTGGCCAGGTCTATAACCGGCATGTTGCTGGCGAAGTTAAGCAGGCGCTGACGGCCGTTTTTCCCGATGAACATCCAGTACTGCTGGTCCATCATGCAGGCGAAGCGGATGAGGTTGTGGAATCTGTGCCCCTCTACGAAATTGATCGCAGCCTGCAAATCGATCACTTGAGCAGCTTGATCGTCCCCGCGCTGCCCGTCTCCTCATCCCTTCCTGCCTTGGCCGAGACGGTCGCTGTCTTACGCAGCCCCAATGGATGCCCTTGGGATATTGAGCAGACGCCCCAGTCGATGAGCCCCGGCTTCCTGGAAGAAGTCTACGAAGCAGTCGCCGCTATCGAGCGCGAAGACACACTGAATTGGCGTGAAGAGCTGGGTGATGTGCTCTATCATGTCGTCATGCAGGCCCAAATGGCAGCTGAAGTTGGCGATTTTACGCTCTCCGACGTCATTGCCGGTATAGATGCCAAGCTGCGGCGCAGACACCCTCATGTTTGGGGTGATTGGCAGGTCAGTGACACGGAAGAAGTACTGGTGAATTGGGAGCGCCTGAAGAAGCAGGAAAAGGAGAAGCAAGAGCAAGCAGCTCCATCACTTCTGGATGGCATCTTGCTCGCCCTGCCCGCCATTTCGCGCTCGCAGAAGATCCAGAGCCGGGCCGGCGGCGCGGGTTTCGATTGGCCGGAAATCGCCGGGATCTATGAGAAGGTGCAAGAAGAGATAGGCGAACTTCAGGCGGCGACAACAGAGCAAGAACGAAAGGGTGAGCTGGGCGATTTGCTGTTCGTTATTGTCAATCTCGCGCGTCGCTATGGCATCGATGCCGAGAGTGCGCTGCGCGAAGCAACTATCCGTTTTGAAGAGCGTTTCCGGATTGTTGAATCGTTGGCCGGTGCGCAGGGTCTGGAATTCAAAGAAATGTCTCTGGCAGAAATGAACACTCTATGGGAGAAAGCGAAGGTTTCTCTTGCCAAAGCGAGCACGCGTGTTTAAAGTATGTTCACAACTAGCAGCTTGGAGGAAATGTGGCTGTTCTGTTTAATGTTGTGCTGCCGGTCCTAGCGGTCATTTGTATCATCTTGGTTTTCTTTTTCTTGATTCGCGCCCTTTCTGCGCGATCCAGAGCCGCCCACCAGGCGTACAGCGTCGGGCGCGTAGAGTCGCGCCAGCAGGCGCAAATCTATCTCCTCATCGCTCTCATCGCCCTTTTCTTCGCTTTGTTTTTCCTGGCCACCACATTTGTCGGCCCGCGCTTAATGGCCAGCCTGCCCGTGGCGACAGTAACGCCGCTGCCGACGGCCGTTTCCCCGACCTCAGCGCCAGCAGCCACGGCCACCCAAACGCCGGTGCCCACGGAAGCTCTGCCCACACCAACTTCGCCTGTGGCCACGGCCACTTCCACACCGCTGCCGACGGAGACGCCGACCCCGGCTCCCCTCACGGCAACGGTGAACAGCGGTGTGGGCGTATACGTGCGCAACCTGCCCAGCATCAATTCCAGTGAAGTCGCCTACCTGCCGGAAGGGAGCGTCCTCTTCGTTCTGGAAGGCGTGCAGTTGGCTGATGATCTGCAGTGGCAGCAGGTACAGACGGAGGCCGGACAGAGCGGCTGGGTTGCTTCCGATTTCATTACGATCAACCAACCATAGCGTGCCCGGCACGTTTGCAGCGGACGTATCTGAACAGCCATATGCCTTTGCCTATTCTTCATTTAGCGCGCATGCCCTGGCCCGCCGATTGGGCTCAACTCTTTGAACGCGATGCGCCCCTTGTCGTCGAGATCGGTTTTGGCGGGGGCGACAATCTGGCCGCTCTCGCCCAGGAAAACCCTGGGGACAATGTCCTCGGCATCGAAATCTCCATGCCCTCGCTGAAACGGGGCGCCAAAAAGATTGCCGGCCGCCGCCTGACCAACGCGCGCATTTTGCAGGCGGATTCTTTCAGCGCCCTGCGCCTGCTCTTTCTTCCTCAAAGCATCAGCCGCGCCATCATTAACTTCCCAGATCCGTGGCCGAAGGCGGGGCATCATCACCGGCGCCTGATCAGCCCGCACTTCTTGACGCTTCTCGCTTCCAGAATGCAGCCTGGGGCGCCGCTCGATATCGCCACGGATCATCTGGAGTATGCCCTGGTAATTGAGGATTGTTTGCTTGCGTCACCCCACTTTGAGTCACGCACGCCGCAGCCTTACCTGGAGAATGTTCAAGATCGCCGGCGCACAAAATATGAACAAATCGCGCTGTCCGAGGGCAGAAGCCCGCGTTATTTTCTATGGCGACGAAATGAGCAGGCTGTTGCCGAAACGTTCCCAGTCCCGGAGGAATCTACTATGCCCCATGTCGTTGTCCTGCTAACTCAGAGCCTTGATCAATTGGGCGGCCGTTTCCAGCCTTTCCACGTGCAAGATGGGGATGTGAACATCAAGTACCTGCACATCTATCGTTCTCTGAAAGACAATATGCTTGTTGTAGAAACCTATGTGAGCGAACAGCCCTTTCACCAGCGCCTTGGGCTGAGCATCCGTCAACGATCTGCCGGTGATCTGGTCGTGAGTATGCATGAGATTGGTTTTCCACGGCCGACGCCCGGCGTTCACCTGGCGGTGCAGCACCTGCTGGCCTGGCTGCAGGAACAGGATCCCGGCCTGACGGTCGTCAACAGCACGTTGATGCAGCAGCCGGACCGTTTGTAGCCTGCGTGCCGGCCCGCAATTCTCTCTCGCCTATCGAACGATCATGACCAGGCCCGACCCTGTTGAACTTGAGCAGCTAGATGCCGATCTGCGTGCCTGCCGGCTTTGCCTCGCTTCCGGATTCGCGATCACGGAAGGGGCGGTGTTTAGCCACCCCGTCTCATCCGACGTCATGCTCATCGGCCAGGCGCCGGGGATCACGGAAGTGACCGCAAAACGGCCGTTCAACGCTGGAAGCGGCCGGCGCCTCTTCCAATGGCTGGAAGAAGCGGGGTGGCATGAAGATGAATTTCGTGCCAACTATGTGATGACGGCCGTGACCAAGTGTTATCCAGGCAGGACGGGCAGCGGTAAAGGGGATCGTGTTCCCAGCAAAGCGGAACAGCAGCTCTGCCGCCCCTTTCTCCTACGTGAAATCAACCTCTATCGGCCACGGCTCATCATTCCCGTCGGCGGCCTGGCCATCAAGCTTTTCTATCCCGCATCCCTCAAGCTGAGTCAAATCATCGGGGCGGGGGTTTATTTCGCCCCGGAGCAGCCGGCCGATCCGCTGGGCTTGCCCATACGGAAAGGGCAGCGCATGAAGCAGCTTGATCCGGGGCTGTCTGATCAGGGTCGCTGGATTGTCCCTTTGCCCCATCCATCCGGCGCCAGCCTATGGCCCAATAAGCCTGAAAATCGGGCGCTCATTGAGGATGCGGCGCTGCTGCTTGGCCAGATTCGCGAGGCCTGGAAGCTGTAGAGGCCCCGGATCGCCAGTCGCCAAGAGAACAAAAAAACCGCCAGCCGTACGGCTGGCGGTTCTGACCGTTAGTCACCACCAATCTGTAAGATGCTGTGCGTCCCATCGACAATGACAGGCGGGATAACTACCTCCTGCCGGCTTTCATCGGCATCTGCCAGCGTGATCGGTGCGCCCGCCGGCTCCAGAAGCGCCGCAGCCAACACTTCGTCTAGATGGCTGACCGGGATTAGGACCAGATCTTCGCGTACGCGTTCCGGCAGTTCGGGAATCTCTTTGGCGTTGTCCTTGGGGAGCAGCACCGTGGAAACGCCCGCGCGGTGGGCCGCGATCGTTTTCGACTTCAGGCCGCCGATGGGCAGCACCTTGCCACGCAGCGTGATTTCGCCCGTCATGGCCAGATCCCTGCGCACAGGCCGCCGCGTAAGGGCGGAGATAACCGCTGTGGCCATGCCGATACCCGCGCTTGGCCCGTCTTTCGGCGTCGCGCCGTCAGGCACATGGATGTGGAGGTTAATCCTGTCAAAGATGCCAGGCTCAAGACCCAGCAGGCGCGCATTCGCCCGCGCATAGGTCAGGGCCGCCTGCGCGGATTCGCGCATGACGTCCCCCAGGGACCCAGTTAGCGTAATCTTGCCCGACCCTTCGCTAAGACTCACCTCGATGGGCAGGATATCGCCGCCGAAGGCGTTGACGGCCAGGCCGGTGACTACGCCTACTTCGTCATTTTCTTCAGCGACACCAAACGTGAACCTTTCCGGTCCCATAATCTCGCTAACATCCGCTTCGCTGACCAGGAACGGGCCTTCCTCGCCGCTGGCGATCCTTACCGCCAATTTGCGCACGATCTTGCCCAGGTTGCGTTCCAGCTGGCGCACGCCCGCTTCCCGCGTGTACCCGCGGATGAGCTTGCTCAATGCGGACGGTTCCAAGCTGATCGTGCCTTCATCGATGCCGTGCGCGTCCAACTGCTTCTTTAGCAAGTAGCGGTTGGCGATGGCTGCCTTTTCTTCCTCGATGTAGCCCAACATCTCTATCGTTTCCATTCTGTCCAGCAGAGGCAGTGGGATCGTGCTCAACTGGTTGGACGTTGTAATGAAGATGACCTGGCTCAGATCGAAGGGGACTTCCAGGTAATGATCAGTGAAGCTGCTGTTCTGTTCCGGATCCAGGACCTCCAGCAGCGCCGAAGAGGGATCGCCCCGCCAATCCGCGCCCACCTTGTCGATCTCGTCAAGCACAATTACCGGGTTACGCGTCTTCGCGTCGCGCAGGGCGCGGATGATGCGTCCGGGGATAGCGCCGATATAGGTCCGGCGATGGCCGCGAATCTCCGCTTCATCACGAACGCCGCCCAGGCTGAGCCTGACCACCTCCCGCCCGATCGCGCGGGCCACGGATGTGGCGATACTCGTCTTGCCAACGCCTGGTGGGCCGTTCAGGTTGATGATGGCGCCGCGCATCTTGTTGCCGGCCAATTTGCGCACGGCAACATATTCGACGATGCGATCCTTGACGTCGTCCAGCCCATAATGGTCCTCGTCCAGCACTTCGCGCACGTGCTTGACGTCCAGGTTGTCCTCCGTTTCCTTGTCCCAGGGCAGTTCGGTCAGCCACTCCAGGTAGGTGCGAATCACACTCGCTTCCGCGGACTGCGGCCCCTGGTAATCAAGTCGCTTCAGTTCACTCTGCGCGCGCTCCAATACTTCTTCGGGCATGCCTGCGTTTTCGATCTTCTGCGCCAGGTCATCGGATCCTTCTTCGCCATCCTGGCCCAACTCTTTCTGAATCGCGCGCATTTGCTCACGCAGCAAGAAGTCTCTCTGTGCCTTGTCCGCACCTTCGCGGGCATCCTGCTGAATCTTGTTGCGGATCTCCGTAATGCGCAGTTCCTGCTGCAAGTATTCCAGCACCAAGCCCAGGCGCACGGCGCCCGAAAGCGTCGTTAACAGTTCAAGCTCTGTTTCGAAGGGGAGATTGAGGATGCCGGCAACGTAGTCTGCCAGATCGCCTTCGTTCGTCTTACCGCGCGCGTTGGTGATTATCTGTTGGTTGGCTTCACCGAGCGCCTCCGCATACTGCTCAAGATAAGCGATCGTTTCCAGCAGCATCTGCTCGTCCGGCGCCGCGTCCTCATCTGGCGCTGCCAGTTCCGAATAGACGCCCCGCAAATGAGGTTCTTTGTGGCTGAGTCCCTCAAAGGCTACGCGGCGGTGCAGTTCGACCAGCATCTGTACGCCGGTGTGCGGCGTGCGGATCAGGTCGCGCACGGTTGCCAATACAGCGATGCCCGCCATATCCTCCGTGCCTGGTTCGTCAACTTCCGCCCTATACTGCACCAGTATGAGCAAATCGCCGCCGGCTTCCAGCGCCGCCTGGGCCGCAGCCAGGGATTGGCGACGGCCGACAGAGATAGTGGTTGTGATGCCGGGGAAGACAGCGCCTCCACGCAGCGGAACCACGGGTAATGAAAGATTGTCAGTTGTTTCTGTCATTCTATTTACGCTCCTGACCGGGGTTCGGGCCCCTGTTCATCGTCTTCACGACAAAGAGGCCTTGTCGGTCTAGGATTGTATTGTAGTACGCGACTGTTAAAAAAGTAACAGTGCAGCATCAGAATCGTGTAAGAAACCGGCGTGGCCGCTGTTTCTGACGGATTGATATTCCCAGGCGTGATCGGGTAAACTAGAGTCGTCATTCCGGCGCCGGCGGGGTAACGGGCCTATGTTCTCACTCGCAGCTGCCAAGAGGCAGATCGTCAGCCGTCTCTATTCTCTGGGATACGCTCCCATACTGGTTTGCGCCAGTTTGTTGATCAGTTTGCATTTGACAGGAGATGCTGCGGCGCACGGACAGTCACTTCTCCAGCCTGACGATCAGGATGTTCTGCGCATAACGGAGTTTCAATATAACCCACCCGGCCTTGATGGGGAAAGGGAATGGGTGGAGCTGGCCAATTTGGGGGAGCGGGCGATCGATCTTTCGGGCTACCGGCTGGGCGACGAAGAGCGCTATGGCGGTGGCGAGGGGATGCTGCGTTTTCCGGCCGGCAGTGCGGCACAGCCTGGTGAACCCTTTGTCGTGGCCCAGACGGCGCGCGGATTTCGTGCACTCTTCGGCCGAGATCCCCAGTTCGAGATCAAGGATTCAGACACGGCCGTTCCTGATATGCTTGTTGACAGCCTCTGGGCCGGTGGCCAGTTCGCTCTGGCAAATGATGGCGATGAAATACTGCTCATTGATGAAAAGCGGAACAAGATCGATGCGCTCAACTATGGCGACCGCACTACCTTGTTCTCGCCCGCTATCCCCACCGTCGCCGCCGGGCAGAGCATTGCGCGGGCGCCCGCCGTCTGTGATACCGACACGGCCGCTGACTGGCATCCGCGCGCCCAACCGGCGCCCGGTTCTCTCGACCTGGAAGGCGATTGCCGAACACCTGCACGCGGCGGGTTCCAGGAGAAGGCGCACTTGACGCGTATCGGCGATATTCAGGGAAGGAGCGCTACTTCACCAATGCTGAACCAGATCGTCCGCTTTCGCGCCGTCGTGACCGGAACCATGGCGGATCGCAATGCTGCCGGCATTGTCTTTCACACCCTCTTTGTGCAGGATCCTCCCGGGTTTGAAGATGGCGACCCGCAGACCTCTGACGCCATTGCGCTCTTCCTTGGCGTTCAGCCGCCTAAGTTCGCGGCGGGGGACGAACTGCTTGTACAAGGCCAGGTCACAGAATATTACGGCCTGACCGAAATAGATGACAGCGGACTTTCCATTCAGCTGGAAAAACGGGCGGGCGCCCTGCCCGCTGGCGGCCTGCTCCAAATTCCCCAGGATGCGGCGGCGGCCCTCGACTATCTTGAGGCGCACGAAAGCATGCTCGTGCGCACTCAGGGTTCGCTGCCTGTCGTGGGTCCGACGCACGCCGGCTGTGGGTTCGCCCTCGCTTCGCAGCCGGGGTCGCTCAGGCCGGCGCGGCACAGCAGCAGCGACGACGTCATTCCCGCGCTTCTTGTTCTCCATCACTCCGATGCTGACTGTTCCGCGCTGCCTGCGCTGAAGACGGGTGATCTTGTCGGCGGCGTGGCCGGCCCGTTGAGCTATCATTTTGAGCAGTACAAAGTCGTGCAGCAGGCCACGGAGGCCCTTCAAGTGGAAGTGGCCCCTTTGCCCCCGCCATTCGTGGCTGCCGCGCCTGCGGAGAACCAGTATCGTCTGGTGACCATCAACCTGAACAACTATCTTACGCCCGCGTCGGGCCCGCAGGCAGAATTATCAGGACGGGCGCCCGCGGCAGAAATGGCGCTGAGAACGGGCAAACTTGCGCACCTGATCGCGCGCACGTTGGGCTGCCCGGAGTTGATTGGCGTGCAAGAAGTGGATTCGCGCGCGATGCTGGCCGAACTGGTGGCTGCCGCCGCCGGTCCCTGTGGCTTCCCATACGAAATCAGCCATCTGGAAAGTGCTGACGGTCGCGGCATCGATGTCGCCTTGCTCAGCCACCCACGGCGCGTAGACATTGAGGGCCTGGAGAGCCGCCAGGCCTGTTCGACCTTGTCGACAGGGGTAGTTGATGTGGCCACCCACTGCCCAGCCGGCGAAGAACCCCTGTTCTCGAGAGCGCCGCTGGAAGTCGCCTTGCGCATCGATGGTGAGCGCGCAATCATCCTGGTCAATCACTTCAAATCGAAACGAGGCGGGGAAACGGCAACGGCCGCGCGCAGACTGCGGCAGGCAGAAGTTGTTCATGATCTCGTGGCGCAGCGCTTGGCGGCTGATCCGGCGGCGGCGATCTTCGTCCTTGGGGACTTCAACGACTACGATCAGTCAGCGGTATGGCGGCAGCTGCAGGAGGGGGGCGTGCTCTTTGATGCCGCGCAGAGAATCGATGAGCCGCAGCGATACACGTATATCTTCGACGGCATGACCCAGCTAATTGATGGCATACTCGTCTCTCCCGAGCTTGTGCCGCGGATCGCCTCGGTCTCCATTGCGCACGTGAATGCCGACTATCCTGTCTCTTTGGCTCTGGACGATTCCCCATCTGGGCTGCCTTACCAGGCCAGTGACCACGATCCGCTCATGCTGACGATGAATGCGCCTTCGTATAGTATTGCTGCTGCAGCCGCGCTGCCGGCAGCGGACACGGCTACCGTGATCCCCAACGAAGAGAACTGGGCGCCTACGAAGCAAACAGCTGCTGGGGACGCGCGCCCGCCCGCGCCGCCAGAGCGGCCTCAACGGCCTGCGGGGGTCGCCTCTGACTGGAGCTCTCTCCTTCTGTTGGTGTTTGGCACGCTGGGCGTGGCGGTCATTGTGCTGCGCTGGAAGAAGAGCAGGTAAGGCGCCGGCTGAAAGTCGCCTGCCGCGGGGCGTGGTCGAATGGAAGGGAATGGAGTAAACTGATTCTAGGCTTGCGGCTGAATGCTTGATGACGCCGGAGCCTTTGCCAAGGCCCGCCTCCGCTCCGTCTTGGCGCGAGCGTCGGATCTCAAACGAGTACTATGGAAACAATGCAGCTCAGTACGGCCGTGCGCGAGTACCTGGCCGAAATATACCGTCTACAAGAAGACTCTCCCACGGTCAGCACCACCAGTCTCGCTGACCGGCTTAATGTGACCGCGCCTGCCGTACCGCGCATGCTGAAGCGGCTGAAGAGCGCAGGCTTTGTGAAACACGTGCCCTATCAGGGAGTCGAGCTAACCGATTTGGGTCGTGAAGAGGCCCTGCGTGAGCTGCGCCGCCATCGCATCTTGGAGGTCTTTCTCGTCGAAGTGATGGGCTTCGCATGGTTTGAGGTACACCAGCATGCCGAGGACTTGGGTACAGGTCTCAATGACACGGTGGTGCAGCGCATGGCTGAAATGACCCACAACCCGCAGCGCTGCCCCCATGGCGAGCCAATTCCCAATGAAGAGGGTCTGTTGCCTGAGATAGAGGACACCCGTTTGATCAATCTGGCAGTAGGTCACAAGGGACGAATTAGCCGCGTGCGCACCGATGAATCTGAACGCCTAGCCTATCTTTCGTCTCTTGGCGTTATCCCAGGCGTTGATTTTGAGATCGTCGGCCGCGCGCCGTTCAACGGGCCTCTACGCCTGAGAATCGGCCGTGATGAAGTCGTCCTCGGTGTAGAGTTGGTTAAGTCGTTATGGGTAACCTGAATTGAAGAGGCCTAGTTGGTGGGCAGCGGGGCGTCTGACAGCAGGCGCCACCACGCCTGCCACGGCCGGGCATCATAGGCGGGATCGGGGGTTGCCGTGGGCACCGGCGTGGCTATGGGGGTCGCATTAATCAGCAAAGGCACGAAGCGCTTCTCGCCCGGCAGTAGTTGCCCCGCTTCGTTGCGTGCGTAGGCAGCCACGTAGGCATCGCTGTCTACAAAGTCACGCGTCATCACCAATTCAACCTGTCGTGTTGTTTCCAGGCTGACTTTCGCTTCCATAACGATTTCATTGCGCTCAATCATCGCCCCGGTCTGTGCGCGCCGGTTGAGGTCAAAGCCGACATAGACAGCAAAGATGATACCCGCCAGCACAAACAGCTGCGGCAGGCTCAACAGGGAGCGCTGGCCGATGCGCAGGCGATCGGGAATGCGTGAATTGCTCTGCTTGGGTGACTTCTCTGACATGGCTACTAAATCTTAGCCAAGTTCAGGTCACGATGCAATAGCAAGTTGACATATTCTCACAACCTTGTCCCAATTGTAGGCGCTAGGTAGAATTCAGTGATGGAGCTTCCAGCGCACATAGACTATCTCGTCGTCGGGCACCTTTGCCATGATCTCACCGCGGATGGCGTGACTATAGGCGGAACGGCCGCCTATTCCGCGGCGGCGGCAAAGACACTCGGCTGCCGCACCGCCGTTGTGACCAGTTTCAACAGCGACGACGACATGGGAAGCGCACTGCCGGACGTAACTATCCATCAGCTGCCATCGGTCAAGACGACAACCTTTGAGAATACGTATCGCGAAGCCGGCCGTGTGCAGGCGCTCCACGCTGTGGCCGGGCAGATCGGTGTCGACGATATACCCACCCCTTGGCAGCGGGCGACGATCGCCCACATTGGCCCGGTGGCCGCGGAAGTTGATCCGCAAGTCATCCCCTTGTTCAGCAACAGTATCGTGGGCATCACACCGCAGGGCTGGATGCGCGGTTGGGAAGAGGATGGACAGGTGTATGCGACGCCCTGGAAGGAGGCTGCCGACTACCTGCCGTTGGCTGCCGCCACCTTCATAAGCGATGAGGACCTTATTGCACCGGCGATGCTGACCAGCTTCCGGCGCTATGCAAAGGTGCTGGTGATGACCCAGGGACCCGCCGGGAGTATCGTCTATTTTGGCAAGGAAGCGCGCAGTTTTCCGGCGCCAAAGGTGAAGGCTGTTGACACGACCGGCGCCGGCGATATCTATGCCACGGCGTTCCTAATACGCCTCCATCAGACCGGCGGCGATCCCTGGGAGGCGGCGCGCTTCGCCAATGAAATCGCGGCTCAGTCAGTTACGGCGAGCGGATTGTCAAACAAGATGCAGACCCTGCAGGATTACATCTCGCGGAAAAGCGCATGATCAGGCTGCAAGCCGCTGTGCCGTTGGCTGCTGCGGCGAAGAATTAAGTACACGATGAAGATATACGCGGTTGCCAATCAGAAAGGGGGCGTGGGCAAGACCACATCCGTCATTAATCTCGGTGCGATGCTCAGTGGGCAGGGCAAGCGCACGCTGATCGTCGATATCGACCCCCAGGCGAATGCGACCTCTAGCATGGGCTTCAACAAGAATGAGTTGGAGCACTCCACCTACGAAATGCTGCTTGAAGAGGTGGCCTTCGCCCAGATATTGATGCGCAACGAGCCGTACGGCGTCGATCTGCTGCCCTCCAGCCCTTCTTTGGCCGGCGCGGAAGTGGAACTGGTCACCGCCTTGGGGCGTGAATATCGTCTACAGAACGCACTGCAGGCGCTCGACGGCCGTTATGACTATGTCCTCATCGACTGTCCACCGAGCCTGGGCCTCCTGACCATCAATGCACTGGCCGCGGCCACGGGTGGCATTTTGATCCCTGTGCAGTGTGAATACCTCGCCCTGGAAGGATTGACGCAGCTGCTGCAGACCATCGAGCTTGTTCAGCGATTCTTGAATGCGGATCTGCAAATTAGAGGGCTGATCATGACGATGTACGACAGCCGCACGAAACTAAGCAAGCAGGTCGTGGAAGAAGTGCGCCGCCATTTCAAAGAGAGAGTATTCCGCACGATCATCCCGCGCAGCATACGCTTGAGCGAAGCGCCGAGCCATGGGCTGCCGGTGAGCCTGTACGCGCCCAATTCCTCGGGGGCGGTGGCCTACCGCCTGCTGGCGGCCGAACTACTTGGAGGAGATCGCATGCTGGAGAAACCAACATGACAAAAAAATCGGGATTAGGTCGTGGGCTCGGGGCCCTCTTTCCCACTGAGTCGCCCATTGAAGATAAGCAGACTTCCGGCCTGCTGGAAGTGGCCGTAGGCGAGATTTCACCCAACCCCCGCCAGCCGCGGACAACCGTCGAGCAGTCCGATCTGGCGGAGCTGGCGGCCTCTATTCGCGAGCATGGTTTGATACAGCCGCTGATCGTGACCGGCACAGAGTCCGGTTATACGCTCATTGCCGGAGAAAGACGCCTGCGCGCCGCGCGGTTGGCCGGCCTAGAAACGGTCCCCGTTATCGTCAAGGAATCAACGCCGCAGGAGATGTTGGAGCTGGCCATCATCGAAAACATCCAGCGTGAAGACCTCAATGCTATCGAGGAAGCGTTGGCTTACCGCCAGTTGACGGATGATTTCAACATGACGCAGGAGGCGGTTGCCGATCGCGTAGGCAAGGGGCGCTCCACGGTCGCCAACCTGCTGCGTCTCTTGAACCTGCCACAGGATGTGCAGCAGGCGGTGTTGGATGGCGAGCTGAGCGGCGCGCACGCGCGTGAACTACTGCGCCTGCCCACGGCCGGCCAGCAGATTGAAGCCAAGAATGTAATGATTCGCAAGGGCCTGAATCGCAAAGAGGCGGCGAACCTTGTATCGCGGATGTTGGCCGGCGATCCGCCCCCAGCGGAGCCGAAGGCGCCTATGTCCCCGGAGATACTTGCCCTGCAGGAGCGCTTTGTTCAGTCGTTGGGCACGCGTGTTAATATTGAGCAGTTGAGCAAGGGCGGAAAGGTCGTCATCTACTACTATTCCGACGAAGAGCTGCAGGCTATCTACGAGTCGATCGTTGAAGATTCCTGATTCTTTGTGCCGCCGCTTGGCAGGGCGGCGCAAAGAGTAGATCAAGAAACGCTGGCCAAATCGAGGTCCGCTCTTGCTGTGGAGAAGCGCATGAACAAGACGACTCTTCTAACCAACGGCCGTGTCTACACGCTGGACGCGGCGCTGCCCAAGGCGACCACGATCGCCGTCCGCGACGGCAAGATCTTGGCGGTTGGCGGCGATACCCTCCTCGACGAGTTTGCCGGCAGGAACGTGGAATCCGTCGATCTCGCCGGTCGATGTGTCGTTCCCGGCCTCGTTGATTCCCACGTCCATTTCCGTAATTTCAGCCTCTACCGCCGCCGGGTCAATCTTGATTTCGCGGAGTCACTGTCCGCGGTCCTGCAGCGTATCGCCCTCTATGCCGCCGATTCCGCCAATATCGAAAAGAGCGGCTGGCTGCGCGGCCGTGGCTGGGCACAAGATGGCTGGGTGGACAACCGCTTCCCGACCGCGGCCGACCTCGATCAGATCGCCGGCCAGATTCCGGCCTGCATGATTCACAAGAGCGGTCATGCTGCCTGGGTGAACAGCAAGGCGCTGCGCATGGCGGGCGTCACGGAAAACACGCCCGATCCGCCGGGCGGCCAAATCCAGCGCGATGCTGCTGGCCGGCCAACGGGGATCCTCTTTGAAGATGCGATGAACTTGGTTACGCATTTCATCCCCCCGCCGGTTCATGAAGAGGTAGTTGCCGCCATGCGCGAAGGACAGCACTACTGCTGGCAGGTAGGCCTGACCGGTATTCATGATTTCGACGGCCGTTCATGTTTTCTCGCTCTGCAGGAACTACACGCGCAGCGCGAACTAGGGCTGCGCGTTGTCAAGAACATCCCTGTTGCCTTGTTGGAACATGCCGTCGGCGTGGGCCTGCGTTCCGGCTTCGGCGATGAATGGTTGAGAATTGGCGGCATCAAGATCTTCGCGGATGGAGCGCTGGGCCCGCGAACGGCGGCGATGGTCGAGCCGTATGAGAACGACCCCGGTAACTATGGCATCGTTGTTACCGAAAAGGAGGAGATGATGGCCGCCGCGCTGGAGGCCGGCGCCAATGGACTCAGCCTGACGGTACACGCTATCGGCGATCGCGCCAACCATGACGTGCTTGACGTCTATGAAGCGGTGAGAAAGCAAGAGGGTTCAGCCAGGAAGCTGCGCCACCGCATCGAACATGTGCAGCTGCTGCATCCCCAAGATCTGCATCGCCTGGCCGAACTGGACGTGATTGCCTCCATGCAGCCCCTGCATGCGACATCGGATATGGAAATGGCGGATGCCTATTGGGGAGAAAGGGCGCGCTACGCGTATGCCATACGCACCATGCTGGATAGTGGGGCAACCGTTGTCTTTGGCTCCGACGCGCCCATTGAAATCATCGATCCGCTGCCCGGCATTCATGCGGCGGTAACAAGGCGGCGTGCTGATGGCACACCGGGCGCCGCCGGCTGGTATCCCGACCAGCGCTTGAGCGTCGAGGAAGCAGTTCGCGGGTTCAGCGAGGCGGCGGCATTTACCAGCGGCCAAGAGGCGCGCCTGGGATCGATTTCGCCGGGTAAGCTAGCAGATCTCACGCTCTTTGACCGCGACATTTTCACGATCCCAACGCAGGAAATTCTAGAGGTGGATATTGCCGGAACGATGGTTGGCGGCGTATTCCGCTACCGCGCCTGGTAAGAAAGTGCACCCCCGTGCGCGCGCCTGAGTTCGGCCACGACCGGTGACGCCCCTACAAATGGGGACCCATGAATCGCCGAGACTCCTGGCTTCTATAGGCCGAGTTTTGTTTCCGCGACCAGGTGATCGACCACCGCTTTGAGTGCCTCTTCCGTGTTCTCTTCGCCGCCGTGCGCTTCAAAAACGGCTATCTGCCGGTCGGCACTGCTCCCTTGTTCAAGAATCGTGCGTACATACTCGATTTCTTCCCGGCTGCCGAGATCGTCGATAACGTCATCCAGAATCTCCAACAGCTCTTCCATCAGGTTGGGGAAGGGAACTTCTTCTTCCAGACCAAAATCTACCATTTCCGAGTGGATGCCGTAGCGGACGGCACGCCATTTGTTTTCGGTGATATGCACGTACCGGTAGTTTCGCCAGGACATATTCTGACGCCGCAGCTTGATTAGTTTGGCACAGATCGCCTGGAACAGGGCGGCAATGCATACCGCCTCATCGACCGTGGTACAGATGTCTGTGATGCGGAATTCCAACGTGTCGAACAACGGGTGCGGCCGTATATCCCACCAGATCTTGGCCTGCGTATCTCGTTTGCCAAACGCGCCGACACGCCCCAGCATGCTTTCGAAGCTCTTGTACTCGTCGTAAGAGACGAATGAATGGGGAATCCCCGTGCGCGGCATCGATTCAAAGACAACGCTGCGATAGGATTTCAGGCCGGTATTGCGACCGTGCCAAAAAGGCGAACTGGTTGAGAGCGCCAGCAGGTGGGGAATGAAGTAACGCGCCTGGTTCATCACCTCGATCATCAAGTTTCGCGCTTCCGGTTCGGAACCAAATCCCACATGGACATGCATGCCGAAGATGAGCAAACGCCGGGCGACGCCCTGCATATCATCCAGCAGTTCGCGGTACCTGGTTCCTTCGCTGATCGACTGTTCCTGCCAGCGCGCAAAAGGATGGGTGGAAGCGGCGGCGATGGCCACCCCGTTGCGCTCCGCCATATCCGTGACTGCCTTTCTTAAGCGGAGCACTTCTGCGCGCACGCCTTTGATATCCTTGCAGACTCGGCTGCCAACCTCCACCTGCGACTGCATGAACTCCGGTTTTAGATCCAATCTTTTCGCCGCCTGCTGATCCTGCGAGAGAAGTTCACTGATATAGGCGTACAGATCGCGCGATTCGGGATCGATTATCTGATACTCTTCTTCAACGCCCAGGGTAAGGGGTGGGGTAGGGACCGACATGCACACTCTCCTTATCGCTCTATGAACCGAGCGGCGGGATTATAACCCGCCTCCTGCTTTCCTGTCAGGTATCTTCTATGAAACATTACCAACTGCGCAGCATTTCTACCAGGAGACGCACGCCAAATCCCGTTGCTCCACGCTGCGTATAGGGTTTGGCGGCTTTTTCTTGCAGTTCCATGCCCGCCATGTCGATGTGTGCCCAGACGTAATCAGTGAATTCTTGCAAGAATACGGCGCTGGTGCCGACACCGCCGGTCCTGCCCCCGCTGTTCTTCATATCGGCCACATCTGTATCGATCGTCTTGCGGTATTCTTTCCACAAGGGCAGACGCCATATTTTTTCACTGCTTTGGTTCGACGCAGAGAGCAGTCTCTCGGCCAGAGAGTCTTCATTGGCGAACAGACCGGCCGCCACACCCTGCCCCAGCGCCGTGACGCAGGACCCAGTCAGCGTGGCCACGTCGACAACTGCATGCGGCTTATAGCGCTGGGCATAAACGAGGGCATCGGCCAGGACCATACGCCCCTCGGCATCCGTGCTGATTATCTCAATCGTCTTGCCGTTGCTGGCCGTAATTACATCGGCCGGGCGGTAGGCGTTGGCATCCGGCATGTTTTCAGTAAAGGGCGTGATGGCCACGACATGGAGGGGTAGGTCCAGCAGCGCCACAGCTTTCATCGCGCCCAAGACAGCGGCCGCGCCGCCCATGTCCCCCTTCATGGCTCCCATGTTGAGGACGGGCTTGAGACTGATGCCGCCCGTGTCAAATGTGATCCCTTTTCCTACCAGGACGATGGTGTCCAGGTCGGGCCTATCGCCATTGTGTTCGAGAACAACAAACTTCGGCTTTTCACCCGCTCCCTGGGCAACGGCCAGAAACGCACCCATCTTTTGAAGGCGCGCCCATTTTCGGCCACCCGCAAAATAGTTTAGGCCATGCGCCCGGGCGATCTCTTTCGCAGCGCCGGCGAGATAGGTCGGTGTGGCCAAGTTGGCAGGACTGTTCACAAGATCCCTGGCCAAACAAACGCCTGTGGCCAGCGCCTGGCCGGACGCCGCCCCACTCTCAATCGCCGCCATCTTGCCATCGTCAAACTCGACGATGCTCAGGGTTTCGATATCGTGTACGGGTTCTGCGGTCTGCTTCGGGGCCGGGTAGCGGTAGAGGGCGAGCAGGGTACCCTCAACGACCGCCTGGGCGGCCGCGTCGACGGGCAGACCGCCGATTCCGGCGCCATGAACAATAGTGGCTACGTGATCCGCCTTCAAGTCGCGCGCGCGCTTGATGGCTGCTGCGGCCGCCTGGCGAACCTCTTCTAGATCAAAAGTTTCCCGGTCGCCAAGCCCGGCGACTAGAACGCGCCGAGCATTGATCGCCCCGCGCGGATAGAGAACGGCGACTTCACCGCACTTCCCGGTGAAGTCGCCACCGGCTATCAGGTCGCTGATCGCGCCGGTCAGGGCGAGATCAACGGCGCCGGTCGCCCCACCTGGGCTGGTGACACCTTGGAAAAGATTGACGACGATCGTGTCCGCCTCGTTGGCCAAGAGATTACCCTGTGCTATGTTGATCTTCATTTGTTTCCTTACGCTCTCCTGCCGGTGATCGCTGCGCTGCGCAGCGGGGCAAGCTATTTACTTGACAGCATTTGGCTGCAATTGTACCATGCCTGAATGTTGCTCCTAGGCTTTCCGCCGCGGAAAAGACTCCCAGAGGAGAACTCGTATGAATGTGAATTTCTACGCAACGCTGCGTCAAATTGCCGGCCAGAAGACGGTCGAATTTGATCTGCCGCAAGGCGTTACGGCCGGTCAACTTCTGGAAGAAGTATTGGCGAAGTACCCGCTGATGCGGCCGGAACTGGTTGATGAGGACGGCCGTCTCTACCGCCATGTGCATCTCTTCGTCAACGGCCGTGATGCCCCTTTCTTGGAAGACAAGATCGATACGGTTATCAAGCCCACCGACAAGATCGACATTTTTCCGGCCGTTGGCGGTGGATGAGATGGCTTCGAATAGACAACTGCACGCCATTCCGCTGTGGCTGCTCAGGGAGTATCTGGAAGAGCTGGGCGGCGAAGCGGTAGCCGAAGATCGGGTGATTGGCGACGGGTGGCAGGCCAAACTTAACAAGAAGCCGCCGCGCCAAACCGGTTCGCTGCGCGTGGGCATTGTAGAAGTTGTTTTCGAGGGATCAGATGAGGCATTGGACGCGCTGCTGCCTGGGTACGAGAAGAAAACGATGCGCGCCGGAGCGTAACAAATGGGAATCGATCAATCATTGTGGGCAGAAGTAGATGACCAAGGACGCTTGATAATCGATCCGCGGGTTGCGGAGCGGTACGGCCTCAAGCCGGGCGCGCGCGTGCGCCTGGATGAAGACGAGAACAGCGTGCGTCTGCACCGGCCGGTGACGCACCTGGCCAAGCTGTATATCGAACCAACGAATTTCTGCAATATCGACTGCCTCACCTGCATGCGCAATAATTGGGATGTGGAAATTGGCCGGATGACGGCCGCTACCTTCGACAGCATTCTCGAAGAGCTGGCGCAGATTTCCCCGCCGCCGACCGTGTTCTTCGGCGGTATCGGCGAACCGCTTTCGCACAGCCGCCTGCCGCAGATGGTCCGCCGCGTCAAGGAGCTCGGCTGCCGCACGGAGATGATCACCAACGGCACGTTGTTGACCGAGGCCAAAGGGCGGGCACTTATTGACGCCGGCCTTGATCTAATCTGGGTCTCCCTTGACGGCGCGCGCCCGGAGAGCTATGCCGATGTGCGCCTGGGCGCGGAGCTGCCCCTTGTGCTGGAAAACTTGAAACGGTTCCGCCGCTTAAGACGGCCCGCCCACCACCCTGTCCCCGAAATCGGTATTGCCTTTGTGGCCATGAAACGCAATATCGCCGACCTGCCGCAGCTGTTGAAGTTGGGCAAAAGCCTGGGTGTCATGCACTTTCATGTGAGCAACCTCCTGGCCCATTCCCCGCAAATGTATGAAGAGATCCTTTACGAAAAGGCGCTTAAAGATGTCACTTTCTTGCCCTCTCCCTGGCTGCGCCGCTTAATCCTGCCCAAGTGGGATTTTGATGAACATACGGGCGGCCCCTTTCTGGAGGCGATGAACAGCGGCTACAACGTGGTTCTGGCCGGCAACAACCTGGGCATCACCAACGATGTTTGCACATTCATTGAGGAGGGTTCAATGGTCGTTGGCTGGGACGGATCAGTCAGCCCGTGCCCGCCGCTGCTGCACACGCACACGGGCATGCTCAACGGCTATGAGCGCGTATCCCACAAACATCTGATCGGCAATGTGCGCGATCGCGGTTTGGTTGACATGTGGCTGGATCCCGAATATGTTGCTTATCGCGAACGCGTTCACGGCTACGAATTCGCGCCCTGCACGCCCTGCGGCGGCTGCGAGCTTTCCCGTGAGAATCTGACGGATTGCTTTGATGTAAGCGCCCCGGCCTGTGGCAGCTGCCTTTGGGCCCAGGGCATCGTGCAGTGCCCATGACCGGAAATCGACAAGGCAGTTAAGAAGGCGTGGTTGGCTGCCAACCACGCCTTTTTCTTATTGGCTTGGATGAAGCTTAGAGGAGCGCTTCGTCAACGCCTAGTTCACGTAGTTTCTCCACCGGCACAACGCCATCGTGCCAGCCGCGGGCGGAGTAGTAATCCCCCAGCATGAGGTCCAACTCGCAAACATGACCCTCTGAACCGGGCATGTCCGAAGCTTCTTGTGTGAAGCGCGCCGGCAGCGTGTCGCTGCCTTCGGCGTGGCCTGCGAGATTGTTGTAATAGCGCTCTAGGTTGTAGATGCGCTCACCCGCTTTCAGGCCGTCATCGATCGTGAATTCGATGCCGCAGAAAGCGGAATACTGCTGGGTATATTCAGCCATGCCCATGGCGAAGGCGCTGAATTTACAGAGGTCCAGGCTGTCAGAGAAGGCATGGATGTCCTGGAAGACCTTGGCCAATTCGCCCTTGCCTTCCCAATGCAGCGGGTCGACATGCAGCGAACCGAAAGGCATCACATTCAGCTCCGCCGCCGGCGTGTAAGCGCGCAGATGGCAGGCGCCGCGGTTGCTGGTCGCGTAGCCAATGCCCATCCCTTTTAGACCGCGCGGGTCATAGGCGGGAATCGACATCCCCTTGACGTTATTGCTGACTTCCGGATGGCCGTACTTTTCAGCAAAGCGCATGGGACCTTCCGCCAGCGCGTCGCCAATCCCTTCCCGGTTGGCGATCATCTCTGTCAGTTCAACCATTCTTTCCCAATCGCCCCAGGCCAAAGTGGGATCGCCATTGAGATACCCCTTCTCGGACATTTCCATGTAGGTCGAATAGAGATTGCCCAGTTCGATCGTATCCAGGCCATATTCGTTGCACTGGTCAATGAGCTTGGATACGGCATTGATGTTGTGATGGCCGGAGTTCGCACCCAGGGCCCAAGCCGATTCGTATTCCACGCTTTCCATGCGCAGACCTTTGTAGGGATCTTCCGAGAGCTCGACCTCTTTCTTGCAGGCCACGGGGCAAGCATGGCATGTCGGATGGGAGACAAGGATGTTGTCGTAGACATGCTCACCGCTGAGGTTCTCACATTCGTCCCCATACGAGGTGACACGGCCGTTATAGGCGGGCAAGGCGCCCATTGTGTTCGTGATATTCATGAGCACGTTTGTGCCGTAGAGCGACAGACCCCCCTTGTTGGGGCTGGTAATGTTCGCTTCATCCATGATCACGGCCAACGCGCGCGAGTGCGCTTTCTTCCATTCATCCTTATCCGCCGGGCGCGGCATCGCTTTCTTGGCCTTGATCACGATGGCTTTCAGGTTCTTGCTGCCACCAACAGCGCCTGTGCCGCCGCGACCGCTGGCGCGGTCATCTTCATTTACCCAGCAGGCGAAACGCGATAGATTCTCGCCGCCCTGACCAATGGCGATCACAGTCAGGTCTTTTTCGCCAAACTCATCCTGGAAATGCTTGATCGTCGTATGGACATCCTTCCCCCACACGTCGGAAGCATCACGCAGCTCAATCCCATCGGCATCGATGTAGATATAGGTCGGCTCTTCCGCTTTGCCGGTGATCACCAGGCCATCATAGCCGGACCAGCGCAGGCGCGCCGCTGACCAACCACCGTGGTGGCTGTCGCAGATGGTGTTCGTCAACGGCGACTTGGTGACGACGGCCATGCGGCCACTCATGTTGGCGGCCGTTCCCGTAAGCGGCCCGTTCATGAAGCACAGCATATTTTCCGGCGAAAGCGGATCGACCTGCGGCCCATTTTCGAAAACATAGCGCACACCGAGACCACGCGCGCCAATGTACAGACGCGCCCATTCATCCGGTATTTCCTTGACATCCACGGAGCCCGCAGTCATGTCTACGTGCACCATTTGATTTGCAAATCCACCAATATCCATCTGTTTTCTCCCAATTTCAAAAATACTTGGTCAACGAATTGCCAACATTTTCAACTTCCCGACTGTTTTGTTCTCTCTGTTCGTGCGTCACCTCCTCATCAAGTTTGATTGCGGCGCCTAACGCCCTGGCGGGAATATGCTGATAACATCCTGGGGGTTTATTCTTTTTTCTGAGCCGCCGTCAAAGCCGGCGTTGCGGCCGTTAAGCAAGAAACGCCACCCCCCAGGGCTGGGCACAAAGGTCTGGTATACCTCGACCCAGGCGGACTCTTCTTTTTCATGGGAATGCCAGATTGGCTGCAGCGCTTCCGCTCGCAGCTGCGGCACGTAATTGAAGAATTTACGCAGCAGCGCCTCCAGCGTATCCGCCTCCCTGGCCTTGGCCTTGATCGTTCGCCAACCGGCCAGCTGGCGCATGCGGCCATACAGGTCGAAAGAAACAGAAAAGTCGCCCATTTCAAACTCACGGGCGACTCGGTATCCTATGTCCATTAAGTGCAGTTGTACGGAGAGATATTTGTTCCAGCCGGCTATCGCTGGGGCAACAACATCACCAGGAAGCGCCGCTTCCTGCATACAGCGTGCGAAAGCCGCGCCCATCATGCCGATGGAGGTGGTAATATAGGCGGGGGGAACGTGTATCTGGCGTGGACCGTGCCCGGCGTGGAACTTGCCTGCCTGGAATAGATAGTAGGCGAACTCCTCGCTCGTATCCATACCCAGAACGCGCGCGATCCAGACTGTAAAAAAGCGGCGGCGTTCTTCTAGATGGTTCTCGTCGAAACCGTGTTCCCAGCCCAAGATGGCGGCCGTTTCGGGGACGGACTGCAGGTAGTTGTATGTGTCAACGACCATGTCCGGCGCGGCGCGCATGAGCGTCTCCACGGTGCGCGACATTGCCAGTTTGTCTTCCCTACTCAGCCCGACAAACTTGAGCATGCGGCGCCACTCCTCCCCAGGCTCGGGGAGCAAATCATGGATCTCCAGTCGGTTTGCTGCTGTGACAGAATCCATTGGCCACGCTCGTTTCCCAGAAAACAAGTGACCCCAGTATAAGGCGACTTGGCCACTTTTGCAACGGAAAAACGGCGCCCACCGCCGCTGTGCTGGCGACAAAACGACTGCTTTTGGATACAATATGCGCACCCACAATGGACGTGAACAGGAAGGATATTTTGTCAAGCAGGCGCAGAGAAATTCGCCCAGACAGTCTCCACATCCTCGTCCGTTTCACTGAATAGCTCTAGAAGGAGAGTCACGCATGTTAGTTGGTGTACCAAAGGAAGTAAAGGATCATGAATACCGTGTTGCCATGACGCCCGCCGGGGTCCAGCAGCTCATTGAAAATGGTCACGAAGTGCTGGTCCAGCAGAGCGCCGGGGAAGGAAGCCGCTTTACCGATGGGCAGTATGCGGATGTGGGCGCGAAGATCGTGCCCACGGCGGCCGATGCCTGGTCGGCGGAAATGGTGGTCAAGGTCAAAGAGCCCGTGGCCATTGAGTATGCTTACCTGCGTTCCGATCTGCTGCTCTTCACTTATTTGCATCTGGCGGCCGAAGAAGCGCTGACCAAGCGCATGGTAGAGTCTGGCGTCACCGGCATTGCCTATGAAACGGTTGAGGCGCGTGACGGCAGCCTGCCCCTGCTGACGCCGATGAGCGAAGTCGCCGGGCGCATGGCAGTCCAGGTCGGCGCTCATTTCCTAGAACGGCCGCATTTTGGCCGGGGCATGCTGCTCGGCGGTGTGGCCGGCGTCCCCGGTGCCAATGTCGTTATTATCGGCGGCGGCGTCGTGGGCACGAATGCCGCCCAAATTGCCCTGGGCATGGATGCCAATGTCATTATCTTGGACACCAATCTGGACAGGCTGCGCTACCTGGAGCATGTCCTCGACGGCCGTCTGACCACTATCGCCTCCAATTCCTATAATATCGCCGAGGCGGTGAGCACGGCCGATCTCGTCGTTGGCGGCGTGTTGATTCCCGGCGCGCTCGCTCCGCGCCTGGTAACGCGCGAGATGGTCAGCGGTATGCGCGACGGCAGCGTTATCGTCGATGTCGCCGTCGATCAGGGCGGCTGCGTAGAGACAATCAAGGTCACCACCCATTCCCATCCCACCTATATCGTCGATGGGGTCGTCCACTATGGTGTGGCCAATATGCCCGGCGCAGTTCCGCGCACGAGCACGCTCGCTTTAAGCAATGCCACCCTGCCTTACGTGATAAGGCTGGCCAATAGGGGAGCCGAGGCGGCTATGGCCTTCGACCCCGGTCTGGCCAAGGGTTTGAATATCTTCGACGGAAATGTCACCTACGAGGCGGTCGCCGCTGCTTTCGGGATGCCCTTTGTCCCCCATACTGTCTAAGAAAAAAGGGGCGTGATTCTCATCGCGCCCCTTTCGTTTTTTCGCTGGTTTGCAGCCGCCTACTCCGCGTAAGCCCGCTTGACTTCCTCGCCGATGATGCGGATCCCTTCGCGCACCTTCGCTTCTCCGGCCGTGTAGTTCATGCGAATGCATTGTCCCTTATGATCCCATGATTCGCTCAGTCCGGGATAGAAATAGCGCCCCGGCACAATGATTACCCCGCGCTGTTTCAAGCGTTCGTACAGCTCGCCACAGCCGATGGGCAAATCCTTGAACCAGAGCCAGAAGAAAAAGGCGCCTTCCGGTTTGTGCAGGTAGAACGGGGTTCCGGTCAGCGCTTCCCAAACCCATTCTTCGGCCGTTTTGGCTAGGTCGCGATAGTAGGGCAGGATCTCTTGCTGGCTAACGCGCATGATCTCACCGCTGCGCACCATCTCGTGTGCCATCCCCGCGCCAAGGCTGGTCGGTGCCAGGCTGATAATGGCGTTCATGCTGGAGACAGCGGACGCGATCTCTTCGCGGGCGACAATGATGCCCGTGCGCACGCCGGGCAAACCAAGTTTGCTCAGGCTTAGACAGAGAACGATCTGTTCGTCCCAGACTGGCGTGACCTCTTCAAAGATGATGCCTGGGAAAGGGGCTCCATACGCGTTGTCAATGATCAGCGGGATATCGTGCTCATGGGCCAGGGCGCGCAGTTTTTCAATCTCGCCATCGGTCAGCACATTGCCCGTGGGATTCGTGGGTCGCGAGACGCAGATGGCGCCGATGCTCTCGTCAACGTGGATCGCATCGAAATCAACGCGGTACTTGAACGTGTGCTCATCCAGGAACTGGAACTGCGGCTTACTGGCCACAAACATATCTTCGCTGACGCCGGCATCGACATAGCCGATGTATTCCGGGGCGAGGGGCAGCAAGATCTTCTTCTGCTCACCCTGCGCATTTTGGCCGCCAAGTAGATTAAACAGGTAAAAGAAAGCGGTCTGGCTGCCATTGGTCAGGGCGATATTCTTACCCGTTAATGGCCAGCCGTATAGGTCGCGCAGAAGGGCCGCCACGTCTTCTCTAAAGGCGGGATTGCCGGCAGGTGGATCATAATCACCGATCAGCCGCTCGAATTCGTTGCCGTTGGCCAGAATCTGCTCCATGCGCTCGCGAAATAGACGCTGTACCGCGGGGATGTGACTGGGATTGCCGCCCCCAAGCATGATGACCTCTTCATTGCCGGCGACGGCATTGCCCAGATCATCCATCAACTGTAGGATTCCCGAGTGGCCGGTGAATTTTTCTCCGAACCTGCTGAACTCCATCGTTCTTTCCTCTACTCGCTACTGACCATTCAGCAGCACTTCTTCAACGTGTTCCAGTGCCCAGTCGATTTCCTCTTTGGTAATGATCAGTGGGGGAGCGAAGCGGATGACGGTATTGTGTGTTTCCTTGCAAAGAATGCCGCGCTCGCGCAGCGCTTCGCAGTAGGGGCGCGCCTCGGTATTCAACTCGACGCCGATGAATAATCCCCGTCCGCGAACTTCGGCGATCTTGTCGCTCTCGATGCGTTCCAGCCGCCCTTTGAAATAGGCGCCCAGTTCAGCCGAGCGGGCCGGAAGATCCTCGTCGACGATCACATCCAGGGCGGCGACGCCCACCGCCGCCGCGAGCGGGTTGCCGCCAAATGTGCTGCCATGATCGCCCGGCTGTAACAGGCCCAGTACGCTGCTGCCGGCCAGGACGGCCGACAGAGGATAGTAGCCGCCGCTCAGCGCTTTGCCCAAGGTGACGATATCTGGTTTCACCCCTTCATGGTCGCAGGCCAGCAGCGTGCCCGCGCGCCCGAGTCCCGTCTGAATCTCATCGGCGATAAACAGGACGTTGTTTTCGCGGCAAATGTCAGACGCCTCTTTCAGGAACCCCTCGGGAGGAAGGATAACGCCGCCCTCTCCTTGAATTGGCTCCACGAGGAAAGCGACCGTGTTGGGCGTGATCGCCTCTGCCAGGGCCTGGGCATTGCCATAGGGGACCGTTACAAAACCGGAGGTCAGAGGGCCGAAATTCTCCTTGTATTTTTCCTCGCTGGAAAAGCTGATCATCGATATCGTGCGCCCGGCGAAATTGCCCTCACAGACGATGATCTCTGCTTTGTCGTCGGCGACGCCCTTGACTTCATAGCCCCATTTGCGCGCCGCCTTGACGGCCGTTTCCACCGCTTCCGCCCCGGAGTTCATGGGCAGTGCCTTTTCATACCCGGTTAGTTCACAGAGCTTTTTTAGGAAAGGGCCCAACTGATCGCTGTAAAACGCCCGCGATACCAGCGTAACTTTGTGCAGCTGCTCCTGCATCGCGTGCATGATCCGCGGGTGGCAGTGTCCCTGGCTGACGGCCGAATAGGCGGACAGGCAGTCGAGGTACCTGTTCCCTTCCACGTCATACACCCAGACGCCATCCCCCTTATCAAGGACGACATCGAGCGGCTTGTAGTGGTGGGTTCCATAGACATCTTCCAGGTCGATATAGTCCTGGCTGCTTAAAGCGGTTCTTTTTGCGGTTTCGTTCAGCATGTCGTTCTCCATAGAAGAAAATAGCCTGATTCAGGAAAATCAGGCTTTGCTCAGACCTTTTTGTGGGATTGCTCCGGTCCTCTTTTCACCCCAGATTATAGCAGAGATCAGGTGACTTTGACCAAGAAGTGAGCGCCATTCATCATCAGGAAGAAAAGAGAGTCCACAGCAAGTAGCCTCCACCCAAGAGGGCGCAGTAGGCGGCAAAGATGTAGAGACTGTGAGTGCGCAGCCAGGCGAGCAAGAAGTAGATACAGGCATAGCCGACAGCCGCTGCGGAAAGGAAGGCAGCCAGCAGCATCTGCCATTCAGACAGGAGTGTGCCCGATTGCTGCAGGTCAAGAAGGGACAAAAGGCCGGCGCCCAAGATAGCCGGGACCCCCAGCAGGAAACTATAACGAGCGGCCGTTGCTCTATCCAGCCCTCGCCACAGACCGCCCGTGATCGTGCTGCCGCTGCGCGAGATACCGGGCATGAGGGCCAGCATCTGGAACAGTCCGATGCTGATCGCATCCAGCCAGCTCATTTCAGCCAGAGATTTCACACCGGTCAGCATCCTTTCGCCCCAAACGAGGAGCAGAGCTGTGACCAGCAGAAAGAAAGCCGCGGCCGTGGGATTGCCGAATACTTCGTCAAATGTGTCAGCGAATAGAAGGCCGGCCGCGGCAGCGGGGATGGAGCCGGCCGCGATATACCAGCCCATTCTTGAATCTGTTGTGCCCATGGGCTCACGCTGCACGAGGCCGTTGAAGACGCCCACGATGATCTGCCAGATGTCATGGCGAAAATAGATGAGAACGGCGACGAGGGTCCCCAGGTGGGCGACTGCGATCATGTTCAGGCTGGGCGGAGACAGACCGAATATGGCCGGAACCAGCACCAGGTGGCCGGAACTAGATATGGGCAGGAATTCGGTCGCTCCCTGGATAATGCCCAGAAGAATCGCTTCGAGAATACTCATAGATACTGTCCGTTAGGGTCGCCGAGGGGCGCATGGCGCGCGCCCCTCGGCGGATTGTTCAACTGTCTAGAGCCGCGTAATGACGCAAGAACTCACTGCTGAATTCTTGCAGCGTATTCTTGCGAATGGCCTTTCGTATCTCGGCCATCAGATTAATCAAGAAGTGCAGATTGTGCGTGCTGAGCAGGATGTGGCCCAGTATTTCATTTGTTTGCACCAGGTGGCGCAGATAGGCGCGGCTAAACTGTGAACACGCATAACAGCCGCACGCTTCGTCCACAGGGCGTTCGTCACTGCGGTACTGCGCATTGCGCAGATTCATGCGCCCGCCCTTAATCATCGCCGAGCCATGGCGTGCCAGGCGCGTGGGCAGCACGCAGTCAAAAATATCGACGCCGCGCAGTACACCGCGAACCAGATCTTCAGGGGCGCCGACGCCCATCAAATAGCGCGGTTTCTCTACCGGCAGCGCCGGACAGACGGCATCAAGCGTGGCCGCCATCTCCGCTTTCGTCTCGCCAACCGCCAGGCCGCCGATGGCATATCCGGGCAAATCCAACTCGCTGAGGAAGCGCGCGCTCTGCACACGTAGATCGGGGAAAACACCACCCTGGACGATACCGAACAGCGCCTGATCCTCCCGGGTTTTCGCTTTCAGACAGCGCTCAGCCCAGGCGTGTGTGCGTCTCAGCGACTGCTCCACATACGCGCGCTCGTTCGGCGGAGGGCACTCATCGAACACCATGATAATATCGGCGCCAAGGTTTTCCTGGATGGCGATGCTGGTTTCCGGCGTAAATCGGTGTTTCGAGCCATCGATGTGTGATTGGAAGGTTACGCCGTCTTCATCGATGGTGCGTGTTTCGCTCAGGCTAAATACTTGAAAGCCGCCGCTGTCGGTCAGGATGGGGCCGTGCCAGTTCATGAATTTGTGCAATCCACCGAGATCGCGAATGAGCTCATCCCCTGGGCGAAGATAGAGATGATAGGTATTGCTGAGGACCAGTGACGCGCCCAGCGCTTGCAGCTCGCTGGGGCGCATCGCCTTGACCGTGGCTTGTGTGCCTACCGGGGCGAAGACAGGCGTTTCTATAGGGCCGTGCGGCGTCTGCAGGCGGCCCAACCGCGCCGCGGATTTCTTATCTTCGTGCAGTAGTTCGTATGCAAATGACATGGCGGCAGATTATACCTCAGACCCCGGGCGATGCAGACCGAAAGCGCAAAGCGGGACGAAATCTGGGCATTATTAAGGCGGGCATGTGCCCGCTGCGCTCCGCCCAGCTCCTAATTCGTTGACAATCAAGATCGCATCTGCTACGATCCGCCCTGTAGTTACAATTGCATACGACTTACTTATCCAGAGAGGTGAAGGGACCGGCCCGTAGAAGCCTCAGCAACCGCCCGCGAGGGAAATGGTGCTAATTCCGACAAGCGGCTTAAGTGTGCGCTTGAGAGATAAGGAAACCTAAATGGTTGACCATACCTCTTCTGGATTTCTAGAAGAGGTTTTTTGTTTGAGGATAATGAGATGACTTTGGTAATGAAATTTGGTGGAACGTCTGTAGGCAGCGCGCAGGCGATGCGTGAAACGGCCGCTTTGATTGAGGACACAATAGATACGTGGGGGGAGACGGTTGTTATCGCCTCCGGGATGGGCTCGAAGCCCGTGAAAGTCACTGATTTGCTTCTAGGTGGCGCCCAGGCGGCCTTGGGGAATGACCAGCAGACCTATTTGGAGATTGCCGGCGAACTGCGCCAGGTCCATTACGAGGCGATTGACGGCCTCTTAGAGCCGGAAGGAGAGCGCCAGGCGATCCTGGCCGAGAATCTGCGCTTCATCGAGCACTACGTCGCCCTCTGCGACGCCGTGCACGTGCTTGGTGAGCTGACGCCGCGGGCGTTGGACGCTATCAGCGGCATGGGGGAACAGATGAGCGTCCGCATTTTGGCCGCTTACCTGCGCCAGATCGGACGCGCCGCCGAGGCGGTCGACGCCACGGAGCTCATTGTGACCGATGACCAGTTTCAGAGCGCCAATCCGCTGATGGCCGAGACGCGCGAACAAATCAGGGCGCGCCTGCAGCCACTGCTGGATCAGGATATCATCCCCATTGTTACCGGCTTCATCGCCGCCACGGAAGACGGGGTGACGACCACGCTGGGCCGTGGCGGCTCAGACTACAGCGCTTCAATTGTCGGCCAGATGCTGGATGCGCAGGAAGTGTGGATCTGGACCGATGTGGATGGCGTCATGACGGCCGATCCGCGCCTTGTGCCCGATGCAAGATCGATTCCCGTCCTAACCTACCGCGAAGTTTCCGAGCTCGCCTACTTCGGCGCCAAAGTGCTCCACCCGAAGACGATGCGCCCCTGTATCGAAAACGACATCCCGCTGCGCATCAAGAATACGTTCAATCCCGGCCATCCGGGAACCGTTATTGTGTCCAACGATCAGGGGCAGAACGGCGGCATCAAGGCCGTTACGGCCATCACCGGCCTCAACCTACTCACGGTTGAAGGCACAGGAATGGTGGGCGTTCCGGGCATCGCCGCGCGCACCTTTGGCGCGGTTGCCCGCAGCGAAGTCAGCGTCCTGTTGATCAGCCAGGCCTCTTCTGAGCAATCTATCTGTTTCGCCGTGCCTGAAGGCGCTGCGCAGGGGGTCGTAGACAGTCTAACGGCCGAATTCACATCAGAGTTGGATCGCGCCGATATTGACAGTATTTGGGGCATGCCTCAAGTCTCCATAGTGACCATCGTCGGCGCTGGCATGCGCGGTACGCCGGGCATTTCCGGCCGCGTCTTCAGCGCTTTGGGCGACAACAAGGTCAATGTCATCGCCATTGCCCAGGGCTCCTCAGAATGCAGCATAAGCATCGTCGTTTCCGCCAGGGACACGGCCACGGCCGTGTCCAATATTCACGCGTTGATCGCCGCTCCGGCATAAGAGTCAGCCGGGAAACACAGTTCTTAGCCACGAGCCAGGATGAATCTCTCCGGTGGAAGACACGAGTTTCTGAACGCAGTTGACCGTGATCCCATAGGGCACTATAATCTTTGACAATAATGCATATTCGCGGGAGCTTGGGCTTGACCAGGCTGAGATGCTTCTAGTGAAGTAGACCGTTGGACCTGATCCAGATAATGCTGGCGTAGGAACTGATACGAAAGCCGGATGCCTTCTGAATCGATCAGAAGGCATCTTTTGTTTGGCCGATGCCTCGTAGCAGTGTCCCCAGAGCAGCAAGGGGAATACATGAAAAAAATAGTGACGCTTACCCTCTTTCTATTGGTTATCCTGAGCGCCTGCGCGGCCCCAGCGGAACCGGTGACGCTGCGCCTGATGACGCATGACAGCTTTGATATCTCTGCGGAAACGATGGCCCGTTTCACAGAAGAGAGCGGGATCGCCGTCGACGTGTTCAGGGCGGGTGATGCCGGAACCATTGTCAACCTGGCGGCGCTGGCCGCCGATGATCCGCTGGCCGACGTCATCTTTGGCGTGGACAATACCTTTCTGAGCCGTGCGCTGCAGGAAGATATCTTTCTGCCCTACGAAGAGCCGCCGGCGCTGCCCGCCATCCACGATGACCTTAAACTCGATGCGCAGAATCGCGCCCTGCCGGTTGATTTCGGGGACGTCTGCCTTAACTATGATCGTGCCTGGTTCAAAGCGAACGGTGTGGCCCCGCCGCAGTCTTTGGCTGATCTTGTCGATCCCGCTTACCGTGGGCTGACCGTCGTGCAGAATCCGGCCACCTCTTCACCGGGCCTTGCCTTCTTGTTGGCCACGATCGATGCCTACGGCGAAGACGGGTTTCTCGCCTACTGGCAGGGGCTTGTTGAAAATGAAGTCTTGGTCACGGACGGTTGGGAAGATGCCTATTATGGCTCCTTCACAGCCGCATCGGACGGCAACCGGCCGATAGTGGTCAGCTATGCCAGCAGCCCGGCAGCTGAAGTCTTTTTCGCCGAAACGAAGCTCGAAACAGCGCCGACGGCGGCCGTGGTAAGTGATGGCAGCTGTTTCCGCCAGGTTGAGTTCGTGGGTGTCCTCAGGGGCACTGAGCATCAGGAGGAGGCGCAGTTGTTGGTCGATTTCTTGCTCAGCCGGCCGTTCCAAGAAGACATTCCCTTGCATATGTTTGTCTTCCCGGCCAACGAAGAGGCGCGGCTGCCGGAGGTGTTTGTCGAGCACAGCCAGATACCGGCCAATCCGGCGACCATCCCCCCGGAAGAGATCGCCCGCAATCGCGAGGCCTGGATACAGGCCTGGACCGAAGTCGTCCTACGCTAGAAAGGATGCCGGCGGCAGCCATGATTTGCTTCGCTCCCCCGCCGGCTCTTTGTCCATGACCATGCTGCGCCGACTCTGGCCATACGCGGGGCTGTTAATCTGGCTGCCCATCCTTTTCTTTGTCCTCTTCTACTTCTATCCGCTGGCCACGATTTTCAGGGCCAGCTTCTTTCCCGAGGGACAGCTGCAGCTGGGGGCGCTGCGTGATATTATCACGACCCCCTATTATTGGAATATCCTCTGGTTCACCTTTTGGCAGGCGCTGCTTTCCACGATCCTGGTGCTGGTCCTGGCCTTTCCCGGCGCCTACATCTTCGCCCGCTACCGTTTTCGCGGCAAGGAAACGATCCGCACGATCAGCACGCTGCCCTTTGTCTTGCCCACCGTTGTCGTGGCCAACGCGTTCCTGGCGCTCATCGGCGCGAGAGGGATCTTGAACAGCTTCTTGGTCAATGTCTTTAATCTTGATCGTGCCCCCATCAACTTGCAGTTCACGATCTGGGCTATCTTGTTGGCGCATATCTTCTTCAACTACAGCGTCGCTCTGCGCATCATCAGCGGCGCCTGGCAAAACATGGGGCAGGAGTTGGGGCAGGCGGCGCAGATGTTGGGCGCTTCACCGGCGCGCGTATTCTGGTCGGTGACCTTGCCGCTGCTGCGCCCGTCCGTGATGGCGGCGGGAATCCTCATCTTTATTTTCTGCTTCACCAGCTTTGGCGTCGTTCTCATCCTTGGCGGTCCCCGTTATGCGACATTGGAAGTGGAGATATACCGTCAGGCGGTCAATTTGTTTAACCTGCCGGTAGCGGCCGCCCTTTCCATATTTCAGATTCTCTTCACTTTCGTTTTCTTATGGCTGTACACGGGGCATCAGGCGCAAACGAGCCGCCCCCTTCAATTGAAGTCAGCAAGCACCGTTGAGAAACCGGTGCGCACGCTGCGTGACCGCCTCCTCGTCTATGGCAATTTGCTTTTCATGCTGCTCTTGCTTGGTTTGCCCCTGGCCGCCCTTCTCCTGCGTTCCCTGGAAGGCGCTGAAGGCTTAACGCTGCGCTTCTACCAGGAGTTGTTTGTCAATCGCCAGGGATCGTTGTTCTTTGTCCCGCCCGCGGAGGCGATCCTCAATTCAACCGCCTTCGCCCTGGCAACCGTCCTCTTGGCGACCCTGTTGGGCTTGATCAGCGCCTGGACCTTGGCCGGTAGACAAGGGGCCCCCATTGGCGGGAAAGGCGTGGTGCGGCGCCTGCAGACGGCCGTAACACCCCTACTCGATCCCATGTTTATGCTTCCCCTGGCGACCTCGGCCGTGACCCTGGGCTTCGGTTTCATCCTGGCCCTCAATCGCCCACCCCTCAATCTGCGCCGCTCGCTGCTCCTGGTGCCCATCGCACATACGCTGGTGGCCATGCCTTTTGTCATTCGCAGCGTGCTGCCGGCCATGCGCCGCATCAATCCCAGCTTGCGTGAGGCGGCAGCGATGTTGGGCGCCGATTCGCAAAATGTGCTGCGGCACATAGATTGGCCGCTGATCAGACGCGCGCTGCTCGTCGGCGCCGTCTTCGCTTTCACGATCAGCATGGGGGAATTTGGGGCCACGATTTTCCTGGCACGGCCGCAAACGCCGACGATGCCCGTGGCCATCTACCGCTTCCTCGGCCAACCAGGCGCCTTGAACTATGGCCAGGCAATGGCCATGAGCTGCTTGCTGCTCCTCGTCTGTGCTCTCGGCTTCGTGATTATCGAGCGCTTCCGCATCGGCGACGAGGGCGAATTCTAGGAAGAGGGGCGCGCTTCTCAGTCGCGGCGCAGTTTGCGATACGTGATCCGGTGGGGGCGATCGGCAGCATCTCCCAGGCGGCGGCGACGATCTTCCTCGTACTCACTGTAGTTGCCGGGGAACCAGAACGCCTCGCTGTCGCCTTCCAGGGCCAGGATATGCGTGGCCACGCGATCGAGGAACCAGCGATCATGCGAGATGATCACGGCCGAACCCGCGAAATGTTCCAGCGCATCCTCCAAAGCGCGCAGCGTGTTCACATCCAGATCATTTGTCGGCTCGTCGAGCAGGAGCAAATTGGCCCCCGACTTCAACGTTTTTGCCAGGTGAACGCGATTGCGTTCGCCGCCGGACAAATCACCCACCTTCTTCTGTTGGTCACTGCCCGTAAAATTGAAGCGCGAGACGTAAGCGCGCGAATTGATGCGCCTGTCGCCTAACTGCAGGGTTTCTTCGCCGTCGGAGATCTCTTCCCACACCGTTTTCTGCGCATCCAATGTTTCGCGGCTCTGATCCACATAGGCCATTTTCACTGTTTCACCGACCCGCAGGCTTCCCCCATCGGCGTCTTCCTGGCCTGTAATCATGCGGAACAGGGTAGTCTTGCCTGAGCCGTTGGCGCCAATGATGCCGATAATCGCGCCTGGCGGGGCATCAAAAGTGAGATCCTCGTAGAGAAGGAGGTCATCATACCCTTTCGCGACATGCTCGGCGCGGATGACGATATCGCCCAGCCGTGGACCGGAGGGGATGTAGATTTGCAGATCTTGATTCGATCCCGCCTGATCCGCGGCCAGCAGCTGCGTATACGCCTTCACACGCGCCTTCGATTTCGCGCGCTGCCCTTTGGGCGTCATTTGCACCCATTCCAATTCCCGTTCCAGCGTGCGCTGGTGGGCCGCTTCCTGCTTCTTTTCCTGCGCCAGACGCTGCTGTTTCTGCGCCAGCCAGGACGAGTAGTTTCCTTTCCAGGGGATGCCATAGCCGCGATCCAGCTCCAGGATCCAGCCGGCCACGTTGTCCAGAAAGTAGCGATCGTGAGTCACCGCGATCACGGTCCCCTTGTAATCACGCAAATGGCGTTCCAGCCAGGCCACGGATTCTGCATCCAAGTGATTGGTGGGCTCGTCCAAGAGCAAAATGTCCGGTTCCTTCAGCAGCAGACGCACCAGGGCTACACGGCGCCGCTCACCACCAGACAAAACTGTCACGGGGGTGTCTCCCGGCGGGCAGCGCAGAGCATCCATAGCCAGTTCCAACCGGCTGTCCAGGTTCCAGGCATCCATGTGATCTAATTTGTCCTGCAGCTTTCCCTGCTTTTCAATAAGCGCATTCAGCTCATCAGCGGACATCGGCTCCGCAAACTTAAGATTGATTTCTTCAAATTCTTGCAGTGCATCGACGATTTCCTGAGCGCCCTCTTCCACGATTTCACGCACAGTTTTCGTGGCGTCGAGCTCTGGCTCCTGGGCCAGGTAGCCGACTGTATAGCCGGGGGCAAGCACCGTCTCTCCGTTGTATTCCTCATCCACACCGGCCATGATTTTCAGCAGCGTCGACTTGCCTGCGCCGTTGAGCCCCAGGACGCCGATCTTGGCGCCATAGAAATAAGAGAGGGAGATATCGCGTAGAATCTCACGATTGGGCGGCACGACTTTGCCGACTTTGATCATGGAATAGATAACTTTCTTGTCGTCGCTCATGGCCATTATCCTTAGATAAAAACAGCCTGGTTCGTGCAAAGGCCGAGCCAGGCTTCAAATGATTAGAAACGATCCTTGGCTGATATGATCCGCTTATGTATCAGATTCCGCGATTTCCTGGTCTGAAGGAGCCGCCAGACGTGCCAGTTCCTCGTCAGCCACTTCCGGCTCCAGACGCTTGAACAGTGGTTTTGGCTTGGGCAGCTGACGTCCAACAGCTACGTCGCTGCGTGACCAGCTGCCGACGGCGCGCGATCCGTCATAGGTCAGGCCCTGATGCGATCGTTCGGCTTCGTGGTAAGTCTGCACCAGTTGTTCGCCGAACAACGCGCCTTCTTCGCCCAACAGTTCATGCAGCTGCTGGCTGGAAAATGGCAGGATGGGCGCCCAAAGGATCTTCAAGCCGCTTATCGCTTGTAGGGCCGTGTAGATCGATTGCGCCGTCGCTGCCATATCAGTCTTGGCCGTCGTCCAGGGGCTGGTGTCTTCCAGATACTGGTTGACCAGCGTGGAGAGGCGCAGGCATTCCTGCAGGGCGGCGCGGAAATGGCAGCCGTCATACAGCTCACCCACAGTTACAAACCCTTCGTCAACCGCGTGCAGCAGCGCCTTGTCCCGCTCCGTCAGCTGGCCCGGATCGGGCACTTCCCCTTTGAAATAGCGCTTGTTCATGTTCAGAATGCGGTTGACGAGATTGCCCCAATTGGCGACCAACTCGCTGTTGTTGCGGTCCACAAAACCGCGCCAGCTCCAGTCGCTGTCACGCGTTTCCGGCATAACGGCCGTCAGGTAATAGCGCAGCGGGTCCGGGTCAAAGCGCTCCAAGGCCTCCAACATCCAGACTGCCCAGCGCCGGCTTCCGCTGATCTTGCGCTGTTCCATGTTCATGAACTCATTGGCCGGGACGTCATACGGTAAATTGAGATTTGCCCGCGGATCCTCCGCGTAAAGTCCCTTCGCGCCCAGCAGCTGCCCCGGCCAGAAAACCGCGTGAAAAGGAATATTGTCCTTGCCGATGAAGTAAACGGTTCGCGCCGCGGGATCCTGCCACCAATGTCGCCACGCTTCTTCCTCGCCGCGGTTCTTGGCCCATTCAATGGAGGCGGAGAGATAGCCGATCACCGCTTCAAACCAGACATACAGGACCTTGCCCTCGAACCCTTCGACCGGCACCTGGATGCCCCAGTCCATGTCGCGCGTAACGGCACGGCCGATCAAGCCTTGATCCACGAAATTGCGCGCAAAGTTGATCACCTGTGGGCGCCAATGCGCTTTGTCCTCATCATGCAGCCACGCGGAGAGGCCGTCGTCCGCCAGCGCGGGCAGATCGATGAAGAAGTGTTCCGTGTCGCGCAGTTCCAGGGATGTGTCGTCCGTCTTGCTGCGCGGGTTGACCAGCTCCGCCGCGCTTTCGAAAAGGGTATTGCAGTTGTCACACTGGTCGCCGCGGGCATGGCCGTAGCCACAGACCGGGCAGGTCCCTTCCACGTAACGATCGGGCAAGAACCGGCCCGTCTTTGGTGAATACATTTGCGGCGTCGTCTTGCGGTAAAGATAGTCGTTTTCCAGCAGGCTCAGGAAGAGATCCTGCGAAACTTTGTGGTGATTTTCTGTGTCTGTGTGCGTGAACAGATCATAGGTCAGCCCCAGTTGTTGGAACAAGTCCAGGAAGCGGCTGTGATAATGTTCAAAGATAGCTTCCGCTGAGCTGCCCGCTTCATGTGCGGCGACCGTGACCGGGGTGCCATGACTGTCCGAGCCGGAAACCATGAGCACATGATCGCCGTTGAGCCGGTGGTAACGTGCATAAATATCGGCCGGCAAGTAGGAACCGGTCACATTCCCCTGGTGAATATCTGAGTTGGCGTATGGCCAGGCTACAGATACTAAGACATGTTCTCCAGACATAAATTAATCGTCGTCCTCTTCGAAATCATCATCCTCATCAAGCAGGTCCATTTCGTCATTTTCTTCGTGGATTTCCGTGACTGCTTCCGAGAGCAGCTCGAAATCATCCTCGCTGATGGGACAGAATGTCTCCACGACCACCGGGTCCGCCGTGAAATCAGGGCAGTTTTCCAGCTCTACGGAATCAAAGGGCACGCCCTTGTCTAATGTCCCCGTATCCGCATCTCTGTCAATCTGAAAGAAAACCGCTTTCGTTTCCGGCACGGTATACGTATATTTCTTCGGATTGGCCGTGAACGGTTCGCCCGTGATCGTGGCCACGGCAAAGAAAGCCATCGCCTCCGGCGAAAAATAGATCAGACGGTCGCCTGGCTTGATTTGCTCCGCCAACTCCTCCGAGGGAGCCATGACCACTCGCTCTTCCCAGCCGGGGAAAGAGAGCTCTTCGCCCGGTACGACATTGACTACCTTGACAAAGTGGCGCACCGTGGGCGCGGCCTTGTTCCTTCTTGATCTCTTTGCCGACCGCCTGTTTACCAACTCCTGTTCAGCAGCGATATTCTCCCAGATTCGCAGCTGAATGGCGACTTTCAACTCAGCGGTGGTCCCGTCTTCATACCGTACAGTCATCAACGGTTCGTCGATTGACAGAACCGTATAGCTGCCAATACGGTTTGCATATTTTCCGTCAACTTCAAACATGGCCAATTCTCCCAAACAGTAGCAAAAAATACGGCGTGCATGGTACCGTTTTCAAGGAGGGTTGGCAAGGGATGCTAAGTAATTGGCGATGTTTGACCGGACGACGCCGGCGATTGGCGCATGAGCAGGAGGAGTGCGCCTAAGGTGGCCAGCAGGCAGAGGATCTGTACCCCATGCCAGCCCCCGGCCAGGATCCAGGTGTTTGCGCGAAAGGGTTCGACTACCAGCCGCCCAAAACAGTAAACGGCCGTCGTGATCAGAAACAACTCTCCGGCATAGCGGCGGCGCTGCGCGAAATAGGCCCAGGCCGCCAGAGCAATGAGGGCCACGCCAATTTCGTACAGCTGCACCGGATGGCGCGTAAGGCCGAAGCTGCTGATGCCCCAGGGCATCGCCGTGATCGTGCCGAACCCGGGTCCGCCCAGTAAATCGGCCAGACTGACGAAAGCCAGCCCACTGACCACGACGGGCGCCAGCGCGTCGAGATGTGGGGGCGCCGCAATCTGCTTGTAGCGGCCGTAGAAAAACATGGCCGCCGCCCCGAAGAAAAGACCGCCCCAAAGATTAAATCCCGAGTTGATCGGCCAAAGAATGCCCAGCAAATTGTCCTGGTACGCGGGCCAATAAAGGAACACGAACGTCAGGCGGGCGCCCACAAAGCCGGCGATGACGCCCACCGTCACCAGCCCGGACATGATCTCCGTGTCCAGTGCCAGCTGCCGCGCCGTGCGTTCCGCCAGGCTCAAGCAGACCCAGATGCCGATGATGTAAATGAAGGCCGCCGTGGGCAGGACCAGGGGCCCGAGATTAAGTGCAGGATACATAGTTGCCTTCTCTAGGAATCGAGCAGGGAGTTAATCTTGTCTTCCAACACGGCTTGGTTCATTGTGCCCACAAACACTTCGCGGATCACGCCCTGCGCATCCACAAAGATAGTCGTCGGCAAGTTGGAGACGCCATACTGATTGTTCACCGTCCAATCCTCGTCAACCAGCAGCGGGTAGGTGACGGCCATGTTCTGCCCAAAGCGTTTAATCGTCTCCGCCGATTCAGCCTGATTAATCCCCAAGATGGCCGCCCGGCCCGCATACTTGAGACTGGTGCGTTCAAAGGCCGGCATTTCCATGCGGCAGGGCCCGCACCAGGAGGCCCAGAAATTGAGGACAACCGGCTGCCCATCTTCCCCCTGGCGGTCAACAAAGTCACTGAGAGAATAGGCTTCATCATCCGCCGTATAGGCGGTGAACTTGGGCGCCAGATGCCCGACCAACGGGGCCTCGGTCAGGAGGAAATTCTTGGGCTCGGTGATTTCTTCGCGCGAATCAATGATCCAGGCGCCGCCCAACAAGAGGGTGATCAGGATCAGGATGGACCACTCAAATCTAGACTTAATCATCGTTTCGACTTACTCGCCTTCTCAGGAGGTGAAGCTGCCTAAATCAATCGTTGGCAGAGTTCCGGGCTGCTCGATCCCCTGGGGCGTGCCGGTCAGGTCATAGACCATGGCCCCGCTGATCTGGATAGGCACCATTTCGCCCAGCGGAAGTTCTCCGGGCACGACAACATAGCCATCAATTTCCGGCGCGTCCCGGTAACTGCGCCCGATGCTGACGCCGTTGTCAAAACCCTCGACAAGAACGGGCAGGACACGGCCGACCTGTTCCTGGTTGCGGGACAGCGAGATAGGCTGCTGCAGCGTCATCAATTCATCAAGCCGCGCCTCTTTGATTTCCTCCGGCACCTGCCAGGAGACAGAGGCGGACGGGGTCGACGCTTCATAGGAGTAGGTGAAGGCGCCCACGCGGTCGAACTGCAGCTCAGCTGCCATTTGTTTTAGAGCAGCGAACTCCTCGTCCGTTTCTCCCGGATAGCCGACGATAAACGTCGTGCGGATGGCGATGTCGGGTATCGCCCCGCGTAGTTTCTGTACCGTCTCATAGACCCACTCGACGTTTGCCGGGCGGCGCATGCGTTTCAGCGTTTCCCGGTGGCCGTGCTGCAAGGGGATATCCAGGTAGTTGACGATCTGCGGTATCGTGGCCATCGTCTCAATCAGTTCATCTGTTACATAACCGGGATAGGCGTACATGATGCGTATCCAGGGGATATCGGGCGCGGCCGCACTGATCTGCCGTAGCAGTTTGCTAAGCCCATTCTTGATGCCCAGATCATGGCCGTAATCGGTGCTGTCTTGCGAAATGATGACCAGTTCCTGCAGGCCTGCTTCCTGCAGGCGCACCGCTTCCGCGACAATGGCCTCCGGCGGCCGGCTGACAAGCGTGCCCTTGATCTGCGGAATCGCGCAGAAGGCGCACGGGCGGCGGCAGCCGTCGGCGATTTTCAGATAGGCGCTGCGTCCTTGCAGGGAAACGCGCAGAACCCCCTGCTCATCCTGCCCCACCGTTTTGGCTTCATCGGGCAGATGATAAAGCGGCTGCGGATGTTTGCGACTGCGCAGGCGGCGCACAAAGGGCACGATGTCCATCCAACGCCGCGTGCCGATCACGCCGTCTATTCCCGGGACCCATTCGACGACCTCTTCCCCGTACCGCTGCGCCATGCAGCCGGCGGCGATCAGCATTTGGTTCGGCCCTTTCAAATCCGCCAGTTCGGCGAGGGCCGCGATCGATTCCTGCCGGGCGGACTCGATAAAGCCGCAGGTATTGACGATGAGCACGGATGCATCATCCGCGTCCGCAACCCCGCGAAAACCAGCCTCTTGCAGGAGGCTGCCCATGCTTTCGGAATCAACGGTGTTTTTGCTGCAGCCCAGGCTGAGCAGATAGAATTGTTTCTTGGCTTTATTGTTCATAGGAGGCGTTGAAACCGGCGGCAATCGCCCCTGTGAGAAGGAGATGCGTCAAACGCATGGGACGGGTAATACGCACTTACTCTTGTGTCGTGCGCCAGATTTCTTCCTTGTTTTGCCCGCGATCGCCCAAACGGCCGAGCGGGATATCATTAATGGTCACGAAGGCTCCGATCGCATTGCCGGTCAGCAGCTTCGCTTCTTCTTGAGCTGTCCACTCAAACTCATCGCCCGGCCGTGCGATCCCCGAAAAGACAACTTCCCCGTCGATGGTCGACTCTAGCCACGTTCGTTCCGTCACTTCCAACTTGAGATTAATCTCGTCAAGCGTCGCCGGCAGCGCCGGGCGGGTGGGGGAAGGGGTGGGCAGGATTTGCGCGTCGGACCCTGTGTTCGTCCTGCTCGTGGAGGTTATCGCTGCTTCCGTGGCATCGGGCGTCGCTGATTCGTCAACGAGCGCCCCAATTTCCGCGGGGGCCCCATCTTCGCTCGTCGCTGTTTCGCTGTTGTCAACTAGATTCTGCACGACAGCGGTGATGCCTTCCGTGATTGCCTCACTGCCATCATTGTTGTTCAGCAGCAAAGGCAAGAAGCGGTTACCCACCAGGGCTACAGCAATAATTAGGGCCGCGATGATCACCAGCCGCACAGCCGATTCCGGATCGCGCCGCGAACCCAAATCGACTTCTACATTGACTGGGTCGAAAAATGGCTGTTCCTCAATCTGCTGCAGGGGCAGATCTGTGATGGTTGCTTCTTCCGGCGGCCGGCTGGGCGCCATCTGTGTCTTATACGCCTGGCTCTGTGTATACCGCTCAATCAAGGGATCGGGATCCAGTCCCAGGAAGCGCGCGTAATTGCGCAGAAATCCACGGGCATGTGTCGCCGAGGGCAGCACGCCATACTCCCCACTCTCGAATGCTTCCAGATAGTGAACATTGATGCGCGTTTTTTCAAAGACTTCCTCGAGAGAAAGATCCTTGTTTTCACGCGCCTGGCGGAGTATTTGACCGAGTTCGTCCATTAGACCGGAGCAGTAACCGGCGTTTTTTGAAGAAAGAATTACAAAAAATCAGCCGTCACGAAAGGCCGGCTTTTCGTGACGCTATGCTGCGCCGTCTGTCTCTTCTTCAACGAAGGCATCTTCAGCGAAGGCATCTTCGGCGAAGGCATCTTCGGCGAAGGCATCTTCAGCGTCATCTTCATCGAGTTCTTCGAGAATCTCATCGATGACTTCCGTCTCAACGACGGCCAATTCTTCGCCGTCTTCGTCGATTGCGACCTCAACCTCTTCGACCTCAACCACTTCCATGGCGCCCGCGGTCAGATAGGGCGAGCCTTCTTCCGCTTCCACGACGACGGTTACATAAGGCTGGAAGTCAGCGTTCAAACGCACGATAACCTGGTGCTCGCCAAGCTGGCGCAGGGATTCGACGCCTACTTTGCGGCGATCGATATCGGTGCCCAGGATCTCGTTCAGATCGTCCGTGATCTGCGCTGTCGTAATTGAGCCGTACAGTTTTCCTGTTTCGCCGGCGCGGGCCACATAGGGGATCTTCGTCGCGTTGATCTTCAAGGATAACGCTTCATATTCCGCGCGCAGTTCTTCCCGTCTCGCCTCCGCCTTTTTGCGCCAATATGCCGCCTGTTTCATTTCCACCGGCGTCGCTAAAACGGCAAAGCCTTGGGGAATCAGGTAATTACGGCCGTAGCCGTCGGCTACAGCATAGACCTCGCCAGCATAACCAAGGTTGTCCACATCTTCTTTAAGCAGCACTTTCATAGCTAAAAAACTTCTCCGTATACAATATTTGCCAACAGACGATGGTATCAAATGGCCTTCCATTTGACAACCGCAGCGGCGTCCCGCGGCCCTATTACTGCATCAAATGCTAATAAATGGAGGGGTGCGTCTACTTGCTGGCAGCGTACACTTCGTCCATGGCGAGGAGAATATCCTGGATTTCATCGACCTCGTCGGATATTTCCAGCCGCAGCCGTCTGGCTTGCCCGCTGTCGATATCCTTGGCGTCGACCAGCATCGTCTGTGAATAGACGGTGGCTAGTTGAGCGTGGGATGTCTCCAGCTGCAGTTCCGCGCGGCGTATCGTGTCGCTCAACTTTTCCAGGGTTGCCAGCTGGCGCTTCTTACTTTCCAGTGTCGCCTGAATTTGCGCCTGGACGTTGGGATTATCTTCAAGGGCCAACTGCTTTTCCAATTCGGCAATTCGTTTGCTGGTGCGGCCGTAGTCCCTTTCTAGGACCTCTCGTTCCTGCTGGTAGCGATCGATGCGCAGGGCCAGATTGTAAATATGCTCTAGCCACTCATCCATTTGCGCCGCGGTCTGGCTCAGCTCGTCTTTGATCAGCGAATCTTCCTGCTGGCGGATCGCTTTTTCGATGCGCACTCGGTAGTCCAGGGCTTCATTCATGCGTTCCTGGAGCAGCGGATCGTGCAGTTTCTTTGGTTCGAATTCCTGGCTGAGGACCTTGGCGGCCACCTGGCGGCCGAATTCGGGATCGGTAAGACTGCTGTAGACGAGCGCCCCTTCGGCGGCGGCTCCTCCCAAGAGCCAGACCCAAAAGGGGATGAACTCTAGAAAGCCGACCTGGGGCGCGAAAACAGCAAGCAAGAGCGCGATGGAAATGACCAGAGCGCTTTCCGGCCGGAATATCGCTTCCCGCAGGAGCGCGCTCTGGACCCTATCGCGTAATTGTTCGTCTTCCTTGCTAGCCATCAGGACATGGGCGTGCAGCGAACTTCAGGCAGGCTATTCGCTGCTGGAGGCTGCTTCCTCTTCTTCGACGTCAAGCGCAGGCGGGGCGTCGCTCAAACCCAAGCGGCGTTTGCGCTCCTCGAGCTGCAAGTCTACCTCCGCACGGCCAAGCGCGTCGTCCATCTGATTGTCGATGCGGTCCGCATAGAGTTCGCTGTAGGCGGTCGCCTTGTCAAGACGGCCACGAATCGAATCACGCAGGCGGGCGATATCCGCATCGGAAACCCCTTCCAGGTCATCCAGACTCTTGATCGCCTTCACCGTGGCTTCTTTTGACTTGGCCAGCTTCAACAGCGATTCCATTTCCCGCTGTTCTTCACGAATGATCTGCACTTTTGCTTCCAGTTTGAGACGCGCGCTTTTCAACGCTTCATACTCTTTTTGCTGTTGCACCCATTGTTCGTGATATTGTTCTTGCATGTGGCGAATCGAGTTCAACTCGCTTTGTGCCGCCGCCGCCAGATCTGTTTTGCCCTGGATAATCAACATGTCGATGTTGCGATCCAGCTGATCGGCTTTCTTTTTATACTCGCGGTACTTGCGTTCCAGGGTCTTGACTTCCCCACCGACAGTGGCCGTCGCATCTTCCAGCGCGTCCAGGTTGTCTTCCGCATCACGAATGTATTGTTTCATCACGCCCACGGAATTGGCTTCCAGGGCGCGATCGACCATGTCATGCAGATTGGCCTGAATGAGGGTCTGTGTTTTTTCCAAAAGGGATGCCATGCGTTTGCTCCTTGTTAATCGCTGCGGCTGGTACAGCGCTGACAATCATTGTAAATCAATGATCGGTCTTTATCAATGCTGCGCGGCAGGGATTCCTGCGACGGCCGCGCCGCAGCCACCGCTCCCCCGATTGAGGAAGAGGCGTGATGGCCGCCGCATTGAAGATCCCGTCTGCCGGGCAATGTTCGCGTGCAATAAGGTATAATCGAGGCGGCAGGCTGAATCCTGCCGGCTATTGGCGACGAGTAGAGGAAGAGAAGTGACAGATGGCGGCGAAGGTGATATTGAACCCCAGTGCCGACCTGGGGAACGGCATAACCTATCTGGAGACGATCGAGAAGGCAGCGAGACCGCTGGGTGAGTTAGATATCGTCCTCAGTGAATTTCCCGGCCACGCGGTTGAACTGGCGCAAACAGCCGTCGCCGGTGGCTGCGATTTGCTGGTCGCCGCCGGTGGGGACGGCACGGTTCATGAAGTCGTCAATGGCCTAATGCTGGCCGGCGGCGGGGCCAGGCTGGGCATTCTGCCTATGGGCACGGGTAATGATTTTGCTTTTGCTGCCAATGTCGCAGAAGACATGCCAACGGCTATCGCCAACCTCTTTCGCGGGCAGTCACGGCCCGTTGATCTGGCGCTCGTGGAAGATGACAAGGGGCAGCGGCGTTACGTCGCCAACAACATGGGCGTCGGCCTGGATGCGAACGTTGTCATTCGCACGGAAGCGATTACACGCGTGCATGGCTTTCTCAAATATTTTTCCGGCGTCTTGACCGCCCTCTTGCGTGATTTTAACGCCCTCCCCGTCCAGGCCCGTTTTGATGAGGAGGAGATTGCCGAGGATGTGCTCTTTCTATACCTGGGAATTGGTACACGCGGCGGTGGGGGATTTCTCTTGACGCCGGATGCGTCGCAGGGAGACGGCCTGATCGATTCTTGCACCGTGCCCATGCTGGGCCGCCTGCGCGTACTGACCTTGTTGAATTCGGCTATCAAGGGGACACACGTCAACACGCCCTACGTGACCATGCGCCAAAACAGGCAGATCGTCATTCACTCACAGGAAGCGATGCCTGTTCAAATTGACGGTGAAATCTATGCCACCCCGGCTGACGGTATTCGCCGGCTTTTGGTCACCAGCTTGCCCGCGGCCGTGGAGTTGGTCGTCTAGCTGTCTTGGCCCGCGGCATGAAGGTTAAAGCGAATCATAGGTAGAACGAGATGCGTAACCTGGAACAAGCCCTTTCTGATCATGAACTAATCACGCTGCGCGTTATTGGTGAATGGTGGGAGCTCGATCTGGCCGGGTTGGACAAGAATGAGGCGACGGCCGCGCTCGTGCCCACCCTGGCCGGCCTGGATATGCAGCAGGAAGTCCAGTTCCTGCCGCCGGAAGAGTCCTTGGCCGTGCGTGAGCTGATCGCTCAGGGCGGTAGGGTTCCCGTGGCCACATTTAACCGCAGTCATGGTGAAGTGCGCCTGATGGGGCCCGGGCGCATGGAGCGCGAGGAGCCGTGGCTTGATCCTGTCAGCCCGCTCGAGGCGCTCTGGTACCGCGGCTTCCTCTATCGCGCTTTTGACGACACCCCCGAAGGAACGCTTGAGTTCTTCTATATGCCGGAGGAAATGCTCTCCCAGTTTCCTGAAGCCTTTGAAAATGGGGACGATGAAATCGCCGCCAAGCTCAACCCTATCGCCCAGCCGCCGGGCAGCCCGTCGAAAGGGCTGGTCAACGCCGTCGATGATCTGACAACGCTGCTCGCTGTCGCCCTGCGTTCCTCCCTTTCTGAGTCAACGCAGCTCGATCTAGATCGCTGGCTGCTCGATGCCCAGGCCGACCGTTACTCCATGCTGCTCAACTTGGCTGGTGAAATGTCCTGGCTGCGCGAAGATGAAAGCGGCCTGCGGCCCACCAAATCAGCGGCGGCCTGGCTGAAACAAAGCCGCGAAATGCAGCTGCATGGCTTGGTGGATGCCTGGAGCAGCAGCAGCTGGAATGACCTCTGCCACACGCCGGGACTGATCTGCGAAGGGGTGAACTGGGAGAATGATCCCATTCTGGCGCGAACTGCCTTGATTGATGCCCTGCCGCATACGGAACAGTGGTACTCTCTGGAGTCTTTGGTGGACCATATCAAGCAGAGCAATCCCGATTTCCAGCGCCCCGATGGAAACTATGAGACCTGGTACATCCGTGATGAAGAATCGGGCGGTTACCTGGCCGGCTTCGATTCCTGGGATCTCGTTGAAGGAAGATTGATCCGCTTTCTGATCCTTGGTCCCATGACCTGGCTGGGCGTAACCGTGGTTTCCGGCCCACCGGAAAACGCCCTTTTCCGGCTCAGCGACTTCGGTCTAAAATGGCTCACCGGCCGGCAGCTTGAGGAGAAAGAAGACAAGATCCCCATCGTCGTGCATGCGGACGGCAGCATTCTCGTTGCCCACAATGCGGATCGCTACCAACGCTTTCAAGTCGCGCGAATTGCGGAGCTGGAGGCGGTTGAAGGGAAGAAACCTTTCCAATACCGCTTGACGCCCGCCTCGCTGGCCCTGGCCGCAGAGCAGGGTATTACGGCCGAGCGCCTGCTGGCCTTTCTGGCGCAGACGAGCGGCACGGCTGTGCCCCGCAGTCTGGCGCGAGCGATCAGCCGCTGGGCGGAATCGGGCGTAGAGGGGCGCTTGGAATCAATCATCGTCCTGCGCGTTAAGGATGCACAAATCATGCAGACGCTGCGCTCAAACCCCAAAACACGCGATTTCCTTGGCGAATCGCTCAGCGATCTCGCCGTGGCCGTCAAGCCGGGACAATGGCAGAATTTCCGGGCGGCCTGCGTACAGCTAGGCTTGTTTGTAGATGAAAAACTCTGAACCGGACCGGCTCGCCCGGCACGAACGACGGCTGCGGGCGTTCACGCGCCAGGTCGCCCGTCTCGGCCGCTGCCTCGACGATCTGCACGCGCAATATGCTCGCCTATCCAGGTGGAGGCTGCTCTCCTTCGCTATGCTGCTCTTCGGGGGCGGGGCCGTCCTGCTGGCCTGGGGGCTTATGCCCTGGTTGGTGGTCAGCGCGCTGCTGCTGATCCTCTTCATCTATTGGGTGTGGCGTTCGCACCAAGTGGAGGCCTCAATCGCCCGTCTCTCCATCTGGCGGCGGCTCAAAGAAGATCAAATTGCACGCATGACCCTCGCTTGGCCGCTCATTCCGGCGGCTGAAGCGCTCGACGATCGGCTTGATCACCCATTCGGCCGGGACTTGGACCTGGTCGGCGAGCGTTCCCTGCAGAGAATCATTGATTTGTCGATCACGAGCGAAGGGAGCGCGCTGCTGCGCAGCTGGCTGCTGGAGTTCGAACCGCAAATGAGCGTGCTCCCGGAGCGGCAAAGCCGTGTGCGCGAACTCATGCGCATGCCTTCCTTGATCTCCCGCCTCACGCTCAATGCCCTTCTCGCCGCCGGAGAGGAGACGTCCGCGGTGCGCGCGCGTTGGTCGAGCGCGCAGCTCCTGAACTGGTTGGAGATGGAAACAGATGCCGCTTCCCTGCGTCCCGCTCTGATCCTCACGCTCTTGCTCGTGCCGCTCAATTTCGGCTTGCTTTTCGCATATTTGCAGGGGTGGATGCCGCCCCTCTTCCTGATCAGCTGGTTCATCTACGGGGCCATCACCGCCAGCCAGCTGCGCCATGTGGGGCCGTTGTTTCGCGACGCGGCGTCGATTATCGACACTCTGCGCCAACTGCAGGCGGTTTTCTCCAGCCTGGAGGCGCGCTCTTTCAGCCGCTCGCCCGCCCTGCGCGCGCTGACCCAGCCCTTGCGGGATGCCGACCAAAGCCCGGCCGATCTGCTGGCGCGCGCGAACCGGCTGCTGGCCGCGGCCGGGCTGCGCTACAATCCGTTCGCCGCGCTGTTTCTGAACGCCATCTTCCCCCTCGATATACTTGTCGCCTGGCGCCTAGATGCGCTGAAGCAGGAGCTGTCCACCCTGGCGCCCGGCTGGCTGGCTATTTGGCACGAGTTGGAAGCGCTGGGCAGCCTGGCCAATATGGGCACGCTTTATCCACCGGCGACGTTCGCGGATCTGAATCTGGAGCCCGATCCGCAGCAGCGCCCTTACGCTGGGACGACTTTGGGTCATCCCTTAATTCAGGCCGCCGATCGCGTGTACAACGATTTTGAAATGGACAGCGTGGGCAGCCTGGTGATGATTACGGGGTCGAATATGGCCGGGAAAAGCACGTTTTTGCGCACGTTGGGCATCAATGCCCGCCTGGCTCTCTGCGGCGCCCCTATTCTGGCCGGATCGCTGGTGATCAGCCCGCTGCGCGTCTTCGCTTCGATCACGGTCACCGATTCCGTCACGGATGGCTTTTCTTTCTTTTATGCGGAGGTGAGACGCCTGAAAAGGCTGCTCGACTGCCTGCAGGAGCCGCAGGGGGTCCCCGTTTTCTTCTTGATTGATGAAATCTTCCGCGGCACAAACAACCGCGAACGGTTGATTGGCAGCCGCTCGTTCGTGGATGCTTTGATCGCCGAGAATGGCTGCGGCGCGATCGCCACGCATGATCTGGAACTGGTCACCCTGGCGCAGAACAACCCGCAGGTCAGCAACTATCATTTTCGTGATGATGTGATCGACGGCCGTATGGTCTTTGATTACAAGCTGCACCCCGGCCCCTGCCCGACGACCAACGCCCTGCGCATTATGCGCTTGGCCGGACTGCCGGTCGAACAGTCTGCTGGTGACCCTGGCTAGATGGCGGCACCAAAACGGCCGTGTCCGCTTTGATCCGCTCCTCTCTGCGCCGTTCGCGCTGTCGGCTCAGCTCTGCGGGCAGCCATAGAGCCACCAATACTCGCTCTGCGGATAGGCAGGGTGCCATATCGGATCCCAAATAAATGGGTGCTCGGCGAGTCTACTGTGCAGCAAATGATCGACCGCCCTGACCTCATCCAGGATACCCTCTTGCAGCTTATAGGGCGGTGACTGCAGGACCTGCAGTAGTTCCCTAATCACGACGCGCGTGTCGACGACGCCCACGTAGTAATTAACTTCTGTCTTCGTCCGCCGCCCCATGTCGCGCAGCACGCCGATCCATTCAGCGATGCGCATGTGCAGCTCATCGTGCGCCCGTTTTTCAAAGCGTACGACGCGTTCTACCAGGGCTGCCTCAAAGGCGGCCGCCGCCTCATCCAGGCGTGCCCGGTCCGCGCTGGATAGATTCCCGCGCAGCGCCGTCAGGCGTTGGCGGCGCATCAAGTAGCCGCCTATCGTCAACCTGGGCATGTTGGCGCGCGGGATGGTCCAATCGACAATGTCGCTGTCGAGATAGGCCGCCAAACTGCTCGCCATCTCTTCCATGATCAGTAGATCATGCCTTAGGATCAGATCATACGCTTCAACCGCATTCTCTCTATTCATGGCGCAGTCCCCCTTCGCTCGATTTGTTCGGACTCCTACTATTCAGTATAGCGGGTGTCCAACGGTCAAGTCATGTGGCGATTGTCATGTTTTGAGCAGGATAAACATCATATGATGCCCCGCTTTCCCGCGCCTAACCTGTTTTCTCGAGCGGTTCGGGCAGGATGATCCAGAGAACGATGTAGATCAGGATACTCAATCCGCCGGCCCCCAGCAGGGCCAGCAGGGCAAATAGAACGCGAACCACGGTGGGGTCGATGTTGAAGTAGTCAGCCAGGCCGCCCGCTACCCCGGCGATCATGCGCTCATTGGAACGGGTTAACTGTTTATTATTCACGATAACTCTCTCCTTTTGACTATTTTTTTCCAGAGCGTTAAGCTCCTTCGACTGCTTACTACTAATCTGTACGCGGGAGAGAATCCGGCGTTGCAAAACTGCCCGGAGACGACGATCCGGGCCAGGTAGGAGAAATGTTGGACACACCAAATGCACATCCGCTGCGCAGACTCGCCGATTACGGCCAGGCGTATCACCGGGAAGCGCTGCTCGCTTCGGCCGCTTCGATTCTCAACCGTCTCTTTGATCTTGCGCCGCCGATATTGATCGGCATGGCCGTCGATGTCGTTGTTTCGCAGCAAGACTCTTTCTTGGGCAGCATCGGCGTTACCGATCCGGTCAATCAGCTGTGGATTCTCGGTATTCTGACGCTCATTGTTTGGGGCTTCGAATCGCTGTTCCAATACTTCTACGGCGTCTTGTGGCGCAATCTGGCGCAGAGCATCGAGCACGACCTGCGCCGCGATGCCTACGCCCATTTGCAGGATATGGATATGGCCTATCTTGAGGATCAGAGCACCGGCGGCTTGATGGCCATTCTCAATGATGACATCAATCAGCTGGAGCGTTTTCTTGATTACGGGGCCAATGATATCCTGCAGCTGATTACGTCAATCATCGTCATCGGCATCATGTTCTTCGTCCTCGCCCCAACCGTGGCCTGGATGGCCATTCTACCCATGCCGTTTGTCTTCTATGGGTCGATTCTTTTCCAGCGCAACCTGGCGCCCCGCTATGCCGACGTGCGCGAACGGGTCGGTCTGCTCAGCGGCCAATTGGCCAACAATATCAGCGGCATGGCGACGATAAAGAGTTTTACGGCCGAAGCGTATGAGAACGGGCGCATCGAAGATCTGAGCGATGATTATCGCGAGAGCAATGCCCAGGCGATCAAGCTCAGCTCCGCTTTCGTGCCCATTATCCGCATGGTCATCGTCATCGGCTTTTTCGCCATCATGGTCTATGGCGGCATCCTCGTCCTTAATGGGCAGCTTAATGTCGGCGCCTACACGGTGCTCGTTTTCATGACGCAGCGCTTGCTCTGGCCCTTGACAACCATGGGCCAAACATTGGATCTCTACCAGCGGGCCATGGCCTCTACGAACCGTGTGCTTAACCTGTTGGATATTGAGCCCCACATCACCAGCGGGCCTAATTCTCTGCCGGTGGACGAGGTCCAAGGAGAGGTGGAGTTTGCGGGTGTGACATTTACCTATCCTGACCGGCTGAATGAGGCCAACGGATCCGCTGAATCTAACCTGTCCCCCGTCATTCAAGACTTGACGCTGAAAATCCCTGCCGGGGACACGGTGGCCATCGTCGGCGCCACCGGCTCCGGCAAGAGTACGTTGGTGAAGCTCCTGCTGCGCTTCTATGATGTGCAGTCGGGCGAGATTCGCCTCGATGGGCAGGAGATTCGCCGGCTGCAGATCGCGGACCTGCGCGGCGCCGTCGGTTTGGTGAGCCAGGATGTCTTCCTGTTCCACGGAACTGTTCGCGAGAACATCGCCTATGGATCATTCGCGGCCACTGATGAGGAAGTCGTGGCCGCGGCCAAGATTGCCGAGGCGCATGAGTTCATCATGAACCTGCCCTTGGGTTACGAAACTGTTGTCGGCGAGCGCGGCCAGAAGCTTTCCGGCGGCCAGCGCCAGCGCCTCTCCATCGCGCGCGCCGTGCTCAAGAATCCTCCCGTGTTGATCCTGGATGAGGCGACTTCATCTGTCGATAACGAAACGGAAGCAGCCATTCAACGCTCTATGGAGCGCATCATCGTCGGCCGTACCACGATCGTCATCGCCCACCGCCTTTCTACCGTGCGCGGCGCCGACATGATCTATGTCATGGAAAACGGCGTGCTCAGCGAGTGGGGGCGTCATGACGGCCTCCTTACTCAGGATGGTATTTACGCCTCTCTGTGGCGCGTGCAGACCGGCGCTGTCGCCGCGTAAGCGCCTCTTGTCAGCCGCTTAGGATTCGTCGCCATGGAGGGTGTCCGCCGCCTGGCCATAGGCGCGCCGGTAGAGCAGGAGAACGGGCGAGAGCAGCAGCCCGCTGGCCGCCAGCGCGGTCTGCAGGCCGAACTGATTGGCGATGACGCCGATGGACGGACCCCCGATCACCTGCCCCACAGCGTCCATCTGCCCCAAAGTGGAGAGGACCGTGGCGCGTACGGCCGAGGGGATGCCGCGGTTCGTCCAGGCCATATAGAGTGGATTTATCGTTCGCCGCGCGATGGCCACCGTGCTGTAGGAAGTGAGGGCCATTGGGAAACTGCCGGCCAGCCCGAAAATGACCAATCCGCCCGAGAGGACGGCCGTCAACGCCGCCAAGAGGCGCGTTGTTTCCAGCGCGTTTATCGTGCGCGTTCTTCGCCGCACTATTTCGGCGGTGAAGATGGTGATCACCAGGATGGAGGCATTGATTATACCGAACCAAGAAACGGCCGTCAGGCTGCCAGACTCGGGCGGAGCCGCGTTCTCCAGAAACTGAGGCTGCCACAGGCGATCCAGCCCTTCACTGTATAGGCCGTAGAAGAAAGAGATGCCCAGGATCGTCACCAGGAGCGGCCGCAGACGAATTGCGCTGATTCCGGCGCGAAACGTACGGTTGAATTTCCGCCATGTGTCCCGTTCTTCCGCCGGCGTGGCCGTAAAGCCATGTTCAGGCATGAAAGCAGCCAGGAAGATGGCCAGGGCGATGTGACTCAAACCGCCCATGAAGTAGGGCAGGTTGATCTGCTGGTTTGCCAGCAGCACATTGGCGCCGATTCCCAGCAAGGCAGCTGCCTGGGCCACTTGCGATCCGCGCAGATAGACGCCCTTAAGGCGCGCTTCGCCCAACTCGTCAGCCAGCCAGGCATCCTCCGCCCCGCTGATGAACGTATGGCCGATTCCCCAAACGACCTGGGCGATTAGGATCGTGGCGAATACGGCGAATGCCCCTTCTAGGATCATGCCCAGGCCAATCAGCGCGAAGCCAATGATCACCGACAGCCGGCGGCTGTATAGATCGGCCACGATCCCCGTGGGGATTTCAAAGAAGAAGATCGTCGCCTCCAGACTCGTCCCCAGCAGAATGAGCTGCAGCGGGTCGAGGCCCGCCGTCTCATAGCGATAGACGGCGCTGGTGGAGAAGGCGACGGCGAAAGCGAAGGTTGAAGTCGCTCGCACGATGAGGTAAACAGAATAGGCGTCGAGGCGCGGCACAGCATGCTCCATATGCCAGGGTCCCGGATCGTCAAGCGACGATCCGGGACCCTGTCTGCAAAGTTACTTCTTGCTCAAATCGCGCCCTGGGCGGATTACTTTTTCGTAGGCGTCATCCTGCTTGACTACGGACATCCCTGCTTTTTCATAAAGCTCGGTCGCCCCGGTCAGGCTTGAGGAATCGACGCCCAAGCCGACCTTTTCTTCGCCTTCCTGTTGGAAGAAGGTGAAAGCATGGTGCAGCATGGCCAGTCCAATGCCTTTCCTGCGCCACGGCTGCCGTACACCCAGCGAGTTCACCCAGGCCGCTCCCGGATACTCGTGCCGCTTACGGCTGCAGAGGCAGATCCCGGCGATTTCTTCGCCGTCCATGGCCAGGAACCAGAGCTGCGGATCGAAGTCAGGTTTGCTGTCGATCCACTCCTTGAACTCCCTGATCATTTCTTCTTGCGGCTGGTGAACATAGCCCCAATGATCCTGGAAGGCCTCGTCGTTGGCCAAGGCAACGGCCCGTAGATCGGGACGCTCGGCAAATGTGGCCAGCGTGATGCCTTGCGGCAACTGCGCCTGCGGCAGGGGGCCGTCGAGGGTGCGCATCATGTGCCAGAAACGGCGCACGAATGCCATTCCCCGGCTTCTGAACAGCTCAATCGAAGGCTGGTGGCTGCTCAGGGCGGCGGAGTGATAGACGACGCGTGTATCCGCCGGTGTGCGCTCAAGCGTCTCCTGCAGCCGCACATCCGCCCAGTTCATCAGAGCCGTGCCGATACCGAGCCCTTCCTGCGCGGGATCAACGCGCGCCCAGACCCAGTTCTTCACGGGGATGGCTTCCGTGTCCCACACTTCGACATAGCCGGCAATACGGCCGTCGCCGGCCTCGGCGACACGTGCTGAGTTCTCAAGATTGAATGAAGGGATATTCCAATCCGCTTCGACCTCGCGCGTGTTGGTGATCGCCCGGCCGACCTGGTCCACGCCGGCGGCGTTGATCATCTCGACCACGGGCTCAAGATCGTCCCACGTCGCCGGACGCAGGACAAAACCAGTCTCTTTCTTGGTTAACGTTGCTGATCCGATTTCCATGATAAATTCCTTCTTCTGCCGCACGCCGCCAAAATCCGGCGTGCGGCGCTTCGCTCCCTGCGCTTGATTACGATAGATAACGTTCACCGGCGGCCCTGCTCGGTCTGCACAGCGGGCCGACTGCCCGGGCCACGAGCAGCCCCGTGATCACGGCGGCTGCGTAAAGCGCCGGCGGGATCGCCGACCCATTAGCATAGTGGCCGGGCAGCACGGTTAGCGAGGCCGCGGCGACTGCGGTCAGTACGCCTAACAGCGAACGCTCGCGTTTTGTCACCAGGCAGCCGGCCGAGGCGCACAACGCGCCCGTCACGGCGCCGCCGCCTATCGTAGAGATCAAGACGGCCGCGGGCAGCGCCGCCGCGCCCCTCCCGATCAGGAGCGCCAAATAGGGGACGACGAGGGCTGCAGCGCCCACCAACATGCCAATGACTGTTCCCAAAACAGAATTTCTTAGAGACCTCATGATATACCTGCTCCTGTACTGCCTCCTGTTGTAAGGGAACCTGGCCGGCTGCTGTGTGACCTGCCGCCTGCCCCCCTTACAACGGTTCTTTACCTGACTCTTTACAAAGTTCCTTCCTGCCAACCGGGATCGCCGCGGCGATCCCACGACGCCCATATTTTTGCAAGCTCATGTTCAATCCTCCTTGTCATTCGTGGCGCTTACGCCTGTGGCGCTTACGCTCAATTTCGCCAATTCGGCCACGACGTCTGTTCCCGGCCGGTAGTGGATAGCCGCCATGCCTAGGGCGCGCGCCGCCTGTACATTGCGCGCAAAATCATCGATGAACACGGCTTCCTCAGCCTGCCGCCCGAGGGCCGCAAGCGCGCGCTCATAGATAACGGGTGATGGCTTCATCACTTTTTCTTCCGCCGAGCCGACGATCAGATCAAAGGCATCGGCGATGCCGTAAGTTTCAGACAGTGTCTCACGCAGGGCATCAGTGGCATTGCTGATGACGGCCGTCTGGTAAGCGGGCCGCAGGGCGCGGATGGCGTCGACAAGATCGTTGTCCATGACATCACCAGCCCAGAAGTCGCGACGAAACGCTTCCGCTTGATCGCCCAGAGACAACTCTTCAGCGATCCATGCCCACAGTTCCTCATCGCTTATCTCGCCGCGCTGCGCTTTTTGGCCCGCTTCGCTGTTGAAGACCATCTCTTCTATCTGGCCATGATGCAGGCCGAGCCTGTCATCCCAGCGATGACGGTAGCCGTGGTCCTGCGTGCGCAGCAATACGCCGCCGACATCAAAAATCACTGCCCTCACAATTGGCTTGTTCATTCTAAGAACCTCATTACTCATAAAAAATCATCATCGATAGTCGCCGCCCGCGCCCAACAAAAAAAGGACGTGGGGGATGCCCACGTCCTTTTCATTCACTCGCGCTGCTAATCAAACAGCAACAAAAAAAGCCGCAGGCATCGGTGTATGCGCTGCGGCCTTGGTTTAGTTATGTAAACACTCAGCGAACAGGCGCACTCCGAGAAGGTGAGGAAGCATCACCGGAAACGGTGAAACGTTGTTGTACATTCATGTTGGACATCAAATGGCCTCTCCTTCTTTCGTAGTCGCTTAATGCACCAAGGAGTACTTTAGCATAGGTATGATGTTTAAGTCAAGCATTTTTTCGTTTTTTCGGCGGGCAGCTACTTCCAGCGGGTGAGGATGGTTTCACGCTGAAACAGCTGCACAGTGATCATGACGAGGACGGCATCGAGCACGGCGACGACGAGACCAATGAGCATGATCGCGCGGCTGTCGATGAGGATAAAGCCTAGCGACTGGCCAATCACGATCAGCAGCAGCGGCAGTACGATCAGCGCCGAGAGTTGTTCGGCAGCGCGCGGATCGCTGACACGGGACGAAATGAGGAGGGCGACACAGACGGCCAGCAGCGCCAGCAGCGGCCCGACAATGAAGATGGCCAGGAACCACATTGGATCAACGAGGCGGCTGAATACGGCATCACTGACCAGGAAGCGTGCGCCCGCCAGAAAGATCAAGTAGCTGATCCAGGTGGCCACTATCCCCGGTGTCATGGCCGCGACCGCCTTGCCGATCAGCAGCTCGCTGGTCGTAATCGGCGTTGCCAGCAGCGGTTCCAGGCTGCCCGTTGTTTTCTCGCCGACGATGCTGTAGGCGGCGATCGATATAGGGATGGCCACGGGCAGGATCATGAACATGAACATGAAAAGGGTCAGCGTGTACACCTGCAAACATTCTGTTTCCATCAGGCCGCCGCAGAGTTCATTGAACAACTGCAAGTACTGGTCGCCGCCCGTATTGAATCCGTCCAGGTCATCGCCCGCATAGTTCATGAGCAGCAGCATGAGGATGGGCAGGAGGGCCATGAACAGCGGCAGGAAGGCCGTGATGAAGAAGACCATGCGGTTTTTAAACACCTCCGCCCACTCTTTATAAATAATAGTCTTCACTTTGCTCATTGGCTGGCGTCCAACCGATCAGGTTCCTGGTCGATCAACTGCAAATAGACTTCCTCCAGGGAATAGCGCTCTTCGCCCACGAACTGCACCGTCGCGCCTTCGGCAACGAGCTGCCGGATGACGAGCGGATTGTCTCTTTCCGGGTTCTCTGATGTGTAGGTCACTGTTGTCTCGTCGACTTCGATATGGGTGACACCCTCAACGGCGGCCGCCGTCATCGCGTACTTGCGCGCCCCTTCGCCCAATTGAATGCGCACCCGACGGCCGTAGAGCTGGTGCCGCAGGGCGGCCGGCGCGTCGACCACGCGCAGATGCTGCTTAAACACGGCCACGCGATCACAGAGGCGGTCCGCCTCGTCCAGGTTGTGGGTGCACAGAAAAATAGTTCGCCCTTCGCTCTTGAGTTCGCCGATAAAGTCGCGAATCAGGCGCGCCGCCTGCGGATCCAATCCCGCCGTGGGTTCGTCTAGGAACAGCACCGGTGGCTCATGCAGCAGCGCGCGGGCAATAGCCAATTTCTGGCGCATCCCCTTGCTAAATGTTCCCGCAAGGTCGTTTCTGCGCTCCCAGAGATCAAGCATGCGCAGGTATTTCTCGATCTGCCGTTTGGGCGCTTCGACCTCGTACAGGTTGGCATAGATGCTCAGATTTTGCCAGGCAGTGAGGCGATCGTAGTGGCCGGGCGTCTCCGTCAGGAGGCCGGCATTGCGCCGGATCTGCTGGTCATTAAGGCCCACTTGATACCCCAATACGCTCGCTTGCCCCCTTGTCGGTGCGATCAAACAGGTAAGCATGCGCACCGTGGTCGTCTTCCCCGCGCCGTTGGGACCCAGGAAACCGAATACCTCACCCGCTTCGATTTCCAATGTCAGGCCGTCTACGGCCGTGACCGCGTCAAACTGTTTACTCAAATCGCGCATACGGATCATGATGCCTTAAATCATAGACTGATTTTCTTTGTCCTTCAACTGCGGCGCGCTTCCTGGTTTTCCGGCGGCAAAGGCCGGACCATGGATGATCATCCTTATATATACGACAATACCTGCGTGATCTCCGCGCAATTGGTTATAATTGCCCTCTGCGTGCCGCCGCTGCGAAGCAGGCACGGGGTTGCATCATCCACCGTCCCTCAATCCGTCTACCGGAGTAAACGCTTATGGAAGAACGAACAACAAAGCCAATGGCAGCGGACGAGATCGAAGCGCTGCTCATCCAGGGGAATCTGGAAGAACTACGTGCCAACTTGACGGCCATTCACCCCGCGGACATCGCCGACATTCTCGATCAACTTCCAGCGGAATTCGCCGTGGATGTGTTCCACCTGCTCTCTGTTCAAATGGCCAGCGAGGTTCTCGACGAGACTGGCAGTCTCGTGCGCCAGGAACTGGTGGAGCGCGTGGATGAAGAACGGCTGGCCGATCTCCTCGATGAACTGCCCATGGATGATGCCGCCGAATTCCTGGAAGATCTTCCCGATCCCAAGGCAGATCGGCTGCTCGACCTCATGGAAGATGAGGAGGCCAAAGAGGTTCGCGAGCTTTTGCAGTACCAGAATGAGACTGCCGGCCGCCTGATGTCCCGCGACGTTGCCGCCATCCGCCGCCAATGGAGTATCGCCCAAACAGAAGATTTCTTACGCTCGTTGGAGGAGCCGGAAACGCTGGCGTATCTCTACGTGGTCGACCGCAACGACAGATTGATCGGCGTCGTGCCTCTGCGCAACTTCGTGCTTGCCAAACCGGACGCACTCATTGAATCGATCATGATTCCCGATGTGGTCTCCGTCCCCGTGGACATCGACCAGGAGGATCTGGCGGAGATGGTTTCGCGCTACGACTATGTGGCCATGCCCGTCGTTGATCGCGAGGGACGGCTGCTTGGTGTCGTGACCGTTGACGATGTCCTCGATGTCTTTGAAGAAGAGGTCACTGAGGATATCCAGCGCCTCGGTGGTTCGGAACCGCTCGATCAGCCTTATTTCGCGGCCTCGGTGCGCACCGTGTTCAGCAAGCGCATCGGCTGGCTCCTGCTGCTCTTTCTAGCCGGGACCTTAACCGGCGCGGTGACCAAGCTTTACCAGGATCAAATCGAGGCGGCGATTGCCCTCACGCTATTTGTGCCGTTGATCATCGGCACCGGCGGTAATTCGGGTTCACAGACGGTGGCCACTATTATCCGCGCCATTACCTTGGATGAAGTGTATATCGGCAATATGTTTCCCGCACTGCGCCGTGAGGTCTCCGTCGGCCTGCTGCTCGGGCTCGTGATGGGCATCGTGGGCTTCGGAGTCGCCTGGTTTGCCACCCGGGACTTGCGCATAGCGGAAGTCGTGGCCTTGACCCTGCCTGTTGTTGTTGTCTGGTCCGTTTCTGTAGCCACCATCGTGCCCACTGTCGCCGATCGCGTGAATATTGATCCCACCGTGATCAGTGGTCCTATGATTTCTACCATTGTTGATGCCACGGGGCTGTTGATCTACTACCAGCTGGCCACGATCCTCTTGAATCTATAGGAGCCGCTGCTGATGAGGATTCCTGCCGAATTAGTCGATCTGCTGCGCAATGTGGGCCATATAGCGGTTCTCACCGGAGCCGGCGTTTCCGCGGAGAGTGGGGTGCCTACCTTTCGTGAGGCGCAGACCGGCCTTTGGGCCAGGTACGATCCGCAGGAGCTGGCCACCCCGCAGGCGTTCATGCGCGATCCAAAATTGGTCTGGGAATGGTATGCCTGGCGGCGCGGCCTCGTCAGCGGGGTCGAGCCTAATCCGGCGCACTACGCCCTGGCCGAAATGGCTCGCCGCGTGCCCACATTCACGTTGATCACGCAAAACGTCGACGGCCTGCACCAGCGGGCGGGCAGCGAAGGTGTTATTGAGCTGCACGGTAACATCATTCGCTGCAAGTGTTTCAGCTGTGATACAACCGCGTTCAATTTGGACGAGCGAGAGGATGCCGCTGAGGAGATTCCGCCGCGCTGCGATAGCTGCGGCGGGCTGCTGCGTCCCGACGTCGTCTGGTTCTCCGAGCCGCTGCCGGTTGACGCCCTGGACCGTGCTTACGACGCCTCGCGGCGCTGCGATCTCTTTCTAACGATAGGAACATCCGCCCTGGTCCACCCGGCGGCATCGCTGCCCGTGCAGGCGATTTCGCAGGGGATCCCCACCGTAGAAATCAACCCGCAGACGACGCCCCTGACCGGCTCGATGACCTTTGTCCTCAACGGGCCGGCCGGCGAGATCCTGCCGCGGCTGGTCCACCTCGCCTGGCCGGAATAGGTCGCGCCGGGGCGCACCGCCGCGAACTTCTACCTGGCCCCTATGCCCGGCAGGAAGGAATGGTAGTCGTAGTCAATGATCTCGATCCGGCAGTTGTCGCAAAATAGGGCGAAATCCTGATCACGTGCCTGGCCATTGCCGGGCACGCCATCCCCCGCGATCCGCTCCGCGTTGACCGATATCGCCAATGAGGCCCCTTCCCCGGCGGGCAGGAATACCGCCTCCACCGTATTTGCCGCATCCCGTTCGCCGCCGGGGCTGCTCCATGGGCCGTCCATCACGTTGCCCAAAAAACGATCCGCGGCCGTCTCCACCACCAGGTCGAGATCATTGTTCATAGGGCCATTCGCCGCCGGCAGCCCAGGCACATCCGTAAAAACCATAACGATGCGCACAGGCAGGCTGTTGTCCGCCGCCCGCGCTCTCAATGACCAAGATTGTCCCGTCTCAAACAAGAGGGGAGTCTGCGCCTGATCAAGCACAACGCGCTCATTGTCCCCGAAGGCGCGCGCCATGCTGGGCATGCCGAACCCCTGGCTGTAACTCGGTAGATCGTCATTGGCGCCAACCCCGATCAGGTAGTGGCTGCTGGCGATGAGGAACGCTTTGAGCAGGGCCGGGCTTGGCGAGGGAATGCCTTCTTTTTCCGTCAACCAATAGGAGGCCAGGGAAGCGAAGCCGGCGACCGCCGGGACGCTGTGACTGGTGCCCGTCGAGGCCGCGAAGATCGTCTGTCCGCCCGGCTGATACGCGTCGCAAATGGCGCTGCCGTTGTAGAGCGGCGTGGTGCTGGCCGTGCCCATCACGTGCGTCCCCGGCGCGACCAGGTCCGGCTTCACCAGCCCGCCGGGCGCGGGGCCGCGGCTGGAATAGCTGGCGATATCCTGCAGGTTGTCCGCATCAGACGGGCCGTAGCGACAGCCGTCTTTCCAGGTCGGCCGTACGTTCTCCGTGGCCCCGACTGTAAGCACATTCTTGCCGTTTGCCGGCGAGCCGACTTTGTAATCAGTGGGAGCGCCGGGATCATAGACCCCTTCGTTGCCGGCCGAAAAGAGGATCAACATCTCTTGATTCCCCGGCGTAAATGGGTCGGCGTCGCGCACAGCCGCATCGTAAGCGAGAGAAGCGTCGTTATAAGTACAACCCGCGCAGCCCCAGGAGTTGCTGAGGATGCGTGCGCCCGCATTGTAGCTGCGGGAGACGACCGTTGTATAGGAACGGTCGCAGCCGCTGGTGTCAAACGTGGGGCCGTTGAAGACGCGTGTGCCGGCGACACGGCCGAAAGGATTGACGCCCAGGCCGCGCTGGTACCCCTTGCTGTCACGGTAAGGGCTGCCGCTGCGCGTGTCAAACCCGGCGGCGATGCTGGCGTTGATATGCCCGTGACCATCCGCCCCGCTGCCGTCCGCGGCGCTGGTACAGTTGGCGATATAGCTGACCCTGCTTTCCCCCGTGGGATCACCGCCGGCACGCAATGTCCTGTCCCCGGCGGCCGTTTCGGCGACGCCGCTGCCGATGCCGTCATCGGTGATGTCGATAATCGGGTAATCCTGCGGGTCCTCGCTGAAGCCGCGCTCCTTCAACCAAGGCAAATAGCCGGGCGCGGCGGGGCCCGTCCTGGCTGCGTTCAGGCTGCCGGCCAGGATCTGTGTCTGCACTTCGTCCGTCAGGCGCGGCGTCTCCGGCGCCTCGATCCAGACCACATCGGGCAGGGCGGCGATGCCGGCCACGGCAGAACGAGAAACGCGGAGGAGTGCCGTCTGGTAAGTGAGCAGAGGCGACCAGGGGGAGAGCTGCTCGGCGGCGCGCGCGCGCAGCTGCGCTTCGCTCTGCGCGGCGTCCGCGTGGCGCAGCATCATCACCTGCACATCCAGCAGATCGGCGGAAAGGGCTGCTGCGGACAAAGCGGGATCCTGCTTCAGGGCGGCGTCATAGGGGGCGCTGTAGCGCAGGATCTCGCCCGCTGCCGCCATCCTGTCCAGCTCCCTGCGTGCGGCAGCGTCCGCCCAGACGAGGTACCCATTGTTGGGCACATAGTGCACCAGCTGCGCTCCGCTCGCCTCGACCGCGGCCAGCCACGCCTCCCGCAGCGGTCCCGCAAACTGAATGATGACCAGCGCTTCAGCCGCTACGTCCGCGTCCGCGCTGCGCAGTGCGGACGCCGGGAAGCGTGTGTCGATCGCGCGGGCCTTGAAGAGCAGGAGATCTTGCTCCTCGCCAACTGCTGCGGACGCGATCTGCCGCTGCTGAAGATCGGCAGCGGCGGGCCGCGCCGCGGGCGCCGCGTTCTTCACCGCCATTCTTGAATTAGCGGACGCCGCCACGCCAAAGCCAGCCAACGCCGGCCCGCGGCTGCTAAAGAACACCGCCAGGGCCGCAAAGAAGAAAATAAGCAAAGAAACTAGTAAATTCGTTCGTGGACTATCTTTCATAATGGGTAACTCAAGTCGCCGGTCGCTGCAAGAAATGGGCCGCAGACGGCCGATTTTAGCATGCGCGCGTCCGACAAAGCCCGCTTCTCACAATGTGTTCCCCATCCCGGCTGGCCGCGCCCTGCGCGCCCTGTTCAATAAGGGCTTAATTCGATTTGCGAGGCAGTATTGATAGGCGTATGATCGGGCATCATAACGGACGTTGAGAGGGGATAAGTAACAATGAGTGACTCTGCTGAAGATCCAATTATCAGTCCTGCCCTGCTGGCTTTGCTGCGCTGTCCCGTGGCCGTACGCGACGAGTCGCTGGGCCCAGATCCCGGACGGCTCGAACTGGTTCATAACTGTTGGCTTGTCAGCGAAGAGTCGGGCATGAAGTACCCGATTCGCGACGGCATACCCGTCATGCTGATTGAAGAGGGGGAAAAGTGGAGAAAGACGGCCGTTGAGGATCTGCCCGTCCCTCCACCCGCATCATGAGCGAAAAGCTGAAACCTGGCGACATACTTCCGGCGCTCGAACGTCTGCACGGGATCGTCAATCGAACCCCGGTCATGACCTCGCGCACGCTCAATGAGCGCTGCGGCTGCCAGGTATTCTTCAAATGTGAAAACTTCCAGCGTGTTGGCGCTTTCAAATTTCGAGGCGCCTACCACGCCTTGAGCCGCTTGAGTCCCGCGGAAAAGGCGGCCGGGGTGATCACCCACTCCAGCGGCAATCATGCGCAGGGAGTCGCCTTGGCCGCCAAGCTGCTGGGCATCCCCGCCGTCATCGTCATGCCCGAGGATGCTCCGCCCATCAAACGGCAGGCCACCGCCGGCTACGGCGCCGAGATCGTCCCCTGCCGGGCCATCGACCGCGAGAAAATCACCGCGGAACTGATCGCCCGGCACGGCTACACGCTCATCCACCCCTACGACAACAACGACATTATCTTGGGGCAGGGGACCGCGGCAGCTGAACTGATTCAAGAAGTAGGGCATCTGGACCTGTTGTTCACGCCTGTTGGCGGCGGCGGGCTGCTCAGCGGCAGCGCTCTTGCCGCCGCGGCCTTGTCGTCCGGCTGCCGCGTTATCGGCGTTGAGCCGGAAATCGCCGCCGATGCCAACCAATCCTGGCGCGAAAACAAGATCGTCACGCTGGACCACGTTCCGCAGACAATTGCCGATGGGCTGCGCACGCGCTACATCGGCGAGCGCAACCTGGACGTGATGCACGCCTATGTGCACGATATGCTCACGGTAACCGAGGCTGAAATTCGCGAGACGCTGGCGTTTATCTGGAGCTTCATGAAGATCGTCGTCGAGCCCAGCGCGGCCGTCGCCCTCGCCCCCCTTTTTACTGGTAAGTACGCGGCGCCCGGCGCGCGCGTGGGCGTGATTCTCAGCGGTGGAAATGTCACCTTGCCCTTCGTGCCGCCCGCCGCGGCAGAGAAAGCGGCGGCGGATGACGGGCCGGCGCCCGCGGTGGGCAGCGCCGTCCCCGCGCCGCGCCGCGCACGGCCGCGTGTGCTCATTACCGACCCGCAGTTTGATCCCGCCGCCATCGCCGTAATCGGCCGTGTCGCCGACGTACAGGTGCGCCATGAGGATTGGGAAACGCTTGAGGAAACGATTGCCGATGAATATCAAGCCTTGATTGTGGGGCCGCAGCAGCAGGTGAGTGCGCCCTTGATTGAAAGCGGCTACGAACTACTGGCCATCGGCACGCCCACGACCCGGCCCGACAATGTAAACGTGAGCACGGCGCGAACCTTCGGCATTGAAATCTGCTACGTGCCTGACGGCAACGCCGTCGTCATCGCTGAGCACACGATAGCGCGTATGCTGCTTCTTGAAAACAAGTTCAATTTGAGCGGCCTTTCGGGAAAAACCCTCGGGCTGGTTGGTTTTGGCCGGATCGGTGTGCAGGTCGCTCAGCGCGCGGCTGCATTTGGCATGAAGGTGCTGGTTAACCAGCCGCGGTTGACCCCGGAGTTGGCCGTAACAAGCGCTGTTGAAGTCACCGATCTACTGACGCTGCTGCAGCGTTCTGATTTTGTCAGCCTGCATGTGCCCTATTCGGCGGAGACAAAAGATATGTTGGGCAGCGAAGAATTCGCGCATATGAAGGAGACAGCTTTCCTCGTCAATGCGGGCCATACTGATTTGGTGGATGAAGAGGCGCTTTGTGCGGCTCTGGACAGCGGGCAGATCGCCGGCGCGGCGCTGTCTGAACTGCCTGCTGAGATTGAGGCGACCAACCCGATCTGGGCTGCTCTACGTGACCACAGCAAGGTTCTGGTCTCGCCGCACATCACCTCCATCATCGACCAGCAGCTCCCGAAACTATGTCTCTCGGTTGCCGAGCAAATAGTCGATCTCCTTGAACGGGCCGGGTCGAACAAGGCGCTGCCCTTGGAAATGGTGCCGGTTTCGCAGGTGACGCCTCACGAAGAGATCGATGTCAAGCGCGTGCAGCGCTTGATGGCCCGCTTTGAGAGCGACAAGTGGTTGGTCAATCCACCCATCACGATTCGCTGGAAGGGCAGGTACGTTCTCTTGGATGGGGCGACGCGCTACGCTGCCCTAAAACGTCTTGGCTTCCGCTATCTGATTGTCCAGGTTGTCGAGCCCCATCAGACGGATTACCAGCTGCACACCTGGTTTCATGTGATCTCGCAGCCTTCGCAGCCGCTCGCCGATCTTTACGATCAGCTCCGGAAGATCGAGGGTTTGATGCTGCTTCCCCTGGAAAGCAAGGGGATTCGCGGCGCGTTGAGCGATCCCCACACCTTCTGTTATTTTCTTGATACAGAGGGCAGGGCGACCCAGGCGCGGATGCGCGAAGTGGCAAACAGGCTGGCGGTGATGAAGGAGTTGGTACACACTTACTCCAATTGGGGCAGCGTGGAACGAACCCTGATAACGGACATCGGCCGTTTGACGGCGCAGTTTCCGCAGATGAAGACAGTGGCTGTTTTTCCTCAGTTCGTGCCTCATGAAGTGTTTGACGCTGCGCGCGACGGCAATTTGCTGCCGGCCGGTCTTTCCCGCTTTGTTATCCCCGGCCGAATTCTGCGCCTCAACGCCGATCTTGAGCGCCTGCGGCGCGAGGAATCGCTGAGTGAGAAGCGCGCCTGGTTCGATCATTTTCTTTCCGAAAAGATGCGCCACAGCCGCTTGCGCTTCTACGAAGAACCGGTCGTGCTGCTCGATGAATAGGTAGTGCTGTTTTTTCATTAGAAAGGGGCTGCTTATTTGCGTCATGGGGGCCGCCCTATATAATTGTTGGGCTTGGCTGATTTCGGCCAACTCTTCCTACTAATACAGGAAATTTAACATCTTACACATGCCTGGACTGACCGAGATGTGCTTGCTTAGCAGCGTGGAAGGGTTCAAGTGTTGAACCATGCCGCGTGGCTCTCGGCCGTGCGAGTCCTTGGTCAGGTAGAAGGGCATGGAAGCAAAACAAACAAAGGAGAATAACCCCATGGCCGTAGTTTCAATGAAAGCACTACTAGAAACCGGTGTCCATTTTGGGCACAGAACCCGTCGCTGGAATCCGAAGATGAAGCCTTACATCTTCACCGAGCGCAACGGTATCCACATCATCGATCTGCAGCAGACGATTCACATGATTGATGAAGCGTATGATGTCATTCGCGATACCGTCGCCGAAGGTGGCGAAGTCCTCTTTGTCGGTACAAAACGACAGGCGCAGGATACAGTCGCCCGCGAAGCGTCGCGTGCCGGCCAGCCCTATGTCAATGTGCGTTGGCTGGGTGGCACTTTGACCAATTGGCAGACGATTCGACAGCGTATTGATCACCTGGATCGACTTGAAGAGCGCCGCGAGGCGGGTGATTTTGACCAGCTGAAGAAAACAGAACGTCTGCGTATTGATCGCGAGATTGAGAAACTGAATTTGCGTCTGGGCGGTATCCGCAAGATGCGCACGCTGCCCGAACTGTTGTATGTGGTAGACATCAACAATGAAGAGACGGCCGTTCATGAAGCCAACATCCTCAATATCCCAGTGATTGGCGTCGTCGACACCAACTCCGATCCCGATGAAATCGATTACATCATCCCCTCCAATGATGATGCGATTCGCGCCATCAAGCTGATTTCCAGCAAGATGGCTGATGCCGCTTTGGAAGGCATGGCGATGCGTGAGAATGTCAGCGACGAAGAAATCTCTGATTTTGACAGCTATGAATATGCCGAATTTGATGGCATGGGCAATGTCGAGGATGAGGTATTGCTGGGCGAATCCACCCTGGCCAAGCTTCGTGAACAAGCTGACGCGATCGAAGAAGAAGCCGCGGAAGCGCTGGAAGCAGCCGATGAAGCGGTTGTTGAAGAAATCGTATCTGCGGTTGCGGAAGAGATCGTTGCCGAAGAAGAGTAGAAAAGAGCAGTAGGAATAAGCGGTAAGAACAATGAAAGTTACAACAGAAATGGTGAAAGAACTGCGCTCAGTCACCGGCGCAGGCGTGCTGGAAGCCAAGAAGACACTGGAAGCGGCCGACGGTGATTTTGACAAAGCGGTCCTCATATTGCGTGAAAAAGGCGCGGCGCGCGCTGAGAAACGATCCGATCGGGATGTCAATGAAGGCCTCATCGAGCTTTACACGCATCCGGGCAACCGCGTTGGCGTGATCCTCGAACTCAACTGCGAGACTGATTTTGTGGCGCGCAACGAGCAGTTTGCGGAGTTGGCACATAACCTTGCGCTGCAGATCGCGGCAATGAGCCCCAAATATATCGCTCCGGAAGATGTCTCAGTAGAGGACATGGAAACAGAGCTGACCGTTTTGCGCGCCCAGGCCAAAGCGGAGGGCAAACCGGACGAAATCGTCGAGAAGATCGTCAGCGGTCGCCTGAACAAGTATTACGAAGAGGTCTGTTTGCTTGAACAGCCCTACATTCGTGATGAAAAGATCAAGATCAAGGATTTGATCACCGAGGCGATCAGCACGACTGGCGAAAATATCAAGGTGCGGCGCTTTGATAGGTATGAGTTGGGCGAGGCGCTCTAGCCCGCCGCCGATTGATTGTGAAAGGGCGTTCGTGAGAGCGCCCTTCTTTGTATATGGGCTGCGTGATTGTTGAATAGCCGTCTCAGAACAGGGAGAGGATACGCATGGGTGAAAATCGCTACAATCGAATTCTGCTGAAGATGGGTGGAGAAGCTTTGTCGGGACCGGACGGTTTCGGTATCGATCCCACCCGGGCAGCGGAGGTTGCGGAGATTGTGAAGGACGTCTATGATTTAGGCGTAGAGGTGGCCATTGTTATTGGCGCCGGCAATCTCTGGCGAGGCAGCGTGGGTACCAGTCAGGGTATGGCACGCTCAACTGCGGACCATATGGGCATGATCGCCACGGTGATCAATGCCTTGGCTCTGCAGGATGCCTTGGAGCGAGTGGGCATCGTTACACGTGTCCAAACAGCACTGGAAATGCGCACGGTTGCCGAACCTTACATTCGTCTGCGGGCGATTCGGCACCTCGAAAAGGGAAGGGTGGTAATTATCGCCGGCGGTACCGGTAATCCCTACTTCACAACCGACTCGGCCGGCGCCCTGCGCGCGATGGAACTGGATACAGAGGTTATGATTAAGGCGACCAAGGTGGATGCGATCTACAGTACGGATCCGATCGAGAATCCGGACGCCAAGCCTTATGAATCACTGACCTACTTAGAATTTCTGAATATGCAGCTGCGCGTGATGGACACAACGGCCGTGTCGCTCTGCATGGAAAACAACATGCCTATTGTTGTCCTCGATTTCTGGCAGAAAGACAGCGTCAAACGCCTGGTCCAGGGCGAGAGTGTAGGGACAATTATTCAAGATACGTAACTCCGTGATGGGGAGGTAAACATGATTCGCGATCTCATGAAAGAAACCAAGGCCCGTATGGATGGGGCGGTGAGCTCATTGTCGGGCGATCTTGCTGCTTTTCGAACCGGCAGGGCCAACCCCCATCTCGTCGACAGAGTTATTGTCGACTACTATGGCACGGAACTGCCCCTGAACCAGATGGCTGTCATCTCCGTGCCCGAAGCGCAGCAAATTGCCATTCGCCCCTATGATGCTGGCTCGATGTCGGCGATCGAAAAAGCGATCATGAAATCCGATCTGGGCATCATGCCCAACAATGACGGCAAAATCATCCGCCTGAATATTCCTCGCCTAACGGAAGAGCGCCGCCGTGACCTCAGTCGCCTGGTGAGCAAACGCGTCGAAGAGGCGAAAGTGGCCGTGCGCAATGTGCGCCGCGACGCGCTCAACGATTTGCGCGACTTTGAGAAAGAAAAAATGATCACGGAAGATGACCTGCGCCGCGGCATTGAGGATCTCAACGAATTGACTGATGATTATGTCAAGAGTATTGACGAGATTGGCGAACAAAAAGAAGCAGAGATTATGGAAGTATAGGTGGGCAAATGCTTAGCCCCCGAGAAAAATACCTTGATTTGACATCGCTGACGGTTCCCAATCATGTGGCCATTATCATGGATGGCAACGGCCGTTGGGCGCGGCGCCGCGGCTTGCCCCGCCAGGCGGGCCACCGCGCGGGCGCGGAAAACCTACGGCGCATCGTGAGCGCCTGTGTCGAATTCGATATCAAGATTCTCACCATCTATGCTTTCTCCACGGAGAACTGGGGCAGGCCGGAAAGCGAAGTGCGCGGCCTGATGCGCATCTTCGCCCGCGTCCTTGACCAGGAAATGGACGATCTGCACCGCCAGGGTGTCTGTTTGCACCACCTCGGCGATCTCAGCGGCATCAGCCCTGCCCTCCAGGAAAAAGTGCAGCGCGCTTTGCTGCTGACCAAAGACAACGATCGTCTCATCCTCAATGTCGCCTTCAACTATGGCGGGCGCGCTGAAATAATCCACGCCGTGCGCGAAATGTTGGAGGATGGGATCGAGCCTGCGCAGCTAAACGAAGAACTGTTTAGTTCATACCTATTCACGGCCGGATTGCCCGATCCTGATCTGGTCATTCGCACCAGCGGCGAACTGCGCATCAGTAACTTCCTGATCTGGCAGGCGGCTTACGCAGAGTATTATCCGACGCCTGCTTTCTGGCCCGATTTCGGACGTGAGGAATTGTATAAGGCGATTGTCGCCTACAATAAGCGTGAGAGGAGATATGGTCTGGTCGACGAGAGCTAGTCGTTCTCCCGCCTGCTTGCACAATCTCTAATGGCCAATCTAGCACAACGTGCCGTCATAGCCCTCGTCTTGGGGCCCCTGGCATTATATCTCGTCTACTTGGGTGGGTTTTTCTACTTCATCCCCCTGGCGTTGATCCTTCTCTTGGCCACCATCGAGTATGGCCAGTTGGTGGAGAAACTAGGTCTGCTGCCCTCTATTTGGCTGCTGGCAATTTCCTCCCTCCTTTTCTATGCCGTGGCTTGGTGGGCTGAACCGTTCGCCTCATCCGTCGTCCTGGTTATCACCCTGCTGCTGGCGCTCTTCTACGCACTCTGGTTGTATGAGACCAGGGAGGACGGTGTCGCGCTGCCGACGTGGATGGCCATGATCGGCGGCATTGTCCTCCTCGGTTGGCTGGGCAGTCATTTCTTTCGTTTGCGCACCATCGAACCAATGGGTTGGCAGTGGACCATTCTCGTTCTGGTAAGCACCTGGTGTGCAGATTCGGCCGCCTATGTGGTCGGCAAGTTCCTGACCGGCAGTGTATTGGGGAAACATCAGCTTTCTCCGCGCCTCAGCCCCAACAAGACGGTCGAAGGATATGCCGGCGGCATCGTTCTGGGCTCGGCGTTGACTGTTTTGACGGCCTATCTACTGGGCCTGCCGCTTCCCCTGGCGCTGCTGCTGGGACTTCTGATTTCTATTCTGACGCCGTTGGGCGACCTGGGCATCTCGCTGCTCAAGCGAGAAGCCGGCGCAAAGGACTCAGGGACAATGTTCAGGAGTCATGGCGGCGCCCTGGATCGCGTGGATACCCTCATTTGGTCGGTTTCCATCGCTTTTTACGTGCTTACTGGCCGTGCAGCAGCTTACTGTTTTGCCGTGAGGCAGTTCATAGTTTCATGGTCTCGTTGCAAACCTCGTCAATCTCAGGAGGACATTTGCCATGCCAACTGTGGTAAACACTATCGAGCGCTTCATTCTTGAAAGCCAGCCTGACTACGCCCGGGGCCAGTTCACGAATCTCCTCTACGACATCGCGTTGGCGGCCAAGATTATCGCCAGCAAGACCAACAAAGCGGGACTGGTCGATATTCTCGGTTACGCGGGAATGCACAATGTCCAGGGAGAAAAACAGCAGAAACTGGATCTTTTCGCCGACGAAATTGTCTTCCAGATGTGCGACCATACCGGCCGTCTTTGCGCCATGGCCTCCGAGGAACGCGAAGAGATGATCAACATTCCCGATCGCTTTCGCAAGGGGTCCTACGTACTTGTCTATGATCCCCTGGATGGCTCATCCAATATCGATGTGAATGTCAGTATCGGCACGATATTTGGCATATTCCGTACCGTGGATTGGGATTTGCGGGGCCGGATTGAGGATGTGCTGCAGCCCGGCCGCAATCTCGTTGCCGCCGGCTATGTGCTCTACGGCGCCAGCACCATGCTTGTCTACAGCACGGGGCAGGGCGTTCATGCCTTTACACTCAATCCCGAGTTAGGCGAGTTCCTGCTTTCCCACCCTGATTTGAAGCTGCCTGAGCCCCCTGCCTATTTCAGCATCAACAGCTCCTACTACCGGCGCTGGTCGCCGGGCGTCCGGCGCTACCAACGTTGGCTGCAGGGCCAGGAAGGGGATGATCCGCAGCTTTCGTCCCGCTATATCGGTTCGCTTGTCGCTGATTTCCACCGCAACTTGCTGCGCGGCGGCGTCTTCTGCTATCCGGCCGAATTGAATAAGCCGGCAGGAAAGCTGCGCCTGCTTTACGAAGCGGCGCCGCTCGCTTTTCTCATTCAACAGGCGGGAGGCTATGCCAGCGATGGGCAGCGCCCGATCCTCGATATCGAGCCGGAATCCATTCATCAACGAACACCGCTCTACATTGGCAACCGGCCCCTTGTTGAGCGCGCAGAACATTACATAAGGGACGAAGAGAAACTCAGCGATCGTTGACGTGAAGATGCCCACATGGTATACTTTTCTCGCCCAATTGTTGGAGTCTTTGATAAATCCTCAATTTTACGCGAACAATTAACCAACCCTAGCCGCCGGCACATTTCCTCTGCCGGCTACACCCCAATCAACCTACCTGGTATGAAAATGCTGTTGGTTAATATCATTCATAATTGTGTCAAGGAAGCAAATGGGTGTCTAGAGAATAGACGCTAAGCGGAGAAACATTGCATGGATATTAGTGAACTAGAAGCGAAAAAACTGAGCGAACTGCGTGATATGGGACGCGAGCTTGACATCCCCGGCTTCAGCACAATGAAGAAGACGGATATTATCTTTCAGATCTTGTCTGAGAATGCCAAGGCGAAAGGATTGAATTTTCAAGGCGGCGTCTTGGAGATCATTGAAGATGACAAGCAGACAATGGGATTTCTTCGTTCCGGCAACTTGCTGCCCGGGCGCAAAGATATCTATGTCTCGAATTCACAGATTCGCCGTCTTGGCCTGCGCACCGGTGATATGGTCCTGGGCCAGGTCAGAGTTCCCAAAGACAACGAGAAATATTACAGCTTGCTGCGCGTCGAGGCTGTGAATGGCATGAGTCCTGAAGAGGCCCGCAAACGGCCGCGCTTCTCGTCGCTCACACCGATATTTCCCGATCAGAAACTGAGACTGGAAACGGATCCGAATATTCTTTCGACAAGATTGCTCGATCTTGTGGCGCCGATCGGCCGCGGCCAACGCGGCCTCATTGTGTCGCCGCCAAAAGCGGGCAAGACAACCATCCTCAAGGAAATCGCCAATGGGATTTCCACGAACTATCCGGAACTGCATCTAATGGTCGTCCTCATCGGTGAACGGCCGGAAGAAGTGACGGACATGGATCGCTCGATCGAGGGTGAAGTGGTCAGTTCCACATTTGATGAGCCGGTGCGCCAGCACTGCCGCGTTGCCGAGATGGCGTTGGAACGCGCGAAGCGGCTGGTTGAGGGTGGGCGAGACGTGGTCATCCTCTTGGACTCTATCACGCGCCTCGCCAGGGCTTACAATCTCACCGTGCCGCCGAGCGGGCGCACGTTGTCCGGTGGTCTCGATCCGGGGGCGCTCTATCCCCCGAAGCGCTTCTTTGGTTCTGCCAGAAACGTAGAACACGGGGGCAGTTTGACGATTATCGGCACCACGCTGGTGGATACGGGAAGCCGCATGGATGACGTGATTTACGAGGAGTTCAAGGGCACGGGCAATATGGAACTGCTCCTGAGCCGCCGCTTGCAAGAACGCCGCGTCTTCCCCGCTTTCGACATCGAACGTTCGAGTACACGGCGCGAAGACCTCTTGCTTTCCGGCGATGAACTGGCGCGCGTCTACGTCATGCGCCAGATGCTGGGACACCTCCTGGACACGCCCGGCTATGATATCTCCAGTTCGACCCAGGCCGTTTTGCAGCGCCTGCGCGGCACGAAAACGAATTACGAATTCCTGGAAACCTTGACCAAAGATATGCTCTAGAGCGGCGACCTGACGCCGTTAGATAAGGGGCGCTATAGAAAAGCGGGCCGCGTAAGCGGCCCGCCTTTTTTTTCCTACCTTCTTTGTGATAGCATCCTGTCTGGAATTATGGAGAAGGAAAAACGTCTGCCGCCTGCCGCGGCAATTGTAGTCTTGCTGCTTCTAGTCTTGATGCTCGCTCTCGGTTTACGAATGGGGGTTCAAGCGGAAGAAAACAAGCAAAATCAGCCGGGAGCGGAGCCAACGCCTGGTAGCACGGCCGTGCCCTCCAACGACAGCGGCGCGATCACGCTTGATCTGCCGAGCGAACCGGTGCCCATCATTCGCGACAATTCGCTCTCCCCGGCGCCGGTACCCCAGACCTTTCAAGGCAAACGACCGCACCACGAATTTCAGAAGTACGTTGTTGAGCGGGGGGACACCCCGTCGCAAATCGCCTACCAGTACGACATCATGACTGAGACTCTCTTGGGCGGCAACCCCTTCCTGAGCCAGGAGTCCAGCCTCATGCAGCCGGGAATGGAACTGACGATCTTGCCCCTTGACGGCGTTCTGCACGATGTGCAGCCCGGCGACACGCTGGAGAGTCTTTCTGAGCAGTACGGCATCCCCGTCGAAGATATTGTCACCTACGAACCGAACAATCTCGAATTCCCCTTCCGCCTCTATCCGGAGACGCAGATCCTGGTCCCGGGCGCCGTGGCCGAGGTCTTCATCTGGACGCCGCCGGCGCTAACAGCGGTGCGTGGCTCGGGCACCGCCGGCGGCATCAGCCCCGCTGTCGTGGGCACGGGAACCTTCGTCTATCCCGTCAGCTCGCGAAATTACTCGCAGCGTTTCTGGTACGGGCATCCTGGCATCGATATCGCTCTAGGGGAAGGGGCCGGCGTCTTCGCCTCGGACACGGGAACCGTCACTTTTGCCGGCTGGAACATCTATGGCTACGGCAACCTCATCGTGATCAATCATGGCAATGGCTACGAGACTTTCTACGGCCATCTCAGCGGGATCAATGTCTTCCCTGGTCAGGTCGTCAATCAGGGCAATGTGATCGGCGCCGTAGGCAATACCGGCAACTCATCGGGACCGCATATCCACTTCGAGATTCGCACGAACGGCAATCAGGACGATCCCTGCTGGTATATCGGCTGCTAAGCGGCGGCCACGGATCGTTTAAGCGCTCGTGGTGTGGCGATCCCGCAGTTGGCCGCATCCCGCTTGAATATCGATGCCGCGGCGCACGCGCACCGAACTGGAGACGCCAAAGCCGGCTAACTCCGCCTGAAACGCGTCAACGCGCTCCTTCACCGACGGCCCGCCGCTGTACCCCTGTGTCGGATTCAAGGGAATGAGATTGACATGGCACAGCTTGCCCCTCAGCAGCCTGCCCAAGGCCCGCGCCTGTTCCGGCGTATCGTTCTCATATTGAATCAGCGCCCACTCGAATGTCAGCTGTCTACCCGTCTTCTCAATATAGTAGTCAGCGGCGGCCATGAGTTCAGAAATGGGCCAGCGATTGGCCACTGGGATCAGGCGCGCACGCTCTTCGTCCGTGGCCGCGTGGAGGGACACGGCGAGACCAATCTGGCGCTGTTCATCCGCAAAGCGGCGCATGGCCGGGACGAGGCCGACCGTAGACACAGTTACCTTGCGCGCGCCAAGATTGAACCCCTCTTTGTCCGTGATGATGTCCAGAGCAGCCAGCGTGTTGTCGTAATTATGTAAGGGCTCGCCCATGCCCATGAGCACGATATTGGTGACATGTTCTCCCTGATCATGAAGCCGGCGGGCGAAAAAGAGGACCTGGGCCACGATTTCGCCGATCGACAGGTGGCGAAAAAAGCCCATCTGGCCCGTTGCACAGAATACGCAGCCCATGGCGCAGCCCGCCTGGGAACTGACGCACAAAGTGCGCCGCTTCTCATACTTCATCAACACCGTTTCTACCAGCTGCCCGTCTTGCAGTTGAAAAAGAACCTTTTCCGTCTGGCCGTCACGAGACTTCTGGTTGACCACGGGCTGGAGGATGTCCAGCGTGTACGCATCGGACAGGTCGCTGCGCAGCGACTGGGGGAGGTTGCCCATCTGGTCGAAATCAATAACCAGCTGCTTATAAAGCCAATCCCAGATTTGGCGTGCTCTGTAGGAGGGTTGACTATGCGCGGCGATCAGCGCTTCCAGGTCTGTGAAGGAGAGATCGAAGAGGGTCTTCTTGCTGCGCATTTCTTCTTTCGCGGCGTGCATCATCTTAACCCGCGCGTGCGCGCGTCAGTTCCGCCGCCAGCTCCCTGATATCAGTGAAAACGAAATCAGGCTTATACTCCGCGTGCTGGATGTCCGCATGTTCGGCGATTCCGGAGAGCACGAGAATCGCCCACAGTCCGGCCGCTTTCGCTCCGGCGATATCTGTGGTAATGCGATCGCCGACCATTGCTGTGTTCTCTTTTTGCCCGCCCACGCGCAGCAGCGCGTGTTCAAACAGTATCGGCCCTGGTTTGCCGATGATCTGCGGCTGCACGCCGGTGCTGGTGCTGATCAGGGCCAGGAGGGCGCCTGCGCCGGGCAGCGGCCCGATTTCCGTGGGCAGTGAGGGATCGGGATTGGTGCCCACGAAAGCGGCACCGTGGTCGACGAGCAAAGCGGCCATGGCCAGATCTTTGTAGACGGCGTGCGCCGTGAAACCAAGCACAACCAGCGCGGGGCGCGCCCCTTTTTCAACTTCTGCGGCCGTTACTATTTCAAAGCCATGCGTCCTCATCGCTTCCAGTAGTCCGCGATCGCCGACCACGTAGGCGGGCGTTCCCCATTCGTAACGGGGTTCAAGATAAGCGGCCGTGGTCTCGGCGGAGGTGAGGATGCGTTCCGCGGCCATACTTATGCCGAAGCGCTTAAACTTCTCTGTATACTGTTCGGCCGTTTTCGTGGCGTTGTTCGTGGCCATCACATAGCCCATGCCCAGTTGATCGAGAGTCACGAAGAACTCTGGCAGGCCGGGAACGGGCTTTTCTCCATGCCAGAGAACGCCGTCCATATCCAGGATAAGATGGTTGATTTGAGATAACATAGAGCGATTATATCCCGAACGTTGGTTAACGGTATATGGATACGCCGTTTCCCAATTTCCTGAGTATCGTCGCCAATGATATAATGCGCAGCGACCCGTAGCCGCGATTAGGCGCCGCGTTCCGGCCCTAACCCCTGGAAAAGCGCGGCGGTAGTGAAGTGAGATGTTGTGAAATTATCCGTAATAATGCCCGTCTATAATGAACGCGAGACATTGATTCCATCCGTTGAAGCGGTCCTGGCCATCGATCGCGTGGACGAGTTGGTCATCGTCGACGACGGTTCGACAGACAAGACGCGCGACCTCTATGAGCAGGTAAAGGCACTGGACGACCGCGTCAAGGTTCACCTAAAAGAAGAGAATCAAGGGAAAGGGTCGGCCGTGCGCACCGGATTCGATCTGGCCGGCGGCGATATCTTCCTCATTCAGGACGCCGATCTCGAGTATGACCCCCGAGACTACCCCAAATTGATTCAGCCCATCGAGGAGGGCCGCGCGGCCGTCGTCTATGGCTCTCGTTTTCGCGGCGGGCCGACCAAGGCGATGTTCTTCTGGCACATGGTCGGCAATAAGTTCCTGACCCTGGTGACCAACGTGCTCTACAACACGATCCTGTCAGACATGGAAACCTGCTACAAAGTGTTTCGTGCGGATGTCATTCGCGACATTCCTCTGCGTTCAAAAGGGTTTGAATTTGAACCCGAGATAACCTCGAAGGTCTTGAAGCGCGGCTACCGTATTTACGAAGTCCCCATCTCTTACAATGGCCGAGAATTTGACGAGGGCAAGAAGCTCAATCCGTGGCGCGAAGGCCCTAAAGCCCTCTATTACCTGGTCAAGTACCGTTTTGTTGACTAGGCAACCGCCCCTCGATGCCCACATCCGGCCGGATCCCGCTGCTGTTCATTGTTCTTGCTGCCACAGCGCTCCGTCTCCCCGCATTCTTCGGCAACCACTTTCACGCTGACGAAGCGCTCTTTGCCAGTTGGGCGCGCCTGATCGCCATCTGGCGTGATCCCCTGCTGCTCGCGCAGCCGGTGGACAAGCCCCCGCTCTTGTTCTACCTGCAAGCGCTGCCCTTTCCCTTGCTCGGACCCGTCGAGTGGTCGGCGCGCCTGCCTAATCTGATCGCCTCCATCCTCACCGTCCCGCTCACGGCCGTATTCTCCTGGCGCCTCTATCGCCGCACGCTGGCCATGCTCGCTGCCGCACTGCTGGTGGCCATGTCTCCCCTGTCCATTCAGTTCTCGGCGACCGCCTTCACCGATCCCCTGCTAGCTGCGCTGCTGACGGCGGCGCTCCTGCTCGTCGTCGGGCGCCCACGTCCCGCCTGGGCCGGTTTTTGCTTCGGCCTGGCCGTGCTCACCAAGCACCAGGCGTGGTTGTTCCTGCCTCTGCTGGCCGGGCTGGCCTGGGTGGGGGGGTGGGCGCCGCGCCGCTGGCTGAAATTCGCCGCCGGTTTTCTGCCCCCGTTTCTAATCCTGCTTGGCTGGCAGCTCATCCGCGGTGGATCGTTCAATCTATTGAGCACGCAGATGGCGAATTTCGGCGGTCTGCGCATGACCTGGGCGGCGGAGCTGCTGCCCCGCCTTGATGCCTGGACCTCATTGTGGCCGCTTGCTCTCGGCTCGCGGCTGATGCTGCTCCTTCTCCTGATCGGCATACCCATTCTCTGGTGGTCTGATAGGAACAAGGAGGGCAGCGCGGCGCTGGCCGATCGCCTGATTATGCTCTTTCTGCTCGGCTACCTCGCCCTGCATTGGCTGCTTGCCGTTCCTGTCTGGGATCGCTATCTCTTGCCCCTCGTGCCCCTGGCGGCGCTCCTGCTCGGCCGTGTCGCCGTGCTCGCCGCCGCGCGTCTGCAAGCGCTGTCGTTCAGCCGCGCCCCAAAAGCGCTGCTGCCCGCTTTCCTGATCCTTCTGGCTCTCTTTCTGCTCCTGACTCCTTCCGCGCTTGCCGCGCGCGCGGGGCGCTTCCCCCTGGGCGGGCAGGAAAACGCGGATCACGGCGCCTGGCAGGTCGCCGCCTATCTTGCCGATGCGCCCTACGGCACCGTGCTTTATGATCATTGGTTCAGCTGGCATTGGCGCTACGCTTTCATTGACAAGGGGGTCTATACCAATTGGTTTCTCCACCCGGCGGGCCTCGTTGATGATCTACAGGTCTTTGGGCAGGCGCCGGGGGAACGCTACCTTGTCCTACCCGACGATGAGCGCGCCCTTCCCGTTCTGCGCAGCCTTGAAGCCTCCAATTTTGCCGCTTTGCCGCTGCTGCACACCAGCGCACGGCCGGGCATGATCCTTTACCGCCTGGAAGCGTCCTCATAGGCCTGGATCATGTCTGAAAGAAACCGCGCCGCCCTTTTTTCCGCCCTCCTGCCTCTGGCTGTGCTCTTAAGCGTCATCCTGCTTTTCTTCAACAAAATGGCCTTCACCAATCTGATCCTCGCCCGAGGGGATGTTTTTCTCTACTTCTATCCCTACTGGCATGCGGCGGCGGCGTCGCTGGCCGCGGGCCGTGTGCCCATGTGGAACCCGGCCATCTTCATGGGCGCGCCCTTGCTGGCCAACAGCCAGGCAGGCTTCTTCTATCTTTTGAATTGGCCGCTTTGGCTGTTTCTAGAGACGCCCTACGCCGTCAGCGCCAGCATCCTCCTGCATCTGATCATCGCCGCCTCCGGCGCCTATCTAGCCGGCCGCCGGCTTTGGCGCCTGCCGCTGTCGGCCGCCCTGGTGACCGCCGTCTCTTTCGCCGCCGGCGGCTATCTAACGGCCCAGGTCGAACACATCAACCAGCTGCAGGGCTTGGCCTGGCTGCCCTGGTTTTTCCTCGCTGCCGGCCTGGCCGTGAGAGGCGGACGCCGTTCCTGGCTGTCCGCCGTCATTGCTACCGCTGTGCTCTTCGCCTTACAGCTGTTGGCGGGGCATACGCAGACGACCTTTATTACGGCCGTGGCCCTGTTGATCTGGTTGGCTGCCGGCGCCTTCTCGCGCAGATTCCTGGCTGCTGCTCCCACGGACGATCGCTTCCCGGGCGGGCGTGCTTTGCTGCTTCCCCTGGCGGCGCTCGCTGCCGGAGGCGTGCTGGCGTTGGGCCTGGCCGCCATGCAGCTGCTGCCGACCTTGGAACTGCTGCAGCTTTCGAGCCGCCAGGGGGGTCTGCCGCCCAATGAGGCGATGTCCTTTTCTCTCCCCCCCACCTGGTGACCAGCGCGCTCCTGCCCGCCTATGGCCAATCAATCTTCAGCGAGTACGTGGCGTTCCTGCCCCTTGCCGTTCTCGCCCTGGCCGTCATCGGCGCCTGGGGGTGGCGCACGCGCGCCGGGGTAATCCCTGCGTTGGCCCTCGCCGCCGCCGGCCTATTTCTTGCTCTTGGCGCCTACAACCCGCTTTACTGGCTGCTGGCCAGGCTGCCTGGCTTCGGCTATTTCCGCGCCCCGGCACGCTGGCTCGTTCTTTACGCCCTTGGCCTTTCCCTCCTCGCCGGGATAGGCTGGCAGCTGCTCTGGCACTGGGCAGGCGGCGCCGCTGCACATGAGCGCACGGAATTCTTCCGCCGGCGTATCCTGCCGCCGCTGCTGCTTTTCTTTCTTCTCCTTTTCCTCCTGGCCGTCTGGGGGGTCCTTGCCGGTCAATTGGTGGGCTTCCTGCCCACGGGGCCTGAGGCGCCCTACACATCACCGTCGATGATGACGGTCGCCGGCTGGCTGCTTGAAGCCTTTCTGATCGTCGCCTGCCTTTTGGCCGCCGCGTACCTGCCTACGGCGCAAGGGCGCCGGATCGCCCTATCGGCGCTGCTTCTTGCCGGGCTTGCCGCCGGCTTTCTCGCCTCTAGAACGCTGCCATACAACAATCTGACGACGCCGGAAGCCTTCTTCGATCTACGACCTTCGACAACGCGGCTGTTGGCCGAAGTGGGCAGCCCGCCTGAGCGCATGCTCAGCCTCTCCGACATTTTCTTCGACCCCGGCGATCAGGCTGAGATTGACACCATTTACGCCGAGCAGCTCCCCGCGCAGGCGCTCTACGACTACACGATCGCCATCAAGCAAAAAGAGATCAATGCGCCCAACCTGCCGATGATCTATGGCCTTGCTTCGGTCGACGGTTTTGATGGGGGCATCCTTCCCCTGCGCTCCTATTCGCAGTTGATGAGCCTGACCCTGCTCGAAGGCCAGGAGACGGTAGACGGCCGCCTGCGGGAACATCTGCAGGCGGTGCCCGAAGCACGCTGGCTTGACCTTTTCAACGCCCGCTACCTGATCACGGACAAGACGCGCGATCTTTGGCTGGATGGCGTCTATTTCGACCGCCAGCACCCGCTCACCCTGGCCGCGGGGCAGCGCGCCGCCGTTGGCTATCTGCCACAGTTTGAGACAGACGAGATCCAGCTGCTCTCGTCCGCTCCACCAGGGGAGGTTGAGATCATCACGCGCGACGGCGTCCAGTGGCGGCTGCGGCCTGAGTTTGTGGAAGGGTCGCTCTACAGGGTGCGCCTGCCGCAGCCGGCTCTGCTGGATGAACTCATGATTTCCGCCTGTGCCGGCGGCCCGTGTACGCTGGAAGCGGTGACCCTGATTGATACGCGTGACAATGCCTTCCAGTCCGTTACCGCCGGCGCATATCAGCTCATTCATTCGGGTGACGTCAAGATTTACGAGAACCTCGATGTCCTGCCGCGGGCCTATCTCGTGGCCGATTGGCAGTGGGCGGCCGATACGCCGGGGGCCGTTGAGGCGCTGCGCGATCCGCAGTTCGATGGCCGGCAAACGGCCGTGCTCACGGGCGAAGAAGCGGCGCTTCCCAGCGATCCCGCGGCCGAGCTGCCGGGTCAGGCGGTAATCACCAGCTACAGCGCCGGGGAGGTGGTCATTGAAACGAATGCGCCCAGCAGCGCCCTGTTGGTTTTGACCGATACCCATTATCCAGGATGGGAGGCGGAAGTTGATGGACAGCCGGCGACCGTTTTCCCGGCAAATCTCCTTTTTCGCGGCGTATTCGTTCCTGAAGGCGAACACCAGGTGATTCTACGGTTCACTTCCCTTGCCTATCGCCGCGGTCTAATGCTATTCATACTTACCTTGGCTATCATAGCCTCTATGTCGCTTGGCTTGGCGCTGTTTTCTAAAAAAAACCGTTAGCAACTTCTTAGAAGAAAGCATTTTGCGATATACTAAGAGCCGCTGGCAGCGAGCTGGCATTTTGTACAAAATTCGAGGAGTTAATTCACCCATGGCAAGCAAGAAGAACGACGGAAAAGTCCGTGTAGCGATCATTGGTGTCGGCAATTGTGCCAACGCTCTGGTTCAAGGTGTGCATTACTATAAGAATGCCGCCGAAGATGAAGAAATACCGGGGTTGATGCACGCTACGGTGGGCGGATACCATGTCCGTGATATTGAGTTTACGGCAGCATTTGATGTTGTGGAAGGCAAGGTCGGCAAGGATCTCAGCGAAGCGATGTGGGCCCATCCCAACAACACGATTAAGTTCGCCGAAGTTCCATACATGAACGTGCCCGTGTACCGGGGCATGACCCATGACGGGTTGGGCAAATACCTGAGCATGGAAGTTCAGAAGGCACCCGGCCCGACGGACAATATCGTCCAGATTTTGAGAGATACCAATACCGATGTGCTGATCAACTTCATGCCCGTTGGTTCAGAAATGGCCACCAAGTGGTACGTTGAACAGGCGCTTGATTCAGGGACTGCGTTCGTCAACGGCATCCCTGTCTTCATCGCCAGTTCAGAATATTGGGGCGAACGCTTCCGCGAGCGCGGTCTGCCGATCGTGGGCGACGATGTGAAAAGCCAGGTCGGGGCGACGATCACGCATCGTGTCTTGACCAACTTGTTCAAAGACCGCGGCGTCCACCTGGATCGCACCTACCAGCTGAATTTCGGTGGGAATATGGACTTCTACAATATGCTGGAGCGTGACCGCCTGGAGTCGAAGAAGATTTCTAAGACCAACGCCGTCACCAGCCAGCTGCCCTATGACCTGGGCGATGACAATGTCCATGTCGGACCAAGCGACTATGTCCCCTGGCTGACGGACCGCAAATGGTGCCACATCCGCATGGAAGGACGCGCCTTTGGCAATGTTCCTCTCCAGTTGGAGACGAAGCTCGAGGTATGGGATTCGCCCAACTCGGCCGGTGTGATTATTGATGCGCTGCGCTGCGCCAAGATTGGCCTTGATCGCGGCCTCGCCGGCCCGCTGAAAGCGCCATCTTCCTATTTCATGAAGTCACCGCCGGAGCAGTACACGGACGACGTGGCGCGCAGAATGGTGGAAACCTTCATCGCTCCGCCGACGATCGAAGAGCTGGTGGAGACGGTAGAGCTTGTTGCCGAAAAGGTAACCGAGTAACGCGCGCGGCCGCCTTTCATAGGCAAAGAAGTTATCAGCGCTTGGCGTCATTCCTGGAAAATAGGTGCGCCGGTCCTCCACTAGAATGAGGCCGGCGCACTTTTTGGGCTTCTTTACGTCAAGTAAGCGTATTAGTGCTATAATAGAGCACGTCGTCCTTCTAGAGATTCGTTGGACGTGTATTCAAGGTGCAGCGTGTTGTTGATGGGTAGTAGCGAGCAAATAGGAAACTGAGGGAAGCCTAGTGAAACGGCGTACCGCATTCGTTCTAATACTCATCCTGCTTTTCCTGGCGGGATGCAGCCTTCTCCAAGAGCCGCCCCAGCCGGTTATTCCTACGCCCATCCCCACGGCGCCTCCTCTGCCTGAAGTGGGCGGGATTCCGCAAGAGCAGGTGACTGACCCGGTGAGCGATATCGTGCCCGCGATCGATCCGGACATCGCCGATCTCGTCAATTCCGTTTCCCAACAGCAGCTAACCGCCTATGTGCAGACCTTAGAAAACTTCGGCACGCGCAACTCTTTCAGCAGCGTGGACCGCGAGAACTACGGCATTGGCGGGGCGAAACGCTGGTTGTTTGAGGAATTTGAGCGGGTAGGCAACGGCCGTTTGCAGGTCAGCTTTGATGACTTTCTGCTCAGTTACCAGGGGCTGACCGCCGAGCAAAGCAACGTCATAGCCACGCTGCCCGGAACCGGTACCGGCGACGGCGTCATTATTGTCGCTGCCCATTACGACACGCGCTCCGACGATGAGCTGGATGGATACAGCAAGAACAGCGGCGCCAACGATAATGGATCCGGCGTAGCCCTGCTGCTGGAGACGGCGCGCATCATGAGTTCGCGCGAATGGAACCAGACGATCATGTTCATCGCCCTGGCCGCGGAAGAACAGGGAACTTTCGGCGCGCGCCACTTCGCCCAGAACGCCTTCCTAGACAATTTGAATATCTTGGGCGTCATCAACTTCGATACGATTGGCGGTCGCGCGGGCATCCCCCAACTGGCGCGCCTCTTCGCCCAGGACCTGCGCCAATCGCCCGCCGGGCAAATTGGGCGCTACTTCGACTATGTCACCGGACACTATCTCCCTACGTTCCCGGTCGTCACCCTGGATGCCCTTGATCGCGAAGGGCGTTGGGGCGACCAGCGTGAATTCGTGCACCTGGGCATGCCCGCCGTGCGCGTCATGGAGTCTGAAGAAGATCCGCGCCTGCTGAATTCGCTGCGCGATACGTGGAGCGTGATTGATTACGATTATCATCAGAAGTTCGTCCAGCTCAACATCGCTTTCCTGGCCAATGCGGCCGGAGCCCCGCCGCCGCCCGTCCAGCCTACCATTGTCCCCCTCGCTGATCCCGGCACTTACCTGTTGACCTGGCCGGTAGAGCCCGGGGTTGACGGGTACGCTATCTCCTTCCGTCCGCTGCAATCCGCCATCTACGAGCCATTCCGTTTCGTACGCGCCGAGAAAGCGGGCAATGTCGTCTTGACCGGCTACGATCCCAATACAACCTATGCCGTGAGTATTGCCGCGCTGACCAACAGCGGGCGCCTGGGCTTGTTTACGACGGAGACGATAGTCGGCCCGCCCCTGGGAGGCGAGGATGTTTCCGTGAGCGGGGCTGCTGCGTCACAGACGGCGCAGTAATCGCTCTCCATCCCCGCCGTTTTTGCCGGCGCCCTATCTTCCATTCGCGCCGGCGGCCGGGAGCGCGATCAATCCTGATTAAGTAAGCGGCTGAGCCGGTACACCTGGTGGCGAATGGCCGGTGCTTCCCACGCCGCCGCCAGCCGCGGCTGGCCACCATATTGAACGAAGGTGGGTTCGATGCTGATTTCGCGCACCCCCTGCGCATCAAGCCAGACATGGAATATCGCCGTTTCCGGCGGGCCGTCTATATCAAACGCAAAGTTCCCGCTGCCGTATATAATCACGCCATCCTTGTAATACTCAATGCCCTGCAGGATATGCGCATGGTGGCCGATGACGAGATCGGCGCCGGCGTCGACGGCCGCCCGCGCCGCTTCCTGCTGCGCTTCGCTGGGCGCCGGCTGGTATTCAAATCCGCTGTGCAGCAAAACGACAACAAGATCGACTTCCTCGTCCAGAGCGGCCAAATCAGCCGCGATCATCCCCGGATCGGCCCAGGCTAGGCCCGGCGTCTCTTCACCGGCCGTCCACACGGCCGTGTCAAAGCCAGTGCTGGCCTCCACCGGAACATGGACGTAGCCGTAGATGGCGAGCTGCAGCCCGTTGACTTCCATCACGTGCGGCGCGTGCGCCTGCGCCCTGTTCATGCCCGCGCCGACGGGGACCACGCCCTCCTTTTGCAGGAGAGAGATCGCCTGAGCCAGGGCATCCGCGCCATAATCCATCCCATGATTGTTGGCCAGGGAGACGACATCAAAGCCGGCCAGGCCCAGGGCGGCGGCCGCTTCCACGGGAGCGCGGAACGGGTACCGTTTCGGCTGGGGTTCCCCCACATCAGCGAGGGCTGATTCAACATTGCCCAGGGCGACGTCCGCTTCTTGCAGCCGCCCGGCAACATGGGCGAAGGGATAGGCGATATCGCCCTGCCGCAGCAGAATGCCCAGGGAGCGGTCGAGCATGATGTCGCCCACGGCGGCGAGGTGCACGACGGTATCCTTGCTCTCCTCTCGTAGATAGCGAGCCAGCGCGCGCAGGGCACCCGCCGGCGCTTCCCCAGCCAGCGACCAGCTTTCCACCAGCGGATAGTTGCTGTCGGCCGGGCCGAAGCCGTCAATGCGCAGCGCTCTCTGGTCGCTTTTCATTTCTGTCCAGGGCACGAGGACAGCAACCTCATGTCCTTCGTCGACGATTCGCGCCGCTTCTTCGCTGCTCACGTCGTGCCACTCCGTGGAAAACGGGACGGCGAGGGCCAGGGTCGCGCGGCTGACAAGCATGCCCGAGTCATCTTTGCGCAGGCGCACATCCGCCTCCGCTTCCTCAACAAGCCGCCAGAGGGTCGCTGTTGAGAGATCCGTCATGGCGGCGGCCAACTTCTCCCTGTCTCCAGGCCACGATTCCGGGACGTAGAGTGTCGTCTCCGGGGGGGGCGTGCTGCTTGGCGTTGGTGAGGGCGGAGGGGTCGGGGAAGCGCCGGCGACGGCCGTGAGTGACGCTTGGGGCGGCGGTGTGCTGCTTGGCTCTGCGGAGGGGTGCGCGGTAGGGAAAGCCGTGGCGACAACTGTGGGCGGGGCTGTGGCGGCCTGGGTGGTTACGGCCGCTGTTCCCGCCGTTCCGGGCGTTTCCTTGCCGTCCCGCCGCGCGCACGCGCTCACGGACAGGAGGAGGATAAGCAGGAAGAGGTATATAGAACGGCCGTGACGCAGCGGGCAAACCATGAACGGCCTCAGGGCAAACAAGGCGCCGCTTCATTGGCCAGCTGGTACTCCGTCAGCGTCTGCTCTTGCTCGCGCAGCTGAGCAGCCATCGCCTGGCCAACATAGCGATAATGCCACGGCTCATAATAGAACCCGGTTTCTGCAAACGCTTCCAAGGTAAAGCTGAGCGTGAAGCCGTAGGAATGCGCGTTTTCGGCCAGCCAGCGCCCTTCGCTTGTTTCTGAAAAACGCGTGTGGAACTGGATGCCCGGCTGCCCGACCAGCCCGGGCAGTTCCGGCGAACCGAAATCTATGACCGTGCCCAACTGGTGTTCGCTGTGCCCCGGCCGGGCGCTGATGATCGCCGCATGATCCGGATAGAGATTGTTCCATTTATTCCAGGAGATCGCCTGCGCCGTGTAGCTGCGGTAGCCGGAGAGGATCTGTGGCTGCAGCCCGGCGGCGGTCATGTCGCCGATCATTTTCAGCAAAGGTTGCAGCATCACTTGCCTGACTTCCGTCGGATAGCCCACCGTCACCGTGTACGGCAGGTGGTCCGCCAGAGGAACCAGATCGTCGGGGGCGAATTCGCTGCTGATACCGTACTCCTGGGTGACGATGGTCAGCAGCTCGCCGTCCGGGAAGCGATCGTCGCAGTCGACAGGGGGCACGGCCGTCGCTTTCAGCCCCTCCAAAATAGGATCCACAAGGGCGACTACGTCTTGCCCGAGCAGGACCGTCGCCGCTGAGCGCGTGATAAAGGGCGTCGGTAAATGGACGGCCGTGGCCTCTAAATGGATGGTGGGCGTCGCCGCCAACTGCTCCGGCTGCGATGCTGCTCTTATGGTTGGCGTCGGCAGCGCCTGCCGGCCGCCGGACACGGCCGTGGCTTTTTCGGGCGCCGCCGCCGCGGAATGAGCGGCTGACGTTTCCTGGTCCCGGCAGGCGGCGAGCAGAAGCAGCAGGCAAAGCATCCATATCACCTTTGCCACGCCTAGGCTGCGCTCCGTATTCAGCTTCCGCCGGACCTTAATAGTCATCCTCCACCGCACCTGCTTCTGCCGCAGCAAGTTTCAAACGCCTTTCCCAGGCAGCGCGATCAATCAATATAGACCGGAAGATTGCCCAGGGCGATCACGTCAGACCAGTCCGCGTCCCCCTCGGTGAAAATTGCCGCCACCTGGCTCAACTCTCCTTCCGCGCGATCGATGACGTTCTTCATCGCCTGCAGTGTACTGCCCGTGCTGACCACATCGTCGACGAGAATGACCTTCTTTCCCCTGACCAGCTCCCGATCTTTTTCATCCAGATAGAGCGTCTGCGTATTGCCCGTGGTAATGGAATGTGTTTCCGCGCTGATCGCGTCACCCATATAGGTCTTGTAGTTCTTTCGCAGGACCACGTAGGGCAGCCCCATCAAGGCGCTCATTTCATAGATGAGCGGGATGCTTTTTGCTTCCGCTGTGATCAGGACCTCGGCGGGGATATCCTTAAGAAGTTCGGCAAGCGCCGCCGCCGCCGCCTTGACCACAAAGGTATCGCCGAGCATATTGAAGATGGCGATACGCACGCCCGGCTGGACTTCAAACAGGGGGAAATGCCGCGTCAGGCCGGCGACTTTAACGGTGTATGTTTCTCGATCGCTCATGATCACTCGTGCTCCTCAAAAACTGTCTGGCCTGATCCGATCACGGCTCCTGATTCAGGATGCGCTCAAACTCAGCGTGAGCGGAGCGGCCACTGCCTACTGTGCGGATAGATTGTGTACACCACCGGGTGGGTACAGGAAAGTTTAACTCAAAGCGCGAGAATGGCGAGTGAAAACGCGTCCACCTCGCTGAAAGGAGCGTTGACTCATTTCCTGGGAAAGTTATGGTAAACTGTCAGCAAGCTTATGGAAACAACGACCCCGTATCAACCAGAAAACAACATTCGTATCGTTACCGCCGGTTCACTCTTTGATGGCCATGATGCGGCGATCAATATGATGCGCCGTATCCTGCAGGCTTCGGGCGCCGAGGTGATTCATCTCGGCCATAACCGCTCGGTGCAGGAAATCGTGGCCGCGGCCGTTCAGGAAGATGTGCAGGCCGTGGCGGTCACCTCCTATCAGGGGGGCCACGTCGAATTCTTCAAGTATATGGCTGACCTGCTGCGCGAGCGCGGATCGGGCCACGTCAAGATATTCGGCGGCGGCGGGGGCACAATTCTGCCGCAGGAGGCGCAGGAACTGCACGCCTATGGGATCACGCGTCTCTACGCGCCGGACGATGGGCGGGCGCTGGGTTTGCAGGGGATGATCAACGATCTGCTTGGGCAGGCCGATTTCGCCACCGGGACGCTGGAAATCGGCAAATGGCGCGAGGCAATCGCTGAGGCGTACGGCGCGCTGGCGCCTGACGGTCGCCGGCCGGCGATTTCGCCCCAGGTAAAAAAATGGGTGTCTGACCGCGCGTTGGCCAGGTTGATCTCAGCCGTGGAGAATGAGCCCCAGCTTGTGCGGCCGATTATGGATGAAGTGCGGCAGCACCTGGAGCGGCTGACCCCACCGCCTGTTTTGGGTATTACGGGTACGGGAGGCGCGGGAAAATCCTCCCTGGTGGATGAGCTGGTGCGCCGCTTCCTGCTTGACTTCCCGGATAAACACCTGGCTGTCGTCTCCGTCGATCCCTCCAAACGGCGCTCCGGCGGCGCTCTGCTTGGCGACCGTATTCGCATGAACGCTGTCTACGATGAGCGCGTCTACATGCGTTCTCTGGCGACCAGGCAGTCCAACCTGGCCCTCTCCGCGCACATGCCCGATGTATTGAGCCTGCTCAAGGCGGCGCAGTTCGATCTGATCATTCTAGAAACCTCCGGAATCGGCCAGGCGGACACGGAGATCGTTGATTTCGCTGATGTTTCCCTCTACGTCATGACGCCCGACTACGGCGCGGCGACCCAGTTGGAAAAAATCGACATGTTGGATTTTGCCGACGTGATCGCCGTCAACAAGTCGGACAAGCGCGGCGCGCTGGACGCCCTGCGCGATGTCAAGAAGCAGTACCGCCGCAGCCATGCCCTCTTTGATGCCGCCGCTGAGGAGATCCCCGTTTACAGCACCATTGCCTCCCAGTTCAAGGATCCGGGCACGGATCGGCTCTACAACGCACTGCTGCGGGTGCTTGTGGATAAAACCGGCGCGGATCTGGCCGGCGCCATGGCGGTCGACGGCCGTCAGGCGGAAAAACCGGCCATAATCCCCCCGGCGCGCGTGCGCTACCTGTCTGAAATCGCGGAAGCGATACGCGCCTATGACGCCTGGACGGCCGAACAGGCGGCCATCGCCAACCAGCTGTACGGCATCCGCCAGGCCGTGGCGGCGGTCGCGGATCAAGAACTGGGCCAGGAGCTGGAAAGGCACTACGCGCGTTTGTGGCAAGAATTGGACCGTGCCAATCGCCGCTTGCTCGAGGGGTGGGGCGATCTCCAGGCTCGCTACGCGGCGGAGAGATACGTCTACCAGGTTCGCGGCCGTGAAATTACGAGTGACACACATACAGAAACGTTGTCCCATAGCCGTCTGCCCAAGATCGCTTTGCCGCGCTTCACAGCCTGGGGCGACATCCTGCGCTGGCAGCTGCAAGAAAACGTGCCTGGTAAGTTCCCCTACACGGCCGGCGTCTTCCCCTTCAAACGGCACGGCGAAGACCCGACGCGCATGTTCGCCGGGGAAGGGGGGCCGGAGCGCACGAACCGGCGCTTCCACTACGTCTCCCTGGGTATGCCGGCGCGGCGTCTCTCCACCGCGTTTGATTCCGTCACCCTCTACGGCGAGGACCCCCATCAGCGACCCGATATCTACGGCAAGATCGGCAATTCCGGCGTTTCCTTGGCCAGCCTGGACGACGCCAAGAAATTGTACAGCGGCTTCAATCTCTGCGATCCGGCGACCTCGGTGTCCATGACCATCAACGGGCCGGCGGCGGCCATGCTCGCCTTCTTCCTCAACGCGGCCATTGACCAGCAGTGCGAGCTCTATATCCGCGAGCATCAGCTGCAGGCGCTTGTTGAGGAGAAGCTGGAGACTCTCTATGAGGCGCGCGGCCTTGAGCGCCCCCGTTATCAGGGCCCACTGCCGGAGGGCAGTGACGGCCTGGGGCTGCTCCTCTTGGGCATCAGCGGCGATCAGGTCCTCGATCCGGACGTCTACGCGGAAATCAAGGCGCGCACCCTGTCGGCCGTGCGCGGCACGGTGCAGGCCGACATCCTCAAAGAGGATCAGGCGCAGAATACCTGCATCTTTTCCACGGAATTCTCGCTGCGCTTGATGGGCGATGTCCAGGCCTATTTCATCGACAATCATGTGCGCAGCTTCTATTCCGTCTCTATCTCCGGCTATCACATCGCCGAAGCGGGCGCGAACCCAATCACGCAGCTCGCTTTTACCCTGGCCAACGGCTTCACCTTTGTCGAATACTACCTGGCTCGCGGCATGGACGTGAACGATTTCGCGCCGAATTTCTCCTTCTTCTTCTCCAACGGGCTCGATCCCGAATACGCCGTGATCGGCCGTGTCGCGCGCCGCATCTGGGCCAAGGCGATGAAGCTGCGCTACGGAGCCGATGAACGGGCGCAGAAGTTGAAATACCATATCCAGACCAGCGGCCGTTCGCTGCATGCGCAGGAGATCGCCTTCAACGATATCCGCACGACGCTGCAGGCGCTCTACGCCATCTACGACAACTGCAATTCGCTGCACACCAACGCCTATGACGAAGCGATCACGACGCCCACGGAAGAGTCGGTGCGCCGCGCCATCGCCATCCAGCTGATCATTAATCGCGAGCTGGGGCTGACGAACAACGAGAACCCGCTGCAAGGGGCCTTCATAATCGAGGAGCTGACCGAGCTTGTGGAAGAGGCGGTGTTGGCTGAGTTTGACCGGTTGACAGAGCGGGGCGGGGTGCTGGGGGCGATGGAGTCGATGTACCAGCGCGGCAAGATCCAGGAGGAGTCGCTTCACTATGAACGGCTCAAGCATTCCGGCGATTTGGCCATCGTCGGCGTCAACACATTTCTTTCTGACGACGGCTCACCGACGATCATTCCCGCCGAGGTTATCCGCGCCACGCCGCAAGAAAAAGCTTTCCAGATTGAACAGGTCGCCGCGCTGCACGCGCGCCATGCGCCGGAAGCGGAAGCGCACCTGCGGCGCCTGCAGGAAACGGCCGTCAGCACAGAAAACCTCTTCGACGCGTTAATGGAAGCGGTCAAATTCTGCTCGTTGGGTCAAATCACGCACGCGCTCTACGAAGTCGGCGGCCAATACCGCCGCAATATGTAGCTTGACATTCTCCGATCGCTAGTGTATATTGATGAGTGTATGGAACCGGTTCCATACATGCGGCAGCCCACAGCCGCTCCCACTTGGCCTACCATTGGAGAAGAAAAGGCACGTGCCCACCACAGTGACAATTCGTGATGTTGCCAGACATGCAGGTGTCGGCGTTGGCACAGTTTCACGGGTGCTCAACGAATCCCAATCGGTGCGCGACAGCACGCGCATGAAAGTTCTCGCGGCCATAGAAGACCTCAATTTCTCCCCGAGTTCCGTCGCCCGCAACCTGTCAAGCGGCGTGACCATGGCCTTAGGCGTGACCGTGCCCTTTTTTACGAACGCTTCGGTTGTGCGCCGGCTGCAGGGAATCGTTTCCGTTTTGGGTGGCAGCGCTTATGATCTGGCGCTCTTTGATGTCGAGAAAAGCGAAAACCGGGACAACTTATTGACCAACCTTATCCAGCGCAAGCTGGTTGATGGGCTGATCATCCTTTCCATGCTGCCGCTGGAGAGCGATATGCAGCGCTTCCTGGAATCCGGCATCCCCGGCGTGATCGTTGACGCTTACCACCCCCAGTTGCCGAGCATCATTGTCGACAACGAATATGGCGCCTGGCAGGCGGCGCGGCATTTGCTCGAACTGGGGCACAGCCGGATAGGATACCTGAGCGATTATCCGGATAATCCCTTCAACAGTGCGCCTGTCTTTGATCGGTTTGCCGGTTTTCAAAGGGCTTTGAGTGAAGCCGGCGTCCCCTTCTTGCCCGATTTCTACGCGGAGAGCAGCGTGGAAAGAGATGAGGCGCGGCAGAAAGCGTACGCCATGCTCGATCGCGACGACCGGCCGTCGGCCGTCTTTGCCTACTGCGACATCCAGGCTGTCGGGGTCCTAGAGGCCGCGCGCGATCTCGGGCTGCGCGTGCCCCAGGATCTTTCTGTTATTGGCTACGACGGCATCGAAGCCGCCGAGTATTTGCAGCTGACGACGATCAGGCAGTCTCTCTTCAGTTCCGGCGTACGCGGCGCGGAGCTGCTTCTGCAGGTGATGAACGGCCTTATGCCTGAGAATAAAGACATTCTATTACCGACGGAGCTCGTCATTCGCGGGACGACCGCCCCCCCTCTTTGAACGGGGAGCGCCTGAACGTGCCTGGCAGCTTTCAATGGACGGAGCAGCGCCTAACAGCGCTTATGTGCATGAACACACTCCAATTCAAACAAGTAAGAAGCGAGAAGAGAACGGTGGATCGACTGCCGAAAGGAGGCGCCTACTAGGAGATTAAATAAAGAAGAGTGACACCTTACCCTGAGGTTTATTAATTGTTGACGTTGCGTAACGTCGGAGGAAAAGATACACATGAGTAACATGAAACGATTTAGTTGGCTGAGCATCCTGCTCATCCTGGCGATGGTCATGGTCGCCTGCGGCGGCGAGGTTCAGGAGGCGGCCGAAGAGGCTGCCCCGACCGTGGCCGCGGCCGTTGAAGAGGCGGTCCAAGAAGCGGCTGAAGAGCCGGCCGAAGAAGTAGCTGAAGAGCCCATGGAAGAGCCTGCTGAAGAGCCGGCCGAGGAGCCCATGGAAGAGATGGCCGAGGTTGACTGGGCCGTCATGCCTGGCGGCTTCATGGAACAGGCTTTGAACGGCGATTTCGCCGGCACCATGGTGACCTTTGATGGTCCTTTCGCCGATATTGATGCCGTGTTGTTTGAAGAGTCGGTTGCTCCCTTTGAGGAAGCGACCGGCATTGACATCAACTACATTGGCGACAAAGAATTCGAAGGTCGCATCGGCATCGCCGTAGACGGCGGCAATGCGCCTGATATCGCCGACTTCCCGCAGCCCGGTTTGCTGGCTAACTTCGCCAGCCAGGGCCACATCGTCGACCCGACGACCTGGATGTCGGAAGAGTGGCTGCAGCAGCAGTACAACCAGAGCTGGCTGGACATGGCCACAGTGCCCGGTCCTGACGGCGAGCCCATGATGGGCGGCACCTGGTACCGCTTCAACGGCAAGAGTCTGGTTTGGTACCCGAAAGCGAAATTCGAGGAAGCGGGCTATGAAGTTCCCGAGACCTGGGATGAACTCATGGCCTTGACCGAGTTAATCGCGGCCGACGGCGACCCCGCCTGGTGCATCGGCATCGAGTCCGGGGCGGCCACCGGTTGGGCGGCCACCGACTGGACCGAAGAGATGATGCTGCGCACGACGTCGCTGGAGAACTACGACGCCTGGGTGGAAGGCACACTGCCCTTCGATTCCCCAGAGGTTCGCGGCGCGATGGAAGCGTGGAGTGAAATCTGGTTCAACCCGGATTACGTCTTTGGTGGCACAGACGGCATCGTCACGACCAATTTTGGCGATTCCCCGGCCGGCATGTTTGAAGACCCGCCGCAGTGCTGGATGCACAAGCAGGGCAACTTCATCACCGGTTTCTTCCCCGAAGGCGTTGAGCCCGGCGTGGATTGGGACTTCTTCTACTTCCCGGCCATTGGTGAAGACCTTGGCAAGCCCTTCCTTGTTGCCGGCGACCTGAACGGTATGTTCAACGACCGCCCCGAAGTACGCGCGGTCATGGAATTCATGACCACGCCGCAGTCGGCTTCCGGCTGGCTGGAGAACGGCGGCGCGCTGGCCACCCACTTGACGGCTACGCCGGATATGTATGGTCAGGATGTTGAGCGGGGTATTGCCGCCCTTGTCGCCGAGGCGACGAGCTTCCGTTTTGATGCATCTGACTTGATGCCTGGTGAAGTTGGCGCCGGCACTTTCTGGAGCGGCATGACCGATTACGTGAGCGGTGCGGCCGATCTGGACACGATCCTGCCCGAAATCGATGCCTCCTGGCCCGCCGGTGTAGCCGGTCAGGTCCAGGGCGACTCTGAAGAGGCCGCTGAAGATGACGGCGAGCCGACATTCCTCGATCGCGCCATGGATGGCGAATTCGATGGCTCAGAAGTAACCGTCTTGAGTGTGCTTGTTGACGCTGACGAAGTCCTCTTCATGGAATCGATGGCCGCGTTTGAAGAAGCGACGGGCATCACCGTGAACCACGCAGGTACGAAAGAGTTTGAGACGCAGATGTCTGTGCGCATGGATGCCGGTGATCCGCCGAACATCGCCATGGTCCCGCAGCCTGGTGTCCTGGCAGCCTTTGTTGCCGAGGGCGCTGTGCCCATGGATGTGCGCGACTTCATCCCCGAAGCCGATCTGCAAGAACGTTATGCGCAGGGTTGGCTGGACAGCGCCACCTTCCCCGGCCCCGACGGCGAGCCGTTTATGGCCGGTGTCTGGTGGAAAGCGGCCAACAAAGACCTGGTTTGGTATCCCAAGGCAGTCTTTGACGAAGCCGGCTACGAAGTACCCACGACCTGGGACGAGATGATCGCTCTCAGCGATACGATCGTCGCTGATGGGGATTCGCCCTGGTGCATGGGAATTGAAAGCGGTAACGCCACCGGTTGGGTGGCCACGGACTGGATGGAACGACTGATGCTGCGCACGGCGCCGCCCGAGGATTATGATGCCTGGGTTGCCGGTGAACTGCCCTTCGCTTCCGACCAGGTCAAGAATGCGGCCGAACTGATGTCGCAGGTCTGGCTGACCGATGGCTACGTCCTTGGCGGACGTGACCAGATCGTGACCGAATTCATTGGCGATACCCCGACGCACATGTTCGAGGATCCGCCAACCTGTTGGCTGCACTCGCAGGCCTCCTGGATTCAGGGCTTCTTTGGCGAAGGGTTGGAAGCAGGCGTTGATTACGACTTCTTCCCCTTCCCGCCAGTCGATCCCGCTTATGGCGAACCCGTGCTCATGGCCGGCGATGTCTTCACGATGCTGAAGGACGAGCCCCAGGCGCGCGCTTTCCTTGAGTATCTTTCCACCGGCGCCAGCGCCGAGGTCATGGTAAGCAATGGCGGTGGCTTGTCGCCCCATCAGGATTCCAGCCTCGACTGGTACACGACGGATATCGATCGTCGCATTGCCGAGAATCTGCTCAATGCAGAAACGGTACGCTTCGATGCTTCCGACCTGATGCCTGGTGAAGTAGGTGCGGGAACCTTCTGGTCCGCAATGGTTGATTACGTATCCGGTACGGTTGACCTGGATACGGCCTTGCAGGAAATCGACGATTCCTGGCCACAATAATGGTTAACTAGTTGATTGACAGCCGGCCCCTAAAAAGGCTGGCTGTCTTTTCTTCTCCGGGCCGCTCTCAGAAAGATCCAACTGTCTGAGCAGCCACTGCCCGGAACAGGAGGCTCAATATGGCACAAGTCGATCAAGCCGCCGGCAGTGATTATGAAGCCAGCGCCGGGCTAGGACAGATACTCCTTTCCCTCGTTGTCATTCTCATCTCGCTAGCGGTGTTGTATGCAGGTTTCTTATTTCTAGGCGACAGGAGCAACGACTTTCCGAAGTGGTTTGTAACTGTGTTCGCCATCATTTGGGGCGTTGTTGGTGTCGCCCTGCTTTTTTGGAGTTTCAATAATTTCGTCGAGAAACTCTCTCTTAAGTGGACACGCCGTCTGCAGCCCTATATCTTTGTTGGACCGGCTGTCATTCTCCTTTTCATCTACCTGTTGATCCCAGCTTTCGAGACTTTTCGTTTGAGTCTCTATGACAGAAATGGGCAGGAATTCGTTGGTGCGGCCAATTATGTAGAACTGCTCACCGGCAGGATACTGCAGGAGTCTATTCGCAATAACATCATGTGGATCGTCTTTGGCAGCACGACCTCTGTGGCCATGGGGCTGCTCATCGCCGTTCTGGCGGATCGCAGTCGCTGGGAGCGCGTTTCCAAGTCCATGATCTTCTTGCCCATGGCCATCTCCTTCGTCGGCGCCGGCGTCATCTGGAATTTCATGTATGAGGTGCGTCCGGCGGAACTGCCGCAGATTGGTTTGCTCAATGCGCTTGTCGTCGGCTTAGGCGGCGATCCCAAGTCCTGGTATGCCTGGGTGGATATCGCGCCCTGGAACAACCTCTTCCTGATCGTCATTGTGGTCTGGCTGCAGGTTGGTTTTGCCATGGTGCTCTTCTCCGCCGCGCTCAAGGGTATCCCTGAAGAGCTGCTGGAAGCGGGACGCGTCGATGGCGCCAATGAGATTCAGATCTTCTTCCGCATCATGGTGCCTTACATCATGCCCACGATTATCACGGTTTGGACGACCATTGTGATCTTCACCTTGAAGATTTTCGATGTCGTCTGGGTCATGACTGGAGGGCAATTCGGCACCCATGTCATTGCCACCCAATTCTATAGGCAGGCTTTTACGGCACGAAATTCCGGCGTTGGTTCAGCCATCGCCATCATCCTGCTTCTGGCCGTGATCCCGGTCTTGATTTACAACCTGCGGCAGTTTAGAGAACAGGAGGCGTTTTAGAATGAAGCAACAAAAAACACTTGGTTGTTTGGTCGTCAACGGCTTCTTGCTGCTCATTGTCCTTATCTGGACGGTCCCCACGCTGGGTATCTTTGTCTCCTCCTTCCGCAATCGTTTTGACATCCAGACGTCTGGCTGGTGGACCGTCTTCCCGCACAGGGAATGGGAAACCGTGGCCACGATCGATCCCAATGAATTGGGGCTTGATCCGCAGGGCGTCATGGAAGTTGAAGGAGTCGTGGGCACGTTCGAAGAGATGCGCCAGGGTATTGCTTCGCCCACGGGCGACACGCGGGTCACCTGGGTCGGCAATCGCCGCCTGGGTCGCATTGAAGTTCAGAAACAAGAATGGGCGGTGAATTGGGATTTCACCCTTGAAAACTACGAGCAGGTCTTGACAGGGAAAGACTTTGAGGTCACGCTGCCCAATGGGGAGACAGAAGTGATCCCTGGAGACGATATGTCTCTGGCCTTTCTTAACAGTCTGGCCGTCTCCATCCCCTCTACGGTCATCCCCATCTTGATCGCCGCCTTCGCCGCCTATGGCTTTGCCTGGATGAACTTCCCTGGGCGCAGGCTGCTTTTCATCATCGTCGTCGGCCTCTTGGTGGTGCCGCTGCAAATCGCCCTGGTTCCAATCTTGAAGATGTATGGTCCGAATGGGCTGAACATCAACGGCACTTACCTGGCGATCTGGTTGGCGCATACCGGTTTTGGTCTGGCGCTGGCCACGTACCTGCTGTTTAACTACATCAGTACGCTGCCGCGAGAAATGATGGAATCAGCCTTTATTGATGGCGCTTCGCACTTTACCGTGTTCCTGCGCCTGGTGCTGCCATTGTCCGTGCCCGCGCTGGCTTCGTTCGCCATCTTCCAGTTCTTGTGGGTGTGGAACGATTACCTGGTGGCGTTGGTCTTCCTGGGCAGCAACCCCGATTTCGAAGTGATCACCCAGCGGCTGGCCGATCTGACCGGTTCGCGCGGCAACGATTGGCATTTGCTCACCGCCGGCGCGTTTGTTTCCATGATCTTGCCGCTGCTCGTCTTCTTTGGTCTGCAGCGATACTTCGTTCGCGGACTGATGGCCGGATCGGTCAAAGGATAGTCAGACAGGAGTACGGCATCTAGGCCCGATTGATTTAACTACGTGGGCGCTGCACCCTGCCGGACTGCAGCGCCCTTTGTCTTATACCTTGTGAAAGAACGATGACAGAGAAAAAGTGGTTTCAGGAAGCTGTGTTTTATGAATTGTATGTTCGTGCTTTCGCGGACAGTGACGGGGACGGGAAGGGGGATTTTCGCGGGGCGATTAACAAGTTAGATCATATCCAATCCCTTGGCGTTGACTGCATCTGGATTATGCCTATGTATCCCTCGCCTCTGAAAGACGACGGGTATGACGTTGCCGACTACTACAACATTCATCCTGATTATGGTGATTTGGACGACTTCAAGGCGTTCCTAAAGGCGGCCCACGATCGCGGCCTGCGCGTGATCATCGATCTGGTGCTGAATCATACCTCGGCTGACCATCCCTGGTTCCAGGAGGCGCGCCATGATCCTGCTTCACCCTACCGCGATTACTATGTGTGGAGCGACACCGACCAAAAATACGAGGATGCGCGCATCATTTTCCTGGACACAGAACCTTCTAACTGGAGCTATGATGAAGTGGCTGGCCAATACTACTGGCATCGATTCTACAGCCACCAGCCTGATCTCAACTACGACAATCCGGCCGTCCATGAAGAGATGTTCAAAGTCATTCGCTACTGGATGGACATGGGCATCGACGGCTTTCGCGCCGACGCGATCCCTTACTTGTATGAACGCGCAGGGACGAACTGCGAGAACCTGCCGGAAACCCACGCCTTCTTGAAGAAAGTGCGCCGTCTGATGGACAAGGAATACGCGCACGCGGTCCTCATCGCCGAGGCCAACCAGTGGCCGGAGGACCTGATCCCTTACTTTGGGGATGGGGACGAATTTCACGTCTGTTTTCATTTCCCAATCATGCCCCGCCTTTACCAATCGTTGAAAGCGGGAGACAAGACGCCGATCGTCGATATTTGGCAGCGCACGCCGCCAATTCCCTCGGGTACGCAGTGGATGACCTTTCTACGCAACCATGATGAGCTGACGCTGGAGATGGTCAGCGAAGAAGTGCGCCAATGGATGTGGCAGCAGTATGCGCCCGATCCGCGGATGCGCCTAAACATGGGAATTCGCCGCCGCCAGCTGCCCCTTCTTGACGGCGACCAGCGGCGCTGGTTCTTGCTCAATGCCCTGTTCCTCTCTTTGCCTGGCGCGCCGATCCTCTATTACGGAGATGAGATCGGTATGGGTGACAATATCTGGCTGCACGACCGCAACGGTGTACGAACTCCGATGCAGTGGGAGGCCGGGTTCAACGCCGGGTTTTCAGCGGCGCCGGAAACGTATCTGCCCTTGATCGATGATCCCTTGTATGGCTACCGGACTGTTAACGTCGCCGCGCAGGAAGCGGATCCCGGCTCCTACCTGAATCTGACGCGCTTTCTGATCAACAGACGGCAGGGCGAAGGTACGCTGCGCGCCGGCGAGTTCGCCTGGGTGGAAACGGGCAGCACGGCCGTCCTCGGCTTTAAGCGCACGGCCGGCGCTGAGGAACTCCTCTGCCTCTTTAATCTCACGGCGCAGGTGCAGGATTCCGGGTATTCCCCGCCGCAGGCAATGGTCGACCTCTTGTCTCGCGCAGAGAGCGGCGTGCCCGCCGGGCCGCCGCTTGCGCTGGCGCCCTTTGCCGCCCATTGGTTGAAAAAGAGCCCATAATCAGCAATCAGTTTGCATGGGTCAACGGCCGTAAGCGCCGGGTGTTTCTATGAAAGAGATGGTTCCTCATGCTAGTTCGCTCTTAGAAGGACCGCTGCGCGGTATGGAGCAGCTTGAGCAGGAGATATTCTGCAGCCGGCTCGCCCTCTTCTGGGAAGATATTGAACGGCCGTTAAAGCTGCTCTACGGCGAGCGCGCCGACTATGCTCTGTGGCGCGATCACTTCCTCTCCCTGGTCGCGCAGGGGTATGCGCGGCGGTCGTCCGACCTGCGCCTGCTCGATCTGCGGCGCCAGGCACAAGCTGATTGGTTTCAGCAGCCGCATATGGTCGGCTATGTCTGCTATACGGAACGTTTTGCCGGTACCTTGAACGGCGTGCAGGAAAAAATCCCCTATCTAAAGGAGCTGGGCGTCACCTATCTGCACCTCATGCCCTTGCTCAAACCACGGCCGGGCGCCAACGATGGCGGGTACGCCGTAATGGACTACCGCCAGGTGCGCGAAGATCTGGGCACCATGGCCGATTTGGCTCGCCTGGCGCAGGCGCTGCGCGGCGAAGGCATCAGCCTCTGTATCGACCTCGTTTGCAACCATACGGCCAAGGAGCATGCCTGGGCACAACGGGCGCTGCAAGGAGATGAGGATTACCAGGGCTACTACCTGATGTTCCCCGATCGCGCGCTGCCCGACCAGTATGAGCGCACGGTGCGCGAGATCTTCCCCGAGTTTAAGCAAGGCAGCTTCACCTACTACGAAGAGATCGAGCGTTGGGTGTGGACTACCTTCAATGAGTTCCAATGGGATCTCAACTACCGCAACCCGGCCGTTTTTGCGGAGATGCTGGAGAATATGCTTTACCTGGCTAACCAGGGCGTCGAAGTGCTGCGTCTGGACGCGGTCGCCTTCATGTGGAAACGTCTGGGCACCGACTGCGAAAATCAGCCGGAAGCGCACTATATCCTGCAGGCTTTTCGCGCGCTCAGCCGCGTGGCCGCGCCCGGCCTGCTCTTGAAGGCGGAAGCGATCGTGCCGCCGCCGCAGCTTGTGCCTTACCTGGGGCAGGGGGAGGCGACCAACAAGGAGTGCGAGGTCGCCTATCACAATGTCTTCATGGTCATGCTCTGGAGCAGTCTGGCGGAGCGCAAGGTGGCCCTGATGACGCACGCCCTGCAGCAGATGCCGCCGATTCCCTCCGGCGCCTCCTGGTTGACCTACGTGCGCTGCCATGACGATATCGGCTGGGCGGTGACCGAAGCAGATGCCGCCGCCGTCGGCCTGGATGGCTTCTTGCACCGCTCCTTTCTCAGTGAGTTCTACAGCGGCCGTTTCCCGGGCACCTTCGCCCGCGGCGCCACTTTCCAATTCAATCCGCGCACAAACGACCGGCGCATCAGCGGTTCCTGCGCCTCCTTGGCCGGCCTGGAAGCGGCCCTGGAGGGAGAAGATTGGCAGTCAGCGGAACTGGCCGCCCGGCGCATCCTCCTCCTGCACAGCATGATGCTCGCCTTCGGCGGCATCCCGCTGCTCTACATGGGCGACGAGTTGGGATTGACCAATGAGTACAGCTTCGAGGCGGATCCTGATCTGGCAGGTGACAACCGCTGGATACACCGCCCGCAAATGGATTGGCAGAAAGCGGACGCACGAGGCGACGGCACAACGGTCAGCGGTCGTCTCTTCCAGGGCATTCAACAGCTGATCCGCGCGCGGAAGGAAACGATCGCGCTGCACGCGCAGGCGAGCGCTCACGCCGTGTGGACTCACAATGAGGCCGTCTTTGGGCTTAAGCGTGAAAGCGCGCGCGGAGGCGTGCTGCTCCTGGGGAATTTCAGCGAGCGGCCGCAGCGAGTGCCTGCCTACCGTCTTGCCGAGCTGGGCTTTGGGGGACAGCTGACCAATCTCTTGGACGGCCGTATCATTTCCGGTTGGCAGGATCTGCAGATCGATCCCTATGGGCACTATTGGCTGCGTGCCCTTGAAGAATAGAGGCGCTTTAGCCCAAACCTCCGAGGTTTAGCGCCGCTAAGAACAAAAAAGGGCCGCTCTGCAAGTGCTTGCAGAGCGGCCCTCCGTATGACTATCGGTTGTGCGCGGCGCTTAGCGGCGGCGGCCGCCGCCGAGCAGCATCACATAGTACAGGAATTGGCCGACCGAGGAGACCGCGGCGGCGACATAGGTCAGGGCAGCGGCGTCCAGCACTTTGTTCACGCCCAGCATCTCGTCTCCAATCAGCACGCCGCTCGTTGTCAATAACTCCTTGGCGCGCCTGCTGGCATTGAACTCAACCGGCAGCGTTACCAGGGTGAAAACCACGGCAACGCCGAAGAGGATGACGCCAACCCAGGCTAAAGCGGTTATGTTCAACAGCAGACCGGCGATGAACAGCCAGGGGGCGAGCATGGTGCCGTACTGCGTGGCCGGCACAATGGCGCTGCGCAGCTTCAACGGCGTGTAGCCATGCGAATCTTGCAGGGCGTGGCCCAGCTCATGCGCCGCAATACCCGCCGCGGCGACGCTTTGCGAACGGTATACATCAGGGCTCAATCTAAGCACCTTCGCTCGCGGATCATAATGATCGCTCAATCGTCCCTGCGTCTCCTCAACGGCGACGTGGGACAATCCCTGCTCATCAAGCAGGGCGCGGGCCACCTGAGCGCCGGTAAGGCCGCGCATGGTTTTTATTTTTGAATACTTGTTGAACGCGCCTCGCACACGAGCCTGCGCCCACAAACCGAGCAGCAAGCCGGGTAAGGCGAAGAGCAGCCAACGAGGATCAAAGAAGAACATCGATTTTCCTTATTTTGTTTTGGTGATGGGAACTGGTACAGGCGCTGCGGCTGCCGATTCCCTTCGTATCTGCTCCAGTTTTCGCAGAAGCAGGAACCCTGTCAGCAGCGCCGGCAATGTCATAGACCAATAGTTAGAGATGAATGTTATCATTGAATACCTTTTTATGTAAAGTTTAGAACTTCCTGTTCTTGACCTTGATTAGGATGTCATAGGGCAGACTGCAAGTCAAGTTTTTGAGCTGGTTCAAACGCATATCTTACGCTTCTTGCCAAAGATTTCCCGGCGAACCGCGAGCTTCTCCTGCCCAGGATTATTCTCTAACAGTTGGGCCGGCAGAGCGCTGCGCTATCATGACTTCTTAACAGATTGCACGGCCCATCAAGTTTGTTATAACTTGGAACGACAGCATGGATAGGAAAACAGACGTATGGAAGAAAAGAAAGACTCATTGCTGCCCCGGGAGCTGGATGACAATTTGCTGCTGCGCTGGGCGAATGCGAAGGATATCGAGCCGCTGGCGGCTTTCAATGTGCGCCTGCACAGCGACGACGCGCAGCGGCCGGAGACGTGGCTGGGGGCGTGGACGCGCGATCTGATGGACGGCCGTCACCCGACGACGACGGCCGCTAATTTTACGATCGTGGCAACAGCGGACAGCGGGGCCATCGTTTCCTCGCAGGCGCTGATTTCGCAGACCTGGGCCTATGAGGGTCTTCCTTTCGGCGTTGGCCGTATTGAGTTGGTGGGCACCGACGAGGCGTATCGCCGCCGCGGCCTCGTGCGCGAACAGATGGCGGCGGCCCATGCGCTCAGCACGCGCAAAGGGCACCTGGTGCAGGCGATCACGGGCATTCCCTGGTTCTACCGCGCGTTCGGCTACGAGATGGCCGTCAACCTTGGCGGCGGACGCGAATATTTCTGGGCGCGATCAGGGAATGACAAACCTCTGCACAGCGAGCCGTACCAGATGCGCCCGGCGACGATGGCCGATTTGCTCCTGCTGCAGACCTTATACGCCCAGCACTGCGCCGGCAGCCTGCTCGTGCGCCGGCGATCACAAGCAGAGTGGCGCTACGAGCTGGAAACGGCCAATCGTGAGGGGATCGGTGCCTTGAAAGCACACATGATCAGCGATGAAGAAGGGCGAGATGTAGCCTACGTCGTCTTCTTCACAGAAGCCGCCGCTTTTGTCATTCGTGAATTTGGCGTCCTCCCCGGCCACTCCTGGCGCAGCGCCGCCCTGTTTGTCGCGCGCGAGCTGAAGCGCCGTGCCGACGAGCTGAACCAAGAGCGCGAGAAGCCGATCTCGCAGATCAGCATTATCCTGGATGACAGCCACCCGCTCATTGTGGCCTTGGGCGGACAGTTGGAGAAGCGGCGCGATCCCTACGCCTGGTACATTCGCGTGCCTGATCTGCATCGCTTTCTTGCCCACATCGCGCCGGCCCTTGAGGAACGACTCGCCGGCAGCGTGGTCGCCGGCCACACGGGGAGACTGCGTCTTAATCTCTACCAGGACACCGTGGAAATACTTTTCACGAAAGGGAAGATCTCGGGGATCGGCCGCTACGAGGCTGGTGATGTTGAAGATGGGGACGCCCTGTTCCCCGACCTGACTTTCTTGCAGCTGCTCTTTGGTTATCGGAGCTACAGCGAACTGGAGCTGGCTTTTGCCGACTGCTACGCTAAGAATGCGGAGGCGGTCGTTTTGCTGAACGCGATTTTCCCCAAACGGCCGTCCTGGATCGCGGCGCTCAACTGATATGAACCCCATCACGCCCTTCCTGGAAAAGTACGACGCCTTAATTCTCGACGGCGGCCTGGCCACGGAGCTCGAAGCCCTGGGCGCCGACCTGAGCGACGACCTCTGGTCGGCCAGGCTGCTGCTCGATGATCCGGCGCTCATCCGGCGCGTCCATGCCGCCTATTTGCGGGCCGGCGCCGACTGCCTCATCAGTTCCACCTACCAGGCGACGATTCCCGGCTTCATGTCGCGCGGATTGTCCGCGGCGGCGGCGGAGGATCTCATCCGCACATCAGTCGCGCTGGCCCTGGCGGAGCGGGATGCCTATTGGAACGCGCAGGAGGTGGCCGTGAGGCGCAGGCGTCTGCGGCCCCTGGTCGCCGCCGGCGTCGGTCCCTATGCCGCCTATCGCGCAGACGGCTCCGAATACACGGGCGACTATGATCTGGACGAGGCGGGTTTGCTCGCATTCCATGGCCGGCGCTGGCAAATCCTGGCCGCCAGCGAGGCCGATCTGCTCGCCTGCGAAACGATCCCTAATTTTGCTGAAGCACGCGCCCTGGCCCGCCTGCTGGACCAGACGGACGGCCGTTATGCCTGGTTCAGCTTCAGCTGTGCCGACGGGAAGAGGATTCAAGACGGCACGCCCATCGCCGCCTGCGCCGCTTTCCTGGATCAGATTCCGCGCGTCGCCGCCGTAGGCGTCAACTGCACACCGCCGCGCTTCATCCCCAGTCTGATCAATGAAATCAGGCAGGAGACAGAGCTACCCATCATCGTCTATCCCAATTCCGGTGAAGAATATGATGTACAGACGCATGGCTGGTCAGGGGAATCGCCGCCGGCCGAATATGGGACAATGAGCCGTGAATGGCGCAAGTTAGGGGCGGCCTGCATCGGCGGCTGCTGCCGCACCACGCCGGCGCATATTGAACAGATTCGCGATCGCTTTCCACGAGAAGCGCGTCGCTGAGCTTAACCTGGTGCAGTGCGCGCACCCTTGAAACGAGGAAGACAGGCGTGAATCAGAAACGCTTCCAACAGACACTGCCGCAAAAACGGGTCTCCGCAGGGATGCTGCTTTTCGATGAGCTGGGCCAGCTGCTGGTTGTCGAACCCAACTATAAGGAGAGTTGGGAGATCCCCGGCGGCGTGGTGGAAGCGCATGAATCGCCGCGCGAGGCGGCTAGACGCGAGCTGCAAGAAGAGCTTGGCCTTTCCTGTGCGCCGCTGCGCCTCCTGGGCGTTGATTACAGCGGGGAAACGGAGTCGCGCACGGAGAGCCTGCACTTCATCTTTCTGGGCCCCGTCTTAAGCGCGCAGCAAATCGCCGCCATCCGGCTGGAATCGAAAGAGCTGCGCAGCTTCCGCTTTCTCCCGCCGCAGCAGGCGGTGAAGCTGCTTAACAAGAAACTGCGCCGCCGCGTGCGCCGCTGTTTAAAGGTTGTGGGCAAGAAACGCACTCTCTACATGGAGGAACAGCGGATCGTGTCCCTAAACTGATGGTACTCTGGGGGGAACTGGCCGCGATTGGAACGGCCGTCATGTGGTCGCTAACGGCCGTCTTCTTTAGCTACAGCGGCCGGCGCGTCGGCTCCCAGGTTGTTAATCGCAGCCGTCTCCTCTTCGCTTTCCTCTTCCTCAACATCGCCCACCTGATCTTTGAAGGGACGCTCTTCCCCTGGGGCACTGAGCCTTACCGCTGGTTCTGGTTTGCCGTATCCAGCATCCTCGGCCTTGTGCTGGGGGACACCTTTCTCTTTCAGGCTTACGTGTTGATCGGCCCGCGGCTGTCGATGCTGCTCATGGCCAGCGTGCCCATCTACAGCGCCATCTTCGGTTGGCTGCTCTTCGGCGAACAGATCGCGCCGCTGGAACTGACTGGAATCCTGCTCGCTGTGGCCGGTATCGGCTGGGTCGTCACCGAGAAAAGGAGGGGCAAGACGCAGGTTGAAGAAAAACAGTATCGCCGGGGGATCCTTTTCGGTATGGCCGGCGCCTTGGGCCAGGTCGCCAATCTGGTCACCGCCCGCTACGGGCTCGTCGGCGGCTACCCGACCGTTTCGGCGACATTGATTCGCATATTCGTGGCCATCCTCGTCCTCTGGGGCATGGCCGTCTTGACGCGCCAGGTGCGCTATACATTCGCCCAGTGGCGCGATGTGAAGGCGTTTCGCGCCATCGTCGCCGGCGCCTTTGTCGGCCCCTTTCTTGGCATCTGGCTCTCGCTGATCGCCGTGCAGAATGCGCGCCTGGGCATCGCGGCCACCTTGATGGCCCTGCCGCCCATCCTCTTGATCCCGATCGAGTACTTTGCCTACGGGCAGCGCGTCAGCCGGCGCAGCATCGTGGGCACGGCCGTGGCCATTCTAGGCGTTGCCCTGATCTTTGTCCCTCAATAAGATGCGCGGGCTGGGCTGCGGTCACGAGCGGCAGGAGGGGAGGACGGCCGCCAGGCGGCGCACCCCTTCCTCAATTTGCTGCCTGTCTAGGCCGCTGAAGCCGAGCAAGATAGAGGGAGGCGCCGGCTTCTGTAAATGAAAGGGCGCGCCCGCGTAGACGCCGACGCCCGCCTTGGCGGCGCGGCGCACGACCTCTTTTTCACTGCATGCCGGATCGAGCTGCAGCATGATGTGCAGCCCGGCAGGAAAACGGGAATAGGTCACCTGGTCGCCCAGACGCTCGTCCAGCGTGTCCACCAACGCCTGGCGGCGCTCACCATAGGTGGCGCGTAAGCGACGCAGGTGGCGTTCGAAATAGCCTTCGCTGATGAAATCAGCGACGGCGGCCTGCGTCAGCGTTGGCGCGCCGCGATCAACGAGGGCCAGCGCCCTGGTAAAGGGGGTGACCAGAGGCGGCGGCAGCACGACGTAGCCGAGACGCAGCGCCGGGAATAGAACCTTCGAAAAGGTGCCTAGATAGGCGACGTGGCCCCCCTTGTCCAGCCCCTGTAGGGCGCTGAGTGGACGCGACCCGTAGCGTAGCTCACTGTCATAATCATCTTCAATGATCAGTGCGCCCTGTTCTCGCGCCCACTGCAGCAGCTGCAGGCGCCGCGCCAGGGGCAGTGTGCCCCCCCGCGGAAATTGGTGCGCCGGGGTGACGAAGGCGGCCTTGATCCCTGCGCCGCTGGGCAAGCCTTCCGTGGGCAGCCCTTCTTCGTCTACGACCCTGGGCAGGAGCGTGACCCCATGCGTGCGAAAGAGTCTGTAGGCGTCATTGTAACCGGGTGTTTCCACAACGACTTCGTCTCCCGGCGAAAAAAGCAGCCTGGCCAGGATATCCAGTGTTTGCTGGGCGCCGCTGACGATGATCAACTGCTCGGCCGTGCAGTTAACGCCGCGCTGGTGCTGGAGGTAGCTGGCCAGCGCCTGACGTAAGGGCGTGAAGCCGGCCGGCGAGCCGTAGCGCGAGAGCATGACGTCGTCGGTGCTCAAATAGCGGGCCAGGAGACGCCGCCAGACGTCATAAGGAAACAGCTGCGAGAAGGAGCGCCCAAAGCCAAAGTCAATTTGCGGACGCTGCCGCTCCCGACGCGGCCGGTTGGCGGCCGCGGAGACACGCCGCCCCCATGCGGAGAGCGTTGGCGTGAACCGTGCAGTGGCGGCATCGGGCGGCGGCAGCGAATTGGCGACGAAGGTGCCCGCGCCGGAACGGCTGGTGATAAATCCCTCTTCTTCCAGCTGCCGGTAGGCTTGAATCGCCGTGATGCGGCCGACGCCTACTTTCTTGGCCAGGCGGCGGCTGGAGGGCAGTTTTTCGCCCGGCAGAAGCTCACCGGCCAGTATCTGCCGGCGCAGCTGCTGGTAGAGCTGGCGATAGAGGGGATCTTGCGCCGTCTCATCTAACTGGATGGGCTTCATCTTCAGGGGCATACGTTTAGATACGCTTCATTAATGCCGTCAACTTCATCAATTATGCGACCAGAATTCGTCTGGCGCACATTCACTCGCAAAGTAGCCTGAAGTCGCCTAGAATAGGGTCATGCCCTATCAAAGTAGTGACAAGACCCGGCAAAAGAAAGACGCCAAGAGGGCGGCGATGATGCAGGCCGCCGTGCAGACCTTCGCCGAAAAGGGATATCAGGCGGCCACCGTGCGCGATATCGTTGACGAGGCCAATGTCTCCGTAGGCACTTTCTACTTCTACTTCCCCGATAAGGAAACCCTCTTCATACATCTCTATGAAGAAACGGCCGATTTTCTCCTCAAAACGCTGCAGCAGGCAGTGAACAGCCGCGTTTCCTTCCCACAGCAGGTCAAAGCGGCCCTGCAATCTTATGTGAGCATCGCTATCTATGAGCCGGCCGTCATCCAGCTGCTGCTCGTCGCCGGCGTGGGCGCCGTTCCCGCGCTAGATGAGAAGCGCGCCGCCTTTCGCGAGAGCATGGTGCTCATGTGGGAACGGCCGCTGCAAGAAGCATTGGACAAGAACATGCTGGCCACGCAAAATGTGCGCTTGACGGCCGTGGCCATCACCGGCGCTATCGACGCGGCGATTCTCAATCTGCTCGCGCGCGCTGAACGGGCGGAAGAAGCGCCCGTGTTTACGCGTGAACTCAATCGTTTCGCTCTACGCGCCGCCGCGTACCTGGGCGATCCCGAATAGCGGGCCGGCATTCAAGCCGTGCGGCCGCTAATAAACGGCAATCTGTGAGCCGCCGATTTCCTTAATTACCTCAATCCGCGTCGGGAACGCCTGGCGCAGTTCTTCAATGTGCGTAATCACCAAGATCAGGGCGAAATCATCCTGCACGGCGTTGATCGCTTCCACCAACCGCTGCCGCCCCTGCGGGTCCTGGCTGCCAAATCCCTCGTCGACAACCAGCGTTTGCAGTTTCGCCCCGGCGCGGCTGGCCAGCAGCTGCGACAGCGCGAGGCGGACAGCGAAGTTGATGCGGAACTGTTCGCCGCCGCTGTAATTGTCATAAGGTCTTTCGCCGGCGCGGTCGGAGATGATGATATCCAGCGTCTCGGCGACAGCATCGCGGCTCTTCAGGCGGCGCTGTGTGTCAAACTTGATGCGCATCTCCCCATCCGTCAATCGTTCCAGCAGCTCATTGGCGCTCTCTTCGATTTCCGGCAGCGCATGCTCGATCAACAAAGCTTGCACACCCTTGCGCCCGCAAGATCGCTCCAACACCTGCAGGCGTTGGATGCGCCCCAGCAGGGCGTCTTTCTGCCGCACAAGGTCGGCGGCCAATGTGCGCAGGTCATCCAGGACGTTGAGGCGCTGCTGGGCGATGCCTACCTGCTGTGCGGCAGCGATCTCCTCTTCGCGCAGGCGGTTCACTTCCTGCTGTATCTCGGCCAGCTTGATGCCCACCGATTCCAGGGCGGCCAGGCGCATCTTCGTTTCTTCCAGGTCGGATTTTTGCTCAGCCAGCTCTTTCTGTTCCTGCTCCAGGCGTGCCTCGAGGTCGCCGATCGCTTCCGTCAGCTGGCCGAGCGCCGCCTGCGCTTCTTTCAGTTCCTGAAAACGAGCCGGCGCCTCGGCCGCCGCATCTCGCTCTTGCACGGCCGCCTGGTGCAGGCGTGCATCATAGCCGATAGAATCCAGCTCCTCCCGAAGGAAGGCCGCCTCGCGCCGCGCTTCTTGGGCAAACGCTTCGCTTTCTAACTTGATCTTGATCGCCGCCAGTTCCTTTTCGCCCACGCTCTTCCAGGATTCCAGCAGGCGTTCGATCTCGGTCAGCCGTCCCTTATCGCCGGCGATGCGTCCTTGCAGCGCTTCCAGTTTTTCCTGCAGCGCCTTGCGGTCGCCCAGCGCTTCCTGCATCTGCTCGACGCGGCCGGCGGCCGTCTTGAACGCTGCATCGTCCGCCAGGGAGGCCGCCAGCATCACCAGGCGCTTTTCGCCATCTTCTGACCAGGCGGCCTCGGCGCGGGCGATTTCCTCCAGGCGTGCCTCCGCCGCGGCCAGCCGTTTCTGCTGCGCCTGTCGCTCTCGTTCCAGCGGTGCCCCTTTCTGGATCGTCTTCTGTATCTGAGGGAGTTCAACTTCCAACGCCTTCAGCCGTGCGTCGTTTTCGCGAAAACTGTCGCCAAAGTGTTTGCCTTCGGCGCTCAAGTTCTGTAGAACAGTCCGGCGATGATCCTCGCTCAACGCCTGGTCACACAAGGGGCAGGCACCCTCCGCCTCTGCTTCCTGCAGCGTTTCTATGCGTTCCTTGAGTTTATCCATTTCGCTGCGCAGGGTGGGCTGCTGAGTTCGCAGCGCCTCTTTCTCGGCCAGCAGCCCCGCATAGGTTTGCTGCTGGTCATTGATCACGCCGGCTCTTTCGTCAAGATCAACGATCAATGCTTCCGCTTCGCTCTTGTTCTTGCCGGCCTCCCGCTTTTCCGCGGCTAGGCCGTCCATACGCCGTGCTTCCGCTTTGATCTTGTCCAGCTCCTGCTGCCACAATGTGCGCTGCCCGCTTTCGCGGCGCAGCGCATCTTGCGCCGCGACCAACTGCTCTTGCAGCCGATCCGCTTGCTCGCGCTCCGCCTGTACGGCCTGCAGCGCTTCCTCCGCGCCGCTGATGCCTGAGGAAATGGTGGCCTGTTCGGCGCGCGCTGCTTCGGCGCGCTGCGCCTGGGCGGTTAAGGCCGCTTGCTGTTCCTGGAGGCGGCTCTGCTCACGCCCGATCTGCAGCTGGAAAGGCTGCAGCGCCTGGACGAGCGCGTTGTGCTGTTGGGCCAGGGCCTGGAACTGCGCAACTTGCTGTTCGGCCGTTTGCCAGGCGCCGTAGGCGGCCGTGATCTCCTGCGCCTGATCGACTATGGCTGCCAACTGCCCCTGCCTCTCCCGCCTCTCCTGCAGGGTCGCCTGCGCGCTCACGGTCGCGGCCTGCAGCCGCTGCACGCGCTTCTCCATGGCGGCGATGGCATAGCGCTGCTCTTCCAGAGCCGCTTCTTTCACGCGTGCTTCGTGCAGCAGGAGGTCGCGCGCCTCCCGCTGCTCCACGATCGCCTTGTGCCGCCCTTGCGCTTCTTCCAGCGCCTGGCGGCGCGCTGCTTCCTCTTCCATTTCCAGGGCATACTCGGCCAGCCGTGCGTCCAGTAGATCGACGCTGCCCTGCAGCTCCTTGCGCGCCGCCGCCGCTCGTTCGCGGTGTCCTTCCCATTCCGTCACACCGAGCAGTTCGGCCAAGATCTCCTTGCGCTGGCTGGCTGTGCGTGTCGTGAACTGGTCTGCCTTGCCCTGCAGCAGGAAGCTGGCATTGATGAATGTCTCGTAGTTCATGCGCAGCAGCCCTTCAATCGCCGCCTGCGTATCACGAATCTTGCCCTCGCTCAAGGGCTTCCATTCATCCTCGCCGGCGGCCATTTGCAGTTCCAGCAGCGTGCTCTTGCCGGGGCGTTTGCGGCGGATGATGCGGTAGGTGCTGTCCCCCAGGAGAAAGGTGAAACGTACTTCGGCGGCCCCTTCCTCTCCCGCCTGGCGGTTCACCAGGTCGTCATCGCTGCGCACGCGGCTCTGGCCGAAAAGCGCCCAGGTGATCGCTTCCACGATGCTCGATTTGCCCGCGCCGTTGGCCCCGGAAATGCCGGCGAGGTGGATGCCGTCCAGATCGAGTACGGCCGTCTCGCGATAACTGAAAAAGTTGGTCAGTTCCAGGCGCACGGGAATCATCGTTGATCCTCCTCTTCGGCAAAAAGAATCTCCGTGGCCAAGGTCTTCAACTGCTCTATCTCGTCGCTTGCCATGCCTTCCGTCTGCCAGAACTTCTCCAGCAGTTCCAGCGGCGAGAGCGCATCGACAGCCAGCGTCTCGCCCAACCGCGCCCGCCGTTCGCTGAGCCGGTGTTTGTGGATCTGCAGGCTGAACGCTTCGCTGAAGTACTCGGTAATCGGCTTTTCATCCAGCAGAGGTTCCCAGTTGGCGGGGTAGGTCAGGCGCAGGCGGCAGATGGCGCCGCGCACCTGCTCCTCTGCCGGCAGAGCGCCCATGATGTCGGCCATGAAGGTCTCCGGACTGTCCGTACGGATGGGGTGGTCGATGAAGCGGCGTGTGCGCAGTTTTGCGAACGACCACTGCGTCTGCCCCTTGGCAACATTGGCGAGCACAAACCCTTTTTCCTCTTTCACTTCGCCAAAATCGATGCGCTCGATCGAGCCGGGGTAAACGGCCGGCGGTTGGCTGCCTGCCGGTGAGAGGGATTGGTGCTTGTGGATGTGGCCCAGGGCCACGTAGTCGACGCGTTTGTCGGCGACAATGCGCCCGCTCAGGGTCAGCTCATGCCCCAACATGACCATTCTCTCGCTGCCGAAGGAAGCGCCGCGCACACTGGCATGGGCGGTAAGGATGAGAGGGACTTGCGGGTCGGACTGCTCAATCCCGTCCTCGATCGCCCGGCTGACCCGTTCTTCCATTTCCAACAAGATCTCGGACAAGGATTTGCCGCTGATCTCCTCGCGGCTCATTAATTTGCTGCGCGAGACCCAGGGAACGGCCAGGATCTGCGCTTTCACGCCCAGTTCATCCGGCGTCCACAGTTTGATCGTGTCGGCGACATGGATGCCCGGGACTTGCAGGGTCTTGAACTCCTGCAGCGTATGCGCGCGCCCCGTGGCCGGAGAAACATCATGATTGCCGATCAAGAGCAGCGTGGGGATGCCCGCCTGGGAGAGGCGCATCATGCGCCGGCCCCATTCACGTTGGAAGGTGGGCTGCGGGTTGCGATCCTTGTAGGCGTCCCCGGCGAAGATGACCAGGTCCACCATCTCCTCGATGGCCGTGTCGATAATCTGATCGAGGGCGGCGAGAAAGTCCATGACGCGGATGGGCAGGGCGCTTTCCTGGTCGCGACGGCCGTAATTGGCCATGTCGATATGCGCATCCGCGAAATGCAGCACGCGCAGCGGTTTCTTTGTCATGCGCTCTTTTCGATCCTAATTGCGCGCTTGATGGCGCGCTTAATTGCGCGTCAGCTTGTAATAGGCGCCCTTGTCCGGCGCTTCCGTCGGTCTAACGCGTCTCACTTCTACAAAATACCGCCGCGGCTGGAGTTCCAGCTGGATAGACTCATCCTCGCCATTTAGGTTGCTTGTACTGGAGCCCCACAGCAGCTTGTTCTCTCCCCAAAGATAGAGATCGAAGTTGTTGCCTTCGGGAACTTCCAATGTGAGGCTCACGCGCTGCGGGGACGGGACACTAAAGGTAAAGAAGTCATACCAGTCCCGCTGCCCGGAGAAATTGCGCTGCTCCGTATGGCCAACCAGCAAATGGCGTGCATTGGAGAAATTGTCGTCCGGACGAAGCTCATCATTCGCCTGGTCCAGCAGCGAGGGCAGGTAGATGGACGTTGTCGGCAGCAGGATCTCCTCCGTAAGCGGAACGGCATTTTCGCCATCGACGAAAATGCTGCCGCCTGTCACATAGAGCGTATTGCCGATAACGCTGCCGCTGGTGAAAGCGCGCGCCGAACCCAGGTCCTGCCCGCCGAGATTGTATTCGGGCGGCAGCAGCGACCATGTATTGCGAACAGGGTCGTAGACCTCCGTCTGCAGGACGGCGGCCAAAGTGGCCTCGCCAAGGGCGGTCAACCCGCCAAAAACATACCACCGTCCATCAGGCCCGACAGCGCTGCCGGCCCCGATACGCGGGATCTTCATATCGCCGATAAAAGTCCAGCCGCGCCCGGGCAGGTAGCATTCGGCGCTGGTGTGCAGGACGAACTCGCCCGAGGCCAGCACGCCCAGCCCGCCGGCGACGCAGGCGCCGAGGTTGTTTGCCGCCACCCAGGCTCCCGTGTGCGCGTAGCGCGCCGTCTGCATCGACTCAACCTGCAGCCATGTGTCCGCGGCGACATCATAAGTAAATACTTCGTCGTTGGACTGTGTCGTGGGGTCGAAGAGATCGGTCGAGGAAGTGCCTCCCATCAGGTAGTAGCGGTTGTTGGAGGGCGGAACAGCGGAAGCGGCCCAGGCGAAAGCTTTGCCGTTGGGCAGCATGTCCCGGTCGATGGGCGAAACGATCGACCAGCTGCCCAAATCATTGGCATCTCCCAAGGCGGGAATGTCGTAGGCCCAGTGGAAATTGTCGTAAGACGCGTTATTGCCGGTGTAACCTGAGGGCACGTAGATGCGGTCGCCGACCACAGCCGCGGTCGTGTTCGAATAGCCCGCACCGGGGATCTTGTTCATTGTTTTCCAGTTGTTGTTGTTATCGGGATTCAGGCGCAGCACCTGATCGGAAACGATGGGCACGCCGGCGCCGCCTGTCTGCCCGCCGATCACAAAGAGCCGGCCGTTATGGGCGACCGTCGAGTGGCGGCTGATCGCCGGACTGGTCGGATTGGTTGTGAGCGTTGTCCAGCGGGAGCGGATGCGTTCTAAGAAGGCGGAGAAGTTGAGGATCGGCGGCTCACCGACGCTGCCCTGCCAGTCAGCGACGACGATATAGTAGGTCTCCCCGGCGCTGGCCGCCAGGGTCGCATTGGAAGTGAAGCCGTTAAAGTCATCACTGCACGTCACAGGCTCTAAGCTGCCGCATTCACCCCGGAAGACGCCCAGAATGGTATCGTACTGACTGCCGAACGTGTCCAAGCGAATACGGCCGCTGCTGGCAGCAAACAGCTCGTACCAGACTGTGCGGAAACCAGCAGGCCGTTGGGGAGTCCCCCAGGCACAGCTCAATACCGGGTCGCTGAATGTTTCACTCATGCCTTGTACATCATAGCCGATGCCATAGGCTGGAGACTCCGGAAAGAAAAGGGCGATCTCCGTGGCCTCTTCGCAGAGATCGGCCGGTTCCTCTTCGACGACGCCGCCGATGATCGAGGGGCTGTTCAAGGTCATGTGCGAGGCATCGCTGACGCCGTCAATCATCGCCCCCGGCAGGTCGCCACTCTCCAAGAGGCGGCTTGTCATAACCACCCCCGGCGGCCCTTCGTCTTGGGCCAGGCCGGCGGCCGTAATGAGAGCAGTCAAGAGGATGGTGATCAACAGGAGCGGCAGAACGCGGCGGATCATAGACTCCCTCCATGACGAATGAAACTTAGACAGGTTTGCCAGGGCCTGAACAGGCGCCGGCAGGTGGTCCGCAGACCAGTCGGCTTGTACATGCCAATGATTGTACAGAGAGAGTGTTTAATTGGCTAAAAGAGTTAAACAGCGCATCGGCGCGCGATCCGGCGCGCGCCGATGCGCTGTCCAAGGGCGTCGCCTTAAGCGGCGATGCGCAGGCTGATATGCACGTCTTCGTCGCCGACGCCCACTTGACCTTGGAAGGCGGCGTCCGGCAAGGTTCCCGGCTCAAGAGCCACGGCCAATGTTTCCTGCTGGATGTACTCCGCAAAATCTTGCAGGGCGGCCGCCGCTTCACCCGCGGCCACGTAGGCGACCTCGATGCGATCGGAGATGTCGAGGCCGGCATCCTTGCGCATATTGTTGATCGCCCGCACCAGATCGCGCGCGTACCCTTCGCGGATCAGGCGCGGTGACAGTGCCGTATCCACGGCGACGGTGACGCCTTTGTCGCTGGCTACCGCCAGCCCGCCGCGCGATTCCGTCTGCACCAGAACATCTTCGGCGTCCAGTTCATACGTCTCACCGGCGGCGGAGACGCGCACTGTTTTTCCCGCCTGCAGCGCGCGCGCCGCGTCCGCGGCGTCGATCTCATCCAGCGCCGCCTTCACCTTGGGAAAGGCGCTTCCCAAACGTGGACCGAGGACGCGGTTGTTGGGCATCAGCTTGTAATTGACCAGCTCGCCGACTTCGGAGACGACCTCGAATTCCTTGACGTTGATCTCTTCTTGCAAGACCTCGGCCAGTTCCACCAAATCGTCCTGCTCCTGCTGGGTGCCGACATTGACGCGCGCCTTGGCCAAGCGGCTGGCGCAGCTTGATGTCGGCGGCACCGCGCGCCGCACGGCCCAGGCTGGCCGTGGTGATCGCCAGGCGCATCTTGTCCAGCAGGCGCTGGTCGAGTTCTTGCCCCTCGCCGCCGGGATAGAGGGTGTGGTGCACGCTGGCCGGCGCGCCTCATCGACGAGTCCGCGACCAGGTTCTGGTACATCTCCTCGGTGGCGAAGGGGATGAAGGGGGCCAGCAGCTTGACGAAATCGACCAGGACGGGGTACAGCGTGGCGTAGGCGGCCGTTCTTGTCGTCATCCGCTTCGCTTTTCCAGAAGCGGCGGCGCGAACGGCGCACATACCAGTTGGAAACATCGTCCAGCAAGGCTTCCAGCTCTCTGGTGGCTTTTTCGGCATCATACTTATCCAGGGCGGCGCGCACGGCTGCGGCCGTTTCCTTCACCCGCTCGACGATCCACTTGTCCATCTGCGCATGGGCCGGGTTGGGTGAGACGGCCGTCTCCGCGCCGGGCAGCCAGCCGTCCAGATTGGCATAGGAGACGAAGAACGAATACACATTCCACAACGGGATCAGGAAGCGGCGGCGCGTTTCATCGCCCTTCGGTTGTAGCCGAAGAGCAAATTTTGTTCCGGTTTGCGCGCTGGCATAGAGCCAGCGCATCGTGTCCGCGCCCATTTTGTCGGCCGCTTCGTTGAACTCGATGGAGTTGCCCCACGATTTGTGCATTTCACGGCCGTCTTCGGCCAGCAGCGTCGCATAGCCGAACAAGATTGTTGAACGGGCCGACTCCATCGGCCATGCACGCGTGCTTTGCGCCAGCAGGCTGTAGAACCAGTTGCGGAACTGGCCGGGGAAACTTTCGCTAGATCCAGTCGGCCGGATACCATTTTTCCCAATATTCCTGGTCAGTGCTGATAGCTCAGGTGCTGATGCCGACGATGCCCGCGTCCAGCCAGGGATTGCCCACATCTTTGATGCGTCTCGACCGTGCCGCCGCATTCGGGGCAGGCGATTTTGACGGCGTCGATGTAGGGGCGGTGCGGCGTGTGGCCCTCGAATTCATCCCAGCCTTCGACGGCCCGTTCTTCGCAGCTCTTCTTTGCTCGCCGATGACGGTGAAATGGCCGCATTCGTCACATTCGTAGATGGGCAGCGCCAGGCCGTAATAGCGCTTTTTGCTGATCATCCAGTCGTGCATATTGCGCAGCCAATCCATCTCCCGGTCGTAGCCAAAGCCGGGATACCAGTTGGCCTGATCGACACGAATCCATGATTTGGTAGCGGAAGCTGGCCGCTTTTTCTTCGGCGGTCACTTCTTCGCGCGGTTTGTCGTACAGTGTCGCCCATGTTGATGAACCATTCGTCCACCAGGCGGTAGACGAGTTCCTCGCCGCAGCGCCAGCAGTGGGGATAGCGGTGGCTCATAGCGCTGTTTGCGGTAGTAGACACCTTTTCGTTGCAGGTTTTCGAAGATGTCGTGGCGCGACGTCATGGGCGGAACGGCCGCTCAGCCAATCAAACCCATCCAAGATAGATGCCATCCTCATTCAACGGGGCGATGACCGGCAAATCGTACTCCTTGCTCAATTGGAAGTCCTCCGCGCCGCAGCCGGGGGCGATGTGGACGATGCCCGTCCCTTCTTCCGCGCCCACATCTTTCCAGGCGATGACGCGATGGGTGTAGGCTTCTTCGGCAAATGCTTCCACGACGGCGGGCAGTTCATCGAAGGGGCCGCTGTATTCCCAGCCCAGCAGGTCCTTCACCTTTCAGCTCGGCCACGATTTCATTGTCTTTGCCGATGAGCGTGTTCTTCATCGCTCCTTCGGCCAGATAGTAGGTCCAGCCATCGGCGGCCTTGACTTTGACATAGGTCAAGTCCGGACCAACGGCGGCGGCGACGTTGCTGGTCAGCGTCCAGGGCGTGGTTGTCCAGACCAGCAGCGCTTCTTTTTCCGCTGACGTCCACCATTTCGCCGACGCCGCCCGGCGCGTGGTCAATGGGAAGCGTAAAAAGACCGACTTCATGCGTCACTTCATGGTAGCCATCGGTGACGATTTCGTGCTGGCTGATGCCGGTGCCGCAGCGGGCGCACCAGGGCATGACATCGCGCCCTTTGTACAGCCAGCCGTTCTCGTCGACCTTTTTGAGGAAGCGCCAGATTTGGTAATTGTTTTCGTCGCTGAAGGTGAAGTAGGAGCCGCCCATCTGGGGCATGCCCAACTGGCCGACGACCTGTTCGACCGTGCCGGTGACCGGGCCTTTGGGGCCTTGCACGGTCACTGCTGCATCGGGTCTTCGAGCAGCAGCGTCGCGCAGCCGGCGCAGTTCATCCGTGATCGTTCCAATCCATCCAGTAGCCCAGCCGCATCGACTGCTGGGTCTGGACGCCAGCGTATTTGAGGACGCGCGCTTTACATAATCTCATGAATTCGGCCAGGCCGTATTCTTCAATGTCGCGCTTGTTTTGGAAGCCGAGTTCTTTTTCGACGTTGACTTCGACCCACAAGCCCTGGCAGTCGAAGCCGTTTTGCCAGCGCTGGTTTTTGCCCAGCATGGCCTGGTAGCGCTGGTAGAGGTCTTTGTAGGTGCGGCCCCAGGCGTGGTGGACGCCCATCGGGTTGTTGGCGGTGACGGGCCCGTCGATGAAGCTGAAGGTGCCGTATTCCGCTTCCGTCTGCGGCGCGCAGGCGGCGCAGTTCGTTGAAGGCGTCGGTTTCCTGCCAGAATTGCAGGATTTCTTTCTCCAGGGCAACGAAGTCGACTTTGTTTGATACATCTTTAAATGCCATAATTCACTCCATATCCCTTGCTTTCTGATTTCCCGTTTTCGCCGCGGACGCCGCCGCCCGGGCCTCGCTGCTCTCGCTTCGCCCGGCCCCGTTCTGATGAAGGTCGCCGGGCTAACTAATTTGCTGGTAGAGAATCAACTCAGTTTCCCTGGCTGTCACGCCGTCCTGGCGCCTCATGCGCAGCGGCCAGCCCTGCGCATCGAGCCAAAGGGTGCGCTGCTGGTTTTCCCAGCTGAGCGTGATCGGGCCCAGCGCTTCTTTGCTGCCGGTCGTGTACCGCGGCCCCTGCCGGTTCACGCTCGTCACCAGCGGCAGCAGGGCCGGGCCGTTGGCCCCATTTTCAGAAACCACCAACGTTACCGCGGGCGTCCAGCCGTCGAACTGGGACTTGGCGAGCAGGCCCAGGGCGCTGCTGCACGGAAACCAAAATTTGTATCCTTCGTCCAACGCTATCATCTCTTCAACGCGCCGCTCGTCCTGGCCGCTGGTAAAGAGCACGGCGTCTCTTTCCAACTGAACGTTGCCCATCACTTCCTGGCTGCCCTGCCAGAGGCGGTACTTGAGCCTGACGGGCCGGCTCTCGGCATCCAAGACAGCGTGGAACAGGTAGGATCGCCCGGAGGCAGCCAGACGCGCATCGAGGTCGACGCGCAAGAATTGGTAGCCGTCGTGGGCGGTCGACAGACGCCACTGTTCAACGGCCCCTGTCGCTTCGCCGTCCTGCTCGTAGCGCCAAAGCCCTTTGGCCACCGGCGCTTCATAGGGCAGTTCCGGAATAATGAATCTCACTCGGCCAACTCCACGTAGATGCGCTTGTTTATCTTGCCCTTGCTCTTGTAATCGGTGACGCTGATAGGTCCCACTTCTGCGGTATTGCGCACATGCGTGCCGCCGTCCGCCTGCAGGTCCAGGCCGACCAGTTCCACTGTGCGGACCTCACTGATGCCCTCGGGCAGCAGGTTGATCTTGGTGCGAATCAGGTCGGGGATGGCGAACGCCTCGTCACGCGGCAAAATGTCCACGTGCACAGGGCGCCCGGCGGCGACTTCGCGGTTAACGGCCTTTTCGATGGCGGAAACGAGTTCCTGGCGCATCGTTTCAAATTCAAAGTCCATGCGCCCTTTGAGCGGGTCCATATTGCCGCCGGTAACCGGCGCGCCGTAGTCGCGCCAGATGACGCCGCAGAGGATGTGCATCGCCGTATGCGTGCGCATCAGCCGGTACCGGCGTTCCCAGTCGAGGTGGCCGGAAACGGCCGTGCCCACCGGCGGCGGTTCCTTGTCTAGAAAGTGGACGGGACGGCCGTCGACGCGCTTCACGCTTGTGACCGCCCATGTTTCCTCACCGGCAACGAGCACCCCCTGATCAGAAGGCTGGCCGCCGCCGCCGGGATAAAAGGCGCTGCTGTCCAGCACGACGCCGTTGATGTCGACGACTTCCGTCACGACTGCCGCAAATTCCCGCAAATAGGCGTCCTCAAGATAGAGTAGATCGCTCATAATGATTTCAGATTCTCCATGCACAGCCGCAAGCAGGATTCCTTTGCGGCAACAAAAAAAGCCTTGTCCCCAAAAAGGGACGAAGGCCATTATCTCCGCGGTACCACCCAGCTTCCCGGCAAGCAGCCGGGCACTTATTCAACAACACAAGGATTGTTGTATCCCGCTAACGAGGGATGAGTCCGTCCAAGCCTACTCGCGCCCAGCGGCTGCCCGCGCTTTCAGTTAGCGGCTCCGGAGGGATTTTCATGAAGGTGGTCTTGTCTGACTTTCACCAGCTCAGACTCGCTTTGCTGACCAGCGCAACCTTACTCGTCTCCATCGATGCCTTTGAAGTTATGTTTTGCATGATTATGCCAAAACGCGCAGAGCATGTCAACCGCGCTTATTTATGACAAGCGGGCTGGTCGCGACCCGCAATTGTAAAAAGGATCGACAATCTGCTATACTCCGCAAGCAGTCTAAATCATTTGACGGACCTCCCCATATTTTCGTTTTCAGATCGCTTGAGGAACAGGCGCTTGCGAGTCAGATTCTGGGGCGTTCGGGGCACCATCCCCACGCCGGGACCCAACACTTTACGGTATGGCGGCAATACGCCATGTATCGACATCAAGACAATTGACGGCCAATTGATCATTATTGATGCGGGCACCGGTATCCGCAGCTTGGGGGATGAGTTGATCAAGGCAAACGCCGGCCATATCGAGGCCACTTTGCTGCTCAGCCATACGCATTGGGATCATATCCAGGGTCTTCCTTTTTTCGATCCCCTCCTGGTTCGTGGCAATCGCTTTCGTTTGCTAGGTCCGCGGCGGGAGAACATCTCCCTGGAAGAATCCGTCGCCCGCCAGTTTTTGGCGCCTTACCTGCCATTTGCTTATCGCTCGCTGGCTGCGGATTTGGAGGTCGTGGAAATAGACGCCGGCGAAATCATCCAGATCGACGAGAATACGACCTTAAGAAGTGCGCAGTTACGCCATCCAGGTGGCTGCTTCGGCTGGCGCATCGAGAGTCATGGGACCTCGCTGGCTTACTGCAGCGACACAGCCCATCCGCGCGAAGGGTTCCTGGAGGAGGTTGTTGAGCTGGCGCGGGGCGCCGATCTGCTGATTCACGATGCGCATTTTCCCGATGTGACTGTCGCCAAAGAATACGCAAATTGGGGGCATAGTTCCTGGGAACAGGCGGCACGCGTTGCTGTGCAGGCGGATGTGGGCGCGCTGGTTCTTTTTCATTATGCGCCGAAGATGACGGATGAGGCGCTGGATGAGATCGCCGCCAAGGCGCGCACCATTTTCGCGCGTACTATGCCTGCCAGAGAGGGATTGGTCCTTGACCTGCCGCTCGCATAAGCGCTGATCAAGGAGCTGTTGGGCATGATATGGAGATTTCAAGCGAAGAGGCCGGCGTGAACGATCAAACTGGAAACTCAGGCGAGGCGCACGCCCGCTTGGTTGTGCTTGTTGTTGATGACGAGGAGGACATCCGCGGCCTCCTGCGCCTGATTCTTTCGCGCGCGGGCTATGACGTGCAGGAAGCAGGAGATGGTGAGAGCGCATTGGCTTTCCTGCAAAACGACCTGCCGGACTTGATCTTACTCGATCTTTTGATGCCGGGCATTGACGGGTTTGAGGTGTGCCGGCGCGTGCGCGCCGGCCAGAGGACGAAAGCGATTCCCATCCTCATCCTCAGCGCCATGACCGATTCGCACAGCAGGCAGGAAGGGCTGCGCGCCGGGGCCACGAAATATCTGACCAAACCATTAACCGCGACCCAGCTCTTGGAGCATGTTGGCGATGCCCTCGATCCCGGCCCGTGATGCGCGCCTTTTTTTTGGCGTGATGGTCGCTGATTTGTTACAATTACCCCTGTCAAAATGGAACCGGCGGGGACGCTGTCTGCTATGGACGCCGCCGGTTCAAGATCTTGTGGAGGCCTGAAACAATGGTAGTGAAAAGGATTCTATTGGTATTGATTTGCGCCGCATTTGGTATCTCGGCGACTTTTGGAATCGTGCTCTTGATCGGAACGACCCCGGCCGTGTACGGCACGGCCTATTTCTTCTTTACGGCCTTGGCGTTGGCGATCGCCCTGGGTATCTGGCTGGACAAGTTCATGGGGACTGAGATACTACCGGAGTAGCGTGAATCGGGTCTTTGATAATTTGATACTGTTCGGCCTCTCGTTCTCAAACGGTGGGGCCGTTTCTTTTTCTAACCTATTCCCATTTAGTAAGGATTATAGACATGACAGCAGAGATTATTGATGGAACAGCCATTGCCGAGAAGGTAAAGGAAGAAGTGCGCCTAGGCGTGGAGAAGATGAAGGCAGAAACGGGCTACGTGCCCGGTCTGGCGACACTCCTGGTCGGTGATGATACCGCTTCGTCGACCTACGTGCGCATGAAGCAGCGCACTTGCGAAAAACTGGGCATTCGCTCCGTCGGCCGTACGCTGCCGGCAGACGCGACGCAGGAAGAAGTGGAGGCCGTGGTCGCCGAATTGAACGCGGACCCGAACATTAATGGCATCCTTGTGCAGCTTCCTTTGCCCTGGCATATCGACGAAGAAGCGGTGTTGGGCGCGATCGACCTGGAAAAAGATGTCGATGGCTTTCATCCGGTGAACATCGGCCGTTTAGCGATGAAAGGGCGCGAGCCGCTCTTCATCCCCTGCACACCCAATGGCTGTATCCGTCTTCTGGAAGAGAGCGGCATTGAAATGAGCGGGGCGGAAGCGGTCGTCGTCGGCCGTTCCAATATCGTCGGCCTGCCCGTGGCTATGCTGCTGCTGAAGAACAATGCCACAGTGACCATTTGCCACAGCCGCACCAAGGACCTCGCCGAGCACACGCGCAAGGCGGATATCGTCATTGCCGCCATCGGCCGTACCGAAATGATCACCGGCGATATGCTCAAACCGGGCTGCGCCGTCATCGACGTGGGCATTAATCAGAAAGACGATCCGACAAAGAAGCGCGGCTATCGTCTCGTCGGCGATGTCGAATATGAGTCGGCCAGTGAAGTTGCCGGCGCGATTACGCCCGGTGCCCGGCGGTGTGGGTCCGATGACGATCGCCATGCTCATGTTGAATACGCTGCGCGCCGCCGAAATCGCCCTGGAAAATGGTGAATAATCAGACCTTTTTCTAGGCTAGATCTTGCGGGCTGTTGACGTTGGTGAAGGATTGGCCCAGGGGATCAAAACGGGCGATTTCCCGGCGATCGACAAAACGCACAGTAACATCATGATAGAAGCGGGTGATCTTCAGATCGCCCGCTTCTATGTTTTTTTCTATCGGCGGAAGGCAGCGCTTGCTGTAGACGGCGTGCAGGGGTTCAGGGAACTTGCCCCAGCGCGGCACAACCACATCGGCCGTTTCGCGCAGCGTCAGCAGGTAGGCGAGCAGCTCCCTGTTCAGCCAGGGCATATCGCAGGCCACGGTGAGCACATGGGGTGTGCGCGCGTTGAACACGGCGCTGTGAATGCCGCCCAGCGGCCCGCGATCAGCGTATATGTCGCCATAGACGGGGAGGCCCAGGTAGGCGTAAGCGGCGGGATCGTTGGCGATGATGATCAGCTCGCTGCCGAGGCCGGCTACGTGATCGCGCACGACTTCAATCATCGGCCGTCCTTGATAGGGCACGAACGACTTATCGCGCCCCATGCGTGTGCTCTTGCCACCCGCTTGAATCGCTACCGTGACCGGTGTCGCCTGTTCAGACATCCTGCATACGCGCTGCTGCTATCACCCGTACTGATCGCGCCCCTTGTCAACGCCCGACGCCCAGCGTCCCCCCAAAAGCGGCCGACATCTCTTCGTAGATGGCGTCAATGCTGGCTTCGTCGCCGCGGTAGAAATTGCCGTTGGCGCGCGCAGCCAGGGCAGAGAGCAGGTCGTTGTCCGCATCGCTCCCCTAGGCGATGGTGAAGACAGTCGTCTCTCCGGCCGTCGCCGCATCGATCAGCGCCTCGTCAAAGGCAAACGGTAGCTGGGCGTGTCCTCGCCGTCGGTGAGGACGACGAGGGCGTTGGCGGTGTCCGGGGAAGCGCTGCTCTGTATGACCTGCGCGCCGGCGCCGATGGCGTCAAAGAGCGTTGTGTCGCCCTCCAGGTTCTAGATCGCGAATCGCTTCCACCGCCAGCGCGCGGTCGCTGCCCACGGAGGCGTGATCGATCAAGAGATCTGCTTGGGAGTAGAACTCAATTAAGCTGATCGTAGTCTTCTTCGCCCATGTTGCGCACAAACTGCTCGGCCGCCGCCTGCATGCTTTCGATCTTGGCCCCACGCATACTGCCCGACGTGTCCAGCAGCATGACCAGATTGACCTGTTTGCGCGCCGTCTGCCACAGATCCTGGATGGCATACACAGAGGCCAGGTCGGGTTCGTCGAAAACGATCTGCGGCTGCGCCGGATCGGCGCCGTGCGCCTCATCGATGGGCGAGCCCAGGGGCACGGCCCCGTTCACGGGGCGCAGACCGCCGGCCAGAGCGAGGCGCTGCCCCGCTTCGCTGAGTAGGAAATCGCGAAAGAGGGTGGCGCCCTCTATCGTCTCCTCCCCGGCCGCCTGATTGATGCAGGCGGGGTGCGTGGCCATGAATGTGCCTTCCAGCGGATAGATGGCCACGAGATCGCCATTGCCGTGCTGCACGACATTGCTCTCATACATGACGGCCGCGCCCAAATAGCCGGGACCGCGCTCGGCCATCGTCCGGCCCAGATTGTCTGTGTCCGTGCTAAACGAGGAGACGGCCCCTTCAAAAGCGCCTACGGAGGCCTGTACGATCGGTTGGGCAATGTCCTCGGGCGTGACCGCCTCCTGTTTCGACTGCGCCGCCTGCACGATGGCCAGCAGGGTGTTTGTCCCCGCGCCGGAAAGACCCGGGTGCGCATGACTCATGCGCAGCGTTTCGCCAAATTCACCGCCGCTGTAATAGGCCCAGGCGGAGGGGTCGGCGGCAAGACTGCCGATATCGAGCCAGCCCAAGGGCAGGCCCGGCCAGCCGAGTGATTCGGCCACGGAACGCCACATGCTGATCACCAGCGGGCTCTCAGCCACGCTGAGACAGTCGCCGTCATAGGCAGCGACGCCTTCGGCGGCAAGCGCCTCCACCCACACTTCGTTTTCGGGGATCCAGAGAGCGGCTTGGTTCTCAGCGGCGCTCAGGTCAAGCACCGCCTGGCCCGATTCGGCCGTCGAAAGCTGGGCGTAGATGGGGCGGCCGGCGGCGGTCTCCTGTTCGGCGGCGTTGAACTCGGAGACGGCCGTTTCCAGCCACGGCTGCACGCTGCTGTTGGCCAGCACGTCCACGACAACGGCGTTGCGCGGCGGTCCCCCATCCTCCCCGATACCGAAGCCGCAGGCGGCCGCGGGCAGGGCCATCAGCAGAAAGAACAAGAAAATGTAACGCCGATTCATTTGAGTCATCTTCTTACCGTCCGGCGGTGATCAAGGTCAATTCGACGAAGCGATCGAGCCGCTGCAGCCCGGGATCATCCGTATTCTGGCGATCTTCCGGGGGCAAAGTCGTCTCCACAATGAAACGCGCCGGATCGATCTCCTGCGAAACGAGATAATCGACGACGGATTGGGCGCGCCCCTCGGCCACTTCCAGGATCTCTTCCTCCGTGTAGGGGGGATCATTCTCCGGCCACGCGGAGGATCCCTGCACGCGCAGGAACAGGCCGACGCTTTGCGACAGCGTGGGCACGACACAGCTGTCCAAGATTCGGCGCGATTCCAGGGTCAATTCCGTCGATTCCGGCAGGAAGGTGAAGGTGCGGCAGGGGAGGACGGCCAATGTCGCCGCGGCGCCGGTGGCCACGCCCGACAGATCGAGCTGTGCCGAGATGGAAAATGTGTCGTTGACCGGCGTGCCATTGGCCTGCAGGCTGGCCTGCTCCGCCGCACGGAGGACGAAGCCCGGGTTCACCAGATCATTGACATCGTCGGTGGGAACGCTCCGATCAGACGCCGCCCAGACGCGGCGGGCGATTTCCAGACGGTTGATGAGCGGGCGCGCATCGCGCATGACAAAGGCATTGTCGCCCAAGTCCGCCTGGGCGACGCTCTCCAGCCAGGCGCGGAAATCATCGACGGCCGTTTCCGGATAGACGAAGCTCCAATCGTTGTGTCCCCAAGCGGCGATTTGCGAAGCGGCCGTGTCAAAGGTTTCCACCTGGTCTTTCAACGTGTCGAACCAGGCATTGTGGAAATTCTGCACGAGGTCCGCTTTGTTGTTGATCGATTGGCGGGAGGTGACGATCACATCCATGACAATGCGCAGTTGGTTGGAACTGAGCAGGGACACGCCGCCGCTCGCTTCGGCATCGTAGATGTCCGGCTCCCAGCCGGAAACGACATCCGCCTGGCCGCCGTTGAAGAAGGCCACGGCGTCGGCGACGCTGTCCTGCGGCACGAGGGTGACTTCGGCGCGCGGGCTGAGCTGGGCGATGGAGAGCGCATAGTAGACGAAGTATTCACCCACGCTGCCGCGCGAAAAGGCGATGCGTTGATTCTTGAGGTCGTTGATCGTTTCCGTATCGCGCGCCCACAGCTGGTCCGCGCCGGCGCTCTCATCGACGATGGCCGTGATCACGCCGGGGCTGGTCAGGGCCACGGAGTCCAGCGTGGTCAAGAGGCAGTCCCACTGCCCGGCATTGAGCAGCGCCGTGCGCTGCTCCTCGGACACATCATAGGCAGGGTCATCATCGAGAAAGAAGGGCACGATGCCCAGATGAAAACCGTGCGCGATATCTTTGCCCGACATCTGCATCTGCTGCAAGGTGAAATAACTGCCGAAGGCATCGGCGCCGCAGATATAGGTGGGCAGCCCATCTTCGGCGTCGAAATTAGGCCCGAAGATAGGCTCGGGGGAGTCGAGCTGCGGCCGGCTGCTGCTTGAGGATGTGCCTTGACTGCTCGCCCCGCCGGCGCCGCTGTCCGTGCCGGCCACGGGCGCTGCCTCCGGCACTTCCGTGAGCCCACTGTAGAAATTGAAGGCGAGCGCGCCGCAAATGACCACGGCCGTGACGCCGATTATGGCCAGAAAAATGATCCGTGTCCTGTCCAACTGCATTGACTACTCCTCCTACTCAAGGCATTCAACTGGGTGAATGAGCGATTCAGCCTGCTCAAGGATGCGCCTGATGTTTATTGTACCATCATAATGTCGCGCTTAGAGCGTCGCCGGCGGCGACAAAAGCCTCTGCTATTATCAATACGCCTGATCAGCCTGCCTGGTTGCGCGCCCCGGCTGGGCTAGAACGCTTCCCCATAGCCGAGATTGCGCAGCACATCCTCTTTTGTCTGGCCGCGAATGACGCTGAACTGCAAACGGCCGTCCGCATCGCGATCGATCAGCAGTTCATTCGCTTCCGGCAGGACACAATGCTTGCTGCCGCGCACGCCGCCCAGCATTTCCTGGTAGGCGCCGATGCCGAAGAAGCCGATCAGCAGCTCGTCACCATCCACGGGCAGGAACAACTTCGCCCGGCTCTTCTTCTGCGGGTAGCGATCATCGCTGTCACAAGTGATGCCGCCCAGCTGCACCTGCCGGAAGGGCTGGTCGAGCTTGTTCAGCGGCAGGCAGATGAAGTGCTCGCCCAGCGCCCAACTGTCAGGAAAGGAAGTCATGATCGAGCCGTCGATGATGTACCAGGGCAGGCTGGATCCGTTTTCTTTGACGGTGACCACTTTGAAGAGGTGCGCCCCGTGCGCCGCCGTGGTATAACGGCCGAATTCACCCATGATATCGGGAACAGGTACGCCATAGGCGGCGCATGTTTCCTGCAGCGCGCGCTGCAGGCCGCGGGCGAAAGCGCCGTAGTCAAACTCGAAATCGCGCGTCATGGCCGCCGGCATGCCGCCGCCGAAATCGAAAACCGTGAGCGTGGGGAAGCGGGCGGCAAGCTGCGCGAAAACCGCCATGCCCGGCCGCAGATAATCGACGAATGCCGCCTCATCCGTTATTTGGCTGCCCACCATGGCGTGGTAAAGGCGCAGCGTCAGGCTGGGCGCCGCGGCAATCGCCTCCGCCATTTGCCAGATCTGGTCCGTATTCAATCCGAAGCGCGAATTCACCGCCTCCATTTCTGCGCTGGTGCGGTTGTGTCCATAGGTTTTTTGGCGCAGGCCCACGGCAAACTGTTTCCCGGAATGGATCAGCGGCCCTAGTTCGCCGGCCTCTTCAAGAACAGGGATGATATTGTCGTGCTCTTCCTTGATGCGCAGGATGTTGTCCATATAGGCGGTACCGGCGGTTTTGAAGCCGTTGCAGATGAGCAAACGGCCGGGCGGGATAAGCCCGCGGCCGATCATCAGGCGGGCGATGTCGACGTCAACCGTCGATGACATTTCATGATGCGCCCCCGCGCCCAACGTCGTGCGCACCACCTCTTCCGCGGCGTTGGCCTTGGAAGCGTACGCATAGAGAAAACGGCCGTCGTAACCGGTCTCCTCCGCTGCCTGGGCGAAATTGCCCTCCATGCGCGCGATCTGGCGGCGGATCAGGGGCAGGTAAACGACCTCCAGCGGGCTGGGCAGCGGCGCGCCTAATCCTTGCTCATTGCCGTACTCCCGCAGCAGCTGCGCCAGATCCACGCCATCCATCCGGAGACGGCCGTCGCGCACGGTCAGATAGTCGTTGAAAGCGTAGCCCTCTTCAACTGCGGACGTCTCTTCCCAGCCGATCACGGGTGCTGGTTCCTGGTTCTCGATAAGGGACATTATCTTCTCCTCTTTTTCAGAAACTGTCTCAAAATAGCGTTGCGGTTAGCATTTCTTGCCGTCAGTCATGCTTGCTTGGGCGTCACTATCGTAAAGGCTCGGTTGGCAACGATTCTCCGCTTTCCCGCTGCTGAGGAAAAACAGGATCCCTTTCTGATTGGGATTAGAAGGTTCGATTGCGCATCGTCGACTATATAGGTTCGCGGCGGGTTGTCAACATAGATTTCTGTCTTAGCAAGCGTGATCCAGTCATCAAACTGCTGCTCCACTTCACGCGCTGTAGGCTGGTCGATCCCGCCCTTGACAAACACGTTTCCGTGACCAGTTAGTGCGCGGTGAACCCCGGCACCCATTTATGATGCGCCGCTGGGGTGTGGCAACAATCCAGAATCTGGTATCATGGATGCCTGCGAGGATGGATCTTTAGCCAGACCTGGGCTTTGGCCCTTGTACCACAGACAACAACAAAGATCAGGACAACACGGCCTAGTAATCAGGTATCTTATGATGGTTAGTCGAGAATTGTTCTATGCAAAACGATCTTACAAAGCAAACGCCGACGGCCGTTCGTGAAGTAGAAATCAGCGATTTGCAGTCGATCACCGATCTTCAGGGTTACAAGCAAGTCTACGTGGTCTTTCGATTTCAAGGCACAATCGTTGGCCGTCATTGGTTTCCCGTATATGACGACCACGTCGCGCGCGATGTGCTAGCAAAATACAGCGTGCATCTGGCCTGGAGCATCTGGCAGCAGAAGCATACGCCGGCCCCTCCCAGCGCGCTTGGCACCGATCTTGTTTCGGTTATTGTATGTACACGTGACCGAACTGAGGATCTGGCTAACTGCTTGCCGGGACTGCGGCAATTGGCGCCTCACGTCCTTGAGGTCATCATCGTGGATAGTTGCCCTTCTGATGATCGCACCAAAGAGTTGGTGGCTTCCTACCCGGAATTTCGTTACATACATGAACCTCGTCCAGGGGCCGGAATTGCCCGGAATACGGGTATTGGAGCCTCACACGGCCAGTTTGTTGCCTTCACAGATGATGACGCCGTTGTCGAAGCCGACTGGTTGGAAAAGCTAGTGCGTAACTTTGATGATCCGATGGTGGGGGCTGTAACTGGTATCGCCTTGCCAATAGAGCTGGAAACTCCGTCGCAGATCTGGTTTGAACACACAAACAGTTTCGCGAGAGGCTTTGATCGCAAGATCTTTCACTCCTTCTATACGCCGCCGTTGCTTGCGGGCACTACAGGGGCGAGCGTCAACTTGGCAGTTCGTAAATCCGTGCTTTCCGAGATCGGCCTGCTTTCTGTTGCCCTGGGCCCCGGTACGCCGGCAGGGACCGGTGAGGATCACGAATTCTTGTACAGAGTGCTCTCCCACGGTTGGAAAATCGTCTATGAACCGCAAGCCGTGGTCTGGCACAAACACAGAAGGGACTGGGAAGGTTTAAGGCGTACGATCCATAACTATGGTAAGGGCGTCTACGCCTGGTGGACACGCGCACTCTTGGAAGAGCGAGAGACCACCGTTTTTTGGTACGGGTCAAGATGGTTTTTTGGGTTTCTGGTTCCAAACCTCCTGCGCGCCGTTCTAGGAAGACCTACGGATTATCCCCTGGATCTGGCCTGGGCGGAATTTAGCGGGGCGTTGGCCGGATCAATAGGTTACTTTAAGGCACGGCGTTGGCAGCAGACTTTGCCGGGGCTGGCAGGACCCAGTGATCTGCTGCCAACTTATCGCCCTGAACCTCAGCCTGGGCCCAGGCATGAGGAAATCAAAGCCGGCTTTGCCGTAGACAAGAATGAAACGCTCCTTGAAAATGAACCAGCAGCCTGATCTATCTATTGTCATACCGACACATAATCGCCGCCCGCTTCTTGGCGAGGTGTTGAAATCCCTGGCCAGGCAAAGCTGTGCGCATGATCGGTTTGAGGTAATAGTAGTCGCTGATGCCTGTGAGGACGATACCGAGAGTATGGTTGCAGCGCTGGCCGAGAGCCTTCCCTACACGCTCCATGTCCTCAGTCATAATGAAAGAAGTGCAGCATTAACGCGCAACCGCGGTGTACGGGAAGCCCGCAGCGACCACTTGCTGTTTCTCGATGATGATATCGTTGCCGGCCGCGACCTAGTCGCCGCACACATGGATCTGAGAGACGAAATGCGGGTTGTTCTGGGCTATAGCAAGCCGGTCTTACCTGTGACAAGTTCTTGGTGGCAGCAGAATGCACGCATTTGGTGGGAAGACCGCTATGGAGAAATGCGTACGCCTGGCTACCGTTTTGGCTACCGCGATTTTTTTAGCGGAAACGTTTCCTTATCTACCAACTTATTCGAACGAGTTGGTGGATTCGATCCGGCAGTTGGCCAACGTTTGGAGGATTACGAACTCGGTTATCGGCTGCTAAAGAATCGTGCGCAGTTTGTGCATCAACCGTCCGCCCTTGGCTTCCACCATGATTGCTCGGACCAGCAAGTTTGGTTACGCCGCGTCGGCCACGAGGGAAATGCGGATGTACAGATGAGCAGGCGGCACAATGAACTTGCTTCTCAGTTATTCTCCAATCCCTATGAAGGATCGAACCGAACAAGACTTCTCGTTCAAAAACTTGTCTTCAACCCGTCTGGACTAGCCGGCGCGGTCAAGCGCACGGCGTTTTGGCTGGCGCAGATCTGCGAAAATCTAAGGTTACGTGGCGCTTACTGGCATGTGAACGCTGGCCTAAGGGAGCTATACTATTGGTCTGGTGTTGCCGAAGCCAGTGGGGGCGTGCATGGTCTGCGCAAGATGCTTCAGGAGGCGCCGGTGTCGCCGGCACTGGACCTGAGAGCGCCGGAACTTGATCTGGCAAAGCTGCCGGATGAGGAGGCAATAAGTGGCATCCTAGACGAGGCTGATCGCTTCGGGCTACGGCTTGCTTACGATGGAAACGAAATCATAACGCTGGCACCCGTTCCCGGTTATGAGAGCTTGAATATTGGGCACATTGAGCGGATGTTTCAAGTCTATTTGAGCAGGAATTTTCTGCCTGAGCTTTCTCTCAATTATCTATTGGAGGAGGCAAGAGAATATGGCCATTAAGGTTGGTTTTGTAGATCTCTCTAGGCCATTGCCGCCTATCTATGTAGACGGGCGCTATGAGCGGCTGCTGGCAGTGATTACTTGGGGTTATCGCCCTATCACACTTGCACAGGTGCAGAATCAACCGCCCTATCTAATTGAACCGAAACGCCTGAGAAAGGAGCTGCTAGACAGGGCCGGTTATCGCCTGTGGGAATTGAGCGTAAGCGGGCAACTCGATGACTTGCGAGGCAGTCAGCAAGAACTGCCGCCTGTCAGCGTAGTTGTCTGCACGCGTGATCGCGTTGTTACGCTCGAACGGTGTCTGGGCGCACTACAGAAGCTAGATTACCCTAATTTTGAGGTTGTCGTCGTTGACAATGCATCTCGCACGGAAAATGTTGGGCAAGTAGTCTACAAGTACGGTTTCCGGTACGTGCGCGAGGACCGTCCTGGGCTCGATTGGGCGCGCAATCGCGGCGCCGCAGAAGCCAATTATGATATTGTGGCCTATATTGACGATGACGCATACGCAACAGCCGGATGGCTGCGGGGAATCGCTCACGGTTTTTCTGATGATCGGGTTATGGCCGTAACCGGGATGGTGCTTCCGGCCGAATTAGAAACGCCTGCTCAAAATGATTTCGAGATCTATGGCGGGATGAATAAGGGATTCGAATCATTTGAAATAGAATGGACGAACCTTCGCGGGCCAGGCAGATTCTGGGCTTCGCGTTGGGGCGTAGGCGCGAATATGGCCTTTCGCCGCCGCGTGTTTGCGCAGATCGGCATGTTTGATCCAGCTTTGGATGTGGGCACAGCGACCCGGGGCGCCGGCGATTTAGAGTTTTTCTTCCGCATCGTATCCGCAGGGTTTGTCTTACGCTATGAACCGGCGGCGATGGTGCTGCACGTTCATAGGCGTGCGGAACAGGCCCTTCTGCAGCAGATCAGGGACAATGGGCACTCATTTCCTGCCTATCTCTTGACGGCGGCCAGACGCCGGCCGGATCTTCGCAGAGATATCCTCTGGTTTATGGCGCGCTGGTGGCAGTGGCCCTGGCTTATTAGGCGCCTGTTGAGCAAAGATGCAAAAGTGCGGCGTTGGGCAAGGGCCGAGATGAAAGGCAGCATCTCGGCGCTGCCGGCGTATTTCCAGGCGCGCAAACAAGCACACGTGTTGTTCGCAGAAGATCCCCGTTTGGAGACGTAGGTTGGATTTTCTCACTGTCAAACCGGCAGAGTCGGCATGTGCAGTCTTGATATGGAGCATGATTCATGGATGATATCCTTATAACAGGGTCGGCCGGCCTTGTTGGTTCTGAGTCCGTTCGTTTTTTCTGTGACCTTGGCTACAACGTGCTGGGCATCGACAATGATATGCGCCAAACGTTTTTTGGAAAGCATGCTTCGACGGCCTGGCAGCGTTTCCTTCTCCAGGAACAGTATGGGGACAAGTACGTGCATTATGAAGTAGACATACGTGACGAAGCGACCGTAGGCAGAATCTTCGAGCGGCACGGGGCTGACATTGGGCTAGTTATTCATGCCGCCGCACAGCCGTCGCATGATTGGGCGGCACGTGAGCCATTCACTGACTTCACCGTCAATGCCAATGGAACCCTCATGCTCCTGGAAAACTCGCGCCTTTACTGCCCCGGTGCTGTGTTCATCCATCTCTCCACCAACAAGGTCTATGGGAATCGTCCAAATGAGCTGCCCTTGCTTGAGCAGGAAACGCGATGGGAGATCGCTGGAGACCATCGTTTCTGGCCCGGAATTGACGAGTCAATGAGCATAGATCAGACCTTACATTCGCTCTTCGGCGCATCCAAGGTGGCTGCCGATGTGCTTGTCCAGGAGTATGGACGTTACTTTGGGCTAAGAACGGCTTGTTTTCGCGGTGGCTGCCTCACCGGTCCAGGGCACGCCGGCGCAGAGCTTCACGGTTTCTTAGCCTACCTGATGAGATGTACGGTGACCGGCACTCCCTATCGTGTATTCGGTTACCTGGGCAAACAAGTCCGCGACAACCTCCACAGTTATGATCTTGCCAACGCGTTCTATCATTTTTTCCAGAACCCACGGGTAGGCGAAGTCTACAATATGGGCGGCGGACGTCACAGCAACTGCTCCATGCTGGAAGCGATAGCTTTGTGTGAGCAAATAGCGGATCGTCAGTTGGACTGGACTTATGTCGACGACAATCGCCTTGGAGACCACATGTGGTGGATTACTGATTTGAGCAAGTTCCAAGACCACTACCCCGCGTGGAACCTAACTTATCGTATTCCTGAGATACTTCGTGAGATCTTCACCAATAACGTAGATCGCTGGACACAGCCTATCTCCGAATAGGAATGATTTTCGTGACCGTGCAAGAAATCGCGCAGACTGACCAAAGAGTGGTCGTGGAAAGCACAGATAGATCGCCGGCCCTGGAAATACTGGGCTCCCGTGAGCAGTTCCGGGACCTGTACTGGCGTGAGAAAGATCCAATATCCGAGGATCGGCTGTTGTGGCGTGCGCAAACGCTGCGCCATCTTGTTCATTTACAGCCGGGGCAGCGGATCCTGGAGCTTGGTTGTGGCAATGGACAGTTCACGCGAAAAATAGCGCGTGTCTCACGGGGCGAAAATGCCATTGCCGCTGTCAGCTTCATGAATCACGATGAGGAGCCCCCTGATCTACCGGACAACGTGGAGTTCATACCGCTTCACGATCTGGCTGCATCGCTCAGCGGACGGCGCTTTGATGTGATCGTGGCAATGGATTTGCTCGACGTGCGCAGCAGCATCTGGCTGCTTCAGAACATTCACGATCTGCTGGATCCTGGTGGTCAGGTGGTTTTCTATGAGAGCAATCCCTGGAACATCGTCCTCAATCTACGCCGTTTCATCAGCAGACAATTTGGGCGACAGGATCCACGTCACTTAATGAACCGGCAAGATTTCTACGAGCTGCTTTCAGAAATCGGATTCATCCGCGTCTTTGCCGTCTATAACGATTTTGTCTATGCGCCGCTCTCCAAGCACCTCATGTGGCTGCTGCGCAATTTATCCATAGTCCTGGAAAACGCGCCAGGAATAAAGTCATTGGCGGGATCGATATTGATTCACGCTCAAACCCCCCCCCGCGATGTTTCGCGACCGGTTGTCTCCCTCTTTGAGCACGAAGCGCTGCGCAGGGCTGTGACCGTCATTATCCCCTGTCACAATGAAGAAATGAATATCGGTCCGCTTGTCGAAAGGCTTCTTGGCTATTATGGCGAATATATCCATGAAATCATTCCTGTGGATGACAGCAGTCGTGATGGCACGGCCGCGGAAATGCGCCGGTTGGCAGCAAAATACGAGGTGGTGAAGCCGGTTTTTCGCACACCCCCTAATGGCGTTGGCCGCGCTCTGGCAGACGGATTTGCCGCGGCCACCGGTCCTTACGTGTTGACCATGGATTGTGATTTTCAACACCTGCTTCCGGAACTGCGCGACATGTTTGATGCCGCGGCCAAGGGTTGCGATGTGGTTTATGGCAGCCGCTTCTCTCGCCACAGTGTCTTGCTTAACTATCCTTGGCAAAAGATCGTCGCCAATCGCGGTTTTCACGCTTTGGCCCGCCTGCTCTTGGGCTACCGCTTTCGTGATGTGACCAATAACTTGAAACTCATGCGCAGCGAGGTCGCCAAGAATTTGCAGATCAATCAGCCAGGCTTTTCCGCCAATGCGGAAACTGGTTTGCAGCCAATTCTGATGGGCTACAGTTATAAGGAGGTGCCCATCTCCTGGATCGACCGTACCCCGGATATGGGCATTTCTTCCTTTCATCTGGCTGACGTGGGTGGCGGCTATCGAGAAGTCTTGTTTGATCTATGGCGCCGGCGCCGGGATTTTGCCGGACGCGCCGCCGAAAGAGAATCCGCGGATTCTTGACCGGAGGTCAAGGGGTGCCTGCCCTGGAATAGAACAATGCATCATACCCATATGGCAAACAGATAGCAGCATGGCTCAACAAGTGCGACACACACCCAGGGACAAGGAGGGACTCTGGGCAACCCTGACGTCACAACACGGTAATACCGCTTTTGTGTGGGCGGTTTGGCTGTCGCTCCTCATCTTGGATCTTGTGGTGCTTGTCAGATTCGGCCGTAACATTCCCCTGACCGAAGATTGGTGGCTCGTGCCGCCGCTGACCGGCAATGAACCTGACCTACTCAACTGGCTGTGGGCGCAAAACAATGAACATCGCATTCCCTTCCCGCGCCTGATACTCTTAGGGTTGCTCAAGCTGACGGGTGGTGATTGGCGAATCGGTATGTTGTTCAATATCATCCTCTTGGCCGGTCTGGCCGCCGCTTTTATCGTAGTGGCCCGCAGGCTGCGCAGCGGCCGCTCAAGTTTTGCCGATACCCTATTCCCGATCACGCTACTTTCCTTAGGGAACTGGGAGAACCTCTATTGGAGCTGGCAGCTTACTCAAGTCCTGCCCGTTGCTCTGGTTTGCGCATTACTCCTTGTGATTGTCACGATTGAAGAGAAGCTGCGATCGGCTTCAATGATCGCCGGCGGCGTGATCTTGGTTCTCCTGCCGCTGTGTGGCGCCAACGGCCTTCTGTGGCTGCCGCTAAACCTGGTCTTCTTTGGCTACTACGGATTCCGCAGTTGGCAGGACGCGCCAAGGGGCAGCAGACCGCGCCGCTCAGCCCTGTTCCTTCTGGGAGCGGCCGCGCTGGCCCTCGTGTTCAGCATTTTGTACTTGGCAGACTATCAGCAGCCCGCATGGGTGCCGCCCAATCCGGGCATTTTGCCTTCCCTTTATGCCTCGCTGCAATTCCTGGCACTGGGTATTGGGCCGGCTGCACGCACTGCCTGGATACCGGCAATCGCCATTTCGCTGCTGATTCTAATACCCACAATCTTCATCCTTGCCCGTGCTGCTTATCGTTTCTTAGGATCAAGCGAGGAAATAAGAGCCACCGGTCTGCTGGCCTATTTGAGCACCGGTCTCCTGTTTGCCCTCGCTATGGGCTACGGCCGCGCCGGAGTGATCCCCCAATTTGGCGGCTGGCCGCTTCGTTATGGGCACTTTGTGGCGCCGATACTATTTGCAGCCTATTTCGGTTGGGTGCTTTATTTGCCCACCAGATTTGCGCGAGCAGCCGGGACAATCCTGGCTTTCTCCCTCCTGATTTTACTTCCCCTCAATTCCTTGCATGGATATGAGTGGCATTATTTCAACGGTGCTGAGGACGCGCGGCTGTTGGCAGAGATCGAAGCCGGAACACCCATAGAGACGATTGCTGACCGGTATCTGACCACATTGTCACCCTGGGCGGAGCAGGAAGAATTGACAACTTACCTGTATTGGCTAGACGAGGCGGGCCTGCCTCCGTTTGGCGATCCGCATCCTGCTCTGGTAACTCAAGAAATACGCTATCATCAATCTGCCGCCACGGCGGTTGAACTGGTATGGGGCGTGGATGGTTGGAATTGGATCGATGAAGAGCTAAGGCCGCTGGGCACTGTGATCCAGCAGGGCAATATGCAAACGCCGATGAAAAGAGAAGGATCCAGCCACTCGGCCCGGCTTCAAGTGCCGCCCGGGACAACTATCGACTATGGCTTCCTTTTTACCCTAGCTGCAGACGATGGGACAAGTGAGAAAATGTGGGAGGGCGACGGAGATAAAGACTTCCACATGCGCGTCGCCGAGAATGGTGGGATTGACATACGCAGCGACTTGATGTTCGATACAAGCAATCGCCTGATTCCGGAAGAGAGCCAATCGCTTGTTGAACAGCGCTTCATTTACGATGGGCCGAATATCGGGGAGGTTGCGCTCCTCTGGGGAATCGACGGCTGGCAGCTGCCGCCCGGGTTCGTGGATTTGGCAGGATCGCAAATAAGCGATGGGCACGTACAAACACCGATGACTCGTCTGGACGACGGCCGTTTCGCCGCCAGCATACATCTGCCCGCGCAGAGCGAACTGGATTGTGGTTTTCTGGTTTCGATCACCAATAACGATGCGGCAGCTGCGCCCATATGGGATGAAAACTGCAGCGCTGCCCGTGAGGACCAGAACACGGCCACTTTTAGCTATGAACCAGACGTTGAGTCCCTCTCGCTGCCGGCGGAAGAATCGACGGATTCATGGCCTTCAATTGAACTCCGCTATCAATTGCCCCAGGCGAGTGAGGTTATCCTTGCTTGGGGTATAGACGGCTGGCAACCATTGCCGGAAGATCAGCTGCCGGCAGGAACAATCATTGATAATGGTGTGATGAAGAGCCCGATGATTCGTGATAAGGATGAGTTTGTCGTCCGCGTGAAAGCCCCGCCAGGTGCCGCGCTCCAATATGGATTCCTGACTCCGAGCCGGCGTGGCTTGCTTTCGTTGGTCCGTCCTATATGGGATGATGCTTACGAGAAGCTGCTTGTCGAGGAGGATGTGCGCCTCACGCTGAGTCCCGACCCGGACCTCTTACGGCCGCTGGCGTCAATCCTGCCATCCAATTGGCCGGCACTGGCCCTGAGTGCCGCCGCGCTCTTTGTCGCAGTCTGGATCGGGTTGTTCCTGGTCGTTCCAACTAAGAATAGGGGCCTTGATAAGCTCGCTTACCATCCTCCAAACACCAAGAGCAGCAGCCTAACCCGGCTGCTGCCGGGCATCCAACAGGTAGACCTATTGCGCGAACTGGTGTCTCGCGATTTGAAACTGCGTTATCGTCGTTCCTACCTGGGCATTCTCTGGTCGCTCATCAATCCCTTGCTGCAGCTCCTTGTTCTGGGTCTGGTATTCAGCTTCATACTGCCGCTCAATATCGAACTCTATTCTCTCTTTCTATTTGTCGGCTTGTTACCATGGATTTGGTTTCAATCTTCGTTGTTGGCGGGGACTAGCTCCATTGTCGACAACCGCGGTCTTATCCAGAGACCTGGACTTAGCAGTCCCGTCTTGCCAATGGTCACTGTAAGTTCGAATATGATCCATTTCTTACTCTCGCTTCCGGTCGTATTCTTCATGTCCGTTCTAATGGGGGCAAGCATCGGCGCTTCAATTGTCCTGCTGCCGCTTATTGTTTTGGGGCAGTTTGCTTTCACACTGGGTATCACCAACTTCCTGGCAGCGCTGCATGTTAGATTCCGCGACACGCAGCATCTTGTCAGCGTCTTCTTGCTGCTCTGGTTTTACCTTACGCCCATCTTCTACAGCATTGACACCATCCCCGAGGAGTACCAGCCCCTGTTTATGCTCAATCCAATGCTGCATTTCGTCACGGCCTACCGGGATGTATTGATGTATGGCCAGTGGCCAAATATGCTCCCTTTGTTCATCATCGGCGCCCTTTCCGTTGTGGCACTATACGCTGGTCATCATCTCTTGTTAAGAGCCAGTGACCGGTTTGTGGAGGAACTCTAGTGTACGCAGTGACTGCCTCAGATGTCGGTAAACGGTTCAAAGTCTACAGTGAACAGCAGCCAAGGACTTTCACCGAGGTGTTGAAACAAGGCCTACGTCAGATGCAGCCGGCTTCCGTCTTTTGGGCATTGCGGCATGTCAACTTTGCAATCGAGCCGGGCAAAATGCTGGGCGTGATCGGGGGGAACGGCGCTGGGAAATCCACCTTGCTGCGGCTGATTAGCGGCGTCGGCCGGCCAGACGAGGGGTATATTGAGACGAACGGCCGCATTGGGGCAATTCTTGATCTCGGCGCCGGATTCCACCCTGACCTAACCGGCCGTGAAAACCTGGTTGTGAACGGCGTCATAAGCGGCCTTACACGGCGTGAGGTGGATGATCGATTCAACGAAATCGTCGCCTTTGCTGAAGCTGAATCCTACATCGATCACCCCTTGCGCACCTACAGCACTGGGATGCAAATGCGGTTGGCGTTTTCCATAGCTGTTCATGTCCATCCCCAGATTTTGCTTATCGACGAGGTCTTGTCCGTAGGTGACCTGGCTTTCCAGAAAAAGTGTCTCGATCGCATCCACCAATTCAAAGATCAGGGCTGCACCATCGTCCTTGTCTCGCATGACATACAGCAGGTGGAAACTTTGTGTGATCAGGTCCTGTGGCTGCGTCATGGAGAGATAGCCGCATTGGGGGAAGCGGAAGTAGTCGTCGGCCAGTATCGTGTTGAGATGGAAGCTGAGACGCGTCGTCGTACACCGGAGGCCGCCCCCCCGCGCTTCACGCCTGAAGGCGTGGAGCTGCGGACCAATGAAAACCGGTTTGGCTCGTTGGAGATGGAGATTGCCGGTGTCGAACTGCTGGACAGGCATGATGTTTCTACCACTGAGCTAGATAGTGGCCAGCCGCTGACCGTGGCCATCACACTGCGCAGCAATGATTCGCTTCCCACTCCCCATGTTAGTATTACCATTATTCGAACTGATGGACTAATCTGCTACGACACCACATCGGACGCCACTGGGGTGCAGTTACCAATGGTAGATGGCGAACTTAAACTACGTATGGTTCTTGATCACCTCGACCTGACCGCAGGCGAGTATTTTGTTGATGCAGGTATTTATCCTCAGGATTGGTCTTATGCCTACGATTATCACAGGCATGTATACCGGCTGCAAGTGCTTGGAAATGCCGGAAATAAAGGGCTTCTGGCTACCCCTGCGCGTTGGGAAACGCTGTAGCCGGCTCACTTAAGAAGCCAGAGGCTCGTGCCAGGATTGCGCGAACATAGGGGCATGCACTCCTGCAATAGCTGCGCATGAAACTGGCTTAAGTAGGCATTGAAGAATTGGATCTGGAACGCTTCATTGAACTGGAGGAAAGCGCGCAGCATATAGGCCTCATTCCATGCACGCCCCTCGTATATCCATTCTTTTGGGTATTCGAACGGATAGCCGATGTCATGAAAATGGACAAACACACCTTCTTTTAGGCGCGGCAAGATCTCAAAAAAAATATGGTTCACATCGCTGTTCACCTTTGCTACGTGCGAAGAATCGACAAATAGAATATCCCTTGCCTCCAATGTATCGAACAGAGTCAGGTCAACGGCTTGGATCGGTTGTGCAAGGATGTTGATCCGCGATTCATCTCCCGCCGAAAGCAAAGAATGCAGCAGCTGCGGATAGGGTTCGATAAAAGTACATTCAATGCCGTCGTTAAAAAACAGTTCGTTCACATCCAATATGGCTGCCGATGAGAAGCCTGCGCCGATCTCGATGATCCGTGTTGGTTGTGCATAGCGGATCATGGAATACAATGTGATTGCTTCTCCATGACCAAAGTTCGGATTCTCTATCTTGTACCGTTGACCGGATTGCTGCTCAACCGTAAACGGCTGCGCCGCGTAGAATGGCGCTAGCATGTGCAGCATTTCGATTTGCCGGCGATCGTTGAGATCGATGCCCGGAAGTTGGCTTGGGATCTGATCAAAAATCTCTGATTCACGCCGCCTAACATCTTCTAGAAAGGGGTATGGCGAATAGAAATGCCCTGGAAGCCAACCTAGCTGGGCGTGCAGGGATCGCAATTCTTCCCTTAGCGCAGCAAGTTCAAGATTAAGGTTCTCGATTTCGGCGCTGGTCGGGTTTGCAGCGGGCTCATCGTGTGCTTCTGTCATTTTCCCAATCCCTGGCTGTCAATCAAGGTCAATGATTGCGTGCAGACCTTAAATTTCTACCCCACGCACGGCCGTTGGCGTTTCTTCTTCAAGAAGAGATTGCGCTAGGTTTTCCTCAGTTTCGCTGGATTGCATGTCCCTCCGCGAGAGGGGGTTCTTCGCCAAACGCCTCCTTCAGCGCCAGCATCGGTACCCAAAACTGGCTGGCGGCGAGCGCAATGGCAAAGGCTAGAACAAGCCACCCTGGGCCCGCATCCGCGCTGTTTGCCCTGGTGATGACGCCCACGAGAATGAGCACGCCGGCGATCAACTGCGGCAGTATCCAGGGCAGCTTCGGGCTGTGACCGGAGGCCGTCTTCGGCGTTGGGCGAAATGCTGTCGGGACGCGCAGCAGGGTCAAAAACCAGGCCAGCTGTATACGTCGGCCACGTGCCCGCAACCAGGATCAAGGGTTTCCATTGCAAATAGACCGGCGTTTTCAGATAGGCTTTCACGGCAGTGGAAGCGTGGTGACGCAGAGCCACGGCACGAATCACCAAGGTGGCCAGGGCCAAGGGCAGTGCGTGTAGGATGTATTGGCTGTAACCGGCCACCTCCTTCTCCGAGCCTAAGAAGAGAACAATGAGCGTCGCCAATAGATGAACCGCCACCAACAAACCAATCCAGTAGTAGGTCATGCGTACCGCGTAACCAAGCTGCTGTCCGCGCGTCAGATCAGGCCAATAGTCGAAGTACTTGGTGACCAGGAGCTCGAAAACACCGCGCGACCACTTGAACTGCTGTTCAAACCAGGCAGTAAGATCCGGCGGTGCTAAACCGGGCGCCAGAGGTTCGCTGACATAGACAGAAGACCAACCCGCGGCATGGAGCGCGATCGATGTCGCCAGATCTTCTGCAAGGCCCGGCTGATAACCGCCAATAGAAACCAGCGCCGGACGTCGAATGAGCGCATTACTGCCAACCAAAGTTGCCGCGCCCAACGCGTCCGCCCCACGCGAAGCGGGATTGTAGAAGTCGAGGCTGCTTTCTGAGGCCGCCTTGCCCGTTTGTGTATCGTTTTTGTAAGCGAAGGTCAGCATCACCTGCACGAAGCCGATTTGCGGATCATTGAAGTGGCCCAGCGTGCGATCCAGGAAATCCACCTGCGGCACGTGGTCAACATCAAAGATTGCCACGATATCGCCGCTTGTTTGCACGAGAGCAGCGTTGAGGTTGCCCGCCTTATGCTGTGCATTTCCCTCGCGCGTCAAATAGCCGACACCGAGACGCTGGGCGATCAGCTGCAGATCTGGGCGTGTGGCATCATCGAGCAGCCAGGTCAGATGCTCCCCAGACATATCACGCGCTGCGCGGAGGCAGCTTTCAACCAGGGCCGCATCTTCGTCATACGCGGTGACAAAGACATCTACCTTCAATGGCTTTTCCAACTCTTGCCTTCTGTGCCGGGGAAAGCGATTGGCAGCGAGGTAGAGCACCCAGGTGCCGGCTAGCTGGACGGCGCAATAGAGCAGCGCGAATAGAAAAAGGAAGAGCAGCAGCGGCGATTGCAGACGCCCGGAGGTGAGCCACCAGCTAAGATAAAAAAGGAGGGAAACAATCCCCAACCAGATCGAAGAATTCAGGGCTATCCAGCCCCTGTTCCGGCTAAGTTTCTGAAACATGCATTCCTGTCATTTCAAAAAGAGTGGCACACGGGAATAGCGATCCGCCTCCTGGCCAAGAAGCTCAAGGTGCATAGTCTCGCCGGTCCCCCTGCAGGTCACTTGCCAACGAGGCCACGGACTAAACTAAATGCCGCAGCCGTGCCCTGTTATTGACTGTACTGGACTGGCCTATTTGGTTCGTAGGAACGTTGTGAGTTTGATGAACCATCTCCAAGCCCATCCAGGTTATCATTGTTTGTGATGCCCTGCAACTTCGTGGTTGCCATCAGGCGTCTTAGCTCGTCGAGCCAACGGTGCGCGTCTTCCCAGAAACGGTCCGGCAGTTGTCCTGGCTGCGTTTCCGCGTATCTGCTTCTCAGATCCTCAAGCAGGCCGTGAGCATCCTCCCAGAACCGGTCCGGCAGCTGCATTGGCAGGATTGCTGTTTCGCTCCCTTGCAGCTTCGCAAGCCAATTGTGGGCATCCTCCCAGAACGGGTCCGGCAGCTGTCTTGGCGGCGTTTCCATTCTCAACGACCGGCCAACATCAAGAAAGTAGGGTATCCACGCGCATAGGCAATGACGGCGAATAACGCGGTTCTGAACGAACATTGAACGCCAGGGCGCCTGCCACAAGCAGCAGAACCAGCGGAGCTAGAATCGGCAGCCAGCGCGGGGGAGGGTGTGCTCCGCGAGTCGTTTCCGCTGCGCTGCCCCCCGCCAAACGAGTGCCCTCCCAGACACACTGCCGGCACACATATTTACCGGTTTCCAGAGCCAGGGCGCGCGCAAGGTGCACGCGCATCGTGCGCGGGCTGCGCATCAGGGGCGCATCCCCACAGGTGGGGCAGCCTGCCTCCGCATAGAGGTCCGGGCGGTGCACCAGTTCGTGGCGCTTCAGGGCCAGAAAGGTAAGCGCGAGGGCCAGCATGGTCAGAATCAGCGGCAAGATGTCCCGGCCATCTTGAAATGCCAGCCAGCTAAGAAAATGTGGGAAAGCATGAAGTATCGTCGCCCGACCTGTGCCGGTGTCCACTACAAAGAGAACCTTCTCGTTGGCACGTGTTGTTTCCAGCTGCAGCATGTTCCAGCTGTTGGAACGGCCGTCGCCCATGAAGCCATATACTTCCCCATCCCCGGTCGTGAAACCAACCGTCGCCATATGCTTGCCCTCCTGGGGGACGGAATAGACAAGATAGTACAGCCCGTCACGCGATTGCTGTAAGCGCGCTTGCTCGTCCGCCTTTTTCCAATCGTTGACAGTCCCAAAAACGTAGAGCGGGGGCAGTGTGTCCGCAGCATTGACAATGAACTGCTCCGGCAGCAGTCTGGCAGCCGCGCCACGTGCGTGGAGATTGGTATCAAAGGTCACTGTCAATTCTTGATCCGTGTGCTTCACCCAGAGCCATGACGGCTGCTGCGGAAAAGAAATGCCTGTCGTATCGCAGGCCACGACACGCCAATAATGGAGGCCCGCGCTGGAAAACGTTCTCCGCAGCGAATAGATGCCGTCGCCGGCCAGCGCGTCGCCCAGTGCGCCATCATCGCGCATGGGCGCACTTAAGCGCCTCGCTTCACCATAGGGCGCCCAATCTACGCACCACGCCGTGATGGTCTCCGCCAAAGGCCGCCTGGGCAGCGGCTGTTGGGTGGTCGCCTTCTGCCCGGCCAGATAAGCCAGGTCAGCCCAAGGATAAGCGTAGACCACAAACGCGGCCGCCAACAATCCAAGAACCAAAAACAAGAGAACGCCCGTGGCCCTATCATTCTGCCGGTGTAAGACGCCCGGCGATCTTTTCTCCAGCGATCTTGCGGCCACGACCAGCCCTACTCCCCTACCTCATACAAAGAAACAAACGCGCTGCGTTGTCGCCAGTTTCCAATCAGACGCAGGCTTCCGGACTGCTCGATGAGTCCTAGAATCCTCTCCCGGCCGGCGCCGTCGCCTCTGGCGTGCGGCCCATTTTTGACCAGCGAAACATAAAGGCCCCCTTCTGCGACCAGGCGCGGGATCCAAGCCTCTGCCTGTTCAAAGAGCTCCTGTTGGTCCGCTGCGAAAACGGTGCTCTGCGGATCCATATAGTTGAAAAACCTGGGCTTCTGTACATTGTCGACCACGATAAGATCGTAGTCAGCCAATTGCTGCAAATCCAGCGCATGACGAATGTCTGGAAACCACTGCCCAATTCTGACAGCGCTAATCACCAACAGGCCGGCCAAGACGCCGATCACGGCCAGTGTGCCGGCGTTCGTCTTGGGCATTTCTCTCAACAAGCCCGTGGCGGCGAGGGCGACCAGGGGCGTCAAATACAGGAGATGGTGATTGCTGAGAGAATAGGGATAGAACAAGCCGGTAAGGACCATGGCGCCGTGTAAGGCGCAGGGCACCAGCAGCATCACGAGCAGAAAGCGAAGTGTCGTGTTGGATCCATCAATCAGGATGCGCGGACGCGGCTGGTGCTGCATTCGCGCCCTAAGCAAGGCAGCCGCGTAGGCGGCGAGAGGGACGGCCAGCGGCAGGAGCAGCATAAGCGATCTCTGCGCGAACGTGGTGACCAGATCGCTCTGAAAATCAAATGAAGAAAGCTTGCCCTGGATATAGTGATTAAGTCCAAATGAATTGGGCACGGTCAAGAAAAGGAATAGTGCGGCCAGCATGGCCGACAAAGGGACCAGTATAGCCATGTGCCGGCGCTGCTTGTTCGTTAGAACGACGGCCATGACGCCTGCCGCAAGGACCGTGATAAAGAGCAGATGGGTGAGTAGGCCAACAAAGGCAGTCAATAGAAGCGCCAAGACCAATCGTCTTGCTTGGGCGTGCGCATTCTCGCCCAGCAGGAGTTGGCCTAGGAGGAGTGTGAACACGATAACTTCCAAGGTGAGGAGGCTGTACTGGCGAATCATGGCCCCGCCAAGGATTGCTACGGGACTGACGAGCCAAATCAGCCCGGTAAGTAAACCCAGGCCCCTGCTTGAGAAAAGCCTTTGGCCGGTGAACACGAGCATCGCGAGGCATGCTATGTCCAGAAGCCAGCTTAACAGCTTGCCGGCAAAATAGCTGCTGCCAAACAACTGCGTCCAGCCGCGGAGCAGCAAGAAATACAGCGGGGGGTGGATGTCCGTATCCAGTAGATCGGTGACAACAGAAGCGGGACTCGACCCTTCTTCGATCTGCAGATAACGCTGCCATTCATGGGCGGGCACCCAGGCCAGGGTTGGAATCGCGCTGTGGCCGTATTCAGCCGCGTGCCCTGTCGCCACCAAATATGAAGTTAATTCGTCATCCAGCAGCAGCTGTCCCAGGCCAATCGGCGCCAGGCGCAGTACCACCAAAACAATCAGCAAGAGAGTGATCCATGTAATTGACGATCTGTTTTGTCGAGTTTCCGGTTGAGGGAACATTGATTTTGCGGCAGCCGCACCTGTGCACATTCTGAACTATGTCACACAATAGCCCCCGTTTCTTGCTTTCACGCTTAAGAGTTCTGGCGCAAGTTTGCCCTGGTCTGCCTGAAGAGGAGGCATTCATCGCTGTTTGTCGATCGGCTTGAAGCCCTGTCTATCCCGTTCCCACCCCTGGCTGGTGCCCGACCAATAGTCGAACGAGGCGATTTTCAGGCGATCGGGCGGCAGGGCGCCGCGATCTTCATTGGGGCCATAGGCGATCATGTAGTTGAGGGCCTTCAAACGGCCGAATTGCCCGAAATCAGTCGTCGCCAGCACGCGGTTGCGCCAGGTGCCGGTGTCCACATAATAGCGTTCCCCATGAATGTCATTGGCCACCAGACTGACCCGCGGCGTATGCGTGTGCCCGGCGATGAGATAGCGCGCCTGCCCGCTCTGGATAGTCGTCTCGCGGGCGACATACACTTCTGTCGGCGGGCGATTGGATGTGCTGGAAAGGGCGATCTTGGAGATGGACTCGGCCAGCTGCAGCGGGATCTGTCGCTTTGTCCAGCGCCACGGTTTCGATTTCAGCAGCGCCTGAACCGCGTCGATCAAGTCCAGACGCCAGGGCTGGTCGAATTTATCCAGCCAGCCAAGCAGAAAGGGATCGTCATGCAGCGTTTCCAACAGGGTGATGATCACGGGCAGGATCGCCTTCCAGGCGACCTGCTTATCTATGGTTTGCCCATCGGCGTAGATGAAATAATTGAACAGCGCCGTCAAAGGGCGCAGGTCGTCAAATTCAAGCAGGCGCAGGTAAAGGGCGCGCAGCGTCTGGTCGGCCAAAATCGTTTCCTGGCCGTGAAGTTCACGAAAGAGGTAAGGGACGCGGGAGGCGATATCCACCGTCGTCAAGTCGCCGAATGCCGGGTTTTGATACTGCTCCACGGGTAGGTGAATCGGGAAGGAGGCGGCTTTGCGCGGGTCGACGGAAAAATTGGAATAGTCATACTCGTGCCCATGGCGCACGAGCGCGCGTTCTTCGTCAAACAGCAGCGTATGCGGAAATGAGGCCCCATGTTCCGCCAGGCCCAGCGCCGCGCGCACCGTGCGCCTGATCGCGGGCGAGGCATTGGCCAGGCGATCATGGTTGCCGGGGATATAGTGCAGCTCCACGGGAACCGGGAACGGCCGTTCCTCTTCCATCTCGTCGATATAGCGACCCGCCGCCAGCAGACGAAACACGGCGAGTACCTCCCCGACATGAACCTCATCCCGTGTACCAGCCAGAATGCGCAGGATTAGCGCTTCCAGCGCCGGCGTGATCTGCGCGCTGCTGACATAGGGGCGCACAGCTTCCTCGTTCTCGGTGAACCAGAGCCCGCTGCGGTGCAGATCGAAAATATCGCCGGCAAGGACGAAATCCAACCTTTGCGCGTCGTTGCGTATTGCCTCAGAAGCCAGCTGGCGGATCAGCAGGCGGTAGGGAATCGCTGGGAGATTGCGGCGGAAGACGATGGGAGGCTGGCCGCCGCTGCCGGGAATATGGTTGGAAGCTTCCTCTTCAAAGTGTAGATCGGACAAAACAACCAGCATCATTACCTCCTGCATCGCCGGGCGCGGCCGGCCGCGCCCAGCGATGATTATAGTGCAGATGAGGGCAGGACGCCCCTAACTTGTCATAACCAGAACGGCCGGGACGCGGCGCACCTGGCCAGGGCGGCGGACGGCCGCTTGCCTGAGCCGCGATGAGTATGCATAATCGTGACCGATGCAAAATGGGTGGTCGCCGATGAATAGGATTACACTTTCGCTCGCTCAAATGGATGTTATGCGCGGTCAGGAAGCGCAAAACCTGGCTGTTGTGTCCGCAATGACGGCGGAAGCGGCGCGGCGTGGATCACAGCTCGTCGTTTTCCCCGAATTGTGGTCTACCGGCTATGACCTGCGCCGCGCCGGCACGTACGCCACGGCCGTCGACCAGGGGCTCTTTGCACAAGTCGCCCTCTTGGCCAAAGAGCAGTCCATTGACATCGTTGGCTCTCAGTTGAGCGAGATGGAAGGGGGCCAGGTCGGGAATACGGCCGTCTACTTCGGCGGCGATGGGCATATTCTGGGCAGCTATCACAAGATCCATCTCTTTGGCCCAATGGGCGAAGACCAATATCTGGCGCCCGGCGGCTCACTGACGGTCGTGGAGAGCGCCTGGGGCAGGGTTGGCCTGGCCATCTGCTATGATCTGCGCTTCCCGGAGCTGTTCCGCGCCTATGCGCTGGCCGGCGTCCAGGCCGTGATCCTCGTCGCCCAATGGCCGCGGCCGCGCCTCGCTCATTGGCGCACCCTCTTGCGCGCCAGGGCGATTGAGAACCAGATCTTCCTGATCGCCTGCAACCGTGTGGGCACGACGGGCCGCAGCGAATTCTTCGGCCACTCTTCTGTCATCGATCCCTGCGGTGAAGTAGTTATCGAAGGGGGCGCGGGGCCTGATCTGTTTACGGTCACGCTCGATCTCGATCAACTGGCCTCCGTGCGCAAGAGCATGCCCGTCTTCGACGACCGCCGGCCCGGCGCCTATCACGTCGCCGAGTAGGGTCTATTTCTGGCGGCTGGGCAGAACGGAGCGCAGGGACTTGGCGTCCCGCAGATCAAGCAAGAAGACCAGCCCCACATAGACGAGCAGGCCGCAGCCGCCGCTGATGAGGACGACAAGGAGCTTCCCGGCCGAACTGCTCACATCGACATTGTTAGCCACAAGCTCCGCCGAGAAGTAGGCGACGATGCCCACGACGACGGCCGCTAACAGCGACTTGCCCAACGTGATCAGGATGCCATGGCCGGACATGCTGCCGATCTGGCGGCGGACGACGAAGAACATGATCGCCGTGTGCGTGATATGCTTAACGCCGTCGGCGATCATCAGGCTGAGCAGGCCCATCGGCCTCAGCAGGGCCACGGATACGAGCAGGTAGACGAGTATGCTGATCACCCCCGCCAGCGCCGGGCGCAGCGTATCCTTGCGGGCGAAGGAGGCAAAGACGAGCATTTGGTCCACGGCGGCGAATGGGAGGCCGAAGAGATAGAAACGTAGGACGAGCGCCGTGGTCTCTGAATCCTGGGCGGTGAACAGCCCGCGTTGAAAGAGCAGGGTGACGATGGGCACGGCCAGCACGAAGAGACCGGCAGTCGCCGGCAGGATCAGCGTAATCACCAGCCGCACACCTTCCGCCAGCGTATTCTTGAAGGCGGCGAGCTGGCCGTGGGCCTGGCGGGAGAGAGTGGGCAGCGTGGCGATAGAGACGGCCGTGACCACCAGTCCCAGCGGGAACTGGTACAGCGTCGTCGCGAATTTCATGAAGGTGATGCTCTGGTCGCCGGTGCGCGTGGCCAGGTTGTAGCTCAAGGCCACGGCCAGCTGGTTGATGACCAGGCCGCCGACAATGGGCGCATAGAGGCTGAGGATGCGGCGCACCGCCGGGTGGCGCCAATCGAGGTTCCAGCGCAGGCGCGCATCACGCAGGGGCACGAGCTGCACAAAGATCTGCAGCAGTGATCCCAGCAAGATGCCCCACACGAGGCTTTCAATCTGCTGCGGACGCAGCAGGGCAACGACGACGACCGTGGCGTTGAACACCGCGCCGATGAAGGCGGGCACCGTGAAGCGTCGCAGGGCATAAAGAGCGCCGGTGAGGATGCTGGCGAGGCTCAGGAAGAGGACCGCCGGGGCGGCCATGCGCATGAGACTGATCGCCGTGACTGTGAGCGCCGGATCGTCGAATTCGTTGGCGCCGACCAGCCAGGCGATCTGCGGGGCGAAGAGGATGACCAGGGCGACAACGACGAGAAGAACGGCCGTGGCCACGCTGAGCACCGTGCTCAAGACGGCCCACAATTCCTGCCGCCGCTCTTTGGACGCATAATCACTGAAGACAGGCACCAGGGCGGAATTGACCATCCCGCCTATGATCAAGTCATAGAGGCTGGTGGGCACATAGGCGGCGACTTCAAAGGCGCTCAAGAGCCCGGAGGCGCCAAAGAGACTGGCCTTGACCATCTCCCGCGCCAGCCCCAGGATGCGGCTGGTGATATTACCGGCGGCCAGAATGGCTGCGGCGCGGACGACCTCCGGATCCTGGTCCTGCGACTTCACTTCAGGTTTTTCTGCTGCAAAATCTGGGCCGCGAGGAAGTGGTTCCTCTGGATCGACGACATCAGATGGCTCGATCAACGAATAGTTCCCTTCAGGGTGCTTGACTGCCCTGCCTGCCTGCTGCATTCTAACGTTGCCAGGTAGGGGGAGCAACACAATTTACACACGGTTCACCGACGCGTAGAAGGCGGCGAAGCGGGCATCACCCGCGATTGCGCGGCCAAGCGGCGGGCCTTGCCCCGCGAGCAGCCGGCGCAAGCGCTATCTAGATGGGAGCGTACGGGCCAAAGCGGTAGAAAATGGTGCCGAACTGGAATAGGACAGCAAATGTGAGCACCCACTGGGCGCGGTTGCTGTCGTCTCCGCGCAGCCAATAGAGAAAGACAAAGGGCAGGAACACGAGGGAAAAGGCGGCGTAGAGGATGTGAATGGCCGGTTCGCTGATATTGCTCCCGTAGCCGCTGAGCCACAAGAGACCACCCAGCGCGGCCTGGACAACGATCATGATTTCCCCGATAACCAGGGCGCCTAAGAAGTTTCCGCCAACCCCCTCACCGCGGACAGCGCGCCACAGACTCCACAAGCCAAGAATCAGGAGGAACAGCCAGACGGTGTTAGCGAACCTGCCATGTAAGGTGATGATCGTTTCCATTTGTGCAGTGACCCCTCGTTTTCAAAGTAGGGTAGTTTAACCAGCCGCTGACGACCTGCCAACAAAAGGGACTTTTTGTTGGTTTGCGTTACAATCCCGCCCATGAAAGAAGAGACCCTCACCCCGACCGAACGCGCCTACGAAAGTGCGCTTGATTATCTTTACAGCTTCATCAATTTAGAGAGCAAAACATTAGAGCGCTACCACGCCAGCAAGATGGACCCCGACCGGCCGCGCAGGCTGCTGGAGCTGCTCGGCAATCCCCACCAACCCTACCCGGCGATGCACATCGCGGGCACCAAGGGCAAAGGGTCCGTGGCCGCCATGTGCGCCTCTGTTTTGCAGGGCGCCGGGCTGCGCGTCGGTCTCTATACGTCGCCGCACCTTCGCGATTTCCGCGAACGTATTCGTGTCGTCACGCCCGAGGATCCTGTGGGCATGATTGAAAAGCAGGACTTTGTCGACCGGCTGGAGGAGATGAAGGAGTTCATCCCCCTGTTTCCGGGCATTACCTGGTTTGAGATCGTCACGGCGATCGCTTTCCTGCACTTCGCCACGCAGGATATCGATATCGGCGTGATCGAGGTCGGCCTGGGGGGACGGCTGGATGCGACCAACGTCCTCCATCCTCTCGTTTCTGTGATCACGAGTCTGAGCCTGGATCACGCCAACCTGTTGGGGCATACCTTGACCGAAATTGCCTCGGAGAAAGGGGGCATCATCAAGCGTGAGGTGCCGGTGGTAGTCGCGCCGCAGGTGCCGGGCGCGTTGGCGCGTTTGCGCGAAATAGCCGCCGCCGAGCACAGCCCGCTGGAAATTGTGGGCTTCGATTGGCAGTATACGGGGCGCAATCACCAGCTGACCTTGACGCGTTCGGCGCATGAGGCGTATGTGCCCGGCGGAACGCAGTTCGAGGTCGCGCTTTCCGGAATACATCAGCTGGAAAACGCCGTGCTGGCCATTGCCGCCCTTCGTCCCGTTCAGGATCGGTTTCCGGCCGTTACGTTGGGGACGATTCAGCAGGGGCTCGCTTCCGTGCAGTGGGAGGGGCGCCTGGAGATGATTTTCGAGAGGCCGGGCTTGCCCTCGCTCCTCGTTGATGCGGCCCATAACCAACACTCGGCCACGAAGCTGTCGGCCGCTCTGCAAAATGAGTATACCTATAACCGGCTCTGGCTTGTCTTCGGCGCGCCCGCCGACAAATCGATCGGGGAGATGATGAAGGAGCTGTTCCCCTTGGCGCACGAGATCATCGTCGCTGCCGCTGACCATCCCCGCGCCGCTTCCCCGGAATCGCTGGCGGAAATGGCGCAGGAGCTTGGCTTTGAGGTACAGACGGCCGAGTCCCCTGAGGCGGCGCTGGCCATGACTTTCGCCCAGGCGGGAGAGGGTGACCTCATCTGCGCCACCGGCTCGATCATATTTCTAGGGGATTTGCTTAATCAATGGGACCGTCTACAATCAGAATTCCTGTTCCCAAAAGGTTGATCTATGCATTTTGAAGATGATTATGAATTCGATCAGGTGCCGGATTTCTTGGCGACCTTTCCGGACCTGAAGACGACCGTTTTCCCGGAGCGAGACACGCCGGATGAAGACGGCATTATTGAATGCCCCTTCCTGGCGCTGCGCGATGTCGTTCTCTTCCCGCAGATGGTTATGCCCCTCTTCGTGGGCCGTGAACGTTCGCTGGCCACCATAAAGGCCGCGGCAGCCAATGACGAAAACCTGATCGTGTCGGCGCAGCAGGATGCTGAACTCCTCGATCCCGTCTTTGAAGATGTGTATACCATGGGCACGGAAATCGTCATGGGGCGCAGCCTGCGCCTGCCAGACGACACCGTCAGTGTCCTCGCTCAGGGCCGCCGGCGCGTGCAGCTGCTTGAGTTCACGCAGATCGAGCCCTACATCCGCGCCAAGGCGCGCGTCATCGAAGAACTGCCCGAATGGCAGGACAATACAGAAGCGCTGATGCGCGCCGTGATCACGCTCTTTGAGAAGGTCGTCACCCTCAATCGCAATATCCCTGAAGATGCTTTCACCTATGCGCTGAACATCAACGAACCGGGCTGGCTGGCCGACTTCGTCGCCTCCACACTGATGGTTCCCCTGGAAACGCGTCAGGATATTCTGGAGACGCTGGACGCGACAGAACGGCTGCAGAAGCTAAGCCTGGCCCTGGCCAAAGAGCTAAGTGTGTTGGAGCTTGAGGACGAGATCCATTCGCAGGTCCAGCAAGAAGTGGATCGTTCGCAGCGCGAATACTTTCTGCGTGAGCAGATGCGGGTCATCCAGGGTGAACTAGGGGAACTGGATGTCTTTGCCCAGGAGATTAGCGAGCTGCGCGAGTTTATCGAACAGAAGGATCTGCCGGACGACGTCAGGGTGCGCGTCGATCGCGAATTGAAACGGTTGATGGCCATGCCGCCCATGTCGCCGGAAGTAGGCATCATCCGCACCTACATCGATTGGCTGGTAGAACTGCCCTGGAAAGAACGCTCTGAGGACAACCTCGATGTGAAGCACGCCGCAGAGGTGTTGGATGCGGATCATTATGGTCTGGAAAAGGTCAAAGACCGTGTTCTAGAACATATCGCCGTACGCCAGATAGCCCCGGACAACAACCGCGGCTCAATCCTCTGTTTTGTCGGTCCACCCGGAACAGGCAAGACCTCCTTGGGCCGCTCAATTGCGCGCAGTCTGGGCCGCGAGTTCGTGCGCATGAGCCTCGGCGGCGTGCGTGATGAAGCGGAAATTCGCGGACACCGGCGCACCTATATTGGCGCGCTCCCTGGACGCATTATTCAGGCGATGCGCCGCGTGGGCACGGTCAATCCCTTGTTCATGCTCGATGAGATCGATAAGTTGGGCCTCGATTTTCGCGGCGATCCGGCGGCGGCCCTGCTCGAGGTTCTGGACCCCGAACAGAATAATACCTTTGCCGATCATTATTTGGAGCTGGACTACGATCTCTCGCAGGTGCTTTTTGTCACCACGGCGAACTATCTGGACACCATTCCGGAGGCGCTGCTCGATCGCATGGAGCTGATCGAGTTTTCTACCTATATGGAAGAAGAAAAGATGGAGATCTGCCACCAATTCCTGGTGCCGCGCCAGCTGGCCGCCCATGGTTTGGATGACAAGGGCGTGCGTTTTGAAGAGGATGCCTTGAAGTGCATCATTCGTCTCTACACCAGAGAGGCGGGCGTGCGCAACCTGGAACGGGAAATCGCCTCTGTCTGCCGCAAGGTGACCCGGCAGCTCGCTGAAGGGAAACGGTATCCACGGCGCGTGACGGCGAAGAAGGTGCGTGAGCTTCTCGGACCGCCCTACTTTGACTATGAAGGAATTCCTGAGACAGGACGAGGTGGGCATCGTCAACGGCGCGGCCTGGACGTCCGCCGGCGGCGAGATCATGATTGTTGAAGTCAATCTCATGCCCGGCAAGGGCAATCTGATGCTCACCGGACAGCTGGGCGAGGTGATGCAGGAGAGCGCGCAGGCGGCGCTGACCTATACACGCAGCCGCGCCGATGCCTTAGGGATCGATCCGCAGGTCTTCGAAAACATGGATGTCCACATTCACCTGCCGGAAGGCGCCGTGCCCAAGGATGGCCCCTCGGCGGGCGTGACCCTGGCTGTCGCGCTTGTCTCCGCTTTCACAAACAGGCCCGTGCGCCGCGACGTGAGCATGACGGGCGAGATCACGCTGCGTGGACGAATTCTGCCCGTTGGCGGCGTGCGCGAGAAAGCGCTGGCCGCGCGCCGGGCGGGCATCAAGACATTTATCCTGCCCCGTAAGAATGAGTCGAATATCGAGCGCATCCCCAAGAAATTGCGCCAGGACCTGGAGATCATCCTCGTTGATAATGTGCAGGATGTAATCGAAGCGAGTTTGCTCGAGCCGCTGGAAATCGAGGACGAGGATTACTCTGAGGAAGAATAAGCGGCGCTTGATCTAAACGGCGGGGAAGATTAGCGCCATGCCTCAATCACGCTCTTGACGTGGCCGGCAAAAGCATCGGCCGTCGCCCCGTCAAGAATGCGGTGATCAAACGTGAAACTGGCGTAAGCCATGGGCCTGATAGCGATGGCGTCGCCGATCACCGTCACCCGCTTCTCGATTTTGCCGATGCCCAGAATGCCGGCCTGCGGCTGGTTAATGATCGGCGTGGCCAGCAAGCTCCCCGATGTGCCGTGATTGGTGATCGAGAAGGTGCCCCCCTGAACCTCCTCCGGCCGCAGCTGTTTGCCGCGTGCCCTTTCCGCGAGATCGTTGATCGTGCGCGCCAGGCCCAGCAGATTGAGGCCATCCGCATCCTTGATCACGGGCACGATCAAGCCGCCGGCCACGGCCGTGGCCATGCCGATATGGATCCCCTTTTTGAGCAAGATTCCTTCCTCCGTCCACACGCTGTTGGCCAGCGGGTGCTCCTTGAGCGCACGTGCCACGGCGGCGACGACATAGGCGGTGAAGGTGAGCCGCGCGCCGTCGCGGAGGAAGCGTTCTTTGTGTAGGCGGCGATGGGCGCTGACGGCGGCGAAGTCAAATTCGAAGACGGTGGTCACGTGAGGGGATGTCTGCTTACTGAGCAGCATATGTTCGGCAATGGCGCGGCGCATGCCGCTCAACGGCTGCAGTTGATCGCCGCCGGACGATGCGCTTGACCACGCTGCTGCCACTTGCGCTTCCCGCTCTCCGGCCGGGAGCGTGATCGCTTCCTTGAGGGGCGTCGTTTCCCCGGGCGGACTGTCCGCCCTCTCCACGTAGGCCAGGATATCCCGTTTGGTGATCCGGCCCTCTTTGCCTGTGCCCGTGACCAGGTTGAGATCAACGCTGTGCTCGGCGGCGATACGGCCGACAACGGGGCTGATCCGTCCGCCGTAGACGGCGGGTGGGCGGCCGTTCAGCGGCGCCCGCTCAGCGGGGAGCGGCCGCGCATCGTGCGCTTCTCCCTGCGGCCTGATCGTGGCCACGACCGTGCCCACGGGCACGATCTCGCCTTCCTGAACGTGCAGCGTGAGCACTGTGCCCGCAACCTCGCTGAACAGCTCCGTGGTCACCTTATCCGTTTCTACTTCGGCGACCGGAGCATACGCTTCAACTGCCTCCCCCGCACGGACGAGCCAGCGCGTCAGCGCCCCCTCGATGACGCCTTCCCCCATTTCCGGCAGGATGATCTCAAAGGACATGGCTGTTCTCCTCCTGGCTGTCCTCTGCCGGCGGTCCGTAAACGGCCGGGCAGCGGCGGGGATCGGCCTCATGCATGAGCGCATAGACAACTTCAAAGATGTCCTCCGCCTGTGGTTTGGAAAAGTAACCGCCGTCTGTGCCGTAGGCGGGACGGTGTTCCGCGGCGCTAAGGGTGCGCGGCGGCGAATCAAGCCACTGATAGCCTCCCTGCTTTTCCAGCACTTGCTGCAGCATATAGGCGGTCGCCCCGCCGGGCACATCCTCGTCGACGAACAGAATGCGGCTTGTTTTCTGCAAGGAATCGAGAATACGGCCGTGGCGATCAAAGGGCAGCAATGTTTGCACGTCGATTACCTCGCAGGCGATATCTGCCTGCGCCAGCAGATCCGCGGCTTCCAGGGCCACGCGGCAGGTGGCGCCGTAGGTTACGATGGTCACATCTTCCCCTTCTCGCAGAATATCGGGCACGCCCAGGGGGAGCGTTATCTCGGCGATGTTGTGCGGCAGCCGCTCTTTCAAGCGGTAGCCGTTGAGCACTTCGACGACCAGGCCCGGTTCATCCCCCAGCAGGAGCGTGTTGTAGGCAGCGGCGGCGCGCACCATGTCGCGGGGCACGATCAGGTGCATGCCGCGCACAAGATTAAGGATGCCCGCCATGGGCGACCCGGCGTGCCAGATTCCTTCCAGACGGTGCCCGCGCGTGCTGATGATCACCGGCGCTTTTTGGCCGCCGGCCGTGCGCCAGTGTAGGGTGGCCAGATCGTCAGACATCAGCTGCAGCACATAGAGCACATAGTCCAAGTATTGGATCTCGGCGATGGGTCGCAGCCCACGCATCGCCAGGCCGATCGCCTGGCCTAAAATGGTCGCTTCGCGAATGCCGGTATCGCTGACGCGTAGGGGGCCGAACTTCTCTTGCAGGCCGGCCCACGTCTGGTTCACGCCCCCCAACAACCCAACATCTTCGCCAAAGGCAACGACGCGCGCATCGCGCGCCAGCATTGCCTCGAAAGCGGCATTCAATATTTGGTGCCCGGCGAGCAGGGGAGAGCTCTCTGAATAGCGGGGTTCGACTGCGCTGACAGTGAGCGCGGACGATGCGCCGCTGCTGTAGAGATGCGTGGCCAAACGCCCCCGGTTCTCATTTTGCAGCCGCTGTTTCCAGCGCAGCAGGCGCTGGCGAAGGGGAGAGGGGGTAGCCGCGCTCACGATCAACGCGCGCTGTGCCGTGGCCAGGATATCTTTGCGGAAAGGCATCTGTTTGCGCATTAGATCCTCACGCAGCGCATGCAGCGCCGGCGGATTCGCGGCTTCGATCGCCATTTGCCCCAGAAGATCGGCCAATTCCTGCCGCTCGCGGAAGATAGGCATCGAAAACGCCTTCCAGGATTTGAGGCGAATGTTCTCCACCAGCTTGCGCGCGTTGCGCTCGATCTGGTCCAGTTCCCCGGACTTGATAATGCCCTGGACGATGATCCATTCGCGGAACTTGCGGATGCAGTCAAACTCCTCTTCCCAGTCGAGGCGTGACGGCGGCTTGTACCGCTCGTGGCTGCCGGAGGTCGAATGCCCCTGCGGTTGGGTCATCTCCGTGATGTGAAGGATGGCCGGAACGTGCTCGCGCCGCGCCTTCTCCGCAGCCTTCGCATAGGCCTCGATAAGGGCCACATAGTCCCAGCCCTTAACGGTGTAGATATCGAACCCTTCTCCAGAACCGGCTTCGCGTTGGAAGCCGGCCAGCAGCGTCGACAAATCTTGTTTGGTGATCTGCTGCTCGTTGGTAACGGAGATGCCATAGCCGTCGTCCCAGATAGAAATAACAGCCGGGGCGCCCAAGACGCCGATGGCGTTCACGCTTTCCCAGAACAGCCCTTCGGCGCAGGCGGCATTGCCGATGGTGCCGAAGGCGACCTCATTGCCCCGGCGTGAAAAGCCGTCCATCTCCTGCAGTTCGGCCAGCCGGCGATAGAGGCGGGAGGCATAGCTGAGGCCGACGAGGCGCGGCATTTGTGCCGCCGTCGGCGATAAATCCGCGGCGCTGTTGTGGAGCTCCGTCTGCCTGCGCCAGCCGCCGTCGCTGTCCAGCCAACGCGAGGCGAAGTGCGCGTTCATCTGCCGGCCCGCTGAATGGGGATCGGCGGATACGTCGGTGTGTGCATAGAGTTGGGCGAAGAACTGCTGAATGTTGGAGAGTCCCAGCGCAAACATGAAGGTTTGGTCACGGTAGTAGCCGGATCGAAAGTCGCCGCGGCGAAACGCCTTGGCCATGGCGATCTGGGCCACTTCTTTGCCGTCGCCAAAAATGCCGAATTTTGCTTTGCCGCTGAGCACCTCGCGCCGGCCGATTTCGCTGGCCACGCGGCTCTGCACGGCGATGCTGTAATCGCGCAGCAGCACTTCTTTGCTCAAGACGAGCGTCGGCTGGTTTGTGTCTTTCCTTTTTTGACGGCTTGCTGACTGTTTTTTCAGATCGCGCATTTCATTTTCCATAAATGGGTCCGCGAAGAAGGGGAAAGCCCACCGCCCTGCGCGGGACCGCCCACAGGCCGGGGTTTCTTGGCGACAAGAAGGAGGGCGAAGCATGCGCTTTGCACCTTGCGCCGGCTATGGAAATGAAGCACCTGTTCACTGCTGCGTCATCGTCCCGTGGGGCGGGCCTGCCTCGAAAGCGGCCGCTCATGCGCCGGATAAACACCTCCGCGTGCAAGATTCAGTGTGTTGGGATCTGCTTCTATCTTAGCACAAGCCGCTTTGAAGCCAATGGCACGGCCGTGCCGCGCGGTCGCGCTTCGCAATAGCGGCTCACTTCTGCAGGGGGGTGACGGAGAGATTATCGAAGAGCACGCGGACGCCGCCGACGCCCAACGATTGGGCAAAAAGACCGACATCCCCTTCCGCAAAGCTGTTGTCGGTCACACGGCCGACTTCTTTATCATTGACGAAGAAGATTAAGTTGCCGCTTTCGGCGGCGACGCGCAGCTTGTTCGTCTGGCCCAAGCCGCGGTTCACGGCCGGCGACTCGACCCAATGGCTGCCGATGATCGCCTGGTCTTCGACCTCGCCCGTATAACGGCCGATCCAGACATAGCCGTCGCCGCTCACCTTGAAGAGATAAAAATCACCCTTCTCCGTGTCTGCCCGGAAGAGCATGCCGAACCCATTGTCCAGCGGACCTTCCACCTGCGTTGCCTCGACTTCGTAGACGCCGTCGCTGAAATTCTTGCCCGCCGCGGACCAGCGGCTGACGTCGTCGTTGATGACATAGAAGTCATAAACGCCTTCTTGCACCTCGCCTTCGGTATAGGTGTCGCTGCCCGTGCGCCAGCTGCCGGCGTCGTCGAATGTTTCCACATAGGGGGCTTCACCCCCGCCGCAGGCGCTGACCGCCAGAGTGGCCAGGATCACGCTGAATAGTAGGATTAGGCGACCGTACCGCATACCGTCTCTCACTTCTCGCTCGTGCTCGGTAACCAGGGTTAACTCCGCTATTGTAGCCACACCGGGAGGGCCAGGCTATCCCTGTCGCCGGACGCTAATAGTGCGCCGGCTCCAAAAAAAGAAGAGGGCCAGCAGAAGAAGCGTGCTCAGCGTGACGGCCACGCCCCAGGTCCAGGCAGGGGGCTGGAACCGCATCTCCACCAGGTGCGTGCCCGCGGGCAGGGGGACGGCGCGCAGGGCATAGTCGGCCACCAGAATGGGCGTTTCCTGGCCGTTGACCGCTGCCCGCCACTGCGGATGGTAAATGTCGCTGAGCAGGAAGTAGGCGGGGCGGTCGGTGGTCACCTCGAAGGCGAGAGAATTGGGGTCGTAGCGAATGACCGTGATCCGCGACTGGCCCGCTTCCTGCTCAAGAGGCGCCCCTTCTTCCAGTATGACCACCTGCTGCGGATCGAAGGAGTCCTCATGCACGGCCACAAAGGCGGCGTCGTGATCGTCGACGACGACCGCGTTGTGCAGGACCATGGCCCGCGGCAGGGCCAGCGTATTGAGATAGAGGGTGACGTCCGGGTCCTCGTCAAAAATGGGCACAATGACGGCCGTGTCCCCCGGCGGTTCCCCTTTGCCGGCGACGATGTACTTGGTGCCCAGCAGGTTATACATCGTCGAACCCCGATAGCCGACGGAGCCAATATAGACGGCATAATTGGCAAGTTCCAGGGGGTTGTAGACGCCGTCTATGCTGTAGAGCCCTTCCAACTGCGGTAGATTGGGCTGCCAGGCCGAGGTCTGAATCTCAATGCGCTGCAGGCCGCTGTTTTCCTGCAGGTAGCGCAGGGCGGGGCTGCCCTCAGCGAAGCCGCCGGTAGGATCGTTGGCGTCAATCTCCACGTACCAGCCGAGCCCGATCAGATCGGCGGCCAGCAGGAGAACGGCCAGCAGGCCGAACGTGGCGGCGCTGATCCGTTTGCGGCTGCGCGCCCAGATCAGAAACCAGCTGCCGGCGGCGAAAAGGAGGAAAAGGCCCGTGGCCAGCAGCATCTGCTGTTGGTGCTGGGGGACGCGCGCGATCGCCGCGTTGTACTGCCACAGGAGCAGGGCCAGAAGGACGGCCGTGAAGAGTGCCGCGCCGCTCAGGTAGGCGCGCAGCGCACGGGGTTTCTCAATTAGCTGCGCCGCTCCCAGAGCGGCCAGACCGGCCAGCGAAAAGTCGAGCAGGAGCACGAATCGGGCCGGGACCTGGAAGGGGAAGGTGGGCACGAGGCGCACAAGGAGTGGGAAAAGAGGTGTGTTGTCACCCAAGGCGAGCAGCCCAAAAAGGAGGGCGGAGAGGGCGAAGAAGCGCGTCAGGCGCGAGCGGTCGCTGACCAGGGCCACACCTGCCAGGAAGAGGGTGAGCACACCGGCGTAGCCGTACTCGACGCGCGGCCAATCGCCCCAGAAACGCACCTGGCCGCGGCCGAAAAAGTCAGGTGCGAAGAGGCCCAGCAGCCCGCGCCAGGGCAGGGCGTAACCGGTCGCCCGCGATGGGTCAAACTCCGCGCGTACAGAGTACTGCACCGCCTCCAACGAGGGCAGAAGATTGATCGCCGCCAGGCCGGCGGCCGTCACCCCGAGGATGAGCAGGGCGGCCAGGGGCCACAGCCCTCTCTCTGTGACGGCGACATAGAGCGCGTAGGTTCCCAGGTAAGCGGCCAGCAAGAAAGTCAGCTGGCCGTGCCCGGCCAGGGTGGCGACGCCCAAAAAGAGGCCGCCCAGGATCGCGTAAAAGACCCCTTGCTGGCCGCCTCCGGCGCGAACGGCGTGGTGCAGTATGAGGAAGGCGAGGGGCAGCCAGGCGGCCACGGCGATGAGATTGAGATTGCCGATATGGGCGATGAAGACGCCGGAAAACATGTAGGCCAGGGCGGCCATGAGCGCCGCCGGACGCGGCAGCGGCTGGGCGCGGCGCAGCAGGCGCATACAGAAATACATCGCCGTGCCGGCGAAGAAGACATGGCCCATAATAAGCCACTGTAGCGCTTTGTAAGAGAAATCAGGGTTGAGCAGAAAAAGCAGCAGGTTAGGGGGATAGAAAATGCCGGTCTGGTTGTCGGCGATGAAGTTGGATCCCGCATACTGGTAAGGGTTCCAGAGGGGGATGGTGCCCGCCTGGAAACTCTGCGCGGCGAAGCGGTACATGGGGTAGAGAAAGGAGACGGAATCGCCGCCACCGCGCGGGATCCAGGCCTGCCCCAAGACGACCGGGGCGAAGAAGATCAGCACTGCCGCCAGCAAGAAGGCCAGGGCGCCCAGGTCCGCGCGCCAGTTGGCGCGTAGATAGGCGCGCAGGGGGCCGCCCTGGTGCGCTGTCTCTGCAAAGTCGCTCATCATCGTTGGTCTTCACGCATTTTTCGCTGCCTGACGCTCAGAAACCCCTATTATGCCTCGACCGGGCCTGCTCACAAACGACGACTAAGGAACCAACGCCCGACGATAGGGATGCCACGACAAGCGAAGCCCGGCTCGCGGATGGATCGGTCCCGGCAAACGCTTGGCGTGAAGAACCGGTCTCCTACGATGCCAGACTCTGCAGGAAGATCAGCAAAAGCTGGGCGAGGATGACGTTGATGATAATCGCCAGGGGAAACATCAGCGCGTAGGCGAACCCGGGCAGCGGGTTGTTTGCCTGATCTTGCGCGTAATCCAAGACGGCCGGCTGCGGTGATATCATGCCGGTGAGCAGGCTGTAGGGGATGTGCAGCAGTTTATAGCCCGCGAACAGGGCGATGACCGTGGTCACCACAATGACGAGGAAGCTGATCCCCAAAATGAGCCAGCCGGAACCGCCGGAGAATGCTTGTAGAAAGGCGCTTCCTGAGCGCACGCCGATTGCGGCCAGCAGCAGGATGAGGCCAAACTGGCGCAGCGTTAAATTGGCGCTGAAGGGCATCGTCCACAGGATCGGGCCGGTGCGCCGCAGCGCGCCGAGCACCAGGGCCACCAGCAAGGGACCGCCGGCGATGCCCAGTTGAAACGTGATGCCGCCCGGTAGGGGGATGGGAATCATTCCGATCAGCAGGCCGATGGCGATGCCCAGACCCAGCGTCAGCAGATTGACGTGACTGAGACGGGCGTAGGAGTCGCCAAAAAGGGCTACCAGGGCGGGAATTTCTGTGCGTGGGGCCAGCACGCGTATGCGGTCGCCCCATTCCAGGATTGTTTCCCCACCGGCCAGGAGCTCAATATCGCCGCGGCGCACGTGAGAAACGATCGCCCCATACTCCTCCCGCAGATTGAGCGAAGACAGCTTTCTGCCGGCGATCGTTTCATTGGAAACGAACAGCCTACGGCTGGCATAGACGGCGCGTTCGTGCAGCAGATCTTCGGCGGCCCGCCGGCCGAAAAAGGTCTCCACCGCGTCCATATCCTCTTCCGTTCCGGCGATGACCAGATCGTCGCCCACCTGGAAGCGCGTTTCGCCGCCGATCAGCGAAATCGTGTCCCCCCGGTAGCGACGGCCGAAGAGCACGTCCCACGCTTGTGCTTCCTGCATCGCCCCCAGCGTTTCCTGCGTGCCTTCTTCATTGAGCACCTCAATGGTGCGGTACTGCAGGTCCTGGGCGATAGGATACTGCTTGCGCAGCTGGTGCGCCTCCGCGTCAAAATCAACGCGCCAAAGGGGGAGCATGATCGCCAGCACGAGGATGCGCGCCAGCACGCCCAGCGGATAGGCGACGGAGAAGCCGACGACGGCCTCGGCCGCCGCCGCGTCCGGGTTGAGCGCGTTGTTATTGATTAGATCGAGCACGCTGGCCAGGGCGGGCGTGTTATTGCTCATGCCGGCGAAGATGCCCGTGGTCGTTGCCGGCGTCAGGTTAAACGCCAAATGAACTGCGACCATGAACAGGGCGGGCAGGATCATGATCCCCGTGATAAAGAGCAGGTCGCGCAGCCCGTCGCGCTGGAACCTGCTGAAGAACCCGGACCCATTGGCCAGGCCGAGTGTGTAAACAAAAAGCACAAGCCCCAGCTCCAGGACGATGACGGGAATGGTTAGATCGGCGTCCAGCGCGCCGAAGGCGAGGCCCACGAAGAGCACGGCGGCGACGCCGATGCTGCTGCCCCAGAGTTGAATACGCCCGATCCAGTAGCCGATGGCCACCACGAGAAAGAGAAGGAGTAAGGGATTGGTCTCAAGAATGGCGATCATCGCTGGCACGGCGGCTATAGCACCTGCCCGCGGCTGCCCGGGAAACGCTTATCGTTCACCGATGATCTCCATCACCGGCTCGAAAAGGAGGCCGTTCGTGGCCACGCTTTCATAGCCATGGATCGTTGCCGTCCCTTTCCAATCCGTGAACGTGCCGCCCGCCTCCTCCATGATGACCTGGAACGGCGCACAGTCCCAGACATACATCGCCGGATCGAGCATGATCTCCGCGCGGCCGGTGGCCACGAGGAAGTAGCCGTAGGCGTCTCCCCAGGTGCGCTGCACATAGGTGCTGTCGATTAGGCGCTGCCACGCCTCAGAACGGTTGGCCACTTGAAAGTACTTCAGTTCCGAAGTTAAGAGGACGGCGTCGGCCAGGTCCTTCTTCTGGGAGACGTGGGCGCGGCGGCCGTTCCAATAACAGCCCCCGCCGCGCGTGGCGTAGATCGTTTCCCCCAAGGCGGGGAAACTGGAGACGCCGACCAGCGCCTGCGGCCCGTCGGTCACGGCCAGCAGGGAGGCATAGAGGGGCACGCCGCTGACAAAAGATTTCGTGCCGTCGATAGGGTCGATGATCCAGGTATAGCGGGCGCTGCTGTTCGTGTGGCCGAACTCTTCGCCGATGATGCCGTGGTCGGGCCAATAGGTGGTGATCAACTCGCGGTAGATCTGCTCCGCCTGGCGATCGGCGGCGGTGACCGGCGTGTTGTCAGACTTCCGTTCCGCGGCGACGCCCGTTTGGAAATGGCTCAAAGTTGCCCGGCCCGCTTTCCAGGAAGCTTCCAGGGCGAACTCCAGCAGCAGTTGGGGATCAAGTTGTTCTGCGCACATAGTTTATCTGGCCTTTATCGTTTAAATGGAGACCCGGCGGTACCCTTGCAGTTGGCTCCACCAGGTCAGAATCGTGCTGCCGTCCGTAAAACCGAGAGGGAGCAGGGCGCCCACGGTGAGCACGAGGAGATTATCGAGAAAGTTGAAAGCGGCGAGGAAGAGCGGCAGCCCGCCCAGGGGGCGCAGGAGCAGGGCCATCACGCCCGTGACCAGGGCCAGAAGCAGGCTGAAAATGGGCCCGCCCAACGCCCGCTGAATATGCGTTTCCGCCGGCAGCAGCCCTTCATTGCGCGGATACGCTGACCTGCCTATCGGCCCGAAAAATGTTACCCCTTCCATGGGAAACCCCGTCATCTGCGCGGCGCGCGCGTGCCCTGCATGGTGCCAAAGATCAGATAAGAAATGGCTGATCGTGGCCAGGATGCCGCCGCTGAGCGCCGCCCACGGCCGCCATCTGAGGATCTTGTAGAGGAAGAGAAAGAGGCCCGCCGCCATGAAGAGGGCGGAGGCCAGGGCCGCCGGCGTGGCCCGTAGACTCAATCCGTGAAGATGCCCAATTGTGACTGCCCGTTCCTTGTTCATGGTGACCTGCTCTTGACCAAGCGATCTTCCTACACCTCAGGGATTGGATACCCCAGCAGCAGATTCTCTAAGACGAGGCGTGTGTTGGCGTTCTGCCCTAAATAGTGCAGCGCAGCGCCCGTGGCCGCCAGATTCTTGACAATCGTCTCCGGCGACCAGGAGGTGGCGCGCCGCTCAAGCAGGCGCTGCTGGTCGATATTGGAGATGGGCACCGACGGGTTCGCCGTCCCCTGGCCATAAGCGACCAGGGCGAGATCGCGCCACCAGCTCAGCCAGGTGCGCAGCAGGTCGGGCAGTAGGTCCGGTTTGCCGCTCAGTTTTTCGGCCAATTTGAAGCGGCGCACGCGCCTGCTTTCCAGCGCCTCGTGCAGCTGATTCAACTCCTGCTCCCGTGCCTGCAGGATCTTTTCTTCTTTGCTGGCCTGTACCGCCCAGCCGGGACGGCCGTCGGCCAGATGGGAGAGCAGCAGCGCCTCATCGGCGGGCACGCCCCAGCGGGCCATCAAATCCTGTTCAATCGCCTGCGCATCCAGCGGTCGCAGGCTAATCGTGCGGCAGCGGGATGAGATTGTCGGCAGCAGGGAATCGGCGTCGGCGGCCGTCAACAGCAGCACGACGCTGGGCGGCGGTTCCTCTAAAGTCTTTAGAAAGGCGTTGGCGGCATTGTGGTTGGCGGCATCAAATTGGCTGAGGATGGCCACGCGGTAGCGACCTTCGAGCGTGGAAAGCTGCAGCTGGCGCTGTAACTCTCTTATCTGATCGACCTTGATCACCGCCTTTCCGCGCCCGCTCATCTCCGGCAGCAGCAGGTGAACATCCGGGTGGCGGTCTTCGGCGATCAACCGGCAGGCGCGGCAGGCGCCGCAGGGTCGATCACGGATCGCGCCTTCGCAGTTGAGCGCCTGGGCAAAGGTACGGGCGAGGGTCGTCTTGCCAATTTGGCCGGGACCGGTGAAGAGGTAGGCATGTCCGATACGGCCGTTCTTGATCGCGCCCGACAGCAGCTGCACCGCCCAATCATGCCCAACAATATCATCCCATTCCGACATGGCGGAATTGTAGATCGGTTAGGGCGATTCAGCCAATCAGGTCAGGTATCGCTTCTGGATCCAGGCCACGGTAGGGCCGATGTCCACCGCCTCGGCATAATCAATCAGGTCATCCATTTTGTCCGCCTCGTCGATGTTCACCGGCTGCGGCAGAAGCGGCCCCAATCTGTGGTAGCGTGAACTGCCCAACAGGCGCCGGCACTGGTAGTCGCTGACGCCCATCTGGCTGTCTGCCATGAGCGGGGCGAGAACAAAGGACCAGCGCCCGATGCCCCAATCATGCTCCGTGCCCCCGATATAGCGTGGAAAATAGCCTGAGCTGAGCGACAAGATCCGGATATCGGGCAGATTCTGTCTGCCGGTTTGCGTGTCAATCGCCTGCGTCAGGGCCAGCATGCTGGGGTTGTTGGCAACGACGCTGCCGTCGATATACCCTTGGAAGGAAGCGAACGTGATGGGCATAGCGCTGGAGCGCACGATCACGTCGACGACCATTTCCCCGTCATCCCCTTCCGGCCCCGGGAAGTTGTGGAATATCTTCGGTTTCCAGGTGCGTATGTCGTCGATCTTGCCGTCCAGGTCAAAGGCGGGCACGAGCACATTCTTTCCCTTGCGTTTGCTTAAATCGAGGAGGATAGAGGCGCCAAAATAGGGCGTCAGGAGCTTGCGCAGGTTGAGAATGTCATATTTGGCGTTGACAACCTGCCCGAGATTGCTGACCAGGTTCTCCCTCAGAACAACCTGGCCATAAGCGCGCATGATCTCCACGAGTTCCGCCGGGGGAATGCCGAACGCGAGTCCCATGGAGAGAATCGACCCGGTGGAGGTCCCGGCGAAGAAATGCGTTTCGTCGAACAGCTCGGGCACGCGTTGGGCGATGCGGTTTAGCAAGACGGCCGTGTAGAGACTGCGAATGCCGCCGGCGTCGATAGAGAGGATGCGATAACTGCTCATGATTTCCCTCATGATTTTGCAGGTCTGATATGCCGATGTTCTGTACTACCAATGATCTGCGACCATTATACAACATTACGTCAAGTTGGCACATATCCGGCGGTTACTCATTGAGCGGCGGCAATACAGGCTATAATTGGCGCATGGACCCATTAATCGTATCTGGACATTCCCTGGACGTAGACGGTCTCGTCGCCGTGGCGCGCGGCCGTTCCGTAACGCTTGATCCCCACTGCATCCCCCTCTTAGAACGCTCGCGTGCCGCCGTGGAGCGCATCGTGGCTGAAGGGCGGGTCGCCTATGGCATCACGACGGGATTCGGCCGCTTCAAAGACAAGATCATCTCTGCGGACGAGGTGCGCCGCTTACAGCTCAACCTTGTGCGCAGCCACGCCGCCGGCGTGGGCCCGGAGCTGGAGGCGCCGGTCGTGCGCGCCATGCTGCTCATTCGCGCCAACACCCTCTGCCTCGGCCATTCCGGCGTGCGGCCACAGGTGGTGCAGCTGCTGCTGGACATGATCAACGCCGGCGTGCTGCCGCGCATCCCCTCCCAGGGCTCTCTGGGCGCCAGCGGCGATCTGGCGCCCCTGGCGCACATGGCCCTCGTGCTCATTGGCGAAGGGGAGGCTTCCTATGCAGGGCAGCTGCTTCCCGGAGCCGAGGCTCTGCGCCGCGCCAACTTGCGCCCTTTGACGCTGGGCGCCAAGGAAGGGTTGGCCCTGCTCAACGGCACGACGCAGATGGTCGCTCTGGGCGCTCTGAACGTACGCCGCGCGATCAATCTCACCCTGACCGCCGACATCGGTGCGGCGCTGACCCTGGAGGCGCTCAACGGCACCGATCGCGCCTATGATGATCGCGTGCACCAACTGCGGCCGCACCCGCGCCAGATTGACTGCGCCCGTTTCTTGCGCAGCGTGCTGCACGAAAGCCGGCTCCTGCGCGGCCAGGGCTCGCTCAATGTGCAGGATCCCTACACGCTGCGCTGCGTGCCCCAGGTGCATGGCGCTGTGCGTGACGCCATCGCCTATGCCCGGTGGGTGATCAATATCGAGCTCAATTCCGTGAATGACAACCCGATCATCTTTGTTGATGAGGCGGGTGAGGATATTGACGTCATTTCCGCCGGTAATTTTCATGGAGAGCCGATCGCCATCGCCATGGATTATGCCGCCCTGGCGATGACGGAGTTGGGCAATATGAGCGAACGGCGCGTGGCGCGCCTGGTCAACGCGGACAGCAATGGCGGCGTGCTGCCCATGTTTCTCACCGAGCGCGGCGGTTTGGAAAGCGGTTTCATGATCGCCCAATATACGGCCGCCGCCCTCGCCTCAGAGAACAAGGTTCTGGCGCACCCGGCCAGCGCGGACACGATCCCCAGCAGCGCCGACACGGAGGATCATGTCAGCATGGGGCCGGCGGCCGTGCGTCAATTCGCCCAGATCCTGCGCCATGCGGAAACGATCGTGGCCATCGAGCTGCTTTGTGCTGTCCAGGGGCTCGACTTTCGCCTGCGTGAGCTGGGGCGCTCGCCGCGGGCCTTGGGGCTGGGCACGCGCGTCGCCTACCGTCTCATCCGCGAGCATGTCCCCTTCCAAACTGAAGACAGCCCCCTGGCGCCGCAGATCGAAGCGGTACGCGAACTGGTCGCTTCCGGCGTCATCAAGCGGGCTGTGGAAGCTGAGCTGGGCTTGGTTTAGGGGCGCCCAAACAAAAGACGGCGGCCTCCGTGCCGGGGGCCGCCGCACCAATTAGCGCTGCCTCACGCTAGATCCGGCCCGTGGCCAGGACCCCTTTGACTTCGGCGATCGCTTTCGTAACCTCAATTTCGCGCGGGCAGGCGCTGGTGCAGTTGAAGACGGTGCGGCAGCGCCAGACACCGAAGGAATCACCAACCACTTTCAGGCGCTCCGCCGCGCCGAGATCGCGGCTGTCAAAGATGAAACGATGTGCCTGGACGATCGCCGCCGGCCCGATGTACGCCTCGTTGGCCCAGAAGCTGGGGCAGGAGCTGGTACAGGCGGCGCACAAGATGCACTTGGTTGTGTCATCAAAACGCATACGATCCGCCTGGGACTGGCGCCGTTCACGGCCGTCCTCGGGCGGGGCGGTATCGTTGATGAAATAAGGCAGCACAGAGCGATAGTGGGCGAAGAAGTTGTCCATGTCCACGACCAGGTCTTTGATCACCGTCATGCCCAGAATCGGCTCAACCTGGATCTTGACCGGGCCGTCCCCGTTGACCAGACGCTGCACCAGCACCTTGCAGGCCAGGGCATTGGCGCCGTTGATGCGCATCGCGTCCGACCCGCACACACCGTGCGCGCAGGAGCGGCGCAGGGTCAGGGAGCCGTCAACTTCCCATTTCACACGGTGCAGAAGATCGAGGACGCTGTCTGTCTCATTAACCTTGTCAAGGATGTAGTCGCCCCACCACCCCTTTTCATCTTTTTCCGGGTTGAAGCGACGTATGCGTAGTTTTGCTTGCATGAACCTTTCCTCTTAGTAGACCCGTGGTTTAGGAATATACTCGATATCCAGCTCTTCATCTTTGAGAACGACCGCTTTGTAGTCCAGCCGGTAGTCGCCATCCTCCAGGTAGCAGAGCGTATGCTTGAGCCACGCTTCATCGTCTCGTTCGGGGAAGTCGTCGCGGGCGTGCGCGCCGCGGCTCTCCTTTCTGGCCAGGGCGGAAACGGCCGTGACTTCCGCCAGTTCCAGCAGGCAGCCCAGCTCCCACGCCTCAAGCAGGTCGGTGTTGAACTGTTTTCCCTTGTCATCGATCTGCACATCCGCGTACGCGTCGCGCAGTTTTCGCAAATCTTCAATCGCCGCGGACATCGTTTCCTCGGTCCGGAAAACGCTGACATTCTTGGTCATCGAATCCTGCATGCTTTTGCGTACGGCATGCGCCTTCACGCCGCCCTCGCCGCCGCGCAAGGCTGCGAACTGGGTAATCACTTTGTCCGCCGCGCCTTCGGGAATCGGCAGCAGTTCCGCTTCCTGGCAGTAGGCGGCCATATGTTTGCCGGCCAGCTTGCCGTAGACGACGAGGTCGGTCAACGAATTCGTCCCCAGCCGGTTTGCGCCGTGCACGGAAACGCAGGCCGCTTCGCCGGCGGCGTAGAGGCCGGGAAGGACGGTGCGCTGTGCGTCAAGAATGACGCAGCCATCGAGATCAGTAGGAATGCCGCCCATGCCGTAATGGGCCGTGGGCTGCACGGGCATGGGGTCGCTGACCGGGTCAACGCCAAGGTAGGTGCGTGTGAAGTCGGCGATATCGGGCAGCTTCGCCTCAATATAGTCGCGATCGATGCGCCTTTGCTCGCCATCTTTCTCCAGGTAATGGTTGACTGTCTCTGGGGTGATATCCAGGTAGACGTAATTCTGCCCGTTAATACCGCGTCCGCCGGCTACTTCCAGATAGATGGCGCGGCTGACCACGTCACGGCTGGCCAGGTCCTTGATATTCGGCGCGTAACGCTCCATGAAGCGTTCTCCTTCGCTGTTGATCAAGACACCGCCTTCGCCGCGCACGCCTTCGGTGATCAGAATACCCAGTTTGAAGATGCCCGTCGGGTGAAATTGGAAAAACTCCATATCCTGCAGGGGAATGCCGCGGCGCAGACAAATCGCGGTGCCGTCGCCGGTCAGCGAGTGGGCGTTGGATGTCACCTCCCAACAGCGTCCCCAGCCGCCCGTGGCAAACAAGACCGCCTTGCTGTGGAAGATGTGGAAATCGCCGCTGGCGATCTCCAGGGCAACAACGCCGCGTATGGTGTCATCGACACGGATGAGGTCCACGACGTGATACTCGTCGAAAAAATTGACGTCGTTCTTGATGCACTGTTGGTAGAGCGTCTGCAAGATCATGTGCCCGGTGCGGTCAGCGGCGTGACAGGCGCGCATGACGGGTTTGCCCGTCTCATTGTTCGTATGCCCGCCAAAGCGGCGCTGGGAAATGGTGCCGTCAGGAAAACGGTCGAAGGGCAGCCCCATATGCTCCAATTCAATGACCGTGGGCACCGCTTCCTGGCAGAGACGATGGATCGCGTCTGCGTCGGCCAGGTAGTCGGACCCTTTCATCGTGTCGTATGCGTGCCACCTCCAATGATCTTCTTCCATATTGCCCAATGCGGCACCGATGCCGCCTTGGGCCGCGCCCGTATGCGAACGGGTCGGGTACAGTTTTGAGATAACCGCGACCTTGGCATTCTGACCGGCGTAGAGCGCGGCCATGAGACCGGCCCCACCAGCGCCCACGATCACGGCATCAAAGGTATGTGTTATTACTTCCGCCATCTATCTTCTTCCTAGGCTGAAATTGAAAAGGGAGTTGAGTCAAAACGCCAGATTGCATATCCGGCCCACAAAATCGTGGCCACGACGAAGATCATCAAGAGGATATTGATCCACTTCACGGCCGTCTTGTTGTGCACATAATCCTCCAAAATGTTGCGAAACCCGTTGACACCATGGGAAATGGCAAAGATCAGCAGCAGAAAATCGAACAGTTTCCAGCCCCAACTGTTCCACTGTTGGGCGACAAATTGAATCGTCAGGTTGGTTGAACTGTTTAGAACGTGCTGAAGCATCATGTGTCCCACCGCCAGGACGAGCAAAAAGATGCCCGAAAGGCGCATGAACATGAAGGCATTGCGTTCAAAATTGCTTTGGATTTTCACCGAGCGACGGGTGATTTCTTGGTTTTCAGTTATGGCAGCCATCACGCTTCCTCCTTTAGTCAAACATGCCTGCTGGAAAATCACTCAGCGAGGGGAATGTCCAGCAGCTCAACCCTTCGGCGGCCAGCTCGCTGCAGTGGCCCAGCACGCCGCTGAACATCAAGATCGAGATGGGGATAAAAACAGCGAAGAAAAGCACCCAAACGATGAGCGCGCTGCGCTGCTGGTAGACCCACCATTCAGGCTTGAAGTCGAGGATGGTTACGCGGAGGCCGTTCATCGCGTGATAGAGCACGGCGGCCATGATGCCTATCTCCCCCAGGGCGAACAAAGGCTGCTTGAAAAGGGCCAGCGACCAGGCGTAAATATGAGGCGCAAAAAACGCATTTGCCGTGTCCCAGACGTGAATGGTCACGAAGAACAGGATTGCCAGACCGGACAAACGATGCGCGATCCAGCTGATTTGTCCACTGCGGCCGCGGTAGCGCACAGCTTCGCGGATCGTCAATGTCAACGATGCCATAAATCTCCTCCGTAGTTGATAGAATTGATCGGGGTTGGTGACGCAGGGGAAACAAGAACTCGCCTGCGTAGAATCTGGTAGTCACTGCGCCGGGCTGTTGCTGAGAAGAGGGTCTCGACTGGGTTTTGTAATGTGGGGCAGAAACCCCTTGTGCAGCAATTCACAGGCGCATTATAGCATGCTTCTCCCAATTGAATAGAGAGCGCCCAATGGTCGTATCGTAAGAGTTATAGGCTGTATCAGCATTACATTATATCGTGCGGGTGCTTCTTGCCATGCCGCCTAGCGACTGCTAAACTAACGACAATGGTACGGCCGTTTACACTCCGCGATTTGGCTCTCGTCAGGCGGCTGAGTGAGCAAGGCGTCTCTCTCCATACTGAATCCGCATTAGCTGACAACCTGCAGCCACTCCGTGGTGCGCTGTTGAACATGGTCGCCCGCAGCGACTACCCGACGCTCATCTGGAAGTCCAAGGATAGAGAGCGCGCCGGCTTTATTCAGCTGCTTTTGGAGGCCGATCGCCAGCATGCGCACATCCAGTTTCTGAGCCCTGATCTACTTGATAGCGCGCGCGCCGAGAACGGCCCTGTGGAGGCCGAAGAGGGCACCGCGAACGCCGATGTCTGGCTCTCTTTATTGGATCAGGCTGTCGCTGAGGTGGGGCAGAATGGCATTCACAGTTTGGTCGCCGAGGCGGATGAGAGCGGCCCCGAACTGCCTATCTTGCGCCGCGCCGGTTTTGCCGTCTATACACGGCAGGATATCTGGCTGCTGGCCCAAGATGAGGAGGTGAGCGGCGAGGTAGATTCGACGCATCGCCTGCGGCCGCGTATCGCCAAGGATGATTGGGATATCCAGCTGTTATACGCCAACACAGTGCCCCGCCTGGTGCAGCTCGTTGAACCAACGCCGCCGATCGCCGGCGAGACCTGGGTGCAGCGTGATGAAGAGAACGAGTTGGCTGCGTTTATCTTGATCCATGAGGGAACCGTGGCCACCTGGATGCGCTTCTTTATTCATCCCGGCGCCGAAAGTGACGCGCGGGAGATCTTGAATGGCGCGCTGGTCGTTGCCGCCGCGCGCCGCGGCAAACCTACGTATCTCTGTGTTCGCCGCTACGAGGGTTTGCTGCCTTCGGTGCTGCAGGCTGCCGGCTTTCACATGTGGGCAAGCCAGGCGGTGCTGGTCAAGCACACGGTGCAGCACAGCAAGCGCGAGATGCCGAAACTAGCAGTTGGCTTAGAGAATGCCGGCATGCCGGTGTCGACGCCTTATACAAACTATTATCGAACGGAAACCCATGATAAACAGGCGCCCTACCTGCCGGATCAGGAAGCGGTTGAGGCCCACAGGCGGAAGGGGACGCCCGTCACTGTGAACTAAATGAGTAAGATAAAAGCGAGAGAAGATTTGAACACGCTGCTGGGGCTGCTGCCCCAGAGCATTCGGGAACACCTGGATCGCATTGGTCGAGAAGATGAACTGCTCGAGGTGGTGATGGATTTGGGACGGCCGCCGACGGCGCGCTATGTCGACGGAGAAGTCATCATCCGTGAAGCGGAGATTAGCCAGCCGGAAATCGACTTGGTGATCAGCAGCATCGGTGATTTTGATGACGACAATCGCGCCGGCATTGCGCGCACGCTGCACCGTATCTCCGGAATTCGCAACAGGCGCGGCCAAGTTGTCGGCCTGACCTGCCGCGTCGGTCGTGCCGTCTACGGCACCGTGGACATCATCAAGGATATCGTTGACGAAGGACACAGCATCCTGCTGCTTGGCCGTCCCGGCGTGGGCAAGACGACGATGCTGCGCGAGATGGCGCGCATCCTGGCCGAGAAGAAACGGATCGTCATCGTCGATACCAGCAACGAGATTGGCGGCGACGGCGATATCCCGCATCCCGCCGTGGGTAGAGCGCGGCGCATGCAGGTTCCGCAACCGTCCCACCAGCATGAAACGATGATCGAAGCGGTGGAGAATCACAATCCCGAGGTGATCGTTATCGACGAAATCGGCCGCCAGCAGGAAGCCGCGGCCGCGCGCACGATCAATGAGCGCGGTGTGCAGTTGATTGGCACGGCACATGGCAATACCTTGGAGAACCTGCTGCTCAACCCGACGCTGTCCGACCTTGTCGGCGGCATCGAGAGCGTGACCCTCTCCGATGAGGAAGCGCGCCGGCGCGGGACGCAGAAGACGGTTCTCGAGCGGCGCGCCCCGCCCACGTTTGACGTCTTGATCGAGATTCAAGAGCGAGAAAAACTATTGGTGCACCGTGATGTGACCGATTCGGTCGATCGCATGCTGCGCGGTGAAGCACTCGACTTGGAACTGCGCTATCGCGATGAAGATGGCCACGTGCAGTTGGACCGGCAGGCGTTGGTCACCTCCTCGCCGGCCGTCACTGGCCGGCGGGGTGGTCGCGGGCTGCGCAGCGGTCCGGCAAACGATACGCAGCAGGGTCGCCCGTCCTCAAAGAACAATGGCGGCCAAAACGGGCCGCCGCGCGGCTACAACAGCCGCAAGTCGAACGGCCGCGGCGATGCTGCGGAAATGCCGGAGAACGGGGAGGCGCAGGCGAAACGGATCAAGGTCTACGCCTACGGCGTGGCCCGCAATCGCTTGAAGGATGCGGCGCAGAGGTTGGGCGTGCAGGTGACGTTGGTGGATTCCTTGAATGATGCCGATGTGCTGGTTACCTTGAAGAGCTATTACCGCCGCCGCCGCCGTCTGATCAGTGACGCCGAAAACTTGCAGCGGCCCATCTATGTACTGCGCGCCAACACGATTAACCAGATGGAGCGTTTCCTAGTGGAAGTGATGGATCTTGACGTGCTGCCCACGGACCCTTTTGAGGAAGCCGTCTCCGAGACAGAGAAAGCGATTGAGCTGGTCTCCGCCGGTACGCCCAGCATCGACTTGCTGCCCGCCAATTCGGCAATACGCCGCTACCAACACCAGATGGCGCGCCAGGCAAACCTCGTCTCCCACAGCTATGGCAAGGAGCCGCGCCGCCACGTGCGCATTTACAACACGCGGCGCTACCAGTAGCCATGTTCATCACCCTGGAAGGGCCGGAAGGCAGCGGAAAATCGACACAGATGCCGATGCTGGCCGCGTTCCTTGAGGAAGAGGGATACGATGTCCTGCTCACGCGCGAGCCGGGCGGCACCCCTATCGGCGACCAGATTCGTAATTGTTTGCATGATGTCGACAATACGGAGATGGAAGCATCCACAGAGTTCTTGCTCTATTCCGCTTCACGGGCGCAGCTGGTGCGCGAACTGATCTTGCCGGCTCTGGCCGCGGATAAAATCGTTCTTTGTGATCGCTACGCCGACAGCAGCCTCGCTTACCAGGGCTACGGCCGCGGACTGGACCTGGATGCGCTTCTCGTGACGACTGAATTCGCCACCGGCGGCCTGGCGCCTGATCTAACCTTCTTGCTGGACATCGATGTTGAGCAGGGGCTTTCGCGGCGCATCGCCGGAGACGAGGAGATGAACCGTCTTGATTTGGAGGCGATCGCTTTTCACCAGCGCATACGCAGCGGCTATCACCAACTGGCGGCCGCCGACCGCGATCGCTGGGTGATCATCGACGCCGGCCAAAGCCCGGCCGCCGTTCAGCGCCAGCTGCGCGCCATTACCCTGCAGCGTATCAAGCAGAAGTCGTAGCTGAGCGCCGTCACGACAGCGGCCCTCCGAGATCGCTGCCCAGGTCGGGCATCGCTTCTTCAATGGCCTCGGGGGACTCCCCCTTCTGCAGACGATCCACCACTTCCTCAAACTCATCCCCCATTTCTTCCCCCATCTCCTGGCTCATCTGGCGCATAAAACGGCCGAGTGCCTGGGGATCATCTTCATCCAGACCGGCAAGCGAGGGATTCTCCATCATGGAGTCCAGGCGCGAATCGGCCGATTTGGCTACGGAAACACGCGAGACGCGGCGCCGTAGATCCTGGCTGCCGCAGTGGGGGCAGGCGGGCCGCGCATCGTCATAATCGGCATAGGCGATGAAGATCCCCGCCGCCTGACCACAGGCGCGGCAGCGATAATCGTAATTGGGCATAACGCACCTGATTACCTGAATTTGACGTCTTCTAAGAGGATGGAAAAGACGCCTGCGATGATGTTTGAATCTTGGTACAATCATTATACTTATTTGTCCCATCGGCAGGCAATTTGTCTTAGCAGGCGATCCGGCGTCGATGCCAATCCGCAGCGGAGTAGTAACACATTATCATGGCCAGCGAAAACAACAGTGATTGTCCAGATCATCCAGTGCTTATCCTCATTTCCGGCCCCTCAGCCGTCGGCAAAGACACCATCGCCCGCGGCGTCATTGCCAAACGACCGGACGACTTCTATTTTGTGGTCACGGCCACGACGCGCGAGCCGCGCGATAATGAAGTGGATGGCTATGATTACGCGTTTCTTGATCGCGGCGAATTCGAGCGCATGATTGCAGACGACGAACTGCTGGAATATGCCGTTGTCTACGAGGAGTATAAAGGCGTGCCCAAGCGGCATATTCGCGAAGCGCTGCAAAGCGGCAAGAATGTAATCATGCGCGTCGATGTCCAGGGCGCGGAGACGGTGCGCCAGAAGCTGCCGGGCGTGATCACCGTCTTCTTGACTGCGCCGACCCAAGAAGAGCTGGTCCAGCGAATGACGAAGCGCAAGTCGGAAACGGCCGATAAGATCAACCTGCGCATGGCCACCGCACGTGACGAACTCAAACGGCTGGATGATTTTGATTACTGCGTCGTCAATGCTGAGGGGCAACAGGAACAAGCTATTGAGCAGATCCTGAGCATCGTCGATGCCGCCCGCTGCCGCGTCGGCCAGGAACCAATCAGCTTGTAGCCTGCCGCTCTAGCGCAGGAGGACGGAGGCGACCCAGACCAGGAGACTGATCACACTGATGATCAGCAGGCTGGCCTTGGCCGTGGCCTTGAGCACCTCCCCTTCGCCGGCGCCGGGAAGCGTGCTGGCGCCCACGATCACTTTGGCCGGCGCAAAATTGCTGCCCAGCGCCGCGCCCGCGGTCTGCGCGGCAAGAATGAGGGGCACACTCACTCCCAGGGTCAAGGCTGTCTGTTTTTGCAGTTCGCCGAACACGACGTTGCTGTTTGTGTTGCTGCCCGTCATGAAGGCGCCCAGCGCGCCGATGAACGGGCTGAGCAGGGGAAAGAAGGGGCCGCTGCGACTGAGGACATCGGCCAACAGCTGGGTCATGCCCGCGTGCTCCATGACGACGGCCATGGCCACCAGCGTATAAACGCCGATCGTTGGCTTGATCGAGCCGCGAATCGTCTTGGCGACAATCTCATTGGCGCTGTAGGTGCTTCCTGGCGCCGTAGGCAGCGTTCCCCGCCAGTGATACCAGAGAAAAATCAACAGGGTGGCATAAAAGAGCAGTGCCCCACCGTGACCAAAGAGGCTGATCTGCCGCCCAGGGCCTGCAGCCGTGCACAGGCCGTTTGCCGTGCATACTTCAGGAAAGATGGGCTTGATGATCACCGTGTTCAGCAGGTCGGGGATGAGCAGCTGGCCGGTGACGACGACGGCGATGAGAATGCCGTAGGGCAAGAAGGCCACGAGCAGCCGTTTTCGCCGTTCGGCGGCCGAATCGCCCGCCGCCGCGCCCGCCGACAAACGTGATTCGCGTGACAAGAGGGGGATGGCCACGGCGAGTCCGGCCAGTCCCGCGCCGAGCGCGGCCAATGTCCACAGGCCGCTGCGGGCGATGAGCCACTGCGTCCCGCCCATCACCACGGCCAGTAGGAGCACGAACAAACCGCGGCGGCGAAGGGCCGCCCGACCGTCCACCAGCCAAAGGATAGCCAACCCGCAGCCTAGAGCGGCGACGGCAAGCAGGGCGGAGACGGGATCGGCCAGCGCCTCTCCGGGCACCCCCGTCGCCGCCACCAAGGAGACAAAGGAGGAGCCCAAGGAACCGAAGGTGACCGCCCAGGCGTGGCCGAGCAGGGCGATGACGACGGCCGGGCTGGCCGCGAAACCGACGCCCATGAGCAGGGGGGCGACGACGGCCGCCGGTACGCCGAAGCCGGTCGCTCCCTGCAAGAAGGAGCCCAGTATCCAGGAGAGCAGCAGCGCCTGCGCGGCGCGCCCCTGGGCGATGCCCGGCATCTCCTGACCGATGGCGCGGATCGCGCCGGCATCGTTGACTGTGTGATAGAGCAGCAGCGCCATCCAGATGATATAGAGGACAAAGAAGGCGAGGAGAACCGCCTTTAATGAGGCGATGAGAATGAGCCTCGGACCGGCACCGAAAAAGAGCAGGCTGATCAGGACGGCCGTCAGCCAGCCGGCAGGGCCCGCTTTGCTGCCCCCCCAATGACGGCCGATCATCAGATAGAGAATGACCAAGATGGGCATCAGCGCCAGGGGAACGAGGAGCGGCAGCGGGGGCGTGGATGGTGTCATGCGCTCAGTATATCTTATTTGACCGCCAGGAATAGGCGGCATAGAATGCGCATCAATGAAACCGCTCCAGGGCACGAAATTGAAGCGCTTCCTGCGCGATTACCGGCGTGAACGGCCGCCCGCGCATGATCTTGTCGCCTTGCTGCAAAGCATCGAATACCCGGCCAACGTCGGCTCCTGCTTCCGGCTTGCCGACGGGGCGGGAATGACGGAGCTTGTTCTGACGGGCATCACGCCCACACCGCCCAACGCAACGATCGACAAGGTGGGACGCTACAAGAGCACGCGTGTGCCCTGGCGCTATGAAAAAGATGCGCTGACGGCCGTGGCGGAGCTCAAAGCTGACGGCTACCATATCCTGGCCGTTGAACTATGTGAAGGTGCCGTCCCCTACCAGACGTATGACTATCCGCCAAAGACATGCCTGGTCGTGGGGCATGAAGACCACGGCGTGACCAAAGCGACATTGGCCGCCTGCGATGCGGCCGTCTTCCTGCCCATGTACGGCAAGGGACTATCCCTCAATGTGCATGTAGCCTTGAGCATCGTCACCTATCATATCCTGCACTGCGCCCAAACAGAGTGAGCGTGGGCCAAGCGGCTCATTTCAGGCGCCGCCGCCGGGCTGTGAAGATTGTCCACTCTCAGCCTGCGCGGTATACTAAGCGCCACTGAAAATAAGGCCGTTTTAGCAATGAATTCCCGGGAGAAGGGGCATGAAAGTTTCTTGTTTGCAAGAGCATTTGGCAAGAGGGTTGAGCATTGTTTCCAGGGCGGTGAGCACGCGTTCATCGCTGCCCGTGCTGGCCAACGTGCTGCTGGCCACGGACAACGGGCGTTTGAAATTGTCGGCCACCAACCTGGAGATCGTCATCACCTGTTGGATTGGCGCCAAAGTTGACGAGGAAGGTGCGATTACCATCCCCGCGCGCACCTTTGTCGATCTCGTCAATACGCTGCCCCAGGATCAGGTTGAACTGGATCTTGACGAGCCGACCCTGACCTTGCATATCAGCTGCGGGCGAACGCAGGCCAACATCAAGGGCATCGACCATCTCGAATTTCCCATTGTGCCGGAGCCCAATCAGGAAGATCGCATCCGCCTGGAAGCAGACGTCCTGAAGCAGATGATCAACCAGGTCTCCTTCGCCGCCGCCACCGATGATGCACGGCCGACGCTGACAGGGGTCTCCACGACGTTTGACGGCAGCCAGGCGCACATGGTGGCCACCGACGGCTTCCGCCTTTCAATGCGTTCCGCGCATATTCCCGGCTACGTCGAGCCCCCGTTCTCCATTATTGTGCCCGCCCGCTCCCTGGCCGATGTGGCGCGCGTGATCGATGACGATCTGGAGGCCGTCTACCTTTCTTTGCCAGAAGGACGCAAGCAGGTCATTTTTGACATGGATAATGTCGTCCTAGTCTCGCAGTTGATTGACGGCAATTTCCCCGATTACGCGCCAATCCTGCCCAAATCACGCAGCACGCGCACCGTGGTCAACACGGCCGATTTTCGGAAGGCGTGCAAAACGGCCGATATCTTCGCTCGTGAGTCGAGCAATACGGCGCGCGTGACCATCGAGCCGGGTGAAGAGATGTCGCCCGCCTTCGTCATCGTCGCCGCCACCAGCGTCGAAACGGGGGACAACAAGGCGCAGATCGACGCGGATGTAGAAGGTGAGCCGATCGAGATCGCGCTCAACGTCAGATATATGAACGACGTGCTGTCCGTGATTGAAACGCCTCAGGTGGCCCTGGAAACGACCACCGCGCGTGAGCCGGGCGTGATCAAGCCGGTAGGCGACAACGACTTCATGCACATCATCATGCCCATGCAGTTCGGCTGAGGCGCCCGCCTCGCAACTGACGTAGCCTGCCCGCACTCCGGCACGCGTGCCGGCTGGCCTACTCCAGTTCGTCCAGAACCGCGCGGTACAATGTGTCAGCGCGCAGTTCAGCCAGCGCATGGCAGGGCCCATCCAGCTGGTCGGCCAGCAGCTGGGCCAGCCCCTGATCAAAGGCCGCGTGTTCCATATTGATGACCACGGAACGGACATCCGCTTCCTTGATCAGCGCGGCGATGCGGTGCGCCTCTTCCTGAGGTGGTAAATTGGTCATGCTCACATTTCCCGCCCCGTCCGTGAGCAAGATCATCAGGGGCATGACGTCAGGGTGGGTGATCGCCTCCCGCTTCAATACCTCGTAGGCCATCATCAATCCTGCTGAGAGCGGCGTCTTGCCACCGACAGAAATATCCATCAGCGCTTTCTTGGCCAGCTGCACCGAATTGGTGGGCGACAGGACAAGCGTCGAGTCAACCTTGTTGAAAACGATCAGGCCTACCCGGTCGCGGCGCTGGTAGGCGTCGGTCAGCAGGGACATGATCGCCCCCTTGGTCGCCTCCATTCTCTCGGATACAGCCATGCTCCAGCTGGCATCGACCACGAAGAGGATCAAGTTTGCCGAGCGGCGCACACGCACCTTCTCCCGTAGATCTTGTTTCTCGAGAGCCAGGGCGACGTCATCGCGATCGCGTTCTTTTTGGTGGGGGGCAGCGGCGCGCAGGGTGGCGTCAAAGGCGAGGTCGCTCACCCGATCTTTTTTGGGAAGCCGTGATTGGACATAACGGCCGCGCTTGCGGTCCGTCTTCGTTTGCGAGCGGCGGCCCGCCTTGCTGCGCGTCAGGCGGTCGAGCTGTGTATCCAGGCGGCGGGCATTAAATTCCTGGCCGCTCTGGATCTGCTGGCCTCCTTCCCACCACTGCCCTTCCTGGGGGCCTTGGGGAAGGGTTTGCGGGCCGGCCTCCGCCTGCGCCGTCTCCGCACCTTCGCTCTTATCGGCCGATTCTAACGCTTTTTTTTTACGACTTCCTCGCCTGTCTCTTCACCCTCAAGCGGGTCGCCCGTTTCATCGGCGCCCAGTTCGTTCTGCACCTGGTCCAGTTGATCCTCCAGGTCCTGCGCGCCCAGTTCCACATCCTGGAAGAGACGCCCCTTGATGCGGTGAGGTAGGGCCAGTTCCGCAGCGAGGACGATGTCTTGATCATTGATGCGCGTACGCCCTTCCAGCGCGGCATGCGCCTGCGCGCCGCGCAAGATGACCAGATCGGCGCGATGGCCGTCCACGCGGTAGGAGGCGGTCAGCCCGGCGATAGACAGCAGATCACGCCGCGTATAATGGATGTCGTTAACCACTTCTCGTGCGCGCCCAATCTGATCAGAAAGCTGCTTCTCTTTGACGGACCACTCTTCCACAAAGTCATCCGGGTCGATCTCGAAAGCGATGCGCCGTTCAATAATCTGCACGCGCTGTTCCGCATTCTGAAGCCCTTCGATCTGCACCGAGAAAGCGAAGCGATCCAACAACTGCGGCCGCAGGTCGCCCTCTTCAGGATTCATCGTGCCGATGAGGATGAATTTCGCCGGATGGGAAAAGCTGATCCCTTCCCGCTCCACGATGTTCACGCCCATCGCCGCCGAATCGAGCAGGAGATCGACCACATGATCGTCGAGCAGGTTGACTTCGTCGACATAGAGAACGCCGCGGTTGGCAGAGGCGAGGACGCCCGGCTCAAAATGTTTCTCACCCGACTTGATCGCTTTTTCGATATCCAGCGTTCCGACCACGCGATCTTCGGTGGCGCTGACCGGCAGATCGACGAAGGGGGTGGGGTGGATTTCCGTGGCCGGCTCTTTATTCGCGTAAAGGGCGCGCGTGTCATCGGCCCACTCATTGGGTCGCTGCGGATCGCAGCCATAACGGCTGCCGACGAGCACTTCGATATCGGGCAGTAGATCCGCCAGCGCGCGCGCTGCCGTAGACTTCGCCGTACCGCGTTCCCCACGTATCAATACGCCCCCAATCTGTGGGTTAACAGCGTTTAAAATGAGCGCTCGCTTCATGCGCTCCTGGCCAACAATGGCTGTGAACGGAAAGACTTGTCTACGTGACATAAATGGAATTACTCCGAGAAACTGATCGATCGTCGATTATACTGCATGGTTGTGCACCGGCAAACGACGACGCGCGCCTAAATACGGAGGAACGGCAGGCGCCCCAGCGTCCCCTCTCCTTCCTGATTGCGCCTGCTGCGGCTGCCTTAGGCTGATGAGGGTGCCGCGCTCAAGAGCACCTGCGGCGCGGTGTCGGGCACGTTCTTGCCCACGGCCGCGGCGATGGCCTTCATCTCGATGACCAATTGGGCGAAACGTTCCGGCTTAAGCGACTGCCGGCCGTCGGAGGCTGCTTCGTCGGGGCGCGGATGCACCTCGATGATCACGCCGTCCGCGCCGGCAGCGATGCCCGCCTTGGCCGCCGCTGCGACATATTCCCACTTCCCCGTGGCGTGACTGGGATCGGCGATCACGGGCAGATGGGAAAGATGTTTGGCGACGGGGATGGCATTGATGTCAAAAGTGTTGCGCGTATAGTTCTCGAAAGTGCGGATGCCGCGCTCGCAGAGCATGACGCGCGTATTGCCGTGACTGAGAATGTACTCGGCGCACATCAGCCACTCTTCGATCAAGCTGCTCATGCCCCGTTTGAGGAGCACCGGCTGCTGGGAACGGCCGACGGCGTGCAGCAGGGCGTAGTTCTGCATATTGCGCGCGCCGATCTGCAGGATATCGGCGTATTGGCTGACCAGCGGCACCAGCGCCGGCTCCATCACCTCCGTGACCACGGGCAGGCCCGTTTCTTCGCTGGCTTCTTTGAGATACTGCAGCCCTTCTTCACCAAGTCCCTGGAAGGAGTAGGGGGAACTCCGCGGCTTGAAGGCGCCGCCGCGCAGGACGTGAGCGCCCGCTTCCTTGACGGCATGCGCCGTCTCCAGGATCTGGCTGCGGCTCTCCACGGAGCAGGGGCCGGCCATAATGATGAAGTCATCCCCGCCGACGCGATGGTCGCCGATAGGGAAACTGGTGTCGGTCGGCTTGAACTCACGGCTGGCCACCTTGAAGGGCTTGACCACGGGCACGACGCGCTCTACCCCGGGCATCATGCGCACCTGGTCGTGATTCATGGGCCGGCCGTCGCCAATGACGCCGATGACCATGTGTTCAACCCCTTCAAAGATATTCGCTTTGCAGCCCTGTTCTTCGACCCAGGAAACAACGGCTGATTTCTCACGCAGCGAAGCGGTTCCATTCATAATTATAATCATGATATTATCCTACTGTACCTACCTGTTTTGGGCCAGGACTTTCATGGCCGCTTCCATATTGCTCATCTGCACCGGCCGGATGGGCGGGATGTTGTCGCGATCGGGCCGCAGCGCCTTGGCCTCACGCAAATAGACATGGCCGATCTCCTGCGGTCGCTTCGGCGTGTTCCAATGAACGAGCACACGAATGCAGAGCGGAATCCCATCCGGCACATGCATTTCATGGCTGCAGAGCAGGGCGACATCGAACCAGCCCAGCTGCCGCGCGGCGAATGCCGGGTAGGTCGCGCCCAGATCCTCCGTCGTCGTCAGCACGATGCTGGCGATATCGTCAATTTCCATCTGGTTGACGCGTACGAGCATCGTCAACAGCTCGCGCGTGGCCTCCAGAATCTCGTCCGCGTCGTCGCTGGTAACCGTCGTCGCCCCGCGCACGCCGCGCATCATCGGCTGCCGGTCAATCACGTTTCCCATACCCTGTCCATTGTTCTGTGTGCTGTCCATTCTCAACCCCTTTTTAATGCCCATAGACAATAAAAAAGACGCGGCTTTCTGAGCCGCGTCTTGTTGTGTTATGGTCTTTTGCCTTTTCTAGCTATGACATGCTGGAACCGACCGACCTCCCGCGCAACAATTGCGACTCAGGCGGTTTGCCAAAGTAGCCAAAATAAAAATAGAAGCTGGCGACGGTCTTTTCTTTCAACATGCTGTGCGAATCATAGCACCCACGCTGGGATGCGTCAACCCCCAATTCTTGTGTGGTAGAATCCCTCTTGTCAAGGGCCGGACCACGCTTGGCGACAAAGGCGCGCTGAGCGCCGGCGAAGATTGGTTCGCTCCAGAAACAGTTTAGATGAAGGCGGTGGTGAAATGACAGACATCTATCACGAGCAGGCTGCGCAATCGGGCGGGGAGCGCATCGTTCTGATCACGGGCGGCAATGGGGCTATCGGCAAGGCGATCGCCCGCCAGATTGCGGCCCAGGAGGGGCATGGCGTCGTGCTAGTTTGCCGCGATGAAGAGAAAGCACGGACGGCCGTGGCCGATGTCCGCCGCGCGGCGGGCAGCGACAAGGTCTGGTATGAGATCGCTGATGTCTCGCGCAAGGCGTCCGTTGCCGAACTTGCCGCGCGCTGGCCCGGCAAGTTGGATGTCTTGATCAACAATGCCGCCGTTTCTCCCCGCCGCCGCCAGGAAACGCGGGAAGGGATCGAGCAGCAGTGGGCCACGAATGTGCTCGGCTACCTGTGGATGAGCGACGCCTTCGAGGAAGCCTTGAAAGAGGCCGCCCCCTCGCGTATTGTCAACGTCGCCAGCTATTGGGCGGGCGACCTGGATATGGACGACCTGGAGTTTGAGCGCCGGCGCTACAACAACAATGAGGCTTACCGGCAGTCGAAACAGGCCAATCGCATGCTCACCGTTGCCGTCGCTGAGCGGCTGCGGCCGTACCAAATCAGCGTCAACAGCTGCCATCCCGGCGACGTCGACTCGCAGCTGAGTAATGACCTCGGTTTTGGCGGCAGCGAATCGCCCGACGCAGGCGCCTGGCAGCCGGTCTGGTTGGCCCTGGATCCGGCCGGAGGAACGGAAACGGGTAAATACTTCGAGCGCATGCGCGAGACGCGCGATCGCTTCGCGACAGACAGAGCCGCTATTGAAAAACTCTATGCGCGCTGCCTCAGCTATTGACCCCGCCGGCCATCCCTCGGCGCGGGCGCATACCGGCGCTTTTCTATTTCGTCATTTGTGTTACTTTTGGGTCTGAAGGAATGTTCGGGAGAGTGCTGCATGCGCCAATATCTTGATTTGATGCAAACTGTTCTAGAGAGCGGCGTCCGCAAAGAAGATCGCACGGGCGTGGGAACATTGAGTATCTTCGGTTACCAGAATCGTTATGATCTTGCCCAGGGGTTCCCCACGGTAACTACCAAGAAGCTTCACTTGCGATCGATCATCCACGAACTGCTCTGGTTTCTAAACGGCGACACCAACATCCGCTATTTGCGCGACAATCGGGTGACGATCTGGGATGAATGGGCGGATGCCGCCGGGGATTTAGGGCCGGTCTATGGCTATCAATGGCGATCCTGGCCCGGCCCGGACGGCCGTTCTTATGATCAAATCAAGATGCTCATCAAGCGCCTAAAGCAGAATCCCGACTCGCGCCGCCACATCGTCAGCGGCTGGAACGTCGCCTTCGTGGAGGAAATGGCCCTGCCCCCCTGCCACACGCTCTTCCAGTTCTATGTGGCCGAGGGCCGGCTTTCCTGCCAGCTCTACCAGCGCAGCGCCGATATCTTCCTCGGCGTACCCTTCAACATCGCGTCTTATGCGCTGTTGACGATGATGGTCGCCCAGGTCACCGGCTATGAAGCGGGAGAATTCGTGCACACCTTCGGCGACGCCCATCTCTATCTCAATCACCTCGACCAGGCGCGCCTACAGCTCTCGCGTGAACCCTATCCACTACCGCAAATGAAGCTAAACCCTGATGTGCAGGATATCCTCGGCTTCCGCTATGAGGATTTCGAGCTGGTCAACTACGTCAGCCACCCGCATATCAAGGCGCCGATCGCTGTTTAATGGAAACATCAGAAAGTCCTCGCAGGTCTTTTTATGAATTGGCTGAATCGACAGGCAGTGAAAGGCCGGCGAGGTTTAGGAGATGCCCTTGCGACCCATGATCTCTTTCGTCGTAGCCATGGACCGCCGCCGCCTGATCGGCGCGGGCGACGGCCTGCCCTGGCGGCTGCCCGCCGATATGCGCCGCTTCAAAGCGATTACCATGGGCCACACGGTGCTCATGGGGCGCAAGACTTATGAATCAATACCTGAGAAGTTCCGGCCGCTGGCAGGGCGCACAAACATCGTCCTAACCAGTCAGGAAGGGTATGAAGCGCCCGGCTGCATCGTCGTGCACAGCGTGCCGGAGGCGTTGGCCGCCGCCGCTGCCGAAGATGAGTTGATGGTCATCGGCGGCGCGCGCTTGTTTGCGGAGCTGCTGCCGCTCGTCGACCGCCTCTACCTGACGGAAATAGACGGCGAATACAGCGGCGATGTTTACTTCCCGGAGTTCGACCGCACAGCGTGGCGTGAGGCAGCGCGCGAGGAATACGCGCCCGACGCAGAGCATGATTCCCCGTTCGCCTTTCTCGTCCTCGAGCGCGGGAACGCGCGCGAGCGGAAAAGCGCGACTGCCGGTTGACTAGATTCGCTTCCGAAGCCGGCAAACCAGTTCATAGACAGCGGCAAACAACGACGCTGCCTAAATTGCCAGTTGTCCCCGCGGCTCGGCAATCAGCGTGTAACCAAATCCAACTGCGAACAGCAGGTAGACCAGGGCATTGACCCACCCCAGGGCATTGCCGCTTCCTGTCAGCAGATAGTAGACCATGACCGCGCAGCCCAGCAGATCGCCGACGGACACGGAGATCGCCACAGCGCGTTTTGAGCTAGCCTCCTCCGTGTCACGTTCCAGGCCAAGCCACATGGCCAAAAGGATAAAAGAAGCGCCAAAGAGGCGCGTCATCATCACCCCTTCCGTGCCCAGCGTCAGTCCGTAAATGGCCAACGCCTGTACCGGAAGAATGAGAAACAGCAGACCAAACACCCAACATACGACCGATTTAATTGACATAAGTGTCTTAAGTTTCATGGCTGTAATCCCCCTAATAGAAAACATGCCGGTTCGGAAGCGTACCTCCATTATAAAATAGGCGGCGGCGCGGTTCAATACCCACCCGCTTTGTTGGGGTCTGGGCTGCTCGGCTTCAGCGGCGGCGGAAGGCGCCCATCATGAACGGGGCTGGCAAGAAGCTCAGACCTTGCGGCAGAAGAGCAGTCCCTTGCCGATGGGCACGACAACAGCATCCACGCGTTCGTCCGCGGCCGCGAACTCGATAAAGGGCTCCAGATCTAGCGCATGACTGATCACATTGTCGGCCAGCAGCACGCCGCCGCTGACCATATTGGGCACGATCAGGTCGTAGCAGTCCTGGTAGATCTCCTTCTCCGCGTCCAGGAAGCAAAAGCTGATATGCGCCGTCTCGCCCACATAATCGCGGGCGTCACCGTGGATGCTGCGCACGCATTCCTCGATCCCGGCGGCGGCGAATGTTTCCTGGGCCAGCGCATATTTCTGGTCCAGCACTTCATAGGTCGTGATGATTTGCCCGCCCGCCCGGCAGGCGAGGGAAAGCCACAGGGTGGAGTAGCCGGCGCTGGTGCCCACTTCGATCACTTCACCGGGGGGCGTGCCCGCGGCGATCAGCGCCAGAAAGCGCCCCGTGATCGGCGGAATCTGGCGCATACGTTCCGCCTGGGGCGTGCCGTCCTGGCGGTCGCGTTGGTCGATGCCTTCAAGATAGCGCATGCGTTCGCGCATTGGCTCAGGAATTGTGTGAAACATCGTCTATCCTCTCCTTCTTGATCAAGCTGTTCTCGCCTCTATTCTACTCGAAATTCGTCGATGCTGCTGAGCGCTATCTTGAAAAGGATCGAGAAGGGCGCCGCACTTCCCACTTTGGTCTGAATGCTTCTGAATGCTATCTAGGTGCCGTCCCTAGCCGGGACGATATGACATTCGTCACTAGACAAGAAATCAATTGCCATGGTATGTTGTTCGCATATTTTGTACTCGCAGCGTATTCAGATGCCAGTCCACCGGCTACGTACTTGCATATGCTGTTGCTGGTCGATTGGTTGGTCTAACACGACAGGAGGAAGCCAGATGTCGGCTCGATTCATTTCCAGAAGCCACGTCATGTTCCTGACGATCCTTGTGCTTTGTTCGCTTTTTGTTTCCCGCCTTTGGTTGGCGACTGGTAAGGCAATGCCGGTCGACCCCTTGATTTCCGATCAAACGTTTGTGTTTCACCCAAATCATGATGCATTCGATATCGAAGCCTTCTTGAGGGGGCACGACAGCGGCCTGCTTGCTTATCATGAGGTGCACGAGGGTGAAGCCTGGTCGGCCGTGGAAATAATTGAGCACACCGCTCGCTATTACAGCATAAATCCACAAGTTCTGCTGGCCTTAATTGAACTTAGATCGGGCGCGGTGACCTCACCACAGCTTGATCAGCAGCAAATCGAAGGGATGTTTGGCTTTGATCAGGGCAGCTTTCAAGCTGAGCTCTCTTTCGCTGCCGGGCGCCTATTTGACGCCTACTATGGCCATAAAATCGGCAATACGGCGGCCGGCGCGCACCGGCCGCAGGGTGTGAACGCCGGCACCGTAGCCCTGATGACCTACTATGACGCGGTGAGCCGGGACGCTGGAAGCGTAGATCGTATCCTCTCACACGAGAAGGGCAGCTTCTTCGATCTCTTTCAATCCCTTTTCGGCGATCCGCTGGCCGGCAATATGGTAAATGAGCCGCCGCCGGGACACATGCGTGGCGCTCGTCTGCCCTGGCTGCCAGGCAAGACCTGGAACTACAACAGCGGTCCTCACAACCACACCGGGGGGACTCTCTTTTGTGGGTGGCAATCATCGGGATGTCCGCCCATTTGGTCTGCTGTGGACTTTGGGGTTCTGACTCCGATCTACTGCTCAGATGCAGATCAGGGCAGCGTCTATTCAGCGGAATGGGCGGCCGCGGCACGTCCCGGTGAAGTGTTGGCCTTCAAGAATACAGGAGAGGCCGTCATCGATCACAAGGATGGGTGGAAAAGCTACTATGTTCACCTCTCCCAGGAAGGTCTCGTGAAACCTGGGTCGATAGGGGCGGGCGATCCGGTTGGGCATCCATCCTGTCAGGGAAAGACAAGCGGGGTTCATCTCCATTTTTCAGTCAACTATAAGGGAGAGTTTCAGCAAATTGATGGTTTGAACCTGGGCGGGTGGACGGTGCATCGCGCTTCGACTCACTATAACGGGACCCTGGTTTGTCCGGACGGCCGGCATAAGTCGGCCAGCACAGCCCGCGTGGCCACCAGCTCGTCCCTGATGACTGCCGTCCAAGTGCTGAGGACAAGGTCAGCGTCGTCCTGATCATTGACAGCACAGGTAGTATGAGCGGCAACGATCCTCGCCGCCTGCGCGTCGAGGCTGCGAAAGCGTTTATTGATGCTTCCCAGGTTGGGGATGAAATCGGCATTGTCCACTTCAATACGAGGGCCTACACGTTGGCTTCCATGACCCTCATTCAGTCGCCGGCAGAGCGAGCTATGTTGAAGGCAGCTGTGGACCGCGTCGCCGCCTCCGGCAGTACAGACATAAATGCTGGCCTGGACGAAGGGTTTAGCGTGCTACAATCCGCCCAGGGGGCATTCAATTCGGCTATTCTCCTGACCGACGGTGAGCATAATGATGGCCCCTATCGACCTGAAAGCCATCTTCAATTCGCCCGCCGCCAATGGCCGATATACACAGTTGGGTTGGGTCAGGCGAACCAACAATTGCTGGCCAAGATCGCCGGCGAAACAAAGGGCAGCTGTGTCAACAACTGCCGTGCCTTGACTGATCCAGCCTTGCTGGGACAGCTTTATCTGGACATTCGCGCGCAGCTTTCAAACAGCGTGACGACCACGAATCAGCAGTTCCAAATCCAACAAGGACAGCAGCACAGAGTCCAGGCAGCAGTTTCCCCCAACCAGTTCTCGGCGCTGTTCTATATCGGCTGGCAAGGGAGCGAAGCGGACCTGGAGCTGATCTCTCCCGAAGGGGCGGCTGATTACGCCATTGGACTTGGGCGAGGGTGTTGAACACGCAAAGGGCGCCACCTATGAGCTTTACCGTGTCGAATTTCCGGAGCCGGGTTTGTGGGACATGAATGTATTCGGCCGTACAATCCCTTCAGGTGGCGAACAAGTCACTGCGTTTGCCTCCTCTTCAGGGATGAAGTATGTCTTACAGCCGTTCACCATAGGTTCACCGGAAGAAACGGCAACACCTACGCCCATCCCCCCGACGATTACACCTGTTTCCGCTTCCCTAACACCTACGGCCACGCCGAAAAGTACCTCTGTGCCCAATACCTGGGAAGCGGTCGGCCCAGATTCTGCCGGCGGCGGCGGCATAAGCGGGAACGGCGGGGATTCGATCTTTCCCTCACTGGCTGTTAGCAATAAAGACACGGTGTTTGTGGCCTGGGAAGATGCGACTCCCGGGGATAAAGAAATATACGTGAGACGCTGGAGCGGCTCTGGGTGGGGGGAAGTCGGCAGCGGTTCAGCTGCCGGAGGCGGAATCAGCAATAACAGTGGGGATTCCGAACTGCCCCAGGCGGTCATTGCCGCGAATGGCGACGTTTACGTCGTTTGGTACGACAATTCTCGAGGGTGACTATGAAATCTATATTCGGAAATGGAATGGATCGACCTGGCAAGAGGTGGGCAGCGGGTCTGCCAGTGGGGGTGGAATAAGCCATACTTCAGGGGATTCACTGAGCCCGAAGGTTGTCCTTGATTCCAGCGACGTGCCCTATGTCTGTTGGATTGATGATTCGCCCGGCGATTGGGAGATCTTACGTTCGACGATTTCGGGATGGTTCCTGGCAGGAGGTGGGCAGCGGTTCGGCGAGCGGCGGTGGCATCAGCAATAATGCCGGGCTGTCCCGCAGCTGCACGATAGACATTGACGGCGCAGGCGTGCCTTATGTTGCCTGGAGAGATGATACGTCGGGTAAACTCGAGATCTATGCAAAAAGATGGAATGGCGCGCAGTGGGTCGAAGTCGGTGTGGGGTCGGCAGCAGGAGGTGGCATAAGCAATACGGGAACTTATTCCGGAAACCCTTTCCTGCGCATAGATGACAGCGGGCATCCTATCGTTGCCTGGAACGATAGGGTAGATGGTGGATCGCCTGAGATATTGCTGCGCCGGTGGACCGGCAGCAGTTGGGAAGGCGTGGGCGATTCCGCGCTTGGGGGCGGTATCAGCAAGAACTCCGGGACATCTCATTCACCTAATTTGAACATAGCGGAGGATGGCTCACTCTATGTTGTCTGGCATGATGACACAAACGGGAATTATGAGATATTCACCCGGCGGTGGAACGGTAGCTATTGGGAAGAATTTGGTGGAAGTTCCAGTTCAAATGGCGGCCTTAGCGACAATGCCGGCGATTCAAGTAAGCCAAAGAGTGCGTTCGATTCGGCGGGGAACTATTATGTGGCCTGGGGTGACCAGACTCCTGGATCGGGTGAAATATACATCAAACGTTGGATCAAGCCGTGAGACGGGATTTCTTCCTGCGCATTCATAGATTCCGGGTACGATGCCGCATCCTTTCTGATGTCTGATGATTACGTGAAGTGGCTGCGCAGCCATGTTGGGCCCAGAAAAATCTTTCTGCCGTTCGTGACGGTAATCCTGCGCGACGGCCGGGGCCGCGTGATGCTGCAGCGCCGCACTGATTTCGACTTCTGGGGACTTCCCGGCGGCGTCCTGGAGATGGACGAGGATATTGAAGGGGGCGCGCGGCGTGAACTGCTTGAAGAGACGGGGCTGAAGGCCGGCCCTTTGCGCCTGGTGGGCATCTATACCGATCCGCGCTATGATCTGCTCTACCCCAATGGCGACCAGGTGCAGCAGTTTACCTTCTGCCTGGAGGGGCAGATGGCAGGAGGCGAGATGCGGCCCGACGGGGTGGAAACAACATTTCAACGCTTTGTCGGCCGGGAGAATCTGGCGCAGTACACGCTGCCCGTCTGGTATAGGGATATGCTGCGGGAAGCGGAGATGGGTGGGGCGCCCCATTTCCGAGCACCCGACCCATCCGCGCCGACAGAGGACCAAATCGCCTCCATACGGCCGTTTGTGGGCACGGCGCGTTTCTCCGGCGTGGGGGCGGCCGTTGTCCTTGACGATGGAGACGGCCGTCTCTTGATGCTGCAGCACGTGGGCGAGCGGCATTGGCGGCTCCCGTCCGGCTTCTGCAACCTGGGCGAAAACGCGGCGCAGACGGCCGTGCGTGAAGTGTGGGAAGAGCTGCGCCTGCAAAGTGAGCCGCTGCGCATCCTTGGCGTCCACGCCACGCCGCAGCTAAACAGCACCTACGCCAACGGGGACCGTGTCCGCAATGTTGGCGTTGTGTTCCAGGTGCGCAAAATAGGCGGCCGTATGCAGCTTGACAGCCGGGAGATTGCCGAAGCCGCCTGGATGCGGCCGCAAGAGGTCCTCGCTTCCGTGGAGCCGAGCCGCTTAACGCATTACCAGCTGGTCTTGCGACATCTGCAAAGTGGGTGTTTCATAGGCTAGCTTATGATTAGTCCAAGAAATCGACTGCTGCGTCTCCTGCTGCTCTTTATCATTACGATCGCGCTCGGAACTGCCGGCTACGCGTTGATCGAACGCTGGCCCCTGGGCGATGCCCTCTATATGACGGCGATCACCTTGTCTACCGTGGGCTTTGGCGAAGTCCGGTCCCTTTCGCCCGCGGGCCGCGCTTTCACCATTTTGATCATCTTCGCCGGTGTGGGCTTGATAATCTATTTCTTTAGCAGCATGGCGGAATATCTTGTCTCATTCAATATGGAAAATGAATGGCACAAGCGGCGTTCGCGCAATAGGGTGAAAAAAATGAAAGATCACGTCATCATCTGCGGGTATGGGCAGGTTGGAAGCAGTGCGGCGGCCACTCTGCAAGAGAACGGCCGCGAGATCGTTGTCATCGACGCGGATGCCAAACGGGTTACGGCCGCGCACGATCTTGAATTGGTAGCCATCCACGGCGACGCGACGCAAGATGAGACGCTGCTTCTCGCCGGCGTTGATCGGGCCCGCAGTATTATCGTCAGCATTGGGGATGATTCCCTCAATTTGTTCGTCGTTCTCTCCGCACGCGCCATCAACCCGGATCTCTACATTATTTCTCGCGCCAACGACTCGGTAAACAATGAAAAACTGCGCCGCGCCGGTGCCAATCGTGTCGTTTCTCCCTATGAAATCGGCGGCCAGCACATGGCCAATATCGTCATCCGTCCGCACGTCACCGATTTCTTTGATGTCGTCACCCTGCCCGGTGGGGAGGAGATCTGGGTCGAGGAACAGACGATTGAGAGCACTAGCTCCCTGGTGGGCAAGAGCGTCGTCGAATCAGATGTTCGCCGCCAGACAGGCGTTACGCTCGTGGCCATTTATCGCCCGGAAAGCGCGATGAACATCATACCGGATTCGAACACAAAACTTGCCGTCGGGGACAAATTGATCGTCCTGGGGACGCGTGATCAGCTGTCGAAGTTGGAGCTGCTAACCGAAGCAGTGCCCATGTAGAGGCGGCCGTTTCTCGCCGCTCAAATCAAGGCCCCTGTTGTTGGCCGGGAAGATGGGCACGCCTGCCGGTCGCGTCCGCGCCAGCGTATGCAATCCGTTAGATGGCTTGCCATTCAGCGGTTCAGAAAGTAAGATTGTTTTTGGCTGGTGCGCCGGCCTTTTCGCTGTCCATTTATTTCTTATGAAAGAGTGATCAGGTGATAGAACCAGAATTAATTGAAATCATTGAAGGACCAACGCCCGAATTCCGTTCAACGGAACAATCTTGGCTGCAGTCTCTCCATGAAGGGCCTGAGGTTGCCGAAGTTGCTATGTGCCAGCTGCGTACAGGCAACGGCGACGACATCAAGGCACGCTGTGAGCACGCCTGGGATGATGGCCGCCCCGTGCGGTTGGATTATCCGGATGAATGGGGCATGCGGCAGCGGTTAGATGTCGTGGCTATGCGCCTTTCCGAGGTGGATGAGGGACAGATGCTCACTCTGTGGGTTTCCGTGCCCTACGAGCTGCTCCTTGAGGATGACGAGGAAGAGGAAGATATCGACGACGATGATTTCTTCGTCGATTGATAGCTGTTAAGTGAGTTTTCCGACTTAGAGAGTTTGTTCGCCCGTGCTGTGCCCAGCGCGGGTTTTTTGTTTCTTGGGGGCTACTGCTCCGCCAGATAGAGTTGGTTGCCGTTGGTGATAAAGATGCGCAGCGGCGTCTCGGCGACCGCCAGGTCGGTCGCTCCGCCGACAATGTCCTGGCCGCGGCTGTCCGTTGCCCGGAACTGCGCAAGGACATTGCCCAGACGGCTCGTCTGGATGATGCGCCCGCTGCCGGCATCGAGGATGAAGATCGAGGCGTTGAGTCCGCGGCCGACGATCTTCGCCGCCACGGGGTCCTTGAGCGGGGAGGAAAGGCCGCTCTCCAGCAAATCAGCGTCGTCCCATTGCACGCGTCCTGTAGCGGTGTCGAAATAGCGCACCCGTCCATCCGCGTAGGTAACCAGCAAGCTGCCGTCCTCACCGTAGAGGTCAATGTCGCGCGCCGCGCGCAGCTGCGCATCTTCGGACAAGAACAGGGTGCGTTCCCCTTCGTCAACGACAAAGCCTTCATCCTGCGGGAAGTATCTCCAGATGAGCTCAGCCGCGGGATCGAGGATGTAGAGGCGTTCAGAAAACTGCGTGATCGCCGCCGGTGTCTGCCACTCGCTGCTCAAACCGAGTGGGGCGCTGCGCACATCGCCCGATGTCGGGTAGTGCGTAACGAGGGCGCCCGCGGAATCGAGCATGGCCAGGCCGTCCCGCTCAACCTGAACGCCGCTGGGACGCCACATGATGTCCACCAAATCTTGGACGATGTGCGTGCCGATCGACTGCCCGTTGAAGCTCAACGTTTCCGGTTCCGTGGAGAGGACCTCCTGGTAACTCTCGTCTGTGTCCAGCCCGTAGACCGCGCTGTTCGCTTCGTCAAGCACGAAGACACCGCCCGTGAAATCGTCACGGATGGCCACCGCTTGCAGGGCGGTGGAGTCGCCGAAGGTGTACAGGCTTCTCGCCGAAAGGCGTGAGACGCCGTCCAGTTCGTCGATGGACAGCAGCGCCTGGCGGCGAATCTCGGCCACGCCGGCATCTCCAGGACGCAGTGCATCCGCCTCCGCCGCCAGAGCGAGGATTTGTTCGTAATTGGCGCGCGCGGCATCCGCATCGCCGGCCGCTTCCTGGGCGGCGACGAGCGTCTGCGACATCGCCTGGCGAATCTGGCCCACCTGCTGCACACGGCCGCGCTGTAGATAGACGCTGCTGACGACGAGGGCCACGAGCAGGGGGATGACGACTGCCAGCAGCGTGGGCACCGCCCAGTGCGGACCCGCCTCTTGCTGCGCAGCATCGGCCGGGGGGCGCAGTCGCAGCATGGCGTCGGCCGTCCATCCCGTCGCTTTGGAGAGTCCGGCGGCGGAGCTTGCCGCCGCCTGGCGCGCCGTCACTTCGACGCTCTCCACAATATCGCCGCCCGCCGCCTGTGTGCCTTCTCCGGGGCCTGCCGCCGCGGCGCCTCCGGCGCCTTCACGCACAGGTTGGGCGGGGATGGTCACCTTCTCCCGCGTGGCGCGCCCGCCCAGACCGAGCGGCAGCACGATACGGCCGTGATTGCTGGGCGGCTTGATCGTCGTCGAGCGCACGCCCAACGGTTCATCGGTGAATTCGACCAGGAGCAGCCGCCCGCTGGCGCTGCTCATGACCTCGCGCAGCTCGTCCAGCCCCAGATCCAGCTCCGTATCGACCAGCGCCGGCGCCAGCGAGCGGCTGGGTAAATGGGAGATGCGCGGATCGGCCAGAAGCAGCATATCGCCGGGGTGCAGCCGCTGGTGGTAATAACGGAAATCGATGCCCGCGCTCTGTCCAAGCGGCGTTACGTGCTCAGGCGGGCCGGCGGGCATTCGTTCCACGCCGAAGTTACGGCCGATCAGGGCCAGCGACTCGCCTGTCTGCACGACAAAGAGTTCATTGTCCCGTTTAACGGCGCAGGTGATCGCCCCCTCTCGCGCTGCGCCGCTCCCCTGCAGGTTTTGCTGCAAAAGCCGGCTGTTCGTGTCTTGAATGACGCGCCGCAGGGCGGCGGTAACGCTGCCCTGGCTCTGGAAATAGCTGTCACTGATATGCAGCAGCAGCTTACGCATCATGTCTGCATTCTCCGCCAGCGGGCCGCTGAGCGAAAGATGGACGAAGAGGATTTCATCCTCACGGCCGTGTTTTACTTTGGAAGGGGAGGGTAGGGCGAGTAAGCCGGGGACGTCAGCGTCGTTCTGCTCGACGCCCTCGACGATGTACAGCTGGCCCGTCAGCGCATGCAGCTCCATAATATGTCAAGCATAGCACGTCCGGGGGGCAAAAACAAAACGACACGGGACTAAAAACCGGGCCGGGGTTGATTTACATAAAGATGACGGCTTTGGCGGTTGGAAACTCGTATAGTGACATTTGTCACCTTGGTCAGCGGCCGCAGGAACTGCGCCGCCAAAAACCGAGTTTCCAGCATCTATTGATCAAGACTTGGGATAGACGGGGGCGTCTTCTCCCACATAATCACGGAACAAGCGCAGCGCTTCCCCCTCGTTGGCGTGCCGCCCGGACGCCTTCTTGGAGTACAACAGGTCGCCGTCGACGGCCAGTTCAAAGACGCCCTTTGTTCCCATAATCAATGTAAACGTCTCAATAAGGTGTTGGTAATCCCCGAGAATCTCGTCCGTCACACGGACGGCTCTTTCGAGGTAGTTTCAAGGCACACAGTATTCTAGGGTAACGACATGTCTCTTACTCATATTGCTCCTACTCATTTCCGGCGAGCGGCTTGCTCTACGCGGTGAGGGAGTTTATACCGCATCGTGCACTTTTTCAAACGCCCGCGGACGGTCGTGCACCAGCGCTGTGCCGGCGCAGGCGGCTTGATAAATCGGCGATTAAGCCGCGCGGACAAAATCTTGACAAGCAATCCTGCCTGGGCTAACATACCTGTCGCTTCCGGGCCTGTAGCTCAGTTGGGAGAGCGCTACAATCGCACTGTAGAGGTCAGGAGTTCGAGTCTCCTCAGGTCCATTCTCAGGCTGAGTGGCTTGGCCGGGAAACAAAAGAATAAGAAAGGCTTTGACCGGGAGTAGTAGGTACGCTGGAATGTGAGAGAGTTCCTCCGCAGGCTGAAAGAGGAACAAGTGATGTACCGAACTCGCCCGCGAGCCGCGACGGTGAAGCGTAACAGTTAGCCGGCGCCGGGCTGCGCACGTTAAGCGCTTAAGTGGATGGTTTATGGGCCATAGCTCAGTTGGGAGAGCACCACAATGGCATTGTGGAGGTCAAGGGTTCGAGTCCCTTTAGGTCCACTATCTGGCTGCCGGGTAGTCGAACCGGCCAAACCATCAATCAGAGTGGTACCGCGGAACCCCTTTCGTCTCTGAACGAAAGGGGTTTTTTGTTTTCTGGGATGGAGCCTGCCAGGTCGCGATCGCCTGGCAGGTTTTGGTATAGTGAAATGGACGATATCTTCATCAAGGTGGAAATGACGACGGTCTACGGCAAATTGGCCGGCAATCCCGCTGATCCGTTGGTGCTGGGTATTCATGGCTGGAGCCAGCGCAATGGCTGGCAACCTGGGAACCGCTGATGGCGCCCCTGGCTGAGGCCGGCTACTGCGTGGTCTCCGTGGATATGCCCGGCTGGGGCGAGAGCGCGGCGCTGGATAATCTGCCGCTGGGCGGTTGGCGCGCGGTCTCCGTCATCATGGACATTCTAACGGGCTGCAGAAAGAGACGGCCGTCCTGATGGGCAAGAGCTGGGGCGGCGGTGTGGCGGTGCAGGCCGCTGCTGCCCACCCGCAGCGCGTCAGGAACTCATCCTTACCGCGCCCGCCCTGCGCGATCTCGACCAGCTGCCGCACCTGACGCAGCCCGTCCTGCTGACCTGGGCCGAAGACGATCCCGTCATCCCCGTGGCCATGGCCTACAAGTACGTGGCCGCCGTGCCCGATATCACCTTCATCGGCTACCCGACCGGCGGGCACAGCGCCGCACAAAATAACGCCGCCGAATTTGCGCCGCAAGTGGTCAAATTCCTAAACCGAAGAATCCTTGAAGACAGAGGCTGGAGAATGATGAGTGAAGCATACATTCCGCAAGAAATCGAACTCAAATGGCAGAAGAAATGGGACGAAACCGGCCTGTACCGCCAGGTGATCGACGAAGCGCAGCCCAAATATTACGCCATGACGATGCTGCCCTATCCTTCCGGCGACCTGCACATCGGCCATTGGTACGCCATGTCGCCCAGCGATGCCCGCGCCCGCTACATGCGCATGAAGGGCTACAACGTCCTGTTCCCGATGGGCTTTGACACCTTTGGTTTGCCTGCCGAAAACGCGGCGATCAAAAACGAACATCCATCCCAAAACTGGACCTACGCCAACATCGAACGGATGCGCGGCCAGCTCAGCAGCATGGGCGCGATGTTTGATTGGGAGCGCGAAGCCGTTTCCGCCGATCCCGTCCTATTATAGCTGGACGCAGTGGTTCTTCAAGAAGCTGATTGAACATGGGACTGGCCTATCGCAAGGTATCGGCCGTTGACTTCTGCCCCACCTGCAATACCACCCTGGCCCGCGAGCAGGTGTGGGGCGACGATCGCCACTGCGAACGCTGCGGCACGCCGGTCATCAAGAAGGATCTGGAGCAGTGGTTCTTCAACATCACCGATTACGCCGAAGAACTGCTCGACTTCAGCCAGATTGATTGGCCGGAACGGGTGAACGTGATGCAGACCAACTGGATCGGCCGTTCCACCGGCGCCGATGTGATCTTCAAAACGGAAGCGGGGCGATCCAATCGAGATCTTCACCACCCGGCCCGACACGCTGTGGGGCGCAACCTTCATGGTCATGGCCCCGGAACATCCGCTGGTGGACAAGATCACCACGCCGGAACAGGCGGACGCCGTTGCTGCACTACCGCGAGCAGGCCGAGCGCATGACCGACATTGACCGCGAATCGGCCGAACGGGAAAAGACCGGCGTCTTTACCGGCGCCTATGCCATCAATCCGGTCAACGATGCGCGCATCCCCATCTGGGTCGCCGATTATGTGTTGATGGGCTATGGCTTCGGCGCGATTATGGCCGTGCCCGCCCATGACGAGCGCGACTTTGAGTTCGCCACCAATTCGACCTGCCGATCATCGAAGTGATTCGCGGCCCGGCCGCGAGCGACGCCGACGGCCCACTGACCGAAGCCTATGTCTCCAAGACGGAAGGCACGATGATCAACTCCGGCGCAGTTCAACGGCACGCCCGTATCCGCAGGCATCGCGCAAGGTGACCGCCTGGCTGGAAGAAAAAGGCATCGGCAAGAGGGCGATCAACTACCGTCTGCGCGACTGGCTGATCAGCCGCCAGCGGTATTGGGGCGCGCCGATTCCGGTCATCTACTGCCCGGAACATGGCGCTGTGCCTGTGCCTGACGAAGATCTGCCGGTGCTGCTGCCGGAAGATGTGGAATTCATGCCCACCGGCGAAAGCCCGCTGAAGTTCCACGAAGAATTCCTGCACACGGAATGTCCCATCTGCGGCAAGCCGCGCTGCGCGAAACGGACACGATGGACACCTTCATGTGCTCTTCCTGGTACCAATATCGCTATCTGAGCCCCGATTATGACGAGGCGCCGTTTGACCCGGAAGAGGGCGCTTACTGGCTGCCGGTGGACCAATACACGGGCGGCATCGAACATGCCACGATGCATCTGATCTACACGCGCTTCTTCACCAAAGCGATGCGCGACATGGGGCTGGTTGATTTTGATGAGCCGATGCTGGCGCTGCACAATCAGGGCATGGTGCTGGGCGAAGACAATGAGAAAATGTCCAAATCGCGCGGCAATGTGGTCGCGCCCGGATGATCTGGTGCAGACATATGGCGCGGACACGGTGCGCGCCTACCTGATGTTCTTCACCAAGTGGGACCAGGGCGGACCCTGGAATTATGACGGCATCAAAGGGCCGCAGCGCCTGCTGCAAGATGTCTGGACGCTGGCCACCATGAGCCTATGCAGCGGCGGTCGTGGATGAGCAGGCCGACCGGGCGCTTTGCGCCGCAAGACGCATCAGGTGATTCGCAAAGTGAGTGAGGATTTGGAGAGCTTTCTCCTTTAACACGGCCGTTGCCGCCATCATGGAGCTGCGCAACAGCCTGCTGGCAGCGCAAGCGAGCGCAATGTGCGCCAGGAAGTCTGGGAGGAAGCAGTCGACAATCTGCTGCTGCTCCTGGCCCCAATCGCGCCGCATATCACCGAAGAGCTGTGGGCGCAGCTGGGCCACGCCCTACAGCATCCACCAGCAGCCCTGGCCGGAATGGGACGCCGAAATCGCCAAAGAAGAGCAGGTCACGCTTGATTGTGCAGGTCAACGGCAAAGTGCGCGACCGCATCGAGGTCGCCCGCGGAGACGGCCGATGAGGAGCTCAAGGAGGCTGGCGCTCGCATCCGGGAATGTGCAGAAGCATGCTGGAAGGCAAGCAGCCGCGCAAGGTGATTGTCGTGAAGGGGAAACTGGTGAATATCGTCATCTAGCCGTGAGCGGCGAGGCGGGGCAGGATGCTGCGCCTCGCCGCTTGCTTATCAGGAGCGTCCCCTTTGAGCGATCCCATCCTGCTTGATTTCCCCTACAGTTTGGAGACGGAACGGCTGATCATCCGCGGCCCGCTGCCCGGCGACGGCGCGCCGCTGCATGAGGCCGTCCTCGAGTCCCAGGAAGCGCTGCGCCAATGGATGCCCTGGGCGGTTGATATCCCTGATGCCCAGGGGTACGAAAAGCGCGTGCGCGAAGGTCAGCTCAAATTCCTGGCCCGTGAAGATCTATGGATGATGCTCATCCTCAAAGAGAACGGGCTGATCGTCGGCGGCAGCGGGCTGCACGAGATCGACTGGATCGTGCCCAAGTTTGAGGTCGGCTACTGGGTGCGCACCGCCTACGGCGGCCGGGGCCTGATCACGGAAGCGGTGCGCGCCCTCACCGATTTCGCCCTGCACACGCTTGAAGCGCAGCGCCTGGAGATTCAATGCGATGTGCTGAACGAGCGCAGCGCGGCCGTCGCCCGGCGCGCCGGGTACGAGCTGGAGGCGACGATCCGTAACGACGATCGCCATCACCTGACAGACGCGCTGCGCGACACGCTTATTTTCGCCAGGTTCCCCACCTAAATGTCTCGGCAGACGTCATGGTCTGCTTCCCCTATCCTGGTATAATGCCCTGTTTGCTTCGCTGCACGGCAAGGGACGCTCTCCTGCCGCCTAGCCGCCGAGAAACTGGTTTCCGATCGCTGAGATTTGATGGACTAAAGAGAAATTCTTATGACACAACGTGATTTTATCTGGCTGGGCATAATTGTCGTGGTGGTCGCCGCCGCCGTCTGGATCATCGCCAGCCCTGATTACACTATCCAGCGCGGGTTGGATTTGCAGGGCGGCCTGCAGGTGCTGCTCGGCGCCGATGTGCCCGCGGATCAAGACGTGACCGCGGACCAGATGGACACGGCGCGCCAGATCATTGACCGCCGCGTCAACGCCCTGGGCGTGGCCGAACCGCTCGTGCAAACGGAAGGAGACCGGCGTATTCTGGTCGAACTACCGGGCATCGCCAATCCACAGGAAGCGGTTTCGCTCATTCAAGAGACCGCGCTGCTCGAATTCGTCGATACGGGGCAGTTTCCCCTGCCGCAGGGGATGTGTGTGCGCACCAGTTTGACGGACGGCCCCTCGCGCTGCGAGTTCGCGCCGGGTGAGCCGGTGACGGAGGAAGTGGAAAACCCGGCGCCGACGTTTGAGACGGTGCTCACGGGCGCCGATTTGCGCACGGCCAGCTCGGAAGCGACGCAGTTTGGCGAATTCCTGGTCAGCTTCGCTCTGCACCCGGAAGCGGGAGATATTTTCGAGGCGTACACGCGCGATCATATCGGCCAGTTCCTGACCATTGTGCTCGACAAGGAGGTCATCTCCAGCCCGCAGATCAATGCTATCATCCAGGACTCGGGAACGATTACGGGCGACTTCACCCTCGATGAGGCGCAGCGTCTCGCCTTGCAGCTGCGCTTCGGCAGCCTGCCCGTGCCCTTGACGATCGAGAGCACGCGCCAAATTGGGGCCACCCTGGGCGAGCAGTCGGTGGCCGCCAGTGTGCGCGCCGGCGCCATCGGCGTGTCCGTCGTGCTCTTGTTCATGCTCATCTACTACCGGCTGCCCGGCTTTTTCGCAGACATCGCCCTGATCATCTTCGCCATTTTGAACATCGCCGTTTTTATGTTTATTCCGGTGACTTTGACCCTGCCCGCTATCACCGGCTTCTTGTTGTCGACCGGTATGGCTGTGGATGCCAATATCCTCGCCTTCGAGCGCATCAAGGAGGAGCTGCGGCGCGGCGCTTCCTTGAGGGAATCGATTGACACGGGCTACAGCCGCGCCTGGACCTCTATCCGCGATTCCAATATCGCGACCCTGGTGATCTGTTTTATCTTGTGGATTTTCGGCCGTAATTTCGGGGCCAGCACCGTGCAGGGCTTCGCCTACACGCTGGCCATCGGCGTCGTCATCAGCATGTTCACCGCCGTTATTGTCACGCGTACCCTGGTGCGCATCTTTATGGGGCGTTCTTCCGGCTGGCTGCAAGACAAGAAAGCGCTGCTCGGGGTCTAGGAGGAACGATGTTTAGCTTTGATTTCCTCTTCACGATAGTCGAGCACCGCCGCAAATATTACACCTTCTCGGCCATCCTCATCGGCCTGGGCATTGCGGCCATGATCTATTCCTACGTGACGACCGGCTCCGTCTTTCAACTGGGCGTAGATTTTCGCAGCGGCACGCGCTACGAGATCCAGTTTACCAATCCCGTCAGCGAAGAAGATATTCGCGCCATCTATATCGATTATGGCGTCAACAATCCGGCCGTAATCGCCCTGCGCGGCGAAGGCTTGCAGAACGCCTGGCAGATCCGGGCTGAATTTGCGACGCCGGAAGAATCACAACAGATCATCGATGCCCTGGACGATGAATTGGGACCCCTGATCCCGGGCACCACCGAAGTGCAGAGCGTCAGCCCTGCCGTAGGCCGTGAAGTGACGCGCGCCGCCTTTTTGGCCGTGGGCGTGGCCGCCATCGTCATTCTTTTCTACATCATGTACATCTTCCGCCAGGTGCCCAACTCTTTCCGCTACGGCGCCAGTGCCGTGGTCGCCATGATCCACGACCTGATCATCATCTTCGGCTTTGCCGCCATCACCGGCGTGCTCCTGGGTTGGGAAGTGGATGCCTTGTTCCTGACGGCCGTGCTTACCGTCGCCGGCTTCTCGCTGCAAGACACGATCGTCGTCTTCGATCGCATCCGCGAAAACATCGCCCGCCGGCCGCTTGAACGGTACGAAAAAGTGGTCAACCGCTCGATCCTGGAAACGATTCAACGCTCGGTGGCCACGCAGATGAGCGCTATGTTCATCCTCGTCGCCATCCTGCTCTTCGGCGGCGTGTCGATTAGACCCTTCATCGCCGTCTTGTTGGTTGGTTTGCTCAGCGGCACGTACAGCTCCATCTTTATCGCCACGCCGCTGCTCGTTTCCTGGGAAAAAGGGGAAATCCCCTTCGTCAGCTAGGGCGCGCCGCGGCACGATTGAATGCCAGAGGATGAACAACCTCGGCAATGCGCCGGGGCTGTTCTTTCTCTCACATTACAACGGGGGGATATGCAGGGAAATATATGCCACTACTGCGCCGCTTGAGCAGGAGCGATTGGCTGGCCATCGCCTTGTTGGCCCTCTATGTCCTCCTCTTCTCGACGTTGACGATTCGTCAACATCAAAGCTTCAACACCAATGCGCTGGACCTGGCCAAATTTGACCAGAGCATCTGGAACACCTCGCGCGCACGGCCGTATCAGATCACCATCGGCGAAGACCTGGTCATCGAAAGCCACTTCTCCCCCGCGCTGGCCCTCTTTGCCCCCCTCTACTGGCTCTGGCCCGATGTCCGCATCCTTTTTGTCGCCCAAAGCCTTCTGCTGGGCGGTGCGGGGTTTCTCATCTACTGGCATTTCCGGCGCACTGCGCCCTGGCTCGGCCTAATCGTTTTCGCCGCCTACCTGATGCACCCCGCCCTGCACCAGGTCAATCTCGCCGAATTCCGGCGCATCACGCTCGCCGTCTTTGCCATCTCCTTTGCCGTCTACCATCTCCTGCGCCGCCAATACGGCTGGATGGCGCTGGGAATGGCCATCGCCCTCTTGAGCAAGGAAGACGTCAGCCTGCTCGTCTTCTCGCTCGGCCTGGTCATCTTTCTTGTGCAGAAGGATCGGCGCGTGGGCGTGGTCACGATGCTCGCCGGATTTGCTTGGTTTCTTCTCGTACCCTTCTTCATTCTCCCCCAGTTGATGACCCATGATCAAGTCGCCGGTTACCAGCACGCCGCCAGTTCCTACGGCTACTTGGGCGCCACCCTACCGGAAATCGTGCAAACGCTGCGCACCAACCCGCTGATCATGGTCGAATACATCGGCCGGCCGGAACGGCTGCGCGCGCTGCTCAATCTGCTCTGGCCGACCGCTTTTCTCTTCCTGCTGTCGCCAGGGATCGCTCTGATCCTGGTCCCCTATTTAGGGCTTCTGCTCGCCAGCACTTCCAACACGATGGGTCGTCTCGGCGCCTGGTATCCAAGCCTACTCGTCGTCATCCTTTATTGGGCCGCCGGGCTGGGCATCAAGCGCCTGTCGCCGAAGTGGCAGCGTCGCGCATTGGCGCTGTTGCTCGTCGCCGGCGCCGCGGGCTGGTTTGCCAACAGTCGTCTGTGGCCCGGACAGCAGTTTGACTTGGCGCGCTACCAGATCAGCCAACATGAGGTGCAGGTCGCGCAGATACTTGCCGGCATCCCCGAGGAGGCGATCGTCATGGCCCAGGACCCGCTGGCCCCCCACCTATCGCACCGCCGGGAAATCTACGTGCTGCCCTGGGTGCGCGGCGGCAACCAGCCGGATTACGTCCTCTTCGATCGCCAGATGCGCACCTACCCGGTCGACATTGAAGCGTATCGCACGCTCTTCAATGATTACCTGGCCGGCCCCGACTACGCCATCGCCCAGCAGGTGGACAGCTTCTACCTCTTTGAGTATCTGGGGCAAGCGGCCCCCCAGCAGGAGGCGGATATCGTCTGGCCGGGCGCCATGCGCCTGCAAGGGCTTTCCACGGCCGCCGCGCCGCCTGGAGAAGCATTTTCGAGCGCAGCGGAAGCGCTGCCCGCCGGGTCAACGCTGCGCGTCGAGCTGTATTGGCAGGTCCTGCAGGAGATGGATCAAAACTATACCGTCTTTGTGCACGCCCTAACGGAGGACGGTCGTCTCCTGGCCCAGCACGACGGCTGGCCCGCCGACGCCCACCGGCCCACGGCCGTGCTGCCCGCCGGGGAACAGTTTCGCGATGTCCACTACCTGGAACTGAACGAGGCCGCCAACCTCTCTGACCTCACGCTGCGCATCGGCCTCTACGAGACGGCCGGCGGCGCCGCGCTTCCCTCGGCAGCAGGCGGCGCCTTCGCTGAGCTGCCGGCGCGCTAAGCGGCCGTTCAAATTGCGTTAGATTCTCTTGACAGCTGGCGCCAATTCTCGATAAAATAGAACATATGAGCTACAAATGGACGAAGGTCAGTGAACTGTCGGAATATCTCTACTGCCGGCGCGCCTGGTGGTATAAGCAGGTGCGCGGCTTAGAGGGCGCCAACGTGCGCCGTCTGCGGACGGGCAGCCGCTATCACGCCCAGCACGAAAAGCGCGTGCGCCGGCTGCCCTGGCTGCGCCGGCTCGCTTATCTGCTGCTCTTCACGGCCGTGACCCTCATCGTCTTTCAACTGCTCGCAGGGGGCTAGGAGCGGCGATGGCCTGGGGTGGGTTGGTGCTCTCGCTGTTTCTCATTTTTCTCGCTGGCGCTGTACTGCTGCTTTCGCGCCGCTGGCGCGAGGAGTCAGGGCTGCCGCAGGGGAAGGTGATCTATGCCGACCGGCAGACCTGGTATGGGAACAGCGACGTGCTCTACGATACCGAGCTGCGGCTGGCCGGTAAGCCCGATTACCTGGTGCAGCAGGAGGACGGCCGTATCGTGCCCGTGGAGCTCAAGTCGGGCCGCGCGCCGAATATGCCCTGGCCGGGGCACGTGCTGCAGTTGATGGCCTACTGCCGTCTCGTAGAAACGGCCTACGGCCTGCGCCCCACACACGGCATCCTCCAATACCGGGATCACGCCTATGCCGTCGACTACACGGCCGCGCTGGAAGCGGATCTGCTGGATGCCTTGGCGGAGATGCACGAAGATCGGCAGGCCCTGGCCGTTAACCGCGATCACGACGACGCCCGCCGCTGCGCCGCCTGCGGCTTCCGCGAAAAGTGTGCACAGCGCCTTGCCTAGAAAAATCCCACCCGCTTCCCCCGGCAAACAACCCCCGGCACCTCCTCTTTGCCATTCTCTGTGCCCTCCCCACGAACACTCGTTATAATAGACGGCTGATACCAGCCAAAGGGAGGCACTATTGGCCACTATACAACGCGTGACGGGTATGCAGGATGTGCTGCCTGATGAACGCCGCTACTGGGACTGGATAATTGAAACGGCCGTCGACCTGGCCGCGCGCTATGGTTTCCAACGCCTGGATGTCCCGATTATTGAATATACGGATCTTTTTACCCGCGGTATGGGCACCGCTTCCGATGTCTTCGTGCAGAAAGAGATGTACACCATCGAAGAGCCGGACGGCAGCAGCATCACCCTGCGCCCGGAATATACGGCGGGCGTGATGCGCGCCTACTTGCAGAACGGTATGGCCAGCTGGCCCAGCCCAGTCAAGCTCTTCACCTTGGGCCCCATCTTCCGCCGCGAACGGCCGCAGGCGGGCCGCTACCGCCAGCACAGCCAGATTGACGTGGAGATCCTGGGCGAAATGGATCCCGCCGCCGATCTGGAAGTAATGATGCTGGCCATGAACATCTACCGCCAGTTGGGCTACCCGGCGCTTACCTTTCAGCTCAACAGCACCGGCTGCCCTGTTTGCAAGCCGGGCTACCTGGAAGTATTGAAGAGTTATCTGAACGATCATGTGGGCACGCTGGCTGAAGTGGACCAGGAGCGGCTGCGCAAGAATCCGCTGCGCGTGCTGGACAGCAAGGAGACGGGCATGGAGGCCCTGCTGGCCGGCGCGCCGCATATCGTCGACCATCTTTGCGCAGAGTGTGACGCCCATTTCGCTGATTTGCGCGCCCTACTCGATGCTCTCGAGCAATCCTATACGATCAACTTTCGCCTCGTGCGCGGCATCGACTACTACACCAAGACTGTCTTTGAGGTATGGGCGGAGGGCATTGGCGCGCAGGCGGCGGTCTGCGGCGGTGGCCGTTATGATGGTCTTGCCGAGGCGATCGGCGGACCGCCCACGCCGGGCGTCGGTTTCGGCAGCGGCATTGAACGTATTGTGCTCGCCCTGCAGGAGATGGAGATTGAACCGCCCGCCGCACGGGAGCCTCAGGTGTTGGTCGCCCATTTTGGCGGGCTGACGAAGGAGACGGCCGTGGGGCTCACCTACCGCCTGCGCGATGCCGGCATCGGGACACGGCTCGCCTTTGCCCGCGAGCGGCGCAGCATGAAGAGCCAGATGCGCGAGGCCAATCGTCAAGGGGCCGCCGTCGTCCTCGTCATTGGCGAGTCTGAGGTAGAAGAGGGAACGGTGACCGTGCGCCCCCTGTCCGGCGGCGAACAGCAAACGATCCCCGTGGAAGCGCTGATCGACTACTTGCAGCAGAAGTGAGAAAAGGAAAATGGACAAGATCGGCATTCTCTATCAAACGCGCATCCCCGGCTCAGAAGAGGTCGCTGAGCAGATCAGCGCCTGGTTGGCGGGGCGCGGCGTTGAAACGTGGATAGGCGCCGGTCGCGATGCGGGAGTGCTGACTGAACATCTGGCGGAGATGGACATGTTGATCGTCCTCGGCGGCGACGGCACGACGCTGCGCGCGGCGCGTCTGGTGACCGATTATGATGTGCCCATCTTCGGCGTGAACATGGGGCGCGTCGGTTTCCTGAGCGAAGCCCAGCTCAATGAATGGCCGCAGAAGCTGCAAAGTGTTCTCGCCGGAAACTTCTGGATCGAGCGCCGGCTGCGTATTCAGGCCAACCTGCTGCGCGGCGGGGAGCAGGTCGCTTCCTTCACAGCACTCAACGATGTCGTGGTCGGCCGCGGCAGCCAGGCGCGCGTGATCCGCCTGCATCTGCGCGTCGACGGCGACCTTGTCACCACCTACGTTGCCGATGCCTTGATCGTGGCCACGCCCACGGGGTCGACCGCCTACGCCATGGCCGCCGGTGGGCCGCTGCTGCCGCCGCAGCTGCAAAACTTTGTTGTCGTGCCCGTCGCCGCCCATCTCAGCCTTAATCGCGCCCTGGTTTTGCATGAGGAGGCGGAGATCGGGATCCGCGTGGAGATGGACCATGAGGCGAATCTGACCGCCGACGGCCAGTTGGGCAGCCCCGTGGAGAATGGGGACTTTGTGACCATCACCAAGCACCCGCGCCCCTGCTATTTCGCGCGCGTTGAATCCTCCGGCTATTTCTATCGCCGCCTGATGCGCCGTTTGGGCTTCAGCTGGCCGCAGCGCTGACCGTGGAAGTTAGAATATAGGCCGGCAGCCCGGCGAATGTCTATAATTTGAACCATGATTACCAACGAAACACCCAGAGTACGCTCCCTGCTGCGCCAGGCGGACCGCAATCTTGAAGCGGGCAAATTGGTCGCCGCGGAGGACCTATACCGCCAGATCATCGAGGAAGCGCCGGAGAGCACGGCCGCCTGGCTTGGGCTGGCCAAGGCTGTCCGTTCCGAAGCGGAGCGCCGCGAGGCGTGCGAGCGCGTCCTGGCGCTGGAACCGGACAATGAGACGGCCTTGGCGCTGCTCAACGGAGAGCCGCTGCCCTCCCCGCAGGCGGAAGCGAGCGCGGATCTGGTCGTGGAAACAGCCGTGCGCGCGAACAGCGCCGCGGAAGCCGGCACGCCGGCGCCCCAGGCAGAAATCGCCGCCGCCGGCTCGCCAACCTTGGAATGGGTCGACCCGGACGCCGTGGACCTGACCTGCTACCGCCACCCGTCGCGCAGCACCTCGCTGCGCTGCTATAAATGCAGCAAGCCTATTTGCAGCGAATGCACGGAGAAGACGCCCGTGGGCTACCTTTGCCCAGACTGCTATCGCGAGGCGGAAGATGCCTTCTTTAACACCAAAGCGACGGACTACCTCATTGCCGCCGCGGTTGCCTTGCCCTTGAGCCTTATCGCCGGTTACTTGGTGATGCAGTTCAGCCGCGGCATCTTCTTCATCATTATTATGTTCTTCATCGGCGGCGCCGTCGGCGGCCTGATCGGCCGTTTGACCAAGCGCGCCATCGGCCAGCGCCGCGGGCGCTATATCCCCCACCTCGTCGCCGCCTGTGTGATAATCGGCGTGCTTGTGTGGGCGCTGCCGCTGCTCTTGTTGGGCGCCGGCGCCTTGTTCTCCTTGATCGGACCCGGCGTCTATCTGGCCACTTCGGTCAGCTCCGCCTATTATTGGGCGCGCTGACCGTGTTCATTGACTGTCACTCTTCTTACCGATGCTGACACAGATTACGATTCGTGACTTCGCCATCATCGACGACCTGAGCCTGACGATCAAGCCCGGCTTCGTCGTCCTCACAGGGGAGACGGGGGCGGGCAAATCGATCATCCTCGACGCCGTTTCCCTCGTGCTCGGCGATCGCTCCGACAGCAGCATGGTGCGCGCCGGCAGCAGCCAGGCGTACATCGAGGCGGAATTTGCCCTCGATCCGGCGCTGCAGGCGCTGCTTGCGCCGCAGCTGGAGGAAGAGGGACTGGAAGGGGAGAACGCGGACGCGTTGATCCTGGCCCGCGAGGTGCGCGAGAATGGGCGCAGCATTGCGCGCATCAACGGCCGCACCGTCTCTCTGGCCCTCTTGCGCCAGATCGCCGAGCCGCTGGTGGATATTCACGGGCAGGGGGAACACCTATCCCTGCTGCGGCCGAAGGCGCACCTGCCCTTGCTCGATTCCTATGCCGATCTGGGTGAGCAGCGCCGTGATTACGCGCGCGAGGTCGACAAGCTGCGCGCCGTCGAGGCGGAGCTGGCAGAACGGCGTCGCGACGAGCGCCTGATCGCCCAGCGCATTGACATGCTCACCTTCCAGATCGAAGAAGTGGCGGCGGCCGCCCTGCAGGCGGGGGAAGAGGAGCTGCTGCGCGAAGAACGCACGCGTCTGGCCAATGCGGAACAACTGCAGCGCCTGACCGCCGAAATCGGCGCCGCCCTCCTGGGCGTGAGCGACGAAACGCCCGCGGCCATTGACTTGCTTGGCCAGGCGGAACGGCCGCTGCGCAAGCTGGCCGAAGTCGACGAGGCGCAGCGCGCTCTCCTACTGGAACTCCAAGGGCTTTCCTTCCAGTTGAATGAAATCGCCGCCCAGGTGCAGGGGTATCAAGAAGGGCTCGAGCACAACCCGCAGCGCCTGAATGACGTGGAAGAGCGCCTGGAGTTGATCAACACGCTGCGTCGCAAGTATGGCGAGACGATTCCCCTCATCCTGGCCAATCAGCAGGCGGCCATCGCGGAGCTGGAAGAAATCTCCAACAGCGAAGAACGGATCGAGGCTTTGGAGAGGGAGCGGCAGATGCTGCTGCGCCGCATCGGCGAGCTGGGCGAGGATCTTTCCGAGCGGCGCCAGTTGGCCGCGCGTGAGCTTTCCGCCGCCGTAGAAAAGCATCTGCAAGATCTGATCATGGAAGGGGCGCGTTTCGAGGTGAGTTTTACGCGTGAACTCGCGCCGGATGGGGCGCCCACGGCCGCTGGGCCGGTCTCCTTTGACCGCAGCGGCCTCGATCGCGCGCAGTTCGTCATTTCCGCCAACCCGGGCGAACCGCTGAAACCGCTGGCGCGCGTGGCCAGCGGCGGCGAAACAGCGCGCCTGATGCTGGCCCTTAAGTCGGCGCTGGCCGCGGTCGATGCCACGCCGACCCTAATCTTCGACGAAATCGATCAGGGGATCGGCGGGCGGGTGGGCGATATCGTCGGCCGCAAACTGTGGCGTCTGGCCGCCAGCGGCGGCCACCAGGTGATCATTGTCACCCATCTGCCGCAGATGGCGGGCTATGGCGACGAACACCTTCATGTGAGCAAACAGGTGGGCGACGGCCGCACGACCACGCACATTGAAGCCTTGAATAGAGGTGGGCGCATCAATGAGCTGGCGGCCATGCTGGGCACCAGCCGGGAAACGGCCGTCACTGCCGCCCAATCTATCCTGGACCAGGTTCAGGCCGTGAAGGGCTCACCCGCGCCGGATAAGCCCCTCTACCAACAAAGCTCGCGCGAACTATAAAGCTCTAGGACTCTGCCGCCTGCGGCTCGCTTTCGATAACCGGTCTGCCCAGGAGATAGTCGATCGCCGCCTGCAGCTGCGTGTCTTCAAATTCTTGGTCAGGATCGAACTCCGGCAGGGCGATCCGCAGATCGGGCGCCAGGCCTTCCTGATCCACCCAGATATCATTTGGCGTCAACCAGCGGGAAATGGTCAGGCGCAAACCACCGCCGTTGCTCAACGGCTGCCACGTCTGCACAGTCCCCTTGCCGTAGGAGGTCTCGCCGATTAAAATGCCGCGATCGTAATCGCGAATAGCGCCGGCCAACACTTCCGAGGCGCTGGCGCTGCCCTCATCTATCAAGACGACCATCGGGATCGCCTCGGCGGCGTCCCCGTCTTTGGCATCAAACTCTCGTTCCACGCCGCTGCCAAATTCCTGCACCAGCACAACGCCCTCAGGCAGGAATTCGTCGGCGATGTCGACGACTGTTTCCAGGCCGCCACCGGGATTGCGGCGCAGATCGAGGATCAATCCATCCGGTTCCTCGGTCAGCAGCTCCTGCAGAACTTTGCTCAGCTCCTCGTCCGTTTGCAGACCGAAGCGGCTGAGACGCACGTAGGCCAGGTTCTCTTCCAGGATTTCGCCGCGCACGCTGATCAGCGGAATCGTATCCCGCTCGACGATGACTTCAAACGTTTCCCCGTCGCGCTCGATCAGCAGCGTCACTTCCGTCCCTTTCGGCCCGCGCACAATTTGTGCCGCTTCCATCACCGTCAGCCCGGTCAATTCCGTGCCGTCCGCTTCGCGCAAGATATCCCCGGGCAGCAATCCCGCTTCTGCGGCCGGCGAACCGTCGATGGGCGACATGACAACGATGTTGCCTTCCTCTTCGCTCACTTCGACGCCGATGCCCTGGATCTCGCCTTCAAAGCCACCTCGCTCCGCCGACTCCGCCTCCGGGGGCAGGTAGAGCGTGTGCGGATCATCCAATGTTTCCAGCATGCCGTTGATGGCGCCGGCCACGAGCAGTTCCTGATCGACAGGCTGTCTGTAATAACGACTCTGTACCATGTCTACTGTTTCCCAGAAGGGGGCAAACGCGTCTCCCGTGTCACCTGTGGGGAAGGATGCGGGAAAGACGTGGTAAGGAGCCGCGGGCGATTGGCCGAGCACGTACCCGGCGTTGAAGCCCAGGATCAGGGCGGCGACGATAACAAATAAGATGACAAAACGGGACTTCATAAAATCATTCTCCAGATAAGTGCCGGCAGTGATAAGGGTGGCTGAAAGGCGAGCCTGACACACGGACGCCATTCTCCAACCCTATGAGCGTACTTGCACATAATTAGAACGACGTTGGCGTATGCTAAGAGGTGTCTGAGCGACGTCTATCCGTCTTGCACACTGTTCCATTTTGTTTAGAATGGTTTGCAGAGAGGAAAGGAAAGAAAAGTCGAGTTTCTGCCGCCGCCTGAGACTTGCGCCGGCCGGCTTAGCTGATGAAAACACAACGGGTCCGTACTATATCGACATTGTCGCTGGTCATCGTAGATTCCCTGATGATCGTTCTCGCCTTTCTGCTCGCCTACTGGCTGCGCGCCACTATCGCCTGGCCGGCCGAGCTTGTCAATGTGTACCCGCTGACCAGCTACCTGGGCCTCCTCCTGCTGCAAGTGGCGGCCGTCACCCTGCTCCTGCTTGCCTTTCGCCAATACTATATCGGGCGCACCACTTCGCGCGTTGATCAGTTCTACTATGTCGTCGCTTCCGTTTCCCTGGGCACGCTGATCGCCGTCGGCCTGTCGACGATGTTCTTTAAGGATCAGGACGCTATTATATTCTACCCGCGGGCCATGATCATCTACTCCTGGATCCTGGCCATCGTTCTTATCATGATCGGCCGTTTGCTGCACCAGTTCTTGCGCCAGCGGCTCGGCGCGCGCTATCTCGACAAAGATCGTCTGATCGTGGTCGGCACGGGAGATACGGCGCGCATCATCGTGCAGCGCGTGCTCTGGTCGCCGCAGCTGGGCTATGAGTTGATCGGCGTTGTCAACGGGGAGGGCGCTGAGACAGACTTCCTGGGTGTGCCCATACTCGGTCGCACCGAAGATCTACCCGCGCTCATTGAAGAACACGCTGTCAACGAAGTGATCATCGCCATCCCTGAAAAGGGGCATCGCGAATCGATGCGCGTCATTTCCTACTGTGAGCGGGGGCGCGTATCCGTCAAAATCTTCCCCGATATCTTCCAGTTCGTGACCACACAGGCCACGGTGGACGATCTCGGCGGGCTGCCGCTGCTCTCCGTGCGCGATTTCGCCATGCGCGGCTACCTGCTCATTTTCAAGCGCTTGATCGACATCGCCGGTTCCACGTTGGCCCTCATCTTCCTCTCGCCCATCATGCTCCTCGCCGGCCTCGCCATCAAACTCGAGTCTCCCGGCTCCGCCTTCTTCGTCCAACCGCGCATGAGCCTCGACGGCAAAGAGTTCTACCTGATTAAGTTTCGTTCCATGCGCAACGATGCTGAAAAAGATGGACCGGGCTGGACGGTGGAAAACGATCCGCGGCAGACAAAGCTGGGCACGCTGCTGCGCCGCTTTGAAGTGGATGAGCTGCCGAACTTCATTAATGTCCTCCTTGGCGAGATGAGCCTCGTCGGGCCTCGCCCCGAGCAGGCATACTATGTGGCCCATTTCCGCAAAGTCGTCCCGCGCTACATGGATCGCCACAATGAGAAAGCGGGCATGACCGGCTGGGCGCAGGTCAATGGTCTGCGCGGCGACACCTCCATCTCCGAACGCACAAAGTATGATCTCTGGTATTCAGAAAACTGGTCAATTCTACTTGATACGAAAATTCTTCTGCGCACCATCTGGCAAATCTTTGAGCCGAACCATGAAGAAGAGGCCGAGGCCGCCGCTCCACAAGAAGTGCTGGAAGTGAACGCCTCCAGGAGCGAGCCCGGCTTAGAGGCGGAGCTTCAGCCGGACGACCCTATCGGCATCGGCTAGACCCCCGATTCACCCCCCAATTTCCGCCCTATGCTGCATGGCGGCTTAGAGGCTGGTCGATCTAACATTGTTCTTATTGACGCGCCTATAGGCGCATGTTATGATAAACAAAGTCGGCCATTAGCACTCGTTTAACTGGAGTGCTAAGCGCGCCCTAAAACCACATCTGTGAGTGCAATTTGCTGGAGACTGAAGATACGCTTTGGTCTCCGGCTTTCGTGAAAAATATGTTCGAACAATTGACTGAGCGCCAGGAAGCCGTATTGCGTATGGTCGTGCGCGACCATATCGAGTCCGGGCAGCCGGTCGGGTCCAGAAGACTAGTTGAAGACCACGATCTTGGGGTGAGCTCGGCCACAATTCGTCACGAATTGGCTGTTCTCGGCGAGTTAGGCTACGTGGCGCAGCTGCACACCTCCGCGGGACGGATTCCTACGGAACAAGGGTATCGTTACTTCGTCCAGAAGCTGCTGGGTGAGTTTCATCTACCCAATTTTGAGCAGCAAATGATCCGCCATCAGTTTCATCAAGCACGCTTGGACCTCAGTCAATGGATGCAGCTTGCCGCCGCCATCCTGGCCCGAACCTCTCAGGGTGCCAGTGTGGTGACCGCGCCGCAGGCGCGCGACAATCGCTTCAAGCACCTGCAGCTGATCTCCACGCAGGGCCGCCTCGTTCTGCTCGTTCTGGTCATGTACAGCGGCGAGGTGCAGCAGCAGCTGCTGACGTTGGCCGAACCGCTCTCACAGCTTCGCCTCAGCGCCGCCGCCGACCGGCTTAACGCCTTGTTTAGGCTGGGGACCTACGAAGACATAAACGGCAAGCTGGACCAATTGGACACCCTGGAGTTTGAAGTAGCCGGACTTGTACTCGATATCTTGCAGCAGGCGGACGACCGTTTCATCAGCGATTTCTATCGCGACGGTCTCGTCAATCTGATCGAGGATGAAGGGACCCGCGCGGCTATTCGCGTCTTGGAAGAAAGGACGCTGCTGGCCAATGTCATTTCGCAGGCGCCCGCGCCCGATGTAAACGGTGTGCAGGTGATGATTGGCGGCGAAGGACGCTGGGAAGAGCTGAAGGACTGCACGCTGATTCTGGCGCGCTACGGCGTGTCCGATGATTTGAGCGGCACAGTTGCCGTCATTGGCTCGACGCGCATGGCTTACGGCCGTAACGTGGCCGCGGTGCGCTACATCGCCGACCTGATGAGCGGATTTGTCTATGATTACTATGCTGATGCCTATCAGAGCGATGCGTATCTGAACGATAAACAGGATCAGCCTGACCCCCAACAGTTAGAGGATGAGAAAACGTGAGTGACGAAAAAGTCAGTGAGAATGAACCCGTCGTTGAAGAAGAATTGATTGATGGCGAGGTGGTATTAGATTCCGAGGCGCCCGCTGAAGAGGCCGCGGTCGATGAGCAGATGGCAGAGCCTTCACTTGAAGAGCTGCTGCAGGCGGCGCAAGAAGAAGCGGCCGCCAACCTGGACAGTTATCTGCGCGCCCAGGCGGAACTGGCCAACGCCCGCAAGCGCTTTGAAAAACAGCGCGCCTTGGCTTATGTGAACGCCAATGCCCAACTGGTAAGGGAGCTGCTGCCCGTGCTTGATGATTACGAGCGGGCATTGAGCACCGTGCCTGAAAATATCCAGGAAGACGCCTGGTACGAGGGGATCGAGCTGGTATACCGCAAAATGCAAGGCGTTTTGGATAATCTCAATGTCAATGAAATCGCCGCCGCCGGTGAGCCCTTTGACCCGCATTTCCATGATGCGCTCGGACAGGAACCCTCCGATGACGTCGAGAGTGGGATGGTGACCAGGGTTATGCAAAAAGGGTATCAGATCGGCGACATGGTCGTTCGGCCCTCTTTGGTATTTGTGGCTGAATAAGAAGCTGGGCGATCTTTCGGCGAAACGAAGATAGAAAGAGCAAGGAAACAGAAATGGGAAAAATAGTAGGAATCGATCTTGGAACAACAAACTCGGCCGCGGCCGTGATGGAGGGCGGCGAACCGGTCATTATCCCCAGCGCGGAAGGCAGCCGTCTCTATCCCTCCGTTGTGGCCGTGAACCCGAAAACCGGCGAACGTCTGGTCGGGCAGGTAGCCAAACGACAGGCCGTCATTAACCCCGACAATACCATCTACTCCGTGAAACGCTTCATGGGCCGTAAATTTGACGATCCGGAAGTCGCCCGCGCCCGTGAGTACGTGCCTTACGATGTGAGCAAGGCGGCCAACGGGGATGTGCGCGTGGCTATGAATGAGCGCGAATACTCACCGCCGGAAGTATCGGCGATGATCTTGCAGAAGATTAAGACGGACGCTGAGGCCTACCTTGGCCAGCCGGTGACCCAGGCCGTTATCACGGTGCCCGCGTATTTCAATGACAACCAGCGCCAGGCGACGAAAGATGCCGGCAAGATCGCCGGTCTGGAAGTGATGCGCATCGTCAATGAGCCGACCGCTTCCTCCCTGGCTTATGGTTTGAGCAACGACACCGACGGCATTATCGCCGTCTATGATCTCGGCGGCGGCACCTTCGACATTTCCATCCTGGAAGTGGGCGACGGCGTTTTCGAGGTCAAATCGACCAACGGCGACACCTTCCTCGGCGGCGATGATTTCGACCAGAAGATCATCGACTGGGCGGCGGAACAGTTCAAGATGCAGGAAGGCATTGACCTGCGTAGCGACCGCCAGGCCCTGCAGCGCCTGCGCGAGGCGGCGGAAAAGGCGAAGATCGAGCTTTCGACGACGATGCAAACGGAGCTGAACCTGCCCTATATTACGGCCGATGCCACGGGCCCCAAGCATCTTAACTTGACCCTGACGCGCGCCAAACTGGAGCAGCTGACGGATGACTTGATCCAGCGCACCATCGAGCCGACGCGGAAGGCGATGAAGGATGCCGGTGTCAGCCCCTCTGATATCTCCGAAGTTATCCTCGTCGGCGGCATGACGCGCATGCCGGCGATTCAGGAGGCGGTGAAGAAGTACTTCAACAAAGAGCCGCACAAGGGCGTTAATCCTGATGAGGTGGTTGCTCTTGGCGCCGCCATCCAGGCCGGTGTCCTCGGCGGGGACGTTAAGGATGTCCTGCTGCTGGATGTGACCCCGCTGACCCTCGGTATTGAGACGTTGGGCGGCGTGGCTACGCCCCTTATCGAGCGCAACACGACTATCCCCACCAAGAAAAGCCAGGTCTTCTCCACGGCCGCTGACAGCCAGACACAGGTTGAGATTCACGTGGTCCAGGGCGAACGGCCGATGGCGGCGGACAACAAGAGCCTGGGAAAATTCATTCTTGACGGCATCCCGCCCGCGCCGCGCGGCGTTCCCCAGATTGAGGTCACCTTCGACATCAACGCCGATGGCATCCTCAACGTAAATGCCCAGGACAAGGCCACCGGCCGCGAACAGGCGATGCAGATTATCCCTTCGAGCGGTCTGAGCGATACGGAAATCGACCGCATGGTCGACGAGGCTGAACAACACGCCTCCGAAGACCTCGGCCGCAAGGAGTCGGTGGAAGCGCGCAATGTCGCCGATTCGGCCGTTTACAGCGCCCAGAAATTCCTGCGAGAGAACGGCGACAAACTGCCGGAGGCGAACAAGGCCGCCGTGCAGAGCCAGATCGAGGCCACGCAGGCCGCCCTGCAAGGCGGCGGCGATGCGGCGGCGATCAAAGCGGCCGGCGACCAGCTGCAGGCCGTCATGCAGGAAGCGGGCGCGCTGCTCTACCAACAGCAGCAGGCCGGGCCCGCTCCCGGGCAAGAAGGGGATGCGTCTCCCGGCGCAGACGAAGGCGGGGCCTCCCCTGACGAAGATGTGATTGAAGGCGAGTTCAGCGACGCCTAACCGTCGTCCTCGAAAAACTGTGTTGTGCGCGGCCGGCTCGTCCCCCCCCGACAGCCGGCTGCGCACACGTCTACTGGTTAATTTATGGATAGCAAGCGAGATTATTACGATGTCCTGGGCGTTACCAGGGCGGCAACCCCCGAAGAGCTGAAAAAGGCTTATCGGACCCTGGCGCGCCAATATCATCCGGACGTCAGCAAAGATCCCCAGGCGAGCGAGCGTTTCAAGGAAATCAGTGAGGCGTACGAAGTCCTTTCCGATGACCAGAAGCGAGCCACGTATGACCGCTTTGGACATGCGGGCATGAACAACGGCGGCTTTGGCGGATTCGGCGGTTTTGACGGGGATTTTGGTTCCGTCGCCGATATCTTCGAAGAGTTTTTCGGCGGCGCCTTTGGCGGACGCCGACGGCAGCGGCGCGGCCCCCGGCGGGGCAGCGACCTGCGTTATGATCTGACGATTACCTTTGAAGAGGCGATGTTCGGCGCGGAGAAGGATATCGAGGTGCGCCGTCCGGAAGCGTGCGATCGCTGCAGCGGCAGCGGCGCTGAGCCGGGTACCTCACCCATTACATGCCCGACGTGCAGCGGATCGGGTGAAGTCAGGCGTGTCCAGCAGTCGATTCTAGGATCCTTTGTTAACGTGACAACCTGTTCCCAATGCAGCGGCTCGGGCGAGATCATTTCCGAGCCCTGTACGCAGTGTCACGGCCAGAAACTGGTGCAGCGCACGGTGACGAAGAAGGTCCGCATACCGCCCGGAGTGGACAATGAAACGCAGATTCGCCTGACCGGAGAGGGCGCGCCCGGCATCTACGGCGGTCCTCCCGGCAATCTCTTTGTGACTCTGACTGTGAAAGAGCACGAGTTCTTCCAGCGCCGTGGCGATGACGTTTGGCTCGATTTGCAGGTCAATGTGGCCCAGGCGGCGCTCGGTGATGAAATTACGGTGCCTACGATAGATGGTGATGAACGCCTGCTCATTCCCGCCGGCACGCAGTCCGGCAAGGTGTTCCGTCTGCGCGGCAAGGGCGTGCCGCGCCTTGATCGCAGCGGCCGGGGATCGCCGATGGGGCGCGGTGACCAACAGGTCATTATTCAGGTGGTCATTCCCAAGAACCTGACCCGCGAGCAGGAAGAGATCTTCGGCGAACTGGCGCGCACGCTGGGCAAGGAAGTAGTGCCCAAGCGCGAAAAGGGCATCATGGGCCAGCTGAAGAGCGCCCTGGGGGATATCTTCAATGCCTGGCTGTTCTAGCCTGCGCAGAGGGAATCGATGAGCGCATTTACAGAAATCAGCGTCATCACAGATGGCGAAGCCGCAGAGGCCGTGGCCGAGGTGCTGCGGCCTTTTGCGTACCAGGGCAGTGTCGTTCTGGAACAGAAGGGGGATGAGACGAGTCTCGATCCCATGGCCGTCGAAGCGCAGGTTACGGTGAAGATCTTTCTTCCGCAGGAAGAGGATACGCCCGTCCTGCGGCGCAGGATCAGCGAGGTTCTCTACCATATGAACCGTCTTTATCCGATCGCTGAACCACGCTTCACCGTGCTCGAGGAGAAGGATTGGGCGCACGCCTGGAAAGAGAACTACCATCCCTTTCGCGCCGGCGAGCGGATCTGGATACGGCCGTCCTGGTACGAGGCGGATCAGCTGAGTGACGGCGCCGACGAAGCGGCCGGCGACATCATTCTTGTCATGGATCCGGGCATGGCCTTCGGCACCGGGCTGCATCCCACGACGCAGAAATGCCTCAGAGCGCTGGAAGATCTGGTCAGCGCCGGGGACTCTGTGCTTGACCTGGGCACGGGCACGGGCATCCTGGCCATCGCCGCCGCCAAATTGGGGGCGACCTCGATAACGGCCGTTGACACGGACGATCTGGCGGTCAAGGCCGCCCTTGAGAATGCGCGCCTCAACCAGGTGGAACAACGCATCGTTGTTCGCCGGGGGGACCTGAACAGCGCCGTCCCGCGGGAAACGTGGGATATCGTTGTGGTTAACATTCTCGCCCCCGTGATTATCGGTCTGCTTGACTCAGCGGAGCTGCTGGCGACCGTGAAGCCGCAGGGCCGTCTCATCCTCAGCGGCATCATTGACGTGCAGGAAGAGGGGGTTGAAGAAGCGCTGCACAGAGCAGGGGGGGCGGTTATAGGGCGGCTGCGGCAGCGCGATTGGGTGACGCTAATCGCCCGTCGGGACTCCGCGGACGAAGCTCATCCGCCGGACTGAAGCAGAAAAAACGCCATGACCTCAGTCATGGCGTCTTCGATCTAAGTGAAAACGGTCTGCTTAACGCTAGCCGCGCGCGTTGCGCCGATAGCGATAGGTAATGCGGCCTCGCTCCAAATCATAGGGTGTCATTTCCACGCGAACACGATCCCCCAATAGGATGCGAATATAGTAGCGGCGCATGCGCCCCGACAGGTAGGCCAAAACCCGGTGACCATTGTCAAGCTCGACCGTGAATTGTGTGTTGGGCAGCAGTTCGACCACTGTCCCTTCGACTTCAAGTTTTTCCTCTTTAGTACCCATATACTCTCTTATTCTTCTTCCTTGCTGGTGGATTCAGCGCTTGCTGCAGACTGCAAGGCTGCTTCCATTTCTGCTGTTGCTGATTGATCGACCTGCTCTTGCAGATCGACTTCCGTCTCTTCTTCGGCCGCGGCTGCGGCAGCAGCCGCCTCAGCCGCCTCCGCCTCAGCAGCCGCTTCCGCAGCCGCCTTCTCAATTTCTCGCTGGGCCATCCACTCAATCTGTTCCATGGCCGTGACTGCTTTCAGGCTCAATCCGATGCGCTGTCTCTTCTGGTCAATGTTCACAATGCGCAGTAGGTGCTTTTCCTCTTCTTGCACCATTTCGTTTACATTGGCCACGGTGCCCCGCGAAAGCTGGGAGATATGCAGCAGCCCTTCAACGCCCGGTTCTATCTCGGCGAATGCGCCGTAGTCTACGATGCGCGTTATCTTCCCTTCAACCAGTTGATTTTCCTGGTAGCGTTCGCTGACGCTGTCCCACGGGTTGGGCAGGATCTTCTTGCGGCTTAAGCTGATGCGCTGCGTCTCTTTGTCCACGCGCATGACATAGACATCGATCTCATCCCCAACGCTAAGCACTTCGCGCGGATGCGCCACGCGGTGCCAGGCAAGCTGCGAAATATGAATCAGGCCGTCGGCGCCGCCCAGATTCACGAAAGCGCCAAAATCACGCAGTCCGCTAACCGTGCCCTGGCGCACTTCCCCTTCTTTGAGGGTTTCAATCAATTCCGCGCGGCGCTTGGTGTCCCATTCTTTCTGGGCCTCGCGCTGTGAGAGGACGAGGCGGCGGCGGCGGCGGTTTACTTCAATGACACGGAGGGGCAGCGTCTCGCCCCGCAGCTGCGCCAACTTCTGCTGGCGGCGCCGATCCCCCATGCCCGGCCCGACTTCTGATAGATGGGAGATGGGCACGAATCCGCGCAGCCGGCCAAAGGGCACGATTGCCCCGCCCTTATTATAGCCAATGACCTCTTCCTCAATAATCTCGCCGTTTTCCAACAACTCTTCGGCCCGAATCCAGTCCTGATTCAGCCTCGCCAGATGAATCGAAATAACGAGGCTGTCCGGCTTGTCCGTATTCAAGACGTAGACGAAGATCTCATCATTGACTTTCAGAGCATCCCGCTCATCCGGTTCAAGTTTGTTCAGGTCCGATGTTGGTACCAGGCCGTCCCGCTTGAGGCCCAGATCGACGATCACCCCCTGCGTGTTGACAGAGACAATGATACCCTGGCGGATATCGCCAACCTGGGGGGTTTCGTAATCATGTTGGTCGAGAAGATCGCTTAGCTCTGCCAAAAGAACCCGTTCCTTTGCGGTACTTGTACCGGCAACTTGTCACCACTGCTGACTGGTGGAATAAAAAAACTCGACCTTCACACAGATTGCCTGGTGAAATACGGCCGAGTCCGTCGCTCCATTTCGAGGAAAATGCAGTCGATTATCCACAGTTCATAATAATTCGTAGCAGTGAAAATCTTCGAATAAATATGGCGCCTGAACAACCGACTTTGCACGCAAGTTCCCAACAATGTCCACCGCAGCAACCCAGCAAAAAATTATAACTGCTGCCCCTTGCTTTGTCAAAGTTCCTTAGGTGGCACAGAGGGTTATAACAGACGATTTTCCGCTGGCGCGGCCTGCCTTTTGGCGCCGCCGCCTGACCGCTTTCGCAGGTCGTCAGGCAGCCGCAAGTGGCCGCCTCAGCTTTGAAATGCCCACCCCTTAGAGTATCATTGCCTGTTCATGTTCCGGGAAGCTGTCGAGCACGCGCTCGCGGCTGAACGAGGTGGCTGGTGCAGGCCAACGCCCACACGACGCCCGCCGGGCGCGTGCCGGGCTTTGGCCATAGAAAGGGATTTGGCAGCGATGCTTGAGCACATCTTTTCAAAAAAGGGGGCTTCTGAAATAGTTGTCTCCACTGCTCGCGACGGCGCCATGCCCGCGGATCAACATCTCATCGATCTGGTGGATGTGGTTAAGGCCTACATAACGCCCGTGGGTGACTTCATCGCCCTCGACGGTGTTGACTTACAGATTGATGCGGGCGAATTTGTCGCCGTTGTCGGCAAATCCGGCAGTGGCAAATCAACCCTGATCAATATGATCACGGGCATTGATAAGCCGACGTCGGGCCGCATCACGGTGGGCGGCGTCGCCGTGGAGCGCTTGAAGGAAGGGCCCATGGCCGAGTGGCGCGGGCGCAATGTGGGCGTGATCTTCCAGTTCTTTCAGCTGCTGCCCATGCTCTCCTGCCTGGAAAACATCATGCTGCCCATGGATTTCTGCAACATGTATGCGGGCCGTGAACGTGCTGAACGCGCCATGTACCTTTTGCAGCTTGTGGACATGGTTGAACACGCGCACAAGCTGCCCTCAGAGGTGTCCGGCGGCCAGCAGCAGCGCGTGGCCATTGCCCGGGCGATGGCCAATGACCCGCCGATATTGGCCGCCGATGAGCCCACCGGTAACCTGGACTCCAGTACGGCCGATGACGTATTCGCCGTGTTTGAGGAGCTGGTGGGGCGGGGGAAGACAATCTTGATGGTCACGCACGACCAGGATCTTGCCCGCCGCGTTTCACGCACAATTACCCTTGCTGATGGGAAAATTATCGGCGAGGAACACAAACAAGATAGGCCGGCTGGGGACCGCTAGTTACTTTATAAGGGGACATTGACAGGGGGGGGCAATTATGACAGAATCATCATCGAGACTATGCCCTACTGTGGGGCATAACTGCTGCTTGATGAATTTCCTCTCGGGCCTGACAAGACGCCACGCTGGCCGAGAAGAGTGAGAATGAGTTTGCGCCGCTGCGGCGCACGAACGAATGAAGGAGTATGCATTCGATGAATTGGAAACGCATATTTATTGGGGTGGTTGTTGTCGCCATACTTGCTGCGGCAGGCTACTTCGTTTACAACCAGTTCTTTGCCGCGGATGCGGAAGAAGAGCAAACGGCCGCGGCGCAGAGCGCCGCCGCTCAGGTGCCGGCGGATCTCGCTTTGGTTTCAGCCGAAGGTCAGATCGTTCCCCTGCGCGAGGCGATGCTCTCTTTCCAGACAGGCGGCCAGGTTGCAGAGGTGCTGGTAGATGGGGGCACGGCCGTTGCCGCCGGCGATCCCATCTTGCGCCTTGAAGCCACGGATCAGGAAATCGGTCTGGCGCAGGCGCTGGCTGCCCTGGAGACCGCGAAAGCGGCCAGGCAAACGGCCGAAGCCGGTCTGGCGGCGGCCAGTACCGGCGCGCAAGCGGCCGAGGTTGGCGTGCGTGCCGCCGAGGTTGCCCTGGCGCTGACCACGGCCGAGCCGACCGCGGAAGAAATTGCCCTGCAGGAAGCGGGCATCGCCATTGCTGAAGCAGGCATTACCCAGGCATCGGCCAGCCAGGGTGTTGTCTTGCAGGGCCCGACCACGTCCCAGATTCAGGCGGCGGAAGCGGGCGTTGCCGCCGCTGAGGCGGCGCTGCTGCCCGTACGCGAGACATTGGATGTCCTGCGCCGCGACGACAACCCCGATGAGGATGAGCTGCGGCGAGCGCAGTTGAACTACAACACGGCCGTGACCAACATCGCCGCCGCCCAGGCCGCGGTCGATGAAGCGCGCGCTGGAGCGACCGGTGGTCAGAGAACGGCCGCCTTTGGCAGCGTGACCGCGGCAACCGCCCAGCGCGATGCCTCCCAGGCGCAGCTCGATCTGCTGCTGTCCGGGGCACGAGAAGAACAGGTGGCAGTCGCCGCCGCCGGCGTTGAGCAGGCACAGGCGGCGCTGCAAGAGGCCACGCTCTCCGTCGCCGATGCTGAATCCGCCGTGCTGCAGGCGGATGCGGGCATCAGCCAGGCCGAAGCGGCCGTTTCTTCGGCTCAGGAAGCGCTGTCGCGTATGACGTTGGCGGTTCCTTTTGCCGGCGTTGTCGCCGATGTCCTGGTCGAAGCGGGGGAAGTTGTCGGCAGCGGGGTGCCGGTGGCCATGTTGGGTGATTTCTCCGGCTGGCAGGTGAAGACAACTGATCTTACCGAGCTTGACGTTGTTGATCTCAATGTTGGTGATCCCGTGGAGATTCAAGTAGATGCGATTCCGGGAGTCACCTTGCAAGGGACCGTCAGCAAAATTGCCGAGACATCACAGCTGGTGCGCGGCGACGTGACCTACGAGGTCGTAATCGACCTGGATAATCCTGATGACCTGCCGCTGCGCTGGGGCATGACGGTCTTCGTCGATGTGGATGTTGAGTGAGGCGATAAAAATCTTTGGCGTGACTCGAATTCAGCACAGTTCGCCTTCTTAGAGTGAAATATGAACCAGATAAGAAAACAATTCCTAACATTCCTTCTATTGTCCGGCTTGCTCATCGCCCTTGCAGCCTGCCAAAATGAAGAACCGGAGCCGGCGTTGACGGCGACCGCCACCAACGAGAGTTCCGTGCTTGAAGAGACAAATACGCGCTCCGTCAGCACCGGTTTTGGAACCGTGACTGCGGAAGGGACCGTGCTGCCTCTGCGCAGCGCCCAGCTTTCCTTTCAAGGAGGAGGCCAAGTTGCCGAGATCCTGACCAGCGAAGGCGCGGATGTTTCTGCCGGCGACGCGCTCGTACGGCTGGACGCCGTGCCCCTGGAGAACGCCTTGAAACAGGCGCAGGCAGGGCAGTCGGCGGCCGAGGCGGCCGTGAAAGCGGCGGAAGCCCGGCTGGCAGTCGCCAACTCCGGCGTGGCCAGCGCTGAGGCCGCCAAGAAAGCGGCCCTGGCCCAGCTCGAACTTGCCAAAGCGGGCGCCAAGCCGGAAGAGATCGCTGCCGCTGAGCAGAACCTGGCCGCTGCGGAGGCGGCCATCGTCACCGCCTCGGGCAATAGAGCGGCGGCGACCAATGTTAGTGACGCGCGCGTGCAGTCCGCCGTGGCCCAGTTGACGGCCGCGCAGACGCAGGTTGACCAGCTTCAGCAGGCCTATGATGACATCCTTGACGCCTGCTTCGACCTGCCCGACGGCAGCGAGGTTTGTCCCTTGTATGGTCCTGTGGAAGAGCAGACACGCTTCCAGCTGGAAGCGGCCAAAGCCAATCAGGTGGCCGCGCAATCGGCCGTCGATGAAGCGCGCGCCGGGGCCACGCCGGCGGAAGCGTACCTGGCGGGCACGGGCATCACCCTGGCCACCGCGCAGCGCGATCAAGCGCAGGCGCAGCTCGACTTGATTAAGGCGGGTCCACGCCAGGAGCTTATTGACCAGGCGCAGGTCGGCGTCGATCAGGCGGATGTGGGTATCCAACAGTCGATGACGCAGGTGTCCATTGCCGAGGCGGCGGTTACCCAGGCCGAGGCCGCGCTGGTGCAGGCGCAGGCCGATGTGGAAGCGGCGGCAAAGGCGCTGGAGCGCATGACGCTGCTGGCCCCCTTTGACGGCCGTATCGGCACGATCGGCGTGGAAGTCGGCGAGCTTATCGGTTCAGGCGCGCCGGTGATCACGCTGGGTGATCTCAGCGGCTGGCAGGTTGAAACAAATGATCTCACCGAACTGGACGTCGTGGCTGTCAAGCTGGGGCTGCCGGTTGAAGTGCGCGTTGATGCGCTGCCCGGCGAGGTCATGGAAGGCGTTGTTGCCGATATCGCCTCCGTCTCAGAGTTGATTCGCGGTGACGTCACCTATCCGGTGACCGTAACCTTGAACGACACCGCTTTGCCCCTGCGTTGGGGCATGACGGCGACGGTGGACATCGATACCGAATCTTAAGGGGTGATCCACGCCTCTCTCGAGAAGCGCGGCGCCCTTGGCGATGTGACAAGCGAGACCCTGGACCTTGACGGCCAGGGTCTTTTCTATGCGGCGATCCGGTTGCAGATGGCGCCAACCCCTTCCACGGCGCACATGACCACGTCCCCCGGCCGCAAGAATTCAGGCGGCGTGCGCGCAAAGCCGACGCCGCTGGGTGTGCCCGTGGCGATGATGTCGCCGGCGAGGAGCGTCATCCCCTTGGAGAGCTGGACGATCGTCTCCGCGATATCGAAGATCATCTGGCTCGTGTTTCCGCTTTGCTTGAGGATGCCGTTGACGGTGCACGTAATCTGCAGGCTTTGGGGATCTGGGATCTCGTCGGCAGTGACGATCCAGGGGCCAAAGGGCGCCGACCCATCGAGGCTCTTGCCTTTGAAGAACTGTTTGTGCGCGTGCTGCAGGTCGCGGGCCGATACGTCGTTGAGCACGGCATAGCCGTAGACGTAATCCAGGGCGTCCGCGCGGCTGATATCGCGGCCGTCCCGGCCGATGATGAGCGCCAGCTCCGCCTCATAATCGATGGATGCAGAAACCTCCGCGTTGTAGGGTATCTCGTCAAATGGACCATTGACGGCCGTTGTCGCTTTCGTGAAGATAATGGGTACCTGCGGCAGTTCGACCTTGCTGCCCAGGGCGCGGTGCGACTCCTCCGCATGGGCGGCGTAGTTCCTGCCCAGGCACATAATGTTGCGCCGCGGGTTGGGCAGCGGGGCGAGCAGCGTAACCTCATCGAGGGGCAGGCTGCCGGCTCCCTCCGCGGCGATCTTCCCGGCCTCTGCCAACCCCGCTTCTCCCAGGTTGATCAGGGACAGCATCTCCCCGGCGACGGCGGAGAGGGGCACAACCGTTTGCTCATTGACCACGGCTCCGATGGCCGTGGCGCCTTCATACTGGTAAGTTATTAGCTTCAAAATCGGGCCTCCCGTTGACCGTCAGTATCTGTGCCGAAGGGTACAACGATCTGCGCTTCCAGGCCAGAAATGAGGTCCGCGAAAGGAGGCGGACCGGCGCGCCGCTTAACCCTACATGAGCGGCCGCCAGGCGGCTTGACACGGATGACGCGATGCGTTATATTACAATCAGGTTGTGACGCAATGCGTCAATGTTGGTTTAGATTCAGCCGCAAGAGGCTGCTTAAAGAAAAGAGGAAACAAAATGGCTGACGAAGTAGATTTGGAAGTTGAAATCGAAGAGTATGAAGAAGCGGGCGAAAGCTTGTTTAACAAGGTCGCGGGAACGGTGCGCTCCACGCTCATGGTGGGCATCGGCGCCGCCGACATGACGCAGGAAAAGGTCATCAACGCCTGGAAGAAATCCAATGAGTTGGTCGCTGATATGGCTGAGCGCGGTGAAAGCGTTTCCCACAAACGTCGCGAGCAGATTGGCGATCAGGTCGAGAAACGGCAGGGGCAGATCAAGGATCTGAGCGGCAAAGCCACGGAATCGTTTGACAAATATTCCGAGGTTGTGCTGACGCGCGTGAATATGCCCACGCATGACGATGTTGAAGGGTTGAGCAAGCAGGTCAGCTCCTTAAGCCGCAAAGTTGACAAGGTCCGCAAGGAACAACAAGAAGCAGTCTAAGGTTGCATTGCCGGCGACTGCCAAGCCCGCACCGCTCACCGGTGCGGGCTTTTTTTGTTTCCGCTTAGCGCGCCCCGATAAGGCGCGACATGCCCTTGCCCAGGAAGACCTCGTGCTCGAAATCCGGGTTGGAAGCGGAAGCCACGAAATAGGTGACGCCCTCAACCGACGGCCGTTTTTGCAGCTCTTTCCAGAAATCAAGGTACTCGGCCGCCTTGCCCGACGGCGTGACCCCATTCTTGTTGTTGCTGGCTTCCGTAATCCACACCGGTTTGCCTGGAAAGCGGCTGAGCACGTCGTCCAGAACAGCCAGGGCGTTGTTCATTGAATAGTGCACCGACCAGTAGGTGTGCACGCCCAACCCATCCGCTTCTTCAATCGCCGCCCGGCTTGCTTCCAGGAAGCGGACATGATTCTGTCTGAGCCCGGAGACATCCGTTCCCGGCGAAAGCCCGGGATAAACATAGCGATAATTGGGCAGGACGTGGCGGTAAAGGCGCAGCAAACGCGTCCACCAGGCGGCAAATTCAGCCCCATCCGCCCAGGAACTGCTTAATCCTTCCGGCGTAAGATTTGGTTCGTTGTGCAGTTCGATGACGACATCCTGCCCCTGTAAAATGGTCAGCGTCCGCTGCATGTCGCCGATTGTGTCGTTGAAGAAGCGCTGCGGGTTCAGGCTGCGCCCGCCGAAATCAAGAAAGGCGCGCACGACCCAGCGGCTCTTTGGATGGTTGGCAGCGAGCTTGCGTAAGGCGGCAGGATTATGGAAGGACAATACTTTGATGACGCTGGGGCGGAAAAGGCCAAACTCGACGATCTCTTCTTCGCTGATGTCGGGGTCGGCCGAAGCATGCAGACCAATCGCCGCCTGACCCAGCACTGGCGGGTCTGGATCGGGCAGGGGGACTTCCTCCTCGATTTCAGAATCTTGCAGGTCCTCTTTCTGCACGCGCAGGGGCGTGTATTCGCCTGTGGGCGGGCCTAGAATGCGCATCGCGGTGCCCTGCGGCACGAAACCCAGGAGGGTGCCGCTGCGGCGCGGCGCCTGGCGAATGTTGGCCCCATCCCGACCGGCCACGGCCGTCACATCCTGGATCGAGATCTGGGACGTCATCGCCCAGCCGCGCACCGTCTTTCCTTCATCCTCCTCATCCTCGCCGCCGTCGTTCCACTGCTTGGGTTCCTGCACAGCCACGTCCGGCCTGGGGTCAATGACGTCTACCTCATAGACGTAGATGGGCGCGTAGCCGTTTATCGAGGGACCGACGAGGGTCACCATGTAGCCCCACATCACCTTGCCGATCAAGCGGCCGTCGCGCGTCGGCGCGTGGCGCATATTGACGCCATGACGGCCGACCATGGCGTAGCGCCCCGTCACATCCAGATAGTCCTCCCAGACCCACCCCAGCATGACGTCCTCCGGGGGCAGGGGGCTTTCGGCCGTGGGCTCGGCCGGCGCGTAGACGACCAAGGAACCTTCCAGCGCTCTTGTGGGCACGCTCACGGGGATACTTGCGCCGTGCGCCTCCCCGTTGACGATCATCATTGTGCCCGCGGGAATGAGATCGATTACTTCTGCGTCCGCGCCCGGCCCTTCTCGCAAATGCGCGTCGCCCGCGTTAACCTGGGCCAGTTCATCCTGCACCGTTACCGAAGCGGCGAATACCCAGCCGTCGGTGAAGGGACCCGCGGGCTCGCGCCAGGAGAGCAAAGCGATGAGGAAAGAGGTGGGATCGACGATGTTGTACGGCCAATTATTGTAAGTGGCCCCCTGGCGCTTGAGCACCAGATGCAGGTGCGGCCCGGAGCTAAACCCGGTGCTGCCCGCCAGACCGATGAGCGTCCCCGCTTCAACACGATTGCCGACGCGCACCAAAGCCTGCTCCATATGGGCGTAGATGGTTTCATACCCATCGGCATGGGCGATACGCACGTGAATGCCGTAGGCGCTGTCACCCTGGACCGGCTGCACCTGCTTGATGCGCCCAGGCGCCACGGCGAATATCTTACTGCCTTGCGGCGCCTTGATGTCGATGCCGTCATGACCCGGCAGGCCGAACTGCGCATAGACTTCCGGGTTCACCCCGAAATACTGCGTTATCTTGCGATGTTCCGTGGGCCATGCTTCAAATCTGAAGCTGCTCATGAGACATTCCTACCTTGCTTGCAAAAATAGGCGGCAGCGAACGCGAGCAGGATGCCCGGTTCGCTACAGCAACTGTTAGATTGAAGATACTACCGTTGAAAGATTATGTCGATTTGTTACGTCAATAGTTTACGACGTTACATAAAGTTTGTCAAAGCCAAGAGGCACCAGCTCAAACCAGGTGCTGCCCATGCCCAAAGGAAGGGGGTTGCCTTCCAGGTCAGTGAAGGTGAGCATGTCGCCCGGCGCCTGGCGCTGCCAGCGTCCTTCAAAACGTTCCCCATCACGGAAAATCGTGGCTGGTCCTTCGCCCCAAACTTGAATCTCGATCGACTTGGCTCCCTGTGCGACCTCCGTTTCCGGGATCCAGGTCTGCACATGTTCGGCGGCGACGACGACGACATTTTTCGTGCTGATCTGCTGGTCGGTGTTGGCGTCGTTGTGCCGCTGGCCATCATTCCAGCGATAGTAGCGGCCGGTGCCGGTATCATACCACCAGGTCACATAGCTTCCGCTGTAGCCGATTTCGACCTGCCCGGCAGGCGTACCTCCGGGCGGGGGCTGCTCGCTGAAGATCATGCCGTTCTGATACGTGGGCGCGACATCCAGGCCGCGCTGCTGCAGCGTCTCGCGCAGGCGGTAGGTGTCGGTGAACATCAGGTGCCAGAAATCAACGTCCGCATCTGCAGACTGAGCGCGGTAAAACCCTTTGTGCTTGAAATCGGGGGAGATGATGCGCTCAAACCAATCCACTTCCGCGAAGCGCTCCTTATTGGCGCCGGCCGCGCCGGAGAAACCGAAAGCGGCGTCGTACATGACCGGGATTTCAAAGTCTATGATGCGCGCGCTGCGCACCGAACCCACGGTGTGCGCGTCCTTTGCATAGAAGATCGCCGTGAATCGCGTCGCACCTCCCTCCGCGTAATGTTCAAAGACGAGGTCAGCATTGTTGAGCCCCGCCTGGGGGCGCACGAGCGCGGGGTAGTTGGACACCTTGATGGCGATGGGGCGCCTATCCAGCAGCGCCGGGTCGGCAACGATCTCGCCCGTTAACGGATTCATATCCGGCGGGAAGTTCTGCGGGCCATACCACCCGTCCGGCAGGGCGCCGGGCGTGGAAGCCGGCGTCACGCTTTCTTCCTCTTCCGCGGCCGCCGTTTCCGCCTCAGCGGTGGCTGTGGCTGTCTCCGTCGCCGTTCCTGTGGCCTCGGGCGGCGCTGCTTCGCCTGGCGCTTCGGCGCTCGGCGGTCCCGCCGTCTCCCTGGGCCGCGCTGCTGTTTCCGCGGCGGGGGGATCAAGCGTCAAGGTGGGCGCCGGCAGCGGCGTGACTTCCTGCACCTGAGCAGGCGCTTGCGAAGGCGCCGTCTCTGCAGCAGCGCAGCCGGCGGCGAAGAGGAGTGCGGTGAGCAGAATAAGGAGAGCCTTCTGTTTCCAAGCTTGCATCAAGGTACCTCGGCGGCCGCTGAATTGGCGGCCTCATTTTGACCATCGTGACAGCACGTTAAATAATAAGCCGCGGAGGACCCTGGGGCAAGATTATGATGTTTGTTTTCACCTGCGGAGCGGAGTACACTTTCCCTGGGGGCGAAATTGACTCATTACAGAAACATCGTCGAGGAGTTTGTTGTCATGCGAGCTGTCAGACAACGTGTGGCCGGCGAACTGCTGGTTCAGGGACGTAAGCGCGCCTTGTTCCTGGAACAGCTGCAGCCGCCGGCTGAGGCCGAAAACTTACTATATCTTCGTTATGCGCTGGTTACGCGAGGGCCGGGCGATCATATCTTCCCCGCCTTCATTCTCGATGATTGGGGCAAAGAGCGAGGATCCCTTCAGCTCTATGAATGGGTGCGCGAGAATGGTGAGCGTTTTCCACGGGCGGAGATCTTCGGTTTTGAAGCGGACGGCCGTGATACGCAGGCCTTCCTGCGTGAAATGGAGCTGTACGCCCGTTACCCCTGCTACGCCTACGCCGCTGCTGATTTGCCGGTGACCGAAGGGCAGCTGCTTTCGGCCGTACTTCTTCCTGAGGCAGGGGTAAGCGCGCCGCAGCGCACGGAACCGCCGCCCAATATCACGCTGCCGCTGCGCGCCGCGCGGGTGACCTGGTGGCGCGTTCCCCAGGAGGCTGCGGCCATCGATTTGTCGCAGCTGGATGCGGAAGCGGACCCTGGTTACTGAGCGCATGCCTACCCCCTTCATGCACTTGCAGATCAGCGAGCAAATTCGCGCCCTGGCCCGCCGCAGGCGGTCGCTCGATGGGCGTCTTTTGCGCGCCCTCAACGAAGAGTGGCCCGCCTTCTATATGGGCAGCGTTGCCCCCGACTACCAGACGATTTGCGGCATTCCTCGCGCGGATACGCATTTCTACCGCATGCCGCCGCAGTCAAGAGATGAGGCGGGCCACCGGTTGCTGGCGCAGTATGCCGATCTCGCACCCGGCCGGGCAATCACGCCCCGCCAGGCGGCATTCGTGGCCGGCTTTCTGGTGCATTTGCGCCTTGATCTCGATTGGCATTTTGACGTCGTCTTGCCCTATTTCGCGAACAGCACGGTTGTTGAGGAGATGAGCGAGAGGTACCTGCTGCACCTGGCTCTGTTGACTTACCTGGACAACGCCGCTTTTCAGGCGCTGCCCGCCGCGGCGTACGCCTCCCTGGGAACGGCAGCAACAGTGTACGCGCTCCCTTTTGCCGACGAGGAGCAGCTCGCGCGCTGGCAGGCGTACTTGCTGCAGCAGATGGCGCCCCCCGGCCGCAGCGAGACCATCGCCATCTTCGCCGCTCGTCTGCGAATGACGCCGGAGGAATTTGCTGCTAAACTCCATGATCCAGACTGGATGGATAGAGAACTGTTCGCGCGCATACCCGTTTCCAAGATACAAAAGCAGCTGGATGCAGCGGTTTCACGAAGTCTGGACCTGGTGTCGGCCTACTGGAACGGCCGTCCTAGAAAAGAAATGGTGTGATCGCCCGCAACGATTGTTGCCGGGACTGATGATTCCTCTATGAGCAAGAAAAAAGTACAGAAAGTGGATCGCCGCGGCGTTGTCCAGGCGCATTTCCCCTCCGGATCAACGTTCGAGGCGCCCGTGGGCACGACCGTAGAAGAGTTCGTGGAGGCGGCGCAGCCGCCCGGCAGCGGTCAAATTGTGGCCGCTCTGGTCAACGGCCGGCTGCGCGAGCTTTCCGATCCCATGGTTCAGGATGCTGAGATCGTGCCCGTAACAACCGCCGATTCTGATGGGGCGCGCATCTACCGCCGTTCACTCACCTTCCTGATGATCGCCGCCGCCGCCGAGCTGTTTCCCGGCCAATCGATCATTGTGCACCACTCGATGCCCTTCGGCGGCTACTACTGTGAGCGCGACAACGAGCAGCCCTTGTCCGATGTGGAACTCGAAGCCCTCAAAGTGCGCATGCGCGAGCTGGTGGCCAACGATCTGCCTATTTACCAGGTGCGCGTTCCCCTGGAGGATGCGCTTGACCTATTTCGCGCCCAGGGAGACCTGGAAAAAGCGGAGCTCTTCGCCCGCCGCCGCAAGGATTATCTGACGCTCTACGAACTCAATGGCGTGCGCGACTATTTTCACGGGTTTATGGTGCCGCGCACCAGCTACCTTGACCTCTTTGATCTCCATCATTACGACAACGGCTTCATTTTCCAGTTTCCGCGCCGCCAGTGGCCTGATGTCCTGCAGCCCTTTGAAGATGAGCCGCGCCTGGCCAGCGTCTTTCGTGAATACCAGGACTGGTTGGCCATCATGGGTGTGGCCGGCGTGACCGATCTCAATGAATTAATTCGTGAAGGGCGCGCCAGCGATGTCGTGCTTATCGCCGAGGCGCTGCACCAGCGCCAGATCGCCGAGATCGCGACCGAGATCGCCAGAATGCCGCAGGTGAAATTCGTCATGATTTCCGGGCCGACGTCGGCCGGCAAGACAACCTTCAGCAAGCGCCTGGCCATCCAGTTGTTGGCCAACGGCATCTTCCCCGTGACCATCGGCATGGACAACTATTTCGTCAACCGCGAAGATACGCCGCGCGATGACCTTGGCGAGTATGATTTTGAAGCGCTGGAAGCGCTTGATCTGCCCCTCTTCCGCGAACAGCTGCGCATGCTGCTCAACGGCGAAACGATCGTCAAACCGGAATTTGATTTTCACACCGGGCAGCGCCGCTGGGGCGAGGAACTGGCCATCGGTGAGGACCAGTTGTTGATTATTGAGGGCATTCATGGCCTCAATCCACTGCTGGTTGAAGGCGTTCCCGACGAGGCGCTCTACCGCATTTTCGTCTCCGCCTTCACGCAGTTGAACATCGACAGGCACAACCGCGTGCCCACGACGGACACGCGCCTCTTGCGGCGCATCGTGCGTGATGCCGCGCATCGCGGCTATACGGCGGCGGACACGATACGCCGCTGGCCCAGCGTCAGGCGCGGCGAAAAGCGCTATATCTTTCCCAATCAGAACAATGCGAATCGTTTCTTCAATTCAGCCCTGGTCTACGAGATGTCCGTGCTCAAACGGCTGGCCCAGCCGCTGCTCTTGCAGGTTGAGCCGGGTTCGCCGGAACGCGTCGAGGCCAATCGTCTGCTCGCTTTCTTACAGTGGTTCGAGCCGATTCTGCCCGCTGATCAAGAGTTGATTGCCGGCGATTCCATCATCCGCGAGTTTATCGGAGGTTCTGTTCTTGAAGACTATGAGCCCTGGAATCGTTAGCCGGACGCCCTTGTGCAAGAAAGTCGTTAGAGGATGTAGAATAGGACAACCAAAGCGGCAGCGCTGCGTATTGGAAGAAGATGCCCGGTTACTTAAACCGGCTGCCGGTCATGGGAACCGGTCTATTTGATTGAAAAAACATTAACGGCCTGCGGTGCGGATTGTGGTGGAAACTGATTTCTGCCGCGCACACAAATATCACCTGTCGGCTTCTGGAGAAACGCATGCGAATAATTCTTTATCTGGGGAAGGGCGGAGTCGGCAAGACGACGGTGGCCGCAGCGACGGCCGTGCGCAGCGCGGAACTTGGCTACCGCACATTGGTCGCCAGCACCGATATCGCGCACAGCCTGGCCGATTCGTTTGACATCCCCCTCAGCGACGTACCAGTAGAAATCGCTCCCAATTTATGGGCGCAGGAAATCAGCGTCGTGGCCGACATCCACAACTATTGGGGCACGATCCAGGAATACATGTCCAGCCTGATCAGCGGACCGGGCGTGAGCAACGTCGTTGCCGACGAGCTGTCGGCGATTCCGGGGATGGACGAGATCGTCAGCCTGCTGCATATCAACAAGCAGGCCAAGGAGCAGAACTTTGACCGCGTGATCATTGACGCCGCGCCCACGGGGGAAACGATTCGCCTGCTAACTATTCCCGACACATTTCGCTGGTATGCGGGACACCTCTCTCGTTATGAAACCGGCGTCGTGCGTGCCTTAAAGCCTTTCGCCGGACGCTTCTTGCAGGGGCCGGCGGCGCTGTTGGATGCCTTGAGCAAACTGGATGAGGCGACGGCCGAACTGCGCGAAACATTAAGCAATCCCGAGGTCGCCAGCTATCGCGTCGTCCTGCAGCCGGAGAAAATGGTTATCCGTGAGGCGGAACGGGCCATCGCCTACCTAGGCCTCTTCAACTATCCCGTGGACAGCATCATTGTTAACCGGGTCTTGCCCGACATGACCGGCGAAGGTGAGTTCTACAACAAGCGTCACGAGATCCAGACCAAATATATGGAAATGATCGAAAACAACTTCCGCCCCATCCCCATCTGGTACGCGCCCTACTATGCCAGTGAGGTCGTGGGCATTGAAGCCCTCTCCCAGCTGGCCACCGACTGCTTTGGGGATGAAGACCCCTGCCAGATCTTCTACAGCGGCTCGCTGCAGGAAGTAGTTGAACTGGAGGATGGCGGCTACCGGCTGCGCATCCCGCTGCCCTTTGTCACGGGGGACAATGTGAAACTGCGCAAACGGGGTGATGAGATGTTCATAACGATCGGCAACTTCAAGCGTGAAATGATTCTACCCGTCGTGCTGGCCAAGCGGCGCGCCACGGGCGGCGCTCTGCGCGACGGTATGTTGGAGATTGATTTCCTGCCGGTCGACCAGCCGCAGGAGACGCCGCCGGTGGATGCTCCGGCCGCCTGACCCGGCTGGGCAGCAGCGTGAACAAGAAGTGGGCGGCCCCTCAGCGGGCCGCTTTTTTTGTTCCGCTGCGCCGCCCATGCAACTTTCCATTTTGCCCTGCGTAATAGAAGATACCTAGCATTCAGAAGGAGCGCACCAACTATGAGTGAGGAAACGATCTACAAAGCACAAGAAAAAGCGAAATTGAACAGCAGAAAGTCCCTTGTTCCCTGGCTGCTGATTGGCACGGGCTTAACCCTCCTGCTGGCCGGCCTGCTCGATGTCCACCTGATTGATTACCTTTGGCCCGGCTTTGTCCTCATCCCCGGGCTGCTAATGATGCTCCCCGCCCATAACGCAACGGCCGTGGAGAGAAGCGGCTGGTCCTTCCTGGCCATCCCCGGCGCCGTCTTCATCGTCACCGGCGCTCTTCTCTTCATCATGAATCTTTTCAACCACTTTGAGGCGTGGGCATACGCCTGGCCCCTCATTCCGGCGGCGGTGGCGGGCGGCGTCCTCTATATGACGCGCTTTGACAACAATCTGCGGCTGGAGCAGCGGGCGCACAAGTTCATACGCATGATAGGCTTGCTCGTCGCCGGCCTTGCCGTTTTCTTTGAGATCATCGTCTTTGAAAACTTCAACCCCTTAATATCCCTGGGCTTGATCCTCTTTGGTCTCTATCTGCTCCTGCAGCAGCGCAAAGCAACCGAACCTGCTCCGCCAAAAGGGGCATAAACCGGGCGGATGACCATGGCTTCTGTACGCAACAGGGGCGTTTGACGCACGATCCGCGAAATGCGCGTGAGAGCATGGGCCATATGGCTCATGCTCTTTTTTGTTGTGGTAGAATTGCGCGTTTATGTTGGCCCGAAACCGGCTTCTTCCCTGGATACTGCTTTCTCTGATCCTGCTCCTGGCGGCGTTCTTGCGCTTCCAGCAGCTGGCGCAGCTGCCCCCTGGCCTTTATCATGACGAGGCCTACAACGGCCTGGACGCCCTTTCCCTGCTCCAAGGGGAGACGTTTCCTCGCTTCTACGAGGGCTGGGAGCTGTACGCCGCCGATGCCCACACCGATCGCGCGCCCGCGCCGACAACGACGCCCCTCTTCTTTGAAGGCAACTACGGCCGTGAGCCCGTCCATGTCTATCTCATGGCCCTCTCCGTCTCCCTCTTCGGCGCGACTCCCTTCGCCCTGCGCGCCGTGCCCGCCGCCGCCGGCGTGCTCGCTGTACTGACCACCTTTCTCGCTGCCAGGGCGCTCTTCGGCGCCATCGGTCAGGGAGAGGCGACGACGCGCGTCGCTCTCCTGGCCGCCTTCTTCATGGCCGTACTCTATCCCGCCCTGCATTTCAGCCGCTTCGCGATTAGGGCCATGCTCTTCGTGCCCGTGGAAACAATGGCCGTGGCCTGCTTCTGGTGGGCCGTAAACCGCTCGCGGCAGGCGGAGTCGGGCAGCGATCTAGGAAGCTGGCTTCTCTTTCTTGCCGCTGGCTTCTTCGCCGGTCTGGGCATTTATGTCTTCGCCGCCGCGCGCCTCTTTCCCCTCGTCTGGCTGCTCTTCGTGCCCCTCTGGTTTCTGCTCGACCGCGAGGCGCTGCGCGCCTATTGGCGGCAGGTCTTGGCGATGGGGGCGGCGGCCTTGCTCACCGCGCTGCCCATGCTCATCTTCTTCGCCCGCTATCCCTACTATTTTCTCTTTCGCATCGCCTATGTGGCCAACAAGGGCAAGGGCGCGGTGGAAGGACGGCCGTTGGCCACCTGGCTGCTCAATATCGGCCGCGTGGGCCGCGGGCTGTTCTGGCAGGGCGAAACACATCTGCGCCATAATCTGCCGGGACGGCCGTTTCTAGACCCCGTACAGGCACTTCTCTTCCTCCTTGGTCTGATCCGCTCCTTCCTGCAGCTCCTGCACCCGCGTTACCTCTTCCTGCTGATCTGGTTCGCCGTCATGCTCCTGCCTTCCATCCTCAGCGGCGATGCGCCCCATTTCGGCCGTCTCTCCGGCAGTTACGCCCCGGCGGCCATTCTCATCGCCCTCGGTGCGGAGTGGCTCTGGCGCATCATGCGCGATATCCTCCTGCGTCTCTATGCGCCCCGCTGGGCGGCGGCGATAGCCGGAGGCGCCCTCCTCCTCTTGCTGGCCACCGGCGCTTATCTTACCTACCGCGACTATTTCCTGCGCTACGCCAACCACCCCGATCTCGCCGCCGCCTTCTATGAGGAGGAATGGCAGGTGGGCCGTTTTCTGGCGGCGGCCGGGGCGGAAACCCGCCTCTTCCTTTCCCCCGCCCAGGAAGAGCTGGCCACCCTCTACTTCGCCCTCGGCGATACGCAGCGACTGCGTGACTACAATGGTTCGGCCGACCTCCTTCCCGCCGGTTCCCCAGGGATAGAATCGCTCTACTTGCTGCGCTCAGGGGAGGATGCCGCAGGAGAGGCGCTGCTGAGCTATTTTCCCATGGCGACCGTGGAAGCCGTTTCCGCCAACTTCGACGCCTATCGGGTGCCTCCCACCGCTCCGCGCGTGGCGGCTGAGCACGCAGTAGACCACAGCTTCGCTGAGCGCATTCGTCTCTTAGGGTGGTCGGCCGCGCGCGCCGGAGAGGAGGTGCAGGTCACGTTAACCTGGCAGGCGCTGGCGCCGATGGCGCGCGACTATACCGCCTTCCTGCATTTGACCACCCCCGAGGGGCAAGTTCTTGCCCAGGTCGACCGCCAGCCCCCCGGCTACCCGACCAGCGATTGGCTGCCCGGCGAGATCGTGGTTGCCCGCTTCACCCTGCCCCTGCCGTCTGCTGCGGCGCCGGAGGCGCTTTCCTTGAGCAGTGGATTCTATTATTTGCCGGAGCTGGAAGCATTGGGTGAGACGGCCCTGCTGGCCGGACCAGGAGAATTAGGCCCATGAGTAACTCCCAGACGCCTCAACCCGCGGCAGCCGGGCGCAGCGAGTTCCCCTTGGCTGCCTTCGTGCGCCGCCGTCCGGCCGCCTCGGCCGCCCTCCTCCTGCTGCTTCTGGCCACCCTCTTCATGGGCGCCGCCCTCTGGCCTTCCGCGGGCCAGATCCTGGGCGGCCATGATATGCGCGGTTACTACTTCCCTTACTACGAACTGGTGCGCGAGTCGGTGCGCTCCGGCCGGCTGCCCTTCTGGGAGCCGGCCCTCTTCAATGGCTATCCTTTCATGGCCCAGCCCCAGCAAAACAGTTTCTACCCACCCCTGTGGCCCGGCTTTATCCTGCCCATGAATGTGGGCATCAGCCTCTACATGCTGCTGCACATCTGGCTGGCGGGGATGGGCATGTTCCTCCTCGTGCGCTTTCTCGACGGCCGTTGGCTGCCCGCGATGCTGGCGGCGATCGCCTTCGCCTTCAGCGGCCTGCTCGCCGGCCGTCTCTGGGCCGGGCACAGCACCGTCTACGCCCTCGTCGCCTGGACGCCCTGGATCGTCCTCGGCCTCTTCTGGAGCGTGCGCGATGCGCGTATCTGGACGGCCGTGATCGCCGGGCTGCCTTTGGGGCTGGCCCTGCTCGCCGGCCACATCCCCTCCTTTCTCTACGTGGGCATGATCTGGGGCCTCTTCCTGCTCTATTTACTGGCAACGGAACATGGCCGCCGCCTGCTCGTGTTCAGACAGGCGGCCGTGGCCCTGCTCCTCGGCCTGGCCCTGGCCGCGGTGCAGCTCGCCCCTTTCCTGCAGTTCAGCCTCGCTTCCGGGCGCTTGGCCGAGGCAGATTACGCTTTCGCCACCGACTATTCCCTGCCTCCGGCGCATCTGATCACGCTCCTGGTGCCCGAGTTCTTCGGTGAGCCGACGCGCGCCGGCTACTGGAGCGTGCCCACTTTTGAAGAGTTGGCCTACTACGCGGGACTTCTCGTCGTCTTGGGCATCGTGCTCGCCTTGAAGAAACCGGCCAAATTGACCTGGTTCCTGATCTTCATGATGCTCCTGGGCATTGCCCTGGCGCTGGGCCGTTATGGTGTGCTCTACCCGCTGGCCTACAAATATCTGCCCTTCTTCCGAATCGTGCGCGCGCCGGGCAGGGCGACCATTCTCTATCTTTTCGCGGCCACGCTCTTGCTGGGTCTTGCCCTCTCCACCTGGCTGCGCCTGCCCCTGGCTGAGCGCCAGGCGCAGCTGCGCCCGACCTGGCGCTGGACACTGGCCCTTGTCGCCATTCTCGGCGTCGTCGCCCTGGCGGCCACCGGCGCCGTCTTCATGGCCCTCCATCCCACGGAAACGAGCGGCCGTTTATGGCACCAGATCGGCGGATATGCCCTGGCCACGACCATCCTCCTTCTCGGCGGCGGCCTCATTTGGGCCTATCTGGGGACGCCAGCTCGCGATGAACGGCGGCGCGCCCTGTTGGGGATAGCCCTGATCCTGCTTGTCGTGGGCGACATGTGGCTCTTCGCCTACAAGTTTGTGCGTCTGGAGCCGCCCACGCCGGATGCATTCTGGCTGGATGCGCGGGCGGCTATCGGCGAGACGCGCGATCGCGTCCTGCCCTGGGGTGTTTCCCTTTTCGATCAAAATGGGGCGATGCAGGTCGGCTTGCACAGCGTCTTCGGTTACGATTCCCTGGAACCGGCGGCGCATCTCGCCCTTGCCTCCTCCGTTCCCGATCCACGTTCTTCCGCCTATGATCTCCTGGCCGCGCGCTATGTGATCGCACCGACGGAGCTAAAGGATTTCAATGAGGGGGATCGGCCGTTGACACTGCTCGTTCAGCAGGGAGCCGCCTGGGTGTATGAACGCGCGCGGCCGATGCCCGTGGCCCGCCTCGTCTACGAGGTTGACGTGATCGCCGGCGCTGAAGAGGCGGTGATGCGCGTCCACCAGCCGGACTTTGATCCCTGGACCACGGCGCTTCTCGCCGCTGATCCTGGCTGTGCGCTCGGCCCCGCGCCGCGGACGGCGGGCACGGCCGAGATAGTTGAAAGCGAACCGGGCCGCTGGCGGATCAAGACGGACAGCGAGGCCGCGGCACTGCTCGTTCTCGCCGAGACCGCCTATCCTGGATGGCAGGCGGCTGTGGACGGCCGTCCGGCAGAGACGTTGACCGCTTATACAACCTTGAAATCTCTCTGTGTGCCCGCGGGCGTTCATGAAGTTGTCTGGACCTATGTGCCCACGATCTATCAGGTGGGCGGGCTCATAACAATGGCGGCGCTGCTGCTTCTGCTGGCGGTGGCGTGGCGCGTGCGTTCGGCGTCGCGAACAGCCTGAGCGCCTATGTTCGTTTGGCGACGAGGATCGTCTGGTCGTCCGTCTGCGAGACTGCGCCGCTGAAGCTGTTCACCGCCGAGACGATGGCGCGTACAATCTCCGCGGCGTCCCCCGCGCCCGCTTCAGAAACGGCCGCCTTGATGCGCTCAATCCCAAAGAATCGGCCGTCGGCGTCGCGCGCTTCGCTCACGCCGTCGGTATAAAGCACCAGCGCATCCCCCATCCTGAGCACTGTCTCTTCTACGCTGAAGGCAGCATCGCCAAAGGCGCCCAGGAGATATCCCTGTGCGGGCAGCTCTTCGACCTCGCCGCTTTCCTCTCGCCGGCACAGGGGCGGATTGTGGCCGGCGCTGGCGTAGCGCACGCTCCCGCTCTGCAGTTCAAGAACGGCCAGCAGCGCGCTCAAGAAGAGGGGGGAGCGCGTGTCGCTGAGGATGAATTCATTGACCTGCCCCAAGACATCCGCCGGTGAAGCGGCCCGGCGCGCTTCCGAGCGCATCAAGGTACGCGCCACGGCCATATAGAGCGCCGCGGGCACGCCCTTGCCGGAGACATCGGCGATCACCAGACAAAGTGCCGTCGGGCCCTCATCCAAAGGGATGAAGTCGTAGAAATCACCGCCGACCTGCCATGCCGCATCATAATGAGAAGCAAACTGCCAGCCCGGTATTTGCGGCGTGTTTTGCGGCAGAAGGGAGCGCTGCATTTTGCGCCCGATCGCCAGCTCGCGTTCCAGCGAGCGCTTCTTGACTTCCAGCTTCGTGCGCCGCGTCAGGCGCGTGGAAATGATGGCCATCACGCGCGTGGCGAAGCCGGGATGCTGGCGCACCAGGGAGGCGAAGCGCAGACGGTCGATGGGCAGCAAAACGCTGTCCGTCACGGCCGTGACTTTGCTGTTGCGCGGCCTGTTCTCCACCATGGCCATATCGCCGAACAGATCGCCGGCCTGAAGCTCGTCGATGATTTCCCCATCCTGGGTAAGACAGAGTTCCCCTTCGATGACGAGATACATCTCCTCCGCGAACTCACCCGCATCAAAGACAACGTCGCCGGCCGCGTAGGCGCGCCGGTTCCCGACATCGCTGAAAAGGCCGAAGCCGTGTAGGGAGGTCTGTTTCATCGCCCGATCAGACAGGGGAACTCAGCCGCAGAAGCGGCCCGCGCCGAGTCGCCGGCAAGCATACAGGCCGGCTACGCTTCCGCCGCGTCAAAGGAAGCGAGCGCGCTCGCTTCCTCGTCAAAGATGGGCATGATACTGCTGAAACCCGAGGTATCCAGCACCTTGAGCACCAGCGGCTGCGGTTTGAGCAGTTTGAAATGCGCTTCGCAGTCCGTGGACTTGAGCATATCGCGCGAAACGGCGCGGAAAGCGGCCCATCCCTGCTCCGGATTGTCCAGCGTTTCTCCGCGCATGATCAGGGCCATCGTGTGCAGCGCGATCAGGCCGGAGCTGGAAACAAAGTCCACGTTTTCCAGGTCCAACAAGAGATTGCGCGCGCCCGCCTCGTACAATTCCTGCGTCTTTTCGATGGTTGACTCATAGTTTGACGCATCCAGCTCCCCCTGCAAGCGCATGACCGTGACCGGTACACCGTTCTTTGCCTCGTCAACTGTAATATCCAGCATGCTGATTCTCCTCTAGCTAACCTGTTTTACCAGGGTCAATTCGTTTTCACCCCTGCCGGTGCGCCGGTAGCGCACCTCATCGCAGAAACTGCGCATCATGTGCACGCCCATGCCGCCAAACGGCCGTTCCGCCAGGGGCAGCGTCGTATCGGGACTGGGCACCAGCGTCGGGTCGAAACCGGGCCCGCCATCCAGCAGAATAACCGCGACGGCTCCGCCGCCGCAGCGCACGGTCACCTTGATCTTTCCTGGCCCCCGCTGATAGGCATGGCGGACGATATTGGCCAGCGCCTCATTAACGGCCACGATCAGCTCGTCGACGGCCGTAATCGTTTCGTCCGGCCGCGCCGTATCAAGCGTGTACGCCAGCGCGGTCTCGCGCACGAACTGCCTGATCAGCAGCAAATCAGCAAGCATTACCTCGCTGAAAACGCGCTCCTCTTCCTTCGTCTTCACCACAACGACTGCATCATACTTGAATCAGGCGCCGGCTGTCAATTTCCATCCTCATTCGCCGGTGTGAGAAACCGAGTTTTTCCAAAAACTCGGTTTTTAAGGGCACGAAGCCGCGGAAATCAGGCGTAGAATTCGCGCAGGGCGTCGCTGACAACGGCTGTCTGCGCTTCGCTGATTTGCGGGAACATGGGCAGCGAAAGCACCTGCTCCGCCAGCCGTTCGCTGACCGGCAGCGCCCCATGCCCACCCCCGAGTCCGCGGTAGGCGGGCTGCCTGTGCACGGGCAAAGGATAATGAACGGCCGTCGCGATCCCTTTGCCGGCCAGGAAACTGCGCAGCGCGTCGCGCCGCGCCGCCTGCACGACATAGAGATGGTAGACATGCTCCCGACCGGTCGCCACCTGCGGCAGGCGCAGCGGCATGCCTTGCAGCTGCGCATCATAGCGCGCCGCCGCCCGGCGGCGCGCCTCGTTGTCTTGCGCCAGCTTGCGCAGCTTGACGCGCAGCACAGCCGCCTGCAGTTCGTCTAGACGGCTGTTCAGACCCACTTCCTCGCTGACGTAACGCTGCCGCCACCCATATTGGCGCAGTTCGCGCAGGCGCGCGGCCAGGGCGCTGTCATTGCAGACGACGGCGCCCCCATCCCCGGCGGCGCCCAGGTTCTTGGTCGGGTAAAAACTGAAAGCGGCCGCATCGCCGATGCTGCCCGCCGCGCGCCCCTGGTAGCGGGCGCCGTGTGCCTGGGCGCAATCTTCGATGACGGTCAAGCCGTGCTCAGTGGCGAAGGTCATCAGCGGCGCCATCTCTGCCATCTGGCCGTAGAGGTGCACGGGCACAATCGCTTTCGTCTTCTCCGTTACGGCGGCCGTCAGGCGGCCCGTATCCAGGGTGTAGGTGAAGGGATCGACATCGACGAAAACGGGGCGCGCACCGCTGAGTGTGATCGCCGCCGCCGTAGCCACGGCCGTATGGGCCACCGTGATCACTTCATCACCCGCGCCAATGCCAAACGCTAGGAGCGCCAGCAGCAGCGCATCCGTGCCCGAAGCGACGCCGACCGCCTGGTCGCGGCCACAGAAGGCGGCAAAAGCTTCCTCGAAGCGGCGTACCTCCTCGCCCAGGATGTACCGGCCGCCGCTCAAGACGCGCAGCACTGCCGCATCGATCTCCGCCTTCTGCGCGCTGTAGGCCGCTGCCAGGTCAACGAAGGGAACCTGCATAGTCGTCTTCTCTGCTCCTAAATATACTGTTGGAGATGCGCTTCGTAGTAGGCGAGGGATGCCGCCAGCCCCTCGCGCAGGCTCACGTGCGGTTCCCAGCCCAGCTCGCGCTTGATCTTGCCAAAATCGCCGTGATAATCGCCGATATCGATGCGGCGGCGATCGGCGGGGAAGGGCATGATCTCATACGTGCCGCGCCCGTGAATATCGATCAGCAGTTCGGCCAGGTCGAGAAGCGTGATCGGGCGGCGCGCGCCCAAATTGTAGATCTGCCCGTTCGCTTTCTCTTCCGCGGCGGCGCTGAGCAGGGCCAGAACAACGTCATCGACGTAGTTGAAATCGCGAAACTGCTGCCCGTCCCCGAAAATGGTCAACATCTTGCCTTCCACGAGCTGGCGCAGCCACCAGCCGAGAAAGGTCTGGCGCGCATCCTTGATGCGCATGCGCGGACCGTAGGTGTTCGTCAGGCGCAGGGAGACGGTTTTCAGACCGTAGACATTGTGATAGAGGATGTGATACATCTCGCCCGCGCTCTTGTTGATGCCGTTGATGTCAACCGGCTGCAGCGGGTGCAGTTCATCGACGGGCAGATACTGCGGACGGCCGTAAATTTGCCGCGTGCTGGCAAAAACGATGGAAGCGTCAGGATTGCCGTGGCGGCACGCCTCCAACAGGGAGAGCTGGCTGCGCGCGTTGATTTCCAGGTCGGCATAAGGATCAACCATGCTGTCCGTATGGCTCACCTGGCCGGCCAGATTGAAGATGACGTCCTGGTTCTTGACCAGGTAGCGCAGGCCGTGCTCATCACGTATATCAGCGATGTTCAGGCGCACTCGTTCGCGAAACGGTTCGATGTTGTACAAGTTGCCGCCATACTTGGGGATCAACGAGTCGACGAGCAGGACGTCGGCCCCCAGGGCGATCAGCCTCTCCGCCAGGTTGGAACCGATGAAGCCGGCGCCGCCGGTGACGAGGACCTGCTTGCCGCGGAAGTGGTCGCCAACCGCTTCAGGTATTGGTCGCATTGCCCGCTTCGTTGGTGACGCCGTCATTCTCAGGCGCTTGCAGGTGTTCTTTGTTGAGCACCAGCTGCAGCCACAATTGGCTCAGATCGCGGCCGACGCGGAACAGCCGCGGATAATTGAAGAACTGTGACTTGCCGTAGGCGCGATGAAAATGATGTACCGGTGTCTCTTGCAGCCGGAAGCCGGCATCCTGCACCTTCTTCATCAGTTCCACGCAGATGACGCCGCTGTCGGCCGTCAGCTCTACCCTGTCAAAGACGGCGCGGCGCATCAGGCGGAAGTCGCAGTCAACGTCGCGCAGGCGCAGACCGAAGCTGAGCTTGATGATGTGCTGGTAGATGCGGCCGATGAGGATGCGGTGCAGCGGGTCGTGGCGTTCAATCTTCCAGCCATTGATGAAATCGACATCATCGCCGGCCAATTCCGCCAGGTTCTTCAACTCGCGCGGATCATATTGCGCGTCGCCGTCCGTATAGAATATCCACTCCTTGGTTGCCGCGGAGAAGCCGGAGCGCAGGGCGCCGCCGTAGCCGCGATTCTGCGCGTGGTGCACGATGCGCACCTCATCGGGGTAGACGCGCGCCAGTTCGTCCAGGACGTCGGGCGTGTGGTCCTGGCTGCCGTCATCGATCACGATCACTTCGTAATCATCGGTCAGTTCGCGCAAAGTGAGCAGAGAGGTGATGACCATGCTCGTAATCGTCCCCGCGTCATTATAGGCGGGGAAAAACACGGATATGCTGGGCATCTTTTTCTGACTCATACGCTTCATTCTTGGCGCGCGGGATTGGGTTCGCCGCGCCAACGCGTATCATAGCCACTGCCGGCGAGACGGGCAAAGAGTAACAGGAACTGTCAATAATCCCCGGCCAGGAAATCGCGCTCAACAGAGCCGGATCAAGGGGCGCGCACGGGGATGTCCACCAAGTCCAGGGCATCGTCCGCGCCGGAGGGTGTGATCAGCGGCAGCCGCTGCCCACTCTGCGCGTCGTACATGCCTGTGCGCAGCGTGTAGGCTCCCGGCGCCAGGCCGGGCGGCAGGGCCAGGCAGTGCAGATCGGCGACGATTTCGCCCGGCTGCCAGGCGCTCGTCGGATAATAGCCGAAGGCGGGCTCTGAATCGTGCTGCACCTGCACGAAGCCATCGGCGGAGGTCAGGTGCAGGAAGACGGTGTAATCTGCGGCGACAGTCTGCTCCGCGCGCCAATAGAGCGTCGTGCAGAGGGGGCGCCCGGCGGCCGTTTGCGGAGGCGGTTCATAGCTGAGGAGCGTGATGCCCTGATCGAATTGAGCCGGCTTATTCACGGCCGCCGCCGGCAGCCCCTCGCGCAGCCACTGCCGCCCCAAGAAGGCGATCGTCTCCTGCGCCGCCGGCGCGTACTTACCGCCGCTTTGCAGCAGCTCCTGCACCTGCTTTAGGACTGCACCCGTTTGCGGCTGGGGCGCGATCCCCTTTCGCAGCAAGACGACATCGTTCTGGGCATAGAGAACCTCATAGCCAAAACGGCCGATGGCCGTCTCTATCCCGTTGTAGAAGAAACGCGCATTGACGCCCCAGCGCAAGTCAGTGAGGTTGAGCAGCAGGTACTCCGCCTCTTGGAAGCCATAAGGCTTGGCGAAGAGATTGACCCGGTCATAGAAGAGGGAATAGGCCGGCCGCAGCGCGACGTGCGGCCCGTAAGCCATCATCGTGGCGACGTCGGCCTCGGGCGGCAGCAGCGCCAGCGCCTTATAGAAGGCGGCGGCGTCTGTCTCTTCTCGCAGGCCGTAGACTGGATAGTAAGGTTCATCGATCACGGTCGTAAAGGGGTTGTCCAGGACCCAGGCCAGCAGGGTGCCCAGGGCCAGCCAGAGGGTCACGGCCGTGCGGGCGCGTTCCCGTCCCAACCAACCCTGCAGCCGCTGCGCCCCCTGCACGGCGGCAATGAAGAGGAAGGGCACGACAGGGGCCAGGTATTGGAAATAGATGCTGCTCTGACTGGGCGTTTCCGAGAGAAAATTGTAGGCCAGCGCCGGCAGCGTCACCAGGAGGGGCGCCGGCGCCAACAGGGAGAGAAAACCAAGCGGCAGCAGGAGTTTGGCCGCCGTCGCCAGGCGATAAGGGACGGCCAGATGTCTGACCACCAGGGCCGGCTTTGTCAGCAAGCTGCCCAGCATCGCCGCCGGCGAGTCGCCCAGCCACGCATAACGGCCGACGGTATCCGAACTGCCGCCGCGGAAGGTGGGGATGATGGCGAAGAGGGCGATCAGCGACCAGGACAGGCCAATCACGGCCCAGATCAGGCCCAGGCGCCGCCGGCCCATGAAGAGGGCGGCGTAGAGGCCGAAGGCGAAAACGGTCAGTCCCACCTCCTCGCGCAAGCTTAGGGAAAGGAGGATGAAGAGAGACGCCCACCAGGGATGGTCGCTTTCCAGCAGGTCGTAGGCGGCAAGAAAAAAGGGGATGGTGAAAACGAGCGGGTGAAAATCAAAACGGTTGGCAAAACCGAGCAGCGGAAAAAGCAGGTATATGACGCTGAAGAGAACGGCCAGCCGGCGATCAGAGAGGTGGCGGGCGGCCGTGCGGTAGAGGGGGAGCGCGCCCAGCGCGAGCAGCAGCGACTGCACGACCAACAGCACGCGCACGTCTTCCCACAGAGCGAAGAGGGGCGCCAGCAGGAGGAAAATAAGCTGCACGTGATCACCTAGATAGTGGCTGACTTCGATTGAACTGGCGAACCAATCCCCCTGCCACGTGTTCCAAATCACCTGCGCCTTGATGCCCAGATCATAGGTGGTGGAGTTGAGCCGCACGTGGCGCAGCCAGGCATAGCTGCTCAGGGCAGCGGCCCAGACCAGGGCCAGCAGGAGCGGCGGCCAATGCCCGCGCACAAAAGAGGTGAAGCGCTTCCAGATCGTGTCCATCATGAGGTAGACTCCCTAATGTGCCACGAGTTCAGGGCTGCGGCAAGAATGTGGAGCTTGGTCCAATCTTGCTTAGGCAGTTGGCGCTGTCGCATCCCGCCGGACTGCGCCAACTTCCCCCATCCTAGAAGATTGGTCCACTCTAAATCGCCCTGCTAGAATCCAACCGGCTATGATGCAAACGCACACACGTTCCTGGTGGCTGGGGGGGATCCTCCTGGCGCTCCTGTCCATTCTGCTGCTGGGCGCCTATCTGGCCGTGGAAAGGGGCATTACGGGCGGCGTGACCGGCGCGCCGCTGGATGACGCCTGGATCCATTTTCAATTCGCGCGCAATCTCAGCCAGGGGCACGGTTTCAGCTACAATCCCGGCCAGCCGACGCCGGGATCGACCGCCCCCCTGTGGACCCTCCTCCTCGCCCTCCCGGCGCTGTTGTCAGCTAACCTGATGGGGCCTGCCCTCTTCCTGAGCGGCGCCTTTTTCCTCCTCGCCGTCCTGCTTACCTACGGCTTTACGGGCTGGGTGACCGGGAAGTGGTGGCCGGCGCTTCTCGCCGGGCTTGGCGTCGCCTTGAGCGGGCGCCTCTTGTGGGCGGGGCTGGCGGGCATGGAAACGACCGCTTTCGCCGCGCTCAGCCTGGCGGCGATTTGGGCATACAGCCGTTCCGGGCTGCGCCTCCTGCCCGCCCTATTCTTCGGCCTGGCGGCGCAGCTGCGGCCGGAAGGGCATGCGCTCTTCGCCCTGGCCGCGGCCGATGCGCTCTGGCACTGGCTTCGCATAGAACGTCTTGAAGGGCGGTTTGATTGGCGCGGCGGCCTGCGTACTTTCTTGCCGCCCATACTCCTCTACCTGCTGCTGGCGCTGCCCTATACGCTCTTCAGTTTGTCGACTACGGGACGGCCGCTGCCCAACACCTTCTATGCCAAGGCCGGTTCGCAGCACTTCTTCAGCTGGCGCACCCTGCGCGAAACGATCACTTGGCATTGGCAAGACAACCCCATCGCGCTCCTGTTGGTGCCTTTCGGCCTCCTGCCGCTGTGGCGCAGAAGCCGCCTGGCTGTGCTCTGGTTGATCGCCCTGCCGCTGCTTACGGCCGTCGTCATCGATCTCACCTGGCATCACGGCCGTTACACCATGCCCCTCATTCCCCTGCAGATGGCGGCTGCGGCGGCCGGCGCCTGCTGGTTGGTCGCTAAGCTGCCCGCGCCCAAAGATGGCGGTCGCCTATCCTGGCGCTTGCTGGCGCAGAGTGCTTTCATTCTGCTGCTGCTGTGGGGTGGGGCGCGGCGTCTCTCCTATTGGGCGCAGATGTTGGGCAACAACACCAGGGAGATCGAAGAGATCGATGTGGCCCTCGGCCATTGGCTCGCCGCAAACACGCCGCCGGATTCGCTGATCGCCTTGGACGACATCGGCGCCATCACCTATATCTCCGGACGCCGGATCCTGGATATGAACGGCCTCGTTTCCCCGGAAGTGTGGCCGGCGCTGGCCGTCGAGGAGGGACTACCGCGCGATCAGGCGCTGACGCGCATCCTCTCCCACGCTGATCCCGCCTACATGGCCGCCTTCCCGCTCTGGCGCTGGAATATCGCCACGAACCCCGATGTGGCTCGCCCCCTGCACCAAGTGCACACGGACACGCAGACGATTATCTTTCAGCAGGATGCCATCGTCTATGAAACGACGTGGCCCTATCGCCGGGCGATCGATCCCCAACAAGAAACGGCCGTTCTTTTCGGCGAGGGTATCGAACTGGCCGGTTTCGAGAGCGGGATTGGTGGAGAAGCCCTCGACCTGATCCTCTATTGGCGCAGCGCCGCGCCGGTCGCCGAAGCGTACGACGTCTTTGTCCATCTGCTCGATGAAGCGGGCAGCCTCGCCGCGCAGGTCGACCGGCAGCCGCTTTCCGGACTGGCTCCCACCTCGCTCTGGCAGGAGGGCGACCTGATTCGCGATCCGCTGCATATCCCCGTGGGCGATTTGCAGCCGGGAACGTATCAGGTGCTGGTCGGTCTCTATCTGCGCGAGACAGGCGAGCGCCTTTCCCCGTCCAATGTATCCGCGGAGGGTGGGGCGTTCCTCCTGGACACGATTTCCATCCCCTGATCCCGGCCGCGTCTGATGGCGAGCGAAGGCGCTTCTTCGTGCCCAGACCGCCGCGTCCCGCCTCCGTGTTTATGTCAAATTGCCCTTGCGTCCCACCTGATTATTTGACATAATACTCCGACAACTTGACCCTGTACTGTTTTCTGAAAGGAATAGCGAGCGATGGAACGGAATGTGCTTCTGGCGCTATATGATCGGGAACAACGGATCGATATTGAGTATCCGGGCTTGCAAAAGGACATCTCCGGCGGGGTCGTGCGCTTCACCGGGCCGCAGGACCACGATAGCGGCAATTTTGTGCTCTTCAGCCGCTTTGCCGATGAGCAGGCGGAAGCGATCATCGACGATCAGATCGCCTACTTCCAGGCTCGGCGCAGCCCCTTTGAGTGGAAAGTATACGAGCATGATTCGCCGCCGGACCTGCGCGCCCGGCTTGTCGTGCAGGGATTCAAGCCTGGGGATCGCGATGTGGTTATGGTCCTGAACGTGCGTGAAGCACAGGAACGGCTGCTGCGCCCGCCCCATGTGGAAGTCCGCCGCCTGACCGATGTGGCCCAGCTTCCGCAGCTGACGCGCCTGCTGGGGAAAGTATACGGCGTCGATTTCGGCTACCTGGAGCGGCTGCTGGGGGACGATCTGCAGCAGCGGCCATACTACAGCTCTATCTACACGGCTTCAGTGGGCGGCTCTTTGGCCGGCGTGGGCTGGATTCAATTTCCGGCGCGCAGCCAGTTCGCTTCTTTGTGGGGGGGAACGGTGCTGCCCGAATACAGGAGCCGCGGCCTCTATCGCGCCCTGCTCGCTGCCCGTTTGCAAGAGGCGATCCGCCGCGGCTACGGGCTGTTAACAATAGAAGCCCCCAGATCATGCCGGGGGCTTGCTGAGAAATTCGGTTTTGAACTGCTGACCTTCGCCCATTCCTGCCAGTGGCATCCTACCCAGGCGCGGGCTGTGGGCGCCGGCTAATGATCATGGCTGCCGTCATGGACGTGGCCGTGGGCCAGTTCCTCTGACGTAGCCGGCCGCAAGTCAACGACCTTCACCTGGAACTGCAGCGTTTCGCCGGCCAGGGGATGGTTGAAGTCGACGAAAATCTTATCGTCGTCTATCTCGGCTACATAGACCTCGAAGACCTCATTCGATTCCGTGTCGCGTAGATGCAGGGCATCACCCACGACTGGTTCGTAATCCGCAGGCATCATCTCCAGCGGGATCTCATCCCGTTTCGATGGGTCCAGCTCTCCATACGCCTCGGCCGGGGCAACGGTGACCTGTTTCGTGTCGCCGATCGACATGCCGTAAAGTTCCTTTTCCAATCCGGGGATGATATTGCTGTGTCCCTGCAGGAACAGCATGGGATCGTCATCATCCGCCTGGTCCAATTCTTCTCCGTTTACCAGCAATGTATAGGCCAAAGAGACGACGAGGTCGTCGGCAACTGTTTGTTCGTCTTTATCCATAATCCTTTATCCAAATATCCAAAAGAGCCGGGTCTCATTTGTTTGCCTGGCTCTACAAAATCATTCTGCAGCGCGCCGTACGTCGTGCGCCGCGTCCCCTTTACGCCCCGGACCGACCACAAATGTTACGCGGTCGCCGTCATCCAATGTGCCACCGGGTTCGAGAATGGCCGAATAATGCACGAAAATGTCCTGACCATTTTCACGCACAATGAAGCCATACCCCTTGCGTGTGTCAAACCACTTCACTGTCCCAGTTTCTCTGTTGTCGTCCATTTGCTTTCCCTTGCGCTCCTTTGCCTGCCGGTTCCTGATGGACAAGCTGCCCCGATCAGGATGCATAGGCAGCGAACAAGGCCATTAAAACCGGTGCATATGATAGACAATATCAAGCATAACGTAAGCCATAATGGGCGTCAATTCCTTACAAACGCCATTTATCTGTCTGCTTTTGCCGGCGGCACGCTCTCTGTGATCAAGGGGGCCGAGCGGGGTCGCAGCTGCACGACGAGCGCGCCGAAAAAGGCGATGAGCAGGCCCGCGATCTGCGGCAAGGTCAAACGCTCGCCGAGGAATAACCAGGCCAGCACGGCTATTTGAAAGAGCATCGTGTTGTTGATCACCGTCGATTCCGTTGCCGAGAGCGTTTGCAGAGTCTTGTTCCAGAGGGTGAAGGCCACGGCCGTATTAACCACGGCCAGCCAAAGGACCATCATCCCGGTGCTGAGATCGATGCGCGGCGCCGGCTCCACGGCGATGCCGATCGCCAGGAGCAGGGCGGAGCCGATGCCCATGCTGATCGTGGTCACGGTCACCGGATCGAGGTGTTGATCGCGGTTAATATAGCGCCCCAAGATGCTGGACAAGGAAGTAGACAGAAGATGCACGCCGGCGATGAGATAGCCGGCTCGCTCGCCGCCGGGAAAGGCGAAAGGGTAGAAGAAGACGGCCACGCCGGCAAAGAAGACAAGCATGCCCACGTACTGCTGCCGAGAAGGCATTTCTTGCAGCAGGAAGATGCTCAACACGGCGACGACAATGGCTGTGCCGTTGAGCAGCAGGCTCAAATTAACCGCCGGGATATAGTCCAGGGCCAGGAACATGCTGCCCTGGGTGATGGTGTAGTAGAGCAGGCCGAGAACGATGAGAACCAGCCATTCCTGACGCCGGATGCGCGCAGCGCTGTTCCCCTTCTTGTGCCGCGCGTGAAGGTAAAAGGGGAGCAGGACAAGAAAGGCGAGGAAATAGCGGATGCCGGCAAAGGTGATCGCCGGGATGTCTTCGAGTCCTATCTTGATCATGATCACCGACGTGGACCAGAGAAAGGTGACGAAGAGCGCCTGCAAGACGGCCGTTAGATGGGGATCGCGTTTCATAAAGGTGGCGCCTGGCGCCGGGATTTCTCGCGCCGCGGGCCAATAAAAAAGAGCGAGGCGTTTTTCAGCCCCGCTCGCATTGACTCTGTTAACTACGCTCCGGCCTAGAGCGGCGTAACCGCTTCTTCGACCTCATCCGCCATGTCCTGCTCCTCTTTGTGTCGCAGGACGATCTTGTCCTCTTCCACATCGATGAGCACATGCTCGCCGTCCCTGAAGTTTCCGGCTAGAACAGAATCGGAGAGGAGATCCTCCACCTCTGTCTGAATCAGCCGGCGCAGCGGCCGCGCCCCGAATTCGGGATCATAGCCATGCTCGCCCAGCCAATCACGCGCCGCATCTGTGGCTTCGAGCACCAGTTCGTGCTCCACCAGGCGCTCGTTGACCTCATCAAGGATGATGTCCACGATCAGGCGAATGTCTTCTTTCGCCAGCTGGCGGAAGACTACCACGTTATCGACACGGTTCAGGAACTCGGGCCGGAAGGTGCGCTTCATCTGGTCCATCAGCGTTTTGCGCATCTCTTTATGCTCCGCATCCGCCTGCACAGACTCGTCTCGCTGGAAGGCGAAGCCCAGATTCGGACCACGCTTGATCGTGTCCGCGCCCACGTTGGAGGTCATGATGATGATCGCGTTGCGGAAGTCGACCTTCTGCCCCTTGGCGTCGGAGAGATGTCCTTCTTCCATGATTTGCAGCAGAATATTGAACGCTTCCGGGTGCGCTTTTTCGATTTCATCAAAGACGACGATCGAAAACGGCCGTCTCCTCACCGCTTCCGTCAGCTGTCCCGCGTCTTCATAGCCGACATAGCCGGGAGGCGAACCGACGAGGCGCGCCACGCTGTGCCGTTCCATGAACTCCGACATATCAAGCTGCACCAGGGCGTCTTCGCTGCCGAAGAGGAAGCGCGCCAGCACCTTGGTCAATTCCGTCTTACCGACCCCTGTCGGGCCGAGGAAGATAAAGGAGCCGATGGGACGGCGCGGGTCCTTCAATCCGGCGCGGGCGCGGCGTACTGCCTTGGATATGGCCGTTATCGCTTCATTCTGGCCCACGATATGGTTTTTCAGTTCCTCTTCCATGCGCAGCAGGCGTGTCGACTCTTCCTCGGTAAACTGGTAAATGGGAATACCGGTCCACATGGAAAGCACTTCGGCGACATCCTCGGCGGTGAGGCTGTTTTCTTCCGGCGCTTCCGCGCCGCCGGCGCGCAGCTGGTCCAATTCATGCTGGACTTCGTCCTCGCGTTCCTTCAATTCCGTCGCGTACTGGTATTGGCCCTGGTCAATCGCTTCGCCGCGCTCCTGCCGCAGTTCGCGCAGACGATCGTACGTCTCACGCACATCGGCGGAGTGGGGGATGCGGTACATGCGCACGCGCGAGGCGCCTTCATCAATCAGGTCAATCGCCTTGTCCGGCAGGAAGCGGTCCGTCACGTAGCGCACCGACAGATTGACGGCCGCTTCGATTGCTTCTTCCGTGATGAAGAGATTGTGGTGCTGCTCGTACGCGCCCTTGATGCCGCGCAAAATCTCCACCGCTTCATCGGGCGTTGGTTCGTCCACATAGACGGGCTGGAAGCGGCGTTCCAGCGCCGCATCACTCTCGATATACTTGCGATACTCCTCCAGCGTCGTCGCGCCAATCGTCTGCAGTTCACCGCGCGCCAGCGACGGTTTGAGTATATTCGCCGCATCAACCGAGCTGCCGGCCGATCCGGCGCCCACCAACATGTGCACCTCGTCGATGAAGAGAATCGCATCGCTCGACTTCAGCTCTTCAATGACGCGCTTCAGACGCTCTTCAAATTGCCCGCGATACATGGTACCCGCGACCAGGCTGCCCACGTCCAGCTGCAAAACACGTTTGCCCTGCAGGGTGTCCGGCACTTCTCCCTCGACAATACGCTGCGCCAACCCCTCGATAATTGCTGTCTTGCCCACACCCGGTTCGCCGATGAGGGCCGGATTATTCTTCGTGCGCCGCGCCAGAATCTGGATCACGCGTTCAATTTCCGTGTTACGGCCGATGACCGGATCCAGAGCCAGATCCTCGGCCATAGCCGTCAAGTCCGTTGCCAGCTGGTCGACCATCGGCGTTTTGCTCTTCTCTTTCGGCGTTTTCTTGCGTGAGGAAGAAGGATTCTTCTCCGTTGAAGCAACGGGACTTTCCTTCAGCATGCGCCGTGTCTGGCGGCGGATCTGTTCCGCGCTGATGCCAAACTTGCGCAGCACGTCCATGGCCAGCCCCTCGTTCTGACGAGCCAGGCCCAGCAGCAGATGTTCCGTACTGATATAATGCTGGCCCATACGCCGTGCTTCTTCGACAGCCAGTTCCAGAATGCGTTTCGTGCTTGGTGAGAGCTCAGTCTTGGTGAAGGGGGTTCGGGTCCCCGGACCACCAGACATTCTTTCCACCATCGCCTGGACGCGAACGGCATCCAGACCCAGCTCACGTAGAACCCGTCCGGCGACCCCGCCATCCTCTTGCAGCAGGCCGATCAAGACATGCTCACTACCGATGTAGCTGTGGTTGAGCCGTTCAGCCTCTTCCTGTGCCAGGCTAAGTACTCTCCGTGCGCGTTGTGTAAAACGTTCCCAATTTTTAGAGTTCACCGTTTGTTCCTCGGTTTGCTAACCAATGAGGTGCACGAGCATCAAAAACTACCAGCGCCCACCTCGCCTGTTTAGAGGGTGCCACGCCCCTCTTTGAATTACGTAAGATTTGAAAACAGATGCAGCAATAGAGTACACTGCACTGCGTTCATTAAACAACAGGCTGCAGGTAAAGGCCAATGTTTTCAGGCAAGATTCAGCAATCTTGCCGGTTGCGTACCTATTATGTTATGAGAGTGAATCCAGCATTGCCAGGTCGTTCTCAATATACCTGTCAGAAGAAACCTGTTTTAGGCTAAGGCCCAACTGGCGCTGATCGGGGTCAATGCGGATGATGCGCACCATGATCGTATCTTCCGGACTGACGATTTCGGCAGCATTTTCGACCCGATCGTCTGACATCTCCGAAATATGGATGAGTCCTTCGAGCTGGTAATCATCTTGCAGGCGCGCGAACGCCCCAAACTTGGTCAGTCTGGTAATAGTCACTTCGATCAACTGGCCTACTTCGTAGGTCTCGTCGATAAGCGACCAGGGATCCGGCTGCAGGCGCTTCATACTCAGGGCGACACGCTGGCGATCTTCATCGATGCTCAAGATGGTAACGTCAATCTCTTCGCCCACTTTCAGGAGATCGCTGGGTTTGCTAATGCGTTTCCAGCTCATCTCAGAAAGATGGACAAGCCCTTCGATTCCGCCGATGTCGACGAATGCGCCGAAGTCGGCCAGGTTGACTACCTGCCCCTTGATCACCGCGCCTTCTTCCAGCTCATCAAGGATTTCCGCCTTGCGTGCTTCACGGATCTCTTTACCGGCCGCCCCCTCGGAGAGGATCAGACGATTGCGATCGCGATCAACTTCGATAACCTTGACGTTGAGCGTCTCGCCAATCAGATTCTGCAATGCTTTCTGTTTCTCAGTCTGGTCGTGGCGGCTGATGCCGCGATCGCGACTGAGTTGGGAATTGGGGACAAATCCGCGCAGCAGGCCGAAACTGACCAATGCCCCGCCGCGGTTATAGCCTAACACCTTGCACGCGATGACTTCCTGGCTTTCCAGGTTCTCAACAGCGCGTTCCCAGTCTTCCACTTCCGCAGCTTTGCTGTAGGAGAGGACAATGCTGCCCTTGCCGTCTTCGGGGTTCACAACATAGACTTGAATCTCGTTACCGACTTCAAGTTTCGCCAATGTGTCTGAATCAAATGATGAAATCTCGCGACTATCAATCACGCCTTCAGATTTGGCGCCTATGTCTACTAAGATCTCGTTGTTGCTGCGTGATACGATATATCCGCTGCGTACTTCTCCGGCAACCGGAAAATTCAATTCCTCGTCAAGCAAGAAATCCATGGGATGGCTTTCGCCACTGGGGGTGTCATTCATCTTATCAATATATCCTAGAAGCCCCAGATTCAGAGAATCGGGGAGATTTTGCCCGATTATACTTGCTTTAGTTCCATAAACAAGAAATGATTTGCAGCCCGCTTCCTGAGCACGGCCGTCAGCCGCTTGAAAGGGTTTGGGCATCGGATATCATTGGAAAAACATGGATCAAAGGTCTTTCTCATCCGCGATCGAGCGTCTCGCCGCTCATACGCTGCTAATATCTTTCTTGTTATTCGTCCTCGCCCTGGCCTTTCGTTTGTTGGCACAGAATCGTTATGTAACGCCGGACGAGCTGATTTGGGTCTATCGCTCCGTGCAGTTTCGGGAAGCGATTCTCGGCGGCCGGTGGGCGGATACGCTGGTCGCCGGCCACCCTGGCGTGACGACGACCTGGTTGGGAACGGCCGCCTTGAGTTTGCAGCTCGCTCTACGGCCCGAAGCCCAGGCCGTCTACACCTGGATCACCCAACTGGCCGCCCTGACCCCGGACAATATGGCTGCCTACCAGCAGCTGTATTACTTCCTTGACGGGGCGCGAACGGCCGTCGCCGTGACCAACAGCGCCGGCGTCGTCGCCGTCTACTGGCTGGTGCGTATGTTGATCGACGACCGCGCCGCCCTCCTGGCCGCGTTGATTTAGTCGTCGAACCCTTCTTTGCCGGGCTCTCCGGCCTCTTTCACGTCGATGGCCTCCTGGCCACAGCCTCAACCCTCTCCCTGCTGGCCCTCGCCTTGGGCAGCGGTTTTGGCCGCCAGCCGCAGAGCGCCCGCCGTACCCTTTTCTGGCTCATTTTGGCGGGCGTCATGGCTGCCCTGGCCGTGCTCAGCAAAACACCCGCGCTCCTGCTCCTGCCCGTAAGCGCACTCCTCCTGCTCGCGCCGCTGTGGCGCGGGCAGGGCAGCGTAAGCGACCGCCTTTGGCGCATGTTCACACAGGGCGCCGTCTGGCTGGGCAGTTTCCTGCTCATCCTGCTCCTCCTCTTTCCGGCGATCTGGTCCATTCCCACCGAGGTCCTCTCCATCGCCGGCGGCAGCGCCGGCCGCCACGTTGAAGAGGCGCTGCGCCCCACTTTCTTCATGGGCGACGTCGCCTTTGATCACGGGCCGCTCTTCTACCCTGTTTCCCTGCTCTGGCGATTGTCGCCCGTCATTCTTGGTGGGCTGTTTCTGCTGCTGCCTGCCTTCGCGCAGCGCCGCCGCTTCAGTGGGCGTTCCCTATCCACCCTCTTGCTCCTCCTGCTCTGGTCACTGCTCTTCCTGGGCGCCATCACCCTCGCCGCCAAGAAATTCGACCGCTATCTGCTGCCCGTCATTCCCGCCCTGGCCATCGCCGCCGCCATCGCCCTCAGCAGACCGCGCGCCAACGCGCGTCCCCTTTGGAAAGGGTTTCTGATCCTGCTTGGCGCGGCCGAGCTGCTGATGATCGCCGGCGCGCTGCCCTACCAGCTAGCCGCCTACAATCCTCTCGCCGGCGGTTCCCTTACTGCCCAATATGTGCTGCCGCTCGGCTGGGGCGAGAGCATCAGCGCCTCGGGCCTCTGGTTGGCCGGGCTGGCGGGCACAGAGACTGAGACGGCCGTTTCCGGCATCGCCCCATCGTTGGCCCCCTTCTTCCCGGGCCAGACCCTCTTCGCTGAGAACAGCGGCTGGCAGGAGGCGGATTGGACGATCCTCACCGCCAACAGCAAGCAAACGGACCCAGAGGCGCTCCTCCTGGCCGCGGAACGACTTGAGCTGCGGCATACGGTTCGCTATGCCTTCCTGGACCAGGCGTGGATCTATCGCAACCCGCAGCCGCAGCCGCTGATAATCTCCGTCGAACCCCTGGCCGCGCCCGTTTCCTTTGGCGGGCAAATGCGGCTCCTGGGCCAGGAGATTCAGCTCGCGGAGAAGGAGCTGCTCTACAGTGCGCGCTGGCAAAAAGAGACGCCGGCCCCCCTCCTGACCGTCAAGATCGAGCTGTTTGATGAAGCCGGCAGGCGCTGGCAGAGTTTGGAAACGGATCTCTTGAACGAAGTCTATTTCTTTCCGCGGGATTGGCTGAGCACGGAAATGCCGCAGATTACCTACCGCCTGCCGCTGCCCGCGGCGCTGCCCGCCGGCAGCTATGACATCGCCCTTTCCCTGGTGGACCAGTCCGCCGGCGGCCTTCTGCCCCTTTCCTCGCTAGGTACAGAAGTGGGCGGCGTTGTCTATCAAGCGGGTTCCGTGCAGCTTGCTTGGCCGCAGGGGACGGCCGCTGCGGCGCTGCCGGAGATGCGTCAGGCTCAAGATTTGCCCTGGCTTGACGGCGCGCTGCGTTGGCGCGGTGTCGTTGATCTGCCGCTGCGCGTGGCTGCCGGGGGCGACATCGACCTCGATCTGCTTTGGCAGCCGGCCGCCCCCTTGGCCGCCGGTCTGCAAGTGGCTCTGCTGCTTGGTGAGCAGGAGCCGCTGATTTTGCCTCTCGGTGTTCCCGATACGGCAGACTGGCCGGAAGGCGGCCTCGTGCGCCAGAAGTACGCCTATCCTGTCCCGCCCGATCTGCCGCAGGGGACCTACCCGCTGGCCATCGCCCCTGTGGACGAGGCGGGTCGGGCGCTGATCGCCGCAGCGGCTGCGCTGGGCGACGTGCAAGTGCAAGGCGTCGATCGCCTTTTCGCGCTGCCCGCCGCCATAGACCTGCCCTTGCAGGTAGAGTTTATCGCCGGCGTCGCCCCCGCCGTCACCCTGCGCGGCCTCTCCGCGCCCGTTCTTCCCGCGCAGGCGGGGGAAACGTTGTCCTTGACCCTCTATTGGCAGGCGGCGGGCCGCAGCGAGCAGCCGCTCACCGCTTTCGTTCATTTGCTTGACGAGAACGGCGCCATTGTGGCCCAGTCCGATCAATGGCCCGGCGGTTTTCCCAGCGATTTGTGGGGTCCGGACCAGGTCATCCTTGACGAGCATCATCTCGCCCTGCCCGCGGAGCTGCCGCCCGGCAGCTATACCGTGGCCGCCGGCCTCTACACCGCCGGCGACGGCCGGCGGCTGCCCGCCGTGGGCGCCGCCGGCGAGCGCTTCCGCGGCGACCGCTTCATGATGCCCCTGGCGGTGACCGTTGCTGAGTAAGCGAGCAGGCTGTGAGCGCTGAGACTTCCTCGACGGCCGGCGCCTCCCCTGCGCCCGCGCGGGATGGCCTGCGCGCGGCTCTCCGTGAGCCGCATCCGCTTCTGCTCCTGCTCCTACTGCTTGCTTTTGCGCTGCGCATTTTCTTGCTCGATGCGCAGAGCATCTGGTGGGACGAAGGGATCAGCCTCCATCTGGCCGCATCCGATTTCGGCCAGATCGCCGCCGACCGCCTGGACAATATTCACCCGCCTCTCTACTTCTTCCTGCTCAAAGTCTGGCTCACGCTCACCGGGGTGACCGCTTTCTCCGCCCGCTATCTCTCTGTGCTGGCAGGCTGGCTGCAGGTCGCCCTCACCTACGCGGTCGCCGCGCGATGGTTCGGCCGGCGTACCGGGCTGGCGGCTGCCCTCTTCGCCACCGTGTCCGCTGTGTCCATCATCTATGCCCAGGAAACCCGCGTCTACAGCCTCCTGCCCCTCGCCTATCTGGCGCTGCTGGCCGTGACACGTGAGCTCACCCGGCCCGCGAAAGCGCCTTGGATCCTTTGGCTTGCCCTGGCCCTCATCAGCTGGCTGGCCATCCACCTGCATTATGTTTCTTTCTTTGCCGTGGGCTATGTGACGATCTGGGCGGCTGTCTCCTTCTCCCGCCGGCGGCGCTGGACTGACCTGCGCCGGCTTGTCCTGGTCCAGCTCTTGGCGGCCGCGGCCGGCCTGCCCTGGTTTCTCCCTGCCGCCGCCAACCGGGCGGCAATTGCCGGCGAAGCGAACGCGGGCACATTTGTTACCGATGCCGTCCCATTTCGTTTCTTGGTCGAACAGGTTTGGACCTTTCATCTCACAGGGCTTGCCGGCGCGTTGGCCCGCTCAGGGATCCCGGCCGCGGCCGGGATCACGGCCCTGCTGCTGCTGCTTGCTGTGACGATGCGTCTGGCGGACGGCCGCACGCGCCGCGCCACGGCCGTCCTGCTCGCCAACTGGCTGCTGCCCTTGAGCTCGGCGCTGTTGGTCTGGCTGGTGCGTTCCTTTTCCCACCCGCGCTATGTGGTCATGTTCGTGCCCGGGCTCTGGCTCCTGGCCGCCTATCTGATCGCGCCCGGCCCGCGTCGCACCAGCGCAGGATTTCTTGAGCGCGCAGCGCTTCTCCTATCCGTGCTCCTCGCTCTCCTGCTCCTGACCCTTTCCTTGTGGGGCATCGCCCTCTATTTCTTTGATCCCTCCGCGGCCAAAGACGACATCCGCGGCGCGGCCGCCTATCTGGAAACGATCGCGGAGGAAGGGGACCTGATCCTCGTTCCTGACAGCGACTGGTCCCTACCTTTTGAATATGCGGGCGAGGCGCAGGTGGCCATGCCCGGCTTAGAAAACGGCGAGAACCCCTGGGGAGGTCTTGCCCAGCTTACGGCGGCGGCGCGGCGCGTGCATACGTTCGACTATGCGCGGGGCACGCGCGATTGGCAGGAGCTGCTGCCTTTCGCCCTGCATAAGGCGGGCAGATTAAGCGCCGAGGTGGCCCTGGACGATCTCATTCTGCGCACCTATGAACTGGACGAGCCGCTGTCCGCCCCGCCGATGACGCCGGCCGCCGCCCTGTTCGGCCCGCTGCAGCTGACGGGATTCTGGGTGGAGGAAGGCGCACCGGCGGAGGATGCGCTTGCCCTGGCCCTGCGCTGGCAGCCGGCGGCCGGGGAGGCGCTGCCGCGCGTGAATGCCGCCCTGCGCCTGCAGGGCGAGGAGGGCCGCCTGCTTGCCGCCGAAGACGATGTGCTTCTGGACAGCCGCGGGCGCCCCAGCGATCAATGGCCGCCGCAGGAGCCCGTCACGACATATCACCTGCTGCCCCTAGCCCCAGGCACGGCGCCCCTAACTTACAGCCTGGCCGTTGAGTTATATTCGCAGGAGGCGGGTGCGATACGGCCGCTTGATCTACGCGATGAACAGGGTGCGCCGGCCGGCCGCACCTTGCTGCTGCCCGGCGTAGAGACGGGACGGCCCGCCGCGGCGTCCGGCTCACGGCCCAGGATCCTGGCTGACTCTGTGCTCGCGGACCCCATTGCCTTCGCGCCGGGCCTCGTCTTGCAGGAAGCGGCGCCCCTCCCGGCGCGTGCCGCGCCGGGAACCCCCCTGCAAATCGACCTCGTCTGGCAGGCCACGGCGGAGCTGCCCGACCTGCGGCCGCTGCTGCTGCTGGCGCAGGGTCAGACGCTGCTGGCCGCCAATGATGAGGCTCCCTTCAACGGCCGTTACCCGACTTCCTCCTGGCAGGTTGGCGAACTCGTTCACGAGCCGCGCACGCTCCTGGTCCCCGCCGGCAGCAGCGGAGAAGCGCAGTTGATTTTACAGTTGGGAGAGACAAGCGTGAAGCTGGGCGAAGTCTCTATCGAAGCCCAGGATTATCTGTACGAACCGCCGCAAATGGCCCATGATCTGGACATCCGTTTTGGCGACGTCGCCCGTTTGGCGGGGTACAGCGTTGAACCGCGCCCGCATACGGCGGCGAAAACGCTTCCCTTGACACTGCTGTGGGAATCCTTAAGCGATGGCGCAGACAAAGACTATGTTGTCTTCGCTCATTTGCTGGACGCAGACGGCCGTTTGATCGCCCAACATGACGGGCCGCCCGTCCAAGGCGCGCGCCCGACAAGGGGCTGGGTCTCCGGCGAGTATCTTCTTGACGTGCACGAAATCGCCTTTCTCGATCCCGCTTACGCCGGTCCCGCATGGATCGAAGTTGGGCTCTATGATCCCGCCGGCGGTGAGCGCATCCCGCTCAGTGACGGTGCGGACCACGCCCTGCTGCCCCTGGAGCTGATCATCAGCGCGCAGGAGTAGGGGCACGGTCGCAGACGGCCGCGTCGTCTACTCGGCGCTGCTCACGCGGTTTCGCTTAGCCATCATCCCCAGGATCACCGCGCCAAGAATCAGCACAACGGCCACAATAGGCATCATATTCGGGGCAGATGACTCAGCCGCCGCCGTCGCGGGCAGGTCCAACGGCGCCGCTGCCTCTGCCAGATCGCCGACCAACAGCTCGGCCGCCGCGCCATCCCGGTTTGCGGCTCCGCTGTCCGGCAGCATCTTGCCCGATCCACCGCCTGCCTGGTTGAGGGGCGCATTTTCCTGGGCGGGCACAGGTTCCGCGCTCACTGCCTGCGGTATTTCCTCGACTGTGACGGCGCCTGTTTCACCACCTGTTTCACCACCTGTTACCGCGCTTGTCTTGGCGACATGCTGCGGGACTTCGGGCGCATTAGAAGGCGGGGTCAAATTCCCCGCCGCGGCGGCGCCGTTGTTGGCGGCGGAAGCGGCCAGCACCGCCGACGCATCACATGCCGGATCGGGTGTGGGCGCCCACGGGCTGCCGCCGGCCGCCGGGGCCGTACCATTGAGTGCCGGGGCGGGGAGGATGGGCACGCGGCCGGTGAAGCCGTGAATGGCGCCCTTGACGTCCCTCACCCAGCCCACTCTGCCGCTGCCATCCAGCTGAATGACCCACCAATGGGCAAAGCCAGCCCGGCCGACGATGGGGCGCACTTCCGCCGCGCCAAGCAGTCCCGCCAGGGGATAGGCGCTCGATGGTCCGGCGAATGCAGTGACCGCGGCGGTCGCGGTATACGTCGGCGGCATGCCGCAGGGCTCGGCCTGGGGGAAGGATTGGCTGTTGGCGGGAAAGACGATAATTTCCTGACCGGCAAAGGCGCCGATGGGCGTGGCTGTCGCTGTTGCCGTGACGCCTGCCGGCAGGGTTGCCGAGGGCAGTACGGTCGGCGTGAGGGCGGCAGCCGTCGGGGAGATGAGCGCAGCGGGCGTGGCTGTAGGCGCCGTAAACGTGGGCACGGCCGTGGCCTGCGCCGGGGGCGCCGGCGCGGGAACATTCGTCGCCCCCGGTGCGTTTGTCGGTTGGGGCTCCGGTTCACTGGTTGGGTTGGGGTTGTTGTTGCCACCCCCGCCGCCACCGCCACCGCCGTTGTCATCGGTGGGCTGTGCCGCCGGTCTGGGCGTGCGCGTGGGGATGGTCATCTGGCCGCGTACAAGTTGGGGCCCTGAGAAAGCGGCTGCCATCAACAGAAAAGACAGCATACAAGCGGTGACGATCAGGTTCTTGCGATTCATGGTTCTTTCTACTCCTTGCCGGCACGACTGCCGTACCCGTCCCTCAGTTTCGCGGGCCAGACTCTCCCTCTAGGGTACACAAATCAAGCGAGTTGACAAGGCCTTGCCCTCCGTTCCCACGCATTGATCAGGGAGTGCTTAGCGGTAAGCCAGGGCGATCGACTTGTCACGGTCCAGGTCGACCGTGAAATAGTAGGTGTTCTCATCCACCGCGATCGGATCGGGAGCCGCCTCGATGAGCGTGCTGCCGGGAGGGAGCGTGATCGCTGCTTGAACCGGATAAGCGGGCACGCCCGCTTGTTTTAGTAGATTGAGCGTGTAGAGCTTGTCGCCCTCTTGCGCGCGGATGATGGATTCCGGCAGCCTATATTGGAATTCACTGCGCACTTCTTCACCGCGCGGCACCAGCATCCAGCTGGCGAATGTTGTGAAGCCCGGGAGTTCGGAGAGCGTTTCCGTTTCCCGCTGCCAATCATAGCCGCCATACCACGTCTGGCCGGGAATCAAATGGTCGGGTCCGCTGCGCAGTTCGCTGCCTTCAGGCACATAAACGCGCAGATAATTCCAATAGCATTTGTCGGTCAGCGCCAGATAGGAAGCGCCGGCAATATACTCTTCCTGGACGCCCTGCCAGCACGCCTCATCGCTCGCCTCCCCGCGGTGAATGTGGCTTATTTTCAAGACCGCGTCGCTCATTCCTTCACCCGCCAGCGTCACGGCGTATTCTACCTCGCGATCGATATAGAAATTCGCCTTGTTGTAACCCATGTTGGTATCAACGGTGAGCAGTGTGTCGCCATAGCTGCCGCTCTTCAAACGGCCGTCCCAGTTGTTGGCCGCCAGCATCGCCGCTATCTGCGGATCGCGAGAATAGACCTGCAGATTCTTTTGCGCCAGCGACTGGTTGATTTGATGCAGCAGATAGAGCGGATCCACTTCGCCAAATCCTTCATTGACGCGCATCAAAATGGCGGCGGCAAAGGGACCCAAGAAAGCTTTGCGCTCACTGACGCCATCCTGGAGCGTCCACGCATCTTGAAGGCTGGTGATCACATTGCTGCTGTTGATCGTTTCGCCGCCGTCGGGAATTTGCACCGGGCCAATCGCTGAAAGCAGCAGCTCCAGGAACTGCTGGTCTATGGCGATCGCACCGTCCAGCGGCGCCACGTCCCGCCCGTAGGCGTAAAAATCCATCGCCTTTTGGCCGGATACGGCGAAATCGGGCCAGAAGTTGGCGTCCCTGAAGAGGAACAAGTCGAGCTGCATAAACTCTTCCAGCGGCAGGGGGGACGGCCCATAAGGTTTGCTGAGGCTCGTACCGAATCCCAGTTCTGGATCCCAGGCGTCGACCAGGTTGGCATCGAGGAAATCGATCGTCTTGATTTCACCGTCTTCGATTTCCAGATAGCCGGCGCCGCTGATGAAGCCGCCGGTTGGTCGCAGTTCATCCTGATTCTGCGCAATGATCAGATAGCGCTTTGCCTCATCGAAGCCCATCAGCCGCGGCAAGACGAGGGAGAAACGGGCGAAATCCTGGCCAAGGGGCAGCCATTCATCCCCTTTTTCGATCAACGTTCGCACGCGCCAGGGCAGCGCTTCGATATCGCTTATCTCGGCCCGCGCCGCGGCCGCGCGGTCGAGCAGCTGCGATGTTTTCGCCAGGTCAGCCTGCCCGTCAGCGATCGTGTTCAGGAAGATGGGCAGCGCGGCACCCTGCCCATCCGCCGTCTGCATCTCGCGCAGCGCCGGTTTCATGGCCCGTAGGCCGTAGGCGGCGGCTTCAACCCCCGCATCGGCCATCGTCAGCAGGTGCGGGGCCGCTGCCGCCAGGGGGCCGATCTGCGGCAGAGAGGAGAGAGCGGGCAAAATCGGCAGCAGGAAGGCGATCTCGGCCTGCACGTCGTCGAGATCCGCATTCAGCCCCAAGAGGAGCGCTTCCGCTTCGTCCGCGTCGATCGCCTGCCACTCCGTGGCGCTCAGCGCTTCAAACTGCCCCTGCCGGGCGAGCAGTGACGAGCCCGACTGGTAGAGGCGCCACGCTTTCCAGCCCAGCCAACTCAGCAAGAGCAGAACGGCGGTGAGGAAGAGGAGCAGCGCCAGCTGCCCGAGCCTGTTCTTCGAGGGCGTTTGCGCCGCTTGATCCGCGTTTTCTACGCTGTCACTCATAGGCAATCAGTCTACCTCTTTGTTCTCCGATGTGCATCAGGTTTTCACGTCGATTTGATTACGCTTATCCTCCGCAAATGAACGGTACGGCATCCTAAGTTTCAGAACGGCAGATGAGCGGCCCCTTTAGTTCCGGCGGCACATCGCAAAACAGCCGAACACGGCCGTTTGCCGCGCGAAAGTGGCGCAGATCATCCCCCTCCAGCCCCAACAGCCGCGGGTATTGGGCGCGCAGACGCTCCCGGTACCAAGAAAAAGCGAGCAGGTTGCTGTCCACCAGCACCACATCCTGGCGCATCTGCTCCACATGCTGGAAATACCAGAGCGCGAAAATCGATGAGTCCCCGGCGGTGAGCAGGAGTGCCTGCGGCGGCGCCGAGTCCAGGGCCGTTTCCGCCAGCGGGCGCAGCGTGCGCTCACCGCTCAGGTCGGCGGCGCGAAAACCAACGAGCAGCAGGGCGGCGGGCAGGAGCAGCGACCACACGCCCGCTTTGCTGAGGCCGGCAGCGAGCAGCGGCGCCAAGAGCAGCAGCACAGGCAGCAAGTAGAGGGCGGCGTCATCCGTGCGGTAGAGGAAAGCGTAGGCGAGATAGAGAAGTGCGCTCACCAGCAGCCCGATGGTCACCCGCCGGGAGAGAAGGCGGCCGGCAACACCGAGGACGACAAGCAGCCAGCCGGCCCAGGCGAACTGGCGCAGCAGCGCGTCGCCCACGCGGGCCACCGTGCTGCCCACCTGTCCCGCCTGCGGCAGGGCCAGATTGGCATGGTAGAGACGCCCGCTCACCAGCTGCCACCAGCCTGCCAACTGCCGCGGGTCGCCCCAAATGACGGGGCTCTCCGTGCGCGCAAGCAGAGGCAGGGCCAAGAGAGGCAGCAGACCCACGAGAACGCCCAAGGCGAGGCGCGTCCAGCCCTGCCGGGGCGTCAAGAGCAGAGCCAGGGGAACCATGAGCAGGGAAGTGAGGTGGGTGGTTACGCTCAAGCCGAGGAAGAGACCGCTGGCTATGGGCGAGCGCGCGCTGAGCAGCGACCATAGAAAGATGGCCAGCATCGCCAGGTTAAGCGCGTAGACTTCGCTGATGACGGCCTGGCTCCAAATGAGCGGCGTAAACGCCGTCGTCAGACCCGCCGCCAGGGCGGCGATATCACGATAGCGGCGGCCGGCCAGGCTGCTTCTGGCCGTGGCCGTGACAAATGCCGCCGCGGTAGAAGCGCAAACAGCCGAGAAGAGATTGAACCGCCAGGCGGCGCTGCCCAGCGGCAGCAGGCTCACCAGTTTGCCCAGGAGCACGTATGTGGGGTAGCCGGGCGGATGGGGGATGCCCAGCGTGGCCGCCGCCGTAATCAGTTCGCCGCCATCGCCGCCGAAATGGGCCCAGGTTAAGTCGGGGGCCAGGGTCAGCGCGTAAACAAGCAGGGCCAGCGTGCCCGTCAGCAGGGGCAGCAAGAGATCTTCAAGCCGCGGTATGCGCGGCCCGGCAGCCTGCGCATCAACGGCCGTCGCCGGGGCCTGCGCGCGCCCGTTCATTGTCGCGCTTCCTGGTCTTCCTGCCCGGCCGCGTGCGCCGCCAATCCGGCGCGTGCCGGCCTGGCCAGCCCCCAGGCGTAGCCGAGCCCCAGGGCGACCGCTCTGGCCAAAAGCAAGAAGGGCGCCGCCAGGGCGACCGCTTTGTCTTTGCGCCATGCTTTGCGCAAGAAAGGCAGGGTGCTGATCAGGAATAGGCCCAGAACCAGCGCCAACAGGAGCGCGCTCCAGGGCGTGATCAGGATGCCCACCGCCGCCGCCGGCAGCAGGGCCGCCAGCAGCATTTGCAGTTTCATCACCTGCGGCGTATGCGAGTCGCGCACGGCGCGTTCCGGAAAACGGCGCACGATCTGGGCTTTCCAGTAGCCAATCGTGAACTTCTTGCGGCAGTAAGCAGAGAGTGAATCACTGTGATAATGGCTGACAAGCGCATCCGCTTGGAATACCAGCGCATACCCTTGCGCCGCGAGCCGGAAGGACAGCTCCTGATCTTCCAGGTAGGTGAAGCGTTCATCAAAGCCGTTATTCAGTTCCAAAACCGCTTTGTCGTAAGCGGCCGAATAGGTGTCGATAAAGTCGATAGTTTCCTGCCGGGCCAGGAGATCATACTTGTCTTCGTATTCTAGCTGCACGAAGCGGGCCACGATTTCTTCCTGCTGGGTGACATAAGCGCCCTTGCATCCGCGGACCTGCGGATCATCGAAGGCGGGCAGGAGCTGCCGCAGCCAGTCGCTTCTGGGCGCGCAGTCGGCGTCTGTGAAACAGATGATCTTGCCCCGTGCCCTGGCCACGCCGCTGTTACGTGACGCGCCCGCGCCGCGCTGCTCATCGTGCTTGATTAGGGTGACGCCGGCGGCCGCGGCGAGGGAGGCGGTCTCATCCGTGGAGCAGTCGTCAACGACGATGATCTCATACGCCGAGGCGACATCCTGGGCGCGCAGCGCGTCGATGCACGGCCCTATCGTCTGCGCCGCATTATAGGCGGGAACGATGACGGAAACGGGGATCTCTTCTCTGGTAGACATCTTCTTTTCGGGCCGCGTGGCCGGCGCAGCGTGCCGCCGGAGCCGGCCATAAAGCTCTTGCTCAACTGATTGGCTGCTGTTCGATGCTGCGCTGCCAATGCCAATCCGTCTTTACCACGGCGACGCTGCCTAATAGAATCTGCGGCAGGATGGCCACCAGATAATAAACGATCGAATAACTGATCACAACTGCGTCATCGCTGATCCCGAAGCCGTAAAGAAGGATGACGACGATGCCGTTGAAGACCCCGAGCTTACCCGGTGTGCTCGGCGGCGTGATGGCGATGGTCACGGCGACATGAATCAGCGCCGCCTGCACAAACGTGAGCGGCAGGTCGAAGGCGGCGAATAGGACAAAGGGTAGGAGCACGGAGAGCAGGCCGATGAGCGCCGACTGGCCGACCAGGATCAAGGAGGTTCGCCCACTGCGCAGCGCCGCCAGGCCCTGCAGCCCGGAGATCATCCATTGGAACGGCCGTTGAATCCAGTTCTGCGGAAGCCGCGCGGCGGCGGCCTCCAACAGCGCCGTGATTTTCTCCGTTTGAAAGGCAATGACGTAGAGCGCAACCAGCGCCAGCAGCGGAATGGCCCACAAGATGGGCCCCGGCCGGCCGATAGCGTCAGGTAGGATGACGAAGGGCATGATCATCGCCATCGTCAACACCAGCATCAACAGGTCAAGCACTTTTTCCACCACTAGTGTGCCGATCGCCAGGGCCATCGGCGCCTCCGTCTCGCGGTTGATGGCGTAAATTCTGGCCACTTCCCCTAGCCGCAAGAAGGGCACAATCAGATTAACATACAGGCCCAGCATCAGCGCCCAGAAGGCGCCGCTGAAGGGTGGGCGCAGCTCGGCGGGGGCAAAGGTCAACTGCCAACGCCACGCCTTGAGCACCAGCGTGGTCACGACGATCAAGAAGCCCAGCAAGATGGGCAGGGGTTTCGCATAACGGAGCGCTCGCCCTATCTCGGCCAGGCTCACTTTGCCGGATAGATACCAGATGCCCACGGCGATCAGCGCGATCACCAGAAGGAGATTGAGCCAGGGCATGATGCGCCGTGCCCTGCTTCGCTCCCGTTCTTTGCTGCCTAGCATAAGGCACCCCTCGGGGCGGGCCGTCTCGGTCTAGGGCCTGGTGATTTTCGCACTGGGATCACCAAATAGGGCAAAGGTGTCGCTGATCTCACGCACACCGTCTGAGTTTTCGATTGGCAGCGCCTGCTTCGCGGCCAGGAAGGCGTCGCCGGCGCGTATCGTCTCCTCGTTTTGCAGCTGCCGGATCAACTCGGCGGCGAACGGTTCCTGGTGATGCGAATAGGTGAGGCTGGACGCGGCCACAATCAGAACCGGCCCGCTTGGATGGAGCAGCATGCCTTCGGCGAGTGAAAGCTGCTGCGGGTGCGCAAATAAGCCTGTCAGACAGGTCAGCTGCAGCATGATCGGCGGAGAGGAGGCACTTTCCAGCTTCTCAAGTTCCTGCAGATTGAAGATATCCTCTTTTCCCCAGCGGTCGATGCTGCCATGCCCGATATAGGTGGCCAACCACGCCCCTTCTCCCAGCAGGTCGCCGATTTCCTCTGCGCTGGGACCATCGCGCTGTTCGACCTGATCAGCGGGTAGTTCTCCGTCCTGGGCCAGATCACGCGCCATGCGGCTGAACGAAAGGTCCGTGCCGTCGGTGGCGAAGACGGCGCGTTCGCGCGCCGGGTTCGCCTCGTAGGCCAGGGTTCTTGTGACCAGCGCTTCGACTTCCCGCGCCGTGCCCACGGGCCAGCGCCCGACGGCAAGATCGGGATGCCCATCCCCGTCCACGTCCGCGATCTGCGAATCGCTCACCGTCTCCCCGCTAAAGGCGACGGGAACCATGAGGGAGGGGACGTTATTCGGCGGCAGCGCGTGGGCGTAGCCCAGATAGTCACTGGTAGCATCGCCGACCAGCAGCAAATAGCGTGGACGCGGCGTCTGCCATTCCTCGTAGGCGTGGGCGACGAAGCTGCGTATGCTGTCCGGTGAAGGGGCCCCGTATCCGAATTCGTCATAAATCGCTTCTACAGGGACAACGGCCGTCCGCAGACCTTCTTCCTCGCGCGCGGCCGCGAGCGGTTCCAGGGCCGGGGCCAACGCCGCCGTGGTTACAATAATCAGATCCGCCTGGTTCTCCGCGCTGCGCCACGTACTTAAGAGAACGGGACCAATTTGCGGCGTCAGATAGCCGTTGGCGGCGGCGGCCGCGATCGGCATGCCCGCGGCCAAGGGCAGGTCGACAAGCCCATTCTCATACTGCCAGCCTTCAAGCAGAAGCGGTTCGGCGGCATCGGCCAAATCGACGATGGTGGGCCGCTCGCTGAAGCCGCTTATCTGCAGCCGCCCCTCTTCAGCGATGAAATCGAGCCGGTCATCGACGGCGGCGGCGGCGGTGGGGTACGCCAGTTCCAGCCAGTTGAGCTGCACGATATCCAGAAAAGAGGCGCCTTCGGGGCGATTGTCGAGCGTGATCTTGTTCGCGCCGGCTTGCAGGGCAGCGGCGGGAACAGCTAGTTCGCCGGTGTAATGCACCTGTCCGTCGAAGGCGAGCGAACCAGCCGCCTGATCGTTGACCCATATCGCCAGATCATGGTCGTTTTCAACCTGCGGATTGTGCGTGAATCCCCAGAGGTTGAGACGCAGCGCCGCCGTTCCTTCAAGGGGCGCGGCAGGGAGGGTGAACTCTGCGTCGAAGGCGCTCTGCTGCGGGATTCTTGACCAGAACCAGAGATCCTGGCCGTCCCCGTCGCGCGCTTCGGAAATGTATTCGTTGTTTTCTTCGAGGCGTATCGTCTGCCTGACCTGCTGCCGCGGCGGGCCCGCCGCAGGCTCCAGACTCTTTTTCGCGATTTCACGGCCCGGCTGCCCGACTTCAAGCAGATACGGCCGTGCCCTGTAATAGCGGCTGTCGGACGCCCGGCCGTAGAATACCAACGCCTCATCTCGCAGCAGGTAAGGCACCGGCTCACCGCCGCTGCTCAGTCTGATCGACTCGTAGCTGAGCGCGTCGCCGAGATCGAGACCATTCTTCGCCAGTTCAGCGGAAGTTACCTGGTAGAGACCGTCCTCCGCGGCCCACAGCCGCAGCTGGGCGGGCGCGAAGTTCTCAGCCTCTTGCGGGGGATCGCCTGCGGGAGGCCGCAGGCCGCAGGCGCTGCCCAGGAGCAGCAGTATGGCGGCAAAAAGTACGATTCTGGCGGCGCCCGAGAACCTTTCGGTCATAGCCGGCTCAATTGGAGGAACGCTGCCGGTTGTAGAGCAAGATCGCGCCTACGACTGAGGCCGCAAAGACGACCAGGGCCATGATGAAGGCCACCCACAAGAGGATGCGGCTGCTGTCGCTGTAGGCGGGTGGGTCCTCGCCTGTTTGCGAAGCCTGCGTATTGTTGGTTGGGCGTTCTTCCTCAGAGGTCTTATCCACGCTGCCGCCAATGACGCGCGGCGAAGCGTTTGCGGCCCCTGTGCCGGCACCCTCTGCCGCTGTCCGCTCCGCTGCTTGCGCCGTGTCCAATTCCAGGGCGCTGGCGACCGCGCCCCCCGCTGCTTCTACCGCCGTAGTCTGCATCACGTCCGCTTCCAGGGCCGGCTCGTCCGGAATAGTTTCCTCAACGGCGCTCTGCGGAGCATCCGCGCTTTCTGCGCTGGGGGCAGGTGGGCTGCTGCCGGCCGCTGCTTGACCGGCGGCGCTGTTCGTCGTCGTCTCCGCCTCCGCCTGCTGAGGGACGGCCGTTGCCGTGGGCAGCGGCGTCGGGGCGGAGCGTGTCGGCGGCGGCGCGCTGGTGGAGGTGGGCGGTACCCCCGCGGTGGCTGTCGCTTGTTGGGTGGCCGCCGGCGTCGCCGTGGGACCCTGGGCGCTGCTGCCCGGGTTGCCAATGCCGCCGCTGAAGGTGATGGGCGTGCTCGTCGGCTCTATGAGAAATGTCAGGGTGACGTCCGCCTGCAGATCTTCGCTCGACCCGGTCGTTATCTCATACAGCTCGTAGGTGTAGGTTGACTCGCGCACGGCCGATTCATCCAGGAATTCATACGCTGCTGCCTGCGCCGGGCCCCCTTTGGCCAGGATGAAGAGGCGGTCGCTGCCGCCGGGATCAGCGAGATGTTCAAAAGAGCCGTTCTCGCCGCGCCTGATCGTGTACCCGGCCGTGCCGATCTCAGTTTCCACGGCCCAGGTCAGGCGCACGCCGTTACTGGTGGGCACCGCCTCAAAACTCACCAGGCCCACGCTGAGAGCCTCTTCTGCATTCATCTGCCGGGCCGCGGCGAAGAGGACGCCCAGGCCCAACAAACAGGCGATCAGGAGACGGATTTTCTTCTCTTCTAGCATCAGCATTTACCTGGCGTGCGCATCAGCAACCTGTGTCCCTTACTTCGCTGTGACCATGGGCAGATTGACCGACGACGGGTAGAAAATCATGGCCGGGTCTCCCTGCAAGGTGAAGGCATACGCCTCTGAAGAATCATACCCCAAACTCAGGTAGTTTGCTTTGCTGTAGTTGGCCGCATCGCCCAGGGTCGCCAGCTTGTACTCAAACAGGCCGTCATAGAGCCCATTGAGCAATACGCTGTGCTGGAAAGAGAAGCCCAAGCCCGTGGAAGACCAGTGCGCCGCGCTGCCGCGATTATTGTCCAGGTTGATAAATGTCTCGCTCAGCGCTTCCGTCCACACGGTGGCGAAATCGCCGTCAAGACAATCCGCGCTGAGGATCACGAGGGGGCGGCCCGTGTTCAGCCAGATATCCTGGTCTTTATTGCTCAAGATGGCCGGTCCCGCCCAAAGCTGAACGCCGCCATGGCCGCGGTAATTCAAGACAGACATGCCCACATCGTTGATCTGCCGGGTCAATTCCGCGCGCAGATCGGCCGTCAGCTCTTCCAGAGTCGGCCCCCCGGCCTCTTCGTTCGGCAGGCAGAGGAACTCCTTGTTTATGGAAGGCAGGAGGTGGGTGGCTGTTTTCTCGCTTTCGATACAGAAGTTGCCGCCGCCGTCCGTATTGTCGGCGACGAAAAGCGCGTTGCTGACCCACGGTTGGCCGGAAGTCAAGTTCGCCTCATAGCGCTTGATCTTGTTGACGACGCCCTGCGCTTCCGCCAATGTTTCCGAGGGGATGCGGCCGACCGCCAGTTCCGGATAAAGGTCGTCACCGTTTAACAGACTGAATGTGTAGTCCACAGGGATAAGTCCCCGATAATGATCGACAAACAGCATATCCGTGGGCACCAGCGTCGGCTTGTCCACATTGGGGTTCCAATTCGCGTTACACCCCTCCGCGCATGGTAAATTGCGCGGGTTCACCGTCGCGTCGCCGAAAATCGCCAGGTACCGTGGTGGCTCATTCCAGGTGGCGAACGCGCTGCGCAGGTAGGCGCGAACCGCTTCCGGCGTGTTGAAACCATAGCCATATTGGTTGGCGACGTCTTCGATGTCGACGACCCAGCTGCTCAACCCCGACTTGCTCGTGCGGTAGCCGGCCAGGTCTTGCGCCGCGCTCAAGAGGGATTCATGGCTGACCGCCAGCCACTGCGCTTCTTTCTGCGGCGGCGTCAGATTGGCCGGGATATAGCGGCTGATCGACGCTCCTTGCAGCTGGTGAATGTTATCCGGCGTCGTGGCGATGAAGCGTGAGTTCGTGGTCAAGGAAGGACGCCCGACGATGACGGCCGCATTCGTGCTATCCAGGGCCGTCTGCGCGCCGGCCACAGCGATGCTCAGCGGCGCGTAGCGGTCGCTGACGTCCCAGACGAGCACCTTCTTCGCGCCCTCCGTGGAGAAGCCCTCGATCTGGAACTCCCGATTTCCCGCTTTGTCGCTGCCGAAAATCACCTGATCATTGATCGCCCGCAAGTTGCGCAAATAGTCGGCCGTAATCCGCGTGACAAAGACCCACCCTACCTGGTTGTTGTTGTCGATGTCAACCTTGACATTCACCTCATTCTTGGAAATGCCGACCGCATCGGCGACAAGCAGCGCGCTCCCATCTACCCTGTGCTGCACATTCAGGTTTTCTCCATTGGCCCAGGACTTGGTCGAGGGAGACCCGCCGCCATTCACAGCTACTTCAGCAGAAAACTCTCTGTTGCTGGCGTCCCTCGCGGGATAGTAGTAAGAGGTTAATTCCACGGTAAAATCGGCCGTACCGCCGCCCGTTCTTACCGGGTGGGGCAGCGCCACCGGCAGGTCGGCCGAATCTGTGCTGCTGAATCTGGCGTCAAGCAGTTCCCAATGCCAGGGCGTGGGCTCATTCGGCGACTTATCCCAGTCGATGGCCAACCCGCCGAAGTGGCTGTTGTGCGGCCAGAAGGTGAGCGATTCCTGGAACGTGGTTGTCTTCGCGTATCCCTTCCCCGCTTCATTGTTGACTGTGCCGATCTTCTGCCCGCCGCTGCCAACCCAGAGCCAGAAGACGTTGTGGTTTACGTACATATCTTCATAGCGCGACCCATCAAACTGCCAGCCATAGAAGCGGATTTCGTCCGCCGTCCCAAAGTCGGCGCCGCCGTCGACATTGACGAATTGATAGGCAACAGATTGTCCACGATGCATCATCTGCAAGTTGTCGGGGTTCAAGTCCTTAAGATTGACGCCCAAGCAGCCCAGCTCGCTGCCCTTGATCGCCTGGATGCCATCCTCCTCCACTTCGATCTTGCAGGTATTCTTACCTACGGGCAAGGGCACCGCGGCCGCCGCGGCCTGGCTGCTCGCTAAGACGCGCCAGCTCGCTGGGGGAAAGTTAAGGACGCGTTCGCGCCAATAGCGGTCGCTGCTCGCGCTCCTTTCCCCGCCGTCCGCTTCAGGCAACTGCGCGCCCTCAAAGGCGACGGTCACGGAGAGCCGCTGTGCTTGCTGCAGGAGGCCCTGGCCGGCATTGTAGCGCATGGGGTAAAGATCCAGTTTCAGCAGGCGCAAGTCACCCGCCGCTATCTCCTCAGAGAGCGCGTAGCTCTGCTCAGGGTAAAGCGTGTCGCTTTCGTAAATGGCCGGATCAGGTACAAAGGAGGGGGCTGAGGTTGAAAAATAGCCGCTGTCGACCTCTGGAAGGAACGATGCCGCTGCTTCCCTGTTTTTGGTAAGCGTGTGCTCCAACGTATAACTGGCCACCGGCTCGATAAACGCGGCCGGCAGCGTTGAGGAGTCGCTGTCGACGACGTGGACCTCATAGCTCGCTCCCGGCGGCACGGCGATATAGGTGGAGAAATAGGGCAGGTTGGGGGCGCCCGCTTCCGCCATCGACAGCTCGAGACCGCTCACGCGCACCCTGCCTTTCTCATCTATCTCCGCGCGGGGGACGAGCAGTTCGAAGGAGAGGCCTTCTTCGTCACTGCGCAGGAGTACCGTCTCGGCTGCGGACTGCGCCCCTAGATCTTGTGCTGCGCTTGAGCCGTAGACGACAATGGGTAGGAGGGCCGTCATTGACAGCAAACAGGCAATAAGAAGTGGCTTCAAGAAGATCAATGACTTCGTATTCTTCATAGGTTACCTCGCGAGTGGTTTTGGAGACTTGTCGAGTATAGGTGGCATGAAGTTGATCCTTGACAGGTCAGCCTCAAATTCATCTTCCGCAGACGACCGTAATCCGGGGTAATTCCTCGTGCAGGACGCCTGCCCCGCTGCGGCTGCAGCGTTCTCGATACGCTAGGAAATCGTCTCGTCGGAAACTAGTATACCGCGATCGGTTAGCTCTTCAAGGAACGCTAAGAGGTCGTCATGCACGCGTTCTTGAGACACATTATAGCTGCTCTCCAAGTACGCTTCGATGGCCGCTAATTCATCGCTCGCCACCAGACGCCGCCAGATGGCGGTGCCCACGGCATTGAGAACACGCACCTCGCCCTTCCGTGGAGAAACCACGACAGCATTGTCATCTAATAGGCGCCAAACGATGTCAGAAGCGATTTTGGGTGTGGGGATACTTTCCGTCATTTGTTCTTGGACTCCTTCAATCCGGCTGCCACCATCAGGGCGCCCATAATGCAGCTGAGGACAATCAGAAGGACTATCCAAATGCTGGTTCCGGGAACCTCGTACTCAAAAACATCATCTTTGTACTGCCGGCGGGAGCCATCTGTTTCGATTTCTTCGAGGACATAGTAGTAGGTCTCCCCGGCAGCAACATTTTCGTCCACATAGGTGTAGGCGGCGCCTTCCACCGGGCCCCCACGGCTGGCGATCATACCGTCTTCATTGACGAGCGTGAATTCACCATCTTCTGCCTGGCTGCGGTAGAGCGTGAAACCGGCGGTGCCTTGTTCCGTTGCCGTTTCCCAGGTTATCTCGACGCGTGGCGCCATCCAGAGCACATAGGCGATCAGCGCTGCCCCAAGAAGTAACCAGGCGGCGCCTAGAACGATCAAGAGAGGGGATCTGCTGCGCCGCGTATGCTCGCTCGCTGACTCTTGCACAAGATCAAACCAGGGCGTGAGCCCGCTCAGGCGCTCACCTGCTTCTTCGCTTTGGAACGGCGTCCGAGGCGCCGCCGTGTGCGGCCGCCGTCCTGGCTGTAGCTGCTGTAATACTGGTAGTAATAGTAGCTGCCGTGGGACGGTTTGATGCGGTTGAGTAAGACGCCAAGAACATGGGCGTTTGTCTTACGCACACGATTGACCGCCTGCGTCAAAGTATCGCGCCGCGTTTCCCCAACCTGCACAACAAACAGGGTTCCCTGCGTCTGCGGCGCTAAAACGGCCGCATCCGTCACCGAGAGAACCGGCGGCGTGTCAAACAAGAGGATGTCAGACTCTTCTCCCAGCTCTTCAATCAACTGCCCCATACGCTGTGAACTCAGGATTTCTGCCGGGTTGGGGGGGATCGGTCCGCTGGTCAAGATGCGCAGCCCGCGCACTTTCGTGTCCTTTACATGCGTGGTTGCCGGCGACATATTGTCCAGGAGCGCCGTTGTCAGCCCGTGGCTGTTCGTCAGGCCGAAAATGCGATGCTGCGTGGGCCGGCGCAGGTCGGAATCGACGAGGATGACGCGTTTCCCTGCCTGCGCCATTACGACAGCCAGGTTGGCAGCCGTCGTTGATTTGCCCTCGCCGGGGGAGGCGCTGGTGATGATGATGCTGTCCATATCGCCGTCAATGGCACTGAATCCCAGATTGGTACGCAGGACCCGATACGCTTCCGAAAGCGGGTCGCGCGGCTGGTTATAGGCAATGAGGCTCTCCGTGGGATCGCTTACTTTGATCCTGGCAATGGCGCCCAAAGAGGACAGCCCCGTATCGGCCAGGACCTGATCCTGGTTCTTGACGGTATCATCGAGGTACTCGAGCAAGAAGATGAAGCCCAGGGCCAGCAGGGCGCCGACCAGGGCTGCCACCACCGTGTTCAGTGTGGTGCGCGGGCTGATAGGTACGTAGCTAGCCACGGCCGACTCCAGGGGCACGATGTTGCTGCTCTCTTTGGCCTGATCGCGCTGCAAATCGTTCAAACTGTTGAAGGCTTCCGTATAGCGTATCTGCGCCTCATTCAACTGCTGCTGCAAGCGGGACTGCATTGCCGACTGCTCGGTCGTAAGAGGTTCCTCCAACCCGTTTAGGGTGATTTCATACTGGTTGATCTCGTTGGAAATCGCCGTCATTCTTTCTTGCCAATTGCGAAGCGGGTCCGCGTAGCGCAAATCGTCCCGTTCTTGATTCTTCTGAATGAAGACCTCGCCGATCGTGTTGGCGATGACGGCCGCGCGCTCCGGGTCCGTATCTTCGACCGCGATAACCATGATCTGCCGGTCCGAGGGGGCGCTCACGGAGATCATGGAGCGCAGCTCATTCGTGGTTTCAGAAAGACCGAGCGTGTCGATTGTCTCTTCCAGAATCGGCCGTGTCGTGGCAATATCGACATACGTCTGGGCCAGAATCTGCTCCGACAGCAGCTGCGAGTACTCGCTGGCCGTGTTTGTGCCCGGCGCTTCATCAATTAAGTATCGGGAGGCCGCGCGATAGATGGGTGTCATGCTGCTGCTGATGAAATAGGCGCCGGCGCCGGCGACCAGGGCGCTCAAAACGAAAAGCCAACTCCATCTTTTCAATACTTCTAGATACCGTTTGATTTCCATTTTCTTGTCCCGTCTCTACTAAGCCACTGCCTCTTGTGATTGGCGTACGGTAAACACAAGCGCCAGCAGCGCCAGCGCGCCCCAGACAGCCTGCTGCCAGAGCTGTTCGCTCGTCCCTGCCAGACCGATACAGACCAGCGCCATGCCCAGCCAGAAGAAGCGTAGGAACTCTGGCCGGCCTAACTGCGCGCGCAGCTGCCGCTTCGTTTGCGATGCTTCCCAGTAATGGAAACTAAGCGCCGCCAACAGAAGGGCGAGACCCAGAATCCAGAAACTATTGAAGATGACAGACTGCCAGTTGATCATTTATGGTAAGTATAGCATATCGAAAAGCGCTGAAAAGTGCCATTCTGTGATTGACCCGTTAAATATCGCGAACGGGCGCGGTCTGGCGCATTGGCGCCCGATCACGCCTGCCGATGGCTCGGGCGGCGCCGCTTACTGGCGCACCCCGCTGCTGATTCAGTATACTCAGGGGAGGATCAAGATTATGGCTAAACAACGCACAAAATACGTCTGTCAAAACTGCGGCCGCTCAACGCCGGCCTACATGGGGCGCTGTCCCCGCTGTGGTGAATTTGACACCATGGTTGAAGAAATAATCCCCTTGGAAACGGCCGTCGGCGCCGTGAGGCCGGCCGTAACCGTGGACAGCGTGCCCCAGAGGCTGTCGGAGATATCGTCCGATGGGATCGAACGGCTAGAGCTGCCGGTCGAAGAGTTCTCGCGGGTGTTGGGCGGCGGTATCGTGCCCGGCTCGCTCGTCCTCGTCGGCGGCGATCCCGGCATCGGCAAATCGACGCTGCTCCTGGAAGTAGCCACGCAGGTGGCCGACCGCTACGGGCCGACGCTCTATGTCTCCGGCGAAGAAAGCGCGCGCCAGATCAAGATGCGCGCCGATCGCCTGGGCATCAACGCCCCCGATCTCTTCCTGGTCACGGAGACCAACCTGGACGCCATCCTGGCTCACGTGCAGAGCTTGAAGCCCGCCCTGCTTATCGTGGACAGCATCCAAACAACGCACACGGACGAGCTGAAATCGGCGGCGGGCAGTGTCAGCCAGGTGCGCGCCGCGGCGGCCAGGCTGCAGGAACTGGCCAAGGAATCGGGCATTTCCGTCTTTCTCGTCGGCCACGTGACCAAAGAAGGCGCGATAGCCGGCCCGCGTGTACTGGAGCACATTGTGGACACCGTGCTCTACCTGGAAGGGGATCCTTTTCACCGCTACCGTCTGCTGCGCAGCGTCAAGAACCGTTTCGGAGCCACCAGCGAGGTCGGCGTTTTTGAGATGGGCGCGCGGGGCATGGAGCAGGTAGCCAATCCTTCCGAGGCCTTCCTCGCCGAGCGCCAGGCGAATGCCCCAGGGTCGGCAATCGCCGTGACCTTGGAGGGGACACGGCCGCTGCTCGTAGAGATTCAGGCGCTGGCCAGCTCGACCAGTTTCCCCAACCCGCGGCGCACGGCCAACGGCATCGATTACAACCGGCTGCTGCTGTTGACGGCCGTTCTCGGCCGCCGCGTGCGCCTGAGCGTATTTGACAAGGATATCTTCGTCAACGTTATTGGTGGGCTGCAAATCAAAGAGCCCGCCGCCGATCTGGCGGTCGCCCTGGCTGTAGCCAGCAGCATCCGTGACCGGCCGGTGCATGCCGACATGGCCGTCGTTGGGGAGGTCGGTCTCAGCGGCGAACTGCGTGCCGTCAGCCAGCTGGAGGCACGCTTGAAAGAGGCTCGAAAACTTGGCTTCAAACGCTGCCTTATCCCCCGCTCGTCGCGCCGTGGGCAGCTGCAGGTGCCGCGCGGCTTGGAGATCATTGCCTGCCGCACGCTGCGCGAAGCGATTGACGTGGGGCTACTGCCGCCGCAGAAAAACGAGCAGCGCGATGACGAGTAAGGCGATGCCCAATCCACCCAGAAGCGGGGGCAGCCACGTATAAGCGAAGGAATCGCCGCCCGCTGACGTACCCGCGTCTGTTGTTGGCGCCGCGGCAGCTGTGACTTCCGCCGTGGCCGCCTCCGTAGGCGCCGGCAGCGTGGCCGCCGCCGTCATTGTGGGCGCCGCCGTGGCCGTGGCTGTGGCTGTCGCCCCGGCCGGCGCAGGCTGCTCCTCTTCCGCTGAGTCGGTCGACCCGCCGATATCTTGTGGCTGCGGCTGGTGACCGACGATCACTTCCTGCCCGACCTGCAAGACATCATTCTCGCCCAACGTGCTCACGGTAAAGAACTCTTCCAGCGTCATGCCGTAGTTGGCGGCAATGCTGAAGAAAGACTCGCCGGCGGCGACCGTGTGCACGATCGTCCCGTCGGGAAACACGCGGGCCTGTGGTCTGCCTTCCAGGGGCACTGATCCATCCGGCAGAACGGTGTAGCCGAGCAGGATCTGCTGGCCGACGACGATCACGTCGCCCTCCGTGATGTCGTTGAGGTTCAGGAGATTTTGCAGGGGAATGGCGTACCGTTCAGCGATCAGATTGAGGGATTCTCCCGCGTTGACGGTGTAGATCAGCCGCCCGTCCGGCTGCGCCGTGGGGGAAGCGATGATCGTGGCCGTCGGTTCCGCCGTCGGCGGGGTCACGGGTTCGGCCGTCGCCAGGGGCACGGCCGTGGCCACGGCCGCGTCAGGCGACGGCCCGTCTGCCGCATCTGTTGTCGTGGCCTTTGCTGCGCCGGGTGCCGCCGTGTCCGTCGCCGCCTGCGCGGCTTCCCCCCTGTTTCCTCCGGGGGCGGGGGAGCGGGGGGCACGGCGATGCTGCCCGCTTTATAGGCGGCGCTTAGCTGCGCCGTCAAGTCCAGGTAGGTGCTGCCGAAGGAGGTGCTCGGTTCAATATTGCTGCCCTCCGCCCACTCATTGAAAGAGGTGATGATCAACATATCCGGGGCGCTGGACGCTGCCCCGCCGAAACTCGATTGGTAATAGGCGCCGCCGGCGCGATCGCGCGCGAAAGCGCTCTCCCCGCGCCCCAGCAGGCTGTCGTTCCAGCCGGGCATCGCCGTGGCCACCCAATACTTGAAGGACCCGTAGCTGGCGGCGGCGGCCCGTGTGTTTGCCGCCCAGGTTTGCGCCGTGCCCGCCGGGTTGGCCGACCAGGCGGTGTTGTAGAGATGTAGGCCGTCAAAGACGCCCAGATAACTGGTGTCGCCTCCTTCGGCGATCCAGATCGATGTGCGATCGGGATCGACCGCGCTGCGAATCGCTTCCCATTCGCCGGCGCTGAGCAGCCAGTTGGCCCAGAAGAAGATGACGGGCTTGCCGTCCACGCGCAGATAGGCGGGATGGTTGGCGTGTGTGGCCAACAGCGTTTGCAGCGCGGCAATACGATCCTGGTTGCCGGCGAAAAAGGGGCTGCCCGTCTCAAAATCGACGGCGGCCGTGAACCCTGCGCCGGAAGCGATATCGAGCAGCATGCGCAGGTTGGTCTCTGTTTGATTATTCTCCGTCTGCGGCCCGTACCAGCTTTGCACGAAGCCATCTATCCCCGCCGCGCGCGCCTCGTTTACCTGTCGCTGGATCGTGCCCGCGTCGGCTGAAAAGTAGGGCGACGGCGGCTGGTAAGGGGTGCGCCCAGGCCCGAATGAATCAGGGTTGTACCAGGCATAGTAGAAAGCCAGCACCAGGCGCGTCTGCCCCTGCGCCTCGCTGCGGCCGTTGATGAAAGACAGCAGCAGCAGGGTGCCCAAAAGCAGGCCGATCCCCTTGATCGGCATTTTGAACGTCTTTCCTAACCCCTGCTTGAGAGTAAGCGAATTCGCAACAGCGCGCGGACGGGCCGCGTTTTTGAGTCGTCTAATCGTCATGATTACCAGCCGAGAATTATAGCGACCCCCGCCGCGGGCGGAAAATCGCCTCATGTTGGCCCGAACGGTCCATTTGCCGCCCTACGTTGGCCAACAGGCCCCTTTTTCTTAACGCGAAATGAAATCACGCCCCCTAATGGTCCCCCAACCCTCCCGTTTGCATGAATTCCTTTGACCCGCCGGGCAGTTGTGTTAGCATTCTATCTTCGTTGCGCAGCAACATAACAATTGAATACTCGATGTCTGCTGATTTCCGCTCTTGGGCAGAACCAAGGGCAAAGCTCGCTAGAGTAAACCGAGGAAGGAGGTACTGCAACGTGCGTGATTATGAAGTCACCATTATTATTCAGCCGCAGCTTGAAGAAAGCGAACGCAACAAGTTAATCGAAGAAGTTAGGGAACTGCTGGTTCCTGGGGCCGAGGACGAGGCCAAACCTGCTGTCAACGAGTGGGGTTTGCGTCGTCTGGCGTATCCGATCCGCAAGATAACGGAAGGATACTATGTGCTCTATGAAGGAGCCTTGGACCCGCAGCGCGTTACCGAGATTGAACGGGCCATAGAATACATGGAAGACGTGATTCGTTACCTGGTCATCCGCAAAGAAGGGTGATGGGAGAGTAGATAAAATGGAAGATTCAAGACCCAGAAGAGGACGGGGCCGTCCGCGCCGCCGCATTTGTGCTTTTTGTGTCGACAAAGTGGACTTCATCGACTACAAAGATCATGAGATGTTGAACCGTTACACCAACGAATTTGGTCGCATTCGTCCCCGGCGTCAAACCGGCACGTGTGCCAAGCACCAGCGTTCGCTGGCCGTGGCCATCAAACGTGCGCGCCACATCGCCCTACTGCCTTTTGTCTCAGACTAATGACCAGGGCGGTGGCGGCACTTGCCGAGGGCAGATGCCGCCACCGCCCTATCTTCAATTCTAGAAACACCAAAAACAATGGCAAAGAAAACAGATCAGAGTGGGGGATCCTCGGGATCCCGCCAGTCGCGTAAGGAAGAACTGCGGGCCAAGAAGCAGGAAGAGCAGCTGCGCAATGTGCGCATCGGCGTCGTGATCGTGGGCATCTTACTGGCGGCCGTCCTCCTTTTCGCCCTGGTTAATGAGTTTGTTGTCGGCCCGCAGCGCGAAGTGGCCAGCGTGGCCGGGGAGAAGATCGCGCTGAATGAATGGCAGCAGTGGGTCAAGTATGAGCGCGCCCAGCGTATTATCACGCTGGAAGATCAGCTTGAGGCGTTCAACAACGATGTGGGTCTTGTACAGCAGTTTTCGGGACAAACGATCAACGAGCTGCAGAGCTATGAAGGGCTTGGCGAAGCGACGCTGAACCGCATGGCGCAGGATAAGATCATCATGCAGGCCCTGGCCGAGCGCGGCGTCGAAATCGGCGATGACGAGATCGATGAGCGCATTGCCCAGGCCTACAACTATTTCGGCGGCGACTCGCCCCCCGCGCAGCCGGAGCCGGCGCAGACCGTGGCTCCAACGCCCTCAATTACGCCCATTCCCGCGGAGGGCAGTGCCCCCGCCGTGGAAGCGCCGCCGCTGGAAGCGGTCCCCACGAGCGAGCCGCCGCCCACGGCGACGCCCGTCTCCGCCGCCTATTTTGAAGAACGCCTGAGCGAACTCCTGGGCCGCTATCGTGGGTTTGGCGTTGGTGAAGAGACCTACCGCTCCATCGTGGCCGGATCCATCGCCAGCGAGCGGCTGCTTGATCTCTTTGCCGAAGAGCAAGGATTGCCCACGGAAGATGAACATGCCAGCGCTTTCTTGATCTATATGCCTTCGCTGAAAACGGCCGAAGACGTGCAGAGCGACATCGCGGCATCAGACTTTCTGACCGTGTGGAACACGCTCCAGAGCGCCCCGGCCGCGGAAACGGAAGAGGCCTTCCCGGTAACGGCGACGGAGGTGCTGTGGTTGACACAGGACACGCTCGCCAACCAGATCAGCCCTGAGGCTGCCGCCGCCATCTTTGACACGCCCGTCAACGAGCCGAGCGGCATCGTGGAGACGGCGGGATCGGATGGGACCCCGGTCTTTTTGTTGGTGATGCCCAGCGGTTTCGAGACACGGCCGTTGTCGGAAGCGGAACTGCAGCAGCGCAAAATTGCCCTGCTCACGGATTATATCGACGGGCGCTTCAACGAAGACGTCGAAATCGGCGAATTCTGGCGCAACCGTGTGCCCGAGGTGCCCAAGCTGAACCCCGACTTCTTGCAGGCGCCGACGCCCACCCCGCCGCTGCCTGACGAAGCAGGGAGCGAAACGACGGAATAAACGCAGCTAACGCTTCTCGCGCATAGTAATAGCAAAAGAGTGAATCTAAGCCTCTCCACCGCAGATCGCGTTGTGGGGAGGCTTTTTGTTTACCGGAGGCATCTCTTCCGCCGCCGCGTGCCGCCGCCGGGTTCTTTGACGAACGCTGAGCGGGCGCGTACTATCCCTGCTCAATATCGAGGAGCGCTTATCGTGAGTGAAACAACCTGGCTTGAAGGACGTATATCGGTGGAGGCGGCGCTGGGCGCGCGCAGCCGCCAGGTGGAGACCGTCTATCTCCTGCGCGGCAAACGAGACCGCAAGCTGGGCCGGCTGCGCGCGGCAGCCAAGACGGCCGGCGTGGCCCTGGAAGAAGTGGACGACGACTTTTTTGAAGCGCAGGCGGGCGGCAAAAGCCACGGCGGCGTGATGGCGCGGGTCGGCGCCCGCCGCTATCTCCCCCTGGAAGCTCTCTTGGAAGGGGCGCAGCCCCCTTTTGTCGTCATGCTCGACGGCATTGAAGATCCCTTCAACTTCGGGCAGGCGGTGCGCGCCCTCTACGCCGCCGGTGTGAACGGCCTGGTCGTCCGCCCGCGCAGCTGGTTGTCGGCCGCTGCCGTGGTCACCCGTGCCTCGGCCGGGGCCAGCGAGTGGATGCCCACGGCCGTCGCCGAGACGGCCTTAAGCGCCGCCCAATTCTTTCGCGAACACGGCCTGACGGTCGCCTGCACGGCGCGCGAATCGGCCGTTTCCCTGCATGAGGCGGACTTAAACCAGGCGACCTTCCTGCTCATCGGCGGCGAAAAACGGGGCATTACGCGTTCCTTCCTCGATCAGGCGGATATGCGCCTGCGCATTCCCTACGGGCGTTCCTTCGCCCACTCCCTGGGCGCCGCCGCCTCGACGGCCGTGATCGCCTTCGAGCTGCTGCGCCGGCGAAGCAGCTCGCGGCCCTGACGCGCCTCAGCAAACGCGGCAGAGCAGCCCTTTCAAATAGGCAGACTCGGGAAACGTAAGCAGCACGGGATGATCCGGCCCCTGCGCCAGGGGGGCCAAAATTTGCACGTCGCGCCCGGCGTCAACGGCCGCCCCAAAAAGGATCTTCTGGAACAGCTCGGCGGAGATATGGCCGGAGCAAGAGAAGCTGGCCAGCAGCCCGCCCGGCCGCAGCAGCTGCATGGCCAGCAGGTTGAGGTCTTTGTAGCCGTGGCTGGCGCGCTGCACATCTTTCTGGCTCTGCGCGAATTTGGGCGGGTCGAGAATGACCGCATCATACAGCGCCCCCTCATCGCGCAGGTAGCGCAGAACTTCGAAGGCGTCCCCGGCGATATAGGTATCGGCCGCCCGCGCCGCGTCCTGGTGCAGTACATTCTTCTCCGCCAGTTCCAGAGCCGGGATCGAGCTGTCAATATGGGTGATCGCCGCCGCCCCCGCCGCCGCGGCATAGACAGAAAAGCCGCCCGTGTAGGCGAAGACGTTGAGCAGCTCTTTGCCCGCCAGGCGCGCTTTTTCGCCGATCAGCGCCCGGTTCTCACGTTGGTCCAGGTAGAAGCCGGTCTTCTGCCCCTGCCACAGGTTGACAAAGAATTCGTGACCGTTTTCGCGGATGAGCATCGTCTGCGGCGGCGCTTCGCCCCACAGCAAACCACTCTCTTCCTGGAGCCCTTCCTTACGGCGCACGGCGACATCGGAGCGTTCGATGATGCCCAGCGGCTGCAGCAGCTCGGCCAGCATGCCCACCAACATCTCCTTGCGGCGCTCGATGCCCGCGGTCAAGCTCTGCAGGACGAGATACTCCGCGTAGCGGTCGACGATCAAACCTGGCAGGCCGTCCGCTTCCGCAAAGACGAGGCGGTAGGCGTTCGTTTCCGTCGCAGAAGCGAGCGCCGCCCGCCCTTCCAGCGCGCGCTGCAAACGGCCGTACCAGAAAGCCTCGTCCAGCGCCTCATGGGCGTCCCAGGAGAGCAGGCGCGCGCGGATTTGCGAGTGCGGGTTGAAGGTGCCGCTGGCCAGGAAATGGCCGCGGAGGTCGTTGACGGCCACTAGGTCCCCCGCCGCCGGCTCGCCTTCGACCAAGTCTATCGCCCCTGAAAACACCCAGGGGTGGTGATTTCTGACCGGTTTCGCGCGTCCTGATTTGAGCGTGAGCACGCCTCTGATTGCTTCCATTGCTTCGCTGCCTTCCTCGATTAAGTTAAGTTGAACGGAGTGTACCATGATTGCCGCCGTTCCAAATACGCGTAGGGCGGCGCCGGCCTATTCAATAAGCAGCGCGCGTTCCAGCCACGCCAGGGCACGGCCGTCGCGGATCATGTCCGGCGTGACGCGCAGCAGCGTCCAGCCGTAGAGCGCCGCCTCATTGTACTTCTCGCAATCCTTTTCAAAGCGATCGGGGTGGGCGTGTCCCTTGCTGTAGCCGGACTCCGTCTTCATCCAGATGCCGCCCTCCACTTCGCAGGCCACGAGCTGGCTCTTCCAGCAGAGATCAAAGCGCCATTGGCGGTTGGCATGGAATCGATATTCGCGGCGCGGCTCCGGCAGCCCGGCCAGGCGAATCTGATCGAGCAGCACATTGCTCCAGTTGATGCGGCCGCCCCGCGCTTTCTTCTTGCGGCGGTTGAACTTCACGCCGCAAATATAGATCATATGTTCTATTTTGTCGAATGCACCCGCGCTCGTGGGGGAACGAAATTCGCTTGTTGTGCCAAAGAGGGGAACGGCGAGGATGTGCGGACGGCAGTCCAGGCTCCGCGGCCCGCGTGCCGGGATCCTAAACCGTGCGGTGGTCGTTCTCGCCCCCCGGATCATCCCTGAGAAGGTCCAGGGCGTGGGGCAGGATGGGCAGCAGGATCTCCAGACTTTCGCTGACCGCTTTAGGGCTGCCAGGCAGGTTGATGATCAACGTACGGCCGTTGATGCCGGCCACGCCGCGCGAGAGCATCGCGTGGCGCGTTATCTTCAGGCTCTCCGCGCGCAGCGCCTCGGCGATGCCCGGCGCCTCGCGCTCGATCACCAGACGCGTCGCTTCCGGCGTCACATCACGCGGGGCAAAACCGGTGCCGCCGCTGGTCAGGATCAAATTGAGTCCCGCCTGCGACCACATCCTCAATGTTTCAGCGATGGCGGCGACCTCGTCGGCCACGATCGCGCGTTGGCTGACAACCCAGTCCGTTTCCGCGGCCAGGATACCAGCCAGCAAAGGACCGCTGCGATCCTCATACGCCCCTGCGGCAGCGCGGTCGCTGACCGTCAATAGTCCGACTTCAATCATTTTCGCTGCCCGGTGAGTTAGTGAGCCGGCCAAGCTGCTTGGCCGGCTCGCCGTCATTTTCTACGCATTCTCGCCGAGGAGCGCCATCCACTCGTCATTGAGACCACTGTCGGTCACGCCGTAGTAGATGTGCGTCTCCTGGCCGTCACGCAAAGCGAGGTCGTACCAGGTCTGGCCCCCTTTCTTGCGCGTGCGAATCAGGGCCATGTCGTTGGCCCAGGTCACCTGTTTGGGATCAAAGGAGCCCGCTTCCGCCTGGCTGATGGCGTAATGCCACAGTTTGCGCGCGGAGCTTTTGGTCACATTCTGGATCATATTGCCGTTGCGCAGGTCGCGCACGGTATGGTAGACGACGCCTTCCCGCGGTTCGCTCTTGACCACTTCTACGCCGGTGCGCGGCGGTTCGACGCTGTGCGTACCGGGCACGTTGGGCACCGGCACGGGGACGACGGGAGCAGGGGCTGCGGCTGCCGCCTCTTTCTTGACGACCGCTTGCTGCACACCCTGCCGCCCCTTGCCCAGTTCAACAAGACGTACGATCTCGTCGCGCACGGCCAGGTTCGTTTCCGCCTCGTCGCGCACGTAGAACTGGTTGGAGTCAATCGCGTAGGGCACAAATGCGCCCGGCTGGACGGTGATGCGCACGATCGTCTTCCCCTGCGAGCGGATGCTGTCCAGTTGGACTTCCGGTTCCGGGCTGAAGCGGTTGGTCAGCGCCGACTGCATGCGCTCAATGACGCGCTTCGGTTCGCGCACGCCCACCGGCGCGTCCTTTGTGTCGGACGAAAGGCCGACGTAAATGGTGCCGCCGTTTGTATTGGCCATGGCGCAAATGTCGCGCAGGATGCGGTCCATGTGTCCGCCGCGCTGGGTGGTGCTCTCATGGAAGGCCTGCACGATCGACTCCCCTTCTTCGCGCGCCAGCTGGACAAAATCGATCGGCTTAGCCGGGCCGCGATACGGCCGGGTCAGAGAAAGATCATTGCCTTTAAGCACTTCCGCCAACGCCTCGAAGCTCACGTCGTTCAAGAGGATTTCCGTGACCCGCTCGCCGACGCCCAGGCTCTTCGGGTTGCCGGGATCGCGTAAAAGGCGGTGGGCATCGGAGCCCTGGATGCAGCGCATGGCGCGCGGATATTCCGGCTTCGAGCCGTCAAAGAAGCGGCGCGTCGTGTAGCGCCCCCGCTTTTCCAGGTCGGTCACTTCCAAGGTATGCAGGTTGGAATCCTGCGTGTAGGCGATGCGCGTCTGGCCGCCGAAGTCGAGGCCGCGCATGACGACGCCGTGACTGCTGTTCGCATGGGCGGCAATTACCAGCCCGCCGGCATCGTTGATCACTTCGTAAGCAGTCAATACATCGCTCGTTGCCCCGACGGTGGAACTTCCCTGTTCCAGCTGGTCGGCGGGCACATTCAAGGTCAGCAGCAGGTGTTCCAGATAGCCGACGGCCGTTTCCGAGGGGAAAATCCCCAAGATATGGAAGCCGAATGTCGCCGTAAACTCAAAACCGGGCAGGACCATCACTTTGCTCAGCAGGCGCCGGTACTCTTCTAGGAGGCGCTGTTCTTCGCCGTCTATGCGACCGCGATCTTCCAGCCACAGCAGCTGCTCAATTTCCTTCTTCATCGCCGCGAACCCGGCCACTGTATTGTGGTCGGTGAAGGCGATGATATCCAGGCCGCGCAAAACCGCCTGGCGCAAGATGTCAATATAGGAGATGTCCCGTTCCTGGTAGTCGCTGGAACCCGGTGTGTGTAAGTGCAGGTCCATGCGCCGCCATTGGCGCTGTTGTGACCGGCCGTTGTTTCGTTGTTGCGGGGAGGATCGTCTAGTCACAGCGCCCTCCCTCAAAATGGTTACTCATAAGATTAAATAGTCTCTCAATGCCGGCGGTCAAAATGTTTTTCCTGCCGCCGGTCTAAATAGGTTAATAAATCACTCAAAAGTCGTAGCGCTGCCGCGCAAGCCGCGGCAGCTTGAAAAATGGGGTAGGTTGGGAACTCTCTCCGCAGGGACCGCCGTGGAAACGTACCCCTTAGTCCCCCAGGGCGGCGATGCCGCGCACGAGGCCGATCACGGCCACGCTTAACTTCAGCGCGTCGCTCACTTCAATCTCCGGCGGACCGCCGCGGCTCTTTTCTGAACTGCGAATCAGCAGGAAGGAGGTGAACACGCCAACGGCCGCGCCCACCATGCCCCCGATCAGGTAGGAATTGCGCTTCCAATGCTCGTCACGTGTTTCCGTCAGTTCCATCTGGGTCATTCGCTCCATCTGGCTCATAATAATCATCTCTCCTAAAAGGTCTGGTCAGAATAGCCAGCCAGGCCAATAGATACGCGATAGCGGCATCCAACCGGATGATCGGCCCCGTCAGGCGATCAGACGCCGTTTCCGTCACGCGCTCCGCGCGGCCGGCTATGTCCTGCGCCTTCCACATCGCCATCTGCGCTCGTCTGTGTCGCAGCAGCGGGCTGTCCGGCGGCAGCTGGCTGCGCCGCTGGCGCAGGTTGACCAGGTAGCCCACGTAGGCCAGCGGAACGATGGCGCAGAAGACCATCATCGGTATCATCCACAGGACGAGAATCGTGTCCGCCAGGCTGGAAAGGAAACTCTCGGCGCCGACCAGGCCGGGGGCAAACAGGCCGATCAGCATCAAGATCAGCAGGCCGGCGACAAAAGTGACCACGAAAGCGAGCGGCAGGGCGATATACAAGCGGTTATACCGCTTGAGAGCACGTTCTCGCTCGAGCTGTTCTGGGGTGGGTGAATAAATGTCGGCTTCGTTTGCTGGATACATCCTTGCTGCGCTTTTGCCCTCAACCCCCAATTATACCACAAGGCGGCTAGAGACGAATGACCTCATAAATGGGACGCCATCGCGGCCGTCGCCGGGCAGAGTGCCCCTGTTTGGCGAACACGGCCGTATTCATGTTGTCACTGCGTACGCGCTTATTGGCTGCCAGCCCCCAGGGCCGGAAAAGGCGCCTCCCGGCCAATCAGGGATCTCTTAGAAGAGTCCCCAGTCCCCGCCGGTGCCTTCTTCCATCATTGACGGGTCCCACAACTCCGTGCCGATCTCTACGGTGACGCCGCCTTCCATAATCGTGTTGCCCACCATCCTCACCTGCTCGATCAGCGCCGGCCCGTAGGGGCAGAATGGGGTGGTGAGAATCATGGTCACATTGGCGGTGTCCTCCGCTTCGGCGACGTCTATCTTGCGAATCAACCCCAGCTCAACAATATTCAATCCGATCTCCGGATCAATCACGGAGCGTAGGGACTCCAACAGCAGTTCATCTCTTTGCGATGTTTCCGTACTCATAACTTCCTTTCACTACAGTGAAGAGCCCGCTCACGCAAGCCGCCCCGCTGCTCTTCAGCACTTTTCTCTTAGATGGAGAGCGCCATCTCCTCACTCTTAATCACGAATTGGCAGCATTCCGCGCCCTCCAGCATGCAGCTGTTCTGCTGCACGGGCACCTCCAGGATGCTGATGATCAACTGTTTGTCAATCGTCATATCTCGGCGTGGTTTCACCAAGCGTGATATAGGGACAGCTGTATTCAGTGAGCAAATAGCCGCCATCCGTTTCTTCCCAATGGGCCAGGAACCCCTCGTCGGCCAACAGTTTAACCAGATAGTCGAGCCGTTGTTCCACGGCCAGCGCTTCGAACTCTCCGCGATGCTCTTCCAGGACCCTATCGACGACATTGTTGAGCACATCGTTGAAAGCTTCTGCCGGTAGGTGGGCCTTCATCTCGTCCAGCAGGCGCGACGTCAGGCGCACATACCGTTTGGGAAACAACTCCTGCCCCTTTTCACTGAGGCTGTAAACGTAATATGGCCGTCCCACTTTACGGCGCACGCTCGCTGTTTCAATCAGGCCGCCGGCCTGCAGCGTGTTCAGGTGGTGGCGCACCGTCACCGGCGACACGCTCGCCGCTTCCGCCAGCGCATCCACGTTCGATTTCGGCTGTGCTTTAATGGTTTGTAAGATTGTTTCACGTGTGCTCATATAGTATTGCCCACTAGTCGATTCTCGTTACAATAAGCAGTCAGGCATGCACGTCTTCTGCCGGACCTGCCCGATGCCACCGACGGCCCAAAGGCCACTTACGCATTGATCAGAAATTGTCTTGCCAAACGCGCTGGTAGTCAGACAGACGAGCCCCCTGATCGGCTGAACAAAGGGGCCTGTCACTGCCCTTGAGTATAGCAATTTCACTCACAAGTGTCAATATTATGATTTTTATCATTGTTATCATAAATATTGACGTTTTGGGGTGGCCATGCTAAAATATTGTCCTTAATAATTGATGATTTGCGGCGGCCATTGCCGGTATTTGATGCGCTGTCGCTTCGTTATTTTTTGGCTGGCGATACGGGAGTCGCGCGTTCGAGCGTTAGTTTGAAGAGGATAGACCCAAATGACAACAGCTTTAGAGATCAAAAATTTGCACGCCAGCGTGGCCGATCAGCCGATCTTGAAAGGTATCGATCTGCTTGTCCGAGCAGGGAGAAGTGCACGCCCTTATGGGGCCGAACGGCTCCGGCAAGAGCACGCTGGCCTATACACTGGCCGGCCATCCCGCCTATGAGCCGACGGCGGGACAGGTGATTTTTGACGGCGAAGATTTGTTGGAAATGGAGGCGGATGAGCGCTCGCGCGCCGGCCTGTTCCTCGCTTTTCAATACCCGGCGGCCGTGCCCGGCGTGACCCTGGCCAAGTTTCTGCGCCAGACGATCAACTCGCGCCGCCAGGCTGAGGATCCCGGACGACAAAGGCATTTCTATCCCCGCCTTCCGCCGCTTGCTGACCGAAAAGATGGACATGCTGGGCATCGACCCCAAGTTTGCCGGCCGTTATCTCAATGAGGGTTTCTCCGGCGGCGAGAAGAAGCGTGTCGAGATCTTGCAGATGGCCACGGTGGAGCCGAAGATCGCCATTATGGACGAAACTGACTCCGGCCTAGATATCGACGCCCTGCGCATCGTTTCCGAGGGCGCTAACCAACTGCGCGATGAGTTCAACATGGGCCTGCTGGTCATTACCCATTACCAGCGTATCCTGAACTATATCAAGCCCGACTATGTGCATATCATGCTGGACGGCCGTATTGTGGAAAGCGGCGGGCCGGAGTTGGCCCTGGCCCTGGAAGAACATGGCTACGATTGGGTCCGCGAACGGCACAGTTCGCCAGCCAGAGGAGGCTTAATATGGCCCCAGAGAAGATTATCTAACGAAGAACTGAGCTGAAGAAGCAGATCCTGGCTACCGTCAAACAGGATGACTACCTCTCCAAGTACGGCTTCACGACGTTGAAGATTACGTCTTCAAAGCGGAGAAGGGCCTGGATGAGAACATCGTCCGCTCCATCTCGGCCATGAAGGGCGAGCCGGAGTGGATGCTCGATTTGCGCCTGAAGGCCTATGAGCATTTCCTGGAACGGCCGATGCCCGATTGGGGCGCCGACCTGTCCGGCATCGACTTCAACGAAATCTACTACTACATCAAGCCGTCGGAGCGGGAAGAGGATGACTGGGAAGATGTGCCCAGCTATATCAAGGACACCTTCGACAAGCTGGGCATCCCCGAAGCGGAGCAAAAGTTCCTCTCCGGCGTCGCCGCCCAGTATGAATCCGAGGTCGTTTACCACAACATCAAGAAAGAGCTGGAAGACAAGGGCGTTATCTTCCTGGGTATGGACGAAGGGTCTGGCCGCAGTACCCTGAGCTGGTCAAAGAATACTTCAACACCATCATCCCCTACAACGACAACAAGTTCGCGGCGCTTGAACACGGCGGTGTGGTCGGGCGGCAGCTTCATCTACGTGCCCCCGGGCGTGCAGCATCGAGATGCCGCTGCAGGCCTACTTCCGCATCAACGCCAAGAACGTGGGCCAGTTTGAGCGCACGCTGATCATCGTCGACGAAGGCGCCTACGTGCATTACGTCGAAGGCTGCACGGCGCCGATCTACTCGTCCGACTCGCTGCATTCGGCCGTCGTCGAGATCCTGGTCAAGAAGGCGGCCGCTGCCGCTACACGACCATCCAGAACTGGTCCAACAATGTCTATAACCTGGTCACCAAGCGCGCTGTCGCCGAGGCCAACGCCACGATGGAGTGGGTGGACGGCAACCTGGGCAGCAAGGTGACGATGAAATACCCGGCCGTCTACATGACTGGGGAAGGCGCGCATGGCGAGATCCTCTCCATCGCCTTTGCCGGCGCGGGCCAGCACCAGGATGCGGGCGGCAAGGTCGTGCACACCGCGCCCAACACCACCAGCCGCATCATCTCCAAGTCGATCAGCAAAGATGGCGGCCGCGCCTCTTACCGCGGCATGCTCAAGGTGGCCGACGGCGCCTACAATGTGAAGTCGAACGTGGTCTGTGACGCGCTGCTGCTGGATGAACACAGCCGTTCCGACACCTATCCCTACATCGAGATTGATGAACAGGAAGTGGACATCGGCCATGAGGCATCGGTGAGCAAGGTCGGTGAGGAGCAGCTCTTCTACCTGATGAGCCGCGGCATCGACGAACAAACGGCGACTTCGATGATCGTCAATGGCTTCATCGAGCCGCTGGTGAAAGAGCTGCCGATGGAATATGCCATCGAGCTGAACCGCCTGATCCAGCTACAGATGGAGGGCTCGATTGGCTAAGGAAAGAATTATCAGCGGCGGCACGGCCGCTGTTTACACGAGAGAATGCGGTTTCACGCGCGAAGCAGTGCAGCAGCTTATCCGCTTATCTTAATGAGCCGGAATGGATGCTCGAACTGCGTCTGCACGGCTTTTGAGGTCGTACGAAGACGCTGCCGATGCCCACGACGCGCAGACGAAGCGTGGCGGCGCACGGATATCCGCCGCCTGAAACTGGACCAGATCGGCCCCTCGCTCAACGGCGATGCCGCCGGCGATGTGCAGCATGCCCGCCTTCTTGGGCAAGCAGCTCACCGCGGACGAGGCGGGCGGCAATATGCTGCAGGTCGATGGCGTGGTGCAGCAGTATCAGCTCTGGATCCGGCGCTGGTCGAGCAGGGCGTCATCTTCTGGACATGCACACGGCCGTCATCGAGCATCCCGGAGCTGGTGCAGCAACTACTTCATGACCGAGGCGTGCCCGCCAGTGAAGGGAAATTCGCCGCGCTTGCATGGCGCGTTCTGGCGCGGGGGCACCTTCCTTTATGTGCCCAAGAACGTCGAAGCGGCCGCGCCGCTGCACAACGTGCTCTGGTCGGCGAACGGCCGTACCTTCACGCACACCCTGGTTGTTCTGGAGCAGGGCGCGGAAGCGATCTTCATGGATGAGTACGCGTCGGCAGACGGCAAGGGCCAGGCTCTGCACAACGGCGCCATCGAGCTGCTCGTGGGCGACAATGCCAGCCTGATCTATGCGGGGCTGCAGGATTTCGGCAGCAATATGTGGCAGTTCAACCACGAGCGCGGCCGCGTGGGCCGCGACGGCAAGCTGGACTGGGTCACGAGCATGATGGGCACGCGCCTGACCAAAGGCGTTCCAGACGATGGAGCTGGACGAACCGGGCTCCTGGGGTCGTATGTCCGGCATCTTCTTCACCAACGGCCGCCAGCATCTCGATCTCGATACCCAGCAGAATCACAATGCGCCGGACACCGTCAGCGATCTGCTCTACAAGGGCGCGCTGCGGGAGAAATCGCGCACCGTCTGGCAGGGCATGATCAAGGCGCTGCCCGATGCGCAGCGCATCGACGGCTTCCAGGCCAATCGCAACCTGATGCTCGATCGCGACGCGCGCGCCGATTCCATTCCCGGCCTGGAGATCGAAGCGGACGACGTCATCTGCACGCACGCCTCGGCCATCGGGCGTCTCGACGAAGAAGAACTCTTCTACCTCATGAGCCGCGGTATCCCGCGCAAGACGGCGATCGAAATGTCCGTCCAGGGTTTCTTTGATCCCCTCATGAGCCGGATTCCCTTCGAGGGCGTGCGCAGCCGCATTTTCGAGCGCATCGTCGAAAAGATCGGCTGATGCGCATCCGCTGGGTGGCGGCGACGGCGGGCAAACGCCCGCTTCGCCCGCCACCTTTTTTGTTTACCATCTTATTTCCAAGCACGACCAAGAATCATGGTGCCGCACGCTTCGCTGCCGGCCGGCAAGCGCGGCGCCTATGTTACATGAAGGAGAATGCACCATGAGCGATCAGGAATTCGCGATCCCGGAAGTCCTAGTCAGCACCGAATGGGTCGCTGAAAATCTGCAGAACACGGCCGATATCCGCCTCGTCGAGTCGAACGAAGATGTCTTGCTATACAGCACCGGCCACATACCCGACGCCGTGCACATTGATTGGGTCGCCGACCTGAATGACGCCATCAAGCGCGACTACCTCGATGAGGCAGCCTTCGCCGCGCTCTGTGCGCGCAGCGGCATCGGCAACGATACGACCGTCGTCTTCTATGGCGACAAGAACAATTGGTGGGCCACCTACGCCTTCTGGGTCTTCAAGCTCTTTGGTCATGCCGGCTGCCGCGTCATGGATGGCGGGCGCAAGAAGTGGATCGATGAAGGGCGGGAAATGACGCGCGAAAGGCCCGTCTTCCCGCCGCTGTTTATGAGCCACAGGCGCGCGCCGACTACAAGATCCGCGCCTTCCGCGACCAGGTCCTGGCGCACATCGGCGCCGGCCAACCGTTGGTGGACGTGCGCAGCCCGCAGGAGTTCAGCGGCGAACTGCTGCATATGCCCGGCAGCCCGCAGGAAGGCGCCCTGCGCGGCGGTCATATCAAGGGCGCGCGTCAATGTGCCCTGGAGCCGCGCCGTGGCCGAGGACGGCACCTTCAAGAGCGCGGCGGAGCTGCGCGCCATCTACGAAGAAGAGCAGGGGCTCTCGCCTGAAAAAAACGTCGTCGCCTACTGCCGCATCGGCGAGCGCAGTTCGCACACCTGGTTTGTGCTCACCTATCTGTTGGGTTATCCTAATGTGCGCAATTATGATGGGTCGTGGACCGAGTGGGGTAACCTGGTCGGCGTGCCGATTGAGAACCCCTCGTGCCGGAATGAAATCTGGCCGCTATCCGGCGTAACTGGATGCTTGATGTACGAGAAAATTCGCGCCGATTTCCCCATCCTGCAGCGCGAAATCTATCCCGGCGTGCCCCTGGTCTTCTGGACAGCGCCGCCTCGTCGCAGAGGCCCACGGCCGTTATCGAGGCGATGGACCGCTACTACAAGCTGCACCACGCCAATGTGCATCGCGGCATCTACCGCCTGAGTGAAGAAGCCACGCAGGCTGTATGAAGGGGCGCGTCGGCGTATCGCCGCTTTCATCAACGCGCCCGGCGGCGGAGCAGGTCATCTATGTGCGCAACGCCACCGAAGGCTTCAATCTCGTGGCCTACAGTTGGGCGCGGCATTCGCTGCCAGAGGGGGATGAAATCCTGCTCACGGAGATGGAGCATCATGCCAATATCGTGCCCTGGCAGATGCTCGCCGAAGAACGCGGCATCCTCCTCCGCTATCTCCCCTTCCTGGAAGACGGCACGCTGGATCTGGCGCAGCTCCCGGCGCTGCTGACGGAGAAGACGAAGCTCTTCTCATTCACGGCCGTTTCCAATGTACTGGGCACGATCAACCCGGTGCGCCGAGCTGGTCGACGCCGCCCATGCCGTGGGGGCGCTGGCCATGGTCGATGCGGCGCAGGCGGTGCCGCACATGCCCGTCGACGTGCAGGCCTGGGACTGCGACTTCATGGCCTTTTCCGCGCACAAGATGTGCGGCCCCACGGGCATCGGCATCCTTTACGGCAAACGGGAGCTGCTGGAAGCGATGCCCCCCTTTATGGGTGGCGGCGACATGATCCTGCGTGTGCGTCTCGATGGCTCCACCTGGAATGAGCTGCCCTGGAAATTTGAAGCGGGCACGCCGGCCATCGCCGAAGCGGTCGGTCTAGGGGCGGCCGTCGATTACCTGAGCGCCATGGGCATGGAGGCCGATCCATGCCCATGAACAGTATATCACCGGCTACGCGCTGGAGGCGCTCAGCGAGGTGCCGGGGCTGACCGTTCTCGGCCCGTCCGCGGCGCAGAAAGGGGGCGTGGCCGCCTTTACGCTGGCGGGCACCCACCCCCACGACGTGGCCGAACTTCTCGATAAGCGGGGCATCGCCGTGCGCGCCGGCCACCACTGCGCCATGCCCCTGCACAACATTTGCGGCATCAACGCCACCACGCGCGCCAGTTTCTATCTCTATAACACCACGGACGAGGTGGACCAGCTCGTCGCCGCGCTCCATCACGTGCGCGAGGTTTTTCGGCTATAATTGGCTTATATGGACAGCCTCTATCGCGAACAGATCATCGACCTATACGAGCACCCGCTCAATTATGGCGAGTTGGACCCGCATGACTTCAGTTATGAGGAGGACAACCCGCTCTGTGGGGACGTGGTGCGTATTGACATTCGTTTGGATGAAGCGGGCCGCGTCGGCGAAGTTCTATGGAGCGGCGATGGCTGCGCGATCAGCCAGGCGTCCGCCTCCCTGCTCACCGAAGAGATCAAGGGTATGACGATGGATGAGGTGAAAGCCTTCCCCAAGGAGCGGCTGCTCGAGCTCATCGGCGTGCCCTTGAGCATGGCGCGCGTTAAGTGCGCGCTGCTGGCCTTAAAAGTGTTGAAGGCGGGCGTCTACGGCCTGCCCGATCCCGACGAGCTGCACGGCGCAAGTTGACGGAAGTCATGACTGAATTTGTGAAAGTGGCGCGCGTCGCCGATCTCGTCCCCGGCGAACGGCTCTGGCTGGAGTTTGAAGAAGAGACAGTCGTCCTTTTTAACGTCGACGGCCACTTCTACTGCATCGCCGACGTCTGCACCCATGACGGCGCACCTCTCGAAGACGGCCGTCTTGAAGGGCATGAAGTGCAGTGCCCGCGGCACGGCGCCCGCTTTGATGTGCGCACAGGCGCGGCGCTTTGTCTGCCCGCCACCTCGCCCGTGCCCACTTTTGAGGTGCGTGTTGAGGGCGAAGATATCCTGATCGAGAACCCCGACATCTGGTAGGCGGCGTGGGACAGAACTTGCAGCGCCGCCTGCGCTCCCTGGAAATCATCGATGACCTGCAGACGCTCGCCGACATGGGCATGCAGCTCACTCCCCCGGCGGATGAAAACAGTTCGACGATGGTCGACGCCTACCGCCACCAGGCGCGGTTGGGCGAGTTCGACAACATAGGTCAATTCTTGGACCCCCAGGCTGTCTCCGTGGATATCGGCGCCAATTACGGCCAATATGCGCTCAAGCTGGCCGCCGGCACGCGCCAATGCGTCGTCGTTGAGCCCAATCAGGCGCTGGCCTGGTTGGCCGGGGCGCTGCCGCCCAACTGCCATTTCTACAACGTCGCTGCCGGCGCCGGGCCGGGTACGGCCGTGCTCACCATCCCCGTGCGCCAAGAACTGCCGCAGTTTGGGCTGGCGACGCTGGGCGACCAATATGCGGGGCAGGAGATGGTGCAGCAGGAGACGCCCGTGCGCGCCCTGGACGAGATGCTGGCTGAATGCTGCCCCGACGAGCGCGTCGGCTTCATCAAGATCGATGTGGAAGGGGCAGAGACGGCCGTCCTCCAGGGCGCGCTGCATACCCTCAACCGCTGGCGCCCCAATCTGCAGGTCGAGATCTGGCAAGAAAACTTCAAGGAGCTGGAGCCCATGTTCGCCGCGCTCGCCTACCGCGGACTCTTCTTCTTTGACGGCCGTCTTTTTGACATCCGCCGCTACGATCCCGCCGTTCACACGGCTGCGCAGAACGCGTGGCAGGCGCACGCCCCCGATGCCTACGATCCCACCCTCTACGTCAAGGACTTTTTCTTCACCTCCATTTAGTTAGAGGCGGCTGGGTTCCCTGTCATTGTGCCGCGATCCGCCTGCCCCGCGGCCGTTGGCAACGGTTGGCCGGTCTTGAAGATCTAGCCACTCTTGGGATAATACGCCCATGATTGACGTAATTGCTTTTGATGCTGACGACACGCTCTGGTACACCGAATCGCTCTATGTGATGACCCAAGAGCGCTTCAAAAAACTGCTCTCCCCCTACGCCGTGGATGGGGATATTGACGCCCGGCTCTATGAGACGGAAATGCGCAACCTGAAAACCTTCGGCTATGGGGCCAAGGGCTTCACCCTCTCCATGATTGAAACGGCGATCGAACTCACCGGCGGCCGTGTGCGCGGGCAGGATATCCAGCAGATCATCGACGCCGTGCGCGAGATGATGAAAAAAGAGATCCGCCTGCTCGACCACATCGCCGAGGTCGTGCCCCTGCTGGCCGAGGAGTACGAGCTGATGATCATCACCAAAGGGGATCAGCTGGAGCAGGAGAGCAAGATCGCGCGCTCCGGCCTGGCCGGCTACTTTCGCCATATCGAGATCGTCAGCCACAAGGATGAAGCGGTGTACCGCCACTTGCTGGAGAAGGATGGCGTTGACATCGATCGCTTCCTCATGGTCGGCAACTCGATGCCTTCAGACATCCTGCCTATCCTCGCTCTGGGCGCCCCTGCCGTGCACATCCCCCATGCCCACACATGGGCTCATGAGCAGGTTGAGTTGGATTCCGTGCCCGATGGCTATTACAGAATCGAACATGCCGGCCGTCTGCCGCAGCTCCTGGAGCAGCTACAGCGCGCACCGTGAGCCGGCACGCGGGTGCGCCTTAACTCGCAAATCACCGCAAAGAAGACACTTATGAATGCAGTTATTGAAGAAATCCACCGCCACCGATCGATTCGCCGCTACAAAGCGGACCCCGTGCCCGACGAGCTGCTGGAGGAGATTCTGGAAGCAGGCATCAGGGCTTCTTCTTCCGGCAATATGCAGACTTACTCGATCATCGTCACCCGCGACCGCGCGCAGCGCGCAGCGCTCTACGCACCGCACATGGAACAGCGCATGGTCCTCGAGGCGCCCGTCCTGCTGACCTTCTGCGCCGACTTCCACCGCATGCGCCGCTGGCTGGCCCTGAACGAAGCGCCCGACAATTTCGATGACTTCATGGCCTTTATGGTCGCCGCCATTGACGCCACGCTTGTCTCCCAGAACGTCGCCCTCGCCGCCGAATCGCTGGGCCTGGGCATCTGCTACTTGGGCAGTACGCTGGCCAACTGCGACGAGATCGGCCGTATTTTGCGCCTGCCGCCCAGCGTTGTGCCCGTGGTCGGGTTTGCGCTCGGCTACGCGGACGAAGATCCCGCCCCGCGCGACCGGCTGCCTTTGCATGGGCTGGTGCACCAGGAGACTTACGAGGCGTACAGTGACGAGCGAATCCGCGCCATATATGCCGCGCGGGACAAGACGGGCTGGGCGCGCTATATGACGTATCCCAGACTGCGCCGGCGCATCGAGGAATCAGGCGTGGAAAACCTGGCCCAGATCTACACGGAACTGAAATACACACGCGCCTCCCATCACGAATACTCGCAGACCATCCTCGATTACCTGGCGCAGCAGGATTTCTTGCCTTGATGCGCCTCAAGCAGAACTGGATCGCCGCCGCGACCTGGCTCTCCCTCCTTTGCGGCATTCTGCTGCGCTTTCGCCAACTGTTGATCGGCCGTTCTCTCTGGCATGATGAAGCGCGCCTGGCGCTGAATATCGTGGGGCGTTCTTACGCCCAGCTGATGGGGCCGCTCGACTATCAGCAGGGCGCACCACTCCTCTTCTTGTGGTCAGAAAAGGGGATGACCGATCTCTTCGGCAACGGTGAATATGCGCTGCGCCTGCTCCCCTTTCTCGCCGGGCTGGCGGCCCTGCTGCTCTTCCCGCTGATCGCCCGGCAGTACCAGACGCCGCGCGCCGCCTTGTGGGGCACCCTCCTCTTCGCCTTCAGCGCGCCCCTCATCTACTACAGCTCCGAGGTGAAACAGTATGCCAGCGACATCTTGGCCACGCTCTTGGCCCTTCTCCTCTTTCTGCAGTTGATAAGCCGCCGCCTGCGGCCGGTCGACGCACTCTGGATGGGGTTGGCAGGCGTGATCCTCATCTACTCCGCGCACGCGGCGATCTTCACCCTGGCCTCGGCGGCCCTAATCGCCGCCGCCGTGCGCCTGCACGAAAAGGAACGTTCCCAGCTGCTCATCGTTTTCACCGTAGGCGCGATCTGGTTGGCCGGCTTTGCCGCCAATCTCCTTCTTTCACTCGCCGACCTTGCCAATAATCAGGTGCTGCTCAACTTTTGGCAGGGCGGCTTTCCTCCGCAGGGGGGTGGCACGGCGCAGACGGCCGTCTGGGTCTACGAGCGCTTCCTGGAACTGTTCAGCGTCACCCTGGAGATGACCTTCCCGGCCATGGCCGCCGTGCTCTATCTGCTGGGCTTGCTGGTGATGACCGGCCGTCGCTGGCCCCTCGCCCTCAGCCTTTTCCTGCCGCTGCTGCTGACCCTGCTTGCCGCCTTCCTGGGCCGCTATCCTTTCTTCGGGCGGCTCATGATCTTTGCTTTCCCGCTGCTCTATATTCTGATCGCCGAGGGGCTTGACCGCCTGCTCGTTTGGCCCGCCGAGCGCCGCGGGATGCGCTACGTGGGCGCTGCCCTCACCCTCATTTTTCTGGCGCCGGTGCTGCTGGGCGGGCTTTCCTTCATCACCCGCCCCGACTATGAAGAGGACATCAAACCGGCCATTCGCTACATCCACGAGAACCGGCGCGCGGAAGATGCTGTTTACCTTTACTACGCCTCCAAGATCCCTTATGCCTACTACAGCGAGTGGTACCCGATCGCCGCTGAGTACCTGATTCAGGGTGAGATCGCGCGCGAAGAGTGGGGCGCCTACGAAGAGAAAATGGCGCAGCTGGCCAGCGAGCACGAACGGTTGTGGCTGCTCTTTTCACATGTCCATACCGGGGAAGGGGGCCTCGAGGAAACGATCATGCTCGATGCGCTCGCGCAGGCGGGCGGCCGGCAGGAAGCGGCCTTCGCGGCCGTGGGGGCGACGGCTTACCTCTACACCTTTCCCCCTTGATTGATGCGTGATCACGTTAATGTCTTCGGTGCTGAAGAAGAGACAGGGTAATATCCCATCCATGTCACGCCTGCAGAAGCTGCCAGAGTCCGCCTGGTTCAATGTCCTCGTCTTTCTTGGTTACCTGGCCCTGTCGATCCTCATGACCTGGCCGCTGGTGACGCGCCTGGGGCGGGATCTGGCCGGCGCGGGAACCGACGTCTGGATTCACCAGTGGACCTTCTGGTGGGTCAAGGAGGCGCTGCAAAACGGCGTCTCTCCTTTCTATACGACTTTGCTCTACTACCCTGAGGGCGTTTCGCTCACGTCGCACAATATCGCCTGGTTCAACATCGCCCTCTGGCTGCCCCTGCAGCGCCTTCTCGGCGCCACGGCCGCCTACAATATCGTCTTCATCCTCGTCCTGGCGCTGAACGGCTTCGCCCTCTACCTATTGGCCAAGGCGGAAACCGGCAGGGCCTCCGCCGCCTTTCTCGGCGGGCTCATCTTCGCTTTTTGGCCCTACACCCTTTCCCATTTCGACCACCCCAACATGATGGCCACCTTTTGGGCGCCGCTGACGATGTATTTCATGCTGCGTATCTTCCAACAGGGGCGTCTGCGTGATGCGCTCTTGGCCGGCGTCAGCCTGGCCCTGTTGGGCATCACGCGCTGGCAGCTGCTGCTCATGAGCGCGCCCATCCTCTTCGCCTACGGCCTCTATCTATACTACCGCGAGGAAGCGTCGCGCGGCCGGCGCACGGCCGCCCTGCTGCTGCTCAGCCTGGGCCTCGGCGCGCTGCTCATGGCCCCCTTAGCCGCCCCCCTGGTCTTGGACCAGTTCGGCCGCAGCGGGCCCGAGGCGGTCGCGTTCGCGGAGCCGGACGAAGGCGTGACCGATCTCCTTTCTTACGTGATGCCGCCCGATCTCTACCGCGCCATCTGGCAGACAACGCCCGATCCGCTGCCCTACCCGGAATGGGAGCCGTACCATACCATCTCCGCCAGCGCCTGGTATGTGCCCTTCATCGGCCTGGTCACGCTGGCCCTGCTGATTTATGGGCTCTGGCGCCAATGGTCACAGACTTGGTTCTGGCTGCTGGTGGCCCTGGGTATCATCGTCATGGCCTTGGGCCCGCAGCTGGCCTTTAACGGCCGTCTATATCCCGCCGTGCCCATGCCCTATCGCCTGCTCTCAGACACGCTGCTGGAGGCCTTGATCCGCCGTCCGCACCGCCTCAATGTCTTCCTGGGCATCCCGGTGGCCATGATTGCCGCCTGGGGGATGGCCGCCATCGGACTGCGCCAGCAAGCGCGCCGTCCGGGGCCGCGCGGGGCTGCCTACACGGCGCTGGCCGCCCTTTTCCTGGGCGCGCTCATACTCTGGGAAAACCCCATCCCGCCCATCCCCACGACGGATACGGCCGTGCCCCAATGGTACCGCGATCTTGCCGCTGACGAGGAGGATTTCGCCATCCTGGAAATCCCCTTTCACAACCGCGGTTTCGACAAGGTCTACATGTTTTACCAGACGACGCACGGCAAGCCGCTGCTCGTCGGCCACGTTTCCCGCCTGCCGCAGGAAGCATTTTCCTTTTTGGACAGCGTGCCCTTCCTCGAGCCGCTGAACTCCATCTATACCTGGAACGTCGTCGAGGAGAGCTGGGTTGATTTTGCCGACGTAGACGTGACCCGGCAGCTGGGGCTGCTGGCCGCCGAAAACGTGCGCTACATTGTTCTCAACAAAGCGCTCATCGCTCCTGGGTTTGTCGATCGCTGGCGGGATTGGGTGACTTTCGACGCCGAGTATGAAGATGAGGAGGTGCTCGTCTATCGCACCGCCCCGCGACCGGGCGAGGAGTTTGAGCTCGCGGCGCCGCTTGCCGGCGGCGTGGGCATCCTGCGCGCGACGATCGCGCCCGAGGATGCCAACCAGGGCGGCGTCGTCAAAGCGGATGTGCGCTGGGCGGCCGGCGCGCCGCCTGCGCAAGATTACCAGGTCTGTTTCTACTTGGTCCAAATCGATGAGCAGCAGGCGGCGCCCACGCCGGCCTGTATGCCCCTGGTTGACGGCTGGCCGACCTCGCAGTGGACGGCCGGCAGTGTCGCCCGCGGCAGCTATGTAATCCCACTTGCCGGCGACCTGTCCCCGGGCCGCTATACCATGCGCATGGCCCTGGCGCGCATGGGGGGCGATGAGCCTCTGGGCAGCGCTGTTGGCCTGGGTGAGCTGACCGTTGCCCCTGTCGCTCCGCAGTTCGCGGCCGACCTTTGCTGGCAAGATGGGCCATGTTTGCGCGGGTATGATCTGGCGCAAAGCGGCGATGAGCTGGCGCTTGATCTCTACTGGCAGGCGCGGGAGACTCCTGAGGAGTCCTACAAACGCTTCCTGCACCTGGTAGAGGCCGGCAGCGGCCGTGTCGTCGCCCAGCAAGACAGTGTGCCCCGTGACTGGCAGTACCCGACGTCGATCTGGGAGCCGGGTGAAATCGTCGCCGACCGCGCGCACCTTTCCCTTGCCGGCCTTCCTGCTGGTGCGTATGAACTGCGCAGCGGCTGGTACGCGGTGGATGGCGGCCGCCTTCTGCCCGCCTGTGCCGCGCCGGCCTGCCGCGAATTGGGGGAGGATTTCCACCGTCTGACAACCTTGACCCTCCCTTGACCGCGGCCTCCTTTTGCCCGTCAGCGGTGAGAATCGCTATAATCCCTCATTGTGCCATCATGAGTCGCGCGTAATGAATAGGGATGAGAGAGCATTCCACAGGAAGAAACGAGATGAAAATTACCTTTTTAGGGGCCGCCGGCGTTGTCACCGGTTCCTGCTATCTGATCGAAACCAGCCAGGCCACAATCCTCGTCGATTTCGGCATGTTTCAGGGACCTGCCAATCTGGAGGCGCGCAACAGCGAGGCGCCCCTCGCCGATGTGGGCCGCCTTGACGCGGTCCTGCTGACCCATGCCCACCTCGACCACAGCGGCCGGCTGCCGCTCCTGTCACGCCGCCGGGGCTACCAGGGGCCTATCTACGCCACCAAGGCGACGATTGAGATGGCCGAGATAATTCTCGAAGACTCGGCGCGCATCAATGCCGGCGATGTCGAGCGCGAGAACCGCAAGCGCGAGCGCGCCGGCCAGGAACCGTTGGAACCCCTCTATGAGCCGGCGGACGCGGCCAGAATTCTGGCGCAGATGAAAGAGGTGGCCTATGAACGGCCGTTTCACGTCGCGCCCGGGATGACGGCGCGCATGGTGGAGGCGGGCCACATGCTCGGTTCGGCCAGCATCCAGCTCGTTGTGCATGACGGGGACCGGCATAAGGTAATTCTCTTTTCCGGCGACATCGGGCCGCACAATTTGCCCATCATGCGCACCGCCGAATCCCTGGAAGAGGCGGACGTCGTGATCATGGAATCGACCTACGGCGATCGCGATCATCCGCCGCTCAGCAAGACCCTGGACGAAGGGGAAGCGATTGTGCGCCAGGCCGTGGCGCGCAAAGGCAAGATCCTCGTGCCCGCCTTCGCCATCGGCCGTACGCAGCAGCTGATGTATCACATGGCCAGCCTCTTTGCCGGCGGCACGATCGAGCCCTTTCCCGTCTACGTGGACAGCCCCATGGCCGCCAAGGCGACCGAGGTGTACGCCGACAACACGCAGCTCTTCGATGAAGAGGCGGTAGAAATGATGGAATCCGGCCGGCTGGCGGCCGGCCTGGAAACGATCAAGGCCACACCCACCGTCGCCGAGTCGCGGGCGATCAACAAGGCGCCAAATCCCTGCATGGTCATCGCCACATCAGGCATGTGCAATGGCGGCCGTATCCTGCACCATCTGCGCCACAATCTCTGGCGCCCGGAAACCACGGTCATGCTCGTGGGCTACCAGGCGGCCGGCACCTTGGGCCGGCGGCTGGCCGACGGGGCGGACAACGTGCGCATCTTTGGTGATCCGATTCAGGTTAATGCCCAAGTCCACCAAATGGGCGGCCTCAGCGCCCACGCCGGCCAGAGCGACCTGCTGCGCTGGTTCGACGCGGTGGCTGATTCGCGCCCGCGCGTCATCCTTACCCATGGGGAAGCACGCCAGCGTGAGACGCTGGCGCGCTTGATCGCCGAGCAGCATGGCCTGCAGGCCGACCTACCTTTTCATGGGGACGTCATTGAGCTGTAGCCGCTTCATTGCCAGGGTAAATCTGGCGAAAACGCCCCTTTTTTGGGATAGTTACTAGAACATATTTTTCATTATTACCCACGGACTTCAAAGACTATGGAAGTTGGACTCGTTAAGACAATTGATATTGATGATGAGATGCGCGATTCGTATCTCAGCTACGCGATGAGCGTCATCGTCTCCCGCGCCCTGCCGGACGTGCGCGATGGGCTTAAGCCGGTGCAGCGCCGCATCCTCTACGCGATGTACGACATGGGATTACGGCCGTCGGGGCCCTACCGCAAGTCGGCGCGCGTGGTCGGGGAAGTGCTTGGTAAGTACCACCCCCACGGCGACCAATCCGTCTACGATGCCATGGTGCGCATGGCGCAGGATTTTTCCATGCGCTATACGTTGGTAGACGGGCAGGGCAATTTCGGTTCCATCGACGGCGACGCCGCCGCCGCTATGCGCTACACCGAAGCGCGCCTGGAGCAGATGGGCCGCGATCTGCTTGATGATATCGACCGCGAGACCGTTGATTTCAGCACCAATTTCGACGATTCGCTGCAGGAGCCGCTCGTCCTGCCCGCCACCATCCCCAATCTGCTCGTCAATGGCTCTTCGGGCATCGCCGTGGGCATGGCCACCAGCATTCCCCCGCACAATCTGGGCGAGGTCGTCGATGCGCTGATCCTCATGCTCGACAACTGGCGTTGGTTGGACAACATCAACGTCTCCGACTTGATGCAGCATATCAAGGGGCCGGATTTCCCGACCGGCGGCCTCGTCTTTCGCTATAAAGAGGGCAAAGACAAAGAGATTGATGCCCTGGCCAACGCTTACGCCACGGGGCGTGGCAAAGTGACCGTGCGCGCCAAGGCGCATGTGGAACAGATGGAGCGCAACAAGTCGCGCATCGTGATCACGGAGCTGCCCTACCAGGTGAACAAGACCAACCTGCTGGGCCGCATCGCCGACCTGCATCGCGACGGCAAGATAGAGGGCCTGACCGATCTGCGCGACGAGTCTGATCGCAACGGCATGCGCATCATCCTGGAAACAACGCGTAATGTGAAGCCGGAAGAGGTCCTGGCCGATCTTTTCCGCCTGACGCCGATGCAGAGCACCTTCAGCATCTCGCTCCTCGCCCTGGTTGACGGGCAGCCGCGCGTGCTCACGCTGAAGCAGGCGCTGCGCCTCTACATTGATCATCGCCTGGAGGTCATCAAGCGGCGCGCGGAATACGACCTGGAACAGGCGCGCCAGCGGGCGCATATCCTGGAAGGATTGTTGATCGCCATTGACAATCTGGATGCCGTGATTGACACCATCCGCCGCTCGCGAACGGTGGAGACGGCCAAGGCCAACTTGCAGAAGAACTTCAAACTGTCGGACGTTCAGGCCCAGGCCATTTTGGATATGCAGCTGCGCCGCCTGGCGGGTCTGGAGCGCAAGAAGCTGCAGGATGAATACAAGCTGAAACAGCAGCAGATCAAGCATCTTGAACGCCTGCTTGCCGATCCGAAGATGATGCGTGATGCCGTTAAGGAGGAGCTGCTTGCCGTTCGCGAACGGTATGTGGATACGCGGCGCACGCAGATAGTCGCCCATGAAGACAAGCAGACATTGACCGCCTCCGACCTCCTGCCCGATGAACAAGTCTGGATCATGGTCGGCGAGAAGGGCACGATCGCGCGCACCACGTCGCCGGAGATGGTTCACGTTCCACGCAAGCCGGCTGAGCAGCCGGTGGCCCTGCTGGAGGCGAATACGCAGGACATTGTCTACTTCATCGCCGCCAACGGTCAGGCGGTGAGCATGCCCGTCTACCAGCTGCCGCAGGCGCGCGATTTGGGCGACGGCAAGCATTGGGCCGATATGACGCCTTTCTCGCGTCGCAATCATCTGGCTGTGGCTCTCGTGCGGCCGAAAACGGCCGAGGAGGGCTACCTCTTCTTGACCACGGTAGCGGGAGTGGTCAAACGCGTGCGCCTTGAAGACCTGCCCGATTTGAGCAGCGAAGCCTTTTCCGTGATCAATATCTCCGACGACGACGCGCTGGGCTGGGCGGCGCTGACGAGCGGCGACGATGAGATCTTGCTGTCCACGGCCACCGGGCAGCTGATTCGCTTCGCGGAGTCGGAAGTACGGCCGATGGGTCTGCCCGCCGGAGGTGTCTTGGGCATCAAATTGACCGATGAGCTCGACGGCCTGGTCAGCATGGACGTCGTCGCTGACAACACGTGGGTCTGGTCGATCACGGACAATGGCTTGGCCAAGGCCACGGCGATGGCGGAGTACCCGTTGAAAAAACGGTACGGGCAGGGCGTGATCAACGTGCGCCTACCGGAGGACGCCGCGGAAGTGGTGCGTGTGCTGGCCGGCCAGGAAGACACGCAGATCATCATTACCACGGCGATAGGGGTGACCAAGAAAATCCGCCTCAAAGATACGTATCAAGGGAGCCGGTCCATTAAGCCGCGCGCGGTCTTAAACGTCGGCGTGCGCAATCGCGTGCTCGGCGCCGTGCGTTTTACAGAACGTCCTGATATGATAGCGGGTAATGAACCTGCCGCCGGCGCGGGAAAGCAGATGCCGCTCATTGACGATGCGCCGCCGTAAAAGGAAAAGCGCTCAAGAAACAGCATGAAATCGACGGCCTCATCCAAGAAGAGCGGCAGCGACGAGTCAGGCGCATCGACCAGGAGAAGCACAGCGAAGAAGAAAACAAGTAAGAATAGGTCGTCCAGATAGAAATCGAATGAGAAGCATGAAGAGTAGACGAGGTTACGGAGAGGATTATGCCAAATTTCAGTGATCGTTGGGAAACTGACGAGGATGGGAACAAGTTTGTATTTATGGTTGAGGTGCAGCGCCGTTTGAGCGAAGCGGGGCTTCCGCTTGAGCCTGCCTATATGGAGCAGGTGCAGTCCGCTCCCGTGCAGACGCAGCCTGCCGCGGCAGAACCGTCCGCGTCCGGCTCATCGTCTGCGTCGCCGCCACAGGCCGCCAATGAGTATCGCTCAGCACCGCCGCGTGAACGCGAACGCGAGGAAGTAACGGAGCCGAATTCAATCCAGATCGATCCCATGACCGGCAAATATGTCGGCCGTGTGAAATGGTACAACGCGCGCAAGGGCTACGGCTTCCTGCTGCGCGGCGCGGGAGAAGAAATCTTCTTCCATCGTTCCAACGCGCTTGGTGACGCGGATGAGTTGAAAGACGGCCAGTGGATTCTATATGATGTAGAGGAGACGCAGAAAGGGCCTGAAGCAACGGATATCGAGCCGTACGACAACCCGCAAGAATAAGCTTCGACAAACAAGAACCCCGCCGGTCTTGGAGACGCTGGCTCGCCAAGAGATAGGTCCCGGACCGGCGCGGTTTATTGGTAAGCTAGAACAAGCGCACCTCAACCAGCTCCCCCGCCAGCAGTCCTCCCTTGTCAAGGGGGATCTTCATCAAGCCATCGGCGTTCACCAGCGTGTAAATCAGATTACTCTTGCCGTACACGGGCGTCGCCTCATAGCCAGCGGCCGTCTTCACCAGGCGGGCGGGCACATAATCTTCGCGCCCGCTCTGGCTGGCTACATTCGTCGTCAGCGCGGCCCACATCAACCCTTGAGGGGCGGGCCGCGCCAGTCCCAGCAGGCGCTGGATGGCCGGCCGTCCCAACATATCAAACTGCACCATCGCTGATACCGGGTTGCCCGGTAGGCCGATCACCGGTTTGCCGCTGGCGACGCCGCCAATGGTCGGCTTGCCCGGCCGGGTGGCCACGCCGTGAAAAAGGACGCCCGGCCGCCCGAGCCTGGCGATGACCTGCGCCGTCATGTCGCGGAAGCTCACCGAAGAACCGGCGGACATGACCAGCATATCGGCCGTGTGCAGCGCCGTCTCCGCCGCCTTCTGCAAAGCGGCGAGATCATCGGCGATGATGCCGCCTAAGAGGGGTTCTCCGCCGGCGGTCGTGACTTGGCCGCCAATCGTATAGCTGTTGATATCCCTTATTTGCCCCGGTCCCGTCTCGTTCGTCGGGCGGCGACGACTTCATCTCCGGTGGCCAAGATAGCCACCCGCGGCCGCCGTCGACCGGCGATTTCAGTCAGGCCCAGGGCCAGCAGACCGCCCAGGTCCTGCGGGCGCAGGAGATGCCCGGCGGGCAGCACCCTGTCCCCGAGGGCCACGTCTTCGCCAATCTGCAAGATGTTTTCGCCCAGGGGCCACCGCTTTGAACACTTCCATTTCGAAGGGCGGCGCCTGGCTGATCCGCCGCCCACGATCTGCGTCTGCTCCACCTGCACAACGGCGTCGGCCGTATCGGGAATCATGCCCCCCGTGTGCACCAGGGCCGCCTGGCCGCGCCCCAGTTCGACGACCGCCTTCTCGCCCATGGGCACTTCGCCGATTACCTCCAGAAAAGCGGGCAGCGCTGCCGCTGGCGCCAAATGTATCACCGGCGCGCAGCGCGAAACCATCCATTGTGCTGCGCCGGAAAGCGGGCAGCGGTTGGGGGGCGTGCAGAGCAGCAGCCGTCACCCGTCCCAAAGCGTGCGCCGCGGCCACAGTCTGCACGTCGTCCAACGGCTCAATATGCTCCAACAGCAGTTCCCGCGCCGCGTCGGGAGCCAGAACGTTGAAGAATTCACTCATATGCCAGTCGCCATTTAACGGTTGTCAGTTATCAGTATTCAGTAGTTCCAGCAGCGCCGCTTCATCCATCACGGAGACGCCCAGCTCCTCGGCCTTGCGCAAGCTTGCTGCCCGCCTTCTCCCCGGCCAGGAGAAAGGCGGTGTTCTTGCTCACCGAACCGCTGACCTTGCCCCCGTTTTGCTCAATGAGCGCCTTTGCTTCGTCGCGGCTCAGGTTGGGCAGCGTGCCCGTGATCACGAAGGTCAAGCCCTCGAGCGTCGTTGGCAATGTGCCCGTGTCTGCCGCCGCCGCCTGGAAGTTGCAGCCCGGCGGCGCGCAGCTTTTCCAGACCGACGCGGTTCTTTTCGCGGCTGAACCAGTCGGTGACCGCCAGTGCGCCGTCGTGCGGGCCGATGCCTTCAATCGCTTCCAGCTCCTCCACCGTGGCCTGGCCAACTGGCGTCGATGCCGCCCAACTCGCGCATCAGCAGAGCGGCGACGATGCTGCCCACGAAGCGAATGCCCAGCGGCCGTCAGCACCGCTCGCGCCGGCTGCTCCTTGCTGGCCTCGATGCCCGCCAGCAGGTTGTCCACCTTCTTCTCCTGAAACCCTTCCAGCGCCAGCAGCTGTTTCGCGATCGCAGGCTGTAAATGTCGCCGATGTCCTGGATCAGCCCTTTTTCAACCAGCAGGGCCGCGGTTTGCGCGCCAAATCCGTCGATATCCATCGCGCCGCGGCTGACGAAATACTCCACGCGGCGCACCAGCTGCGCCGGGCAGGCAGGATTCTCGCAGTAGATGGCCACCTCGCCCGGCAGATCGACCGACCGGCTCGCCGCAGGCGGGGCAGTGTGGCCGGCCGCGCAATCACCTCTTCGCTGCCGTCACGCACATCGACCACCGGGCCGACGATATAGGGGATGACGTCCCCCGCACGCTTGACCAGCACCGTGTCGCCAATGCGAATGTCCTTGCGCGCGATCTCGTCGTAATTGTGCAGCGTCGCGTTGCGCACCGTGACCCCGCCGATTTCCACCGGCTCCAGTACGGCGTTGGGCGCCAGAATGCCGGTGCGGCCCACGTTGACCTGCACGTCGCGCAGCCGCGTCGTTCTTCTCCTGCGCCGGGAACTTCATGGCCATCGCGCCGCGCGGATCTTTGCCCACGAAAGCCGAGGCCGTCCGCCAGCGGCCGGTCATTGATCTTGATCACCATGCCGTCCACTTCGTAGTTGATCTCGTTGCGCTTGTCAATCCATCGCGCGTACTGCTCCGGCGACGCAGTCCAGGTCGGCGCAAAGAAGCATTGTCCGGCGAGACGGGAAAGCCAAGCCGCGCAGCAGGTGCAGACGCTCCCACTGTTCGGGCGGCAGGTCAACGCCGTCCCAGGCGATGAAATCGTAACAGTAAAGGGTCAACGGCCGTCTGCGCCGTCTTCGCCGGGTCCAGCTGGCGCAGCGAGCCGGCGGCCGTGTTGCGCGGGTTCATGTAGAGCGCCTCGCCCGCCTCCGCTCTGCGCCTCGTTCAGCGCTTCGAACTTGTCGAGCGGGAAGAAAACCTCGCCGCGCACCACCAGATACGGCGGCGCGCTCAGTGCGCTCTGTCCGGATCGACCGGGATGCGCCGCGGGAGCGTGTCAGATCGTGCGCAGATTCTGGGTGATGTCCTCGCCCATCTCCCCGTTGCCGCGTGTCGCGCCCTGAACGAACAGGCCGTCGCGGTAAGTCAAGCACGACGGACAGCCCGTCCAGCTTGGGCTCGACCACATATCCAGCGCTTGCCCATCCGGCAGCAGACGGCCGATGCGCGTGCGCCACGCCAGCAGATCCTCGGCATTGAAGGCGTTGGCCAGGCTGAGGATCGGCGCGGGATGCGTCGACTTTCTCGAAACCGTCCAGCGGCTCGGCGCCGGCGCGCTGCGTCGGCGAGTCGGCCGTGATCAGCTGCGGGTGCGCGCTCTCCAGGGCGAGCAGCTCCCGGTACAAGGCATCATATTCGCTGTCACTGATGACGGGCGAGTCAAGAACATGATAGCGGTAGAGATGGTAATTCACTTCATCTCGCAGCTGCTGGATGCGCTCTTCATTCTCCATAATCGGCTGGTCCTTCACCCTCTGCTCCCTGTACGCAGGGCAAACAATATCGAATCTTACCGCCTGGCCGCTCGTTCATTCTCCGCCGGGCACGCCCGCCGAACGCCTAATTGGGCAGCGCGCTCGGCTCTAGGAAATTCTCAACAGCCCAACCTTCCAGGCCGTTGTCGAGGCGAACCTGCCACCAGACGAACTCTTCCGCTTCCTGCGGGCCATCCAGAATGAGCAGGCTCTGCCCTTCATCAACCACGGTGATGACCACATTCTTCGTGCTCGGGCCCCCGCGCACCGTCAGACCAAGGCCGTCGGTGTTGGCCACAACGGCGTAGAAACCGGCCGTGATCGCTTCCGGGGCGACGGCCGTGTCCGGCGTGGGGATGGGCGTAAACGTGGGGATCGCCGTCGGCGGCACTACGGACCCGGTGGGTACGGCCGTCGGGCTGGGCGGTGCCGTCAGCACGATAATCGTCGCCTGTGTAGGCCCGCCCGCCTCCGCCGGGGGCTGAAAAAGCCAGCCGCTGACGAGGCTCCAGGCGGCGATGCAGCCCAGGATGGTTGCCGCCAGGCCAAGCAGCAGCCAGAGCCAGGGGATCGCTTCTTTGCCCTGCGGCTCGCGGGGCTCTTGATCGCCGCCGGGCGGGCGCCTATTCGCCGTCATATCCGTGTGCCGCCCCGGGGGCGCTGTCGCCGGCAACTTCAACGGCCAGCAGGGTGAGATCGTCAAATGCTTCCGCCCCGCCGGTCCATTGTTCAATATTGTCGACAATCGCTGCGACCAGCGATTCGGCCGAAGAGGTCTGCATGAGGGTGCAGTTGGCCATCAGCCGCTTGTACCCATAGGCTTCATCCTGAAGATTGGTCGCATCCGGCACGCCGTCGCTGAAAAGGAGCAGCTTGTCTCCCGCATGCAGCACTGTCTCATGTTCCGTGAGGTCGAGATTGGGCAGCATGCCCAGAAAACGATCGCCGCCTTCCAATATCGTCAGTGCGGGACCAAGGTGCAGCAGCAGTGGCTTTTCCTGGGCGGCGCGCACGTAGGTGAGCGTGCCGCTGGGACGGTGCAGCACGCCGTAGAAGGCGGTCAAGAAGGTCTCCTGCGTGCGATCGAGGTCGAGCAGCCCTCTGTGTACGGACAGGGCTACTTCCGCCGGCGAGAGTGAACGGCGCGCTTCCGTGCGGAACAACGTGCGCGCTACGGCCATAATCAGCGCCGCGTGCATCCCTTTGTCGGCCACATCGGCGAGCAGCAAACCGACATGGTCGTCGTCCAGCTCGATGACGTCATAGAAATCACCGCCAACTTGGCGCGCCGGCCGCTGGTAAGCGGCGAAATGATAGGGCGGCAAATTGGGGAGCTCACCCGGCAGTAGGCTGCGCTGCGCCGTGGCCGCCAGCGCCAGTTCATGCTCCATGCGCTCCTTGATTACCAGCTCCGCCTGCGCCGCTTGCAGGTCGGCATAGGCGCGGCGCAGCGCTTCATTTGTGCTGCGTAGTTCTCTGATCACGAGCTGGTCCTGTCCGCGCATGTTGCCGATCACGTGTTTCAAGATCAGGCTGGCCACGGCCGTATTGCTGCGCATGAGACGCACAAACGTCTGCTGATCTAGACGCAGCACGATCAAAGGCGTCAGGGCGCGGCAGGTGGCCATTCGTGGCGCCTGATCGAGCAGCGCAAGTTCGCCGAGGTACTGGCCCGGCCCCAGCACATCGAGGACGATCTCCTGCCCATCGTCCAATTTCTGGGAAACTTGGGCACGCCCGCTTGTGATCACGTAAAGAGCGTCCCCTATCTCCCCCTGGCGTACAAGTGTATCGCCCTCTGAAAATGAGAGTGCCTCGGCCGCGGTATGCAGTGTGCGCAGCGCTTCTTCATCGAGAGCATCGCCAAAAGCGCGACGGAGCATGATTTCTTCTTGTTCAGCCATGGAGAGATTATGCGTTAGACTCTTTTTTCAGGCTAGCGAGAAGATCCGCCAGGGGCCAGGTGTTGGCGACATCCGGCGCGGTCGCCCAGCCGCGCTGTGCCGTGGCCACGCCGTAATGCAGGAAATCCAACTGCTCAGCGGCGTGCGCGTCGCTGTTGATGGCGATCTTCACGCCCAGCGACAGGGCGCGGCGCACGTGCGTGTCACGCAGATCGAGGCGCTGCGGATTGGCGTTGATCTCAAGAAGGGTGCCCGTGGCCGCCGCCGACTCCAGGACCATGTCCATGTCCAGATCCGCCCCGGCGCGATCCGGCAGCAGGCGTCCCGTCGGATGGGCGATCATGTCTACATGCGGGTTCCATATGGCGTTGAGCAGGCGATCGGTCACCTGTTCGCGGGGCTGGCTCAAACTCGTGTGTAGACTGGCGATGACGAAATCCAGTTCGGCCAGCACCTCGTCGGGAAAGTCCAGCGTGCCGTCCGCTTTGATCTCCATCTCGGTCCCCTGCAAGATCGTGAACGCCGCGCCCATGGCCTCATTGGCCGCCGCTATTTCTTCCCGCTGCTGCCACAGGCGCGCGACGGTGAGCCCGTTGGCGATACCCAAACTCTGCGAATGGTCGCTGATCACAATATGGGAAAGCCCGCGCGCCTGCGCCGCGCGGGCCATTTCCAGGACTGACAAACGGCCGTCTGACCAGGTCGTATGCATGTGCAGGTCGGCGCGCATATCCGCCAAGCGCACCAGCTGCGGCAGCCGGCCCGCCTGCGCCGCCTCGATTTCGCCGCGATCCTCGCGCAGGGTGGGCGCGATATAGGGCAGGCCGAGCGTGCTGTAGACCATCTCTTCATTGGCGCAGAGAATCTCCGCACCCTCTTCGGCGCCGGCGGTCTGCGGCGTAAACGCGTGTTCATTGAGCGACAGCCCCTGTTTCAGGGCCAGTTCGCGCAGGCGCACATTGTGTTCTTTGCTGCCCGTGAAATAGGAGAGCAGTGTGCCCCATCGTGCGGCGGGCAGGACGCGCAAATCGACGCCCAGGCCGCTGTGCAAGAGGATGCGCGACTTGGTCGGTCCGCGCGCGCTGACCGATTCCGCCAGTTCCAGCGTGCAGAATCGCTCCATCACCGGCTCAGGATCGGCCGCGGCGACCAGCAGATCGACATCGCCAATCGTCTCCTTCATGCGCCGCAAAGATCCGGCGACGGCCGTTTCACTGACGCCCGGGACCTCGGCCAGGATGGAGAGGATCTCCTGCGCTACCGGCCACGCATCCCCCAGCAGGGCGCGATCATCGCCATGCCGCCCCAGCGCTTCAATCGCGGCCACGATTTTCGCCTCACTTTTTTTGCCCATGCGCGGCAGTTCGCTCAGCTTGCCTGCGGCGGCGGCGGCGGATAACGCTTCAATCGTTTCCACGCCCAGCGTGTCGTAGATTTGCTTCACCCGTTTGGGCCCCAATCCCTCCACGCGCAGCAGATCAACCAGGCCAGGGGGCACCTCCTCCGCCAGCCGCTCATAGAATTCCAATCTACCCGTGGTCAGCATCTCTTCAATCTTCGCCGCCAGCGTTTTGCCAATGCCGGGGATATCGGTGAGCGCCCCTTCCTCATAGACCTGATTGATATCGCGGCCCAGATCGCTGATGCTCTCCGCCGCTTTCTGGTAGGCGAGGATGCGGTGAATCTGATCGCCGCGAATGGCCAGCATATCGGCTACCAGGTTGAACATCTTGATTACGTCACGATTAGTCATAGAAGCGTTCCCAAACCGCCGAGGGTTTGCGTATCTATCTAGCTGCACGATTGCCCGCCAAACAGCGCAGTTCTTGCCCTGGTTTCTGCCCGTACGGTGTCCAACGAAACGGCCCGTGCTTTGTTGCTGTGCGCTGCCCGCGCGCCGCTGCGCAAACCGCAGCGGATTAATTATACCCAAAAGGCTCGTTTATGAGTTTGATTCCGAAATGTCACCAATCGGTCACTTAATTAGCCCGATCCTCTTGTCCCCGTTTTTGAATCATGTTACTATAAGCGGCTAACCGTCTTGCGCCCACTTGGGGCGCGTATTGTAATCTCAAAAAGGAGAAGAAAACATGAAGAACAGATGGTTTATTGTCGTGACTGCGCTGATGGTGCTCGGTCTTGTCCTGGTAAGTTGTCAAGGCCAGGTGCAGGAAGCCGTAGAAGAAGCAGCACCGACGATCGCCGCGGCCGTAGAGGAAATAGCCCCTACCGTCGAAGCGGCCGTAGAAGAAGCAGTCGAAGAAGCACCGGCAGAAGAGCCTGCTGAAGAAATGATGGATGAAGGCAGCATCTGGGTGCTCTTACCCGACAGCGCCAGCTCCGCACGTTGGGAGACCGACGATCGCCGTTACTTCGAAGAAGCGTTCGAAGCGGCCGGCGTGGAGTACAACATCGTCAACGCCGAAGGCGACGCCCGCACACAGCAGACGCAGTTTGAGCAGGCGATCACGGCCGGCGCGAAAGTCATCTTGCTGGTCAACCTGGACTCCGGTTCGGCGGCGGCGATGATCGCCAGCGCGCGCGATGCCGGCGTGAAGGTAGTCGACTACGACCGCCTGACGATTGAAGGGCCTGGCGCCGATGTGTATGTCAGCTTTGACAACGTCAAAGTTGGCGAAGCCATGGGCGAGATTCTCGAGCCGCTGATCAGCGCGCAGGAAGGCACGCCGCAGGTTGTATTGCTCAACGGCGCGCCGACGGACAACAACGCGACGCTGTTCCGCCAGGGATACTTCAGCTACGCTGAGCCCCATTTCAATGACGGTTCTTGGGAACTGGTCGACGACCAGGCCGTGCCCAACTGGGACAACCAGGAAGCGCTGGTCATCTTCGAGCAGATACTGACTGCCGCGGAAGGCAATGTCACCGGCGTATTCGCCGCCAATGACGGCCTGGCCGGTTCGGTCATCTCCGCACTGAAGAGCGCGGGCTTGGACCCGAGCGAAGCGGGCATCCCCATCTCCGGGCAGGACGCGACGGTTGGCGGTATCCAGCATGTGCTGGCCGGCGACCAGGCGATGTCCACTTACAAGCCGATCAAGGCGGAAGCGGAAGCAGCTGCTGCGGCCGGTATCGCCCTACTGCGCGGCGAGGACCTCACCGAATTGACCGGTGGCGTGACGCTGAACAACGGCACGAACGAGATTCCGTTCGTGGCCCTGACGCCGATCCCCGTGACGATAGCGAATGTTGCCGACACGGTCATCGCTGATGGTTTCCGCACCTGGGAAGAACTCTGCGTTGGCGAGTTCGAACCATACTGCGCCGCGGCGATGGAAGGCGGCATGGTTGAGGAAGCAGGCGAAGAAGAAATGATGCACGACGGCCCGGCAGTGGTTTCTGCCGACGGTTGTGAGTATGGTGGGAAGGTCGAGTCCATTGTGGCCCTTGACGACTACACCGTGCAGTTCAATCTTTGCAAGTCTGATCCCGCATTCCTGGCCAAGGCAGCCTTTACACCTTTCGGCATCCAGCCTAGTGAACATATCGAAGCCACAGGCGGTGGCGGCGATTTGCTGGAGAACCCCATCGGCACCGGCGCTTATCAGCTCGATTCCTGGAATCGTGGCGACAGCATCATTATGTCCAAGTTCGCGGATTACTGGGGCGAGCCCGCTGTTGCGGATACGCTCGTCTTCCGTTGGGCAACTGAGTCCGCTTCCCGCTTGTTGGAGCTGCAGTCCGGCGCCGCCGACTACATCACCAACCTGGCCACTGATGACATCGCGGCCGTGGAAGCAGATCCCAATCTCGAGATCGTACCGCTGCCCGCGCCGAATATCCTTTACATTGCTATGACCAATACCTTTGCGCCGTTCGACAATGTCGATGTTCGCAAAGCTATCGGTATGGGTATTGACCGCGAACGTATCGTGGGCACTTTCTACCCCGAAGGATCCGAAGTTGCCAGCCACTTCACCCCCTGCGCCATCCCTGGTGGCTGTGAGGGCGAGTCGTGGTATGAGTTTGATGCTGCCGCAGCCAAGCAGATGCTGGCTGATGCAGGATTCCCTGATGGGTTTGAGACCACTATCTACTATCGTGATGTGTTCCGTGATTACCTGCCGGAACCAGGCTCTGTAGCCGTTGAGCTGCAAACCCAGCTGGCAGAAAATCTGGGCATCACCGCCGATATCGTTGTCATGGAATCGGGTGAGTTCATTGATGAGTCGACCAACGGCCGTTTGGACGGTATCTACCTCCTCGGCTGGACCGGCGACTACCCGCATCCGACCAACTTCCTAGACTTCCACTTCAGTGCGCAGAACCCGCAGTTTGGCGACCCGCATCCGGAAGTCTACGAACCGCTGGAAGCCGCTTCGCAGATCGCCAATCCGGACGACACGCTTGAGTTGTACGCGGAAGCGAACAACGCCCTCAAGGAATTGGTACCCATGGTGCCTGTTGTCCATTCCGCCGTTTCCTACGCGGCGCGCGCCGGCCTGCCGGGCATCAACAACCCGCCATTTGGCGCGCCTGTCATGCGCGTGATCGACCCCGGTAAGGACACCCTCGTCTTCATGAAGAACGCCGAGCCGATCAGCCTCTACTGTGCGGACGAGACCGACGGCGAGTCACTCGATACCTGCCAGCAGATCGTGGAAGCGTTGTATAATTACGATGTCAATGGTGTGGCCCAGCCGTCCCTGGCTGAATCATGTACAGCCAATGAAGATCTGACCGTCTGGACCTGTAACTTGCGCGAAGGCGTGAAGTTCCACGACGGCTCTGACTTTGATGCTGCGGACGTGATCGCCTCCTGGGGCGCCGGTATCGACGCCTCTAATCCGAACCATGTCGGTAACACAGGCTCCTGGGAGTACTACTCCTACCTGTGGGACGGCCTGATGAATCAGTCCGAGTAATAACCTGATCATGTTGCTTGGAGTTCGATATTCTCGATTCTAAGAGCATAATCCTGTAAGATAGGCGGGATGGCGGCGAGTTGCTTAGAGCAGCAGTGGCCATCCCGCTTTCACTATCCAGCCGAATCAAAGAAACCCGGTTTTCTGATTGAGAAGGTTGGATGCCGTTTGTATCAACCAGGTTTCTAAATGGGTGCCTTATGGTTCAATATACATTTCGTCGCGTGTTGATGGCCATCCCCGTCGTTTTTGCCATCATGGCTGTTACCTTCATCCTTGCCCGTTCTATTCCAGGGGATCCCTGCAAGGCAATCCTGGGTGAAAAAGCGAGCGCTGAAACGTGTGAGCGTTTCACGATTAAGCATGGCCTTGACCAGCCCATTCCTGTGCAGTTCGGCATCTACCTGCAGAATCTGGCCAAAGGTGACTTGGGCGACTCGATTCGCTTTGGCCGCCCGGTGCTGCTGATCATGATCGAACGGCTGCCGACGACCATTGAACTGGGCATGGCGGCGATGACAATCGCCGTGCTAGTAGGCGTGCCTTTGGGCATTATCGCCGCCGTCAAGCGCAATTCACCGGTTGATGTGGGCGTGATGATCAGCGCCAACCTCGGCGTCTCCCTCCCCGTCTTTTTTCTGGGCCTTATCTTGATCTATGTTTTTGCCGTGGTCCTACGCGACACGCCGTTCGCGCTCCCCCCATCTGGGCGTCTGCCGGCCGGCATGGTCGCCACACCCTTTTACGAAGTTTTTGATATGGCTGTGGAGGAAGGGACACCGCGCTACTATTTCCTGGAGTTCTTTGCCAATCTCTATATCTTTAACTCCATCATTACCGCCAATTGGGAAGTCCTGGGCGGCGCCATGCGCCATCTCATCTTGCCGGCAGTTGCCCTGAGCACGATTCCGCTGGCGATCATCGCCCGCATTACACGCTCCAGCATGCTCGAAGTATTGGGACTTGATTACGTGCGCACGGCGCGCGCCAAGGGTGTTTCTGCCAACAAAGTGATATCTAAGCATGCTTTTCGCAATGCGCTGCTGCCCGTGGTCACGATCGTGGGCCTGCAGTTGGGCGCTATTCTGGGCGGCGCTGTGCTTACAGAAACTATTTTTGGTTTCGCCGGCGTGGGGCTAAGCGTGTTTGAGGCTATTACGGCCCGTGATTTCCCAATCATTCAAGGTTTTGTTATTATCATTGCCATTATCTATGTCGCTTTTAACCTGATCGTTGACCTCTCTTATGGCTTTCTTGATCCCCGTATTCGCCTCGATTAAGCAGCAGAGCAGCCCCAAAACAAGTGAACTTATGTCAACAACTACTGTAGCTGAGATTCAAGATGACGATGTCGCCGATATCGGTGATTACAAATCAAACAGCCTTTGGCGATTGACCTTCAGGCGCACATTTCGCCAGCGCTCGGCCGTTGTTGGGTTGATCATTCTACTCATCCTCATATTCACGGCTGTTTTCGCCCCCGTTATCGCCCCCTACGATCCGACCGAAGTATTGATCGGCAAAGAGGATGTCAAGCGCCGTCAGAAGCCCTGTATCCATCTGCTGGGCTGCCCTGACGATCAACCACAGCATCTGCTTGGCCTTGACGGCAATGTGCGCGACCAGTTCAGCCGCATCGTGTACGGCGCGCGCGTCTCCCTACGTATCGGTTTCGTCACCGTGGCCATCGCTCTGATCGTCGGCACGACACTGGGCGCCTTAGCCGGTTATTGGGGAGGCTGGTTCGACAATCTTGCCATGCGTCTCATGGACGTCGTCCTCGCCTTTCCCTTTTTCCTGCTGGCTATTGCCATCGTCTTTGTCTTGGGCCCCAGTCTGCAGAACGCCATGTTGGCTATCGCTATTGTCAGTATCCCCGCTTACGCGCGCGTTGTGCGCGCCAGCGTCCTCTCCATGCGCGAGTCTGACTACGTCGAAGCATCGCGCGCGCTTGGGGCAAGCAACTTCGACATCCTCTTTCGCCGCATCTTGCCCAACGCCCTGCCGCCCCTGATTGTTCTGGCCACCTTGGGCGTGGCCACGGCCATCCTGGATACGGCCGCTTTGTCCTTCCTCGGCCTGGGCGCTCAGCCGCCGACACCGGAATGGGGCACGATGTTGGGTACGGAGCGCAACCAGATCTTCAGCGCCCCGCACCTCGTCTTTGCCCCGGGCGTGGCTATCTCCATTACCGTGCTGGCCTTTAACCTGCTTGGCGACGGCCTGCGCGACGCGCTCGATCCGCGCCTTGTCCAGGCGGGCAAAGGCGGCGAATAAGCGGGATTTCGTGACTTGTTCCCCAAGATCTAGGCCATGCGCTCCCCCCGCCGCATGAATCCGTCACTGCCGGCAAGCGCCCGTTTGTAGCCCACAATTCATTGGGCACCGGCACGCAGCCGATTTCGAGATCGCCGCCAGATTCTCCCTCCCTATTCCTGCTTCTTCTCCTTATCCTTGTCGCGTATCGTCGTATAAATATAGAGCGGGCCGCCGATCAAGCCGGATAACCGTTCCAGGGCGAAGACCAGCAGCGACAGCGCGATCGCCTGCTCGGGCGTCAGCCCGGCCGGGGCGAAGAGCAGGGGCGCGATCAGTTCGCGCACGCCAAGGCCGCCGATCGAGGGGATGAGCATCACCAGGGAGAGCAGCGGCACCACCAGCAGCATATAAAGATAAGGCACAGTAAGGCCCAGGGCGATGGCCGTGGTCGTCCACCATGCTGCTTGCAGCAGGTTGAAGAGGACGGAGATGCCCATCGCGCCACTGATCGCGCGCCACCCAATCTCGTCGATGGCCAGCGTCAGCTTGGGAATAAAGCCGCCGCCGGCGTTGAGCAGGCGCTCCGGCAGCAGCGCGGCCAGTTTGCGCAGCGCCGTTCCTTCCAAGAGCAGTAGGCCGCCAAGCAGGCCCCCGGAGCAGATGAGCACGATCAGCCACAGCAGTTCATGGGGAAAATCGGCCGGCCGGAAGGGCAGGGCGACCAGCGCCAGGGCAAAGAGCATCATCAGGCCTGTCAGGCGGTCGATGATCACCGTGCCCGCCGCCAGCGCCGGGGGCACATCCTGCGCCAGTTCCAGGATGCGCACCACATCCCCGCCAAACCCGGAAGGCAGGAAAACGTTAAAGAAACCACCGACGAAGTAAAGCTCTGCCAAGCGCCGGAAAGGGACGTCGGCATGGAGACTGCGCACCAGGATCAGCCAGCGATAGGCGCGCAGGAGCACGCCGGCGTTGAAGAGCAGGAAGCCGGCCAGGAGCCAGGCGAGGTCCGCCTGGCGCATCACGGCGCCGATGGCGCGCACATCAAAGCGCGTCAAGACCACCGCCAGGCCAAGGAGGGTCACGCCGATCTTAATAAATGTGGAGAGATGCTTGCGCATAGTAGTCACTTCTACTCGACATTGCCAGACCGTGCATTTTATTCTATTCCGCCATACTTGTCAGCCTGCCGGCGGCGCGCGTGGGCATGGCGGCGTTGGAGCGTACGACGGCCGTTCTTGCCCCATTGGCCCCCTGACCTATAATCCTCGCCATATGGCACTGCACAAGCGCTGGCAGTGGGCGGCGATCGCCGCCGTCCTACTGTTTTACTTCCTGGCTCTCGACAGCCTCACCGGCGACAGCCCGACCATGGACGAGCAAAATCACATCGCCCGCGGCTTGGCCTACCTGCGCACCGGCGACCCGCGCCTCAGCGTGGAGCACCCGCCCCTGGTCAACGCCATCAGCGCTCTGCCCTTGCTAACAATGCCCGAGATCGACCTGCCCCTCGATGACGCCAGCTGGCAGCGCACGCCGCCCGATGTCTTCTGGTACGTCTTTGCCGAAAAGCTTCTCTGGGAGTTGAACCGCGATCTCGACATGCAGCAGATATTCTTCCTGGCCCGCCTGCCGGTCGTCTACCTGGCGCTGGGCCTGGCCCTTGCCGGCTGGCGCTTTGCCCAGCAGATGTGGGGCGGATCGGCGCCTTTCTGGGCGCTGCTCTTCCTCCTCTTCGATCCCAATATCCTGGCCCACGGCCGTTATGTGACCACGGATGTCGGCGGCGCGCTCTTCCTCCTCGTTGCCACCCTCTTGCTCTGGCAGCTCTGGCGTCAGGAGACGTGGAGCTGGCAGCGTTTGGCGCCGGCCGCCCTGGGCATGGGGCTCGCCTTTGCCGCCAAGCTTTCCAACCTTGTCTTTCTGCCCATCTGGCTGCTGCTCGCTCTGCTGCCCCTCTACGGCGGCGCCCCTCACGCTTCCCTCCGCGCCGCGCTGCGCCGTGTTGGCGAGCTGCTGACCGCGGGAGCCGCCTCTCTCGCCGTCGTCTGGCTCATCTACGGTCTGCAGTGGGGCAGCTTTCTTTTTCTCGATGCCCGTTTCTCCGTGCTCAACCGCTTCAGCGGCCCCATGCCCACCTTCTGGTCCGGCATCGAACGCATCTTGCTGGTCAGCGAAGGGGGCCGGCCCTCCTTTTTGATGGGTGAGTTTTCCAACCAGGGCTTTGCGCTCTATTTTCCGCTGGCTTTTGCCGTGAAGACGCCGCTGCTGACGATCGCTTTCTTTCTGGCGGCAGCCGTGCTCCTGCTGCTGCTGCCCAGAACGAGGGCTTCGGCCGTTTTCCTGCTTCTGCCCCTGCTCGGCTACTTCGCGATCAGCACGCTGAGCGCCCTGAACATCGGCTATCGCCATCTGCTGCCCATTCTGCCCTTTCTCTATCTGCTCATCGCCGGCCTCGCCTCCCCGGCCGTCGCCGCCTGGCTGGGTGAGCGCTTCGGCCCACGGCCGTCCCTGACCTATGCCCCGGCCGCCGCGCTGTTCCTGCTTGTCCTCAGCCTGCTGGCCGTCGATCTGCAGATCCACCCCCACTATCTGAGCACCTTCAACAGCCTCGCCGGCGGTCCCGCAAACGGGCACCGCCTGCTCGTCGACAGCAATATTGATTGGGGGCAGGATCTCCTGCGTCTGCGGGCGTGGGCGGCCGCAAATGAGATTGACGATCTGCGTCTCGGCTGGTTCGGCACGGCCGATCCCGACTACTACGGCCTCGCCTACACACCCTTGCCCGGTTTCCCGCGCCAGCCCTTCTATGGTCAATGGAGCGACCCGCCCTTCGATCCCGGCGCGCCGCCGGCGGGCACGTACGCGATCAGCGTCAGTGCCCTCTGGGAGCTGCCCCTGCAAGAGAAAGATGTCTACGCCTGGTTCCGTGCTCGCGAACCGGATGAGCGCATCGGCTATTCGATCCACATTTACCAGGTCCCGTGAGCGCAGCGACCTGCCGAGAAAGCGGGTATTCTGCGCCCGGCAGGACACGCACTTTTCCAGAAGAGATGCGTTCCCGGCAGGGCAGGTTTAGAGCCAGGGAAACAGGTTGGCCAATTTCATGCCTGTAGACCATAATTCGCGGATGAGTGAACGCCCGGCCGCATCGTCCAGCGAGGTGCGCTACGAACTGAAACTGCCTTGCAGCGCCAATTTCCTGGCGCAGGCGCGGGGTTGGATTCGCCTCCATCCCGAAGGCTTTCGCACCGCCTTCCCGGCAAGGCAGGTAAATAATCTCTACCTGGATTCTCCCGGGCTGACCAACCTCGCTGAAAATTTGGCCGGGCAGGCGGAGCGGCGCAAGCTGCGTCTGCGCTGGTATGGGGCGACGCCGCGCCCGCGCTCTGTGCCCGCGGTCCTGGAACTAAAAATCAAACGCGGCTCCGTCGGCGACAAACGCCGCCTGCCGCTCGCCGCCCCGCTGGACCTGACGCAGAGCTACAAGCGCATCTTGACCGATCTGCTGGTCGTGGCGCCCGATGCGTGGCGGCAGTGGGTGCAGCGAGCGAGCCGGCCGGCGCTGATTAACCTGTATCAGCGCGACTACTTCGTCTCCCCGGACGGCGTCATCCGCTGCACGCTTGACTACGGCCAGACCTTCTTCGATCAGCGCTTTCACGTACGTCCCAATCTGACGCACCGGCTGGCGGCGGGCGATCAGATTGTCATTGAGGTCAAGGCGCCGGTGGAACTGCAGGAGCGCCTGGAGGAAGCGATGGAGCGCTTCCCCATTCCCCGCCGTCGCCATTCGAAATATGTCGACGGCCTGCTTAACGGCACCTTCTAGCTGCTGAGAGCCGCCGCTCGCTCAGCGCGCAATCTGCGATGAATCGTTTCAGGAACAGGGAGAAACAGGGGCGCCGGCTTGCCCTGGCGGCCGTGCTCCTTCTGCTTGCTGTGGCCCTGTTGCTGGGGGAGCAGTACGCTTTTTCCGCCGCCGGCGCCGATCTACAGGTTGTTTTTTCCCTCCCGCCCGGCGGCTACGATGAGGATATCTCCCTGGCCATGCAGACCGCCAACGAAGAGGCGCGCATCTACTATACGCTGGACGGCGCGCTGCCCGACGCGCAAACGGCGGCCGTTTACGAAGCCCCGCTTTCCCTCGACGCCGGACGGCCGCAGGTGGTCGTTGTCCGTGCGCAGGCCGTCTTGCCCGATGGCAGCGCCGGACCTGTGGCCGGCGGCAGTTACTTGATGGGCGTGGACAGCGAGCTGCCCATCCTGTCCATCATCGCCGATCCCGCCGATTTGTGGGACGAGGAACGGGGCATCTACGCCAACCATGACGGGCGAGGGCGCGAATGGGAGCGGCCGGTTGATCTCACCTATGTGGAAGCGCAGGGGCAGACAGGCTTTCACATTGGCGGCGGCCTGCGCATCCATGGCGAATGGACGCGCTGGTTCTCCGACAAGAAGTCCCTGCGCCTCTACTTTCGTGACGAATACGGAGCGCGCAAACTGCAGTACCCGCTTTTTGGCGACGAAGGGCAGATCGCTTTTGACAACCTCTATTTGCACAACAGCGACAAAGATCTACTTCTCTTCCGCAACCAGCTCACGGAACGCCTCTTCACGCAGATGGGCGGCTACGCCGTGCGCGGCCGGCCGCTGCTGCTCTTCTTGAACGGCGAGCCGTGGGGCATCTACAATATTCGCGAGCGTATCGACGAACGCTTCCTTCGGCAGACCTACGGCGTGCCCAGCGCGGCGATCAACGACACGCCTAATATTGCGGGCCGCCAGTCGGCCGCGCAGCGGGCCAGCGACCTGCCCCATTGGCAGAACGTGATCGCCTTTGTCCGCGAGAACGACCTCGCCGATCCCGAAAACTACGCCTACCTGCAGACCCAGGTTGATTTGGCCAATTTCGTCGATTACTATCTCTTGCAGATGTACATCGCCAACACCGACTGGCCGCACCACAATATGCACCAGTTCCGTCCCTGGACGCCGGGCGGCCGCTGGCAGTGGATCGTCTGGGACAATGACCTCGCCTTTGAGCGCGTCGACCGGCAGATGGTCGACCACGTCCTCAACGCGGCGCATCCGCTGGGCGAACCGATGGAGATGTTCCTCAACAAGCTGCTGGCCAATCCCGATTTCTACAACCTATTCCTGACCCGCGCCGCCGATCTGTTGAACACCACGCTTTCCCCGGCCAATGTCAGCGCCGAAGTCGCGCGCTCCGTCGCCGAGCTGAACGCCGACATCCCCTTTGAACAGGCGCGCTGGAATGTGCCGGAAGCGTGGGAGGACGTTGTTGCCAGGATGACGGCCTTTGCCGCGCAGAGGGCGGACATCATGCGCGGCCATTTCGTAGAGAGTTTCGGCCTGCCCGGCGTAGGCACAGTCATGGTCGACCAGGTGGGCGGGCCGCAGGGCTGGCTTGCCGTGAATGATCTCGCGCCTGCGCCGCTGCCCTGGCAGGGAGCGTATTTCACGGGCACGGAAATCCAGCTGCACGCCCTGCCGCCGCCCGGCTACGCCTTCCTACGCTGGCATGGTTACAGCGGCGCGGATGCGGTCACCTCGCCGCAGATCCGGCTCGTGGTTGGGCAGAATGACGCCCTGTCCGCCGAGTTTGCGCCCCTGGATGAAGGCGCCCCGCGCGCGCATGATCTGCTTTTCACAACCTATGTGGCCGATGGGGCGGGGGAAGTTGTTGGGGATTGGTTCGCCCTGGAAGTGCGGCGTCCGGGCGGCGTGGACCTGCGTGGCTGGCGCGTCACGGACAATGACAGCGTGACGGCGGCGGATGAAGGCTCCCTGATCTTCGCCGAGGATGCGCTCTTCGCCGCGCTGCCCCAGGGCAGCCGGCTGCGCGTCATCGCCACGCAGAATGCCGCCAATGACGCGGCTTTCCCCACGGATGGCTGGCAAGATGGGGTGCTGACGATTTATGCCGGCAACGGCCGTCTCGATACGGCGCGCGATCCCTGGTTCAATCTTGGGCCCAAGGACAACCTGCTCCTGCTCGCGCCCGGCGCCGCCGGCGAAATCCCCATCGACCTGTGGAGCGAGAACAAGGCGGTCCGCCCCGCTGATTTCGGCCTGCTTGCGGCAGGTGCCCAATGAATTGGGCGTACAAACGGCCATCCGTTCGTCGCGATGGGTTCATCCGCCACGGCGAATCCACTCCCTCGCTAAGCGCGGGAATGTCGATCCGTGGCTACTCCAGCGTGATCGTGCCCAGGGAAACGGAATCCCCCTCCACCGCCGCCCCGCCGAGCGTGCTCAGCGCCAGCCGCCGCCCGCTCTGCGCATCATACAGTCCGGCGCGCAGCTCATAGACCCCGCGGGCCATCTCCTGCGGCAGCGCGAGCAGGTGTGTGTCCGCCACCGTCATGCCCGGCAGCCAGGAGTCCGTCGGGAAACGGCCGTTGTCCGGCGGCCCATCCTGATTGGCCGCCAGCTGCCCATCCCCGTCCAGTAGATGGACGAACACGCTGTACGCCTCCGCCACCGGAGCGCCGCTCTGCCAGAAGAGGGTGACGGCCAACGGTTCGCCGGCGGCCGCTCCCCCGACATCCACCGCCGCCAGTTCAATGCCCTGCTCAAAGCGCGCGGCCAGCGGCTGCGCCCCCGCCATCTCGCCGCGCCAGGGCACGACCACATAGCCCAGGGGAATGCGGTCGAGGCGGTTGACGTCGTTGTTGAAGGAAAACGGCCACAGCGCACTTTCGCCCACGCCGGACAGGGAAAGATTGAGGTGGTACGCTCCGCTTTCCAGCTCCCCGGGCAGGGGCAGCGCCAGTTTCTCCACAAGGACCTCGCCGGGCCCCCAGGCGCCGGACGGCCCCGTCATGGGCAGCGTTTCCGTCCATTCGGCCGCCAGACGCCCGTCCGGCGCGGAAACGAGGCGCGCGGTCACGTCGAGTGGGCCCGCCTCCAGCAGGCCGGCCGCCGCGCGCTGCAGGGTGAGAGCCAGCGTCAACGGTTCGCCCGCAGCGGCCGGCCGCGGTGCGATCTGGTAGCCGAGAATGGCAAGGCGATCCGGCACGCGCGCATTGAGCGCTTCCAAGGCGCCCAGCTCCGGTCGCGGCGGGCGGTAGCCCCAGATCGCCAACTCTGTCTGGGGGGCGTCTCGCTTCCCAAAGTGCGCCAGCGGTTCGTAATAGAGCCGGAACGGGATCGATTCGCGCAGCATCTGCCAGGGAATACTTGTGCCCGCGATCACGTACTGCGGCGCGTCCGCGGCCAGTAGGGACGGCAGCGCTTCAGGGGCTGTGGCCACTGCTTCCAGGCGGGCAAGATAGGCGAGGCGTTCGTTGGAAAGCAGCCGCTCATGCGCCGCGGCATTGGCCCTCAGCCAGGCCGCCGCTTCCTCTTCAACCGCCCACTGCGCCAACGGCCGTGCCGCGAACGACTCGCGTAGCTGATTTCCCTGCCGGAAAGCGAAGACAACAAAGAGCAGCGCCAGCAAGATCGTCGTCGCTCGCGCCTCATCTTGCGCGATCACGCCGCGCGCCGCCAGCGCCCCGGCCGCCCACTGCGTGCCCATGCCCGCGGCGAAGAGCAGGAGGGAGTAGAGCAGCGGCGGAGCAAGCTCGGCGGGCCAGTTGATACCGTGGGCGGGAAGGAAGAAGAGGGAGAGCAGCAGCAGCCCGCCGAAGAGGGCCGCCGCATAGCGCCGCCGGACGAGGGCCGCCGGCAGCAGCCAGATCAGGGCCACTGCCCAACCGGTCGCCTGGCCCAGCGTTTCCACGATCCACGGGTTGAAACAAAACAGCAGAGCGGCGACGAAGGCGCCCTGGCCGCGACCCAGGTGCCGCCCCAAAGACCAGATTAGCAGCGCGGCCGTTCCCCAACCCAGCGTGCCCAACAGCGCTGCCGCCGCTGCCGCTTCCACGCCCAGGCGCGCCAGCGGCGCCAGGGCGGCGTAGGCCGCATCCGCCAGGTTAGCTCCCCAGAAAAGGAGTGGTGCGTAGGGGAGAATCAGGAGAAGTGGAACAAGCCATTTCTTGGTCATGGACAGATAGGTGACGAATCACCGCGCAGGCGTGGGCGTCGCGTATGGGCGCAGGCTCTCCGGCGCCCTAGAATAGCGTATGCTGGCCGCTCGCCGGCGCTGGATCAGGCCCGCGCCGCCGGCTGAGCATCACCTGAAACCCGTTTACAGGAGCGCGGCGCACGCCTAGAATTGGCAATGGTAGCAGAAGAGATGATGGCTGAAAAGGGAGCGGTTAAACGGGGGGAGGCGTTGGCCGCCGGAGTTGGGTGGCTCTGGCCGGCGACGGCCGTCCTGCTCACCGCCGCGCTCATGCGCCTGGTCGCCCTCAGCCGCGTCCCGCCCGGCCTCGCGCAGGACGAAGTGCTCAACGCCGACATCGTGACTTTCATTCGCCAGGGGGCGCACGCCCTCTTCTTCCGCGAAGGGTATGGTCACGAACCGCTTTATCATTACTGGTCGGTGCCCTTCCAGGTCCTGCTCGGCGACAACGTGCTTTCCATCCGCCTGCCAGCCGCCTTTCTGGGCCTGCTGGTCGTCGCCCTGACGCTGCGCTGGGCAAAGCGATTGTTCGCCCAGCCCGCGGCCCTGGCCGCCGGTCTCTTCCTGGCCCTCAGCTGGTGGCCCATCATATTCAGCCGCGTCGGCATCCGGCCGGTGATGGAGCCTTTCCTGCTGCTGCTTTTCGCCTGGTTCTGGCCGCGCAGACCGTGGCTGGCCGGTCTCTTCCTCGGCCTCGCGCTCTATACCTACACCGGCGCGCGCGTGATCTTCCTCTGGCCCGTCTTGCTCGCCCTCTACTGGTTCCTCCTGCGCCGGCGCCTGCCCGCGGAGCAGGTGACCCTTTTCGGCCGTTCTCTGCCCCAGCCGCTGCTGGCGGCGGGCATCGCGCTGCTCGTTTCCCTGCTTCTCTATCTGCCCCTGGCCCTCACGCTGCGCGCTGATCCCACCTTGCAGCAGCGTGTGCAGCAGTTGGAAGGGCCGCTCGCCGCCCTGCGCGCCGGGGACGCCGCGCCGCTCTTGGGGACCACGCTGGCCACGCTGGGTGCCTTCAGTTTCACGGGCGATCCGCGCTGGACTTACATGATTCCCGGCCAGCCTCTTTTCGATCCGCTGACGGCCGTCTTCTTCTACGGCGGCCTGCTCCTGACCCTCTGGCATTTTAAGCAGCCCATCTACGCCTTCACGCTCTTCTGGTTGGTCGTGGGCCTTCTGCCCAGCGCGATCACGCCCCAGGCGCCGAGCACGATCCGCATGATCGGCGCGCTGCCCGCCGTCTACATGATGCCCGCGCTGGCCGCCGCCTGGCTGTGGGGCAAACGCGCCGCCGCCGGCTGGACGCGGGCGGCCGTTCCCCTGCTCCTGGCCGCGCTCTTTCTGCTCACGCTTGGGCGCACGGTAAGCAGCGGCTTCCTGCGCTGGCCGGCGGAGATGGAGACGCGCCTCAAGTACCAGACTGTCCTGCGCGACATCGCCCTCTATCTGCGCCAGGAACCGGCGGACGCGCCCGTCTTCGCCGACGGTTTCTACCGGCCGATCACGGCCGACGCCCTGCGCCGCCAGCTGGGCGCTGATCCCGCCGGCCGCTGGGTGCAGACCGGCGAAACAGTCGCCGGGGCCATCGTCCTGCCCGCCGCGAGGCAGGGGCAGCTCTTCGTGCCCGAATATGCCGCGCCCGATCCCGCGCTCTTGTCTCTGGCCGGCGTCGCCCCCGCCCCACTGTTTCGCAGCGCGGGCGACCCCTCCTTTGCCGTCTATGATCTGGCCGGCGCGCACGCGCTCCCCGCTTTGCCGCAGCCCCTCTCCTTTGAGGGATATCTTACCTTAGTGGGCTATGAAATTACTACGCTTGCGGACGGCCAGGCGATACAAATAGTGACAGCATGGCAGGTCGATGGTGCATTGCCGGATGATCTAGCTATTTTTGTGCACTGGCTGGATGATGAGCAGCAGCTGCTCAGCCAGCATGATGGCATGGATGCCGCCCCGGCCACGCTGCAGGAGGGTGACATCCTCATTCAGCGGCATATCTTGCCCTGGACATCACCCTTACCATCTCCCCGCGGCGCCCTTTCTGCCGGACTTTACCTGCGCGAAGACGGCCGTCGTCTCACCTTCACGGACGACTCCGGAAACAGCAGGGATCAACTGGTGATTCCCCTGGGCGATGAGGCGGGCAGCTGAGAACGATTATCATTGTCAAAACGACGGCCGCGACGGCCGTGTTTGGAGGATAAATGACGAACAACGAGAATAAAAACAGGGGCAGGTTGCTCACAATACTGCTCGCTTCCGGTCTGATGCTGGCCCTGGTGGCTCTCATTTCCGCGCCGTCGTTGATGGCCCAGGATGATGTCGACCCCGACACGGGCGGCGAAGTCTTCATCACTGACTCAGTGGAAGATCTCGAAGCACTGCCCCCCGAGGTGCGAGCGCGGCTGCAAAAAGAGAACGGACTTGCGGCCGCGGATGCGTTTGAGATCGATCAGTCGACAAAGACGGCCGGTCGCAGCACCGTGCTGGCCGGCGATCTAGTCACCTTTACGATCGTGGCTCGCAACAGCGGTGACGCGGATGCGCCGCCGCTGACCGTCGTTGACCAACTTCCGGACGGCCTTTCCTACGTCGAGTCACGAATTTGAACTGCCCATCGGCGGAATTCAGACGGGCGGGGGCGTGCAGGGCAGCAAAGTCACCTGGGAAGGCAGTCTCGCCGCCGGCGGGAGTGTGCAGATCGTCATCGTCGCCGAGGTGGCCAAGAATGCCCAGATAGGCACGGAATATACGAATACGGCCGTGATCAGCGCCGGCGACAAGCAGTTCGAACCCTCGGTGACGATCACTGTCGTCGAAGAAGGCAGTATGCCCATGGTGCACCTGCCTTTGATTACCTACGGCGAAAAGCCGCTGACACCGGACATCATTTCCATTGCAGCGACGCGGCCGACCACGGCCAATACGTGGACCGTCTCCTGGAACGGCGCCGGCGCCGCCGCTTACGAACTTCAGGAATCGATGTCCCCCGGCTTTGAAAATGCGGCCGCCATCGCTGTAGATTTTACGGCTACAAAAGAGTTTGCTCACCCGGTCTCCCCCTTCAATGTCTTCTACTATCGCGTGCGCGCCACAGCGGGCGGCGCTGCCGGCAACTGGTCAGAGACGATCAAAGTTGTCGGCGGCTACCGGGATGATTTTGATCAGGAACCTCCAATCACGGAAGAAGGTTCTCCAGGAAAATGGTTGATGCGCCGCGTCTCCAATCTCACAGAGGTCAACACCTGGTATGAGACGACGCCCGATTATTCGGCCCATATCCTCGAAGTCAGCGATCGCTGGGACCTGGGGCTCACTTCCTCGCTGCTGGAGGCGCCGCAGATCCCCTACGTGATCCAGACTGAGGTAAAGAGCGTTGAACCCGGCTGGCAGAAGGGGCTGGGTCTTGTCTTTGCCGGAGATCGGCGAACGGAGTTCTGCCCGCAGGATACGAAAACCGTGTCCGGCTGGTATGATCACGATGATTGCTTCAACGATTTCTATGAATTCATGCTCGTCGAAGGCGCCAACAAGAAGAACTTGCAGGTGCAGCGCATCAACGGTGTTTGCTGGGACTGCTCGCCAGGCGGCATCCCCGTGCATCGCAAAGTGGCCAAGAACTGGTATATCGAGAAGATCTCCGGCATTAGCTGGGACGATTACAACGTCTTGCGCGTGGAGGTTCGTGAAAATCGAATCGACTTCTTCGCCGGCAGGCGGGGCGGCGAACTGAAGCACCAGTTGACCATCGATGAGAATTTCTACGGCAGCAATCCTTACTTCGGCGCGATCTCGACGACGCAGGAGTACAGCAATTCCGTCGGCCGCTACACTTACTTTGAGGTGCTGCCTCTGGACAGCTAGCTGCCGGCCCAGGAACTGACTTTCGTATGTAGTGAAACCTCGGCGTCAGGGGCGTTCAGCCTTCTGATGCCGGGGTTTTGGCTTTGTAATGAGCTCGCTCTCTGACCAAAAATTCCCGCGCACGGCCGCTCAGCCGGCTGCTTGGCCATTTGTCGCCGGCACAGAAACGGCCGGCTTATCGCGCCTGGCCGCGCGCCTCCTCGCCGCCGCCATTCTGCTGCTCATGTTCGCCCTCGCTCTGTCGAGCCTGACCCAGAAAGCGCCCACCTTTGACGAGCAGGGCTTCATCGTGCGCGGCCTGGCCGTGCTGCGCGGGCACACCCAGATCCGCGTCGGCCACCCCCTCGGCCTCAACGTCCTCAATGCCGCGCTGCTCGCCGGGGACGAAACAGTGGTCCTGCCTCTGGAGGATCCCGCCTGGCAGGGGACCAGTTTCCACCGCCCGGCGGAACTTTTCCTCTGGGAGATCGGCAACAACGTCGAGCACGTCATCTTCCTCGCCCGGCTGCCTTCACTCTGGTTGGGCCTGCTCCTGGCCGCGCTGGCCGCGCGCTGGGCCGGGCAGCTCTCGCGCCGCCGCTGGGCCGGGCTCCTGGCGCTTTTTTTCGTCGCCCTTGATCCCAATATCCTCGCCCATACGCGCCTGGCGACCACCGATTTGGGCCTGACCGCCTTCGCCCTGCTCGCCGCCTATGCCCTCTGGCGCTTCCTGAAAGCGCCCACCTGGAAAACGGCGCTCCTTGCCGGCGCGGCGCTGGGCCTGCTGCAGAACACGAAGTTCACGGCCATGCTCTTCCTCCCCCTCTTCGGGATAGTGATCGCCCTCTGGCTGGCGGGCCTGTGGCGCAGCCGCTACAAGACGCGCACCAGCTCGTTGCTCGCCGCCCTTCCTTGGCGCGAACTGCTGCTGATCGCCGTCATCTATCCCCTGTCCGCCCTTTTCTTCCTCTGGGCGGGCAATGGCTTTGAAGCCGGCACGCTGCCCGCCGATCTACCTCTGCTGCCGCGCCTCAGCGGGCTGACCCTGCCCCTGGCCGGCCACCTGGAACAGCTTCTCGATATCGGCGGCCGTCTGCGCGTGGCCACCCCCTCCTTCCTTCTCGGCGAATACAGCGAGAGCGGCTGGTGGTACTATTTTCCCGTCGCCTTCCTGCTGAAGACGCCCCTGCCTACGCTGATCCTGCTCGCCTGGGGCTTCACTGCCTATCTCGTCTGCATCTGGCGCCGCAGGGAGGCTTGCCCGTCCCCACTGGACAGCGCCGCCCTGCTTATTCCCGGCCTGGGCTTCTTCGCCATTGCCCTGACAACGGACATCAATCTCGGCTACCGGCACATCCTACCCACGCTGCCCTTCCTGATTATCTTTGCCGCGGTGGTCCTGGCCCGCCCTTCCTCGCCGCAGACGGCGCGCAAACCCTTGGCCGCGGCCGTTCTGTGCGCCTGGCTGCTGGCGGCCGTCCTGCTCATCCACCCCGATTACCTCGCCTATTTCAACTTGCTCGGCGGCGGCGCGGACGGCGGCTGGCGCGCCCTGGCGGACAGCAACCTCGATTGGGGACAGGATCTGGACGATCTCGCCCCCTGGATGGCGGCCAACGGCGTCGAGGAAGTGTGGTTGAGCTATTTCGGCGAGGCGCGCCCCGACTATTACCAGATCGCCTACAAGGGGCTGGACAGCTTCCCCCGCGGCTGATGAATCCGCGGGCGCGCGCCTACTACGCACCGGATCCCGCGCCCGGCGTCTACGCCATCAGCGCCACCAATTTGCAGGGCGTCCATTTCGCCGATCACGATCAGTTCGCCTGGTTTCGCGAGAAAGAGCCGCTGCACAAACTGGGTCATTCCATCTTCCTCTACGAGGTCCCGGCCACGGGTGAGCCGGTCGACTTGCTGCTCAGCGGCCTACAGATGGACGATCTGCCCCCCGGCTCCCTGGCCCGCCTGGGCAGCAACGACGTCCGCCCGCGCTGGATAGAGGCTGAACAAAGCGTGATCCTGCCCGCTGGTGAAAACGCCTGGTTGGCACGGCCGTCCGGCCAATCGCCGCCTCCCGCCTTAGCGCCTTATGTGCAAGAGGCCCTGGAGGGGATGAATGAGGGTGACGGTATCGAGATAGGCAGATATAATCCGCGACCTTTCCAGAGCGCAACGTTGGCTCGCTTCTTGGCGGCCGGCGCCGCGGTGAGTTTGTTAGAAACCCAAATCCTGGCCAGTGACAGCGCCCATATCGAGTTAGTGACAGCGTGGCGAAAAGAAGGCCCGCCGCAGGCGCTGCAGCTGTTTGTGCACGCCCTCGACGAAAACGGCCGTCTCGTCGCCCAATGGGACGGGCTAGGCGCCGCCTGGGAAGGGTGGCTGGACGGGGACGTCCTCTTGCAGCGCCACCTTCTGACCCTGCCCCCGGACGCGGCCGCGCCGCTGACCCTGGTGAGCGGCGTCTATGACCCGCTGACGGGCGCGCGCTGGCAGACGGAAGAAGGTGTCGACGCCTTTGAGCTACAATTTGAGAATTAAACGCGCGCGGTCGCGCACGCCTGGCAAACGCCGGCGATGGTTCGCGGAGCGCCGCGGTTTGGGTAAATTGATATGAATCAACCAAGAGAAGACATACGCAACATCGCCATCATTGCTCACGTCGATCATGGCAAAACGACCCTCGTCGACGGCATGCTGCGCCAGACCAATGTTTTTCGCAGCAATCAGGATGTCACCGAACGCGTGCTCGATTCCAACGATCTGGAGCGCGAACGCGGGATCACCATCCTGGCCAAGAACACGAGCGTCGTCTATGAAGGGATGACGATCAACATCGTCGACACGCCCGGACACGCCGATTTTGGCGGCGAGGTGGAGCGCGTGGTCAACATGGTCGACGGCGTTTTGCTGCTCGTGGACGCCGTCGAGGGCCCCATGCCGCAGACGCGCTTCGTCCTGCGCCAGGCGCTGCATAAAGGGTGCCAGGTCGTCGTCGTCATCAACAAGGTCGACCGCCCCGCGGCGCGCCCCGACTATGTGCTCAACGCCACCTTCGATCTCTTTGTCGATCTCGGCGCCAGCGATGAACAGGCTGACTTTCCCGTCATCTTTGCCAAGGCGCTCAACGGGCAGGCGGGCTACGCGCCCCATGAGCTCAGCGATGATTTGCGGCCGCTCTTCGAAGCGATTCGTGATTACCTCCCGCCGCCGGAGGTGGATCCCGAAGGCCCGGCCCAGGTCCTGGTGACGACGCTGGAGTACAGCTCCTACGTAGGCAAGATCGCCGTCGGCCGTCTCAGCAGCGGCACCCTGCGCAGCGGCCAGGAGATCGCCCATATCACGGCCGAAGGGGAGATCAAGCCGGGCAAGATCACGCAGCTTTTCACCTACGCCGATCTGCAGCGCAACGAAGTGGACGAGGTCAGCGCCGGCGACATCATCGCCGTGGCCGGCATTCCCGACGTGGGCATCGGCGACACCCTGGCCGATCCCGACAACCCGCAGGCGCTGCCGCCGATCACGGTGGAAGCGCCGACCGTGCGCATGACGTTCAGCGTCAATAACAGCCCCTTCGCCGGCCAGGAAGGAAAATATCTGACCAGCCGCCATCTGCGCGAGCGGCTCATGGACGAGCTGGAACGCAACGTCGCCCTGCGCGTCACAGAGACCGATCTCGCCGGCGAATTCATCGTCGCCGGGCGCGGCGAGCTGCATCTGGCGATCTTGATCGAGACGATGCGCCGCGAAGGGTATGAATTCATGGTCAGCCGGCCGGAGGTCATCTTCCGCGAAACGGATGCCGGGCTTCTGGAGCCGGTGGAAGATGTCTTCATCGAGGTGCACAAAGATTATCTAGGCATCGTCGCCGAGATGCTCGGCCAGCGGCGCGGCCTGCTCACGGAGATCGCCTACGGGGAGGACGGCACCGTCTACTGCACCTACCAGGTGCCCACGCGCGGCATGCTCGGTTTTCGCCAGCGCTTCCTGACCGCCACGCGCGGGACGGGCATCTTTCACACGCTCTTTGCTGATTATGTCCCTTATCGGGGAGATATTGACACGGCCGAAAATGGTTCGCTGGTGAGCATGGATCAAGGGCGCGTCGCCGCCTACGCCCTGCAGCATCTGCAGCAGCGCGGCGCTTTCTTTGTCATGCCCGGCGACCAGGTTTACACCGGGCAGGTCGTCGGCCAGCACATTCGCGATGAAGACCTGGTGATCAACGTCTGCCGCACCAAGAACCTGACCGGCCATCGCGCCGTGCCCACGGCCATCGTCGAAGCCCTCTCCACCCCGCGCCTGATGTCGCTCGATGAGAACATCGAATACCTGAGCAACGATGAACTCCTGGAAGTGACGCCGGAATCGCTGCGCATCCGCAAGAAAGAACTGCGCCACGATCTGCGCATGAAGGCGATCAAAAAAGCGAAAAAAGGATAGATGATTGGCGATTGCCGATATGTCGCGTTTTCCCCGACATGTTTGCCGCCCTAGGCGCCAAATTCATTCGGCGCCGGTCTCATTCGACGCTGTTGGCTGCTGGTAAGCGGCCAGGCGCCCCACGGCCGTCTCCCTCTCCAGCCCCAGCGCATAGAGCGCCCCATACCCTTCGATAACCAGGGAAGCGGACACAAGCCCCATCTGCGCGGCGCGGATTGGGTCGCCGGTTTGCTGCAAACCGGCCAAAAATCCGCCGCAAAATGAGTCGCCGGCGCCGGTCACATCGACGACGCGCGTGTCGTCCGCCTGATGATAAGCGCGAAGGCGCCGGCGGAGGCCCTGTTCTGCGTCCAGCAGATATACCCCCGCCGCTCCCGCTTTGACCACCACCAGGGGCGCGCCCCAGGCGGCAAACGTCTCCGCCGCTTCCCAAGGATCGACGCCCTCTCCAAAAAACGAACGCACCTCCTGATCGCTGGGCAAAAAGACGTCTACCTGTGGCAGCAGCGCGCGAACGGCCGTCGCGCAGCGCGGGATCATATACCGTTCGCCGGGATCGAGGCTGATTAGGCGCACGCCGCGAGCGCGCAGCGCGGCCGGGACGTGCAGATGCGTGGCCAGGGGCAGGGGGGCGAGATGGACCGCGTCCGCCTGCCCGTATGCCGGCGGCCAATCTTGCGGCCTGAGCGCCAGCGGTTCGAACGCGCCCGCCTCGTCCTGACGGGGAGTGGAGTGCACATAGCCGCGCAGCGCCGGCGGCAGCGGCTGCCCGATGCGCGCATAGTGCGCCGCGGGATCCGTGTCATCGCGCCGTCCGCCGGCCGTATAGGCGAAAAAAGTGCGGTGATCGGCCGGCTCCCCCAAGAGGACCAGGCCGCTCGTCTCCAGCCCCAAATCAGCCAGCGACGCCAGCCACGCTCGCGGGTAGTTCGCGCCGCAGCGCGCCCAGAGGGCCACTTCTTCGGCGCACCAGAGCCGCGCCCCGGCGGCGGCGAAGAGGGCGTTGCCGCCCGGTAGATCGTTGTGCGCCCGCCCTTCGCGGGTGATCAAATAATCCGTGCGCAGCCCCCCGGCGCAGACGATCATCGGCCGGTGAACGCATCCAGTGCCGAGAGCCGCTCAATCTGTGCGCTGCTGCGGATGCGCGAGATACCGCCGCCCCCCTGCGCGCTGCGCCCGCCGCCGAAGCCGCGAAAATACGTTTCGCCAAGGAGCTGCGCGTGGTAGGCGGCAAAGAGCAGGCCGGGCAAGGAGGCGGCCAGCGGGGAGAAGCATTCGCGCAGTGGCCCGGCCAAAGGAAAGAAGACATCGGCGATATTCATTTCCGCCGGCGCGCTCTCTTGTGGGGCGATAATCGCCAGACGGCGCCCGATCGCCTTGGCCGCCGTGGCTACTTCCCTGGTCCGCCCTTCCTCCCGGCCGCCGGCGCTGATCAGGAAGGTCGGCGTGGCCGCTTCGCGCGCGAAATACTCCAGATGCGCCCATTCCTCGATCTCCTGGGCGACGGCCGTCGCGCCGCTTGCTTCCAGCAGCTTGGCCGCCGAGAAGAGGGCGCTGCCCCAATTGGGACCGCTGCCGCAGAATACGAAGGCCGCCGCTTCCGCCCACGCTTCCGCCGCCGCGCGTGCTGCCGGGTCGCAGGCGGCGATCGTCGCCTCCATCTTTTCGGCCATGCCTGCCACTTCGTGGCGCAGGCCGGTCGCCTCTTTCTTGCGCAGATGGCCGCGCGCCTGCCCGATTTGAATCGCCAGCAGATAGAGGGCCAGCTGGGAGGCGATGTAACTGCGCGCGCCGGGCACGGTCAGGCCGTGTACCGCGTCCGGCAGGGGCGACACGGCCGTGTGCAGAATACGCTCCGCCGCGCCGGCCAGAGGCGCTTTGGGATTGCCCGTGACGGCCACGCCCACCGCGCCCGCTTCCCGCGCCATGCGCAGCGCCTCCACCGTGCGGCTGGCGCTGCCGCTCACAGAGATGGCCAGGACGAGGCTTTCCCCTTCATAGAGGGGCAGGGTGGGCGCCAGATAGCGGCTGAAGGGCATCGCGGCCGCCGCGCGGCAGGGCAGACCGGCCAGCTGGTGGAAGGCCATTTCCGCGTTCACGGCCGCGTGATGGCTGTCGCCGCAGCCGGTGATAAACACCTTCCGCAGCGCCTGGCAGCGTCCACTGCTCAGCAAATCGGCCGTGCGCCGCACCAGGTCATCAACCATGCTGGACACCAGGTCGGGCAGTGAATCAATCTCCTGCTGCAAAGGGGAACGTTTCAACATCCGCCCCCCTAACCGGCGCCGTCTCCGGCGCCGTAGACCACATTGACGCCTTTAATGCGGCTGACGATCGCCTCCAGGCTGGCCAGGATAAGCATGAAGAAGATGTCCACACCGATGGCCACGGAGAAGGCGATGCCCAGATAACCGAAGACGGTCGCCGCCGGACCGGCGAGGCCGTCCGCCACCTCTCTCTGCAAGCCGAGCAGGTAGACGAAGCCGGCCAAAATGATCATGGCCACAATGAAGGCGGGCCAGGCGCGGCGGTCAGAGGCGCTGGGCAGCATGCCGTTGCTGATCGCGAAAATGAGGTAGATCCAGAGCAGCACAAAGGAGGTGTCGAAGAAGATGCTCAGCGCGCGCGAAACCTGGTCCACTTCGCCCGTCTGCACCGCCGCCGCCAGGTTGGTCACGTCAAATATCCTAAGACCGATCAGCAGAATGACGAAGGTGCCCACGATCATGGGCGCGCCGCCGATGATGCTTTCGCGGATGGGGTCCAGGGTCTTGCTCTTGTAATACTCGACGTAGCCCAACTGGATGGAACCGTCGCCGCGGCGCTTGGGAATGACGGAAAAGGAGCCCGTGCGCACGCCCAGCAGGCGCGCCGTGACCCAATGGCTGAGTTCGTGCAGCAGCACGCCGGGAAACAAGATCAGCGCGTAGATGTAGACGGCGCGGTCCGGCTTACCGCTCACCAGCAGGCTCAACCCATGCAGGTGCGTATGGATCCAGCGCTGGAGCAGAACTAAAGTGATCAGGGCAATCGCTACCCACAGGAACGGCATGAAGGCCTCATTCGATGATGGGAGTGGTTGTCGTCGGCGAACGATCCAAGTATAGACGCAGCCCGGAGGAATGCAAAAACGGCTAGGCGTCCCCGCGGGCAAACGCCTGGGCCAGGTCGGCGATCAAGTCCTGCGCCGATTCGAGACCCACGGAAACGCGCAGCAAGTTCGGCGGCGTTTTGGAATCCGGCCCTTCACTGGAGGCGCGGTGTTCGATCAAGCTCTCCACGCCGCCGAGGCTCGTGGCCACGACAAAGAGGCGCAGCCTGGAGACGAGGGCGACGGCCGCCTCCCGGCCGCCGTGCACGGTAAAAGAGAGCATACCGCCCGGCGCCGCCATCTGCTTCCCGGCCACGTCATAGCCGGGATGGCGTGGGCAGGCCGGGATAGTAGACGGTGTCTACGGCCGTCTGCTCGTGCAGCCATTGAGCGATGGCCAGGGCGTTGGCCGCCTGGCGCTCCACGCGCACGGCCAGGGTGCGCAGCCCGCGCAGGACCAGCCAGGCGTTGAAGGGCGAAGCGACCGACCCCAGCAGGGTGCGCGTCTCATGGACCCGCTCCGCCTGCGCGCCCGCTTCCCTGAAAACCAGCGCGCCCCCCTGCACGTCGCTGTGCCCGCCCAGATATTTGGTCGCGGCGTGGAGCACGATGTCCGCGCCCAATTCCAGCGGCCGCTGCAAAGCGGGCGTGGCAAAGGTGCCGTCCACGAGCAGCTGCGCCCCGGCCGCGTGCGCCGTTTGCGCCAGGGCGGCGATATCCAGGATCTCCAACAGCGGATTAGTCGGCGTTTCCGCCCAAAGAAGAAGCGTGTTCGGCCGCAGGTTCCTCTCCAGCGCGGTGCGGTCGTTCATGTCCACCGTGTCAAAATCAAGGCCCCAGGCGGCGAAGAAGGCATTGGCCGCCGCCAGGTAGCCGAAATAGATATCGTGATGGAAGAGCACATGGCTGCCCGCGGGCAGCGTCTGCAAGAAGGCAATGCCCGCGGCCATGCCCGAGCCAAAGAAGAGGGCGCGTTCTCCCCCTCTATCGCCGCCAGCGCCGTTTCCAGACGGGACTGCGTCGGGTTGCTGACGCGGATATAGGAATGCTCAGAGAGCGCTTCCCCGGCCGGGCCGTGCTCATAGGAGGTCGCGAGGTGGATGGGCGGGGCGACGTCGCCGCTGACCGGTTCCAGCTCCCCGCCGGCATGTACGAGCAGCGTTTCTAGATCCATTTGGGTGACTCCATTCAAGCTATAGACCGCCAACGCCAGAAAGCGAGTTTCTCTAAAGCGCTTCCTGGCCTCATGACGATGCAAAAAACTCGCTTTCTATCGCATGGTTTCTGAAGGACAAAAAACCCGGTCTCTGGCGGGGCAGAAACCGGGCTGCAACTAAGAAAAGGATGCGCTTGCTCAGCCGGCAGCGTTGCGCACGAGTTCGACAAAACTCGCCTTCAGCGCCGCACCGCCGACGAGGCCGCCGTCGATGTCGGGATGGGCCATCAATTCGGCCGCGTTTTCCGGCTTCATGCTGCCGCCGTATTGGATACGCACCAATTCGGCCGTTTCGGTGCCGAACATCTCGGCCACGCTGGCGCGCACCGTGCCGCCGATAATCTCACCCGCCTGCTCGACCGTGGCCGTCTTGCCCGTGCCGATGGCCCAGATCGGCTCATAAGCGATCACGCAGTTGGCCATCTCTTCCGCCGACAGCCCCGCAAAGGCGGCGCTTCACCTGGCCGCTGACGAAGGATCTGTGTCTCGCCCGCTTCATTCTGTTCCAGCGTCTCGCCGACACAGACGATGGGCGTCAAACCGTGCTCCAGCGCTTTCTTGATTTTCTTATTCACGCCTTCGTCCGTTTCGCCAAAATAGGCGCGCCGTTCCGAATGGCCCAGAATCACGTATTGGCAGAAAGGGGTGAGCATAGCCGGCGCGACTTCGCCCGTGTAGGCGCCGCTTTCCTCAAAATACATATTCTGCGCGCCGACGCCGATCGCCGTCCCTTCCAGCGCTTCGGCGACGGCGGGAATGGCCAGATAGGGCGGGCAGAAGGCGACATCGACACCTGCGATGGCGTCCAATTCGTCCTTGATCTCATTGGCAAAGGCCGCGGCTTCGGCGGCCGTTTTATTCATCTTCCAGTTTCCAGCAATAATGGGGGTCCGCATCTTGATTTCTCCTAGGGACAGTTGGTCAGCGGGCCAACTTTGCAGCCGGCAGGTTGAAAAGGGCACGCCGTCCTATTGAATCATCTCTTATTGGCGGCGGTCGCCTCGTGGCAATCCCCACCGCATGCTACACCCACTAGTATAGCATTGAACGAGACCTTGCGGCAGGTATATGGGTCGCCAAATCGGCGGCAGCGGGCGTCGCTAGTTCACCAATCCTCGCTGCGCATACGCTTCCGGGCGGATAGAGATGACCTGGCTGGCGCTGTCCGGCTGCATGCTCACGCCGTAAATCGTATTCGCCACCTGGACGGTGCCCCGGTTGTGCGTGATCACGATGAACTGCGTGTTCAGGCTCAGCTCGCGCAGGATGTCGCGGAAGCGGTTGACATTCGCTTCGTCCAGCGCCGCGTCCACTTCATCCATGACGCAGAACGGGGTCGGCGACACTTTCAGCAAAGAAAAGATGAGCGCCGAGGCGGTCAGCGATCGTTCGCCGCCGGAGAGCAGGGCCAGCCCTTGTTCGCGCTGGTTGGGCAGGCGGGCGACGATATCCACGCCGCTGATTGTCAAGTCGTCCGGTTCCGTCAAGACGAGGCGCGCCGACCCGCCGCCGAACAACTGCGTGAAGGTTTCGCCAAATACTTCATCCACTTCGCGCACCGTCTTGGCAAAGGCGCGCGAGGTGAGATCGTCCAGTTCGCCGATCACGCGCCGCAGCTGCACTTCCGTTTCTTGCAGGTCGGCCACCTGCTGCTCCAGGAACTCATACCGTTCTTCCGTTTCTTCGTACTCCTGCGGCGCTTCCGGATTGACGCCGCCCATGCGCTGCAGCTGCCCGCGGTACTCCTGGATATTCTTTTCGATGTCCGCCGGCAGCTCGCTCACGGTCGGCAGCTCTTCGACGATCTCCTCGATGGGCAGCGGCGTCGGGCCGCCGTGTTCCTTGTCGAAACGCAGAGCCACCAGCCCCAAATCGGCGTCAATTCTCTCTTTCAGCGCCTCGATCTGGCTCTCTTGCTGCGTAAAACGCACCTGCGTCTGTGTGTACTTCGTTTCTTGCTCGTGGGTTTGCTGCTGCACGTCAGCCGAATCCTTTTGAATGTTCATCAATTCTCGACGGTGCGCGGCGAGCTGGTCGAGCGTGGGTTTGAGCGCGCCGTCCAGCTGCGCGATCTGTTCGCTCAGCGTCTCCAATTCGGCCATGGAACTATCTTCCTGAAGCTGCTGCAGCTGGCCCTCGAACTCCGCCTGGCGGGCGCGCAGCCGCGCCAGCTGACTCTGCAGCTGGTTCAAGGTGCTGCGCCGGCTGTCGACCACCGCCTGGCGGCCGGCGACGATCGTCTCCTTGGAGGCGGCCGCCTGTTCCGTAGCCGCCTGCTCCTGCTGCGATTCGATGACGGGTAGAGCCGCCAACTGGCTCACCGCTTCCAGGCGCGCCGTTTCATGGTTCTGCAAGGTATCCCGGCCGCTCTCGATACGCGCCTGCAGGGCGCTGATGCGCTCCTGGAGCTGGCTGATCTCCTGCGTCTGCCGCTCCTGCTGGCGCTCAATATACGTCTGCTGCTGTCGTGTGCGGTCGACCTGGCGCTGCGCGGCGTTGAGGCGCTGGATGTTCTCCGCCTCCTGCCTGCTCAATTCGCGTTCTTCATTTTGCCAGCCGTCGACCTGGTCCTGGTCGGCCTGGATCGTCTCCTGCAAGGTGGCCACGGCCGTCTCCAGGTTCGTCGTTCCCAGCGCGCAGCGCCTCCAGCTCCTCGCTCGCTTCCCGCCACGCCGCTTCGCGGGCGAGAATGCTCTCCGCTTCTGAACTGCCCGGCGCCTGCAGCAGCCCGCCGGCGTGCACGACGAAGCCGTCCACGCTGGCCGCCAGGGAGCCCGGCTCCAGCCCCGCGGCCAGATTCGTAGGCATCCTGCCGGTTCTGCACCAGCAGCACATGGCCCAGCAGCAGATCCACCGCCGCCGCCGCCTCCGTTCCCTTCTGCACCAGGTCGGAGGCCCAGCCGAGGGCCCCGTCCGGCGGCGGCGAAGAAGCGGGCGGGCGAATGTTTTCCAGGGCGACGACGCTGGCCGGCTGGCCGTCCAGGGCGTCGACTAGGGACCACAACGCGGCGCGGTCGCTGACCACGTACGTGGCCAATCTGCTGGCCAGGGCCGCCTCGATCGCCCGTTCAAACCGCTGCGGAATCGTAATCAGGCCGGCCAGGGTACCCACAATAGAGAGGCCCTCCGCCTGGTCAATCTCTTTCTGGCGCAGCTGGTCCAGCAGCTCCACGCGCGTTTCCAGGCGCGCGATTTGCGCATGCCGGCGGTTCAGCGCCTGCTCTTCGGTTTTCGCTTCCCGCCGCTGCTGCTTCAGGGCGCGGATCAATTCCTGGCGCCGGCGCCCCAGGCCGTCGCGCTGCTTGCGCAGGGACGTGATCTCCGTTTCCGCCGCCTGCAAAACGGCCGTTTGCCGCTCTGTCTCTGCCTGCAGACGTGCCAACTGCTGCTCCTGCTCCGGCGAGCCCGCCTCCGCCTCATGCTCGCTTAGCCGCTCCTGCAGCTGGTTCAGCTGCCCCGTCGCCTGCGCCAAGCCCTGGCGTCCGCTTTGCAGCGCCCGTTCCTCTTCGTTGAGCGCCTTCTGCCAGCGCTCGATCTGCAAGTGCGTATTGCCGAAGGATTGGTTGAAAACCAGCAGGCGTTGGCGCGCTTCATTCAATTCATTCTGCGCGGCGGCCAGATCATCGGTGGCCGCGATCAGCTCCACCTGCGCCGCCGCTTCCGCGGCCTGCAGATCGGGGATCTCGCGGCGGACTTCCTCAATACGCCGCTGCACCGCCTGCCGCCGTTCGCTGAGGATCGCCGCCTGGCGGCGCGTCAGCTCCCGCTTCTCGCGCAGCTGTTCCCGCTGTTCTTGAAAATCGCTGACGCGCTGCTGGGCGAGGTTGATCTGGCGCTGGATATCGTCCTGCCGCTGCTGCTGCCTGAGCAGCGCCTCGCGGCTCTGATGCCAGGCGTTTTCCGCGCTCTCGGCGATGCGGCGCGCGTTCCGCGAATCGGCCAGGGCCTGGTCCCACTTGTAGCCGTACCAGATGCGCAGCAGTTCGCGCAGCTCGCTCTGCACGATTTCGAAGTTGCGCGCCCGCGTCGCCTGCCGCTTGAGCGAGTTCAGGCGCGGTAGGATCTCGCGCAGGATGTCCTGCACGCGCTCCAGGTTGTGTTCCGTCTCATTCAGACGGCGCAGTGTTTCCGCGCGGCGCGTCTTGTAATGCATGATGCCCGCCGCCTCTTCGAAAAGAGCGCGGCGCTCGTCGGCGCGCAGGGAGAGGGCGCGATCGACAAGACCCTGGCCGATCATCGTGTAGGTCCGTTCGGCGAGGCCGCTGGTGGCCAGCAGCTCCATGATGTCCTTCAGGCGCACTTTCTGGCCGTTGAGGATGTACTCGTTTTCGCCGGAGCGGTAGGCGCGGCGGCCGATCTCCACCTCCGTGTAATCGATCGGCAGCCAGCCGTCGCTGTTGTCCAGGGTAAGCACCGCCTGGGCCATGCCCGCGCGGGCGCGCGAGTTGCTGCCGGCGAAAATCATGTCTTCCGTGCGTTTACCGCGCAGGGTGCTGAAGCTCTGTTCGCCCAGCACCCAACGCACGGCGTCGGCGATATTGCTCTTACCGCTGCCGTTCGGCCCGACGACGGCCGTGATCCCTTCGTCGAACAGGAACTCGGTGCGGCTGGCGAATGTCTTATAGCCTTGTAATGATAGTTTCTTTAGTTTCATGGACCGTTATTCCCAGGGTGACCAAAACGGCAGCCGCGTCCTCTAGGTGATGGCTGCCTCCTGCGGGCCGCACGCGCTGCCAGAAGGCCGCGGGCAGTATAGTTAGCGGGGGGTAAAAAGGCAAGTTATCGCCGGATTCTTAAGGGGCTGGGCGGGGGGCGGCTGTTTCAGCAAGGGTTGGCCGCGGACGGCCGTTTTGATGCTGTGAACGGCCGTGCTATAATTCGGGCGTTCCTTAATTTGACCCCATAGAGGCGAACCGGCTGTGTTCGCCTTTCTGTCATACTAGCGAATCTTGTGGCGCAGCCGGCCCGCAGCGTGCGGCGCTGCGCTACAGTTCTGAAGGAGAGCGTAGTGGACCTGCACGAGTACCAGGCAAAGCGGCTGTTCGGCGAACACGGCGTGCCCATACCGGACGGCAAAGTAGCATATTCACCGGCGGAGGCGCGCGATATCGCCCAAGATCTGGGCGGCAAAGTGGTTGTCAAAGCCCAGGTGCATACCGGCGGCCGCGGCAAGGCGGGCGGCATTAAGCTGGCCAATACCCCTGAGGAGGCGGAAGCGGCGGCGGAAGCGATCCTGGGCATGGATATCAAAGGGCTACACCGTTAACAAAGTGCTCGTGGACGAACAGGCGCCCGGCATCGCCCAGGAAATCTATCTCGCTGTGCTTATCGACCGCGCCCGCCGCCTGCCCATGATCATGGCCTCAGCGGCCGGGGGCATGGATATCGAAGAAGTGGCGGAAACGACGCCGGAAAAGATCATCAAGGTGCATGTCGATCCCACGCTGGGTGTGCGCGGCTACCAGACCAACTACATCGCCGACGCCATGGAGCTGCCGCCGCAGTTGTGGCGCGCCTTCGACAAATTAGTCGCCGGATTGTACGACGCCTTCGTCAGCAACGACGCCTCGCTGACGGAGATCAACCCGCTCGTGATCACGGGTGACGGCACCCTGCTGGCCGTGGACGGCAAGATGAGCATTGACGACAACGCCCTCGCCCGCCGGCCGCGCCTGGCCGAGATGCGCGATGTGAAGGAAGAACCGGAATCGGAGCGCGAGGCGCGCATGGCGGGCATCAACTTCATCCAGCTGGACGGCAACATCGGCTGCATGGTCAACGGCGCCGGGCTGGCCATGTCCACGATGGACATCATCAAGCTCTTCGGCGGCGAGCCGGCCAATTTCCTGGACATCGGCGGCGGCGCCAAGGCGGACCAGGTCGCCACCGGCCTGCGCCTCATCTTGTCGGATCCCAATGTGGAAGCGGTGCTCTTCAATATCTTCGGCGGCATCACGCGCGGTGACGAGGTGGCCAGGGGCATCCTGGAAGCGCTGGGTGAAATTGACACCGATGTGCCCATGGTCGTGCGCCTCGCGGGCACGAATGCGGAGGAAGGGCGCGAGATTTTGAAGGATGCCGAGATGGCCACGGCCGAGACCCTGTCCGATGCAGCGCAGAAAGCGGTAACCGCAGCGCAAGCGGCGGCCGGTGGGCAAGGGGGAGAGGAGTTGCGATGAGTATTCTCGTTGATAAGAACACGCGTTTATTGGTGCAAGGGATCACGGGCCGTGAAGGCTCCTTCCACACCAGCCAAATGATTGAATACGGCACCCACGTTGTGGCCGGCGTGACGCCCGGCAAAGGGGGCCAGACATTCGAATCGGGTGCGGCCAAGGTGCCCGTGTTCAACACCGTCAAGAAGGCGGTTGAAGAGACGGGCGCCAACGCCACGCTGCATCTTCGTCCCCGCGCGCTTCGCCGTCGATGCCATTTATGAAGCGGCCGATGCCGGCGTGGCCTTGATCGTCTGCCTGACTGAGTACATCCCCGTGCTGGACATGATCCGCGTGCGCAACTACCTGGACACCCTGGACACAAAACTGATCGGCCCCAACTGCCCCGGTCTGATCACGCCCGGTGAGGCGAAAGTGGGCATCATTCCCGGTTCAATCGTCCTGCCCGGCCGTGTCGGCGTTGTCTCCAAAAGCGGCACCCTGACCTACGAGGTCGTCTTCGCCCTCACGGAGCGCGGCACCGGCCAGTCCACCTGCGTGGGCATCGGCGGCGATCCTATCAAGGGGCTCAATTTCATCGATGTGCTGGCGCTCTTCGAAGCGGATGCGCAGACGGAGCAGGTCATCCTAATCGGCGAGATCGGCGGCAACGCGGAAGAGCAGGCGGCCGCGTATATCAGCGAGCATATGACCAAGCCGGTAACCGCCTTCATCGCCGGCAGGACGGCGCCTCCCGGCCGGCGCATGGGCCATGCGGGCGCCATCGTCGAAGGCAAGAGCGGCACGGCCGAGGGCAAAGTGGAAGCGCTGCGCGCCGCCGGCGTGCAGGTCGCCGACCATCCCGACCAGATCGTTGATTTGATGGGCACGTAACCGTGGCCTAAACAAGGCCCTTCCGTTGACCATCCGTTGCCGCGCATGGCGTGGAACGTGGTACGCTTGGTACCCTGTTCCACGCCATTTTCCTTGTGGCCGGAACTCTGAGAATCAACAGCTTAATGAACTTATTGTCGAAAGCGATTGTGATGGCCAAGGAGATAAAGATAGGGCGCCTGCCGCTCTCTTTATCGCTGGCCTGGCCCCAGCCAATCGAAAAGAATGAAGAATCTCCTACGCCGGGTTGATCCCGGTTTTGTTGTCGTCCTGGCCGTCGCCATCATCGCCGTCTGGCCCTTTCTCAGCCGCGCCAGTTTGCCCGAGGGCAGTGACGCCGAACTGCATATCTTTCGCCTGGCGGAGCTGAGCTACCTGCTGCGCGGCGGCGAACTCTATCCCCGTTGGGCGCCCAACTTCTATCATGGCTATGGCTACCCGATCTTCAACTACTACGCGCCGCTCACCTATTACGCCGGTTTCCTGGTGGAGATTCTGCCCCGCCTGGACGCCGTCGACGGGGTGAAAGCGGTCTTTGTCCTGGGCATCCTCTTCTCCGCCTTTGGGATGTACGGCTTTGTGCGCGACAATTGGGGGCGGCGCGCCGGCTACGTGGCCGCCGCCGTCTTTATCTACGCCCCCTACGTGCAGTATGTCGACCCCCATGCGCGCGGCGTGCTGCCCGAATCTTTCAGCTTCGGCGTCTTTGCCCTCGCCCTCTGGGCGCTGGATCGGCTGTGGCGCGTCGGCGGCCGTTACCCGTTCCTTACCTCCGCTTTCCTTGTTGCCGCCGTCATCCTTGCCCACAATCTGATGGGCCTGCTCTTCTTCGGCCTGCTCTGCGCCTGGGCCGTTTGGCGGCTGCTGCTGGCCACGGAGGCGCGCGCCCGGCGCCCGGCCGCCGCTCATTTGGGTCTGGCCTTGCTCGCCGGCCTAGGCATGGCGGCCCTTTTCTGGCTGCCCGTCTTCCTGGAAAGAGAGCTGGTCAACCTGAGCACGCTCCTCGGCCAGCAAGACAATTACGATTTTCATACGCACTTCCTTTCGGCGGCCGAGCTGCTCGCTCCCTCTCTGCGCCTTGATTGGGGTGCGTCGGAGCCCGCTTTCCGCTTCAACCTGGGCGTCGCCCAATGGCTGCTCGGCGGCCTCGGTCTGCTGCTGCTGTTGCTGCGCAAAGTGAGCCAGCCGCACCACCTTGCTTTCTTCGCCCTGGCCCTGGCCGCGCTCATCTTCTTGATGCTGCCCGCTTCTACCTTTGTCTGGGAAACGCTCCCCTTCTTGCCCTACTTCCAGTTCCCCTGGCGTCTGCTGGGTGCAGTCTCGGCGATGCTGGCCGTTCTCGCCGGCGCCGGATGCGCCGCGCTGTTGGCCGCCCTTGCCCAGCGCGCCCCGGAAGGAAAGGGTCCCTGGCGGTCGGCCGATTCCTGGCTGGCCGCGGGCCTTGTCGCCCTGCCCATGCTGCTTGGCCTGCCGCTCAGCCAGCCGGCGCCATGGCCCGACTTTAACGAGGTGAATCAGCTGCGCATGACGCTGATTGAAAACACGGGGCGCTGGCTGGGTACGACGTCCACGGCCGATTACGTGCCCGTGTCCGTGGAGTCCCTGCCGGAGCGCAAGGGGTCTGTCGTCGCCAATTTTGGCCTCGGCCTCCCGCCCGATCGCATCAACCATGCCATGCTGCCCGAGGGCACGGTCGTGGAGACGGACACGATACGGCCGCTGCATACGCGCTATACGCTCGATCTGCCGCGCGCGACGAAGTTCCGCCTCTTCCTCTTTGACTTCCCCGGCTGGCAGGTCCTGATCGATGGCCGGCCGGTGGAAACTGAGCTGGGCAAGCCGGAAGGTTTCATCGTCATTCCCGTCAGCGCCGGACGGCACGTGGTCGATGTGCAATTCGGCAGCACGCCGGCGCGCACGGCGGGCACCGCGATCTCGCTGCTCTCCCTGCTCCTGGCGCTCCTGGTCGCTTGGCGGCTGCCCGCTGTGCCTGGCCCCCTGCCGCAGCGCCCCTTCCGTGACGGCCCCATTCTGCTGACCGCGCTGGCCCTGACGGCCGTCTTCATTCTCATACTAGAACCCTCCGGCGCATTGCATTACAATTCAGAAGGTGAGACGGCCGAACCGGCAGGGCAGCAGCTCTACGCCGACTATGGTGAACAGGTCGCCCTGCTGGGCTATGATATCTCAACGACCGCGGCCGCTCCCGGAGAATCGGTGAACTTGACCCTCTATTGGAAGGCGCTGCAAACGCTGGACATCAACTACCAGGTCTTCTTGCACCTGCTCGGCCCCGACGGCCTCGTCGCGCAGTCGGACAAGATCAACCCCGGCGACTTCCCCACGCGGCGCTGGCCGGATGACAAATATGTGCGCGACGAACACGCGCTGCTGATTCCCGCCGATCTGGCGCCCGGGACCTACGATGTCGCCGCCGGGCTCTGGGTGCAGAATGATGGCTGGCGGCTGCCCATCCTCGACGATCAGGGCACGCAGATCGGCGATCGCTTTACGCTGACGCAGATAGAGGTGAAATAGCGATGCGCGTGATCAGCGGCACGGCGCGCGGGCGCAAATTGAAGCGGGTCCCCGGTGTTTCAACGCGCCCCATCATGGACCGCGTCAAAGAGAACTTGTTCAATATCCTCGGCCTCTCCGTGCCGGAATCGCACTGGCTCGATCTCTTCGGCGGAACAGGCCAGGTGGGCATCGAGGCGCTGAGCCGCGGCGCGCAGCATGTCGTCTTTGTCGACAAAGTAACCGCCGCCGTGCGTACCATCAACAGCAATCTGAGCCATACCGGTTTGAGCGATGGGGCCACTGTTCTCAAGCGCGATGCCTTCCGCTATCTGGAGGATCCCCAGGGAGCGCCTTTTGACATCGTCTATGTCGCCCCGCCGCAGTATCTGGGTATGTGGTCAGACGTCTTAGGTCTGATTGATAAGCGTCCGCTGACCTACCTGGCAGAAGATGGGCTGGTCATTGTGCAGATCGATCCCAAAGAGGAAGAGGCGCTGGCCCTGCAGAATCTGGAACAGATCGATGCCCGCCGCTATGGCTCGACGCTGCTTCTCTTCTACGGCGTGGCGGAGAGCGTTACCTGAATGACGCACTGGCCGACGACATTCTCCTGCGCATCCAGCGTTGTCAGGCGTATGAGATAGGGTCCGGGCGCCCAGTTCGACAAATTGACGCTGCCTAAGAAGCCCTCGCGCACCGCCTGGTCGATCTGGCGGCCCAGCAGGGAGGCCCACTGCCCATTGGTCTGCGGCCCATTTGTTTCCAAGATATAGGAATCGAAGATCTCCGTGTCCGCCGTGCCGAAGAAGGAGATGTCGCTGCGCACGGCCGCGCCGTCGCGGGGATCCGTGAGATTGAGGTCGGCCGTGCAGGCGACGAAGGGCGTAGGCGGTATGTAGGGGGTGGGCGTCACTGTCTCTTCAGCCGGGATCTCGTCTACGCCCCCATCGGCGCCATCCGCCGCCCCTTGCAGCGTGACCGTGGGCGCCAGGTTGGGGGTGACAAAAACGCGCGGCGTCGCCTGCGCGTCCAGTGCCGTCGGCCGCGACAGGGGCGTGCGCGCCGCGTTGGGTGTGGGCGTCGGCGGCCTCAGCGCTTCCGCGGGCAGCGTGGGCGCGATCTGCCGGTTCACAAAGAAGACGGCGGCGACGACAACGGCGAAGAAGCCCATGAAGGCCAGCGCCGTGTTTCGCTTCTGGGTTCCTCTTTCCCGTTCCAGGCCGAAAACGGCCGAGCGTAAGCCGCGTTGGGCGCGAATATACTCCGAGGCGTACCAGAAGAAGCCCAGGGCGCAGACGATGTAGATCCAGATGTCGTTGCGAATGATGAATACGAAGACGCGTTCCATAGCGTGTCCGCAGAGACGTTCCTTCTAGCGGCGCCCGACGGCCGTATCAGGGAAGACGAGCGACGACCTCATGCAGCAGGGCGGTTAAACGCGGCACGACAATCTTTCCTGTTTCCAGCACCTCTTCATGGGACTGCACCGTACCGGGCTGCGGGTCGGGAATGGCCATATTCGTAATGGTGGAGATGCCCAGAACGCGCACGCCGCTGTGACGGGCGACGATCACCGAAGGGACGGTGGACATGCCCACCGCATCTCCGCCGGCGCCGCGCAAGAAACGCAGCTCCGCCGGCGTCTCATAACTGGGTCCGGCGACATAGGCATAGACCCCTTCTTGCAGGCCGAAGTCCAGCGTCGCCGCCGCCTCGTGTGCAAGCCCGCGCAGCTGCGCATCGTAAGGCTCGGTCATGTCCGGAAAGCGCGGGCCGGCGCTTTCGTCGTTCGGTCCGCGCAGCGGATTGAAGCCCGCCATGCCCGGAAAATTGAGGTGGTTGCTGATCAGCATGATGTCCCCGGGCGTAAAGGCGGCGTTGATGCCCCCGGCGGCGTTGGTCACGATCAGCGTCTGCATGCCCAGCTCGCGCATGACGCGCACGGGCAGGGTGATCTGCTGCATCGTGTACCCTTCGTAGAAGTGCACGCGACCCTGCAGGACGATCACATCGTGCCCTTCAAACTGGCCGATAATCACATACCCCGTATGCCCGGCCACGGTTGAGGAAGGCCAGTGGGGGATTTCGTCGACAGAGATAGTGACGGGGTTCTCGATCTCGGCCGCCAGACCGCTCAGGCCGGAGCCAAGGATAAGGCCCAAGGTAGGCACAACGCTCGTTCGCGCGCGAACAGCCTGCGCCGCTTCCGCGATTTGTTCTTGAGAGATGGTGTCGCTCATCTAGGCTGTTTCTGCTTCCTCTTCTTCCAACTGCGTGTAGATCTGTGTCGTGGAGATGTTGGCGTGCCCGAGCAGGCGCTGCACTTCTTCCAGATCGGAGCCGCTGTCTAGTTTGTGCGCGGCGAAGCTGTGCCGCAGCGTATGCGGCGTCACTTCTGATTCCAGTTCCGCTTCCCGCGCATACGCCTTGATGATCAGCCACAGCCCCTGCCGCGTCAGCTGGTGGCCGCGGTGGTTGAGGAAGAGGGCGGTTTCATGCGGGTCCTTCAAGAGATAGGGACGGCCGTCGGCCAGGTAGCGCTCCAGAATCTCGCGCATCTCCCCATCAAGAAGCAGACGGCGGAAGCGCTCATCCCCTTCCAGGACGGAGACCGACATGACGTTCTTTTCCACGGTGACATCGTCCATCTGCAAATTGACCACTTCCGAAACGCGCATGCCTGTGGCATAAAGCATATTCAGCAGGGCGGTGTCGCGCAGATGTTTGGGCGTCGACCCCTTCTTGGGCGCCAGCAGCAGGTAGGCGATCTCTTTCGAGGCCAGCGTCTTCGGCAGGCGCTTCTTCACCTTTGGTGAGTCGACATCGCTCGTTGGGTTGGTATCGATGAAGTTGCGGGAGTGCAAATAGTTGAAGAATGATTTGACCGCGGCGACCTTGCGGGCGATGGAGGAGGCGGCGTATGGCTTGGGGCGTGTCTTGAGATCATCAACATACGCATCGATGATTTCGGGCGTCACCTCCGTCCAGCTGTTGAAGGGACCAAAGCGGTCGCTCATCAAGAAATCGTAAAACTGGGTGAGGTCATTACGATAGGCGGCAACAGTGTTGTCCGAATACCGGTATTCCTCCTTGAGGAATACGAGGAAGTCTTGCAAAACTTGATCCATTGTACGGTGCTCCTGTACGGCTACTGAATCTACCAATACCAACCAATACCAATACGAGATAGGCAACCATCATTTTCGTGTAGTTCGAATTCCGCGCGATATTCGAGGGCGGATGGCGGGAACAGGCTGGTTACTCTTGGCGGATGAGCCGGCGCAGGATCTTCGGAAAAATCGCGCCAAAATCAGGTCCTGTGAACTGATTATGTAATTCTAGTTGCAGACGCATTATAACACTACTTTTCATAAGATCAATGTCAAATCGACATAAAGCATTTTTTAACGGCTTATTTACGCGCATCGCGCCCGCCAAAAACTGCCGATAATTCGTATAGCAGTGCGCTATGCACCCCGCTATGCTCCTTGAGGGCGCTGGTTGAGCCCTGCGGCGCGCCCGCGGCCCCGTCTGTTGGGCCAAGCAGATCCTCCCAGAAGACCCTGATCGGCAGATCCTGGCCGCCGCCGCGGGCAGCGCCCATATCGGGGCGCCCCGCCGCCGTGGCTCGTTTACATTGCCTTGCCAAAGCAGAAAATGGTATCATGAACGCAGCCTGCGCGGCCCCGCTTGGCCGCGCCCTCATATCGATTTTTAGGAGACGAAGTAATGACAAGGCATGAGCCTCAACGTATCGTAATTGCCGGCGCCGCCGGGCGCGATTTCCATAATTTCAACACCGCTTTTCGCGACGATGATCGCGTGAAGGTCGTGGCTTTTACGGCCACACAGATCCCCGACATCGAGGGCAGGCGTTATCCGCCTGAGCTGGCGGGTGCGCTCTACCCCGAGGGTATCCCCATCGTCGCTGAAGAGGAGCTGGAACGCCTCATCGCCGAAGAAGATATCGATGAGGTTGTCTTTGCCTATTCCGACGTGGCCCATGAAACGGTGATGCACCTCGCTTCCCGCGCGCTCGCCGCCGGCGCGGGATTCAGCATGTTGGGACCGAAGCAGACGACCGTCTCCTCCAGCAAGCCGCTGGTGGCCGTCTGCGCCGTGCGCACGGGCAGCGGCAAAAGCCAGACGTCGCGGCGGGTGTTGGATATCTTGCAGAATGAGCTGGGCTACGCGCGCGTGGTGGCCATCCGCCACCCGATGCCTTACGGTGATCTCGCCGCCCAGGCGGTGCAGCGTTTCGCCGCGCTTGAGGATCTCGATTTGCACGACTGCACCATTGAGGAGCGCGAGGAGTACGAACCTTATATTGAGCGGGACGCCGTCATCTATGCCGGGGTTGATTACGAAGCGATCCTGCGCCAGGCGGAGGAAGAGGCGGACATTATCATCTGGGACGGGGGCAACAATGACCTGCCTTTCTACGCTCCTGACCTGCATATCGTGGTCGCTGATCCCCACCGTCCGGGGCATGAAGTGAGCTACCATCCCGGTGAGGCGAACCTGCGCATGGCCGACGTGGTCATCTTGAACAAGGTCGATACGGCCGCGCATGAGGATGTCGTCATCGTGCAGGAAAACGTGCGCCGCCTGAACCCGGGGGCCACGCTGATCAAGGCCGCTTCCCCCATCTTCGTCGATGATCCCGCCGCGATCCGCGGCAAGCGCGTCCTTGTTATTGAGGATGGGCCGACGCTGACCCATGGCGAAATGGCCTACGGCGCGGGCGTCGTCGCCGCCGACTATTTTGGCGCGGCGGAGATCGTCGATCCCCGCCCCTATGCCGTGGGCACGATCGCGGCTACCTACGAAAAGTACCCGTCGACCGGCGCCGTGCTGCCGGCCATGGGCTACGGCGCGCAGCAGCTGGCCGACCTGACTGAGACGATCGCCAATACGCCCGCCGATATGGTCTTGGTGGCTACGCCCATCGACCTGGCGCGCATCATTGAGATCGACAAGCCCAACCAGCGGGTGCGCTACGAGCTGCAGGAAATCGGCCGTCCTGATCTGGTAGATGTCTTGCGCGAAAGATTCGGCCGTTAGTAGACAGAGGTATGGGATGGTCCACTAAGCTAGGGCCATCAGCGGAGGGTAATCATGCACGTTCTCAGTGAAAATATCGGTCTCTTGTGGGAGGCGCTTTTTCTACAGCGCGAACCCTATGCGGCCATGCGCAATCAGAAAAACCCGGCGCGCAAGGGCCTGGTGCTGCTCCTGCTGCTGGGGCTTCTGCTCGCCCTGGCCGCCTTCATCGGCTCCATTTTTACCTGGGCCAGCAGCCCCAATCCGGCCGAGATCCAGGCGGCCGTTCTGGGCAACCTGCAGCAGATGAGTTGGTGGGCGTTCATTGAGGCGGAGCCGGAATTGGAGGCGATGTGGTTCCAGATCTGGGACAGCATATGGCAGTTCATGCGTTTCGTGACGCCGTCTCCGTCCACGAGCCTCGCGGGCTTCCTGACCACGCCGCTCAGTCTGCTGCTCTCCTGGTTTCTGTTCGCCCTCGTGGCCAATCCCCTGGCCAAACTCTTCGGCGGCACGGGCCATTTCAGCCAGACATTGGGTACGACGGCCCTGGCGGCGGCGCCGCAGCTGCTCGCCCTTTTCCACGTCGTGCCCTACGTCATGCTCGCCGGCATCGCCGTCTGGACCCTGCTGGCGCGCTATATGGCCATCCGTGTGACACACGACCTCTCCTGGGCGCGCGCCGTCTGGGTGACGCTGCTGGCCATGCTCATCATCTGGTTGATCAAGATCCTGCTTGTTGGCGCCGGCGCCGCCCTCTTCGGCGCGGCCGCGGCCGCGGCCTTTGGAGGGATGTAGCCATGGAAACCATGATCACGACCATGCGCAAGGTGCTTACCCTCGACGAGCCGTTCTATCGTGACTTCCTGGCCGGGCAGAACGTGATGAAGCGCGGCTTTCTTATCCTGCTGGCCTGCTTCTTCATCGGCACCTTTCCCGTCTTTGGCCAGGGGCTGATCAGCGGCATACAAGGGTTCACGCCGCAGATGGCGGCCGAAGTACAGGAGCAGTTCCGCAGCGCTTTCCAGCAGTTTCAGCCGCCGGGTGGCGACGAGCAGTTAAACGAGCAGTTCCTCAATGATTACCTGATCGGCATCAATATCGGCGTGGATGTCTCCGCGCTGCCGGCGCCGCTGCCCCGCCCGGTCGCCGCTTTCTTCACGGCACTCGGTTCCTGGTTTTCGGCCGCACTGCGCGGCATCGGACCCTGGTTGGGCTACGGCGCGCTCGTTCTCCTCATCGCCAAGCTGAGCGGCGGACGCGGCAATCTGAATCATTTCTTCGGCTTGACCGCCCTTTTCGCCGTGGCCAGCCTGCTGCGACTCTTCAGTTTCATTCCCTTCCTGGGCGCTGCTCTGGCCCTTGTTGGCTTCATCTGGGCCATTTTCATCTATATACGCGCTGTGCAGATCAGCCAGGAATTCAGCGCCGGCAAAGCGATCGCCGTCACCTTCCTGCCGGCCCTGATCATCCTGCTTCTCACCGCCTGCCTGGGCACGATGGGCCTGGCCGGCGCGGTCGCGCTCATCTCATCAGCGGGCTAGCAGGCAGAGGAGCGGCGCGAGCCTCAACAGCCGCGCCGCGTTGGCACGCCGGGATGCTTGTCGCCCTCTGTGGCCGCGCGTTTTTACGTCTCTCTAATATTGAGCGGCTATCATAGGTGTTGGCTGATACGGAGCGGCGCCCGCGCGCGCCCGCTTCAAGTGAATCTAGATCGTGACAGCACACAAAAAACAAGAAAACAGAGGAAGAATAGAATATGAGTAATGAACAGACTGCGCCCGACGCGCATCGCTTTAAGGCTGAAATCAAGCAGCTGCTGGATATCCTGGCGCACTCGCTCTACAAAGAACGGGATATCTTCCTGAGGGAATTGATCTCCAATGCCTCCGACGCCTTGACGCGCGTCCATTTTGAAGGATTGACGAATCAGGAACTGCTTGATCCCGACGCGGAACTGGCCATTCATGTTGAAGTGCCGCAAGTCGCCGAAGGGGAACCGAAAAAGATCATCATCAAAGACAGCGGCATCGGCATGGATCGGGATGAAATCATTCAGAATTTGGGCACGATCGCCCAGTCCGGTGCGCGCGAGTTCTTGGCGCATATGGAGGATGAGGAGTTTGATGCCGCTGAGGTGATCGGCCAGTTTGGCGTGGGCTTCTACTCCGTCTTTATGGTCGCCGACAAGGTCGAGGTCATTTCCCGCGGCCATGATCCGCAGGCCACGGCCGTTTCCTGGAGCTCTGACGGCAGCGACAATTTCACCGTCGAAGAGGTCCAGAAAGAAGATCGCGGCACCGAGATCCACATCACGCTCAAGAAAGACGCGGAAGAGTACGCCAATGAATGGAAGCTGAAACAGATCGTCAAGAAGTACTCTGATTTCGTGCGCTTTCCCATCTACGTCGGGGAGGAGCAGGCCAACCAGCAGACCTCTCTCTGGCGCCAGCCGCCCTCCGCCGTCAGCGAGGAAGAGACGAACCAGTTTTACCAGCAGATGACAATGGACTTTGAGGAGCCGCTGGCGACGATTCACTTCGCTTCTGACGCGCCCGTCCATCTACGTTCGCTGCTCTTCGTTCCCGCCAAGCGCGAGCCGGGCATCCTGGCCCTGCGCAAAGAGCCGGGCCAGATGCTCTATTCGCACAATGTGCTCATCCAGGAATACATCAATGACCTGCTGCCGGAGTGGCTCAACTTTGTCGACGGCGTCGTCGATTCGGAGGATATCCCGCTCAACGTCAGCCGCGAAACAGTGCAGTCCTCGCGCCTGATGCGCCAGCTGGGGCGCACGCTGCGCAAGCGCGTCCTGCGCGAGCTTTCGACGATGGCGGAGAAAGACCCCGAGAAGTATGCGCGCCTCTGGGCGGAATACGGCCGTTCTTTCAAAGAAGGCATGGCCACCGACCCCGGCGCCGCCGAAGAGATCATGCCCTTCCTGCGCTACGCTTCCTCCAAGAGCGACGGCGGCCTGACCTCGTTGGACGAATACATCGCGCGCATGCCCGCGGAACAGGAAGAGATCTACTACGTGCTCGGCGACGATGCGCAATCCGTGGCTCGCAGCCCGCACCTCGATCCCTTCAAGGCGCGCGATCTGGAAGTGCTCTACTGGGTCGACCCTCTGGATGCCTATCTTTCGCCGATGATGCCCGCCTACAAAGAGAAGAAGCTGCGCAACATCGACGACGCCGGGCTGGAGCTGCCGCCGCTGGCGGAGCAAGAAGAGACGCCCGGCAAAGGGCCGCAGATCGCCGACAAGCCGTTCAACACGCTGCTCGGCCGTTTCGTGACCACCCTGGGCGAGCGCATCGTCGAAGTGCGCGAATCAAAGGTCCTGCAGAACAGCCCCATTCGTCTTGTCTCCCCCTCTGACGCCGCCGATCGCGACTACCAGCGCTTGCAGCGCATGATGGATGAGAACTACGAAGTGCCCAGGCGCATCCTGGAAATCAACCGCCGCCATCCCCTGATCGCCAACATGGCCGGCCTGCTGCAAACGCAGCCCGACTCCGCTTTTGTCGACGTGGCGATCGAGCAGCTTTACGAAAGCGCCCTGGTGCAGGAAGGGCTGCACCCCAATCCGGCGCAGATGCTGCCGCGTATCGAGCAGCTCATGCTCCTGGCCACGGAAGGCGCCGGCGCGGACCTGGCGATCGCCTTTGACGAAGAAGAATAAGCGGGCGCCGTAGACGCACGCCAACGCGCACATAGACTGGACCAAGCTCTTGAGCTTGGTCCAGTTTCTTTATCAGGGCGCCGCCATCTGCATCAGCGCCCGCCCGGCGGCCAGCGCCTCTGCCGCGGCGGCGCTGTCCTCCAGGACCACCACGCCTACAAAGTCGGCCTCTTCCGCGGCCAAGAAACCAATGTACCAGGCGTTGGTGCTGCCTGCCGGCCCGGAGAGAACCAGCGGATTGAACTCATAGACGCCCTCCTGCTCATTCAACGCCCTGCGCACCGTGCGCGCAGCCCGCGGGGCGACCGCCTGCGCCGTCTCACCTTCCAGGGTCCAGGGCAGCCATGCGCCCGCTTCCCCGGCCACTGCCAGGCCGATCTGCGCCTGCGGCAGCAAGCCGCTGCCGCCGATGGCCGCCATGGCCAGCCCCACTTGCAGCGGTGTCAGCGACAGGTTTTCCTGGCCGATGCCCGCCATCAGGGGATTGACGAGCGCATCATCGGGCGTCGTCTGCGTATCGATTTCCAGCAGAGGATCGCCATCGAGGCCGAATGCGGCGAAGATCACATCCAGGCCCGCCGGGCCAAGATGGTCGGCGAGATTGGACATGGGCGCCGGGCAGCGATGTCTGAGCACATCGGCCCACGTGGCCGGGTCGGGCGGCGGCGTGGCGCAGCGCAGCTGCGAGCCGTTGACCGTCAGCGGTCTGTCCGCATCTTCCACGACATCGTTGATCTGCAGCAGCCCATCCTCAATACTTTTGGCGAGAATCAACGGCTGCAGCAGCATGCCCGGTTGGTACTGCCCCTGGGTGACGCGGTTGAGCAGCGGCGCCGCGGCGTTTGCGCCCAGATCATCAAATGTTTCGTCAAGCGCATTGGCGTCATAGTCAGGCAGGCTGACCATGGCCCGCACCAGCGCGCGCCCCGCCTCTGCACGCGGAAGTTCCAGCAGGAGGGCGCCGCCGTTGGCGGATCCCAGGGACTCGCGCGCCGCGTCCTGCGCCGCGTAGTCGAGCGCCAGCTGCACATCGCGCCCAATCTGCGGCTGGTGCAGCGTGCGCCTGCTCCAGTCCGCCCAGAAATCGCCCGCATCGCCGCGCAGAATGGTGTCAAAGCCCGCTTCCGCCCCGCTTGTGCCGTGGAGCACGCTGTAGTAGCCGGTGATGTGCCCGCCCGCCGCCTGCGCATAGCGCCGTTCTTGCTCCGCGCCCTCCCCTTCGTTGGCGGCGAGGATGACGCCGGCGCGGTCGACGAGCGCCCCGCGCTCGATGCTCTGCTCCGCCAGCAGGCCGCGCGGGTTGTCATCTCGACCCAGCAGTGAATCCGCGCGCGCTATGCCCCAGAAGAGCAGCGCGGCGCCTACCAGGAGATAGGCGGCCAGCAGGACCTTACTCAGATTGAGGATTGTGCCGCGTTCCGGCGTAAGGGGGGGGGAGATCGCTCATGGCCTCATTCGGACGACAGAAAGATCAATATGCCCAGCATCACGCTGCTGATCAGCAGCGAGCTTCCGCCATAACTGATGAAGGGCAGGGTGACGCCGGTCAGGGGCAGCAGTTTGGTGACGCCGCCCATGATCAGCAGGGATTGAATGGCGAAGAGCAGCGTGATGCCCGCCGCCAGGTAGGTGCGAAACGGCCGTAACGTTTGCATCGCCGAGCGCAGGCCGCGGTAGGCGAGCATCATGAAGACCGCCACCAGGCCCATGCTGCCCACCAGCCCCCACTCTTCGGCGACGGCGGCAAACACAAAGTCTGAATGCACGACGGGGATGAAGGTCGGGTATCCCTGGCCCACGCCCTGGCCCGTGATGCCCCCGGCGGCGATGGCATAGAGGGACTGCACGATTTGGTAGGCGCGCCCCAGGGATTCCGGCCACGGATTCCACCAGGCGTCGACGCGCAGGGCCACCACGTCGAAGAGAAAGTAGGCGATGACGGCGGCCAGCAGGAGCAGGAGCAGGCCCACGAGCACATAGCGCCCGTCGGCGGTCGCCAGGTAGAGCAGGGCGAGGAAGACAAGAAAATAGAGCGCCGCCGCGCCCAGATCTCGCTGCCAGACGAGGAGGACCATACAAAAGCCCCACATCAAGAACAGGGGGGCCAGGTAAGGCAGTGCGCCGCGCAGCCCGCCGCGTGATTGGCCCTGCCGCAGCAGCGCCTGGCGGTCGGCGAAATAGCTGGCAAGGAACACGACAAGCAGCAGCTTCAGCAGTTCCGAGGGCTGGAAATAACCGCTGCCGCCAAAAGGCAGCGGCAGGGGCAGCCAGAGCGCCGCGCCCGCGCCGGAGGGATTGACGCCGAAGAGTAGCGTGGAGGCCAGCAGAAAGAGGCCGCCAATCAACCAGGTGTAGCGATAGCGGCGCAGGAGACTGAGGTTGCGCGGCACGATGGCCAGGATGAGCAGAGCCGCTGTACCCAGGACGACCCACAGGACCTGGCGCGCCAGAAAATTGGGCGCCAGGCGGTCGACCAGAGATCAAGCCCCAACCGCTGAGCAGGGCAAAGAGCGGCAGATAGACGGGATCATGTTCCGGCTTAAAAAGGGAAAGCAGCAAATGGGCTGCCCCCACGGTCAGCGCCCACACAAGCGGGCCCCAGAGATGGGTGAAGGAAATTCGACCCTCCACGGCCAGGCTCAGGGCCAAGGCATTGACCCCGACAAAGGCGGCGGCAGCCAACAGCAGCAGCCCTTCACGCCGCGCGATCGTTTCGTGAATGTCTTCCCGCAGGCGCTTGTACATGGTTCACTGCCCGGCCGGGGTCCGGCGGCCCGCTGCTTTACGCCAGGTATTTGCCGCAGATCAGCGCCAGCTTGCCCTCTGCTTCCTCTGCTATCATCTCGCGGCTGGTGATCAGCGCATCCTTCAGCCCACTGTGCGCGCTCATCTCCCCTTCCCACGCCTCTTTCGCGGCCACGAGGTTGCTGATCGCTTCCTGGGCAATAGTTGTGTTATGCCGTAAAACGCGAATGACCATTTCCACTGTGACCGGCGTGGCGCTCTCATGCCACACATCATAGTCGGTCACGTGGGCCATCACCGCGTAAGCCATCTCCGCCTCGGCCGCCAGAAACGCTTCCGGGCTTGTCGTCATGCCGATGATGCTCATGCCCCATTGGCGGAAGAGATCCGACTCTCCCTTCGTGCTGAATCGCGGTCCCTCAATGGTAATGAAGGTGCCCCCCCTATGCAGCACGCCGTCCGTCGGCGCCACCGCCGCGGCCAGGGCGGTGCTCAGTTCCCTTGAGAAAGGGTAGGCGGGCGAAAGATGGGCGACCAGCCCCTCGCCAAAGAATGAGCTTTGGCGGTGCTTGGTGAAGTCAAACAGCTGATCCGGGATGACGATGTGGCCCGGTTTAAAATCTTCGCGCAGCGAGCCGACCGCGCTCACGGAAAGCACGTACTTGACGCCCAGCGATTTCAGGGCGTAGATATTGGCCCGATAGGGGACTTCGCTGGGATTGAGTGTATGGCCGCGCCCATGCCGCGGCAGGAAGGCGACGCGCTGGCCATGCAGCGTGCCGATGATCAGGGCGTCGGACGGCGCGCCATAAGGCGTCGTCAGCCACAGCTCCTCAATATCACTGAGCCCCTCCATGCCGTAGAGGCCGCTGCCGCCGAGGACGGCGATTTCAATGTTGTTTTCCATGCTGTCTACTCCAGCTGAGCCTGTTTTTGTCGGACCACGCGCTTGCGACCGGCTCTATTATCACAGAAGCGAGATTGATTATAACAACGGAAAGCGGTCGTGTATAATACTGTTTGTGTCCGCAAGAAGCTATGATCGCGCACTACAAGACTTTCGCAGGGCACGCCAGGCGGCGGCCATGCGTCGGCTCTTGAACCGGTTTTCAGGCCGTTCGGATGAACTGCTTGCCTACAGCGATGTGAGCGACAAGCTGAACATCACGCAGACGGTTGAGCGCGGCCTGCAGGAGATTCCCATGCAGGCCATCGTCGGCAGCGTGGGGCGTGCTGAAGACTTCACGCGTGAATTCCTGCCCAAGCGGGACAGCGATGCCGAGCGCTGGGCCAATGTGAAAGCGGCCGTTCTCGATATGAAAGGTTGGTCGCCGATCGAAGTCTATCAGGTCGGCGATGTTTACTTCGTCAAGGACGGCAATCACCGCGTCTCTGTCGCCCGCGAGCTGGGCAACAACACCATCGCCGCCTATGTCACGGAAATAGAAACGCGGCTGCCCCTTTCCGCCGGCGACGATCCCACGGCGGTGATTTGCCGCGCCAACTATGTCGACTTCCTCGAAAAAACCCGACTCGATCAAACCCGCCCCGCCGCGGATCTGCAGCTTACCTTCTGCGCGCAGTATACGACGCTCCTCTCGCAAATACTCCATCACCAAAAGCGGCTCGCCGCCCAAGGGCGCGGTGTTTCCTTTCAGGAAGCCTCCGCCGATTGGTATGACGCGGTTTACCTGCCCGTTGTAGAGATGATTCGCAAACAGGGCATTCTGCACGAGTTCCAGGAGCGCACGGAAGGCGATATCTACATCTTGCTCTCCGAGCGCCAGGAAGAGTTGGAAGAGGCTCTGGGGTGGGAGGTGCGGCCGCAGTCCGCCCTCGCCGACTGGGCGGCATCGCTATCCGGATCGCGCTCACCCTTGATCGCCCGTTTGGGCTCACGCCTGCGCGGCGCGGTGGCTCCCGATCTGCAAGATGGGCCGCCGCCGGGCGAATGGCGCCGGCAGCGCGGCGCGACCACACGCGACGAAAGTCTTTTCGGCGACATCTTGGTTTCCATCCAGGGCAGCGAGGCCGACTGGCAGCTTCTTGACAACACGCTCCTCGTCGCCCAGCGCGAAGAGGCCGCCGTCCTGGGCATTCATGCCGTGGACGAGGAATATGAGCTGCAGAATGCGCGAACGCGAGAGATTCACGAAGAATTCCTGCGACGCTGTCTGGCCGCGGGTGTCGAGGGCCAGTTTGCCGCCGAGGTCGGCGCGGAGGCCAAGCTGCTGATTCATCGCGCCCCCTGGGTTGACCTGGTGACGACCAACCTGACCTTTGCCTCTGACTTCACGCCCGGGGGCCGGCTGAGCAGCAGCGTGGATCGGCTGATTCGTCGCTGCCCCCGGCCGATCCTGGTCATGGCCGGTGAAGAAGCGTCAGCGCTGGATCGCGCGCTGCTGGCCTATGACGGCAGCCCGAAGTCAGATGAGGCGCTTTTCGTGGCTACCTATCTGGCGGCGCGCTGGCAGATTGACCTCACCGTGCTCACCGTGGTTACCCGGCATACACCGGCGGCGACGCTCGACCGCGCGCGCCGTTACCTGATCGGCAGCCAGCTGATCAATGTGCGCTATATCCTGGCCGAGGAGCCGATCACGGAGGCCGTGATCGACACGGCCGTTGCTGAAGATAGTAACTTACTAATAATGGGTGGCTTCGGCTATCGACCGGTGCAACACTTGGTGTTGGGCAGCACTGTGGATGGCGTCATGGAGCATTTTCGGGTACCAACCTTGATTTGTCGTTGACAGTTCGTTCATCTGTGCAGACAATTGCCGAGGTCTCACAAGGATAATCGCTGCCCGGGTTTCCCACTGCCGCCCGCGCGCCAAAACTGAATCACCATCCATGTCCGCGAGACTCCGGGAGAAAAGAGTTTGACTGATCAGCTGTCAAGAGAACAACAGGACTATCTTGCTTCCTACATGAAGCAGGTTTCGCGTTCGTTCAGCCTCGTTGCCCCGGAGGTCGATTCTCCGCTGGATGATTATCTGGCCGCCGCCTACCTGATTTGCCGCGTCGTTGACAACATTGAAGATACCGAACAGCCTTTCCCCTGGCGGCAGCATCGCTTCACCGAATTCGCCCTCCTGCTTAATGATCCGGCCGTCGCGCAGGATGTGCTCAGCGGCTGGGATTCTTTGCAGTGGCCCGGCTTGACCGCTTCCGAGATAGAGATGATGACCAGCGAGAATGGGCTGATCCTCTGGCAGATTTATGCGCACATCCCCGGGAAGTTTCGCGAGCCCATTCGCCATTGGGCCACGGTCATGGCCAACGGCATGCAGCGCAGCAGCGATCCGGGGCGCTCCGACTTTTTTACGACGCACGGCGCCGTTCGCCTGCCCAAGTTGGCCACCGATTACGATCTTTACTGTTTCTATGTCGCCGGAACGGTCGGCCGCATGATCACTGACCTGGCGATCCATTTCTATGAAGTGCAGGGGCAGAGGGCGCAGACCCTGCGTGAAGGCAGCGACGCCTGCGGCCGTGCCCTGCAGAAAACGAACATCGTTAAGGATTTCGCCCACGATCTGGCGCGCGGCGTCAGCTACCTGCCCGCGGAATGGATGCAGGACATTGATTTTGCCCCGCTGCGGCTGCGCGGCGTCCCCGACGATTGGAAAACAAAGGTGCTCTTGAACGTCGTTGCTGAACTGGAGGATTCGGTCGCCTACGTCCTCGCCCTGCCGGACACGGCTGTCGGCTATCGCAAAGCGGGCCTTCTGATGATGCTGCCCGCTTACGAAACGATCCTGCTCGCCGCCCAGAAGCTGCCCGATCTTTTCACCCCGGCGCATGCCGTCAAGATTTCGCGCACAAAAATGGGGCAGTGCCTGCTGCGCGCGCGCAAAATAGCCACCGACGACGAGGCCATCACCGCTTATGCGCAAGAGATGTCCCATGAAATACGATCAGAGCTGGGTCTCCTTCATGCGCAAGCGCGCTAAGCGGGACGGGCCCTGCCCATTCTACGGCCGTTGGCGATCGCCAAGCGGAGGATGCCGGCCGCAATGATTTCCCCGCCAACTGACAATGGCTATGAAGTGCTGGTCGAGGTGCGTTCGCAGAACATCGTGCGCCGCTATATGGCCGTGCTCAAGCATGGCACGGGGCTGCTGCTCGGCGGCGCGTACACGATCGTGCAGCGCGAGAAAGCGATCGGCCGCAACTGGACTCTGCGCCTCATCTTTCTCAAGCTAATCCTCCTATTTTCCTGGATATTCGTTGATCGTGACCTGATTCGCCAACCCTTCCCGGTGCAGTTCCGGCGCCGCCTGGAACTGCTCGGACCCACCTATATCAAGTTGGGACAGATCCTCAGTTTGCGCGAGGACCTGCTGCCCAAAGCGATCACGGATGAGCTGCAGAACCTGCTCGACCGCCTGCCGGCATTGACTTTCGGACGCTACGTGGAGCTGTTGGAAGAGACGCTGCTGCTGCCGATCGACCAGTTTCTCCTGGAACTAGACACCGTGCCTCTCGGCTCCGCCTCGCTGGCGCAGACACATCGCGCGCGGCTGCTCACGGGGGAAGAAGTGGCCATCAAGATGCTCAAGCCCAATGTGCGCCAGATGGTCACCAACGACCTGCGCCTGATGCGCATCGCCGGCCGGGTGGCCCAGATCTTTGTCGGCCGTTACCAGCCGCAGCGCCTGATCAGGGAATTCAGCCGCTACACGCTGCTGGAAGTGGACCTTCGCAACGAAGCGGCCAACGCCGAGATCTTCGCCGCCAACTTTGTTGACGAACCGCAAGTGCGTTTCCCGGCCATCTATCGCGCTTACAGCAACAAAGATGTGCTCTGTATGGAGTTCTTCCGCGGGCACAAGCCGGATTCTCGCCTTTTCAATGTCTTGACAAAGCGGCAGGTGGACAAGGCGATTGACCTGGGCATCGGGGCGACGATCGAGATGATCTTTCGCGACGGCTTTTTTCATGCCGATCTGCATCCCGGCAACCTCGTCGTCTTTGACGACGGCAGCATCGGCTTCATCGATCTGGGTATGGTCGGCCGTTTCGACAGTGAAATACAGAGACGCATGCTTTACTATCTCTACTTTCTGGTCGTCGGCGATGCGCCCAACGCGGCGCGCTACCTGGTGTCGATGACCATCGCCGGCCCGAAAAGCGATCCCGACGGTTTCCGCCGCGCCGTCGAGGATCTCAATCGCCGCTGGCTGCGCGCCCCGAACTTCGACGAGTTCTCCCTGGGTCAGTTGATCTTGGAATCGGTGACGACGGCCGCCCGCTACCACATCCAGTACCCCGGCGAAATCATTCTTATGGTCAAATCCTTGATCACGCTCGAAGGCATGGGCAATGTCCTCACGCCCGGCTTGGACATCGCCGAGGCGGCGCGCGGTCACGTGCAGAAGCTGCTCTACGGCCAGGTGGATGTTCGCTCGCTCTTCCGTGACGGGTTGGTCGTTCTCCCGGAATTGATCGATTTCTTGTACCGCGCCCCCTACGTACTCAACGAGGGCCTGCGCTTCGCCGAACAGCATATGAAGAGCCAGCGCGACAACCCACTGAGCATCATGCGCGCCACCATTTTCGGCAGCGTCACCATCTTTTCCGGCGCATTGATCGCCGCCTTTGACGGGCCGGTCTGGTTGTGGGCTTTCCTGCTGGTAACCGGATTTGTGATCGCCGGATTTGGCCTGTTTTCGCGTCGTTAGGGGAAGCGCAAAGCCGCGTTTGCGCAGCGTGACATAACTCATTAAAATGAGTGGCAGTGTGATCGCCCGGCCGCGGAGCTGCGCAGAGGGCAGGAAGCGGCAGGTGAGGGGTTCAGGTGATGAAGCGTTCAAGATTTCTTTTTGGCCTGGTCATCGGCGGTTTGATGGGCATCGTCTTCTGGTACTGGCAGAAGAGCACGTCGGCCGAAGATGGCGCGATAGATATGCTGGATCGCCTGGCCGCTTCCGAGGCGCGCGTGCGCGCATTGCTGGCCCAACTGGACGCGCAGCGCACAGACGCCCCCGCTGCCGAAGCCGGCCCTGAGCCGGCTGGGGCAAGCGGCACGCCTGAGACAGATGACTTACAAGAAATCGCCGGGATCGGGCCGGCCTACGCTGCCCGTCTGCAGCAGGCGGGGATCCGCTCATTCGCCGCTTTGGCCCAACAGACACCCGCAGCCGTAGTGGAAGTAACCGCCGTCCGTTCTGAGCAAACGGCTGCGTCCTGGATTCGCGAGGCGCAAGAGCGATTGGCGAATTAGGCGTTCGCGCGGCGTACATTGTAATAGCGTATTGGTAGGAGTGGCATTTGAGCCAGGTGAACCTAAACCTGGAAGCACTGTTCGTTGTGCTCGCCGGGTTCGTGCTCGGTATCGTACCGGCTTTCCTCTTCATCGGATTCTATTTCGGCCGCAAGGTTGAAAAAGAGAAGAAGGCGCTGCGGTTGAAGTATGAGCGCCAGGTAACCGCCCTAAGGGCCACCCTCCAGCGCATGATGGACAGGATCGATACCCTCACGGGCGAACGCAATCAGCTGCAGCAGTCGAACAAGGCGCTGCGCGAGGCCGTCCGCGACCAGCACGAAATCAGTGACAGCGCGAGCCAAAAACTGGAAGAAACGCAGGAGAATTTACTGCGTATGGAAGAGCGCGTGGATGAACTGCAGGCGGAGAACCTGCGCTATGAAGGGCGAATGCAGCAGGCGGAGATCCACCAGCAGCGCATGGCCGCGCAGCAGCAGCAGTTCGTGGAGCAGATCACACAGTCACAGCGCATGCGGCGCAACCTCATATTTGCCGCCGCCCAGCTGCGCGAGACGACCCTCTCCAACCAGGCGTTGGAAACCCAGCTGCAGCAAACAGTGCGCGCCGACGCCGGTGATCAGGCCGTTCCGGTCGCTAAGTTGGATGTCGGTTTGATTTCCGGGCTGGAACCTGTGTACGCCCAGCGGCTGCACGAATCGGGCATTCACACCATCGGCGATCTGGCCAAACAGACGCCGGCGCGCGTCGCGCATTTCGCCGGGCTGAATTCCTGGGATGATTCCGCATCCTGGATCGCCGAAGCGAAGATCCGTGTGGCCGGCTCCTCAGCGGCACAAGCCTGACCTTATCCTTCTTCTCTCCAGGAAAATCGTCCCGTGCGCAGCGCCACCGCTCGCAGCGGCTCCCTCCGGCGCGGGCGTCCAATGATTTGCGCATTACAAACGGGTCCTGCTCAAACTCACTGGCTTCGCGCGCATGCCGCGGGTCGTCAGCATATTCTGTGGATGATATGGAGCTTTGCTCTGGCCTATGTGATCTTCAGGTTCCTGCAGAAGTTTTCTCTGCAGGAGACGATCTTTCTCGCCTGGCTCCCCGCCTTTGTAATGATGTGGATCGTCATCTACAAGTCTGCAGGTGCTGCCGCTGCGCTTGCTGATCTTCGCCGTGCCGCTCAGCCTGCTTGAAGTGCTTGTTGCGGCCCTGATCATCAGAACCCTTGCAAAAGAGTGACGCGCGCCGGCCGGACTTATCCGCTGAATTCCTGTGCCAGATAGGCATGGCTGCGCGCAACGGCATCGAACATGTCTCCGTCGCAGCGATCAAGTTCCACGATCAGCCATTGGCTGTGCCCGCCGGCAGCAGCGATGATTTCGCGGAGAGGCAGCGCGCCCTCGCCAACGGCCACCATGGGCAGATCCCGCTGCAAAGGGCCGTCCTTGATGTGCAGCAGCGGCGCGCGATCACCCAAGCGGCGCAGCAGTTGGGCGGCGTCTTGCCGCGCTGTCTCTACCCAATAGGTGTCTATCTCAAATAGAATGCGCGGATCAAGATTTTCTTCCAAAAGATCAAAGGCGGGGCGCCCATCCAGCAGCGCGAACTCGAAATCATGGTTGTGATAATGGAGGCGTAGGCCCGCCTTCTCAGCGTTGGCAGCCGCCTGATTTAGCAGCTCCGCCGCCTGCAAAACGCCCTCACTCGACTGGAAATAGAGCTCGGGATCGAGCCAGGGCACGACCAAGTTCTCGCTGCCCAGGCCGGCCATGAAGGCCAGCGAGCCTGCTTCATGCTCGCCGGCAGGCGCCGGGACGTGGGCGGCGACAACTTGCAGGCCCAGGGCGTCAAATAGTTCCCGCTGGCGCGCAGCGTCCCCGGCGAACTGGCCCGTTTCCACGGCCGTATAGCCCAAGGCGGCGACCCGCTCCAACGTTCCCGCGAAGTCCGCTGCCAACGCTTCGCGCAGGGAGTACAATTGTAAGGCAATCGGTGTGCTCATAGATCGCTTCCTCAATGCGGCTATTCGCTGTCCGGCGCAACGAAAATGAGGGCAGGATCGCCGAGCAGGTTCAGGGGCGCCAGCGCCTCCCGCAGCGGCGGTGTTTCCGCGGCCGCCGCGTGCATACCGCGCAAGACGTCGCCCAGCCTAACCTCATCCTGCGCCAGCAGCTGGTCAAAAAACAATGCGCTTATCTGCGCCTCCTGATCGCCGGCAATCACCCCCGCAGGCGCGATGGCGGCCATGATCCCGCCGCTGCTGGCCCGCAGTAAGCTCTCCGCCAGTGAGTCTATCCGGGGATCGGCGAAGGATGCGCTGCGACAGCTAAAGGTATTCAGAAGCGGGAAATTGGGACTGTTGCGCAGCGTTGACGCGTCACTGTTCTGCAAAACGGCTTCGTCTCCCCAGGCGCCGGGGCTGCATTCACCCATGAAATGAACGAGCCCGACCCCCTCATTGATCGCCCCGCTAATCTTGTAGGGCGTGTTCTCGTCCTCGCCCAGGTGCAGTTCATAGACGGCATACCCCTGATCCTGAAGACGCCCGGCCAGACTGCCGATTTCTTCCTCGTAGAGGGCGACATCATCGGCGACAAGCAGCGCATTCTCTGTCCACGAGTCGTCGCCCGCCAGAATCGCCTCTTCATAGGCGATCGTCTTGTTGACCATCGCGCGCAGCTGCGGCGCGTTCTGTGCCGGGAAGCGGCCGATGGCCATTCCCGCCGCGCCCTGCCCATTGCTGCCATACCAGCTGTCGCTGGCGGAATAGCCGCCCTCAAGGGCGTAGACCAGCTTCGTGGGCAGGCGGTTGCGATTCTTGCCGGTAGCCAGGTCTGTCACGTCATAGGTCGCATCGCCGACGAGCAGCACGTAGCCCGGGCCGGGCCTCTCCCAATTCTCAGCGGCAAACTCAATAAACGCCTTGATCGCCTGCGGGTCGCGCTGGCCGTGGCCAAATTCGTCAAATATCTGTTCGAGGGGCACGGCGGCCACGCGGTAGCCCTGTTCCTGGCGGTGGGCGAGCAGGGGGGCGAGTGCCTCATTAAATCCGCGTACATCGGCCACGATAGCGATGTAATCAGCGCCCCATCCTTCATCACGCAGGGCGGGATCGCGCAGCGGGACCGCGGTAAGCGCCGGTTTCAGCGCGCCGGCGGGATTGAGCGCGATCAGCGTCGCCCCCTTGCTGCCCGCCGCAAAATGAGCGGCATCCCCGTCTGTGCGCATCCCCGTCAGTACCGTGGGCGTCGCCGGATCGCTGATATCAAAGAGCAGCAGATCTTCGCCTGTCCCCGAAACGAGGGTGTTGGGCACATCACTCTTGAAGGTGACCGCCTTTTCAGCCACATCGATGGGCCCTTCATAGGCCACGTCCAAGGAGTCTACAAAGATCGCCTCCCCGACGGGCCCCGTGTCATCATGGACAAGGACGGTCACGCTGTTCGTATCGTCCGGCTTCAGCAGCCCTTCTTGCAGCGGCACGCGAACGTTTTTCATCCCCGCGCCCTGCCAGAAATGCTCAGCCACCCGTTCGTCGTTGACCAGCAGCTCGATGTGATGTCGCTGATCCTCCTGGGCATCGACATAGGCGAAAAGGCGCACGACCAGGTCGGCGGCACGGCCGTTCGGTTGAATTGTGTCCAGGTGCAGCGTCCACTGGTTGGGGGCCAGGAGAAGCGGCCCCATCCACGCATCTTCGGGCGCGCCTTCCTCGACAAAGAAGCGGCTGTCTTCCCATTTCAAGAGGTGCTGCCCCACAGATTCCCCTTCATTGAAGGGCCGGCTGTCCCGCTCCTGCATGGCCAGGCCTGAGCCCCGCCGCAGCTCGTAGACGGCCAGCGGTTTCAGCGTGCTCTCTTCCGCCTGCGCATAAAAATAGAGAGTAGGCTCGTCTCCATCCAGGCGCACATAAAAGGGCACAGGCTCGCCGCCGCGGCTCAACAGCAGCCCGCTGGTGGAAAGGGTATCCAGGTCCAGGCCGGCGTTTTCTAGCTGCGTGGCCGTCACCGCCGCGATACCGCTTTCCGTGATTGACAGCTTGATTGAATCAATGCTCTCCAGCGCATCCGCCGCTTCGCCGGCATCGGCCGTTGAGAGGCCGTCCGCCCCGGCGATGGGCAGTCCCGTCGGGTTGAACCACAACAAGTAGGCCACGCCCAAGAAGCAAATCGTGAGACAGGCGAGGACAAAGAGAACCAGACTACGATTGACGCGCATTCTTTTCCTTTTCCATCAAGACTAGCAAGCGAGACACAGCCCCGATCCTTCTTTCTTCTTCACTCAAGCTCATTCCATTTCCTTATCGCCGCCAATGCTGAGGCGCAGGGCGGCCAGCGCGCGCCGGTAGAGCAGGCCCGCATAGCGCCGCAGTCGTGCCGCCGGCCTATAGCGCCGCCGCCCCGCCTGTTCGTTGGCCGCGGCTGCCGCCGCCGCCGCCGTGGCCAGAGCGCGTTCCAAATCCGCAAGGGAGAGACCGCTGATCCAGTGGCGATCCGCCTCTGAAAGCCCGGCCATCTGCTCACTCAGGCGCAGCCCGCTGCCCCGGTCAAGGGCGAGCCGGCGGTCGTTCCGGATTCGCCAGACGACCTCGCCGACCATATCGCTGCCGGGGACGGCCGGGTCAAAGAGCAGATTGCGATCCCCGCGCGTCAGAAAAGACACCTCTCCCCCATCCTCCTGCCATCTGGCGGCAACACGATGCGTGACAACGCCGCGCGCATTTTGCGGATCACGAAAAGTGACGATGCGGCCCGGCTGAATAGCCTCTACCGCGACCTTCCGCAGGCCGACGACATCACCGCGCCTGATCAAGGGTTCCATGCTGTCGCTGCTGACCGTTAGCCGCGCCGTCGCTTCCCTGGCGATGTGTTCGCTGAGCAGTTCGGCCAGCTGAAGGGTTTCCTCATCGGTCATATCCGGATTCCGGGCCAAAAGCAGCGGGCGCAAGCGCAACGTTTCAAGCCAACCGCCCTGTCGGGCGCATTCTATGGTAATCAGCCGCGAATGGGCAGGGAACAGCGGCCCGGGAAGGGGCCTTTCTCAGCGAGACTTAATAGATCCGCGGCTCTCTACTCGCCCCATTCGAGCTCTTCATCGCCGATGGTGACGATGTCCCCTCTCTGCACGCCTGCTTCTTCCATCGCCTCCGTAATGCCCATGCTCTCCAAAATCTGTTGGAAGCGGGCCAACGTATCCTCGAATTCAAAATAGGTCATGGCCGCCACGCGTTCGATGCGCTTGCCGCTGATGCGCCAACCCTCGCCCTCGCGGGCGATGGCAAACCCCTCATCCTCCGGCGGGCGGATGATTGTTTCTTCGGCCGCCGCGGCGTCGACCGGCGGCGCTTCGTCGAGCATCCTCTTCACGCGGAAAAGCATGTCGCGCACCCCTTCTCCCGTCACCGCAGAGATGGCGCAATAAGGCATCCCTATTTCTGCCATTTTTTCAGCAATGATCGGCTCCCACGCCTCCCCATCAGGCAGATCGATCTTGTTGAGGACGACCAGCTGCGGTTTCTTTTCCAGGGTGGCGTCGTACATCGCCAGTTCCTGGTTGATCATCGCCCAATCCAGCAGGGGATCGCTGGCCGCGCCGTCGATCAGATGGATCAACACGCGCGTTCTTTCCACGTGACGCAGGAAGTCATGGCCGAGGCCGATGCCCTCCGCGGCGCCCTCGATCAGACCGGGAACATCGGTCATGACCATCGTCTCGTACGCGTCGACGGCGACCACGCCCAGATGGGGCTGCAGGGTGGTGAAGGCATAGTCCGCGATTTTCGGCTTGGCGGCGCTGACCGCGGAGAGGAGCGTGGACTTGCCCGCGTTGGGCACGCCCACAATGCCCACATCGGCGACAAGTTTGAGCTCCAGCGTGAGCCACAGCTCTTCGCCGGGCTCGCCCCGTTCGGCGATGCGCGGCGCCTGGTTGACGCTGGAAGCGAAGCGCGCATTGCCCCGCCCGCCGCGCCCACCGCGCAAAATGAGCGCCTCCTGCTCCGCCTGCGTCAGATCGGCCAGCAGGTCCCCCGTCTGTGCATTGCGCACGATTGTGCCCACCGGCACTTCCAGATAGAGGGAGTCGCCGCCGGCGCCCGTCTTGCGCTTCGTATTGCCGTGCACTGCATCCCCGGCGCGGTAATGGTTGTTGCGATGATACTGCACCAGGCTGTTTAGATTGCTGTTGGTGACGACAAAGACGTCGCCGCCATGGCCGCCGTCGCCGCCGTTGGGGCCGCCCAGGGGCACGTGTTTCTCGCGGCGAAAACTGATCATGCCGTCGCCGCCGCTGCCGCTGCGCACGTATATTTTGGCTCTATCGTAAAACATAGTTACTTCCTGCTGCCGCTCACTCTTCCTGCTGGTTCAGCAGGCCGCGCAGCGCTGCCATGCGCGGGTCGACTTCTTCTTCCTCACAACCGCAGTCCTCTTCATTCAGGTTTTGCCCGCACGTCATGCACAGCCCCAGGCAGTCGGGGCGGCACAAGGGCTGGATCGGCGTGTCCAGCAGGGCCAGTTCGCGCACCAACGGCGCGAGATCGATAAATCCATTTTCACCGACGACGTACATTTCCGGCGGCGCTGATGCTGGCGGATAGTAGAACAATTCATCAATTTCCAGGATAAGCGGCACATTCGCGTCTTCAAGGCAGCGCACGCAGGGCTGCACAAGGCGGCTCTGCAAACGGCCGCTTAGGTAAATCCCTTCCGAGATGCGCGTGGCCAAAAAGGAGCCGCTCAGCGGTTCCAAAACCATGTCAACGGATACTTGAATCGAGGGATAATCTAGTTCAACTTCGCGCGAGGTGCCGTTTGGCGCTTCCAGGAGGAAACCGAAATTAAAACGCAGTCGCGATGGACGTGTTTTACTCATGTTTTACCCGTCCTTCTTGTAAAAGTTATCGCGTTCAGTATAGCATAAAGGAGATCGGCCGGCTTGCCGGCTGACGATTTTCCAATCTAACGAGACAGGGCCGGCGGCGGCGAGCGCCGCGCGGCCCTGGCGCAGGAGAGAAGATGGCTGAAACACTGCTTGTCGCCACCCACAATCTTGGCAAAGTTGAAGAGTATCGGGAGATGTTGTCCGATCTGGACATCGCCTGGCGCACGCTGGACGACATCGGCGTGACCGCGGACGTCGAGGAAACAGGAACGACCTTCCTGGAAAATGCGCGGCTGAAGGCGAGCGCCTATGCGCGGCAGAGCGGCCTGCTCACACTGGCCGATGACTCCGGCCTGGAAGTGGCCGCCCTGGACGGCGCGCCCGGCGTGAAGACGGCGCGCTACGGGGGGCCGCAGTTGAGCAGCCGTGAGCGCTACCAGCTGCTGCTGGCCAATTTGGCCGCTGTCCCGCCCGACGAGCGGGCGGCCCGTTTCGTCTGTGTGATCGCCGTGGCCGCCGCCGCCGGCCGTATCCTGGCCACGGCGCAGGGCACGGTAGAGGGCCGTATCGCCCTCGAGCCCGCCGGCACAGGGGGTTTCGGCTATGATCCCGTCTTCTATCTACCGCAGCAGGGGTGCACCATGGCCCAACTCTCGCCGCGGGAAAAGCATGCCCTCAGCCATCGCGGCCGCGCCCTAAGCATCCTGGAACCGCAGCTGCGCGCCCTCCTGCGGGAGTGAGGGAAAGAAGCGCGCGCAGTTGCCCGGAAATGGGCGGCTGGCTAAAATCCAGACAGTAGGAGGTGCCGATGGACAAGTTTGTGATCACGGGGGGCGTGCCCCTGAGCGGAACGGTGACAGCAAGCGGCAATAAGAACGCGGCCTTGAAGCTGCTGCCCGCCTGTTTGCTCACCGATGAACCCGTTATCTTGCACAACATTCCCGACATACAGGATGTGCGCAACACCATCCTGATCTTGCAGGACCTGGGCGTTGACATCACCCCGCTGGGGCAGGGCAGTTTTCGTATTCATGCCTATCACGTTGACAAGACGGAACTGGACCCCCTCCTGGCCGGGAGGACGCGCGCTTCCATCGTTTTCGCCGGCCCGATGCTGGCGCGCATGGGCAGAGTTACCTTGCCCCTGCCGGGCGGCGATGTGATCGGCGGACGCCCTTTGGACACCCACGTGCAGGCCCTGCAGTCCCTGGGCGTGACCATCAACACCGGCGAGGCGGGCAAGTTCGAAATGAGCGTGCAGGCTCTCCAAGGGGCCGGCTACCTTCTCCTTGCCGAGGCGAGCGTGACGGCGACCGAGAACGCGATCATGGCCGCCGTCCTGGCCAAGGGGGAGACGATCATCGACAATGCCGCTTCCGAACCCCATGTGCGCGACCTCTGCAATTTCCTCAATGATCTGGGGGCCCAGATTAGCGGCGTGGGCACCAACCGCCTGCAAATCAACGGCGTGGAACGGCTTTCCGGCGGTGAATTTCGCATCGGGGCCGACTTCATGGAAGTGGGCAGCTTCATCGGCGCCACGGCCGTCACCGGCGGCGAAGTGCGCATCAAGAATGCCGATCCGCAAAATCTAGGCATGGTGCGCATCGTCTATGAGAAACTTGGCGTCCACTGGCTAGATGACGGTGAAGATATCGTCGTTCCCGCCGGACAACCGCTCTGCATCCGCTCCGCCGTGGGCGGGCGCGTGATGCAGGTGAAGCCCATGCCCTGGCCCGGCTTTCCCCCCGACCTGATGAGCATCCTCGTCGTCCTGGCCACGCAGTCCAGCGGCTCAATTCTGCTGCATGATTGGATGTACGAGAGCCGCTTCTTCTTCGTCGACAACCTGGTATTCATGGGCGCGCGCATCGTTCTCTGTGATCCCCATCGTGTGCTCGTGCAGGGGGCGAGCCGCTTATACGCCAGTCCCCAAGGCGTGCCCAGCCCCGACATACGCGCCGGCATGGCCCTTGTCCTCGCCGCCCTTTGCGCCGAGGGCACATCGGTGATTCACAATATCCAGCAGATCGATCGCGGCTATGAGTTGATTGACAGCAAGCTGCAGGCTCTGGGCGCACAAATTGAGCGCGCTTAGCGTGCGCCTCAGGCGGTGATGCCCGCGATCCGTTAAGCAGAGATGAGCGATTACGGCAAAGACTCCCTTAACATGGGGCGTATTTGACCGGCAATCCGGCGGTAGGGTATACTATTCCGTCGCTTAGAGGGCGTGCCGTGGTCATGCACGCCTATCGTATTGAAAACAGGTGACGCCAATCTCCGCAGACTCGCGGAGTTCGCAGCGAACAAGACGATTTATCCAGGGCGGCACGCCCTGGTTTTTTTAGGAGAGTTAGCGATGGTAAAACGAACATATCAGCCCAAAATCCGGCGCCGCTTGCGCGTCCATGGTTTCCGCCAAAGAATGAAGACGAAAGGGGGCCGCAAGGTTCTCAAGAATCGCCGCGCCAAAGGGCGTCACGCTCTAGCCGTGAAGATGAACAATCATGTCAAACGCGTCAACTGGAATGGATCATCCGCGACGGCTTATCGGTCGGTGAAACGTCACGGGGGAGGCAAATAGGCGGTCCCCACGATGACTGCCAATGCTGCCCAAAGGCCATCGCCTGAAACGGCGCGAAGATGTTTTGCGGGTCAGGCGTTCCGGGAAGGCGTGGCGCCACCCGCTGGCCGTCTTGCTCGTGGTTCCCGCCCAGGCGCGATCCACAGGGACCGAAGGCGCTGAGTTGGACGCGATCCCGCCCGCGCGCTTCGCATTCTCGGCCAGCCGTCGTGTTGGTTCGGCCGTGGCGCGCAATCGCGGCAAACGACTGCTGCGTGAAGCGGTCCGTTCGCAGCTGGAGACAATTGAACCAGGATGGGATTGTCTCTTCATCGCCCGTGAAGGGACGCCGCAGGCGGATTTTGCCGAAGTGCGGGCGGCGGTTCAAAAACTTCTGTCCCGTGCGCGGCTGATCGCCGCAGCGGACGCCGGCTGACCCGGGCGCAAAGGGGTCCCACATGAAGCGCGTTTCACAGTACATTATCGGCATTCCCAAATACATGGCAATGGGCCTTATACGCATCTACCAACTTACTTTTTCCAGGGTGATGCCGCCCAGCTGTCGGTTCACGCCCAGTTGTTCACACTACGGGTATGAAGCGATAGAGAAACATGGTTTTGTCAAGGGTGGTTGGCTGGCCGTCAAACGTATCGGCCGCTGTAACCCGCTTAACCCGGGTGGCTACGATCCAGTTCCCTGATGGAGGAACTCATTGACCGCAATTAAACGGCCGTTTCTGCGGCCGCTATTCCTACTCCTTATCTTATCCGGCCTCCTGCTCACCGCTTGCGGCAGCCAAGTCGCCAGCACCAACTGGCCAGGCCTTTCCACGGACGGCGACAAGCTCTATCTGGCCAACGGCCCGGGCGTTTCCGTCTATGATGCGCAAACACAGACGCTGAATTGGCGCTACCCGAATGCCAATGACGATGTCAACCAGGCCCTGCAGTTCTATTCCGCGCCCTCTGTCCAGGAAAAGCGCGTCATCTTCGGCGACTATGGCGCCTCCAGCGGCATACTCAGCCCCAGGGTGACGGTCAGCGTCTACGCTCGCGGGGATGTTGATTCCGGCGAGTCGCTGGACCTCTGGACCACCAGCGCCGTCGCCTTTGACAAGATCGTCGCCCCACCTCTGCAGGTCGGCGACGTGGTCTACGTAGGCACGGCCGACAACCTGATGCTGGCCCTGGACGCCACGAACGGCGAAAAAATCTGGGAATTCGAAGCGGGGCACAGCATTTGGGGCCAGCCCGCCTACAGCGGCGGCAAGCTCTACGTCACCTCGCTCGACCGCTCCCTCCACGCCCTGGACGCGCAGACCGGCGTTGAGCTCTGGGAAACGCAATTTGAAGGCGCGATCGCTTCGCGGCCTGTTTTGAACGACGATCTCGTCTTTTGTCGGTGAGTTCGGCAGCCAGGTGCACGCCGTAGACATCGACAACGGCACGATCGTCTGGTCGGCGCCGGCGGATAACTGGGTCTGGGGCGCGCCCGCCTATGCGGACGGCGCCGTCTACTACGCGGACATCGACGGCAACTCTTTTCGCGGTCGATGCCCTGACCGGGGACGCGCGATGGCGGGCGAAGGCGATCGGCGCGGTGCAGACCAACCCCCTTGTCGTTGACGGCATCGTTTACGTCGCCTCCGAGGGTGAAGAAAGCGAAGTGCCGGCCGGCGCGCTGACCGCATTTGATACCGCCAACGGCACGGAGCTGTGGCGGCAGGTGACCACCGCGCCCTTATTCACCGCCCCTGTTGCCGTGGATGACGCGGTAGTCGTCGCCCTGCAAAGTGAAGTGGCCCTTTTGAGCGCTTATGATCGCCTTAACGGCGCGCCCTTGTGGACAATCGCCCCTCCGGCTGAAGAGTAATCGTGTCGTGCGTTGAACCGGCCGCGTTGGCGATGAACGTCCGGCGCGCTCTCTGTTAGAAGACGAGAAGAAACCTATGTTTGATACCTTTATTGTTGATCCGATGATCAACGCCCTGTTGGTCTTATACGATCTCTTGTTCAACAACTACGTGTTGGCCATTGCCGTATTTACGATCCTGGTGCGTCTGGTCACTCTGCCCCTTAACCTGCGCCAGCAGCGCTCCATGATGAAGACGCAGGAGATGCAGCCGCAGATCCAGGCGATCCAGAAGAAGTACAAAGACAACCCGCAGCGCATGCAGGAGGAGTTCCAGAAGATTGGGTACAATCCCACGGAAAGCCTCATGGGTTGTTTGCCGCTGCTGATCCAGATGCCCATTCTCTTCGGCCTTTACCGGGCGATCATCGTCACCCTGGGTTCCACGCCGCAGGCGATGTTCGAGCTGACGCAGCGCACTTACTCCTTCATCGATCTCACGCCGCTCCTGCCCATCAGTAATTTCTTCCTCTGGCTGAACCTCGGCCAGCCGGATCCCTACTACATTTTGCCCATCCTCGTTTTCGGCACGATGTGGCTGCAGCAGAAGCTGCTCACGCCGCAGACGGCGCAGACGGGTGACAAGAAAGAGGGCAATGACCCGGCGCAGGCGATGTCGCGCTCGATGCAGACGACGATGCCCTTGATGTTTGGTTTCTTCTCCCTCTCCTTCCCATCAGGGCTCTCCATCTATTTCGTCCTCTCCAATCTCATCGGCATCGCGCAGGGATACTACATGCGCCAGGTGACCGCAAAAGAGAAGAAAGAAGCGGAGGAAGCGAAGAAGAATAAGAAGAAAACGACCGTCATTGAGGCGTCTGACCCGCCGCCCAGCAGCGCCGACACGGCCGTTGCCGCGACGTCGGGAACAAGCGCGCAAGCGAGCAGCGGCAAGGTGGCCTCAACGGGCGCTTCCGCCGCGAAACCGAAATCAAAACGTAAGCGTCGATCAAAGAAGAAATAGTAGCGAAACCTGCGAGGTTTTTTTGGAACGGGAAACTATGGCACAGAAACCACAGATAATTGAAGAAACAGCGCCGACCATTGAGGAAGCGATCGCTGCCGGGTTGGCCAGATTGGGTCTCTCCGAAGAGCGGGTCGATGTGGAAGTGATCGAAGAAGGGCGCAAGGGCCTTTTCGGTATGGGTGGGCGTGAGGCGGTTGTGCGGCTGCACGTGCGCAGCGCTCCCCAGCGGGAAGAAGCCGTGCCCGCTCCACCGCCGAAAACCGTTCCGCAGGTGATCAAGCAGCCTGCGCGGCCGGCGGTGGACCCGCCTGCGCAAACGGCCGCCGCGGTTGAGAAGCCGCCCGCCGTGGTCGCGAAACCGGCCAAGGGACAGAAGCCCGCCAAAGCACCGAAGGCTGCCGCCCGCCCGGTGGAAAGTGATGCGCAAGAGGCGGACGTCGCTCGCCAGGTAGTGGAGAGTATGCTGCTGAAGATGGATGTCACCGCCCAGGTCACGACTTCGCTGACCGAGCCGGATGATATCACCGGCCGCCAGCTGACCGTCGTCAACATCAACGGCGATGATTTGGCAGCCCTGATCGGCGCCAGAGGGGAAGTCTTGGACGCCATGCAGCATATGGCCCGGCTGATGGTGGGCCACCAGATTCACCAGCGCGCCTATTTTGTCCTTGATGTCGACGGCTATCGTGAGCAGCGCGAGCAGGCGCTGTCACTTATGGCGCAGCGTATGGGCAAGAAAGCGGTTGACCGCGGCCGTCCCGTGACCCTGGAACCGATGCCTGCCAACGAACGGCGCATCATCCATATGGCCCTGCGTGAGGATCCGCAGGTGCGCACGGAGAGCACCGGGGAAGGGGAGCGCCGCAAAGTGCGCATTTACCCGCTCTGATGCGTCCCCGGCGGCGGGACCTGGCGGGGCCGTTCGCCGCGCGCAGGGTCGCCTCAGCGGCAAATCAAAAATCTTTTAAGGTCTTGGTGACATAAACTACTTGATCCGTCCCGGATCATTTGCTATTATGATAAGTACCAAAGTGAGAGCGGCGCAAGCCGGTTTCGCGGCGGTGAGGAAGCCCCGAGAAATTGGAAGGCTGTCCGACAAGGTCAATGTAAAACCGCGCGCTCCGGGAAGCTGGAGGCGGGTGGAAACGGAGACGCTTTCAAAACTGAAACCGGAAATGGCGGGTCCTGCAAGTTAGCGATAGCGGCAGGGCAACAAAGCCGTAGAAGGGAAGGTGGCGAGAGAACGGAAGGTTTAGGTGCTGCCGGTGTCGATACTTCTAACTGACGCCAGGGGGCAGTGCGGTAACCGGAAGCGAGAAGGATGGGCTGCAAGGTTACTTGGGGCTCCTCTTCTGTTATAGAACAGTGATCGCCGCTGTTCTTTTTTCTTTTCTGGGAAAGCCGCCGCGCGTTTAGTCGGGAGCAAAAACCTCCGCTTTGAGCAGGCCCACGTAGGGCAGGTTGCGGAACTGCTGGCGGTAGTCGAGGCCATAGCCGACCACGAACTTGGCCGGCAAATCAAAGCCCTTGTAGCGAATGGGAATGTGGATCAGGCGCCGCTGCGGCTTCTCAAAGAGCGTGCAGACTTTCAGGGTGGCCGGCCGGCGCGCGCGCAGCGTGCGCAGAAGGTAGCTCAGCGTCAACCCCGTATCGATCACGTCCTCCACGAAAACAACGTGCCGTCCCGCGATCGGTTCGTCCAGATCTTTTTGCAGCTGCACGACGCCCTGTTCGCGCGCGCTGCTGCTGTAGCTGGCGATGGCCATGAAGTCCACCTCCAGGGGCACCGTGATCGCGCGGATCAGGTCGGCCATGAACGGGAACACCCCTTTCAAGACGCCGATCATCAGCGGCCGCGATCCCTCATAGTCCCGCGATATTTCGCGGCCCATCTCCATCACCCGCGCCTCGATCTCGTCTGCCGTGAATAGGACCTGGCTGATGCTGTCGTTCAGGTCGCCGTACGCCTCGGGAGGATGAAATCTGCTCATGCGCGGGCCGTCACTTTTGGGCGTCGCTGCCCAGGATATTGTTCGCCGTGTTCATCCATGCCGAAGCGCAGCATCAGGTCCCGCAGATCGCTGCGCTTCCAAAGCTGGACGTTGATCTCCGGGTAGAGCTCATGCATGCGCCGGATCTTGCGGTTCTTTTTGGTCACCAGCTTCGGGCGCAGCGTGGTCAATTCGACATAGAGGTCCTGGCCCGGCAGGTAGAAATCAGGCGCAAACGCCTGCTTGACATGGCCTTCCTCGTCCCACTTCAGGGGGAATGAGCGCGGCTCATAGAGCCATTCAATGCCGTAGTAATCAAGGATACGCGCGAATTCTTCTTCGATCGGATGGGCGAACTGTGGTGACGGGTTTTCGGGGACGTTGCTTTGCATACCTGATTCAGAACCGGCCGCAGGCACGGAGCGGTCGTTATTACATCTTGCCGGCAGCGGCGCGCTTACCGGGCAGGCATGATTATCACCGGATTTCGCGGAAGGTCAATTCCGGGTATTTGCCCTGGTAAAAATTGAGGTCGTGGGCCGAGTTCATCAGCGCCACGAGATTGCCGAACTGGTCCTTGGTGCGGATCATGCTGTACTGCCAGGGGAGGGCATTGATCAGCTCGTCCGGCCCTTCAATGATGCGGCAGACGCTGTGCGGCAGGATGTCCAGGCGCGTCGTCACATTGTACTCGCTCTCCAGACGCGCCTGCATCACTTCAAACTGCAGGACGCCGACCACGGCCACGATCGGCTCGCGCCGCTGCGCCTCCGTCTCGTGCAGCACCTGCATCGCGCCTTCCGTTTCCAGCTGGCGCAGCCCTTTCAGGAACTGCTTCTGTTTGCTGATGTCCACATTGATCAGGCGTGCAAAATGTTCCGGCGTGAAGCGGGGGATAGCCTGGAAACTGAACGGCCGTCCGGCGCTGATCGTGTCCCCGATCTGGAAGTCGCGCTTGTTGGGCAGGCCGATGATGTCCCCCGGATAGGCATCCTCGATCACTTCCCGCTCCTCGGCGAAAAACTTGTAAGGGCGGGGCAGGCGGATCGTCTTCCCCGTGCGCGTATGGTTCACCGGCATATTGCGTTCAAAACGGCCGCTGCAAACACGCAGAAAGGCGACGCTGTCGCGGTGTTTGGGGTTCATATTGGCCTGAATCTTGAAAACGAAGCCGGAGAACTCTTCCTCCAGAGGATCGATCTGCCCCGCATCGCTGGCGAACGCTTCCGGCTGCGGCGCGTAGCGCACAAAATCATCCAGAAAAAGCTGCACGCCAAAGTTGGTCAGCGCGCTGGCGAAATAGACCGGCGTCTGCTGCGCATCCAGAAATGCCTGCCGGTCAAAATTCAGTTCCAGCTCATCCAGTAGGGCGATATTCGTGCGCAGCTCTTCATAATCGAACTCACCCAGTTTGGCCAGGATGCGCGGATCGTCGAGCGTGGTAATCGTCTCCGGCGAAATCGTCTGGTTGCGCGCCGTGCGATCATAGAGATGCACCTCACGCGTGACGCGATCATAGACGCCCATGAAGTTCTGGCCGTCACCGATGGGCCAATTCATGGGCACCGGCTGCATCCCCAGGATTTGCTCCAACTCATCCAGCAGGGCCAGGGGATCAAGCGCCGGACGGTCCATCTTGTTAATCATGCTGAAAATGGGGATGCCCCGCTGGCGGCAGACATCGAACAGCTTTCTCGTCTGCGCCTCCACACCGCTGGCGGCATCGAGAATCATCACCGCACTGTCCACGGCCGTCAGCGTGCGGTAGGTGTCTTCCGAAAAATCCTGGTGGCCCGGCGTGTCCAGCAGGTTGACGACGTGCCCGTTGTAAGGAAACTGCAGCACCGTCGACGTGATCGAGATGCCGCGCTCCTGCTCCATCTCCATCCAATCCGAGGTGGCGCTGCGCTGATCGCGGCGCGCGCGCACCGACCCGGCAAGGTGAATCGCATTGCCGTAGAGCAGCAGTTTTTCGGTTAACGTCGTTTTCCCCGCATCCGGGTGGGAGATAATGGCGAATGTGCGCCGCGCGGCGATGCTGTCCGCCAGATTTCCATTGCTAGACATAGGATTTCAACACGTGAAAAGCGGCCAGCACCGCGCCGGTGTGACCACTCGCTTCTTACTTCCTTCGTTTGCACAAAAAAGCGGACCCTGCCGGTGCAAGTATCCACTCAAGCGCCGCTTAGTATACCACAACAGCGCCGATTCGCTGTTCCGCTAGGCCACCGCTAAGACTCGCCCTCTCCGCCGTCGCTGAAAACTAAAAACGCATAGCTGCCCCACCAGGACCTGCTAAAATCAGGCGCATGCCCGACCTATCGGTGATCATCGTCAACTACAATACGCGCGGCCTGCTGGAAGCGTGCCTGCGCTCGCTGGCCGCGGCCGTGCCCCCGGCGGGCGGGCTGCAAACGATCGTCGTCGACAATGCCTCCACCGACGGCAGCCCGCAGATGGTGCGCGACCAGTTCCCAGAGGTGACGCTGCTGGCCAACGAAGAGAACCGCGGTTTTTCGGCGGCGAACAATGTGGGCGCGGCTGCGGCGCAGGGCCGTACGCTGCTTTTCCTCAATTCCGACACTGTCCTCAGCGCGCAGGCCCTCATCCAGCCCTTCGCCCACCTGCAAAGCCACGCCGCCGCAGGCGCGATCACGGTGCGCCTCGTCTATCCCAACGGGGAACGCGACCCCGACAATCATCGCGGTTTTCCCACGCCCTGGAACGCGCTCTGTCACTTCAGCGGGCTGGGCAAGCTCTTTCCCGGCAGCGCGCGCTTCAACGGCTATTTTCAATCCTACGCCGATTTCACGCAGACGCACACCGTGCCCGTCATCGCCGGTTCCTTCATGATGATGCCGCGCTCCGTCTACGATGAGCTTGGCGGGTGGGATGAGGCTTATTTCTTTTATGGGGAAGATATCGACTTCTGCTACCGCATCAACGAAGCGGGCTACGAAATCGTCTACTATCCGCACGTGGAAGTGGTGCACTACAAGGGCGCCAGCTCCGGCCTGCGCAAAGAATCGGCCGCCATCGCCCGGCCGCCGAAAGAGACCCGCGTCAAAGTAGCCCGCGAATCCGTGCGCGCCATGCAGCTTTTCTACGAAAAATCCTACAGCGACAAATACCCACGTCCCGTCACCGGCCTCGTCCTCGCCGGCATCCGCGCCCGCGGCTGGCTGAGGATCCTGCGCCATAAGTTGAAATAATCCCCGATCACGCGCCAACCATCGCAGCGGGAAAACCTGGAAAATCGCTTCGCGGATCGCCGGTCAACGGCTGGGTCCCATGCCGGGCATCCTTCATTCTCATTCCCTTAAGCTTTTTGCCCCCGTCTCGCCAGATATGATAGCATTCAATTTGCTCATGGCGGGTGTAGTGTAGCGGTTAACACGTCTGGTTGTGGCCCAGAAGATCGAGAGTTCGAATCTCTTCACTCGCCCTAGGAGCCGTCACCATGGTGGCGGCCCTTTTTTGTTGCCAAGGAACGGCCGCCGCGCAGAGTTGTGTCCGCCGATGGCGCTATTCAAGTCCATGTTCTGCAAATGACAGAGAGGCTGTTTCCATGAATGAGAACGAACTTTCCACGCCGGTAGGGCCGGGCGCACAAAGCCCGCGCTGGTTCCTGAAGATCATGACCGCGCTGCACGTGGGGCTCAATCGCCTGACGGGCGGCAGGCGATTCAACACCCTGCAGGGCAAGGATGTCTGCTTCGTGACCATGAAAGGGGCTAAGAGCGGCCAGATGCGCACGGTGCCCTTGATGTATGTCCCCTACAAGGAAGATATCCTCCTTGTCGCTTCGCAAGGTGGCGCGCACAGCAACCCCGCCTGGTATTACAACCTGCTCAAGAACCCCGAGATCACGGTTACCCATCGCGGCCGCACGCTGCAACGACGCGCGCGCCTGGCCACAGATGAGGAAAGAGCCGCTCTCTGGCCCATCTGTGATCAACATTACGCGCCCTATGCCGAGTATCGCCAGAGGACAAGCAGAGAGATACCCATCTTCATCTGTGAGCCGCTGCCGGCCTAGATTCAGGCGCGTAGATCCCGCCCGCCGGCAAAGGCCGGCCCCCTCCCCCCACAGGCTGAGGCGCGGCCGCCGCGACCGTGAGAAGCGCGGCCGTCCCGGGGGCGGGGTTGAAACTTCCCGGCGAAATGATAGACTATTCTCAGGGCAGTCAAGCGCGCGCCAACCCGCCGTTGGCGCTGCTTCTGCCGGGCGCCTGTAGCTCAATGGATAGAGCATCAGTCTTCGAAACTGAGGGTTGGGGGTTCGAGCCCCTCCAGGCGTATACGGATGGAGAATGCCGGCTTTGCGGGGCCGGCATCTGCTATTTCGGGGGCTTTTTCAGGATCAGGGGCAGCAGGATTTGCTCGTCTCTCAGCGGCGCTTCGAGGCGATAGATACGGCCGTCTCCGGCAACGACGTAAAGCTCGCCGCCGCTGTCTTCTCCAAAGCTGACGATACGCTGCCCGCTGTTGAGCAATAGACGGCTTTGCCAGCCCGCCCCGCCGCGGTTCAACGTGTAGATCTCGCCGCCGCAGTAATCAGCATAGACATAGTGACCATAGAGACTGCTCTGCCGGCGTCCACGATAGACGTAGCCGCCTGTGATAGAGTAGCAGCGGTCGTCGTTCTCGTGAGCATAGACATGCACGGGCTCGCGCATGACGCCGGGTCCCGCAGGCTGGTCAGGCTTGAACGGGCCGAGACCTTCTTTAAGACTCCATTCAAAATTCTGCCCCCCGGCTTCAGCGGCGGGCACGTAGTTGACTTCTTCCCACCTGTTCTGGCCCACGTCGCCGATGTAGAGATCGCCGGTGAGGCGGTCGAAGCTGAAGCGCCAAGCGTTGCGCAGGCCAAGCATCCAAATCTCGGGCAGTGCCGCCTGACCTGAGAAGGGATTGTCTGCGGGAATGGCATAGTCCTTGCCCGCTTGCGCTTTGTCGACATCGATGCGCAGCAGCTTGCCCAAGTAGCTTTGCGGGTTCTGGCCGTTTGCGTGCGGATCGCCGCCGCTGCCCCCATCACCGAGCGAGGTTACGAGCATCCCTTGGGGATCAAAATGGAGATCGCCGCCGTTGTGGTTGCAGTACGGCTGTTTGATCTCCATAAGCACGCGCTCGCTCTCCGCGGCGGCGCGGTCCGCATCGGCCGTCGCCTGAAATCGGGAAATGCGCGTGTAATACTCACCCTCTCTATTGACGATATAGTTTACATAAAAGTAGCCGTTTTCGGCGTAGCGGGGATGGAAGGCGAGGCCGAGCAGCCCCATTTCGCAGCCGTCCTGCACGCGATCGGCGATGTCCAGAAAGAGCGTTCGCGATGCGCCCGTCCCCCGCCCCTTGATATCCCAGATCGTGCCCGGCAGCTCGCCCACGAAAAGCCGATCATCGCCGGCGTGGGTTACGAGGGAGGCTTGGTTGAAGCGCAGACCGGGGAAGGCGTCAACGAGGCTGACGCCGGAAACGGCCGCAGTCGCCTGGTCGCCGCCGGCCTGGCCGGCGGCGATGCGCGTCAGGCCTAGGAAGAAAATCAGGGCGGCGGCAGCAAACAGGTTCACCGCCGCGCGCTTAATCGTCCGTCTCTCCATCTTCCACAAGTTCCCTATGTGCCGTCATTAGAGGACGGCCAGTTTCACCCCGGTCACCCCTTCGATTGTCGCCAGTTCGGCGAGCACCTCCGCGGACGGTTCGCTGTCCAGGTTGATGAAGGAGAGCGCTTCGCCGCCGGGCTGGTTGCGGCCCAGCCGCCATTCGGCGATATTGACCTCATGCTGGGCGAGCAGGGTGCCCACACGGCCGATCACACCGGGAAAGTCGAGGTTGCCGGTGATGAGCACGATGCCCTCCGGGCGCGCGTCGAGCTGGTAGGCGTCGACCTGCACGATACGCGGCTCGCTGCCGCCAAAGAGCACGCCGCCCAACGTGCGCGTACCCCCCGTCCCAGGCCACGCGGCAGGTGATCAGGTTGGGGTAATTGAGGCTGTTAATGCCCTTGGCCTGCGTGATCTTGATCCCGCTTTCGTCGGCGACCACGGGGGCGTTGATATAGTTGGTGGGAAAGTCCACTTTGTCCTCAACCAGCCCTTTCAAGATGCCGGCGGCGATGGCGCGCACCATGTCGGCGACGGTGTCTCCCCGCACTTCCACTTCCACGTTGCTGACCGGCCCGCCGGCCAGCGCGGCCTGCAGGCGGCCCATTTTTTCAGCGAGGGCCATGAACGGCCGTATCTCCGCAAAGCCGCCGGCGCCGACGCGGAAGGGCATGTTGAGCGTGTTCGCGAAGTCGGCGCCGCGCAGCGCGTCCAGCACCTGGTCGGCGATCTGCGTGGCCACCGCTTTCTGCGCCTCGCGCGAGCTGGCGCCGAGATGGGGCGTGTGCAGCACATTGGGGGCGCGAGCAGGGGATTGTCCGGCCGCGGCGGCTCCTGCCGGTAGACGTCGATGCCCGCCGCATTCACCTTGCCGCTTTCAAGGCGGCGGCGAGATCATGATCGTTGATCAGCTTGCCGCGCGCGACATTGATCAGAATGACGCCATCCTTCATCTGCGCCAGCGTCTTCGCTTGATCATTCTCTTCCGTTTCCGGCTCAAGGCGGTATGCAGGGTGATGTAGTCCGCTTCAGCCAGCAGATCGTCGAGATCGACCAGGGTCACGTTGAGTTCCGCGGCGATCTCTTCGGAGACAAAGGGATCGTAGGCGATGACGTCCATGCCGAAGGCCAGGGCACGCTGCGGCCACGAGACGCCCGATGCGGCCGAAGCCGACGAGCCCAACGTCTTGCCCATCAATTCCGTGCCCACGATAGGAGGAGCGTTTCCACTCCCCTGGCTGCAGCGAAGCGTGGGCCTGCGCCGTGTGGCGGCTGACGGCCAGCATCAGGGCCATCGTCTGTTCGGCCGTGGCCACGCTGTTGGCGCCGGGCGTGTTCATGACGATGACGCCGGCCAGCGTGGCCGCGCGCACGTCGATGTTGTCCACGCCCATGCCGGCGCGGCCGATCACCTTCAAATTCCTGGCCCGCTCGCAGCACGTCGCGTCGACCTGGGTGCCGCTGCGGATGATCAGGCCATCGTATTCGGGAATGATGGCCAGCAGTTCTTCTTTGCTTAGGCCGGTTTTCAGGTCGTAGTCGGCGTCTTCGGCGGCATCCAGGCGGTCCAGTCCGGCCTGCCCCAATTTGTCCGAGACTAATATGCGAAACATATGATCCCCTTTTGTTAGTGGATTGCGGATTGGATACTGCTGCCCGACCGGCAATCGCGCACTCACTCTCTCCTTATCGTTCTTGCGACCGCGGCGCGCCTTCTCGGTTTGGTCAGGCGTCGAAGTAGCCGTCCATGGCGGCGAACAGCACTTCCATGTCGGCCGGCTGAGATCGCCCATGTGCGCGATGCGGAAGTTCTTGTCCTTGAGCGCGCCATAGCCATTGGAGATGATCATGCCCCGCCTCGCGCAGATAGGCGTTCAGCGCGCCGATGTCATCTCGCGATCGTTGTCGATGCAGGTGACCGTCGGCGACTCATAGCCGGGAGCCGCATAGAGCGAGAAGTCGCGGCTCGTGGCCCAGTCAATGGTGCGGTCGCGCATCGCCAGGTGGCGCTGGAAACGGTTCTCCATGCCCTCGGCCAGCATGTCCGTCCAGCTGCGCGTCCAGGGCATAGAGCAGGGAGATGGCCGGCGTTGCCGGCGTCTGGTTTGGCCATTGATTTAGCCAGGGCCAGGAAATCGAAGTAGTAGCCGCGGTTGGGCACGGTCTTGGCCTTGCCATGGCGCGCTCGGAAACGGCGCAGAAGGCGAGGCCGGGCGGCAGGGCAAACGCTTTTTGGCTGGAGGTCGAGGACCACGTCCAGATCCCAGGCGTCAATTTCCAGCCGCGCGCCGGAGAGGCCGCTGACGGAGTCCACCAGGATCATGATTTCCTCCCCGTTGGGCGCGCCGCGCACCGCGGCGGCGATCTCCTGCAGGGGGCTGGTCACGCCGGTGCTAGTCTCGTTGTGCACGACGGTGACGGCGTCGAAGCCGCCGCCGGCGAGACGCTCGGCAACCTGTTCGGCCAGGATGGGCTGGCCCCAGGGCACCTCGAGCACCTCATTGTCCTTGCCGTTGAGCTCGGTGACCATGCGGAAGCGGTCGCTGAAGGCGCCGTTGACACAGTTGAGCGCCTTCTTGTTGATCGTGTTGCGCACGGCCGCTTCCCAGAAGCCGGTGCCCGAGGAGGCGGTAATCAGCACCGTTTGTTCGGTGAAGAAGACGCGCGGCAGTTTCTGCTGGATGCTGCCAATCAGGTCCGCGCATTCCGGCATGCGGTGTCCAATCATCCAGCGCGCTTGGGCGTCGAGAATTTCCGGGACGAACCTCCGTCGGGCCGGGAATAAAAAGCTTGACGTGTTGCGGCGACCGCTTGCTTGAATTTTCGTTCGAGTCGTTCATCGTTGAATCCTATTGCTCCTGTCTTGATGAGTCCCATGCCTTGCGGCTGCAGGTCCTCATGGGTGTGTCAATAACCTGGCGGATCGCCGCCGGGCCGGCGGCCAAGGCCAGCAGCGGCGCCATGCTGCGGCTGTGAATGAAGGCGGGCGCCTCTGCGCGCACGCGCGGGCGGCTGACCACGCCGCCATAGCCGACGAAGAGGTCCACGGCCCGCGCGGCCAGGAGATCGCTGGCGCCATCGCCGATGAGCAGCGAACGGCCCTCCTGGCCGTCGAGCAGTTCGTGCACAATTTGCGCCTTGCCGTCGCTGGCGGTCAGGGCGCCTTCCTCGTAGGTGAGCACCTGTTGATCCCCGTCCCCCCACCATTGACCGGAGAGCTCATTGTAATCGACGCTGACGGCGCGGATGTTCTCCTTGGGCACGCCCAGAAAAATGCCGAATTCGCGCACCGGCTCCAGCAGCCCGCCGCTGATGATATAGACCTGCTTGCCCAAGGCCATCAAGGCGGCGATAACCTCCTGGGCATCTTCAACGGGATTGCGCTTGTAGGCGCGGCGGATATCGCGGATCTGGCTGTGTGTCGGTCTCACCGCGCGCAGCCGCTGTTCGTATACCTCGGAGAGATCGCGATCGCCTTCCATCGCCGCCTGGGTAAGCACCTCCACGCGCCATTTCTTGCCGGCCGACTCTGCCAATATGTCGATGCCCTCAACCGTGGTGAGGGTGGAATCACAGTCAAAAATGATATGGTCGTATGGTGGCCAGCGCATGCTCACATTCTCCCGCAAATCGGCACAACGAGCCCGCCGCCCGAATGCGGGCCCATTATTTCACAAACCGCGGCCATTCACTAGAGTAAATGAAACAGATTCCCGGCGCGCTTCCTGGGCAAAACTGCCCATCAAGCGGCCGCTGGCTGCGCACACTCCCTGGGCATCAGCGCGCCAAGGCCATCCTGCGGGCACTTGAAAACCTGCCAGGCATGGAGAAAGAGGCTGACAAAAGCGATGATCGACAAGAGAAAGAGCAGGTTCAAAAGAATCGTGATCGTCAAGTAGAGGCCGGGAATGCGGGCGCGCAGGGCGGCCATGGACGCGCTCGTCTCAGTCAGGCGCGCGCCGGCGTCATTGAGGCTCGTTCTCGTGCTGATCAAGTTGTCACGCAGGCCGCCTGTGATATCGGTCACGGAGCCGATCTTGCCGTCGATGATCGCCGCGCGCCCAGACTCAATCGCGCGCACCAACAAGGTCACGTCCTCGCGCAGGCGGGCCATCTGGTTTTCTACCTGGTTGAGCAGAGTAACATCCGGCAGGCGGTTCTGCATGCCCAGCATGGGAATCGACGTAAAGGCATCAATCGCTTCATTGACGGCGATGATATTGGCCTCAATCATCGTGAACTGTTGGACGGCGCTTTCGATCCGCGATCGCAGGTCGATGCCGGCAGCATCGAGCAATCTGCCAAAGACGGGGTCGCTTTCTTGGATGTTGGTGCCGATGCCTCTGATCGTCGTATCGACTTCGTCGACAACGGCCGTCGATGTCTCCAGGATGCCGTCGACGCGCACGATCACTTCCTGCGAAGCTCTGATGGCGTTCTCTCCGGCAAGCAGGAATTCAATGGTCGCCGTTTCCAGGCGGGCCCTGACGACCCAACTGCCGAAGAGGCCGGCGATGAGGGCGACAACGGCGATCACGGACAGCGCCATCAAGATGGCGGCGACGATTTTTTTGAACAGCAGCATGGCTCTTTCTCCTTATTGCTAACTGGGCGCAGCGCGCGTTTTTCTTGGCCACGGGGAGCGGGCAGTCAGCGCCGGCATCGAGGCTCATACGCCGTGCCGCGCATTCCCCGCAGCGACGGCTGAATTGTAATCGATTTGCTGCCCCCTTGTCGATGAACAGCGCCGGCCGCGCCTAAGGACGGGCGCGCAAATGGGGCGCCAGGTGGGCGTTGGCCGCCAGGCAGGACATGCCGGACGGGTCCAGGCGCAGCGGCTGCCCGGCGAGATCACTCATCGTCCCGCCCGCCTGGCGCACCAGAAGTCCGGCGGCGGCGACGTCCCACGGTTTGAGCTGGTAGTTGATGTACCCTTCAAGCCGCCCGGCGGCGACCCAGGCCATCGTTAAGACGGCCGATCCCAGCGTGCGAAAGACATTGATCTGCGGTCCCAGGCGGCCGGCGTAGGCCAACGCCTCCTGGCGCGCTTCATCCGCCAGGGGCCAATCGATACCGACGAGCGCGTTCTCCAGGTTGGCGACGCTGCTCGTCCGCAGCAAACGGCCGTGCAGCCCCTTCTCTTCCAGCAGAGCCGGCCCGCCGGCCGTGGCCGTAAACAGCTCGTCGAGCATAGGATCGTAGACGACGGCGGCGAGGACATGGCCCATATCGAGCGGCGCCTCATTGCGCACGGCGGCGATAGCCACACAGAAACTGGGCACGCCGCGGCTGTAATTGACGGTGCCGTCTATAGGGTCAATGATCCAGAGGATGGGGCCGCTGTCCGGCAGATCGGCGCTCGCTTCCTCGGGCATGAAGCCATGCTCGGGGAAGGCTTCCAGAATGGCGTCGGTGATGATCTTTTGCGCCGCCAGGTCAGCGTCGGTGACAATGTCGCGCCGCCCTTTGCTGCTGACCGCCAGCGGCTCGCTGAACATGCGGCGCGCCAGGGCGCCCGCCTCCAGCGCCGCTTCACGGGCGACAGAGAGTAATTGGGCATTGTTGGCCGGATAGGTCATAGCTTCCTTCTCAAAAAAAACCGGGTTCTTTCCTCGTCCCTGAAAACCCGGTTTCTCTTTTCTTTCTTTTTCTTGCGCTGTCTATCGTCGCAACTGCTCATAGTAGCGGGCGAGGCCCTGCTCCAGGGAAACGGCCGCCTGCCAGTCGATCTGCTGCCGCGTGCGCTCCGCGCCGGCGGCATGCGCCTGCACTTCGCCCGCGCGTGAGGGGAGCGCGCCGATCAGGGGGCGTCCCGTCCCGCCGGCGAGATCGTAGACCATCTGCACGACCTGTGCCACGCTGGTCAGTTCGCCGGTACCTAGTTCAACAGTGGCGCCGGGCGGGAGCGCGGCGTCGCGCACAGCCAGCAGGCCGTCGATGACGTCGCTGATATAGATCCAATCCTTTTCCTGCCGGCCTTCCGTGAGCGCGAAATCCTTGCCGGCCAGCGCCGCCGTCATGGCCCCGCTGATCAGGTGCCGGCTGTGTTGGCCCGGTCCATACGTTTGAAAAGGCATCGCGCCCAAGATCGGCCAGCCGCGCGTGCGCGCGTACATGGCGCAGAACTGCCAGGCGGCCGCCTTGCTGGCCGCGTAGGGGTTCATGGCGCTCAGTTCGCCCGGCGTGCGCACGACGACGACTTTGCCTGGTGGGGGGGTGAGCTCGTCTTCATAGGCGGCGCGCAGTAGGTTGAGCAAGGTGCTGAGATTTTGTTCGAGGGCGGCGTCAACATCGAGGAATGGGTCGCTCACGCCCCCGGCCGCGAGGTGAAAGAGCTGCTCTGGGCGCACCGCGTGCAGCGCGCGCTGCGTCTCGCGATAATTGCGCAGGTCGGCGTAGACGACGAGCAGACGATCTTGCAGGCTGCCCAAGGGGGGCGGCAGCGGCTGGTCGCGGTAAGTGGGGCGCACCAGAATGGCCACATCGTTCTCCGCGCCGGCGGCCAAGCGGGCGGCCAGCGCGCGGCCGATAAATCCCGTAGCTCCCGTTACCAGTATGCGCATGCGTTACTCTCCTCAAATAGCGGCGCCCCCTGCCGGCGCTCGCGCCAAGGGGGGCGGGCCGGGCAGCGGCTCAGCGTTCGAGGTAGCGCCGGTACCAGGCCATCGTCTTCGTCAGACCGCTGGCCAATGTTTCGCGCGGCTGCCAGCCCAGCTCGCCCCGCGCCTTCTGCGGGCTGAGGTATTCGTCGCGGATTTCGTGCTCGACCTCGTCGAGGATGATGGGCTGCAAGTCGGGGAAATCAGAAACGGCGATGATCGTCTGCACAACTTCCAGCGCCGACACGGGGCGGCCCAGCCCAAAATTGAACGCTTCGCCGCACAGCCCAAGTTGGCCCGTCTTTTCCGCGAGGGTCAGATAGCCGCGTACGGCGTCTTCAACGTAGACATAATCCCGCTTGAAAGTGCCGTCGGAGCGGATGAGCGGCTGCTGGCCGCGCAGGACGCTGCGCACCGTGCCCGGGATGAGGCGGTTCCAATTCAGGTCGCCGCCGCCATAGAGGTTTGAAAAGCGGGTGACGGTCACGGGCAGGTCGTAGGTGGCGGCGTACGTTTGGGAAATGAGATCGACGCAGCTCTTGGAGACATCGTAGGGATGGCGGCCGTGCAGCGGATGATCCTCCACAAAGGGCAGCGCCTGCGGCTGTCCATACGCCTTTTCACTGCTGGCGACGACGATGCCGCGCACGCCGGGGGAACGGCGCGCCGCTTCCAGCAGGTGCCAGGTTCCGCGGATATTGGTCTCAAAGGTGGAGAGTGGGGAGCGGTTGGCGATGCCCACGATCGTCTGCGCCGCGAGATGGAAAACGGTTTCAATCTCATATTCGGCGAGGACGCGCTCCAGAAAGGAGAGATCGCTCAACTGCCCGTTGACGATACGCATCTGGTCCGCCATGCCCGTGCTGAAGAGCATCGACTGCGGCACATGGTCGCGCACCAGCCCCACGACACTGGCCCCCTGCCGCACCAGGGCCTCCACGAGCCACGAACCCAGGAAACCGCTGCAGCCGGTGACAAATACGCGTCGATCTTGCCAAAAGGTATTACTCAAATGATTTTGCTCCCCTACTCCCACACCCGCCAGGGAGCGCCCTCATCCCACAGCTGCTGCAAATCGATGGCGTCTTTGAGCGTGTCCATCGAACGCCAGAAGCCGTGATGGCGATACATCATCACCTGTTCGTCGGCGATCATCTCCTGCAGCACGCCCGTTTCCAGGGCGAGATCCGCGTCACCCTGCATGTAGCGCAGCGCTTCCCGCTCGAAGATCATGAAGCCGCCGTTGATCCAGTAGGGCAGACTGGGATACTGTTCGTACTTGGAGACGAGGCCGCCTTCGTTGGCTTCCATTGTGCCGTACTGGTACCGTTCCGGCTTGATGGCGGAGATGGTGGCCAGACGGCCGTGCGCCAGGTGAAACGACATCAAGCGATCGATGTTGATATCGCTGACGCCGTCCCCATAGGTAAGTATGAAGCGCTCTGCCTTGATGTAGGGGGCGACGCGCGCGATGCGGCTCGCCTTGTCCGTATGCAACCCGGTGTCGACGAGGGAAACTTCCCACTCCGGGTGGGCGGCGTCGCCGAGGAAGGAGACATGGCGGCGCCGTTTGCCGATGCGCACGGTAAAATCAGACGACATCGCCTCATAGTTGAGGAAGTAGCGTTTCAACTGCGACGCTTCATGGCCCAGGGGGAGGATGAAACGGTTGTAGTTGTAGGCGGAAAAGATGCGCATGACGTGCCAGATAATCGGCCGTCCGCCGATATCCACCAGCTCTTTTTTCGTCAGCGTGCCGCCGCGCATGCGTGTGCCTTCTCCGCCGCAGAAGATAATCACAGGGATGTCGTTCATTCTTTCACCGGTCCCAACGACCCGGCCCGAGCGTTGGCGGCCGTTCGTCCTTGTTTCGCAGGCACAAGAAACGCCTTGTTCCGGCGACCGCGGATCATAACACAGGCCCCACCCCCCTGCCACCCAGCTAAGCTGCCCTTTTCCCCGCGGCCCGCCGTGCCCGATGAATCCGTTCCTACGAGCGAGCCCGTTGGCAATGCCCATTTCACCAGGCACTTCCCTGAGGAGGTATTGGTGGGCGGATACGTACCTGTTACAATGAAAGCGCGCGGGGAAACAGAGCGCGCGCAGCGGCGCAGACCAACCCTTCCCTGCCGGCTGATCACATTTGTCGACACGACCGATTCTTCCTCCACACCAACAACCACCCGGCGGCGGCGCCGGCCCGCGCATCGTCGCCATCGGCGGGGGCACGGGTATGCCCACCCTGCTGCGCGGGCTGCGCGAGTACACGGGCTTGATCACGGCCATCGTCACCGTGGCTGATGACGGCGGCAGCAGCGGCCGTTTGCGGCGCGAGTTAGGCGTCCTGCCGCCCGGCGACTTTCGCGGCAACATCGCCGCCCTCTCGCAAAATGAAGAGCTGATGACCCAGCTCCTGCAGTACCGCTTCGGTGCGCGCCTCGAAGAGGGGCAGGAACAGGGGCGCGAGCTGCAAGGACACGCCTTCGGCAATCTGCTGCTGGCGGCGCTGACGGGCATCACGGGCAGCTTCGACGAAGCGTTGTTGGCCGCTCAGCGCGTGCTGGCGATGCGCGGGCAGGTGATCCCTTCGACGCTGGAACAGGTCACGCTGGCGGCCGATCTCTATATCGAAGGGGAAGATGGCGAGCCGGAGCTGCAGACGATCCGCGGCGAATCGGCGATCACGGCGCAGCGCGGGCGCATCCAGCGCGTCTATCTCGAACCGACGGACGTGCGCGCCTACCCGCCGGCATTGAAAGCGATTTTCCAGGCGGACATGATCCTCGTGGGTCCGGGCAGCCTGTACACGAGTATCCTGCCCAACCTGCTCGTGCCCGATCTCACCCAGGCCCTCTACCACACCAAGGCGCCGCTGGTCTACGTCTCCAATCTGGCCACGCAGGCGGGCGAGACGAGCGGCTATGACGTCGCCGACCATGTCGAGGCCATCACGCAGCATGTGCCGCAGCTCACATTCGACGCCGTCCTGGCCAACGACAATTTCTCGCTGCCGGAAGAAAAGCTGGGCAACACGGCCCAGGTGCAGCTGGCCGAACCGGCAGGCAGCCGCCTAATCACGGCCGACCTGGTGGACGAGGCACAGCCTTGGCGTCACGACAGCCAGAAAGTAGCGCAGAGCATCATCAGCCTGCTGGAAAGATAAGAATGGGTCGAATGTCATCTTAAAAAGGTGACATTCCTCTATTATCCGCCGCGCATTCCGGCGTATAATAGATAAGGTTACCTGAATATAATTAACTCAAAGGAGAGTTTTAAATGGCAACTAAAATTGGTATCAATGGTTTCGGCCGCATTGGCCGGCAGGTCTTCAAAAAGATCTATGAAGATTACCAGGGTGTCCTCGACGTTGAAGCCATCAACGATCTGGTGCCCGTAGAAACGAACGCCCACCTGCTGAAGTATGATTCTACGTACGGCCGTTTCCCCGGTGAAGTCGATGTCAAAGATGGCGATATCTATATCGACGGCGAAAAACTGAAGAGCTACGCGGAACGCGACCCCGCCAACCTGCCTTGGGGCGAGTTGGGCGTGGACATCGTCTTGGAATGCACGGGCATTTTCAAAGATCGCGACAGCGCCGGTAAACACCTGGAAGCGGGCGCCAAGAAAGTCATCGTTTCCGCGCCCGGCAAAAACGTGGACGGCACCTTCGTCCTTGGCGTCAATGCCCAGGATTACGATCCGCAAACACAGCACGTCATTTCCAACGCCAGCTGCACCACCAACTGCCTCGCCCCGGCGGCCAAGGCGCTGAACGACGCCTTCGGCATCGAACAAGCATTAATGACGACCATTCATGCCATCACCGTCGGCCAGGCAACCCTGGACACGGCCGGCAAGGACCTGCGCCGCGCGCGCACCGCACAGGCGAACATCATCCCCACGACGACAGGCGCCGCCAAAGCGGTGGGCATGGTGCTGCCCGAGTTGGACGGCAAGATCAACGGCATGGCTTTCCGCGTTCCCGTGGTCACCGGCTCCGTCGTCGATCTCACAGCCATCGTCTCTAGGGACGTCACCGTCGAGGAAGTCAACGAGGCCTTGAAGGCCGCCGCCGACGCGGACACCCCCCTGGGCGAGTTCCTGGACTACACCGAAGAGCCGCTGGTTTCCAGCGATTTCATCGGTTCCAGCGCTTCTTCCACCCTGGACCTCCTTTCGACCATGGTCTTGGGCGGCAACATGGTGAAGATCGTTACCTGGTATGACAACGAATGGGGCTACTCCAGCCGCTTGGCTGATCTGGCCGCCTTTGTCGCCGCCAAACTCTAGACTTTCGCCAACAGCGTAGTTTGCAGGCCGCGCCATTTTACGATGGCGCGGCCTATGTTTATCCGTATGCAGCTTAAAGAACTCGAGGAACGTATGCACGCCTTTGTGGCCGGCAAGGGCTGGTATGATGAGGATTCTCCAAAAGCGCAGTCGCCGCGTAATCTGGCGGCCTCACTGATCATTGAAGCTGCGGAAGTGCTGGAACATTTTCAATGGCGCGAAGAGGCGTCCGATAAGGAGGCCTTGGCCGCTGAATTGGCCGATGTGGCCCTCTACCTCTTGCAGCTGGCCAGCGTCAGCGGGATCGATCTGGAACAGGCGATTCTAGCCAAGCTGGAGGAGAATCAATCGCGGGAATGGCCGCAGCCATGAAGGTGTTGGCCGTCAGCGATCGTGTTCTTGATCGGCTTTACAACAGCAAGGTACGTGAACGGTATGCCGGTGTCGAGCTGTTGATCGGCTGCGGCGACCTTCCCTACTACTACCTCGATTTTCTCGTCTCGGCCCTCGATGTTCCCCTTGTCTATGTGCTGGGCAACCATGACGGTGGGCCGCAGTACACGTCTGACAACCGGCAGCTGACGGGCGTGAGCGGGGGCACGAACATTCACGGGCAGGTGGTGACGCGCAGTGGGCTGCTCATCGCCGGCCTGAGCGGGTCGATGCGCTACCGGCCGCGCGCCCCGCACATGTACTCGGAAGCCGAGATGCGCACGCAGATAGCGCGCCTGATCCCCCAATTGTTGTGGAACCGGCAGCGACACGGCCGTTATTTGGATATCCTCGTCACCCATTCCCCCCCTTTCGGGATCCACGACCGGCCCGATCTGCCGCACACCGGCTTCAAAGTCTTCCTGCAGCTGCTGCGCGTCTTCAAACCGCGCTATCATCTTCATGGCCATGTGCACCTCTACCGCCGCGACGAAATACGGCGCACGCAGGCCGGCGCGACGGAGGTGATCAACGTTTACCCCTACAAATTGTTGGACATCGCTCCTCCCGCCGTTCTCTAGCTGCCGGCCGGGCCGCCACGGCGGCCTTTCAAAAAACTGGCGGGGGAAGAGGCGCCTTATTGAGGTTGACGGTCAAAATACGTAGTCGTACACTTGGGTAAGGTCCTTTGAGCCGTACTCCTTACCAATGACGCCGATGAAGATGGAACAATGACCACCGCCGCTGCTGAAGAACTGACCCGACAGATTTCGTTCAAGAACACGATCGTCCCGGCCGGCCATTACCTGGCGCGCCCTCTGCGGCTGATCAGAGGCTATGACAGGGGCAGCATCCGGCCCGATCTCATGGCCGGGATTACGGTCGCCGTCATCTTGCTGCCCCAGGCGATCGCCTTCGCCCTCATCGCCGATCTGCCGCCGGAGATGGGGCTATATGCGGCGGTGATTGGCGGCCTTGCCGGCGCGCTGTGGGGCTCGTCTGACCAGCTGCATACCGGCCCGACCAACGCCATTTCGCTGCTCGTCTTCTCCTCCCTGGCCAGCGTCGCCGTTGTCGGTTCGCCCGAGTATATCGTGGCCGCCAGTATGCTGGCCCTGTTGGTGGGTCTTTTCCAGCTGGCCCTGGGGCTGGCGCGATTGGGCGTGCTCGTCAATTTTGTCTCCCATTCGGTGATCGTCGGCTTTGCCACGGGCGCGGCCGTTCTGATTGCCGTGCGCCAGATCAAGCCCCTCTTGGGCTTAGAGTTCGAAGCGGAGAGCGTCGTCGATCTGCTCAGCGGCGTGGCGACCAACGTGACCGAGGCGAACCCGGCCACGGCGGCGATCGGCATCGGCACCATCGTTTTCATGATCGTGGCGCGCAAGATCAACCCGCGGATACCGGCGGCGCTGCTGGCCATGGTTCTGGCCTCGCTGGTGGTCTATGCCCTGGACCTTGTGGACAGGGGCGTGGACGTGATTGGGCTGCTGCCCAGCGGCTTCCCGCCCGTGTCCATGCCCGTCTTTGATTGGGACCTGGTCAGCAGTCTCGCCGCGGGCGTCATCGCCGTCGGCGCCATCGGCCTGGTAGAGATCGTCGGCGATCAGCAAGTCGATCGCCGCGCAGACACGGCAGCGGCTGGACAGCAACCAGGAGTTTGTGGGCCAGGGCATGGCCAATGTGCTCGCCGGCTTCTTCTCCGGCTACCCGGTGGCCGGCTCATTCTCCCGCTCGGCGGTCAATTTTCGCGCCGGCGCGGAAACGCCGGTGGCCGTGATCTTCTCCAGCATCTTCGTCCTGGTGGCGATGCAGTTCATGGGCCCCTACGCCGCCTACCTGCCCCGTTCGGCCCTGGCAGGCGTGCTCATCGTCACCGCCTACCGCATGATTGACCAGCATGAAATCAGGCGCATTTTGCCGGCGGCCGCGGCGATGCGTGATCATGGTCGTCACCTTCCTGGGCACGCTGCTGCTGCATCTGGAAACGGCCGTCTTGCTCGGCATCGCCCTCTCCTTCGCCCGCTACATCATGCACACCAGCACGCCGCGCGTGCACGCCGTCGTCCCCGATGAGTCTTTCCGGCATTTCACCTACGATCCGCAGGCGCCGGAGTGCCCGCAGTTGGGCATTATCGAGATCTTGGGCGATCTCTATTTTGGCGCCGTGAACTACATTGAGGATTTCATCCTCGACCATTCAGCCCAGCACCCGGATCAGAAATTTCTCCTGCTGCGCATGCACAATGTCAACAACTGCGATTTCAGCGGCATCTACATGTTGGAGAACGTCGTGCGCTACTATCGTGAACGGGGCGGTGACGTATTCATGGTCCACGTCAGCTACCGCGTCCACCAGCGCATGCAGGATACGGAATTTGATCAGTTCCTTGGCGAAGATAATTTTCTAGACGATGATGAGGCGATCAGCGATCTCTTCTATCACCAGCTCAACCCCGCGGCCTGCATCTACGAATGCCCCTTCCGCGTCTTCAAGGAATGTCAGAATCTACCCAAACGGCTCGACCTGATCCAGATCGATCTCGGCCGGGAACTCCCGCCGCAGGAACTGCACTGGATCGATGCGCAGGCGCTTTGGCAAGATCTGCATAGCAAGCACGGCCGCGCAGCAACCCGTGATCGTGGATGTGCGCGAACCGCGTGAATATCGCCAGGGGCATATCCCGCAGGCGATCTCTATCCCCCTCAGTTCCTTGAAGGATAGCGATCCCGGTTTGTCCAAGGATCAGGAGATCGTGATCGTCTGCCGCACCAGCCGGCGCAGCCAACTGGCTGCGGGCGCCCTGAACCGGCTGGGGCACGAGAATCTGACCATTCTGGACGGGGGCATGACCGCCTGGGAATACGGCCGAGTTACTGGAAGCGGTGGAAGCGTTTCCTGAAAAAGAAGGAGCATTCTAAATGACAACCAGGGTCCAGTTTCGCAATATCGGCTTGGAATTGGTGCGCGTCACGGAAAATGCGGCCTTTGCCGCCAGCCGCTGGATCGGCTCCGGGAATGCCCGGGCGGCGCATACGGCCGCCCACCGGGCGATGTACGACACCTTGTGCACGGCGGGGATCAATGGCTATATCGCCATTGCCGAGGAGCAGCGCGTGCCGGAGCAGGCGATCCTCTGCGGCAATGCCATCATCGGCGACCCGACCACGGATGAGCTGGACGTAGACCTCGCCGCCGACCCCATCGACGGCACTTCCCTGCTCGTCAAAGGACGGCCGGGCGCCATTTCCGTGCTGGGCATCGCCCCGCGGGGCACGATGTGGACGCCGCTGCCAGCGCAGTATATGGACAAGATCGTCGTCGATCGCCAGGCGGCGGCGGCCCTGGTGCCGGAATGTATGGACGCGCCGCCCGCCTGGACGCTGGCCTTGATCGCGCGCGTCAAGTTGAAGGAAGTGCGCGATTTGACGGTCATGGTCCTGGCGCGGGCGCGGCACCAGGAATTGATCGAAGAGATACGGGCCACCGGGGCACGTATTTTGCTGATCGAGGAAGGGGACGTGGCCGGGGCGCTGGTCACCGCCTTTGTGGACAGCAGCGTCGATCTCTTGATGGGCGTGGGCGGCGCTTCGCAGGCGGTGCTCACCGCCTGCGCCGTAAAAGCGTTGGGCGGCGCCATGCTGGCCCGCCTCGCGCCGCAAAGCAAAGGAGAACACGAAGCGATCGTGGCTGCGGGGCTGGACACCAAAAAGATTTACACGCAGGATGATCTCGTGCAGAGCGACCAGATCTTCTTCTCGGCGACAGGCATCACGGAGAGCGCCATTCTATCCGGCGTGCAGTCAAAGGGGGGCTATCTGGACCTGCATTCGCTGTTGGTGCGCTCAGAAACTGGCACGCGCCGCTTTATCCACGCCGAACGATCGCTGGCTTTTCCATTCACAAGCGACCTCTGATCCCCTGGCAGGCGTGGTTCAGTCCGTTTTCGCCGGCCGGATGCCATAGGCGGCCAGCGTCTGTGGGTGGAAGAGCCACAGTAGGCCCAGGACTGGTTGGATGAGGGGGAAAAAGGCGTAATCAATCCCGTAATAGCGCCAGACTGTACGGCCGATCAGGTCGGGGTAGATCAAGCTCAAGGTGCCCACGCCGAGCACGAGCAGCATCTCCAGGCTGAGGGCGATCACGGAGACGCGCCAGGCCCACTTCTCCTGAACGGCAAAGCCGACCGTGGCAATCAGATAGAGCAGGGCGGCCACGGCCGTTAGGAGCGGCGCCAGATAGTTGGTGACCCCCTCTTTGAAAAAGAGCTGGTAGAGAGCGCGAAAGCCCGTGGAGATGGCCAACACCGGATAGGAGATAGCCAGGATGACGCCGGCGGCGCGGATGAAGCCGCTCAGGCCCGGCTCCCCGTCCTGCGGCTCCTCTGCGCCGGCAGTGGGTTCCCTCGTTTCTTTGTCCACAGCCGCTGATTTTAGCACAATGATCGCCAGGTGCAGATCGCCGGCCCACCTTGTTCAGCCATCCGCGGGGCGCGGCGGCGGCTGAGCATTGTTTAAGTTTGAAAGGAGGCGCAGAAAGCGCCATGCTAGAATGAGAGGAATGTTGTCCCGCGCCTGGTAAGACGAACTGAATGAATCAACACAACGATCCCGCGACACCCGCAGAACCGCAGCCAAACCCGCTCTATCATGAGGCACAGGAGAGCCCGCGGCTGCTCCTGCCCGCCTGGAGCAGCACGACGGTCGCCAGCCGTGCCGTGCGCGCGGCGCCCGAGGAGCGCGAAGGCGGCGGGAAGCGTTCATTTTGGAACGGCTGCCTGATCGGCGGCATCGCCGCCATTGTTGTGCTCAGCCTGCTCGGCTCTTCGCTCTTCAGCCTCTTCTGGTTCTGGAACCAGCGCAGTGAGCGCATCGCCGGCGTGAACGCGGCGATCGCCGCGCACGCGGGCCTGGGCGAGAGCGGCCGTCTGCCGCTGGCTGGTGAAGACGCGGGCGCCGGCGCCGACCCGCGCTTCGTGCCCCAAGCCGTGGCCGATGCCGACCCGGTCGACCGTATCGTCTTTGTCAATGACAACCGCCAGGTGGAGACGATGAAGCCGGACGGCGGCGAGCGGCGCGAGTTGACGGCGGATGCGAAATCCTATCTCTTTCCCGCCTGGGCGCCCGACGGCCGCGCGATCGCCGTGATTGGCGGCGCCGTGAACGGCGGGGGCGTCTACCGCCTGACGGACGAAGAAACGCCGCGGAGCGAGGAAATCTATTTCAGCCAGCGGGATACGCCCATCTACCTCTACTGGGCGCCGGACGCGCAGAAAATCGGTTTCCTGGCCAATGACATCAATACCGGGCTCAGCTTGAACGTGGTCGATGCGCTGGGAGAAGAAAGCAGCCGCCAGATCGCCGGCGGCAGCCCCCTCTATTGGAACTGGACGGCCGACAGCCGGCGTTTGCTGCTGCACCAGAGCCGCGAAAATGAGGATTCGCAGCTCTATATGATCGATGAGTTTGGACGGCCGCAGTCGCCCCGCGTTCCCGCGCCGGGTCCCTTTCAGGCGCCCGGCCTCTCCGTGAGCGGGCGCTATTGGGCCTACTCCCAATTCCAGGCGGGCGGAACAAGCTGGCTCGTGCTCGACGACCTCAACCGCGGCGCCGCGCAGCGCCAGCGGCACGCGGGCGCGATCGCCTTCAACTGGAGCCCCACGCGGGATGAAGTGGCCTTCATCAGCGGCCGCGGCGATGATGAATTCTCCGCTTGGGGCCCGCTGCGGCTGATGGACGCGGAAACGGGCGACGTGCGCCTGCTCTCGCCGGACACGGTGCTGGCCTTCTTTTGGTCGCCGGACGGCAGCAAGATCGCCACGATCAGCGTGCCCCAGCAGCAGGAATTGGGCGACACGATCGAGGTGCGCGCGCAGAAAGGGCGGCGTCTGAGCCGCGCGTTCGTGAATCACGCGCGGCCGCAAAGGACCCAGTTTGGCCCGCACACCTTCCAGGTGAACGTCATTGACGTGCGCAGCGGTGAGGGCCTGCAGCTTGTGGACACCGCCCTTTCGCCCCTCTTTCTGACGCAGTTCCTGCCCTATTTTGACCAGTACGCCTTCAGCCACCAGATCTGGTCGCCGGACAGCACGCGCCTGGTGCTGCCCCTGGGCGCGGGCCGCGGCAGCGAGATCACGCTGGTGGACACACGCAACGGCCGGACGACGCCGCTGGCCGAGGGAGTGGTTGGGTTCTGGAGCAGGCAGTAGGCGGAGGTTTACGCCGTACTTTGGGCCGCGGGCGAAATTGGCCGATAGGCGATTTCCCGGCGCGGACGGGCGTGGCTGCCGGCCTCCTGCATATCTGGCCTGGTTTGCGCCGATAAGGCCAGGCTGGATCCCGCAATCGGTGGACTAAAGTAGGGCTCTCATATTACAATTCCCGTATGGTAGGCGAAGGCACAGTTCTTAACGGCCGTTACAAACTTCTGGAGCGCACGGGCAGCGGCGGCATGGCCGTGGTCTACAAGGCGCATGATCTCGTCCTCGGCCGCCTGGTGGCGGTGAAGATGCTGCACGAGAGCTTCAGCAGCGATCCCGATTTTCTCAGCCGTTTCCGCCAGGAGGCATACGCCGCCGCCGGGCTGCAGCATCCCAATATCGTCACCGTGCACGATATCGGTGAGGACAACGGCCGTCACTACATTGTCATGGAATACGTCGACGGTCGTACGCTGAAAGATCTCGTACGCCAGTACAACGAAGAGGGTGAGCTGATGCCCACCAACCGCGCCCTCGATCTGAGCATCCAGATCAGCGAGGGCATCGGCTACGCGCACCGCGCCGGCCTCGTGCACTGCGACGTCAAACCACAAAATGTGCTCGTCACCCACGATGATCGCATTAAGGTCGCTGATTTCGGCATCGCGCGCGCCGTTTCCGAAGCGAGCCAGCATATTGACGATGACCGTGTTTGGGGCACCCCCTCCTATTTCTCCCCCGAGCAGGCGGCCGGCGAACAGCCGTCGCCCGCCTCCGATGTCTACGCCATCGGCGTGATGATGTTTGAACTCCTGTCCGGGCAGCTCCCTTTTAACGCTTCCTCACAGGCGGCGCTGGCCCTGAAGCATATTCAAGAGACGCCGCCGCATGTCAGCGAATTGAACCCGGCCGTGCCCGAGCAGCTCGACCTCATCGTCAACAAACTGCTCGCCAAAGAGGCGGCCGGCCGCTACCGCACGGCCGGGCAGTTGAGCCGCATCCTCACCAGCTACCGCCAGAGCGGCTGGTCGGACACGGGCCCCGTGGCGCCGGTCAAGAAAGAGGTTCTGCTCACCGAATTTACGCCGATTACAGAGCAGCCGACGCAGATCTTCCCCGTTCCCGGCGGCGGCATCAGCGACTACGAGACAGCGCCCACCGAATTCAGCGGCCCGCCGGACCTAATCTCGCCGGCGCCGGCGGATTGGATGGCCATCGGCCTCGGCCTGCTCGCCTTCATCGCTCTCCTGGGCCTCATTCCTCTCTGGTACGCCGTCTACATCGCCTACGCCAATTAGGGGAAAGGGGGCCCTTAAACGGCCGTTTTTCGCCCCCTTTTGCATCCTGAGAGGCACCCTGCGCACTCGCTATGCCGTACGCTTTCTGTTATACTGGCCCTAGGAAAGTTGCTGTTTATTCCCCGCGAAACGGGAGAAAAACCTATGATGGGAGATACATCAAGATTCACACGTCTGGCCGTTTATGCCCTGATCGCCATCGCCATTATCGCTGTTGTCTGGAACTTGAACAGCGCGCAGCCTGTGCTGGAAACGCTGCCTATCAGTGAGCTGGCGCAGCAGATCAAAGACAATGAAGTGGCTGAGCTGCTGGTCTCCAGCGACGGCCGGGATGTCACCGTCACCTACGAGGATTCCGGCCGGGCGACGGTGGAAGCGCAGTCCAGCGGCGTCAGCTCCTTGGAAGAGATCTTGACCGCCTATGGCATTTCCCAAGCGGACTATGTGGACGGCAAGCCCGTCATCACCTATGAGCAGCCCAGCGCCTGGGGCAACTGGATCAGCCTTCTGGGCATCTTCCTGCCCGCCCTGATCCTGCTTGGTTTCTTCTTCTTCATCTTTCGCCAGGCGCAGGGCAGCAACAACCAGGCGATGTCCTTCGGCAAGAGCAAGGCGCGCATGTTCACCGGCGACCGGCCGACGGTCACTTTCGATGATGTCGCCGGCGCGGATGAAGCGAAAGAAGAGCTGGAAGAGATCGTCGAATTCCTCAAAGAGCCGGAAAAATTTGTCGACCTTCGGCGCGCGCATCCCCAAAGGCGTGCTCCTGGTCGGCTCGCCCGGCACGGGCAAGACGCTGCTGGCCAAAGCGGTATCCGGCGAGGCGGGCGTCCCCTTCTTCTCCATCGCCGGTTCCGAATTCGTAGAGATGTTTGTCGGCGTCGGCGCCAGCCGTGTGCGCGACCTGTTTGAGCAGGCGAAGCGCAACAGCCCCTGCATCATCTTCGTCGACGAAATCGACGCCGTCGGCCGCCAGCGCGGCGCCGGCTTGGGCGGATCTCATGACGAACGCGAGCAGACGCTGAACCAGATCCTGGTGGAGATGGACGGCTTTGACACCGACACCCACGTGATCATCCTCGCCGCCACCAACCGCCCCGACATTCTCGACCCGGCCCTGATGCGGCCCGGCCGTTTCGACCGCCGCGTCGTCATCGATCGCCCCGACATTCGCGGGCGGGAGGCGATTTTCAAGGTCCATATTCGCGGCAAGCCGATCGCCTCCAATGTTGACGTGAACACCCTGGCCAAGGCGACGCCCGGCTTCGTCGGCGCGGACATTGAGAACACGGTCAATGAAGCGGCCCTGCTGGCCGCGCGCCGCGACAGAAAGGCGATCGGCATGGCTGATTTTCAGGAAGCGATTGAACGCGTGCAGCTCGGCCCGGAACGCAAGAGCCGCATCCTCAGCGACGAAGAAAAAGAGATCACCGCCTACCATGAAGCGGGACACGCCCTGGTCAGCCACCTCCTGCCGCATGCGCAGACCCTGCGCAAGATCACGATCATTCCGCGCGGCATGGCTGGCGGCGTGACCTGGTTCCTGGAAGATGACGCTATCTTTTTGAGCCGTTCCAAATTCAAGGCCCTCATCGCCACCGCCCTGGGCGGCCGTGTCGCCGAGGAGATCGTCTTTGGCGAGATCACCACCGGCGCCAGCAGCGATCTGCAGCAGATTACGAAGATGGCGCGCTCGATGGTCACCCAGTACGGCATGAGCGACGAGATGGGGCTGCGTGTCTATGGCGAGCGCCAGGAAATGGTCTTCCTCGGCCGCGAGATCTCCGAACAGCGCGATTACTCCGATGCCGTCGCTGAACAGATCGATTCGCAGGTACGGGCCATCATCGATGAACAGTACCAGCTTGCCCAGGTTCTTTTGGTCGAGAACCGGGAAAAGCTCGACCTGGTAGCCAATACGCTGCTCGAAATCGAAACTTTGGAGGCGGAAGAATTTATCGCTTTGCTGGAAGGCAGAGAGCTGTCGCCGCGGACGGACGACGGGCAGCCGGCGCCGCCGCCCAGCAAGAGTGCGCCCAGCGAAAGCGAAGGGGCGGAGTGGAAGAAGCCGCCTGCGCTCGATCTGCCGCCATCCCCATCGCCCGCCTAAGCGGCGCCTGAAGTAGAGCAGAGAGAGGCGCTACCGTCTCCATGAACAGCACGCAGCTAGCCGGCATCCTCGCCCTGATCAATGACGTTCTGCAGGCCATCATCGTCATTTTCGGATCGGCCGTTGTCCTCTACTACAGCAACCGCCTGCGCCGCAGCGCCGTCACGCGCGCCTTCATCCTGCTCATCCTCTTCGTTGTTCTCGTCTACCTGAGTGAACTGCTGGTCAGCCGCATCGTCGTGCCCGACTCTGCTGAGCTTTGGCTGCGCATCGGCTGGATCGGCATCGCCCTGGTGCCCGCCGCCCAGTTCCACCTGAGCAGCGAGCTGCTCGCTTCCACGGGCAAGCTGCCCAATCTGCGCCGCTACCTCGTGCCCGGCGCCTACCTTCTCGGCCTTCTTTTCGCCGCTCTGGCCCTCTTCACCGACCTGGTAGCCGGCCAGCCGGCGGCCACGACCCAGGGCATCCGCCTCGCGCCCGGCCCCTATTTCTGGCTCTTTGCCCTCTATTTCTGGATCGTGTCCGCCAGCGGCATCTACAATGTTTGGCGCGCGCGCGAACGCTGCATGACGCGCACCTCGCGCCGGCGCATGACGAATACGCTCATCGCCTTTCTCGCGGCGCCCCTGGCCGTCTTCCCCTACATGATGGCCGTACGCAGCCCCGATAGGGAGGTGCCCATCTGGCTCTGGCTGCTCTTGATCGCCGGGAACCTGCTCGTGGGCATCATGTTCGGCGTGCTCACCTCTGAGCTGGCCTATTTCGGTGCGCAATCGCCCGACCGTGTGGTGCGCGTGCGTCTCTACAAGTTCATGGCTCGCGTGCCCCTGGCGGGCACGATCGTGCTGCTCGTCTATATCGGGGTCAGCCGCAACAGTCCTATCCTCGGCCTACCCACGGAAGTGGCCCTTGGCTTCGCCCTCGTGGCCACGGTGATGCTCGTCGAATGGGCCATCCATGCCTACAAACGGCCGTTGGAAAGCCTTTTCCAGCTCGATGACGATCCCGACGTCAAGCGCATCCAAACGCTCAGCGAACGGCTGGTGACGACCAAAGAGCTGCACCAATTCCTTGAAAATGTGCTGGCGGCCACCGTGGAGACGCTGCGCACGCCCACCGCCTTCGTGGCCGCGCTCACAAACGAGGGGCCCCGCCTGGAGGCGGTCGTCGGCCCGCTCACCGTGCCCGACAGCATCCTCGAAGAGGACGGTATCCGCCAGATTACCGGGAACAACGGCGCCGGCGACGAAGATCAGGCGCTGGACAGCGTCGACGATCTCGATACTCTGGCAAGATTACTGGATCCGGCCGCTCTACAGCCGCCATACAGAAACGATGCTCGGTATCTTCGGCATGCGCGCGCGCGCCGCCACGCCTGACCTGTCGGAAGCGGAGCAGGAGATCCTGGACAGTCTCAGCGACCAGCTGGAGCACGCCCTGGAAGACCGCATCTTGCAGCAGGAGGTGTTCGCCTCCGTGGCGGGGCTGCTGCCGGAGATCACGGCCCTGCAGCAGCGCAGCAAGGCCGCCGCTTACGGCGCATTCCCTGGTCTGACCGGCGAAAATCAGCAGGCGCAAAAGGTAATCGCTGATCCGGCGTTCAATAGAAACGTGCGTGACGCGCTGAGCCATTATTGGGGCGGCCCCAAGTTGACGGAGAGCCCTCTCTTGGGTTTGCAGATCGTCCGGGCGGAAATGACCGATCATGACAACAATCCCACCAGCGCCCTGCGCGCCGTGCTTGCCCAGGCGATTGAACAGCAGCGGCCGGAAGGGCAGCGCAGTATGACGACCGGCGAGTGGATCCTCTATAACATCTTGGAACTGAAATTCGTGCAGGGCAAACGCGTGCGCGACGTCGCCCGCCGCCTGGCTATGAGCGAATCAGACCTCTACCGCAAACAGCGCGTGGCCATCGAAAACGTCGCCCGCACCATCGCCGTGATGGAAGAGGAGGCGTCGGTCGGCAGCGCGGACGGGTCGCAGGCGCAGCAGACAGAACCGCTTGCCGCCCAATAAACTGCTCACAACGAACCAGCCTCGTTCGTCGTGACGGATTCAGCCGGCACCCTGCTTCTTAGAGACGCTGATCACGAGGATTCAACTATCGCCATCATCAACCCCTTTACCTACCATCACGGCCGGCTTTTCTGTGAAGCGGTCCCCCTGGCGGCGATCGCCCGTGAGGCGGGCACCCCCCTCTACGTTTACAGCAAAGCGGCGATTCTTTCGCGCGCGCGCGCCTACCGCCTCAACGCCGGGGAGGATGCCCTGATCGCCTACGCGCTCAAAGCGAACAGCAGCCCGGAGCTGCTGCGCCTGATGCAGCGCGCGGGCTTGGGCGCGGACGTGACCAGCGGCGGAGAACTGTTCCTGGCCCTGCACGCCGGTTTTGCACCGCGCAGCATCTTCTATTCCGGTGTGGGCAAACGCCCTGATGAAATAACGATGGCCCTGGAGGCGGATATCGGCGCTCTGCATATTGAGTCGGCGCAGGAGCTGGCCCTCGTGGCGCGCCTCGCCGCCGGCCTGGGACGGCGGGCGCGCATCTCCCTGCGTGTCAACCCCGATATCGCCGCGCAGACGCACCCCTACGACAGTACCGGCCGCCTGGGGCACAAGTTCGGCGTGCCGCGGGAAACGGCCGTCGCCCTCTACCAACAGGCGGCGCAAGACCCCTGGCTGCAGCCCGTCGGTCTCTCCGCGCACATCGGCTCGCAAATTGCCGACATCCGCCCCCACCGCCGCCTGGCCGCCTTTCTCATTGACCTGGCCGATGAGCTGGCCACGCGCGGCATCCCCCTGCGTTATCTAGACGTCGGGGGCGGTCTGGGGATCCCGGGCAGCGCGGACGCCGCCGCGGACGCGCCACCCGCCATCGCCGCCTGGGCGGCGGAGATGAGCCGCACCCTGCGCCAGGCGGGGTACATTCCGGCAATGGAGCCCGGCCGTTCCCTGGTGGGACCCGCCGGCGTCCTCCTGGCTTCCGTGCTCTACACCAAGGAGCAGGGCGGCAAATCCTTTGTCATCGTTGACGCGGGGATGAACGATTTGCTGCGGCCCGCCTTGTACAGCGCCCAGCACGACCTGCGGCCCGTCACCCAGGCGCGCGCCGGCGCCCCCCGGCCCCGCGCGAATCGTGGCCCCGCGCGAAGTCGTGGCCCCGCGCGAAGTCGTGGGCCCTGTCTGTGAATCGGGCGACTTCCTGGCCCACGACCGCCTTCTGCCGCCCATGCAGGCGGGCGACCTGCTGGCCGTGATGGACGCCGGCGCCTACGGCTTCGCCATGAGCAGCAATTACAACGGCCGTCTGCGCCCCGCCGAAATCCTTGTCGAAGGCGACCAATTCCGCCTCATCCGCCGCCGCCAGACCTACGAGCATCTCCTGGACGGCACGATGTGATTGGGGATTGCGGACGGCCCCCTGAATTTTGAATCAATAAGGAGATCATCATGGAAACATTTTTCAAAGAGTTCTACGAGCTGTTGTCCGGTCTACACAGCGACCTAGAGGCGGCGGTTGGCGGGCTTTCCACCGCGGACCTCGATTGGCAGCCCGGGGTGGGAATGAACTCCCTGGCCGTCTTGCTCACACACACGGCCGCCTCGGAGCGCTACTGGATCGGCGAAGTGGCGGGCGAAGATCCCGCCAACCGCCGGCGCGCACAGGAGTTTGAGACCCGCGGCCGGGAGGCCGAGGAGCTGCAGCTTCTTTTGCAGCACACGCTGGCGCACACGCACAACGTGCTGGCCAAGCTCACGCTGGAGGACCTGGAACAGGCGCGCAGTGCGCCGCTGCAAGGACGGACAGTCACCGTCGCCTACGCGCTGCTGCACAGCCTGGAACACACCGCCGGCCATCTCGGTCACGCGCAGGTCGCCCGTGATTTGCTGGACCGCATGTAGAGTTGGGGCGCGTGTCGCGGCGCGCCCTTGCCCAGTCGCCTGCCGGACAGCGCGCCACGAAGTTTGTCGACGCCTGCGGCCCGAGCCACGCTTCCGGGACGCCGGCCCCAGCCTGAGCCGATGCTTAGCGGCCCCTTGTCTCGACCCACATACGGCCGTATCATCTTATTGATCATGGGCCTCTTCCACGACAAACCTTCCTGGCAAAACCCTTTCTACACCCTGCGCGAGGAGATTGCCAACAGCGTCACGCACGGCTTCGGCGTGGCTCTGAGCGCCGCCGGGCTGATCACGCTGGTCCTCCTCGCCGTGCTCTATGGCGATCCCTGGGTGCTCACCGGCTTCGCGATCTTCGGCGCCAGCCTGCTCACCCTCTATCTCGCCTCCACTCTCTATCACGCCGTCCAGAACCGGCGCGCCAAGCGCATCCTGCGCCGCTGCGATCACGCCGCCGTCTATTTGCTCATCGCCGGGACCTACACGCCCTTCCTGATCATCAGCCTGCGCGGCACGATCGGCCTGCCTCTACTGGCCGTCGTCTGGGGCATGGCCCTGATCGGCGTCGTCTGGAAAATGTTCTTTACCGGCCGTTATGAAGTCTTGGCCACGATTGTCTACGTCTTGATGGGTTGGATGTGCGTCATCGCCTACCGGCAGATGGTCGACTATGTGCCCCCGCTGGGCGTCACGCTGCTCTTTGCCGGCGGCATCGTCTACACGATCGGCGTGATCATCTACGCCCTGGAAAAGATACCCTACAATCACGCCGTCTGGCATCTCTTCGTCCTCGGCGGCAGCGCCTGTCATTTCGCCGCCGTGATGACCTTGCTGCCCCTCTAAAAAGCGAGGAGACGTGGGCGAACGCGCCCTATCCCCGGCCGCCCAATGGGGGCTCGCCTGCCGCGCCCCGGGGGCGGCAGGCCGTCGCTGATCAAGGGGTTGTGACCACGCGCTGCGGCCGGATGCGCAAGATGATGCGTTCCTCGGTGCCCGCCATCTCCGCCGGCTGAACCCCGCCATAGTAGCTGTCCACGCCGTTGTATATCTTGGCGTGCAAACTGATGTTTGCATAGTCAGGATCGGCGACGATTTCCTCCACTTCCCCGCGGATATCGATCCAGCGGAAGGCATCCTCGGGATCGAGCACGCAGAGGGCGACCTTCGGGTTCCGGCGCACATTGCTGTCCTTGCGCCGCCCCGCGGCCGTGTTCACGAGCACGATATCGCCGTCCAAGGAGCACCAGACGATGGTGTTTTCGGGCATGCCGTCCGGAGCCATCGTCGTAAAAATGGCATAATAGGGGCCGCTGAGCAGATCGCGATGTGATTGCGGTATCGTTTCCATTTTTCTTGCCTCTCATGGCGCCGTCCGGCGCATTAGCTGTTTGCTGCCTCGCTGACAGGCCGGCAAGCCTCATATAAATAGGGCCAGGTATAAATCCCTTGGAAATGGCCGTCGCTCCAGGCGATGCCCAGGGCATAGCTGCCTACCTGTTCCAAGCTTTCCATGTTCAGCGCCGGGTCCTCGGCGGAGTAAAGCAGCGCCTTGTCCGCCGGGCGGCCCATGTTGTCGTGCCCGCCCTGGCACTCGGCGCAGGGGCAGACGGCGCGCAGCCCGGCGAAGGGATAGCGGCACTCTTTGCCGTCCTGCCAGGTAATGATCAGCACGCGCTCGCCGCGATCGGCTGTGATACTTGTCGGATGTATGCTCATCGTCTTCTTGATCCTTCGTTGATACGCCGCTCAGCCGTTCAACTATGCAACAATTCAGCGGTTTAGGATGGTTTCCAGCTCTTCACGGCTCGCTTCTAACCGCGCCAGCTTGTCCCGCTCTTTCTGCACCACCGCCGGCGGCGCCTTTTCCGCGAAGGGGCCGGCCAGCAGGCTGGAGACGCGGGCGATCTCCGCCGTTACGGAGGCCAGCTCTTTGTGCAGTCGCGCCCGTTCTTGTTCCAGGTCTACCAGCCCGGCCAGGGGCAGGTAACAGGTAACGTCCCCGAGCGTGATCGTCAGCGTGTTCTGCGGCGCAGCGGCCGTCTCCGCGATCTGCAGCTGTGCCTCATCGAGGCGCGCCAGGAAAGCGAGGATCTCCCGCTGCGCCTCGTAGAAGGGCGTCTTCTCGCCCGCGGCCAGGGTGGCCACGATGCGCCGCGCCGGCTCGACGCTGTTGTCCGCGCGCGCGGCGCGGATGCCGCGCACCAGCTCTTGCAGCTGCTGGAAATCGGCCGTTTCCTCCGCGTAGCGCACGCCCGCCTGCGGCCAGTCGGCGATGATCAGCGCTTCGCTCCACCCTTCCGGCGGCGCGATGCCCAGATCGGCCTCGATGAAGGCGCTCTTCAACTGCTGCCACGTCTCTTCGGTGACGAAAGGGATATAGGGATGCAGCAGGCGCAGGCTCTCGTCGAGGACCTGGCGCAGCACGGTCAGGGTGGTCCAGGCGCGCTCGCCGCCCTGGTCGAGCTGCACCTTGGCCAGCTCCAGATACCAGTCGGCGAACTCCCACCAGAGAAAATCGTAAATCTGGCGGCCCGCCTCACCGAACTGGTAACTGTCCAGCAGGCGATCGGCCGTGGCGATCGTCTCGCTCAGCCGCGAGAGAATCCACTTATCGGCCGCGCTGTACACGAGTTCCCCCGGCTTGTCCGCCGCCGTCGCCTTGTCCAGGCTGCGCGTGACGAAGCGCGTCGCGTTCCAGATCTTGTTGGCGAAGTTGCGGTTGCTGGCCACCCGTTCCAGGGAGAGGTTGAGGTCGTTGCCCGGAGAGCCGCCGGTGAGCAGGGTGAAGCGCAGGGCATCGGTGCCGTACTCGCCCATCACGTCCAGCGGATCGGTCACGTTGCCCGCCGTCTTGCTCATCTTGCTGCCGTCGCCGTCGCGCACCAGGCCGTGCAGGTAGACGGTGTGGAAGGGGATGTCATTGGTGAAGAGAGCGGCGCTCATGACCATGCGCGCCACCCAGAAAAAGAGGATGTCGTAGCCCGTTTCCATCACATCGGTGGGGTAGAAGCGATCCAGGTCCGGCGTTTGTTCCGGCCAACCCAGCGTGGAGAAGGGCCAGAGGCCGCTGCTGAACCAGGTGTCCAGCACGTCGGGATCCTGCTCAATGCGCGTACTGCCGCACGCCTCGCAGACGTCGGGATCGACCACGGCCACGGTCTGGTGGTCGCAGTCGGCGCAGTACCAGACGGGGATGCGGTGCCCCCACCACAGCTGGCGGCTGATGCACCAGGGGCGGATATTCTCCAGCCAGTTGTCCCAAACCTTCACGAAGCGATCGGGCACGATGCGGATGCGGCCGCTGTGCACCATCTCCAGCCCCATCTGCGCCATCGGTTCGGCGTGCACGAACCATTGGCGGCTGACCAGCGGCTCGATGATTTCGCCGCCGCGCTGGCTGCGCGGCACGTTCAGCGTATGCGGCTCCGTTTTGATTGTCAATCCCGCCGCTTCCATGTCCGCCCACAGCTTTTCGCGCGCCGCGAAGCGGTCCATGCCCGCGTACGGCCCGGCCGTCCCCGCCATGGTGGCGTCTTTATTGAGAATATTGACGACGCCCAGCTCGTGGCGCTGGCCGATGTCGAAGTCGTTGGGATCGTGGCCGGGCGTTACTTTCAGGGCGCCGGTGCCGAATTCCATGGAGACGTACGCGTCGGCGATGACGGGGATCTCGCGCTTGAGGATGGGCACCAGCGCCGTCTTGCCGATGACGTCCTGGTAGCGCTCATCGTCGGGATGCACGGCCACGGCCGTATCGCCCAAGATCGTCTCCGGGCGCGTGGTGGCCACTTCCAGGAAGCCGCCTTCTTTCAGCGGGTACTTGAAGTAGTAGATCAGACCCTGCTCTTCGCTGTACTCCACTTCCAGGTCGGAAACGGCCGTTTGCAGCCCCGGCGACCAGTTGACCAGGTACTCATCCTGGTAAATCAGCCCCATGCGGTACATGCGCAGGAACGCTTCGCGCACGGCGCGCGACAGCCCCTCGTCCAGCGTAAAGCGTTCGCGGTCCCAATCACAGGAGGCGCCCAACCGGCGCAGCTGCTCCGTGATATAGCTGCCGTACTTTTCTTTCCATTCCCAGGTACGTTCCAGGAAAGCCTCGCGGCCGATCTCGGCGCCCGATGTGCCTTCCTTGACCAGCATCTTCTCCACCTGCAGCTGCGTGGCGATGCCCGCGTGGTCGACGCCGGGCACCCACAGCGCCGCTTTGCCCTGCATGCGCGCGCGGCGGATCATCAAATCTTCCAGGCCGACGAACATCACGTGTCCCATATGCAGCTCACCGGTGATATTGGGCGGGGGGATCGAGATCACGAAGGGCTCTGCATCAGCCGGCCGCGCTTCCGGCTTAAACCAGCCGTTCGCTTCCCACCACGCATAAAGTCGCTCTTCCGTCCCCGCGAAATCATACGCGGTTGGCATTTCACTCATAAGATTCTCCTCACTTTACCTCACCTGAATCTGCGCGGTCTGCTGCAAACGAGCCTGCGGTCAACCCGATCCCAGACCGCGCAGGTTTTCTTTCATAAACTCAACTCCGCGCCGGATCGCGCCTTCTCCGGCAGCGCTTTCTTCCAACATATCAAAGCCATGACCGGCGGCGGGCAGGTTGCGCACTTCCAGGCTCAAGTTGTGGTAAAACGCCTGTTTGACGAACGTGTCCAGGGCTCTGTTCAAGCCCGGCCGGTCGCGCCCGGCGCGCACCACGTAGATGGGCAGCGCCCCCTTCATCCTGTCGATATTAGACAGGGGGGAGAGAGCGATCAGCTCGTCATCCGTGAAGACCTCGGCCGCCTGCGGAACATGGGTCAGGTCGAGCAGCGGGTAGAAGGCGGTCAGGGCCGCGATCTCCAGCTCCAAGAAGGGGTTGAGCAGCATGCCCGCCCCGGAGAAGAGCCAAACCGCCACCCGCCCCCCGTCAATACCGTACTCCGCGCCGCGCTCGCTCAGGAACTGCACGGCCGTCTGCACGTCGCTGATCGCCTGCACCAGCCCCTCGTAGCCGATATAGCGGTGGTTGATCACCACCCCCGCCAGCCTGTTGGCCGCCGCCAGCTTGCCATAATCCTGAAAGACCTGCCACGCCTTCGGCCAGGGCACGCTGTGCCGCGGACCGCCTGCAGCGGGCAGCGGCCCGCCGTGCAAGAAGAGCACCGCCCCGCGCCCGCCGCCCGGCGTGCCGCCCGCCGGCTGGTAAATATCCATCCCGGCGATGGGGTCCGCCGCGCCCAGGTAGGCGATATCCTTGTGCACGACGACGTCTGCCGATAGCGGCGGATAATTCAAGGGACGCTCGTAAAACGGCCGTTTTTCACTCATAGATCAAAAAAACCCTCACATCCAGACAAGGACGGGAGAGTTTGCCTCACGCGGTACCACCTTGATTCCGGTCCCAAAGGACCGGCGCTCATTGCGGCTGTAACGGGCCGTCCCGCTTCTGCCTACTGGTAATCACGTTCGACAGAAGGACTCGTGGGTGACATTCGGAGCCGGCACATCGCGCCTTTTGCAGCAACCACAGGCGCTCTCTAGGGATGCTTCAGCAGCCTACTCTTCCCAGTCATCATCTTTCACTATCAATCTAATCCGAAAAGTATAGCATAGGGCATTTACCGGTCAACAAAACACCCGTCCGCTAAGCCAGGACCAATCTCACCGGTCAACGATATCGATAAGAGGCAAACGGATTGGTGCCCATGAAAACTCGGATATAATTCGGCCAATGGAGTCAGCCCGCGTAGGAAGCCAGCAAAAAATACTCATGGTAGCCCTACCGCTGCTAGCAGATGGATTAGCGGCGGTTGTTCTGATCTTCTGGTTTCCGGCACAATCCCTGCGCCTGATTACGCCCTCAGGCTGGAATGCGCTGCTGGCGGTCTTCTTCTACATTCTCTTCTGCACCGGCGTCTATTTCAGCCGCAAACTTGTACCCCAACCGGCGGCAGGAAACTGGCCGCCGCCGAGTTGGTTGATGGACCCACGCCTACGCGGCGTGCTGGGTCTGCTCTTTGCCTTGCTCATGGCCACAACCTTCGCCTACCAGCTCGGCTACTTTGAAACGGTAATGCAGATTCGCGCCGGGCTGCTTGATGAGGGCGCCGCCTCCGCCTTTTTTGTCTATGCGCCGGGCGCCTGGCTCGGCTTTTCCATGCTCGTTATTCTGGTCCTCGCCTTTCCCGTCAACGCCAGTGTGTCTCCTGCCGATACGCGCTATCTCATCGTCGCTGCCCTCAGTCTCTTGTTCACCAACAGCATGTTGGTTTTTATCGCCGCCCAAACAGGAGCCATCATCGCTGGCATGAATCTCTCGCGGGGGGTAGTCACGGCCTTGATTGCGGCCGCTGCCTTCATCCTTTCTTTTCTGCCGGCCAGAGCGATCTATCAAAGCCGCCAGCCGCATTTGAGCGGCTGGGTTTCCTTCACTCTTTTACTCCTGCTTTCCTGTTACCTGGCTGTTTTTGCCTGATTGAACAGCACACGAATGTGCTGCGCCTTGCACATGTTACTGTTTATAAACTTAGTGGAGAATTCTCATTGTCTAAGATACCTGTCCTGATTGCCATCTTTTTTTTGCCCGTGCTGATTGCCGTAGGATGCACCACTTCTCGCGAACTGTCCCCCGGCGCCGATGAGTCAGCAGCCGGGGAGAACGCGGCAGCGGAGCAGTCCGAGCCGCAGCCCCGCATGGGCCCGGGGAGCGGCATGATGGCCCGACACCACGCACAAGTTCCCGCAGAATATGCCGGGCTGGCTAATCTCGTGCCCGCAGATGATGACTCGCTGCTGCGTGGTGCGGACCTTTATGACCAATACTGCGTCTCCTGCCACGGCGAAAGCGGCATGGGCGATGGCCTGGCCGGCCAGCATCTCGACCCGTCCCCGGCGCCTATCGCCCACAGCAGCCGCATGCTGGGCGATGATTACCTGTTCTGGCGCATCAGCGAAGGGGGAAGTCACGATCCGTTTTCGTCCGCTATGCCGCGCTGGCAGGACGTGCTCGAAGACAGTGATCGTTGGGATGTCATTAATTTCATACGCGCACTTGGGTCCGATCGCCGGCTGCCTGGCCGCGGCCCTCGCGGCGGCCAAACGTTTGATCCTGCTCTGGAAGCCCAACGCCATCAAGAGATGGCTGCAGAGGGTGTGCGGCAAGGCGTGTTGAGCCAGGACGAGGCTGACGCCTTTGTAAAGGTACATGCTGAACTCGATAGATTGATGGCCGTTGAGACAGAGGAGCGCAGCGGGGGTATGGAGGCGATGCAGCAGGAGATGCTGGCTGAACTGGTAGAGGCGGGTACGATTGCGCCTGATGCCGCCGCATTTTTTACGACCGCCCACGACAAGCTGCTTGAGGCCGGGTTAATGGAATAGGCTGCCAAGCTGGGCACCTGGTGCCTGCAAACATACAGCCCACTGACTGCAATGAATGTTCTGCTTGCCGTCTTATTCTTTCTAATCGCCCTGCTCTACAGTTCCGTCGGGCTTGGCGGCGGGTCCGGCTACCTGGCCGTGATGGGCATCGTCGGCCTCCCCCAGGAGATCATGCGCCCCGTGGCCCTCTCCATGAATATCCTCGTCGCTTCCCTCGCCTCCTGGCAGTATATTCGCGCCGGCTATTTTTCGGCGCGCATCTTCTGGCCCGTTGTGCTGGCCTCCATTCCCTTTGCCTTCCTCGGCGGCTACCTGGAACTACCGGGCGTCCTCTATCGCCCCTTGGTGGGGCTTGTGCTCATTTATACGGCATGGCGGCTGTGGCGCAGCACGACGCCCGGCAAGGATCTGCCGCCGGTGCGCGCCGCCGTGCCCCTGGGGCTGTTGGCCGCCGCTGGGGCGTCTATCGGTTTCCTCTCCGGGTTGATGGGTATAGGCGGGGGCACGTTCCTGGGCCCGGTGCTGCTGCTCACCGGTTGGGCGGACACGCGGGAGAGCCTGGGCATCACGGCCGCCTTCGTGCTGGCCAACTCGCTGGCCGCCCTGGGTGGGCGGCTGACGGCCGTTCCCCAGCTGCCCGCAAGTCTATGGATCTGGGTGCTCGCCGCCGGGGTAGGCGGCTACCTGGGCGCGCGCCTGGGCAGCCGGCGCCTCGATCCGCGGCTCCTGCGCCGCCTGTTGGCTCTTATCCTGTTGGCCGGCGGCCTGCGCCTCTTGTTCAGCGTGCTGCCGCCCTTCGCCTAGCGCCAATAAACGGCCGTCGCTAGACGGCCGTGTCCTCTTCTGCCTCACCGTCATCAAAAGGCGGCAGCGTTGGCGACGGCGACATGCGCCGCAGGCGATCGGCGAGAACCGTGATCACGTGGATGGCGAAGTAGGGCGTCTGCTGGATCAAGTATTGGAAGCGGCGGTTGTCCACGGGCACGAGGGTGGCCTCAAAGCGGGCGACGGCCGATCCGCTGCGCGGCGCCGGCCCGACCAGCGCCATTTCGCCGAACATGCCTCCCGGGTCCACCGTTTCCACGATCTTGTCGCCGATGACGATGTCGATCTGGCCGTCGAGGACCACGTACATCTCCGTGCTGGAATCCCCCTCATGAAACACATAGTCCCCGGCGGAGACGACGAAGGCGTTCCTATCACGGCCGAAAAGTCTGGTTAAATCAAGCACAAGCTAACTCCTGCTGGCCCGCCTGCCTTGGCGGCAGTTCAGGCATGAATACTGTCTCATCCCCATTCATTCTATCCCGTTTTCGCTGCCTGTTTGTTAACAGCTTGTTATCAAATCGCGGCAGGCGTTTCCCTTCCCGCCCTGTGTCACGCTGCTGTCACAGGGTGGGCGCTGAGAATCAAGGGGACAACGTGGCCGCGGACTTTATGCGCGCCGGCACGTCCTCCACTCCTGCCCGCTGCGCCGGATAGGGGCGGGGCGCCCGGACATGCCTGCTCGCTCAGCGTCCAGCGTGCGCATGAGACGATTTTGCCCCTATGCAGTTAAGGGGATTATGAGGTAAAATCACACGATATCAAGATAGGATGATAATAACTTAATTCGTGTCGCCCGTCCGTTCACAAGTCAATGAATCATCAAGGTCTTCACCGAGAAAAAAGTCTTGCCCATAGGCCGTTCTCTGCGTCCGGCGCCCACATAGTTTGGAGATAAGATAAAATGAAAGTCGAGCAATCCTCATTTCTGCCGAAAATTACGAAAGCAGCCGGCCTGATTCTGCTGGCGGCATTGATTCTTAGCGCCTTTTCCGGGCCTTCCCCCGTCGCCGCCGCTCCGGCAGCCGACGCTGCCCGCGTCCATCGTCGTCTCCACATTTGCTGACGTGCTTGACGGCGCCGATGGCCTATGCAGCTTGCGCGAAGCGGTTATCGCCGCCAACACGAACCAATCCTCCGGCTCCGCGGCCGGTGAATGCGCGCGCGGCTTAGGGCAGAATGAGATCCTGCTTCCCGCCGGTCTCTACGAATTGACGCTCTCCTCAGCCTTGCCTGAGTCCCGGGCCGCGGCCGGCGACCTCGACTTGCGCAGCCATACGAACATCGTGGCCCAAGATGCCGGACTCACCGTCATCCATGCTGCCTATGGCAACGATCGCGTTTTTGAAGTCAGAACTGATAAGAAGGTGAAGCTCAGCGGCCTGACGATCAGCGGCGGCGATAGTTTATTTGGCGGCGCCATCTACAGCCGGGGGGAGCTGGGACTAGAGAATGTGACCCTGACCGGCAACCGCGCCAGCCTTGTGGGCGGCGCGCTCTACAGCACGCGCACAAGCGAATTGACCCACGTTACGATAACCGGCAATGATGCGCCGCTGGGCAGCGGCATCCACCGCGCACGCGGCAAACTCTCTGTGATCAACTCCATGATCGTGGGTGATTCGTGCAGCGGCCGCATCGCCGCGCGCGCCGCCACGAACTTGCAGTGGCAGGCTCCCGGCTGCAGCGCCGCGGCCTTCGGCATCAATGCCGATCCCCAGCTTTCGGCCGTCCAGCTCGGCGGTCGCGACGCGTTGTTTGAGATCCCCCGCCGGCAGCCCGGCCGCCAATACGGCCTACGATAAGTCTTGTCCGGACCGTGACCAGATCGGCACCGTCCGCCCGCAGGGCGCTGGCTGTGATATCGGCGCCTTCGAAGCCCCAGGAATCGAGCGGCGGCATACCGGACGCCGTTCCCGACAACTACACGGTTGAAGAAGACACGGTGCTCACCGTGCCCGGCAGCGGCTTGTTTGGCGTCTTGAATAATGACAACGCCAACGGATCGGCCTCGATGAGCGCGGCCGTTGTCGATGAGCCGGCCGGCATGCTCAACCTGAACCCGGACGGCTCCTTTGATTACACGCCGCCCGCGCAGTTCGTGGGCACGGACACCTTCACCTACGCGGTGACCGGCAGCGGCGGCACCAGCGCAGCGGCGCAGGTGTCGATCGCCGTCGAGGAAGACGGCCGTATCGAAGTGACCAATACCTGTGACAGCGGCGGCGGCTCCTTGCGCGACGCCCTGGCCCTGGCCAACTTTGCCGTCGGCGTGGACACCATTCTCTTTGACATCACCGACGACGTCTGCGGCACGCAGACGATCAATCTCGCTTCCGCGCTGCCGGACATCATCGATCCCGTGATCATCGACGGCCTGCTGCAAGATGCCGTGGGCGCGAGCGATCGCAGCGCCCCCTTCATCACCCTCAACGGCCAGGGCGGCGCCTTCAGCGGCTTCAATCTGCCCCAGGCCGCCTCGGGCAGCGTCATTCGCGGCCTGATCATCACTAACTTCGGCGGCAGCGGCCTCCTCATCGGCCTTGACGGCCCCGGCAACAACAATATCTTTGCCGCCAATGTGATCAGCGGCAACGGCGGCGGCTCCGTCTTCTCCGGCCTGATCGCCGAGAATGATGGCGCCTCCGTTTGTGACGGCGTCGGCAACCAATTCAGCGGCAGCAGCTTCAGCGGCAACTTCGATCAGGATATCGATTTGGGCTGTGATGGGTTCACGCCCAACGATCCCGGTGACCCCGATCAGGGTCCCAATGACCTGCAAAATTTCCCGGTGCTCTTGACGGCCGCGCCCAATGGCGACATCAGCGGCCTGATGAATTCCCTGCCGGCGACGGATTTCGTCTTGCAGTTCTACAGCAGTCCCGACTGCTCCGATTCCGCGCAGACGCTGCTGACGGCTGCCCCGGATACGGTGACGACCGACGGAATTGGCAATGTCCTCTTCACCGTCAATGTTGGTGCGCTTGCCGAAGGCGTTGGTGTCTACAGCACGGCCACTCAGGTTGGCACGCCAAACACCTCCGAGTATTCCAACTGCGTGCGCACCAGCGACGAAACACGACCTGGCCCAGCGCGAAATTGATCCAGTCTGGCGGCCAAATCAACCAGTTCCTCAGTATCGCCGGCGAATCGCGTTGGTACAAGTTCCCCGTCAACCCCGACAGCAAAATCTTGCTCAAGCTGTTCAACCTCTCCAAGAATTATGATCTCGCGCTCTATGGCGATATCGCGGAGGCTTACGCGGAGCAGGTCGGTTTAGGCGAGGTGGACCTGGACATCATCGGCGCCGAAACCGCGCCGGCCAACTTCAATCCCGCCAACTTCAACCCGGCGAATTTCAACCCGGCTAACTTCAACCCGGCCAACTTCAACCCCGCCAACTTTAACCCGGCCAATTTCAACCCGGCCAACTTCAACGGTTTCCAGAACAGCGGTGAAGTGGCCGCTGCGGCGATTTTCGCCCAGGCCAACTTCAACCCCGCCAACTTCAACCCGGCCAACTTCAACCCGGCGAACTTCAACCCGGCCAACTTCAACGGCAACGCCTGCTCCGCCGCCCAAACAGCGAGCTTGATGGCCGTTTCCGCCAACGGCGGCACCTCGCCGGAGGAGATACAGCTCAACAGCTGGAACAGCACCGGCTTATGTCGTGCGCGTAACCGGCCGGCAGGCGGACTTTGATCCCGACCAGCCGTTTACCACCTCCCTCGATATCATCGACGGCGACTGCGGCGCGCTGGATCTCACCCCCTGGTTCCGGTTCACCGTCCGTACAGGGCGGCAGTTACGAAACGTTGATCCTCGTAGACTACGCGCGTATGGGCGCCAAATATGGCGCTGACGTTGCCGCCGGCAGCCAGTTCCGGCAAAAGCTGGCGGCGCTGGCCGCTCACCCACAGGTGAACGGCGTGGTGAGAGGACGTTAACGGCCAGGGCCGTGTGGCTGCCGCGAACGCGCAGTCAAGACGGCAGCGATATCTGCCCCTATGCCAAGAACTTGGTGGCCGATGCCGTCAAAGAGATCATCGACGCCTATCGCGCCCAGAACCCGAATTTGAAGTACGTCATCTTCGTAGGCAGCGACAATGACATTCCCTTTTACCGCGTGCCTGATACAACGGAACTTGGCCAGGAGGAGAACTACTTTGTCCCTGTGGATCCTTTTCCTCCTCGGACGCCGTGCAGCGTAAGAATTACTACCTGAGCCAGGACCCCTACGTGGCCGAGCTCGTCTTGGCCAAAGAGGATGAGACTGTCTTTGTGCCGGGACTGGTGTCCAGCCGCCTGGCCGAAACGCCGCAAAACGTCATCAGCCTGATCGATGCTTTTGTGGCCACGCCGTGATCGCGCCGCAAAACGCGGCATTAACCGCTTATGACTTCCTCTCCGATGGCGGCGAAGCGGTACGCGACGTACTGACGGGGGCGACGGGTCTCAATGTGAATGATGATCTCCTGGTCTACAACCCCAATATATGGGACGCCAGCCACTGGCCGGCGTCGTCGAAGAATCCTTCCCAGCCAACAACAACCATGGCAACGACTTGTTCTTCGTCTCCGGTCATTTCAGCGCCAACGCGGCGCTGGCGGCCGATGCTCTGAAACCTTCTATGTGGCTTCGGAACTGGGCGCTTCCTCGGTTGATATCTCTGGTTCTTTGTGGATGAGTCCCCGGCTGTCACATGGCCTACAACATCGTCAATGAACACGCCATTCCTGCTACTTTCGAACCGAACCAGGATTGGGTGCAGGTATTCGCTGAGAAAGGGGCCTCGGTTATCTCCGGCACCGCCTACCAGTATGGTGAAACGATTGCTGTTGACTACGGTGAAAGGCTCTATTACGAAATTGCGCGCCAGCTGCGCAGCAACGCCAGCACCAATGTGCCCCTTGGCGAGGCCTTGATGAAAGCCAAGATGCAGTATCTGTACGATACGGTTGATTGGGGCGCGTTCGATACGAAGACACTGCACCAGGTCACCCTGTGGGGTATCCCCAACCAGGCGATCAATATGCCTGGCCCGCGTCTGAACCTGGCGCCGTCAACCAGCAGCGTGGTCGGCTCGCTCGTGGATTCATCGCTCATCCCGACGATCCGCGGATCAGCTTGGGCTGCAGCATTTCGACCTGTCACGCACCTACAACAGCGGACCGCAGCAGACGACGGAGGTCATTAAACAGCTGACGGACATCGATACGAACCAGTTGATCGACGCCTCCTATCTGGAGCTGGGCTCTGCCGGCGCGGTCTTCACCATTCCCGGCAAACCGGTACTGCCGCTTGACCGGGTGGATGTGTTGCTGCCGTTGATGATACCACCCTGCGCGGCGTGCTCTTCCTCGGCGGCGACGTGCGCGATTTCTCGGGAAAGCAGCCGCTCAGCTTTTGCCGTCGTAGCAACCAGTTTATCAACACCGCACCCGAACTTTTTCTCCAGCGTGTTTGACCCGCTGCGCCTGTGGAGCATCAATCGCTTTGACAAGCTGACGCGTGAGAACGGCCAGCACCGGGCTGTCCATTACGCCGGCGCAGTACAAATCGACAACAGGTGCGCTGAGCTTCAGACAGATCATGCGCCGCTTTGACAATATGGATCTGCGCCTCTACTACCAGCAGCTTCACGGGCACCTTCAATACGGGCAGCAGCGTGAACGAACCCGGCCTTTCCGCCGCACCGACGATCAACAAGATTAGAGCGGAACTGAACAACAACGGCGGGGTTGACGTGGACGCGCTGGTCACCGTGGATCCCAGCGCAGGGATGCATGAGGTTTTGGTTCACTTACATCTTTGAGCCGGACCCCACAGCCGCCGGCGCTTCCGCCACCTGGCAGATCGCAGAAACTGGTGCAGGACGCGAGCGATTCGCGCATCTGGCGCCTGACGCTGCCCAATGTGAACAATCCCGAAGATTTGCGCTTTGTTGTCCAGGCGGTGAGCGGCGTCGGGCTGGTGACCTTGAACAACAACCTGGGACGCTTACAGCATTTCCGGCATCGAGACCAACCCGGAGGCCACGGAGATTCTCGCCCTCAACGGTCCTTCCAGCGGTAATACGACCGACTCTGCCCGAATTCAGCGCCAAGCTGGTTGGCGCAGACGGCACGAGCGGCCTGGCCAATCAAACAGTCTTCTTCGGCTTGGGCGCGATCCAACTTCCGGGAACGACCAACGGCAGCGGCGTCGTCAGCGTGAATCTGCCGCTGCTCGTTGCCCCTGGCGATTATGAGGTGTCGGCCTGGTTCTTGGGCACCTCTGGTACCTTGCCCAGTACATCAGGCGGCACGATTCCCTTCAAAGTGAATAAGCAGCCGACCTGCTCGACCTGGATGAGGACGTGACCACCAATGCGCTCGTCATCGACGAGGGCAATCCTATCCCCCTCACGGCCACGCTGACCGACAACAGCGGCGATCCGTTGGCGGAGAAGAGCGTGCGCTTCGTCTTGACGCCCACAGGCGGCGGGTCTACCATCGAAAAAGCGGTCATTACCAATCCCGCCGGCAAAGCGCGGCTGGGCAATCTGGCCGTGCCGCCGGGCGACTACACCATCGCGACATTCCTGGGCACCAGCGTCTTAAAGAGCAGCAGCTCCTCGACGGTGTCTCTTACCGTCGAGGACGGGACGCCTCCTCCTGGCGCCTGTCCTGCTGTTCCCGGCAACCTGCTGCAGAATCACTGCTTTGAAGCGGGCGAGGGCCCCTGGTCCTTCTTCACAAATGGAAAAGGCTCCTATGAGACCAGCCCGCTTAATCCGTACGAGGGCAGCGCCTCCGCCGAAGTGACTATCGACCAAGGGGGCAGCAATCTCCAGCTGTACCAGAAAGAGATTTCGCTGAAGCCCAATACCTTGTATGAATTGAGCTTCGCCGCCTATTCGTCAAATGGGCGGGATCTCAGCGTCTACGTACACAAGCATGGAGCGGACTATGACAATTATGGCTTGGCCGGCTTCCAGGTCAATATGGGAACGGATTGGCAGACCTATTCAACGACGTTCACAACCAATGATTTTGGCGGAGTCGGTGAGGATGCGCGCCTGCGTTTTTGGCTGGCGCCGTTCGACCAGTCAGGCATGACTTATCACTTTGACTCGATACGTGCTGCGCGAGGCGCCGGCGGCCGTCACGGCACAGGCCGCTGCCCAAAGCGAGGGCGTGAAGTTCAGCGCAGCGGCGGCCGCGTTTACCTTTGACGGGGGCGGCGGACGTCGCTTGTTCCGCCGCCTGGGCGCTGCAGACCAGTCCCGCTAACTTGTTAACCAATTCCGGCTTCGAAAGTGAGAGTTCCGGCTGGGGCTTCTATACGACTGGCAAGGGCGACCTGAAGATCAAGAACGGCGACTCTTATGAATGTGCGAAGCATGCCGAGATAAAGATCACGAAAAAAGGCCGCAATGGACAGCTGTATCAGAGCGGCATCTCCCTGCAGGGCGGCCAGACCTACGAACTCAGGCTGGCGGCGCGCTTCAAGCGGGGCGAAGACGTGAAGCTGTTCATGCACCAGGAAAGCGCCCCATACAGCAACTACGGTCTCAACGGCGTCGAACTCGACCTCTCGACGGAGTGGCAGGTCTTCGTTGTCGAGTTCACGGCTTTGGGCGACGTGCTCGTCAACGACGCGCAGCTGCGCCTCTGGCTGGCCCCTTACGAGAAGAACGGTACGAGCTTCTACTTCGATGATGTCGTCCTCACCCCCAAGGGCGCGGAGGTGAATGCCCTCGCCAGCAGCGTGGAGGACGTCCCGGCCGCCAGCGTACAGATACAGGGCTACTTCCTGGATGGAGATGAAGAGGGACGTCTGGCCGGCGGCTATACGCCGCAGGAAGGCGCCGCCTACTGCTACCAGGCACGGCCGTCTCGATCCGTGCTTGAGCCGGCCGATGGCAAAATGATTGACGTGAAGCTCCTCGGCCTGGGCAAGCCCAGCAGCGTGAGATCACGGGTGTCTTCCAGAACCAGCCGGTTGGTCCGCAGGCGGACGCGGAAATCAATTCCAAGGGCGTCAAGCTGCGTCGTGAACTCGCAGAAGCCAGTGAAGGGCGTGTCTATCACATTACCTTTACGGCCAGCTACAGCGGCCTGCAGGCCTGCGAACACGAGGTTATCGTCAGCGTGCCGGGTGCAAATGAAACGGCCGTGGACAATGGCGAACGTTTCGATTCGACCAGCGGCACGCCCTAGATACACGCCAGATCAGAATGGGCACGCCGTCTGTCGGCGGCGCCACCAGCTTAAAAAGGGCGCCCTGAACCAGGGCGCTCCTGAAAATGCAAAACAGGCCTCTCGATTTTAGATCGAGAGGCCTGTTGGTTTCTTACTTCTGCACGCAGCGTATCAGCGGTTAGGAAATGGTCTGCCTGGCAAAGGCTATCGCCTCCTCCATGCTCATGGCCTGCCCCATTTCCACGCACCCTTTTGTGAATTCAGGGCCCAGCTCCACCTTTATCTTTTTTTGCAGCGCATCGAGCGAAGCCTGTTCGGCCGCGGGTAGGGGGGCGTCAATCGTTTCCCGCAGCGCGCCGGCGGCGCTGAGCAGCACAATGGTATCCCTGGCCTGTTCTGTAAGACTGATGAAGCGCGCCACATCTTCCAGCAGGTAGGCGGCTGCCCAGCCGTCCCCCAGCTCGCGAATGATTGAGAGCGCCTCGTCATAAATGGAACGCGCTTCAGCGGACCCACCTTGAGCACTCACTACATTGGCAAGGTTGTTGAGCGCTGTCGTCAGCTGGTAGCGATCGCCTGTCTCGCGAAGCAGCGTGACCGACTCTTCCAATGTCGACCGGGCAGCGCTGAAACTGCCGATACGCTTCAGAATATGGCCCAGACTGGACAAGGAAAAGGCGATGAGGCGTCTGTCCCCCAATTCGCGCCGTATTGCCAGCGCCTCTTCGTGCCGGCTGCGTGATTCTTCATATTCTCCACGATACTCGGAGACGATGGCCAGATTATTGAGTAAATTGGTGATGCCAATCTGGTCGTCTAATTCGCGCCGCAGTGCCAGGCTTTCCTCGTATTGTGCTTCTGCGAGGTCCAGATCGCCTTGCTGGGCGGCGACCGTTGCCCGTATAGTGCAGGACCTGGGCCAGGCCCACCTTGTCATTCAGTCTGTTCAAAGACGAAGCGCGCCCGCTCCAACCAGGCTCATCGCTTCCGGCGTAGTTGCCCTGCATGCGCTCCAGCTCGCCCGATGGAAACCTGGCACCAGCCCATGGCCGTCGCGTCGTCGATCTCTTTGGCCAGCGCCAGCGCTTCTGGCAGAGATTTCTTTGGCCTCGTCCCACTGCCCGATCAAGCGCTCTACCTCGCCCAGTCTTGATGCAAGATATCGATCTGCTCTTCGGCGACGAGCAGGGGCAGTACGCTTGCGGAAATAATCGATAGCCGCCTGATTGGCGTAGGATTTCTGCGCAAATTCACCGGCGCGGCGCAAATAGTAGCGCTTCTTGTCCTCGCTCAGGCCGTGATCATAGTGGTAGGCCAGCAGATCAAGGTATTGGTCCTGGACGGCCTTATAGGTCTCTCCAGGAACTGTCCTGTCCGCTCATGCAACGCGGTGCGGCATCTTGTGCAGCAGGCTGTCGTAGATGACGCTGCGCGTGATCATGTTGCGAAAGAAATAAGTGTCCTCCCCTTCCGCCGGATCAAAAACAGTGAAATTCATTTGGCCGAGTTCGTCGCAGGTCCTCATGTATCTCTGCCGCCGGTCCCAGTTCCGGATAGATGCCTTCCAGCCAGGAAGCGTGGAAAACACGGCCGACCACGCTGGCCACCTTCAGCAATGTCTTCGGCCGCTCCGGCAGCTGATCCAGACGGCTGAGCACCAGGCTGTGCAGACTGGTCGGCAGCGCCATCTCGGAGACATCCTGTCCGGCCCGTCAGCGCCCGCTTCGCTGCCCATGTAGTTGACCAGCTCCTCAAGATAGAATGGATTTCCTTCCGCCTGGCGCGCGATGCGCCGGGCCAGCGCTATCGTCGTTTGCGGATCCCTGTCGTCATCGGCGATGTGCTCCAGGCGGTAGCTGGGCCAAAAGCGCCAGATCCTCCTCCGCCAAGGGTGACAATTCCATTGTCGTGGAGTAGGCTAGATTGCTCACCGTTCGTACTCGTCCAGACGTGCCTTGCTGCGCAGCGTAAGCATGATGAAGATGGGCAAACTTCTACACTTGCCGGCGATCTCTTCCAATAGGTCAAATGAGAGCGCATCGAGCCACTGGCAATCCTCCAGGATCAGGAACCAAGGGGGCTTGCCTTCGCCGCGGCCGCCGCGGCCGCGACAAGCATCGATTCCAGCAACGACTTACGTAGCTTGGCGTCAATACCGCTCGTGACAGCGGTATCCTCAATCGTCAGCTGCAAGGCCGGTCCGAGGATGGGCACGCGCTGGGCCATGTTCACGTCCAGCTCATTGATCTTGCGGTTGAAGGACACGCGTCTGCATGGCCGCGCTCCAGGTCGGGTCCAGGCCGAATAGGCCGCGCCAGATTGGATGCCAGACAAGATAGCTGCTGTTCACACCGTGCGACTCCGCTTCCCCGCCAAAGACGGTAAAACCGCGCGCCTTGGCCATCTGCAGCGCCTTGGCCACCATGCGCGACTTGCCCAGTCCCGCCTCCGCCACTAAAGCTAGCGATCTGTCCCTTGCCGGCCAGCGCCTGATCCAACATTTCCGCCAGCTGCTTCTACCTCATGATCGCGGCCGACCAGCGGCTCAGATTCACCGCTGTCCGGCAGATGCATGCCGATGCGCGGCCGGACGCCGTTGAGAACGGCAATGGCCACCGGCTGGCTCTTGCCTTTGACGCGGATGGGATCCAGAATCTCCCACTCGAAGAGATCGTCGATCTCTTCCTGCACGTTCATGCTCACCAGAACAGTGCCGGGTTCGCTGGCCATCATCAGACGCGCAGAGAGATTGACCGCATCGCCCAAAACGCCATAGGTTCGATGAGCCACGCCGCCGTAGGCGCCGGCGCGCATACGCCCGCGGCTGATGCCAATTTGCAGGGGATCGAGGAATGGCAGCTGCTCGGGGAGATCGCGCAGTTCCAGGGCGGCCGACGCCGCGCGCGCGGCGTTGTTCTCATGGGCCAGGGGCGCCCCGAAATTGACGTAGAGATAGCTGCCTTTGTCGCCGATATTGAGATCGATGAGCGTGCCCTGGTAGCCGTCGACAATGCCCTGCACGGCGCGGATCATCAAGTCCAGCTTCTCACCGGCTGCCTCGTCCTGGTCATAGTCGATGCCCGAGAAGCGCATGAAAACGGCCACGGTCGGCCGTATCTCGGCCAGAAAATCACCCAGACCGCGGCGCAGCCGCCGGTAGACGGAAGGCAGGAGCCAGGTGCGCACCTCTTCTTCATCCAGCTTATCTACGGACGGCTCCATTAGCTGCGGCGGCAGGGGCGCGCTCAAGAGGGAGTCGACGACGCCGAAGCGACGGCCGTCCTCCGCCTCGCGTATCTCGCCGATCGCCACCTGTCCGGCGAGCGCCGACAGGGCGCAGGGCGCGAGAACAACCTCCCCGCGGTTCGCCTCATGTTCGGCAGCGGCCAAACGCTCCATCGTCGCCCCGGCCACGGCGTCGATGACGCGGATTCGCGGATCGCCGACCAAAAAACGGCGCGCCGGCCCCACGGCCACGGCCGCCTTCATGCTCAGTTCCACTGTGCTGCCGCCCGGCGTTTGTACGGCGGAGAAGGCCTGCATCGCCTCCTGCATGGCCAGGGCGCCGGCCGTCGCCCCCAGCCCGTCGTCCCCGTCAAACCAGCAGGTCACGGCGTCCCCGGCGAAAGCAATGGCGCTGCCGCCCCAGCGGTGCAGCTCATCGATCAGCGCGTCGTAGACCTGGTTCAGAAAGCCGGTCAGCTCTTCGGCGCCGCGCTGTGGCCCCAGTTCATTGACCAGCGCCTCCGTCAGCGGCGTAAAACCGGAGACATCGGCGAACAGCGCGGAGCCGCTGGTCCGGTTCGGGAGCGTTTCCCCGCGGGCCATCGCCCGGCGGCGATCCATGGGGATGTAGGCCAGCAAGCTTTCGTTCATAACAGCAGACTCGTCAGCAAGAGAACCGCCAGCACCAGGATCAAGATGTGAAAAATCTGGTCCAGCCAGATCTCCACGTGTGTATAGACGGGTGTCGTGAGCGGCATTCGCTTTACCTTTTCTATCCACCAGGTGACAGGCTTGCGCGTGTCGATCAACAAATGTGTCACGCCCACGCCCAGGGCCAACCACCAGGGGAAAATCAGCAGCAGCGCGACTGCATGCAGTCCGCTGTGCGCATAGGCCGCCGGATGGCTTAAATTCGTCTTGTTGCAGGCCATCCAATCCGTTTGCAAGAGCCAGTCGGCGACGAGATGAATGACGATGGCCCAAACGAGCACATCGACAGCGATAGGGAGCATACTGCTTAAGTTGGGCGTCATAAGCGGATCTAATGAACTCGTTATCTAATCAGACCTTGCCCGGCAAACTGGCCAAGTTGGCTTGGGTGGGGCGCCCCAATCCAGCGCATTGTCAATATCGTACTATTGTACCGCAAAATAGGCGCTGGTGCGCGCCGCCGCAGCAGGAATCCGTTTGCCTTGTCATGATTGGGCGCGGCGCTCGGCAGGGCGGCGGAAGCGGCTGCGCCACGGCAGCCAAGGCTCTTTGGAGGTGTCCCTATCGGGCCGATCAGCCCCAGCCCTGCACATAATCCTCTTTGCTGAACGCATACACCCTATTGTGCCGCAGCTGGAAATAGATGCCGGCGCCGGCCAGCGCGATCCAGGCAATCAGCCACAGCCAGGAATCCTGCAGGACCGGCGAGATCGCTTCTCCCGCGCGTTGGCTGCTGTCCATTGAAACGCGGCCAAGGAGCAGCAGCAGGCCGAAAATGAGGGCATTGGCGCCGGCAACGACCGTCAAGAAGATAACAAAGGGTTTTTGCCAGTTGTAGCGCAGGGCCAGGAAAGCCACGAGCGCACCGGCGACCAGCGCAAGGACGAAGACGAGCGCGCCGCCATCCACGCCCAGCAGGGCCAGGATGCCGGTCACAATGGCCGCGCCCATGACGCCGGCGAGAACGGCCACGCCGAAGTGATAGAAGGCATAGGAGAAAACAGCCAGGATCAGGCCGAGGAAAAAGCCGATCACCCATCCCGTTATCGTCGCCAGAAAACCCTCCCCAAGAAGGAGCGCGGTTGCCTCTGCGCCCACCCAGAAGCCGGCGAAAAAGCCGATAGCCGGCAGAAAGACCAGGAAAAGACGGTAGCCCCAGAAAGTAAACCCGATGCCGACCAATATGGCGAAGGCGACGGCCAAGAGTGACAGTAAGAGATCCATGATGTTGCTCCTTTTCCATCTACTGCGCTTACGTTTGCGCGTATGCTCACGAGATTATAGAGAGTGTCGCGGAAATTGACAGGCAGCTCTGGCTGCCTGACTCGCCAACGCCTCCCCATCCTCACCCTCGCTCTGCAGCACGCGCCGCAATCCAGGTGATCCAGCCCAGGAGCGTGGTCTAAACTGCTCCTGACGATTAGGGCAGTCCCGCGCCGGGCACGTTCACCTGCACGGTCTCGATGCGCCCCTTGACCCCTTCCCCCTCCGCGAAGGCCGCCGTACAAATGAACAGCGTCTTGCGCTCGGGTCCGCCGAGCATCACGGCAAAGGCCTGGTGCTCCACTTCCACGCGGTCGGTAATCTCGCCCCCCTGGCGCACGCGCATCACGCCGCCGGGCACGCCCGGCGAAGCCATCCAGATCGCTTCCTCGGCGTCGAGACAGATGCCGTCGGGGATCACACGGTTCTGGTCATTGACGAGACCCATATTGTCAAACTGGGCCCAGATGCGGCGCTCGACCAGGTATCCTTCCAGGGTGATCGTGAAGGCCGTGAGCCGCGCCGCCGAGGATTCGGCGACGACGAGCGTGGAATCGTCCGCGGTAATGACACAGCCGTTGGGAAAGGCCATGCCGTGCCCAACAACGCCCGCTTCGCCATTGGCCCTGACCATGATGATTTCTGTGAAACGAGGCTCAGCGATAGGGTTGCTCAGATCGTAGCCGTAATTGCCGATGTAGGCGTTTCCTTCGCGGTCGACGACCATGTCGTTGAGCACATGCGCGGCCAGGCCGCTCAGATCGGCGATGGTCACCAACCCTTCCGCGTCCAGGCGCAGCAGGCGCTGATCCTTCATGGAGACGATCAGCAGACGGCCGTCCGGCGTCCATCCCAATCCGGCCGGTGTGCCCGGCACCTCGACCACGCCCTCCGGGTTCCCGTCCATGTCGACCGTGATCACATGGTTGTAATGCTGGTCAGAAAACCACAACTTGCCGTCACGCCAGCGTGGGCATTTCGGAAAGCCGACGCCGTCCAATAATACCTCGCTTTTGTAGTCCATAGAGCACCGCCCAATGCGCCAGATCGTCAACCGGCGCCACCGTCAGCCGGTCTGTGGAATAATGTCTCTGCCGATACGGACAGTAGTCTATCCCGATTTCGGCTCCTTTGCATCTCACGTTTGCGGCGAGAGTTCGCGAAGCCGTTGAGCGCGCGCCTAAATCGGGTTGGCGGGGAGGCAGGAAGCGCAGGTCAAGCTGCGTTCGCGCGCACGCCGGTAGAAATGAAAAAAAGTGGGAGCATGGTCTGACCCGGCCAAACCATGCCCTCCCGTCTGCTCGCTTAGTACCCTTCGTATCCGGGGATGCTCTTGCGGCCGAAGCCGCCACCGTAGGAGGCGATGTCGGCGACAAGCATGATGCCCAACCAGAGCCAGTCAAACCCGACGATGCCGCCCGGCGCGACGAGGACATACATCAACGTCGTCCAGGGCAAGAGGATAATGCCCAACACCGGCCACAGCCACCATAAGATAGGCCACCCGGCGAAAGCCAGATTCCATCGCGCCGGCTGGAAAAGCCACCAAAACGCGTTGACAATACGTGGACCAAGAAAGACGAGCGATAAAAAGAAACAACACATCGTGACCACTCCTTGTTGGATTAATAAGGGTGACAGATAGATTCTGCCCGAGAATGACTGCCCAGGCAAACCGCGCCGGCCGTGGCCGGATCAAAAAAGCCTCGCAGGTCTTGCTCTAGACCTGCGAGGCTTGGTTCGTGTCTACTGGGAAAGGAAGTTCAAGAAGCCGCTTGTCCCGTCGGCCAGAAAATAGAGCAGGCGCGCGCCGGTGATCACGCTGCCGCTCGCTGCATCCTGCTGCCACTGGTAGCCGGCCGTTCCTTGCAGCGCGGCCAGATAGGCCTGCTCCTGCTCCATGATGCCTGCCGGTTCGACGCACTCCTGCGCGGTAACGGCGAGCGGGCCTACGTTGAAATGATCATCGACCGGCGTGACTGGGCCGGTGTACTCATTGCAGCCTGAGCTGCCGCTCACGGCCTCGTTGGTGAACGTGGCCGTGATCTGCGTGCCTTCCAGGGGCGTTTGTTCTGCTCCCTCCGGTCCGAACGAGACGAGAAAGAAGGGGACACCGGCTGCCGGCGAGGTGGGCGTCTCCGGCTGCGCGGGCGTCTCCGGTTCCACGGGTGTTTGAGGCGGCTGGGGCGCGGCTGCGTCACCGGCCGTGAAGCGCATCGTGCCGCCATCGGCGGCCAGATCCATGAAGAGATCGCCTTCATCAAAGAAGAAGATCGCCGCGTTGGTCAGGCTGCCCAGGAACAGTTGGTCCAGTGATTCCTCACCACAGGCGGCCAGGGTCGAGGGACCCAGCGTGATGCTGATCGCGCTGCCCTCCGTCGTATAGCCGGCGCCGACATTGTTGCAGTCCGCCTTGATGCCCGCGCTGCCCTCTTCATTGAACTGGATCGTGTACCGCGCCGGATCGTTAACCGTGATCGTTTCCAGCGGCGTGGTCGTGGACAGCCACTGCCAGTTGACACCCGTCAGCGACGGTTCGACGACCTCGACTTCAGGGGCGGCTACCACTGGGACACCGGCGGTGTTGGATGCGTCGACCCAGGCGGCGGAAATCCAGCCCTGGCCGTCCGCGGCGACGCTGACCGGGACTTCGATCACCCACCACTGCCCATCTTCGCTGACGCCCGTGATCGTACCCGTTTCGCCCGTCGCGGCGACGGCGATATCCGCGTACTCGGTGCCCGGGCCGCTGCGCACGAAGATGCCGTCCGGGGCGGTGACGACGGCCGTCGGCTCATCTGTTTGCGGATCGGGAAGGTCAACGCCTTCTCCTTCCGCACCCTCAGCCGGCGCGTCTTCCCCTTCCGCCGCCGCTCCTTCTCCTTCTTCCGCCGGCGTTTCTTCTTCCGTCTCGCCCGCGCCGGGGAGGGGGAAGGTCAGCGAGGCGGCCATGCCGTCAAGCAGCGTCAGGTCAGGGGAAAACTCGGCGGGGGTCAGCGCATTCAACGCCGTGATCACTTCCTGTTTGTACGTTGGATACGTGTCCGGGTTCTGGGCCGCGGCCGTCTCTTCAGCCGTCGCCCCGGCGGCTGTGTCCGGCAGGGCGGCCGTGGAAACGGGCCAATACATGCTCACATAGAAAGTCTGATCCGTGCTCAGCCCCTGATAATAGTAACCCGTTGTATCATTGGCCCAGACACCGATTGACTGCCGGAACGGCGAGTCAGAGACGTAGCGCACGCCGTCGCCGGCGCCGAACTGGAGATCGAGGAACTGCGCCCAGCGGTCCATATAGTTGTTGGGCGGCGGCAGCAGGGGCATGGGGCTTTCCGGCAGCTGCGTACGGCCGTCGCCCGTGGCGATTAGCTGGCCCAGGCGCACCACCTGGTCGGCCACGATTTGATTGCCGGCGGCGCTGTACATGCCCACGTACGCTTCCACGGGGAAAATGTAGATGCGCGCCAGTTGGTCGGAAACCGCGTCTGCGGGCGTCGTGCCGTCAAATGTGATCAGGATATGCGGTGGGAAGCCCTGTCCGCCTGGTCCTGCCGGAAGCGGATTTCCGGGCATGACGGCCCAGTCGTAACTGGTCGCCAGACCGTTGAGATCGAGCTGAATCGCGTCTTCCGGAATGGCTTTGATAGCGTCCGCGCCCGGCGCTTCCGCGTCCGCGTTGCGGTAATAGTCAAGCGCGCCGCCCTCCGCCCAGACCATGACCAGGGTCTGGCCGTCTTCTTCGATGCGGTAGCTCTGCACGGCGCCGCCAAAGATAGCAGTCATCTCATCCGCGTGGGAGGAATCGGGGCAGGCGGCACGCGTCGTCACGCCCAATTCCATCAGAATTGTGCCTGCGGAAGGGGTGGCATAGATGCCGGAGCCGCTATTGCAGTCCAACGTCGTATTGAAGGTGCCGTCTTCATTGAACAAGAGTGTGTAGTTCTGCGGATTCTCAATCACGATATCCGCGCCTGCGCCGCCGTTCCCATCGCGGCGCACCCACTGCCAGCTCTTGTTAACCAGCTGCTCGTCGGCCACGTGCACCATTTGCGCGACCATCGCTCCTGCCGGTGCTTCCGCCGCCGGCTCTGTCGTGGCCGCTTCCGCCGGCGCCTCCGTGGGCGGCGCCACAGTCGGCGGCGCTTCCGTTGCTTCCGTTTCCGCCGCTTCCGTTTGCGGGGCGGGCGGGACTTCCGTCGGCTCAGCGGCCGTATCTTGCCCGCCGCAGGCGGCCAAGATCAGGGTCAAAGCCAGTAGTAACAAGAAAATTGAATTCTTCACGTTTCCTCCAGGATCGCTGTTCCAGCGCGCCTGATTCAGGCGCGATGATTCGCATAGTACGGCAGATTCGGGGATACAGACGGCCGAAAGCTGCCTTGTTCACTGTCAAGGCAGAACTATAGCAGAGATAGGTCATTCTTCGCGCTATAGGGCGAGATGATTTACGAACGCTTAAGGCGCGCTCGCGCCTCCCCCTTGCCGCCGCCGTGGCACTGTTTGAACTTCTTGCCGCTGCCGCAGGGGCAGGGGTCATTGCGGCCCACGCCGGCGTAGCTGCCCGGCGCTTCCTGCTCGTAGAGGCTCATGATCTCGTCCGCGTAACGGCCGCCGCGGATGAGATTGGCCATCACTTTCATCGGCCGGTCGACATGCTGGAAGAAGATTTTGTAACCGGCGCAGAGGTAGTTGAGGCCCTCCTGCCCATCCGGCGTCTGGATGAAACGGTTGCGCGGGCAGCCGCCGTTGCAGGCGAAGCGTACCGTGCACTCCAGGCAGTATTGGGGCAGCGTCTGCGCTTTGTCCTGGCCGAACTGGCGCTGCTTGTCGGAGGCGACGAGTTCGATCATGTGCGTCTCGGCGATGTTGCCCAGCAGATAATCCGGCTCGACGTAATGGTCGCAGCTGTAGAGATCGCCATTGTGTTCAAGGGCCAGCGCGTTGCCGCAGGTAGGCGCGAAGATACAAAGGCTGTACTGGCCGACATGGGCGCCGAGCGTGGTGTCGAATATCTGCACAAAGACCCTGCCCACGTCGCGCCGCACCCACTCGTCAAAGACGGCGCTGAGGAAATGGCCGTACTGTTCCGCGCCCACGGAGCGGTCCGTCACCAGGTGGCCCTGCTGCGTGTAAAGCGGCCGTTCGCCGCCGTCGCGCTCGCTCCAGCCGATATTGGCCAGGGGAATCATCGTCTCGTCGACGCGTTCAACAATGGGGATGAACTGGATGAACTCCGCTCCCAATTCGTCGCGAAAAAAGCGGTACAATTCCCGCGGATGATCCTGATTGGCGGCGTGCACGGTGCAGAGGATATTGAAGTCCACCGCGTGCTTCACCAGCACCTCCCAGCCGCGCATCACCTGGTCGAAGCTGCCTGCGCCCCCTTTGTTCACGCGGTAGGCGTCATGCATCGCGCGCGGGCCGTCGACGCTGAGGCCGATCAGGAAGTTGTTCTCCTTGAAAAAGGCCGCCCACGCGTCGTCCAGCTTCGTACCGTTCGTCTGCATCGTGTGCAGCAGACGCTGGCCCGGCTTCTTGTACTTCTCAGCGATGGCCACCGTGCGCTTGAAGAAGTCCAGTCCCATCAACGTAGGCTCGCCCCCCTGCCAGGCGACGGTCACCTCCGGCACGCGCCCCTGGGACTCGATCAGCTGGCGGATATACTGCTCCAGCAGATCATCCGTCATGCGGAACTTGCTGCCCGGATAAAGGATATCCTTAGACAGGAAGAAGCAGTATTTGCAGTCCAGGTTGCAGATCGCGCCCGTCGGCTTGGCCAGGACATGAAACGAGGGCGGCGCATTGCGCGGCATGGTCAAGGCAGGTGTTTGCGCCGCTGCGGGCGCTTCATTGATATCCATGATATCCATCATCTCTTTCCGGCGTGATATTCGTTTGCGCGAAGCGCTTCTATGGGCCAGGGATTCGCTGGCACAATTCTAGCACAGATGGGTGGATCTTCGTGAATGCCCCTCCTCTGTGAAGCACGACTGCCCCTGAAAAGCGGCCGGAAGCCCTGCGCCCTGGCGCTGCCGAACAGGGCGAAGAAGAGGCATAAAACGAGGGCCAGGGAAAGGATGGGAGTGACGGGGTGTTGCTTAAACATGACGCAGTTCTCCTTGCTTGTGCTCGCGAGCCACTTGTCCCGCGGGCGCGGCTGTTAAGTTGATCCCGGTCTATGCGTGACCTGTTACAGCCCGCTTACGCGTCTGTTGCGAATTGGCTACAAAAGGGTTACAAAAGGCCGGGTATCCTGGAACACGGCGTTTGCAACACAGCCCGCCGGCAGCACCGCGCGCTGCGCGCCAAAGCGGCTTGAAAAGCGGCGGGCGCGGACTATAATCTGGCCATGGTGCGCCTGATCTAGCAATCGAAAGGGATTTATGGCTACTGCACTGATCGCCCTCATGTCGCCCCCGGACCCGACCCCGGCCCTTGGTCATCTGCCTCCCGTCTTCCGTTTCTCGGAGGTGGCTCGCGGGCGCGGCTACGACGTTGTCTGGTGCTGCAGTAAGGCGATGGCGCCTAAAGTGGCCGCCGGCTACCCGCAGGATAAGATTCGCGCCTATCCCAATCCAACCTACATGGGCACGCCCGGTCTCCTGCAGCCCCTCTTCCGGCATATCCTCTCCATCGATGTGCCCCAGCGCCTGATGCCCACGGCCAGCGAGGAGAAGAACCATGAGTGGCTCTTCGACAGCTATGTCGCCGTCGGCTTTGACATCGAACAGTTCTTTTTCCCCGCCATCGAGACGGTGCTCAGGGCGGCGATCGAGTTCGAGCCTGATTTTATGTTCACGTACGGCTGCCCCGTCGGCCTGACGGCGGCGCACATCAGCGGCGTGCCTCTCGTTACGTTTGACAATCTGATGCGTTTGCGCAACGAAGGCGGCCGCAACTACCGGCGCATGGATGACACGGTGCAGAAGGCGATAGCGCTCTATTCCCCCGCTGACCCCCAACATATTCCCCTGGAAGACATCGTGCGCAACGGGCGGCAGTTTCGCTTTCTGAGCACCATTCAGCATTTGGGGCGCAAACCCTATTCAGACAACGAAGTTTTCATTGGCGGCTTTGAGCCGCCGCGCGATACGGCCGTGGCCGGCGCCCTGGTCGATTCGTTCCCGGAGATCGATGAGCAGAGCAGCACGATCTTCGCCTATTTTGGGGCGGGCTCGATCTCCTTTCGCAAAGTGCGCGAGATTCTGCCCAAGGTTTTCGCCGAAGTGAACTATCTTTGCAGCACGCCCTATGACTGCTATGTCGCTTCCCAGTTCGTGGACAAAGCTTTCAGCGACGGCGCGGTCCATTTTGCCCCCTACATCGATCCCGTGCGCGTCATCCCCTTGTCCACCTATGTCTTCTCGCACGGCGGCATCAGCTCCGTGCTGCAGGCGCTGAGCATGGGCGTGCCCTTGATCATGGTGCCCGGCGCGATTCAGGAACGGCGGCACAATGCGCACGAGGTAACGGCCGTTGACTGCGGCATTCTGCTGGAGATCGAGGATTTCACCGTGCCCCAGCTCTCCAGCCTGCTGCTCGACCAGACGCAGGAACAGGTGCTGCGCAGCAACGCCCGCCGCCGCCAGCAGTTAATTCTGGAGGCGGGCGGCATGGAGAAAGCGTTCCAGGAGATGGAAAGGCGCTGGCTGGCCCCCTATGACAAGCGCACGCTCGCCGCTGTCGCCCACCTCCTGCTCAGCGCCTAAGCAAGCGAGCTGCGGCGAAGGGCCGCGATCATAAGGAGCAGTTCAGCCATGGCCAAGATTACATTCATCGGCGCGGGCAGCACCGTTTTCGCCAAGAACTTGATGGGCGACATATTGAGCTACCCGGCGCTGGCGGAGTCGACCCTCTGCCTATTCGACATTGACCAGGGGCGTCTGGACACCTCCGAGATCGTGGCGCACAAGGTCGCCGGCGCACTGGATGTGCGGCCCGCCATCCAGGCCACGACCGACCGCGCACGGGCGCTGGATGGCGCCGACTACGCGATCGCCATGTTTCAGATCGGCGGCTACGAGCCTTCCACCGTGATCGACTTTGAGCTGCCCAAGAAATATGGGCTGCGCCAGACAATCGCTGATACGCTGGGCATTGGCGGCATCATGCGCGGCCTGCGCACGGTGCCCGTCTTTTTGGAGATGGCCGCCGAGATGCACCAGCTCTGCCCGCAGGTGACCCTGCTCAACTATGTCAATCCCATGGCCATCAATACCTGGGCTCTCTACCGCGAGACGCCGATGAAGACGGTCGGCCTCTGCCACAGCGTGCAGGGCACGGCCGAACAGCTGGCGCGCGACATCAAGGTGCCTATTGAGGAGATCAGCTATCTCTGCGCGGGCATCAACCACATGGCCTTCTATCTCCAATTCCAGCGCCACACGGCGTCCGGGGTCGAGGATCTCTACCCGCTGCTGCACCAGGTCGTCGCCGGCGGCCGGGTTCCCGCTTGGAACCGCGTGCGCTACGAGATGCTGGAGCGGCTCGGCTACTTCGTCACCGAATCGAGCGAACACTTCGCCGAATACGTGCCCTGGTTCATCAAGCGCGACCGGCCCGATTTGATCAAGGAATTTAACATCCCCCTCGACGAATACATCACGCGCTGCGAGCAGCAGATTACGGCCTGGGAACAGATGCGCGCTGTCTTTGAGGACGAGGAATTTGAACTCTCTGTGGAGCGCAGCAAGGAGTACGGCAGCACGATCATTCACAGCCTGGAGACGGGCGTGCCGGCCGTCATCTATGGCAATGTTGAAAACAAGGGCCTGATCAGCAATCTACCGCAGGGCTGCTGCGTGGAAGTGCCCTGCCTCATCGACAAGAACGGCATCCAGCCCACGCACATCGGCCCCCTGCCGCCGCACCTGGCCGCCCTGATGCAGACGAACATCAACGTGCAGGCCCTGACCGTTGAGGCGGCGCTGACCGGCCGGCGCGCGCATATCTATCACGCCGCCATGCTCGACCCGCACACCGCCGCTGAGCTGGATTTAGAACAGATCTGGTCGCTGGTTGATGCGTTGATAGCCGCGCATGGAGCATGGCTGCCTGAATACTGGTAGCCCACCCCGTTCGTCATGCCGGATTCATCCGGCTGGGGGAGAAACGGCGGGACGCGCGCCGAGCGGGCGTGGAAACAAGCCCGCTTCGTCAATGATCTCCGCCACCGTCTCTTCCTGGCGGTAGGCCATGACGTGCACGCCGTGCACCCCGTCCATCTCGCGCACCTGCTGGATGATCTCCACGCAGATTCGCTTGCCCTCTGCGCGCTGCAGCTGCTTCGGCGTCTTGCGCAGCCGTTCCACGACTTCGTCGGGAATGACCACGCCGGGCACTTTCGTGCGCATATACTCGGCCGCCCTCTCTGAGCGCAGCGGGCCGACGCCGACCAGGAACCAGACCTTATTCAGCAAGCCCCAGGTCGCGCACCTGATCCATGATAGTCGCGCAGGCGCGGCACATCGAAACAGTACTGCGTCTGGATGAAGTCCGCGCCGGCGGCGATCTTCTTGGCCAGGCGCAGCGGCCGCCAGTCGAAGGGCGGGGCGAACGGATTGGCGGCGGCGCCCAGGAACAGCCGCGGTGGTGTAGTCAGTTTACGGCCGCTCAGGAACATCCCTTCGTCGCGCATCATGCGCGCCGTGCGCAGCAGCTGGATGGAATCGAAGTCAAAGACGCGCTTCGCTTCCGGCTGGTCGCCGGCGGTCACATCATCGCCCGTGATACAGAGCACATTGCGCACGCCCATCGCCGCCGCGCCCAGCAAATCGCCCTGAATGGCGATGCGGTTGCGGTCGCGGCAGGCGACCTGGTAAACGGGCTCGTAGCCGGCGCGGGTGAGCAAGGCGCAGATGGCCACACTGGACATGTGGCAGTGCGCGCCGGAGGCATCGACGGCGTTGATGCCGTCACAAACGCTGGAGAGCACCAGCGCCGCGCGGTAGACGTCTTCGGGGTCGGCGCTGTCCGGCGGGTTCAGTTCAGCCGTTACGGCAAAGCGGCCGGAGCGCAGCACGCGTTCTAAACGGCCGCTTGCTTCTGCTTTCACTGTCCATGTCGTTTTCACTTCCTCTTCAAGTTCAGGGGGGATGACGGGATAGGCGTTGGTCTCTGCCCACCCTTTGGGCACTTCCATATCTATCTCGTGCAGCATATTGATCCAGGAGGCGGTTCCCTCCAGGCGGCGGTTGACAGGCGGCTGGATGTCCAGGAGATCCGCGCCGTAGCTCCGGCATGTCCAGGGAACGTTCGTAAGCCTGCACCCAAATGCAGCGCATCTCCGGTTTTACTTCACAATGCCCGTTGGTGCGCACGCCGCCGCAGGGGCCGTTGCGCAGGTTCTTGGGGCAGTTCATGGAACAGGTCATGCCCGTGCTGTGCAAGATGCACTGCCCGCACATCTGGCAGTCAAAGACCGCGCCCTTGCCCACTTCTTCCACCCAAATAACCAGCGGTTCCATGCCGCCGCCCGGCTTCAGCAGGGGGCGGAAGGGCTGCAGCACCTTTTCGAACGCGTCGTAAACGACTTCCAGAAAGTGCGGGTAATTCTGTAAGAATTGTAGACTCATTTCAGTTCACTCCTGTGTCGAGCGCCATCGCCTGGACGTAATGGTCGATAAAATCAGGATCCGTGTCTAGGTCGATTTGTTCCGCGGCAGCGGCCAGGCGCACGCCGCGCGCGTATCCTTCATCCGTCAGAAAACTGGCCGCCCCCAGCCCCGCGCCGTTGGGGATGTTCTCAATCACTTCCAGGGCCACCGGGGGAATGAGGCCCAGCGCGCGCGCCGCTTTCACGTCGATTTGACCGCCAAAGGAGCCGGTGAGAATGATGCGCTGCATATCTTCGGGGCGCAAGCCGAGACGGCGCATCAAGATGTCCACCGTGGCGCGGATAGCGCCCTTCGCTTTTTGCAGCTCACGGATGTCCCACTGCGTGAGCGTCAGCTCGCCCCCCGGCGTCAGCGGGATCGCTTTGCCCGGCCGTCCGTTCGCGGCCACGGACATAGGCGATTCGGCGTCGATCAGGCCGGAAACGGCGATGACGCCCGCCTGGCGCAGCGTGTGCACGGCGCTGAGCAGCCCCGATCCCGTGAGGCCGACAGGCGGCTCATCATTGATCGTCTGCAGCGCCAACTCACCGCCATTCATGGACACCTGGGTGATCGCGCCGTCGACGGCGCGCGATCCGCAGGAGATATTGACCCCTTCAAAGGCGGGGCCGGCGGCCGTTGAGCCGACAAGAATGCGTTCGCCGTCGGTGACCATCACCTCGCCGTTCGTCCCCAGGTCGATGGCCGCCATGGGACCCGCCGCCTTGTCGAAATCGAAGTAAGCGAGGCAGGCCAGGGCGTCGGAGCCGACGAAGCCGCCGATCAGCGGCGGCAGGGAGACGCGCGTCGAGTCGGGCAAAATGCCCTCCATGAGAGCGGATGCATCATCGATCGAGGGCAGCGCATACGGTTGGAACGGGGTCCGCGCCAGCGTCTCCACCGGCAGTTCGGCCAGCAGGTGGTGCATCGCCGGATTGCAGACGATGACCATGCGCTCGATGCGCTCGCGGATCTTCTTGGAAAGCTTCAGCGAATCAATCGCCTGATTGATGGAGGAGAGGGCCAGGCGGTGCAGCCGGCCCGCGTCGGCGCTGTCCCCGCGCGCGGAAGCGAGACGCGAGATGACGTCGGCGCCGAAAACGGTCTGCTGGTTGAGACTGGCCGCCCCGGCGCACACTTCGCCGTTGTCCAACATCGTCAGAAAAGCGGCGACCGTGGTCGAGCCCAAATCGATGGCCAGTCCCAGGGGCACATCGCGCTCTCGCTTGTAGCGGTTGCTGGCCCGGAAGCTCTTGTTGGAGTAGACGACGACGGGCGCGAGGACGACGCGGGCGTCATCCGCGATGCGCGCCCGGCAGGCGAGGCGGTTGCCGACCGCCAGCTCCCCTTCCGTCAGATGCTCCCGTTCTACGTCATCAGGGGGGTGCAGGCCCCCTTCATTGAGCACTTTGCATTTGCCGCAGGTGCCGCGCCCCGCGCAGGGCTGTTCCAAGGGCAGTTCCAGCTCGGCGACGGCATCGCCGAGCAGATAATCCTGCTCGACGGCCGTTTCATAGACCTTGTCGCCGAGGATAACGGTCAGTTCAGGCATAGCGGCCCTCAGGCAGCCTCCGCTTTCTGCATCGCGCGATACTGCTGAATATAGCGCATCGAATACTCATCTTTGCCCAAGAGCAGATCAATGGCCCGAATCGTGGCCGTAAGCTTGGCCGGATTGGTGATCACACAGCTGGCGCCCACCTGGGCGACGAGGGCCAGGAACGCCTGGTTGATCGTATGCCGGTCGGGCAGGCCAAAGCTGACATTGCTGGCGCCCAGGGTCATATTGACGCCGAACTCCTCGCGGATAAGGGCCATCGTGTGCAGTGTGACCAGCCCGGCGCCGTGATCGGCGCTGACAGCCATGGCCAGGGGATCGATCACGATATCTTCCACGGGAATCCCTAACTGTGCCGCGCGCTCGATAATATTGCCGGCCACAGCCAGCCGCTTTTGCGGGTCCATAGAGATGCCGTCGTCGTCGATGACCAGGCCGATGACGGGCACGCCGAACTCCTTGATCACCGGCAGGATGGCGCTCAGCGCCTTTTCTTCGCCGTTAACGGAGTTGACCAACGGCCGTCCGGGCGCGGCGGCCAGACCGGCGGCCAGCGTCGCCGGGTTGGGGGAGTCCAGGCAGAGCGGCACATCGAACGCCCCGGAGACAGCCGCGACCACTTCGCTCATCACCGCCGGCTCATCGATGCCGGGCACGCCGACATTAATATCCAGGACATCCGCCCCGGCCGTGATTTGGCTCTGCGCCAGCTCCAGTACGAAATCATAAACGCGATCATGAAACGCCGCAGACAACTTCTTGCGCCGCGTTGGGTTGATGCTCTCGCCGATGACCGTTATCGGCCCCTCAGTATCAATGAATACTTGACTGCTGCTGCCTTTCAAAACTGTCTGCATTGCCTAACTCCCATCCTATTCTTCATTGTCATAGTTATCAACTGTCAGCCCCCTGTGCCCGGCTCACTGCCTACTGTTCACTGTTCACGGCCACCGCCTTCACCAGACGGCCGTCGTTATAATCCTGCTTGATCGTGTGCGCCGGGGGGACGAGCAAAAACTCCTCATCCGCCCACTCGCCGTTGACCAGCGCGCGCAGCAGGCGGCGGTTGCCCTGCATGCGCTCATACTGCCACCCTTCGCGCTGCGCCTTGTCCTGCGCCATCTTCTCGTATGGCGCCTTATCCCCCAGGCCCATATCGATGAAGGCGGCGCGCGTATAATGCTGCCCCCACTTGGCCATCTCTTCCATCAGCATATCGGCCGATTCTTTGCCGTACTTCTCGACGTACTCTGCATACTTCGCCTCGGTATCTTCGATGCCCGCCGCGCCCAAGGCCACGCCCGCGCCCGGCTCAGCGCGCTCCATGTAGTCGACGCTGTACCAGTACGTGCCCGGATGGCGCTTGAACTCCTCATTGTAACGTTCCTGCGAGCCGAGGTAGAGCGTAATGCAGTCATGCGCGCGGGGCATGACCAGCGGCGTCTCGCGCGCAGTCAGGCCGATAGTCGACGTGCCGCACATGCCGTAAACGAGCAGGATCGCGTCATATTGGTTCGCCGCAATGTCGTCTATCTCTTCCTGCAAGATCTCGCGCAGCCCTTTGGGCCGGTTGTGCAGCCCCTGGCGATAGAGGCGGGTGGTGATGATGTGCTCCGTTTCCGCGGAGAGACTGTAGATGCTGCGCGCCAGCGCTTCACAGGTCAAGGCGAGATAACGTGCCATAAGGTTCATACTCCCTTAGGAATGCGGCACGGCGCCGCATCGATTTCAAGACAGCGATTCCCTCGTCGCCGGCGCCGCCAGCCACGCCCGCGGCTCATTGAGCAGCGCGCGATAGACGCTGGCGATGCCGCCAAAGACGGCCGCGTCACGGCCGTATTCGGCGAGCAAGATTTTCGCCTCGCCGGCTGTCCAGTTCCAGGCGTGCTGCACGACCGTTTCGCGAACGACGGGCAGCAGAAACTTATGCGCCTCACTGAGCGGCCCGCCAAAGACAACCAGCCCCGGATTGAGGATATTGATCAGGCCGGCGATGCCGATACCCAACCAGACGCCCGTTTCATAGAGCGCTCGCGCCGCCGCCGCATCGCCAATTATCGCCGCTTCGAGGATTTTCGCCACCGAAAGACGGGCGAGATCGCCGCCCGTCATCGCGCTCAAAACGCTCACCTGCCCGCCCGCGATCGCTTCTTCGACCCGCCTGAACAGGGCGCGCTGGCCGGCCACTGTCTCCCAACAGCCGCGGCTGCCGCAGTTGCAGGGCAGGCCGCCGCGCTCGACCGTCATGTGCCCCACTTCGCCGGCGAAACCCGTCGCCCCCTCAACGAGACGGCCGTTGCTGACGATACCGCCGCCCAGGCCGATGCCCGAACTGACATAGAGGATGAAATCACTCTCCTGCCCCTTGCCGAAATAGCGCTCGCCCAGGGCGGCCAGGTTGGCCTCGTTCATCACATAAACGGGGGCCGCGATCCGTTCCTGCACCATCTCGCGCAGCGGCACGCTGCGCCACCCCAGGTTGGGGGCGAACAGCAGCCGTCCCTCGCTCGCATCCACAAGGCCGGGCACGCCGATGCCGACGCCGAAAAGCTGCCGGCCGCGGCTCTGCACCTCTTCCGCCGCCTCCGCCAGCAGGAAGAGGAAGCGTTCCAGAGCGGCTTCCTGGCTCTGCAGATCGCTTGTGCTCTCAAAACGGCGCGCAACGACCTCCACGGCGAAATTGGCCGTGATAATGGAAATGAAGTCTACGTTGATCTCCGCGCCGATGAAGCAGCCGGCGTCGGGGTCGGGGGCCAGGTTGATGGCCGGACGGCCGACTTCGGCGAGTTCATTGTCCACACCCAATTCGCGCACCCAGCCGGCTCCTATGAGATCGCGCACGATGCTGGAAACGGTCGCCTTATTCAGCCCTGTCTGCGCCGCCAGATCCGCGCGCGATAGGGGCGCGTCCGTGCGCAGCGCGTGCAGAATGAGGGCCAGATTCATATCGCGCATCGTCGTGTGATCGACAGAGCTGCGTTTCATAGGCGCATACCATCCCTAATTAGTTTATGTTTCATACCAATTTGAGCGGAGTCTACTTGGCGGCTCCTGCCATGTCAAGATGTAGGGCGCTCACAGCCCTTTCTGCGCTGGAAACATGCGCTATGTCACCCCATTACCCATGACAAATGTCATTTCTCGGGGGCAGCTCGTTGACAGGAGCGGCGCTTACACAATATACTTGCCTTTGTGATTAGTTTAGAACGTAAACTTATTGAGGAGAACCCATGCCGGAAAAATTTAGCCCCCTTCCTGAACATAAATTCACTTTTGGCCTGTGGACCGTCGGCAATATCGGCCGCGATCCCTTTGGCGGGCCTGTTCGCGAGCCGAAAACGCCCGCCGAGCTTGTCCACCTCCTGGGGGAAGTGGGCGCCTACGGCGTCAATTTCCACGACAACGATCTGATTCCCATCGACGCCACGGCCGCCGAAGCGCAGGCGATCAAGAAATCTTTCAAGCAGGCGCTAGCCGATACCGGCCTGGTTGTGCCCATGGCCACGACCAACCTTTTCACCGACCCCGCCTTCAAAGACGGCGCTTTCACCTCCAATGATGCCCGGGTGCGCGCCTACGCCTTGCAGAAGACGATGCGCGCCATCGACCTCGGTGTGGAGATGGGCGCCAAGACCTATGTCTTTTGGGGCGGCCGCGAGGGTGTGGAAACGGATGCCGCCAAGGATCCCCTGGCCGCGGGCGCGCGTTTTCGCGACGCGCTCAATTTTCTCTGTGCATACAGCGTCGACCAGGGCTACGACTTGAAATTCGCCCTGGAGGCGAAACCGAATGAGCCGCGCGGCGACATCTATCTGGCCACAACCGGCGCCATGCTCGGCTTCATCGCCACGCTCGATCGGCCGGAGATGGTGGGCGTCAATCCCGAAGTGGCCCACGAACATATGGCGGGGCTGAATTTCCTGCACCACGTCGCCCAGGCGTATGACGCGGGCAAACTCTTCCACATCGATCTCAACGATCAGGCTTTTGGCCGTTACGACCAAGACTTCCGCTTTGGGGCGGTGAATATCAAGAGCGCCTTCTTCCTGGTCAAGTTCCTGGAAGATGTCGGCTACGCGGGCATGCGCCATTTCGACGCTCACGCCTATCGCGTTGAGGATTACGAAGGGGTGAAGGATTTCGCGCGCGGCTGCATGCGCACCTACCTCATCCTCAAAGAGAAAGGCGCGCAGTGGAACAACGACGCCGAGATCCAGGAACTCGTCGCCGGCATCAATGCCGATGACGGCTCCACGGATGAGTTCAAGGGCGCCTACAGCGCCGGCAAAGCGCGCGCGCTGAAAGCGGCCGGCTTCGACCGCGTCGCCCTCGGCCGGCGCGGATTGCCCTACGAACGTCTCGACCAGCTGACCATGGAACTGCTGCTGGGCGTGCGCTAGGCCGGGCGGCTTCTGCCCCATCTATCAAGAAGTGAAGATGCCGGCCAATTAACGGCCGGCATCTTCAGCGGAGGCGTACAGCAAGGATGAGTACAGTCTGGAGGAACAATGGCTGATAAGAACTACCTCTTAGGATTAGATGTCTCCACAACGAGCGCCAAGGCGCTGGTCGTCGATGCGCAGGGGCATGTCGTCACCAGCGCCTCCACCCCGCTGGAACTCTCCACGCCCCACCCGCTCTGGTCGGAACAAGATCCGCGGGATTGGTGGGAGGGCATTCGCGCCAGCATTGTCACCGCCCTGAAACAGGCGGATCTAGGGGGCGAGGATATCGCCGCCATTGGTCTCACGGGCCAGATGCACGGCCTTGTCCTCCTCGACGAGAGCGGCCAGGTCCTGCGTCCGGCGATGCTCTGGAATGATCAGCGCACGGGCGCACAGTGTGACACGATCCGCGCCCGGCTGGGCAAGGAAAACCTGATCCAGATCACGGGCAACGACGCGCTGACCGGCTTCACGGCGCCCAAGATTTTGTGGGTGCAGGAGAACGAGCCGCAGGTGTACGCCAGGGTGCGCCACATCCTGCTGCCCAAGGACTATATCCGCCTCAAGCTCACCGGCGAGTACGCAATGGACCGCGCCGGCGGGGCGGGCACGCTGCTCTTTGACCTCAAAGAACGCACCTGGTCACCGCAGATGCTGGAAGCGCTGCAGATCCCGGCCGAGTGGCTGCCGCCCACCTATGAAGGGCCGCAGGTTACCGGCGTCGTCTCCGAAGAGGCCATGGCGCAAACCGGCCTCCTGCGCGGCACGCCCGTGGTTGGCGGCGGCGGGGACCAGGCGGCGCAGGCGACCGGCGTCGGCGCCGTGGAGAGCGGCATCGTGGCCCTCACCCTGGGCACGTCGGGCGTCGTTTTCGCCGCGACCGACGCGCCGCTGATTCAACCGGAAGGGCGGCTGCACGCCTTCTGCCACACCGTGCCCGGCAAATGGCACTTCATGGGCGTCATGCTCAGCGCCGCCGGCAGCTTGCAGTGGTACCGGGACACGCTGGCCCCGGACGAGGATTTCGGCGCGCTGGTTGAAGAAGCGCTCGCTGTCCCGGCGGGCAGTGAAGGGCTCTTCTTTCTGCCCTATCTGACGGGCGAACGCACCCCCTATCCCGATCCCCTGGCGCGCGGCGCCTGGGTCGGCCTGACCGTGCGCCACACGCGGCCGCACATGACGCGTGCCGTGCTCGAAGGGGTCTCCTTCGGCATCAAGGACAGCTTCACGCTCATTCAGGAAGCGGGTTTGGGCGAGATCACCCAGGTGCGCATCTCCGGCGGCGGCGCCAAAAGCCCCGTTTGGCGGCAGATCATGGCCGATGTCCTCGGCGTGGAGCTGGTGACGGTGAATACCACGGAAGGCGCCGCCTTCGGCGCGGCGCTGCTCGCCGGGGTCGCCGCCGGCTACTACGACGACGTCGAATCCGCCTGCCGGCAGACGATCCAGATCACGGGCAGCACGAAACCGGGCGCCGATGCGGCCGTCTACCCGGCCTATTACGAACGCTACCGCGCCCTTTACCCGGCCCTGGCGCCGGAGTTCAAAGCGATCGCGGACCTTTAGTACGCGCAGCCGGCATTATCGGGCGCGTCTGCCGGCGCTGGGCACACCGCATCAAATAAAGAAGATGAAATCGAGATCCCCCGGCGAACGGCCTTAGGCGGTGAGCAGCAGCGCCGCTTCGCTGCGGTGCTGCGTGCTGTGCGTCAGCAGATGGTGCAGGATTTGCCAGCGGATCAGGGGCTGGATCACACCGTCCCAGCGCTCAAGCATCAACTCTTCAGCAAACGCCTCGTCGCTCCAATCGCGCAGCAGCGTCTCCATAAACTCGCTCTCCTCGTCGCTCAAGCGGCGCATCGCCTCCACCGTCTGCAGATCCTCCAGGGGCGTCATATCCCCCGCTTTGATCGCCTCGTGCGCGCTGAGCAGCCGCCACATCTGTTCCACGGAAAAGAGGTGCGCCAGCACTTCCTGCAGCGTGCGCCCCCCGCCATCCGTTTTCTGCGTCCACTGCGCTTCGCTCACGGACTGCGCCTGGTCCAGAACACGGCCGTTCGCCCACGCGTTGTAAGCGAACGCTTTGATCAACATCTCTCGTGCCAGCATCGCTGCCTCCTCTGCTCTATCGCTGTTCTCACCGTCACTACTTTTGCCCTTATTATTGTTATATGAAAATCGGCGCGCATAAGCAATATTGTGGCTGTCCGCCGCTTCGGGTATCATGATAAAATAAGCTCAACTGACCAACCGGCGCGAATGGAGCCCAACGAATGAAAACGACTTTGCAGCAGCTCTTGGAAACGAATCAAACGATCATCGCCGACGGGGCGATGGGCTCGCGCCTGATGGCCGCCGGCCTGCCCAGCGGCGACTCCGGCGAATTGTGGAATGTGGAAAACCCGGACGCCGTGCGCGCCGTGCACCGCAGCTACATCGAGGCCGGCTCGCAGATCATCCTCACCAACACCTTTATCGCCAGCAGACCCAGCCTGGAGCGGCATGACCTCGGCGAGCGCACGGTGGAGCTGAATCGCGCCGCCGCGGAAAACGCGCGCGCGGAGGCGGACGCCGCCGCGCATCCTGTCGTCGTCGCCGGCTCCATGGGGCCGACGGGCTTGATGTTCGAACCCTTCGGCCCGCTGAACGCGGAAAATGGGGCCGAGGTCTTCGCCGAGCAGGCGTCCGGTCTGGCCGCCGGTGGGGTGGACGTCTTCTGGATCGAGACGATGTCTGATCTGCAGGAGGTGGCCGCCGCCCTCGCCGGCTGCCGCCGCGCCGATCCGGCGATTCCCGTGGTGACGACGATGAGCTTCGACCGCATGGGGCGCACGATGATGGGCACGACGCCGGAGCAGGCGCTGCAAACCTTGAAGCCCTTGGGCGTCACCGCTCTCGGCGGCAACTGCGGCAACGGGCCTGACGAAATCCTGGCCGTGATGGAGAAGATGGCCGCCCTGGATGAGGAGGTCGTGCTCGTGGCCAAGGCCAACGCGGGCATGCCCAAGATCGTCGACGATCAGACGGTCTACGACGCCGGACCGCAAGAGATGGGCCGCTATGCCGTCGAAGCCCGAGACCGCGGCGCGCGCATCATCGGCGCCTGCTGCGGCAGCACCGCCGCGCACATCGCCGCCATCGCCGCGGCGCTCAGATAGGCGCCGGCCGCCGCGCGCACGGCCGTTTATTTGCAGCACCTGAAAAGGGTTGAGCCGCGTCCCGGCATGGTGCTAGAATGTTTGCATGCGGTACCAGCCCCTGGCCGCCAAGCTGATGGACTGAATAGCACAAATGATTGAAACGGAAACGACCTGGAAAGACAGCGGCTTCGACTGCGATCACTGCGGCGGGGAAATCCTCAAACGCACCGATCGTGAAACGGGCCGCCCCGACATCTCCTGCTACCAATGCAAAGAATGCGGCTGCCAATGGTCGATGGATGGAGACTTGGAACGCGTGGGCGGCGGCCCCTACTGCAAAGCGGCCGCTCGTGAGCAGGGAGAGACGGCCGCTGTCGACATGGGCCGCCTGGCCGATTGGGTGAACAAGCTCTCCAAGAATTTATGGATCCTGCTGGCCGTGGTCGCCGGCATCGTGCTGCTGCGCTTTGGCGGGGGCATCGTCATCCGTTACGTTTTGCCTTTGGTGATCATCGGCGTGGGCGGCTATTTTCTGGTGCGCTACGGCCGCGCGCAGAGCTGGTGGTAGCCAAGCTCCCCCTAGAAGTCATCGAATTCCAACGCCTCTTCTTCCGCCATCCCCTCATCCGTTTCCTGCGTGCTGCCGGGCGGCACGGCGACGATGCTGATCGGTCCGAACATCTCCTCCTGCACGGCGATCACCTCCCGCCGCTTGATCAGCTCCAGAACAGCGAGCAGTGAGACGGCGATTTCGCTGCGCGTCGCCTTGTCGGAGAGAAGGTCGTCAAAAGTGATGGACGACCCGCGGCCGACGCGATAGCGCAGCCGCCGGATCTGATCCTGGATTGTCAGCACGCGCGGCCGGGCCACGGAGACGCTCTCTTCCAGGGTGGCCGCCCGTTCCAGCGCTTCCTGGACGGCGGCGATAAGGGCGTCCACGGTCACGCCGCTCATGTCCAACTGCCCCTGCAGCTTCGGCGGCGGGGCGACGCGCAGATAAGAGCGCAGCCCTTGTTCTTCGCGACCTTGCAGAAAGCCCGCCGCCATTTTGAAAAGCCGGTAGCGCTTCAGCTGGCGCACCAGCGCCTGCGCCGGATCCTCTTCCTCTTCCCCATCTTCGCCGATCTGCGGTTCCTGTGGCAGCAGGGCGCGGCTCTTGATCAAGACCAGCCGCGCGCCAATGGCCAAGAAATCAATCAATTCCTCAAAGCGATCCTGCTTTAGCGCCTCGATTTGCTCAAGATACTGGGCTGTGACTTTGGAGAGCGAGATGGCCGTGATGTCCAGCTCCTGGCGCTCGATCAGCTGCAGGAGCAGGTCGAGCGGGCCGGCAAAGGCGGGCAGATCGATCGTGTAGGTTTGCGCGGGATGGATCACGGCGCGATTCTAGAAGCGCAGGGAGAGGCAGGAGAGGCCGCCATCCATTTTCTCGGCTTCGCTGATGGAGATTTCTAGGATATCGAAACCAGCTTCGCGCAGGGCGGCGTGCGTCTCTTGAAAACCCATCGGTGTCAGCAAACGGCCGTTCACAAGCAGCGTGTTCGCCGCGTATGTCTCGGCGGCAGGCACCACGATCTGCTCGTAGCCGGCAAAGAGCGCGTTGTCCACCCAGCGTTCCGTGAGCAGCAGCGTATTGCGGCCGATGTAGTTGACATCACTCTTCAGATGCAGCCCCGCCTCCAGGGGCACGGGCACGACCTCGTAGCCGAACTCAGAGAGAATCGCCTGCAGCTGCTGGACGCCCGCCTCATTGGTGCGCCCGGAAATGCCCACGTAGAAGGTCCTGTCGATGCGCAGCACATCGCCGCCGTCCAACGTGCCCGGCTCTTTGATCTCGGCCAGCGGGCGGTGCTCGGCCAACGCCGCGCGAATGTGCTCCGTTTCTCCGCGCCGCTGCTCGGCGCCGGGGCGCGTGATCACGGCCACTTCGGTGGTGATGACAGCCACGTCCTCCACAAAATGGGCGTCGGGGAAGTCGGGCAGCGAGGGCAGCTTGATGATCTTCAGACCGAGCGAGCGCAAAACGGCTGTGTAGCTCAGGTGCTGCTGCAGCATCGTGGCGTAGTCGGCCGGCCCGAGATCGCTGCTTGTGATCCCCTGCGCCACCGTGGGCGAGGGCATGCGCACGATCGCGCAGCTGAAAGTAGCAAACTCCTCCGGCGGCTCTTCCTCTTCTAGCTCGACGTCGTCCTCGTCGTCCTCATCCTCGTCATCCTCTTCTTCGACGGCCGTTTCTGTCGCGGCATCGTCCGTATCCGGCGCCTCTGCCGCTTCTTCTTCCTCGTCAACGGCGCCGGCGTTCTCGACGTCGGCGTCCTTCACCTGGTCCTCGTCCGTGTGCGTTTCTTCTTCTTCTTTAGTCATCATCGGTTTTAGTCCCGCGGCCTCATGACACAGTAAACAAACCCGTTCATCTGTACGAGTTCTTCCGTCTGGTAACGCTGGCCGATCGCCTCCAGAACAGGGGGTGGATAAAACTGTGCGCGTAGAACCACCGTGTCAAACGCCTGCTGATCAAGCATAGCCAGCATTTCCGACAGGTCCACGGCGCCATTATTATACAGGTTCAACAGCTGCGTGGGGTTGGTGATTACGTCACGCTCTAAGTATAGATTAAAGCCGGCGTCTTCGCCAAAGGCGGCCGACTCGCCCTCGGCGATAAAGGCCGCGATGCGGCGGCCCGCGGCGCTGTCTTGCGCCGTGGGCGGGCGTCCCAACAGGGAGACGCCGGCGTCGTCCACGTAGGGCACCGCCTGCGCGTCGCGCGGCGCGGAGCAGGAGGTTTGCGGGGCGATGGCCACCGACGACGGCCGTCCCAGCCCCTCGGCGATCGCCGCCAGCAGCGGCGTGTGCGTCGGCATATGAAAGAAGCGATTCGCCTGGAACAGGAAGAGCAGGCCGATCAGGGCCAGCGCCGCCGCGCGCCACGCCCAGCCGCGCAGCCCCGCCCAATCGAGCAGCCGGTTAAAGGCGAGGCCGGTGAGGATGCAGCTGGCGGCGATCGCCGTGGCGAAATAGGATTCGCCCGCGCCCCATTTTCCGGCGGTGACGCTGTTGATCACGGCGACCACGAACCAGATGCTGTACAGCGACAGCCGTTCAAAATAGAGCTCGTAAATGGCGTAGAGGGCGGCGACAACGGTGAGCACTATGTGCAGTCGGAACCACTGCCGGTACAGCCCCTGCGCCTGCCCGGGCACGAAGGGGTTGATATTGGCCGTGATCGTGTTCAACATCCAGTTGCCGTTGGTGGCGAATTGATCCACAAAAAAAGCAGGCCGGTAACGAGGGCAAAAGGAAGCGCCCATTTCACGGCGCGCCACGCTGGCGCAGGAAGAAGAAGAGAAAGACGGCGATCACGGTGGCATAGGCCAGCTGCTTGGTATAGCCGGCAGCCAGCAGCAGGAGCATCACCAGGGCGATAGCCCACGGCCGTTGGCGGCCGTCCGCTTCTTCGCGATCGATGGTCACGGCCATCAAGACCACGGCCAGCGTCTCGAACATGACCATCGTACATATGCTGGCGGAAGAGCGGCCCTACATGATAGACATAGTTGGAGGCCAAGAAAGCAAGCCCGCAAAGCAGCGAAAGCCACCACCGTTTGCCCTCGCGCTGCACGGCGAAGCCGATCGCGCCCGCCGTGACCAGCGTGCCTAGGAAAGAAACCAGCCGCCCCGTCCAATACCGCGGCCCGAAAAGCCAGACGAGGGGCACGGCCATGATGTGGAAAAGGGGCGGGTAGTTGGAAGAGTAGAAAGGGTAGCTGTTGATATCGCGGTAGGGCCACTCGCCCTGGCTGAAAAGCAGCGTGTCCACCAGCTCAAACCCCTCCCCCTGATCGTAGTCGAAGGGGAACTTAAAGAGCTGCCAGGCGTAGTTGAAATAGATCAGCAGGTAGCCGATAAAGGCGGCGATGGCCAGGCCAATCAAAATCCAGGGGAGGGCGGCCAGCAGCTTTTGCCACGCGGCCCCCGGCCGCGCGCTCTCCGGCGGCCGCGGCGCCTTCACCTGCGTGCTCACGCGGGCCGATCTCCCAGGGGCAGCAGGCTGGCGCCGATCAAAGCCAGCGCCCCCGCGGCCAGCAGGGCCAGGCGCTGTGCCGGCCCGATGCCGCTGTACTGCCCGCCGCCGGCAAGATCATAGAGAAAAGAACCGGCGACCGCGGCCAGGGCAAGGGCGATGAAGGCGAGGCCTAATTGTCGTTTCGTAACCATGGGCCGAAGTCTAGCCGAAAGGGCTGTGCAGGGGCAAGTCGACTAGAGGAACGCTGAACTTCCTCGCCGGCCTCCCGCATCGAAGAGGGTTCCGCTGCCCCTCATGCGCGCTGAGCTGCCTTCCCAACCACCCGGACTCGACCAAACCCTAATATCTAATACAATAGGACCAAGAAAGAAGCGGGTGCGCTTGCGAACAGGAGGAGATGCGTGATGGATTGGCTAAAGGCGTGGTGGAACAACGATCTGCCCAAATCGGTGAAGTTTGTCTTCTTGGTGCTGGCGGCCAACGCTGTCCCCGCGTTCATCATTCTCATGACTCTGCCGGCCATGACGGAAATGCTCTTCGTCTGGACGATTAAGCCGATCATCAACGCCCGCCTTGTGGGCGTGATGTACGGCAACGCCCTGATCTTGATTCTCATCGGCCTCTTCCAGCCCAACTGGGCGCGCGTACGCATTGTCATGGTCGTCATTACGCTCTTCTCCATCCTGGCGACGCTCTTGACATTCTTCTACCTGAAACCCTTCCTGGCCCACCCCTGGTTCCATCTCACCTACTGGCTGACGATGTACCTGATTCTTTTCTTTGCCGCACCGTACGTCTTTTATACCCAGGAGAAGCAGCAGGGCGGCCGCCTTCCTGTGGCGGTTCCGCTGACCAGAGCGGCGAAGGTCTTCGCCGCCGCTGCCTTGGGCATCACGTTGGCGATGGGTTTGGTTTTGCTTTTCTCCATAGACACGGCGAACCGCCTCTGGCCCTGGACGCTGCCGCCGCTCGTTGGCGGCTTGATAGGCGTCCTCTTCGTGACGCATGCTGCGGCCTATGCCTGGGCATTGTGGGACGGCGATTGGCTGCGCACACGGCCGATGTTCTGGCAGGCGCCGTTGACGGCGTTCCTCTTCATCCTCCTGCCGCTGCTTCACCCCGCGGACCTGCGCCCTGACGCCGCCGTTGAACTCACCCTCTATTATCTCCTGGCCGGCCTCTTCCTGGTCGCCGGCTTGGCCGTCATTTTCGCCTACCGTTCCCTGGAGCAAACCAATGACCCCGGCAGCCCTCAGGCATGATCGCGGCGCCTTGCGCCTCGATGCCGCCGGCCTCTTCCTGGCCGGTTTGATCAATACCTTCCTCGCCCTCTTTGTCGCCGTGGTTGTCCTCGGTCCAGGCACAGCCGCCATGCAGCCCGACCCCTGGCAGCGCGCCGCCTGGATCTCCGGCAGCTCGCTGCGCTGGCAGGCGGGCTGGTTCTTCTGGTTCGCCGTCACCCTCAGTTTCGCCTGGAGCTTCTTCGCCCTGGGACGCCACCTGAATCAACGCCGCCCTTGGCCCGCCCTGGCCATCGGCGTGGCCCTGATCGCCGCCGCTGTTGATCTTGTGGGGGTCCTGATCAATATGACCGCCCTCCCTGAACTGGCGCGGGCGGTGGGCGCCGCTGCCGGCGGCGATCCGTCACTGTTGGCTCTCTTCCAGGCCGCGGAAAGCCTCACTTACGCCCTGACCAATGTCGCCGCATTCGGCCTCTACACTCTGGCCGGTTTGCTTCTGCTGCCTGCCTTGTTCGCTACGGCGGCGTACCCACGCCGGCTGGCCTGGCTGGGTGTGGGGGAATGGGCCGTCGCCTCTTTGGCGACGGTGCTCCTGGTCCTTGCGCCGCACCTGGCAACCGGACCGCTGCTCCTCAGTTTTTTCCTCTTCGCCCCCTGGGTATGGGGGAGTGCGCTCTGGGTGCTGCGCGGGTCTCGCCCGACAAAGGCCTCAATCTGAGCAGCAGTTTCTTGACAATCGCTCGCCTACGGCTATAATGTAAGCGCTTACAGTAAACGCTTACATGATGGACGAAGGGATGCGGCGGATGATTGAATCAGGGGCGCGCAAAACGATAGCGGACGTGGCTCGCCAGGCGCAGGTCTCCACGGCCACGGTCAGCCGCGTCATTAACGACACGGGGCCTGTTTCCGCGGAAACGGCCGAGCGCGTCTGGCAGGCGATCGCCGAGCTGAACTATGCGCCGCACGGCGGGGCGCGCGACCTGGCCGGCGGCCGTTCGACGACCCTGGGCCTCATCCTTTCTTCCGTGGGCGGCTACTTCTTCTCAGAAATGTTGGACGGGATTCAGGGGGCGGCCGGGGAGCACGACCTGCTCATCTACGCCGCCGGCGACTGGGACGATGAGCGCCAGGCCTTCAACCTGCCCCTGAACGAGCACAATACGGCGGGCCTGATCGTTTCCGTGGGCACGCTGAGCGATGCCGCGCTGCGCTCTCTCAGCGAACGGGGGCTGCCGCTCGTGCTCCTGCACCGCGCTTCCCCGGCCGGGCTCAACTTGCCCGTAGTCACCTTTGAAAACGAGGCAGGGGCGCGCCAAATCGTCGGCCATCTGATCGCCGCCCACGGCTGCCGGCGCATCGGGTTTCTGGCCGGCCTGCATGACCATGAGGATGCGCGGCTGCGCCAGCAGGGCTACCGCCGCGCGCTGGCCGACCACAATCTTCCCTACGATGAAGCGCTCGGCGGCTACGGCGGTTATGATGACCAGATCGCGGAGACGACGGTGGCCGGCTGGCTGGCGCGCGGCGTGCAGTTCGACGCCATCTTTGCCGCCGACGACGCCTCGGCCATGGGCGCGCTCACCGCGCTGCGCCGCGCCGGGCTGCGCGTGCCTGAGGACGTCGCCCTGGCCGGTTTTGACGATGCGCCCCTTTCGCGCCATCTCTCGCCGCCGCTGACCACCGTGCGCGCGCCCATCGCCGCCACCGGCGCCGCCGCCGCCCACCAGCTGCTGCGCCTGATCGAGACGGGTACGGCCGATCTCTTAACGATTCTGTCAACGGAAGCGCTGCTGCGCCGTTCCTGCGGCTGCACGGACGATGCCGGCCCCAAGCGCATCAGCTACCCGGGAGTCACTTAACAAAAGGGTGCGGCGCAGCGTGCCGTTTGTGCCGCCAACAAGGAGTAATCTCATGAAAGTTGCCGTAATCGGGGGCGGCTCCAGCTATACCCCGGAACTCATCAATGGTTTTCTAGAGCGCGTCGACCAGTTTCCTATGCGCGAATTGTGGCTGGTGGACGTGCTGCCCGAGCGCCTGCAGATCGTGGGCGAATTCGCGCAGCGCATGGTCGCCGCCCACGGAGACCCCTTCCGCGTCTACCTGACGACGGATCGCCGCCGCGCCCTGGCCGGGGCCGGCTACGTGACCACGCAGCTGCGCGTGGGCTGGATGCAGGCGCGCCGCGAGGATGAATACCTCGGCCGCCGGCACGGACTTATCGGACAGGAGACGACCGGCGTCGGCGGCATGGCCAAGGCGCTGCGCACGATTCCCGTCATCCTCGATATCGCCGCCGATATGCGCGAACTGGCGCCCGGCGCGCCGCTGGTCAACTTCACCAACCCCGCCGGCCTGGTGACCGAGGCGCTCGCTCGCTACGCGCCCGAAATCACGGCCGTCGGCGTCTGTAATGTGCCTATCACGGCCAAGATGATGATCTTGGAAGCGCTCGACCTGCCGCTGGACGCACCCGATCTGGCGCGGCGTTCCCAACTGCTCACCCTGGGCCTCAACCACCTCTCCTGGCATCGCGGCTTCACGCTCGATGGCGAAGATCTCTGGCCCCAGGTGATGGAACGCTTCCTCAGCGACCTGGAGAATCCCGGCGACGTGCAGTGGGACCGGGACACGATCCGCACGCTGAACATGATCCCCAACTACTATTTGCAGTATTTCTACTACACCAGCTACAAGCTGGCTGATCAGGAAGCCTGGCCCCCCTCGCGCGCCGAGCAGGTGATGGCCATCGAGGAGGAGCTGCTCGCCCAATACGCGGAGCCGGAGCGCAGCGAGCCGCCCGCGGGGCTGATGCAGCGCGGCGGCGCCTACTATTCGACCGTGGCCACGCAGCTGCTCAATGCCCACTACAACGATCTGGGTGAAACACACATCGTCAATGTGCCGCAGGGCGGCGCTGTGCGCGGCTGGCCGGACGACTGGGTGCTGGAAATGCCCGCGCGCGTCGATGCCGCCGGTTTCCACCCCCTGCCTGCCGACCCGCTGCCCCCGGTGGCCGCCGGTCTGCTGGCGCAGGTCAAATCTTACGAACTCTTGACCGCCGAAGCGGCCGTCAGCGGCAGCCGCGATCTCGCCTACCAGGCGCTGCTGGCCAACCCTCTGGGTCCGGAAGCGGACAAAGCGGCCGCCGTTCTTGACGATCTCCTGCTCACGCACAAGCCCTATCTCCCACAATTCTGGACCGGATCATGAACAGCGCCCCGCCACCCTGCTACTTCACCGCCTTGTCCCCGTTCCGCCTCGCCGGAGCCCGCCGATGATCGCGCCCAATCCCGTCCTCAAGAAGCTCGGTTTCGCGGCCGGCGACCGCGTGCTCATCACGCACGCCGACGACATCGGTAACTTTCAGAGCAGCCTCGACGCCTACCGCGAGCTGATAGACGTGGGCCTGCTCACTTCGGCGGCGACGATGGTGCCCTGTCCCTGGTTCCCGGCCACGGCCGAGTTCTGCGCCGCCAACGGGTCGCATCCTCATTTGGACATGGGCGTGCACCTCACCCTGACCAGCGAGTGGAGCCGCTACCGCTGGGGACCGCTGCACTCGCGCGACCCGCGCACCGGTCTGCTCGACGAGGAAGGCTATTTTCACCGCACGTCGTGGGCGATGCGCGGGTCCGCCGCCGCGGACGCCGTGCGCGCTGAACTGCAGACGCAGATAGAGCGCGCGCTGGCCGCGGGCGTCGACATCACGCACGTCGACTCGCACATGTTCGCCCTGCTCGACGACGGGCTGGTCGACATCTACGCGGCGCTGGCGCTGCGCTACCGCGTCCCCGGCCTCCTCTTCCGCCGCCAGGTGCCTGAGTTCTACGCCTACGCGGTTGCGGCACAGGATCAGGAACTGCTCCTGGCGCGCGCCCCCGCCTGGGAAGAACAGGGGCTGCCCCTATTCGACGATGTGACGATGATGCCCCTCGATGACGCCGCGGACCGCGGCGGGCAGCTGCGGCGCAAAATCGAGGCGCTGCGGCCGGGTCTCACCTGCCTTCTGCTGCACCCGACGAAGGATTCGCCCGAACTGCGCGAAGCGGCCGCCGCCTACGACTGGCCCTGCCGCGTGGCCGACTACGAGACTTTTCTCGATCCGCAAATCCTGCGCGAGGTCCAGGATGCGGGCGTGCACCTGATCGGTTTTCGCGCGCTGCGTGACTTGATGCGCGGCGGGGCGGAGGCGGCATGAGCGGCATCTATCTCGGCGTAGACACCGGGGCCACGAAGAGCCAGGCGCTGCTGGCCGACGAGCAGGGGCGCATCCTGGGCAGCGGCCGTGCCGGTCCCGGCAATTGGGAAATGATAGGTTGGGACGGTACTCGCGCCGTCTTGGCGGAGATCATCGGCCGGGCGGCGCGGCAGGCGGGCATCGAGGTGGCTGATATCACCGCTTCCGGAATGGGGCTTGCCGGCTACGACTGGCCTGAAGACGATGCGCCGCACCGGGACATTTGCCGCGAGATCGGTCTGCGCGGGCCGCTTTCGCTGGTCAACGACGCCTTTCTTGGTCTCGTCGCCGGCGCCGAGGCGGGATGGGGCGTGGTCATTTCCGCAGGCACAAGCTGCAACTGTTACGGCCGTGACGCGCAAGGCCGCATCGGGCGGCTGACCGGCAGCAGCGCCAATGGCGAATACGCGGGGGCGGGCGAGATCGTGGACTATGCGCGCCGCGCCGTGGCCCGCGCCTGGTCGCTGCGCGGCCCGCAAACAAGCCTCTCCGCCGTGCTGGTGGAAGCTTGCGGCGCGGCCGATGTGGATGACCTGTTGGCGGGTCTCGTCCGCGGCCGCTATCTTCTCGATGCGCGCAGCGCGCCGCTCATCTTCGCGGCGGCGGACGCCGGCGATGAAGTGGCCGGCCAGGCGGTTGCCTGGGCGGGCCGCGGCCTGGGCGATCTCGCCTGCGGCGTCATCCGCCAGTTGAACCTGCAGGACGCTTCCTTCGACGTCGTCCTCTCCGGAAGCTTCTTCCGCGGCAGCCCGCGGCTGGCCGATTTGATCGACGAAGCGATCACGCGCGAAGCGCCGCGGGCAAGGATCACCCCCCTCGACGCGCCCCCGGTTACCGGCGGCGTGCTCCTGGCGATGGAGACGCGGCGCCCGGCGCCCGCGCCCGTCCGCCGGGCGTTGATCAGCGCCGCCCGGGCCATGGAACCCCTGCGCACGGCCGAAAAATGAGCGCTTGTTGAGTTATGTAAGCCCGTTTGCCCTTCTATTGGGAAGTTGCTATACTATCGCGCACAATTCTAAACCGCGTGGGAAAATACCGCTCTTCTGGCGGTATTTCCAATTAATAGGTGTCCAACAAATGATAGTAAAGAAAGCCGCGCTGCTGACCCCTGAGGGGTTGGCGAAACTGCAAGCTGAGTATACGCGACTGACCACCAAGGGCAGAGAAGAAGTGGCCGACCGGCTGCATCGCGCCTTTGAAGATGGGCAGGATGATGACTTCGTTGACAATGCCGAACTGGAAGCGGCGCGCAACGAGCAGGCCTTCATCGAGGGCCGTATCCAGGAGCTGGAAGACATCCTCAACAACTACGAGATTATCGATGACAATGATAGATCTCCCGACATCGTCAATGTCGGCGACCGCGTGACCGTCGTTGAAGAAGGCTATGACGAGGAAGAGCGCTACCATCTGGTAGGGGCCGCGGAAGCGGACCCCGTGGAAGGGCGCATCTCCAATGAGAGCCCGCTGGGCCGCGCCCTGCTCGGCTCCAAAGTCGGCGCCGTGGTCTCCTTCGAGGCCCCCGGCGGCCTGACCAGCTTCCGCGTGGTCAAGATCAACGAGTAGCGACGCCATCCGGCACAGCCGATTCTTCGCCCGTGCCTGTCACGGGCTTTTTTTTTGACAACTGGCAACTGGCAACTGACAACTGGAGAAGCACACCATGTCCTGGGAACCGACAGCGCTGGAGCAGCAGCGATTAGATAAACTGGAAAGGCTGCGTGCGGCCGGGATCGATCCCTATCCGATCGACTCGCGGCGCACGCACACCCTGACGCAGGCGATCGCCGCCTTTGAAGAGGCGGGGGATGACGCCGAAATCGAGGTCACGGTCGCCGGCCGTTTGCAGAGCGTGCGCGATATGGGCAAGAGTGTCTTCGCCCATATTGTCGACGAACACGGCCGTTTGCAGCTTTTCCTGCGCCGCGAAGAGGTGGGCGAGGAGGCGCACCAGGTCTTCCGCAAGCTGACTGATCTCGGCGATTTTATAGAGGCCGGCGGCCGCCTGACGCGCACGCGCAGCGGCGAAATCAGCGTGCGCGTGACGGAGTGGCGCATGCTGGCCAAGGCGATCAGCCCGCTGCCCGTGGTTAAGGAACAGGAAGTGGATGGGCAGACGGTGCGCTACAGCGCCTTTTCCGATGTGGAAGAGCGCTACCGCCAGCGCTACGCCGACCTGGCCGTGAACCCGGAAGTGCGCGAAATCTTCCGCACGCGCGCCCGTCTGATTAACGCCCTGCGCCGCTACTTCGATGATCATGATTTCTTGGAAGTGGAGACGCCGATCTTGCAGCCGCTGTACGGCGGCGCGGCGGCACGGCCGTTCACGACCTACCACAACCAGCTGCGGCAGGAACTGTTCCTGCGCATCTCGTTTGAGCTCTATCTCAAGCGGCTGCTTGTCGGCGGCTATGAGCGCGTCTACGAAATCGGCCGTGATTTTCGCAACGAGGGCGTCAGCTACAAACACAATCCCGAATTCACGCAGCTCGAATTCTACGCCGCTTATTGGAACTATGAGGACGTGATGGCGTTCACCGAGCGCATGGTCGCCTACGCCGCCCAGGAGACGTTGGGCACGACGACGATCACCTACGCCGGGGACGAGATCGATCTATCGCCTCCCTGGCGGCGCATCACCATGCGCGAAGCGATCAAACAGTTTGCCGAGATCGATTACATGGAATACAGCGACGCCGAGAGCCTGGCCAAGGCGATTCGCGCCATGGGCGGGCATGCGCCGCAGGACGCCAGTTGGGGCAAGCTGGTCGACGGCCTCCTCGGCGATTACGTGGAACCGAGGCTGATCCAGCCCACCTTCGTCACCGAATACCCGCGCGATATCTCACCGCTGGCCAAAGCGAAGCCGGGCGACCCCCTGCATGTCGAGCGCTTTGAATTCTTTATCGGCGGCATGGAGATGGGCAACGCCTTCAGCGAGCTCAACGACCCGCTGGAGCAGCGCAAACGTTTTGAATCCTTGCAGCAGCTCTACGCCGCCGGCGACGAGGAGATCAACCCTGTCGACGAGGATTATCTGCGCGCCATGGCCTACGGCATGCCGCCCAACGGCGGCTTCGGCACCGGCGTCGACCGCCTGGCCATGCTCTTCACCGACCAGAGCACCATTCGTGAAGTGATCCTCTACCCGCACCTGCGCGAAAAAAGCGCGGAATAGAAAAAAAAGAGACCGGGTATTATTGAAAAACCCGGTCTCTACGCACATCCGCACGCCCTAATCAATCAATCGATTCTATCTTGAAATAGTCGAACTTCGCTTCGGAATCGGGCTTGTCCTCCGTGCGCACGATAACGCCGAAGAAGGAATTATCCAGGTAGGTGCTGTCTTTGGCGCTGCCCACGGGCAGGTCATTGGCCGATATCTTGATCTTGCCGTCCTCTTCGACCGTGATATCCCATTCGATGAAGCCGCCTTCATCGATATCACTGATCTTGCCCGTCCACTTGATCAGGTCCGGACCGTCATTGTTGTTTTCCGCGTCGTGCGTGTCGATCCGTTTCAGTTTCATTTCCATGCGATCTTTGTCGCCATCTTCGTAGAAGCGGACACGCATCTCATAGTACTCGGTGAAGCAGGTGCTGAAATCCGCCGCGGGACAGGCGCCGCCTATGTAGTTGCCGCCAAAGACGACCCCATATTGATCACCGGTGTTGCGCTCGCTGCGCAGTTTCACGGTCGTTTCAATATTGTAGGGCGGTTTCGGCCCGGCCACGAGCGGCGAGGCGATGACGTAGTGCGAATCGTCTGTCTTCACCAGTAGATTCAAGAAGCCCTGGCGGTTGTCATCTGATCCGCCGTCGTGGCTCAAGACGAAGTCCGTTCCCGACGTCCAGCGCCGTTCCAGCCAGCCGTCGATGTTGTCGGTGAAGCCTTTGGAATAATCACCGCCTGCGGGCGGCGGCGTTGCCGTCGGCGTCACCGGCGGGGGCGTGGGCGTGAAGCCCCAGGCGATGTAGGGCAGGTAGTAGCCCGGTTCGCCCTCGACCCAGACGGAGATGTTGTCAGCCATCGCTCCCAACTTCTGCGCGTCGCCGCCGCTGGCGAAGGTGAAGGCGATCCATATCTGTGACTTGCCGGCGAAACTGGTCAGAGGCACGCTCTTCTGCTCCCATTCACCATCCCCCTTGGGCACGTTCTCATTGACCACGAGCTGCGGCGTAAAGGTGAAGCGATCTTCGGATACGGCGACCGTGAAGGGGTCGCCGCCGTCCGCTTCATAGAGCAGGTCGAGGTTGACCAGGGCGTCATCCGCGTTCTTCAAGTTGATGGGACCGAGCACCAGCCAGCTGTCGACGCCGTTGGGGTAGGAAGGGGCGATGGGATCGAGCGCGCTGCCGCTGCTGCCGCCGCCGATGGCCCAGCCGACCGAGGTCGAGTTGGGATCAAGGCTGTTGGGCAGGGTGCGCGTGCCCCATTTGTAGCCGGCATCGCCGATGGCGATGTTCACATCCCACTTTGCTTCCCAATTCTGGCTTTCAAAATCCTCAGTGAAGATGGGGCGCCATTCCGGCCCCAGGTTGGCCAGGTCGACCGGCGCGGCAGCGCTGTTCAGCTGGCCGGCAGGTGCGTCTACGAGGCGCCCCTGGAATGGTTCCTTGTCCGGCTGCGCGCCGGCGGAGAGCAAGCTGACCATGAAGAAGAGGGCGATGGCCAGCAAGCCGGCGGCCATCAAGGTCAGGTTCCTCGTATTCTCGCGTGTGGGGTTGTTCATGTTCCTATCTCCTTTACTAAAGCAATGTCCGGGGCAGCGGCCAGGCAAACTGAGGGATATCGCTGCGGCTTCCCCATGGGTTCAATTCGCCCCTATACCTCGGCAACTCGCTAACCTATTCAATTGTAGATTAATCATCCGCGCCGTCAATTGGGGCGCTTCTCACCGTGGGCTAATCAGAGGCGCAGCATCGGTAACCTGTTCGGGGAATGGGGGCCGCCGGGCGATCGCGCCGCCGCCGCAGCCCCTAGGACCAGTCCGCAGTCCGCTCCAATGTCCCCGCGGAGATGGCGCTCATGCCGTCGTCGAGGCGCGGCCACACGGCCGTCTTCCCCGCCTCGGCCGGCGCCGTGTGCGTGCAGCGCCCATTCCGCAAGCTTCCCATGTTGCCGAAGCCCCCTACCTGGGGTAGAAAAGGATCCATGAACTTCGATATCGCCCTCGTTCTCGCCGGCAGTGTCGCTGCCCTCATCCTCGGTCTCGCCGGCTGGTACTATTTCTATCGCCGGCCGCGCGACGAGCGGGCGCCGCACCGCCTGGGCCGCGAGATGGGGCTGGGGCAGCTCAACGAAGGGGGCCGCCAGACGCCGGTCTGGTATGGCGGCCGTCTTGCGGATCATGAGTTCGCGCTGACCTATGCCAATCTGCGCTACGGTCGTTACGGTCGCCGGCCGGCGCGCACCGTGGAAGACGTCATCCTCAGCCTGCGCCTGGCGTTGGCCGTGGATGTGCCCGCGGGGCAGGACATCGTCGCCTACTTCCAACACGGCCGTGAATTTGCGCCCGGCGAAACGCCGCCCGATTTCGACTTCGCCTTCGATCGCCGCCATACGGATCGCCTCAGCGAAGAATCCCGCCAGGCGCTGCTCGCCTTCACGCAGAACTTCGGCAGCCTGCGTTTGCGCGACCGCGCCGGCGCGCCGCCGGCCCTTTTTGTCCCTGAGGCCCTACCCGAGGCGCACGTCGTGCTCGTGCACGACCGCCCCGGCCACAAGCAGACGCCGGCGGAGGTGGGGGCGCTGCTCGACGCTCTCCAGCATGTCGCCGGGGTATTGGAAGCGGATCCCGCTTTCGCTGCTCAGGAATCCCCGTTCAACGGGATCAACCCAGAAAGCATACAGGAGAAGAAAACATGACGAAGACGCGCTGCGCCTGGAGTGGGGAGGACGCCTTGATGATCGCCTATCATGATCAGGAGTGGGGCGTGCCCCTGCATGATGATCGCGCCCATTATGAGTTTCTCGTGCTTGACGGCGCGCAGGCCGGCTTGAGCTGGAGGACGATCTTGTACAAGCGGGACGCGTACCGCACGGCCTTTGCGGGGTTCGACCCCGTCCTCGTCGCCGCCTATGATGAGGCAAAAACGGCCGAACTGCTCAACAACGCGGGCATCGTGCGCAACCGCCTGAAGATCAAGTCGGCCGTGCAAAACGCGCGCGCCTTCCTGCGCGTGCAAGAAGAATTCGGGAGCTTTGACGCCTATATCTGGGGCTTCGTGGGCGGACGGCCGATACAAAACGCCTGGCCCGATATGGCCTCCATCCCCGCCAAGACGCCGCTGTCGGAAACGATCAGCAAAGACCTCAAGAAACGCGGCTTCAACTTCATCGGCCCGACGATCATTTACGCCTATATGCAGGCCGCCGGACTGGTCAACGACCACGTCCCCGACTGCTTCCGGCACCAGGAGGTGGCGGCGCTTGCTCGCTGAAACTTGGAAGGTCTTGCCGGTCCCGCCATCATGCTCGTGAGACAGCTAAGCCGGTGAGGTCTAGCTGTTAAAGCGATCGATCACCGTGATCCCCGTATCAGGAAACTCATTCATCGCCGCCAGCGCGGCCGGCGCCTCTGTGAGGGCGATGCGCCTGCCCAGCAGCTTCTGCGGCTGCAGCGTGCCCGCGCCGATTAGCGCCAGCAGCGGCGCGTAGGCGAAGGCCGGCATGCCGTGGCTGCCCAGGATCTCCAGCTCATGGGCGATGACGCGCTCCATGGGCACCCGCGGATGTTGGTGATCGCCCGTCATCAGGCCGACCTGGATATGCTTGCCCCGTTTGCGCAGGTTGGCGATGGAGTTGAAGCAGGTCTCCTGGCTGCCCAGGGCGTCCAGGGAAAGATGGACGCCGCCGCCGCTGATCTCGCGCACCGCTTGTGGGACGTCGCCCAGCAAACGGCCGTTCAGCGCGGCCACCGCCCCCAGCTCGCGCGCCAGGGCCAGCTTCTCTTCGCCGATGTCCACGGCGATCACGCGCGCGCCCAACGCGGAAGCGATGAGCACGGCCGAGAGACCGACGCCGCCGCAGCCGTGCACGGCCACCCACTGCCCCCCTTGCAGCCTGCCCTGGGCGAGCAGGGCGCGGTAGGCGGTAATGAAGCGGCAGCCCAGCGCCGCTGCCGTCACATCGTCGATCGCGGGCGGCAGGGGCACTAGGTTTGTGTCCGCGTAATCGACAGCCACGTATTCGGCGAAGGAGCCCCAATGGGTGAAGCCGGGCTGAAATTGGAAATCGCAGACCTGCTGGTTGCCGGAGGCGCACTGCGCGCAGCGGCCGCAGCCGCAAACAAAGGGCATCGTCACCCGCGCGCCGATCTGGTGGCGGCGCACTTCCCCGCCCACGGCGACGATCTCGCCCGCCAGTTCGTGCCCGGGCACGTGCGGCAGGTGAATGTCGGCGTCGTGCCCCTGCCAGCCGTGCCAGTCACTGCGGCAGAGGCCGCTGGCGGTGACGCGCAGGACCACGCCGCGCGGCGGCGGCGCCGGATCGGGCAGGGCCGTGATCGTGATCGGCCCGCCGAATTGTTCATAGTAGACAGCTTTCACGATAGACGCTCCTTGCGCTTGTGGCCTGATGGGTTGGTGGAGGATTACGTTTCCACGGTGACCAGGGCCGTGGGCACGATGCCGGCCAGCTGCCCTTCGGGCCCGCAAACGGCCCGTTCCTGGATGCGTAACGGATCGAGGAAATCGGCGAACCACGCCTGCCAGTGTGCGGCCGCCGCGCGATCCACGGAATAGTAGATCCAACGGCCGTCCACTTGATCGCGCCGCGAATGGACGAGGCCCGCTTTTTCCAGGGTGCGCAGGTGGTGGGAGAGATTGTTGGGCGACAAGCCCAGCATCTCCTGCAGTTCATTGTTGCAGGAGTCCCCGTTCATCAGCGTGGCAAAAATGCGCAGCCTATTCGGCTCAGCCAAACTCTTCAAGACGGCCGTGATCGCCTGGATGTCTGCTTCTTTCTCACTTAAACCATTCATACTCGTCACCTTCTACGCCAGGGCGCCTATATCGCGCTAGGAGAGGGCATCCGCTATCCAGGTCGTCATCTCCGCCTCAGAGGGCACGCGTCCGGCGGCGACGACCTGGCCGTTGATCACCAAGCCCGGCGTGGCCAGCACATTGTAGCCCATGATCTCGGCGTAGTCGCTCACTTTCTCGATCTGCGCCTCGACCCCCAGGCTGGACACCGTCTTTTTCGTTAATGCCTCCAGCTTCTCGCAGCTGCGGCAGCCGGGACCCAATACTTTGATTTCTAACATCATTCATCTCCTATGGCCGGCTGACTGCTAGCCAATCACGATATTAAACAAGAACCCGGTCAAAATGATGGCCAGGGCGACGATGAGAACGAAGATGACGATCAGCTGCCGCTTGATCACGCGGTTGAGGATCAGGATCTCCGGCAGGCTGAGGGCGACGACGGACATCATAAAGGCAAGCACGGTGCCCAGGGCGGCCCCTTTGCCCATCAAGGCGTAGACGATGGGGATCACACCGGCGGCGCTGGCATAGAGGGGAATGCCCAGGACCACGGCCGCGGGCACCGCCCACCAGGTGTCGCTGCCCATGATGCCCGCCAAGAAATCCTCCGGCACATAGCCATGAATAGCGGCGCCGATGCCGATGCCGATGATCACAAAGGGCCACACCTTGCCCACGATCTCGCGCGTGCTGCCGGCAGCGTCTTTGATGCGCGCATCCAATGTCGGCTTGTAGTCGGCGCCCGCCTGCTTGCCCACCTGCACCTGCCAGACAAAATCCTCCACATACCTTTCCGGACGCATACGGCCGATGATCATGCCCCCGGCTACGGCGATGACCAGGCCGGTAGCCAGGTAAAGCCCGGCTACCTGCCAGCCAAAAAGGCCAAAGAGCATGGCCAGGGCGACTTCGTTGATGACGGGAGTGGCGATCAAGAATGAAAAAGTTACCCCCAGAGGCACCCCGCTTTCCACGAAGCCGATAAACAGAGGAACGGCCGAACAGGAACAGAAGGGCGTGAGCACACCCAATCCTGCGGCCAGGACATTGCCCACCCCTTCGCGCCGCCCGCCCAACGCGCTGCGCGCCTGTTCCGGGCTGAAGAAGGAGCGGGCGAAAGTGACCAGAAAGATCATCGCCGTGAGCAGCATCAAGATCTTGGGCACGTCATAAAGAAAGAAGTTGACGGATTCACCCAGGTGGGTGTCCGGCTGCAGGCCGAGCAGCGTGTAACTCAGCCAATCGGCCCCGTTCTGCAGCTGCCCCCAGATCAGCAGCCAGACGATGCCCAGCCCGGCGACCAGGGCGGGCAGCTGCCACGGCGCCCGCTGCCGCTGTGGTGCTTGAATCTGTTGTGACGTCATCAGTGACTCCTTTCGCAGCGCTCCGCTGGAATTATTTCAATATCTGTTGAATTAACTTCCTGGATTATACGGCAGCTCTCTCCGCAGGAGAGGTGACAAACCTCATGGGAATTGGTGACAAATGTCATAATTCAATGCCTATTGAACTATTATTCAGCGCTCGCGCCCCGCAGCGCACAGAAATGCTTCCATGAGCTTGTAACCTTTGTTCCTTTTCTATCCCCGCCAAACGGGATATTCTAGAATATTGCTGCGCCAAACTCCGGCGCAAATGAGTGGAGAAAGAGAATGGAAATAGGACACGCTGAATTTATCCAATACTGCAAAATGGTCGCCGACGAATTTGAAGAGCGGCTGCGACGCATTCAAATCATTGTCGACTACAAACTCCCTTCGGGAACCGCCTACGCCGAGATCTTGCGTTCCTTCCTGGACGAACACTCCGCCGGAAAATATGAAGTCGGCGAAGGTTTCATCGTCAATCCCTTTGTCGATGGGGCGACAAGCAATCACTGCGACATTCTTGTCTATGATCGCATTCAATACCCCCTACTCGATCTGGAAGGGGACGTGCGCGTCGTGCTGCCGCGCGCGGCGGCGATGGTGGTTGAGGTGGAGCCTTACCTGAGCGAGGAGCGGCTGGTGCGCGCCTTTGACAACGTGCGCAGCGCGCGCCGCGTGTATCCGTATCTTTCCGGCATTGTTTTTGCCTTCAACGGTATGGAGCCGGCCGTGATGTACCAGAGCATGCAGGATCATGCCCATGAGTGGCCCGCGGCGAGCGCGCCCATCGCCGTGATCAACATGGAGAAAGGCTTCATCGCCCACCGCGCCGAAAAGAGCACGGAGCTGGGCGGCGGCACCAGCCCTTTTCAAGTGTTTGAGCTGAAGGAGGCCGATCCCCGGGCCGCCCTGGAGTTCCTCTTTCTCCTCTACTTCAGCCTGCAAATGCAGGGCATGCTGGTTACGGGCACGGCCGTCAAGGCGTGCAAACTGCTCTTGGCTGCGGGCAAAGCTGACTATATGGGGCGTATCGACCTGCCACATTAGGGTGTAATTTGAGGCGGGCCGCTTTGGCCTGCCGAATAGGGACCGCGGCGTATAATGGGGCGGCTCGGCGCTCCCCCTCCACGCCGATCTCTTATGATGCAGCGTACCCGCGAACACTCCCGTCAACTCGCTTTCTGGCTCGTCGTTTTGGCCACGCTGGCCGGCGCTTTCCTACGCCTCACCCAGCTGGGCCACCTGCCGATCAGCAGCGGCTTCGATCCCGCCTACTACGGCCTGGATGCCCTGGCCATCCTGCAAGGCGAGCGGCCCATTTATCTGCCCACCAACTTCGGCCGTGAGGCGCTTTTCAGCTACCTCGTCGCCCTCATCTACGCCGCCGCCGGCCTCTCGGATTTCGGCATCCATCTGGCCGCCGCCTTCGTGGGCATCTTGACCATTCCCATGAACTACGTGGTCGCCGCCGAGCTGCTGCGCGGCCGCCGCGATCCCCTGGTGCGCCGCTGGGCGCCCGTCCTCGCCGCGGCCGTGCTCGCCGTCAGCTACTGGCATCTCGTCTGGTCGCGCTACGGCGTGCGCGCCATCCTCGCCCCGCTCTTCGTCTCCCTGACGATGTTCCTCCTGCTGCGCGCCCTGCGCCGCGGCCGGCGGCAGGATTACTTCCTCACCGGTCTGGCTGCCGGCGCCTCGCTCTATACCTACCAGATCGGGCAGCTCGTCCCCTTCCTGGTGCTGGCCGTCCTGCTGATTGATGCCTGGGCGCGGCGCCGGGAAAGAACCTGGTCTGAAGCCCTGGCGCCCCTGGCCTGGCTCTGTACGTCCTTCCTCGTCGTGGCCCTGCCTCTGGCCGTCTACGCGCTGCAAAACCCGGGGCTTTTCAACCAGCGTGTGCGCGATGTGGCCGTCGTCGAGGCGGCGCAGCCCGCGGCCGAGGCCCTGGGCACGCTGGGTGAACGGCTGATCATCCTCGCTCGCTTCTTTGCCCTGGAGGGGGATACGCACGGCATGTGGTCAGTCGGCCGTCTGCCCGGTCTCAACATCCTGCTCTGCGCCGCTTTCTTGCTTGGGCTGCTGCTTCTGCTCTGGTCCTGGCGCAGGGCGCGCGCGCAGATGCTCCTCGCCTGGCTGCTGATCATGCTCGCTCCCGCCGTGCTCGCCGGCTCGGGCGCGGTGAGCAAGCGCGCCCTGGGCGCGCTGCCGGCGGTGACCATCGTCATCGCCCTCGGGCTCGCCGGCGTCGTCTCCTTCCTGCGCGCCCGCGATCCCCAGGGGCGCGCCTGGAAGACGGCCGGCGTCCTTCTCGTGGGCGGCGTGCTGCTCTACAGCGCCTATCACACCGCCAACCAGTATTTCGTGATTTGGGCGAGCGATGTCGACAAAGACGGCCGTTTTGACCCGCACCTCAGCGAAATTGGCCGCTACATCGGCGGCCTGTCGCCGCAGACGCAGATCTATCTCTCCGCCGACGCGCCCAACCATCCCAATATGCTGCTGCATTCCCGCCTGCGCACGGCGGGCGACGACGTGCGCGGCTACAACGGCTGGCGCTGCTTCGTCTACCCGGCGCGGACAGCGCGCCCGACGACCTATGTGCTCAGCGAGGAGAACAGCCTCAGCCACTTGGCGCAGATCTACCCCTCCGGCACGCTGCAGACAGAAGGGCTCTCCAATGAATATGGCTACGCAGATTACTACACCGCCTACCATATCCCCGCTGGGGAAACGGCCGCTGCCCTGCCTCAATACCCCCTGGACGTGGCCTGGGGCGAGCAGATACGGCTCCTAGGCTACGATATCGCCCAGGAAGAAGTGGCGCCCGGCAGCCGCGTGCAGGTCACCCTCTACTGGCAGGCGCTGAATGAAATGGAGGCGCGCTATACGGCTTTCGTGCATCTGCTGGGCGAAGAAAACCCGGCCGGCGGCGGCCCGCTCTGGGGACAGAAAGACGCGGAACCATGCGCGGGTTTCTATCCCACGGCCGTCTGGCGCGCGGGGGAGATCATCCGCGATGAGATCAGCTTCGACGTCGCCGCCGATGCCCCGCCGGGAACCTACGATCTGGCTGCCGGCTTCTACACCTGGCCCGACTTCCAACGCCTGCCGGTTGGCGAGGGGGATACCACCCTGTTGGGCCAGATAGAGGTGCGCTGAATCCTAGGGGAGTCTCACCGCGGACGGCGCTCGCCTACGTTTCGCTTTCGCCCGCCAATTCACCCTCTTCCCCTTCACCCGGCAGCGTGCCGTCGCGGCTGATGATGCGCGCCAGCCAGGCCGTGTTCTCGTCGCCGCTGAGCACCAGGAAGAGCATCACCGTGATGGGCATGGAGAGGATGGCGCCCACGGGGCCGAGCAGCCAGGCCCAGAAGAAGAAGGAAGCGAAGACGATGGAGGGAGAGAGGCTGAGCCGTTTGCCGGTGTAGGAAGGCTCGAGCACATTCTCGATCGTCAGGTTGATCACCGTGGCGGCGATAATCACGATCAAGCCGTAAACGGGGCCGGACTCAGCCCAGGCCAGCAGCGCCGGCGGGATCATGGCCATGGCCAGCCCGATATAGGGAATATAGCTCAGGAAGAAGGCGAGCACGCCCCAGAGCAGGGCGTAATCGACGCCCAGCAGGAAAAGAACGATCGTAAAACCGAGGCCGGTGAGAAAGTTGAGCCGCGTGCGGATGCCGAAATAGGCCACGGCCGTTTTCATGACCGCCGGCATCTGGTAGACGATGGGGTGGTCGCTGGTCGCGCTGCTCAGCACGCGTATGAAGCGCTCCGATTCCAGCAGCACAAAGGCCGTGAGCACGACGCTGAAGACGAAATCACTGGCCACGGACACGGCGATACCGGCGATCGCAGCCAACAACCCCTGCAGCTGCTCGCTGTTCAAGGTATCGGCGAGCCCGGTGCTTGCCAGCCCCGCGCTGTCCAGCGCGCCCTCGATCTCCGCCTGACGGCCGTCGAGCAAGCCGCCATATTCTCCCAGGCCGCTTGACAAATGGCGCGCGCCGCTGAAGACCAGGAACGCGATCAACAGGCCAACGAGCAGCATGCCGCCCACGAGGGCGAAGAGCGAGAGCCCGCGGTTCATGCCCCGCCCTTTCAGCCAGCTGAAGATCGGGTAGGTGATCGCCGTCAGGTAGAGGGCGAAGAGAATAGGGTTCAGCACCGGGGAGGCCCAATGCATGAGGACGAGGACAAAGCCGGCGATGGCCAACCCAAGCATACTGAGTATAAGCGGCGCAAATTGATCTTTTAAGTTCATCCTATCTCGCTCGCACGCCGCCTGGCTGTCGACTCGGGCGGCACCGTGGCCAATTATGCGTTGTTTGTGCGCAAGATGCACGCCCGCCGCTGCAATCGCCGGCGTCGCTACTGCTAGCGATCTTCTTGACCTCATCCAGGATTCGGGAGCGAAAGATCATCTTTCCCCACGGAGCAAACGGCGGCCTGTTGTGAAGCTTTCCCCCGGCGAGGTACAATTGGCCCCTATCTCACCCAATTTCGGCCGCCTCAGGAGAAAACCGATGTCCGACCTATCCGCAGTGCAGCAGGTATTCCTAACCTCCCTGGAGGGCAATGTTGAACGGCTCCATCTTCTGATGGGCGGTCTCACCTATGATGAGCTCGACCTCTCCGCCGACAGCGAAGCGATTCCGGGCACCTGGACGATACGCGAGATCATCCACCACCTTGTTGACGACGGCGATCTGTGGAGCATGCGTATCAAGCTGGCCCTCGCCTCGCCCGGCTCGCGTTCCCAGTTCGACGGCTTCCCCGGCAATGAGGTCTGGGCTGGCCGGCTCGATTTTGAAGACCGCGACGTGCGCCCCGCGCTGGACCTGATCGCCGCCCACTGCACCTATCTGATCGAACTGCTCACCCGCTTCCACGCCTCCTGGGGCCACTCTATCCTCCTCGTCGACGCGGCCACGGGCAGCGAGAGAACTATGACGATCCTGGAGATCGTGCAGATGCTGGTCGAACACCTGGAAGAGCATATGGCGCAGATTGAGGAGATCAAGGCCTTTAATCAGCTCTAGGGGAGGCGGGGGCAGCGTGGCCAAGGGGCAGGGCGCCCTCCGCGCCAGGGCCGTTTTCCGTTTTTCAGCGATCGTTTTCCGCTTCCATGCACCAGCCAATCAGGCGGCGCACGAAATCGGCCGTCGGATACCGTTTGCCGTCATTGCGCCAGCGCGGCACTTCCAGCTCGCGCGCGCCCGGAGCGCGCGGGAAGAGCGGCCCTTCGACCGCCAGCTCCGTGTGCGCATCTCCCGCCTTGGGAATGCGGTAATGGATGATGAATTCCTTGTTGGCGGAGATGATGTGCAGCAGCCGCTCCCGGCCAGGGTAAGTGACCAGCCCCTCCTCCGGCACCTCCACGTCTTTCTCGTTTACGTGCCAGTAGTAGCGACGTCCCTTAAAATTGACCTTGCGCAACCCTTTCTTGCCAACCGCCATGCCATGTCGATCTTAATGATCGACGGCGTTTCGTCAAGGGGGAACCGCCGGCCGCATGCGGACGTCTTACTGCTAAAGGAGACCAGCGCACGATGATGACGATCAAGTCCAAAATCCAAAATCGCAAATTCTCAATCACAAGGAGCAGATGACATGAACAAGCACAGGGTAACGACATCCGTTTTCCTCCTCATTCTTTCGTTCCTCCTGGCGGCCTGCTTTGCAGGGAGGGACGGCGGGGGCGCCGCTCCCGCCTCCGTCAGCACATTGGATGACAGTTTCTGGACGCTGACTTCCATGGCCAAGACGAGGCCCCTGCCGGGCAGCGAGATCACCGTGGGCTTCATCGACGGCGAAATGAGCGGATCCAGCGGCTGCAACACCTACTTCGGCGCCTACCAGACCGCGGGCGAGCAGATCATGTTGGAGAGCGTCGCCTTCACGGAAATGGCCTGCATGACGCCGGAGGGCGTCATGGAGCAGGAGCAGCGTTTTCTGGCGCTTCTGACCCAGGTTGACCGCTTCCAGCGCACGTCCGCCGAACTGCAGCTGATCACGCCCGGCGGCGAGAATCTCATTTTTGAGCCTCGCTTGCCCTAGGGAAGCGTGTGACTCAAACCGCGCGGGTCTTGGCGCGCAAGACCTGCGCGGTTTCTTTGCGGGTCGTTTTCTGGGGCAGTCCGCCCAAAGCGCCTATAATCTTGCGGATTTGTAATGGCCCGCCGCCGGCCTGCCGCGCGGCCGGCTGCCTGAAAGATAGAGAGCTGCGCATGACATACAATTTTGATGAAGAGATCGATCGCTTTGGCACCCAATGCACGAAGTGGGAATTTGAGTATATAGACGAGGAGGCGGTCAAGACGGATCGTGCCCACGCCAAATATGGCGCCGAGCGCCTGCTGCCCCTGTGGGTGGCCGACATGGACTTCCAAAGCCCGCCGGAGGTGATCGCCGCCCTGGAAGAACGCGCGGCGCACGGCCTTTACGGGTACTGTACGCCTGACGACAGCTACTACGACGCCGTCTTGGGCTGGATGGCGCGCCGTTACGGTCTGGCCGTCGAGCGCGACTGGATCGCCATCACGCCCGGCGTGGTCACCGCCCTCTATCTCCTGGTGCAGACCTTCAGCGAACCGGGCGACAAGGTGCTCATCCAGCCGCCCGTCTACTACCCCTTCTACAATGCCATCGCCGACACGGGCCGCGTCGTCGCCCTCAACCCCCTCCAGCGTGACGGCCTGCGCTACGAGATGGACTATGAGGATCTGGCGCGCAAGACGGCCGATCCGGCCGTAAAGATAGCCATCCTCTGCAGCCCGCACAACCCCGTCGGCCGTGTCTGGACGCCGCAAGAACTGACCCGCTTCGGCCAGATTTGCCAGGCGAATGACGTACTCGTCATCGCCGACGAGATTCACGGCGACCTCATTCTCGCCGGCCACCAGTTCACCTCCTACCCCGCCATTTCCGCGGAATTCGCCGCCAGCAGCATCCTCTGCACCGCCCCCAGCAAAACTTTCAATCTGGCCGGGCTCAAGCTTTCCAACATCCTCATCGCCAATGCCGATCTGCGTGCGCGGTATGCGCAGACGCTGAACAAATGCCACCTGAGCACGTGGAATGTCTTCAACCTCGTTGCCACCGAGGCCGCCTATCGCCACGGCGAGCCCTGGCTGGCGGAGGTGATGGCCTATATCGAAGAAAACTACCGCTTCCTCGTCTCCTACGTGGAAGCGGAGCTGCCGTGGCTGACCGTTTACCCGCTGGAAGGCACTTACCTGGCCTGGATCGATTTCAGCGGGCTGGGCATGGACCCGGCGCGGCGCCAGAAATGGTTGATCGACGAGGCCAAAGTGTGGCTCAACGAAGGGGCCAAGTTCGGCCCCGGCGGCGAAGATTTCCAGCGCCTCAATCTCGCCTGTCCCCGTTCTCTGCTCGCCGAAGCGCTGGCGCGCATCAAGACGGCCGTGCCGGCCGAGCACCGGGTTTCCTGACTCCTGCCGGCGACACGGCCCTTGTTGAAGAGAGGACGCAGGGATGGGGCAGCGCCGGCCCGTATCGCCCCTACGCCGCCTACTCCTTTTCCAATAGGTAGGGCGTTGTCTCGGCCAGGAGGCGGAAACCCTGTTTCTCGACGATGGGGCGGCTCATCTCGCCGGCGTCAATGATCAGGAACTGGCGGCCGCGCTGCCGCGCTTCCTGCAGGCGCGCGGCCAGCAGCGCCGTGTACAGCCCCTGACCGCGATAGTGGGGCAGAGTCGTGCCGCCGAAGAGCCCGGCGAAGCGGCTGCCCGCTGGGAAAAAGATCCAGCCCGCGCTGGCGGGCGTCTCCTCCACATAGGCGACATAAATGGACACATACCCGTCTTTGCCCAACGAGCGGCTCATGCGCGGCACGAACCAGGCGAAATCTTCCTCCCACACTTCTTCCAGGAGGCGGCGCACCGCTTCCAGCCCGGCGCGCTCTTCCAGACGGCGCACAACGGTCGTCATCGGGGCCAGCAGCCGCGGCGGCGCCTCGGCCACCTCCAGGGCCATCAGCGATCCCGCTTCCTCCGCCGCAAAGCCGTGGGCGAGGAGGCGCGCTGCCATGTCGGCCGGCCGGTCATGGCTGTACGTGGCCCATTCGAAGCGGTGGCCCAGACCGCGGAAGTAAGCGATCTGCGCGCGGATCACTTCGTCCGCGTTCTGCTCAGTCAGATCCGCGTAGCTGATGAAGCTCTGCCCCTCTTCTTCTCGCTCCATGACCATGCGCACCACCGGCCCGTCCACCTCGCGGCGCATGCCCGGGATGCTGGGTCGCCGGCGTTCGTCCAGGTCGTAGAGCGCCAAGATCTCTTCTGTCTTCATTTGCTTTCTCCTGCGCGCATTACTCTTCCTCCAGCCAGCGCGAAGCATCGGCCAGGCGCTGCGCCGCGTCTTCGTCCGTGAAACGGGACCACAAATCCTCGGTGAGGCGCTGCGGGCTGCACCGGGCGCCCTGGCGCTGGAAGTAGTCACAAACACGGGTGATGTCGCGGGCCAGGATCTCCCGGGCGTCGGGATTGGCGCGGCTGCCGAAGGCGTGCCGCGTGCCGCGGCCGATGTAGCTGTTCACGACCTGCGGAAAGTCGATCAAGGTCACCTCTCCCCGCCAGTAAAGAATATTGTAGGCGGAGAGATCGCCATGCACACGGCCGTAGGCGAGCATTAAGGCGATGTTCTGGATGACGCGCGCCAGCAGCCGCTGCGCCTCCGCCGCCGGCAGGCGAATCTCGTTCAGGGCCGGGGCGGCGGAACGGCCGTCACCCACGTAGCCCATGGCGATCGCGTTCTCTCCCGCGGCGAACGGCCGCGGCGCGTCGCCGCCTGCTTCGTATAGTATTTCGAGCATCGTGTACTCGTGCATCAGCCAGGAGACGTGCTGCTGCTGCTGTCCGTAGGCCGTCTTGCCGGCGATCGCCTTCTGCAGGCGCCGGTCCTGCGCCTTCACAGGACGGCCGTCGGGCGTCAGCGCCGTGCGTCCCTGGCGGTAGACGTGATCTTTGCGCAGGCTGCGAAACATGCGCGGGCGGTAGACCTTCACCGCCAGCCACCTCTCGCCCGTGGCCGGGTGGGCGGCGCAGCGGTAGACATTGGCCTCCTTGCCGCCCTTGATCAGGGCCTGCACGTCGCTGATTAACTCCTGCTGGTAGAACTCGCGCAGCGACTGCATCAGCCAGGTCGCCTCATGCTTCGACGGCGTGTAACTCGTTTTCAAACCCCCTTCCAGGCCCACCGGCTGCGCCGATTCGGCGATGATCTCCTCGTCACGCTTCTTCGGCCGGCGGCCACTTTTTGACCCGCGCCTGCGCCGTTCTTCTCTATCCCCGTTCAGGGAATCAAACTGTTCCTCATAGCCTAGGTAACGGTCTAAATCGTCGTTGGTACTGTTCATGATCCTTCTCATGGTTTGATCGCTTCAATCGGTTCTTGGTACTCATCCTCATTTTCGCGTCTACGTGGTTGAACTCCCTTTCTTTGACAATCATCCTTGTCTCCTTTTTGTCTCCGGTGAACTTTACATAAAATCTAAGCGAGCAGATGCGTGTGCGCTATCAGTCGGTCACTATGAACGTGCGTCTCGTTTGTGCCGGATCTATCCGGCGTCTGCCCGCAGCATTGGCCGGATGAACGATCTCGGATCATCCAGGCGCGCGGACAGCTCGCAGCACGACCGCGGGAGCAGAACACCAACGGCCGCTGCATCTCTTCTATTCAGTTGCAGATCAGGGGCTTATCAGGCGAGGGGTGCACCCAGGGTACGCTGCTTGGCGTTGATGGCAGTTTCTACTTTTTTCTGTGACATCCAACTCTCTCCTTTCCCCCGTCGGCAGGGCCGGCGGCGGCGCAGCGTCCTCAGTGCGGACTTGGTTCCAACAAAAGTCTCTCGTAAGACCGGCACAGTCTAGCATAAAGAACAGGCGGCAGTCAACGATCAATCGTCAATTGAGCAATTGCTTCATCGATTATTGATCAATTGTCTCCGGCGTCGCTTCGGGCGTCGGTGCGGGCGTCGGCGAAGGGCCGGGCGTGGGCGTGGGTGGGATGAGCGGATCCAGTTCGGTGACCAGGACCACCGTCATCGTAAGGACGATCTCATCGATGATGCCGTCGGCGACGAGCTGCTCGCCGATATTGGCCTGCAGCTGCTGCACTTCGCTGAAACTGATCGGCCGTGTTGAGCGGGCGACGACATCCAGCGTCAGTTTGCCGTTTTCGAGTTCGACAATGGTCGCCTCTTCCAGCTGCGCGCCTGTCAGCTCGAAAAGCTCTTGTTCCGTGACTTCATAGATACGCGCTTCATTCGCCGCCCGCTGGTTGAGGATGTAGGTGGTGGCGATGAGAATGACGGAAACAACGCCCAGCGAGACCAACGCGATCGTGGCGCTGCGCGCGCGCACTTCCTTGCGCTCTTTCACGGCGCGCACGGGCCGGAAGCCCAGCACAAGGAAAACGAATGCCGCGGCGACGGTGATGGCCACAAAGTTGGTGATAAACAAGAGCAGTGCGCCCACCGACTCTACATAGTAGCCGGTGGTCAGGGCGATGCCCGACGTGGCCAGGGGAGGCACGAGCGCGGCGGCGATGGCCACCCCCGGCAGCGCGGCGGCGGCGTTCGATTTGCTCAAAGCGTAGGCGGCGGCCATGCCGGAGAAGAGGGCGATCAAGAGGTCGAGATAGGAAGGCTGCGTGCGCGCCAACAATTCCGGCGTCAGCGGCTCGCCGGTAGCGAGTAGTCCGGCGACGGCGCCCAGGGCGAGGGCCAGCAGCGCGCCGCGCGTCACCGCGCCCAAGGTCAGGCGCATGAAGCGCACATCGCCTAGGACCATGGCCAAGCCCGCGCCCACCATGGGCGACATCAACGGGGCGACAAGCATCGCGCCGATGACGACGGCGGAGCTGTTGGTGATCAAGCCCAAGGCGGCGATGATCGCCGCGAGAGAGATCAGGACGTAGTAGTCTATCGTGGGCCGCGCGCCGCGCCGGATGCGCACGTAGGTCTCCGTGCGATCTTCGAGCTTAAGGCGCGGTATGATGCGCTGCAGGCGCCAGGTGAGGTCGGTAAGCACGTTCGCCAGCGGGCGCACCGGTTCGCGGATCACGGCCACCGGCTTCTTACTCTCGCGCACGACCTCGTCGGGAATGTTGCCGAAGAGGACCTTGTCCATCGAGCTTTCCGTGCTGGCGCCGATGAGCACCAAATCATACTCTTTGGCCGCACCGCGGATGCCCTGGGCGACGGTCGGCGCGGTGATCAGCATGGTGTCGATGCGCTCTTGCGCTTCTAGGAAATCAATCGTTTCCCGCAAACGATCATAGCCCAGGGCTACTTCGTTCTTGCCCAGGTAATCCGGGGCGACGTAGAGCGCTGTGATTTTTACTTCCGGTGTCAGCGGCAGCAGCGTGCCCAACGCGTAGGTCGAATTGGGACCGCCCGAGGTAGGCACAAGGATGCTCGTGATGCCCTCGTCCCCATCTTCCATGCCCGCCGTATCGCCGCGCACGCCGACGATGGCGCAGCTGCTTTTTTCAATGCTCTGGTGGATGGGATCGGCGATGTCATCCACGAGCATATCGACGCGATACTCGTGTACAAACTGATTGATGCCGGCACGATAGCTTTCGTGGGTGACAACCATGCCATACACGGGCACAACGTCCGCGCAGTCGGCGACCGCCTCCGCGATCGCCTGTTCAGCGGCTGCGCGCGCCGCCTCACTCCCCTCTTCAACGACGATGATGAGGACGATGCCCCCTTCGCCCGCCTGGGCCAGGAGCACGGTCAGGTCCCAGGAGTTGGCCAGCGGCGCCTGCGGCGTGCGCGCGTAAAGCACGAGCCACTGTTGTTTCCTCTCCGGTAATTGCCCCTCTAGAATCTCCATATCTGGCGCCCGTTTTCGCCGGAACCACGAAAGCGGCAGGCATTGCCCACCATGTCGCTAATTAGACCGTTATGGCCCGAGACTGGCAACAATAAGCGCTAAGTTGCCCCCGCGGCGCTGTATTTGATCCATCTGTGAATTGGGTGACATTCTGCCAAGGCGTTCTATAATGACTGGTGGCGGCCGCCTCGCTGCCGCTCAAGTGAAATCAAAGGAACGTTCTTTATGCACCAATCGATCATCTTAGGCCTGGCCGTTATTGTCGTCTTGGGCATCACCGCCCAATGGCTGGCCTGGCGCTTCAAGATTCCCGCGATCCTGCTCCTGCTCTTCTTCGGTTTTGTGGCCGGGCCGATCACGGGCCTCATCCATCCTGACGAACTGTTTGGGGAGCTGCTCTTCCCCTTCGTCTCCGTCTCCGTGGGCATCATCCTCTTTGAAGGAGGGCTGAGTCTGAAGCTGGAAGAGCTGCGCGGCGTGGAAGGGGTCGTGCGCCTGCTCATCTCCGTGGGCGCGTTGATCACCTGGGGCGTCATCGCCCTGGCCGCCTATTTTATTCTGGGGCTGGACCTCCAAATCTCCGTGCTGCTGGGCGCCATCCTGGTCGTCACCGGCCCGACCGTGGTTATCCCCCTGCTGCGCCAGGTGCGGCCCACGCGCCATGTGAGCTCCGTGCTCAAGTGGGAAGGCATCCTCATCGACCCCATCGGCGCGACGCTGGCCGTGCTCGTTTTTGAGGGGATTTTGGAAGGGGGCCCGGGGCATGAACTGACCGCCTTCAGCATCCTCAGCGGTATCGTCATCACCCTGCTTATCGGTACGGTGATCGGCGCGGCTTTCGCCTTCGTTCTCGTGCAGTTCCTAAAGCGCAACTGGATCGCCACCTTCCTGGAAACGGCCGTGGCCCTCATGGCCGTCGTCGCCGCCTTCGCCCTGGCCAACGAACTGCGCACGGAAGCGGGTTTGATGGCCGTGACCGTGATGGGCATCATCCTCGCCAACCAGAAACAGGCCAATATCAGCCATATCACCTCTTTCAAAGAGGAATTGGGCGTGCTCCTGCTGTCTTCCCTATTCATTATCCTCGCCGCGCGCGTCAATCTGGGGGCGCTGACGGAAGTGCTCTGGCAGGAAGCCGCTTTCCTGTTGATCATCCTCTTCATCGCCCGCCCCCTGGCTGTCTTCTTCTCCACCCTGTTTGCGGGGATGCCGGGCAAAGAACGTATCTTTCTCTCCTTCATGGCCCCGCGGGGCATCGTGGCCGTGGCCGTGGCCTCGCTTTTCGCCATTGAACTGGCCGGCGCCGGTTATCCCGAGGCGGAGCTGCTGGTCAACTTGACGATCACGGTCGTCGTGGGCACCGTCATCTTCTACTCGATCATCGCCCGGCCGCTGGCCAATTTCCTCGACCTGACCGCCAAACAGCCGCAGGGCACGATCATCGTCGGCGCGCACCATTGGGCGCGCCAGATAGCGGCGGCCATTCAAAAGGCGGGCTTTGACGTCTGGCTGGTGGACACCAACAGCCGCCATATCGAAAGCGCCGGCGAAGCGGGTCTGGAGGCGTTCAACGACAGCATCATGGCTGACGGCATCCTGGACGATCTGCCCTTGGAAAGCGCGGGCCGCCTGCTCTCCCTGACCGACAATGATGAATTGAACGCCCTTTCTACGATGCGTTTCAGCAAATGGCTGGGGGATGAAAACGTTTTCCAGCTCTTTCCCAAGGAGCGCGGGGATACGCAGGCGATTTCCGAACAGCACCGCGGGCGCACCGTTTTTGATTCAGAGCTGACGTTCAGCGACCTGGAACGCTACTATTACCAGGGCGCGCACATCCTCCTTCTCGATGGCGACGCCGCCCCAAAAATCGCCGCTTTTGAGGCTGAGGGCAAGTTCACGCTCGTGCTCTTTGTGGTCACCAAGGACAATCGTCTGCTCGTTTCGACCTGCGACACACCGCTGACGCCCCAAGAGGGGCAGGCGGCCATCGTCCTTGTGGAAGCGGCGGCGGCGGACATGCTGCAGATCAATCCCGAGACCGAGGAAGCGAACCTGGCCACGGCGATGGACTGAGTCTGCGCGCCCGCGCTGATTGGCGCGCTCTCGCCCGGCTAGCGCCCGTCGAGGATGCGCCACCCCTGCCGGCGGGCGGCGCGCAGCAGGGCGGCGTCGGGATAGACGGCCGCCGGCGCCGCGCTGAGCGCCAGCAGCGCTTCGTCCGGCCCCGTGTCGCCGTAAGCGGCGGCCAACTTTCCCGCTTGCAGCGCCCCCTCCAGGAGGGTCACCTTGCGTTCGCCGACGGTGAAGGGGGCGGCCATGCGCCCCGTAAAACGATCCCCGTCCCATTCTCCCGGCGTGCCGATGCCCGCGTCCGCGCCCACCCTGTCCACAAAGGCGTCCAGAAAGGGCTGGAACTGGCCGGAGACGAGCACGATCTGCCGTCCCGCCTCTTTCTGCCGCGCCAGCTCGGCCAGCACATCCTCACGCCTCTGCGGCCAGAGACGGTTGTCGAGAATGAAGTTTGCCAATTCTTGAATTTCGTCGCGACTGCGCCCGGCCAGGAGCCCCAAAACGCCGGCGATCCAGTCCATCTTGAAAGCCTGCTTGTCGCCCAGATTGAGGCGGAAAAGCAGATAGCGGGGAGTCATTTTCTTCTGGAAAGCCTTGTACAGATCCTCCTCGTCGCGCTCGATCAGGTAATCGCGCACCCCTTCCCAGGCGGTCCCTTCCGTCAAAGTACCTTCCACGTCAAAGGCGGCCGTTTCTCTTGCCGGATTAAGTTTATTCAAGTCCATTTTCCTTTGTCACTTCGCTGCGCCACCGTTTCCAAACAGCCCAGATCAGAAAGAGGCCAATGGTGGCGATGAAGAGGCCCACCGTGCTGACAAACATCTCCCACAGCCGCGTGCGCTCAGACTGGATGCCCAGCAGGCCGTAGAACGCCTCAAACAGCTGCCACACCGGATCCTTGAAGAAGATCAGCCCCACGCCCAGCGCCAGGACCGCCCCGCCAAAAAAGAAGCCCAGAACGACGCTGCGTTTTCGCACCATGATAAACACCTCCGTATAGGCAATTATACAGGATGCGCGCTCGCTTGGCGGGCAAAAAAACGAGCCACCCGCACGGGTGGCTCGTTATCTAACTGTCTCCGCCGGCAAAATGCCGGTTCAGAAGCGCTTCAACTACCGTAGGCGCAGGCCGACAAGAACGGGATCGTGGTCCGAGGCCCGGAAAGGATCGGGGGTGAAGTAGCCATCGGGATTGTAGTTCTGATCATAATCCGTGACCGCTGGCTCGTCCGTGTTGATGTGCCACACCGTCGCCCGCTGCACCTGCGATTTCATCGAACGCGAGACCAGCGCGTGATCGAGGTAGCCCAGCAGCCCATCGAACGTATAGGTGTACGCGCCCAAATTCTCGTACTTGTCAATAAGATCGATGTAGCCGGCGTCTGTGATCGCGCGCACCGGATCTTCCTTCGCGTAAGAGTTCAAGTCACCGACGATCATGAAATCAGGATCGAGGCTGCCCGTGGGGTCACCGGCCAACCAGTTCAACTCCGCTTCTACGGCTGCCAGACGCGTCAGGTTGCAGTTGCCCTGGCCGTTGGGGTCGATGGGGTCGCCGACGTCGTCGCAGTCGGAGCCTTTCGACTTGAGGTGGTTGACGGCCACCGTGAACTTCTCGCCGTTTTCATCGGCGAAGGTTTGCGCCAGCACCGGCCGGTTGTATTCATCCAGGAAGGTGGGATCGACCGAGCTGTCCAAAACGGCCGGTCCGCCAACGGGCGTCATCGTATCCACTTTGTAGATGAGGGCCACTTTGATGACATCCGTGCCCATGACACCGGCGTCGATGAAGTCGTAGGCAGGCGCGCCCAGCTCACTGTTCAAGGCGGCGACCAGCTGTTCCAGCACAGGGTCAACGCCGTCCCCTGCCGGAGTGGCCGCTTGGTTGTTCTCCAGTTCCACGAGGCCCACGATATCCGCGTCCAGACCGGCTAAGGCTTTGACGATCTTTATCTCCTGTCGCTCAAATTCACTCGCGCTGTCCGCGCCGCGGCAGTAATCTTTATGCCCATCAGGGCCGCAGATCTTGCCGGAACCATCGAGCGTGGTGAAATAGTTGAGCACGTTCAACGTGGCGACCTTGAGGTCACCGCCGACATAACGCGGTGTTTCATCGCGCTTGTTCATATTCTTGAACGTGGGCTGCTGCGTAGGCTGCAGACGATAATCACGGCCGCTACCGGCATCGATACGGCTGTATTCGATCACGCCCTCCAGGTTGCGCACCATATCCCCGCCGCGCAGAATTTCCAGCGGCGTTCCCGGCAGAGGCCCGCCGAGATAGGGCACCGGGCTGACATTGCTCCATGTGGTGCCGTCGTCGAGGAACAAAATGCTGCGCGCGTTCTGGTCAGCAATCTGCTGCGCCTTCGCGCTGCCGGGCAGCGCCTCGTTCGTCGGCTGATACAGGCGTTTGCCGCTGGTGAGCGTCAGCTGGCCAAAGCTGGCCGAGGAAGTAGTTTTGGGCGACCGTCATACGGCCGCGAACCTTCACGTACATGCCCTCAACCCATTCCAGCTGCCCGTCAAACTTCTCCGGCATACGCAGGTTGACCGCGCCGTATTCCTTGGCGGCCGCTGTGCCGCAGATCTGAATCTGCTCCACGTTCTTGATCTCGGTGAAATCGTAATACTCAGCCACCTCACCCGTCACGCGCACGCGCTGGCCCACTTCCACGTCGGCGCTGGGGGTGAACTCATAAACGAAGATACCTTCCGAGGTCTCTTTCTCGCGATCAAAATCATCATCCTCTTCCTGGACAAAGAAGCCTCTGAGCTGATTACTTTCCTGGAAGTCGGCGACGACGACGCCCTCAACGGTCACGATCTGTCCCTCGAGGGGGCTGGCCGCGCCGGGCCCCTGCACCTCATGGATGTAGGTGGCCGGATCGCCGCAAACGGTGCTCGTCGTGAAACTGAACGTGTAATCCGCCGCCATATTGTCCACGGGATCATCTAGATCCTGCACCTGGGCGGCGATAGACCGTCACGCTGCACGACGTGCTCGAAGGCAAATCAGTGTCGGGATTGAGGGTGTAGACCCTGGGGCCGCCGCTGACGACCGCCGTGATAGGCGTGGAATCGCAGCTCAGCGCAAACCAGCTGCCGCTGGTCGTCACATCTTCGCTGAACGTGATCTCGATGTCCGCATCAGCTGTCACATTGACCTGCGCCGTCCGCCGGTGCTGTTGAGGTCACCGTGGGCGGATAGTCCACGGCGCGCCGTAGTTGGCGAAGTTATCCGCGCCGAAATCTCGTCACCGTGAATCGACGAAAAGGTGCCCACTCACGGAGGCATCAGAAGGCCTCCGTCCCTGATGTCGGTGTCAGTCCTGGGCAAATGCCACTTTGCGCCGCGCCGTCGCCCGTGCCATCAAAATTTGTTCCGCTCCCTGGCCACTCGCTCCCACGGGTCCGTGCAACCTGCCCCACAACTAGCGATTCGATAACTGCCCCGTCTCTTACGGACGAACAATGGCGTCATCGCCGTTCCAGCTTGATCGACAGTCGCCCGTTAATCTCATTCCGCGCTCACCGCTTAATTGCTTGGAGGGCAGACGTGTGTGCCACCATATCGATATTGTCCATCGCCGACGTGCCGCAGCAGCGCCATTGATCCGGTCGAGGCCGGGTGGCGCTGCCGTTGGAGCCCTATAAGCTTTTAAGCCGCATGGGCAGGAGCCGACGTCGAAATCACATGGCGCCGCCTGTGCCGTTCGTATATCTCTAGCGCTTTGTTGTAGCATGCTGCCCTCAATATATTCGGAAACTGCAATAGATCGGTGGCGGCCGCCGCCTGGGCTCAAGACGCGGCCGCCAACCGGCAAGAAATGTGAAGAACAGGAGGGGTAGTATTAAGACGACGGGGAATTACGCAACATGGGGTTCTCCTTTTCCAAGAGACAGCGCCCGGTCTCTTCGAAAGCTGTGGCAGGGCCGGCGAACTGGCTCAGTGGGACGGCCGTCTGCGCGCTAATAAAAGACCAAATGTGAGGCGTGGAGCACGCGCAATCGTGCCCATCCTCTTCCGCTTACATTGTCGGTCAAACAGCGTTCCTTGGCAAGGACAAAGTGGTGGCATTTTCAGTGAGCAACCGGACTGGCTGGCAGCCTGACAAGCTGCTAAGCTTACGCCCATGGCTACGCTGCAAGAACTGCTCGCCAAGGCGGCCGAGCTGCACCACCATCTCTGCCCGCGCCAGGTGCTGGGCGTGCGCATGGGCCTCTATGCCGGGGAGCTGCTGGGTCTCGATCTGCCGCAAAAACGGAAGCGGCTGCTGACCATCGCCGAGACGGACGGCTGCGGCGCCGACGGCATCTCCGTGGCCAGCAACTGTTGGGTGGGCCACCGCACGCTGCGCATCGTCGACTACGGCAAGGTGGCGGCTACCTTCATTGATACGAAGACAGAAACGGCCGTGCGCATCGCGCCCCATCCCCTCTGCCGCGAGCGCGCCCGCGCCCTGGCCCCGGAGGCGCCCAACCGCTGGGAGAGCTACCTGCACGGCTACCAGCGCCTGCCGCAGACGGAGCTGCTCGTCTACCAGCCGGTCACGCTCAAAGCGGACTTGCGTAAATTGATCAGCCGCGCCGGCTGGCGCGCCAACTGCGCCCAATGCGGCGAAGAGATCATCAACGAGCGCGAGCTGCGGGAGAACGGCCGTGTGCTCTGCCGCGCCTGCGCGAATGGGGCGTACTATGAAGTCGTTTAAGGAGCCAGGGTAGACTCACCCTAAGCCGGCATCACGCCCACCGCCCGCTTCGCGTGACGCCCCATCTGCGTAATCTGCGTAATCCACAGAATCTGCGGTCCCATTCCCCTCACTCGTTCTATAATAAAGCATGAATAGAGCGTGTCACACGCCGATTCCGGCGCGCTGAAGGCGAAAACCCTTCGGCCGCCGCCGGCGCACGACATTTTGACAACACGGGAGGTGAAGACAGTGGACGCCCAGAACCTGGATAAGATACTGCTTGAGCTGCGGGTCTATTTGGAAGAGGACAATTTGAGCCAGGCGGTGGCCATCATCGATGCGCTGCGGCCGGCCGATCAGGCGGACCTGATGGAAGAGCTTGCCGGGCCGGAACAGGTGACATTGCTCACCAAAATGAACCCCGCGGAATCGGCCGATGTCCTGGAAGAGATGGGGGACAGCCAGGCGGCGGCGGTGGCGGAGCTGCTCTCGCCGGTCGAACTGGGCGATATCCTCGATGAGATGGAGCTCGATGAGGCGGCGGACGTGCTCAAGGACCTCAAGCCGCAGACGGCCGCTGACGCGCTGCGCGAAATGGATGAGGCGCATGCCGTCATCCCCCTGATGCGCTACCCCGACGAAACGGCCGGCGGGCTGATGACGCGCGCCGTGATCACCCTGCGCCGCAGATGGACCGTCGGCCGGGCGCTGGCCGAGCTGCGCCGCATCGGCGTTCACTCAGACAGCACCTACTATCTTTTTGTCACCGATGATCAGGACCTGCTGCTTGGCGTGGTCGGCCTGCGCACGCTCGTCTCGGCGCCGGAAGAGAGCCTGGTGGAGAACCTGATGACGGAAGACGTCGTCTCCGTGCCCGTGACGATGGATCAGGAGGCGTGCGCGCGCCTTCTCTCGCGCCATGGTTTCCTCGCCCTGCCGGTTGTGGACGAAATCGGCCGTCTCTTGGGCGTGATCACGGCCGATGACCTGCTCGAAGTCTCCGAGATTGAGGCGACCGAAGATATGTACCGCATGGTCGGCATCACCGGCGAGGAGCGCGTCTTCGGGCCGGCCCGACTGTCCGTCGTCAAACGGCTGCCCTGGCTGGCGATCAACATGGTTACGCTCTTCATCGCCATATCGGTCGTCGATTTCTTTGAACCCGTTATCGCCGCGCTGGTGACGCTGGCCGTGTTCCTGCCCCTCGTTTCCGGGGAAGGGGGCAACGCCGGCAGCCAGACGGCGACCGTGATCGTGCGCGGGCTGGCCCTGGGCGAGGTGCGTACAGAGGATGCCCGCCGCGCGCTCAGCAAAGAGCTGCGCGTTTCCTTCATCAATGGAGCGCTCATCGGCCTGGGGACGGGGATCGTGGCCTACGTTTGGAAGCAAGATTGGCGCATCGCGGTCGCGATATGCTTGGCCATGATCCTCAACTTCCTGATGGCAGCCGGCACCGGCGTGCTCATCCCTCTGGGCCTGATGAAACTGCGCATCGATCCCGCGCTGGCATCGGCCGCTTTTGTAACCGGGTTTACCGATACCTTCGGCTTCCTCTTCTTTCTGGGGATTGCCACGCTGCTGCTCTCAATCTGAGGCGCGCCTGCAGGGTGGCACCGGGCGGGGGATTAGCGAGCGGCTTGCCGCCTCCCAATCCTGCCGCCCTACTTCCCCTTCAACCGCGCCAGGCTCTCCGTGAACGGCGGATAGGCGACCCCTTCCTCCGTGATGATTGCCGTGATGTACTTGGCCGGGGTGACGTCGAAGGCGGGATTGCCGGCCGGCGCGCCCTCGGGCGTGATCTGCCACGTGCCGATCGTGGTCACCTCATCCGCCGGCCGCTCTTCGATCTCGATCTCGTCCCCTGCCGGCGTGTCCAGGTCGACGGTCGAAGTCGGCGCGGCGACGTAGAAGGGTACGCCGTTCTCATGGGCGACGACAGCCAGGTTGTAGGTGCCGATCTTGTTCGCCGTGTCCCCGTTGGCGGCCACGCGGTCGGCGCCGACGACGCAGAGGTCCACGCCGTGCACGCGCATATAGTAGCCCGAGGCCCCGTCGGCGATGACTTTAAAGGGGATGCCCTGCTGCATCAATTCCCACGCCGTCAGGCGCGCCCCCTGCAGGCGCGGCCGCGTCTCGTCCACGAGGGCGAAGACCTCCTTGCCGTTTTCGTGCGCCGTGCGGATCACGCCCAGGGCGGTGCCGTAATCGACCGTGGCCAGGCTGCCCGTGTTGCAGTGGTGGATAATCGTCGCCCCCTGGGGCACGAGGTCGAGCGCGTTCAGACCCAGTTGGCGGTTGATGCGCACATCTTCGGCGGCGATCCATTTCGCTTCCTTGATCGCCGCCTCGCGCAGCGCGGGCACGCTGTCCAGGGCGGGATCGCTGAGCAGCTCCAGCATGCGCGTCACGGCCCAGAAGAGATTAACGGCCGTCGGCCGCGCCCCGCGCAAAATCTGCGCCGCTTCCGCCAGTTCCGCGCGCAGTTCGGCGGGGTCTTCCGTTTCTGTGTGCGCGGTCACGGCGGCCATGCCGTACGCGGCGGCCGCGCCGATCGCCGGCGCGCCGCGAATAACCATGCTGCGGATCGCGTCCGCGACCTCGGCGGCCGTTGTGTAGTCGTTGTAGACCGTCTCATGCGGCAGCAGGCGCTGGTCCAGCATCTGCACAATGCCCCCCTCGTCGATCCAGGTAATGGTGTGAAACTCGCTCATACGGTTGCTCCTTACTTTGACTGCTAGTCTATCATTCTTGCGGAAGCGCACGCAACGGCGCCCGGCCGATGCCGGGCCAGACGCGCAGCACGCCCAGGGCGGCGCGCACGCTGATCCAAACGGCCGTCGCCAGCCAGACGTACAGCAGCGCTTCGGGCGCCGCGGGATCGATCAGCCACAGACCGGCGCTCCCTATGAGCGTGGCCAGGAAAACGGCGTTGCGCAAATAGGCGAAATCGCCCGTGCCCCAATGGATGCCGTCGGTGACGAAGGCCAGGGAATTGACCGGCTGGATGACGGCCGCCGCGGCCCAGGCGGAAAAAAAGAGGGACGCCGCCGCCGCCGGTACGAGCAGGGCCGCGATCGTCTCCCGCCCCAGCCACATGCCCCCGCCGAGCAAAACGCCCAGCAACAAGCCCCAGGCGCAGCTGTAGAGGGCCACGCGCCGTGCCTGCGCCGTCAAGTGGGCGCCGGTGAAGAAGCCGACCAGCGACTGCGCCGTGATCGCCAGGGCGTCGAGACCGAGGGCGGCAAAAAGCCAGAACTGGCGGATCGCCTGGTGCGCCGCGCCCGCTTCCGCGCCCGCCTGGGTGGCCACGCGCGTGGCCAGCAGCAGAAAAAGGGTCAGCAGCCCCGTGCGCAGGAAGAGGTCGCCGCCGATCTGCAGCAGGCGGCGCGCGTCGCCCGGGTTGAAATCGCGCGACCAGCCCAGGCTGCGTAGGACGACGGCCACGGCCCAAATCGCGCCCAAGGTCTGCGCCAGGGCGCTGGCCGCGGCGGCGCCCGCGATGCCCAGCGCGGGCAGGGGGCCGTAGCCGAGGATGATCAGCGCGTCGAGACCGATATTGAGGGCGTTGACCGCCAGGGCGATCCACAGCGGCGAGCGCATATCCTGGATGCCGCGCAGCGCGCCGAAAGCGGTGAGCAGGGCCAGCATCGCCGGCGCGCCCAGCAGGCGGATGCGCATGTATTCGACCGCCTGTTCTTGCAGGAGTCCCTGCGCGCCCAGCAGCGCGGCCACCGCCGGCGCCAGCAGCCAGCCGGCGAAAATGAGGCCGCAGCCGGTGAGGACGCTGATCAGCAGGGCCAGGCTGGTCACGCTGCGTGCCTGCGCCTCATCTTTCTGCCCCAGCGCCTGGGCGACGCTCGTCTGCGTGCCGATGGCCAGGAAATTGAAGATCCAGAAGACGCTGGAAAGCGCAGCCGTGCCCACGCCCAACGCCGCCAGCGGCGCCGCGCCCAGGCGGGCGATGAAGGCGGTGTCCACCAGCCCCGTCAGCGGCTCGGCGATCAGGGAGAAGAAAACGGGCACGGCCAGGGCCAGCAGCGTGCGGTTGGGCCTGCTTACGAAGGGATGTTCGTCGACTTGTGCGGCTGTGGGTGCCATGGCGCAGGCGCTCCCGCTAGATCAACGGCCGATCTGTGCCGTCGCCCAATTCTATGAGCCGCCCAGCATTGGCGCAAGACAGTACCGCTTGTAGCGCAACATGATATGTTGCGTGCGCACGCTTCGCGTGCGTAACAACTTGCCAAGTTGTTTTACATTCGACCGGGTTTCGTCATTCTGGGCAACCTATGCGACATACGAGGGGCCGGTTTGTCATGCACTTCTGCTCCCTTTAATACCCCATCTTGTCCAGCGGGTCCCGGGGCGCGAGGACGGCCGACTTCGCCTCGCCCAGGAAGAGCTTCTTCTCGCGCAGGAGGCGGTCCACCTCGGCCACCAGGGCGGCGGAGATGAGCCGGTCGTCATGCACCGGCAGGCGCCCCTGCGGCGTGGCCACGCGCGCCGCCGCGGGCACGCCCCAGCGCAGATCGCGCTCCAGTGTGCCGCCTGGCGGCAGCTCATAGAGGCAGTGGAGCGCCTGCTGCCAGAACCACCAGCCGTCGCTGCCCATCTCCTGCGCGTCCTCCGTCCAATAGTGGAATCGCCCCGTCTCCAGGATGGCCAGGAAGGCGGCGCCCAGGGCCGCCTTCGAACTGCGCGTGAACTTGAAGGGCGTCACCTGCCGCTCGCCCAGCCGCGCCGCCAGCCAGGCGACCAGCCCTTCGCCCACGCCGGTGGCGTCGGCGACGAGGTGCGCCGCCGGCCAGCTCTCCAGGTAGGCCAGCAGGCGTTCGGCGAGCGGCTCCCGCCCGCCCGCGCTTTCAAAGAGGCGCGACCCCTGGTCGACGAAGACATCCAGGGCGTGATATCGCGCCTCCTGCTCGTCCGCGCCAGCGACGAGGCGCACGATGGTGCAGACGGTGTAGTCGCGCGCCGGATTGGCCAACCGCGCCAGGGCGCTCGTCGCCGCTTCCTCCTGGCCGCCGACGTCGAGCAGAGCGACGAAGGGGCCCGCGCCGCCGGGCAGGCGCTGCCGTCCATGCTTGCCGCGCATGAGTGCCACGCGCCGCGGCGGGAAGAGGCCGCCGCCGCCGTCCAGCGGCTCCAGGAAGTATTCGCTGGCCACGATGGGGTGGTAACGGCCGTGCCTGGCGATCTGCGCTTCCAGGAAGCGTGCATAGTGGGGATTGGCGGCGGTCACCCGCTGCGGGCCGGCCCAGTAGACACGCTGCACGCCATCCTCCGCTTCCAGCCGCCCCAGCGCTTCCTTCTTGCGCCACAGCGCATCCTGGCGCGAGCGCACCGTGCCCAGGTAAACGGCCGTCGCATTGTTCGCCGCGCGCATCGGCGTGAAGACCGCTTCCAGGGCCGGCGCGTCCTGATCCTGCAGTTCATCGACGACGAGCAGATGATTGGCCGTTTCCCCGCGTGAAGCGGCCCCCGGGTGGCTGGAGACGTAGACGACGGCGGCGCGCCCCAGAATGGTGCGCGACGGCCGGCCCGCTTTGCGCCACGCCTCCCGGTTCCACGGGTTGTTGAGCCGCTCTTGCACGCGCCGCTGCCCGCGCCCCAGCCCATCGCCGATGGCGGCGAAGACGATATTGCCGCCGGGGCGTTGGTAGACGTTGAGCAGGTAGACGAGCAAATGGGCCACCGCCTCGTTCTTGCCGCTCTGGCGGCTGAAAACGAGCAGGTACTCCCGCCCGCGCCGCCGCAGCACGCTCTGCACGACGGCCCTCAGCGGTTCGATTTGGTAGGGGTAGAGGGGCATGCCCAGCACCTGCTCAGAAAAACGGCCGATGTCGCTGAGTAGATAGGCGCTGCGGGGGACGAAAAAAGGGGGAAAATGCGGGCGCATGGGGGATTGGGGAATGGCGCGCTGCGGCCCTCCGGGAGCCGGGAAACGTCGTTTTATACCTCTGTTGTTTTCTATTCTTGAGGATAGGGGGGCGCGCGTCAACCCCCCGCCAGGGAGGAAAGGGAAGCGGCGTCTACACCGGCGCTGCTGCCGACGGATCCCCGTTGAGGACGAATCTCTCCAACGCTTCGGCCACGCCCCCCGCTTCATGGCCGGCTACGACCACGTCCGCCGCCGCTTTCACCGCCGCCGAGGCGTTGGCCACGGCCGCGCCGATGCCCGCCAGCTGCAGCATCTCGATGTCGTTCTCGCCGTCGCCCACGGCCAGCAGCGCCTCCGGCGCGATGCCAAGGTAGGCGAGCAGCCAGGCGACGCCTTCCCCCTTGGAGACGTCGAGCGACATCAGTTCCACATATTCGGGGATCGCCTGCAAGACGCGCAAACGGCCGTCGAACCGCGCCTCCAAATCCCGGCGCAGGGCGCCCGCATCGCCGTCGACGCCGATCAGGATCTTGTTGATCCCGTTCTCGTTGACCAGCCGCGGCTTGATCTGCGGGAGCGGTTCCGCGTATTTCCTGCTGATCACGTCGCGGAAGTAGCCGGGCGCCGACGCCCAGAGGCCGTCCCGGTCATAGACGACGGTCGTCAGCCCATGCGCCGTGATATAGGCGAACGCTTCATCCACATAGGCGGGCGCCATCGCTTTTTCGCGCAAAACACGGCCGTCCCTGTCGCAGATGAGATGCCCCTGGAAGTAAACGCCGGGCAGCGTGATGTTCAACTGTTCGATGATCGGTTCCGCCGATTCACGCGTCTTGCCCGTGGCCAGGATCACGCCCACGCCCTGCTCCTGGGCGCGGCGGATGGCCGCCGCGTTGCGCGCCGGGACCTGCGTATTCCTGTCCAACAGCGTGCCGTCCAGGTCCACGGCGATGACCTTGATCCGCCCGTTCTCTCTGATCATCAGCAGCGGTGCGCTCAGATCACCAGGTCGGCGATTGAGCGCAGGACCTTCATCGGCCGGTATGGGTACTGTTCGATCTCCGTCTTCTTCGTCACCCCGCTGAGCACGAGCGTCGTCATCAGCCCACTTTCCACGCCGGCGATGATGTCCGTATCCATGCGATCGCCGATCATCATCGTTTCTTCAGAATGGACGCCCAGATAGTTGAGCGCGCTGCGCATCATCAGCGGGTTCGGTTTGCCGACGTAGAAGGGCGCCTTGCCCGTCACCGCTTCCACCATTTTGGCCACGGCGCCGCAGGCGGGCACGATGCCCCCTTCCGAGGGGCCGGAGACGTCGGGATTGGTGGCCACGAAGCGCGCCCCTTTGTCAATGAGGCGCGTCGCTTTGGTCAGCATCTCAATGCTGTAGGTCGCTGTCTCGCCCAGGACGACATAGTCGGGATTGATGTCGGTGATCACATAGCCGACGGCATGAATGGCCTCCGTCAGGCCGCTGTCGCCGATGACGAAAGCGGTGCCGTCGGGGCGCTGGCTGTCAAGAAAGTAAGCGGTGGCCATGGCCGAGGTGAAAATGCGCTCTTCGGGCACATTGAGCCCGATCTCAACCAGGCGGTGCGCCAAATCACGCGGCGTGTACAAGGGGTTGTTGGTCAGCACAAGATACGGGATATTCTTCTCTTGCAGGGTGCTGATAAACAGGTCGGCGCCGGGAATCATCGTCTTGCCCTTGACCAGCACGCCGTCCATGTCGGTTATATAGTTCTTTGGTTTGGCCATCATCTGGCTCCTCCTTGTTCGATTCACAAGCCACCTGGAAGTATACAGGTTTCCGGGCAGGGGGGCATAGCTGTTCATGTTCTTGCCCCACCTGTGGAACTGTTGTGAGAAGCTGAGTTTTTCCGAAAAACTCCGTTTCTGAGGGCGTGCGCGGCGCACTGGACAGGTGTTCGCAAAAAGCATACACTGTGACTGAATTGGCCGCCTGAGGACGTGGGGTGTTATGGTCGAGGCGTTTGGGATCGTATGGCGAAACGACGCCGTTTTGAACGAATAATAAGCAGCCTTTTCTTGGGCCTGGGCGCGACGCTCCTCCTGATCGGGGGCTTTATTTGGGCCGTGCCCGCCGCCCCGCCGCCGACAGTGCGCCAGGCGCGCCTCTTGCCACAGGCGCAGGTGGATCCGGTGGCAGCGCTGCGCCCGGCGCCGCCGGGCGCGCCGGTCGATCAACTGCTGCCCCAGTCGCCTTCGCTGCCCCAGCCGCCGCGGACCGGGAATACGGCCGTGCAAACAGAGCCCGTCACCGCAGAAGAGGGCCAGGCTGCAGATTTGCCCACCGGCGCAGCCGCCGCGCAGCCCCTGCGCATCCTCATCCCCGCCCTGGGCATTGATGCGCCGGTGGAAGCGGTGGCGCTGCGCACGGGGCAGGATGCGGGGCATGACTACGGTCAGTGGCCCGTGCCCGACGCCTTCGCCGCCGGTTGGCATGAGACGAGCGCCCCCATCGGGCGGCCCGGCAACACGGTGCTCAACGGGCACAACAATGTGCACGGCGCCATCTTCGCCGGCCTGGTCGATCTCGCCCAGGGAGAGCAGATCATCCTCATGGGCGCGGGCACGGCCCAGGTTTACCGCGTCGCCCACCATGAGCTGGTCGAAGAAGACTGGCCGTCCGCTGCCGGAGCGGCTGCACAATGCGCGCTGGATAGGGGCGACAGAGGATGAGCGGCTGACGCTCGTCACCTGCTGGCCCAACAGCAGCAACAGCCATCGCTTGATCGTCGTCGCCTGGCCGGAAGGCGCGCCGCAGACGAGAGGATAATTCATTTTGGGGAGAAACAAACGCATGAAACAGAAATCACTCTTCATATCCCTTACCGCCCTATTTTTCTTTGCCCTTTTCGGCTGGCGCGCCGTCTCCGCCCAGGAAACTGGATCCCTCTCCGGCGGCGTCTACAACGACCTCGACGGCGACGGCATCTGCTTTGAAGAAGACGATCCGGGCGAGGCCGGCATTACGCTGGAACTGATTGATCCCGAAGACGGGGAAGCGATCCGCCTGACCACTGACAGTGAAGGGCTCTTCACGCAGGCGGACGCCGCGCAGGGGGATTGGGAAGTCACGGTCGTGCCCGGTACCGGCTGGCGCATCACCTCGCAGCAAACGCGCCAAGTATTCCTTTCTGAGGACGAAGAACTGGATGTCGAGGAGATCGTCTTTTGTATCACGCGCGAAACGGCCGGTTCGATCAGCGGCTTTGTCTATCGCGAGCTGGACGAGGATGGTATCTGCCTCCCTGGGGATGCCACGGGCCAGCCGGACATCCCCTTGCAGCTGGTTTTTCGTGACAACGATACGACTGTCAATCTGGCCACGGAGTCCAACGGCAGCTACCGTCTCGCTTCCGCCGCCGAAGGGACATGGCAGGTGACCGTCAATCCGGGAACGGGCTGGCGTGTGACCTCGCCGCAAACGCGCCAGGTGCTGGTCTCCGCCGACAATGCCAACGTAGAAGGCGTCGACTTCTGCCTCTTTGAGGTGCCCGCGCCGGCCGGCGGCGGGCAGCCGGTCTTGCCGGAATCAGGCGCCGCCGTCAGCCCCGGAATACTGCTCATTCTGGGATCGGGCGCGTTCTTTCTCATCGCCGGGATTCTGCTCTATACTAGATCTTCAAAAGAGCGCCCATGAGCCGGCTCCCACCAGAGGCAGGGGGCGGCCTGGGCGGGAGAGAGCAGCGTGGCTAGACTCGATTTTGATGTAAAGAATATGACCGCCGATCTCGCGTCGGCGGCCGTGAGCGCCCTGATCGCCATTCCCGACGCCATCGCTTCGGCTATTTTGGCGGGCGTCAGCCCCACGTTCGCCTTCAACGCCTTGATGACGGGCGTGCCCGCAGGCTCCCTTTTCACGGGTACGCAGTTCATGAACATCGGGCTGACCAGCGCCATGATGCTGGCCGTGGCCGATGTGCTGGTCGATTATGACGAGGCGAGCGTCTTGCCGGCGCTGTTTACGCTGACGCTGCTGGTGGGCCTCATCGCCCTCATTCTGGGCATTTTCAAGCTCGGCCGTTTCACCAAGTACATCTCCAATACAGTCATGATCGGCTTTCTCAGCGGCGTGGCCCTGCTCGTCATTCTCAGCCAGCTTGGCGACCTCACCGGCTACAGCAGCGACGCCGGCCGCACCCTGGGTCGCGCGATCGATACGCTGACGCATCCCGGCGCCTGGAATTACACTTCCCTCGCCGTTGGCTTGGGCACGATGGCGGCCATGATCCTCCTCAGCCGCACGCGGCTCAGAAATCTTTCCGCGGCCCTGGCCATGGTCGCCGGGACGGTGGCCGTGCTGCTCCTCGGCCTCGATTCCGTGGCTCTTGTCGGCGACACCTCGCAGGTGAGCGGCGCCATCCCCTGGCCACCCGCGCTGCCCAGCCTGGCGCTCATCCCCAACCTGATCTTCCCCGCCGTGGCCCTTGCCCTCCTGGGCCTGATTCAAGCCTCCGGCGTCAGCCAGGCGGTGCCCAACCCGGATGGGGAGTTCGGCGACCCTTCGCACGATTTCTCGGCGCAGGGGATCGCCAACATTGTTTCCGGCCTCTTTCGCGGGCTGCCGCTGGGCGGCTCGCTGGGCGGCACGGGCATCGTCATCAGCACCGGTGCTAAGTCGCGCTGGGCCAATGTCTTTGTGGGGCTCTTCGTCGGCGCCTTTGTGCTGCTCTTTGCTTCCGCCGTGGAGCTGGTGGCCATGCCCGCCATCGCCGGCGTGCTGATCGTCATCGGTGTGAGCATCATCAATCGCGAAGAGATCGGCGACGTTTGGGATATCGCCGTTTCCAAACGGGTGATCATGATCGTGACTTTCATCGCCACCCTGATTCTGCCCGTGCAGCAGGCGGTCATTCTCGGCGTCTTCTTCTCTTTCATCGACTATATCTACAGTTCATCCGAGGGGGCCGAACTGATCGAGATCTTTCTGCGCGACGACGGCCGTCTCGTCGAGCGCCCGGCGCCGCGGGAGTTGGCCGACCACAGCATAACCGTCCTGCACAGCCCCGGCAGCAGCTATTTCGCCGCTATGCGCACCATTCAAGAACGGCTGCCGGACGCCAAGCATGCGCGGGGCGCGGTCGTAATCTTTCGCCTGCGCAACAGCGCCCAGATCGGCAGCACCTTCGTGCTTGCCGCCGAGCGCTATATGGAGCAGCTGCAGGCCAACGGGGGGACGCTGATGATCTCCGGTCTGACGGACAACGTCCGCCGCCAACTGCGGGTGACAGAGACGACGGACACCATTCCTGAGGCGCACCTATTCATGGCCACGCCGGTGATCGGCGAGTCCACGCGCGCTGCCTACGACGCGGCCCTGGTCTGGATAGCGGATCTTGAGGAAACAGAGGCGGGGGAGTGAGCACCTTTTCGTCGCTGCCGCCGGCGGCTGCGCCCTGCCCGATGAAGCCGCCGCGAGCGCGACGCGTTCGCAGCGCACATTTCATTGGGCCCTTGCCGCTGGCCGCATAGCGGGCCCCCCAGCGGCAGTACGAAGATAAATGATCAAGTTCGATCAGCTACTTGCTGGCGGCGAGCGCCTGGTCTATGTCGGCAATGATATCCTCGATCGCTTCCAGGCCGGCCGATATGCGCACCAGGCCGTCGGAGATGCCCACCGCTTCTCTTTGCTCGGCGCTCAACTTGCTGTGCGTGGTGCTGGCCGGATGGGTGGCGATGGTGCGCGCGTCGCCCAGATTGGCCAGAATGTCGCAAAGGCGCAGGGCGTCCAGAAAGCGCTTGCCGCGGGCGATGCCGCCGCTCACTTCAAAGGCAACGATGCCGCCGCCGGCCGACATTTGGCGCCGCGCCAACGCGTGCTGTGGGTGTGAGGGCAGGTAGGGGTAGCGCACGCTGAGGACGTCCTCCTGTTCCTCCAGCCAGGAGGCCAGGTCCAGGGCGTTGGCGCAGTGGCGCGCCATGCGCAGCGGCAGCAGCTCCAGCGCCTGGCTCAACAACCAGGCGTTGAAGGCGGACATCGTCGGCCCTACCGTGCGCGCAAACGCCTTCAATTCTTCCACTAGCGCTTCGTCGCCGGCGATCAGGCCGCCGATTGTGCGCCCCTGCCCGTCGATAAATTTGGTCGTGGAATGGATGACGAGATCGGCGCCCAGGGAGAGCGGCTGCTGCAAGATGGGCGTGGCGAAGGTGTTGTCGGCGACGAGGATCACGTCGCGCGCGCGGCAGAGCGCGCTCAGACGGCCGATGTCCACGATATCCAGCCGCGGGTTGGAAGGGGATTCGATCATGCAAAGGCGCGTGTTCTCCTGAAAGGCCGCCTCCCACGTCGCCGGATCGGCGCCGTCGAAGTAGGTGCGCGCGATGCCCCACCTGGGCATGATCGTGTCCAGGATCTGGTTGCTGGCGCTGAAGAGGGCGCGGGCGGCGACGACGTGATCGCCGCTGTTCAGCAGCGCGGCCATCGTCGTGAAGACGGCGGCCATGCCCGAGGCCGTGGCCATCCCCGCCTCGCCCCCTTCCAGGACGAGCAGGCGGGAGACGAGCTCTTCGTTGTTGGGATTGCGCCAGCGGGAATAGAGGTACCCCGCTTCCTCCCCCGCATAGACCGCGCGCGCCCCTTCGGCCGTTTCGAAATTGAACCCGGAACTCATATAAAGGGGCGTGACCTGCTCGTGATGGCCTGACTGCGCCGCGCGCGTGCGAATCACGCCCGTTTGTTTGTTCTCATGCTTATCCGTCATATAATACTCCTGTCTCGGGGCAGGTTATATCCGCATCCCCCGGAAATGCCAACCCCTTATAGAGGAGTGTCCGTAGACCATGAAAACGCGTTTGCAATCCCTCTTCAATATCCATCCCGGTGAGGGGCGCATGGTCGGCCTGGTCCTCGCCTACGCCATCCTGCTCTATTTCTCCAACATGATGGCGCGCACGGCCAGCACCGCCCTCTTCTTCGGCGAATACGACGCGGCCACGCTGCCCTATACCTACCTCTTCCTCATGGTCATCGGGCCCTTGATCTCCTTTCTCTACCTGCGCCTGAACAACCGCCTGCCCCTCTCCAGCGTGCTCCTCGGCGTGCACGGCCTGCTGCTGCTCTCGCTCATCTTGCTGCCTCTCCTGCTCAATCGCTTCAGCGCTCCCGCGCTCACCTTCGCTCTGCCCATCTACTTCGGCGTGAACAACAGCCTCACTATCTCCTCTTTTTGGAACCTGCTGGGCCGCATCTATAATTTGCGCCAGGGCAAACGCCTCTTCAGCCTGCTCAGTTCCGGCGAGCATATGGCCACCATCGTCGCCGGCTTCATGGCCCCCTTCCTCGTGGCGCGCATCGGCACGGTGAACCTCTATTGGATCGGCGCCTTCTTCATGGCGGCTACGCTCATCCTGCTCGTTGTGATCAGCCGCCAAAACAGCGAGAAGCTGGCTAACGTCGCGGCCACTGAGCGAGAACGGCCGCGCCAATCCGGGTTCTCGGACCTGATCAAAGAGCCGTACGTGCGCCTCATCTTCGCCCTCTTCACACTCTTCATTGTGGGCATCTTCATGGTCGGCAATATCGCCTACGCCCAGGCGGAGCTGCGCTACCCGACGGCCGACGAGATGGCCGTCTATGTCGGCGTTTTCATGGGCATCTTCGGCCTGCTGAGCCTGATTGTGCAGTGGGTCATCGCCGGGCGCGTACTCGATCGCTTCGGCGTGCGCTCCATGATTATGGCCACGCCCGGCGGGCTTTTCTTTTTCATGCTGCTCTTCGCCCTGGTGGGCACCTTCACCGATTGGACCTCCGCCCTGTTCTGGATAGCGGCCGCGGCGTCGATGTACCAGGCGATCCTCGATGCCGTTGACTCGGCGGCGATCAACATCATGTACCAGCCCCTGCCCGCGCAGCTGCGCACGCAGGCGCAGACCACCGTGATTGGCGTCGTCTATCCCCTGGCCATGGGCGTCGCCGGCCTGCTGCTCGTCTTCCTGCTTGACGTCCTCGGCTTCGATTCGGTGCAGCTGGCCTACGCGGCGCTGGCCGTCATCCTTCTCTGGCTTTTCGTCGGCCTGCGCCTGGGGCGCGCCTACCCGCAGCGCCTGCGCCAGGCGCTGCAAGAGCGCAGCTTCGGCGCCCTCGCGCTGGCCCGGCCCGATCGCGCCGCTGCGCCCGTGCTGGTCGAAGCGCTGGGCAGCCCCCATCCCGCCGTCGTCCTCTATGCCCTGGCGGCCCTGGACGAGATCGCGCCGGAGATGCTGCCCGCGCAGCTCAACGCCCTGCTGGCCAACCCGGACAGCGGCGTGCGCACGGCCGTTTTGGAAAGAATCGCCGCCCGCGATTGGACAGAGACGCCGCCCGCTGTGCTCGCCATCTTGGAGGGCGGCGAAGATCCTGCGGGGCGCGCCGCCGCCCTGCGCACCTGGGCCGCCGTGGACCCGAGGGCTGCCGCCGCGCAGCTCAGCGGCTACGCCGCCGATGCCCAGCCGGCGGTGCGCGAAGCGGCCCTGATCCTCATGCGCCTGCAGGACGAGGAAGCGCTGCGGCAGGCGGCTGCGGCGCGCATCAGCGCGCTGGCCGGCTCCCCCGATGCGGCGGCGCGCCTCTCCGCGGCCAACGTGATCGCGGGCACGGCCGTTGCCGATCAGGCGCCGCTGCTCGTCGCCCTCCTGGGTGACGAAGACGCGGCTGTGCAGCGCGCGGCCCTGGAGGCGGCGGCGGCAGCCCGTTTTCCCGCCGCCTGGCCCGCCGTCTCCGCCGCCCTCGCCCGCGGCGAGAGCAGGGCGCAGGCCGCGGCCGCCCTCGCTGCCGGCGGCGAAGCGGTGCTGCCTGTCCTCGAAGCGGCGTGCGCCGGCCCGGACGTCGATCCCGCCCTTCTCGCCGCCGCCGCTTCCGTCTGCGGCCGTATCGGCGGGCCGCGCGCCCTCGCCCTGCTGCAGCGCCTGAGTGAGGATGCGCACCCACATGTGCGCCACGAGGCGCTGGTGGCGCTGGCCGCCGCCGGCTACCGGGCGCAAGGGGCGGGGCGCGAGGCGGCTGCGGCGCAGCTGCTCGCCGCGGGGCAGCGTTCCGCCGACCTGGCTGCCGCCCAGGTCGATCTCGGCCAGGCGGAGGGGCTGCGCCTGATCAACAGCGCGCTGGATCAGGCGCGCAGGTTGGAAGCGGACAATATGCTGCTGCTGCTCTCCTTCCTCTATGACGCGGACACGGTGCTCAGCGCGCGTGAGGCGCTGCGCGGCGACGACGGCAGCGATGAGCGGGGCGCTTACGCCATCGAATCTTTGGACATCCTTCTCGATCACCAGGACAAGCTCTTTTACCTGCCTTTCCTGATGGAGATGACGCCCGGCGAGCGGCTGGCAAAAATCAGTAAGCAGTACCGCCGGCAGGAGCTGGGGCGCGAAGAGCGGCTGCTCTCCTTCTTAGGGGACGCCCCCGGGACGCCCGTGCCGGCGGCCGGCTGGCCGCGCCTCTGCGCTCTTTACGCCCTGGGCGAGCTGGGGGAGAAGAGCGCGGCCCCGGCGATCATGGAAACGGCCGCCGCCAACGCGGGCGACGCGCTGCTCTTGGAAACTGCTTTCACCAGCCTGGCGCAGCTGGACCAGCCGCCGGCTGCCGCTGCCGCCGCCTATCCCTCCCTGGCCGCGGCCGTTGAAGCGTGGCAGGCGCGCGATCCGGCGGCAATGATGACCCTGCAGAAGACGGACTTCCTCAAACAGGCCGGCATCTTCAGCCATCTGCCCGATGAAGTCCTGAGCCGCCTTTCCGGCCTGCTCGTGGAGGTCCAGTTTGCGCCGGGAGAGCGCATCATGCAGAAGGGCGAGGCCGGCGACTATCTCTACATCGTCGTTGACGGCCATGTCCGCGTGCACGACCAGGAAAAGAAGATTGACACGCTGGCCCGCGGCGAAGTCGTGGGCGAAATGGCCCTGCTGGATGATGTGCCGCGGGCCGCGTCCATCCTCGCCGTCAGCGAGAGCCGCCTCCTGCGCCTCGACCGCCAACCATTCTTTGACCTGCTGGCCACGCAGCCGGATCTGGCGCGCGATCTGCTGGGCCTGCTTTCCCACCGCCTGCGCGGGCGCACGGCCGATCTGCCGCCCGCGCTCCAGGAACGGGCGGCGCTGCCCGTCCTGCCCATGGCCGGCGTGCAGCCGGGCATGACCAGCAGCGTGGCCGCGCAGGGCAAGCTCGAGGATCTGGACAAGCTCTTTGTGCTCAAACGGGTGCCCCTCTTTGCCGAGAGCGCGGATCAGCTCCTGGGCGAGATCGCGCTTCTCTTGGAGGAGGTAGACCTGGCGGGCGGGGAAACGCTCTTCCACGAGGGAGATCCAGGGCGCAGCCTCTATATCGTCGCCGCCGGCCAGGTGCGCGTGCATATCGAGGAAGCGACGCTCGCCTATCTGGGCGAGGGCGAGGTCTTCGGCGAGATGGCCCTGCTGGAAGCGGAGCCGCGCCTGGCCACGGTCACGGCCGTTGTGCCCACGCAGCTGCTGCGCCTCGACCAGGACCCCTTCTTCGAGCTGCTGGAGCTGCAGCCGGCGCTGGCCCGCGGCATGATCGCCATGCTCTCCGCGCGCCTGCGCGCGCGCCTGGAAGCGCTCGCGGCCTGACCTTTTGCTCCCCGCTGCCCGTTGACAGCGGCGCTCCTGCCCGCCTACGATGGGGGCATGAATACGCCAGGGAGCGCCAAAGCTGAACGCTGCTCGGCACAAACGGCCGCCGCCAAACCGTGCCGCTATCCCGCCCTGCCCGGCAGCGAGCCCCCGCTCTGCGAGCTGCACGGCAAGATCTGGGAGCGCGCCGCCCCCGGGGAACGAGGCGCGGATAGGTACGGCCGTTTCCTGGATCAAGTGCTCGGCGGCGCCCTCCCTCGCGGCCTCGCCCCCGATTCCCCGCTGCCTGAGCTGCTGGCGATCCAGATCGTCGTCGAGGAACTGCTGCACGCTTTCGTGCGCGCCAGGGGGGACGAGGAAGCGGTCAAGCTCTACGTGCCGCACATCTTCCGCGGCGCCAAGCTCATTCTCGACCTGAAGAAGGAGTTGGGAAGCGCCGGCCAGGAGCCGCCCTGGAACGATGTCCTCGATCGCCTGGGCGATGAGTTGGATATCGAAATCTAGATCAGCGCGCCCCCAGGTCTGCCTCCGCGCCATCCCCCGCGAGCCGGGCCATGAGCGCCTCCAGCCCGGCCAGATTCTCCTCAAAATCGAGCGCGGAGTGCGTCGTCAGCTCCACCGTCAGCGCCGGAATACCCTGCGCCGCCAGCCAGCCCGTGGCATGGCCGCTGATCGCGTAGCCGTCAAAGGAGGCGAACAGCTTGTAGCCGGACGCGCCGGCAAACACCTCCGCCAGCGCCGTGCCCCGCGCATCCTCGCGCAGGCAGCTCCCCGGATAGACGCCGGTGGCCGCGCTGTGCCAGAAAAGGACGGCCGCCGGTTCCACGGTGAGCAGGAAGTCGCGCAGGGCGCGCGTTTCCGCCTCCGAAAAGGGCAGGGGCCCGCCGCTGACCGGCGTGCTGCCCCAGACCGCCTCCGGCCGCCAGAGGCAGTCCCAGTTGCGATTGAGATCGACGCCGCGGCCGTTCAAGCGCCCGGGGATGCTGTCTTCGTATAGGGGTGCGTCAAAGTCGCCGCTTTCAGCTCCCGCCACCGCGAAAAGGCCATCGGGGTTGGCATTGGGGATGAAGATCACGGTGAGAGCGGGTGGGATGAGGTTCGGGTTCTGCCGCAGATGGCCGTACATCTCCTCCGCCAGGCGGATCGTGTTCCATTCGTAGCCGCCGTGGATGCCGCCGATGAGCACCAGCACCCGCCGGCCCGTGCCGATCGTATAGCTGAGCAGCGGCAGGTCGCAGGTCTGCGAACGGCCGATGACGCGCGCCCCCGGCGGCGGCGGCGCGCCGCGCAGGGGGCAGAAACGGCCGTTGGGCAGCGCGCGGCGCACCACGCCGCGCGGCGACCCCGTCTCCGCGACCGTCGCCGGCAGCGCTGAGGCGGTGGCGGCGGCTGTGGACAGGGGCGGGGCCGTGTCCGTGGGCGGAATGATTGTCGCTGCCGCCATCCTTGTGCCCGCGGCCGTTTCCGTCACCTGCGGTAGGGGCGGGGCGGGGGGAGCGCTGCTCGCCTGGGTGCTGGGCGCCGCTGCGGCCGTGGCTGTGATCACGGCCTCCGCCTGTTTGACAGGCTTGCAGGCGCCCAGGACGCAGAGCGCCGCCAGCATTAGCAGGATGGGCAGCAGATCCCCGTTTCGAGCGCCTTCCCGCGCCATACCCTTCATGCGCCGCTCCCACGAACCCTTTTTGTCATCATTCTTCATTCCTTATCATGCCCTGTCATATTATCCATCACTCTTCACGGGTGAGCATTTCCTTTGACCACGGATCTATTTGTTTCCTTTTTGCTTCTCCACCGGCGTAGGCAATATGGTGTATAATGATCGCTGGTACCAACTGCTTCACCGGCAGACCCTTAACCTGCATAGGAGACGCCCATGCAAACTGCCCATTATGTCCGTCTATTCACCGATGCGCTTGGCGAATCCCACTTCGAAGATGTGCAGGTGCCGCTGGCGCCGGAAGAGTTTGTCGCCAACACCGGCCCCCTGAACTTGGCCCGCTTCCTGCCCGTCGCCTCCAGTTTCTGGATGGGGGCAGCCGCTGATTGGCAGGGGGAAGCGCCACACCCGTCGCCGCAGCGCCAGATTCTGTGCACCGTCGAAGGGGAGTACGAGATTACGACCAGTGACGGCGCCGTGCGCTGCTTCCCTGCCGGCAGCGTCTTGCTCCTCGAAGATACGTCAGGCAAAGGGCACCAGACGCGCATCACCAACGACAGAGGCGCGCTGATTTTCGCCGTCGCTGTCGTCGAAGAGATGGACGGCAGCCGCGCTGTTTAGGTCCATCTAGACCACTTTCCCCAAGAAAACACCAATATAAATGCAGCTGCCTGCGTAATTGCGGGCAGTATTCACGACTCCTTCACGTCTTCCTTTTCAGCAATCCGTCTAAGGGACGAAGTTTTATGCTAATATGATAGGAGTCATCACGGCCTTCGCCCCTGCCTCAACCGCGCATCGGTTGGCCATGGAATCAGACAGAGCTTGATTCTCTCCATCGTATTTCTGATACCGTAACTTATTTTCATCTTTGTATAAGGAAGGATAGATCCAATGGGTAAGGCTAAACAGCGCAGAAACCGCCTATTTCGCTTGTTCGCTTTCATTCTTACGACCCTGCTGTCATTGACCTTCTTCTCTATTGCCCTCGCGGCGCCGCCGCCCAATTGGGACGGCAGTGGCGCTACCTATACGGACTGTTCCGGGATCTCCGAGCAGGCCGGCACCAGTTTGCTCGCACCTGCAGGCGCCGCCTTGCCCAAATGCCAGGTGTATGACTATTACGATTCCGACAACTGGAACCTGTTTGAGACCTTGTACTATGATGGCGATGCCAACTATAGCAATGCCCGAACGGCCGACATACAGGAGGCTACTGTCTTCACGGAACAGGACAGCCAGACAGACATCTGGTGGTTGTTTCTGGAGTGGGATCACGTGGACCCCTGGACCGAGCCCAGCGACGCCAATGCCCATTATCACTACGTCGAAATTGATGTCGATGGAGATGAGCAAGGTGACTACTATGTCGGCTGGCAGGCGAAGGACGGCATTTTGGATGCGGTCCCGACAACGCAGTGGCGGGATGCCAATGTGAATTCCTTGTTGGACGCCGAATTCCGCGACAACACGGGCGGGCCCCCCGCATTTCCCGGCAACGGCGATATTGGCGGGTCTACGCCGCAAGGCTCGAATAATTCCAGCGGCACCAAGGGGGACGGATACGAGACCGATCACGCGGCCGGCAACGATAAGATCTATGCCCGCCAGATAGGCGGCGATCTACAGCTGGCCATAGACTGGTCCTACTTGGGTGGGCCGCCGCCGGCGAGTTACTGTGTGCGCTTCTGGACGGGACAGAGCAGCACCCTAGAAAAGGACAAACAGCTTTGGCACGATCAACATCCCAGCAGCGATCTGGGCGATACGTTTGACAACACCGCCTTTGTATGCGGCACGCCCACGGCCGTTGACCTGGTAGGCATTGCCGGTACGGGGGGACAGTTACCGCCCAGCGGATTGGCCGCCGGCCTTATGCTGCTTGCCTTCTTGGGCTTTGGCACCGTGGCCTTGAAGCTGCGTTGATGCCCATGAATCACGCCAGGTATTGCGCCTTGCGCGAGAATTGACCGGCCTCTTCTTAGCCTTTACCTAATAAAATTGCCCGGTCGAACTGTTTTTCCTACGATGATGAGTAGATAAACCCCATAGGGAGAATAGATCGATGGACAAGATTGAAAAGAGTGACGCCGAATGGCGCGAGCAGTTGACGGACGAGCAGTACCAGGTCACGCGTCAGAAAGGCACAGAACGGCCGTTCACCGGCAAGTACAACAATTTCAAAGAGAAGGGCATGTTCCGCTGCGTCAACTGCGGCGCGGAACTGTTCAGCTCCGATTACAAATATGATTCCGGTTCCGGCTGGCCGAGCTTCTACCAGCCTGCGCAAGACGCCCCCGTGGGCACGGAGACGGACAGGAGCCACGGCATGATACGTGTGGAGGCGCACTGCAGCCGCTGCGGCGCCCATCTCGGTCACGTCTTTGAAGATGGCCCCCAGCCCACCGGCCTGCGCTACTGCATCAATTCCGCCGCGCTGGAGTTTGAACCCGGCGAGGAATAGACCCGGCCCCGCCGAAAATCGAAAAAGATGCCTGGTTCGGGAGGTAGAGACGCGAGTTTTTGTGTCTCTACCCCGGCCAGGCATCTTTCGTTTAGAGGCAGGTGTTTCGTCAGCGGGCAGCTTCCTTAGCCGCCGCCATTGCCGCCGCCGGAGCCGCCGGAGCCGCCGGAGCCGCCGGAGCCGCCGGAGCCACCGGAGCCGCCGGAGCCACCTGAGCCGCCGGAGCCGCCGGACCCGCCCCCGTTTTCACCACCGCCTGGTCCAGGTCCGTCCCCTTCGCCGTCGCCAGGATCTTCCCCCCCAGGTCCAGGTCCGGGTCCGTCTCCATCCCCGTCACCAGGTCCGGGTCCGTCTCCATCCCCGTCGCCAGTCCGGGTCCGTCTCCATCCCCGTCACCAGGTCCGGGTCCGTCTCCATCCCCGTCGCCAGGTCCGGGTCCGTCTCCATCGCCTTCACCAGGTCCGGGTCCGTCTCCATCCCCTGCGCCAGGTCCGGGTCCATTCCCATCGCCTTCACCAGGTCCGGGTCCATTTCCATCCCCGTCACCAGGTCCGGGTCCATTCCCATCGCCTTCAGCGGGTCCGGGGCCATTTCCTTCCCCAGTGCCCGGGCCAGGGCCAAACCCTGGGCCCGCGCCTTCACAGTCGCCAGGCGTCTCACATTCGCCGGGTCCAGGGCCGTTCCCGTCTCCGTCACCGGGTCCAGGGCCAAACCCTGGGCCTGCGCCTTCACAGTCGCCAGGCGTCTCACATTCGCCGGGTCCAGGCCCATTTCCATCGCCGTCCCCGTCGCCTGGTCCAAAGCCTGCACCGGTGCCTGTACAGTCACCAGGCGTCTCACATTCGCCAGGACCATAACCAGGTCCGGGAGCGAAACCACCCGTTTCCGTGCACGTATCTCCCGCGCAGGGACCGGGTCCGAAACCTGGCCCAGGCCCCTGGCCCGGCCACGTTTCATCGATCGTCTCCATGCCCGCACGATAGGCGACCGGGTCCCGCAGCCCCTGGGCCACGGCCGTACGCACTTGTTCCACACTTTGCACCGCTTCCTGCAGCCGCGCGCGGACGTGGGCCTGCGCCCCCACCTGCGCCTTAGCCAGCAGCGCCTCCTGCTCACCGGCCATCGTCTGCGCCCGCGCCATCGCGGCCAACAGCTGGCCCTCTTCCATACCCGCGGCCAGCTGCAGCGCAGAGCGCCAGTGGGCGCGGTAGTTGGCCAGGTGCGCCTCCTCCGCCGCCTGTTTCTGCGCTGCCAGGCCGGCCATCTCTTGCGCCCGCTCCTGGGCAAAAGCGAGATGCAGCGCCGTTTGCTTCACGGGATCGCGCGTCATGGAAAGACGCGCCTCTTCCAACAGCAGTTTGACGGGATAAATAGGAGACGTGGGCAGTGTGGACGCTGACAGCGCGGCCGTGCCCCCCAGCAAGGGGGACAACAACAACGTCAAGATTACGGTTGCTTTAACTAGTAAGGGTATCATCGCTCGAGGCTCCTTTTCCGTACGCCGGAATAATGGACGTGAAAATGGTTGTGCCAACCGGCCGAGCAGGCCCGTGGGCGCGGCGGCCGGGGAGCCGGGCGCCGGCAGTCCGGCGACGCCGGCCAAAAACAGTTCCCTGTCCGCGGCTAGTTGGACCTCATCGGGATCGGGCAGCGCGGGCAAATTTTGCACCAGCGCCGCCGTGGCCAACAGCGCAGCCAGGGGATCATGCCTCTCCTGGCCGCTGCCTGCCTGCGCGGCGGATGTCGCCCCATCCCGCATGCGGGCCAATGCCGCATCCAGTCGCTCTGTTTGCTCGTCGGTTACCACAACGCATTCTCCTTATCGGGGATCAGCTGGCGCTGCAAAGAAGCGAGCCCGCGATGCTGCAGTGATTTCACAGCGCCCGTGGGCTTGCCCATGATTTCGCCGATTTCCGCGTTCGTCAGCCCGGCCAGGAACTTCAGTGTAATCACCTGGCGCTGGTCGGGTGTGAGCGTTTCCAATGCTTCACGCAAACGCGCGGCGTCCAAATGCCTCTGCACATCCTCGGCCGGTCCGGCATCGCCGGAGGCCAGCCCTTCAGGCAGCGGCAGATGGGCCCGAAACTGCCGGCGGCGATAATGATCGACGACGATATTGTGCGCGGCGCGATACAGCCAGGAACGAATGCTCTTCTCCGGTCCCTGGCCACTTTCCAGGGCGGACAAGAAGCGTTTGAAAACCTCCGAAGTCAGATCGCGTGCCGTCTCCATCTCTTCCACCTGCCGGGAAATGTAGCGGTAGATTGGCAAATGATATTCGTCGTAGATGCCTGCTATCGTCTGGCGATCATATGCCTTCGCCAGGCGCAGCCTCTTATCGTCGTCTTGCGCCATACTTTCCCCTGCACTTATATAGACGCACGAGTGATGAAAAGGATACGGTCAGCGTTCCGGCCCGCCCCAAGCGGGGCGGTGGGCCTGGCTCCTTGCCGATGGTAGGCGCCCATTTCTTCCTGATTACCGGCCGTAACATCGCCGCAGCTCACTCCCGGAAAAGAATACGCTATCCCCCATAGTAGATGAGCGCTCGCCGGCGTCAAGTGACATTCTTCACGACCCAACCTGAACTTTGTCACTAGACGGCCGTTCGCCCCCGTGCCATACTTAGCATGTGAGGAGCCGCCGGCGCCGTTCGCCCGTGGCCGGGTCTATGTCTGCACACACTTCTGTTGCTGAACAAATGCCCCAGTTTCAGGGGCAGCCGCTGTTGGGCACGAAACTATACGTGCCTCGCTCCCGCCAGGTCCTGGTCGATCGCCCGGCGCTGGCTGCGCGCCTTGAGCAGGGGGAAGGCTGCCGGCTCACCCTCGTTTCCGCGCCGGCCGGCTTCGGCAAGACGACCACCCTCGCCGTTTGGGCCGCGCAAACGGCGCGTCCAGTGGCCTGGCTGTCGTTGGATGAAGCGGACAACGATCTTGTGCGCTTTCTCGCCTATCTGACTGCGGCGCTGCAGACAGTGGACGAGCACCTGGGTGCGCCCCTGCTGGTCGCCCTGGAGAGCCTGCAGCCCCTGGAGGTGGGGGCGCTGCTCACCGGCCTGCTCAATGAGATCGATCAAATCGGCCGTCCCCTGGCCTTCGTCCTCGATGATTACCATCTCGTCCAGTTGGACGCCATCCATGAGGCGGTCCGTTTCCTGATCGAGAACAGCCCGGATTCCCTGCATCTGATCATCAGCACGCGTGAGGACCCGCCCTGGCCGCTGGCACGCCTGCGCGCCGGGAGGCAGCTGAACGAGATCCGCGGCCGCGACCTGCGCTTCAGCCTGGCGGAGACGATCCGGTTCTGCAACGACGTTATGGGCCTGCACGTGACAGAAGCGGGCGCGGGCATCCTCGACGCCCACGCCGAGGGATGGGCAGCCGGCCTGCAGCTGGCCGCACTCTCTCTCCAGGGCACCGCGGACATGGAAGGGATGCTCAAGCGCGTCAGTGAAGGCAGCCGCTACGTGCTAGATTACCTGCTGGAAGAGGTGCTGAACAGGCAGCCGCCGCCCGTGCAAGACTTCCTGCTGCGCACCGCCGTCCTCGATCGCCTCTGCGCGCCGCTCTGTGCCGCCCTGCTGGCCGAAAACGGGGTGGATTTGGCGCAGGCCGTGCGCCTGGCCGAGGAACGCCTGGCCCATCTGGAAGCGGCCAACCTCTTCATCGTGCCCCTGGATGAGCGCCGCACCTGGTATCGCTATCATCGTCTCTTTGCCGGCCTGCTCCGCGAGCGGCTGCGACAGACGGCGCCGGAACAGATTGAGCCGCTGCACCGCTGCGCCGCTGCCTGGTTCCACGCGCAGGGCCTTGTTGAAGAAGCGATCGGCCACGCGCTCACCGCCGGGGCGTATGATCTCGCCGCCGATCTGTTGGAACGAGAGGGGCTGGACCTAGTCAGCCGTCACAAGATGCTCTCCCTTGCCCGCTGGCTGGAAGCGCTGCCGGAAGCGCTGTTTGATGAACGGCCGTGGCTCTGCATCTACATGGCCTATACGCGCCACTGGGTCGGCGAGCGCGAGCAAGCTCTGGGCGCGCGCCTCGATCAGGCGGAACGCGCCCTCAACAACAACCCGCCGCAGAGTGATCTAGAGGCGCAGCGCATTCGCGGCTATATCGCTTCCCTACGCGGCCAAAACGCCCTCTCTGCCGGCGATCTACCGCAGATTATCGAACAGGCGAACCTCGCCCTGGCCCTCCTGCCGCCGGGCGACCTCATGGGCACGGAAGCGGGCGTCAGCCTGGGCGGCGCCTACTGGATTCAGGGAGACGCCCCCGCCGCCGAACGCGCCTTCGCCTATGGGCGGGATACGGCCGTGCGCAGCGGCAGCTTTCTGATGGCCGTGCCCACGGCCACCTATACCGGCTGGCAGCAGATGAAGCAGGGCCGCCTGCAGGAGGCCCTGCGCTCCTTCGAGCAGGCGCTGGCCTGGGCCACCTCCGCCGCCGGCCAGATCGATCCTGTCGGCGGTTTTCCCCTGCTGCGCATTTCCGACCTGCACCAGGAGTGGCACGATGCGCCGGCGGCGCTGGAAACGGCGCGCCAGGGGCACGAGCTCAGCCTGCGCTTGAGCCAGGCGGACGTCGTCGTCGACGCCCAGGCCACGCTGGCCGCCCGCCTGGCGGAAGCGGGGGATGTGGACGGCGCCTGGGTGGAAGTGCGCCGCGGGCTGGCCGCCGCCCAGGACCGTCGCCCCGATCATTTTCTCGTCACCCGCCTCGACGCCTGCCGCGTGCGCCTCTGGCTGGCGGCAAACGACCTGGCAAGTGCCCGCGCCTGGCTGGCCGAGGAAGGGCCTGACCCGGACGGGGCGCTCAGCTATCACCACGATCTGCACCACCTGTTGGCCGCGCGCATCCTGCTCGCCGATGACCGGCCGCGCGCTGCAGGCGCCCTCGCCCTGCGCGTCGCCGAGGCCGCGGCGCGCGCCGGCTGGCTGCATGAACAGATCCAGGCGCTGTCCGTCGCTGCCGCCGCTGCGCAGGAGCTTGGGCAGACGGCGGAGGCCTTGCGCCTGCTGCGCTCCGCGCTCGGTTTAGGCGCGCGCGGCTGTTTCATCACCTCTCTTCTGCAGGCAGGCCCCCTCATCCCCGCGCTGCTGCGCAAAATCGAAGCGGGCGCCGATCTGCCTCAAACCTACTTGAGCAGGGTGTGCGCGGCGGCGGCAGGGGGACAGGGCACAGCGAATCTCCCCCAGCCCCTCATCGAGCCCCTCAGCGAGCGCGAACTAGAGATCCTGGCCCTCATCGCCGCCGGTCTGACCAACCAGGAAATCGCCACGCGCCTCGTCCTCTCCCTCGCCACCGTCAAATGGCACGCGGGCAACATCTACGGCAAGCTCGGCGTGCGCAATCGCGGCCAGGCTGTAGCCCAGGCGCGAGAGCTGGGACTGCTGGACTAGAGGGAGATACCCTTTCTTCTCTTGTCTAGTTCGTGTGTTTCCGGCTCCAGCGGACGCATCGCCGCAATATCAAGGCAGCTTTCAACTGATCAAAGCCCCAGATAGTGTCGCCAAAGTGAAAATCGATCAGGTTGGTTTCATAGAATTTCGCTCCCTCAATGTTCGCTCCTGCCAGATCTGTTCCCGGCAACCTGGCCTCGCTTAGGTCTGCGCGTCGCAAGTCCGCTCCCGAAAGTTTGACTTGCCACAAATCAGACTGCCTAAGGTTAGCTTCTCGCCGACTAGAAATCGCCAATCATATTCCAGCACGTACCCAGTGTAGTCCTGAACTATTGGCTTGGCTGTACGTCCCAGCCGCCTGCTTCCCATACTACTCGCCGTAGGCAAGGTTTCCATTTTTCTCGTTTTCTTTCTGGGGAAGGGCGAATTCCGCAATCACCAGTCCAACTCCATCCTTTCGTAGGGTCACAACCATACCCTGGTTCTCTTATCCTATACCTAGATAGTTACCAAGCAGCGGCCGTCTTCCGGCCAGGGAGGTCAATGTCATGATACCCCACAACACGATTGAACCGGTGCACGTCTATGCGGCAGGGCGGCGCGAGCGTTCGCTGGCGGCGCATGCCCATTTGATGCACCTGCCGGCCGGGGAAAGTTTCCTCAAACGGCTTCTGCGCCGCTTGGGAGTGGCCCGCGGCCGCCAGAACCGCAGCGGAGTGCAGCCGTCACCGGCCCCTGAGGCCGGCCCCCTGCGCCCACCCGCCTTCTCCCGCTAGAGTCTCCTATTCCGTTCGCGGTCCTGCCGGGATTCGGACACCGGGAGGGCCGCGGGAATAGGTTCCCCGAAAGACTGCCTAATGAACAGGAGGGGCGGCGGTCATGGTCAGTAAACGCGCGTTTGATCTCCCGGCACAGTACAGTATCCGCATCTTTGGCGCCCTAGGCGAAGGGGGATGCGGCTGGTTCGAGGAGCTGCAAATTGAAGAAGAAGGAGACGGCGTGACGAAGTTAACGGGCGAGATCGCTGACCAGTCCGCGCTCCATGGCATCTTAACCCGCGTGCGTGATCTGGGCCTGCCGCTGCTTGCTGTGGAACGCCTTCCTTCTCAGATGCTTGGCCGAGAATTCGTAGAAGAATAGGGGCATGATCCCCTGCTGAGGGTGCAGAAGATGAACGACAAGAGTAAACGCGATATAGAAATGCATATGCAGATACTGGCCATTCTCACCGCCGCCGGCTCCGCCTTCGCCTCGCTGGGCATTCTGCTCAGCGGAATGGTCCTGCTGCCGATCCTTTTTTACCTGCCCGTCCAGGATCTTTCAGAGCTGCGGCAGTTGGAGAAAAGCCTGGTTGGTCTGGGCGGCCTATCCTTCCTCTTTGCCGCCCTGAACCTCCTCTTAGGCGTGAGTATCGCCTATGGACTCCTCAAGAGACGGCCGTGGGGCCGCGTGCTGGGCATCATCGACAACACGATCAGCCTGATCTTCTTCCCGATCGGCACGCTGTTCGGGGCATACGGCCTCTGGGTCCTGCTGCCCGACGATGCTGCCCGCTATCTCCACGGCCGAAAGGAGCCGCGCTTATCCTAGGGCGGCGCGAATCAGCGCCGGCCACGATCCGCGCACCATTGGAAGGTTGAAATGAGACGGAGTGTCACCCTTTTCTATCTCGCCGCATTTTGCACTCTGGCCCAAATCGCCACGGCCCTATTCGTGGAAGTGCCCGTCTCCTGGCCGGCGGCTGCGCTCGCCCTGTTCTGTGGCCTCGTCAGCGCCATTTTCGTCGTCTGGCCCTTGATCGCCTTGAGCAGGAATGGCCGTCTGTTGAGCAGCGCCGGCACCGCGCCCGTCCTCGAGCCGCTCACGCACGGTCCCTACGCCATCGTGCGCCACCCGCTCTACCTCGGTTACATGCTCCTCAACGCGACCTTCATCCTCAGCAACCCCTATTGGCCCGCCATGCTGCTTGGCACGGCGGCGGCAGCCGCCTTCTACTTCGCAGCCCTGGGTGAAGAAGCGCGGCTGCACACCGCATCCGGCGCCGCCTATGACAGCTACCGCGAGAAGGTCCCCGCCTTCAACGCCCCCCTGGGTCTTCTGCGCGTGCTCAACCGCGCGGACGGCGGCAGGCGCTGAGGTGGAGCCGGCCCTGGAAGCGGCCAAAAAGCTGCTTTCTGTCCCGCTTCCCACCGAGCAGCGAGGCGCCTATGGTATAATATGGAGAAGACAGCACCGGGGGGTGCTGACGGCGACCATCGGGCCCGCCTGAGCCGAAACTCAGTTTCGGGGGCATTGTTGGTGCGGCCTCTTCTTAGAGGCTGCCGGGAGCGTGAGCCATATGAGTCACTATCCGTACACACACCGTCATCCATCCGGAGAGCAGCCGGGAGACGCGGTCGCCTCCTGGATCCTGGCCGTCCTGCTTATCCTGGCGATCGCGCTCATTGTCATCGCGGCGCCGCGGGACGTTTCCGCACCGCCCTATGGCGCGCAGCAGCAAAGGGAGGAAGCTGCTTTCCTGGCGCAGAACCCGGAACTGCGCGCTTACTTCGTCTACAATGAGGGCGACGGCCGTCTTGGTATCCCCTTTCTGGCCCAGAATCCGGAGGTAGGCGTTTACCGCCGCAATAAGACGGCGCATCGCTAAGCAGTGGCCCGGTCAGCGCAGCGGGCCTCAGCCGGCCGCCTGCGCCTGGCGCACGATCTCGGCGATCTGTTCCAGGTGATCGGCGTCATGTTTCAGGCCGTAGACGAAGCGCGCGACGGGCGTGATCTTTTCGCCGGAGCCGCGGTAAATGTAATGATTCTCCAGGTGCGCCTGATCCGGCCACATCGCCAGGCTGGCCAGACGCATGCGGCGGCTCTCTTCCAGCCGTCCCCGGCATTGGGCGATCGTGGTCACGCTCTCCCAGGGTACCTCGTAGCGGGAGCGGCGCACGCGAATGGGCACGCCGCGCGCCAGTTCGGCGGCAAGGAAGGCCGCTTCTTCAGAAGAAGCGGTGCAATGCACGATGACGTGGCCCAAGGTCCAGGCCAGGCCGATCTCCGCTTCTTGCGCGGCAAATTCGTCGTAGGCTTCCGGGTCCACGGGGACGAAGACCACATCCGCGTCGCCGCTGCCGGCGATCAGGCCCAGCATCGTGTCAATCATTTCGTTGGTCAATTTTTGCAGGTCATGGGGCGTCAAGCCGCTGACCAACTCGGTCATACGCATTTGCCCGCTGTCTACGGGAGTAAAATCTAACATTCCTATTCCTTACAATTGGGTTGCATCAACATGCCGATCATAATCTCTTACTTGGCTGTAGGCGACTTTTCATAGAAGGTCGCAAACCACGCTGCGCCCCGCGCGCCATCTCTCGTAGAGCAATTTGGCAAATTGCTCTTTACAACGTGCCACGTTATGCTACAAAAGCGGCCAATGGGCCGGATGCGAAACAAGCAAAGGAAACCCTATGCCTGAAAAAGAACCGCAGAAGAAACAGAGCCGGGCGATGGTCATGGGCTTACTGATCGGTATGGCCGTGGGCGCGGCCGTGGGCATCGCCAGCGACAATATGGCCGTGTGGATGGGCGTGGGCATCGCTGTAGGCGTCGCCCTGGGCGCCGCCATCGGCGGCCGCTGATTCGCTGATTCGCTGATTCGCTGATTCGCTGATTCGCTGTCTCGCTGATTCGCTGTCTCGCTGATTCGCTGTTAAGCTTCCTCGCCTATGAACCAAACCAGCTCCGCGCGCCTCGCCGTCCTCGCCGCCTTTTTCTTCAACGGCCTGCTCCTGGCCACCTGGGTCTCGCGCATTCCCGCCGTGCAGGCCAATTTGGGAATGAGCGAAGGCACGCTGGGCGTGGTGCTCATGGGTATGTCCGCGGGCGTGATCGTCGCCCTCTCCATGGCCGGTGGATTGGTCGGCCGTTTCGGCAGCCGCCAGGTGACGCGCGCCGCCGGCGTCCTCCTTTGCTGCGTACTGCCCCTGCCCGCCCTGATGCAGCGCCCGCTGACGCTCTTTCCCGCCCTCTTCATTTTCGGCGCCGTCCTGAGCACGATGGACGTGGCCATGAATGCGCAGGCGGTCGCCGTCGAGGAGCGGGCGGCGAAGCCGCTCATGTCCTCTTTCCACGCGGCGTTCAGCATCGGCGGGCTGGCCGGGGCGCTGCTGGGCGCGGCCCTCGCCTCCCTGGCCGTGGGCATCGCGGCCCATTTCGCCCTCGTCGCCGCCGCGGCGCTGCTCCTGCTCCTGCTCAGCGGGCGTTTCTTGCTGGAGGTCGATGGAGAGAAAGAGGAGCGTGAGGCAGGGGGCGGCGCGATCTTTCGCCTGCCGCCGCGCGCGCTGTGGGGCTTGGGCGCCGTGGCCTTCTGCGTGGCCATCGGCGAAGGCACGATGGCCGATTGGAGCGGCGTCTACCTGGCGCGCGAGATCGGCACGACGGCCGCCTACGCCGCCCTGGGCTTCGCCGCCTTCTCGCTGACCATGACCCTCGGCCGTCTGAGCGGCGATTGGCTGGCCGTGCGCTTTGACCCCGTCCTCATCGTGCGCGCCGGGGGGCTGCTGGCCGCCTTGGGTCTCTGCACAGCCGTCTTCAGCAGCAGCTCCACCGTCGTGCTCCTCGCCTTCGCCGCCGTCGGCGCCGGCGTGGCCAACGGCATTCCCCTCGCCTTCAGCGCCGCCGGCAAATTTCCCGGCCTTTCGCCCGGCGCGGGCATCGCCGGCGTGGCCACCATCGGCTATGCCGGGTTCCTCGCCGGTCCGCCCCTGATCGGCCTCCTCGCCGAAGCGACCTCGCTGCGCGTCTCCTTCTTCCTCGCCGCGCTGCTCGTGGGCACCCTTGTCTTCACCGCCGGGGCCATCGCCCCGCGCGGGAAGCCGGTCGCGGCGGTGGATAAGCCCTGAGGATCCCCGTAGAACGCTTCGCACGGCCGCCCTGTTGCGGGTAAAATGAGCCTAGAAAACATGAACAGCGACACCCTCCCCCTGCGCGTGATGTCTTTCAATATCCGCACCGAAACGGCGCGCGACCTGCGCTTCAGCTGGGACCTGCGCAAGCACCTCGTGATCGAGCGCATCCAGGCCCATGATCCCGATCTGCTAGGCCTGCAAGAATGCCATGACGGTGAACAGGCCGTCTTTGTGCGCGAGCAGCTGGCCGAGTACGCTTTTCTCGGCGTGCGCCGCGGCGAGGACAGCCGCACCGGCCGCGAGATGGCGCCCATCCTCTACCGCCGCAGCCGCTTCGAGCTGCTGGACAGCGGCCATTTCTGGCTCAGTTCCACGCCGGAGCGGGCGGGCAGCAAGATGTTTGGCGCGATCTTCCCGCGCACCGTCAGCTGGGCAAAGCTGCGCCCCCGCGAAGCGTCTGAGCGGCCCCTCTTCTTCTTCAACACCCACTTCGACTATATGCCCCTTATCATGGCCGCTTCCGCGCGCATCTTGCGCCGGCAGATGGAAGAGATCAGCGGGCAAGGCCCCACGGTCGTCTGCGGTGATTTCAATACCCCGACCGGCGGCAAGTCGCAGCGCATCCTGGCCGGGACCGAGCCCAGCGCCGAACCGGCCCGCTACATCTTGCAGGACGCCGGCGCCGCCGCGCAGTCCGGCGTAGAGGCGCTTTCGGGCACCATTCACAAATTCGGCCGGATCACACGCCCCCTGATCATAGACTGGATCCTCGCCTCCGAGCATTTCACCATCCTCGAGGGCGCCATCGACACCTATGAGGACAACGGCCTCTACCCCTCCGACCATTTCCCGGTCACGGCCACGCTTCTGCCTCGAATGTAGCGCATGATGGCATCTTGCGCCGGCAACGTGCCACGTTGCGCTGCATTCTTGAACGCAGCGCATGGTATCTTGCGCCGGCAACGTGCCACGTTGCGCTGCATTCTCGACCGCTATTCTGCAAAGTTCAATTTTGGGCGCAGGCAGCGGATAAATCCGTTGCTACGAACGAATGAGCCACCCGCTGCCTCTGGACAAGCCACACGATCTTGTGACATACTATGGTTGCTTGCCCTAAGAGTAGGACCAACAAATATGTGCCACTGTGCACCATCCAGCGCCCACTGACTGACTCCTGCCCAAGACGATGCTCACCATCGAACGCCTGATCATCCACAAAGTCGACCATCATACCGCCTCCGCGCCGCAGTTGTCTGATCTCGTTTCGCCGCTGAGCGTGGAGGCGGCTGAGTTCGTCGCCGGCCACATCACCGCCGGCCGCGAGCACAAGAACACGCGCCAGGCACATTTTCTGGCGGCTGGGGACGCGGGTCCTTTGCCGGCGCTGGCGGACCGCCTGCTCGGCAGTGCGCCGGCGTTCGTCAGCGCCTCACAGGAGGTGGCGCGCCACCTCTTTGCCACCGTGCAGAGCGATCGCCGCATCTCGGCCAGCGATCTCTTCGTCTGCCTCTTCAGCGAAAGCGGCCTCGCGGGCCTGCAGGTGGCCCTGCTGAAAATGGAGCCGTTGGCCGCCTTTGCCGCCCGTTTTCAGCGCGTCGACGGCCGGCGCACGATGATCCTGCAGCCTGTTGAGGACGTGCTGCCCACGGGCGATCTACAGAAGAGCGCCTTCATCCTTCCCGCTGACGAACGCGCGCGGCGCGGCTGCGATTTGCGCGTGCTCGACCAGCAGATCGCGCGCTTCGGCGCGCGCCGTCCCGTCGCCTCCTTCTTCACGGATCGGTTTCTGGGCTGCCGCGTCAGCCTGACGGGCGCCGATCTGACCAGCCGCTTCGTTTACGACAGCGCGCGCTGGTTGAGAACGGTCGAAGAGGCGTGGCCGGTGGGGGAGGCGGCCCTCTTCAAGGAAAGGCTGCGCACGGCGCTGCGCGATCAGCAGGTGGACCTGACCGCCTTCGCAGCGGGCACGATCAGCGACCCCGGGCAGCAAGAAGCGTATCTCGCTTATATGGTCGACCAGGGCCCCGGACAGTTAACCTTTACGCCCGATCCCGGCGAGCGCCGGCGCTGGCTGAACAGGGTGACCTATGAAGGGGACAACGACCTGGAAGTGCGCATCGATCCGGCGGCCGTCGGCCCCGGCAAAACCCTGCAGGCCGCCTTCGACCCGGCGACCGGGCTGTGGACGATAACGATCCGCAGCAGCCGCTGGCAGGAAAAAATGGTCAAGGGCGGCGCGTCGTGAGCGCCGGGGGCCAACTGCTCGCCTTCTGCGCGCAAATCGATGTGCCTGCTGAGCGCGTGCTGGAAGCGGAAACGATCCGCGACCTGCACCTCATCGCCGACCGCCCGGCAGGGCTGTTCGCCGCCCTGCAGCCGGCCGATTTTCAGGCGCTGCTCGCCGAGACGGGGGGCGCCCTCTCCCTGCAAATCGGGCTGCCCAACCTGCCGCCGCTGCTCAACATCGACGCCGGCCGGCTGCGCCTGCCCCTCGACCAGGCGTTGAAAGCGATCGCGCGTATGGAAGCGGACCTCGTCCTGCGCCTCAATCTCAGCCTGGCTAAAGGGCCGCTGCTCGCCCATTGGGGCCTCAACGGCGGGGAGCGCTTCCTCCTGCCCTTCCTCTATACGGCCGGCTTCTGGCGGCTGCTGGATGGCGGGCTGCTCACCCTGGACAAATACCTCTTCGTCGCCCCGGGGCGGCCGACGCTGGTCGTGCTCGAAGACAGCGCTCTGCGCCTCAACGGCCCGCTGCTGCATGTCGCCGGCATCGCCCAGGCACGCCGCATCCTCGCCGAACCCGCGCCCTCCTCGGTGCGCCTGCGCGAGCGGCTGCAAACCTACCGCGAGACGGCGCGCGGCTCCCTCTCCTGGTCCGGCTTCACGCTGCAAAACATCACGCCCGCGCACCTGCTGGTTACTAATGGGCAGCGGGGAATGGACCATGGGCGCGCCGCCACTCCCCAATTCGCAGACCCAACTCCCCAATCTGACAGCCCAAGTCCCCAACCCGGCATCGCTGATCGACTGGTCGTCCACGCGCTCACGGCCGTCGTGCTCTACACGGCCAATCGTTCCACAGCCGCCGGCGAGGGCTTCGAGGCGCTCTATGCCGGGGCGGAGAACACGGCCGTCGTCCAGCTTCCCGCGGCGGGGACGGCCGCCATCGACGACGCCGCCCTCCGCCGCTGGGCCGTCTGGCCCTTCGCCGGGGAAGGGGGCGACCGGCCGGCGATCCTGCAGAGCGTCTGCGCGCGCGAACTGCCCGCGGACAGCGCCGAAGAAAACTACGCCGCGCTGGCCGGCCGTTTGGGCCATATTCTCAATGAAGCGCGCTGGCACCATCGCGTCTTCCTTGCCGGCCGGATTGAGGAGCATTTCCGTGAGCTGCGTGCGCTGGATGAATATGTTAGCGGGGTCACCGCCGAAGTGGCGGCGGCCGTGGACGCCATGACCAAGGGCTTCGCTGAGGCGCTGCTCGGCGCCTTGGGCGTCATCGTCCTCACCTTGATCGCCGCCCTCGTCGAAGAAAACCTCTCCGCCGTCATCTTTCGTGCGGGCATGATCGGCTACGCGCTTTACCTGATCCTCTTCCAGGGCCTCTACCGTCTGGGAGGCCGGCTGCACAGTTTTCGCCTGCTGCAAGACGAAACGGAGATGCGCCTGGCCGTCTACGAAACACGCCTGGGCAAAGCGCGCGTCGCCCCCGCGCGCGCCCAACTGGCGGCCCGGGGACGCCAGTTCCGGGTCTGGCTGGCGATCACGGCGCTGCTCACGCTCCTTGCCGCGCTCTTCTTGTTCTTCCTTGCCCGCCGGCTGCCGCTTTGGCTGGCGGGGCTCCCTTAAACCAACAAAGGCGCTGTCGCCGCTTCGCACACTTTATCACTTCAACGGCGCGTCTCCTCAAAAACAAGAGGCGTCCCTTTCCTCCGGCTGCGCATAGTACTCCGGCGCGCGCCCAAATCCGCCGCGAAACGCGCACATTCACCCCGATTTTACGAGGCCGGGCGCTTCTCATCTTTTCTTAACGCTTCTTTACTGATACACTTTGAGCAGCAAGATCTGGCGCTGAGACGCGGATCGACAGTTTGGGTTAACCCGGCTAGGCGTTCTTTCCGCATATCGAGGAGTTGTGCGCGCTAGACGATTGAGTCCGCATAGAGCAGATAGGAGAAAACAGAATGGATCGCAGAGAGAAAGGTACGCAGGTTGCGGGGAGCTCGTCCGGCGGGCGAACCTTGAGGAGGATGGGGCTGCTGCTGGGCATGAGCCTGCTCCTGGTCTTGTTTCTAATCGGCACGAGTTCCCTGCCTGCCGCGCGCGCGGTCGGCGGGCCCGTTTGTTACGCCGTGGCCGACGGCACCAGTGCTTCCGGGGATGAGTAATTCCGAGGACACGCTGGCCATGATTGATCTGGAAACGGGCCTGGCCACGTTTCTGGGCATGACGGTGGATGACGGCGACATCGAGGCGGCGGAGTTCGATCCCGCCAGCGAAAAGCTGTTCGCCATTAACGACGACATCTTCGGCACGATCAACCAGTCCACCGGCGATTTCACGGGCAGCATTGACCTCGGAACCTGTGAATTTGAGGATGGCAGCACGCGCGCCATCAACGATGCCGACGGCCTCGCCAAAGATATCACCACCGGCGACTGGTACGGCACGGCGCGTTTCGACCCCAGCAGCGGGCCCGAGGTGAATGACGCTCTCTTCAAGCTGCAGCTAGACGGCTTGGGAGAGCCGTTTGCGCCGATCGACCCCGAAGGGTTCGGCACAAGCCCTGACTTCTATTCCTGCGTCTATATCGATACGCTCAGTCTGCCCAATGACCCGGATCTCGTCGACGATATCGGCATTGATCAGGCGACGGGTAAGCTGTACGGCATCGCCAACGGCGGCGCCACGACACCGACGCGCATTATTGAGATTAATAAAGTCACCGGCGCAGTCACTGACCTCGGCCGCGCGGAAACGCCGGCGGGCGTTTTTATCCCCGATATCGAGGGCTTCTCCATTGACGAGGACGGTAACTGGCTCTTGAGCACCGGCAAAGACGGCAATCAACCAGCCACGGACAACACGATCCTGCGCCTGGTCGACACGCCCACCGGCCCGTTCCCGGCCGACTTACCTGCGGTCTTCGTGGCCGACATCGGCTCTGTGAACATCATGCTCAACGGCAACGCGGATGGAGAATTCGACCCTACCTTGGGCTACTGGGACTGGGAGGCGCTCTCCTGTTACAACGTCAGTAATGTCACGGCCAGCATCGGCGACTATACCTGGCTGGACACGGACGGCAACGGCTTGCAAGACAGCGGCGAACCGCCCGCGCCGGGCATCGATGTGACCCTCAAAGGCACGACCGACGGCACGATCGGCGATGGAGATGATTGGACGGTAGGCACGCTGCAAACGGACACCAACGGCAACTACACCTTTCCCGTCCCGCCCGGCGACTACTATCTGGAGTTTGACGACGGCCGTACCTACACCTTGCTCAATCAGGGCGGCGATCCCGCCCTGGACAGCGACGCCAACCCCAGCTCGCCCATCGGGCAGACGGTCATCACCACCCTGGACAAGGACGAACATGACACCACCTGGGACGCCGGCCTCGTCGCCGCCTCCGTGGGCGATAGGGTGTGGTTAGATAAAAACGAGAACGGCTTGCAGGACAGCGGTGAACCCGGCGTGGCCGGCATTGAAGTTGAACTCTATGCCGCCGGCGACACACCCGGTTCCGATCTTCCTGTGGCCACAACGACGACGGACGTGAACGGCAACTACGGGTTCACCGTCGAGCCGGGCGATTACTTCATCCGCTTTGACCCGGCCCAGGAATACACGACCCAGAACGCGGGCGGCGACGGTACGATCGACAGCGACCCCGATCCGACGACGGGCGTGACGGCCGGCTTCACGCTGGCCGCCGGCGCCAACGACACGAGCTGGGATGCGGGCCTGGTGCCGGCCACCCTGGGCGATTTCGTCTGGTATGACAGCAACACCAACGGCATCCAGGACGGCGGGGAGCCGGGCGTCGCCGGCGTCAAGGTCGAGCTTTTTGACGTGGGCGCCGACGGCGTACAGGGCGGAACCGATGATACGCTGATCGAGACGACGTATACGGATGCGGACGGGGCTTACGGATTCTCCGTCGAACCGGGCACCTACTATGTGCGCTTCAACCCGGCGCTGAGCTTCACGACGGCCGGCGCCGGCGATGACGACGAGGACAGCGATGCCAACAAGGGCAGCGCTACCGGCCGCAGCCAGGATGTCACCCTCGCCGCCGGGGAGGACAACCCCGATATTGACGCCGGCCTGGTGCAGGTAGCCGTCATTGGCGACAAGGTATTTAGCGACCTCGACGCGGACGGCGTGCAAGACGTCGGCGAATTGGGCGTGGACGGCGTGACCGTGAATCTCTATAAGCCCGGTCCCGACGGCGTGCCTGGCGGCGGCGACGACATCCCCGCCGGCACGACGACCACGGCCGGCGGCGGGCTCTACAGTTTCACCGTCGCCCCGGGCGATTACTTCATTGAGTTCGTGGCTCCGGCCGGCAACAGTTTCAGCCCGACCAACCAGACGACGGACGATCTCGACAGTGACGCCGACGTGTCCACCGGCCGGACCCCGGTAACAACACTCGATCCTGGCGAAACGGACAACACCTGGGATGCCGGCATCTACGATGTTCCATCCGGCGACGGGCCGGGCAGCGTGGCCATCGGCAACCGCGTCTGGCATGATCTGAACAAAGACGGCATTCGCGATGCGGGCGAGCCGGGCATCCCCGGCGTGACCGTCGAACTGTATGCCGCCGGCGACACGGCCGGCAGCGATACGCCCGTGGCCACGACGGTGACGGATGGGGACGGCCGTTATCTCTTCGCCCTGGTTGATCCGGGCGACTACTTCGTGGCCATTGATGCCAATGACGCCGCCCTGTCCAGCACGCCCTACAGTTCACCCGGCGGCGGCCAAGATCCCGACACCTCCGACCATCCCGACGCCAACGGCGATGATGGCACGGTCGAGCTGTCGACAGGCTATGTCATTTCCGCCGACATCACTGTCTCCTACCTCGGGCAGTCACAGGCCGACATCGAGGATCCGGTCAACATGGACGATGCCAGCGCTTACATGACCGTTGACTTCGGCTTCACGGCCGAGCCGACAGCGATCGCGCTGGGCCGCTTGAGCGTGCAGACGCCGTTCCTTCTGCCCCTGCTGGTCGTCGCTCTGCTGCCCCTGCTGGGGATCTCCGTCTTGATTATCCTTAGGAAACGCAGCGCTGGCATGGGCGTCTAGTCCCGCTGCGCGTCTAGCGTTCAGACTTAAAGCAGCCACGGCGAAGAATTCAATTCTTCGTCCGTGGCTGTTTTTGCATTGAAGTGCATTTATAAGGGTGTAGGCGTTTCATTTTCACGCCCTTTTATTAGCCATGGGCTGCCTCCGCTGCTAAGGTTTGGGCACGCCTCGCAAAGGGCGCGAAATAATCAATCATTGAGTGGGACCAGTTTGTTAGGGAAGAGGGTAAAGTGATGGCCGCAAATCAACGCAGAAAACGAATAATTGCTGTTCTAGGCATCATAGGCGGGATCCTGCTCGCTTTCGGGTTCGCCAGGTTCGCCGCGCCGCCTGCTGCCCAGGCAGCGGAGGCGGCGACGACGGCCAACAATATCATCCTCTTCGTCGGCGACGGCATGGGGCCGGAGCATGTGAAGGCGGGCCGCATGTTCATCAATGGGGACACGGACACGCTCGCCTTTGAGAAGTTCCTCTACCAGACGACGATGACGCATATGGCCATTGATCCGGCCGACCCTACGAAAGAAGTCATAACGGATTCAGCGGCCTCGGCGACGGCTATGGCCACCGGGTATCAGGTTGAAAAATATGTTGTCAGCGTGAACGAGCCTGGGGATCGCCTGCCCCTGGACACGTTGTTGGAGATTTACAAAGGCCGGGGCAAGAGTACGGGCTTGGTCAGCACGGCCTACATTACGGATGCCACGCCCGCCGCTTTCGCCGCGCATCAGCTCCATCGCAATATGAAAGAGGAAATCTTTGAGGACTACTTGAAAACCCGGCCGACGCTCTTTCTCGGGGGCGGCGGCAATGAGTTTGATGGCACGGCCGCCGCCGCTGCGGGATATACCGTCGTCAGTACACGCAGCGAACTGGCGGCCCTATTGACGGAGACGACGATCAATGTCGCCGGCGGCTTTGGCGGCGGGAGCTTGCCCGCGGAGGGCATGTCGGGGCGCAGTCCCTCCCTGCCCACGCTGCCGGAGATGACAGAGACTGCCCTGAAGATCCTGGACAACGATCCTGACGGCTTGTTCCTCGTCGTAGAGCATGGCGGGACCGATACGTATTCACACGCCAATGATACAGAGGGCGTAGTGCGCTCCGTGAAGGAACTGGAAGCTGCCGTGCAGAAGGCGCTGGACTGGAAGGCGGAACACCCGGACACGATCATTATCGTCACCGCCGATCATGAGACGGGCGGCCTCTTCGTCAACGAGAATAACCCGCAGGAAGGGGTTGTCCCTTCTGTAGAATGGCAGGATGGGGCCAAGTACCATACCGCGAGGCCGGTCCCCGTATACGGGACTGGCGCCGGAGCGGAGCAGATCCTTGATGAGACTTTTGAGCGCAACAGCGACATCTTCACCGTCCTCAGCCCCACGGAGGTGGGCGCCACGGCCGATCTCGTGCAGTGGATCTGGGCGGGCGCCGTGACCACCGATTCCGCGCGTGTAAACGCGCGCGTGAAGGCATCTAGTGAGGACGTGACCCTGCTGGTCAGCGAATTCAGTGATCTCAGCAGTCCCACAACGGCCGGCCCGCTCAGCGCGAACAGCGGCAACGCCAACACCGTCTCCTTCGATTTGAGCGGCCTGGCGCCCGATCGCCGTTACCATTACGCGGTCAAGATCGGCGCCGAGATCGACGACCTGCACCGCGGCACCTTCGAGACCTTCCCATCCGGCCCCTTCTCCTTCACCTTCGCTTTCTCCGGCGACGCGAAGAAGGGCTCGAATATGCCTGTCTTTGACGCTGTGCGCGAAGAGAACGCGCGCTTTTTCCTCAGTCCCGGCGATTTCATGTATTCTGATATCGGCGATGACAACGTTGACCTCTACCGCAGCGCCTTCGCCCAGACCTTGAGCGCCGCCCGCCAATCCGCCCTCTACCGCAGCCTGCCCATCGCCTATATGTGGGATGACCACGATTACGCCACCAACGACAGCGACAGCACGGCGCCCAGCAGGCCGGCGGCGCGCAGCGCCTACCAGGAGATTGTGCCCCACTACCCGCTCGCCGCCGGAAGCGGCGATGTGCCCATCTACCAAGCTTTCAACGTCGGCCGTGCCTATTTCATCATGACCGACCTGCGCTCGGAACGCTTCACGCCGGAGGAAGAGCTCGCCCTGGCGGGCGCGGAGCCGGCCGTCGCTGCCCAGCCGACGATGATGGGCGAGACCCAGCTCGCCTGGTTCAAAGTCCAACTTGACCACGCACGCGACAGGGGCTACGCGCCCATCTTCTGGGTCAGCTCCGTGCCCTGGATCGATCCGGCAGAACCCGGCACGGACCAGTGGGGCGGCTTCCATGCCGAGCGCGTCGATATCGCCAACCACATCGAGACAGAGAACATTGAGAATGTCGTCATCCTTTCCGCCGACGTGCACATGCTCGGCCAGGACGACGGCACGAACAGCCAATACGCGACCGTTGGCGGCGATCCGGTGAACATACTCGTCTTCCAGGCCGCCGCCCTCAACCGCAGCGGCTCTGTGAAAGGCACAGGCCCCTACAGCGGCGGCGCTTTCCCCAACCTCTCCGAGGACGACGGGCAGTATGCGCTCGTGGAGGTGACCGACACCGGCGGCAGCGAGGTCGGGGTGCGCTTTGTCGGCAAACGCCTGCCCGCGGAGACGCTGAATGCCGTTTCCGCCGCCGGCGCGGTTGAGGAGACTGAGATCCTCATTGACTATTCGACCACGCTCACGCCGGCGATACCGACGGCCGTGGACCTGCTCGGCTTCAGCGCCGCCGGGGGCGGCACGAGCGGCGGTGGTGCGCAAACGCTCAGCCAGGTCGCGCTCCTGCTCCTGGCTCTTTGCGGCGTGACGCTGCTGGTTTTGCGCCGCTCGCCGCGGCCCAGCGCCGGCCGTTGACCTGTTGGAGGACAATTGGATGCGCCCTGCGTCTAAACCGCGCGGGGCTGCATTTATACTTTAACTGGTTTGATACAAAATAGGGAGAGGAAAAATGAGGGACGGGCATAGTCTGGGCACGTGGAAACGGCGGATTTTGTGGGCATTGGTTCTCCTGCTGTTGGGTTTTGCCGGCTTCAATTCGGCCGTTCTGCCCACGGAAGCGCAGACGACGGCCCAGAACGTGATCCTCTTCATCGGCGACGGCATGGGGCCGGAGCAGGTGAAAGCGGGCGCGATGTACGTCACGGGGAATGGGACCCTCAACTTCCAGGATTTCCCCTATGCAACGACGATGACGCACAACAACTACAGCGGCACGACCACCGATTCCGCCGCCTCGGCGACGGCCATGGCGACGGGCATCAAAGTGAACAACGGCGTGATCAGCGTCTGGAGACCCGGCGATGACAGCGAACTGCGCACGCAGTTGGAAAACCACAAACTAGCCAACCGCACCACCGGCCTTATCTCTACCTCCTACATCACGGATGCGTCGCCGGCCGGTTTTGGCGCTCACGAAACTTCGCGCAACAACAAGAGCCAGATTTTTCTTGATTATGTCAATCAAACGCAGCCCAACGTGATCCTCGGCGGCGGCGGCAGCAGCAACGGCTATGATGCCGGCGCGGCACAGAGCCAGGGCTACACGACGATCTCCACACGTGCGGAGCTCCTCGCCCTGGATACGGAAAGCACGACTTACGTGGCTGCCGGTTTCGGGAGCGGCGAACTGCCCCCGGTGGGCACACCCGGGCGAAGCGCAACGCTGCCCACCCTACCGGAGATGACGGAGACGGCACTGAGTATTCTCGACAATGATCCCGACGGCTTTTTCCTCCTCGTTGAACACGAGGGCAGCGACACCTATTCGCACAGCAACAACACGCTTGGCTTGGTGCGCTCCGTCGCCGAGCTGGCGGACGCAGTGCAGAAGGCGCTCGACTTTCAGGCGGCCCACCCGGATACTTTGATCGTCGTTCTCGCCGATCATGAGACGGGGGGCATGAACGTCAGCGAATCCAACCCGCAGGCGGGCGTCGTTCCCGCCGCGAGTTGGAGCACGACGGGGCACACGCAGACGGCCGTGCCTGTTTACGCTGTCGGCCCCGGCGCGGAGCAGATCACGGGGGCGCAGATCGACAACACCGATATCTACGAGATGTTGAAACCGGCCGGCGGGCAGCCGACGGCCACGCCGACCGCGCCCGCCCCCACGAGCACAGCGCCGCCGCCGACGGCCACGCCTGTTCTGCCGCCTACGGGCAGCGTAGACGTGCGCATCGCCGCGGGTGCTGATGACGTGGAACAGCACACGGACACGGGGGAGATGTACGCCACGAGCACGGATATCGAATTGGGCGACGACCTCGCCTACTTCGGCCCGCAGTCGGTGGGCCTGCGCTTCACGAATGTGGCCGTCCCCCAGGGGGCGACGATCACGTCCGCCTATCTTGAATTTGAGACGGACGAGACGGATTCGGAAAGCACCTCGGTCACGATCCGCGCCCAGGCGGTCGATGACGCCCCCGCTTTCGGCGCCGCGGCCTACGATTTGACAGGCAGGCCGCTGACCGGCGCCGCCGTCGACTGGAGCGCTATCGCCGCCTGGGACACGGTTAGCGAGAAACACCAATCGCCCGATCTCGCCTCTGTCGTGCAGGAGGTCATCGGCCGTTCCGGCTGGCAGCAGAACAACGATATCGTCTTTGTCATCAGCGGTTCCGGCCGCCGCGCCGCCGAATCGTACGACGGCGAAGCGGCCAATGCCCCGCTGCTGCATATCGAATACGCCGCGGATCTGCCGCCGACGAACACCCCGCTGCCGCCGACCAATACACCGGTACCGCCGACAGCGACGGCCGTTCCGCCGACGAACACCCCGCTGCCGCCGACCAATACACCGGTTCCGCCGACAGCGACGGCCGTTCCGCCGACGAGCACGCCCGATCCCTCGACAACGATCGCTTTCCAGAATGGGCTGCTGCCGGACACGGGTTACAGCGGCAATGTGGACACCACCTTGAACGAGTACAATCCGGCCGTGAACTATGGGGGCTCCGTTGACATCTTGATCGATGGGGATGACCCCAGCGGCCAGGGAACCGACCTCTCCGCGCTGCTGCGCTGGGAGATCGGCGCTATTCCGCCGGGCAGCATCGTTCAGGAAGCGAGCGTCACCCTCAACGTCTGGAACTCGTCGCCGAACAGTTACCAGTTCTATGCCCTCGAGCGCGGCTGGCTGGAAGGGCAGGCGACCTGGCAGCAGGCCCAAAATGGACAGCTCTGGCAGATCCCTGGCGCTGAGGGCAGCAGCGATCGCGGCGCGGCCGTGCTGGCCACGCTCACGGCGGGCAGCACAGGCGTCTATACCATCGATCTCAACAGCGCCGGCCTCGCCCTGGTTCAGGATTGGATCAACAGCCCGGCGGACAACCACGGCTTGATCCTTGCCAACAGCTCCAATACTGATGGCCTGGATATCCATTCCAGTGAAGCAGCAGCGGCCGCTGATCGTCCCAAATTGAGCATTCGCTATCTGCCCGGCCCGCCGCCGACTGCGACGAACACGCCGCCGCCGACTGCGACAAACACGCCGCCGCCAACAGCGACAAACACGCCGCTGCCAACAGCGACGAACACGCCGCTGCCTACGGCGACGAACACGCCGGTGCCGCCGACAGCGACGAACACGCCGCCGCCAACAGCGACAAACACGCCGCTGCCTACGGCGACGAACACGCCGGTGCCACCGACAGCGACGAACACGCCGGTGCCACCGACAGCGACGAACACGCCGCTGCCTACGGTGACAAACACGCCGGTGCCTACGGTGACAAACACGCCGGTGCCACCGACAGCGACCAACACGCCGCTGCCGACAGCGACGAACACGCCGGTCCCACCGACGCCGACGAACACCCCGCCGCCGACAGCGACGAACACCCCTCTGCCCACGGTGACGAATACACCGCCACCGACAGCCACGGATGTACCGCCGCCGACAGCGACGAATACCCCGCCGCCGACGCCGACAGACACGCCGCCGCCCTCTTCGGCGCCGAAGTTGGCCCACGGTAAGGTAAACAATCTGGGCAGCAGTTGGACTACCGTTGTCTTGCCCGACACCTACAACGCGATGGTTGTTGTGGCCAGTCTCAACTACGGGAGCGGCGATGCGCCGGCTGTTGCCCGTATCCGGGACGCCGGCGGCAACCGCTTTGACATTCGCGCCGAGGCGCCGGACAGCGGCGACGTAATCAGCGGCGTCACCGCCTACTACACCGTCATCGAAGAAGGCGTCTACACCGTCGCTGAGGATGGTGCGAAAGTGGAGGCAGTGCGCTACGAATCCACGGTAACGGACAATTCCTCGAGCTGGGTAGGCGAAAGCCGCTCTTACGCCAACCAATATCAGAACCCGGTGGTCCTGGGACAGGTCATGAGCGCCAATGATGCCGCCTGGTCTGTTTTCTGGGCGCGCGGATCGAGCGCTGGGAATCCGCCTTCGGCCGGCGACCTTTACACGGGCAAGCATGTCGCGGAAGACGGAAACCGTGCGCGCGCCGCGGAAACGATTGGCTATATCGTCTTCGAAGAGGGCATGGGCACGCTCTCCGGCGTCGACTACGTCGCCGCGCTGGGTCCCGATACCGTGCTTGGCTATGACAATTCCCCTCCCTACGTCTACAGCTTTGCGCCGCTGGAAAGCACCGACGGTGTGGTCCTCAGCCAGATGGGTATGAATGGCGGCAATGGCGGCTGGCCTATACTCTACGGGAACAACCCGCTCTCCGAGAACAGCATTCAGCTTGCTATCGATGAAGATCAACTCAAAGACAGCGAGCGGGTGCATATCAGTGAGCAGGTCAGTTACGTCGTCTTCGGCCGGCCGAGGCCCGTCGCTGAAGATCCGTTCCTGGCCACCGGCGTCGTCAGCGGCGTGGGCACCAGCGGCTGGACAACGGTGCCTCTATCCCGTTCCTACCAGGGGATGGTCGTCGTGGCCAGCGTCAATTATGACGCCGGCCAACCACCGATGGTCGCCCGCGTGCGTACGGTTGACAGCGATTCCTTTGACGTGCGCATCGACCGCGCCGATTCTTCAATCGCCCCCCTGACCGGCGTTACCGTGCACTATGCCGTCGTCGAAGAAGGCGTCTACACGCAGGCCGATCACGGCGTGAAGATGGAGGCGGTGCGCTTCACGTCCACGGTCACGGACAGCAAAGGGAGCCTGAACGGCGAGCCGCGCGCCTACATCAACAGCTACGCGGATCCCGTTGTCCTCGGCCAGGTGATGAGCAGCCAGGATCCCGCCTGGTCCGTCTTCTGGGCGCGGGGTTCAAGCGTCAGCTCTCCGCCCAACGGCGCGCTCTATCTGGGCAAGCAGGTGGCCGAGGATACGGACAAGACGCGCGGCGATGAGCTGATCGGCTACATCGTCATCGAAGCCGGGAGCGGCGCCATCTCCGGCCGTTCATATCTCGCCGGGGTGGGGGCGGATACCGTCAAAGGTGTCACCGACGGACCGCCCTTCGTCTACGCGCTGAACGGTCTCTCCTCGCCATCGACGGCCGTGATCAGCTCCGCGGGCATCGATGGCAACAATGGTGGCTGGCCGCTTCTTTACGGCGCCAACCCGCTTTCCTCCACCGCCCTCTCGCTTGCTTTCGACGAAGACGCTATCGGAGATAGTGAGCGCAGCCATACCACGGAGCAGGTCGCCTTCATTGTCTTTGACTAGGCGCTGACAACGCCAAAGCCGGCAAAGGGCCAGGCCATGCGCCTGGCCCTTTTTCTTGCCAAGAAAAGACGCACCCGGCCGGAAAACGTAGAACAACTTGGCAAGTTGTTACGCACGCGCAGCGTGCGCGCTCAACATACCATGTTGAGCTACAACATACCATGTTGAGCTACAACATACCATGTTGAGTTACAGAGGCGCCGGCCTAGCTCACCCGGCCGGAAAACGTAAAACAACTTGGCAAGTTGTTACGCACGCGCAGCGTGCGCGCTCAACATACCATGTTGAGCTACAACATACCATGTTGAGTTACAAAGGCGCCGGCGTGTGCGCCCAGATGATTGTTATTGACGAACCTGTGTCGTCACGCTATCCTTTTTCTGTTCATTGAACGGGATGGACTACTTCGCGCGGCGTGAAGAGTTTTCCTCGCTTCACGTGTGCCTGGTCTTGGCGGGCCGAACTGGCTGCGCCCCAATTGCTCACCCACTGCCGGCGTCTATCGCGCGTGCAGGGGCCGGGGTAGAGTGCTGTGGAACTGGCGGATGAGTACAGACAAGGCTTATCAAGAAGCCGAAAGGACGTTCTTGGAAAACAAACTGGCGCAAGACACAGCCGAGATCGATCTGGCGGCGCTCAACCTCGCCAGTCTTGCCCACCTCTGCCGCCGGGCAACGGATCGTTTTTTCAGACAGGAGCCTTACGACGACCGCTACTGCATGGAGCTGTTTCGCCGCGCCGTGGAAGATCAGCACGAGGGCGCGTGGGCGGCGCTTATCGAACAGTACAGCAACCTGGTTATCTATTGGATAAACCAGCACAGCGCGTTCCCCTCCACCGACGAGGATCACGACTATTTTCTCAACCGCACCTTTGACAACTTCTGGCGCGCCTTCAGCCGTGATCCGGGCAAGTTCTCCCGTTTCCGCAACCTGAAAGCGATCATGCAGTATTTGAAGCTCTGCGTCTTTACGACGGTGCAGGAGTACGCGGAGCGGCGCATGGGTCCGCATCTGGCTCTTTACTCCAATAAGCCGATCGAGGCCGTGGCCACGACCTACAGCCCCATTGAGACGCTCAATGAGCGGCTGCTGGCCAACGCTGTCCTCGACTATGTGATGTCCGCCGTAAAGACGGAGCAGGAAAGAATCGTGGCCGTCGACTTTCTTGTCTATGATATGAAGCCCAGAGAGATCTTTGCCGAGCACGGGGACGCCTTTGACAACGTGAGCCAGGTACGGCGCGTGAAGGGTAATTTGATGGCGCGCCTGCGCCGGGATGAGCGCCTCCTGGCTGTCTTGGAGGGCTTTGAGTGAAAAAGGATCCTTTTTGCATTTATACTGGTGATACTATACACAGCAAGAAGGAATGATGATGATTCGGGTTGAAAAAAAACTGAAGGATGTGTTGTACCGGATTGAGTGCCCGTCGAAGACAGCGCTTGGCGAGTACCGCTTGGGAATGTTGGACCTGTTTCACAGCAACGAAATAGCCGGTCATCTTAAGACCTGCCCGCTCTGTATGCGAGACGCGGTGCAGCTGGACGCCTTTATGGCGCTGCCCCTGGTTCCGGAACGCTCGCCGGCGGCGACAAGTATGAAGAGGCTGCCGTCGTTGGAGGAGATCTGGATTTACGTGGTCGATCTCCTTTCTCCGCCCGCCGGCGTGCTCATGCCCGCGGCGGCGGGGCCGGCGATGCGCGGTCAGGTGGACAATATGTCCACGCGCGTTTTCCATGTCGATCCCTATATCATTTCGCTCAGCGCACTCAAGGAAACGGCCGTGCGCAGCAAGCAGGACATCATCGGCGATATCATGCCCACCTCCGGCGATCTGGCTGATTTTCATGATTGGACCGCCTATCTTTGGCGCAGCGGGGATCTGCTCGCTGCCACACCCTTGGAGCCGGACAGCCATTTCTACTTTGAGGATGTGCAGATCGCCAAAGATCTCTATGATCTCATCCTCAGCGGCCCCAAAACAGAGATCCATCTGCAGAATTTGCGGATGGAGTGAGTTAGCAGGCAGGGTCTATGGGCGGGGATGTTGTAGAACAACTGGTTAGTCTGGCTGACTCTACCCAAGCTGCCAAGTCGACCATCGCCAGCCTGCCTGCCGAGGATCTGTACGCTGTCGGCGCCGGCCTGAAACAGCGCGCCCTCTTTTATCTGCGCCGCGACGCGCGCAAAGCGCTGGCCATCGCCGACCTGATCCTCTTCATCGGCGCCTGGCGCGAGGCGCCCCGCGTGCGCGCCCTCGGCCTACAGACAAAGGCGATCGCCCTCACCCTGGCCCAGCGCGAATTTGAGACCGCGCTGGCGCTCTTTGCCGAATCAGAAAGCATCTACCTTGCCTACGACGACGAATTGGAAATCGCCTTCGGCCAGATCAGCCAGGTATGGGCGCTGGCCTGCTTGCAGCGCTATGACGAGGCGTTTGCCACCGGTGAAGCGACGGCCGGCGTCTTCGTCAAGTATGGCGAAGATGTCTCTCTCGCCGCCCTGAACAACAACCTGGCCGCCATCTACGGCCGCCGCGGGCAGGATCACCAGGCGCTGCAGCGCATCGAAGAAGTAGAAGCCGCCTACGGCCGTCTCGGGAAAGAGGGGCAGCGGCGCCTGTCGCTGGCCTTGATTAACAAGGCGATCGTCATGCGCAACCTGGGGCGCTATGAAGCGTCCCTGGCCGCCAACAACGCCGCCCTACATCTGGCGCGTGAACAGGCGCAGACGGCCAACGTCGCCCGCGCCGAGCAGAACCTGGGCATCACTCATTTCCTCCTCGGCCGTTTCGGCGAAGCGCAGACGCTGTTGGAGCGCGCGCGCGACACCTTCATCTCCGACCGGCGCTACCGCGACGCCATCCTCGCCGAGCTCTTCATCAGCGACGGCCTGCTGCACCTGGGGCGCTACGAAGAGGCGCTGGTCAAATGCCGCCAGGTCATCGCCGAATTCGGCAGCGCGGGCACGCAGTTTGAGGTCGCCCAGGCGCTGCTCAATAAGGCCACGGCGCTGACCGGCCTGCTCGATTATGAGCGGGCGCTCGCTGCCCTGGCCAAAGCGCGCGCCATTTTCGAGCAGGAAGCGAACGAGACGTGGGCGGTTTACACCGACCTGGAAAAAGCGGCGATCTACTACCGCAAGCAGCGCTATAGCGAGAGCCAGCGGCTGGCCGCGGCCGCGATCCCCCACTTGCAGGCGCACAATCTGCTGCTCAAGGTCGCCCTGGCGCGCATTCTGGCCGCGCGCGCCGCGCTGGCGAAAGGGCGGCGCCGGGCGGCGCAGGATCACGTGCGCGAGGCGCTGGCCGTCGCCGCCGAGATCGATGTGCCCCTGCTCACGCAGCAGGCCTATTATTTGCAGGGACAGCTGGCCCTCGCCGCCCGCGATCCCGCGCGCGCGCTGGTCGCCTACGACAAGGCGATTCATGAGCTGGAGCGCATGCAGAGCCAGATGATGGTTGAATTCCGCGCCGATTTTCTGGCGGACAAGGATGAAGTGTACGCGCACGCCGTGCAACTCTGCCTGGAGGCGCACAACCCGCGCGTGGCCCTGAGCTACGCCGAGCGCGCCAAATCACGCGCCCTGCTGGACATGCTCGCCCACCATATCGACTTGCGCATTGAGGCGCGCAGCGCCGCCGACCAGCCGCTGGTGGAGCAAATACTCAGCCTACGCGAGAAGCGGGACCGCCTCTACCGCCGCTGGGAAACGGGCGAAACACCGGGCAGCAGCCTCAACCGCCAGGATGAGCAGGAAGAGGGTCTGCAGGCGCGGGATGAAGCGCGCCAGGTGATCCTGCGCACGGAGGACAAGATCCGCGACCTGTGGCACAGCCTGCTGGTGCGCAACGCTGCCTACACCAGCGAGGCGGCGCTGTGGCAGGTGCAGACGCGCCTGGAACAAGAGGCGCTTGCCGAAGATACGCTGCTCGTTGAATATTATGGGCTGCCGGGAGGGATGGTCGTTTTTCTGGTCACCACCCGCGGCGTGCAGGCGCTGCATCTGCCCCTCTCCATGAAGGAGATCCAGCGCGCGCAGCAGAAGCTGCTGCATAATTTCAACACCTTCGAGAAGCTCCCCGACCTGGCCGAGAAGCTGCGCCTGCATGCGCTGCAGATCCTCCAGGCGCTGTACGAAGGGCTGGCTGCCCCCTGGATAGAGGAAGCGAGCGCCTACCGGCGGCTGGTGATCGTGCCCCACGGCCTGCTGCATTATCTCCCGTTCCACGCCTTCTATGACGGCCGGGAACATCTGCTGCAGCGCTTCCAGATCAGCTACCTGCCGGGCAGCAGCTTCATTAAGCCGCGGCGCACACCCCTTGCCGGGCCGCTGCGCACGCTGGTCATGGGCAACACGCAAAACGGCCGTCTGCAGCAAGTGCCCGACGAAGTGCGCGCCGTGGCCGCTTCCTTCAATGCCCCTTCTTACCTGGATGAGGAGGCGACGCGCCGCCGCTTCCAGGGGGAGGCGCCCGCCTGCGATCTGCTGCACATCGCCGCGCACGGCGAGTTCCAGGCCGCCAATCCCCTCTTTTCCGGCTTTCATCTGCACGACGGCCTGCTGACCACGCTCGATATCTTCAACCTGCGCCTGCGCGCCTCCCTGGCCACGCTCAGCGCCTGCCGGACAGGACACAGCCTGGTAGGCGGGGGGGACGAGGTCTTTGGCCTCATGCGCGCTTTCCTGGCCGCGGGCACCGAGTCGTTGGTGCTCACGCTCTGGCCCGTGGAGGATCAGACGACGACACAGTTGATGCATGACTTCTACGGTAGGCTGGCAGAGGGCGAGGAGAAAGACATCGCCTTGCAAAGCGCGCAGATCAGACTGCTCAGCGGGCGCAATGGCGCGCCGCCCGCGCACCCCTACCAGTGGGCGCCCTTCTTCCTCGTGGGGGACAGCGGTCCCCTTCTCGCACGGCCGTCATTCTAGAGCAGGAGCGCGGCTCTGCCCGCTGCCCCTTCCCGGTGGCGTCTGAGGCAAATATGAAGCCTTCTGCGCCGCGTGGCGCAATCTGCATGATTCATGCATTTATATACATGATTCGCGCTTTTATAAAGAAAGACAAGAACCAGGAACTAGCGTGGACGAAGGGATGCTCATGACTTTGCAACTAGATAGAAAAATGATGATCGTTTTGATGGCTGTTACGTTACTGCTGCTCGCCGCCGCTCTCTATTGGGCGCTGGCGCAAACGGCGCTCGTCCAAGTAGCCGGGCTGGCGATCGACGATCCTGCGCTGCTGCCGCGTCTCTTCAGCCCCTGGGGCATCGACGCCAACAGCATCCGCTTCTAAAGACCGGCGCCGTATGAATGCGTTGCTGCGAACGGGGTCACGACGAGTGAGCTGCGTTCGTAGTGACCAATAAATGTCACTTCAATTAGCCGCCATCCATTCCTCCCCATCCAAGCAGGCGTGCTGATTAGTGAATGACGGGGCGGCTGCCAGGCTGCCCCGTCTCTTTTTATTGCTCCTTGCCCCTAGCGGAAGGAGCGCGTTAAATGGTCAAGGCCGGAGAGCTCCTCCTCGCTTAACTGGAAGGCCATCGCCCGCGCATTGTCCCGCGCCTGGCGCGGCTTGCTCGCTCCGGGAATGGCCACCACCGTCTTGCCGTGGAAATGAATTAACCAGTTGAGGGCGACCTGCGCCGGTGTCGCCGCGTATCGCGCCGCGAGCGTGCGCAAAGCCTCGATCACGGGGGCGCTGTCCGCCAGTTTGCGGCGCACGGCAAGGCGGCGCGCCAGGGGCAGACGGTCGACCAGCCGCGGCTCTTCATGAAACTTGCCGCTGAGCAGCCCCCATTCCAGGGGCGTATAGGCGATGATCGTGATGCCCAGGGCGCGCGCCGCTTCCAGCACGCCGTTGCTCTCGATCTGCCGGTCGAGCAGGCTGTACTTGACCTGATTGCCGGCCAGGGGCAGCCCCAAGCTTTGCAGGCGGCTGTGCGCGCGCAGCATCTCGCCCGCTGAAAAATTGCTCACGCCCACGCTCTTGATCTGCCCCGCCTCCACCAGCCCGGCCATCGCCGCCATCTCCTCTTCCACGCTGGAAAAAGAGTTGGGATTGTGCACCTGGTAGAGGTCGATGCCGTAGGGGGCCAGGTTCTGCAGCCGTTTCTCGATCGTCTTGGCGATGGAAGAGGCGCGGCGGCCGAACGGAAACCATTTCGTGGCCAGCACGATCTCCTCGCCGGATGCCCCCGCCGCCTCGAGGGCGTGCGCCAAGCCCCGCTCCGACTGGCCGAAGCCGTAAGCCTCGGCCGTGTCGAACCAGTTGATCCCGCCTGCCAGCGCCGCCTTGATGATCTCATCCTGCGTCGCCTCCGGCAGCGGTTTCCAGATGAAGTGATTAAGGCTCTTTCCCTGAGAGAACTGCCACACGCCGAGACCGATGGGCGTGATCTTGATCCCCGTTTTCCCTAACTCGCGCAGTTGATTGGACATAGGCCGATTTTATTCCTAAAACGGCGCGAGGCAAGATGAAAAAGGGCGGGTGCCGGCGGGCGCTGGAAACTGGGTTTCTTGCTGATCTGGATGCCAACGATCGCGGCCTGAGAAACCCAGTTTCTAGGGTAGATTAGGAAAACAGCGCCGCGTTTTCGGGATCGGCGAAGAAGGCGGCCGCCTCCTCCATCGATTCCGGGAACCCCTGCAGCCATTCAGGATATTCGGCGTCCATGACGCGATCTGACATCGGCAAATAGGGCTTGATGTCGATCACGGGTGTGCCGTCAAAGGCGTCGATCCAGGCGAGATCGACCGTTCCCTGCGCTTCATCGACGGCGAGGATATGGGAGGTGGTGACGGCAAGCGGGTTCGGCCGGCATTCGGAGCGATTGGCGAATACGCCGCTGCGCACCCCCGGCGCATAGGGTAGGTCGACGACCAGCTCGCCGGGTCTGTCGCCGCGATCGGCCCACCAGAAAATGAGGGCGTGCGTGCAGCTGCCCAACCCTTGTAGGGCGGGGCGGTACGCCTCGTCAATCTGCACGCGAAAACGCCCCCGCTTCTCGTCGACCTGCACACGGCCGACCGGACTCAGTTCAATACGATCTGCATTCATTGCATTGGCCTCCCAAATAATGCTTTGCCGGGCAGGGAGCCCAGCCGCCGGTAGGCAGCGCCGGCGGACTCCCCTGCCGCAAAGCGGTTGTTAAGAATCTAGGCGCCGCCGGCCGGCTCTTGCAGACGGTTGATCAGGTCGTCTAAAAAGCGCAGCTCGGCGTCCCCCAGGACAAAACTGTAATCAAACAACACGTCCAGCGGAAAGACCGGGACCTCGAAGGCATGCAGTGCCTCGCGCTGGCGCTGCAAGTCCGCCTCCAGCCAGGCGCGGTAGCTTTGAACCGCCGCCAGCGCTTCCTCAGGGGGGATGTTCCAAAGGTTGTGCAGCCCCAGCAGGAAATTGGTGTAGGTGATCGACGGCCGTCGCAGCGCCTCCAGGGTTGCCGCCTTCCACACCTTTTCGCCCCGCGGCGTGATGCCCAGGACCTTGCGCGAACGCTTCCCTTGCCCACGAGCTCCCTGCCCAACTTCAGCGACCAGGCCCCTTTCCTCCAGCCGCCGCAGGATGTAGTAGATCGAGGAGGTCGCAAGATCCGTCCAGGCGCGCATATTGCGCGCAGCGATCTCCTGTTCCAGTTGGTACCCATGCAGCGGTCGTTCGCTGATCAAGCTCAGCACGACCAGCTCCGCGTTCGTCAATGTCTCGTCCGCCATCAGTTATTCCAGTACTGTAATATTCCACTACTGGAATTATACAATAGGAGCGGGGCAGGAGGCAAGCGGAAGATTCCCATCCGCCATCCCCACTCCCAAATTCCAAGATATGACACATGTCACCTATATTTGTGACAAATTTCACTATCAAGTAACATAGGTTTGTGCGACAATCAGGTATAGGTGGGCGCCCCAGGGTCTGGGGCGCTTTCCATGCCCAATAGAAAGCGCAGCGATGCCGGCTGACTTGCTGATCGGCCGAGATCGGCTTTAAAGGAGAAAACTATGTTGCGAGCACCCAAAGTCGAGCCACCGTCGGAGGACGTGCGCTGGCGTATCGTGCAAGGCACGATGCGGCGCAACGGCTTCTCGCGGCACGCGCTCATTGAAACGCTGCATACGGTGCAGGAATCGTTCGGCTTCATTGACGATGAATCGATGCATTATGTGGCCGACTCTTTGCACGTGCCCCTGAGCCGCGTCTACGGCGTCTCTACCTTCTACCATCTCTTCACCCTCAAACCGGCCGGGGAGCATTCCTGTGTGATGTGCACGGGCACCGCCTGCTATATCAAGGGCATCAACGCCATGCTGGCCGAGATTGAAGAGACCTACGATATCAAGCCGGGCGAAACGACGGAGGATGAGAAGATTTCCCTGCTCACCGCCCGTTGTCTGGGCTCCTGCGGCCTCGCCCCGGTAGCTGTGTTTGACGGCGAAGTCGTCGGCAAGCTGGATGCGCAGGAAGTGAACGGCCGTTTGGCCGCATGGAGTGATGGCGATGTATGATCAACTGGAAGTAATCAAAGAGACGGAAGCGGAACAGAACGCCGGTTATGACCATCGCATCTGCGTCTGCGTGGCCGCCGGCTGTCTTTCGTCGGGAAGCGACGAGGCGCTGCAGGCCCTGCAAGACGAGGTCAAAGAAGCGGGTCTGGAGGACAAAGTACAGCTCAAAGGCACCGGCTGCATGGGCCTCTGCGCGCACGGGCCGCTGGCCTCGCAGTGCAGCAAACATGAAAAAGGCAAGGTCGAGGTCATGTATCAGAACGTGACCGCCAAGGACGCGGGCGAGATCGTCTCCGCCCTGGGCAAGAAACCGGTGAAGCGGCTGACGTTGGATACGGAGATCCCCTTCTTCCAAAAGCAGACGAAGATCGTGCTCGAGAACAGCGGCATCGTCGAACCGGAGCGCATTGAAGACTACATCGCCAACGACGGCTACCAGGGGCTGCTCGCCGCCCTGACGGAGATGACGCCCGAAGATGTCATTGGCGAGGTGGAACGCAGCGGCCTGCGCGGCCGCGGCGGCGGCGGTTACCCCACCGGCCTGAAATGGACCACCGTGGCCAAGTCGATCAGCAATCAGAAATATATTATTTGCAACGCCGACGAAGGGGACCCCGGCGCCTTCATGGACCGCAGCGTCCTCGAAAGCGATCCCCATCGCGTGCTGGAAGGGATGGCCATCGCCGGCTACGCGGTCGGCGCGGACAAGGGTTATATCTACGTGCGCGGCGAATATCCGCTGGCCGTGGAACGGCTCAAGGTCGCCATCCGCCAGGCGCGGCGCGTCAATTTGCTGGGCAGCGACATCTGCAACACCCCCTTCCGTTTCCATGTGGAGATACGCCTCGGCGCCGGCGCTTTTGTCTGCGGCGAGGAAACGGCCCTCATCGCCTCCATTGAAGGGAAGCGCGGCCAGCCGCGCCCGCGGCCGCCCTATCCGGCGGAATACGGCCTCTTCGGTGAGCCGACCCTGATCAACAATGTGGAAACCTTCGCCAATATCGCGCCCATCATCCGCAACGGCGGCGCCTGGTACGCCTCGCTGGGCACGGCGAAGAGCAAAGGGACGAAGGTCTTCGCCCTCGCCGGCGATATCGTCAACACGGGCCTGATCGAAGTGCCTATGGGCATGCCCCTGCGCGAGATTATTGAAAACATCGGCGGCGGCGTTCCCGGCGGCGGTAGGCCCAAGGCGGTGCAGACGGGCGGCCCCTCCGGCGGCTGCATCCCCGAGGACCATCTGGACACGCCCGTCGATTACGAATCGCTGAAAGCGCTGGGCTCTATCATGGGTTCCGGGGGCATGATCGTCATGGACGAGAAAGCGGACATGGTCGACGTGGCCAAGTACTTCATGGAGTTCTGCATGACCGAATCCTGCGGCCGCTGTATTCCCTGCCGCGTGGGTACGGTGCACATGCACAACCTGTTGGACAAGATAAATAGGGGGAAGGCCACGGCCGCTGACCTGGCTCTCCTCGAAGAGCTTTGCGAAATGGTGCGCGAGACAAGCCTCTGCGGCCTGGGCCAGACAGCGCCCAATCCCGTGGTCAGCACGCTGCGCTATTTCCGCCATGAATATACCGATCAACTAATCGGCGAACCGCAAGTGGAGGTGCAAGCATGAGACGGCGCTCCCGACCAAGTATTAAGACATTAACGATTGACGGCGTCGACGTCGGCGCGCGCGAGGACGAGACGATCCTCGAATTGGCGCTGGAAAACGATATCCACATCCCCACGCTCTGCCACATGGAAGGGCTTTCCGATGTCGGCGGCTGCCGTTTGTGCATGGTTGAAATTGAAGGATACCGCAGCCTGCAGCCCGCCTGCATGACCTATGCGCGCGAAGGGCTGGTCGTGAAGACCACATCGGAACGCATCGAGCGCTACCGGCGCCTGATCGTGGACATGCTCTTCTCCGAGCGCAACCATGTCTGCTCCGTCTGTGTCTCCAACGGCCACTGCGATCTGCAGGACCTCTCCGTGGAGTTCGGCATCACGCACATCCGCGTGCCCTATCTCTACCCGCGCATGCCCATCGATGTCTCCCACGACTATTTCTCGCTAGACCATGATCGCTGCGTGCTTTGTACGCGCTGCGTGCGCGTCTGCGGGGAGGTTGAAGGGGCGCATACCTGGGACGTCATGGGGCGCGGCGTAGATTCGCGCATCATTGCCGACCTGAACCAACCCTGGGGCGATTCACTGAGCTGCACAAGCTGCGGCAAATGTGTGCAGGTGTGCCCCACGGGCGCGCTGACACAGAAGGGACGCGCCGCCGGCGAACAAAAGAAACGGCGCGAGTTCCTGCCTTATCTAACGATTATGCGCCAGGAGGAGTAGCTGCCTGTGTCTTGTAGAACAACGTGCCACGTTGTTCACCAGGCAAACGCAGCAGCTCGCCCATCTGCCCTACACGCTTCAGGAGATTACTATGAGTGAAAAAACGAAAATCGCCACCGTATGGCTCGACGGCTGTTCCGGCTGCCATATGTCCTTTCTCGATATCGACGAGCATATCATTGAACTGGGCGAGCTGGCCGACCTGGTCTACAGCCCGCTGGTGGACAACAAAGAGTTCCCGCCGGACGTGGTCGTGACCATCGTCGAAGGGGCCGTGAGCTCCGAAGAGGACTTTGAGAAGATCAAGATGATTCGCGGCCGCACGCAGCTGCTCGTCTGTCTGGGCGACTGCGCGATCACGGCCAATGTGCCCGGCATGCGCAACGAGTTCAAGAAGGAAGATGTGCTCGCCCGCTCTTATCTGGAAAACGCGGACGAGAACCAGCACATCCCTGTCGAGGTCATTCCCCCGCTGCGCAAGCTGTCGGTGCCCGTGCACCAGGTGGTCAACGTGGATGTCTTTATCCCCGGCTGCCCGCCCTCGGCGGACACGATCTGGTACGCCGTTTCTGAACTACTGGCCGGGCGTATCCCCGACCTGACCGAGCGCACGCGGTTCGGCGTCTAGAGAAGTCTGGGCGGAGGCGGCGCTCTTCCGCGCCGAATACGCCCCGCTTCTCAAATTTGGAGAAAGAATATGACTCAAACAATCATGATCGATCCCGTCACGCGGATCGAGGGCCACAGCAAGATAACGATCATGGTGGATGACGACGGCCGTGTGCAAGACGCCCGTTTTCACGTTACCCAGTTCCGCGGCTTCGAGAAGTTCACCGAAGGGCGCATGTTCCACGAAATGCCGGCGATCACGGCCCGCTCCTGCGGCATCTGCCCCGTGAGCCATCTCATGTCCTCGGCCAAGGCGTGCGACGAACTGCTCGCCGTGCAGATCCCGCCCGCGGCGCAGCGCCTGCGGCGGATCATGAACCTGGCCCAGCACGCCCAATCCCACGCCCTGAGCTTCTTCCACCTCTCATCGCCCGATATGCTGCTCGGCTTTGATTCCGATCCCGCCGAACGCAACATCTTCGGCGTGCTCAATAAATTTCCCGACCTGGCTCGCGACGGCATCGCCCTGCGCAAATTCGGCCAAAGCGTGATCGAGATTTTGGGCGGCAAGCGCGTCCATCCCGCCTGGGTGGTGCCCGGCGGCGTCAGCGCCCCGCTGACGGAAGAAAAGCACGCGCAGATCACGGCCATGCTGCCTGACGCCAAAATACGTATCCGGCGCACGCTGGACTGGTACAAGGATATCTTCGGCGATTTCAACGAAGAGATCCGCACCTTTGCCAACTTCCCCACGCTCTTCATGGGCATGGTCGACGACAAGGGAGAGCTGGAGCTGTACGACGGCAAGCTGCGCATCATGGATGCCAAAGGCGACATCGTCGCCGACGGCCTCGATCCGCGCACCTATATGCACTTCATCAGCGAGTACGTGGAGCCGGATTCTTACCTAAAGTCTCCTTACTTCAAGCCGCTCGGTTATCCCGACGGTATCTACCGCGTCGGTCCGCTGGCGCGCATGAACATCATCGACCGCGTGGGCACGACCCTGGCCGACGAAGAGTGGGCCGAATTTCGCTCCATGGCCCGCGGGCCGGAACTGAGCTCCTTCCACTACCACTACGCGCGCCTGATCGAGATTCTATACACGATCGAGCGCATGGAACGTTCGCTCAACAATCCCGACATTTTCAACAAGCGCGTGCGCGCCTATGCCGAGCCCAACCGCGACGAGGGCGTCGGCGCCTCCGAAGCGCCGCGCGGCACCCTTTTCCACCATTACCGCATCGACGAAAGCGGCCTGATCACCTGGGTGAACATGATCATCGCCACGGGCAACAACAGCCTGGCCATGAACAAGGGCGTCTACCAGGTGGCGCGCCACTTCGTGCGCGGCGAAAAGCTGCAAGAAGGGATGCTCAACCGCGTCGAAGCCGTCATCCGCTGCTACGACCCCTGCCTCAGCTGCTCCACCCACGCCTTCGGCCAGATGCCGCTGGAGATCGAGCTGGTGAACACGGATATGGAGGTGATGGATAGGGTTTCGCGGGCGATGTAGCGGAAACAGAAAACAGAAAGTGGAAAGCCGCCCCATGAACCTCCTCGGTATCGACGCCGGCACCAGCGGCTGCAAAGTCGCCCTTTTCACGCCCGTGGGCGAGCAGCTTGCCGCCGCCTATCGCGAGTATGACGCCCAGGCGCCGCGCCCCGGCTGGGCGCAGCTTGACGCGCACGCCGTGTGGGGCGAGATCAAAGCGGCCGTGCGCGAGGTCACAACGGCCGTTCCCACCGCCGCCATCAGCGCGCTCGCCGTTTCCTCCATGGGCGAAGCGCTCGTGCCCGTCACCGCCGATCGCCGCATTCTGGGACCCTCCCTGCTCAATTTCGACGCCCGCGGCGCAGAATTCCTGCCGGATCTGGCGCAGAAGCTGCCTGATGATCAGCTCTACGTGATCACGGGCAACAGCCTGGGCAACCATTACAGCCTGCCCAAGTTGAAGTGGATTCAAGAATACGCGCCGGAGCTGTACGCGGAAGCGGACCAGTTCCTGCATTGGAGCGCCTTCGTGGCCTTCATGCTCGGCGCGCAGACGGCCGTTGATTTCAGCCTGGCCAACCGCTCCCTGCTCTTTGATCTGCGAGAAGAGACTTGGTCCGCGGCCCTGCTGGCCGCCGCCGGGCTGGACGGCGAGAAACTGCCGCCGGCCGTGCCCGCGGGGACTGTCATCGGCGCTGTCTCCCCGGCGATGGCCGGCGAACTGGGGCTGCCCGCCGGCGTGCGCATCGTCTGCGGCGCGCATGATCAGTGCGCCAACGCCGTGGGCAGCGGCGTGGTCGACGCTGGGGGCGCCGTCTACGGCATGGGCACCTACCACTGCATCACGCCCGTCTTCGCCGCCCCGCCGCCCGCCGATCTCATGATCGCGCGCGGCCTGAACACGGAACACCACGCCGTCCCCGGCCGCTACGTGAGCTTCCTCTACAACCAGGGGGGCTCGCTGGTCAAATGGTACCGCGACACCTTCGCCGCCGCCGAGCAGAAGCAGGCGCAGCGGGACGGCCGTTCTCCCTATCCCGCGCTCTTCGCCGAGATGCCCGAGGGCCCCGGCCGTGTGCTCGTCCTGCCCCATTTCGCGCCCACGGGGCCGCCCGACTTCATCAGCGATTCCGCCGGCCTGATCAGCGGCCTGCACCTGAACACGAGCCGCGGCGAGATCCTGCGCGGCATCCTCGAAGGGGCCGCCTTTTACCTCAAAGAGGTGGTCGATGCCCTGCCGGGCACGGGAATTGAAATCCAGGCGTTCCGCGCCGCCGGCGGCGGCAGCCGCTCCGACGCCTGGGTGCAGACCTGCGCCGACATCTTCGGACGGCCGATCACGCGCCCCGTGATCACGGAAGCGGGCGCGCTGGGCGCGGCCATCATCGCCGGCGCCGGCAGCGGCATCTTCGACACGATCGCCGCCGGCAGCGCGGCCATGGTCAAGCTGGAGCGCGTCTTCGAGCCCGACCCCGCGCGCCACGAACAGTACCAGGCGCGCTACGCCCAGTACCGTCGCCTGCGGCCGCTGCAAGAGGAACTCCTGCGCGGCCCCCCTGGCTCCGGGACTATTTCACTCTGAAATAATCGAATTTGCTGATAAATCTGGTTTGCTGCCCGAACGCACCAGAACACCAAAATGGCGATTGCTACCATCCTTTTCCGCCTGGACCTCTCCGATTAGCTGGTCGTCGGCTGATATCGAGATCGTGCCGTCCGCGGCAACGGCGACGGTCCACTTGATGAAATCGTCGCCGTCAACGTCACGCACGGCCATCCAGGGGATCAGGCTGCTGCCAATACCTCTATTGCCTGCGTCAAGTCCGCTTATCCTGCGCAGTCGCATCTCCGCGTAGGCTTTGCCGCCGCCCTTTCACCGAGATCAGCACTGAAATCCGCAAAATAGGCAGATGGCTACGGGTCGTCCGCCGGAGCGGCAGCGGCGGTAACCGTCAGCGGCAGATAGATTTGTGACGCGTCGCCGTCCACCTCGACTTCGACGACCTCAATCGTATCAGGCGGTAGAGAACGTGCCGTCAGGGAGAACCAACGGCGGGACACTGTCGCTGCTGCTCCCGATTTCGGTCGTATAAGTTTCCGACGCTGCGATTGCCACGTCAAGGAAGCTTACTTCCAGGATCGAGTTGCCACCGCCGGGAACCTGGTAGGCCAGCGTCATTGTCTCGCCGCCGTTTACTTCCGTGAACCCTTTGGCTTGGAACGAATAACCCTTGCCGTTGGGAAGGATGAGAACCGTCTTTTCATCAAATCGGTCCACCTTCGCCCCAGGGATTTCGTTGACGATAGCCCCGTTTGCGAAGCCGGATTTTCGGCCCTGAGCATCGATAAACAAGGGGTCTACCGGGCTGCCGACCACGGCCGTGATCACGTCATCTATTACCTGCTGTCTCTTCGCCCGCGGCAGCAAGAGTTCCAGGATTTTCTGATCAGTTAGCAAAGCTGCCTTAACCTCATTGGCATAGAAGCGATCATAGCCATCATAACTGAATTGATCCTGGTCCCCCAGGCTGAACTGAGAACCAGAAGATGACTTCCCGCTCACAAAAGGACTGTTAGGGTCATAGAAGAAAAGGATCTTGCTATTTCTGTTCCTCAAGCGCAAGGTCTTATATGCGGCAACAGAGTGCGCGCCACTGCCGGAGAGTCTTATACAAGGCGATCTCCATGGGCTCGGGCGTGGGTTGCCCCAGGAGCGCCTCCGCTTTCGCGAATTCCTTCCCGTTTTGATTGCGTTTGAGTAGTTCTTTTAGCTGGAGAAACAATAACTGGTTGCGATGATATTTCTTGATATTTGGCTGCGCTTCCTGGCGGTCAAGCGCGTAGGGTGCATCATAGGCCCGGGAATTAATGATCTATCCTGATAATAGAGTACGCTCGTCGTCGACATGCCGTAACACTGACCGGTGACCCCAAATATCAGATCGCCAACGACGTTGGATACCTGTCCGAAGTAGATCAAGCCCGTAGGCTGGAGCAAGTTTGCGATGTCATCCAGCCATTCATCTTCGCTGATCACATTGTCATTGACAAAACTGTATCCGTCAAAGCCAATGGCAAATCCGCCCAGTACATGTCGATTGTTTCCTGGTAATGGCCGCGTCTCCACTGTGCCCGTCGATCAGTGGCTCTGATTTCCAACGACCCATTCTCGATGCGGTTGTTTGCGTATCCGCTGAGTGACCACGGGATATCAAACTGTTCACTGGCAAGAGGTGCTAAATCGCCGCCGTCGGTAGGATAATTGATACAGCTCCCGCCCACCTGTTTTTCGTCTAGATATAAACAGAGCTCGCCATGCACTGGTTCGGAGCCGTGGTTGGAATAGCACAACCTGTACAATCATTTCTTCGGCGTGGAAATGGCTGTTATGATCAATGTCCTTGAACTCCACATATTGGCGGATCGAAATACTCGCACCCTGCCTGGCAACGGCGGTGCAAGCTTCGCCGCTCCAGTCGCTGGGCCGGTTTCATTGACCGCGCGCACGCGGTAGCACCATTCGCCGTTGCTGCGATCTTCGCGCAGGAAGGCGCTGCCCGTGTCGTCATAGATCTTGGTCCAACCGCCGCCGTCCTGCCGTTCCTCCAACTGGTAGCGAACGGCGTTGGTCACGCGCTCCCAATCGACGGTAAAGAAGCCATCTTCATCATCGTTGTTAATCTCGTCCATCTCCGGCGCGGGCAGACGCGCATGGCCGCGGTTTATCTCGCTAAACCTGCTGCACTGCTCTCCCTTGCAGGCGCGAATGCGATAGAAGAAGTACACACCCGGTACTGCACTCAGGTTATCGTGACTGGTGCCGCTGACATTGGATGTCAGCAGCTGCGGCTCAGCACTCGAATCCTCGTTGCGATACAGCCGGTAGTGTGTCGCCCCGGGAATACCGGACCAGGAGAGATGCACGCGATCCGTATAGTCGCCGTCCGAGGCTTTTAACGTAGGCACGGCAAGGACCCCGCCGACATTTGCGCACTGTTCGCCGCTCCACAGCCCGGGCTCATTCGCGCCTTGGCCGCGCACGCGATAACAGTATACGCCATCTGCCAGACCCGACCGTCGCTCCACGGTATCCGGGCCCTGATAAATGGTTGTCCATGCCGTATCGTTCTTCCGTTCCTCAAGCAGGTATGTGCCCGCCGCGGATACCGGATCCCAATCGACCGTGAAACTGCCGTCCACATCCTCGTTTTCAATTTTGCGCAGGGGCGGCGGAGAGAGGGCCGCATGGCCGCGGTTGAACTCGCTGCGTTCGCTGCAGCCATGCTTGTTGCAGGCAGCGACTTGATAGAGGTAATAGGCATCCTGCGCGACGCCATAGTTGCCATAGGAGGTGTCAAAGATGCTTGATGCCCTGAGCACGGCCGTGTCGCTCCCCGGATCTTTGCGATAGAGATCGTAATAGGAAGCGCCGGAAACCTTGTCCCAAGTGACCAGGATGCGGTCGCTGTAGGCGCCGTCTGAGGCGGAGACAAGCGGCGGCGGCGGGACTGTGCCCACGACCGTGCAGCGCGTGTCGCTCCAGGCGCTGTCTACCGATTCTCCGTTGGCGCGCACGCGGTAGCACCATTCGCCGTCCCAGCGATCCTGCCGTTCGTAGGAGCTGCCCGTCTTCACATGAATGCCGGACCAGCTGCCGTTGTTCAGCCGTTCTTCCAGGCGATAAGTGGCTGCTTTCTCGACCGGATTCCAGTCGACCACAAAATCGCCGTCGCTGTCTGTGTTGTTGATGTTGTTCAGAACAGGCCTGGGCAGGACGGCATAACCTTGGTTTGGCGGGCTGATGTCGCTGCAGCCCTGCGTGTTGCATGCGCGCAGGCGATAGTAATAATATTTGCCGGGTGTGACGTCATAATTCCTATGGGAACTGCCGGCGATATTGTCGAGTATGAGATGCGGCGCATAGTGGGAAGCGGTGTTGCGATACAGTTTGTAATAGGTCGCTCCCGGGACCGGTTTCCACGTGATATAAATACTGCTGGCAGAGTCTCCGTCGCTCGCCGCAACGACGGGCACGGCCGGTTTTCCGGGCACCGTGGTGCATTGGATGCTGCTCCAGGCGCTGTTAATCGATTCGCCGTTGGCGCGCACGCGGTAGCACCATTCACCCGCCCAGCGACCCGTGCGCTCAAGCGCGCTGCCCGAGGCGCTGTAGATGACGCTCCAACTGCCATTGTTTCTGCGCTCTTCCAGGTGGTAACCTGTCGGGCCCTCCACGGTGTCCCAATCGATCGTGTAGCGGCCGTCCTTCTCCGGGTTCTTGATGGGATTCAGACGCGGCCGTGTGAGCACCGCGTATCCCCGATTGATCTGGCTGATGTCGCTGCAGCCGACCGCGTTGCACGCTTTCACGCGATAGTAATAGAACTTACCCGGCCGGACATCATAGTTATCGTGGCTTGTCCCGCTGATATCCGACTTCATGAGGTGGGGTTCATACGAGGATTCCGTGTTGCGATACAACTTGTAATAGGTGGCCCCGCTCACGCGCGTCCAGCTGATGTGCACGCGGCTGCTGTACGCCCCGTCGCTGGCGTTGACGGCGGGCACGGCCGGTTTGCCGGGCACGGTGGTGCACTGCGTGGTGCTCCAGGCGCTGACGATCGATTCGCCGGCGGCGCGCACACGATAGCACCATTCTCCGGCCCAGCGATCTTTGCGCTCGCGGGCGCTGCCGGAAGCGGAGTAGATGCGCACCCAGCTGCCCCGATTTCTCTGCTCTTCGAGATGGTAGGAGACCGCGCCTCTGACCTCCTCCCAATCGACGGTGAAGTTTCCATCACGATCATAGTTGTTGATGGCATTCAGCCGCGGGACAAGAATCGATGCATGGCCAAGATTGATGGGGCTGTGATTGCTGCAGCCGCGTGAATTGCATGCCTTGACGCGGTAATAGTAATGCTTGCCCGGCTGCACATCATAGTTGTAGTAGGTGGTGCCCGTATAGCCGGTGCGGATCAGGTGGGGTTCATAGGTAGAATTCGTGTTGCGATAAATCTTGTAGTAATCCGCATCAGGAACGCGGCTCCAGGAGATGCGCACGCGGTCTCCGTAGGCGCCGTCGGTGGCCGAAATCGTCGGCGCCGCGGGAACGCCCTTCACCGTCGTGCACTGGATGCTGCTCCAGGGCCCCGCGATTTTGGTGTTCTCAGCGCGAACACGATAACACCACCGGCCCGCTCTACGGCCGCTGCGGTCATAGGCGGTGCGCGTTGAATTGTAAATGTTCGTCCAGCTTCCGCCGTTGTATTGTTCTTCCAGGCGATACCTGCCGGCGCGCGCGACGGGTTCCCAATCGACCGTATAGCTGGGGGCATAACTACTGTTCTTGATCGCGTTTAATCTCGGCCTGGCGAAATTCGCATGGCCGCGGTTGTAGTCGCTTAAAGAGCTGCAGCCGGCGCTGTTGCAGGCGCGCACCCAGTAGTAGTAATAGACGCCGGGCGTCACATCATAATTGGTGTGATTGGTTCCCGTGATGCCCGATTTGATCAACTGCGGCGTATAGTGGGATGCCAGCGCGCGGTACAGCTGGTAGTCAGAAGTCAGTATGCGCTGCGGACACACTACTCCAGGTTGACATGTATGCGATCGGTTAAACTTGGTGCCCCGCATAGCGGACGCGCTGATGCTTGGTTGCCTAGTTGCGCCTTTGGTATCTTCTTCCAGGTAGCCGGTTGTTTCCACATGCAAATAGCCATAGTGAAGAGGACCATCCACCGGTTCATGAAGCCGAAATAGCTGTTCCTTAACTCGATCACCTGGCACAATGCTTGTGTTATTCTTGATATTCCCATGCCAACAGACCGTGATCGCCATAGCTTTGATAAACGATAACCCCAACTAGCCCAGTAGACGTGGGTATGCCAGGTCCACTCGTTCTTTACCTCTAGATACCGTTGTGCTGAGATAGCCGGTATCGCCTATCCAGCGGACGGCTCGTGCCGCGAATCATTGCTTCATCTTCGGTGCTCGTTGGACAGGGGGTTCGCCGTCTCCGAGACCATCTCCGTTGGCGGCATTGATGCCGGCTCCCTCCAACGTAGTTTCGACCGGGGCACCGGTTTTCCAGGCCGATGGTCGAACTGCGCTCTGACTGAATTGTAATGACCAAAGGCTTAAAATGATGGCAACGAGCGGCAAGACTAAGATAGCCTTGAGAATAGTAGGATCGCGGGTGCAATGTGCCTCCAGTTGAGCTATGTTCAGAATTGAACATACTGCCACATTGGCCGCTTGACCGAGTAACTGAAACATTCTGCCAACAGTGTACCATGCGCAAACGGCCGTCCATAGAGTCAAAGCTCACGTCATCACCGTGACGATCGTCACCCATACGCTGCCTGCGGCCCTTGTTTTCGCCGCCGGACGGCCATTGGCGGCCTATTTCTGGTCCCGGACCGCGAAAGAATCAACTCGATCATGTTCCCTTCTTCCTGTATCATTGTCTTCTGTAGAATGATTTCCGCGGCTAAGTGAATGAGTGCCGCGGTGATGAGAACGACTTTTCCGCTTCTGGAGAACTTATGATTAGCAAACGCTACCGTTTACAAGAACTGATTAACCCGCGCGACGGCCGTTCTTTGGTCGTCGACACCAGCAATGGCCTTTCCTTGGGCGCCCTGCCCGGTTTGGAGGGCTACGAGGAGGCGGTCACGCCCCTCCTGCCCTGGGTCGACGGCGTGGTGGCCGGCCCCGGCCAATCGCGCAAGCTGATGGCCCGCTCCAAGCAGGATGCCGGGCTGCTCATTTGCGCCGATTGGACCAACGCCTTCCGCGACAAGTCTTTCGTCCTGCCGCCGGAACATATCCAATATCTGCCCCTGATCGACGCCGGCGACGCCCTCGACCTGGGCGCCAACGCCCTGGTCATGCATTTCCTGCTCGGCCACGAGGAGACGATCGACGCCGCCTGCATCAAGCGCGTCGTGCAGCTCGCTTTGAAGGCTCAAGCATCGGCATGCCCCTCATCGTCAATGTGCACCCCATCGGCCCGCGCGTCGTGCTGCGGCCGAAAGCGATCGAACTGGGCGTCTCCTACGCCCTGGAAGGGGGCGCGGACGGCGTGGCCATCCCTTGGCCCGGCGGCGCATCCTTCGTGGACATCGAGACGATGGCCGCAGGCGTGCCCGTGTGGATCAAGCCGCAGACAGCCGATCCCGCGGCCCCGCAAATCGACGAAATGCTCGTCGCCGGCGCCGCCAACCTCTGGCTCGACGAGTCCGTTTTCGCCGCAGAGGACCCCGTGCAGACGGTCCAGGCCTTCGCCGGCAGACTCCATGAAACGGTGGAGGTGTAGGATGAGACTCGGCCTGCAAGCACGCATGGATCGTTTGTTCAATCGCCACGGCGACGGCCGGGCAATTTGTGTCGCCGCCGATCACGGTTATATGAGCGATGTGACGGCCAACGTGGTCAATTTACGGCCGATTACGGAGGCCGTCATCGCTGGGGGCGTGGACGGCATCCTGCTCGCTCCCGGACAGGCGCAGCGCCTGGCGCCCCTTTTCCAAGGGCGCGAAGGGCCGGCGCTGATCGTGCGCGCCGACTGGATGAATATGCCGCGCCTGGGCACGGCCAATGTGGCCAACGCCGTGCCCCAACGCCTGCTGCACCACCAGAAGGTGCTCACCGCCGAGCAGGCGCTCGCCCTCGGCGCCTCGGCGATCACCATCTATCTCTTTCTTGGCTACAACGACCATATTGAAGCGGTGGGCGTGGACAGCTGCGCGCGCTTCGTCAACGAGTGCCGCCAGGCGGGCCTGCCCTGCATCATCGAGCCGCTCGCCTACGGCGGCCAGGTGACCGGGGCCAACACGGCCGAACTGCTCACCCTCGGCGCGCGCATGGCCGTGGAGATTGGCGCCGACGCCCTGAAGATTCCCTACACCGGCGATGTGGAATCCTTCCGCCACCTGGTCGACGTTGCCGGCGTGCCCACGCTCGTGCTCGGCGGCGCGCGCTCCGACTACGAGCGCGACGCCCTGGAGCTGTACAAAGAGGCGCAGGAAGCGGGCGCCGCCGGCTGCTTGATGGGGCGCAACGTGACCAAGTCGCCCGACCCGGCGCACATGATCCGCCAGCTGACGGGCATCGCCCACCGCGGCTGGTCGGTCGATGACGCCCTGCAGGGGGAAACGTGGGACTTTCTGAAGTTGAAGGCGCGGCCCACGCTTTGCACCGGCTGCAATCTTTGCGTCGTCGCCTGCGTCGCCGCCCATGACAGCGGCGATTACGGCACGAACCAGGCGCGCCTGCGCATCGAACCCGGCCGCCAGCCGGGCGGGCACAAGGTGATGTTCTGCACCTCCTGCAAAAAATGCCTCGACGTCTGCCCGCGGGACGCCCTGCGCTGGCATCCAGAGACGGGGGCGGTGGAACTGCTCGCCGACAAGTGCGACAACTGCGGCGAGTGCGTGGCCATATGCCCGACGGAGGTGATTATCCATTCTGACGGAGGGTGTCCGTTTCGCCGACGGGCACGAGCTGCCCTGGTATCCCGTCGTCTGTGACTTCTGCGGCGGCGCGCCCGAATGCGCGCGCATCTGCCCGACAGAGGCGATCTTTATTGCCGAACGACCAAGTTTCGATCCGCTGGAGCTGTAAAGCAACTTGCCAAGTTGCTCACGACACAACGTACCACGTTGTATTACAAAGAGATGGACCTATGAACCTAACCGAACGCGCCTACTGTGACAAAATACTGCGCATAGACCTGACCACCGGGACGATTACGACGACGCCGCTGCCCGCGGACATGATGCCGCTGCTCGTCGGCGGCAAAGGGCTGGGCGCCTGGCTGCTTTACCATGAACAGGCCGCCGGCCTGGATCCCCTGGGGCCGGAGAACCACCTCATTTTCCACACCGGCCCGCTGACGGGCACCACGGCGCCCACCGCCGGCCGTTTCGGCGTGACCACGAAGAGCCCGGCCACGAACAGCTATTTCGACGCCTACTGCGGCGGTTACTGGGGCCAGATGCTCAAGTACGCCGGCTATGACGCCCTCGTCGTCACCGGCCGGGCGCAGAGCCCGCTGCTGATCGTCATCGAGGAGGACGAGGTCTCCCTCCAGCCCGCGGACCATCTTTGGGGCACGGCGATCACGGAGGCGACGGAGCTGATTTGGCAAGCATACGGCCGTGATCGCCAATCGCTCGTCATCGGCCCTCCCGGCGAGGAGGGGCTGAACGTGGCCGGCATCTTCAACGAAAGCCGCGCCCTGGCCCGCGGCGGCGTCGGCGCCGTCATGGGTTCCAAGAATTTGAAAGGGATCGTGGTCCACGGCCAAAAAGGGGTGCGCGTCCACGACAAGGCGGCCTACGAACGCGCCTTGCAGCTCGCCTACCGCGCCGTGCGCATGTCCAGTGAAACCGTCCTCCTCAGCCAGGAAGGGACGGCCAACATCCTGGAAATCGTCGACGTCATGGGCGCGCTGCCCACGCGCAATTTCCAGCGCGGCCAATTTGAAATGGCCGCCGAAGTCTCCGGCTACGCGTTCCGCCAGAACCATTGGAAGAAAGAGTACGCCTGTTTCGCCTGCCCCATCGGCTGCGGCAAATGGACCGAGCCCCTGGAAGACGGCACCGTCATCGAAGGGCCGGAATATGAGACGATCTACGCCCTCGGCCCCAACTGCAGCATCGGCAGCCGGGAGACAATCATCAAGCTCAACTGGTACTGCGACGAATACGGCATGGACACGATCAGCACCGGCGGCGTGATCGGCTTCGTCATGGAGATGTTCGAGAAAGGGATCATTACGGCCGAGGAACTGGACGGCATCGAGCCCCATTGGGGCGATGCGCAGGCGGCGCTGGCGCTGGCCGAGAAGATGGCCACCGTCAGCGGGTGCGGCCGTTGGCTGGGGCAGGGGGTGGCCGCCATCGCCGCGCGCTACCCGGCGGCGAAGCCGTTCGCCATGCAGGTCAAAGGGCTGGAAATGCCCGCCTACCATCCCAGCGCGGCCAAGGGCACCGCCCTGGCCTACGCCGTCAGCGAACGGGGCGCCTGCCATCTGCGCGGCGCGCCCCTGGGCGAGCTTTTTAGCGGAGCGGCCGATCCGCTCATTATCGAGGGCAAGCCGCAGCTCTTCCGCGATCACCAGGCGGACAAGGCGGCCTGGGACAGCGCCTGCCTCTGCATCTTCCCTTCCTACGGCATGTCGCTGAAGGAGCTGTGGCAGCTGCTCAGCGCGGCCACCGGCTTTGACTATCCCCAGGCGCGCGATTTGGAGCGCGCCGGCGAGCGCATCTCCACCCTCGCCCGTCTCTTCAACGTGCGCGAAGGGTTCGCGCGCGCCGCGGACACCCTGCCCGATCGCAACCTCATCCAGCCCATGACCGGCGGCCCCGCCGCCGGCCACGTCGTCGAACTCGACCCCATGCTCGATGAGTATTACCGCATTATGGGCTGGGATGAGAATGGGGTGCCCACGCCGCAGCGGCTAGAGGAACTTCAGTTGGCAGTGAACGGTAAGCAGTGATCACTGCGCACTGAACACTGCCCCCGAAGAGCGATGACGCTGGTAATCGGCTACGGCAACCCGCTGCGCAGCGATGACGGCGTCGGCCAGGTCGTCGCTGAGGCGATCGCCGCCCGTGCGCATGCCGGGTCCGGCGTCTCCGCCATCGCCGCGCACCAGCTTCTGCCGGAACACGCGGAGGCGATCAGCGGCGCGGATCGCGTCATTTTCGTTGACGCGGCGGCGGGGGGCACGCCGGGGGAGATTCGGGTGCGCGAGCTGGCAGCGGACACGGAAGGCAGCGCCGGCCTGATCCATGATTTCACGCCGGGGACGCTGCTCGCCTACGCGGATCTGCTCTACGGCCACGCCCCGCCGGCCGTCCTGGTCACCGTCAGCGGCTTCTCCTTCGACCATGGGGAAGGGTTGTCGGCGCAGATGACGGCCGTTCTGCCCGCTGTCATCGCCCGCACCGCGGCGCTGCTCAGCCGCTAGAAATGGTCCGGGGTTCGCTAGTCGCGGCTCAGGTATGGCAGATGGTTGCGGCTCAAATCGATCACGGGTCCCATGGTGCCGCCGGCAACGGTGACCTGCTGGCCGCCGTTGACCGTTACCCCATCAGGCGAATTTGGCTGGAAGACAACCGTGCGGCCGCCCAGGACGCGCACCGTCGACAGCGCTTGCGCGCTGTCGTGCGCGACTTGTATCTGGCCCCCGCGGTCGCTCTTGGCATAAAGGTCCTCTGTATCCACGCGCAGCGAAGGGCCGGCCACCTGGCTGCTCGCAGTCGCCTCTATGTCGGACAACACCAGCGACAGGTCCTCAATCGCCAGGCCGCGGGCCACTGTCTGATCACAGAAGTTGGCTAGAATGGTCAGAACCGCTTCCCCTTCCGCCTTGCCCAGACGTCCCCTTGCCTCGGTTGAGAAGAGGGGGCTTTCGCCACAGAAGAGATCTAATTTGAATGCACGACTAAGCCCGGGAGAATCCGGAACTGTCAAGCGATATTCATCGCCGATTGTCACGGGAATGGCGCAGGAGTTGGCTACCGGCCGGCCGTTGAGGGTGACCACGTATTTACCAGAGGCCTCAAAAATGCCGGCAATATCATTTGAGTTTCTGATGAGCTCTTCCGCTTTCCACGTGCCGCCGGTCGGCAATGCGATATCGCCAACTATGATGTCTCCCATGAGAAGATCCAGTTGGTCTTGCTTGCAGGTGAGGGTCCCGTCAACCACGACAGGATAGGGACCGAAAGCGCCCGCGACATCGGCCGGACAGCTCGCCGGCTCGCCGTCCTGCTCGCAGTCGAAGTAGGTGGTCGTGCCCGCCCCTTCCAGCACGCCCGTCCAACTGAATTTCCCGGCGATATATTCGAAATCACCTTGGGCATCGATCGTGTAGTTGGCGCTCCAGGTGTAACTGGCGCTGAAGTCACCACACTTTAAATTGCGGCGCGTGCCAAATCCCTCGCCCTCCATAAGGACGCGGCCGGTTGAGCTGTCCCAATCGACACTTAAATCAAGCGTGCCCCGCGTCAGCGGCGCAGCCGAAAAGCGGCAGTTCGCGGGAATGTCCTGCTGCTTGAGTTCAAAGTCACCGGAGTAAAGGAGTAGGGGACGGCTGGTGAATCGCGGAGCGCCGGAAACCGTGCCCGCGGAACTGATCAAGCCGCTAAGTAGGATGAACGCCGCTAGCAAGACTGCCTTCTTCATGAAAATACCCTCCATATCAACGGCAGAAAATAGTGCTCTCAATCGGCACCTGGAAATTAAGTAATATTGTACCAGTTGAACCCAGGTTTTCAAATACCGCCGGCAGTAGTCAGGCCCGTTTGACGTGGGGCAAGGTCACAAATTCGTCCTCCGCCACCGATTTGTAAACTCCATGACATTCATCACCCGCGATAGATGACATATGTCACGAACTTTTGCACTTTGCCGTTTTTCTGCTAAAAATATGCGCAGATTTCTTGATTATTGCATAGATTTACATAGATTTTGTTCTCCTTGTGTGCCTCCCGGAGGTTCCGGCTTCCGGGAGGTTATCTATGAACGGCGTTTACGCGGGGGGGACAGGCATCTCATTTGGCCAAGACGGCCGCCGCGGTTTTCATCGCCGCCTTCTGGGAAGAGGAACATATGGAACTGGACACCTATTCACCCCCGCGACTACTGTTCTGGGAAACGACCGCCGGCTGCAATCTAGCGTGCATCCACTGCCGCCGCATCACGGTCGCCGACCAGCTGCTGCCCCAAGATTTGAGCACGGCGGAAGCGAAAGCCATGATCGACGACATCGCCGCATTTGCCAAGCCGATCTTTGTGCTCAGCGGCGGCGAGCCCCTTTTCCGCCCCGACATCTTTGAGATCGCGCGCCACGCCGCCGATGCCGGCCTGATCGTCGCCCTGGCCACGAACGGCACGCTGATTGACGCCGCCGTGGCCGCCAAGATCAAAGAATCGGGCATCCGCCGCGTGAGCGTCAGTTTTGACGGCGCCGACGCGGCGACGCACGATATCTTCCGCGGGCCGGGCGCTTTCGACGCCGCCCTGGCCGGCATCGGCCACCTGCGCGATATCGGCGTGCCCTTCCAGTTCAACACCACCGTGGCCAAGCACAATATCCACCAGATGGCGGAGACCCTCGCCCTGGCCAAGGGGCAGGGCGCCGTCGCCCTCCATCTCTTCCTGCTCGTGCCCGTGGGCTGCGGCGTGGAGATTTCCGAGGACCAGCAGATCAGCCCGCAAGAGTATGAAGAGGTCCTCAACTGGATGTACGACGCGGAGATGGCCGGCGGCATCGAATTGAAGGCGACCTGCGCGCCCCACTACTTCCGCATCGTGGCCCAGCGCCGCGCCGAAGAAGCGAAACAGGGCATTCGCCGCCAGCGTCCGCAGAGCCAGCATCGCCAGCAGCACGCCGGCGGTAACGGCCACCCTGGCGCACCCGGCGGCCACGCGCACGGCGAGGGGCGTCACGCCATGAACGCCATGACCAAGGGCTGCCTGGCGGGCACGGGCGTCGTCTTCGTCAGCCATCGCGGCGAGGTCTTCCCCTGCGGCTACCTGCCCCTCGAAGCGGGCAACATTCGCCAGGAGACCATCGGCGACGTCTGGAACTACTCGCCGCTCTTCGCCGAGCTGCGGGATCCCGATTTGCTGGGCGGCGCCTGCGGCGTTTGTGAATTCACGCATCTCTGCGGCGGCTGCCGCGCCCGCTCCTACGGCATGCTCGGCGACCACCTCGCCGAAGAGCCGTTCTGCACCTACATTCCCCTGCCCATGCGCGCCGCTCAGGAAGAAGCTGCATGAGCGCAACGAGGCAGTCAGGTGTGATGCTGTCCAATCCGGCATCCGCCATCCCCACTCCCCAATCCTACGAGGGCAACCTTGAGCAGTCGTAGCGTGGACGTGGCCATCGTCGGCGGCGGGATCACGGGGCTGAGCGCCGCCTGGTATTTGCAGCAGCTTGCCGGCGCCGGGGGCAGGCCCTTCACCTACGCGCTCCTGGAGAGCGGCGAGCGTTGGGGCGGCAAGATCTTGACGGACACCCTGCCCGGGGACGGGGAAGAGTCCTTCGTCGTCGAAGGGGGGCCCGATTCCTTTATCACCACCAAGCCCTGGGCGTGGCGGTTGACCCAGGAATTGGGGCTGTCCGATGTCGCCCTGGGCACCAATGATGCGCAGCGCAAGACGTATGTACTCAACAAGGGCAAACCGGTGCCGCTGCCGGATGGGGTGATGATGATCGTGCCCACGAAATTCACGCCCTTCGCTTTCTCCACGCTGATATCCCCCCTGGGCAAACTGCGCATGGGTCTGGACCTTTTCATTCCGCCGCGCAAAGACGGCCGTGATGAAACGCTGGCCGACTTCATCCGCCGCCGCCTGGGCGAGGAAGCGCTGGACAAGATCGCCGAACCGCTGATGTCGGGCATCTACAACGCGGAGGCGGAAAAGCAGAGCGTGCTGGCCACCTTCCCCCGTTTTCGTGAAATCGAGACGGAGCACGGCAGCCTGATTCGCGGCATGCTCGCCGCCAAGCGGGCGCGCCGCGCCGCGCCTGCATCCAACGGCAGCGCCCCGGCCAATGGCCGTGCGCCGGCCAACGGCCGTCCGCCGTCCGCCTTCGTCTCCTACAGGCCGGGCATGGGGCGGCTGGTCGAAGAACTCGTCTCCCGCCTGCACGGCGACCTGCGGCTGAACACGCCCGTTTTCTCCGTCTCGCGCGCCCTGGAAGGGTTTGATTTGGTCACGGGCGGCGGAAATCTGCGCGCCAAAACCGTGATCCTGGCCGTGCCCGCCTACACGGCGGCCGAGCTCGTGCGTACCCTGGCCCCCAGAGCGTCCGCCAAACTTTGCGAGATCCGCTACGTGAGCACGGGCACCATCTCCCTCGCTTTCGACCGCCGCGAAATTGACCATCCACTGAACGGCTTCGGCATCGTTATTCCGCGCAGCGAGCGGCGGCGCATCAACGCCGTGACCTGGACGAGCACGAAGTTCATGCACCGCGCGCCGCAGGGGCGCGCTCTGCTGCGCGTCTTTTTCGGCGGCTCGCGCACACCGCAGATGTTTGACAAAGGGGACGAGGAATTACAGGCGATCGTACTCGAAGAGCTGGGCGATCTGATGGGCATCGACGCCCAGCCCCTCTTTACGCGCATCTACCGCTGGCCGCGCGCCAACGCGCAGTATGACGTCAATCACCTCGAGCGCCTGGACGCGATCGAGTCCGCCCTGCCGCCCGGCATCCTGCTCGCCGGCAGCCCCTACCGCGGCATCGGCTTGCCCGACTGCGTGCATCAGGGAGAGCAGGCAAGCAGGTCGGCGGCTGCGCTTGTGCTTGAGTCGGCGGCCCTCGAGCCCCAATCCGCCGTTCCCAATCCGCAGTCCGAACTGCCCAATCCCCAATCCGGAGGGTCCCATGAGTAACGCCGCGCCGCCCAACCGCTGGCTTTCCTCTCGGCCGCCGCCAAGCGCCTGGGCGTGCATCCGACCACGCTGCGCCGCTGGTCGGACAGCGGCGAAATCGAGACGATGCTCACTCCGGGTGGGCACCGCCGTTTCTTGATCGTCGACCTGGACGCGTTTTCCAGGAAGCGCAGCAGCATGATGGGCAGGGATGAAGTGGCCGCCGAGTGGGCGGATCGCGCCCTGCAGACGACGCGCCAGGAGATCATCACCCGCGGCGAAGCGCCCTGGCTGAGCGGCTTTGACAACGGCGCGCGCGACAGCAACCGTCGCCTGGGCCAGCGCCTGTTGGGGCTGACGATGCAGTACATCGGCGCGCCGCAAGAGGAACAGGCGCCGCTGCTGGCGCAGGCGCAGGCGATGGGGCGCCAATATGGGCAGATGGCTTACGCCGCCGGTTTGCCGCTGACGGAGGCGCTGGAGGCGACGCTCTTTTTTCGCGATCTGCTCGTGGAAACGGCCCTGCAGCTGCCGGAAAACATGCCCATCAAGCCGCAGGCCAATGTGCGCCTCATGCGCAAGATCAATCATTTGTTGAACCGGATACAGTTGAGCATTGCTGAAGTCTATGATGAATCCCGCCCAGATATTGTGCATCGGGGTTAACCACCAGACGGCGCCGCTGGCCGTGCGTGAGGCGATGGCCTGCACGCCGCCCGCCGCCGATCCCGCCCTCGGCCATCACTGTCCCCACATCGAGGAGTGGGCCCTGCTTTCCACCTGCAACCGCGTGGAGATGTATGTGGCCACGCCGGCCGGGATCCCTTTCGCCACGCCGGCGGAGCTGCTCCTGAGCCACCTGGGCATCGCGGATGGCGCCATGTTGGATCACATGTATGTCTACAAGGGGCAGACGGCCGTCGAACATTTGCTGCGCGTCACCGCCGGGCTCGATTCCCTCGTCCTCGGCGAGCCGCAGATTCTGGGCCAGGTGAGCCGCGCCTTCAGCCAGGCGCAGGAGCAGGGTTCGGCCGGGCCGGTGATGCGCGCCCTCTTCCGCAGCGCGCTGGCCACCGGCAAGCGCGTGCGCAGCGAGACGGGCATCGGGCGCAATCCGGCCAGTGTGCCTTCGGTGGCCATCAAGCAGGCGCGGGATACGATGGGCAGCCTGCGCGAACGGCCGATCCTGCTGATCGGCGCGGGGGCGATGGCGCAAACGGCCGTGAAAGCGCTGCGCGCGCGCAAATGTGAGAAACTGAGCATCGCCAACCGCACCCCCGCCCACGCCGCGCAGCTGGCTGCCGCCTGGGGCGGGACCGTCTACGGCCTCGACGATCTGGACGAAGCGCTGGCCGCGGCCGATGTCGTCTTCAGCGCCACCCACGCCCGCCGGCCGCTGCTCGATCCGGCGCGCATGGCGCGCGTAATGGACGCCCGCCGCGGGCGGCCGCTGCTGCTCTTCGACCTGGCCGTGCCCCGCGACATCGACGCCGCCGTCGCCGATCTGCCGGCGGTGACGCTCGTCGATATTGACAGCCTGCGCGCGGAATTGGACGACTCCCTCGTCGCCCGCCGCCGCGAGATTCCCGCGGCGGAAGCGATCATCGCCGAGGAAGCGGCGCGTCTGCAGGAACGGCTCTCGCAGCTGGCCATGCGCCCCGTTATCGCCGGGCTTCGTCAAAAGGCGGAGACGATCCGCCGCCGCGAACTGGCGCGCACGCTGCGCTATTTGGGCGACCTCGACCCGCAGGCGTTGGAGCACGTCGAGCATCTTTCGCACGCCCTGGTCAACCAGCTGCTGCACGAACCGACGGCGCGCCTGCGTGAAGAAGCCACCGGCGAGCGGCCGGAGGCGCTCAGCGAGGTCGTGCGCGACCTCTTCAATCTACGCGCCCCCGGTGAAGCGCGTGGCGCCAACGGGCAGTAATCGGCCATGATGCTGTGCACCACGCCCGACCTGACCCTGCCCGGCGCCGGAAAGGCTTCATTTCTCCCGCCGTGCTCGCTCCGTTCCCCACGGCCTGGGGCCCATTTCCCAAAGGCCCCGAGGGCCGCATGAGCCACCCTTCCGCCATCACCGTGGGCACGCGCCTCTCCGCGCTGGCGCGCTGGCAGACGGACCACGTCATCGCCCTGCTGCAAAGCGCCTGGCCCGGCCTGGCCTGCACCATTCGCACTTTCAGCACGACCGGCGATCGAGATCCTCGACCGCCCCCTGCCCGCCATCGGCGGCAAGGGCCTGTTCACGGAGGCGCTGGAGAACGCCCTGCGCGAGGGCGAGATTGATATCGCCGTGCATTCGCTCAAGGATCTGCCCGTCGCCGACCCGCCCGGCCTGACCATCGGCGCCGTCTCCAAACGCGCCGACGTGCGCGACGTGCTCATCAGCCGCGGCGGCTACACGATCGCCACGCTGCCGCCGAGCGCCGTCGTGGGCACGAGCAGTTTGCGCCGCCAGGCGCAGCTCTTGGCCGCGCGCCCCGATCTCGACGTGCGCTCCATCCGCGGCAACGTGGAGACGCGCATCGCCAAGGTCATGAACGGGGAGTATGCGGCGACGCTGCTGGCTGCCGCCGGCGTGGATCGCCTCGGCTTGGACGACGGGGGCGGCCATACCTTGTCCCTGGCGGAGATGCTGCCCGCGCCCGGCCAGGGCGCCCTGGCAGTGCAGTGCCGCGCCGGGGATGAGGCGCTGCTGGCGCTGCTGGCGCCCGTCAATGACGCCCAGGCGCGCGCGGCGGTGACCGCCGAACGCCGCTTCTTGCAGGCCCTGGGCGGCGGCTGCGCCGTGCCCGTGGCCGCTTATGCGCACGCCGAGAACGGCGGCTGGCACCTACAGGGCCTCGTCGCCGACCCGGGAGGCGCGCCCCTCGTGCGCGTCGCCGGCAGCGGCCGCGACCCGCTGGCCCTGGGCGCGGAGCTGGCCGGGCAGGCGGTGCTGGCCGGGGCGGCGCGTATCCTCGACCGTGTCAAACCGCTGCGCAACAAGCGCATCGTGATCACGCGCAGCAGCGAGCAGGCGGCCGATTTCGCGGAACAGCTGGCCGTCCTCGGCGCCGAACCGGTGCTCTTTCCCGTGATCGCCTTTCGGGCGCTGGACCCGGGGCCCCTCCTGTCCGCGCTGCAAGAGCCGGCCGGGGCGGGCTGGATCGTTTTTACCAGCGCCAATGCGGTGCGCTTCTTCTTTGAGGCTGTGGAACGCCTTGGCGAGGCGCCGCCGCTGCCGGCCGTGGCCGCCGTGGGCAAGCCGACGGCCGATCGCCTGGCCGCGCGCGGGCTGGACGTCGACTTCATCCCCGAGGTCTTTACCGGGGAGGCGCTGGCCGCCGGATTGGGCGACCTCAGCGGGCAGCGCGTCCTGCTGCCGCGGGCCAAGGCGGGCCGGCCGCAAACGGCGCAGGCGCTGCGCGACGCCGGCGCGGACGTGATCGATATCCCGCTCTACGAGACGGTGCCCTCCGTGCCCACGGCGCGCGCCCTGGCCGAGATCGCGCGCGGCGTGGATCTGCTCACCTTCACCAGTCCTTCCAGCGTGCGTCATTTCCGCCGCCTGCTGCTGCGCGCGGGCCTCAATGCCGACCAGGTGCTGCACGGGGCGCGCACCCTCTGCATCGGCCCTTCCACGGCCGAGCAGCTGGAAGCATACGGCCGTGCCGCCGACCTCGTCCCCGCCACCTATACGATCGAGGGCATGATCGCCGCGCTCATTGACAGGAGCGCATTCTTAACAACCGACCATTGACAATTCGCGAATTCAGCAACGACCATCGCCTATGACCCAAAATCTCCCCCCTTTCCCGCTCACCCGCCCGCGCCGTCTGCGCCAAAACGCCGTTTTGCGGCGCATGGTGCGCGAGACAACGCTGGATGCGGCCGATCTCATTTACCCGCTTTTTGTGCAGCATGGGCAGGCGCTGCGCCAGGAGATCGCCAGCATGCCCGGCCAATACCGCCTCTCCATTGACCAGCTGGCGGAGGAGGCGCGCGCGATCGCGGCTCTGGGCATCCCCGCCGTGCTCCTCTTCGGCATTCCCGCGCAGAAGGACCCCGTGGGCCTGGAGAATTTCGCGGACGACGGCATCGTGGCCGCAGGCGATCCGCGCCATTCGTGACGCCGCGCCGCAGCTGCTGGTCATCACCGATGTCTGCCTCTGTGAATACACCGACCACGGCCACTGCGGCCTGGTGGATATCATGGGCAGCGTTTTGAACGACGAGACGCTGCACGTCCTGGGACAGACGGCCGTCGCCCACGCGCGCGCCGGGGCGCGACATCGTCGCCCCCAGCGGCATGATGGACGGCATGGTTGGCGCCATCCGCGCCGCCCTGGACGGCGAAGGATTCACGAACGTGCCCATCATGTCCTACGCCGTGAAGTATGCCTCCGCCTATTACGGTCCCTTTCGCGACGCCGCCGACGGCGCGCCCCAGTTTGGCGACCGCAAGACGCACCAGATGGACCCGGCCAACGCCCGCGAGGCGCTGCGCGAGGCGGCGCTCGACGTGGCCGAAGGGGCCGACTTCCTCATGGTCAAGCCGGCGCTCGCCTACCTGGACGTCATCCAGCGCCTGCGCCGCGCCCATCCCGAGCTGCCGCTGGCCGCCTACAATGTCAGCGGCGAGTACAGCATGATCAAGGCCGCCGCCGCCGCCGGCTGGCTCGACGAAAAGCCGGTTGTTTTGGAGACTCTGTCCGGCATCAAGCGCGCCGGCGCCGATCTGATTATCACCTACCACGCCAAGGACGCGGCGCGCTGGATCAGTGAACAGGAAGCAGTGGACAGTGAGTAGTATGCCGTGTACAGTGCTGCCCTCTGCATACGGATTACATGAAAAGCGACCAGTGAAAACTGACAAGAGGAGACGAACTTTGACTTTGGATATCCAACAACGGGAAGAGAATGGGGCGCTGGACCTGAGCGAGAAGGGGCGCGGCGCAGAGGGGAAAACGATTTCCCTCGACCGGCGGCTCTTCATGCAGCTTTTCGCTTTTGGCGAGGTTGCTGAGAAGGCCGTGCTGGTTGACGCCCTGCGCGCAGCCCCTTTCCCTTCCGTGCTCTACGCCGATCTCAACGATCCCTGGGGCGTGGCGCTGCTTACCTTCAGCGAAAGCGCCGATTATTTCCTGGAGACGATTCACCCCTTCCTCGCGGACGGCCCCTTCGCGGCGGTGGCGCCGCGGCCGGAAATGACGATGTTCGGCCGTACCTACGCCATCGGCTATGAACAGGACCTGGAAAACACGCTGATCACGCGCCCCGCGCGCGCGCGTCACCAACCCGGAGACCCCCTGGGCGATCTGGTACCCGCTGCGCCGCAGGGGGGCCTTCGTCAATCTGCCGCCCCAGGAGCAGCGCACTATTCTCATGGAGCATGGCGGCATCGGGCGCGCCTTCGGCCGTGCCGGCTACGGCGGCGACATCCGCCTCGCCGCCTACGGCCTGGACAAGAACGACAACGACTTCGTCGTCGGCCTCATCGGCCCTGAACTCTACCCCCTCTCGGCCATCGTCGAGCGCATGCGCAAGACGATACAGACCTCGCAGTATTTGGAGAGCCTGGGGCCGTTTTTTATCGGCAAAGCGCTGTTCAGCAAGCAGCGTTCAGCAAGCGGTGGCCAGTGAGCAGTGGCCCCTGCTGATTAGAAAGGACCTATGACAGACACAACCCTCTCCAACTCCCTTTTCCTCCGCGCCTGCCGTGGGGAAGCGACGCCGCGCCCGCCGGTCTGGTTTATGCGCCAGGCGGGGCGCTATATGGCTGAATACCGCGCCATTCGCGCCAGGCAGAGCATGCTGGACACGATCTTCACCCCGGAACTGGCCGCGGAAGTGACCCTGCAGCCTATCGACGCCTTCGGCTTTGACGCGGCCATCATCTTTGCCGACATCCTGCCCCCCTTGATGGGCATGGGGCTGGAACTGGAATTCGTCAAAGGGGTCGGCCCGCGCCTGGAAAACGCGCTCAGTTCGCCGGCCGACGTGGACCGACTGGCCACGCCACCGGCCGCGGCCACGAAGCTGGCCAAGACCCTGGAAGCGATTGAGCTGGTCACGGCCGAGCTCACGCCGCGCGGCGTGCCCCTCATCGGCTTCGCCGGCGCCCCCTTCACCCTGGCCAGCTACGCCATCGAGGGTGGCGGCTCCAAGAATTACCTGAAAGCGAAAAGCATGATGGCCGGCGAGCCCTCCGCCTGGGCGCGGCTGATGAACAAGCTGGTCACCGTGCAGGCCGACTATCTGCTTCAGCAGGCGCAAGCGGGCGCGTCGGCGCTGCAAATCTTCGACTCCTGGGCCGGCCTCGCCCTGGGGCGCAGCGACTATATGCGCTATGTGCTGCCCTACAACAAGCTGCTGGTCGACCTCGTGCGCCGCGGCAGCGACAAGCCGATTATCTATTTCAGCACGGGCACCGGCGCTTACCTGGACGAGATCGCCGCCATCGGCAGCGATGTCGTGGGCATCGATTGGCGCGTGCCCCTCGATCAGGCGTGGTCGCAGATCGGCCACGAACGGCCGATTCAAGGCAACCTCGACCCGGCGGCGCTGCTCTATCCCTGGCCGGAACTGAAGGCGCGCGTCGATGAGGTGCTGGCCCGCGCCGCTTCGCGCCCCGGCCACATCTTCAACCTCGGCCACGGCATCTTCCCCTCCGTGCCCGTGGAGAACGTGGCCCGCGTCGTGGACTATATTCAGGGCGCGGGCAGTGAACAGGTGGGCGTGGACTGGGAGCAGGGGGCAGGAGACGGTGAACAATCCCCTGATCGCCGCTCACTGGTCACGGATCACCGATCAGCGGCCCCTGCGCCCCCCACGGGTGTGCTCGTCATGGCCTACGGCGGGCCTAACGCCCTGGAGGACTTGCCCGGCTATCTGGCCGATATCCGCAGCGGACGGCCGACCTCGCCCGCCGTGCTGGAAGAGATCAGCCGCAACTATCGTCTCATCGGCGGCAAATCCCCGCTGCTGGGCATCAGCGAGGCGCAGGTCGCCGCCGTGCGGGAGTATTTCGCGGACCGCAATGTGCGTTTCTACCTGGGCATGCGCCACTGGTCCCCCTGGATCGAGGACGTGGTCGCCCAGATGGCGGCCGACGGCATCAGCGAGGCGGTGAGCATCGTACTCACCCCCCACTTCAGCAAACTGAGCGTGGCCAAATATCAGGGCAAAGTAGCCGCCGGCCTGGAAATGGCGCGCGCGGCGATCGACTTCCGCCACGTCGCCAGCTACCACGATCACCCGCTGCTCATTCGCGCCTTGGCCGAGCGTGTGGCCGAAGGCTTCGCGCGCTGGCCGCAAGCGGAGCGCGATCAGGTGCACGTCGTCTTCAGCGCGCACAGCCTGCCCGTGCGCATCATCGCCATGGGCGATCCCTATGACAGCCAGCTGCGCGAAACGGCCGCCCTGGTCGCCGAAGCGGCCGGGCTGGCCGCCGATCAATGGTCGTGGAGCTACCAGTCGGCAGGGCGCAGCCCCGAACCGTGGCTCGGCCCGCAGCTCGACGAACACCTGGCCGCGCTGGCCGCGCTGGGCGTCAAGGACGTGATCAGCATCCCTGTGGGCTTCGTCTGTGACCACGTGGAGATCCTCTATGATATCGACATCCAGGCCCAGGAGCAGGCGCGCCAATTGGGCATGCGCCTGGAACGGCCGCCGGCCTTGAACAGCGATCCCCTCTTCATTGAAGCACTCGCGGACGTGATCGCGCAAGAGCTGGAACTGTTGGGTGAGAAATAAGAAGTGAGAGCGCGCCTAGATCGCCGGTTAACCATTCCCCATTAGGACAGCCTATGAGCAAGTACAACAACTCCCGTGACTTATACCAACAAGCCTCGGCCCTCATGCCCGGCGGCGTCAATTCGCCCGTGCGCGCCTTTGGCGCGGTCGGCGGCACGCCGCTCTTCATCCGGCGCGGGGAAGGGGCGTATCTGCTGGACGCGGATGAAAATCGCTATATCGACTATGTCCTCTCCTGGGGGCCCCTGATCCTGGGGCACGCCCATCCGGCCGTGGTTAGCGCCCTGCAAGAAGCGGTCGCCCGCGGCACCAGCTATGGCGCGCCGAACGCCTACGAGATCGAACTGGCCGCCCTCGTGCGCGAGATGATGCCCGCCATTGACCTCGTGCGCTTCGTCAACTCGGGCACGGAGGCGACGATGAGCGCCCTGCGCCTGGCGCGCGCCTACACGGGGCGCGAGCGGATCATCAAGTTCGCCGGCAATTATCACGGGCACGCCGACATGCTGCTCGTCGACGCCGGCTCCGGCGTGGCCACGCTGGGCCTGCCCAATTCCCCCGGCGTGCCCGCGGCCGCCGTATCCGGCACGCTCAGCGCGCGCTACAACGACCTCGACTCCGTAAAAGCGCTGTTTGCTCAATTTCCAGATAGTGTTGCCGCCGTGATCGTCGAGCCCGTGGCGGGCAACATGGGCATGATCCCGCCCGCGGAAGGGTTCCTGCAAGGGCTGCGCGAGCTGACAGCCGGCTATGGGGCGCTGCTTATCTTCGACGAAGTGATGACCGGTTTCCGCGTCCATCCCGGCGGCGCGCAGACGCTCTACGGCATCACGCCTGACCTCACCGCCCTGGGCAAAGTGATCGGCGGCGGGCTGCCCGTCGGCGCCTACGGGGGCAGGCGCGAGATCATGGAGCTGGTCGCCCCCCTGGGTCCCATGTACCAGGCGGGCACCCTCTCCGGCAATCCCCTGGCCATGGTCGCCGGCATCGAGACCCTAAAGGGCATTCAAGACACGGCCGTTTGGGAGCGCTTCGCCGAACTGGGCGCGCGCCTCGACGCGGGCATCAAAGCCGCCGCTGATCGCGCGGGCGTGCCTATCGTGCAGACACGCGTGGGCAGCATGCAGGGTCTCTTCTTCACGCAGACGCCCGTAGTCGATTACGACACGGCCAAGGAGAGCGACACGGAGCGCTTCGGCCGTTATTTCCACGCCATGCTCGACGAAGGCGTCTATCTCGCGCCCAGCCAGTTCGAGGCGGGCTTCTTGAGCACCGCCCACGGCGAACGAGAGATCGACGAGACGATCGCCGCCGCCGAAAAAGCGCTGCCGCTGATCAACTAGCCGGCAGGGTGATCAGCGCTTGCGCGGCCGCCAATCGAGGACAGCCAGAGCGCTGCAAGATCAAACGCGACCGTGCCGGGGTGGGGCGGTTAGGCAACAGAGAAGGTGGTTTCCTTCGGAAACAAAGTACTCAGCGAATCAAGGGCGTGATCTGTGAAAAAATCTGAACTTCTGAATTGGCTGCAGGAAGAATACCAAGAATGGGAAGCCCTTCTCGATCGCGTTGGTCCGGCGCGCATGGAGCAGCCCGGCGTCAACGGTGACTGGTCCATGAAGGACCTCGTTGCGCACATGTATTATGGTTGGCGGCCCAAACTTATTGCCGGCATGCAGGCTGCGCAGCGCGGCGAACCGGAACCGCCCCCGCCTTGGCCGGCAAACCTGCAGACGGACGATGAAATCAATGCCTGGATTTACGAGATTAATCAGGGGCGCGCGCTGGATGAAGTCCTGGATGAATCAGATCGATTTTTCCAACAGCTCCTTGCTGTCATTGAAGATTTGCCCGATGACGTGCACATAGAGGCGGAGGGGCGCCTTGTGTGCTTGGGCGATAAACGCTTCCGCGCGGGTGAGTTCTTTGACCACTTCCATGATGACCATGAAGCAGATGTACGTGCCTGGTTAGCGCGTGCGGCGTAACAATCACGCCCTGCTTCGGCGCCGCGGCCGACTGCGGCGCCGGCCGGGGAAGTCGCCGCCTGGTTGGGCTCTGCGGCGGCGGGTGGATACTCAGGATGAAAGAGATGAGCACGACCGGACGGCCTTCATGTTTCAGCCCACAGAAATGAGATCAGTGGCGATGATCTGCCCTTCCGGACCGCATAGGCGGCGGTCCTGAATGCGCGATCGATCCAGAAAGGCGCTGAACCAGTTATGCCAGCGGGCGACAGCGTCCTCATCGACGGAATAGTAGATCCAACGGCCGTCGACCGTGTCACGCCGCGAATGGACCAATCCCGCCTTGCTCAGGACACGCAGGTGATGAGAAAGCAGATTGCGGGGCAGACCTACTGTTTCTTCCAGTTCGCAGTTACAGGAATTCCCGGTCATCAATTCCGCGAATATGCGCAGACGATTGGGCTCAGAAATTGCCTTGAGCATGGCCGTTAGTTCGGCAAGCTCAGTCTCATTATCAGGCAGCATGAGGATGGCTCCTTGCGGCTTTCTCTCAGGCTGTCTCCAGCGCGTCAGCGATCCAGGTCATCACCTCGGCATCCGTAGGAATGCGCCCGGCCGACACCAGCTTCTCATTGATGACCAATCCCGGCGTGGACAAAACATTGTAGGACATGATTTCGCTGTAGTCGGTGATTTTCCTAATCTCCGCTTCGACGCGCATGCCGGCAACCGCTTTTTTTGCCGCTGTTTCGACCTTCTCACAATTGGCGCAGCCAGGACCCAAAACTTTTATTGATAGCATGATAACCTCCAGATTTAACTACCTTTCTTGCTGATAGACTAGGGGCATTGAATGACGCCCTGCGACCATAAACAGCTGCCGCAGGCCGGGAATTCGTTGCCGAAACAATCTTCTTCATTGGCTTCCGAGAGATCGCAGCCACCACAGAATGTGCAGGGGGCAAAGCCGAAACTCTGTACCTTCTGGCGGTAGGCCACGTAATCCTCATCTAACCAGATATCAAGGAGATCTTGATCCGTTACATTGCCCACGACATGCCGGCGTGAGCGATGCGGCTTGCCGTGTAGATAGCTGGTATGCGTATGCATCAGCGGCCAACAAGGGCTGACGCCCCCGTCCCAGCCGATGGACATGGTGCCGCTTTCAATGAAGTTGCACACGCCGGCGGCACTGCTCAAATTGTTTCCCGCGAAGTTGATGTTGTACCCGCTTTGCAGCGCTTGCAGGAACGCATCTTCTGTTTTCTGGTTAATGTCAATACGCGGCAGGCTCAGCCGCGCCTGCGTCGGCGAGGACATGTGGGCCACATTTGTCAGCGTCCGTGTGTACAACATGTCTGCCTGCATGTCGGCCGTATAGGGCAGCACGTTGCTCACCGAGAAATGCTTCGCGCCGGCGGAACGGCCGATGCGCAGCACCTCGGGCAAATCGTCGATATTGCGCGCCATCGCCACAAATGCGATGCCGATTTCCGGGCGCGGATAGTGGCCACCGCGCCGCATTTTGCGGAAGCGCGCCAGATTCTCCAAAACCTTCGGCAGCTGCGCCCCCAGACGCACATCGGCGTAGCTTTCCGGCGTGGCGCCATCGATCGAAACCCAAACGACATCCAATCCGGCATCAATAATCTGCCGCGAGCGCTTCTCCGTGAGCATGGTGCCGTTGGTTATCAATTCGACATACGCGCCGGTTTCTTTCGCTCGCGCGATCCAGGCCACTGTACGCTTATGAAACAAGGGTTCCCCCAGCCCGCCAAAAAAGAGGGTCGGCTTGGGGTCCATCCGTTCTATGCCCCTCAGAATCCGTTCAAAGGTCTCCTCGCTCATATGCCCGAGGTCTTTGTCCCATCCGTTGCGTATGCAGGTGCGGCAGGCGATATTGCATTTGTCGGTAGGCTCCACATACACTTTGGTCAGATGGGTGACCGGGCGGTGCATCTGCACGCGGTTGCCGCCATTTTCCAGGCGAAACTTGGCGCCCGGTCGAAGCCCGAACTGCGCCGCCATCTCAGCGGGGAAAATCAGGCGCCCTAGTTCATCGACTTCCCCCCAGAGCGTCGGCTTACTATTCATGGCACAACCTCGATAATTGGTTCAACCACCACCGCTGACTTCACAGAGTTGGCAACAAGGCTGTACTTCTGCGCCGAGCTCAATGCTTTTTCAATCCGGCGCTCAACGACTTCGGGTTTGGCGCCGTTGGCAGCCACGCAGATTTTGGGCCACAACTTGACTTCAGTGAATATCTCGGTGCGGTCCAGCGCGATCAGTTTGGTGCCTTCAGCGCGGCACTCATAACTTTGCAGATCCAGCTTGAAGCGCTCGGCTGCCCAGACGAACATCATCATGATGCAGGTGTTGATAGAGGCAACAAAGGCATCTTCCGGCGTGAGCACACCGGCGTGACCCTGGGCGTCGGGTGGGGCGGAGAAGGACATTTCCGGGCCGTTGCCCATGATAACGTGGCCCCAATGGCCCCCTTTCCATTGCACGGTGGTGTCGTATACGGCCGTTTTGCTCATGCCGCCACCCCCTCAGCTTCACAAAGCAGGGCATATTCGTGCGCCAGCATCTCGCGGTAGTCGCTCTCCGCTTCCGGCGGCACGGGGTTGTAGATGCGTACCTGCTCAAGCAGTTCCGTGATCGTCTCCGCTGACGGCCGTTTGCCCGCCTCCCGGAACTGGGCAAAGAGCGCGGGCAGAGCGATGAGCGTGACCGATTCGTCACCCAGCTGCACTGTCTGCACGGGAATGCCGGAACCGCAGGCGCAGGAAGCGACCTTGGCGCTCTCGACAGGCAAATCGATGGACGCCGCTTCTGCAAAGCGACCTTCGCGACGGCTCCACTTCTTGCCCAGCAGGATATCGACGAGACCGGCAACCTGCTCGGCCGTTTCGTCCACCGCCTGCTGACCCGCCTCATTCAAGCGGCGCAGCCCCGCCACCTTGCCGATGCCGCATTGGTTGACCACACCGGTCACCACCACGCTTGCCGCCGGCTTGCTGGAATATTCCTCCGTTGCCCGAGCAGCACATTGCAGTTCACAGCCATCGACGGCGATCGTGGGATAGAAGCGGGCAAAGGCGCGATCCCCCTCGCCGCCAGCCAGGAAGAGCGGCAGGCAAATAGTGACGGTGTCGTCAGGTCGCAGTTCCTCCAATACTTTTAAAGCAGCCAGCCGTGTTACGGTGCCCTCGGCCAACTCTTCGCCTGAACAGGCGACAATACCAACTTTTTTCTGGGGTAGTTTAGGCATCATCCTCTCCTTGAAGATCGTCAATCGCGCCGCTGACTTCCTCGGCCAGAGCGTGGGCCAGCTGCTGCCCGCCTTCATTGAGTTCGGCGATTCCCTTGGGCTTTAGCGCGCGGTTGCGCCGGTAAACATCGAGTACGGCAAAATCTTGCGCAACGTGACCGCCGCTCACCTCCACCATCTTAGTCGCGCAGGCAAGCTTGCAGCCATCGATGGTGATGGCCGGGCTGTTTGCCACGGCATCGCGCGCATTTTCATCGCCCAAAACCAGCATGGACAGCGCCACCAGCTGTGAAGTTTCGGGACGCAGATCTTCAACTACCTCATAGGCGGCCTCACGGCTTACCGTGCCGTATGTCTTGCCGATGCCGCTGCAAGGGACGATTACGACTTTTCTCGCTGCGCTCATTAGTCAGTTTCCTCCTGCGCCTGGACCTTCATGTGTTCAGAATAAGCTTCGGGCGCCATGAGATTAGCCCGGTCGGCCGGCCAATCGGCGGCCTCAATCACGGCGATCCAGCCGGCGCCATAGGCGTCCTGGTTGATCAGTTCCGCTTCCAACTCCAGGGCTTCATTAACGGAGACAATGGTGCCGCTGACGGGAGACGGCAGCTCGATGTCAACCTTGATTGTCTCAATGTTGGCGAATTCATCGCCGGCAGAAACGGCCGATCCTTCTCCCCACACCTCGGCGAAAGCCACATCTCCATTGCGCTGCTGGAAGAAATCAGACACGCCGACGGTAACCTCGTCGCCGTCTGCCTTGGCCCAAACGCCTGCGGGTGTGTAGTAGCGATCCGTGGCAACCTTGAAGGTAAATTTATCCAATGTAAATGACAGATAGTCGGTCATGAAATGCTCCTCCACAAGAATCGCGCAAATTAATTCAATATATGTTGAATTGTATCAAAAGCGATACCAGCTTGATTAGTGACAAATGTCATGTTCTTCTCGTGACAGTTTCATGATTCGAAGGCGACAATCATGCTTTGCTGCCCCCCGTTCTCCCCCAGCCGGTACAGCATTCCCCGTTTGCCCCAGGCGCGATACTCTTTGCCGGCAACCCTTTTCAGAAAGCAGCGCACAAGCAGCCGGTTGACGCTGCCCTACGCTCGGCCTCTGTCCAAAAATGAAACAGGCTTGTTCCCCAGTCGCCGGCCATGACACGGCCGAGGAAGGCGACACGGAGCGCTCCGGCCGTTATTTCCAGGCCATGCTCGACGAGGGCGTCTTCCTCGCTCCCAGCCAATGCGAGGCGGGCTTCTTGAGCACCGCGCACGGTGCACGAGAAATCGACGAGACGATCGCCGCCGCTGATCAACTAGCCGGCCGGCAGCCGGGCGACCTTGCCGGTCGTTGGCAGGACAGCGGAGACGAGCTACCAGCTAGGAAGATCGGCAATAGGATCGCAGGGGTCGGTGCTGATGGATTGGGCGAGTACGGGGAGTTTGAACCACAGATTGTGCAGATTGCCAGATTTCGCAAAGTAATTCGCGAGCAAGCGGATACTGTTTGATTGCGTGTTCCCAATTGGGCAGATCGTCAAATGGATTATGGTGATCCGAAATGATTGACTGGGCTATGCGGTGGCAATCTCCCCATCACGAAACAAACGATCTGCCTTCTTTTCGGACAGAAAGAAAGCCTCGCGTCTGTTTCAGTATTGTCCAATGATCGCCATCATTTTCGAGAGTCTCTTTCATACTTGGGAGATTTCATTTCTCGTCGGCAATCAGAATTTAGCCTCCGGCTCGTGTTGCTTGAATTAGCCGCTTTGGGAGTTTCAGGCGCGTATCATGTGCCAGCATGTGCAGGGTACGATCTATCACCACGACATCGTATGCTTCTTGTGGGTCATAATTACGAAGGTTAGTAAGGCGCTCAAAACTATATTTTTCGGGTCGGGAGGGGACTAATCGCAGAGGCCGGCGTTGGGTCTTCGATGCGGCCTGTCGGAAGAGGTCGCTCCGCAGGAGAGGCTTCGGCACGCGGAGGTTGGCGGTCCATTGGGGGGAAAGGCCAGGTCAATGATTACTGGTGAATTGTGAATTGTTGAATGATCAACTGAAGCCGGGTTTGGCGTGGTTCTTGCAGAGGTTGCCAGCGGCCGTGTTCTGCTTCTATATGGGCCGATTTCGGAACAACGTCTATCGAGCGCATAGCGATTGACGAAATGGTCCGGACAGGATATAAGCTATTATCAGGCATTGTCTGGCGCACAATGGCTGGTTCTTTATAGTGTTTTTCATGGTCTGCGCGGGCGCATTGCCGGGCAGCAGGGCGCTGTTGATACTGCCTCTCAATAGGCTGCCCCTTAGCTTATTACAAGGAGATTGGATATGGATACGACTGCAATAACTGATATGTTTCCCACACTGGGAGTTTTACTTCTCAGACTGGTGGCCGCACTGCTCGTCTTGTTTGTCGGTTGGCTAATCGCCCGCTGGTTGGGCAAAATGATAACTGCGCTTCTGCATCGTTTCAATGTGGATAGCAGAACTGACGACTGGGCCGGTGAAGAGGAAGACATTCCGCAGGTGGAGGAGGGTATCGGCAAGCTGGTATATTTCGTGCTGATGATCTTAGTCCTGTTGGCCTTCTTTGAAGTCTTGGGCTTAACTGTCATTACGGAACCGCTCAATGCCATGTTGGAACAGTTTTTCGCCTTCATCCCCAGCCTGGTTGCGGCCGTCGCCCTGGCTGTTGCTGCTTGGATCGTCGCCTCGATTTTGCGCGGGTTAACCAGACGAGCTCTACACGCCGCCGGCGCTGACAAGCGCGTCGGCGAACAAACCGGTTCGGATAGTCTACCTTTGTCCAAGAGCCTTTCAGAAGCGGTCTACTGGTTGGTGTGGTTGATCTTCTTAACGCCCATTTTGGGGGCGCTGGGCTTGAACAGCCTGGTGGAGCCGCTTGTCACCATGTTTGATGGGATCCTCAGCTTCATTCCCAATATCCTGGTGGCGGGGCTGATCCTGATCATCGGTTGGTTTGTCGCCAAGATCATCCGGCGTGTGGTGACCAGCTTCCTGGTAGCCCTCGGCGCTGATGAGTTCAGCGACCGCATCGGCCTGGGCAAGATGCTGGGCGAGCAGAACCTGTCCGGTCTTCTAGGACTGTTGACCTTCGCTGTTATCCTGATCCCGGTGGCTATCGTCGCCCTGCAGGCGCTGCAAATGACGGCATTGACGGAGCCGCTGAGCGCCATGTTGGAGAGCGTATTCGTGGCAATCCCGGCGATCCTGGCCGCGATCATCATCCTTTTTGTGGCTTACATCTTCGGCAAGCTGCTGGGAGACTTGGTGGCCAATATATTAGAAGGGGCCGGTTTCAACAAAGTCCTCGTTAAACTCGGTCTGGCGAAAGAGCCGGCTGAGGGCAGCGTGACGCCTTCAACTATTGTTGGCTATCTTGTCTTGCTGGGCGTGATGATCCTGGCCGCGTTAGGCGCTACGTCGATTCTGGGGCTGCCGGCCCTAACGTTGGTCTTGACCCAGTTCCTCTCCTTCGCCTGGCAGATCGTCCTCGGCTTGGCTATTTTTGGACTAGGCTTGTGGCTGGCCAGCTTGCTGGTGTCTCTGATAGACGCTTCGAATTGGCCGCATAAATGGCTCGCAGCCCAGTTCACGCGCATCGCCGTGATCGTGCTGGCGGGCGCGATGGCATTGAGCCAGATGGGCCTGGCGGACTCGATCATCAATCTCGCCTTTGGGCTTATCCTAGGTGGCATCGCCCTGAGGATCAGCGCTGGCGTTCGGTCTGGGCGGTCGCGATGTTGCCGGGCGTGAGCTGGAAAACTGGGTTAACGCGGTACATGAGGATGATGTGGCGGCGGCGATTGAAGCACCGGCTGCTGAACCGTCTGAAGACGAGGGTAGTGCGGGATAGATTTTAGAAGGAGCGGTGGGCAGGCTGCCGAGCAGCCCTGCCCATCGCACGATCCCTTCCCCAAACGACGCCAGGTTGGCATCTCTCCAACCTTCACCACCGCGAGAGACGCCATCTGCGCAATCCAAGAAATCTGCGGTCCACACTCACACGCGCACAATGCACTCGACACGGCCGTAATTTTGTGAAATCATAGAGCGCGATATCCGGCAGGCGGGTTCGCCGCGCTGCCGCTGATCATTGAGAAAGGAGCGTTTCTATGGTCTCTATCCTCTTGGCCTCACTTCTGGCCCTCGCTTTAGGCATCGCCTTCTGTTTCCTGGGCATTCGCACTTTTCTTGTCTTCCTGCCGGTCTGGGCCTTCTTCGCCGGGTTCTGGTTGGGCGCGCTGCTGACCAACTTCGTCCTCCAGCTTGGCTTTCTCGGCTCGGCCACCGGCCTTCTGGTGGGGCTGCTCACCGGCGCCATCTTCGCCGTCGTGGCCTATTTCAAGTTCCCGCTGGGCATCGCGCTCGTCAGCGGCGCCTTCGCCGCGGCCGTGGCCAACGGCATCCTGCAGGCGCTGGGCCTCGCCTCCGGCCTGGGCATCGCCCTCGCCGTGCTCGTCGTCGCCCTTCTGGTCGTCTGGGCCCTCTTTCGCTTCCAGTGGGACCGCATGCTGGTCATGGCCATAACGGCCCTGGGCGGGGCCAGCCTGCTGCTCCTGGCGCCGCTCTTGCTGCTGGGGCGGGTGTCGCTGGACCAACTGCAGGTCTCGGGCAGCGCGATCGCGCCCATCCTGGGCGACTCTTGGTGGTGGCTGGCAGCCTGGCTGGCCCTGGCCGCCGCCGGACTCTACGTCCAGTGGCGCACCAGCCATGATTACATGTTCACGACCCATGATCTCGTCACGGGTTGGAGCTAGCGCCTTGTCGGCGAACTGAGTTAATCGATACAGGCAAGTGGAGGGATTCAATCCATGTTCTTCGGCGCAGATTCTAGTTATCTCCTATGTGTCTTTGTTCCCGCGCTCCTGCTTTCCCTGGGCGTCCAATTCTATATGCGCAGCACCTTCGGGACCTGGTCAAAGGCGCCCAACGGGGCCGGCGTGACCGGCAAGGGGACGACGGACGTCCTCTTCCAGCGTACTTCGCTGGCCCCCGTGCGCGTGGAGCCGACGCGCGGGTCGCTGACCGATCATTTCGATCCCCGGGAGAACATCGTGCGCCTCTCCGAGTCCGTATACGGGAAGCGGACGATATCGGCGCTGGCCGTCTCGGCGCATGAGCTGGGTCACGTGCAGCAGTACCAGACCGGCTCCGGCCTGATCAAGGCGCGCGGTTTCCTGCTGCCGGCGATTCAATACAGCCCGACCCTCTCCTATCTGTCGATCCTGCTGGGCGTGATCTTCAGCATTTCCGGCCTCGTCTGGCTGGGCGTCTTGTTCTTCGGCCTGCTGGTGATCTTCACCTTTCTGACCCTGCCCATCGAGCTGGACGCCAGCCGGCGCGCGCTGCGCATGCTCGACGAGGCGGGGCTGCTGGTCAGCGCCGAGGACAAAACGGGCGCGCAGGCGGTTCTGCGCGCGGCGGCGATGACCTACCTGGCCGCGGCCGTCACCTCGCTCTTGCAGCTGCTCTACTACATCAGCGTGGCCAGGCGGAATTAGGACGGCCGCTCAGGCGCGCACATCGGCATAGAACCAGAGACGAAAGCCATCGGGGTCGTCTACCCCGAAACTGCGATGCCCCCAGGGCGCGTCTTCTAACTTGCGCGCGATGGGCACGCCGGCCGCCGCCAGCCGATCGTGCCAACCATCGACGTCCTCCACTTCAATGCTCACGGCCACGTTCAACGGTTTGCCGCCGGGCACGGCCTCCTGCCCGAGTTCAATGACCTCGATCACGCCGTTCTCGACGCGGCCGCCCGGCGCCAGCAGCGTGCCGCGATTACCCGGCTCCTCCCAGCTAAGCGTTACGGCCATGCCCAGCCGGACCTGGTAGAAGCGGACCATCGCCTCGTAATTGCGCGTGTGGCGCACAACGCTAAGCAGCAGTGCCTTCATCGTTTCCTCCTTGGTTGAGAAAGCGAGTTTTTCCAAAAAACTCGGTTTCTGCGGGTCCTATGCTATACTAACATTATGTCACTCCCGATGAAAATAGCAATCGGCGTCTCCAGCTACGCGCTTCAGAAGTTCATCGAGCGCTATGGGGACGAAATTCTCGCCTACGCCAGCGAGCGCGGTGAGGAGATGGTACGCGAATATGGGCCGCAGGTGGTGCGCTGGACGGCCGATCGCGGCACCCAGGTCTACGGCGTGGTCGCGCCGCGTGCCGCGGACGCGGCGGGCAGGCTGGCGGCGATCGCGCGCCGTCCGTCCGCGGGGGCCGTCATCCCCGGCGCGGAGGAGGACGCGAGCCGCCGCCTGGTGGTCACGCTCTTCGGTCCGTTTGCGGGCACCCTGGAGCAGATCGGCGCCGTTGTGCGCGCCGCTCTGGTCGCCGCCGCCGGCGCGGGCGCTGAACGGCTGCGCGATGTCAGCGACGCCGAGATTGGCGCTCTCGCTGTCGCCCTTTGGCGGGCGGGAAGCAGGGAGAGCCTCGCCGGCCGCCGCATCCGCAGCAGGTTCCGCAAAGAGACGCCCACACAGGGCCCGCCCGATCCCGCTTCAGGCGGGACCTAGCCCCAACTATTTGGGAATGTCGCCGCCTCTTGCTATAGTATGCGCCGGCGACATTTATCATTAGCAGGCGAGCGCCGCGATGCGCGCGTCGCCCACGGTTTGCCGCAGTAAACGTATGGCCAAGACCAAAGATTGGACGATCCTTCTTCTCTACACCCTCGCCGCGCTCGCTTTTCTCGCTTCCCTGATTCTCGGTTATCCGCTGCTGCCGGGGCTGCTGATGCCCAGCGTCGACCAGCCGGCCAGCCCCATCCTCGGGTTGAACTACGACGCAGGCTCCGCGCCGGCGTGGGCCAGCGGCGCCCCGCTGCCCCTGGCCCTGCTCCTTCTGGCCATCGCATTCTATTTTGCCGGCCGGCAGCGCGCGCTGCGCAATAAATCGCTGGCGCAAAGGGCCGGCTGCCCCAACTGCCAGGCGGATGCCCTGGGGCGCGTCCATCGCCGCCCTGCGGATCGCCTGCTGGCCCTCAGCGGCATCCCCATCGGCCGTTTCTTCTGCCGCGAGTGCGCCTGGGAGGGCCGCCGTGTGCTCGATAGGGGCAAGCGCAGCGGGGACGGAGATCTGCTTCTGGAAAGCGCCCCGGCAAAGGCGGCGCCGGCCGCTTTGGAGCAGCCGTCACCGCCGGTCACGCCGCCGGTCACGCCACCGGTCGCGCCGGCCGTATCGCCCTATGCAAGGCCGCCGCAGAAGCTGCCGCAGCAGCTCACGCCCGCCGCTGAGCCGGATCCCCTGGCGCAGGAGCCGCTGCAGCTGTTGGGTGACGCGGATCAGCTTGTGCTGGTGCAGGCCGGCGGCGCCGCCGGCCCGGCGGAGGGGATGCGCGTGAGCGTGGGCCACAACGCGCAGCGCGAACCGCGATCCCTGGCCTGGTTGGAAGAGGGCACGGCCGTTGTCACCCTGACCGACGAACAGGGGCAGGTGCTGCAGACGTGGCGCCAGATCCGCGTGAATGATCAGATAGGGTGGGTGCGCAGCAGCAGTCAGCAGTGAGCACTGCTTTAGGGGGCATCCCCTTCAGGGGGCATCCGTTTCAGCCGATCTAGGATATTGTTTTCAGGGCGCGGGCGGCCGACGGCCGTGTATCGCCGGCGGCGCCTAAGAAGCGCCCGTGATCTCTACGCGGCCCGTCATCCCCGGCAGCAGCTCTAAAGCCGTCTCCCCAAGCTCAATGATCACCGTGAACGTGGCCGCGTCGCCGATCGTGCCTTCGGCTACGGGCGCCACGCGCAGCACACGGCCCTCCAGCGGCGTACCTGGATAGCTCTTCAGCGTGATCACCGCCGGCCGGCCGGGCGCGATCTGCGCCAGGTCGCGCTCGCTGAGATTGCTCGTGTGCAGGCGCACATTCTCCGTGTCCAGCAGGGTGACGACGGGCGTGCCCGCGCCGATGAGGCTGCCCGGCGCGCTGTCCACGCTGAGGATCGTGCCCGCCCAAGGCGCCGTCAGCCGCGCATCCGCCAGCGCTTTCTCGGCGTTGGCCAGGCTGATCTGCGCCTGCTCCAGGGCCAATTGGGCCTGCTCCTCTTGCAGCCGGGCAGCGGCGATTTCCGCCTCTTTCGGGCCGCGCAGCGCCTGGTCGAGCGCCTGCCGCGCGGCGGCGATATTCGCCTCGGCGCTGACGGCGCTGTCGTCGTTCAGGCCGGCCAGGGCGAGGTTGTAGTTGGCCTGGGCGACGCGCAGCTGATCCTCGGCGTTGGGCACGAATCTTTGCGCCGCCTCGCGCTCGTTCTTGATTACGTCGCTGTAGGGCGGGCCGGTGCAGTTGGGAAACTGCTCGCCCGTGCGGCAGGAGGGATCGTCGATGAACTGCTCCCAATCACGGCCGGGATCGAAAGCGGTCTCATACGCTTCCTGGGCATCGACCAGCGCCTGCTGCGCCTGTTCCAGCTGCACCTTGGCCGCGGTGACGCTGTAGCCGGCGGCCGAATCCTGGCTCTGCGCGTTTTCCAGGCCCGCTTCCGCCGCCGCCAGCGAAGCGCGCGCCTGGGCCACGGCCGTTTCGTCCGCCTGCCAGTCGCGCAGTTCTTGCAGCGCCAGCCCCGCCTGGGCGAGGCTGTTCTCCGCCTGGCGCACCCCCAGACGGCCGTTGGCCAGCGCCTCTTGCAGCGCCTCGTCATCCAGGGTGGCGATCAGGTCCCCCGCGGCGACGCGCTCGCCCGCCGCCACGTGCAGCTCCAGCAAACGGCCGTTCGTGGCGAAGCTGAGCGAAAGCTGCGGGTTCTGGGCCACGAGCTGCCCCTCGGCCAAAATCGTCGTTCCGCGCCGCGGGACGGCCGTCGCCGGCGGCGCGCTTTCCGCCGCCTCCATCGCCGCCTGCGGCGTCCCTGTTCCCGCCGCTTGCGGGCCCGGCCCCATCCGCTCGCAGCCGCTCAGCAGCAGCAGCAAAAACGCCGCTGCTAGAGCCGGCCCCTTGAATTGTCCAAGCGATTTCATCGTTCTATCGTCCTCATTGCGTAGAGTGAGCCCACCGTTCTCTGCCCATTCTTCACCTACTGTCTACCGTTTACACGCTACTGTCAACCAACCAAGGAGCAAGGATGGCCCGCGTCGAAAAGATGGAATGGGTAGGCGAACCACAGAGCGCACGGGTCAGCCGGCGCGATTTCCTGCTGCGGGCGGCGGCCATGGCCACCGCCCCTATCAATGGGGTCTCATTCTATGTTATAATGACGTACCGGTCGGCTTCGCGGCCGTTTTGGGAGCGCAGGTAGGGGAGCGCGTTCACCACAGCATCCCCGCCGCACATACGCAAAACCATACCTACGCCCAGGAGATAGTGACATGTTGTCGTATCCTTGGCGGTCTCAAGGCCGCCCCTGGCGTCTGGTTGTTACGGCCGTTTTGCTCATGCTGGCGGCCATTTTCTGTTTACCGCCCGCCGGCGCGGGCAGCGAGGCAGCGGAGGTGGAGGGGCGGCTGCGGGCCATGCCCACCAGCCTCACTTTTACCTTTGAAACCCCGGCGTATGCCCTGCACACGGACGAGTCGGGCCTGACCACCATCGAATTGGAGAGCCCGGCCGCCGCGGCGCTGCCCGGCGACCCGCTGCTGCCGGCCGTCAACTATACCGTGGCCGTGCCGCCGCTGGTGCCCCTGGAAAGCGTCTCCCTGGTTGTCGACGCCGCCGAGCAGCGGGAACTGCCCGGCCGATTCACGGTGCCGGCCGCCGGCCCGCTGCGCTTTGTTCAGGATGGCGCGGACGGTGCGGCCGTCGATTGGGGCCGCAACGCGGCCCTGATCGTTGACGGTAAGAACAGCGCCGTTTACGGCCGTGATGCCTTCTTCCCCGCCGCGCCGGTGGAGATTGTCAAGCGGGCGCACATGCGCAAATGGCGCCTGATTACCTTTCAGTACCGGCCCTTCAGCTATAACCCCCAGGACGGCCGTTTGCGCCTGAGCGGCGACGTGACCGTCACCCTGCGCTTTGACGCGCCGCAGCTCGCCGCCGGCGACCTGGTCGCGCTGCAAAACACGCTGCTGGACGAGCACGCGGCGGCAGCGCTGCACAACGGGCGGCAGGCGCGCGACTGGTATACGGCCGTCGTGCCCGACCAGGCCGCCGCCGCCGCCGCCAAGCCCGGCTACGCGATTATTACCACAAACGAGGTCGCCAGCAATTTCATGATCAGCCGGCTGATCATCCACAAGGGAATGATGGGTTACGATGTCCAGCTCGTCACCGAGGACGAATATGGTCCCCTGACCGGCGAAGCGCCCAACACGCGCGCCGAGAAAGTGCGTAAATGGCTCCAGGACCATTACGAAAGCGACAATATCCTCTACGTGCTGCTCATCGGCGATCCCGACCCGCGCGATCCGCTCGCGCAAAAGAATGGGCTGCCGGACAAGATAGGCGATATGCCGATGAAAATGTTTGAGCATTCTCCGCCTACCGACTACTACTTCTCCGACCTCAAGAATCAGGGCGGCAGCTTCCCCGATTGGGAGCCGGAGGTATTTGTCGGCCGCATCCCGCTTTACTACGAGCATGGTGATTGGCGGACAACAATTGCTGATGTCATTAAGAAGACAATAGACTACGAAAAGGAAGGCAATCTGAGTTGGCGCCGTTCGGCGCTGCTGGCCATGGCCTTCCTCGGCACAACCGACGATGGCGCGAGACTGGCCGAGTTTATGCGCGATGAATATCTGTTGGATAAGGGGTTTGACGTGCACCGCCTCTACTGGCACGGCGCCCTGTCCAACTCGATTTACCGCAGTGAAGAGGAGTTGGTTGACGGCGCCGTGCGCGCCCGTTGGGCCGCGGAGCCGTTCGGCGTTGTCGCTTTCTACGGCCACGGCTCCCCCGTGCTTCAGGCCATCTACGAAGAATACGGCGACGGGCTATCCGGTCTGGGTAACATTTTCCACAGCAGCGAGGCAAGCTTGCTGGACGACGGCAAACCGGCCATGGTCATGCAGATAGGGTGCCAGACGGGCACGCCCGAGAACATCAATAACATGGGCTTCAGTCTCCTGCGGAAGGGTGCCGTCACTACCGTCGCCGGCTCGCGCGACACGTATGGTTTCCCGGGGGGATCTCCCGGAACAGGCACCGGCAATATGAGCCTTTTCTACAACTATCTCCAACTTCTTGTCGCCGGCGAACCGGCCGGCCAAGCCCTGGCCCAGGTCAAAGTAGACGCATACGGCTACGACAGCAACGGTCTGGCCTACAACCTCTATGGCGATCCCAGCCTTATGTTGTTCAATGGCAGCGCGCTGCAGAGTAACCCGTCTGCGGCGCGGGATGCTCAGCGCTCAGCAGAGGCGCAGGACGGCATCATTCCGCCACCTCTGCCCGGCGACGCCTCACGCCCTACTCTAGTTGAGAGTCATCCTGGCCAATTCATGACCAGCCCAGCCGACGGGCTGATTAGCATGGGCCCGGCCCACAACTGCGCCCTCCTACCTGACGGCGCGGTCGACTGCCAGGGTGATGACTGGGGCAACGGCGAGTTCTGGCCGCTGGCGGCCGATACCAGCGGCCCCTACACGCAGGTCAGCGCGAGCGAGCACTACACCTGCGGCCTCAAGCCTGATGGCTCTGTGCACTGCTGGGGCGTGAACGACTTCGAAACGGTTAGAGACCAGCCCGGCCCCTTCACGCAGATCGCCGCCGGCGGGACGCACGCCTGCGGACTGAAAGCGGACGGCACCATCGCCTGTTGGGGAGACGACTATTGGTCGCAGGGCACGCCCCCCGAGGGCACATTCACGGCCGTGACCGCCGGCCTTTTCCACACTTGCGGCCTGCGAGCGAACGGCAGGGTCGACTGCTGGGGCGCCGGCGAGTATGGCGAGACCGATTCCAGAGAAGGCCCCTTTATCGCCCTGGCCAGCGGCGGCTACCATAACTGCGGCCTCAAGGCCGGCGGCGGCGCCGAGTGTTGGGGTCGCAACACGCATAAGCAGGCAGGGCAGCGGGCGGGCCCTTTCGTGCAGATTACGGCCGGCAGGCTGCACAGCTGTGGCTTGCTCGCCGACGGCAATTTCGAATGTTGGGGCGACCATAATCCAAAATCCGAAGACGTCCCCAACGGCCCGTTTACGGCGCTGAGCGCCGGCGGCGCGCACACCTGCGGCCTGACGCCGGACCATGTTGACTGTTGGGGTACGCAGGCAGGGACAAGCTTCGATGACCAATACGGTGAGTTCACGGCCATCAGCGCCGGCGATGATCACGTCTGTGCTCTGGCAGCCGGCGGAACCATTCGCTGTTGGGGCGAGAACGAGTTTGGTCAGGCTGACAGCCAGGAGCTGTACGATCCCTTTACCCAGATCGAGGCCGGCGTCTACGCCAACTGCGGCCTGCGCCCGGACGGTAGTGTATCCTGTTGGGGGCGTGACCTTTACACAACGCTCGACCATCCCGGGCCCTTTGTCCAGTTTAGCAGCAGCTACCTGCACGCCTGCGGTACCGACGCCTCTAGCGGTGTCACCTGCTGGGGCGATAACTCAGCCGGCCAGGCGCCGCCCACTATCGACAGCGGCTTTGCGCAAATCAGCGCCGGCATGCAGCACACGTGCGGGCTGAGCCACTACGGCGAAGTGCGCTGTTGGGGACGCAACAGCTATGGCCAGGCCAGCAGCCGCCTGGGCACATTCACGCAGATCGACAGCGGCTTCTTCCACAGCTGCGGCTTGACCGTCGAAGGGGATATCAAATGCTGGGGCGCCAACCATCACGGCCAGGCCGTCGACCAGGAAGGTCCCTTCATCCAGGTCACTGTCGGCTGGTTCAACAGCTGCGGGCTGCGCGAGGATTCTCAGCGTGCGCTGCTGGGGCAAGAACCAGTACGGCCAGACCGTGGACGTGCCCGGCCCCTACCAGCGCATCAGCACCGGCCTATTCCAGAGCATGGGCCTTAGACCGGACGGCACCCTGGACTTCTGGGCGAAGAAAGAAGAGAACAAGGGCGGCTGGATGACGCCGGAGGAGCAGCCCGGCCCCTTTGGGCAGTACGCGCCTCCGCCGGTGCGTACCACCTTATGAAGCCGTCACCTACGGGGAGGGCAGCCGCTACACGGCCATGCGTCTGGCCGACCTGACCGGCGACGGCGTCCTGCAGCTGCTGGCCGGCAATCGCGACACCCCGGCCCTGGAAATCTGGCGCTTTGACCGCGGTTCCTCGACGATGGTGAAGGTGGATGAAGTCTCCTTCCCGGCCCAGATCCACGATATCGCCGCCGCCGACCTGGACGATGACGGGGACGTTGACCTCGTCGCCGGTCTGCGCGGTCTAGGCCTGCACATTGCCCTCAGAAACAGCAGCGGCAGCGCGGAGCCCTGGACCGTGCGGCAAATCGACGGCACATACAGCTTGCAGGTGCTGGTCGCCGACTTTGACGGCGACGGCTTCCCGGACATCTTTGACGGCGTTGACTTTGGACCCATAAAGACCTTTTACGGCGCGGGTGACGGCACGTTTGTGAGCGGGCAGCCGGTCGAACCAGCCGATACGACGATGCGCCTGCCGCGCGGCTTTAATGCCGCCGATGTTGACGGCGACGGCCTGCTCGATCTCATCGGCGCCGACGGTTCCTACTTCCGCGCCTTCATCAATCCCGGGGATCGCCTCAGCCAGTGGCGGGAAACTTACTCGGAAGTTGTCGGCACGTACCCTTGCTGCGAGGGCACGGCGATCAGCGCCGGCTACGCCCCGTCCGCCGGTGACTTCGATCACGACGGATACATCGATCAGGTCGCCGTGTGGGGTACGATCTGGCCGTCCCGGACCACTCAAGCTGCTGCTCTACTACGGCGGCTACGATGACCAGTACGACGAGGCCTGGTGGGAGCAGTCGGAAATAGACACCCTGCTCTACCCCGGCTGGGCGTCACACGCCGGCGTGGCCGATATCGACGGTGACGGCCATCTCGACATCCACGTCGGCGGCTGGAATACCTTCAACGGCCTCTACCTCTACTACGGCGACGGCAAGGGCGGCTTCACCAAGGAGACGATCGCCCTCGATCACGGCGTGGGCGAGGCCAACAGCTTCGCCGTCGGCGACATCACCGGCGATGATGTCACCGACTTCATCACCAACCGTTACACCACCGGCGCAGGCAGCAGCGTTCTGGCCGCCAACGGCCTCGCGGCGCTAAACGGCGTCTCCAACGGCTTCGAACTGCTCACCGGCAAGCTCCCGCCCCAGGAGCCGGAAAAACCGCGTTCGGTGTTCCAGTTCCTACCGGTGGCTCTCGCGAGCGGAGGAGGTCAACAGTAATCAGGTCCCACAAGCAGTGAGCGAGTGGGCAGACAGCAGTTGTCATTCTGCCCCTCGCTCCGCCGCTCCCGCTCGCCCGCCCCCCGCTCCCCGCCCCCCGCTCCCCGCCCCCCGCTACATACGCAAAATCTCCACCGCCCTCTTCGTCACGATGCGCCGCGAGGAGAAAGCGGCGCCGAGGATGCTGGCCAGCACGACCATGATCACGATGAAGGGGATCACGGTCGTGTCCACGGCGAAATTGACATGTTCCTGGGCCAGCAGCCGTTCGCCGTAGAAGGTGACATAGCCCATCGCCGCCCCGGCCGTGATCCCTGCCAGGGCCGCGCCAAGGGTCATGACGATCGCCTCGATGACGAGCATGCCCGTCAGCTCGCGTCGCTTCATGCCCATCGCCTTGAGCATGCCGATCTCGATGCGCCGCGAATAGACCGTGACGTAGATGACGGCGAAGACGCCGAAAACGGCTGTGGTGAAGGAGATCGCCGTCAGCGCCAGCAGGAAGATCTGCTGGCCTGCCTGGTTGGCCTCGTTCTGTTCCAGCTGAATGGCCAGCAGGCGCAGCCAAAAATCGTAGGTTTCACGGTAGTCGTCAATGATCTGCCGCGAGACCGCGTCCGCGTCCGCGCCCGCGGACAGGGTCGCCTTGATCGTTTCCAGATCGGCGGCATCTTCGGCGGGCAGGGGCAGCGCCGGTTCCGTGCGCAGGCGGCGAAACGCTTCATGGGAGAGGAGCACGGTGCTGTTGTTCTGCGCCTCAATGCGGCTGCGCCCGATGCCGCCCACGCCGGGAATGCGCCGCGCGATGCCGGCCACGCGCGCTTCCAGCACGTGGTCCAGCCCTTCCCCCTGCAGCTTGACCGTGCCGCCGAGGGGCACGGCCAGATGTTGGGCCAGCCCATCGCTGATAATCACCGCCCCCGCGTCCGCGCGCACCGCGGCAAACGCCTCCCCCGCGTCCCCGGCGACGAATTCGACCCTATCCATGAAGATCACCTCTTCTAACGGCCCGGCAATGCCCTGCACGCGCACCGGCGCGCCCTTGAAGCCGATCTCATCACTGATGCGCGTTTCATACCTATAGCTGAGCGCGGCCAGCTGCCCAACGCCGGGCACCGCGGCCAGCTCGTCGTCCATGAAGGAGGGCGGGAAGAGGCCGTCGTCAGGCGCGTCCGGCGCGCGGTTCCAGAAGGCGACGTCGATCGTCAGCGGCGCGCCGATATTTTGGCGGATGCTGTTTTCCGCGTTCGCGTTTTCCAGGGCGATCTGCGTGGCCAGGAAACTGGGCAGCACGCCGCTGAAAAGGACGAGCATGGAGATGAGCGTGTTGCGCGTCTGCCCGCGCGTCACGTTGCGGCCGGCGAAATAGGTCAGCCGCGGCGAAATCAGCCCGATCACGCCCATCACCAGCCGTTCCAGGGGCACGGTGGCGATGAAGAACATAAGGCCCAGCCCGAGGACGAGCAGCCCCAGAGCGAGCAGGAAGATGGTGACCTGCACGGCCGGCCCGCCAAAGGCTTCCAGCGCCTCAAAGCTGGCAATAAGGGTGAAAATGAGCATCAGCGCCAGCCCGCCGAGGAACATGCGCAGGTTGGGGTTGCGCTCGCGCAGCGCCGCCAGATCGTCGAGCTGGATATTGTCCGCCGCGCCCGGGTTAATGGCGTGCATCACTTTCGTGTTCGCCGCCTCGCGCGCCGGCTTGATGCTGGCCACGAGGAGGACGAAGAAGGCCGCCGCCGCCGGGGGCAGGATGGCCGAGGCGCTGACCTGGGGCACCAGCGGCGCGGCGATGCCCTGCGCCGTGAACTGGTTCTGGATCAGGGGCACGGCGATAGTGGCGGTGATCAGCTGGCCGAGCACGATGCCCAGACCCACGCCGATGAGGCCGATGACGAGCACCTCGACGATGACCATGGCGAAGAGGTAGCCGCGCTGGGAGCCGAGGATGCGCAAGATGGCCATGTCGCGCCGCTGCTCCTGCACGTTGGTGAGCATGAGCGTGTAGATGAGCAGGCCGACCACGCCCAGGGAGATAAGGCCGTAGGTGTTGATCAGCGCCTGCACGGCCAGGAAAGCTTGCGCCGCGCCGCTCAACGCCTGCGCCTTGCTCATGCTGTAGGCGTACTCGTCGCCCAGGGCGCGGTAGACGTTCTGGCCCACGGCGCGCACGGCGAGGGCCGCCGCTTCCGCGTTGCTGCTGTCGTAAAGGATGGGATCAACGGTGGCGATCAGTGTGGAGGCGTCCCCGGGCAGGCCGAGCCATTCCTGGGCGTCGCCCAGATCGACGATGACGCCGTTCTGAAAATCGGCCGCCAGCCCGTTTTCATGGACGATCGCTTTGATGAGGAAGGGGCGCGTTGTGCGCCGGCTGCTCGCCCCCGCCGCGTCCGCTTTGCCCTCCTCGCGGGGCACGGGGTAGCTGTAGGCGACCTGCACGCTGTCGCCGGCGGCCACATCCAAGGCGCGCGCCGCTTCTTCGAGGAGGGCCGCCTCCCCAGCGCCGAGCGCGTACTCCCCCTCGATGACGTCAATCAGGCCCACATCGTCCGTGGCCTGGTCGAGGGCGATGAGCTTGGCCGGCAGCCGGCGATCCCCGGCCGACAGTTCGACCGCGGCTTCCAGGCGCGGGTAAACGGCCGTGATCCGCGCGTCGGCGGCCAGGATGCGCGGCGCCACTTCCGCGATGGGCAGAAAGGGTTCGGCGCTCGTGTCCTTCTTGCTCACCGCTAGGTCGAAGCGCCCCGTCTCGCTGGCGATCAGGTCGATGTTCGAGCGGCGGATCGTCTCCACCGTGGCGCTCATGGTCACGATCAGGCCCGTGCTCACGATCAGAGACAGGATCATGAGCAGGGTGCGCACCTTGCGCCGGCCGAAAGAGGTGAGAACGTATTTCAGGATCATGCTAATTGCCAACGACCCATTGATCAATTGATCATTGACTGTTCAAAATCTTGCCGTCTCGCAGTTCGATCACGCGCCCGGCAAACTCGGCCATGCGCGGGTCGTGGGTGACGTAGGCGATGGTCATGCCTTCCTCGTTGAGGCTCTTCACCAGCTCCATGATCGCGAAGCCCGTTTCCGAATCGAGGTCGCCCGTCATCTCGTCGGCGATAAGGATGGGCGGGTCGTTGGCCAGGGCGCGGGCGACAGCCACGCGCTGCTGCTGGCCGCCGGAAAGCTCGCTGGGATAATGATGCTTGCGGTCGCCGAGTCCTACTTTGTCCAGCAGCGCCGCCGCCCGCGCCTGGCGCTCTTTCTTGCCCATCTTGGCCAGCACCATGGGCGCCTCCACGTTTTCCTGGGCGGTGAAGTTGGCCAGCAGGTTGTAGTTCTGGAAGATGAAGCCCATCTTGCGCAGGCGCAGATCGGCCAGCTTGTTTTCGGAGAGGGAGACGAGGTTTTCGCCGTCGACGACGACGTGGCCGCGCCCCGCTTCGTCCAGCCCGCCGATGATGTTCAGCAGCGTCGTCTTCCCCGAACCGCTGGGCCCCATGAGGCAGACGAAATCACCGGGGAAAATCTCCAGGCTGACGCCGCGCAGGGCGGGCACCGCCTCTTTGCCCATCAGGTAGGATTTGTGGATATCTTCGACAACAATGATCGCTTCGCTCATCTGCTCACCAGGAACGGCCGTGTCTTACCGGCAAACCGCCGGACCGCAATTGTATGACACCTGAGCGAACCGGGCTCTGCATTTGTTACGCCTCAAGGATCCTTGCGTGGCGCGTTTCCAGCGGCTGCGCCCCCGCCGCAAGGGGAAAGGCTGCGGTTTCTACGCCAGCCCTCTCGCGCCCAACGCATGGGGTTGCTGCCTCCCTGCGGATGCGCGCCGGCTTCCCCGGAAGCAGTTCGCTTCCGGGGAAGGTGTATCTGTCGTCCCGGCGTGCCTTACTGCCGCGCCAGGATCATGCGCAGCTTCGCTTCCGCGTCCACGACCGCTTCGCCGCCGACATTGAAGACGACCTTCATTATCTCCCCTTCATAGGCGAACGGCCCTTGATAGAAGGGACAGACGGGCGAACCGGGATCGGCGCCGACGGTGAGGCCGCCCGTGAGGCCCAGGCTGAGCGGCGTCGTCTGTGCAAACGACGCTTCACCCACCTGCTCGTCATCGATAAACAGCTTCCCGGTCCCCGGTGTGCCGATGCCCTTGCTGATGTCCGGCTCTCCCGTTACTTCAAACTCAAAGCGCAGGGCGTGCTTCCCGGCGGGGACGCTTACATCTGACGTGACCTGCAGGTATTCGCGGGAAACGTAGTTCTGCACGTAGTTGAGCTTGCCGTCCTGTACATAGAGGACGTAGCCGCCGTCAACGCCGCCAAAAGAAACGAGTACGCCGTCGGCGCCCCCTTCCGGCACCTGCACACCGGCGATGATGCTGTGCGGGCGGTTGAGCAGCAGCGGCCCGGCATTATAGGGCACCGACTGCGTGCCGCGATAGTAGGTGTAAGTGTCGCTGTCCACGGCGATCTGCGGCCGTTCATCGGCGAAGCGCAGCGTGCCCCGGCCGTCCACGGGCATCACGTTGTACTTGCCCGCTTCCACGTACCAGGTGCCGATCATCTCGATCAGTTTGGCGCGCACCTTCTCGCTCACTTCGCCCTCTGCCAGATTGTGATTTTCCGCGAAATCCTCGGCGATGTGATACAGCTCCCACCCCGTGGCGTCCAGCTCCGTCAACTTGTCGAAGGGGATCGGCTCGCCGAAGAAAGCGCCCGCCTCCGTGAACGAAGGTCCCGGCCAGGGGCAGACGGCGCGCCAGCCGTCCTGGTAGATGGAGCGGTGGCCCATCATTTCGAAATACTGCGTATGGCGCTTGCTTTGCGCCTTTCTATCCTCCAGCGAATGCGCGAAACTCACGCCCTCAATCGGCGACTGGGTCACGCCCTGGATCGTCTGCGGTGGTTCGATGCCCAGCAGGTCGAGCACGGTGGGCACCATGTCGATGGCGTGTGTGTACTGCGTGCGCACCTCGCCCTTGGCCTGCACCTTGGCCGGCCAATGCACGAGGAAGGGGTCGCTGATGCCGCCGCGGTACGTTTCCCGCTTCCAGCGGCGGAAGGGGGTGTTGCCGGCCCACGTCCAGCCCCAGGCGTAATGGTTGAAAGTGTCCGGCCCGCCTAGTCTGTCCAGCGCGGCCAGGTTTTCCTCCAGCGATTCGGGCACATTGTTGAAGAAGAGATTCTCGTTGACCGAGCCCTGCGGCCCGCCCTCGGAGCTGGCTCCGTTGTCAGAGATGAGCATGATCAACGTGTTCTCGAACTCGTCCAGCTGCTTCAGGAAATCGAGCAAACGGCCGATATGGTGATCCGTATGTTCCAGGAAACCGGCGAAGACCTCCATCATGCGCGCGTAGAGCTTTTTCTCGTCGTCCGGCAGCGAATCCCACGGGGCCACATCCGGGTCCAGTCGTGAGAGCTGCGCTTCCTGGGGCACGATGCCCAGCTCCTTCTGGCGGGCGAAGGCGCGCTCGCGGTAGACGTCCCATCCTTCATCAAACTGACCCTTGTACTTATCCGACCATTCCTTGGTGACGTGGTGCGGCGCGTGCATCGCGCCCGGGCAGAAGTACATGAAGAAAGGTTTGTCCGGCGCGACCTGCTTGGCGTCGGCGATGAAGCCGATCGCCCTGTCCACCAGGTCTTCCGTGATATGATATCCCTCTTCCGGCGTCGCCGGCGGCTCGACCTGGTGGTTGTCATAGACCAGCTCCGGATAATATTGGTGTGTCTCGCCGCCCAGAAAGCCGTAATAGCGCTCAAATCCGCGCCCCAACGGCCAGCGATCGTAGGGGCCGGCGGCCGAAATCTGGTCGGCGGGCGTCAGGTGCCATTTGCCGACGGCATAGGTGTTGTATCCTTGTTGTAACAGGATCTCCGAGAGGAAGCCGTTTTCGTGGGGGATGTAACCGTTGGCGCCCGGGTAGCCGGTCGACCCTTCCGTGATACAGGCCATGGCGTTGGAATGGTGATTGCGCCCGGTGAGGATACAGGATCGCGTCGGCGAGCAGAGGGCCGTGGTGTGCATGTTGTTGTAGCGCAGCCCATTCTCGGCCAGGGCGTCGATATTGGGCGTGCTGATCGGGCTGCCGTAGCAGCCCAATTGGGCGAACCCGGTGTCGTCAAGGACGATGAACAACACATTGGGCGCCCCTTCCTTGGCCCGCAGCGGTTCAGGCCAGGCGGGCTCGGAGACATCGAAGGTGCGGCCGATCACGCCGGGAAAAGCGCTGCCGGGGGCATATTCGGTCATAGGCATAGCAAGGTTCTCCTTTTTGTATGCTTGTGAGCGGCCTTACAGCCGTTCGGGGGATTGTGAGCCGCTCCCATTGGCGGCGGTCATGTAGGCTGCCTTGCGGCCGCAAGACTCTACTCTATTTCCTATTATAGATCAGTACCTGCAAAACGGGCAGTTTTCGCATAACTGTTCCTGGTCGTGACTAATCTAGCGGGCATGGTATAACAGTTGGAAAAGGTGAATCATGAAAGATTGGTTTGAGGATGATGCGTTTTGGGAATTGATGGCTCCGTTCATGTTTGACGAGGCCCGCTGGGAAGGCACGGCCGCAGAGGTAGACGCCGTTTTGATGCTGTTGGAGAAGGAGGCGGGAACTGCCGTGCTTGATTTGGGTTGCGGGCCGGGCCGCCATTCGCTGGAGCTAGCGCGTCGTGGTTCGCAGGTGACAGGAGTGGACCGCACGGCCGTCTACCTGCGCCAGGCGCGCGAACGAGCAGCCGCGGACGGGTTGGACGTGGAGTTTGTACAGGCTGATATGCGCGATTTTCTACGCTCTGAACAGTACGATATCGCCCTCAGCTTGTATACGACCTTCGGTTATTTCCAGGAAGCGGGCGAGAACGCGCGCGTTTTGCGCCATCTCTTTGAGTCACTACGTAGTGGCGGCGCGCTGATGGTTGAGACTATGGGCAAGGAGGTGCTGGCCGGCATTTTCCAGGCGCGTAACTGGCGTGAAAAAGGGGACATCCTCCTGATTGAGGAGCGGGTTGTCTCCAGGAATTGGAGCTGGATGGATCTTCGCTGGACAGTGATCACGCCCGAACAGCGCATCGATTACAGCCTTGGCCACTGGATCTATTCGGCCGCGGAGCTGCTGCTGATGCTGCGCCAGGCAGGCTTCGCAGACGTTGCAGTTTATGGCGGACTGGACGGCCGACCCTATGATACCGAGGCCGTGCGGCTTGTCGCTGTGGCCCGGAAGGCGTAGCGGCCGCCATACTGTCCTTGAGGAATCATGAGTGCTACAATAGGCGGCGTGCGCCGCTGCACATTCCCTATCGAACCCAGGTGCGCGGTTTGATCCGCAATCCGCAATCCACAAATCGCAATCACGATGACTGATTCAACGAAACCCACATACATCCTTGACCTGGAAGCGGTCTATGGCGAGCCCAGCCGGGAAGGGTTTGGCAGCGCCGTTTTCCTGAAGAAAGTGAAAACGGCCGATCTTTTGGAGCAGGTCGCCGGGGAGCAGTATCGTTATTTTGTCGGCGATAAATGGCAGGAATGGGGGGCGCAAACGTGGCTCGCCCCCTGGAAAGAGAGCTACTGCCGGCCGCGAGACACCGCGCCCGACATCCTCGCCGAGCTGCGCGCCATTGATGATATGGACACGCAGATGCAGGTGGACATGATCCTTAACAACATTGAGGAAGCGGAGCAGGGGCGGGCCGCCCTCGCAGCCGCTTACGACGATCCCACAGTCAGCGATCTCTGCGTCTACAACATCGGCGACGGCGAAGCGCTTTCCGGCCTGATCATCGCCGGCCGCCGCCGGAATGGGGAAGGGACGTTCCTCGTGTTCCTCATGGACTGAGGGCATTGGTAAATTGGGAACGGAAATTGGGCATGGGGGATGATGGCCGCTCGGCCGCTTTGCCCTCACTTGACCCCTGAGCTATAGCATAGGACACCCCATGGGCTATCTCATTGAAGCAAACCATTTGAGCAAACATTATGGCGAGAAGACGGCCGTTGAAGGCGCCACTTTCAACATTGGCGCCGGCGAAATCGTCGGCTTTCTGGGGCCCAATGGCGCCGGCAAAACGACGACGTTGAAGATGCTTACCGGCCTGCTGCCCCCCGACGAGGGCACGGCGCTCATCGCCGGGCACGACATCCAGCAAGAGCCGATCGTGGCCAAACAGGTCATCGCCTACATCCCGGACACGCCCAACCTGTACGGTAAATTGAAGGCGGTCGAGTTCCTGCGCTTCATGGCCCAGCTCTATCACGTGCCCGGCGAGGTCGCCGAGGAGCGCATCAAGCGCTACCTCGATCTCTTCGGGCTGACTGACCGCGCGGGCGATTACCTGGAAGGGTTCAGCCACGGCATGCAGCAGAAGGTGGCCGTCATCGGCGGCCTGATCCACGCTCCCAGCGTCATCTTCATGGATGAGCCGACCGTGGGCCTCGATCCGCGCTCCGCGCGCCTGATCAAGGACATCCTCAACCAGGAGCGGGACGCGGGCAGCGCCATCTTCTTCTCCACGCACATCCTGGAGATCGCCGAGAATATGTGCGATCGCGTGCTGATCATCAATGATGGCCGTATCATCGCCGACGCCCCCGTGCAGCAGCTGACCAAGCTGCCCGGCCAGGACCAGAGCCTGGAAGATGTCTTCTTGCAGCTCACCGGCGGCAGCGATGTCGACGACATGGTCAAGGAACTGAGCGATGTTTAGGGACAGCGCCCTGCTGGTCAAACTATACTGGACGATCGACCGGCGCGGGGATTCGCGCCGCTCCCGTCTGGTGCGTTCGATCACCCTGCTGCTTTTCGCCGGCCTGGGTATCTTCATCAGCCTGTTCGCCGGTCTGGGCGCCGGGGAGCTGATCAGCAGCCCCGCGCTGCCCTTCACGGTTCGCCTGGGCACGCTGCCCGGCCTATTGCTGACCATGGTGCTCGTGGTCACGCTCTTCACCGGCGTCAACCAGGCCATCCGCGCCCTCTATCTGACCAACGACATGGAGCTGCTCTTCTCCGCCCCCATCCGCACCGAGGCGGTGATGACGGCCAAGCTGGTCAGCCGCCTGCCGAGCACGATTATTATCACGCTCATCCTCACCATTCCCGCCCTGATCGCTTTCGGCTTCTCCACGGGCCTGGGTCCCGGCTTTTACGTCGCCGGCACGACCGCCCTGCTGCTGGCCCCCTTGTTCGGCCTCTCCGCGGGCGCGATCCTGGCCATGCTTATTGTGCGCATCCTGCCCGCGCAGCGCGTCTCCGAATACCTGGGCGCGGCCAGCATCCTCCTCGGCGTGATCATGGCCATCCTCTTCCAGCTGCCTCGTTTCCTGGCCGGCGGCGACGAAGGGCTGGATCCGGGCACGGTCGCCGCCCTCGGCGAAATGATGGAGAGCATCGAGAGCATTCCCCTGCCCACGATGTGGGCGGGGCAGGGGCTGGTCGACCTGGCGCAGGGGCGCATCGTCGCCGCCCTGGGGAATCTCGCCCTCTACTTCCTGCTCACCGCCGGCTTCTTCTTCGCTACCATCCTCCTCGCCAACCGCCTTTACCTCAACGGCTGGCTGCGCATGCAGGCCTCGGGCATCACGCGCGGCGGCTATACGGAAGAGGCGGGTATCTTCGGCAGCAGCTCCACGGAGGCGGGCATCGCCACCAAGGATTGGTTCCTGCGCCTGCGCGATGCGCGCCAACTGGCCGGACTGGTCAGCGGCGTCATCTTCGCCGGCTTCTTCGGTTTTCTGCTGCTGCGGCCGGGCAGCGACGACGGCGTACTGGCCAACAGCCCGCAGACCGGCTCCTTCATCGATCTCTTCTTCAGCCCGGGGATCCTCATCTCCGGCGTCATCCTCTACGCCGGCTGGGTGACCTTCCAGCGGGCGGCGCTGACTGCGCTCTCCATCGAAGGGCGTTCCTTCTATCTCCTCAAAGCGGCGCCCGTCGATCCGCACACCGTCTTCCGCAGCAAGGTCCTCGGCCTCGCCCTGCCCAACGCGCTGCTCAGCCTGCTCATGCTCATCGCCGCCTGGTTCGTCATGCGCTTCAACGGGCTTTGGATTCCGTATGCGGGGCTTTGCCTGGTGATCATCGGCTACGGCATGATCACGATTTCCACGACCATGGGCTTTCTCTACCCCAAATTGGACTGGGACGACCCGCGGCGCATGACGACGGGGCAGGCCTCCTGGCGCAATCTGCTCGCCGGCCTCCTCTACGGCCTGCTCTCCCTGACCATCGCCCTGCTCTCCTTCGTCGCCGCCAATCTCCTGCCACAGGCGGCCATCCTCATCGTCCTCTTGGGCCTGGCCCTCCTCGCCGGCATCGCCTGGCTCGTAGAACGCTGGAGCGTAAAGAAGGTGCGCGGGCGCTGGGCGGGCATTGAGCTGCCCGGCTGATCCACGGCGCTGGGGCAGGCGGCCGTCGGGCGTGCCGCCCGCTGCCTTAGGCTGCTGCCGCCTCGAAGCCGCCCGCGCCGCAGGAAGCGCCGCCTAGAACGCCCACTCCGCGCGCATGCCGTCGATCGTCTTCATGATCGCCAGGGTCTCATCCAGGGGCATGACGGCGCATTCACGCCGGCCCGCCTGGATGGCGTCCATGACGGCCAGCGCTTCATACTCGTAGCCCACATAGCCGTCCAGGGGCATTTCAATCGTTTGCGGCTCCTGACCCTGGATGTGCAAGGTCATCGCCGTGGGCTTGTACCAGGGCGCATGCACGTCGATTTTGCCCTTGGAACCGAAGATGACGGCTTCTTTGACATCGACCGCGGTGCGCGAGGCCATCCAGGTCGTCAGCGCGCCCCCGTCGTGCTCAAAAACGCCCGACGTCTGGTAGTTGATGCCCCGCGGCCCAAAAGTCGTGATATTCGTCGTGCGCTTGGGGGGACCCAAGACGGCGTAGGCGAAATTGACCCCATAGGGCGCCTGGTCCATGAAAGTCCCCATCCCCAGCTCGGGGGGATAGCTCTCCGGCAGTTCTTCCAACCCCATATAGGCGTGGTGTATGACCAGCCCTTGCAGCTCACCCAGCAGCCCCTCGGCCAGGATCTCGCGGATGCGCACCTGGATGGGGAAGAAGCGCGTCCACATCGCTTCCATGAGGAACAGATCTTTCTCGCGCGCCAGCGTGATCAGGTCTTCCGCTTCCGCGGCGTTCATGGTGAACGCCTTTTCGCAAAGCACATGTTTGCCCGCCTCCAGGCTCATCCTGGCGTCGCGATGGTGCACGGGGTGGGGGGTGCCGATGTAGACGATGTCCACGTTGGGATCAAGCGCCACGTCCTGGTAGCTGCCGTGCGCGGCCGGTATATCGTATTTCTCGGCGAAAGCAGCGGCCGTGTCTAGGTTTCGCGAGCCGACGGCCGTTAGTTCAGCCCGTTCAGGAATATTGTTTAGGGAAGCGGCAAATCGATTGGCCACGGCGCCCGTGCCCAAGATAGCCCAACGCATTTTTTCAGACATGTATCACCTCTATAAAGTCTATGTAAATTCTTTGTTGTCCACTCAAGCCGGCGCACCGCGCCCCCTCACTGGGACACAGCGCTCCGTTTCGCCTTCTTTCCCGGCCGCGCCCTTAGCGCCAATACCCATCCAGCGCCTGCGCCGCCTCGACATAGCGCGCGTATTTCTGGTCCCAAAGCGCTTTGCTGCCCTTATCCTCCGTGAAGACCTTCTTGATCTTCACCATCCCGGCCACGGCCTCCTCGACACCGGCATAATGGCCGGCGCCTACGGCGGCGCAGATGGCCGCGCCCAGCGCGCCCAGCTCGCTCGTTTTCGTGACCTCGATGGGCATCTGCAAGATATCGGCAAACATCTGCGCCCATTCATCACTCTTGGCGCCCCCGCCGGCGATCCTGGCCGCTTCCGGGGGATCAAGGTACTTGAGCAGCTTTTCTATATGATATCTGTGCGAAAAACAGATCCCTTCGTAGATGGCGCGGATCACGTGCCCGCGATTGTGCCAGCCCTGCAAGCCGATGAACGTGGCCTGGGCGAGCGGATTGACATTGCTGCCGTAGAGGAAGGGCAGGTAGACGAGATCAGAGGCCTCGGGCGGCACGTCGCGAATGGCGCCATTGCAGAGCTCATAAACACTCTTTCCCGCGGCGGCGGCTTGTTTCTTCTCTTCGCCGAGGAACTCACCGATAAACCATTCCAGGTTACTTGCCGAGGTTGGCGAGCCTTCCAGCATCAACCAGTAGCCGGGGCGTGAAAAGATCGTCGTCGAGAAAAACTCTTTGGCCACAACGGGCGTCTTGCCGATGAATTGGTTGTTGGCCCAGGTGCCGACGATGATGCAGATCCTGCTTTCATCAATGGAGCCGGTGGCCAGCGAGGCGGCATCGATGTCGTAGCATCCCCCGTAAACGGGAACGCCCTCACGCAGTCCCAACTCCTCCGCCACATCTTTGGTGATGGTTCCCGCTTCTTCGAAAGAGGCGACCAGCGGGGGGATCATGTCCGCGACTTCTTCAATGCCGCCCAGCTTCAACATCTCCCGGTCAATGCGCTGTTCTTTCGTGTTGATCAGGCCGGTGCCGGAAATAATGGATAGTTCCGAGCGCAGTTCGCCCGTGAGCATGAAGCGGATGTAGTCGTGCGCCGTCAGGAAATACCTGGTCCGGCGATACGCTTGCGGCTCATTCTCTTTAAGCCAGCGCATGACGACGAAGGAGAGCGCGGGCCACAGGATCTGCATATTCAGCGGGTGAACCTGCTCGTAGTAACCTTCCTCTTCCAAGATTTTCAGGTAGGGCAGACCGCGGCTGTCGGCCCCTTCGATCGTGCGGCGCACAGGGTTGAGATCGGCATCGAGAAGATGCGCGCCGTTGCCGTGCCCGGTCAGGGAAACGGCCGTTATCTCCCGGCCGTCGATGCCCGCGTTTTCAATCACGCCGCGTATGGCGCCCACATTCGCCGCCCACAGATCGACCATCTCCCGCTCGTAGTAACCGGGTTTGGGCGAATGATTCTCGGCGAGTTCCCCGTAGACGCCCAATTCATTGCCTTGCAGATCAAAGACGGCCGCTTTTGTTACCGTGCTGCCGATATCAATCCCCAGTAGATACATATTCACCCCCTATCCCCAGCGAACGTAGGTCGCAGGTCTTGCGTCAAATTTTGCCAAGCTTCTTCTGCTTGGAAAGAGAAACATAACCGTCCACGGTGATCACGATCAGCAAGATAAGGCCCACCAGGATGTTTTGCCACTGCGGGGGAATGGCATACAGGTTGAAGGCATTGGACATGAGCACGATGAAGGCCATGCCGGCGATCGCGCCGGTGATGGAGCCCTGCCCGCCGATCAGGGAAGCGCCGCCGATGATGCAGGCGATAATAATGTCCATGTGCGCGCCGACGCCCGTGTAGCGGTTGGCGATGCCCGCCCGCGACGTCACCAGGATTCCCGCGAACGCGGCCAGTGTGCCGCTGATCGTGAAGGCGATAATCCTGATCTTGCGCACATTGATGCCCAGCTTCTCTGCGGCGCTGTAGTTGCCGCCGATGTAGAAAAGCTTGCGCCCGAACTTTGAGTAGCGCAGGATCAACTGGAAGATGACGATGAGGACGATCATGATCCAGAACATATAGTACCCGCCCAGAAACTGCCCTCTGCCCAGGTTGTTGAAGCTGTCGGGGAAATCCGTGAAGCCGGCCTGCCCGCGGCCCACCAGGACGACTTCACTGATGCCGCGCACGATATACATCGTGCCGATCGTGGCGATCAGGGCATTGACCCGCGCGATCTCCACGATCGCGCCGTTGACCAGGCCGATGATTACCCCGGAAAGAATGCCGGCCAGAATGGCCACAAGGGGGCTCGCGCCCATAGTCAGGCTGATGGCGGAGACGAGTCCCCCCAGACTCATGATCGAACCCACGGACAAGTCAAAAGTGCCGGAAATGAGCAGGATCATCATGCCGATGGCCATGATCCCATACGGGGCGATAGAAGTCTGGATGGAATCGATATTGACCGTATCCAGGAAATTGGGCCTGGCGAAGATGAGGGCGACCAGCAGCAGGACGGCCAGGGTGACGGACACCGCTTCGTTCCTCTTGAAAACGCTGGACACTCTCCCGTTCTCATTCAGTGTCAAGAATCTCTGGGCCATGAGTCTACCTATCCTCAATTGTCCTTATTCAGACGGGTATCAACAAAAACAGCGACGATAAGAATGACGCCGATGATAAGCTGCTGCAAAAGCGGTTCGATGTTATAGATGATCATGCCGTTGAGGATCGTGGCCAAAAAGAGGAGGCCGAAAAAAGAACCCAGGATGCTGCCCTTGCCGCCATAGAGGCTGGCGCCCCCCAGCACCGCCGCGGTGAGAAAATGGAACTCCAGCCCCAAGCCTATCGCCGTATCGGCGTAGGTCACACGGGAAGAGATGAGAATCCCGCCGACCGCGGCGGCCAGGGCGGAAATCATAAACAAGACGACGATGATCCTGTCCGACTTGATCCCATAAATGCGCGCTGTCTCCCGGTTCTCGCCGACGAAATACAGCGTCTTAAATATCGAAGACTTCCTGAGCAGTATCTCCAGAACAACGACCAGGACCAGCGTGACGATTATCGTCAAATAGACATCGCCAACTTCGATTTTGGAAAGATGGCGCATGTCCGTGGGGTAGGTGGCGCCATACATACGTTTGACAAAATTGGAGGCCAAGCCGCGGATCAAGGTCAGAGTGGCAATCGTGACCATCATGGAATTCAATCTGAACTTAACGACCAGGGCGCCCGTGATCAAGCCCATGAGCGCACAGGCGAGCAGGGAGACGAGCATCGCCGGCAGGAGCGGCAGCTTCATCATGACCATCAGATAGCCCATGAAAATGCCGGAAAAAGCGTACACCGAGCCCACGGACAGGTCAATCTCGCCGATGATCATCAGATAGGTGAAGCCGATGATGGCGATGAATTGGAAGGAGACCCCATAGAGGATGGAGTAGATATTGCGATAGGTGAAGAAGGTGTCGCTGGTGAATGAGAGAAGCGCAAACAGACCAAGCGTTAGCAAGATGATCGTCCAAGAGCTGTAGTTAACCCGCTTCTTCTTGCTGATGGATGTGGCGGATGGTATGGGATAACTACTATCCATGGGTAAATCCTTCCTCGTCATGGTCAGGCGCAGGCCAAGGCCAGGATCGCTTCTTCGGTGATTGCCTCACCGCGCAGCTCTCCGGCCATTGCTTTGTTTTTCAAGACATAGATCCGGTCGCACAGCCCCATCAGTTCGGGAAGCTCGGAGCTGAAAACGATGAATCCGGTCCCCTGGGCGGAGGCGTTCAAAATGAAGCGATGGATCTCGCTCTTCGCGCCCACATCGATGCCGCGTGTCGGCTCGTTGACGATCATTAACTCCGGTTCCGTGCCGATGCACATGGAGAACATGAGCTTCTGCTGGTTGCCGCCGCTGAGATTGCGCGGCTTTTCAAAAATGCTGGGAAGAACGATGGAGAAAAGGTTAATGAATTTTTCCGTGTACTCCGCCACCTGGCGGCTTCGTAGAATCGTCAGCGTGGAAAGCTCGTCCATCTCCGGCATCATCATGTTGTCGGCCGTGGCGCTGTTCAACAACAGCCCAGCCTGTTTGCGATTGTTGTTCAAGAAGAGGATCTTGTTCTTGATGAACTCCTGTGGCGTCCCTTTGCTAAGCTTCTTGCCCTTGAAGCTGATTTCGCCGGCATCCTTGCCCTCAAGCCCGAAGACCATGCGCGATACGGTGTTCAGGCCGGATCCTTCAAGCCCGAAGAAGCCGATGATTTCCCCTTCGTGAAGCTCAAAACCAAGCGGATCGAGCGCGTTTTTCTTGGCCAACCCTTCCACTTTGAAGAGGACGGGGTTGGCGCTGGCATCGCAGAATTCTTTCTTGGAATAGAGGCTTTCCGACAGTTCGCGGCCAACCATGCCGTTGACGAGATCGTCCTCGGTCAGGTCTTCATCATTGATAAACGTGCGGATATAGCTGCCGTCGCGCAGAATGGTTATCTTGTCGCTGATTTCCAAGACTTCGTTGATGCGGTGGGAGATGTAGATGAACGTGATGCCCTGGCTGCGCAGATCGCGTATGATCTCCATCAGCTTTTCCGTTTCATCGTTGTTCAAGCCGGAGGTCGGCTCGTCGAGCAGGATTATCTGCTGGTTGTTGCTGATGCAGCGCAGGATCTCCACCATCTGCTGTTGGGCCAGGGTGAGCGAATCCATTTTCTGGTTCGGTTGAATGTCGATATCAAATATATCGATACTCTCTTCAGCGTGATCCCTTAACGCCCGCCAGTTGATGGCGCCATATCTGTTGGTGAAATAATGTGTTGGAAAAATATTCTCGGCGACCGTCAAATTGTCAAAGACCGCCAACTCCTGATGCACCATGGAGATGCCCATATTCTGGGCGAGGTCCGGTGAAAAAGTAGTGATCTTTTTGCCGTCGATTTGAATCGCGCCGGAATCGGGCGCCTCTTCGCCCATGATGATCTTCACGAGCGTGGATTTTCCGGCGCCGTTTTCACCCAGCAAGGTGTGTACTTCGCCTTTCGTTATGCCGAAACTGACGTTCTTCAGCGCTTTGACGATGCCGTAGGATTTGGAAATGTCCTGGATTTGAATGAAGTCGTCATCTCCAAAAGCAGGCGCTGTTTTGGCCCTTGTCCGGCCGTTATCTGAATTTGAGGACATTTTTCACGCTCACTGCCTTCCTTTCCGGCTGTGTTAGAGCGCGGCACGGGCCTGGCTCACAGGGATGCTGGGCGGCAATGTTTCCCTTCAAGGATAATACCAAAAAAGTCGAAAGGTATAGGAATCCTACACCTTTCGACTTTTGCTGCTAAAGGGTCATCGATCTAGTAGTTGTAGAGACTGGTTTCAAAAGTAGGCATGTTCTCGGCCGTGAAGTACTGCACATTGCCGGCATCAATGACGGCCGCCGTGTTGTACATATTCTCCGGCAGCGGATTGACATTTGCCGCGGCATTGTCTGCGGAAATGGGGATGCCCTGCAGGCCGCCGACGTTCCAATCTTCCATGAGCAGGATGGCCATGTACTCATCGGTCGCTGTCTTGTTGATCAGTGTGGCATCGATGTAGCCTTTACCGATATATTCCAACGTGGCCGGTTCCCGGTCATGGACGACAACTCTCACGGAGCCTGGTTCAATGTCAAGCTCTTCCATCGCCGTGGCGATGCCGGTGCCGGAGCTGGAGTCGAGTCCGAGAACGGCATCCACATCGGGATAGTTGTTGAAGACGCTCTTTGCTGCTTCGATGGCGTCGGCCGTTGCCGCTTTGTCATCCGCCTCAACAACGACTTGCCATTCCGAGTTCTCGGCCAAGTAATCCTTGACGCCCTGGAGTTTGGCGTCTGTGTTGGCCGCGCCCCAGTTGCCCATGAGGGCCACGGACCCGGTTGTGCCGGCGCGCTTGATCAACTCGGCGGCCGTATCGCGTCCCGTCTGATAATTGTCGAGACCGATATAGGTGAGGCCGGGGTTAACGGCCGTGCGCGTCTCCGTCATGATCACGGGAATGCCCGCGGCCATCGCCTTCTTCACCGCTTCCGCGGGGGAGTCATCCCACATGCGGGTGATGATGCCGTCCGCCTGATTGGCGACAGCGGCTTCAATCGCTTCCGCCTGCGCCTGCGTGTCCCAGCCTTCCGGGCCGGCGGCAATGATATTGACGCCAAACTGCTCGGCGGCATATCTCAGGGCGAGGTGGGAGTCGGCGAAATAGGGGTGTGCCTGGTGCGAAGAGACCATGTAGTAGGTGCGCATTTCTTCGGGCTGCTCGGCAGCCACTTCCGCCTCCGCGGGGGCTGCAGGGGCTGCCTCCTCCGCCGCCGGGGAGCAGGCGGCCATAATCGATACCAACAACAACACAATCAGAACGGCTGCTAAACTGCGGTAATTCATTCTAGTTTCTCCTAGCTACTGAATTCTTGATTCGCTCAGGAATTCGAAATAAAGGACCCAAAAACGGTACGATACGTCAGGCGCTCTTCTTCCCTTCTCAACTCCCTCCTTTTCTCCAACTCAGTGGCTTCTTTGATCATTTTCCACATCTCTATGAGTATCCAATTAGCATCAGCATACTGTTGCAGATACTGTACTATGGGTTCTCACAATTGTCAATGGTATTGACACATATGTGAAAAGCTTGGGGGATGCCAGTTCGCGCTGTGCGCCGGGAAGCGCAAAGCCTGCGGCCGGGGGTGGCGGCCGGCAGCGGCGGTGACAGTTAGAAGGGGGGCTGGATCTGCGTGGGTCGGCGGCAGAACGGCCGTTTAGACAATCACGACGCTTCCTCCGCCGGCTCTTTTTGAACGCTTATGGAGACGATGGTTTCCTGCGCATCGGTAACAAGGAAGCTGACGGAGACGATATGCCCGTTGATCTTGTAGTAGTGGGTGTTCTGCGTTTCATCGTACTTGTTGTCGGGATACGCTTCGTTCAAGCGTTCAATGGTTCGCTGGTACGCATCCTGCCCCCCGTCATAGAGGTAAGCTTGCGAGTAGATGGGAATGTGTGGATGGGCGAAATCATCGAGATTGTCATAATGATAGCGCACGTAGCCCCCGAAAACGTCCCCGGCGACGAGATCGGTGAGCTCGCTGATCGCGGCCACTTCCGCGGCCGGAAACGCTTCTTGCAGGCCGCTGATTATCCGCTCCGCTTCGGCCGTGTCCGCCGTCAGCGCCAGCTCAAACACGCGCGAAACCGGGGAAAAGTAATTGTAGATGCGCACCTGACGGCCGTCCTCCTCGGCGCTGATGTTCAAGCTTGTTTCGTCATTTTCGCCGCTTTCTTCCGCGCCGGGCAGGGTGAGATAATGGGCGCGCGCTTCTTCAACGCTCTTTTTCGAAGCATAGGTGACGATCATCTTGTGCGATCGCGGATTGTAGGAGAAGGCCGAGTTCAGGAAGAAATCCTTGCCGAACAGTCCCGCGTTTTCTTCCACGTACGCTTCCAGCCACGCCGAATTGGAGAAATCGATCGCTTCCACTTCCTTGTCCGGCGCGGCCGGCCAATACTGGGGAATGATCAGGAAAAGGATCACGGCCGTGATGGCCAAGATCAAGAACAGGACCAGGAATTTATAGCGCTTGTCTGCTTCTTCTTTCACGAGAAAACTCCCTTACTGTTTGTCCGCGACGACACAGCTTCGTAGCTCAACATGGTATGTTGAGCGCGCACGCGCAGCGTGCGCAACAACTTGCCAAGTTGTTCTACATTTTCCGACCGATATTGTTTGTCCGCGACGACGCAGCTTCGTAGCTCAACACGGTATGTTGAGCGCGCACGCGCAGCGTGCGCAACAACTTGCCAAGTTGTTCTACATTTTCCGATCGAGTTTCCTCCTTCTGCATCACCCGGCCTGCTACGCCCCCCTCGCCAGGGGGTAGTGCCCATGCTCCAGCACCGCGTCGCGCAGGGCGATGACGTTTTGCGGCGGCACATCCGCCTGCAGGTAATGGGTCGGGGCCAGGATATAGCCGCCGCCGGGGCCGAGCGTGCGCATCGTCTTGATCGCCTCGGCCGTGACCTCTTGCGGCGTGCCGAAGGGCATCACGCGTTGGATGTCAATCGCCGCGTGAAACGACAGCCGATCGCCAAATTCCGCTTTCAGTTTGTCCTGCTCCATCTCCGCCACATAGGGCTGCACGGGATTGAGCACATCCAGCCCCATTTCAATATAGTCGGGGATGATGGGGTAGACATCCCCGTCGGTGTGGGCCATGATCTTGATCTGCGGGTCGACTTGATTGATCAGGGCGCGCGCTGCGCCGTAATAGCGGGCGAAGTGCGGCTTGATCACCCGGCGAAACATGCGCGGCGACATGAGCATCCCGCTCTGCTGCCCCATATCATCCCCGGCGAAACGAACGCACTGGAGATAGGGCCCGCACGCGGCAAGCCCGGCGCGCAGGCGGGCCAGGGCTTGCTCGACCAGTCTGCCCATCAGGGCCTCCACAAAGTCAGGATTGAGGCTCAAATCCACCAGCCACTGCTCAAAACCGCGCATGTAGAAGGCCTGCTCAAATATGGAATTGCTGAATTTGCCCACAAGGGCGAAATCCGTGTTCTCATACAGATCGCGCGCCTTCTCCTGCAGCCCCTCGACCAGGTGCGGGTCATCTGGGTCGGGCCAGGGGTACGCTTCCAGGTCCGCCACGGTGGCCTCGCCCAGAACGGGATCGACGATCTCATAATTGAGACCCGTGCCGTGCGCCATCTTGCGAAACTTGACGCCCCATTCGTCCGTGTAGGTGTCCATGCCATACTCGAAAACGGGCGCATCTTGCGCCCGCCCCAAGCCGATGTAGCAGAGGTCGATGTTTAGCGCGTGCAGCAGTTCAATTGGACTGCCCACGGCCAGCCACGGGCTGGACGGGTAGACCTCGTTCTTGGTTTGCAGGCCCAGGTGCTCCTTGATGCGCAGGTAGCCTTCATAAACAAAGGTGCAGTCAAAGGGCACGCGATCCGGCTGGCGATGGTCTAACGTGGTGATCACGCGCTCGCGTGAGGTCATTGGGGTCATGTCGGTTCTCCTCTCAATCTTCTTGTCCAGTTCCGCCCGCCGGATCCTGCCGCCTGCTGGTCATTTCTGCGGCATGCGCAGCGGCCGCTGCGGCCGGGTCAGCCGCTTGATCAGCGCCGCCTGCTGCGGATAGCGGGCCAGCAGCGCCTCGCGCTCCCCGCCAATGTAATCCTCTTCCGTGAAGCCGGGGGCCATGGTCGTGCCCAGCAGCGCGTAGCTCCCGCCCGGCAGGAGGTGCGAGCCCTGCCACACATTGCGCGGCGCCGTATATTGTATCTGCTGGCCGGCCATGAGGTCGTGGCCCAAGATGACGCGCTCGCCACGGCCGTCGGGATAGAGCTGCAGAAGCTCCACGGGATCGCCGAGGTAGAAGTGGTAGATCTCGTCCGTGGGCAGTTTGTGCAGGGCGGAGAAGGAGTCCGCCTCCGCCGTGAGCAGGTAGACGATCGCTGTGCCCAACGGTTTGTCGGCCGTGTAGCGCCCCGGCAGCGCCCCCGCGGCCACGGTTTCTTCAGCGAGATAGGTCTGGAAAAAGACACCGCCTTCGACGGGCAGCTCCTGTAAGCCGAAATGCGCCTTCAACCAATCGATATTCATCGGCCGTTCCCTCCTTAAAAGATCTGCTTCGTTAAGACGCCGCCGTCGACCACCAGATCGGCGCCCGTGATCCAGCGCGCGCCGGGGGAGGCGAGGAAGAGGCAGGCGTCGGCCACGTCGTCGGGCTGGCCCAGGCGCACAAGCGGCGCCGCCTCCCGCCAGCGGGCCACGCCCTCCGGCCAGTTCTCCTCGATGCCCTCCGTCCAGATCAGGCCGGGGGAGACGGAATTGACGCGGATGCCATATTCGCCCAGTTCATAAGCGGCGGCGCGCGTGTGCATGAGCACGCCCCCTTTGGCGGCGTTGTAATGGCTGTGCAGGGGCGCTGGATTCTGGGCCTCGATGCTGGCGATGTTGACGATCGCGCCCGCGAAATCCGCCTCCCGCGCGCGCTGCGCCTTCATGCGCCGCGCGGCGAGCTGCGTGCACAGAAAGACGGCGCGCAGGTTGGCGTCGAGCACGGCGTCCCATGCCGCGTCGCTCATCTCCAGCAGCGGATCGAGGGGGTAGAAGCCGGCGTTGTTGATGAGCACGTCCAGACGGCCGAAGGCGTCGGCGGCGGCCGCGATCAGGCGTTCCACGTCCGCGCGGCGGGCGACGTCCGCCTGCACGGCGATCGCGCGGCCGCCCGCGTCCCGGATCCGGGACGCAACCTCTTCCGCGCCGGCGGCGCTGCGCCGGTAGTTAACGACCACGGCCGCGCCCGCCTCGGCGAAGCGCCGGGCGATGCCGCGCCCCAGCCCACTGCCGCCGCCGGTGACGAGGACGACTTTGCCGTCGAAATTGAGTAGGTCGCCAGGGGAAATCTTCTTCATGCGTCGCGCTCCATGCTGTTGGCGCGGATCATAGCACAATGGCGGCTTCGTGGTAACTGAATAGCGCGTCTCGCGCCGGCGTGCCCCCGGCCGTTCTTCCGGCCAACTTGCACGCTTTTCGGCCGTTTCGGGGTATGCTTGCTTATGCTCACGCGACGAAACGTTCCCCGTATGCTCCTTTTTCTGATCGTGCCCGCCCTTTTCCTGCTGCTGCTCAGCGCCTGCGGCAGGGCGGGGGAGGCGCTGCCGGCGACCGTCCCCGCAGAGGCCACTTCCCCGCCGGCCGGCACAGCCCCGCCTACAGAAACGGCCGTCCCGGTAGAAACAGTCGCCCCGGTAGAAACGGCTGCCCCGGCCACAGAAACGGCCGTGTCCACGGCCGCGCCCACAGCGCCGCCCGCGCAAACGGCCGCGGTGGCCACCCGCGCCTCGGGGGCGCAAAACGTGCGCCTCGCTGCAGGGGGCGGCGGCGACTTCGCCACCCTCGCCGAGGCGGTGGCCGGGCTGGCCGCCGGGTCGACGATCACGCTGGACGCCGGCGTCTATGAGCTGCCGCAGACGCTGGCCGTGGAACTGCCCCTGACGATCCGCGGCGCGGGGCGTGAGGAAACGGTCCTCCTCCTCGGCGGCGGTGGTTCCGGCCTCAGCTACAGCGGGGACGGCCGTCTGCAGATCAGCGACCTGACCCTCAGCCACGGCGGCGGGCGCGCGGCCGATGTGCTCAGCATCCTCGCCGGCGAGCTTGATCTCGCGGACTGCCGCGTGGAGGGGGGCGTGCGCGCCCAGGGACAGGCCAACTTCGGCGCCGGTCTCTTCCTGGAAAATGAGGCGCGGGCAGCGGTGCGCGGCTGTGAGTTTCTCTTCAACATGGGCGCCGGCGTCGAGCTGATCGAAGCGGCGCAAATCGATCTGCGAGAGAGCCTGCTCGCCGGCAACGGCTCCGCCGGTCTGCTCTTCGACGGAACAAGCGGCGGGCTTATCAGCGGCAATGAGATCAGCGACAATGCCGGCGACGGCATCCTCGTCTTCGCCCAGGCCGCGCCGCGGATCAGCGAGAACCTGATCGAGAACAACGCCGGCTACGGCCTCTACTACCAGCTTGACGCGGCCGGCGGCGTCGCCGGCGACAACCGCCTGCTCTACAACAACACGCGCGCCGCCGCGGATCCGGGCACGGACATCCATATCGTGGACAGTTTCGCCCCCGACCTGGCCGGCAACGTGTGCAGCAGCGAGATCACGGTCTCCGACCTCGCCGCGCTGCAGGACGCCGTCGACGCCAGCGGCATCGTCTTCTTCGGCGCCGGCGCGGGGCAGCCGGGAGACGCCGTCCGGCAAGATAATGCCTGCGCCGTCGCCCTCTGCGGCATCGCCCCGGGCGCGGAGGAGTTTGAGCTGCAGTGCGTGAATCAATAAGCGTGGACCGGCAGATCATGCACCGCAGATGACGTAGATGGCGCAACCGCAGATGGCGCAGAAGGCGCGCTTTGTTTCCAATCCGTAATCCCCAACTTGCAGTCCCCAAGCTCTTGACTCTCTCCCTGGGGCAAGGTCTATACTATTGACAGTTCCGGCCGGGACGCATGATGGCAATGTTGATGATATGTGGGTATGATGACGGATGCTGAAGATTGGAGAGTTTGCAAAATTAGGGCAGGTGTCGCCGAAGGCGCTGCGTCTTTATGACGAGCGCGGGCTGCTGCGCCCGGCGTGGACGGACCGTTTCACTGGTTACCGCTACTACGCCCAGGAGCAGCTGGCCCGGCTGCACGGTATCCTCGCCCTGAAGGACCTCGGCTTTTCGCTGGAGCAGATTGGCGAGCTTTTGGCCGGCGATCTTGCGCCGGAGGCGCTGGCCGATATGCTGCGCGCGCGTCAAGACGCGCTTCGGCGGCATATCGCTGCTGAACAGGCGCGTTTGCGGCGTGTGCGCGCGCGGCTGCGCCGGCTGGAGGCGGTGAGCGGTCAAAGGCGCGCTTACGAGGTCATTTTGCAGCCGCTCCCCGGCGCTGTCGCCGTGCCAAAGGATAGAAAGACAATGGATGTTAAGATTGAAACGAGACCTGCCTTTACGGCCGTCGGCTTGCCTTATTTCGGCAAGAACGAGCAGGCGGAGATCCCGGAGCTGTGGGGCACGATGAACCTGCGCGCGGCGGAGGTCAAGGGCCGGGACGGCCTCGCCTATGGGCTGTGCAAACCGATGGAGGCGGACGGCCGTTTCCACTATCTGGCCGGCTTCGGCGTCACGGACGCCGGCGCGCTGCCGGAAGGCATGGAAGCATGGCCGGTTGAGAGCAGCTACTTATGCCGTTTTCCCCTGCCAGCTGAGCACGATTCACGAGACCTACCAATACGCCTTCGAAACATGGCTGCCTGGGTCAGCCTATGTGTACAAGAAAGGCATCGACTTTGAACTCTACACGGAAACGTTCAACCCGAACACGGGGGAAGAGACGATGTCTATCTGTATCCCGGTGGAAGAGATGTAGGGCGCAGGGGGCCGTGGTTGGTGAGCAGTGAGCAGTGATCTGTGGGCCGTAATCTGGTACACTGAAACCTGTTCACTGAAACCTGTCTACCGAAAAATGGAGACGCCCCATGCCCCCTGAAAATATGCTCGACTCCCTGCGCCGCGGCGGCGTCGATGCCCTGCGCTATCTCTGGTGCGACAACGGCAACGTGCTGCGCGCCAAGTCACTCTTCTTGCCCGCTTTTCTCGCCTATTACGCGCAGAAGCGCGACGCCGACTCTGCTGGCCGGGCTGGAAGAAGCGGTGACGATGACGGCGGCGATGATGTCCGTGCCGGCCACGCGGGACGTGCCCGCGCCGGAAGCGGGCCTGGCGCCGGTGGAAGATGTGCGCCTGGCGCCCGCTTGGGAGTCGATCTCCCTGCCCGGGGCGGCGGAACGAACGGCCACGGTCATCTGTGATTTGCTCAAAGGGGAAGTGCCCTGGGAGCATTGCCCGCGGAGCTACTTGAAGCGCATGATCGCGCGCCTGCACGCGCAGGGGCTGGACCTGCATATCGGCTTTGAGATCGAGTTCTACCTCCTGCGGCCGCAGGAGGAGGCACCGTTCCCGCCGCCCGTTGATGACCTGGCCTACGCGCAAAGCCTGGCGGGGCAAATCAGCCATGAGGAGATGGCCGAGATAGCGCTCGACCTCTGGCGGCGCGGCATCCCCGTCGCCCAATACCTGGCCGAGGGCGGTCCCGGTCAGCAGGAGATTACGCTGGAGCACTGCGGCCCGCTGCTGCTGGCCGACCGCCTCATCCAGGCGCGCGAGATCATTCACGCCGTGGCCCTGAAGCACGGCCTGCAAGCCACCTTCCTGCCCAAACCTTTCCCGGAGCAGGCGGGCAGCGGTCTACATACCCATTTCAGTCTTTGGCAAGAGGGCGCCAACCACACCTGCGCCGTGGGCGAGGCGTGGGACTTGACGCGGGAAACAAACGCCTTCATGGCCGGCATCCTCAACCACCTGCCGGCGCTGATGGCCGTGACCACGCCCACGCGCAGCTCTTTCCGCCGCATCCAGCCGCACGCCTGGAGCGGCGCCTACCAGGCGTGGGGCATCGGCAACAAGGAGGCGGCGCTGCGCGTGATCAGCGACGCGCGCAGCGGACGGCCGTCCAACGTGGAGCTGAAGACGGTCGACGGCAGCGCCAACCCTTATCTCGCCCTGGGCGGCCTCATCGCCGCCGGTCTGGAGGGGATAAAGAAGGGGATGCACCTGCCGCCGCCGGTGGAACAGGATCCCGCGGACTACAGCGCCGCCGAGCGGGAGGCCCTGCATATCGCCCCTTTGCCCGCCGCGGCCGAGGAGGCGTTGGGCCATTTCATGGCCGACAATGTGCTGCAGGCGGCGATGGGCGTCTCCATGGCCGCCGTCTTCGCCGCCGTGCGCCGCGCCGAGCTGCAGAGCCTGGCCGGTTGTTCGTTTGAGGAGGAGCGGCGGCTGCTCTTTCAACGCTACTGATGCGCACGCGTCGTACGGCGCTTTGGAAGCCGGGTCTTTTCAGGAAGGCCCGGCTTCTTGTTTGCAGCGTGAATGAGAAAGAGCACGCGAATGAGCGAGGCGCTTGTTTCCGCCCCGGCCGAAACTGGTGATTGGTTCCATGTCGGGAGAACACGTGCCCTATACGGGAGAAACTGCCGCCCTGCTCCCTTATCCTGAATCTAAGTGGCCGCGCAGCACGCTGCGCGGCAAAGGAGCAGGACATGGACAGCAATCATGTGTGGCAGTGGCAGAGGAGCAAAGAGCGCGCTGAGAGGCGCCTGCTGGAGGCGGAACGAGAGCGCTTATTGAAACAAGGCCCCTCTGAGCGGCTGATGCTGCGGCTCTGGTGCGCCCTGCGCGAGAAGGTGTCGCGGCGCGGGCGCGGCGGGCGCGCGCGCACGGAGCGCCGCAAGCCAAGACACGTGTGAACGAGTCACAAAAAAAGTGCCAGGCAGTAACCTGCCTCGCAGCTGAAACGATAAGGTACGGACTAAGGGTCAGGGCGCTGGGGCAGTTGATTCATAAACTGCACCGTCGTCGACGGGTTCGGCGCGCCTGTTGTGCCGGCTGCTGAAGCCGGCCACAGGCATTCTCAACGCGAGATTGATCGATCGGAATTGGAAATGTGCAAACTGCTATAGAGATCTGCCACAACCTCGCAGACACAGGTTTAGAATCGCGATACTTTTTCAGATTTTGGCGATGTTGGCCGCGATGCCCGTTGACTCACGAATCATAGGCGTCCCCCAGATTTCCAGCCGCGTGCCGGCTAAGTAATAAATGGTCGTGAATAGGCTAGGTCTGCTTTGGCCCGATATTTATCATAACATTAAACATTCCGGCTGTAAATATGGATGGCGAGGCAGTGGCCTGCGTTACTTTTGTTGTTTTATGAGACAGCTTCTACGAAGAACAGCATAACTTGACGACCTGTTCAACAGACATGCATGGCTGGGCGACTTCGTACAGATTTAGTTGGAGGGGTAGGTGATAATCTCACTTCACACCCAGCCGAATCGCCGTACGACAGCGCAAGATCAGCAGCTAGCTGCATGGCAGGCTTCTGTCTATCGTTACTTCTTACCTTTGTGCACAACAATGCTGCCCCTACCGATTGCCTGGTTCATGCCGTTGTCGTAGACAACAACCTCGCCTCCATCTTCGTACCAGATCTTGATGCGCAATGTATCCTCACCATTGCTTCCGGTACGATCGCCGGCCCAAACCTGGAACTTGTACAGATCGCCGGTGGGCGCCGGCTGGCCATTGATCGTGCCTTGCCCCTTGAATTGGGCATAATCACCGCCCGTGACGACAAGCCAATCATAGCTACCGCCGTGGAAGTTGAAGTTTCCGTCCTTGAACTGGAACTCGGTGCTGCCTTTGGGTTGAGCGGCACCTCGCTTGTATTTGGCGACAAAGCCGAAGTTGACACGGCCCTCAGGCGCGCCGCTGCTTGGAACCGTGAGCGTATAGCCAACATTGGCGCCCAGGTAATCATCCCCACCCGGCACAGCGCCGTTGGCGAATTCGGGCGCTGCCCTGTCAGCACCCACGTAGTGCAGGGAATAGGCGGCGCCCGGATCAGGGGAACTATCTCCGGCCGCGCCGGAGATTGTGCCGCCTCCGCGAACCGCTCCTTCGGGCGAGGTGATCCATCCGCCGCCGGTGGCGAAGCCGCCGTCCGGATCGTAGACGACGAGCGTGACGCAATCATGACCGGCGCTTGCATAGCCACCCGCATCCAGGCCACGGACGCACAGGTCATAAATGCCGGCTTCTGACGGCGCCTTGAACGTCGCCGCAACAACTTCGCGGCTCTCGTCATACGTGCCGTCCTGGGCCTCCATCTGCATCCAGCCCCCGCCGCCCAGGCCGTACTCGGCTGAAGTGATGTTGAAGCCGCCAGTGACGGTGTCATCAACAACGGCCGTCAGGGACAGCAGCGCTTCTATCATTACCGGGTTGGCCGCAGCCTCCACGTTCGCGACAATTGGCGGCTGGTTGGGCACGTAGGGGCCAAAGGGCCCACTCCGATCGTCCGCCCGCCCGTCATCGGCTCCCCAGCAGTCAACGCTTCCATCTTCTTTTAGCCCACAAGTATGGCAGCTGCCCGCGCTGAACTGGGTGAATGGGCCGGGTTGGTAAACAGTATTGCCACAATAGCCGTACCCCCAGCATTCGACCGCGCCGTCGGGCTTTAATCCGCAGCTGTTGCTGTCAGCCGCGCTCACCTGGATGAACGGGCCAGGTCGATCATGGGCCTGCCAAGCCCAATCTTCCCCCCAACAATCAACACTGAGGTCGATCTTCAGGGCGCAATTATGAGCTACTCCACTGTTGATCTCAGTAAAGGGACCAGGCTGATCCGCATCTTGACCAGCCCAATTCGCCCCCCAGCACTCAGCGCTACCGTCGGGTCGCAGACCGCAGTTGTGATAGCCGCCTGCGTCGATTTGCGTGAACGGTCCTGCCTTGGCTACCGTCTGTCCATAGGTATTCGATCCCCAACAATCTACACTTCCGTCGGGTTTCAGGGCACAGGTGTGCCCAACTCCGGCCGTGACCTGGATGAACGGCCCAACCTGATCTTGCGCCTGCCCGTCATCATTAGCACCCCAACACCCTACGCTTCCATTGGGTCTAAGACCGCAGGTATGCATGGCGCCGGCGCTTAACTGCGTGTAGGGGCCGGGCTGGCTGTCAGCCCGCCCATCAGGATTGTGCCCCCAACATTGAACGCTGCCGTCGGCCTTGAGCCCGCAGGTATGGTCTCGACCGGCAGTGAGGACCTCCTCCGGGTCGATGGCGGCATCTAGTGGGGTGAGCAGCGTGGCCAGCAATAAGATACTGAAGACGAGCGCGGCTGCGCTCAACCAAGGACGGCTGCTTCTAATTCGCTGTTCTTTTGACATGAGAAACCCTCCCGATGGATTCGGTGCGGGAAGGCTCCTCCCGGCTGATCAGCCCTTGAGCAGCGCGCTCCCGGCCGCGCCCACGCAACCTTGGACACCTTTAGAAGACCAGCATAATAGGCTCTTTGCCCCGCAGTCAAGCCCTGCATGTCATGGATTTAGCTTGACGAATGTCATGACCTTGGCCTAGGGTAGGATTGGCAGCCAGGCACAGACCCTTTCGTGGGCAAGCGCGAGCGCAATCTTTCGTGCAGGAGACGGCCGTGGCCGGCCTGCTTGACTTTGTGGAGAACCGCTCGGCTGAGCTGCAAACCTTTCTCGGCCGGCAGCGGCGCGATCCCTGCCGCGGGCACGCCTTGGCGCATGAATGCGTTACCTCGGGCGGGCTCTGTGCGCACTGCGCAACTCCTTGTTCCTGTTGCGCGGAGGATCGCGTATAATCGCGGGCCATGGAAAACGAACAAACAGATTCCCCCTCCTGGTTCGCGCGCCACCGCTTCTGGACGGCCGTTCTGGCCGCCACCGGCCTGCTGCTGCTCCTGCTCGCCCTGCTGAACTTCCTCCCCGTCAGCGTCGACGACACGGCCGTTTCCGCTCCGGCGGCCGGCTACGCGGAGGCCGCGGCGCGCGTGGCCGCCGTGCGCGCCGCCGAAGAGGCAAGCGGGGTGATCAACCCTCTCTGCGAGAGCCTGCTGCTGGACCATGGGCAGAAGACGGAGGAGGTCATCCTCTTCTTCCACGGCTTCACGAGCTGCCCGGAGCAGTATCGTGAGCTGGGTGAGCAGCTGCACGACCTCGGTTTCACCGTCTACATCCCGCGCCTGCCGCACCACGGCCATGCCGACCGCGACCGGGACGCGCTCCTCGATGCGACGGCCGAGGAGCTGGCTGCCTTGGCCACGCACTCCGTGGATATCGCCCAGGGACTTGGTGAGCGCGTTGTCGTCAGCGGCCTCTCCGGCGGGGGCACGATCACGGCCTGGATCGCCCAGGAGCATGCCGGTGTCGATCGCGCCATTGCCGTGGCCCCCTTCCTGGGCATCGGCTTCATCCCCGCGCCCCTCAACCGCGTCGTTGCCCGCGTCGCCGACGACGTGCCCAATATTGATATGTGGTGGGACCCGCGCACCAAGGAACAGAATCCGCAGACGGCCGCTTACGCCTATCCCGGCTACCCGCTGCACGCCCTCGCCGAATACTTACGCCTGGGTTACGCCACGCAGGATGCCGCGCGGCGCGTCAAACCGGCCGTGGACTCCATCCAGGTGATCAACAACGCCAATGACAGCTCGGTGAACAATGCCGTCACCAACCAGCTCGTCAAGGCGTGGCGGGGGCATGGTGAAGCGTTCTTGAGCACCTACGAGTTCGAGAAATCCCTCGGCCTGCCCCATGATCTGATCACGCCCACGCGCGAAGACGGCAATCCGGGGCTGGTCTATCCTGTCATTGTACAGAGCGTGGAGCAGTAGACCGGCGCGCCACAGCCGCCGCTACCTTCTTGCCTTACGGGCCGCTTTCCGGCATCAGCCGCCTACCGTTCGCCACAGCGCCCTCGCTTTCGGCGCCGGCCTCTGCTCTAATCATTTGTTCGCGGCGGCAGCTTGAATTAGCTGCCGGGTTCATTCACTGTGCTTGAACGCCCGCTTGTATCCCGTTCAGCGACTATGGTATAGGGGGATTCATTTCCCGACGCTTTAGGATTCCCCAGAGCGCCGCGCTGGCGGCCAGCAGCCCGCCGCCGGCCAAAACGGCCGCGCCGGAGGGGTCGCCGCTCACCGCGGAGAGGGATTGGATCGTCACGGCCGTGCGCTCGGGATCAAACTCATAGGCACCGGCGTCACCCGTATACCCGTCCGCACCCACGCCTTCGATATCCACATAGCGCTCATAGCCCGGCCCGCGCTGATCATAAGGCGCGGACGGCGCGGTCAGGATGACGGGCGCGATAAGGTCCAGGGCCGCGCTGCCCGCAGGGAGGGCGTGCGTCTGCGTCGGCCCGCCGTTGTCCGCCAGCGGGCTGAGCACGCTGTTCAGGGCGCCGCTGGGGATGACGTCGGAAGCGCCCTTCACGAAGCCGGTGGAGCGCAAAGAGCCGCCGTAGCCGATGACGTTGGCGGCGTCGGCCGTGTAGGAGCCGGTCGTATATTGAATTTCGTCGCCGGAAGCGTCGGCATTGTTGCCGGAAATGATGCTGCGCTGCAGCGTGACCGCGGCGCCGTTGATGAAGAGGCCGCCGCCGCCGCCGCCGGTGCCGTTGGCGGTGTTGTCGCTGATCGTGCTCTGCGTGATCGTCACGGTGCCGTCCTCGGCGCGAATCCCGCCGCCGCTGCCCGTCGCCGCGCTGTTGCCGCTGATCGTGCTCTGCGTGATCGTCACGGTGCCCGTTGCGTAAATGGCCCCGCCGCTGTTGCTGGCCGCATTCCCCGTAACCGTACAGTTGTTGACGGCCACGATTGGCGGCGTCCCGGATTCGGCATAGGCATCGATCCCCGCCCCGAATGTGGCGATTCCGCCCGTGATCGTGGCCTCGTTGATCGTCAGGTTGCCTTCCGCCCGCACCTGAAAAACGGAATTGCTGCTGCCCGTGATCGTGTGCCCATTGGCGTTAATCGTGATCGCGCTCGTTATCTCCGGCAGCGTATACGAGACATCGGCGGTGAGGTTGAGGATGTCCGCGCCGCTGCTGGCGCTGAGGTCGCAGCCGTTATAGTTGGAATTGTTATTGGCGGCGACGATGGCATCTTCAAGGCGGCAGGTGGTCCCGTCCACCGTGATCTCGGCCGCGGTCGCCGCGGGATCCGCGTGCGCCGCCGGTAGGGCGAAGCGCCCCCCACTCATGGCCAGCAAGAGCGCCGCCCCCGCCAGCCCCAGCGAGAACCTGCGCCCGATCGCCAGTCGCCGGCGCGCGGGCAGGGCGCTCAGCCGCTCGTAAAAGGCTTTGAAGCGGCGGCTGAACGCCGCCCCCTGGCGCAGCAGCAGGCCGGCCAGCCAGGGCCGCGTCGTCGCTTCTCGCCGCTGGACCTGCCAAAACAACAGCAGCCGTTCATCCGCTGCCTGTGGAAGCTCTTTCTGGCCTTTCATGGGCAAATTCTCCTTTTCACGCTCTGCACAGAGCGAACGCGGCGCGCTCGCCGCCCCACGGCAGCCAAGCCGCACGGGGGCAATTCATTTTACATAATAAATGATATGGAGACAAATATCAAGGGGGTGGTTTGGCAGTGAACGGTGGCCTGCGAGCCGGCCCCTGCTCACCGGCCACCGTTCACTGTTCACTATCTGCGCTGCAAGCGCCGCCACAGCGCCAGGCTGGAGGCGAGCAAACCGCCGCCGGCCAGCGCCGCCAGGGCGGAGGGATCGGGCGTGGCCGCGGCAAGGGATTGGAGGGTCACGGCCGTGGGCACGGGGGAACCATATTCAACCGCGCCAACGTCGCCATCCGTGTCGGCGCCGGGGGAACTGATGGAAATGGCGCCGGCGTCCATGTTGAAGTCGCGCGCCGCGCCGCGCTGGTCGTAAGGGCTGCTTTCGCCGGTGGGCACGCTGTCCACGGCGGGGCTGCCCTCCACGAGATCATAGGTGAAGGTGGGCCCGCCGTTGTCCTGCAGGCCGCCGGCCGTGTCCAGGATCGTGTTCAGGGCGCCGGCGGGGGCGATGTCTGAGCCGCCGGGGGTGAAATTGTAAGAGCGCGCCGAGCCGCCGTAGCCGACGATATTGTAGCCGCCGGCCGTCACATGCGCGGGATCGCTGTCGGCGATTTCCGGGCCGGCCGTCGCGTCGTTACCGGAAATGATGCTGCGCTGAATTTGCACGTCGCCATCGTTGACCATGCCCAGCGTGGCGATGCCGCCGCCGTAGCCGGTCGCCTCGTTGCCGGTGACCGTGGAGTTGAAGAGGTAGGCGTAGGTCGAACCATAGTCGCCCGGCGCGTCCAAGAACTCGATGCCGCCGCCGTTGGCCGCGACCGCGCCGGCGCCGTTTGCGCTCGCGCCCAGGCTGAAATCGGCGATGTTTCCGCTGATCGTGCTGTTTTCGAACGTGAAATCGCCAACCAGCACGTGGGCGCCGCCGCCGCCGAGGAGCGCGCTGTTGTCGTTGATCGTGCTGTAGCGTATGAACAGCTTGCTCTTATGCGCGTAGAGACCCCCGCCGTAGATGGTTGCCTCGTTGAAGCTGATTGTGCTGCGGCTGAATTGCACATTCGTGCTCTGATAGACGAAAATGCCCCCGCCCTGTTCCGCTTTGTTGCCCGTGATCGTGCTTTCCTGCACCGTTAAGTCGCCGTAGTTGACATAGATGCCGCCGCCGTTGGGCGCGTCTCCGCCGCTGATCGTGGCCTCGTTGAGCGTCAAGCTGCCCTGGTTGACGTCATACCCATCCACGTGCAGGATGCCGAATCGGTCCGCCCCGCTGTCGCGGGAGATGGTGTAGCCGCCACCTTCGAGGATGATCTCGCTGATGATATTGGGCAGGGGGCTGGTCAAGGTTTCATCCTTCGTCAGCGTAATGGTGTCCACGCCGGCGCTGCCGCCGCTGCAGGCGCCCGTGTCGCTGCCCGTGTTGGCGGTCGTGATCGCGTCGGCCAGCGTGCAGGAACCGGAAACAACGATATCGCCGGCGTGCGCCGCGGGCAGAGCGAAGCGCGCGCCGCTGAGGGCCAGCATCAGGGCGGCGCCGGCCAGGCCGAGCGCGAACCTGCGCCTGAGCGCCAACTGCCGGCGCGCCGGCAGACGGGAGAGCGCCTCATAATAGGCGGCGCAGCGCAGAAGAATCGTCTGCCCGTGCTGCAGCAGCAGGCCGGCCAGCCACGGCTTGCCCGCCGACTCGCGCAGCTGCGCCTTCCAGAAGTTCAATAGGTGTTCATCAGCTGTTCGCGGATACGCTTTTTGGGGCTTCATGTGAGCAATCTCCTTGTCATTGCGCGCAGGGCGAGTGCGCGTCCTGTCCAGGCCGCGCCCCCGGTCCTCTGACCGTTAACTGCTTTCTATTTTACATAATAATCGAGGCACGGCAACGTTTCCGTGAGCGGCGAGCCGTGAGCGATGGCCCACAGTCTACTGTCTACGCCTCGCGCGCCGCCACAGGGCCAGACTGGCGCCGAGCAGCCCGCCGCCGGCCAGCGCCGCCAGGGCGGAGGGCTCGGGCGTCACCGCGGAATAGGATTGCAAGGTCACGGCCGTGGGCACAGGGGAACCATATTCGACCGCGCCGGCGTCGCCATAGGTGTTGGCGCCGGGGGAGCTGATGGAAACAGCGCCCCCACTCATGTTGTAGTCGCGCGTCGCGCCGCGCTGGTCGTAGGGGCTGCTCTCGCCGGCGGGCACGCTGTCCACGGCGGGGCTGTCTTCCACGAGATCATAGGTGAAGGTGGGCCCGCCGTTGTCCTGCAGGCCGCCGGCCGTGTCCAGGATCGTGTTCAGGGCGCCGGCGGGGACGCTGTCTGAGCCGCCGGGGGTGAAATTGTAGGAGCGCGCCGAACCGCCATAGCCGATGATATTGTAGGCGTCGGCGAGCACACGCGGGGAGGCGTTGTCGGCGATTTCGGGGCCGTTGGCGGCGCTGTTGCCGGAGACAATGCTGCGTTTGAGCGTCACATCGCCGGCCGCCATGGCGGAGGCGCTGAAGCCGCCGCCCTCGTCCTGGGCGGAATTCGCCGTAAACGTGCTGTTGTAGATCGTGGCATAGGTTTCCGCTGCGGAGGCTTCGCGGAACTCGATGCCGCCGCCGCCGGCCTTCGCTCCGTTCGCCGGCCCGTTCTCGGCGGCAAGCGCCGGGGCCAGACTGGGATCGGCCGTGTTGCCGCTGATCGTGCTGTTCTCGACGGCGATCTCACCGCCAAGGAAATAGATGCCGCCGCCGCCGTATAGGGACTCGTTGCCGTTGATCGTGCTGTACCCGACCTGCGCCGTACTTTCCAGAAGGGCGAGGCCGCCGCCCATTCCCGCGGCGCCGTTGCTGCTGACCGTGCTCTGGTGGAGGGTGAAATCGACCTGCTTGCCATAGAAGCCGCCGCCGTTGGCTGTCGCGTCATTGTTGTCAATGGTGCTGCCGTTGATGGCCACTGTGCTCCCAAAGGCGTAAATGCCTCCCCCTTTGGCGGCCGAATTGCCGCTGACTGTGGCCTGGGACAGGGTCAGCGCGCCGCTCGTGACCTTGATGCCCCCGCCATAGAAGAAGGCATCCGCGGCTGTGCCCCCGCCGCTGATCGTGGCCTTCGTGACGGTTAGGTCGCCACCGCTGATCACTTTCAGGACCGAATAGCCGGCCAGGCCATGGATCGTGTACCCGCCGCCCTGCAGGTCAATCTCGCTGCTGATCACGGGCAGTTCGGCCGTTAAGGTCTGGTCCGTCGTGATCTGGATCGTGTCCCTGCCTGCGCTGCCGCCGCTGCACGCGCCCGTGTCGCTGCCCGTGTTGGCCGTGGTGATGGCGTCGGCCAGCGTGCAGCCGCCGCCGACGAGGATGTCGCCCGCATGGGCCGCCGGCGGCCGCGCGCTCGTCCCGGCGAGGGCCAGAAAGAGGGCGGCGCCGGCCAGTCCCAGGGAAAAGCGCCGGCTGAGTGCCCGCCGCGTGCGCAGGGGCAGGGCGTGCAGACCGGCCAGGGCGGCCGTAAAACGGCGCCGCAGCGCCTGGGCGCGGCGCAGGTGGAAGCCGGCCAACCAGGGCGTGGCCGCCGCTTCGCGCATCTGGTCCTGCCAAAAAGCGAGCAGTTCTCTGTCAGCAGAGGGTGGGGTCTTACGGGGGGTCTTCATGCGCGGTTCCTCATCTCTGGGGGCCAAACGGCCGTGTTTACCTGACGAATGGGAGCGTCTCACGTCGCGCACCATCATAGCATACTTGGCGCGGGTGGGGCAATTTTGGCGAGGGGCGGGGGGCAGAAAGCAGCGAACAGGAATCAGTTTTCTGAAGGGCTGATTCCTGTTCGCTGAAGCGTGAAAACGGTTTAGGCGCTCAAATTCAGCGCCCCGGTTGAGGCGCGGCCGCGCAGGGTGGCCAGGGCCTGCTTCTCGATCTGGCGAATGCGTTCGCGGGAGAGCCCGAGCAGTTCGCCGACCTCTTTCAGACTGTGCGGCCGCGTATCATTCAGCCCGTAGCGTAGGCGCAGAATGCGCGCTTCGCGCCAGGGTAGGGTGGCCACGGCGTCCTGAATCGATTCCATGGCCGCGCTCTGCTCCAGGACGTCCGCCGGCTGGGGGATGTTCTCATCGGCGATGAAATCGCCTAATTCCAGGTCCTCTTCGCTGCCCAGGGGCATGTCGATGGAGAGGGGGAAGTGCAGCACGCGCTGCAGGTCGCGCACGCGCTCCGGATTCAGGTCGACCACTTCCGCCAGTTCCAGCACCGTGGGCTCGCGCTGCAGCTCGCGCGAAAGCTCTTCGACGGCGCGCAGGAAGCGGGGCACGCGCAGGTGCATGTGATTGGGCAGGCGGATGAGGCGTCCCTTATCGGCCACGGCGCGCACGACCGACTGGCGAATCCACCACGTGGCGTAGGTGCTGAAGCGGTTGCCGCGCGTCTGGTCAAACTTGTCCACGGCCGTGATCAGGCCCACGTTCCCTTCCTGAACCAGGTCGGGCATGGAAAGCCCCTGGCCCTGGTAGCGGCGGGCGACGCTGTAGACGAGGCGTAGATTGGCGCGGATCAGATAGTCGCGCGCCTCCTCGCCCTGGCAGATCACCATCTCATATTCACGAATTACCGTCCCGCTCAACTCCTGACCGCTTTCCAGAATTTCGCGCGCGAGGCGCGCATTGTCCATCTGTTCGCCCAAATAGACCTCCTGTTCGGCGGTCAGCAGGGGCAGCTTGCGCGATTCCAGGTCGTACAGTTGGTCCAACCCCAGGCCGTCGGGGATCTCCGTCGGCTCTTCCGTTTCCCAAGGCGTCTCCATGTCCTCCGGAGCCGCCGGCCCACCATCCAAGTCGAGGTGCAGGAGTTCGATATCTTCTTCATTCATCGCCGTAGGATTTACAAGAATGTCATCCGTAACCACTTTGTTCATGGGTTCCACTTCTTCCTGCCTATGCTTAGGCTTGCTAGGTCGTTAATCCTTTATCTCGTTCCCGCTCTTACAGCGCACGAGGCATGTTTTTGTTGTAAAAATCACTCAGTCGTACAGGTATTGTACATATATTGTTCATCTTGTCAACTATTTGTTTAACTTCTTCTCAGCGCCTCGCCTGCCGGCTGGGCGCTGTCCCTTTCTGACGCGCGCAAGGGGCGGATTTATTACCCTTTTGGCTATTTTTATTACTTTTATGATAATAATGTGTTTAAGGAAAAAAAGCAACCGGATCACGCCGCTAAGGCCGTGCCCGCTGCGCCCTGCCGCGAACGGCGTATCTATGGGATAATGTGTGCCGTTATGGCCATCCACAACATGCTCCACGGGGCGGACACAATCGCCTATGAGATCGTCTATTCGCGGCGCAAGACGCTGGGCATCACCGTGCACGCGGACCGGCGTGTGACCGTGCGCGCGCCGCGGGGGACGGGCGCGGCGGAGATCGCCGGCCTGGTGCGCGAGAAAGCGGGCTGGATCGTGGAGAAGCGGCGCATGTTCGCCGATCTTCCTCCTCCTCCGCCGCCGCCCCGCTACGTGAGCGGCGAGAGCCACCTCTATCTGGGACGGCCGTATCGCCTGCAGATCAATGAGGGACGCCGGCAGGGCGCGGCCCTGGACGGCGACACGCTGCGCCTGTGCAGCCGCGACCCCGGCAGCGCGGAGCACAATGAAGCGCTGCTGCGCGAATGGTATCGCGGCCGGGCGCGCGAGGTATTCAGCGCGCGCCTCGACGCCTGCTGCCCGCGCGCCGCCGCCCTGGGCATCGCCCGCCCGCCGCTGAAGATCCGCCTCATGAAGCGGCGCTGGGGCAGTTGTTCCAGCAAAGGATCAATTCTGCTCAATCTGCGCCTGATCCAGACGCCCGTGCCCTGCATCGACTATGTCCTCTTCCACGAGCTGGCGCACATGAAGGAGCTCAATCACGGCCGCGCCTTCTATGCGCTGCTGGCGCAGATGCTGCCCGACTGGCGCGCGCGGCGCCAAGCGTTGAATGCCATCAAAGTCTTCTAACCCGCGGCGGCACGACGCTGACCGCCCACGCCCGATCGTTGGACGAGGGGCGAGGGGCGAGGGGCGAGGGGTGAGGGACGAGGGGCGAGGGGCGAGGGGTGAGGGGCGCGGGGTGAGGGGTGAGGGGGGCGCGTGGCGGGCTAGGTCAGCCTGGCTCGCAGCTTTTCCAGATCGGGGCTGTTTAGGCCTGTGCCGCGCAGGTACGCTTCCGTGCCGCCGTACTGCCGGTCGAGGTGCGCGAGCGTCTCCAGCATCGTTTCCGGTTCGGTGATGGGGATGTACCAGCGGCTGCTCGCTTCTTTCTTCCCTGTTTCCGCCAACCACTGCTGGTAGGACGGCCAGAGGCGTTTCTGCGTTTCCGCGTAGTCGGCGGCGATCGCTTCCCGCCTGACGCCGGCCAGATCGAGCAGCAGCGCGGCCGTGATGCCTGTGCGATCTTTGCCGGAATGGCAGTGGAAGACGAGCGGGCCCGCGTCCGCGCCGGCGATGGCGCGCAGGATGCGCGCCTGGCTCCGGCCACCGTAATCTAGGGAGAGGATATAGAGCTCAGCGCGCGTCTCCGCCTGTTTCATCAGCGCCCACGCCTCGTCGGAGAACTCCTCGGCGGCCAGCGGCAGATAGCGGGGAGCGCGCGCTGGCGGCTCAAAAACGGCCGGCGGATCTTTGGCGATCTCCTCGCCGGTGCGTAGATCGACGATCGTGCGCACGCCGTAATCAAGCAGCTGCCGCTTTCCCCGCGCGCTCAAACGGCCGAGCAGGTCAGACCGGATCAGCGACCCGCGCCGCGTCCACCCGCCCGCCCTGGTGGGCAGGTCCCCCAATTCGCGGACATTGTGGCAGCCCTCCCAATCCAGCGTGCGTTGGCGGTCATTCATGGCCGGGGGCAGGGGCGAAGGGGCATGGGGGCACGGTGGCCGATAAATCCGCAAACCGCCATCCAAAATCCACCATCTATTCTGCCAGCCTTTGCCGCAGCAGGGCCATTTCTTGATCGCTCACGCCCCCTTGCCGCAGGTACGCTTCCACGCCGCCGTACCGGCTGTCCAGGTAGGCCAGGGTCTCCAGCATCGTCTCCGGCGCGGTGAGCGGTTTGTACCAATGTTCGACGTTTTCTTCGCCGCCCGCCTCGGCGACCAGCTCTTCATACTTCGGCCAGAGGCAGGTCTGGCTCAGCGCATAATCGGCAGCGATCGTCTCCCGGTCGACGCCCGCCAGGTGCAGGAGCAGCGCCGCGATCAGGCCGGTACGGTCCTTGCCCGAATGGCAGTGAAAGAGCACGCCGCCCGGCGGCGCGGCGGCGACGGCGCTGAGCGCACGCCCGAAGCCCTGCGGCGCATGGTTGAGGAAGACGGTATAGACCTCTGTCCAGCCCGGCTGATCGCCCAACGCCGCGTCAACGGGCGCGAAATCGTCGATGACGGGGATGTGCACCGTGCGCGTACGGCCGTCGAAATCAACCGTCGCATTCCTGGCCAGCTCCTCGGCGGAGCGCAGGTCAATGATCGTGCGCACGCCATAATCAAGCAGCGCCTCGCGCCCCGCGTCCGTCAGCCCGCCCAATAAATCCGCGCGGATGAGGCGCCCGCGCGCCGTCTCCCCGCCGCCGGCCAGGGGCAAGCCCCCCAGATCACGGCTGTTATAGCTTCCTTCCCATTGGAGTATGCGTGTGTCGTTGTTCATAGCTGCAGATTATAACAGGCCGGGAGTAGGAAGAAAGAGGAAGCGAGATCGAACCTTTTTGATCAAATACTGCTTGAGTTTTTGAATCCCTTGTTGTACGCTGTCACTAGGTGGCGAGCCTCTTTTTTCTGGGGGCGGCTGGGCGCTGCCCTGAAGGAGGATGGCGTCTTTCTGATATATCTGATGGGCGCTGGCGTAAATGGATGGCCGAACGTGTTCGCGGCGGCAAGAAGTATGGGGAGATGGTATGAGCGAAAAGAAAGTTGACGAGGCGCAAGAGATAGAGAATGGGCAGCCGGGCGACACCGCCGGCGGCGGCGATGCGGCCGCTGCGAATGCGCCTGCCGGGGCGCAGGACGCCGGGGGAGCAGAGGCCGGCACGGGCGGCGAGAGCGGGGGCGGGGAAACGGCCGCGCCCGCGGCCTCACAGCCCGCGGCCTTGAAAGGGATCACGACGGATGACCAGCCGCGCTATCTGGCCGAGATCGTGGCCAATCATGGATTGGCCAAAGCGGCCGCCCTGATTGCCCAAGAGACCGGCGCCAGATCGGGCAAGATCCTGATCGTCGATGACCTGAATGTGGCCCTAAACGACCTGCACTACCTGGACATCAAGAAGAAGTTGGCCACGCTGCGCGAACTCGTCAAGAACGAAGCGGCCGCCTGCGCGCACTTTGCAGAGGCGGCCGGGCCAGCGGCGCCTTCGCCGGAAGAGAAAGCGGATCAAGAAAAAACAGAGCTGGAAATCAAGATCGATGAGCTGCTGGCTTCGCCGCTCTTCTTGTTTTCCCCCGCCGCGATCATCCCCTTCGTGACCGGCGTGGGCGCCGTGGCCACAGCCACGGCCGCCAGCTTGAAGGCGATCGGCGATGTCCTCAGCTACTTTCGATCCGAATATGATATCAAGGGCCAAACCCTGGCCGGCGTTGATGATCTTTATGTGAACTCACTGGTCACCCATGAGCTGCTCAAAGGGGGCAATACCGTTCAACTGCTCAACTTCAACCATATAAGCAGCTCGGATCTGTTAAGCGGCCTGAACCGGCTGGTTAAGGATCATTTACAGCTGCTCGTTTGTCTGGAGAAGCTCCGGCCTGAGGGATTGAAGGCAACGGTGGACACCCTGTATGCGTACCTCAAGGAACTGCGCGGCAAGCACAGCGAGTACGTCGTCAAGATCGATACGCAGGCGCTTGCCGAGCTGCAGGACGCGATCGCCGGCACGGAAGCCGCCCTGGAAACGCATTACAAGGAGCGGGTCAGCAGCGCGGAGATTGACGCGCTGCAAGCGCATCTGGCCAAGCTGCGCGAAAAGCTGGTCGAGGCCCTGGCCGCGGACACCAGCGCCGCGGCTGCCGCGCTGCAAGCAGAGATAGACGGCGTGACGGAGAAGCTGGCGCAGGGGGGCCTGAAGCAGGCGAAAATCGATGAGCTGGCGGCGTATCGCCAGGGGCTTATCGTTGAAAAGGCCAAGGCCGTCGTCAGCGGCAGCGGAGATACGGTGTCCGGTCTGCGCGCGGAAATAGAAAAGAGCGAGCAGGCGCTGGCAGCGATTCGCCGGACGCGGGTTCCTGATTCCCAGATAGCGGCCGAGGAAGCGCACCTGGCCTCTCTGCGTGCGAAAGTTGTCGCCCTGATGGCCATCAATGACGACGACGCCGAAGCGGCGCTGCGCCTGAAAATCAGCCAGGTGGAGAAGGAGATCATTAAGCTGCAAGAAGAGATCGGCGAAGCCGAGAGGATGGTCAATCGGGGCAAGAAGATAACGGATGCCGTCGACACGTTCATCGCCAACATCACGACGACGGTGGCGGGCGACGCCCATCCGCCTTTGATCAACGCCTGTGTCCGTGAGTATGTGCTTGATGATGGCAGCCAGGTCAAATTTTTGCTGTTGGTCAACTTGTCGTCGGCCGGCGCGGAGGTGATCACCGAGAAGAAATCCGGCTTCTGGAACACGCCGGATCTCGCCTATCTCGGCGGCGGCGTCATCAGCTTCATCCTGGCCGACACGTCCGGCAGCATCGTCGCCGCGAATACAGTCGGCGGCATTTCTCAACTGGATCATAAGCTGGGGCGTATCAAGCGGCCGATCACGTTTGATCTCAAGTAAGACGAACCCGCGGTCGAAAATGAGCGAACCGGCGCACGGCCGTTCGCTCCCCTGATTCGCCCTGCCGTCCTGCCGACCCTTCGCCGCCCGGCCTCGTCTTCGCTAAAATCACACCCAATCACCTAGCAAAGGATCGGACCATGAAAGTGATGCAAATTGGTGTGGGCGGGTTCGGCCGTTACTGGCTGGAGCAGCTGGTGGAGATGCCGGGCATCCGGCCGGCGGCGCTGGTCGATATTGACCAAGCGGCGTTGGGATCGGGCGCGGCGCTCGCCCAGCTACCGGCGAACAGGTTGTTCAGCGATTTGGACGAGGCGTTGGGCGCGGTGGGCGCGGACCTGCTTCTCTGCGTCACGCCGCCGCGGCTGCACCTGGCGCAGACGACGGCCGCCATGCGCGCCGGGTTGGACGTGATCGTCGAGAAGCCGCTGGCGACGACGATGGCCGATGCGCGCGCGATGGCCGAGGTCTCCCGCGAGACGGGGCGGCTGCTGGCCGTCAGCCAGCAGTACCGCTACCGGCCGCAGACGTGGACGCTGCGCAAGCAGGTGCAGCAGGGCGCCATCGGCGCCCTGGGGCAGGCGCGCATCAATTTCTACAAAGGTTGGTATTTCGACGAGGAGAATTTCCGGCGCACCATGGCCGACCCGCTGCTTGTGGACATGGGCATTCACCACTTCGACCTCCTGCGCTTTGTCACCGGCCTGGAAGCGGTCAGCGTGCGCGGCGACTCTTGGAATCCCCCCTGGTCGGAAAACGCGGGCGACACCTCCCTCAATCTCACCTTCACGCTGAACAACGGCGCGCGCTTCGTCTACAACGCCAGCTGGGCGGCGCAGGGGGACTTTGATGATTGGAACGGCGCCTGGCTGCTGGAGGGGGACGGCGGCTCGCTGCGTCTCACCGGCAGCGACCTGGAATGGCGGCAGGCGATCGGCGAATATAAGACGCGCGATCCCCAGCCGCTGCGCCTCGCCGGCCCGCCCATCGAAGGGCAGGCGTATGTGCTGGCCGATATGGCCGCCGCGCGCCGCGAAGGACGCCAGCCGGCGACCAGCGTTTTCGACAACCTGAACAGTCTGGCCATGGTCATGGCCGCCAAGGAGGCCGTGCAGGGGGGCAAACGCGTTTCCGTGCCCGCCGCCTGAAAAGGCAAAGCGGCGTAGGGTAAGACAGCCTGGCGAGCGCCGGGCCTTGTGGGATGTGTTGCCGCGAGACCGCTATTTTTATAAGCTATTTGTGTGTGATCTGACGATTAGGAGCATTTTGAGATGGAGAGGCCATGAACAACCTGACATCCAACGATACATTTGACCGGCTCGACCGCACCATCGTGGCCTGGATGGCGCGCTGGGGCGTGCCGCTGCTGCGCATTTCCGTGGGCGTGGTCTTCTTCTGGTTCGGCGCCCTGAAGCTGTTCCCCGGCGCCAGCCCGGCCGAGCCGCTCATCCGCCAGGCCATGTCCTTCCTGCCGCTCGATATCGTCATCCCCTTGCTGGGGCTGCTGGAGATGGTGATCGGGCTGGGCTTCATGAGCGGCAAGTTCATGCGCCTGACCATCCTGCTGATGATGCTGCAAATGGTCGGCGCGGCTTCCCCTTTGCTTCTCTACCCGCAGGCGGTTTGGGTCAACTTCCCCTTTGTGCTCACCCTGGAAGGGCAGTACATCATTAAGAACGTGGTGCTGATCAGCGCGGCTATTGTCATCGGCTCTACCGTGCGCGGGCGGGATCTGCTGGATACTGCTGTGTAGTCTGCGGTGACGGCCGTGCGCCTCGCTCTTCTTCGTCGAGGCAGCAGCTTGGGTTAATTATTCATTATGAACCGGGTCAGCGCGCCGCCGCTGAGCAGCTGCACGCCGGTGAGGAACAGAAAGAGGTAGATGACGCGGTTGAACCAGAGCTCGTCGAAGTTGCGGTTGAGGTAGATGCCCAGGCGCACGCCGATGAAGCCGACGGGGATGAGCAGCAGGATCGTCGTCAGGTTGCCCAGGCGCAGCAGGCCCAGGACGCTGTAGGGCACGAGTTTGACCAGGTTTACGGCCGTAAAAAACCAAACCGTTGTGCCCGCGAAGAGCCGGCGCGGCAGTTTCTGCGGCAGCAGGTACATCGTTGCCGGCGGGCCGCCGGCGTGGGCCAGGGTCGAGCCGAAGCCGGAGAGGACGCCGAGGAAGATGCCCACCGGCCGCCCCGGCCGCCGCCCCTCCAGCGCGCCCAGGAGCGCCGTCCGGCCGACCTGATAGATGACGAAAAGCACGGCCAGCAGCCCCAGCGCGCGGCGCAAGACATCTTCATTGTCGCGCATGCCATTGAAGAAAAGCGCGCCCAGAAAGACGCCCAGGATGGCGCTGGGCAGCAGCAGCTTCAACGTCGGCCTGTCATAGACGCCCCGGTAATGGCGCAGGGAGAGGAAATCGACGACGATGAGCAGCGGCAGCAGCAGCGCCGCGGCGTCGGCCACGGAAATGGTCAGGGCGATCAGCGGCGTGGCAACGAAGCCGATCCCCCCGCCGAAGCCCGCCTTGGCGATGCCCACGATGAGCACGGCCGTGATCGCCGCCGCCCAGAAATAGGGTGGATAGTCAGGAAGCATCCCCTTAGTGTAACCGGCAGGGGGCACGGTGCAAATCAGACGCGGCCGGGCCGCGCACCGTGCGCTATGCTTCTAAAAGTGGCAAGATCCGCCTATCCGAGTTCCAGCGCCCCGGAACGGCCGTCCGCCCCCGGCTTCCATTCCAGCTCGACCTCCAGGCTGTGCTTCACGCCGGAGCCGCCGCCGGTCGTTTCTTCTTCCGCCTTGACCTCCAGGGTCACCTGCTCGGGCAGGTGCAGCACCAGTTCCTGGTCGCCCTGGCGCAGGATCACTTCCCCGCCGGCGACGCGGTCGGCCAGCTCGCGTAAGAAATCGGCTACTTCGGCCGTGCTCTGCTTTTCTTCGCTTTTGAATAAGACAGTTTCTTTGCCCATGGCTGCCTCCAATTGCGCAATAACGGACAGTCAAATCTCCCTCTATCAGTATACCATAAGGCGCTCCGCCGCGCGGCAGCGGTGGACGGCGAGATGCCCCGCTGCCCATTCCCCTTCCATCAGTTCCACGGCCGTGTCCACCTGATCGCGGAGCGGATTGCCGTCCGCGCCGCTGCCAGGCAGGCTGGCGATGCGCCGCGCGCCGGGCGGGCAGGCCGTGCCCTACTCTGTCTTGACCACCCAGGTATCAAAAGCCTTGTCGTGCCACGTCTCCTTGTCCTTGTCCCACAAGGACCACAGGTAGCCCAAGTAGAAGATGACGGAACTCAGCCAGTAGCCGACGCTGCCGCGCAGCCCGGCGCGCAGGAAGCTGATTTCATCCCCTTTGCTGCGGCGCACGACGCGAATGTTCGCCCAGCGCATGCCCACGCTGCGGCCGTCTTTGCTCCAGAAATAGCCGAAATAGAGAAATTGCAGCAGGGCCAAGGTCACGAACCAGAGGATGGCCAGCGTGGTGGAGATGAGGCCCAAGAAGCTGCTCTCGCGCCCGCCGGTCAGCCCGATCAGCGGCCCGAAGATAAGACTGATGACCGAGGCGATGGCCATCATAACGATAATGTCGGCGATCCAGGCAAAGGCTCGTGCGCCGAATTCTGCTTTTGGCATTATTTTCTCCTTATATGCGGTTGACTGATGCCGGTACTTTTAGCAAGTTAGCCGTGACCTGTCAAGAAGGTGACGCGCCGGCACCTTTGTAACGCAACATGGCATGTTGCGCGCACCCGCTGCGCGAGCGTAACAACTTGCCAAGTTGTTCTACGCTGTGTGCCGGCACCTTTGTAACGCAACATGGCATGTTGCGCGCACCCGCTGCGCGAGCGTAACAACTTGCCAAGTTGTTTTACGCTGTGCGCCGGCACCTTTGTATCGCAACATGGCATGTTGCGCGCCAACGCTGCAAACAGGTCTCACTGGTAATGACCCCGTTCGCGGCAGCGGCTTCATCCGGCGCGCTGTGCGCGGGCGCGTATGCCCAGGAGCAGCAGGACAACGAGCAGCAGCAGCGCCAGCGGGGCGACGTAGAGGAAGGTCATGGGCGGGGTTGGCTCTATGGGCACGGCCGTTCCCGCGCCCGGCGGCCGCGCCGCCACCGGTTTGCCGGCTGCGCTGGCCAGCGCCGACTGGTTGCCGGCGTGCGCCTCGCTCGTCGTGCGCACCAGGTAGCGCAAGTTGAGCGGGTTTTCGTCGACGACGACCGCCAATTCCTCCGCGCGCTTGTCCGCCGTCTGCCCCAGCTTGCGCGCCGCGGAACAGCCGCCGCTGAGCGCCGGCCGGCAGGCGTAGACCTCGTAGCGTCCCCCATCCTCCACGTAGTTGATGGGCAGCCAGGTGACGCGCACCGTATAGAGCAGTTCGTCCGCGCCGCGCCCGCTGTGCCCCGGCAGCATCTCCGCGCTCACGCCCGCCGGGGGCACCGTCTGTGTCTGTGTCCAGCCGGGAAAGAGCGCGTCGCACCCCCAGCCGGGATCCGTAGCAAAGAGGTCGAGGCGGTTGTAGTCAAGGCCGGCGCTGGTCAGCGGCAGCGCGCAGAGGTCTCGCGGCAGCGCGCCTACCAGCTGGTTGCCGTCCAGCCAGAGCGTGCGCAGCGCGCGCAGTTCGCCGAGCGCGGCGGGGATGGAGCCGCTGAGCATGTTGTCCCCCAGGTCCAGCCAGGTGAGGCGGCTGAGCCGGCCCAGGGCGGCGGGCAGCGCGCCCTGGAACTGGTTGCCGCCCAGAGAGAGCTCGCGCAGGCCGCGCAGTTCGCCGAGCGCGCCGGGAAGGGGGCCGCTGAGCGCGTTGTCCGTCAGGTCGATGGCCGCCAGCGCCTCCAGTGCGGCCAATTCCTCCCGGGAGAGGGGGAAGGTGAGCACGCCGTTGAGGTTGTTGCTGCTGAGGTCGAGGGCGGTAACGGCCGTTCCGCTTTCGCTGCAGCGCACGCCATACCAGGGGGGCGTCGTCTCCGTGCCGCAGACCGCCGCAGAAGCAAGCCACCCGTCCGCGCGGCGCCAGGGCGCGTTGAGCGTGCTGCTGCGGTAGAGCGCTTCCAGGAAGCGGCACTCGGCGAAAGAGATATCCTGCGCGCCGGGATCGACGCACCAGGAGTCGTCCTGGAGGGCCGCCATGGAGGGCAGCGGCGCCGCGGCGGGCAGCAGCAAGAGGAGCAGCACGCCGGCGCGCAGGAAGAACGCTCGCTTCACCGGCCGTCCTGGCCGCGCGCTGTCTCAGCCGCGGCGCGCATAGGCAGCGGCGGCCACGGAGAGCGCCGCCAGCAGGAGGAAGGCGGCGCCAAGGATCGCGCCCGCCGCGCCGCCAGGAGCGGCGCTGATCTCCGTCAGCGAGAGGGCCACCGATTCCGTCGATATCTCGCCGCTTGGTTCGGAAAAGAGGACGTTGGGATTGTGCGCCGGATCGGCCGGGGACTGCGTGCGCACGACCACATAATAGGTCTCATTGGTGTCCAGCCCCGTGTAATTGACGGAGGTTGCCATCTTGTCCAGCGTCTGCCGCGTCAGGTCTTCGTCATACGTCCCGCTGGCCGTGCCCATGCGCACTTCATAGAAGCCGTCGAGGGTGGCAAAGGGGATCGTCTCCCAGCTGACTTCCAGCGTCCCGCTGCCGGCCACCGTTCCCGGGTTGAGGATCGTCGGCTCGGGCGGCGCCGTCTGCGTATTATGCCAGCTCGTGCCCAGGCAGGCGGCGCTGTCGTGGATATTCAGCTTGTTATATTCCAGATAGATATTGCCGGTCAATTCGGCAATCGGCTTCAGATCGCACAGCGCCTCGGGCACCGTGCCACCCAGCATATTGCCGTTCAAATAGAGGAAGAGCAGCGAAGGGGCGAGGTCGCTGAGGGAGCTGGGGATCTCGCCGGAAAAGCTGTTCTTGTCCAGGCGGATGTTGATCGCCTGGGCGAGCATGCTCAGCTCCGTGGGGATCGTGCCCGTGATCAGGTTGCCGCCCAGGTCGAGCGAAGTCAGTTCGCTCATGCCGCCGATTTGGGCGGGCAGCGGGCCGCCGCTGAGATTGTTCTCCGACAGGGCCAGCGCCGTCACGCGCTCGTCAGCGATGTCGCAGGTGACCCCATACCAGTCGTCGCAGGGGGACCCGGTCAGCCAATTCGTTTGTGTGATCCAGGAGGTGCCGCCGGTGTTATCATAGAGGGCGACCAGCGCTTCACAGTCCGCCTGGGTCGCCCCCAGGGTGCTGCAGTCGACGGCGTCGCTGCCGGTGACGCTGTCACCCGGCTGCTGCTGCCGGATGAATCCGTCACTGCGACTGGCGATGCCGGCGCGGGCGTCCGCCTGCTGAACGGCGCCGAGCAGCGTCAGAAACGCGCCCAAGCCCAGGAAAAGGGTGAGGAGGATGGGGGGGATACGGGATGCCGTGATCTGCTGCTTCATGTTCTTACCTCGCGTTAGCGGCTGCTGCGCCGCGCGTCTCTTGCCGGCGATGAGGGGGCGCAAGACAGAAGACCTGCCCGCCTCAGCGGCGCCCTGTCCGGCCGGTGCCCGGCCATCAAGGTGACATAATCAAAACAAAGTACCGCATCAGTTTAACATAAAACGGAGATGGAGGAAATAGGCGCGGGCATCTCGGCGCCAAGAATTAGAATTCTGTCATCTGCGCCGCGGTCGCCGCTCGTGCTGCATATCCTCGCCAAACACAACGTGCCGCACAGCGGGTCAGTCGTGCATAACTTGGTACGGCCGTAGTGCGAATTGGGGCAGTGCGGCCAGCAGGTGGCTGAAGATCTTGCGCTGCACGGCGTAGTAGGGCACAAAATCGGTCGCCCGCGTGAAGAACAACAGCTCTAGCGGCAGACCTTGTTGGCCGGGATCTTGCTGGCGTACGAAAAGGTTGTAATCGGCACGCGTCTGCGGGTGGCCGGCGATGACCAGTGTGGCGTAGGCCATGAAAAGCTCGACATTGGTCAGGTCGTCGCGCGCCTCCAGGCCGGCCGGCGTGATCCCTTGCAGCCCATCATTTTCGCGCATAGCGGCCCCAAGATTTTCGTATAGGTGTGATATTTCACCTAGAAGCGCCCCTTTCTGCTCTTCCGTGACGAAGGCGATCGTCTCCTGGTCGACGTAGATCGGCCGCAAGACGCGCCGCGCAGCCTCGGACTGCATCGACTGCCAGTTGCGGAAAGGATTGCGGATCAGGTCGGCCGTGGGCACATTGACGATGGCGTTGTCCCAGTTGCGTACCTTGGTGGAGGTGAGGTTGATGTCGATCACTTCCCCGTCGACGCCGTACTGCGCCATTTCCATCCAGTCGCCGATGCCCAGCATACGGTTGACGGAGAGCTGTAGACTTGCCGTGAAGCCTAGCAGCGGTTCGCGGAACAAGTAGTAGGCGACAGCGCCAAGGCCGGCGATAATGCCGGCCATGGCCAGCAGGGGCACGCCGAGCAGGACGGCGATCATGATCAGCACGGCGAAAACGATGATCAGGGCCACGGCCGATTGGATCAACGTCTTGATCGGCACTTGCTTGGCGAACTCGTACTTCTGGTCATAGAAATCGTTGTAGGCGTAAAGCGTGGAGATTAACGACATCATTATCATGACCACGCAGTAGAGGATGGCGCCCTTGTAGATGATCGTGGCGAGGCCGGAGAAGTAATCGGGGGTCAACTGCGCAATGAAGGCGACCAGCAGACCGGGCACGGCTAGATAGAGATAGTGCAGCACATTGTGCTCTGTCAGGATTTCCGCCCACAGCGGGCTGTGCCGCGCCAGCAGCGGGGGGATAAAGTGAAAGATCAACGCCCGCGCCAACAGCGTCAACAAGACGACAGCGCCGGATACAATTAAGAACCCCATCAACGGTGTAATCTCAGGCATGCGCCCCATTATAGGCGGAATTGTCGAATTGTGAATCCCAAGCTGCTGCGCGGTGCGGCCGGACCCCTCTTGCCCGGCCATGACCGCCGAGCAAGAGGCGCCTACGCGCGGTTAAGCGCCTGATTTTGCGGCCGCCGGCAGGTACGTCCGCCAGAGGAAGCTGCCCACCTCGATCGCGCCCACGTCGCAGCCTGCGCCCACCGGCCGCGCGCCGAGGCGCTGGTCGCTGCCGAAGGCGCATTGGTCGACGGGAATGGCGTCGATGGCCGGATTGCCCGGCAGCGGAACGTAGGCGCTGGTGCCGTTGCCGCTGTCGACGGTGGGGGCGAGCGGCAGGTCGCTTCTCAGTTTGTCACTGCTCTGCGTGAACTTGCAGGTTGGATCATCCCGGTAGTTGTATCCTTCGGAGATGATCTCGCCGCTGCACGTGCCCCCGCTGTTGCCGGCAAAGAGGCTGCGGCTGACCTTGAAGTTGTCCGTGCCGTCGAAATTGACGAGCGTGCCTTCGGCCGTATTCTCGGCGAAGGTGGCGTAGATCATCGTCGCCTCCGTCCCGCCGACGTGGAAGAGCGCCGCGCCCTGGCCGTAGATGCCGGTCGCCTTGTTGCTGCTGAAGGTCAGGTTGCTCAGATTGAGGACGCACTCATTGCTGTAGAGGGCGCCGCCAAAGCCGAGGCCGGGGTCGGCGGCCGACGTCTGGTTGTGGGTCAGTCCCGATTCAATCAGCGAGGCGTAGGCGCTGAAACAGGCGATCGCCCCGCCGACGTTGCGCGCGATGTTGTAATTAAACTCTGTGCCGGAGATCTCCATATCCTCTCCCGTGACGTAGAGGGCGCCGGCCCGGTCGCCGGCCTGGTTGTGCGTGAAGTAATTGTCCTTCATGATCAGGCGCGTGCCCGCGAAGTAGATGCCGCCCCCGTTTTCAGCCCTGTTGTGATCGAAGCGCGTGTCGCGCACGTCGAGGTTCGAGCTGTCGGCGATGAAGATTGCACCCCCCGCTTTTGCGGCGCTGTTGGAACTGAAATCGCTGCCCGTGATCGTCACCTGCGGCGCCGACTGGTTGGCGAAGATCGCCCCGCCGCTGCCGGCGCCGTTGCCATAAAAAACGGAGTCTTGGATGAGCAGGGCGTTGGCGAAGCTGAGGATCGCGCCCCCCTGTGCCTGCGCGGGATCGGCAGCGGTGGCGTTGTTCGTATCGAAGAGGCTGTCTTTGATGAAGACATCGGCCGTCGGCGTCAGGTAGACGGCGCCCGCCGTGGGCGCGTCATTGTAGCGCAGGATGCTCTGATCGATCGTCACCGCGCCGCCGGCGCTGATCGCCGCGCCGCCGATGGTGGCCTCATTGTCGTAGAGAATAGAGCGCACGACGGTCAAGGAGCCGGTGCTGTTCAGCGCGCCATAATCGGCGCTATTGTATTCAATGCGGCTGTCAAAGAGGGAGACGTGCCCCTTGAAGTCGATGATCGCTCCGCCGGCTTTGCCGTTCGTCTTGCTGTTTCTGATTACGCCCTTGTCCATGACGAAGACCCCATTTTCCTCGACATAGACTGCCCCGCCGTAATCATCGCCGGAGTAGCCGTCGGTGAGCACCAGCTCCACGAGATGCAGCCGCCCCGTGCCTTTGACGCGAAACAGGCGCGTCTGATCTCCGCCGCTGAGCGTCAGCGCCGCGCCGCCGTCGATCACGATCTCATCGGCCGTGATCACTTTCTCGCTGCTGAAAGGGATAGTCACCTCAGCGCCGCAGTCGAAGGTGATCGTATAGGTACCCACGTCGACCGCCGCCTCCTGCACCGCCTTCAGCTGCTGATCAAAAGCGGCTTCCGTGCAGCTGCCCGGCGTGCCGTCGCCGACCACGGCATCAAGCGCCTGCGCCGGCCGCGGCGCGGCGCCCAACAAAGAGACAACGACAATACATAGGATGCAAGCGACAAAACGACGTCTCATTTCAATAATCTCCTCAATCTAGCGATGGATATGCGTATCACTTCCTGGCCCTGAATTCACCCTGCCTTGCAGCACACTCTTCAGGTTGTGCACCCTGCGCAAGCGGAAGCATGCGCTGCGGGCGGCTGCAGGGCGATGCGCGGCGACGACGCTGCCCTGTAATACACCCTTCAGGTTGTGCATCTTACTTGATGACGGACGGCAGATAATGGGTATGGGAGGGCGCGGCCGTCTCTTCGCCCACCTCCACGGCGCCGATATCGCACGCCCCGCCCTGCGGACGCGGCACGCCGCGCTGGTCGCTGCCGTAGTCGCAAACGCCGCCATCGATGGCCGCGCTTCCCGGCGGGGGCATGAAGGTCCAGGTGGGGCCGCCGTTGTCGGCCAAGGGCAGGACAAATTCCTTGGGCTCGATACGATTGCTGCCGAGTTCAGCGGATCTGATGCAGGAGTGATCATCAAAGAGGCTGAAGACAACGCTGTCCGGCGCTTCACCCTCACGGCTGCAGAGTTCGTTCGCCCCACCGCCGCCGAGCATGAGCACGTTGCGCAAAGAGAGATAGCGCGCCTTCCCACTGTGATAGATGGCCGGATCGCGACTATTGGCGACCAGGGTCACGTTGTTCAGGCCCAGCTTGCCGAAGTTGGTAATGGTGCTGCCGTAGTCGTCGCCCCGGTTGTAGGCAAAGGTGGAATTTCTGATCAGCATGCCGGCGTAATTGAGAACAGCGCCGGCATCATCATGGCCTCTGTTTTCATTGAAGATGATGCCGGTCAGCACGGCATCGCCATGGCTGCGGACTGCTCCGCCGTAGTCGCCATCATTCTCGCTGACGTGTACGTCCTCCATCTGCAGCGAGCCGCGGCTGAAGATGGCCCCGATGACATCGGCTTCATTCTTGTGGAAGCTGCCGCCGCTGATCGTGATCGCGGCGCTTTCCGTGGCGTAGATGGCTCCCGCATACTCGCCCGTATTGTATTGGAAGGAGCTGTTGGTGATCTCCGTGGGCCCGCCGACACTGATGCCCCCGACCGTGAACGCGTCCGGGCCGAAATTGCCGTCCCGTTCGCCCGCGTTGTATTGAATCAGGCTGTCGCGGATGAGCAGACGGCCGACGCGTGTTGATCGCCCCATACCCGCCTGTGTTGTTCTGGATAATGCTCTTTTCAATGACCACCGAGGGAAAGCCGGGGTTCACGTCGAAGGAGAGGATCGCGGCGCCCCCATACGGTTCGCGCACGCGGCTGTTCTCGATCGTGCTTTCCAGCAGGATCACCTGGCTGCCAAACTCGGCCAGAATCGCGCCGCCGTGGCCGGAACGGCCGTACCCGTTGCCCAGCGTCAGCTTGCGCAGTTCCAGCACGCCGCTCTTAACGTGAAAGAGGCGCTCCTTGCCGCCGCCGCTGAAGGTAAGCAGGCCGCCGCCATTAATCGACAGCAGTTGGGTGTCGATGATCTTCTCGTCGCTAAACGTGATCGTCTGTGCCCCGCCGCAGTTGAAGGTGATCTCCCCGTCGCCGGCCGCCTGCACCTGCGCGAGGGCGTTGTCGAAGGCCGCTTCCGTGCAGCTCTCGGCCGTGCCCGTGCCCACGACCCGATTCAGATACCCCTGACTGCGCAGGGAGGGGGGCGGGGCGGCGATCGCGGCCGCAGCCATGAACATCAGCCCGGCCACGATTATGAACTTATGAAGCTTCATGGATATCGCTCTCCTGCGCCGCCAACTATCCCTGCGGCGGCTCAATTGTGTAAGGGGTTTCCTCCACCTTGACGTCCAGATAGACCTTGTAGGAGGCGTGGCCGTTGCTGAAGAGCCAGTGCATCGCGTACTGCTCCTTGTCGCGCGGCAGGTTGAAGGTGATATGGCCCGGCAGATCATTGCTGGTCGCCAGCGAGGCGCTGTAGTTCTGCGGATTCGCCCAGCTGCGCACGTCGCCACTGTTGATCGTGAACACCTTCTGATCGATCAGATCGTCGGCGAACCACTTGGCGATCTCGCCCGAGAGATTGGCGGTCAGCCACTTGACTGTCTCATCGTCCATCACGCCGGCGGCGCCGCTGACGAGGGAGATGTCTCCGCCGGCGATGGCGGCGATGGCCGCCTGCACCATCTCGCGCATCTTCTCCTCGATCGCTTTGCGCACCTTCTCATGGTCGCCATGTTCCTGGTCGAAGAGGGCGATGTGTATCTTCACGCCCGTGCCCGCCGGTCGGGCCGCTCCCAGCGCGGTTGATTCGGCGAATACCTGCCCTTCTTTAACGGCCTGGGAGGGGATCACGGTGGTCTTCACGAGATCATCCGCCCCGGCGAAGCCGGGATCGATGCGGATCAAGGAGACGACGGCGTAGATCTCGTCTTCACCGCTGGGATCATCGCTGCCGAAGCTCTTGATGGCCGCGATCCTGGGCCTGACGGAGAAGTAGGTGTCTATCTGCGGCATCTCGCCGGCCAACGTCTTCATCTGCCCCAGTTCGAAATTGCGCACGTACGCCCCGTCCGGCGCCTTCAGCACGCCGCTGAGCGCTGGGCCCAGGGAGCCAAAGGGGCCGCCCATTTTTTGGTAGAGCGCGGCCATCTCCTGCTCGGCTAGGGCGCGCCCGGCCACGCCCGTGTCCCACAGCGGCGTCATGACGACCTTTGTCCCTTGTGCCAGTTCGCCCGGTTTGCTCGTGGCAAGCGTGACGCGGTCGTAGAGAACGAAATTGCCGTCGTCCTGCAGGAGGGCCAAGGTATCGTTGAAGGTTGACTTGCCCTGCGTCGCCGTGCGCCACACGGGCTTGCCGGCGGCTGTATAGAGCACGAGATTGGCGTCCTTCTGCATGTTCAGGCGCGCGCCGCCCATGCCCTCCGTGCCCGCGGCCCAGAGCACACGGCCGTCGCCCACCTGGCGCAGGACGAGATTGCCGTCTTTTTGCAGCCGGAACAAGAAACGGCCGTTTTTGGAGACCAGTTCCTCGCCCGCGGCGAGGACGTCGCCCATTTCCAGCCGGTCGCGCTTGTTGAACGCCTCCACGAAATCGGGATTAATGACGATCTCCTGGATAATCGCGTCCATGGCTGAGGGATGTTTCATCTTTTCGACCTTGGTGTCCAACTCTTCGGATAACTTTGAAATGCTTTTCATGACTACCTCCATAACGAGTTAGGGCTGTGCCCAACGATGGATCTCAACAAAAAAACAGGTGATCCAGAATGACGAACCTCGGTCGGAAAATGTAGAACAACTTGGCAAGTTGTTGCGCACGCGAAGCGTGCGCACTCAACATATCATGTTGAGCTACAAATGGTGTGACGATATGAATTATGGCTCAGTGTAGCATCTCTAGTTGGACGGCGGCGGGCATTTGATCGTACTATCGGTCATACAAAGAGTCGTACAAGGTTGCGCCATGCCTGACACCTTTGCCGGTTGGTTGAAAAACCGGCGCAAAGAACGCGATTTAACCCAGAAGGAACTGGCCGCACGCATCGGCTATGCGCCCGTCTCTATACAAAAAATAGAAGAGGGCAAGCGACGGCCGTCGAAACAAATGGCCGCCCTGCTGGCCGCGCAGTTGGGGATTGCGGCCGCCGATCAGGCGAGCTTCATCCTCAGCGCGCGCCAGGGGCAGGCGCCCACGGCGGCCCTTGGCGCGCCGCCGATCCCACGCCTGCCCGCCCCCTTGACCTCATTCGTCGGCCGCGAGCAGGAGACGGCGGCCCTGGCGCGCCATTTCGCCGGCGGCGAAACGCGTCTGATCACGCTCCTCGGACCGCCGGGCGTGGGCAAGACGCGCCTCGCCCTGGCCGCGGCCTGGGCGCTGGCGCCCGGCCTGCGGCAGGGCGCCGTCTTCGTCGACCTCGCCCCCGTTCACGCCGCCCAAGTCCCCGGCGCGATCCTGGCCGCCCTCAATCTGCAGGCGCCGGAGAATGCGGAGCTGCCCGCGCTGCGCGACCACCTCGCCGGGCGCGAGATGCTGCTCCTCCTCGATAACTGCGAACACGTCCTCGCCGCCGCGCCCCTGGTCGCCGAGCTGCTCGCCGCCGCCCCGCGCCTGCAAGTCCTGGCCACCAGCCGCGAGCCGCTGCGCCTCTATGGGGAGACGCGCTTCAGCGTGGCGCCGCTGCCCCTGGGCGGGGCGGAGCAGGCCGCGGCCGCGCAGTCGCCCGCCGCCGCCCTCTTCGCCGCCCGTGCCCGCGCCATGCGGCCGTCGTTCGCGATCACGGCGCAGAATGCCCCCCTGGTGGACGCGATCTGCCGCCGCCTGGACGGGCTGCCCCTGGCCCTGGAGCTGGCCGCCGTGCAGACGCGCCAATTCACGCTGCCCGACCTGTTGGCCAGTCTGGAGGGGTGCTTGGCGATCCTCAGCCAGCAGCGCAGCAATGTGCCCCAACGCCACCTTTCCCTGATGGCGGCCGTCACCTGGAGCACGAATCTATTGAGCGAGCGCCGGCGGCAAAGCTTCTACACCTTGGGCCTCTTTCGCGGCGGCTTCACGGCCGGCGCGGCGCGCGCGGTGAGCGGTGGGCAGGATCTGGCCGGCCTGGTCGCGGCCAGTCTGGTGCAGGACGCCGGCCCGCCATACGCCGGGGGGGAGGATCGCTACACGCTGCTGGAAACGATGCGCGAGATGGCTCTCGCTGCCCTCGCCGGGGCGCCGGGGGCGGCTGACGCGCGCCGCCGCCACGCTCTCTACTACCATGATTTGGCGGACCGCGCCTGCGCCGCCCATGGCACGGCCGCGCTGCCGCAGTGGCAGGCGCGCCTCGCCCTGGAGAAGGAGAACGTGCGCGCCGCCCTCGCCTGGTGCCTGGAGAACGACCCGCTCCTGGGGCTGAAGCTGGCGCGCAATATGTGGCGCTACTGGTACTTGTGGGGCGAGTACCGCCAGGGGCTGCGCTGGTTGGAGGGCTTCCTGGCCCTGCACGAGACGGCGGATGAACTGCGCGCCGAGGCGCTCAACGGCGCCGGCGTGCTGCTGACGCGTTTCGGCGAGTTTGAAAGGGCGCGCCCCTATTTCCAGGCATGTTTGCAGATCGGGCGCTCGCTGCGCAGCATCCCCAACATCACCGCCGCGCAGATTGGTCTGGCCGAATGCGACGGTGCGCGCGGCGATTATGAAGCGGGACGGCCGCGCTACGAGGAGGCGCTGGCCCTCTTTGAAACGATCGACGACAACCGCGGCATCTCCTGGGCGCTTTGCGGGCTGGCTGTCTATGAAGAAAAGGCGCGCGATGACCTGGCGGCGGCGGCGGCGATCATGGCCGAGAGCGTGGAATTCGCCCGCCAGGATGAGGACGCCCGCCACCTCGGCTGGTTCTTGTGCATCCTGGCTGATTTCCTGCGCGACTTGGGCGATGGGCAGCGCGCCGAGGTGTGCCTGGCCGAGGGGCTGTCCCTGGTGATCGCGGCCGCCGACCGGCCGGGACAGGCGTTCAGCAAGCTGCGCCTGGCCGGGCTGGCCATAGAGCAGGGGGCGCCGGCGCGGGCACGGCCGTATCTGGGCGACGCCATCGGCCTCGCTTATGAGACCTACACCCTCTCCTACGCCGCGCAGGGTATCGCGCTGGCCGGCCTGCTGCTGCTCGACGAAGGTGAATCCGGGCGCGGCGTTCTGCTCTGCGCCGCCGCCGAAGCGCTCTTTGCCCCGCTGCGCGGCCGCCTGCTGCAAGCGGATGTGCGCCTCTTGGAGGCGCGGCTGGCTGCCGCGCGGGACGTGTTGGGGGAAGCGCGGTATGCCTCAGCCTGGCAGGAGGGAAGCGCGTTGGGGCTGGCGGAAGCGGTCGATCTGGCGCACGCTTCCTTGGGTTGAAACGAGGAGCGAGCGAGATGAACAGAGAGCAGAAAACATAAAACATAAAACGGAAACTACCCGCCGTTCGCCGCAAACGGTTCACCGCAGCCCGCGCTACATCCCCTTCGGCGGCGCGCCGATGCCGAACAGGGCGCGGATGCGCGGCTGCAGCAGGTAGACGAGAATCGCGCCGGGGATGAGGATGCCCACGCAGCCGCAGAGCAGGGTGAGCAGGCCGCCGGAGAACATGCCCAACAGCCCCTGCACGAAGCTCAAGCCGACGCCGAGGAGGGCCAGGTACCAGCCCCAGCTTTTCATCCCCAGGAGGCCCGCACCGGCGGCGAACTGCACCGCCGCCGCGGCCATGCCCAGCAAGCCGCCCCACAGATTGCCCGATACTTGCGGGCTCAAGGTGAAGAGTGTGCCGAAGAGCGAGCTGATGCCGCCGAAACCGAAGACGACTAAGCTCCAGATGAAGGATAAGGTGCCCAGGGCCATAAAGATGAGGGCGAGGATCGTAATGCCGGTTGGTCGTTGATTCATGGATATTTCTCCTGTTTTGTTGGCCTCTATTTTAGCACAGGGTGGGGGCGTGGGGCGAGGAGCGGGGACGGGGATCAGCCGCCGCCAGGCAATCACCTATGCAGCCCGTCGCAAACATGACAAAGATCACTATTATTCAGGGATCGCAGCCGTTACAATGAAGGAACAGCGTGTCAGTTTAACAAGGGAGTCCACCGATGGTCCGCTTCAAACCGCTTTCCGCCCTCGCTCTATTCTCGCTCCTGTTCACCTTCCTGATCGGCAGCGCCTTTTCGGCCCCTGCCCGCGCCGTCGAGGCGGCGCAGGACGCGCCCTTGCAGGACGCGCAGCCGCAGAACGCTTCCGCCGGCTGGCTGCTGCGCACGCCGGCAAGCGCCGGCGACACCGGCGAATACCCCTCCCTGGCCAGGGATGCGCAGGGGTTCTTGCACATGAGCTATTACAGCGAAACGACGGGCAGGCTGCATTACGCCTACATGCACGAGTACGGCTGGGGGCATTTGACGCTGGACACGGCCGATTCCTTCCCGCGCCAGGGCAAATTCTCCTCGCTGGTCCTGGACAAAGACGGCCGTCCCCAGATCAGCTTCTGGGACGAGGCGGCGCGCGCCCTGAAATTCACGCAGCGCCTGCCCTCCGGGGAGCTGGCTCCGGCGGTGACCGTGGCCGGCGACGCCGGCGAGTCGCAGACCTCCATGGCCATGGGTGCGGACGGCACGCTTTTCATCGCCTATTATTCGGAGAGCAACGGCACGCTGAAAGTGGCCGTCAAATCGCCCGGCGGAAGCTGGCAGTCGCAGACGGCCGACGGCAGTTGGGGCTCCGTGGGCTGGGACCCTTCCCTGGTCCTAGACATGGACGGTTACCCGCATATCGCCTACTATGATTTCAGCAACAAGTATCTGAAGTACGTGGCCAAGGACGCCAACGGCTGGCAGACGCCGCAGGTGGTCGACGCCGCGGGCGATGTCGGCGGACGGCCGTCGCTGGCCTTGAACAATCAGGGACAGCCCTCTATTAGCTATTTCGACTGGCAAAATGAAGACCTGAAGATGGCCACGCGCGACCCGGAACTGGGCTGGCAGACGATGCTGCTCTACGGCAGCGGGCATGCCGGGGAGACGAGTTCGCTGGCCATCGACGGCCGCGGCCAGCCGCACATCAGCTTCCACCACGCCGATCACGGCCTGCTCTACGCCTACCGCACGCCCGGCGGCGGCTGGTCGCCCGCCTATCTGATCGATGGCGGCGGCGACAACGGCGTGGACAGCCATCTGCTGCTGGACGACTACAGCAATCCGCGTATCGCCTACTACGACGACGGCGACCATGATTTGAAGCTGGCCGTCTACAGCCCGGAGGATGCCGGCCTGCGCGGCCGCACCACCTGCGCCTGGGGGGACCGCGTCTGCAATCCCTGTGTGGCCGACGTGCCCGGCGCCTTCAACAGCCTGCGCACGCACGGCGACATCCTCGGATTCCACACCAGCGGCCACCCCGACGCGTATACGCAGGGCAAATGGTTCGAGAACCATTGGCAGGGGGTGCAGCGCCTTTCCTCCGCCGGCGGCCGCGCCTTCGTCGTCTCCCTCGACCACGTGCGCACCGCTAGCGGTCTATCCGCCGCCTTCAACACCGCCTGGATGGGCACCCGTGAGGAGGGAGGCGCGCGCTGGCGCTCCAACCGTCTAGCCTGGGGCGCCGATATCGCGCACACCGTGCCCGCGGCGTCCGACGCCGTCTATGACACCGTGCTCATGCCCAGTGACGGCTACCATCCCGGCGGCATCCAGGCGGCGGGCGATATCCTGGCCGTCGGCGCCGGCGATCAGTTCTACCTCTACGACATGGCCGATCCCTTCGCGCCGGATCAGATCGGCGGCTTTCTGAAGCGGGACAACGGCAAATCGAGCAGCACCTCGGCCATCCTGCAGCTCAGCGACGGCAACCACCTCGTGGCCGTCAGCGAGGGGGACGCCAAGTCGCTTGACTTCTACCGCACGACGAACTGGGCCCTTTCCCCGGAGGATCTCGTGGAACTGGATGGGTGGCAGCCGCATGAACTGCGCTATGCGCCGCGCGAGCTGCGCAGCCATCTCTACTTCTTCTACGATTGGGACACCTTCCAGAACATCAACCTGATCAGCGAATGCGGCACGGGCGACATCTACCTTGTGGCCACCTCCAATCTGGACAAGACCGCGGACTGGAATGTGCAGGACGTCATCGGCAAACCGAAATGGCCGAACGGTGAAGATTGGGCCAGCCTCTACCTTGTGCAGTGGATCGACGAAGAGATCGTGATCAGCAAGGTTGCCGAACGCCATTTCACCTGCGGCCACCGCGGCGAGACCTACTGCAACTTTGACGCCGCCGCCGGCGTCTACGTGGATGATGAGCACCAACTTCTGCTCTACAGCACGGAACACCGCAACGATGGCCCGCAGCACACCGTGAAGGGGATGGAGTTCCGCCCCGTGCCGCACGGAAGCTGCGGCAGTGTGGGCGATGGCTGGCTGGAGCTGTACGCGGGGGAGCAGTACAACGGCCGTTCCTTGATGCTCGACTGGATCGACCGTGACCTGGAGAACAGCGAGAACTATGATCAGATGGAGGATTTCGAGGACACGGCCGCATCGGCGATCTGGTGCCTGCCGCACGATTGGACCGCGATCCTCTACGAAGACAAAGCGCCCTGCGGCGGGCGCGAAATCGCCCTGCGCGGCACGGGCGCGCTGCGCAAAGCGCGCCTCGACACCTTCGGCGACGACACGGACACCTCCTGTTCGCGCTTCCTCTTTGACCCGCCGCGCATCGAAAAATACCTGCCGCAAATCGGCGTCACCCTCGTCTATTACCTCCCCCAAGGAGCGGCGGGAAACAGCGCCGCGGCCGGTGAAAAAGAGCCGCAGATTAGCCTCGCCATCCCCCCCGGCGCGCTGGACGAGGCGCTCACTTTCACCCTCACTCCCCAATCACCGCCGGCGCACGACTATGCGCCCGCTGCCTCCGCGGGCATCGGCTTCACGCTCACCGCCGCCAGGGACGGCGCGCCCTTGGGCGAGCTGGCCTTCAACAAGGCGGCCTCGGTCACCATCAATTATGATCCCGCGCAGCTGGGCAGGCTGGCGGAGTCCGCCCTGGCCCTCTTCTTCTGGGATGAGACGGCCGCGGCGTGGACGCCCGCCTCCCAGACCTGCGCGGCGGGGACGGCGCTCCGGAAGGCGGACGGCAGCTTGACGGAGAAGATATGCCGGACGGGCGAATACGCGCTGCTGGCGGAGCGTGCGCCGCGCCGCGTCCTGGTCGACGAGATGCACGACAACATGCTCTCCCTCAGTTGGGCGCGCGCCCAGGCGATCGCCGGCAGCGTCGGCTACGAGGCTGACGCGCGCTGGTTCTATCTAAACGCCCTGCGCGAAGAACTAGCCGCCGGCTTCGACCTGGTGCGCGCGGCCGGCGGCTCGTTCACGGCGGCGAAGCTGGCCGGCGTCGACGTGCTGCTCATCCCCCCCTATCGCGCCGCGCTGGCGCCCGCGGAAGTGGCCGCGCTGCGCGATTTCGTGAACGGCGGCGGCGGGATCGTCATGCTCGGCGAGTCCGGCTATCTGCCGCCCAACCCGGGTGTGGCGGCGCTCTTCGGCGTCAAACATGTGCCGCTGGCCCTTTTCGGCCCCGCGCCGGACGTCAACGGCGATATCCGCCTTTCGCCCACCGGCGGCGGCGCCGCCCTGCCGGACAGCGAGGGCATGATCCTCAACTGGAGCCAGCCGCTGAGCAAAGGGGCGGGCGCGAGCGTGGTCGTGCGCACCGCGCCCGACTCCTGGCTGGATGTGACCGATGACGGCGGCTATGATGAGGGCAGCGACCCGCTGGGCGCCTTCAACACAGCCCTTGCCTATGACGGCGGCTGCGGGCGCGTGGTCGTCTTTGGCGACAACGCCTTCGCCGATGGCGCCCTGGAAGGCACGGAGAATGCGCGTGGCATGGGCGACCTGCTGGGCTGGGCGGCGCGCGGACGGCCATGCAGCGCCCCCTTTGACCCCACGCCGAAGCGCGTGCTGCTCGACGAGGCGCACGACGCCTGGCTGACGCTCGACTGGGGGCGCGCGCAGGCGCTGGCCGCGCGCGCCGGCGATCCCGCTCAGCCCGACTGGTATTACGCCGGCGAACTGGAAACGCTGCTGGCCGGGGAATTTGAGCTCACGCGCGACACGGCGCCGCTGACCGCCGCGCGGCTGGCCGGCGTCGAGGCCCTGATCCTGGCCGGCAACAGCCAGGCGCTCTCCGCGGCGGAAGTGGCCGCCGTGAAGAACTATGTCGCCGGCGGCGGCGGATTGCTCCTCATCGGCGACTGCGGGGATGAGAACCCCGACCCGGCGCTGGCCGCCGCCTACGGCATCACCTTTTCCAAGGGCGGCTGCCTCTTCTCCGGGAGGGAAGCGGGGGACCCGGTCTTTGACGCCGCCAACTACGCCGCCGAGCCTTGGCTGGCCGGCGTGAATCCCTTCACGGCCATGTACAGCAAGGCGCTTGCGCTATCGGGTTCGGCCGTCTCCCTTCTGGATACGCAGGGCCTCGACACCTGGCTGGACGCCGACGGCGATTGGCAGTATGACAACGGGGAGGAGGGCGTTTTCGACCTGGCGGCCGGCTATGACAGCGGCTGCGGGCGCGTGGCCGCCGTGGGCGATCGCTCCTTCGCCGACAGCCACCTGGACGTAACTGCCGCGAGCGAGAACGACGACTTGCTGCGCCAGCTGCTGCGCTGGGTGACGGACGGCCGTGACTGCGCGGGCGGGGGCGGCGACGGCCGCATCTACCTGCCCATGCTCAGCCGGCGCTAGCGCCGCTAGCCGCCGCTTCAATGAGCTGCGCCGTCTCTGCGACCTCGCCGGGCATGGCCAGCTGTTCGAAAAGGGCCAGCGCGGAGGCGAGGTTGGCCAGGGCTTGCGGCCGCCGTTCTTCGCCGCAGAGAAGCTGGCCGTAGGCGCGGTAGAGGTAGGCGGCGATGAAAAGGTCCTGCGCCTGCTCGGCGGCCGCGATCCCCGTCTGCAAGACGTGTTCGGCATCGGCCGTTCTTTGCTGGGCGTAGCGCACCTTGCCCAGCGTGCAGCAGGCGTAGGGCTGCACGCGTTGAATCTCCGACTGAATGGCGCGCAGGGCATAAGTCTCGGCGAGGTCCAGCCGGCCCGTCTCGAAATAGGCCTCAGCCAGGTTGCTGCTGGTGTAGGCGATGCGCAGATCGTGCTTGATGCGCTCAAAAAAGGTCAGCACCGCCAGCAGCGGCGCGATCGCTTCCGCGAAGCGGCGTTCGTTGAGAAAAAAACCGGCCACTTCAGCACGCATGTTTTCCAGGCTCAAGCGATCGCCGGTGCGTTCGTAGTAGGCCATCGCCGCCGCGGCGTACTCGCGCGCGGCGGCGTACTGCCCATGGTTTCCGGCGGCCATGGCCAGGAACTGATTGCTCTTGGCCACTCGTTGGGCGTCGCCGGCCGCTTCCGCCAGCCGGCGCGCCTCGCGCAATAGCTCCTGGGCGCGCAGAAAATTCCCCTGCACCGATTCGATCACCGCCTCCAGCCAGATGATCTCGAACCGCGCCAGGCGCACCTCGGATTTGGCCAGGGCGATATGCGTCTGTTCCGCGAATATCTGGCCCCGTTCGCGGCGCAGTTCGGCGATTTGCGTGGAAAGCTCGCCGAGGACGGAAATCGCGCCCTCATAGTCCTCCAGGGCGCCGTCCAGATCGCCGCGAATATGGTGGGCTTTGCCCCACTGCGCCATCGCTTCGGCGGTGATCTTTTCGTCCAGATGCCAGCTGTAGCTGTCCATGTTCTCGAGCACGCCGGCGGCATCGCCATGCATCAGGCGCAGGCGATCGCGGATGACCGCCAGCCGCCGGGCGGCGCCCTCCGGCAAACCGCCCCCCACGTCCTCAGTGAACAAGGCGTAGGCGGCGCCCGCCTGCCCCTGTTCGAGCTCGATACGCTGCTTTTCGTACCAGAGATCGATCGCCTGTTCCCGCCGGCCCGCCTGCCAGAGATGGTACGCCGCCTCCGTGTAATGCCCGCGCTGGGCCAGCAGGGAGGCGCCCTCCTGATGCAGCTCTTCGCGCAGTTGGGGCGACAGCTCGGCGTAGATAAGCTCTCTGAAGAGCGGCAGCAGGGTAACGCCGCCGCGCGCGTCAAACTTGAGCAGATCGCGATCGCGCAGGCTGTCCAGCCCCGGCTCGCCCTGCCAGACATCGACCGGCGCCATCGTGCGATAGACGGAGAGCGCCGTGAGCAGGCGCTTTTCATGCCCGTCGAGCCGTCTCCAAAGGCGGTTGAATAAGGGTTTTAGGGCCGGGGCGCCGCCCAGGTACAACGCTTCTTCTTCTTCGGCGGCGCCGTCCTTGAGCAGGGCGATCGCGATTTCCAGAAAGCGTGGATTGCCGCCGGCGGCGCGCTGGATGCGATCAACGTCCAGCCCCTGCAGACCGGCGGCGTGCAGCATGTCCGCCGTGTCCTGCACTGTCAGCGGCTGCAGTTCGTAGTGCGCATCCGTGTCCACCAGCGCGCGCTGCCCGATGAGCAGCAGCGGCGCCGTCTCACGCAAGCTTTCCAGCAGTTCGAGAACTTGTTTGTGCACGCCGTGCCGCGGGTGGGCGGAGGCGGTCTGCAGCAGATCGACTTCATCAAAACAGAGCAAAACGGGCCGGCGCGCGGCGCAGGCGAGATCTTCCCTGAGGAAGCCGGCGAGCTGTTCCAGATTGTCCAGCAGCGCCTTGCCGGCCATGAGCTGCAGCCAGAGGCTGGGGCAGCCCTGCTCCTGCAAAAAGTGCGCCAGGTTAAAAACGACGGCGGCCAAATTGTCATTGAGCCCGGGTCGGAATGTATACCAGAAGGCGGACCCCGGCGGCCACTGCGCCGCCAGGCAGGCGCCGGCGGATGTCTTGCCGATGCCCGCCTGCCCGCAAATGGAGAGGGAACGGCCGTCCCGCAAAGCGTGCGCGCACGCCGCCAGGAGCTGGTCGCGCCCGCAAAGTTTGGGGGGCAGGGGGCATTCCAGGCGCAGGCTGGGGCGCGTCACGCGCAGCAGCGCCTCCGCGAATTTCTCGCGCGCCTTTTGCAGGTGCACAAAGAAACGCGTGGCGCTGACGTTGAGCAGGTCGTGCATGGCGCCGCTCGTATTGGGCGCGCTGTGCGGCAGGAAGTAGCGGCGCAGGTAGCGCAGGTCGAGCAGCAAAAAGAGATAGCGCGGGCCATACAGCTCCACCGCCCGTTCTTCCTCCACCAGGCGCAGTAGGCTCTTTTGCGACTGCGGCAGTTCGCCGGGCCACATGGCCGCCGCCGCCTGCTCGATCGCGCGCCGCAGCGCCTGCCCGCGCCCCAGCTCCGATTCCGGCTGCCGCGTTTGCGGCAGCAGCGCCCCCAGAAAATAGGGCGTCGCCAGCGGCGACTGTTGACCCAGCCAGCGCGGGTCATTATAATGCTTTAAGGCGTCGACAACTGTCGCTGCAAACTGCTCTTCCGGATTTTCTGCTGCCTGCGTCATCTTATCGGCCCGTTCTTCCGCTACCTGAGACGACCTGACAGACTCTATTATACAGGTATTGACCCGGCATTTAACCTGTTTCCCGCCAGTTGAGGGGGCGTAATCCGTGATCGGCGACGGCCGCGCGGTTGTGAACGTCATGCGAGGGAGCCACCTTGCCCGCAATTGCTACAAACTCAGCCGGTTCTGGCTTTCAGAAAGCGCGCTTCCAGCGCCGCGCGTTGGCGCGCGCAAAAGACAGGACAACGCGCGGCGGCCGCGGGAGTTTCCGCGCCTGCCCTGCGCTACGATAAATGCGTACGACGTTTGATTTAGCAGCCTATTGTCGAGGAGGTAACGATGCGAAAACAATCATTTTGGCCGGCGATATTTGTTTTGGTACTGCTCCTTTGCTCAGCCGCCTGCGCGGGCCAGCCCGCAGCAGAAAGGCCGGCGGCACTAGAGGCACCGCCGGCCGCGGAAGCGGCGGCCGCGGAAGTGCCCTATGAAGATGCGGGAGAGGCTTATGACGATCGCTGCCTGCGCATCGCGGAGCCCTATCGCGCCGATCCCGCTGAGGCGTTCGGCGCAGCGACCTGCCGCAAGATCAGCGAGCGCTCGGTGCGCGTGCCGCAAGAAGGCGTCGTTTCCGAAGAGGGAGTGCGGCTGTTCTGGGAGATCGTGGTCGACAACACACGCGTGTCGACCTACGCGGCATACGAACAGGCCGCGCTCGACGCGGGCGGCGAGCCGTCCTATGAGGGCTACATCCAGGATTCCTTGACGAAGCTCGCGCGCAAGAATATCTACCTCTACAAATTCGCGGAGGGCAGCGGGTTTCAGGTGTTGGCGCACGAGTTTGCCCTGCCTGTCGATGCGGACCTGCCGTGCCTCTATGACAGCGGCCAGTTCGCTGTAGGTGGGGGAGACGCGCTCTACTTCAAGAACTGCTACCTGAAGATTGCCGATCCCGGCCTGGCCGCACAGGCGGGTGAGTGGCTGGATATCGACCTGGCGGCGGGCTTTGAAGCCTCCTACGCGGTGCTGGCTGAAGATCTGGCGGAGGAGGAAAAAGCGGAGCTGGAGGCGCAAGTGAGGGCCTTCCTGGAGGCGCTGAGCACGGCCGACAGCAGCATTGAGAATTCGCTGGGCGGACAGATTCAAGCACGCGACGGCAAGGTCTACTATGCCGGGGAAAATGTGCGCCTCGACGTCGAATTTCTGGCTGAGGGCGCAGGTGCGCAGCCTCTGTTCCATTATCCGCAGTATTACGCTTTCGCGGCCAACGAAGACCTGGTTCCGCTGCCGACGCCGCTGCCCGGCGCCGTGCTGGGGGCGGAGCTGATCAGCGAGCCGGCGGGGGCGAAATCGGCCGTCTGGCAGGTGCGCGCTGACGAAGCGACTGCCCTGACCTGCTATGATCGATCCCTCGCCTACGACGATCTTCTGGAAAGCGACTTTCACACGCTGGTGGTGCGCCAGGAAACGGAAATCGATCCTGATCTGCCGCTGCGCGAACCTTACTTCGAGTACTGTCTCGACGGCCGCGCGGTGCGCAAACCGGCGGCGGACGAGGCGATCCACCTTTTCTACACGGGCGAACAGCAGTTCTACGTCGCTTTTTCGCCCGACTATGTCGGTCCCCGGTTTGAGGGTTACATCCGCAAGATCGTCTTCGATCCCAACGCCTCCTGCTGGTCCTGCTAGCGGCGGGGGTGAGGGCCGGAAACGTGAACGCGCGTGCGCCTATGTCTGCGATACGGCCGTTTGCGTTTCGGCCGCGGCCAGACGATCGCGGCCGGCGCGGTAGAGCAGGAAATAGCCGGCGGCGGCGATGGCGGAGAGGATGCCCGCCGCGTACCAGATCCAGTCGGGATTGTAGTTGTCCATGAGGACGCCCGCGCCCAGGGGGCCGGCGGCGGCGGCGATCGTGTGCGAAAAGCCGAAGAGGGCCATATAACGGCCGCGCATCTCCGTTGGGGCGAGGTTGGCGGCCAGCGTCTGGCTGACGGGCAAGTTGATCATTTCGCCGAAAGTGATCAGCACCATGGCCAGCACAAAGAAGATGTAGAGGCTGACGAAGGCGTACATCGTCAGCCCTACCATATAGAAGAGTGTGCCCACGACCATCATCAGCATGGGCGCGAAGCGGCTGATGCGCCGCGTCACCCAGAACTGCAAGAGGATGACGATGGCTGCGTTGATCGACATCAGCAGGCCGTACCCCTGCGCCTGCACGCCGTGCACGTCGCGCAGATAGACGGAGAGCGTGTTGTAGATCTGCGTATAGGGGATGAGCATGAGGATGGAGATGAGGATGAAGGACACGAAGAGCTTGTCGCTGAGCACGGCGCGGTAGCCGGCCAGGGTGGCCAGCAGGGATGGGGAGGCGCCTTCGCCCTCTTCCGCCTGCGGTTTCGTTTCCGGTATCAATTTGTAGACGATAACGGCCGTGATCACGCTCGTGATCGCGTCGAGGATGAAGAGCAGCAGGTAAGAGCGCGTGGCCAGCAGGCCGCCGATGGTCGGGCCGATGATCCAGGCCAGGTTGCGGGCCACGCGCAGCACGCCGAAGCCCTCGGCGCGCTGCTCCTCCGGCAGCAGGTCAGCCACCATCGCCTGCCGCGCCGGCCAGGCGATGTCGGAAAGCAGCCCGGCAAAGAGCGCCAGCACGTAGAAAACGGTGATCTGCTCCACGAAGCCCATGGCCAGGCTGCTCAGGGCGCTGAAGACGAGGCCGAAGAGCACGAGGCTGCGCCGTCCGAACTTGTCGGCCAGCGCCCCACCGAACAAACTGCCCACGAAGCCGGAAATGGAGAAAATGGCGATGAGGATGCCCGCCTCCGTCATGCCCACGCCGAATTTTTGGGTGACGTAGAGGGCGAAGAAGGGGAAGATCATCGTCCCGCCAATGGAGTCGATGAGATTGGCGAGCACCAGAATCCAGAATTCGAGGGGGAACTCCGCGTAAGTCGATTTTATCCTGCTGATCATCTATCTTACCCGCGGCGACTATATCCTATTCGATGCGGCGCGCACATCGCGCGGATCAATCGTCGATGGCCAACGATCAATGATCAATATCGTGTCCCGGTGGCAGTTTTCCTCATGATCCTGAACTGTTTTCCCCCGTCTAGCCCGGCAGCAGCCATGGCCTCCCCGGATCCCTGACATAGACGCGAAGCGGCTGGCCAACCATGGCCGAACCGCCAAACAACTCCTGCTCCAGCCGCTTCGCCCGCGATCTCGTCGGGCGCCAGATTCATTCGGCGATTTGGCTTGCAAGAATGAGCTTTTCAGATCGGTCCGGCGCTCGTTGACAGCGCTCCTTATCCGATGCTATTCTAGACCAGTGGCCAGGATTGACAATAGGTCATGCGCTTTGAGCAGAAAGAACCGGTGCAGAAGGAAACACTTGACTTGAAGTTAGTTAGATAGATGGTCAAAACCTCTACTAGCGACGATACGTAATCCGGTTCCTGGCTGTGCGTGTAGGCGGCTGCAGCTGGGGAAATCGGCCTGTGAAGACTGCGGAGAGCCGGTATTTCTGGAGAGCGTGATGCAGAAATGGGAATACAGCGCACATCTTGTTGACTTGTGGAACTACGAATTGAATAAGGGGGAGTGGAAACGGACATTGGATGGAACCCCAAGAGTTGAAGCATTACGGGATGCGCCCTGGGAAAAGAAAGCAGGGTTGGACTGCTCTCAAGATCTTGGCAAGATGGGCTGGGAGATGGTTTCAGCTACGCCTATTACTGCGCAATCTCTGCTCGGTGGCGGCATGGGAACACAGTCAATTCTTTTCACCTTCAAACGCCCAATACAAGAGGTGGATTAGTAATGACAGATAAAACATGGCGGCCAGCAGAGCAAAAAACAGTGCTTTTCTATGAAGACGAAATTACAGCCGTTCGCTTGGATACTGGCGACGTGCTGATACCGTTGCGGCCAATCGTTGACGGCCTGGGGCTTGATTGGAGTGCCCAGCGTCAACGTATCAACCGCGATCCCGTTTTGGCTGACGTGCAAGGTGTGGTTGTTATAACCACACCCGGCGGCCAGCAGGAAATGTTAGCTCTGCCTCTGAGATTTATCAGCGGTTTCCTGTTTGGCGTCAACGCTAGCCGTGTCAAGCCTGAGATACGAGAGCGTATTATCAGATATCAACGCGAATGTTACGATGTGCTGGCAGAAGCCTTCGCCGAGGGTCGCCTGACGGCCGATCCTTCATTTGATGATTTGCTGGCCTCGGACAACCCGGCCGCTATCGCTTACAAGACAGCGCACGCGGTCATGATGCTGGCTCGGCAGCAATTGATAATGGATGGTCGTGTCTCAGCCGTTGAAGATCGGTTGGAAGCCATAGAAACCACGCTTGGCGATCCCGGTCACCACATCACGCCGGACCAGGCCATGCAGATAAGCCAAGCCGTGAAAACTGTGGCGCTCAAGCTGTCGAAGTCCACCGGCCGCAACGAATACGGCGGCGTCTATGGGGAGCTGTACCGGCGCTATGGGATCACGTCCTATAAGGAACTACCGGCTGCCAAGTATGAAGACGCTATGTCCTGGCTCAATGAATGGCGAAATAGCACCGAAGGCGATCTTCCGTTTTAGAAAGAGACGAATTCGTGTTCATTGATCCTGGATGAAGTTTGATCTGGTTTCTTGCTGCACAGCCGCCAAACGCCGCGAGCGGCAAGAACCCGCTTTCTTGTGCCCGCGGCCGCAGACGCGCTATACTTTGCGCACATTGATTATCTGTTTGCTTAGGCCGGGAGGAACGCATGCTGCGCCGCATTATTCGTGTATTTCTGTTAGACAAAGATGTGTTTGAAGAGGTAGGCCAGGATCATGGCGCCAATTGGCAGGCGGTGATCATCGTCACCATCGTCGCCTTCCTGGGCGCGGTTAGCAGCGCCATTCGCTCTTTCATCCTCACGTTGGGGTTCGGGGCGGGCAACGCCTTGATCGGAGCCACGGAAGGCATCGTGGGCGACGTCGTGCCCTTTGACCTGCCCGTCTTTAATCCCGTGAGCGCCTTTTTCAGCAGCTTCGCCGGCGTCTATGTCGCCTGGCTGCTCTGGGCCCTCATCACCTGGCTGATCGGCGAGTATGTTTTCAAAGGGGACGCCGGCTGGGGCGAGATGGCGCGCATCCTGGGCTTCTCCATGAGCCCGCGCGTGATCGCGGCCCTGGGTTTCATCCCCGGCATCGGCTGGATCGCGGGCCTGATCGGCTGGATCTGGGCCACGCTCGCCGGCTACGTAGGCATCCGCCAGGGCTTGGGCCTCTCCATGGGCAAGACGATCTTCACCATCGTGCTCAGCCTGATCGCCATCTTCCTGGTGAACACGTTTGTGGTCAATCCGCTCTTTGCCTCGATTTTCTAGCGGGAGCAGGCGGCCGATTGTGCCCTCCGCGCGCGGCCGGCGGCGCCGTTCGCCCTGAGTAAGTGATGTCGTCCAGCAGAACGAACACCCTCGCCTTTCTCCTCGCGCTGGGCATGATTACGGCCGCTTCCCTGGTCATCGCCAGGCAGGTCGTCGCCTTCCAACAGTTCCCCTTCGACTTTGACGAGGCCAACCACGCCAACGGCGCCCTGGCCCTGGCGCTGGAGCTGCGCGCGCACGATCTCGCCGGCTTCCTCGCTGAATTCTTCAGCCAGGGCTTCTACCCGCCCGGCTTCTCCTGGCTCAAGGCCATCGCCTTCACCCTCTTCGGCGTCACGCCCCTTGTCGCGCGTCTCTTCAGCGTCGCCGCCTTCTTCCTGGCCATGATCGCCGTCTACGCCGTGCCCCTGGAAATCGATGAGCGCTATGGCTGGCTGGCGGGCCTCACCGCCGCCGCCCTCACGCTCACCATGCAGCCTCTGCTCATCACCTCGGCCATGGTCATGATGGAAGCGCCCGGCCTGCTGGTAACCTTCACGCTTCTCTGGCTCTATCTGCGCGCGCTCAAGCGCCCCACAAACGGCCGTCTGCTCGGCGTCAGCCTCCTGCTGACCATGACTTTTCTGACCAAATATACCTACGGCGTCATTGCCGTGGGCGCCCTGGCCCTCATGGAGCTCTCCCTCCTCCTGGTCGAGGGGCGAGAATCAGCGGGCGGCCTGCGTCCCGCCCTGGCCAATGGTCTGCGACGTTGGCTGTGGCTCTACGGTCCCTTTCTCCTCTTCCTGTTCGTCTGGTTCTTCCTCGCCGGCAACATCCACGGTTTCTTGGCCTATGCCGGCGCCCAGCCGCCCGACCAGCCCTGGGTCACGCGCCAGAACATCTTGTTCTATCCGCTTACCTTCGCCAACCAGTTCCTGCCCTCACCCCTCTTCGCCCTCTTCTCCCTCGCCGGCCTGCTGTGGGGCTTCTGGAAATGGCGCGACGCGGGCGTGCGCCTAATCTTGATCTACTTCCTGGTGGGCTCACTGATCATGACCATCAATCTGCCCAAGAACCCGCGTTTCATCGTCACCGTCGCCCCCGCCCTGCACATCCTCAGCGGCCTCCTTCTCGCCTATGCCGCGGCCGCTCTGCGCGCTGGGGAGCGCCGCGCGCGCCGCGCCTCGGCGCTCTTCCTTGCGCTGCTGCTCCTCGGCTTCCTGCTGAGCCTGCCCATGCTCATCCAGCGCTGGTCAACCTATCCGTCTCTGCTGCAAGCGGAGTACGAGACCTCGCCCCAAAGCGGCGAGATAGTTCGCTGGCTCACGGAAAGCATGCCCCCGGGCAGCCGTTTCTTCCTTCTCAACTACTGGGATCAGCTGAGCCCGCAGCGCATCGCCTGGGACCTGGCGGCGCAGGGGACGCACGGCACAGCCAACGCCGCTTTCGATGATCTGCTGCCGCCCGCGGCGCTCGTTGCAGAGCCGACAGAAAGCAATATCGTCGCTCTGCGGCAGGCGATCCTGGACAGCGGCGTCGATTACCTCGTTCTTTTTGAAGGGGGCGCCTGGGGTCTGCCTTTCTGGCCCGAACACAGCCAGGCCATGGCCGAGTTCCTGGAGCCTGTGGCCCGTGAGAGCTTCCAGGTTTCCTACTACGATACGGCCGGCCGGCAGGACAGCGAGCTGCTCAGCGGCGAGGCATGGGAACGCGTCAAAGAAGACGGCCGTTACACCTTGCACATCGAAGCCATTATCTACCGCATCCACCCATCGCGGCAGCCCTAACCGGCCGCCGGGATCGCCGGCACGACTATTAGTAGCCGCGGATTCTGACTGGGTGTAAACTTAGCTGTTGTGCGTCGTTTTTATTGTTTTATTGGTGACTTACTTACATCTATACAGGAGAATTTAATTATGTCTAGTGAGAGTTTTAGTGGAGAAAATGCCGTTTGGACGGAAGTGAAACTGCCGCCATGGTGGCTGGTCTTGATTGAAGGTATTCTGCTGATCATCCTCGGTATCTTCTTGTTTGCCAATCCCTTCAGGACGGTGGCCTCCCTCGTCTGGGTGCTCGGCCTTTACTGGCTGGTGCGCGGCGTTATCGATCTTGTCTCCTTGATTTGGGATCGGTCGATGTGGGGTTGGAAGATATTCGCCGGTATTCTGAGTATCGTGGCCGGCTGGATCATTTTGCAGAACCCGATTTCGAGCACGGCCATCCTCGGCGTGACGACGGTGTGGATCCTGGGTTTCATCGGCATCTTCATCGGCATTTCCTCGCTGATCCGTGGTTTCAAGGGCGCGGGCTGGGGCACGCTCATTCTGGGCGTGATCGAGATCATTCTCGGTATCTTGATCCTGTCTAATACCCTGTTGGCGGCGACGATGCTGCCCTGGGTCTTGGGCACCTTTGCCATCTTCGGCGGGATCATGGCCCTATTCGGCGCCTTCCGCGTGCGCAGTGTAGAGAATCAGATTGACGACGCCCGGAATGCGGCGGGGATGTAGCAGTTAGCTGACGGCTGAAAAGCTGTTCTAGCCGCAAGTTCTTTCTGCGTGTAAACTACACGTGGCGAGAATTTGCGGCTTTTTTTGTTGGCCGGCCGGCGGAAGCGCCGGAATGCCGGCCCGCTTTACTGGAGGAGATCCCACATGGCGAACAAGAATGACAAATTGGTTGTGGCCTATTATCAGAATATCCCCACCGCCGGCGGCGCGGCCCAGGAGTTGATGGCCTGGGACGAAGCGGACGATGACGTCAAGCTGGGGGCGGTGGCCATCATGTCTTACGATCCGCTGGAAGACACGTTGAAGTCGGAAGAGATCGGCCAGCGTAATACGAAGAAGGGCGCCTTGTGGGGCACGGCCATCGGCGCGACGCTGGGCCTTCTCACCGGCGGCATTGCCCTCATTCCCGGCCTGATCATCGGCGCGGGGGCGGGCGCGGCCCTGGGCGCCATCGATCACGACGATGTGCTCATGAGCGACGGCGAGGCCTCGGCGATGCTGGAAAGGCTGCGCCGTGGCGCGGGCGCCGTGGCCGTCATGGCCGATGATTTTGAGGTAGAGCCGGTGAAGCTGTTCCTGGCCCGCCTGGGCGGCGACGTGGATGATTTTACGCTGCCCGAGGAAACGGCCGCCGCGGTCACGGCCGCCGCCGCCGCCCAGACGCGCGCCGGCGAAGCGGTTGACGCCTCGTTTGGCGAAGCGGCGGATTCCACGGACGCCTATGCGCACCTGGCCGGCGTAGGCGATATGGCCGCCGTCGACCGCGGCAAGTTGACCGAGGCGGGTATTGACAAAGCGTCCCGGCTGCTGGCCCAGGGAGCGACGCCGGAGGGGCGCGCCGAACTGGCCGCCGCCGCGGGCGTCAGCGAGCAGGCGATCCTCAAGGCCGTGAAGCAGGTGGACCTCATGCGTATCAGCGGCGTGGGCGTGAAGTACTCGGCCCTGCTCCTGGCCGCGGGCGTGGAAACGGTGCCCGACCTAGCGCGCCGCAACGGCGCCAACTTGAGCAAGAAATTGGCCGATGTAAACAGCACGGCGGCCATCTGTGAGGAACTGCCCACGGAAGAGATGGTCACGGACTGGATTGACCAGGCGCAGGATTTGCCGCGCTTGATTACCTACTAAGAGAGGGAGACCTCCGAGGTCGCAGGCCGTACGTGCCGCCTCTTCCTCTTGTCAGACCGCGGAGGTTATGGGCAGCGGCCCACCGTACCTTGCCTAAGGATACGCCATGGATGAAGAAACACCTGCAGAGGAACTGAACGAAACGGCGCCAGGCGCGGAGACGGCGGCGGCCGAAGGCGCGTCCGCGACCGCGGAGGCGGAGGAGGTGCTCGAAGGTGAAATCATCTCCGGCACCTGGGTCAATCCCCAGGCGGCCGGCTATGTCCCGCCGCAGAGCGCCGCGTCGCGCTCGGCTGCCTATACCATTCCCGAAGGCAAGCCCTCATTCGTGCGCATGATCTTCGGCGGCGTGGTCATGGTCACCGAGGAGATCGCCGAGCGCACCGTGCCCGACGATCAAGGCACAAGCGAGCAACGGCAGCAGATGATCCAGGCGGCCGTCAACCAGGCGGTGAGCCAGGCGCAGTCGCTCGACCGGCGGCCGTTTGCCGATCTGCGCTACGGCGCGATCGGTCTGGCCAGCGGCATGCTCGACGGCGCGCACAGCGGCGGCGGCCGTGTCTCCGCCCTGGCTGACTCCACGGCGCGGGCCGCGGGCAAGGTTATCGGCCCTATCTGGAACAGCTTCCTCTTCGCTCCGCTGCACAAGCCGGCCCTGCGCGTTGAGCAGGCGGGCGAAGAAAAAGTGAACCAATGGATTCAGCGCGGGCGCGTCGAGGAAGTGCGCAGCCGCGCCTTGGCCGAAGTGTCGCTCAACAACTTCGTCGAGGAGTCGGTCAGCGACCTGACGCAAAACACGCAGGTGCAGATGCTGGTGCAGGAAGTGATCGCCAACCAGAGCACGAGCCTGATCACGGAGATTCTAGAAGAGGCGCGCGAACGCGTGGTCTCTCTGGACATGCTGCTCATGGGCAAACTGCGCCAGGACATCGTCGCCGCGCCCGAATTTCGCGCGGCTTATCTGCAGAGTTTGTCCGCCAGACGAAGCAGCTACGGGCGCGTTGATCTGGCCAACTCGATGGCCGGCACGTACGCCGGACCGCTGACGCGCCTTCTCGCCTTCCTCGTTGATGTCGTGATCCTGATCTTTGTCGTCGGCTTGACCTCCTCCTTCGTCAGCAGCACGCTCAATCTGTTCGGCCTGACGGAAAGCGTCAACGATTTTCTGCAGTCCGGGGGGATGATCGCCACGCTCATGCTCCTCTTCGTCGCCGCCTTCAACTTCTTATGGGTGTCCGGGTACTTTCTCTTCTCCTGGGTGTGGACGGGAGCCACGGTCGGCGAATTGGTTTTCGGCATTCGTGTGGTCAATAAAGAAGGGGGCCGAGTTTCCTTCGCGCGCGCCCTGCTGCGCCTGCTTGGCGCCTACGTTTCCGCCGCCGTATTCTTCATCGGCTTCCTCTGGGCGCTGTTTGACGGCCGTCGCCAGGGCTGGCACGACAAGTTCGGGGCCACCTTTGTCCTCTATGATTGGCCGGCCAGACCGGAGGAGACTTTCCTGAATCAGCAGGTGATGCGCGAGTTGGCAGAAGAGAGGTAACCATGGGCGAGCGCAATATGGGCGCGCGCGAGCGCGGGCCGCGGCACGGATGCCGCCGTTCTCAATGCTGGACAGCGGCCGGGATTGAACAGCGATGACCAGCGCCGACCTTTCACCCTTCCCCCTCCTACAGACGAAGCTCTACCCGCCGCGCGTGCCCGAGACGATGGTGCGCCGCCGGGTGCTGATTGAGCGGCTCAATCGCCGGCCGCGAGCGATCACGCTCGTTTCCGCGCCGGCCGGTTACGGCAAGAGCCTGTTGGTCACGCAGTGGATGGATGCGGGCGACGAGGCCTATGTCTGGCTCTCCCTGGATGAATATGATACGCGCCCGGAAATGGTGATCGCCTATGTCGTCGCCGCTTTCGCCCGGCGCTTTCCCACCATGCGTTTTGAGAGCGCCGGCCTGCTGTCGCACACGCAGATCCCCGCGCCTGAACAGCTGGCCGACGGCCTGCTGCGCGATCTCGACGCCCTGCCTGAGCCGGTCTCCCTCATCCTTGACGATTATCACGCGATAGAGAACAAGGATATCCACCGCATCATAGAGCGCATCCTGCGCCAGCTGCCGCCCAGACTGCGCCTGGCCCTGATCACGCGCAGCGACCCGCCGCTGTCCCTGGACCGCCTGCGCGCCGGTGGGCGGCTGCAAGAAGTGCGCGCGGCGGATCTGCGCTTTTCCGGCGCGGAGACGCGCGAGCTTTTGCGGCAGATAGTGCCCGGCGCCGTCGATGAGCAGACCGTCACCCTGCTCAACGAAGAGACAGAAGGGTGGCCGGTTGGGCTGCGCCTGGCGGCCATCTCTTACCGCGAGGCGGCGGACAAGGCGCAGTTCTTGGAGCGCTTCGGCGCCGGCGGTCAGAAGAACGTCTCCGATTATCTGCTGGGCGAGGTGCTGGGGAGTCTGCCCAACAACCAGCGCCTGCTGCTGCTGCGTACGGCCGTGGTCGACCGTTTCTGCGCTCCCTTAATCGACAGGCTCAACCAGCAGATCCTCCCCGGCATCGGCGGCTATGAGCTGCTGGACATGTTGTGGGGCGCCAATCTATTCTTGATCGCTCTCGACGTGCAGGGCGCCTGGTATCGCTACCATCACCTTTTTCGCCGGCTCTTGCAGCAGCAGCTGCGCCGCGTCTATTCCGCGGAAGCGATCGCGGAGATGCACCAGCTGGCCGCCAGCTGGTTTGCTGAGGAAGGCTTTGTCGAAGACGCGATCATTCACGCTCTCCACGCGGGCGACAGCGTGCGCGCCGCGGAGCTGGTGGAAGCGCATGTACATGGCGCGGTCAACGCGGAGAATTGGCGGCTGCTAGATAGTTGGATACGCCTCCTCCCGCAAGAGGTGCTGGGGCGGCCGGGCGTGCTCGCCGCGCAGGTGATGCTGGCCCAGATCAGTTACCGTCTCGGGGCTATGCCCGCCTTGCTCGATGCCGCCGAACGCGGGCTGCAGGCGGGGGAGGGGGGCTACACGGCGGCGCAGGCGATCTCCTGGATGGGCGTGATCAATGCCTTTCGGGCGACCTTGTTTCTGGAGGCGAGCACGCCGCAGGCCACGCTGCGCTACGCGCAAACGGCGCTGCGCCAGCTCGATGAGGGGGCCGGCTACGTGCGCGGGCTCGCCTGGCTCTGGTATATCTATGCCCTGCAGCACATGGGGGAGGTAGAGGAGGCGAAACGCGTCGCCCGCCGCGAGATACAGAAGCTCACCGGCCCGCCGGACACGCGTCTCTTTCGCCTGATGCTCGCCCAATGCGCCATTTATTATGGGGAAGCGGATGCGCACGCCCTGCGCAAGCCGGCCGATGCTTACCATGAAATGGCTTTGCGTACCGGGCACCTGATGAGCCGGGGTTGGGCCGGTTTTCTCCAAGGGTGGTGCGCCTACCAGGCGCATGATCTCGATCAAGCGCACGCTTGCTTCGCGGGAGCGGTGGCCCTGCGCCACGTTATCCACGCGCGCGCGGCCGTGGACAGTTTCAGCGGCCTGGCCCTGATCGCCGCCCGCCGCGGAGATCGCGCGGGGCTGCGCGAGACGCTGCGCATGCTGGACGACTTCATTCTCGAACAGGGGTTGGTGGGCATGCTGCCGGCGGCGGAATCGCTGGCCATGCGCCTCGCCCCCGGCCGCTCCCCGGCGAGTGCGCCGGCTGAGTTTCGGCGCCATCTGCAGGCGCAGCTGGCCGCCGACATGTGGGAACTGCCCGCGCTGACCGCCTGCCGCCTTGATATCCGCAGCGGCGACACGGAGCGCCTGGAGAGGGCGCGGGAGACGCTGGCCGAATGCGAGGCGTACGCGCGCGCCCGGGGAGCCAAGCGGCTGCTGCTGCAAACCGGCGTGCTGAAGACGCTGCTCTATGATGCGCGCGCCGCCCATGATCGCGCACTCGACAGCTTGCGCAGCACGCTCGCGCTGGTAGAAGCGGGCGGCGCGCTGCAGTACATCGCTGACGGGGGCCAGGCGCTGGCGCCCTACCTGGTCGCGCTGCGCGACGAGGGCACGGCCGTCTCTACCGTCACGGCTGTTTTGGCCATCCTCCGTGGCGTCCCGGTACCCGGCGCGGAGGGACGCGGGCTCAGCCCGGCGGCCGTGACCCTCATTGGTGAGCTGACCGCCCGCGAGATGGAGGTCCTAACACTCCTCGGCGAGCTGCTGACCAACAAGGAGATCGCCGCCCGTCTGCACATTTCGCCGCGCACGGTGAAGAAGCATTCGATCAACCTCTACCGCAAGCTGGACGTGGACGGCCGTCGCCCGGCGGTGGCCCGCGCTCGTGAATTGGGCATTCTCTGAGGCGGGACCGCAGATGATCGCAGATGACGCAGATGACGCAGATGATTGCAGCTGGACGGCTGAGTAATCCGCAATCCAATATCCCCCTGGGTGTCCAAAACTGCTTCTTTTCCTGCTTCCCTTCGTATGAAACATACTGTATTATGTAAGAGAGTCCTCGTGCGGGCGTTATTTTGGGTTGGGTGAACAGCCATCGTGCACACCCCGGCGAGTGCACGGCTTTGCAGCGTCGCCTTCTTGCCTGGTTAGGGATCAGATAGCGCATATTCATTCTCTCAAGCATTTAGCTTGGTAGGTAGGGGCGCTCGATTAATTTGGGTGCATGGATAAATTGAAGTTGTGGCACAGGAGGCTACGAAAGAATGGCAGAAAAACGTGATTTATCGGATCAAGCCGTAGACGCCGCCAAGGAGCTGGCGCCGTGGAGCACGCGCATCCCCTGGTGGGTCGTCCTCATTGAAGGCATCATCGTCGCCGGCATCGGTCTGCTGACCGTCCTTGACCCGCAGGCGGCCAATGTGAACCTGGCCCTATTCATGTGCGTCGGTCTGGTCTTCGCGGGCCTGATGCAGATGTGGTCCGTGCTGCGCAGCCGAGTCCCGGACACGATCGACAGCATCGTTTCCGCGCGCGCGGCGATCGCCATTTTCGCCGGACTGAGTATCCTTATTCTCTATTTCATTGAGGGGGCGCTGACACGCGTCGCCGGCTTCGGCATTTTCGGCACGGCCGCTCTGCTCTATGGCCTGCTCGCGCTCGTGCAGGTCGTGCGCACCGACGGCAGCAGCCGCCGCCGGGCACTGGTGGAGTTTATTCTCTTCACCGCCGTGGGCGTGCTGACCTTGTGGGGTCTCTATGCCGGCGGGGAAGCGATCGTGTCCGCCGTGAACATCATCGGCTGGATCTTCCTGGCCGGCGGCATCGTTCTCATCGGACTCGCCATCTGGCGCTGGCAGAAGGGAGACGAGGCGGACGAGATGATCGACTCGGTGACGACGTCCGTGAGCAGCGCCGGTGAGAAGGTGACCTCGCTCGGCAAATCAGACAGCGCGGAGGCGGCCATACCGGCGGCCAAAGAGGTCGTTGACGAGGCGCAGGATAAGACGACCTAAGCAAGGCTCAATCAACACAGGACCCTGGCGCACAGCGAAGCAAACCTGTTTGAACATGTTTGCAGCGATTGCGCGTGCAATTGTGGGGCCTGCCTGCGGCGGGCGCCCAATGAATCTGTCACGATGAACCGGGCTTGTTTGCAGCGCCCTCGTTCGCAGAACGGCTTCATCCGGCAGGGCTAGGAATTATCATCATTTAGTAGCTGCGGAAATCAATTCGCAGAAAAGGAGCATTAAACATGGCAGAAAACAAGAATGACAAATTAGTCGTCGCCTATTACGTCAACGCGGCGGCGGCCGAGGCGGCCGCTGACGATTTGAAACAGTGGGATGACGACAACAAGGACGTCAAGCTGGGCGCCATCGGCATCATCACCATTGATGAGCACAGCGGCGAGGTGCGCGTGGACGAGATCGGCCAGCGCAACACGAAGAAAGGAGCCCTGTGGGGCACGGCCATCGGCGCCGGCCTGGGCATCCTCACCGCGGGCATCGCCCTCATCCCCGGCATGATCATCGGCGCGGCGCTGGGCGCCGGCGCCGGCGCCCTCGATCACAAGTCGTTGGGCATGTCCGACGAGGACGTGCACGATCTGGCCGCCCATTTGAAGGGTGGCGGCGCCGCATTGGGCGTGATGTGTGACGATTTCGAAATGGCGGCCGTTTCGGCCAAGATGGCTGAAGTCGGCGGCAAGACGGGCGAGTATGTGCTCGAGGCGGAAGCGGCCACGGCCGTTGATGTGTACGTGGAAGCGCAGAAATCGGCTAGTTCGGCCGTTGACGCAGCCGTTGACGAAGCGGCCGGCGCTGTCGCCGAGGCCAAACGCGCCGTTTCCGTGGACCTGCCGGACGTGGATGAGGCGACGGCGGCGGCGGTCAGCTCCGTTGCCGCGGCGACCGGTCTGGGCGCCGTCCAGGCGGCGAAGTTGAACAGCGCCGGCGTTGAGAAGGCTTCCGCCTTGCTGGAGCAGGGCGCTTCGCCCGCCGGCCGCAAGGCGCTGGCCGAAGCATCCGGCATCGATGAAGAGGCGATCCTCGTGGCCGTGAAGCGCATGGACCTGATGCGCGTCAACGGGGTGGGCGTCGTCTACGCCACGCTGCTCAACGTGTCCGGCGTGGAGACCGTGCCCGACCTGGCGCGCCGCAACGCCGCCAACCTGGCCGAGAAGATGGCCGAGGTGAACGAAACGGCGGCCGTGGCTGAAGATTTGCCTTCAGAAGAAATGGTCACTGATTGGGTGGGGCAGGCGAAGGATCTGCCGCGCGTGATTGAGTATTAGTTGGGAAATGGGCAGTGAGCAGTGAGCGGCATTCGCTGCTCACTGTTCACTGTTCACCCTTCTTAGGAGAGACCCGATGCGCACCCTTTTTAGCTGGTCACGCTACTTAATCTGGATCGGCGTAATGGCGCTGCTGTTTGCGGCGCTGGCCGTCTTCCTTTTCGGCCTGATTGCCACCGCCACGGTCGTATTTGAGGCCTTCGGTGAGGGTCATTTCAATGCCGAAGGGGCGCGGTTTCTGAGCGTGGAATTGATTGAGATGATCGATCTCTTCCTGCTGGGCACGATCCTCTTCATTACAGCCGTCGGCCTGCAGGAACTGTTCATCGATCCCGGCTTGAAAGAGGTGCTGCCGGAGTGGATGTCGGTGAGCAGCCTGGATGAGCTGAAGTTCAACCTGCTGGCTGTGATCATCGTCATGCTTACTGTGCTCTTCCTGGGCGTCGCCGCCAGCTACGACCTGCTCGAAGAGGGGGCCAGTATCTTGGACTTCGGCGTGGGTGTGGCCCTGGTCATTGCCGCCGCCGGCCTCGCTACCTTCCTTTTTGCGCGTGTGGAGTCGAATAAGCACGAACGGAAAGCTGCGATGGAGTCTATTATTGACAAAGAAGTGCCTTCGGGCGAGCATTCGTAGCGCGGCATCATGCCGCAGCGCAGCGGAGCATGCCCCGCTGCATGCATAGGAGATTGATTGACATGACATTTATGACACCGGAAGGGGGCGTGGAGTGGTTCAGGGTTTTTGAAGTATTCATGCTCCTGTTGATCGGTATCGGGCCGAAGATCGCCCTCGTGCCTTTTGTGGAATTAACGGCCGAACTGGACAAACAGACCCAGGTTGCGGTGGCCAACAAGGCGGTGCGCACGGCCGTTGTCTGGGGTCTGGTGCTGGTCGTGCTCGGCTGGTTCCTGATGGAGCTGCTGCACTTCTCGCCCGGTTCCGTGCTCGTCGCCGGCGGCATCGTGCTTCTGCTGATGTCGCTGCATATGCTGACGAGCGGGTCCAAGGAAGAAGCGCCGGAGTTCATGGCGAAGCATCGTGAAAAAGACCCCATGGATCTCGCCCTATATCCATTGGCCGTGCCCTACATCCTCAACCCCGTGGGCATCGCCGTGCTGGTCATCGCTTCCAGCCAGCTGCCCAGCATCCTCAGCATTGACACGCTGATTCTGATTGGCCTTGTGCTGCTCGTCGGCTTGATCGACCTGATCCTCTTCCGCAACATCGAGACTGTGTCCAAGTTTATGGACCCGGCCAAGTTGGGCGTGACGGAAGCGGTCTTCGGCGTGCTCCTGTCCGCCCTGGCCGTGGAATTAATGGTGCATGGCCTGGTTGAACTGGGCGTGATTACGGCGCATTTGGCCTCTTAGAGGCAGTGAGTAGTGAGTAAAGGAGATGACCTTGGCTAAGAAACTCCCCTCCTGGAAAAAGGGAGCGGCACGAAAATCGATTATTGACTTTGTAAAGGCAGTCACGGACGAAGAGGGCGCCCATTATGTGGCGCCCGACGATCGTCTGGCCGTGTTTGACAATGACGGCACGCTTTGGTCGGAACGGCCAATTTATTTTCAGCTCTTGTTCGCCATCGACCGCGTGCGCGAGATGGCCCCCGACCATCCTGAATGGGCGACGACGCAGCCGTTCCAGGCGGTGCTCGAAGGGGACATGGAGACGCTGGCCGAGCTGGGGACGGCCGCTGTCGTGGATATCGTGGCGGCCACGCATACGGGCATGACGACGGAAGAGTTCGCGCGCGATGTCGAGCGCTGGATCGGCAGCGCGCGCCACGCCGATACGGGACGGCCGTACAGTGAGATGGTCTTCCAGCCCATGCTGGAGCTGCTGCGCTATCTGCGCCGTCAGGGCTTCACCACCTACATCGTCTCCGGCGGCGGCGCGGAGTTCATGCGCGTCTTTGCCGAGGAGGTCTACGGCATCCCGCCGCAGCAGGTGATCGGCACGACCGTGGAGACGGAGTTCCAGGCGGGTGACGAGGGGCCGGTGCTCGTGCGCCTGCCCGTGATCAACCACGTCGATGACGGGCCGGGCAAGCCGGTGGGCATCAACCGTTACATCGGCCGCCGGCCGATTATGGCCTTCGGCAATTCCGACGGGGACCACGAAATGCTGCAGTGGACGGCCGCCGGTGACGGGCTGCGTTTCTGCGGCCTGGTGCACCACACCGACGGCGAACGGGAATACGCCTACGATCGCGGCGCGCCTATCGGCGGGCTTGATGAAGCGTGGGACGACGCCCTTGAGCGCGGGTGGACCGTCGTTAATATGAAAGAAGATTGGCGGCAGGTATATCCTGCTGAATGAGCAGTGTGGTGGCGAGGCTGCGCAGCGGCAAGGCAGCGAATAGGTGAGCTTGCCGCCCGGCAGCTTGGCGTCTACACACCCTAGAATAGAAGGAGTAATAGAATGGCAGACAAGAAACCAAATATCCTGGTCATGTTCGGCGACGATATCGGCTGGTTCAATATCAGCGCCTACAATCATGGGTTGATGGGCTATAGGACGCCCAACATCGACCGCATCGCCAAAGAAGGGGTGATGTTTACTGATGCCTATGGGCAGCAGAGCTGCACCGCCGGCCGCGCTGCGTTCCTCACGGGTCAAAACCCGTACCGCACCGGTCTGACCAAAGTCGGCCTGCCGGGCGCGAAGGAAGGCTTGCAGAAAGAGGATCCGACGCTGGCCGAGCTGCTTAAGCCGCATGGTTATGTCTGCGGCCAGTTCGGCAAGAATCACCTGGGCGACCTGGACGAGCATTTCCCCACGGCGCACGGCTTTGACGAGTTTTTCGGCAATCTTTACCACCTCAACGCGGAGGAAGAGCCGGAGAACCCCGATTATCCGCAAGACCCGCGCTTCAAGGAGAAGTTCGGCCCGCGCGGCGTGATGCACGCCTGGGCGCAGGAAGACGGTACCCAGAAAATTGAGGACACCGGCCCACTGACCAAGAAACGCATGGAGACGATGGACGAAGAGGTGCTGGCCCATACGCTGCGCTTCATCGAAGAGAACACGGACGCGGGCACGCCTTGGTTCACCTGGTTCAACACGACGCGCATGCATGTCAACACCCATCTCAAAGAAGAATCGGTGGGGGTCACCGGACTCGGCGTACATGCCGACGGCATGGTGGAGCATGACGGCCACATCGGCCAGCTGCTGGACAAGCTGGATGAATTAGGCATTGCCGAGAACACGATTGTGCTCTATACGACGGACAACGGCGCCGAGGTGATGAGCTGGCCGGACGGGGGCACGACCATCTTCCACGGTGAGAAAAACACGCCCTGGGAAGGCGGCTATCGCATTCCTATGGTTATACGCGCCCCGGGCATCGAGCCGGGCACGGTCAGCAACGGCATCGTCTCCCTCGAGGACATGCTGCCCACGATCATGGGCATCATGGGCGAGACGGAGATCAAGGAACAGCTCAAAGAAGGGTTGGAAGTCGGCGACATGACCTATAAGGTGCATCTGGACGGCTACAACTTCGTGCCCTTCCTCAAGGACGACGATCAGCCCTGGCCGCGGCGTGAGTTCTTCTACTTCACCGACGACGGCAGCCTGGCCGCGCTGCGTGTAGATGATTGGAAGGTGATGTTCCTGGAACAGCGCGCGGAAGGGTTCGACGTTTGGGGAGAGCCTTTTGTGCAGCTGCGGCTGCCCAAGGTTTTCAACCTGCGCATGGATCCCCTGGAGAAAGCGCTGCATGAATCGTGGGGCTACCAGAGGTGGCATTTTGATCACGCTTTCATGCTTGTGCCCGCGCAGGCGATCGCCACGCAGTTCATGAGCACGTTCGCCGAGTTCCCGCCGCGCCAGAAACCGGGCAGCTTCAGTATTGAAACGGCCGACGCGGTGATGACCGAGGCGACAACAAGCGGCCGCTAGGTCAACGCCGGGGTTTGAGCGATTTAGTTTGAACGGAAGCCCGCCGTGGGCTGGCCGATGCCCGCTGTCTGTTGGCAAGTTGATGACCGTCAACTTGCCAACTCTGGGCACAATCATTACACTTGTAGATTAAGTAATATTTGTCTAGCTAGTCATACAGGAGAACAAACATGTCAACAGAAAGTTTTAGTGGCGATAACGCCGTTTGGTCGCAGGTCAAACTGCCGCCGTGGTGGCTGGTGCTCATTGAGGGCATCCTGCTCATCATCCTTGGTATCTTCTTTTTCGTCAGCCCTTACCAGACGCTGGTGACGGCCGTTTGGGTGCTGGGCCTCTACTGGCTCGTGCGTGGTGCCCTTGACCTGATTTCCCTTCTTTGGGATCGCTCGATGTGGGGCTGGAAAATCTTCGCTGGGATCTTGGGCCTCATCGCCGGTTGGATCCTCATCCAGCAGCCGCTCGCCGGCTCCCTGGTGCTCTCCAGCACGCTGGTCTTCATGCTGGGCTTCATCGGCCTTTTCATCGGTATTTCTTCCCTCTTCCGCGGTTTTAAGGGCGCGGGCTGGGGCACCATTATCCTGGGCGTCATCGAGATCGTGCTCAGCATCATCCTGCTCATGAATGCCGGCGGCGCCGCGGCCTGGATGCCCTGGGTATTGGGCGGACTGGCCATCTTGGGCGGTATCCTGACTCTGATCGCCTCTTTTGGGCTGCGCGGCGTAGAACACTCGATTGAAGACGCCCGCGAGCAGGGCGCCGATCTGGCCGCACAAGCCAAGGCAGCGCAGGCGGCAGCGGCTGCTTCTGCTGCGGAAGCGGCCAAGGCGGCGCAAGCGGCCGTGCCCGATGTTGAAAAGCCCGTGATCAGCCAGGATTTGCAGGCGATCGAAGGCATCGGGCCGAAGATCTCCCAGGCCCTGGAAGCGGCCGGCGTCAATAACTATGCCGATCTGGCGGCTATGTCCCCGGATCAGCTGCGTGACGTCTTGAGCGCCGCCGGTCTGAGCGCGGACCCGGCGACCTGGCCGGAGCAGGCGGCGTTGGCCGCGGCCGGCAAAATGGACGAGCTCACCGCTCTCCAAGACAAACTGCAGGGCGGACGCGCCGCTTAATCGGCGCCACCTGCCGGAGGAAAGCCCTCCGGTTTACGAATAGTGTAGCGCAACGCGCCACGCGGCCGGCCGGCATGATGCCCGGCGGCTGTCGGGGCGCTTGCGCTTCGATTTCGTAAGGAGACAAACGAGTCATGACAACCCTTAATCCGTCCTATGAAGATACGCATGGGCAGCAGACGAGCACCAATAACCCGGCCCTGAATCAGGAGGCGTTCGCCGACGCCGTCGAGCGCGGCGGGGCCGCCGGGGAAACAGGTATGACGGCGCGCGGCGCCTATCTGAAGACCGGCTTCCTGCTCCTACTCTCCATCCTGGCCGCTTTTTGGGGCTGGAACCAGGTCGTGTCGGCCACCATCTTCGGCGTGGAGACGGTCGTGCCGCCGGACTGGATGTTCTTCGCCTATCTGGCGACCTTTGTCCTAGGCATCATGGCCATTTTCGCCGGCCGCTTCACCTGGATCGTGGCCATCCTCTATTCCCTGAGCTACGGCGCCATATTGGGCGTGACCTCCCACTATTACGACGCGCGTTGGGACGGCATCGTCTTGCAGGCGGTGATCGCCACCGTGGCCGTCTTCGCCGCTACGTGGTTCCTGTTTACGACAGGCATCATCAAACCTTCCGGCAAGCTGGCCGCTTTCGTGATGATTGGCATGGTTGGTTTTCTGCTGGTGTGGGGCTTCGCCTGGTTTATGTCCCTTTTCGGCGTGAACTTCAACTTCTTGTTCGAGCCGACGATCTGGGGCATCTTGTTCGCCGCCTTCGCCGTGCTCTTGGGCGCGCTCAACCTGCCGCTCGACTTCAACTTCATCAAGATGTCGGCCGACGCCGGCGCGCCGAAGTATATGGAGTGGTACGGCGCCTACGGGCTGATGCTCTCCATGATCTGGATGTACGTCTCGATCCTGCGCTTAATATCCCTGCTGCGTTCCGACTAAGGTCCGTCTCCTGGACGGCCCGCCAACGACTTCGTCCCCTGTTCCGCTTACTCGTGCGAGGAAAATTCTATGTGGAAGAAAATAGCCACCATCTTACTCGGCGCACTTTTTGTACTGCTTTTTGTCGTCTTTGTGCTGGGCTTGGTTGTCTCACGCGACCTGCTGTCGCCTGAACTGTACAGCCAGGCGTTTTCTGAGAACGAGATTTATGAGCGCGTCTATTCGGATGTGCTTGCCGATCCCGCGGTACAGGAAGCGTTCAAGGAGATGACGGGCATCCAGATTGATCTGCTCACTGAAGAGGCGTACGCCCAGGTAGTGGGCGCGCTCTATTTGATTTTGCCGCCACAGCGCATGGAAGCGGGCGTCGACGCTTTCTTCACCAATCTGACCGGCTACCTGAGTGGCGATATCGCTGAGCTGGAAGAGGATGTCAACTTCGGAGCGGCCGTGACACCGGAGGTGTTGGCCGATCGCGTGGTCAAGGCAGCGACGGCCGCGGCCGTGGAGCTGGTGGACAAGACGGTGCCCATCGTCGAAAAGAAGGCGGAACCGTTGATCGAGGAAGAACTCACCGCCTATCTGGACAACTTTAACGAGGGGCGCATCGTGCCCATCCCCAACCGGTTACTGCGCGCCTCCGTCTCCAGCTTTACGACCGCGGCCAATGAGCAGCTGACCACGCTCATGCTCGGTCCGGCCAATGCGACGGCCAGCGCGGAAACACGCCTGCAGATGGAGGCGGCGCTGGCCGAAGACGACCTGCTCTCGGCCGTCTCGCTGGCGATCAGCGAGCGGCTGGAGCTGCTGGTTACGGCGAAGATCGCTGCATCTGAGGATCGCCTGGCCGAATCGGAGGCGCTGGTGGGCATCTCGGGCGCGGCGATGGCCCTGGGCGAGACACGGGATTCTGCGGTTGCCGGCCTGAACACGGCGCGCGGCTACGTGGACGTTTTGCAGTCGGCGCTCATCCCTATCGCGCTCATCCTGCTCGTCCTGCTGCTGGTCATCGTCTGGCTGAACAGCGACGATCTCGGCTCCGCCCTGCGCGCCGCCGGTTGGACGCTGACCATCGCCAGCGGGTTGGTGCTTTTGCTCTGGCTTGCGGCCGGTTTCCTGCTCCGAGCGCAGCTCTCGGCCGGCCTGACCGCGGCCGCGCTTGGCCCGGCCAGCCTGGACGCCATGATTGATGACCTCGTAGGCTCGGTCATTCGCGGCGTGTGGGATTCGGTATGGAGCACGGCGCTGATCTGGTTTATTCTGGGCCTGATCTTCCTCGCCTTCGGCCATTTCCGCGGGCTGCTGGGCTTCCTGGAGGATCTCCTATCCGGCGTATGGGAATACAAATGGTGGGTGCTGGGCGGTCTGCTCATGCTCTTCGTGCTTCTGCCGCTGTTTCTGGGCATCTTCCGTGGGGACGCGCGCGCGGCAAAGGAGCCGTGCAACGGCTACGCGGAGCTGTGCGACCGGCCGATCAACGAAGTCGCCTACGCCGCCAGCCACAACGCGATGTCCATCGCCGAATACGGCTGGGTGTGGCCGATGCATGACGGGACCTTGACCGAGCAGCTCGACGCCGGCGTGCGCGCCCTGCTCATCGACACCCATTACATTGAGGGCCCGGAAGAGCGGGAAGCTTTCATCAATTCCCTGCCGCCCAAGGGGCAGGAAATCGTGCGCAAGGCGCAGGAAACGATCGCCGAGCCGAGGCAGGAAGGGGAATTCATGTGTCACGAATTCTGCGGCCTCGGCTGGACGGACCTGGAGGCGTCGTTTGAAGAAATCCGCGTCTGGATGGAAGAAAATCCGCGCGAAGTCCTCTTTGTCGTCATCCAGGACGCGATTACGCCGCAGGATACCTTGGACGCGGGGCAGCAGGCGCAGTTGGAAGGCATGATCTACACGCATGTCGAAGGGGAGCCCTGGCCGACGCTGCGCGAGCTCATCGACAGCGGCGAACGTCTCATTGTCATGGCCGAGAATGAAGGGCCGCCGCCGGATTGGTATACGAACGCCTGGACGGTGACCGAAGAGACGCCCTACACCTTTGTTATGCCCGAGCAGTTCAGCTGCGCGCCCAACCGCGGCGATACGGGCAAGCCCTTCTTTCTGCTCAACCATTGGATCCAGCGCGGCTCGCCCAACCGTGTGGATGGGGCGATCGTCAACGAGTACGACTTCCTCCTCGATCGCGCGCAGCAGTGCGCCGCAGAGCGGGGGAAGATGCCCAATTTCGTGGCCGTGAACTGGTTCAGCCAGGGCGACCTGTTTGACGTAGTGAATACGCTGAACGGAGTGGGGACAGGTAATAATTAGTAGTTGACTGCTAACTGCTGATTGTCAATTGACAACGGGGCCGCGGCGACCGCAGGATCTACCTGAGGCTGCGCCTGCTTTGGCTTACGCAAGAGACACAAGCTGTAGGTTGTGCTGCGCGGCAGCGTGGTCGCGGATGAACGGCCGTTATCCGGACAAATATCCAATTTACATGATTCCGCATAGAGATTTCCTATGACAGTAGCGAACGACAACAACACAGCGGCCGGCGAGCGCGCGGCCCGTTATCCACTCGCCTACAGCGCCCTCGCTTACGGGACGGGGATGGGGCTGGGCTATCTGATCATCTATTTTCTGCTGAGAGGCCCCCTCGTTCGCGCCATGACCACCTTGGTTGCCGATGACCAGCCTTTCATCCGCGTGCTCTTGGGCATCTTTCTCTTCCTGGGCGTCATCGGCCTGGCCGGGGCATTGTCGGGCGCGCTCGGCGGGTACGCGCTGAGCCGCTTCAGCGACGCGGCCACGGAAAAGCGCTTCATGCGCCGCGGCGCGCTCAGTTTCTACGTGGCGCACGCGCTGATGGCCCTGCCGGCGCTGGCCATCGTCGCCTTTGTCGCCTTCTTCAACCAGGATATTGACGTCAGTCCCGCGAAATTGCCGGTCCTCCTGGGCGTGATCGGTCTGCTCTATGGGCTGATCGCCGGCCTTTTAATGGGCCTGCAAACGGCCGGCCTGCGGCGCACGCTGTGGGTCACGGTCGCTTCCATCATCGGCTTCGGTCTGGGCGGTCTGCTGCTGGGCTTACTCCTGCGCGGCGCGGCCGCTCTCGAACCCGGTTTCTGGCGGCAGATGGCTGTCGCTGTCGGATTCTTCCTCTTCGGCGGCGCGGGCGGCTTGCTGCTCGCTTTCGTCTACCAGGGGTATCAGGAGCATCGGCAGATCATTCCGCCGACGCCGTTCGGCCGTTTTCTGCGCGCCGCCCTGTTGGCCGGCCTGCTGCTGCTGGCGGGCATCGCCATCTCCAACCTGGTCACGCTGGTGCGCATCAATACCCCGGACCTGGCGGTGCAGCTGCATCTGCCCACGGTGAGCACGCAGTGGCTGCCCGCCCAGGGTGGCGCCGCAAGCGGCGCCGCGGGCGCGCCCTCGACGGACATCGTCTGCCAGCACGGCCGTTTGTGGGTCCGTGAGGAGGGGGAGATGGTCAGCAAAGAGGAATGGGCGCCGTGCAGCGCCGACCCGCTTGTGGCCACGGCCGCCGACGGCCGTCCCCATGCCGTGTGGGCGACCACCGAAGTGCGGCGTGCGCTTGGCGGGGTGACCCTGGGCGATTTCCTCATGGAGACGATTCTCGACGAAGGACGCTGGAGCGATCCGGCGATCGTCGCCCGGACGGGCGCGCCGGTCACGCCGCAGTTGGGCAGCGACGCGGCGGGGGCGCTCATCCTCTCCTGGGAAGAAGGGGGCGCGGCGCAGGCGTTGAGCATGACGCCCTACAGCTGCCCCGATCTGCCCGCGGGCGACATCAGCCAGGCGGTTTACGCCGCCGTGCGCGCGGAGCAGTTCCGGCCGGCGGATGATCCCGTCACCTTCTGCGATAATCGCTTCGATCGCCTGCACTTCACGCCCAACCCCACCGCGCCGGAACAGCCGTTTGAAGATCGGCCGTTGGGCGCTTTTGACAGCGTGGGCGACATCCTGCGCGAGGCGCGCTACGAGGTCAATTTCGTGACCATGCAGTGGGATGCCCCCAGTGAATTTGACAGCCCCGGCGACGCCATGGCGCGCGCCGTGGGCGATCTCTACCGCAAGCTGGAAGCGAATCCGCAAGCGTACCCGCGGGGCATGACGGTGCGCATCCTGCTGGGCAATCTGCCGGAACCGGCCGTTTTCAGCTTCGCCAACCAGCTGCACCATGTGATCACGGACATGAAAGAAGCGGGCGTGCCCACCAGCGACGCCGATCTCGGCTGGCACATCGAGCTGGGCAATTACCTCGGCTCGCTGCCGCACGCGCACAGCAAGTTCCTCGTCGTCGACGGGCGCACGGCCGTGGCCGCCGGCTTCAATTACAGCTACCTGCACCTGGACGCCGATTCCCCGCACGAGCTGGCCATGGGGATGACCGACATGGGCCTGCAGATGACGGGACCCGTGGCGCAGACGGTGCTCGCCGCCTACGATGACCTCTGGTCCAATTCGGAGCGCGTGCAGTGCCCGGTCAACCCGCCGGCCATGGCCCTGCTCTTCACGCTCTTCTGCCGTTCCGTACCCACGGAGATCAGCCACGCGCCGGAGGTGCTGCGTTTCTATCCGGCCGCGGAAAACGACCACGCCGCCTTCGCGCTGCACCACACGCTGGCCCACCTGGAGTCGGACGAGGCGCTGCTGGCGGCCATGGGCGCGGCGCGGAAAAGCATCGACCTCTTCGAGGTCAACTTCTCCTTGAATACGCCCTGCCTGGTCCTGGCCCAGATCAGCGAATACTGCCTCTCCGACGAATTCGCCCCCGTCTATATGTTGGCCCTGCGCGACGCGGTGCTTGATAATGATGTCCAGATCCGCGTGATGATGGAAGAGACGGCGATGAACGGCATCGAGAACCGCGCCGGCATCCTTTGGCTCTACAACCACCTGGCCGGGGAGGGCAAGGAAGAGAACCTTGACCTGCGCTTCTCCTCCAACAAGATGCACAACAAGGCGATGCTCGTCGACAAAGAGTTCCTCTCCGTCGGCAGCCAGAATTTCCACTACAGCGCCTGGGGTTCGCCGAGTCTGACGGAGTACAACCTGGCCACCGATGATCCGGAAGCGGTCAAGGAGTTCCTGACCGAGTATGAATATTGGTGGGATCTGGCCGTTCCCGTGGAAGACGTGATCGGTCGCGAAATGGAGGCGCTGGCGGAACTGGAGACGCGATGACCGCTTTTGCCCATTTCACGTTAAAATAGAGCGCAGCGGAAAGCAAGGAGAAAGAGGCGATGACAGACAATGGCGATATACGAGAACGGGCGGCCGCGGCGGCGGCCGTGGAAGAACTGATCCCCGTCGAAAACGAGGGAGACCCGCAGACGCTCGTGGTCCTTTTTGACAAGCGCAAGGAGGCTGAAGCGGCGCTGCGCGTGCTCAACAAGGCGCTGCGCAAGCATCCCGGCTCTATCTACCAGGGGGCCCTTGTCTCGCTCGATGAGGAGCGGGAATTCAAGATCCAGGATCTGCATGATACAGGCTTGACGGATATCGCCCGCGGCGGCGCGGACCTGCTCTTCGACACGGGACGGGACGGCATGAAGCTGATCTGGTCGACGGTCGGCGCCGGCCTCTTCTTCTTCGGCGGCGGCTGGCGGCTGGTGCGCGGCACGGTGCGCCGCGGCCTGGGGCTGCTGGGCACGACGTGGACGATCCCCCGCCGGCGCAGATTGAGTTCCTTCGGTTCCGGCGGGCAGGTTGAGCCCACCGGCTTGGCGCTGGAGCCGGGCGGATCGGCGATGGTCATTGTCGCCGACCACGAAACGGCCGCCGCCCTGGCCACGGAGCTGGTGCAGAGCGGCGGGGAGCTTGGGTAGGGGAGGCACAGAGGCTTATTTTTAAGGAGGCTTGATTATGGCAATGCAAGTGGAACGCAAGAAGAATTGGGCGACCTATTTGCTGTTTTTAGCGGCGCTGATCGCCGGAGTACTTGCCCTGATTGACGCGGGCCGCTATATGGGCTGGATCCCGGTGCAGGCCACGATCCCGGGATTGGGCGAGATATCCTTTGTCAATCCGGATGCCCGCTGGTTCGCGGCCGGCATGTCGGCGCTGCTGGGCGCGATCTGGTTCCTGGTCGCCTACTGGCTGTGGACGCTCAATCCCTCCGGCTGGATGTTCGTCATCGTCATCTCGGTCATCAATCTCATCTTCCTGGCTCTGGCCCTGCTGGGAAAGACGACCTTCGCGCAGGTGCTGCCCGCCGTGGTGATCAACGCGCTGGCCTTTTTGCTGGCCATGCTGCCGGGCACAAGGGGTTCCTTCATCCCCCCCGCGCCGCCTAGGAGTATCGACCCGGACGATGCAGAGGCGGCAGCCGCCGCAGCCGCGGCGACGCGGGCGGCCCCTTCAGCCCCGGTCGTGGAGGCGCAGGATGAGCTGATTGAATCAGTGGCCCTGGCCGCGGAAACGGATGCGCCGCCGATCTTGGAGACCCCGGATGTGCAAACGGCTGCTGCTGCCTATGTTTCGCCGGCGGCCGCGGAAATGGATCTGACGATCATCGAGGGCATCGGGCCCAAGATCGCGGCGGCGCTGGAAGCGGTGGGCGTCAACTCCATCTATAAGCTGGCCGCCATTTCCGAGGCGGAGCTGCGCGGCATCCTGGCTGATGCGGGACTCAGCGCTGATCCGGGGACGTGGCCGAAACAGGCGCAGATGGCCGCCGCCGGTGATCTGGCGCTCCTGAAGATCTATCAGGATGAGTTGGTCGGCGGACGCGCCGCGTAGGATGTAGGCGCGTGGCGGTCATTTCGTTTTGATGCCCGCGGCGCGCAGGGCGCGGCCTTGATCCGCGCATTCTAGAAGAGAAAGCAGTCCGTGGCCCACCCGCCGCCTTGTTTCACGGGCTGTTCCAGGAGTGGGGCGCATGAGCAGCAATGAACACGACCGCTTCGGTCCCTGGGCCGTCAAGATTGGGGAGCAAGATCCGCTGCCGCCGCTTTTTGTGTCCTACATGACGCCTGCGCAGGAGCCGCTGCTGGCGGTTAAGATCCCGCGCAATATTGAGCGGCGCAACGCGACGCCGCAGATGCACCTGTACGACTACGTGGTCGCCCTCTACAGCGACGACCTGCTCATCTTGCAGCGCGTGGGGGACGAGGTGCGCGCGCACAGTTTCCCTTACAACGAGATCCAATACCTCACTTTTGCCGAGGAACTGCTGCGCGGCTCTCTGCGCCTGGGCATGCGCGACACGGCTTTCGTTCTGCCCTTCAGCACCGTTTCCAGCGACTTAATGCAGGAACTGGTCGATCAGGTGCGGGGGCGCTATGGAGGCACGGCGGAGACGGCCGTTCTGCCGCCGCCGGCCGCTGCCGGGGACGATCTCAGCTACTACTTCCACAATATGCTGCAGGCGGGAGCGCGGCAGAAGTCGCCCTTCCAACTGCTGGCCGCGCAAGGAAACCGGGCCATCGGCGCGCAGGCGGCGGGGTTCGTGCAGCGCATCTTCTATGGCGTGACGGGTAAGACGCTGTTGGAATCGCTGCATCTGAGCGACGGCCGGGAACTACAGATCATCACCCGCGGCCGGGAATTCAAGTACAAGTGGCAGACGGTCTACGGCAAGACGACGACTTATCTGCCGCTGGCCAATATCAGCGGCGCGCGCTGGGAGAGGGATGCGCAGAACACGGCCGTCGTGCGCCTGTACATCGACACCGCCGCCGCCGAGCCCCTCGTCTGCCCATTCAGCGCCGGCAGCCCCACCACGGAAGTGTATGATCGCTTCCTAAGTGCCGTGTGCGCTCGTAGCTCAACATGATTGTAGCTCAACATGGAATGTTGAGTGTTTGCAGCTCAACATGGTACGTTAAGTGTTTGTCAACATGGTATGTTGAGTGTTTGTAGCTCAACATACCATGTTGAGCGCGCACGCTTCGCGTGCGTAACAACTTGCCAAGTTGTTTTACGCTGCGACCTAATGCATACCCGCTCCGGTGGCTGTGTCGAGCGTCACCAGGATGTCGTCCAGATTGAAGGAGGCGGGCTCCTGGCGCGGCGGGAAATCGATCAACGACTGGATCTCCTGGGCCACCAGGTTCTGGGAGATGTACATGATATAGACGTGGTCGAGATGCCATTCCCAATAGGAATTGGAATCCGTATCCGCGCGCTCGAAAGGATCGCGGCGCAGGTTGAAGATCTTGGGCAGGCGCAGTTCTACAAAGGGCTCAGCCCAGAGGGCCATCGTTTTCGCGCGCTGCTCCTGGAAGACGACCTTCCAATCGCCGGCGCGCAGGGCGACCAGCGAGCCGTCATCGTTGACATAGAAGAAGCGGTCCCGAGGGCAGACGTCTGTTTCGCCGAGCAGGTAGGGCAGTAAATTGCGGCCGTCGATGTGCACGTTGAAGGTCTTGCCGCCGGCTTCATAGCCGTCGAGCAGCTTCTGCGTGACGTCGGGGTCGCCGGCCGCGGCCAGCAGCGTGGGCAGCCAATCTTGGTGGCTCGTGATGCCGTTGAGCACTCTGCCCGCTTCGAATTTGCCCGGCCAGCGCGCGAAAGAGGGCACGCGGTAGGCGCCTTCCCAGTTGGAATTCTTTTCACTGCGCCAGGGCGTGATCGCGGCATCTGGCCACGTATTGTAATGGGGGCCGTTGTCTGTGGAGTAGAGGACGATCGTGTCCTCGGCGATGCCCAGTTCATCCAGCTTGTCCAGCATACGGCCCACGGCCTGGTCGTGCAGGACCATGGCGTCATTGTAGAAGCCCTGGCCGCTGAGTCCTTCCGCCTCCTCGGGAATGTGCGTGCGGAAATGCATGTGCGTCGAGTTCCACCAGAGGAAGAAGGGCTGGTCGTTCTCCACGGCGCGCTCCATGAAGGCGGTGGCCAGGTCGGTGACCTCGTCGTCGATCGTTTCCATCCGTTTCTTGGTCAAGGGTCCGGTGTCCTCGATACGGCCGTCGGCGAAGGAGTGGATCACGCCGCGCGGGCGAGGCAGGATGCTTTCCGGCAGATGGCTGGGATAGTCGGCATTCTCCGGCTCTTCCTCGGCGTTGAGATGGTAGAGATTGCCGAAAAACTCATCAAAGCCGTGATTGCTGGGCAGGAACTCATCCTTGTCGCCTAGATGGTTCTTGCCGAACTGGCCGGTGGCGTAACCGAGCGGCTTGAGCATCTCGGCGATCGTCGGATCTTCCGCTTCCAGGCCGATGGGCGCGCCGGGCGCGCCTACCTTGGTCAGGCCGGTGCGCAGCGGGTTCTGGCCGGTGATGAAGGCCGCGCGTCCCGCCGTACAACTTTGCTGGCCGTAGTAGTCGGTGAACTCGAGCCCCTCACGCGCGATGCGGTCGATATTGGGTGTGCGGTAGCCCATCGCGCCACGGTTGTTGTGGCTGATGTTGTACCACCCGATATCGTCGCCCCATAGGACGAGTATGTTGGGTTTCTTTTCTGCCATGTGCGTCTCCTTTTTTTACGTCGGACAGGGTGAAATGAATTGAGTCCCCTCAATGGACTGCCGGTTGATCGTACAGAAGAATACGTCGTATGTCAATCCGGCGGTGCAGCTCTTGTGGGCACGCTTAGCAGTGCGCGAAGAACCGCCTGCTTCCTTTGCGCTCTCGATATATAATAAGCTTGATAGGTTGGACTCAGATAGAATTTTGCGAGCATAAAGGAGAATAGTACGATGAGTTTTTTGGGCAACATGTTGAAGAAGACTGCAAAAGGTTTTGCCGTTTCCGCGGCGACGGCCGTGGCCGTGAGTTCGATCTCCAAGCTCCTGGGCCTGAGTGATTCGAAGGTGGGCCAGATCCTCTCTGTGGGCATCCCCATGATGACGATCGTCGCTTCTGAAGACAAGGGCATCACAGACCTGCTCTTTAAGGAATCGAAGAAGAAGAAGAAGGGCGGTAAGAAGGACAAGAAAGAAGCGGAAGAGAATTACTTCAATATCTTTGGCGACAAGGGCAAGAAGATGAACAAAGAGATCGCCAAGGAAACGGGGAGCACGGAAAAGGAAGTCAACGGCGTGATGAGTCTCTTCATGCCGACCTTCGTGGACGGCATTGCCGAAGAAGAGCCGGAAGATGCGGGCGCGTTGGGCAAGATTTTTAAGGCCGGGGAAGAGGAAGTGAAGAAGCAGAGCCCCAGCTTGTTTAACATGACGATGAAGGCGATTTTCTAGGCGGGCGCAGCATCCGGGAAGACGGCCGTTCACCGCGCGTGACGGCCGTTTTTATTTGCGGCGGCGCGCATGAGGAACCAGGCTGTTCTGCGCGCATCGTGCGCGAAGGCAGTTGAGCCGGCGGGCGCCGGGCACATGGCCGCCTGCCGTGAGCCACGAGCGCCGAATGGAGTGAGATTGATATGGGTAGAATGAGAGGCTGGGGCGCGGTGCTGCAGCGCGACGAAGATCAGGCGCCGCCGCAGCTGACGCGCGAGGTGCTGCTGCGCATTTGGTCCTACGCCCGGCCCTATTCATGGCTGGTGCTGGCCTCGCTGATCACCATCCTGATCACCACGGCCATCGGCCTCGTTTCCCCGCAGCTTTTTCGCTTGATGATTGATGAGGCGATTCCCCAGGAAAACGCGCAGATGATTACCCTGCTCGCCCTGGGCATGATGGCCGTGCCCCTAATCAACGGCTTGATCGGCGTTTTCGCCCGCCGCCTGAACGCCACGATCGGCGAAGGGTTGATCTATGACCTGCGCCGCGACCTGTACGCGCATATGCAGAGCATGTCCCTGCGCTTCTTCACGCAGACGCGCACCGGCGAGCTGATGTCGCGCCTGAACAACGACGTCATGGGCGCGCAAACGGCGATCAATGATACGACGGTGACGATCATCACCAACGTGATCAAGGTCGTGGCCACGCTGGCGATCATGGCGGCCATGGATTGGCGGCTGACGCTCCTGGCGGTGGCCGTGCTGCCCTTCTTCATGCTGCCCGCGCGCCATTTCGCGGGCCTGCTGCGCGATCTGCGGCGCGAGTCGATGGAGCACAACGCGGAGATGAACGCGACGATGAACGAGACCTTGAACGTCAGCGGCGCGCTGCTGGTGAAGCTTTTCGGCCGCGAGCAGATGGAGTTTGCCGAGTTCAGCAGCCAGGCGCGCGCCGTGCACGATATCGGCATCAAGACGGCCGTCACCGGACGCTGGTTCATGATGATGCTCACCGTGGTTACGGCCGTGGGCACGGGCGTTGTCTACCTTTTCGGCGGGCATATGGTCCTCGCCGGCAGTTTCACCGTGGGCACCATCGTCGCCTTTGGCGCCTACCTCGGCCAGCTCTACGGCCCAATGCAGGCCCTGACCAACGCCCCCGTCGCCTTCGCGCAGAGCATGGTCAGCTTCGAGCGCGTCTTTGAAGTGATCGACCTGCCCGTGGAAATCCAAGAGCAAGCGGGTGCGCGCGATCTGGGCGAGGTGCAGGGGCGCATCGAGTTCCGTGACGTTTCCTTTGATTACGAAGCGTTGGAGCAGGAAGGCAAGGTAGCCTCCCTGGAGACGGTGGCCCGCTACGGCTGGCGCGCCGACAGCTCCGTGCTCTTGAAACGCGGCAAAGAGGCGTCCAGCGAGGAAGTGGAGCAGGCGCCGGACCAGATCGGCCCGCGCATCCCCGAACGGCGCTGGGCGCTGCAAGATGTGAGCTTCGTGATCGAGCCGGGTCAACTGGCCGCCCTCGTCGGCCCCAGCGGCGCCGGCAAGTCGACCGTCACCTACCTCATCCCCCGTCTCTATGATCCTACCCTGGGCGCCGTCTGCCTCGACAACGTCGACATCAAAGAGGCGACCCTGCAGTCGCTGGCCGACAATATCGGCATGGTCACCCAGGAGACGTATCTCTTCTACGACACCATCCGCGCCAATCTGCTCTACGCCAACCCCTCGGCAACGGAGGAGCAGATCGTGGCCGCCGCCCAGGCGGCCAATATCCACGACTTCATCAGCGGCCTGCCCGACGGCTACGACACCGTCGTCGGCGAACGCGGCTACCGGCTCAGCGGCGGCGAACGGCAGCGCATGGCTATCGCGCGCGTGATCTTGATGGACCCGCGCGTCCTCGTCCTCGATGAGGCGACCTCCGCCCTCGATTCCATTTCCGAGGCGCTGGTGCAGGAGGCGCTGGAGCACGTGATGGAAGGGCGCACGAGCCTGGTCATCGCCCACCGTCTCTCGACGATCCTCTCCGCGGACACGATCCTCGTCATGCAGAATGGGACCTTGGCCGAGCAGGGCACGCATGCGCAGCTGCTGGCGCAGGGCGGCCTCTATCATGAGCTGTACGAGACGCAGTTTAAGGCGGAACTGGTGAGCGGCTAAAAAGAGACGTCGGGGGTATAGGGCGCGCGCGATCGGTTGGGCCCTTATGAGCGGGATCCCCCGGGTTGGTGCACGCGGCGCGCCGAATTTGCTACAATCACCTCTATGGAACCTTCAACGATCATCAGCCTGGACAGTGTAACCGCGGAGAGCACTCCGCCCCGTTTTCATCTTCTAACCAAACCGAGCGGCTCGACGTGTAATCTCGACTGCACCTACTGCTTCTTCCTTTCTAAGGAGGCGCTCTATCCGAACAGCAAGATCCGCATGTCGGAAGAGACGCTGGAAGCGTACATCAAGCAGCTGCTGGAGTCGCACCGCGTCTCGCCGGTGACGGTCGCTTGGCAGGGGGGCGAGCCGACCCTGATGGGCGTCGATTTCTACCGCAAATCAATCGCCTTCGTGGAGAAATACCGCCGGCCGGATCAGGAGGTGGAATACACGTTCCAGACGAACGGCGTGCTGCTGGATGACGAGTGGGCCGAATTCCTTAGGGAGCATAACTTCCTCGTCGGCCTGAGTGTGGACGGCCCGCAGGCGATGCACGATACCTACCGTCTGAACAAAGGGGGCGAGGGCACTTTTGCGCAGGTGATGCGTGGTCACCGTTTTCTGAAGAAGCATGGCGTGGAGCTAAATATCCTTTGCACGGTGAACGCGGCCAACCAGGATCACGGCCGGGAGGTGTACCGTTTCTTCCGCGATGAGCTGGACGCGACCTGGATGCAGTTCATCCCCATTGTGGAGCGGGCCACGCTGGAGACGCTGCCCATCGCCAACCAGGGCTGGCGTTCGGGGCAGAGCGGCGAGCGGCTGCTCTATACGCAGACAGGCAGCCTGGTCACGGAACGGTCGGTGGGCGGCGAGCAGTACGGCCGTTTTCTGGTCGATATCTACGAGGAGTGGCTGCGCCGTGACGTGGGCGAGCGCTTCGTGCAGATCTTCGACGTCACCCTGCATGCTTATTTCGGCGAGTATACGCTCTGCCTGCACGCGCCGACCTGCGGCTACGGGCCGGCGCTGGAGCACAACGGCGATTTCTATTCTTGTGACCATTACGTGGAGCCGGATTACAAACTGGGCAATATCCACGAGACGCATATGTTGGAGATGGTCGCCTCGGCGCGGCAGCGAACCTTCGGAAACGACAAGCGCGACCTGTTGACTGAGCAGTGCCGGGCGTGCGACGTGCGCATGCTCTGCAACGGCGGCTGCCCCAAGGATCGTTTCGTGCTTTCCCGCGACGGCCAGCCGGGGCATAACTATCTTTGTGAAGGGCTCTATCATTTCTTCGACCATGTACGGCCGTCGATGAATATCATGGCCCAGCTTGTGCAGCGCGGCCAGCCCGCCGCGCGCGTCATGGAGTGGGCCGCCGCCCAGGACCGCGAGCGCGGTCGCAACGATCCCTGCCCCTGCGGCAGCGGCCGCAAATTCAAAGTCTGCCACGGCCGCCAATAATCGGCCGTCAATGACGGTAGGGGCGAGGCGGTTGGGTACCGATCCGGCGCGGGAACTGGGGCCGGTTACCAACCGTGTGTTGGTTCTTGGGGATGCAGGCGGCAACGGTTGTCAATGATCGTAGGGGCGAGGCGGTAGGGTACCAATCCGGCGGGCTATGCGGGGCTTGGTTACCAACCGCCTCGCCCGTTCCCGCGGCGGATCGTTTCCCGGGACGCGGGCGAGACAGGTCGATATGGGATCCTGGCGCGTTCGAAGAGGTATTCTGACCTGTCTCGCCCCAACGTGGGTTGGTTGTTGGGGATGCAGGCGGCAACGGCCGTCAATGATCGTAGGGGCGTAGGGGCGAGGCGGTTGGGTACCGATCCGGCGGGCTATGCTGGGGCTGGTAACCAACCGCCTCGCCCGTTCCCGCGGCGGATCGTTTCCCAGGGCGGCGGGCGAGACAGGTCGATATGGGATCCTGGCGCGTTCGAAGAGGTATTCTGACCTGTCTCGCCCCTACGTGGGTTGGTTGTTGGGGATGTGGGCGGCAATGGCCGCCTCGCCCGTTCCCGCGGCGGATCGTTTCCCAGGGCGGCGGGCGAGACAGGTCGATACAGGATCCTGACGCGTTCGAAGAGGTATTCTGACCTGTCTCGCCCCTACGTGGGTCGGTTGATGGGGATGCGGGCGGCAACGGCCGTCAATGATCGTGGGGACGCGTTCGAAGAGGTAACCTGACCTTTCTCCCCCCTACCGGGCCGGGGAACGGCGATCCATCTTTTTCAGCAGGTGGTCCAGATTGTCCCGATCTTCGCGCCAGCGCAGCGGGTTGAGACGAATGTATTCGCGCGTTGCCTGGAGCTCACGCTCGTTGCGAATGATGCGCTCCCAGTAGCCCCTTTGCCAGACACCTAGTTCCCTTTTACCCGTCAGGTTCCTGATGCGCCTGGTCACCAGCATCTTGTAATTGCCGATGACTGCACCCAAAGAACCGGATGCGATATGCTTTATTGGCGATGCGTCCTCTTCATAGTCAGGTTGTTCTCTCTGAAAACAAAGGATTCCATGCAGGTGGTTGGGCATCAAGACCCATTCGTCTATGAGGACATGGCCTGCATGCCTATGATTGGGGATGTGGGTCCAGGCATCGGCGGCGATCTGGTAGAACCGGTCATCGGCAAACAGATTGCGACGCGAATGCGTGCAGGTAGTCACGAAGTAATAGCCCGGCCAGCGGTAGTCCCAGTCGCGCAGCCGGATTGATCGTCGATTCGGCCGTTTGGTCATCAGCAAAGATTTTATCCGAAATTTTTCATTTCCCGTAGGGGCGAGGCGGTTGGGTACCGATCCGGCGGGCCATTTGGGGCCGGTTACCAACCGCCTCGCCCGTTCCCGCGGCGGATCGTTTCCCGGGGGGCGGGCGAGACAGGTCGATATGGGATCCTGGCGCGTTCGAAGAGGTATTCTGACCTGTCTCGCCCCTACGTGGGTTGGTTGTTGGGGACGTGGGTTGGTTGTTGGGGATGCAGGCGTGGCATCGTTGCCGACGCATCTACTTGCCGGGAATCCCAATGGGGCGTAATCTTGTGAGGGACAAAAAACGCGAGCGGCTTGGGGCCTGCTGCGGATCCTGATATTGACAATTGAATGATGGAAACTATCTATGACAAACACAATTGAACGCTTTGCCATCTGGATGGTGCGCATGGTGATCAGCATCATCCTGAACGCCGTTGTCCTCCTGTTGACCGCCTGGATCATGGGCGATAACATGAACTTTGTAGCCACGGAGTATTCGCCGGCCTGGCTGGAGGCGATGGCGGCGGCGATCCTGATCGGCCTGATCAATCTCCTGCTGCGGCCGATCGTGCTCTGGATCTCCCGGCCGTTGGGCTTTTTCCTGCTCTTCTTTGTCGGCTTTCTGCTCAACGTGATCGCGGTAGCGCTCACCGCCTGGCTGCTGCCCGGTTTTGAGATCAGTGGCCTCTTGACGATCATCATCGCCAGCATCATCGCCGCCGCGTTTAACGTTATCTTGGCCGGGTTCCTTAACCTGGGCGACAGCAATTCTTTCTACCGCCGGCGCACGCTCGGCGCCGCCGCCAAGGATCCCTATCCGCAGATGGACAAAGAGGGGCGCAATCTGGCCATGGTCGAGATCGACGGGCTTAGCTACTACCATCTGAAGGAAGCGCTTGATCGCGGCCTGCTGCCGACGATGCAGGAGATGATCGAGGAAGAGGGGTATGTGCTCAGCCGCGTGGACTGCGGCATCCCTTCGCAGACGTCCGCCTGCCAGGCGGGCATCATGTTCGGCGACAACGACGACATTCCCGCCTTCCGCTGGTATGACAAGACGCAGGGCAAGCTGATCGTTTCCAGCAGCGACGCCGGCGAACTGAACGCTCGCTATGCCAAGGGCGAAGGCTTGATGCGCGGCGGCACGAGCGTCTCCAATATGCTTAACGGCGACGCTTACACCTCGCTCATGACGGCATCCGACTTGACGGAGGCGGATGAGGCAGAGGCGAAAAGACGCGCTGATGACGTCTATCTATTGATGCTCGATCCTTCGTTCCTGCTCAGCGTCATTGCCCGCTACCTGGGCATGGTGGTTATTGAGCTGTGGGAAGGGTGGCAGCAGCGGCGGCACGATGTCCGGCCGCGTCTGAACCGGCTGGCCCATTTCTATCCCTTTGTGCGCGCGGCGACCTCCATCTTCCTGCGCGAACTGGGCGCCGCCTTCACGGTCATGAACATCGTGCGCGGCACGCCCGCCATCTATGTCACCTGGCCTGGTTTCGACGAGGTGGCCCACCACTCCGGCCCTTATACGAGCGACGCTTTCAATGAACTGGCCCGCTACGATAAGATTCTCGCCGCCGTGCGCAGCACGATCGAAGTCGATGCGCCCGTCTACTACGACATGATCGTCCTCTCCGATCACGGCCAATCCTACGGCGCTACCTTCTTACAGCGCTATGGGATCTCCTTGAAGGATTTTATTCAGGCGCATCTGCCGGAAGGGATGACTATGTCCGCTTCTATCGGCGGCGATACGGGCGCGATGGGCTTGAATCAAGCTTCGGCCGAGTTCGCCAATGCCCAGAAATATGGCCACGGCAGCGGTGCGGCCACGAGCCTGGTCAACCGGGGTCAGAGCCTGGCCGAGCGCGCGTCTGCGGAGGATATGGCGCGCATCGCGGCGGCAAGCACGGAGGCGGATGTGACCGCCTACGGCAGCGGCAACCTGGCGCAGGTTTATTTTAACCTTTACAACCGCAAGATCACGATGCCTGAACTGCAGGCCGCCTATCCCGGCGTGATTGAGGCGCTTGTGGACCATGAAGGCATCGGCCTTGTCTGCGGCTATCTGGCGGATGGGACGCCTGTGGCCATCGGCAAAAAGGGCACGCGCAACCTGCACACGGATGAAATCGAGGGCGAAGATCCGCTGCTCATGTATGCCCCGGCCGGCGGCCCCGGCTCGGAGTCGGTGGAGACGCGCGCCTGGCAGGTGCGGCGGGTGATGGATTTTCCCCATGCGGGCGACTTGATGGTGATCAGCACCGTTTATGAGGACGGCACGGTGGCCGCCCTGGAGGAGTTGATTGGCAATCATGGCGGTCTAGGGGGCGAGCAGACGGACGCCTTTATCTTCCACCCGCCGGAGCTGGAAGTGGGCAAGACGCGCAATTCCATCGATGTCTTCCACATCTTGAATGCGCATCGGGGTTCACCGCTGCCGCCCCCGCAGACGGAGGCGCCGATCGCGGAGACGGAAGATTGGCTGCCGGCGAACTTGTGGAAAGGGCTGACTATGGCCGGCGTCTGGCTGGAACATCTCTTCCGCTGCCTGATCCCCGACCGCGAAGCGTTCCGCGGCGTGGTCGCCGATCCGTTGATGACGGGGCCGGCGCTGCTGATCGCCATCGTGGGCACATTCCTGTATACCCTGGCCGTGCGCGGCCTGGTGGGCAGCGACCTGATCTTGGTTTCGACGCGGCTCATCTCGCTCCTTGTCTCCACGCTGGTGATGTTCGGCGCCGGTTACCTGCTGACGCGCAAGGGTTCTTTTGCGAAGACGGCGCGCGCCGTGGGCTTCGCGCAAAGCCCGTCCGTCCTGCTGCCCCTGGCGCTCTACGCACCGATCGCCAACGTCATCCTCTTTATCGTAACGGCGCTGACGCTGATCGGCGTCTGGATGGGCGCGGCGGAAGCATTTAGGACGACGGGCTGGAAAACGGCCGTCCTGCCTTTCATTTACCTTTTCGTCTATTTCGTCGGCGCCGCGGCGATCACGGTCATCTCCGGCGCGGCCGTGCTGACCGTGCAGAGCGTGCTGCAGACCCTGGGTATTGTGGTGCCCTGATCAGTTTTCACCGTATTCTGAAGAGTGTCTACTGTTCCCTGAAAACTGCTGCAGCTCCCCTAACACCTCACTGACGACAGCGGCCCACGCGCCGGGCTGCTGCCGGCGGAAAAGGCGCACATGAGGATACCAGGGCGTTGAAGCTCCTGATTCCAGCCAGGTCCAGCCGGCGGCGTGCGGCAGCAGCACCCAAAGCGGCACGCCCAAAGCGCCGGAGAGATGGGCGACAGGGCCGTCGGCGGCGATGACCAGGTCCATGGCCTGGATAGCGGCGGCGGCGTCCGCCCAATCCCCGATCTGGCGGATGAAGATCTGCTGCACGCCCTTGTTGAGCCACTGCGCGGCCTGGCCCGCATCGGCGCCGTATTCGAGGCTGTAGAAGGCGACCCCTTGTGCAGCAAAGAGCGGCCCCAGAGCGGAGAGGGGAATCGTGCTGCCGGCAGCATCGAGACGCGCGGCGCTGCCCTGCCAGGCGAAGCCCACCTTGAATGGCCGTCCAGGGATTTGGGTGACGTCGATGCTGCGGTCGGCCGGCGGGCGCAAGTAGGGGAACTCCGCCGCAGGCAGCGTTCCCAGCTCGACGCCGAGAGCGGCGGCGAGCGCCGTCATGCTTGCCTGCGCCTGATACGCGGCGGCGGCCGTTTTGCCGGGGGGATTGACGCGCGTAACTCCTTCGACTTCCGCTAGAAGGGCGCGCAGCGGTTCCGGCGCTTCCAGAATGAGCTGCCCGGCGCGCGCGGCGGCCGCGGGCAGGAAGCGCGCGAACTGTACGGTTTCCGCCGCGTCCGGCTCAGCGCGCACGAGCAGCGTGCCGCCGCGCAGCGCACGGCCGTCCCAGACGGGTGCGCTGAGCGGCGGCCGGCTGTAGATGTCCGTTCGCCAGCGCCATTCATAGTTGGCCAGCCCCTCGGCCAGGTTTCCCTGCTTCAGCTGGGCCATGCCCAAATAGGTATGCGCCTGCGCGTCGCCGGTGCGCACGGCGATCGCCTGCCGGTAGGCGTCGACCGCCTCGGCGAGCCGGCCGCGCGCGGCAAGGGCGCGGCCTTGCTGGGTGTACCCTTCCGGGCGGTGCGGCGCCATCTCCTGCGCGCGCAGGAAGCGGGCTTCGGCCCCTTGAAAATCGTTGGCGTTGAGCAGCCTCAGCCCCTCTTGCAGCTCAAACTCGACGCTGCCTTCCGCGGCGGGCGCGGCCGTCTTCAGCGGCTTGCGAATCTGCTCCGGTACATCGTCCAGCGCCGCGTCGGGAATGACGTAGGAGCTGTTGATCGTCGGGTTGTTCCACTCCAGCATCTCTGGGAAGCGCGCGTTGGGCAGCACCTGTACGGCGAAGATCTCCTGCACCCCCTCTTCGAACTGCAGGAAGGCGACCGTTTCTCCCGTTTCGATGTTGACGACCCAGACGCCGCAGGCGCGTTCGTCCACGCCCAGCCGTTCCACGAGCGGGATGCGTGCAAAGACGGCCGATTCGCGCACCTGGGAGAGGCCGATGAAGGCGAGCGGGCCAGCGAAGTCGATGCCGCGCGTGAAGCCGGGGAGGAGGCTGACCGTTTCCCACGTGCGCGCCGCCGGGTCAACAAGGGCGAGACTGCCCACGCCCGATTCCAGGAGCCAGAGGTGGCCGTTGTAGAGGCGCGGCGAATGGGGCATGGAGAGGCCGCGCAGGAGCGTCTTGCTGCTGGGCACGTCCATGAGGATGCCGCCGTCCCGTTTGTTGGCTCGCCAGGCGCCGGCGGAATCCGTCTCGCCGAGGGCGGTGACGTATTGGGGACGCCCGTCTTGCAGGGCGAGGCCGTTCAAATGGCAGCGATCTTCCGGGGCCAGTTCGCTGACGAACGGGGGGCGCCAGCGCGGCGTGAAGCTGTGATCAGGGTCGAGCGTACAGAGGCAGCAGAACTTCGTATTCACCAGCCACAGCTCGTCCTCGGCCCAGGCCATCTCGTGGATGTCGATATCGCCAGTGACGTGGATCTGGCGCGGCAGGTAGGCGGCGTCATGTTTGCCGGCCGGGGCCAGCTTGGGGGCCACGGCGGGCATATTGCGGTAATACCAGACGGTGTTTTGGCCGCCGATGGTCAGCCGCTGGCCGCTGGCGGCGATGCCCATCGGCTTGTGGAAGGTGCGGAAATGGGTGTTGATCCCGTCCGCGTCCTTACGCACGAGGATCACGCGCCCCGCCTGGTAGGTGGAGACGGCGAGGCTGATCCCGAAATGGTCGAGGATCGTGGGCAGGTTGTTGGTGTAAATACTGCGCAGGGGGGAGCGCTGCGCGTCGTTTTCCTGGGTTCGTTCTTCTTGGACCATAGCACTGTCGAGCATAGCACGTGCCGCGCCTGCAGACCAACCTTGTGCCGCATGAAGCCGCGGCGAGCGGCGGCATTACGAGCGGGTGCTGCTTGCAGCGCACACTTTATTGGGCAGCTTCGCTTTTGGCGGAGGGTTTGTTTTTTCTGCTAGAATTGCGGTATTGAATACGGGAACTGGAAACTGAAAACGGCCGATAGGAATCTCCTGCCGCTCTTCGCCGCCGTCAGCCTGCTGGCTTACGGCGGGCTGGTGCTTGTTTCGCGCGGCTTGGGCACGCTGCGGGGGACGGCTGTGCCCTGGACGATCGCCCTCTATCTGCTGGCCTTCGCCGCCTACCTGGGCGCGCTGGTCTGGCTGGAGCGGGGCGGGCGCTGGCCGGCGGCCTGGGCTTGGGGCACGGCCGTTTTCTCGCGCCTGCTGCTGCTGCTCACCTCGCCGACGCTTTCCGACGACGTCTATCGCTATATCTGGGATGGGTGGCTGACGCTGCGCGGCGTCTCCCCTTATGCCTTTGTCGTCAACGCGCCGGCGCTCGACTATTTGGCCATCCCCGAGCGGGCGCTGGTCAACAACGACTGGATGGCCAGCCCCTACCTGCCGGCGGCGCAGGCGCTGTTCGCGCTGGCGGCGCTGATCGGCCGCCAGCCGTTCATCTTACAGCTGCTGATGGTCCTGCTGGACCTGCTGGCGGCGGCCGTGATCGCCAATCTGCTGGTCGTGGCCCGGCTGCCCGGCCGGCTGCTGCTGCTCTACCTCTGGAACCCGCTCGTCGTCGTCGAGGTGGCCCACGGCGCGCATCTGGATGCGGCGATGGTGCTTCTTTCCCTGCTGGCGGTCCAGGCGGCGCTGCTCTATCCCGCGGGCGGCGTGCGCGGCCTGTTCTCACCGCTCTGGCTGGCCCTGGCCACGTTGACCAAGCCGCTGCCGGCGCTGCTGGCCCCGGCGCTCTTCTGGCGCTGGTCGTGGGCGCAGCGCCTGCTCTACCCGCTGCTGCTGCTCCTGGCCCTGCTGCCCTTCGGCGCCGCGGCCGGCTGGGGCCTGGATCGCGGCTTGAGCCGTCGCGGCGTCTTCGGCGCGCTGCTCATCTATACGAGCCGCTGGAAGTTCAACAGCGGCCTCTTCTGGCTGCTGGAGGGGGCGCTGGCCGCTTTGGGCTTGGAGCCGACGGCGGCGACGGCGGCGGCGAAGGCGATCCTCGGTTTTGGCCTGCTGCTCATCTTGGCGGCCGTTTTTCTGCGCGCCCGCCGCGCGCAGAGCGCCGCGCAGACGCTGCGCCTGGCCGCCGTGCCCTTCATGGCCTATATTCTGATCACGCCCACGTTCCACCCCTGGTATCTGCTGATCGTGATCGCCTTCCTGCCCTTTTGGCCGCCCGCCCCCATAGAGGCGCACAGTCTTGGGCCGCGAACCCTCGCGCCGCGAACCTTTGCGCCGCTGCTGCCCTGGTTGTGGCTAAGCGGAACGGCCGTTCTTTCCTATCTCGCCTATCTCGATCCGGGGGCGTTCCGCGAACGGCCGTGGGTGCGCCTCGTGCAGTGGCTGCCCACGTGGCTCCTCCTGCTGGCCCCATTGTGGCGCGATTTTCGCCGGCGAAGTAAGCTTTCTGGCCGCGGCGGCGTCTGAGTGAACAGTGGGCGGCGAACAGTGGGCAGTAGATCCGCGATCCGCAGTCAAGTTTGTATAAGGAGATGCTTCTATGTTCCCCAATGAGATAGGCGGCATGCACCGCGTGGTGGCTTTGCTGCGAATAACGCTGGGCGTCATTTTGCTGGTGACCTGGTTCGAGAATTTGACCAAGGGCGTCTACTCCGCGGGCGGGATCAGCGGCCTTTTTGAATATATTTTCGATGAGAATGGCGGCGGGTCGGCGATCTACCAGGCGGTCATCAGGGGCACGGTCTTGCAGGCGCCGGGCGTGTTTGGCACGTTCCAGGCGGTGGCCGAATTCCTGCTGGGCGCGGGGCTGCTCCTGGGTCTGTTTACGCCTATCGCCGGGCTGGGCGCCGCTTTCTTCTTCTTCAACCTTTTTCTGGCCTATATGGGCGGCGCGGAATGGATCTGGACCTATGTCCTGCTCACCGTGTCCGCCGTCGTCGTCGCTCTGGCGCGCAGCGGGCGCGCCTGGGGGCTGGACGCCTGGCTGCTGCGCCGCCGCGGCGAACCTCGTTTTGACTTTTTGCGCTAGGCGGGACGGTTGAGATGACGCGACGCGCGCTGCTGATTATGGCCAAGGAGCCACGGCCGGGGACGACAAAGACGCGCCTTTGCCCGCCGCTATCGGCCGAGGAGGCGGCGGAGCTGTACCGCTGTCTGCTGCTGGATACGGTGCAGGCGGTGCGCGCGGCGGCGGCCGCCGCCGATATCCCTTTCTCCCCCTTCATCGCCTTCCATCCGCGCGAGGCGCGCGAGCTCTTTCAGGAGATGGCGCCCGATTTCCAGCTGGTCCGGCAGCGCGGGGAGGGGCTCGCCGGCCGTTTGGAGGGCGTGCTGGCCGCGGCCCAGGCTATGGGCTATGACGAGGTATTGGCCGTGAACAGCGACAGCCCTTCGCTGCCCGCCGCCTACTTAGAAACGGCGTTCCGGCGCCTAGGCGAGGAGAGCGTGGACGTGGTCTTCGGCCCCAGCGATGACGGCGGCTACTATTTGATCGGCTGGAAACGGCCGTATCCCCGGCTGCTGCGCGAAGTAACGATGTCCACCTCCCATGTGCTGGCGGATACGCTGGCCATCGCCCGCCAGGAGCAGATCAAGACCTTCCTCTCTGCCGGAGTGGTATGACATCGACACCGCCGCGGATTTGGAACGGCTGCGCCTGGACGGAAACGCGGGGGAACAGACGCGGGCTTTTCTGGAACAGTGATGCGCACGGCCGTCGTCATCCCCGCGTTGAATGAGGCGGGCGCCATCGCCGGCGTCGTCAGCGCCGCCTTGGCCGAGGGCGTGCAGTGGGTCATCGTCGCCGACAATGGCTCCAGCGATGAGACGGCGTCCCATGCTCGTCTGGCGGGCGCACGCGTCGTCAGCGAGCCGCGCCGCGGCTATGGCTACGCCTGCGCTGCCGGATCGCGCGCCGCGCTGGCCCTGGGCGCGGAGGCGATCGTCTATCTCGACGGCGACTTCAGCTCGCTGCCCTCGGAGATGAGCCGCCTGCGCGAGCCGCTGGAGGCGGGGCGCGCCGATCTCGTGCTCGGCTCGCGCACGCTGGGCCATATCGCCGCGGGCGCGATGCTGCCCCACCAGCGCTTCGGCAATGCGCTCTCTTCGCGCTTGATGTCCGCCCTCTACGGCGTGCGCGTCAGCGACCTGGGCCCTTACCGCGCCATACGCAGCGATCTGCTGGCGCGCCTGCAAATGCGCGAGATGACGTTCGGTTGGCCGGCGGAGATGATGGTCAAGAGCGCCAGGCGGGACGCGCGCATCCTGGAGGCGCCCGTCAGCTGGCACCCGCGTCATTCCGGCCAATCGAAAGTGAGCGGCAGCGTGCGCGGCTCCCTATTGGCGGCGTATTATATTTTGGGGGTGACGCTGCGCTACGCGCTGTAGGGGGCGTGCACAAGGTCAAGGCCAATCTCGATGACGATCGGGATAGAGATTGCGATAGAAAGCGCGGCGAACATCACCGCCGCCGCTTTGCATAGTATGACAAATCTTTTGGTTCCCCGCGCAATGTGATATCTTATGGGCGATTTGCCGGATGGCATGGGCTTAGTTTACACAAGGAGCGATGACATGAAACGTTTTCTGCAGTTGACCCTGATAATTCTTGCTTTGTTAATGGTTGCCGGCGTGGCGGGCGCCCAGGAAGGCGATGAAGCGGACGACGGCCGCGTCTATATCGTGCAGCCGGGCGACGGGCTGATCAAGCTGGCCAGGCTGTTCTACGGCAGCGATGCGGCGCATGAGCTGATCCTCAAGGCCACGAATGCCCTGGCGGCTTCGGACTCTTCCTACCGCGCGATCACGGACGCCAATATCATTCTTGTCGGCCAGAAATTGTGGCTGCCGGCGGGCGCGATGCTGCCCGCCGCTGAGGAGATGGCGGCCGGCGAGGAGACGGCGGCCGGCGAGGGCGAAGCGACCCTGGAGGAGAGTGAAATGAGCAGCGAGAGTGATACGACGCCGGTCGTGGTTCCCTTGGCGGGAACGAGCTGGCTGTTGAGCACCCTGGATGGGCAGGCGCCGCTGGCGGGGACGACGATTACCTTGGAATTTGCGGACGAAGAGAATGCGGCGGGGACGTCGGGTTGTAACGGATTCGGCGCCAGCTACGAAGCGGACGGCTTCCACATCAGCTTCGGACCGACGGTGGGCACCTTGCGCGCCTGCGAGGAACCGGTGATGGCCCAGGAGCAGGCTTTCTTGCAGGTCCTGGCCGACGCCGCTTTCTATGAAGTGAGCGCGAGCAGCCTGCGCCTCTTTGATGCGCAGAGGACGCTTCTGGCCGAGTTTGTGCCGGCGAGCAGCGAGCTGGCGGGCAGCAGCTGGGACGTGATCAACTACAATAACGGCCGGCAGGCGGTCGTTTCGGTTATGGCCGGCACGCAGCTCACGGCCGTTTTCGGCGAAGACGGCCAGATCTCGGGCAGCGCCGGCTGTAACAATTACTTCGGCCCCTACACGACCGAGGGCCGGAACATTGAAATAGGCCCGCTGGCGGCGACGCTGCGCCTGTGTATTGAGGAAGAACTCATGGCCCAGGAAGCGGAATTCCTGGCGGCGCTGGAGTCGGCGGCCACGTTCAAGATCACGGGCGACATGCTGGAGATGCGCACGGCGGATGACGCGATGGCGGTCAACTTCACGCGCGCGGCGGCTGTGCAAGAATAGGCGCGCGCAGACTTGTGACTGCTGCGTGATTGATGACCCCTGCGAACGGCCGTTTGCGGGGGTCTTTTTGGTTAAGAACTATTCGCCATTGGCCGCGATTTGGTATATTATTAAAAGGTTAAACCAGTATACGATTTATTGATCATGTGGTGGCTCGAAGCGCCGCCCGTGCACCCGCGACGTGCAGCTATTTCAAAGGAGAAATGTGACAATGACAAACAAGAACGATCAATTGGTAGTGGGGATTTTCCCGACGGAAAAAGCGGCCAAAGACGCGGCCAAGGCGATTAAGGAGTGGGACAGCTTCGACGCGCCCAAAGATGTCAAGTTAGGCGCGATGGCCGCGCTGACCTTTGACGCGAACAAGGGCAAGCTGCATGCCGACGAGATCGGCCAGCGCAGCACGCGCTCCGGCCTGGGCTGGGGCACAGCCATCGGCGCCGTGGCCGGCATTTTGACCGGCGGCCTCGCCCTGATTCCCGGCTTGATCATCGGCGGCGCCGCGGGCAGCGCCCTGGGCGCCTTGAATCACAAGAGCGTAGGCATGACCGACGCGCAGCACGAGGAGATCGTGTCCGCCTTGAAGAGCGGCGGTGCGGCGTTGGCCATTATGTGTGATGATTTTGAGGTCGCGCCCACGGTGGCCAAATTGAAGGAAGAAGGGGCCGATGTCAGCCATTACGAAGTGCCCGAAGAAACGGCGGAGGCGGTAACGATGGCCGCCGCGGCGCAGGCGGCGGCGAGCGAGGCGGTTGATACGGCGGCCGATGCCGTGGACGACACGGTCGATGCGGCAAAAGCCGTTGTGGCGGAAGTTCCCGGCGTTGGTGAGGACCATGTTGAGCATGTCAGCAAGCTTATGGCCGTGACCGGCCTGAGCGCGGCTGAGGCGGCCAAGCTGCATGATTCCGGCGTGGAGAAGGCATCCCAGTTCATGAGCCTGGCGGCCACGAAAGAGGGACGCGCCGCGCTTGCCGAAGAAACCGGCGTGGATGAGGACGTGATTCTGAACGGGGCCAAGAAATTAGACCTGATGCGCGTCAAAGGTGTCGGCGAGAAATATGCTTCCCTGCTGCTCGCTTCCGGCGTGGATACGGTTCCCGAACTGGCCACGCGCAATGCCGGCAACCTGGTGAAGAAGATGGCCCAGGTCAATCTGACCGAGAAGATCGTCTCCGATGTGCCCTCTGAGGAAGTTGTCAGCGACTGGGTCGCCCAGGCGAAAGAGCTGCCGCGGATGCTCTATTACTAGACCTTCGTGCGCGCCGGGCGGGCGTTGCCCGCAGTGCGCCGCGCCTAGGGCTAACTCCCTTACAAACTACTTCCCCGAAATCTTAGAGGTTTCGGGGAAGTTTTTCATTCAGCGGCCCATGTTTATAGTATGTAGAAGGAATTTCAACGCATTATCATGCGGCGCGTCCGTGAACGAGCGCCGCCCCGCTCCGCGCCTTCGCGATGTGGAGCCTGAGCAAAGGAGAACACTATGACAAACAAGAACGATCAACTGGTAGTGGGCATGTACGCCAATCCCGACGCGGCCAAGGATGCCGCCGACGCCGTCAAGGCGTGGGATCACAAAGAGCATGACGTGAAGCTGGGCGCGATGGCCGTGATCACGTATGACCACAAAAAGGGTGAACTGCGCTACGACGAAATCGGCCAGCGCAGCACGAAGTCGGGCGCCGGCTGGGGCACCGCCCTCGGCGCCGCGGTCGGGCTCTTGACCGGCGGCCTGGGCCTGATTCCGGGTATGGCGCTCGGCGCCGCGGCCGGCGGCGCGCTGGGCACGCTGAATCATCGCAGCCTGGGTGTGACTGATGAGCAGCAGGCGGCTCTGATGGATGCTCTGAAGACCGGCGGCGCCGGCCTGGGCGTCATGGCTGACGATTTCGAAGTTGAGCCGCTGAAGGCGCAGCTTGCTGACACCGGCGCTGATATCGGCCATTACGTTGTCGACGCGGAAGTTGCCGCGGCGATCACGGGCGCTGCCGCCGCGCAGGCAGCGGCCAGCAAGGCGGTTGACGCTGCCGTGGCCGTTGACGTTGATGAGGAGACGGCTGACGTGGAGCGTCTGGCCTTTGTCACGGGCATGGGCCCCGAGGCGGCCGAGGCGATGGTCAATGTGGGCATTGAGAAGCCGTCTGACGTGCTGGAACTGGCCGCTTTGCCGGACGGCCGGGCGGCGATTAGTGAAGCGACCGGGCTGGACGCGGACGTCGTGTTGGCCAGCGCCAAGAAGCTGGACCTGATGCGCGTGGACGGTGTGGGCATCAAGTACGCGGCGCTGCTGCTGGCGGCGGGCGTGGATACCGTGCCGGAACTGGCGACGCGCAACGCGGCCAACCTGACCAAGAAGTGCGCCGAGGTGAACGCGACGGATAACATCGTCGAAGAACTGCCCTCGGAAGAAGAGGTCAGCGGCTGGGTCGCCCAGGCGAAAGAGCTGCCGCGGATGTTGTTCTACTAGATCGGCATACTAATCGAACGGCGGAATAAACGCCGCAGCGAGACTTCCCCGGAAACAAATCGTTTCCGGGGAAGTTTTTGTTTATAATGCCTTCTTGAAAACAGCCCCAGGTCGTGTGCACGGCCGTTTATGTCAAGGAGAATCGCCCTATGCCTGCTCTGATCGGTTTCGTCATTGTTCTGTTCGCCTTCACGCGCGAGAGTCTTGATCTGCTCAGGCAGCCGAAATATCGATCTATGGTGTTCTGGATCGTGGTTCTGCTCGCCGTGGGCACCGCCTTCTACAACTATGTGGAGGGGTGGGGCTGGTTGAACTCCCTCTATTTCAGCGTGGTCACCCTGGCCACCGTGGGCTTCGGCGACTTTGCGCCGACCACGGACGCGGGTAAGGCGTTCACCATCGTCTATGTACTTATGGGCTTGGGCATAATCGCCTCGTTCGCCACGATGCTGACTCAGGAGCGGGTACGCATCGCCGAGGAGCGCTGGGATGGACCCAAGGAGGGCGCAGAGTAGCCAAGCAGGCGCGAACCCGTATAATCAGGCAGCGTTTCGAAGGCCTGATCCCTATGCAAAGATTTCGTATTTCCCGTCAAGACTTGAGGAGCGACCTGCTCACCGGCTTGGTTATGGCCCTCATCTCCATCCCCGGTTCGCTGGGCAACGGCCTGCTCGCCGGCGTCAATCCCGTTTACGGCATCTATTCCACCATCGTGGGCACGACGGTCGCCGCCCTGTTCACCAGTTCCGTCTTCATGAACGTCGATTCGACGGGGGCCACGGCCATCGCCACCGGCGAAGAAGTAGCCGGTCTGAGCGCCGCCGACCAGCTGGCCTACATCGTCATCCTGGGCATCCTCGTCGGCCTGTTCCAGCTGCTTTTCGGCTTCTTGAAGCTGGGCTTCCTGACGCGCTTTATTTCCAACGCGGTGATGACCGGCTTTCTAACGGGCATCGGCTTCCTGACCATTATGGGGCAGGTGGGCGACCTGACCGGCTACTACAGCGACGCGGGGAATAAGGTCTTTAAGACGATCGACACGCTCCTCCATCCGGGGGCGATTCACCTGCCGACCCTGGCTTTGGGCTTGCTGACGATGGTCATCGTCTATCTTAGCGATCGCTCCAAATTCAGGCGTTATTCTTATGCCATCGCCCTGGTGGCGACGACGGCGCTGGTGACCATGCTCTCCCTGGAGGGCATCGCCACCGTGGGCGATACGACGGAGGTGCCGCGCAGCTTTGTTTCCCTGCATCTGCCCGACCTGATGCTGATCCCGCGCCTGATCCTGCCCGCGCTGGCCATCTCCATTATCGTCCTTGTACAGGGCTCGGGCGTCAGCCAAAGCGTGCCCAATCCCGACGGAGAGTACCCCGACCCGAACGGCGATTTTAAGGGGCAGGGCATCGCCAATGTGGCCACCGGCTTTGCCGGCGGCATTCCCGTCGGCGGTTCGTTGGGAGGCATGGCCGTGATCGGCCAGTTGGGCGGCAAGACGCGCTGGGCGAATATCTTTACCGGCCTTTTTACGGCGCTGGCCGTCTTGACCATCGGCCCGCTGATCGAGCTGATCCCGCTGCCCGCGCTGGCGGGGATGCTGGTCATGGTGGGCATCAGCATGGTCAATGTCGGCCGTTTGCAGACCGTCTATTTCACGGGCACGGGCTCGGTGGCCGTAATGTTGATCACCCTCGTGGCCACGCTCTTCCTGCCCATCCAGTACGCCGTGGGCATCGGCGTCATTTTGCACCTCGTGCTCTACGTCTTTTCCTCCTCGGAAGCGGTACGCCTGGAACGCCTGGTGCGCACAGAGAGCGGCGGTCTGGCGGAAGCGCCGCTGCCCGCTGAGCTGCAGAGTGAAGAGACCTATATCCTCTACCCGGTGGGCAGCCTCTTCTTCGCCGGGGCGGCGGAGCTGGAAGAAAACCTGCCCGATCCCGGCGAGGCGGTCCGCGCTGTGGTCATCCTCACCCTGCGCGACCGTGACGAGGTGGGCAGCACGTTCATCCGCGTGATCACGCGCTACACCAGCGAGCTGGAGCAGAGCGGCAATAAGTTCAAGCTGACGGGCCTCAACGAGCGCGTGATGGAGCAGCTGCAGCGCACGGGGGTGTTTGACACGCTGGGCGCGGAAGATGTTTACCCGGCCACGGCCGTTTTCGGCGAAGCGACGCTGCAGGCGTGGCAGGATGCGCGGATCTGGATCAATGAGCAGCGCTGGCTGGCCGGCCTGGATGTGGGAGCGCCGGCCGAGAGCCTCGCCGCTGAGGCCGCCTCCGGCATAGGCGTGTCCCCTGTCGACGCCGTGCTCGTGCCCGTCTCCCCGTGGCCGGAGGGACTAGACTGGTACGCGCGCGCCTTCCCCATGGCGCGGCGCGTGGACCTGGCAGATGGGCAAGACGCCTATTTGCAGATCGGGAGCGTGCGTTTGCAGCTGGTTGAGGCGGATGAGGCAGCGCCCTCCGGCGCCGCCGGCCCCGTCGTCTATTGGTATACGGCCGATTTTGAGGCGCGCCTGGCGCTCCTGCTGGATCTGGGGGCAGCGCTCTATCGCGGTCCACAGGAGGCGGAAGACGGGTGGAAGATGTGCCAGGTGGTGGATCCGTGGGGGAATGTGTTTGGTATTCGCGGGAGGAGTGGGCAGGGGGCAGCGAGCCGTGAACGGGGAACAGGGGGCAGTGAATTGTGAGCCGTGCGCTGTGGGCAGCGCGTGAGCGGCTGATCTAATGCGCCCGTTGGAACTGTTGGCGCTGCTGGCGATTCTGCCGGTGTTGGTTTGGCCGCTGCTGCCCTGGCCGCGGCCGCGTTGGCTCGCCTTCTTGCCGGGAATGGCCGTTCTCTTGCTGCTGGCCAGCTTGCTCTGGGAGGGCTACCGCTGGCAGATGCTGCCCGCCTATTTGCTGGCCGGGCTGCTCTTTCTGATCACGCTGCCACGCCTGCGCGAGCCGGCGCCGGGGGAGAAGCGATATTCCGCCTGGATGGTGGCCGGCAGCTTGTTAGGCCTGGCGGCCTGGCTGGCCGCCCTGGCGCTGCCTATCTTGCTGCCCGTGCCGAGCCTGCCGGCGACAACGGGTCCCTATGCGGCGGGTACGCAGATTTTCCACCTGATTGACGAAGGGCGCGAGGAGATCTATGGGGACGCGGCCGGCGGGCCGCGGGAGATCATGATGCAGCTCTGGTACCCGGCGGCCGCGGGTGCGCAGGGAGAGCCGGCGCGCTACCTCGATGCCTTGGCCGTGATGGGGCCGGTGGTGGCGGAACGGCTGGGGCTGCCCGCCTTTCTGCTGGACCACGTCGACCTGGTCGATCTCGACGCGCGCATGGATGTACCCCTCTTGGAGGATGGCGCCCCTTTTCCACTGCTCGTTTTCGCGCATGGCCTGCGCGGGCTGCGCGCGCAGAACACGGCCATGGTGCGCGAGCTGGTGAGCCAGGGTTTTGTTGTGGCCACGATCGATCATACCTACGGCAACGCGCTGACGGTGTTTCCCGACAACCGTGTCGCCCTGCACGATCCCGACCTGCTTTCCGGGGAAGGGACGCCGCCGCGCACGAGCAATCAACTGGTCAGGGTCTGGGCGGACGATATCGGCTTTGTGCTCGATGAGCTGGCCGTCTGGAACGAGGAAGCGGGGGGCGCGCTGAACGGCCGTCTGGATCTGCAGCGCGTGGGCGTCTTCGGCCACTCGACGGGCGGCGGGGCGACGGTGGAATTCTGCGGACGGGATGCCCGCTGCCGCGCGGCCGTGGGGCTCGACGCCTGGCTGGCGCCCGTCTCGCCGGAGATCATGGCCGGAGGGCTGGCGCAGCCGGTGCTGCTCCTGCAGGCGAAGCAATGGGAGTTCGGCGATGGGGGCGTGAACGACGCGCGCGTCGCTGAACTGCTGGCCGCGGCGCGGGACACCGCCTACGTGGCGCGCATCGACGGCGCGGCCCACTATGATTTCACCGACGTGCCCCTGCTGTCGCCGCTGACCAGGCAGTTGGGCCTCTCCGGCGCGATGGACGGCCGTTACGTGGTGGAGATGATGAACAGCATGACGGTCGCGCACTTCGCCCACGAGCTGCTGGGGCAGGCGCAGCGCACCGTGTTGGGGGCGGCGGAGTATGCGGAGATGTCCGTGGTTGGAAACGGCCGTTAAGATTTCCTGCAGCACAAGGTAGTACGTTGTGGAAGCAACTTACCAAGTTGCTCTACGATTGGCGCGCTGCGAAGCAGCTCTTGTAGCACAACGTGGCACGTTGTGGAAGCAACTTGCCAAGCTGCTCTACGATTGGAACGTTGTAAAGCAACTCTTGTAGCACAACGTGGCACGTTGTGGAAGCAACTTGCCAAGTTGCTCTACGATTGGAACGTTGTAAAGCAGCTTGCCAAGTTGCTTTACGACTCTTCGTTCAAGTAGTTCCAGGGCCAATCTTCCCATCGCTCAGCGAGACCGGCTTTGACCGGATTATCAAGAACGTATCTAATGATTCGTTCGAATTCCCGCTGATCGCGAACAACGTGATCATAACTCTCATGCTGCCAAAACTGTCCTTGTCGCCCAAGGATAGTGTTGCACTCCCGAGCCGTTCGCCGCTTAATCGACATCATGATTCCTGATAGAGAATAGGGCACGCCGTTCTCTTTCTCCTGCGGACGGAACACGATATGAACATGATTGCTCATGATCGTGAATGCGAACAGCGTGTAGACACGGCCGTTGCGGAAACACAGACTTTCGCTGACAACGGAGGCGAGCCTTGGTCGTGTGAGCCATGTTGGCCCGAACTCCGCGCGATCGAGCATCCCGTCGAATCTAGCAAAGCGACGTTTCCGCAGTGCATGAAGCTCTTTCTGGCTGTTCGCTGTTGGGGAGGACGTTAGCTCGGCTGCCTCTGTTTGGTGTTCCGACTGTATCTTCTCGATGACGTGTATGGGTAGTGAATTGGCCAGTCGCATGGTGACAAACAAAGTTGCTCCGATAGGCTGGTAGTGCGGTAGATTCCGTTTGTATTGAGATTTATAATCGGTACGTTTCATCGGTCGCTCCCAGGGCAATTGTAACATAGTATGGTAAGCTGTGGATACGCTTGCGGCGTGAGAGGGTGCGTTCAGATTTGGTGTATGAACCAGACCAGGGCAGTTTCTCACCCTGGTTGCCTCACTCGAGCTTTACACCAAAAATAATCGCACCCGGCGTGAGACAGCTCTTGTAGCACAACATGGTTCGTTGTAAAGCAACTTGCCAAGTTGCTCTACGATTGGTGGGTTGTGAAGCAACTTGCCAAGTTGCTCTACGATTGGTGGGTTGTGAAGCAACTTGCCAAGTTGCTCTACGATTGGTTCGTTGTGAAGCAGCTTGCCAAGTTGCTCTACGATTGGTTCGTTGTGAAGCAACTTGCCAAGTTGCTCTACGATTGGCGCGCTGCGAAGCAACTTGCCAAGTTGCTCTACGATTTGGTCTATATTGGCCAGGAATGGCATCGGGGTGAAGGCATGGTTCATGATTTTAGAAGGCGACTGGTGGAGGGGGAGCTGCTGCTGGGGACGATGGTCACGATCGGCTCTGCGGAGGTGGGCGAAATTCTGGGTAGGGCGGGGTTTGATTGGCTGTTCTTGGATGGGGAGCACAGCGTGATGGGCGCGGCCGATTGGCAGCGCGTCATGCAGGGGGCGGGGCGCGAGATGCCCTGCCTGGTGCGTTTGCCGGTGGGGGACGAGGTGTCGATCAAGAAGGCGCTGGACGCGGGCGCGGCGGGCGTGATCGTGCCCATGGTGCAAACGGCCGAACAGGCGATCGATGTCGTGCGTTGGGCGAAGTACGCGCCGGCTGGGGAGCGCGGCGTGGGGCTGGGGCGGGCGAGCGGCTACGGGCATGATCTGCAGGGGTACCTGGCGCGCGCCAATGAAGAAACGGCCGTTGTTGTGCAGGCGGAGCATATCCGGGCCGTAGAGAATATAGAAGCGATCGTGCGGGTTGAGGGCGTGGACGCGGTGCTGATCGGCCCCTATGACCTTTCGGCAAGCATGGGCTTGATGGGGCAGGTGGCGCACCCGGACGTGCAGGCGGCGATTGGGCGGGTGGCCGCGGCGTGCTTAGGGGCCGGGACGCCGCTGGGCATATTCGGCGTCAGCGCCGCGGCGGTCATGCCTTCTATTGAGCGCGGCTATACGCTAATAGTCGCCGGGGTGGACACACTTCTCCTTGGCGGCGCGGCGCGGGAGATGGCGGCGGCCGTGCGCGGCTGATCGAGGGAAATGGAAAATCATGATTGATAGAAGAAACCGGGTTCTTGCCTGAAACCCGGTTTCTGATTGGATGAACAGCACTTCTTTGAAAGGTAGTTGCTGCGCTATCTGCGCACTGTTGATTCCTTCGCCATGCGCTGCTCGAGAAAGGAGGCTTTTTTGGACGGCCGTCCCTGAAGGGGAGTAGAAACTGGGTCTGTTTGCGCAGCCGGGACTCGTTGCTCTTGGCTGCCAGCAGACCCAGTTTCTTGGTGCAAGATCACGACGCGTCCATCGCCGTGATGATGGCTTCTGCCTGTGTGCGTAGGGAATCGGCTGCCTCGTTCGGCAGCCTGTCCAGCGCATCATAGAGATTCACCAGCCACACGAAGGTACGCATATCGCGCCGCGCCAGGCGTTCGTAGCCCAGGTTGTACCGTCTCTCCGCGCGGTCGAGCGTGGCAGTGAGGAATATGCCGCGCAGGCGGCTTAATTCACCCTGGTCTACCAGTTCGCTGATTTCCCCGCGCAGCGCTTCGATAAGCTCGGCAACTGTGTTCCCCGGCGCATCCGGCAGGCAGTCCGCGGCGCTGGTTGAGGCTTCGGCCGTCGTAGTTGTCCCTGCCGGGCAGGTTGTGGCTGCCACAGCCCCGCTCGCGTCCACATAAGAGCCGATAGGCGCCGCCAGGCATCCGTCTTGGCCCGCATCCGGCTGGTAATAGCCGGGTGAGCAGGCAGTCTGCGCCGTCGCGCCGGTGACATCTACATAGTGACCCGCCGCGGAGGGCAGGCACGAAGTCTGCCCTGAATCTGCTTGATAGGTACCCACAGCGCAGGAGGATTCGGCCGCTGCCTCAAACTCGCTGACAAAATGGCCAGGCGACGCCGCAAGGCAGGCGGCCTGACCCGCGTCAGGTTGGTAGGTGCCGGGCGCGCAGTCACTTTCGGCCGCTGCGCCCGCAGCAGCAACATAGTTTCCTGGATTGGCGATCAGGCAGGCTGACTGGCCCGGATTGGGCTGGTATGTGCCTATCGCGCAAGGCGTAGCTTCAAGCTGGCCGGGCACAGGAACGTAGCTTCCAGGGGGCGCATCAACACAGGTGAAGGCGCCAAACTGGCCGGCGGGGCAGAGGACGGCACGTGTGGGGTCATTGGGAAAAGCATCCTGGTCGTCAGGGACGCCGTCATTGTCACTGTCCGGCGGGCCGGTCGGTATTCCCTGGCAGGTAGAAAGTTCCGTGAGAAAGGGATCGGCATCAACGATGCCCCAGTAGCCGTCTCCGGAACCGCCAAGATTGCTGGGACCATCGGCCGCGCCCCAATAGTTGTATTCCGCGTTTCCGTCAAAATAGAGGGCGGTCGCGTTGCCTTGGAAGTTGTTCTCCTGAACGGCAGCGCCTGCGCTGTCCGTGTAGAGACCGGTGATGTTATCGAAAAAGTCGGAGCAGAGCACGGCGATGTTCGTCCCCCCCGTGATCGCTATGCCTGTGTCACGATTGGCGGCCTTCACCTTCTTTACTTGAAGATCGTCGATGCTGTTTCGCGCGAAGAGACCGGTACCCAGATTCGGCGTCGCTGGGTCTATGGATAGATCAAGATTCTCAACCACACTGTTGTCGACATTGATCAATTCCAGAACCTTTCCGGAGACGCTGTCTAAGCCTGCCCCAGCGGGGAGGGAGACATTGGTGCCGCTGAGTGAGCCATCCGAAATGAGCAGGTTCGACATCTGGTTGAACAGCAGCCCGTTGGTGCTGCCGCTGAAAACGTTGCCGCCGATATGAACGCCACCGGGCAAGGAACCGGCCGTGATCGCCCTCAGTTCGATGGCCGTACTGTTGCTGCTCAATGTATTGTTCAAAGCTCGAAAATCGCTGCCCCCGGTGCCGTAGATAGCCCACTCGCGGTTGCTGATTGTGCTGTTCTGAATTGTAAGGTCATTGACATTGCTGAAAATCAGGCCCTGTCCGGAAGCGGCACCGGATGCAAGCGATAAATCCAGGTTCTCGATCAGAACACGATCGGCCGAATCTAAGATGATTGAACCGCCAGGTCCGCTGTCCAGCCCGTCGCCCGGGGCGATAAAGATATTGGTGCCGGCTGCGCTGCCATCTGAGATAACCAGATCATTCATGTTCTTCATGTACAGCGCGGCAATCGAGCTGCCGGACAGGGTGTTGCCGCTGGCAATGATGCCGCCTGGAAGCGTATCTTCGTTGATACCATGCAGATAGAGCGCATAGGCGTTGTCGCTGAGGTCATTGTTCAATATCTGCACGTCGCTGTTGGTTTCACTGCTCACTGCTTCCAACGCAATTCCATAGAGGCGGTTATTGGCCGTGATGTTTTGGACGGTGAGATTGTCGATACTGTTGAAGGCGCGCACGCCGTAGCCTTGGTTTCCTGAAGGCAGCGATACGTCAAGGCCGTCGATCAGGGCGTTGTCCACACGCTGCATTGAAAAGCCGACATCCGCGGCGTTGCTGATCTTAAGATACTTTACTGTGAGACTGGGGCTGTTGCTGGCGGCCATGGGCGGTTGGCCGGTGTACGTGTCCATATTCGCGGCGTCGATTTCGATCAGGGGTGTTCCCGCAAAACCGGGCTGCGTGGTGCCGTCGATGACCAGTTCGCTGTAGATGTAGGGCAGCGGATTGAGGATGTTAATCGCCTGCGCGCCGCCGCCGCCGATGTTGAAATTGATGGTGTCCGGGCCGCCGAAGTTGGCTTCCCAAATCGCGGCGCGTAGGGTACAGGCGCCTGTACCATCATCACATAGGCCGTCGCCAGGATTGATGTCGCCGCTGTCGGCCGTACTGTCGACGACAAAGGCTGCTGCCTGAACCGGGACTGCGCCGGCCGCCATTCCAATGCACAGCAGGGCTGCAGCCAACCCTACCCACGTTCTTCTAATCATTTTTTTGCTCCTTTTGAATGCGTTTAAGCCTACTTGACAGGTTGGTACGACAGCCGCGAACTGCCCTCCTTGTCGATTACCGCAGTGAATATTGCGCTTGTTCTTTTGCACATCTTGTATTACAAATACTGCGAGCAGTATCTATATTGCTCTTTGACAACTCTTTGACGCATGGTCCATCGTCCCGGGTCCACAGTCCATGATCGGCGGAGGGGGGTGGGCTGCGGATGAGAATGAGGGAATCGTGCCTGATTTAAGTGCGCAGATGAAGGACGATGCGCGGGTGTACCGGCTCCACTTCCTAGGCCCCGTGCAAATCGAACAGGCTGGCCGGCCTTTGCGTGGCCTGCGCTCGCGCAAGGCGTTGGCCTTGTTGGCTTTTTTGGCCCTGCATGAGGGCGCGGTTTCGCGAACGGTCCTGGCCGACTTCTTCTGGCCTGATCAGGACGAGCGGCACGGGCGGGCCAATCTGAGCTGGGCACTTAATCATATCAAGACGGTGATCCCGGAAGCGATTGTGGCGGAAAGGGATGCGCTGCGCTTTAACAGCCAAAACTCGGCGCTGTGGCTGGATACGCGGGCGTTTACGCGCCTACTTGATCAAGGCACTGCTGCGGCGCAAATGCAGGCTGTTGAGTTGATGCGCGGCGATCTTCTGGACGGGCTGTGGCTGCGCGGAAACGCCGAATTCGAGCTGTGGCTGCGCGCAGAGCAGGAGCGCTGGCGGCGGTTGGCGGCGGATACATTGTCCGCGCTCGGCGATCATTTCCAGCAGGTGGGGCAGTTGGCGGAGGCGACCGCTGCCCTGCAGAGATTGATCAGACTCACGCCGTGGCGCGAGAGCGCCCACCGGCGGCTGATGCGCCTGCTGGCTGAGGACGGGCAGCGCTCGGCGGCCCTGGCCCAATATGAGGTCTGCCGCACCCTATTGCGGCAAGAGCTGAATGTCGCGCCCTCACCGGCCACGGAAAATCTTGCGGCGGCCATTCGCGAGAACAGCTTCGCCGCGCCCATGGACGCGGCGGCCGTGCACCACCTGCCGCGCCAATACAGCGTTTTCTTTGGCCGCGAAGCGGAGCTGGCGCGCATTGACGATCTGCTTGCGGCACCGCAGACGGCCCTGGTCGCGGTTATTGGGCCCGGCGGCGTGGGCAAGACGCGGCTGGCCTTGGCCGCGGCTGAAGCACAAAAAGCGCGTTTCGCCCACGGAGTACATTTTCTGCCCCTGGCCGATCTTGGCCGCGCTGATCAACTTTTTCCCGCCCTGGCGGAACTGCTTGGATTCTCATTCAGCAGCCGGCCTGACCGTCCGCCGCAGCACGAGCAGCTGCTGGCCTATCTGGCGCAGCAGGAGATGCTGCTCGTTCTCGATAACATGGAACATCTAGAGGGCGTGCAAGAAGCGCTGCTGGCCATCTTGCGCCAGGCGCCGGGCATCAAGATGCTGGCCACCTCGCGCCATGAGCCGGGCCTGCAGGCCGCGGCGCTGGTTTTTCTGCGCGGTCTGCCGGTTCCTCCGCCGCGAACGGCCAACTCGCTCGACACTTTCCCGGCGATGGGTATGCTGCTCGATCGCGTCGCGCGGCGGGATGATGTTTACACCTCCCTCGAATGGCAGCCGGCGCTGGCCGATGTTTGCCGCTTGGTGGAGGGGTATCCGCTGGCCCTGGAGCTGGCCGCCGGGCTTATTCCGGCGGCGACGCCGCAGCAGATCGTTGATCAGATCAGGCGCAGCCTGGACACGCTGCGCGTCACATATCACGATATGCCGCCGCGACACCTCAGTCTTCGTGCCCTGTTCGACCATTCCTGGAACCTGCTTTCTGCGGAGGAGCAGCGGCTTCTGCCGCGGCTGACCGTTTTCCGCGGCGGCTTTACAGCGGACGCGGCAGGCGAGATTCTGGGCGCTTCGCCAGCGCTGCTGCGTGGGCTGACCGGTAAATCGCTGCTGCAGTTCGCGCCAGACGGCCGTTTTACCCTGCACAATATTCCACGGCAGTTTCTTAGCGAAAAAATGGCACCCGATCCTGCGCTGGCGGGGGCGCACGCTTCCTTTTATACAGCTCTTTTTCGTGATTCGGCGGCGGCGCTGCGCGCGGCGGGGCAGGTAGAAGTTCGGCAGCGCCTGCAGCATGAGGAAGAAAATCTACGCGCCGCCTGGGAATGGACCTATGCGCAGGGTGAGCGCGCGCACATCGCCGCCAGTTTGCCCGATCTTCATATTTATTGGGCGCGCCGCGGCTATGCGCGGGCTGGCGTGGATTTTTTCGATGCGGCGATCGAGACGCTGCGCAACAGAGGGTGGGAGGATGTGGCAACTGCCGTGCGCCTGCACGCGCTGGGCTGCCTGACATTTGAGGAAGCGGGCGCACAAAAGTATGTGGAGGAGGCGCTGTCCGCGGCAGCGGACATGCGCAGGGCCGGGCCCCAGCTCAAACTGGGTATGGCCGCCCGTCTGGCGCGGCACTGCATGGCCTGTCTTACCGTGGCCATGAGCGGCGACAAGGGCGTTGAGCGTCTGCTGGCGGAAAGCAGCGAAATCGTGTTGGACGCGGGCAGCGAGCTGGATTGCGCGGACCTGGACGTGGTGCGCGCGCGCATGGCGGCCCATGAAGGTGACTACAGCGCCGCGCGCCAGGCATTGGCGCAGGCCGTGGAAGCGTATCGCCGCCTCGAGGATTGGTACGCGCTGGCCGATGCGCTTTACCAGCTGGCGCGCCTGCAGTTCCGCGCCGGATCCTTTGCCGCGGCCGCCACCTGCGCCACGGAATGCCAGGAGCTTTATGCGCGCCTGGGCAACCGCCAGGGGCTGCAGGACAGCCACACGGCGCTCGGTTTTGTGGCCTATCAGGCGGGGGCGTATGAAGAAGCGGCGGCGGCATTTGAAACCAGCTTGCGGCTGGCGCGCGAGCTGGGCAACCACGGTCGCATTGCCAACAATCTCAGTAACCTGGGCGCGGTGGCCATGGACAGCGGGCGGCTGGAAGAGGCGCGCGCTTGGTTTGAGCAGGCACACGCCAAGTTTAGCGAACTAAATGAGGAGGCAGGAATCGCCATTGTGCTTGCCAACCAGGGATTGCTGGCCGAGAAAGTGGGCGACACGGATCAGGGGCTGCTTCTTACGCAAGAGAGTCTGGGCATCCGCCAGCGACTTGGTGATCGGAACGGCCTGCTCTTGGCGCGTAACAACCTGGGCTATATCCGGCTGACGCGGCAGGAGTACCAGATCGCCCTGGAGCAGTTTCAGGCAGTCCTGGTGCAAGGAAGCGAGGCTGAAAACGCGAACTACCAGGCGGATGCCCTGGGTGGAATAGCCATCGTCTGGGTGCACACGGGACGGGCTGAGGAGGGCATTGCCCTGGCGGGCACGGTCCTGGCCGAAGAGGCGACCAGCCGCTATGTGCGCGACAGGCTGGACGATTTTCTACAGCAGCTAATCGGGGAACTGTCGCCGCAGGTCGTTGAGACGCTGTTGGCACGCGGGCGGGAACGGCCGTTTGCGGAAGTTGTCGAATCGTTAATCGGCAGCCGCTAGGCTGCCTCGCCGTCGTTGTCGCTTCCGCCAATCGAAAAACGGGTCAATTCCCCCGATCCAGATACCAAGATCTCCATGCCCAAACACGAATGGCCTCACCTGTGCGGCTCGGCCGCAGGTATTTGACCCGGCAGGCGAGGCCGGCGAGCAGGGTGTCGCCTTGAAGGGGGCGCTCCCAGGTTTATGGTGATGCGATCGCCGTGATGATGGCCCGCGCCTGCGTGCGCAGGCCGCGTCGCGGGCGTCTTGCAGCACAAGGTGATACGTTGTAGAGCAACTTGCCAAGTTGCTCTACGATTGGTGCGCTGTAAAGCAACTTGCCAAGTTGCTCTACGATCGTCTTTACAGCGTCGCGCGACCTGTCCAGCTCGGCCGCAGGTAGATGAACCAGTAGGCTAGGCCGACGAGGAGCGCGCCGCCGATGATGTTGCCGATGCTCACGGGCAGCAGGTTGTCGACGAAGAAATTGCCCCAGGTGAGATCGGCGTAATCGGCCGGCGTCTTGCCGATACTGGCCCAAAAAGAGGCGGGCGCGAACGCTTTGATGATCAGGCCGATGGGCACGAAGTACATATTGGCCACGCTGTGCTCGAAACCGGCGGCGACGAAGGCCGTGATGGGGAAGATGATGGCCAGGATCTTGTCCGTGACCGTGCGCCCGCCCATGGCCAGCCAGACGGCGAGGCAGACGAGGCCGTTGCAGAAGACGCCGAGCATCAGCGCCTGCACGAAGCCGTACTGCAGCTTGCCGTCCGCGATATTGAGCGCGTTCAAGCCCAGCGCGCCGCCGGAAAAGGCGTACTGCCCGGTGAGGAACATGCCCGCGGCCGTAAGCAGGCAGCCCACGAAATTGCCGAAATAGACGATGCCCCAGTTGCGCAGCAGCCGGCCCGTGCTTACCTTGCCGCCGGCCCAGGCCATGATGATCAGGTTGTTGCCGGTGAAGAGTTCCGCGCCGGCGCCGATGACGAGGATCAGGCCCAGGCAAAAGACGAAGCCGCCGAGTAGTTTGCTGACGCCAAAGGTCAGTTCGCCGGCGGCGCCGGTGGTCACCGTCGTGGCAAAGACGGCGCCGATGCTGATAAATGCGCCGGCCAATACGGCCAGGGCGAACATGCGGAAGGGGCCGATGTTGACCTTGGAAACGCCGATCGCTTCTGATTTGCGGGCCATGTCCAGCGGTAGTAGGGCATCGACAGAGAAAGATACATTGTTTTCGTTCATGGCAACGTGAAACCTCCATTTCGTGGTTTGCAATTTGATGTCGAAAAATGGGATGGCGAATCTCGCAGAAAGCCGCGGCTCCCCAGACGCGCACCAGGCCGGATTCGCTGAATTCGATTGTGAAATTTATCACGATAAGTATAGCGCTTGCTCAGGATGATGCAAGCGCTGCGGCGCAAGGGAGATCGTTTATCGTGCCCAGTTCATTGGGCACGGGGCGGCGGGAATGCTACTTGGCCATCACCAGGGGCAGGAAGAGACCGGGGCTGCTCTCATATTCGTAGGCGCCTACGTCGCAGGCCGCGTCGCGGGCGACGCCGCGCTGGTCCGCTGCTGTACACCAGGCGGCATTGCCGGCGTCGCGGGCGTCACTGTTTTCGCCGATGGCGTGCGTCTCCGTCGGGCCGCCGTTGCCGGCAAGTGGGCCGACGGCCAGGTTGTTGGAGAAGGTGAACTGGTCGCAGCTCTCGTCGCCGGCCAGATTGCCCGAACCGGCGTATGGGGCTTGGGCGTTCATGAGGCAGTTGGCGGCGCCGTTGTCCGTGGCCAGCGTGTTGAGCACAGAGACGGATCCCTTGAGGATATGCATGCCGAAGCCGCGGCCCGGCGTCTGCCGCTCGTTTGCGGCGATGGTGGTGTGGATCAGGGCCAGCGAAGCATCGTCCAAGTCCTGAACGACGGCCGCCGGCTCCGCTATGGACTGGGTGGTGTTGCTGCCGCTGATGGTGCTGTTGCTGATCTTCATCTCGCCCTGGTTGTAGATGGCGCTGACGGCTTGGGCCCAGACGCTGTCGACCAGGGTACTGCCGCTGATGGTCGTATTGTCTATTTCGACGACGGCCGTCGGCCTATTGTGAATCGCCCCGGCATAATTGACGGCACTGTTGCCGCTGATGGTGCTGTCGATCACAAACAGGCGGCCATTGTTGGAGATGGCGCCGGCTCCCTCGGCGGCTGAGTTGCCATTGAGAACGCTGCGCGTGATCGTCATGCTCCCCTCTCTGCCTCCTTCACCGCCGCGGTTGTCGACCGCCGCGCCATTCCTGGCGCTGTTGCCGCTGATGCGCGTATCGACGATAAGCGCCGTCCCGGCCGCCAGAACGGTGCCGCTGGCCCTGGGGACGCTGTAAGCCTCGTTGTTTTCCAAGACGCTGTTGATCAGGGTCAATTCGCCGACGCTGTTAACGGCCGTGCCGAAGGTGGCGCGGTTGGCTGTCAGCGACGTGTTCACGATTTCCGTGCGCCCATTGGCCTGGATCGCGCCGCCGTTGTCGGCGTTGTTCTTATGGAAGGCGCTGTCTTCGACGCGCAGGGTGCCCAGACTGCTGATCGCGCCGCCGCTGTTGAAATCGTTGAAGACAAAATTGGTTTCAAATTGGGAGTTCTTAACCTGGAGCGTGTCAAAATTGGCGATCGCGCCGCCGCGCGAAATTCTGCCGAGGTAGCCGCCGCCCATATTGCCAACAAATCTGCTGTTGAGGATGGTCAAATCGCCATCGTTTCTGATTGCGCCGCCGTCATAGGAGGCGTAGTTGTCTTCAAAAGCGACGTCCTCCAGGGTGACCTTGACGCCCTCCTCGATGGTGAGCGCACCGCCGCCGATCAGGGAGAAGCCGTAACCGCCCCGGCCGCGAAAGGTCAGGTCGCTGATCGTCGTGTGGCGATTGAGAGAAAGGAAACGATTGGAGTCCATCCAGAGCGTCAGAATGGTCTGCTCGCGTCCGGCGCCGCGCATGATCAGGCCGTCATTGACATCCGATTCATACACTTCATGCTCGCCGGCGAGCAGCTCGATGATTTCGCAGCGGGCCATTATCGCCATATTGAGCCGCGGATAGCTGGCCGAGGGCACGGTGCAGGTGCCGGCAAAGCCGGCCGTGAGCGCGGCGATTTCCGCGTCGCTCAGCGCGCCATCATAGATGCGCAGGTCGGCCATGAGGCCTGAAAAATAGTCGTTGGCTTCCGTGGGGTCCCAATCGCGCCCGATGGTCCACGGTTTGCCGCCGCTGAGATCGCCGAGCACCTGCTCGTGTTCAAAGGTCCACAAGGGGATGCCGTTGCGATAGACGGAGACGGTTGTTTTGCCGTCCGCGGCCCGGCCGACGAGCAGCAGATGCTGCCACGCGTCTCGGCGAAGTGGGCTGGTGCGCTGCACGTCGTCGCGGATATTGAGGATGTAGTCGCCGTCGTAGATGCCGAAGAGCAGCTGATTGGCGCCGGCGTCCGTGTGCTTGCCGAGAATGGCTTCGGCAGTGTCTTCACTGGGTTTGACCCACACGGCGATGCTGAAGTCGTCGTTGATATCAAAATCGGCCGTGTCGATGTAGGCGTCGCCGGCGAAGGCAAAGGAGTGGCTCCCCGCGCCGGGCACAGGGGGCCGGTCGGTCGACCAGGAGTCGACGCTGGCGACTCCGTGGTAGCCGCTGCCGGAGCTGTCATTGATGGTTGTTCCGCTGCCTTCGTCCAGCTTCCAGTGGGCGATGAGCGATGCTGTCTCACGCCTGTCCTCATCGGCGCGGGAATCGGCCGTGACGGCGAGAAGTGTGAGCAGGGTGAAGAGTACTGCGGCCAGGGGTCGTTTCATGGTGGGGCCTCTTTCGTAAGGGGCGGGGTCAATTCCCGACTATGAATTTTCCGTTTTCGACTATGCCAGGTGTGCAGCGAACCAGGCCAGGGTGCGTGTCCAGGCATCGGCGGCCGCCTGCGGGTCGTAGCTGGCGCGGGTGTCGTTGAAGAAGGCGTGCTGAGCGCCTTCGTATAGCTGGAAATGATTGGGGACGTCGTTGGCCGTGAGCGCCGCGTGCATCTGTTCGTAACCGGCGGCGGAGATGCCGTCGCGCGTGCCCAGGAAGCTGAGCAGGGGGGCCTCGATTTGGCCCGCCTCGCCGCCGCCGACCGGCCGGCCGTAGAAGGGGACGGTGGCGCTGACACTGTTGTCGACCGCGGCCGTTTGCAGCACCAGGCCGCCGCCCATACAGAAGCCGACGAGGCCGATCGCGTCTGTGGTGGATTCCTGGCCGCGCACGTAGGCCATCGCCGCCTGAATTTCGGAAACGGCGTCGCCCATGCCCAAAGTCATGGCCAGCTTGCGCGCTTCGTCCGGCTCCGTCGTTACCTGGCCGTGATAGAGATCGGGGGCCAGGGCGACGTAGCCCGCCTCGGCGAAGCGGCGCGCAACATCTTTGATATGCTCGTTGAGCCCCCACCATTCCTGAATGACGATTACGGCGGGCGCGGGGGCGGCGCCGGGCGCGTAGGCGAGATAGCCCATCAGCTCCTCGCCGTCAGGGCCGGGGTAGGTGACGACGCCTGTCATCAGGCCTGCCGTCTGCCGGTCGCCCGTCTGCAAGCCGGCGGTCGCGCTCAAGCCGGGTTCGGGCAGCGGCGCGCTCTCGACCACGGGCGGCGGCGTGCGCCCGGCGTTGGGTGCGCAGGCGGCAAGCAGGGTGGTGGCCGCGGCGGCGCTGCCGAGAACGGCCGTGGCGCGGATCATGAATTCGCGCCGGTCAACAGCGCCCACCTGGCGGGCGCGGACGAGTTCTTGTAGTTCGATGCGTTTCATGGCTGTATCCCTTGGCGGAAGTTCTTTGCCAGTCGTTGGCGTCTGTCTTCAAAATATATTACGATACCAATAATATTGTAGCGTGGCCGCGCGCTCGTTTCAATGTTTGCTAAAGGTGTGGCTGCGCAGGCTGAGGCAGGCGCTTTATGGGAGAGGTTTAGCGATGAAATTTGCCAGTCAGGGTGTGGAACATTATGAATCGACGGCCGATCCGCGGCGGATGCGGGCCGCTTTTGAGGCGCTGCAGGCGAAGATGCCGGCGATGTGGCGCGAGGTGGGCAGCATGGACCCGGGCGGGGCGCCGCAGCGGGAGAACACGGTCGTCGTCGTGCCTTCGCTTTCCATCGACATGGAGATCCCCACGGTGAAGCAGCAGGCGTATGAAGAGCGCTTTCTTTTCATGCTCTTCATCCTCGCGCAGACGAACCTGCGCCTGATCTACATCACCTCGCAGCCGATCTTGCCGGAGATCGTCGATTATTACCTGGATATCTTGCCGGGGGTGGCCCTGGGCAGCGCGCGCAAGCGGCTGTTCCTCGTCTCGCCCTATGACGGCTCGCAGCGTCCGCTGTCGGAGAAGCTGGTCGAACGGCCGCGGCTGCTGGCGCAGATTCGCGGCCTGATCCCCGATGCGGAGCACGCGCATATGGTGCCCTTCAACACCACGGACCTGGAGCGGGAGCTGGCGGTGCGCCTGGGCATCCCCATGTACGCCGCCGACCCGGATTTTTTCGCCTTCGGCACGAAGAGCGGGGCGCGGGCGCTGTTCGCGGAGGAGGGCGTGAACCACCCGTTGGGCGTGGAGGACCTCTTCAGCGAAGAAACGGCCGTGGCCGCGATCCTGGCGATGCGCGCGCGCAAACCGGCGATCGCGCAGGTGATCGTCAAGCTGAATGAGGGCGTGGGCGGTATGGGCAACACGCTGGTAGACCTGCGCGGCACGCCCCCGCCCGGCGCGGCAGGCGAGGAGGAGGCGGTGCGCGAGCGCTTCCGCGCGATGCAGTTCGAGGTTGAGGGCTTCGGCTATCCCGCTTACCTGGACGCCTGGGGCGCGGACGGGGGCGTGGTCGAAGAGTTCGTCAGCGGGGAAGAGGTGCACAGCCCGAGCGTGCAGCTGCGCAATACGCCCTTGGGCGAGGTGCAGATCCTCTCCACGCATGACCAACTGCTGGGCGGGCCGAGCGGGCAGACGTTCCTGGGCGCGCTCTTTCCGGCGCGGCAGGCGTATGCGGCTTTGATCACGGCCGAGGCGTTGAAGATCGGCGAGCGTCTGGCCCGGGAGGGCGTGATCGGCCGTTACGCGGTTGATTTTCTGGTCACGCGTCGCGCGGGCGGCGCCTGGACGTGCCACGCCATTGAGATAAACCTGCGCAAGGGAGGCACGACGACGCCTTACCTGACTTTGCAGTACCTGACGCGGGGGATGTATGACGCGGGGGACGGCCGTTTCACCACCTTGCGCGGCCAGGAGAAGTATTACGTGGCCAGCGACCACATCGAGAGCGAGCGCTACCGCCGCTACACGCCGATGGATCTTTTCGATCTGCTCAGCGCGCACCGCCTCCATTTCGACCACACCGGCCAAAAGGGCATCGTCCTGCACATGCTGTCCGGCGTGGGAACCTACGGCAGCGTGGGCGTGACCGCCATCGGCGATTCGCGCGCGGAGGCGCAGGCGCTGTATGATGCCTTTAAGGAGGTCTTGGACAATGGCTGATTGGGCGATGGAATGCCCGGTTGGAGAGTGCGCGCCTTTATCTCCCTGCCATGCTGCCCGACCTTGAGCGACCTATGAATGAAATCATCTACCGTTACGGAAATGATCTGGATATCGATCAGTTTATTGAATTGTATGAGGCGTCGACGCTGGGGGAGAGACGGCCGATTGATGACCGCGCCATCGTGGCGCAGATGATCAGCCAGGCCAACCTGGTGGTCACCGCCTGGGAGGGGGCGCTGCTGGTGGGCATCGCGCGCACGCTGACGGATTTCGGCTATGTCGGCTACCTGGCCGACCTGGCCGTGCGCCAGTCGCACCAGCGGCAGGGCATCGGCATGGCCCTGATTGAGAAGACGCGGCAGAAGATGGGCACGCGCTCGAAGCTGGTCTTGCTCGCCGCGCCCGCGGCCGTGGACTACTACCCCAAGATCGGCTTCACGCGGCACGACAGCGCCTGGATTATGGACAGGGAGGCGTAGCGAGGTGGAAACCGGGTGATCGCAGAAACCGGGTTGTCCCAAAAAACCCGGTTTCTAAAGGGAGCGCGTCTCTCCTAGTCGCCGTACCCCGGCAGCTTGCGCCACTCCTCGTCGCAGGCAGCGGCGTCATCGGTTGTTTTCACCGCCCGAAAATTGCCCGTGTAATTGACGTAGCCTTCGGCAAGGGTCCCGCCGCTGTCCCCGACCTGGCCCCAGGCGGAGCCGCTGTGCGCGCCTTCGATGAAGCGCGCTTCATCTTTGGCGATGGTCATAAAACCGCCGGGCTTCTCGCCGGGTTTGGGGTTGTTGATGAAGAGGCCCCTGGTGCCGCGAATGTAGCTGAGGCCATAGAGGGCATTGGCAAAAGTTCCCGTCGTGCCTGGCGTGTGTTTCTCCACAGCGGCAGACTGGTTGGCGCCCGCCTGCGGTCCCATGCCGATGCCCGAGACAGCTAGATTGAGCTGCTGATTGCTGTTGAAGTAGGCCGGAGCCTGGTAGAGGCCGGGGAAGCTGCCCTTGATTTTCGTATCGATATAGCAGGTGCATTTGCGCTCGTCGACCTTATCGATGGTGATCTGTGTGTGCGATCCTCCGCGATCCTCGAATGTAATGCGCGTCAGCAGCAGGAACTTTTCGGCGTCGATGCTGCACGGGGAAACGATCTCCGCGGGCATCGGCTGCCATTCGCCCGCCAGTTGTGTCTTGTCAAGCAGATCGCGCGTTGTCTCCGTGACTGCAGGATCTAGATCCTGCAGCGTTTGGTAATATACCTGCTTTTTTTGGTAGGTGAGCGGATAGCGTGTCAGGCGGAACACATCGGCGCCTAAGTACTTCTCTTCTCCCTCGTTGGCGAAAGGCGCCAGCGCCGACTTCGTGAAAACCAGCGACAGCGCGTTGGTGGCCAACAGGCTGCCGCTGCTGTCTTTGATTTGCCCGTCAAAAAAGTCCTTTCCGAACTGGTGGAAATGGCCCGCGATCCCCGGCCACTTAGCCAGCGCTTCCACCTGTTCCTTGGTCTTGTCGCTCTTCTTCTTGGGCAGCGTGGTCAGCATCTGTTCCAGGAGAGGCTTGTTCTGATAGACATTGCCCATGTATTGAAAGAAGATGCCCGAATCATGGCGCATTTCCACAAGTGAAATCATCGCCGAGCGCGAATTGAACTCATCGTGCCAGAGGTGCTCCAGGTTGACATTGGGGTAGACTTCGTTGCTAAAATATTCGGCCGCGCCTTCAATCCACCACTTACTGTACTCATATTCCGGCTCGTTCATCTGCTCCATGAGGTACTTGCTTTCGTAACAATGAAAAAGCTCATGCGCAATCGCCTGCTTCCACTCCCCGGGACGGGCGTACTTCTTCATGGCAGTCTGCGTGATGAAGATAGGGCAGGTGCTGGATTTGAAGTTATAGGCGGCGCGCTCATCTTCGGGAACTGTGTAGATAGTGCCTCCGTCTTCCAGGTAGGAAAAGACGATGGTGACATTGGGCATGGCGCCCGGCAGATCGAGCCCATTAATATAGCGTTCGAAGCTGTAGAGTAGCGCCTCTTCTGCCTGGTTGACGTACGTTTCTAATGTTTCATCCCCGTACCAGTGAATGGGATAATAGATTTTAAGGTCGTACTGCCCCCACTCAGGCTCGATGAGTATGAAACAAAACTCATCAAGATCGAAATAATTAGCGTACCCTTGTTTCCAGAGATCTTTGCAGGGCTGGCTCAGGTCTTCGGGTGGGTCCTCTGCAGCAGCATACAGGGAAGCGGGGGGTTCCGTCGTGGAGACCTTGTCAATATTGTCTGGCGGCGGGATGAGGGCGGCGAGCAGGCGCTCCAGCTCCGCTTTTGTGGCCGCATCCTGGCCGCTTTCGATGTAGTCGAAGGCCATCATCATCGCGCCGGTGCCTTCCGGGCGCGTGACGCGCCCGGCGTCCGCTATCTGATCGGGGCTCGTTTCTTCGGCGAAGAGCTTGAGCGTGGTCACCAGCCCTTCTTCAAGCGTCCAGCGCCCATCTTCGACGTTTTGAACGATCAAATCGGCGTAGTCAGCGGGCGGGGGAACATAGACGTAATCGGGGCTGCCGCCGGTGGTCATGGGCAGAAAGGCGGCCCATTTTTCCTGCGCACGGCTGTCCTGGAAACTTAAGGCGACCAGGATCAGGATCAAGAAAAGGGTGGGGATAGTCCAACGCTTGCCACGGTTTTCTGCTTTCAAAGGGAGATCCTCCTCGTGCACTGCGCCAGCTCTGTTCGATTGAGCCGTATATAAAATACCATATGATGTTATGAGTTCAAAAAAAAGACTTTAAGGTTGCCGGCTCACGGCGGAGGATCGCAGAAAGGATGATCGCAGAAACCGGGCTTTTTGAAAAAGCCCGGTTTCTATGAGAAGGAGGAGACGCGGGTAGAGAGGCAAGGGTTTGCGTCTCTACGCCGCTGGAAGACTACGGGTCTACCTCTGCTGTGCAGATATCGAGCATCACGTCGTCGACGAACATGGCCGTCTTGCCGCCCATGCCGTTGTTGAAGGTGCCGAAGTAGAGCAGGATCGTCTTTCCTTTGTAGGGCAGCAGGTCGAAGGCGTACTCACGCCATGCCTGCTCGTTGCTGCGCATGCTCACCAAGCGTGCCAGCTCATGCCCGTACTTATCGAGGATGAGCACCCACTGCGCGTCGCCGTAATTCACGTGGCGCGCCGTGGGGGCGAGCACCGCCTCGATGCTCTCCGGGATGAGCATGTTGTACGCCTCGCTGCTCTGCGGGTAGAGATAGAAGCTGAGGTCGGCGGCGGTGGCGTTGGCGGGAATGGCCACCCGCTGCAAGGCGGAGGAGAAGCTCTTCACGTTGTCGCCGTTCTCCATGACGGTGGATAGTTGGGCGATGCCCGTGCGCATGGCGTAGTCGCCGCTGTTTTGCTGCGCGTCACTGAAGCCCGCGGGATGGGGCGTGATGGGCAGCAGCCAGGCGTTGTCCATCACCTCGAAACCGCCGTTGTTGATCGTGTCTGCACAGACAGGCTGCGGCGGCTCCGGGCGCGGCGGCCGGGGGACGCCGGCGCAGTTGCCCAGGGAGACATCGTCCACATACATGGCCGTCACACCGGCGTGGCCGTTGTTGAAGGAGCCGAAGTAGACCTCGATCATCATGTCACGGTTTTCTTTGACGAGATGGCTGAGGTCAACTGTGTACAGTTCCCAACTCTGCGAGTTCTCGCGCATGCTGATCGGGCGCATGAGCTGGCGGCCGTAGCCGTCAAAGATGATCACCCACTGCGCGTCGCCGACGTAGGAGCCGTTGGGGCCCATGGCCGATGGTGCGCCCATGAGGCTCTGCGCCTCCTGGATGGAGTTGGGGATGAGATAGCTCTTCGGTTCGTCGGTCTGCGTATAGAGGTAGAAGCTGAGCACCGCTTTGTCCGTGCCCGCGGGCAGGGTCACTTTCTGGCGCACGGAGCTGAAGCTGTAGGTGTTGTCCTCGGGATCGATGATGCCCGTGCGCGCCGACCAGTCGGGGCTGAGCGCCTGTTCGTCGCTGAGCACGGCCGAATACTCCGTCAGCGGGAAGTCCCAGTAGTCCTCGCCGAAGAAGTCGCCGTTCATGATCAGGTCCTGGCACGCCGCCCAGTCGCACAGTTCGCCGGCGGGCGCCGTCAGCGGGCCAAAGACGGCGCCGCCGTCGGGGCAAATCAAGGTGTCGGTCAGGGTGGGGTCTTCGCTGCTCGTCGGGGTGCCGTTGGCGCCCTTGAACCAGATGCCGTCCGTCAGCTGGGCGAATGTGAGATCCAGCCCTTCGATCTGTGCTTCCGACATGTTGACCAGGAACGCCTGGACCAGGGGCATGGCGGCGCCGGTGAGATCGCTTCCGCGCAAGAAGACAGAGAAGAACATCGTTTCCATCGCCTTCACAAAGTTGAGCGAGGCATAGCTCAGGTCTGACTGCTCCACGGTGATGGCGTCCAATACGGCGTATTGCAGGTCCACTTCGCGCAGGCGGCTGAAGTGGATTTCAGCTTGCAGGAGCGTGGCGGCATTCATGCTCGCGCCGTCGAAGTCGGAGCCCCTGATGACGGCCCGCCGCATATAGGCGCCGTCCAGTGTGGCCCCGCGCAGGATCGTGCTGCTGATCGTGGCCCGGCGCAGGTCTGAGCCGCTGAGATCAGCGCCGCTCAAATCCCAGAGCAGCATGGAGGCGTCGGTGAAATTCGTCCCCTGCAAATTCGCATTGCGCAGGTCGAGGCCAGGCGTGTTCAGGCCTGATTTGTCACAGCCGCTCCAATCGACGCCGGGCGCTGCCGGGGCGTTGCAGTCGGGCGAGAGGGTCATGAGCACCGTGGCCGCCGGTGGGAGCGTGTCCCAGGCACAGGCGGAGGCGACATCGGTGTCCACGGGGCCGGTGACCAGAACGCCGTTCGGGCAAATGACGTCGGCTAGCCTGACGTCGGCGCTGCCGACCGGCGTTCCCGTGGCCGCTTTCAGCCAGGAGATGCCCAGCCTGGCCCGGCTGAGATCCGCGTCCTGGAGGGCGGCCTGGCTGAGATCGCTGCGCCGTACTCTGGCGCGGTTGAAGCGGGCATTGGTCAGGTTGCTGCCCACGAAATGCCCGTATTCAATCTCGCTGCCGCTGAAGTCGGCGCCCATGAGGTTGCTGTGGCTGAAGTCGACGACAATCATCTCCGTCTCCGTGAAGACAGCTTCCTTCAGGTTGCTGTCCCGCGCCAGGACGACGTAGAGTCCGGCCCCATCAAAATCGGCCATGGGGGCGTTGGCGTAGCTGAGGTCGACGAAGAGGAGTATGGCGCCGCTGAAATCGGCGCCGCTGAGCTCGCTCTTGCGCAGCACAACGCCGTCGAGAACGGCCCCGGTGAGGTCGGCATCTTTCATGATCGCGCCGCTGAAGTCGCTGTCGATGAGGACGGCGTCGCTGAAATCGGTGCCGATGAGGATCGCGCCTTCCATGTTCTCGCCGTCGAGCAGGATCTCCGACTTGTCACAGCCGCTCCAGTTGACCATGGGCGCCGGGTCGGCGTCGCAGTTGGGTGGGTTGTGCATCCACTCCTGGGTCAGGGCCGCCTCTTCTTCCGGCAGCGCGTCGCTGTCGGCCAGCTGGCTGAGCATCTGCTGCGCCTGACCGAGCAGGCTGTCGGCCGTAATTTCTTCTTCCGGCAGCGGTTCGGCCGCTTCTACGCCCGCCTCGGCGTCGAAGCGGGCCACTTTCTCGCGCAGGGCATCGATTCTCTCTTCTATGTCCTGCCTGCTGTCCGGCAGCGGCGTTGCTTCTGTTCCTGTATCGTCCGCCGGCGTCTCTCCAGCCTCTTCCACAGTCGGTTCTACGGCCGGTCCCTCGGCCGAATCGCTCGCTTCCGTCTGTCCCTCGTCAGTGGGCAGTTCTTCCGTTTCGCTCTCCGCGTCTGCGTCGGGTGTTGGGCTGCCCGGGGGGGATTCCTGGGCCTGCGCCTCCTGCTGCTGGCTGGCGAAGAGCTGGTCCAGCAGATCGCGCACGGTGGCAAAAAGGCCGAGCGCGGGCATCTCCTGCCCCTCACCTTCCGGGGGCGGGGGGGATCGGCGTCGGGCGGCGGATCGTCGCCCTGCAGGACGGCCGTTGCTCCACTGCTCAATAATGTCTGCGGCTGCTCGGCGGCAGCGGCAGTAAGGGTCAAGCTGCCGATAAGCAGCAACACGCCCACCAGGGCCAGTAACTTACGCATGATATTCTCCTTTTGCGGACTACGGGTACAGGGTTTACATAACGCTAGGTGAAGTATACATAACGTGTGAAGTTATGTCAACAGGGAGCGGGGGGCGGGAGGCAGGGGGCGGGATGTAGAGCAACGTGCCACGTTGCTTTGCACGGGATGTAGAGCAACGTGCCACGTTGCTTTACGGGGTGACGGGATGTAGAGCAACGTGCCACGTTGCTTTACGGGGTAGCGGGATGTAGAGCAACGTGCCATCGAGGGGTGGGGAGCGGGGGTATATGTGCCGGGGCAGGAAGATTGCGACGTGGTATGAGCGTGGCTGGGTGGCGATAGGGCGGCTTTGTAGGCGCCTTCCGGACGGTTCGCTTATTGCGGCAGCAGCAGGCGGATCAAGGCGTCGCCCAGCCATTGAATATACTGTTCTCCAGTCCAGCCCCGATCGACGGTCAAGAGGCGGTAAACTTCCGGGCTGCTGAGCGTCCAGATTGTTTCTGCCGCCGCGGCGGCGTGCAGCCCTTCGCGCAGCGCCCCGCGTTCGGCTATACGGCCGGCAAAGATTTCCATCGTCTGCAGCCGCTCGCTGAGGATGCTGTCCAGCAAATCGGCGATGTCCGGCTCCGTCTTTGCCGCCAGACGCATCACCTCGAAATCAGGCGCCACGCGCTCCAGGATCATGGCGATGTCTTTGGCGAACAGGCGCAGCTGCTTTTGCGGGTCTTGTTCGCCCAAGACGTTCTGGGGCCCGGGCCTTTCCAGCAGGGGGATGGGTTCGTCATCCCCGCCGACGGATGTGGCAATCACGCTTTCCAGGAGGGAGCGCTTGCTGCCGAAGATGGCGTAAATGGTTTCCGGCGCCACGCCGGATTCCTGGGCAATCGCTTCGATTGTCGCCCCGCTGTAGCCGCGTTCAATGAACAACAGGCGTGCCGCGGCGACGATCGTGCGGCGCGTCTCCCGCGCCTGCGCTCTGCGCCTGCTTGAATTGTAGGTCCGTTTTGGTTTGCCGGTTTTCTTCATGAATTTCTTGACATCCTAAGATTTAATTATATAATTACTATATTCAATACAGTATAAATGTATTGAATATAGTTGTCCATTGTGATGCAGTATAGCAAAAAGAACCTGATACCCGTAGCCCGCTGCGTAGACAGCAAGGAGCAACCATGTCAACCGAGCAGAATGAAGAGATTCTTCGCCAAGTGATTGCCGGCGCATTCAACGACGGCCGTATCGACGTGCTGCAGGCGCATTTCAACCCCGCCTACATCGAGCATCAGTTCGGGCTCAAATCCACGATTGAAGGGATGCACCAGGACATTCTGTCGCTGCACGCGTCTTTTCCGGACTTTTCGCTGACTATTGACGATATTGTGGTTGTAGAAGATAAAGTATGGGCGCGTATGACGGCCCGCGGCACCAATCGCGGTGGTTTCATGGGGCCGCCAAATGACAAATCATTCGCGGCCGCCGTTTTCGATATGGTCAGGTTTGAAGACGGCAAGATCGTGGAGCATTGGGGCTCGCCCGACCGTTTTGCCATTTTGGCGCAGTTGGGTCTGCTTCCGCAGCGCCAGGCCTGACCGGGCCGCGGGCGGTGCTCAAGCTGCAGGCATTCACAAAGGCCCCGCCCCTCGCCCTCGCCCCTTGCCTCTCGCCCCTTGCCTCTCGCCCCTCGCTCCCCGCCCCCCGCCCCTCGCCCCCCTACCTAAACTGACTCATAAACAGGTCGTGGTAGAAGCCATTCGCGGCCAGGAGCGAGGCGTGCGTGCCCTGCTCGATGAGACGGCCGTCGTTGATGACCAGCAGCTGGTCTGCCTGGCGGATGGTGCTCAGGCGGTGGGCGATTACGAAGGCGGTGCGTCCCTCCATGAGGCGCAGCAGCGCTTCCTGGATCTGCTGTTCGGTGCGCGTGTCCACGCTGCTCGTGGCCTCGTCGAGGATGAGGATGCGCGGGCCGGCGAGGATGGCGCGGGCGATGGCCAGCAGCTGGCGCTGTCCCTGGCTGAAGTTGTGCCCTTTTTCGGACAGCGGCGTCTCGTAGCCCTGCGGTAGGCGGCGGATGAACCAGTCGGCGTTGGCCGTCTGCGCCGCGGCGATCACCTCATTGTCGCTCGCTCCCAGACGGCCGTAGCGGATATTCTCCATGACCGTATCGGCGAAGAGGAAGGTGTCCTGCAGGACGATGCCCAGCTGCGAGCGGATGGAATCCTGGGTCACTTCGCGCAGGTCAAGCCCGTCGATGGTGATGCGTCCCTGGTCGACGTCATAGAAACGGCTGAGCAGATTGACGATCGTCGTCTTGCCCGCGCCGGTGGGGCCGACGAGGGCGACCGTTTCTCCCGGCCGGGCGCGCAGGGTCACCTCTTGCAGCACCGGCTTCTGCGCATCATAGCCGAAGGTGACGCCCTCGAAGGCGACGTGCCCTTCTATCTCGGGCAGCGGCCGCGCACCGCCGGCGTCCTGCACCTGTGGTTGGGCGTCGAGCACGGCGAAGATGCGTTCCGCGCCGGCCAGGGCCGACTGCAAATGGTTGTAGAGCATGGCGATGCCGCGAATGGGGCGGAAGAAGTTATTGATGTAGACGACAAAAGTGGCGATGACGCCCACGGTAACGATCCCCTGGATGGCCAGCCAGCCGCCGAGCAGGGCGGTGAAGGCGATCGTGATCGTGCTCATCGTCGTGAACATCGGCCCCAAGGCGGCGGTGATGATGTCCGCGCGCGTGCCCGCGCGGCGGTTGGCGCTGCTGGCGGCGGCGAACTGCGCTTGTGTGTCAGCGCTGCGAGCGAAAGCCTGCACGACGCGCATGCCGTTGATGTTCTCTTCCATGACGCTGTTCATCACGCCCAGGTTCTGCTGCACCTGGCGGAAGGCGACGCGGCTGCGCCGGGTCACCTGGCCGGTGATGAGCACCATGATGGGCAGGATGATCAGCGTGCCCAAGGCGAGCGGCCAGTTGAGGAAGAACATGGCCACCATGATGCCGCCGAGCATGAGGATATTGCTCACGAACTGGATGAGGCCGATGGAGAGCACCTGGTTGATCGCTTCCGTGTCGCCGCTGACGCGGCTCATGAGGTCGCCCACCTTGTGCTGATCGTGATAGGCCATGGAGAGGTTTAGCAGTTGGTTGAAGAGATCCTGGCGGATGTCGGCGACGACGCGCTGGCCGACGTCGACCATGAGGACCCCGTAGAGGATGGCCGCCGCGCCGCCGATGAGGTAGATGACCAGCATCCGGCCGGCCGTCTGCGCCAGCAGGGGCAGATCGAAGCCGCGCACGGCCTCGTCGATCGCTTGGCCGAAGAGGATGGGGCCGGCCAACATGCTCAGCGTGCCCACGCAGACGAGCAGGGCGATGAGCAGCAGGCGGGCCCGGTAGGGGCGCGCGTAGGCGAGCAGACGCGCGATCGTGGCCCGCGTCGCCGCCGCGCTCTCGCCGGTCAGGGCGCCGCCGCCAAAGCCGAGGCGCGGGGGAGGCGCTTTCTTACTCACCGTCTGCGGCCTCCGCCGCCGCGGGGTCGCCGCCCAGCTGGGAAGCGACGATTTCCCGGTAGAGGGGGCTGCCGGCGAGCAGCGTTTCGTGCGTGCCGCGGGCGGCGATGCGTCCGTTTTCGAGGATGAGAATCTGGTCGGCGCCGAGCACGGAGCTGATGCGCTGGGCGACGATGAAGGTGGTGCTGGCGGTCATGAGCGCGGCCAGGGCCTCCTGAATGCGCGCTTCCGTGTCCATGTCCACGGCGCTGGTGCTGTCATCCAGGATGAGGATGCCGGGCTTGATCAGCAGGGCGCGGGCGATAGCCAGGCGCTGTTTCTGCCCGCCGGAGAGATTGGCGCCGCGCTCTTCGACCATGCTCTCATAACCATCGGGCAGGGCGCTGATGAAGTCGTGCGCCTGCGCGGCCTGGGCGGCGGCCATGATCTCGGCCATGCTCGCCTGCGGACGGCCGTAGGCGATATTCTCGGCGATCGTGCCGCTGAAGAGGATCGCGTCCTGCTGCACGACGCCGATGCCGCGGCGCAGCGCCTGCGGCTCCCAGTCGCGCACGTCCACGCCGTCGACGAGCACGCGGCCGGCGAGGGCGTCGTAGAAGCGGGGAATGAGCGCTACGAGGCTGCTCTTGCCCGAGCCGGTGGCGCCGAGCAGGGCGATCGTCTGGCCGGGCTGCGCCGCGAAGCTGACCCCTTGCAGCACATCGCCGCCGCCGCGGCGCGTCGTCCGTCCCTGCTCGTTGGTCAAGCCATGGGCGCCGGCGCCGCCGTCCTCATAGTGGAAGGAGACTTCCTCAAAGACGACTTGCCCCTGGACGGCGCCGGCCGTGTGCGCGGCGGCGGCCGTTGGCAGCGCGGGCGGCGTTTCGAAGATTTGCCAGACGCGATCGGCGGAAGCCTGGGCGCGGGCGATCATTGTCAGCACGTTGCCCAGGAGCATGATCGGCGCCATGCCGATGAGCAGGTAGCTGTTGAAGGCCACCAGTTCGCCGATGCTCAGACGGCCGTTCATTACGCCCAGGCCGCCGAACCAGGCGATGGCCACGATGGCCAGGTTGGTGAGCAGGGCGAGGAGGGGGGTGGCGATCGCCGAGAGCCGGCCGACGCGGATATGCTCCTGCATATAGGCGCTGCTGGCCCTTTGGAAGCGGCCCATCTCGTAGCGCTCGCGCACATACGCCTTGACCAGGGCCACGCCGGCCAGGTTTTCCTGCACGGCCGTGTTCATCAGCGACAGTTTCTGCTGCACGATGGTGAAAAGGGGGCGCGTGAGCAGCATCAGCCCACCGATGAGCAGCGCTGCCAGGGGCAGGATGACGAGCATGAGGCGCGCCAGGCGCCAGTCGATCAGGAACATCATCAGCAGGCTGCCGCTGATCATGAGCAGGGCGCGCAGGAGCAGGGCCAGGCCGCCGCTCATGAAGAAGCGGATCATGTCCACATCGCTGGTGATGCGCGTCATCAACTGCCCCGCCTGCATTTGGTCTAGATTGGCGAAGGAGAAGGCCTGGATGTGGGCGAAGAGATCGTCGCGCAGGTCGTAGGCCAGCCCCTGGGAAATGCGCGCGCGGGCGACCCCCTGGCCCAGCGTGGCCGCGACGCCTACCAGGGCGGCGGCAAGCATGACGCTGACGCCCTGCCAGATGGCTTGCATGTCGTTTTGCTCGATGCCGGCGTCGATGACGGTGCGCAGCGCGCGCGGCACTAGCAGCTCCATGGCCACGGGCAGGGCGGTGGTGATGATCATGAAGAGGAACATCCAGGTGTAGGGTTTCATGTACGGCCGTAGGCGGCGCAGGAAGTCGGAGTGCATGGTGGGTCTATTATGCCGGTTTGTGGGGCGGGGGGCGAGGGTGGCGAATGGTTGTAACTCAACATGGTATGTTGAGCCTTGTAACTCAACATGGCATGTTGAGCCTTGTAACTCAACATGGCATGTTGAGCTCTGTAACTCAACATGGTATGTTGAGCCTTGTAACTCAACATGGCATGTTGAGCTCTGTAACTCAACATGGTATGTTGAGCCTTGTAACTCAACATGGCATGTTGAGCGCGCACGCTTCGCGTGCGTAACAACTTGCCAAGTTGTTTTACATGTGGCGATGAACAGAAGAAAAAGGGGCGGGTCCGTGCGGACCCGCCCCTGTCTAGGTGTAGAGAGGCGCGAAATGGCGTCTCTACCTTGTTAGGCGGTTACGATTTAGGGACGGTTGTCGGCATTGATCAGCGTCAGGCCGAGCAGGGCCGCATCCTCGCCGGCGGGGGCGCCGGCGTGCGAGACAGCGCCGAGATACCATTCAGCGCCGGCTCCTTGCCAACTGAACTCGATTGTGCCCGTCGTGCCGATGGCGGCGTCTTCAGGCTGCGCATCGATCATCAGGCTGCCGCCGGGGGCGGCGGGGATGATCCAGCTGTAGAGATCGTAGTCGGAATCGCCACCGGGGGCGGCCCAGCCGTGCACGTAGAGCGTGTAGACGCCGTCCGCGGGCAGGGTGACATCGATCAATTCGTTTGTGCCGCCGGCCCCGCTGGAAGCGATCTGTTCACCTTCGAAGAAGAGGAAGAGGTCGAGATCAGCGTCCACTTCCGTGGCATCTTCAGGCATGGCGAAGCGCAGGAAGGCGGCGCCGGCCACATCGAACTCATGCATGTTCGAATAGCCGTCCGTGGGATCGAATTCCTGATCCGGATCCTGAAGGACGTTGTCCGAGGTTACCGTGGCGGGGACGAGCCCATGCCCGGCCGCTTCATACGTGCCGGTGTAACCGAAGGAAACGTCGAAGCTGCCGCTGACCGCCTCGCCGGCATCGCTGATCGAGGTGGGGTAGCCGAAGAGCGACGGGTTGACGGCGATGGGACTGCGCACGCTGTAAACGCCGTCTTCGCTGTTCCAGGTGAGCGCGCCGAAGGCCCATTCGCCGAGCGCGGCGCTCTCGTTGCTGATCGTGACCTCAAAGCTGGCCGATTCCAGCGGGGCCAGGGCGAAGCTTTCCGGCGACACGCTGACACTCATGCCCGCGGGCGCCGCGATGTCGGCCGTGTAGGAGATCGGGTCGCCGGTGAGGGCGACGCTGGTCACCGTGCGCACGATCGTCTGCGACCCGGCGAGATTGGCGATGCCCATCGACGGGTAGTTCAGATTGGCGGCCGTGGTCGGATAGCCGAGGCCTTCCAGGGTGGCGCAGGTGGCGACCGGATTGGCAAAGGCGGCGGGGTACATCTCACAGAGATAACCGAAGTAATCGTACAGGCCCGCATTGTAGACGAGGCCCGCCTGGAAGAAGGAGCCCGAAACCTGGGCGTGGCCGGGAGCGGCGTGGCCGGAGCCCATGCCGAAAGGCGTGGCCTGGCTGACACGATCATTGTCGCGCACGTCAGGATTCGCGGTCGTCATCAGCGCTGACTGCGACCAGGAGGCGGGATCGGCCGGCCACATCTGATCGTAGAGAGCGAAGAGTCCGGCCACCTGCGGGCTGGACATCGAGGTGCCGGCGATGGCTTGGAACAACTCGCCGGGTACCTTGTAAGGCTCCGATTCATCGGGCGCCGGGCTGTTGCCGGCCAGGATCTGGATGCCTGGGGCGGTGATGTCGGGCTTGATGATGTCCGCGGCGAAGGCGTTCGGTCCACGGGAGGAGAAGAAAGTCATCGACGGCGCCGGCGTCCAGTCGCCCATGCCGAGGCCGGCGATCATGGCCGTCGGCTGCGGCTTCACGGGCATCGGCTCCGCTGAGCCGTCGCCGCTGCCGGCGATGGCCGGGATATAGGTGGCGTAGGGATACATCTGGCCCGCGGCATACGCCTTGATCTCCAGGCCGGGCGTCAGGTCGATGTGCGACGAGGGCACCCAGTGCGTATCGCTGAAGAGGCTGTTGTCGTCGCTGTTCTCGTACATGATCATGCCCGCGCCGCCGGCCATGTAAACGGCGCGGCTCTTATCGGCGCGCGCGGATCCGCCGCGGCGGCAGAGGACGATATTGTCCGCGACCAGCGCGGGATCGAGCGTGCCCGGCAGGCAGAGGTCGCCGCCGGCGGTGGCGGCATCGACCAGTTTGGCCGAATCGACACCGGGGGTGATGGAGGCGCCGACATATTGACGGCCGTCGCCCAGCGTAATCACGCCTTCATAGAATTTGTTCTGCGCATTGGCGCCGACGGTCGTGATCCAGGGCGAGGTGCCGGGGTTGCCGACGGTGGCCGGTCCGGGGCCGCTGTTGCCGGCCGAGGTGGCCACGCGTACGCCGGCGGCGTTGGCGTTCAAGAAAGCGAACTCATCCGCGCCGGGCTCGCCTGCTCCGCCGCCGATCGAATAGTTGATCACGTCCACGCCGTCGGCGACCGCCTGATCAATTGCTGAGGCCAGGTCGGAGGTGTAGCCGCCGAATGGGCCGAGCCCCTTGTAAGCGATGACGCGCGCGCGCGGGGCAACGCCGGAGGTGAGCCCGCGGTCCTGATCGAGGATGGTGGCCGGGACATTGGCGTTGCCGGCGGCCGTGGAGGCGGTGTGCGTGCCATGCCCGTTTTCATCGCGGGCGGAATCGAACTCGAACGGTTCGACCCCGACCAGGGAACGGTAGGTGGCCAGCATTTGGCGCGCCCCCAGGAGCTTGTCGTTGCAGGTGAAGGGGATGTCGTTGATGTTGTGCGCCTGGTTGCCGATGTTACAGGACGGGTTATCGGGCGTATCTTCGAGCGCGAGGCCCAGATCGGAGTAGCTGCCGTTGTCGGCAAAACTGGGATGCTCGGGCCAGATGCCGGTGTCGATGACGCCGACGATGACGTTTTCACCGGTGAGGCCGGTCTGCCAGAATTCGCCGGCGCCCTGGATGCCTTCCGTGAACTGCACACTGGTGCCGCGCTGCGCGTGGGGCTGGCGCCACTGGTCTTTGAGGACTATGGCCACGTTGGGCTGGCGGGCGATCGCGCGCGCCTGATCGGCACTCATGATCGCCGAGAAGCCGTTGAGCACGGTGCTGTAGCGGTTGGTGACCGCCGCCTGGGAGACGCCGGCCGCGGCCAGGGCCGCGTCCTGCTGGGCCACGGAGTACGCGGCATACGCTTCCGCCGCCGCTGAAGAAGCGTCGAAATCAGCTCCTTCCGCGGCCTCGGTCGCCGCCAGGCCATTTAGTTCGCCGCCATAGTTGACGGCCGCATCAAGGGCCATGAGTACGATGTAGCTGCGATTGACGGAGGCCGGCGCTTTCGCCGTCCCGCCATCAATGCCGTCGCCTGCATCGGGGGCCGCGCCGATGGTCATGGCTGTGAGGGCCAGGACGGCGGCGAGGGCCAGGATCAGGAGGATCCGCGATGCGGCTTTGCTTTTTACGATATTGTTTTGCATGTGAAACTCCTCAAGTGAGCATTGTTTGCGCGCCGGCGCGGCATCGTCCAGGCACAGCAGCTCCCCTTGCGGCAGCCGGCCATGCTTCCCCCTGGCGCTCCGTCCAGATCGCCTCTGTTGATAGGAATTTGGGCCAAGATTGGTCGTTATCGTGCGTCAATGGATCAGGCTATAGGCGGTCCCTCCTTCGGCTGCATTGCCGGCTGAGCGGGGGGCGCCGAGCATCGCCGCGCGAAACGAGTGCGCAGGGCGTTGCGGGTCTATGCTGTCCAGCTGTTTGCTCCATGTCATGCCAGGCTATCGCGTAATCCCGTTGGTCTGTGTGGAACTAGACCGTGCCGGCCACCCATATGTGAAGAGTGCTATTTTATTAGGGGGGCCTGAATTAGTCAACAAAATGCAAGGACGGGACGCTGGGCGCGCGGCCGCGAAGGGGGGTCCCCTGCGCTGCACGGCCATTTCTTGACCGGCACGCCGCGGCCGAAGCAAAAAAGGGCGGCCCTGGGGACCGCCCTCTCTCAGCTTGTTCGCCCGGCGTCTAGGTTCAGGGAGCGAGGAAGCCTTCGACGGGCAGGATCGTGAAATCCTGCTCGATGGCTGCGGGGGGCACGCTTACTTCCAGGGAGACGGGCATCCAGTAGGACCAGGGCACCAGCGGCGGGGGGATGATCGTGTAGGCGCCCGCCTCGAGATCGCTGAAGCGGTAGAAGCCGTTTGCGTCGGAGAGCGTGATCGTGCTGTCGCTGAGGGCCATCGGGTAGCCGGCGACGGGCTGGCCGAGGATGTCCAGGAGCGTGCCGCTGATCTCTGCCTGGCCCTGATCGGCGGGCAGGGCGTCCCCGGCGGCGGCTTCCGCGGACTCTTCCGCGGGCGTGTCCACGGCCTCAGCGGAGACGGCCGGCGGCCCATTCTCGGCGGCGTAGCCGGTGCAGAGCTCCAAGGAGACGTCGTCAACAAAGAGGGCGGTGACGCCTTCGCGGCCGTTGTTGAACGTGCCGAAGTAGATCTGGATCGTGTGTCCCGCGTAGCGCAGGAGGTCGAATTCGCGCAGCTCCCATGTCTGCGAGTTGCTGCGCATACTCACCAGGCGGCCCAGCTCGCTGCCGAAGCGGTCGAAGATGAGCACCCACTGCGCATCGCCGTACAGGTCCGGGCCGCTCATCGCCTCGGCCAGCGTGGCCGGGATGAGCAGGTTCGCCGGTTCCGACGTCTGCGGATAGATATGGAAGGAGAGCTTGGCTTCCGTGATATCGGGCGGGAGAGTCACCATTTGCACGGCGGAGGAGTAGCTGAGGCGGTTGTCTGCTTGCTCGACGATGCCCGTGCGCACCGACCAGGCGCCGTTGAAGACGGGCTGTGGCGGTTCCACATAGGCGGCCGTGTAGACCGTGACGGGCAGCTGCCAGCCGTCCAGCGCCTCAAAGCCGCCGTTGACGATGCCTTCGCGGCAGACGCGCGGTTCCAACGTGGCCGTGGCTGTGGCCGTGGGCGTCTCCGTAGGCACGGCCGTCTCTGTGGCCGTTGCCGTGGGCAGGGGGGTCGACGTCGTTGTCGGCGTCGAGGTCACCGTAGGCGTCTGTGTCGGCGTCGCGGTGGCCGTAACGGTCGGCGAGGGGGTCGGCGTCATTGTTGGCGGCGGTGGATTCTCGCCACAGAGGACGATCTGCGCTTCGTCGACGAACATCGCCGTCGTGCCGTCCCAGCCGTTGTTGAAGGAGCCGAAATAGATGCGGATCGTGCGCCCGGCGAAGGGCGTCAGATCGAATTGGTGTTCTTCCCAGGCGCGGGCGTTGCTGCGCATGCTGATCAGGTTTTGCAGGATGTTGCCGTGCCGGTCGAGAATGAAAACCCACTGCGCGTCGCCGACGCCGGAGGCCATGCCCATGGCCATCGCGCTGCGCGCGGCGGACATATCTTCAGGTACGGCGAGGCTGCTGGATTCCGAGGTGAGGGGGAAGAGGGAGAACATGAGCGTGGCCGTGGTGGCATCGCGCGGGATCTGGATCAGCTGGGAAACGGAAGAGTAGCTCTCTTTGTTGGGCGGCGTGCTGGGGATGCCCGTCCGCACCGACCACTCCCCGGCATAGGCGATGCGCCGGCTGTATTCGGCCGGAAATTCGGTGATGGGCAGGTCCCAGCCTTCGCGCGTTTCGAAGCCGGGGTTGCTCAGCGCCGGCCAGCAGACGGCGCTGCCGTTCGTTTGCGCGGCAGGGGGGTCTTCCGCCTGGACGGCGGCGCCCGCGATGGCGGCGGCCTGCGCTTGCAGGTCCATGGACGCCGCGGCCGCGGGGGCTTGCGCCTGCTGATCGACGCGCTGCGCGGCCGCGGGCTTGGCGGCTTGGCCGCGCCCGCTGAATTTGACGATATCGAAGCCGTCGTTGAAGGCGCTCTGTAGGAAGCCGGCTTCTTCGATGTTTGGCAGCTTAATGAGTTCGGCCGCCGGGGTCTCTCCGGCGGAGACGCCCATGTAGGCGACGATGCCCAGGGCGACGACGGCGAAAACGGCAATGATGGTTCGCATCTGAATACTCCTCTTGCGCAGGCAAAGCGTTAAGCGGGTAGACTTAACGTAATAAGTATACATAAGGGGGGAGGTTATGTCAATATGGGAGGGGAGCGGGGGGCGGGGAGCGGGGAGCGAGGGGCGAGGAGCGGAGGGGCGGGGAGCGGGGGGTGGGGAGCGGGGGGGCGGGGGAGACAATTGTTGGAGGGGGTCGTGGAATGGTTTAGAATTCTTGGGCGATGAACTATGGTGAGTGGCTTTTGGCTGTGCCCGCGAATGTGAAGAAGGATTCGTTGTGGGAACTGGATCTGTATCGCAAGGCCTTGTTTCTTCATGATCTGGCCTGGAATGATTGCGAGCGCATGCTGGCGCATGAGTTGGGCAGGCCGGTTGCCTGGCAGCTGATTCGCAGCGCGGGCTCAATCTCCGCCAACATCGAAGAAGGATACGGCCGTGGTTTCGGACGAGATTATGCGCGTTTTCTGCGCATCGCCCTGGGGTCGGCTCGGGAAACGAAAGGCTGGTACTATCGCGGCAAGCGGCTGCTAAGCGCCGACATAACAGCGCAGCGTATTGAACTTTTGGAATCGATCATCGCCGGCCTGGTCTTGATGTCTCGCCACCAATCCTCACTGAAGCCTTGATCCCCGCCGCTCGCCCCCCGCCGCTCGCCCCCCGCCGCTCGCCCCCCGCCGCTCGCCCCCCGCCGCTCGCCCCCCGCCGCTCGCCCCCCGCCGCTCGCCCCCCGCCGCTCGCCCCCCGCCGCTCGCCCCCCGCCCCCCGCCGCTCGCTCCCCGCTCCTCGCCCCCCGCTCCCCGCTCCTCGCCCCCCGCCCCACGTAAAAAAAGCGTGAATTTACACTAGCACATATGTTCTACAACACTGCTCCATGTCATAATGCGCGACAGCGGCCGTGGGGGGCCCGCCGGCACTTGCCCCGCCGCGGCCGCGCGTTTACTAGGTGACGCGTTCACTTCGTGAACGTGCCAATTCCATGCGCCTGGCGCGCAAAGGAGCATTCATGACACCCAAACGTATTCTTATCTCGGACGAAGCGAAGGTGGTTGACCTGGCGCAGTCGTTCGACCCGAACTATATGCGCGAATATCTGATGTGGACCTATGTCTGGCGCAATGATCCGCGCAACGGCCGTGGGCCGCTGCCCGCGCCCGTGGGGGCGCACATGGCGCGCGGCCAGGGGCTCTTCTGGGAGATCATTGACGAGGAAGAGGCGCAGGTACATTGTTTCCTGGCCTCCACGGTGCGCCGCCGCCTGGAGGCGCTCTTGGAGGGGCAAGAATCATGAGCCCGCAGCGGGAGATCTCTCTCTTGGAACGCTCGCTGAAGGGTGCGCCGCTGTCTGTTTTTGTCGCTCTTGTTCTGCACGGCGAGCCGCAGACGACGCAGTGCCTTTGCCTGCACACCGGGTATTCGAATAAGGTGGTGCGCCAGGGGCTGGCGGTGCTGAAAGAGGCTGGGCTCGCCGTCGATGATGCGCGCCTGCATACGTGGTGGCTTGTGCCCGGCACGCCGCTGCTGGAGCGGCTGCGCGCGGCGCCGGGCGCAGCGGCAGGATACGGCCGTCCCGCGCAGGCCGCTGCCGGCGCGGAAGATTTTGCCGGTGGTGCGGAAGAGTCCGCCGCTGGGCCGGTAGATTCGGCCGCCGGAGTGGTTGAAGGCTCGGCCGAAAGGAGGGTAATTTCTACCGAGGAGCCGGTCGTTTCTACCGAGGGGCCGGTCGTTTCTGCCGAGGGGCCGGTCGTTTCTGCCGAGGGGCCGGTCGTTTCTGCCGGAGCTGCGGAAGATTCTACCGGAGCTGCGGAAGATTCTACCGGAGCTGCGGAAGATTCTACCGGAGGTGCGGAAGATTCTACCGCCGGGAGGGATGATCTTGCCGCCTCGCGCGCGCGTTTTTCTTCTTCTTCTAGAGATACGCCTGATCTTATTGAGGTAAGCGTAGAAGAAGAAAGAAGGACGGGGCTGCCGGCGCGCACGGGCATGCCCATGCGCCTGACGCGCACGAACCGTGTGGTCCTGGCCTGGCTGACGCGGGCGGGCATCGGCGCGCGCTCTGAGAAGATGGCGGAGCTGTTGGCGCTGAATCTCGATCCGCACGTGGTCACGGCGCATGTGCTTGATTTCCTGGCCTTCCTGCGCGGCATCGAGGATGCGCCGCCGCGCCATTCTTGCGGCCTGCTGATTAAGATGCTGGCGGACGGCGATCCGCCGCCGCCGCTGCGCTGCCGCACCTGCCTGCGGCGCAAGAATGCGTCGGGCAGCTGCTATTGTGAGGTTGAGGCGGTCGTGGAGCGTTAGGATTTGAACCGCAGATGGGTGGGGATGGCGCGGATGGCGCAGATGGGGAGAGCGCGGATGGTGCTGAGGGCTTGTGCGCAGGGGCATTTGGAAACCGAGGTTTTTGGGAGACTCGGTTTCTGGGCGTTTGGATGTTGGGGACGGCCGTCTTTATGGGAACAAGGCCTGGTACGCTGCTTCCTGGCGCAGGGAGTCGAGATCGCTGTCCTGTGCGGCCCACGCGCCCAGGTCGGGGTTGAGGCGCAGGGCCTGGGCTAGATTCTCTAACGCCGCCGCCTTTTCGCCCACCAGGGCGTATTGGCAGGCGAGGTTGTAGGTGGCCGTGCCCTGCCAGGCGGGATCCTCATTGAGGGCGATGAGCCGCGCGGCGAAGGCGGGGCCGAAGCGCTCGGCGATGAGGTCGCTGCGGCCGTGCGCCAGCAGGTATTCCCAGAGGTGGATCATGGGGTGCGTGATATAGGTGCCGGCGATTTCGCGCCAGAGGGGCGCGCCCCAGAAGTCGGAAACGGCCGCCAGCCGCGCCTCATCGCTTTCGCCCACATAGGCGATGATATTGGCGTAGCCGTCGTCGATGAGGGCGAGCACGTCGGGCCAGGCGCTCTCCTGGTAGGCGGCGTAATAGTGCGCGTTGGCGGTGTCCTCAGCGGCATCGTCTCTTTGCGGCAGCGGTTCGCCGCGGTCTAGCCGCTGGATTTCGTCCAGTTTGCTGGCCAGCCAGACGCCGTTGTGGGCGACGACGTCTTTGGCGGACCACGATTCGAGTGTCCCGCGCGCCGTGCGCTCGGCGCTGTTGAGACGGCCGTAGAATTGGATGTGCTCGTCGTGCATGGTCTGCAGGAGGGTGGTCAGGCGGGTCTTGAGGGTCATGGGGTTCTCCGGGGCTGGCTAGCTGTCAATTGTCACTTATCAACTTTCAATAGGCAATAGTCGCGGCAGTGGTGGGCGCAAGCGAATAGGCTCAGAAGGTTTCGTGTTCCGTGCGCGCGATGATCTCTTCTTGCAGCGCCTCGCCCAGGTCGCAGAAGTAGTCGCTGTAGCCGGCGACGCGCACGATGAGGTCGCGGTGCTCGGCGGGTTCGGCTTGGGCGGCGCGCAGGGTGGCGGCGTCGACGACGTTGAATTGGATGTGGTGGCCGTCGAGCTTGAAGTAGGTGCGCACGAGGCTGGTCAGGCCCTCGAGGCCCGCCTCACCGGCCAGCAGGGCGGGGGTGAATTTTTGGTTGAGCAGGGTGCCCCCGGTGCGCGTATGGTCCATTTTGGCGGCGGATTGGATGACGGCCGTCGGGCCGCGGCGGTCGGCGCCCTGCACGGGCGAGATCCCTTCGGAAAGCGGCCGTCCGGCGAAACGGCCGTCGGGCGTGGCGCCGATCACGGAGCCGAAGTAGACGTGGCAGGTGGTGGGCAGGAGGTTGATGCGGTAGGTGCCGCCCTTGGTGTTGGGACGGCCGTCGATGGCGCGGAAATAGGCCTCGAAGACGTCGACCATGATCGCGTCGGCGTAGGCGTCGTCGTTGCCGTAGCGCGGCGTCTTGTTCAGCAGCAGCTGCCGCTCCCGTTCATGCCCCTGGAAGTCAGCGTCGAGCAGGGCCAGCAGCGCCTCCATGCTCAGCGCGCCCTGGTCGTAGATGTGGTACTTGATCGCCGAGAGGGCGTCGCTGATCGTGCCCAGGCCGACGCCCTGGATGTAGCTGGTGTTGTAGCGCGCGCCGCCGTCGTGGTAATCGCGCCCGCCGGCGATGCAGTCGTCGATGAGCAGAGAGAGGAAGGGCACGGGCAGGTAGAGGGCGTAGAGGCGCTCGATGAGCTGGTTGCCGCGCATCTTCACGTCCACGAAGTAGTCGAGCTGCTTCGTGTAGGCCTTGAAGAGCTCGTCGTAGGTGGCGAAAGCGCGCGGGTCTCCGGTGTGCGGGCCGACCTGCACGCCGCTGCGCGGATCACGGCCGTCGTTGAGGGCCAGCTCCAGCAGCTTGGGCAGGTTGAAGTAGCCGGTGAGGTTGTACGCTTCTTTGCCGAAGGCGCCCGTCTCCACGCAGCCGCTGGTGCCGCCATTGCGCGCGTCGGCGAGGCGCTTGCCCTGGCGCACCAGTTCCTGCACGACGACGTCATGGTTGAAAAGGCTGGGCTGGCCGAAGCCGGTGCGGATGATGCGCGCCGCGCGGCGCAGGAAGCGCTCCGGGTTCTTCTTGCTCAACTGCACGGAGGCGCTGGGCTGCAGGAGGCGCATCTCTTCGATGACGTCGAGGAGCAGGTAGCTGACCTCGTTGACGCCGTCGGAGCCGTCTTCCTTGACGCCGCCGGTGTTGATCTGGGCAAAGTCGGTGTAGGTGCTGCTCTCGGCGGCGGTGACGCCCACTTTGGGCGGGGCGGGCTGGTTGTTGAACTTGATCCAGAAGCAGCTGAGCAGTTCCTGCGCCTCCTCACGCGTCAGCGTGCCCGCTTCCAGTTCCTTCTTATAGAAGGGGTAGAGGTGCTGGTCGAGGCGGCCGGGGCAGAAGGCGTCCCACGGGTTGAGCTCCGTGGTCACGCCCAGGTGCACGAACCAGTAGGACTGCAGCGCCTCCCGGAAGGTGCGCGGGGCGCGGGCGGGCACGCGGCGGCAGATGGCGGCGATCTGCAGCAGTTCCGCGCGCCGCGCGGCGTCTTTCTCGCCCGCGGCCAGGTTCTCGGCGCGGCCGGCGTGGCGTTCGGCGAAAAGGATCAGGGCGTCGGCGGCGATGGCCATCGCCCGCAGCTGCTCCTGTTTTTCGTAGGCGTGAGCGTCGTGGATGAAGTCGAGCGCGGCCAGCGCCGTCTCGATATCCGCCTGGAAATCGAGCATCCCTTTCTTATAGATCTTGTCGTCGAGCACGGTGTGCCCGGGGGAGCGCTGTTCCATGAATTCGGTGAAGACGCCGGCGTGGTAGGCGCGTTTCCATTCGGCCGTCATCTCGCGCAGGATGAGGTCGCGCATGGCGCGCCCTTCCCAGACGGGGATGATTTCTTCCTGGTAAATGGTGCGCGTCTCCGCGGAAACGCGGAAGGGGATCTTCTCCCGCCCATCGAGGAGGTCGAGGTCGGCGAGGGAGTGGCAGCAGAGCTCCGGGTAGGTGGGCGTGGCCTTGGGCGCGGGCCCTTTTTCGCCGACGATCAGCTCTCCTTCGCCGATGTAGATCGTCTTGTGGGCCAGGAGGTGGTGCAAGCACATGGCCCGCTCCACGGGGGAGGAGGCGGGGCCGAGCTCTTCTTCGTAGAATTGGGTGACGAGCCGCGCGCGCTCTGCCGAAATTGTGGGCACGGCGTCGAGACTTTCTTGGCGCAGGCGTTGGACGCGTTCGTTCATGGCGCTATTGTAGCTGAAATGGGGCGAGGGGCGAGGGGCGGGGAGCGAGGAGTGTCGCTAGGAGCGGGCTTGGCCGCTTTGCTGCTCGGCGCGGATGGCGTCGACGCCGTCCTGCACGGATGGATAGAAATGCTCGGTGGGGACGGTTTCCAACAGGCCGCCGCGCTCCATGATCTGCATCACGTTGGTCTTCACGCGCGCGAAGCGCAGGTCGGTGCCTTCCTTGGCGAGCTGTTTCTGAAACTCGCTGAGGGTGAACACGGCCGTGGCGTCAATCTCGTTGATCGACTCGCTGTCGAGGAGGATGACCTGAGGCGGCGGGCTGCTGAGCGCCACGGCCCGGCGCACGGCCGTCTGGAAGTCGTGGGTGTTGGCGTAGAAGAGCGTGCCGTCAAAGCGAATGATCAGCAGGCCGGGGTAGGTCTCCGCCCCCGGGTAGTTTTCGAGGCTGCGATAGACGGCCGTATCGGGAACCCGCCCCAGGACGGTCGTGCTGCGCCGTTTCGTTCCCACCAGCAGCGATATCAAGCCCAGGAGCGCGGCCAGCAGCAGCCCTTCCAGCAGCCCGAAGGCGAGCACGCCGAGCATGGCCACGAGGGCGGTGATATAGTCGATCTGGGTGATGCCGCGGTAGGCCGTGATCCGGCGCAAAGAGATGTTGTGCCAGACGGCGTGGATGACGATGGCGCCGAGCACCGCTTCGGGCAGGTAGTAGAAGAGGGGCGTGAGCAGCGCCGCCGTGATCAGGATGGCGACGGCGGCGATGAGCGACACCATCTGTGATTTCGTGCCCGCCGCCTCGGCGACCGAGGTGCGCGACATGCTGCCGTCCACGGTGAAGGCGCCGCTGAACCCGGAGCCGATGTTGGCGGCGCCAATGGCGATCATCTCCTGGTTGGCATCGATCTCATAACCGTACTTGGTGGCCAGGGAGCGGGCGATGGCCACCGATTCGGCAAAGGCGACCAGGGCCACGCCGGCCGCGCCGGGGGCGACGGCGAGGAGATCGGCGGGAGTGAGCCCTTCAGGGAGGCCGAAATCAGGCAGGCCGGCCGGGATTTCGCCCACGATAGCGATGCCCATCTGCTCGAAGCCAAGCAGGCCGGATACGGCGATGGAGAGGAAGAGGAGCACGATCGCCGCCGGAATCTTGGGCGTATATTTGTGCATGGCGAAAAGCAGGAGCAGGCTGGTCAGGCCGACGATGAAGGTGGGCCATTGGATCATGCCGATGTCGCCGATGAAGGCGAGAACTTCGGGAACGAAATCGTAAGCTTTTTCAGGCTCATAGCCGAGCAGCTTGTCCAGCTGGCCGACGGCGATGGTGATGGCCACCCCGACGACGAAGCCGTCCAGGACCGGGCGGGAGAGAAAATCGGCGAGCACGCCCAATCTGAGTAGGCCGCCGAGAATGAGCATGAGGCCGGCCATGAGGGCGAGGGTGATGGTGAGTAGAATGAATTCCTGGCTGCCGCCGGCGGCGAGGCCGATGACCACGCTGAAGGAGAGGGCGGCGACGGCCGAGCTGGGTCCCACGTCGAGGTGGCGCGAGGTGCCGAAGACGGCGTAGGCAATCAGGGCCAGCGGCGCGGCGTAGAGGCCCGTTTCCGCGGGCATGCCGGCGAGGTCGGCATAGGCCATCGCCTCCGGCACGAGGACGGCCCAGAGGGTCAGGGCGGCGATGAGATCAGGGCGCAGCCATGCCTTGTTGTAGGCGGGCAGCCATTCGAGAATGGGCAGGAAGCTGCGCACGGTGCGTCTTTGCTGGAGCGATGTGGGCGCGTTCGCCGGCATAGGTTTCCTCTAGGAGACGGCCGTCCCGTCGACGTGCGGGAGCGTTCTCGGTAAGCATAGCGTGTTGCTGAAACGGAGGCAATAAAAGGCGTATCCTGTTGGGCGAGGGGCGTTGGCGGGCAGGGCGTCTTGCTGAAGAAGTTGGCTTGTTGCTTGCGGAGCGTGGTGGTTTGGCCCCAAAGTAGAACGGCCATAAAAAAACGGGCGTCCCGCTGCGGAACGCCCGTTTTTCGTTTCTATTATTCTCTTTTCTGTTTCCCGTTAGACGATCGCGTCCGGTCCCTTTTCCTTGCCCATCCCGCCCATCTTTTCGCCGATCTGGCCGAAGAGATGGCCGGAGACGAAGGTGACGTAGATGCTGGCGGCGAGGGAGATGATCCAGCCGATGATGGGCACGATGCCCACGAGGCCGAGCACGAGGCTGAGGCCGAAGATGACGACGACGGCGATGATGATGTCGCCCAGGTGCTCGCGCGTGAGGGCGATGATATTGCCGAACTGGAAGACGCTGGAGAGCTCGTCCGTCTGCGCGTAGCGCACGGTGATCGCCGGCATGATGAACATGAGCGCGATGCCGAAGAGAAAGACGAGGCAGAGCATGGCCATCATGGTCACGGCGCCCAGGCCGGCCATGATGTCGCCGAGATCGCTGCCTTCGCTCATGCCCGCGGGGATGAAGAAGAGGAAGCTGCAGCACATGGCCAGCCAGATGGGCAGCGTCCAGACGAGGCCGGCGATGACCAGGTTCAGCCCGTCTTTGAACATTTCGCCCCAATTATCCCACTCGGGCAGCGGCCGTTCGACGCCGTCCATGACGTTGCGCACGATGCGGATCATATAGCCCTGAATGAAGAAGATGGGGATGATGAGAAAACTGAGCAGCATGAGCCCCGTGCCGATCAGGACCTTGACGAGCCAACGCTCGTCTTCAAATACGAATGTGAGTGCTTTGTTGATATCCATTAAACAACCTCCTTGTGGTTGATATTCATTATAGTATACGTGGGGAAATGATGCAGGTTGCAGGGGCGTGGAACCGCGGATGGGTGGGGATGGCGCCGATGGCTGCGCCGCGATGGCTATCGTTGGCTCGTTTTCGATGGGCATCGCCAAGGGACTAGGCCCTTGGCTCCCCTGCCTCTACTCAAAACTGAAGCCCAGCGCCTCCAGCTCCGCGCGCAAAAACGGCCGTCTGGGCGTTTCCAGGCGGGCGGCGATGGGGCCGGTCCAGGCGGCGGCGTGCGTGTTTGTGCCCAGGCTGTCGTAATGAGCGGCGAGGGCGCCGTCATAGGCCGCCAGCCCGCGGGCGGGATCGGCCTGATCGTACTGTTCGTAATGGATGACGAGATCGGCGGGCAGGCGCGGCTTCTGCGGGGGGACGCGCCGCTCGTCCGGCCAGCCGAGGCACATGCCGTAGACGACGTAGACGCCCGGCGGCAGGCCCAGCAGCCGCGCCGCCTCGATGGGCGCGTTGCGCATGGCGCCGATCATGACCGCGCCCAGGCCGAAGGATTCGGCGGCCGTCTGCACGGACATGCCCACGAGGGCGGCGTCGATGGTGGCTACGAGGGTCGTTTCCAGGCTGCCGGCCATCTGCACGCCGTGCATCTCTGTCGCCGCTTGCAGGCGGTGCAGGTCGGCGCAGAAGGCGAGGAAGACAGGGCAGGTCTCGATATGCTTCTGGTCCCCCGCCAGGCGCGCCAGCTTCTTCTTCACCCCCTGATCGCGCACGACGACGATGCTGTAGGTCTGCATATTGCTGCTCGTCGGCGAGCGCCGCGCCGCCTCCAGGATGGTGGTCACCATCTCCTCGGGGAGCGGTTCGTTGGTGAAGAAGCGCACGGTGACGTGCTCGGCTAAGGTTTCGGTAACGGGTGTTGTCTTGTTCATGGGGGAATTATACACAATTTGCGATTGGGAAGCGGCGTGCGGGTTGACAGGCGTGGGCGGGGAATCGTATGATAAGACTATTCGGAGGTGGCTTCATGAAACGACATAGGATTATGCTCCCCTTGCTGACGGGCTTTATGGCTGCGCTGCTGCTGCTGCTGGCGGCGGCGGGGAGCGCGGCGGGGGCGGAGCGCGAATGCCGCGAGGCGGCTCTCCTGGCGGCGGGCGAGATCGGCGCCTTCTTTGCGCAATGTGTGCCCGCGGACGGCTACAGCGCGCCGGGCACGATTAAGCCGGAGCACAGCCGGCCGGGCAATGCCCTGGGCCCGCCCGACGTGGACCAGCAGGCGGGCCGCGAGACGTGGGTGGCCCTGGGCAATTCCAAGCAGCCGATCGCGGAACCGGAATTCGTGACCAACCCGCGGCAGCAGTGCGAAGGGTACCTGATCCTGGCCTGGGAGGCGTTGGGCTTCAGCGACGGCGATGGGGTTGACCTGGAGATATTCGAAGTGGGCACGAACATCGGCAGCGGTTTTGTGGAGCCTTTTTACGTCTATGTCAGTGAAGATGATGACGAGTATTACTACGTGGGCGTGGCCAACAGCGCCAATAAGGGGGCTTTTGATCTGTTCGGCATCGGGCCGCGTGACGCCGTTTACCACCAGATAGGCCTCTGTGATGTGCCCGACGGCGTGACTTCTTCCAATGGACCCGATATCGACGCGGCGGCCGTCTTCTTTGTGCGCAATGAAGAGAGCACGCCCGCCGTGAGCGTGACCGTGGAAAGTGAGGGCTTCACGATTGGCGATGTGCCCCTGGCCGTGGGCGAGTCGCTGCTGGCTTCTGCCCAGAAGAAGATCGACTTCGTTTATGAAGCGGGGGAGCAGACGGTGGGCTTGGCCAGGGCGGGCTGGGACTTCTATTGTGGGGCTGAAAGCGACAGCCTCTTTAGCCAGGTCGTCCGCTCCAGCATCTTGCGCGGCGTGGTGCGCTACGTGGCCGAGCAGTGCCCGCAGCCGGACCTGGCGCGGACGGCCGTGCCCGCGGCGAGCGTGTTCTTTGAATTGGAGCGGGGCAGCATGGAGCTGTTCGCGCCGGGCGAGGGCGTGGGAATGGAGGTGCAAACGGCCGTCGTTGAGGCGGCGGCGGGGGGCGGGAGCCGTTTCCTGGTTGATCATGATCCGGGGCAGGCGCGCACGCTGCTCAAAGCGCTGCAGGGTGTGCTGCGGGTGACGCCGGCCAACGGGGGCCTGCCCCCCTTTGACCTCGCTCCCGGCTACGGCGTGGTTGTGCGGGCAGATTCCATGGGACGGCCGTTTGCCGAGGCGCGCAACTTCCTGCCCGTGGTCTCCGGCGGTTGACTCTGGCCCTATGAAGGGACTCGCTCGTCGTGCCCTATTTATTGCAGCCTGTTGAAAAAGGACCGCAGAAGAGCATTGACATACAGCGTTAATGCCACCAAATAAGAACAGCCCAAGTATAGTCTATGCAGCCTGTAATATACCAAGTAAGCAAAGAATGTAAGCGACCTAAACACAATGCCTTGCGCATTCGCGTCTACTCTGCCCAAACCTTCGCACATCAGATTAGCCATCTAACGGTTTCCCTTTCTGATTTTGAAGCTCAGATCTCGTATGCTAGAAAAATCTGCTGACCATAATCCATAATTTGACCAACGGTTCATGCCAAATCATGGATTATGGCCGTTTTGTGCAGGATAGTGTCAGAATGATTTTGCCACTAAGACATCTACTTGTCCCAGGTCGTCAAAGGTAGATAAATATGTGAGTCGGCATAGACGGCTGTCGCGTAATTTGCGCCGACACCCCAGAAGAAGGAAACACGAAGGAGGTCGCGGTAAACTACGAGTGGTAGGCGGCTGTGAGCGAGTGGAAGCACGGAAACTGTCTCATGTGCACGCCTGCTTACACTGTGAAACAGCGCTTCTTCCTCGGCTGGGCTTGTCGCATTTCTACTTTCATCCAGCGTGTCACACAGTTCATCATCTCTCGGGCCAAGTTCATTCCTACAGAGTACAGCGTAGAAGTTAATTGGATGCGCGTAATCAGGACTCCAACCGATTAGGAACAGTTCAAGTTCCCCGGCACTCATCTGATCAATAAACTCGCTCGATTCCAGCTGTTCGACAGTGACATCGATACCGATGGCCTCCAAATCGGCAGCTATCGCCGCCGCAGTCGCCCCAGGATTGGGCATATAACTACGAAACACATCCCTGAACGAAAGAGTTGCTGCAAATCCGTTGGGATAGCCGGCCTGGTTCAACAGATTTATGGCCATTTGCGGATCGTATGCATAATCCTCCAGGTCAGGATCGGCACCCCAAAGCTGTGGTGGTACGACATCCGTCGCAACCAGATCTCCTGGCGCATAAGCGTCAGCAACAATCGCCTCGCGGTTGACTGCGTGAGCAATTGCCTGGCGCACCAACACATTGTCCAGGGGCGTAAACGCGCGATTAATACCCATATAGCCAATGTCAACTGACGGATGCCACTCAACCCTCAGACTCCCGGCCATCTGAACTTCATCCAGTAAATCTTGCAGCCCCGGTGAAGCCTGCACCTGGCCCGATTTAAGCGCCGCTAGCCTATCTTCAGGACTAGGTACAACCTGAAATCGCAGTTTTACCATTTCGGGCATTGGGGCCCACTGGTCGTTTGCTGCCAGATCAACATATTGGTCTGTCTGCCAGGTTACGAACGTATAAGGCCCGCTGCCCACGGGGTTGCTGGACAGCGTATTCGCCTGAATGGCCTGTGGGCTGGCGATGCCAAAGGGAGGATATGCTAGCTTGGCCAGGATGTTGCTATCCGGCGCGCTAAGCTGGATCACTACCTTTGTGGATCCTAAGACAGTAACATTCACAAAGGAAGATCCCGCTTCACCTTTTGGCGGGCCAAAGAAATAACCGAAGTAGGCGGAATCTCCGATATAATGGGGATGGTCCGGATCCCACCAGCGATTAATATTGTAGACCACCGCGTCGGCGTTGGCTTCCGTACCATCGTGAAATTTGGCTCCTGGGCGAATGTTAAATGTCCAAGTCAGCCCGTCGGGACTCACCGTCCAACTTTCGGCCAGGCCAGGGCCGCCCCGATATTCGTTAGATCCATCGGCAGCGATCAGCGGCTCGTAAATATGCGATGTTATTTGATAAGCAATGCCATCAAATGTTGTGGCGGGATCAAGGCTCTCAGGATTTCCCGCAATGGCGACCGTGATTTCATTCGTGTCTCCGGTGACGGCCCGGGCACTTTGCGCTTGCAGTGCCCCGATCAGGATGGCAATGAAAACGACAGCTAAGAATACTACCAAACGATGTGAAGTCTTTGCGATGCTGAACACAACTAAGTCCTCCTTGAGGATTCTGCCGGAACACCTATCAGAAACCGGCCGAATCCGCCAAATCAAAGATTGGTATAACCAACAGCTTGACCCGCTGCTACTCTTCAGCTCACGCCCATAACCGGCGTAACAACGTACTTGCCGGGCAATCTTATTGTGGGGTGGCCGACTTCAGGGATGGTCTTGGCTATCTAGCGCGCATGGTCATGTTTTCCTCCCCGAAACCGGGCAAACCCGGTCCGAAACACCTTTGCTGAGACAGCGACGTACTGCTGCTGGCCACATTGTTTAATCTGACCCTGAGCTGCTTCAAGGCCTTCCCAATAGGATGCAGAATGCGAACTGAGAATAACGTCGACGTGAGATTTGTTGGCGAAATAGGTGAAAAAGCGAAAGAAAAGAAAGGCCCTTCACGTTGTTCTAGCTCCACGGCAAGTACCCTTTGCTCCCACCGCCAGTATACCATAAACACATTTTGCTATCTAGCGATCGTGCTGCGAAAAGTGGTCATGGGTGCTGCTTAATGCAGGATTCCCAGAACTCGAGGTGACACATGCATGGAAGGATAGTCTTCTTAACGCCCCTGATTCGTTTCTTTACATCGGAAGCTATTCGTTTATCTGGCCGAATTCCAAGCCATGGCTAAGAATGCGCTGTTTTTTCAACAGGTTTTTTGGATGCGTGCAGGCGAGCGCCTGGACAACGAGGCCAGGCATGGCCGGCGGTAGAGGCTGCCGCCGGCAGCGCTGCCACTTTGCAACTCCGCCACTCTGCATTATCATTTGGCGGACGAAACCAGCACACAACCGGAACCACTCAGGGAGATTCCTCTATGGATGAAGCGGCGATGATCAGGGATTTACAGTTTGACCAGCTGCGGCGGGCGCAGTTGAGCGTTCGTTATCTGCTGGAACAGGCTGATGCGCGCGCTTTGGACCATTACCGCGACGGGGGCACGGGCTGGACGGTGACGGCCGTCCTCTGCCATCTGCGCGACTTTGAATCCGTCTTCCTCGAACGCGCGCAGTTGACGGTGAAGCGCGACTTCCCCGATCTACCCTTCCCCGATGCCGAGCAGCTGGCGCTCGCTCACCGTTATACGACGGAAAGAGCGTGGCCCGCTTTTGAAGATTGGCAGCGGCGGCGGCGCGCCTATCTGGAGTATGTGGAGTGCCTGCCGGTCGAGGCGTGGACGCGCGCGGGCAACCATCCGACGCGCGGCCGGTACACGCTGATGCAGCAGCTGGCCCTTTCCTGCTGGCACGATGTGAATCACCTGGAACAGATCGCGCGCATCCTGCTGGCCAAGAAAGGGTAGCCTTGTAAACCGGGAATCATCTAGCCGTAAACGCTTAGCTGTCAAGCATTGTCTACGCTTACCCGTCAACTGACCTGCCGGCGATGGCGCGCCCACTAACAGGCTCACCATGCGCGGTCCGGCGGCCGCGAACCGCGCCGCAGCCTTCGTGTAGCGATTATGGCCTGATAGCGCCGGCGCGCCATCAATCAGCCCCCAGCATTTTCACGCCTCTTTCTTTCACCTACGGGGAATGAACAGGTATGATGTTGGGTGGAGCAGCAGAGGCGCGGGCGCGGGTGGCCGCCTGGGGCGGCGCAGCGGCCCGGAAGATTGTTTTCAAGCATGTGAAGGAGCAGGATATGAAGCGCAAATGGGGCATCGTACTTTTTGGTTTACTCTTGACGGTCAGCTTGTTGGTAGGGCCGCTGCTGGCCGCGCCGGAGGCGAATGAGCCGCCGGTGGCCAAGCCGGATCTCTTGCAGGCGCTGACGAAGCAGGAGAACAGCTTCGTGGCCGGCACCTTGTTCGCCGACAACGGCTCCGGGGCGGACGACCGCGGTTCACCGCTGGCCGTCGTGGAGAGCTTCGGCGGCGGGGGCGCCGGGGGCAATGTGACGACGCATGCCGCGGGCACGGAAGTAGATTTCGGCGGCGGCAAATTGACGGTCAGGGCGGACGGGTCGCTCCTGGTCAAGGACGTCACGGAAACGGGCTTCCTCTCTTTCTCTTACCGGCTGCGCAACGGCGTCGGTTTCGACGATGCGCCGGTGAACGTGAACATGCTCGCCCTGCCGCTGGCCAAGGATGATTATTACAGTTTCCTCTACACGGCCGATCAGACGGTGGCCGCGGCCGGCGGTCTTTTCGCCGAGAACGGCTCCGGGGAGGATGACCTGGGCTACCTGCCGGGCACGCTGAGCAGCTTCGGCGGCGAGGCGGCGGGGGGTAATGTGAACAGCTATGCCGCGGGCAGCGAGGTTGATTTCGCGGGCGGCAAGCTGCAAGTGAACGCGGACGGCAGTTGGGGGTTGAGCGGCGCGCCCTTCACGCCCGGCCTGCATACCTTCCTCTATAAACTGGCCAACAGTAGCGGCACGGACACGGCGCGCGTGTCGCTTTCCATCCAGATCAAGCCGGCGGCTGCTGATGATGATTTGGCGGCGGCGCTGGCGCCGGCCGTTTCCTTCCCCCTGGGCACGCTCTTCAACGAGAATGGGCACGGGGAGGATGATTTTGGCGAGCCGCAGGCGGCGCTGGTGAGCTTCGGTGGAGGGGACGCGGGCGGCGATGCGACCACTTACGCGCCGGGCGCGGAGGCGGACCTGGCGGGAGGCAAATTGAGCGTGCAGGTGGACGGCGCAGTGACGCTGAACGGGGCTACGAACGCCGGCCGCTATACCTTCGCCTACCGCTTACAGAATGAGGCGGGCTTCTCCGAGGCCACGGTGACGCTGGATTTGAACCAGGCGCCAACGGCCGCCCCCGACGCCTACCTTTTCCTAAACACGGCCGACCAGAGCAAGACGGCGGGCGCGCTCTTCACCAACAACGGGAGCGGGCCTGATGATCGCGGCCACCCGCAGGCTCTGATCGCCAGCTTCGGCGGCGGCGATCTGGGCGGCGACGCCGGCAGCAACGCCGCGGGCAGCGCCGCTGCCCTCGCCGGAGGCACGCTGACGGTGAACGGCGCCGGCGGCTGGACGCTGACGGGCGAGCCTTTCGCCCATGGCCAATACAGCTTCGACTACCGCCTGGTCAACAGCAGCGGCGCGTCGCAGGCGACGGTGACGCTGACCATTGAGGCGGCGCCCGTGGCCGAGGACGACGTGTTGGCGACCTTGCAGGGCACGCCCCTCGACCTGCCGGCGGGCGCGCTCTTCGCCGACAACGGCAGCGGCGTTGACGATCTCGGCCGTCCTCTGGGGGCGCTGATCTCCTTCGGCGGCGGCGACCTGGGCGGCGATCCGGGCAGCAATGGGCCGGGCGCTTCCGTGCCCCTGGCCGGGGGCCTGCTGACCGTGGGCGGCGACGGCTCCTTGAGCCTGACCACGCCCACAGCGCTGGGCGCCTACAGCTTCAGCTACCGCCTGGGCAACAGCCGCGGCAATTCTACGGCGCAGGTGACGCTGATCGTGGCCGCGCCGCCGGCGGCCGCCGATGACGTGTATGAGTTCGCCGCGGGCGGCGATATCGTCGTCGACGCCGCCGCGGGCGTGTTTGCCGACAATGGGGGCGGCGCGGACGATTTGGGCACGCCGCCGGCAACCGTGGCTTCCTTCGGGGGCGGCGATTTAGGCGGCGCGGTGAGCGACAACCTGGCGGGGTCGACGCTGGACCTGGCCGGGGGGCAGCTGACGGTGAACAGCGCCGGCGACTGGTCGCTGATGGGCGCGCCGCTGACGCCGGGCGTCTACACTTTCCTCTACCGCCTGAGCAACGCGGGCGGCGAGTCTGACGCGACGGTGACGCTGCGCCTGGTCGGGCCGCCGCAGGCGCGGGCGGACCTCCTCAATGCGGCGCAGGAGATGACGACGACGTATGGCGCGGGCAAGCTGTTCGCCGATAATGGGGCGGGCGCCGATGTGCTCGCCTACCCGGCGGCCGAACTCGTCTCCTTCGGCGGCGGGGATGCCCCGGGCGGCGCCGGCGACAACGCGCCGGGCATCAAGGTCCCCTTTGCCGGCGGCGAGCTGCTGGTGAACAGCGACGGTTCGCTGGAGATCATCGATCCCCTCCAGGCCGGGGAGTACACGTTCTCTTACCGGCTGGAAAACGCGGAAGGCAGCTCGGAAGCGCTGGTGACGGTCACCGTGCTGCGCGGCACGAGCGAGATCTATTTGCCGGTGTTATACCGCTAGGGGGCAGAGGGTCCGGGCGTAGGCCGCGAAGGTGGTGAATGAATTCCGTGCCCGGCAGGGGAAGCATGCTTGAACATGTTCTGCCTTGCCAGCCGCGGAATTCATTCTAGCTGCGGATCTTATCCTGCGGGAACGATGATCTCGGCCGTGTCCACAGCCTGGAAGAAGGCGGTCGCTTTGCCGTCCTTCACCGTCCAAACATGGGTGGCGTTGGCATGGAACGTCTTGCCGGTTTCCCGCCATTTGCCGTCATAATAACCGACCATGACCACCTTGTCCTCGGCACCAAACAGCTCGCGGACATCAATATTAAACCCTTCAAAATGCTCAGGGATCTGGCCGAAAACCTCATTGACGACCGCCTCCGGGCCGACATAGATCCCTGGCTCTGCGATGTGTGGGAATCCATGGCACTCGTCCCAGACGATCTCGGGATCGAACAGATCCAAGACCGCGGGCATATTGCCTTCTGCGAAATAACGGTACCCCTGCGCGACCAACTCTACGTTGTCCATCATCCAAGCTCCCTTTGTCCGGCGAACAACGGCCGGGCAGCCGCTCTCGGCCGGACGAACCGTGTGTGAAAACGATGATAATAGTATAAACGGATCCATGGGGCGGTGTCTAGGAAGCGAGCCCCTACGGGTGCGTTCAGATTTGGTGTATGAACCAGACCAGGGCAGTTTCTCACCCTGGTTGCCTCACTCGAGCTTTACACCAAAAACAATCGCACCCAGCCCCTACCGCCCCAATCCTGTGGCCCTGCCCCTGCCGCCCGCCGGCCCGCTTCTTAGTGATGCGAGACGGTTCCCAATCGGCCGGCATCAACGACCGGCAAAGCGCTGAACTACGGGCTGCTGATCGCCGGCAGGTAGGTCCAGCCGTGCTCCACGCGCGTCGTTCGCTTCGCTTTTTGCATCACGTCGGCCGCGGCCCGAGAGGTGATGGTTAGCACGGCCGTGTCTTCACTCTGCGGCGCTGCGCCCGGCGGAATGGTCACTGCCAGCGCCAGGTCCTGCGATTCGCCGGCCACCAGAGTGAGCGAGTCGGCAGAGAGGACGGCCGGCCAGGCGCTCTGCAGCGCGATGTCAAATGTATCCGTCGTCGTTCCTGTGTTATGGATTTGTACCGTGTGCGTTAAAGCGCTTCCCGCCGGACCGCCGGCCCGGCTCTCCAGCGGCGTTACTACCAGCCCGTAGTCAACGATGTGCATGTTCAGTTCCAGCGTATCCTCTTCGGTAACACTCGTCGTGTGCAGTGTCAGCCAGACCCGGTAAACGCCGGGCGCGGCGCCAGCGGAAGCGGCGTCAAAGTGCATGGTCGCTGTCGCGCTCGCGCCAGGTTCCAGGCGGCCTTCCTCCAGCGATAGGGTCAGCCAATCCGTGTAGCCGCTGCCGTAGTAGCCGTATTCGAGATAGAACGGCGATGCTTGCAGGCCGCGGTTGCGAACGGTCAGCGGAGCGGTGATCACCGTTCCCGCCCTCACAGTGACAGTTGGATCGTGTGGCTCGAAGCGGACGCAGGGGGCTATTCTGTGCAGGAGTGCATCCTGCCGCAGAGGCTCGCCGACAGGGACGATCATGTTCTCGAACACAGCCGTCTGGAATCCTTCACGTGTGACCGTCATTGTATACGGATTTTCGGACGTTCTGAGCCATATGTCATACTCTCCTGCCTCGCTGCTTTCTGTGGCATAGCTCTGGCCTTTGCTGCCGGCGAAGGTAATGGAGGCTGCAAGGGGTGTCGCTGGTTCGTCACAGAGATATTGCCCCACGATCTGTCCTGTTGCGGCCATGGCGTCCGAGGTTATGAGCGGCAAGGAGACGAGATCATTCTCTTCAAACGTCCAGGCGCGGTGTCCCCAGACGTGATCGATATTCTCATACGAGAAAGCGAGCCCGATTTCGCGCCCGAAGCGCGGGCTGAGACCCGTCTCCGTGCTGCTGGGAATGGCCAGCTGGAAGACATGCTTGCCATCCTGGAGTCCATACTCACGGCCGATTTGCGCGGGATCGATCAGGCGAGCGAAGGCGTACTTCCCTTCATCATCGAAGCGACAGCGTCGTTCCAGATCTGTCTGACGTGCGCTGCAGTCTTGTACGGCAGCCCAGGCGAGCGGATCGCTGAGAGGGCGAAGGTGTATCTGGTAATTGTCACGGCCGTGCCAGAAGCCGTCGTTTAAGGCATCCATTTCTATCATGACCTCCGCCGATTGGTTGGTGGTGATCATTAGGTAAACGAAATCTTGGTGCCAGTTGGCGTAAACAGCAGCTTCGAAATCACCCTGCTCATGCGCCAGATGATCGGTGAGCAGCGTCCACCCTCCTGGTTCGCCGTTCAAGTCCTGCAGTTTGCGCACAATGCCGCCGTCCAGCGGGTAGAGGGGGGTCTCGTCTTCGGCATCGGGCCAGCCGTCCGCGTCGCTGTTTCCATGAAGCGGGTCGGCACCGCGGAACATGCCGGCCATCGCTTCCTGCAGATCGGTGAGGCCGTCCCCATCACTGTCGACAAGCGCGGGGGAACTGCCGAAGAGTTCTTCGGTGAGGGGCAGCGGGCCGCTGTCGGGGAGGCCGTCTTCGTCCGCATCTGGCACTTCGCGGAAAGCGCCCCACCTGCCGATGATGCTGAACCAGTCGTCGACCGGCCAATGGCGCATTTGCACGGCGTGGAAATGCCAGTTGTCGCCAAAGCGCAAGGGCTCGGCCCAGGGATAGTCGGCGTGAAAGTAAGCATCTACTCCGTTGAGGGCGAAAGCGCCGTCGATGCTGTGCTGAAATTCGTGGTGGAAAGGATTCCAGACGGTTTCGCCCAGCGTTGAGAGGGCATTGGTCGTAATCATCGTCTCTCCCGCCGTAGACCACGACCAGCCGTTCGGCCAGGTCAGCCCGCCGGCGCACTTGGAAATGGTGCCGCCGTTATGCGCCCAGAGTAGGTTGATGCTGTCATAGTCACCCGCTTTGATGCCTCGGGCGGCGAGATCTGCGTCGGGCGACTCGCCATCTCCATCATAATGGTCATTGGGCCAAAGCCAGCCGCATGTCCAAGCGCTCTTGAATTCGGACGCGTCGACGTGCTCCTCGATGACGAGGAAGGTGAGATCGAGATAGAGTTTGAAGTGCGAGCTGCGCCAGTAGAAGTCGCGTGCGCGTTTGACTTGCTCCTGCGTTTCCTGCACCTGCGAGGCGCTGAGTGAACCGGCAGCGGTATGCGGATAGATAACGATCAGGGTGTCCATCTGCACGTAGCCGCTCTGCCCGGCCTTCGAAGCGGTTGTCATAGGCGCGTTGGGCGCGAATACGGCCGTTTGTTCGCCGGTTAGTAGTTCATAGGGCGCCCATTCCTGGTCTGGGGCGGGATCGAAGAAGATGCGGCCGACCACCGTGTCCGGCGGCCTCACGGGGGTCTTCTCCTGGGCGGTTGAGGGTTGGCTAAGTGAGAACACGAGCAGCAGCGAAAGTAGGACTAGAAACGATATGTGGCTCTTCACGACAGGCTCTCCCTTGCCCGTCCGCGGCAGCAAGAAATTCTCAGGCGCCTATTCATTTTTGTATTGAGTTGGTGATGAATTGGCCCCTCCGGCTCTCACCGCTCGAACCGGGCACAACTGTTGGCGTCCCCTATTCTTCATAGTATAGCATGAAACGGCCGTTTCTGAGCCCGGAATCGAAAAACCATGGAAACTGAAAACTGACCGCGCCCCTTCTTGCAAACGGCCGTCCATCCCAGCAAACTGCGCCGCTGAAGCAGGCGTCATGGACATCTTTTGACTGGGGGAACAGGCTTCATCGGGCTGCCGCCGGCCCAGGGGCGTACGGCCCAGACGTGGCGGCCGGGGCGGCGCGTTAACTGATCTGCAGGCCGTAGGCGGCCAGCAAACGGCCGATTTCGGCCATGCGCGTTTCGCCGGGCGGGGTGACGCCGTCCATGAGGTAGGGGCGGCCCAGGCCGCGGTATTTCTCACGGGCGCTGTTGTGGAAGGGCAGCAGCGTGATGCCGCGCACAGTGGGCAGGGCGGCGGCGAACTCGGCCGTGGCGCGCAGATTGGCTTCGTCGTCGTTGACGCCGGGGATCACGGCCAGGCGCAGCTGGATGGCGTGGCCGTGGGCGGCGAGGCGGCGCAGGTTGTCTAGAATACGGCCGTTTCCCGCGCCCGTGGCCGCGCGGTGGCGCTCGCTGTCCAGCAGCTTGATGTCGTAGAGGAAGAGGTCGACGAAGGGGCGTACCAACTCATAGGCGGCCCAGGGCGCGGCGCCGCAGGTGTCGACGGCCGTGTGCAGCTCCAGCGCACGGCAGCCGCGCAGCAGCTCGTAGAGAAAGCGGGGCTGCATGAGCGGTTCGCCGCCGGAGAAGGTGACGCCGCCGCCCGACTCGTCGAAGAAGGGCAGGTCGCGCGCGATCTCGGCCAGCAGGTCGCCGGCGCTGACCGCGCGCCCGCTCACCTCGCGCGCTTCCCCGGCGCAGTAGGCGGTGCAGACGCCGCAGGCGATGCACAGCCGGCGGTCGGTCAGCGGCCCGCCGTTGTCCGGCGGCAGGCGCTCATTCCAGCTGATCGCGCCCTGCGGGCATTCGGCGACGCAGGCGCCGCATTGAATGCAGCGCGACGGGCGGAGCATGATTTGCGGCTCCGGCCGCTGGCTCTCCGGGTTGTGGCACCAGGCGCAGCGCAGCGAACACCCCTTCAGAAAGACGGTCGTGCGAATGCCCGGACCATCGTGGATGGAGAAGCGCTTGATGTCGAAGAGGGTGCCGCTGGCCATGCGAGGGTGCGGGCAGTGAGCAGGAAAAAGTTAGTGAACAGCAAACAGCCAACAGGCGCACGGCCCACTGACCGCTGGCCACTGCCCGCTGAGGTGCTAACGGTTGTAGTAGGGCACCGAGCGGCGGTTGCGAAAGCCGCCGAACCAGGAGCTGAGGTCGAGCAGGATGGCCAGGCCGAGGATGACGTAGTCGAAAACGCCGGCGACGGGAAAGACGAGCACGTAGCCCAGGGTGGTCCAGGGGGCGAAGATGAAGCCCAGCAGGGGGATGAGCCAGCCCTGGAAGGCGGCCAGCCAGCGGTCGGTGTCAACCAGCCACCAGACGAGGATGCCCGCGCGCGGGCCGATTAAGAGCAGTGTGGCGAGTAGACAGCACATGTTGTTCCTCCGTTGTCGATTCTTGTTATCGCCAGTAATTGGTGTCTAGGATAGTCGCAGGGGAGGAAGCTGTCAATGGAAACGGTTGGCAGGGAACGGTGAAAAGTATAGCCACTGCTCACTGCTCACTGCTCACTGACCACTGCTCACTGACCACTGCCCACTGCATCCTGCTTTCCGCCCAGTGAGAAGCTGAGAAGCTAACTGCTAAGCGCTGACAGCCGATTGTAGTTCTGCTATGATGGGCGCATGCGTAGGAAAGCTGTATTCCTGGGGATTGTTCTGCTGGTTCTTTTCTTGCTCAACGGCTGCGCGCCGGGCGCGGAGGAGGTGATTGTGCCCGTGGCGACGCGGGCGGCAGCGACGGCCGTTCCTTTGCCCAGCCCTACGGCGGGCGCGGAGACGAGCGCCGCCGCCGCCGCGGATCAGGCGGCGCCCACAGCGACGGCCGTCGTGGACAGCGGCCCCTGGAAAGAGGTGGGCGCGGGCTCCGCGCGGGGGGGCGGCGTCAGCCAGTCGAGCAGTTACTCCGTGTCGCCGAGCATCGCCGCCGCCCCGGACGGCACCGTGTGGCTGAGCTGGCATGATGACAAAATCGGCAACAGCGAGATCTATCTCAGCCGCTGGGACGGCGCGGCGTGGCAGGGCGTGGCCGGCAGCGACAGCGGCGGCGGCGTCAGCCGCAACCGCGGCCAGTCTGAGCGCGTGGATGTGGCGATCACGGCCGAGGGCGTGCCCTTCCTGGTTTGGGAAGACGACAGCGCCGGCAACAGCGAGATTTACGCCGCCTATTATGACGGCAGCGCCTGGCAGCCCGCCGGCGAAGGGGCCGCTTCCGGCGGCGGCATCAGCAAATCTTTGACCCCTTCGGTGACGCCGCAGATCGACATCAGCGATTCGGGCACGCTGTACGTCTGCTGGACGGAAGAATTGGCGGGAAATGCGGAGGTCTATGTGCTGCGCTTTGCCGGCGGGGAGTGGTGGGAAATCAGCGCCGGATCGGCGGGCGGCGGCGGGATCAGCGGCAATGAGGGGGACTCACGCGGCTGCACGGTCAGCGCCCCGGCCGATGACAACTTGCAGGTCGCCTGGCGCGACGACAGCGGCGGCGCCTGGCAGATCGTGGCCCAGCATTGGAACGGCATCTCCTGGGAGTTTATGGGCCAGTCGCAGAAGGGGGGCATTTCCAATTCACAGAAATTCTCCGGCAAACCACGCCTGATGACGGCGCCCGACGGCCGTACCTATCTCGCCTGGCGCGAGAACACGGGCCCCAATTTTGAGATCTATATCACCGCCTGGGATGGCGCGCAGTGGCAGCCTCTGGGCAGCGGGTCCGCTTCCGGCGGCGGCGCCAGCGATACGCCGGGGGATGCGGAGCACCAGGACCTCGGCTTTTCAACCGTCGGCTTTCCGCTGCTCGCCTGGACGGAGGTGATCGACGACGCCGAATCGCAGATATATGTGAAAGAGTGGGACGGCGAGGCGTGGGTGGAGATGGGGGGTTCCGCCAGCGCGGGCGGCATCAGTAAGACGCAGACCGCCTCCAACAGGCCGGCGATCACCACGGCCCCCGACGGCACCGTCTACGTCGCCTGGTACGAAGAAGGGACGCACAATTCGAATATCTACGTGCGCGCCTGGCGGGACGCGGGGGTCGTGGATTATGAGTAGGGGGCGGACTCCTCCTGGAGATACGCCGCCAGTTTATCGAAGGCTTGTTCCCAGCCGCCGCCTGCGCCGGAATCGGCGGGCACGCCGGCGTGGGTCATAACCATCCGCGTCCCTTCGCCTAGATCTTCCAGCAGGACGGTGACCTCCGTCGTCTGTGGGTACCCTGCGGGCATGCCCATGGCCTCCGGGGAGACGAGATTGCCCGCTTCATCAGCGGGACTTTCTGTGTAGACGAGGCGGCTGGTGGGCGTGACCTCCTTGAACTGGCCCACGGTCCACATCTGCATACTGCCGTCGGGAGAGCGCATGCAGACGAGGCGCCGGCCGCCAGGGCGTAGATCCATCTCCGTCGTGGGCACGCTGAATCCCTGCGGGCCGTACCAGCGTTGAAAGTGCTGCGGCTCGGTCCACATCTGCCAGATGCGCGCCCGGGGAGCGGCGAAGGTGCGTTCGACAACCACGGCGTCTTGTGCTGAGAGGTCATTCATTGTTTTTCTCCTGTTGATTTAGCTGGTTGATATAGTCGTCAAGCCGTTGAAACCGCGCCTCCCAGACGTGGCGGAGTTCTTCCGTCCACTGGTTCGCTGCATCCAGGGGTGCGGTCTCCAGCGTGCACGGCCGGTACTGTGCCTTCTGCCCCTGGGTGATCAGACCGGCGCGCTCCAAGACTTTGATGTGCTTGGAGATGGCGGGCAGGCTGAGGTCGAATGGTGCGGCGAGTTCGTTGACGGTCGCCGGGCCACTTGCCAGGCGAGCCAGCATCGCGCGCCGTGTTTCGTTGGCCAGGGCGGCAAAGGTCCTGCTTAGGCAGTTTTCATCTTCGTTCATACGTCTCGGCTTTAATTAACTGATTGGTTAATTAACTCATAGGTAAAATAACACCGCCTGTTTGATTTGTCAAATCGAGATGAGGGCAATCCAGGATTTGCGTGCGCGGCGGCAATTTTTGGTATGATCGGCACATGGAGAGACGAGCGGTGTTCGCGGCGACTGTTTTTCTGCTGCTTATGTTGGCGGGCTGTGCACAGGGTGGATCTGTGGATGGGCGATCGGCCGTCTCGCCGGTGGACGAGCCCGTGGAGAAAATCGCTGTCGCGGCCGCGGCCACGGACGCGCCAACGCCTGCGCCGGCGACGGACAGCCCCACGCCCACGACAACGCCTGCGCCCAGCGCCACACCCACGCCGACATCTACGCCGTCGATCACGCCCAGTCCGACGCCCACGGCTACGCCCACGCCGCTGCACCCGCTGATGATTCCCGTGATGCGCGCGCAGGCGTATCCGGGCAGCGAGCTTGTCTTCGAGCGCACCCTGGAGCCGGGCGCCAACTACGACCGTTATGTCGTTTCTTACGAGTCGGAGGGCCATACAATTTACGCCCTGTTTACCGTGCCTTGGGGCGAGACGCCGGAGAACGGCTGGCCGGTGATTCTCTTTAACCACGGCTGGATCGAGCCCGCAGAGTACCGCACGACGGAGCGTTATCTCGACTACGTGGACGCTATCGCCCGCAGCGGCTATATCGTGCTGCGCTCTGATTACCGCGGACATGGCGAATCGGAGGGCGAGCCGATCGTGGCCTACCGCTCGCCGGGTTACACGGCCGACGTGCTCGTGGCCCTGGCCAGCGTCCAGAATTACGAGGACGCGGATGGCGATCGCATCGGCATGTGGGGCCATTCCATGGGCGGCTTCATCACCTTGCGCGCGATGGTCGTGTCAGATGAAATCAAGGCGGGCGTGATTTGGGGCGGCGTGGTCGTTTCTTATCCGGACATGTTCACGCGCTGGCGGCGGCAGGACGAGAACGGCCATACGCCGACCCCGGACCCGACGCGCGAGGAGCGCCGGCGCCGCTCCTGGTACGAACCCTACGGCTCGCCGGAAGAGAACCCTGATTTCTGGGCGGCGATGTCGTCGAACAGCTACCTGGCCGATCTTTCCGGCCCTATCCAGCTGCATCACGGCACAGGCGACAGCACGGTGCCCCACGAGTTCTCAGAGATTCTGGCCGCGGAAATGGCGGCGGCCGGCGTGCCCGGCGAACTGTACCTGTACGAGGGCGACAACCACAATCTGGCGATCAGCTTTTGGACGGCGATGAATCGCTCGCTGGAATTCTTTGATACGCATGTGAAGGGGAGTGAGAGCGGTGAGCAGTGAGCAGCGAGCGGTGAACCGGAAAACTGCAAGCCTTTGACCGCTGCCAGCTGGGGAAGGAGATGCAGGGGAGCGCCGGCTGTGCGGCACTCCCCTGCATTCTCTAGGTGAAGAGGGCCTGGTTCTTTTGGGGAACCAGGCCCTCTTGCTTCATGAACAGCTAGGGAGCGAGGACGATGGGCAAGAAGATCTCGCTGCCGCCGCCTCCGCCGCCGCCCGCCTTAACCGTCTGGTTGATGGCGATCGAGTTGCTGGGAGCATAGGTGGCGTCGCCGCTGTACTTGGCGACGATGGCATGGTCCCCGACACTCAGGGAATTGGTGAGGAAGGTGGCCACGCCGTTGTTGAGCGTGCTCGTGCCCAGGGTGGTGCCCCCTTCGCTGAAAGCGACGCTGCCCGAAGGCGAACCCGCCGCCGTGTTGACGCGCGCGGTGAAGGTCACCTGCTCATTCACCGTGGAGGGGTTGGGTGTCGATTCCAGCGTCGTCGTCGTGGCCGTGCGGTTGTCGATGACCGTATGCGTGTGCTCCGCCGAACTGGCGTCAAAGGCCCCGTCACCGCTGTAGGTGGCCACGATCGTGTGCGGACCAGGGCTCAGGTCACTCTTGTTAAACGTGGCCACGCCGTTGTTGAGCGGGCTGGTGGCCAGCGTGCTGCCGTTTTCCGTGAAGACGACCTGGCCGGAGGGTGTGCCCGTGGTGGCGCTGACCTCGGCCGTGAAGAGGACATTTTCATTCGCGTTGGAGGGATTGGGCGCGGACGTCAGTGTCGTCGTCGTGCCGTCCTTGCAGGCGCCGGTCTGGATCTTCATGACGCGGTTGGAAAGGCCGGGCGGGTTGTAGTTGCTGCCGAAGTTACCCGCTTCGCTGTCGCCCGCGCCGAAATAGGCGCACCCTCTGGCGGTGTCGATGACGGCGGAGGTGAGATAGTTCTCGCTGATCTGCAGCGTAATCGCGGACTGCTGGGCCAAGGGGCTGAGGGCCACCTCGGAAACCTTGCCCGATGCTTCCTGCGAGCCGAAGTAGGCCATGCCGCTGTCGGTGTCGATGACGGCCGAGGAGAGGCGGTTGACGGTCGTCGTCGCCGTGCTTTTCCTGGAAAAGGAGTTGTTGGGATTGATGTCGATTTCCACGACGCGGCCGGGATTGGTATTCGTGCCGAAGTAGGCGTAGCCTTGGGCGGCGTCAATCACGGCTGAGGTCAGCTTGTCCTCGCCCGTGGAGAGGTTGGCGACGGCCGTGCGCGCGAAGTTGTTGGGATCGACATTCATCTTCACGACCTTGCCGGGGCCGGTGTAGGTGCCGAAGTAGGCGAAGTTGTTGGTCGTGTCGATCACGGCCGACCTCAGCCTGTCCTCGCCATCCTGGCCGATCCCTCCGTCTTCCAGCGTGACCGCGCCCACACGGCCGTCGGCGGCGAAGTCGGCCGCCTGCAGGTCTATCTTGACCACAATGCCGGGGCTTGTATCGGTGCCGAAGTAGGCGAAGCCGTTGGCCATGTCAATCACGGCGGAGGTGAGTCTTGATTCGCCCGATTGCAGCGTCACGGCGCCAACGCGCGTGAAGTCCGCCAGGCGCACCTTGACGACCTTGGCCGGGCTCGTATTCGTGCCGAAGTAGGCGAAGCCGCGGTCCGTATCGATCACGCCGGAGAGGATACCCACGTCCGTATTGTCCAGCCGCAGGGTGGAAACGCGGCTGAAGTCGGAGAGACGCACTTTGGCCACTCTGGCGGGCTGTTCGTAGCTGCCGAAGTAGGCGAATCCCGCGTCCTGGTCGATCACGGCGGCCCAGAAATTGCGCGCCGTGGAGTCCAGCGTGAGCGCGCCGGCCAGGGCGAAGTCGGCCGTGCTGACGTTGATTTTGAACACTTTCGCCGGGTCTTCATAGGCGCCGAAGTAGGCGAAATCATTGTTGGTGTCGATCACGGCGCCCCAGAGGCTGCTGCTTGACCCCGTGTTGACGACCTGGACAGGGGCTGTATCGAAATTCTGGATGTCGAGCTTGCCGATTTCGGCCGACCCGGAGTCGGGACGCGTGGCGAAGTAGATCTTGCTGTTGTCGGTGTCGATCACGGCGGACAAGATCTTGTCCGTGCCCGTGTTGCGCACGCCGATGCGCTGGAAACTGCCTTCTCTGATGTCCATGCGCACGACGAGACCGGAGGAGCTGTCCGTTGTGAAGTATGCCTCTTCTCTGGCCATGTCGATCACGGAGGCGGAAAGATTCTTCTCGATCTGGTCGGCTCCGGATCCGTCACTCAAGGTAACCGCGCCGCTGCGTGTGAAATCGGAAAGCTTAATCTTGACGACCTTGGCGGGGCTGGTGCGCGTACCGAAGTAGGCGTAGCCTTTGCTCGTGTCAATCACGGCGGTGCTGAGATTGTCTTCCCCGGAATTTAGGGGCAGCTGGGCCACGCGGCTGAAATCAGCGAGGCTTATCTTGCCGATGAGGGCGGAGCTGGTGTCGGTGCCGAAGTAGGCGAAGCCGTTGCCCGTATCAATCACGGCCGAGGTGAGCTTGTTCAGGGCCACGTCCCCGCCCTGCGCGGGCAGCGACAGCGCGCCGACGCGTTTGAAGTCGGCAAGGCGCACCTTAACGACGATGCCGGGCGAGGTATTCGTGCCGAAATAGGCGAAGCCGCCGGCCGGGTCAATGACGGCCGAACTCAGCTTGTCTTCCCCATCTTGCAGCGTGATGGCGCTGACACGGGTGAAGTCCGAGAGGCGCACCTTGATGATCGTGCCCGGGGTGGTGTCGGTGCCGAAGTAGGCGAAGCCGGCCGCCTGGTCAATCACGGCGGAGAGGATGCGCTTGTCCCCGTCCATGATCAGGGTCGCTTTCTGGCTGATCGCGTCGGCGGCCTGCGGTGAATTCGCGGAGGACTGCGGCGCGAACAACGAACGCTCCCAGGGCAGCGCGCCGGCCGCGCTGGGGAGCAGCTGCTGAATCTCCGCTTGCGGGCGTTCGGGCATCTCGGCCGTGCTGATCTGTGTCAGACCGGCCAGGGCCAGCATGACGAGCAGCAGCCCGAGAAAGGTGCGCAGCCGGCGGCCGCGCGGCCTGGTCGATCCTGCTGCCGGACTTTGTGCGGCAGGGGGGGGAAGTTGATGCGAACCCGCTTCTGGGTTCCGGTTAGACGGCTCATGATCACGTTTCTTGATGACACGTTTCTGGTTGCTCACTCGGTTTGTCTCCTTTGGACTTGAAACTGATTGGCTGGACAGCAGGGCGCAAAGCCGGCAAAGGCTGCGCTGTTTTACCTGACGCTGTGATTGGGATGAGAAGTGGGCGGAACCCTTGCCGGTGGTCTCACATAGGCGCCGTTTACCTGGACAAGCGCCCAGCAAACAGCGAAGTACAATAATTAATATGATATCAGGCTATTGCTATACTACTATTGCGCTGGGGATATGGCAAGCGATTGGGTTGGGCAAGTTGGCGGCAGACTCCTGATTGCCTGCCGCCAACCTGCCGCCGCGCTATGCTTCCCGATTGAAGGTTGCGAACAGAAAGGTAAAAACGGCTGCGCCGAAAGCGAATCCGGCGAACAGCGCCTGCGCTACTTGGCTCCCCTGCAGAGCGGCCCCACCATTGGCAGCGATTAGCAGCTGCCAAATGGCGAGCGTGATCAGGATGGTAACCGGGAGCGCGGCAAACAGGGACACCAATGCAGCTGTGCTTTTGGACGTAAAATCCATGACTACCCCCTTTGGCGTCAAGCCAGTTACAGTCCGCTAATTATTAACTATTATACCATAAGCGGCGCGGGCATTGGAAGCCTCTTCCCACGCCATGGGCGGCGGAACTCCTGCCGCCTGGCGGGGCGTTTCAGCTCAGCGCAGGCTGTCGCGCGCCTTGATGAAGGCTTGCAGCGCGCGTTCGATGTCGGCGGGGGTGGTGGCCCAGGAGCAAACGCTGAGGCGGATGGCGGGCGCGCCCTGCCAGGAGGTGCCGCCGCACCAGCATTCGCCGGATGCCTGCACGGCCGCCAGCAGCGCCTCCGTTTCCGGCGGCGTTTCCGCGGCGACGAGCACCTGGTTGAAGACAACGTCGTTGCGCACCTGAAAGCCGTTGGCGCGCAGCAGCGCGGCGAACTGGGCGGCGCGGGCGCAGAGGGCGTCTACCAGTTCGGCGACCCCGTCGCGGCCCAAGAACTTGAGCGCCGCCCACAGCTCCACGCCGCGCGCGCGGCGCGACATCTCCGGGGTGTAGCGCATATTGTCGCGCTGGGCGCTGTAGTGTAGGTAGCTGCCGCTGGCCTGCATCGCGGCGGCGAGGGCCTCGCGCTCTTTGCAGAGGATGATGCCGCAGTCGTACGGGGTATTCAAGGTCTTGTGGGCGTCGACAGACCAGGAGTGTGCCGTTTCCATCCCCTGGGTCAAGTGGCCATAGGTGGGTGAGGCGGCAGCCCACAGCCCGAAAGCGCCGTCGATATGGATCCAGGCGCCGGCCTCGTTTGCGCGGCGGCAGAGGGTGCTGAAATCATCAAAGGCGCCCGTATTGACGTTGCCGGCCTGCAAGAGGAGCAGCGTACGGCCGTCCAGCGGCGGCAGCCGGCGGGCATCGATGCGCCCCTGGCTGTCCGCGGGAGCAAGTTCGACGCGCTTCCGGCCAAGGCCGAGCAGGGCCAGCCCCTTGAACACGCTGGCATGGGCCGCTTCGCTGATGACGACGCGTAGGGGCGGCGCGCCGAAAAGCCCATCGCTGTTGGCGTCCCAACCCTGTTTTTGCAGAAGCCAGTTGCGCCCGGCGGCCAGCCCGCACATCGTCGCCGTGGAGGTGCCGCTGACCAGGCCCGCGGCCGTGGTAGGCGGCAGGTTAAGTAGATCGACCAACCATGCTTCGCAGATCTGTTCCAGTTTGGCCGCGATGGGCGACGATAGGTGCATGGCGGCGTTCTGATCCCAGACATCGGCCAGCCAGCGCGCAGCCAGGGCGGCGGGCAGCGCGCTGCCGTTGACGAAGCCGAAATAGCGGCCGCCCAGCTGGGCGGAGGTGGCCGGCGAGCCGTAGGCGTGGAGCTGTTCCAGGATCGCGTCTGCCGGCTGCGGGCTCTGCGGCAGCCCTTCGTCAAAGAGGGCCAGGTCGCGCAGCGCCTGCGGCGTGGGTGCGACGGGGCGCTCGTTGACCTCGTCGATATAGGCGTAGGCGTAGGCGGCGGCCTGTGCGAACAGGTCTTTGCCGGCGAGTTGGGCGAACATGGTTTCTTGGAGGGTTTGGGTCATGGCGGTGGGTCCTCGGCTGCGTAGACGGATGGGTTCAATCAGCTTTGTAACGTCCAATCAATCGGCGCCCGCCAGGGGCGCTCCTTGCCTTGGTCCGGGACGGCCGTCCAGGTAGCGGCGCAGTTCGGCGAGCCCGGCGAACTCATTGAGCGGCACGCCTTGTTCCTCGAGGTAGGCGCGCAGGCTGGCGTCGAAGCGCAGGCATAGGGTGTGCAGCGCCGCATAGTCGCCGGCCTCGATCGCGGGCAGCAGGGCGGGAAAGCTGAGGGCCGCAAGGTCCTGCTCATACTCGGCGAAGCTGTTGAAGTCGGAATAGGCGACGCCCGTGCGCGCCCAGGCGAGGTGGATCATCACTTCATGGTAGGTGCTCATCAGATTGAAGGTGAAAGCATCCTCCCGCTCAGCGGCGAGCATGATGTGTTGGATGTCGTTGAAGAATTCAGGGTAGGTGTCCTCCAGGACGGCGGCAGGGGAGGGCTTGCTGCGCTGGACGATCTGCTGTTCGGCGAGCAGCAGCCGGCGCACGTCGTCCATCAGCCGTTCACTCTCCTGCAGCAGTGTTTGCGGATCGGTCTCGATCATGACTGCGTCCAGAGAGCGGCTGAAATTGGGCGGAAGCTTGGGCAAAGCGAGGATCTGGGCCCGTTTGCGCGTGTCGATGCAGGCCTGGTTGGTCACGGCCAGGGTGTGCAGCATGATCTTGAGGATGCTTTGGGCGTGGTGCATCGCCGCCAGCTTCCGCTCCCCCGGCACCTGCCGGCGCAGGAGATAGAGCTGGTAGGCGGCCGTTTGAAAGATCCTCTGCGCCTTGCCGAGCATTTCCGCACGCGCCTGCGGCTCCTGGAGGGCGTGCATGCGCTGCCGCAAGGCTGCGAAGCGCCGGCCCGCCCCATCCGTGCGCTGGTAGAGGATTTCGCTATTTTCCAGCAGCGTGCAGTTCACGCTTTCAAAGGCGGCCATTTGTTCCAGCTGTGACCAGTGAATGGCGAAGAGATCGATCAGCGTGCCGTCAAAGAGCAGGGTGATATTGTGCCAGAGCGCTTCGCCGGCGGGCACGAAGCAGATGTCGAAGTCGGAGTATTTGTGCGATTCTGCAGAGAGAGGAGCCGAAGCGCAGGATGAGGTCGACCTTGTCGCCCAGTTCCAGCAGGAGCCTGCCGGACATTAGTTGGGAGGCTTCGGTGAGATTTTCGTTCATGCTTGTGTCCTTTGAATGAAGCGTCCCATCGCGCGCCGCTTCTCCGTCGAAGGCATGCTACAGATTGGCTAATTCGTCGAGCGATTGAATCGTATAAGTTATGGGCAAATCCTGGGGGGCGGGACGGCCGCCGGGGTTGTACCAGCAGGTGTCGATGCCGTAGCGGACGCCGCCGCGGATGTCGGAGCTGAGGCTGTCGCCGATGATGAGCACCTCTTCTTTCGCGGGGCTGCCCATACCTTCGAAGGCGGCGTCGAAAATGGGGGCGTGCGGCTTGGCGCTGCCCACTTCGCCGGAAATGACCATGCCCTGGAAGTAAGGCCCGAGGGGGGAGCGGGCAAGACGGCCGTGCTGCACGCGCGGGATGCCGTTGGTGATCAGGTAGAGCGCGTGCTTCCCCGCCAGATGCCGCACCACGTCCAACGCGCCCTCGATAAGGTCCGCCGCCCGGCTGAGGTGCGTCAGGTAGCTGTCCGCAAAGGTCTTGGCGTCCGCCTGCAGGCCCAGTGCCGCCAGCGTCTGTTGAAAGCGCAGCAGATGCAGCTGCGGCTGCGTGAGTTCCCCCCGTTCAAAGGCGGCCCAGGCCCGATCGTTGATCGCGCGGTAGGTGGCCACGCTGTGCGCGCTGTAGGGGAATCCCGCCTCGGCGAAAGCGGCGGCCAACGCTTTGCTTTCGGCGGCATCGTAGTCAAAAAGGGTGCCGTCGGCATCGAAGAGGAGCCAGGTGTAGTTCATCATGCGCAGTTCTCAATAGACACGGAATGATAGGGGGAAAGGGGGGATGGGGCAAGAAGAAGAGCCGGGATCGCAAGACGGAAAACGGGGAGCTGGCGCGCTCAAAGATGGGGGTAAACTGGGAGCGCATTGGGAATCCTGAATTGGGAGCTGTTCATGAGCAGGCACTGTGCACTGTTTACTGATAACTGTTTACTGACAATTGACGAGTGACCAAGCGTGACACCCATACAACGTTACTTCGACGGCTGGCGGGGGTATCCGCGCCAGTTCTGGCTGATCATGATCGGCCTTTTTTTGAGCATGATCGGCACGAGCATGGTCTGGCCGTTTCTGACGATTTACGTCAGCGAACAGCTGCATATCTCGCTCACGGAAGTGGCGGCGCTGATCTCGCTGAACGGGGTAGTGACGCTGGCCGCCTCTTTTCTCGCCGGGCCGGCGGTGGACCGCCTGGGGCGCAAGCGCTTGATGGTGCTCAGCCTGGCGGGCAACGGCATCACCTACTTCCTCTTTGGCTACGCCTCCGCCTATTGGATGTTCGCCCTGCTCATGGCCATGCGCGGCTTCTTTCCCGCTTTCTTCCGCGTGGCCACCAACGCCATGATCAGCGACCTCGTGGAACCGCAGCGGCGGCCGGAAGCGTACGCGCAGATGCGGCTGTGGCAAAACCTGGGCATCGCCATCGGCCCGGCGCTGGGCGGCTTCGTGGTCGCCTACTCCTATGAGATCGGCTTTACGGCCGCCGCCGTGGGGCTGATGCTCTACGCGCTGGCCATCGCCCTCTTCGCCCAGGAGACGAAGCCGGAAACGGGGGACACGCCCGTTTCCGCCCCCATCCCCGCGCGCCTGCCCTGGGGCGGCTATGGGGAGCTGCTGCGCGACCAGCGGTTCATGCGCTTCATCCTCTTCTTCACCCTCTTCGAGATGTGCTCCGTGCTCCTGTGGGTACTGCTCGGCGTCTATGCCAAGCAGAATTACAGCCTGCCGGAAAGCCAGTACGGCCTGATCCAGGCCACGAACGCGTTGATGGTCGTCCTCTTTCAGGTCAGCGTGACACGCGTGACCAGCCGCTACGCGGCGCTGCCGGTGATGACGGCCGGCGCCTTCATCTATGCCCTGGGCGTGGGCAGTATCGCCCTGGGCAGCGGCTTCTGGGGGTTCTGGCTGAGCTACGTGGTGGTGACGATCGGCGAGTTGATCATCGCGCCGACGGCCGTCAGCTTCGTGGCCGACGCCGCGCCCGCCGACCAGCGCGGCCGCTATATGGGCGTCTATTCTCTGTCCCAGGGGGCGGCGGGCAGCGCCGCGCCTCTGCTCGGTGGGGGGTTGAATGACCGCATCGGGCCGAAGGCGATCTGGATCGGCGGCGGGCTGTTGGGGCTGGCCAGCGCGGCCGGCTTCTGGTGGATGGACAAGCGCGAGGCGCGGGCGGCGGCGGCGCTGGAAGCGCTCGACTGAGAACGGCCAACAAAAAACGGCCGTCTCGCTGGAGACGGCCGTTTTGTTGTCGAATGGTTTCGCGGGCGTGCCGCGGGGCCAAGCTTTAGGCGCCGCTGCGTTTGTTGTAGCGGGGGCTGCGCCGTTTTGAGCGGCGCCCTTTGGGCGTGCTGTAGACCGTTTTCTTGGCCGGGCGCAGTTCCGGTTGGAAGACGCCGTAGTCGAAGCCGTTCAGCCGGCGGCGCTCGATGGGCGAGCCGATGACGTTCTCGATCTGGTAGACCATCGCCTCATCATCTTCAATGGCGAAGGTGTACGCTTCGCCGCTCAACTTGGCGCGCCCGGTGCGCCCGATGCGGTGCGTGTAGGCGTCGGCCGTGTCCGGCATGTCGAAATTGATCACGTGCGAGATCTCGGCGACGTCGATGCCGCGCGCGGCCACGTCGGTGGCGGCGAGGATGTCGAAGCTTGCCGCAGCGGAAGCCGTCAATCGCCTGCTGGCGCTGGTTTTGGGACATATTGCCCTGCAGCGCGGCGGCGCGATAGCCCTTGCTTCTGCAGATCGCGGGCCAGGTTGCGCGCGCGATACTTGGTGCGCGTGAAGATGAGAACGCGGCCGGTGGCCGTCGCTCTCCAGCATGTGCAGCAGCAGATTCTTCTTCTGCGTCTGCGGCACGGGATAGAGGGCGTGAGACACCGTCTTGGCGGGGGCGATAACGCCGATCTGCACCGTGTGCCGGGTTGTGTCAACTGCTTCATTGGCCAGGCGGCGGATAGAGGTGGGCATCGTCGCCGAGAAGAAGAGCGTCTGCCGCTGTTTGGGCAGCTGCTGATGATGCGCTTGATGTCGGGCAGAAAGCCCATGTCGAAGAGGCGGTCCGCCTCGTCGAGCACGAAGACTTCGATATGGTCGTAATCGACATGCCCTTCACGGGTCAGGTCGAGCAGGCGGCCGGGGCAGGCGACGATGATTTCTGTGCCGCTGCGCAGAGCCTTGATCTGCGGCCCTTTGCCCACGCCGCCGTAAATGGCGGCGCTGCGGATCTTCGTGTTCTTGGCCAGGTCGCGCGTGGCCTGGTTAATCTGTTCGGCCAGCTCGCGCGTGGGGGCGATGATCAGGGCGCGCATCCGGCGCAGTTGGCCCTCAGTCAGGCGCTGCAGGATGGGCAGCATGAAGGCGGCCGTTTTGCCGGTGCCTGTCTGGGCCAGGCCCATGACGTCACGCCCTTCGAGAACGACGGGCATCGCTTGCTGTTGGATGGGCGTCGGATTGACGAAGCCGGCGGACTTGATGCCGGCCATTAGGCGCGGATCAAGGTTAAATGGTTCAAAACTCATGAGAAGTACTCCTTGACTTCAAGCGAGCCAAGTCGCGTTCTCAGCTCTGCAATTGTGTTAACAATTGAATTGGGATAATAAATGCGCGAAGGGTTGTCTATGAGGCAACTGGAGGGGATGATACGGGAAAGCGGGCCGGCGCGCTACTTTACTCATGTAGGCGGCGGGGTGGGCCTTGGGGGCCGCCCGGCTTGAACCTCGCAGATGCTTGCCAGTTGCTTTGCCGGCGTATTCCTGTACCATATTTAAGCGACCTATTGTCCAAGATGGCGGCTCAGCGGCCGCCTGGCCGGCGTGCCGTGCCGCTCCTGCCCATGTACGTCAATCTCGCGCCACCTGCTGACTATGCCTTGAAAGAAGCCGCCGCGCGGCGGCAGTTCGCGGCGCTGCTGCACCGGGGCGAGAAGGTGGCGCTTGTGAAAAACATCAAGCACACCTGGAAGGACAGCCGTGTGCGGCCGAACCTCGATCTGCGCTTCTTCAACAAGGTGTTGAGCGTGGACACGGACGAGCGCCTGGTGGAGGTGGAGGGCATGGCGACCTTCTATGACCTGGTGGCGGCCACGCTGCCCCTGGGCCTGATGCCGCAGGCGGTGCCGGAAATGCGCTCGATCACGGTCGGCGGGGCGATCGCCGGGCTGGGGGGCCAATCCTCGAGTTTTCGCTACGGCCTGATCCATGAGATGGTGACCGATTTCGACCTGCTCACCGGCGAAGGGCGCGTGCTGCACTGCTCGCCGCATGAGAACGCCGATATCTTCTATATGCTGCCCAATTCCTACGGCTCGCTGGGCTACGTGCTGCGCTGCCGCCTGCGGCTCAATCGCGTCCGGCCGTATGTGCACCTGGTCTATGATCGTTTCACGGAGCGCGCTGACTTCTTTGCCGCGCTTGCCGAGCGGGTGCAGGCGGGGGTGCTGGATTTTCTCGAGGGTGTCAGCTTCTCCCCGCGGCAGTTCATCCTCCTCAGCGGCGAATTCGTGGAAGCGCCTCCGCCGGATCAGGCCCCTTTCAACCCGCTGCACGACCCTTTCTTCCTCAGCGCGCGCGACGAACAGACCCGTGAAACGTGGCTGACGATTGAGGACTACATCTGGCGCTGGGACCCCGACGCCTTCTTCGCCACCGACCAGCAGAATATCTTCGGCGCGCTGCTCTTGAACCGGCGCTTCCGGCGCCTCGTGGGGGGCATGGTGCTGCGCTCCGACCGCCTGATCAAGATCGGCAAGTTGCGGAACAGGCTGCGCAAGATGGGCGCGGCGCGGCTGCTCTTCCAGGAGGGCGGGCGGCGGGAAGCCTTGATTCAGGACGCGGCCATCCCCGTGGCGCGCGCCGCCGAATTTGACGCCTGGCTGGCGCAGACGCTGAGCATCTATCCCCTTTGGTACTGCCCGGTGAAGACGACGCACGAGATCGGCACTTTCCCGCTCTACCGGCCGGGATCGGAGATCGTGGTTGATTTCGGCTTCTACTGCTCAATGGACCTGGAGGCGGGCATGGAGGATTACCATTACAACCGCGCGATTGAGGCGAAGCTGGTGAACCTGGGCGGGATCAAGTGCCTTTATTCGGACACCTTCTTTGACGAGGCGCTTTTCTGGTCGCTTTATGACAGGGAGGCGTACAGCCGTGTGAAAGAGCGGGTCGATCCGGCGGGGACGTTTTTGGGGTTGTATGAGAAGGTGGTGAACGGGGAGCGGGGGGCGGGGGGGAGCGGGGGGCGGGAGGCGAGGAGCGAGGGGCGGGGGCGAGGGCGGGGGCGAGGGGCGGGGGGCAGTAATTAGTACTCTGTAATCGGTGAGCGGCGGCGTGTTTGCTGACAACCGGGGGCGGACGCCTGTCTGCTGACAACCGGGCGCGGACCCGTGTTTACTGGCCGCTGTCCGCCGGTTTTTTGTTGAGCAGGCGCATGCCGTTGAGGGTGACGAGGACGGAGGTGCCCATGTCGGCGAGGACGGCCATCCACATCGTGCCCAGGCCGGCGAGGACGAGGAGGAGGAAGATGAACTTGATGCCCAGGCTCACGGCGACGTTGACGCGAATGGTGCGCATGGTGGCCTGGCTGAGGCTGACGGCGAAGGGCAGGCGGCTGAGCGCCTCTTCCATGAGCGTGATATCGGCCGTTTCCATCGCCTGCGACGGTTTGCCCGCGCCGCCGACGGCGATGCCCACGTCGGCCGTGGCCAGCGCCGGGGCGTCGTTGATGCCGTCGCCGACCATGGCCACCAATTCGCCCCCCGCCTGCAGCTCTTGGATGACGTCCACTTTCTGCGCGGGCAGCAGCCCGGCGCGCACGTCGTTGACGCCGATCGCGGCGCCCACTTTTTCGGCCGTGGCCTGGCTGTCGCCGCTGAGCATGACGATGGACGTGATGCCCAGCTCGGCCAGCTCGCGCACCACCTCCGCGCTCTCTGCGCGCGGGGTGTCGGCCACGGTGATCGTGCCCAGGTAGTCGCCGTCCCTGCCGACCATGAGCGGCGTGTAGCCGCACGCTTCATCGAGCAGAGCCATGTCGCACTGCTGTGGAGAATGCAGGACGTTGGCGTCGAACCATTTGTGGCTGCCGATGACGACGCTGTGCCCGTCGACGCTGCCGCGCACGCCGCGCCCGGTGAGCGCGGCCACATCTTCGGCGGCGGCGTAGCGGTCGCTGAGCCCGTAATGGCGCGTGGCGGCGAGGACGGCCTCGGCGAGGGGATGCTCGCTGCGGCTTTCTACGGCGGCGGCGAGGGCCAGCACCTCTTCACATTCGCCGCACTCGGACCACTTTGTTTTCGTGGCCGTGTCGCAGACGGCCGTGCGCACGCCGACCACGGCCGGTTTGCCGCGCGTGAGCGTGCCCGTCTTGTCGAAGGCCATGGTGCGCACGCGGCTCAATGTCTCCAAATGCACGCCGCCCTTGATGAGCACGCCGTGTTTGGCGGCGCTGCTGATGGCGCTGATGATGCTCACCGGCGTGCTGATCACGAGCGCGCAGGGGCAGGCGACGACGAGCAGGGCCAGCCCGCGATAGAACCAGCCGAACGTCCCGTCGGGGCTGTTCCAGAAGGGCTGGTCGAAGAAGAGCGGGGGGATGGTGGCCACGGCGACGGCGAGAATGACGACGGCGGGCGTGTAGTAGCGGGCGAATTGGTCGACGAAACGCTGCGCCGGCGCCTGCCGTTCCTGCGCCTCGGCGACGAGCTTGATCATGCGGCTGATCGTGTTGTCCTCGGCCAGGCGCGTGACTTCCACCTCCAGCGCGCCCGCGCCGTTGATGCTGCCGGCGAAGACCTCGTCGCCCACCTCTTTTTCCACGAGGCGGCTCTCGCCCGTGATCGCCGCCTGGTCAACGGCCGTGCTGCCCTGCCGAATACGGCCGTCCATGGGGATGCGCTCGCCGGGGCGGATGAGGATGTGATCGCCGGCGGCCAGCGCTTTGACGTCCACTTCCATGAGGATGGGCCGGCCGGCAGAGCTGCCGGGTGGGCGCTGGAGGCGCGTGGCCGTGTCCGGGGCGACCTGCATCAGGCCGCGGATGGCGTCGCGCGCGCGGCCGGCCGTGTACCCTTCCAGCGACTCGCCGAAGGCGAAGAGGGTCATGACCATGGCCGCTTCCACGGTGGCGCCGATGATCAGCGCGCCGCCGGCGGCGATGGTCATGAGCACATTGATGTTAATCTCGCGGCTGTAGCGCAGGGCGTTCCAGGCGTCGCGGGCGACGGGCACGCCGGCGAGAAAGAGGGCGACGAGGGCGAGCACGTCCACCCAGAGCAGGTCGCGGCCCAGGATCTCGTTGAAGAGGATGCCCGGCAGGAGGAGCAGGGCGGCGAGGAGGATGAGGCGTGTCTCGCGGCGGGAGAGCATATAGGCCGTGAAGCCCCCCGGCGCCTCGGGCGGCGGGGCGACGCCGGCGGCGGGATCGAGGAGCGTGTAGCCCATGCCGCTGACGATGGCCGAGATCGCCTCCGCTTGCGCCGCGCCGCTGACGCGCAGCGTCTCCGTGGTGAAGTTGAGGTCGGCGCTGCTGACGCCGTCAAGGCGGGCGACGGCCGTTTCGATGGACTTGGCGCAGTTGGCGCAGTCCATGCCCTGCACCTTGAATTCGAGGAGTTGGTTCGTTTCCGTCATTGCTTTCCCTATTAGTGTACTAAAACGGGGGTGAGAATTCAAAGCAGGCCGCGGCTGGGTGCGGGTGGCGAGACCGCAGATGGGCGCGGATGGGGGGATGGCGCAGGTGGGCGCAGGCGGGGTGAAGGGGCATCCGCAAGCGGCTGTCGTTTAGCGTGTTGAGAATTGGTAGACGGTGGTCTGCGCGTATTCTTCGCCGGGGTTGAGGCGCGTGGTGGGGAAGGCGGGCTGGTTGGGAGAATCGGGGAAGTGCTGCGTTTCCAGGCAGAAGCCGCTGCGCTTCGTGTAGCGAGTATTGTTCTTGCCGGTGAGGGCGCCGTCGAGGAAGTTGCCGGAATAGAACTGCACGCCGGGCTGGGTGGTGTAGGTCTCTAGGAAACGGCCGTTGGCGGGCTCATGGACGGTGGCGGCGAGGGTGAGTTCGCCCGGACTGTCGAGCACCCAATTGTGGTCATAGCCGCCGGCGAAGCGCAGCTGCTCGTCATCGTCATGGATGCGCGCGCCGATGGGCGTGGGGCTGGTGAAATCGAAGGGGGTGCCGTGGACGGGGCGCAGCTCGCCGGTGGGGATGAGGGCGGCGTCCACGGGCGTGAAGGCGGGCGCGTGCAGGGTCAGCGCGTGATCGAGGATGTCGCCGCCGGGGAGGAGATTGAAATAGGTGTGGTTGGTGAGATTGAGGATGGTGGGCGCGGCGGCCGCGGCCTGGTAGGCGATGCGCAGGGCGTTTTCGTTGGTCAGGGTGTAGGTGACGGTGACGGTGAGATCGCCGGGATATCCTTCTTCGCCGGCGGGGCTGAAGGTGGTCAGGGTGAGGCCCGCGGCGCCGGGGGCGGTGAAGGGGGCCGCCGTCCAGATGGCTTTGTCGAAGCCTTTCAGGCCGCCGTGCAGGTGGTTGGGGCCGTTGTTCACGGCCAGGGTGTAGGGTTGGCCGTCAAGGATGAAACGGCCGCCGGCGATGCGGTTGGCGAAACGGCCGACGAGGCAGCCGAAATAGGCGCCATGGTCGCTGTAGGGGGCGAATTCGTCGAAGCCGAGGACGACGTCGGCGAACTGCCCCTGCCGATCGGGGACGGAGATGGACGTGATCGTGCCCCCGTAGTCGCTGATCTTGACCACCATGCCCTGGTCATTGGTCAGCGTATAGAGGCTGACGGTTTTCGCGGAGGTTGTTTGTCCGAATATGCGCTCATCTATCTTCATAGGCGCTGATTCTACCATGATCGCCGCCCCGTGGCTGTCGCTCTTTGCGGCTGTTTGCCCCAACGTCTGCGTATACTGCGCGATCACGGCTCCCGCTTCCGGCTGCCCGGCAGGAATGTGCCTAGAGATGTACCCTCCTCTTGTGAAGCGGCCTATTGAATCCCGGCCCATCCTCCCCTATGCTTGAATAGGAAGCAATTTAGTCGACGGCCCGGTTGGCCCCGGCCGCTCTATCTTGGAGCTTGTTGCGCTCGCGCTCCCGCAGCTTGCCTGTGCGCTTGCTGAGGGGGAAAAGAGAGGGCCGGCGGCGCGGGCGGCCCGTCTTACAAAGGTAGGAATGAATGGACATACTCCCCATAAATCATCTAGATGTGGCAGAGATCAAGCGGCTGCTCGAGGCAGGAGGGGAGATTCGTGTTTCCATGATGCTCCCTGTGCAGCAGGAAGTGGACAAGCGGGATGAAAACCGCATCCGTTTGAAGAACTGCGTGCAGGAGGCGCAGTCAAAATTGGCGGCGCTTGCCGGCGGGCCTCCTGACAGCGAGCGCTTTGTGGCCCCGGCCACAGAGCTGGTCAGCGGCGGCCGTTTCCTCGATATCAGCGCACCCGGCCTGGCGATCTACCTGGCGGACGGGTTTTCGCGCGCCTATCAACTGCCCTATGCACCGGAAATGAATGTGACGGCCGCCGGCCAGTTCCAGATCAAGCAGCTGCTGCCTTCGCTGACTCAAGAACCCTTTTTCATTCTTCTCCTTGGCCAGGACAGCGTGCGTTTGCTGTGGGCGACGCAGTACACTGTTCAGCGTGTCGACCTGGGCGCAGCGGCGCAGAGTCTGGACGAGGCCCTGAGCCAGGATGACCCGGAAAGACAGCTGCAGTGGCACAGCAAGACGGGGGATGAAGGGGACGGGCGAGCGGCGATGTACCATGGCCACGGCGTCGATTCCAAGGAAAAGCATAAGGAAAATCTGCTGCGCTACTTCCAGATTCTGAGCAAAGGTGTCGAGGAACAGCTGGCCGGCGAGGAAGCGCCGCTGCTGCTCGCCGGTGTTGATTACCTGCTGCCGATCTACCGGGAGACGAATTCCTACGCCACACTGTTTGAGAATGCGCTTACCGGGAACTATGAGCATCTTAGCGATGCAGAGGTGCAAGGCATGGCTTGGGAACTGGTTGAACCGTACTTTGCGCAGAAACGGGACGCGCTCATTTCTCGCTACCAGGAACTGGCCGCCAAGGAATTGGCGACGGCCGATCCGGCGGCGGCGCTGCAAGCGGCTTACCAGGGGCGCGTGGAGACGCTGCTTATCGCCCTTGATGCGCGGCAGTGGGGCGTGTTTGAACCGGCCACAGGCCGGGTGACCGTGCACGCCGAGCAGGAAGCGGGAGATGACGAGCTGGTGAACCTGACCGCTGTCTACACGCTGCGCAATGGAGGCGAGGTCTATGCCGCGCCGCGCGCAGGATTCCCGGAGCGGAAGCAGGTGCTTGCCCTGCTGCGCTTCTAGCGGCAGGTCATTTCCGGCGGCAGCCGCGAAGCCAAAGCGTTAATCAGCGGCAGAGAAAGCGCCCAGATAAGAAATCTGGGCTTTTTCTTTGTCCGCCAGGGCCGCGCCCCGCTGGAAGATCTGGAAAATCGGCCGGCGCGCGGGCGCGCGAGCGCAAGATGGCGCGTTCAGCTACGATTGATAAATGTAGACGCCGCCGGCGGCAGTGACGGCGCCTTCGTTTTCCTGCCGGGCGCCTACGACAACGGTTTCGTGACTCATTGCCAGGGCATTGCCGAAGAGCGCCCCGGCTTGCGCATCTGCCAGCTTCTGCACTTGACCCCAGTTGTCTGCCCCCCCTTCGTTGCGGCCAAACAGATAGGCTGCGCCGCTGCGGATACCACCGTCACCGCCCAGCGTGGCCCCTACAAGGATCCTTCCCCCATTGACGGCCACTGAATAGCCGAAGTTATCGTTTGCGGCGGCATCAGCCGCCGTCAGCATCTTGACCTGGCCCCAATTGTCCATGCCGCCATGGTTGCGGCTGAAGATATAGGCTGCGCCCGCATCGACGCCGCGCTGATCACCGCCAGAATCCCCAGCCACGACCGTGTGCGCATCAATGGCTACTGAGCAGCCGAAGCTGCGGTCCAGGGCGGCGTCGCCGGCGATCAGTTTCCCAACTTGACCCCAGTTGTTTGCCCCCCCTTCGTTGCGGCTGAAGATATAGGCTGCGCCGATACGGCCGCCGCTGTGGTTCTGGGCACCCTGGGCCCCGACAACGGCCGTGTCACCGCTGATCGCCACCGAGCGGCCGAAACTGTCTTGAAGGTTGGAATCGTTGGGGATCAGCTTCTTGACCTCGCCCCAGTTGTCTGCGCCTCCTTCGTTGCGGCTGAAGACGTAGGCCGCGCCGGCCTTGTTCCCGCCTGCATGGGTAAGCATCTCAGCGCCGACAACGATCGTGTCGTCACTGACTGCCACCGCATAGCCAAAGAGTTCCTTTCCCAGCCCATCACTTGCCACCAGCTTCTTCACGAGACCCCAGTTGTCCTTACCGTCCTTGTTGCGGCTGAAGATATAGGCTGCGCCGGCGTCCTCAACACCACCATCTTGGTCTCGATAGGGCGCCCCGACAACGATTGTATTGCCGCTGACGGACACGGCATAGCCGAAGATATCCACTGCGGTCGAATCGCTAAGCCTCAGTTTCTTGACCATCCCCCATTTGTCCATGTCCCCTAGATTGCGGCTGTAGATGTAGGCGGCGCCGGCATTGTTGCCCCCTTCATCATTCCAGTCCGCCCCGGCAACGGCCGTTTGCCCGCTGACCCCCACGGCGACGCCGAAATTGCCCTGCGCCTCAACATCGCCGGCGGCCAGCCTCTTCGTCTTGCTCACCAGATCCCCCTGCTCGGCGAAGATATAGGCGGCGCCGGCCCATCGCGCCACCTCATCATCACCACGTGCGCCCACAATGATTGTGCCACTGCTAACTGCCAGCGAAATACTGAAGTAATGGGACTCCTTGGGATCGTCGGCCACCAGCTTCTGCACTTCACCCCAATTGTCCGCCCCCCCTTCATTCCTGCTGAAAAGATAGGCCGCACCCGCATTCATGTTCGCGTCATCTTTGCCGGGCGCACCCACGGCAGCGGTATCGCCGCTGATCGACACCGTCCCCCCAAACCAACCTTCCGTTTCCGATTCCCTACTCATGAGCACCTTGACCTCGCCCCACTTATCCGCGCCGCCCTGGTTGCGGTCAAAGACATAGGCCGCCCCGGCATAATGGTCCTCACTATATTTCGTTTTTGCGGTGCCCACAACGAGCGTGTTGTCGCCAATCGCCACGGCTGAACCAAAGCGTTCGTTGGCCGTGACGTTTGTCGCCAGCAGCTTTCTATCTTCCCCCCAGTTGTCAAGCCCCCCATTGTTGCGGCTGAAGATATAGACTGCGCCGGCGCCAACAGTGCCGCCGTCATCTTTCCAAGGTGCGCCGACGACGAGCGTATCCCTGCTGATCGCCAGCGATCGGCCAAAGTAATCGGAGGCCGCGGAATCGCCGGCCGTCAGCTTCTTCACCTCACCCCAGTTGTCCGCTCCACCCGTATTGCGGCTGAAGATGTAGGCGGCACCCGTATCCGCGTTATCCTTATCTCTATCATTATGGCCCGCTCCCACAACGACGGTGTCCCCGCTGATGGCCACGATACTGCCGAAGGAATCAAGGGCCGCGGCATCGCTGGCCGTTAACTTTCTTACCATGCCCCAGTTGTCCGCTCCACCCGTATTGCGGCCGAAGATATACGCCGCACCAGAGGCATTTCCGTCATCATCTTTGTATGGCGCTCCGACGACTATCGTGTCGCCACTAATCGCGACTGAGCGACCGAACTCATCATCCATGGCCGTATCGCCGGCCGTCAGCTTCTTGATTTCGCCCCACTGATCCGGCCCATCCCTATTCAGATCAAAGACATATACCGCACCACCGTTGCTTGCCGTGGCGGTGCTGTCTTCCCAGTGGGCGCCGACAACGGCCGTGCCGCCGCAAATCGCGACCGCCTGACCGAACATATCACATTCCTCGGCATCACTGGCGAGCTTCTTGATGACGGGGATCCAGCTTTGTTGATCTGGTAAATTCTCCACAATGAGTTCCTTTTCCTTTGCTTAGATGGTTCAAAAATCCTGTTCAGGGCGCGCGGCCGTTGAGGGCAGGCAGCCGTAGGCCATCGGCCTCTCAACAGCCGCGGCGCGTAGCGGTAGGCCGAGTCTACGTGAGCATACATATTATAGTAAGCTGGTATTATTTATGCAATCAATCCCGCAAAACGACCCTGGGAGGGGCGAAACAGGTCGCGGAGGATGTTGGCCCGCGCTGGGGGATTGGATAGCGACCTGTTTCGCCCGCGCGTGGCTGGGGCGATCGCCGGCGGGAACGGGCGCGGCGGGTGGTAGGCGGTGTGCATATGGTAGGCGAAGGTTACGCCCACCCGCCGCGCCCCTACGATTGTGCATGGCGCGCCCACAGGGGCATGCCGCGAATCGTGGATGGTTACGGCCGACCGCTCCTTCTTGACAGGCGGCGGCGGCGTGTGCTATCTTAGAGACCGCTTTCGGAAACCGGTTTCCGAAAGCGGTCTGAGGGCGTGAAGGATGGGGGCGAATGGCGCGGACAACGATTGCTGATGTGGCGCAAAGGGCCGGCGTTTCCAAGGCGACGGTCAGCCGCGTGCTGGGCGGAACGTACGCCTATATGCGCGAGGAGACGCGCGCGCGCGTGCAGGAGGCGATTGACGAAATGGATTACCGCCCCAGCAGCGTGGCGCGCAGCCTGACCTGGAAACGGACGAAGACGGCGGGCGTCCTTGTCTCCGACGTGGGCAACCCTTTCTATGCGGAGGTGCTGCACGGCGTGGAGGATGTGGCTTTTGGCGGCGATTATGACGTCTTCTTGTGCAACACGAATTATGACGCGGGGCGCGGGCTGGCTTTCGTGCGCTCCCTGATCGATAAACAGGTGGACGGCGTGCTGCTCATGGCCAGCATCGCCTGCGAGCTTTGGTTGGCGGAGCTGCGCCGCAGCCGCGTGCCCGCGGTCGTCCTTGATTGGGAAGAGCGGGCGCCGGCGGCGGGCGTGGGCAGCATCGGCGTGGATTTCGCGACGGGCATCGATGCCGCGGTCGATCATTTGCTGGCCCTGGGACACGGCCGTTTCGCCCATGTGAGCGGCCCCCTGGCCCTGCGCACGGCGCGCGCCAGGCGGGACGCCTTCCTGGATGCGCTGGCGCGGCGCGGCATCTCGCCGGCGTCAGTGCCCGTCATCGAAGGGGACCTGCAGATCGACGGGGGCCGGCGGGCGGCGGCTGAGCTGCTGCGGCTGCCCGAGCGGGCGACGGCCGTTTTCGCGGCCAATGATTTGACGGCCATGGGCGTGATCGCGGGCGCGCGCGCGGGGGGGCTGGCCGTGCCCCGCGATCTCTCCGTCGTCGGTCTGGATGATATCTGGCTGGCCGGCCAGGTGGACCCGCCGCTGACGACGGTCGCCCTGCCGCGCTACGAGATCGGCCGTTTTGGCGATGGCGATGCTTTTTGAGCTGCTGGCGGAGACGGGCGAGGAAGCGCCCGCGCCGGCGCACCGGCAGGTGCGGAGCGCGCTCGTGCCCCGCGCCTCAACGGGGCGCGCCGCCTCTGACGGGGCGCGCCGCCCAATGAATGGGAAACTGCACAGGCAGCGATAGATGGAGGCGGCTGTGCGTAGAGACAGGAGTAGAAATGACGAAATACGCCCAGATTGAACTGTCTGACCCGCTTTATGAGTGGGAGAATTTGCGTTTTGTGACCTTTCAGAGTCCCGCGCTGGGCAGGCGGGGGGACGTGACGCTCTTCATCCCCCCGGGGGCGGCGGGGGCGCGCGATCTGCCGCTCGTCCTCCTGCTGCACGGCGCGTTCGGCAGCCATTGGGCGTGGGCCTTGAAAGGGGGCGCGCACCGCACGGCGGCGCGCCTGATCGCCGCCGGCGACATCCCGCCCCTGGTCCTGGCCATGCCCTCGGACGGTCTGTGGGCGGAGGGGAGCGGCTATCTGGCGCATGCGGCGGCCGATTACGAGCGCTGGATCGTGGACGACGTCGTTGGCTGCGTGCGCGAGGTCGTCCCCGAGGTTGGGCAGGGGTCCGGCCTCTTCATCGCCGGGCTGTCGCTCGGCGGCTACGGCGCGCTGCGCCTGGGGGCGAAGTACGCGCGCCGCTTTCAGGGCATCGCGGCCCATTCCGCGGCCACGCAGCTGGCGAGGCTGCAGGCGTTGGTCGCGCCGCGGCGCATTGAGCTCGCCGGCGAGGAGGCGGGCGAAGCCTCCATCCCCTTCTGGCTGGCCAGGAACCGCGCCTATCTGCCGCCCATCCGCTTTGACTGCGGCGTCGAGGATGACCTGATCGCCGACAACCGCGCGCTGCACGGCCGGATGCTGGAAATGGGCATCGCGCACCAGTACGCGGAGTTTCCCGGCGGCCACACCTGGCCCTATTGGCAAGCGCATATCGAGGACACGCTGCGCTTTTTCGGCGGGCAGCTTGCTTAGCGCGCGCGCCGGAGGAGAAGAGGACGAGAATGGCTATCACACGCAAAGAACGTATGCGGCGGGCGATTCAGCATGAGGCGGTCGACCGCCTGCCCACGCAGATCAATTACACGGCGGGCATGGGGCGGGCGCTGGCGGCGCATTTCGGCGTGCCCGTGAGCGCGCTGCCCGATTTCCTGGGCAATCATATGCTGCGCGTCGATTTGAGCGCGCCCAAGCGGCTGAGCGAGGACGGCTTGATCGCGTATGATTGGTGGGGCGTGGGCTTCAGCACCAGGGAAGAGGGGTATTTCGCCGCCGTCAGCCCGCTGGAGAAGGAGCGCGATCTCGACCGCTATCCCTGGCCCGACGCGCATGATGCGGCGCTCCTGGCGGATGCCGAGGCGGCGATCGCGCGGCATGGGGGGGAATACTTCATGGCGCCCAACCTCGGCTTCGCGCTCTTTGAACGGGCGTGGACGCTGCGCGGTTTCGAGCAGTTCTTCCTGGACATGGCCGCGGACGAGGGTTACGCGCACGCGCTGTTGGAGCGCATCACGGCGATCCAGCTGGTCCTGATCGAGCGCTACCTCGACCTGGGCGTGGACGGCGCCTATTTCGGCGACGATTACGGCGCGCAGAAGAATCTGCTCTTCTCGCCCGCCATGTGGCGCAAATATATGAAGCCGCGCCTGGCGCAGTTGTTCGCGCCCTTTCGCGAGCGCGGGCTGCCGGTGCTCATGCACACGGACGGGCAGGTGCAGAAGATCCTGCCCGACCTGGTGGAGATCGGGCTGACGACGCTCAACCCGGTGCAGCCGGAGGTGCTCGATCACGCCTGGCTGCGCGCGAACTTCGCCGGGGAGCTCGCCTTCTACGGGGGCATCTCCACGCAGACGGTGCTGCCCCAGGGCACGCCGCAGGAGGTGCGCGCCGCGATCGCGGCCTGCAAGGAGGCGCTGGCGCCGGAAGGGACGGGGCTGCTGATCGCGCCCTCGCACCGCATGATGACGGATATTCCCATGGCCAATGTGGCGGCGATGTTGGACGTGTTTAAGGCGTGAACAGGAGGGCGGCGTGACGGAGAATTCTTTGAGCCAGGAGGCGCGCAAAGCGCGGTTGAGCGCGGCGTTTGCCGAGGCGTATGGCGGGCGGCCGCAGGTGTGGTCGCGGGCGCCGGGGCGCGTGGACCTGATGGGCAGCCATACGGATTACAACATGGGCTACGTGATGACGATGACGGTGGACATGGACACGTGGATCGCGGCCCGGCCGCGCGCCGGTGGGCGCGTGCGCGTGCGCTCGCTGAACGTGGCCGGGGAGAGTGAATTCAGCCTCGACGATATCAGGCGTGACGAGGCGGTTCCCTGGAGCAATTATGTGCGCGGCATGGCCCTGGTCATGCAGGAGGCGGGCCACGCCTTGCAGGGCTTTGACGGCCTGATCCAGAGCACGGTGCCCTTCGGCAGCGGGCTGAGTTCCTCGGCGGCGCTGGAGATGGCCACGGCCGTTACCTTTCAGCAGGTGTCGGGGTTCACGCTTGACCCGCCGGCGATGGCGCTGCTGGGGCAGAAGGCGGAGAACAGCTTCGTGGGCGTGAACACGGGCATCCTCGACCAGTACAGCTCGGCGATGGGGCGCGCGGGCTGTGCCTTGCTGCTGGACTGCCGCGCGCTGACGAGCGAGGATGTGCGCATCGCCGAGGGGCTGGGCGTGGTCATCTGCGACACGCGCGCGCAGCGCAGCCTGGCCGGCTCGGAGTATGATGATCGGCGGGCGCAGTGCGAGACGGCCGTGGCCTTTATGCAGAGGCAGGATCCGGCGGTGCAGGCGCTGCGCGATGTGCGTCTGGCGGCGTTCGCGGCGGCGGAGGGGGCGATGCCCGCCGTGGCCGCGCGGCGCGGCCGTTTCATCATCGAGGAGAACCGGCGCGTGCGCGACCTGGCGCCTGCGCTGCGGGAGGGCGACCGGGCGGCGCTGGCGGCGCTGTGCGCCGCTTCGTACCGCGGGGCGCGGGACCTGTTCGAGATCGGCGCGCCGGCGATGGAGGCGATGATGGGCGCGATGCTCAGCGCGCCGGGCGTGGCCGGCGCGCGGCAGGCGGGGGCGGGGTTTGGCGGCTGCATGGTGGCCCTGGTGGAGGAAGAGGCCGTGGGCCGTTTCCGGCGGCATGTCGAGGCGCATTATTTGGCGGCGACGGGCACGGCGGCGAGGACGTTCGCGGTGACGGCCGTGGCGGGGGCGGGGGTGGTGTAGGCGGTAGGGTAGTGGAAGAGCAGGGTGGCATGGGCGCAATCCGCAATCCCAAATCCCCAATCAGGGCGCTCGCTGCTACGGCGCTCCCGAAAAGTGGGGCACGGGCCTTGCCTGGGCTTCTGCCGCGCTTGCGGCGGCGCCGTTGGCGCGGATATCGTTGATCAACCATTCCATCTCTTTGATCTCCCGCCGCTGGGCCTGAATGATCTCACCGGCGAGCGCGCGGACGCGCGCATCCTCGATCCCGGCACGCTCGCTGGTGAGGATGGCAATGGAGTGATGGGGAATCATGGCTTCCATATAATCGACGCCGCTGACCGTCGTTTGTGTGCGCACGAGCCAGATTGAAAAGAGCATGAGCAGGCCGGCGGCGGCGAGGAGGGCCGCGTTGGCCTTTTTGTCCTCATACATGCGCCACATGAAGCTGAGCATGATGATGATCATAGCGCCGCCCATGATCAGGGTCATGAAGAGCCTGGTTTCGCTGAAGCGGGCATGCGCAATTATCTGGTAGGAATTTAAGTAGGTCAGCAGATACATGACGGCCATGGATGTGCCGATCATGGCCAAGAATTTGAGGTAGTCTCCCCATTTGCTCTTGCTTTCGACCTCTTGTTGAAGATGCTCTTGTGGTCTCATTTGCTCTTTTTGCAGCATGCTGTTTGTTCTCCTTCCGCAGTCTGGGCGGTCTGTGCACTTTCAGAAGCGCACGGCCGCCGCCGTCCAGGGCTTCGTATAGAGTGTAACTGGACGGGCAGCGTGTGTCTATGTACCCTGATATAGAGTGGGGATATAGGTTGGTAATCTATGTGTGTGAATTGGGGAGCGAGGGGCGGGGAGCGGGGGGCGGAGGGGCGAGGGGCGGGGAGCGGGGGGCGGGGAGCGGCAGTTCCGAATCTTGAATCAGCGGGGTAGTCTGATGGTGAATGTCGTGCCCTCGCCCGGCGTGGAGCGGACGCTGAGCGTGCCGCCGTGCGCTTCGACGATGGATTTGCTGATCGCCAGGCCGAGGCCGGAGCCGCCGGTTTCGCGGTCGCGGGCGGCGTCGGAGCGCCAGAAGCGGTCGAAGACGCGCGCCTGCTGCGCGGCGCTGAGGCCGGGGCCGCTGTCGCTGACGGCGATCAGCGCCTGGCCCGCATCTTCACGCAGAGTAACGGAGATGGCGGGCGGCTGCCGGCTGCCCAGCGGTGCGTAGCGCATGGCGTTGGAGAGGAGGTTGGCCAGCACCTGGTGCAGGCGCGCGGGATCGGCCGTTATAGGGTCAACGGGCTGGATATCGCTGCTAAGCGCGATGCCGTCCACTTCGGCTAGGGGAGCGAAGGCGGCGACGACCTGGGCGACAAGCTCCTGCAGGTCAACGGCCGTTTCTTGCAGCGGCAGGCGGCCCGTTTCCGCCAGGGAGAGGGTGCGCACATCGTCGACGAGGCGGCCGAGGTGCAGCGTTTCCTCGTGCAGGGCGGCCAGGTTTTCCGGCGTGGGCGGGAAGACGCCGTCGAGCATCGCTTCCAGGTGGCTGCGGATGACGGCGATGGGCGTGCGCAGATCGTGCGCCGTGTCCGCCAGCAGCCGGCGGCGCTCCTCTTCGGAAAGGGCGAGGGCGTGGGCCATCTGGTTGAAATCCTGGGCGAGACGGCCGAGTTCATCGCTCCCGCTGACGGGCACCTGCTGCTGCAAATCGCCGGCGGCGACGGCGCGCGTCGCTTCGGCCAGGCGGCTGAGGGGGCGCGTGATGCGCCGCGCCAGGAGCAGGCCGAGGAAGAGAGCGATAAACAGGGCGACCAGGCCGGCGGCGAGGATCGCCTGGTTGACGGAGGCGAGATACTGTTCGCCGGCGCGCCCGCCGCCGCCGGCCGGTGCGGCGAGCAGGGTGCCCGCGCGACGGCCGTCGACGATGAGCGGCAGTTCGATGGCAAACTCGGCCACGGCGCGCGCCTGGCCGCCGCGGGAGGCGACGATGGCGCCGTCCGCGTCGAGCACGCGCAGAAAGTAGCCGCCGCCGGCGCCTTGCGGTCCCACGGGACTCTGGCGCAGGATGTTGTTGGCGCCGCTCCAGCTCCCCTGATCGGCCGCGTACCCTTGCAGCGCTTCTTGCAGCCTTTCCAGCTCGGCGACTTCACCCGCCTGCAGGTAGCGTTGGAAACCGATTTCCGCGGCGCGGTTGGCGAGCAGGGCGACGAGGAGGACGCCGGCGAGGGCGACGAAGACGAAGGCCAGGGTGAGCCGGGCCCAGAGGGTGGCGCGCAGGCGGTTCATCGGGCGGCGTTGAAGCGGTAGCCGACGCCGAAGACGGTGAGGATGTGGCGCGGGTCCCCGGGGTCCTCTTCGATCTTCTTGCGCAGGTTCTTGATGTGCACGTCCACGGTGCGCTCGTAGCCGTCGTAGGCGTAGCCCTGGGCGCGTTCGAGCAGCTCCATGCGGCTGAAGGCGCGGCCGGGATTGCTCATCAGGGCGTTGAGCAGGGCGTATTCCATGGGCGTCAGCTCCCACTCGCGGCCGTGGGCGATGACGGCCCGCGCCTGGCGGTCGAGGGCGAGATCGCCGGCGCGCACGATGTCGGGCTGGGCGGGCGGGCCGGCGGCGCGGCGCAGGAGGGCGCGCACGCGGGCGACGAGTTCGCGCGCGCTGAAGGGCTTGGTGACGTAATCGTCGGCGCCCAGCTCCAGGCCGAGCACTTTGTCCATCTCGTCGACGCGCGCGGTGAGGGCGATGATGGGCGCGTCTCCTTCTTTGAGGTATTCGCGCATGAAGGCGAAGCCGTCCATCTCGGGCATCATCAGGTCGAGGATGATCAGGTCGGGCTTATGGTCGCGGGCGGCGAAGAGCGCCTCACGGCCGTCCTTGGCGGTGACGACCTGGTACCCTTCTTGTTCGAGATACCCTTTGACGACCTTGACGAGATTGGCTTCGTCGTCGACGACGAGGATGAGTTGGGGCATGGGGGCCTCCGGTGGTTAGTGAGCTTTCAGCTGACAGCTGACAGCTAAATAATAGTCAAAGAACGGCAGATTGCACAGTCCAAGGCCGGCGGACTGTGCAATCTGCGTAGAGGAGGGTAACTCGCTTGTTTAGCCCCCGGCGCGGCGGCCGGCGCCGGACCAGGCGGGACGGCCGTTTTCGTCGCGCAGTGTGATGCTGGCCCCGCCGACGATGGTGATCGTCTGCGGCTTGAATTCGCCGTCTTCCCAGAAGCCGGCCATTTCTACGGTGTCGCCGGCGTTGATGATGAAGCCCTGCGCGGCGAGCCAGCCGGGGCCGGTGCCCACGAGCACTTCTTCGCCGCCGGCGTCGACGATCATGTCCACACCGTCCGCCGGAGCCTGGATGACGGCGCCCGTGAGGAGGACGATCTCATGCGCTTCGGGGGCGGCGCCGCTGCGCTCTGACTGTTGGCCCTGGCCCTGACTTTGGCCTTGTCCTTGACTCTGGCCTTGCCCTTGCCCTTGGCCGCCTTGGTATCCCTGGCCCGTTTCTGTTCCCAGGTCAGCGGAACGGCCCTGGCCTTGTCCTTGGCCGCCCTGGTAGCCCTGACCCGTTTCTGTTCCTTGGTCAGCGGAACGGCCCTGGCCTTGTCCTTGGCCGCCCTGATAGCCTTGACCTGTTTCTGTTCCCAGGTCAGTGGAACGGCCCTGGCCTTGTCCTTGACCGCCCTGGTAGCCCTGGCTTTCGGCCGTGTGCTCCTCGCTGGAACGGCCTTGTCCCTGGCCGCCCTGGCCTTGCGCCTGGCTCTCGCGGCCCTGGCCCTGCGTTCCCTGGCCGCCGGCGGCGTTTTCTTCTTTCTGATTGCGGCCCTGCGCGCTGCCGCCGCTGCCCAGGCCCTGACCTTGGCGCTCCGGCTGCCGGTGTTCCTGGCCGTCTTGCAGGGCGCGCGGGCCGCTGCCTTCGCCATTTTGGGTGAGGGTGACGAGTTCTTCGCCGCCGAGGCTGATTTCATATCCTTCCTTGGCGCTGGTGCGGTAGATGCCGCCGCCAATGAGCAGGGCGGTGAAGAGAACGAAGAGGGTAATGAGGGTGATTTTCTTAATCATGACAACTCCTATGATAGATTTGGGATAGTGAATAGCGGATTTAGGATCGCGGATTGGGACCTGTGCGCGCCCAGAGGGAGGCCCAGATGCGCGCGCTGACTTTGCTGATCCAGCGCCAGTGGATGGCGATGTGCAGCAGGGCGGCGATGATCATGAGGATGAAGCCCCAGGTGTGCAGGATGTCCCAGGCGGCGCGGCTGAGCAGCGGCGTGGCCGCGGCGCCGGCCCCACCGGCGGGGTAGAAGAGAAAGACGATGGCGGAAAGGGCGGTGACGAAGAAACCCAGGGCGACAAAGAGATCAACCAGGATGTTGATCCTGGCCCCGCGCGAGAACTTGCTGCCTCTCCCCAGAAGTGAGCTGCCGACTTTGCGGCTGGTTGTCTTGACCCATGACCAGTGCAGGGCCAGATGAATGACGACGGCGGCGATCATGAGAATGCCGCCCCAGGTGTGTATTTCGTCCCATGTGTGGCGTTCGAAGAGGAGGATCAGGCCGTAGTTGGCGTTGCGACCGCCCTGGTAGCCGCCGATGGGCAGGAAGAGAAAGTAGAAGCCCGTGAGCGTGGCCAGGAGCGCGCCGCTGAAGACGGCGGCGTCGATGATCCAGTTGTTGCGTGTGGGGGCCGAAACGGCCGTTCGTTTTTGCATCATGTTTTCCTTGTTTGCGTAGGATGTCCTTAAGTATGGCGGGCAGTTGTGAAGATGGTATGAAGGAGATGTGTGAATTGGGAAAGCGGCGCATGGTGGGCGGCCGCGCCGTGAAACAACGTGCCACGTTGTTCTAGGCGAAGGCGAAGTTCTTTTTGATCGGCGTCGTGCGGGCGGGGGCAGGGATGGGGTATAATGCGCGGCTGGAGCGGCGGGCGGGCTTGGGGCTGAACGGCCGTTGGGCTGACCGCTGACCGGCTGAGCGCTGACGGGTTAATAAAGGAGCACACCATGCCATATCTTGCTGACGAGACACGTTATGATTCGATGAGCTACCGGCGCACGGGGCGCAGCGGGCTGCTGCTGCCGGCGGTGGCGTTGGGCATCTGGTACAACTTTGGGGGCATCGACCCCTATGAGAATGCGCGCGCGATGCTGCGCAGGGCGTTTGACCTGGGGATCACGCATATTGATATCGCCAATAATTATGGGCCGCCGCCCGGCTCGGCGGAATTGACCTTCGGCCGAGCCTTCGCGCAGGATTTCCGGCCGTACCGGGATGAGATGATCATCTCCAACAAGGCGGGCTACTTGATGTGGCCGGGGCCGTATGGGGAGTGGGGCTCGCGCAAATATTTGGTCGCCAGCTGCGATCAGAGCTTGCAGCGCACCGGGTTGGACTACTTCGACATTTTCTACAGCCACCGGCCGGACCCGCGCACGCCGCTGGAGGAGACGATGGGCGCGCTGGACTTCATCGTGCGCTCAGGGCGCGCGCTCTACGCGGGCATTTCCACCTACAACCCGCAGCAGACGCGCGAGGCGGCGCGCATCTTGCGCGAACTGGGCACACCCTGCCTGATCCACCAGCCGCGCTATAACATGTTCGACCGCTGGATCGAGGAGGGGCTGCTGGATGTGCTGGAAGAGGAAGGGATCGGGTGTATTCCTTTCTCGCCGCTCTGCCAGGGCATCTTGACGAACAAGTATATCGATAAGATTCCCAAGGGATCGCGGGCGGAGCGCTTTGACGAACTGTTCTGGGGGGACGCGGTGACGGCCGAACGGGTGGGGAAGGTGGTGCGCCTGAATGAGATCGCCGAGCAGCGCGGGCAGACGATGGCCCAACTGGCGATCGCCTGGACGCTGCGCAATCCGCTGATTACCTCAGCCCTGATCGGGGCCAGCAAGCCGCAGCAGATTGAAGATGTCGTCGGCGCGCTGGCGAATCTGGCGTTCAGCGCGGCGGAGCTGGCGGCGATTGAGGAGATTCTGGCGGCGTAAATCGGCGGCGTCCGGTAGGGGCGCCGCGCGCGGCGCCCCTACGCTAGACATGACTAATCGAGATCGCCGGTCTGCTCGTACACCTTGTGCGAGGGCATGCCTTCGAGCATGTCGTAAGTGGAGCGGATGGCGCCTTTGAAGGCGTCGGATTTCATGAACGCTTTGAACTGCTCCGTCGTTTGCCAGTTGGAGTAGATCATCATGGAGTTGGGTTTGGCGGCGTCAATGTAGAGGCGCGTCTCTACGTGGCCGTCCCAATCTTTCATGAGCTCGATCACGTTGAGCGAGAAGTCCGTGAATTCTTTGACGTGCTCCGCTTTGACGTCGTAGTTGAGGCCGAATGTTTTCATTTGCGGCTCCTTCTTAATGGTTCACTGCCGGCAGGCAGTGCTCAATTGTTGAGGAGGATTTTCGCAGATTTGGGGGATTGGGTCGAGGAATCCAGCGTTGGTTCTTGCTGTAGGTTCCTAAATTGGCCTGCGGGTGATTGCGGCGTGCAAACTGCTTAATGTCATGACGAATGACGGGTTGGAACGTGACGTTTGTCACCTGTCAGGCGATTATTTGCAGCATAGCATTTCGCTGAGGCGGCGGCTAGACGAGGTTCGGAGACGGCCGTTCGCGGAAATCGCTCGTTGGTTGGGCCAGCATCTGGAGGGGCGGCAATGAAATCGAAAACCCTTGTGACCTTACTGGTAGGGATCAGCCTGCTGTTAACGCTGTCAATCGCGCAGCGGGCGCCGGCGCAAGAGCAGCCCCAGGGTGTCTGCCCTGCAAATGCGGGTTGGCAAGAGATGGGCGCCGGCTCGGCGTGCGGCGGCGGGCTCGCCCGTGCCAACGGGTACAACACCTACGTCGATCTGGCCGCCGGTCCGGACGGCTCCGTGTTTGCTGCCATTAGCAGCAGTGAGAATTACCCGAAATCGAAATATCAAGTTTCCGTGCTGCGCTGGAATGGGCTCTCCTGGGCCGATCTTGGCTCAAAGTCCGCCGCGGATGGCGGCATCAGTGATAACGCAGGGGATTCGCTGTATCCGTCCATAGCCGTCCTCCCTTCCGGAAAACCAATCGTTGCCTGGAGCGATACGAGCAGTGGCAACTACGAAATCTATGTGCGGCTGTGGAGCGGCACGGCTTGGGTTGAAATGGGTAGTGGTTCGGCATCCGGCGGCGGCATAAGCAAGAGCAGCGGGAACTCCAGTAGGCCTTCATTGGCCGTAGACGCTGACGGGGCGCCTGTTGTTGCTTGGTACGATGACAGCAGCGGCGCGTATCAGATCTATGTCATGCGTTGGAACGGTTCGACCTGGGTTGAGCTGGGCAGCCGCGCCGCCTCCGAACGCGGTATCAGTAGGACTAGCGGCGCCTCGGTAAATCCCTCTCTAGCTATCAATCAATTCGGAACGCTCGTGGTCGCCTGGCAGGATGACAGCAGTGGAAATGAGGAGATCTATGTGCGGCGCTGGACAGGGAAGTTCTGGGAGGAGATCGGTGTGGTTCCGCCTCCAATGGGGGCATCAGCAAGAACAGCGGATTTTCCAGATCGCCGTCAGTGGCCACTTCTGCTTCTGGGAAAACCATCGTTGCCTGGGAGGATAACAGCGGCACAGGAGGTGACAATTTCGAAATCTATGCCCGAGTCTGGAACGGCTCCGGCTGGGATGAACTGGCTGGATCGGCGCACGGCGGTGGCATAAGCGGCAGCAGCAGGGCCTCCTACGCGGCCACGGCGGCGATTGGAGCGGATGGGGAACCGCTGGTCGCCTGGAGTGATATGAGCGGGACGCAGGATTTTCGTGCGGACATCTATTTCAGGCGCTGGGGTGGAAGTAGCTGGCAGGAAATGGATGCCGGCTCCGCTTCCGGCGGCGGCATCAGTAATCTTACGGGCTTTTCCGTTGACCCTCGATTGGTGGTTGACTCAAATGGAGGCCCCGTCGTAGCCTGGAGCGAAAGTTGGTCAGGGTACGGCCAGGTTTATGTCCGGCGTTATGGCTCGGCTCCTCCCAAAGCGAAAGCGGACCTCAAGATTGAGTCGTTTGACTACTTTGACTTTGATCAACCCAGCGGGTTTCATCCCTCCTATATGACGGTCCGCGTGCGGCTGCGCAACCAGGGCACGGCACCGCTTAGGGGGGAGGTCTGTTTGCAGGCGGGGAGTACTTATCTCGGCTGCGGTGGTTTTCCAAAGGAAATGAATGGGGGGAACGGGCCAGACTACCTGGTCCCTGGCGCCTTAGGTTCGGTAGATCTTGAATGGCCGCTGGTTAGCAAGTCAGGCCGCAAGAGCGGAGTTCTGCTTAAAGCCGAGGCCACAATCGAGGAGTATGAAGACGAGAAGCTGGAGAATAACCGCTACGAAGATACTGTCGATGTGACGTGGCGACTTTGGCATGAGAAATGACGCCTACTGGTTCGAGAATCCGCGTTTCGACAATGTCTACGAGGCCCTGGCGGAGATGAACCTGTTTGAGATCAGTGAAGGCCTGAGCAACCCTGGTGTGCTGCTAGACAGGGCGCGGGGCCTGCAGTCGCAGACTGTCGGACACTGCTATGGTATGGCGACAACGAGCATCCTCTACGAACAGAATCGGGACCTCAGTCCTAATCCGGGTAAGGTTACGTACAAACTGGACACAAGCGAGGCGATGCCCAGTATCATCAGGTATCAACGCGATTCCCTGCTTCTTGAGCCTTTCTGGGTCTTTTTCACGCCTCTGAATAAGAATATGTCGCCGGCCTTTGACAGAGTCTCCAGCATACTCCCCAAGCCGGTAGAACTGCTCATGTTTGCTGACGAGGGGAATAATCATGCCGTTGTCGCCTATAAGACAGTGAAGACAGGTAAGGGGGATGATTTGATTTTCCTTTATGATAACAACGATCCCTATTCCAGAATTATCACGTACGGGGATTCTCTGAGAGGGAGGATTGACGAAACAGGCGGCTTTGACTATTCGAGTTATGATAGTTTCCGGGTCAAGGATGTTCATCCTTATGCAGACAGCGAACCGGCCAAGATTGCCAAGGCACAGCAAAATGCCTGGTGGTGGCTGATAAACGCCAAGAAGATCATTTTCTATGTGCAGGGACCGGCAGACGGGGTCGTCGTCGATGGCCAGGGGCGGCGGCTGGAGGCGCCGGCCGAGGGAATGGAAAAGGCGCAGACGGAACAGGCGGTGCCGGGCGGCGAGGCGTGGCAGTTCGATGACGTGTCGGTCTTTGCTGTCCCGGCGAATGGAACGGCTTACACGCTGGAAACGACCGGGCGGCCTCGTTCAGGAAGCGGGAACGGCGTGCGCATTGCTTACACAAACGTAGTGAGCGGAGATGAACTGCTGGAAGTGGGCTTCAAGGAGGTTCCCCTGGCGGCCGGGCAGACGGCTACGCTGGCCATCGGCAGTGATGCGCAGGATGTGCCGCCGCTGATCATGCCGGACGGCAGCAGACGCCCGCCGGACGATTCGGAGCTGATTGAGGTTATATCTCCGTTCGTTCATTTGCCGCTGATTTCTAAACAGTGGTCAGGCGAGGCGCCGCCGCTGGATGATGAACCCACGAAGACGCCGACGCCGACGCCAAGTCCGACAGCGACTGTTTCGGCGACACCATCCCCGACGGCATCACCGACGGCGAGCGCGACTCCGAATGCGCCAGGTCAGTGGGAGCCGGCGGGCAGCGGCGCGGCTTCCGGCGGCGGGGTGAGCGGCAACAGCGGCGAATCAACTGATCCACATATGGCGGCGGCGCCCGACGGCCGGTTGTACCTGGCCTGGGAAGATACGAGCGCCGGCGACAGCGAGATCTACCTGCGCCGCTGGGAAGGAAGCGGGTGGCAGCCGCTCGGCGCTTCGGCCGGCGGTGGGGGCATCAGCGACACGGCCGGCATCGCCAAGCGCGCATGGGTGGCGTTTGCGGCGGACGGCGACGTGTACGTAACCTGGAACGACAACAGCAGCGGCAACGATGAGATTTATGTCCGCCGCTGGACGGCTCCGGGTGGGTGGCCGCCGGCAGCGGCGCTGCCTCGGGCGGGGGGATCAGCCGCACAGCGGGCGAATCACGCGCGCCGCGAATGGCTTTCAGCGGCAATACGCCCACCGTCTGCTGGGCGGATGACACGACGGGGGATTGGGAAATCTATGTGCGTCGTTTGGAGAATGGCACGTGGAAGGAGCTGGGCGGTTCGGCCGGCGGCGGCGGGATCAGCGACAACAGCAGCCTGTCGCGCTCCTGCGCGATCACGATCGGCGGCGACGGCAATCCGCAGGTCGCGTGGCGCGATAAGGGCGCGGGAGACGCGCAGATCTACGCGCGGCGCTGGACGGGATCCTCTTGGACGCCGATGGGCAGCGCTTCCGGCGGGGGCGTTTCGGGCACGAACGGCGACAGCGCCGCCCCGCGTATCAGTTATGCGCCCAACGGCCGTACCTATTTGAGCTGGAGCGACAAGAGCACGGGCAACTATGAGATCTATGTCAAACAGTGGACGGGCACGAGCTGGCAGAACGTGGGCAGCGACTCGGCGAGCGGCGGTGGCATCAGCAAGACGGCGGCCGACTCGCAGCGCGTCACCCTAGAGTACGACGGCAGCGGTGATCTGATCACGGCCTGGAGTGAGGGGGCGGACGGCGGCGAAGAGATCTATCTCAAGGTATGGACGGCGCCGGCTGGCGGGAGCTGGGCGGCTCGGCAAGCGGCGGCGGCTTGAGCAGCACGTCCGGCGCATCACGGGTGCCCACCGTGGCCACGGACGCGGCGGGCATGATTCATGTCGCCTGGTATGATGACAGCAGCGGCGATAATGAGATCTATGTGCGGCGCTGGCGTTAGTCTCCTTTGGCAGACAGCGCTGTAGACAGCCTCTTGGTTTGATTCACTCGCTCAGCTTCATCCCGTGGTCAGGCACGGGGCGGCGGCGCGTCTATTCATAGCTGGCGTACACTTCTGACTGCCCTGTGCTGTCAAAGGCGACGACGTCGTAGGGTTGGTCCTGCGCGCCGTCTACTACCATGCCGGGGGAACCGACGGGCATGCCGGGTACGGCGAGACCGGCGATGGGCGGGCGCTCTTTGAGCAGGCGCTCGATTTCGGAAACGGGGACGTGCCCTTCGAGGATGTAGCCGTCGACGACGGCCGTGTGGCAGGATTGCAGCTCGGCGGGAACTTGAAAGTCACGCTTGATCTTGTTCAGGTCGTTGACGTCTTCGACCTGCACCGCGTAACCGTTCTCTTCCATGTAGGCAATCCAATCGCCACAGCATCCTCAAGTGGGGGCGCGGTAGACGGTGACGAGCGGCCCGGCGCTTGCCGCGGGCGCCGTCTGCTCGGCCGTCTCGGCCGCGCAGGCGACTGAGCGCCAAGAGCAGCAGAATGGGTAAGAATGGATCGTTTCATGGGGAATCTCCTTGATTTTGGATTGCGGATTGCGGAATGATTTCGCGCGAACCCGTCGAATCATAACAGTTTGTTATCAACTGGGATATTAGCGCAAAGTTTTGCTTATTGTTTGTGAAATTGCAAGAAACCTCATCTCCATAGTCATGACAAAGTTGTGACATTCGTAACTAGATTGCGCGCAGGCTGATTTCTATACTGAGTGGGAGCCAGTCAAACGGCCGTTTTGTTCCAAGCAAGCCAGAGAGGGAAAAGCATGAAACTTCGCGCGCTACTGATCCTATCCCTAGTTCTGATTTTCGTTTCTCTTGCCAGCCCGGCGGCCGTGAGTGCCGACACAATCCACTGCGGTTCGACCGGCGGCAACGAAGTCTGGGCGGGAAGCGGCAACGTGCACATCGTTGAGTGCGATGTGACCGTGGCGATCGGCTCCACGCTGACCATCGAAGAGGGCGCGATCGTCAAGTTCAATCAGGCCATCAAAATAACAGTCGCCGGCACACTGCGCATTGTGGGCACGGAGGCGGACCCGGTTTACCTGACTTCGATTCACGACGACACAGTTGGCGGCGACACGAATGGTAATGGCGCGTCGACCGAGCCTGATCTACGCGACTGGGCCGGCATTCATTATCTGGACACCAGCAGCGATGCCAATTCGCTGATTGAGCACGGCGTGATACGGTATGCCGGATACAACTTCAAAGGCTCCGTCAACCTGGCAGGGGCCTCGCCGACGATTCGCAACAGTACGCTGGAAGAAGGCTGGTACGCGATCTTGGCGGATTTACTTTCTTTTCCAAAGCTGGAAAGCAACGTATACCGGGGCAACGATACCAACGGATTTGCCTACACCGGTGGGACGATCAATGCCGATACGACCTGGGATATGACGGACACCAGCTACCTGCTTGTCCAATCAGTACTCGTTGCGACAGGGCACAAGCTGACGATCAAGCCCGGCGTTGTACTCAAGATCTATTTCCGCGAGGAGATCGTCGTCGACGGAACGCTGCGCGTTGAGGGCTTGCCGGCCGATCCGGTCTATATCACCTCCATACTTGACGATACAGTTGGGGGCGACACGAACGGCGATGGCGCCTCAAGCGCGCCAGATGTGCGCAACTGGAAAGGCATCCGTTTTCGCGACAGCAGCGACGACGAGAATTCGCTGCTGAATCATGCGGTGCTTCGCTACACCGGCCACATTTTTCAGGGTAGTGTGGATCTGACCGGCGCTTCGCCGGCGATCCGCAATACGATTCTGACCGACGGCGCATACGCGGTGAAAGCGGATCTCAGATCGTTCCCAAAGTTGCAGGATAATGCCTACCGGGACAATTACATTAACGGCCTGGTCTACACCGGCGGCGCGATTGAGGAAGATACGGTTTGGGAGATGACTGATACGAGCATCCATACGCTGGAGCACGTGCTGGTTGCCACGGGCAACACGCTGACGATTAAGCCGGGCGTGGTCGTAAAACCGAAATTTGGCATGCAGCTCATTGTGGACGGGACGCTGCGAGTACTGGGCACGGCAAGCGAGCCCGTCTATTTGACTTCGCAGCGTGACGACGCGGTGGGCGGCGACACGGACGGCGAGTCGAGCCTGCCTGGCGAGGGCGATTGGGGAGGCATTGTTTTTCGCGCGGGCAGCGACGATGCGAACTCACTTGTTGATCACGCAGTCATACGTTACGGCGGCAGCAGCAACAAGGGCAATATCAACCTTTTCGATGCCGCGCCCTCGATCAGCAACTCCACAATTACCCTCGGCTACGCTGGGTTGCTGGCTAACGGCTCCCAGCCTAGACTGACCTGCAACACTATTCAGGATAACCGCTACAGAGGCGTTTTAAACGAGACGCCGGAAACGGCCGTGAATGCGCGGTCGCAGTGGTGGGGCGGCGTGACCGGTCCTTATCATAGACAGTTGAATCCGGACGGGAAGTAAAACGAGGTCAGCGACGGCCTCATGTTCGCCCCCTGGCTGCTGCGCGCCTGCGGCGGTTCGGCGCTGGATAAGCAAGTGTTTATGCCGGCGACTTTGGGGCAGTAGGTATTCCATTGCGATAGCCAGAGACTGCGAAAGCGAGTTGCCGTTTACTGACGGCTGTTCACTGAAACCCCAGTAGCCAACGGCCGAAAGCAAGACCGTGAGCAGGCTGAAGGCGATTTCCGACCAGCCGAGGGTTTTCACGGCCATTGGCCGGCGGCGGGGGGAGAGGGCGTAGAGGGCGCGGCCGAGGAGGAGGAAGATGGCCACGGCGGCGAGCTGGGGGATGAGGGCGGCCTGGACGAGGAGGAGGGCCAGAAGGGCGGCGGCGATGTGCGCGCCAAGGGCCACGGCCGTCTGCGCGGGCATGCCGCGATCGAGCCGGATGCGCGCGCGCACGAAGAGCACGGCGGGCAGGGAGCTCATGAGGGGGATGGCCCAGATGCCCAGGGTGTGCGGCCAATCCCAACCGGCGGCGAGGGCCATGCCGGCCACGGAGGAGGAAAGGGCGAGCGGGGCGATGAGCTCCGGCAGCAGCTTGCGGCTGGTGGCCAGGAGATCATAGTAGAGCAGCAGGGCGGCCAGGGGCAGGACGAGGAAGGTGGGCAGGAGGGGCAGCGGCCCACCGCTGAGCAGGGCGCCGGCGAGAGCGAAAATGGCGATGAGGCTGTAGAGGCCCAGGACTTTGATGGCCAGGGCGGCGCGCGGCGTGCGCCGGCCCCTCTGCCGGTTTTTGTAGACGATTTTCAGCGGCGCCCGCGCCAGGAAGGCGGCGATGGTGAGCAGGGCCAGGAAAACGGCCGTGAGCGAAGGCACGACGAGCAGGCCGAGCAAGATGGGGCCGAAGAGCATGCCCCAGCCGCCGTGTTCGGCAGGAATCGCGACGCTGCGCCAGCGCACGGCGGGGGAAGGGGGTGTGGGGCGGATCATGTCACTGCCTACTGCTTGTGGCTGCACGAAGCGCCGATAGCGGAGAGGGGGATGGTCAGGCTGTTTTCGTCGACGAGCTCGTAGCTGGGGGGCAGTTCGAGGGTGAAGGGGCAGTCGCCTTCGCCGCGGCCGCAGCTGCCGCAGTCGCTGTAGGAGGCGGTCTCTTGCAGTTTCCCTTTGCGCACCCAGTATTGGATCATGCCCTCGAGGCGGGCGCGGGAGATGTCGAGATCGCGCGCGATCTGGTTCATGGTCAGGGGGCCGCGGTTGTTTTCGAAGGCGGCGAGGACTTGGCTGAGAGTTGATTTGGTCATGGGTGTTCTTAATCCGTTGTAGCGCAACATGGTATGCTGCCTGCTTTGTAGCGCAACATGGTATGTTACGTGCGCACGCTTCGCGTGCGTAACAACTTGCAAGTTGTTCTACGTTTTCTGCGCGCAACAACTTGCCAAGTTGTTCTACGTTTTTGTGCGAAACAACTTGCCAAGTTGTTTTACGAGCCATAGATTGCCGTTCCTACTTGGAAGACGAGCACGGCGGCGAGCCAGGCTAGGGCGAGGGTGAAGGCGATTTGGGCCAGCATCCAGCGCGTGCCGAATTCCTGGCGCATGGCGGAGACGGCGGCCATGCAGGGCACGTAGAGGAGGACGAAGACGGTGAAGGCGACGGCGGCGACGTTGGCCGCGGCGGGCGAGCCGGCGGTCCTGGTGAAGGAGGCGACGAGGGCGCTTTGCAGGCCGGTCGTGTCTTCCGCGGTCCCGTCCCGGCCCAAGAAATTGAAGAGGGGCAGCTCGACATAGGGCAGCAGATTGATGGTGCGCGGCAGGATGTTGGCGATCTCCTGGGCGGTGAGCACGCCCGCTTCGGCGAAGCCGGCGGCGGAGGCGGCCAGCTCTGCGCTGAGGGCCGGCGGCGGGGCGTTCTCGTCCGCGTAATCGAGGGAGACGGCGTAGATCTGGTTCATGCTGCTGACGATGATCTCCTTGGCCAGGAAGCCGCCGATGAGCGAGCCGGAAGCCTGCCAGCTGCCGAAGCCGGCGGGCGTGAAGACGGGGGCCACGAAGCCGCTGACGGCGCCGAAAGCGCTGTCCTGCGGGGCGACATCGTTGAAAGAACCGGCGCCGGGGCGGGCGGGCATGGCCATGAGCAGCCAGAGGATGATGGAGACGCCGAGGATGACGGTTCCCGCGTTGGCGATGAAGCCCTTGGTGCGTTCCCAGGTCTGGCGCCAGACGTCGCGCGGGTGGGGAATGCGGTAGGGGGGCAGTTCCATGACGAAGGGGGCAGGCTCCTTGCCTTTGTAGACGGTGTGCTTGAAGCCGAGGCCGACAAGCAATGCGATGCCGATGCCCAGGATGTACATGGCGAAGACGAGGTTGAAGGAAGAGGCGCCGAAGAAGGCGGCGCCGAACAAGATGTAGACGGGCAGGCGCGCGCCGCAGCTCATGAAGGTGGCCAGGAAGCCGGTGAGCTTGCGGTCTTTTTCGTTCTCCAGGGAGCGCGTGGCGTAGACGGCGGGCACGGTGCAGCCGAAGCCGACGATCATGGGCAGGAAGCTCTTGCCGTGCAGGCCCATCCAGCGCATGATGCGGTCCATGACGAAGGCGGCGCGGGTGAGGTAGCCGGAATCCTCGAGCACGCCGAGACAGATGTAGAGGAAGAGAAGGACGGGCACGAAGACGAGCACGCCGCCTACGCCGGCGATGATGCCGTCGGTGACGAGGCCGGCGATCCAGGTGCCGCCGAGGCCGGCGGCGCTCATGAGGGCCGTGCCCCAGCCGTAGACGGTCTGGTTGAAGAAGCCGTCGATCCAGTCGAGGTAGGGGGCGCTGACGTTGGCCGTGATCTGGAAGACGAGCCACATGATGAAGAGGAAGATGGGCAGGCCGATGTAGCGGTGGGTGACGACGGCGTCGATCTTGTCGGAAATGGTGACGACGGCCTGCGACGGCCGTTCCTGGACGGCGTCGATGATCTCGCCGATGAATTCGTAGCGCTGGTCGGCGATGAGGATTTCGGCGTCTTCGCCGGTGGCCGCGGCGATGCGCGCCTGCGCGGCGGCGACGGCGGGCAGGATTTCCTTGCCGTCGTGCGCGCGCACGATTTCGATGATCGCTTCGTCTTCTTCGAGCAGCTTGGTGGCCAGCCAGTTGGGGTAGTAGCCGGCGGTCAGGGCGTCGTTCGTTTCGATGAGCGCTTCCAGGCTCTTGATCTCCTGGGCGAGCACGCCCGCGTATGCAACGCGGGTGACGGCGGGCGGCGGGTTCTGCGAGACCTCGACGATGGCCGTCTTCAGCGCTTCGAGGCCGATATTGCGGCTGCCGATCGTCTCCACGACGGGGATGCCCAGTTCCTGGGAGAGCTTGCGCGCGTCGATGCGCAGGCCGCGGCTGCCGGCCAGGTCGGTCATGTTCAGGGCGAGAATGACGGGCAGTTCTAACTCGATTAATTGGGCGACAAGATAGAGGTTGCGCTCCAGGTTGGAGGCGTCGACGACGGTGATCACGGCCGTCGGCTGTTCGTTGATGATGAAGTCGCGGGTGATGATCTCTTCGATGGAGTAGGCGGTGAGGCTGTAGGTGCCGGGCAGATCGACGAGGAGGATGTCCGCTTCGCCGATTTTCAGCGTGCCTTCTTTCTTTTCCACCGTTTTGCCGGGCCAGTTGCCGACATGCTGGTTGGAGCCGGTGAGGGCGTTGAATAGGGTGCTTTTGCCGACGTTAGGGTTGCCGGCGAGGGCGACGGTGACGGTCATGGATGGCTCCGGATAGGGGATTTGCGGCACCATGCGGTACGTTGGGGCGCGCTGACAGGGGCGCGCCTGCGGCGTGGAGCAACTTGCCAAGTTGCTTTACACGTCACAACGTTACCTGGATGGTTTTTGCTTCCGCTTTGGGCAGGGAGTTGGGGCGCGCTGACGGGGGCGCGCCTGCGGCGCGGAGCAACTTGCCAAGTTGCTTTACAAGTCATAACGTCACCTGGATGGTTTCCGCTTCCGCTTTGCGCAGGGAGAGGCTGTAGCCGCGCAGGCGGTATTCGACGGGGTCGCCGAGGGGGGAGGCTTTGACGGCCGTTATCTCCACGCCGCGCGTGATGCCCATGTCCATCAGGCGGCGGCGCACGCGCCCCTGGCCGCCCACTTTCTTGACGCGCGCCACCTGGCCCGGCTGCAGCTGGTCGAGCGTGGCCGTCGCTTCCGTGACGCCTTCCTCATGCGCTTCGACCATGATCATGGCCGCCATGGGCAGGCCGAGGGCGACGCGTCCGCCGCTGCCGCGCACGGTCATCGGGCCGTCCATGGGCGCTTTTTCGAGGACCGTGATCGTCTGCCCGGGCGTGATCTTGTGCTGGCTGAGATAGGCGAAAACTTCCGTGTTCGTGGGGATGATGCTGAGCACGGTGGCTGTCCGGCCGACGCCCATTTTGGCCAGCGGCGTGCCCGCGATGTGGGGCATGGTGCCGTCGGCGAGGGGGATGGGATTGCCGTGCGGGCAGAGCGCCGGATGGTCCAGGTAGGCGGCGAGCGACTCGGCGAGCACGTTGGAGGTGGCGTGCTCCAGGCGGCAGGCGGCCTCGTAGGCGCCGGACCAGTTGAAGTTGAGGCGGTCGACGAGGAAGCATTCCCAAAGGCGCTGGCGGCGGATGATGCTGTTGGCATAGAAACGGCCGTTGGCGCTGAGGCGCACCCCTTTGTACTTCTCATGGAGGACGAGCTCCTGATCGACGAGCCGTTTCATCATCTCGTTGGCGGAGACGGGGGAGACGCCCAGCCGCTCGGCGACGCGCGCGATGACCACAGGCGTGTCGTCCGCGGAAAGCTCGGCGATCGTCTTCAAATACATCTCCACAGTTTCATTGCTGGTCGTCTGCGTGCGCATAGGCCCTGGTTCTCCAATAAGGAATTATAAGGATGTCCCTATTTTATAAGGATACCCTTATTTTAGATTATATGGCAGGCAAAGGGTATGACATTCGTCATGCCTGAGATGTGAGGAATGTCATGGATTGAAGTGGGGTCAATGGTCAAGGATCGGCAGTCGCCGCCGCCGGCCGTACATCTGGCGGCGGCCGGCGAGGGTGAGGGTGTTGGAGAAGGGGCGCCGCGCAGGCGGGACCACAGCGCGGCTTGCCGGACGCCATCGCGGAAGGTGTGCCGCCTTTAGGAACCATCGTGGACAAATCTGCTATACTTGCCTGGCTGAAACGACATGAGATTCCTAATCTTTTCTCTCTTCACCCTCTTGACGCTGGCCTGGTGGTCGCCCGTCTATGCCCAGACGGATGATGCGCCCCAACCTGACGCGCTGGTCGTCAGCGACGCGGAGGGGGGCAGCCCGCTGGGTCCGTACCTGCAGCTTCTTGAAGATCCGGGCGGCGAGCTGACGATTGAGGATGTTTCCAGCGCGGAAAACGGCGCACGCTTCGTGCCCAGCGAGGAGGCCGTTCCCAATCTTGGCTTTACGGACAGCGCCTATTGGCTGCGGTTCCGGCTGCGCAGCGAGAGCGCGGAAGCGGAGCGCCGCTTTTTGGAGCTCGCCTACGCCAATATGCACTACGCCGATCTCTACAGCCCAATTGCAGACGGTGACGGGTTCGATCTGCGGCAGGCGGGCGCCATGCGCCCCTTGGCGGCGAGGGACATCGTCGATCCCCATGTGGTTTTCGATTTGACGATTCCCGCGCAGAGCGAACAGACCTACTACCTGCGCTTCGAGAACGGCGCTTCCATGACGCTGCCTCTGACCTTGTGGCAGCCGGACAGCTTCTTCGCTGAATCGGCCAGGCAGCAGGGACTGCATTGGCTGCTGCTGGGCATCATAGCCGGTCTGCTGGGCTACAACCTCTTCCTACTGGCTTCGCTGCGCGACATAGACTATCTCTATCTTGCGCTCATGCTGGCTGGGATCCTGCTCTTCGACCTCACCCAAAGCGGCATTCTGGATACGTATATCGCCCCTGATTGGTATGCGCTGAAGCTGAGGACGATCCCGCTGCTGATGTTGTTGATCTTCATTCCTCTTATTCTGCTCAATGATTCGTTCTTATCGGCGGAAAAATCGCTGCCCAGAATCCATCTCCTAAATCGGGCGCTCATCCTCGCCTGGATAGCGGCCGGCATTTCTTCATTCTTCGTAGACTACCACACCTCGAGCCTTGTGATAGTGCCGTTGATCGTGGCAACCTTGGTGCTTCAGGCGTTGACTGTGCTTGTCGCCTGGCAGCGCGGCTTCCGTTCCGCCCGTTTCCTGGTCGCAGCCTGGCTGGGCGCGATCGCGGGCACGCTTGTGTTTGTCCTCGTGCGCATGGGGCTGCTGCCCAGCAATCTCTTCACGGAAAGCCTCCTTCTGGTTGTATTCGCCTGGATGGCGATTTGCTGGTCAATCTCTCTGGCCGATCGCTACAACTTGCTGAAAGAGGAGGCAGAAAGCGCCAACCGTGATTTGCGCAGCTCGCAGCACAGGCTGACGCAAACGTTGGAGGCGATGCCCGTGGGCGTCGTCGTTTACGGCCCGGATCAGAAGCCGAGCTTTGTCAACCGGCGCACGATCGAGATCCTCAGCAATCCGGCGCGGAACCTGGGGCCGGACCCCACGCTGGGGCGCACGCTGGGCGAGACGCTGGACTATTTTTCCTTCCGCATCGCGGGCAGCGATGAGGCGTACCCATTGGAAGCGTTCCCCGTCTACCGCGCCCTGCAGGGGGAGTCCGTCGCCGTGGAAGATGTCGAGGCGGACCTGGTCGATTGGCGGGTGCCCCTGGAAGTGTGGGCGAGCCCGGTGAAGGATGGGTCGGGCAGCGTGGAGTCGGCCGTGGTTGCTTTTCAAGATATCACGGAACGCAAGCGGTCAGAGGTGGCGCTGCGCGCCAGTGAGAAGCATTTTCGCGTGATTGTGGAAAACAACTTTGACGGCATCGCTTTCCTGGCCCGCGATCGCCAAGTGTTGTATGTGAGTCCTTCTTACGAGCGGTTGAATGGCGTAAGCGCCGCGGAAATGATCGGCAGATCCGGCATCGGCACCATCCATCCCGAAGATCAGGCGCACGTCGCGGAGACGTTCCAAGAGCTGCTTGCGCAGCCGGGGGGAAGCGTAAGCGATGAGTATCGCATACGCCATGTAGACGGCTCCTGGGTTTGGGTGGAAACGCGGGCGATCAATATGCTGGATGATGCGCATGTGCAGGCCGTGGTCTTGAACAGCCGCGATATCACGGAGCGCAAAGAGACGGAGGTGGAGTTAGCCAGCTACCGCGCCCATCTGGAGCAGCTTGTCGTGGAGCGCACGGAGGAACTTGAGGCGATCAATGTGCAGCTGACCGGCGAGATGGCCGAGCGGGCCGTCTTGGAAGGACTGCTGCACAAGCGCATCCAATGGATGTCCGCGCTGGCCCAGGTGCGCCAGCGCGTCAAGGGCACGGCCGATCTACCGGCGGTTTTTGAAGAGCTTTCCATGGAGATCCTGCGGCTGCTGGATGCCGGGTCACTTTTCGTACTGCGCTGGCCGGAGAAGGCGGAGGGGGTCGAGTTCCTCTGCCGCCCGGTGTCCCGGGGCCTGGAAGTGGATGAAGAAGCGATCGGCGCTTCCTTCGCGGAATACAGTCCCCTGCGCCGGGAGCTTGCGCCCGGGAAAACTGTTGTCCTCTCCGCGAATGAGGTCGAGGCCATGCCGGAACCGATCAGCGCCTGCTTTAGGAACTCCGGCATGCAATCCCTGCTCCTCACCCCGCTGGCGGCCGGCGAATCCGTCACAGGCGTGTTGGGCACGGCGCTCACGCTGCCCAGGCAGGAGCTCTCCATGGCGCAGACGGAGCTGATTTCCAAGATAACGCTTGATCTGGCCGGTCTGGAGCAGGAGGCGACCTTTCTTGATCAGTCGCGCACCCTGGTCGCCGCTGAAGAGCGCAACCGCCTGGCGCGCGACCTGCACGATTCCGTGACGCAGGTGCTCTTCTCGGCCAGCCTCGTCGCCGAGGTCCTGCCCAGAATCTGGCGGCGCGATCCTGGCAAGGCGATGCAGAGCCTGGAAGAGCTGCGTGGCTTGACGCGCGGCGCTTTGGCCGAAATGCGCACGATGTTGTTGGAGCTGCGGCCGTCGGCAGTGGCCAGGAGCCCTCTGCCGGACCTGTTGACCCAGCTGACGGAAGCCAGCACCAGCCGCACGGCTCTGCCGTTTAAGCTGCTGATCGAGAAGACGCCTCTGCTGCCGGAAGAGGTTCATGCCGCCTTCTACCGCATCGCCCAGGAAGCGTTGAACAACGTGGGCAAGCATGCCCATGCCAGTGAGGTGACGCTGGGTTTGAGCGCGAGGCCGCTGGCAGCGGCGGAGGCGGGCGAAGTGCGCTATGAGGTGCGCCTGGTTATCGAGGATGACGGGCTTGGCTTCGCGCCGGAGAATGAAAAATTGGAACACCTGGGTATGGGCATCATGCGCGAGCGCGCGGCCGATATCGAGGCGTCCTTAATCATAGAGAGCCGCATCGGGGAGGGCACGCGCGTGGACTTGTCCTGGTGCGGCGAAGTGGAAGAAGCGTCATGACGGAAAATGAGATGATTCGCGTCCTGATTGTGGACGATCATGCCATGGTGCGCAGCGGCTTGCGCAACTTTATCTACGGCTTTGATTGGATGGAGGCGGTCGGTGAAGCGGCGAACGGCGCGCAGGCGGTGGACTTTTGCGCGCAGAACGAGGTGGACGTCGTGCTCATGGATATGGTCATGCCGCAGATGGGCGGCAGCGAGGCCACGCAGCGCATCATGGCCCTGGGCCGGCCGGTGCAAGTCATCATTCTCACCAGCTTTCATGAGCAAAACCTGGTCGAGGAAGCGCTGCGCGCGGGGGCCACGGGCTATTTGCTGAAGAATGTCAGCGCGGATGAGCTGGCGGCGGCGGTGCGTTCGGCCGCGGCCGGCAAAGCGACGCTGGCGCCGGAAGCGACCGAGGCGCTGATCGAGTCGACGCGCAAGCGGACCGATATCGGCTTCGATTTAACCGGTCGAGAGCTGGAGGTGCTGGCCCTGCTGGCCGCCGGATCATCGAACCTGGAGATTTCGCAGCGGCTGTCAGTCAGCGTGGCCACGGTCAAGTTTCACCTGACGAATATCTTCAGCAAACTGGGGGCTAGAAATCGCGTTGAAGCGGTGACCATCGCCTTGGAAAATCATCTGCTGGACGGCCGTCCCTGATCAATCGGGGCGAATGGGCATAGAAAACGTTGATCTATCCAGGAAGGTAGAGATCTCCCCTATCCGCACCTAGTTCTACAACTCGACACGCCCCTTTTTGCGCATCTTTCCCGTCCTCCCTCCCGCCACGGCAGGATTCCGGCAAGAAGGCCCTGCTATCCTTTTGGCTAGGTCCCTGTTCCGCCTTCTAGATAGGCAAATAACCAGACTTTGAACTCCCCTTGCGGCTGTTCTGAAATCCCTTTCGTTCTGCTACATTGCTAGTGTGGATTGTGAGCGCGCGTAGTCGCGGACACGCGCTCACTCCGCACTTCTGTGGGCGAGCTTGCGGCGCTGATCGTAGGTTCGCACGAGCCGAGAAAGAGGGTTGATGCGCATTATTCTGGCAGATCATAATCAGAAGACTTTGTGGGCATTAATCGTGATGCTGCAAGAAGAACCGGGCTTGGAGATCGTGGGCAAGGCGGAGGATGCGCAGGGGCTGCGAGCGGTGGCCGAGCATGTTGCCGCCGACCTAATCTTGCTGGATATGAAGCTTGCTGTCGGGCGCATCGATCCCGTGATCGGCGAACTTCACGCGCTTCTCCCGCGGCCGATCGTGGCCGTGATGAGCAGCCAGGTAGAAGACGGCCGCATGGCGCTGCAAGCCGGGGCGGACGTGTTTGTGAGCAAAGGGGACCGGCCGGACTGGTTGCTGGCGATGCTGCGCGGCTATGCCCAGCGCCTGCAGGAGGGGAGCGATCTAAGTTGAGTGAAGCGCTATCTGCCTCCTCTTGTCCCTGTAACTGTTTAGTAATTAAGGAGAATGCCAATGACTTACGGACCAATTGACTTCATTGCCCTGGAATTCGAGGGCAACAAATTTAAGGGAGACATCCTGGCCAACTTGTTGGAGTTGGTTGATGAGGATGTCGTGCGCGTCATCGACCTCGTGGTCATCCTCAAGGATGAAGAAGGCGAGGTGGAGGTGCGCGAGATACAGGAGTTTGATGACAAACTCCTGGCCATGTTTGATCCGCTGGAAGTGGCTGCTTTGGGCATGATCACAGAGAAGGATATCGAAATGGTGGCCGAGGCACTGCCCAACAAGGCGACGGCGGCCATGCTGATGTTTGAAAACCTGTGGGCGGTGAAGTTCAAGGAGTCGCTTATCGCCGCGGACGGCCGTCTGCTGCTGCAGGAGCGCATCCCGCACGAGGTTGTGTTGGAAGCGCTGGTCGATATGGCCAATTTTGACGAGAGCGCTGAAGCTTAAGATTTAGTCTAGGAGAGTGAGATCATGCCAATGATGAGACGACGAGCACGACGTAGACGCGTAGCAAGAGTGGCGGTGGGCACGGCCGTCGTTGCCGGCACGGCCGGCGCAGTGCACCACCATCAGGACCAGAAATGGGCCGGTGAGAATGAGCAGGAGGCCCCGGACGACGAGTATTACGATGAGGAGCCGGCGCCGCAGGCGGCAGCCCCCAGTTCAGACTTGAGCTCGCAGCTGCAAGACCTGGCCAATCTGCACGCTTCGGGCGTGCTCAGCGATGAGGAGTTTGCTTCGGCCAAGGCAAAGCTCCTGGCGAGCTGATCGTCTACCCGCCAAGGGGCGTCCTATGATGCACCGCCGGTGACAGCTTCGCGTTGTCACCGGCTCAGGACGCGCAGCATAAGGGCACGCGCGATGCTGGGCCGGATAGACGACGCGGCCGGAACGGCGCTGTGCCCATGATTGCGGCCATGGCTGCGAATGATCGCTGCCGTTTAGAGACATTTTGATATGAGCCAAAGGAGTAAGCCGATTGTGTTAGACCTTCCCCTAGAGTACGCCCTGATCGAATTCGAGGGCCCCAAGTATTCCGGCAAGATCGTGCCCGAGCTGCTGGAGCTGGCGCAGCGCGGGATCGTGCGCTACGTGGACATCGTCTTCCTCAAGAAAGACGCGGACGGCCAAATCGAAACGATTGAGTTGAACGATTTGGAGCCCGCGCTCTATGAGCTGTTCGTGCCCATCGGCGAGCATGTTTCCAGCCTTTTCACGACCGAGGACCTGGAGATCGCCGGCGGCAAGCTGCCGGAGAATTCGGCCGCCGTGCTCTTCTTATGGGAGAACCTGTGGGCCGCCAATTTGCGCAAAGCGATCCAGGACGAGGGCGGGCGCTTGATAGAACGCGCCCAGATTCTGCCGGAAGTGGTTGAAGAGTTCGTTCAGGAATTGGAAGCGGAAGCGGAAGCGGCTGAAGAAGAATCAGAATAAGTGGCACTGGTTTAGTGGCACTAATATATAGGAGCTAATCTCATGGCAAGACGAAGAGGACCGAATCCGCCGGGACCCGTTGGCGGTGTCGGCCGGGGACCGAATCCCCCAGGACCCGTTGGCGGCGTTGGCCGGGGACCGAATCCCCCAGGACCCGTTGGCGGTGTCGGCCGGGGACCTAATCCGCCGGGACCCGTTGGTGGCGTCGGCGGACGGCGCAACGGTCGCGGACTGCTGCGCTAGCGCGCACGGCCGGCGCCGGCGCACGCGCCCATCTTGGCAGGGCGCAGCGCGGCGTTGGCCGCGGGTTGTGAACAAGATTTGCGGATGATGCTATCCGAGTAGCAGCGCGATAGGGGAAGCCCTGAATCGCCGTTTTAGCGTAGAAGCGTTAGACAAGGAAAAACAAAGAAATGGGCAATATAGATGAGGCAAAGGAAACCTTTGGTGAGGAACTGGCGGTCGAGGGCCTGGTTGATACGGCCGAGGGCCTGATTGATCTAGAGACGGCCGCGGAAGCGGACGATTTGTCCATGGCGGCCATCGCCGCCGGCGCCAGTGATATGACGCGCGGCGTGGATGAAATGGTCGTCGCCGAGCGCTTGGCCCGGTTGAGCGAAATAGTCGGCGAGGCCGGCATTACCGACGTCGCCGAGGCGATGGAGATGTTGGAGGCGTCAGAAGACCTCGATCTTTTGGGCGCCATGGTGGGCCTCATGAGCACGGCCGATGTGGAACGCGGTCTGGAATTGGCGCGCATCGCCGGTGAATTGACGGCGATCAGCGACGTGGTAGACCTGCTGGACATGCCCGTCCTGGCCGAAGTGCTGCAGTCGCGCGGCTCAGCCCTGGAGATTGCCGCTGTGGACGTGATGCTGCAAGCGGTGGGCACGCGGGCGCTTTCCGTGGCCATGAGCGACGAGGCGAAGCGCATCTCTGAACTGGGCACCGAAGAGGCGGCCGAAGGGTTGGCCCGTTTGGCCGCGTCAGCCGGCCTGGCAGCCACCAGCGGCGAGCTGGGCATGGAGGGCGCCGGTCTGGCTGTGCGAGGCGTGATGGAGACGGAAGCCGGTATGGCGCTCGACGCCGCTGCCCACGAGATGGCTGTTGAAGGTGTGGAAGAAATAGTCGCCGGTACCGAGGAACTAGATGCCGCGGCGGCCATGGAATCCGGCGAATAAGCCCGCGCAACAAACGAAGAGTGCAATCGACTTTGCAGGGGCGCCGCCGCGGGTGGTTCCCCGGCAAGGTCTTTAAGCTAAGGAGATAAGTGAGATGCCTGCAAGAGTAAGGACAGTACGCAGAGCGGGACGGCGTACGTCGAGACGTACGTCAAGACGCACGACACGGCGCCGTTGATCCTGGCGCGACAGTGAGAAGACGAGAAAGTTTTGAACAGACAGCCGTCTGTATGGAGCAACGAAATGAGCAAGAGTGAAAAAATCGTCATCATCGCCGGCTACCAGGCTGTAGAGCCGGCCGCTAAGGACTTCGACCAGCTCACGCAGCTGGTCAAAGAGAAGGCGATCAAGAGCGACGGCATGATCCTTGTCCAAAAAGACATGGAGGGCCAAGTAACGATTAGTAATACGGGCGATCATATGGGGCGCAAGGGCGCGGGTTGGGGCGGCGGCGTCGGCCTGCTGGTCGGGCTCGCCGCACCGCCGCTGCTGGCCTCGGTCGCCGTCGGCGCCGCGGGCGGCGCCCTGGTCGGCAAGTTTGCCAAACATAAGACAGAGAGCGGCATCGAGGGCGGGTTGGGTGATAAGCTCAAGCCGGGCACGGCGGCCATTTTGGCGGCCGTCCGCGAAGAAGACCGCCTGGCCGCGGAACGGGCAATGTCCGGTTCGCCGGCCAAGTCAGTCGCCGTGATCGACGAAGGTCTTAAGGAAGCGCTGGCAGAGGCGGGCGGAAAGTTTAATCCCGACCGCACGGTGCTGCCGATCCCCGACCGCACGTTTGGGGGCACGATCGGGCGCACGCTGACGGACTCCATCTCGGACTGGACGATGATACCCGGGCCGCAGGCGCCGGAAGAGGCGCCGAATGTGCTGCTGGTGATCATCGATGACGCCGGCTTTGGCGGGCCGGATACCTTTGGCGGGCCGCTGCGCACACCCGCTTATTCGCGCGTGCAGGAGATGGGGCTGACATACAACGCGTTCCACGTCACGGCCGTTTGTTCGCCGACACGCGCCGCCTTGCTGACGGGGCGCAATCAGCACCGCGTCGGCTTCGGCACGATCGCTGAATATCCCGGCCCATACCCCGGCTACACGGCCTCGGTGCCTAAGAGCTGCGCACCCTTCCCGCGCATCCTCAAAGAAAACGGCTACGTGACGGGCGGCTTCGGCAAGTGGCACCTCACCCCGGACAATGTGCAGGGCCCTGCCGGCCCCTTCGACCACTGGCCGATGTCCTGGGGCTTTGACCATTGGTGGGGTTTCTTGAGCGGCGCGGCCGGGCAGTATGACCCGATCATCACCCAGGACAACTCTACCCTGGGCGTGCCCGAGGGCGAGAACGGCGAGCAGTATTACTTCCCTGATGACCTGACGGACAAGGCGGTGGCGTGGCTGCACAGTATACGCGCGCAGGACCCCGAGAAGCCGTGGCTTTTGTTCTATTCCACCGGCTGCAGCCACGCGCCGCACCACGTGGCCAAAGAGTGGGCGGACAAGTACAAGGGGCAGTTCGACCAGGGCTGGGACAAGCTGCGCGAGGAGACATTCGCGCGCCAGAAGCAGTTGGGCATTATTCCCGAGGACACGGAGCTCACGGAGCGCCCGGATGCCTTCCCCGCCTGGGATTCGCTGAGCGACAATCAGAAAAAGCTGTATGCACGGCAGATGGAGGTTTTCGCCGGTTACTCGGAGAATGCCGACTGGAACGTCGGGCGGCTGCTGGACGAGATCGAAAAGCTGGGCGATCTCGACAATACGCTCATCATCTATATCTGGGGCGACAACGGCGCCAGCATGGAGGGCACGGTCACCGGTTCTTTCAACGAGCTGACCTTCCTCAACGGCCTGGTGCTCGATGCGGACCAGCAGCTGGCCCTGATCGAGCAGTACGGCGGCGTGGAGGCGCTCGGCGGCGACCACACCGCCCCGCACTTCGCGGCAGCGTGGGCGCATGCGATGAATACCCCCTTCCAATGGGGCAAGCAGACGGCCAGCCATCTCGGCGGCACACGCGACCCGATGGTCGTCGCCTGGCCGGCGCGGATCAAGGCGGACAAGACGGCGCGCACACAGTTCACGCACGTGATCGACGTGGGGCCGACGATCCTGGAGGCGGCCGGCATCCCTCAGGCGAAGCAGGTCGACGGCATCGACCAGGAGCCGATGGACGGCGCCAGCTTCCTCTATACGTTTGACAGCGCGGACACGGCCGAACGGCATACGACGCAGTATTTCGAGATGTTCGGCGGCCGGGGCATGTACAAAGAGGGTTGGTGGGCCGCCTCGCGGCCGGATCGCCTGCCCTGGGACTTCTCCGCGGACACGCTCGCCAGGTTTGGGCCGGAGGCGAATTGGGACCCGGATCAGGATGTGGGGTGGGAGCTGTATTACCTGCCCGATGATTTCTCGCAGGCGAAAGATATCGCCGCCGCGCACCCGGAGAAGGTGCAGGAGCTGCAGGCGCTGTGGTGGCAGGAGGCAGAGCGCAACCGCGTGCTGCCGCTGATGGCCGGGCTTTCCGTCTTCTACGGCGATCTGCCGCCGCTGCCGACGGTGACGCGCTTCAGCTTCAGCGGCGACGTGCAGAACGTGCAGCGCGGTATGACGCCGCGTGTGCAGGGCCGGTCGTATGCTATCGAGGCGCAGCTGCACGTGCCTGACGGCGGCGCGGAAGGCGTGATCGTCGCCAACGCGGACTTCATCGGCGGCTACGCTCTGTGGGTCGATGAGCAGGGATTGTTGAACCATACCTACTCCTTCCTGGGCGTGGAGACGTACAAGCAGACTTCCAGCGAAAAGATCCCCACCGGCGATGTGGCGGTGAAGATGTTGTTCGAGGCGGACGCGCCCAAGCCGGGCAGCGGCGGCAAGGTCACCTTGTGGGCTAATGAGAAGCAGGTTGGCGAGGGGCGACTGGAGCACACGGTCCCCGTGGCCTTCACTTCCTACGCGGGCATGGACATCGGCCGCGACAACGGCCTGGTCGTGGACCTGGCCTACGAGGCGAAGGCGCCCTATGTCTTCACGGGTACGGTGAAGAATGTGGTCTTTGACCTGCATCCGGCGCACCACGAAGATGAGATGATGCTGCACGCGCACAATGCGGTCCAGTCCGTCGGCGCGGGCGCGGCCGGATAGGAGGTTCGCGCGTTTTTTAGATGCGTATTGATGGCAAAAGGATGCAAGCCGGCGGCGGCCGGCTTGCTTACTCTTCGCGAGCTGAACGCGCAGCAGGGAAATGGCGACGTCCGCGCCGGGCTGCAGCTCCATGCGTCCCGTGGCTTTGCATACGCAGGCGCTTCCCGTCTCTGTATGACGGAGCCTTGACGAGCGAGGTCAGACGTGCGCATTCAGCCGCAAATCCAGGTGACCGTGCCCGCTGACAAGCGCGCCATGCCGGCTTTGCTCTTGTTTGGGGCAGCAGGCGTTATAGGAGAAAACAACAATGGGATTCCTGAGTACTTTGAAACCTGATCCCAAGACCATGCGCGCGGATATTGTGTCTGGTTTTGCCACGGGCCTTTTTAGCATTCCGGAAGGCATGGCGTACGCGCAGCTGGCCGGCGTCAACCCGGTGTACGGCCTCTACTCCGGTATGGTGAGTACGCTGGTCGCCGCCCTGACGACGGGCACCATCTTGATGATCAGCACGCTGACCAGCGCCATCGCCCTGTCAACGGCGAGCGTGATGCAGGTGGCGGGCGTGACCAGTTCGCAGATGCCCGCGGCCCTCTTCACGATCACCTTCCTGGTCGGGGTGACGATGTTCATCCTGGGGTTGGTGCGCCTGGGCAGCTTGGTTAATTATGTTTCCAACGCGGTGATGACGGGCTTCGTGGCCGCGGCTTCCCTGCTGATCATCATCGGCGAGTTGGGCGACCTGACAGGGTATGATCCTTCCGGCGCCAACAAGGTGGCCGAGGTGGGCAATTGGCTGGCCAACATCTCCAACTGGGATTTGACGACAACGGCCGTCGGCTTCGGCACAATCCTGCTGATGATCCTCTTCAAACGCTTCCCCAAGACAGAAAAATCGGCGGCGATTATCACCCTCTTTCTGGGCACGATCCTCGTCAATCTGTTGAGTCTCCCGTCCGTGGCGCTCGTGGGCAGTATCGCCACGATCCCCAAGGGGCTGCCGGCGCCGATGCTGCCCGACTTCAGCATGATCCCCCAACTGGCATTGGGGGCGGTTTCCGTGGCCCTGGTGGCCTTGGTACAGGGCGCGGGGATCAGCACGGCGATGCCCAATCCGGACGGCAGCCGGTCTAACCAGAACCGCGACTTCATCGGCGAGGGGCTGGGCAATCTTTTCGGCAGCTTCCTGCAATCGATGGCCACCGGCGGCTCCTTGTCGCGTACGGGCATCAGCGTCGGCGCAGGGGCGAAGTCGCGCTGGGGCGGCGTTTTTGCCGGGCTGTGGCTGGCGTTGATCGTTATTCTCTTCGCGCCTTTGGCGGAGCTGGTGCCGCTGGCGGTCATCGCCGGCATGCTCGTGGTCATCGGCGTGGAGCTGATCATGGCGCGAGTGCCCGATGCGCGCCTGGTCGCAAATGCTTCCTGGGGCTCCGTGGCCGCCGGGCTGCTTACTTTTCTCTCCGCCCTGTTCATTCCCTTGCAGTGGACGATCTTCTTGGGCGCAGGCCTGTCGCTCATCCTCTACGTCGTGGCCTCCTCAAAGAGCGCGCAGCTGCACAAGCTGGAGAAGACGGAGGACGGCTATTGGGAAGAAGTGGCTTTGCCGGAAGCGTTTGCCGAGGGCGAGATCACGGCTCTCGCTTTCGAAGGCCTTGAATTCTTTGCCGAGATACCCGTGCTGGCGGGAATGATGCCGCCCGTTCGTGATCTGAGCGACGCAACCCTCATTCTGCGGCTGCGCGGGTCGGAAATGATCCACAGCACCGGTCTGAAATGGCTGGAGTCCCTGGTTAATGATCTGCGCTCCGCGGGCAGCGAGGTTCTGCTGGCCGGGGTTGGGCCCCATTTGCTGGAGATTCTGCAGAAGAGCGGGATTGCCGCCCTGATTGGCGAGGAGAATATCTTTGCCGCCAAGCCGGGAATTGGCGCATCGCTGGACGAGGCGTGGGCGGCGGCGCGGTCGAAGCGAGAAATCGAGGAAGCGAAGCCCTAGGCCGCCGGGCGACCAGGGCAGTGGCGCCTATGGCCGGACAGGTTGTCCATCCGCAGACTAGCGCTGAGGAATCTCGGCCGGGGCTCTGTCCATCCGTGTGCGGAGCTTGCCGGCCAATCGGGCACGCAGGCGTGGGCGGCGTGGCGCGGTGGTTAGATAGGGCAGCGGGCGACTGGAGCGAATAAGGGAAAAAGCAGAGGTGAGGGAAGATGTCAGAAGAGTTTAACTTGCGATCAAGGGCCTATTGGCGGCAGTTGGGCTGGGGCGTCCTGGTGGGACTGCTCAGCGCGATAGGGGCTTTCCTATTCATCGGCCTCATGGACCTGCTCATGGGCGTGATCTGGCCCGTCACTCCCGGCTGGGAGCCGTTTTCCGGTTCGTGGACGATTGTGATCATTCTCACTGTGGCCGGGTTGGTCGTGGGCGTGGTCCACCATTTTACGATGGCGGCCCAGCTGGATGTGTTCGAAGCAGTGGACGAGGGTTATCTAGACCCTAAACCGGTGCCGGCCTCGCTTCTGGCCTCATTGGTCTCGCTGGTTGGCGGGTTCAGCCTGGGGCCGGAAGTGCCTTCGGGGATGCTGGCCGCCGGATTGGGCACCTGGCTGTCGGAGCGGCGCGGCCTGGATGCGCAGACAACGCGCACGAACGTGATTGGCGGTGTTTCCGGCGCGTACGCGGGCCTTTTTTCTTCCCCATTTGCCGCGTTGCTGATGATCCTGGAATCAAACCACATGCAAACGATCGCCTATTACGGCACGTTGTTGATCGCCGGTCTGGCGGGCGCTGTGGGTTTCAGTCTTTTCTATTGGGCCGGGGGCGAAACGTTCTCCAGTTTGTTGGGCCTCATCCAGCCGCAAACCTACGATCTTAGATTGGTTGACTTGGTCCTGGGCATGATCCTGGGGATCGCGGCGGTGCCGGTGGCCGTGATTTTCTTGGTATTGACTAAGCTGCTGAGTACGGCGGTGGTCCCGCTGAATAAACAGCCTATCGTCCGCGGCGTCCTGGGCGGGCTGCTGCTTGGTTTGTTGGGCAAGGCGCTGCCGATCACGCTTTTCCTGGGCACTGAGGGGCTGAGCGTGACCACGAGCCAGGCAGCGGAGATCGGCGTAAGCCTGCTGATCGTTTTCGCCCTGGCTAAAATCGTGGCCTTGAGCGGGGCTCTCGCCTTTGGTTTCATCGGCGGGCCGATCTTTCCCCTCCTTTTTGTGGGGGCGACTTTGGGATCGGCCGTTAATCTGCTGTTTCCGCAAATCCCTTTCGGTTTGGCCGTGGCCTGTTTGATGGTGGCCGTGCCCGCCGCCGTGGTGCCCATTCCTCTCGCGCTGGCCGTTATCGGCATTCTCGTCGTCGGTCTTTCGCCGACGAACAGCCTGCCGGTCGTTTTGGCGGCGTTGATTTCCTTCGCCGTCGCCCACGGGCTGGGCCTCTTTGCGGGGGCAGAGAAGAAAGCGGCGGCTGGATAAGCTACCGAAAGGGCACCAGAAAGGAGCGTGAAAGGCAATGTCGAATAGATCAGGTGAATTGAAGAATACCAGCTACGAGCTGTTCATCGGCGCGCTGTCAGTGCTTTCGATAGTCAACCTGGCGCTCTACTATGTTTTCCCCAATGAGAGTATCTCGGCCGTCATCTGGATTATCGACGGCCTGCTGAGCGTGATATTCCTCTCTGATTTTCTCTACCGTCTGTTCACGGCGGAGTCAAAGACGACCTACTTCTTTCGCGAGATGGGCTGGGCGGACCTACTGGCCAGTCTGCCGGCGCCGCAGTTTAAGATCCTGCGTACCTTCCGTATCCTGCGCGTCTATCGCCTGATGAAAGTACACGGCGGGAAAGCGATGATTCGCGATTTCTTTGGCAACCGCGGCCAAAGCGCGCTGCTGGTCCTGTTCTTCTTCATGATCTTGATCCTCGAGTTCGGCGGCCTGGCTATCCTCTGGGTGGAGTCCAAGGCGCCGGACGCCAATATCACGACGGCGGCTGACGCCGTCTGGTACGTCTATGTCACAATTACGACGGTCGGCTATGGGGATCAATACCCGGTCTCCAATGTGGGGCGCGTCATTGGCGCTTTGATCATGACCCTTGGCGTCGGCTTATTCGGCACGATCACGGCTTTTCTGGCCAATATCTTCATCGCTCCGGCCGATGACGGGGCTGAAGCTGCCGGCGGAACGGATGACGAAGCGGCCGGCCTCGCGGAGCAGATGGCGGAGATGAAGCGTTTGCTGGCCATCCACGAGAAGGCAAACCAGGAACTGCAGATTAAGATTGAAAGCCTCAAGGCTGTCTTGGAGGCGCAGAGCTAACAGCGCCTCAGCTGAGGGGCGCTGCCATGGGTGGCGGAGTGCTGCCGGATCCGGTCCGTGGGCTTGGGGTCCCACTGAGTAAATGGTCGTTGAGGAGCAAGCATGTCAGATAGAATTTCAAAGCCGATTTACCTGCTGATCGCCGGGGCCGCACTTTTTGTGATTATGTTCGGCATCAAGGCCACGGCGGTGCTTATCAATCCCATCTTGCTGGCCTTGATCATCACCATCGCGGCCCTGCCTTTGCCCGCGAAGTTGACCGCGCGCGGTGTGCCGGGCAAGCTGTCCCTGGTGCTGACGATCCTGATCGTTGCCGGCGCCATTGCCGGCGTGATGTTCTTGTTCGCGTTTGGGTTGTCCAATGTGGCCAGCGACATACCGTCCTACACGACTTCTGCCGCCAATCGCTCGGCGGGACTTTCGTCCTGGCTTAAGAACATACAGGGCTCGTCCGGGGCGCTGCTGGACAGGCAGCAGATGGACGATGCTGCGGCGTTCCTCATCGGTTTTGTGGCTGACTTCCTGGTGCAGGTGGGGATGACGCTGCTCATCTTCGTCTTCATGATCAGCGCCGCGATCGCCATGCCCTCGGGCGAAGATTCGGATTTGGACGCGGCGGGGCAGCAGGTTGATCGCGTCAACCAGTATACGGCCGATGTGCGCCGCTATCTCAATGTGACCACAGTGATCAATATGTCGGTCGGCCTGCTGGACACGATCATGCTGCTCATCCTGGGGGTTGACTACGCGCTCCTGTGGGGCATCCTGGCCTGGCTGTTGGGCTACATTCCGACGATCGGTTTCTGGCTGGCGCTGATCCCGCCGACGCTGCTGGCCTGGGCCGAGTTTGGTCCGACGACGGCGGCGATCGTCTTCATGGGTTTTGTGCTGATCAACGGCTCAGTGCAGAATTTTGTCCAGCCCAAGCTGATGGGCGATAACCTGCGCATCTCGCCGCTGATCGTGTTTCTGTCCTTGTTCATCTGGGGCTGGCTCCTGGGCGGCGTGGGCGCGCTGTTGGCCGTGCCTCTGACGCTGCTTATCCTCACGATTTTGGAGCAGTTTGAGACGACGCGCGGGCTGGCTATGTTGGCCCGCTCGCCCGGAGGCGCCGGAGCGGGAGCGGAGGATGCGGACAAACAGAAGGCGCGGCAGCAGGTCGGCGAGTGGTGGCAGCGAGGGAAAGCGTTTGTCAATCCGGGAACGGAGAGCAATGCCACCTGATCGCTTCTCTATGGTCAATTGGCTTTTATTGAGAGAACAAAGTCTTGGGAGAAAGAGAATGAATAGGAAAATGATCGCTGTCGCTTTGTTGGCCGGGCTAATCTTGCTGGTGGGTTGTAACCCGGCGGCGGAGCCGGCAGACGCCAATGCGATTGAGGGGATTGTCTGGCAATGGGAGAGCGTCACCGTGCAGCCGTCCGGGGAGAAGACGGCGGTGCCCAACCCGCAGGATTATACGATCCTCTTTAACCCAGACGGCACGTTTGAAGGGAAGGCGGACTGCAACGCAATCAGCGGCACCTACACGGATGAGAATGGATTCTTTATCACGGTGGGCCCTTCGACGATGGCCTTTTGCGGCGAGGGTTCCCTTGATCAGCAGTATATCCAGCTCCTGGGTGAGGTGGTGGCCGGCGGCCCGGACGGAGCGGGCGGCCTGGCCCTGGAAAACGCGGGCGGAGAGAAGCGCATGCTGTTCAGCAGCGGCAGCTAGGCGCCTTGGGCGCGGGTCGCCGCCTGGCGGCCTGACCGCCTGGGATTGGCGAGCTGCTAGTGCCCCGGCGGCGGCGGCGTTAGGCTGTGCCGCCGCCGGGGCGGTTCTTTAGACGCCGCGGCCGCGATAGGCGCGGCGGGTGAAGGCGAAGAAGAGGACGGCGGGGAGGGCGAGCAGCGCGCCGCTGAAGGGGACGGTGGGCAGGAGCGCGCCTGCCGCGGCGGGCAGGGAAACGGCCGTTTGCGGCTGGGCGCTGAGCGGATCGAACTCGGTGACGCCGGCGAGGGGATCGGGCGCGATGGACCAGCGCCATTCGCCGGCGCTGGGCAGCGTGATCTCGGCCGTGAAGAGGCCTTTCTGCCTGGCGGGGACGGCAGCGGCGGTGACTGTCTCGCCGCTTTGTGCGGAGGTGAGCGTGATTTGGGGCGTGACCGGGTAGCGTTCGCCCGCGGCCCAGCCGAGGTCGTGCACGGGTTTGTTGCCGTGCTGCCAGACCATGAAGCGCAGCGTGAACGGCCGTCCGGCGACGATCTCCTCCGGCAGCTCGGTGATGCCCACGGTCGCCCAGCCGCCGGCGTGGGCGGCGCTGGGGAGCAGGGCTAAGAAAAGCGTGATCAGAAGTAGGGCGCCGGCAAACGTGATTTTACGTGTCATTTTGTTTCTCCTTTTGTGCGGATGGGGTTTGCCTTGATTACACCGCTCGCCGGCGATTGGTTCCGGCGAGACTTCCGCGCTTAGGGGGCATTTACCTGCGTGGGCCTGGAGATGGAACCGCGCGGCGCAGGCGCGCATAGGGCTTGGCCACTCTGCGAAGTGGGCTTTCTAATCCCAGGATTCGGCGATGCGGCGCGCCGCGGCGAGGGCGAGATCGCTCTCCAGGCGGAAGGTGCTGCCGCCGGCGGTCCAGATGAGCACATTGGCCGCGATGAGACGCCCCTGATCGATCTGGGCGTTGTCCAGGTTGAAGAGGTGGGGGCCCTCGATCCAGTAGGCGGGACGGCCGTTGATTTCTGTCTCTTGCAGTTGATCGCCGGCGGCCCACTTGGCGCCGAATTGGGGAATTGCGATCTGCGTGAGCAGGATCTGTGGACGGCCGGCGGCCGGCTGCCAGAGGAAGGAGATGACGGGCTCGCGGTAGAGCAGGTTTTGGCCGTAGATTGCGTCAGCCGGGCCGAGTGCCGGCGGATATGGGGGTTGGCGCAGGGTGATCAATTCGCCCGCTTCCGCGAGGCTGAGCGGGCGGCCGACATCGAGGATTGAAACGGGCTGCGCCGGGGCGGCGGGCGCCGCGGGCGTCTCTTCCAGCAGATTGATGCGCACGGCGCCGATGGTGAGGAAGCGCAGCAGGGCGGCGCGCGCCGGCGGCACGGCGCTGATCAGCAGCAGGGCGAGGGCGCAGAGGAGGAGGAGGGCGGCGGCCCAGCGCCATGCCGCCCGGCGCGCGGGGCGGGTCCGGCCGCGGGGGCGGCGCACGGCGCCGGCTATGTCGGGCGTGGGCGGATAGGGAAATTCTTCAGCAAGGTCCCTGAGACGCTCGGCGAAGAGATCAGTTTGCGAATCGTTCATCGGCCAGCTCCGGGTAATCCTTTTCAATAATGGCGCGCAGCTTCTTCAGCGCGCGGTGCGTGCGCGATTTGACGGTGCCCTTGGCGATGGCCAGCGCCTGCGCTGTTTCCGCCTCGGACAGGTCCAGGAAGTAGCGCAGATAGATCACTTCGCGGGCGGCGGCCGGCAGGCGGCGCACCGCCTGCCAGAGCATTTCCGCTGCCGCGTTTTCCGTATGCGGCGGTTCGACGGCCAGGGCATCCTGGTTGGCCTGCAAGAAACGGCGGACGGCGTGCCAGTAGCGGCCGGCGCGGCGGCGGCGGTTGCGGGCCAGATTGGCGGTGATGCCCAACAGCCAGGGGCGCAGTGGGCGGGCGTCATCATATTGGTCCAGCTTCAGATAGGCGCGGATGAAGGCCTCTTGGGCGACGTCGGCGGCATCTTCCCTATTCTCGGTGATCAAGTAGGCGAGGCGAAAGAGCGGCTGCTGGTGCAGGCTGACGATCTGCGCCCAAGCGCGATCGTCGCCCGCGCGCGCCCTGGCAATCAGGTCTTGTTCTGTCGCTGATGAATACGGCCGTGCCATCTACTAGATAATACACCGCTGAGCGGAGGATGGTTCCCTTTGGCCATCACGCACCCCCGTTCGCGGGTCACCCACGGCCCCCCGCTCACTGCCCCACGGCAAGCGGCAGATAGGTCATCCGGCGATCGCTGAGGGTGACGCTGTTGGAGAAGGGGCCTTCCGCGCCGCTCTTGCTGACGGGCTGGACGCGCACCGTCCAGCGACCGGCGCCGGGCAGGGTGTAGGCGTAGACGGTCTCGAATCCGTCGCGGCTGACGGTGGCCACGGGGGTGAAGTTGTGCCCATCTGGGGCGGCGTGGATGGTGTAAGCGGCCGTTTCCGTGGCGCCGTTCCAGCTCATGTGCAGATAGACGGCATCGGCTTCCTGGCGGGCGACGAGGACGGGCGGCCACTGTGGATTCCCGTGCCAGGGGAAGCGGAAGGCGCGGTAGGTGACGAGGCCGTCGAGGGATGAGAGGCTGAGCAGTTTGCGGCCGTCGCTGTCGAATTCGGTGAGCAGCGGGTCCATGGAGGTGCCCCAGCCGATGAGCGTGTTGCCGTTGGGCAGGCGCTGCATGTTGCCCATGGCCTGGCTGTTGACGGCCGTTTCTTCGACGAACTCGGCCGCTATGGCAGCGGTCTTGTTCGTTTCGTCCACGACGTATTCGACGCCGCGCGAGTTGGGGAAGGCGTCGTCAGCGTTGTCGAAGAGGGTGAGGTGGCCGTTGTCCAGGCGGCGCGCGTCGTGCTGGAAGCTGAAGCCGCGGTCGTTGGTGAAGTCGAACTGGTTGTTCTTGCCGCCCATGCGCCAGATGATGGCCCCACTCTGGCGATCGATCTTGGTGATTTCGCCCAGGTTGCGGCTGCTGAGCAGGATGTGGCCGTCACTATCCAGGCCTACGGAGTTGCAGTGGATGTAGCGCAGGGGATCGCGATCGAGGGAAAGGACGGTGTCCGTGAAGGGGATGTGATCCCAGCTGTTCCATTGGAAGACGACCTCGCCGGCGGGCGTGATCTGCTGGATCACACAGCCGACGACCTCGACCTCCTTGCCTCCGCCGGGGACGAGTCCGCTCATGTCCACGGGGCGGGGATCGTCGCTGAGGAGGAGCACGCTGCCGTCATCCAGCAGGGCAATGTCGTGCTGGTCGAGTTTGTACGCTTCGCCCGTCAGCGGATCGGGCGCGGAGCGGTACTCGCGGGCCTTTTTGTACCAGGTGCCCATGACAGTGTAGGCGCTGTCGAAGCCGGCCATGTCCACGTAGGTGAGGTACCCGTCGGGCAGCTTTTTGAAGTCGACACGGAAGGCGTCGTCCTGATTGTAGTAGACGGGTTCGCCGTTGTTGTCGAGGATGAGCAGCGTGCTGGCGGGGGCGCTGTTGAAGTTGAACATGCTCACGAAAAGGTAGCCGGGCGCGAGATCGCCTTCGCGGCGGTCGACGGTGAAGGAGGGGAGATCGGCGGGGGCGGTGAGATAGCGGCGGGCGGCGGTGCGGCGCGGCGCGGGGGGCGCGGCCGGGGGCGGGTTGTCGCCGGTGAAAGAGGCGGCGATCGCCAAGGTCGCGGGGGGTGCGGGTTGGGCGCCGCTGCCGGCGGCAGCGCTCAGCCCGCCGGCGGCGGCGAGCAGGGCGAGGAGGGCGGCGCTGATCAAGGTGACGGCGGTGATCTTTTTGCTCATGGGTTGCTCCTTGGGGCTGCAGCTGGCCATTCACTGCCCACAGTCGCCGCTGTGGCGAGAGGGAGGTAGGTCTGCCATTGGCCGGCGGTGACTTGGACGTAATGGGAACGGGGGCCTGCCTCGCCGCTCTTGTTGAGCGGGCGCACGCGGAAGTACCAGGTTCCGTCAGCGGGTGCCTCGTAGGTGTAGACGGTTTCAAAGCCGGCTTTGGGCACGGTGGCCACGGGCAGGATGTCGTCCAGGTTTTGGGCGGCATTGATGACGTAGGCGGTTGTTTCCGTGGAGCCGTTCCAGCTGAAATGGAGGTGCACTTTGTCTCCTTCCACGCGCGCGGCGAGGACGGGCGGCTTCGCCGGGTAGCCCTGCCAGGTGTCGCGGAAGGCGCGGTAGGTGACGAGGCCCTCGGGGCTGCTCATGCTCAGCAGGCGGCGGCCGTCGGCGGCGAATTCGGTGAAGAGGGGCGCGCTGGAGCTGCCCCAGCCGATGAGGGAATTGCCGCCGGGCAGGCGCTGCATATTGCCCATCGCCCAGCCGTGGAGCGGCGGATTCTTGACGTATTCGGCAACAAGTTCCACGCGCTTGCTGCCCTCGTCAATTTTGTACTCGACGCCGCGCGAGCGGGTGAAGGCGGGATCGGCGTTGTCGTAGAGGGTGAGGTTCCCGTTGGGCAGGCGGCGCACGTCGTGCTGCACGCTGAAGCCTCTGTCGCCGCCGAAGTCGAATTCATTCTGTTTGCCGCCCATGCGCCAGATGATGGCGCCTGTCTGGCGGTCGATCTTGGTGATCTCGCTCAGGTTGCGGCTGCTGAGCAGGATATTACCGTCGAAATCTTCCTCGATGCCGTTGCAGTGCATGTAGCGCAGCGGCTCGGCGGTGAGGGGCATGATCGTGTCGCTGATGGGGATGTGGTCCCAGCTGCTCCATTGGAAGTGGAGCTGGTTCTTCTCGTCCAGCTCTTGAATGATGCAGCCGATGACTTCCGCCTGGGAGCTGCCGCCGGGGACGATACCGCTCATGTCCACGATGCGCGTGTTGTGAATGAGGATCCAGACACGGCCGTTTTCCAGGAGTTCCAGGTCGTGGGGATCGACGTGGTACGCTTCACCGCTGACGGGATCGGGCACGGCCCAATAGTGGCCCTGTGGCTGGTATTGGTTGCCCAGGATGGTGTAGTTGGACAGGGGCCCGGCCATAGTCGTGAAGGCCAGCCGGCCGGAGGGCAGCTTCTTGAAATCGGCGCGGTAGAAGTTGTCCTGGTCATAGTAGACGGGCTCGCCGTCATCGTCGAGGATGAGCAGGGTGCTGGCCGGGGCCAGGTCGAAGCTGAAGAGACTGAGGAAGAGATAGCCTTCGCCGAGGTCGCCGGGCGCGCGTTCAACTTCGATGGCCGGCAGAGTGGGGGCGGTGAGGCGGTAGCCGGCCGGCGCGCTGCGGACGGCGGCCGTTTCCGGCGCGGCGGCCATGTCCGCGCCAAAGAAGGTGGGCGCGGGAGGGGATGCCCCGGCAGGCGGCTCATTGGCGCGGCCGCGACCGGCGCAGAGGAGAAGGATAGTGATCGCCAGAAAAACAAGAAGGCTGCTTCGTTTGGCCATGGGGCGCGAATCTCTCTTGATTGTGCTGCGCGGCGGGTGGGGCTGCGCTGCCGCCCCGTCTAGCCGCTGCGCGGCTGGCCACTATTCGTGCGCGTAGTTTAGCAAAGGTGGGCGAGGCGGCAAGCGGGGCGCGGGGCGGGCGGAGGAATCCTAGGCTGCTTCCCCTTTGACCCAGCCTGCTACTCTGCCACGCTGCTGTCCTGCCACACCTGCTGCCTATGCAAAGGGGTGTCGGGCGTGACGGGGGAGGGTAGGCCGGGTTCGTCGACGGTGAGCGTGTCGCTGGCCATGCCGTATTGGAAAGTGAGGCGGTAAGGGGTGCCGGCGGGCAGGGAGCCGGCGGGCAGGATGTGATAGCGGAGGCCGTCGCCGGCTTCTTCGTAGATCTCGACGGCCGCGGGGTCGCTGCGCAGGGCGAGGGCGTTGGCGGGCTGCTGGATGAAGGGCCGCAGTTCCTGGACAGCGAAGGGGGCGGCCCAGGTGAAGTCGACGCTGCGCTGCGCGCCGTCGCGCTGGTAGGGGACGTAATATTCGACGCGGAAAGCGGGGTTGGCGAGCGGAAAACGCACCCCGCCGGGGACGGGAGCGTATTCGACGGCGGCCATCCCTTCCGCGTCGATCTCGGCGACGGCGTTGATCTCCGCCCCATCGGGCAGGGGAATGGCCAGTTCCAGGGGCAGGGGCGTGCCCGGGGGCAGTTCGCCGGTGAGCAGGACGAGCAGGGCGGGGCGATCGTAGTCGGGCCATAATTCGAGGCGCAGGCTCTCCAGGCCGGTGGCGGGCGTGCCCGCGGGTTGATCGAGCGGGCGCGTGGCTTCGACGATGCGTGTGACCTCTACCTGGCGGGTGACCTCGATCTCGCTGATTTCGGGGACGAGGCGCGTGGCTTCGACAAGGCGCGTGGCCTCGACAAGGCGCGTCGCCTCAACGACGCGCGTCGCTTCCACGACGCGGGTTATTTCGACGACGATGACCTGCGGTTCAGGGGCGCAGGCGATGAGTGTGAGCAGCAGGGCCAGAGGCGGCAGCAGGTATTTGAGGAGGTGGGTAAGTTTGGAGGGCGGATCTGTTCTGTTTCGCATCTGATTTTTCCTGCAAGACTATACCCCAGCCCGGCGCTCCCGGTCCACAGCGGGCGGCGCGCGGCGTATTGTATAATGAACCTCAGCCGTGAAGAACGGCCGTTTGCCGCCCCAGCGAAGGAGATACTGATGGACCCGGCGATGATTGAACTGGCGCGATCCTATGCGTTTATTGACCTTTGGTACAACTGGACGATTCGTTATGCGGACGCGCTTTCCGTGCGCGACAACCGCGGCTACGGCTACCGCGCGGGCGTTTTCTACCCCAACGGCGCGCGCCAGGGGCAGCATCATGATGATTGGCCGCCCTTCTTCGATCAGGGCGTGCTCAACGGCCTGCCTTACACGGGTATCCATGCCCTCTACTCCTACGTGAAACATCCCTCGTTCAAGCTCTACTGGGACAGTGGGGGGTCGAACTTCCAGGTGTTCTAATTGGCAAAGGGCGCGCTCAGGCGAGCAGGGCGCTGATCTGGTGCGCGTAGGCGGCGCCGGCATCGTCGTCGGTGAGGAAACGGATGCGCTGCGGGGCGTCGATGCCCAGGCCCAGCTCGACGGCGCGCTTGATCTGCGCCAGGTCGAAGACGCGGCCTTCGCTGACCTGGGGCGTAGTGCCCAGCTGGCGCAGGATGGCCACGCCGGCGGCGTCGATGGCCACGGGATCGCGTCCGGCGAGGAGGACGTGCGGGTGCGCTTTCGTGCCCGTGGCCGGCCCGCCGTCGACGAAGGCCTCGACCCCGTCGAGGAGGATGAGCGAAGGCGTGTAGGCGGCGTTGACCTCGGCGATCATCTGCCGCTGGTAGTCGGAATTGTGCAGCTCCTGCATGTAGTTGTAGCCGCCGGGGTGTGTCGTGCGGGCGACGAAGCCGACGGAGTTCTTGAGGGCCATCGTGAAGTGGCCGCCGTAGCGGTGCGTTTTCAGGTTGCAGGTCTGGACCACGCATTCGGCGTCGAGGAGCATTCTGGGCAGGGGGAAGCCGTCTCGCCAGTGGGAGCCGGACGGCCGTTGCAGGGCCCACGCTTCTTCCGCCAGCTCGTCGAAGACGGTGATCTCCAGCCCCATCTCTTCAGCGAGGGCGAGGACGCCGGTTTGAGCCAGGACTTGGCGCGTCTCGCCCATGCCGCTGCGTTCGCCGAGCGTGATCGCCGCCGCGCCCATCTCCTGCAGGCGGCCGGTGAGCGCGCGCAGGGTGTCGAGATGGGTGGAGCCGGGCGCGGGATCGGCGCTGTTGTAGTTGGGCTTGAGCAGGACGCGGCGGCCGTGCACGGGATTGTGATCGAGCAGGTCGAGGGCGCGGCGCACGCCGTCCGCGCGGTCGCTTGTTCTGACGAGGGCGACGGCGGCGGTAGGCGGTTCGACGACGGTGATGGTGGGCGAGGGCTGAACGGCCGTGGGCTCGACGGCGGCAGCGGTGCTGGTGGGCGCCGGCGGTTCGCTGGTGGACGCAGGCGTCGCGACGGCAGAGATCGCGCCCGGCGTGCTTGGCACGGCCGTGGGCGCGGGTTTGGCGGGCAGGGAGGCGGCGCTGTTGGAGACGGCTTCACCCGCGGGCGTGCACGCTTTAATCAGCGGGGCAAGCACCACGGCGCCGCCGGCGAAGAGGACCTGGCGCATGAATTCGCGCCGTTTCATGGGGCGGTCAGCGGGCGGCGCGGGGGGAAGACGGCCGTATTGTTCTTCATGGGACGATCATACTGCGAAGCGGCGCGGGCGGCGAGGGACATTTATAATTCGGCGGGCGGCAGGGCCTATCAGGGGGCAGAATTGGGCAATGGTCCAGGAATGACTACAATTTCGGGCGGACGTGCAGGCGCCGGGGTCTGCGGAGGGACCGCGAATGATCATGTCACTGTTGAACTTGTTGAAGGATTCGCTGAAAGCGTATTTCAGCGACCGCTCGATTATCTACGCGGCGGGGCTGGCTTACTACGCCGTTTTCGCCATCGCGCCGCTGCTCGTGCTCGTGGTCTCCGTGGCCGGGTTGTTTGTCGGCCGTTCGGCGGCGGTGGAACAGATCGCCGAGCAGGTAGGCTACCTGGTGGGGCCGCAGCTGGCCGGGCTGCTGGGTGAGCTGGCGCGCGCGGTCGAAGGGCAGAGTTTGGGCGCGGGAGCGACGGTATTGAGCGTGTTGGGGCTGTTGTTGGGTGCGGCGGGCATCTTCACGCAGCTGGACGAAGCGCTGAATGATATATGGGGGTTGTCGACGCTGCGGCCGCAAAGCTTCGGCGAGCGCGTAATCTTGCTGCGCCAGAAGACGGCGCCGTTCGTGATCGTCCTTTTTCTGGGCATCTTGCTCAGTTCCAGCGTGGCCGCGGACACGCTGATCGGCTCCCTGGCGGAGCGGCTGGCCCGCATCTGGCCGCAGGCGGCGGGGCTGCAACCGCACATCAACCGGCTGATTATCCCCATCCTCGCTTTCTTCACCTTCCTCGTGATCTTCAAGTGGCTGCCGGATGCGCGCTCGCGCTGGCGGGATATGGCCGTGGGCGCACTGCTGACGACGGGGCTGTTCTTGATCGGCCGTTATTTGCTGACTTTCTACCTGAACCGGGGGGCGACGATCTCGCTGGTGGGCACGGCGGGCGCGATCGTGATCCTGCTGATCTGGGTATACTACTCGGCGCAGATCGTGCTCTTTGGGGCGGAGTTTACGAAGCTGTACGCGGATCGCTTTGGGCAGCCGATTGAGCCGCGAAGTATGATATTCTATGACGAGAGGGACGTGTAGCACGTCCGCAGGAGGTTAACTGATGGCGACAGATTACGAAAAGTATTATCAGGAACAGAGGCACGCGCTAGGGGAACCGACGAAGGCGTTTGTTGATTTTTTCTCCCGCTACGACAAACAAGCGGCCAGGGTCCTCGACGTGGGCTGCGGTCAGGGACGGGATGCTCTTTTCATCGCCCGTCTGGGTCATGCTGTGGTCGGCGTTGATATTTCGCAAACCGGGATTGCGCACATGATGGAGGACGCGCGCCGCGAAGGGCTGCCCATTACGGGCCACATGGCCGATCTACGTGATTATCGCATTGATGGTGATTTTGATGTCATTGTTGTTGACCGCACCCTGCATATGCTGGAAGAAGAGGAACGGCTGATGGTGCTGCAAAGCGTGCTCAAAGCGACACGAAGCGCTGGTTTCGTGCTCATTGCCGACGAGAAAGCAAATCTGCCGGCCATGAAAGCACAGCTTGCCGAGGACGACCGGCCGTGGACGATTGTGAAAGAGACGGGTGGTTTCTTGTTTGTGCAGCAGGGCTAGCAGCTGCTTACAGATTGCGGCGGCAGAGAATGGCGATGGAGGAAGACGGCCGCCGTGTTCTTCATGGGTAATTAAACTGTGATGGGGCGCGGGCGGCGAGAGAGATTTATCTGATGGGCAAGCGGCAGAGCGGGAGCGCTCGGCGGCACGGCATTTTCTCTAAGTAGATAACATGCCGGCAGCTATGGTATACTGTGAACAGGCATTCAAATGAGGATGGCCGGACGGGACTTGGTGACGCCAAAAATGGGGGCAGCCATCTCCGTAGGCGATTGACACAGCAGACAGCATCGATGGTACTTTGCGCCTGAAAGGCCGTGCCAGCCCGCTATAGCCGCTTTGATCGGCGAGGGGTTCGCTTTTCGAAGCCGGCAGGGAGCTGTGACCATGAATGTTGTATACGCACGCCACTCTTTTCTCTTCTTATTGGTCGTTTTCCTATCCGTAACTACGGTCGCTGCCGTGTGCGCCCAACCGAGCGCGGAGGCGAGTTACGCGCTGCCGGGAGTGCGGACAGCAGGGGACCCCTACGAGCCCAATGACACGCTGGAGGAGGCGACAGAGATCGCCTATGCATTCTTGCTGGCTGAGATAGGCGAGCATGATGATGTCGAATACTTCGACGATGTGGACTTGTACAAGTTCATGGGGTACACGGGTGATGAGATCAAAGTTGACATCATCGGTGGCGATGATGTTGCTCCCGTATTGTCGTTGTTGGACGCGGAAGGGACCTTGATTAATGACGCGTCAGCATGGCCGGGCGACGAGGTGCACTTTCAGCAGATGCTAACCGCCGCCGGCGATTACTATCTGCGCGTTGAGGGTGATTGCCACGAGGGCGGTTCGGGCTGCTCGGGTCCGTACTCGTTGTCATTGACGATCATCGATCGCTATGAGCCGAACGACTCCATCGCCGAGGCGCAACGACTTCCTCTGGAGGTGTCGCTGCGCGCGGCGGTGGAAGAGCATGACGAAGTCCCCTTTTATGATGATGTTGACTTCTACGATATCGGCAGCACGGAAGACGTCGCGCTCGTTGTCGATATTGTCGCCTTGGGGGACGACCTCGATCCAGACTGTGAAGTGATGGAAGATGAGGAGACGGTTCTGGCCAGTGATTACGGGATGGGAAAGCGATGCCACCTGGAATGGGATTATCAGGCTCCAGGTACCGTCTACGTCAAAGTGTTTGCCTTATGTCATGAGGGAGGTCTTGACTGCCAAGGGGCCTATTCCTTGACCCTGGCGCTGCAGAACGAGCCGCCGCAGGCGATGGGGGACAGCTACGAGGTGGCAGCTGCGGAAACGCTGCTCGTGGCCGCGCCGGGCGTGCTGTTCAATGACGCGGATGGTGATGGAGATGCGTTGACGGCCGTTCTCGCAGTTGCTGCCCAGCATGGCGATCTCGACCTTATGGCGGATGGTTCTTTCACCTATACGCCGGCGATCGGGTTTACAGGGAATGATGCATTCCAATACGAGGCTGATGACGGAAAGACAAGGTCAGCGGCGGTAGCCGTGTCGCTGGTCGTGAAGAAGCATTTGATCTTCCTACCCGCTGCTTCCGGCGGCTGACGCCTGTGGCGGCAAGCGTATTCTGCTGGGCGTTAAGGGCCGCCTGCTGTCCTATCGTTGGATCTGATAGAGAATGGCGTTGCCCTGTTTGCCGGCGACCGTGATTGCGTCCATCCGGCGCAGGCAGTAGGCCATTTGTTGGGCGAGGCGGCGCGGGCAGCGGAGGGCGGTGGCGAGATTGGCGGTGGTGAAGGGCTCGTCCAGGCCGGGCGGGAGGAGCGCCGCCAGGTCGGCCGGCGTATGGAAGCGGCGGCGCTCTACGACATCCAGCAGGCGGCGTTCGACGGTGCGCCACCCTTGGCGCCGCCAGCCGCGCGACCCGTCGAAGCGGCGCACCTCTTCTTCCTCAATGAGCAGCAGCTCTAAAGAGAAGGTGGGCCGCGTCAAGAGGTGGGGGAAGCTGACGAGTTCGGCGAAGATCTGCTCCGGCGCGCCGTGTTTGGGCGATTTGCGGCGGGTTGGCCGGCCCTTCTGCTCTTTGTCCAGCTTGACGATCCACTTTTCCCGCGCGATGGGGTAGACGAGGCGCAGGCGGTGGCTCTCCGTGAGCGTATCCAGCTTGCGCTTGATGGCGGAGAAGCTGCGCGTCTGGATTTCGATGAGCAGGTCGCCGCGCACGATGTCGATCACGAAGCCGTCGAGGGGCACTTCCAGCTCATCGCCGGGGCGGGCGATGAGATCCTTGAGGGCGGCGTGCAGCGCTTTCTCGTTGAGGGTGCCGATCGGGTTGGCCGCGCCGTTCGCGGCCTTGGGGGAAGCGCTCATGGGCTTAGTGTAGCGCGGATGGGCGCGGGTGTACAGGGCGGGGAGGCCGCTGTACAACTTGCCAAGTTGTTTTACAGGGCGCGGAGGACGAGGGGTATGTAGATGCCTTCCTTTGCGGCTTCAGCGGCCTGGTGGGCGGGCCAGAAGCCGGGATCGATCTGCGCCTTGGGGCTGCTGCTGCTGCCGTTGGCCCATTGGCCGAGGGCGTCGTCGATCTGGTAGGCGGGCGAACGCCGCGACCCGCCGCCGCCGGAGAGGATGTGCCGGCTGAGGTCGTACTGCGCGGAGATCTGGGCCAGTGCGGGCGCGCCGAGCAGCAGGAGGATGAGCAGCAACAGCAGGATGGTGCGTTTGTTCATACTCTTTCTCCGTCTTCGCCGCTCACGGCTTGTAGGTGACGAATTGGAAGGGGACCTTCATCGCCGGGCTGCTGCTGTCTGCGTAGATGCCGATGCACAGCTTGCCGGACCGGCTCCAGGCGCTGGGTATGCCGCCGGTGACGGGGGTGACAACGGTGACGTATTCCTGCCACTCGTACGTGTGGCCGTCGATAGTGATTTCGTAGCACTGCCAGTTTTTGTCCCAACGGCTGCTGACGTTGCCGCTGGCGGAGGCGATGCTGCCGTCCGCGTTGATGGCGCCGTAGGCGAGGGCGCGGCCGCTGTGCATGCCGCCAGAGACATGGTCGTCGAACGCGTACCTGCTGACGATGTTGGGGTCGCTGCGCGCGGCCTTGGCGGCCTCGGCGTCGGTGTAGCGGGCGTGGTGGGCGGCGGCGTCGGCGCTGTGGTCGCCGCTGAGTGTCCCGTTGACGGCGAGATCGCCGTCGATGATCACACGGCCGCCGGCGTAGAGGGCCTGGCCGCCCCCGCCGCTGCTAAGGCTGAGGGCGGAGGAACCGTCGCCGGGGGCTTCGATTTGCGCGCCGGGCACGAGGCTGAGGGCGTAGACGACGGGCAGGATCTCCTGCCGCGGCTCCGCTTCGGGGTCGCCGCCTACCTTGATGCCCAGCCAGAGCGCGCCGCCGCTGAAGAGATCGCCGCTGAGGGGCGCCGTCCGGCCGAGGACGGCGCTGAAGAGGCCGTCATTGACGGCGACGTCCTGCGCTTCCATCCATAGGGATGTGCCGCCGCTGGGGGCGCTGTAGAGGCGGAAGACCATGGTGTGCACGCCGTCGAGCGGATCGCCGCTCGCGGGGTCGCTGAGGCGGCCCTGGTATTGCAGCAGGCGGGGGGCGGTGGCTGCCGCCGCGGTGTGGGCGACGGCCGTTTCTTCCTGGGCGCGGACCACGGCGCGCAGCTGCACGGCGTAGAGCAGTGTGGCCAGGGCGAGGAGCAGGGCTGCTCCGCCGGCGATGAGCTGGATGCGGTGTCGGTTCATGGCGCTTAATCCCCCTTTGACTTGCGGCGTCCCGATACTGCCTAGCGAAACTGTCTAGCGATACTGTTTACAGTATAGCATGGAAAAGTGGCGAGCGGGGCGGGCAGCGCAGCGTGGGCTGAGGATAGGATCGTGGAGGACAAGTTCCCTAGGCGGGGTCAGGCCTCCCCGCGATCGAGATAGGGATTGGGATTGGGAGCACGCGAGCCGGCGTGAAGCCGGCCCTACTCTTCAATCTGTAGGAAATGGCCGGCCAGGTCCTGCTCGGCGGCGACGGCCGCTTCAGCGGAGTTGGTGAGGGCGATGAGGATGAAATCTTTGGCCGGGTCCATGCCCACGATGGAGGTGTAGCCGATGGTTTGCCCGCGATGGCCGAAGAAACCCGGGGCGAATTCGATGAGGCCGAGGCCATATCCCTGGCCGCCGACAGCGGCGACAGCCGGGTTTTCGGCCGTTTGGATGAAGCTGGTCATCGTCTCCAGCGCGGCCGGATCCTGGAAGAGGGCGCCGGTCATCAGCGCGCGCGCGAATTTGGCCATGTCCTCGGCGGTGGAGATGATGCCGCCCGCCGACCAGCCCTGGGAGGTGTTCCATTCCGTGGTCTTGATGTCGTAAGGATAGACGAAGTAACCGTCGGCCAATGTGCCTTCCGCCGGGCTGCCCTGCGGAAGCTCTGTGCTGCTCATGCCCAGGGGATCGAAGATGCGTGCTTGCAGCAGGTCGCTGTAGCTGCGTCCGGCGGCCTGTTCGAGGACCATGCCCAGGAGGATGTAGCCGGTATTGCTGTAGCGCCACCGGCCGGGCTCGCCGGGCTCAAAATCGGGCGGCGCGTTTTCGACGGCGTAGCGCACCAGTTCTTCGGGCGTGTAGCCGCTGCGCAGCGCTTCGGCATCGGCGGCGCCGGCGCCGATGATGTCGTCGCCGTAGTCGGGCAGGCCGGAGGTGTGCGTGGCCAGGTGGCGCAGGGTGATCGATTCGCCATGCGGCAGATCGGCCGCCAGCTCGGGCAGCCATTTGCTCAGGGGATCGTCGACGTTGAGCAGCCCTTCTTCCTGGAGCTGGGTGAGGAGCACGCCGGTGAACATCTTCGTGCTGCTGCCGATTTCCAGGCGGTCGTGTATGCTCATGGGCCGCCCCGCTTCGACGTTGGCCAGGCCGGCGGCCTGGATCATGCTGCCCCCCGGCGATTCGATGAGGACGACGGCGCCGGGCGCCTTGCCGAAGGCGAGGTTTATGTCGTCGCCTTCTTTGTAGACGAGCTGCGCCAAGGAGTCGTCCATCAGGGCCTGCACGGTTTGCGGCATGGCCTGGGGGACGCCGATGCCGGCGATCCGGGCCATGAAGCTGGTGAGCTGGTCGCCGTAGGTGAGCAGGCTGCTGCCCGCCAGCTGCATCTCGCCGGCGTCGCCGGGCAGGCGCAGAGAGAGGGTGTCGCCCTCAAGGGCAAAGGCGGCGCTTTCGTTGAGCCAGCCGAGGAACTGCGCGCCGCGCGAGCCGGCGGGGCAGCCGGCGCCGGTCTGGTTGGCGGCCTGGATGTTGATCGTGCCTGCGGCGGCGCTGTAGACGCCGCCGGCGACGTTGCAGCCGGCGATGATGGAGACACGGCCGTCGTCGAAGAACTCAATGCTGTTCAGTTCGGGGAGATCAGCGGGGAGCAGCGTATTGTCGCCGCCGTTGAACTGGCTGAATGTCCAGACGCGGCCGGGCAGCGCGGCGGGGGCGAGGAGGGCGGCAGGGGCGGGGAGCGTGGGGCTGGCGGCGGGGGCGGGTTCCTGGGTAGGCGGCGGATATGCTTCTTTGAGGGATGCGGCTTCCGTGGGCGGCGGTGCGGGGTACGCCTGCCCAGCGGGCGCGGTTTCCCGCGGCGCCGGTGGGGCATCGCTGTCGATATCCGCAGGGGTGGTTTCCGCGGGCTGCTGCGCCGCCTGGTCAACGGCCGTCGCCGGGGCGCCGGTGGGCGTGGGCAAATTGCCCTGGGCCTGTTCGCAGGCGGTGAGGGCAAAGAGAAGAATGAGGCAGATGGCTAGAATCTCTTTTTTCATGGCATTCGTCCGTTTTTTGATGGGTCGCGCGTCCGCCGTCCATTATAGCAGAGCTTGCGTCTCAAGGGCTGCCGGGGACAGGGTCCCTGCCGTTGAGCGGAGTCTTGCGCCCGGTGCTGGCAATGAAGGGGGCTCTCGGGTACTCTTGGGCAGGCGCCCTCGTTGAGACTTGCCCTGGAGAGACAGAAGTAGGTGAATGATATGACCCTCTATCAACGTATTGAGCAGCGCGTGGCTCTACCCGGTGACAGCGAGACGCAGCGGGCGCAGAAGACGCTGGCCGTGATCGTCTTGTCTGTCTCCTCCCTGGCCACGCCGGCCAATGGGCTGCGCTATCGATCGCAGGGGTTGGCGGATGTGGCCGCGCTCTATCTGCTGCTGACCGGCGTGACCCTGCTGGCCCTGCTGCTGCTGCTGTGGCGGCCGCGGCTGTACAGGCCGCTGGCGGTCGCTGTTTTGAGCCTGTCGATGGCGCTGAACACGGGCGCGCACCTGCTGGCCGGCGGCTACACGAGCGGGCTGCAGATCATACAGTGGACGATTTCGGTGCTGGTTTTTGCGGTGATCTTGATCGAACCGCGGCAGACGCTGTTTCTGGCCGGGGTGTTTGTGGTCATGATCCTAACGGCGGGCATCTTGGAGCCGCGCGTGGTCGACCGCGTGCCGGACCTGGATGCCGGTTTTGTGGCCATGGATGCGACGACGACGATGCTGCTCATGGGACTGCTGGTCGGCGCGGCGGGGCTGATGCAGTTCGGCCAGGTGGAGCGCTACCGGCGGCGGGCGAACGACCTCCTTTTGAACGTCCTGCCGGGATCGATCGCCCAGCAGTTGAAGGAGGATCCGGGGACGATTGCCGACGGCTATGAGGAGGTGACGGTGCTCTTCGCCGATATCGTTGATTTCACGCCGATGGCCTCCGGCGCGGATCCGGTGGCCGTGGTCAACAAGCTCAATGACATATTCAGCGACTTCGACGAGCTGGCGGCGCAGCATGGCTTGGAGAAGATTAAGACGATCGGCGATGCCTATATGGTGGCCGCCGGGCTGCCGCAAGCGCGCGCCGATCACTGCCGGGCGGTGGCTGCTTTCGGGTTGGATATGCTGGCGGCAATAGAGAATCACCGCTCCTGGGACGGCCGTGCGCTGGCGCTGCGCGTAGGCATGAACACAGGCCCCGTTGTGGCCGGCGTGATCGGCCGGCAGAAGTTCATCTTTGACCTGTGGGGCGACGCGGTGAACGTGGCCAGCCGCATGGAGTCGAGCGGTATAGCGGGCCGCATCCAGGTGACGGCGGCCGTGAAGGAGAAGCTGGAAGGGGTGTACGCGTTCGAGGAACGGGGGCCGATCGCGGTGAAGGGCAAAGGGGAGATGGTGACCTATATGCTGCTGGGGCGGGAGGCGTGAACAGTGGGCCGCGCGCGCAGAGCAGTGGAGCGGGACTATTCGGCCAGCCTGGCCTGTAAGACTTCGGCATAGGTCGCGGCGTTCATGCCCAGGAGGAGATGGAACGTGTCGGCCATGGCCATGACGCCGCGCACGCCGGCGGCGCGCAGGCCCTCTTCGTCGACGAGGCGCGGATCATGGACGATGACGCGCACGCGCGTGGTCGCTGTCTCGCGCGCTTCCTGGATGTTGTCCGCGCCGCCGAGGGCGGCGATCATGAGATTGATGGAGGCGGCGATCGTGGGATCGTTGGCCTGAATGGGAGCGCTGCTGTGATCGACGGGGCGCGGCTCGGCCTGCGGACGGAGGGCGGGGATGTCGCCGTTGGATTGGGGCTGTGGCTTGGGCAGCGGCCGCGCCTGTGGGGCGGGCGGTTCCTTGGCGGGGGGCGGGGAATCGGCCGTTCCCGCGCCGGACGCTGCGGCGGGAGCGGCTGGGGACGCGGCAAAAAGCGGTGCAGCCAAATTCAAGCTGCGGCGTAGGGCTTCGGCCAGGGGCCCTGCCTCGTAGCCGAGATTGATGCGCACGTCCGTGGGGGAGCGTGTGACGACGCCGGCGGCGCCGAGTGTGGCCAGCAGGCTGCTGTCCACCAGGCTGCTCTCTTTGACGGTCAGGCGCAGGCGCGTCGTACCGTCGTCGACGGCAACGATGTTTTCCGCGCCGCCGAGGGCGTAGATGTAGCTGGCGGCCAGCTCCGCCAGCTCGGCGTCGGAGGCTGGGGCGGGCGTGGTCAGCGCTCTCCGCCGTCCGCGCAGGTTGAGCAGCCGGTCGAGGAGGAAGATGAGCAGCAGGCAGACGAGCAAGAAGCCGCCGGCGATGATCAGCGGCATCCACGGCTCAGCGAGCAGGGAGGTGCCGGCCAGGTAGTTAAAGCCGGCGACGACGCTTTGGGCGAAGAGGAGGACGAGCACGTAGGCGATGAAGACGCTGAAGGCGACGAGCAGGCGATTGGCGCCGGTTTGGTCGAGGGCGATGCCGATGGCCAGGAAGAGAGCCATATGCTGGAGGAGGAGGGCGCCGGCTTCGATGAGAACAGGCAAATTGAGAACGTCAGGCGTGCCCAGGATGAGCAATGTCAGGGCCACGGGCAGCACCGCCAGGGGCAGCAGCAGCATACGGCCGATTCGTTGTATCAAAGAGAACATCTATTCCTCGCAGTGCTTTGTGAAGTCTGCGTGAATTGTTCTTGAAATTGGCGAACGGCGCAACCCTTTGGGGGAACGCATGGCCGGCATCCAGGTCAGGTTGAGAGCCGGCGTGCTGGGGACGAGATCGGTCGGCAGGGCGCATTCGGCGCCAAACAACGTGCCACGTTGTTCTCCTAGCGCGTTTCTGTGACCTTGCGCAGGCCGCGGGGGCGGTCGACGTCATAGTCGCGGGCGTTGGCCAGGTGCATGGCGAATAGCTGGCCGGGCAGGATGCTGAGAATGGGCGAGAGCCATTCCGGCGCCGTCTGCGGCAGGGCGAAGGGGGTGCGCGCCATGGCGAGCGTGGGCGCATCGTCGGAAATGACGATCGTTTCCGCGCCAAGCTCATTGATCGTGGCGATGAAGGCTTGCAGCTTGGGCAGCATGACGCCGCTGGGGGCGATGACGACGGTGGGGAAGGCGTCTTCGATCAGGGCCACGGGGCCGTGCAGGAAGTCGGCGCTGCTGTAGGGCTCAGCCATGACATAGGTGAGCTCCTTGATCTTCAGGGCCATCTCAAAGGCGGTGGCGTAGTTGAAGCCGCGGCCGATGACGATGCAGGCGCGCATGAAGCGGTAGCGTTCGCTGCGCCGGCCGATCTCTTCGTCCAGACGCAGGGTTTGGGCGGCGAACTCGGGCAGCCGGCGCAGCATCCCCGCCATCTCCTCATTGTTGGCGGCGGCGGCGCTGAGCATGGCAATGGCGGCCAGGGAGTTGGTGTAAGTTTTTGTGGCGGCCACGGACTGTTCCAGGCCGGCGTGCAGGTCAATCGTGTGCGCGGCGGCCCTCGCCAGGTCGGAACCGGGCGTGTTGGTCAGGGCGAGGGTCAGCGCGCCCTGGCGCGACGCTTCTTCGACGACGGAGACGATGTCGGGGCTCTTGCCGCTCTGGCTGATGCCGATGACGAGGGCGTTGCCGAAGGTAGGCGGCCGCTCGTAGATGGAGAAGAGGCTGGGCGTGGCTAGGGCGACCTGCAGGCGGTTAACGGCGCCGAAGAGATATTGCGCATAGCGAGCAGCATTGTCGCTCGTGCCGCGGGCGGCGATGACGGCGTGCGTGACGCCGCGGCGGCCGATCTCCTGCACGAGTTCGCTGACGTGGTCCCCTTCCGCAGCCAGCAGAGCGGCCAGCGCCTGGGGTTGTTCGTGGATTTCCTGGTAGAGATGGGATTGTTGGAGCATGCGGTCCCTCGGGCGACGACTCATGGATAATGATAAGTAACGGCTAACTGCCGGCTGCCGGTTGGCTGCTGACAATTGTACCGGCGGCGATGGTGGTGTGCACGCGCAGGTCGGGGGTGAGGAGGACGAGATCGGCGATCATGCCGGGGGCGATGTCGCCGCGCCGGTCGGCGATGCCCAGCAGGCGCGCGGGCGTTGTCGTGATCGTGGCCAGGGCGTCGGCGAGACTGCAGCCGGTGATGGTGATCAGGTTGCGCAGCGCCTGATCGAGGGAGAGGACGCTGCCGGCCAGGGCGCCGTCCACAAGGCGGCACTCGCTTTCCGTGACTGTGACGGCATAGTCGTGCAGGGCGTAGACGCCGGGGGGCATGCCCAGGGCGGCCATGGCGTCGCTGACGAGATTGACGCCGGCAGGCCCTTTGAGCCGCCAGACGAGGTCGATCATGGCTGGGTGGACGTGCACGTTGTCGGCGATGAGGCCGGTGCAGAGGCCGGGCTGGGTGAGCAGGGCGATGGGCAGGCCGGGCTCGCGGTGGCCGGCGGCGGGCATGGCGTTGAAGAGGTGGGTGCCATAGCGGATGCCGGCGGAGAACCCGGCCAGCGCTTCTGCGTAGGTGGCTGTACTATGCCCGGCGCTGACGAGGATGCCGCGGGAGGCGAGCGCTTCGATGAGGGGGAGCGCGCCGGGCAGCTCGGGGGCGAGGGTGACGAGGCGCACGCCGCCGGCGGGCGACCAGGCGCGGACGGCCGTCTCCTCGGGGGGACGCAGATAGGCGGGGTTGTGCGCCCCTTTCTTGCGCGGGTTGAGGAAGGGGCCCTCGACATGCAGGCCCAGGGGTTCAGCGCCGGTGAAATCGGAGGGACGGCCGTGGATGAGTTGATTGCGCGCGCGCTCCACCGTTTCCAGCGGCGAGGTGATGATCGTGGGCAGGTAGCTGGTGACGCCGAAGCGGGCCAGGTCGCGGGAGACGGGCCAGATGGCTCCCGGGTCGGCCGTGAAATCGCGGCCGAAGGCGCCGTTGAGCTGGAGATCGATGAAGCCGGGCACGAGCAGCAGGCCGCGGGCGTCGATCACGTCTGCGTCCGCGGGCGCGTGCAGGACGGCGTCATGGCCGGCGGCCTTGATGCGCGAGCCGTCGAGGAGAACGGCCGTCTCTTCAGCCTGTACACTGGGGGTGACGAGGGCGGCGTGGCGGATGAGAATCATGGTTGATAACCGGCTGCGGGCGGCATGTGCGCTCCTTGCGTCCCACCAAGATTGATACCTCGCAAAAGGGCGATATAGGAGCTCATCGCATCTCCAAGGCAGCGCCGCACCTTGCCCACAGGGGTGGCCAATCCTTCATGGTCAGGAGGCTCTCGTTTGATCGTGGGTGACAGCCGTGGCCACGTGGCCGGAGGCTTCGAACTCGGAGAAGTTTTGCAGGGTGACTTCGGCGATGTTGAGCAGGGCGCGGTCGGTGAGGAAGGCCTGGTGGCCGGTGACGAGCACGTTGGGCAGGGTGAGCAGGCGCGAAAAGACGTCATCGCGCACGACGCGGTCGGAGAGATCCTGGAAAAAGAGATCCCCTTCTTCTTCATAGACATCGATGGCCATGCCGCCGATCTTGCCCGCTTTCAGCCCTTCGATGACGGCGGCGGTGTCGATCAAGGCGCCGCGGCTGGTGTTGACGAGGAGGACGCCGTCCTTGAGGTAGGGGATCGAGTCCTCGTCAATGATGTGGTAGGTGTCCGGCGTGAGGGGCATGTGCAGGGTGATGATGTCCGCCTGGGAGACAAGTTCCTGCAGATCATCGACGTATTCCACGAGATGGGCGATCTCCTCATTGCGATAGGGATCGTAGGCGAGGATGCGCGCGCCGAAACCGGAAAGGTTCTTGATGACCTCGGCGCCGATGCGGCCGGTGCCCATGACGGCGATCGTCTTGTCGCGGATCTCAAAGCCCTGCAGGCCGTCCAGTTCGAAGTTATTCTCGCGCACGCGGTTGTAGGCGCGGTGAATCTTGCGGCCGAGGGTAAGGATGAGGCCCACGGTGAACTCGGAGATGGCGTTGGGCGAATAGGCAGGCACACGGGCGACGGTGACGCCGTGCGCTTCGGCGGCGGCGAGATCGATCTGGTTGAAGCCGGCGCTGCGCGTGCAGATGATGCGTGTGCCCTCAGCCGCCATCCCGGCGATGCACTCCCCGCAGACGTCGTCGTTGACAAAGACACAGACGCCCTCGAAGCCGGCGGCGAGGGGTGTCGTGTCCTTCGTCAGCCGCGCTTCGAAGAAGACAAGGTCATGACCGTGATGTTCATTGGCCTCGGTGAGGCTCTGGCGATCATATTGTTTGCTGGAAAAAACGGCGATGCGCATAGGCTGGCCCTGCTGCTAATGTCCAATGGTAAGTCGATTCTTGTTAACAGGCGGCAGCCGAGACATTCCTTGGCTCCGCCGCTGTGTCCCTATGCTACTCTGCCCCCCTGCCTGCTGCCCTACAATTCATAATCCTCCAAGGGATAGAGGGCGCGCACCGCGGCGGCGGATTCGAGGGTGAGCGCGTGGCGCGCTTTCTTGCGCGTCTCTTCCAGGGAGAGGGAGCGGATGAGGGCTTTGATCATGGGGATATTGGGCACGGAGACGCTGAACTCCTTGACGCCGAGACCGATGAGAATGGGCACGGCCCCTGGGTCGGAGGCGCTGAGGCCGTAGACGGCCGTGGGCCGGCCGTGTTTCTGCCCGCCGACGGTGGTTTGGGCGATGAGACGCAAAACGGCGGGATGGAGGGCATCGACCTGCGGCGCCAGCTTGTTGTGCCCGCGGTCCATGGCCAGGATGTATTGGGCCAGATTGTTGGCGCCGATGGAGAAGAAATCCGCTTCCTGGGCGAAGCCCGCGGCCATGATCGCCGCCGCGGGGGCCTCGACGAGAAGGCCCACGGGCAGGGGGTCGAGGCCCAAGTTGGCCACTTCTTCGGCGATCACGCTTTTGGCCGCGCGCCACTCGTCGAGCGTGGCGATCATGGGCAGGAGGATATGTAAATTCCCGCCGGCGGCGGAGGCGCGCAGGATGGCGCGAATCTGGGTGCGCAGGATCTGCGGACGGTTGAGGGTGGCGCGCAGGCCGCGCTCGCCGAGGGCGGGATTGGCCTCGCTGGCAATGGCCAGATAGGAGGGCGCCGATTCGCTCCCGGTATCCAGCGTGCGAATGACAAGGCGCTTCTTGCGTCCCAACACACCGGCGATGGCGGCGATGGCCTCCGCCTGCGCCTCTTCCGTGGGCGCGGCGCGACGGTCCCTGAACATGGACTCGGTGCACAGGAGGCCGATCCCTTCCGCGCCGAGGCGCAGCGCCTCCTCCGCCTCTGCCTGATCGGCGATCACGGCCGTTACTTCGATGCGGTAGCCGTCGCGCGTGATGGCCAGTTCGGCCGCCGCCTGCTGATCGCTCTGCCGCTTCTGGACTCGCTTGCGCAGCATGCCCACGACGTAGGCGATCTCTTCAGCCGTGGGCTTGAGGTGCAGCGCGGCTGCCGTGGCATTGAGGACGGCCGGCGTGCCGTCGGGCAGGGAGAGCGCGCGGGCGGCGATGCCGGCAATGTAGGGCAGGCCGGCCGCGCGCGCGGCGATGGCCGAGTCGGACGTGGCGCCGCCGAGGACGGTGGCGATGCCCGCGATGCGCCCGCGATCGAGATGGGCGATGTCGTCGGGGGAGAGATCTTCGGCGATGAGAACCGTGTTCACGGGCAGCTTGAGCGCTTGGTAATGGTCCCCTTTCATGTGCCGCAGGACACGCTGGCCGAGGTCGCGCAGATCGGCGGCGCGGGCGGCGGCGCTTTTGTTTTTCAACGCTTCCAGGCCGGCCGCCTGGGCGTTGGCGGCCATTTGCCAGGCATAGGCGGCGCTGAAGTTGGCGTCTATCGTTTCGTTGGCCGCTGCGCGTAGCGCGGGATCGTGGAGCAGCGCTTCCTGAGCGGCGGTGAGGGCCGCGGCGGCCGCGTCCCCTTCCTGGCGCAGCCGCGTCCCCAGGGCCTGCAGATCGCGGGCGGCGCCGTCAATCGCCTGCTTGAGAACGGCGCGCTCGTTGTAAGGGTCGAAGCCGGCGCGTGGCGATGGCTCTGTCTGAGTACGGCGGAACTGGTGGATGTTGCCCACAGAGAGGCCAGGCGAAGCGGTGACGCCCGTCATCGTGCGTGCGGTCTGCGGGCGCAGCGGCGGCGCGGGCGCGGCGATCGCGGCCAGGGAGACGCCGGCGGGAGAGGCGATGGGCGGCGCCCCTTCTTCGCCGAGCCCGCGCTCGACGGCCAGGGCGAGGGCGGCGACCGCCTCCTCGGCTTCTGCTCCTGTGCCGGCGAGGGTTACTTGATCATTGCAGCCCACATCCAGGCTCAACAGGGCGAGGATGCTGGCCGCATCCGCGGATTGGATGCCCTTGAATAGGCGGACCTTGGCGTCGTAGGCGGCAGCGAGGCCGCTGAACACGGCCGCCGGCCGCAGGTGCAGCCCCGCTTCGATGGGCATGGTGACCGTGGCCGTGGGCGCTTCCGCGTCCAGGGCCACGGGCTCGCCGGTGGTGATATCGCCGCTGTGCAGAAAGAGGGTCATGACGGGGGTGACGCCGGCGAGCGTTTCACCGCGCGCCTTGCCGAAATCGATGACGCGGTCGCTGTTGACGACGACGATCAGGATCAGCAAGCTGGGCGCGTTCTGGGCGATGAAGTCGGGATCGAATTCGATCAGCGGCTGGCCGCTCTTGACGAAATCGTTGACGCGCACGCGGGGGCGGAACCCATGCCCGCGCAGGGCGACGGTGTCCAGGCCGATGTGCATCATGATCTGGACACCTTCGGCGGTGACGACGGTCAGAGCGTGGTGGGCGTCGTGCAGCTGGAGGATACGACCGTCGCAGGGGGCGAGCAGCGTGTCGCTGAGGGGATCGATGGCCACGCCGTCGCCAAGCATCTTTTCGGCGAACACGGGATCGGGAACCTGCTCGATGGGCATGAGGAAGCCGCTTACGGGCGCTTTGATCGTCACTGTGCTCATACTGCTTTCTCCTGGGGTAGCCGCTGGTCCGGCGCCGGATGGCGGGCGGCGGTTTCGCGGGACACGGCCGTCATTTTCAGGCAGCGATTATTGTAGCAGGTCGCCGGCCAAGTGGAAATGGTTGGGCTGCGGGTATAATCATGGGGATATGGACAATGGGACTGTTAAATTGATACCTGTTAGCTGACTGTGGAGGGCGAAATGAGGCAGGCTGTTCTTATTACGGATCATGCGCCGGTGCATGAGGAAGTCTTGGTGGCGGCGGCGGGGGAGCGGGTGCGCCTGGGGCGCGAAGACGCGGAGTGGCCGGGCTGGATCTGGTGTGTCTCCGCGGCGGGCGTGGGCAGCTGGACGCCGGAGCCGTACCTGGCGCGCGAAGGCGCTTATGCACGGCTGCTGGTTGATTATGAGGCGACGGAGCTGACGGCGGCTGCCGGCGAGCGGGTGACGCTGGATCACGAGGTGAACGGCTGGTGGTGGGCGGCGAATGAGCGCGGCGACCGGGGGTGGGTGCCGGAAGGGAAGCTGAGGCATATCCCTGATCGCCCTTGACCGCCTGGCCGCCGTTGACCAGGGGAGCCCGCGGCCGTTCCCCTTTCTAGCTTGCCCTATTCACGGGAAATTCACGCCGGGCGGGATTGATGCTATGTTAGGATTTTAGTACGACCGTTCGCATGCGTTGGAACCTGGGGGTTGCCATGAATGAAAGAAGATGCCGGAACTTGATCGGCACGGCCGTTTTTGTTGTCTCGCTGCTGCTGCTTGTTCTGCTGTTCGCCGGAGGTGAAACGGCGGCGCGGGATGCCGGCAGCGTGGTGGCCATGCCCGCCAGGCCAGGCGATGTGCAGGGGGGCAGCCATGCCCCACGGGGTGCGCTGGGGCCGGGGCCGTTTGCGGCCGAGGCGAGGATGAGCGTGGGGCAGGCGAGTATGACTTTCCTGCCCATTGCTGACGCCGATGTATCCCAGAACAATCCCAACGGGAATACGGGCACGGACCCGGAAATCTGGGCGGGATACGCGGACACGGCGGAGTGGTACGGCCGTATTTGGCGCGGGCTGCTGAAATTCGATGTCAGCGCCCTGCCGCCCGGCGCGCGCGTGACCTCTGCGGAGCTCTGGCTGGCGCATGTGTATGATTTCGAATGGGTTGGCAGCGGCGGCAGCCCGCAGCCGCGGTTGATCACCACCTACCGCGTGAGCGGCAGCTGGTCAGAAGCGGGCGTGACCTGGAACAACCAGCCTGGCTGGGGAGAGAGTTACGGGTCGCAGCTGGTCTACCCTGCGGATTGGAGCTGGTATGTCTTTGATGTGACGGACTTGGTGGACCAGTGGCAGCGGGGTGTTTATGCCAATGAGGGCATCATGCTGCGTGGTCCGGAGACGATGTTCAGCGGGCTGCGCGGTTTTGCCGCGCGTGACTATGTGGACTGGTATGGGGAAGATCTGCCGCCAGGTCTGTTCGTCACCTACACGCTGGCCACGCCGACATCTACGCCGACGCCGACATCCACGCCGACGCCGACATCTACGCCGACGGTGACGAACACGCCGACGGTGACGAACACGCCGACGGTGACGAACACGCCGACGGTGACGAATACGCCGACGGAGACGGGCACGCCGACCCAGACGCCGGTGGCTTCGTCGACGCCGACGTTGACGTCGACGCCGACGTCGACGTCGACGGCGACGGCTACGGCAACGGCGAGCCCCACGCCGCCCTGCACCCAATGGTTGGTAAATGGCGGCTTTGAGACGCGGGAGGCGTGGATCTTGCCCGATACGGCGTTCCCGGCCGCCTACAGCCAGGATCGCGTCTATGCCGGGGCGTGGGCGCTGCGTGCGGGCATCCCACCCGGCACGGCCGATCGATACAGTTATTCTTCGGCGAGGCAGCCGGTGACTATCCCTGCAGGCGCGGATCCGGTCATCCTTCGTTTCCGTCTCTGGCCGCAGACGAGCGAGACGACGGCTCTGGATTTGCCCGCTGAGCCGCTGTCCATGGAGCGCGCGCAGGCGGCCGCGGCCAGCGATGCCCAGTTGGTGCTCATCCTGGATACGGGCGGGAATATCATCGGCCGGCTGGTCAATATGCGCAGCAACGCCAGGCAGTGGCTCTCTTATGAAGTGCGTCTGATCGATTTTGATGGGCAAACGATCCAGGTCTATTTCGGCGTTTACAACAATGGCTACGCCGGTTGGGGCGCGACCTCGATGTATGTCGATCAGGTGTCGCTGAGCAGCTGCGACGGCGCAGCGCCGGAACCGACAGCGACGCCGACGCCGACGCCGAGCGCGACATCCGTGCCCGCGGCGAACCGTGCCTTCTTGCCGGTTGCCGCTGCTGAACGGCCGATGGCGATCACGGGCAGGATAACGACCGGCAGCGGGGAAGGGATTGGCGGTGTAGACGTGAAAACAGATCGCGGCCCGGCCGCAGAGACGGATGTCCTTGGCTACTATTCGTTTGTGGGGCTGGCGAATGGCACGTATGTGCTCACACCGCAGAAGCCGGGCTACCTCTTCAGTCCGTCCAGCCGCACAGTGACCCTGCCTCCCGTGGCCAGGGGGCAGGATTTCCAGGGCGAGAGCCCGGCCTACCCTTAGGCAAAGGCCCGCGCCCGCCTTTCACCGGCTGCCGCTAACGCCGCCGGCCGCGTTTGCTGAGCAGCAGGGCGGTGATGGCGAGGATGAGGGCCCCGGCCAGGAAGCCGGGATGGATGGTCAGCGGCGGCAGGGTCTGCAGGTGCTCCAGGGCGGCGCCGGCAAGCAGCACCAATAAGGCAACGAGGAAGAAGAATAGTGAACTCAGTCCGCCGGCGCGACCGCCGCCAGTTCCGGGATCGTGAACCATGGCTACCTCCCACTGTGTATGTTGGCTCACTGATAAGGGTATTATACCATGGATTGGCGGGGCGCAGGGTGGCAGCGTGTTAGCGTGGGCCAGGGCGGCTGGTGATGGGTAGGAAGATAGTATAGGGGACGGTGTGGATGGGGGTGCTGCTGGGCGTTGGGGAGCGCCGTGGCCGTGGGGGTTGGGGTGTTGGTTGGCGTATGGGTCGCTGTGGCGGTGGGCGTGTTTGTGGCTGTCGGCGTCACGGTTGGGGTGGTGGTGGGCGTGGCGGTCGGGGTGGACGTGGGCGTAGGCGTGAGGAAGTTTTCGCCGAGGTAGAGACGGCCGAAACCGAATCGGGTATCGAACTGCTCCGGGCCGATGTCGAGGGCGTTGTTGAGCAGGTAGGTCTCTATATTCGGCGGCGGAATAGGCGGGGAAACGGCCGCGGATGAGGGCGGCGGCGCCGCTGACATGAGGCACGGCGGCGGAGGTACCGCCGAAGCTGACGTAGGACCGGGAAGAGACGGCGGCGTAAGCGGAGATGGCCGGTTTGTGGGAGCCGGGGGCGGGATCATGGCTCCCGCCCGGCCCGTTGATCGGCCCTTCGGAGCTGTACCCTTTTTGATTGAACGGGGGCGTGAAGCCCACGGCGGCGACGGTTATGGCGTTCGCGGCGTCGGCGAGATTCCCAAGACTGCGTTCCGGGGTTTGTAGAGAGAGGGCGGGCAGGCCTGCGGCGATGAGGTCCATATCCACGCTGCGCGTGATGCCGGCGGCGTAGATGGCGAAGCCGTAATAGGCGGAACCGCCGGCGGTGGTGTAGGCGATCGCCTCTACGGGACGCTGTCCCATCCGGCCCGACTGCGCGTTCGCGCTGCGCGCTACTTCCTGCCAGGCGCTGCACGGTAGAAGGCAGCGTAGAAGCAGCAAATCGAGGTCCTGGTCGGGCTGCCCCCAGTCGTTCCAGCGCAGATAGAGGCGGATGGGCGTCCCGCCGGCCAGCATCTGCCCGCCGCCGGGCCCGATAGGGTTGACCTCCTGTCCGGGAAGAAAGTCGAGAAAGCGATCGCCGTCGACGTCGCGGAAGCTCTGGCCCCAATGGCGCTGGCGATCGTTGCCGGCGGCCGTGATCCAGAGAATGCCTTGCGCGCGCGCCCAGGTGACGAGATCGGCGAATTCGCCGCTGCCGTCGCCGGGGGTGACGTTGTACCAGATGAGCGAGGTGGAAATGATGTCCACGCCCTGGGCGTGCGCGTAGACGACGGCTTCTTGCAGATCGATGTTGGTGCTGATCTTGAGGAAGTAGAGGGCGGCTGAGGGGGCGACGTCGTGGATGATTTCAGCCACGCCGGCGCCGTGCTTGGAGTCGAGATCGACGTCGTTTTCGTCCTGGCCGTCGACGAAGTTTCTGACGGTGACCGCCGGCGGCAGATCGACGCCGAGCAGATCTTTGTAGCCGAGGAAGCCGACGTCGATGACGGCGATCTTCACACCCTGGCCGGTCCAGCCGGCGGCGTGCCAGGCGAGGGTGTTCATCACCGGCAGCGCTTCTGTCTCCTTGAGGCCGGCGGCGATGTGCACCGGCTCGGCGAGGGCGGGTCGATAGACGACCGTTATCGCCGGGTCGGCGGCGAGGGCGGCCAGCGCCCGCGGCTCGACCCAGCTCTGCAAGACGGGCGTGAAGCGGCTGCGGCCGGAGATTTCAGCGCCGGCGGCGCGTAGGGCGCGGGCGGCGGCGGCGGGATCGGCGGCGCTCACCTGCACCTGCACACGGCCGTCTTGCAGAGGCAGGTCGAGCTGCCGCGCCACGGCCGTTTTGTCGCTTGCTTCTGCCAGCTGGCGCAGGGCGGAATCGATGCTGCCGGAAAAGGCATCTTTTTGCCCACCCTGGAGGGTGTCAAGGAGAGGCGCCTGCCTGGGCAGGGCGGGAGGCGGCGTGGGCGTGAGCGACGTTTGGCCCAGCGCGGGGATGGCGGCGGCTGCCGGAAGCAGCAGGATGAGCAGCAGGATTATTTTCTTCACGGTTTGACCCGGAGCACGATGAAGCAGTGTAAGACGGTAGCTTGCCTCAAGCAAAGAAGCGTGTCAACAACGAAGAGCCAGATCCGCCCTTTGTTATCGCCTGAACAGGCTGTCCTCCGTGCCGGCGTGCCCCTAGGAGAGATCGTAGCAGATCGCGGCGCCGTTAACTGGACGCCGCCCGCGCAGATCTGTACGTTTCTTGTTTGATATGCCTACCGCGCATTCCGGCCGGACGTGGACGGCTCAGAAGTCCCAGCCCGGCTTAGGCGGCGGCAGACAGACGAGGCGGTCGAGAGCGGTGAGCAGCTCGGGCGGAGCGCTGAGCTCGTCGGAGATGGCCAGCCCGCCGGCCGGGAGCGCGCCCATCCAGAGGCGGCTGAAAGCACCGGCCCCGGCGGTGAGCGCCGGCAGGGCGGGATCGTGGCCGGAGACGGCGCTGCACTGCGGCCCCAGGCACACCGTGTACTCGCCGCCGATGCCGCGCCACGGGGCGTCGTCAGGCAGCAGTCCGGCGAGGGGATCGTTCAGGGTAAGGTTGAAGCGCAGCGGCGCGCCGTCGAAGTGCGTGCGCGCAAGGCAGCCGGCCAAATCATTGATGCGCAGCTGCCAATAGGCGCTGGCGCGGTTCTTGTTCATATATTTGCTGTTTTCGGTCAGGCGGCGGTAGCGGAAGGGCTGTTTCAGGAAGTCTTGCATTTGGATGGACTGCGGTTCATTCATGCGTACCAGGCGCACCTGGTCCCCCAGATTCCTGAGCAGGGCCAGCAGCTCCAGGAATTGTTCCCCGTTCCGGTAGGCGAGGATGCGGATTTCATAGGGGCCGGATTCGCCCTTCGCGGAGCCCCAGAAGCAGTGCGTGATCTCCCCGTCGCGGTCGCCGGCGTAACCCAGGCCGAAGCCGTTGGGGGTCCAGGCCATTTCCGCGGCGACGATGCCCGGCGGGAAGAGGGTACAGGCGCCGTGGCCGCGCTGCCGCATCAGGAGCGCCTGGTGGATGCGCGCGGCGTCTTCGCGGCCGAGGCGCAGGGGCACGCGCGCCTGCCGCGGCACGTCGAGCTGCGCCGGGTCGAAGCTGAATCCAATGTTCATAGGGACCGGTGCCGAAACCGAGCTGGTCATAGAAGCCCTGCTCAAACATGCCCAGGGCGCTGACGAGAGCGCCGGCGGCGGCGTCGGCGGCGATGAGTTCGGCCGTCATGCGGCTGGCGAAACCCTGCTTGCGGGCCACGCGGCTGGTGGTCACGCCGGTGACGGCGGCCAGGGGCAGGTCCTGATCGCGGTGGCGGAAGGAGCCGGGCGAGGAGAGGACAAGGCTTTCCGCTTCTCCATTGAGCTCGGCGACAAGGACACGGCCGTCTAAGAGGAATAGATCCATGCCCGCGGCATCTTTCTCGCCGGCAATCCAGCCCGCCTCGCGCCAGATGCGGTGGGCGGCTTTTTGGTCTTTTTGGGGGTTGTATGCTCGGATCATTTCCAGCCTCGCTGCGCTCTCTTGGGGTGCCCGGCTAGTCTACACCAAATCGGGAAAGGTTTGTATTCGGGAGCGCGCGCCGCCAGGGCAGCTTGCGCCCCGTTAGCTGCTGCCGGCAGTGAAAAAGGGCGCGGTTCGCTGTGCATGAGAGTGGGCGAGTTCTGCTTGACGAGCGCGGATTGTTATACTATAAACGATGCTGGTTGGAGCCAAGCTGTTTACAATTTGTACAATTAAAATAGGAGATTTTCACGTGGCAGATACAACTACCAAAGCATACCGCATGGCAATTATTAAATTCGCCGGTCAAGACCGCGCCAAGCAGATCGTCGATCTGGTGAAAAAGAACGAAAAGAAGCTGAATGTTGAGGTCAAATCTTGGGCCGTTGTCGAGGTCAATGACAAAGGCAAGATGGATGTCAAGCAGCAGGGCCATGGCGGCTGGGGAACGGCCGTCGGCGGCGGCACCGGCGTTTTGCTGGGCCTGATCGGCGGTCCTGCCGGCCTGCTCGTTTGGGCTTTGGGCGGCGCGCTGCTGGGCGGCCTGGCAGGCAAGTACCTGGGCCACCAGTTTGACGAAGATGAACTGAAAGCGGTCGCCGCGGCGATGGAGCCGAATACGTCGGCGCTGATCCTCGTTGTTGAAGACGAGCTGGCGGAGCAGGTTGCGGAAGAGCTGGGCATTGAAGACGGCCAACTGCTGACGATTGCCCTGGGTGACCAGATCAGCGGCGAGCTGGAGACGGTGACGGTCGTGGACCTCGGTGAGGCCGGCGCGGCTGACGCGGCGGACGCCGACCACATTGACGACTCAGCTGCTGCTGAGTAATTCTTCTTTGGGCGAATGACCTTGTCTTTCAAGGTCGCTGAGCCGACAATCAAAGCCGCCTGCGCAGAAATGCGCAGGCGGCTTTTTGTTGCGCGTGGCGGATCAGTGATGCACTCTTGAACTTGAAGTAGGGGCGGCGCGGGATTGGTCCGGGCCTTGATCTGTTTTGCGCTACAATAGGCGCCAGATGGCACGGCTGGTTGTTTTTACGTCGGGAACCTTGGGAGACCATCTCCCTTATCTGGCGCTGGCGCAGGGCTTGCAGCGGCGCGGGCACGATCTGCTGCTGGTGATCAACCAGGCGATGCACGCCTACGCAGGGCGCGCCGGGCTGCAAGCCGTGGCGCTGACGGACATCGCCCGCGGGCCGGAAGAGGCGCGCCAGAATGCGTGGGCGTGGGACCATTGGCGCAATCCCTGGTTCCGCGCGGCGCAGCACCCCAACGCGCAGGCCCAGTCTCCGGGGGTCTTTGTGCGCCAGGCGGGGGAACTGGCCGGCTTCCTGGGGGGCGCGGACCTGCTGCTGAGCACTTCTATCCGGCCGCACGGGCTGGCGGCGCACCTGATCAGCGGCGTGCCCTGGCTCACGCTTTCCGTGAATCCCTCGGCGTTCGCGCTGCGCAGGGAAGAAATCAGGGAACGGGGGTGGGCGGATCGCGCTCATTACCAGGGGGTACGGCCGTTGATCGACCGCGCCGTACGCGAGGCGGGTGGGCGGCGCCTCACGCCCGGCTGGTATTTCGGCTGCCTTTGGGCGCCGCACGTGCTGCTTGGGGGCAGCAAGGCGTTCTTTGAAGCGGACGCCACGCTTCTACAGCCCTTTTCCAGCCTGGAGCAGACGGGTTTCTGGCAGTGGGAGGACCCGGCGTGGGCGGCGTGGCAGGCGCCGCCGGAGCTGGAAGCGTTCATGGCCCGCCGGCCGATCGTGCTCGCCTTCAGCAGCCAGCCGCTGGAAGAGCCGCGCGAGATCTTGCACAAACATGTACGCGCGGCGGCGGGACTGGGGCTGCCGCTGCTGGTGCAGCGCGGCTGGGCGGGTTTTGACGAAGGGGATCTGCCGCCCGGCAGCGACGGCGCGGAGGTGATGTTCCTTGATTACGCGCCGCACGACTGGCTCTTTGCCCGCGCCTCGGCGGCCATCCAGCACGGGGGCATCGGCTCGCTGGCCCGCGCCGCGCGCCAGTTCTGCCCGCTGATTATCGAGCCGTTCGGCAATGACCAGTTTTTCAACGGGCAGCGCACGGCCGATCTGGGCATCGGGGTGCAGCTGCACCCCTTTGAGGCGACGGCAGAGGATATCGCCGCCGCGGTGCAGGCGGCGCTTTCCCGGGCGGTGCGCCTGCGCTCGCGCATTCTGGGGCGCCGGCTGCGCGAGGAGGACGGCGTGGCTGAGGCCGCCGATCTCGTTGAAGCGGCGTTGGCGCGGCAGGCGGCGGGCACCCTCTACGGCGGCTGGGGGCGGCGGCCCCTGGCGGGAGCGGCGGGCGGGGTTGAGCGGGGAGCGGCGATGGCCGCGAGCGCGGAAATTCCCCGTATCCTGCACCAGACGTGGAAAGAGGCGCGCATTCCCGAGCATTTCCAGGCGTGGCACGAAAGCTGGCGGCACCACCACCCTGACTGGACGTTCAAGTTGTGGACGGATGAGGCGTGCCGGGCGCTGGTCGCCGAGCATTACGCCTGGTTCCTGCCGATCTACGACGGGTACGCGGAGCCGATCATGCGCGCAGACGCGGCGCGCTGCTTTGTCCTGCATCATCACGGCGGCGTTTACGCGGATCTTGACTATGAGGCGCTGCGCCCGCTGGACCCGCTGCTCGCGAACCGCCGCCTGCTGCTAACCACGGAGCCGCCGCTGCACCAGCAGACTTCGCCCGCGCGCCGCTCCATGCGCCAGATGCTCTGCAACGCGCTGATGGGTTCCGCGCCCGGCCATCCCTTTTGGGTGCATCTATTCGAGCAGCTGCCGGCCTGGTCCTCGGCGCCGGGACCGTTGGATGCGACGGGGCCGCACCTGCTCAGCCGCGCCTACGACAGTTATGAGGGCAAGGATAAGGAAGCCCTCATCCCTTACGACCTACTCTGCCCGATCAGCAACCAGGAATTGTGGCCGGCCTTGCCGGAGCCGCTGCGCGAGATGATCAAGCGTGACGCCTACGCGATCCATCATTGGTTCGGCAGCTGGTGGCAGGAGGCGGTCGTGACGGATGGCCCGGCGGCCTTACAGCTGTTGGTTCGCGGGCAGATGCCGGCCGGGGCGCAGCGGGTGACGCGAGAGCAGCTGCTGGCCTACAGCGCCGGCATGGCCCAGAAGCCGCTGGTTTCCTGCCTGATGGTGACGCGCGAACGGCCGTTGTTGGCGCAGCTGGCGATTCACGCCTTTTTGCAGCAGAGCTACGCCAACCGCGAGCTGATCGTCATGGACGACGCCGCCGATGACGCTTTGCAGCGCTGGGTGGAAGAGAACGGGGATGCGCGCCTGCGCTATTTTCACGTAGCGGACGAGGGACGGCCGTTGGGCGAGCTGCGCAACCTGGCCCTGGCGAAGGCGCGCGGCGCCTTTGTCGCCCAATGGGACGATGACGACCTCTCGGCGCCGCTGCGCCTGGAGCTGCAAATGGCGGCGATGGCCCTGCTGGGTGCGCGCGCCTGCCTCCTGCCGCGCCAGCTGTTGTGGCTTCCGGCGGCGGGGGCGCTGGCCAAGTCGACGCGGCGCCTGTGGGAGGGGTCGGCGATCCTGCCCGTGGAAGGGCTGCGCGGCTACCCGGCGCAGCGTAGGGGAGAAGATACGCCGGTCGTGGAAGGCGTGGTGGCGCGCGAGCGGACCGCGCTGCTGGATATGCCCGAGCTTTATGTCTATACCTTTCACGGCGGCAACACATTTGAGGCGGCGCATTGGCAGCAGCACCTGGCGCAGGCGACGGCGCGCTTTGACGGTTTTCGCTACGCGCCGGCCCTGACGGCCCTGCAGGCGTGGTATGGCGTCAATTTTGAACGGCTGGCCGCCTACCTTCTCTCCCGCCCTGCGGCGGGCGAGGCACCCGGCGCGGGGGAAACGGAGCCGGCGGCCGAGGATGCGGCGCGGCCGGTCGAAGATCTGCTGCGGGCGGCTACTGTCCCCGCGGAGGCGCCTTCCTCCGCGGCGGCGCCTGCCTCCGCGGCGGCGTTGCCGCCGGTGCTCATCCTGACGCCGCTGAAGGATGCCGCCGCGCATCTGGGGCGCTATCTGGAGAACGTGCGCAGCTTGGATTATCCGCGCCAGCGGCTCTCGCTCGCTTTTCTGGAGAGTGACAGCCGCGACGAGACGGTGCGCCTGGTCGAGGCGGCGCTGCCGGGGCTGCGCGAAGAATTTGGGCGGGTGACCTTTCTGCGGCGTGACTACGGCTTGCTGATCGATGGCGCGCGCGCGGCGGTCAATGTGCAGCGGCTGCGGCGCGGCGTGCTGGCGCGCAGCCGTAACGCGCTGCTGCAAGGGGCGTTGGCGGAGGAAGCGTTTGTGCTGTGGATCGACGTCGACCTGATCAGCTGGCCGGCGGACGTGATCCAGCGGCTGCTGGCGCCCGGCAAGCGCATTGTGACCGCGAACTGCCTGGCGGCCGCCGGCGAAGGCTCTTTTGACTTGAACAGCTTCCAGGAGGCGCCGGGGGCGGCGGCGTTGGACCGCGCGCCGTACCTGATCGACGGCCTCTACCAGCCGCCGCAGGGGTACGGCCGTCTTTATCTGAGCGATCTGCGCGACCAGGAGATCGTGCTCCTGGACGGCGTCGGGGGCACCATGCTACTCGTGGACGCTGATTTGCACCGCGACGGCCTCATCTTCCCGCCGGTGAGCTATAAGGGCTTCATTGAAACGGAGGGGTTGGCGGTGATGGCCAAGGATATGGGCGTGCGCAGTTGGGGGCTGCCCAACTTGATCGTGCGCCACGCGGCTTAGGCGACTTTACAAAGGTTGATGTTATGGTATGATAACAGCGACTAAGTAGGAGGTTACGGGTATGCGAGACGCAGATCAAGATAGGAATGAGACGCGAGCAGAATCGACGCAGGTGTCGCGGCGCAGGCTGTTGAAGCTGCTGGCCGCAGCCGGTGTGGCGGCCGGCGCCGGCAGACTGCTGCCCGCACAGTGGGTGACACCCACGGCGGCGGCGGATGAGTATGAGATCCTTGAGCTGTGTCCGGAAGGGCAGAGCCTGCTGACTATTGCGAAGAGCCGGGCCGGCCTAATCGATAATGAGTCGAACACGTGGAATGTGAGCTTCTTCTTCATCGACAATGCGGGCTTTCTGACGGCGAACGCGTCGTTAACGGCCGTGGCCTTTGCCGCAAACAGCAGTGAGCCGAATACTGTCTATAATGGTGTGCCGCTCGCTGTGGTGGGCGGGCTGGGGCCGGTGAATACGAGCAGTCTCGGCTATACGTGCAATGACACGCTCTTGGGGTTGGTGAACAGCAGTTCGGCCGGCGAGGGCTATTTCCTCTTCGACTATCCGGCGTCAAACATTTCGACGTTTGCGCCCGCGGCGGACGCGGACGCGACGTTGGAGTGGTTCTTGGCGGATGAGCGCATGAGCAATATTGAAGAGACGATCCTGTCCGACGACCCGACGGCCGTCTCCCTGCGTGATCTGACCGTGGAGAGCGCGGCGGCGGGCGCGGCAGGCGCGGCGGCCGTGGTTGGGGCGGCGGCGCTGGGTGCGCTGACAGTTAAGGCGCTGCAAGACGAGAATAAATCTTGATGGTGGATTGAGATCGCTTCATGGGCAGTGGAGGCCGTTCACGCGAACGGCCTTTTTTGTTGCCCGCTGCCGCCGCTGACGCTGAGCTTTCTGCCCGTCCGGCAGGGGGAGATTGTCGCCCGTCTCTTACCAGCTGAGGGCAGCGAGCTGGGCTAGATTGGCGAGGGTGTAGGGGAGCTCTTGGGCGATATCGGCGGCGGATTCGGGGTAGGCGGCGGCGAGCAGCGCCTCGATCTCGGCGACGCGGCGCGCGCCGTCGCAGAGCTGCCAGACAAGGGCGGCGGTACTGTTTAGTTCCAGCAGACGGCCGTCGTCGGGATTGAACAGCAGCAGCTCGTCATCCAGCTCCTCGAGCAGGAAACCGGGCGCACGGCGGGGGATGTCGGAAGGCAGCGGCAGCTTCTCTGAGGCATTCATGGCGGCGATTATAGGGGTGCGGGGAGGGAATGGTCAATGATTGTCCGCCAATGTTCCCGTGTCCCTGCGCGCCGTCGCCGGCCGGCGAATCCGTCCCCAGGCACTTGCGCCGCCTATTGATTCCCTGGGTCGTTTTCCTTTTGCCTCCCTTTGCCTCTTGACACAGAACATTCGTTCTATCTAGCATACTGTCTATTGATATTCTTTGGCGCGTAGGGGCATCAGGCGCAGACCGGTGCCACGCCGCGCAGCAATGTTAGAGGAGACGGTATGCAGGAAAAATCGGGCATCTACACGACGGAGTTCTGGCTGACGGCCGTGGGCAATATAGCCGGGGCGGTGTTGGCGCTGCTGGCGGCGTATGGGCTGCTGCGGCGCGAGGAGGGGGAGCTGTGGCTGGACCTGATCCTGGCCCTGGCCTTAACGATCATTCCCCTGGCGCTCGCTTTTGTGAACGGCCGTTACATCCAGGCGCGCGCGCAGGTGAAGGCGGCGCGGCCGCGGTCGCCGCTCAGCGAGCGTGTCGATGCGCGGGCGGCGCTGCGCCGGCGGCGTGAGGTGTCATGAGCTGGCGTCACAATCTGGCCGCGCGCCTGCTGGACCTTGCGCCGGACGATATGGCGCGGCTGACCTCCGCGCCTGCAGTTTCCGCGGACCTCACCTCCGATGAGGGTTGGCAGGAGCGGGGCAGGCGCTTGCATGATCGCAGCGCGGCGGAAATGCGCAGCCAATATGAGGATGCGCTGACGGCGTGGCGCAAGAACCCGCTGGCCTGGCGCATGATCCAGATCACCACCGATTACACGGTCGGCCAGGGGATCACGCTCTCCAGCGGCAGCGCCGATATGCAGCGCTTCATCGACGCCTTCTGGCACCATCCGCAGAACCGGCTGGGGCTGCGCCTGGCGAGTATGGCCGAGGAGCTGGCGCGCTGCGGCGATCTCTTTCCCGTTCTTTTTCGCCAGAAGCATACGGGCGTGAGCCTGCTGCGCTTTTTGACCAAGGACCAGGTGCTGGCCGTGGAAACGAAGGGGAATGATTGGGAGACAGAGACGGCCGTTTTGCAGGCGGGCGATGACCCGCTGAACCCCAAGCGCTGGCTGATGCCGGCGGCGGCAGGCGCAAAGCGGGGGCGCGCCGTCTGTTTGCATTACCATGTGAACCGGCCCTTGGGCGCGATGTTCGGCGAGTCCGACCTGGCAACGACGCTGCCCTGGCTGCAGCGCTATTCGCGTCTGTTGGAAGATCGCGTGCGCTTTCATTGGGCGGCGCGCATGTTCCTCTGGCTCGTGCAGGTCCCCGCCAACCGCGTACTGGAAAAGGCGGAACAGTACCGCCTGCCACCTGAAGCGGGCTCGATCATCGTGCATGATGAGGCAGAGAGCTGGACGGCCGTTTCGCCGGTGCTGCGCGGCGCCGATGCCGCGCCTGATCTGAAGGCGGTGCGCCAGATGATCGACGCCGGCAGCGGCTACCCCCCACACTGGCGCGGCGAAGCGACGGACGTCAACCTGGCTACCGCACAAGCCATGCAGGAACCGGCGGAACGGCACTTGGCGCGCCGCCAGGACTATTTCGTGTGGATGCTGCAAGACCTGACCTTCCACGCCTATATGCGCGCGCACGAGGCGCGGCCGGAGTTGTGGCCGGCGCCGGGGCCGTTGAATTACGGCGACCTTTTCCTGGTGGCCACGCCCGACGTGTCGCGCGCCGACAATCTCCTCCTGGCCCAGGCGGCGCAGGGGCTTTCCGGCGCCGTCGAACGCTTACAGGCGCAGTATCCGGGCAGCCCCACGCTGCGCCGCTTGCTGCTGAAACTGGTGCTGCGCTTCGCCGGCGAGCCGCAGGAAGATCAAACTTTGGACGCGATCATGCGCGAAGCAAGCGCAGCGGAGGACAGCCGATGATGCCCACACCACAGCAAGCTCTAGAAGCGCGCTTCGCCGGCGCGCGCTGCGCAACCCCCGATCCCGAAAGGGCGCTTCCGCTGCGTGACGAGTCAGTTAGAAGATTGACGAGCACGCGCCTGGAGGCCGGCGGACGCTGCCGTTTCTATGGGCGGCTGGTGGCGGCGGGGCGCGTGCGCAATGCCCTGGATGAGCCGGGCGGCATGGATATCCCGGCAGAGGTGTTGGAAGCGGCCGTGGTCAAGGGGCAGTTTGACAATCTCGCCTGCTTCATCGACCACGCCGGCATTTTTGACGGCCCTTCCCTGAAAAACCTGTTCGGCACTTGGTCCGATATAGCCTACAACCCGGAAACGCAATCAATCGACGGAACCCTAACCGTCTTTGAAACAGACCAAAACAACCAAATCGCAGACATCTTCGCAGCCATAACCAGCAACGAACCATCAATTGACGTTGGCGTTTCCATTGTCTTTTATGGCGACTGGGAAGAAGCCAACAAAAAACGCACTCTAAAAAGGTTCATCAAGGTCGAATCCGCAGACCTTGTTTTTATGCCCGCAGCAGACGGCCGAATTTTAGAAGCCCTGTCTGCCCTTAATAGTCATGGAGGTAAAGAAATGACTAAAGTAAAATGAGGCGGTCGAGGAAAAGAGATCCGCCGTCGAACCCGTCGAACTGGCCACGCCAGATTTTGTTGAAGACGCAAGAGCAGCTGTCAGAACAGTGGCTCGGAGAAATCCGCCAGGCTGGTTTACGCCGCATCCTCGCAGATTCCGACCTGCCCGAGGTCGTTAAAAAACGGCTCGCCGCAAGAAAACTTACAAGCGCCCGCAGGACGTCTACGACGCCATCCAGGAGGCGCACGACGAACTGCAAACCCTCGAACAGGAAGAGACGGTCCAGCTTGGGCCAGCGCCCCTACATCTACATCGAGGATCCGCTGCAAACGCTGCACAGTCACGTAGATTGGTTCTTCGGCGTCGAAGATGCTCCGCTGCCCCCGTCCAACTACCGCAAGCTCGACCAGCTTTATGTAGCCATGACCGGAGACAGCGACTTCTACGGCGTCTACCAGCCGGACAAGGTTATGTTCGCCGCCGCCGACACCGGCACCCTCGCCGGCATGGCCGTAGACGCCATGAACAAGGTCATCATGACCCAGATGTCCCGCCTGCAGTTCTGGCGCTGGTACGAAAAGGTCGCCATGCCCATCCCCAATGACGGCTCCGTGCAGTCGATGAAGCTGATCTCCTTTGGTGGCGTAGGCGACCTGCCCACCGTCGCCGAAGGCGCAGCCTACACCGAAATGACCGTCGATGACGTGAAGGAAACAGCCACTTTCTACAAGAAAGGCGGATATGTCGGCATCACGCTGGAAATGATTCGCAATTCCAGCATTGTCGAAATCCAGGCAGTTCCCAAGGCATTGGCCATCGCCGCTGTACGCACACGCAGCGCCGCCATCTCCAATCTCTTCACCAGCAATTCAGGCGTAGGCCCGACCCTGGCGCAAGACAGCGTAGCCCTGTTCCACGCCGACCACAGCAATGTTGCCACCACGGCCCTGGGAACGGACGCCACAGCCTGGCGCGCCGCTCGTGTCGAGTGCTTCAATCACGCCGAAGTGAACAGCAGCAAGAAACTGGCCGTCTTCCCCAAATTCCTGCTCGTGCCCGACGACCTGTACGACGTCGCCCTGACCATCCTCGGTTACGGCGAAGGTATGCCCACCGCCTACACGCCGGAGGCGCAGGGACGCAACGCCGAGGATCCCGCGGCCGGTGCCCATCGTTGTCCCCGACTGGACAGACGCCAATGACTGGGCCTATCTCGTAGACCCGCAGATCTACCCCGTCATCCAGATCTCTTACGCGCAAAGCCCAGGCGGCGGACGTCATCCGGCGCCGGAACTGTACAGCGTGACCAACGAGAATCAGGGGCTGCTCTTCACCAATGACGTTATGCCCATCAAGGTCCGCGACTGGTTCGCCGTCAACGTGAACGGCCCCCGCGGCATCGGCAAGCGCAACGTCGCCTAAATTTTGGTCACCCTCCTTACGTTGGGAATGGGCAGTGACTCGTCCTCCTGCCCATTCCCTAAACGAAGGTTAACAACGGTAGCTCGCCAAATAAACTGTTCGCCCGCTAGAAAGGAAAAAAATGCAAGGAAACATCTTCACACTCGGCATCGAAATGGACGCCACCCTGACAGGCGACATTGTCCGCCGCTTCTCTCTTCCGGTCGGCGCCACCCTCATCGGCGCCAATGCAGGCTGCGACAACACAACCAGCTTCATTCTTGACGTAGGTACCGCCGCAGACGCCGACGCCTACATTGACGGAGTCACCATCACCGGCGCCGCAGCCACAACCACGGATATCGCCGCCAGTGATCTCGTCGACGGCAAGCCCATGCACATCCCCGCCAACACCGAAGTCGTCATCACCATCGACTATGACGGCGGGGCAGGCGGAGACGCCGCCGGCATCAACGTTGACCTCTTCTTGCGCGAAGGGTAAACCAGCGTCATTCTCCTTTGGCAAGGTCGCCTGCAGGGTCCCCCCCCTCGCCCTGCAGGCGACCCCCAACGGAGAGATAAATAACCGGAGATTACGGCCGTTGTTTTATCAACTGAAAAAAAAGAAAGTTGCAGTGAACTTAGTTGGAGGCATACGATACTACCGTTGAGGGCATCCAAACGGCCGTTTCTTAATGGGGCAGGAAAAGATTCTCTTGTTGCTCAAGTCTTAATTGCTTCCTGCCCCATTTCTTTTGTTCTGACCGGCTAATAATTTATCGAAAGGACTACAATGGCATCAAAACTTAATCCCACCCTTCTCCAGAGCCTCGCCAACGCGCTCGAGATCCCGACCGAAGATATTATGGACGTCCGCCAGACGGCCCAGGCCGGCGACTACGGCCCGGATCCAGAATACACCGTCGTCCTCTTTAACTTCCAGAAATTCGTGCGCGTAAAGCCCAAAAAAGAAGAAGATGCAGTCGTGCCCGTCTCCTGGCGCGAACTGCTTAACTATCCCCAACGCGGCACAAGAGCGCAGCTAAGGGAATTGTGCAAATTGCTTGAAATTGAACCGGAGGGTAAAAAAGTAAAGAACGCCTACATCAGGGCCATCGAACAGTACAAAGAAGAAAAGGCGCGGCTTGAAGCCGAATTGCTCAACGACGACGATTAAGAACGTTCGCCCTATCCCGGCCGGTCGTTCTCACCGTACCCCTCGTCCAACTCCTCCTTTGCGATAGCTCCATCACAACAACCCGACAACCACAACCGACCGGCCGGGATTTTTCTAAGATGATCTTCTTAGCAAGTACAGAAGGAATGAGCAACAAGCAACCGGAGAAACTACCGTGCTAACTTTCCGCCACCACACCTACTCAGGCAATCCCCTTTTCATCCAGGACCAGAACGCCCTGACCATCATCAACGACGACGAAGCCGATCGCGGCTCCTGGATCGGCCGCTATCAAGGCGAACTCATCCCAGGCGAATTATTTACACTTGCCGGCTCCTGGGGAGAAATCGGCGCCTGCGCGCTCGTTTTTGAGCTTGAGGATGAAACATATCTGACCATCAACAACGCCGCTCCTGGCCAATTCTTCACGGTCCCTGTAGGCGCCATTCTCATGCGCCTTGACGCCCGCCTATGGCGCACCGTAGGCGTAGCCCGCTTTGAAAACCTCGACCTGCTGCCCTACGCCGAACCGCCGGAACCCGAACCCGAAATCGAAGGCTTGCCCGTGCCGCCGCCCGATATGGCCCAGAAACACCATGTTACCGGCTACAAGTGGGGACGCAATATCGCCCTGCTCGTGCACGGCGACGACATCCAGCCCCCAGACTATGGCGAAGACCACCCCTATGAGATCAAAGGCTGGCAGCATGGATCTCACCTTGATTTGGAGATCGGCCGTCTTGTCGAAGACGCCGATGATCAGGAACCCTAAGGAAGTGCATAATTATGGCAGATTACAAGCTAACATTTAACGTACCGGAAGAGTATACAGGTCGCCTTTTAGAAGCATTGGCAGACCTGTTCAACTGGGATAAGTACGTTGAAGATAACGGGGGCAATCCTCCGTTAAACAAGCCGGCATTCGTCAAGTCTATGATTGCGCGCTGGATGCGGCGGGCGGTGCATGATTATGAGCGCCGGCAGGCACAGCTAGCAATTGTCATTGACGAGATCGTAGTCACAGAGGAATAGTAAATAGTGGCCATCTCCTTTGTCGCCTACGCCGATACGAACGATACCGCCACCTCGCTGTCACCCGCCATCCCCACCGGCACGGCCGAAAATGACCTCATGGTCGCCTTTTGCTTTGCCGGTCAAGCGTCAGGCAACACCTGGGACGATGACGGCGGCGACGGCAACGGCTGGACGAGGCTGGTCAACAACTCAGAGACAACCGGCCGCGACACGGAAGGCGCCATCTTCTACAAGATCGCCGGCTCTTCCGAATCAGCGCCGACCTTCACCTTACGGCGCATCGACCACCATCTCCGCCGCCATCCTTACCTTTCGCGGCATCGACACCGGCCAATCCTTTCGATGTTGCTTACAACAATTCCAACCACTACCAGCATTACGAAAACGACGAAACCCCCGCCAGCCCCGCCATTACAACGGCGACCAACGGCGCCTGGGTCTTGATTTTTGGCAGTTGCGGACACGCGCCATCGGGCATTGACGAGCCGTCAGGGTACACGCAGCGCCACGAAACGCTGCAAAACAACCGCAACCAAGCATCCGCAACCAAAGAAATCGCCTCCGCCGGAACAGAAACGCCAGGAGATTGGACGCTTGCCGGATGGAGCGGCGCCGAGGAATCCCAATGCTACACCCTGGCCATCAAACCGGCCGGCGGTTCCACCTACACCTTGACCATGAGCAACGGCACACTGGCGCTCAGTGGGCAGGCCCTTGCTTTTGTGCGCGACCTCATCCTCTCCCTCGCCCAGGGAGCCTACACCCTCACCGGACAAGCAGTCGGCCTATTGTACGGAGCCGACTACATCCTAACCGCCGCCCACGGCGCCTACGCGCTCACCGGACAGGCCCTATCCATCCTCCGCCAGTTCACGCTCACCGCCGCCCACGGTCTGTACGCGCTTACCGGACAGGCCATTAGTGCTACTTACTCCGAAGACGTCCAGCCCACACCAGCCGCCAGGACGTTTGTTGTGCCTGCTGAAGCGAGAACATTTGTTGTACCAGCGGAAACCCGCACTTATTTAGTTGAGGAAAATTAACCTATGGCCAGCTACGTAAAATTCCAATGTTTTGTTGAAGATCTCGCCGAAGGCGTCCACGATCTCGCCAGCGACCAGCTCGCCGTCGCCCTGTCCAACACCGCGCCCACCGTGGCCACCGACGACGAATTAGCCGATATCACCGAAGTCAGCTACGCCAACTGCTCCGCCCGGGCGCTCACCACCTCCAGCAGCGCCCAGTCCGGCGGAACCTACAAGCTCGTGATCGCCGATCTGCTCCTGGAAGCATCAGGCGGAAACGTGGGCCCCTTCCAGTACATCGTCATCTACAACGACGACGCCGCCAACGATGAGCTAATCTGCTACTTTGACTACGGCAGCGCGCTCACGCTGTCAGACGGAGAATCGTTAAACCTGGACTTTGACGGCTCCGAAGGACTCCTGCAGATCGCCTAACAAGGACAACCATGACCCATCCCCTGACCCATCCCGTAGGGGCGACACAGTTTGGCGCACCAACTGTGTCGCCCGCTAGAGGAAAACCATGACCATCCAACAATTTGTCAAAGACCCTGACGAAGTTCTGGATTTTGTCTTCGACTGGTCCACTTGGCTGGACGGAGACACCATCTCCAGTGACAGCACCACCGTCGACACCGGCCTCACCAAAGACAGCGACAGCAACGACACCGACAGCGTGACCGTCTGGCTCTCAGGCGGAACGGCCGGCAGCGCCTACAAAGTGACCAACCAGATCACCACCGCCGGCGGGCGCACCGCTGAGCGCACGATCATCATCCAGGTAAGGGAGCGTTAACCATGACCACATTCGCCGACCTCATCAACCGCGCAGAAACGGCCGTCAACGACGAAGCCAACGCCCAATACAACGCCGACCAGATCATCCGCTGGCTCAACGACGCCGTGCGCGACTACTCCCAATACTTCCCGCGCATCAAGACGCAGACGATCACCACCACCCTCGAAGAAGGCGTCTACGACCTGAACGCCGACTTCCTCGCCGCCATTTCCGTCGAATACCCGGACGGGCAAGATCCCCCCGTCTATCTGTCCCGCCTGGCCTACACCCATCCCGACTTTTTCAGCACCGGAGATTCCTGGTACGACATCCTGCCCCGCCAGGACGGCGAAAGCCCCTCCGAGCTTTGGATCTCCGCTTCCCCAGCTGCAGGCCAGACCATCATCGTCAACTACACAGCCTCCCACGAGCTAATCACCGACGCCGCCGACGCCTCCGACGACAACACCGTACCCATCATCCACCAGCCCCTGCTCATCCGCTACGTCCAATGGCAAGCCTCCCTCTTCACCATGTTCGCCGAGCAGACCGACCCGACCTCCAACAGTTCCCTGCTCATGGCCCAACTTTCCCAAAACGCTCGCCGCATGGAGAACGGCTACCACACCGCCATCCGTCAGGCACTCTACGCCGCAGACGGCCGTTCCCAGGCCGTCCCCTGGATCCGCAAAGGAGACCCCCATGCCCGCCTCTACTAACCCGCCCCCCGCGCCCCCCGCCCGCCGCGTCGTTGACGTCTCCGAACACAACGCCCCCATCGACTGGGCCCAGATGCGCCAGGCCGGCGTCACCCACGCCTACATCCGCTGCACGCGCGGCAGCCGCCACCTCGACCGCGCCTACGTGGCCAACACCTACGGCGCCGCCGAGCAGGGCATCCTCTTCGGCCTCTACCACTACTTCATGCATCATGAAGAGGGCGAGCAGCAGGCGCGCTGGTTTCTGCACGCGGCCGGCGGCAATTTCGGCGGCCTGCCGCCGGTGCTGGATGTGGAAGGATCGATGCAGTACAGGGGGCCGGACGACGGCCAACTGCAGCGCTGGCTGGAGACCGTGCGCGCCATCAGCAAGCGGCAGCCGGCGATCTATACATCGGCTGGCTATTGGAACGCGGCCGTATTCGGCCGTTCCATCCCCTGGGCGAAGGAGTACCCGCTGTGGGTGGCGCATTGGACGCGCGATCTGGCGCCGCAGCTGCCGCACGACTGGAACGCCTACTGGCTGTGGCAGTACGGGCACGCCGCCGGCCGCCCCTACGGCGTCTCCTCCACCCTCATCGACCTCAACCGCTTCAACCAAGACCTCGCTCCTCGCCCCTCGCCCCCCGCACCCCGCCCCGCGCCCCCCGCTCCCCGTCCCGCGTCCCCCGCTCCTCGCCCCTCGCCCCCCGCATCAACAACCAGGAGCTAACCATGCCCAGAAAATTCCCCATCTCCCCGCAGCCGGACGAATCCGACGCCATCAACTACACGGTCAGCAATGATCTCTCCCGCTTCACCGGGCGCACGCTCGTCGTCGGCGACACCGTCTTTCTCTCTGACGACGGCGTCGCCGTCCTCGCCGGCAGCGGCGGCGCCTACGAAGCCCTCAACGCTTACAATTTCATGGATGAGGGGGGAGAAGAAATTGGCGGCATGTACGGCCGTGATGACGGGGGACAAAACATCATCGGTCTGCGGGTCGTCGACGGAGGAGGAGACGACGACGACACCCTCCTCGAGCTGGCCAGCGAAAGCGGCGACGAAGCGACCGCCTCCGTCCTCATCCAGGCCGTCCGCGAGGGCGAAGGCACAGACACCTACATCAATCTCGAACGCGGCGACGCCGGGGGATCAATAGACATCCTCGCCCCCGCCGGCGGCCGCGTGCGCGTCGGCCGCCGCCTCAATCTCCTCGGCCCGGACGCCGAACTCTGCGACATCTACATCAAAGACAGCTACTTCATCCTCAAATACAATGACGCGGGCACGACGCGCTACAAGTACCTCGATCTCAGCGGCACGGGCAGCAGTTGGGGGCAGGGCACGAGTGAGCCGTAACCGTTGCGGCCGGATGGGCAGGCTGTAAGACGGAGACCTGGCGGCGGTAAATCATGAGGAGCCGGATTGCGAGGCGTCTAAGGCCCGCTGATCGCGGCCACGGAGCTGCCGACCCAGCCTTCGCCGCCGGCGGGCAGGCTGATCTCGATCCAGGCGCCGCCGTCGCTGGCGCCGAGGACGGGGACGCTTTCGCCCTCGCGCACGACGCCGATGACGGCATACTCCATGCCGGGGCCGCTGCGCACATTGGCTGCGGGCACGGAGAGGAGCAGCAGGGGCGTGCTTTCCGTCGGTTGGGGAACGGCCGTTTCCGTGGCTGTTGCCGCTGCCGTTGGCGTGGGCTCCAGGGGGGCCAGCGTCGGCGTGGGCTGCAGGAGCGGCGCCGGCGTGGCGGTCCCCGTCGGGCCGGGGATGATCGCCTTGGGCTGGGAGGTGGCGGCGGGCTGCGCGGCGCCCGGCGTCTCCCCGGCGGGCAGCAGCCCGCAGCCGAGGAGGAGCAGGGAGAGAAGGAAGAGTGTTGTGATGCTTGCTGCTTTGCCCATCATGCGCACCTGGCCGCCGCGCCGGGGTTCTCTCGCGCCAGCGGCGCGGCCCGGCATTTGTCGACCCGGCTAACTATACCAGATGGGCGGCGATGTGGGCAGGCGATCTATGCTATACTGTGCGGGATACGGCCGTTTGCGGGCGCGGCGCAGAGGGGCAGCCGGGGACGAACAGGGTGCGGAGGTTGGCATAGTGAACAGCAAGCAGACGATTTCCGAAGAACAGAGCGCTTATTTCGATCTGCTGGCCGAGATCGGGCACACGAAACATATCGGCGGCATGACGGCGACGGCGCGCCTGATCGAGCTGATCGATCCGCGCGCGGGGGAGGAGGTGCTGGACGTGGGCTGCGGCGTGGGCATCGGGGCTGTCTTTCTGGCCAGCCATTTTCGCTGCCGCGTGCTGGGCGTGGATATCACGCCGCGCATGTTGGAGCGGGCGCAGGAACGGGCGGCGCGGCACGAGGTGAGCGAGCTCACGGAGTTTCGGACAGGCGATATGCATGATCTGCCCTTCGCGAGCAACCGTTTCGATGCGGCGATGGCGGAGTCGGTGCTCACGTTCAGCGTCGACAAGGTGGCCGTGATCAACGAGCTGGCGCGCGTGGTGCGGCCGGGGGGCATGGTCGCCTTCACGGAAGCGATCTGGGTGCGGCTGCCGCCGGCGGATCAGCGTGATTTTATGGCCCGCGCGGGCGGCATGCCGGACGGCATTTGGAGCCATGCCCAGTGGCAGGAAGCGCTGGTGGAGAGCGCCCTGGCGGATATCGTGGCCGAGGCGCAGCCGATCACGGCGCGCGAGGAGGCGGCGAGCCAGCGCGGGCGCGTGGGCGCGGCCAGTTATCTGCGCGCGATCCCCGGTTTTTTGCGCGCGCTGGCCCAGGCGCGCTACCGCAAGGTGATCGGCTCGGCCGCGGGCAGCCTGCCCAAAGATTATTTCACCTATATCGGCTACGGCGTTTATGGGGGGCGCGTGGTGGATTAGGCGGCGCCGGCGGGGGCCGTTTGCGGTGATCAGTTTGTCGGGCAGGTCGCCTCTTTTCCCTGGATTGCGCGTAGAAAGCGATCGTTGGGCGGGCGCGGAAGCGCCCGCTTTTTGTCGTAATGGCGGGGCGGTGCTAAAGTGCTGGCGGATAGAGGTTGTATGATTCTTCTGCAAATCGTTCTGGCCATCCTGGGCGCGGTCATTGTCGTGCGCACTTTCCTGTCGGCGGCGATGACGTTTGTCGTGCCGCGCAGCAGCCGCCGCTTCCTGACGGGGGTCTTGTTCACCGGCAGCCGCCGCCTCTTTGACCTGGCGGCCGCGCGCCTATCGACATATGAAGAGAAGGATCGCCTGATGGCGCTCTATGCGCCGCTGACGCTGCTCATGCTCGTGCCTGTGTGGCTTTTCATCACGGCGTTCGGCTATGCGCTGATCTACTGGGCGCTGGGCATACGGCCGTGGACGGAGGCCTTCATCACCAGCGGATCGTCGCTGTTGACCCTGGGGTATGCCACCTTCGACAACTTCTTCTTTCACCTCGTCTCCTTCAGCGAGGCGGTGATCGGTCTCATGCTCGTGGCCATGTTGATCGCCTACCTGCCGACGATGTACAGCGCTTTTTCGCGGCGCGAGACGGCCGTGGCCATGTTGGAAGTGCGCGCCGGCTGGCCGCCGACGGCGCCGGAGCTGCTCTGGCGTTTGAAGGGGATGGAGATGACGGCCGCAGAGCGCAAGGCGTTCTGGGTGGAATGGGAGCGCTGGTTCACGGAGATCGACGAGAGCCATACGACGCTGGCGGCGCTGGTCTTCTTCCGCTCGCCACGGCCGACGCTCTCCTGGGTCGTCTCCGCCGGCGTGGTCCTGGACGCGGCGGCGCTTTCGCTCTCTCTGTTGGAAAACGAAGACACGACGACGAAGGCGGTGGTCATCCGCGCCGGCTTCTTGGCCCTACGCCGCATCGCCGACTTCTTCAACCTACCCTACGAAGCCGATCCCCATTTTCCGGAAAATCCGATCAGCGTCAGCCGCGAGGCGTTTGACGCTGCCTACGATCGACTGGCGGCGCAGGGGCTTGATCTGAAAGCGGATCGGGAGCTGGCCTGGCAGAATTTCGCCGGCTGGCGCGTCAACTATGACGAGGCGCTGGTCGCTCTGGCGAGGTTGACGATGGCGCCGGAGACGCCCTGGCTGGCGGAACAGACGATGGTGCGCGCGGATCCGCAGGCGGGCGAGACGGGGGCGCAGTTGGTGGAAGCCGAGGAACTGTGAGTTGGGCATTGGGAATGATGTGCCTTTAACGTTTGATTGATGAATTGATTGAGACTGATGATGGAATTTGCGAAACGAACGGAGATGCTGCGCCCGGAAGGGGCCTACCAGGTTTTGGCGCGGGCGGGGGAGTTAGAGGCGCAGGGGCGCGATATTATTCACCTGGAGATCGGCCAGCCGGATTTTGATACGCCGCAGAATATCAGCCTGAAAGGGATCCAGGCGATCGCCAACGGGTATACGCGCTATCGCTCGACGGCGGGCATCGCCGAGCTGCGCGCCGTTATTGCCGAGGATGCGGGCCGGCGGCGGGGGATGGCCATCACGCCGGAGCAGGTGCTGGTCAGTCCCGGCGCCAAACCCAATCTTTTTTTTCCCACGCTGGCCCTGGTGGGGGCGGGGGATGAGGTGATCTACCCTGATCCCGGCTTTCCCAGCTATGAAGCGATGATCGCCGTGGCCGGCGGGCGACCGGTGCCCGTGCCCCTGCTGGAAGAGAATGATTTTTCTTTCGATCTCGACGCCTTCGACCGCCTGATTAACGCGCGCACGAAGTTGATCGTGCTCAACTCGCCTAGCAATCCCACGGGGGGCGTGATGCCCGCGGCCGACCTGGCGCATATCGCTGCCGCGGCGCAGGCGTATGACTGCTGGGTGATCTCCGATGAAATCTACTCGCGTCTCGTCTTTGATGGGGCGGCCGCGCCTTCTATCGCCGCGCTGCCGGGCATGGCCGGGCGCACGATCATCATGGACGGCTTTTCGAAGACATACGCGATGACGGGCTGGCGGCTGGGCTACGGCATTATGCCGGAGGCGCTGGCGCGGCGCGTGGAACTGCTTTTCACGCATGCGCTGGGCAGCACGGCGCACTTCACGCAGATCGCGGGCGTGGAGGCGATCGCGGGCGACCAGGCGGCGGTGGCGGCGATGCTGGCCGCTTACGAGCGGCGGCGGGACGTGATCGTCCGCGGCCTGAACGAGATTCCCGGCGTGCGCTGCCGCCGGCCGCAGGGGGCTTTCTACGCGTTTCCCAATATGCGCGCATTCGGCCGATCTTCCACGGATTTGGCCGATCTGCTGCTGGAAGAGGCGGGCGTGGCCCTGCTGCCGGGCACCGCGTTCGGCGCCTACGGTGATGGGTATCTGCGCCTGTCGTACGCCAATTCTGTGGAGAATATCGAGCGGGCGCTGGCCCGGATGGCGGTGGTGCTGCGCGGGCTTTAGGGCGGCGTGTGTGCGGGCGACACGCCTGGCGCCGGGGGCCATACGCGGGGCGGGCTTTAGGGCGGCCTATGTGCGGGCGACACGCCTGGTGCCGGGGGCCATACGCGGGTCGAGGGTAGTGCCCAGGCGTGTCGCCCCTACGATTGGCCGTGCGCAGGTGGGGAGGTATTGTCCAGGCGTGTCGCCCCTACCCGCCGTTTAGGCGTTGGTACTGGATGGGCGGGAAATGGAGATCGCGGGCTGCCATCTCTTCCCAAATGTAGAAGCGCAGGTCGCTGCTGATTTCGTCGAAGTTCCAGATATCTTTGATCCATACTTCGAGGGTGAATTCATTGCTGCGATCGGCGTTGAAAGCCTGGAACTCGACGTAGGGCGGCGGGTCTGGAGCGAGCCCTTCCACGCGCGCGGAGGCGGCCATCATCGCTTCGCGCACGAGGCGCGGATCTTTGTTGTGATAGGCGAAGAGCTGAATTTCGAGGCGAATGGCCCTGTTCTGGCCGCGCGAGTAGTTGGTGACGACGTCGGTGAGAAGGTTGGAGTTGGGCACGATCAGCTCCACATCTTTGATCGTGCGCAGGACGGTGGCGCGAATGCCCACGTCCTGGACGACGCCCATTTCCCCGTCCATGCCGATCACGTCGCCGTGGGCCACGGAGCGCTCGAAGAGGAGGATGAAGCCGCTGACGAAATTGGCGATGACGTCCTGCAGGCCGAAGGCGACGCCGACGGAGAGGCCGCCGAGGATGACGGCGAGGCCGGTGAGATCGAAGCCGGCCACGGTCAGGGCGGCGAAGAGACCGCCGACTAGGAGCAGGTAGGCGGTGAGCGTGGCCAAAACGGCCGCCAGCGACTCGTCGAAGCCGGCATTGGGCAGAAAGGTCTTTTCCAGGTAGGTGCGCGTGCCGCGCGAAATGACCATGGCGAGGACGAAGACGGCCAGGGCGGCGATGAGGGTGCCCAGAGTGATGCGCGCCGTCTGCACGGTGAAGCCGAGATCAAGGAATTCGTCGAGCAGGCCGCTGGTGTGCACGAGGGCGATGATCAGGGCGATGGGGCGGATGATGCGCTTCGTCAGCCTCTGCGCATTGTCCAGGGGCAGCCAGAGCGTGAGCAGGGCATGGGCGAGGCGGTAGAGGGTCCAGATGGCCAGGAACCCGCTGAGCCAGAGCAGCAGCGAGCTGGGACGGCCGAGTTGGTCGAGGAGGACGACGCCCAGCCGCGCCAGCAGCCAGGCGGACAGGGGCTGCAGAACGGAGCGCAGCGTGGCGAACCCTTCCTCGTAGGCGGGCAGGCGCTGCACGCGCTCATGGCGGCCGGCGCGCGCCGCCAGGCGATCGAAGTAGCGGGCGGCGAAGCGGTAGAGCACGGGGGCGATGAGTAGGGCCAGGGCGAAGAGCAGCGCCTGTATGGCCAGGGAAAGGAGATCGCCCTGTGGGGTAAGGTATCGTTCTATCCAGATTTGCAGGTCGTTGAGCATTGTCATGGGCCTTGTTGTTGGGTTATGAGCGGAAGTTTATCATAAATTGGCAAATGGGAAGGGAGAACAGACCCTAGGAATATGGGGAACATATACGGCTCACCGTTCACGGCTCAGCGGATGGGCCGTGAGGTGTTGGCGCAGGGGGCGCGAGGTGATGGCGGCGGGGTCGATCTGCTCGGCTTCGAGGAAATGCGTGAAGCGGGCCAGGCCGGCAGTGAGCGCGTCGAGGAAGGGCGCATCCGCGGCGAACCATTCCTCCAGCCAGAGATCGTTGATCACCAGGGTCGCGGACGGCCGGTCGTGGCGCACATCCATGCGCCCGACGAGGCGGTCGCCGTAGAGGATGGGCAGCGTGTAGGGGCCGTAGACGCGTTTTTCGGCGGGCTTGTAGATCTCCCAGATGTAGTCGAAGTCGAAGAGTTTGCGCGCGCGGCCGCGCGCGCTGACATAGTCGAGGGGCGAGAGAAAAGTGACTTCTTCTGCCGTCGTCGGGCCGGCGGCCGCCCACGCGGCGGGTATTCTGTCCTCGTTGAGCGCGGCGATAAGGGGTTCGTCGGCGGTGAGGTAGTAGTAGGGCTCTTTCTGCCCTTGCACATGCAGGCGGCGCACGTCGCCGGCGGCGACCCTCTCCGCCAGCACAGCGTTGGCCTCCTTCAAATCGACGGGTTGATCGCGCACTTCTTTGAGCAAAGCGCGAAAGTCGCGCGCGCTGCTGAGCCCGCGCTGGGCGAGGCCCTTGATCAGGAAATAGCGCAGCGCTTCCTCTTCAACGGCCGTGTGCCGCAGGTGGGTGGGCACGATGTTTTCGGCGAAGTCGTAGATGCGTTCCTTGCCGTGACGGCCGTAGGTCATCAGCTCGCCCGTCATCCACATGGCGTAGAGGGCGACGCCGCTGTCTTTGCTGGAACGATAGGCGCCTACTTTGTTGCCGCCGAGATCGCGGTTGCGCAGGGGGCCGCGCTCGCGCAGCAGGGCGCGCATCGCGGCGATGAGGGCGGGGTGTTCGCGGAGAAAATCATGCCAGCGCCCTTCTTTGCTCCGCCGTTCCATAAAGACGCGCCAGTAGGGCAGTTCTTCCATGGGGTAGAAGTAAAGGATGCCGCCGTAATCAAAGAAGGCGCGATCCTCGTAGGCGAGGGCGAGCAGGTGGGGCGGCGCGTAGTCGAGCACGCGCCCCCAGAGGGCGATATCGTGGCTTTGGGCGACGACGGTCACGGGATCGATCTGCACCGCTTCCGTCTGGCGCAGCGCCTGGGCTGTCCCTTCACGGCCGCGCCAGCGGCGGCCGGGCCACAGCCCCTGGCGGCCGAGGATGAAGCGACGTTGGCGGGCAGGCGTGAGGGTGAATGTTGGCATAAAAGAGTATCCTTTGTGCGTAGGGTTAGAGCGCCTACTATAGACGGAAAACTAAAAACCGGAAACCGGAAACAGAAAACGAGAGACCGCCCTGCGCCCGCTTTTGACGCTTTTTTAATGGACGCAGTGAAGTTATTGTATAATGTTGGAGGGGTAAGCTGCGCAAACTGATCAAGGTTGAGGAGGCAACAGCGTGAAGAGACGAATTCTACAGATAGGTAGCCTAGGCGTGCTGGCGGTTCTTGTTCTGGTTCTGGCCGTGGCCGTGGGCACGGGGAATGCGGCGGGGGCGGAGGGCAACTATGACCTCTATCTGCCGTTTGTGACGACGCCGTCGCGCATCCTGTTCGCGGATGATTTTTCCGATCCGGCGAGCGGTTGGGTCATTGAAGATAGGGGCGTGGTTCAATGGTCTTATCGGGACGACCAGTATGAGATTTTCATTGACGAGAACGGGCGGTGGGCAGGGGCCTTGGCCCCGGTAGGCGGATTCAGCACCTATTCGGTGCAGGCTGACATGGCGCTGTACAAGGGCGCGGACAGCTATTACGGCCTCATCTTTGATTTCCTGGATTGGGACAACTACTATTTCTTTGTGGTGCACCCTGGGGAGGGCTGGTACGGCCTGGCCAAGTACACCGGCGGTAAGGCCGCGCTGCTGCTTCCCGCAATCCCATCAGCAGAGATCAATATGGGATCGGCGGCGAATAAGTTGAAGGTCAAACGTGTGAGCGACAAGATCGACCTGTTCATCAACGACGAGTTGGTGGATTCGTTGATTGACAACGGCTTCGGCGAGAAGCTGGATGCAGGTTTCTATATGAAGTCCAATTCTGATAACGCGGCGGCGACGCGCTACGACAACTTCCTGGTGTGGACGCCGCGGCTGGAGACGCTGACAGGGCAGCCGCGGATGATCGACGCCCCGGCGGCGAACAGTGGGCTGGAAGCGTTGTTTGAGTCGGAGTGAGTTTCGTTTTTTGGAGCATGACGCCCGGCGGGATCAGGCGAGGCCGGCCATCTCGTTGATCTCTGCCGGGTCGGTGATGATGGCCCGCAGACGGCCGTCTTGCATTTCGATCACGCGGTCGCAGTAGCGCACCATGCGCAGGTCGTGGGTGACCATGATGCCCGCGCGGTTCTGCTCATGCACGAGGGCGGCGAAGGTTTCCACCACCTGGAAGGCGAGCGTCGTGTCCAGGCTGGCTGTAGGCTCATCGGCGAGGACGAGCTGCGGTTCGTGAATCACGGAGCGGGCGATGGCCACGCGCTGGCGCTGCCCGCCGGAGAGTTGGGCGGGTAGATTGTGCAGGCGGTCGCCCAGGCCGAGGCGGTCGAGGAGATCGATCGCCCGCTCCTGTCCTTCCTGATCATAGCGGCTGTTAAGGCGCAGCATCAGTTCCACGTTTTCCAGCGCCGTGAGGTAGTTGACCAGGTTGTTGGCCTGGAAGGTGAACCCGATCTGCTCGCGGCGCACGCGCGTGCGCTGCGATTCTTTCATCTGGCCCAGGTCGGTGCCGCCGAGGCAGATTTCGCCGCTGGTAGGGGAGAGCAGGCCGGCGATCATGGCCAGCATGGACGTTTTCCCGGAGCCGCTGGGGCCGACGAGGGCCACGAATTCCCCGGCGTAGAGCTCGATGGAGACGCGATCAACGGCCGTGATCACCTGGTCATCCAATTCGTATAGTTTTGTGACTTCGTTGGTGGAGAGGACGACTTCCTTCATCTTAGCCCCCCAATCCCAAAGCGGCCAGCGGTTCGACGCGCGTCAGGTAGCGCACGGAGACGAGCCCGCCCAGGGGGCCGATGATCAGCAGCGTGGCCAGGGCAATGGCCACCTCCCGGCCGTCGAAGACAATGGGAATGTTGCCGGGGAGGACAGCGGCCAGGGCGAAGGTGGCCAGCGCGCCCATGAGCACGCCCAAGATATTGGTGGTCACGATCTGGATCGTGGCCGAGATGGCGACGAGCAGGTTGGAGGCGCCCAACGCTTTAAGCATACCCACCTGGCCGATCTTTTGCAGCGTCTGGATTTGGAAGAAGCCGCCTACGACCAGGATGCCGATGAGGAGCGTGAAGCCGCGCTGTGTGTCCAGCGTGCTCTGCTGCTCTGTATAGCCGGGCGCGTTCTCGTAGGCGGTGACGCGGTCCACGACTTCGATGCCGTTAATCGACTCTTCAAGCTGGCGGGCGACCGCGTTCGCCTGCCAGGGATTTTCGACGGAGACGTTGACGACGTTGAAGGAAAGCTCACCGCCGCCGCCGGTCACGCCTTTGGGGCGGATGCGGTCCCAGGTGTAGAGGGGCACGATGACCGAGGGCTGGATGAAATACTGCTGCCCGTCGCTGACGCCGACGATTTCCAGCGGATACTGTTCATCGACAGTGCCCTGCGTCGACTCGACGACGAGCGTATCGCCCACGCCCAGCCCGGTGCGCACGGCCACGTTGCGGCCGATGATCGCTTCGTTGGCGCGGATGCTGCTCAACTGCTGCCCTTCATAAGCGGGTGGCTCGCCCGGCTGCCCCGGCTCCACGCCGATGAGAGAGACGGACTGCGGCTGCAGCGCCCCTTCATAAGAGATCAGGCCGGCGCTGGTGCCGATGGCGCCGGCGCCGGCGACGCCGGGCGTGCGCCGGATATTGTTCATATAGGATTGGCCGATCTGGCTGCCGCTGACGGTCAGGTCCGCCTGATCCTGGTAGACGACCAGTTGGCCGCTGAGTTTGCTCAAATACTCTTTGTTGCCCGCGCCGAGCCCTTCGCTCAGCCCGGCCAAAAAAATGACCAGGAGCGTGATCAGGGCGATGACCAGGCTGACGAGAAAGAAACGGCCGCGATTGCGCCACATCTCTTTCCAGGCCAGGTAGGTTCCCACTCTTGTATTCATGCGGGAGATTCTACAACAGTTGGGCGGCGGTGGCTCGTGATTGTAAAGCTTAGAGAGGGCGACGGGACCGCTGTCTCCTCCTTAACCGCGATCTGGCGCGATTGGCAGCGCCGGCGGAGGTCAGGCTGCGAGGCGCTTGACCTCCGCGATAGAGATTGGGAGTGGGATAGGGCGGCCGGCGCGCGAACCTGCCGCCACGGCCGCCCTCCGCTCTTATTTGGCCAGGGCGGCGGGCAAGTAGATCCACTCCTGGGCTTCGAAGGGGGGCAGCATGCCGTGCGGGCCGGCGGCGTCTGGGACGGTGGCGTGGCAGACGGTGCAGGTTTGCAGGGTGTCGTAGAAACCCTGCAGGTCTTGGAACTTGATGCCGTCGTTCGCTTCGCGGCCGGGGGCGATGGCGTGCGGGCTGTCGTGGCAGGCGGCGCAGTAGATGTCGCCATGCTCCCTGGACTGCCGGTAGAGGTCCTGGTCTTGCTGGTAGGCGGCGCCGTGGCAGTCCTCGTTGTCGCAGCGGGGTTCTCTTAGCCAAGGTTCCGGGTTCTCGGCGACCTGCTCCATGTCCCCGTGACACGCCACGCATTCCATATCATGTTCGACGTTCATCACGTCGCGCAGGCACTGCGTCTGCGGGCCTGGATGGCATTTGTAGCAGCCATCCAGGGTGGAGGATACCTCTTCATCATGCTTCTCATGGATCGCCTTGGAGAGGCTGGGCACGCCGCTCAGGCCGGGCGCGGCGAGGGCGTTGGAGGCGTGGCACTCGGCGCAGAGCACCGGCCGCCTGTCCATCAGCGGCCCTTCATGTCCGGGCGGGTATTCGTCCATGTTTTCTTCGTCGTGCAGGGTGAGGATGTTCGTCTCCACGCGGCCGGTGGCGATCTCCTCCACGCCGCCGTCGTAATGGCAATCGTCGCAGTTCATTTCTGTAGAAACAGGGGCGACGACGGTGGCGCGGGCTATCTCTTTGCCCGTGCTGATTTCGGTGGCGATTAGCTGCGCCAATTGATAGGGGTAGGGATCGACGAGACTGCTGTCCCGAAACTCGGTGAGCGGGATCCCTTCGGCGAGGAAATGATCGCCCTCCTGCGCCATTTGTCCACTCATGCCGCTGCCGGTGAGACCGATATTGGCCGGCAAATCGACGCCGAAGAGCTGTTGGTCGTACTCCCAGAAGTTGGATTTACCGGCAGAGTAGGTGTTGTCGGGGAAGGAATAGCTGACGCGCACTCCTGCGGTGATGATCTGCGGCGGGTCGCCTACCTTGATGACCTGCGCCCACAGCGTATTGTACGGGGGCAGAACGGCGAGATCTTGAAAGTCACGATTGTAGCAGTGCATGCCCAGATCGTTCCAGCCGAGAAGGACGTAGGTTCCTTCGGCGGCGCGCGCTTGGCTTTCGCCGGCTCCCCCGCGGGCAAGGGTGAGGAGCAGGGCAGCGGACAACAGCAGCATAGTGACGAATATGATGGCGCCAATGATTCCTGTCTTGCGCATAGCGGGCCTCCCCAGGTGCTGTTAGGTGACGTGGATGTTCAGGCGCTGCTTCACAGCGCAGCTGCTTAGATTATGCCATAGGGTGGGCAGGCGGTATAAGTGACGAATGTCATGTCCTGGCGGCGATTGGTCCGCTGCGGCGGGTGTCTCGTATAATGGGGCGCTGACGGCGGTGAGCCGAGAAGCGACGAAAACGGAGTAGGCTCCTTGATTAACCTGGCGAGTGACACACAGACGAAACCGACGCCCGCGATGCGCGAGGCGATCATGCGCGCGGAGGTGGGGGATGAACAGGCGGGGTTGGACCCGACGGTGAATGCCCTGGTGCGGCGCACGGCCGATCTTCTAGGCAAAGAAGCGGCGCTTTTCCTGCCCACGGGCACGATGTGCAATCTGGTGGCGGTGAAGACGCACACGCAGCCGGGGGAGACGATCCTCGTCGATCACCTGGCGCATATCCTGCGCATGGAGACGGGGGGCGCGGCGCTGGTGTCCGGCGTGATCGTGGAGACGCTGCCCAGCGCCTGGGGGCAGTTTTCGGCGGACGCGGTGCGCGCTGCCCTGTGGCCCGCCTCCAACTATTCGCCGCCGGCCTCGCTGCTTTGTGTGGAGCAGACGCATAATTTCGGCGGCGGGTCGGTGTGGCGCCTGGCGGAGATGACGGCCGTGAGCGAGGCGGCGCGGGAGGCGGGGCTGCGGGTGCACATGGACGGCGCGCGCTTGCTGAACGCCGTCGTCGCCAGCGGCGTCCCCGCCGCTGAGTTCGCGGCCCTCTGCGACTCCGTCTGGATCGATTTTACGAAAGGGCTGGGCGCGCCCATGGGCGCCGTGCTTGCCGGATCGGAAGCGTTCATCAGCCGCGCGCGCCGCTACAAGCATCTTTTTGGCGGCGCGATGCGCCAGGCGGGCATTGCCGCCGCAGGCTGTCTCTATGCGCTCGATCATCATGTCGAGCGCCTGCAGGAAGATCATGACAACATGCAGCTTCTGGCGGCCGGGCTGCGCGGGATAGCGGGGCTGGCGGTGCAGGAGCGCGTGGACACGAATATCCTCTTTTTTGAAGTCACGCGGCCGGATATGAATGTCGCTGCCTTCCAAGAAGGCATGCTGGCGCGCGGCGTGCTGACCGTGGGTATCGGCGAGCGCATGCGCCTGGTCACGCACCTGGACGTGAGCCGCGAAGAAGTGGCGCAGGCTCTGGACGCGGCGCGCGCGGTGATGGCTTGAGTGGGCGTGGGCAGATCGCGCCCTAAGGAGGTGGGTGGAATAGATGGACGAAGAGATTTTCCTAACCGGCGACAAAGCAAAGGACACAAGGCGCGTTACCTACCTGATTTTCATCAGCGCCGTCGCTGTTTTGGCCTTTTTGGTCGCCCTCGCCTATTACGGCATTCGCGATGAGGAGATCCGCCAGGTGCTTCTGGTGCTTGATACCGTCTATGCCCTCATCTTTCTCACCGATTTCTTTCTGCGCCTGCGCCACAGCAGCAGCCGGCGGCAGTACATGCTGCACTGGGGCTGGCTGGACCTGACAACCAGCATCCCCGGCATCCCCGCCCTGCGCATCGTGCGCACGGTTTCCGTCTGGTTTGGGTCGAAGCGCCTCCTGGCCGCTGCCCCGGCAGAGGTCGAGGAAGAGGCGCGCAGCCGCCTGGGGGAGAGTGTCTTGTTTCTCATTGTCTTCGTGGGCCTGACGATCTTGACAATCGGCAGCATCTTGGTCATTTACGCGGAGCAGGACGCGGCCAGGGCCACGATCCGCACCGGCTATGATGCTGTGTGGTGGTCGTTGGTGACGGTTTCCACCGTCGGCTACGGAGATGAAGTGCCGGTGACGCCCCTGGGGCGTCTGATCGGCGTGTTGATGATCATCGTCGGCGTGGCCCTCTTCACGACGATTACGAGTTATCTGGCTTCGACTTTTACGGACCAGGGAGCGCAGAGACAGCGGCAGGAGCAAATCGATCTCCGCCAAGGAGAACGCGACGCACCTGGCGGATATCATGGAGCGCATCCTGCGCCTGGAAGAGAAGATTGCGGAGACGCAGAATATCACCCTGGATGAGGGCGCACCTGCAGACGAGGCGAGCGCCGGGGAAAGCCAGGGGTAGGGCGGCAGCGCGGCCGCTTGAAATACGCCGCTAATACGCAAACATGTAGAAACATGCCCGCTGGCTGCGCCGGCGAGGTGCCACCCTCTACCCTACCCCTCGGCCCCCATGTCTCTTTGCCCTCTATTGCTCAACGGCCGTTATCTGCACGCGGATGCCGAACTCGTCGGCAACGGAAAGGGTGCGTGCGAAGTTGGGCGGCGTGATGCCCAGGTCGGACATGCGCAGCCGCTGCTCGGCCGTGCCCGTGAGTGTGTCGCCGTTGATCACGGCCGTGGCCTCGAAGACGAGGGGGATTGTTGCCCCGCGCACGGTGAGCTCGCCGTTGATCTGGAAGGTCACTTCCTCCCCTTCCGTGTAGGCGGCGGGCACGCCGCTGAGGCCCGTGGCCACGAACGTGGCCAGCGGATCGGCGGCGAACTGCGGGCCGCCGCCGTTCTCTTGCAGCCAGCGGTCGCGGCTGCTTTGGTCCGTGGTCAGGCCGCCGAGATCGGCGTTGATCACCGTCTCCCCTAGGGGGGCGGCGAGATCGGCGAGGTTGATCTCGATCTGGCCGGTCACGCCGGGGGTCGTGCCCACGACGTCCACGTCGCCGGCGACGATGCCCAGTTTGCCCAGGGCGTCTTCTAGAAACTCTTCATCGACCAGATAGGAGGCGCTGGAGGCTTCCGGCTGGATGACGAAGGTGCGCATGCCGCCGGGCGCGGCCGGTTCCTGGCCGGGATAACTCTCCGCCGGCGCGTCCGCGGCCGGAGCCGGGTAGGAGGCGGGGGGCGCTTCTTGTACAGCGGGAGGGGCGGGATACGCCGCCGCGTCGCCCGCGTCGGCGGCCGCGTCGACGGCTGCAGCGGCGGTCGCGGCAGGTTCCTGGAGCACTTCCTCCAGGGGCATTTGTGTCTTGGTGGGCGCGGGATCACCTGGATCCGCGGCGGGCGCGCCGCCGCAGGCGGCGAGGAGCATAAGGAGCAAAGCGGTGAGTGAGAATGTGGCGAAAACGGGTCTGTTTCGCTGCATGGTCTACCTTCCTTCTACTTGATTTCTGTGCCGGATAGCAAGGAGAAGGGTAAACGGCGGCGCGGGAATAATCCATGATCCGCGGCCAATTCTAACTTTTGATTCAGCGAAAGCGGCCGCCGGCTCAGGGAGCGGCGGCCCCTGCGTCTTCGACGAAGCCGCCGGGCAGATAGGGGGGCGGGGGGCGGTCGCCTGAGCCGTATTGGGTGACGAGAAGGCGCATGAGAAGGGAGTAGAGCCCTTCATGCTTCATATTCTTCTGGATGTCGCTGAGCGCCAGTCCCGCCTCGAAACCGTAGGCGGAGAGGCTGCTGACCAGCACTTCGTCGCCGGAAATGATGTGCAGCAGCGTATCATTGCCGTCAAGGGCGCCGGTGATGTAGCCAGGCTGGTGATCGCCGATGAGAATGACGAGCGCGTCGTCTTCGACTTCTTGGCGGATGAAGCGCGTGAGCACCCGCATTTCGTAGGCGATCGCCTCCAGGTATTTGGCCGGGTCGGCCGTTACCTGGGGCGTGGCCAGGCTGGCCTGGGGAGCCGCGTCCGACCCGTCGGCCAGGGCGCGCCAGTCGGCAGCGAGCGGCGGCACTTCCTGCCACGGGTAGTGGGAATTCTGGGTGATCATGAAGAGAAAAAGAGGCTGCGGTGTGTCCTGCAGCAGCTCGTTGGCGGCGCTGAGCACATATTGATCGGGCGGCGCCGGCCCCCAGCCGTAATGACGGCCGTCATAGCCGAGGTCGCTGTGGCGCAGCCAGCGGTCGACGCCGTAAAACGCTTTGTACTGCTGCCATTGCGCATCTTCAAGCTCGACGGAAAGGGAGGTCACGCGCGCCGTCGTGTAGCCCATGCGCTTCAGTGTGTGCGCAAGGTGCGGGTAGCCGCCGCGCGGGAAGCGTTCGAGCAGGGCGAGATAAGCGGGGTGCGTGTCCACGCGCAGGCCGAAGAGGGCGCTTGTGTAGGCCATCCACGACCCGCCGCCCCAGGTGGGGGACTCGCTCATGATTGTCGCCGCCTGCCAGCCGTCGCCCTGAAGATCCTGCTGCAGTTCCTCCAGGAGCGCCAGGTAGGGGGTGCGCAGGGCGGGGCGGCGGTAAAGGATGCTGCCGTAGGACTCGACGAAGATGAGGTAGATGTCGGGCCGCCTGGCCAGACGGTGCTCCGCATAGGCGTAGGCATCGTCAAAGACCTCGCCGCTGACGGCCGTGTTCAGCCGGCGCACCTGTCCGGCGGCGGCGGCGGAGCCCCTGATATTGCGCTCCAGCTTGCAGCTGAAACAGCTGACGACGCTGCTTGGCGCGGCCAGGGCGCGGCCGTTGTAGAGAAGTGAAGCGAGAATGAAGAGGGCGAGCGCGGCCAGCAGGCCGCGCGACAGGGGCCCCAGGCGGCTGATTTGGGCTTCGGCGGTGACCGTTTTCAGCAGCCACAGCAGGCCGCCAAGAGCGAGGAGGGTGAGCGCGGCGGCGGCGATGAAGTGGGCGGGGGCGAGGGAAAGATGGCGGGCTACAAAGGGCAGCCCCTCGCGGATCAGGTCTGCCTGGTCATAGAAGACGGGATCGACATTGTAGAAGAAAAGAGAGAGCGCTTCATAGACGGCATAGGTGAAGGCGAGAAAAAAGAAGGCGGCGATGAGGGCGCGCAGCGGCCGGCGCCGGCGCGCGGCGCGCAGGGCGGGGAGGAAGACCCAGGCGGCGATGAGCAGCAGCAGCTCGGCGCTTAAGCGCAGGGGGTCCAAATTGTCGCGCCAGGCGAAGAGCTCGCGCGCCGCCTGCGGCCAGGGCGCGGGCAGTGCGGGCAGCAGCGAATCGCCGTTTTTGGAGAGGAGAAAAGGGGGCAGGAAGAGCAGCGTGTTCAACAGGGCGAGGCTGAACCAAAAAAGGAGGGGCCGCAGCCGGCCGGCCAGAAGCGGGGCCGCGGCCCACACGCCTAAATCACCTCTGTTCTCTGCGTTTCGTTCTGAGTGCAAGGGCATTCTCCATGCTTCGGGCACCATTCTATCATATACTTGTCCTGGAAATGGCCACGTCAATGTGATTGAAAGGTGGCTGGGCAAGGGATGATTATGAGACGACTCGCCGCCGGCGCGGCGCTGCTTATTTTGCTGCTGGTGCTCTTTCGCGGACGGCCGTTTGCCGGACAGCGTGCTGAGGCGCTGCCGCTGGCGGAGGCGAGCGGGCTGCCCACCGACCAGATCATGGTGCGCTTCCAGGACACGGAGGCGATGATCAGTATGTCCGCGGGAGAAGAGGAGGCGCTGCTGGGGCGCATGAGCGCGGCCGCCGGCGAGCCCCTGACGCTGGTGCGGCCCATGTCGGGCGGGCTGTTTGTCTTCGCCCTGCCGCAGCCGCAGCCGCCGGCGGAGGTGGCCTCCGCCGCGCGCCGGCTGGCGCGTATGCCGGGCATCCTTTTCGCCGACGCGGACCGCGTCTGGCAGATTGTGCCGGAATCGAGCCCGGTGCCCGCCGCACCGGCGGCGCTGAACGGCGCGGCACGCCAGCCCGACGACCCTTATTTTGCCAACCAGTGGCACTATGTTTATGCGCCGGGGACGGCCGAAGGCGTTAACTTGCCCGGCGCCTGGGACGTGACGACGGGCAGGAGCAGCGGCGTTGTCGCCGTCCTCGACACGGGGATCCTTGACCATGAGGACCTGAGCGGGCGCGTGCTGCCCGGCTACGATTTCATCAGCAATACGGATATGAGCAACGACGGGGACGGCCGTGATTCTGACCCCGCCGATCCCGGCGACTGGACCGAGGATGGCGACTGCGGCACACCGCGCCCGAGCTCCTGGCATGGATCCCATGTGGCGGGCACCATCGGCGCCGCATCCAACAACGGGGTGGGCGTCAGCGGCGTCAACTGGAAGGCGAAGATCCTGCCCGTGCGCGTGCTCGGCCGCTGCGGCGGGATGACGTCCGATATCATCGACGCCGTGCGCTGGTCGGCGGGTCTGCCTGTGCCCGGCGCGCCGGCGAACGGCAATCCGGCTGACGTGATCAATCTCAGCCTGGGCGGCGGCGGCCCCTGCCAAACAAGCGAGCAGCAAGCGTTTGACGCGGTGATCGCCGCGGGGACGACGGTCGTTATCGCCGCCGGCAACGGCAATCGTTCCGCCGCTGATCACAGCCCGGGCAACTGCGATAGGGTTTTCACTGTTGCGGCGACGGATCGCGAGGGGGACCGCGCCTATTACAGCAACTTCGGCAGCCTCATTGAGCTGAGCGCTCCCGGCGGGGAAACGGGCGCAAATGGCGTGCTTTCCATCTACAACAAAGGGGAGACGGTGCCCGCGGAGGACGGCTATGCCTACTACCAGGGCACGAGCATGGCCGCCCCACACGTGGCCGGCGTGGCCGCGCTGATCATGGGTGAAAACCCGGGTTGGTCGCCGGTGAAGGTGCTGACCCGCCTGCAGCAGACGGCGCGCGCCTTTCCCGGCGGCAGCGGCTGCACGACGAGCACCTGCGGCGCAGGCATCGTGGACGCTGCCGCCGCCCTGGTCGAGGAGTCGCCGGCAGCGACGGCAACGGCGACGGCCACGCCTACGGCCACGGCGACGGAAACGATGACGGCCACGGCAACGGCAACGCCTACGGCCACGGCAACGGCAACGCCTACGGCCACGGCCACGGCGACAGCTACGGCAACGGACACGGCCACGACGACAGCCACGGCAACGGCAACGGACACGCCTACGGACACGGCCACGGCAGCACCCACTGCGGCGTCCACACCCGCCGTGACGCCCATGAACACGGCCGTTTTCACGCCGGCGGCCAGCGTCACGCCTACGGCCACGGCCACGCGCGACTGGACAGCCACCGATTTCGTGTTTGTGCCCATGGTGGGCGCCGGCAGTGAGCCGTAAGCGGTGACCAGTGGGCGCCAGGGCACGCCCGGTCTTGAACGTATGTGATCGTTGTCGTCAGCTACGGTCTGCTGGCGACGATCATCTCTGTGCCCGTGGGCACTGTGCGGGGGCGTAGATCACGGTGCGCGAGGCGATTTCGTCTTGCGGCATGGGGGGCGAGGGCGAGATCGCTTTCCCCATCGCCTACCTGTTGGCCACGCGCGGCCTTTCCCCAGCCTCGAACAGGCAGCTCGTCTCTCGCTTGACGCCCACAGGGGCCGGGCGTGATCTTCGTCCTCGCCTTCGTAGCCAGCGCTCTGCCGGCGCGGCCAAGGTAGGGGAGCCCAAGAGTCTGTCGGGCCGTGCCCGATGAAGTATATGTTCACCCTATCCCAAGAGACAGGGTGTCCCAGAGATGGCAAGCAACAAAATGGGCAGGTTCGCTGCCCTGAGCCACGTTGATCAGTTCCGGTGATTGCTCTTTGCACACGTTCTCCGCATATTTACAGCGGGGATGAAAAGGACAACCACCTGGGCGATGGGCCGGATCGGGAATCTCGCCAATGATGTGTACCCTTTTCTTTCTCGCCCGCGGATCTGGATTGGGAGATGATAGGAGAAGCAGTTCCGAATATGGATGTAAGGGATTCTCGAAAATGTTGTCTCGCGTCGACAGCTCGACAATCTTCCCCAAGTACATAACCGCGATCCGATCGCTTTGGTAACGGACAACCGCTAGATTGTGCGCGATGAATAGATAGGTCAGATTTCGTTCACTTTGCAGCTCCTTAAGCAGGTTCAGAATCTGAGCTTGGACAGACACATCTAAGGCCGATACGGCTTCATCCGCAATGACAAAACGTGGATCCAGGGCCAAGGCTCTGGCTATGGCGATTCGTTGCCGTTGGCCCCCAGAAAAGGCGTGGGGATAGCGATTCATGTACCGGGAGTCCAGTTGGACAGTAGACAAGAGATCGGCTACTCGCTCATTCAGTTCTCCCTTGCTCTTAACACGCTTGTTGATCAACAGCGGTTCTCCGATGAGCTGCAGCAACGTCATGCGTGGGTTCAATGATGAGAAGGGATCTTGGAAGATCATGCGAATATCCTGCCTGACTTTCAGCAGTTCTTGGGCACTCATACCGACGATTTCGTGCCTTTCTCCGTCTTGAAAAAAAAAGATCTCCCCGGCCGTCGGTTCAATCGCACGCACAATGCAGCGGCCCAAGGTTGTCTTGCCGCAGCCGCTTTCCCCCACCAGAGAGAGCGTTTCTCCTTCAGCTACCGTGAACGATAGGTCATCGACTGCTTTGACCACGCTTTGCACCTTGCGCATAATGCCTTTCGTTCGCTCAAATTGTTTGTGCAGATGCTGCACTTCGAGGATGGGGCTGTTCTGCGCAGTCTCAGAGAGCATGGTTTCCTTGGTCATTGTACAAGAAACAGGCGACCTCATGCCCTTCGTCGATTGTTTGCAGCTCTGGTTCTGAAACATCACAAATGCCCGGGATCACCTTCGGGCAGCGGGTGTGGAATTTGCAGCCTACCGGCATCTCCAAGGGGCTGGGCACGGTGCCGGCGATAGGAACCAGCTTTTCAATAGGGCCGGTCGTGCGCGGCACAGATAGAATGAGGGCCTGCGTATACGGATGCAGCGGCTTATAAAAGAGATTATCTACCGGCGCTGTTTCCATCACTCTGCCTAAATACATCACGACGACGCGATCTGCTATTTCGGCGATTACACCCAAATCATGGGTGATGAAGATGATGGACATCTGGAACGAGGACTGCATCTCTTGCATTAAATCTAGCACCTGGGACTGCAAGGTGACGTCCAGAGCGGTGGTTGGCTCATCCGCAATTAGAATCGTTGGGTTGCAAGCGAGCCCCATAGCAATCATTGCCCGTTGCCGCATGCCACCACTCAAATTATGGGAGTAGGCGTGAAAGTTCTCCTGCGGATTGGGCATGCCCACGCGGGCGAGAATCTCCATTGTCTGCTGCGTTACCTGATCTTTTTCCTTCTTGCGCTGCGAACTCCAAAGACCGGCGAACGGATTGGGGATTTTCTGCAACCCGCGTTTCTCGCTCTTGGGCCGATCCAATGTGTGCAGCTCAATGACTTCCCCTATCTGATCACCGATCGTATGAACGGGGCTGAAAGAGGCCATAGGTTCTTGATGAATCATCGAAATCTTGTTGCCGCGAATCTTTCTGATCTCTTCCCCGTCGGGATCGAGTTGGGCTATATCGACTTGCTCCGTCCCGTCCATGAATAGAATGCTACCTTCGGCGATTCTCCCATTTTGGGAAAGGACGTTAAGAATTGCCTTGGCCGTAACGCTCTTACCGCAGCCACTCTCCCCAACAATGCCTAGTATTTCATTCTTGTACAATGTAAATGTAAGGCCATCGACCGCTCTTATATCTCCTTCTTTGGAAGTGAATTGGACTCTCAGATCGTTGACCTGCAAAAGTGGAACGCTTCTGGTCATTGCCATATAACTTACACCTTGGAATAGGGATCAGCGGCGTCTCGGATACCATCACCAAAGAAGTTAAAGGCTAGAATCGTCAAGACTACGACGATAGCTGGAATGAAGAGCCAGGGGCTTTGCGACAACACGCGTACATAACGCGCTTCCTGCAATAGTACGCCCCAGCTAATGGCAGGTGCCTGAAGCCCCAAACCAAGGAAACTCAAGGCCGTCTCGGCCAAGATCATGGCCGGAATGGCCATAGTCAGGTCGGCAATTTGATGGCTGAGGAAATTTGGGAACAAGTATTTCTGGATCAGGCGCATGGTGCTCGCTCCGTCAAGTTTGGCAGCCATGACAAACTCTTCTTCTTTGAGAGACATGAACTTTCCACGAACGGTACGGCTGGCACCCGTAACGACACCAAATAATGAGAGGATAATCGTAATGGCAATATAGGTCTCCAAGATCGTCCAATCTTGTGGCAGCATTACTGCCAGGGCCATCCAAATTGGCAGCGTAGGAATACTCATGAATATTTCAGTTGTTCTCATGATTATGTTGTCGATGATGCCGCCGTGTAGCCCCGCCAGGCCGCCCAGGATCAAGCCTGAAAAGAACCCGATAAATATGCCAATGAGCCCGATAGATAAGGAAATCCTTGATCCGTAAACAATGCGACTGAAGAGGTCTCTGCCCAAGGAATCCTTGCCAAGGGGGCTGTAGATTCCCTCTTCGACGCCAAAGAGGTGCACATCCCATTCAATCAACCCCCATAACTTGTAAGGGTCTCCTTTCACAAACAGTTTCAGGGGCAGCATCTGGGTCCTATCTTCTGAATAGCTTGCACGAAAAGTTTCGAGATCGACTGACTTAACAAGGGGATAGATAAAGGGTCGCAAATGAACCCTCCCTTCTTCGTCAATAAAATGTATCAACTGTGGAGGCGCATTTACAAAATCAGGCTGGAAGGCATAAGGATCATAGGGTGACACGATTTCGGCAAAGATCGCCCCAAAATAGATAATCATCAAGAATACCAATGCGATCACAGCCGGTTTGTGTTTTGCAAATTTCCATCTGAACAACTGCCATTGTGAAGCTACAAACAACTTGTTTGCTTCTTCCTCATGCCCGCTGCGCCTTTTTATGCGATCTAGCATAGATAAGCTCTGCTACAGGGCATGTCGAATTCGAGGATCAACAACGACCAGCAGAAAATCAGAGATCAAGATACCGACAAGCGTTAAAGCTGACAGAATGAAGACGATGCTTCCGGCCAAGTTCATATCTTGAGTTTCCAGTGCTTGCAGAAAAATGGGAGCCAATGTGGGGATGCCCAGCGTGATTGAGACCATTAACTCTCCGGTAACAAGCCCCGGCAGTATCCCGGCCAACCCTACCACGAAAGGAACCATGGCGATTCTGAAAGGATATTTGTACAATACCCGCCGTTTTGGCAGCCCTTTTGCCCTGGCCACCATTACATAGGGTTTTTCCATTTCATCCAACAGGTTAGCGCGCATGATGCGTATCGTGCCCGCGGTGCCGGTAACGGCGGCGATGAGCGCCGGTAGCCACAGGTGGCTGACCATATCGCCAAACTTGGCCAGGCTCATCGGCTCGCCAACGTATTCAGAAGAAACAACACCGACCGTCACATTACCGGTCGCATGATAAACTGCCCACAGCATGACGACGGCGAGGATGAATTCCGGGATGCCCATGCCCAGAAAACCAATGACCGAGAATACGTGATCAGCGAGGGAGTGCTGCCTGGTCGCTGACAACATACCAATGGGAATGGCAATCATGTTGACCATGATGAACGAAAGTGCGCCAATCAAAACGGTCAAGGGAAGTCGTTGCATGATAACTTGGGTGACTGGCTGCTTCAGATAGAGGGAAACGCCTAGGTCTCCTTGCAACACCCCTGAAATCCAAGTCAGATACTGGACCATGATTGGATCGTCTACGCCGTACCGCGCCCTCCAGGCCGCTTCTTGGGCGGCCGTGACGTCTATGCCCTTGGAACGTTGATCCTGCACGTAGGCATCGACAAAATCCCCTGGTGGAAGTTGAATCACGAGAAAGGAGAGGAAGCTGATTACCAATAATACGGGAATCATCAAGACAATCCTTCTGAGAATGTATTTCAGCATTGGTTTTCCTTGGTACGGCTACGATCTAGCCCAGTCAAAAAAGCCGATGACTTCTAAATCTAGTCTTAGCTGATCAATGACAGTAGATGATAGCTGTCTATTGGGAAGACGGCAGGGGCCGCAGTCGAGACCGACAAGGGACATGATCGCTTTTTGTCCTTCTATGCTCCCATAGGGAAGAAAGGCGCGCACCATTTTTACCGATAGGGTCTGACAAGTACGAGCGGTGCTCAAGTCTCCTTCGCGTTGGGCGGCGATGAGGCGCTGATAGAGCGGAGCGGCGAAGTTGTAGGTACTGCCAATGGCGCCATGCGCCCCGACACTGAGCCCGGCCAACAGCATTTCATCTGCGCCAAAGAAAAATCTGAATCGGTTGTTTTCCACCTCCAGCGCCGCCTGCAAATCAAAGATTCTGGTATCCGTAAATTTGACCCCAGAAAACGAAGGCAAGCGGCTGGCGGCGCGCTTCAGGAGGGTGACCAAATCTAGGCTTAGACCGGATTTGGCCGGGAAATGATAGTAGACAAACGGCAGGTGCGGTGCACCGTCGGTAATTACTTGCAGGCAATCTATCAGTGTATCTACCGTAGCAGGTTTGAAGTAATTGGGGGACATGGCGGCGATCGCCGCCGCGCCAACGGACGCCGCATGCTCAGCCAACTGTTGCGCCGTGATCAAACTGTTGTGGCCAACATGAACGATCACCGGAATCCGGCCCGCAGCGGCTTTTACGAAAGCGGCCGCCGTTTTTTTGCGCTCAGCCGTCGTCAGGGAGACTCCCTCTCCGGTGCCTCCGCAAACGAAAAGGCCCTCTACGCCCTCCGCGAGCAGTCGCTCGACGACTTCGGGAATTTTATCAAGATCTAGACGGCCGTCTTCTCGCATCGGCGTGAACGTTGCAGCGATCAATCCAGACATATCCTCAATCTTCTCACCAGCCATCAGAACCCTTCTTCCTCCACCACAACGCCGACACAACCGGAAAATGCATACAACTTGGCAGCGGCTATCTCAAAGACGATACGAACCTTTCTTCCGGCGAGGCTGCTGAATTCATTATCCTTCCAGCGCACGACAGCAATCTGACCACCCGATTGTAGGGGCGAACAATCTATGAAGCCATAGCCGGCGATAGGAGAGCCATGCCTGTCAAGAACTGCAGCGCGCAGCCAACCTCCGCTATCAATGTCGACATTGACCGCCAGTGAACCTTGTTGAGCGATCATAGGTGTGGTTTCAATGACACCTATTTCTCCTATACTTGTCGGCGCATATCCGGCGAACCTGTCACGCTGGAGGGTTGCCAGATTGAAGGAGCCTTCGCGCCAGCCGTTATGCAGCCCATTGCTGCCGCCGTAGTAAATCAGGATGTTCTCTCCCTGAACGAGAGGCGCTGCCGCATAGATGCAACCACAATCATAGGCCCCGTCAGGATACTCTCCTTGCCCCAGGGGAATAAGCGCTTCGCCTGGACAAATGCGCTGCCAATGGATCGTATCGCTGCTCCAGGCCAACTCAGTGGTTACGGTATCCCAATCCGGTGCCGCCAGATCCCCTTTGTGGAACTGGGCCGGCAGTCCCAAGAATATATCGCCATAGCGAAAGACGGGCATGGAGTAGACTTGATCATGCGCATCCCGTCCGCGCATGATTTCCACCGGTTCTGACCAATGCATGAAATCTTTGCTCACTGTACGCTCAACGGTACGAAGGCCATGGTACGGCCGTTCAGTCCAGCCCCGCGTAAATCCTACATAGTTGCCCAGCTCCGGCACCCATAGGGCATTGTTGTGCGAATCACCCACTGCATCGTTTTCTAGCCACGGAATTGGCTGTGACCAATGCAGCCCATCGGCGGAAAAAGCAACGGCCATGCGCCGGAATCCCGGATTGCGATGAAAGTATTTGTAGCGACGCGCAGGGTCGGGATCTCGCAGCTCCTTTATGATTCCACCGGAATGAATGCCATGCGTGGCTAGGCTCATGACAATGTTATTTTGCGACGAGCCTCTAAATGAAATGATCCCCAGATCTGGTTTCTGCCAATGCAAGCCGTCTTTGGAAATCGCATAGAGCAACCCGTCCTCCCGCTTTCCACCACGGTATTCGACTGATGGCCGTAGCTCCAGCGGTGTCTCGTTGGAGGTGCTGTCGACCAGAAAGGCGTGGTACCAAAGCTTGTAGATCCCCTCTTCTTCATCATACAACACAGTTGGGTACAGGTTGTCATACCGCGCTTCCCAAGGTTTGGGTGGATCGCTGAAGGACTCTTCCGTAAAAAGCGGGTTTTGGGGATGCTTGTTAACCTTACCTAGCTGCAGCCGCGCGTTTTCGGTGGAGGCTATCTTGCGAGAATCTAGTAGAAGATGCTGCATATCAATTGGTTTCTGCTGGCGCTTCCAACCACGAGAGCGACAGTCTTGCCAGGGTCAACGTCTCATAGGGATGACTTTCACCACGTTCGTAAGAACAAAGGATCGTCCCATCTTCCAGCGCACACAGGTCAGAATACCCGGACGGACCATGGTGGATGGTTCGAGCAATGGACCAAGTCCGGCATTCGTCGTAGCTTAGGCGAACAGTCATGTTTTCTCGAATGTTGCTGGCTGGGTTGCTGAAAACGAATCGGTAACCGCCATTCTCTTCCATAGTTGGGACTCGGCAAAGGCTCGCCTGGCAAATCGGCTCGGGCAGCGCCGGGTCATGCTTGACCAAGGAAAAGCTGTCGCCCCTGTCGCTGCTCCAAGCATAGCCACGGTGATATTGTATATCTTCAGCACCGGAACTGCCGCAGCGCTCACGCAGCGACCAGGGGGCGTTGCGGCTGTTGAGGTAAATGCGGCCATCACCTGTCTCTACGGCCACACACTCATTTGTCCCTTCCAGCAAAGAGCCACCCAGCTTCCACGTCTGTCCGTGATCATCGCTGACAATAATATGCGAGAAGTAGGGCGTTTCGATCTCAGGGTCAGGGCTGCTGAGGCCGTGATTACATGGGATGAGCAAACGGCCGTTCTGCAATTGAATCCCATGTCCCGGCCCCGTGGCGTACCAACCCCAATCGGCCAATTTGACATCAGCTGTGATCTCATCCGGTCTCGTCCAGGTCTCACCATGATCAAGACTGCTCATCGCCCATACCGTGCGCTGGGCATGCCCTTGATTGATCTGTTGCTCTACCTGGTCATGACGATTCTTGCAGAACAGGAGCCAGACCATTCCCGTTTCTCTATCCCAAACCGGAGCCGGATTGCCGCAGACCCAACCTTCTTCACGGACAAGGAGCCTAGGTCGGTCAAACGTTTGCCCGCCGTCAACACTTCTTCTCAGCAGCAGATCTATCTGATCGGAATCACGACCGCTATACTGCCGCGCCTCAGCAAATACCAGGACTATTCCGTTCCCGCAGGTAATCAAAGCCGGAATGCGATAACGAAAATAGGCGCCGACCCCACTCGCGAAAAGATTCTGCTGCTCAATTTGATCCATTGTTCCAGTACCGGCATCATGGTGGTATGCACTAGTCGCATCCGTGGTCGCGATCGAGATCGCGGTCGAAATCTGACTTTCGACCGCGATCCCGAGTAAGGTTACTTCCTATTCGTCCATAAACCAGCTCTCCATCGCCACATACTGCCATTCTTTCGGAGAAGGATCGGAGATATTGCCCATACGGCTGCTAAAGACATGTAGGTTTGCCGGTGGGTAGGTTGCCGGTTGCTTCAATAAACTCACAACCCATAAAGTATCCGCATGTAATTCCGCGATCTTTCTCTCGACCTCAATGGCACTGTCTGGATTCGTGGCTGCCTGAAACTCAGCCTTGAGATCGCTGAGCTGACCAAATGCCTCTTCGGGCCAGCCTACCCAGCCACCACCACTGCCTTCCGTCGCCATGCCGCGACCCAAGGATGCTGGATATTCCTCGCTCATGCCAAAGCAAGTCAGAAAGATCCCTTGTTGTTCCCCCTCTTCAGTGAAGCCCCAGAAGTCGGCGTCCAGGGGACGAATGATGATCTGAATACCCAATGTCTCTTCCCATTGAGCCTTTAGCAGCTCGGCAATCGCTACACTGTCCTGGCACTCTTCGTTTTGGTTCATAAACATGACGATCTCCAGCGGATCACCATCTGGTCGCAGGCGAACATCGCCATCCATGTCCAAACCGAGACTATCTAGCAGTGTGTTGGCTTCGGCCGGGCTGTAAGTTGCGTACTGTTTGAAGATGTCCCGTTCCCCATTGTAAGGAGGCCCGTCAGCAGGAGCCCATTGCGAAGCAACCATCAAGCCGTTGTAGAGAATATTGTTGATTGCATCACGGTCTGTGCCGATCGATAGCGCTCTGCGGAACTCAGAGCTGTTAAACAACTCGTTTAGCACGGCATCCTCAATCGTGTAGTTAAAAAGAATATTGCCGATGCCCACGGCCGATCGAATCACAGGGATAATTTGGTATGTGCCGTCGCCTTCGCTTTCCTTCAGCAGCGTATAATTGGAGCTGGCATCAATTGTTTCACCATCGGCTAGGTCAATCTCACCAGCGATCGCTTTTACCAGCTTCACTTCGCTGTCAGCGGCTTCGATCTGTAGGCGGTCAATATAGGGAAGCTGATTGCCGGCCGGATCGATTTTCCAGTAGTAGGGATTGCGTTCCAGAATTTGAACGGCGTCGGCTGGGTCGGAGACCAGCTTCCACTTCCAAATTGTGGGGATTTCCGGATTCTCGCGGAACGCCTCTTTCGTTTCCCATAGGGCTGTCCAGTCAGGGAGACCACTTTCTTCAATTTTTGCCGCAAGTTCATCGGGATCGGCGAAGTCGGGATGGAACTGTTCCATGTAATGCTGGGGCAGGAATGGTGGATGCACGCGGCTCATCGTCAAAGGCCACAGGCCGTTAGGATCAGGGAAGGTGATTTCCAGGGTGTAGTCATCAATCTTGGTCATCGTAGCAACGCCGCCGTCGGTTGCCCACTCCTCGCGTGGTTCCGGGTAGTACTCCTCATTGAGATTGACGTTTTCATACCAAAAGATCCAGTCATCCGCATTGAAGTCTTCGCCGTCGCTCCACTTCATTCCTTCGCGTAGATATAGCGTGTAGGAAGTGGCGTCATCATTGACGTCATAGCCCTTGATGATGTTGGGCACAACTTCACTCAAGTCGGAAGCATAGGTGAAGGGAAACTCCCAAAGTGGGCCGGAAAGACCATCGGTCGATCCTAGTAGTGTGCCGCCATAGCTGCCGATTTCAATGGCGGGTAAGATGACCATCGCATCCTTTGGCAGGCGATCCTCTATGGGTGGAAGATCCGTGCCATCCAACATCGGCGACTGGTTAAATGCAGCGATAGATTCACCAGTTGCGCTCTCATAGTCGGCAATGGTTGGATAATAGTCCCATTGTCCTGTGCCTTCAAAAGAAACTTCGGCGATCGGCGCCTCCATCTCATCCGCGTCGTTTTCTCCGGTCTCTACATCACTTGCCTCTTCTTCTGTCGCCTCAGCTGCGGCGCTTTCTGCCGCAGGCGGGTCAGTGGGTTCTGTCTTCTCAGGCGGACTGTCTTGGCAAGCGACGCCCGCAAAGAGTATGACGAATAATATGGTAAGGTAACGTTTCATTTCCCTTCTCCTTGCCCTAAGAGCGTTTTTTGGATCGATATGGGTCAGATGAGCTATCTGTAGAATGCCGTTTTCGATTTGCCTCACTCCATGTTCATAGGCATTCTCCTTACGCCGATGCTCGAAACACCGCGATTTTCCTAGATATCAAATACAGCTTGCGCCTGTCTGGCAAAACGATTCACAAGATCATCAAAGGCAAATGTTTGCTGCCCTTTCAAGTAGGTGTGAATCTTGTTGTTGAAGTTCTTTGACCAGTGGGGGGCAATGGCCTGCTTGCCAAAGACGGCTCCGGCTATGCTGCCGGCGGTAGCGGCCGTACAGTCGTTGTCAAAGCCCATGGCGACCGTCTCGCCGAGGATCTTGGTAATATCGCTGCCACCAATGGTTAGGCCCCAAACTGTGAGTGCCGCATTGTTGATCGTATGAACTCTGTGCATACCGGCATACCGTTCAGCAGCGGCATCATGGGCATCCTGATAGTTGTGAATATGGGGCGCTTCGTCGAGCGCCCAGCTCAGTTCGCGCGCCAGAAGGCTGCCGGCCGGAATCTCTTCCAGTCCTATTCGCAGCGCTTCAGTGGGATCATCGACGGTGAACGCAGCTGAAATGACGGCCCAAAAATACATCGCGCCAAAGATCCCGTTGCGCCGGTGACTAATATAGGAATCGCGGTAGGCTAATTCAGCCGCCTTCTCCGGCCATCCAGGCGCCACGTATCCCCAAGCATCGGAGCGGATATCGGCCCCGATATACTGCACATAAGGGTTGTTCGTTTCGCCGGCTTCCATGGCGGGGATTCCTGCGTGCAAATTAGCTAGGGCAACTTCTTCGGCCGTATGGGCATAAGGGATATACTTCTTCCACGCTTCACCAACATCTTCAATAGTGAAATTGGGTCCGTATTCTTCAAGAATGAGCAAACCCATCTGAGTGTAGATGGTGTCATCGTCGGTTGGTACGCCATCCATTCTAGACGCGGTGAAATGGCTTCGTGGGCTGACCTTATACTTCAATTCGTGCGGGCGTTCAGCTTTGCTCCAGTAATCCTGGGGCGGAAAGGGTTCGCCGAGATAGTCAGCCCAGCTTTTCATTTGTTCCGGTGTCCACAGCTCGACGATTGAGCCGAGTGAGCAGCCGGCAAAACGACCGATGAGCGCTCCCTCCAGTCTTTCCAGGTAATCGGCCATGGGAATCTCTTGCCAGATGCGGCGTCTCCCATCCGGCCTCAGCGATCTCACAGTTTGCAGATCGCTGGGTTCCGCATCGGCGAGCGATTGGTTTTCCTTTAAGGTGCGTAGTTCAGCCAGCTTTGCCTGCAAAAGCTGCCTGATTTCGGCCACTTTCTCGGCAACCCCTTCCGCCTCATATTCCGCTTTGAGCTGAGCCCAGCGGTTAATCTCTTCATCGAGTGTTATCGGTTCCGCGTAATTGATTCGCCTCATCATAAACTCCAATTGCTCATGACCGGCCACGGGACTGCCGTCATGAATCTTCGATGGATTCTCCCTTTGCTAGTTCTAGCCGCTGACTAATGCCGGCATAATGCGTATCTAGCGCAGTGCGCGCTTTCTCGACATCCCCTTCGGTCACGGCCCTCACAATAGCCACATGATCCTGATAGGTTTGCAGAGGGTATTGGTCCTCCAGGTTGGCATACTGCGCCGTTTTGCTAAAAAGCAGCCAGAACATGTCCAATAGTTTGAGTAGGGTGTCGTTGTTTGCGTTTTCGAACAGCGTGCTGTGAAAATCCCTATCCTCTTCACGGAGGGGATCCCCCCTTTCCGCTTTGATGCGCATGCGATCCAGGATCCCTTCCAGTTCTTTTAGGTTGTTTTCAGTAATCGCCGGAATAACTCTTGCGATCATCCCAGATTCCAATACCTGGCGGATTTCTAGAAGATCTGATAGTTCCTTTAGATCCTGAACGAGGGCAAAGGGAAGATTGTCAAAGATCGGGTCAAATGAAAAATTGCTGATGAATACGCCAATTCCCCGCCTTGTCTCCAGAATGCCTAGTGATTCCAACGCTTTGACAGCCTCGCGAACAGAGTTGCGGCTTACACCGAGGCGTTTCGCTAGGGCAGTCTCCGGCAAAAAGGGATCGCCGGCCCGGAAATCATTTTCGCTGATATACGTCTTTATCGCATTGACGACGGATTGATGTAAGGAGAGGGGGCGATCCAAGCTTTGTAGAGTACTCATTTCTTATCCAGAGGTGGCCGGCTGGCCTGCATTGTATGTTTGTCCAAGATCGGAAGTGTGTATAGAATATCCACTTATAGGACATCCTATATGTTTAAGTATACACCAGAGGTTATCCAAGTCAAGACTTTGCGAGCAACCAAATGAGCGTTCGCTGGCAGAGGGGCTGGGGCGGGAGTCCTTTCGGAATTGATTGAAAACACAGTATAATCTCCCCGCTGTTTGAGCCGATCAATCCCTCGTGCCGCCGCTGGCGCAGCGCGCGGGATGCGGCAGCTGGAGATGATGTGTTGACGAATTTTTCGAAAAACGGCCGGGCGCGGGTGGTAATTACGGGATATGGCGTTGTCAGTCCCCTCGGCTTGACAGCCACGGCCGGTTGGGAGAGCCTGCTGGCCGGGCGATCGGGGATCGCCGAGATCTCGCGCTTTGATACGAGCCACCTGCCGGTGCACATCGGCGGCGAGGTGAAGGATTTTGAGCCCGGCGACTACATGAACTGGAAAGAGGCGCGGCGCATTTCGCGTGCCTCGCAGCTGGCGATCGCGGCGACGACGATGGCCCTGGCCGATGCCGGCCTGCAGGCGCCGCTGGCGGACGCGGAGCGCGTGGCTACGATCGTGGGCACCGGCGCCGGCGGCCTGGAAGTGGCGGATCGCGAAATGATGATTCTGCGCGAACAGGGCTTCAACCGCGTCAGCCCCTTTGCCATGGTGGGCTTCCTGGCCAATATGCCGGCCTATCATCTGAGCCTGCTGGCGGGGGCGAAGGGGCACATCAACACCGTGGTCGCCGCCTGCGCCAGCGGCACGCAGGCGATTGGTGAAGCGTTGGATGTCATTCGCCACGGGCGGGCGGAGATGGCTATTGCCGGCGGCGTTGAAGGGCTGGTGCACGAATCGTCGATCGCCGGCTTTGGCCGTATGCGCGCCCTCTCCACGCGCAATGAAGACCCGCAGCGCGCGCTGCGCCCCTTTGATCGCACGCGCGACGGCACGGTGATCAGCGAGGGGGCGGGCATCCTGATCTTGGAAAGGTTGGATAAGGCGCTGGCGCGCGGCGCGCGAATCCACGCGGAGCTGCTCGGCTACGCCGCTTCTTCAGACGCCTACCATATTTCCCAGCCGGATCCTGAAGCGGCGGGCGCCGTGCGCGCCATGCGCTGGGCGCTGGAAGATGCCCGCGTCAGCGATCAGGAGATTGATTACATCAATGCCCACGGCACAGCGACGCCGATGAATGACGCCATGGAGACGTTGGCTATCAAGAGGCTTTTCGGCGAGCGAGCCTATCAGATCCCGGTGAGCAGCTCCAAGTCGGTGCTGGGGCACGCGATGGGCGCCACGGGCGCTATCGAGGCTATTTTTTGCAGTTACGCGCTGAAAACGGGCATCATTCCGCCCACCTGGAACTACGAGTTCCCGGACCCGGAGTGCGATCTTGACTATGTGCCCAATGCCCCGCGGGCGGCGTCGTTGAAGCGCGTGCTCACGAACTCATTCGGCATGGGCGGGCAGAATGCCTGCCTGGTGATGGCGCCTTACGAGGAAGATGGCCAGGCGGCGTAAACGGTTGTGGGCAGCGACGAATGCAGCGTGGCTCGCCGATGCAGGCGAGGTTCTTACTCCTTTGAAGGGGGCGGGGACTGTGCGTCCGGCAGGCGATGCCGCCAACTGCCGGGCGCTGTTGTTGCCGTTTGGGGGCAAGTGACAGTATCATTATTGTGGTGGGGCAACCGCTTCACCCAGATCGGGATGATGATCCCGCTGTTTCGTGAGGTTCGGCGCAGTTGCCAGGCATGGGGCTGAACTACCGCGTCAAAAGGAGATCGCGTATGGCTGAGAAAGATAGTGAACTGATTATTGCCTATTTCCCGACGGCTGAGGCGGCGCAAGAGGCCGGCGCCCAGTTGAAGGAGTGGGACAAGGAACGCAAGGATATCAAGTTGGGCGCCATGAGTGTCATGACCATGAGCGCCGAGGGGGAGATCAAGGAAGACAAGGTCGGCTCGCGCGCGGCGGGCAAAGGCGCGAAGTGGGGCGGGATCGCGGGCGCGGCCCTGGGCATCCTCAGCGGCGGCATTACGCTCATCGGCGGCGCCCTCGTCGGGCTGGCGGCCGGTGCGCTGGGCGGCTCGCTCTTCCACAAGAAGATCGGCATGTCGGACGAGGATCAGCAGCGCCTGGCCGCGCACCTGAAAGAAGGGGGCGCGGCGCTGGCGGTGATGATGGATTACGACGAAATGGAATCCGTCGTCCATGAATTCAATAAGATGGGCGCGGAAGTAGCCACCTATACCGTGCCCCAGGAAGTCTTCGACGACCTGGAACGAATGCAGAAAGGGGGCGATGTCCTGCGCGACCGCATTGCCAAGGACCAGTCGGTGGAAATGCCGGGGGAAGAACCGGATTGATTGGCGACTGAGGATGGGGGATTTCGGATTTTGGATTTGGGAATGAGCGCGGGCGACCGCGCTCTTCTTGTTGGTAGGTCAGCGGGCCAGTGGGTTGGTGCTTTCGGGAGTATGGACCCCCTTGATCCCTAATCACTGACCCGCAACCATTGAGTGCTGCCCCCTAATCACGGATTACTGCCCCTCTGATCCCAGACAGGCTAATCACCCAGCGTGGCTACCATGACGGCCTTGATCGTATGCATGCGGTTCTCCGCCTGGTCGAAAACGATGGAGGCGCGGGACTCGAAGACATCTTCGGTTACTTCCAGGCCGTTGGTCAGGCCGAACTTCTCGGCCATCTCCTGGCCGACTTTGGTTTCGGCATTGTGGAAGGCGGGCAGACAGTGCAGGAACTTGGTCTGCGGATTGCCGGTCAAGGCCATCGCCGCGCTGTTGACCTGGTACGGCGTGAGCAGCTTGATGCGCTCTTCCCACACGGCGTCCGGCTCACCCATGGAGACCCAGACATCGGTATAGAGGTAGTCGGCACCCTGGACCCCTGCGGCGACATCGGCGGTGAGCGTCAGGCGCGCGCCCGTCCCGGCGGCCATGGCGCGGCATTCGGCGATCAGGTCCGCTTCCGGCCAGAGATGTTCGGGGGCGCAGATGCGCACGTCCATGCCCAGTTTGCAGCCGCCGACCATCAGGGAGTTGCCGACATTGTTGCGCGCGTCGCCGAGGTAGGTGTAGGCGATCTCGCCCAGGTTTTTGTCCGAATGCTCGATCATGGTCAGGACATCGGCCAGGACCTGCGTCGGGTGCCAGCGATCGGTCAGCCCATTCCAGACGGGCACGCCGGCATAGGCGCCCAGTATCTCCGCCGATTCTTGGGTGAAGCCGCGATATTCGATGCCGTCATAGGAACGGCCGAGGACGCGCGCGGTGTCTTTCATCGTCTCTTTGTAGCCGATATGCGACCCGCTGGGGCCGAGGTAGGTGACATGCGCCCCTTGATCAAAGGCGGCGACTTCGAAAGCGGTGCGCGTGCGCGTCGACGCTTTCTCAAAGATGAGGGCGATATTTTTCCCGGTCAGGCGCGGCACTTCGTAGCCGCCGTACTTGGCCGCCTTCAGATCGGCGGACAGGTTGAGCAGAAACTTGATCTCTTCCGGGGTGAAATCAAGAAGTTTCAAGAAATTGCGATTGCGTAGATTGAATGCCATGGTGACCTCCAAAAGGTTGTTTCTGATAATGGGTCCCTATGCTACCTCAAATCGGGACGGGTTAACAGGGCGCCGCCGCAGAAAGTGCGCGCCGCGATCTGCGCGGCGAGGGGTGATGACACGCCCGTCGCTTTGGCCTATAATCCGCAGCAACACGGAGAAATGGAGGAGATGGTGTGATAACGAAATTGATTGGCTGGACGCGCTACGTGGTGCTGGTGCCGATCCTGGGCCTGCTGTTGGCGAGCGCGGCCTTATTTCTGTTCGGCGGCATTGGTTTGATTCAGGCAGTGTTTGAAGGTGTCCTGAACGTGGTTCAGGGGAGCGGGGGAGCGCATGCGGAAGCGCTGCCCGTTGAGGTGGAGATCGTTGAATATGTGCACCGCTTCTTGATCGGCACCGTCCTGTTTCTCACCGCCGTCGGTTTCTACCAACTGTTTTTTGAAGAGATCCGACTCCCGCGCTGGCTGCGCATTGAAAGCACGGAGGAATTGGAGACGAATCTGATTGGCGTCACCGTGGTCGTGCTGGCTGTGCACTTCATGGCCGTGGTCTTTACCCTGGACCCGGCGGAGTTGATGAGCTATGGCATCGGCATTGCTTTCCCCATTGCGGCGCTTTCCCTTTTCATCGGCCTGCGCACCTGGTCAACCGGCCGAGCGAAGATAGGGGACCGCGAGATGGAGATCCTGGATAAGCATGGCGAGGAGTACGTCGCCGGCAAGCTGCAGCAGCCGGGGGTTGCAGAGCCTGCGGAGCGGGAATAGATGTGGTGTAAGGCCTGTGCCGGGCGGCGCAAGGCTCGATAATGTTAAGCGTATCCCATTTGTAAAAGATAAGGAGAAACAGCATGGCTGAGGAAAAACAAGAAATCGAAGATGCCCTGGAAGTGTCCGCGCAAGAGGCAGCGTTGGAAGGGCTGGGCAGTGTGGGCGCCGGGTTGGAGGAGATTGCCGAGGCGGAAAATTTGGGCGATGCCGGCTTTATGATGGCCGCGGCCGCCGGCGCTACGCTTTCTTCGGCTGCCAGCCGCGACACGATGGCCGCACGCGCCGCCGCGCTGAGCGCGGCCGTGGGCGATGCCGGCGTCGACGACCTGGCCCAGGGGGCGGCGATGCTGGCCGCCTCGGATGATCTGGATGTGCAGAGCGCGCTCATGAGCGCCCTTGGGGAAGAGGATATGGCGGATGCGATGGCTCTGTCGGCTATCTCCGGCCAGCTGAACGCGGTGGCCAATATCGTGGGCGCCTTGGAAATGCCCATCTTGGCTGACTTCTTGGCGGACAAGGCGGATGAGCTGCAGGAAATCGCGATCGACTCTATCTACCAGTCAGCAGCCGCACGCACGTTGGCCGCGGCCGTCAGCGCCGCCGGCAAAGATATCGGCGACCTGGGCGTGAATGAGATGGCCGAAGGGCTGGCGCGGCTGGTCGTGTCTGACGAAATGGCCGTGGAAAGCGATGAATTGGCCCTGGAAAGCGTGGAGCTGACAGCGCAGGGCCTGGTCGAGGCGGCGGCGGCGGAAGGGATGCGCGAGGCCGCCAAGGAGTGGGCGGCGCAGGGCATCGGCGACGTGGCCGCGGGGTCGGCCGAGTTGGGCGCGGCGGACGTGCTCGATGTGCTCGCCGAGGAAATGGAGGAAGAGGACGCGTAGCGACCACGCGCATTGAATCATGGCGCCGCCGGCAGCTGCCGGCGGCGCTTTTTTGCTTTCGATCCTTGCGGCGGAGGCATTGAAAAGCGAAGTGACGCCGGACCTGATACCGCCGCGCATGGAAAGTGAGAGGAAGAAACTGGATGGCATTTTGGATAACACTAGGGCGCAGCTTCTTTTCGGTCGCTTTGGGCGTTGCCCTTCTTTTCTGGCCGGATAAGGCAGCGCCCCTTCTCGGCAACTTCATCGGCGGTTTTTGGGTTGCCGGCTCCTTGCTCACCGTGCGCTGGGGGCTTGAAAACGAACGATCGAAACTGCTGACGATCCTGGTTGGCGCCGGCGGCGGGCTTGCGGGCGTGGCTATGGTCAGCCGCCGCTACGTCGATCGCTGGGTCGACGGGGATCTCTTCTTCCTGTTCCTGGGCATTGTGGCCATCTTGACCGGCATCCTGCACATCACCGGGCATATGCAGGTGAAGCGGTTTACGACGACGCGGCGGACGCGCAGCGGGTTGCTGTTGGGGCTCCTGGAGATCGCGCTTGGCCTGGTCGTGGTCTTCACCCCGTGGCAGGAGAGACCGCTGGTCTACCTGGTTGTCCTGGGATGGGCGCTTGTCGGCGGCGTGGTTATCTTTCTGGACGCGCTGGCCATGCGGCGTGAGGCGCGAGATGCGCCTGAAAATGGGGGCAGTGACGGATGATGTGGACGGGCCCGCCGGCGCCGCAGGAGAATCACCTGCCGCTGGCGGTCGCCGCGGGGGAGAAGGCGCAAGGCGCGGCTTAGCGGTGCGGCGGGAGAAAAGCAGCTCCGAGGTCTTGCCTCAGAAGAAGCGCGGGATGGGCAGCGCTTGTGAAGACCTCGGAGCTTTGCCTTAGAGGCCGAGTAACTGTTTTTTCTTGGCCTCGAACTCTTCGTCGGAGAGAATGCCCGCGTCTCTGAGAGCGGCCAACTGTTTGAGCTGCTCGATGTAATCCTCTTGTGCCGCCCGCCGCCGCGGCAGGTGCCGCGGCAGGCGCAACCGTTTCTTCAGGATCCGGATTGGCGGCTTGATCTTGGGCCATAGCCGCGCGATCTTCGTCGGTCAAGTTTTGCGATTGGATATTCAGCTCCTGCATCGCTGCCTGCAGATCTTCGTCATCCAGCTCGTCGGGTGGGATGCCGGTATGTTCTTCAATCTTCTGAGCGTCCTGCTTGCTCAGTTTGTAGACCAGTGCGCCTCCGCCAATCAACACGGCGCCGCCGACGAGAATGCTTCTTCTCCTGCGCCGGCGTCGAAAAGTCCTTCTTGATGTCCGTCGCGATGTCCGTCTCGCTGTGCGTCTGGCGCCGGATCGTCTTCCTGGCATAGATACGTCTCCTTTGACCGGTTGGGTCAGCTAGTTTGCTGGTCAAGATTGTGATGATTGTACCATAAGGCAGGTAATCAGTGGGAAACAGAAAAGAGAAGGCTGAAGAGTGACAACTGAAAACGAAAGGCGAGGAACCAGCAACGACCTATTGACCGGCGTCTGTCTCTGCTTCCGCGAGCGGTGCCGGCGTCCTGCCGGAGCCGCTGACCCGGGCGAGCCAGCTCAGATCATCGTCTGCTTCGAGGATTAGGGTCTTGATGAGCATGGTCAAGGGCACGCCGATGATCGCCCCGACGGGCCCGAGGATAATGGCCCAGAAGATGACGGAGAAAATGACCAGGAAGGGGGCCAGGTCGAGGCCGGAGCCGAGGTAGCGTGGCTTGATGTAGTTATCGGCGATGCCGTTAATGAGGAGGATGCCGGCCAGTGTGAGCAGGGCAGTCAGCGGGCCGTATTCGAAGAGGGCCAGGAAAGTGGGCGGGATGGCGGCCAGCCAGAAGCCGATGCTGGGCACGAAGCTGAGGATCGCGGCCACGCCGCCCCAGATGAATGGGTTGGGGATGCCCAGGAGGAGAAAGAGGAGGGTGTCGAGGGCACCCGTGATCAGGCCGATCACGGCCGTCAAGAGCGTGTACTGCCGCAGGTTTTCTAGATAGAGCACGACGCGCTGCGCATAGGTGTTCCCGGCCGCGATCTCGGCGCGCAGCAGGCGCGGCGTGGTGAAGTACTGGACGAGCATGAAGACGACAAAGATGATGATGATTAGGGCGTTGGAGAAGACGTCGAGCGCCCCCTGCAGGAGTGCGCCGGTGATGTTGAGAAGCGTCCGCGTTTCCACCAGCCCCAGAAGGGTTGCTATATTGAAGGCGAAGAGCCCGTTGTTGGCGGAGAATTCGGCCGTTGTCTCCTTCAGACTTTCAAATTTGGTGACGTAGTTGGGAACTGTCACGGCGAGCACGACGGCGGCATTGATGATGAAGCCTACGATGAGGAACACCCCGACAGCCACCGCGCCGAGTGTGATCAGGAAGGCGAGCCAATCGGGCAGCCCCTTGCCGCGCAGCCAGAGCAGCAGCGGGCCGGCGATCACGGTGATGATCAGGGCGAAAAAGAGAGCGACGATGAAGTTGGAGACGAGGTGCATGAAATAGAGCACCAGTCCCGCCGCGGCCAGGCCCACGAGGATGCGCAGGGCAACGGATCCCTGGTGGTTCTTAAGTGCCTTCATGCGCCGTTAACCATGTCCAACAAACTCATCCATGGAGCGGCTGACGCCCAGAAAGGTGGTGGCGGCGTCGAAGAGGACGGGGGGCAGCAGGCGCAGCGGAAAGGTTATCAAGACGGTGGCGGGCATGAAGAGGCGCGCCCGATCTTTTTCGATGGCGCGCATCATCTTGGCGGCAACGTCTTGCGGCTCAAGAATGGGCAGGAAGAGGCTGAAACGGGATTTGACGCCGGCGAACATGCCCGTATCCACGTACCAGGGGCAGACCACCGTCGTCTTCACCGGCAGCTTGTACTTTTTGAATTCCAGGCGCAGGGATTCGTCAAAATTGAAAGCCGCCCCTTTGCTGGCGGTGTAATCGGCCATGCGCGGACCGCCTCCGAAAGCGGCCGCGGAGGCGACGGTGACGATGTGGCCGTGACCGCGCTGGATCATGCCCGGCAGAAAGGCACGCACGGTCCAGAAGTGGGCCAGGATGTTGATGGCGAAGGTGCGCTGCACCGCTTCGTCATCGCAGTCGAGTATGGACTTGCCCTGCACGAAGCCCGCATTGTTGACGAGGATGTCCACGCCGCCGAGCTCCTGGATCACCTGCTGCGCGGTGCGCTGAGTCTCTTCCTTGCTGGCGAGATCGACGCGGTAGGTGGCGACCCGGTCAGGGTAGTCGCCGGATAGGCTGTCCAGTGCTCCCTGTTCGATGTCCCAGGCGATGACGCGCCCACCGCGGGCAATGACGCGTTCAGCCAGCAAACGGCCGATCCCGGCGCCCGCACCCGTGATCAGGACCCGCTGCCCATTGATTCTGCTCATGATCGTGGATTATAGCTGAAGTTGGAGATTGGGAAACTGGGCGACGGCAAGGAGCGACGTGGCCGCGGGCAGGGCGCGGGCCGATCCTGCTTCATTCTTGTTCGCGCAGGCCGGCATAGGTCGGGCGGCCTAAGACGACGACCCAGGCATGGGCCGGATCGCTCAGGGGGTCGTAAGCATAGGCGGTGCCGAAATCGAGGTATTCTGCGGAGAGGATCAAGGCCCTGTTTCCTGGGCTAGTTGTCCAGGCGTTGAACATCTCTAGGACCGAGGGGCTGCTGCCCACCATCTGGGCGATGGCATACCATTCGTAACAGGCGTCACCGGCCCTCTCGCCGGCGCTGCTGTCGTCGGATCCGGTATGGCCCACGAAATCATTGGCGGCCATGTCATAGGCATGGCGGCGCGCCGCCTGCACCAGATGGGGCATGTTGTTCAGCGCGGCGAGGCCGTTGTCGCGGCGGTAGTCGTTCAGCAGCGCGCTCATGGCCCATTCATTGCTCAAAGAAGCGGCGGGCAGGTGCGGCACCGGGCGGCAGCCGGGCGGCATCGGCGGTGGGATGTCCGTCACCAGGGGCAGGTAATGGGCATAGACCTGCGGCGTAGGCGTGGCCGACGGCGAGGGGGAACTCCCGGGCGTCGCTGTGGGTGAGGGGGTGCTCGTGCTTGTCGCGGTCTCCGTGGGCGTGACCGTGAAGGTGGCCGCGGCCGTCTGCGTGGCGGTGGCCTCGGTTGTTTCCAATGCAGCGGTGGCGGTGAAAGTGGGCAAGGGTTCGCGCTCCCCGCCCGACCTACCGGCCGTCACGTTGGCGCCCTGAAACAGCAGCAGCAGGGCTGCTGCCAGCGCCGCCAGCAGTAGATAGGTGTGTTTTCCTGCGTCTATCAAGTTCGTTCCCGGCCGAGAGATGCCGTCAAGTCAGTAAAAATGAAAACGCGCCGGCGCCGCCTAGTAGGAGCCCTGGGAAAGCAGCCCATACAACAGACCGATGATGCCCCCACCAAACAGCCCAACCTGCACATAGTTCAAGACGATGGGCGCCAGATAAGCGGGCGTCAGCGGGCCGGCGCCGCCGAAAATAGCTGCCGCGGCGGCAATGAGCAGACCGATGCCGCCAACGATGATCGCGCCCAGGATCATGCCGCGCAGCACAATCAGACCCGCCTTGGTGAGAAACCTCAGCCAATCCTTATCACGCATGCATTAATTGTACAACACAACCATCCGTTTGGGGGTAGGGCGCGGGCGGAAAATCCTGTGAAAAAAGGGGCGGCAGCGCCCCTTGCCACTTTACGTCAAGTTGTGGTATATTATGTCTATCTGTTTGCTGACAGACTGTATCTCTTTGGTAGTACCGAAAACTGAATAGCAGCCCTTGTTGTGCTGTCAGCGCCTATTTTGAAGCTGGGAGGCATCGTATGCCAAGTTGGGCCCTGGCGGTGTCGGCGATTATTGCCGGCCTCGCCCTCCTGTATCTGTTAGTTTTGCGAAAAAGAGAAGCTGCCGGCGCCGTCGTGGAGGCCGCCGGCGCCGAGCCGGACGCCGCCTTGAGCACGGAGGCGGAGCTGGCGCGGGCGACGATGAAGATCGCCATGCTGGAGAGCCGCCTGGAGGAGGCAGAGATCGCCCGGGCCGCAGAGATGGCGGCGCTGGAAGAACAGTACCAACAGGATCTGCAGAAGCGCGTCGTGCAAACGGAAGCCGCCTACCAGCGGCAGATGGTGGTCATGGTCGAGCGCCTGGCGGAGAACGGCAAGGGGGATTGGCGCGTGGCCGCAGAGCGGGAGCGCGCGGAGAGGGCGGCGGCCAGGGAGCGCGAAGAGTACCCGGTGCACCTGGCGGCGAAGATCGCCGCCTGGCGCCGCGGGTCGGAAGCGCCGGACGCAGGCGCGGACGGGCAGATCGATGAAGGCGACGCGTACCCTGATGCGCAAGACGTCGAGGACCAGGTCGTTGTCGACCAAGTCGTTATGACCAGGTCGTTGTCGACCAAGAAGACGTCGACCAGGTCGTTGTCGACCAGATCGTCGTCGACGAGGGCATCACTGCTGAAGGGGATGCGGAGGAAGCGGCGCTGCGCGTGCAGGCGATGCTTCGTCTGCAAAGGGGCGGGTCGCAGGCAGATGCCGCCCGCGAGCTGGACCAGGGCGATTTGCGGCAGGAAATCGGCTCGCTGGAAGATTTCATGGCGGAACGCACGGCTGTGGAGGGGGAATTTACGCCAGAGGCGCAGGATGTTAACGCCTTCTTCGCGGCCGAGGAGACGCCGCCCGCCGATAATAGGGCGGAGGCGTACCATGAAGCGCCCGCGGCATATGGGGCCGGCGACCCCTACGCGGCTTACGCGCCCCACGAAGCGACCGCTGCCAAGGCAGCGCCCGACGGGTCAGAGGCGCCCGCAGCGCCCGCCGTCGCGGACTCTGCTGACGACGCAGTCGCCGCCGTGGACGTGGCTGGGAGCGAACAGGGCAGCGAGCCGGCGGTGGACGAGGAGGTCGATCCCCGGGATGCTTATGAAGGGCGCTGGTCGGAGCTGAAGATGCTGGCTATGCAGCGCGTTTATGCGCGGCGGCTCGGTTCGGAGATGGATGCCGACTATATCGATGAAGATGAGTTCTTGAGAGAAATGGGCATTGACCGCGACTCCGTGGACTTCGATGCTTTCTCCGCTGAACAGTTGGAGGCAATGATGGGTGCAGATAATTGGGATCCTCTGGAAGAACTGGCCGAGTACCTCAACGGCATTGTTGAGCGACAGGCGGCGCCGGCAAACGGCGGCGGGCCGCAGGAAAACGTCCACGACCCGGCGGAGACGGCCGGCGCGGATGTGTGGGAGAATATGGTCTTTGCCAGCGCCGCCGAGGCGCGTGCCTACGACAATGGGCATGAGCCTGAATTGGAGGCGCAGGAGCCGCGGGAAGCGCCGCTCGCGGAGCCGCACGCTGGCAGCGGCAATGGCCGCGGCGGCTCAAGCGCGCTTGCCGACACGCAGAGCGCAGAGGAGCAGGCGGCTATTGCGGCCACCGTGGAGGCCATCCTCAGCCGGGCGCCGGAAGAGGAGAATGAGCCGGCCGTCTTCGGGCCGCCCCTGGAGGCAGCTGGTCGTCGCCGCAGCGCGCTGCTGGGTGAGGCGATGCTGCTCGAGGCTGCGCAGCCGCCGCAGCGCGCCCCGCGCCTGCCTGAGGCCGGCGCGGCCAGGCGGCCTCAGGAGTCCAGCATGGCGGCCACGACCGTCCTCATGGATGCGCCCGTAGAAACGGCCGTCTTCCTGCCGGGCGCGTGGCAGCGCAAGCCGATCATCTGGAGGGCCGAATATTTCGACAACCGCAAGTTGGCGGGCGAACCGCTGCTGGTGCGCCAGGACGAGGAGATTGATTTTCATTGGCGGGGCGACTCGCCGGGCGAAGGCATTATGCCGCGCAGCTTTTCCGTGCGCTGGTCGGGCGCGCTTTCCCTGGAGCCGGGCGAGTACCGTTTTGAGGCCAAAGCGCCGGACGGCCTGCGGCTGTGGCTGAATGATCGCCTGGTGATCAGCGCCTGGTACGATCAAAGTGAACAAAACTACCGGCGTGAGTTTATCTGGCACGGCGGGCGCATGGAAGTGCGCGTGGAACATTATGAAAACGGCGGCGACGCCGGGGCTTTCTTGACCTGGGAGCGCGTCGGCTAAAGCCGCGTCGGCTAAAGCCGCGTCGGCTAAAGCCGCGTCGGCTAAAGCCGCGTCGCTAAAGCCGCGTCGGCTAAAGCCGCGTCGCCTGAAGCCGCGTCGCCTAAAGCCGCGTCGCCTTTTGACAGAGGGGCCGTGATCGAGTTAAATACCGCCGGTAGTTTGCCGGCGGTTTTTTGTTGGGCCGGCAGGAAGGAGTAAGGTAATGTTAAATGATTTCCGGAGATTCATCATGCGCGGCAATGTGGTGGATCTCGCCGTCGGCGTGGTCATCGGCGCCTCTTTTACGGCGATCGTCAACTCGCTGGTCGCCGACATCATCACGCCCCTCATCTCCGGCCTCTTCGGCGGGACGGACTTCACCAGCCTCTCGTTTGATTTTCGCGGGGCAACGGTGACCTACGGCAATTTCATCCAGTCCGTGATCAATTTCCTCTTGGTGGCCCTTGTCGTTTTTCTGACCATACGCTATATGGTGCGTATCAGCGAGAGCATGGGCATGGATGCGCAAGAGCTGGGGTTGGCGGGCATTGTGCCGGACGGTGAGGACGCGGAGCCGGAACCGGAGCCGGAACCCTCAGATGAAGTTGTCCTGCTCACGGAGATACGCGATCTCCTGCAAAACAGCAGTCAATAGGCAGGGCGTTGTCGGCAAGTGGTGGAAGCTGCCGCGGCGGGCAGAAAGGACCGCGGCGGCTTCTTAGTTGGGATTAGGCCGGAGCGCCATCGCCCTAGGCGCCGTGATGCGATCTTTGGCGACTTCGCCATCCGCGCTCTGCCGGGAACAGCGCACCTCGATCCAAGCTCGACCCGATCTTGCCGCGGGACTAGAGCGAGCGCACCCAGACTGCGACGTCTTCGCTGGGGCTGCCGCGCGTGATCACGGGATTGTTGGTGTCACTGATGAAGCGCAGGATGCCGCCGCCGTCTTCAATGCGCGCGGAAATGCTGTAGCTGAAGCGCTCTTCGATTTCCTCCGGGTCGTAGGTGACAGCGAAAGGCAAGGGAACCTGTCTGCCTTCTGTCCTGTAGATCTGCTCACCGAGAACGTGCGCGGCCACATCCTGCCGTGATACATCCAACAAGCGCACGGTAAGCAGGGAGTCGGGGGCGAGCAGGATGCGCTCGCGATAGTGGACGGTACCCGTGACGGCGGCCGTGGCCGCCGCAATAGGTGTCTGGCGCAGCATTATGTCTATCTCGCTCACGGGCCGATCGTGGGTGATGACGTAGACGGGAGCCGCGTTTTGGAAGCGATATCTGCCCGCCTCATGTTCAATGCGTGCCTGCAGAAAGTAGCTGCGACGGCCGTCTATTTCAGCTTCGTCATAAGGGACCGCGAAACTGAGCGGCACCTGTTTGCCGTCGCTGCTGAAATCGTGCAGGCCGATGATGATTACTTTCTCTGTCCCCGGCTCGCGATAGGCCAGCTCCACGCTGACTTGGGCGTCCGGCGGCAGCGCCATGCGCTCACGATAGAAGAGTGATCCGCTCACGTAGCTCATCGGTGTTTCGTTCATGCATACCCCCTTGCTTACGGGCAAGGACGGCGGAACGGCCGTCCTTGCCTGAATCCCACGGCAAGCGCAGGTCTAGTTTTCGGGAACCGGGAGCTCCACCTGTCCCGAAATTGCTTGCAGTAAGCCCTGGTTGTCGATCATGTAGGCCACGATTTGGCGTACGGAACTCTCTACATCGCCGACCACCTGCCAGCTTCCATCTTCCCCGATGGGGGCGACGGAGCCGAAGCTCACGCTGTCCACGGTTAAGAGAATGCGGTAGCCCGGCTCGCCCGTGCCCACCACGGTCAGCCTCGGGCCGGTGAAGACGGGAACGCCTTCGACATTGATTATCGGCGGGCTGATGCCGGCCGGCAGCGGGGGCAAGATCAACTGCGGCAGCGCGTAGACGACGCTTTCGCCCACTTCGCCGTTGTTGATCACGGGGACGCCGCTGAAGCGAATCACGTCGCCGCTGCGCGTGATGCCCACATTGGTGCCGGCCAATGTCCGCAGAACGAGGCCGTCGGTCAGATCCTCAGGCAGGAACGTTCCTTCGATAACGAGGAAGCGCATCAACTCTGCGTAAACGTCCGGGTTGAAATCCCAGGCGAGACGCAGATCGGCGGGAATGGCCTGGAAGGCGGCATCGATGGGGGCGAACAGGGTGTAGGTCCCCTCCACATCTGACAGCGGTTCGGTCAGGCCGGCGGCCTCGAGGCCCCTGGACAGGATGCCAAAGTCATCGGAAGTGAGCACGGCGTCGCCAACGGACTCGGCCGTTTCGTCGATATCTGCCTCTTCCACAGGCGGCGTTTCCGCCGCGCCTTCAGTGGGCGTTTCCGCCGCGCCTTCAGTGGGCGTTTCCGCCGCGCCTTCAGCGGGCGTTTCTCCTGCGCCTTCAGCGGGCGTTTCCGCCGCGCCCTCAGCGGGCGTTTCCGCCGCGCCTTCAGCGGGCGTTTCCGCCGCGCCTTCAGCGGGTGTTTCCGCCGCGCCTTCAGCGGGTGTTTCCGCCGCGCCTTCAGCGGGCGTTTCCGCTTCGTCCGCCGCGGGCAGCACGGGCAGCGATATTGCCGGCAGCACCTCGCGCACGGTGCCGTCTTCGTCCAGCGCGGCGATGTCGATCTCGTTGTCCCCTGCGGCAAGATCAGCGTCCAGGGTCCAACGGCCGTCCTCATCAACTTCAACGGTGCCGATTTCCTGGCCGTTGGCCAGAATGAGCAGAAGGGCGCCGGGTGCGCCGCTGCCGCTCAGGCTCACCTGCCCGGCGCGAAGCTGCGCAGCGGGGAAGTCGATGCCGGGCGGCACATCCTCTACGGCGCCGGTTTCGCCGCCCTCGCCGCCCTCGCCGCCTTCAACGGGCTGGAGAATGGTCATGGGGATGGCCGGCGAACTGGCCAGGACATTGCCGCTGTCGCCTATCGCCTGCAGTTCCAGGTTCAAGGCCCCCTCGGGGAGCAAGACATCGACCTGCCAGGTGCCGAACTCATCCACGGGGACGCGTCCCAACTCCTGCCCGGCGGCAACGATGGCGATCTGTGTCCCCGGCGTGCCCATGCCGGAGAAGGTTTGCAGGCCCGGCGCCAGCTCAGTGCCCGGGGCGGGGGAGAGGAGATCGGGGGCGGCGACTTCAGGAAGGACGGCCGGCGGCGCGAACTCCTCGCCTTCGAGGCCGGCTTCTTCGGGAACGATGTCCCCCTGGGCTACGGCGCCACCCTCTTCGACGGGGACGGCCGTTTCACCCCCATTGCTGCTGGCTCCCACAAAGAGCAGGATGAGCAGCAGGGCAAGCACGACACCCTTGAAGATGTCGAAGTTGCGTACTTCATCATCAGTCCGGTATTCGATCATGCTTCATCCGCTCCTTTCGCCGCGGCAAGGATGCGCGCGGTTTCAATCCAGCCCTCGAAATCTGGCTTGAGGAATTTCGGCGGCCGGCAAATGGCTTCCAGCTCTTCCGGCGCTGCCGCGGCCAGCGCCTCGTAGGTGCAGTAGCCGGCGTTGTAGAGCCGTCGTTCATAGATGACGCCGATCCCTTCCAGGGGCTCCAGGTCGTCGGGCTCCGTGCCGTCCCAGACGCGGTTCACGCTGCCCGTTTCCACGGCCAGAGCCATCGCCGAAGCGCGGATGGCGGCCAGGTCCACATCCTGGAAGGGCATTATCTCCAGGATGTCGCTCAGCTGCTCATCGGAGAGTTGGGCGACTTCCCAATAGGATCCGACGCCCGCCTCATAGAGCTGCCGTTCATAGACAACACCGATACCTTCGATCGATTCCATGTCCTGCGGGCAGGAGACGACGACGGCGTCCGCGTAATCGCGCTTGTGGCGCGGCACACGTTTGCCGGCGACGCGCAGCTCCGCTTCTTCGATCCAGGCCTCGAACTTCGCCTGCCGCAGTCCGGCGGCGAGAACAATCTCTTGCAGCTCCGCGGGCGTTTGCTGCGCCAGATCGGCGATGGTGAGAACGCCGGCGGCGGTCAGGGCTGCCTCATATTTCGGGCCAAGACCGCGGATCAGGGTCAGATCTTCTCGATCCGGCTCGTTGAGCTCCGCCTGCAGGGCGGCGAGAGCCTCCTCGCTGCCCGCCGCGGCCAAGCCAGCCTGGCGAATCCAACTGGTGTAGTCGACTTTGCGCCAGGCGGGCGCGCCGATGATGATGGCCAGCTGTGCCGGTTCGCTGTCGGCCAGTTCGGCGAAGGTCAGGATGTCCGCCTCGCGCAGCAGCGTGCTGTACTTGGGGCCAATGCCCTCAATCAACTGCAGATCATCCCCTTCGATGCGCGGCAGCGGTACGTCGGCGAACACGCGCGCCTGATCGCGCCAGCTGTCGTAATCGACCTTCTGCCAGTTCTTCGGTTCGATGGCGCCGTCGAGATCTTCATCGCTCGCCGCAGCCAGGGCGGCATAGGTCAGGATGCCGTAGGCGGCCAGCTTCTCAGAGAAGCGCGGGCCGATGCCCTGAATGCGGGTCAGATCGTCCGGTTCAGCGGCGAGGTCGATGGCGGCGGCGGTGCGCATCGCTTCAACGACTACCGCGCCTTCCAAGACGGCCAATGCTTGCAGTTCGTCGTCTTCTTCCTCTTCACTTTCCAGTTCATCTTCCAGGGTAACCAGCGCTTCCAGCTCCGCGTCGATCTCGTTTTCAAGTTCCAGTTCGGCGGCGGCCACCGCATCCTCATCGAGGATATCCGCTTCGATCAACTCTTCGAGGACGATGTCGATCTCCCCGTCGCCATCGATGTCAAATCCTTCGGTGGTCGTTTCTACAACGAGGTCGACTTCGCCATCTTCATCGAAATCATAGGTTTCCAGCCTTGATTCGACGATCAGGTCGCCGCCCAATTCAGCGGTGTCTTCCCCCTCTTCTTCGAGATCCAGGTCGACGAAGGCGGCGCGCAGCGCTTCCTCGTCCTCATCCTCCTCATCGCCAAGCTCGGAGACCACGAATCCGGCGCCGAGGGCGGCCAGGCCCGCCTTCACCGGGCGGGACCAATCCGCGAAATGGTCGTCATCATAGCCGAGCGCTGCTTGGAGGGCGCTGTCCTCGCTGATGAGCAGATCATCGCTGCCGCTGATGCCCGCTTCAAAGAGCCGCCCCGCCGTTTCTTCATCGATGCCGTCGATGGCGGTCAGGCGGCCTATGGCGCGAATGCGCGCTTCATCGGCCGCGTTCTGCAGATCGCTGTGGTCCGCCTGGAGTTGGGCATATTCCGCTTCCAGAAGCGCGTAATTGTTCTGGCATTGGGCAAGTTCGGCGCGAACCGATTCGACAACGTCGCTTTCCGCTTCCAGGTCATAATACTTCGTCTGCCAGGCGTCGAGGTCTGTCTTGGCGCCGGCAAGCTCCGCTTCCAATTCGACGAGACGATCGTCCGCCTCCTCCGCCCTGGACTGCAGGGCGGCCAGGGCATCCGCGTCAACACGTCCCTTGCGCCAATAGAGCCAGTCAATGATCCATTCCAGCAGCCAGCCGAGAATGAGACCGATCAGAAAGCTTATCCAGTCGAAGTTCATAACCTACCTCCTAAGTGTTCCTGCACGCCACCAGGCGCCTATTCAATTTTGCAGCGGGACAACAGCAAACGCCGGAGTTACCATAAAGTACACCGACACTCAGATTATAATACAGATTTGCCGGGCGTGAAAGTCGAAATGGGAAGGCGCAAAAAAAGGGCGTGCCCGCAAGGCGCATTTATGGATACCTGATTCTATTTGAACTAGGCGAACGCCCCTAGTTGGGAGCTTGGGCCACGATCTGGCGCAAAGGGAGGGAGGCATTGCCCGCTTCGTCGAGAGCGATGAGGCAGAGCAGCGCCGGCGCGCCGGCGGCGGGGAGGGTCACGGGGCCGCCGGCCAGGCGCAAATATCCCTGCGCATCGGCGCAGTTGGTGGTGCTCACGGGGCCGCTCTTAAACAGGTAGGCGGCGTAGTCGGGCGGCCGGGAGAGCGGTGTGATCAACAGGGCGTCCTCCGCGCGCCGGACGGCGGCCGGCGGCGGCGTGTCCGGCGGGGTGGTGTCAATTTGCAGGCGCAGCGAAGTGGCGAAGCGCGGCTGCTGCCATTCGTCGTCGACCTGGGCGTGGGGACCGGCGAGCAGGCAGAGCACATAGCGCCCCTCGGTGAGGGGTAGGGCATCCTCTATGCGCGGCCGCGCGGCGACGGTCTGCACGTCGCCATACCCTTGATCGAGGCGGCAGTCTGTGCTCAGCAGGGGCCCGATCTTGTAGCGATAGTAGGGGAACTGCCCGCGCAGGGTGACGTTCCAAGTCTTTTGCGGCTCGCCGCCGTCCGGGGATGAAAGTGCGGGGTTGAGCACGTCCTGGGCCGGGCCGCTTGTTTGCAGCTGGCGTCCCATATCGAGCGGGCAGAAGGGCAAAGAGAGGTCGAAACGGCCGTCCCCGTTGAAGCAGCGGCCGAGGCCGTCCACGGGCGTGGCATAGCTCGTCTCCCGCCTGTAAACGAGCGCGTCCGCGGCTATCTCGCAGGGGGCGTTGATGGCGCAGGGCGCGCCCCCGCCGATGGTGGTCGTGTTGACCAGGGCGAAGATTTCCGCGCCATCTCCGTGAAAAACGGGAGAGCCGGAACTGCCGCTGTAGATATCCTGGCAGTCGAGACGGTAGGCGTCGTGGAACTGCCACGCCTGCTCGATGAGCGAGGCCCGCCCGCCGGCGGTGCACGTTTCGCGGCGCAGGAAGGCGGCGGCGGCAGGCAGTTGGGCGAGGGGCGCGCCGATGACGGTCACCGCGCCCACCGCTTCCGCGGGCGGTTCGCCGGCAATGGCAAAGGGGGCGATGTCGCGCTCCGCCAATTCCTCTTGGGTGGCGGCCAGCTCGACGAGGGCGATGTCGCGTCCTTTCATCGTGCTGTAGAGAATGCGCGCGGCGGGCACCGTGATCTGCACCTGCTGCGTGTTGGCGAAATAGTTGAAGAGCACGGATGCTCCTTGCAGCGGCTCGTTCCAGAGGACATCGTTGGCGGACCACTGCTGGGCGCAGTGGCCGCTGGTGAGCACGACGGCGGGCGCGGCGGGCGCGCCGGTGTCGATCAAGACGGCCGTGCAGGCGGCGGCTCCCTGGAAACGGCCGATGCCGCGCAGGGGGTCCAGCGTGCCGTCATTGACGAGCAGCGTGGAGGCAAGGCCGGGAGTTCGTGTAGGACGTAAAAAGCTGAGGCCGGCGAGGAAGAGCGCGCCCGAGGGCGTCTGATCAAACGTTAGGCGCAGCTCGCGCACCTGCGTCAGGTCCACGCCGCTGAAAAGCGCCAGCGGCAGGCGGATGGCGCCCATGGGCACGTGCCCGCTGAAGGTGTCCCCGGCCGCGGAAGGCTCGCCGGCCGGGTAGGCGAGGGCGGCTTCGGCGGCGGAGACGACGACGGCGGCGCTGCCTCCCTGCGTATCGCTGAGGTGGACGGTGAAGCTCTGCGGCTGCCCCGGGACATTGAGCGTGGAAAGCGGATCCAGGGCGGCGCGCAGCTGCAGAGCGGCGTAACCGCTGAGGTCTTTGTCACGCGCGGGGAGTTCCAGGGTTAAGGCGGCGCCCGGCTCCTGCCAGGCGGCGCGCAGCTGCGCCGGTGCACCGGGATGGTTGGCCGCCGGGCGGCCGCAGGCGGCGAGCGCGGGATCGAGGCCATAAGCGGCCGTTCCCGCGGGGCAGTAGACCCAATCCAGGTTTTCGGTGCGCACTGCGCCCCCCTGCCGCGTCTGCGCCAGCTCCAGGGCGCTGCCTGGACCCAAGAGGCGTTCTTCGCCCGCAGAAGGTGGGGAAAATGTCTGCCGCAGCCGCGCGTCAAAGAGGCCGGCAGGCACGCCGCTGCCTGGATCGAGGCCGAGGTCGGCGGCGGCCTCGGCGCGCTGCGCCGGTTCCCCCGCCGTCCAGGCGACGAATTTGGCGGCGTAGGCGGCGAGGAAGGCGCGCTGCCCCGCGCCCGTCAGGAGATTGGCAAAGGCGCACGCTTCGCGCAGTTCGCCGGCGCCCATGTCGGGTAGGAGCAGTTCGCTGAATTGGTTGCGATTGGCGGCTTCTAGGAATAGGGAAACGGCGGGCGCACGCCGCGGGCCGCTGTCGCGGGCGCTTTCATAATAGGTCTGGCCGTCCAGCGACAAATCGAGGCCGTCGCAGGCAGCGAGGAGGATGGCGGCCGGCAGATCGGCGAGGGGCAGGGAGGCGGTATCTTCCAGGGAAGGGGCGACCAACAGCAGGCCGCGCAGGGGGCCGTACCCGTGATAAGCGGCGAAGAGGGCCGTTTGCATTTGCTGTTCCTTGATCAGGCGGTTGGCCAGTTCGGCGCTTTGCCCGTGGGCGATCCAGACGACGCGGCTGGGATCGATGCGGCCGTAGAGATCCACGCCGAAGCGGTTCTCTCCCCCTTCGCCCGCGGCCACAGCGGCGCTGAGGTGGCGATCGACGAGCTGGCCCAGGCGGTCGCCCGCTGCCCAGGCAGTGGAGGCCGTGAATTCGGCATTGACGTTCGCGGCAAGGGCGATGACGCCCTGCTCGGCGAGCGCGCGCACGAGGTAGTCAAAGCCCTGGTAGTTGAGCTGTTCGCGTTCGCGCGCGCAGGGCCAGGCGGCGGCGGCGCCCTCGGCAGCGGGCGGGCAGGCGGTGTGATGCCCGTGGGTGATGATCACCAAGGGGTGGACGCCGGAGCCGGCGGGCAGGCCGATAAGCCCTTCCAGGCGCACAGGCATCTGCCGGCGCTCGTCGCCGGGCCGGGGTGAGCAGCGCCTCCCCGAGATGGTAGTCGCTTAGCTGCGGCGCGGCCGCGGGCGCGGCCTGCGTTTCTACGGGCTCGCGCACGGGCTCTGGGCGCGCAGCGCGGGGCGTTGTGACCGGCTCCGGGGAAGGCTGCCCGGCGTCGACCGGCGCTTCCCCCGGTTCAGCGAGCTGGGCACAGGCGGCGAGGAAGAGCGCGACAATGAGCAGCGCGGCGCGGCAAGCCTTCCTTGGGTAGGACATAAGGCAGAATTTAGCCCGGATGGGGCGGATGGGCAATAGAATGAGAAACTGGGAAACGGAAAAAGAAGAACCGCTCCCTAAAAACTGTTCACCGAGAACTGTTCACCGAAAACTGCCCTAGCGGCGGCGTGACCGGCCGGGGCAATCACGGTTCTTGTTGTCGAGATGGCGCCAGAAATAGCTGTAGCCGCCGTTGTTCATCAGCTTGCGGCGGCGCAATATGACAGTGCCGCCGCAGTCGGAACAGATCAATTCAGGGGGTGCTTCTTGGGATGCGGTCACGATCGTGCCGTCAGGTGCTTGGGCCGTCTTCATTTATGCTCTCTCTACTTGCTTGTCTGCCAACTGCCGGCCGCTTCCGCAACTGATTTGGCTCCCATAAACGGCCGTGCAGACAAGATGTCACTGCCTTCTCTTGTAGACATTATAGACAAGAGGGAGAGAGATGAAAAGGGTGGATTCCCGGAAATCGCCCTTTGCGGGAGCTTACTTCTCAAAGCTTAATCCGCCGGGGCGAAAAAGGTGTCCATTTCTTCGCCCTCGCGGCGAAATTGGCTCATGTAGAGATCGTAGTAGAAGCCCTCGGCGGCGAGCAGTTCTTTGTGCGTGCCGCTGTTCAATGATCTGGCCGTCGTCGAGCACGAGCAGTTCGTCCGCGCTGCGGATCGTGCTCAGGCGGTGGGCGATGACGAAGCTGGTGCGCGCGTGCAGCAGGTTGTCCAGCGCCGACTGAATCTGCCGTTCCGTGCGCGTGTCCACGCTGCTCGTCGCCTCGTCGAGGATGAGGATGCGCGGGTCGGTGAGGGCGACGCGGGCGATGGCCAGCAGTTGGCGCTGGCCCTGGCTGAGGCCGCCGCCGCGCTCGCCGAGGATGGTCTCGTACCCATCTTCCAGCTTGAGGATGAACTCGTCCGCGCGCGCCAGCTTGGCGGCGGCGATGACCTCTTCGTCGGTGGCCTCAGGACGGCCGTAACGGATGTTGTTGGTCACGGTGTCGCTGAAAAGGAAGCGTGTCCTGCAGGACGATGCCGATCTGCTCGCGCAGGCTCTGCAGGGTCACGTCGCGCACGTCGTAGCCATCAATCGTGATACGACCGCTGGAGACGTCCCAGAAGCGGGGCAGCAGGTTGATGATCGTCGTCTTGCCGGCGCCGGTGGGGCCGACAATGGCGATCGTCTTGCCCGGCTCGGCGTCGATGTCGATCCCTTTCAGCACCGCTTCGCCCGGCTTGTACTCCGCCCAGACGTTCTCATAGACGACGCGCCCTACAACGTGCGGCAGTTCAACGGCGTCTTCTTTTTCCTGCGATCTCCACCGGTGCGTCCAGCAGCCCAAAAATGCGCTCGGCGCCGGCGATGGCGCTCTGGATAGTTGGTCCACAGGACCGATATCTGCTGCACCGGGCGGTTGAACTGCTGCGTGTAGCCGATGAAAGTGATGATCAGGCCCAAGGAGATGGTCGTGCCCAGCAAGCGTGCCGCCGCCGAGCAGCATCAGGCCGCCGACGACGGCGACGATGGCCAGGCTGACGTAGCCGAACGCTTCCAGCGTGGGCGCGAGGGCGCTGGTATAAGCCTGGGCCCTGATATTGGCGTCGCGATTGGCGGCATTGCTGAGGCGGAACTGCTCGATGTTCTCGTCTTCACGGCTGAAGGCCTGCACCTCGCGCACGGCGGAGATGCTTTCCTGCAGATCGGCGTTGACGGCGCCGATCTCTGTCTGCGCCTGGCGGAACGCCTTGCGCGCCTGCCCGGAAAACCAGCGCGTGGCGATGAACATCAGCGGCAGGGTGATCAGGCTGATCAGGGCGTAGGGGGCGCTCTTAGCAAACATCTGCCAGATGATCATGAAGATGAGCAGGAAGCCGCTGAGCGACCTGCAGCACGGCGAAGGCGATCGCCTGCTGCAAGTTGTTCGATGTCGTTGGTGAAGCGGCTCATGACGTCGCCGGCTTCGTGCTTGGTGAAGTAATCCGAGCGAGAGGTCTTGTACATGGGCGAAGACTTCGGCGCGCATATCGCGCAGTACGCGGAAGCCGGCCCAGCGCAGGCCGTAGAAGGAAACGGCCGTGATCGCCGCGCTGCCGATGAAGAGGGCGAGGATGATCAGCATCAGGCGCCCAGTCCGGCGGCCGTTTCCGCGGCGGTGGCGTCGATGTCGGGGTCGCCAAACCAGCAGTTGATGCGCCGCGCCCGATTCCTGGCCTATCTCGGCGCCGGCGGGCAGGTCGGGCAGTTGGCTGAGTCCCGCCGCCTCGGCGGCCGTGCTGCCGGCCACGTAGGGCGTCAGGTAGCAGTCGACGATCTGGCCGGTGAGGTCGGGGACGATGACCTGCATATAGGTGCCGGCGATGGTCAGCACGCCGACGAGCAGCAGGACGAGCCAGTAAGGCTTGAAATACGCCGCCAGCCGTTTGAGCGTGGCGCCGAGATTGTTCGCTTTTTCTTCTTGAACCCCGAGGGTGCGTTCGCTATGAAACATGTTGGCTCTCCGTTATAGCTCTACGTCTTCGGCGAGCTGCGAATGGTAGATTTCGGCGTAGATGGCGCTGCTTTCCATCAGGTCTTCGTGCACGCCGCGGTCGACGATACGGCCCTTGTCCAGGACCAGGATCTGGTCGGCGTTGAGGACTGTGCTGATGCGCTGGGCGATGACGAAGCTGGTGCGCCCTTCCATGAGACTTGTCCAGCGCCTGTTGAATTTCGTATTCGGTGTTGAGATCGACGCTGCTGGTGGAATCGTCCAGGATGAGGATGTGCGGGTCCATGAGCAGGGCGCGGGCGATGGCCAGGCGCTGCTTCTGGCCGCCGCTGAGCGTGGAGCCGCGTTCGCCGACGGCCGTTTCGTAGCCTTCGGGGAAGTCCACGATGAAGTCGTGCGCCGCCGCCGCTTTGGCGGCGGCAATAATCTCCTCTTCGCCGGCGTCAGGACGGCCGAAGGCGATGTTGTCGCGAATGGTGCCGCCGAAAAGCGTGGTCTCCTGCAAAACGATGCCGATCTTGGCGCGCAAGCTGTTGATGGTCACGTCGCGCACGTCGTGGCCGTCGACCGTGATCGCGCCATCGCTGACGTCATAGAAGCGCGGAATGAGATTGATGATCGTCGACTTGCCGCTGCCCGTGGAGCCCAGCAGAGCAACCGTCTGGCCCGGCTCGGCGACGAGGCTGATGCTTCTTGAGCACGGGCTCGCCGTGCTCAAAGTAGCGGAATGAGACATCGTTGAAAGCGACGCGCCCGTTCGATTTCGCCCAGCTCGAAGGCGCCCGGCTTGTCCTCCACCTCATTCTTGGTGTCCAGAATCTCGAAAATGCGGTCGGCGCTGGCCGTGGCCTGGGCCATGAGGGCGATGATCATGCCCAGCTGGCCCATGGGAATGAAGACAAAGGTCAGGTAGAGGCTGAATTTCTGCCACTCGCCGAGGGTGAAGGTGCCCTCGATGATGCCCAGGCCGCCGAAATAGAGGATGGCCGCCTGGCCCAGGTTAGCGATGAGGAAAATGAGGGGGAAGAGCACGGACAGGAAGCGCGTCACCTGCATTTGCTGCTCCAGCAGATCGTCGATGCTCTCCTGGAAGCGTTCCTCTTCCCGTTCTTCGGCGGTGAATGACTTGACCACTTTCTTGCCCGGCCAAGTTCTCCTGCAGGATGGTGTTCACCGCGGAGAGGCGGCGCTGCACCTCGCTGAAGAGCGGCATCGCTTTGGCGCCGAAGAGCATGAAGAGCAGGAAGGCGATGGGCAGCGTGGGCAGGATGATCAAGGTCAGCCGCCAGTTGGTGATCATGAGAATGGTCAGCGTCCCGGCGAGGAGAATGAAGGCCTGGATTGCCATCAGCAGCCCTTGGCCGAGGAACAGGCGCAGTTTTTCTACATCGTCCGTGGCGCGAATCATGAGCTGGCCGGTGCGATTCTTGTCGTGATAGCTGAAACTGAGGCGCTGAATCTTGGCAAAAAGATCGTTGCGCAGGTCAAAGGCGATGTTTTGGGAGAGCGCCTGCGAGGCGTACATCTGGATGAAGGCAAAGATGCCGCGCGCCATGGCGAAAAGAATGACGACCAGCCCGGCCATGATCAGCGCCTGCGGCGCGTCTGCCAGCGCGCTCTGCATCTGGACCACGGTCGAGCCCGCCTCCTGGGCGGCGGCGTCCTGCGCGGCCGGCGGCAGATTGAGCACCGTGCTCAGCGTGGCTGAGTTGACGATCAGATCGATAATGCGCTGCACGAGGATGGGCACCATCAACTGCGCGCCTGTGGCGATCAGCAGGGCGACCAGGGCGCCGGCTGCCAGCTTGGGATAGTTGCCGACGTAGCTGAGCGAACGGCTGAGGGTCTTGCTGCCGCCGCCTCTGGAGGAGGAAGATGTCATTTGCATGATGTTTGTCCTGATTCAGTTTCCGGTTTTCAGTTTTCAGTTCTTGCCGCTTGATGCCTGCGGGCGTCGTCGATGTTGTCGCTGATGGTGGTCAGGAGGGCGTTGAGTTCTTCTTGTTCGGCCGCGGAAAGCGCGCTGAAGCAGCCGGCGACGGCGCGGAAATGGCCGGCAAAATGGTGGCGCACGAGATCGCGGCCCTCCGCGGTGAGACGGATGTTGAAGCGGCGGCGATCGCGCACATCGAGATGGCGCTCAATGAGGCACTCCGCCTCCAGATCGCGAATAAGGGTGCTCACCGCGTTGCGGCTGATGCCCTGGCGCGCGCTGATTTCCGAGGGGTTTAGCTCGCTGCGTCCGTCCAGCTCTTCGCTCATGAGCAGATTCATGAGCAGGCGAAAACGGGCGTTGGAGAGGCCGGCCGTTTCCAGGCTCTGTTCGCCCAACTGGTGCAGAGAATGAGAGACCATGCGCAGCCTCTCCAGAAGGCGCAAGGTCTGCGGATCGACGTCGCTGTTCAGTTCCTGCATCATGGCCAACCATTTCTGGTTGCGCTCCCTGTTCACGGGCAGTGCACTCATCATTACTCCTTGTTTCGTAAGCCGGAGAGAATTGTACGACGTCGAACTATTCTGTCAAGAAGTATTAAGAGGAGCCACAGGATAGGGGAAGCGGCTGCGGCTGCGGGCAGCAGACCGACCCGCCGCAGATTCTAGAAGAGGGGCAAGACGGAGTCAAGTAGGTTGGCGATCAGGATGAGGATGATCAGGGTCGCTGCCAGGAGCAGCAGAATCATTCCCGGCCCGGCCGCGCGGCGCTGCCGAACTCCTTCGCCGGCAAGCAGCTCCTCAACCGCCTGTGCCGCCTGGCGCACGGCCGATTCCTCGTCCCACGCCTCCGCGCCGGCCCACTGCCAGCCGGGCGTTGGCCGGGGCAGAATCAGTTTGCGCGCCGGGGAGGCGGCTATGGCGGCGGGGATGCTTTCATCGGCGCCGAGCCCGGCGTGGGGCGCGGCCATGGACCAGGGGCCGATGATGATGCCGGCGGCGGCGAGCGTCTGTTCGGGCGGCCGCTGCGCATCTTGGCCCATGGCCGCAGCGGCGCTGGCGGTGAGCCCGATGGGTATCACGTGCGCCCCTTGGACGGCGCGCTCGATCTCGCTGATCAGGCGCCTGCCCAGACGGCCGTCGCCGTCGTCAACGACGACGATCGTGGCCGCAGCCGTCTGCGCGGCGAGGAGGGCGTCGAGCAGGCGCTGGTCCTGGCGCAGCAGGAAGCCGTGATAGAGCCAGACGAGGCCGGCCAGCAGGGCGAAGGCGGCGGCCAGGCCCAGACTGCGCAGCTCTCCAGGCGGCAGCGGTTCGCCAAGCAGCAGGGTGAGCAGGCGCGAGAGGAGAAAGATGGCGGCGATGAGGAAAGTGAGCGTGGCCAGGAGCAGAAAGAAGAAGAGATAGAAACGGCGCACGACGGAATCACGAGCCTGCGTTCCGGCGGGCGGCGGCGCGGCCGTTTCCTGCTGGATCTTGCGCCAGGGAATGGCCCACACGGCGAGTCCGGCGAGCACGGCGGCCGTGAACCAGGCCAGCTGCTCCCCCTGGCGGCCGGCCACATAGCTGCCGCTGTCGAAGAGCAGGCCCAGCAGCCCGCCGAGTCCGGTGAGCAGGGCGAGGAGACCGATGCCGGCGACGAGATACCAGTAAAGACGGCGCACGCCCGCTTCCTCGGCAGAAAGGGGGATGGCGCGGCCGCCCTCCTGGGCGACGGCGTACTCCTCGCGCAGGACGAGGGCGTGGTAGACCCAGATGACGGCGGCGGTGAGCAGCGTGCCGGCGACAAGGCCGCCGCCGCTGTGCGGCGGCAGATCAAGCAGGCGGCGCAAGAGGCCGGCGAGCAGCGTCGATGCCGCGCCGACGCTGCTGAGAACGGCGAGGAAGATGACCAGGTAGAGATAGATGCTGCGCACGAGGGCGGCGTTCTTCGACCAGCCGCCCTGGCGCGCCAACTTCTGGGCGTTGAGCCAGAAGAAGAGCCAGTAAAGGGTGCCGACGATGAGGGCGGCCAGGGACGCGATGCTGCTGCCGGGCGTAATGAGCGGCGGCTGCGCATTGAAGGCGACTAAGAGATCGGCGATGACGTTGGCGGCGGAGATGCCGGCGGTGAGCAGGCCGCCGGCGGCGAAGAGGTAGAGGAAGAGCGCGTGCAGGAGGCCGGCGGCGGGGGAAATGGCGCGTTCCTGGCGATCTTGCCGCAGCAGGCGCCGCTGCCAAAGGAGAAGCACGGCCAGGATGGCGACGGCCGTGCCCGTGTAGATCAGGTTGGCGCGATCAGGAAGCTGGTTGCGAAAAGCGTACCGCAGCTGGGGCGTGCCGCTGAGCAGGCGGATCACGGAGGCGCTGAAGCCGGCGGCGTTGGTCAAGAAGGGGATGAGGAAGGCGCTGAGCATGAAGTAGTGATAAATGGCGCGTTCCAGGCTCGGCGGGCCGGCGCGATCACGGGCCGCTTCTTCGCGCCCCGCCCAGCGCCAATGCAGGAGGAACATGGGCAGGCCGATGAAGATGACGGCGATTTGAAAGGCGATGCGTTCGACGGGCGCGCTAACGACGGCGCCGCCGGCCTGGACGAGGGGCAGCAGCAGATTGCGCAGCAGGGCGATGACGGCCCAGACGACCGCCTGCAGGCTGACGGCGGAGACGACGTAGAAGTACCAGCGGCGGATGTCGCTCATGGAATGGGCCGCGGCTGGGCCGGGCAGTTGTTCTGCGCCCCCCAGCATTGGGACCAGAAATGGCCGGGATCACCGCTGATGATTTTCCAGCCGTCCTCTTCTTCGGCCACGGTCATCTGGAAGGTCTCTGAGTATTCGCCGCTGTTGAAGAGGGAGTTGGTGGTGTAGATCTGGCGCACGGTAACGGCCGTGCTCTTGTCGGTGAGCGCTTTGCCGGACTCAACGATGATGGAGTACCCTTCGGAGGGGGAGAATGCCCACGGTTCTTCGTCGATGCTTGCCTTGAATTCGGCCAGCGTGGCCGGATAACCGAGGCGCGAAGAGAGGGCGCTGTAGGCGCGCTCACTCTCGCCGAGTTGGTGGGCGAGCAGATAGTCGTGGACGACGCTCTGCGGGTCGTTGGCGTCCTGAAATTGGGGCGTGGGGCGATTGGCGATAACGATGAAGGCGGTGACGACGAGCAAGAGGACGCCGGCGACGATGGCCAGGAGGAATTTATCGGAGGTTGTCTTATTGGACATGGTCAGCCCCGCGGAAGCGCTTTTCAGTAAACAGTCCGCTGCCTGCTGAATGCGGGGGTCAGCGAACCTTGGACAGTTTCCGCCTGTTTCTATTGTAGCATAGGAAACGCGTTTTCCGGGCCGGTTCGCCGCCTGAATCCGTCGCCACGAACGGGGAGCGTTACAGCTTCATTTTGGAGAGCGCCTGCACCTGTTTTTCGGCGTGATAGCTGCTGCGCACGAAGGGGCCGCTTTCCACCCAGCGGAAGCCGAGGTCGTAGCCGATCTCTTTCAGGTTTTCAAATTCGGCGGGGGTGTAATAGCGATCCATGGGCAGGTGGCGCTTGCTGGGCTGCAGGTATTGGCCGATGGTGAGGATGTCTACTTTCAGATCAGCGAGATCGCGCATGACGGCGACGACTTCGTCGAACTCTTCACCGAGGCCGAGCATGATGCCGCTCTTGGTGAGCACGTCGCCGTTCATCTTCTTGGCGTTGCCCAAGGTGGCCATAGCCCATTCGTAATGATCCTGCGGCTGCACCTTGCGGAAGAGGCGCGGCACGGTTTCCACGTTGTGGTTGAGGATTTCCGGCCGGGCGTCCATGACGATCTTCAGCGCTTCTGTGGAGCCTTTGAAGTCGGGAATGAGCACCTCGATAGAACAGCCGGGCTGCAGTTCGCGGATGCGCGTGATGCAGCCGGCGAAGATGGGCGCGCCGCCATCCTGGCGCTCGTCGCGGTTGACGGAGGTGATAACAACGTGCTTGAGATCCATCGCCTGCACGGCCTGGGCGACGCGTTCCGGTTCCTGCCAGTCGATGGGGTTCGGCCGTCCTGTCTTGATGTCGCAGAAGCCGCAGCTGCGCGTGCAAACGTCGCCGAGAATGAGGAAGGTGGCCGTGCGCGCGCTCCAGCATTCGCCGATGTTGGGGCAGTGGGCTTCTTCGCAGACGGTGTGCAGCTGCTTGCTGCGCATGAGGCCGCGCACCCACTTGTAATCTTCCCCTTTGGGCGGGCGTACGCGCATCCATTCCGGACGGCGCTGGGGGCGTTGCGGTTCGCTGCTGATGGTGTCAAGCTTAATGGTGGACATGAAGCATTCCTTCTTCTTGGAGGTCGTAGTTGAATCGTTCGGCAAATTTGAGGAGGAGGGTGGGGATCAAGTCGGCCACGGTCAGCGGGCGGCCGAGAACGGCGCTCATGCTCGTCACGCCGTGGTCGTTGATGCCGCAGGGGATGATGCCTGCGAAATAGGCAAGGTCGGTGGCCACGTTGAGCGCGAAGCCGTGGCTGCTGATGCCTTTGTTGTTGACGTAAACGCCGATGGCGGCGATCTTGTTCAGTTCCCCGCCTTCTTCGACCCAGACGCCGCGAAAGCCGTCAAAGAGGCGGGCGGTGATGTCGAATGCGGCCAGGGTTTCGATGAGCACGCTCTCGATATCGCCCACGTAGCGGCGAATGCGGCCGATGCCGCGCCCGTAGAGGCGGGTCAGGTTGAGGATGGGGTAGCCGACAAGCTGGCCGGGGCCGTGATAGGTGACGTCCCCGCCGCGATCGACATGGTAGAGGGAGATGCCCTTTTCCTCCCGCGTCTGCGCGTCGAAGATGAGATTCTCTTCGCCGCCGTGACGGCCGAGGGTATAGGTGTGCGGGTGTTCCAGTAGCAGCAGTTTGTCGATTTCTTGCGGGACGGCCGTGCGTGCGGCGACCAGCTCTTTTTGCAGCGCCCAGGCACGGCCGTAGTCGACGCTGCCCAGGATATCAATGCTTAGTTCCTTTTTCATGCGGGGGTATTATAGCAAAGTTCAGGGATCAAGCGGCAAGAATCAACGATCAATGATCGATGTCTCATCGCGCTCAAATTGACCCATGTCAATTGACGGTTGATTGTTGATCGTTTTTCTTCTTCCGTTTCGCCGCCGGGCCGACCACGCGTTCTTCGCCGGCGAGCACGCGTTTGATATTGGGGCGCAGGGAGAAGGTGACGATGGCCGCCGTGAGCAGACCGCCCACGAAGTAGGCGGGGGAGGCGTCGTAGCCGGCGAAGTAGCGGAAGCCGAAGGCCACGGGGATGATGAAGGCGATGGCCAATGAAGCGACGGAGGCCATGCCCGTGATGTAGAGGGTGGGCGCGCCGCAGAGGAAGGTGATCAGGATCATGGGCCACCAGACGGCGGTGACCCAGCCCACGTTGGGTCCGGTGCCCGCGCCGCCGCCGAATTTAAGGAAGACGGACCAGTTGTGGCCGACGACGGAGGCGGCCCCGGCCAGGACCTCGGCCCAGGGCAGCCATTCAGGGGGCACACGCCCGCCGGCGATCCAGCGCGCCAGCCAGACGGCGATGAAGCCTTTGAAGACGTCCATGAGAAAGGTGAGGATGAACATGGCCGGGCCGGCGGCGCGCAGGGAGTTGGTGGCCCCGGTACGGCCGCTGCCGACATCGCGCAGGTCGACGTTTTTCGTCGCCTTGACGAAGAGAAAGCCGAAGGGTATCGCGCCGATGAAGTAGCCGGCGGCGACAGCCAGGATCATATAAAGCCAGTCCATACCCGCTCCTTGATAGATAGCAGGCCGGCGCGAAGCCGGACCCATTCCTCTTCATTGATTGTCCACGCATCAGCGCGTATGGTCAAGTCTGTTGGAGGGCACGCTCGTGTGTTAGAACCATGCCAAGTTCGGCCGATCAAGATACCCGTCTGGTCGGTGGAAGCCATCACCCGAGGCGGGTCACCTAAGTGAAATCATCCCCTTAGGGCGTGACTTTGTAGTTCCCTCCGGGCAGAAATAGTTCCTGGTATGGATGTGCGATCGCTGCCCCGCCGGCATCTCTTAGAGGATAATCTACACTGCAGTCGTTGAGAAATTCATTTTCATTGGCCTGTCTAAACACGTGGTTAATGAAAATCTCCGATTTTAGATCAGGATCGGCCTTGCTGCCGCGCCCATTGTCCTGCACCTGGACCCAGAATTCATCACCGGCCTTGGCCAGCTCAGGCAGAGCGGGATACTCAAGCACGGTAACATAGCCGCTGATAACGGCCGTTTTGCCATCCGCTTTGACGCGCAAGCAGTCTACGTTCCCTTTCAATAAGAGATAATCGACCGTGTCGCTGTTCTTACCGGACTCCAAAACGACCTTGCCCTTGACCTGGCCGTTGACCAGGCGGGCATCAAGCTTGAATACTTCGTCATATTCAGTTTCGCCGTCGATCGGATCGATGAACTGATAGCTGCCATTCCCGTGGGCGGACGGGCCTGCTCCCTTGGCATAGCTGATGCCTGGGACAGCCACGAGCACAAGCAGTAGAATGAAAACGATCAGCAAGAGAAGATTTTGTTTGCTCTTCATTGATTTGACTCCCTTTTGGCTTGACTTCCGTTTCCAGAAACCAGCCAGCTCTATTTGGTTGTACGGCATATAGTCGGTTCTTGGCTCCCAAGCCAACCAGACGAGTATTAATTAGTATAGCACAAAGAAAGGCGGCTTTGAATACGGCCCGGGGCTCAGCAGGGTGTGATTATTCTTGGTGTAAAGCCCGAGTGAGGCAACCAGGGTGAGAAACTGCCCTGGTCTGGTTCATACACCAAATCTGAACGCACCCTTGGGCGCCGGTTTACTGGACATATCGAATCGGATGTTGTAGGCTCTAGAAAGGAGCCTGTCCCATAAGAAGGGGCAGCGCTTTTTCTTTTCCATTTGACGATCTAACACAAGGAGAATAGCAGATGTCGATTGAGCAGAACAAGGCTTTGGTGCGCCGGTTGGTTGAAGATCTAATGGGTGGGGGCAATGTGTCGCTGGTGGAGGAAATCATCTCCCCCGACTTTGTGGAGCATGAGGAGCTATCGCCGGGTATGCCGTCTGGATATGAAGGCTTCGGGCAGTCGATTTCGATGTTCCACGACGCCTTCCCCGACGCCCAGGGGACGATCGGGGAGATGGTGGCGGAAGGGGACACGGTGGCCGTGCGCTGGACCTGGACCGGGACGCACAAAGGTGAGTTTATGGGGATGCCGGCGACCGGGAAGCCGTTCGCGATGCAGGTCATCGACTTCCTGCGCGTCAAAGACGGCAAGGTGGTGGAACATTGGGGCCTGTCGGACATGGGTGCGATGATGCAGCAGTTGGGGCTTCAACCGCCGATGTAGGCAGACGGTGACTGGATTGATCCAGACCCGACCGGCCGGGTCTGTTTTTCTTTGGGCGGTGCGCCGGAGCACCACCGACGCTCTAGGTGCTGACGGTTTAGTATGCGATTGCCCTGGCTCAGCAGGCCAATTGCGCCACCAGGAAATATACGATAATATAATACCTATTCTGTTTCCTTACTTTAGCTTGGAGGTTTCTTATGGGCGAAAAGGTTATTCACTGCCGCGATGTAGGTTTCGACTGTGAGGGTGTCGTGCGCGCTGAGAGCGAGGACGCGGTCGTGGCTCTAGCGGTTGAGCATGCCGCTGAAGTTCATGGCGTCACGGAAGTGACCCCGGAGATCGCGCAGGCGGTGCAGGCAGCCATACGCGAAGAATGATTGTCTGTGATAAGTGAGCAGCGAGCAGTTGACTTGCTCACTGCTCACTGCTCACTGCTCACTGCTCACTGCTCACTGCTCACTGCCCACCTTTCACTGCACCTCGGCCGGTTCAACAACATCAAATGTAAACTGCCCGTCGACGGCGTCGACAAGGATGGTGTCTCCGTCGCGGAAGCTGCCCTGGATGATGCCCGCGGCGAGGGGGTCGATGATCTGGCGCTGGATGACGCGTTTCAGGGGGCGCGCGCCGTAGGTGGGATCGTAACCCTCTTCGGTGAGCAGCGTCATGGCGGCGTCCGTCATGCTGATGCTGATGTCGCGCTGGCCGAGCAGCTTCTGCACGCCTTGCAGCTGGATCTTGGCGATCTCGGCCAGGTGTTCTCTGTCCAGGCGGTGGAAGATGATCGTGTCGTCGATGCGGTTGAGGAACTCGGGCGTGAAATGGTTGCGCAGGGCGTTGGTGACCTTCTCTTCGCGGATCTGCGGGTCGTCCTCTTCCATGATCGCGTGGCTGCCCAGATTGCTGGTCATGATGATCACGGCGTTGCGCAGATCGACGGTGCGGCCCTGGCCGTCGGTTAAACGGCCGTCGTCGAGCACCTGCAGGAGCACATTGAACACTTCCGGATGCGCCTTTTCGATCTCGTCGAGGAGGACGACGCTGTAGGGCTGGCGGCGCACCGCTTCCGTCAGCTGGCCGCCCTCGTCATAGCCGACATAGCCGGGAGGCGCGCCGACGAGGCGGGAGACATTGTGCCGTTCCTGAAACTCGCTCATATCGATGCGAATCATATTCCCCTCGTCGTCAAAGAGGAACTCCGCGAGAGCGCGCGCCAGTTCCGTCTTGCCCACGCCGGTGGGACCGAGGAAGAGGAAGGAGCCTATCGGCCGGTTGGGGTCCTGCAGGCCGGAGCGGCTGCGGCGAACGGCGGCGGAGACGGCGGACACCGCTTCGTCCTGGCCGATCACGCGCGAATGGAGGCGATCTTCCATCTGGATCAGCTTCTCAATCTCCCCTTCCATGAGACGGCTGACGGGGATGCCCGTCCAGCGGCTGACAACGGCGGCGATATCTTCGGAGCCTACTTCCTCTTTGAGCAGCGCGCCATCCTCTTGCAGCTCATCGAGGCGAGTTAAGGCCGCGGCTAGCTGCAGCTCCAGTTCGGTCAGTTTGCCGTAGCGTAGTTCAGCGGCGCGCGCCAGGTCAGCGTCCCGTTCCGCCTGTTCAATCTGCACGCCGATCCCCTCGATCGCTTCGCGGATCTCGCGCACGCCCTGGATCGCCTCTTTTTCCGACTCCCAGCGCGTGGTTAGGGTCGTACTCTCTTCTTTGAGGTTGGCCAGCTCTTCGTCGAGCGCCGCCAGGCGCTCTTCGCTCGCTTTGTCTTTTTCCTGCTTCAGCGCCTCGCGCTCGATCTCCAACTGCATGATCTGGCGGTCGATGCCGTCCAGTTCCGCCGGCTTGCTATCGATCTGTGTGCGAATGCGGCTGGCCGCTTCGTCGATGAGGTCAATCGCTTTGTCGGGCAGGAAGCGGTCGCTGATATAGCGATCGCTGAGCGCGGCGGCGGCGATGACGGCGCCGTCGGCGATGTGCACGCCGTGATGCACCTCGTAGCGCTCTTTGAGGCCGCGCAGAATGCTGACCGTGTCTTCGACGCTCGGTTCATCCACGAAGACGGGCTGGAAGCGGCGTTCGAGGGCGGCGTCTTTCTCAATGTATTTGCGGTACTCATCGAGCGTCGTAGCGCCGATGGCGTGCAGTTCGCCGCGGGCGAGCATCGGCTTGAGCATATTGCTGGCGTCCATGGAGCCTTCTGAAGCGCCGGCGCCGACGAGCGTATGCATTTCGTCAATGAACAGCAGAATATCGCCGCCGGCGTCCTGCACCTCTTGCAGAACCGCTTTCAGGCGCTCTTCAAATTCGCCGCGGTATTTGGCCCCGGCGACGAGTGAGCCGAGGTCGAGGGATATCAGGCGTTTGCCCTTGAGCCCGGTGGGCACGTCGCCGTTGACGATGCGCTGCGCCAATCCTTCCGCGATGGCGGTCTTACCGGTGCCTGGTTCGCCGATGAGCACGGGATTGTTCTTCGTGCGCCGGCTGAGGATCTCGATGACGCGGCGGATCTCTTCATCGCGGCCGATGACGGGATCGAGCTTGCCCATGCGCGCCTCTTCGGTCAGATCACGGCCGTATTTGGCCAATGCTTCATACTGCGCTTCCGGATCCTGGCTGGTGACGCTTTGCGAGCCGCGAATACCGGCCAGCGCCTGCATGATGCCGTTGTAGTCGATGCCGTGCCGGTTGAGCAGCTCGCGGATCCCGCCCGCCTTGGGCTGGGCCATGGCCATGAGCAGATGTTCCGTGGAGGTATACTGATCCTTCATGGCCGCGGCGATCTTCTCCGCTTCCTGCAGGATTTCCGTTAGCTCGCGGCTGAGGCCGACCTGCAGCGAAGTACCCGTGGCGCGCGGTAATTTGGCCAGCTCCCGGTCGACGCCCTGGCGCAGCAGGTCGATGTCGGCGCCAATGCGGCGGATGACGGAGGGGACGACGCCGTCCGGCTGCTCGAGCAGCGCCTTCAGCAGGTGGACAGGCTCGATATTGGGATGGTTGTACTCGCCCGCGATCTGCTGCGCCTGCTGGACCGCTTCCTGGGCTTTGTGCGTAAACTTGTCAATTCTCATCTGCTCATCTCCAACTGCTTTCGCCTATCTGGCGGCGCAGGGCGATCAACTCGCCAATCATCTTCTCTTCGCGGCGCACCATTTCCTGTTCGAGCGCCTCCAGCTGCTGGCGCAGCTCGATTATCTGCTCGCGCATGTGCAGCACCACTTCCAGCCCGGCAAAATCGAGGCCGAGGTCTTCATGTAGGCGCGCGATGCGCGCGATGCGGCGCACGTCGCCGGCGCTGTAGCCGGGCGTTCCACCGCGAATGATGCGCGTGCGCACGAGCTGTTCGCTTTCGCAGCGCTCCAGGAACTCGATGGATATCTCCGCCAGTTGGGCGGTGACGACGCGGGTGTAACGGGGTTCGTCGAAGAAATTGTCGATCATCTAGAAGTCTCCTTCTCAATCGCCAACATTCAACTGTCAATTGTCAATGCGTACCAGGGATAACAGCGCGCGCAGTGACGGTTGATTGTTGGTTGTTGATTGTTAATTCTTACTGGCTGCGCAGCGCCCGCCATTGTTCGACCAGTTTCGTTTCTTCATCGCTCAAATTGTCCGGGATTTGCGCCTCGACGGTGGCGTAGAGGTCGCCGCGCTGGTCCGGGTTCTTCAAGTTGGGCATGCCCAGGCCGCGCAGGCGGAACTGTTTGCCGCTGTCCGTGCCTTTGGGAATGTTCAGCTTGACGGTGCGATCGAGTGCAGAAACGGGCAGCGAGCCGCCCAGGAGCAGGGTGAAGAGATCGACGGGCACTGTGACCGTCAGGTCGTCGCCCTGGCGCTGAAAGCGATTGTCGGGCAGCACGTTGATCTTCAGATAGAGATCGCCGTCGCCCCCGCCGGCTGCGCCCGCCCCGCCAAGCCCGCTGAGACGCACGCGGGAGCCGCTGCGTACGCCGCGCGGGATCTTGGCGTCGATTGTACGGCCGTCTTCAAACTGCAGCGAACGCGTGCCGCCGTTAAAGGCCTCTTGTAGGGTGATATCCAGCTCATATTCCGCGTCGCGCCCCTTGCGCGGACGCGCCTGGTACTGCTGCCGGCGCGGGTCCCCGCCGAAACCGGAGGCGCCTCCCCCGCCGCCGAAGAGCGACTCAAAAAAGTCAGAATAGCCGCCGCCCTGGCTCCCGAAGATTTGCTCGAACTCTTCGGGGCTGATCGTTTGTGAATAGCCTCCGCCGCCGAAGCCGCCTGCGCCTTGGGAGGCGCGCCGCCCGCCCGCGGAAGCGTATTGGGACCAGTCAAAGTCATCGGCGGAGCCGCCGGCGCGTTCATACTGCTGCCACTGCGAGCCGAACTTGTCATATTTGGCGCGCTTGTCCGCATCGGAAAGGACCTCGTACGCTTCGTTGATGTCCTTGAAGCGTTCTTCGGCCGAGGCGTCGCCCGGGTTGACGTCGGGATGGTATTTGCGCGCCAACTTGCGGTACGCTTTCTTGATTTCCGCGGTTGCGGCCGTTTTGCTGACGCCGAGTAGTTGGTAGTAATCTTTTACGTCCATATTCTTCCAGACTTGTATCTAAAACCTGCGCGGTCTCCTGGTTGTGAGCACAGCAGCTAAAGTGGGGTGACGAGCACGCGGGCCGGGCGGAGCAGGTCGTCGTCAACCAGATATCCCTTTTGCTCGACATTGACCACGGTGCCAGGCGGGCGGCCGGGGACGGCTACGCTGCCTACCGCCTCGTGGATCTCGGGATCGAACTCCTCGCCCAGGGGGTCGATGGCGCGAACACCGTGCCCGGCCAGCATCTTCAGAAAGGATTGGCGGGTGAGCTCGACGCCTTGGCGCAGATTTTGCGCGTCCTGGCTCTCGTCCGTCAGGTGGGCGAGGGCGAGATCAAGATTGTCGAGGACGGGCAGCAGGTCGCGCAGGACGCCGCGCCGCTCCGACTCCGCCTGGATGGCGAAGCGCCGCTCCAGACGTCCCTTGCTTTCCAGAAAATCGCTCTCGATCTCTTTCAGCCGCTGCGCTTCGTCGCCGTGCCCCTCTTCCACTTCTTTGAGCGCCTGCTCCAATTCGTTGACGCGCTGTTCCGCCAACTCCGCTTCCGACGCGTACTCGGCGGCCCTCGCTTCCCAGGCGGCGAAGCTCTCCTGGGCGCTGCCCGCCGTTTCCTGCAGTTCGGCGCAGTGGCGGCGCGCCTCATCGGCCGCCGTCTGCGCTTCGGCGAGGGCGCGTTCCAGCTCTTTGGCGCGCCCCTGCCATTCGCCGGCGATCTCCTGCGACTGGGCGGCCGTGGTCTGCCACTGCTTGGCCTGCGCCTCCCAATGGGCCGCCTTCTTGTTTAGTTCTTCAAATGCGGCCTCGATCTTGGCGATCTGGGCGGCGGTCAGCACCTGGCTCTCTTCCCGCCCCGGGCCGCGGCGTGGGCCGCGGCCGTAGCGGTCGTAATATGATGGGGGCATAAGGTATCCTAAATCTCTTCGAAACTGCCGTCAATGACGTCGTCGCCGCCCTCACTTGGCGCTTCGGGGGCCGGGCCCGCCTGGGCTTGTGCCTGCGCCTGCTGCAGCTGCTGGGCTAAGGCGTTGGCGGCCTGGGAGAGCTGTTCGCTCAGGCTGCGGATGCGGGCGATATCGTCCGCGGGCATCGCTTCGCGCAGCTGTTGGGTCATCGCCGAAATCTGCGCACGCTCCGCTTCCGGCACCTGCGGGCCGAGATCGAGCAGCGTCTTCTCCGTCGTATAGACGAGATGGTCGGCCTGGTTGCGCGCCTCGGCCAGCTCGCGCAGGCGTTGATCCTCGGCCGCGAACTGCTTGCCTTCGCGCACCATGCGCTGCACGTCGCTGTCGGAGAGATTGGTGGAGGCGGTGATCTCGATCTTTTGTTCCTGGCCGCTCGCCTTGTCCTTGGCGGTGACGTTCAGGATGCCGTTGGCGTCTATGTCGAAGGTGACCTCGATCTGGGGCACGCCGCGCGGCGCGGGGGGAATCCCTTCCAGGCGGAAGTTGCCCAGCGTCTTGTTGTCTTTGGCCATCGGCCGTTCCCCTTGCAGGACGTGGATGTCCACGGCCGTCTGGTTGTCCTCGGCCGTGGAGAAGACCTCCGACTTGCGCGTGGGGATGGTTGTATTGCGCGGGATGAGCGTGGTCATCACGCCGCCCATCGTCTCCAGGCCCAGGCTGAGCGGGGTCACGTCAAGCAGGAGCACGTCGTCGACCTCGCCGCTGAGCACGCCGCCCTGGATGGCCGCGCCCAAAGCGACGACCTCGTCCGGGTTGACGCTCTTGTTGGCCGCCTTGCCCGTCAATTCGTAGACAAGATCCTGGACCATGGGCATGCGCGTGGAGCCGCCGACGAGCACGACCTCGTCGATCTCGCTGGCGGAGAGCCCCGCATCTTGCAGCGCCTGGGTGAAGGGGGCGCGCGTGCGCTCCAGCAAATCTTCCGTGAGCTGCTCAAACTTGGCGCGCGTGAGCTTCATCTGCAAGTGCTTGGGGCCGTTGGCGTCCGCGGTGATGAAGGGCAGATTGATTTCCGTTTCGTTTAACGTCGAGAGTTCGATCTTCGCTTTTTCGGCCGCTTCGCGCAGACGCTGCAGGGATTGGGGATCGCCGCTGAGGTCGATGCCCTGCTCCTTCTTGAACTCGCTGATCAGCCACTGCACGATGCGCTCGTCCCAGTCATCGCCGCCCAGATGGGTGTCGCCGTGGGTCGCTTTCACTTCCACCACGCCGTCGCCGACCTCGAGGACGGAGACATCGAACGTGCCGCCGCCGAGGTCATAGACGAGGATCGTCTGGTTTTCTTCCTGGTCGAGGCCGTAGGCGAGCGCGGCCGCCGTCGGCTCATTGATGATGCGCAGGACTTCCAGACCGGCGATCTTGCCGGCATCCTTGGTCGCCTGGCGCTGCATGTCGTTGAAATAGGCGGGCACGGTGATCACGGCCTTGGTGATCGTTTCCCCGAGGAAGGCCTCCGCATCTCTTTTTAGCTTCTGCAAGATCTGGGCGGAGATTTCCTGCGGGGCGAAATTCTTGTTGACGATGGGCAGTTCCACGCGCGCGTCCTCATTGGGCCCGGCGACGATGGTGTAAGGCACCATTTCCTGCGTTCTTTGCGTTTCCGGGTCGTCGATGCGGCGGCCCATCAGGCGCTTGATGGAATAGATGGTGTTTTGGGGGTTGACGACTGCCTGCCGTTTGGCGACCTGGCCGACGAGCCGCTCCCCGTTCTTGTTGTAGGCGACGACCGAGGGCACGGTGTTGCCGCCCTCGGCGGAGGGGATGACGGATGCGTCACCGCCCTGATAAGCGGCGACGACGGAGTTGGTTGTGCCTAAGTCGATTCCTACAATCGTATTGCTCATTTTGGCCTCCAGTTGGTTATGTGGTTCACGGGACGCGACCCGCTGATCAAACGGGGTGATTATACTATGAATCGTCGCAGAGGTGAACTGTTGGCGGTGGAATTCTTAGGAGTGGGGGGCGGACGTTAATCAAGAAAAGAGCCAGGCTTGTTCCACCTGGCTCTTGATCCTTCACTCTTGTAACTCAACATGCTATGTTGAGTGCGTAACAACTTGCCAAGTTGTTCTACATTCGCTCTTGTAACTCAACATGCTATGTTGAGTGCGCAGCAACTGGGCAAGTTGCTCTACGTTCGCTCTTGTAACTCAACATGGTATGTTGAGTGCGTAACAACTTGCCAAGTTGTTTTACAATTTACAGGCTTCCCTACAGGTTCGGCCCGCGGAAAGCTGCCTCGGTGCTGGGCAGCAGGGCGAGGACGAGGGCGACGATATTGACCAGCATCTGCAGGGCAACGGCGGAGAAGGTCGTCTGGCCGAGAATGGCCAGGACGAGGACGATCAGGTTGACGACGGCGATGACGAGGACGAAGAGACGCCCCGACTCGTTGAGGTCCCAGATCCACTTGGCGACGACGAACCAGATCACGCCGACGAGGGCGGACATGAGCGCGCCCAACCAGCTCGCGCTGGGCAAGGCGAAACTCATTTCGCCAAGGGTGGCGATGGGCAGCCAGCCCATGTAGCGCGCGGCATCGATTAATGCCAGGATGCCGGCGACGATGGCCAATATGAATAAAACATAGACGGCCCAAGTTCTTTCTTTCTGCATGATTTCCTCCAAAAGATATTCAACAAAGTGAATAACAATTAATCCCGCGCTTCAACGAAGCGCGGGGACTGTGAAGTCGCGATCTATGATAGCATCGTTTCTTCTGAAACGGCAAGCCCGAAGATTTGTGGAAACTTAGTCGTTTTCGGCCAAGGAGGGAGCGCGGCCCGAACTTCGAGCGCGCCCCGGCTGCTTGGCGATCGTTGGAGTGCGGCAGCTGGCAAAGCCGCCCTTGTTAGGCGATTTCGCCGCCGCTGCGCACGAGGTCGGTCATGAGCTCCGCGGCCGTTTCGTGATCGGCGACGACGACGACGGCCGTTTCGCCCTCTTCCAAGATTACGGCCGTGCCTAGCCCTTCGGCGGCCTGGAATGAATCGAGGCCCCGCCGCGTGGGCAGGGTGAGCGTCGATCCGCCCACGCCCATGGCGCGCAGCGCGGTGCGCTGCAAGAGGCGCGCGCTGTCGCGGAGGAGGCCAAAGCCGACGGCGGCGCTGGTGCGCGCCAGTCTTAAACTGTCCCGCCCGAGATCGTAGCCGATGGCGGCGGTGCCCGTGATCAAGTCGGCGAAGCCCAGGTCGCGCAAATCCTCAACGACCAGCTGCTCGTCCTCTTCGCGGCTGACAAGGGCGCCTTGGTAGATGGTGTCGTGCCGCCTGCGCAGCGCCTTATTGAGCACGCGCACAGCGCGCGCCGCTTCGATTTCATCATCGAACTTAATGATGATGGTCTCCGCGTCTCGCGCCCTGGCTGCCTGCGCTTCCGCCTGTGCCACTTCAACCACACCGGCAACCGTTTCCGCTTCAACAAGCGGCTCTTCGACGGCCGAGGCGATATCATTAATCACATCACTCATTACGTCTTTTTGTTTCTTGTCGCTCATGGTCAATCCTTGCTGCTTTCTGGGCAGCCTAATCATTGGGGTCGATTCGGGCCGGATCTCGCGGTCGACCTCTCCCTATTATAGCCGATATGCGGCCGTTTTCATGGGGGAAGACGGATCAGCAGCCGGCTAATCTATTCTACCTGCGCGGCCCGGCCGTCTTTCTTCAGCGGCGGCTCGCCGTGCACAAAGATGCTCTGCGTGGGGAAGGGGGAGACGATGCCCGCCTCGTCCAGCGCGTGCTGCAGGGCGGTGTGCACCTGGTCGGTGACGCGGCGTGTGTCCGCGTAGGTTTCGACCCACCAGCGCACGCGAAAAATCATCGCCGAATCGCCCATGTCGCTGTAGAGGACATCAATGGGACGATCTTCGAGGACACTGGGCACCTTCTGCAGGGCGGCGATCATCACCGCGCGCGCCTTTTCAATGTCGGTGTGGTAATCAAGGCCGACATGGGTTTCGATGCGATAGGTTGGGTCGGGAAAGGTGTAGTTGATGATTTCGTTCTTGGAGATCAAGCTGTTGGGGATGATGACCAGGCGGTTATCGCGCGTGCGAATGCGCGTCGTGCGCAGCCCGATATCAACGACGTCGCCCCAGGTGTTGGCGGCGGCAACTTCAATGCGATCGCCGACGCGGAAAGGCTGGTCGGCGAGAATGATCACGCCGGCGATGGCGTCTTCGATGGTGTCCCGGGCCGCCAGGGAAAAGGCGAGCCCGCCAATGCCCAGGAGGGCGGCGAAAGCGGTCATGTTGATGCCGAAGTGTGAGAGCAGAATCGTGGCGGAAATCAAGATCAGCAAGGCGCGCAGGAGGCGCACGAGGAGCACCTGCGCGGGGGCCATGTCCTGCGCGCGGCCGCTCACGCTGAGGTGTTCAGACAGCTCCAGATTGGCGAGATCGATGAGATACCAGAGCCCGCGCGTGACCAGCAGAAGCGCGATGACGAAATAGATGTCAGTGAGAACTACCTTGACGCCGACGCTGAGAAATAGGAGGCGGATGGTAGCCAGATGCAGGCCGAAGAGGACAATGGTCCACTTGAGCATGCTGCCGACTTTGAAGAGCAGCGACGGTGACGCCTTCGCCTTGAGGAAAGGGGTGATGTAGTTCGTTAACAGCTTGACCAGCCAGCTGCCGATGAGGTAGCTGAGGAGGACGATCAACAGCGAAACGCCGATGTTGATCCAGTCGGAGCCGCTGAGCCCGAACAGCTCAAATTCGTCGATGTGCGCCTGCGTGGCGAGGTTGTCGACCGTCTTCGTGATCACGCCGGGCGTAACGGTGGGCACGGGCTGGCGCGTCTCGATGACGCCGGCCGCCTCCAACGTGGCGTCGAGCCCGGCAGTATCCGTCGGCGCAGCGGTGGTCACGGCCTGCGCCGCTTCCGCGGAGGCGACCGCCTCCTCCTCCCGCGTCACGCAGGCTGCGAGGAGGAAGGGGAGCAGTAGGAGGAACAGAAGATGCTGTTTGGAGCCCATATTTTCGTGCCGTGTCCCGTCAGTTCACGCCCAGCCGGCCGGTGCGCCCCCGGCCGCTTGGCCAAATCGCCGCCCATTATAGCGACTCTTTCAATTCTTGTCTTACCAGTCGACGAGCAGCACGGGCCGTTCTGTTTCGCGCAGGACCTGGCCGATGACGCTCTCGACAACGACCTCCACAAGGGGGCCATGGGCATAGCCGCCCAAGATGATGAGATCGGCATCCTCTTCCGCCGCGGCGTTGAGAATTTCCTGCGCCGGTTCGCCGCTGCGCGGATCGAAGCGGGCGTGCACGCCATACTGATCGAGCACGGCGCGCGCCGCAGCGGCCGTTTCATCCGTCACTTGTCTAGAGTGCACGGTGACGACTGTCAGGGGCAGCCGCCACTGCCCGGCCATGTAGATGGCGGCGAGCAGCGCCTCATGCGCCTTGGGGCTGCCGTCGTAGGCAAGGAGCAGCTTCTTGAGCGGCCTGGCGCCGCCGGGAACGGCGAGGACGGGCCGCGGGCTGTGGCGCAGCAGCCGGCGGAAATTGGAATTGAAACGTTCTATGGGCTGTGCGCCGGGCGGGTGGGCGAGGCTGACGACGACGAGATCGGTCCAGCGCGCACGGTCACAGATGATGGGCGTTACTTCCCCGGCGGCCACGCTCAGCTCAGCGGGCACACCGGCCTCCCGGCAGCACCGCGCAAAGCGTCGCGCCAGCCGCTCCCCCGCTGCGTCTTCTTGCGCTTCATGCCGGGGGACAACGTGCAGACCGAAAATGGTGCCCTGTTCAAGTTGGGCGATGACGATCGCTTGTTCGAGGGCCCGCCAGCCGTCTTCCGCACCGTTTAAGGCGGTGAGGACACGCGGAAAAAGACCGGGCCCCAACTCATCGGTCAAGAAAGCTTCCCACAGCTCTTCTTTGGCGGCGGCGGCGGGTGTTTGAGTCACGGCATTGCTCACCTGCTGCCCGAGGCGCTTGATTCTTTGCAGCGGCTGCTGCCGGCGGCTCTCGTAGAGGTCCGTCGCCGCCGTTTCGCTGTCTACCGACCACTCCAGTTCGCGGGCCAGATCCTGCTTGTGCTCATCGATATAGACATAGAGGTCGGTTTCCGTGCGTCCGGGAAAGTCGCGCAGCAGCCCGCGGCGGTGGATCATGCGCTTGACCGGCAGATAGACATGCCGGTACCAGCGTGCGGCGGCTTCGGGGAACGTGATCTCCTCGCCCTTGTGTTCCTTGACCCACCATTGGTGCATGGCGATCTGGCGTTCCAGCACGCGGTAGTTGCCCGCGACGCTCATGCGCAGGTCGATCTGCGGATGGGATTCTCCCAGGAGGGTGCGTTCGAGGAATTGGGCGTAGCGCTCTTTGACGATGAGATCGTCCAGGTCTGTGTCGGGGCCCAGCTCCACGGGGCTGTCGACCTGGGTGACATACGCTTCGATGACGTCCAACTGCTGGCTGCGGGCGACGGAGACGCGGTGGTTGCCGTCGCGCACAAAATAGGCGCTGCCGATCTGGTAGACCTCGATGGGCGGCAGCCCCTCCATGCTGCCCGTGAGGGCATGGATGCGCGACCAGCGTTCGAGATCGCCGTGGACCTTGGGAAAGAAGCTGCGCGTGAAATCTTTGTAACGGCCGACGCTGCCGATGATGGCGTCGAGCGGGATCTCTTTCAGCTCGCGCCGCGCCGTCTCCTTGGCGTGGATGCGCCGGCGCACCTCCTCGAAGGAAAGCAGATCGGCCGATTTCCCGCTGAGCTGGGCGCGGATGCGTTCAATATTGGCCTGCAGGCGGGCGGCGTGGAACTCTTCGATCGCCGCCTGTCTGCGGCCGCTGCTCTTCACGTACATCTACAGCCGGCCGCCGGCGGCGATCGCCCGGCGGCCGAGGGCGATGGCGCCGAGGACGCCCGCCCTGTCCCCCAAAGCGGGGGGCACGATGGTGCGCTCGATTTCTTGCGTGTAGGCGGGATGCTGCACGTAACCGTTCAGATAGTCGGCCGTCTTCTGACGCACCTTGTCCAGCAGGCCGGGTACGTCCATGACCCCGCCGCCGAGGATGATGCGCTGCGGCGAGAAGGCGCAGGTGAACGTTTGCAGGGCCTGGGCCAGGTAGTCGGCTTCGAGCTCCCAGGCGGCGTGGTTGGGGTCAAGATCCTGCCCTTTCTTGCCCCACCTCTTGGCGATGGCCGGGCCGGCGGCCAGCCCTTCCAGGCAGTCACCGTGATAGGGACAGCCGCCCGCGTACGGGTCGCGGGCCGTGTCATGGTTGACGCGGATATGGCCCATTTCCGGGTGGATCAGGCCGTGCAGCAGACGGTCGTTGACGACGGCGCCGCCGCCGATGCCCGTGCCGATGGTCAGATAAAGAAAGGTGTGCAGGCCCTGCCCGGCGCCCCATGCGCCTTCGGCGAGGGCGGCACCGTTGACGTCTGTGTCGAAGCCGATGGGCAGATCGAATTGGGCTTTCAGCGCGCCGGCGATGTCGCTGCCGGCCCAGCCAGGCTTGGGCGTGGTCGTGATGTGGCCGTAGGCCGGCGAAGCGGGATCGGGGTCGAGGGGACCGAAGGCGGCGACGCCGATGGCCTCCAGGCGGCCGAGTTGTTCTTCGCGATCCTTGAAATAGGCGATGGCGCGGGCCATCGTTTCCTCGGGCGTGGTTGTCGGAAAACGTATTTCCGGCCAGAGGTCCTGAGGACCCGTGCCGACTGAGCAGACGAATTTTGTGCCTCCCGCTTCAATGCCGCCGATTAACATAGCATCTACCTTCTCCTTGTCAACGCCAATGGGCGTGGCCCCAGGCCACACAGAGCCTAATCTAGCATCTTTGGCGGCGCAGGCAAGCGCCGTTGCTGCGCGGATTGCGTGGGCCGGACGGCATTCGTCTTCACCGGCGGCAGAGGCGCAAGATCATGACAAAGATCACTTACCCGGCGCCATTCGCGCCGCTACAATGGGGGCATGAACATCTATCAAGAAGAGCATGGCCAAGTGCCGGACCTCGGCTATCATTTCTATCCCCCGCAGGAGATGCACCATCCCGGCCACCCGCGTTTGGATGTCTTTCTTTCGGCGCGCCCTTCTGGGCAGCATTTTGACCCGCTGCGCGCCGAGTACCCCGCGCCGGCAGCGCATGGGGGTATTGAAGCGTTGACCGTGCAGCACCCTTGGTCGCGCGCTAAACAGTATCGCGTGTGTGCGGGACGCATCCTGCTCACGGACCGCCTCGGCAAGCGCGTGGAAGCGTTTTCTTATGGGGGTGACTTACAGATCGAAACGCGTGCGCTGCAGACGCACTGCGCGCTGCGCTCGGCGGCGCCCATCTTTGCGCTTTATGGGCCGTTGGGGCTGCCGATGTGGCTGGCGGCGGAAACAGAAATCCTGTTGGCCTGCCTGGAGGCGCGCGTCGATAGGCAGGGCGCGCGCGATTTTGATGAGCGGCTGGCCAGGATGGCGCCGCAGACGCTTTATGTATGCAGCCTGCAGGCCCTGTTGGAAAAGTGGTGTCATTCGCGCTCGGGATCGCGCGCGCTGGATCGGCAGGGGGAGCATTTCATCCACGAGGAGATCGCGCGCCTGCAAGAGAGTGGGAGCTGGCCGCGCGCAGGCTGCAGCATGGCGGAGTTGTTTGGGCTGCAGGCGGCGGGGCAGTCTTTCTAGCCTGTTGGGAGTGTCCAGGTCATTGGGCGACTATGCCGGATGAATCCGTCACGCCGCGCCGGCGTCTCCTGACGCCTCGGCGACGGTCTTCATTTCCGCGGCGACGCTTTGCAGGGCTGCGGCCGTTTGCGCCGTGCGGTCGTGCCACGGCCGTACCCAGGCGCTGCTGCCGGGATAGCGGGCCGGCAGCTCGGCATAGCGGCTCTGCCACGCGTTAATAACCGCTTCCAGATCAGCGAACACGGACAAAGCAAGATCGTATTGGCCGGCCGTGCGCAGGAGATTGGTGAGCATCTGCGCGCGATCGCCGAAACCGCGCGGCAGTTTGTGGCGGCGCGCCAGGGCGGCGATGGCCTCCCGGCTGAGGAAGATGCCGCTGTAGGGGGGCGTGGTCAGGTAGCGCGCGATCTCTTTGAGGCTGGTTTCGGCGGCGGCGAAGGGGGGCGAAGCGGGCAGGGCTTGCGCGGCGGCGCCGGTGAGGTTGACGTGCTCAGCGAGCAGCTCCAGCGTCAGCTGAGCCAGGCGCGTGTAGAAGCGATCGGCGCCCTGTTCGACAGCGACGAGGAAGGGGGGCATCCAGGGCAGCAGGTGGGCGGCCAGAAACGCTTGCTGGCGGTTCTGCCAGAGCACGGCCGCGCTTTCATCAGCGGCGGAGAGTGCGCCCGCTTGCGCGTGTGAAAGGTGGGCTAGATAGGCGAGTTCGTGGCCGATATGATCGCTGTCAGAAAGGACTTGGAAACCGGCCGCGCTGTAGAGCGCGGTCAGCTCATCGGTCACGGGGCCGCCGAGCAGGCCGGAAGGGTCGCGGAAGATGGATTCGTAGGGGAAGACGGCCGCAGCCGTGAGCGTGTAATGCGCCGCCGCCGCCTCATCGACATCGAAGGGCTCCGCCTGCTTGTAAAGATCGGGAATGATTTGCAGCTGGGCGTGCAGATCGGGCGTGAGGCCTTCCAAGTAGAGCCGGCTAAAGAGCTGGTAGGCGCGCCCACGGGCGATGGCCAGGTCGAGGGGAGTCATATTGCCAGTAAGGAGTCAGCAGCCAGCAGTTGTCCGTTATCAGTCATCAGCGCCAGTCCGGACCGTTCACGGGCCATTGACCGCTTGCCCACAGGTCACTACACAGGCAGTTTCGGCTGCAGGAGGGCGTAGAAGTAGGAACCGGTGAGGGCGGCGAGAAGGGTGACGATGGCCAGCCAGGCGCCGCTGCCCAACTGGGCATAGATGGGCGCGGGGCAGGCGCCGGTGACGGCCCAGCCGAGACCGAAGAGGATGCCGCCGATGATGGTGCCTTTATTCAGTTTTTTGGACTTGATGATCACCTTTTCGCCATCGATCGTGCTGGCTTGCATGCGCTTCATGAGGAAGATAGAGATGGCGCCGACGGCGATGGCTGAGCCGATGACGCCGTACATGTGAAAGCTCTCGAAGCGGAACATCTTCTGGATCTCGAACCAGGAGACGACCTGACCCTTGACCAGCACGGTGCCAAAAAAAATACCCATAATGAGGACGCGGATGTTAACGGCCGTGCTGCTGGTTTCTTGGGCGACGGGTGGGGTTAAGGATTCTTGATGCTGCATCGTTCTTTATTCCTTTGGTACTATCGCCTTAGATGAGCAGGGGCATGATCAGCCAGGTCATGATCAAACCGCCGATGAAGAAGCAGATGCTGGCGATGAGGCTGGAGAGCTGCAAATTGGACACGCCAAGGATGGTGTGCCCGGAGGTGCAGCCGTTGGCGTAGCGCGTGCCGAAGCCGACGAGGATGCCGCCCGCGGCGAGCATGAGCACCCCTTTCCAGCTGTAGTAGAGCTCGGGCAGGAAAGGCACCGGCTCGTAGGAGAGCAGATAATTGCCGACGAAGCCGCCGATGACGACGCCGGCGGCCAGAAAGACCTTCCACAAATTCTGCCGCCAGTTGTGCTTAAGATAGGGGAGCGTGGTGCGCGGCGCGCAGATGGCGTTGATGTCGCGAAAACTGCCGGAGATGCCGAAACTCTTGCCGGCCAAAATGGCCAGGGCGGGCACCATCAGGCCGATCAAGGGGCCGACAATCCACCAGGGCCAGGGCTGCATGATTACGTCCAACATAGGTCTTCTCCTTCATTCTAGCTGCCAGCGGGCCGCTGCCAGCGGTCAGGGTCTTCGCCGACAAACACGGCTGCCTCTTAAGGCATTCGTGTTTGTTAAATCTGCAAATAATTTTATAACATAATATTGGCAAGGCAAAATTATTAAAGATTTGCTGCACGTGATTCGCCGGCGTGCTGCAGGGTGGAAGGGCGCCGTCTGGGGCGCTGCCTACCGGGCGCCGCGCAAACGGCCAAGAGCGCCGCCTCCACGGGGCCGCGATCTTGGCCGTTTCTGCTTGTTCTCCGAGACTAGAAGACGGTGTCCAGGCCGGCGCTCTCCCACGCCGTCATACCGCCGGTGACATTATAGAGTTCGCTGAAACCCTGGCGCAGGAGGAGGCTGGCGGCCGTGCTGGAGCGTTTGCCCGTGGCGCAGGTTAAGGCGGTGGGCAGGGCGGGGTCCAGGGCCAGCGCGTCAAACTGCGCGGGGATGCGCTTGAAGCTGAGATTGAGCGCGCCGTCGATGTGGCCTTCGTCATATTCGTCATCTTCGCGCACATCCAAGACCTGCAGGCCGTTGCCGGAGAGGCGGTCGGCGAGGGCAAAGACGGTCATTTGCGGCAGTGTTTGCAGCGCTTTGCCGGCGCCCATCCAGGCGTCCATGCCGCCGTCGAGATAACCGGTGACGCGCGTGTCCAGGGCGATGAAGGCCATGTTATAGATGGCGCGCTGCGCCTCTTCCTCGCTGTTGGTGACGAGGATGATGGGCGTATCCAGCGGGGTGACCCAACCGACGCGCTGCTCAAATTCAGGGCTGGAGAGGTGGGCGTGATAGGCGCCGGGTATGTGGCCGACGCCAAATTCGGCTGAGGAGCGCGTGTCAACGACGACATGCCCATCGCGCGCCAGCTCCTCGACGCGCGCCGCGGAGAGGGGGCGCGCCACGGGGATCTGCATGGTCAAGGGCAGCAGACCCTGGTTGGTGGCCACGATGTTGGCGATATTGGCCGGCTTCACCGGCTGCTCCTCTTGCATGTAGTCCGTGAAATCGTCGCGGTCGGTGAAGTTGAGCGCGTCGTTGTATCTTCGTTCGTACCCTACCGTAGTGGCAACCTTGCCACTTGTGACGCGTCCTCAGGTGGACCCGGCGAGGTGGCCGGGATAAACCTCAACGTGATCGGGTAGGTCAAGAAAGCGGGGAATGGAGGTGTCGAAAAGCACGGGCGCGCCCTCTTCGCCGGCCTGGGCCAGGTCAGGGCGGGCGACATCGCCGACGAGCACGAAATCGGCCGTGAGGATAAACCAGGGTTCGTCGCCGCGCGGGTAATCGTACACGAGCAGGTTGATCTGTTCCGGGCGGTGGCCGGGCACATGCACGAACTCCATGCCCACGCCGCCCATGCGGATTTCGTCGCCCTGCTTGACGCGGGTGGCCGCGTACGTGATTTCGGCCAGTTCGGGCATAACCAGCTCCGCGCCGGTGACCTCGGCCAGCCAGCGCGCGCCGGAGACGTGGTCGGCGTGGCTGTGCGAATCGATGACATAGCGAATCGTGGACTCCTTCTCTTTGGCCATTTCCAGATAGGGCTGGATGTCCCACACGGGATCAAACACGGCGCATTGGCCGGTGCCCTGGCAGCCAATCATGTAGGCCGCGCAGCCGGTCTCTTCTCTAATCAATGTTTCAAACCACATAAGTACCTCCGGAACATGAATTGATATCCAGTATAGAATGGTTGAATGAATAAGGGTGTATCGGGCGGGTCATCTTGTTATTCATTCACTGATTCAGCGATTCACCAATCAGTTGTTGGCTTAATCGGCTGCCACGCGATCTTCTGTTTGGCCTCGGCCAAACGGCTTCTCCGGCAGCTTGTACGCTTCTTTGACCGGTTTGAGCGGGCGCTTCAGCCAGAACGGCCGTCGCAAGCCGTCGGGGCTGTGATCGACGGCGCTGCGCGTCATGCCCACCCATTCCTGGTAAACCTGCCATAGATCGCGCTGTGTCCACCCAGACATCGCCGAACTTCTCGCCGGGCGCCGCCTTGCGCACATTGACCGCCTTTTGCAGCCAGCAGTGCGCGCCGCTGACGGGATCGGGGTGCACGGCGTGGGTCAAGTTCTGGTGCACGCCGACTTCTTCCCACCAGATGCGGCTGGTGTCGGGGTCGAATGTCTCCCAGGCCCTGGCGCCGCTGAGGATGTTCAGCTTGTGCCCGCCCTGACCGTCGTCTTCCAGCGTGGCCAGATTGGACATGCCGGGATTGACGCCCACATCGTCCTGCAGCCGCCAGCGGCCCAGATGGTGGCTCATGGCGATGACGCCGGGCTTGATGCCTTCCGTCACCCACACTTTGTCGACGAAATAGCCGATTTCCGTTTCCACGCGAATCAGGTCGCCGGTTTCCACGCCCAGGCGCTTCGCGTCGATGGGGTGCATCCAGACCGGGTTCTTGTGGCTGATTTCGTATAACCATTTAGCGTTGGCGCTGCGGGTGTGGATCAGCGTGGGCAGGCGGAAGTTGGGCAGCAGCAGCATTTCCGCCTTTGCCGAGGTCGATGTTGTCGGGATGGACGTGGCTCTTGAGCGGCCAGGGAATGGTGTATTCGCGCTCTGGCCAGCCCCATTCGTAGAGGGTGGGGCTGAAGAATTCGAGTTTGCGGCTGGGCGTGCCCAGGCCGGCTTTGGCTTCGCCGTCGACCATCACGCCGACGCCGACCGCTTTGCCGTCGCGCAGGACGCGGTCATGGCCGTCCGACTTCCAGCTTTTCTCGGTCGCTCACCGGATTCTCGTAGGGGGTGTAATTGTCTTGCCGTGACTTCAAACGCGCCATATTTGCGCATGTAGGCCAGCGGCGTCAACCCTTCGCCTGCGCCGCTTCGGGCAGGCCGGGGACGCTGTTTTCAAAGATCCATCGGTAATACTCGTCGACGGTGATGATCTCGCCGGGGCGGTAGGGGCTTTCAAAATATTGGCGAATGCCAAGTTCGCCGTCCGGGTCCATGCGCGCCGAAAGCTGAATCCACCATTCGTTTTCTTCCCACACTTCGCCGGGATTGGCTTCGTAGGTGAATTCCACCGGGCGCCCCAGTGCGCTCCATGGCCACGCGGCGCACCGGCTGGCGGAAGGCGATCCACTGCCCGGCGTGCGTTTCCTGGCTCATCAAGTCGTGCCGTTCGCCGGCGTGGCCCATGGGCAGCACGTAGTCGGCAAACCAGGCCGACTCGTTCCAGGTGGGCGTGAGGGCGACGTGGCACTTCATCTTCTCTTCGTCTTGCAGCGCTTTCAGCCACATGAAGCCGTCGGGATTGATCCACATCGGGTTGTAGACGCGGGTGAAGTAGACATCGATTTCGCCGCGCCCTTCCTCCAGGAAATGGGGCAGGAGGAAGCTCATCTCAAAGAAGGCGAAGGGCCATTCGTGCGGCAGCTGCAGCTCGTTCCAGGCGTTGCCGGGCGGGCGGCGAATCGTAACGGCTTGGGCACAAACTTGTTCCAGCTGTTGGCCGAGGTGCCGCCGGGCGTGCCTACGCTGCCGGTGAGGACGTTGAGGAAGAAGAGCGCGCGCGCGACCTGCCAGCCGCCCAGATTGCCGATGCTGGCGCTGCGCCAGGTGTGCGTGGCCAGTTTGCCTTCGCAGTTGGCCACGTATTCGGCCGCTTCGCGCATGCGCTCGATGGGCACCTGTGCCTCTTCGGCGGCGCGTTCAAAGGTGTAATCGGCGTAGAGGTCTTTGAGCAAGCGGTCAAATAGGTCAAAGGTGAAGGGTTCCTGTTCGATCTCTTCACGCAGCGCCTGCGAAAAAGGCTGCAGTTTGCCGTCGCGCACCGCCTGCAGCGTGTCCTCCCAGTTCACCCAGCGGCGCACGAACTCCTTGTCATAGAGATCGTTCTGGATCAGGTAGTTGGCGATGGCCAGCAGGACGGTCGCTTCGCTGCCGGGCCAGGTGGGCAGCCAGACGTCGCTCATGCTGGCGGTGTTGCTCAGGCGCGGGTCAAAGGTGATCAGCTTGGCCCCTTTCATCTTGCCTTCGATGATGCGCTGGGCGTGGGGGTTGAAGTAGTGGCCCGTTTCCAGGTGGCTGGAGATGAGCAAAATGGTGCGCGCGTTGGCGTGGTCGGGGCTGGGCCGGTCAAAGGCGCCCCAGATGAAGTAGCCCAGGCGCGCGCCGCTGGAGCAGATGTTGGTGTGGCTGTTGTGGCCGTCCACGCCCCAGGCTTGGATGGCGCGGTTGGTGTAGCCGTCTTCGCCGGGACGGCCGACATGGTACATGATGCCGTCGCGCCGCTTGAGCGCGGCTGGCGCGCATCTTGGCGCCGATTTCCTCCAGCGCTTCGTCCCAGGTGATGCGCTTCCATTTGCCTTCGCCCCGTTCGCCGACGCGCTTGAGCGGGTAGAGGATGCGCTCCGGATCGTAAATCTGGTTGTGGGTGGCCGGGCCTTTGGCGCAGTTGCGGCCGCGGCTGCCGGGATGGGCGGGGTTGCCCTCAAATTTCTTGATCTCCAGGCTGGTCTTGTCCACGTAGGCGAGCAGGCCGCAGGCGCTTTCGCAGTTGAAGCAGACGGTGGGCACGAGCGTGTAGCGGCGGGCCACTTTCTTGGGCCACGCTTTGCCGTCCCACTCGACCCAGTCGTCCCAATGTTCAGGCGGCGGGTATTTGGAAAGACGGCCGTCTTCCTGTTCCACGGTGATCAGTTCGATATCGGTGACGTCGATCTCCGCGAACTGGGGCAGCGCCTGCCCGGCGGCATTCGTTTCTCCCTGCGCATGGGCGGGAAAGGGCGGGTCGCTCACGCCGGGACGGAGCATGGTCTTGAGGATGTGGCTGATGCTTCTTGGGTTTTCTTGGGTCATAGTTCCCTGCTGTTTGGCTTTCAGCGGTCCGCTGTTAGCTCTTAGATCATTCGACCATTAACTGTTCGGAATATCCTGCGGGGCCATGACGAAGACGTATTCATACAGGTACAGGCCGACGATTGCGGCCACGCCGGCGACTGCCGGAAGCAGGCCCGCGTCGCCGATGGTGAAGGCCAGGACCAGCAGGACCAGCGGCACGACGTGGCCGAGACCGATCGCTGCCCCACCAGAAATGGTTGCGGTAGCGGCCGTGGCTGATTTCGTGCGCGGCGCGTGGCGGCCACTTCGCTGGCGATGGGGGATGCCGAATTCGCCGACCAGGGTGATGAAGAGATTAACGATCAGGGCAGCGACAAAGATGATCATCGACGCCCTGGCGCATATCTGCCGGCATCGGCGTGAACAGAGCGACTATCATGAGCATGCCGCTGCCGGCCAGAAACGCCTGGACGACCAGATGGAAGGGCAGCAGTGGACTTTGCCACAGATCACGCCCTTCCGCCTGGGCGAACAGATAGGCGGTGTAAATGGCCACACCGAGCGCAAAGGGCAGCCCCAACCAGAGGAGTATCTCGCGCGCAACGCTGTCGTAGTCGTAGATGTAGGCGCCGATTTCAAACAGCCACTAGAGGCCGGCAATGACCGTAAAGCCGATCAGCAGAACGGCGCCGCGGGCCAGCCAGCTTTTCCACTGCGGCCGCATAAGAATGTAGAGGAAACGCTCCGGCCGTTCCAGGTCGTAAACGAGCAGCCCGGTCGTGGCCGCTGAAAGAGCAAAACGAGGAAGCCGCCGACGATGGCCGTCAGGCCGTCAAAGGAGAACCAGGCCCAGGCCCCAGCCGAGGGCCATGAGCATGAACATGCCGGAGGCGATGCCCTTGGTGACCAGATAGGCGGGCACGGGCCAGTGCCAGGGAATCTTGTGCTGGGCGTTGTAGGCGACCTGCACCATGTGTTCGGCCACCCGGCCGCCAAACTGAATCGGCCCGTCCGGCCGGCTGCCCCTGCGTTTGCGGCACGCGTATCGTGGCCCTCGGCTGAGGCCCAGAGGCTGCTGCGTTCGTTTGGTCGCCGGCGGCACGGGTTCGGCCGTGTGGCCATTGCTGCCGTGGCCGTTGCCGCCGTGCAGCGGAACGACGTCCGCCCACATGAATGTTTCGCGGCGTCCGTTCCGTGGCCGTGGGATGCAGGGAGACATCGTTGCCGTCAATGTAGAACAGCTTGGGCGCCGTACCCTGTTCCGGCTTGCGCACGGTGACATCCTGCTGCGGCAGAGCAGGTGGCTGATTTCGGAATGCGGGTCGTTCATGTCCCCGGCGATGATCGCTTGTTCGGGGCAGACGACGACGCAGGCCGGTTCCAGGCCGAACTCCAGTGCGATGGGCGCAGTAGTTGCACTTGGCGGCGGTGTTGGTGTTGGGATCGATGTGGATGGCATCGTAGGGGCAGGCCTGCATGCACGCTTTGCAGCCGATGCAAACATTGTTGTCGAATTCGACGATGCCGTCGGCGCGCTGGAACATCGCCTCGGTGGGGCAGATGCGCACGCAGGGCGGGATTGGCGCAGTGATTGCAGCGCGTGACCTGGAAATGGCGGCGGGCGTCGGGATAGCGCCGGTCTCCACATACTTGACCCAGGTGCGGTATACGCCCAGGGGCACTTCGTTCTCGCTCTTGCAGGCGGTCGAACAGGCGTGGCAGCCAATGCACTTGCGATTGTCGATGACAAATCCGTAATTCATCCTGTTTTCAGAGAGTTGTTCCATAGCTTTCTTCAGATCTGCCTATTGGCCGGTCAGCGTTCCGCCTCCGGCGTGATCGGGGAATAAGCGGGTTGGCGTTTGATGAGGAAGTAGAAAGCCTCATCTTCCTGGTACATGTCCAGCAGCTCGTTGCCGCTCTGGCGTGTCCAGGAGCCGATGCTGGAAGGGGCATTGAGATCGGCGGCCGCGATGCGGATGACCTGATCCGCGTCCAATTTTTCGACGGCTTTGATTGTGGCGATAAGTAGATGGGGACAGCGCAGTTCGCGCAGATCGAGGTCTATATGCGTGTGCTTGAGGTCGCTGACCAAGAGTCTTTCCTTGCCGCTCGTTCTAGCGCCGGTAAAAACGGAGTCATCCAGCAGGTTAGATTGGATTATAGGAGAAAAATTGACGAGGGAAAATCACCCGTGCGGGGGAAGATTTGTCCCCCTTTGGGGGGATAGGGCGGCGGGCGGCGGGCAGTAGACAGTGGGGTGGCCGGCGACCTGTTACCGAAAATTGGCGACTGAAGCCCAGAAGCTAGGCGCGGTATTGGTAGACTTTGCTGACGAAGGCGGCGGGATCGTTGGGGGAGATGACGACGGTGCCCTCTTTGAAGCGCAGGACAACGGCGCGGGAGCCGTCGGTGACGTAGGCCTGGTAGTCGCCGAGCAGACTGCTGCGGAAACGGCCGATATAGCCGAAGAAACCACCAATGCCCATCGTGCGCATGGAGCCGCTGAGCACGCCGGGACGCACGGTGATGTCGCGCAGATCGCGCAGCGCCCAATATTGTGACCAACCGATGTGCTTGACCTGCAGCTCCTCCTCGGTGATGCGGTAGCCGCGAATGCCGACGACGGCGGCGGCGATCAGGATGAGGGAGGCGAGGACAAATAAGGCGGGAAGGCTGTCGCGGCCAAGAAGCAGCAGCAGACCGACTATGAAGGCGGTCAGCAGCTTAGCGCGCAACTCTAGAGGGGCTGGTTGGAAATCTTCGTACATCTGTTTGTTCCGACAGGTTAACGATAGTAAGCTGCGACGGAATTGTCAATAGGGTTTTATTAAAGAATTAGCTCCTGGACCGCGCCTGAGCCATATTGGCCGCGCTGTGAAGGGCCAGGATGCCCGGCAACGGGTCCAGCCTTGCGTCGGACGCAGCCTGGACCCGTCTGGCTTCGAAATAGGGCGGCCGGCAAAGGGCGCAAACCGCTGCGGCCTCCTGCGGCGCTAAGCGAGGCCGAGCGTCTTGTTCAGGTTTTCGAGGACGATTTTTTCCTGCTCACTCACGCGTACCGAACCAATGCCCAGGAAGCCGCCTTCGCGGCCTGCTTCGGCGACGGATTGGGCCACGCTGAGCACCCACTCTTTGTAGCCCTGCGCTTCCGCGGCTGACGCCTTGGCGTCGACGATGTCGGCTGCGCCGGCCACGTAATCATACATGATCGCCAGCATCTCATCGGGATCCTTGGTTTCGATCTGCGGTTCCTCAAACTTCTCTTTGTTGTCGGCCTTGGCCTGAAGCTCGGCGACGATGCCGCCGACGAGATCTTCGGCGCCGGCGGGCACAGGATTCTGGACCATCGCCTTGGCCAGCGCGGCCGATTCTTTGAAGATGCTGGTTACGGCGGGATCGCCGGCGATGATGGCCATGCCGGCGTAAACGGGCGCGGCTTCCAGCTGGGCCCACTCTTCAGCGGTGAAACTGTCTTTGCTTGTCATGTTGTTCTCCTTAAGTTTGCTTGGGGTGACAAATCAACACGCCGCTTATTGTACGCGATAGCGATGCGGCGGGCATGCTTGTTTTCGTTTTCTAAGCCTTTGCGCGCGCCGCAGCAGGGCTAGTCAAGCGTGATCAGCCCCAGGCGCAGGGCGGCGATCACGGCCTGCGTGCGGTTAGGCTGTTCGAGCTTGCCGAGGATGCGTTTTACATAGGTGCGCACCGTCTCTTCGCCGATGTGCAGCTGCTCGCCAATCTGCCTGTAGGTCAGGGGTTCGGCCATCAGCTGCAGGACTTCCTCTTCGCGGCGGGAGAGGGACGGCCGTTCGCCGGCGGCCGGCAGCCTGTCGCGGCTGCGATCGAGCAGCGCGCGCGTAATCTCCGGGCCTAGATAGGAATGGCCGGAGGCGACAACGCGTATGGCGTGGGCGAGATCGCCGGGACTGATGTCCTTGGAAACGAAGCCGTTGACGTCCTCTTCCAAGCTGTCTAGGACGGCGGATTCGAGCGGCGCGGCGGAGAGCATCAGGCGGCGCGCCGGCGCCACGTGGCGCCGGATCTGGCGGGCAGCGCTGAGACCGTCCAGGCCGGGCATTTTCCAATCCAGCAGGACGACGTCGGGCTGCAGCTCAATGGCCATAGCCACGGCCTCACGGCCGTCTTTGGCTTCACCGATGATCGCGAAGTCCGCTTCTTTGTCGAGCACAAGCGCCAGACCATGGCGCACGACTTCATGATCATCGCAGATGAGGATGCGGATGGGCATGCAGGGGATTATAGCGGGGAAGTGGAAACGGGAAACTGTTCACTTTTCCCCTGCGACTGTTCACTGCTCATGGTGCGCCTGCAAGTTGGCGGGGATGTCGAGGACGATGGAGGTGCCGGCATCGGGCTGGCTGTAGATGCGGCAGGTTCCGCCGAGGGCGGCGGCGCGCTGCTGCATGCCGCGCAGGCCGAAATGATCGTCGCTGTAGGCCTGGGTGAGGATGACCTGCGGCTCGAAGCCGCGGCCGTTGTCGCGCACGATGAAGATGGCGCGGCCATCGGCGATGTCGAGGCAAATGCGCGACTCGCGCGCGCCGGCGTGATGGATGACATTGGCCAGCGCTTCCTGGGAAATGCGGTAGATGCTGCGGCGCACGGGCGGGGATAGGGCGCCGAAGTCACCACGGATGTCGAAGGTGATGTCCAGTTCCGCCGCCTGCAGGACGTCGCCGGCATAGCTGCGCAGATCCGCTTCAAACTGCGCCGCCGAGAGCTCGGCCGGCCACAAGTCGCTGACTGTCTCACGGATCGTGCGCCTCGCCTCTTCGGCCGTTTTCAGCGCCCATTCGAGTTCCGGCTTGATCGCCTGCGGATCGTCGGGCAGCGTGCGCAAACAGGCCTGCAAGGCGAAGACGAGCCCGAAGAGCGACTGGGAGACGGTATCGTGCAGATCGAGGGCGAGGCGGGTGCGTTCCTCTTGCACGGCGCTTTCTGTGGCGCGGCGGTGCCTTGTTTGCATCATGCCGATGCTTACGGCGGCGTGGCCGGCAATGTCCTCCAGCGTCGCGCACTCTTCCATGTCGCGCGGCTGCCCGTCCAGTTCCACGAGCAGGATGCCGATCGGCGTCGCGCCCCAACGCATGGGCAGTATGAGACAATCGACCATGCCGAACTCCGCAAAGGGAGCGACGCGCGCTGTCCCGCGCCCGTTGAGCGCGCCGACCAGGGGATGCTGCTTGTCGCCCAGTGACAGGGGAGGGCGCTTCAAGAGGACGGCCGTTTCCTGCCCTCTGTTCTGGCCCATCCAGCCGTGCAGCAGCCCCGCGCGCCCGTCCACAAGGGCGACGACGGCGCCGGGAAGCTCGAAAGCGCCCGTGATCGTGGAGAGGAGATGGGCGAGCACCGAGTCGAGATCGACGGCGTGCTGTAATGCGAGCGCCAGGTCGAGCATGATGCGCTGCCGTTCATTGTCGGAGAGGAGAGGCATGAGGGGATTATAGCGGGAATTTTGGGATTTGGGATTTGGATTGCGGAATGGGCATTGATCAACAATCGCCGATCGCTTGAGCCTGACCGGCGCGCGCCATCTGCGCTATAATGCGGCGTTGATTCTAGTGGAGGAATAAGATTGTGAAAAAGAATGTTCTGGTGATTGGCGGCGGGCCGGCGGGGATTGAGGCGGCGCGCGAGGCGGCGCGGTTGGGTTTGCAGGTGACGATGGTCAGCGATGGCCCTGTCGGCGGGCGCGCGGGGTGGCACAGTTTGCTGCCCAGCAAGGTTTGGCTGGCCGCCGCTGAAGAAGCGCAAGCGCGTTCATCCGTGGTCGCAGCGGAGGATATCGTGGCCCGGGTGGCCGCCGTGAAAGCGGAATGGAACGGGCGGGAACGCGCCTCGCTGGAGGTCTTGGGAGTGAAGGTGCAGCAGGGAACGGCGGTTTTCACCACGACCGGCGAAATCGCCGTGCTGGATCAGGCGGGGGAACGAACGGGAACGTTCAACGACCTGCCCGTGATCGTGGCCACAGGATCCGTGCCCGTTTTCCCGCCGGGGTTGAAGCCGGACGGCAGGCGTGTTTTGGCGCCGCGCTTCTTGAGCCATTTGCAGACGCTGCCGGCGACCATGCTGGTTGTCGGCGCCGGGGCGACGGGCTGTGAGGCGGCTTACCTGTTTAATGCGCTGGGCGTCAAGGTGACCTGGATCGTCGACCAATACGGTATTCTGCCGGGATTCCAGGCCAACGCGGGGGAGGCGTTGGGGGCAGCGCTGGCGGGCCAGGGGGTGCAGATCGTGCGCGGGCGGATGGTAGACGCCCTGGAGCGGGAAGAGGAGAAGGTGACGGCCGTGCTCACGGACGGATCGCGTCTTGAAGCCGAGATGGCTTTCGTGGCCGTTGGACGAAGGCCTGATCTGGAGAACATGAACCTTTGGGCGGCGGGTGTCGAGGCCGGCGGAACCGCGGTGGACCGCTTTGGACGTACGGAGGCGCCCGGCGTCTACGTGGTGGGCGACGCCGGCGGCGGTGTGATGACGGCGAATAAGGCGATGGCCCAGGGGCGGGTGGCGGCACGCCATATCGCCGGCGTGGCGGTGAATCCGTTTGAGCAGGAAATGCTCGTTCAGCCTGTTTACACGGTGCCGCAAGTGGCGCAGGTTGGTGATCTGGCGGACGCGGGGGAGCTGGCGGTTACGCGTGTTTCCTATGAAAAGAGCCTCAAGTCCTTCCTGGGCGAAGAGAGCAAGGGCTTTCTCGATCTCTATTATGAAGAAGACGGCCGTGTGCGCGGCGCGGTGGCCGTGGGTGCGCACGCGGCGGACGCCGCTGCCCCCGTGGCCGTGGCCCTGAAGATGGAGGCGCATCTTTCTGATCTGGCCGCGCTCTTCGCGGCGTACCCCAGCTTTAGCGAATTGTCCTTCGCCGCGGCACGCGAGGTGAGCTGATCGGCCGCCGCGCAAGCGGATCACGCCGCATCCGGCGGCGTAGAAAAGACGTAAAAAAGCGGACATTTCTCTTGCGCGGGATGCTATACTGTTGTGTAAGCTCGCCTACAGAAGGCGTGCTGCTCTCGCGAACTTGCGTACGCCGGTTTGTGTCCTGAGGAGGTCAGCAGCGTGATGAACAAGACCGTGGTTACTTATATGGCGATTGGCGCCCTGGCTGTTGTCGTTGTCGCCGTGAGTGCCCTGGGCGCGCTCTTCTTCCGCTACCGGGGTGAGGTAGGCGGCTCGACCGGGGGAACGGAAACGGCGGCCGTGGTTGAGCGGGATGCGCAGGCGATTGCGCCCGCGCTGCCGGGTGTTTCCGATGCGCTGCCCACGACGGCGGGCATTCCCTCGCCGGCGCAGCCCGCCGGCGATCCGGAGGAAACACTCCTGCCCGTCTCCGCTCCGCCGGCGGGCGCGGCCTTGGACAGCAGTTTGCAGGCCGTCATCCTCCAGCACGGCCTACAGCCCATCGACTTGGGGCCGGAGCAGGAGGCGGGCAAAGTCGCCCTTGGCGAGGCGCTCTTCTTCGACAAAGAGATCAGCGGCAACCGGGATATTTCCTGCGCCACCTGCCACCACCCGCTCCTCCATGGTGGGGATGGCCTGCCGCTGCCTTTCGGCACGGGCGCAAAGGGGCTGGGCACGGCGCGCAAGATCGGCGTGGGACGTGAACTGGTGCCGCGCAACGCGCCGGAGATTTTTAACCGCGGCGCGCCGCAGTGGACGACCATGTTCTGGGACGGCCGCGTGGTTGAGGAGTTTGATTATTTTGGCTCGCCGGCCGGAGACAAGCTGCCGGCCGGACTGGACAACTCTTTGGCGGTGCAGGCGATGTTTCCGGTGACGTCGCGCGCAGAGATGCGCGGTACGGCGGGCGATCTCTGCCGCCCCTATGACAAAGAGCCCGCCGTGGCTCACGTCCTGGATGGTGAGCCGCTGGTCGTTGTGAGTGAAGATGAGGGCATGGAGTTGAATGAGGTCGCGCTTGTGGAGGACGACGATCTCGACGCCATTTGGGAGGCGTTGATGGATCGCCTTCTCGCCATCCCTGAGTACCGCGACCTGTTCGCGGCCGCCTACCCGCAGACGACTCTGGGTGAATTCGGATTCCAGCACGCAGCCAATGCGATCGCGGCCTATGAGATTGACGCTTTCTCCTTCGACGACAGCCCCTGGGATCGCTATCTTGCCGGCGACAAATCGGCGCTCTCTGATGAAGCGAAGGCGGGCGCGCTGCTTTTCTACGGCGATGCGGGCTGTGGAAGCTGCCACAGCGGCGTCTTGTTGACCGACCAGCGCTATCACAATATCGCCGCCCCGCAGCTGGGACCCGGCAAAGATGCGTCAGGTCTCGATTACGGCCGTTACCTGGAAACGGGGGAGCCGCAGGACAAGTTTGCTTTTCGCACGCCCCCGCTGCGCAATGTGGCCATCACCGGCCCCTGGCTGCACAACGGCGCCTACACGCGCCTGGCGGACGTGCTGGAGCACCATTTGAACCCGACGGAAAGCTTGGGCCGCTATGCGGCCGATCATCTGCCGTCTGCCGTTCGCGAATCGCTGCGCAATGAACCGGATGTAATCACGCAGGTGCTGAGCACGCTGGACCCGTTGATTCAGGGCCGGCGCGCCTTGAGCGATGAGGAACTGGCGCGGATCATGGCCTTCCTGCACGCGCAAACGTCGCCGTCGGCCGTGGATTTGAGCTATCTGGTGCCGGAAACGGTGCCCAGCGGGCTGCCGGTCTGGGATTGATTAGCGCTCGACGGGATAGCCGGCCGCTTCCCATTCATTGATGCCGCCGGTCATGTTGTGCGCGTTGTCGAAGCCGTTGGCGCGCAGGAACTGCGTCACCTGATCGCTGCGATTGCCGCTGCGGCAGGTGACGACGACCGTCTTGTCCGTGGGGATTTCATCAAGCCGGCTTTCGATTGTGCTCATGGGCAGCAGGTTTATGCCGGGGATGTGCTTCTCGTCGTACTCTTCCTGCTCGCGCACATCGAGAAGATAGACATCGGGATCGTTTTGAATCTCATAGACGGTATCCACGTCGATATTCTGCGGCAGCGTCTCTAGCGAGATCTCTGAGACTGCGGCGGCGGCCGGCGCTTCGGCCACTGGGGCCGCCGGGGCCGCGCCGCCACAGGCGGCGAGCAGTAGGATGAGCGTCAATGCCGCGGAAAGCAGCCAAAAATTACGTTTGTTCATGATAGATAGTTCTCCTCTGAAATGGCAGCGCATCGCGCCTCTTTGATTTTCGGTCATAGACAAAATGTGTCAACATCTGCTGATCGCTTTCTAAGCTGACCGCCGCTGTCGGGCAAGCATCTGCCGCACGCGGCGCAGCGCGGCGGGCGCGTATAAGAATTGAGTTTGATCACGTGAAATGGCGTGCGAAGCATGCTCTTTGCGGGTAAGATTATAGGGGGCCCGTGGTGGGCCAGGCTCAAGAAAGCAATCTGAGAACGTGAATCTAAGAGAGGTGATTAGCATGAGTATTGAACCATTGGGCGCGCGCGTCTTGATCCGCCCTCAGGAGAAAGAAACGCAAACAGCCAGCGGCATCATCCTGCCCGAAACTGCTAAGGAAAAACCGCAGCAGGGCACGATTGAGGCGATTGGCGATGAAGAAGAAATGACCAGCGGCCTGGCGGTGGGCGACCGCGTTCTGTTCCCCAAGTACACGGGCACGGAGATCGAGGTAGACGGCGTAACCTTCTTGATTATGAAAGAAGAGGACGTCCTGGCGCGTTTCACGACTTAAGCGAGGGGGAGGGTGAGCGATGGGACTCTTTAGTTCGTTGTTTGGATCAGGGCCGGACGTGGCGGGAATCAACGCCAACGAGTTGGACGCCCTATTGAAGGAAGGGGATCCGCCGATCCTCGTCGATGTGCGTTCGGCGTTTGAATTTGATCATGACGGCCATATCGCCGGGGCGCGCTTGCTGCCGCTGCAGGATTTGATGCGGCATGCCGGCGAACTGCCGCAGGATGAAGAGATCGTCGTTGTCTGCCGTTCCGGCAACCGCAGCATGGTAGCCTGCCAGCAGCTGCAGGGCATGGGCTTCAGCAAGATAAAGAATTTCAGAGGGGGCATGATTGCCTGGTCTATGGCCGGCCTGCCCATGGAGTAGCGCGCATAGACCGATCGCGGATGCGTGACACCGGCCGCCCTTGGCGGCCGGTTTTTTGATCCGACAAAGAGCGCGCGCTCTATGGGCTGGATCACGCTTGCTGCTCGTTCCCCTGCAGCAGGCCGCGTTCGCGGAAGTGGGCTAGATTGTGCGCCAGGCGCAGGTGCAGTTCCTGCGGGGAGTGCTGCGCATACGTTTCTTGCAGGTAAGCCAGGGCAGCGGCTGTGCTTCCGTAGGTGGCGGCGCGCCAGCAGTCGGCGGCGAAGCCGTCCAGGCGGAAAACTTCCCCCTGCCGCGTGTCGAGCAGGTAGAGGATGCTGCCGGTCCAGCCGTAGACGACGCCCTCGGGTACCTGCCACAAGGGCGGTGACTGCGGGCGGGCGGGTAGGCCGAGCGCGAGGCGGTTCTTGGCGACGCGGTGCGGCGGCAGAAAGCGCCAGATGAACTGCGGTCCCTCGGCGAAGGGTGTCTGCACGAGATATTCCGGTTCATTCCAGGCGAAGACGACTTTTTCTGACGTGCCCGAGAACAGACGGCCGGAGAAAGGCATCTCTATCGGCGGTGGGTCGTCGTTTAGGGCATGGGCGAAGAGGCAGGCCGTGAGACGCGGATACCGCTGCAGAGCGGCCGTGCACAGGGCGGGCGGCGCGTAGAGCAGGGCGACAGCCAGTCGGCGCGCCTCGCGCGGCAGTGAATCCAGCATTTCCTGCAAACGCAGGCCGGAAAGGGCGCAGTCATCGACGATGCAGATGGCGCGCGCGCCAGGCAGGGAGGCGGCGTGCAGCTGCTCGGGCCGCAGATCAAGCTGGTAGGCGAGCATCCCCAGGACGATCAGGCCGCCGCGCGGGATGCCCACAAAGGCCATTTCGCCCAGTTCCTCGTCGCTGAAGCGCTCCCGGAGCTTGGCGGCGAGCAGCGCCGCGTCCTCTTCGGCGCGCGTGTAGCTCACGAACTGCAGGCGCTCCAGGATATGGCGGGCATGCACGGCCAGCGGCCACAGGTGCAGCATCTCCTGGCTGGTCAGGTCGCTGAAAGGTTGCTCCGCGCCGGATAGTGGTGGAATACTCATTATGATAGAATCTCGCTGCCTGCTATGATTTTCTTTGGAAAGCGATGGAGATGCAAACGAACGCGCGCGCAGTCATGAGAGAGGCCCTGCCCTCCGGCGTCAGGCAGCGTCTCCTGGCGACCCTTTGCGACCTGCACAGCCTCTTGGCAGCCGGTCGTGCCCCGTATGAGTACATCTTCGTCCTCTCGCATATGCGCGCCGGCTCGTCGCTGCTGGCCATGATCCTGGGCAACAGTCTCGAGATTTGCGGCTACGGCGAAACCTACTTGCCTTACCGCGACCCCGCCGATCTGCGGCGGCTGGTGGGCAATAATCTCTTTCGGCTGCGGCCCTGGCGCCCGGCCGGCCAGGAGCGGTACATGCTGGATAAACTGGTGCACAATGACCTGCTGGCGGTGGAGCAGATGGGCATGCTGCGGGCGCAGAAGGCGAAGTTTATCTTCCTGCTGCGCGAGCCTGTGGGCACGATCGGCAGCATGATGCGCATGGCGGGGAGTGATGACACGCTGGCCGCCGCCCTCTATGCCAATCGCCTGGCCTGCCTGGCCGCATATGGGGCCGAGCTGCGCGGCGAAGAGGCGGGATTCTTGCTTGATTACGAGGCGCTGAGCGGCCGTCCGCAGCCCACGTTGGCCGCGTTGAGCGCTTTCCTGGGGCTGAAGGAGCTGCTGCGCACCGCGTACGAGGTGCTGGGCCCCCTGCGCGGGGAGGCGCACGTGAACCACGCGCGCCTGCAGAGCGGCCGTATCGAAGCGCCTGCTCCGGCAAGCGCCGCGCCCGCGATCAACGCAAGAAACCTGACCGTGGCGCGGGAGGCGTATGCTGCCTGCCAGCAGACACTGGCCGAGGTGTGTGTGACGCCGCCAAGATCTAGTTGAGGAAGCGGCGGTTGAGAAGGGCGGCTGCCTGGGCGAGTTCCGCAGCGCCGGCGCGGGGCAGATGCAGCTCATAGAAGCCGGCCTGCCGCCCGAGCCGCGTCAGCAGATCGAGGTTTTCCTGGTAGGTCGCTTGATCCCACTGGTCCATGCTTTCTACGATAAGGCGCGCCAGGCCGACGGAAGCGGGCAGCCTGGTCAGGCGCGGTAGGGAGCCGGCTGCCGGTTGGGCGAAGAGGACGGCGCGCACCGCCGCGGGCGCGCCGAGCGCGGCCTCGTCGAGAAAGCGCGAGCGGGAAAAGATGTATTTGCCGCGAATCTTGTCCACGGCCGCCCGCGGCGGGGAGGCGTAGGCGGGCAGCAGGGCCAGGGTGTGGGGGTGGACGTTGATCGTGCCCGGCGAAGGGTAGGCGAGCACCGTGCCTTGTTCCCGGCCGAGAAGGGTGAGGTCGTTGGCGAGGTACTTCCAGCCGGCGCGCAGCATAGCCAGCCCGCTCGTGGTCTTGCCGCTGCCGGAAGGGCCGCTGATGAGCAGGGCCGTGTCCTCTCCGGCCAGGGCGAAGGCGTGGACCATGAAGAGGCCGCGGCGGCGTAGAAAGGGAGCGAGGGCGATGGCGGATATATCTTCCAGACTGCCGGCGTCGAGGATGTGCGGCGTGAGGATGAGTTCGGCCCTGCCTTCCGCGAAGTGAAACTCGATCTGCGCGGGCCGGGCCAGGGTGAGCGTGCCCCCGTGCGGCCCGCCGTGAAAGCTCACCTGGCGCCCCCGCGCGGCATTCGTCTCTTCGCCGGCGACCGGCGCGTGCTCGATGTAGTCGGGCACATGCGGCGGGGCACCCGGCGCCTGCCTGGCTACGCCGGCACGCAGTTGAACAGCCACTTCTTGCCCCGCGGGCAGCGCGGCGGCGGCGACGATTTCGCGATCGAAGAGCTGCGCCCAGCCGTCCAGCACCCGGGAATCGGTGCTCTCAAGCGAGATAAGCAGGTCGTGCAGCAGGGCGCGCATGGCCGCAAACGGCGTTTAGCCGGACTCGGCCAGGAACCCTTCGATGGCCTCTTCGAAGATGGCGAAAGGCTGCGCCCCGGAAAGGGAATGGCCGTTGATCAGGAAGGAGGGTGTGCCGTTGACGCCGACCCGGCGTCCTTCCTCGAGATCGGCCAGAACGGCTGCTTCCTGCCGCCCGCTGTCCAGGCATTCAGCGAAGGCGGCGCTGTCCAGCTGGAGATCTTGGGCGAACTGCTTGAAGAGATCGTCGGCCGTGGGACTGCCGCTCCAGGCGGCCTGCTGCAGAAAAATCTGATCGTGCATCGCCTCGTAGCTGTCTTGCTCGGCGGCACAGCGCGCCGCTTCGGCCGCCTTCACCGCCTGCGGGTGGATCTGGGTCAGCGGGAAATCCTTGAAGACATAGTAGACCAACCCGCTGTCGATATATTTGTCGCGGATTTGGGTGAAGGTGTCGTCAAAGTAGCGGCTGCAGAAGGGGCATTGATAGTCGGTGTATTCGATGATCGTCACCGGCGCGTCAGGATCGCCGATGGCGTTGACATTCTCCAGACTCGGCGGCGGCGGGGCGTAGGCGTCGGCCAGCGTCCCTTCCTTGGCCAGGGGGATGGCGAACTCGAAGAGCTCATAGGGCTGGGCGCCGGGAACGGGCAGCCCGTCGATGAAGAAATAAGGGGTGGAGGTGGCGCCGACGGCCTGGGCCTCTTCGATATCTTCTTGAATGGCCAGGTTGAGAGCGGAGTCATCCATGCAGGCGGCAAAGAGATCGCCGTCCAGGTTGAGGGAGGCGGCCAGTTCGTCGAAAACTGCCAGAGGCAGGTTGCCGCCCCCCCAACTCTCCTGTGATTGGAAGAGGGCGTCGTGCATCTCCCAGTAGGCGTCCTGCTGTCCGGCGCAGCGGGCCGCTTTGGCGGCGATGCGCGCGTTTGGATGAATGCCTTCCAGCGGCAGATCTTTGAGGATGTAATAGACCTCGCCGGTGGCGATCTGGCCGGCCATGAGTTGGGGCAGGGTCTGCTCGGCATACTGTTTGCAGAAGGGGCATTGGTAATCGGTGTACTCGACAATGGTCACCGGCGCACCCGGATCACCCAGGGTGGCCGCGTAATGGTCGGCGGAGATGGCAACCGGCTCCGGTTTGACGGGCGGCGGCTGCAGCGGGGACTCCCGCGGCGGCGGCGGCTCCGTAGGAATTGGTTCTCCGCTCTGGACGACGGCGATCGCCTGATTGAAAGCTTGCAGCGGCTGCGCGCCGACGAGCGGTTGATCATTGAGGAAGAAGCTTGGCGTACTGCGCACGCCGCGCGAGAGCGCCAGCTCGATGTCGGCCCGAATCTGCTCCTCGTATTGGAGGGTGCTCTGGCAGGCGTCGAACTGCTCGATGTCCAGCCCCAGCTGCGCGGCGAAAGCGGAGAACACGGTGTCGTGATCGCCGGAATCCCACTGGCCGATGTTCTGGTAGAGGAGGTCGTGCATCTGCCAATAGGCGCCGGCGCCCTGTTCGCCGGCGCAGCGGGCGGCGTTGGCGGCGGCAAGGGCCTGGGGATGGATGCTTTCCAGGGGGAAGTCATAGTAAACGAGGCGCACTTCGCCGGAAGCTATCTGAGCGGCTGCCAGTTCGGGCAGCGTCTGCTCCGTGAAACGGCTGCAGAAAGGGCATTGGAAATCAGAGAACTCTTCGAGCAGGATGGGCGCGTCGAGATCACCGAGATAGGGGCGTCCTTCGGCGGTGAAGCCGGCTTCGATCCCTTTGTAGCTGGCCTCGGACGGGGCCGCGGCGCTCGCGTCGGCCGGGGCGGCAGGTCCTTCAACGGCGGAGGCCTCTTGCGCCTCTACGGCGCCGTTCTCTTCCTGCTCGCCGGCGCTCTCGGCGGCTGCCGGCCGGCCCGGTTCTTCGTCAGTCACGGCCTTATTGGCCGGCGGGTTGAGTAGGTCAGCCACGGCGGGCGCGCAGCCGACGGTGAAGAGCAGGGCGACCGCGAGGAGGACAATCAAGGTTGTGGTTTGTTTTTGCACGATAGAATTCTCCAAATTGATGTTCTGGCGCGGATTATGGCACAATGTCGGCGTTCGCGGGTAAGGAGGCTGGGAAGACTAAGCAACTGGTCATCTGCGGCGCGCCCGACCGCCGGCGGCGCACTTTTAATGATTTCGCCGCCACCACCCCTTTGTGCTAGACTAATTATTTGTTTTATCTAATCGCCGCAAGGGTCGGCTGGAACTCAGTATGGAATCGAGAATAGCGTGGATGTCAACTGCGCCGCGCGGGCTTGCGCTGCTGCTTCTGTTGCTGCTATTGGCCGCCTGCGCGGAGAGGGAAACAGGCGGCGAGGCGACGCCGGCCGGGGCAGCCGCGGCCGCTGAATCGGGCGGCGCGGGAGAGACTGGTGGACAGACGACGGATCGGGCCGGGGCAGACGAGCCTGGCGGGGAAGAAGGCGGTCCCGTTGACAGTACGGGTTCCGGCGCGGAGGAAGGGGCGCCGTTGCCCACGGCCACGCCCCTGCCGGCGAAGGAGATCGTCGTTTGCCTGGAAGGGGAGAGCGGCGATCCTTTTATCCACGGCGGCAGTTCCTTGACTTCCACCGCGCTGCGCCATGCCTTGAACGAGCCCCTCTATACGACGGCGGGCTACGCCTACCAGGCGCAGGGGTTGGAAAAGCTGCCCAGCCTGGCTGATGGTGACGCGCGGCGCCTGGTGGTGACGGCCGTTGAGGGAGATCGCGTGGTTGACAGCGCCGGGGATGTCGTCTCGCTGCGGAAGGGGGTGACGGTGCGCAGCGCCGCGGGGGACCTGGTTGCCTTCGACGGCGAGGCGCTGGAGATGGAAAAGCTGCAGGTTGATTTTACCTTCCGGCCGCTGGTCTGGTCGGACGGCACGCCGCTGTCCTCCCTGGACTCTGTCTATAGTTTTGGCGTCGCCGCCGATCCCACGTTGACGACGGGCAAGCTGAAAACGGGGACGACGGAAAGTTACGAAGCGACGGGCGATCTAACGGTGCGCTGGACGGGTCTGCCGGGTTTCCTGGACGACGGCTATTTCACCAACGTGTGGCAGCCGATGCCGGCGCATGCGCTGAGCCGTTTCGCGGCCGGCGAGCTGGCGGCCATGGAGGAGGTCACGCGTACGCCCTTGAGCAGCGGTCCTTATGTCATCGAGGAGTGGTTGGCGGACGGCAGCGTGCGCTTGACGGCGAACAGCCATTATTACCGCCGCCAAGCGGGGCTGCCCCTGATCCCGGCGGTGACGCTGAAATTCGGCAGCGTAGACGCGTTCCTGGAAGCGGAGGCGGGCTGTGACGTGATCGCCGGGGAAGCGATTGGGGCGCATAACTTGCAGGCGCTGCGCGAAGCGGGCCAGCTGGATGGCTGGGAGATAATCGCCTCGCCCGGCAATGTCTATGAACAGATCGCCCTGGGCATTTTGCCGACGAGCGAGTATCGGGAGAGCCGGCCGGGATGGTTTGACGATGTGCGCGTGCGCCAGGCGCTGCTGCAGTGTACGGACCGCCAGGCGATGGTTGAGGAATTGACGGGCGGCGAGGGGGTGATCATGAATACGTTGACGCCGCCTGAGCATCCGTTGACGCCGCCCGATTTGCAGGCATGGGCCTATGATCCCGTGCGCGCCAATGAGCTGCTTGATGAGGCGGGCTACAAGGATTACGCGGGAGACGGCCGTCGCCAGGATGTGCAGAGCGGCGTGCCGATGACGATCACCCTGGGCACGAACAGCGAAAGCGGCCTGCGGCAGCGTATCAACGAGCTTTTTCAGGAGAATATGTCCGCCTGCGGCATTCCTGTCGTGCTCTACGAACGGCCGGCGGGCACCTGGTTTGGTCCCGGGCCGGATGGACCGCTTTTCGGCCGCCAGTTTGACCTCGCCTCCTTCGCCTGGTTGGGCCACGTCAATCCCGATTGTTCGATCTTTGCCACGAAGAACATTCCCGGGCCGCGGAGCTTTGATTTTGGCGGGTGGAGCGCGCCCAATGTGGCCGGTTGGTCGAACGAGGCGTACGACGCCGCCTGCGCCGAGGCGGAGCTGGCGCTGCCCGGCGGTGAGGGGTATGGCGACGCTGTGCGTGAAGCGCTGCGCCTGCTGAATGACGAGCTGCCGGCGCTGCCTCTCTTCACGAGCTTCAAGGCGGTGGCCGTGCGCCCCGGCGTTCGCAATGTGCAGCCGGACGCGGCGCAGCCCTCCGCCTTATGGAATATCGCGGAATGGGACGTGGTGGAATAATCAGGATGGTGGCGTGGATCAAGGGGCTGCTGGGTAGAAATCGGGAAGGTGCTATGGCGGAAGGGGAACGATACATGATAGTCGGGCTGGGGAATCCGGGCCGCGAGCACAGCCAAAACCGGCATAATATCGGCTTCATGACGGTTGACCGGCTGGCGGAAGAACACGGCATCGCGCTGGGCAAAGTGCAGTCAAGAGCGGTGATCGGCAGCGGGCGCATCGCCGGCAGACAGGTGATTCTGGCCAAGCCGCAGACCTATATGAACCGCAGCGGAGATGCGGCCGGCCCCCTGGTCGCCTACTATCGCGTCCCGCCCGAAAATGTGCTGGTAATCTATGATGAACTGGATCTCCATTTTGGCGCGCTGCGTCTGCGGCCCTCGGGCGGGTCAGGCGGGCATAACGGCATGAAATCGATGATCAATCACCTGGGTCAAGATTTTCCGCGTCTGCGCTTGGGGATCGGCCGGCCTCCCGGGCGCATGGAGGCGGCCGACTACGTGCTCAGCGACTTTCGGGGGGAAGAGGTTGAGGTGGCGGACGGCCTCCTGTACAGAGCAGTGGCGGCCGTGGAGAGCTTCTTGGCCGAGGGGATTGAGCCGGCAATGACGCGCCACAATGACGCCGGCGGTGAGGGCGGGAATGGGGGCGCTGTTGGCAGATAGGAGAGGCCAGAACGAACGCGCCGCGGGAAACCAAGGCGGCACGCGGTTCCGCCACATGTGGGGGGTTCGATGAGCATCAGCGGGCTGCTGTCCCTATTTGACGAACTGCCCGCCTATGCTTCCTTGACGGGAGGCCTGGCGGAAAAGAAGCGGCTGCCCGCGCTGCGGCTGCCGGACGGCGCGCGGGCAGCCGTCCTGGCGCGCCTCTACGGGGAGGAGAAGCGCCCCGTGATCCTGCTCACCGGGCGCGTGGATCGCGCCGTTGCCTGGCAGCAGGCGTTGGAAATGTGGCTGCCGCCGCAGACGGCGTCCGCTCGTTTTCCGGAGCCGACGCCGCTGCCCTATGACCGCGGCCCGTGGAGCGAGCGCACACGGCGCGCGCGTCTCGATGTGCTGACCAGGCTGGCCGCGCCGCAGCATCCCCTGATCCCGGAGACGGAGACGGCGCCGCTTGTGGTCATGTCGGCGCGCGCTTTCTTGCAGAAGACGATTCCCTTGCGCCGCTTCATCGCCTCGACGCGTGTGCTGCGGCCGGGCCAGATGTTGGATATGGAGAAGCACACCCGCGCCTGGCGCGATGCCGGTTATACGCCGGTCAGCGTGGTCGAGGAGGCGGGCCAGTTCAGCCGGCGCGGCGGCATCCTGGATATTTTTCCTGTTTCGGCCGTTTACCCTGTACGCATCGAGCTTTTTGGCGACGAGATGGAGACGGTGCGCCATTTTGACCCGGCGACGCAGCGCACCGTGGGCAGCGACCTGGTGGAGGACGCGGGGCGCATCGTCGTGCCGCCGGCGCGGGAAGCGCTGCCCAGGGCGCTGCAAGCGTATTCTGAGGCGTGGCGCGATGTGGCAGAGAGTGACAATGCGAGCCTTTCCTCCTGGCGGGATGACTTGGAGGCGATTCGCGCGGGAGAGGCGTTCCCTAACCTGGAGTTTTACCTGCCCTATATCTATCCGCAGCCGGCGAGTTTGCTCGACTATTTGAGCCAAGATGCGCTGCTTGTGGTGGATGATTGGCCCGATCTGGAACTGGCCGTCAGCGAGCTGCAGGACCACGCGGATCAGATCGCCAATGAACAGCCGATCCTGCCGCCTAATTACGCGGGTCCGCTGCTCAGTTGGCAGCGCCTCAGTGATGAGCTGCGCTGGTGGCAGCCGCTGGTGTTGGGTGAAGGGGAGGGCGGCGAAGAAAGCGCCGCCGCCGGCGACGGATTTGCGGGCAGGGAGTCTGTCTTGATGTTGGCCGATGCTTTTGAACCGGGTCCGCGCTATGGGGGCCAGGTGCGTCCGCTGATGACCCAGCTGCGCCAGGCGCAGCAAGAGCGGGAGACAGTCGTCGTGCTCAGCCGGCAGGCGTCGCGTCTGGCCGATTTGTGGCGTGAGGATCGACGATCGCGGTCGACCGGCAGCCCGCTGACCGGCGCGCGCGAACTGCCCATGCTGCCGCAGGAAGGCGTTCCTGAGCTGCCCGCCAAGGGCTCGCTCACGTTTGTGCAGGGGAGTCTGGCGGAAGGGTTTGTGCTCCTGCGTCGTGAAGACAACGAGATCCTGCTGGATCTGTTGACGGACGCCGAGGTGTTTGGTTGGAAGCGGCCTGTGCCGCGACGGGAGCGGCAGTTCAGGCCGGCGGCGCCGGAGGCGACGTTTGCCGATATTCAGGCGGGCGATTTCGTGGTGCATCTTGAATATGGCATCGGCCGTTTTGCCGGGCTCGTTTCGCGCCAGATCGGCGGCATGGAGCGCGAGTATCTGTTGGTGCAGTACGGCAGCAGCGACACCCTCTACGTGCCTGTCCACCATGCCGACCGGCTGGGCAAGTGGGTCGGTCCTGACGATCGCGATCCGAAGGTGCATCGCCTGGGCGAGAAGTCGTGGGGCCGGGCGAAAGCCAACGCGGCGCAAGCGGTGGACGAGCTGGCCGGCGAGCTGCTCGATCTCTATGCGTCGCGGGAGCTGGTCGACGGCCACGCCTTCGCCAAGGATGATGTGTGGCAGGCGGAGCTGGAGGCGAGCTTCCCCTATCCGGAAACGCAGGACCAGCTGCGCGTGATCAGCGAAGTGAAAGCGGATATGGAGCGACCGCAGCCGATGGACCGCCTTGTCTGCGGCGACGTGGGCTATGGCAAGACGGAGGTCGCCCTGCGCGCCGCTTTCAAGGCGGTCCTGGACGGCAAACAGGTGGCCATCCTGGTGCCGACGACGATTCTGGCGCAGCAGCATTATGTGACCTTCAGCGAACGCTTACGGCCGTTTCCGGTGAAAGTAGAGATGCTCTCCCGATTCCGCACGCAGAGCAGGCAGCAGCACATCGTCCAGGAGCTGCGCAAGGGGGACGTGGACATCATCATCGGCACGCACCGCCTCCTTTCTGATGATGTCTCCTTCAAAGATTTGGGGCTGGTGATCATTGATGAGGAGCAGCGCTTCGGCGTGGCACACAAGGAGCGCTTGAAGCAGTGGCGGACGGAGGTGGACGTGCTGACGATGACGGCCACGCCGATCCCGCGCACGATGCACATGAGCCTGGCCGGCGTGCGCGATATCAGCATCATTGACACGGCGCCGGCGGAACGGCTGCCGGTGCAGACCTATGTAGGGGAGATGGATGACGCGCGTTTGCATCGCGCCATCCTGCGCGAGCTGGACCGGGGCGGCCAGGTCTTTGTGGTGCATAACCGCGTGCAGACGATCGACATTGTGCGCAAGCGCATTCAGCGGCTGGTGCCGGAAGCGAATGTGGCTATCGGTCACGGGCAGATGAGCGAACGCCAGCTGGAGCAGATCATGGATGAGTTCGCCGAAGGGAGCATTGATATCTTGATCAGCACGACGATTATTGAGAGCGGGCTTGATTTCCCCAATGCCAATACGCTGATCGTGGACCATGCGGAGATGTTTGGACTTTCGCAGCTGTATCAGCTGCGTGGGCGCGTTGGGCGTGGCACGCGGCGGGCATATGCTTATTTCTTCCACAAGCCGTGGCATGGGCTGAAAGCGGACGCGCAGGCGCGGCTGGAAACGATCGCCGAGGAGACGCAGCTTGGCGCGGGCTACACGATCGCCATGCGCGATATGGAAATCCGCGGCGCGGGCGACATTTTGGGCGCCCAGCAGAGCGGGCACATTTCCGACGTGGGCTTTGATCTGTATACGCGCATGCTCAGTGCGGCCGTGCGCAGGCGTAAGGCGGAGCGGCGCGGCGAGAAGCTGCCGTTGGCGCCGCTGGAGGATACGTTGATCGATCTGCCGCTGGCCGCCTATATTCCTACGGACTATGTGCCCGATGCGGGACTGCGCCTGCGCCTCTACCGGCGCATGGCTACGCTGGATGCGATGCCGGAAATCGATGAGATGGCGGAGGAGCTGGCCGATCGTTTCGGCCAGATACCCGACCCGGTGAATAATTTGCTCTACCAACTGCGTGTGAAGTCGCTGGCCTTGAAGGCGGGTGTGCCCGCGGTGGTGACGGATATGGGCCAGGTAAAAATGCGTATGCCGGAAGAGGGAAACTTGGATCGCTTTCATTTGCAGCGCCATTTGGGCAATGAGGTGCGCGTGAGCCGCACGGCGATCTGGCTGCCCAAGGAAATGAGCACGAATGAGTGGAAGGTTGTGCTCGTGCAGGTGCTGGAGAAGCTGCAGGCGCTGCGCGAAGTAGAAAACAAGCAGTAGCAGCAGACAGCCTCCGGCTGAGGGTGAAAGATGGAAATACAATTCTTTGATGATCCGCGCAAGCAGCCGCGTTCACGCGAGGATGTGCGCATTGAACAGATCGGTTTGTTTGTGCATGAGGGGGGACGCCAGGTGACGTACGGGCTGGAGCTGACGCCTTTCCTGGAACGGCCGTGTATTGATGTGCAGATCAGGAACGGCGCTGGGCGGCCGGCGGGTTCGTTGAGCGTGATCGAGCAGGTGACGCCGGGCTTCAGTCTCGTGCTGCACCTACGCGATGAGGCGGCGAACGACCCGTACGAGCTGCGCACTGTCATCTATTACACGACGCCGGAGACGGAGCGCGTCGACGTGGACAGCCGCGTGATCACGTTTCGTTCCGCTGAAGAAGGGGAACAGCTCTTCAAGTTCGCGTAGCCAATGGGCATCCCCTTTCCTGATCAACAGGCTAACTTCTACAGAGCAAAGCTAAGCGAAGCAGAGCGAAGCGAGATTTCACCGGCCGTGATCCTGCGCTATAATGAGCGCGCTGGTGGCGCAGCGGGCGCATGACGCCCCGCTTTGAGGGGCCTGGCCAAAGTGGACCCCGCGCGCAAGCGAATAGAGTTAAGGCAGTGAGGTGCATAGATGGGCGATCATCCCCTTTTTGACTACTTAGGCGAGATTCTTTTTGGCCCGGCACGGCGGCCGGCGTTGGCGACCGCGTACGGCAGCCGCGCGCGCGATGGCGCTCTGCTGTTCGCCAAGAAGCGGACGAGCAGCGGTGAGGAGCCGCGCACGGTGGAAGCGGAGCGACGGCGCAAGACGACGTCGCAGGGCGAGCGTGAGCGAGCGCAGGCGCCAAGTCGTGACAAAGAGGAGTATGCGGCGACTGCGCCGCCTTCACAGCCCCCGTCAAAGCCGCCCGGCGGCCCCCCTTCTGGGGGTGGTTATCCGCCGCAGGGGACAGGTGGCGTCAGTTATCCGGGTGGGGGCAGCTCCGGCGGGTTGGGTGGATCAGGCGGTCCTGGTTTCAACCCCCTGCTGCTTCTTGTCGGCGGCGGTGTGCTGCTTGTCTTGTGCGTGGGCGCCTTCATGCTCCTGGGCAGAGGCGGAGGAGGTGGAGGAAGCGCCTCAATGCTTGACGTCTTGGGGCCGGCGGGGCAGAGCGGCGGACCGCTTAATGACGCTCAGAAAGAGCAAAACAGCCCCGCAGGCATCGCCGGGCAGATGCCGGGAGCGAGCTAGTGATTTTGAGCCGCCGGAAGTGGGCGAAGGGGAGGAGACATGGCTGGTGATGCTCTACCAGGACGCGGATGACAAGATCCTGGAGCAGGATATCTATGTTGACTTGAATGAGGCGGAACGCATTGGATCGAGCGACAATGTGCACCTTGTCAGCCAGGTTGACCGCTACCGTTCCGGCTATTCTGGAGACGGCGACTGGAGCGGTACGAAGCGTTTCTACCTGACGTATGATCCCGATCTGAGCCGCATCCGTTCCCAAGAGGTGATGGACCTTGGCGAGGTGAATATGGCCAGTGGGGATACGCTGGCGGATTTCATGATCTGGGCCATGGAAACGTACCCGGCGGACAAGCATGTGCTGGTGATGTCGGATCATGGCATGGGCTGGCCGGGCGGCTGGCTGGATCCCGATCCCGGCGGCCGCGGGCCCGATAACGTGGCCCTGGCGCAGTCCACGGGCGACCAGCTTTTCTTGATGGAGCTGGACGAGGCGCTGGCAGAGGTTCGCCGGCAGACGGGCGTCGATAAGCTGGAGTTGATCGGCATGGATGCCTGCCTGATGGGGCATGTGGAGGTGTTTGAAGCGCTGGCGCCGCACGCCAACTATGCCGTGGCCTCGCAGGAAGTGGAACCGGCGCTGGGCTGGGCCTACACCGGCTTCCTGGCCGATCTGCTGGCGGATCCGGATGTGGACGGCTCTCACCTGGGCGAATACATCGTGCGCTCGTACATCGATGAAGATCAAAGAATCACCGATGACGCGGCGCGTACGGAATGGGTCGGCCGCGGCGCATTTGGCGCGCCCTCCCCGGCGCAGCTTTCCCAGCAGTTGGGAGATGATATTACGTTGACGGCCGTGGACCTGCGCAAGATGCCGCAGGTGATGGACAGTCTGAATAACCTGGCCTATCTACTGCAGGGGGACAGCCAGCGCGGCATAGCGGAAGCGCGCAACTACGCGCAGTCGTTCACGAGTGTATTCGGCCGCAGTGCGCCGCCATCCTATCTCGACCTGGGCAATCTGGCGGCGTTGATCAAGGATAATTCGCGTGATCCAAGGGTCAATGAAGCGGTGGATGATCTGCTGGCGAGCATTAACGATGCCGTCGTCGCTGAACGGCACGGAAAGAAGAAACCAGGGGCGACGGGCATGTCCGTCTACTTCCCCAATTCAGAGCTTTATCGCAACCGCGTGGCCGGTGCAGAATCCTACACGGAAGTGGCGACGCGCTTCGCTGAGAATTCGCTTTGGGATGATTTCCTCGCTTTCCACTATACCGGCCGCGAGTTTGGCCCGGCGGAACAGAGTCTGGCCGCCGCCGATCCGGCACTGGTTGCGGCGCCGGGGCAGGGCGCGATCACGGTCAGCGAGCTGCGCGTGTCCGCTGACAACGTGGACATCGGGGAGACGATCCGCCTCAGCGCCGATATAGAAGGGGAGAATATCGGCTATATCAAACTGTTCGCCGGCTTCTTGGACGAGGCGTCCAATTCCATTTACGTGGCCGATTCCGACTACCTGGACAGCGGCGCAACGCGCGAGGCCGGTGGTGTCTACTATCCTGATTGGGGCGATGGCGCATTCACCCTAGAGTTTGATTGGGAGCCGATCGTCTTTGCTATCGATGACGGCAGCAAACGTGTGCCCGCCCTTTTCGAGCCGGAAGTCTACGGGGCGTCTGAGGATGATGCGGTCTACTCCGTGGATGGCGTCTACAGTTATGCAGATGGAGAAACGTTCAGAGCGATCATGTACTTCAACAACAACGACGGGACGATGCGCGAAGTGTTCGGCTTCACGGGGGACGGCACAAACGGCTCCCCGCGCGAAATCTTGCCCGCGGAAGGGGATACGTTCACCGTGCTGGAGCGCTGGTTGGACCTGAAGCCCTCCGGGCAGCCGGCGGGTGTGGCCACGGAGTTGGGCGAGAGCGTTGCCTTCGGCGGCCAGCAGTTTATCTGGAAAGACCTGGACGCGGCCGCTGGTACCTATGTCGTTGGTTTCTTGATCGAGGATCTGGACGGCAATGTCTATCCGGTGTATGAGCAGGTGCGGGTGAACTAGGGCGCTTGCGGCCGCCGGCCGAGAGCTGGTGGTCGAGAGCTGATAGTTGACAGCTGATGGAAAAATCTTTGACGCGCTACGCCTGGGTTTCGGTCGGCGCGGCGGTGGTGACGATCTTGTTGAAGACGGCCGCCTACGCTTTGACCGGCTCGGTGGGTTTGCTGTCGGATGCGCTGGAAGGCTTCATTAACCTGAGCGCGGCGACGGTGGCCCTGGTGACGCTGCGCATCGTGGAACGGCCGCCGGACGAGACGCACGAGTACGGCCACGACAAGGCGGAGTACTTTTCCAGCGGTATCGAAGGGACCTTGATCTTGATCGCCAGCGCGGGCATTTTGCTGGTCAGCGTGCGCCGCCTGCTGGACCCACAACCGATAGAACAGGTGGGGATCGGTCTCGCCGTGGCCGTGGCCGCCGCCCTAATCAATCTCGTAGTCGGCCAGATCGTTCTGCGCGCCGGGAAACGGTATGACTCGATCACCTTGGAAGCGGACGGCCAACATTTGATGACGGATGTGTGGACGTCCGCGGCCGTTGTGGTCGGCGTTTCGTTGGCGGCTGTGACGGGGATCGAGCGGCTCGACCCGTTGGTGGCGCTGCTGATCGGCCTGAAGATTGGGTGGGAGGGCGTGAAGATTTTTCGACGCTCCGTGCGCGGCCTGATGGACACGCCGATCGCCGAGAGCGAACGCCTGCAGGTCGAGGCGATCCTCGATGCCGTTTCCAGTAAAGAGGTGCGCTGGCACGCGCTGCGTTCCCGGCAGGCGGGCGGGCGGCGCTTCATCAGTGTGCACATTCTGGTGCCGGGCAGCTGGAGCGTCCAGCAGGCGCACGATCTATCCGAGCGGCTGGAGGCGGAAGTGGCCGCGGCCATCAACCGGGCCACGCTCTTCACGCATATCGAGCCGCGGGAGGATCCGCGGGCTGAAGAGGACCAGCAGCTGGACAGGGAGTTTGACGACCTTGGCTGAGAGGCTGCCCCAGTTGTGGTATTTGGAGCGCTACCGCAATGAGGGGACGCGCACGTACAGTAAGCATGCCGCCTACAGCGAGGCGGACGCCCAATACCGGCCGGATGGCGATCAGGCGCAGTTTGATCTGCCGGTGTTCGCCATGCCGGCCGAGCAGATGAAGTGCTACCACGCCAACCCGTCACCGCAGCTGGCGGCAAGGTACTTGGGCGAGGCGGGTGTGCTGCTTCCCGTGCACCCGCAGATCCTGGCGCAATGCGGCGAGGACCCGTATGTGGAGCGCGTCCTGGCACTGGGGCAGCGGCGCCCACCCATACAGGTGATGCCCACTTCCTCTACGCGCACCGTGGCCGTGGTTGAAGCGCAGTCGCCGGGGCATGCGCTGAAGGTGCACTTCCCGTTCCAGGTTTCCCGCTACACGCGCAAGATGCGTGCCGAAGTTATTGAGCAGGCGGTGAATGTCTCACGCGAGCTGGAGGCGGGAATCGGGTGCACGGGCAGTGACTTCGCCTTCCTGCGCGAGGTCATCGGGGTCGCTCATCTTGACCTGAACCCGCAGAGCAAGCGCGGTGAGAATTGGGGCTATCTCGTCAGAGAGATGACGCCCTATCCGCTTCCTGCCGGCGAGACGGCGCTTGTCCCCGGCTTCGCCTTGTATGGCCAGGACTACTATGACGGGCGGAAACCGCCGCTGCTCTTTGACCTGGTCGGCGACCGGGAGCCGCTGGCCTGCGTCTTGGAACAGATCATGCTGCCCATTGTGCGCCATTGGGCGACCTGCTTCAGCCAGTTTGGGTTCATCATTGAGCCCCATGGTCAGAATGTGCTCTTGGAAGTGGGGGGCGGGGGAGATATCGAGCGCATCGTGCACCGTGACTTAAGCGTGGGCATCGATATGCGCCGCAGGCGTGATCTGGGCCTGGATAGTGAGGGGTTGAACAGTTACAACCGCACGGAGGATTCCGCCTTCAACAGCATCACCTATGATCGCTTCATGGGCGGGCATTTTTTTGAGCGCATCGTGACCGAGATGCTGGCGCATTATCCGGGTCTGCAGCGCGGCGACTTTACGTCGCCATGCCGGGAAGCATTCGCGCGGCTCCTGCCTGATTACGCGGCCTATTTTCCGCAAACGGTATGGTATTTCAGCGAAAAGCGGGACCGCTACAACAAGCCGCTGCACGAGGATACGGGCGAGAAGCCGGAATGGCGGCCGTAGGCTTCAGGGCCGGCCGCCGGCGTGGGAACGCCGCAGCGGCCCTTGCTCGCCCATGCTTAGAGGGGGCGCGGCTGCTGTTTCTCCCGCGCGGCGGCGAGCTTGGTTAATTTCGATTTTGTCTCGCGCCAGGTGACTTTGGAGAGGCCCAACTTCTGGCGAATATCATCCTGCTCCACTTCATTTTCCCAATCGTGCAGCGCGGAAATCCAGCGCAGATTTTCAAACGAGAGCAGGCCCTGTCTGAGGCCGGCCGCTTCGCCGACGTCGGTAAGAATGTATTCCAGGTTGCGCGCGGTGCAGGTGAAGAGCGTGTCGGAAGGGTGGTACTGGGCCAGGTATTCGTCGAGCAGTTCCAGCCATTCGGGGTCGAGGTCAAGTTTGCGCTCTTTGTAGCGCAGGCGCGGGTTGGCATAGCGAATGAAGATAATGGGGCGGTGCGCCTCACTGCGGTCGATATGATTGGGGACGATATTCATCGCTTCGCTTTTCTTGATGCCCGTTTGCAGGAGAAGGGCCAGGAGCAGCTGCGGGCGCGCGTCCGCTTTCTTGACGCCGATACCGTCGCGGATTTGGGCCGCCTCGTGCAGGGCGTCCGCGATCTGAGCGTCGGTGGGCAGGGTGGGCAGCGGGCTGGTGACGGTGCGCTGGATGATGGCCGCGGAAGGGTCGTCGGCGAGGACGCCGGATTCGTGTAGCCAGCCAAAGAAAACCTTGAGCGTGGTCACGCGCCGGGCGTAGGATTTGGGACTGCACGGTACGCCGCGCTCGTTGAGCAGCCAATCGAGAAAGTCATTGAGATTCTTGGTGCCGATTTCGCCCACGGGCTGGCCGATGCCCAGGTATTTGCCCAGCAGGCGAATGTCGCTGGAGAAGGCTTTCATGGTGTTGATGGAAAAGCCTTCGTCGCGCATGTGATTCTCAAAGACGCCCAGGGCTGCCTGGAGCGAGGCGTCAGGCCGGATGGGGGGCGTTTTCTCCTCATCGATGGTCTCGTTGGGTAACAGCGCGCCTTGTTGTCCATCGCTCATGGGTGTCCCTCGCGTTTTTTCTAGCCGCCCTGCCGCGAATCGTGCTCGCCGGTTTTCATGCGGGGCTGGATTGTCAGAATAGACGGCCGGGCGGGTGCCTGGCCTACTTAGTGAAGTATGGCTACTTTCGTGTAGTTGGGGAATGGTAATGCAATCTCCGCCGGCTGTCAAGTGGCGAAACGGTGACAGGAGAAGCGATTTGGGATTGGGGACTGCGGATGTGGGCCTGGGGTCACTCGCGTTCTCGCGCGCTTGGTTCCGGCGGGCTGAGCCAGCGGGCGAGATCGCCGGCGAGCCAGGTGAGGGGATCGACCCAGGTGCGGCCGACAAGAAGATCCCAGTGTAGATGGTTGCCGGTAGAACGGCCGGTTGTGCCTACTTCGCCGAGCAGGTCGCCGCGTGCGACTTCCTGACCGGGAAGGACGTGCAGGGCGGAGAGATGGTAGTAGCCGCTGTGTAGGCCGAGGCCGTGGTCGAGGATAACGGCGCCGCCGCGGATGGCCAGCTCTTCGGCGAGAACGACTTTGCCCGCGGCCGGAGCGCGCACGGCCGTGCCCGCATAGGCGCTGTAGTCGGTGCCCTCATGATAGCTGCTGTAGGGGCCGCCGTTGACGGAACGGCGCGCGCCATAGTGCGAAGAGATTTCGACGAACTCCGTGATCGGGGGCGTGAATGCGCCCTGCCAGAGAGGCGCCGGCGTGATCGTGTCCCAGATTTTCTGCAGCCGCTCCCGCTCGACGCGGATCGCTTCTGGGTCAAGGACGGCCGAATCTTTGAAGGTGACCTGCTCCCACGTCCAATCACGATCGCGGATGGCGAGCGGCTGCTCCCACAAGGGACGGCCGTCTGAATGCACGGTCAAGAGATACTCGCCGGGCGGGAGAAAGGCGCCGGAAGCGCCCAGGGCCGTGAAACGGCCGTCCCGGCTGCTGACCAGCAGGGGCAGCCCGGCGGCGGTGATGGTTGTTTGGCCGCCGTCCGCTGCACCCTGGAGGGCGAACGCGGAGCCGGGGGTGATGAGCGCGGGAGCGAGGCGGACGTCGCTTAGCCCGGGCGGGAATTCGCGCGGTGGCAGACGGCCGCCGGGAATGACGACCGGCGTGTAGAGCAGGGGGCGGAAGGGGTGGGCGAGATCGTTGGCCAGGGTGAGGGACCAGGGATTGCGGTCCTGCCTGGCGGCGAGGGCCAGCGTACCGCCGGCAAGGGGGCGCAGGAAACGGCCGTTTCTGCTCTCCGCAGCGGCCGGCAGCGGCAGGGCGGCGCCGGCCGCCGGCTGGCGCTGCGCGTTCATGACGCCGGCGGCGCGCAGCAGCTCCTGCCGGGGCAAGCCGAAGCGCCAGGCGAGCGCGGACCAGGTGTCGCCGAGGGCGGCCGTGTGCGGCGGGGACGCTTCAGGAACGGGTGTTTGCGCGTCCGCGCTCGCGGAAAGGCCGAAGGCGCAGAAGGCGGCCAGCAGGAATAACAAGAATAAGGAGGGGCGGCGCTTCATGCCGGCTATTTTAGCGGCAAACTTGAGAAATGAGGAAACGGAAACGACCTTGGCCTGTGTTCAACTTGCCCGCCTGCGCAAAGCGGGCTGTGGCGATATCTTCCTGCACGGTCTGCTGCAGTCGTTTCTGGCGGAAATAAGTTGACTTCCGGCGGCACGCGGGCTACAACAGGTTTCGTGAGCGAAATAGTAGGAAACTTGATGGCCTGGCTGGTTGGCGCCCTTGCTGCCGGCACATGGCAGGAGGAGGCGTAGCGGCCGATGTACCATGTCTATTTGGGTCTGGGCACGAACCTGGGCGAGCGCGAAGCGAATTTGGGGGCGGCGCTTAAAGGATTGGAGGAAGAGGTGCGCATTACGGCCGTGTCGCCCATTTATGAGACGGCGGCTTGGGGCGTGGAAAACCAGCCAGATTTCTTGAATATGTGCATCAGCGGCGAGACGGCGCTGGCGCCCTGCCCGCTGCTGCATTTTGTGAAGGCGCTGGAGAAGGAGATCGGGCGCAAAAAGGTGATTCATTGGGGCCCGCGCCTGATTGATATCGATGTCTTGCTCTATGAGGAACTGATCGTGCGCGCGCACGACCTAGATGTGCCGCACCTGGGCATGGCCAGCCGGGCGACGGTGCTTGTGCCGCTGGCCGATATCGCGCCGGACGCCGTCCATCCGCTGAGCGGCAGGACCGTGAGCGAGCTGCTGGCCGGCGTGGATAAGGCGGGGGTACGGCCGTATACGGGCTAACGGCCGTCCACGCGGGGAGCCGGACGCCTTCTGACAACCAGCGATCTACGCCCCCTGCGCCAGCTGCCGGCCAACTGCGCGTTTTCTGTACCAGATTACTTGACACAGTGCGTCATTTATGGCAATATTGAGCGTGCACTCAGTTATTGAGGGGGCACTCAACGGGTCTAGTAAACAAACCTAAAGCGCGGCGGGGCGGCACAATTGCCAGAGAACGATAACGCTCAGAATGGTGAAAACGGGGACGGGGGACGGCGCGAAAGGCGCATCGCTGCGCGCCGCGCGCAGATCCTGGAGGCGGCGGAAACGGTGTTCAGCCAGAAGGGGTATGAACGGGCGACGACGCGCGAGATTGCCGAAGCGGCCGACATCTCTGAGGGGACGCTGTACAACTACTTCGGCGGCAAGAGTGATCTGCTTGATGCCGTTGCGCGCTCTTTCGCGAACGATATCAGCGCGGAGATCGCCGGCTTGGAAGCGGATAACCTCTATGACATGATGGCCGAACTGCTTACCGCTCGGCTGCGCAGCGGGCGCGAACGGCGGCTGTTGATGTTGTTCCTCTTTGAAGCGCGCCTGAACCCCGATGTACATCGCTCATTTATTCAAAACGCCTTGCAGCAAATCATAGAGGAAATCGAATACCGCTTTCGTGATATTGGCAAAAGCGGCGTCATGCGTCCCGTGGATCCCGCTCTGGCGGCGCGCGCCATCAGCGCCACCATTATGGGCTTCGCCGCCCTGTACGAAATGGGCCAATACGGGAAGGAAGCGCACGGATTCTCGGCGCAAAAGTGGGGGGAGGAGCTGGCGGACCTCTTTCTTCATGGCCTGCAGGTGCCGAGCCGCGAAGACGAGGAGTTGGCAGAAGATGTTTGATTGGGGCAAGCGGACCTACGTGATGGGCATCATGAATGTGACCCCGGACAGCTTCTCGGGGGACGGTCTTCTGGATGAGGCGTTCTTGCTTAAGGCCGTGGTGGCCAGGGCGCGGATGCTTGTGGACGAAGGGGCCGATATTCTCGACGTCGGTGGGGAGAGCACACGGCCGGGCAGCAGCCCGGTGGCGGCCGAGGTGGAAGCGGGGCGTGTCGTGCCCGCCATTCGCGCGATTCGAGAAGCGGTCGCCGTGCCGATTTCCGTCGACACGTATCGGGCGGAAGTGGCCGAGGCGGCCCTGGATGCGGGAGCGGACTGGGTGAACGACGTGTGGGGGCTGCGCATGGACCCGCGCATGGCGGGCCTGGTGGCCGAGCGTGGCTGCCCGATCGTGGTGATGCACAATCGCAGCAAGCCCAAGGATGTGGCTCAGGAGGAGCGGCTGGGCGGCCGTTTTGTGGGGGTTGCCTATGACGACTTGCTGGCGGATGTCGCCCGCGAGCTGCTGCTGAGCGTCGACATCGCCCTGGAGGCAGGTGTCAAACGGGAGCAGATTATCTTGGATCCGGGCATCGGCTTCGGCAAAACGGTGAGCCAGAACTTGCAGTTGATCGATGAACTGGATCAGATCAAGGCCCTGGGGTATCCGCTCCTGCTGGGGCCGTCGCGGAAGTCGTTTATCGGGTATACCCTGGACCTGCCGCCGCAGCAGCGGCTGGAAGGAACGGGAGCGGTTGTGGCCATTGGCGTGGACCGCGGCGCCGATATCGTGCGCGTTCATGACGTGCACGAAATGGCGCGTGTGTGCAGGATGACGGACAGCATCGTTCGTCGAGACAGATCTGAATAAAGTACTGATTCCCACGGGGGTAATGTGATGCTAGATTTTCGATTGGATGAGGAACAGCAGATGCTCACGGAAGCGATTGCGCGCTACGCCAACGAGCGGGTGCGCAAAGTGTTCCGCGATGCGGAGGAGGAGGGGGCCATCCCGCCCGACGTCGTGCAGGCGGGATGGGAAATCGGCGTTTTGCCGACGAGCATCCCTGAGGCGTACGGCGGCTTCGGCGAGTATTCGGTGGTGACGGGCGCGATCGCCACAGAGGCTTTCGCCTGGGGTGACCTGGCGATTACAATGAGCGTGATGTCGCCCAACCTGGTGGCCGTGCCGCTGATGTTGGCGGGGACGGAAGCGCAGAAAGAGGCGTATTTGCCGCTTTTCGCGGAGGAATCAGCGCCGCCTTTCACGGCGGCGATGACGGAGCCGGTGATCCTGTTCAGCCCGTTCAAGTTGAAAACAACGGCCGTTTTGGACGGCGACGCCTATCTCTTGAATGGCAGTAAGACGGTCGTGCCCCTGGCTGATCGGGCGAGCATGTTCCTTGTCTATGCCAATGAAGCGGGGCAGACGCAGGCCTTTCTGGTGCCGGCGGAGAGTGCGGGCGTGCAGGTGGGGGACCGCGATAAGTTGATGGGCATCCATGCCTTGCCGACGTATGGGGTCACCTTCGCGGATGTCCGCGTCCCAGCTGAGAACCGGCTGGGCGGAGAGGCAGGGATCGACTTCAGCAAACTGCTGGCGCACAGCCGCGTGGCGCTCGGAGCCGCGGCGGTTGGCGTGGCGCGGGCGAGCTATGAGTACGCGCGCGAATACGCCAAGGAGCGCGTGCAGTTTGGCGAACCGATCGGCCACCGGCAGAGCATCGCCTTCATGCTGGCGGATATGGCTACGGAGGTGGATGAAGCGCGCCTGATGGTCTGGGAAGCGGCGTGGAAGCTGGATCAGGGAGAAGGAGCATTGCAGGAAACGACGGTGATGAAATATCACCTGGAGCGCATGGTCTTGGCGGTCGCCGATCGCGCCGTGCAAATCCTGGGCGGCTACGGTTACATTCGTGAGTATCCTGTGGAACTGTGGCTGAGAAATGCGCGCGGTTTCGCAACATTTGATGGGCTGGCCATTGTCTAGCCGCAAGGGAGCAAGCAGATGATCAGTTTTGAGTTACCACCTTTTGTTGAGAACCAGTCGCAGTTGATTGAGATGGTGGCCCAGCAGGCGATGCGGCCCTATTCACGCGACTTGGATGAAAATGAGCACAGCCGCCCAACTACCTTTGTGAACATGACCTGGCCTTTTACCCAGGAGATGGTCAAGCGCAGTTTGAAGAGCCTGGAGAAGGCGGCGGACAGCAATGGCAGCAATGGGCACGCGCCCAAGCCGCGCACGGGGCCTGATTACTCTATCTTGGCCTTGATCACGATGATCGAGCAGCTGAGCTGGGGGGACGCCGGCCAATATCTTTGCCTGCCCCATCCGATGCTGGGCGGCGCGGCCGTTGACTCGGCAGGAACGCCGGAGCAGCGCATTCGTTTCCTGAAGAAGTTCACAGAAGGGGAGCCGAAATGGGGCGCGATGGCGATTACTGAGCCGGGCGCGGGATCGGACAACAGTTCGATGCGCACAACGGCCGTTCGGGACGAGGAGACGAACGAATGGATCCTCAACGGGGAGAAAATCTTCATCACCAACGGCAAATTGGCATTGGAAGAATCAGATGGCCTCTGCGTGGTCTGGGCCACGGTTGACCCGGGGGCGGGGCGTGCGGGCATCAAATCGTTCGTCGTCGAGGGCAACACGCCGGGCGTTTCCATCGCCAAGCAGGAGCACAAGTTAGGCATCCGCGCCAGCGATACGGTCTCCCTCCATTTCGACAATGCGCGCATTCCTTTTGAGAATTTGCTGGGCAGCGCCGAAGTGCAGGGCGAGGCGACCGTGAAGGGGTTCAAAGGGGCGATGAAGACCTTTGACGCTTCACGGCCGGCGGTGGCCGCCAGCGCCGTGGGCATCGCGCGCGCCGCCCTGGAATTCACCGTGGAGAAGCTGGCCGAGGAAGGGATCGAGGTCGATTACAGCAAGTCGCTGCATGAGATGACGGCCGTGGAAAGGGACTTGATGGAGATGGAAGCGCGCTACAAGGGCGCCTGGCTGCTGACCCTGCGCGCCGTCTCCTTAATGGCCCACGGTGAAAGCAACCGCCTGGAGTCGAGTATGTGCAAGTTCCGCGCCGGCGAAGCCGTGACCTGGATCACGCAGAAAGCGGTGGAGCTCTTGGGCCCCGTGGGCTATACACGAGACACGCTGGCCGAAAAGTGGATGCGCGACGCCAAGATCAACGACATTTACGAGGGAACGCGGCAGATCAATCAGTTGATCGTGGCGCGCAGCATACTGGGATACAGCCGGCGGGAATTGAAATAGCTTGCCAGCGAGCCGGCGGGTCCGCGGTGTGGGGCATGCAGCGCCGCCGGCCGGCCGGCACGTGTAAAGAAAAGGAGAAAACCGTACCATGAGCTACCAGATCAACAAGGTCGCCGTTATCGGGGCGGGGACGATGGGGGGCGGTATCGCCGCGCACCTGGCCAATATTGGTATTCCGGTGGTCCTGCTGGATATCGCCACGCCCAATCTGAGCGACGAAGAGAAGGATGATCCGGCGGCGCGGGACCGTCTGGTGCAGACGCTCTATGAGCGCATGACAAAGGCGAAACCGGCCAACCTGGCGAACAAGGAGCGGGCGAACCTGATCACGATCGGCAATATGGAGGATGATTTTGATCTCGTGGCCGACGCGGATTGGGTGTTGGAAGTGATTATCGAACGGCTGGATGTGAAACAGGCCCTGATGGCGCGGCTGGAGGCGACGTGCAGGCCGGGCACAATCGTCAGCTCCAATACGTCAGGGATTCCCATCCACCAGATCAGTGAGGGACGTTCCGCGGCGTTCAAGGCGCATTTCCTGGGCACGCACTTCTTTAACCCGCCGCGCTACCTCAAGCTGCTGGAGATCATCCCCACACCGGACACGGACCCGGCGGTGACGGCGTTCATGGCTGACTTTGGACGCAATGTGCTGGGTAAGGGCGTCGTCATTTGCAAAGATACGCCGAACTTTATCGGCAACCGCTTCTTTTCCGTGGCCGCTTCATACGGCATCGAACGCGCCTTTGAATTGGGCTATTCGATCCCTGAGGTGGACGCGATTACGGGGCCGACGATTGGCAGGCCGAAAACGGCAACGTTTCGCCTCATGGATCTCGTCGGTCTGGATGTGATGGCGCACGTCAACGGCAATCTCTACCCGGCGATTGAAGGGGACGCCTATCGCGAAACTTTGCAGCCGGAGATTGCCTCAGTGGTGATGGCGCAGATGGTGGAGAACGGTTGGCTGGGCAACAAGAGCGGCCAAGGTTTCTACAAGAAGACGTTCGTCGACGGCAATCGCGAGTTCTGGACCTTGAACCCGCAGAGCATGGCGTATGAGCCGTCAGAAAAGGTGCGTTTCGAATCGGTCGGCGCCGTGCGCAAGATCGAGGACCTGGGCGATCGCGTGGCCAAGCTGCTGGAGTTTGACGATCGCGCCGCCAACTATGTGCGCGACGCGCTCTATTTTGGCTTTGCCTATGCCGCCTATGTGGCGCCGGAAATCGCCTACAAGTTGAGCGACCTGGACGAGGCGATGCGTTGGGGCTTTGGCCATGAAGCGGGCCCCTTTGAGATGTGGGATATGTTGGGCGTGGCGGAGACGGCGGCGAAGATGGAAGAGGCGGGCCTGGAAGTGGCGGACTGGGTGAAGGAGATGCTGGCCGCCGGGAACGAGCGCTTCTACAGGGACAGCGCTGTCTATGATTTCAACAGCGGGACGTATGCGCCACGGGAGATTGACAAGAATACGGTTGCCCTGAGCGGCCTGCGGCAGGTAGAAAGCAATATGAGCGCCAGCCTGCGCGATATGGGCGACGGTGTGGCCCTGTTAGAGTTCCATGCGAAGATGAACGCGATCGATCAAGACATCATCGATATGTCGCATAGGGCGCTGGCGCGGCTGGATTCTGATTTTGACGCGCTCGTGATCGGCAATGAAGGGGACAACTTCTGTGTGGGCGCCAACCTGTTCGCCGTGGCCATGGCGGCGCAGCAGGGGATGTGGGAGACGCTGGAGGAGATGATCCGCGGCCTGCAAGAGGCGACGTTCGCCCTGCGCCACGCGCCGAAACCGGTGGTAACGGCCGTGCACCAGATGGCGCTTGGCGGCGGCGCGGAATACGCGATGACGGGCTGGGAAACAATCGCGGCCCATGAGAGCTATATCGGCCTGGTCGAATTCGGCGTGGGCGTCGTGCCCGCGGGCGGCGGCTGTAAAGAGCTGCTGCGGCGCAAGGTGAACCCGGACATGCGCACGCCCAATGCGGATGTCTTGCCCATCATGCAGGAGACCTTTGAGCAGATCGCCCTGGCCAAAGTGGCCACCAGCGCCTGGGAAGCGCGGGACATGGGCTATCTCGACCGGGGGGCGCTGATTGAGATGAACAGCGATCACCTGCCGGCGACGGCGAAGCGGCGGGCCTTGCAGCTGGTTCAAATCGGCGCACGGCCGCCGGAGGTGGAGAAGATCTATGCGGCGGGGCGCGACGCTTACAACGCCCTGCTCCTGGGCGTGCAGGGGCTGCAGTGGGGCGGCTACGCCAGCGACCACGACGCGCTGATCGCTCGTAAGCTGGCCTATATCTTGTGCGGCGGTGACGGCAGCGCGCCCGCTTGGGTCGATCCTTGGGTGATCCTGGACCTGGAGCGCGAAGCGTTTCTGTCGCTGCTCGGCGAGCAGAAGACGATTGAACGGATGATGCATATGCTGCAAAGCGGCAAACCGTTACGGAATTGATGGGAGAATGGATATGACACGTGAAGCAGTAATCATTGCGGGCTCACGCACCGCAGTTGGAAAATCAAAGCGGGGCACGACGCGCAATTGGCGCTCTGACGAGATGGCGGCAGCGGTGATCGTGGATGTTCTGAAAAAGGCGGAGGGGCTTGACCCGGCGCAGATCGATGATGTGATCATCGGCTGCGCCATGCCCGAGGGGGCGCAGGGCTTGAACTTTGCGCGCCTGATCGCTTTGCGCGCCGGGCTGCCTGTCGATGTGCCGGCGATGACGGTCAACCGTTTCTGTTCCAGCGGCTTGCAGACGATCGCCATGGCCGCAGAACGGATCATCGCCAACGGGGCGGACGTGATCGTCGCCGGGGGCGCGGAGACGATGAGCATGGTGCCGATGACGGGCTTCCGCATCAATCCCAACCCGCACATGGTGGAGACGACGCCGGAAGCGTACATGGGCATGGGGCTGACGGCCGAGAATGTGGCTGAGGAATACGGCGTGAGCCGCGAGGAGCAGGATGCGTTTGCGCTGCGCAGCCACCAGCGGGCGCTGGCCGCCCAGGCGGACGGCCGTTTCGATCAGGAAATCGTGCCCATCGAGATTGAAGAGGTGACGGTGGGGCGCGGCGGTGAACGGCGCAGCGCGACCGTGCGCTTCGACACGGACGAGCACGTGCGCGCGGAGACGACGATGGAAGCGCTGGCCAAGCTGCGCCCCGTGTTTAAGAATGGGGGCTCGGTCACGGCGGGCAATTCTTCGCCGCTGAGTGATGGGGCGGCGGCGGTCCTGGTGATGGAACGGAGCAAAGCGGAGGCGCTTGGTCTGACGCCCATCCTGCGCTTCGTGGGCTTCAATGTCGGCGGCGTGCGCCCGGAGATCATGGGCATCGGCCCTGTCGCGGCCGTGCCGCGCGTTTTGAGCCGCACGGGCGTCAGCCTGGAAGATATTGATGTGATTGAACTGAACGAGGCGTTCGCCGCGCAGTCTCTGGCGGTGATGCGCGAGTTGGGGCTGGATGAAGAGAAGACGAACCCCAACGGCGGCGCTATCGCTCTCGGCCATCCGTTGGGCTGCACGGGGGCGAAGCTGACCGTGCAGATCATGCATGATATGCTGCGCCGTGATCTTTCGCTGGGTATGGTGACGATGTGCATCGGCGGCGGGATGGGCGCGGCGGGTATTTTTGAAAGAGTGAACTAAATCAGCGCCCGCCGCTCGCGGCGGGCGCCATTGGGTACATTAGTTAGCGTTTTTTCTTCTTCTTTCGGGCGCGAATTGGTTCTTGTTTGGGCAGAAATCTAGCGAGAACCAGCCCGCTTATGACGCCGGGTAAGAAGATGCCCCAGGCCAAGGAGCTGACCGGTATCCACCACCAGCCGATGCTGGGCACATTCTGACGCAGAACGAGCCACTGGGGAACGCCGGCAACGGCTCCGGCGATGAAGCCCACGGGCATCACCCAGCCAAAGAAATCGGTCGTGCTTGTCTGTGGGTCAAGCGCAAAAAGGATGAAGCCGGCGATGAGCGTGCCGGCGATCCAGCCAAAGCCGGTAGCCAGCGTCCAAGGCTCCCTGGGCACGCCGTGGCGCTGCAGCAGGATTCCCTGCAGCAGCCCGATGAGCGTGGCAAAGAGCGCGCCGATGATCACGGCCTCGCCGAGGCGGTCCATCATGGCGCCGGTCTGGGGGATCAGCAGCGCGGCAAAGAAACGGCCGATGTACAGCCCGCCAAAGAAGCCGATGTTGGTGAGAATGACCCAGGCAGCCCAAAAACGCCAGCCGGCCTCTTCCCGTTCCTTGCGCCAGAATTCGCGCCAAGTGTTCATCTTCCCGGCATGAATGGTACCACCCTTGACGATTCTTAACCTAGTCGACATCCCATCTTCACAATTTCTGAACAAGATTGACCTACACTTGAGTGAAGTTACGCAAGTGGAGGAGATTTATGCGCAGGAAGCGGGTTCTATTGTTTGTATTTGTGATGCTTGCTCTCTCAGGCGTTGCTATGAGCGCCTGTTCTGCCACACAGGCGAACATGCCTGTTCTTGGCAGTGGAGAAGCAGAAAATGGGCAAGCGCTGCAGACTTCCCCCGTTAGGCAGGGAGATATTATGATCTCGGCGACAGGGGCCGGTACGATTGTGCCCGCGGAAGAGATTGTCATCGGTTTTGGCGGTGGGGGCGTTTTGGAGGAACTGCTGGTCAGTGTCGGTCAAGAGATAGAGGCGGGCGACGTTCTCGCTCGTTTAGACGCGACATCGGCCGCGCAGCAGCTTGCCAGTGCGGAGCTGAAGCTGGCGCAGGCGATCATGCAGACGGATGGCAGGGCGACGGAAGCAGGGGTCAGTTTCAACGATCTCAGCCTGGAGCAGGCGCAGCTCTCCTTGCAGCAAGCCCAGAAGTCGCTGGACGATCTCTTGGGCTGGGTGCCCGATGAAGATGAAATCGCCCAGGCGCAAGCAAGCTTGGAATCGGCGCAGGCGGGTTATCAAGCGGCTCTTGGCCAGGAATCCTCTTCGAGCAGCGGCATAACCGTCAAGCGGGTTGATCTGGAATCGGCGCAGCGTGCGCTGGCAGAGGCCGAGGAAGCGCAGCGCATCGCTTATGATCCGGGGCGCGATTGGGAGCTCTATATTGATGACCCTTCCTGCAAGACTGGAGAGCAGTTCCCCAACTGCACCGGGCAGCCATACAGCGACGTCCTGGAGAATGAGCGAGAATCGGCTGACAGCGCGCTGCAGCGCGCCACAGACAACCTGATTGTTGCCGAAGCCAATTACGGTTCAGCTGTGTCCAGTATGAACAGCAGCAGCTCGACCAGCGCACAGGCAGCTATCCTGAACGCGGAGCTGTCGCTCAAGGCCGCGCAGGAAGGCCCTGGTGAGGATGACATTCTGGCTGCGGAAACGGCCGTGCGTCAGGCCGAGCTGGCCTACCAGCAGGCCCTACTGAACAAAGAGCTGGATGAAAAAATCGGCGTTGCCGAGGCGGAGCTCGCGCTGCAGTCAGCCGAAGACGCCCTGGCTGATACGGAGCTTGTGGCCCCTACGGCGGGGACTGTCATGGCTGTAGCCGCTTCCCCAGGGGAGTTGGTAGGTGCGGGTGAGCTGGTTACCCTGGCGGATCTCACCCAGCCGCTCCTGGAAGTCTACTTGGACGAAACGGATCTGGACAAAATCGGGGTCGATTATGAAGTTGAAGTCGTTTTTGATGCCCTGCCGGACGACACTTTTGCGGGCCATGTCCTGGAAATCGACCCCATGCTGAGCAGCGTGAACGGTGTCACGACCGTTCGCGCGCTGGTGCGCCTGGATGAAGCGTCGTTCGCCAAACCGCAGAGGCTTCCGGTGGGCCTTAATGCGTCCGTGGAAGTCATTGGCGGGCGGGCGCAAAATGCGCTGCTCGTGCCGGTGGAGGCGGTTCGGGAGGTGTCGCCTGGTGCGTATGCCGTCTTTGTTCTTAGTGAGGGCGGCGAACCGGAACTCCGTTTTGTAGACGTGGGGCTCATGGATTTTTCATTCGCTGAAATTCTGTCCGGGCTGGCGCTGGGCGAAACAGTAACGACCGGTCTTGTGGAAACGAACTAAAGGAAGAAGTGCCGGGCCTATGCATATCACACCACTTATCGAGACTGTAAGTTTGTGCAAGTTCTATGGTATGGGCGAGATCCAGGTGAAAGCGTTGGACGGCGTCGACTTGGGGATCAATCGCGGGGAATACGTGGCCATAATGGGGTCATCGGGATCGGGCAAAAGCACCTTGATGAATATCTTGGGTTGTCTGGACAGACCAACAGAGGGCCGCTATCTACTCGGCGGCGTCGACGTCAGCGGTCTGAGCAAGGTGCAGCTGGCGGCGATCCGCAACCAGCAGATCGGGTTTGTCTTTCAATCGTTCAATTTGCTGCCGCGAACCAGTGCGCTGCGCAACGTGATGCTGCCTCTGGTATACAAGCGCCAGGATAGGCTGTCCCCGAAGGCGCGCGAGGAGATCGCCTTGGACGCTCTGGAGGCGGTTGGCCTCGGTGCGCGGGCCAATCATGAAGCGAATGAGCTGTCCGGCGGACAAAAGCAGCGCGTGGCAATCGCCAGGGCCCTGGTCAATGATCCGGCGCTGCTGCTTGCCGATGAACCAACTGGGAATCTGGATTCGCAGACGGGACGTGAGATTCTAGAGATATTGGAGAAGCTGCACAGCCGCGGGCGCACGATTGTTGTCGTGACTCACGAGGATGACGTTGCCAAAAGGACAGGGCGAACCATCAGGCTGCTGGATGGGAAGATAGAGACAGATTTGAGGGCGCATAATGGCAGTTGATATGGAGGTGCAAGCGCAGGCGGGAATGCCGGCGGCCGAAGCGGTTCTGAGCGCGGGAAGCGGCATGATTAGTCCTTGGGAAGTCATGCGAATCGCCTGGGAAGGTGTACTGCGCAACAAGGTGCGTTCCCTGCTGACCATGCTGGGCATAATTATCGGTGTGGCTGCGGTGATTATCATGATATCGATCAGCGCGGGCACGGAGGCACAGATAGCGGAGCAGATTGAAGGCCTGGGCGCGAATCTTGTGTTTGTGCAGGCCTCTTTTGGACGTGGCGGCCCGGGTGGCGGCAGTGAGAGCCAGCCGCGGTTGGTCTATGAGGATACGGCCGTTGTGGAGGCTGTCGGCGGTGTGTTGGGGACTGTTGTGGAGCAGCAGGCATCGGCGACCTTGAAGGCTGAGGGAACGTCCCTGACCGATGTGTCAATCGTCGGCACGACGGCTGATTTTCCGTCGGTTCGCGATGTGCCTGTTGCCGCCGGCCGTTTCTTCAACGAGCAAGAAGTGGAACGGGGCTCAAAGGTCGCTGTCTTAGGGGCCAATCTGGCGGCTGATCTTTTTGGTGAAACGGACCCGATCGGCAAATCAATCAGCGCTGGGAATACGAAGCTCAGCGTAATCGGGGTGGCTGCGGAAAAGGGCACTGTGGGCAACACGGACTTTGATTCACAGCTCTACGTCCCGATTCAATTGGTCTTTGACAAATTCATCCCTTCCCAATTTGCGCGCTTCATGGGGGACAACGTGCGCCTGATCTACGCGCAGATCGATGAGGACGCAGATATGGCGCGAGTCATGGAGCAAATCCGGCTGAAGCTGGCGACGCACAAGGGCATTTCTGTTGACGAGCTGCCCTTCACGATTCAGACGCAGCAGAGCATCGTCGATACCCAGGCGGCAACGACTGAAGCCTTCCGCAATCTGCTGGCCTGGGTGGCCGGTGTGTCGCTCGTTGTCGGCGGTATCGGTATTATGAACATCATGCTTGTCAGCGTGACCGAGCGCACACGCGAAATCGGCATTCGTCAATCGGTGGGGGCGACGCCGAATGATATCCGGCTGCAGTTCTTGACGGAGTCCGTGATGTTGAGCCTTGTGGGCGGCCTGATTGGCGTAGCGCTTGGCGTGGGTGGGGCCATCTTGTTTGGAAATACGGGCGGCATGCCCACAGTAATCGTGCCCAGCTCGATCGTCTTGGCCTTTGGGTCAGCGGCGCTGATCGGCATCTTTTTTGGCTATTTTCCGGCGAACAAGGCGGCGCGGCTCGATCCGATTGAGGCGCTGCGCTATGAGTAGATCTGAACTGTCGACGGCGACGAAAGATCGCGCTGTGTTTCCGGCTTCTTGAGCAACTACCTTAGATTAGAAGGTGAAACTATGAATGAGATTATTCGTTTCTTGACAGCCGCCCTGGCTGTTGTGCTTACTTTGTCAGCTTGTGGTGGAGAAACGGCTGCGAACAGCGCCGAAGCGGAGGTGGTTGGGGCCCAGTCGAAGACATTGAACGCTGCGCCGGCCGCTGTCTCGGCAGTATTGTCGACTGAGTTTGACAACGCACTCCCCGTTGAGGCGCAGCTGGCCTATGGCACGATGCAGCTGGAGAACACATCGCATGAGATCACGGCTGAACAGGCGGGCGTGATCCTGCCGTATTGGCGGGCCCTGCAGAGTCTCCGGCAGACAGGCACCGCTGCCGACGTGGAACTGAATGCGGTCGTGAAGCAGATAGAAGACAGGATGACCGCGGATCAAATCGCCTCAATAGCCGCTATGGAGCTGACAGAAGAGAAGGTAGAGACCATGATAGAGGAAGGGGCAATTGCACTCGGATCTCGCCTTGGTTCCGGCGGAGCAGGAGATGCTTCCAGCGGTAGCGCCAGGCCGGGTGGTGGGCCGGGGGGCGGTTTGCTGGGCAGCGGCCCCGGTCCTGGTGGCTTTGGTGGGGATCCAGAGGCTATGTTGACGCGGCAGGCGGAGATGGAAGAGAGCGGCGAGGCTTCTCTGTCGGCCGTGTCACAACAGATGGCTACGAATAGGGTCATTCGCCTGCTGGAGAATAAGACGGGCGAAGCACCGGCGGGCGTGTTTCCCGGCTTGCGCGCAGCCTACACGGTCGTCAGCGAGCTGACTGGTTTGTCCGCAGAGGAGCTCAACGCCGCGCTGGCTGAGGGAAAGACACTTGGCGACGTGTTGGAGACACATGGGGTGTCCCTCGAAGAGGCGGCGGGGGCGATTATGGAAGAGCTGGCCGGTGCGCCGCTGCCGCCGGCAGGCCAGGACCTGGAGGGCTGGGTCTTGGGACTGCTTTCCGGCTAATCCTGCTCCTCTCCGCGCACAATGAGCAGGGGGCGGTCGACGCGCTGCAGGACGCCGGCGGCGACGCTGCCGTAGTAGACGCCTTCTGGGCTGCCGGCGCCGTGGCTGGCCATGGCGATGAGGTCGGCCTCTTCTTCGACGGCCGTGTTCATGATCGCCGCGGCGATCGGCCCGAAGGTGACGCGGTATTTGGCGGTGATGCCCCGATCCGCCATCTGCTTGACGACGTGCCGCAGGTAGGTTTGCGATTCAGTGACGATGTCTTGCATTTCGGCGGGACCGAGATGGGGCAGCGCCCCGAACTCCTCCCCTTGCACAGGCATGGCCGGGGTAAGATGGGGGATTTCAATCACGCGCAGGAAGATCAGGGCCGAGCCGTAATGGGCGGCGAGCTCTTCCACGTGCGCAAGAATCGCTTCCGCCATTTTTGATCCGTCTAAGGGCACCAAGATTGTTTCATACATAGGGTACTCCCCTTGCTGGCCAGGACTCTTTGATAGGGAACTTTAACTCAGGCGGCCGTTTTCGAAAAGGGATCCGTTTTGAAAGGGCGGATGGGCGCCGTTATCGGCAGTCTATCTACTGCTGGCCGATGCGCATATAGCCGCGGCGCACGCTGCGCGCATCTTCGACGGTGATGAATACATCGGGATCGATACTTTCAGCAATGGCAATAAGCTGCTGCGCGTCTTTGCGGCGCACGATGGCCACGATCATGCCCACGGTTCCGCCGCGACCGTGGCCCCACCCTACGGTGGCTCCAAACCCCTGTTCGTGAATCTCTTCGACGATGCGCTGCGGCTGGAAGCGGGAAATGATGCGCACGTTGACAAAACCTGTTGCCGTGTAGTCATCGATCCACATGCCCACCAATGTCCCGCCCACGAAGCCCAGGCTGTAACCGAGTATGTTCCAGATGTTGGAAAGGTCATTGACGACGTAGCCGATGGCAAAGATGTAGAGTAGAACCTCTGCCAGGCCGGTCACCGCCGTGAGCAGTTTCTTGCCGCGCATCATCAGCAAGACGCGCACGGTGCTGGCCGTCACCCCCACAATGCGAATAACAAAGATGAGCAGTGCGCCAACGATGGCTTCTCCGGTAATAGGTGCAAAAGTGATTCCGAGCATGGCTATAACATGTAAAAAACCCGGGAACCTGAACAAGCCAGGTCCCCGGGCGATCGCGTTTTAGCGAGAGGTCAAGATAGAACTGTCAATCCAGTCTGTTGGCGCAAGGGCCAGCGTTATGCCTACTTATAGGTCAGGTAGCTGCCGTTGACCCACCCTCTGACAGCGCCAGGGATCTGGATTTGCACCCAGCCGTTGGGATCTTTGGCCACGACGACGACGCCGGTGCCGCCATGGACGACGGCGACAGCGCGGTACTGGACACCAGGCCCGCTGCGCACGTTCAGAGAGGAGGCGTTGACAACCGCGTCATGAGTGGGCATGGGCGGTTGGGTCGGAGGCATCACACCGGGATTGCCGCCTGAGCTGACGAAGGGCAGACTCGTATAGGGGAAATCGGTATGCAGATAGAAGCGATTGACCCAGCCGCTGAGCCCGTCCGTTTTGATCAGCACCCACTTGCCGCCCATATCGCGACCGACAAGGAACACTTTCGTATTCTGGCGCAAGACGCCGACGACGCTGTGGTCAACGCCTGGACCAGAGCGCACATTGAGGTAGGCGGCCTTCACTTCGGCGACGGGGAAGTCGACATTGTCCACCGGCGGCCTGACCATCGGCGGCACTGGCTGCATGGGCGGCCTGGCCGTCGGCGGCATTGGCTGCCACGGCGGCATTGGCTGGCTGTCAACAGCGAACCAGGTGAAGCCGGCAACGGCATTGCCGCCTTTCTCGAAGTACTCGACGACGATCTGGTGTTTACCCTGGGCCAATTGGACATCGACCTCCACGGTACGCAAATTCCCTTCATGCCAGGAGTCGATGACCGCTTTGCCGTCGACAAAGACACGCATGCCGTCATCCATGGTCGCCTGGAAGCGGTACGTGCCGGCGGCGAAGGGGTAGCTGCGCACCCAGCGCGCGGAGAAGTTGTCCACGTTGATCGACGGCGCCGGGGAGAGCCCGTGCCAATCAAAGTCGATCGCTTCATCGCAGCGCGTCACGGTCGGGTGCCCTTCCATGTTCTGGTTGTTCCAATAGCTTCCCTGCCAATTGCTGCACATTGTGCCGCTGGCATGGGCGCTCGGAGCGAAAACAAATACGGCGATGACGGCGACGAACAAGGCGGCCGCTAGCATGCCTAAATTCCCAACGGATCTGCTCTTGCGAAACAGCATATCATTACCTCCTACTGTGAAAACATCGAGCCTAGCAATCCTGCCGTTACCTCTGGATTCATTATGTCGAGATAATCAGCTTACATAATATACTTCAATAGAGGGGGAAATGTAAAGTATTAAGCGGAAATTGGTCCGCGAATTATCAAGATGTTCACGAGGAGACAGGCAGTCTGGGCGTCAATGCGGCTGCCGCGGGCGGGGTCAGCTGGGGAGGTGGCGATTTTGTTGGTGCAGCACACGCACATCGCCAACGCGTTTTGTGGCCTTAATGTCGTCGAGATGCTCGAGAATGGCGATGGCATATTTGCGACTGGTCCCCAGCAGGTCCCTTGCTGCGGCGGCGTCGATCTCGCCGTTGCGCAGCAGAAAATCAATCACCTTGTCCTTGATTTCTATGTACTGCGCCTCCTCATAGACGACCTCCGTGTTGAGCTGCTGCAAACGGCCGAGCTCGATCAGGGCATAGTAAAGATCCTCGCCCAGGCGCTGCTGCGCTTCTTTGACGGAGGGCGTGCTGGCCCCCGCCTGCTTCATGCCCTGTAGAAAGGTCTGAATGCGCGCTTCCTGCTCCGCCGAAAGGCGCACTTCATGATCGGCGGCGCGCACCGTCCCCCCGTCCGTCACGAGTGTGCCTAACTCAGTGCTTTCAGCGATCAGGAGATTAAAGAGAGTGGGCGAGAGCTTGAGCCGGCTGCGCAGTTCTTCGCGCGGCATGCCCAGACGCAGGGGGCTCTGCGCATGGAAGGCGGTCAGATGGCCTAGCGCCTGCCGGTGGAGCCCCTGCCAGGCGCCTTCCGTGATTACGTTGCCATTGATGCTGCGCAGTTGACCACGCGCGATCATCTCCTCGAGCAGCCGCCCGGCCAGTTCCGTGTCCAAGCCTGATTGGCCCACGAGATCCCGCAGAGGCATCGGCTGCTGCCTGGCCAGGGTTAAGAGAAGTAGATCTTCCGGCGAGCCTTCGCTAAGCGTCTGCAGGCGGTCGACCACATTTGAGCGGAAGCGCCGGTGACGCCTGCCAGGGTGGGGGTCAAGGATGGTTCCGCCGCCGAGCGTGGCCGCCGGTGAGGGCAGGCGGAGGATGAAGCGGTCGCCGCGCGCGGTGGCGATTGGCTCGCTGAGCGCCAGCTGCAGCCAGCCCTCCTCGCCCGCTGCGATCTCTTTTTGGCCGAGGACGCGCGTGCGGGCCAGGACTTCGGCGGCACCGACATAGAGCTTGACGCGCATATTGTGTTTCAGGGTGACCGGGGCGCCGGCCAGGTGACGGTACTGCACATCCACGAGAATCGTGTCGCCGATCGTGCCGGGCGCGGCGATGACCTGCCCGCGCCGCAGCTGGCCGCGATCGATGCCGGTCAGGTTGACGGCCACGCGGCTGCCGGGCAGAGCCAAGGTGAGTTTCTGCTGGTGCGTCTGCAGGCCGCGCACGCGCGCTTTGAGATTCCCGGGCATTATTTCCACCTGATCACCGACCGACAGAGCCCCGCCCAGAAGGGTTCCCGTTACAATCGTGCCAAACCCGGCAAGAGTAAAGACGCGGTCGATAGAGAGGCGCGGGCTGCCGGTGTCCGGCTGCGCGCCGCGCGCGGCCAGGCGCTCTTCGAGCAGGGCGCTCAGCTGGTCAAGCCCTTGGCCCGTGTGCGCGGAGACGGGCACGATAGGCGCGCCGTCAAAGGTGGAGCCGCTGAGCGACTCGCCGATGTCCAGCTGCACCAGCTCGAGCCAGTCGGGATCGTCAACCAGATCGGTCTTGGTGAGGACGACGATGCCGTCTTCGATTTGCAGTAGATCAAGAATGGCCAGGTGCTCGCTGGTTTGGGGCATCACGCCCTCATCGGCGGCAATGACCAGCAGCGCCAGCTCGATGCTGCCCACGCCGGCAAGCATGTTCTCGATGAAGTCGCGGTGCCCGGGCACGTCGACAATGCCCACTTCCTGGTCACCCAGCGTGAGCCAGGCGAAGCCAAGGTCGATGGTCATTTCGCGCGCCTTCTCTTCAGCGAGGCGATCGGGATCGATGCCCGTGAGCGCTTTGACGAGTGTTGATTTTCCGTGGTCTACGTGGCCGGCGGTGCCGATCACGTGCAGCGAGTGTTCCATAGATACGATTCTGCCCGAGAACTATCTGCCGTCTCTGACGGCCGTCCGATTCTGCTAGCCGTCTGCGGTAAGGTTATTCCTCGCGGACGGGAACAACCGTTGGCTGCCGCCTGCGTTTCGGATCCTGTGCCCGCGCTTTTTCAATTTCTTCCAGCCAGATTCGCGGCAGCAGTTTAATGGCATCGGCCTGGGCGGCCTGAATGCGCCAGATGGTGTCTTTGTCGTCTTCGATGTTCAGAAGCTGCTCTTCCAGTTCGAGGATTCGCTCTTCCACCATTTTGTCAGCGCGTGCGGCGGCATCCCACCGCTGCTGGACATCGACTTCCGCGCTCTTCCATTTCTGATCATCTTGCAGCAGAAAGCCGTCCCAGCGGGACTGCATGCGGTTGAGTTCGATGCGGATCATTTCGGTCAGTTCACGCTGCTGCTGCTCAGACTGCTTCTGCCATTCCGCGCTTTGGCGAACAGATTCACCCGCCTCTTTGTATTGGTTGGTGTAGTTAATCCATTCGCGGCCGTATTTCTCCATAGTGTCCTTGTGTTCATCGAGCACATGGCGCCATTTTTCGAGCTGTTTGTTGCGCTCATGCTCGCCAATCTGAATCTGCTCAGACCATTTCTTGATGATCTCGCGCTGCTCCATCTGCGCTTCGACAATGTCATGCCTGGAAGACTCTGATTTGGCGAGGGTGTTGGCGAGGACATCGATGCGCGCGTCGATGGGATCCCAACGTTTATTGACCTCAAGGAGCTGCGTTTGCATGCCGGCAATGTTGCGGCCGTTCTGTTTTTCTTTTTCTTCGACAAAGGCCATGGAGCGTTCGAACTCGGCGATCTGGTTGCGCAGGGGATCGATGCTGCTCTGGATAACGCCGATAAGCTTCGCCAATCTCGATTCTTCAGCCACTCTGAGCTCCATGTCACGCTGCAAGCGCGTAATGGAGGGCAGCTCTTTGCGGATATCGGCGATCTCGCGGGAGAGATTTTCATGTTCGACGCGGCGCAGGCGATCTATTTCTTGTTCGGCAAGGAGCCGTCGCTTCTCGTGCTCGGCGACTACTTCGAACAGTTCCTCGCGGAGAAGTTGTAAGCGCTGGTCCACTTCCTGCATGCGCGTCAGGCGCTGCACGGCATTGTTGAGCTGGCTTTCCAGTCCCTCAATCCGTTCGTCGCGCCGCTTGACTTCCCCTTCCTGGCGCTCCAGGCGCTGTTCTAAATCGCTCAGACGGCGGGCGGACTTGCGCCGCTGTTCATCGTACCACTCCAGGCGTTTGAGGAGCTCGCCGGTTTCCCCCTGCTGCGCGCTCTGCGTATTTTCTGCCATCGGCAACTCCTTTGGTGTTCATCATTTTCGCGCTGCCGCGCTTGGCGGCAGCGCGCCTCGTCGGGTCCTTTGACCGCGGCTGGATGTGACGGCCGTGCAACCGGCAGGTGTGCGCATTATAGCGATTTCGCAGGGTTGGTGCGAGTGCTCCAACCTGGGGTTCAGGCGCGGCCATGCGCGGCCCCGCGCGTTCTGCGCAGACGACATCGCGGATCTGCGGCGGAAGCGTGCGGCAGTCGTAGCTGACAAAACGCCTGAGAGCCCTTACAATTCGCCCATGCGCATTGCAATCGACTGTCGGCTGCCCACGTACCGCATGGGCGGGATCAGCCAATATGTGCTCAATCTGCTGCCCGTGCTGGCGGCATTGGACACGCAAAATGAGTACGTGCTGCTGCACAGCCGCAAGGAGGCGGGCAGTTTTCTGCCGCAGAACAGCGGCAACTGGCGCCGGGTAGATGTGTGGACGCCGCCCCATCACCGGCTGGAACGGTACGCGCTCGCCGCGGAACTGGCGCCGCTGCGACTGGATGTGCTGCACAGTCCTGACTTTATTCCGCCCCAGTTCGGCGCCAAGCGGCGGGTGATCACCATTCACGACCTGACATTCCTGTTATTCCCGGAGCTGCTGACGGCGGAAAGCCGGCGTTATTATGCGGACCAGATCGCCTGGGCGGCGCAAACGGCCGGCGCTATCGCCGCCGACAGCCTGGCCACGCAGCGCGATGTCATCGAGCTGCTGGCTGTGCCCAGTGAAAAAGTAACGGCCGTGCCCCTGGCCGCCAACCCGCTCTATGCTGAGCAGGTCACGGAGGCGCAGATCAAGGGGGTGCTGGCCGCGTACGGCCTGCAGGAGGGATTCCTGCTTTCCGTGGGTACGTTGGAACCACGCAAGAATTTGCCGATGCTGCTGCGGCTCTATGCGCGGCTGCGACGTGAGCAGGGGATCAGCGTGCCGCTGCTCCTCGTTGGGCGCAAGGGGTGGTTGTACGAAGATGTCTTCCGCACGATCGCCGACCTGAATCTTGGATCGGCCGTGGTTCATCTGCAGGACGTGCAGGATGAAGCGCTGCGCGCGCTCTACCACGCGGCCGGAGCGCTGCTGACGCCTTCTCTCTATGAAGGGTTCGGGCTGCCCGCCCTCGAGGCACAGCTTTGCGGCTGCCCGGCCGTGGTCAGCGATCGCGGATCGCTGCCGGAGATTGTAGGGCCGCAGGGACTGATCCTCGATCTGGCGGACGAGGAAGGGTGGGTGGAAACCGTGCTGCGCGTGCTGCGCGATCCTGATTTCCGGCAGGAAGCGATCGCCGTGGGCAGGCGGCAGGCACAGCAGTTCTCCTGGGAACGCTGCGCGCAGCAGACATTGGATCTCTATACGGGAGGGGCCTGATCCGGCAATGGACATCCTGGTGCTGACGCCGCAGCTGCCGTTCCCGGCCTATCAAGGGACGAGCCTGCGCAACTACCATATCCTGCGCGGCCTGGCGGAGGAGAATGAGATCACGCTCTTGAGCTTCGCCGAAGGGGACGGCCTGGGGGCCCTTCCCGCCGAGCTGACGGCGCTTGGCGAAGAAATCATCAGCGTGCCCGCGCCGCCGGCGCGGGAGACGTGGCGCCGGCTGTGGCAGCTGGCAAGCAGCCGCCAACCCGACATGGCGCTGCGCCTGCTTTCCGCGGAGTATGAGGCGGCGCTTCTGCGACTCCTGGAACGCCGCGTGTTTGACATTGTGCAGATCGAGGGTCTCGAGATGGCCTGGACGATACCGCTGATAAGGCGCGCCGCGCCGCGGGCGGCGCTGGTCTTTGATGCGCACAACGCGGAAACGCTGCTGCAGTCGCGCTCGGCGGACGCCGACCGGCAGCGCCTGCAGCGCTGGCCGGCCGTGGCCTACTCGCGGCTGCAGAGTTCGCGCCTGGCGGCTTATGAGGCGTGGGTTTGCAGCGCGGTCGATCAGGTGACGGCCGTCAGCGAAGCGGACAGCGCCGCCCTGCGCGCGCTGCTGCAACCGCTTCCCGGGGAAGGGCGCGTGACATTCCCGTCCTGCCCAACAGTATCGACGTCAGCGCTTACCAGGCGGCGGGCCTCTCTCCTGAGCCGGTGCCGCCGGAACAGCGTTTTGACATCGTCTTCAGCGGCAAGATGGATTACCGGCCCAATGTTGACGCGGTATTGTGGTTTGCCGAGGCGATCTGGCCGCTGATAAAGGGGCAGGAACCGGGAGCGACCTGGGCGATTGTGGGCCAGAAGCCGCATGCGCGTCTCGCGCCCCTGGCGCAGATGGCGGATGTGACGGTGACCGGGTGGGTGGCGGATGTGCAGCCCTATCTGGCGGGCAGTCGCGTGTTCGTCATGCCTTTTCGTGTAGGCAGCGGGACCCGTCTCAAGTTGATCGAAGCGCTGGCGGCGGGGAGGGCGGTTGTGAGCACTGAGCTGGGCGTGGAAGGGTTTCCGGTCGTCGACGGACGGGATCTGCTGCTGAACAATACGGCCGTGGGCTTCGCGGCTGAGGTCGTGGCTCTGCTGCGCGATCCAGCGCTGTGCCAGAGGCTGGGCGAAAATGGACGAAGGTTTGCCGAAGCGTATGATTGGCGCGTGGTTACGCCACGCTTCCAGCCTATCTACGAGCGCCTGCTCGCGCGGGGAACAGGCGCTTCGACGCGCCCGGCGGAATAGGAGAGCGCGACGCGCGGACACGGGGATCAAAAAACCGCCGGCGGGAAGGCCGGCGGTTTTTTTCTGCTGCTAGACTTTTCTAGCCGCGCAAGGAGCTTGCGGGGGTTTGGGTCGGCGTCGGTTGGATATCGGGCCAGATGAAGCGCTGTCTATCCAGTTCCGCGAGATCCCAATCATCGTTGTAGCCATCGTAGGCATCGGGCGTCGGCGTGGGCGTGATGGTTTCGTCCGGCCAGCCTACTTCCAGGGCGTGGCACATGCCACGTGAGAGCCAGCCGTAGGGGGTCCCAGGGGAGGGATTCATGATTTGCATGTTCACCCGCGGGCCATCTTCCGGGACATAGAAGACCTCGATGTAGACATCCTCAAATGAGATGTCGATCTTGTAGATCCAGCCGCTGTCCTGCCACCCTTCCTGGGCGTACCAGCTGTAGAGCAGGCGACCGCCAACCTCGCGCACTTCATAGACGCCTTCGCGCGCCACGTCGCCGCTTACCTCGAAGTTGATGCGGAAACAGGCCGGGAGGCGGGGCTTCTTGGTTGCCGTCGGCGTGACCGTGGGCGGGGCCTGCGTGGGCGTCGCCGTCGGCGGCGCCATGGTGCTCGTTGGCTCCGGCACGCCGGGAGTGCTCGAAGGGCCGGGTGTGGGCGATCCCTCGGGCGTCGGTGAACCTTCGGGCGTCGGCGTCATGGAGGGCTGCGCGGTCGGTGTGACCGTGGGCGTCTCTTCAACTTTGCAGCGGTTGACCCAGATGCCGATGCTGTCGTTGGCGCGCAGGCGTAGATTACCTTCCTTTTCGGCATAGAATTGGCCGGAGGTGACCATGCCCTGCGGCATGTCGTGCACCTGGTCGTCGCCAATATAGAAGTAATTGATGCGATCGTCGGGATCATCGTCGATGGCCGTGTAGCTGATCTTGCAGCCTTCGGTGACGTAGCCGTAGTCGACCCACGCCCTATCTTTGGCCTGCGGTGCGTTCACGGAGGCTGCCCAGACGCGTTCATCGCCGACGGCCGTATAGGTCGGCCCTGACTCGTTAACAAATTTGAACGGGCCCTTGTGCTTTACGATAAAATGTCTTCCCGATTCAACGGTGTAGCTTCCACCCTCACCCAGAAACTCCACACTGGGTGTCCCCGCTATGGCAGCCGCAGCCAACTGGCTTGTGATCTGGGCCAACAGCAGGATGCTGACTAGAACCGTTATAAAAGGAACGTAGCGTTTCATCTACTCATACCCACCTTTCCCCGGACGATTCCAGCTTGCCGGCTCGCCCTAAGAATGCGCTTGATGCCTTCCGGCACGTTAAAGATCCTCTAATACGGTTACAGTGTATCATGCAACACGATCCTTAAGAACCGCCTTGCGGAGCGCAGATCGCCCATTTTATGTAACCTTCACTGCACCTAAACGGAAAATTAACAGGAAAGAGGAAAATGGTGTGAGGATCGCGTGCAGAAGGCGTTAATTTGAGCAGGGATTGAAGGGGAAACCGCGTGCAGAGGCGGCTAGCCGGCAAGGGGGAGCATGGGCGCGTAGGGCGCGAAACTCAAGCTGACGGCGCCCTCAGCAGTGAGGACGACAAGATCTTCGATGCGCACACCGCCCCAGCCGGGAAGGTAGATCCCCGGTTCGATGGTGAGGACCGTGCCCGCCACCAGTTCCTGCGCAGGGCGAGTGTCGGAGAGGAAAGGCTGCTCATGAATCTCTAGGCCCAGCGCGTGCCCCAGGCCGTGCGTGAACTGATCGCCATAGCCCCCGGCGGCGATCACGTTTGCGGCCAGGTTGTGGGCGTCACGCGTGTCGATGCCCGCGCGCAAGCCTTCGATGGCGGCCGACTGCGCGCTGCGGACCAGGGCGTAGATCGCGGCGAACTGTTGATCCGGCTGCTCCCCCGTGTAGAAGGTGCGCGTGAGATCGCTGCAGTAGCCGTTGAGGCGGGCGCCCATGTCGACCAAGAGGATATCGCCGGCTTGCAGGCGGCGATATCCGGGCGTGTGATGGGGGCGGGCGCTGTTGGCGCCAAAAGCGACGATGGGCGGAAAGGCCATCCCCTCAGCGCCTCTTTCGCGCATGTGTTTCTCAAGCTGCCAGGCGAGTTCTTTTTCGCTGATGCCCAGCGCCGCCATTTGCGGCAGGGCGGACATGGTAGCATCTGTGATGGCCGCGGCGGCGCGAATGGCCCGCAGTTCCTCTTCTGTCTTGCGACAGCGCAGCGGCGCGATGGGGTCGTTTAGCGGCTGCCAGTGCAGGCCCTCCACGGCCGACAGCTTCTCTGCTTCCTCCACGGTGACATGATTGGCTTCAAAGCCGATGGTCTGCGCGGCCGCGGAGCGCAAGAAGGCGATATCGTCCTGCGGGCGGCGCCGGTGTTCGTAGAGCTCAAAGTCAGGCGCTTGGTCGCGCGCTTGCTCCCAGTAGCGAGCATCGGTGGCCAGCACGGCCGCGTGGGCGCTGATCAGCAGCGACGCGGCGGACCCGCTGAAGCCGCTCAGCCAGCGGCAGTTGGGTCTGCTGGTGACAAGCAGCGCCTCCACGCCCCAGCCATCAAACTGCCGGCGGACTGCTTGCAGGCGTTGTTGGTACGGTCTGTTCATCAAGTTTGTTTCGCGTAGATAATAGGAGCGTCCCTCAAACTGAAACGTCAACCTGGCGGCTGATGTGCCCGATCTCGTTCTCGAAGATCGTTCTGAGGATGGCGATCATGGAGGCGTAGGTCGGGTCCATACCGTAGTAGGAGAGATTGCGCGCGCCCAGGTTGACGCCTTTGCTAAAAGGGGTATCCGAGGCGTAATGGACGAGACCGATGGGGAATGGGGCATTGTGCAGATCGACGATTTCGTCATAAGGGTGGCGGATGGGGCGCACCATTTCGTAGACGCTGCTCAGGTACGGGCCCGCCTCCATCTCCATGTCCGTGTATCCTTCACGGTAGAAGACGGACATGTACCCTTCATTTTGCAGGAAGGTACCGGGCACCGTGATCGCTTTCTGATTGTCGAGAACCGTGCCGTAGATGAGGTGGGGGGCGATGAGATCGGCGGAAATATCGTTGCTGAACAGATAGGTGTTGAGGGAATGCTCGTCATGGACGACGTTGGTGAGCATCACGTCACCGATACGGCCGTTGAGCGTGGCCGCCTTGCCCATCACGTAGACGCCGCGCACGTGGGCAACGTTGCGTGCGATCTCGGTCAGTACCTGGTAGGCGGCAAGGCCCAACGGATAGTCGATGTTGATGATCAGGGCCTGGCTGTCGCGCAGCCCTTCCAGACCGGGCATTTGCAGGCGCGGGTCGAGTTTCTGCGGGTCGAGTCGATTGAGGCGCACGACCTGGACTTCGATATCAAAGGCGTGCCCGCTGCGCACGCGCGAGATGCCTAACTCCTGTTCATATTCGAGCTGGCGCAGCCGATCGGCGGGATGCTCCGTCTGGTATTTCTTGAGCACATAGTAGAGGTAATTTTCCATGCTGCTGGGCACGGCGCTTTCCAGGATATCATGGTACTCACGGTACAATTCATCCGAGCCGGAGCTGCTGATGAACTCCTGCAGGTCCGTTTCGTGGGCGAGAGCGTAGCCGCTCAAGAGATTGGCCATGCTGTGTGTGTTGCTGGATATGAAGTAGATCGGCCGTTCGCTAAAATCGAGCGTTGGTTGGTGGCGTTCCACGTTTTGCCACCATCTGCGTGTCGCGCGTTTGTAATCGGCGAGCGAGCCGGCCAGTGAGCGAATGGCTATCTCTTGCCTTTCCTCGGCAATGGTCAGGAGCTTCAGGGCCGTCTCATCACCCCAAATCTCACTCAATCTGCCCAGGTCATCGGCGTCTATTCCCGTTATCTCAGCCAAGAGCTGCAATTCGGCGTAGGAAGGATCGCCATCTCCCTGCGCGCTCATTTGCAGCAGTTGGATGGCGGCCGAGTTGTGCAGGCGCTGGTGCAGCTTCCCACGTTCTATCTGGTAGGCGGTGAGAATGGGCACGATGTCGTCAATATCGGAGCGGCTGGCGATGTACATGGCCAGCGTCTTCTGCCCGTCGAAGAAGGTGCGCCGGCGCCGGCCGGGGGCATAGACGCGCTGCCAACTCTCAACATCACAGTAGTCATGCTCGCAGAAGACACGTTCCGACTGGGCCATGATGACGAGATCGATGGAATCAAGGCAGTCGGGCATGCGCAGCACGGAGTATATGAAGGCGGCCATGTCGGGCTCCGGCTCGTCCGCTTTCACGTGCAGCGCCGAATTCATGCTCTTGTGCGCTTCTTCCAAGGTCTTGATCTGTACGGGGCGTGTGCTGCGCAGCAGTGAATAGTAGGTGCGCAAGTAGAGGAGGATCTCTTCGTTTCCCGAAGTCGGGGCGGTACGAATCATGTGGGAACCTGCCTGTCGTCAATCATCTTCTGCTCGCGAAATGGTGGGCCGTCACGCTACATGCACCAAGCCCGATCCGGCGCGCACCTCGCCGACGATCCAGGCCGGATCGCAGGCGGCGAGATAGTCGGGAACGCGCTGCGGATGCACGGCGACCAGCAGACCGCCGGATGTCTCCGGTGTGTAGACGAGATCCTGCATGAGCCGACTGACCTGCGGGCCAAAACGCACATACTCCTGGAAAAAGCGCATATTGTTGCCCATGCCGCCCGGGAAAGCGCCCTGTTCAGCGTAATGAACGGCGCCGTCAAGGAACGGCAGCCGGTCAAGCTGGAAATGAAAGTCCGCGCCGGCCTGTGCGGCCATCTCGCGGGCATGGCCGAGAAGCCCGAAGCCGGTGATGTCGGTCACGGCCGACGCCGCCGCTGTCTGCGCCGCCGCTCCGGCGGCCTTGTTGAGCCGTTTCATGCTGTCCACAGCCGCGGCCACATGGGACTCGGCCGCCTGTTCGCGCTTGAGCGCCGTGGTGATGACGCCCACGCCCAGCGGTTTGCTGAGGATCAAGATGTCCCCGGGCCGGGCGCCCCCTTTCTCTTCACGTGATCGGGGTGAACGATGCCGGTCACGGCCAAGCCATATTTCGGTTCCTTATCATTGACGCTGTGCCCACCCACGACCACCGCGCCCGCTTCGGCCACTTTCTCCGCGCCGCCGCGCAGGATTTCGCGCAGGCTTTCCATGCCCAGGTTATCCGGGTAGGCGACGAGGTTGATGGCAAACAAGACCTCCCCGCCCATGGCATAGACGTCTGAAAGCGCATTGGCGGCGGCAATCGCGCCGAAGTCGTAGGCATCATCCACGACCGGGGGAAAGAAATCGGTGGTGGAAATGATCGCCTGTTCTGCGTTGAGACGGTAAACGGCCGCGTCATCCGCGCGATCCAGGCCGACGAGTAGATCAGGGAAGAGGGCGGAACTAAATGTGGCCCTGATTGGTTCTATAGCTTGTTCAAGCTCCGACGGAGCTAGTTTGGACGCTCAACCGGCGCAAGAAGCGAGCGCGGTGAGTCGTATCTGTTTTCCGCTCAAGTTACCTCCACGATTGGATAAGGGAAGCGGCAGCCATCTGCGCCTATTCACCGGCGCCGCCGGTGGGCGCTGCTGCGGTATCTGCCGCGGCCCGGACTACGAGAAGTATACCTTATGCCCATGCTGCGGCAATTGGAATTGACGCGCGGCAGGCGGCTATCTATAATGATCGGGCAATGAAAGAGAATGGTATTTCACGTCTGGAAACATTGGTTCGCGAGACGGTCGAGGGCTCCTTCGGCCGTCTTTTCGGCACGGCGCTGGAACCGGTCGACGTGGCCACGCAGCTTGTTCAGATTCTAGAAGAGAGCGCTTTTGCCGGCGACACGAACATGGCGTACGACGTGGTCTTGCACCCCGAGGACCACCAGGCGCTGGTGGCGCAGAACCCGCAGTTTGTGAGCGAGCTGGCGGATGCGGCCTGGCAGATGGGACGGCGCTACGGGCTCTGCTTGTCCGGCCCACCCAGCATTTCGATCGTGGAAAACAGGGGCCGCCGGCGCCACTCATTCCGCATCCGCGCGCGCGATACGGGGCCGGAGGCGGCTGGGCTGGAAACGACACAGGTCGCCGGCGCCGGCTCACAGATCGACCGGGCGCTTTCCGCCGTGCAGGCCCTGGATGCCTTCTTGATCGTTCAGGGAAGGCGCCACGTCCCCTTGACCAAACCATTGATCACGATCGGCCGGCGGCCGGATAATGACATTGTTCTTGATTCGGCCGCCGTCAGCCGCCAGCATGCGCAGATCCGCTGGCGCTTTGATCGCTTTGTGCTCTATGACGTCAGCAACCGTGGACGCACGCAGGTGAATGGCGACGTGGTCGCTGAGCGCGTGCTGCAGGCGGGGGATGTCATTGCCCTCAGCGATGCGCTGCTTATTTACGCGGAGGGGAATGAGCGCGGCGCCGGCGGTGATGCGCACAACACAGACACACAGGTTAACCCCGCGATCCGCCCATGAACGAGGCCCTGCTCCTCTTCGCCCTGCGCCTGCTGAGCGCGCTGACTTTGCTCGGCTTCTTGACCGCGCTGGCCTGGTTGGTCTATAAGGACCTGGTGCGCGGCGCGGACGGGGTGCGTGAAGATGTGCGTGCGCAGGGGCACCTGCGTGTTCTGGCCAGTGCGAGCGAGACGGCGGCCGCCGGGACCATTTTCCCCCTACTGCCCGTGACAAGGGTCGGCCGTGCTCAATCCAACACCATCGTCCTGGAGGATGCCTTTGTTTCCGCGGAGCATGCCCTTCTGACGCGCAGAGAAAGGCAGTGGTGGCTGGAAGATTTGCAGAGCCGCAACGGCACCCTCTTGAACGATCTGCCGGTGGCCGAAGCGACGATTGTGAGCACGGGCGACGTCATTACGATCGGCAGTGTGCAGCTTAAGATTGAGCCTTCTGGGATTTCGGGTTAGTATCTCGGGGAGAGGCGACCCCGCTCACGTGGGATACCTGCCGCATTAGAGACGCCTTTGCGCGAATTCACATTATCCGCGGCAGTAAGCAGGTTGTATTACACCTTATGTTTCTGAATATCTTCCTCTTTCTAGCCGGCGCAGTCGTTGTTCTGGCCACATTTGCCTCGGCGCTGCGCACCTTGATCCTGCCGCGCGGGACGCGCGACTTGGTAACGCAGACGGCGTTTCGGGCGGCGTGGCTCGTTTTTGGGCCGCTGATGCGCTATGCCAAATCTTACGAACGGCGCGACCGTATTATGGCGCTCTATGCGCCGGTAACCGTCATGCTGGTCGTCGTCGCCTGGCTGGTGCTGGTTCTGTTGGGCTACACGCTGATGTACTTTGCCAATGGTGTAACGCCTTTTTCAGAAGCGTTTCGCCTGAGCGGCTCTTCGCTGCTGACCCTGGGCTTCGCCACGGTGGACACGGTCTGGCTGCATGTCCTGGTCTTCAGCGAAGCGGCGATAGGCTTGGGCCTGGTAGCCTTGTTGATCGCCTATTTGCCGACGATGTATGGTGCCTTTTCACGGCGGGAGGAGGCGGTCAACCTGCTGGAAGTGCGCGCCGGGTCGCCCCCGTCCGCCGTGGAATGGCTGGTGCGCGCCCAGCGCAATGACATGTTGGGACGCATGAGCCACAGCCTGGAGCCCTGGGAGCATTGGTTCGCCGAGGTGGAAGAGTCGCATACCTCGTTTATTCCCCTGGTCTTCTTCCGTTCGCCGCAGGCGGATCGTTCGTGGATCACGGCCGCGGGAGCCGTGTTGGATACAGCGGCGATGATGATGACGGTTGTTGATTTTCCCTATGATGATATGCCGCTGCGTTTGACTTCACGCGCCGGCTACCTGGCGCTGAGGCGCATTGCCGACCTCTTTGATATTCCCTACAACGCGGACGCCTCCTTCCCGGAGGAGCCGATCAGTATTTCGAAAGAGGAGTTTAACGACGCGTGCCGCAGTTTACAGGAGGTCGGTATTCCTATCTATGAGGATTTGGATATGGCCTATGAAGAGTTTGCCGGTTGGCGCGTGAATTATGATCTGACCCTCATTTCGATAGCGGCCCTGATCCGTGCACCTTACGCACCCTGGTCTTCGGATCGATCGGTTCGCGGCATGAATCGCTTCTCGATTTGGTAGGACAGCCGGAAACAGTCAGGAGAGAAAAGCAGATGGATTTGGGACTGAAGAACAAGGTAGCCCTGGTGGCCGCTTCCAGCTCAGGGTTGGGGCTGGCCGCTGCTGTGGAGCTGGTGAAGGAGAACGCTCGCGTGGTCATTTGTGGCCGCGAAGAAGCGCGCTTGAAGGAGGCGGGCCGGCGGCTGCAGGCGCTGGCGGATGATGCGCAGTCCGTGGTGGCCATGACGGCCGATCTGTTGGACCCCGCGGACATTGTGCGCCTGGTTGCCCGGATGGCCGAGCATTTTGGCGGCATCGACATCCTGATCACCAATGCCGGCGGTCCGCCAACGGGTACGTTTGATTCGACGACAGCCGCGGAATGGGATGCGGGTTACCAGCTTACGTTGAAGAGCGCGATGCTCTTGATCAAGGAAGGGCTGCCCTGGCTGCGCCGCAGCGATGCAGCCAGTATCCTTACCGTTACGAGTATCTCCGCCAAGCAGCCTATCGAGGGGTTGCTGCTCTCCAACGCGTACCGCCCGGCCGTGATCGGCATGACGAAAACATTGGCGACGGAACTGGGAGCGGAGGGGATTCGCGTGAATTCTGTTTTGCCCGGCTGGACAGCGACAGAGCGCGTGATTCACATCTTCGAAGATCGTGCGCGTGCGAAGGGCACAACGGTCGAGGAGGAACAGGCGGGTGTGGCGGGGAACATCCCCTTGGGACGTATGGCCGACCCGCAGGAGTTCGGGCGCGTGGCCGCCTTCCTCGTGTCACCAGCCGCCTCCTACGTGACGGGGGCGATGATCCAGATCGACGGCGGCGATTTTCGGGGCCTGCTTTAGGCGGGGGGCCGGTTTTCTGGCAGACGCATAATGGGTCCTAGGCCAGGAGATGAGAAAGGGGGGATCAGCGCGTGGCTGGCTCTGTTTACGGGCCTCAAAGAGGGCGACGCGCCCGATTTAAGCCGTGACTTGCTGCGGCGCGTCTGGTCTTATGCACGGCCGTACAGATGGTATGTGGCCGGCTCGCTGATCACCATCCTTGTCATTACGGGGCTGTCGCTGATCACGCCGCAGCTATTTCGCCTGATGATCGATGTGGCCATTCCTGAGCAGGATTCGCGCCAGATCGTGCTTTTGTCGTTGGGCATGATGGCTGTCCCTCTCTTGAGCGGTGTTGTGGCAGTCTATCAGCAGCGGCTGACGGCCTTGATCGGGCAGGGGTTGATCTATGACCTGCGCCGGGATCTCTACGGGCATATGCAGATGCTCTCTATGCGCTTCTTCACGAATACGCGCACCGGGGAGTTGATGTCACGCCTGAACAATGATGTCATTGGCGCACAGACGGCCGTCAATGACACGATCGTGCCTATTGTAACGAACCTGGTCAAGGTCGTGGCCACGCTGGGGATCATGATCGTCATGGATTGGCGGCTGACCCTGCTCTCAGTGGCCATCCTGCCGCTGTTCATGGTGCCGGCGCGGCAGTTTGGGCGCCGGCTGCGTGTCCTGCAGCGCCAGTCCCTGGAAATGAACGCGGAAATGAGTGTGACCATGAATGAGACGCTCGGCGTCAGCGGGGCGCTGCTGGTCAAACTGTTCGGCCGCGAGACGGAGGAGTACGCGCGTCTCAGCCGCCAGGCGGCCGATGTGCGCGATGTGGGTATCGTGACGGCCGTAACCGCGCGCTGGTTCTACTTCATGATTTCTGTCGTTGCCGCTGTCGGCACGGCGCTGGTTTTCTTGTTCGGGGGGCAGATGGTCCTGGCGGGCAGCTTCACGGTGGGCGCCATCGTCGCCTTCAGCGCCTACCTGGTCCAGCTATATGGTCCGCTGCGTGAGCTGGCGCACGCGCCGGTCGTCTTCGCGCAAAGCATGGTCAGTTTTGAGCGTGTCTTTGAGGTTCTGGATCTTCCGCTGGAGATTAAGGAGGCGGATGAGGCGGTGGACCTGGGGCGGGTGATGGGGCGCGTCGAGCTGCGCGATGTTTCTTTTGACTACCGGGCGATTGGTGAAGAGCAGAATGCCCAGCTGGACGTGGTGGCGCGCTACGGCTGGCGGGCTGATCCGTCAGCGCTGCTCAAGCGGGGGAAGGAAGCCGGCGGTGAGGAGGCGGAAGCGATCGATCAGGTGGCCTCACGCATGCCGGCCCGCCGCTGGGCTGTGCAGGATATCAGCTTCGTCATTGAGCCGGGGCGGATGGCGGCCCTTGTGGGTCCCAGCGGCGCCGGGAAGTCGACCATCACCTACCTTATCCCGCGCTTGTACGATCCCACGCGGGGATCGATCGCCATCGATGGAGCCGATATCCGCGAGGCCACCTTGCACTCCCTGGCCGCCAATATCGGCATGGTTACCCAGGATACCTATCTCTTCTACGACACGATCCGCGCCAATCTGCTCTTCGCTAACCCACGGGCGACGGTTGAAGAGATCGAGGCCGCGGCCGTGGCGGCCAATATCCATGATTTCATCAGCGACCTGCCGGACGGCTACGAGACGGTCGTCGGCGAGCGCGGGTACCGGCTGAGCGGCGGTGAGCGGCAGCGCATCGCCATCGCGCGCGTGATCTTGATGGATCCGCGAATCCTCGTGCTGGACGAAGCGACCTCGGCGCTCGATTCCCTGTCGGAGGCGTTGATTCAGGAGGCGCTGCAGCGGGTGATGGCCGGCCGTACGACGCTCGTCATCGCCCACCGCCTGTCAACCGTGCTCGCCGCAGATCGCGTGCTGGTGCTGCAGGAGGGACGTCTGGTTGAATCAGGCACGCATGCAGCGCTGTTGGCGGCCGGTGGGCTGTATACGGATCTCTACCGGACGCAGTTCCGGGTTGCTGAAGAGACGGCCGGCGGCCCTTCCAGCAGTTGAAGTCCACTGAGCAGTTTCAGGTGGGTGCCCTTTTTCAGGTGGGTGCCCTTTCCGGTAGGGCGGGAATGGGCGCGTTCTTTGACGCATTTGGTACCCGAGCTTATCGAGCGCTGCAATCGGCCGCATGCACTCAGGCGCATACGGAGCGGTAGATCCAGGAGGAGGCAGGCCGTGATAATGTCGCTATCGTCTTCCAGCAATAAATTTCGTGTAGCGAAGTAGGTACAAACAAACAAACCCACCAAAAGCACTATCGCTGCGCTTAGCGGCGGCTGTTTGTAGTGGGGGGATTGCTGTCCTGGATCACTGCCCTAGGAAAAGGGGCATGAAGGAAAAGTGCCGGCGGGGGTATGGCTGGGTAGGGACAGTGAAGTTGACGGCGCGCGCGGCACCAATCTGATCGCCTTCGTCGCGGCCGCGTACAAAGAACACGTGCGGGCCAGGAGCGAGGTGGGTGATGTCGAGCGCGAGCGTGAAGGGCACGACTTGGGCAGCGAAGGGCGCCGCCAAGAAAGCGGGTGCGGCATCTTCCACCCAGAAAGGAAGATCCAGGCTGTATTCGGCGCCGCGGACGACCTGGCCCCCATTGGCAGATTCATCAACAATGAAGCGGATGGGGAGGAAGCCGTGCGGGTCGATTTCGGCCGTCTCCAGCTGCGTGATGTCCGGGCCGCCGGCCAGCTGGTAGGGACGCGATGCGATGCGCGCGGCGTAGAGGAAGGCATCCCGATTGAGGGGCCACTGTTCGTCGTCGATCACGCTGTAGGGCGGCGCAAATCCCTGCTCGGCGGAGCCGATTTCGAAGGTGTAGGCGGGGACGCCCAGCTCGCCATAGACCCAATCGTCGCTCGTGCCGTGCGCGGCATAGAGACAGTCGTCCGCCGGTGAGCGGCACGATTTATAGCCGTTAAAGGCGGCTAGTTTGTCCCCGATCGCTTGCAGACCCGCCTCGTTCGGGGCGGGCACGTCCTGGAAGGACCAGGGGCGCAGTACCAGTTCGCTGTAGTTATGCAGGGTAATGAAGATCCCGCTGGTCTCCGGCGGTGCGGCTTCATCCAGACCGGGTCCGCGCCAATCGTCGAACAGCGCGCGCAGCAGGGACTGCAGGGCGGCGATCTCAGGCTCGGAGGCGGGCGACGGTCCGGAATAGGTCAGGCTGCAAGGGGAGGTGCGGGCGTCGGCGGGGAGCCAGGCGAAGCTGTGGTTGCGGTTGAGATCGACGCCGAACTGGCTGTAGCGCGTGGCGGGCCAGAAATCGCAGTCAACAATGCCGTCCCCGTCCGCGTCCCGGTCAAGATTCTTGCGCTGCATGAGCGGATAATCGCCATAAGGGGGCTGCGTGCCCAGCTCAGTCAGCCAATGCCCATCCGGGTTGGCCGTGGGGATGACCCACAGCTCGTGGTAGTCGACCAGCCAGGTGATGTCCGCGTCGCGGCCGTACTGGTCCAGCAGCAGTTCAATCCAACGCATGGCGATTTCGGGCACGGTCAGTTCGCGGGCATGGATGCCGGAAAGCATGAAGAAGAGCGGTTTTTCGCCGCGGCTGACGAGGCCGTCTTTGATGGTCGAGGCGCCCGGCAGCCGTTCGTTTGTGATGCGCAGGGCGAGGAGTTCAAACCCGCTGGTTTCCTCGCCGCCGGGCATGCGGCAGCCGGCCTGCATGCGGCAGTAGCTGTGGCCATAGGGGACCAGCTGCGCCAGGTCAGGGTACCGGCCGGCGAACTGCCGCAGTTCCGCGTAGATCTCGTCAACGGCACGGTACCCGCCATAGTAGAGGTCGCCGGACTGCTTGCGCCAGGCGGCGGCAGTTCGATCAGGGATCACCAGCCAGCCCATGCCGCGCAGCGCCGCCAGCTCAGCCGCGGAGACGGCGGCGAGCACATAACGCTCCTGCACATTGTTGACCTCGAAAAGATCGTAGGGGGCAAGTGCTCCCAGATCGGCGACATCGTCGTAGTAAATGCGCACAACGGCCGGCGCCGGTGGTGGAAGCGGCTGATCCTGGGCGGCGGAGACGGTGGCGGCCAAGATCAGCAGGAAAACGACTACCAGCAAGGGGGCTTTGCGCCTAAAGATGGCCACCTTTAGGGCATTGAGAAAGAAATGGGAAGAGGGGCGCACAGGGCCGCCGCTGAGATTGTCCTAGGCGGCGCGGCGCTTCTGGAACTGGGGAATGAAAATGGCGGCCAGCACCAGCAGCAGTAGGATGGCGAACACGATGATTCCTGCGGGGTCCATAAAGAGATCTCCTATCACCAACTTATTGGGTGAACAACGAACAGCGCATTACCGGGCCGGTAAGCGCGTAGATTTTACCCTTTTTGGGCGATACCTGCCGCTTGTTCAGGCGTCATATCAACATTGTCTAACCATTCACCGACGATGTGCACGCCCAAGACGGGCGCATAGACGTTGCGCGTGGTCGAGACGTCGGCGTGGCCGAGGAACTCCTGCACCACTTCCAGGGGCATTCCCTCGCGCAGAAGCTGTGTGGCACGGAAATGGCGGAAATCGTGCGCGGAGAGGCTGGGATGCAGCTTGAGCGCTTTCACGGCGCGCTTGACGACGTTGTGCGCCGAGGTAACGGAGAGGCGCGCATTGCCGCCGTTGCGGCTGTGGGCGATGAACAGGGCGGGGTTGGCGTCCGTGCGTTCATTGAGGTAGGCCTGGATGGCGCGGCGCGCGTAGTCGCGCATGTGAATGGTGCGCGGCTTGTTCCCTTTGCCGGTAATGGTCGCGTACTCGGAGCGGCCGTGATCGACATTATGCCGGCTGAGGGAGACGACTTCAGAGATGCGCGCCGCCGTAGAATAGAGGACTTTGACCAGGGCGCGGTCTCTGAGCAGGGAAAGACGCCGGTTATAGCGATCATTCTCCGGCGGCAGGGGCAGGTGGTCGTAGTAGCCGACGATCAGGGGCATTGATTGGCGGGCGAAATCGAGATCGATTACGGCCTCGGCCTGGCTGCGATCGATCTGCCGGCGCGCCATTTGGCGCTGCAATTTGCCCAACTGCATCGCCTCCGGCAGGGCGTCGAGGCCGTCCAGGTAGTGGAGATAGCCGACGATGGCCGCGGAATAGGTGGTGGCGGTTGAGCGCGAGCGGTTGGCCAGCAGCCAGGTTCTAAATTCCAGGACAACGGCCGTGGAGAGCGCCTGCGGCGAAAGCGGCCAGGCATCCTCTTGCGTGTACTCGCTTTTATTATAATATTGTAACCAATCAGCGAAGAGGCGCAGGCCGCTGCGGTAGGTGGATTCCGTCTTCAGGCTGCGCTGGCCCGCTTCGATGAGAAACTGATTCTCAAAGAGCCAGGCGGGGCGGTCGGGCAGGGTGCGCCCGCTGATCGGTAAGAGATGTTCTCGTTTTGTTGTCATACTCAAATCCGCTTATGGGAGCAGGTGCCACGCCGTCCAGACGCCGTAAGGGCACTTGCTGTATTGTACAGGGCGCGGCGGCGGAGGCTCTGCCCGGTGTTCTCGGGCATAAGGCGGGGGAGCAGGGCCATATTTCGGGGCTGCTCCCAGCAAATGCGTCCATATACTTAATTTAACTAACATTAGCTATAGTATAATCAAGGAGAGGGGAATTGTCCAGCATTTGCTAGATCCCGGGCCGGGATGAGGTAGTTCAGGGCGCACCTGCGCCTGCGCCTGCGCCGGCAAGACGGCGTTCATTTCTTTAGGCACGCTTGCGCCCTACAGGCATGCAGGACGGCACCGAGAACATCGCGTTCTTTCTCTATACGCCGCAAGCTTGAATGCCGGACAGCATCCGCGCGCTTTGGCGGCACAGCCCTTGACGACTGGCGAATTGGGCTGGGCCAGGCGCAAGCGCACCCTGCCGCGGGCGCCGGCCCGCTGAATCCGGCCAGTGCAGGAGAAATTGAGCGGAAAACGAGGGTCTGCGGCGCACAGAATCAGTGCTACACGAATTATAGGGGTAGATAACCCTTGATCAGCGCCGTCTTGGCCGGTCTAAACGGGGAGCAGGATGGTAAATGTGCTGCCCTGACCGACGCCTGGACTGGCGGCCGTTATCGTGCCCCCATGCGCTTCCACAAAGGCCTTAGAGATGGTCAGGCCCAGGCCGGTGCTCTCCCCTTCTCGCCGCCGTGCCTGGTCGCCGCGATAGAGACGATCGAAGACCTGGGGCAGCAGCTCGGGCGCGATCCCCTGGCCATTATCGGTGATAAGGATGGCCAGGCTGCCCGCTTTCTTCTCCACCGTGATGCGGATCCGGCCCTGCGGCGGCGTATGGCGCAGGGCATTGTCGAGAAGGTTCTGCAGCGCCTGGCGGATGCGTGCTTTGTCCAAGATGACAACGGGTGGTATGGTGCCCAGCAGCTGCACGAGCAGTTCGATATCCTGCGCCTGGGCCAGCGGCTGGTAGCCGGCGACAATCTCCTTAACCAGACCGGCGATGTCCACCGGCTGTTTGTGCAGCGGCAGGCGCTGCGTCTCCGCCTGCGCGAGGACGTAGAGATCGTTAACCATGACGGTCAGGTGTTGGGTCTGGGTCAGCAATCGTTCAATTTCCTCGTCATTGGTCGGGTAGACGCCGTCCTGCATCGCCTGTAGGTTGCCTTGCAGAACGTGCAGCGGGTGACGCAGTTCATGGGCAACGTCAGAAAGCAAGCTGCGGCGCAGCGCCTCTTCCTGCTCCAACTGCGCGGCCATGGCGTTGAACGAGGCGCCGACAGCAACCATTTCCTGGCTTCCGCGGGGGTCTACGCGCGCGGTTAGATCACCCTGGGCGATCTCATTGGCGGCTTCCTCCAAAGAGGACATCGGCGCGGCGAGGGTGCGGCTGACGACGACGCCGGCGAGAATGGCCATGACGCTGACAATGCCCAAAGCCAACAGGGGCTGCGGCAGCAGGCGATCGGACTGCAAAGCCTCGAAATAGGCGATGACCTCCGGCGGTGGTGTCTCCCCGCGGGAAGTGCTCTGGTTGAAGATCAGGGCGGTGAGGAAGAAGGCGATGATGAGCACGATGGCAAAGGCGAGGCTGAGCCGCACCCATAACTGGTTCATGCATCTTCCTCCCCTGCCAGGCGATAGCCGACGCCGTAGACCGTTTGAATGTATCGCGGCGTTCGTGGATCCGGTTCGATCTTATGGCGCAAGTTGCGCATGTGGCTGTCGAGGGTGCGCTCCATGCCTTCGTAGTTGACGCCCAGGCCCTGGGCGATGAGCTCACGCCGCCTGAAAACGACGCCGGGCTGCGCGATCAGGACCTGCAGGAGATCGTATTCTGTAGGCGTCAGCTCGACGAGACGGCCGTCAACATGGACTTCATGCCGCGTCCGGTCGAGCTCAATGCCCGCGTGGCGCATGACCTGTGATCCCTGTCCTTGCTGGCCGCGCAGCCGGGCGCGCACACGGGCCAAGACCTCGCGCGGATTGTAGGGCTTGGTGACATAATCATCCGCCCCCAACTCCAAGCCCACGATCTTGTCCGCATCCTCTACGCGGGCGGTGAGCATGATGATGGGGATGGGCGCCAGCGCGGGATCGGAGCGCACGAGGCGGGTGATGTCAAAGCCGTCGCGATCGGGCAGCATGAGGTCGAGCAGCATCAGGTCCGGTTTCTGGCGGCGCAGTTGGTGCACGGCCGTTTCCCCGTCATAGGCAACCAGGACCTCATAACCCGCCTGCTCCAGGTAAGCACGCATCAAGCGTACTACTTCGCGATCGTCGTCGACAACGAGGACTGTTTGTGTCATGTCGCGCCCTCGTCCTCCTCGCCTGCCTGCCCTTCCTGGATACGCGCCAGATGGCGGGCCGCCGCCTCGTGATACTCCCGTTCTGAGCGCGCCCGCCACGCGCCAGCGGCGGAGACAAGCCACCAGAGCAAGAGTATCAGCAGCGCCCCCAAGAGAAGAAAGGGCAGCGAGGTAAGCAGCGAGACAGGGCCATAGATGAGGGCGATGAGCGCGCCCCCACCGAGGACGAGCATGCCCAGGGTCAGGGCGAGATAAACGCGGTCCGTGACTCTCTTGCGATTCACGCGCAGCAGTTCCTCTTACTCGTAACGCAGCGCCTCAATCGGCTGCAGGTTCGATGCTCTCCAGGCGGGATAGATGCCAAAGACAAGCCCCACGGCCGCAGCGAAGGAGGCTGAGAGGATAACCGTACCGGCATCGATGACCATCGTCAAGTCAAAGGCGGTGGAAGCTCCCTGCGTAATCAACCAGCCGAGCGCGATGCCCAACGCCCCGCCGAATAGACTTAAGACCATCGACTCCAGCAGGAACTGGATGAGAATGTCCCGGCGGTGGGCGCCGATCGCTTTGCGAATGCCGATTTCTCGCGTGCGTTCCGTCACGCTGACCAGCATAATATTCATGATGCCGATACCACCGACCAGGAGCGAGATAGCCGCGATCGCCCCCAGGAACGCGGTCAGCGAAGCAGTAACCGTATTGATCGTGTCCAATAGGCTGGATTGATCAAAGATGGAGAAGTCGTCGTCATCCCCATAGACGGTGCCATGTTCCTCGCGCAGCGTTGCCGTGATCTGGTCGATGGCCGCCTGCACCTGTTCGCTGCTGAGCGCTTCCACGGAGATGGTGCTGATCGCCTTTTTCCCCTGGCGGGTGCGATCGGTGTAGAGACGGCTCTGCGCCGTGGTCAGGGGGATGTAGACGGTATCGTCGTTGAAGCCGCCGATGCCTCCCCCACCCTCTTCCAGGACGCCCACAACCTCATAGCTGACGCCGTTGATCTTGATCGGTCGTCCCACCGGAAACTCATTGCCAAAGAGATCGGAGGCGACGCCGGCGCCCAGCACGGCAACGCGCGCTGAAGTTGCTTCATCCGCCTCGTTCAAACCGTCGCCGAGCTGGAATTCATCCAGGTTGTTGATCGCCATATAACTAGTGGTGACACCGCTCACGGTGGTGTTCAAGGACTCTCCACCGTAGGCAACCGGCTGGTTGCCCTGCACGATGGCGCCGACGCGGGCGGCGGCGGGCACATTGGCGGGATCGGATAGGGCATCGACATCGTCCTGGCTGAGCGACGAATAGCCGCTGCTGTTGTCAAAATCGGTGGAAATCGAGATGAGGTTTGTGCCGATGGAGTTGATCTCACTGGTGATATTCTCACTGAAGCCGTTGCCGATGGCCATCAGGGCGATCACGGAAGCGACGCCGATGATCACGCCCAGCATGGTCAATATAGAGCGCATCTTGTTGGCGGCGATGCTGTCCAGCGCCGTTAGAACACTTTCTGCAAAATTCATCTTTTTCCCTCTCCGCGCCTAATGATCCGGCCCGTCTACAACCAGGCCATCTCGCAGCCAGATCGTGCGATGGGCGCATTCAGCGATCTCAGATTCGTGCGTGACCATGATGATCGTCATGCCCTGTTCATTGAGCGCTTCAAAAAGCCCCATGATTTCCGCGCCCGTGACCGAGTCGAGCGCACCCGTGGGCTCGTCGGCGAGTATAATATTGGGCCGTGTGACGAGGGCGCGGGCGATGGCCACGCGCTGCTGCTGGCCGCCGGAAAGTTCATCAGGTTTGTGGTCCATGCGATCGGCTAGGCCAACGTTGGCCAGCGCTTCACTGGCGCGCTCAAGGCGATCGTGGCGCGACACGCCGGAGTACATCAGCGGCAGACTGACCTGCTTCAGCGCCGTCGTACGCGGCAGCAGGTTGAACTGCTGGAACACAAAGCCGATGCGCCGGTTGCGTATGGTCGCCCGCTGATCGCTCGTCAGCCGGCTGACATCCTCGCCGCCAAGGACGTAGGTGCCGCTGTTTGGCGTATCGAGCACGCCGATCATGTTCATGAGCGTACTCTTGCCCGAGCCGGAGGGGCCCATGATGGCCACGTACTCCCCGTCGCGGATGTCAAGATCGACGCCGCGCAGAGCGTGGACCACCTGGGTGCCCATTTCATAGCTCTTCGTGATATTGCGCATCTCTATGGCGTTGTTGACACCAGCCTGCGCCTTTTCTTTTGTATCCGTCTGCGGCCGCATGACGGCCGCTTCATCCATTGTCTTCATTTTTTCCGCCATCTTATGGTCTTCCTCCACCTGGACCCCCAAATGACTGCACCGGGGCCGCGGCCAGCGCGCCGAGCAGGACCTCGTCCCCTTCAACCAGGCCGCTGACGATCTGCGTGAAACGGCCGTCCTTCAGGCCAATTTCCACGACAACGGGTATCATCTCCTTGTTGCCCTCGGCGTCAGACCGCACAACCGTGACCGAGTAGGTGTTGTTCTGGCGATCGGGATGGATAGCGGCGTTGGGCACGAGCAGGACATTCTCCCGTTTCTCGGTGAGTAAGTCGGCATTGGCCGTCATACCGACGAGCACAGGCAGGTCCGTCTCCGGCATGGCCAGGTGCACATCGTAGGAAACCACGCCGCTGTCCGCAGAGGTGGCGTTGGGGGCGATGGCCGTCACGCTGCTGCTCAGCGGCACGTTGGGCCATGTTTCCATGGTCAGCTCTGCCGGCTGCCCGACGGCCAGTTTGCCGACATCTATCTCATCAACGCTGAGAATCACTTCCAGACTGTCCGCGGCAATCATTTCCGCGGCGACGCCGGTCGCCTGTTCACCGGGGGCGACGTGCACGGCGGTCACGATTCCGGCAAACGGGGCCGTCAGCGCGGCATCGTCCAGGGCGTTCTGAGCCTCTGCCAGCGCCGTCTCCGCCTGAGCAACCCGGGTCTGGTAGATCGTGATGTCCGTCTGCTCGGGTCCTAAGAGCAATTTATCCAATGCGGCCTGCGCGCTGGCGAGGTCCGCTCTCGCGGAAGCGATCTCGGCGTCAGACGCTCCGGCAAGAAGCGCGTTGTGGCGCGCCAGGGCGGCGTCGTACTGCGCAGAAGCGGAGCCGACGCCGGCCTGTGAGGAGGCGACCTGATTGGCGTCGGGATTGAGCAGTTCGTCTAATTGGGCCTGCTTTATGGCAACCTGTGCATTGGCGATGCGCACCTGTTCCGCAGCCGCATCCATCTTATCGTTTTCTTGCTTGGGCACGCAGGTGTGTGTGCCGTCCTCGTTCACTTTGCAGATGGCGAGATCCACCCAGGCGTCGTGCGCCACCTTCTGATCGTCCAGCGCCTGAGTCAGTTCTTTTTGGGCGGCGGCGATGTCGGCTTCGCTCACATCCTGGGACGCGACATAAGAACCGGAGGCGGACCAAACGCTGGCCTGCGCCGCGTTCACGCTCGCCTCAGAGGCGGCGATCTCTTCTGCCGAGGGACCCGCAAGGCGATCGTCCAGCTGAGCCTGCGCGCTGCGCACGGCCGCTTCCGCAGCCGCCAGCTCTTCCGGCGCCGCGGCGTCCAGGAGATCCGCCAACTGCGCCTGGGCAATAGCCAGATCGTACTCCGCGGAGGCGAGCGCGCGCGCCAACTCGGCCGTGTCCAGCTGCACCAGCAGGTCCCCGGCGTTCACTGTGTCGCCTACGCTGACGGGAACCTGGGCAACTCTACCGGAAGCAGCCAGAGAAAGCGCCGCATCGCGCGCGGCCGAAACCTGGCCGCTGGCGGTCGCGCTTTCAGCGAGATCGCCGATGAAGGCTGCGGCTGTTTCCTGTTGATCCCCAGCGGCGGCGGCGCTGCCGCCGCGCCCGCGCACCAAGAAAGCGCCCAGGCCAATCAGGAGGACTGCGCCAATGGCCAGAAAAACCCATTTGTATTTCTTGATCGTTTGCATATTAATCACCACCCCCGCCGAAACCGGGCCCATTAAAGTCTATGACCGGCGCCGCGAGTTCGCCGATCAAGACGACGTCCCCCGCGGACAGTCCAGACAGAATCTCCGTATTGTCCCCATCTTTCAAGCCAATCGTCACCTGCCTGCTCTCCAGCAGCGGCTGGCCATTTTCTTCACCGAGGACGAGATTGACGCTGAACGTCCCTGTCTCGCGATCGGGAACGATGGCGGCATTGGGGACGAGCAGGACCTCTTCCTTTTCCTCCGTGATCAAGCGCGCATCGGCCGTCATGCCCACGAGAATGGGCAAATCGGCGGAATCGAAGCCGATGGTCACATCATAGTTGACGACCGCATCCGCGTTCCCGCCGGCACTGGGCGCGATCGACTGGATCTGCCCGCTCAGCTCAGCGCCCGGCCACGCTTCAAAGGTCAATAGGGCCGGCTGGCCCACGCGCAGGGCGCCGATATCCACTTCATCGACCTGGAGGACCGCCTCGAGATCACTGGAAACGATCTCGACCACGTCGCCCGTGGCCCGCTCACCAGCGGAAACGAGGACATCGGTCACGAGCCCATCGAAGGGGGCGAGAATAACGGCATCGGCAAGATCTTCCTCGGCCGCCTGCAGGTTGAGGCGCGCTTGTGCCAGCTCCGCCTCGGCGATGGCGATATCCTGCGCGCCGGCGCCTTTCTTCAAGTCCGCCAGATCGGAGAGAGCGCGCGCCAACGTGGACTCAGCGGCGCTCATCTGCGCCGCGCTTGGTCCGCTGAGCAGCGCTTCATAGTCGGCCTGCTTCTGCGAAAGATTGGCCTGCGCGGACGAAATATCGGCGGAGGCGCTGTTCAGGCTGCCCTGATTGGGGCCGGCCTGCAGTTCAGCTACCTTCGCCTGGGCGATCGCCAGCTCTTCCTGGGCGTCGATGAGCGCTTCGTGGGTGAAACTGAAGGCGAAATCTTCGTTGCGCTCCTTGGCCTGTTCGTAAGTAATCTCTGCCTGCACAAGGTCCGCCTGCGCGGCGGCCAGGGCGCTGCCCTTAATCGAATCGGCCGTGCTGTTGTAGGAAGCGGATGCCGACCAGACGCCGGCCTGCTGCTGGCGGATATTGGCCTCATATTCGGCGATTTCTTGCGCGGTTGGTCCGGCAAGCAGGTCGTCAAGCTGGGCCTGCGCACTTTGCACAGCCGCTTCGGCGGCGGCGATATCAGCGGCGGAGGCCCCATCCAGCAGCGCCGCCAGTTCCGCCTCTTTGAGCGTCACATTCTGCTGCATGCGCTCGACTTGCAGCGCCAGATCACGCCGGCTGAGCTGCACGAGCGGGTCGCCTGCTTTGACCGGCGTACCGGCCGTGACATGGACCAGCTCAACCACGCCCGGCTGGAGGACGGACAGGAGCGCCGCTTGTCTGGCCTCGACCTGACCGCTGGCGGTCGCGCTGGCGGAAAGGTCGCCGATGAAGGCGGGGACCTGATCGCCGGTTTGCACCTCGGCCGAGGCGGAGCCGTTTCTAGATTGAATTAGGAAGTATGCGCCGGCAGCTAGCAGACCGAGAACCACGATACCGATCAACCAGTATGGGGGCCGTCTCTTGCTTGCCGGTTCATTGACAGTTACTTGCATAGTCGCTCTCCTTCAGAACTAGCGCACTAGCACGCCCCTAAGCGTGCTCGCGAGCATACAGCCTGGTGAGCTGCACCCTAATATTCTACGAAAGGAATGTGCAGAAGTTGTGCAGACTTTGGTGAAATTGGCAGCAAACCGCCATTCTTAGGACCCGGCGCTGCGTGGTAGCGGTACAGCGGCCGATTGCCTTTTGACGCCAATTCTGCTACCTTAACGAGGAGGCAGCGCGGCGGGTCATGCCGTTGTTTCTCCTTCCCGTCCGCTGCGAACAGTGTGCAGAGCCGCTAGCAAGAATACAAGGGCCAACTCCATGGAATTTCCGACAGTTTCCTATGATGAGATTGATGCGATTACGGGCGGCTACCACGGGGATCCCTTCGCCGTGCTGGGGGCCCACGCGTATGGTGACGGCGTCGTCATCCGCGCCTTTCTGCCATTGGCGGCGACGGCCAACGTCATCACGGAGCATGGTGAGGTGGTGCCGATGGTCAAGGTCAAAGAAGATGGCTTTTTTGAAGGCTATCTGGCCGGGCAGCCGCTACCCCTCACCTACCAGCTGCAGAGCATCGCCTTCGACGGCGCCTCCTCACAGTTTGAGGATCCGTATCGCTTCCCCTCCACGCTGTCGGACTTCGACCAGCATCTGCTGGCCGAAGGAACGCATATGCGCATGTATGAGAAGCTGGGGGCGCATCTGGCGCAAATCGAGGGCCGGGCGGGCGTTCTTTTCTCCGTCTGGGCGCCCAATGCCCAGCGCGTGAGCGTCGTCGGCGATTTCAACCAGTGGGACGGCCGTCGCCACCCGATGCGCTTCCATCCTGACAACGGTATCTGGGAACTCTTTGTTCCGGGTCTGGGCGAGGGCACGCTTTATAAGTTTGAAATCAAGACCCACTATCAGGGCTATATGGTCAGCAAGGCGGACCCGGTGGGCTTTTTCAGTGAACTGCGCCCGAAGAACGCCTCCATTGTCTGGAATATCGACAAGTACGGATGGCAGGATGAACGAGTGGCTCGCCACGCGCGGCGAGCGCCACTCCGTTGAGGCGCCGATAAGTATCTATGAGGTACATCTTGGCTCCTGGCGGCTGAAGAACGGCTGGGAGTGGCTTGACCTATGCGGACCTGGCCGCGGAGTTGATTCCTTATGTGAAAGATCTGGGCTACACGCATATCGAACTGCTGCCCATTTCCGAGCATCCTTTCGATGGCTCTTGGGGCTACCAGGTAACGGGTTTCTTCGCCCCAACCAGCCGCTTCGGCACGCCGGACGACTTCATGGCCTTTGTCGACGCCTGCCATCAAAACGGCATCGGCGTCATTCTGGATTGGGTTCCCGCGCATTTTCCGAAGGATGAGTTCGGGCTGGGATTCTTTGACGGCACGCACCTGTATGAACACGAAGACCCAAGGCAGGGTTCGCATCCTGATTGGGGCACCTATATCTTCAACTTCGGCCGCAACGAGGTGCGCCAATTCCTGATTAGCAACGCTCTGTTCTGGCTGGATAAGTACCACATCGACGGCCTGCGCGTGGATGCCGTAGCCTCTATGCTCTACCTGGATTTCTCGCGTGAAGAGGGGGACTGGGTTCCCAACCGGTACGGGGGGCGCGAGAATATCGAGGCCATCGCGTTCATCCGCCAGTTCAATACGGCCGTGCACGCCAGCTTCCCCACGGCGATTACGATCGCCGAAGAGTCGACGGCCTGGGGCGGCGTCAGCCATCCGGTGGAGGAAGGCGGGCTGGGCTTTGATTTCAAATGGAATATGGGCTGGATGCACGATACGCTGCGCTTCATGAAAGATGATCCCGTCTACCGTTCCTACCATCACGGCACGCTGACCTTTTCCTTGCTCTATGCCTTTACCGAGAAGTTCATCCTGCCCTTTTCCCATGATGAGGTTGTGCATCTCAAGCGCAGCATGCTGGACAAAATGCCCGGCGACTTGTGGCAGAAATTCGCCAACCTGCGCCTGCTTTACGGCTATATGTGGAGCCATCCCGGCAAGAAGCTGCTCTTCATGGGCGCCGAGTTTGGGCAGTGGACGGAGTGGAGCGAGGCGCGAAGTCTGGATTGGAGCCTGCTGGAGGGAGACCCGGGGCATGGCCTATTGATGGACCTGGTGCGCCGTCTGAACGAACTCTACGGCCGCGAAACGGCCCTGCATGAGATTGACAACTCCTGGGACGGCTTCGAATGGGTAGACCTTCATGACAGCCAGAACAGCACGCTGGCTTATGCGCGCCGTGATAAAGAGGGAGAGACGATTCTGGTCGTCTGTAACTTCACGCCCGTGGTGCGCCAGGGTTACCGCCTCGGTGTCCCCGAAGAAGCGGTTTACGAAGAGATCTTGAACACGGATGCGGCTTCCTTCGGCGGCTCGAATGTCGTGAATGACGCCCAGACGAGCCTGCCAACGCCCTGGCAGGGCCAGCCCCACTCCATTACGCTTACCCTGCCCCCCTTGGCGGCCGTTTATTGGAAGCGGCGATAGGAGGCGTGGCAAATATGAGAAAGCCGGGACGGGGGCGTTTGTGATTTGAACGGAAGGGCGCTTTATGCTATTATCGTTGGGCTCTCACGCCTCTGTGACTTAGAGGTTGTTTTTTTTGTATAGTGGAGGTTTAAATTGGCTAATATTCAATCTGCCAAGAAACGAATTCGGCAAACAGCAAAGCGTACCCAGAGCAACCGTGTCTACCGCTCTTCCGCGCGCACCTACGTCAAGAGGACCCGGCAGCTTATCGCCGCGGGGAAACTTGATGAAGCAGAGGCTGCCGCGCAGTTGGCTTACCAGACGCTCGACAAAGCCGCTCGCCGGCGCGTCATTCATCCGCGCAATGCAGCGCGGCGCAAAGGTCGCTTGATGGCCAGTCTGGCCAAAGCAAAAGCCGATTTGGCAAGCTAGATTCCGTCAGTTACGAACGTTGCGAGCACCATCCGGAGCGGATGGTGTTTTTTCTTTTTCTGGGCAGGACGCAGAGCGGCACAGCGATCTGCGCCGGCCCGCCAAGTAGAGTGGGGAACGATGATGGATCAAACCGTTCAATTTGAGGAAGTACCAAGCGCCAAGAACATGCGCATGATCGCCGGCTGGCGCCAGTGGGCAGACGCGGGCTCCGTTTCTTCCACCCTCCCCGAGTATTTGATTGAACAAACGGGGGCACGCAAGATCGGGGAAATGACGGATGACGGGTTTTACCTCTTCCAGATTCCGGGCGCGCACCATTTGATGCGGCCGGTCATCGAACTCGAAGATGGCTACCGGCGCTCTCTAGAGGAAAGAAAGAACGAGTTCTACTACGCGGGCGACGCGGCAAACGGCCTCGTCATCTTTCTTGGCGACGAACCGCATCTGAGCGTTGACAAATATGCCGCGCAGTTCTTCAGCGCCGTCAAGCAGCTCGGCGTAACCCAGATCGCCGGCTTGGCCGGTGTCTACGGGCCCGTCCCCTATGATCGCGATCGTCAAATCTCCTGCATCTACAGCCTACCGGGCATGAAAGAAAAGCTGGAAGAGTACGCGGTCAGTTTCTCCGACTACGAAGGAGGCGCCAGCATCGGCTCCTACCTGGTAAGCAAAGCGGAGGCGGAGGCGATCCCTTACTTCATTTTCTACGCGTTTGCTCCGGCGTATGATTTCGCAGAGAGCGACCTGGTAACCCAGGGCATTCGCCTGGAGAATGATTACAAAGCGTGGCTGGACATCATGCGCCGGCTAAACCATCTTCTGGCCCTCGACCTTGATCTCAGCGATTTGGAAGAACGCAGCCAGGAACTGATCGACGTGATCGATAAACGCATCAGCGAGCTGGAAGAGGAGATGCCGGAGCTGGGGATTCGCGACTACCTGGCCTCAGTTGAAGAACAGTTTACGGAAATGCCCTTCGTCTTACTCGATGACGTCTGGGAAGATGAATTTCGCAACCTGTTTGGGGACGATGTGGAATAGGCTGCGGGCCGAGCGCCTTGGGCCGCTACTCAGTCTGCGGGTCGACCAAAACGAAACCCTCCCCGCGCTTGGTAACCAGAAGCCGCGGATTGGAAGGATCTTTTTCTATGCACTCGCGCACCCAGCGGATATGAACGTCTAGCGTACGCGTGTCGCCAATATAGTCCGTTTGCCAGACATGTTTCATCAGCTGGCGGCGGGCAATAACCTCGCCGGGATTGCGCAGGAATTCCTCCAGCAGAAGAGCAAGCTTGGGCGTCAGGCGCCGTTCTCCACGATCACCCACCTCGACAGCACGCTTTCCCCGGTAATACTTGAGATCCCCATAGCGCACGATCTGTTCTTGAGCCGGATCGGCGGGCAGAAGTTCGCGCACGCGATTCAGCAATTTGCGACCGGTGAACGGCCGCTCAAGATAGATATCGGCCACTGCCGGGGGATCCACGCGAACACCGGCAGCGCGGCAGTAGATGATGGGCGTATCGGGAAGGATGCCGCGCAGCCGGCCGCTGATACGCACGCCGGTGGAACGCATAGAAGAAGCATCGAGGACGATCAGAGCGGGGTGGTTTTCCTGCGCCCAGCCAACCGCTTCGCGCCCGGAGATGAAGGGCACAACAAGAAACCCCGCCTTGGCAAGCGGGTGTGCCAGGGAGTCCTCTGCGTCCCTCTGTCCTTCTATCAGGAGAATTGTGCGCGCGACTGTCTCCTCTGGCATGGCGATCCTGGCTGGCTAAGCGATTCTTTACTCCATTATATGAATTATCGTTGGGCAAGCAATACCCAGTCCGTTTGACTTCACCCATGGGCAAGAATATAATCTGCTCCTGGTTTTCTTCATCTATGCAGGCGTGGTGTAGTGGTAACATCGATGCTTCCCAAGCATCTGTCACGGGTTCGAACCCCGTCGCCTGCTTAACATATCTTTATCGGTTTGCAAGGGACAGATCTGGCCCTTATTGGTCGCCGGCATCTGTTCTTTGTTCCATTGACCGGGTATCCTGTGCAGGTGGCCCGGCGCCAGCAAACCCTACTCTTTTTCAAGCCGAAAGCAGATACACACGCGATCTAATCTGCCGGGAAGTGATCCGGCAGTGTGTCCGGAGTCTTTTATGCTGCGAGCTTTTCCTTCGATAAAAAAACAGGCAGCGGCAGCAGCAGCCGTTCTGGAAGAAACCTTCGCAGCCGATCTTTCGGCCTCGCGCGAGATCTTCATGCCGTACCGCATCTGCCCGCTGGGCGCACATGTCGATCATCAAGGCGGCCACGTCTTGGGGCGAACGATCAATACGGGGACGGTGCTCGTCTACGTCCCCGTGGATAGCGCCGAAATCAGCCTGGCCAGCACCAACTTCAGCGGCACGATTACGTTTGCCATCGGTGCCGAGGTGCAGCGGGATCATTGGGCCCGCTACGCGCAGGCCGCGGCGCTGGCCCTGAATGAACAGCATACCGTCTCCCGCGGCCTGATGGGCGTGAGCAGCGGCACGATGCTTGGCGCCGGCCTAAGCTCTTCAGCCGCCGTAGGCCTCGCTTACCTGCAGGCATTGGCTGATGTGAATGAGATATTTCTGAGCGACAGTGACCTGGTGGAGCTGGATTACCAGCTTGAGCACGCTTACTTGGGTTTGCAGAACGGGGTATTGGATCAGAGCAGCATCCTTTATGGGCGAGACGATGCGCTGGTCTATATCGATACGCGCTTTCGCCAGACGCGCCTTATCCCCGATCCGCCGCAGTCTGCTGATGCGCGCTGGTTGATCATTCATTCCGGCGTCGCGCGCGAACTGACAAAGAGCGGCGGCTACAATCGCAGCGTTGAAGAGTGCCGCCAGGCGGCGCAGTGGTTGGCAAGCGATGCGGCCGTGCTCTCGGACGTACAGCCGCTGCTGTTTACAAGCCGGGCGCCGCAGATGCCGGATACGCTCCGCCGGCGGGCGACCCATTACTTTGGTGAAGTAGCCCGCGTCGCGGAAGGCGTCAAAGCATGGCAAGAGAACGATATCGCGCATTTCGGCACGCTCATGAACGCGTCCTGCGACAGCTCAATCAATGAGTATGGCTCGGGACAGAAAGAGATAATCGCCCTGCACCGGATCGTGAAGGAGGCCGGCGGCATTTTCGGCAGCCGTTTCAGCGGCGGTGGACAGGGTGGCTGTGTGATCGGCCTTGTCGAGCGCGCCAGCGCGGAAACGGCCGCGGCGGAAATCATGCAGGCTTACAGCAAACAGTTTCCCGCGCTGGCAAACGGAGCCGGTGTCTACCTGGTTGAACAAGGGGAGCCGGCTTGAGACAAAGACCGGCCACGGCCGTTCTCCTGGCCGCCGGGCGGGGTAAGCGACAGCGCCCCTACACGGATCGCGTACCCAAGCCGCTGCTGCCTGTACAAGGCCGTCCTACGCTCGATTTCGTCCTTACGGCGGCGGCCGAGGCGGGCATAGAGAACATCTGCCTGGTTACACACCACTTGAGCGAACAAATTGAGGCGTATGTAGCCGATGGCGCGGCGTGGAACCTGAAGGCAGCGACCTGCCGGCAGGAGACGCTGCTGGGCACGGCCGATGCCTTGAAGGCGGCTGTGAACGCCTACCCGCAGTTCTTCGACGACGGCCGGCCGTTTGTTCTGACGGCCACCGACTATCTCCTGCCGCCAGACTATCTGACTACCCTGGTCGACGCCTTTCAGGCAGCAGGCACCGATATGGCCTTCAGCTTGAAGGAACTATCGCGCGCACAGATCTTGGCCAGCAGCAGTGTCCGCTACGGCACCGGCGGGCATATCGTCGAGGTGATAGAAAAACCGGCGGAAGAGGACGTGAGCAGCCCCTATTCGGCGTCGCTGACCTTTGTCCTGCCCGCGGGGCTGCTTCCCTACCTCAGGCAAATGCGCCCTTCACCGCGCGGCGAATACGAGATCCAGAGCGTCATCAATGAGATGCTGCGCGATGGCTTCACGGCCAGCGGCTGCGTTCAAGAAACGCCGCCGGAGTGGGAGCCCGGCATGCTCTAGCCTTCCCCTACCCTTTGCACCCCTTTGCTCATTGACATCGACCACGCCTGCCCAGACAATCAAGACAACGACATATTGCTTGCCTTCCCCTAACTGCGGGCGCCTCCCTGCGCATTTTTTGCAGCTTCAGGTGCTGTTCATGTTGGCTACACGAAATTTTTGATCCCGCAAGAAGGCGTGGCATGTCTAAATCGGCTAAGTCTGCGGTGAGTGAGGCTGTGCGCGGAGCCGGCGGCTGGTATACTTGCCTTCCATAGCAACCGGGCTAAAGGAAATCTGATTTGCCCGGATTAATATGGAAAGGTAACACGATCTTGATACATATCTTAAAGCGCTGGTATTTACCGGCGTTTCTGCTATCTATCCTCGTCCTTTTCCCGGCCTGTGGGCAGGAAGCGCTGCCAGCCGACAATTCCCCAGCCCCAGACGCAACCGATACGCTGGCGGCGGCCACAAGGAAGCAGCCGACGCCGACGCTGGCGACTACCCCCTCACAGACTCCGCTGCCGGTCGTCGACTTCAAGGGGATCAGTTTCACTTTCGACGAGCAGGTCCTGGGATCGATTGGCGCGAAGCTGCACCATGCGCCGGTTCCTCCCGGCAGCGCGCTCGCCCAGCCGGAGAGTTTGCAGATCGTGCTCGACGCGGATGGCCAGGACTATGCGCCAACCTTGAATGTTTTTCCTGTGGCCCAATATGAGGCGGTGGCGCCCGATGCGGCGCTGGAAATCAGCCGGCTGCGCGCCCTTCTGGCTGAGCGCCCCCAAGAAGCGGCGGGCGACCTGCCCTTCTTGCCGATGTACAGAGCGGTGGCCAGCTTCCAGTCCGACCCCAAGTACCTGGACTTCGTCAACGGCAGCGGCATCAGCTACCTGACGCGGGTGGACCATGATCACAGCCTGGCTACAGACGAGGCTTATTTCTACACGTTTCAGGGGCTGACCTCCGATGAAGCCTACTACGTCTCCGCGCTCATTCCCCTGGGCACAGTCGGGCCGCAGGCAGATGCCCAACCAAAGACAACCGAAGGGGAGTCCGCGGACCACCAGGCGAAGCCGGCCAACAACAACGGCAGCTGGATCGGGCTTGAATTCAACGACGGCCGTTCACTCATCGATGACATCATGCTCAGCCTGCGCGTGGTGCCGGACGAGACGTTCCCCAGGGCGGCGCAGAAGGATTTTTTCGTTGAGCAAGGGCTCTTTCTGGGCTACGACAGCAGTATCAGCGGCCCGGCTGCTCTAGAACGTATACCGGCCGTCGTGGCCGGGCCGGACGGCGCGGCCAATTTCCTCGAAGGCGTTCCCGACATGCTGCGCCTGACATTCGCCCACGGATCCGCCCCGGCCGAACTGCACATCCAGCCGCTGCGCGATGCCGAGGGCGCTTTCTTCACGGCGATCCCCGCTTGGCAGCGCGCAGAAGCGGAAGCGATTGAAAACGACGACCCCGCTTCCGTGAGCGGCCTGACCGGCGGCGAGTCCGCCCCACCCGCGGCAGCGGTCCCCTTTCAAAATGGCGACGGATGGCGCACCGTGGAGCGCGCCGGTACGGGGCCGGGAGCGACCGGGCGCGACGAGAGCGCGTACCGTTATTTAGGGGTGAGCAGCGACGGCCGTTACCTTGTGCGCCTGGACCATCCCCTCCCCCCGGCACTGCCGGAAGCGGAGGCGACGCACTATTTAGACAGCCTAGTCAGCTCGCTGCTCGTCGCCGCCGACGCCAGCACCGGCTCATCCATTCCCCTCAACGCCGCTGACTGTGAAGAGGACGCGCAGTTCGTCGAAGATGTCTCGATTCCCGACAACACGGTGGTTGAGCGCGGCGAAACCTTCGTCAAGATCTGGCGCGTGCGCAACAGCGGCAGCTGCACCTGGACCCCCGCCTACTCGGTCCAGTATGCACAAGGCAACCCGCTGGAATGGCAGGCAAAGACGATAGCGAAAATCGTCGCGCCCGGCGAGGAAGCGGAGGTTGCGATCACTGTCGTATCCCCTGGGAATGCCGGCTTCTACCAGGCATGGTGGCAGATGGCCGATGCGGCGGGAGAGCCCTTCGGAGATCAGCTGGGCATGTTGTTCGAAGCGCCGGAACCGGCCACGGAGATCCCGGGATACGGCGTCATCGAAGGGCGCATCAACTATCCGGCCAACGGCAATCCGGCGGTTGATATCTATTTCACGGCAGCAGACAGCGGCGAACGGTTCACCATGCGCACAGAGAAAGGGTGGACGCAGTATGCGAACAGCCTGCCCACCGGGAGTTATTACGTCTTTGCCCGCGTAGTCGGCGACGACAGTGATTCCGGCGGCGGCTACACGGAAGCGGTGATCTGCGGGCTGCATGCCGACTGCAACGATCACAGCCTGATCGAAGTCTTCGTCGAAGAAGGGCGTGCGGCGCGCGAGATTAATCTCTTCGACTGGTACGCGCCGGCGGGAAGCTTTCCATTTCCCGAGACGGACTAGACGCCGCAGGCAGGCATTCCCGCCACAGCTCCCTCCGGCTAGCTGAGGCGGATGCGCGGATCGAGGTAGGCGTAGACGATATCGGCGGCGAGATTGGCGAGCACGAATACAAGGACAGTCACCATCGTCAGAGCCTGCAGCAAAGGCAGATCGCGCCGGTCGATGGCGAAAACCATCAACCTGCCTACCCCAGGGTAGTTGAAAACATTCTCAATGACGATCAGCCCGCTTATCAACCAGCCAAAACTGATGGCCACGACCGTTACCGTGGGCATGAGCGCATTGCGCAGAACGTGTTTGAAGATGATGGCCGGCTTGGATATCCCCTTAAGTTCGGCCGTGCGCACATAGGGCTTGCGCAGTTCTTCTACCACACCGGCGCGCGTCATGCGCACAATGTAGGCGAGCAGCACCAAGGTGGCCGCCAGCGCCGGTAGAATGAGCATCGGCAGCGCCTCGGCGAAGGTGGCGTCCGGGGCTATGGAAGAGTTCGCCGGGAACCAACCCAGGCGCCGGGCGAAGATCTCGATCAGCACAATGCCCGTCACAAATTCGGGCAGACCGACGACCGACAGCGAGCCAATGCTGATCAGGTTGTCCCAGGCGCTGTCCTCCTTGAGACCGGCAATGACGCCCAGAAGTACAGCCAGGGGAACGCCTAGGAACATCGTCACCACGGCCAACATCATCGAATTCTGGGCGCGCTCCATCACGAGGGGAAAGATAGCGGAACGCGTGCTCAAAGAGATGCCCCAGTCACCGCGCACAAAGCCGGACAGCCAGCTCAGATATTGCACGGGTAAGGGATCGTTCAGGCCGAATTCCTCGCGATACGCTTCCAACTGCGCTTCCCCCGCTTCACGGCCGAGAACGATCCTGGCGACATCGCCAGGAAGATACTGCGTCATAGCAAAGACAATCATGGAAGTGAGAAGCAGCGTCAAGAGCAGGAAAGCACTCCTGCGGGCGATATACTTAGCCATCGTGATCAGGCTCCTCTGTGCAGAGCGCGGGGCTGTCGATCATCTTACACCGGCCCTTTTTCGGCCTGAAGGGCCGCCAGATCGGGAAGAGGAATGTGGCAGACAATGCGATCGCCCTGCTCATTTTCACGCAGCGGGGGCACATCCGTGCGGCAGATCTCGCCGAGGATGCGCGGACAGCGCGGATGAAACGGGCAGCCTGGTGGCGTATCGACCTGGCTGGGCACCTCACCGGCAAGCGTGGCGGCGCCCGGCGCGTGATGGGGGTCCAGCTGCGGGATAGCGGCGAGCAGGGCTTCCGTGTAGGGGTGCATCGGCGCCGAAAAGAGGCGGCCGGCCTCAGCCAGTTCGACGATTTTGCCCAGGTACATAACGGCGACCCGGTCAGCCAAATAGGCGACGACGGCCAGATCGTGGGAGATGAAGAGCAGTGCGTTCCCGTTTTCACGCTGCAGCTCCTGCAGCAGGTTCAAGATCGAGGCCTGGACGGAGACGTCCAGCGCAGAAACGGGTTCATCGGTGATCAGCAGATCAGGGTTGGCGGCGAAGGCGCGGGCGATGGCCACGCGCTGCTTTTCGCCGCCGCTCAGCTGCGCCGGGTAGCGGGCGGCAAAGGAGGCGGGCAGGCGCACCACGCGCAGCACTTCCTCCACGCCCGCGGCCGCTTCCCCCTCAGACATGCCCAGCAGTGTGACGAAGGGGCGGCTCAGGGATTGGCCAACCGTCAGGTGCGGATTGAGGGCCTCGTCAGGATTCTGAAACACAAACTGCAGCTGGCGCAGCATATCCAGCGCGCGGTCATCCAGTTCGGGCGGCAGTGGAACGTCAAAGAGGTCGATTTCTCCCGCCGTGCGCGCGGCCAAGCCCACTATGGCGCGGGCCAGCGTCGTTTTTCCACTGCCGCTCTCACCGACAATGCCCAACGTGCGCGCCCTGTCCAGCATCAGATCGACACCGTCAACCGCTTTGACCAGCGGTCCAGGGCGCCGGCGTAGGAAGTCGCCAAGCGAGCGCCCCATTTCAAAGTAGACCTTTATGCCCTGCCCGGCGAGCATACTCTCCCGGGCGCGAATGCCGGCGCCGCTGTCACCAGGGCCGTTGGCTTCCCCGGCGGCGGCCGGGGGACGGTGTGTGGTCAGCAGGCCCTGGGCGATTTCCGGCCAACGGAAGCAGCGCACGGCGCGCCCGCCCGCCGCATCTTCCAGGTCAGGGCGCCGGCGGCACGCGTCGATGACCAGGGCACAGCGCGGGGCGAAGATACAGCCTTCGGTGTCCCTTTCGTCGAGCGGCGGGATCTGGCCGGGAATCGCCTGCAGCGTAACGTCCGCTTTCGTCTGCCCGATCTGGGGGACGCTGTCCAGCAGCCCCTCGGTGTACGGGTGGTACGGCCGTTGAAAGAGATCGGCCACGGGCGCATCTTCAATCTGTTCACCGGCATAGAGCACAGTCACGCGGTCGCAAAGTGTGGCCACGACGCCGAGATTGTGGGTGACGTAGAGAACGGCCGTTTGCCGCGCCCTGGTTAGAGCACGAAACAGATCGAGGATGGCGGCCTGCGTGGTGACATCCAACCCAGTTGTCGGCTCATCCAGAATCAGCAGTTTAGGTTCCGTGCTCAAGGCCATGGCGATAAGCACACGCTGCTGCATGCCGCCGCTGATTTGATGGGCGTAGCTGCGCAGCACGCGCTGCGGGTCGGGCACGCGCACCATCTCCAGCAGTTCCGCGGATCGCCGCAGCGCCTGGCGGCGATCCATCTCCATGTGGCGGCGCAGGATTTCGGCGATTTGTTCGCCGATGCGCATCGAGGGGTTCAGCGCAGACTGCGGATTCTGGGGAACGAGCGCGATCTCTTTGCCCCACAAGCGGCGCAGCTGCGCCTCGTCCAGAGCGAGTATCTCATGGCCGTCAAAATGGATGGAGCCGCCAAGGATGCGGCCCCCTGCACCCAGGTAGCGCATGACGGCCAGGGCCACCGTCGTCTTCCCCGATCCGCTCTCGCCCACGAGACCATGGGTCTGGCCCGCGGCGAGCTGCAAAGAAAAGTCGCGCACGGCGGGAAGCAGAGCGCCGTCTTGCTCGTAAGCAACGGTCAGGCGCCGGACATCGAGGAGCGGGGTCGGCGGCTTCATGAGAGTCAGCGCTCTCCGATGAGGACGCGCTTGATGCCGTCAGCCATGAGATTGACGCCGATCACGAGCACAGCGATGGCGGCGGACGGAAAGACGAGAGACCAAGGCAGCTGGCTGACGTGCGGGCGCGCTTCGGCCACCATGAGGCCCCAATTAGGACTGGGCGGCTGCACCCCGACGCCAAGAAAACCGAGCGAAGCGACCAGAAAGATGGCGTAGCTAAAGCGCAGCGCCCCCTCAACGGTCAGCGCGGGCATGACGGAAGGCAGGATTTCACGAAACATGATGCGCGTTGGCGACTCCCCTTGCAGCTGCGCCGCCTCGACAAATCCTTTTTGGCGCACGGAGAGGACGACGCTGCGCGCGACGCGGGCCACAATTGGCGTGTAAACGACGACGATGACGATGAGCACGCTGTAACGCGAACGGCCGATGGTGCCCAGCAGCAGCAGGGCCAAGAGCAGCGCGGGCAGGGCCAACAGGCTGTCGAAGAAACGCATCATGATCTCGTCGAACCAGCCGCCACGATAACCGGCCAGCAAGCCAAACGACATCCCGGCAAGCACAGCCAGAAGCGTGCCTAAACCCGCCTCAACGAGGACTTCGCGCGATCCATAGAGCACGCGCGAGTAGACATCGCGACCCAGATGATCTGTGCCGAACCAATGATCGGCGGAAGGAGGCTGGCGCGCGTCGGCGTAGATCTGTTCGTTGAGTCCGTAGGGGGCGAGCCAGGGACCGGCCACCGCCAGCAGGAGAAAGAGGAGGAATATGGAGGTTCCGAGAGCCGTTATCGGGCGATCGTAGAGGTGGCGGAATGCAGAAACAAAGCGCCGCCCCTGTGCAGGAGCGGCGCCCGTTTCCGCTGCCGCGCCGTTGGGCAGCGTCATCAGATTTGGCTATGAACCGCTGTAGCCCACTTCACGGAAGTCCGTACGTCCGGCGAAAGCCTTCAGTTCCAGACCGGAGAACTGGTCGCTGATCGCTCCAAACTGGGCGAAGAAGTAGGGAATAAGGAGCGGGCCGCGCTCACTGAGAATGCGCTGCATCTGGCGATAGGCGGCCACGCGCTGGCCATCGTCCACCGTGGTCGCGGCGGTCAGGGCCAGATCGTCGAACTCGGCGTCACTGAAATGGGATTCATTCCATTTGGCGTCGCTGATCAACATCGTGTCCAAATAGAACTGCGGGTAGGGACGCGAGCCCCAGCCGGTGATCCCCAGGTCGACTTCCAGCCACCCGTCATCGCCATAATAGACGCTTTCCGGCTCTACGCTGATCTCAATTTCCACGCCCGCCTCTGACCACTGCTCTTTGAGCACAGCGGCGAGGTCCGGGCGGCCGCCCGTATCCGGCGTATGCAGGACCATGGACAAGGGGTTGGCCTCGTCGTATCCGGCCTCGGCCAAAAGCGCTTTGGCCGCTTCCACGTCACGCGTGGGGGGCGTGATAGAAGGATCGTAGTAGGCCTCATAGAGCGGGCCGATCGGCGTATCGTTGCCCAGCGTGCCAAACCCCTGCTGGACGACGTTGAGGATCGCTTCGCGATCCGTGGCCAGCTTGAGCGCTTGCATTACATTGGGATCGCTGCCCGGTTCGCGATCTGAGCGGAGGCGCACCAGGTCAAAGCCGTTGGTGGGCAAGCTGTAGGCCGTGATTCCCGGCGTCGCTTGCAGTGTCTGGAAGAGAGCGGTCGGCATGCGCATCGCCAGATCAATCTGGCCGCCAATCAGGGCGTCAACGGCGGCCGAATCATCGTTGAAGAAGACAATCTCCAGGCGATCCAGTTTTGGCTGCCCTTCGATGAAGTACGCTTCATTGGCGACCATGGTGATGCGATCTTCCGGGCTGTAGCTTTCAACCTTGAACGGACCCGTCCCATTGAAGCTGGTGCCGGCGTCTTCCGTGCCTTCCTTGAGGATCAAGGCGTGGTTGTCGCTGAGATCATAGAGGAAGAAGGAGTTGGGCGCGGACAACGTGAAGGTGACTTCCTGTTCGCCCGTCGCCTCGATGCTTGCGATGTTGGCGAAGAGATCGGCCGTGGGTGTGCCCTCAGTCGAGCGCAGCCGCTCGAAGGTCCAAACAACATCGGCGGCCGAAAAATCAGACCCATCATGCCACTGCACGCCCTCAGCCAGCTTGAAGGTATAAGTCAAGCCGCCGTCCCCGGCAGACCAGGAAGTCGCCAAGCGGGGGACGATATTGGATTGGGGATCAATATCGACAAGATAGTCGTAAACATGATTGGCGACCAGGACCTCGCTGTCGGAGGAAATGGCGATCGGGTCGGTGTTGACGATAGGCTGCATGGCCACGCGCAGCGTGCCGCCCGAGCCGGCCGCGGGCTCTTCGGCGGCAGGCTCACCGCCGGGGGCAGCTTCTTCGGCGGGTTGTTCGGCAGGTGAGGCGGATTGTGCAGGAGGCGATTCATCATCCGCGGCGCCCCCACAGGCGGCAAGCAGGAAAAGCAGTGTTATCAACAATGAGAGCAAGGCAAGTCGTTTGTTGTGCAGCGGAAATCTTGTTCCAAACATCAGTGTTCTATCTCCTTAATTGGATTGGCAAATGGATGACGGGGGATCGTAAAGCCGTTTAGCTCTCTACCCTGTAATCGAGCGTACAATAAGAACTATCTCCCGAGGCATTATAGGCTAACCTGGAATGATTTCCCCAGCGAATTCCTTTAGGCTTCATGTAAGCAAAGGAAGTGCAGCGCCCCTGCGGCATCACTGACGGCGAAATCATTGTCATGACCGCTGGCGCAGAGGCTGACCGGCCGCGCGTCCAGTTGGAAACGAGCCAGCTGCGCACCGCTGCTTAAGCGCCAGAAACGAACGCTCTTATCGCTGCCCGATGTCACCAGGAGATCGGCGCCGGCCCGCGGAATCAGCCCGTTGAGCGCGCCGCTGTGGCCCACGTAGGAAGCGAGCAAGAGGCCTGTTTCCAGATCCCAGAGGTGAGCAAGACCAGAACCGTCCGCGGAGAGGAAACGGCCGTCTTCTTCCACGAACTGCAGGCGCGTAATCCAGGAAGCATGTTCATGCAAGCTGTAGAGCAGCTCCCCCTGCGCCGCATCCCAGATCTTGATCGACCCATCATGCGCAGCGGTGACCAACCTGCCACCCGTCGCTGTGAGCAGCAGTGCGTCCAGGGGGGCCCCGTGACCAGGCAGCTGGTGCAGGCGCCCTGCGGAAGCAGCATCCCAGACAAAAATCTCGCCGGCGCCGGCGGCGGTAACTAGCGTGGAGCCGTCCGCGCTCAGCTGAAACTTAGAGACGCGCTCGCTGTGTCCCTGGCAGGGGATACTCTCCTCCGGCGAACGGAGATGCCACAGCCGGGGCTGGGCCGGCGTATGCAGGTCGATGCCCGCCAGGAGCTCGCCGGTCTCGTCCAACTGAAAACCACTGTTGTAGCTGATTGGCGGCGCCAGCTCTGCGGTCGCTGACCACGCTTGCCCATCCCACAAGCGCATGACGCCGTCGTTGGCAAAGGTAAGAACCTGGCCGCCGCCGCGCACGGCCGCGGCTTGCAGCAGCCCACCCTGATGTCCCGCCAGGGTGGCGATCAAGGCGCCGTCCTCCAGGTCCCAGACCAGGCCCGTTTTGTCAGAAGAGGCGGTCAGCAGCTGCCGGCTGCCGGTCACCAGCAGGTCGCGGACAGCGTAAGTATGACCGGCCATATCGAGCAGGAGCTCGCCGGACTGGCCGTCCCAGGCTTTGGCGGATCCGTCAAAGGAGGCGCTGAGCAGCGGCCGATCAGGCGGTCCCGCGCGCAGGAGGGTGACATTGTCCGTGTGACCATGCAGTTGGCCGCGCAGCGCCCCGTCCTCGCTGTTCCAAAGAAAGATATTCGGCGCCGTGCCGGCGGAAGCAAGAGAAGCGTGATCGGGCAGTGGCTGGAGGAAGCGGGGATCTTCTGTGTGGCGGGGCAGCGGTTCAATGGCGTTTGCTGTGTACCACCTGCGCACCGTCCCGTCCTGACTTGCAGTCAGCAGCCGCTCCTGATCCTCATCGACGAAGAGTCCGCCAATCGCCCTCTCGTGTCCGGGCAGAAGGCGCAGCAGCTCGCCTGTTTCCATAGACCAAATGCGGATCAGGCCATCAAAATCGGCCGTCAGCAGGCGCTTCTGTTTGTCAAGGAAGTGCAGCGGGCCGGCGCCGCGGTCATGGCCGGGAAGCACTAAGAGCCGCTCACCTTTCTCTATATCCCAAACGATCACGGAGTCTTCTTTCGCGCCCGAGGCAAGCCAGCCGCCCTCTTCAGGAGCGGCAATCCGCCACACTTCGCTTTCATGGCCGGCGAGGGCATGCAGGGGCCGCGCCTCTTGCAGATCCCAGATGTTGACGAGTTGATCGGCCGAGGCAGAGGCGAATTGTGTCTGGTCTTTGAGCCAAAGGAGATCGTTTATCTTTGAGGCGTGGCCCGCGAATTCTGTCTTCAGCTCTCCCTGCCGCAAATCAAACCCGAAGAGCCCGCCGCTGAAGTCGCCAACGACAAGGGTGCTCTGATCATCGGCAAAAAGGACGGCCGTCGGCCGCTCCTTCAGGACGCTCCAGTCATCCTGCACCTCGCCCGATTCCGTGGACCAGGTCTTCACGTGGCGATCGTCGCCCACGCTGATCGCCTGGCGCAGGTCGCTCTGCATAAAGAGATAGCGGATCGCGCTCTTGTGAGCGCCAACCTGCTGTCGCACTTCCCCCAAGGCAGGATCGACCATCGTCAGGCGGCCGCTTTCAGCGGCGGCGCAGAGGATCGTTTCCTCGTCATCCACAGCCAAGCGCAAGAGGGGCGACGAATCGACCGGGAGCTGGAAACGCATCTCGCCCGAAGGAATATCCCAGCGGCGCAATGTGCCCGCGGCATCGGCGGCGAGCAGCGAAGCGCCATCTTTGAGGAGGAGTACGGCATTTATCCCCGCCTCACCGCCGCACAGTTCGCGCAGCAGCCGTCCGCTGCTCAACTCCCAGATTCTGATCACCGGATCGCGATTGCCGATCGTCACCGCCTGCCGGCAGCCGGCGGTGAAGAGAGTCTGCAAGACCGTCTCTTGGTGGGCCTGCAGCGTATATAAGAGGGCGCCGCCGGCGGGCGTAAGCATGGGCTGCAAAGGTCGCAGCCAAGCATATCCTTCCCAGGCGGCGATTTGCGCGGGCAGGTCGCCCCACCCTGCCTCCCACGCTGTCAGACGGCCCAGAAGCTGGCCAGGGAGCAGGTGCTTGTCCTTTTCCAAGGCGGCTGCGGAGAGACGCAGCGCGTCGCGGACCAGGGCCACCGCCTCCTGGGGCAAGTCCGCCGGCGGATCTGCGTAATGGTGCAGCAGTGCGTAGGGGTCGCTGCGCTGCAACTCGGCAGCAATCCAGTCAAAATCAAGCAGTTTTGCTTCATCACTCATCGTTTCTCTCCCATCGTTTGCGGCGCATTTTGTTGGGGCGTACGGCCAGGCGCTAACTCCCAGAATCGACGCCGTATTGTATCATAGACAGCGCCTTCGCGGTGGTGATAGGCGCAGACGGCCGTATTCCCCAACGGGCCCTAACCCGCGAATCATAGGGCAAGTGCCCGCTAGCGGTTCAGCCAACTCGCGGTATAATTAGGGTGAGGACTGGGTGAGCCGCTTTCGGTGCCTTGCCCAATGGGGAGCAAGCGTCCAGCCTCCTTTACATAATTATCATTGGCCCGGCGATGGCGGAATCGTCTCCTTGTGCAGACGCCGGCTCGTCGTCATGGGCCGCAAGTAACAATGGAGAGTCAACATGGACAAACAGACATTGATCGACAATTTGAACAAAGACCTGGCCAACGAATTGAGCGCTATCGCGCAGTATATCACCTACGCGGCGAAGGCAACCGGCCCCTACCGGCCGCAGCTGTCTGCCTTCTTCCTCACCGAGGTCGCGGATGAACAGCAGCACGCCCTCTTCCTGGCCAACAAGATCGTCGCTCTGGGCGGCGAGCCGGCAACCGTAGCCGCCCCCGTCCCTGCCGCGACGAATAACCGCGAAATGCTGCAGGCAATCTTGGCAGCTGAGCTGCAGGCGGGAGAGGATTACACGCGGCGTGCCGAAGAGGCGGATGCCTACGGCGACAAGGGCCTTGTCGTCGCTCTGGAAGACATGGTGCGCGACGAGATGGGCCACTCAGAAGAGACTGAGCGCATGCTGCGCGATTGGCCGGAATAATCAGCCTGGATTGGCAGCGCCTTTGTTGGCGATCAAGAGTCTGGTCCAATGGGCCAGGCTCTTCTTTGTTTCTGTTGGCAGAAGCCCATACGCGGCGGGCCACTTGGTGTTTTTGGTCACTTTTCGACGCGCAATCCTGTATAGGTTCGTACTTGACAGATGCCCGCCGCCTCTGCTAAACTGCTGCCCGTGATAAACCTTACTCAAGAAACCAAGAAGGGGAAGCAGAGCAAGACAGGCGCCTGACGGCGATCTGGTTTTTGTGCTTTCCTCGTTTTGTAAGCGACATAAGCGCCTCACCAGATTGCTGGTGGGGCGTTTTTTGTTGGCCGAAGGACCCATGAGAAGAGAGCCGCGCGTGGCCATCGTCATTTTTGACGAGAAGAAGAACAAGAATCAAAAGCCGCCAACCAGGCCGGTTTGTTCTGCTCGCGCGTAGTCGCCGATTACCCAGTTAGCAGCGGACCTGCCGATAGAAGGAAGGTCCGTTTTTTTGTTGTCCTAGACCGTGGAGGTTATATACGTCATGTCAACTATCGAATGTTTGGAATGTGGTGGGCGGATTGCTGTCGGGAACGATGTCATGTTGGGCGAAGTCGTGGAGTGTGCCGAGTGCGGCGCGGAGTTGGAGATTGTCGCCCTGGAACCGCTGACCGTGGAGCTGGCGCCGGAAGTTGAAGAGGATTGGGGCGAATAGCCGCCATTCCAAAGCAAAGTGCCCTATGAATATTGCCATCCTTTACTCACGAATTCGCGCTGAAGAGAAGCTGATCATTCAAGCTTTTGAAGAACGCGGAATCAAGCCGGATATGATTGATGTGCGGCAGACAAACTTTGACCTGGCGGATCGGGAACCGTGGGCGCAGTACGACGCCGTCCTGGAGCGCTGCGTCAGCCATTCGCGGGCGCTGGCCTCTCTGCAAATCTTGGGGGCCATGGGCGTGCCTTGTGTGAACAACGCCCACGTCGCCCAGGTCTGCGGCAGCAAATTGGAGACTTCGTTGGCGTTGGCGGAAGCGGCACTTCCTGTGCCGCGCGTCAAGATAGCCTTCACGCCGGACTCCGCTCTGGAGGCGATTGAAGCTATCGGCTATCCGGTGGTCCTCAAACCGGCCGTCGGATCATGGGGACGGCTGCTGGCAAAGATAAATGATCGCGAGGCGGCTGAGGCGGTTCTTGAACACAAAGAAACGCTCGGCTCTTACCATCACAGCATCTTCTACGTCCAGGAATACATCCACAAACCGGGCGCCGATATACGCACGTTTGTCGTCGGTGATGAAACGATCTGCGGCATCACGCGCCGTTCGGCGCACTGGATAACGAACACGGCCCGCGGCGGTGAGGCGCAGAATCTGGCCATCAGCGAGAAGATCGACGCGCTCTCGCGGGCGGCGGCGGCGGCGGTCGGCGGGGGAATCGTGGCCGTGGATCTTCTGGAAGACGAAAACGGCCGTCTGCTGGTCAACGAAGTCAACTACACGATGGAGTTTCGCAACAGCATTCAGCCGACCGGCGTCGATATCCCGGGCAGGATCGTCGACTATGTCCTGGCTGCTGCCCGGGGTGAGACGCCCGCGCTGAATACGAACAGACAGGGTGAGGTGAGCGCATGAGTGTAACGGTTTCCATCGCCGGCGGCTCCGGCTATGCCGGGGGAGAACTGCTGCGCTTGCTGCTGGACCACCCGCTGGTCGAGGTGGCCCAGATTACGTCGCAGCGGCACTCGGGGCGCTTCGTGCACGGCGTGCATCCCAACCTGCGCGGGCGCACAACGCTGAAGTTCTGTGAGCTGGGCGACCTGGCGCCGTGCGACATTCTGTTCCTGGCCCTGCCCCACGGCCAAACAGCAGCCGCCATCGCCGACTACGCGGAGCTTGGCGGGCGCATTATCGACCTTTCGGCCGATTTTCGGCTGCGCGATGCTGATCTATACGAAAAAACGTACGGGAAGCGGCACCCTTCCCCCGCGTGGCTGGGGCGCTTCGTCTACGGATTGCCGGAGCTGTACCGGGCGGAAATCGCGGACGCCACATGCGCCAGCGGCGTGGGCTGCAACGCCACGGCGGTCAATCTGGCCCTGCTGCCGCTGGCCGCAAACGGCTTGATCGAACGCGCCGTCGTCGATCTCAAGGTGGGTTCTTCGGAAGGGGGAAACGCGCCAAGCGCCGCCTCGCACCATCCCGAACGGAGCGGCAGTCTGCGCTCATTTGCTCCCGCCGGCCACCGCCACGAGGCGGAGGTACACCAGGCGCTGGGCGACTTCGCGCTCTACTTCTCGGCCACGGCGGTGGAGATGGTGCGCGGCGTCCTCTGTACGGCCCATGTTTTTCTGAAGCAGGCGCTCTCCGAAAAAGAAATCTGGGGGCTGTATCGCGCCGCCTACCAGGAGGAGCCTTTTGTGCGCCTGGTCAAGGAGCGGCGCGGCATTTATCGCTATCCGGAACCGAAGATATTATCGGGCAGCAACTACTGCGATGTCGGCTTTGTGCGCGAAGAAGGAAGCGAGCGCCTCGTCGTCATTTCCGCGCTGGACAACTTGATGAAGGGCGCGGCGGGATCGAGTGTGCAGACAATGAATGTGATGATGGGTTGGCAGGAGACGATGGGGCTCGGCTTCCCCGGCCTGCACCCCTAATGATCCAGGAAGGGAAGATGAAGAATCCACTTGTGGTGAAGATTGGCGGCAGCGCAGGCATCGACCTGGATGCCGTCTGTGAAGATGCGGCGAACATCGTGGCTGCTGGGCGGGCGCTCGTCCTGGTCCACGGCGCCTCCCACGAAACGAACGAGATAGCCACGGCGTTGGGCCATCCCCCGCAGTTTGTGACCTCCCCCTCCGGCTATACGAGCCGCTTGACCGATCGCAAGGCGATCGAGATATTCGAGATGGTCTACTGCGGGCGCGTTAACAAAGATATCGTGGAACGGCTGCAGCAGCGCGGCGCCAACGCCGTCGGCCTGAGCGGTATGGACGGCCGTCTTTGGAGTGGGCCGCGCAAGCGGGCGCTGCGCGTCGTGGAAGATGGCCGGCGGCGCATCATCCGCGATACTTACACGGGCAAGGTCACCCAGGTCAACAGCACGCTGCTTACGCTTCTGCTGGAGGCAGGCTATCTGCCCCTGCTCACGCCGCCGGCGATCAGCGATGACGGGGAGGCGATCAATGTCGACGGCGACCGTGCGGCGGCGGCGACGGCCGTGGCCCTGGGCGCGCAGCAGCTGCTTATCCTCTCCAATGTGCCCGGCGTTCTGGCCAGTTTCCCCGACGAGTCTTCCCTTATCCCGCAGATTCAGATGAGCGAGATCGCGGAGGTGACCGCTGGAGCGGCCGAGGGCCGCATGCGCATCAAGCTCCTGGCCGCCAAGGAGGCGCTGGAGGGAGGCGTTGGTCGCGTCATCCTCGGCGACGCACGCCAGAAGAACCCCATCTCACGCGCCCTGGCGGGAGAAGGGACGGTTATCACGGCGCAGGGGGATAGGGCATGAGCGCGTACCAGGAAATGGAAGCAAAGTATACAAGCGGCGTCTATGGCAAACGGGATGTGGTCATGGTTCGCGGAGCAGGGGCGACATTGTGGGATGAAGACGGCCGTGCTTATATCGACTGCGTGGCCGGCATCGGCGTAGCCAATATCGGGCACAGCCACCCCGCGCTCGCCCAGGCGCTCTCCCAGCAGGCGCAGACCCTGGTGACCTGCCAGGAGATGTTCTACAACGATCGCCGCGCGGCGCTGCTGGTGCGACTGGCGGAAATCATGCCCGGCGATCTTGACCGCTTTTTCCTCTCTAATTCCGGGGCGGAGGCAATTGAAGCGGCGATCAAGTTCGCGCGCGTCAGCAGCGGGAAATCGGGCATCGTCGCCGCGGTGCGCGGCTTCCACGGACGGACTTTGGGCGCGCTCTCGGCCACGCACAAGGCGCTCTACCGCCAGCCGTTCATGCCCCTGGTGCCCGGGTTTAAACATGTCCCCTTCGATGATATTGAGGCTTTGCGCGAGGCTCTGGACGGCGAGACAGCAGCCGTGCTGCTGGAAGTCGTGCAGGGCGAAGGGGGCGTTTTCCCGGGCAGCGCCGGCTATTTTCAAGAAGTGCGCCGCCTATGCGATGAGGAAGGGATCCTGCTGATCCTGGACGAAATCCAGACGGGAATCGGCCGCACCGGGCGCTGGTTCGCCTGCGAGCATTTCGATCTCCTGCCCGATATCCTTTGCCTGGGCAAGGCGGTCGCCGGGGGCGTGCCCATGGGCGTCACTGCGTTTGGCCCGCGCATCAAGAATCTGAGCCAAGGCATTCACGGTTCGACTTTCGGCGGGAATCCGCTGGCCTGCGCCGCCGCCCTGGCGGCACTGGGCGTGATCGCAGAAGAGAATCTGGTCGCGCGTTCAGCGGAGATGGGCGCCACCTTCGTGAAGCTGCTGCGCGAGATACCCTCCCCCTTGGTTCGCGATGTGCGCGGCATGGGCTTGATGATTGGCGTTGACCTGCGCATCCGCGCCATGCCCGTGGTCAAACGGCTCATGGATGAGGGCATTCTTGTGCTCACGGCGGGGAAGACGGTCATTCGCCTGCTGCCCCCCCTGGTCATAGAGCGGGAAGAAGTCGAGCGCGTGGCGGAGACGTTGGCTGTCGTTTTGGCGGAGTTTGACGCTTGAGCGGCGGGGAACCTGCTCTCGTGGCCGGGGCGAGTGCAGCGGCTGCCTTCCTGCTGGAGCTCGTGCGCACGCCCAGCCTTTCCGGAGATGAAGGGGCGGCCGTTTCCTTGCTGGTCGAGAAGATGGCGGCGCTTGGTTTTGCGGCGGAGATTGACGAAGCGGGAAACGCTGTAGGCGTGCGCGAACTGCCGGCAGAAGATGGGGGAGAGCCGCTGGAAATCGTCCTCCTGGGCCATATCGACACCGTGCCCGGTGATTTGCCGGTGCGCATCGAAGAGGGCATCTTTGAGCGGCCGTGGCTCCGTGGATGCCAAGGGGCCCCTGGCGGCTTTTTTGTTCGCGGCCGCACAGGCGCGGCTGGCGCCGGGGACGCGCCTTGTCGTCGTCGGCGCGGTGGAAGAAGAATCGGCCACGTCTAAGGGCGCAAGGGCCGTAGCCGAGCGATTTCAGCCGGCGGCATGCATCATTGGCGAACCGAGCGGGTGGGACAGCATCACCTTGGGCTACAAGGGACGGCTGCTGATTGAGTACACCTTGAGGCAGCCGATGGCGCACACGGCGGGTCCGCAGACGGCCGCCGCCGAAGAGGCGATCGCTTTTTGGAATGAGCTGAGCGCCTATGTCGATCGCTTCAACGAGGCGCGTGAGGGACTGTTCGCCCGTCTTTTGCCTTCGCTGCGCGAAATATGCACAGCAAGCGACGGCATCCATGACGAGGTGCGGGCGAAGATGGGGCTGCGCCTGCCGCCTGACTTTGATGCGGCGGCCTTCGCGCGCGAAGCGCAGCGGTGGGCAGGAGCGGCGCAGATCACCTTCTACGGCCATGAACCAGCCTACAAGGGTCCGCGCCGTTCGCCGCTGGTTGCCGCCTTCAACGAGGCGTTTCGCGCACGCGGTATACGCCCGCGGTTGAAAGTGAAAACGGGCACGTCCGACATGAATGTCGTCGGGCCACGCTGGGGCTGTCCCATCGTCGCTTATGGCGCGGGCGACAGCCTGTTGGACCACACGCCGCGGGAACACCTGGTCGTGGCGGAATATCTGCAAAGCATTGACATACTGGCCGCTGTTCTGGCAAGATTAAGTGAAGCGCCGCGGCCGGCGGCGGGAGCGCGGGCCGCTTGAGGGCGAAGGCGCGGCTGGGGCGGCGCCAGCGCGGCCGGGGCAAAGGGGCGCGGTACATTTTTGGGCATCATGACCCTTACTGAATGAGGAGGCACCCAATGAGCAATCACCATATTTTGGCAGCCGTTAGCCGCCGGATCCGTTCATTGCTTTGGCAGGGGATCAAGAGCGATGAAGCGGCCCTGTCGCTGGTAAAGGGGGAGCACGCCCTGAAGATCAGCGCACCCGATCCCCAGGATGCAGACGGCCGTCTCTTCATCTGGCTCTACCAGGTGCGGCCCAATCGCTATCAGGCCGACCTGCCGATGCGCCATATCACCGACGTGGCCGCGCCCGCGCCGCTGCCGCTCGATCTCTGGTACATGATCACGCCCGTCCTGCCCGGCGGCGATCTCGACGGCGCGGACCAGGTGCTGTTGGCGCGCAGCCTGCAGGTCATGGCCGCCAACCAGCACATCACTTTCGACGAACCGGGCTTTAAAGAGAAGATGCGCGTCACGCTGGAGGATCCCTCTACCCAGGAACAGGTGTTGTTATGGCGCGCGCTGCGCAAACCGATGCAGGCCGCCGTGTTCTATCAGGTGAGCAGCGTGCGCATTGATCCCCTGTCCAGGCCCGCGAGCTGAGACATGGCGCCTATGCCCGCTGACTACGCAAAGCTGATAGCAGCTCTGCCGCCGGTGACGATGCGGCCCATCGGCATTGTCGTGAACGAAATAAATGAGCCGCTGGCGCCGCAGGAAATCAAGGCGGCGCCGTCGCGCATCATCCTCGATCCCGCATTGAGCCTAGGACTCGCAGGATTGGTTGGAGACCAGCGGCTGCTGGTCGTTTTCCAGTTTCACTTGTTCACGGATTTCGACCTGCAGCAGCACCCCAAGAACGACCAGCGGCGGCCGAAGCGCGGCATCTTCGCCCTGCACAGCCCGCGACGGCCGAATCCAATCGGCGTGACGGAAGTGGACCTAATCAAGCGTGAAGAGAATGTCCTCTTCGTGAGGGGTCTGGACGCGGTCAATGGGACGCCGGTACTCGATTTGAAGCTCAATCTATAGAACGGGGCGCGGCGCACGCCGGAGCGGCTAGTAGAGCAGGTTGAAGTCCGTGACCAGAGCGCTGACGTCGCCTTCCTCATCGATACCAAAATAAGATGCATAGAAGCCGGGCCCTTTTCCGGAGGAAAACATGACCACGCCCAGGCGCCGGTCGAGGGGGTACTCCATCCAGTAGCGAGAACGGGCATAGTTGGCCGTCAGCGCAGTGAGCAGGGCGTCGATATCCTCCGTCTGCTCAAAATTCGCCTGCGGTAAGGAGTCGGCATCAAGATAGGCGGCGGTGCCGGACTCCGAGCGAAAGCCGAAGTAGCCGCCCGCTTCCAGCTTGCGCGGATCCTGCCCCTTGCGCAGGGCCATGACCCAGACGGCGGGCTGGCTGTCGCTGAACTTGATGCGCGACAAGGCCACGTATTCTGCGCCGTCCGCGGTACGCAGCAAGGCGAGCTCTACCGGGTAACGGCCGGGCTTGGCCGACTGCACAAAAGGGGCGCGCTGCCCCCCAGTCAGGGGATCACAGACGACAATCTGCCCGCTGGGCAGGTTGAGAAGGCCGGCCGCGACCACCGTGAAAACTTCCGCGCTCGCGGGCGCTTCAGACGAGCTCTCAGGCATGAAGGCCGCCGCGTATTTTTCCCCTATCTCTGCCATTTTCGCACTCCTCCGTGCGCCACGGTTCTCAATCGCTCAACACTATAGCGGCAGAAGGCCGGCTTGCCCACATATTGCCGGACGCGGCCGGCAAGCAGCGCGCGCAGCATCGGGAGACCCATCTGCAGCAGCAGTGCCGTGCCGCAGAAGAAGAGGCGCGCCAGCGCGGGCCGCTTAACCATAGCCATCAAGCACACCCAGCATGGCGGCATCCCCATAGAGCGTCAGCTCTTTGCGCGCCGCTGCCACCTGCCGGCAGCCGGCAGCGGACAGGGCTTCGGCGGCCATCAGATTCAAGAGGGCATTCGCCGCCGCGCGCCGCGCCGGAAGGCGCTCATGATGCACCGTTTGCAGCAGCAGCGGCAGGGCGGGTTCACCGATCAGCTGCAAAGCGTGCAGCGCGGACTGGTCGGAAAGACGATTGTCCTCCAATACTTCCCGCAGGGCGGGCAGCGCCTCTGCGCCATAGGAACCAAGTCCTTCGATAGCCAGGCGGCTGACGCGGTAGTCATCGTCCCGGCAGGCCAGCACCAGGGCGGCGAACGCTTCTTCGCCGCCGGCGGCGGCGAGGGCGCGCGCGGCCGCCTCGCGAACGGGTGCCGCTTCGTCCTTGATCGCCTGCAGGAAAACGGGCGCCGCCTGCCGTGGCTGGGCGGCGGCAAGCAGCCGCACCGCCTCGGCGCGCACCTGCTCGTCAGCATCTCGGGCCGCCGCGGCCAGCGCATCGACGGCCTGCTCTCCCTGCAGCCGGGCCACGGCAACCAGGGCCGCCTGCCTGACGCGGCTGTCGCTGTCCGCGAGCGCCTCGTGCAGAGGGGGCAGAGCGAGCGGATCCGCGCGTTCAGCGAGCGCCTGCACAGCGCGCAGGCGCAAAGTGGAATCGCGATCCGCCACGGCCGTGGCGAGAGGCGCGATGAGCGCCGGATCGTGTGCAGCAGCGAGGGCATCTACGGCCGCGCGGCGCACGGAGAGGTCGCGATCTGTGACCATTTCGGCGATAATGCCCATGACATGGGGATCGTCTATCTGGCTCAGCGCACGCACGGCCGTCGTGCGCACGAGGGCGTCCGCATCGTCCAGCGCCTGGGCCAGAATCTCCACATCTTCTTTGACCGCCATCGCGCCCACAACTTGCAGGCGCACCTGTACGTCTTCATCATAGATGGCGCGCGCCAACCAGGCCCGGGCGTCGCCAGTCCGCAAACGGCTGAGGATGCGCACCGTCGCCAGGCGCACGGACGGATCGTGATCGGTCAGGCCCACGGCCAGGTCATCTACCGCGTCTTCCAGATGCAGCCCTTGCAGCGCCTGATCGGCCGCCCACTGCACCTCTTCCCGCTCATCCTTCAGCGCGTCTAGAAGCGGCAGAACAGCACCGGCCGTGCCGATTTCGCCCAATGCCTCGGCGGCCGCGCGGCGCAGGTCCGAGCGCTCGGAGCTGAGAGCGGCCGTGACGTAGGGCAGTGTCGCGGGATCGGCGATTTGCCCCAACGTCCAGATCGCGCGCACATGCTGCCGCGCCTGCCCCTCATCCGCGAGCAGGTCGAGCAGCGGCGCGATCGCTGTCTTACCCATGGCGGCGCAGGCGGCCCATTGGCGGCTGGCTATGTAGTAATAGGCGGCCTCAGTTGAGCGATCGGGCTGCCAGCCTAACAGCTGCAAGGATTTCGCGGCCGTTTCCTGGGTTTGCGCAGGGGGCGCGGTCAGAACAGTGAGCAGAAAGGGGATCCCCTTCTTGTCTCCCAGCTGCCCCAAGGCGGCTGCGGCGGCGCGGGACACAGAAGGATGGGGATCATGCAGCGCCGTTATGAGGGGCAGCAGCGCCTGACTCGCTCCAATCTTGCCCAAGGAGATCGCTGCCGCGCGGCGCACATCGGCGTCATCATCCGCATGCAGGTGCTCGATCAAGGACTCTACAGCGAGACGAGCGCGCATATCCCCCAGCGAGCGGGCCGCGTCGCGGCGCACCGCGCCATCCGCTTTGTAGGAAAGTGCCTTTATTAAGCCGGAGACATCTCCGGCCTCTCTGAGCCCGGCAACATTGGGCGGGCCGAACAGGCGATGGCGTATCGACATAATTTGCACTCCAACCGCCGCATAGATACCACCGACAGGCGATCAGGTCAAGGATTCGTCAAGGGCGCCCGGAAGGGGACGGCGCGGCCGCGGGATCAGGACGTGGGACCTCCATAGAACGCACGGCGGGATTGATCAAGAAAGCGAGCGTGAGCAGGATCATCAAGGTGCCAAAAGTGACGAACAGAAGCTGCGCGTTGAGGGAAACAAGGGCGCCGGTGACGATATTGGACAGCGGCTGCAAACCAATGGAGGCGAACATCAAGAGGCTCATCATGCGCCCCAGCATCTCATCCGCGGTGCGCCGCTGCAGCCAGGTGATGAAAAGAATGACGACGTAACCTTCGGCAACGCCCATGAAGAGGGCGACAGCGGCGGTGCTCGCTGTCGCCGGCGCCAGGCCGAGGGCGATGATGCCCAAGCCGAGGCCGCTCCAAATCAGACCGAGGACAATACCCATACGGCCGGCCCGCGGGCGGGGCAGGATGCCGGCCAGGATCGTGCCCACGAGCGACCCGGCGCCGTAGGCGGACATGATCGCGCCATAGGCCGCCGCCCCACCCTGGAAACGGGTCGCCGCCAGCACCGGCACGCCGATGGAAAGCGGGCCAATGATCAAGAAATTGGAAATGGCGATCAAAAGGAAGAAGGCGCGCAGCGCCGGATCCTGCCACATGACGCGCAGGCCGGCGGTGATCGACGAGAGGAGGGATTCCTTTGCCACCCTATCCCGCGTTTCGTTCTGCGAGCCGTCATCGAGAAACCAGAGCGTGACGGCGGAAGCGAGAAAAGTGAAGGCATCGAGAACAAAGGCAAGGCCGATTCCGCGCAGATCCGCGGCGCCGGTCGCTGTCGCTTCCCCGGCAAACATCGTGATCAGCAGTCCGGCGAGAACGGGCCCGGCAAAGAGGCTCAGCTGCCAGGTTCCCTGCATAACGGCGTTGGCCGGCTGCAGCTGCGCGTCGGTGACCAACCTGGGCACGATGGCGCTTTGCGCGGGGTAAAAGAAGGCGTCAGCAAGACCGAAGAGGAAGGCGAGGAGATAGATCATCCACATCTGGATGGCGCCGCTGAGCACAAGGGCGGCGAGAATGAAGACAAGGAACATGCGCAGCACGTTGGAAACGAGCATGACCAGGCGCGGCGAAAGCCGGTCAGTCAGAGCGCCGCCGACGAGCATGAACAAGGCGCGCGGAACGGCAGCAAGGGCCAGAACAGTGCCCATGACCAGGGCGTCCCCGGTCAACTGCAGGACCAGCCAGGGCAGGGCAATCAAGTAGAATTGATCGCCGATGACGGAGATCGCCTCCCCGATCCAGAGCACGGAGAAGCTGCGATTTCTGAACAGCGAAAGGAAGGAGACGCTGTCTTCTGCGGCAGCGCTCTCCTGCTGCTCATTGCCTTCAGCTGCCAATTCTGGGTTCTCCATAACGCGCTGGTTAAGCGGCGGGACGGCCGCTTATGCCGGCTTTGCAGCCTGCCGGTCGGCGCGGCGCAGGCCGCGCACAAAGGCGTGCAGCGCGCCGCGGTTGGCGCGCTCGTGGTCGTAGACGACGTTGGACAGCGTCGTCAGCTGCATCACGGCCAAGCCATGGGCGAGCGACCAGAGACCGGCGGCGATGTCGTCGCGCCCATACGCCTCTGTTTCGGCGATGAAGCCGCTGTCCACGGCCGACTGCACGGCCGTCAGCAAGATGCCATAGGTCTCGTCCGCCGTTATCTCCGCATAGGGAATGGGCGGGCCATCCGCCACGCGGGCGAACATGAGCATGAAATAGGCTTCGTTGTCCAGGGCAAATTGGATGTAGGCCTGGCCCAGTTCGACGAAGTAATCGCCGGGCAGCAGATCAGTGGGCACGCGGCGCAAATAATGACGCAGGAGCTGATCCCCCTCCTCACAGACGGCGTCAATGATGGCATCTTTGCCGTCAAAATACGCATACAGCCCGGCCGGGCTGTACTGCACACGCGTGGCCAGCGCGCGCAGTGACAATTTGTCCGCGCCTTCCTCACCAACAATGGCCAACGCCGCATCCAGGATCTGCTGCCGCGTCTTAGCCTGCCGCGCTTCCCTTGGGGTCAACATCCAAGATCCTCAAACAATGTACGTTTTCCAAACAGTGTTCGAATTTTAGAGGAGAGCCGGCGGCCTGTCAAGGGCGCTATTGGTTGACAGGTACTCCTCAACGGCCGTATCATCCCGCGCATGAAACGGTATTGGCCCCTGCTTCTCATCCTCGTCCTCCTACTCCTGCTCGCCTTTCTCTTCCTGCGCCGGCAGCCGCCCCCTCGCCACCCCTGGTTCGACCAGTTTGCGGCGTACCCGCTGGTCATTGCCCATGCGGATGATACGGGCCAGGGATTCTGGCCCGGCAACACAATGCCCTTCCTAGAGGGCGTGGCGGAGATGGGCGTGGATGTGCTGGAGATGGACGTGCATATGACGCAGGATGGGCACATAGTACTCATGCACGATGAAACGGTGGACCGCACCAGCAGCGGCAGCGGCTTGATCAGCGAACTGACGCTGGCCGAGATCGAAGCGCTCGAAGTCGGCGGAAATTGGTCGCCGGATGAGGGGGCGACCTACCCTTATCGGGGCCAAGGCGTGAAGGTGCCCACACTGGAAGAGGTGTTTGCTCGCTTCCCGGATTACCCGATGGTGATCGAAATCAAACAGGAATCCCCCTCCATGGCCGGCGATTTTTGCGCGCTTATCCGCGAACGGGGGATGGCCGGCAAGGTGCTGGTGCCCTCCTTCTCCGACCAGGCGATCAACGAATTTCGGGCGGCTTGCCCGGAGGTGGCCACGGCGGCCAGCGGCGACGAGGTGCGCGGCTTTGTGATCGCCAACTTCTTGCGGGCCGCCAAGCTGATCGATCCCGCCTACCAGGCGTTCCAGGTGCCGGAAGAAAGTGGCGGCATCCCCGTTGTTATTCCCCATTTCGTGAACAGCGCCCAGGATAGGAACTTGCAGGTTCACGTCTGGACGTTCAACGATCCGGCGGGCATGGCGCGCTTCCTGGAGATGGGTGTCGAGGGCATCATGACGGACAGGCCGGACCTGCTGATTGACCTATTGGGGCGTTAAGATAGCCGAACGATGACTAGAGAGGAAGTGCAAGAACAGTTTGGGGCCAATGCTGCCGCCTATGCGGGCAGTGTCGTGCACGCCAAAGGGGCCAGCCTGGGCAGATTGGTTGACCTGGCAAAGCCGGCAGAAGATTGGATCGCGCTTGATGTGGCCACGGGCGCGGGTCACACCGCGTTCGCTTTCGCGCCGTTGGTGGCCGAGGTGGTGGCCGCCGATGTCACGGCGCAGATGTTGGCTCAGGCGCGGCGGCTGGCCCGGGAGCGCAATCATGCCAACGTGCTTTTGGAGACGGCGGATGCCGCTGATCTGCCGCACGCTGAGGAGACGTTTGATCTCGTTACCTGCCGCATCGCGCCCCATCATTTCGCCGATATCGCGCGCTTCGTAAGCGAAGCAGCGCGCGTTCTGCGGCCGGGCGGTCTCCTGGCCGTGGCCGACAATATCGTTCCGCCCGGCCCGATCGGCGACTATGTCAACGCCTTCGAAAGATTGCGCGATCCCAGCCACCGGCGCTGCTGGAGCCTAGAGGAATGGCGTGCGTCATTTGCAGATGCCGGGCTGCGGCTGATGCACACGGAAACGTTGGCCAAGCGCTTGGATTTTGAATTCTGGGCGGGACGGCATGGCGCGCAAATGCAGGCGTACCTGCGCGCCCTTCTCCTGCAGGCGGGCCGCGGCGCGACTGCTTTCCTGCAGCCAGAAATGAACGGCTCGGGCCTGCGCTTTCGCCTCGTAGAAGGGATCCTCATCGGCCGCAAAACAGGGAGATCGTGAGCGGTGCGCGTGGCGCATTCTTGCCCGCCCCCAGGATCGCGCGGCCAACGATTGCCTGCCGGCACAACGCGGTTTAGAATCTTAGCCAGAAAGAGCATCATTCAACAAGCGCGCGGGGAAACATGGTGGAGAGAATTGGGAACTGTATCGTCGCCGGCCACATCTGCCTGGACATCATCCCTGAAATCCGGGTAGAAACAGGTTTCTTGGAGGCGATTAGACCTGGGCACCTAGTCTCTATCGGCGCGGCGACGATGGCCCCCGGCGGAACGGTGGCCAATACCGGCCTGGCCCTGCATAAGCTGGGCATCAACACGCGCTTGATGAGCAAGCTGGGAGAAGACGCTTTCGGCCAAGTGCTGCGCGCACGATTGAACGACATTGATCCCGGACTGGTCCGCGAAATGCGCTCGCTGCCGCTCGAGGACACATCCTACTCCATAATTCTCAGCGCGCCCGACGCGGATCGCGTCTTCTTGCACAATACGGGCGCCAACGATACGTTTGGACCGGAGGATATTGACTACGCGGCGCTGGGTGAGGCGGACCTGCTGCACTTCGGCTACCCAACCGCGATGGCGCGCATGTATGCCGCAGACGGCGTGGAACTGGCCGAACTGCTGCGGCGGGCCAAGGAAACGGGGATCACCACATCGCTGGATACATCGATGTTCGATCGCCAGGGGGCGGCGGGGCAGACTGATTGGCCGCTGCTTCTGCGGCGCGCTCTGCCCTATGTCGACATATTTCTACCGAGCCTGGATGAGATCTTGCTGATGCTCAGGCCAGATGAGGCGCTTGCTGAGTTGGATGGCGGACTGGTTCGCCAACTGGCGCGGGAGCTGCTTGATTTTGGCGCGGGCATCGTCGTCCTCAAGCAGGGGCAAAATGGGCTCTATTTGCGCAGCGGGAGCGATTTCAACGGCCGCAGGCACGGCCGGGCATTCAGCGATTCCTCGCTGCCGTGGCGGGATCGAGAATTATGGGCGCCCGCGTTTCAAACGCGGGTCGTGGGCACCACGGGCGCCGGCGATTGTGCCGTAGGTGGATTTTTGGCCGCCGTCCTGCGTGGTCGGGGACCTGAAGAGGCGCTGACCCTCTCCGCCGCCGCCGGGGCATGCAATGTGGAAGCGGCCGATGCGACGAGCGGCCTTCTTACGTGGCCGGAAACGATTGCGCGCCTTGAATCAGGCTGGCAGCAGCACGCACTGCACCTCGAAGGGTGGCAGTTCAGCGAGGCCCACCGCCTCTGGATCGGTCCCGACGACCATCCGCCGGAGATTATTGAATGAACAACCAGGAGAGTTTACGATGACGGGAGTATTTCGCTTTTCATTTGGACCGTGGAACATCCACGAAGGGGCAGATCCTTTTGGGCCCCCCGTTCGGCCAGCCATGCCCTGGACCGAAAAACTACCGCTCTATAAGAAGCTGGGCTTTGACGCCGTCCAGTTTCATGACGATGACGCCGTTCCCGATATCAATGATAAGACACCGGCGCAGCTGGAAAAAGCTGCCGTGGAAATGAGGCGAATGATCGAAGGGGAAGGCCTGGTCGCCGAATTCGTCGCCCCGCGGCTGTGGGAAGACGCGCGCACAATCGATGGCGCATACACGTCGAACAACGCACAGGAACGCCGCTACGCGATCGAGCGCAGCTTGCGCGCCGTTGACGTCGCCAATGCCCTGGGCTGCCACAAGTACGTGCTCTGGCTGGCGCGTGAAGGGACCTATATTCGCGAGTCAAAGGATGCCAAAGCGGCCGTTGAGCGGCTGGTGGAAGCGCTGGACGCGATCTTGGCCTATGATCCGCAGGTGCAGATCCTGGTGGAACCCAAGCCGAATGAACCGATGGATCAGGCTTACATCCCCACCGCCGGACACGCGGCCGGTTTGTCCTACCTGACATCCGATCCTGATCGCGTTGGCATTCTGATCGAATCGGCGCACGCGATCCTGGCCGGCCTGGACCCCTCCGATGAGATGGCGTATGCGCTGGCCCACGGGAAGCTGTGGAGCGTGCACCTCAACGATCAGAACGGCCTCAAGTTTGATGAGGACAAGGCGTTTGGCGCCGTTGATCTACGGCGAGCCTTCATGCAAGTATGGACGCTAGACCGCAGTGGCTACGGCCGTAACGGGGAGTTCGTCGGTCTCGACGTCAAAGCGCTGCGCACCCAGCCCGCCGGCCGGGCGACCGAGCATTTGCGCAACAGTCGTGAAATCTTCCTGGCGCTGCTCGATGTTGTGCGCGGCCTGGACACGGAGGCGATCGACGCGCTGATTGCCGCCCGCGATTATGAAACCCTGGAGATGGAAATCGTGCGCGCCCTGATGGGCAGAGCCTAGCCCTTGCCGGAAAGGACAACTTGGTAGAAAGAAGCCGGCTTTTCGCCGGCTTTTTTTATTGCATACGCGCGCATGATTGTTATAATTGCACCCATACAAATAACACAATCATGCAGACACCAGAAGCACATCTATTCCAACAAGTCGCCGAATCGCTGCGGCTGCAAATTGCGCGGGGAGAGCTGCGCCCCGGCGACCGCTTGCCCAGCATTCGCCAAACGGCCCAGCTATGGCAATGTACCCCGGGCACCGTCAGCCGCGCCTACGCCATCCTGGCCGAGGAGGGCCTGGTAAACAGCCGCCGCGGCGGCGGAACACGCGTCAGCCAGAATCCGTTCACGGAAGAACAGGCAGCCTTGAAGTCGGCCGTCCTCGTCAACCAGAGTGAGGGTTGGCTGCTGAATCTGCTGGGACAGGGCTACGCTGTCGAGGAAGTGCAAAGCGCCTTTCAAGAAGCGCTTGCCCGTTGGCACACGCTGCAGGCACAAGCTCTGGCACAGGCTGCGGGGGAGCATGGGGAGGTGCTGCGCTTTGTGGGCAGCAACGACCTGACGATCGATTATCTCGCCAGGAAGCTGAATGAAGGCGGCGCCGGCAAGATGAGCGTCTCCTTTCAAGGCAGTCTGGGCGGCCTGATGGCCCTGGCCCGTGGTGAAGCGGACATCGCCGGAAGCCATCTTTGGGATGAGAAGAACAATGTGTTCAACGAGCCCTACGTGCGCCGTGTCTTACCCGGCAAGCGGGTCGCCCTGGTCACTGTCGTCGGGCGCACGTTTGGCCTGATGCTGCCGCCCGGAAATCCGCAGCAAATAAAGGAGCTCGGCGATCTGGCCCTCGCGGACGTGCGCTGGGTGAACCGCCAGCCGGGCAGCGGCACGCGCGTCTGGCTGGATGCACAACTGCGCGCGCTGGGCATTGATGCGCAGGCGATTGACGGGTTTGAGACGATCAAGACGACGCATATCGAAGTCGCGCAGGCGATTGAGCAAGGCAGCGCGACGGCGGGTTTGGGCATCTACGCGGCGGCGCTGGCCCATGGCCTGGACTTCATCCCCCTCGCCGAGGAGCAGTATCAGCTGGTCATCCCCGGCAAGGCGATGGAAACGGCCGCATGCCGCGCCCTTCTCGAGGCGCTGGCAGCGGATGAGTTTAAGCAAACCGTCGCCGGTTTCGGTGGCTACACAACCAACGAAAGCGGCACAATTGAATGGATTGAATAGATTAGGAGCAGCCCGATGTTGAAAAAGTTCTCTTTGTTCTTTGTCCTACTCACCCTGCTGGCGGCCTGCAGCAGCGCGCCGGCGGCAGAAGCACCGGCGGCGGAGAGGCTGATTTTGGCGACGACCACCAGCACCTACGATTCCGGGCTGCTGGATGCGATACTGCCCGGCTTTGAAGAGGCCAGCGGCATCCCCGTGGAGGTCGTAGCCGTGGGCACAGGTCAGGCGCTGGCCCTTGGCGAACAGGGCGATGCCGACGTTCTCCTCGTCCATGCGCGCGCCCGTGAGGACGCCTTCATGGAAGCGGGGCATGGGACACGGCGGGAAGAGGTCATGTACAACGATTTTGTCCTCATCGGTCCGGAGGCGGATCCGGCGGGTATTACCGGCCAGGCGTCAGCCGCGGAAGCGCTAAAGATGATCGCTGATTCAGGATCAACGTTCGTCTCCCGCGGAGACGATTCGGGCACGCACACCAAGGAAAAGGAGATTTGGAGCGCCGCCGGCGTGGAGCCCGCGGGCGACTGGTATCTTTCCATCGGGCAGGGCATGGGGGCGACGATCACGACGGCTGATGAAGAACAGGCGTATACGCTCAGCGATCGGGCCACGTATTTGGCGCGCAGCCTGGAGGGATTGGACCTGGTCATCCTGACTGAAGGAGACCCGGTGCTTTTCAATCCCTACGGCGTCATGGCGGTCAATCCCGACAAGAACGACAAGATTGAAGCGGAAGCGGCAGACGCATTCATCGAGTGGTTGATTTCAGTTCCCGTACAGGAGCTGATCGGCGAGTTTGGCGTCGATAAGTTTGGCGCCCCGCTGTTTACGCCCGACTCGGCCGCCTGGAACGCCGCGCAATAGGCATATTCGGCAAACAACAAGCTTATTTGCCCTAACCGGGAAAGAGGGGTCCACCCCCACAAATCTGCCATCTGTTTTCCGGTAAGTGAGCGCCGGGCCAACCACCAATGGCCCGGCCTCACTTGCCAGAAAGTTATCCCACGCACAAAAAAGAGCCTGGCGCATACGCGCCAGGCTCCGCTGAGAGCAGATGCTCGTTCAGGCAGGCTCAGTAGGTAATCATACGCGGCAAATCTTTCGCCTGCGCCACCCAGTCGGCCACTTCCTCTTCGCTGGGCATTGATTCAACCAGGTGTTCCGCCTCGTTGACCTCAACCAATTTATTGTATAGGTTCTCCGGATTGCGCTGCGCCAGCTCAACCACCGTATCAACGCCAGCCGTTTCCAACAAATCTGAGTATTTGACGCCAACGCCGTCAACACGGGCCAGATCGAGGTCATTCACCCATTTCAGGACCAGTGTTTCCAAGACACCGGTTTCTTTAGAGATCGCGCTGCGTCCAGGTCGCGACGCGCCGCGCTCAAGCAGTTCCTTGGCCTCAGATATGCCCGCCGCGATCAGCTTCTCAGCATCGGCCGGATCTAGGCTGCGGACGGCGGCAACCAATGCCGCAACTGCGCCTTTGCGCCCTTCCGCTGTCCCCAGATCGAAGGCGATCCCGGCGGCGGCAGCGCGGGTCCCTACCTTGTCCGCCAAGTCGCCCGGTGCATCCCCTATCGCGCCGGCTGCATCCCCAACGGCGGCATCGGCCGTATCCGCGCGGCTCCCAGCGGCATCGGCCGTATCCGCGACGGCATCCGCAGCGGCATCGGCCGTATCCGCGACGGCATCCGCAGCGGAATCCACCGCATCTGCAGCCGCATCAACCGCGTCTCCGGCAGCATCGGCCGCAGAGTCCACTGTATCACCGGCGGCATCCGCGACTGCCGCGGCGGCGGCGACTGTCGCTGCACCGGCCGCAGCCGTGCGCGTGGCGGCCGTATCAGCCATTTTGGCAGCGCGCATCTGGGCCGCTTCGGCGGCTTCCTGCAAATCCTTTTTCGCACTGCGAATGCGGAAGGCATTGAAGATAGCGATGATGCCACCCACGATGGCCAAGATGCCCAACGCCCAGGGCAGTGAGAAGGTGAAGAGGAAACGGTTAGCCAGGAGCAGGAAGCCAAGGATGATACTGACAATGCCCAGGATTCCCGTGCCCCAGCCCGCGCCTTTGAAGGCCTGAATCAGGTTGACGATACCAATGAAGATTCCGAATAGGCCAAGCAGGATCACGGTCGTTGCCGAAACAGCGACGGAACCGGCGATCGGGTTCTGAATCAAGAACCAACCGGCAATAATACCGACAATTCCCGCAAATATCTTCCAGCCCCACATGGAGCTGTCAAAGAATATTTTGATGATGTTGAAAATACCGGAAATGAGCCAGTAAAGACCGAGAACCCAGATGATGGTCACAAATGTGGACGCGGGGTTCGTGAGTAGAAAAATGCCGATAATAATCAGCAAGATGCCCTCTATCAAGACCAGCCACCAAGGGACCAGTTTGACATTGGGCGCATTAACTGCGGTAGACATGAGATATCCTCCTTATTTTATAGGACATAATTTGCTGCAAAGTATAGCGTATTCCCTTGTTGTTTGCTACAAGAAGTGCGGCAACGGCCGCTCCCGCTTGGCGCCCGCAACAGCTCGCTTTGCGCCACGAATGACCAACGCGTTATGCGCCGCGCGTCCAGCCGGGCGGTTTGTCAATCAACTGCTCAAGTATTTGGATGATAATGGGAAGAAGGCTGGCAGCGCGCTGTGTGCTAAACCAATCGAGATCATCATAAGGATGGTGCGCCAGATTAACGCGGCTGGTAGAGGTGAAAGCGACGCTGGGCACCCCACGCCAGGAGAATGTGGAGTGATTGCTCTCCGGCCATGGTTCCACCCAGACAAGATCCGGCCGATCGCTTACCACTTCACGGAGCACTTCTTCAAAAGCTTGCCCCGCGCTTATGGCCGTGATGCTGTCCGGCGCCGTCCACTGTCCGACGCCATCGCAGTTGATGCAGGCCAGGACATCGTTGAGGTCATCACCCCCGCTGCGCCGCAGGTATTCGTCATCCCCGATGGGCAGGTACTCTTCGTTGGCGAAGGAGACGAGTTCAACGGCAAACGGGTAGCGGCCGCGGTCAAGGATCTCGGCCAAGGCCAACAGGATGGCAACCCCGCCGGCATTGTCGCCGGCGCCCGGCGTTCCGAACTTCGTATCGTGGTGCGCGCAGAGAACGACGCGCCGCCGATCGGAGCGGGAACGGCCGATGATATTTGCCGTATCACCCTGCCCCGCCTGCGCCTTGATCGTCAGATCCAGAAGTGCGTCTTGCGCCCGCAGAATTTCCCGGCCGGCCTCGGCGGGCAGCGTCGCCGAAGGGATCTCAAATTCCCAATCCTCTATCAGGCGTTCCACACCGCCGCCGATACGCTGCACGGTCAGCAGCGCAGACGGCTGTTTGCTTTCCAGCAAACGAATGATCTGGTCCTCCCGTTCGCTTTTCAGAAACCAAGATTTGGGTGAAAGCGGGGTGGGAAGCAGATCGCCATAGAGCACGCCAATACGGTCGTGCAGTTCGGAGGACTGCAACTCGGCCAGGGTGCCCACAGGCACGGCTGGGGCACTGACGGCGCAGGGCGGCGAAAAAGCATTCGCCACGGCCGGCAGCGGCCGCTCATTCAGGCGCAGCACTGTCCCCAGATCCTGCCACGCGGGTGTCGCGAAGCGCTGCATCTCCGTCGCCCACCCATGCTTCGCAAACTGTTCAGCGATATAGGCTTCGGCGGCGCGGCATTCCGGGGAGCCGCCGGGGCGTTCCCCGATTTCGTTTACCAGTACGCGCATATGCGCGGAGACCAAGTTGGCCAATTGTGCGTTCACAGGACACCTCCAAAACGGCCGTCAGGCGGCCAATAGGGACAGGGTAAGCGCATTGTTACCAAAAAACGCGTCGAGAGCAATGAAGAGCAGCGCCGCGGCGGTGAAGGAAAGCAGCGGTATGAGCACGGCCGGCCAGCGGGAAATGCCAAGTGCTTCTTGAATCGCCAGCCAGCAGGCGACGAGCACGATCAGCGTGCCCGTAATGAGCAGGAGAGGACCCACATAATCCAAAGGGGCGAACCAGGCAACGAATCCACCGACGCCGGCGTAGGCCAGCGCGTTCAAGGCCCTCGTGAAGCTGTGGGGTACATGCCGGCGGCGGCCGGCGAGCGAGGCAAGAATGAGGCAAACGGCTAAGCCGGCCGAGGGCACAATGATTCCGGAAAGCAGCATGGGCGATACGTCGCCGCCCTGGCCCAGGGAGAGAAAGGACAGCACAAGGGCACCCAGAGCCAACATGCAGGCGATCAACAGCGCCTGTCCCGTTGCCAAGGGATCAACGGCAACTTCTTTGAACAAGGAGCGATCGAGGCGCAAGGAGCGCGCGGCGCGATTGAAGATGTTTTGCACGTCGGAAATGCCCGCCCACATGACGGGCCATGACCAGGGACTGAGGGTTGGCTCATCGGCGATGGGCATTGGCTCCTGTGGCAGCAGGCCGCGGCGGCCGTCGAGCAGGGCAAAGAGATCAATCGTGCTCACGGCCGGTGGGATTTCCATGTCCGCCGGATGGAAGAGAAAGGCGTCCGTTTGCTGTCCCCCAAGCCCGCCATGGCTGCCCACATGATCTTCAAAAGCGGCCACTTCATCCTCGTCATAGACAGAGCTGATGACGATCAAGTCTCCGGCATGCGGAAAGGCGGCAACGCGCGCAATTTGACGTGCGCGCAGATCCGCTTCGCCATATTGCCGCAGCGGATCCGCACCACCGCTAACGGTATCGTCTCCTAGATTGCGCGCCCCCATCTTGCCAATCGCCCAGGGACTGCCGCTGTCCATGTGCGAGATGACCAGACCAATGTCCGGGTGGGCGACGAGGCTCTCCAGCAGCCCCGGATGCAGCTCATCTATTTCCGGCGCCGTCGCTCTGCCGCTGATCTGGGGAAAGTAGACGTTGGCCAGGTTGCCACCTACCAAGACGAGAAGATCGGTATCCGTGGGTACGCCGGCATCGACGCGTTTAACACGCTTGCCCAGGCTCTTGCCGGCGCGGCTGAGGACGTCGGCGCGGGTTTGCCCTTCTCCGGTAAGACCCTGCAGCCCTTCGATCTCGGAGAGGACGGCTGCCACCTGGTTGCGCACATTTTGCGCGTCGGAAATGCCGGCAAAAAAACTCTTCCCCGCGGCCACGCGCGCAATGAACTCGCCCAGCGTGTAGCCTGAGCGCTGGCGAAAGTTGGCGCCGGACGATTGGCCGTGGTCGGACAGAATGAAGACGTCATAAGGGCGCGGCGCCTTGCGCTCGATAACATCGAGGATCCGTGCCAGGGCGCGGTCAAACCCTTTGAGGCTATTCAGAGCGTCCCCTGAATCGGGCCCGGCATGGTGCGCGATCTCGTCATAACCCATGAACGTCATATAGATCGCCGGGCTACCGCGCATCACGTCCAGGATAACGGCATTGGTGCCCACATCACGCAGGAAGACATTGAGGGCCGCCCGCAAAAACGGATAGAAACGATTGAGACGGTTCACGCGTGGGCGGACATTTCGTACATTCTGCCGCAGCGCCTGAAAAACTTCCAGGGCGAGATCCCATACCGTGAGAATGACGGCCCTGGTCAGAAGGTAGGGGTTGAGAAAAACAAGGGTAAGATCATATCCGGAATGGGGCACTTCCTGCCCTGGTTCGTCACGAAGCGTGCTCACGGTCATCAAGGACCGCGCCGCTTCTCCGGAGAGCAGGTTGTTGACGCTTGTCCCGTTGCGCAGCAGGCCATTGCCGCTGAAGAAACGGCTGTTGATCTCGCGCGCATCGGCGATGTTGTTAGAGACGAGCAGGCGCGCATTCTCTTTCTCATACCAACGAAAGGCAGGGATGTCATAGTTGTCGCCGTACATGATGGCTGCCTGGCAAGATGAGCTTTGCGAGGGGAAACCGCTGTCGACATGCGTCAGGCGATGCGATCCCCCTTCAAGCATCCCCTTCATCGAGGGCAGCAGCCCGGCAGCGATCGCGCGCCGCGCCCGTTCATAACTGAGGCCGTCAATCTCCAGCAGAACCAGGCCGCGCGATGCCGTCGGTTCGCCAGGGTCCAGGTTGCGGCGGCCCAACCAGCTGACAATCCCATCGAAATAGGCGTAATCCTGATCGATGCTGACCAGACCGGTGATGAACGTGTTGACGACAGCCAACACCAGCGCTCCCAGCACGGCCGCCGGCAAACTCTCAATGCGAAAATTGGGCAGAAAATAGGCTGAGAGAAGCAGGATGCCGCTGTTTACGACAAGCGTGAAAAGGCCGACGGTATAGAGATGAATGGAGAAACCGACCAAGACAATGAGCGGCCGGATCAAGCCGTTTAGAAGCCCCAAGACCACGGCGATGGAGATGGCGGCCATGATCACCCGCGGCGTCGTGCCGCCCAAGGCAATCCCGGGCAGCAAGCGAGCCATGACATAAACTGCCAGCGCTTCGAAGATAGTGACGGCCGTGATGCGAAGTAAAACCCGCAAGAGATCGCGCATAGGCGGTATTATTCAGATTTCGGGGGGCGAGCGCAAATTCCACCCCGGCGGCTCAGGCCCCGTCAGAATCAGGCCAGGGATTCGAATCGCGCCTGGAAGAAGCGTAGATACTCAGGCTCGTAGACCATCTTCAGGCCGGCGCTTTCATGGCGGCGTTGGTGGACGGCCTGCACCGATTCAGCAACAACATCCATGTGCGCCTGTGTGTAGACGCGCCGCGGGATGGTCAGGCGAGTCAATTCCAAGGCCGGGAAGCGGTGCTGGCCGCTCAGCGGGTCGCGGCCGGCGCTGACGATGCCCCGCTCCATGCCGCGGACCCCGGAATCCAGGTAAAGATTCGCGGCCAATGTCTGCGCCGGAAAGCGATCCTGGGGCAGATGGTCGTAGAAGCGGCGCGCATCGAGAAAGATAGCATGGCCGCCGACAGGCTGGACGATGGGGATATCCCAGGCGGTCAGCAGCTCGCCAAGATAGCGCACCTGCTCGACACGGCTGCGCACATGATCATCATCTACCGCTTCCCGAATGCCAATGGCCAGTGCTTCCATGTCGCGGCCGGCCATCCCCCCGTAGGTATGCAGCCCTTCATAGACGACGACCAGGTTGCGCGCCAGATCAAAGAGCGCCTCATCATTCACGGCGAGCCAACCGCCGATGTTTACCAAATTGTCTTTTTTGGCGCTCATCCAGGCGCCGTCCGTGTAGCCGCAAAACTCAAAGAGGATCTCGGCGATACTCTTCTGCGCATATCCCTCTTCCCGCTCCTGAATGAAGAAGCAGTTTTCAACCATGCGCGTCGCATCGAGATAGATGGCGATGCCGTAGCGATCGCAGAAAGCGCGCAGCGCACGCACATTGGCCATGCTCACCGGCTGGCCGCCGGCCATGTTCACCGTTCCGGCGAGGCTGATGTAGGCGATTTGATCGCTGCCGGCTTCATCAATCAGGGCCTGCAGCTTCTGGATATCGATATTGCCTTTGAAAGGATGAGGGCTCTGGGAATCGTGCGCTTCATCGATTATGACATCGACGAAGGTCCCCCCCGCCAACTCCTGGTGCAGTCGCGTCGTCGTGAAGTACATATTGCCGGGCACATACTGCCCTTCCTTGATCGCCGCCTGGCTGATTAGATGTTCAGCGCCGCGCCCCTGATGCGTGGGCACGATGTGCCTGTAGCCGTAAACGGAACGGATCGCCTCCTCCAGGTTATAAAAATTGCGGCTGCCCGCGTACGCCTCGTCGCCCATCATCATGCCCGCCCATTGGCGATCGCTCATGGCGCTGGTGCCGCTGTCGGTGAGCAGATCAATGTAGACGTCTGCGGAACGCAAGAGAAAGGTGTTGTAACCCGCGCTGCGCAGTGCTTCGCGGCGCTCTTGCTCGCCGGTCATGTGGATCGGTTCAACCATCTTGATTTTCCAGGGTTCGGCCCAGGATCGCCGGCCGGACTGCTGGCCCATCGTACGCAGTGTGGAATCACTCATCGCTACTCTCCTTGTTCATTTCATGAAGATGTGTCTAAAGCAGGCGGCCGTCGATCGGCAGTTCAGTCGAACACTTTATTTCGTCGAGGACAAGACTCGTGTGGATGCGGGCGACACCCGGCAGGCGCGTCAGGCGGTGTTCAACGAACTGCTGTAGATCGCGCCGATTGCGCACCACAATCTTCAACAGATAATCAAACTCACCGGTGACGTGATAGCACTCCAGGACGCGGCGCATCTGGATGACGCTGGCCCGGAACTGCTCCAGTTCTTCCGTGCCGTGCATGCGCAGACTGATATTGATGTAACAGGTCATGTCAAAACCAACCCGCTCTTGATCGAGAAGGGCCGTGAAGCGGCGAATATAGCCCTTCGCCTGCAGACGCTTCAAGCGCGCGTGCGTCGCCGGTGGCGACAGGTCAACACGGGAAGCGAGATCCACATTGCTGATACGGCCGTCTTCCTGCAGAAGTTTCAAGATAGCAATATCTATCGTATCCAGTTCTTCGCTCAATGAATTGTTCAAGGAATTACTCATGGCACAGCTCGCTAGTGATCGTGTAAAATTCTGCTCAAACTGCAATTAGCGAAATATAGTATGCATTTCTCAGCGGATTGTCAAATTATATTTCTTTGTGGAGGTTGAGGGGGCATGGCGTTTGCTAGCTGCAAAGAAAGGGGACGCCACTGTGGAGGCGCGTAAACAAAAAATCCCGGCTGCCGCGATTGGGCAGGCCGGGATGTGGCTATAGACCGGAATAGAAATTCAAGGATTAACTACCCGGATTCTGCGTCTTGCGCATACGACGTGTGGCTTTCTTGCGTTCGATACGCTTCAATTCGCTCTTGGAGACGAACCAGCGTTTGCGACGAACATCGGAGAGCACTTTGCTTTTCATCACCTCTTTCTTGAAGCGACGGAGTAATTGTTCTGGCGATTCGCCGGGCCGTGCCTGGACCTTTGGCAATGGAATCACCTCCTTCTTTTTGAAAAATGCTTGCAGCCGACCCTACTGCCCTGCCGGCGCACCAACACGCTGCGCAGGCGGGCAAAGTCCCTATGCCGGGCAGCACGAATCACGGCTGCCGGCCAGTTGGTCGTTGAATTGCAAAGGTTTTGCTCAGGGATATAGCTTATGCGGTGCGTCTTCCCCACGCATCAGAAATTCTATCTCCCTTTGCGGTCTCGCGCCAATATTCTCAAAAAAGGAGTGCTCGATCGCCTGCTGCAAGAGGTCGCGGACGGCTGCCGCCTAGCCGTTTAAGACGGGTGTCCTGCGTCGAGCGCTCCCGCCGGCAAATAGATCATACTTATTGCTTGACGGCACGGCTGCTTGGCGGGTATATTGCTGCAGAAGTGCGTTCATCAGTTTATTGGAGGCAAGTGTGCAATGAATCAGGAAAAGAGTCCATTCGCGGCAATCATTCGCGGAGACGAAGAAGGGACCATCATCGCTCAGGACGACGAGAAGCAGCTGGCCATCATCGCCTGTTTGGAGCCGGAAGCGGCCATCCATTGGCTGGCCGTCACCTATGAGTATGGACGGAGCACCGAGGAGTTGGAGCAGGAGCACAGCGCAAGATTTCTGGAACTGGTCGATTTTGCGGTGACACAAACAAAAGCGCTGGCTGCCGACTATCCGCTTCTGGCCAATGGCTTCACGGTAAAATTTCACCTGGGAGCTTTTGAGACGATCCCGCACGCCAAACTGCATATCTTGTCCATCGAATAGCGGCCCAGCCGGGCCGCACCAGATCCGCTATGCGCGACCCACTGGGGGGCGGCGCGCCTGGGATCATTCGACAAAGATTTCGACGTGTTCGCCGTCTTCCTCATCAAGGACGTCCATTATTTTTCCTTGTTGACCTTCACGAACGGCGTCCATGATCGCCTCATACTGGGTGCCGTCAATCTCCGGGGCGAACTTGGCCCCCATCTTAATACCGACATTGACCAAGCCCATCGGAATATTGACGTCCACTTTCTTGCGCCCGGTCTTGATGTCGGTTACGCGGACCCGAAACCAACGGGGCCGGCTGCTTCCTTTCAAGGGTTCGCTGTCTGATCCGCGATCAGCGGTCTCCAGAGCGCGCAGCAAATCCGCTCCTTCCGCGGCAGAAATCTTACCCTCTTCTATCATTCGCAAGATTTGCATTCGTTCTTCTGCGCTGGCCATTTCTTCCTCCGCAACAATTCAACTGTTCACCAACCGTCTGCTCAAGCGCCCGGTTGGTGACAAGGGTTCAAAGTGTGAGCACCATCTGCGTCAGTACGCGTTCTTTCTGGAACTGCAGCTTGGGCAGAAACTCGTTCATGACCTCATCGCCATCATCATGCAGGAGGCGCACCGAGCGACGAGGCAAGTAGTGAACGCGCTGCACCAGCTTTTGGGCCAGGGCTGTCTCCAACTCCCCTCGCCAATGGGGATGCACGCGCACGCGAAGCTGGTGCGCTCTGCCCCAATCGCTGGTTATGACGCCAATGCCGAGCAGCTGCCGCGACGGATCCATGATCGCCCAATTCTCCGCGTGCTTGCCGCTGAGAAAATCGGTCACGCGCTGGAGGAGACTCTGCCGGTAGGCGTCCCGCGGCAGGGGATCGGGCCACTCCAGATCCGCCTGCGACGTCATCTGGTCGAGCAGATAAGCATCGCGCCAGCGCGAGCGGGGCAGTTCCCTGACGTCAGCCAGACGGCCGTCGGCGGCGATGTCGAGCGGTGCTTGATACGGGGAGCGGCCGGCCAGTCGCCAATTTGTCACACTTCCCAGCTCTTTGTAGCCGAATGCGCGATAGAGTGATTTAGCGGCGTGATTCTCTTTCTCAACTTGCAGCCGGATTTCGCTTCCTCCGCGCCTGGTCGTTTGCGCATGCACAACTTCCATCAGACCGTGGGCGATCCCGCGCCGTCTGTAGGCGGCGTCGACAGCCACGTTGGCAACGAGATAGCGGTGGGGCAGCCGCGAAGCGAGCAGCGTTACATTGCCCACAATACGGCCGTCTTCCACCCACACATAGCCGGGCGTCAACCTTCTGAAGAAGGGATCGAGTCGCCAGGAGAATGGCGATTGGCCTGTGCGCGCGGCGTGCTCGAAAGCGTGATGGCTGCCGCTGTCTAGCTCATCAGCGAAAACGGCTTTCAGGAGTGCTGCCAATTGTGGGAAATCGCGGCCGGGATCGATGGGCCTAGGCCCGCTCGCCGTTCCGCCGACTGAAAACGTGATCACCATCGCAAACTGTTACCCTTTTTCCCTCACTTTACCACAGGATGCGGCGATCGTTTAATCTCCCTGCAGCGCTTCCAGCAGCACAGCCGCTTCATCGGGCGAAATCACGCCTTCTTCAACCATTTTGAGGATCTTTAGCTGCGCTTCGTAGGCGGCGCCGGCATTTGCCTTCTTCCGGCTCGGCGCGGCGTCCGCCGCCCGCGGAGCAGCCTGCTCGGCCGCTTTCTGCGCCTTGGCGGCCGCTTCCGCGGCTTTCTGTGAAACCTGGCCGGCCATGCGCGCCATGAAGTCGGGACCGAAATTGTTCTCCATTTCGGCCGTGACGCGCGTCACCTGTTCATTGACCTCTGAGGAGATCTTGGCGCCCAGATTGGCCAGTTCTGATATGAAATCAAAGTCAAACAGAGGCTCGTCGCCCATATTCCATTTCTTCGACACCATTTCGGCCTCCTTGAGGACCACGCGGCCCTCACTCGCGATCGTCAGCCGCGTCTTGCCGTCGCCAAGCCGGCCGGACAGGCTGGTTTCTGTCTGTTTCACATCAAGCAGGGGCAGCCGGTTGTCAATGACCGGCGCGGCAGCCTCCACAAGCAGCGGCAAATCCGCGGGCCAAATGAGCACACAGTCCCCCTGGGCGCGAAGGGAATGATCGTTTGCGCCCAGGCCGCCCATGAGGCGTACGTCACCGGCGACGTTATGCAGCGTACAAAGGCCGCCAAGATTGCGCACATTCGTATCACGGCGCCCTTCTTTCACCTGCAAATCACCGCCGATGCTGCGCACGTTGATATCGCCTACGGCTTCCTCCACCAAGACCGCGCCGCTGACGTACTGGGCCGACAAATCGCCATTGACCCTCTCTACCGCCAGATCGCCGTCCAGGTTGCGCACAACGATATCGCCCTCAACCCTCAATACGGAGAGGGAGCCGGAGACGTTCCGGGCAACCAGGTCGCCGGTTACGTGGCCGACCTTGGCCTGCTTCAGGTTGCTCAGCACCAGGTCACCCACCACGCTGTTTAGGCTGACGTCCCCTGTGATGCTGCGCACGACGACATCGCCCCACCCTGTCTCCAGGTGCAGGGAACTCTGCTGCGGAACGTGCAGCACAAGATCGCCATCGGCCGTGAAGGTGAGTTTGTCGGCCGACTCTTCAGCCTGATACGACCCCTTGGCTTGCACATCGAGCTCCATCCAGGGTCGTATGACGAGATCCCCCTGGCATTCATTGACGAGAATCAGCGGCGCTTTGCCCGCCTGAAAACGTTGTTTGCTCATTGCTTCTCCCTCGCCGCACTACTCAAGATAGATGCGCACATGTTCATTGCTCTCATGATCCTGCACATCAACGAGTACACGCGATTCCGATTCGGCCATCATCGTCTCTATCTCGCCCAAATTGGCGCTGTACTGCGCCGGGGCCAGGACCTGGGCGACGCCAAGGCCGAACTTGACCATGCCAAACGGCACATTGACATGCACCTTGCTCTTCCCCGACCGCATGTCGCCGACCTCGATGCGCAGCCAGCGCGGCTCCTTGATGCCGCTGTTCTGTGCGGGCAGCGGCACGTTGTCCACAGCCACGATCTGCTCTGCTGCGGCTGATTTCTCCTTCACGCCCCGCATGTTCAGATCACCATCGACCTCAACTTTCAATGGCGCATTCTCCGCTGCCTTCAGGTGCGCTGAGGCCTGCGCCCCCGCCGGCAGCGACAACAACTCAACCGCCTCGTCAATGCTGATCTTGCCCCTGGCAAGCAGTTCCAAGACCTCTTTGCGTGACGCTTCTCCACTCATTGGTAGGTTCACTCCTTTGGCAGGGCCAACCGCTACTCACCCAGCATTTGCAATGCTTCTTCAGCAGTTAGTTTGCCGCTATTTAGATCTTCAAGAATCTGGTGGCGCGCGGCCGCACGCCTGCCGTCCGAATCCGGCGTCTCTGTCTCGTAGCCCATCGCCCTGATCACGTCTGTAAGACGGGCGCGCACAGCGGGATAGGAGAGGTTCATTTCCTTCTCTACCCACTTTATCTTCCCTTCACAACGCACAAACAACTCCACGAAGTCGAGCTGTTCCGGCGACAGGGTATAGAGACGGCCGAGCGTAAAGTGCCCAGCGATGCTGGTGTCGCAGCCGCGACAATGCAGTGTCGTCACGTGCAGTGTGTCCTGGCAAATCGGGCATTGTCCAATTACAGGTCGCATAGACTAAAACTCCCAACGCTAAGGGCTGTCATATTCCAATAATGCCAATATATTAAACGGGATGCTTAATTTTGTCAATATGGATATTAATTTTTCAATTATCCAGGTGAAGATTTCAACGAAAACGCTGCGCAGGCGTTGGCATCGAGGAAGAGCTTGGCCATCGTTCGCTAATGGGGAGGCAGCGGCTGTCGCGCGACCAGGCGAATGTCGCGAATTTCGAGAAAAATCACGTAGGCGAAGCCCAATAGACTGGTGAAGAGCAGGAATAGAGGCCCGGAATGGCCGCGGTAGACCGCCAGGGAGATGCCCGCGGCGGCATAGAAGGCGAGGAGGATCTCCAGCCACAGCGTGCCGTCACGGGGTAGGACATACGGCCGTTTCTGGCGGCCGTCACCGCTGCTGAGCAAAGAACCTTTGGGCGTGCGAATGAAGGGGTGATCGCGCTTCGTTTGCAGCGCCTGGAAAATGGCGCGCGTATTGCTGGGCGCCATGCCCACGGCGACGAGGAGCAGCGTCGGGAAATGCAGCAGCCGCCTTCGCCAATCAGGATACGTCTCTTTCTGGGCAGCGACAAAAAGAAGTGGTTGGCCAATACCGATGATCGTAAAACCGAGCATGAACGGCGACAAGCGCACATCCAGCAAGAGCATCGGCAGCTGCAGCAGCAGCAGCAAGAGGAGCAGCAGGTGCGTGCTGTAGGCGGACATGGAGAGCAGCGCATAAATGCGGCCGGTGAGCGAATGATCGGCGTCGCGAAGAATATCGCTGCCATATTTCTGCAGGCATTGGATGGAGCCTTTCGCCCAGCGTGCCTGCTGGTTCTTGTAGGCGCGGATGTCCGCGGGCAGTTCGGCCGGAGCGACGACATCGTCAAGATAACGAAACTCCCAACCCTTGAGGATGGCGCGCGTGCTCAGGCAGAGATCTTCACAAACCGTGTCGCTCTGCCATCCCCCGGCGTCAACCACACATGCGCGCCGCCAGACGCCGGCCGAGCCATTGAATTTGGGAAACATTCTTGCGCGGTGGCGCACCGTCTGCTCCATAACGAAATGCTTGTCCAGGGCGATTGACTGCGCGGCCGTCAGGGGAGATTCGGCGGCGTTGAGATGCCCCCAGCGGGCCTGGATCATGCCCAAGGATGGATCCTCGGCGAAGTAGGGGATGGTGTCCAGCAAGAAATCCGCCTGCGGCTGGAAATCGGCATCGAAAATGGCGACATAGTCGCCGGACGCCTGCTCAAGGGCGGCGGCAAGGGCGCCCGCTTTGTACCCCTGCCGATGCGCACGCACAAGATGGGTGATGTCCAGCCCTCGCTCCTGGTAACGGCGTACCAGGGCGGCGGCGGCCTCTACAGTGTCGTCATCCGAATCATCCACTACCTGAATTTGCAGACGATCTCGCGGGTAATTGAGCGCGGCCGCGGCGTCAATCAGGCGGGCCACGACAAGCCGTTCATTGTAGATGGGCAGCTGGACCGTAACCCGCGGCAGTTCATCGTAGCTGAACTCAGGCAGCTGCTCCTCTTCGTTTCTATGCCACCAGAAAAGGGAAAGCGTTACGAAGCCCAGGAGCCCGTAGATGGAGAGGATGGCCACGATGAGCAGGTAGAGCGCAGTGAGTAAGTCAGCGATCACGCTTCGCCACCTGCCGGGCGGAGGATGGTTTTCAAGCGCTTGTTGAAGGTGCCCCGCGGCAGCAGTACTTTGCGCCCACAACCGAGGCAAAGAAGGCCCACATCCGTCCCCAGGCGGACGACTTCCCATTCGAAACTGCCGCAGGGATGCGGTTTGCGGAGGCGCACAATATCTCCCATCTCAATCTTGATGAACATGACGCGTCATTATAGCAGAAGCAGCGGGCGATGAAATAAAAGCAAACAATAGACTTAGCTGCCGATTTCGCCGGCCGCTGAGCGAACGCCGTGACGCCAACGGGCGCAAAAGAATGCGCCAAACTGTGGTATTATGTCTAAGTCAAGGCGCGTAGGCGCAGCGGACTGCTCCACGGCCATTGGTGAAGCGTGAGGGGGCACGATGACGCAGAACGGGATGGAATATGAGCCAGGCGGGGCGGGCAGGGACAGGCTGTTGACGGCTGAACAGCAGCACACTTTGCTGCAAATTGCCCGGCAGGCGGTGGAACAAAGCGCCCGCCAAGAAGAAGGGCTCCCAAATGACGTGACCGATCCACGGCTGCTTGAGAAAGCGGCCGTCTTTGTTACCCTGTGGCAGGAGGGGGATGATGCCGCGGGCGGCGCGGACAACCGGCGGCTGCGCGGCTGTATCGGCAGGCTGCAAAGAGACCTCCCCCTCTACAAGGCTGTGCACAAGGCCGCGGTCAGCGCGGCCGGACGTGACCCGCGTTTCCCACCCGTAAGCGAAGTGGAACTGCAGGGCATCAGCATCGAGGTCGCCATCCTGGGGCCCCTGCAGCCGGTGGCGCATCTGCAAGAGGTCGTCATCGGAGAGGATGGTCTGGTCATAGAAGCAGACGGCCGTCGCGGGCTGCTGCTGCCTAAAGTGGCCGCGCGCTTGCAGTGGGATCGGGCTGACCTGCTGCGCAATGTCTGCCTAAAAGCGGGGCTGGCGGAAGATACCTGGCCGGGAACAGGCACGCTCTACCGCTTCAGAACAATCGAATTTGAGGAAGATGACGGGCGCCGCTAGGCGTTGCCGCTTGCTCTAAATGGGCTATTATCCCGACGGTCTATTGTCCTAAGCGCTTGAGGAGAGCTTGTTCATGAAGCTTCGCCATTTTCCCAGCCCTTCCTTGCCCGCACTCTGCTTGTTCGCCGCCTGCCTTGTCTTGCTCCTCAGCACAAACAGGAGTGCCGCTCAACTCAGTGACCCCTTCGTCTATCTCTCCCCCAGACCGGGGGCGGCGTTTGTCCCGCCGGGCACAACAATCATCGCGCGCACGCTGGAGAAGAGCGCCGCCTCGCTGCTGACGGCCGATTCATTCTATGTACGCGGCAGCCTGAGCGGCGTGCACGGCGGCAAGCTCCTATTGGCCGGGGACGGGCGCACCGCCATCTTCACGCCCCACGCTCCTTTCATCCCCGGAGAGTCCGTGGCAGTGCGCATCAAGCTGGAGGCGCCTGGCGCCGCGGGTTTTGCCAGCGCGTACGCCTTTACAATTGGTGATGCGGCGCAGGGCGTCTCCGAAGGGGGCCTTTCCGGCGAGCCCATCCAGCAGCCGGCCCGGGCCGCGCAAACGCCTGCGCAGACGCGCTACCTGACCGCGCCCTCGGATTTATCGACGTTCACGGTCGAGCGCCGGCCCGGCCAGCTTGGCGACGGGTACCTGTTTCTAAGCACACTGGATCCCACCTTCAATCCTGACAATCCGGGGTATCTTTATATCCTCGACAACGACGGTGAGCCTGTCTATTACCATCGCCCTCAAGCCGCCTTTGCTTCCGCCGATTTCAAGAAGCAGGGCAATGGGCTGCTGACCTACTTCTTGCCGCTGGCCGGCGCGAACAAATTCTACGGCATGAACGACCAGTATGAAGTGGTTACGACCTATGCCGCCGGAAACGGGTATCCCACCGACCTACACGACCTGCAAATCCTGAACAACGGGAACTATCTGCTGCTGGTTCACGACACGCGCATCATCGACATGAGCGGGCTCATTCCCCACGGCGATCCGCAAACTGAGGTGATCGGCTGCATCGTGCAGGAGATAGACTCGGCCAATAACGTCGTCTTTCAATGGCGCAGCTGGGACCACTTTGACATTCTGGACACGTTTGCGCCCCTGCTGGCCAATCCTCTGCGCTATGTTCACTGCAATTCCATCGCGCAAACGTTGGACGGCAACCTGCTTCTTTCCAGCAGAAACCTGAGTGAGGTAACGAAGATCAACCGCGAGAGCGGGGAGATTATGTGGCGCCTGGGCGGCCGGCAAAATCAGTTTGAGTTCGTCAATGATTATGGGTTCAGCTACCAGCACGACGCGCGCAGCCTGGCCAACGGGAATGTGAGCGTTTACGACAACGGCAACCTGCATACGCCGGAACATTCGCGCGGTGTGGAGTATGCCCTCAACGAAGTGAACAAGCGTGCCTTCAAGGTCGCCGATTTCCGCAGCACGCCGGATGTCTATGCCAACGCCATGGGCAACATGCAGACGCTGGACAACGGCAACAGAGTCGTTGGTTGGGGACGATCGAGCCGGCCCGTCATGAGCGAATTCGACAGCTCCGGGGTGGAACTACTGCGTCTTTCCACCGCGGAACCCATGACCGCATACCGTAGTTTTCGCTTTCCCTGGCAAGGATACCCCACCTGGCCGCCCGTGTTGATTGCCTACGGGGAAGAAAACACCGCCCATCTGCATTTTAGTTGGAACGGCTCCACCGAGACGGTTTCCTACAAGATACTTGGCGGACGCAGCAGCAGCGAGCTGCGCCAGTTTACGGCCGTTTTTCGCAGCGGGTTCGAAACGACGCACACGGTTGAGCTGCCGCAGCAGGGTCTCTGGTACTTCAAGGTCATCCCCGTCGACAGCCGCAGTATTGACGGCATCCCCTCGAATCTGGCCGTCGTTGCCCTTGGCGGTGACACCTCGTTTCTCCCCTTCACGGCCGGCCGCTAGACCGCGCAAAGGGGAGCCTCTGGATGGCGTGCGCCAAACAACATCGAGATTGCAACTTTCCGTCAGGGCGCTATAGTCTAAGCATCGAACGTTAAGGAGGTATGTCCTATGAAAAACAATGACCCTTTACGGTCAGCGAGAGCCCAGATAGCCGCTGTCCTAGGCCTCATCCTCTTCGTCCAGCTGGTGGTCAGCGCGGCCGACGCGTTTGCAGACGCTCAACCGGTGCTCGCCGCCGAGACAGGCGGCGCCGCGGCGCACGTTCCGGATCTAGGGGGGATCGGGCAGCAGAGGCAGGTGGGCGCGGACGGCCGCGCGGCTGCGTCAGCTCGCTACGAGACGGCGCCGGCAGATCTGCCGCAGATTGCGGTCAATACCTGGCCAGGGAAGGTCGCTGACGGCTATATCCTGGTCACTCCATTCAATCCCAATGACCTCTTTGACCCTACTGTGACCGGGTACAAGACGGGCTACTTGATGATTCTTGACGACAGCGGGGAACCCGTCTATTACGACCGCCACCAATTTGTCAACTGGCCAATACTTGATTTGAACAAGCAGTCCAACGGGATGTTGACCTATTGGCAGTACGCAGGAAAGGAGACCGCCTACAAGGTCATGGGCAATGATTACGCGATAGTCAGGGAGATCAAGGCCGCGGATGATCCGGACAATGGCAAGCCGTACACCATCGACGGGCACGATCTGCTTATTCTGGAAAATGGACATGCGCTGATCCTCATTCATGATGCGCGTATCATGGACATGAGCGGCGTCGTCGAAGGGGGCAGCAGCGATGCCGTCGTCGTCGGCTGCGTTGTTCAGGAGCTTGACGAAGCGAATAAGCTCGTCTTTCAGTGGCGCAGTTGGGATCACATTCCCGTCACCGACACAAACCAGCCACTTGACAGTGATCCCCTGTTGTACACGCACTGCAACTCCATCGACCTCGACGACGATGGCCACATTCTGCTTGGCAGCAGAAACTTGGACGAAGTTACCAAGATAAACCGGCAGACGGGCGACATCATTTGGCGTCTGGGCGGGCGCAAGAACAATTTTCAGTTCGCGGCCGGCGCCGATATGTTCAGCATGCAGCATGACGCCAAACGGCTGCCGAACGGCAACCTCTCCCTTTTTGACAATGCTGTCCCGGCGCTGGGCTCCCCCTCACGAGGAATGGAATATCGCCTGGACGAGGTGAAGAAGCAGGTGGAAAAGGTCGCCGAGTTTCACAACAATCCGGAAGTGCAGAGTCCGGCGCAGGGCAATATGCAGCGCCTGCCGAACGGCAACACCTTAATCGGCTGGGGGATATCCTTTCTGCCGGCGCCCTTGTTGACGGAATTTGACGGCAGCGGAGCAAAGATCATGGAAATGAGCGTTTCCCCGCAGCTGGCAAGCTACCGGGCGCTGCGCTTCCCCTGGCAGGGAACACCAACCTGGCCGCCGGCGCTCATCGCCCGTCTGGAAGAGGACAAGGCGCAGCTCTATTTCAGTTGGAACGGCTCCACGGAGACGGCCGCGTATAAAGTGTACGCCGGTCGCAGCCGCAGCCAACTTACTCAAGTGACCACCGTCACCCGGGACGGTTTTGAGTCGAGCTACACGTTTGATCTTCCGCAGGCGGAAGCTGAGCGCGCCGGGTTCTGGTATTTCCAAGTCATTCCGGTCGACAGCCAGGGGAAGGAAGGCCCGCCGTCCGACTACGCCTGGGTTGTTCCTGGCGGGAGCGAGCTGAACCTGCCGATCATCGCTGCCCGTGCGCAGTGACGCCACGAAGGTCAGGGACCGCCGGTAGGTTGGAGAAACGGGGCAGCGCGAAGGTGTTTGGGTGAGCAACAACCTGCCGGTCGTCCTCGTCCACGGCATGTTGGGCTTTGGACCGGACGAACTGGGCCAACTGGATTATTGGCGCGGGGCACTGCAGGCGCCTTGCCCACTGCCCCGCCTGCAGGCCAGCGTTGGACCCATTAGCTCGCCGCACGACCGCGCCTGCGAATTGGCGGCGCAGATCAAGGGCACGCGCGTCGACTACGGAGAAGAACACGCGGCGGCGGAGGGCCATGCGCGCTACGGCCGTGACTACGCGGGCCGCGCCTTGTGGCCTGAGTGGGACGGGGGACATGCCCTGCATATGGTCGGACACAGCCTCGGCGCCACGACCCTGCGCGCCCTGCAGACGCTCTTGGCGCGTGATTTTTGGGGCTGGGGCAGTTCCGCGAACTGGATCGCCTCATTAAGCTCCATCGCCGGGCCACTCAACGGGACGACGGCCGTCTACTATTTCGGCGCTGATCCGCAGACGGGCCTCTTGCTGCGCCGCAGCGGCCTGGCCCCCATTCTCAGTCTGCTCGAACTGTATACCGCTTATCGCGGCCGCTCATTGGACGCTATCTACGACTTCGATCTCGATCAGTGGGGCTTCACACGCGCCGCGGACGAAGAGTTGATCAGCTACCTGAGGCGCGTCGGGCAGTCACGATTTTTCTGGGGGCCGGACAATGCCCTGTACAGCATTTCCTTGCAAGGCGCCTACCGTGATAATGCGCGCTGGCCGACCTATCCCGGCACCTACTACTTCGCCTACGTCGCCAAGAACAGCCGGCAGATCAGGCGCGGCGGATATCATTATCCCTCCCCCTTGATGAATCCCAGACTGCAGCCGACCTCTTGGTACATCGGTCGACACAGGTTTGCGGAAGCCCCCATTCCTGATCGCGCCTTTTCGGAGAAAGCGTGGTGGGAAAATGATGGCCTCGTGCCCACTTACTCGCAGCAGTTTCCCCACAGCAATGGGCGCCATCAAGTGGGCGGCAGCGTGACCGCGTCAACGAAAGGCGAGGAACTCCTGCGCGGACTCTGGTATACGCAGTGGGAGCGCGGCATCGATCACGGGGCGATCCTGAACGCCTCCCGATTCTGGCAGAAAGCAAGAGAAAAGCGCTTCTACCGCGCGTTGTTCTACAGATTGGCAGCGCTCGACCTAAACCGGCCTGACAGACCGGGCCGCTCATAGGCGGAGTAAGCGCCGGGCGCGCGCCGCGGCGCCGGCACAGCGCGGCAATACGGACGCGGCAGTCGTCCCTCTCCGGCCCGTCTTCCCCACCCGCAAATCAGCCACAAACAGCCGATTTTTCACATCTGTGATGTTTCGGGCCGGTTTTGGCCCGAAATGGGGCGACTTTGTGAAGAAACGTGACATATGTCACCTGATCCTGAGTGATAAGTCACTTGACGCTGAGCAGATTATATGAAAGATTGGAATAGGCGTAATAGACTTTTTTGCCGGCTTAGATTTGTATTGACTGAAGCGCTGCTCGGTTGACGGATTTGCCCTCAGAAAAAGCAAGTAAGTCCCTAAGTGAGCCAACTTCCGCCAGACACAAACCCAGCCGGGCAAGACAAAACTGAATAGGCTTAACAAAGGAGCGCTTTTATGGAAACGACTACTTTTGACCTCAATATGATGTACGGGGATCACCATGTGATCGCCGTGCGCGAGTTAGTTTCGTCCATTCCAGGTGTGGAGGAAATCTACGCCAGCAGCTGTTTTCAGATTCTGGAAGTCGCCTATGACGAGAACAAGGTAGACGCCGCAACCATCGAGGGCAAGCTTGAAGAGGCGGGATACCTTGGGGAACTGACCTTCCCCGTAGAGGCGGGAGCGGGTTCATCGGCGCCCAACGGCCAGAATGCATTCTTTCGCCACACGGCCGTACTGGAGCAGGTGGCCGGCGCAGTCAGCTTCGGCCAAAACGCGCCTTACGCGGGACGGCCGTTGTGGCCCTGTCCCGGTGTTGGCGCTATGCAGGAACCGCAAGATTAGGAAGAGGATCCACAGTTTTCCCAAGGAGAAACCCTTATGGCCAAGAAAGTCCGTACCCCAGAAGAGCGCACGATCGATCCTGCAGCGCAGGCGATGCTGATTCGTGCAGATGAATTGCAAATCGGAACTGCCTTCAGTCGGGCAGACAAAATGTCTGCCTGTAATATCGGCTCCGCCGGCATGTGCTGCAAATTATGCGGCATGGGACCGTGTCGCCTGACCAAGGAAGGAGACACCGGCGTCTGCGGCGCGACGATTGACACCATTCAAGCACGCAATTTGATACGGGCCATTGCCGCCGGGGCGGCGGCCCATTCTGATCACGGCCGCGACATGGCTTTCACGTTGAAAGCGGTCGCCAACGGTGAAACGGAAGGGTATCGCATTCGCGATGTGGCCAAGCTGCGCATCGTTGCCCAGAATTATGATATTGAAATAGAGGGGCGCGCGCCGGAAGAGATCGCCAATGACCTGGCCGACCTCTATATCGCCCAATTCGGCCAGCAAAAAGGGGAGGTAGTCGTCACCAGGCGCGCCCCGGCCAAGCGTCTCAAATTGTGGCGCGAGCAGAATGTCGTGCCGCGCGGCGTCGATCGCGAGGTTGTGGAGTCCCTGCACCGCACCCATATCGGCGATGACCAGGATCACGAACATATCCTCAACCACGCCGTGCGCACAGCCATCGCCGACGGCTGGGGCGGCAGTATGATCGCCACCGACGTCTCCGACATTCTTTTCGGCACCCCCGCCCCGATTCTGGGGGAAGCGAATCTGGGCGTTTTAAAAGACGACATGGTCAACGTCGTCGTCCACGGTCATGAGCCAACATTGAGCCAGATGATCGTCGCCGCCTCGCAAGACCCGGAAATCATCGCCTATGCGCGTGCGGCGGGCAGCGAAGGGGTGAATCTCGCCGGCATTTGCTGCACAGCCAACGAAATCCTGATGCGCCAGGGCATCCCGGCCGCGGGCAACTTCCTGCATCAGGAACTATCCATCCTCACCGGCTCGGTGGAAGCGATGGTTGTCGATGTGCAGTGTGTGATGCAGGCGCTGGTCGGACTGGCCGAGAACTTCCACACGAAGATCATTACGACCTCGCCGAAGGTGAAGATCAAGGGCGCCACGCACATGGAGTTTGACGAGCACCACGCGCTGACAATCGCCAAGAACATCCTTAAAGTGGCGATTGATAATTATAAGAACCGCGGTGAGATTAAGATCCCCAATGTGAAGGAGAAATTGATTCCCGGCTTCTCCCATGAATACATTAATTACATGCTGGGCGGCAGCTACCGTGCCTCCTTCCGGCCGCTCAACGACGCCATTCGCGACGGCCGCATTCGCGGCGTAGCGGCCATCGTCGGCTGCAACAACCCGCGCAGCCCACAGGATTATCTACACGTCAAGGTGACGCGCGATCTACTGAAAGAAGACATCCTCGTCGTCGAAACGGGCTGCGGCGCCATCGCCGCGGCCAAGCTCGGCCTCCTTCTTGGGGAGGCGGGACTCGACCAGGTCGGCCCCGGCCTGCGTGAGGTTTGCGAAACCATCGGCATTCCTCCCGTGCTGCATATGGGCTCCTGTGTGGACAACACGCGCATTCTCACGGTGCTGACGCAAATGGTGGAAGAAGGCGGGTTGGGCGATGATATCGACCAGGTGCCGGCCGTGGGCCTCGCGCCGGAGTGGATGAGTGAAAAAGCGCTGGCAATCGGCACCTACTGCGTCGCCTCCGGCGCCTACGTCATCTTCGGTGGAACCTCACCCGTCAGCGGCATGCCCGACAAAGTCAGCGAAAGTGACGAAGTGGCCACTTACATCAGCGAGGGCTGGGAGAAAATCTACGGCGGCAAGCTGGAATGGGTCAGCGACCCGGACGAGATGGTCAGGCGCACGCTGGCGCACATCGACAAGAAGCGGGAGGCGCTGGGCCTGCGCGACTACGATCCGCAGAACTTCGGCCGCAGCGGCGACGATCGCATGCAGGAGTTGGAAGAATTACCGCTGTTTGAACAGCGCCAAGCACTTTACGGCGTTGCCGCCGACTAGGAGGAAACAATGTCGCGATACATTGCCACAAGAGCAATCCGGGGCGCGAACGCCCTGGTCCATGAAGCTAACATGATGTTGGACAAAGCCATTGCCGAGAAAGGGCCGCACACGGCCGTTGGCTTTCCGAACACGGCCTACTATCTGCCCCTGATCTATGGCATGACGGGCAACAAGGTAGAGACGCTCGAACAGCTGCGGCCCGCGCTCAAACATGCCCGAGAACTGCTGCACCCCCTGCCTTCAAAACAGCATTGGACACCCTACCTCGGTGAAACGCTGGACAGCGGTATGGCCACCTTGATCGCCGCCGAAGCGATTGAAGCGGTGCGCTTCGTCTACGGTCTGCAGCCGGAGCCGATGCCCGGCTTTGCCCTGGCTGGGGGGACGAACTACGGCAGCAACGGCAACGGGCTCACCGGCCATCTGAACGGGCCGATCGATGATATTCAGCTGCGATCTTGGGGCATCCAGCTCGTTGACGGCCGTATGCCGGGATTCGCGGCCATTGTCGGCTGCGCCAAGTCAAACGAGGTCGCCGTGCAGCTCATCCGTGAACTGCAGCAGCGCAGCATCCTGACCTTCCTCTCCGGCAACGTCAACGGCCGTTCAATCATTCACCAGCTTGAGGAAGAAGGAGTCGAACTGGGCTACGACACCTACACGGTGCCCTTCGGCACGGATACTTTGAGCGCCATCTACGCCCTAGGGTTTGCCACGCGCTCCGCGCTCACCTTCGGCGGTCTCAAAGCGGGACAGGCGAGGGACATCTTGCTCTACAACAAGGAACGCGTCTTCGCCTTCGTCCTCGCCCTCGGTGAAGTGGATGATCTGAAGTATGCGGCCGCTGCCGGGGCCATCAATTTCGGCTTCCCGGTTATTGCCGACACGGTCATTCCCGAAATCTTGCCCACGGGCGTGACGACCTATGAACATGTCGTCAGTATGCCCTTTAATGAGATCGAGGGAAAGACAGATGGGGAGAAATCGCGGAGCCTGATACAGAAGTGTATCGAGATTCGCGGTTTGAAGATCAAACTGGCCGAGGTACCGGTGCCCGTGCCCTACGGCTCCGCTTTCGAAGGGGAGGTCGTGCGCAAGAATGATATGCGCGTCGAATTCGGCGGCAAGAATTCGCGCTGCTTCGAGTACCTGCAGATGGCGCCCATGGATGAAGTCACGGACGGCAAGATCGAGATCATCGGCCCCGATTTCGAAGAGATCGAAGAAAAGGGTTCGATGGATCTGGGTATCGTCGTCCACGTCGCCGGCAGAGAGATGCAGAGTGATTTTGAGCCGGTCCTGGAACGCCAGATCCATTACTTCATCAACGGCGCTTCCGGCATCCAACATATAGGACAGCGCGATATCGCCTGGATACGTATCGCCAACGCGGCCGCCGACAAGGGTTTCGATCTATCCCACTTCGGCAAGATATTGCACGCACGCTTCCACGCCGACTTCGGCGCGATCGTGGACAAGGTGCAGGTGACCCTTTACACGGAAGCGGAGGCTCTGGCCGAACAACTTGAAGAGGCGCGGGACGCCTATACTTTCCGCAACCGGCGCCTCGCTGATCTAACGGACACGGCCGTCAATGAGTTCTACTCCTGCACGCTCTGCCAGAGCTTCGCCCCCGACCATGTCTGCATCGTCAGTCCGGAGCGGCTGGGCCTCTGCGGCGCCTATAACTGGCTTGACTGCAAAGCTTCCTTTAGCATTAATCCCACCGGACCCAACCAGCCCATACAGTTGGGCAAACTTCTTGACGAGGATACCGGCTATTGGGAAGGGACGAGCGATTATGCGAAGCAGGGTTCGCATGGCGCCATCGATGAAATCTCCATGTACTCGATCATGGAGAACCCGATGACGGCCTGCGGCTGTTTCGAATGCATCGTCATGTACATCCCCGAAGTTGAAGGGGTGATGGTCGTCAGCCGCGAAGATACCAATATGACGCCTGCGGGCATGAAGTTCAGCACGCTGGCCGGTGTGGCCGGTGGCGGCATGCAGACGCCCGGCGTAATGGGCGTCGGCAAGTATTATCTCGTTAGCCCCAAATTCATCTCCGCTGACGGCGGCTTCAAACGCGTCGTCTGGATGAGCAAAGTGCTCAAGGAAGCGATGGCGGCTGAATTCAAGCACGTCGCCGAAAGGGAAGGTATCCCCGATCTGATCGAGCGCATCGCCGACGGTTCGCAGGTGGAAGATGTTGAACAGCTGCAGGCGTGGGTCAAGCAGGTTGACCATCCTGTGCTGAAGATGGACACAATGACCAGAGAGCCGGAGCCCGTAGCTGAACGCGCATCACGGTCCGCCGATGATGTCATGGCCCAGGCCACGGCCGTTGTTGAAGAGGCTATGGCCAGAGAGAAAGCGCCCCTCGAAGCGCTCGCGGAAGAGGAAAAGGCCCCTGCCGCGCAGGTAGAAACGACGGACGAGGTTCCGCAAGTGGAGGAGGCGCCTCCGCCTGAGGAAACGGTCGCCGAGGCAAGTGCGCCCCCGCCCGCTGTGGAAACAACGGTGGAAGCCATGCCGGCCCTTCCTGAGACGGGCGCCGGCGCGCCCGCGCAATCTGACCTGCTGCTGCAGGCCCAACAGGCCGCACTGCGGCAGAGCCAAGCGCTCCAACAAGCGGCGACAGAGGCGCTGCGCCAGGCGGAACTGCTGGGCAAAGCGCGCGAGGCGGCGTTGAGGCCCGCCAATCCGGCGGAAGCGATCGACGCCCTCCGCGGCGCGCTGCAGGCGGCGCTGGGCGCGCTCGGCGGCGCAGAAGTCGCGCTGCCGCCCACCCCCGCTCCAGCCGCGCCAAGCGAAGCGGTCGTTGAAGCACCGCCTGTGGAAGCAGCGCCCCCTTTGCCGGAGACAAGCGCGCCGCCGGCGGCCGCCCCGGCGGCGGAACTGCGGGCACCGGCAGAACTGCGGGCAGCGGCCGCGGATGAGGTGTGGCTGGATGCGCAGACGCAGACCCCTCTCAAGAAAGAGAGTTGGGCAGGCAAGGTACGTGAAGTCGCCCTTGGCGCCGTGGAGACGGAGGGGGGAAGCAGAGCCGGAGCCGTCATTATCGGCGGTGACACGGCGATGCCCTTCCTGCACTTCGAAGGGGAGGTCCCTAACCGGCCGGTTATCGCCTTTGAGATCAAGGACAGGAAACCGGAAGATTGGTCGGACTTGCTTGTTGATGCGTGGGGCGAAGCGATGGACGACCCGGCTAAATGGGCGGAGGCGGCCGAAAAGGCGGGCGCCGACGTGCTGCAGCTGACGCTCGGACTGCAGAATACACCGGAAACGGCCGTAGAGACGGTGCGTTCGGTCCTGCAGGCCAGCGGTTTGCCGCTGATCATCTTTGGACCCGGCCAGGCGGAGAAGGACAACGAACTTCTCGTCCCCGTCGCTGAGGCGTTCAAAGGGGAAAGGTTGGCCCTGGGCGTCTGCGAAGACAAGAACTATCGCACGATCGTCGCCGCGGCAATGGCCAACGACCACCTGGTAGTTGCGAGAACGGCCATGGATGTCAACCTGGCCAAGCAGCTGAATATCCTGATCAGCGACATGGGTCTGCCCATGGACCGAATCATCATGGATCCGACCACCGGCGCCCTAGGTTACGGCTTCGAATATGGCTACTCAGTGATGGAACGTTTGAGGCTGGCGGCGCTGCAAGGGGACAGCATGACGCAGCTGCCGATGCTGGTCACCCCCGGTGAAGAGTGTTGGAAGACCAAAGAGTCCAAAGTGGGCGACGGCGTGCCCGAGGAATGGGGCCAGTGGTGCGAAAGAGCCGTTACTTGGGAGACGCTCACCGCCTCCATGCTCATCGAATCAGGCGCCAATCTCGTTGTACTCCGCCACCCGGAAAGCGGGCGCAGGGTTCATGCGGCGATAGAAGCGCTGATGGCCTTGTAAGCGGCAAGACATGAACGAAGACCTCCGCGGCCCTGGTCGATATCGTCAAGAAAGATCGAGCCCCCAGAGAGCGCGGAGGTCTGAGTCGAAATCGCAGAATCGGATCGAGGTGTTAGAGACCTCCGCGGTCTAATTAGCAAACAAAAGGAAGTGCACAATGGCTCTTTCAGGCATTCAGATTTACAAGAAGCTTCCGCAAACCAACTGCAAGGATTGTGGCTTTCCCACCTGCCTGGCCTTCGCCATGAAGCTGGCGGCGAAGCAGGTGGAGCTGTCGCTTTGCCCGCATGTCAGCGAAGAATCGGCGGCCGAATTGTCGGAAGCGGCGGCGCCGCCGGTCAGACCGATCACGTTAAGCGCCAATGGCCATTCGTTCAAGGCGGGCAATGAAGTGGTTTTGTTCCGTCACGAGAAGAAATTCTTCAGCCCGGCGGGATTGTTCCTGCGCGTTTATGACAATGAAACGGCCGATGCGATCAGGGAAAAGGTGAAGGCGGTCGATGCCTACACGGTGGACTACGTGGGCATTGAGCTTAAGCTGGACGGCATCGCCGTCCAAGCCGCCGGCGGCGCTTTTGCCGCCGCTGTTTCCGCCGTACGCGATGTTTCTCAGCTGCCCCTGATCCTCATCGCGCCACCCGCCGATCTGAAGACCGTCTTGCCCACGCTGGAGGACGGCAAAGTGCTCATTGCCTATGCCACAGAGGATAATTGGCAGGAGATGGCGGCCCTGGCCAAGGAACACAACGCTTCGCTGGCCATAGAGGCGGACACCCTCGACGAAATGGCCGCCTTGAGCGAGAAGGTAAGCGAGGCAGGCGTCAAGGATATTGTGCTCGCCCCCACGCAGCGCGGGCTGCTGGGCACCCTGACCGCCAACACCACAGCGCGGCGCATGGCCCTCAAACAGACCTACAGAAGCCTGGGCTACCCCATCCTCAACATTCCCGGCGACGCCCCCACGGCGGAGATGGAAACGATGCTGGCCGCGCAGGCGATCGGCAAGTACGGGGGCTTCATTGTCATCGACCATTTTCAGCCGGAGACCGCGTACCCGCTGCTCGTTCTGCGGCAGAACATCTACACCGACCCGCAGAAACCGATTCAAGTTCAACCCGGTCTATACGAAATCAATGACCCAGGGCCTGAGGCGCCGGTCCTCGTGACGACGAACTTCTCGATCACCTACTTCAGCGTCGCCAACGAGGTTGAAAGCGCCGGGCTGCCCGCCTGGCTGCTCGTTTGCGATGCCGAGGGGATGAGCGTGCTCACCGCCTGGGCAGCCGGCAAGTTTGACGCGGAGCGCATCGCCAAGGATGTCAAACGATTCGGCGTGCCCGAAAAAGTGAACGCGAAGCGACTGGTCTTGCCCGGCCATGTGGCGGTCCTCTCCGGAGAGGTAGAGGAAGAGCTGCCCGGCTGGGAAGTGCGGGTCGGTCCGCGCGAGGCGGTGGATCTTCCGGTGTTTATGAAGCAAGTTATCGCCTAGCACGGCGTGGGAGGAAGAGAAAGATAGGAAACGGGGCATGGTTGAGTACACCGTAACATTTAACGGCGGCAGCAAGGTTGGCGTGCCTGCAGGCACGCTGCTTGCCGACGCGGCCACGCTGGCCGGAGTGGCGATTGCCCAGCCGTGCGGCGGGCAAGGGCGCTGCGGTCGCTGCGCGGTCCAAGTCGTAGGCGAGGGCATTCGCCGGCGCAGCACGCTGCGCCTTTCGGCACAGGACGTGGCTGCCGGCTATGCGCTGGCCTGCCAATCCGTCGTGGAGGGAAATGCACAGGTCACTGTTCCCGAACAAGAGGCGTTGGAACGCCATCTGACGATGGATCGCCTGGCCGCCCCGGTCGCCGTCCCGGATGGGTACGACGCAGGGAAGGATCAATCCCTACGGCGCATCACGCTGTCGCTCGATCCACCAAGCATGGAGGATCAGCGGGATGATTGGAGCCGCCTGGAACAGGCGATACGCAAGACGCTGTCTATCGCGCGTGTCACGGTCACCCTGCCCCAGCTGGCGCAAATTGGCGCCGTCTTGCGCCAGGATGAATGGCGGGTAACGGCCGTCGTCGCCCTCGATCCGGCAGCGGAACTTGAGGCGGCGCAGGAAGGCGTGCTGGTCTCGCTTCGACCGGGGCATGTGGCGCAGGAAGCGCCCTTGTGGGGGGTGAGCATCGACATCGGCACGACGACGGTCACCGTCTGGCTCGTAGATTTACAGAGCGGTAAGGTGCTGGCGCAGGCGGCGGAGTACAACCGCCAGATCAGTCGCGGCGAAGACGTTATCTCGCGCATCATTTTCGCGAACAAGAAAAACGGGCAGGAGGAACTGCGCGATCTTGTTTTGACGAGCATCAATACGCTCATTCAGCGTGCCTGCGACAAGGCAGCGCGTCAGGCGCAGGCGGCCGCGGGCGAAAACGGTGCGGCCGTCCACGAATGCCGCCCGCAGGACATCGTCAAAGCGACTATCGCCGGCAACAGCATCATGATCCATCTCCTGATGGGGCTGCCGGCGGACAGCATTCGCCAGAGCCCGTTCATCACGGCGATCAATAACCCGCCCCCGTTTCGCGCCGCGGAGATGGGCTTAGACCTTTTCAAGGACGCACTCGTCACCTGCCTGCCGGGCGTGGCCAGTTACGTGGGCGCCGATATTTCCGCGGGCGTGCTTTCTTCCGGCCTGGATGATATGGAAGAAATCGCGCTCTTCATGGACATCGGCACCAATGGCGAGACTGTCCTGGGCTGCCGCGATTGGCTGGTTACCTGTGCCTGTTCCGCCGGACCCGCCTTTGAAGGATCAGGCGTTAAAGATGGCATGCGCGCCACGCGGGGGGCGATCGAAGAGGTGTGGATCGACGGGGAGACCTTCGAGCCTACCCTGGCCGTCATCGCCGGTGAGAAGCCGCGCGGCATCTGCGGCAGCGGCTTGATCTCCTTGATCGCCGAGATGTTCCTGACCGGCGTGATCGACAAGGGGGGCCACTTCAACAGCGACCTGCCTACGGCACGCATCAGGCGCGGGGAGAGTGGGTGGGAATATGTACTCGCCTGGGCCGATGAGACGTGGCATGAGGAAGATATCGCCATCACGCGCGTGGACATCGACAATCTAATCCGCGCCAAGGCGGCGATCTTCGCCGGAATCAGCGTGCTCGCGGAGAGCGTCGGGATCCCGCTGGAAACGGTGCAGACGATCTTGATCGGCGGATCGTTCGGAAAGTACATTAACGTGGAGAAAGCGATTCAGATTGGACTGCTGCCGGACAGGGCCTGGGAGAGCTTTCAGTTTCTGGGCAACACGGCCGTCTTGGGCGCTTACTACGCCCTCCTGGACGTGCACGCCCAGCGGCGCATAGAGGATATTGCCGGCCGCATGACTTACATCGAATTGTCGGCTGACAACAGTTTCTACGAGGCATTTACGTCGGCGCTTTTCCTGCCGCACACCGACGCCGGCCTCTTTCCTTCAGTTAGGCAGCAAATCAAGCGTGAGCAGAACAATGTGGAGTAATAGGCCACCGCGGCCGAGAGCGCAGATAGATGCGCAGCAAGGGGTTGGTTCGCTAGTTTGACGGAACTCGAAAAAAGCTCCGCTCAAGAAGGGGATAAGAGAATGTACATAATCGGTGAAAACATCCATATCATTTCGCAGAAAGTCAAGGAGGCACTGCGCGACCGCGACGGCCGTTTTTTCCAGGAGTTGGCCGTACGCCAGGTGGAGGAGGGCGCCGACGCCCTCGACCTCAATCTGGGTCCACGCAAGAAAGATTGGGAAGAGGTTTTTCCCTGGATGGTGAAAACAGTGGAGGCGGTCGTCGATGTCCCGCTCTGCCTTGACAGCACCAATCTCCTAGGAATCGAAGCGGGACTAAAGAGCATTACCAAGGCCCAGCCGATCATCAATTCCACGTCCGCGGAAGCGGAGCGCCTGGAGAAAGTGCCGCTGGTAGCCAAGCAGTACAACGCGCGCCTGATCGCGCTGACCATGGGCAAGAGCGGTATTCCCGTCGCCGCCGATGAGCGCGTCACGATCGCTCTGGAGACACTCATCCCCCGCGCTCTGGAGATAGATTATCCCGTCAGCGACCTGATTATCGACCCTTTGGTCTTGACCGTGTCCGGCTGCCAGGAGTACTGCCCGGAACTGATCGAAGCGGTGCGCATGCTGCAGTATGCCTGGGATCCCCCCCCGCCCGCCTCGGTGGGACTCTCCAACGTCTCCAATGCCGTGCCCCATGAAAATCGCCCGCTTATCAACCGCGTTTACTGCGCGATGCTGATGGGCGCGGGACTGCAGATGATGATCGCCGATCCGTTCGATGCGGAACTGAAAGAGGTGATTCGCGTCATCGAAGAGAGAGATGGGCAGACGCCCGTCAACCGGCTCTATCTTTCCATCTATGACCGCATCGCGGCGATGGAGGAACCGCAGGCGGCGGACGTGGATATGAGCGATCCACAGCAGCTTGATATCTGGCGAACGGTGCAGATCTTGATGAACAAGGTGATCTATGCCGATTCCTATTTGCAGCAGGAGGCGATAGCTTGAGGCGAGCGAGCGCTTCATGACGGCGGCGACCGAGCAAGAAAGCGGGCTGGCCAGGCGACTGAACGGGCTGCGCCGGGAGCTGCGCGAGCGCGACGAAGCGCAGCTGGAGCGAAATACGGGCGCACGGCTGGTCAACGGCCGTTTCCTGTTGAAGCTTTGGGGCGCAGCGGTCGAAGTCGCGGCGCCTGCGTATGTCGCCACCTGGTCCGATGAAGGGGATCTCTGCGACCCTCTTTCGCAGGCGATGATCGCCTACTATTTTCACACATCCGACGGAAGCCCGCTGACGCAGGAGCTGATCTCATTCAGTGAACTGCCTGACGGGCAGTTCTACACGGCCGCCTTTCAGGGCTACACGGGCCAAAAACTGCGGCAGCACTTTGGAGACGACATCGGCGCGTTCGCCGATGCTGCGCGGCGCGCAGGCGGAACGCCAACCGCGATCGCTGATGCCGGCTTTGCCTTTGCGGCGCTGCCACGCGTGCGCGTGGCCGCCGTTTGCTGGCTTGGCGACGAGGATTTTCCTTCCTCCTATCGCATTTTGTTCGACAGTTCGATCCGCCATCATCTACCGACCGACGCCTGCGCCATTCTGGGGAGCATGTTGACCGGCCGGCTTATCGAGAGCAAGGCATAGACCTAATCTACCTAGAAGCTGGAGAATGTAACAGACAATGAAGATTGCAATTAGCGGCAAAGGGGGCGTGGGCAAAACGACTCTTTCCGCCTTACTGGCCCAGGCGTTCGCAGACGCAGGGCGGCAGGTGCTGGCGGTTGATGCCGACCCCGCGCCCTGCCTGGCGGATGCCCTGGGGCTGCCCGACGAACTCAGCGAGCAGCTGCATCCCATCGCCGAGATGGATGAACTTATTGAAGAGCGCACGGGCGCCAAACCAGGCTCTTCCGGCGGTTTTTTTACGATCAATCCCCGCGTCGATGACATTCCTGAACGCTTCAGCGTCGTTCATCGCGGCGTGCGTCTTCTGGAAATGGGCTCTGTGGAACTGGGTGGATCGGGCTGCATTTGCCCGGAAAGCGCCATGCTGAAGACCCTATTCACTCATTTAATGTTCCGCCAGGATGATGTATTGATCCTGGATATGTATGCCGGGGTTGAACATCTTGGCCGGGCGACGGTTGATTTTGTGGATGCGTTGATCATTGTTGTGGAACCGACGCGCCGCAGCCTGGGTACGGCGGCACAAATTCAGAAACTGGCCCAGGATATCGGCCTCACGCGCCTCGCTTTGGTGGGTAATAAGGTCGGCGAACAATCTGACCTGCAGTTCTTGCAGAAGAACGAACTGGGCATCCCACTTATCGGCGTCCTGGCGACGGATCCGGCCGTCCAGGAAGCGGATCGTCTGGGCGCGGCCGTTTATGATCATGTTCCCGCCTTGAGAGCGGAAGCCATAGAGATAATGAACAAGCTAGCAAACATCGAGGATGCAGTTTTATGACCACAACAATTGCCCTGGCCGGCAAAGGAGGCGTGGGAAAGACAACGATTGCCGGCCTGATTATTAAGTATCTTGCCCAAAGCCAACCCAGCGCGGTGTTGGCGATTGACGCCGATCCAAGCAGCAACCTCAATATGGTGTTGGGTCTGGATCTGGAATGGACGGTGGGCGACATCCGCGAAGGATTGCTGGAGCAGGTGAAAGAATCGTTGACGCTTGGCGGCGCGGCAATGGGCACCATTGCCGGCGGATCGACGAAACAGGAGTATCTCGACTACCAGATTCGGTCAGCGATTGCCGAGGGGGAACATGTCGATCTTATCGCCATGGGCAAGCCGGAGGGCCCGGGCTGCTACTGCGCGGTCAACCACAATCTGCGCGATGTGGTTGACGCCATCAGCAGAAATTATCGCTACGTGGTAATCGACAATGAGGCGGGTATGGAACATCTCAGCCGGCGTACGACGCGCGATGTGCAGTACCTCTTGATCGTCACGGATCCGACCCAGCGAGGCATTGTGGCCGCGGAACGCATCGCCTCCTTCAGGCGTGAACTAGACATCCATATCGAATACACGGGCCTGATCTTGAATCGCCTCACAGGCGAGATCCCACCACCCCTGCAAGAGCGTCTCGATCAGCTAGACATCCCGCTCTTGGGCACTGTGCCCGCGGACCAGGAGCTGGCGGAGTTTGAATTCAGCGGCCGTCCGCTGGTTCAACTAGGCGAGGGATCGGCCGTCTACCAAGCCGTTGTCGACCTGGCCAAGAACAAACTCAATCTGCTCTGATCGGCCGGTGAGGATGCCCTTCCAAAAGCGAGATCGCGCCTGGCTTCGGCTTTTCTGGCGGCGTTTGTGAGTCGCCGGTTATTATCTGCGCGGTGCCAACTCATCCCTCTGACGTCCATGCTAAAATTCGAAGATGGCAGCAGATAGAACGTTCCGCGCCACCGCGAAACCGGTGAAGAATGGACGGCGATAGACTTTGGCGGCCGGTCAAGGTCTTTACGCCCTTTGCGGTTCTGCTGATCGTCTTACTGATCCTTAATTTCGGCTATGCCGCGGGGACGGACCTGTGGGCAGAAGCGCTGGCCGGCCGCGCCACCGTGGTTCCCGAGGCGGCAGCGGAGCGTGCAGCAGAAACGGGCTCCCCTGCTGGCGGCGACGCGGCCCTTATTGCCACAGCGATCGCCGGCCCCCTTGCTGAGCCCACGGTCGTGGCGGAGGAGACCGCGACGCCGGCGATAATGCCCTCGTTCCGCGGACCGATCGCCGCGCTGGTAGGGCCGCCGGCAGGGAGTCTCTTCTCGCTCTCGGCACCCTTGACCTTCTACTGGTATGCGGAGGAGGCGCTGGAACTGGCAAAGGGCCAGACAATGGGCCTATTTCTTGTAGGAGACGGTGGCGAAACGCTGGTTGGCGAGATGAATGAGCCCAACCTGGGGACAGGTTATCAGCTGGCGTTCTCGCCAGAAGCGCACGGGCTACCTGCGGGAGCATACTATTGGCAGGTCAGGCTGCTCGATGGGCAGCAAAACGTGGCGCTGGCCTGGTCGGAAGAGCGGGAGATCCGCTTCATCGCGCGCGACTGAGCGGTGTGGGCCGGCCACGATTTCACGGCCCACCAGCCCCTATAGGACTATTGGTGCAAATTGCTTTTTAGGTAATAAAGTAGTAAGCTTAGAGTAGGTTTTCCGGCTTAAGAACGTCGACAAATACATGAAAAAATCCTGTACAATGTGCGGCTGGAAACCAAAATTGTATCGATTTGCTATGAGTTATCTTGGGGTAATGCCGCTTCCAGTGCCGCGAATTTGATAAGCCGCGTCGTTTGTTGGAAAAATGATCTTCTTGTACGCGAAGGGTTTTGATAGATCATTGAGGCATATTAGACAGTATGAGCGCTAAGAACAACACCGATTTTTCCGGTCAGCAGTTCGGCAATTACGAGCTGGAACTGCTGCTGAAACGCCGCGCGTCTACTGCTCTTTACCTGGGGAGGGATGTCAAGCTCGATCAGCCGGTCTACATCGAGGTATTGAACAGCCCGGTGAACAGTAACCCTGACCTTGCTGAACGGTTCCAACGGCGTATGGAAGCGGTCTCGCAGATTAAGAACGATAAGATCGCCCCGGTTATTGAAATCGGAACCAACGAAAACAATTACGCTTATGCGGTCATAGAGTACATCCCCGGCGTGTGGATGAATGAAATGCTGGCCGACTGGGAAGAAAGCGGCTTTGTGCAGCCGGCGGGTGACGCCCTCGCTTTGGGGCGGGATATCGCGGACGCCTTAAGCATTGGGCATTCTGTGGGGCTGATTCATCACGATCTGCGCCCGGAAAATATCCTGATCAGCGATATTGACAGCCGCCCCGTCTTGATCGATCTCGGGGTACCGGTGACGACAAATACGCGTAATGGCGTCTTGTCAGATTCCCATTCAAATATGCTGGACTATGCTGCCCCGGAAGAGTTAGAAGGCAAGTCTATTGGCCGGCGCAGCAACATCTATTCCTTGGGCATCCTGCTCTACGAGTTCTTGACGGGGCACCGCCCGGAACTGCCAACTTCCTCGTGGGATATTTTCGAACACTCGACGATGCCCAAAGAGGTCCCCTTGGAAGAGGCGAAAGAGGGGCTGTCCGGTGAAACCTACCGTCTTGTGCGCAACTGTCTATGGCGGCAGGAATGGAGCCGCTTTGAAACGACGGATGAGGTGATTTCGGCCATTGACACGGCGATGCTTGCCGAGCAAGCAGCGCCCAAAGCGGCCATCTGGTCAGACGGCCGTAACCGCTGGCTCTATGTCGCCGTCCCCCTTCTGGCGCTGCTGGTCATCGTCGTGGGCATGGCGCTGCTGCTCAGCCAATTCGCAAACGCGGAGCCACAAGGATCTGAGCCGACCGTACCGGCGCTGGCAGTGGCCACGGAAGCGGTACCGCAAGTGGGCGAAGGGACGGAGCAGACGCCGACTGAGATCGCCCCTACCGTCGAACCTACAGCAACTCTGACCCGCGAAGCGCCGCCAACGTCGGTCGTGGACACGACGGTGCCCATATTTGGTCCCTTATCTGATCAGGTTTTCAAGCGGGAGGAGACGATCAGTTTCGCCTGGATTTGGCTCAGGCAGCCCAAGGCGGAAGAACTATTCACGGTCTACATCGAGTCCGAAGACGATGCCAGTGATCCCGTCGCCATCGGCACGGTCGATGAACCGGACAATGCCTCACTCTATCGGCTGGACACGAGCGCCGCAGCGCTTGATTTGCCGGCCGGCTCCTACCTCTGGCAGGTACGCCTGGAAAATCAGGAGACAAACGAGACAGTCGGGGAGAGTGATCCTCGAAGATTCTTTGTGGCCGAAGAGCCGACGGCCACGCCGACGCCAATAACGCCGACAGCTACAGCGACACAAACCGAGACGCCCGTTCCACCGACTGAGACAGCGACCGCAACGGCCGTAGTGGTCGAAGCCACAGCAACAACCGCCGTCACCTGTGTGCAGCAGCGGCCGTTCGGCTGGATCGAACATCGCGTTCAAGCCGGCGAATCGATCTCCGTTCTCGCCCAGCAAGGAAACTCGACCGTGCAGCAGATATTGGACGCCAACTGCCTGACGCGAAACTCTGTACTCAGCATAAACCAGTTCCTCTACATCCCCCCGCCGCCGGCAACGGCGACGCCCCTGCCCAGCCCCACCTCGCCTGCTGTTAGCACGGCGCCACCCGTGAGCGGTGGTGGTGGCGGCGGCGGCGGCAGCGTCGATCCGGGGGATGGTGGTGGCGATGGCGGCGGTGGCAGCGATCCTGGCGGCGGCGGAGGTGACCCGACCTCTGAGCCACGGCCGACAAAAACGCGTATACCGGTTCCGGGCGGCTAGTGAACCCGAATTAGGCAGCAAACTCTGATATGGGCCATCCGCTGGGGGGCAGAAATGGCCGCCCGCTTGTTCGGGCACGGGGATGCGCAGGGGAATAGGGAGCAAATCTGGGTCACCTTGCTGAGATAATTGGCAAGAATCCCTTTTGTTGTCTATAGTGATGGGGAAGTCGCACTTCAGAAGAACAACAGTCCCACGCAGGGTGTAGATTGATCGTGTCTTAGCAGCCTGTTCAGGAGTGGAATAAGTGACCCGTCGACCCTATATACTGGTTCTCCTCGTTTTCATCACGCTGTGGGTGCTGGGCACCGTTCAGTTGCTGACGGCCGAGAGCGGTCCCGCGGCCACGTCTGAGGATGGCGTCGAAATTCGCGCGGATGACGAGCCGACTTTCACTGCAACGGCGACCAACACGATGACGCCGCCATTTACCCCCACAAGTACTGGGACACCCACGATCACAAACACGCCAACGAATACGCACACGTCTACGCCCGCCAATACGGAAACACCTTCGCCCACGCATACAGGCACACCTGCGCCCATATTCACGCCGACAGATACAGGCACACCCACGCCCACGTTGACGCCAACCAAGTTGACGCCAACCAATACGAAGACACCTAATCCCACATTCACGCCAACAAGTACCTCAACGCCCGTTAATCTCGCGCCGCGACTTGATTTGAATGGCAGCGGCAGCGGTAGGGACTACGACACATTCTTCCTTGTCGGCAGCGAAGTACCAAAAAGGATCGTGGGTGAAGGGCTAACTATCGTCGACCCGGACAGCCCGCGAATGAGTTCGGCGACGATCAAGATTACCAAGAACTTCCAGGATGGATCGGCCGAAAAACTAAGTGTAAAAACTCTGGACACGAACATCAAGATCGACGACAGCACGCCGGGAGAGTTAAGGCTGACCGGGAAATATCCTGTCACCGACTACGAACGTGTTCTGCGAACGGCGACCTACCAGAACACGGCCAGTGCGCCACATACGCTGCGGCGCGAAATCGAGTTCGTGGTCAACGACGGCGAAGCCAACAGCAATCGCCCGATTTCTAAAGTGACCCTGGTTGATCCCGCCGTTCAGGTGAGCAAGAAACCGCAAACACAGACGGTGGCCAAAGGGGCAGCGGCCGTTTTCACGATTGAAATCTTGAACATAGGGAACGTGGCGCTTGATGTTGAGCTGGCAGACGCACAGGCAGATGGCTGCGATCGCACCTCTATCCTTAATCTTCAGCCCGGCAGCCAGGCCGTGACGGTTTCCTGCTGGAAAGAGACGGTAGATAAAGAGTTTACGAACATGGCCACGGTCACGGCTGAGGACACGTTCGGCCATATCGTCAGCGACTCCGACACGGCGCGCGTAGAAATCGAGAATCCGAATATTGAAATCCTCAAAGAGCCGGCCACGCAAACAGTGCTGCGCGGTGAGGACGCGGCCTTCGAATAACGGTGACGAACACCAGTACGAATGTGCCCTTAAAAGAAATCGTGGTAACCGATCCCAGCGCGCCACAATGCAGCAGCGAATATGATAATCTGCTGCCAGGTGAGGAAGAAACGATTATTTGTACAGTTGCTGGCGTCACTCCACGGCTGGTCAATCAAGTCAACGTTACAGGAATAACTGTCCTTGGCGGAGGCGAACTGGTGCAGGACAGCAGCGAAGCGGTCGTGGAACTCCTGGACCTGGAGGCCGCGTTGAAGGCTGAACCGATCATTCTTGAGACAGTGGGCGGCAGCGTCAACTTCACTGTTGAAGTCCTGAACAGTGGAAGCGTGCCCGTTGGGCTGCAGTCATTGACCGTAGACAAACTGGGCCAACTGCAGGACCCCGACAATGACAAGCTGACTAACAACAGCTGTCTGGATGCGCCGGGAACCACTCTCCCGCCCGGCAGCTCCTATTTCTGTTCCTTTTCAACAGAGGTCGTGAACGTCGACCCAGGCGCACAGGCGTACACATTGGCGGTCGCGGCGAAAGATGACGATAACCAGAGCGTGACCGCCGTGGCAAGCGAGCAACTCTATCTGGTGCAAACAGCAGGCCTTGACGTTTCGCTTGCGGCGGTTCCCGAGAACTTAGCGGCGCCTGGCGGAGTGATAGCGGAAGAAGTGCGCGTCAGCAATCGCTCAGCGACCGCCTCTGTAACCTTGAACGTGCTGCGGCACTCACAGGCGGGCAGTTTGCAGGGCGTGGGTGATTGCGCAATACCGCAGAGCATCGCTCCTGGGGAGACCTACTCTTGCAGCATCAGCATCGCCGTATCCGGGGCAGCGAATGAGTATGTATCGCACACAGTATACGCGGTCGCGGAAACAGGGACGGGCAGCCTGGTGGGCAACCAGGACCAGGCCAACATCTATCTATTTGAAAGAGCAGGGCAGCTCAGGTGGCTGCCAGTCGTCGCTGCACCGGAAGAACACCCCGAGGAAGACAATGACACCGCCTGCACGGCGTTTCCAATTACGCCCGGCAAGCAGTATTTATTTGCCCTCGATGATGACGTCGATTGGTATCGTTTTGATGTCACGCGCCCCGGCGTCGTTACTGTCCAGTTCGAGCAGCTTGACTCCCCGGATGCCCAGGTTGCGGCCCTGGCCAATGAGCGCTGCGATCAGCTTTCTGATAGTGACGTACTGGATTACAACGGCGACAGCAAGCCGGCAAAGACGCTGGCATTCAATGCCGCGGTCGGACAGCACTACGTTTTTGTCGCTGATATGAACAGCCAGAGATCCGCCATCTATTACACGATCCTGGTACAGACACCTTAGGAGGGCCTACGTGAAGAAACGCCGCCTGCTCTTCTTCATCATTGGGTTGAGCTTCCTGACCGCAATTGTCTCAGCGCTGCCGCAGGGGCGCACGCCGGCGATCACGGCCGCTGGACAGGCGGCCCTGGATTACAACGCGGCGGAAGCGGGCATATGGCTGCGTCTCGACAAGTGCCCCCGCCCTTTTGCGGAGGATGGCGGCTGTCCTGCAAACAGCGTATTCGTTCTCCCGGGCGAGCAGGTTAAGTTCTACCTACGCGTTGAAAACAAGAGCAGCTCTTTCGCGATGCGCGATGTGGTTGTTTCTGATCCCAGCACACCGGACTGCGAATTGACCATCGGCGGTCTCGCTCCCGGGCAGACCTATCCCGTCTACTCCTGCGTGCGCGAGGATGTGCGCGAGGCTTTTGCCAATGTAGCAACCGTCACGGGGCGCAATGCGAGCAATGGCCAGGAAGACAGCGACAGCGCGACAGCGTTCGTAGAGATAGTGGCGATGGAGACCGCCCTGGCGGCGGAACCCAATGCCGTCAGGGCGCCAGGAGGCAAAGTTGAATTTACCGCAGCTACTGTCAATTTGAGCTCAACACCCGTGCAACTGAACACCCTGACCAGTCCCGAACTGGGCGACCTGACAGATCCCACGAACCTGAAGGTAGAAAACAACAGCTGCGCTGCCAATGCGCTGCCCCAACTGGCCGCCAACGGCGGAGCATATAGCTGCTCCTTCTCTGCAGCGATTGCCGGTCCAGCGGGCGCCTACCCATTTACGGTTGACGTTTCCGCCGCGGCTGGAGACGGAACGTTGGTATCAAGCAGTGGGTCAACCCAGGTCGCCGTCGTCGAGCTTGTCGCCGCCCAATTGACACCAGACGCTGATGAGGCCGCGCTTGGGCACTCTATTGAGCTTGTGATTCAGCTGCAGAATCTTAGCGAAACGCGAAGTGTGATCGTGACGAATCTGTTGGATGCAGAAATTGGTGACATCAGGCCTTTTGGCAGCTGCGCCTATCCGCAGCTGCTGGCCCCGGGCGAAACGTATGCATGCGACTATAGGCAGACGATGACAGGCAAAATCGGCGAGCTGCACCCGTTCCTGGTCTATGTATCAGCTGAAACGGCCGTTGATCCCCCCGAACCCCTGGTCACGCAGGCGACAGCTTCCGTGATGGTAACGGAGCCGACCATTCACCTCCCCCTCCTTGTCCTGGTCCCACGGCCGACGAGCTGCGCCACGGCCCTGCTGCTGAAAACGAATCACGACTATCTGTTTTATCCTGACACGGCGCACGCGGTCTATCAGTTTGACCTCACACAGCCGCAGGATGTTACGGTTTCTTTATCCAACTTACCCGGCCGTGACAGTCAGGTGACCGTCTACAAAGATACGGGAGAGGGATGCGGGCCGTCGCTGCCGGTCATTGGCTACGACGGCAGCGACAAGAGTGAGAAAAACATAGCGACCGGCGAACAACCAGCCGGCAGCTACTACATTCATGTTTACAACGGCTCCGGACTAGCGCGTGAGACGCCCTACTCCCTGCGCATTCAGGCGCAGTAACTGACGCCTGGGCGCCCAATCCCGGCTACATCTCGAGGATATGGCGGGCAATGACCAGACGCTGGATTTCACTGGTTCCTTCACCAATCGTCATCAGGCGCGTGTCGCGATACATTCTTTCCACCTCGAACTCAGAACTGTAGCCGTAGCCGCCGTGGATCTGAATGGCGTTACGGCAGACACGTTCACTCATCTCCGTGGCGAATAATTTGGCCATGGCCGCCTCTTTGGAATAGGGACGGCCCGACTGTTTCAGCCAGGCAGCCTGCAATACCATGAGGCGCGCCGCCTGAATCTCCACGGCCGCATCGGCGAGCATCCATTGAATCGCCTGGTACTGGGCGATCGCCTTGCCGAAGGTGTGCCGCTCTTTGGCATACGCCACGGCCGCTTCAAACGCGGCCTGGGCCAGCCCAATCGCCAGCGCGCCGATGCTGATTCGCCCCCCATCCAACACGGCCAGCGTCTGCTGCAAACCATACCCCTTTCTTCCCAGCAGATTCTCAAGGGGCACACGCACATCATCAAAGGCAACGGCGTGCGTGGGCGACCCTTTCAAGCCCATCTTCTTTTCCGCCACAGCGATCTCTATGCCGGGGGTGGCGGACGGCACCAAGATATGCGTCAGGCTGAAGCCACCCCGGGCATCCTCGGTGCGGCAGAGCACTACCATCAAATCTGAGATCGAGGCGTTGGTCATCCACATCTTACGGCCGTTGATGATCCAGGAATCTCCTTCGCGCACGGCCGTCGTTTTCACGCCCCCCTTCAAGTCAGAACCGGCGCCCGGTTCGGTCAGGGAGAGGCAGGCAAGCTTCCCCCGCCCCGAAGCGAGCGGCGGCAGCCATTTCTCCTTCTGCTCCTCGCTGCCGAACTGGACAATTGGGCCGAGACCAAGGCCATTATGCGCCGAAACGGCAAGGGCAGTTGAGCCGCAGCCCCAACCCAATTCCTCAATGGCGAGCGCTGCACTGGTAGCGTCCAGCTCCGCCCCGCCATACTGCTCCGGCACTTCCAGGCCGAGAAGCCCCAGCGGGCCCATCTTCCTAACGGCAGTCCAATTGAATTCTGCACGCTCGTCCGTCTGCCGGGCCAGAGGCTTAACCTCGCGGGCGACGAAATCATGGACGATGTGTCTAAGTTCTTTCTGTTCGCTCGACAGCTCAAAATTCATCAACGATCTCCCTGACAAAAACTTGACATAACAAGACAATCGCTAAACGCGAAGAGCGGTCACTGGACAAGCCATTCGTCCCCAAACAGACGGCGCGACCACGCTAGTCCTGACCCCGGAAATCACCGGCCGCCAGAACAAGCAGCAGCAGGTGCTGGAGACCGTATGGCAGATTCGCTATCTCAATATACTCATCAGTGCGGTGAGAATTAGCAGAAACGCAGAGGCCGACGCAGACGGAGGGCACGCCGAGACTTAGGGGGATATTGGCATCTGTGCTGCCGGAAACGTAGGTCACATAGGGCTGCCCTACCTGCTTCAACGCCCTTTCCGCCCAGACGACCAGCGGCGTTTCGCGCGGTACGGCGCCGGCCGGTCTGTTGCCCACCGGCTTCATGCTGATCTCGACCCCATTTTTGCGCCGGGCATTGTGCTTCTGCGCGCGCCCAACGATGGCCGAGACCTGATTGATCAATCTGGCCAGTTCGGCATCCTCCGCGGATCGCAGGTCGACCAACATGCTCGCGCTTGAGGCGATGGTGTTCACGGAAGTACCACCTGAGACAACACCGATGTTGTAGACTGTTTTCGGCGACGCCGGCACCTGTATGCGGCTGATCGCGGCGATCAGTTTGCCCAACTCATGAATGGCGCTCGGCTGCCCAAAGCTGCCCCATGAGTGCCCCCCCGGAGTCTGCACGTCCACCTGATATCTACGAACACCGATAGCTTCATGCGAAATCTGACCGAACAGACCCCCTTCGACGACGATGTAGCTTGCTTGACGGCCGAATCGCTCGACGACGGCGCGCATGCCGCGCAGATCGCCCATCCCTTCCTCCCCTACATTGCTTACGAACCAGAGGTCTGAATTCGTACGCAGATTGAAATGCCGCAGCGCCTCGGCAATGGTGAAGAGACCGGCTACGCCAGATGAATTATCACCGATACCCGGCCCGTACAGACGGTCCCCTTGCCAATGAACTTGCAGGTCGGTGCCGGCGGGGAAAACGGTGTCGCTGTGCGCCGAGATAATGACCGGCCGGTGGGTGCCGGGGCGCAGGCCGGGAATCCGGCCGAAAACATTGTGCAGCGTGTCACAGCCGACGTCCTGTAGGCCAAGCTGCTTGAAGCGCGCTTCGATATATTCAGCTCTCGCAGACTCATGGAATGTTGGCGCCGGAATCTGTTGAATCGAGATGATCGAATGCACAATTTGATCAAGATTGGCGGCGAAACTCTCCATGGCCAGCCTGGTTGGCGCGCTGCCGGCGATGCGCTCGATCTTGTCCATCAACTGCGCTGCCTACTCCACCAAGAGATACTTATCAAAATAGGGCGTAAGGCGAGCCGGCAGACGGCCGTACACTTCAACGCCATGGGCGCCGTGCGTCTCTTCGTCGACCTGGCCACGTTCATAGATCAGTGAGAGCAAATCGCCGCGGTCATAGGGAAGGAACACATGCAGCTGCTGCAGGTTAGAGGACATGGCCGCTTCAATCACAGACAGCAGCGCATCGATGCCCTGCCCACTCTTGGCTGAAACCAACACCCCAGGGCGCTCCAGTCCAAAATGCGCGGCGTCCACCTGCCCATCCTCGAGCAAATCCGCTTTGTTGAGGGCAACTACCGTCGGCAAATGGTCTACCTCCAGCTCGGCCAGTGTATCCTCTACCGCCTCGATCTGCTCGCGCGCGTTGGGATGGGTAACGTCGACCACGTGGAGCAGTACGTCAGCTTCGGCGATCTCTTCCAACGTGGCCCGGAAGGCGGCGATGATCTCCGGCGGCAGCTTCTGGATGAAGCCCACCGTGTCCGTAAAAAGAACTTCGCGTCCGCCAGGCATGTCGACCATGCGCGTTGTCGGATCCAGTGTGGCAAAGAGCATGTCGGCGGAGAAGATATCGGCGCCGCTAAGACGATTCAACAAGGAGGATTTGCCGGCGTTTGTATAGCCGACAATGGCCACGACCTGCAGTTCCGTCTGCTGCCGCTTGGCCCGATGGCGCTCACGATGGGCGCGCACGGAATCAAGCTGTGTCTCGATGGCGGAGATACGACGGCTGATCTCACGGCGATCTGTTTCCAACTGGGTCTCGCCGGGTCCGCGCACACCGACGCCGCCGGTGTCTCCCCCCGCCCGTCCGCCTGCCTGGCGCACCAAATGGGTCCACATACGCGTCAGGCGCGGCAGGCGGTACTGCAGCTGGGCCAGCTCTACCTGCAGTTTGCCTTCGCGTGTCTGCGCATGCTGGGCAAATATGTCGAGGATGAGAGCGGTGCGATCGAGGAGTTTGACTTCCTCGCCAAAGAACTTCTCCAACTCCCGCTGCTGTCGCGGAAGCAGTTCCTCGTCAAAAACAACGACGGTAGCCGCCAGCTGTTCGACCAGCATTTTCACTTCTTCCAGTTTTCCAGGACCAATCAAGGTTGCTGAATAGGGGCGATTCAGACGCTGCAGCGCCTGGCCGACGACATGAAGTCCGGCCGTATCGGCCAGCAGTGCCAATTCACCCAGGCTTTCTTCTCCGGAGAGAAGAAGCGGGCTGTTCCTAAGTTCGACGCCAACAAGATAAGCTCGTTCTTGTGGCTCGGCGGTCTCGTGCAGTTTGCTGCTAATGCGCACCTCCTTTCGACACCTGCTTTGAGCGTGCCGGGCTGCCTGCGGCGCCGGCCGTCCTACTCCTGCAAACCGGAAATAGTCATTGATCGCGGATGCTGGACCGTGTATTCGTAACGCACTATCGTTTCACTATCCGGCTCAAGACTCAAGTTCCACTGCAATATGTTCATCTTGCTCTTTTCTGAGGGTGCGGGTGTTGATTCATCCATCCTGACTTGAATCTGCTCGTGCCGGGCCAGGGGAAGCTGATCGCGCAGTTCAACCGCGGCCGCTTCGGCCAGCAGGTTCTTCAGTTTAATCTCATACCCGAAATGAACGATGCGCTCGTCCTTCAGGAACTTCTTGTCGACGTCACGTCGCTGCAGCTCCCGTGTTACTTCGATACGCTCCTCAATCCCCAAGAGCAGCTTCATTTCACCGTCCGCGGGCGTATACTGCAGGTCTGTCTTGCCGATAAACTCATCGTTGTAGAAAAGATTGGCCTGTCCTGCGAGCAGCGGGGCGGCGCCCGCGTTGATCGCCTTAAGCTGACGGAACACGGCATCCGTATGCCGGGGCACAGCGAGATAGTTGAGACTCGTTTGCGGCATGGTGTGGCCGAGGAAGTACTTGTGCGACGCTCCATCACTTTCGACGGTGGAAGTCCCGGCAATTTCATAGTTCACGATCGCGTTTCCATCCTGGATGGTCGCGCTGACAGGCGCTGCCTCCACCATCTCCTCCTCACCCGACCTGGCGGCCGAGGAGGCGAAGACGGCGTCAGCCAGGATCTGCTTCTTCATTCCCGCCGCCTCGCGATCGTAGCCGGCCGGCGCCGGGAACGGCGGGTCATAAACATCTATATACCAGGGTTTGAGATCGGGCAGGCGCTGGTTGAGCGCCGGCCGCGCCGTGGAGACGCTCAAGCGTACGTTTTCCCAATCTTGACCTGTGTTCTGGGTAATCTGGGCCTGCGCGGAAAGGGTCAGCTTCCCTGCGCCGCCGCCACTATCCACGTAGCGCAGATCATAAAGAGGCTGCCAGCGAGCATTGTGTACGACGTAGCGAAGGACTGGAAGGAACTGCCCTTCCCCCTCCGCAGCGATTGTCACACGAACCTGGTTGCGGCGACGCGGCTGCGCGGAACGCAGTTCAGATAGTTCATTTTCCAACTTCTCAAGTTTGCGCTCAAGCGCGGCACTCTGCTGGCGCAGCATGCGTTGTTCTTTGCGAACGGCGCTGTCCTGGTCCCGCAAGAACCGGAGCAGGCTGCTCTGTTCGTCTACCGAGAGACGGCCGCGCGAAAAACCCTTGGCATACGCACCGGCCGCGTCTCGCAGACTCTGCAGCATGTCTGACTCCGCCTGCCAGACAGCGATATCGTCAGCCACCGCCTGCAGCGCCTCGCTGACGCTCTCAAGCTCCGCTTCCAAGCTCCTGATCTCCGCGGACGGGGATTGTTCATAATGCTTCAGACCGACGTCGACACTGAGAATGCTCACGGGAGCCGTGCCTTTTCCGCTGACCGTGACGGACTCCTTTTCCATGCTCAAGGGCAGCCCGTCAAACAGAAGGGTGTCGACCTCAGGCGTCACTTGCACGCTGCCCTGGCATTCGACGCGCGCCCTATCGGGATAGACGGTTACTCCGGTAACTGTGTAGGCCAACTTTTCTTCCATCGTTTCCTTTAGAATGATTCAGGATCCTGCGCTGCGCTTGTTTTGCATCTCGACCAAATCTTGTTCGGCCAGATAGCGATCGTATTCTATTCCGTATTCACGAGCAAAGCGGCGCATCTTGGTCAGGGCGCGGCCCGCATGCCACAAACCGCGGTCCGCCTTTCTCATCTTTGACTCCGGGGGCGGAAAGAGACCGAAGTTGGCCTTCATGGGTTGAAAATCGCGCGGATCGGCATGCGTGACATAGTGAGTCAAGGCGCCCAACATGGTGCCCGTGGGAAAGATGACGGGCGCCGTGCCCTGCAAATAGCGTGCGGCGTTGATTCCCGCCACGAGGCCGGTCGCCGCATTGCCCATGTATCCCTCAACGCCGGTGATTTGTCCCGCAAAGTAGAGGTCGCCGCGCATGCGCGTTTGCAGCGTCGGCTGCAGCAGGTGCGGCGAATTGATGTAGGTGTTGCGGTGCATCATGCCGTAGCGCAAGAATTCCGCGCCGGCCAGTCCCGGAATCAGGCGCAGTATGCGCCGCTGCTCGCCCCAGCGCAGATTGGTCTGGAAGCCGACGATGTTGTAGAGAGAAGCGGACAAATTGTCCTGGCGCAGTTGGATAACGGCATAAGGTCGTTTGCCGGAGCGCGGATCAACCAATCCGACGGGCCGCAGTGGGCCAAATGCGAGGGCATCATGCCCGCGACCTGCCAAGACTTCCACGGGCATGCAGCCCTCAAAGAAGTGCGGATCTTCCCGCTCAAACTGCTTCAAGGTAATCGTCTCCGCCTCCAGGAGGGCGGAGACGAACTGATCGTACTCTTGCTTGTTGAGCGGGCAGTTGATGTAGTCGCCCTCTACCTGATCCCCTTCGCCATACCTGGACTGGCGAAAGGCGATAGACATGTCGATGGAGTCGGCGTGCACGATGGGCGACACGGCATCGTAGAAATAGAGATGCTCCTCACCGGAAAACGTTTGCAAATCCCCAGCCAGGGCGGCAGAAGTCAGGGGGCCGGAGGCGATAACGGCCGCCTGCTGCGGGACGGTAGGCATCTCTTCGCGTATGAGTTCAATGCCTGGATGGGCCGCGATGCGCTCACTGACCAATTCGGCGAAGCGCTCGCGATCGACAGCCAGTGATGAACCGGCCGGCACGGCCGTCTTCCATGCGCAGTCGAGAATGAATGATCCCAGTCCGCTCAACTCCGCTTTGAGCAGGCCCGGCGCTTTGTTAACAAGGTAGGAACCGAGGGAGTTGCTGCAGACCAATTCAGCAAGATTCTCAGTCGTGTGGGCGGGCGTAGCGTGGCGCGGCCGCATTTCAAAGAGCTTGACGTCTATGCCCAGGCGCGCCGCCTGCCATGCCGCTTCCGATCCGGCCAACCCACCGCCGACGATGATCAATTCTTCTTTCATAGCTGTGCAGCGCCAAGCATCTACGCTGACTCCCCGCCAAGCAGCGTACCGTCTGTGATGGTTTGCTGCTCCTCCGCCACATTCTCAAGCGTCACATCCCCCTGGACAACGACGCCGCTGCCGAAGCGAAAGTCTCCGTTTACACGGAGCGTATCACACTTCAACAGGGAAGGAACACCGCAGGCAAAGCGCGCCTCAAACTCATTCACGAATTGATAATATGCGGGATCGAGGTCGACCTGTGGGGGAATGCCGCCGCGATCGGGGTGCATGGTAACCGCAAAATCAGCGGCCAGTTCATAGACGTCTGAACGAACAACGGCCAGATCATTCGTCTTTTTGACCGGCGCGAAGCGCGACCTGGGCACGACCATCGCCTCCGCCCGGGCAAAGATTTCTACGGCGGAACCCATCGCCGTTTCCAGCTGGTAGACGGGCGTGGACTGGCTATCACGCGGATCCACGTTCTTGCTGTTGCGGATCATCGGCAGGTTGAGCACATAGTCGTGCTCACGCAGTTTCTGATCCAGGGCGCGCAAATCGATCCAGAGATTGTTGGTATTGAAGTATCTGTAACGAGCAATGTCCTGGAAGAAATCGATCTGCTCTGGTGGACATTGGGCCAGCTCGCGCAAGATCAAACGATCGTCGCTGCGACGCCGGGCAAGATGGCCGCCCTTGCGGTCGCTTTCCGTGCGCTCGGCAACCTCCAGCATTAACGGCAGTTCTTTCTCCACGAAATAGCCCAACAAGGTCAAGTCAAGGGTGGCGCCCAAATTGTCGGCATTAGAGATGAAGGCATACTGATATCCCGCCGCCAGCAGCGCCGGCAAGACACCTTGGGTAACAAGCGAAATATAGATGTCCCCATGGCCCGGCGGGCACCAGGTCAATTCAGGATCCTGCGGCCACTCGGCCGGCGAGAAATCACTCTGCGTGATTTTCGGCTCCATGTGCTGCACGAAGGTCTGCGGCACATCGTCGATCAAGTCCTCATAAGCCTGCAAGACCTGGCGAGAATCCGCCTCCGTCAGAACGCTGTTCATCAGAATGAGGGGAACCTGGGCATGGATCGCCTGCCGGGCGATAATGTCGAGGAAAGTATAGCCCTCCTTGACGACGAGCAGCGACTTCGCCTCCTGCAGGCCCATGCTCGTGCCCAAACCACCATTAAGTTTGATGAAGGCTGTTCGCGACGACGCGCTGCTGCCCAGCGCCTGCAGGTGCGCGGGCAGCTCGAGCATATAGGGAACAGATTCCACGGGCGCGATCGCTTCTTCAGAAACAAGCCCAGTTTCCCCGGCCAGCAGCTGCTGATAATACCCAGAGAATGAGTCGATGAACAGATCGGGCAGTCCCGCGTCGCGCATGCGTTTGCGGAAGGGCAGGAAGCGTCTGTCAACTTCCTGCCTGGAGGTTTTTTTTTGCACCTTAAGCATCCTCGTCCAAGATGGCCTGCATTTTCACAGCCAGACTGCGCGCGTGCTCATCACGCGGATTGGTTTGAATCGCTTTCTCAAACCAGTGCAGCGCTTTCTCGTTTTCGCCGCGGTCACGGTAGATGAGGCCGATATTGTAGGCAACGCTGGGGGAGGCGGGGTTGATCTTCAGCGCTTTTTCGAAGGCGGCGATCGCCTGCAGCTGCTCCTCTTCGTTGGCCAAAACAGGATTGCCCAGATAGGCAGCGCCCAGATTGGTCCAGATCATGGGGTGCTCGGGGTGCTGGGCACTCAATGGCTCCAGAATCTGGGCGGCGCGTTTGAACTTCTTACTCAGAACGTAAGCGCCGGCGAGGTTGATCCCTGTGTCAATATCTCCCGGCTGCAGGGCGTGCGCCGCTTCCAAATAAGGCACGGCCGTTGAGACCTTCCCTTTGTGCAAGTTGGCGGTGCCGGCGCTGAACAGCTGGTCGAAATCCAAGGCGCTGAGATCGAGGCCCTCCTCGCTTGCCGGCTCTTCAGCCGGCGGCCCTTCAGCGCGATCATTCTCATGGCTCATATGCTCACTTCCTTGCTCGTGTAGAATAGATCAGTATTCCAACAAGTAATGTACCTGCTAACAGCAGGATTATCCACAATCCACTGCTGCCCAGAAAGGCGTTCAATCGATTCGGCTCCACTTGATCGTCCAACCACGCCTGCTGGAGTTCGTCCAACGTCAGCCCAAGCACGCGTTCGACACCCTGTTCACAGTCATCGCCCGCGACATACGCTGTGACCAATTCACGAATGGCGCCAGGGGATTGGCTGGAGGCGACAAAGCGCAGCAGGGATGTGCTTTGCGCTGCGGCCAGTTCCTGACGATCTCCCCCATCCTGCTGCTCGCTGCAGAGACGCCAGAGCGGAATCGTATCCTCGAACTTGATGGCCTCCGCCAGCAGTTCCAACTGGCGCGGGCTCTCGTTGGGCCTGGCGCTGCCGGCGATCCCCTCACGCAGCCACCAGGGTATGGCCGCCACTTGTTCGCCCGCCGTGCGGAAGATCAATAATTGGGCGAGTTCGTATGGCAAGCTCTGCGCAAGATCAGAATCGATCGTTTGTGGGTTTACCGACGTAACGAGTACAACGCCCAGGTCGAACTGGCCGGCGGGCTGATCCAGCGCTCCCGCTGCCTGCAGCGATTCGCGTAAATCGGCCGAACTTGGATAGACATAGACATCGAGCGCATCGATGCGTGCGAGCGGCAAGATCGCCAGCAAATCTGAGAGAGAACGATCCACGGTGTCGAGTACACTCTGTCCCATCAGTGGCCCGCCTCCTGTCCAGTGCGCCTTGACGCCGTCGCGGACCATGATCTGCCAATCAAGACGATTGTCCTCATAGATGAACTTCTTCTCCGGGACCTTCAGCGCACTCTCCCCCGTCTCCAGCTCCCACCAATAGGTGATATCGCTAAACGGCCGGATGCCCAGCGCGTTGGCGTCAACTGGCTGGGTCAAAAAGAGATCTTCAGAGGCGGCGCGCGCCTCGGGCTGAAACGGAACTTGCACCTCATAGATATTGGGCGAAAGCTCAGGCCGGAAGAACAAAGTGATCGTCTGCAGATCGCTCCCGTTCTGCACGCGCAGCGCAAAATCAATTCGCTCGCCAAACGTGTAACCGGCAGAAGATTCCGCCGCGAGAGGGACTTCTTGAGCCTGCGCAGGCGCGACCGGAGCGAAGAGGGAAACAACCAGGAAGAACAGCAGGAGATAGAATTTCATCGCTTCCTCTATAGCCCCAGAAAACTAATCGTGGCCGCAATGGTCAAGGGGCTGATCAATGTCCCGAAGACGACGACGCTGGTGACGGCAGGGGCAGGCAGCCCAAATTCAGTGGCCAGGATAATGACGAAAACGGCGGATGGCATGCTGCTTTCAATAATGGCCGCGCTGCGAGACAACCCTTTTAAGCCGACCAGACCGGCGAGCACGACACCGACGAGGGGACCAACCAGCAGGCGCAGGCCGATGCTGGGAATGGTGAGACGCCAATTCATGCCGCCGCGCTGCAGATCCGCCAGCTGCATACCCAAGACAACCAGCATAACCGGTATCGCACCGGATGCCGCAATCTCCAGCCCGCTCATCAGCGGCGCCGGAATCGGTATTTGCCAGACGTAGAAGATGACGGCGAAAATGGCGGCGTACACGGCGGGCAATCTGGCCATCCTGGCCAGCGTCTCACGCCAGCCGGCCTTACCGCTCGAGGCAATGAAAACGCCAACCGTGTAGATAAGAATGGTGGCCGTGACATAGTAGACGACCGCCCGCGACATGCCCAGATCCCCATAGCGCAGCTGCACGACCGTGAGCCCATAGTTGCCGCTGTTCACAAACATAATCAGCAGCAGCATCGCCGCCGTTTGTGGTCGTGACAGGCGCAGCAGTGCGGATGCCGCCAGACCGATAAGGCCCATCGCGGCAATGAAGAGGACGGTAAACAGCCCGATTTCCAGAAGTTCATCAGGGGCGACATCCGTATTGACGAGCGAGAAAAAGACAAGCGCCGGACTGAAGACGTTCAGTACGGCACTGGACAGCGCTTTCTTTTCTACATCGAACCAACGGCGAAGGGCATAACCAAAACTGGCGACAATGAATATCGGCAGAATGTTCTGGGTAACAACAGTGAGTATTTCACGCAAGGCAGGTGGTCCACATTATTCTTCTTCATCCATCAGGTCATCGGGGAAGAACCCGTACTGAAGGTCGAGCGTGCTCCAGGAAGACTCCTCCAGCGCATCCTCGATGAATGTCTCCAGATGCTCCAGATCCTCATCTGCAAACATCTGCTCCAGCATCTCCAATGCCTGATCGCCGCCGATCTCACCGAGCGCCACAATCGCCGCCTCGGCCACTCCTTCCCCATCATCATACACCAGTTCCGCCAGGCGCGGAACCGCGCTTGCATCACCTATGCTGCCCAAAGCGCGCGCGGCTTCCTGGCGCATTTCCTCGTAAGGGCTTTCCGTTTCATCGAGGAGGATGGGCAGCCAACGCGGATTGGCGCTGCTGCCCATGGCGAAAAGAGCGCTCAGGCGCAGCTCATGGTAGCGCCCCTCATACGACTCCTCTATCGCCCTACTTACTTCCGGCGAGTCGACCGAACCAAGGCTTTCCAGGGCGACACGCCGCAGCAGCAGATCAGCGTGCGGATCGCGGTAGGCGGCGATCAACGCTTCGTAAATCAGAGCGGTGGGCACGTTACTCAGCTGACCCCAGGCGGACATCAGCAAGAAGTGAGCCAATGATCCGGCGGCCGCGGCACGGACTTCAAGGGCCGGATCTTCATTGAGCAAAGCGATGATCGGTTCGATCAGCGCGAGGTCGGTTGAATCCCACAAGCCCTCCAGGCCAAAGATACGCACGTTGGCATCGGCATCATCGAGGCAAAAAGCGAAAACGGGCTGGAGGTCAACCACGAAATCTTCCTCGGAGAGATCAACCAAGTGCTTGGCGATTTCGCGACGGCGCTCCGTCGGGCTGGAAGGCCAGCGTTCGGAAAAGGCGCGCATATCTTCGTCGCTCATATCGGAAAGCCGGGAGAGCAAATCGATGGGCACTTCGTCTGCTGTGCGAAGCGTGTTAAGGACGTCACTGAAGGGGATATGTGGGTCTTCGATAGCCATGATCACTCCTTTCGCCGTCATTCACCATGGCGGCCAGCGGGTTATTGTGCGGGCGCAGGTCGCCCTATTGTATTGGATTATTGGGGGGGGACAATGGGATTGACAATGTCCTGAAAGATCAGGAGGACCATCAACCCAAGCAAGACAAGCATGCCGATCACGTGCACCATGCTCTCTCTTTCGGGCTCAATGCGGCGCCCGCGAACAGCCTCGATCAAGATGAAGAGGATGCGGCCCCCGTCAAGTGCGGGAATGGGCAGCAGGTTGGTTAACCCGAGCGCGATATTGATGAAGGCGGCCATCGTCAGTACCGGGTACAGATTGCCGGTGGCGGCCGAAGATTCCGCGGCCTGTCCGGCGATCTGGCTGATGCCGACGACGCTGACTGGTCGCGCTTCTTGGGGCGTGATTTCGCCGCGCATTAACATTCCCGGCAGCTGGCCGTAGATGGCGATATTCTGCCACATGAAGCCCAGAGAATTACCAGCAGCCTCAAGCGGACCCCGGCTGACGCGCTGCCCGCCCGTCGCCGCGGTTAAGCCAACCCCGATTGGCCCATCACTGGTCGCATCAAACTCGCCAGGCAGTCTGGGGACGATGCTGACGGTGATCTCCTCGTCACCTCTGAGAATCAGGAGATCAATTGCGTTTCCCGCATGGGCATCAACGACACTGCGCAGCGTAAAGGTGCTGTCGGCCGTTTCCCCATTGGCAGCCAGGATAATGTCGCCCGCGCGCAGGCCCGATTCCATCGCCGGAGAACCTGGGTAGACGTCGGCAACCTCAATCGCCGGCGGACCAATCATCAGCGCGATCCAGAAGATGATCAGGGCGGCGAGGAAATTGGCACCGGCGCCGGCAAAGAGGACAAAAAGACGGGCGCGTTTTGAGGCGGAGGCGAATCCACCGGGAACCGAAGGATCATCTTCGCCGGCCGGCCGCACAAAGCCGCCCAGGGGTATCCAATTCAAAGAGTAGACCGTTCCGGCCCGTTCCGCGAGTTTGAGAGCGCGCGGCGGCAAGCCAAAGCCAAATTCCTCTACGCGAATCTTGGACAATTTCGCAGCCGTGAAATGTCCTAGTTCGTGAATGAGCACGACCGGAGTCAAGATGATTAGGAAACCGCCGATCGCCCACAAAATAGACATAACGTGATACTCCGCTAATTCGACTTACTGCTTGATCTGTGATGGATAGGAAACACAGCAGGATTATAGTTCTTTGGGAAGGGCGATAGCAAGAACGCTGACTTGATCTAACGGCGCTCTAACATCCTCCGTCTAAGCAGTTTCCGCCAGGACCCTAAAACGGCCACAGGATGGGCAGGAAGATGACCAGCAGGATCCAGATGAGGAGCGTCAGGGGCAGGCCGACTTTTGTGTAATCAAAGAAGCGGTAGTTGCCTGGACCGTAGACGAGGACGGAGGCTTGATGGCCGATAGGAAAGAGGAAAGAGTTTGAAGCCGCGATGCCCACGCCCATAACAAAGGCATACGGCGCGATTCCCAACTGCTGCGCAGAGCTTATAGCGATTGGGGCGACCAGCACGGCGGCGGCGGCATTGGACATGAATTCCGTAATGAGCGTGGTCAGCACAAAGAGCCCGATCATGATCGCCTGCGGCCCGTAGGCGCCTACGCTGTTAATGATCAAGTCTGACAGGTACTCGGCCGTTCCCGTCTTGGCCATGGCGATGCCCATGGGCAGCATGCCGGCAATGAGAAAAACGGACTGCCACTCTATCGACTTGTAAGCCTCATCCATACCGAGGCAGCCGGTGAGCACCATGAGGATCGAAGCCAAAACCGCCGCCGCAGAAATGGGCACGGTGCCTGTTGTGACCAAAGCAATCATCAACAAGAAGATGGCGATGGCAAAGGGCGCCTTGTTCGTGCGCCGCTGCTCCGAGTCCAAAGCGACGGCCACGGGCCCGAGCACCAGGAAATCGGGTCGCTGCTTCAAGACCTCGACCTGTTCGCGACGGCCGTGCACCAATAACGTGTCGCCGAGTCGAATAGGCGCGTGGCCGATGCGGTCAACAATTGCTGTTTCGTTATGCCAGATGGCCAGGACGGTCAGGTTGAAGCGCTTGCGAAAATTGATCTGTTCCAACGTCTGACCGATGAAGTCCGCCTTCTGGCTGACTACTATCTCAGCCATCGTCGCCTCCGGCGACTCAAGATCCGTGTCTTCCAGCGTCAAATCAGGGTTGATGGTCACGCCCAACGCCTCTTCCGGGGAGAGGATTTTGTCCAGCGATCCGGTCACGATCAGAAGATCACCGCTCTCGATCTGCTCATCAGGCATAATGCCCACGCGGACGATTTCGTCGCGCACAACCCCCACGACATGCAGGCCATGCCGCTCGCCCAAGCGCGTTTCCATCAGCGTGCGCCCTACCAGCGGTGACTCGGGCAGCACGGTCAGTTCAGTTAAGTAGTCACGCAGTTGGTAATCCTCAACCAGATGTTCTCCCTCGTAGGCCTGCCGCGTGGGCAGCAGGTGGCGGCCGATCAAGACCATGTAGGCGATGCTCGAACTCATGACGATCAGGCCCATCGGCGTGTAGTCAAACAGCGAGAAGGGCTCATAGCCGGCGGCTTCCAACCCCTGGCTGACCAGTAGGTTGGGCGGCGTGCCGATCAGGGTCGTGATTCCACCAAGCAGGGAGCCGAAAGCGAGGGGGATTAGCAGCTTGGAGGCGGGGATCTTCACTTCACGGCCGATGGCGACAACGGCCGGCAGCAAGACGGCCGTCGCCCCAATATTATTCATGAAAGCTGACATGACGCCCACGGTAACCATGATAACCATGATCAGGCGCCACTCTTGCGAGCCGGAAACGTGCATGATGCGCCGTCCCAGAAAATCAGCGATGCCCGTGTACATCAGTCCCGCGCTGACGATATAGATGGCCCAAACCGTGATGACGGCCGGGCTGGAAAAGCCGGAGAAAGCTTCTTCGGCCGTCAGCAGGCCGGTGAAGAGGAGCGTCAGCAGGACCATCATCGATATGACATCGACACGAATCCGCTCCGATGCGAAGAGGACGATGGACACGCCCAAGATGAGGAGAACGAGTGCGATATCGGCGGTCATAGGGCGCTACACCGCTGTCGCCGGAACCCAATTGAACTGAATCGACGTTGCGCGGGCAAACCAAAATCGAGCGGAGGCTCGTGGATCAAGAGAATCGAGATGCCATGGGGACAAACCGCCACCTGAACTCCTTCTAATTCACAACTAAGTTAGATTCAAGCCACTGGTAGACAACTCTTGCTTATAGGCTGAATTCTACCCGGGTTGGACGGATAGTTCCAATTCTGGCCTTTGGTCACCGGCCAGGGCTTTCTAGCCTGGCACAGACGCGCCCACAGGGCACGGAGAACAGTTGCGGGAAAAAAGGTTGACTGGTTGGCACAAGAAAGGTAGCATGGTTACATAATGATCCGCGGCGCTCGTCTTGCTGCGGGATCGTTGGGCTTGAGCAGCGCATGGGCCACCCCATCTCCAGTAAGATGGTGGCGGTTGACGAGGTGGAGGTTCCCCGCCGCACGGCGGGTGCTAACCGAGCGTTCGGAAAAATCGAGAGATCAGCGGATGCCTCCCAGGGTTGTCACACTCTGATTCAATGCCCCTTCTTTAAGCAAGGTGTCAAACCGCGCCAGGCGACTGGGCGACAAATCACTTTGCAGGTGACAGATGAACAGCGGCCTCCGCCTATGCGTGGCACTCGCAGCGGCAAGGCCATTCTTGGAAGGGGCGTTCCCGGAAGAAAAGATTCACTCTTATCCTGCGGATGCGCTCGTGAGCGTGTTGGCAGCCGGCATGCAGGGATCACGTCCGCTGCCGATGCAAATGGAGCAGTCGGAATGTGTGGGATTGTTGGCTATATCGGACCTCAGCAGGCGCCGCAGATCGTGATGCGCGGGCTGAAGCAGTTGGAATATCGTGGTTATGATTCGGCGGGCATCGCCGTTTTGGCCGAGAATGGGCATATCGCCCTGCGGCGTGATGTGGGCAAGCTGGCCAACCTGGAGCAGCGTTTGCAGGAATCTCCCTTGGAAGGCCACATCGGTATCGGGCATACGCGTTGGGCAACGCACGGCGCGCCAAGCGAGCGCAATGCCCATCCGCATATGAGCATGGACGGCCGTATCGTCGTCGTTCACAATGGGATAGTCGAGAATTTCCTGGAACTTCGCGAAGAACTTGAGGCGGAGGGGGTTGCCTTCCAGTCGGACACGGACACGGAAGTCATTGCCCAACTGATCGAACGCTTCCTGGGGACGGGCACTTCCCTCGATGCGGCCGTTCGCCAAACCTTACGCCTTCTCAGAGGGGCAAGCGCGATCGTCGTCATGAGCTTGGAAGATCCGGACCAACTGATTTGCGCGCGGCTGGGCAACGCCGGGGGCATTGCGTTGGGTGTCGGCGAAGGGGAGATGTTCATCGCCTCGGATATCCCGGCTATTTTGGCACACACGCGGCAGATGGTATTCCTAGAGAACCGGCAGATGGCGCGTATCACGCGCGATGCGTTCTATCTTTCCGATCTCGACGGACGGCCTATCGCGGCCGAAATCACCAATGTTGCTTGGGATCCGGTGAGCGCAGCGAAAGGCGAGTTCAAGCATTTCATGCAGAAAGAAATCTTCGATCAGCCGCGCGCGCTGATCGATACGCTGGGCGGACGGGCGGAATTCGAAGCGGGGCGCGTTTCGCTGCCCGATCTGAATTTGACGCGGGAACTGGCCAGGCAGATCAACAAGATATATATCATCGCCTGCGGAACAAGCTACTACGCGGGCCTGGTGGGCAAGTTCATGATCGAATCGTTGGCGCGCGTCCCGGTAGAGGTCGAGTATGCGTCCGAATTTCGCTACTACAACCCGATCATCGATGCGCACACGGCCGTCTTGGCCATTACGCAGTCGGGGGAAACTGCGGACACACTGGCGGCGATGGAATTGGCGCGCGAGCGCGGCGCGACCCTGTGGTCCATTGTCAACGTTTTCGGCAGCCAATCGATGCGCATGGCGGATGGATATATCGCCATGCAGGCGGGGCCGGAAATCGGCGTGGCCAGCACAAAGGCGTTCACCAATTCGATCATGGACATGTACCTGCTCGCCTGCTTGCTCGGCTCGCTGCTGGGTGTTCTGGACGAGGAACAGATGCGGACGTTGGTCCGCGACGCCGCCCATATCCCTGACCTGGCCGGCCGTGTATTGGAAAGAGATGCGGAGTATCAAGAGCTGGCAGCCCATTTCTTCAAGGCGAATGACTTCTTGTTCTTAGGCCGCGGGATCAACTATCCAATCGCCCTGGAAGGCGCTCTCAAATTGAAAGAGATCAGCTACATCCATGCGGAGGGCTATCCGGCGGGGGAAATGAAGCACGGCCCCATCGCCTTGATCGATGAGGTGATGCCGGTCGTCGCCATCGTCACCAAAGACGATCTATACGAAAAAATGATCAGCCAGATCCAGCAGGCAAAGGCGCGCGGAGGGGTGGTGATCGCCCTGGCGACTGAGGGGGATGAAAACGTGCGGCGCGATGCAGATTACGTCATCTACGTGCCCGAGGCCCCTCCCCTGCTGGCGCCAATCATCAATGTCATTCCCCTGCAGTTGTTGAGCTACCACATTGCTGAACGACGCGGAGCGGACGTTGACCAACCCAGAAACCTGGCGAAAAGCGTCACGGTGGAATGATATCCGCCGCCGTCGCCCGCTATCAGGCAGTGAAGACGAAAGCGGACAGCGTGGCCACGAGCATGAAACTGACCACGACGGGCCAGAATAGAAGCTTGGTGATGAGATTGTTGCCCACGCTAATGATCGGCAGATAGGGATAGTTGACGACCAGAAAGCTGTTCAGGGCGACGAACAACGTGAGCACGTAAAGCAGCAGATAGAAATACTCCAGATAGGTTAGCCCAATGGCGGCGGCGTTGTCGCGCAGCGCGTCATGCAGCACGGCGACGACAAAAAACAAGGCGGCCGTGTAGGTTAATGCGGTCACGATCTCGTCCGGCTCATCCGGCTTCTGATCAATCAGCAAAAAACCAAAAATCATGATCGTGGCCACAAGCGCCGGCAAGAAAAAGGCGATGAAAGGGCCCAAGAACCGCCGTTCTACGCGAATATTATAGGCAAGTTCGGGCACATCAACTGTTGGGCGCTGGGAGATGCCCATTGAGGTGCCATACTGCCGGAAATCAAGGCCGAACGCGGTGGCGATTAGACGCCAATTGTTGATGCGCACCGTGTCATCCAGGCCGGGCAGGCTGCGCGGCGCGGTGACATTGTAGGACTGCAGGTCAGGCACGAGCACGACGTTGTTGGCGAATTCCAGAGGGGAAAAGCGAACATTGATATCGTAGAGGTCCAGCGGATACTGCTCCGGATCGAATGCCTGCCGCAGGGCGGCCGTTACCGTCCAGATGATCAAGGTCTCCGCTTCCCGCTCTTCGCGGTAAACCTCCTCGATCATGGCCGGCTCGTCAATGAGCTGCGCGAAGGAAATGCCCGGCGTTATTTCAACCCCCTCGATCTTCGGGATTCGCTGCCAGACATAGCCGTTCAAGGTCACGACACTTGGTTCCGGGAATCTGGCCGATTGGATCAAGACGCCGGTAGGCACATTGATGGGCGCAGCCAACCCGCGTTCGACATAAGCCTGGGCAACTCCTTCCTCGTAACGTTTCAATGCTGTTTCAGAGGTAAGCAAGATGCCGCTGCCCAGATCCTTGGGCGCGTTGCGGGCAAGCCCTATGATGATCAGGATCATCACGACGCCGATAACCGAGAAAGTGATTGAGGCCAACCAGAGGCGATCCCGCGAAGCACGATCAAAGTGCAGCAGCACGGCTGTCAGGAAAAAGAGAAACGTTCCACCGGCAAGAACGATGGCCACCTGGTTCATGAGCAGCGTTTCCTGACCCAGCACAAACGAGTCTTCGGTCATCTGCGCCACCAACGCCCACCCAGTGGTTACCAGGGGGGTGAAGAAGTCCCAGACCGCCTCATCATGGACGAAACGACGCACGGAGATGGTCTCGCCCGCCAAGGCGCGCCGAGCAGCATCCTGGAAGTTATCGTCCTGGAGGCTTTCGTCGGTGAAGATGTTTCCCTTGGCGATCCGTTCGGGAACCGGATGAGAAAGAAATGCGCCTGAATCATCATATACTGCGCCGAATCCCGTCAAGCCGAGATCCAGGCCGGCGACCAACTTGCGCATGCCTTCCAATGAATAATCGACGGCCACAACGCCGGCAAGCTGATCCGTTCCCGCTCCCGGAGCGCTAAACGGAACGCCATACTCGATTAGCACCTGCCCCGCTCCGGAAGCGAGAAAGGGCTCCGTCCAGGTCGGGCCCGAGGTGGCTGGGTTGTAGAACCATGCAGTTTGCGGCGCCGCAGGATCGGCAGAAGGAGGAGCGGTATAGTCGTAGAGTGACTCCTTCATTTCTGTATAGAATCCGCCGGCCGGGTCACGGGCAACATAGACAAAATAGAGATCGTATTCCGGGCTAAACGCCCCCTCGGCGAAGGCAACCGTTATGCCGCCCAAATCAGGATTCGCGGTAAGGACTTGCTCCAACCGGCCGGCAATATCCGCATAATCAAGCCGCCCATCGCTCAACTCTTGGGCCAGGTCCTCAGTCAGGCGCATTGTGTCCGCAAACTCAACTTCCAACTGCTCAGCGGCGACAATCGCCTGATTGGTGGCATAGTCAAACGCGCTGCTGGACAGCTGGTTGCTCAAGACCAGATTGCGGACGATCAAGCCAACCAAGAGCAGAAAGGAGAGCATCATCAGCGCCAACATGATGGTTCGCCAGGGCATCCCTCTGCCAGGTGAAGCTTGTACCGGCGTATATTTCTTGTCGTCAGCTGTCATGTTCTCACCAACCCATGAAGTGGCGCTCCATGTATTCGACTGGTTTATCCCTTTTGAATTCTTTCGTACCACAGCATTATATAGAGTGCGTCAAAGTTTGGGTAATCGAAAACACAGGAGCGGCTGCGGCGGCCAGCGTCCCGGCTGTACGCCTTCGCCGCGGATGCCGAGTCGATTTGTCATAGTTATGCAGCTTGGCGGCTGAGCGCTTGTTTAGAAGTCAAATAGGATCAGCAAGCCGGCGCGGATGTCTACGTTACAATCATCCAGATTAAGCGCGGCCCTGGCTCAAGGGATCAATTCTGCACCTGCCAGGTCGTCCACAGCTTGCGCAAACGGATGAATAGATATCGACTACTGATGCTAACAACAGCGCTTCTGCTCTGCGGCGCGATCCTGGCTACGCCTCTGTTGATCAGGGCTCTGCCCGATCGCTACGTTTTTCGCCTGCCGGAGCCGCTGCAAAAGTATGGGCTGCCGGAAAATGAAGTGAGCCTACTGCCGACTGTGGAAGCCCCGGTCGCAGCCGTTTCCTTGTTGGCAGCGAGGGCAGAAGCGTCGTCAACGGCTGCAGCCACGGGCACAGCCGTAGCAACGGCGACAACGAAGGGCACGATGGTAGAGAGCAAACCGATCGCCAGCGCGGAACTACCGCCGGCAGCGGCGACGGCGACCTCCACCCGGATCGCTGCGCCCACAGCAGCGCCGACAGAGACGCCGTGGCCGCTGCCGCAGACGAAGAGAATGCTCGGGTTCGAGCACAAGTTTCAGACGTGGAACAACTGTGGCCCGGCCACTTTGGCGATGGCGCTCACCTACTACGGCGAACAGGTCAGCCAGAATGAGACAGCCTCCTTCCTGAAGCCGAACGCGGAAGATCGCAATGTCAGCCCGCAGGAGATGGCCGCCTACGTGAATGAGCAGACCCCCTACCGCGCGCTGACCCGCGCGAACGGCAGCACGGAAATTCTGAAGCGTCTTCTGGCCAACGATCTGCCCGTGATCATCGAAACCGGCATCGATCCGCCTGGCGAATTTCGCTGGCTGGGCTGGTATGGCCATTATCTATTGGCTGTTGCCTACAACGAAGAGGCACAGCAGTTCTGGGTCTATGATTCCTGGCTGGGAACGAGCGAAGAGCCTTTGCAGAATGCCCATCCAGACGGCCGCGCGCTCACTTACGAACTCCTTGACACAAATTGGCAGCAGTTCAACCGCAGTTACATCGTCCTCTTCAAACCGGAACAAGAGGCGTTGGTCGCGGAGCTAATCGGTGCGGACAGCGAGGATGCCGCCATGTGGACAGGCGCCCTGACTAGAGCGAAAGCGGAGACGGAAGCGGATCCGCAGAACGCATTCAACTGGTTCAACCTGGGCACCAACTATGTGGCCTTGGACCAGTATGAGGAAGCGGCCATTGCCTTTGATCAGGCGCGCGCGCTGGGACTCCCCTGGCGCATGCTTTGGTACCAGTTCGGACCTTATGCCGCATACCAGGAAACGGGCCGCTATGAAGACGTTTTGGCGCTGGCCGAGGCGACTCTCAAAGACCGGCCCTATTTTGAGGAATCTTACTATTACAAAGCCCTGGCGCTTGAGGCGCTGGGTGAGCAGGAAGCCGCCAGAGAAAACATGGAGAAGGCGGCTGATTTCAACCCGAATTTCAGCGCCGCTGTCTCGGCGCTGGCTGAGTTTGAGCGATAAGGAATAGGTGACGCACGGGCAGAGCGTGCGCACAGGGCTCTATGAAGAAAAGAACCAAGTACATTATTCTAGCGATCGTTGGCTTACAAATGATCTTGATAGTTGGACTGATGGCACTGCCAGCGGCGGTGCAGGCCGTGCCCGGCCGCTATCGTGTGGCTCTTTCGGAGAGAAACCCGCTGCTCAGTGATGTCGCCGAAGGGGTGATTGATGCGGTCGCCCCCGTGGCGACAGCTCTGCCGGCACCGGAACAGGGTAATCGCGCCGGCCAGGTAGACCTCAGCGCCCTGATCGCTGAAGGGGACCCCGAGGCCGTGCGCCCGGCAGCGACGGCAGTGCCCGCGCCCACTATGGCGCCCACCCCCGAGCTGATCGTGAGCGATGAGCCGGCTGCCGCGGCAGTGAGCGACACAGAAAGCGAAGAGCTGCCCGCACAGCCGACCGCAACGCCCACGCCGCTGCCAACGGCCGTACCGATCCCTCTGCCGGCGGCCCACAGGCTGGAGGGATTGGCAGCGATCCAGCAAACATTCAACAACTGCGGCCCCGCCAATCTGACCCAGGTGCTGAATTTCTACGGCAGTGAGATCACACAGGTGGAAGTGGCGGAGTATTTGAAACCGAACCCCGAGGATCGCAACGTCAGCCCCTGGCAGATAGCTGATTATGTCAATGAGCAAACGCCTGGCTTCAATGCCATCGCCCGCAGCGGCGGCACGCTGGAGATGATCAAAAAGTTTGTCGCCGCGGGCTATCCCGTGGTTATTGAGAAAGGGTATGAACTGCCGGAGTCCGGGTGGTGGGGCCACTACCTGACGGTGTATGGCTATGATGACGAATCGGCGCAGTTCAGCACGCATGACAGTTATCTCGGCCCCTTCGACAGCAGCGGCACCCATGTCGCTTACGAAGAGATAGAAGAGTTCTGGCAGCAGTTCAACTACACGTTCTATGTCGTCTACGAACCACAGCAGCAAGAAGAGATTGCCGCCATTTTGGGGCCGGACATGTTTGATGACTTCGCGATGTGGCAGAACGCGGCGCGGCTTGCGGAGGAAGAGACGGGTCAGAATCCAGAAGATGCTATTGCCTGGTTTAACCTGGGCACGGCGCTGACGCGCATGGGCGGCTTGAGCGGAGAAACGAGATATTACCAGGGCGGCGCCCAGGCGTTTGACAAAGCGCGCGAGATCGGTTTGCCGCCGCGTATGCTCTGGTACCAATTCCAGCCGTATCTGGCCTACTTGAAGCTGCAGCGCTACCAGGACATCGTCGACCTGGCAGACGCGACCCTGGAGACACAGGGTGGGCGCAATGTAGAAGAGACATACTGGTACAAAGGACATGCGCTGGCCTTTCTCGGCGACACGTTCGGCGCGCGAGAAGCGTACAAAGAAGCGCTGCGAGTCAATGAAAACTTCTATCCGGCCCAATGGTCATTGGATGCACTGGACGGTTAGCGGGCGCAGATTGCCTAGCCGTCCCACTGCACGTATACTCAGCATACATTGTCAGCACTCGCCACAACGGCCTGCAGCTAGAGATAATTGGGCACCAAATGGAACATAAAGAGAACTATCCCAGCGGATCGACCAGCCTCTCGTCCCCTGAGCTAAACGAACAGCGCAAAGCGGATCATATTCGCATTAACCTCGAGGAAGATATTCGTTTCAAGACCCTTACCACGGGTTTTGAGAACTACTTCTTCCTGCATGAGGCAGTTCCCGAGATCGACCTCGATGAGGTTGACACCAGCTGCACGCTCTTTGGCAAGCAGCTGGCGACGCCCCTGCTGATCTCCTCCATGACGGGCGGAACAGCGGAAGCGCACAGCATCAACCGCCTGTTGGCCGAAGGGGCGCAGGAGGCTGGGCTGGCTATGGGACTGGGCTCTATGCGCGCCGCAATTGAGGACAAATCCCTCGCCTATACGTATCAGGTACGAGACGTTGCCCCAGACATCTTGCTCTTCGCCAACCTGGGCGCCGTGCAGCTCAACTATGGGTACGGGCTGGCTGAGTGCCAACGTTCCATCGATATGATCGAGGCGGACGCCCTGATCTTGCACTTCAATGCGCTGCAGGAAGCGGTGCAGCCGGAAGGAGACGGCGATTTTTCCGGCCTGCTGCGAAAAATTGAAGCATTAACGCGGCAGCTGGCGGTGCCGGTCATTGCCAAAGAGGTCGGTTGGGGCTTTTCTGAGGAGACGGCGCGCCTTCTGGTCGCCGCGGGTGTGGCGGCGATTGACGTCGCCGGCGCCGGCGGGACTTCCTGGAGTCAGGTGGAAATGTATCGCGCCCCAACACCGCGCTTGGCGCGCGTTGCCGCGGCCTTCATTGATTGGGGAATACCGACCAGCGCTTCCATTCGTTACTGCCGCCGCGCGGCGCCGGATCTGCCGATTTTCGCCAGCGGCGGGATTAGCAGCGGCATCGATGTAGCCAAGGCGATCGCCCTGGGCGCGCAGATTGCGGGCATTGCCGGCGATTTCTTGCGCGCCGCGGATAAGGATGGCGTGGCCGGCGTCGTCGACCTGGCGGAAACAGTGACCGATGAACTGCGCGTGGCCATGTTTGCCAGCGGCGCGGCCGACATCACGGCTTTAGGCAAGACAGAATTGCGGACAGCCTTTTAGGCTAACCCGTATCTTTGGAGCGTAACCCCCGATGAACAAGATATTCTCCTCCAGCGCGCAGCGCATGCTGCCCGCCGTCGACGACGAAATGCGCGCTGTCCTGCAGTATGACGGCCAAGCCCCAGAGCCATTCTTGGGCATGATGCATTACCAGATGGGCTGGGTAGATGAAGCGCTGCAGCCGGCGGAGCAGAAGAGCGGCAAGCGCATTCGGCCCCTCGTCTGCATGCTGACCAATGATGCCGCCGGCGGCGAATGGACACAAGCGGTACCCGCCGCCGCGGCCATTGAAATCCTGCATAATTTTTCGCTGGTCCATGACGATATTGAGGATGTTAGCCCGACGCGGCGCGGACGGCCGACCGTTTGGAAGATCTGGGGTGAGGCGCAGGCGATCAACAGCGGCGACGCGATGTTTACGCTGGCGCACACGGCCATGAACAGATTGCTGGAACGCGGCGTTCCTCCGGCAACAGTCGTGCATGCGCTGCGACGCTTCGATGAAACCTGCCTCTCCCTGACGGCAGGACAATATGCGGATATGGATTTCGAGACGCGTGATAATGTTGCCGTGGCTGAATACCTGACCATGATTACAGGCAAAACGGCCGTGCTCCTCTCCTTGAGCGCCGAGCTCGGCGCGCTCATCGCCGATGCCCCCAGGGGAGTCGTCGACCATTACGGGCAGTTCGGCCTCAATCTGGGGCTGGCCTTCCAGGTTATTGATGATATTTTGGGAATCTGGGGGGATGAATCGCGGACCGGTAAGTCGGTGGCCACCGATATCGTCACCAAGAAGAAGACACTGCCCGTTCTCTTTGGTCTGGCGAACTCAGACGAATTGGGCATGCTGTACCAGGAAGAAGTTGTGGACGAAGCATTTGTTGTTGAAGCAGTTCGTCTCCTGGACGGTGTCGGCGCCCGGGAGTATGCGGAAGAACAGGCTCAGATCTATTCAACGGCCGCGGTGGCGCACCTGGAAGCGGCCTCTCCTGCCGGTGAGGCTGGCACAGCGCTCAATGAGCTGACCGAAATGCTGCTGCAGCGCACCACATAGGCGCGGCAGCGTCTTCTAGGAAACAAAAAAGAGGCCCACCGGCAGATCGCCGATGGGCCTCTTCGTTCGTCTTAATCTTTCCAGCCGCGACGCTGGAAGCAACCCAGCCTACCTAGTCCGCAACAGCCTCATCAGCAGCTTCTTCGGCGGCGGATTCTTCCTCGTCGGACAAGTCATCCATCTCTTGCACATCCTCGCTCTCAGAAACCTCCGATTCACCGTCTTCGGCTTCGCTGCCGCTGAACCCGGAGCTCAGCGGTCCACCGGCGACCGCCAGGAGTTCCTCGGCAAGATCTTCGGGACTGATCGTTTCACCATCTGATTCTGAGTCCGCGTCTTCAACCGCTGGCGCAGTCGCTTCCATCAGTTCAGCTTCGTGGCGCACACGGGATGATTCGGCAGCGGCGGCGATCATCGCTTCCAGCAGGCTGTCGTCCGTGTTGTCGTCGATGAGCAAGCTCGTTGTAACCGTCGTCAGATCGATTTCCGGCTTTTGCGCTTCCAGCCGCTTCTGCTCTTCGCGGCGCAAACGCGCTTCATACCCGGTGCCGGCCGGAATCAACTTGCCGATGATCACATTTTCCTTCAGGCCGACGAGCTTGTCTTCCTTACCGGCAATAGCCGCGCCGGCCAGCACCTTGATCGTGTGCTGGAATGAACTGGCCGACAAGAAGCTTTCCGTATTCAGCGAAGCCTTGGTGATACCCAGCAGCACCGGTTCCGCTTCGGCCGGCTCGCCGCCCTCGTCAATAACCTGTTCGTTGTTCTCCTGGAACAAGGGCCGCTTCGACAAGATCGCCGGGCAAGAATTCCGTATCGCCGGAGGCCGTCACCATGACTTTGCTCAAGCATCTTGCGGATGATGACCTCAAAATGCTTGTCATGAATGTTCTGGCCCTGCGGGCGATACACCTGCTGCACTTCGTGCAGGAGATATTGGGTTACCGCGTCGCGGCCCAAAATTTCCAGAATGCGGTGCGGGTTCCGCGAACCCTTCCGTCAACGGCTGGCCGGCTTCGACGCGTTTGGCCGTCGGCAACCAGCAGGCGCATGCCGGCCGGAATCGCGTAATCTTGTACCTCGACAGCTTTCCCAAACAACACGCAGCCCGTCTTCGTCGCGCTTCACGTACCATTGTGGCGCGCAACGATTTCCTCGTCATCATTCTCGGCGATAACATCACCCACTTCAACGGAATCTTTGTCCTCGACGCGGACCGTCCAACCTTCGGGAACCTCGTAGACATCGTCAACCAATTTGCGATCGGTGACGAAGACGTGGCGCACGCCGTCAACCATCGCCGTATCCAGCGACGCCACCGATTTCCGTGATGGTCGCCTCGCCCTTTGGGCGCTGGCGGGCCTCAAAGAGCTCTTCAACACGGGGCAAACCCTGTGTAATGTCGCCGCCCGCAGAAGCGGTACCGCCGGTATGGAAGGTACGCAGGGTCAGCTGTGTGCCCGGCTCACCAATGGATTGAGCGGCCACGATGCCCACGGCCATGCCCATGCTTCACCAGCTTGCCACGCGCCAGATCCATCCCGTAACACTTGGCGCAAATGCCCTGCCGCAGTTCACAAGTCATTGGCGAGAAGACATACACTTCGTCCAACGCCCAGCATCGATCGATCTCGAGGGCATCTCTTCGGTGAAGTAATCTCACCTTGTTCGATGATGAATCTCGCCCGTCTCCGGGTCGACCACGGTCGCCGCGGCGACACGCCCGGCGATGCGTTCGGCCAGTGTCTGCTTGCCAAAGTTGTCGGCTCGCTTGACCCAGATACCCTTGTCCGTGCCACAATCTTCGGACCATAATAATCAGGTCCTGAGCCACATCAACCAGACGGCGCGTCAGGTAACCGGCATCGGCCGTGCGCAGAGCCGTATCGGCCAGACCCTTGCGCGCGCCATGGGTGGAGATGAAGTATTCCAGCGCTTCCAGTCCCTGGCGGAAGTTGGAGAGAATCGGCACGGGAATAATGCGCCCCTGCGGGATCGGCCATCAAACCGCGCATACCGGCCAACTGGGTAATCGGGCCAAAACCGCCCTTACCCGCGCCGGAAAGCGCCATGACGGCCATCGGGCCGTCGGGATCAAGCGATTCCGCACCGCATCGGCCACGTTGTCCTTGGCTTCGTTCCAGGTCTCGACCGTGCGCTGGTACTGCTCCTCAGGCGTCAACAAGCCGCGCCGATATTGGCGGTCGATCTCGTCAACGCGAGTGCGCGCCTGGTCCAGAATCCCGTCCCGCTCATCGGGAACAGTCAAATCGGCCACAGCCACGGTTGTACCGGAAACGGTGGCGAACTTGAAGCCGATATCCTTGATCGCGTCAACCATTTTGATCGTCTTCTCATCGCCCACCAGGCGATAGATACTCGTTGATCAGCCGGTTGACGCCGCCCTTGTCCAGCAGTCTGGTTGACAAAGCGCGCTTCTTCCGGCAGCGCCAAGTTAAACAGCACGCGGCCCGGAGATGTTTCAATCATGCGCGTGCGCGGCTTGCCGTCGAGCATAACGCTTGCCGTCATCTTTCGAGATAGGTCTCGGTATACACGTTGATCTTGGCATGGATATCCACATAGCCCAGTTCATAGGCCATTTCGACCTCTTCCAGATTACTGAACACGCGCCCTTCGCCGGGCAGGCCGTCGCGGATCAAGCGTGATGTAGTAGACGCCAAGCACCATATCTTTCGAGGGGCCAACAATCGGCTGGCCATCAGCCGGCTTGAGCAGGTTGCGCGTGGCCAGCATCAGTTCTTTGGCTTCTCGCACCGCCTCGCGTGAAAGCGGCACATGGACAGCCATCTGGTCGCCGTCAAAGTCGGCGTTAAAAGCGGCGCAAACCAGCGGATGCAGCTGGATCGCCTTGCCTTCGACCAGCTTGGGCATGAAGGCTTGAATACCCAGACGATGCAGCGTCGGCGCGCGGTTGAGCAGAATCGGCCGTCCCTGAATCACCTCTTCCAACACTTCCCACACTTCCGGCGGCTGGCGCTCGATAAAACGCTTCGCGCCCTTCACATTGCTGGCATAGCCATATTCGATCAGTTTGCTGATCACAAACGGCCGGAACAGTTCCAAAGCCATGATCTTCGGCAAACCACATTCGCCCATCTTCAGCTTCGGGCCGACGACGATGACCGAACGGCCGGAATAGTCAACGCGCTTACCCAACAAGTTGCGGCGGAAACGCCCTTTCTTGCCTTTGAGCATGTCGGAAAGGGATTTCAGCTCGCGACGGCCGCGGCGGCTCAGGGCCTTGCCGCGCTGGCTGTTGTCGATCAGGCTGTCCACCGCTTCCTGCAGCATGCGCTTTTCATTGCGCACGATCACATCCGGCGCGCCCAGATCCAGCAGTCGCTTGAGGCGGTTATTGCGGTTGATAACGCGGCGATACAAATCGTTCAGGTCAGACGTGGCAAAACGGCCGCCGTCGAGCTGCACCATCGGGCGCAAATCGGGAGGAATCACCGGCAGCACTGTCAGAATCATCCATTCCGGACGGTTGTCGCTCTGCGCAGCGCTTCCACCACCTGCAGGCGCTTGGTGGCCCGTTTCGGCGGCCTGCTTGGAACGCGTCGTGCGCACTTCACGCCATAATTCGCGAGACAATTTGTCCAAATCCATCGCTTCAGGATTCATAGCAGCGCCTCGGCGCCCATGCCGGCGCGGAACACATTGCCAAATTTGCTTTTCAGTTCGCGGTACTCGTTCTCATTCAGGAAGTGACATCTGCGCGATGGCTTCGAGTTGTTCGCGATTGGTCTGGGCCTGCTGGCGCAGCAAACCAGTTTCTGATCCAATTTGGTCACGCAGTTCCTCCGCAGCGGCTCAATTTCGGCGCGCAGTTCAGCGATTTCGCGCTGCAAATCGGCAACGTGGCTTTGATGCGTTTCTTCAAATGCTTGCTGGACCTCCGTCAGCCGCTCGGTGGTGATCTTGCACCATGACGATGTGCTCGCGGCCGATCGTCTCGCCTTTCTTGGCGATTACCTCATCGCCGAAAAGGATATCTTCGGAGGTGACGGATCCCTGCAGATTCTCCAGACGGTGTCTGCACAACTGCGCCTCGTTCATGAAGGCGTCCGTCGCCGCAGCCAGACGGTCATCAAATGTATGCGTTTAGCTCTTCCAGCTGCTGTCTCCAGCGCCAGCGATCCGTGCGTTGACGTCGACGGTGCTTCAGCCATCTGCTCCTGAGCTTCGCTCAAGCTGCAGTCTCAGCTTCAACCAACTCCTCATCCAAGCGCTTCAACGCACGTTGCACGCGCATCTTCATCCACACCGGTGATCACATATTGCGCAAAATAGAGTACGCGGTCCAGATTACGACGCGAGACATTGAGCAACAGCCCCATGTAGCTGGGAACGCGGCGCGTATACCAGACGTGGGCTACCGGGGCAGCTAGTTCAATATGACCCAGTCGTTCGCGGCGCACAGAGGAGCGGGTGATTTCGACGCCGCACTTGTCACAAACAATGCCCTTTGTAACGAACATTTTTGTACTTGCCACAGTAACACTGCCAATCACGCGTCGGGCCGAAAATTGCCTCGCAGAACAAGCCATCTTTTTCCGGGCGCAGACGACGGTAATTGATGGTCTCCGGCTTGGTGACTTCGCCGTAAGACCAAGAACGAATTTGTTCAGGGGATGCTAGACTGATACGCAATGAACGAAATTCTGTTGTTTCCACTTATTACGACCTCCAACTAATTAGGCGCTCTTCGCAGACAATTTCCGTAAGAACATGGTTCCAAACTTTTCTGCGATTCAATTGCGCGAACGAACGCTGGTTAAACTCTACGACCCTCTAGAAAAATCGGGTTATCACGGTATGCCCCGCCCCCTCACACACCGAACAGGATGCACTATCTACAAACACGAAAAGAGCGTTCGGCAGGCAGCCGACGCTCTCGCTGGTTTGTGAGTCTTCAGTATCTAGGTTAAGTATATTGAAATAAGCCAATATGTCAACTATTTTTCACGCTTTTGCGAGCGATTATACGAACTGTTAATTTTAGCACATCGCGACGCTCGTGTAAATAGGCAAATGTCGGGATACCGGGAATTGAGCCGCGGCTATTCATTGTCAGCGCCGACAGTCGAGCGCAGATAAGCTTCCATGAAGGGGTCTAAACGGCCGTCCAGCACCGCCTGCGTGTTGCCTGTCTCATAATTGGTGCGCAGTGTCCTTGACCATCTTGTAGGGATGCAGGACGTAGGAGCGAATCTGGCTGCCCCAGCCCGCGTCCACGACTTCCCCTTTCAAGGCCGCGATTTCATCATCCTGCTTTTGCTGTTCCAGGTCGTAGAGCTGCGACTTGAGAACGCTCATGGCCACCTGCATGTTTTGGGTCAAGGAGCGCTGGTTCTGGCAGGAGACGACGATGCCGCTGGGAAAATGGGTAATGCGCACGGCCGTTTCGTTTTTCTGTACGTGCTGGCCGCCCGCCCCGCTGGCCCGAAAACGATCAATGCGCAGATCTTTTTCATCAATCTCGATTTCGATCTCATCAGCGATATCCGGCCACAATTCCACTTTGGCAAAGGAAGTGTGCCGGCGGCTGGATGAATCGTAGGGTGAGATGCGCACCAGGCGATGCACGCCCCGCTTCCGATTTCAGACGGCCGTAGACATATCCCCCTCGAATCGAACGCATCAGACGCTCTTGATACCGGCCTCATCGCCGGCGCTCTGTCCAGAATTTCGACGCTGTAGCCGTGCGATTCAGCCCAGCGGATGTACATGCGCAGCAGCATCTCCGCCCATTCCTGCGCCTCGGTGCCGCCGGCACCGGCATGAATCGCCAAGATCGCATCTTCATCATCATACCGGCCGCTAAAAAGGGCGCGGAATTCCAGCTCGTCTGACCTCCTTTTCGAGCACAGCTACTTCCTGCGCAAGGTCCGCGCCAACTCTTCATCCTCCATTTGCGCCAGTTCCAGGGCATCGTCAAGGCGCTTGACCAAGCGCTCCCATATCCCCACCTCGTTGCGCAGCTTGGTGATGTCGCGCATGACCGCCTGGGCCTTGTCGGGATCATCCCAGAAATCCGGTGGCCGCGGCGGCTAGCTCCAGGCTGGCCAGTCTTTCGCTCTTGACGTCTAAGTCAAAGCCGCCTCCGCAGCTGAGCCGACGGATCGTTCCAACTCTTCAAGTCGTCTAATTAGATCTTTCATCTATTTTCCCCTATCACGTGTCAAGTAATAAACGGCGCCGCTTGATCGCGGTCACCTTTGTCGCGTCCCGGCTCGCCAATCCTTCCTGGTTATTGCTCAAACAATGCTTCCACAAACGCGTCCGGGTCAAACGGTGCCAAATCCCGTCAATACCTTCCCCAGTACCCGATAAAACGCACCGGCAGCCCCAGCTCGCGGTAAATCGCGAAGACCATGCCACCCTTCGCCGTGCTGTCCAGCTTGGTCAGCACCACGCCCGTGGCCTGTACCGACTCCTTAAATTTCTCCGCCTGGACAAGCGCGTTTTGGCCCGTCGGCGCATCCAGCACCAGTAATACCTCATGGGGCGCCTGATGCACGCTCTTCTTACATACGCCGCGAACCTTCTCCAGCTCGCGCATGAGTTGTACTTGGTGTGCAGCCGCCCAGCCGTGTCCACGAGGAGCATATCGTAGTGGCGCGCGCGGGCGGCACGAATGCCATCGTAGGCGGTTGCCCCGGATCGCCGCCGGGCTGGCCGGCTATCAGCGGCACGTCAGCACGCTCTGCCCAGATGTCGAGCTGATCAATAGCCGCCGCACGGAAAGTATCCGCGGCGGCAAGCATCACCTTGCGGCCCTTGTTCTTGTAATAATGCGCCAACTTACCGATGCTGGTCGTTTTGCCTGACCCGTTGACGCCGACGATCATGGCCACGGTCAATAGGCGCGGCTTCTCGAGCGGAAACCGTTCCGGTTCTACCAGGATGGCGCGCAGCTCCTGCTTTCAGAGCTGTGAGCAGCTGTTCCGATCGGTATAGTCCTTCAGCACTCACGCGCCACGCAAGCGATCAACGAGATATAGGGTCGTGGGCACGCCAACGTCAGCCTGGATCAACAATGCTTCCAGGTCATCCCATGTCTCTTCCGTTATGTCGCCCGCGCCAAATACGCCGGCGATTTGTCCAAACACTGACTGGCGTGTGCGCGTCAGTGATTCGCGTAGATTCTTAAACACGATTGTTCCTCTTTACGTTTTGATCGCAGAACTCCTGCGGTCGCGGCGCTGGTCAGGCCGCCGGCCGGCAGATACTAACCACCGCCTGTGCCTGGTGAAACGTCAATGATTTCCCCGTCAACGGTCAGCTGTTCGACCTTCAGGCTTGCATTTTCCAACAACTTATTGCAGTAGGCCGCAAGCTGCTGCCCTTTCTCAAAAATCGCCAAGGATTCTTCAAGAGAAAGCGCGCCATCTTCCAGCTGCGCCACCGATTCTTCCAAAGCTGCCAGCGCCTGCTCAAATGTCAGATGCTCACTATGCTCATTTTGCTCATTCATCATGCTTCCGGCCTTCTAAAATACCACACGACCCACGCGCCCAGCAGCATCACCAAGAAGGTCAGCGCCGGAAACGTGAGGCGAATAGCGGCCGACGGTGAACTGCCGCCGGCATTGGAGGGGTGGAGTATCAAGGGTGTCCGCGGAATGATCCAAAGCACGTAAGCGGCAAGGGCCGCATACAACAATCCACGCACGCGGATCCAGGGGATCCATTCATTCACGAGCAAGATAATCACGGCCACGGCCAACACGGACATGCTCGTGCGATTTCGGGGCTCGGCGAGAAGCATCCCTCCCCAGCTCGCACGCTGTGCAAATATGCTGAAGATGCCGCCTACGGCGAAGAGTGCCAGAGAGACCCAGCCAATCGTTTGCGCCCAGGCCTGCAGAGCAGAGCGGTTGGTTACGGCAACAACCAAGCCCAGGATGCCGGCGGCATAGAAACCGTACATGCCGCCGCGCGTAAAGGCGACATGGGCATAGACCAGGCGAATCGTCTCACCCAACGTTTTCTCAGGGGGCGCCAGAAAGATAATGGCGATGATCAATAGAACGAGGGCGAGCGGGAGGTACCAACCGAGACGGTGCAGGAGCCTTGAAATCATGAGCAGAATAGTACCTTCCGTCAGTTGGGCTGGCAAATGACACGCGCGGGCGCAGGTCCTGCCCGGCAATCAGCCGGCCGAGGTTAAAGACGCGGGCACAGCGGTGAGAACGCTACGAATCTACATTCAACCGTGCTATGATAGGTGCTGCATAATGTCATAGCCGCTAGACGCCAGAGTGTATTAAACGAAAATGTATACGAAAGTAATTGACGGCGACGCCGTCTTCGATGAGCTTGCCGGCGAGTGGGATGAATTGGCCGCAAGAGGGATGACCAATACCCCTTTTCAGAAGCTAGCATACCAGCAGTCGTGGTGGAAAAATCTGAAACCGCAGGGGGCGCGGCTGCATAGCGTTGTCGTGCGCCATGAAGATGGTGCACTGGCGGCGATCGCCTGCCTCTATGTCACGACAGACGAGATGGTGCGCTTCAACGGCTGCATCGAGGAAACGGATTATCTTGATCTCATTACGACCGCGGAGGATGCCGCGGACTGCTGGCAAGCGGTTCTTGAGAGCCTGCTCAGCGAAGCGTTTCCGCCGTGGCGGCACCTTAATCTGTGCAATATTCCGGCGTATTCACCGAGCCGCACGATGCTCGCCGAGGCCGCGGCCCAGTTCGACATGACGGTTGCCGAATCCATCAATGAAGTGTGTCCCGTCATCGCTCTACCGGACAGTATTGAGCGCTATTTGGGCGGATTAGATAGCAAACAGCGGCGTGAGGTACAACGTAAACTGCGCCGGGCTAAGGGCGCGGAGGCGCGGCTGCATATCGTCAGCGCCGAGGAAGATCTGAGCGAGGCGGTCGACGAATTTCTGGAACTGCTGCAAAAGAGCACCCTTGAAAAACAAGAGTGGCTCAATGAGGGACGGCGCACGCTGTTCCACGAGGTCGCCCAGGCCGCTCAGCAGGATCAGACCCTGCAGCTAATGTTTCTGGAAGTGAACGATCAGAAAGCGGCCGCGCTTTTTAACTTTGATTATGACGATCGTGTCTGGGTCTACAACTCCGGCCTGGATCCCGACCTGTTCGCGGCGCTCAGTCCCGGCGTCGTCATAACAGCGCTGGCCATTGAAGAAGCGATCGCCAATAATCGCGAAGAGTTTGATTTTTTGCGGGGCGACGAAGCGTACAAGTATCGCTTTGGCGCCGTGGACTTGACCGTCTACAGACTGCAAATAGTCCGCTAGAGAACGCTGACCGCTATGGACGCAATGGCTCCCGCAAACGACTTCTACCCACGCAGAATCGCTATGCTCAGCGTGCACACCTGCCCGCTGGCCATGCTGGGCGGCAAGAAATCGGGGGGAATGAATGTTTATGTGCGCGATTTGAGCCGTGAATTGGCACGGCGCGGCGTGCAGATTGATGTCTTTACCCGCTCGCAAGATATGTACGTGCCCATGATAAGCAATGGGCTGGGCTATGGCGCGCGCGTTGTTCATGTCAAAGCGGGACCCGAACAACCCCTTCCTCTCGATGAGGTCACACAATATCTGGAAGAATTCGCCGCAGCGGTGCAGGATTTTGCAGCGGTGGAAGGCGTTGAATACGATCTTGTCCACAGCCATTATTGGTTGTCGGGATTGGTTGCCGGCATGCTGAAAGAAGCGTGGCATGTGCCGTTCGTGCACATGTTTCATACACTGGGGCGCATGAAAAATCGCGTCGCCACCTCTGATCGCGAAATGGCCTCAGCGGAACGTATTGGCGGTGAACAGGAAGTTATTGACAGCGCCGATCGCATCATCGCCGCAACTCCGGCCGAGCAGGCGCAGTTACACTGGCTCTACGGTAACCGCAGCGGCAAGGAAGTTGTCGTGTCACCGGGCGTTGACCTGGACCGTTTTCAGCCGCTGCCCAAGGAGGCGGCCAAAGCGCATGTGGGCATCCCCGTAAAGGACAAGAATATTCTGTTCGTGGGACGGATTGAACCGCTAAAAGGCGTGGACACGCTGCTGCAGGCGATGGCGCTCATTCAAGAGCGCTACCCAACGGCCGTCGCAGATGTCGATGTGACGATCATCGGCGGAGATCCCTGGGCCAATGATCCCGACCTGGAAATGGCGCGCCTGCAGGCGCTGCGCGAACAACTGGGCATCCGTGATATCGTGACCTTCATCGGCGCGCGTGATCAAAATGAACTGCCCTACTACTACGGCGCCGCGGAGATGGTTGTCATGCCCTCTCACTATGAGAGCTTTGGCATGGTGGCCTTGGAAGCGATGGCCACGGGCACACCCGTTATCGCCTCCGAAGTGGGCGGGCTCGCCTTCCTCGTCCGCGACGGAGAGAATGGGTTTCATGTCCCTTCACGTGATCCGGAAGCGCTGGCGGAACGCATCTACGAGCTGCTGACGAACAAGGTATGCGTCAAGCGCTTGGGCAAGAACGCGCGCGAACATGCCCGCCGCTACGCCTGGCCGCTTATCGCCGATCAGATGCTCGAAGTGTACAAGGATCTCCTGGGGCCGGCGGAGACAAAAACCGCGTCGCGCAGCCGCCACTCAGAAAAACTGTAGAACGGCCGCGCCAAACATCAGCCGATCAGTTCCAGCCCGCCCATGTAAGGCTTAAGCACCTCAGGAACGCGAATCGTCCCATCCTCTTGCTGATAATTCTCAATGACGGCGATCATAATGCGCGGCAGTGCGAGCCCGCTGGCGTTGAGCGTGTGTACGTGGCGCGTCTTCCCGCCGTCGGCCGGGCGATACTTCACGTTGGCGCGGCGCGCCTGGAAGGACTCGGTGTTGCTGGCCGAGCTTACTTCCAACCATTCGGCGCAGCCGGCGGCCCAGACCTCGACATCGTACTTCTTGGAGGCGGCGAAGCCGAGATCGCCGGTCACCATTTCCACGATACGGTAGGGCAGCTCAAGCGCCTCGCAAATATCCGTCGCATGCTCAACGAGCTCATCGAGCGCCGCGTAGCTCGTCTCCGGCGTTGTGAACTTATACATCTCAACTTTGTCAAACTGGTGCCCGCGCTTGATGCCGCGCACGTCGCGCCCGGCACTCATTTTCTCGCGGCGGAAACAGGCGGTATAGGCGACATAGTTGCGCGGCAAATCCGCTTCATCCAGAATCTCATCCCGGTGCAAGTTCGTCAGGGCGATCTCGGCCGTGCCCAGGAACATGTAGTCCTCCACGGCATCGCGGTAAATATTGTCAACGAATTTCGGCAGCTGGCCCGCGCCGACAAACATCTCCGAGCGCACCATGTAGGGCAGATTCACCTCCGTATAGCCATGTTTGTAGACGTGCATGTCGAGCATGAACTGGATCAGGGCGCGCTGCAGATGGGCCCCTTCACCGGAGAGGATATAGAAGCGGCTGCCGCTCAGCTTCACGCCCCGCTCAAAATCAATAACCCCCAGTTCCGGCCCCAGATCCCAATGCGCCTTGGGCTCAAAATCAAACGCCGGCAGGGGCGCGCCCTGTGCTTCATAGACAATGTTGTGGCTGTCATCCGGGGCCACGGGCACGCTCTCATGGGGAATATTGGGCACCCACAGCATCGCTTCGTTCAGATCCTGTTCAACACCCTTCAGTTCCTCGTCCAACGCCGAAATCTGCTTGCCGATTTCGCGTGTGGCGTTTTTCGCCTCTTCCACATCCAGCCCCAAGCTGTGCGCTTCCCCGCGCAGCGTCTCCAGCGGACGGCCAACATCCTGGCCCGCTTCCGCCCGGCGCAGATCCGCCTCCAGCTTTTTCAGCTTACCCATCGCCGCCCCAATCTGCTTCGATCGCTCGTTGCGCTCGCCGCGCAGTTCTTCAACCTGCTGCAAGATTTCACGCCGGCGCAGATCGGCGGCGAGGATCTCGTCGATGGGCGCGGTATCATTTAGCTTAGCAATCTGTTCTTTGACCCACTGCGGGTCTTTGCGTATCAGGTTGATGTCAATCATTGTTCTCTACCCTTTCTTGAAAACCACACACAATAAAACAGCCCCCTCGCCTTTTCCAGGACGAGGGGGCCCGTGGTGCCACCTGGTTTTTACCGCCGGCCCAAGCGGGCAAACGGCCTTAATTCTCGCTGTAACGGGCGTTCCCGGCCTCTCTTCATTCCCGTCAGGGGCTCGAAAGGCGACTCCGGAGTGGATTTCCGACTCATGGCTGCCGGCTCGCATCACCCGCCAGCTTTCTGCATAGCCATCAAGCCGTACTTATCTCCATCACTGTCGATAGGTATAGACTTGCGCGCATTATAGACATTGGCCTTCCTGCCGTCAAGGATCACGGATCGCGCCCAATTGTTAGATCTTCATAGGAACGCCGCCGTGTGGGTTGACATGGGGGCGAACAAGTGTATAATTTAACTATATTGAATTCAATATGATTTAGTTCAGAGAGGACGGCATGGCAGAGAACGACAATAAAGGGAACGGCTTTTGGGACGCATGGAATGCGGGCAAGGATGAAGCAGGAGAAGAGGGACCGCGCCGCGGCCGTGGGCGCGGAAAGCAGGGCCGCAGGCGCGGCGAACGCGGCGAGCAGTGGCGGCAGCACTTTAACAACTATATGGGCGCCTACCCGGAAGATCACTGGCTTTTCAGCGGGCGCAGGTTCCGCCCCTGGCACGGCGGCCGCCCTGGATTTAATCCCTTTGTGGCCAATCTCATGAGCATGGGCGGTGGGCTGCTGCCGGTGCTCGTCCTGCAGCTCATTGCCGATGAACCCCGCTACGGAAACGAACTGATGACCCTGATTCGCGAAAAAACGGCCGGCCAGTGGGTGGCCAATCCAGGCGCTATCTATCCCCTGCTGACCCAGATGGAAGAAGAGGCGTTGATCAGCGGCCGTTGGGAAGACGACGTCAAGCGCACGACGCGCATCTACGAAATCACGCCCAAAGGAAAGGGGGAGCTGCGCCGCCTGACGGAAATCGTCAAGCCCAAACTTGCGGAAGCGATCGGCGTTTTGCAGGAGATCGAGAATGGCCTGAACGGCACCCCGCGCGAAGGGGAATGATTGAAAAGAGGAGATGAAGGGAGACATGTTAGAAGATGAAAAAGACAGCACAATGAACACGGAGAAAAGAGAGAAAGACAAAATGAAACGTGATGAACAAGAAAACGAGATGAACACAGAGAACAAGGAGCAAGACAGTATGAAACGCGATGAACAAGAAAACGAGATGAACACGGAAAATAAGGAAAAAAACAGTATGGAAGAAGGCTACGAAAAAGTACATTACGAAATCAAGTTCGTGGAAACAGAAGATGGGTACCGGCTGGAAGCCTCAGGCGATAAAGAGGCGCTGAAACGCCTAGGGATTGGCCCGCGCATGGTTGGCCGCGGACGCGGCCGGCGGCAAAATGGAGCGCAGGCCGGGACACGCGGCCGGCGCATGCGGCGCAGGGTCAATCATCGCGCTGCTGCCGCGCGGCGCCGCCGGGCAATGCGCCAAGCCTGGATAGAAGCCGATCCCGGGCAGCCGCACCCACGCTGCGACGAGCGGCAGGCAGCCCGCAGAGGAACGCGGGGGCATGGCCGTCATCCCGGCATGCGCGGAGCGCACGCCGGAAAGGGCAGCCACGAGACCTGGGATTGGTAGATCCGGCGCGCGTCGCCTGCACAGGCTGACCGGTAAAGCGAATGAAGAAACCGCTTCCTCTCTAAGAAGGGGCGGTTTTTTTCGATCGCGCGCCGGCGTCGAAGATTGCCGAGCCATGCTATAATGGGGTGGTCCGCAATAGAGCGATACCTGACAAGGTTGCCGGCACCGCCGCACGTTGGCAGGAAAAGGCAGGAGGGGAAACATGAAGCAGCCCGTGAAGTCCCAAGAAGCACAGCGCGCCTATGTCATGATGGTTGTTTTGACTACGCTTCTGGGCATGCAGCTCTTGCGCAGCCTCCTGCCCTATCTGCGGCCCCTGCTCGGTGAACGCCTGGGGTGGAGCACGATTAACAGCGCTCTTTTCGCACTGGCGCTTTTTGCGCTCGCCTTTCTTGCCGGCCCCTTGAACCGCTGGCTGGGCAGCGGGCTGATGATCCTGATCACAGGATTTGTCATTGGCCTCAGCCGCATCGCCGCTCAGCTGTGGAGCGGTGATCCAATCGTGAAACTGATCTTCACGATGACGGGCGTGATCGCCTTCCTCCTCTTCCTGCCCACGGCCGCCGGTGTCGCCGCCGGCACGTCGCGAAAAGCGAGCACGCTCGCCTTGGGCATGCTGGCCGGGCTCGCGCTCGATCTGGCTCTCAACGGCGCATTCTACTCCTACGACCTCATCTGGCAGCGCGGTATCTGGCCTACCCTGATCATCCTCTTTCTGGTTCTCGGGCAGTGGTGGACACTATTCCTGCTGCTCCGTCACTCAGGGGAAGGCAGCGCGCGTGATGCTCCCTTCGCGCGCGCCATCGCCTGGGCGCTTATTGGCCCGTTTCTCTTCTTGCAACTGCTGCAGTTTGCCAACATCGGCTGGGCGACAACAAGCAGTGGATGGCCCTTTCTGCTCGCCCTCTTTTGGCTGCTGCTGGCCCACGTGCTGGGCGTGGCCATCTGGCTGCTGCCGCGTGCCGGCCGCTTCCTGCTCGCCGTATCCTGGGCATTGGCCCTGGTTTGCGGCGTCTTCATCTTCTTTGGACCAAGCGATCCCTGGATAACGGCCTTCTACCTGCTGTTCGGCCAAATCGCCCTGGCCGGTTCGCTGGTCAGCGTGCTTGCATATCTTGGCGGCAGCAGTGACCGGGAAGGCATTCGCAACATCAGCATCGCCGGCGGACTGGGCATGATCCTGCTGGTCCTTTTTCTTTTCGCCTACTACGCCGTCTACGACCTGCCGCTGCCCTTCGCGAATCAGGGGATCCCGCTTATCGCGCTGTTCCTGGCCGCCTTACTTGGTTCGGCAGCCCTGCTCAACAATTGGCGAAATCCGCCCGCCCTTGATGCGGCCGTCGTGCGCCCTTTGAGCGCCCTCCTGCTGCTGACCCTCCTCCTGCCGCTTGCCCTGCGCCTGACCGAGGGCACGCCCACCTCTACCAAAGGCGCGGACGAGGCGCTGCATGTCATGACCTACAATCTGCACTACGGCGCCAACGTCAAAGGGGCGCTTGATCTGGAAGCGCTGGCGCAGGTTATTGAGTCGGAGCAGCCGGACATCGTCGGTTTGCAGGAAGTCTCCCGCGGCTGGGTGATCAACGGCTCAGTCGATATGTTGGCCTGGCTGGCCAAGCGCCTGCAAATGGAGCCGGTTTTCGGTCCGGCCGCTGACGGGCAGTGGGGCAACGCCCTGCTCACGCGCCTGCCGGTAGCAGAGCAGGCTACCTATCCGCTGCCCACGGAGGATCTGCTGCTGCGGCGCAGCTTTATCCACGCGCGCCTGCAGGGAGCCGGCGGAGAGGATATCGACTTAATCGTTACCCACTACCACAACCCGGACGATGGCGGGGAGATCAGAGTGCTGCAAAGCGAAAGGATTCTGGAATTCGTGCAGGAACGGCCGAATACCTTGATGATGGGCGACCTAAATGCGCAGCATGGGACGCCGGAAATCGATAAGCTGCTTGCGGGAGGATTCGCAGACGCACTCGATCTCGCGGGTGTTGAACCCGGACATTCCTATCCCGTGCCTGGTCCATTGCGACGAATTGACTACCTGCTGGTCTCTGCGGGGTGGCGCGTGGACGCGGCCGTCGTTCCCTACTCTGAAGCATCCGATCATTTGCCGGTCGCGGCGGCCATCCGCTGGGGCCGCTAGTCCCTGCCTCTCCATTGGCGGGACAGCGGGAGCTGGGGCAAACGCCGTGCCTGAGATCAGGGCTGCCCACGCTGCTGCGCGGCGGCGATAACAGCCTGGCCCAGAGCAAGGCCGCCATCGTTCGGGGGAACTTTGTGATGCACCAGCGTCTCGAAATCAGCCTGAGCAAGCCGGCCAACGGCCGCTTCGAGCAGGGTCACATTCTGAAAGACGCCCCCACTTAGCGCAACCTTGTTTATTCCTGTTTCTTGGCGATAGGCCACGCTGATCTCAACGATCAGGCCAGCGACCGCGTTGTGAAATCTAGCCGCGATCCGCGCGGGGTCGACGCCGGCAAGTACGTCGGCGGCCACGCCCTCCAGCACAGGAGCGGCATCAAACACCCCTTCGTCAAGTGTGAAGCGATACGCTTCCCGCAGGTCGGGGGCGGTGAGCGCTTCGAGCTCAACAGCAGCCTGGGCCTCGTAGGTGATGGTCTGGCGGATGCCGGCCAGGGAAGCGACGGCGTCGAAGAGCCGCCCCATACTGCTCGTCGGCACCGTGTTGATTGCAGAATCCAGCTGTCTGCGTAGGACGCCGCGTTCCGCCGCGCGGCAGGCGCGCACGGAAGGCAGGCGCTCGTCCCAGTCGAGGCCGGCAGCCCATAAGTGTGCCAGGGCGAGACGATACGGCCGTTTGATGGCCGCATCTCCTCCGGGAAGCGGCACGTATTTGAGATGCGTCAGGCGTTGGAAATCAGCATAACCGGCGAGAAGTACCTCGCCCCCCCAAATCGCCCCGTCGGTCCCGTACCCTGTGCCGTCAAAACTGAAGCCGAGCACGCGCTCCTCGCTGCCAAGCATATGTTCAGCCATCACAGCGGCGATGTGCGCGTGATGGTGCTGCACCTGGACCACGGGCAGCCCCCCTTCATGCTCCAGGGCCCAGCGCGTAGAAAGGTAGTTCGGGTGCAGGTCACAGGCGATAATCTCTGGCTCTACACGAAATAGATGCTTGTAATGAGCGACGGACGCGGTGAAAGCTTGCAGCGTTTCCAAGTTTTCCATATCACCGATATGCTGGCTGAGATAGGCAAAGCGATCCTTCGTCAGGCAAAATGTCGCCTTCAATTCCCCGCCGACAGCAAGCAGCGGTGGAACGGGGTCCGGCAGGCGCACGGGAAAGGGTGCGTAGCCGCGCGAGCGGCGCAGCGGCAGCTCCACCCCACGCCAGAGGCGCATTACGGAATCGTCGCAGCGGGCGACAATGCGCCGGTCATGGAACAGGAAAGCGTCGGCCAATGCGCCTAACCGTTCCTTTGCTTCCTGGTTGTCCTTGACGATTGGCTCGTCTGAGTAGTTACCCGAGGTCATAACGAGCGCTGCTATACGAAAAGGGTGGTCTGTAAGCAGCAGCGTGTGCAGCGGCGTGTAGGGCAGCATCGTGCCCACCAGCGGGTTGCCCGGCGCGACCAGATCGGAAAGTGGGGAATCCTCCCGCTCTTTGAGAAGCAGAATCGGCCGTTCTTTGCTCTGCAGGAGATGCGCCTCGGCGTCACTTAGGTGCGCAAAACGGTGCACAGCGGCCAGATCAGCGGCCATGACGGCGAATGGTTTTCCCACGCGTCCCTTGCGCAGGCGCAGACGGGAGAGGGCGTCTTCATTTGCCGGATCACAGGCGAGGTGAAAGCCGCCCAACCCTTTGACAGCCACGATTTCACCCTGGGCCAGAAGGGACTGAACCGCACGCAGCGCCTCATCAGCGACGGCCGCCGGATCCCCAGCCCCGGCGGCCGTCTCCAGCCAGATTTGCGGGCCGCAGACGGGGCAGGCATTGGGCTGCGCGTGAAAGCGGCGGTTGAGGGGGTCCTCATACTCCCGGCGGCAGTGGGCGCACATCGGAAATTCAGACATCGACGTCAATGGCCTGTCGTAGGGAATGTCTTCTATGATCGTGAAGCGCGGCCCGCAGTTGGTGCAGTTCGTAAAAGGGTAACGGTAGCGCCGGTCCGCCGGATCCAGCGTCTCGCGCAGGCAGTCCGCACACGTGCAGACATCGGGAGAAAGCAGCGTGTTCGCGGCCCCCCTACTCTCGCTGTGCACGATCGTGAAATCGCTTTCACCGCGCGGAACAAGCGGCTGGGCACGCACCTGTTCAATGTAGGCCAGCGGCGGCGCCTCGGCCGTTACGCTCTCTTGAAACGCATCCAGCTTGGGAAGCGGACCTTCTACTTCGATAAAGACGCCGGCGCTGTCGTTGCCGACATGGCCGGCAAGGCCGCTGCGCAGCGCCAGGGCATAAATGAAGGGGCGAAAGCCTACACCCTGAACCACGCCGGTGACCAGCAAACGACGGCGCGCGACTGGGTCCGAAGGGGATTGCTCGAGCTGAGTCAATGGGAGAGAGCCTCTCTCTTGATAATCATCGATTCTTTCCTGTGCGCGGCCGTGTTTGCGAAGAGCAGGTGCCAACCACCAAGAACGAAACGCCGGGGCAAGCGGTGCTGTTCCTGCCGCTGAAGCCCCTATGTTTACCACAAAACAGCGGCGGAAAATAGGGGAGCAGAGCAGAAGCATACCGGCAACGAGCCAGGGCGACCAATGAACGGCGCCAGGCACGCCGTGGGTCAAGGAAGTGGCAGAGGGTAACCCCCTGCCTGCCGAAACCAGCCGGCCCAGCGCCGTCTAGCGGCTGCGCGGGGAGTGGTTCAGCGGCTGAAAGGGCATATCAAAAAGTTCGCTGAAGGGGTGATTCTCGAAGAGCCATTGGCGTAGAAGATCGAAGGCAAAATGGTAGGTCTTGGCGTCGTCCGCCGCGCCGTTTGTATGCCCATGGCCGTTCGACATCCTGGCAAAGGGATAGTCAACCGTTTCCGGCACGCGCACGAGCAGCCTGCGCTGCACCAATTCCTGTAGGCTGTCGCCCATGGTCGTCAGGAACTGCTCATGATCGAGGCGCAGTTTGGCAGCCATCGTTTCACTGGTGATGGTCAATCCCGCTTCGCGGACGCAGGTCGCAGCGACGGTCAGGATCAGGCGCTCATGCTTGGCGCTGTTTTCCCAGAGGGAAAAGAGGTAGCCGTCATCTTCTTGCAGCAGCGCTTCCGTCATCCCGCTAAGATGCTGCATCAATATTTGACGGGGATGGTTTTGATCGCTGTTGACCTCGGCCAGGAGTCTGTTGCAAATAAGCTGCACCAGATAGGGGTGGCCGCCGGAAAGGCGCCAGATTTGCTCAACGACAAGGTCGTCATAGGCTATTTGCGGCTGCACAGGTTCACGAATCAATTGTTCGGTGTGGCGTCTGCTCAGGGGACCCAACTCTCGCTTTTCGCCGGCGTTGTAAAGCAGATGCCAGTATTCATCCGCCAGCCGGTTTGAACCGCTGAGGACAAAGGCGATGCGCGAACGATGCTGCATCAAGGAACGCAAATAAGCCAGGATCTCATAACTGACCCAGCCTTCTTCAATGAGATCGCGCAGATGGTCCAGATCGTCAAGAATAAGCACCAGCTTGCCGTCCGCGCCAAGCGCCCCTTCGACGGTATCAAGGAATTGATCAAATACGCGATAGCCATGATTGTTGGCCGGCCAGGTTTCGGGAGCGGGCACAACGATGCCCCGATTTCTGAGGCTGAGCGTGATCAACTCGCTCAAGCGGGCGAACAAATCCCCGTCGTGGCGGACTTCTAGGTCTTGAACATTGAGATAGGTGGGCAAGAATATTCCAGGGGCATGGCTGCGGATGACGCGGCCCAAAGAGCCGTTCACGAGCTGTAAAAGGAGCGACGTACGGCCGATGCGTGTTTGGCCCGTGATAACGAGCGAATTGGTGCTTTCCCGGTCAAGCAGACCGGCTCCCAGCCAGGCGAATATGTCGTCGCGGCCGAAGAAGACCGCTTCGCTGCCCGACGTGAGCGGTTTACCGACAATGTAGGGATTGTCTACCTGGAACAACGAGAAGACCTGTGTGCGGAACTGGATCGGGTGTTCGAGGATCTGTTTAAATTCGTTGCCGCGCGTGTCATGGTAGGTGATGCGCAGGGTGAGTTTTGTGTCCTGTTCCCGCGGGTGCACGCTGATTTCCAGCGGGTAATCATAGCCGGCGTCGAGACGCGGGATATGGAACATCGTGGAGCTGGGCTCAATCGCATAGCCGGGACGCGACAGCACTTCCACAAGGATGTTCTCGATCAATTTTCCGAAGCCGGTATTGACGAGACTACCCGAGATCTGCGCCCGGCCGCGGGTGACCAGGGGGCGTAGTTCGTCGAGGTGGAAGGCGAGCGTCGTCGCCTTCTCCTGCGCATCGCGCATTTCGATCTCGCCCACGACCTGCAGAACAATGCGCGTTGTTTCCGACACGGGACGGCCGTTCACGGTGCGCAGATGATTGATTTCCGCCGCTGAGAGCAGCACATTTTCCCCTTCCACGGTGAAACGCCGCTTCATGTGGGAGAATTCCTCTTCGGTGCGCGGGTGGCGGGGCAGGAGTTCGATCTCGAAGACGCGGAACTCGTAATCTTTGAAGATGTGCTGGCGCCGCGAGAACTGCTGGCGCACTACCGGCTGCCGCTCACGAACGATGTGATAATCCTTTGGACTTTGGATGCCCAACTCCTCCGACAATTTGCGCTGCAAGGTTCGCGCAAAAGAGTCGCGGTCCCCTTCGCTGTTGTTGATGCGCCCGCCGACCATATTGAAGCGGCTCCAGTTCTTATTCCACTGCATCAGGTACTTTCGATCTTCCCCCTGCCCCACGGTGATCAAGGCCAGTGCGCTTCTTTGCCGGAGATGGCCCAACAGCCTGCTGATGTCGCGCGGCCGTTTTGATTGAGCGACCGCTTCTTTGCCGTAGACAAGCGTGCAGGCGAGAGCCAGGCGCCTTGCCCAAGGATCCCACGGTTCATAGCTGAGATTCTCATATTTCAAGGCGGAGATGCTCTGAAAAAAGACGGCGACCGGGTAATGCTGTTGAAAGCGCTCCGGGCTGAGCGTGCGCGCGACCTGGCGCAGCGAGTAGAGGAAGTAGAGGAGGTTCTCGAAGTAGAGGGGAAACTGGGTGTACAGATCATCGTACCAGTCGCTCTGAAAATCGCGCAGGGCGGCCGTAAAGGCTTCAAAACTGGTTTCAGCATGGCGCAGAAGCAAGTTCTCCACCAGCAAAATGAACTTGGTGGTCGTCGTCACATCCCACAGCTTTTCTTCCACCATCTCGTCGAACAGTCTGAAGAAGACGTGGGTGCGAAACTCGACCTCCAACTTCGCCAGATCATAATAGACATGCCCCGCGCGTGCGTCGGAGAAGTCAATCAACCACAGCGGCACATCTGAATCCGCTTCCACGAGGATATTGCCCGCGTTCAGGTCACCGTGAATGACGGGAGCGACAACCGGGGCGGGAACAATCATGTCTTCACGGCCGACTTCCCAGAGCAAGAAACGCAAGTTTTCCAGCGGGGAGAGGAAACCGGCCGAGGCAAAATCAAAGAAATCAGCATCAAAATCGTAGGGCTGGCCGGTGATGTCGCTGATGTGGCGGGCCAGGACAGTTTCCTGCGTATCGCTCACCAGGCCGCGAATGGAGACCTTCTTGCCCCGTCTGAATACGGGATGGTTGAGCAGGTCATACTGCGAAGGCTGTAGATAGATTTTGAAGCGCAGGATGGGGTGCTCCTTGTCTTCAAGGAGCGGGTCCGCGGGATACTGCTCTACCAGCGTATCTTGCAGGTAGAGAATGCCCTCGCGCGAATCAACTTCGGCGATCTCGAAACCATGCAGCAAGACCTCGGGCCGGTCACCCCTGCGCACCGCGGCCCTGATCTCATTCAGTGTCTTGTTATTGGGCACGGCGGAGATGGTCGCCATCTGCTTGCAGTCCAGCGTGAAGCAGGCGCCGTTTTCCCCTTCTTCGGCCCATACGGCGCTTTCGATCACCAGCGATGGCGGCAGGGCGCGGCTGTAGAGGGGAGCCCAATAGCGCAGCTCTGTTTCCACGGAGCCATTGTAGAGTTCACGCAGGCTGTCGCGCAGCTGGTCGAGAAGCTTGTCCAGCTGCTCTTTGCGCACCCGGTTCTGGTCTTGCAGAAACTGGGAGAGCGTTAAAGCTTGTTGGTTTGAACCGGCGAGGCTGTAGCACGCGCCGGCGAGATGCTGGGCGCTGACGACCTTGCCCCGTATCTGGCCGACCTGGCGAAAGAGGCGCGGCTGGATGAGCGTTTCCTGTTTCTCCTGCACCGCCTCGAGATCGTCGATGGTGCCGATCTTCAAGATACGCTTCAGCTGATGCTGTGGTTTGACGGTATAGATGCGCGAGCCGCTGAACCCCTCGTCCATACGAAAAATCTGCACCGTCTCGCTGTTGGCAAAGAGGCGCTTGAGAATGTAGAGCTCCTCGGGGTTCCTGTACAACGCTTCCAGATCATCGACGCCCAGACCCGGCTCTATGCGCGGCTTCACATCGCCGCGGCCGTAATAGGCAAAGACATCTTCCCAGCGGACAGGGAGAAAGATGTGATGGTTGATGTCTTCAGCCAGTCTGGCGATTTGCGGCGAGTTCTTCAGGTAGTGCCAGGTGGCGCCGGAGCGCAGCAGGTAGCGCATGGCGTCATCTGTTTGGTGGGAAAATACGATTTGCGGTAGGCTGGAACGGATCTCCTGCAGCTGGGTCACAAACATGGTGATCGAGCTCAGTGGATAGTCGTCGGCATCGATGAAGACTAGGTCTATCTCCTGATCGGAGCGGACGGCCGTTAGCGCACCGGCAAAATCGGAGATAGCGGAAAACTGGAAATCAGATGTGTGCGCCAGAACGTTTTTCGGGTAGCCGTTTCTGTCTGCAGAACCCATGTCGGCAAGGCGGAAAGATTCTCCTACGCAGAGAGTTTTTAGCTTCATAATTTTGCGAAAGCTAAAACGCTTGAGGGCCATGATGATAGTTCTCCCTATAGTTTGCCGACCTGTAACCGCTCTTCTCGCTGCCTCACCGGCAGCGGCGCCGCTAGATGCCGATCCCGTCCCAGCGCGCGCTGTCGACACGCTCGTTTACAGATTCCAGGACCGGTCGCCACGCTTCCGTACTCCAAAGCTCAAGATAATCAAACATGCCGGCCAGGATCACTTCGCCGTTGATGCCCGCGAATTCTCGCAGCGCAGGAGGCAAGAGGATGCGATTCCGCGTATCAAGCGCCACCTCTTCCGCCGAGGAAAAAAGCCGCCGGCGCAGCAGGCGCACATCCTGGTTGGAGATGGGTTGGGCCAGCAGCTTATCCGCCAGCGCGCGCCACGCCTCGGCCGGAAAGAGCAGGAGATTGCGCTCGAACCCGCGGGTGATCACCAAATCACCTCCAAGTTCAGCGCGCATCTTTGCGGGCAGTGTCACCTGCCCCTTTTTGTTTATGGCCTGATTTTGTTCACCCAGCAGCATAATGTTTTCAACGTGCACAAGTATCATCTGCCCAAGACAGGGCAAGTGCTAACAGCAAAGCATAAGTTGACCGCTGCCTGCCCCATCGCGGGCGCGGATCATGCTCAACACAGTATTTGGTTTGGGTACTACTGATAAGAAACTGTCTTGTCGTGAAGCGAAACAGGACGCAGGCGACCTGATGACCACACCAGGGTTACGTCATGTTATGTCTCGTCACTTCCGTAATTATGTCTACTTGGAGCTGCTTTGTCAAGCAATGCCGTGTATATGCCCAGCAGCTGTCTGGCGGCCTTCTGCCAGCTGAAGCGGCGCGCCTGGATAATGCCGGCGCTGATCATGGCCGCGGCGCGAGCTTGATCACCGAGAACAGCGCTCATCCCACTGCTCCAAGCGTCGACAGAGTCCGCGGGGAGCTGCAGGGCCGCGTCTCCCCCTACCTCGGGGAGACTTGAGGAAGAAGAGATGATCGCCGGCACCCCGCTGGCCATCGCTTCCAAGACAGGGAGCCCAAAGCCTTCGTAGAGGCTGGGAAAGGCGAAGAGAGAGGCGCCGTTGTAGAGCGCAGGCAGCAAGTCATCATCGACAAACCCTAGAAAGCAGACGCGATCGCCGATTCCCTGGCGCGCGGCCTCGGCCATCATTTCTTCTTCAAGCCACCCCTTCCCGCCGGCAATGGCCAATGTATGCGGATAGCGCCGGGCAACGGGCGCAAAAGCGCGGATGAGCATCTGGTAGTTCTTGCGCGGCTGGACTGTGCCCACGGAAAGGAGATAGGGCGCTTGCCCAAGTCCGTAGCGCGACTTCACCTCAGCGAGCGCAGCCTGATCTGAATGGGGGCTGTAGGCGCTGCTTACGCCGCTGTATAGTACAGATATTTTCTGGGCAGGAACGGACCAGAAGTTGATCAAGTCCTGCTTCGTCGATTCGGAATCGGCGAGGATATGATCCGCGCGCGCGACAGACCAGGGAACAACACGATTGAGATACGTGACCAGGGACTCAGGAAAGGTATGCGGATAGTGGAGAAAAGAGAGATCGTGAACGGTCAGCAAGGTTGGGATGCCGCGGCTGACAGGGGGCAAGACGAAATCGGGGGAGTGAAAAAGATCGATCTGGCCGGTAAAAAGCTGAACGGGCAGCGGCAGACGCAGGCGATACCAGACGCGGTAGAGCCAGCGTTCATTCAGGAATGCTGGGCGATGGGCGATGCCGGGCCCCTCGGGCAGCGGGCGCTGCACGGGAAGGATGCCGGGTACGCGGGCGGAAAAGAGCGTGTATTGATTTGCAGATTCGAGGGAGACAAGAGCGCGTACGAGCTCGCGTGTATAACGGCCGATTCCGCCCCCCTGCGTAAGGGCAGAGGTAACGTCAATGCCGATTCGCGCTGCGCACATCAGGATACGTCATTGTAAGTCCAATACCGGTTGGCAAAAAAGTTCCAAAACATGACAACGACCACAGAAATAGCGAGCGCCGCGTTGTCGCCAAGAAGTACAGCGAAGGGCGCCAGGACGGGCACCACGGCGAAAAGGGAGGTCAGGGGTCCGTGCAAAAAAGTGATGATTGGCAGGCGAATCAGGATGCCGGCGAGGCTGACCAGGAAGAACATCATGAATTGGCGACGTCTCGATTTTGACCGCGAATCAGGGTAGGTCCAATAGCGATTCCAAAGGAAGTTAGAGATGATGGCGGCGATAAATGAAATCGCACCGGCAAAGGTGGGGGCGAGAGTGACCGCCTGCACGGGCGAGAGGCCAAGATTAACGAAGAAGTCGTTTAGTGGTTCACCAACCGCCAGCAGGCTGCGAAATGGCCCTACAAGCAGATTGAAGATACCAAAATCAACCACAAAGCCGATGGCGCCGACAACGGCGAATTTAAGGAAACGCTCTGTTTCTTTGGGATTGACGCCGAAACGGCTCGATACCCTGGTGACAGTGGTCATCATGGAGCTTTCTCTACCAATCAATGCGTATCGGGCAGACCCGCTTCGTTGGAGACTGTCTGAACGGCATGCAAATCGACCAATTGTAGTGAACCTAGGAGGACGCCCAAGTGTATATAGATATTGTTAACGTAGAGCTTATCAACGAAATGGTGCACGGAGAGCGCCGTCCAGACGCCCAACAACCCCAGGGCCACGCCGCGCGCGGGCCAAGTTTCTCGCGAAAGCGCGCGCAGCGTTTGCCAAAATATCGCCCCCCAGAGCAGCAGGTAGGCGCAAAGCCCAATGAAGCCAATCTCGGCCAGGAGGTTGAGGTAGTAATTATGGGCATGCCCTAAGGGGTCGGGCCAGTTAATCAGGGCAAATGCTTGATACGCGGCGCCGTAGTTGCCAAAACCAATGCCAAACCAGGGCCGGCTGGCGGACATATCCAAGGCCACCTGCCAATGTGCCAGACGCTCCAGCACGGCGTAGTTGGCATCATTGATGTCGACGCCGCGCACATCGCCAAATGTGAGGTCGCCGGCAAAACCGGCGATGCGCTCAAGAATCGCCGGCGGCAGCAAGTTGGCCTGCAGCAGGACGAGAAATGCGGCGCACAAGAAAAGCGCAATCAAGAGCCCATAGCGCAGGCGGCGGGGCCAGAACACGACCATTGCCGCCAACCCGGCGAGAAAGCCCATCCACGCGCCCCGGCTCCAGGAGAAGAGCAGCGCCAGCAAGGTGGCGGAGGCGATGGTGCCGGCTGCCAGCAGGGCAAGCAGCAAGCGCGGCGCTGACGGAGTAGAATCGGACACTTCTTGCTGATCGCGGCGGCGCAGCAGCCAGGCCGTGAACAAGCCGGCCAACAGCCCCAGAGCAAGCAAGACGGTCAGGTTCATATAACCGCCGAAAGGATTTGGCTGCTCAAAAGTGCCATAGGCGCGGTAGAAACGGCCGAGGACAAGAAAATGCTCGGGGCCATCCCCGCGCAGCGCAAACTGCCAGATGCCGATGAGCGCTTGCACCAGTCCGGCGGCCAGGAGCATGGCCACGGTCCACCAGATGCCTGCGCTGCCGGGGGCTGCTCCGCCCGCCGGCTTCAGCGGCGCCAATTCACGGCCCAAGCTGGTGACCATGAGCAGAATGGCGACAATTTCCAGCCACTTCAACAGTTCCTTGAGGCCCAGCAGCGCATCCGGCGCGGCCGGCAGGCTGACGGCGGCCGCGCCGATGAAAATCAGCAGCGGCAGGGTAAGTGGGCTGAAGGGCAGGTCCAGGCGGCGGCGCATCAGCCCGCGCACAACCCAGCCGGTCAAGGCGATCAGGAGCAGTACCTGGCCGCTGTCGACGGACATGCCGCCGGCGAGCACGCTCTCCAGCGCGCCGAATGGGCCGGCGATTAGGGCCAGGGCCAGGACAGCCAGCGGCTGCACGAGCGCCAGGAGAAACAGGGCCGCAGCCAGGATGAGGAGCGCCATCGGCGCCAGCGGGAAGAACGCCAGCAGGAGGCCGGCAGAGGCGCTCAGGGCCAGGACAAGTGGACCCGGCCAAAGATCGATTTCCCTGAGCGGATCGGCTACGAGACCGAATTTCTGCAGAGTAGACATGGCAGCGGCCGTTCAGAGGCAGCGATCACGCCCTGCCGCGAAAGTAAGCGACCGTTTTCGCCAACCCTTCGGCGAGATCAACTTCCGGCTGCCAACCAAGAATCGTACGGGCTTTGGTAATGTCAGGGCGCCGCTGCTTGGGATCGTCCTTGATACGCGCATCCTCGGGCTGCACGAATTCGATCGCCGATGCACTATCCGCCGCTTCGACCACGGCCTTGGCGAATTCGAGTATGGTCATCTCCCTGGGGTTGCCGATGTTGACAGGAAGCGCTTCCTCCGATAGGAGAAGGCGATACACGCCATCGACCAGGTCGGTATAGTATTGGAATGAACGCGTTTGTTGGCCATCCCCATACACCGTCAGCGGTTCATTGTTCAGCGCCTGACGGATGAAGTTAGGGACGACACGGCCGTCATTGAGCCGCATGCGCGGGCCGTACGTATTAAAAATGCGCACAATGCGTGTTTGCAGCCCGTGGTAGCGATGGTAGGCCATCGTCATCGCCTCCGCGAAGCGTTTCGCTTCATCGTACACGCCACGCGGCCCTATCGGGTTCACATGCCCCCAATAAGTCTCCGGCTGCGGGTTAACCTGCGGATCGCCGTAGGTCTCCGAAGTGGAAGCGAGCAGATAGCGAGCGTTCTTCGCCTTGGCCAGACCCAGCGTGTTATGCGTCCCCAACGAACCAACCTTCAATGTGGGTATCGGGTATTCGAGGTAATCGTTGGGGCTGGCCGGTGAGGCGAAATGAAGCACGGCGTCGATGGGTCCGGCCACGTAGATATAGTTGCTGACGTCGTGCTTGATAAACTCAAAACGCTCATTGCCGAACAGATGGGCGATATTGTCCATATTGCCGGTGATCAGGTTATCCATAGCCACAACCTGATGACCCTCTTCAATGTAGCGATCGCTGAGGTGAGAGCCCAAGAATCCCGCCGCTCCCGTTATTAGAATGCGCATATTTTTCTCCGTGGATAGACTCTACCGCCAGCAACCCATTGCTCAAGCATGAGTTCGTATTGTAACGGCTCCAGCGCCCATTGACTATGTTCGATTGTGAACGCCTCTTATACGTTCAGGATACAGGCGCAACGTTGATTATACAGGGTGCCCAAAAATGGCTATAATTGGAAGGCTTACAGATGGAGGCCGATAGGACCTTTTGAGCCTTTACATAGGGTTGGAATAAGCTGTTCCCGAGCACGGTCCTGGCGCCGCGGAGTCTGTATGCCGACCCGCTATCCCACAAGTCCCTTTCTGGAGGAAACTATGTCAGAAAAAGAACGTAAACATATCAAAGTAACCTACTCAACCTTGGCCAGTCCAGATCCGCTGCTGCACGAATATTACGATGAAGCGGTCGAAGAGGTGAAGGCTGATTTCGGGAAGGTCTACCCTCTCTATATCAACGGCGAAGAGCGCTTCGCCGAGGATACCTTCGCCAAAGTAAGCCCGATTGACTTCGACATGGTCATGGGCTATTTCCAAAAAGGAAGTGAGGCGGATGCTGACGCGGCCGTGGAAGCGGCGCAAGCGGCCTTTCCCGCCTGGAAGGCGCTGCCCTGGCAGGAGCGTGTGGCGATACTGCGCGAAGCGGCCGACTTGATGAGCGCGCGCCTCTTCTACATGGGCGCGGCGATGAGCCTCGAGGTAGGCAAGAATCGCCTGGAGGCGTTGGGCGATGTGGAAGAAACGGCCGACTTGATCCGCTACAATTGTGACGCCGTTGAAAAGAACAATGGCTTCAGCCTGCCCCTGCTCTCCGAATCGGAGCACCACCACAATCGCAGCGTGCTCAAGCCATACGGCGTATGGGTCGTTATTTCTCCTTTCAATTTCCCCGGCGCATTGGCCGGCGGACCCAGCAGCGCGGCCATGGTGGCCGGAAACACGGTCGTGCTCAAACCGGCCACGGATACGCCGTTGACCGGCTGGCTCTTGACCGAATGCTTCCGCGATGCGGGCATTCCTGACGGCGTCTTCAACTTTGTGACCGGCGGCGGTCGGACAGTCGGCCAGCGTCTGGTCGACCATCCGGCAACGGCGGGCATCACCTTCACCGGCAGCTATGATGTGGGTATGAATATCCTGCGCGAGTTTTCGCACAGCAAATACCCCCGTCCTGTCATCGCCGAAATGGGCGGCAAGAATCCGGCCATCGTCAGCGACAAGGCAGATCTGGACAAGGCGGCGATGGGCGTCATGCGCTCCGCCTTCGGACTGCAGGGGCAGAAATGCTCCGCCTGCTCACGCGTCTATGTCCATAAAGATGTAAGCGAGGATTTCATGGCCAAACTGCTCGAATTGACGGAACAGATTAAGGTCGGCGATCCGACAGAGAACGAGAACTTCATGGGCCCGGTGGCCAACAGAGGGGCTTACGAGGACTACAAGCAGTTTGTGGCCGACCTCCGCAAAGACGGCCGTGTTCTCTATGGCGGGGCAACGCTGGGCGAAGAAGGATATTACGTCGCGCCCACGATCGTGGATGACCTGCCGCTTGACCATTATCTGTGGAAGCAGGAAATGTTCCTGCCCATCGTCACGCTCACCGATTTCGTCGACTTTGATGAGGCGATGGAGATGGCCAATGATGTGGAATATGGCTTGACGGCCGGCTTCTTCAGCGAAGATGAAGAGGAAATCAAATGGTTCCTGGACAATATCGAAGCGGGTGTCGTCTATGTCAACCGCTCCGCCGGCGCGACGACGGGCGCCTGGCCTGGCTACCAATCCTTCGGCGGCTGGAAAGGCAGCGGCTCAACAGGGAAAGCGGCCGGCAGCTTCTACTATGTCCAGCAGTATATGCACGAGCAGAGCCAAACCGTTATTGATTGATCGACGGCGGCGGTGGTCGCGGATAGTTAGCTGGAATAGGACACTCTTTAGGATTCAGCCTCCTTGGTCAAGTTGATCAAGGGGGCTGGCGCATTCTGATCAAGCAGAAAGGACCTTTGCGCATGAGCGGTGATAAGCGTTGTACGATGGCTGAAGCGGTGAGCAGCTATGTGGCTGACGGCAGCACGATCGCGATCGAAGGGTTTACGGCCTTCATCTGTTTTGCCGCGGCCCATGAGATCATGCGGCAGAGGAAAAAGGATCTCACGTTGGTGCGCATGACGCCGGATCTCGTCTATGATCAGATGATCGCCGCCGGCGTGGCCAGAAGTTGATCTTCAGCTACCTGGGCAACCCCGGCGTCGGCAGCCTCCATTGTGTGCGCCGTGCTGTTGAAAAGGGAATCCCCGGTCCCTTGGAGATCGAAGAGTATTCACACTTCGGCATGGTCGGCCGTTATATCGCTGGGGCAAGCAATCTCCCCTTTTTTCCACTGCGCAGCTATCTGGGCAGCGATTTGCCCGCTGCCAATCCACGCATCCAATTCGTGCAGAGCCCTTATGGCGATGAGACAATCGCCGTGGTTCCGCCGATCAATCCAGATGTGGCCTTCATCCATGCGCAGCGCGCGGATCGGGATGGCAACACGCAGTTGTGGGGCCTGCTGGGCATGCAGAAAGAAATCGCTTTTGCCTGCAAAAAAGTCATTGTCGTCGTGGAGGAGATCGTTGACGAAGCGATCATCCGCCGCGATCCAAACCGCACGCTCATTCCCGGCCTGGTGGTCGATGCGGTGGTTCACGAGCCATACGGCGCCCACCCCAGCTACGTCCAAGGCTACTACGATCGGGACAATGCACACTATCTGTCCTGGGACAAGATTTCACGAGACCAGGCGTCGACAGAATCATGGCTGGAGGAATGGGTCTATGGGCTGGATGATCGTGCCGCTTACCTGGCGAAATTGGGCGCGGGCTATCTCAGCCAACTAGGTGCAGGGGATTTGCAGGCGGACCCAGTCAATTACGGCCGCTATGATTAGCGCCACTTCTCCCAGTAAGATGTGACCACCAGCGTGGATAATTCAATCTTTGAATCGGAGCAGCACCGCGCGAAACGCGGGATGTGGTTTGTCCTCTTGGGCGCGGTTCTGTGGGGCACGACGGGCACCGCGCAGGCGCTCGCCCCGGCCGGCGCCCAACCCCTGACGGTGGGCTTCGTGCGCATCGCCCTGGGCACCCTCGTCTTGATCCTTCTGGCCGCCTGGCAAGGGGAGTTGGCCAGCCTGCGGCAGTGGCGCACCTGGCCGCGGCGCACAACGCTTCTGGCCGCGGCGGCGATCGCGGCCTATCAGGTGTTCTTTTTCGCCGCCGTCGCGCGCACTGGGGTCGCCGTCGGCACAATCGTCGGCATAGGCAGCACACCCATCGCGGCGGGCATCCTGACCACCCTTGTTTACCGCACCTCGCCCGGGCGAACGTGGATGGTCTCCACATTTCTAGCCCTCATCGGCTGCAGCTTGCTGGTCCTTTCCGGCGGCGACCTGCGCGTCAACGGCACAGGCATCTTGTTGGCCATGGCCGCCGGGACCAGCTATGCTTTGTACACGTTGTTGATCAAAGAACTGCTCGTCAGAGAACCGCGCGGCGCTGTCCTGTCGATCACTTTCTTGCTCGGCTCGCTCGTCCTACTGCCCATCCTCTTTCTCGGCGATTTCGCCTGGTTGGCTGAGCCGAGGGGCCTACTCGTCGCGCTGCACTTGGCGATCATAACCGTCGGCGCAGCCTATACGCTGTACGCTATCGGCCTGAGCATGATCTCTGTGGCGGCCACAGCCACGTTGACGCTCGCTGAGCCACTGACCGCGGGGCTGCTGGGCATTTTCTTGCTGGGCGAGGAGTTGAGTCCGCTTGCCGCCCTGGGCGTCGTCCTGCTGCTGTCAGGACTGCTTCTCTTGGTGCGGCGTCCGGCGGCCGCCAAAGAACAGGTGAGTGACCAGCGACTGGCGTAACAGCTGCTGGAGAGAATAGAGGAGAAGACAATGGATTTCACGAAGAATGAATTAATGATTGTCAACGCTTCGCGTGCCCTGGCCGGCAGCCGCGTCGTCTTCGTCGGCGTGGGCCTGCCCAATATCGCCTGCAATCTGGCCCGTCGCAGTCACTCGCCGGGGATGGAATTGGTCTACGAAAGCGGCGTCTTTGGCGCGCAGCCGGCGCGCCTGCCGCTGTCTATCGGCGATCCGACCCTTGTCAGCGGGGCCACTTCAGTGACGGGCATCAGCGATCTCTTTATGTACTATTTGCAGGGCGGCCTGGTAGATGCCGCTTTGCTTGGCGGGGCGCAAATCGATCGCTTCGGCAATCTGAACACGACGACAATTGGCAGCTACGCAACCCCCAAAGTGCGCCTGCCCGGCTCGGGCGGGGCTTGTGAAATTGCCATCAACGCGCGCAAAACGCTGATGATCATGCGCCTTAAGCGGCGCGCGTTTGTAGAGAAGTTGGATTTCTTGACCAGCCCTGGACACCTTCAGGGCGGAGACAGCAGAGCGCAGTTGGGGATGCCCGGGCAGGGTCCTGGGCTGGTGATCACGGACAGAGCCTCATTTAGCTTCGATAATCCGGCCCATGAAATGATGTTAGTTGAGCTGGCTCCGGGCGAAACAGTCGGGTCAATTGGCGAAGATGTAGGTTGGGAACTGAAAGTTTCTCCTGATTTGCGAGAAATGAAACCGCCCGATCCTGCTGAACTGGCGATTATCCGCGAACAGTTGGATATTGAGGGTCTTTATCGCTGATTAGCAAGCGTTCATTAGGTCACGAGAGGAGGCCGGGTTTCAGGTCTACCTGCAGCCCGCGAATGAAGATGCGTTATTCTCATCCGCACGGAAATGTCTTTTATCGCAAGATGGGCTTCGCCCGTCCCATGATTGCCCATGGCAAGGGTATCTATCTATTCGATGTTGAAGGAAAACGGTATCTTGACGGGTCCGGCGGTCCGCTGGTGGTCAATGTCGGCCACGGCCGTGAAGAGATCGTGGCCGCGATGAACAAGCAGCTTGCCGAAGTAGCCTACGTCCACGCCATGATGTTTACCAGCCAGGCGCTGGAGACTTACGCGGAAGAACTGGCCGCGATCGTGCCCCTGAACCATCCACGGTTCTACTTTCTGAGCAGCGGATCGGAAGTTGTGGAGGGGGCGATCAAGCTGGCGCGGCAAATTCAAATGGCGCGCGGTGAAAGCGGCCGGCAGATGATCATCTGCCGCTCACTCAGCTACCACGGCATGACCCTGGGCGCGCTCAGCGTCAGCGGCCGTCCGGGGATGCGCACGCCCTATCTGGGCCTGCTGCAAAACATGCCGCACATTCGCCATCCTTATCCTTACCGCTTCCCGGCGGACGGGGAAGAGCTGGCCGGCCGGTTGGAGGAGTCCATCCTCGCCTACGGCCCGTCAAATGTCTCCGCCTTTATCGCCGAACCAATCAGCGGCGCCAGCCTGGGCGGCGCCGAACCGCCGGACGACTATTGGCCGCGGATCAGGGAGATTTGCGACAAGTATGGCATTCTGCTTATTGCCGATGAAGTCCTTGTGGGCATGGGGCGCACCGGTAAATGGTGGTCCCTGCAGCATTGGGATGTCGAGGCGGACATCATCGTGACTTCCAAGGGCATTGCCGGCGGCTACTTCCCCCTTGGCTTCGTGGCCGCAAAAGGGAGCGATGTCGATCAGATCCGGTCAAAGCTGGGTGACTTCAATCACGGGGGTACCTTCAGCCACCATGCTGTGGGCGCGGCGGCCGGACTGGCCACGCTGCACATTCTGCAAAACGAGAATCTCGTCGACAACTCGGTCAGGATGGGCGCCTATTTGGGGCAGCGGCTGCGCGAAGCACTCGCTGATCATGCGCATGTGGGCGATATTAGGGGCCGCGGGCTTTTCTACGGCATCGAACTAGTGGCTGATCGTGCCAGCAAGGATCCTTTTCCGAAAAATCAACAGATTGCCCCGCGGATTTGGAAGCGCGCTTTCGATATGGGGCTTATTGTCTACTATTCACAGGGCTGCGCAGACGGGGTGAGCGGCGATATCGTCATGCTTGGACCGCCGCTGATCATTGAGCGTGACCAGATAGATGAGATGGTCAATATCCTGGCCGCGGCCGTGACCATGGAATTGGGGCATTAGCATCAGGCAGATTAGGACGCGGTCAGGCATCCCTTGCCGGGCCGCGGCGCCTTCTCCTTGGCAGAGCGAGGAACCATGGGACGTGAAAGAGTGAATATCTTGGACCTGCAAATAAAGAAAGAGGCGCAGGAGCCGATCACGATGCTCACCGCCTACGATTATCCCTCCGCTCAACTCGTCGATGCGGCGGGGATCGACATGATCCTCGTCGGCGACAGCCTGGGCATGGTGGTATTGGGCTATGAGAGCACGGTGCCCGTGACGATGGAGGAGATGCTGCATCACTGCCGGGCCGTGGCGCGCGGGGCAAATCATGCCTTTCTGGTTGGCGACATGCCCTTCATGTCCTATCAGGCGGACAGATCCGCGGCGATTAGCAACGCCGGCCGCTTCCTCAAAGAGGGTAACATGGACTGTGTAAAAATGGAGGGCGGGCGGGAGATCGCGCCGACGATCAGGGCAATTGTTGCCGCCGGCGTTCCCGTCCAGGGGCATATCGGCCTGACACCGCAGAGCCAATCAAAACTAGGCGGCTATCGCGTGCAGGGCAGAACGGCCGCATCAGCCGCCAAACTTCTGGCGGATGCCTTAGCCCTGCAGGAAGCGGGCTGTTTCAGCATCGTGCTGGAGGCTGTCCCCGCCGCCGCCGCCGAGCTCATTTCCAGGCGCCTGCGCATTCCCACGATCGGCATTGGCGCCGGGGCAGGATGTGACGGACAGGTGCTCGTCTTTCATGACGTTCTAGGCCTCTATGACACGCGGCTGCCGCGTTTTGTAAAGCAGTACGCTGATTTACGCCAGACGATCATTCAGGCGTTTACCACTTATGCCGAGGATGTGAAAACCCGGCAGTTTCCAGCGGAAGAGCACCTCTACAAAATGAATGCGGGCGAAGAGGCGCTGTTCCTTGACGGTGAATGACAGCCAGGCACCCCCGGTGAACGCGATCGACACGCCTGGGTTCGACGCAATCACGATCGCCGGCAGCGGCGCCGTGGGATCCCTTTTCGCCGCGTTCCTGGAACCCCATGCACCCGTGCGCATGCTCAGCCATTGGCCGGCCCAGATAGACGCGGTAGGTGAGCAGGGTCTCATCTGCCTGCATCGCGACGGCACGTCCTCGCGCCATGCGTTCATGGTCACGGATAGGGCGCGCGCCCTGCAGCCGGTGAAACTTGCCCTCGTCCTCGTGAAATCCTACCAGACGGCGCGCGCCGCTTTGGAATTGTCATCCATTCTCGCCGCGGATGGCCTGGCGATCACCCTGCAAAACGGGCTGGGCAATTTCGAACTCTTGGAAAAGCGGCTTGGATTCGGCCGTGTCGCCCAGGGCGTGAGCGCACAAGGGGCGACGATGCTCGGCCCAGGCAAAGTGAAACATGCCGGCCAAGGCCCGACGCACATCGCCGCCGTTCCCGGAAGAGGGCTGTTGATTGACAGGCTTGTCGACCTATTCAACAGGGCCGGGCTGCCCTGCGCGGTGAGCCGGGATGTGCGCAGTTTGCAGTGGGGAAAGCTGGCCGTTAACGCGGGAATCAACCCACTGACCGCGCTTCTACGCGTGCGCAACGGCTTCCTGGTGGAAGATGATGCAGCGCGCGAGATCATGTGTGCGGCGGCGGCCGAATGCGCGGCCGTTGCCGGAGCCCTGGGCGTCGCACTGCCCTACGAGGACGCCTGCGCGCAGGCGAGCCAGGTGGCGGCGGCAACTGGGGGCAACTACTCCTCCATGCTGCAAGACGTCCTGCGCGGCGCGCCCACGGAGATCGACGCCATCAGCGGCGCCATAGCCAGCCACGGCCGTGAAGTTGGGCTGCCTACCCCGGTGAACGAAGCCCTGTGGCACCGGGTGCGTGCGCTGCGGCCCGATCAGCAGACGGGGGAACGCGCAGGCAGACGCGACGCAATCATCAGAGAGATTCTGGAAGGCCTTGGATAGGGCCCAGCGAAAGCAGAGAGGAAAAGAATGAAGATAAGCGGATCAATCGCAGACGTCAGGCTTCTGCGCAAAGAAGACAACTCCCTTTCCTGGGGACTGGTGCCGACCATGGGCTATCTGCACGAGGGGCACCTCTCCCTTGTCCGGCGTGCAAAAGAAGAGAATGATCGCGTCGCCGTGAGTATCTATGTCAACCCGACTCAATTCGCGCCCAATGAAGATCTGGACAGCTACCCGCGCGCGCTGGCAGGCGATATTCAGCTGCTTGAGAAGGAGGGGGTCGACCTCGTTTTCGCCCCGCATGACGACGTGATCTACCCGGAGGGTTACCAGACCTATGTGACCGTCGAGGACGTCTCGCAAGCGCTCGAGGGCACCTCCAGGCCCACGCATTTTCGCGGCGTGACAACGATCGTGGCCAAACTGTTCAATATAATCCAGCCGGATCGCGCCTATTTCGGCCAGAAAGACGCCCAGCAAACGATTGTGCTCAAGCGCATGGTGCAGGATCTTTGTTTTGATGTGCAGTTGATCATCTGTCCGACCGTGCGTGAAGCGGATGGCCTGGCACAGAGCTCGCGCAACCAATATTTAACGCCGGAAGAACGCCAGGGAGCCCCCGCCCTTTACCGGTCGCTGAGAGCGGCGCTGGCGGCCTATGAAGATGGGGAACGAGACGGAAACCGGCTGCGTGACTTAATGCGCGCCCATATCGAAGTGGAACCGCTGGCCAGAATCGACTACGTCAGCGCCGCTGATCCGCTGACGCTGCAGGAGCTGGACGAAATCACGGCCGGAGCGCTGCTTTCCATGGCCGTGTTTTTCGGCAGGACGCGCCTGATCGACAATCTTCTGCTCACCGAATCGCCATAGCAAGCGGCGGTGAGAGCTATGAATCGACGGTCACGTCGAAGGAGCCGTCCGCCACCGTTACCTGCAAACGCTCACGCGCTGTTACCTGCGTCACACTGCTAACAAGGCGATTGTCGCCGTGACGGACGATGGCGTAACCGCGCGCCAGAATCGCGCGCGGGCTGGCGGCCGTAAGACGCGAATCAGCCAGGTCCAGCATGGAGCCGCTCCGTTCTAGCCGCCGGCGCATACTCCGTTCAAGGCGCATTTGCAGCGCGTCAACGCGTTGAAGATGGCTGTCCAGGCGGCCGGTGGGGCTGAGATAGTGCAGTGTCTGGATGTGCGAACGAAGCTGCCATTTGGCCCCCTCTATCTGGACGCGCATGATCGCCCTCAGGCGTTCGCTGGTCTGTGCAAGGTAGGGCGGAAGCTCAGACAAATCGGGGGCGGCCAATTCGGCTGCCGCTGAAGGGGTTGGCGCGCGCAGATCGGCCACGAAATCGGCGATCGTGAAATCTGTTTCGTGCCCAACGCCGCTGATGATAGGATGGCGTGCGGCGAAGATGGCGCGGGCAACAGCTTCATCATTGAAGGCCCACAGATCTTCGATCGACCCGCCCCCGCGCGCGAGGATGATCAGGTCAAGATCATCACGGCCGTCCAGCCAACGCAGCGCTTGCACAATTTGCGCCGGCGCCTCCGCCCCCTGGACAAGAGCCGGCGCCAGCAGGACATGCAGCAGCGGATCTCTGCGCTGCAGAACATTGAGGATGTCGCGCAGCGCGGCGGCATCGGCAGAGGTCACCAGACCGATTTTCTTGGGGAAGGCGGGGATGGCCTGCTTGTGCGCGCCGTCGAACAAGCCTTCCTCTTCCAGGCGCTGCTTCAGTCGCTCAAAGGCGATCGCCAGATCGCCCCGCCCTTCCGGCTCCATGTGTTCAACATAGAGCTGGTAGGCGCCGGACGCCTCGTAGACGGAAACACGGCCGTGCAGGACAACCGCATCTCCATCCTGGGGATCAAAGCGCAGGCGGCCCGTGGCGGTGCGCCACATGACGCAGCGCAGCTGCGCCTCCTCATCTTTGACCGTGAAATAAAGATGGCCGGATCGCGCCCTCGTGAAATTGGAGATTTCGCCCGTCACATCGAGGTCGCGCAATCGAAAATCAATATCGAAAAGCTCTTTGATATACCCTGTTAGTTCGGAAACGGTCCAGATATCACTTTGCGCATTGTCGTATTCCAGGAAGCCCATCGCTCACCCTCCGGCCGGCGCGCGGCCGTCCTGTGCAGCACGCCACTCATCATAGGGCGGCACTTCCTCACCAACGGAGTAGAAGAAGAAGTAGGCGCCCATGGGGCCCATGAACTTGAACTGCTTGCTAAAGGATCGCGAGCGGACCTCATAATCTTCCCCGTCCAGGGAGCGCAAATAGCCTTGAAAAGAACCATGCGCATCGATAAGCTTCCGGCCGGCACGGGCGTTGGCGATCGTGGCCTCGATCTTGCGGCCGTTGCGCACGATCCCCTTGTCCTCGAGCAGGCGCTCAACATCGTCCTCATTGAACGCGGCGACTCTATCGATATCGAACTCGGCGAATGCCGTTCGAAAATTCGGCCACTTCTGCCGTATCACCTGCCAGCTGAATCCCGCTTGAAAAACCGCCTGCGTGATCTTCTCAAAGTAGCCGGCATCATTTTCGGGGACGGCGCGCGGTGGGATCTCAAATTCCGGCATGGCATTCTCCTATAGGTCAAGAAAGGAAACTGGGGCAAGAAGTCTGATCTTCGCCTGCCAGATTGTAAGAAATAGCGCCGGACGCGGCAAGCTGCACCCCGCGTGCGATGGCCCAGTGAGTGCGCAGACTTGGAGAAACTGTGTCGAGGCGTGACCACTCAGCCCATCCGCCGGCGCGTACGCGGCAAACACGCTTTGTCCGCGGCCACTGCCCATGCTAAAATCGGCGAAATTGAACCCCATGGAGGTGACGGCTGAATAGTCTAGATCTGGCGAACAAATTAGTCGATACGATTGTTGATAAGAAAGGCAGCGATATCCTGCTGCTGGACATTCGCGATCACGCGGTTTTTGCCGATTATTTCTTAATCTGCAACGGTGAAAACGAGAGGCAGTTGAAAGCCCTGGCAGAAACCATCGCCCTTGATGCCAAAAGTGACTTGGGGATACCCACGGCGGGCATTGAAGGCGCCCCCTCTTCCGGCTGGGTCCTCGTAGATTTTGGCGATCTTGTCGTTCACCTGTTTTCTGACGACAAACGAGCGTATTACCGTCTTGAAGATATCTGGGACCGGGCGCGCGTCGTCATGCACATTCAATGACGGACGGAGGCGCCCGCCTCGATTATCTTTCCCAGGCAGGCGGCTGGCAATCTCCTGTCCCTGCTGCAAGCAAGAATTAGGCGTGACGGGTGATTCTGCTTCGCGGCTTATTCGCGAATCCAGGGCTCCGTAACACGGTTCCAATCGACGAGTTCATCCTCGGCGAAAAAGAGGGCGGCCTCTTTCAGGCCATTCTCCGCGCTGTCTGAGCCGTGCACGAGGTTACGGCCGACTTCCATGCCGAAATCCCCACGAATCGTGCCCGACGCCGCTTCCGCCGGTTTCGTGGCGCCGATCGTATTTCTGGCGGCGACAACCGCCTCATTGCCTTCCCAAACCATAGCCAAGATGGGTCCCGATGTGATATAGGCGACCAGGCCCTCGTAGAACGGACGCCCTTCATGCACGGCATAGTGGCGGCGCGCCAGCTCTTCGGACATCTGCATGAATTTCATACCCAACAGTTTCAGCCCGCGTCGCTCGAAACGGCTGACGATTTCACCCATCAACCCACGCTGAACACCATCAGGCTTGACCAATATCAATGTACGTTCCATTTATTTACTCCATGCTTGATCGGGCCGGAGCGACAGCGCGATCCGGCAAATTGGGACGGAGTGATCTACCCCGCCACCCTACTCCGGCAAAGAAAAAGAGACAGCTGCACAGCCACTGTCTCTTGCTAAGGTTCAACCGCGTTAGATAATAACGAAAATCTATAAATGGTCAAACCCTTTTCGATACGTCTCAATCGCCTTGTCTATGTCCCCGTTCTGCATGTAAGCATCGGCCAGCAGACGGAGCAGCTTCGGCGCGCCCGCATGCACAGCGGCGGCCGTCTCCAGGGAGGCGATCATCTCCTCGTCAACGGCGCCTTCATTGAGCATGTTTTGGTAGGTAAGCACCGCCTGATCCAGTCTCCCGGCATTGACTTCGGCCTCAGCTTCAGCCAGGGATTTATTCTCCGTCGCCGGAAACGAGATCGGCAGGCGTTCGGCCGCGGCAGTACCGGCAGCCTCATCAGCAGATGCAGGGGAGTGGCTCCGGGAGGCGCGGTTTGCCAGCGTCTCCATCCAGGCGACCGCCTCATCGGGATCCTCAGGCATATCGTCAAGAACGCCATCGTCAAGGGCAGGATCAACGCGCTCCTCTACCGGCGCTTCCTCACTGGTCACGTCCGCTAAGGAGGATGCCGCCTCTTCCCCTTCAGGCGCGGCCGGTTTTGGCCCGATCGTGTCCGCTTCGGTCACGATCTCCAGCCCTTTCCCATCGCCCTCGTCTCCATAGGTACTCAGCCAGGCAAGCGCCTGCTGCGGGTCATCAGGCATCTCCTCGGAGAACGCAGACCATTTGAGACGCTTTGCCGGGTCCGCCTCGATTTGCGGCGCCTCTTCGGGCAGCGCCTCTGTTTCACGCGAGGCGACCGCCCCAATTCCTATGCCCACGGCGGCCACGCCATCTATGATAGTCAGCGCCTCTTCCAGGGAATCCCTGGATACGTCCATGTCAAAAGAAACAGTTGAAAGATCAACTCCTTGATCAGACGCCAACTGGGCCAGGTAAGCCACGGCCTGGTCAATGTCATAGGGATCGTTGATTGTGCTGCCCGGCGGCAGTTCCGACAGAGAGACAATTTCCGAGGCCAAAAGCCGATCGGCAACGCTGGGCAGTTCTTCCAAGGGGGAGCTTTGATCGACCGCCAGCTGCTCCAGCCAGGCCATGGGATCGGAATCCAAGACGAACCCAGGCGGCGTCTCGGCATCGGCGGAGGGTTCCTCTACGGCCGTCTCTTCCGGCGCTGAATCAGCGCCGGCGGCGGTCACCAACGTGGGCATTTCATCGATTGGCATCCCCTGCCCCGCAGCGAGTTGTTCAAGCCAGCTCATGGCATCTTCAAGCCCGTCGAAAGCTTTGTTCTTGCCATCAGTTTGCCGAGACCTGGCAGCGGCCCATTCGGCCGGATCGTCCTCAATGCCAAATTTCGCGAGCTCGGCTTCAATATCTTGCCACTGCATCGTCGGCAGCTCTTCGGGAGGAATCACCAGCCCAAAATCCTCCTCTTCGCCGGCCGCTTCGCCCGCATCCTGGGCACGCTCACCGGCCGCCGCGCCGTCCACCAGCGGGGGCTGCGGGGTCTCTTCTTGAAAGCTGTCGCCAGCTGATTCACGCTCGTCCATGAAAATGGCTCTCCAGCCTGGATGGAAATGGGACGTGCCTGCCGAGCGGAGTAATCCCTTCAAGGCCCCTCCGCAAAGCACACAGGTTGATATTATTATGTGAACTTTCCGTTAATTTGGCAAATCGCGGCTGGCCAGGTGCCGGAGCAGGCCTGAGACATCCTTCTCGCTTTCGGGTGAAGCGCCAATTGGATCGCGGATGCTGTCCTGACCGAGCAGGGCAGAAAAGGTATTGGCGATGCCCAGCGTGAGCACGTCGATCTTGTAGCCCCCTTCAAGGACAAACAGCAGGCGGCCGTCGCAAACAGAGCCGGCCAGATTGACCAGCGCCTGGCTCATTAGGGCATAGCCGGTCAGGCTGAGCGAGGCCATGGCCAAGGGGTCCTGCCAGTGGGCGTCGTAGCCGGCAGAGACAAGCATCAAATCGGGCTTGAACTGCCTGACCAACGGCGCGATTAGTTCATTGAAGACGCGCAGGTAGCCCATATCGCCAACGCCTGGTGGAAAGGGGACGTTGACGGTAAATCCTTTTCCCTTGCGCGTGCCCACCTCGTGAATGCCGCCGATGCCCGGATAAAAGAAAGGGGCATAGAGATGCATGGAAACGAAGAAAACCGACTCATCCTCGTAGAAAATATTCTGCGTACCGTTGCCATGGTGCACGTCAAAATCGAGGATGAACACGCGTTTGGCCTCGTGCGCCGCCTGGGCGTGGCGCGCGGCCACGGCGACATTGTTGAAGAGGCAGAAGCCGCCCGCCTGATCGATCTCCGCATGATGGCCGGGTGGCCTGACCAGAGCAAAGCCGTTGCGGGCACGGCCGTTCATGATATGGTCGACAGCGAGGCAGCAGCTCCCGGCGGCCAAGCGGGCCAAGTCGTAGCTGGACGGGGTGGCATAGGTATCACCCCCATCCAAGATGCCCCCGCCCTGGTAACTGATATTCTTCACGAAGTCAATCAGGCCCTGCGTATGCACGCGCCGCAGCTGATCAGTCACCGCCGGTTCAGCGCCAACGACTACTAAGTCATCGAGCAGACGAAAACGCTCGAGAGCCGGCAAAATCCCGGCTATGCGAGCGTTGTTCTCAGGGTGATGGTGTTTCGTATGTCTAAGCGCCGGCGCGTGAAGCAGAATCGTGGTCATTGACCGCAGCAGCCTAGCCGAGCAGAGAGCTGATCAATCCCAATCCGGAATCAAAGAAAACAATCAAGCCGGCAAAAACAACAGAGACCATGGACATCAACTTGATGAGGATATTCAGAGAGGGTCCTGATGTGTCCTTGAATGGATCACCGACCGTGTCTCCGACAATTGACGCCTTGTGTGCCTCGGACCCTTTACCACCATAGTGACCTTCTTCAATGTATTTCTTGGCATTGTCCCAGGCGCCGCCCGAGTTGGACATCATCATCGCCAGCAGGAAACCCGTGGCCAGCCCCCCGGCAAGAAGTCCCAGAACGCCAGCAACGCCGAAGAGGACGCCAATGACAACGGGAACGGCGATGGCGATTATGGCGGGAACAGTCATTTCACGCTGCGCGGACACGGTGCTGATCTCCACACATTCCGCGTAGTCAGGCTTGGAGGTTCCGGCAAGGATGCCGGGATCTTCCCGGAACTGGCGGCGGACTTCTTCGACCATGTCGCCGGCCGCACGGCCGACGGCGCGCATCGTCTTCGCTGAAAAGAAGAAGGCGGTAGCCGCGCCGGCGAATAGGCCAATGAGCACAAACGGGTTCATCAAAGTTAAATTGTAGAACGCGGAAAAATCAGCGATCGTCATTTCTGAAACCTGCACAACCTGCCCGGCGATCTCCACCGTTTCCTGCCCCTGCAGTTCGCCGAGGACGAGACGGATCTCCTCCAGATAAGCGGCCAAGAGTGCCAGCGACGTCAAGGCAGCGGAGCCGATCGCGAAGCCCTTGCCAATTGCCGCCGTCGTGTTGCCGACCGCGTCAAGCTGGTCGGTGCGCTCACGCACTTCAGAGCCCAGCTCGGACATTTCGGCATTGCCACCGGCATTGTCGGCAATCGGACCGTAAGCGTCCGTGGCCAGGGTGAAGCCAAGTGTGGAGAGCATGCCCACGGCGGCGATCCCGACGCCGTAAAGGCCCATCATAATGTTCTCGGTGCCATTGAGCATGAAAAAGGAAAGCACGATGCCGATACCTACGGCGATCACCGGTATGGCGCCGGACTCCATGCCCACGGCCATCCCTTCGATGATGGTCGTCGCCGAGCTGACTTCCGCCTGTTCGGCGATGCCGCGCGTCGGTTTGTAGGCGTGAGACGTGTAGTATTCGGTGGCCTTGCCAATGACGATGCCCACGACCAAACCGGTAACGATGGCGACCCAAACGGCAAACCAGTTGGGCAGTTGCAAGAAATAGAGGAGAGGAATCGCCAGAAGGGCGATACCGATGGAGCTGCCATAGAGACCACGACTCAGGGCGCTGATCAATCTCTCCTGGCTGGCATCTTCATCCGCGCGAACCAGATAGACGCCGATGATGGATAAAGCTACGCCGAGCGCGGCGATGACAATGGGCGCGGAGATGTAGCGCAGCTGCATATCAATGACCGTCGTACTGCCAAGAAAAGTGGCGCCGGCCGCGGCCACGGCGGCGACGCCCAGGGCGGACGTGGCCAGGATGGACCCGGCATAAGATTCATAGAGGTCCGCTCCCATGCCGGCCACATCACCCACATTGTCACCCACGTTGTCGGCGATCGTGGCCGGGTTACGCGGATCATCCTCAGGAATACCCGCTTCAACCTTACCAACCAGGTCGGCGCCGACGTCGGCCGCCTTGGTGAAAATGCCGCCACCAACGCGCGCAAACAACGCCTGCGTGGACGCGCCCATGCCGAAACTCAGCATCGTGGCCGTAATGAGAGGCAGGGGATTGACCGCCCCGCCGACAGAGCTTCCAGGCAGAAATGACGCGAACCCGAAGTAGAGAAGTAGGAACCAGACCGTGATATCAAGGAGGGCAAAACCAACGACGACCAGACCCATTACCGCGCCCGCCTTGAGGGCGATCTGCAGGCCGCCATTCAAGCTTGTACTAGCGGCGTGGGCTGTGCGCGCCGAGGCATTTGTCGCCGCCTTCATCCCAAAATAACCGCATAACGCGGAGAAGAACCCACCGGTAAGAAACGCGAAGGGCACAATCGGGTTCTGGAGATTGAGAAAAGCCATGATTAAAAAGAGAACGAACAAGGCGATGAAAACGGCGGCGACCACACGATACTGCCGTTTCAAATAGGCGCTGGCGCCGGCGCGTACCGCCTCAGCGATCTCAATCATCTGTTCAGTCCCTTCACTCTCTTTCATAACCTGGCGGTAGAAATAATAGGCGAAGAATAGGGCGACCACCGCCGCCACCGGGCCCAACCACCACAAGGCGGGCAGAGCGGGTCGTACTGGGTCCGCACTCTGTGCGAAAAAGTATGCAATTTCCATGAAATGATTCCGTCCTTCTTTAGGCTTTGCTGGTTCTGTTGTCGATAGGCATCCCAGATAAGCAGACGGGGTTTTCCACATCCTGCTTGCCTTTGCGTCAGATCAAAATGCTACCGGGGATTAATTGGTTGAGATTGTAACGAACGTCATAGATGGTGTCAAAACAAGAATCGACGCACAAGGCGGCTTCCTATCCCGCTGCTTTGTATAGTATAAACAACGATCTTGATATTGGTTAGGAAATATTGCACAATGTAGTGGCTGGATTATCGCTGTTGGTGAGCCAGGACAGCCATTGTCGAACGCTCCTGCTCGCCGCGTACCTGGCCTTTCGTGGGCCCTTTCACTGGAGGTAGGAATTCGTATGAGCACCCTCAATCTTACGCCGTTCGAGACAATAGCAATGTGGGCCGTCCTGGGTGTTTCAATTCTGGGACTCGCATATGCTTTCTATCTGAGGAGGCAGATCCTGCGTGAGGAGATGGGCAGCGAAGAGATGCAGGAAGTCTGGGAAGCAATTCGCGAGGGAGCGGATGCCTACTTGAATCGCCAACTGCGCACGATACTGCCCTTCATCGGCCTGTTGACAATCCTCCTGTTTCTGAGCGTCTACATTGTGCCGCCAACCGCGGAGGCGATGCACCGCTTTGCTGCCCTTGATCCAGGAACGGTGCGTCTGATCATTGGGCTGGGAAGGGCGGTGGCCTTTGTGATGGGAGCGACTTTTTCCCTGGCTGTCGGCCAAATCGGCATGCGCATGGCAGTGCAAGGCAACGTGCGCGTGGCGGCGGCCGCGCGCTACAGCTTCAAGGATGCACTGCGCATCGCCTATCGCACGGGAACGATTACGGGCATGCTGACGGATGGGTTGGGCCTCTTCGGCGGCACCGTGATCTTCATGGTCTTCGCCGGTGCGGCGCCCGATGTCCTGCTCGGCTTCGGTTTCGGCGCGACTTTGATCGCCCTCTTCATGCGCGTCGGCGGCGGCATATTCACCAAAGCGGCCGATGTGGGCGCGGACCTTGTTGGCAAGGTTGAAGAAGATTTGCCGGAAGATGACCCCAGGAACGCGGCGGTGATCGCCGACCTGGTTGGCGACAATGTCGGTGACTGTGCGGGAATGGCCGCTGATATTTTTGAATCCTACGAGGTGACGATCGTCTCAGCCCTGATTCTGGGCATCGCGCTGGCCGCTGTCACAGGCGACATCCAATGGATCCTCTACCCGCTGCTCGTGCGCGGTATCGGCGTGCTCTCTTCGATCGTGGGCACCTACCTGGTACGCGGCGATTCCAATGAAAGAGGGGATGCGATGAAGGCTATTTTCACCGGCTTCCTAACCTCGGCAGCGATATCGGTCTTTCTTTTCGGCGTCGTCGCCTTTTTCTATATGCGCGATGTTCCTGGGGGATGGTGGCGTCCCTTCATATCGACGGCCGTCGGCGTGGCCCTGGCGATCGTCATCGATCGCCTGACAGACTACTTCACCAGCAGCCACAGCCAACCGGTGCAGGAAATTGTGGAGAGTACGAGCGGCGGTCCGGCGACCACGATTCTTTCCGGTCTCTCTGAGGGGTATGAGTCGAGTGTGTGGAACGTTGTCGTCATTGCCATGACCATCGGGGCGGCGGTCTTGCTTTATTCAGGCATCGCCGTCGATCCATTTGTCGAGTCCGGATCGGCATTGACAGCGGAAGCCGTGCAGCTTACCTTCATTCTCTATGGCGTGGCCCTGACGGGCATCGGCATGCTGACCCTCACCGGAAACAATGTGGCCATGGATTCCTTCGGACCAATCGCCGACAACGCCAACGGTATCGGCGAGATGGCTGGATTGGACCCAGATGCGCGGCAGATCATGGCCGACCTGGACTCCGTCGGCAACACGACGAAAGCGATCACCAAGGGTATCGCCATTGGGTCGGCAGTAATCGCCGCTGTGTCCCTATTCGGCGCCTTCATCACCGATGTCAACAAGATCGACCCGCAAGCACTTGCCTCCGGGATCCGTGTTTCCAGCCCGGTCGTCTTCATCGGCATCCTGCTTGGCGGCGCCCTGCCCTGGCTTTTCTCTTCTCTCTCCATCCGCTCGGTAAGCAGGGCCGCCAATGAGATGGTCCGTGAAGTGCGGCGGCAGTTCCGCATTCCGGGAATTCTGGAGGGAACGGTGAAACCGGACTATACACGCGCCGTGACAATTTCCACCGTGGCCGCCCAGCAGGATCTCATTCCCCTGGCCATCCTTGCCGTCTTCACGCCGATTTTTATCGGCATGCTGCTGCGCGTGGAGGCGCTCGGTGGTTTCCAGGCGGGCATCATCGTCACCGGCCAGCTTCTGGCCGTGTTTATGACCACCTCGGGCGGCGCCTGGGACAACGCTAAGAAAGTCATCGAGGATGAAGCCAGCGATCCCGCGGCCAACACGGGCAAAGGATCGGAAAGGCACAAGGCGAGCGTGGTTGGCGACACCGTGGGGGACCCGCTGAAGGATACCGCCGGCCCTGCTCTGAATCCGATGATCAAGGTCGTCAACCTGGTGAGCCTAATCATCGCGCCCATCATCGTGCAGTACAGAACGTTCAACATCGTCTGGGTGGGCATCACGGTTCTGCTGCTAGGCCTGTTGTGGTGGGCGATCAGGCGCTCAAAACGTGCGCAGCCGGTGGAGAACGAGGTCAAAGCGGCCCACGCCTGACGAGCGCCGGGAGAATCGAGCCGCTCAGCAGATTGGGTCAAGATCAATTGTGCCAAATTATGGTCATTATGATATCCTGGAAAAAAGGAGATTTTTGAATATGACCGTTCACCTGTATGTATCACTAATTCCGGAAGCGCTCATCGCTTCTATGCTTCCACCTGCGGAATTCGCAACCTATTATTCTGTGGGGGACACGAAGAAAACCAGAGGGCAGGCAATGTTCTTCGAGCTGGACCCTGATTTCAGGCATGAGTTTTTCGATATTGAGCAGGGGCTCGCACGCTGCGTAGCGCATGAAGACGGAACGCCAAAACGATCGGTTTACATCGCCACGTACCGCGTCCTGGAACATATTCCCTTGACGGATGTCAACACGCTCTATCTGGTCACGAAGTTTGGTGAAATGCTGCCGCTCGAACGCAGCAGCGACTTCCCGGCCAAGGAAGAAGGGCTCTATATGTACCAGGAGATCGCTCCCAAGAACCCCCTGGTCGTGAGCACGCTCAAACCGGTTGAGATGTACAGTTTCTTGACACAGGATCCCGCGAGTTTGATCCATTTGCCCGCTGTCTGTTTCGTTGAACTGCGTCTGGACGATCTGGCACGCGATCCGGAACTAGGGGAGGTCGGCGCTTTGCCATACGATGGGCTCTACCACCTGCGGGAATCGCTAATGGCGGTGAAGTCTGTGAAAAAGTCTGTGCACACGAAAATGGTCGACCGCGTGCATACCGTGGAGTACCCTTACCGGATGATCGATAGTGGTATCTATATCGGCAATAAAGATGAGCTGGCTTTCTTCCCACTGCCGCCGCGCGAGTACCTGCGTAATCAATATTATCGCTGGTGGCGTTCAGCCAACCTCTAGTCTGCCCATACCCAAAAAGGCCGAGGGTGCAGTGCGCCCCCGGCCTTTTTTATTTGCTGCGGCAGCCCCTATTCGGCGAGGGTGGACAAATCCCCTTCATCTTCGCCAAGGGCGCGCGCTTTCAGGATGCGGCGCATGATCTTGCCGGAGCGAGTCTTGGGCAGGCTGTCGACGAATTCAATCGAGGTGGGCTTGGCGATCGGCCCCATCTCGTGGCCGACGTGGTCGCGCAAGGCCATTTCAAGCTCTTCGCTGCCGTTCAAACCCTTGGCGCAAGATACAGTAGGCCTTGATGATGTTGCCTCTCAGTTCGTCGGGCACGCCAATCACGGCCGCTTCGGCAACGGCGGGATGGCTGACCAAAGCGCTTTCGATTTCGGCCGTGCCCAGCCGATAGCCGGACACTTTGATCACATCATCGATACGGCCGATAATCCAAATGTAGCCGTCTTCATCCTTCTTGGCGCTGTCGCCGGGCAAGTACCAGCCCTGTTCCTCAAAACGGCTCCAATACTGCTGCACATAGCGGTCGGGATCGCCGAAAATGGTGCGCAGCATCGCCGGCCAGGGTGTCTTGATGACCAGATAGCCTTCTTCGTTGGCAGCAACGGGATCGCCATCTTCATCGACCACATCAACCTCCACGCCGGGGAAGCCGCGCGTGCCCGAACCGGGTTTGAGCGGCACGCTGGGCAGCGGCGTAATCATGAAGTTGCCCGTCTCCGTCTGCCACCAGGTATCCATGATCGGGCATTGTTCGCTTGCCGATGACGCGATGATACCATTTCCAGGCCTCCGGATTGATCGGTTCGCCGACGGAACCGAGCAGGCGCAGGCTGGACAGATCGTGACGGTTGGGCCAGGCTTTCGCCAAAACGCATTAGGCCGCGAATGGCGGTCGGGGCGGTGTAGAGGATGGTCACGCCATATTTGGCGACCATCGACCACCAGCGGTCGGGATAAGGATGCGTTGGCGCACCTTCGTACATGAAGCTGGTCGCGCCCAAAATCAGCGGCGCGTAGACGATGTAGCTGTGGCCGGTAATCCAGCCGGGATCGGCCGCGCACCACCAGACATCTTCCGGCTTTGATGATCGAAGACCCATTTGAGCGTCGTCGACGTACCCACCATGTAGCCGCCATGCGTATGCAGGATCGCTTTGGGTTTGCCGGTCGTGCCCGAGGTGTAGAGAATGAAGAGCGGATCTTCGGCATCCATCACTTCGGTATGGCGCTGGGGTCGGCGATGGGCAGCGCCATCAGGTCATGATACCAATGGTCGCGGCCGGGGACCATTTCAACTTCCTGGCCCGTGCGCTTGACGCAGACGACGCTTTGGATGGTGCCGGCGCGCTCGACAGCCTCATTGGCGATTTCTTTTAGGGGCACGATGCTTCCGCGCAGCCAGGCGCCGTCAGCGGTGACGAAGACTTTGGACTCGCTGTCTTCGATACGGTCGAGTAGCGCCTCGGTCGAAAAGCCACCATAGACAACGGAATGCATCGCCCCGATCTTTGGCGCAAGCCAGCATGGCGATCATCAGTTCCGGAATGCGGCCCATGTAAATGGTGACGCGGTCGCCCTTTTCGCACACCCAGGGAGCGTAGGACGCTGGCAAATTTGCTTACTTCGTAGTTCAGCTGTTGGTAGGTGTAGTCGCGTGAGTCGCCCTTCTCCCCTTCAAAGATGAGGGCGGCTTTGTTGCGCACGGCCGTGCGCATGTGCCGGTCCAGCGCATTGTGGACGATGTTGACTTTGGCGCCGACAAACCATTTGTAAAATGGCGCGTTGCTGTCATCGAGAACTGTTTCCCAGGGCTGGTACCATTCAAAATTCTCGGCCGCGATTTTGCCCCAGAATCCAGGGAGATCTTTGAGAGCAGCGTCATTCACCGCATCGTAATCTTTGATATATGCCTGCTCGATAATCTCAGGTGACGGGTAGTAAACCTCGCCGACCATATCCTGCTCTTTAGCCATAATGAACCTCCCAAGAATGATGTTTATTACGTTCTGAGTACGCGTACGAGGCCGGGGACAACAAGCAATGACCTCGCTCAATTACATCACTTAGTATACTTTTATTTCCGTATGAGGAAAACCTATTTTGCTGGGGAGGATCGCTTACAGTAAGATTGGCGAATCAAGGCAACTGTTTGAGCGATCAGCAGCCACAAATCATAGAAGCGTGCGGGCGCGTGATGCCGTAAAGGTGGCCCGCCAGAGCTGAGAGGCGGCGCGCTTTCCGGCTTCCAATTTGACGCGCTGCACCACATTCATGAAGGAGACAAGATGAGCGACACCCACCAACTGCAACCAGGACAAGAGGTTAACCTTTCCGCGATTCCGGCCGACGGCAAAGAATTTCATGACGATCGCGCGAAAGCTGAAAAGGAGTTCAAGAAACTGCGCAAGGAGTTCATCGAACTGCAAGCGCGCCTCTATGCCGAGGATAAACAGCAGCTGCTCATCGTCTTTCAGGCGATGGACGCTGGCGGCAAAGACGGCACAATTCGCGTGATCACGAAGGGCGTCAATCCGCAGGGCGTGCGCGTATCTTCATTCAAAGGTCCCAGCAAATTGGAGTTGGCGCATGATTTTTTGTGGCGCATCCATCCTCATGCCCCGGCCAGGGGCATGATCAGTATATTCAATCGGTCCCATTATGAAGATGTTCTCGTCGTGCGCGTCGACGATCTTGTTCCGGAAGAAGTATGGCGCCCACGGTATGAACACATCAATAATTTCGAGAGATTGCTGTTTGATTCGCGAACGACGATCCTCAAGTTCTATCTACACATCGATCGCGACGAACAGCGGGAGCGTTTTCAAGAACGGGTTGATATCCCCGCCAAGAACTGGAAATTCTCCTTCGAGGACCTTGAGAAGCGCAAACAGTGGGATGCCTATATGGCCGCCTACGAGGAGATGTTGGAGAAAACGACAACGGCGTATGCACCCTGGTACGTGATCCCCGCCAATCAAAACTGGTACCGCAATTTGGCCATAGAGCGCGTTATTGTAGGCACGCTAAAGGAGCTTGACCCGCAGTTCCCCGCCCCAGCCGGCGATCTGAGCGGCGTCATTGTGACCTAGACTTTAACCCTTCGTTCATAGCCGGGCCTATGAGTTTATGTTATGCTCAAAGCCAATAGCAACGCTCTATCATGCCGCTGCGATTGGCGTACTGACTCATGGATTTGACCGGGCAAATCATACAACTTCTGAGCGAACCACCAGGAAGCTTCGTCTATCACATCATCACGCTCTTTGCCTTGCAGGTGGTTTTCGCGATCTCCTATACTCGCTGGCGGCGCTGCCCTGAGGATGATTATGCGCGCAACATGAGCTGGGCGGCGGCGGCCATCTTTTTGGGCCGTCTCGCCTTGCTGTTGGCCGGTCTTTATTACGGCCGTGATCCCGCGGCCGCAGCCGGCATCCTGCCCCCTCTGGAACAGGCGATCAACACAGCGAGCATCCTGCTCTTGGTCTGGGCGCTCATCCCCGCCCCAGAGCAGCACCCGCGCCTGCTGGACATCCTCTTGGTCACCGGGCTCATTCTCACGGCCGTGATGTATATTTTCTTCGCGCAAGAATGGCAAGCGGCGATCGCCGGCGGCGAAACCGCATTTCACGGAACGATGCAGGCGACCATATGGAGCCTAGTGGAGATCGCCATTTTAGCAGCGGGTTTACTCTACCTGGTCTTCAAGGGGCGTGCGCTGGGCGCCCTGCCACCAATCATCCTCTCCGTCCTGCTTCTGTTTCACATTATTCACCTCTGGAACTACCCCGAGTTCATACCGACGAATACGAATGTTGCCTATTGGATACGTCTGGGGAATCTAATCGCCATCCCCCTATGGGCTGTTTTTGCCTATCTGTACGCGATGACGCCCCTGCTGGAAAGTGAATCAAAACTGCAAGAATCTGTGGACAAGTTCGGGGTTTCGCTGGCGCAGGCGGCACAGGTGATCGCCACGCCGCAGCCGCAGCACAGGCTGGCCTATTCCCTGCAGTTGACGAACAAGCTGTTTGACACCTCGTTTTCGGCTATCGGTTTGCTTGACGCAGATGACGCGCAGCGGATTGTCTTCTATTATCTCCTCTCCAATCGGGGGCCGGGCGAAATCCAAGAGTGGCAGGTGAATCTCGCCGACCAGGCGGCGTTGGCGGCAGCCCTGAAACAGTCCGGATCGACCGTCCTCTATCGAGATGGTCTCGGTTCGCGACAGCTCTACGCCTTTTTCGATGCCTCCGATCTGGAACCGGCGAAAACTCTGCTGTTCTATCCGCTGACCTCAAATGGACAGGCGATCGGCCTGCTCGTGCTGCCCCTGCCCGGCAACGGCGACCACCTGATCGATGAGAAAGTGAGCCTGGTGCCCGGCGTGGCGCAGTTCGTGGCGCAGGCCCTGACCAACAGCCAAACGCCGCCACGTACGACAGGGCCGGAGCCGGAACCACCCTTGCAGCCGGTGATGGCATCCGTGCCGGCGGCAATCGTCATGGATAGAGCCCGCCTGCAGGATCTGGAGCATGACCTGGATCAGGCGCGCGCCGATCTTCAGGAAGCGGAACAGAAACGGCGCCACGCGGAGGCGAATGCGGCGGCGGCGCAGAAGCAGGCGCGCTATTTGGCGGCCGCACTGCGTGCGGTCCAGGCCGCACCCAACGAGTACCTCCAGACGGCGGACGGTGGTGAAACAGGGCAGCAGATCAGGGAACAGGAAGCGGACGTGAGCAGCGATAGCGCGGCGTAATGGACAACGAAAGAGCTCTCCCCGCCTGGATCATATTCCTGCTCATCGCCCTGGGAATCGCCGTCGCCGTCGGTGTTGCCCTCCTCTTAACCCAGCTTGATACCCTACAGAGAAGAACCCTGCTGCCGCAGGCGACGCTGCCGGCCGTTGATCTTGAGGGGACAGTGGCGGCGGGTGATTTGACCGTCGTCGTGATCATTGGGGAGGATGCGCAAACGGGGACGGCGCAGGCGACGCCGGCGGCCGCCGGGCCGACGCCTGGGGAACCGGCAGGAGAGTCAACCGCCGGCCCCGTGCTAAGTCCGACCTGCGCGGTGACGCCGCCAAGCTGGGGACCCTACACGGTCCAGGAAGGCGAGACGCTCGATTCCCTGGCGGACCGCCTGGCAATTGGCAACACCCTCCTGGCGCTTGCCAACTGTTTGGCGGAAGAATCGATCACGGCCGGTCAGGTGCTGTTCATCCCCCAGCCGGAAGGGACAGCGGTAAGCACGGCGACGGAATCGGTCAGTGAAGCGGGGACAGCGCCGGCAGGAGAGAGTACGGCAACGATGCCGGCTTCACGGCCGCATATGGCCCCAACCAGGCAGATGGCCGCCGGCTCCTGCCCAATTCCCGCCGGCTGGTTTCTCTATATCGTGAAACGGGGAGATACAGTGTACGGCCTGGCAAAACAGTACCATACGACAGCAATGATGATCATGCATGCCAACTGCATGAAGAGCGGGGACTTAGACGCGGGCCAGCGCTTGTATCTTCCCGTCCCGGCGCCTTCCTACTGGCCCAAACCTGCTCCTCCCGGCTGGCCGGGAAGCAAGGCAACGCCAACGCGCCCAGTTTGGCCCTTGAATACGGCGACGAGCACCGTGCCGGCGAAAACATCTACGCCGGCGCCGAGCAGCACGCCGCGGCCGGTGAACAGCCCAACAGCCACAGCCGAAGCGACGGCGACGGTGACAGCGACGCCCAGCGCGACGGCCACGACGACACCTAGCGCAACACCTGAACCACCGGAGGCAACAGCTACCAGCGAATCCCCTTATCCCGCCCAGGTTGTATCGCCGGCCGCCACCTCTTCGCCAACGGCCACGGCCACAGCCACGGCCACGGCCACGGCCACAGCGACGCCCACACCAACAAGGACGCCGCAGCCCTATCCCTATCCCTAGTTCTTCGGCGCTTGCCAAAAAGGCGCATAAGCGCCAGCTAAACGTTGGGCGATAGTCGCCCCGCAACTTGGTAACGGACCCGGCTGTGTTATAATCCTTAGTCGATTTTTGGCGGAGAGAAACGCTCTACGGCCACGAATACCGGGTAACCAGGAAGATGAAAGACTCTGAAGAACTGCGCCAGTCGATCCTGGCGCAGGTTGCTGAATACTACCAAGAAGTTCACAGAACACGGCCGTTCAAGGCAGGGGAAACGGCGGTTCACTATGCCGGCCGTGTGTTTGACGAACAGGAGATGCAGAATATGGTCAGCGCCGTCCTCGATTTTTGGCTGACGGCCGGACCTTATGCGGAACAGTTCGAAGAGGAGTTGGGAAGATTCCTAGGTGTGCGCGAGGTGATCCCCGTCAATTCCGGATCATCAGCCAATCTGGTGGCGATGACGACACTCACATCGCAGAAGCTGGAGAACCGCCTGCGGCCGGGAGATGAAGTGATCGTCCCCGCGGCCAGCTTTCCGACAACTGTCAATCCCATTTTACAGAACGGGCTGGTCCCCGTCTTCATTGACAGCCTTCTCCAGGATTTCAATCTCGATGTTTCGCAGCTGGAAAGCGCCCTTTCTCCGAAGACAAGAGCGATAACGTTTGCCCACACGCTTGGTAATCCGGCGAATATGGATGCGATCATGGCCTTCGTCAAGCAGCATGATTTGTTCCTCATTGAAGACTCGTGCGATGCGCTCGGTTCGAGATGGGACGGCAAGCTGGTGGGCACGTTTGGCGATATGGCCACGATCAGTTTCTATCCGGCGCACCATATCACCCTGGGTGAAGGAGGCGTTGTTTTTACCGACCGCCCGAAACTGGCCAAGATCGCCCGCGCCGTCCGCGACTGGGGTCGTGACTGCTGGTGCGGCTATGACAATCCCGTAGACGGCAAATGCGGCATTCGCTTTGATCGCGAAGTGCCTGGTATTCGCGGCTGCTATGACCACCGCTACTACTATTCAGAGATCGGCTACAACCTGAAGATCACTGACCCGCAAGCGGCAATGGGGCTGGCGCAGCTGCAGAAACTGCCCGGCTTTATTGAAAGCCGCAAAGAGAACTTCAATTATCTCTACGAGAGAATGGGTCAATTTGATAAGTACCTGCAGCGACCCACTTGGCATGAGAAAGCGGATCCCTCCTGGTTCGCCTTCCCACTCTATGTTCGGGAAGAAGCGCCGTTCTTGCGCCATGAGCTGACGCGCTACTTGGAGCAGAACAAAGTGCAGACACGCCTCATATTCGCCGGCAACATTCTGCGCCAGCCTGCCTATCGAGATATCCCTCATCGCAGAATCGGCGACCTCCCCGTCTCCGACCAGATTATGGAAGGCGGCTTCTTCGTTGGCGTCTATCCTGGTTTAGACAAAGCGCGTCTCGATTACATGGTCGAACAGTTCACGGCCTTTTTTGAGCAGCTCTAGATTTCCCGATATTTATGCGAAAACTCTCCGTCATTATCTGCTGCTATAACGAACAGAAGACGATCTCTGACATCATTGAACGGACCCAGCAGGTCGATTTGGGCGCGGATTGGACGCGCGAGATCCTGGTCATTGATAACTTCTCCACCGACGGCACGCGCGAGATCCTGGAAAAGATTGACAGTCCCGAAATCAGGACCTTCTTCCATGAACAGAACATGGGCAAAGGGATGTCGATCCGCACGGGTATCGCCAATATGTCGGGAGACTACATGATCATTCAGGATGCGGACGCGGAATATGACCCGGCGGAGCACGTGAAGTTCTGCCGCAAAGTGGATGAAACGAATGCGGCCGCCATCTTTGGTTCACGGGTTCTCGGCGGAAATGTCAAGTACGAGTACGCACGCGCCTATCTAGGCGTGCGCCTGCTGACGGCGATGACCAACGTTCTCTTCGGCGGCAATCTGACCGATGTGGCCACGGCCACAAAGATGGTGCGCGCCGATGTCATCCACTCCTTGAATCTAACCACGACGGACTTCAATCTAGATTTCGAGATGCCGGACAAGATTCTGCTGTCGGGACACGAAATCCTGGAAATACCGATCAGCTATGATCCCCGCACCTATGCCGAGGGGAAAAAGATCACCACGGTCGATGGGCTGCGCGCATTGATGGTCATGCTCCGCGATCGTTTGGGCGTGACGCCTGTGCTGAAGCCGGCGGCAGCCGCGGCGGCATCAACGGCCGGTCATAAACAAGCGGATCCCGGTTCGTAAGGCAAAACGTAATTGGCGCGCCGTATACTGCATAGGTTTGATAGTAGGAAAGTTTAAGCTGGCGGCATCGTATGAAGAAATTTGTGATCACCGGTTCTATTGCCTATGACTACTTGATGTCCTTCCCCGGTCATTTTTCGGAAGTGATCGTGGCTGACCAGGTGGAGAATATCAGTCTCAGCTTCCTGGTGGACAGCATGGACAAGAAACGGGGTGGGGTTGCCCCCAATATCGCCTATTCGATGGCGCTGCTGGGTGGCCGGCCGGCGATCATGGCCACGGCAGGTCAAGATTTCAGCGAGTATCGGGCCTGGCTGGCGGCACAAGGGATCGACACGTCGGCAATCGTGGACATCGACGACCTATTCACCGCTTCATTTTTTGTTACAACGGATCTCGATCAGAATCAGATTGCCAGCTTCTATACCGGGGCCATGGCCAAAGCCAATACGCTCACTTTTGCGGAATATGCCCCGGACACTGACTTGACCATCATTTCCCCCAACGATCCTGTGGCCATGCAGTCGTATATTCGTGAGTGCAAAGAGCTGGGCATCCCCTATATCTATGATCCCAGCCAGCAAACGATTCGCTTGAGCGGAGAAGAGCTGTACGAAGGGCTCAACGGTTGTTTTCTGCTGGCGGTGAATACCTATGAGTTTCACCTCATTCAGGAACGGACCGGATTGACCAGCGATGAGATTCTCGAACTCGCGGGCGGTCTTCTGGTAACATCAGGGGCAGCAGGCTCACAGTTGACCATGGACGGTGAGAGCTGGCACATCCCAGCTGTTCCGCCGCAGACTATGGTCGAGCCAACCGGCGCAGGCGATGCCTTCCGCGGTGGGCTGCTGCGCGGGATCGAGCTGGGCGTCCCTTGGCCGGTCGCCGGTCGCATGGGTGCGCTGGCCTCGACCTATGTCTTAGAAAATCTGGGCACACAGGGCCATTCCTTCACGAGAGAGCAGTTCCTGGAACGGTATCGCCGGCATTTCGACGATGACGGGGCATTAGACGACCTACTGCGCTAGAATCAACAACAAAACAACTTTATTGATAGGCGGGCGCAGCAAAGATATCGTTCGTGCCTGTTACGAACTTAAGGAGAACAAACTGAAATGGAATACGATATAAAGAATCCGGACTTGGCCCCTGGTGGGCGCCTGCGTATCGACTGGGCCCATCAGGAAATGGCCGTACTCGAAGGAATACGCGAACGTTTTGCGGCGGACCGTCCATTTGCCGGGCTGCGCATCGGGGCAACGATGCACGTCACGACGGAAACCGCCAATTTGATGGTCGCATTGCAGGCGGGCGGCGCAGATGTCGCCCTTTCCGCCAGCAACCCGCTGAGCACGCAGGATGACGTGGCCGCTTCTCTTGTCACTCATTATGAAATCCCCGTCTTTGCCATTAAGGGGGAAGATAATGAAACCTACCACAAGCATCTGCATGCGATTCTGGACACCAAGCCGCATATCGTTATGGATGACGGAGCGGACCTGGTGAGCACGATTCACAAAGAGCGGCGGGAGCTTATTCCCGACATGCTCGGGGGAACGGAAGAGACGACCACCGGCATCGTTCGTTTGCGGGCGATGGCCAATGATGGCGCGCTGCAGTTCCCGATGATGGCTGTCAATGACGCACTGACGAAGTATCTGTTCGACAATCGCTATGGGACGGGCCAATCGACGATGGACGGTATCATCCGCGCGACCAACTTCCTCATTGCCGGGCGCAATGTGGTTGTTGCCGGTTATGGTTGGTGCAGCCGCGGTATTGCCATGCGCGCGCGCGGGCTGGGTGCGAACGTCATTGTCACCGAGGTCGATCCCCTGAAGGCGCTGGAAGCGGTAATGGAAGGGTATCGCGTCATGCCCATGATGGAAGCGGCGCCGATCGGCGATATCTTTGTCAGCGCGACCGGTGATATCCACGTATTCGACAAGCATCATTTCGAAGCTGATGAAAGATGGCGCGCTGCTGGCCAATTCCGGTCACTTTGATGTGGAGATCAACAAGCCTGCGCTGTATGAAATGGCCGTTGTTGAACCGAAGCGCGTACGGCCGTTTGTTGAGCAGTTCACGCTTGAAGATGGTCGCCGCCTCAACCTCTTGGGAGAGGGTCGCCTGATCAATCTGGCTGCGGCCGAAGGTCACCCCGCGGCCGTTATGGACATGAGCTTTGCCGGCCAGGCGATGGCGGCGAAGTACCTCGTCGATAACAAGGGCGAATTGGAAAATAAGGTCTATGTGATCCCCGAGACGCTTGATCAAGAAATCGCGCGGATCAAGCTTGAATCGTTGGGCATCAACATCGACAGCTTGACTGAAGAACAGGTTGCCTATCTCAACTCCTGGGAAGAAGGAACCTGATAGGCAAGTGAACCCAAGCCGGGAGAGGCACGGCGAAGAGCTGCTTCTCCCTGCTTTTTTCCTTGGACTGAGTGTATGACAGCCCCGCGAGATTGGCACGCCAGCGATCGCACAGGATTAACGCGCGCCGCCCGACTCTTTTCCAACATCGTTAGCCCGCCGGTGATATTCGCCGTCATGGGCCTCTTGCTTTCACTCTATTCTTTGCCGGTCAGGGAAGCGCTGGCTTGGGCCGCGGTTTATGGGCTGTTCGTGTCATTGCTGCCCATTCTGTTTGTCTTGTATCTGCTCTCCACCGGGCGCATCGCGGAACTGCACATGAGCGATACCGGTGAACGCAATCTGCCCTATCTGGTGGCTGTCGGCTGCGCGCTTTTCTTTCTATTAATCGTCACGCTGGCGGACGGGCCGCCTCTGCTGCGCTGTCTAGGCATCTTCAATGTCGTTGCCTTGAGCGTGTTGGCGCTGATCAATTCGTTTTGGTTGATCAGTTTTCATGCGACGGCCGTCGCCGCGGCCTGGGCCATCGTCGGCCTCGTCTTCGGCTGGGCGGCCAGCTTGCTCGTGCTGCCGTTCGTGGCCATGGTCATCATCGTCCGCCTCTTTCTGAAGCGCCATACGCTGGCCCAGATTATCGCTGGCTTGGCGCTCGGACTGTCCTCGGTTTTCGTCTTGTCTTTGATCGGCTGTTTCGTCTAGCGGCCGGCGGCCGCCTGGAGACAGGTCAGGGGTCATCATGTTTGAACAAGAGCGGGTCATCGGCCGTCTGCAGCGCAGAGTTCTCAGCGAGCCAACCATAATCGCCTGTTTCCTCTCCGGATCATTTGGCCGCCAAACGGCCGATGCGTACGCCGATCTCGATCTGGCCCTTATCTTCGCCGGCAGCGCAGCGCGGGACCACGCGTGGCCAAGGCGCGCCGAGTTCGCGCGATCAGTCATGCCCTACGTGCCAATGAAAGCGTTCACAGCACAGCATGTGCGCCCTTATTTCTACATCGCTCTGCTGGCAAACGGCAGCAAGATAGATTTCCGGTACGAGGCCAGCGGCGAACTCTTGCCCAACCCCTGGGACGCACAGATACGCGTCTTAAAAGACACAGATGGGTGGGCAGAAGCGTACCAGGCAGAATGCGCCCGCCTGAGCAAACCACAGGCGATGGTGGACAGGGCCGAGATGGTGGCCATCGATCAACGTTTTTGGGTAATGTTTTGGGATACGCTGCGCCTGCTGGCCAGGGGGGATGCGGACAAGCCCTTTCCCATCTATTTGCAAATGCTCGCCTTCACCCTACCCACCCTCCTGCATGCCCTCCCCGCCGAGGACGCTGCGCATCAAGCCCTGCTCAATGTCACGTATCGCGGAGAAGATACGCGACTAACAGGCGAAGCGCTGCGCCAATTGATGCACGCCTACGTGCAGGCGCGGGCGGCCATTGTGGCGCGCTATGCGCTGCAGCCGGCCGGTGATGCCGCTTTCGAAGGCGAGATCAGCCGGCTGATTCAGAAGCTTTCTTGAAGCGGTTCCCCAATCTGATCGAGAAGCGCGTAGAGATGGTCCAGATCTGTGCAGTGCAGCAGATCGGGCAGCAGCAGTTGCGCCTGCGGCAGTCCGGCAAGATACTGTTTCAGATGTTTTCGAAAAAGCGTCAGACCGTAGCGTTCACCATAATAAGAAACCATTTCTCGCGCATGCAGACGCACACCGTGCAAGATCTCGGGTGCCCCTAACGTCTCCTTTTTCCTGCCGGAAAAGATCCAGGGATTGCCGACAGCGGCGCGTCCAATCAGCACGCCGTCACAGCCGGTTCGCTCTTTCAGGCGCTGAATATCTTCCGGCGCGCGCACGTCACCGTTGCCCAAGACAGGCACGGAGACCTGGCTGCGCAGTTCGCCTATCGCGTCCCAATCCGCCTGGCCGCCATATTTCTGCGTTTTCGTTCGCGCATGCATGGCGATGAGGGCGGCGCCGTTCTCTTCCATAATTCTGGCGATCTCGGCGAAATTACGCTGCTCTTCGTCCCACCCCAAGCGGATCTTGCCGCTTACGGGCACTTCCAGATTGGCAGATAACAAGCGAAAAGTCTCGGCGACCAGCTGCGGTTGGGGCATCATGCCCACACCGGCTCCGCGGCCGCTCACACGGCGTGTTGAACAACCCATGTTAATGTCTATGATGTCCGGCGCCAATTCCTGAATGCGCAGGGCGGCGTCGAGAATCCTCTGCGCGTCATTGCCGAATATCTGGAAGACGACGGGCGTCTCATCTTCTTTTTTGTCCAGGCGCCGCCAGAATCGATTATCACGTTTCTTGCCAAGCAGCCCCTCGACCGGAACGAATTCGGTGTAGTTCATGGCCGACCCATAAGCGCGGCACAATGCCCGATAGGGCACGTCGGAATAGCCGGCCATCGGCGCCAGGGCAGTGTCGCCGTAGATGGGCACGCTGCCCACCATGAAAGTTGGTTGAAGAGACATAATGTAATTCTAGCAGGTCGCGGCCGCTTTCCGCCGGGTGCTCGTTAACCTCTAAGAGGGTAACACGTGGCGCTTACTAGGCAGACAGCCATGAGCGCACAGCGGACTCTATGGCCGCAGATTGCTCCCCTTCTTGCACATCGAACCAGCGAATACGCGCATCGTCCTGGCGAAACCAGGTCGCCTGCTGGCGGGCGAAACGATGGGTTTCAAACTTGATACGCTCGGTCGCTTCCGGCAGATCCATCTCGCCGCGCAGATGGGCCATAATCTGACGATACCCTAACCCGCTCATGGCTGGAAGCTCTGCCCCGTACCCTTCAGCCTGCATATTCGAGACCTCTCTGACGAGCCCCTCTGCCAGCATCGCGTCCACGCGGCGATCGATGCGCTCGTAAAGCGATGCGCGATCACGAATGAGACCGATCATCTGTATGTTGTATGGCGGCGGCGTCTTCCGCTGGAGTTCCGTGATCGGCTTGCCGCTGACGAGAATCACTTCCAGGGCCCGTATGACGCGACGCAGGTTGCGCACGTCGATGCGCTCGGCGGCAGCCGGGTCCAGCACGCGCAGCCAGCGGGCGAGCTCCTCCATGCCCAGAAGTCCCAACTGCCGGCGAAGGTGGGGCCGCGGCGCCACTTCGGGTATGCCCCAACCTTCTACGACGGCCATGACATACTGCCCCGTGCCGCCGACGAGGATGGGCAGCCGTCCACGCGCCTGGACGTCAGCGATGGTCTGGAAGGCAAGCCTTTGATATTGGCCGAGAGTCAGCGTCTGGTTCGGCCGGCAGATATCGATCAGATGGTGAGGCACGGCGGCACGTTCGATCCTGCTCGGCTTCGCCGTGCCGATGTCCATGCCCAGATAGAACAACCGCGAGTCGGCGGAAATGATCTCGCCATTGAACAAGCCGGCCAGCTTCAGCGATAACGCTGTTTTGCCGACGGCCGTTGGGCCGACAATGACCAGCAGGTTGTCTTTGGCATGGGGCGTTTCAGCGGGCATACGCAATCACCATGAGATTGGACTGCCGCGGCGGGGCGGCTGCGGCGGGCAGTCCGAACCGAGCCTCACCAGCCAAGAACCGCGTTGGGGACGTGTTCGCAGCGCAGCAGCATGCCCTGGCTGTCGAGTTCCACGGCGACGAGATCAATACGCCAATCGTGGTCATGCAGCTCGTGTTCCATCATATACTGTTGGGCCAAGTTTTGGAGGCGATCCGCTTTCCTGCGCGTCAATGCTTCCTCCGGCAGGCCATACGCCCGCCCTTTTCTTGTCTTGACTTCGACAAAAGCGATCACCTCTCCATCTTCGGCGATGATGTCCACTTCACCGCGCCGTGTACGCCAGTTACGGGCGAGGATACGGTACCCCGCGGATTCGAGATGGGCGGCGGCCAACTCTTCGCCCCAACGGCCAAGTAGCAGGCGGCGGCGATCGCCACTTTCTGTTTGCGGATCACTCATCGTCGGGCTGCCTCTCCAGAAACTCGAGGTCATCCTCCTCTAAACGAAGCCTTCTCATGATACTGTCCAAGCGCGGCTTGATACGGCTGGCGGGCCGGTACCACCGTCCATGTTTGATGCCGCGCCGCAGATCAGGTCGTTCCCGGCGCAGGCGCTCATAGAGCTCCAGCGTCTCATCGACGGTATGGTGAATATCATATCGCTTGCTGGCCGCACGGGCCGCTTCGCCCATTTGCTCGGCCAGGAGCGGGTTGATGGCCAGGGCAACGATCGCGGCCCCCAGCCCGGTTTCCGGCGCGGCAGCGAGAAAACCGGAAACGCCGTGCTCCACCGAATCGACGATCCCAGGGGAACGTGAAGCGGCGATAGGCAGTCCGGTCGCCATCGCCTCAATAACGGCCAAAGGGTGCACTTCGCTGACGGAAGCGGTCACGTAGAAGTCAGCCGTGGACAGGACAGCGGGCATCTCCTGATAGCCGGCAGAGCCATAGAAGTGAACGTGATCGTCAATGCCCAATTTGCGCGCCTGGAAATGGAGATCCTCCCTGGCTGACCCCTGCCCAACAAGCAGCAGATGCAGATCGGGAAGGATGTCCACCGCCACGGCGAACTGATCGAGCAAAGTCGCCAGGTTTTTTTCCGCTGAAAGACGGCCCGTATAGATCGCTAACCGCGCCTCCGCGGGAATGCCAAGATCACGCCTGCTCAGCGGCGAAGATGCCTCGAGGAAAAGCTCAAGGTCGACACCATTGGGTATCACTTCGATGGGCTGAGAAATACCGAAGTCGACCATCACATCGCGGACGGTGGCGCTGGGAGCGATGACGGCATCCGCCATGCTCGCATATTCGGGCCAAACTTGGCGCACCAATACATCTGCTGCCCCCTGCGGCAGGGGCAGGTAGGCGCTGGTGTAGAGATCGTGGCGCGTATGGTTTGTGAGGACGATGGGGCAAGATCCGTAGCGATGCGCGAAATCGACGCCGAAGACGAGATGGTGACAGTGGAGTATGTCCATGTCGCGCGCCAGATCGCGCACTTCGCGCGTGTAGCGCACACCCAGTTGGTACCCTTGATCGCCAATCGGGATCGCCGGAGAGCGTATGACGCCTGGCTCATCGCCCTGCGGATCAGGGTCGCCCAGGGTAAAAACCACAACCTCATGGCCCAGGCGCTCCAGGTTTTGCTTGTAAAGCGAGATCATGTGCGTCACGCCGTTGATCACGGGTTTGTAAACGGCCGTCACCATGCCGATTTTCATCTATCCTGTCCAGGGGGCGCTTTCAAGTCACCCGCATAAGGTAAGTTAATCTTCATCGGCACCGTGACCGAAATCGAAGAGTTCGCCGATGGAACGCCTGAAATAGTTCTGGCGAATTGCCCCGGCAAACACCGGCGCGGTGCTTAAAACAACCATGTTCTCAGGCACATCCTGCGCCTTGCGGGGAACCGTGTCCGTCGTCACTATTTCGGTTACCTGTGGGATCTTGGCGATGCGCTGCAGCGCGTCGCCCAGAAAGAGGCCGTGAGAACAGACCAGGGCGATTTCTTCTATGTCCTGCTGAACAAGCAGATTACACAGCTCGATCACGGTACCGCCCGTGGCGATTTCGTCATCATGCACGATTGCCCGGCGAAAGCCTTTGACCTGGCGACCTATCAAACCACCCACCTCGACCTCGGAGTCAGATATGCGCGTCTTGTTGGCGGCGGCGACGGGAAGGCCAAGCATCTGCGCCAGGCGAGCCGACGATTTCGCTCCCCCCACATCGGGTGCGACAACGACTGTATCTTCGGCCGTATAGCGGCGGGGCAAGAAATGATTGGCAAACAGACCGCGGGCGGTCAAGGGATCGGCAGGAATGCTGAAGAAGCCATGCACCTGGGGTGAATGCAGCTGCATCGTCATGATGTGTGAGGCGCCCGACGCGACCAGCAGGTCCGACATGAGACGCGCGGCAATCGAAATCCGGGGCGCATCTTTTTTGTCCGATCTTGCGTAGGAAAAGTAGGGGATGATGGCATGCACTTCGCGAGCGGCGGCGCTCTTGGCAATGTCGAGCATCATCAACAGCTCCACGAGATGGTCGCTCACCGGCGGAACCAGGGACTGCACGATATAGACGATACGGCCACGAACGCTCGCACCCAGCTGAACAAATAGATTGTCGTTACTGAATCGTGATATGTGTGTTTCAGCCATCGGTATGTCAAGGCTGTCGGCGATCTTGCGCGCCAGCGGCATATTGGACCTGCCGCTGAAGAAGCGAACTTCGTCGAGATCAAGCGGTTTGAGAGATTCCTTCATTTCCCCGGTTCTCCATCCTATTGAAAGTTATCAAAATCACCTGGCTAGAACCGCGCAGGTTGCTTGAGCGCTGCTGCAAGCGCGCCTTGATAAGTCTGGCGCGACACCTCCACCGCACCAAACCGTTCCAGATGCTCAGTCAAGAACTGGATATCTAGCAGCAGGTACCCGCGCTGGCGCAGATGGCTGACCAAATGGACCAGGGCCACTTTGCTTGCGTCGACTGTTCTGCTGAACATGCTTTCTCCGGCAAACAGCCCGTTGATGGCCACGCCATAAAGCCCGCCAACCAGCCGCCCTTCTTGCCACGTTTCAACGCTGTGGGCGAACCCGAGCCGAAAAAGCTGTTCGTAAGCCTCTATTAGTTCCGCGCTTATCCATGTCTCTTCGCGCCCGGGCGCAGGCTCTGCACAAGCCCTGATAACCTCGTCAAAGGCGAAATCACGTCGTATTTCAAAGTCGCCGCTCCTGAGGACCCTCTTTAGGGATCTGGGCACGTGAAAGACATGGAGAGGAAGGATAGCGCGTGGATCAGGATCGTACCAGAGGATTTTGTTATCTTCGCCCGCCATGGGAAAGATGCCCTGTGTGTAGGCGGACAGGAGGAGATCTGGGGTAAGTATCATAGCTCCCTAGCTAGCCAGGACGCGGCATTTCAGGGACAAACAGGCGAAGATGCCGCCTGCTACGGGCTCGCGCGCCATGCGCTCAACGCAAGCAGCGCCCAACTAGCTAGAAAGGCGACGCCGCCCAAGGGCGTTATCGCTCCCAGCCACGACATGCGCGTCAGGACGAGCAGATAGAGGCTGCCTGAAAAGAGCAGGATACCCAAGAGGAAGAGGTAGCCGGCCCAAGAGGCCACTGTCATGCCATAGCGGACTCCAACCCATGCGGTCAGAAAAAGCGCTATGCCGTGGATCATTTGATAACGAACGGCCGTGTCAAACGTCCCTTCCAGCTGCGGATAGGTGGAAAAGTAACCGCTTAGGGCATGCGCGCCAAATGCGCCGGCGCCAACGCCCAGGAACATGACAATCGACCCTGCAATAATCAGAAAGCGTTCCATCTGCTAATCGTCTCCAAACAACTCTACTTGTTTCTGACGATTAATGTAGCACAGCAGGCGCTGCGCAGCACTTTTTCGGCGACGCTGCCGTAAACCCACTTCTGCAGACCGGTACGGCCGTGGCTGGACATGACAATCAAATCGATATCATGCGCTTCCGCATAGTTGACGATCGTCTCGGCGACTGAACCGTCGCTTACGGTGGCTGCCAGGTGGACATCGGCCCCATCAAAGGCGGCGGCCTTCTCTTCGAGATACGCTTCGGCCTCTTCAACCTCATTCAGCTCAATATCAGAAAACACGTCGGCCATTGAGGCGGTCTCGAAGCGGCTGTGCTCAGAAGGAGTCACCCGCAGCAAATGCAGCTGCGCATCCAACGCCTGCACCATTTCCGCCGCCGGAACGAGCGCCTCTTCGGCAAGCGCGGAGCCATCGAGGGGAACCAGCAGCTTCTTTATCTCCGGCTGCCATGCCTCCTGGCGCGCGTTGGTAATCAAGACGGGGCACGGCGCTTTGCTCAAGACTCGCTCGGCGACACTGCCATAGACCCAGCGATTGAGACCGGAACGGCCGTGGCTGGACATGACGATCAAACCAACTTCATTGGCCTGCGCATACTGCAGGATGGCCTCCGCAGCTGAACCGACTTCGCAGGCAATATCAGCCGGAATATCGCCAACCATGTCGCTGCGCAGACGTCGAAGATAGGCGTGTGCCTCATCCTCACCCATGCGGTTCATCTCTTCGTAGAGCAGCGGATCGGCGACCAGTATGGTGAAATAGGGGATGACGCGGAACAGCACCAGCTGGGCATCGATTCCCTCGGCGATCTCCATACCCAGGCTGAGCGCCCGTTCAGCGAGCGCGGACCCATCAAGCGGCACCAGAATCTTTGACAACATCATTCGGCTCCTATCTAACGTTAAAAAACAAGAACAAGGAATTCCCCGTTTCAGGCAACTTCGTCACGGAAATCGACGACGTCTTCGACCTGTCCGGCAGCAAAATTTTCGAGAATATCCGTCACGGTAATGATGCCCACCAGAACGCCCTCGTCAACCACGGGCAAAGCGCCAAACTTATAGAGACTGAGCATGCGGGCTGCTTCATACGCGGGCGTATCCGGTCCAACTGTGAGTGGATTGGTGGTCATACAGCTTCCCGCACTCACGCCGTCGATCAGTTCCTCATCCTGCCAATGCTCGTGGAGCACCATGGGAGAATTCATAACCAGGCGAATATCGCGATCCGTGATGATGCCGACGATACTACCGTTTTCCAACACTGGGAGTTGGCGGCATCCTTCAGTCTTCATCACCTCGATCACGTGGCGTAGTGATGTGTCAGAGGAGACGGTATAGGGGATCGACGTCATCAAATCGTTCACTGTCAACATAGGCGTCTCCTGGCCAATCCATAAACATGGGCGAGGGATGGTTCATTAGCAGACGAACACGATCTGGCCTCTTTTCCATGCAGATGATCTCTAAGATCTGATCCTGTACTATAATCTTAAAGCAAAATAGTCCACGTGTATTGTGGCGAATGTCATGCTTGAAAGATGACATTTATCTAAAAATGTAAGATTTTCTTGTTAGAAGAATTGCCTTCACGCGGCAGCATGATAAACTCTTCAGCCCTGTACCTAAGTATAAAAGGTATCAACTGAATTAGATAGTCCTCAAACTAAGAAGCTTGACTGGCCACGAGTGTGGACAATGGTAAGCCGTCTGCACAGGTTGCCGGTCAAGTCTGGAATGGAAACATGGCAAAGAAAGTTAGACGCAGTAAGAAATCACAAGCAAGCCGGGACACTAACTGGTTACTTATTGGCGGGATAGCGGTCGTGGGCGTGATCGGACTGTTTGCCCTCCTTTATCTCGCTCTCAGGGAACCGGAAACACAATCGCTCGCGGCGTTTTGCGACGCCGCTGACGGCAACTGTATCAGCTATGGTGAAGCCGATGCGCCGGTTACCTTGGTTGAAGTCTCAGATTTCGGCTGTGGGCACTGTCGCGATTTTCATCTGACAAAAGCGCCGGAGATTATGGAACGCTTTGTGAACAGCGGGTCCGTGCGCTGGATCTTCCTACCCTTCGCGCTGCGGCCGGAAACGGTTCCGGCGGCCAATGCGGCCATGTGCGCCAACGAGCAGGCCAGATATTTCGAGTTTACCGATGCGCTGTTCGCACAGCAGCCGCCAGAGAACAGCATCCTGCGGACGGGATTCCTGGCCGCGGGTGAAGAAGTGGGTCTTGACATCGAAAGCTTTACGCAGTGCCTTGAAGAGGGGCGGTATAACAGTACGGTGAACCGCAATCAGCAAGCAGCAACGGCGGCGCGTGTGAATGCGACCCCCACCTTCTTCATTAATGACGAAATTCTACGCGGCAATGTACCGCTGGCCGAGTTTGAACGACGCTTCCTGGAAGCGCTGAATTCATAGCGCATGAATCTTCCAAAGAATTGGCAGGCGCTCGTCATCCAGCTTCTGGCCATACCGGGAATCCTACTAGCCTACTATTTGCTGCTCTACCACAACGGAGTACTCTTCACCACCTGCGGCGTGAGCGAGCTTTTCGACTGTGGGCAGGTGAGCGGCCCAGGCTCCCCATATTCCTCCATCGGTCCCATCCCGGTCGCTCTGCTAGGATTGATAGGCTACCTGGCCATCTTCATGGCCGTCTGGCTGGGTAATTGGTCGCGCACAGTTGAAGAGTACTTGCCGGAGATACTGATCGGACTGGTTGGTCTGGCCTTTTTCTTCACACTGGGGCTGACATTATTGGAACTGCTGGTTATTCACGCTTTCTGCCAGTTCTGTCTGTACAGCGCGGCCATCGTCCTGGTGATGACGATTCTGGCGGTCAGCCTGTTAATCAGCCGGCGCAAAGAGATGTAGGACGGCCCTCGTCCGGCAGCGGGCGCGATTCAATTTTCTAGAAGACGCGCGTGTTGAATGAAGCGGGAAGGCTCCTGGTTTCCTGATCGATGCGTATCAAGTGGCGGCCGACCATGAGGTTGACAGTTCTATCTCTTTGATCAGCTGGTCGGAATTGATGTGCTTCAGGAGATAGCGCTTGGCGCCCGCGTTGAGCAGTCTCTCACGCTCAAGGGCATCCGCGTAGGGAGCGAGCACAATCACAACGGCGACGCGATTGGCCAAAGATGACACCGAGCGTACCGTCTCGTTCATCTCCTCTTCAGAAGACCGGTGCAAACCCAACACGATAACATCAGGTCGCACAGCTCGAACCAGGTCAGCGGCCTTCTCCAGAGTCGGCGCATCACCGACTACATCAAAATGTGCCGGCACATTTAAGCGAATGCACAGCGCACGGCGAACCGCGTCATGCCCGTCAACGATCATGACGCGGATCAAGGCCTTGCTGTTCAGAATCGCCGTATCCAGCGGCGCAAAACTCGCGGCCGGATTTTCTTGATCGACTCCGGAAGGCCCTTTTCCAACTCCGGAAAGCTCATTCATGCCCCCAGTATACGACGCACGTAGAAAAGATCTCAGTGACAAATGTCATCCGAAGTCAAGACATCTGTCATCCACTGGCGCGAAATTGAGGGGAAGAAGGCCTACAGGGCAGTAAGTCTGGGCCGGAAGGACAGCGCCCCCTGTCGGATCGCCAAGACGGCCTGTGGGAAGAAAGCAGCCGCTAATTGGGCGAGGCGTGAAGGGGCAAGCGAAGACTTACCATAGCCCCTTCCCCTGGCGCGGAACGGAGCTTGAAGGCCCCCCAAGTCCATCAGCCCGCGCCTGCATATTGGCCAGCCCATGACCGACTTGGCGCGAATCATCCAACGGATCAAATCCCTGCCCGTCATCCTTGATGACAAGCATCACGGCGGAATCGGAACGAACCAGGGTCAGAGTGACATTCTTAGCACGCGCATGTCGCGCGACATTTGCCAGAGACTCTTGCGTAGTCAGAAAAACGGCGCGAGCAACCTCCGGGGGCAAATCATCCAGGTGTTGGGCCGTTGTAATGGTTGCCGGGATCATCGTGTTCGCCTGGAACTCGCGCATGAGGCGCGCCAATCCCTGGTTAAGATCGCCGCTGAAACGTCTGGGGCGCAGGTCCAAAATGAAATTGCGGATGTCACGTATGGCATCATTCAAGCCGGAAATCGCCGAATCAAGCAGCTGGCCCGATTCTTCCGAATCCTCCGGCATCGCCAACCTGATCGATTCCAGGGTGAGTCCAACAGCATAGATAGACTGAATAACGCCATCGTGCAGGTCCATGCCGATGCGCGTTCGTTCCTCGAGAACAGCCAGCCGTTCGACTTCTTCATACAGGTTTGCATTTTGAATGGCGATAGCGGCGTGCGCGGCAAGCATCTCAATCAATCTCTGGTCTTCTTCGCTGAATGAAGCGGCGCCCTGCTTCTCCGTTAGGTAAAGGTTGCCGAGCGCCTCTCCGGAACGAATGATGGGCACGCCGAGGAAACTCGTCATACGCGGGTGGCCTGGAGGAAAGCCTGTGAAACGGGGATCGCGGGCCATTTTGGGCAAACGGATCGACTCCTTTTCCCCAATCAGCGCCCCAAGCAAACCAAGACCACGTGGAAGATGGGGAATCCTTTCGGCCGTTTGTGGATCCATACCACTGTGAATGAACCGTTTCAGCTGCCCGTTCTTGTCCGGGACCCCCAAGGCCGCATACTTGGCATTGACCAACGATCGCGCAGTATCAACGATGACCTGCAAAACTGTTCGCGAGTCAATCTCGCCGGCGATTTTCAGGGCAGCATCGTTGAACGACTGGAGAATCTTTTCAGGTGTCTGTTCAGTTACTTTCATTGCCAGATTCGAGGATCCGCCGCCGAGGATAGGATCCGGCGCGCATAATCTTCGCTGAGTTGGGTAGACCGTTTCCTCTGAAAGTCTACCATCAACTAGAGATGATCCTGCAGATGGTGTTTGATCGCATAGGCGGCGGCCTCAGCGCGATTTGAAACATTTAGCTTGCTGAGAATGCTGCTCACGTAGTTGCGCACTGTCCCTTCGCTCAGATAAAGCTCCGTGGCGATTTCGCGATTCGTCTTTCCGGCAGCAATGAGGGCCAATACCTGCCTTTCCTGCCCTGTCAGATCCGTAAACGCTATCGCTTCTTCCTTTTCTATGGAGCGTCTGACTTCAACAAAGACACGCTGCGTTAAGGAGGGATCAAGCATCGACTCCCCGCGAGCAGTCGCCTCTAGAGCACGGATGAGATCGCCGCCACCGACCTGTTTCAAGACATAGCCAGAGGCGCCTGCGCGAATTGCGGCGAACAGCAATTCATCCTCAGCGAAAGAAGTGAGCATGATCACCTTGGTGTCGGGAAGGAGCTGCTTGATCTTGTGGCATGCCTCGATCCCGCTGCCGCCGGCAAGTCTGATATCCATCAAGATGATGTCTGGTTCATGTTGAATCGCTTGCTCGACAGCGTCATCTTCGGAGTCGGCCTCAGCAACAACAGTAAAGCCTTGATGTTTGTCTAGGAGGACCTTCATCCCAAGGCGAACGACTTCATGATCATCAACCAACAATATCCGTAAGGTCATAAAGCATAGTATATCGGTGTTCCAGGGGAACAACAATTCGCTGCCCTGAATCTTGCGGGATGCGCGGAAATTCACAGCCATCCATTCATAAATGAACCCAAAACGGGGAAAAGACGCAGTTTTTGAGGAAATTGCCGCACAAGCAATGACTTTTGTCACAATTTCACGTGCAATCTGTCACTGCCTGAAGCAGCGAATTGTCTATAAGATAAGAGCATAGTCTCATTGGACACGGTTCTTCCGTGCAACCTTATGACGGATATATTCTGAGGTCAGGGTATCCAGTTACTGATGGATGCTGTAGGCATCTTGCGTTTTCAGACACGTGCCTTGGCCTCGAATGCTGTTTATCGAGTGGCAAGATCAATAAGTGGAATATTGGTCGGGAGCCTAGAATTGACTAATCCACACTATACGGAGGATGACAATATGTCACCAGAATCAATCTCTACACCTGAAGAGGCCGTCGACACCGGAAACGGAACGGCTGAATCAAAAGAAACGAAGAAATACGTTTATCTCTTTACTGAACTAGCTGAAGCTGAGGAATATGCCGGCGACTGGGACAGCGTTCGCGGACTCCTTGGTGGCAAAGGGGCGAACCTGGCAGATATGACACGCCTTGGTGTACCCGTGCCCCCAGGTTTTACGGTGACGACGGAAGCTTGCAACGATTACCTGGCCGCCGGCGAGAAATTCCCGCCCGGTATGTGGGAACAGGAACTGCAGGCCGTTGAGGGCGTTGAAGCGCAGCGCGGTCGCATCTTTGGCGATCTGAATAAGCCGTTGTTGGTTTCTTGCCGCTCCGGCGGCAAGTTTTCAATGCCCGGCATGATGGACACTGTGCTCAATATCGGCATGAATGACGAAGTTGCCGATGCGATGGTCAAGCGTACCAACGACCCGCGCTTCGTCTATGACCTGTATCGCCGCTTGATTCAAATGTTCGGCAGTGTTGTCATGGGCGTTCCCGACGAGGCTTTCGAATTGGTTATCGAAGCCCGCAAGAGGGGCGCCGGCGTCGAGTCAGATGCCGACCTGACAGCAGACGATTGGGAAAAGGTCACGCGCCGCTTCAAAGAGATTTACCAGACCTTCACACGTTCTGAGTTCCCGCAGGATCCTTACGAACAGCTGCGTCTGGCGACAGAAGCTGTGTTTAAGTCGTGGAACGGCAAGCGAGCCTTTGACTATCGCAATGCGGCCGGTATCGCCCACGATCTGGGGACGGCCGTCAATGTGCAGGCGATGGCCTACGGCAATATCGGCGAGATGTCCGGCACCGGTGTGGCCATGTCGCGCAATGCCTCCAATGGTGAACCGGAGCTGGAAGGCGACTTCCTCATGAACGCCCAGGGCGAAGATGTTGTGGCCGGTATTCGCATCACGCAGCCCATCTCGGACCTCAAAAAAGAGATGCCCGTGATTTATGACGAGTTCCTGGAAATCTCTAAGAAACTTGAAAAGCATTATCGCAACATGCAGGATATGGAGTTCACGATTGATCGCGGCACCCTCTATCTGCTGCAGACACGGGACGGAAAACGCACGGCGCAGGCCGAAGTGCGCATCGCCGTGGACATGGTCGAAGAAGGGCTTATCACCAAGAAAGAGGCTGTCCAGCGCGTGAGACCCGAGCAGGTCGATTTCTTCTTGCACCCACAGCTGGATTCGGAAGCGGTCAAGAATGCGCAGGTCATTGCCACAGGTCTGAACGTCTCTCCCGGCGCGGCGGTCGGCGTCATCGCTTTTGACGCGGACACGGCCGAACGGTGGGCCAAAGACGAGGGCCGGAAGGTAATCATGGTCCGTCCGGAAACAAAACCGGATGACGTACACGGGATGCTGGCGGCCGAAGGCATTCTCACCAGCCGCGGCGGCCGCACAAGCCATGCCGCCTTGGTTGCCCGCCAATTTGGCAAGCCGGCCGTTGTCGGCGTCAGCGAACTGGAGATCGATCTCGTTTCGCGCCAGATGAGTATCGGCGATGATCTGGTCGTCAAAGAAGGCGATTGGATTTCACTTGACGGCACCACCGGCGTCGTCTACCTGGGCAAACTGGACACCTTTGTTCCTGACATCAAGAACCCTTACCTTCTCAAACTGTTGGGATGGGCGGATGAGATTCGCACATTGGGCGTTTGGGCCAACGCGGACTACCCGCGAGACGCAGAGCGGGCGCGCGAGTATGGCGCGACCGGCATCGGCTTGTGCCGCACAGAGCACATGTTCTTTGAAGCGGAACGCATGCCTATCGTTCAGAAAATGATCATGGCCAAGACGACCGTGGATCGCAATGACGCGCTCGATCTCCTGCTGCCGCTTCAGCGCAGCGACTTCGAGGGTCTTTTCCGGGCCATGGATGGCTACCCGGTCATCATTCGCCTGATCGATCCCCCGCTGCATGAGTTCCTGCCCTCCTACGAGGAGTTGGTCCAGGATTTGGCCGACCTCAAGGTGCGCACACAGCATTACCACACCCTGAGTGAGATTGACTCTGCGCTGGCCGAAATCCGCGTCAAACAGGATTACCTCGAGCGCGTGGAAGCGCTGCGCGAGCTGAACCCCATGTTGGGCACGCGCGGCGTGCGCCTGGGCATCCTCATTCCGGAACTGACCCAGATGCAGGTTCGCGCCATTTTCGAGGCCGCCTGCACCGTGGCCAAAGATGGCGTCGATGTCCATCCCGAGGTGATGATTCCGCTCACCTCGCATGTGAATGAATTGAAAGTGCAGCAGACCGCGCTCGAAAAAGTGGCCAAAGAGGTCATGGAAGAACAAGGAATCGACGTGTCCTACAAATTCGGTACGATGATCGAGATTCCGCGCGCGGCGTTGACGGCTGATGAGTTTGCCGAAGTCGCCCAATTCTTCTCTTTTGGAACTAATGACTTGACGCAAACGACATTCGGCGTCTCCCGCGACGATGCCGAATCCGGTTTCTTGATGGATTACTTGCAGCAGGGCATTCTCGATGAGAATCCCTTTGCCAGCATTGATGCCAAGGGTGTCGGCAAGCTGATGCAGATCGCTGTGGAATTGGGCCGCGGAACGCGTCCGGATATGGAAATTGGTATTTGCGGCGAACATGGCGGCGAACCAAAGAGCATCGCTCTCTGCCATGAACTTGGCCTGAATTATGTTTCCTGTTCACCGTTCCGGGTTCCGATTGCCCGGCTGGCAGCTGCCCACGCGGCACTAGCAGACGAATCGTAGTATTCAATCTATAGACCCTGGCACTCCCCTGCCAGGGTCTTGCCTTTGTCAAAGGAGTCTTGATATGGCAAAAGTATTTAAGACGATTGATGGCAATGAAGCGGCGGCGAGGATTTCGCACAAGCTAAATGAAGTAATTGCTATCTATCCGATCACACCATCGTCCCCGATGGGCGAGTTGGCTGACCAGTACTCTGCACAGGGCCAGACCAATATCTGGGGCTCTGTGCCTCTCGTCGTCGAAATGCAGGCCGAAGGCGGCGCCGCCGGCGCCGTTCACGGTTCGCTGCAAGCAGGATCCCTGACAACGACCTACACGGCCTCACAGGGTCTGCTCTTGATGATCCCCAACATGTATAAGATAGCCGGTGAATTGACAACGGCCGTCTTCCATGTCGCCGCCCGCTCAGTCGCCGCCCAGGCGCTGTCGATTTTCGGCGATCATAGTGATGTAATGGCGGCAAGAAACACGGGCTTCGCGTTTCTTGCTTCGAACTCTGTACAAGAAGTCATGGATTTCGCGCTGATCGCCCAGGCAGCCACTTTGCGCGCGCGCATCCCCTTTGTGCATTTCTTTGACGGCTTCCGCACCTCTCATGAGATCAACAAAGTGGAGTTGATCCCTGATGAAATCGTCAGAGCGATGATTGATGACGAACTGGTTCAGGCGCACCGCGCACGCGGTCTTACGCCGGACAATCCCGTCATCCGCGGAACGGCTCAAAACCCTGACGTATTCTTCCAGGCGCGTGAAACCGTCAATCCCTTCTACAATGCCTGTCCAGGCATTGTCCAGGAAGAGATGGACCGCTTCGCTGAGTCAACGGGAAGACAGTACCAGATCTTTGAGTACTATGGAGATCCGGAAGCGGAACGCGTGATTGTCTTGATGGGATCAGGCGCTGAAACCGCGCGCGTTACAATTGACGCGCTCAATGAGGCCGGTGAAAAAATCGGTGCGGTTATTGTGCGGCTTTACCGCCCCTTCGATGTCGGCGCGTTTGTTGACGCCCTGCCGGCGACGACCAAGATCATTGGCGTCCTGGACCGCACCAAGGAGCCGGGCGCCAGCGGCGAGCCGCTCTATCTCGACGTTGTTACGTCGCTCGTTGAGAAAGTAAGCGATGGTTCTGCGCCATTCGACGTCATGCCCAAGATCGTCGGTGGCCGTTACGGCCTTTCGTCCAAAGAGTTTACGCCGGGCATGGTCAAAGGGGTGTTTGACGAATTGGCGAAGGACCAGCCGAAAAATCACTTCACGTTGGGCATCATCGATGATGTGACCATGACCAGCCTTGATTTCGACCACGATTACGGCGTGGAAAAAGAGGACGTGGTCAGGGCAATCTTCTATGGTTTGGGCTCTGACGGCACCGTCGGCGCCAACAAGAATTCAGCCAAGATCATCGGCGAAAACACGGAGAACTATACGCAGGCGCATTTTGTGTATGACTCAAAGAAGGCCGGCGCCGTTACCGTATCGCATGTGCGCTTCGGCCCGCGCCCGATACACGATACGTATGAAATCGCTCAGGCGAATTTTGTGGCCTGCCATCAGTTCCAGTTCCTGGAACGCTTTGATATGCTGCGCCTCGCTGAACCCGGCGCTACTTTTTTGCTCAACAGCCCATTCGGACCGGACGAAGTATGGAATCATCTGCCGCGCAGCATGCAGGAGCAGATTATCGAGAAGCAGATCAAGTTCTATGTGGTGGATGGGTACGAAGTGGCCAAAGAAACGGGCATGGGCCGGCGCATCAACACGATCATGCAGACCTGCTTCTTTGGTTTGATGGAGCAGGTCACCGGTGAGCCGCTGCTGCCCAAGGGAGAGGCGATAGCCGAGATCAAAGGGGCTATCAAGAAAACCTACGGTAAGCGTGGTGAACAGGTTGTCAACGCGAACTATGCGGCCGTTGACGCGGCGCTGGCACACATGTACGCGGTTCCAATTCCTACAGAAGCAACAAGCACCTTTGAACGGCCGCCTGTTGTTCCTGAATACGCACCCGATTTCATCAAGTCGGTGACGGCAGAAATCATTGCTGGTCATGGCAATTACTTGCCGGTAAGCGCCCTGCCCATAGACGGAACCTACCCAACAGGCACGACAAAATGGGAAAAGCGCAACATCGCGACTGAAATCCCGGTGTGGGATGAGGACATTTGTATCCAGTGTGGCAAGTGTGCGTTTGTCTGCCCGCATGGCGTTATCCGCATGAAGATCTTTGAACCAGAAGCGATGGCGGAAGCACCGGAAACGTTCAAGGCGGTGCCCGCACGCTACAAGGAGTTTAAAGAACAACTGTTTTCACTTCAGGTCGCCCCGGAAGATTGCACCGGTTGTGCCCTGTGCGTCGATGTGTGCCCGGTCAAGAACAAACAGCAGCCAAAGTTCAAGGCGATCAATATGGCGCCTCAGGCGCCCCTTCGCGAAAAAGAGGTGCGGAACTGGGACTTCTTCCTGGATCTGCCGGAAGTGGACCGGTCACAGGTGCAGCTGAATCAGGTTAAGTACAACCAGCTTCTGCAGCCGCTGTTTGAGTTCTCCGGCGCCTGCCCCGGCTGTGGCGAGACACCTTATCTGAAGCTGCTCTCGCAGTTGTTCGGCGATCGCACACTGATTGCCAACGCCACGGGCTGTTCCTCAATCTATGGCGGCAACCTGCCGACAACGCCTTATTCCCAGAACAGCGATGGACGCGGGCCCGCCTGGTCCAACTCTCTGTTCGAGGACAATGCTGAGTTCGGCATGGGCATGCGCGTGGCCCTTGACCAGAGAATGGATGCCGCCGTGCATCTACTCAGGGATCTGCGCCCGGTCGTCGGCGAAGCGCTGAGCGACAGCCTTCTCTATGCGGATCAGATTACGGAAGAAGACATCCAGAAGCAGCGCGTCAATGTTGAAAACTTGAAGCAGCGGCTGGTTGAGCTGCTGGACAGCAACGCCGGCGATGTGACTCCCTTCCATCCCGCACTACAGAACTTGCTGAGCATGGCTGATGTGTTGGTTAAGAAGAGTGTCTGGATCGTCGGTGGTGATGGTTGGGCGTACGACATCGGTTACGGTGGGCTTGACCATGTTCTTGCTTCGGGACGCAATGTCAATGTCCTGGTCATGGATACCGAAGTCTACTCGAATACCGGCGGGCAAATGTCTAAGGCAACGCCCAGAGCGGCCGTTGCTAAATTCGCGGCAGCGGGTAAACCGCTGCCGAAGAAAGACCTGGGCATGCTGTCCATGAGCTACGGCAATATCTACGTCGCTCGCGTGGCCTTTGGTGCCAATGACCGGCAGACTGTGCAGGCTTTCTTGGAAGCGGAAGCTTATGACGGACCTTCCTTGATCATCGCTTACAGCCACTGCATCGCCCACGGCTATGATCTGGTCTACGGGCTGGAGCAGCAAGCCGCGGCCGTGCAATCAGGCCACTGGCCGCTGTTCCGCTTCAATCCCGAACTCGCCGAAACTGGACAGAATCCATTCAAACTCGATTCTCGCAAACCGAAAATCTCCTTGGAGAAATATATCTACCGTGAAGGTCGATACCGGATGCTGACCAAGAGCGACCCTGTCGCTGCAGAGCGCTTGCTGCAGCTGGCGAAAGCCGATGTGGAAAGACAGTGGCAGGCGTACGAAGAATTGGCAGCGAGCAATGGCAAGCAGAACGGGAGTAACTAGGTAGTTAGATAGCCAGGGCTAGCATGCCCTGGCTATGCCAACGACAAGGAGTTAATGATAATTATGGACCTTAGCACGACCTACCTGGGCATGCAGCTCAAGAACCCACTGGTGCCGTCAGCCTCGCCGCTTTCACGCAGCGTGAGCTCCATTCGCCAGCTTGAAGACGCGGGCGCGGCCGCCATTGTTCTCTATTCTCTGTTTGAGGAAGAGTTGAACCACGAAAGCCGCACGTTGGATCGCTACCTTACCGAAGGGACCGAGAGCTACGCCGAAGCGCTGTCCTATTTTCCGGAGGCGCCGACCTATGATCACATTGGGCCCGATTCCTACTTGGAACATGTCCACCGTGTGAAGAAAGCGGTGGATATCCCGGTCATCGCCAGCCTCAACGGCGTCTCGACCGGTGGTTGGATTCGCTTTGCTAAAGAGATTGAAGGCGCCGGCGCCGATGCGCTGGAGTTGAATGTGTACTATCTACCCACCAACCTGGCCTTGACCGGTGCAGAGGTAGAAGATATCTATATTGATATTCTGCGCGACGTCAAGGCTGAAGTGAGCATTCCGGTGGCGATGAAACTGAGTCCCTACTTCAGCGCCACGGCAAATATGATGAACAGGCTGGCTGAAAACGGCGCGGATGGATTGGTTCTGTTTAACCGATTTTACCAACCCGATCTCGATCTTGAGAATCTGGAAATCACGCCACATCTGGTGTTGAGCAGTTCCGAAGAAATGCGTCTGCCCCTGCGTTGGATCGCCATCTTGTATGGCCGAGTCGCTGCCGATTTCGCGCTGACGACCGGTATTCATACGGCCGAAGATGCGTTAAAGGCTGTCGCAGCCGGCGCCGCGGTCGCACAGATGGCGTCCGAACTACTCAGGAACGGCTCTGATCGCATCAGTGAAATCCTGGCCGAAATGGCGGATTGGCTGTACGAGCATGAGTATGATTCTTTGGACACGCTCAAGGGCAGCCTGAGCCAGATGAATGTTGAATTCCCGGCGGCTTTTGAACGCGCGAACTACATCGAAATAGTCCGTTCATTTGCGCCAACCTTCTAAACAAGAAAAGCAGGGCCGGAATCAATCCGGCCCTGCCTGCCCAGCTGTTTCCCGTCAGGCGGGTTCAGTCGCAGCCGCGCCTTCCCGCGCCTCAAGAAACCCCTAGGATTTCAAGAAATCTCGCAGCACTGTATGCAGTATGCCCCCGTTGCGGTAGTAGGTTACCTCTACGGGCGTGTCGATTCGGCAGAGTGTCCGGAATTCAATTTCGCTGCCATCTTCCTTGACCGCTTTGATCTTGACGGTTTGTCCCGGCTGCAGGTTGTCAGCCAGATTGAGCGTGCTGAAGAGTTCCGTGCCATCCAACCCAAGCGATTCGGCCGTTTCCCCCGGGAAGTACTGCAGCGGCAAGACGCCCATGCCGACAAGGTTGCTGCGATGGATGCGCTCGTATGTCTCGGCGATCACCATGCGCACACCGAGCAAGTAAACCCCTTTGGCCGCCCAATCTCGTGAACTGCCCATGCCGTAATCTTTTCCGGCCAACACGACCAGCGGCGTCCCATCCGCCCGGTACTTGAGCGAGGCGTCATAGATGGTCATCTGCTCCTTGTCGGGCAGGTATGTGGTCCAGCCCCCTTCTGTCCCCGGGGCCATGAGGTTGCGCATGCGTATGTTGGCGAAGGTTCCGCGCGTCATGACCAGATCATTGCCGCGGCGGGACCCGTAGGTATTGAAGTCCAGCGGCTCGACGCCGCTCTCGCGCAGATAGGAGGCGGCCGGGCTTGCGGCGGCAATTGAACCGGCGGGTGAGATATGATCCGTCGTGATCGAATCCCCGGCTTTCACCAGCACACGCGCCCCAATGATATTGCGAATCGGATCAACCTCTTCCGTAATCTCCGTGAAGAATGGGGGTTCATGGATGTAGGTCGAGGATGCATCCCATTCATAGAGGTCACCTCCACTGACGGGAATTTGATTCCACTCCTCATTGCCGTCCCACACGTCCCCATACTGAACTTTGAACATCTGCGGCGTCAACGATTGAGAAACCGCCTGGCGAATCTCTTCGTCGGCGGGCCAAATATCCTTCAAGAAAACGGGCTGGCCGTCTTTCCCAATCCCCAAAGGCTCATTGAGCAGGTCAATATCGGTCGTTCCTGCCAAAGCGTAGGCGACAACCAGGGGCGGTGAAGCGAGGTAGTTGGTCCTTGTCAAGGGGTGTACGCGTCCCTCAAAATTGCGGTTGCCGCTCAAGACTGAGGAAACAACCAGATCGCCGCCCGTGATCGCCGCGGCGACCTCTTCGGGCAGCGGGCCGGAGTTGCCGATGCAGGTGGTACAGCCGAAACCGACGATGTAGAAGCCCAACTGCTCCAGATAAGGCAGCAGCTCGGAACGCGTCAGATAATCTTCAACAACGCGTGATCCGGGAGCAAGGCTTGTCTTGACGTAGGAGGGTACTTTGAGACCGCGCTCGACGGCGTTCTTGGCCAGCAGACCGGCGCCAAGCATGACGCTGGGGTTGGATGTGTTCGTGCAGCTCGTAATCGCGGCGATGACCACAGCGCCGTGGCCAATCGTCACCTCTTGACCATTGGAAACGACGGCCGTATTGATTAACTCTTCAGGCTGCAGGCCGATGCCCTGAGGCCCCAGCGGAGCAAGCAGGGTCTTGCGGTACATCTCCTTCATGTCCGCCAAGGCAATGCGATCTTGCGGCCGTTTTGGTCCGGCGAGACTGGGTTCCACAGTCGAGAGGTCTAATTCAACCACGTCCGTAAACTGCGGATCGGGCGTTTCGTCCGTGCGGAAGAGACCCTGGGCCTTTGTATAGGTTTCAACCAGGTCTACCAATTCAGCGGGACGCCCCGTATCACGCATATAGCGCAGCGTCTCTTCGTCCACCGGGAAGAATCCGACCGTCGCCCCATACTCGGGGCACATATTGGCAATGGTCGCGCGATCAGCCAGCGTCATTGAACTGAGGCCGGTGCCGAAGAACTCCACGAACTTGCCCACAACCCCTTTTTCGCGCAGGAGCTGTGTCACGGCCAGCACCAAGTCCGTTGCCGTGGCCCCCTCAGGCAAGCTGTTGGTTAAGCGCACGCCGACTACTTCAGGCGTCAGCATGTAGATGGGCTGGCCGAGCATGACGGCTTCCGCTTCGATCCCGCCTACGCCCCAGGCGAGGACGCCCAGGCCGTTGATCATCGTCGTATGGGAGTCGGTTCCCACAAGGCTATCCGGGAAGGCGACGAGATCGCCATTCTCTTTGGTGGTCATGACGACCTGGCCCAAGTATTCCAAGTTTACCTGGTGGACAATGCCCGTCGCCGGCGGCACAACGCGGAAATTCTCGAAGGCCTCTTTGCCCCATTTGAGGAACTCGTAGCGCTCACTGTTGCGTTCAAATTCGCGCTGGGCATTGTACATCAGCGCAAACTGCGAACCGAAACGATCTACCTGAACTGAGTGATCAATCACCAGGTCAACTGGAACTTGGGGGTTGATCTTGCCGGGATCGCCACCCAGCCTGGCCATCGCCGAGCGCAAGGCGGCCAAATCTACCACAGCGGGCACACCGGTAAAATCCTGAAGAATGACGCGTCCCGGTTTGAACGGCAGTTCGACCCTGGCGGGCTCTGCGGCATTCCAACCCGCCAGCTTAATCACGTCCTCGGGAGAAATAATCTGATCGTCACAAGCGCGCAGCAGCGCTTCCAGGAGTACGCGGATTGAGAAGGGAAGGCGGTCTATCTCGCCAAACTCCGCAAGCTGATCCAGTCGATAGTAGAATACGTCGGAACTGGGCAGCTTGGCGCGCGCGCCAAAATGGTTCAAAGCTTTGTTCATCGTGTACCTCACATAGATTAACCGCTCAGTAGAAATTCTATTATAGCCCACTCTTGCACCGCCTGAAACGGCATTTACAATTGCCAGCGCGCATGGGCAAGCGTATACTGTCGTTAACAAATTGTTAACAGACACAGGGATAAATGAACACTCTCCTGGCCATTCTTCTTCTGTGCGCCGTGAGTTTTGGGTTCTTGACCGGCTTTCACAACAGCGCCAACATCGTCGCTACGCCGATCGCCTCCCGCGCCATCCGGCCGCGATCGATCCTGCTGTTAGCGGCGCTCGGCTCATTCATAGGACCCTTTCTCTTCGGCGTGGCAGTTGCCGAATCAATCGTCAACGGAATCACCGATCCACAGCATATCACGCTGTCCGTCGTCATCGCCGGCACAGGTGCCGCGTTGATATGGGGCGTATTCACCTGGTGGCGCGGCATCCCTTCCAGTTCCTCCCACGCCCTGATAGGGGGCCTGGCCGGCGCCGTCATCGCCGCCGAAGGGGTGCAGGCAATCCGGCTGGAAGGATTGACGAGAATTGGGTTGGCCCTCCTGATCTCTCCTCCGCTGGGTTTTGCGGCCGGCTTCCTGATCATGAAAATCACGATTGCGGCCGCTCGCGGGGCGACGCCGCGCATCAACATCCTATTCAAGCGGGCACAGCTTTTTTCCGCCTTTGGACTTGCCCTCGTATTCGGGACCAATGACGCGCAGAAGACGATGGGCATCATCACGCTGGGCCTCGTCGCCGGCGGCATCCTGCCCAGTTTTGCCGTCCCGACATGGGCTGTCGCGCTCAGCGCCCTCTCCGTGGCCGTTGGCGTCGCCGTGGGCGGCCGGCGCCTGATCAATACGTTGGGCTATCGAATTCTGCGCATCCGTCCCGTGCACGGCTTCGTGTCGCAAATCGCGGCGGCCTTCGTCACGCTTGGCGCATCACTCTCCGGCGGACCGGTAAGCACCACGCAGGTCATCAGCGCCTCGATTATGGGCGCCGGTTCAGCAGAACGACTTTCTAAGGTGCGCTGGCGCGTGGGCTATGAGATGCTGCTGGCCTGGTTGTTAACAGTGCCCGTCTCCTGTCTTCTGGCGGCCCTACTCTATTTTGTCGTGGCTTTGCTGAGCAGTCCGTAGCGACGAGAGAGGATATCATGGAAATAATCAGACAGTTCTTCAGCCGCCGGCCAGATGTTTTTCAGGAGCTTCTTACAGAGCAAGGCAGCTACGCCATAGCCAGTGTTGAAGCGCTGCAAGGCTATCTGGCTAACCCGGGCAAGAAACGCAGCAAGAAAGCACGGGAAACAGAAAAAGAGGCGGATGAGATTCAGCGCATACTCATTCATGAACTAGAAGACACCTTTGTCACGCCCCTGGATCGTGAGGATATTTTCGCTCTGTCACAGGCGCTCGATAATTTCATCGACTATGTTTACGATACGGTTGCCGAGCTGGAAATCTTCGACATTATGCCGAATGAGCCGATGCAGACGATCGCCAATCTACTGCTGGAAATGGCTCATGAGATGCACCTGGCGATGCAGCGGCTGCTCGACCACCCCCGTGTCGCGGCCGAGCACGCCCGCCGCATGAAGAAGATTGAAAATGAGGTGGAGACCGCTTATCGTGAAAGTCTTTCAGAATTGCTTTCCGGTCCTGAAGAAGTCTCCTACTTGATGACGGTGTTGAAGGCCAGGGAGGTATTGAGACATATGTCCAACGCCTCCGATCAAGGAGCCCGTGCCGCCGACGTCATTCTCGATATTGGCATCAAGTGGTATTAGTCAATGACGCGCAGTCAAGGTGAAAGCGCATCGATTCACGCCTATTTCACATAGGTGTCAACGACACGCCCCATTTTTTCGGTATAATTTATTGGTGATCATAGCGTGAGCAGCGTTGGATGATCTGTTTTGACAAGCATCATGGCCTGCTGAGGCGAAACTACATTGAAAAGGGGTACCCCATGAAGAAATTCTCTCTTGTTCTTGGCGCACTGCTTCTTGTTCTCGCATTGAGTTTTCTGGCGGGTGGGTCTGCAAGCGCTGACTCGCTGCCGCAAGTCGAATATTTGGGCGAAGGGCCGGGCAGCTTCAGTACGGGTCTGAATAACATCTTCTACAAGATTGACAAGCCATTCGAATTTGTTCTAGTGGGCAGCCAGACATACGATTCACCAAGGCAGGAACGCGTATGGGGTGTCAGCGGCGTCAGCAGCGCACCGATCTCCGAATGGCATAAGGTGGTTGATCTTGGGCAAGTTGAAGCTGGATGTATCGCCAACTACATAGGCGTGGACGACGATGTTGACAACAGGATCAACAGCTTCGAACTCAACGGCGAGGTTATCGAGGTCGTGAAACAGGGCCTGGTCTTTGGCGGCAGCTTTGAAATTCCGGAAGACGGCAACCTTGTCTTTATTGCCGACGACAGTGTTGGCGGCTGGTTTAATGCCTGCGAAAGAAGGGTTCCAACCGAAACGCCGACGGCCACGGCAACGGCGACAGCGACCGAAACACCATTGCCCACCGGCACGGCAACCCCGGGCCCTTCGCCTACGGCAACCGGCACGGCAACGCCCGGACCCTCGCCCACACTGACGAGTACGGTGATTCCGCCGACGGCAGAGCCAACGAGCACGCTTGCGCCCACGGCAACACCAACAAAACGGCCGCGTGAAATGTCGTGCGTACGCATCAACTTTGAGGTGAGCGGCCAGGATGCGGCGCGCGGGTTGTATATTGTCCAGGAGACGGGCGGCAAACTTCTCGCATCCTGGTATGCGCTAGATGGCTGGCAAGACAGCGGCTGGTTCAAGGACATTGACATCTCGCACGAAAACGTCTATGTGAAAGTGCTCTACTATCGCGGCCCTGATGCGGATCCGGTCGAGCTGCAGATCCTGAATCATGCCCCGGATTCACCCTATGGGTGGATGTCCTGGGGGATCTGCCACGCCATAGAAGTCGGCTGGCCCGGAGAAAAACCTGAAGGCGCCGCCGTGCCGGATGAAGCTGCTCCACCTCCGGCGCCTGAGGCGGTTGGCGATGCGCCGAGCAGCCAAGAGCCGCCCGCCCCGTCCCTCTCCTCCGGCGGCGGCTGAAGAGGAAGATCAGAACAGCACATTTGGCGCTTCGCTTTCCGGCTGAACGGAGGCCATCCCTTTATCACTACCGGTTGATCCGGACACCGCTTCCCTGGGCATTTCGCGGCCAGGGAAGCGGTTTTTCTTTGCCGCAGGCCCCATTTTCCCACCCTCACAAACCCAGTCATACGGTTTTTACTATTGTGGATGTAATGCTAAAATGTCCAGGTTCGGCCACCGCACCTGTATTAGGTGACGAAGACAACGAAGGGGAAATACTCTGTCCATGGAATCCAACCGTTCAATCAAGCGCCGCGGCGTCATTTCCGTCCTCATCCTCTTGCTGTCAGCAGGCCTACTCTACTGGTTCGCTGAGACATGGTTGAGGCACCTTCTGCTTTATTTATCGACCGCTTCCTGGGCGCGCAGCCTGGTCAGCAGCCTGCCCTTGGCCCAGCGTGTCGCCCGACGTTTTGTCGCCGGCGAGACCATCGATGAAGCCGTACAAACCACGCGGGCACTCAACGCGCAGGGGATGCATGTGACGATTGACTTCCTTGGAGAAAGCGTTTCAACGATAGGCGAAGCCGAGGCAGCCGCCGGTGAGATTCTCAACTTGCTGGATAGTATCGCGCTTGAGGAACTTGACGCAACGGTATCAGTGAAACTCAGCCAGCTCGGCCTGAAAATCAACCCGGAAAAGACGTATGAGATCATGCGCGGCCTGGCAGCCAGGGCTGCCGAGCGAAAGAACAAGGTGCGCATTGATATGGAAGAGAGCGATGTCGTGGATATCACGCTGGATATTTTCCACAGGCTGCGCTTTGGAGAAGCCTTTGAAAACGTGGGCATCGTTGTCCAGTCTTATCTCTACCGCACAGAAAAAGACGTCGCCGAATTGATTGAGCAGGGCGCAAGCGTACGGCTGTGCAAGGGGGCTTATATGGAACCGGCCAGCGTCGCCTACCCTTCAAAGGATGATACGGACAGGAGTTTTGTGCGGCTGGCAGAAATGATGCTTAGCGAAACGGCGCGCCGGAACGGCCTCTACTTGGGCGTGGCCACACACGATGAGAAGATGATTGAGGCTACGAAGCGTTTCGCACGACAGAAGGGAATCGACGCCGGGCAGTATGAATTTCAGATGCTGTACGGCATACGACGCGATCTGCAGGAATCTTTGATCGCTGAAGGCTATCAAGTACGCATCTATGTTCCCTATGGCACGGCCTGGTACCCGTACTTCGTCAGACGGCTCGCCGAACGTCCGGCAAACCTCTGGTTCTTTTTGAGCAACCTGATCCGCCAGTAAGCAGCGCTCTTATCCGCCGGCATAGATAGATACGACAGTGAGCTATGACAGTAATCGAAACGATTGATGACATTCGGGGCGTACAGATCGTGCGCCTGCAAATGTATGCGGACAGCCGCGGCCTTTTCATGGAGACGTTTCGCAAGGAGTGGTTCCCGCAGCGCACCTGGGAAAAGATTCAATGCAATCGTTCCGATTCAATCCAGGGTGTCCTGCGGGGTCTGCACTATCATCACCACCAGATAGATTACTGGTATGTCCCCGCAGGGCGTCTGCGGGCCGCAATGGTTGATATTCGTCGCGGATCACCGACATTTGGCAGCACCTTTCAGATCGAGTTGGGCACGGGCCATGAATACGGCCTCTTTATCCCCGCCGGCGTGGCCCATGGCTTCTGCGCGCTTACCGACGTGACTTTGACCTACACGGTCGACAACTACTTCAATGGCGGCGCCGACGAGCATGGGGTGGCCTGGGATGATCCCTCATTTGATCTCGATTGGGGAATCGCCGATCCCATCGTTTCCGCACGTGACCAGACAAATCCGCGGCTGCAGGAGATCGCGCCGGCGAAGCTGCCGCCGTTCCGGGAGTATTAAGAGAAAAGACGCGCCCAGAGGGGAGGCCCCAGGATGATGAAGCCGGCGGCCGCCGCGCCAAGCGCGCTGGCCAGAACGGCGGCGGCGGCGGCATCTTTAGCCGCTTTCGCCCGCGGGTTGGCGTCCGGGGAAACGAGATCGACGATCGCCTCCAGGGCGGTATTGAGCAGTTCAGCCGTCCAGACAAGGGCCATAGCCAGGATCAGGATCGCCCAATCCGTGCGCGAGACACCCAGCCACCAGGCGACTAGAATCACGATAAGCGTGGCCAGGGCGTGAATCCAGGTGTTGCGCTGCGTGCGCAGCGCGTACGCCCAACCAGAGATTGCGTAGCGAAAACTCAGCAGACGTCTGTGAATCTCGCTCCCACCCATTTGCGGCATGGCGGCTCAGCTTCCTTCCGTCGGCTGCACGTGCCCCAGGCCCAATTGATCCAACACCTCTCGCTGCTCAGCCCACATAGCGGCTTTGGCCGCGGGGGTGTCGTGGTCGTATCCCAGCAAATGGAGGAGGCCATGAATCAGCAAGAGCTGCAGTTCGGCAGTCGTCGTGTGCCCCATCGCCTGCGCCTGCCGGGCGGCGTAGGGGACAGAGATGGCGATATCACCGAGGTACGCGAATTCTTGAGCAAGCGAAGTTCCCTCTTGGCCAGAGGGAAAACTTAGGACATCTGTCGGTTTATCCTCAGAACGAAATTGAAGATTAAGACGCTGCAGCGCTGCGTCATCCGTCAGGAGAAGCGTCACGGCCGGTGAGGTGAGCGCCTGCCGCTTGAGCACACGCTGAGCAGCGGCAGCCAGCAGCTCCGCCGCGCCCTCAGGTACGGCCGTTTCCTGCTCTATCTCCAGCTGAATCGTCATCCCAAACTGTCAGCTAGAAGCAGCATCTTGTTCCAGGAGCGCATCGGCCGGTTCCAGCGAGGCCGGTGAAACGATCTCCGGCGCGGTCGATTCAGGAAGGGCTTGGACGGGACGGCCGGCCGACTCGATTTCTTCATTGCCGGGGTAGCGTATGCGTACATGAAATCTACCCTTCAACGTCTCTATAAAAGAGGCACGAATGAGCTCAATATCGCCAAGCGTCAGACCAGAATTCTTCAGCTGCCCTTCCATCACATCGTCATCGACAATGGTGTTGACTAGCTTTTCAATCCCCTGCAGCGTATCCGGGCGCAAGGCGCTCGATGTCGCTTCTACGGCATCGGCCATCATGACGATACCGGATTCACGCGAGTCCGGCAGGGGTCCAGGGTAGCGGAACTTCTCGATGTCGACCTCATCCGCCTTTTCGCCGGCCTGCGAGCACGCTTTGTAGTAAAAGCCCTTGACGACACGCGTGCCATGATGCTCAGCGATAAAATCTCGTATTTTGTTTGGCAGGCGGTAGCGCTTGGCCAGTTCCAGGCCATCGGGAACATGGCTGATGATTATCCTGGCGCTCGTATAGGGATCGAGCGAATCGTGCGGGTTCACACCCTCCTGGTTCTCGATGAAAAAGGGCGGGCGGTTCATCTTGCCAATATCGTGATAGAAGGCGCCAACGCGCACGAGGGTGCTGTTGGCGCCGACGCGTTCAGCAGCCTGTTCGGCAAGGTTGGCAACCATGATGCTGTGGTGATACGTCCCCGGCGCGCGGCGCAGAAGTTCCTGGAGCAGTGGGTGGTCCAGCCGCGACAAATCCTGGAGCTGCACAGTGGTAATGATCCCAAATGCGCTGCCCAGCAGGAAGAAGCCCACGAGCGTAATGGCTGCGGAGAGCAGACCATTGCCCAGGGCATAGACGGACTGCGTCAACAAGTCGACCGGCTCCAAAACATCGGGCAGCGCGAAAATGAGCAGAACCATTATCTGGCCCAATACCGCCAACAGACCGGCGCGGAAGTAGCTGACAATTCTTTGTGAGTCACGCAGCGTGAGGATGGCGATCAATCCGCCCACTGATGCGTAGGTTGCCAGGCGCAAGGAATTGGGCGCAAACAACCCGAACATCGCACCAACAATAACGGTCACTAAGATTGAGAAGCGTACTTCAAAAACGACGCCCAACAGCATCGACAAAGCCGCCAAGGGGAACAACAAGGACCAATACCCGGTTGTTGAAGCCATCAGTCTCGCTGCCAGAGCGAACAGCAAGATGAGACCGGCGAGAACCACCAGGTAGCGATTGCTTGCCTGTTCGACGGTGTGATACTTCTGCCAGTAGAGCACGATGAGGATGGTTGACAGCAGCGAGACAAGGAAAGCACTGAGCAACGTACGCCAGTCGAACTCCTGGCGCAGCAGCCCAAGCTGCCCCATGAGTTCATAATCTTCGGCGGTGACAATTTCGCCGGCACGCACGATCCGCTGATCTTTGGCGACGCTGCGCGTAACGGGAACGACTTCCTGGGCAGCAAGATCACGCTCAGTCGATGTGGCTTCATCATCGAGAAAAACAGTCGGGGCAATGAACTGCCATGCCAGATTCGTGACGACATTGCTCTGCGCAGGATTGAGGCCGAGGCTGGCTTGGCGACGAGCCAATCTCTGGTATTCATCAAGCTGATTGCTGCGGATTTCCTCGCGCATCAGATCATCCACAATGCGCTGCAGCTCGGCCGTAACGGAGCTGAATTCAGCCGGACTTAGCGCGAGGAGGTCCGCGGCCGTCTGCTCATTTATCTCGGCGCCCTCAATGCTCATTAAGTAGGCGATTCTTTCCTCAAGGGAAGCGTCGGCATCACTACGGACTGTATCGACGAACGTAAAAATCGCATTGACTTGCGCGAGCTGCGCCCTTCCGATGCCGGGATCAAGCGGCGTAAAGACGTCGGGGATCGCGCTCTGTGCCTGTTCACGCGCCTGGGATGTGAGGACGTTGCTTGCGTAGGTATAGGAGATTGGGGCGAAGACATCATCCGGCGCCGGTTCGCCGACAACCACTTCAACCTGCGTTGACCATACCAGATTGAAAGAGATGATCAGCGTCAGGCCAAACGTAAGCACGGCCGCGAACAGGAAAATTCGAAGACCGCGAACCGTCTCGCGCAGCTGCTGTCGTGTGGCGGGAAGTGCTTCCATTGTCAAAGATGGGCCAGATAGGCTTGAACCACCTATCTAGGCCGTGAGTAGTTCGCGAACGACTTCGTTGACCATGCGGCCATCCGCTTTCCCCTTCACTTGTGGCATCAACAAGCTCATCACTTTTCCGGTATCTTTTGCCCCTTGCGCTCCGACTTCAGCGATGAGAGCCGCAGCAATCCGGGAGACTTCTTCACGCGACAATTGAGCAGGCAGATAGGACTCGATCAGCGTGAGCTGGGCCTCTTCCTCTAACACCAGATCCTGGCGACCGGCGGCACCATAATCAGCGATGCTTTCGCGTCGCTGCTTGGCCTGCTTGTCCAAAACGGCCAGCACTTCTTCATCACTCAGCTCTTTCTTCTCATCAATCTCGACCTGTTTGATGGCGGCTAACAGCAGCCGCAGCGTGTCGCGTTTTTCCTTGTCACCGTCGCGCATGGCGTCGGCCGTGTCTGTTCGTAACTGTTCTTTCAGACTCATTTTCTATCCTTATTGAACAATTTAGATTGTAACATTGGCCCTAAAGGTGTCAACACGGGCTTGATCCGCGTCACGTCTGTTTCCCTGCGGCCAACACGGTGTAGAGGTTCAGGTCACCCTCCTTGCCGTCGCTGTGGAATTCATCGACAACGACCAGCGATGCATTCCTGGCCAACCAATGCACCTCGTCCCGCTCGAGGAGATGGACGTAGCGCATGCCGCTTCCACCGCGCTGCCAGGAAAGAAGATAGTCATTCTCCTGCACGTCCGCGGCGGCCAAACCAGCCAGCCGCCAGTCCAAGATCTTGCGGCGCTGTCGACTACTATGCGCAAATTGCCAATTGGAGAGAAAAATGCGCCCGTTCCGGGCCAAATGCGCGGCCATCTCCTGCACGACGGCCAGGCGATTGTCCCGGTGCGGGATATGCTGCAGCGTCGCCAGACAGACACAAAGATCAAACGTCTGCTGGCCCTGCAGATAGCCGCCGCGGCTTATGTCTCGTTCCAAATAGCGGCCCGAGAGCGCCGCAGCGGCAATATCCAAGAACGGCCCCGTGAAGTCGACTCCAGTGTAATTGATTTGACGCAGATGGCGCTGCAGGAATAGACCGAAACGGCCGTTGCCGCAGCCAATATCAACGACTGTCTCGCAGGGTTGCGGCAGGCTTTTCAGCAGCCGCGAAAAACCAGGTTGGGGCGATCCACGACTCTGGGCGAAGGAGTCCGCGAACTCACCGTAGAACTCCCTATTCAGCGCGATCAAGCGCGCCACTACCTCACGCTTCATCGCGCCACCTTCTGATACGCCGCGTGTTGGTCACATACCACTGCCTGCCCCGGCCGTCTTCAACCCACAGGCCAGGATGTGCCCTGGCGATGACAACGCCCCTGTGCCAGGTCCCCTGGCCAAAATCAAGCTCGACGCGATCGCCAACTTGAAAGAGATCGACGAGACGCTTATTCACAGATCTTCCGTGCCCAGCTAGAGATTTGTCTGCACCTACGCCCTCCCCCACCCTAATGACTGAACTTTTTCAGAACCGTGTCAACGCTGGAGACGTAGTGACCGCCAAAAAGGCGCGCGTGGACGAGCAGCGGGTAAAGATTATAGAGATGACGGCGCTCGTCAAAGAATCCTGGCGCCAACGGCCGTTTTTCCTGATAGCGGCTGAAGAATCGTTCGCCAAATGTATTGAATAGGGTGATGAAAGCAAGTTCCACCTCCGGATCACCATAGTAGAGAGCGGGATCCAAAAAGGCGGAGATTTGGTCGTTCTGAGCAAGCACGTTGCCGCGCCAGATATCCCCGTGCAGAAGCGACGGCGCAGCCGGTTCCGCGATCCAGGCCGGTAGGTTCATGGCCAACTCTCGCACGCGTCGCGCGATGTTCGCCGGCAAACGCCCGGCGGCTGTCGCCTGGCCGGCCATATGCAGCAGTCGATGCTCAGCGAAGAACGCAACCCAGGAATCGGTCCAGGGATTGGGCTGGTCCAACCCGCCGATCAGTGTGGCGCGATGCAGTCCATAGGCAGGTGCGGTGCGTTCATGAAGCGCAGCCAGGAGATCGGCGGCATGCTCCTCCGCTTTGGGGGAGAAGACACTGGCTCCCGGCATTTGGGACATGATGAGCAGGCTCGGGCTGTTGTAGATGACCGCCGGCAGCGGAAGATCTGTGTGCTCATGCAAGTAGTTGAGCATGAAGCCTTCTATATCAAGCCGCGGCCGTGCGCCGCTGTCAACTTTGACAGCCAGCCCCTGCCCATCGCTGTTGCGCGCCAGATAGACTTGACCAACGTCCCCACCGCTCGCCGCCCGGATTTCGCAGATCGTCTGGCCCACGGCTCGTTCGATCTCACTGCGGACGTTCATAGGCTATCCGCCGGGAGGAACAACGAGAAGATTGTCAAAAGCAACCTGGATCGGCGCACTCTCAAACGTACCGGCATCTAGGGCGATATTGCCGGACAGATAGGTCTCGTCGCTTATCTGCTCCAGAAGCACGTCATTTATGAGGATGGAAATCGCCGAGCCCTGCGCCTCTACGCCAAAGCGGTTGACCGCGTTCAGGCCAACGTTGATCGCATCGGACTTGCGCCAATCACCCATGAAGAGCGCCCTGCTGCCATCCTGATCGTGACGCTCCAGGATGTAAGTCCCGTCGCCCGTTATCTCAAAGCGATAGAACTGCTGCGGGCCTTGTTTGCGAAAAAGCACACCGTAACTGCTCTGCGGCGATCCCGACAATATGCGGCCGTCTACGCTTAGTGAGAAATCATCGAGAACCGGCTCCTTCAATGTTGTGTATTGGATCAGGCGTGGGCTCTTCACTTCGATCAACAGCTGCTCGGGCACAATCGACGTCGAGCCCGCATCGTCCCCTTCCAACTGCCAGGTCCCTGTCTCGCCAAGGACAAACTCATCACGAAAGATGGGTTTAGAAACGCCGGGAATACGCACCTGCATATCGGAGCAAGCAGCGAGCAGCAGAACCAGGATCGGGAGCGCGAACAGCTTCTTCAAGAAAAACATCCTAGGCAAAAAGGCGGCCGGCGGCGAAGAATCACCGCGCAGGCCCCGAGCCGCGGAGCAGCAGCAAGCCCCTACGGCGCAAAAACACGCAAATCATCAAACGCTATCTCGACTGTTCCCTGCTGCAGCGCGCTTGCCGCCAGGCCGATATCACCGGCCGCGAAATCGTTGTCGGTCACCGTAAGCAAAGGTTGGCCGTTTACGGCGATGCTCAGCTGGTTGCCGATGCAGCTGGCTTGAATATCGTTGCTGGCCGCGCCCTGGTTGATGAGCTCGGATGGTTGATACTGGCCATCGGCCGTCAGGTAAGTGACGGGGACGTCCGTTCCCGCGTACTTGCCAATCGCGTAATAGCCGTCTCCGCTGATCAGAAAGAGATAGAAGTTCTGGTCGTCCTGGTAGCGGCAAATGACGCCGTAGGCGTTATCATCCACGCCGCTGACCTGAGTTGCCGTCACATTGATGATGACGTCGTCAAAGCTGCGTTCCGGGTTGCTCCACCAGAGCTCACCCGGGCTGCTCGTGCTCATTTTCAACGCCCCTTCTTCGATGGCGACTACGGCCCCTCCACGGTTATATTCAACCCAGCCACAATCCTGTTCACCGCTAAAGTCATCAGCGAACAGGGCGCCGCCGCTGTCGCAAGCATCAGGCTCGGGTTCGGCAAAGGGGATCGGAATTGAATCCATGGCATCCATTGACGAGCATGCCGCCAGGAGAAGGATAGAAAGCAGTAGACCAGTTATTGAAATAGATAAACGCATGACCATTCACTCCATCAGGTTGTTGTCAAGGAACGGCAAGAGGTCCTTGCCCGATATCCGCCCCAAAGTCAGCCGAAGCGTCAAGAATCGCGGACCCGGCAGCCGCCGCGCCGCGACCTCAGGAATGACGCTGCTGATCCCTGGAGGCCTCCCCTTTCTTGAGCATTGCCTCGACCTCGCCAATTTCCGCCTCAATGTCCCGCTGTTTGTTCGACGTAAAGGCATAGATCAAGAAGCCGGCCACCCAAAAAACGGTAATCAGTAACGCAAGTAACAAGTAGTTTTCCAAAGCTGTCTCCTTATTGAAGCAACTGTTTCGTCAATCCAGCGGGTAGGGCTCGCTTAGCCAGTGCGAAGAATACTCCAATACGAAGGGACTGGCTACCAAGACGGCGCAGACAACTAGGCCAGAGAATCCCACAACGGCTCCTGAACACCCTTGCCTTGATTCTCATAGCGCGCCATGACAAAAAGGGCGTCTGAGAGGCGATTCAGATAGGGCAGCACAAAGGCGCCGACCGGTTCAGTAAGCGCGAGCGCGGTTACTTCGCGCTCAGCGCGGCGGCAGACCGTTCGCGCTACATGCAGGTGAGCGGATCCCGGCGTTCCCCCAGGAAGAATGAAATTTTGCAGCGGACCAACCTGTTCATTGAGCCTATCGATCAGGTTCTCCATTCTCGCGACGTGACGCGCCTCAATCTGGGGGATGGCCGGTGCGGCATTCCCTTCAGAAATGAAGGAGAGATCTGAACCCAAATGGAAGAGTTCGTTTTGGATCAGTGCCAGCTCCGACCTGTTTTCTTCTTCTAGATCACATGTCAAGGCGAGACCTATCTGTGAGTTCAATTCGTCAACCGTGCCGTAAGCAGAGACACGGCGATCGTTCTTGCTCACGACCTCGCCGCTGCTCAAGCGCGTCGATCCTTCATCGCCGGCGCCGGTGTAGATTTTTGTTAGTCGAGGCATATCTTCTCCTAGTCAGCGGGACAGCGGGCGACCTATGCTGGCTGTTCCGTATCCTCTATATTTGCGCCCGAGAGCGTGTTCAAAGCTTCGTTGACGGTAATCCATCCGCGGCCCGGAAAGAGGCGAACGATCTCCGGCGCGAATTCCGGCGAAGCGCCGAGCACCTGGTGTACCGGTCCCACTGCTTCTATTTTACCCGCAGATAGAATCAGAACACGGTCTGCTAATAGAGCGACCAGCTCGACATCATGGGTCACCAGGATGATGCCCATGCCCTGCGCTTTCCATTCCCGCCAAATCTCAACCAGCTGCTGTTTGACCTGACCATCCTGCCCGCGCGTCGGCTCGTCAAGCAGGAGTATTTGCGGCTGGGTGATCGTTATCGCGCCCAGGGCAACACGCTGCCGCTGGCCCGTGGATAGATCACGCGGGTAATAATTGGCCAGGCCCTGGAGAGTGAGATTCTCAATCATGGTTTGCACGCGATTTTCGGCGGCGATATCGTGATTGTCAAGGGTGATCGCTAGCTCCTCGGCCACGGTTTCCGCATACAGGAGATCGTCTGGATATTGTGGCAGGTAGGCGATCTGTCTGGCCAGTTCGACGGTGGATTTGCCACGCGTGGAACGGCCGTTCAACTGCACATCACCCGCCGACGGCTGCAGTAGGCCAACCAGGCAGCGCAGCAGCGTGCTCTTGCCGGATCCATTCGCACCCATGACAGCCACTATCTCACCTGCCTTCAGGTCAAAATTGACCCCGGCAAGCGCTTGCGTTTCCCGGTTGTACGCAAAGCTCAGGTCTTGTACCTGCAGCAGCGCTGCCGGCCGTTCGCGCTCACCGCTGGCGCTGGTGGCGGGCGCCGGCTGAGGGGGCAAGAGCTTGCTGTATTGGGCAGCGCGGCGCCGCGCTTCATCCATGGTCAAAGGCAGCGGATCCCATTTAAGTCTGCCCGCCAGCTCGATCATCGGCGGCGGACAGGAGATATGCCCTATGACCGCGCCCACATCACCGGCGGCCGCGATACGGCCGTATTCGACATAGACCAAAGAATCCGCATAAGCAAGCACGCGTTCCAGGCGATGTTCGGCGAGCACGATAGTCAAGCCCATCGTCTGATTAAGCTCACGAAGAATGTGCAAGACATCGGCCGCGGAAGCGGGATCCAGCTGGCTGGTCGGTTCATCCAGGACGAGGATTTCCGGCCTGAGGGCCAGCGCGCTGGCAATGGCCACGCGCTGCCGCTCCCCGCCGGAAAGCGTTGAAATCGAACGATCGCGCAGCGCTGTGAGGTTAAGCCGCTCCAGGACTTCACCTACCCTTTCGTGCATCTCCGGGCGAGGGATCGCCGCGTTTTCCAGCGCGAAGGCGATCTCCGGTTCCACCTTCTCCAGCACCGTCTGCGCCTCCGGATTCTGCGAAACGAAGCCGACATGACGGCTCAATATCTGCGGGCCGGCGGCGACGGTCTCGTGCCCCTTTACGTAGGCGGCGCCGCTGATCTTGCCGCCGCTGAAGTGGGGAACCAAGCCGTTGAATATCCGCAAAAGGGTCGATTTTCCTGAACCGGAAGGGCCGGCGACAAGCACAAATTCACCGGCATCAATTGCCAGATCGACATGGTCCAGGGCCGGAGCTTCACGGTTAGGATAGGTATAGGAGAGGGCATGCAGTTGAATTAACTTGCCCATGAACGGCCGATCATCCATTATAAATCTACAAGTACAGTCGGCGCAGCCAATAAGGCAATGGCCAGGCCAAGCAGCGGATCAAACGGCGGTATTTCGGCGGACGGGTAAGGCGTATAAAAAACAGTTCCTTCCCTGATTCCAGGAAAGGGCAAGACGGCAAAGGCGAGCGGCACCAAAGAGATGCCGGCAAGCAGCCAATCCTGCGCGTGCCAGCGGGACACCTGATATCTTGTGCGTTTATGTCTCTTTCCCAGGTCAACGTAGGCAATGACCATGAAGCCTGCGCCGGCGGCCACCAAGAGCCAACCAGCGGCCGCCTGCCAGAAGGCAGCCACCCAACCGCAGATCATCATCAGCAATCCCGCGAGCAGAAGAAGGCGTGTCTTTGACGACAGCTGCCGGTTTGCCGTCGCCCCGTAGCCACGAGAAACCATTGTTTCCGCCAGATTCAGGGACCGCTCCAGACCTCCAATCAGCAAAGGGATGATGATCGGCCGCCAGTCGCGAAGGCCAGAGATCCGCTGTCCGCGCAGCGCCTGAGCCTCGCGCACGCGGCTAAGGTGAGCGAGTGTTTCCGGAACATAAGAAATGGCAATAAGGACGACCACACCGATGTTCGCCAGTGCCCGCGGCGCCAAGGATACGAGGTCGCTCGTCAGCACGATGCTGTTGAAGCTCAGGAAGACGGCCAGAAGCGTAATGAGAATGAGCGCATTGATGATGCCGTAGAGAACGGCTTCTAAGGTGAAGGGGCCGCCGATAAGCCACCAGCTTTGCGGCACCCGGAAAAGCACCGTCTGGCCCACATGGACGAGGAGCAAATTGAAAAGGATGGAAAAAGTAAAAACGATCAAGGCAAAACGCCAGAAGGCGATCTTGATCGTACCTTCCTCTCTGCCGCAGGCATTCTGGACAATCCTAGCGACCAGAAGGAGGAGGATGAGGTAGAAGGGGTTTCGCGTGAGCAGGGTGAGCGCGGCGGCGCTGGTCAGCCAGACGAGCCAGGCCAACGTATTGAAGGAACGCCTCATTGCACGACAACCTGGAACTCAAAACGGTCGCGGAAGCGCTCAAGGGCGCGCACGGCGGGGAGCCCGAGGACGAGCATCAGAACCAGATTACCGGTCGCTCTTGTGATATCCCAGACGAGTGATGTCGTACCGTAGAAGATGCCGTAGCTGCGCATGTTCTCCGCGACGCCCGCAGCGGCTGCCTGCCCTCCTGCCATGCCGGCGCTCATGAATGGCCAATAGTAGAGATTCAGCAGGAAACCGTAGAGAATGCCCCAGACGAAAGCGAAGAGGGCAAGCAGGATCAGTTCCCCTTTGGGGTTCTCGATATCGGGCAGCAGTCCGGCGGTCAGGCCGACCCACCCTGCGGCAAACATCTGGTAAGGCAGCCAGGGACCGACGCCGCCGGTCAATAGAGCAGAGACAAGCAAGGTCAGCGTGCCCAAGAGAAACCCGAATCGCGCACCAAATACGTAGCCGGCGATAATGATCGGCACAAAGATGGGGGAGAATCCTCCAGGACCGGGAATAGCCACTTCAATGAAGCGCAAGACGGACGTTGCCGCGATCAACAACCCCAGGGCGGCGATCATCTTGGCGCTGGTGGCTTGACCCTGTACTTCGAGCAGCAGCATGCCGATCGTCAAAACCAGGAGAACCATGGTCAGAAGCTGAATCTGGCCGGACCCAGCCTCTTGCGCGCCGGCAAGGAGGGGAAAAGCGGGAAGCAGCAGCGGGTAAAAGAATACCGCTATGCCAATCAACGCACTAAGCAGGAATATGGAATAGGCCAACGCTTTTTGCATCCGGCGCTTCCCTTTCGCCCTCTCTAGATCAGGACAGACATCATGCCGCTGGATGCAAGAACGATTACATAGGCGATGGCTGAGACAGTGACAACGGAATAGTAGATGCGCGCCAATGTCGACCAGTACCCGTTCCGCCAGGCAAGGAAAGCGACGCCAAGCATGGCCAGGGCCAGCACAGCCAGCAGGTAAGGTAAGCCGAAGACGAGCGCCGAGTCGGCGCTGACGGCAAAGATCATGGCCAATCCAGACATCAGCGAATCGAAGATGTAGTAGACGGCGCCGGCGACGAATCCGAGGGCGACAAGCCCAAACAAGATGGCCAAGATGCCCGCGGCCCAACGCAGGCGTTTGCCGGAAGGATCTTCGGGCGGCCGTTCTTTGGTGCTCAAGACGCGAACAAGCCAGGCCAGGGGCAGAACCACGAACGCGGAGAGGACCACAAGCAGGAAGATCGACGCCAGACCAAGCGTCCAACCAGCCTCGTCAGAAAGCTGGTTGATCTGCCCCACGAAAGGCAAGGACAACGCGTCTTGCGGAGCGAATTCTTGCGGCGCAATATCCGCCAGGCAGGCTGTATCCGGCTCCTGATCGGGTGCATCGAGAAACTGTCGTATGATGCTGTCCATACAGGGATCGCCGAAGGCAACGCCGTGGCTGCCGGTGGGATCAACCGCCTGCGAGTCATTTGGCAGAAAGTCCGCCGCGGCTTGCGCGAAATAGGGCGGCGTTATGGGATCATAGAATCCAGAAAGCAAGAGCGCCGGCGTGTCGCCAACAACGGGATCATTCACATTGGAAGGAAGTTGATCGACCCGCCAAATCGCGCAGGCATCCGCATAGGATTCTAGCTCTCCCGCCGCGCCCTCGGCGAAATAGGGATGGACGCCATCGAGCGCCAACTCGGACGCCTGGAAATCGGCATCTTCGGCGCAGATCACTGAGAAATACATCCCTTCGCTGAGCGTGCGATCAAAAGCAAAGAGCGGCCAGATCTGCTCCACGAACGTCATGTCCCCAGCCTCCAGATTACTGACCAGCTTGGGGAAATAGGCGTAGGAATCGGGCAGATAGAAAGCTTGAAAGAGAACATCGACAAGCGTGTCCCCATCTAATCGGGCGTCAACGCGCGCGCCCGTTTCTGAATCCTTGAGGCGGACGGTGGTCGGTGACTCATTTAGCTGATCTACGAGCGCAAAAAACCGCTCCTCAAGATTGGGGTACGTCGCGCTGCAGGCCTCATCTTGTGCACAGGTCTGAATAATCTCTTTGAAGACGCGATCCGTGTTTGCCGTCACCTTGGGAATGAAGTTTAGATGGGTGGGCACGACACCATCTAGAATGACACTGCGCAAATTCTCGGGGTGATCGCGCAGCAAGTGCAGCCCAAGAAGTGTCCCGTATGAAACGCCGTAGAAATTGTACGCATCGTAGCCCAAGGCTTGGCGAATCGCTTCTACGTCGGCCGCATTCTGGACGCTGTTGAACGCTGAAACATCAACTCCTTCAGCGACCAGTCGATCATAGCAGGCCTGCAGAAGTTTGAGGGATTCCGCCTCTGCTTCCTCGGGAGAGAGCGCCAGGAGATCGGCCGCGGCATCGAAGCTCTCCGTACAAGAGAGATTGGGTTCAGCGTAGCGCGTGCCGCGCTGGTTAAAAACGACGATATCACGATCCTGCCAGAGCGTGCTGCCGCTCAACATCACCGGGAACACTTCAAAAGCGTCTCCGCCAGGCCCCCCTTGGGCAAGAAAAAGGGGATCCGCCTGCGCATTCTCGGCATCCGTGCGTGACACCGCGACGGGAATCTTGATCATTGGACCTGAGGGATTCTCGTGCCTTTCGGGAACGGTGACGTAGCCGCAAACAAATTCCGGGCCGGGCAAGAAGGGAACGGGTTTTTCAAACCAGCATTCAGACGGCTCAAACGCAGAGGACTGCGCGCCGGCATGCGCCGGCAAAAGAAGTGCGCATAGGAGTACTATGGCGAAAAAGGCGAGTAAATAGGACACTCTTTTCAAGATATTCATTGTGATTGATTTAGGCGTTCCTCACTGGGTTTATAACACATGTTACTACGTTTGCACGCGCCTACCGTTGCGATAAAAAACAATCTCTCATGAAGGCGCCCAGATTGCCCTTCCCGCCCGCATGCGCATGAGATTCATCCTAAACTTAGCGCCTTTGTCGCCTGGGAAGTACCTGCTATAGTCACGCTAATGAAGAGGAAAACCGTTTGGCTGGGCCTGCTTCTTTTCGCCGCGCTCTGCATTCTGGAACCGATCGACGCGCCGACGGCCGCTGCCCAGGGAGACCCTAATCAGACGATTTTGAACCTGGTGAACGATTTGCGCGCGCGCAACGGGCTGCCGCCGTTCGTTTGGGATCAAAGGCTGGCGTCCGCGGCGCAGAATCAAGCCGGCTTCATGGCCGCCAACAACATCTATTCCCACTCAGGCAGCGGCGGGTCGACACCGCAGTCGCGAGCGAGCGGCGCCGGATTTCCGGGGCGCGCCACAGAAAATGTGGTCGGCGGCACCAATCTGACGCCGGGTCAGGGGGTTGTCTGGTGGATCAACAGCCCGATTCACCTGAACACGCTGCTCTCGCCGCAGTACAGCCATGTCGGGATCGGCAACGCCTACGGGTTTGAGCAGAATTTCTATGCGTTGGTCGCCGGATCACCATCCGATGTTGTTGCGCAGGCAGTACCCCAGGTAACGGACGACAACGATCAACTTCTGGCGCCGGTAGCCCCGATTGTGCTGGCGGAGCCTAGAGAAGATGGGTCCATCGTGCACACTGTCGGTTCCGGCCAATCATTCTGGGTCATTGCCGCTCGCTACGAGGTGCCGCTGAATCAACTGTACCTGTTTAACAATCTCAACGAAGGCAGCGTGATCAGTCCGGGGGATGAGCTAATCATTCGTCTGGCCGATGGGCAAGAACCGCCGCCGACACCGACGCCTCCGCCATTTCATACCGTGCGCGACGGAGATTCTTGGTGGACAATTGCAGCCTGGCACGATCTCTCGGTTGGCGACATCTTGTGGCTCAACAGCGCCAGCGAAAGAACGGTGCTGCGCGCCGGGGACCAGGTGCGGATCGCGCTTCTGGCCGGGGAAGAGCCCCCGCCAACCGCTACGCCGCAGATTAAACACGTGGTCAGCGCCGGTGAAACGGTGTGGGATCTTTCTCTCCGCTACGGAATTTCGGTCAGAGAGTTGATTGAAGCAAACGGTTTGGCGGAGGAGGCCATGATATCCGTCGGCCAGGAGTTGTTTACTGTTACCTTAACGCCTATTCCAACCGCCACGACGGAACCAACGCCGACGCTCGTTCCGACGGCAACAGCAACCGCAGCGCCGACGAACACGGCCGTCCCTTCACCGCCGCCCGCCAGTGAAAACAAACTAGCGAAGAGAGCGACGGAAACTCCGGCGCCCGAATCAACCCATTTCCTGGCGCCCCCCGCTCTTGGGCAGACGGGTCTGGTAGTCGGCGCCGCCTTGCTGGCTGTTGGTTTCTTCGCCATCATTTTCGTCTGGCGTCGTTTGCAGTAGCTATTTTCCAGGCCCGCAGTTCTGGATACAATAGAGACTGTAGAGCAGTGAGTCAGGCGAGCAGCACAAAGTAAGCTATTCACATTTCGACGAAGAACTGGAGGTGCCACAATGTCTTCAAATGCAGAACAGGAACAAACTGGAAATATCATTGAAGCCAGTGAAGAAGAGAGAATGAGAGCGCTGCTGCGCACAATCAGCGCCTATATCGAGCATTATCATGGCGGCGCGGTTGAGATGGTGGCGTACAAGGACTCCGTGCTCACGGTGCAGATGTCGGGCGCCTGCGAAGGCTGCGAACTAGCCCCAGTTACACTACACGGCTGGGTTGAGGGAACGGTAAAGCAGTTCTTTCCCGACCTGGAAAGCGTTGAGGCTGTTTAGAAACTCATCACATCAGAGCCGTTGGCCTATGCTGTACGGCACGGTATGCCATAATCGAGATGGATAGAAGGGACATTTGGCCCGCTCAACCCATCTGATGCTCGCAACAATTTCAGGAGTATTGCTATGTCGATAACACTCTTAGATGGTGGTCTCACCTTGACTGTATTCTACGATGAATCAGATCGCGATTTTGATGATGATATTTGCATTCAGCTCACTGAGGAATGCCCTGAAGAAGAGAGGGTGCTAAAGTTTGAAGAAACAAACCTCTATATCACGCCGGATCAAGCCAGCATGATTGTGTTGGCGCTGCAGCGCGCGTTGGAGTCGTATCGCGCCTCTAACCAAGAACCGTAATCAAATAGTTCGTCTGGAGAAAGCTCAGTTCTACTCCAAGATGGATGCCGCAATCGTAGAAGAGGACATATGCCGGACAAACACCAGAAGCAACGTGTCATTGGACTCATCGTAGGACGTGAACAGGCATGGCCTCGCGCCTTCAAGGCTGAATTGGCAGCACGGGAGGCAGGCGTCACGGCTGAGTTCGTCAAACTGGGCGGCACCTATCCGGATGATGAGGCCCCATATCCGGTGATCTTTGACCGCATGTCGCACGAAATACCCTACTATCGCACTTACGTAAAATATGCGGCGCTGAACGGCTCCTATATCATCAACAACCCTTTCATTTGGTCAGCCGACAATCGCTTTTTCGGCACAATGGTCGCCGAGCGTCTTGGCCTCAAGAGCCCAAGAACCGTCGTGCTTCCTAACAAGGATACGCGTGCAGAAACAGTTCCCGACAGCTTCCGCAACCTTGACTATCCGATGAACTGGGCCGGCATTACAGAATACATCGGGACGCCCGCCATTTTTAAGGAAATTCGCAGCGGGGGAAGGCGGCTGAGTTTTCGCGTTAGCAGCGTGGACGAACTAATTCAGCACTACGATGAGAGCGGTACGCACACCATGATTCTGCAGGAGGTCATCCAAGGAGGAGAGCACGTACACTGTTTCGTGGTTGGCATGGAGCAGGCATTGGTTCTCCCCTACTCACCGGAAGAAGACAGATATTTGCCGGCAACTGAGCTTGCAGACGAGGTCCTTGAGCAGATCAAGGAAAGCGCCATTGCTTTGAGCAAGGCGTATGGATACGAAATCAATCTGGTAGAGTTTATCCACAGAGATGGCGAGCTCATTGTCGTCAACAGCACCAATCCGTCACCCTTGGTCGACCATCAACTCTTTGGAGATGAGCAGTTTAATTGGATCGTGGAAAAGAGTGTCGACCTGGCTTTGAAGCGTCTGGAAAGCCCGCCGCCGCAAAAAGTACCTTTCAACCTGCCGGGAATTGATTGATTAAGGTCTTTCCCGGCGTTTTGCCTTCACCGATACCATGCTATAATTTAGGACCCTTCCGCAGTTTGGGAGCTCTATGGACGGTCCCAATCAGCCATGAATCACTATTTCCCTTCACAACATTAGCAGCGGTTACCCAAACGCAAGATGGCCGAGAAACGGCCGTGAAGCATGGGAAAGTTTCAACATAGTCAACTGTTGAGGAGATTGAGCAGCCAATTATGATGGCAATAAAGGACAAGCTACCAGAGAAGATTCAGAGATTATCAGAACTTGCCTACAACTTGTGGTGGAGTTGGACGCCGGAGGCGCGGGAGCTTTTTCGACTCCTGGACTACCCGCTGTGGCGCAAGACCAGCCACAATCCTGTGGAGATGCTGATTGAAATGAGCACGGAACAGCTGGAGGCGCGCGCGAAAGACGCCGCATGGCTTCTGCTGTATGACCGGGTCATGATCTTGTTCGACAAGATGCTCACGAATGGCCATACGTGGTTCCATACAACCTACCCTGAACTGACAGAGGAGATAGTCGCCTATTTTTCCTTCGAATTCGGTTTACATAACTCCTTACCGATCTATTCAGGCGGTCTGGGCATTCTATCCGGCGATCACGCCAAAGAAGCGAGCGACTTGGGACTGCCGTTTGTTGGCGTCGGCTTCATGTATCCGCAGGGGTATTTTCGTCAGCGCGTACCCTCCCATGGCTGGCAGGAAGCCGTTTACCAATTGCTGGACATTGATCGCGCGCCGATCCAGATCGTCAAGAACGAAAATGGGGAAGATCTGAAGATCAGTGTGGAACTGGGCAGTCGCACTGTCTTCGCCAGGATTTGGCGCGTCAATGTCGGACGCAACCCATTGTACCTACTGGACACAGATGTTGATGAGAATGATCCTTGGGACAGAGAGCTCTCAGCGCGCCTCTATTCGGGTGACAGTGAGATGCGCATTCGCCAGGAGATCATGTTAGGCATTGGCGGCGTGCGTGCGCTGGCAGCATTGGGCATCAAGCCTTCCGCCTGGCACATGAATGAAGGACATTCCTCATTCCTGCTCCTGGAAAATGTGCGCAAGAAAGTGGAAGAAGAGAACCTGAGCTTTGAGGAAGCGAAAGATGTTGTGCGCAAGAACAGCATCTTTACGACGCACACACCCGTTCCGGCGGGACATGATGCATTCAGCTACCATCTGCTCGACCAATATTTTGCCAACTATTGGGAGAGACTGGGCATCACGCGCGAGGAGTTTCTTTCGCTAGGCGCCCACGAAGAAGAATGGGGACAGGCGTTCAATATGACCGTCCTCGCCCTCCATCTCTCTAATAAGATCAACGGCGTGAGCGAGCTGCATGGGGAAGTTTCACGTAAGATGTGGCAAAGCGTCTGGCCATCTCTGGAAGTCGATAAGGTGCCGATCACGTCGGTAACCAACGGCGTCCACGTACCCACCTGGATATCGAGTGAGCTAAGCGTATTGTTTAGAAAATATCTTGGCGCAGATTGGGCAGACCATCAAGATGATCCCCTCCTCTGGCAAAGAATCGTCGACGTGCCCGCTGATGAGCTGTGGGAGGTTCATATGCTCCTTAAGTTTAAGCTGATGCGCTTCCTGCGTTCGCAGGCGCGCAGAAGCTGGGTCGGCGGGCAATCCGATCCCACGCAGGTATTGACATCGGGCACGATGCTCGATCCGGAAGCATTAACCATTGGCTTTGCACGCCGTTTCGCCACCTACAAACGGGCAACGCTCATCTTCCGCGATCCGGAAAGATTGCGCAGGATCCTGCTCGATACGCACCGGCCCGTTCAGATCGTCTTCGCAGGTAAAGCACATCCCGCTGACGATCCAGGCAAAGCGTTGATTCAAGAGATCTACAACCTGGCAAAGCATAACCAGCTGGGCGGCAGAATCGCTTTTGTCGCCGACTATGATATGCACTCCGCGCGCTACTTCACGCAGGGGGTCGATGTGTGGCTGAATACACCCCAGACGGCCGCACGAAGCAAGCGGCACCAGCGGCATGAAAGCGTCCTTGAACGGCGTACCCAATTTGAGCGTTCTCGATGGCTGGTGGGTTGAAGGGTATAACGGGGCCAACGGGTGGGCGATCAACGGCGAGCAAAAGGAAAGCGTAGAAGCGCAGGACAGTCACGATGCTGAGTCGATTTATCGCCTGTTGGAAGAAGAGATCGTACCGCTGTACTATGATCGCGATCACGACGCCATTCCCCGCGGATGGGTTGAGCTGATGCGCGAAGCGATCCGCACCAACACGCCGCGCTTCAGCATGCGGCGCATGGTCAAGGAATATACGAATAGACTCTATCTGGAAGCGATGGAGACGGACTACTAGGAAATCGTCAGTCAAGATGCCGGGCCTTGCCGTTCAAGGCCTGGCTCTTTCTTACTTCAGCGCATGAATCCCTGGCCGCGCCGCACAGCATACTTGCTGGTTTTCTTGACCTGGCTGTTCTGTATGAGCCTCCCCTTGCTAGCTTTCTCCTTGGCCGCGAAGACACAGCTGCAAGTCGGAGCGGAGGGCGGCAGCACTATTCGCGTGTTTCTCGTGCAGGAAGCGCTGGCCGAGGGCATTGGCATAGAGACGTCCCGCGTAGATGCGGCCGATCATCCGGGCTGTGCCCAAATCGACGTTCGTTACTTGCTGTGGAAGGGCGTCCCAGAAAACGCCAGCTACTGTCAATGCGTGGATGAAGAGACGGGGTACGCGGCGCCGGTCTCGGCAGCAGCCTGCGGGCTCGACTAGAGGCTGGCGATCACCCCGCGGCAGCGCCCTGATCGGGGTTGTTGTAGGCAAATTGGCAGCGAACGCCGGCCATGTTGCAATCGAGATCGGCCGTGCAGCGGCAAGCGAGCACGTGGTAGCCGCCCATGTCGGGAAGGATTTCCGAAGGATAGACCCGTTTCTCCAGGATCTCGATATCTTTGTTAATAAGTTCACACCAACGACCTTCGATTTTCACCCATTTCACGTCAGCCATAAAGATTTTCTCCGAAAGCTATGCTTGGTTTCCACTTACACTGATTCTACACGGAAATGCGCCGCGAAATCAGTGCCAATTGTCATGGATCCGGATGACGATGATCATATCACTGCTCTGCAATCAGCCATACGCGACGCGCCTAATAGAGGCCTACAGATAGCCCAACTCTTTGCCTGCGCTTGTCAATTCATCCTGATACTGCGGATGGGCGATATTGATCAGGGCGCGTGCTCTTTCACGGACAGTCTTGCCGTGCAGGTGAGCGACACCGTATTCCGTAACGACATAGTGGACATCATTGCGCGTCGTCACCACACCCGATCCCTCATAAAGCATAGGCACAATGCGGCTCAGGGAGCCCTGTTTCGCCGTAGAGAGAAAGGCCACAATCGGCAGCCCCCCTTTGGAGCGCGCCGCGCCGCGAATGAAGTCGACCTGCCCGCCCACCCCGCTGTATAGTTGGGCGCCAATCGAATCCGCACACACCTGACCCGTTAAATCAACTTGTAGGGCAGAGTTGATGGCGACCATATGGTCATTCTGGGCGATATTGAAGGGGTCATTGACATAATCAGTGGGATGCAGCTCAATCAGGGGATTGTTGTGCGCAAAGTCGTAGAGCCGTTTGCTGCCAAACAAGAAACCAGCAACGATTTTTCCTGGATGGAATGTTTTCTTGCTGCAAGTGATCACGCCGCGATCGACCATATCGATCACGCCGTCAGAGAACAGCTCCGTGTGAATACCAAGATCGCGATGACCACCCAGGTTTTGCAGTACCGCATCGGGGATACTGCCGACGCCCATCTGTAAGGTGGCTCCATTGGGAATCATCTGCGCAATATATTCGCCCACTTTAAGGTGTAGATCGGAGCTGCCCCCCTGCGGCACTTCAGGAAGCGCATAGTTGACTTCCACGATGTGTTTCAGGCGGCTGATGTGGATGAAACAGTCCCCATGTGTACGCGGCATCTGCTGATTGATCTCGGCAATGACTATTTTCGCTTCTTCAGCAGCCGGTTTGGTTGTGCCGACCTCCACGCCAAAACTGCAGAATCCATGCTCGTCGGGCGGCCCCAAAGAGATCAGCGCCGCGTCCAAGGGAATAGAGCCATCACGAAAGAGCGCGGGGATCTCGGAAAGAAAAATGGGCGTGAAGTCGGCACGCCCTTCGCGCACCGCTTTGCGCACGTTATTGCCGATGAAGAGGGCGTTGACACGGAATGAGTCTTCATACTGTGGCTCGGCATAGGGGGCATCCGCGAAGGTGAGCAGATGCGTGATCATGACATCTTGCAGCCGGGGGGCATGCGCCGTAAGGCGGTCGATAAGCACCTTGGGCGCGCCGGCGCCGCCGCCGACATAGACCCGATCGCCGGAATGGATATCCGCCAGGGCGGTGTCGGCGTCCGTTATCTTGCTGCGAAAAAGCGTTTCCCAGCTCATGGAGACGCTCCGTTGATGATCGTGGCGTCCACGTCGCGGCCAAGGGAGGTGGCAACGCCCGCATGAGATAGACTACCTTGGTACATCTGCACACCCTGGGCGAATCCAGGATCGCGGTCGATCATGCTGACAATCCCACGCTGGCCGAGCTCCTTGAGATAGGGCAAGACCGCATTTGTCAAGCCGTAGCTGGTGGTTCGCGAAACGGCGGCAGGCAAATTGGGCACACAGTAGTGAATAACATCATCCACCATGTAGACGGGATCACGCAGCGTTGTCGGTCTACTTGTGACTACGCAGCCCCCATCATTGATTGAATAATCTATGATCACCGAACCAGGGCGCATTTTGCGCACCATCTCGCGCGTGACGCACTGCTCAGCGCGCGAACCAGGTTCATAGATGGCGCCGACGAAGACATCGACGAACTCGCAAATGCGTTCAAGATTGTGGCGCGTCGACAACAACGTCGTGATCTGGCTGGCGAAGCGTCTATCGATTTGTTCAAGCTGCTGCAGGTCCTCGTCAAGGACGATGACTTGCGAGCCCAACCCCGAAAACGCCTGGGCCGCATTGGTACCGAGAACGCCGGCGCCGAGAATGGCGACCGAGCCGCGCGTGACGCCGGGAATGCCGCCCAAGAGGGTACCGCGGCCGCCATGTGTGCTCATCAGCAGCTGACCGGCAACGACGGGCGCCAGGCGGCCGGCGACCTGGCTCATGGGGATAAGAACGGGGAAACGCCCCCCTTCACCCTGGATCGTCTCCATGGCCACGGCTGTAATTTCCCGCTCCCGCAGTGCTTCAAACAAGTCCGGCGAAGCCACTTGAAGATGAAGGAAGGAGAAGATAATCTGGCCCGGCCGAAAGAGCTGGTGTTCCTGCCGCGCAGGACGGGCGACTTTGACAACAACGTCAGAACGGCCGTACACCTCGGCGGCTGAGTAGACGATCTGCGCCCCGTGTTGGCGATACGTTTCGTCGTCAAAACCAGATCCCCTGCCCGCTTCCTTTTCCACATAAACTGTGTGCCCGGCGTGCACAAGGCCCTTGACACCGGCCGGCGTCAGACCGACGCGGGTTTCACTCTGTAAGACACGAACTTCCTTGGGTACACCAAATTCCATGTGACACCCCATTCAGACTTGGCGGCCAAGCGGCCGCAACAACACGTTCTTTCTGCAAGTTTAGCCAAAATCCGCGGAAGAGGCAGTGACTAAAGTAACTATTCCTGATGACATCCGTCATATCCTATCTCGCGCATGATACGCCGCAACTGTAACCTTCTCGAAGATCCACGGCTGCTTAATATTAACAGGTCACTGGGGTATCTGGCCGTTGTTTATTAAAGATTCAGATCAGGATTGTGACATTCCTCTTAGCCTTTTGTGCTTTTTGTCACTTTAAATATGGCAGCTGATATGGCATACTGTAAGGGAGCAGTAAGCCGCTCATTTCTCGTTCGTTAATAATCTGGGGAGTTCAGGTTAGGAAAGAGTGATGGGCAGGGCGCGAGTCAGCAATTGCTCAGACTTCCCCCAACCACTCCCTTGTCATTTCCCAAATCTCATCGACGGAGGAACCATTCATGGCCAGCGGGCGCATTGTTGTAGACGAAGAACGTTGTAAGGGGTGCCGATTGTGTATGGAGGCATGTCCTCCGGGCATATTGACGACGGCCGAGCACTTTAATTCGCTGGGCTACCGGCCGGTGCTTCTCAACGATCCGCTGCACTTGTGTACGGGCTGCGCGCTTTGCGCGGTGGTCTGCCCAGATGCGGCGATCACGGTCTATCGGGACCTGCCAATCGCGCAGAGCAAGCCTTTGGCATGGGAGGCAGCCTGATATGAGCAAGCAGCTGCTTAAGGGCAATGTCGCTCTCGCGGAAGCGGCCATCCGTGCCGGGTGCGAGGCGTATTTCGGATATCCCATCACGCCCCAAACAGAGTTATTGGAGCACATGGCGCAGCGGATGGTGGAACTAGATCGTGTTTTTCTGCAGGCAGAAAGTGAAATCGCGGCGGTGAACATGGTCTATGGTGCGGCGGCCGCCGGCAGCCGCGTGATGACCTCGTCCAGCAGCCCGGGCATCAGTTTGATGCAAGAAGGGTTCAGCTACATCGCCGCTTCCGACCTGCCGGCCGTCGTTATCGACGTGATGCGCGGGGGGCCGGGGCTGGGCAATATCCAACCATCGCAGGGCGACTATTTTCAAGTCACGCGTTCGGCAGGGCATGGCGACTTTCATCCCATTGTCCTGGCGCCATCCACGGTACAGGAAGCGATCGACCTAACTGTGCTCGCTTTTGACCTCGCCGAAAAATACCGGACGCTGGTCTTTGTGCTCGCTGATGGGGCGATCGGGCAGATGATGGAACCGGCTGAGCTGCCGCCCATGCGCGATCTGCGCAGAGAACGGCCGTCCTGGGCGTTGACGGGGGCGGAGGGACGAGAACCCAATGTGAACAGCTCCATCCAGATGGGGACGGAAAACCTGGCGCGTTTTAACCAATATCTGCAAGATAAACTACAGCATATCAAGCGCAGCGGCGAGCTGCGCTACGAAGCGTATCGTCTAGAGGACGCCGATCTGGCCATCGTCGCCTTTGGTACAGCCAGCCGCGCCGCTCGGACGGCCGCCAACCTGCTCAGAGAACAGGGGCTGAAAGTTGGTTTGCTGCGCCCCATCACCTTGTGGCCCTTTCCTGAAGAGGAAATTCTTGAACTGGCGCAGCGCGTGGCCGGTATCTTGGTCGTAGAGATGAACGCCGGCCAGATGCTGCATGATGTTCGCGAAGCAGCCGCCGGCGCGGCGCCAACCGCGTTTTACGGCCGCATGGGCGGCGCAATTCCTGCGCCCGCCGATATTGCGGCGGAGGTCAAAACGATGGCGGCGGGCTTGAGCGGGCACAATGCGGAGGGCAAAAATGGTTATCGTTGAGGAACGTACAGAGGAAACTGTCTACGAACGGCCGCAGGCGCTGGCGACGATTGGCACCCACTACTGTCCGGGCTGCACACATGGCGTCGCCCACCGGCTCGTCGCCGAAGTCATCGATGAGCTGGGCATCCGTGAAAAGACGATCCTTGTGGCCTCCGTGGGCTGCTCCGTCTTTTCCTACAACTACCTGCGCGTTGATGCCTGCGAAGCGGCGCACGGCCGGGCCGCGGCCATGGCCACCGGCGTCAAACGTGTCCATCCTGACAAGGTTGTCTTTACCTACCAGGGAGATGGCGACCTGGCATCGATCGGCATTGCGGAGACGCTGCATGCCGCCGCGCGCGGCGAGAAGCTGACGATTATTTTCATCAACAATGCCATCTACGGGATGACGGGCGGGCAAATGGCGCCCACTTCGCTCATCGGTCAGAAGACGAGCTCATCCCCTTTCGGCCGTGATCTGGCGCTGACGGGGCACCCGCTTCACATAGCGGAACTGCTCGCCGGCCTTGAAGGGACCGCCTACAGCGCGCGGCGCAGTCTGCATGACGCCAGGCACGTCAACCAGGCTAAGAAGGCGATCAAGATCGCCTTCGAGGCGCAGTTGGCGGGACTTGGTTTCAGCATTGTTGAACTGCTGTCAACCTGCCCGACGAACTGGCATATGACGCCCGGTGAAGCGTGCCGTTGGGTGAAGGAAGAGATGATCCCCATCTTCCCTTTGGGCGACTACAAGACAGCTCCTGAACTGAGCGCAAAATCCGCACGGCTGCGGAGACGAAATGGAGGCAAAGAATGACAACCCCCTGGCATCACCGCTATGCACAGAGAATGAACAACATGGGCAGTTCGCTGATCCGTGAACTGCTGAAGTTAACCCAAGATCCTGAAATCATCTCCTTCGCCGGAGGGCTGCCGGCGCCGGAAGTCTTCCCGGTGGAAGCGTTCGAAGCCGCGTCGCAGCGGGTGCTGCGCCAACAGGGCCAACAGGCGCTGCAGTACAGCGCCTCGGAAGGGTACCTGCCGCTGCGCCAGTGGATCGTGGCCTATATGGCTCGCTACGGCATTGAAGCCAAGGTTGAGAATGTGTTGATTACGAGCGGCTCCCAACAGGCGTTGGACCTGCTGGGCAAGGTGCTGATCAATCCAGGCGACTTGATCCTCACGGAGCAACCTACTTATCTAGGCGCGCTGCAAGCGTGGCGCGCCTACCAGGCGGCGTTCACCGCGGTCCCTGTGGATGACGAGGGTCTGCGTATCGACCTCTTGGAAGAAGCGCTCTGCAGCGGGCCGAAATTCATGTACATCTTGCCCAATTTTCAAAATCCGGCGGGCGTGACGATGACGCTTGAGCGGAGGAAAGCGTTGGTAAAGATGGCCGACGCCTACGGCATTCCCATCATCGAAGATGATCCGTACGGAGAGCTGAGGTACGAAGGAGAACACATCAAGCCCCTCGTCGTCCTTGACGCCGATGAACAGTGCGGCCGGCCGGGCTACAGCAACGGCAGCGGCTTCATGTGCGGCAACGTGATCTATGTGAGCACATTCTCCAAGACGCTGGCCCCGGGGCTGCGCCTGGCCTGGATTGTCGCCCCGGCCGACGTGATTCAGCACTGCGTTTTTGCGAAACAAGGCATGGATCTGCACACGAGCACCTTTGTACAAATGACCGCGCATGAATTGATCAAGGATGGTTTTCTGCAGGAACACGTGCGCCACATTCGCCAGGTCTACGGCCACCGACGCGATGTCATGTTGGAAGCGTTGGCCGCGCATTTTCCGCAGGGAACGACGTGGACAGAACCACAGGGTGGCCTCTTCTTGTGGGTTACGCTGCCGGAACAGTTGGACACGACGGCGCTCATGCCCAAGGCAATCGCCAATAAAGTCGCCTATGTACCGGGTTCCGCTTTCTACGCCGAAAAGCCGTTGAACAATACGTTCCGGCTCAATTTCTCAAATGCCCAGCCGGAGCAAATTGAGCTCGGGATTAGACGCCTCGCTGAAGTTCTAAGAGAGGAGATGCAGAAGAGTGAAACCGGTGAACTGGTTCTTGCTTGACGGAGGTGACACGCAGCTATGGAAAGTTCAATAATAGTTAGCGGGTTCGGTGGGCAGGGGGCGCTTTTCGCGGGGCAGCTGCTGGCTTACGCGGCGATGGACTCCGGTCTTCACGTCACTTGGATTCCCTCCTATGGACCTGAGATGCGCGGCGGGACGGCACACTGTACGGTCATCTTGAGTGACGATCCCATTGGGACGCCCCTCGTGGAGAGGCCGGATATCGCCCTCGTTCTCAATGGACCTTCATTTGAGAAATACGCGGCGCAGGTGCTGCCGGGTGGTTTGCTGGTCATCAACAGTTCGATCGTTGAGCAGAAGTGCTCGCGCACAGAGATCGACATCGTTTACATCCCAGCCAATGATATCGCCGAAGAAATGGGGTCAGGCAAGATGATGAATATGGCCATGGTTGGCGCGATGTTGGCCAGCAGACCCATCCTCGATCTGGCGGTTTTGGAACAAGCATTGCGGGACCATTTGCCGGATAGCAAAGCCCATCTTCTGGAAAATAACTTACGGGTTCTACAGCGTGGTTTTCAGGTCGGTGATATAATTCCCTTGTAGATAAACAAACACGGGTGTGGGACCCGGAGAGTCTTTCTGAATGGTTTTGAAGAGGGTATTAGTCCCGCTTGATGGTTCAATGTTGGCCGAATTGGCGCTGAAACCAGCGCTCGATCTGGCACAGGATACAAAGGGCACCGTGTACCTCATGCGTGTCCCTGTCTACGGGGACAGCAGCGCGGAAACCAACCCTGACTACGATCGCGTTTGGACCTCCGACAACGCACTTCCCGAATATGAAACGGCCGCAGAATACTTGCGCGAAACACGCAGCCGGGCGTCGCTTTCCGGTGTCTCCATTAGGACCCTTGTCGTGGATGGCGATCGCGCCCTTGCTATCACCAACACCGCTGCCGCAAACGATATCGACCTGATCGTCATGAGCACACACGCCCGCCGCGGTGTCTCTCGCCTACTGCTGGGCAATGTCGCCGGGAAGGTCATACGCCAAATAGATACCCCTGTACTGCTCCTACGCAAACCGTTGAATCTAAGGCACATGCTGATTACGCTTGACGGCTCCGAACTTGCTGAGCGAGTCATCGAACCGGCCCTGGCGCTGGCTGCGGCCTCCGGCAGCCAAATCACACTGCTGCAAGTTGGTACCGAAGCGAGGACGGGAAGCGGCGAACGAGAGTCGGCAACGGCAGAGCATGGAGAATCGGCCGCTGCGGCAATGGCCTATTTGGACGCTGTACGGGCAAGATACGCGCATACTGATCTGGAAATAGACATGGCCTGGAAAGCGGGGGCGGTTGCTGAGACCATCCTCTCCTTCGCTGCCGCCCATGAGATAGACTTGATTGCCATGACCACGCACGGCCGTTCCGGACTGCGAAAGCTTGTCTACGGCAGCGTGACTGAAAAAGTATTGTGCGATTCCGGCTGCGCGATGCTGATCATTCGACCGCCGGAAAATACCTCAAGCTAGGTCTTAATGCAGGCCGAAGAAGCGCCTGAATTGCGGTACGAAATGTATCGATCTTACTGACATTATTGTCTCATAGAGCCAAGGAGAAACTAACATGAGCTCACCCAAACGCATATTGCCCGTGCCCTCAGATTTGGATATCGCGCAGGCGGCGGAAGCAAGACCAATCAAGGAGATCGCAGCCGATATCGGGTTGGGACCGGAAGACCTGATCTTGTTTGGCGATTACAAAGCAAAGGTCCATCTCGACGTTATGCCCAAGGTCGCAGACCGGCCGCGCGGCAAGTATATTGACGTAACGGCGATCACGCCTACGCCGCTTGGCGAAGGGAAAACAACCACGGCAATTGGGCTTGTGCAGGGACTCGGCGTTATCGGTAAGAAATCAATTGCCTGCATTCGCCAGCCAAGTATGGGACCAACCTTTGGTATCAAAGGCGGCGCGGCGGGTGGCGGCTACAGCCAGGTCATTCCCATGGAGGATTTCAACCTGCACCTGACAGGCGATATCCATGCCATAACAGCGGCCCACAATCTTGTCAGTGCGGCGATTGATGCCCGTTATTTCCATGAAAGCCGCATGAGCGACAAACAGTTGGCAGATATCGGTCTGGAACGTCTGGACATCGATCCCTACAACATTACCTGGAATCGGGTCATGGATGTTAACGACCGTTCGCTGCGCAACATTATCACCGGTCTTGGGGGAAAGTGGGAAGGCCGGCCGCGCGAAGCGGGCTTTGACATCACCGTCGCCAGCGAGATTATGGCCATCCTGGCCCTGGTCAGCGGCCACGATTACCGCTCCGCTCTGGCAGATTTGCGCCAGCGTGCGAGCCGAATCGTCATCGGCAATAACACGAGCAACAAGCCGATCACGCTCGAAGACCTGCAGGTGGCCGGTGCGGTGGCCGTGTTGATGAAAGATGCGCTGCACCCGAACTTGATGCAGACATTAGAAGGGCAGCCGGCCTTCGTCCATGCGGGCCCCTTCGCCAACATTGCCCACGGCAACTCCTCCATTCTCGCCGATCAGGTCGCCCTGCAGCTGGGCGATTACATCGTTACGGAGTCCGGATTTGGCGCCGACATCGGGATGGAAAAGTTCTTTGATATCAAGTGCCGCTACTCCGGACTGATTCCCGACGCTGTCGTCCTCGTGGCGACAATTCGCGCGCTGAAGATGCATGGCGGTGGGCCGCGCGTTGTGCCGGGCCGTCCCTTGGACCAGGCATACAAAGAAGAGAACTTGGAACTCCTGGAAACGGGGCTGGCCAATCTGGGTGTGCACATCCGCAATGCCAAGAAGTACGGCGTGCCGGTTGTCGTGGCCATTAACAAGTTCACGGAAGATACAGAAGCCGAGATCGAACTGATCCGCAAGTATTCGATTGAACAGGGTGCGGAAACGGCCGTGATGACCGACCATTGGACCAATGGTGGGGATGGCGCCGTGGATCTCGCCCATGCGGTCGTCGCCGCCTGCGAGAAACCCTCTGATTTCAAATTCCTCTACCCGCTGGACATGTCAATCAAAGAGAAGATTGAAACGATCGCCAAAGAGATCTACCAGGCGGGCAGCGTCGTCTACGAGCCGCTGGCAGAACGCCAGATCAAATCGTATGAAGAGAACGGCTTTGGGGATCTCCCCATCTGCATGGCCAAGACGCATTTGAGCATCAGCCACGATCCAGGCTTGAAGAATGCGCCAAGCGGCTTTGAAGTTACCGTACGCGAGGCGCGCGCCTCGGTCGGCGCCGGATTCATCTACCCACTGTTGGGCGAGATGCGCACGATGCCGGGCCTGGGCAGCAAACCCGCCTATATGAATGTGGATATCGATGAAGATGGAGAGATCATCGGCCTCTTCTAGCACCGTTGGTTTGTAGGACGGGCCTCGCGCAAGCCGCGAGGCCCCTCTTTTCCCATCCCCATCCTTCGTGAACGAAATCAAGATCCGCCCTTTCGAGCCCGGCGATCAGGAAGCGGCCCGGGCGTTGATCCTAGCTGGCTTGGGCGAACGCTTTCAGGAAATGGACAGCACCCTAAATCTCGATTTGGTGAATATTTGGGCGAGTTATGTGAGCACGGGCGGCCGCTTTCTCGTTGCCGCTGCCAATGACCGTCTGGTAGGCACGGGCGGACTTGTCCTCGAAACGGCAGAGAGGGCACGCATTGTGCGTATGAGCGTCGCCGCTGACCAACGCCGCCAAGGTATCGCGCGGCGCATCGTGCAGGAACTGATCAGCCTGGGGCAGCGCTGCGGCTGCTCCAAGATCGTTGTGGAAACGAACGAGGATTGGTTCCAGGCGATCGCTCTATACAAGCAGTGCGGATTTCAACCGTATGATCATCGCCACGGAGAACGCCACTTTGAGCTAGACCTGTCAAAAAGCTGACGCCTGTTTTCGCCGCAGCGCGCTGAGGCGGAATCCGCAGTTGCTAGGAGCCAAGGGTGGCTACAACCTGAACGAGGGAACGGCCGTCTGCGGCGAGGGGGATGATGTCTCCCGCAATCTGCCGCCCGTCAACCTCGAGCCGAATCTGATTGCCGGGCCCCTGGCGACGAACGTCGATTTCGTAGACTGCCCCGCGGTGAGCGCGCTTAAGCTGGAAGTTTTGCCAGCTGTCCGGAACCACCGGAGCAAACTTAAGCCCCTCGTAGGTCGGCCTCAAGCCCAAGATCCACTGTGTGATGGCCACGTAATTCCAGGCGGCCGTGCCCGTTAGCCAGGAATTCTTCGCTTCACCAAACGAGGCGGCGTCGCGTCCGGCGATCATTTGCGCGTAAACGTAAGGCTCACTGCGATGAATGTCGCTGATTGCCTCCCGTGCAGAAGGATTGATACGCAAGTAATAATCCAAGGCAGCGTCGCCATGTCCCAGCAGCGCTTCGGCGATCATGATCCAGGGGTTGGTGTGGCAGAAAATTCCCGCGTTTTCTTTGTAGCCGGGCGGATAGCTGGAAATCTCACCCAGATTCAAATAATAGCGCGTATATGCGGGTTGGTGCAGAACGATGCCATGTTCCGTGGCCAGGTGTTGGCTGACTGAGTGCAGGGCTTTTTCCGCCTCGCCGCTGGGCAGCCCGATGCCGGCCATCACGCAAATCCCCTGCGGCTCAATGAAGATGCGACCCTCTGCACAGGATGCTGAGCCCACTTTTTCACCAAAGTCATCGTAGGCGCGCAAAAACCAGGCACCATCCCAACCGGCAGAGAGGACGGTGGCCGACATCTCCTCGGCCGCCGCGCCATAGCGCCGCGCGTCGTCCCACTGCTCCGTGGTTTGCGCGAGCGCTTCCATCTCTCGCGCGGCCAACACAAATAGGCCGGCGATAAAGAGCGACTCGGCTACTTTTCCTTCTTTGCTAGTCGCCGTTTGAAAAGACTCCCCTGGCTCTGCGGAGAAAGTATTCAAGTTGAGGCAGTCATTCCAGTCGGCGCGTCCAATTAGCGGCAGATTATTTGGGCCGAGACGATCGCGTGTGTACTGCAGGCTGCGCTGCAAATGTTCGTAAAGCGGGGTTTCCGATCCCGGCTTATTGTCGTAAGGAACAGGCTCATCGAGAAGAGAAAAATCGCCCGTCTCTTTCAGGTAAGCCACTGTGCCCAGCACCAGCCAGAGCGGGTCGTCGTTGAAATTGCCGCCAACGACGTCGTTGCCGCGCTTGGTCAGGGGCTGGTATTGGTGGTATGCGCCCCCACTCTCCATCTGGGTTGCCGCCAGATCCAGAATCCTTTCCCTCGCTCGCTGCGGGATCATGTGCACGAAACCAAGCAAGTCCTGAGCAGAGTCGCGGAAGCCCATGCCGCGGCCGATTCCGGATTCGAAGTAGGAAGCGGAACGCGACATACTGAAGGTGATCATATTCTGGTAGGCGTTCCAAATATTGACCATGCGGTCTACATCAGCCAGCGGGGTCTTGGCTTCGTAGCCGGCAAGCAGCGTGCGCCATTGATCGCCAAGCTGCTGGAAGGCGATGTCAACTTGTTCGATATCCAGAAACTGTTCGATCAGCGGCTTGACGGTTTGCTTGTTGATCGTCGACGAGTCTGGCGGATCGAACTTATTGTCCCTTGGATTTTCGTGATAGCCGAGCAGAAAGACAATCTGCTGCGTTTCGCCCGGTGCGAGGGACAGGCTGAGCTGGTGGGAGCCGATTGGCGCCCAACCGTGCGCGACTGAATTTGCGGCCTGGCCTGCCTCTACAACCTGGGGGTTGTCAAAGCCGCGATAGGGGCCAAGGAATGCTTCGCGTTGGGTATCATAGCCCACGGGCGTTTGCGAACAGGCGAAATAAGCGAAATGATCGCGCCGTTCGCGATATTCCGTCTTGTGGTAAATCACCCCCTCGTCAACTTCGACCTCGCCAATGTTCAGGTTGCGCTGAAAGTTGGTCGAATCATCGGCCGCATCCCACAGGCAGAATTCGACAAGAGAAAAGAGGGAAAGCACGGCTCGCTGCGCCCGACTGTTGGTGATCGTGACGGTCCAGGTCTCCAGGTTTTGACCAATGGGCACGAAATAACGTATGGAAGCTTTGATCCCGTCGCTTTCAGAAGAGATGTGCGTATAGCCCATTCCATGCCGGCACTCATAGGCATCAAGCCGGCGCCTCACCGGCTGCCAGGTTGGCGACCAGAAACGGCCGCTCTCCTGATCGCGAATGTAGAGACAGCGGCCGCCGCTGTCGGTGGGTACATTGTTGTAACGATAGCGTGTCAGGCGCCGCAGGCGCGCATCACGATAGAAGGAATAGCCGCCGGCGGTATTGGAGATCAAGCCAAAATACTGCTCGCTGCCCAGATAGTTGATCCATGGCAGCGGCGTGTCCGGCTGGGTGATGACGTATTCTCTATTCTTGTCATCGAAGTAACCGTACTTCATTGAAGGTTCCTTTGCTTATTTATTGAGAACTGATTTGGAAAGCGGACGAACCACGCTGCGACAGCGCCGTTGCTACCTGGGCAACCAGGCGTTCGGCCACTGCCGTCTTGCTTTGCAAGGGCATTTCCTCGACGACGCCCTCCCGGCCAATGAGCAGAACATGGTTTGTATCCACGGCAAAACCGGCGCCTTCCTCGAGGACATCATTGACAGCGATGTAGTCCAACCCTTTGCGCAGCAGTTTGTCACGTCCATATTCATAGGCGTTGTGCGTCTCCGCGGCGAACCCGAGCACGATCTTCGGGTAACCGCTCACTTCGCGCCGCTTGGTGATGGCCGATAAGACATCGAGCGTCGGTTCCAACCCGATAGCCACGCCCCACGCTTCTGTTTCTGTTTTCTTAATCTTCTTCTCCGATCTTTCGCCTGGACGAAAGTCGGCGACGGCGGCGACCATGAAGAGAGCATCCGCCTCTTTGCTCGCCTCGCAGGTGGCGCTGCCCATCTCTTCCGTCGTCTCCACACGGATCAGGGTGACGCCCTGGGGCACCTGCTCACAAGTCGGGCCGGCGATCAAGGTTACTTGTGCGCCGGCATCCAGGGCCGCCTGGGCCACGGCGATGCCTTGTTTGCCGGTCGAGCGGTTGCTGATGAAGCGCACGGGGTCCAGATGTTCGCGTGTCGGCCCCGTGGTGACAACGACTTTGCGTCCCGCCAGAGGGCCATCCTTGGCCAGCAGCAAGCGGGCATGCGCCAGGAGATCCGCCGGCTCCACCATGCGGCCCAGGCCCGATAATCCTGAAGCCATCCGGCCGGCAGCCGGTCCGGCCATGGTCACGCCCCTGGCCTGCAGCGCGGCGATATTCTGCTGTGTCGCCGCATTTTCGAACATACCGCCATCCATCGCCGGCGCCACCATAACCGGGCAGCGTGCAGCCAGAGCCGTCACGGTCAGTAGATTGTCAGCCATCCCCAGTGACATTTTGGCAATTGTGTTCGCTGTCGCCGGAGCGATGATCAGCAGATCCGCGTTTTCGCCCAAGCTGACATGGCGCACATGTTCTTCCATCTGCCACATGTCGGTATAGACCCCACCGCCCGTGAGCGAACGAAAAAGCAAGGGGGAAACGAACTTCTGGGCAGCCTCGGTCATAATCACGGTGACGTCCGCGCCCGCTTGCGTCAGTGTTGAAGCAAAGTCCACGGATTTGTAGGCGGCAACAGATCCGCTTACCCCCAGAAGGAGACGGCGATCGACGAATAATGAGATTTCTTCCATAACCTAAGTTTAGGCTTGAGATCACAACGTGGCAAGTGTTTGCCGGCAGACGTTGCGCTATAATCTGCCGGCCAACAAAGCGCACAAAGGAGTCACCCCGTGCATATCTTCAACAAGCGCCAGGCCGCCGTCTTGAAGCTGATAGCTATCAATCTCATCTTGCTTGCAGTGACTGCCGTCTATTTCGCCGGCAGCGATTCCCAAGTCGATATTGCTGTCGCCAAGGGCAAGCAGATGTTGGATATGAACCTGTCTGCGGCGCCGGCAGTGGACAGCATGCTGGCCAAGGATATCGCTCTGGCGAACACAGAACTTCTGGCCCATGAAGCGGGAGATGAATGGGAATTCGTCAATGCGGTAATGCTGACCGACGGGGAGGCGCGCTACTGGCAGGATGCGGGCTGCAGTGGCAGCAGCTGCGCCCACGTCACTTTTTATGACCACGAACTGAGCGGCAGCCGAGAAGCGGTCGTCGACCTGCAGAACCAGACGGTGATCGCCAGCTGGCACAATGAAAACGCCCGACCTGGCGGGTCAACCTGGGTATTGCCCCGCGCCCTCTCTATTGCCGCCGCTGACGCCCAGGTACAGTCTATTCTGGGCGATATCGGCCGCGCCGATCCGGCCATGGTGCCCATGTCGGGCTGGTTGGCGGACAGTGCATGCAGTGAAGAATGGTGCGTCGACCTGACCTTTCACGATCCCAATGGCAGCGGCAAGGTGTTCCATGTTTTTGTGAACATGGAAAGCAGCGAGGTAGATCGCACATTCTACACGCGTGGGCGCGAAGAACGTTCCGCCGCGGAACCGCTGGCGCAGCGAACCGCCTTCAGTGACGGCTGTCACGAACAATACGGCTGGGAAGTGTGTTGGGAAATGACGGCGCATGATGGCGTCGAGTTTCAGGATGCCGTCTACAAAGGGGATACGATCTTTCGCAGCGCGAAGATCGCCCAGGTGGAAGCGTGGTATCCAAGCTGGCCGGGAGGATATCGCGACGAGATCGGCTTTTCGGCATCCGTTCCCCCATTTGGCGACACGCTCGTCAATGATCTGGATGATGGGTTTGAAGTGCGGCAGACATTTACTGAGTTTACGAGATGGCCGAACTGCATCTGCTGTTACCGGTATGAAGAGGTGCTTCGCTTCCATGAGGATGGGTCACTGGAATTCCTTTTCATCTCTCACGGGCCGGGTTGCGATGACCTTTCCATTTACCGGCCGTTTTGGCGCATTGACGTTGACCTGGATGGTCCGGCGAACGATGAGGTTTGGATGTGGGAGGGATTCTCCTGGGAAGAACAGGCAGTTGAATTCGAAGAGCATCCCGTGGTTGACAACCTGTCTCCGGAAGGCGACAAACTGGCGACTCTTGATGGCGATCTCCATTACCGGTGGCGGATGGAAGAAACGGATCCGCTGGGTCGAGATGAGGGGTATCTCTTTCTCTTACGCTATAGACAAGAGGAAGGCACGGGCCCGATCTTGACCGGGCCAGGCGACACATTCATCCCCCCGCGACAGTGGATCGACGGTGAGGCACTGTCCGGCGGCAACATCGTTCTCTGGCATGTCCCCCTCCTGAAAACCAACAAGGGCGAACCGTGGTGGTGCATGCCTGATCCGGAGCCTGATTTTTCACCCTGCGCAGCCGTGCTGCGCGCCGTACCGGGAAACGAGTTTGTCGAATTGTCAGCGGAGGCAATGGTTACCCTGGAAGCGGAACAGGTGCAGATTGCGGCAGCTACACCTGAGCCCACAGTCACCCAGGCGCCCACACCAACGCCACGGCCGATTGAAGGCAGCGAGCCGGAAGCGCTTCTGCTCAACGCCGGATGCACCTCCTGCCACCAGATTGGGGCACTGGGAGAGAGCCACAAGGTTGGTCCCGATCTCAGCGACATTGGTTGGCGTGCGCAGGGCCGTGTGCCCGGTATGGCGGCGGACACGTATATCTTGCAGTCCATCATCGATCCCAACATCTGGCTGGCTCCTGAATGTCCGAACGGGCCCTGCCTGGCCAATATTATGCCGAGAGATTACAGCCAGCGATTAAGTGAAGAACAACAAGGGATCCTGGTTGAATTTCTGCTGACGCAGCAGCAAAGCGGGGAGCAGGCCCCTGCGGCTGCACCGGAAGCGGTTGAACCCGCTCCAAAAACTATCGCTGCCGCAAAGCAGGCCACACAAGGGCTGCCAGAGGCACAGCTCCTCGCCCTGAGAATTGCCTCTGCTCTGCTGCTGATCCTTGTCTTCTTGATCAGCCTCCTGATCTTTCTAAGAGGGGATGACGGTTAGGCGCGCCGCCGGCACATAAGCCTAGGTGGAGAAACTTGAGTAGGCAGGGCGTTAACGAAATTTCTCGCGAAGCGCACGCTCAACCTGGCGGTCAGAGTCTCGCTTAGCGATATCCTGCCGCTTGTCATGCCTTGTTTTGCCGCGGCCCAGCGCTATCTCAACTTTGGCTTTGCCATTCTTGAGATAGAGCCTGGTGGGAATGAGGGTCAGTCCTTTTGTTGCCAGGGCATCGAGAATCTTATTGATCTCGCGGCGGTGCAGAAGCAGCTTGCGGGGCCTGGTCGCATCGTGGTTTTCGCGATTGCCGTGGATATAAGGGGCGATATTCGCCTCCAGCAGCCAGAGTTCCCCTTCACGCGGCTGCACATAGCTGCGCTGCAGGCTGACCTGGTGGGCGCGGATCGATTTGATCTCGGTGCCGGTGAGCACAAGGCCCGCTTCGAACTTATCAAGCAGTTCGTAATCGAACGCAGCCCGCCGGTTTTTCGCAACTACTTTGATGCCTTCACCCTTCTTCTTCATTTCCTGCGCCTACACGGCTTCTCTTCCTGGTGCGGGTATTCTGCCAAGCGCGGCGCCGCACTTTACGGCCCATTTACCAGGTAATCAATGGCACGCTGAAGTTGTTCATCCTCAGTTCCACCCAGATCGCGTGGGGAGGGCACTTCGATATCAGGTTCGATCCCCTCATCGGCAATGGAGCGATTGTCCGGCGTATACCAACGGGCGATAGTCACCCGCAGTTCTGACCCGTCAGAAAGCGTATGCACATGCTGCACAGAGCCTTTGCCAAAAGTGGGCTCACCTACAAGGATACCACGTCCGGTGTCCTTCACAGCCCCGGCAACGATCTCCGATGCGCTGGCGCTGCCCGCGTTGACAAGCACAACCAGCGGCAGCGTTTCGAGCAGGTCGCCCGTGTCTGAACGAAAAACGGTATCCACCTCGCCTGTAGCGCTGCGTTCATAAAGGACGATGCCCTCGGGCAAGAAGACGTCGGCGACGGCAACAGCCTGGTCAAGGAAGCCGCCCCCATTGTCGCGCAAATCAAAAACAAGCCCGTCCAGCTCTTCATCAAGAAGGGAGGCGACGGCCTGCAGGAGATCCGCTTCGGCCGTTTTCGTAAAACTGCTCAAGCGCAGATAACCGATCGTCTGACCACCCTCTTCAAACGTCTCGAACTCGACGATGGGGACTTCAAACAGGGCTCGCTCCAACGAGAAATCAAGATGGCTGTCCGCCCCTTCACGAATGACCGTCAATGTGACCACTGTTCCTTCAGGGCCACGCACCAGGAGCAAGACTTCATCAAAGCTGATGCCTTCTACCGGTTGGCCATCCACGGCAAAAATCAGATCTCCGGCAAGCAGTCCGGCCAGATCCGCGGGCTGGTCATCAATAGGGCGCACTATTTCCACAAATCCATCCTCGCCCGGGCGCACAATGGCGCCGATCCCGGAAACGGAACCGTCGAGATCATCGCGCAGGCGCTGCGCCACTTCCGGCCGGATGAATCGTGTATAGGTGTCATCAAGTGTTTCCAGGGCGCCAGCAATGGCGCCATAGAGGAGATCCTTGTCTTCCGGCAGTTGGCCATCAAATTCTTGTCCGACCAGCCCCCAAACTTCATAGAACAGCGCCAGGTCAAGCGCTTCGCCGTCGGCGGCAGATCCATCGTGCAGAGCTGATTCCGTATCCGCAGTTGCTTCCACGGTTGCCACCGGCGTTTCCGCAGCGGCCGGGAGATCTTGGGGCACGATCTTCTCTACTATCTGCGTCTGCGTCGCTGTGGCCACAATCGCCGTCGACGTTACCGGGACGGCCGTGGAAATGGGCACGCCAGTCGCCGCGGCCACGGCGGGAAGCGGGTCCAGGCTCTCCGGCGCCATATCCGCCTGACCCATAAGAAAGCCGCCATATCCGGCCGCCGCCAGAAGGGCGGCAAGCAGCAGAAAAGCAAACGCCCCAAGCCAGAACCTGCGGGAAGTGGAAGGCTGGCTGTCGTACTGCTCACTCATTGGCAGACCTGGCCTCCGGCGACCCAGCGCGAGCAAAAGAAGTCACTGCTATTCCTCGCTCAACAGCTCAAGCGCGCGCTCGAGGACCTCATCACGGCCGTTGTCGATCGCTTCCTGGGTGATCTCGACCAGGATATCGGGCTCGATTCCATCCCCATCTAACTGCGTATGATTTGGGGTCAGCCAGCGCGCTGAAGTCACATGTATAGAAGACCCATCCGTCAAATCAAATACAAGCTGGACGGAGCCCTTGCCAAAAGTTGGCTCATTACCTACCAACTGCGCTCTCCCCCGATCCTGCAGGGCGCCGGCGACGATCTCGGCCGCGCTGGCGGTGCCGCTGTCAACCAAAACGATCACTTCCGCCTGCGGGATCAAGGTTTCCGCCTGGGCATCATAAGCGATCTCGCCTTCCTCGCGACTTTGTTGGTAGAGAATGGGGCCATCCTCCAGGAAATGATCAGCGACGTCAACCGCCGCATCGAGCAGGCCGCCGCGGTTCTGGCGAAGGTCGAGAATGTAACTCTCCGCGCCCTGATCCCGCAAGTCACGCAGGGCATCGGCTACTTCGGCACTGCTTTCCGCGCTGAAGCGGGAGAGCCGAACATAAGCAACGGTGGGGTCTTCACTGAGCAGTCGATAGCTTACTGAAGGAAGAAGGATGTCGTCGCGCACAACGCCTATATCGACGGGTTCTGTCTCACCCGGGTGGATCACTGTCAAGATGACCTCGGATCCTTTCTCCCCTTTCACGCGGTCGGCAATGTCGGCCACCGTCATCTCAGGAGTGATTGGCTCACCGTCGACAGCGAGAAGAATATCACCGCTCAAGATGCCGGCCTTCTCAGCCGGGTTGCCGGGAATGGGTTCCAGGATCACGTCCCCTTCATCTTCAGGGCGCGAGAGGAACGCGCCGATACCGCCAAAACTTCCCTGAAGCTGTTCCCTTTCGCGATCGCGAACGACCGGCTCAATGAACAGCGTGTAGGGATCCTCCAGCGTCTGCAGTGAGCCGCGTATCGCGCCATAGGTCCGCTGCTTGCGCAGCGGAATCTCGCCAATATAACTGCCCTCGATACGATCCCACGCTTCCCAGAAAAGGTCGAATTCTTCTTCAGCATGCACCTGTGAACTGCGCGAAGAACGGAGTTCACTGGCAAAGTAACCAGCCGCAAATGCGCCGCTGATAACCACGGCGATGAGCAGAAGCGTTGCTGTATTTCTGGTGCGTGTTGACATGAAGAAATGCCTTACATTCTTAGGAAGGGATGAGCTGATTCCCTACAACAATCATTCGCAGCGGATGCTGGGGCTTCGAGCAAGAGTTCTGGTGTATTCCCCGCACGTAAAAAGCCAGATAGCGGGCGCAGTATACCTGGGCTATCTGACCCAAACCGTGACCATTTTTGCTGATGGTAGTTTAACACAGGTGTTCTGGGAGGCAATCTGCGGTATACTTTGGTGGGCAAACGTTAATCGAGGCGGCATGGAATCGCCGCTGTGCGCCGCGACCATAATCGTCTGCCAAATAAAGAAGAAGAAGTGAGTTTCCGGGTGGCTATCCCAGATTTTATAAACTTGACCAAGCTGCGGTTTCGGCGCGCGCTGTTGATGACGCTTATTGTTGTCATTGGCTGCCTTTCCGCCACGGCTTCTGGACTGGCGCAAGAGCAAGACCAGAACGCTGATATCGAACGACTCCTAGCAGAGATGACTGTCGAGGAACGTATTGGGCAGTTGTTTCTCGTTACCTTTGAAGGGGACAGCCTGACCGCCGACAGCGAAATCGCCGCGCTTATTGCCAATTACAAGATCGGTGGTGTTGTACTACTCCCCGAGCTTGATAACCTGACGGGGTACGGGGATCCGGCGGAGACGCCGGACCAGCTGCTGCAGCTGACAAATGATTTGCAGGCCTTGTCACTTCTGGGCGAACTGCCTGTGGAAGAGGCTCCTGAAGAGGACATTCCGCCCCCCCTGGCCGGAACGCCGCAAACGCCGGTGCCTTCTCCATCGCCCATTCCCGTCGGGCTGCGCCTTCCTCTGTTCATCGCCATGAGTCATGAAGGACAGGTTGAAGAGGGTCAGCGTATTCTCGATGGGTTCACTGCCGTTCCCGCGAACATGGCCATAGGCGCCTCCTGGCAGCCGCAATATGCCGCGGATATCGGCCGCCTTGTCGGCCAGGAACTGCAAACGGTGGGCGTGAACATGCTGCTCGGCCCAACGCTTGATGTGTTGGAGAACCCCGCCCCCCTCAATCCGGCCGATCTGGGTACCGGCGCCTTTGGCGGTGATCCCTACTGGGTAGGCCGCATGGGCCAGGCGTACACGGCAGGAATTCGCGAAGGCAGCCAGGAACGAATCGCGGTCATTGCCAAGAGTTTCCCTGGCAAAGGAAGCAGTGATCGCCAGACGGACGAAGAAGTGCCCACCGTACGTAAGTCATTGGAGCAGCTTAAGCAGATCGAACTGGCCCCGTTTATGGCCGTGACGGGCGGGGCGCCTGACGCCTCATCAAAGGTCGACGGACTGCTGAGCACCCACATTCGTTATCAGGGATTTCAGGGGAATATCCGGGCCACGACCGCGCCGGTCAGCTTTGATCCGCAGGCGCTCAATTCGCTCATGGCCATGCCTGAATTCATAGAGTGGCGCCAAGATGGAGGACTGCTGATTTCCGATTCCTTGGGGGCACGCAGCGTGCAGCGCTTCTATGATGACACTGAGCAAGAGTTTCCCCATCGCGTCGTGGCCAAAGATGCGCTGCTCGCCGGAAACGATCTCCTTTTCCTGGACGACTTTGCCTTGGAGACAGCGGGATATGCAGAGCAGGTTGACAATGTCAAGGATACGATCGAATGGTTCCGCGAAAAGTATGAAACGGATCAATCCTTCAAGCAGCGCGTTGATGAAGCGGTACGGCGCATCCTGCGCAAGAAGTTGGACATCTATGGGCAAGATTGGTCAGCGGCCAACGTCCTGGCGGATGAAGCTGAATTGGCGGCGCAGGTAGGGGGCGGCGACAATCTCGTTTTTGATCTTGCCCAATCGAGCACGACGCTCATCTCTCCCAGCTTAAGTGAGTTGGCTGAACGCATGGCCAGCCCCCCTGGCTTTGGGGACTCTATCGTCGTTTTTAGCGATGTGCGCGAGACGCAGCAGTGTAGTTTCTGTCCGGAAGACACGATTCTCGCGGAGACGGCGATCGCTGACCGGCTGGTTGCTCTCTATGGACCGGAAGCCAGCAATCAGATTCGCGCCGACCAAGTGAATAGCTTCTCGTTCAGCGATTTGGAGGAGTTCTTGGACGCCGGGGGAACGACGATCGTCCTGCCCACGGTCGGCCCTACGCTTACGCCCGATGCGCAAGCGACCAGCGGCCCGGCAACGCCTTTTGTGACACCGACGCCGATGGCGAGCTACCTGGTACAGGAAGCGCTGCGCGATGCGGATTGGATCGTCTTTGGCCAATTGGATGGCGGCGTGAGATCACAGGCCTTGCACCGTTTCCTTTCGGAAAGGCCCGATATCTTGCGCGAGAAACGTGTGCTGGTTTTCGCCTTTGATGCGCCCTATTTCTTGGATACAACCGAGATCAGCAAGCTCACGGCTTATTACGGGATCTACAGCACGGTGGATATGTTCGTGGATACGGCCGTGCGCACTCTGTTCATGGAAGCTCCGCTGGATGGCAGGTCGCCTGTTTCGATTGACGGCATCGGCTACAATGTTTTTCTGGTCACGCAGCCCACGTCTGATCAAATCCTGGAACTACACATCGTCGACGAAGCCGGAGTACAGTCCACAGCCGATCAGGAGCCTTTGGCCGCGGAAATCGGTGATACACTGCGCCTGCAGACGGGCGTCATCATTGATCAGAATGGCAACCAGGTGCCTGACGGCACCTTGGTGCAGTTCATCCAACAGGATCGCATCCAGGGAACGTTGAGCATCATCTCCGTTGAGCCGACCGTTAACGGCATCGCCAGTCTGGGATACGTCTTGGAAGCGAGCACCGGGCCCGGTCAGTTCCGGATTACGGCGTCCTCGGGCGATGCTACGACATCCCAAGCTGTCGATATTTCAATTGAGGACGATTCGGACGTGATAATTGTCGTGCCCACGATCGAGCCCACAGCGACCTTCACGCCCAGCCCGACGGCGACGGCGACCATGACGCCAACAGCCACAGCCACAGCGGTTCCCCCAACGCTGACGCCGGTGCCGCCTGTGGAACCTGAGGAGCCAGGCATACGCATAGCGCTCTCGGAACTGGAGATGCTGCTGTCGATGTTCACCGGGCTGATGCTGTTTGCCACAGGCGCGCTTCTAGCCGGCCGCGGCAGTGAGGACTTGAACCAGCGCGCTGGGGCTCTCCTGTGGGGCCTGACCGGCGGGCTGGCAGCCTACATTTACAGTATCCTGCAAATGCCGGGCACCTCCTGGGTGTCCGATCTCGGCAGTTGGGCCGGTCTGAGCGTGACGCTGCTCGGCGCCACGCTAGGCTGGCTTGTTTTCCAAATGTTTGCCCGGAGCAGCCTGCGCAGTTCCTAGCCGACTATGCTGTACTCGTATTGGCCGCGCACAGGATCGTTTTCTGCAAAACGGCCGAATCTGAAGAGATGGGGATCAAAAAGTGGATCCGCTGCCTGCGTCACCAAGTCCGCTACCATCACACCTACGGCCGGACCCAACTTAAAGCCATGCCCGCTGAAACCGCTGCAAGTGAAAAGGCCGCTGCCCGCCGGGAGTTCGTCCACGATGGGATGCCAGTCTGGCGTAATTGCGTAGAGCGAGGCGAACCCGCCGGTCAGTTGGCTCTGTTCCATGACCGGATAACGGCTGACGAAACCGCCGCCCGCTTCCATGACGAACTCATCATCAAGACCCTCGTTGAAATTGTCCGGATCGACAAGCGCATCCGCTTCCGAGGGATCGATCAAGCCGACAAGCGTCAGCCGGCCCGTTTCCGAGCGAAAATAGGTGGCGTTGATGAAGTCGGCGATAACAGGGTGCTGCGCCTCGTAGCCGGGCGGCCTGCGGAAAAAAGCCACCTGTACACGGCAGGAATTGATCGGCAAGTCTAGATTGGCCAGGCCACCCACGCGGGCGGCCCAGGCTCCGCTGGCGTTGATCACGATGGGTGCCGCGAACTCCGCCTGCGCGGTGCGCACACCGCTCACCCGCTCTCCGTCGAAATTGATGCCGGTCACGGCCGTCTCTTGCAGCACCGTAACACCGGCGCTGCGCGCCGCCTGCGCGTAAGAGGTCACCGTCAGGTAAGGATCGGCATACCCGCTTTGCGGCTCATAGGCGGCGACGACAATATCGTTCGTCTCCAAGCCCGGCACAAGGTCCCGCAGCTCAGCGGCGGAGATCAGTTCAGTCTGAATCCCGACAGCACGCTGCAAGGCGACATTAGACCGCAGTCCTTCACTGTCCCCTTTGGGAGCGAGGGCAATAAAACCCGTCTGCGTGAAACCTGACTCTCCGCCCACTTGATTGGCGAAATCTTGAAACACCCCCAGGCTGTACAGGGCCATCCGCGCGGTCAACTCGTTTGAATAATGCTGGCGAATAATTGACGAGGATTTGCCGGTCGGGCCGGCGCCAATGGTATCCTTTTCCAACAAAGCGACTTTCAATCCGCGCCTGGCCAACTGCAGCGCACTGCTGCAGCCCATTATGCCTCCGCCTATTATGACAGCATCATACACCTTGGACATCATCATTCTCCTCATCGCTCGCTTGCTCTTCAAAAATGCCGGCATCAACCATGGCCAGATAAACGCGCTCCGCTGAATAGGGGGGGCCGTCGAGACGCACGCCGACCGCATCATATACCGCGTTGGCCAGAGCGGCAATCGTAGGAATCATCGGGTGCTCCCCTATGCCGCGCGCACCCCAGGGGCCATCATCCTGCGGCACTTCGACGATGATATTGATGATTTCACGCGGGATATCGGCGGCGGTGGCTATGCGGTAGTCGACGAAGCTGGGATTGCGCATGATACCCTGCTCCAGCTGCATCTTTTCGAAGATGGCCGAGCTCATACCCTGCACAATGCCGCCCTCCAACTGCGCTTCTACCAATTGAGGATTGAGCGCCCTGCCCACATCAAAGGCACTGACCGCTTTTAGAATGTCGATTTTGCCCGTGGCCATGTCGATCTCAATATCCAGACCCTGCGCGCCGACCGTATAGTGCACGACGGCACGATCGCCCTGCCCGGTTTCAGGATCGAGCCCGGTGACATAGGTAGGCATGAAGCTGCCGCGCCCCGCAATCGGGCCGCCTGTCCAGGCGCTAAAATCCTCGTTGGGCAGTCCGTAGATCACCAGATTGCGCAAAGGCGTTTCATTTTCTGTCTTGTAAGAAACAACCACGCCCTCCACGATATCCAGGTCCTCTGTCTCTTCGTCCCAGGCCTCGGCGACCACTTCTAAGATCTGCCGCCGCGCATCGCCCGCGGCCGCTTTGATAGCGTTGCCCATGCTCCACGTGATGCGGCTGGCAACCGTCTGCCACTCATAGGGGCTGTACTGCGTATCAACGGGGCCCGCGATCTTGACCCAGTCGTAGGGAACGCCGAGGGCGGCCGCGGCAATCTGTGCGGCCACGGTGAAAGAACCCTGTCCGATCTCCTGACCGCCGATACCCAGGGTCACCGTCCCGTCTTCATTCAGCTGCACAAGGGAGCTCGAGCCCGCGTTGGGCGGCATGGCCGGTGCTTTCCAGGCCAGGGCGATGCCGCGCCCGCGCCGCCGTCCGGGCGCGGAGGCCGGGTACGCCTTTCCCCAATTTAGGGCCTCCGCGACCTTTTCGATGCACTCGGGCAGACCGTTGGCATGCATCACCATGCCCGTCACCAGCTTGTCTCCTTCGCGGACGATGTTACGCTGATGGAAAATAATCTTGTCCATGCCCATTCGCTCGGCAAGCTCATCCATGCATTGGCCGATAGCCGTGTGCAGTTCGGACATGCCGAAGCCACGGTAAGCGCCGCCGATGGGGTGGTTCGTGTACACGCAGAGACTGTCTGTTTTCACATGGGGTATATCGTAGGGACCGGTGCTGCTGTACCCGCCGGCGCGCGTGATATTGACACCGTATTCCGTAGAGGCGCCGCCATCCCAATACATCGTGTTTTCCATGGCCAGCAGTTGACCTTCTTCATCACAGCCAACTTTGAGGTTGATGGTCAAGCCCTGGCGCACGAAGTTGGTGTAGAACTCTTCTTCCCTGGTCAAGCGCAGCTTCACGGGACGGCCGTTGGCATGCAGCGCCAGGGCCACGGGCAGCGCTTCCATGGTCACGGCCGCCTTGGAGCCGAAGCCGCCGCCGACATAGGGGGCAATAACGCGGATATCACTCGGCGACATGCCCAGCGCCGTGGCGAAAATCGTGCGTTGGGCGAAGGGGGACTGCGAACTGGCCCACACCGTCACTTTGCCGTCGGCGCCCTGCTGGGCAATGGCCACGTGGGTTTCAATAGGCACATGCTGCACATGAGGGATCTTGAATTTGTGCTCGACGATGGCCGCGCAGCTCTCCCAGACAGCGTCTGGATTTCCCTTGCGTATCTTAAAGTGATTGGCGATATTCGTGCCCGGCTGCGGGAAAATGAAATTCGGAGCCGCATAGTTTTCCAGATCGGGATGAATCAGTTCCGCGGCGGACGTGGCCCCAAATTCGGCGTCAAACACGGGCTCCAAAAGCTCGTAGCGCACATCGATCAGGCCCAGCGCCTTTTCGGCGATATCCTCGGAAACGGCGGCGACAGCGGCGACCGGTTCACCGACAAAGCGCACGCGCTCGCGGGCAAAAATCGTCTTATCCTGCAGATATAGGCCGGTAGGTCTTGGGAAATCGTCCCCGGTGACGATAACCTTCACGCCGGGAAGCGCTGCCGCTTTGCTGGTGTCGATGTCTTTGATGAGGGCGTGGGGATGCGGGCTGCGCTTGACGCGGGCATGCAGCAGCGCTTTGCCAAACTGGATATCGTCGGCGAAGATCGCTGTGCCGGTCACCTTTTCCAGGACGTCGAGACGCCCGACGCTCTTACCAATCAAGTCAGGTATTTTTTCTTGCTGCTGCATGCCAGTCTCCATCTCCCCCACCCCGATTGTCAAGCTGCTCGTTGCTCCAGGCGCGCCGCCTGCTTGATACCTTCAATGATGCGCACATAGCCGGTGCAGCGACAGAGATTGCCCACCAAGGCATCGCGTATTTCTCCTTCATCTGGCTGCGGATTGCGATTGAGGAGGGCGCGAGCCGAGATCAAGACGCCGGGAATGCAGAAGCCGCACTGCACACCGCCGGCCTCGATCAACATCTGCTGTAGAGGATCTAGCTGCTTATCATTGGCCAGGCCCTCTACCGTCACAATTTGCGCCCCGTCGCACTCCACGGCCAGGACCAGACAACTATTGACCGGCTCTCCGTTCAACAAGACGGTACAGGCGCCGCATTCACCGGCGGCACAGCCATTCTTCGTCCCCGTCAGCACGACCTCTTCGCGCAGCGCCTGCAGGAGTGTCTTGTGCGCGGCAATGGTGATCGTCTCGCTCTCACCGTTGACGGTAAAGTTTATCGTCTCGATCATCGTTCCTTTATCCTTCTAGCTGCCGCCAAACGCCGGTGACCGCTTTTTCTACGAGGCTGCGCACCATGTGCCGGCGATAGCGAGCGGTGCCGCGCGTGTCATCAATAGGCGTGACAGCTTGTTCCGCCGCCCTGGCCGCCGCCTTTATGGCTGCCTCATTGAGCGGACGATCGGCCAGGATGGATTCAGCCTCCTGCGCCGCCAGGGGCACGGGACCCACAGAGGCGAGTATCAGGCGGAATCGATAACCGGAAACGGCCGATTCGTCCGCATAGGCCAGGACGGTCACGCCCACAATCGCCAAATCACCCCGCGCATTGCGTCCCAGTTTCATGTAACAACCCTGGTGACCCGCGGGAGGCAGCGGGAAGCGGACGGCTGTCAGGATGTCGCCAGGAAGGAGAACTGTCCGGCCGGGTCCCAGAAAGAAAGTGCCTAGGTCTTCTTCGCGCCAACCGTTCACGCCGTGAACGAGCGCGCGGCCGTCGTAGACCATGGCGGCGCCTATCGTGTCCCCCGCAGGCGAAGCGTTGCAGATATTGCCGCCAATAGTCGCCCGTGAACGCAGCTGATAACTGGCCACGGTTCGCGCCGCTTCCGCCAGCAGTGGATAGACGCTGTTAACGGCCGCATCAGCGATGACACGGTTCATGTTCACCGCGGCGCCCATCGTCAGCCCTTCTCCGTCTGTGAACGACAAATCACCCATACCGGGGAGGCGCTTCAAGTCAAGCAGGTATTTGTCGTCCCAGACGCCGTCGCGCAGGCGCACAAAGGTGTCCGTCCCGCCCATGAACGGGCGTGCTTCGCCCGCATGCTGCGCCAGAAAGAGGCTGGCCTCTGCAAAAGAGGCGGGTTTAATGTAGTCAAATTCCGGCAAACCGGGTGATGGTTCGTGCATCATTGGCAACTCCCAAGGCCGGCGGCAAAGCGCTTCCGCCTGCCCCGCGACCTCTTCCGTCAGTCACACAGCCAACTCAATAGGTTCTACCGCGCCCGCCAAGCCGTTCAACATGGACAGGATCATAGCAGTCCCCGAACTTGGTCTTGGGCATCGTCTCTTTCTTGGCCATTAACTCCTCATATTCCTCATCGTCGACCATGGCCACGATTCTGGCGATGCTCGCTTCGCCTTCGACGAAGCGCCAGGGAAAACAGCCGACCTGCACACGACGATTCACCAGAAGATCGATATCCCCGCCGACGCACTCCGCGTGAATGATGCCGCGGTGGAACATCCACAGATGCATCATCTGGTACATATCCGTGGTAAAAACCTCGGGCAGAGACTTGCCATACTTTTCCTGGAAATGCGCATCGCACGCTTCCGCCTGCACCGGCATCCAGTCCCGGATCTTTGTATTCATGGGATGGTCGGCGCTGCCACAATCGACACCAAACCACTTCAACTTCTTCTCTACACACCACTGGGCAAAGCGCGCATCGGGACCGGGATGCATGACCATGTAACGCACTTCGTTGCCGTACGGTTGGTCCCAGCCGAAATGATGATAGCCCGTATGGATGATGAGAATATCGCCTTCACGAACTTCCACGCGCTCCTCAATCATTTGCGGCGTGTAAACATCAAAATCGCCGCAGCAGTCGCTGAGATCGACGATGGCCGCATCGCCGGTCAGGAAATCGAAGTCGAGGCCGGCGATGTCTTTGCCCGGCGTGTAGAAATGAATCTCCCCGTCGAGATGGGTGCCGACATGGTTGCTGTGCGTAACGAGCTGGCCGTTGGCGCCGTTCGGCGCCAGACGCTTGAAATACTTCACCTGCAGCGGTTCATAGGTTGGCCAGGGTGGCGTGCCGATGCCAAGAGGGATAGTCAAGTCAATGAACTTCATGTGGGTCTCCTTCTGCGCCCGAGCAGGGCGCCTTTATGAGGTTATACTCTTTCGAGCCTTCCGGTCAGAATCTTTTCCGGCAAACGGCAGCGGGGTAACGGAAAGCGGCCACAAGTTTGTTTAATGCGAGCACTCTATCACCGGCGGGACCACCTTGTCAACTATCAGATGTCATAGTTTTCCCAGTCAAAGATCATAGGGCGAGGCACCAGTGCGCCGGGCCGGCGGCCGTCGAGGAGAATGAATGGGGCCGGCCAGCGGTTGCCCGAATCGGCCGTTTCGGGCTACTATCCGCAGGTTGCCGGCGGCCGTCACAACAAGAAGGATACGCCGTCGGCAGGAAGGAATCCAGCTGAGCTGATGCTCAGCAACAGTGAACAACGGTTGTGGCGCATGCAGGGCAGGCGCGCTGTAAAGACGGCGCACTTGTGAACAAGCAGTTGAAGTCGACCGCGGACAGCGGGCACGCCACACCTTCTGAGGAGACAATTGATGACAGCATCTTTATCCGGGCTGCGCGTGCTTGACCTGACGCGCGTTCTTGTAGGCCCTTATGCGACGATGATTCTGGCCGATTTGGGGGCTGAAGTCATAAAGCTTGAAATGCCGGGCACAGGAGATGACGCGCGTCATTTCCCTCCACACGTCAATGGCGAGAGCGCCTACTTCATGAGTCTTAACCGCAACAAACGCAGCATGACGCTCAATCTCAAAGAGGAAGAGGGGCGATCGCTCTTCCTGCAGTTGGTCAAGCAGGTGGATATCCTAGTTGAAAACTTCCGGCCGGGAACGATGGATCGCTTGGGCCTCGGCTATGAGACGCTGCGCGAAATCAATCCAGCCCTTATCTATGCAGCGGCCTCCGGCTTCGGGCAAACCGGCCCCTACAGCAGGCGCGCCGCCTATGACGGCGTGGTACAGGCAATGGGCGGCATCATGAGCATTACGGGGCAGCTAGGCGGTGAACCGACACGGGTGGGCACGTCTATCGGCGATATCGCCGCCGGCCTATTTACGGCCGTGGGCATCTTGGCCGCCGTCATACACCGCGAAGCGTCAGGGAAAGGGCAGCTCGTTGACGTGGCCATGCTGGACTGCCAGGTCGCGCTGCTGGAAAATGCGATCGCGCGCTATACGGCCGCCGGTGAAATACCGCAGCCGCTGGGCAATCGCCATCCAGCCATCACGCCCTTTGAGCCGTTCCACACGAGCAACAGCCAGGTCATGGTTGCCGTGGGCAACGACGCGCTGTGGGTCAAGTTTTGCGCGGCCATCGGCTGCCCTGAGCTGGCCGAGGACCCGCGTTTCCTGAGCAATCCTTTGCGAACCAGCAATTATGATGAACTGCGCCCCCTATTGGCAGCCACCATCGCTCGCAAGTCGACAGGGGAATGGATCGATATCTTCGAGGAACATGGCGTTCCCAACGGACCAATCAACACGATTGATCAGGTCGTCAACGATCCCCAGGTATTGGCCAGGGAAATGATCGTGCAGATCGACCATCCCGTCGCCGGGCCAACCAAGATCCCGGGAATTCCGATCAAGATGAACTTGTCCCCAGGTGAGGTCAAGCGTCCGGCGCCATTGTTGGGCGAGCACACGCGGCAAATATTGAGCGACCTATTGGGTCTTGACGATGCGCAGATCGCAGGGCTCTTAGAGAAAGGGCTCTTCTAGACGGCGGAAATGGGCCGCTCCTTCACGCCTAGCGATAGCGGTCACGAATCGTCGGGATCAGATAGTCGTCAAATGCGCGGTCAATGTCATAATCAGGCGCCCAGTCCCAATCCCTCCTCGCCGATTTGTCGTTGAGACCGGCGGGCCAGCTGTCGACGATGCCCTGGCGACGATCGTCAGGCGCGAAGCTAATTTGAGCTTCAGGGAAGGCCTCTATGGCCCGCCGGCGAAATTCAGCGGCGGACAGGCTGAAACTGGTGACGTTGTATTCCGATCGGCGCAGCCGCTCACGCGGTGCGGTGGAAATCTGCAGCAGCACTTTCACGGCGTCGGGCATGGCCATGAAGGGCAAAATGCTGTCCTCGCGGACAAAGCAAGCATAGGGCACACCCTTGGCCGCCGCATGCAGCATCTCCGGACCATAATCCGTGGTTCCACCCGAGGGTACTGTATAGGCACTTATCAGGCCGGGAAAGCGCACGCTCCTAAAATCCAGCATCACCGGGCGGCTTTTGGCTAACTGCAAGTAGTTCGTGCTGTAATAGCTGCCCAGCATCTCGCAGTACAACTTGTTGCAGCCATACATGGTCGTCGGCTGGTTCCATTCCCATTCGCGCACGTAGGCGTCGCGCGCCTTGATTTCCAAACTTGGGACGCCATAGGCGGCGACTGAGCTGGGGAAGATGAACTTGACGGGGGTACCGCGGCGCTGGGTCTGGTCGGCGGCCATCTGCAGCAGATTGAGCGTGCCGTTTACATTGACCTGGTGGGCGAGATCCGGCGCGAACTCACTGCGCGTGGAGAGCAGGGCAGCCAGGTGAAAAATGAGATCGAAATCATATTCAGTCACCAGTCTGGCGAATAACTTCTGATCCAACACATCGCCGACGATGTGTGTGGACATTCCTTTGAGATCATGCGGCAGTAGATGCAGGTCCAGGGTGAGCAGCTCTGTCCCACCCTCGGCCGCATATTCACGGATAAGCGCCTGACCGATTTCGCCGGAGGCTCCTGTAATTAGAACGACTTTCTTGCGCATGATGCTCTAGATCTCCTTCGCTCACTCAATGGTATGCGGGAATAGTCACCCTTCATTTTATCACGTTTGGCCTGTTAGCTGCGGATCAGGCACAGCCGGCGCTGTCGATTACTCGCCCGGCTTCCAAGGGCTGGTATACTTCCCGGCTTCGGAGAGAGCGCGGAAAAATTGTGAAAAACAGCGACGCTATGAGCACAGGCAATCTTAGCCAGAAAAGCATCTTCTTGTTCTGGCTGCCACTCTTTGCCAGTTGGCTGCTGATGACGGCCGAAGGACCCTTTGTCAGCGCCGTGATCAACCGGCTGCCTGACGAGGTGATCATGCTTGCCGCGCAGGGCATCGTCTTCAGTCTCGCCGTCCTGATTGAAAGCCCAATCATCAACCTCCTGGCCACATCAACCGCACTGGTAAAGGACCGCGCCAGCTATCTTTTGGTGCGCCGCTTCACCATTCACTGGTCGATTCTCTTGACGGTTGTCAGCGTCCTCCTGGCCTTTACGCCCTTGTTCAACTTCGTCGTCGTGGATCTGCTGCAGACGCCGGAGCCTATCGCGCGCTGGGTTCAGCCGGGTTTACAGATCATGACCTTGTGGAGCGCCGCCATCGCCTGGCGGAGATTCCTGCAGGGCGTCCTGATTCGCTTTGGCCACACACGGCGCGTTGCCTGGGGGACAGTCGTACGCTTGGTCGCCTCGGCGGGCACGGCCGTTGTCTTAGGCTTCGCGAGCGAACTGCCTGGTGTGGTTATCGGAAGCAGCGCCCTGATGGCCGGTGTCTTCGCGGAAGCGATCTACGCCACAATTGCCGTGCGTCCCATCCTTAAGAATCAACTTGCACCGGGCAGCGATGAGGAGGGCGCCCGGGTCATGACCTATCGCGAGCTGTTCTGGTTCCATCTCCCCCTGGCGGGCACCTCGGTCCTGACCCTGCTGGCGCAGCCGTTGGTCACCTCCAGCCTGGCGCGTCTCGCCAATCCTACCGCTTCCCTGGCCGCCTGGCCGGTCGTTTTTCAGCTGACCCTGGTCATGCGCTCCGCGGCCTTTGCCTGGCCGGAGGTCGTTATCGCCCTCAGCGACGACCAACAATCCTTTGTGCCCATCCGCCGCTTCACGATCACGGTGGCGGCGGTGAGCACGGCGTTGATGGCCCTCTTTGTTTTCACTCCGCTGTCCAATTTCTATATTTTCGTGGTTCAAGACATGACCGAGTTCGTGGGCGAACTGGCCCAAAACAGCCTTGTCCTTTTCTTGATCTTCCCGGCCTTGAGTGTGTTTATCAGCTGGCTTAGAGGGCTTCTGATCAGGCGCGGGGTAACGGGCCACATCAATACGGGCATGGTGATTAACCTGGCGGTCACGGCGCTGGTCTTGTTCGCCGGCATTTCGCTGCAGCTGCCCGGCCTGCCGGCGGCGGCTATCGCCCTCAACCTGGCGGCGCTGTGCGAGGTCATCTACCTGGCCTGGCGCGCCGGCAAGACCCTGGCGCCGGAAATTCAACTCCTCAGCCGCCGGCACGCGCTCACCTCGTAGACGGCGGCCGGCTGCGGCCCTCTTTGAAAACAAGCGCGAACAATGTAGACTCTGACCCAAGAGCGTTGTCAGGACCGGTTGAGCATAGGCAACGCGGCAGCAAAACAGCGGGTTACGACATGAGTTCAGAAGCGATCATCTTTGATGCGCTGCGCACACCGAGAGGGAGAGGCAAAGCGGGCGGCGCGCTAAGCAGCGTGCCGGCCATCACCTTGATCACGCAGATTCTTGAGGAATTACAAAGGCGCAATGATCTGGAAACGTCGCAGGTGGATGACGTCGTGCTGGGCTGTGTGACGCCCATCGGCGAACAGGGCGCCGATATCGCGCGCACGGCCGTGCTTTGCGCCGGCTGGGATGTTGATGTCCCCGGCATGCAGATCAACCGGTTTTGCGCCTCCGGCCTGGAAGCGGTCAACATGGCCGCCATGCGCGTGCGTTCAGGGTGGGAAGAGTTGATCGTGGCCGGCGGTGTGGAGTCGATGTCCAGGGTACCCATGGGCAGCGATGGCGGAGCGATGATCGAGGACCCTCAGGTGAGGGAGAAGATCAGCTATGTCCCGCAGGGCATCGGCGCCGATCTCATCGCCACCCTGGAGGCGTTTGATCGCCGGCAGCTGGACGCGTTCGCGGTGCAGTCACAGACAAGAGCCGCCAAAGCGGCGAAAGAAGGGTATTTCAACCGTTCGCTGGTGGCCGTGCGCGATGACGCCGGTCAGATTCTGCTGGAGCAAGATGAACATATACGCCCCGGCACCACGTTGGAAGGGCTGAGCCAGCTCAAGCCAGCCTTCGCCAAGCTGGGAGAGATGGGCTTTGATGAGGTGGCCTTGAACGTCTATCCCCAAGTCAAGGAAATCAATCATGTGCATACAGCCGGTAACTCCTCGGGCATCGTAGACGGGGCGACGGCCGTCTTGATCGGGTCGCCGGAAAGGGGAGCCGCGCTTGGTCTAAAGCCGCGGGCCAGGGTCCTGGCCACAGCGCTGGTGGGCACGGAACCGACGATCATGTTGATCGGGCCCGGGCCCGCCTCACAGAAGGCGCTGCGTACGGCCAAGATGAGTGTGAGTGACATCGACCTGTTTGAGGTGAATGAGGCGTTCGCTGCCGTGGTCCTGCGCTTCCTACGCGATATGGGCCTGGAGAGCATGGAGCGCGTCAATGTGAATGGGGGCGCAATCGCCCTAGGGCATCCCTTGGGGGCGACTGGGGCTATGCTCCTAGGCACCGTGCTGGATGAATTGGAACGGCGCGATCTAGAAACGGCCCTGATTACACTTTGCGTCGGCGGCGGCATGGGCATTGCCACGATCATCGAGCGCATCTAGGCGAGGAGTGAGTATGAGCGAGACGAAAGCGACCGTCCTGCAGCTGCCGCTGGGACCGCTGCAAACCAACTGTTATGTTTTGGTCTGCCAAGAAACAGGCAAGGCAGCCGTGATAGATCCCGCCTGGGACGGCCGTCTTATCTATGAGAAATGCACCGCAGAAGGTTGGGCGGTGGCGCAGATTCTGCTGACGCACAGCCATTTCGACCATGTTGGCGGCCTGGCAGAACTGAAAGAACTTAGTACGGCGCCGGTGGCCATCCACGCGGAGGCGGTGCCCATGCTCGAAAATGCCGTTCTCACCGGAACTATGTGGCAAATCACGATCCCCGAACCCCCTGCGCCGGATAGACTGCTGGTAGACGGCGAAACGCTTGCCGTGGGTGAGCTGGAACTTGAGGTTCTGTTTACGCCGGGCCACGCGCCCGGCCATGTCAGTTTCTACCTGGAAAGTGAAGGGGTTCTCTTCGATGGCGATGTTCTCTTCCGCCAGGGGATCGGCCGCACCGATCTGCCGGGAGGCGATTACGCCCTGCTCATGGACAGTATCCAACGGCGCTTGATGAATCTTCCGGGTGAGACGATGGTCCTATCTGGACATGGACCGGCGACAACCATCGCCCAGGAATCTGCAGACAACCCGTTCTTGACCTAAGCAGCGGTCCTATTCGACCGGCGTTTCCGTGGGCACCGGCGTCAGCGTTGGTGTGGCCGTCGGCTCCGCGCCCAGCCAAAAGAAGTGGCTGTCCTCGCTGCTGCGACCCCCATACTCATAAATAATGCCGCCATCTGAGCGAGCGCCGGTCACTCTGACGATGCTCACACGCCAGCGTACCTCATGAATTTCTGCAACCGCCGGCCGCCAGGCGTCAGGGACCTTCAAGGAGGTGTCGCGCGTAAATGCCCGGTGAGGTAGGGCGTCGAGCTGGTCCAGGTCCGTCATTTCGACCATGTAGCGCTCCTCATCGGCCAGATCCTTCACCGACAACCACTGCAGACGCAGCAGGCCGTCTGCCGGATCGAGTTCCGCGCCTTCCACCGGGTAGAGCAGCGCAGGTCCAGCCGGAAAGGCGGTCATGCTCGCCGTCGGCAGAGGACCGGCAGTCGGCGGCAGCGCATCGCCAGGGGCGACGCGCGGAATGCACAGCGTATCTCCGGGGTGGAGCAGCTGGATCGATTCTTCGGTGAGACGATTCACGGCGACGATCGCTTCCGCAGGCACACCGCGCTGCGCGGATAGGCCGTAGGTGGAGTCCCCTTCTTGAATGGTGACGATCTCACAATCCGTCACATCAGCGACAATAAGTTCACCTCCCACCTCCAGGACCATTGATTCGAGGGGCGGGGTCGCTGTTGGCCAGGGCACACTCAGTTCCTGACCGACCTGTATGGGGGATTCAATGGGGATGTCGTTTTCCGCAGCAATGCTGCCGGCCGAGACGCGGTACAGCAGGGAAAGGCCGAACAGCGTTTCCCCGCTGGCCACCGAGTGAAAGCGGGCGGGCCGCGGCGTGTCGGTGGGAATGGGGGTGGCGGTCGGTACCGCTGTTTCCGTCGCTGCGACTGTTTCTGTTGCCTGCGGCGTGAAAGTCGGCGTCGATGAAGGCGGCGGAGGCAGCGGTGTAAATGTTGGCTGCAGAGCCAGAAGCACTTCAGATCCCTGGCTGCGCAGGATCATGAAACTGAAGAGAGCCGTAATAATCATGGCGGCGGCGATCATGGCGTAGAGGGCACGCTTGTGGCGGCGTTCTTTAACCTCCGTTGTGTCCGTAAGAAAATTGGGCGGGAGGTGGGGCGACGGCCGCTGACTCTGAGGAGGAAGGGGCCGCGCTTCTTGCACCGCTGTCTGCGCTGGCTCTCGACCCTGATCCGTGTGCAAGGCGGAGTCAGAGAGGTGAGCACCACACATAATGCAGCGATCAGACCCGGCAGGGACAACGCTGTCACACTGCGGACAGCGCAGATCCGGCAGCTGGGGCTCCGAATCGGATTGTGATGTAGGGTTTTCTTCCATACCTGACGAAGACAAGCTTCAAAGCGACGCATTATACCAACAGTGATTTTGGGCACAAAACCCCCTAATGAGGGACACAGCAGGCACATTTCTGCTACAATGGGAACCTGTTCTGAGAGAAATCGTGATGGCGCCGCTCTGCCGGCGGCATCCAACCTACAACCGGAGAATCCATATGCCCGACCTGCGCACGAAGTATCTTGGCCTCACCTTACGGAGTCCGCTTGTTGTCTCTGCTTCACCGTTGTCGGAAGATATAGACAAGATCAGGGAGATGGAAGAAAGTGGGGCGGGCGCTGTCGTCCTTTTCTCCCTCTTTGAAGAACAGATCGAATTGGAGGAGATGGGCCACAAGGCGTATTACGCCACGCATATCAAGGCCCTGCCCGAAGAACTGCAAGAGATCGCACAGATGAATGAGTTCAAAGTCGGCGCAAGCGGCTATCTCGCCCATCTGTACCAAGTAAAGAAAGCTGTTTCCATGCCCGTGATTGCCAGCTTGAATGGCTACTACAGCGGCGGCTGGGTCCATTACGCTCGCCTCCTGGAAGCTGCGGGAGCGGATGCGATCGAGCTGAACACGTATTATTTGGCCAATGACCGGCGCACTGACGGGGCGGAAATCGAGAAAATGTACTTGCAGCTTGTAAGCGATGTGGCCTCCGAGGTGAGCATCCCCGTGGCTGTGAAGATCAGCCCCTATTTCACGGCTATGTCCCACATGGCGCATAAACTGGCGGCAGCCGGGGCGGATGCACTCGTTCTCTTCAACCGCTTCTACCAGCCGGATTTTGATATCGAGGAGGAGACCGTCGTGCCAACGCTGGACCTCAGCAATCCCGAGGAGCTTCGCTTGCGCCTGCGCTGGACCGCGCTCCTGTATGGGCATCTTGATGCGCAGCTGGCTGTTTCGGGAGGCGTTCACACCTATGAGGGGGTCGTAAAATCCTTGATGGCCGGCGCGCAGGTGGCGATGATGACATCGGCGCTCTATAAGTATGGCATCAAGCACATACGCCAGACAGTCGATGATCTTGAAAAATGGCTTCAGGAACATGAATACGAGCGTGTCGACGATATCCGCGGGAGGCTTTGTGTTTACAGCGGCGGCAACGAAGCCGCTTTTGAACGAGCCAACTATATGCGGGTCTTAAAGTCTTATTAACCGCAAACGGAGAACTTCATGACAGTTAGACTACATATCAATGGCCAGGACGTTTCCATTCCCGCCACACCAGTGGATACGCTGCGCGACGCGCTGCGTCAGGCGGGCTATTTCAGCGTGCGCTACGGCAGTGATGACGGCGTGACGGGCGCATCGGCGATTTTGCTGGACGGGCGTCTTGTTAACAGTGACACCCTGCTTGCCGGGCAAGCGGAGGGGCACCGGATCGAGACGGTTGAAGGATTGAACCAGCATGTGGGCGAACTGCACCCGATCCAGAAGGCGTTTATCGAGACGGGCGCTATCCAATCCGGGTATTCGACGCCGGCCATGATCCTGGCGGCGAAGGCTCTGCTGGACAGCAATCTCAATCCGACTGAAGAAGCGGTGCGTGACGCCCTGTCCGGCATCCTCTGCCGGGAAACAGGCTATGTGAAACCGGTGGAAGCGGTGCTGCGTGCGGCGCGCTACTTGCGCGGTGAGCCGGTTGATCCCTATGAAGGTCCGTCGATTGTCGACGCCAGCTACCTGGTCGATCTACCGCCAGCGGAAGATGGGACGGAAGATTCTGGCCTGGACGGGCCGGCAGTAGCCGGCGATACCGGCGGCGTCAGAACAGACACACGCAAACAGACGGATATTCTGATCCAGAGCCAGATTCCGGAAACGGCCGTTGTGGGCAAACCGGAAACGAAAGTGGACGCCGTCAAACTCGCCAAAGGCAATCCCGCCTTCGTCGACGACATCGACATGCGCGGCATGCTGCACGCCAAGCTGCTCACCAGCCCCCACGCGCATGCGCGCATTCTGGACATTGATGACAGCGCCGCCGTCGCCCTGCCGGGCGTGCGCGCCGTCATCCATTACAAGAATATCGAGCGTGTGAAATACGCCTCCGGCGGCCAGAGCTACCCTAACCCGCCGCCCTATGATCAGGTCAGTTTTGACAACAAGGTGCGCTATGTCGGCGACCGAGTCGCCGCTGTCGCCGCGGACACGGTAGAAATTGCCGAGCAGGCGTTGCAGCTGATTGAAGTTGAATATGAGATTCTGGAAGCGGTCTTCGATCAAAACAAGGCGATGGCGCCGGGCGCGCCGGTGATTCACGACGAAGATGACACGGAAGACATCCATGATGCGCAGCGCAATATTGTGCACCACATCGATGCGGAAGTCGGCGACGTGGAAGCGGGCTTCGCCGAAGCGGATCACGTGTTTGAGCGCACGTATGCCGTGCACCAAGTGCAGCAGGCTCCGATTGAGCCCCATATCGCCATTAGCTGGTGGGACAGCGACGAACGGCTGGTCATACGCACCTCCACGCAGGTCCCCTTCCATGTGCGACGTATGGTGGCCCCTTTGTTGGGTCTGCCGGCGAGGCGCATTCGCGTCATCAAGCCGCGTATCGGCGGTGGATTCGGCGTCAAGCAGGAGATGCTGCTGGAAGATATCGTCGGCCACCTGACCATAGCCACGGGGCGTCCGGTGCGCATGGAGCTGAACCGCACGGAGGAATTCCGCAGCAGCCGCACGCGCCACCCACAGACGATCACCTGGAAGACAGGCGTCATGGCCGACGGCACGCTGCGCAGCCAGAAGATGACCGTGATCGGCAACACCGGCGCTTACGGTACACACGGTTTGACGGTACAAACGGTCACCGGTCTGCGCGGTCTAAGCAGCTATAACAGCCCGAACCGCATGTTTGACTGCTACGTCGTGTATACCAATATCCCCGTCCCTGGCGCCTACCGCGGCTACGGTGGCCCCCAGGCGCTTTTCGCCTTAGAAGTGCATATGGATGAGATCGCGCATGAACTGGGTATCGATGTGATCGATTTCCGCAAGAAGAACTGGGTTCAGGCGGGTGACGCGATGCCCATCGCCCCCCTGCTGGGAGAAGGAGAAAAGGACACGGTTATCGAAGTACCGGTAATTCTGTCTTGCGGCTTGAATGAGTGCTTTGAGCAAGGTCTGAAGGCAGTCGGCTGGGAACGGAAATCTGATCCGCAGTTCCATATGGTTCCCGGGAAACCGCATCTGCGGCGCGGCCTGGGCGCGGCCATGTGCATGCATGGCACGGCCATTCCCGGTCTGGACATGGGCGGGGCGAGCATTAAGATCAATGACGACGGCTCGTTCAACGTCCTTATCGGCGCGACAGATCTGGGCACAGGATCGGACACGATCCTGGGTCAAATGGCGGCCGAGGTGCTGGGTGTGGCCTTGGAAGATATCATCGTTTATTCCAGCGATACCGACTTTACACCCTTTGACACGGGCGCCTATGCGAGCAGCACGACCTACATTTCGGGGACGGCGGTGAAGATGGCTGCCGAACAAGTGGCTGACCAGATCAGAGAGCGCGCGGCCTTGATGCTTGGGCTGGAGAACTGGCAAGAGGTCGTATTGCGCGACAGGCACGCCTTCGCCGCGGACGGCAGATCGGTAAGCATGGCCGATATCGCCCTGCACAGCCTCCACGAGGATCAACAGCGCCAAATCATGTCCACAGCCTCGTTCGTGAGCATGGATTCACCGCCGCCTTTTGCCGCCCAACTTGCGGAAGTTGAGGTCGACATCGAAACTGGCCAGGTGACGGTCACCAAGCTTGTCATGGCGGTTGACGCCGGCGTGCCCATCAACCCGATCACGGCCAGCGGGCAGGTGGAAGGAGGCATGGTACAGGCCTTGGGTTACGGACACGTGGAAGAAATGGTCTATGACGAAGAAGGCGCGATGGTGAACAGCGCCTTCGGTCCCTACCACATTTATCGCGCCGATGAAATGCCCTGGATGAAAGCGATATTGGTACAGACCAATGAGCCGACAGGCCCCTTTGGCGCCAAAGCGATCGCCGAGATACCGAAAGACGGCGTCGCCCCGGCATTGGCAAATGCTGTCTTTGATGCCGTGGGCGCGCGGCTGAGGGATATTCCGCTGACGCCGCAAAAAGTCTACCAGGCCCTGCACAGCGAGCCCAACGCGAATTAACAAAGGACCATGCTGCTTTGACAGCTATCAGGCATTTTTCGCGCTTTCGCCTGCATGCGGGCGAAGCAGCATGGTCTTTGCAGGGTCCACGCGCCAAGCGAGACAGTTGAGCCAGTGAACCATTCGCGGCGCAACCACATCCTCATCTTTTTTCTTTTTGCGGTCCTGACCTTGATCATGACTTGGCCGGTAGCGGCCAGACTGGGTACGCATTTGGCCGGCGGTCGCGATGACCTGTGGGTGCACCAGTGGACCTTCTGGTGGATCAGAGAAGCGCTGCGCCAGGGCGTCTCGCCTTTCTTCACTCCTTACCTTTATGCCCCTGCCGGCGCCTCCTTGACTTCGCACAACATCGCCTGGTTCAATATCGCTCTGTGGCTGCCGCTGCAGGCGATCGCCGGCCGTATTGCGGCGTACAACCTTGTCTTTCTGGCTGTGATCACCCTCAATGGCTTCTGTATGTACCTGTTTGCCTGGGCGCAGCTGCGATCCTACGCCGCCGCGCTCGTCTCCGGCATTGTCTTTGGCTTCTGGCCCTACACACTCTCCCATTATGACCACGCGAACATGATGGTCCTTTTCTGGGTGCCGCTGGCCCTGCTCTTGATCCATAAGCTGATTGGCCATCACGTAGGTGGAGGGAAGGACGAACGCGGCCGGGAGCAGTGGCTGCTTGTATTGGGTACCGCGCTCGCTCTGGCCATGATTGGCATCACGCGCTGGCAGCTGCTGATCATGAGCGGACCGATTTTGCTCGCATACACGCTCTACCTGCTCTGGCGCACACCTCCCGCCCGCAGCCGCGCAACGATCAGCGAGCTTTTGGCGGCGGGAATGCTGGCGCTGCTGTTGATGGCGCCTTTGGCGGCGCCCCTGGTCATCGACCAGTTTACGCGAGAGTTTCCGCAGGACCTCCTGCTCGATGAAGCGATTTGGGGCAGAACGGATCTCCTGGCGTATTTCGTGCCCAGTATCCACAACGGCATCTGGCGGGCAAGGGTGGCCGTCCTGTACGAGAGCTTTGTTGTCAACCAGCTCTACACGCCGTTTCTCGGTTTCTTGACGTTGTTCCTGGCCTTCATCGGCCTCATTCGCCGCTGGAAAGAGAGCTGGATCTGGCTGCTGCTGGCCCTCTTCTACCTCCTGCTGGCCCTGGGGCCAGAGCTGGCGGTCAACGGCCGTTCCTACCCCGCAATCCCGATGCCCTACCGGCTCATAGAAGATCTTTTCCTGATGCAGCTGATCCGGCGTCCAGATCGGCTGAATATCTTCCTCAGCCTCCCCCTGGCCATGCTCGCCGGCTGGGGCATGCAGGCAGTCCTGGCCGGTATCCCTGGGCTTACCGCCAGGCGCGCGGTGAGCGCCACCGTTCTCTTGCTCATCCTCGTCGCCTACTCGCCCATTCCCTTTGCAACGACCTTGCCGGAAACCCCGACCTGGCTGACGGAGGCGGCAGCCAGAGATGGGGAGTTCACGATCCTCGATATCCCCGTCAACGACCGCTCCTATGACAAATGGTATATGCAGTACCAGACCGATCACGGCCTGCAGATGGCTACGGGCCATGTATCGAGGCTGCCGCGTGAGAGCAAAGAGTTCCTGAACAGCGTGCCTTTCATCGCCGATTTGCCGGAGCGTGACCAACGGCCCGATCCGGCGGTAAAAGATATCGGCCGCCAGCTCGACCTTCTGGCAGGGGCGGGCATTCGCTACATCGTGATTCACAAGCAGTTCGCCAATGAAGGGCTGCAGCAGATCTGGCGTGATTGGCTGGCCATCGATCCTTATCATGAAGACGAGGAGCTGCTGGTCTACAAGACAGACCCGCAGCTGGGAGCGGACATTGACCTTGCTCATCAACTGGGCAGCGGTGTGGGCATTGTCGCTGTCGCCGCCGCACCCAAGGAGAGCGTTCAGGGAGGCGCAGTCAGAGTTGACACCGTCCTGGCGACGGAGGCCACCTTGCCCGAGAATCTGGCTTTCTGCCTGGTGCTCGTGGACGCAGACGAGCGGCGGGCAGCCAGCACTTGCGAGCAGCTTGGAAACGGGCGCGAGAATGATCTGTGGCGCACAGACAGTGTGCTGCCCATCACCAAGGATGTAAGTCCAGGCAGATACAGCCTGGCAGCGGATCTGCTTGACATAGCTGTGGATGCGCGCTTACAGACGGCCGTCCTGGATGAGATCATTATCCATCCATTCGCTCCGGAGTACCCGGCGACGGCTGTATGGCAGGGCGGAATCAACCTGTTGGGCAGTGACGTCCACGCCAACGAAGAGGATTTGATCGTGACCCTATATTGGCGGGCCGGCAGCGCGCTGGTTGACTCCTACAAGGTATTTGTGCACCTCATCGATGCCCGGTCCGGCGAGATCGTGGCCCAGCGCGACACAGTTCCCGTAAACTGGACCTATCCCACGAACGCCTGGCTGCCCGGAGAGATCGTGCGCGACGAGATTACACTCCCCATTGATGACCTGGCGGAGGGCGCCTACACCATCCGCGTCGGCCTGTATGATGAGCTGAGCGGCGAACGCCTCGCTGTCGAGGCGGCGAATGAAATGGCTGCGGAAGAGAGCTTCTTAATCACCGAGTGGCGGCCGTAACGTGAATCTTTCACGAAGAGCACGCGGCCTGCTTCTGGGCTTCCTGATCGGCACGAGCCTACTCCTCGCCGCCGGCATCCTGGGGGATTGGTTTCCGCTCCTACGCGGCCCGGCGCCGGAAACGAGTGAATGGTATTGGCCCTATCTGCTGCGCCCAGCGGGACGCTGGCTGCCGGCGGCGGCTGCCGCCCTCTTCTTCCTGGCTGCTGGCGGCTGGTGGCTTTTTCTGGAGAAGCCGCGCCGATCGCAGACCGCGGCCGCTTTGTGCGCTCTCGCCGCGGCCTCTCTACTCATGCAGCTCACTTTGATCTACGCCGACCGCGCCAGCGTCGCCGCTGAACTCGTCGATCGCACGCTGTCGAATCAGGCCAGTGGTTTCCTTGAGCCGGCCGCGGAAATCGGCGATATCAATGAGCTGCTGAGGGCCTACCCGCAGGCGATGCCCGAGTTCGTCTCCGAACATGCGCGCACCCATCCACCGGGAATGATCCTGGTCAATTGGGCAGCTGTGCAGATCCTGTCACGAACGCCCGCGCTGGCCGATGCGACCGCCGCCGTTGTGCAGCCGCTGCGCTGCACAGATCTTTGGCTCTACAGTCGGCCAGCGGCCGTGTCCGCCGCCTTGGGCGTGTGGGCCTGGATTCCCCTGCTGTTTGCCGCTGCCACCATTTTTCCCGCCTACGCGGTGGCCAAGGAACTACTGGGCGCAGCAGGCATGCGCCTGGGCGCAATCCTGGCGGCGGCGCTGCCGGCGCTCCTTCTCTTCGCACCCAAGTCCGTGCAGCTGTACGCGCCTTTGGCCCTGCTCATGTTTTGGGCGTTCCACAGCGGGCTCTTCCAGGAATCGGGCCGGCGGCTCCTGCTGGCCGGCTTCCTGGTCTCGCTGCTGACCTTCTTCAGCCTGGGGAATATTGCCTTGGTCCTGATGCTGGCGCTCTACGCCCTTCTCGTCTACTTACTCCTCATGCGCGGCGACCGATCGGGCGCGTTCCGCCCGCCCTCGGCGGCGCTTCTCGGCCGGCAGCTTCTTCTCTTTGGCGCCGGCGCCGCCTCCCTGTGGCTCGTCTACTGGATCGGATGGGGCGTGCCGCCCTGGGAGATTGCTGCCGCGGGGCTGAGCCAGCACTATGAACTGGTAACGAATCTGCGCAGCTACGAATGGTGGATAGGCTGGAATCTCATTGATCTTCTCCTTTATTCAGGCTGGCCGCTGGCCTTGGGCTTCTTGGGCAGCCTCCCGTTGGCCTTCCAACTGTGGCGGCGAGAAACCCTGGGTGCTGTTGACATCCTGGGGATCGTGCTCCTATTCCTGATCCTAGTTCTGGATTTATCGGGATCGGCGCGCGGGGAAGTCGGCCGTATCTGGCTCTTCTTCATGCCGCTGCTGGCCTACCCCGCCGCCCATTTTTGGAGCAAGAGTCTGCCAGGGAAAAGGAATGCCCTAATCATTCTGGCCTTGCAGCTGCTCTTGATCCTCTGTCTGGGATGGGCTTGGCGACCGGTACGCGCGGTTATTGTCGTGGCCAGTCCTGCAAGCGCGCCCTCGGGAATGCCCGACGTTGAATTGGACGAGGTTTTTGCATATGAGCCTCTCTCCCTGGCGGGCTACTCGCTCTCCGCAGCAGCCGTCACGGCGGGGGAAAGTATCGAACTCGATCTCTATTGGCGGGCTGACGGCGCGGCGACACGACCCTACACCGTCTTTAATCATCTCATCGATGAGAATGGGCAGCTGCAAGCGCAGCAGGATAACTGGCCTGTGAGCGGAACCTGGCCGCCCACCTGCTGGCGCGAGGGCGACCTGATCCGAGACAGCTACGTGCTGACACTGCCTGTGGATGCGCCGCCCGGAACCTATCAATTGTGGTCCGGCCTCTATGATGCGCAAAACAGCCTTCGCCTTGCCCTGGAGGACGGCCGTGAGGCCATCAATCTAGGCACGATTGAAGTGGCGCCTCGTTAACAATCCCCACGCTACCAAGCAGCAGTCTGGCGATGGCGGCAGCCTTTTGTAGGCGAGTGAGCGCCTGAGAGTTGGCTAGGCGCGTTTGATGGGCTATTGGAGTAAGCTATACTAGCCGGTAGTTATGAGACAAGTCTCCTGCTCCGTGGGCATCATGGCTCACAATGAAGAAGCCAATATTGGCCAGCTGCTGCAAAACCTACTGGATCAACAACTGCGCACCGTTGACCTGCGTTCCGTGATCGTCGTCGCCAGCGGCTGCACGGACGGGACGGAAGCGATCGTGCGCCAGGCCGCGGCAGACGATGCGCGTGTGCAGCTGCTCGTGCAAGAAAAACGAGAAGGCAAAGCCTCGGCGATTAACCTTTTTCTCGGCCAGACTGAGGAAGAGGTGCTTGTCCTAAGCAGCGCCGATCTGCAGATGGAAGCGCAGACGCTGGAGAGTTTGGTCGCCCCCTTCCGCGAGCCGGAAATCGGGATGACCGCCTGCCGGCCCGTCCCCGTCAATGACGCGGATGAGTTCATGGGCTTCGCCGCCCACCTGCTTTGGGATTTGCATCATCAGATGAACCTGCATGGATTTAAGGCGGGCGAAATGATCGCCTTTCGCAAGACGTTTAAACGCATCCCCCAACATACGGCCGTGGATGAGGCGAGCATCGAACCCTTGATTCGCGGGCAAGGATACGAAGTGCGCTATGTCCCGCAGGCCATTGTCTATAACAAAGGACCGGATACTGTTGAAGATTTTCTGCGCCAGCGCCGCCGCATCTATGCCGGGCACCTGGAGCTGCAGCGTGATCTGGGCTACTCCGTGAGCACGCATGAGCGGCACTGAAGATTCTTGGCCTGCTGCTGCGGGAGCTCGATTGGCATCCGAAGCCGTTTGCTCTGGACCTGGGGCGTCGTCGGCGCTGGAAGTTTACGGCCGCTTCCTCGGCCGCCGGGACTTCAAACAGGCGACGCGACCATACGGTCTGGGAAATCGCCACCACGACCAAGGAACTTGAAAGGCTATAACTCTTGAATTCAATGCTCGGCGTGCTCGCACGCATCCCCCTATTTCAAGCTGTACCGCCGCTTTGGCCGTCCGCAGATGCTGCCGCTCAATATCACGATTTCCCCCTCCCCAAAGTGCAATTCCCGCTGTCTGACCTGCAACATCTGGATGAAGCGGGAAAATGAACTGTACGCTGGAAGAATGGGACAAAGTGCTGGCCTCCTTGGGCGATGCCCCGTACTGGTTCACCATCAGCGGCGGCGAACCGCTGATGTATCCCGGCATCGTCGAACTGGCCAAGCTGGCCTACAAGCACAACCGGCCCGGCATCATCAACATCCCTACCAACGCGCATTCTGAAGAGCGGCCCTGATCGCGTGCGCGCAGATCCTGGACGGCTGCCCCGATACGCAGCTGATCATCAACCTCTCGCTGGATGGCGTGGGTGAAAAGCATGACGCCATTCGCGGCGTGCCCGGCAATTTTGCGAAATTTGAGGAACGGCTGCAGCAATATTTTGCCCTGCGCGACGCGCTTCCCAAACTTGACCGTAGGCATCCACTCCGTCATCTCCGTGTTCAGCGTCGGGCATCTGGATGAACTGATCGCCTATGCCGACCAATCCCAGGCAGATCAGTTCATTACTGAGATCGCCGAACCGCGTGTTGAACTGGACACCGTCGGGCTGCCCATCACACCCGATCCGGAGACCTATGCACAGGCGATCGATCGGCTGATTGGCTACGTTGAAAGCAAGCAGTTCAGCGGCCTTTCACGCATCACCGAAGCATTCCGCGTCGAGTACTACAAACTGGTCAAACGAATCCTTGAGGAACAAGACCAGGTGATTGACTGCTATGCCGGGTGGGCCAGCACACAGATCTATGCGGACGGCACTGTCTGGCCCTGCTGTGTACGCGCGGACAATCTGGGCAATTTGCGCGATCATAATTATGATTTCAAGGAAATCTGGTTTGGTGAAGCGATCAACGGCGTGCGGCGCAGTATCGCCGCTAAAGAGTGCCACTGTCCGCTGGCCAACGCCTCGTATACCAATATGCTGCTGGATGCGCCGACTCTCTCGCGCGTGGGCGCCAAGTTTATAGCGCCGGGCAGCATACCGGTGCACAACAAAGCGGCGGAAGCGAAAAAGAGTTCATAGGAGAAAGCGGCATGTCCTTCGATTGGCTGCGATCATTTCAACAAAGCATGGCGAAACCTGACGATTACGCCGAAAAAACCTTGGCCGCCTACCGGCTGGGAATGCGCGCGAACGGCTCGATCGCCGGTGTAAGCATCACGCCTGATCCCGACGGCTGCGCAGCCTGTAAGCGTCTGGAGGCGGAAGCGCTGTATCATCCTGATGACGCCCCGCACCTGCCCCTCTCTGATTGTGACCGGCAGACCTCGTGCGGCTGCGTCTACCGCCCGGTCATGACCTATCAGGTTGATGATCAAGCGTGAGCGGTATGGGCAAAATGCGCGGTAAGAAGTCGATCAAGGCGCTATATGTGCTGGCCCTGGCTGAAGGGGAAGGCGTAGGCACCGCCTACGAATACTATGCGAAGCGCCTTGCTTTGCTGCCCTGGCTGGCGAAAGATGACTCGCCAAGAACGATGCTGGTCGCCGGCCTACCGGAAAAATATGGATCGAGTCTCGATTTCCTCCTCCTGGGCGCGGAAATGGGCAGCCAGATTACCGTTGTCGATGATCGACCGAACGCGCTGCGAAAGCTCTCCGACGCGCTGGACGCGCTGAAAAGCCAGCGGTATGCGCCGGCTTTGCGACCGCAGCTCTGCCTGACCTCGGACCTGTCCGCGATCGCTGAGCTAAACGGCCGCTTTGATCTCGTCGTTTCCTCGGAAGTGCTGCAGCGCCTTGATGCGGGGCAGCGCCAGGCGTATGTGCGACGCACGCGACAGCTCGCGGCGCGAGTCGCGCTCTTCATGCCCAACGCGGACAATGATGCCCATGTCGGACTGAGTGGTTTGAACGGCCTGCATCTCGAGGAGCTGCAGATGCTCGTCGAACAAAACACCCCCTCGCCCGCGCGCACCAACTATATTGACATGCCTCCTTTCCCACCGGGAATCAGTAGAACCTCCGACCAGCGCGAGGAGGCGACCAGTGGCAAAGTGGAGGCCTTCGCCATGTGGGGGCTGGGCATCTATGCTCAACTGGAAAAATGGATTCCTGAGTCCATTCGCCGCAAATGGGCACACATCGTGTTTGCCTTCCTTGGCCCTGACCACCGGTAGGCCGACAGTTACCTGACGGCCCGGCGGCGTGCGGTTTACGCACTTATGGGCCTACGTTATAATCCAAGCGGACCAAGTGCAAGTCAAAAATCAAAAAGTAGTAGAGTTGAGGAAAGTATGCCAAAAGCATTAATTACGGGGATCACGGGGCAAGATGGTTCCTATCTGGCGGAGCTACTTCTTGCCAAGGGATACGACGTTGTGGGCATGGCGCGCCGCACCAGTACCATCAATTTTCACCGTATCGCACACATCCAGGACGATATCGAACTCGTTCCCGGGGACCTCGGTGACCAAGTATCCCTGATCCATCTCCTCGAAGAACACCGTCCGGATGAAGTGTACAATTTGGCCGCGCAATCATTCGTGATGACCTCCTGGAGCCAACCCGTATTCACGGGAGACGTGACTGGTCTGGGCGTCACGCGCATGTTGGATGCGATTCGCATTGTGGATCCCAAGATCCGTTTTTACCAGGCAAGTTCCAGCGAAATGTTTGGCAAAGTCGTGGAAGTGCCACAGAAGGAGACGACCCCCTTCTACCCGCGCAGTCCCTATGGCGTCGCCAAGGTGTACGGCCACTGGATCACGATCAATTATCGGGAGAGCTACGACCTGCACGCCAATTCGGGCATCCTTTTCAATCATGAATCACCGCGCCGGGGCCTCGAATTCGTGACCCGGAAGATCACTTATCATGTGGCGCAGATCAAGAAAGGGTTGGTAGACGAACTGCGCCTGGGCAATCTCGATGCGCGGCGCGATTGGGGCTATGCGGCCGATTATGTGCAGGCGATGTGGCATATGCTCCAGAAGGAGTCGCCAGACGATTTCGTCGTCTCCAGCGGAGAAACGCATTCGGTAGAAGAATTCTTGGAAGAAGCCTTTGGCTACGTGGACCTTGACTGGCATGATTACGTCGTACAGGATCCGCGCTTCATGAGCCCGGCGGAAGTCGATTTCTTGGTCGGCGATTCGACCAAGGCACACCGCTTACTCGGCTGGGAGCCCACCGTCTCCTTCTCTGAGCTTGTGCAAATCATGGTCGAGGCGGATCTACGGTTGATAGAATCTGGAGAGGCGGCGGTCTAGCCTCTACACCCGGCGAAACGCGCTGCAACGTGAACCAGGAGGAACAATAACATCATGAGTGATATCAAATTCGGAACGGACGGCTGGCGCAGCCGCATCGCCGAGCAGTATACGTTTGCTAACTTGCGGCGCTGCACACAAGGCTTTGCTGATTTTCTCAAGCAGGAAAAACGGGCTGAACAGGGTGTCGTCATTGGCTATGATCAGCGCTTTCAAGCGGAAGATTTTGCCGCCGCGGCGGCGGAAGTCATGGCCGGAAACGGCATCCACGTCTGGCTGACAGAACACAATACCCCAACGCCGGCCATCTCTTACGCCGTCGTCGACCGGCAGGCAGGCGGCGCGATCAACATCACAGCCAGCCACAATCCCGCTCAAGACTTGGGCTTCAAAGTGCGGGACACCCGTGGCGGCGCCATCCCCCCGCAGGATCTAAAGCGCATAGAGGCTCTCATCCCAGAAACAGATAATGCCAGTCGAACCGCGTTGGAAGATGCGCTTAGCAGCGGGTTGGTGGAGCTGTTCAACCCAGATCCGCCCTATATAGAGCAACTGGGGCGGCTGGTGGAGCTCGAACCCTTGAGGCAAACTGATTTATCCGTTCTAGTTGACTGCATGTGGGGCAATGGCGCCGGCTGGTTCCCGCGCCTGCTGGGCGGCGGCACGATCGGCATTCATGAAGTTCATAACGAGCGCAACCCGATATTCCCCCACATGACGCGCCCGGAGCCCATTCCGCCCAATGTCGATCACGGATTGAGCTTCGTGCGCAAAATCGGCGCCGATCTGGCGATCATCAATGACGGCGACGCTGACCGCCTGGGTATGGGTGACGAGAACGGCAATTTCATCGACCAGCTGCGGGTCTACGGCCTGATGGGCTACTATTTCTTGGAAGTACGCGGTGAACGTGGGCCCATCGTGAAGACGATCTCCACGACGAAGATGCTCAATAAACTGGCGAAGATCTACGATGTCCCTGTCTATGAAACGGGCGTCGGGTTCAAGTATATCGCGCCGAAGATGATCGAGGTCGATGCCATGATTGGCGGAGAAGAAAGCGGCGGGTACGCTTTTCACGGGCATGTGCCCGAACGTGACGGCATTCTGGCCGGCCTCTATTTCTTGGATTTGATCGTGCAAACGGGCAAGAAACCTTCCGAACTGCTGGACCTGCTCTTTGAGAAAGTTGGCCCACATTATTATGATCGCATCGACAGCCGTTTTGACCAGGCGCGCAAGCAGGAAATCCTGGCCAATGTAGAGGCGGCGCGCCCGCGAACGATCGGTGGGTTGAAATGCACGGACATCGTGACGATTGATGGGCACCAGTTCATTATGGAAGATGGCGGCTGGCTGCTGATTCGCTTCAGCGGCACGGAACCGATTATTCGCGTCTACTGCGAAACGACCCATGAAGACAAGGTCGAGGCGATTCTGGCTGATGGGCTGAAGATTGCGGGTCTGCAGCAGGAGTCCTGACCGCCCTCTGAAATTACCAGCGGCGAGGAAACGAGTATGGAACGGGCATTTCAAGATTTCTATCCCGACGATTTCAATTACTGCTATGGCTGTGGAAGTCTGAACAAAGATGGGCTGCAGATCAAGACTTATTGGGACGGAGACGAGTCGGTCACCCGCTTTCAGCCACGGCCCTATCATATTGCCGTCCCCGGCTACGTCTATGGCGGCTTGATCGCCTCGCTTATCGACTGCCACTGTACAGGGACGGCGGCGGCGGCACTTTTTCGGGCCGCGGGAGAGAAAACGGGTACGGAGTTTGACTATCGCTGCCTGACGGCCTCGCTGCATGTTGATTACAAACGGCCGACGCCGATTGGGGTGGAGCTCGAAGTACGCGGGCGGGTGAAGGAGATTCACGGCCGCCGCGTGACGGTCACCTGCACCCTTTCAGCGGACGGCGTGCAATGTGCGCACGGAGAGGTGGTCGCCGTGCAGGTGCCGCAGAGCTATATCGCGCAGCTGCATAGAGAATCCGGCGAATAGTCGGACGCGGGGATGCTGTTTTGGTTTCATGACAACGCTCATTGATACACACTGCCATCTGGACTTCGATCGCTTTGACGCGGATCGTGAGGACGTCATCCGGCGGGCGGCAGAGGCGGGCGTCACGCATATGATCGTTCCCGCGCTCGATCTCCAGAACTGCGCGCGGGTGCTGAAGTTGGCAGAAACCTACCCGGCCCTGTTTGCCGCTGTCGGCGTGCACCCCAACTCTCCGCGGCATGGGCAGAGGCGTGGATCGATCAAATCCGTCTGTTTGCTGGACAGCCGAAGGTTGTCGCTGTCGGCGAAATCGGGCTGGACTATCACTGGGACGACTCACCCAAGCATGTGCAGCAGCAGGCCATGAGATCACAGCTGGAATTGGCCGCCGAGTTGGCGCTGCCGGTGATAATTCACAATCGCCAATCCGGCGCAGACGTGATTCGTTTGCTTGCGGAATCTCCACTGGCGGGCCAGGCTAGAGCCGGCGTCCTGCATTCCTTCTCTGACGAATGGGAGATAGCGGAAGCAGCCCTGGAAATGGGCTTCTATATCGGCATCAGCGGGCCCGTCACCTTCAAGAAAGCGGATGACCTGCGCCGGATCGTGGCCAGGCTGCCCCTCGATCGCGTCCTTGTGGAAACGGATGCTCCGTTTCTGGCGCCGCAGCAAAAACGGGGCAAACGCAACGAGCCGGCCTTCGTCGCCTATGTTGCCGAGCAAATCGCCGCACTGCATGGGCTGAGCCAGAAGGAATTGGCGACCATCACGACCAGGAACGCCTTTGAGTTATTCGCTCTCGACCGGCAGAAAGGAGAGGCGGCCGTTGGCTGAGATGAAGAGTTGCGTTGACCTTTCCATTGTCATTGTCAATTGGAACGTCAGGGATCTACTGAGCGATTGCCTGCAATCTATCGCCGCCAACAGCGGGGCGCTCGACCTGGAAGTGATTGTCGTTGATTCGGCGTCGCAGGACGGTAGTTCGCAGATGGTTCGCGAACAGTTTCCCTGGGTCAAGCTGATCGAAAGCGATCAGAATCTAGGGTATCCGCGCGGCAATAACCTCGGCATTCTCGCCGCTGGTGGGCGAAACATCCTCATCCTCAATCCAGACACGCTGATTCTTGGGAACGCCCTGGAAGTCATGGTCAGTTTCGTAGATGAGCACATCGACGTCGGCGCGTTGGGTCCCCAACTGCTGAATGGGGACGGCAGCGTGCAGTCCTCGCGCCGCCGTTTCCCATCGCTGATCACGGGGCTTTTTGAAAGCACTTGGTTGGAAGCGCTGGCTCCGCCCGGTCTGCTGGAAAAGTATTACGCGCTCGACCTGGCGGATGATGAAGAAAATGATGTGGAGTGGTTGACAGGAGCCTGTCTCATGATCCCACGGCGCGTGCTCGATCATGTTGGCCTTTTTGATGAAGGGTACTTCATGTACTCGGAAGAGCTTGATCTGTGCAAGCGCATCAACGATGCGGGATGGCGCATCCTTTACCTGCCGGAAGCGAAGGTGGTGCACCTTGTGGGCAGAAGCAGCGAACAGGCGGTAACAGCGCGGCATGTCAATTTCCAGCAGGCGAAGCTGCGCTACTTTCGCAAGCATCACGGCCGTTTCGCGGCGGCGACACTGCGCGCCCTCCTGCTGTTCAATTACGCGGCGCAGCTGCTCCTTGAGGCCGGCAAAGGCCTGGCCGGCCACAAGCGCGACCTGCGCCGGCAGCGCGTCCATTCCTATTGGCAGGTCATCCGCTCAGGGCTGCGGCCGGCCGGGTACTGAAAGATGAAGATCGCCCTCGTCAGCGGAGAGTTCCCGCCCATGGAAGGGGGTGTGGGCGCCTACACGCAGGAACTGGCGCGTGCGTTTCACGCGCTGAAGCACGAAGTGCACATCATCACCAGCAGCAGCGCCAACCCTAAACCGCGGCGGAACCTCCCTGGCCACCACCCAGAACCGGTTGATCTGGGATTCGCGCAGCTCTACCCCAGAATTGGCCGTTGGCGCTGGCCTTCCGCAGCCGCTGTCGCCGATCTCACCCTGCGCCAGGAATATGACGTGGTCAATATCCAGTACCAGGCCGCCGCCTACAATATGAACAGCGCGGCCATTAACCTCTTGCCCTGGCGGCTCAAGCATCTGACCAGAACGGTCGTTACCTTTCACGATCTGCGCGTCCCCTATCTTTTTCCCAAGGCGGGGCCACTACGTGAAAAAGCAGTCAGTTTTATGGCCCAACAAGCGGCAGGCGTGATCACGACCAACGACGCTGACCGGGATCGACTGCAAGCCGTGGTCAGCGGTCCCCTCACGGCCATTCCCATCGGCAGCAATATTCGACCCTACCAGGCGAATCATGTGGAGGTCGCTGAAGTCTACGAAAAGTTGGGGCTCCAGAAAGGGGACAAATTGCTGGCCTATTTCGGTTTTGTTAATGAGAGTAAAGGAGCCGACAGCTTGATTCGCGCGCTTGCCCAGCTGCCCCCCTCGTATCACCTGGTCTTCGTTGGCGGCGAAACCGGGGCGAGCGACAGCACAAACGAAGGCTTCAGCGGCAAGATCCGGGAGATGATCAAGGCGGTCAATTTGGGCGATCGCGTGCATTGGACAGGATTTGTTTCTGACAATCGCGTTGCCACCTATCTAGAAGCGTCTGATTTGGTCGTTTTGCCCTACCGTGATGGCGTTTCTCTGCGCAGGGGGACGTTGATGGCCGCCCTTGCTCAGGGATGCGCGATCGTATCAACGGCCCCGTCAGTCCCGGTACCGGAACTGGTCGATGGACGCAACATCTGCCTGGTCCCCGCCGAAAACGTGAAGGCGTTGGTGGAAGCAATCACCGCACTGCAGGGAAACCCTGAACTGCGCGCGGCCTTGGGCGCAGGGGCCAAAGAGCTTTCTGAACGATTTACCTGGCCGGAGATCGCCAGGAGGACGATTGCCTTCTACCAACAGATTGATGATCCAAGAGAAAGGGAGCTTACCTAACATGAAGAACAAACGAATTATCGCTGTATTGCTGATCATGGCCATTGGCGCTGTCGCGGCAGCCTCCTTGGCCTCAACCGCCCGGCTGCGGGCAAAAGGGCAGGAAGAAACTGCGGTTTATCTGCCGGTTATCAGGCGGCTTTTCCAGCCGCAGTTGGAGCCATACGTGACCAATATCGTGCCCCCGGCTGTCGTAACCGATATCGTCGATCCAGGCGACGGCCGTCTGTTCATCGCTACCAGAGACGGGCGCATCCAGATAATTGATCAGGGCGGCGACCTCCTGCCCGATTTGCTGCTGGACATCAGAAACAAGGTCTATGACGACGGCAACGAAATGGGCCTGGTGGGATTGGCCGCCCACCCCGATTACGCGGACAACGGCACGCTCTTCGTCTTCTACACAGAAGAAGAAAATGATCTTTTTTATGCCGTGCTCGCACGCTATACCGCCGCTGCCGGGGGTGTGGCGGACGCAGATGGTGAGGAGAGAATACTACAGATAGAAGTACCGACAGAGCGGCATCACGGGGGTGCGCTGCAGTTTGGCCCGTTAGATGGTTATCTCTATGTAGCGATCGGTGATGGGGGCACAGGCTTGGACTTTGTGGGCAACGCGCAGTCAAAAGAGACCTTAATGGGCAAGATCTTGCGCATTGATGTGGACAGTGCTTTCCCTTATGCCATTCCGGCGGACAATCCTTTTGCTGCGGAGAGCGGCAGCCGCGGTGAAATCTGGGCCTTGGGGCTGCGCAATCCATGGCGCATCAGCTTCGACAGCGCCACCGGGGATATGTTTCTGGGTGATGTCGGTGAGTCTACCTGGGAAGAGATCAATTTTATCCCGGCCGGCAGTGGTGGCGGGGCCAATTTCGGCTGGCCCTGTATGGAAGGGCCGGAGGTATTCAGGGAGAATGCGTGTGCTGACGCCGTGGACTACGTCGCCCCTATCTTCGCCTACGCGCATAAGAACAATTGCGGATCGGTCGTGGGCGGCTATGTCTATCGTGGGGCCGGTATGCCCGACTTCTTCGGGGACTATTTCTTTGCCGACCTGTGCGCGGGCAATATCTGGAGTATGCGCTCTGCCGACGGCTTGAATTGGGCGGTGCGTGACTGGGGGCCCGCGGGCATCAATATCACGACTTTTGGCGAACGCATTGACGGCGAGTTATTCCTGGGCGCTGTTTTCAATCGCAGAATTTACCAATTCGTCGCCCAGGGACAATGAGCGACGTTGCCGCTGCAGCAGAGATGAAATCTGCACTATCATTGAGGGACTTTTTGCGTTCAGCAGCCTCCGGAACTGTAGGGCTGCCAATTGATCAGCGCCCGCCGGCACAGTGTCCTCTGGAGTTTGCGCGATAGAATGAGTGAAAGGAAGTGGCTGGCGCTTATCTTGATCCTTTTCGTCTTTTTAGGGATCCTCTATGCCGTTGTCACGCCGCCATTCGAAGCGTCGGATGAGCTGTGGCATTATCCGATGATTCGCCACCTGGCGGACGGAAATCCCCTGCCGGTGCAAGTCTTCGATCCTGCGCTGGCCGGTCCCTGGAAACAGGAAGCTTCACAGCCACCTCTCTACTACTACCTGGGCGCGGCGCTGACCTTCTGGATCGATGCGTCCGATATGGCTGACGTGCGCCTGGAGAATCCCCATGTAGACAATGGGCTGATTACGGAAGACGGCAATACCAATCTGGTGGTTCATGACCCGCAGGCGAATCCGTGGCAGGGGACGCTCCTGGCGGTGCGCCTGGTGCGTCTCATGTCCGTCCTCATGAGCGCCGGTACAGTTTACCTGACGTATCGCATCGCCCGCGCGGCTTCCGGGGGGCGGCCGGAAATCGCCCTGGGGGCAGCCGCCGTCAATGCCTTCTTGCCCATGTTCTTATTCATCAGTGGGGCGGTCAATAATGACAATCTGGCCATCCTCTTGGCCTCAACGGCCCTCTTCTTAATGATCTCCATTGTAGCTGGAAAGGAACGACGCCCGGCTCAGGAAGCGGATGGAGCCGCTGTTTGGAAGAAAGGCGGCGCCTGGCTCCTGCTGGGCGCCGTCCTCGGCCTGGCCCTGCTGACAAAGGAGGGCACCATTGGCCTGCTGCCCCTGGCCTGGGGAACATGTTTTGTCGCCGCCTGGCAGGAAGGGAAACCAGCTGCGGAGCAGAGCGCGGGCGAGACAGTTCGCCGGTTCGGTGCCATTTTGCTGCGCTCATTCGCCTATTTTGCGCTGGTCATGCTGCCGGTACTCCTTATTGCCGGCTGGTGGTACTGGCGCAACATCCAACTCTATGGCGACTGGCTCGGTTGGAGCGCATTTATTGCCGTCCTGGGCCAACGCGCCCACCCCGCGTCCCTCTGGCAGCTGTGGGGCGAACGCCGCGGCTTCCTGATGGCCTATTGGGGCCTTTTCGGCGGCGTCAACCTTCCTATGCCCGGCTGGGTCTACACAATTTTCAATGCGCTGCTTCTCGTTTCCGTTCTCGGCTTCATTGTCGTCGCCCTGCGCACCTTGAGCGCCTGGTTGGTCGCCACCCGGGGTAGATGGAGACGCCCGCAGGACATTGTTGACAATCTAATGCAGTTCATAGTCGACCAGTTCGCGCTCATTGCGGCCCTTCTATTCTCGGCGGCCGTTGTCATAGGTCTCATTCGCTGGGCGACAACGACCTGGTCGTCGCAAGGGCGTCTCGTATTTACGGCGATATCGGCGCTGAGCACTCTCTTCATGATCGGGATCGCTGGTTGGCTACCCCAGAAAGGGGCGCGGTGGGCGGCAGGCGGCCTGTCTCTCTTCTTCTTAGGCATCGCCGCCGCGGCCCCTTTTCTGTGGATCGCGCCGGCCTACGATGTGGCCAGCTACGATCTGGCGCGGGGCGCAGTTTTCGAGTCCAGGCGCACATCATTCGCTGAATCCATTCAGCTCAACCGGGCGGCGCTGGAGCTGGAGACCGGCAGTGAAGGCATGCTGCAACCAGGAGATTCATTCTGGGTACACCTAGATTGGGAAGTGTTGTCGCCGCCGGACAAGGATTGGAGCGTGTTTGTACACGCGGTCGATCCCGTCCTCGGCCAGCCGGTGGCCCAACGTGATATGTATCTTGGCCAGGGCTTGTTGTTGAGCTCTTGGCTTGAGAAAGGGCAACAAATTACGAATTCCTATCAGATCCAACTGCCGGAAACGGCCGTCGCCCCGGCCGAACTGGAGCTGGTAAGCGGGCTCTACAACGTTCATACCGGCGAGCGTTTATTGACCAGGGATGGGGAGCACAGCGTCAGCCTGGGCACACTGTCGCTGCAGCCGGCAGCGGGCGACACCCCCAACCCGACCAGCGTCAATTTTGAAGATGAGCTTGAATTGGCGGGTTTCGCCGTCGCTCCGCGATCTGTCGCTGCCGGCGAGACCGTGGAATTGTCTCTCTATTGGCGGCCGTTGAAGCCGTTGGCTGAGGACTATGCATTCTTCGCCCAGATTGTTGACGAAGATACCACGCGTTGGGCGAGCAGTGATGCCATGCCGCCCGTCGGAACCTCTGAATGGCCGGTCAATGGCCTGCAGGAAATGCAGTTGAGCCTTACGCTGGCGCCGGAGCCGCCCGCCGGTGTCTACCCGCTCATTATCGGCCTCTACACACGGGACAGTGACGGCGCCTTCAGCCGCTTGCAGATGCAGACCGCGGACGGCCGTCTTACCGATGATTTCCTGGAGCTGACGCGCATTCGGGTAGAATAAACAAGCTGCCGCCGGGCGGTACTTCCGGCGAGCGCAGGAAACGATGATGAACTCATTTCGCAAAACGATCGATCCGCTGCACTCCGCTTGGGGCCTGGGGCTTCTCATCGCCCTCTTCGCCATCAGCGGCGGGTTGGTGGCGGCCTACGGCGGCCCGCTGGCTGCGGCAGCCGTCCTCGTCGCCCTGGCGGCAGCCTTTGTCGTCCTGCGCGAAATCGAGGTGGGAATGTGGGGCGTCATCTTGGTCGTCGCCCTGGTTCCTTTCGCGACGCTGCCGATCGATATCGGCGTAACGCCCACCTTTCTCGATCTAGCCATAGGCGCTGTCGCCGCCGTGTGGCTGCTGGGTATCGTGACAGGGCAGCGCAGGACGGCGACGCTCTCGCCTATCACCCTGCCGCTGGTGATATTCATGCTGATCGCCATTTTCGCCTTTATCTTCGGCATGAACAACGGCCCGCTCACGGGGACGCTGCTGCGCAAATTCGCGGAGCTTCTGATCAGCCTGGGTCTGGTTCTGGTGATCATCGACTACTGCAGCAGCTGGGAGCGGCTGTTTCGGCTGGTGAAAGTCCTGCTTCTGGCGGGCACAGCGGCGTCGGCGCTGGCCATCGTTTTGTGGCTGCTGCCGGATGAATCAGCCAACACGGCGCTAAATGCGCTGCAGCGCCTGGGCTATCCGGGGGGCTGGGTCATTCGCTACATCGAGGAAAACCCGGCGCTGGCGGAACGCGCGATCGGCACCTCCGTGGACCCTAATCTGTTGGGCGGCTTCTTGTTGATGATCGGCGCCCTGGCCGGCCCGCAGCTGGTTACAAAGGAGCCGCTTTTCTCAAGGTGGGCGACGCTGCTTATGACCGGCGTGATCTTCATCGCCATTATCCTGACATTCTCGCGCAGCGCGATGTTGGGCCTGGCCGCGGGCCTACTCTTTGTGACGGCCGTTCGCTACCGGCGCTTGCTGCCCTATATGCTCGCCGCGGCGCTTCTGCTGCTTCTACTACCCGTCGCCCAAGAATATCTCATACGCTTCACTGAAGGCGTTCAGGGGCAGGATCTGGCCACACAGATGCGCTTTGGTGAGTATAGGGACGCGCTAACGCTGATTCGGCGCTATCCGCTGTTTGGGGTTGGGTTCGCGGGAACGCCCGACATTGACATTTATTTGGGCGTGGCCAACGTCTACCTGACGATTGCCCAGCTCATGGGCGTCATTGGCCTGCTGGCCTTTTTTGCTGTTGTGGTCACGATTTTCGGCTACGCCTTCCGTAATCGTGATTGGTTCAAAGGACATCCTCGCCAAGACGCCGTCTGGCTTGGCCTGCACGCAGCCCTCGTTGGCGCCCTCGTAGCCGGTTTTTTCGACCATTATCTTTTTAACCTGGAGTTTCATCACGCCGTTACCGCGTTTTGGCTAATTGTGGGACTGGCCGTGGCCACGACGCAACTGGGCGCTGCGGCGGCGGCCGACTCCTAGCGTTCTCTCCAGGGCTGAAGGCGGAAAAGGCCCGGCTAGAACAGCGGCGTTTCTATTTCCTCTAGCGGCGTGTCCGCCTGCGAAAGCGTCGTCACCGCTCCCAATATGTTCCCGGCGATCCCGGCCGCGATCATGAGCGCCGCAATGGCCTTCGTAGACGGATGATGAACAAACATAGCCACGATCACGATCACAACCAGGATCGCCAGGCCGATGACGAAGCCCTGCCGCTGCAGAGAAAGGGCATAGTTGAGCCAGATGCTGATGGCGGCATATAGGGTCGTTGCGAATCCGACCATGCCCAGCACGATCCCGGGATCATTATATGAATCTGAAAAGAGCGTCCTCACCAGGGGTTCGGAAGCGAGAAGATAGACCACAGTGAGGAAGAGGCCTACGGCAAGCGTCGCCGCCAGGGCGAGGCCCAGAACGGGGCGGGGGTCCCTACCCTGCGCCTGGCGCTGCGTCGCCTTGGGAAAGAGCACCAAGCCAATGCCCAGGGTCGCGAACAGGTTGATCTTACCCAGGGTCACGACCGTTCCATAATCCCCGGCGACAGTTTCGCTGAAGAATCGCTTGACGGCAATCGCGTCCAGATTGATCAGCAGCGCGTAGGAAAGGAGACCGACGAGCGTATAGAGCGAATAGCGCAGGCTAACGGCGGGAACTTCGATGTCCCTGACCGGGCTCTTGAAGTAAAGACGCAGGAACCAGACAGCGACAAGCAGTGCCGCCGTTGTGGCCAGCGGCAGCGCCAGGATGGCGCCAACCGCCTCCAGGCCGAGAGCGATGAGCAGGATGGCGAACAGAAAACGGAGCGCAGACTGCAGCACCTGCACGGTGCCCAAACCCAGGAAATTCTGGATACCCTGCAAGGTGCCGTCCGTGACCGGGCGCACGAAGAGCATCAGGAGGGCAAAGGCGGCGGCAAAGAGCGGCCAGGCGGAGTCAATGTTCATGAAACGGGCGATGAGTGGGCTGATGAGAAGCATGAAGAGCGTGGCCAAAGCCCCCCAGCGCCACGACCAGGACCAGCTGCGATGAAAGAACGCGTTGCACCCAGGCGTCCCCCTGCCCCTTATTGGCCGTGAAGTCGGCCGTGTAGTAGGCGACGACGGTGCGAATGACATTGGTCACGTTGACGAGCACCTGTATCAGGGCGACAACGGCGATAAAGACGGCGAACTGCTCTTTAACGAGCAGGCGCCCGGCGACAATGCTCACCATGGCGTCGAAGCCGCCGGCGACGACCATCGCCCCGGCCATCATCGCTCCCTGAACAGAACCGCGGTCCAGGAAATCCCTCACGGCGGCGGTCATGGCAGCACCTCGGCCGGCAGGTCCAATATAGCCCTGCCCTGCGCGAGCGCACGCCCGCCGGCGTCCTCGGCCGTCCAGCGCTGCAGCGTGTGCGGGTCGTAGATGCCGATCTCCAGGCGATATGGGCCGGGCGTGCGTGTGCGGCTGTCCAGCGACAGCCTGTGCTCATCCAAGACGATTTTCCCCGTACGCCAGCTGGGGATGGGGTAGGCACCGTTCACCGGAGGGCCATCGTGTTGAGCCAGCAGTTGATCCTTGTCGTCAAGCAGGTGCACAAATAGTTTGCCGTATTGGTCCGATGGATGCAGCGGCCGCCAGAGAAGCCGCACGACCAAGTCATTGTCGGAATCATCCGTGTCTTCAATGACCGCGCCCAGCAGTTCGACGGCGCCGCCCTGGGCGTCGTTGTAGCGAACGCCGAGGGGCAGATAGTTGTCATCTGGTGGCGGGTCAGGCAGAAGCCAGGAGGCATCTGTGATTATTTGCGGCATGAGCCACAGGCCTTCTGCGTCTCCACTGTCTGAGGAAGTCTCCAAGGAGAGAACTACGCCCTGTCCGGACCAGGGGCTCAAGTCCAATTCCTGCCAAGAAAGGGTTATGGGGAATGCGTCACTTTGGGCCTTGACTTGGGCGTTGAAGAGTCCCTGATTATTGACCAGGGCGGCGAAGTCGACGGTGCCGCTTCCCTCAGCGACCGCGGCCAGCCGCAGACGGCCGTCCGGGGGCACGGTAAGCGCATAGGTGAGGCGTGAGCCGGCAGGAACGCGTATGGCAGGATAGCCCTGAATAATGCCCGTCTCCACAAAACGCGCCTCCGGCTCGCGCACGGCCGTCCAGAGATCGCTGATCAGGTCAGCTTGAATAAAAGAACCCGGCACCGCCTCCACAGCAGCAGGCGCGCTATCCTGCGCGGCCTTGACGGCCACGGCTGCATAGTCGTTGGCGGGTCCAAAAAGCTGCGCTCGCCCGCTGCCTTCCTGCCAGAGCAGGAAAGAGCCAAGTAAGATGACCAAGAACCAGCCCACTACGCGCAACAGTCGGCGCGCCGGGGAGCCTTGATCAGGCGCTTCTCGCGGGTAGGCCAGAACCAGCAGCGCGGCGCTGAAGCCAGCGGTGATGAGCAGCAGCCAGGCAAAGAGATCGCCTTTGAAAAGAGGCGGCTTATACTGCTGAAGCCGGGTGCGGAAGAGGGGCGGCAGCAGCTGTTCGGCCAGCGCATCAACCCACCACAGCCCGGGAGTGCCCTTGGAATAGGTAGTCAGGGCGAGATTGCCTGGTCTGATGAAGTCATTCAGGCGCAGGGAATAGCCCAGCCTGTCACCGCCGACAGTGGCGCTGACCAAAGGTTGTTCGGCCGGCGCCGGCAAGGGTGATAAGGCAAACGTATACCTCTGCCCTTTGGAATCGTAGATAGGGGGAAAAGAGATGGAATACGCTTCACTTCTGCCATCATCCGCCGGCGCAATTTCTGCCTGCCAGATGTCGCCATCCTCATTGGTCAAGGTGGCCAGCGCCCGGCTGTCTTCAGGGCCGGAGAGCGTGAAGGAGACCCTGGCCAAGTTGTCAGACCCGGCCACGAAGGATTGGCTGAGCACGTTCTCCCCATAGAAAGCAAGCGGCGCGGGCGGCGGTACCCCGGGCGCGGACTGTTCCTGGGTCCAGGGCCGCGGAAAGAGGTAGTGGGCATCATAGAACATGGGCACCTGTACCTGCGGCCCGGTGCCACTGCTGCGCCAATAGGTGAACGAGCCGAAGGAAAGGAAGAGAACGCTCAGTATAGCCAGCAGGATCCAGGGGATGGTCGTGCTGTTTACCCATGTGCTGGGAGCGGATTCACCCGTGAACTTACTCATGAAGCGAACACACTAGAGATAGTATCGTGGCAGAACATAGCCCAACAGAGCGGCAAAACTGAGGAGCACCATGCCCACACGCAGGAGCATATGCGCCGGGGCGTGCCATTTGCGGGGCACGAAAGCCAGCAAACCGACAGTGAAGAGGGTGAGCATGGGCACGACGGTGCCCAGCCAGTAGCGGCCCTGCAAGCCACGGCCGTTGCCATACTGCCACCAAAAAATGAGATCATATCCCTGGAGCAGCAGGACGGGGACGACAACCGTCAAAACCAGAAAAAACCAGACGACCAGGGGAGCGCCGCTTTCTCCTGAGCGCCAACCGGCATAGGTTGGTTTCTGCGGCCAGGCTCTCCAAAGCAGAAGCCCCAATCCGGCGATAGAGAGCCCTGTCAGGAGGCGCAGCAGATCGTATACCCAAGGAGGAAGAGCCGTATCGATCCAGCCAAAGTGACCCCACCAAGTGATAAACATGCCGCCGATAACGGATTGGTAGTAATCAAGCATATGGGCAAGAGGCGTGTAATCATAATAGGGGTTTTGGATGATGCGATGCCCTTCGGTGACCGGATTGAAGTAGAAGAGCTCACTGCTGATACGCAGGCTGCGCCCCACCCACCAGAGCGAGGGCAGCAGCACGACAAGACCCATGACGATCGCGCCGGCTAAGACCTGCCCGCGCCGGCCCTGGCCACGCCAGAGGTCGTAGAGGACCAGCAGGCCAAGCAGGGGAGCATACCCATTGATCGTCGGCTTTGTGAGAAAGCCGATGGCGAAAACGATACCCGTGAGCAAGCCCAACTTCCAGTCGAGTCCATTGCGGAAGATAAGAATTGAGAGCAATATGAGCAGCGAATAAACCAGGAAAAAGAAGCCGTCCACGGTAATGACGGCCGACATCTGAGAAATCATGGGGTGAAAAGCGACGAGGATGGGCACCGTCAGGCGCATGGCCGGGCGGTGGGGAAAAAGCTCGCGGGCGATTAGATAGGCGACAAGGACGATGCCGCTGCTCATGAGCAGCGAAAAGAGGCGCTGGCTCTGCACACGGGCCAACAGATCTTGGCCAGCAAGCAGCCGGTAAGGCAAAGAGGCCACGAGGTAGTAGAGGGGCGTCGCCTTGTTTAGTTTGCCCACCATCTGCAGATCAAATGTCGTGCGTGTTTCTGCGGGCAGGGCGAGCAGCGCTTCTTCGCCGAGACCCACAGCCGTGGAGGTAAATGCCTGCCGCTGTTCCGGGGCATAGGGAAGACGGCCGACATCGGCCAGCTGCCGCGAAAGCGCAATCTCATCGATCAGGTAGGTGTCAGCCGCATCCGGCAAACGGCCGAGTTCAGCGATGAATTGGATCACGTTGTAATGGTCTTCTTCGTCCGGACCCTGCCAGAGCGGCAGAGCCAAGCTCCAGAGGACGCCCTTGAGGAGCATGATCAACAGCAGGAATAGTATGAGCAGCCATTCGTGGCGGCTGGTTGCGCCGGTTCGGTTCAGCAGCATAGGCGCCTAATTCTACCCGATACGCTGAGCGCACAACAGCGCAGAAAAGGCAGCATTCACGTATCGTTTGCCGCGCGTAGGGGAATGACTCAATTCTGGGACGGCGTCCCTTTACGGGCGACGAGAAAACAGTGCGCACTCTGCCGCCGAAAAAAGCGCTGCAGCTGCCGCTCAACGGCCACGGCAAGCGGCGTCAATTTCTCGAAGAAGGCGAACTGGTCAGGCAGTATCTCCCACATCCAAAAGAGGACGCTGTAACGGCTGCCTACCTCAATCTGGAACTGCGCACCCTCAACAGTGGAGCGCAGGCTTTGGAAGGTGAAAGGGGCATTGATCTCATCCCCCATCCAACTCGGGTAGACCCGGCGCCCCCAGCGAATCAGCGGATTGTCCTCGATGGTTTCGATAAGAAAGAGGGTACCCCCGGGCTTGAGGACACGCCTTACTTCGGCCAACGCCAGTTCAACATTTCCAATATGGTGCAGAACATGTTGGATGTAGACCACATCGAAGGTGTGATCGGCGGCAGGGATTTGCAGCCCGCTGGCGACCATGGCCGGCCCATGCATGAGCGCCAGCTGCACACGTTCGGCAACCGTATCCAGGCCAATGGAGCGGCGGCCGTATTGAGCAAAACGGCTCATGTTCCAGCCGTTTGCACAGCCGAGGTCGAGGATGCGTTCCGTCCCCGGACGGGAGAGCAGCGCCCTTTCTACGGCAAAATAGGGCAGTACATCATAGCGGCTGGGCGACCAGTTGTCGCCGAAAGTGACAGGTTTACGATAGTCCATAACTGCGGGTTATTTGCCAATAAGGGCTCTTTCTGCGACGCGCATCGCAGCGGACCTAGGAATCACGCCGCGGATCACGAAAGAGATCAAAGTGCCAGATATTCAGCCGGTGCAGGAGATAGCGTGCAGCAACCCACAAGGTGCTCAACCCGTATTGTGAGCTGGCGAGGAAACTAATCGAAGAGGCTTCATTGAAATACTTCGTCTCCACGGGCACTTCCGCAAATTGAAAGCCGAAGTGCTGTGATTGGAAGATCATCTCCGTGTCGAAGACGAAATTGTTGGAGTTGCGCAAGAAGGGTACGGACTCGAGCAGTTTTCTGCTGTAGGCGCGATAGCCGGTGTGACATTCCGACAGATCACTGCCCATGACCAGGTTTTCCACACCAGTCAAGAAGCGGTTAGCGTAGTACTTGTAGGATGGCATCCCCCCTTCTCTGGCGCTGGACGGGGGCAGGAAGCGGGAACCCAAGACAAAGTCCCCACGACCATCACGAATGGCGGCGATCATGTCGGGAATGATGACCGGATCGTACTGGCCGTCCGGATGAAGCATGATCACGATTTCCGCACCCTGCCGCAGCGCTTCCATATAGCAGGTTTTTTGGTTCGCGCCATAGCCGGCGTTGTGGGGGTGGGTAATCAGCTCCAGATCCAACTCCCTGGCCACGGTCACGGTTTCATCGATGCTGCCATCGTCCACGAGAATGACCTTGTCGACGCAGTCGGCCGGAATGCTCTTGTAGGTGTCTACAAGTGTTTCGGCCGCATTATATGCGGGCATCACCACGATAACCTTGCTTGCATTGTTCATAGAGAATCAGGCTCTCCCCGAAGGATCTACGGCTGGACTTGCACCTGGATCGGCGCTGTTCATTGCTGGCGGCCTTTCCTCATTGCTACCGCCGCCACCGCTCGCGGAGTCGATTTGCAGCCACCACTGTGCATCATCTTGATCAATAAATTGTACCGGCGCCTTGCTAAGCGCCTGTTCGATAATCTCACTTTCTTTGTGCAGCAGATTCTCGCCGTCTAACGTCTGCAGTTTCTCAGCCAGGATTGGGTGCGGCTGAAATCCGGCGACAACCTCACTCTGTTGAAGAAGTTCCACCACATTTTCCCCCAAATGGGTCGATGTCTCCAAATCCGTTACGCAAATAATCCTGCTCAGTAGGGCATCGTTGGACAAAACGGTGTCTGGAAACAAAGCTTGCAGCTGTTCTTTGGGCTGCGGGATGAAGCGCTGCAGATAGGTATTCAGGGTTGCCGCCGGCAGATCCTGCTCGCTCAACCACAAACCTATCTGGCGTACGAAACGCGTGTAGAGCAGCCTTTGGGCGGCCAGGGCCATCGTTTCACGCAAAGGGAAGCTCTCGCTGCTTTCGGCGATCATGAGGCGGTTGACAGTCACCGGTTTTGGGTAACAGTAAGTGCGTCCTTCGTCGTCAATGACGGTCAAGTCATCCGCCTGAAAAGCAAAACCCTTCTGTTCGCAGAGGCGGCTCACAGCCAATCCTAAATCCTGGTCCGCATGGATGAGAAATGCCTTTCCATCTTTGGCCACACTGGCGGCGCTGACCAGCGCAAAGCCCTGTGCAACCAGACGCCAGCGCAAGACGGGCTCAATTATATTGGTAAACAAAAAATCGGGAGAGTGCTCCAAGAGTGGGGAAACAATAATCTGCGTATACGCGCCGGGCAAGACAGACAAACCGAATCCAAAACGGCCGAGCTGGTCATCATAGCTAATCCCTCCGGGCAAGTAGGTGGGTGTGCCCTGGCGATCGACGCGCACTTGAATGTCAGCCTCCGCCGGGGAAAATGCCGCCGCGAAATAGTCGAGCTCGCGCAGGGGAACCTGTGATTCTATCTTCAGCAGCCCGTGAAAGTCATAGAGATAGGTTGGCGACTGCCAGGCCATCGCCCCACGGGTCCCCACCCACTGTTCGGAAAGCAGGTAGCGCACGAGTCCCACAGCAATGAAGGCCACAAGATTGGCTGTGAGCGGCTCGATGCCCAACCACGCGTTGAGGAAGGCGAAGAGCGGGAGCTGCACCAAGAGGATCGATATCTGTGTCAGCAGAAAATATCCCCAGAACCGGCGCCGGCGGCCGTCAATTTCTCGTTCGCTAAACACCCAGAGCTCAAGTGCGAAAAAGAGAAGCAGCCACGTCAGCTCGGCCGCCAGCAAGGAGCTGGGCAGCGGCGCCAAACGCTGGCCGCCTGCTAGGGACCAAAACAGCAAGGAATTGGCGACCAGGCTGACGACGGCGAGGATGAGGAAGCGGCCCAGATGGCGGTTTGCCGTTGAGCGCAGGACGAGGAGATGGCGAAAGAAACGTGCTCCTTCGCGAACATCTGCCTTGCTTTCGCCGCTGTGGCGCGGCGCAAACTGGAAGTGGATTTCGCTGACTTGCAGCGCGGGATTGCGGACCAAGATCTCGAGCAGGATTTTGAAACCATCCGGGCGCAAGGATGCGGCGTCGACGCCGGATCTCCTGACCAGAAAGAGACCTGTGAGCGGATCGGAGACATTCTTCAGCTTGCGCGGGAACAGGGTGCGGGCCAAGATAGTAAGCAATTTCGAGTTCAGGGATCGCAGGCGGCTCAAGCCAAACGGGCCAAATAGATCGCCCTGGCGGCTGCCCACAACGATATCCGCCCCCGTTTTTTGGGCCAGCTCCCACATGCTGATGATCGTCTCCGGCGGATGCTGTAGGTCGGCGTCCATCACGCAAACCCATTCTCCCCCGGCCAAGGCGAACCCATCTACCACGGCCCCGCTCAACCCGTTTCTTTGTGCGACAGGCCGGGCAAGGAGGCGCACCGGGAAGGGGTATTCCGCAGCGGCGGCGGCAATTACCTGTGCGGTGTCATCTGTGCTGTCGTCAACAAACAAGGTCTCCAGCGCATGATCGGAAAGAACGGCGTCCAATCTATCCAGCAAGGGTCGGATATTTTTGGATTCGTTGCGCGTGGGGATGATGACGGAGATTTGGGGAGCTGACCCGGCCGTTTGCGGGGCCGGACCGGGATCAGCCTCCGGTAATTCGTTCATTTGTTTTGTTGGCCCGCTCCCTTGTTTTCCTCGCCTACTGCTTCACTTCTTCGGGGGATACCGCGACCCCTTCCTTCAGCCCGCAGGAAACACATTCAGTCGTGCTCTTGTTTACCTGAACCATCACGCCATCACACGCATCGTCCTCGGTGGGCACGGGCTTCTTCCAGCTTGTCCATTCACACTCGGGATAGCGGGAACAGCCATACCAGACACGCCCCTTGCGGGTTCGCCGTTCCACCATTTCACCCCCGCCAACCGCGCATGTAACGCCGACCATATTGAGGATTTGCTCCGTGAAACGACAGGTTGGGAAGGTGCTGCAGCCGATGAAGCGGCCATAGCGACCTTCCCGGTAAACCAAGGGATTGCCACAGAGGGGGCATTCTCGGCCCACAGGCTCGGCTTCTTTCTGGAGATTCAATTTTGGCAGCGCTTCGTCGGCTTTTTCCAGGTCAACTTCGAAGACATCATAGAACTCCTGAATGACGGGCACCCAGGGTTTTCCCTCGGCAATATCGTCTAGGTCGTCTTCGAGGCGGGCCGTAAAATCAGTAGACAGAATGTCGGGGAAATACTCGACCAATAGGTCATTGACCACTTCTCCTGTTTCCGTCGGATAGAGACGGCGGCTTTCCCTGGTCACATAACCGCGATCCTGGATCGTGCTGATAATGGAGGCATAAGTGCTGGGACGGCCGACACCGTTTTCTTCCAGCGCTTTGACCAGGGTCGCTTCCGAGAAACGCGGGGGCGGCTGGGTGAAGTGCTGTTTGGGCAGCAGGTCGAGCAGATCAAGCGCGTCTCCATCCTGCAGATCGCTGGGCACAGGGTGTTCCATGTCGACATCATCGGGGCGATCCTCCGGACGGCTTTCCTCATAAAGGGTGAGAAAACCGGCGAAACGCAGCGTGGAGCCGGTCGCCCGGAAGAGATACGGCCGCTCTTGGGCAGCGGCATTTGCGTCACCCGCCCAAATATCAGCAGCCACCGTATCATACTTCGCGGGCGACATCTGGCTGGCCACAAATCGTTCCCAAATGAGGCGGTAAAGGCGGTATTGGTCACGGGAGAGATACTGCTTCATCTTCTTTGGCGAACGATAAACTGAAGTCGGCCTGATCGCCTCGTGTGCCTCTTGCGCCGCTTTGGCCTTCGTCTTGTAGTTCGTGGGCTTCTTGGGCACGAAGGAACGGCCGTAATGCTCTTCGATAAATTGACGCGCCTCATTCTGCGCTTCCTTGGAGACACTGACACTGTCCGTGCGCATATAGGTAATCAAGCCCACGGAATCGCCGGCGTCGATGTCCACACCTTCATACAACTGCTGTGCGAAGCGCATCGTTTTTTGCGTGCCGAACTTCAGCTGCCTTGATGCTTCCTGCTGCATCGTGCTGGTTGTAAAGGGGGCGGCGGGACGGCGCGTTCGTTTGCCTATCTTGACATCGCCCACGGTCCACTCCGCCTTCGCCAGCGCCTCCAGATGGGGCGCGACGTCCGCTTGCGAGTTGAGGACAGGATCCTGCCCTTCAAACTTGTGGAATTTGGCCAGGAAATAGGGGCGGCTTTCCTCGCCGCGATACGACAGCTGACTCAACTGTGCGCCGACAGACCAATACTCCGTGGTCTCGAAGGCATTGATCTCCCGTTCGCGTTCAACGACGAGACGCACGGCGACGGACTGCACACGACCGGCGGAAAGGCGTCCGCGCACTTTGCGCCACAGCAGAGGACTGAGCTTGTAACCGACCAGGCGATCGACAATGCGCCGCGCCTGCTGCGCGTCCACGCGATCCATGTCGATCTCACGCGGGTGTTGGAATGCCTCTTCAACGGCCGTTTTGGTAATCTCATGAAAGACTACACGCTGCGTGCGCTCCGGCTCCATTTCCGCCGACTCAAGTACATGCCAGGCGATCGCCTCACCTTCGCGATCCGGGTCCGTGGCCAAGTAGATCATCTTGGAGCGCGCCGCGGCTTCTTTCAATTCCTTAACAACCTGCCGCTTGTCATTGGGCACACGATACTCAGGTTCAAAGTCATTTTCGACATCGACGCTGAGCCGGCTGCGCAGCAGGTCCCGCACGTGACCCACACTCGATTTGACCGTATACCCCTTGCCCAAATAACGGCCTATGGTGCGCGCCTTCGCCGGCGATTCGACGACGACGAGCGTGCCTGTTCTGCGCGCGCTGCCTTTCTTGGCGCCCTTTTTCTTGCTCGCTTTCTTCTTCTTTGGTTTCGCCGTCACAGGGGGTTTCTCCAGGTGCTCATGCGCAGATGTCGAGCCCATCCTGTAGATATTGCCGCCACAAACCGCACAGGTGCCACGCGTCCCCGGTGTGCCGTTCGCCGACCAGTCCGGCTTTGGGTCAACCAATTCTCGTTTGGTTTTGCATTTGACGCAGTAGGCTTCAAGAGTCAATTCTTCGCTCATAATCTCATGTCCGTTTGTGCTAAGTTCGTTGATGTATCCGGTCTGTTGGAAGGCGGCGTCGTCGTATTTTGGTCTGCGACACACGCGTGACCCACCCCCTGACCTTAATCACTATCTGGCGCGGCGTCAAGAACAGTGATGAATTCTTCGACTAATCGGTTTCACTTTGAGGGGCGACATCATAAGCGGGCTGTGGTTCTCTGACCATGACATAATTCATGCCACCCACCTGACGCACGATTCCCTTCAACTCTAATAATGTCAGCGTGCTGCTGACTTCCTGACTGGACAGGCCGCTGGCACGACTCAAGGCGTCGACGTGAAGAGGCTCGGTTGACAGATGCTCAAAGAGCGCGGCTTCTTCCTTGGTTTCCGGCAGTACTTTCTGGACGGCCGAATGCTCGAAGACCATAGAAAGATTCAGCTCTTCCAAGACATCTTCGGCATTGGTAACCAGCTTCGCGCCCTCTTGGATGAGCCTGTTCGTGCCGCGGCTGGCAGGGCTGTTGACATTTCCGGGCACGGCAAACACTTCACGTCCTTGTTCCATGGCAAAATGGGCCGTGATCGTGGCCCCGCTGCGCTCACCTGCCTCGACCACAATAACGCCCAGCGACAAACCGCTAATGATGCGGTTGCGCGGCGGAAAGTTCTTGGCTTCGGGCTCCGTGCCCAAGGGATACTCACTGAGTACCGCTCCGCGATCGCGCACGATATTGCGCGCCAGATCGCGATTTTCCGGCGGATAGATATGGTCGGGTCCTGACCCTAGAACGGCGATGGTACGCCCCCCATGATCGAGGGCCGTCTGGTGGGCAATCGCGTCCACGCCGCGGGCCAGGCCGCTGACAACGGTCACCCCGTTACGCACCAATCCGCTGACCAATTCCTGCGTCATCTGACGGCCGTAAGGCGTCACTCGCCGTGTGCCCACGACAGCGACGGCCCAGCGATCGATATCCTGCAGTGCGCCCACTAGGTAAAGGAGCGGAGGAGAGCCGTCAATCTTTGCCAGGTAGTCGGGATAGTCCGCAGAATCCCAGGTCAGCACGCCAATGTTCTTGGCCTTGACGTTCTGCAGTTCCTGGTCGAGATCGATCGTCGCCCGCGTCTCCAATAGATTGGAAAGTGCTTTCTGGTCAAGACCCAGCTTCTTCAACTCCGATTCGCTGGCATTCCAGGCTGCCTCAATGTCACCGAAGTAACTTTGCAGCCCTTGGACCTTTGCCGATCCGATCCCTTTCACCAGGTTGAAACCCAGCCAAAACTTTTCCTTGGACATTATTTCCAGAATATCATGCTCAATACACGTGTCAAGCGTTAAGCAATCCCGGCAATAGATGCACCTTCATGCGCCGCTGGTCGAAATCGATCTCGGCAACTACTTCCTGGGTATCAGGAATGAGGATCTCCCCCTGCGCTCCATGAACAACAAAGACGTTGTTTGCCCCGGTCTCGATCACCTCGGCCAGTGTCCCCAGCGCGCTGCCATCCATTGCTTCTACCGCAAGCCCCAGCAGCTGGTAGAGAAAGTATTCACCCTCTGCGAGCGGAATCGCCTCTTCTTCGGGAACTTGCAGCAGCTGCCCGCGCAGCGCCTGTGCTTCTTCCCTGGTGTCATACCCAGCCAGCTTGAGCAGGGCGCCCCCTTTGTGAAGGCGGGCAGCTTCCACGGCGACAGCGACGGGATCACGCTCGCCCACGTAGACGATATCCAGCCAGGTGAATCGTTCCGGGAGATCGGTAAGCGCCAGCACACGGACTTCGCCGCGCACGCCATGGGGCTTGGTCACCTGGCCAATGACCAAAAAGCGAGGCTCAGAGCTATCGTCCTCTGAGCCTCGCCGTACTGAATTACTGTTCACTTCAGGATCTGATTTCAATGAATTCGACTGCCATGCTGCCTATCTTGCGACTCGACGAGGCAGATTATGACCTGGCATCCTCTACTTCCAACAATTCCAAATTGACTTTCGTCCCTTGTTTTGTGGCCGGTACCTGCAAGATTGTACGGATGGAGTTAATGATCCGACCATTCTTACCAATCACTCGGCCCATATCATCCGCGGCAACGGAAAGTTCGAGAGTGGTCAGCGCCGGACCCTGGACTTCCGTGACCCGTACCTGATCCGGATTATCCACCAGAGATTTTACGATATACTCAACTAGCTCTTTCATAGCGCTCCGCGAGCATATAGCCCTACTCTTCCTCGTCAATCGCCGCTGCGATCTCGGCAACGACAGCAGCTTCCACGCTTTCCTTCGCGACAGCGACGGGAGTCCCCTCGAATTCGGCGACCAACGTCTCGAATTCCTCACCCTGACGCAGACGGACCAGACGATCCATGGTGCCCTGCTTTTCCAGGAGTCTGCGCACGGCATCTGAAGGCTGCGCGCCAACGCTCAACCAATAGAGAGCGCGATCTTCCTCAATCACATACTCCAATGGCTCGGTACGCGGGTTGTAGTGGCCGATACGTTCGACGATTCGGCCGTCACGTTTCGATTCGATGTTGGCGACCACAACCCGATAACTTGCCTGCTTCTTCTTTCCTGTACGGCTCAAACGAATTCGTAGCATAATTACACCTTACTCTCCAAATTTCTACTATCGACGAAGACCGGTGCCAAGTAGCGAGCCTAAACCACCCTTTCCTCGGCGACCTCCCTTCCCTAGTTGTTTCATCATGCGCTGCATCTCCTTAAACTGCTTCAGCAGCGCATTGACTTCTTGCACAGTCGTTCCTGAACCACCCGCGATGCGCCGCTTGCGACTCGCCTTAATCAGCTTCGGATTCCGTCGTTCTTGGAGCGTCATCGACTGAATGATCGCCTCAATGCGCTTCAAATCCCCTTCGGCCCCGCTGAGGTCGACGCCCTGTGACATCTTGTTCATGCCCGGGATCATTTCCATCACTTTGCCGAGCGGCCCCATACGTTTGATCTGCTGCATCTGGCTTCAGGAAATCCTCGAGATTGAACTCGCCGCTCATCAGGCGTTCGCCCGCCTTCTGGGCTTCCTCCTGATCCATTTCCTGCTGCGCCGTCTCAATGAGCGTCAGCACATCGCCCATGCCCAGGATGCGGCTGGCCAAGCGATCGGGATGGAAAACCTCAATCGCGTTCAGTTTTTCGCCAGTGCCCAGGAATTTGATCGGCACGCCGGTGACCTCGCGCATGGAGATGGCCGCACCGCCGCGCGCATCGCCGTCCACCTTGGTCATGATCAAGCCGGTGATATCCACAGCATTGTCGAAATCTGTGGCCACGCGCACCGCTTCCTGACCTGTCATCGCATCAGCCACCAGCAGCGTCTCCACCGGATCAACAGTGGCCTTGATCGCCTTGATCTCGTCCATCATCATCTCATCGATGTTGAGACGACCGGCCGTGTCGACGATAACGGTTGTCAGGGCATTCTTCGAGGCGTATTGCACGCCATGTTCAGCAACCTTCACCGGGTTTGCGTCAGTTCCTTCACTGTAGACGGGAATATCCAGCTGCTTGCCCAATGTTTGCAGCTGATCGATGGCTGCCGGGCGGTAAACATCCGCAGCAACGAGCAACGGCCGTCGCCCTTGCTTGCGCAGATGCAAAGCCAGCTTGGCGGCCATCGTCGTCTTACCCGCGCCTTGCAAGCCCGACCAGCATGATCACGGCCGGCGACTGCATACCCAGATTGAGCCGTCCCGGTTCGCCCAGCGTGACGACAAGCTCATCATTGACGATCTTGACGACCTGCTGCCCGGGCGTCAGGCTGCGCATGACTTCCTGACCAACAGCCCGCTCGCGGACGCGGGCGACAAAGTCCTTGACAACCTTGAAATTGACGTCCGCCTCGAGCAGGGCCAGACGCACCTCGCGCATGGCAGCGTCCACGTCCGCTTCAGTCAGCTTTCCGTGACGCTGTAGATTGTCGAAGACAGTTTGTAGGCGGTTGCCTAATGATTCAAACACAGTTCACCCAAGTAGAATCATCAAAACGTGACCAGAGATTCTAGCCGGACCCGAGCGCCCGGTCAAAATGGCCGAATATTAACGCGCAAACAGGGGCGAACCAGACGAGGTTCGCCCCCAATGACTAGGCGATTATACCTTATTGTCAAGAGTTGGAAACTATTCTTATCGAATTGCCGCCAACCGCAACTTACTGAACAGCGGCCGCCAAATAGGGTTCTGCTGCCTTGCGCAGTTCTTCAGCCTTGTCCGTGTTTTCCCACGGCGCATCAATATCCTCACGGCCGAAATGACCGTAAGCGGCCGTGGCACGATAGATAGGCCGGCGCAGCTGCAAATCGCGGATGATGGCCCCTGGGCGCAGATCAAAATGGGCGTTGATCAACTCAACCAGCTGCTCTGACGAGAGTTCGCTCGTGGCAAAGGTTTCCACATTGATGCTCAGCGGATCAGCGACGCCAATCGCATAAGCGACCTGAACCTCACAGCGGTCGGCAAAGCCGGCGGCCACGATATTCTTGGCGACCCAGCGCGAAGCGTAGGCGGCGCTGCGGTCAACCTTTGTCGGATCTTTTCCGCTGAACGCGCCACCGCCGTGGCGGCCCATCCCGCCATAGGTATCAACGATGATTTTGCGGCCAGTCAATCCGGCGTCCCCCATGGGTCCGCCAACGACAAAACGGCCGGTCGGATTGACAAAGATACGCAGTTCGTCATCCACGAGCTCCTGCGGCAGGACGGGATTGATGACGTGTTCAATGATCGCCGCGCGGAGGTCATCATAGGCGATTTCCGGCGCATGCTGCGTACTGATCAAGACAGTGTGCACGCGCTTTGGCTGGCCATTCTCATATTCAATCGTCACCTGCGACTTCCCATCGGGCCGCAGCCAGGGCAGCGTGCCGTCGCGGCGAACCTGACTGAGGCGTTGAGTCAGGCGATGAGCCAGATAAATGGGCAAGGGCATCAGCACGTCTGTCTCATTACAGGCATAGCCAAACATCATGCCCTGATCGCCAGCGCCTAGCGTTTCAATATCCGCCTGGCTCGCGCCGTTGGAACGATATTCGAGCGCCTTATCAACGCCCTGGGCAATGTCGGGGCTCTGCGCGGCAATGGCCGACTGTACGGCGCATGTGTTGCCGTCAAAGCCCTTGCTGCTGTCGTCAAAACCGATATCCATGACCACCTGGCGAACCAGCTTATCGAAGTCAACAAAAGCGGTTGTGGTAATCTCGCCGAGCAGCAGAACGAAGCCGGTCTTAACGGCCGTTTCGCAGGCCACGCTGGCCGCCGGATCTTGTTCCAGGATCGCATCCAGGACCGCATCGCTGATCTGATCGCACATCTTGTCTGGATGGCCTTCCGTGACCGACTCCGATGTGAAAAGCAGATTCTCGGCGGTCATAAACGTTGTCGTCATTTCCTGTTTACCTCCACTTGATAATGGATCTCGCACTTTGCGTAAAGTTGGATGATATTCCACCAACCCCAAACAAAAAAAGCCTCTTGGCAAGCAAGAGGCATCTGATAACAGAATAGTTACCTCTTATCTTCCAGCGCACGCTGTCGGAATTAGCACCTTCCCACAAGACTGGGGGGTTGCTGCAGTTTCAAAGGGCCGTTCCCTCCACTGCTCCTGATAAGTGCAAAATCTAACCTATAATATTGTCAATGATGCCAGTATAGCCAAACCAGTCCGTCTGTCAACCACCGGCAAGGATAACTCTAACGCGGCAACCTTACGGATTGAATTAAGCTGGCCGACGACAAAGGGCGACGACCAAATAACGCCCATTACTCCCACTTTTCCGGCGGTTCCGGCATGCCCAGAATGTTGTAACCGGCATCGACGTGAACAATTTCCCCGGTCACGCCGCTGCTCAGGTCAGAACAGAGCCAAAGTGCGGCATTGCCCACCTCCATTTGATCGACATTGCGCCTGAGCGGCGCGCGTTCGTCCGTGTAACGCAGCATTTTGCGGAAACCGGCTATCCCGCTTGCGGAGAGCGTCTTGATCGCCCCGGCGGAAATGGCGTTGACGCGTATATTCATGGGTCCAAGATCGGCAGCGAGATAGCGCACGCTAGACTCAAGGGCGGACTTAGCGACGCCCATCACGTTGTAATGAGGCACAACTTTTTCTGCGCCATAGTAACTCATCGTCAATACGCTGCCCCCGTTGGGCATCAGGGGAACAGCCGCCCGTGTCAGAGCGACAAGGCTGTACACGCTGATGTCCATGGCCAGCCGGTACCCTTCGCGACTCGTGTTCACAAAACGGCCGGTCAGCTCTTCGGCAGGCGCGAAAGCAATTGAATGGACCAAGATATCAATTTCACCGAAGTGGTCCGCTGCCCTGGCAAAAACTTGCTCGATTTCTTCATCCTGGGTCACATCACATTTTTCAATGAAGGAGACGCCTAGTTCCTCAGCCAGGGGCCGCACGCGCTTTTCTAGCTGCGGAATGCCGTAACTGAGGCCAATCTCAGCGCCATGTTCGTGCAGCGCCCTGGTGATTCCCCAGGCGATAGAGTATTTGTTGGCCAACCCAAAGACCAACGCCTTTTTTCCTTCGAGCAGTTTCATGTTTATTACTCCAATGGTTTTCTCTGTTTGATAAGTATCTCTGATTGACGAGCATGGAACAACGTGACGGAAAAATGGCGGCTCCGCATAGTCTCCGGCTTGTACCTATCCTGCGAACGGCCAAATGATGGGAACCAGGAAAACAGTTGCTATGAGAAATATGATGACCAAAGGCAATCCAACCCTGAAGTAATCGTTGAAACGGTAGCCTCCCGGGCTCATCACCATCAGGTTTGTCGTTGTCCCAATCGGCGTCAGGAATGCGGTCGAGGCACTGACGGCGACAACCATCAGCGCGGGATAGGGTGAAATGGCCATGTCCTCAGCCGCCTTGAGCACGATGGGCGCCACAAGAACGGCCGTCGCCGTGTTGTTCATGACCTGGCTAAACAGCGAGGTGAGCAGGAACACGCCGGCGAGCAGCGCCAGGGGGCCAATGCTTCCGAATGTGTTTACCAGGCCGTTTGCCAGAAACTGGGCGCCGCCGGTTACCTCCAGGGCGATACTCATCGGTATCATAGCCGCGATCAAGACGACGCTTTGCCAACTAATAGCCCGGTAAGCGTGGGCCATCGTCAAGCATCCGGCCAATACCATGAAGACGGCGGCGATCAGCGCGGCGAAGACGGCGGGCACAATGCCGCTGATCATCATGACGATCATGCCCAGGAGGGCGACAACGGCGGCGACCGCCTGCGGCGTCAGTTCAATAACCTGGCGCGATATCGATTCCGGGCTGCCCACGATGACGAAATTTCGCCTTTCGTTGCGCATTGTCTCAAACGCTGCCCAGGATCCGCGAACGAGAAGGGCATCTCCAAATTGAAGCCGAGCATCCTGGCGGCTTACCAATTGGTCACCGCGCCGGATGCTGATCACCTGCACCCCATACTTGGGGCCAAATTCACTTTCCGGAACCCGGCGCCCGATGTAGGAGGAGCGAGGCGTCAATACGACCTCAGCCATGCCTGTCTCCGCGGACAAGAGCGCTTCCGAGAGTCCTTCACTGTCATCTTCGACAGGTAGAACACCGAGGTTGAAATCAACCATCATCTCGTAGACGGCTTTGCCGCTGCCCTTTACCAAGAGGACATCCTGCGTTTCGATCTCTGAATTGGGCCCCGGCGTTTCATGATGGGAATCATGGAGGATTGTCTGCAGCGGTCTGACGCGTCCGTCTCGAAGCTCTCCCGCGGCGGGTTCATCGGGCGTTCCGCTTTCAATATCAAGGACGGAGACGCCATAATCGCGACCAAGCGCGGCTTCTTTGAGTGTGAGCCCGACCAGTGGTGAGCCGTAGCGCACGCGCAGACGGTACAGATTTTCAGCGAGGGAGAAGGTCTCGGCCAGTTCCTCAACCGCCTCAAGCAGTTCCTCGGGCCGATCCTCGCCGCTGCTTGTGGGAAGCGTTTTACGGCCGTAGAGAACCATATAGACGACGGCGGCAGCCAACAATGGCAGCCCTATGTAGGCATACTCAAAGTAGGAGAACGGGGCGTAGCCGCCGGCAATCAGGGCATCGGAAACGACGATATTGGGAGGCGTGCCGGTCAGCGTCAACAAACCTCCCGTGTTGGCGGCAAAGGCCAAGGGGATGAGGAACTGGGAGGGCACGCCGCCTACGCGCCAGGAGGCGGCGACCACGGCCGGCATCAACGTGGCCACGGTGCCCGTGTTGCTGATAAACGCGGAAAGCAGCGCGGTGCCAAGCATGAGCACGACCAGCAACCGTCCTTTGCTTCTCCCGGCCATGAGTAGGATTTGCTGGCCCAACCAGGCGGTCACACCGGTGCGTGAAAGCCCTTCGCCAACGACAAAAAGGGCGGCGATCATGATTACAGTAGAGTTACTAAATCCGCTTAGGGCCTGATCAGCAGTCAGGATGCCGCTGAGAAATAGGGCCAAGAGAGCCAGCAGCGCGACCAGGTCCGAAGGCAGGCGTCCCCAGACGAAGAGGACAATCGTAATAGTCAGTATGATGAAAGCAAGTGTCATAGCATTCCATGAAGCGGTGCGCTTACGTTCAGTTATTCTCCTAGTATACGAATTTGTATCCTAACGAACAGCCAGATGAGCGGATTTTTTTCGCGGAGCAACCGGTATGGCACCGATATGCCGGCTCCGTCCGGCGTCTTGCATGCTGCCCTGCGCTGTCAGCACGCCTTCCCCTTTGCGGATCAGACCGCGGAAATCATTCATCTGGAGACAAAGGGATTGCCGGCAATCCAATAGCGCCAAGGGGCCGAATACCAAGGTTCAGGCGTCTTGCCCAGACCGATGCGCGGACCCCTGATTATTTCACGGTCACTAACCGGGCGCGCCATCTCTATCCAGATGGATGCGTTTTCGTCACAGAGATCAAGACCATTAAATCTGTCATCGATCGCCAGCGCCTGCGCCAATTTGGCCGGCCCATTGCTTAGTTCAGCATCCGGCCGCCGGCGAAAATCGCGCATGAGGCCGATTCCTTCCTCGGGCTCAAGTGCGCGAATCAGAACGGCATTTGCCTGCTCGGGATTTCCGGTAACGATATTGAACATCCAATGCATGCCGTAGGTGAAATAGACATACGCGTGCCCAGGAGGGCCGAACATGACGGCCGTCCGTTTTGTCGGACGCCCCGCATTGGCGCGGTCTCCATGACAGGCGAGATCCCTTTCTTCGGTGTCGCAATAGGCCTCGGTTTCCACGATGCGGCCGGAGATTCTCTGGCCATCGAGCAAACGGACCAGCCGTTTTCCCAGAAGTTCCTGGGCCACCTGCCTTGACGGCCGTGCAAAAAATGGGCGCTGCATTTTCTCGTTCATACCAGGTTCAACAGGCCATAATAACGCGCCTCAACCTTTCGTCCAATAGGTAAGCGGTGCAAAAGTGTTGCCCCGAATTCGTTGATTGTGTACAAATCAGGCAGAGAAGCAACATGATGCACACGAAAACGCGATAATCCCATGCAGCGCAGAATTGGTCTGCTACGCTCACTCCTCACATACTACGGCAATCCTCTCTATACACGGCGACTGCAGCATCTCTACACGCAGATTCTGGCCCCAGGCGATCTATATTTTGATATTGGCGCCCATGTCGGCAATCGCATCTACGCGGCCTCCAAGGTGGGGGCGCGCGTCGTTGCCCTGGAGCCTAATCCCTCCTTGTTCTCCTTTCTGCAGCGTGCATTTCACGGCAACGACTCAATTACGCTGCTCGAGCAAGGGGTCGGCGCGACCGCGGGCCAGGCACCCTTCTTTTTGAGCGAACGGACGCCAACCGTGAGTACCGTTTCCGAAGCGTGGTTGGCGTCTATGGCGCAGGACAGCTCGTTTGCCAACGTACGTTGGGATACGACCCTGCAGATATCCATGACCACGCTCGATGAACTCATCGATATCTATGGCCTACCCCAGTTCTGCAAACTGGACATTGAGGGGAATGAACTGGCGGCGCTGCGTGGACTTTCGTGCGCACTGCCCTGCGTCTCATTCGAGTTCATCCCGGCAGCGATTGACAGCGCCTTGCAGTGTATTCAGAGGCTGGAGCAGCTGGGCGGCTATGAGTACAACTGGTCGATTGCGGAACAGTTCATTTTCGGCTCAGAGACCTGGCTGCCCGCCGCTGAGATGGTGCCGCAGATGACCGGCGAGTTGAGCGGCGGGCGGTCCGGGGATTTATACGCGCGCCGCAAGCGCTAGGTCCGGCCCAAGCGCCCTACTCAAGGGCAGGTGGCATTGGCAATTGGCTGCCAGGTGTTCGGATTGTTGCTGTCCGCGCTGCCCGGCCAGGTGGCCAGATCGGGCGGAGCCGTAACCTGAGACATCATGCCAAAAGTTGCCCCGAGTGATGCAAGCTGCGCAGACGAAATCTGCATTTCGACCACCCACTGAGCCGCCGACTCGCCAACAGCAGAAGTCCAACCGCCGCCGCCGTAGCCCGAATCCCAGAGCAAACTGTCCGTATTGCTGCCAATTCCGGCCCACACTTCAGAACTGCCGTCGCGGTTGACGATGAAGTAGCGATCTGTTCCATCGGGATCGTATACGCCCGCGTCACTATCATAACCGCTGGCATCATTGTCAAAGCCGGTGCGCACTGAGTCCCCAGGGTCAACAGTGGGATCATTGATCAAGTAGGCCACATAGTAGTTTGCGCTGTCTTTGGCAAGGTACATCTGCACGCTGCGCGCCGGATTCGTCGCCGAGGCGAATTGAGCCATAGGCGAGACAGGCCATTCTGAAGGCTGGAATACGCCATCGATCGCCGGCGGCGCGGCCGTGCAAGATATCGACGAGATTGGACCGGGCGGTATGTCTGTGGCCGTGGGCGTGATCGTCGGTGTCGGCGTGTCCGTCGGCGTCGGTGTGATCGTCGGCGTCAACGTGATCGTCGCCGTCGCCGTGTCTGTGGGTAGCGGCGTGATCGTCGGCGTCCAGGTTGCGGGCGGGGCGACTGTTGTCACGATGGGCGGTGGTGGTGTGCTCGTCAAAGTCGGCGGCATCGGTGGCGGCCACGTCCTGGTTATTGGCGGCCTGGGTGGGGTGCGCGTAATTAGACCTGGCGGCCGCGTCATGGGGCCCGGTCCGACGGGATCAAAGGGATCGAGCGGATTCGACCCTAAAATGAGTACTTCGTTTCCGTCTGTGAACCCGTCGCGGTCTGTATCCACATGGAGTGGGTCAGTGCCATGAATGAGTACTTCTTGCCCATCGGTAAGGCCGTCGCCATCGGTATCAGGGTTGAATGGATCGGTGCCGATAAACCCTTCCTGGGCATTGCTCAAGCCATCTCGGTCGCTGTCACCCTGAATGTCGGCTGTCGCGGCCACGGACGTCGCTGTCTGCACAGCGCCCGCCTGGGCGGTAGCGGTCTGTATGGTTGCCGTGAGGTCAACAGTCGGCGTGATCGTGCCGTCGCCGCCAACGAAAACGGCCGTCTGTGTCGCCGCGGCGGCCGTTTGTGTGGCGGCGAGTCCGGCGAAAGGCAGGGTCGCCGTAGGCGGGGCGCCGAAGAGCCGGTCGCGATTGAGAAATGCAGTAAAGGCCAAGGCGGCACAGCAGATCGTCGTCAGGAAGATGAGCGCGTACAGCAGCCAGGGCGGAATCAGTCCCCCGGCTATCGCTTCCGCCGACAACTGCTGCCTGCCCCCTGTCCGCGACACGACGTTGACTTCGTAGGGATAAACATCATCGCTGTCGAAGAAACTCGATTCGCGCGCCTTCACCTCCAAGTCGACATGAGCGACCTGGCCAGGTTGGATCGGTATTCGGCCCGTTTCACCCGTGAATTCTAGGGCATCCTGTGTATCGCGCGGCACAACAGAGAATTCGCCGGCGGCGCTGCCTGTGTTGCGCACGGAGACCGTGGCCGTTCCTGGAAGACGCAGCTGCTCCGGCTCCAATGTCGCCGCAAAAGTAAATATGGGATTGATGACAAGATTCATCATCGCCGAAGCATCCACGTTGGGGAACTGCTGCGAGACGACTTCCAGCAAGAGACGTTGGCGGCCAGCCGGTGTGCTTTGCTCACGCGGGGGTGAGACGCCCACGCTCATTTCAATCGTTTCGCCCGCCGCAATCGGTACAAACGAGACGGCCGTCGTAATCCAGCTGTCGGGCACCCCTTGCAGGCGCAGACTGACGCGATCAGCGACACTGCTGCGGTTGATGACTTCGACTCTTATGTCAGCCTGTGCGCCGGGATCTACTTCAATCGTGTCCTGAACAGGGTAAATGGCCACGGGCTGGGCAGTGCCGTTTTCCGGCAGACCGCGCGTCGTTTCACCGGGCACTGTCGCTTGAGCGGCGGCAGCGGCGGTGCCCACCGCCAATCCGGCAGCGACGGCCGACGCGGAAATATCGGGGGGCACAAGCTCCAGTTCGTAGGGTCCAACGCGCAGCCTCGCCCCAGGTGGCAGCGGGGTCGGCTCCTGCGGTCGCAATCGACGGTCATCCAGCCAGGTCCCGTTCGGACCGCCAAGATCGAGCACTTCCCAGCCCAGGGAAGTCGCCTGCAGGCGCGCGTGATGGCGTGAAACGCCATCGGCCGGCAGCACAACGTCATTGTCCGCGTTGCGGCCAAGCGTGACAACAGAATGGGACAAGGCCATGATACTCGGCTGATGACCGGGGGCATTGATTTCCAACTCGAACCCTTCCGGCGGATCTTCGACGCGATCGAGGATATTGTGCTCCTGCCGGGTCATTATGCGCGTCGGGGTACCTTCGAGTGAAAGTTTTGCGCTGCGCAGGGCAGTCGCCATTTCGAATCCACTGGAGAAACGATCATCAGGCGACTTGGCCAGCGATTTTGCCAGCATACCGTCAATCAAGGGGGGCGCATCGGCGCGATACTCGCTGGGAGGCGCGGGCCGCGTTCCCCGGCGGTGCGTCGAGATGGCGTCTGCCAACGATTGGAAGGTAAAGGGCAGTCGATTCGTCACCAGTTCGTAGAGCACGATGCCCAGGGAATAAAGATCGGAACGGCCGTCGAGTTCCATCCCTTCGCACTGTTCGGGAGACATATAGGCGGGCGTGCCCACCGTGGCCCCACTTTGCGTCATGGGAATACCTTCCTGCAGTTTGACCAGACCAAAATCAGTTAAAACGGCACGAAAGGGCTGTTCACCCGGTTCATCAGGATGGCTCAAACGCTTGAGGATAATATTGCCTGGCTTGACATCACGGTGAATAACACCCCGCCTATGGGCATAATCAAGTGCTTCGGCGATCTGGATACCGATCTGCATGCTTTGCGAGAAGGGCAGGAATTTGCCGATGCTCTGCAGCCGCTGCAAATGTTCGCGCAAACTGCCGCCATCGACATACTCCATCGTAATGAACAGACCTAAATCTGATTCGCCAAAATCATAGATGCGTACGATGGAGGGGTGGTCGAGTTTGGCGGCGGTTTGCGCTTCCTGAATCAACCGTTTGCGGAACTCCGGCTGGCGCGCAAAATGGCTGTGCATGAGCTTGATCGCCACCTGCCGGTCAAGATTGCGGTCGAAGGCGCGGAAGACGGTCCCCATGCCGCCATCACCCAGCAGGGCATCGAGACGATACCGTTCGTTGATTGTCTGCCCAATCAGGCTGGTCATAGTTCCCGCAACTCCTGTCTACGCCCTTAGTATACTACGCAATGTGTCCAGGAATAATTCTACGTCAGATTTCTTGATCCAATAATGGGTTACGGCACGAAAGCTGCCCGGCCCGTTTGTGTCCAGCCACACATTTGCCCGCTCGCGCATCTTGGCGGCGATTTCGGCGGCGGAACAGGGAACATCCTCGGCCAGACTGAAGAAGACCATATTCGTCCGCACCCTGTCGATCTCAATCTCAACTCCGGGAATTGTGGCCAATCCTTCAGCCATTAGAAACGCATGCATGTGATCGATGTGGAGACGATCGACCATCTCTTCAAGGGCGATGAGACCGGCGGCTGCGAGAATGCCCGCCTGGCGCATCCCTCCGCCCACCGCCTTGCGCATCCGCCGCGCGCGGCGGATGAAATCTGCAGAGCCGCAGAGCAGCGAACCAACCGGCGCACAGAGACCCTTGCTCAAACAGAAAGTCAAGGAATCAACGCTGCCCGTGAAATCGCGCACGTCAACATTCAAAGCCGCAGCGGCATTAAAGATTCGCGCCCCATCCAGATGAACAGAAAGCCCATGTCGCTGGGCGGTCTCTTTGACATCCCTGAAATAGGCGGGAGAAATCGGAAATCCGAACTTGGATCCATAAGAATTTTCTACATGAATCAGGCGGCTTCGTGGCAGATGATCATCCTCAACACGAACGGCGTCTTCGATCTCCGAAATAGTCATGCGGCCCTCGTTATCTGTGGGCATAGTCAGAGGCATCACGCCGCCCAGGGCGGCCACACTTCCCGTCTCCCAAAGCATGACATGGGAATCGCGACCAACAATCATTTCGTCACCGCGGGTTGCATGGGTCAGAATACCCACGAGATTGCCCATGGTTCCGCTGGAGACCAGCAGCGCAGCTTCCATGCCAGTTTTGGCAGCGGCAAACGCTTCCAGGGCGTTGACCGTTGGATCTTCGCCATAGACGTCGTCGCCGACCGGCGCACGGGCCATCGCCTTGCGCATGGCGGCTGTCGGCCAGGTTACCGTATCTGAACGAAAATCGATCCTATCCATGCTCCAAGTTTACGTAATATTAGGGAGATTGCAAGATCAAACCCTTTGCGCGGGGGCCTTGTTGCCCCTGGTTCAGGGCACTCTTCAAGAAGCCGCAGACATCAACCGCGGGCCTTCGTTGGTAAAGAGAGACGATGGCGCGGAGTCCGGCGTCAGCAGTTGAAGGGCGGCAGGCACGACAGTGCAATGCAGCGGCGTCACGCCGGCAGGATCACCATCCGTTTGCACGGGCATTGAGGGTTCCGTGTGCACAACGATCTCTTTTCCACGGAGGAGCAGCGCATCAGGCTCCTCGGAAGGCTGTCCTTGAAGGGTGCGCAGGGCATGTCGTGACATACTGACCAGACCGCGCCCGCCGAACAGCCAGACCTCGAGCAGCCCGTCGTCCACTTTTGCATCTTGACTCAGGGTAACAAATCCCCCAGCATAGCGCTGGCAGTTGCTGATCAGGACCAGGATGTAATCATCCTCGACTTGATAGCCGTCAACCGTGACCGTCGCGTGCACATGCGAAAAACGGGCCAGCGAAGGGAGACCATGAACGATGTAACTTGGCCAGCCAATTCGCTTTGACCATTTTGGTCGTGGTTCCATTTGATCGACCAGATAGGCGTCCGCACCCGTCCCGGTCCATAGAATCCAATACCGTCCGCTTTCCTTCTGCGGGTAGGCCGTATAGCCCAGATCGATGGGCTGCACGCGCCCTGCCATGAGGGCATCACTGGCGGCCAGCAGGTTATTTTCGTTCCGCAATCCGGGAAGCGGGAGCTTGAGCTCGCGGGCAAAGGAGTTGGCGGTGCCCGCGGGCAGGACACCCATGGCCGTTTTTGACGCGGCAAGGCCGTTGACGGCCTCACCCAACGTCCCGTCTCCCCCAGCCACCAAGACGAGGGCGCGGCGGCGCTCAACCGCTTCCGCTGCGAGAAGTGTGGCATGGCCAGCGGCCTTCGTGGGGCGGATGTCCATCTGCCAGCCCGCCTTGCGCCAGCGGGCGGCGATTCTCTCCATCGTTGGATCCAGGTCTGCCGGCCCAGCCAACGGGTTGTAGATCAGGGTCGCCGTGAATTCAATCGGTTCACTCATCAATTCTCTCTCTTGCGAATATCTGGCGCCGGCTGCGCTCAGGTTATCGAAACCCGCCGCGGCCCACTGCTTCCATCATAATCTGTTCTACGAGGGAATCAAATCCGGCCTCATCTCCCGGAATCAGATTGCCCTCTATCTTGATCAACCCTCTATGACAAGGCACGGCCAAGGGCACAAGGTACGCACTCTGCTTCTCCCTGATCTCATAGTTCCGTTCCGCCTGAATGCCGCGCTCTTTCAGGGTGGCATAAAGGCGATCGACATAGGGATCCCCATCCAGGAAAAGATCGTTAATCTCGGAAGCATCCCGGAATCGATCCCAGGTCGTGTGAATGAAGGCAATCCTCCGCCAGCGAAGGCTGAGGAGGGGTTCGTGCCGTTCTTGAAGCGGCCCTAGCTGCACTTTGTAATAGAGATCGTCAGCGCGCGCGTGATCCACCTGATCCGGCAGAAGAGTTCGGCGTGTGGTAAGTTCATGGCCAAGATTTTCGGCGTAGAAGTGCACGGCCCATTTACGCGCACCGAATCGGCTGCCGAAGTAGAAGGCAATATACTCTGCAAAGAGCCCCTTGGGAGCATAGCGCACAGGGATGCGATACCAGTGATCTTCCGCGATCCGTCGAAAGTCTGCTGGATCAGGAACATGGGCAACCAGGACGCGATCCTCAGGATACATGATGGCCATGATTGTATTCCAGCCTTGACTATCCGGCCAAAGCAGCATTTGCCGCTATAATAGAGGCGTTAACTTGATGACAAGGCGAGAGTCTAGCAGGAGAGCTTGATGAAGGATCCGCGAATTGAAAAACTGGCTGAATTGCTGGTGAACTATAGTGTTAGCGTGCAGCCAGGCGACAAAGTCTTCCTCAGAGGATCTATTGCCGCACTGCCGCTCGTCCGCGAGACTTACCGGGAGATTATTCGCGCCGGCGGCCATCCGCTGCTGGACTTGCAGGACGAGACGGTCGAGGAGATTCTTCTGCGAGAAGCCAACGAAGATCAGCTCCAATACACCCCGGACGCGCAGAGACTAATCCTGGAAACGTACGACTGCATCATGAATATTCGCGGCGCCAACAATACGCGAACCTTGACCGGCATTGATCCGGCGCGGCAGACGCTGAGACAATTGGCGGGTCGTGAATTGATGGGCCTCTATATGAAACGTGCGGCCGAGGGGTCTCTGCGTTGGGTCTCGACAATGTATCCGACGGATGCCCATGCCCAGGAAGCCGATATGTCGCTGGCCGAGTTCGAAGATTTCGTCTATGGGGCCTGCTATGCGGATAGGGCCGATCCGATCGCTGAGTGGGAGGCTGTCAGCAGGAAACAACAGCGGCTGGTCGACTGGCTGGAAGGAAAGAAAGATGTGGTTGTCAAAGGGAAACATGTCGATTTGACACTTTCCATCGCCGGGCGCACATTTGTCAATTCCGACGGCAAGAAGAACATGCCTTCCGGTGAAATCTATACGGGTCCCGTCGAGGATTCAGTCAATGGCTGGGTCCAGTTCGATTATCCAGCTATCGTTGGCGGGCGCGAAGTATCCGGCGTAGAGCTTGTCTTTGAAGACGGCAGGGTCGTTCAGGCATCGGCCGCGAAAAATGAAGCATTTCTACTGCAGATGTTGGACACGGACCCCGGCGCGCGCTACCTGGGCGAGTTTGCAATAGGAACCAACGAGGGGATCCAGCAGTTCACGAAATCAATCCTCTATGATGAAAAGATCGCCGGGACAATCCATATGGCCTTGGGCAACGGCTATCCGGAAACGGGGAGCAAGAACGTATCCGCCATTCATTGGGATATGATTTGCGAAATGCGCGACGGCGGAGAGATAACTGTTGATGATGAGCTGTTCTATACCAGTGGAACCTTCAAGGTCTAGGTGCCGGAACTACCTGAAGTAGAAACCGTAGCCAGGGCGATCCGGCCGGGCGTTCGCGGCCGCGTGATCCTATCTGCGCGCACCTCTTGGCCGCGTCACATCGACCGCCCTGACCATGTTCTATTTGCGCAGCGAATTCGCGGACAAAGAATTCTTGATGTCTCCAGGCGGGGTAAGTACATCTTGTTTCCGCTTAGTGGGCAAGAGACGATGATTATCCACCTGCGTATGTCGGGTCACCTTTCCCTACAGGACGGCCAAACAACGGCCGATAAGCATACGCATACGGTGTTTGTCTTGGACGACGGTCAGGAGCTGAGGTTTCGCGACACGCGCAAGTTTGGAAGAGTCTACCTGGTTGCAGATGCGGAAGAAGTAGTAGGCAGTCTGGGACCTGAGCCGCTTGAAGGGAAGTTTACGGCCGAGAGATTGGGCGCAATCATGCGCGGGCGCAAGCGGCTGCTCAAACCCTTCTTACTTGACCAAGCAATGATCGCGGGCATTGGCAATATCTATGCGGATGAGGCATTGTATTTTGCTGGACTGCACCCGCAGCGGCGCACAGACACGCTCAATGCGCAAGAGGTGCGCTTGCTGCACGAAGGGATACAGTATGTGCTGCGGCTGGGTATCGCGCGTGAGGGCGCATCAATCAGCAGTTATGTGAAACCGGATGGTGAAAAGGGGGCGATGCAGAATGTGGTCCAGGTCTTCCGCAGAACTGGCGACGCCTGTTACGTCTGCGGCGATCCCATTCAGCGCATGGTTCTGGGAGGCAGAAGTACCCATTTCTGTGCGACCTGCCAGACCTAAAGAAAAAGGGGGTATCACCAACCGGTGACACCCCTCCTGCGGACTTCAAGTTCACTCCCTAACGCCGGCGGCGTTTCTTTTTCTTTGATTTTCCCCCGGCGCCCTGCGCCGCCGCGCTGCCGCCTGCATTCTGAGCCGCTTTGCCGACGCGGCCGTGACATTGTTTATACTTCTTGCCGCTGCCGCAGGGACAGGGATCATTGCGGCCAACTTTGACGGTCACTCTTTCCACACCGCTTCCCTTACCGGAACCGTGGGAGACGACCCGATACCCGGCATTCTGGGCTTGAAGTTTATAGTTCACTTCCGCCTGCTGCCGCTGTATAAAGGCCAAATGATTGCCTATCTGGCGGAAGAAGCGATCGGCCACATCCTTCTGGATGTTCTCACGCATATTGGTAAACATGGCATAAGAACGCTTTTTATACTCCACCTTGGGATCACGCTGGCCCAAGGCAGCCAACCCAATCTCCCGCCGCAAGTCATCCATCGCTGTCAGGTAATCGCGCCACTCGGTATCGATGGCCGAAAGAAGAAGCTGGCGCTGGAAATTATCGTATTCTTCCGCACCAATACGTTTCTTCCAATTCTCCTGCTGGCTGGCGACATAGCCGCTCAAGGCGGCAGTGAGGTGTTCGGCATCTAACGCGGAAAGGCTCTCGAGCAGGAGATCACGCAGGGCCAATTCAACCCGCTGCCGGAAGACTGCTTGTCGTGCACCCACCGTCTTGGTCGTCAGATTGTCGGTTCTGAAGTCGTCAAAAGCCCCTTCAATTTCTGCCTTGGCCTTCTTCCATATCGCTTCACGTTCTTCTTCCGCGATCTGTTTGGCGAGGAACTCATCATAAAGATGATCAACCAGGAGGATATATTCTTTCTTCAGCCGATCCCGAGACTGCAGCTGCCCGGAACGCATCGTGGCCAGGCCAGAAAGATTAGGAATCGTGGGCAAGATGGGTAAGAAGCGGCCCATTGCCTGCAGAAGCTGGTAGAGATTGTCGCCGCGCTCTTCATTCTCGTAAACGAGCGTCATCAGGCGGTCTGAAAGCTGCTCAGGATTAAGTCCCTCCAGTTCAGAGCGCTCAATGGTTACAATACCGGGCAGCATGCCGCGCAGGAAGCGCACGACGCCGGTGATATTGATCGTGTCCGTCGCTTCCGTGCTGAAATCGCCTATGACACGGTCTATCTCTGAGCGCATGTAACCTGGATAATCACTGACGTAGTTATTCACCAGATCATGAATGGCCAGATCAAATGCCTCGGCAACTTTCTCATCCACATCAACTTCCTGGCCAAGGAGTATCTTCTTGCGATCGCCGTAGATCGCCTGCCGCTGCTTGCTCATCACATCGTCGTATTCAACGACATTCTTGCGAATATCGAAGTTGTACCCTTCTATGCGTTCCTGTGAATTCTCAATGATCTTATCCAGCATGCTGTTTTCAATGGGCATGTCGTCAGGAACATTTGTACGGCTCATAAAACTCTTCAACCGTTCGCCACCGAAGCGACGCATCAAATCATCTTCCAAGGAGAGGAAGAAGCGGGACGATCCCGGGTCGCCTTGGCGCGCCGCGCGACCGCGCAGCTGGTTGTCGATACGGCGTGACTCATGCCGTTCGGACCCGACGACGTGCAAGCCGCCCGCCAGCCAGATCTCCTCGCGAGAGATCTCGGTATCTCTCTTGATATGCTTAATCTCCTCGATCAGCTCCTCCGGCAATCCCGGTATCTGCTGGACGATTTTCAGCGCTTCGTCCTCGTGGCCGGCAAGAACGGCACGAATCAGCGCGGCGCGGGCGTTGTAATGCTCTTCAAAGAGTATTCGGCCCAGAATCTCACCCAGAGCCTGAGCTTTTTGTTTGGGCGACAACTGCCGCTGGCTGAGAATCGCCGCGAAGTTGCGCAAGATATTCAGTTCATAAACAGCCCGATCGGCGAAAGCGACGTCAGCGCCTATCTCGGTAAGCTGATCGCGTGCGCCGGCGTGATCGCCAAGCTGCGCACGGGAGACGATCTCCTCAGCCACATTGTAATCAAGGTTGAACTCTTGATAGAGCTTCTGCGTAACAAAGCGAACTGCTCCCAACTCCTCTACTTGTGGCAGGGCCAACTGCACAGCATCATGGCGCGCTGTAATCCAGCCAACCAGGTCTTCGCTCAGCTTGCCATTCTTTGCCGCAAGCTCGCGCGCCTTCTGGGGGCCTTCTTCCAGGGCGGTCTGAGCCAGCTGGGTAAACTGGCGCTGGTCAAACATTACTGAAGACACCCTGTCGGCGGCCAAGCCTTCCGGGTTTCCACCCAGCAAGATATCGGTGCCACGGCCGGCCATGTTTGTTGAGATCGTCACCGCCCCTTTCTGACCCGCCTGGGCGACAACCAGAGCCTCAGATTGGTGGATCTTGGCATTGAGGACGGCGTGGGGAATCTGGCCCTGATTGAGAAGGCGGTGAATGCGTTCAGAATGTTCTACGGATGTCGTGCCAACGAGAACTGGTCTTTGCGCCTCATGGACCTGTTTGATCTCGGCGATAATCGCCTGATCGCGGGCATCGGCCGTGGAATAAATCTGATCTTGAAAGTCAATTCTCTTGAAATAGACCGGTTCGCCGGTCTGCGAATCCAGGTAACGGATCGATTCTCCGCTCTCCAATTTAACGCGATCGGTCACCAATCCCAATTCGCCAATATTGACAATGAATTCAACATTGGTCGGCAAAGGCGTCACCCCGAGGCCATAGATTTCGTCGAACTCTTCGGCATCCGTGAGCGCCGTACCCGTCATACCAGCCAATTTCTCGTAGAGACGGAAATAGTTCTGCAGGGTTATCGTGGCCACCGTCACTGTTTCGCGCTTAATGTCTACGCCCTCTTTGGCCTCAATCGCCTCGTGAAGACCATCCGAATAGCGTCGTCCGGGCATCAGGCGCCCGGTGAAATCATCAACGATGATTACCTGCCCATCCTGAACGACATATTGGACGTCTTTCTTGAAAAGATATTCGGCACGCAGCGCGTTGTCCAGATAGTAAGTCAGATGGTAGAAGCGGGGATCGTACAGGCTGTCCCCTGCGTCCGCGTCGATCTCTTCAATCCGCGCTTCAATTTCCGCGGTGCCCTGATCGGTGAGGCTTATGGAACGGCTCTTCTCATCAATATCGTAATCGCCGTTGGGCTCCTCTTCCTCACCGGCCGTGTTCTCACGGAGGCGGCGGACATAGCCGGCGAAACGGCTGTATTCTTTGCCCGACTTAGAGGCAGGGCCGGAGATAATGAGGGGTGTCCGTGCTTCGTCGATGAGCACGTTGTCTACTTCGTCAATAATGGCGTAGTTCAGGTCACGCTGCACCATTTTGTCCGGCCCTGTGGCCATATTGTCACGCAGGTAGTCGAACCCAAATTCGCTGCTTATGCCATAAGTGATGTCCGCCTCATACGCCGCGCGCCGCGTAGCCGGCTGCCAATGAACGAGACGTTCATCTTCAAGTTCAGCCCCCGGATTAACATATTCCGGATCAAACATGCCGGAGTACTGCTGCGGGCCAATGCAAGACACGGTCATTCCCAGCAAGTGGAATACATTGCCCATCCATCCGCCATCGCGCCGGGCCAGATATTCGTTAACCGTGACCAGATGGACGCCGTTACCGGAAAGCGCGTTCAGATATAGCGGCAGCGTAGCCACAAGGGTTTTCCCTTCACCGGTGCGCATTTCGACAACTTCCCCACGGTGCAGCAGGGCCCCACCCATCATTTGCACGTCGTAGTGGCGCAAGCCGATTGTGCGCACGGCCGCTTCACGCACCAGGGCAAAGGCTTCGCTCAAGAGATCGTCGAGCGATTCGCCCTCTTCGTGTCGCTGGCGCAGCCGCACTGAACGCTCACGCAGTTCTTCATCGGTCAGCGTCTGCAGCTCAGGCTCAAACGCCCCTATCTCGGCAACGAGTGGCTTGAGATCATCAATTATCTTCTGGTTTGGATCACCAACGATCCTGGAAACGAGTTTCTTAAACATGGGCGCAAGTGTAGCAGGTTAGAGTAGGGCAAGTATGAATATAAATCAATTTGTAATGTCCCGCCGGGCCTATTCGTCAAACAATTCGCCGACGCTGCGCCCTTCATGCGAGCGCAGAATGACTTCGCCCAGCATACTGGCTACGGAGAGGATTTTCATATTGGGCAGCATCTTTTCCTCAGGAATTGGCAGCGTATCTGTTGTCACGATTTCCTTGATCGGCAGGTTGGCAAATCGCTCAGTCGCCGGATCGGAGAGGACAGGGTGGGCGAAAGAGAGGTAGACGTCGAGGGCGCCGTTGGCCTTAACCAGCTCGACGGCCTGCTTCATCGATCCGGCGGTATCTACCATATCATCGACGATGATGACATCCTTGCCGGCCACCTCACCAATCAAGGTCAATGCCAGGCGTTTGTTCTCGTTGCCGATGCGCCGCTTTTCTACAAAGGCCAACGGCCGTTCAACAGCGGCCGCGAAGTTACGGCCGCGCTTGGCGAAACCCAGGTCGGGGGTGACGACAACGGCATCGAGATCTTTGGCCCTGAAATAGTCGACAAGGATGTGAAAGGCGGTTAGTGAATCACCAGGGATCTTGTAGAAGCCTTGAATCTGCGAGCTGTGCAGATCGATTGTTATCCAGCGATCTGCGCCGGCCGCCTCAATCAAATCGGCGAGCAGCCGGGCCGAAATAGGCACACGCGGCTGATCTTTCTTGTCACTTTGGGAATAGGCGAGAAACGGGACGACGACAGTAACCCTGGCCGCCGAGTCACGCTTCAGACAATCAATGGCAATCAGCATCTCCATGATGTTCGTGTGCAGGGGCTGTGCATGTGACTGGATCAGGAAAACGTCCTGACCGCGCACGCTGCCATGGAGGCGGACAAAGAGGTTCTGATTCGGAAATTGGATGATGTCCCAACCGCTGAGGGGCACATTGATATATTCCGCGATCTTCCGCGCCAGCTCGGGGCAGCCTGATCCTGCGAATAGTTTGATATCGTTGTACATTTTTCTTAACTCCTCCACGCATCATGCACTTTTTTACCCAGGAAGATGCCCGTTTATGACGGAAAGTAGCTGGTTGGCCGCTTGATAGGGGTCCATTTCACGATTGGCGACAGCGGCTATCAGTCGCTCTCGCTGCTCCTGTGTCACGGCGCCCTTTATTCGCGTGAGGACTTGATTCTGCAGAAGACGCTCGATCTCACGACGGCTCCTGCGTACTTCCCTAGCAAACCACTCTCCGCTTTCAATAAGATAGGCGTGATGGCTCTCCACAGCAGCCAACAATGCCCCAATTCCCGTTCCCTCAGTGGCCACGGTTTGCAGGACAGGCACGTCCCAGCGATCTTCGGAGGCCAATTCTTCCGCTGGCGCCAGGTCACCCATTGTTTCCGGCCCATGGTGTTGGTCCACGGACGGTGTCCCCAGGTGAAGCATCATCTCCAGAGCGCGAACCGTATTCAGGGCGGACGGCCGATCCGCCTTGTTCACGACAAGAATGTCCGCTATCTCCAGAATTCCCGCCTTGATCGACTGAACTTCGTCGCCGCTTCCAGGCGCCTCAATAACGAGCACGGTATGCGCAGCCGAGGCAATATCCACTTCCGCCTGACCCGCACCAACCGTCTCTACAAGGATCAGATCGTATCCTGCTACATCCAAAATCTTAACTGCGGTCGACGTGGCGGTCGCCAAGCCGCCAAGCGTCCCGCGCGAAGCCATGCTGCGCACAAAAATACCGTCGCGCGTGGCGATATCACCCATGCGCACGCGGTCGCCCAATATCGCCCCACCGCTGAAGGGGCTGCTTGGATCCACGGCGATGATGCCCACGCTCTTTCCCCTGTCATTGAATGCTTTCGCCAGTTCATTAACCAGGGTACTCTTGCCACAGCCAGGAGGCCCGGTTACGCCTATCACGTAGGCGTTCCCCGTGCCGGCATGGAGCACCGCAGTTGTCTCCTGCGCTTCCGCCTCGTCATTTTCAACTGTCGTTATCAATCGCGCGATCGCGCGGGTGTTTCCCTGGCGGACTTTCTGCAGAAGATCAGTCACGCGCAAGCGTCTCCCAAACAATGTCGGTGATTTCGCTCAGCCCCGATCCTGGCCCAAATATGGCCGCCACCCCCATTTTCTCCAGAAGCGGAATATCTTCCTTGGGAACAATTCCGCCTAAAAAGAGAGGCACATCACCCATGTCGTTCTCATGCAATAGGCTCATGATTCGTGGCAGCAGCGTCATGTGGGCGCCGGAGAGGATACTCAATCCGATGGCGTCAACATCCTCTTGCAGGGCGGCATTGACGATCATTTCCGGCGTCTGCCGAAGACCCGTATAGATGACTTCCATGCCCGCATCACGGAGGGCGCGAGCGATCACCTTCGCGCCGCGATCGTGTCCATCTAGCCCAGGTTTGGCAATTAGAATACGCGGCTGCCGGCCGTCAAGCATGTTTTTCTCCCCGTCAGGGTGCGCCAATTGCAGATTGAGCGCCGTCTTCTCTCAAGAAAATTATACAATCTGTGCGCGGGTTTTACGAAAAGAGCGTGATGATTGGCGCAGCGCCGGCGCGTGCCGGCTGCCCGGCAGAAGCGGTTGATTGTAGTAGAGGGCTGACTCTGCTATAATGCAGCGCGTCATAACCTGATTTAGGGCGGTCCTGTGCGCCTATGCACTGTGAGGCCACCAAAGGCAGATTGTTAGCATGATCAAGAAGCTATTGCTGGTAGGATTGGGCATTTCGATAATCGTTGTTAAAAAGTCAGCCTCCTTCCTTCAGGAAAAGAAAGAGGCGCTGGAGCGGACGGCGAAAGAGCCCGTCGTCGAAGAGAACTTGGCGGAAGCTGTGGTAGAAGAGAACAGCGAGACGCCCGCCGTAGAGAAGCGTACCGCGACCGCAGCGCGAGAGCCGGCAACCATTACGGGTGACGCTGATGAGTTAACCCAGATTACGGGCATCGGTCCGACTTACGCCAAACGCCTGCACGAGGCGGGAGTCTCTACTTTTGCCGCCCTGGCAGCGCTCCCGGCAGATGAAGTGCGGGCGATCACGAAGGCAAGCGGCAAGTCGGCGGACGTTGATTCCTGGATTGAGCAGGCAAACGCGCTTTCCTGACAAAGGCGGTGAATTGAACAGCTGTTGACAAAATCCAAGCGCGTCGTCTCAGGGAACTGCGTCTCTGATGGCTCTCACCCAGCGCGGCTGGTCCTGGTGGCCTAGGCGGCATGGCTGCCGCCAAGCAAGACCCGCCAATGCGTTCCAGATCGGTCTATTCACCCTCCATGCGGGCACGGCCGGTAGAAAATCATCTGCGACCGCTTCTGCCCCTTCAAGAATCAATACCCAGGAACGATCCTGGCCTTCAAGCGGCGGATCGATGAGCAGGCGGTCGCAGCCCCAATGCACTCTGGGCCACTTTCCCAGAGCACAAGCAAGGCCCGCAGTCTATGTTAGCGGATTCTGTGCACGCTGTGAATGCGGGCAAACTGACCCTATGATCTAGGGGAACCAAGCGGAATTGGTTGAATTGACTGAACCCTCAATGGCGCGCGGCGTGCCTGTCACCGGGCTTACCTATGACGGAAATGGAAAATCAAACGATGTTTGTTGATGCGGCCGCCGGCGCGAGCAGGGCGCGCCCGCTTAAGAAGGGGCCAATTCTGTTTACCGGCATCTTGATCTTCCTGCTGCTTCTACCGTGGTTTTGGCGCCGGGCAACGCGCCTCTACTACGCGAACAGCATCCACACGGTAGAGAGCGCGGAAACGGCGCGGGTGGGCATCGTTTTTGGAGCGGCCGTCTATGGTGACGGGAGATTGAGTTCCGTGCTGCGCGACAGAATGGAAACGGCGATTGCGCTCTACGATGCGGGAAAGGTGAACAAATTACTGCTGAGCGGCGACAACAGCGCCGAACACTATAATGAACCGGGGGCGATGATGGCCTACGCGCTCAGCCGCGGCGTTGATCCTGCAGACATCCAACCCGACTACGCGGGCCTGCGCACCTATGATACATGCTACCGTGCCCGCCACGTCTTCCAAGTGGACAAGGCGATCCTTGTTACACAGGAGTTTCACCTGCCGCGAGCGATTTTCACCTGCCGCCAGCTGGGTGTCGAGGCGTCGGGTGCAAAGGCAGATTTGCGGCCGTACCGTGGGTCGCGCTGGTATGAATTCCGAGAAACGGTGGCCACCTCACGCGCGTTGTGGGACGTCATCCGCCGAGAACCGGCCCAAATCGTGGGCGAGACTATTCCGCTTCAATAGCGCCTTAACCATCATGCACATCATTGAATAAGCAGTACAATACGGTATGTGCAGTCGCCGAATCTTGATTCAGAACAAGGATTGATGGAAAACCAACCGGAAGCGGAAGAAGGGCGGGGAAACCGGAGATTACTATTCGGAGCAATCCTGTTCGCAGCTTTGGCCGCAGCGCTCGTCCTTCTCGCCATCTTCGGAAGAACGACGCGTGCGGGCGACCTACTGCCTCTTTTGGCCACGCCAACGGTATATACGGAGGGCCTGTCTGATTTCGCTCCGCTCTCGCTCTCCTTTGGCGAACTCAATGCAGATCCCGTTGCTTACCTGAATAGGCCAGTTCAGGTTTCGGGCTCATTCTTACCGCTCGACCCACCCAAGTGCGCGCGACACACCGGTCCAAACAGTGAGTGGGCGCTGGTTTCCGAAGAACTGCAGCTGGAAGCGCTGGGATTTGAACGCCTGCTGCGCATCTTGGAACCGGGCACAGCCATGACGGTCCAAGGGATCTGGCGTTTGTACCAGGGGCCGCTTGGCTGCGACAAAGGACCGCCGTTCGGCAGTGCCTGGTACCTGCAGGTGCAGCGCATTGTGCAGCCCAATCCGTTGATCGGCAGCGGTACGGGCGCGCCGATGAATCTACAAGACGCCAATCCTGGTTTGCCTAGCCTGATCGCCACCGGCATTCCCACGGAGACGCCGGTCCCAACACCAACGCAGGATCCGGCTGCCCCTTTGGCAACAGCAACGGCCGTGCTGCCCACGGCGGAGATAACAACTCCGCCGACAGCAACGATCGATTCCACGGCCTTCCCTACTGTGCCGGCGACGGCCACGGCGGCCACGGCGACAGCAGAGGCAGGCAGTACGCCGCTGCCGACATCAAGCCCAAGTCCCACGGCGACTTCCGCCTCCGGCGGAGGCCAGGCACCAACGGAGACACCGGGCATTTCAATTCCTCCGACCTCCACACAGACATCCGGAGGCGGCTATCCCGGTCCGGCCACTTCCACACCGCCTTCATCCTACCCGTAAAACAAGCGACCGCGGCTTATGCAAAGGACGAAATACGCAGCGTATGAATAGATTTACTTCGACTGTTTCAACCCCAGCGGACGACAGCAAACCAGCCTACTGGTTTCTGTTTAGTGGGTATGAACTATTGATGTTTGAAGAGAACGGCGAAATAAGTTTGCCGCTGATTACCAGTCCAGGCGTGCTGCCGGTTGAGACAGTTCGCTGCCAAACGCTTGGCTATTTGGACGTTGACGGCAAGAAAGTTTACTGTATTTCCGCTGAATTGGCGGAGGATACGGAGCCGCCGGAGAGTATGGTATTTCTAGGCCTGCGCCGCCTTTTCGGCAGGCTTGATGAGGAGATGTTGGCCCTGGCGGGCCGCGCAATCCAGATTAAAGAATGGGATAAGACGCACCAGTTTTGTGGACAATGCGGATCGAAAGTCTCTAAACTTGAATATGAGCGGGCGAAACGCTGCCAATCATGCGGTCACACGACTTATCCGCGTATTGCGCCCGCGATTATCGTCAGAATCGAACGATCTACGGCGGCGGGCAAAGAGCTGCTGCTGGCCCGCAACCATCGCCATCCCCATGGCTTTTACAGTGTGCTGGCAGGCTTTGTAGAGCCGGGGAAAGTCTGGAAGATTGTGTTCATCGCGAAGTAATGGAAGAGGTCGGTATCCTGGTACAGGACATCCGCTATTTCGGAAGCCAGCCGTGGCCATTTCCAAATTCACTGATGATCGCCTTCACGGCCGAGTATGCGCAAGGCGAGATAGTCCTCGAAGAAGAAGAACTTGCTGCCGCGGATTGGTTTCGAGCGGATGAACTTCCCTTGATCCCACCGAGAGCAAGCATTGCTCGGCAGATGATTGATGCCTTTGTCGCCCAGAATTCGACGGCAGGATAAGTCGTTTTTCACCGATTACTTGCTGTTTACCAGTTCGCGACTATGGGTTAGAATTGCATCAGCCCAGTGCGCCACCGAGTATACATCTTACTGAGGATACTTAATGAAGAATATCATGATTACCGGTGGAGCTGGTTTCATCGGCTCCAACTTTGTAATCCATCTATTGGACAGTTACGCGGATTACAACGTGCTTGTTTATGACAAGTTGACCTATGCCGGCAATCTAGATAACCTCTTGGATGTCGCGGAAAATGCGCGTTACAGCTTCGTGCAGGCCGATATCTGCGACGCCGGCTCTGTGACGAAGGCCATTGAGGAGCACGGGATTGATACTATAGTCAACTTTGCCGCGGAAACGCACGTTGATCGCTCCATTCTGAATCCAGATGCCTTTATTCAGACCAGTGTCTACGGCACGTATGTGCTGCTGGAGGCGGCCAAGCGCCACGGTCTTGAACGGTATCATCAGATCTCGACGGATGAAGTCTATGGCCATATCCCGCCCGGTTATTCGAGCTTGGAAGGGGATAAGTTGGATCCGCGAAGCCCGTATGCGGCCAGCAAAGCCAGCGCGGATCTGATGGTGAATGCCTACCATGTCACCTATGATTTGCCGGCAACGATTACGCGCGGGTCGAACAATATCGGACCTTATCAATACCCTGAAAAAGTGGTGCCCTTATTCGCGACAAACGCCATCGATGATCTGCCCCTGCCCCTGTATGGGGACGGACGCCAGGCGCGAGAGTATCAGCATGTCGCCGATCACTGCGCTGCCATCGACCTGGTTTTGCATAACGGCCGAATAGGCGAGATTTACAATGTGGGCACCGGAGAAGAGATGGAGAACCTGTCCATGGTGGAGCTTCTCCTGGAAGAACTGCAGAAACCTGCCTCGCTGATCACGCATGTGGCCGACCGGCCCGGCCATGACCGTCGCTACAGCCTGAATATTGACAAGATCAAGGCATTGGGCTGGAAAGCGCAGTTTTCGCCTGAAGAGGCTGTTCGCCACACGGCACGCTGGTACGCGAATAACGAGTGGTGGTGGCGCAAAATCAAGTCCGGCTCGTTCAACGAGTACTACGAGACGCAATACGGTGAGCGGCTGCGGGACGCCGCGAACATTTCGTAGTCCCGCCGCGCTGCCGGCTGATTCCAGTCAAGAGTCTGGAGACAAGAGAAGGCACGCTTCTGAACGTGAAAATGCCTTCATTATTCTGCCAATATGATCTAGTAAATTAGGAGAGATTTTTTCAATGAGCAAAGACACAATAACGATCACGGACAACCGCAACGGCAAGGCGTACGAGATTCCTATTGAACACGACACGATCAATGCCATGGATTTACGCCAGATCAAGATCAACGAAGATGATTTCGGGATGATGAGCTATGATCCGGGATTCAAGAATACAGCCTCGACAAAGAGTACAATCACTTATATCGATGGCGCCAAGGGCATCCTAAGATATCGTGGGTATCCCATCGAACAACTGGCGGGCAAGTCCAATTACCTGGAAACGGCTTACCTGATCCTCTATGGGGAACTGCCGACGGCCGAAGAATATGCCGAATGGGAATATGAGATCTTGCACCACACGTTTTTGCATGAGAACGTCAAACAGCTCATTGAAGCATTCCGCTACGATGCGCACCCCATGAGCATGTTTATTTCCACAGTGGCTGCCCTGCCCACATTCTACCCAGAATCACGCAACATCGCGGACCCGGATGTGCGGCTGAAGCAGATTTTCCGCCTGGTCGGCAAAGTGCCCACGATCGCGGCTTTCTCCTACCGGCACCTGCGCGGTCTGCCGTACGAATATCCTAACAATGCGCTGAGCTATACCGGCAACTTCCTGAAGATGCTCGATCGGATGGGCCAGGCCAACTATGAACCGAATCCTGTTCTGGAGCGCGCTTTGGATATTCTCTTCATCCTGCACGCCGATCACGAGCAAAATTGTGGAACAGCCACGATGCGCGTCATTGGATCCAGCCACTCAGACCCCTATTCGGCGATGGCCGGTGCAGCAGCAGCCCTATATGGCCCCTTGCATGGCGGCGCCAACGAGGCGGTCTTGCGCATGCTGAACGAGATTGGCGACATCAAGAATGTGCCCGCCTTTATGGAAGGGGTCAAGAACCGTGAACGGTTGCTGATGGGCTTCGGGCATCGCGTTTATAAGAACTATGACCCGCGCGCCACAATCATCAAAGAGGTAGCCGATGAGGTTTTTGAGGTTACCGGGGCGTAACCCGATGTTGGAGATCGCTCTGGAACTGGAACGAATCGCCCTGGAGGATGACTTCTTCGTATCCAGAAACCTGTACCCCAATGTCGATTTCTATTCCGGGATTATTTATCAGGCGATGGGCTTTCCGGTGGCGATGTTCCCTGTTTTCTTTGCCATTCCGCGCACAATCGGCTGGCTGGCACAGTGGAATGAACTGTTGAATGACAGCTCACAGAAGATTGCCCGGCCGCGCCAGATCTATCTGGGTGAAGGGGAGCGCGATTACGTGCCTGTGGAGGCTCGCTAGTCAACAAGCATTGAGCTGTTACGCTTTGTACATCGCCCAGCCATGAAGGTGGGGACTCATAGAAACTGACGTGTGCGCCGCCGTGTCATGCGTCAGTTTTTCATTTGGTGGAAGGAAATGTTGAGAACTCCAAGGTCGGTTTTGATGCTGCTCGTAATCATTTCGAGCTTGCTTGTCGCCTGTGATTCTGTTGAACAGCCCGGGGAGGTGCGAACGCCACCGGCAGTCGAAATCGAGCAGCCCACGGTTAGGCCGCTGCCGACGGCCGTTCCCAGCGCGACTGCTTCAGCAACCGCCGCCTTGACCATAACCGATGAACCCAACACAGAAATAACCGCAGTCCCCACGGAGACACCGCAGCCAACAGCGACGGCCGTGCCCACAGCAACGCCCATTCCCAGCAACCCCGCCGGCAGCATCACGTTGGCGCCGCTGCTGCAAAACGCGTTCACAAAACCTGTCTATCTAACCCATGCATTCGATGAGCGGCTCTTTGTCGTTGAGGAAGCGGGCCTCATTCGCATTGTGCAGGACGGACAGCTTCTGGATGCTCCCTTCCTCGATATTCGAGATCGCGTCGGGTCGACGCAGCTGGAGCAGGGGCTGCTTGGCCTGGCCTTCCATCCGAACTATGGTGAAAACGGGCAGTTTTTTGTCAACTACAGCAACCCGTCGGGAGACACGCACATCGCGCGATTCAGCGTTGATTTAGAGGACCCCAATCGGGCCAACCCTGACAGCGAGCGCGTTCTTCTCACCTACGAGCAGCCCTACCCCAATCACAACGGTGGGCAGGTTGCATTTGGAGCGGATGGCTATCTCTACATCGGAGTTGGCGATGGGGGGAGCGCCAATGATCCGCTGAACAGCGGCCAGAACCGTGAGACGCTGCTGGGATCGCTCTTACGCATCAATATTGACCAGTCAGAGACGTCCTATGTCATTCCGGGCGCCAATCCATTCGTGAATAGTGACACATTTCGCAAGGAGATTTGGGCCTGGGGCCTGCGCAATCCGTGGCGCTTCAGTTTCGATCGTCTCACGGGAGATCTCTTCATCGCTGACGTGGGCCAGAATCTTTGGGAAGAAGTCCACTTTCAACCCGCGGACAGCGCCGGCGGTGAGAATTACGGGTGGAACATCATGGAAGCAACGCACTGCTTCGCCAGCGAAACTTGCGACACGCACGGTCTGGAGCTGCCGATTTTCGAGTATGGGCACAGCGAGGGATGTTCCATAACCGGCGGATATAGGTACCGAGGCTCTCAGTTTCCTGAACTGTACGGCAACTATTTCGCAGGCGACTACTGTCAGGGAACGATATGGCGGCTTTTTCCCGACCCATCCGGGGGCTGGTCATCAGCCAAAGTATTGGACAGCAATCTGATTATCTCCAGCTTTGGTGAAGATGCGGCCGGTGAGCTCTATGTTCTCGATCATGTCAGCGGATCGCTCTACCAAATCACGCCTTGATCCGGCCGTGGAAGGCAGAAAACGGGAAAGATGAGCCGTGTGACCGGTAGTAATCGTTCAGGAAAGGAGCCCGAGTAGGCATGACGGCAGAGCAGTGCGAACTTGAGATGGTGCACGGACCCTCCGCCGGTGAGCGATATGCACTTACCGGCGTGAACTTGACCATTGGGCGCGACGCCCTGTCAGATATTGTGATTCAGGATCCGGAGGTCTCCAGACAGCACGCGCTGCTGATCTACGATCTTGCGGGCCACTACCTTATTCAAGACCTGGGCAGCACAAACGGTACGTTTGTGAATGATGAACGCTTGGGCGCTAGGCCGGTCAGGCTGCGGCCGTCAAGCAGCATTTCCATGGGCGGCTCGGTTACCCTGCTGTTTCATCAAGAGAGCGCGCACGAACAAGATAGCTCCAGCGATCAATCATCTGCAGAAAAAGAAGAGGGAGTTGGCGCGGAACAAGCGGAGGGAGAGGTTTCACAAGCGGAACCATTTCGCTCAGGGCCACTCATTGAAGTCGAAGAAACGGCCGAAGAAATTCCGCAACCGGCGGCGGCGGCGATGCGAACGGCGCAGGAGCAGGTCGAGGAGGCAGAAGGGGCGTTACCGATCCTTTCCGCGCCCTCTCAAGACACCGGTCAGGGCCGCTCACCAAACCTTATTCTGGGCGTGGTGCTGCTTCTTCTCTGCTGCTTTGGCAGCATTCTGATTTTCCTCCTGTTTCTTGGAGGAGACTGGCTGCTGAGAATGGCCGGGCTCGTACCGTGACCCGGCGACGAGCTCTAGGCGAATTCACTCCTCGTCGCCATCATCGATTACGATGCCCTCGATAATGTCATCGTCTTCGACGACTTCCTTTCCGCCCACGGAGGGCGACTCGACGTTTCCCTTGACCCCCTGCCCGGCTCGAAAGCGATCGATATATTGAGCGACAACATCTTTAGGCGCCAGTTCAATAAAGACCTTGGCGCCCAGCAAGAGAACACCCAAATCGTCGATCTGGCCTAAACCGGGGATGACGTCGGGCAAGAAATCAAAGGGGAAGATGAGATAGGCGATAGCCGCAAAAGGCAGCGCCTTCAGGTAGAAGGGAACCTGTGGATCCAATAACAGTTTGTAGACCAGCCGTGCCTGTTCCCAGAGTTCAGCAAATAGACCGGGGCTGCTGCTGTTCAATAATGACTTTTTGCTCACTGCATAATTCCTTGGATTAATTTACTGTAATAAGATACGCAATCGCCGCCGCAAAGTTGCAATAGAACTTTCTTGAGCCTGGATCCATAATAGCACATCAGAGCAGCAAACACGAGAGGTCAGAAACCAGCTGCCCGGCCACTCACAACACGCCGGATCACAATCGCTGTTTTTGCAGCCAGGGTGACCAATGCTACAATTCTACAGAACTGATGTGAAAGATTGAAATAAAATGACTTGGCTTCTCATCCTAAAATTCGTTGCCATCATATTTTTCCTGATCATGTTTCTGCGCAGACCTTCCGTGGTTTGGGGCATTGGCCTGCTCACGGTAACCACGGCCGTTTTGCTGGATACGCTCCTGGGCACTTTCGATCGCCAGGCACTGCAGGAAGAGCTAGGGTTCTTCTATTTCATCATCGCCGGCGCCTTGTTTGCCGGCGCCGCTTTGTGGCTGTGGGGCGTTCTCATGCCCTATTTTCGTCCAACCACGGCCACCCAGGTGGCCACGCATAGGCCGGAAGAAATCGTTCTGCCTGCCTCCACCTATACGGCCGTCGAATCAAACACTGGGGACAGCGCCATCGATCGACAGATGGTCTATGAAGAGATCAGAAAGCGTTTCGATCGTGAAGATATTCTGGATTTGATGTTTGACCTGCAGATCAACGAAAGTGAAGTCATGACCGTCGATCAGGACTATAACCAACTCATTATCAATATCATGGATTGTGCGGAGAGAAACGGGCGCAGCGATCAATTGGCTTTGGCGGTAGAACGGATCTTGACGCCTCCCCCCGCTGATCACTTGCCGCGCCTCGACCGCATTAGCGCTGACTCCCCACCAACGATTCTGCGCCAATATCTGCTGGCCAATTACACGCTGAATGAACTGCAAGAAATGGCGCAGGCTCTCGGCATTGATTGGGAACAGTTGGATGCGGGGGCGAAGCGGGAGAAAACGCGCAGTCTGCTGCATTACTTGCAGCGCCGCAATCGCCTCGACGAGTTGATCAGCTTAATGCAGGCACAAGGCGAGACAGAAAGCGGCTAGCAGCGCGCGATTTGCCCCGAGCGCCCCATTCCTCCGGCACGTGTCCTAACTGCCATCGCGGCTGGTGGGAAAGACGCGCTCTATCCAATCTCGCGTCTCAATGGGACGCAGATATTCACCCAAGTACGTGTCATCGACCCATAGTTCAAAATGCAAATGCGCGTCAACCGCTTCTCCTTCGAGCGACGCGGGAGAGCCCGAATTGCCAACTTCCCCAATCGGCTGCCCGCGCGAAACGGTTGTCCCCGGGGCAATGCCCGATTCGATGCTGCGTAGATGGGCATACCGCGTAACAATACCGGGCTCATGCTCTATCCACACCTGCCGCCCTAGATAATTGTCCAGAACATCCGCCGGCGTGAAGCCATTCTCATACGTCGCGGACGACCAGCGAGCAAGATCATTTGCCGACGGAGCGCTGTATTCATTGTCCGCGCGAATGACGGTCCCCGCTCCGGCAGCCAACACCTTCGTCCCTGGCTGCCAATAAAAATCAAGGCCGTTATGGACGCCTAAACGATAATGGCGCGGCGCTCCCGGCAGCTGAAAATCACGGAACGTGATATTGGATCCACCTATGGGAACAACAAAGTCATCCAGCGCGGCCAACAGTGCAGGATCGCTGCTTAGACGCTTCCGAGAAGACAGTTGGCCCGGAATGGATATCAGGCGCTCCGCGTCCCCTAAGAAATAGAGACGGTCCTTGCCGGCAAGCAGCAAGCGGCCGGTGGATTCATTCCAGGCAATCACCGACGACCGGCGATCGTCAGGGAGTTGATACAGGCGCAGCAGTGCGCCGGATTGTAGGTCGAACTGCAGCAGCCTGCGGCCGTCTTCGTCCAAGACAAAAAGCCCCTGCGCCGTGGCCACAAGCTGACGCGGCTGCGCCAGCGGCATATGGGGGGCGAAGGAGGACACAAGGCTGGTGTCACGGTATTTGTAGAGCGCGGCGGCCTGATCGTGCAGTTCGCGCTGCAAGACATAAACGCTGCCGTCGTAAAAGCTGAGATCAATGGCGCGCTGTTCCGCAAGCCGCCAGAGGCGGTCCGCTTCCCCGCCATACAGCTGAACAAATTTATAATTAGTTTCCAGGAGAGCGCGCAGCGGCTCTTCAGTCCCCGGCGCACGTTCGACGTCCAGAGCCACAAAATAGTGGCCCGAGGAGGCCTCCACGGGCCGGTCGTATCGATCGATGCCCCAAGTGCCGGCAAGTGCATCATACGCATAGACGTCGCCGGCGCGATCAAGAACGAAGAGCACATCGCCGGCTACAGCGAGGTCCAGCGGCTCCAGGACGAGGACCTCCTGCACACTGTCTCCAGGGGAGAGTAGAACCTGCGGCGGGGCGGGCTGCTCGAGATCGACGCGCAGGACACGGCCGCTGTCCAACAGATAAGCAAACCCGCCCTGAGTCTCGAGAGCGATTGGATGAACGAGCGTCCCCTCGGCGAACTGCCAGAGGCCTGTATTGCTCATGTCGCTGATCACCAACTCAACCCCCGCTACATCCGCCATCTGACGGTAAACATCCCGCGGCGAATTATCAAACGCGGGCAGGGGCAGGGGTGTTGGCAGCAGTTGAACAGTGGCTTTGGCAGTCGGCGCCGGCGGCGGCGCCACTGTGGCGACAGCAGCCTTCCCTACATCAGCCGGTTCTTTCGGCCGCGTGGGCGCCTGCGGCACGGAGGCGGTCGTGCGCTCTGCGAGCTGCTCTCCGGCGGCAGGCCGGCAGGCGGTCCAGAGACCAACGATTGGCAGCAAGAATAAGAACAGCGCGAGGCCGAAGGGCATCCGCGGCGCGTGACGGGAATGACGCTCATTGATTTGCACGGCGTGATTCTATCCAAACAGAAGGGCGCGGGAAAATAGATGCCCATGAGGCTCATAGTCAAGCATGATCTACTTCTGCTCTGTGAAAAGCCACGAGGGCTGCATGCCTGCGGAGACTACCTGCTCTTTTTCGCCGCTCTCGACGTCCAGGCGCCAGATTTGTGGTTTGGAGGCGAGATCGTTCTGGGCGATCTGCTGAAACAGAAGGGTACGGCCGTCGGCGGACCAGAGCGGGGGGCCATGATTGATCAAAGGATCCTCAGTCAACGCCCGCGCCTCGCTGCCGTCGGCGCGCATGCGCCAAAGCTGGCGGGCGGCGCCTGTGCCCGGGGTGCGGCGACCAAAGGCGATCCACTGCCCATCCGGTGACCAGGCAGGCACGCTGTCCTCCACGGGCAGGTCAGCGGTGAGCGATGTCAGTTCACCACTTTTCAAATCGAACGTCTGCAGATGAACGGCCGTCTGGTACTGATGTTCATGCGCTTCATGGTCCTCACCCTCCTCTCCGTGCAGGATGACCAGATCCAGCAGCGGCAAGAGCAGCTGCTCTTGTTGGGGATGCCAAACGGCCGCCGTGCCGATCTCATTGGGCAGGAAACGGGCAGTGCCGCTTGCGCTATTGTACAGTTCGAGGCCCTCTTTTTGAGGGGAATGATAGCTGAGCCAGTTTCCATCAGGCGAGAAACGAGCGAAAGAACCGGGCTCGCTGCCGTCTCCCAGCAGCGGCCGTGTCACGCCCGTTTGCGCGTCCAACCACCACAGGACAGGGGCATTGAAAAGACCATTCGCGGCAGAGGCTCGCTGTTCGAAGAGTAGACGCCGCGCATCGGGCGCCCAGCTCATGTTGGCGCATTCAGCCTGCCGGCAGGTATGTAGGAGCGTGGCGGAGCCAGTCTCTGCGTCGACTATCCAAATCTCGCTGTTGCCGTTTTCGATGGTTGTTGAGAGGGCAATAAGTCGGCCGTCCGCAGCCAGCGCATAATCGTGCACGCCCTGGCCAAAATCCGTCAGTCTCAGCGGCATGCCCGACCCGTCCGTGCGGAAGAGCTGCAGCACTTCATTCGTATCCCAGCCCATAAAGAGGAGCGACTCTGATTCATCCAAGCGCCCACAGCTTGTCGCCGCCAAGAGAAGGAGAAGCGTCGTGAACCAGGACGCCACTGATTTGCTGCACAAGGGGGTTAGGGACATAAGGCACAATCCTACTGAATAGGATCGTGCCTTTCTAGCCAGGGGGGATAACTCTCAAATGGCTCTCAGACTGGGCATGCCGCTGGTAGCCGAAGTTGACAGACGGCCCGATCAGTTTGCCCCGTGATCAGGCGCGGGCGGCGCTTCATACTCAGAATCAAATTCGCTGTAGGTGCCGGTCGCCACGTAGACGATCCATTCACAAATGTTTACAACTCTGTCGGCGGCGCGTTCCATATTGTGGACAGTCCACTCGAGCTGATTGCTGTGACCGATCCGGTCAGGCGAAACAGAAGCGTAGTTGACAATGTCCTTATAGAGCTTGTTGAATATGTAATCTACCTGGTTGTCCCATTTAACCAGACTGCGCGCCAATAAGGCATTGTTCTCGCTGAAGGCAGTCATCGCTCGACTGAGCATATCTTGTGTGATTTCAGCCATGCGCGGAAATTCTTCTGCAAACGAAGGCAGCAGTTCTCCCTCAGGGCCAATCTCCAAGCTGGTCTTGGCAATGCCTTTTACATAATCATGAATACGTTCCAACTCTCCGGCAATCTCAATGACCGCGGCAATGAAGCGCATATCTTTGGCCATCGGCTGCTGCGTCGCGATCAGCGTCAGGCTGGTCATCATCAGGTCAATACGCTGCGCATTAACCTGATCATCAAAATCAACCAGTTCTTGGGCCAGGCGTGCATCTCGCTTGACCAGGGCATACGCTACGCTGCCAAGATTTTGCTCTACCTGGCTGCCAAGCGTCAGGACACTCGTTCTTAATCTGTCCAAATCACGGTCAAAGTGTTCTCTAGTCACTATCTTGAACTCCTCCCAGCCGGATTACGGCTGGTGAAAACAGCATCCTAGCTTAGCCAAAACGCCCGGTAATGTACTGCTCCGTTAGCTCAGCGGCAGGGCTCGTAAAGATCGTCTGCGTGTCATTGTATTCCACCAAGTATCCTGCGCGATCCTCATCCATATTGAAGAAGGCCGTAAAATCCGAAGCACGTGCCGCCTGCTGCATATTGTGGGTAACAATGACGATGGTATAGTCCTGTTTCAGCTCTTGAATCAGCTCTTCAATGCGCAGGGTTGAGATGGGGTCCAGGGCAGAAGCAGGCTCATCCATGAGGATGATTTCCGGCTTGACGGCGATGGTTCGGGCGATACAGAGGCGCTGCTGCTGGCCGCCGGACAAGGAGAGCCCACTTTGGTCAAGCTTATCCTTGACTTCATCCCAGATGGCGGCATCACGCAGAGATTGTTGAACAAGTTCATCCAACTCTTCCTTCCCTCCGCCGAAGCCGTTGATTTTCGCTCCCCAGGCAACATTGTCATAGATTGACTTGGGGAATGGGTTCGGTTTTTGAAACACCATGCCAATGCGCCGGCGCACCTCCACAGGATCGATTTTCTCGGCATAGATGTTGGCGCCATGAAACAGGACCTCTCCCTCAGCCCAGGAGGTAGGGATCAGGTCGTTCATACGATTAAAGGCGCGCAGAACCGTGCTCTTTCCACACCCTGAGGGCCCAATCAGAGCCGTGATGGCATGCTCCTTAATGTCCAGGTTGATATTCTTCACGGCGCGAAAGTCACCATAGTACACATTCAGATCCTTGGCCTCGATAGCCAGGCTGCCGTTTGCAGATGTGTCCATATTCGTCATTCGTTCCTACCTCACTAAGCAAATCGCTTTGAAAAATGGTTGCGCATGTAGATGGCGAGCGCGTTGAGTGTCAGCAGCAGAATCAACAAAGCGATGATCGCCGCGCCGGCGATATTGCGGAATGTGTCCTGCGGTCGGGTCGTCCATTGGTAGATCTGTGCAGGCAGCGTCGTGAACTTCGAAAAGGGTGACGTCGGATCCGACGTAATGAATGTCGAGGCACCGACAACGACGAGCGGGGCTGTTTCACCAATGACGCGCGACATCGTCAAGATTGTGCCCGTCAAGATACCAGGGATGGCATTGGGCAAGACGTGATTCCATATTGTCTGCCATTTTGTCGCTCCCAAGCCCAAACTCGCCTCGCGCAGAGAGGGGGGCACCGCCTTGATCGCCTCTTGGGCGGCGATGATGACGATGGGCAAACCCAACAGGCCGAGGGTCAGACCGGCGGACAGCACAGTGCGGCCGTTTGCCGTGGCCCCCGCTTCAACGACGCCAAAGGCGGCGCCGCTGGTGATCGGCTCAAGAAAGCGGACAAACACGGCCAGGCCCAGCATACCGTAGATAATCGAGGGAACGCCGGCCAGATTGTTGATATTGGTCTGAATAGTGACATTGTACCACTTACTGGGATCGGCGTATTCTTCCAGGTACAAAGCTGCGGCAACACCAAGCGGGAAAGCGACCAAGGTGGCAATAAGCACGACCCAGAGGGAGCCCAAAATCGCCGTGCGCACACCGGCAATTTCCGGCTGGCTCGACTGCGGGCTGGTTATGAAGTCCCAGGACAGCCAGGACTTGAATCTCAAGTCGGCGTTGGGAAACTCGGTCGCCGCTTCCAAGGCGACTTGCTCGCGATCGAAAATCGAAGGATATAGAAACCAGGATCGCAAGATTTTCGGCTGAATCACCTCGGCTGTGATCATGAGGGCCAGCTCTTCATGTGTCCGCGTTTCATCCGCACACCCGCCCGGCGGGTTTTCTCCGGCACAGGCCGCTGCGAATGCCTCCGGGTCATCACATACCAATTGATCCAGATAGAAACGCCCCTCTCGTTCCACTGCCCGGCAGCGGCCCACGGTCACATTCTCGGAATAGATGCTTACCAGGGCAGCGTAGGGTAGAGCGTCCAGCGTTTGTGCATCGAAAACAGAACGCACAAAGAAATCCATTGTTCCACTGTCACCCGTGGGAACATAACGGTCGATGGGTTCTCCTGGCCATGACTCATTGATGTCAGCCCAGGTGAATGCATCGGTGAACAACAGCTCAACCTGTTCCCGGTTGACGTCTGTGGCAAAACTGTTCTGCCTGCTGACAGCGGCGACTACGGCATCTTGCCCAATCAAGTATTCGTTGAGATTCAACCCGGCGCCACGGCACGCTTCGAACTCGATCGTATCCACGTGGCGGCTTGCATCAACGATGTCAATTCCCTCAATGCCAGTACAGAAGGCGTTGAATCCACCGCCCGTCCCCGTACTTTCAACTAGGATATCGCCCGCAAAACCATCCTCCTTAAACTTCTCGGCCACAGCAATCGTTACGGGATAAACAGTAGAACTGCCGGCGATCCTAATATCCCCTTCAAAGGCGGCGGGATCAATCTGCGGCAGTTCGTCGATACCTAACGTCTCCAGAATGGCGGCCTGCTGCTCAGCCAGCGCGGCTTCATCGGCGGCGAAATAGCCTACGTCGGAGACGACCTCCAGGTTCTGCAGGTAATAGGCAAGGAAAGCGGCGACTTGAGGCTTCTCTTCCAATACTTCAGAAGCAGAGTATATGAAAAGAGGCCGCGTGCCAGGGTAACTCCCACTGAGCACGGTTTCGGGGGTTGGTTGAACCCCGTCCAGGGCGAGAGCCCGAAGGTCCTCCTGGTTGCCTTCATAGAAGGCATACCCGAAAAAACCTACCCCATAGGGGTCTTCGCCAAGTGCTTGCGCCAGACGTTGATCGTCCTCACCGGTAAGCACGATGTTTGCCGCCTGAGCCACACGGGTCTTATTATATTCTGTAACCAAGGTCTCCTCGGGAATCACAACTTGCTCGGCGACTAGCCCAAAGGATTGGTTAATGATTGTCAGCAGCAACACCATCAGCGCGATGATTGCCGTTAAAGTAGCCGCCAAGATCGCCAGAAAGAAAAACCTTCCCCGCTTTTGGCGGCCCGAGATGTGCCTCTGCATCTCATCCCCGGAGGGATAGTGATCGGCGAAGTCTTGTTCCACTCTCTTCTGGACAAATTCGTTGTCTATCATTCGTACGCCTCACGGAAACGGCGCACGATGCGCTGGCTAATCAGGTTCAGGACCAAAGTCATGGAAAACACGACCAGTCCAATGGCGAAAATGCTTTGGTAATCGACTGAGTCATAACTCAAGTCCCCGCCGGAAATACGGACCATATAGCCTGTCATTGTTTCAGCGGAGTTAAACGGGTTCAGGGTCAGATTGGGGCCGGCTCCGGCGGCGATGGAGACGATCATCGTTTCCCCGACTGCCCGCGAGATACCTACCACAAAGGCGGCGGCAATGCCGGACAAGGCCGCTGGGACGACGACGCGCAAGGAAGTCTCCAAGCGCGTGGCTCCCAGACCGTACGAAGCCTCGCGGAGAGCGCGCGGAACAGCATGCAGCGCGTCCTCAGAAAGAGAGGCGATTAGGGGGATGACCAGGATGCCGACGACGATCCCGGCAGACGCCATGTTGTAGATCTGCACTGTTTGCACACCAAAGATAGAACGGAGCAATGGCGTCATGAAGGTCAGCGCAAAGTAACCATAAACAACAGTGGGAATACCGGCCAGTACTTCCAGAATCGGTTTGATCGTGTTCCTGGTTCGCGGCTGCGCATATTCGCTCAGGTATATGGCCGTAAACAGACCCAGGGGAAGGGCCACCAACATAGCGATAAAGCTGATCATCAGCGTCGCCGTCAGCAGCGGCAGGATGCCGAAACGCCCGATCTGCGGCTGCCAGATTGTGTCCGTGAAGAAATCGACCAGAGTCACTTGCGGTAACTGGAAAAATGACACCGCATCTTTGACGAGAATGATGACGATACCCACGGTCACGGCCACCGAGATGATCCCGGCGAGTAAGAGTGAACCTTCAATCAGTGTCTCAGTAATGCGCGACTTTTTCTCCAGGCTTTGTTCAATGTCGGCCGTCGCTTGAGCACGATCGAGCGCAGTATTTGCCATACTGTTTCTCCAATACTAAGTCTTCATGACCAAAGAGTAGCCGGCAGCTGGGGACGTTGAAATGTAAGGATGGGGCCAGTCTATCTTTCTCATTCCGCTATAAGAGCTACCTCGTGCCGGCAAGCCTGAGACAGCGCAAGGAGAGGGTGAATATATCACCCTCTCCAAATCATTCAAAGATCATTCGTAAGGGATCGATCCCTGCGGTTCTTATTGGCCCATGGCCTCCAGCCACTTCGCGCGAGCCTCTTCAAGCGCTTGATCACTGGCAGGGAAATAACCGACATCAATTACTTCGTCGTTGACATAGGTGAGGAAGAAGTTGATGTAATCGGCTACCTGCGCCTTTTCCGTCATGATGGTGCCATCACTGTAGATGAAGAGTGGGCGCGCCAGCGGATATTCATTGGCATCCACCGTTGCGGCGTTCGCTTCAACCCCTTCGATGGCGATTGTGTGCAGCAGGTCTGTGTTTTCAGCTGCATACGCAAAACCGAAGTAGCCAACCGCGTAGGGGCTGCCGGCAACACCCTGTACCAGCACGTTGTCATCTTCACTCTGCTGGATGTTGGAGGCGATAAGCTGCGGTTCCGGGTCCTCTTCAAAGACCGCCTCGGTGAAGTAGTCGAACGTCCCGCTGTCCGTGCCGGGAATGAAGCGTTGGATAGGCTCCGCCGGCCACTCGGGGCGAACGTCGGCCCAGGTTTCGGCCGGGCCGAATATCTGCTGCAGTTCGGCGATTGAGACGTCCTCCAGGAAATCATTGTCGTTGCTGACCACGACAGCCAGCGCATCGGTTCCTACGCGGAACTCTATCGGCGCACGGCCGTTGCCGTTGCAGGATTCAACCTCGGAATCCCTAATCGCGCGGCTGGCGTTGGCGACATCCGTCTCGCCCGCCACACAGAAGCGCTCGAACCCGGCGCCGCTGCCGATGCTGTCGATCGTGATTTCGCCCGCAAAACCCTCGTTCTGGTAACGCTCGGCGATACGCTCGGCCAAGGGGAAGACGGTCGAACTGCCCGCGGAGACGATGTTGCCGCTCACAGCCAGTGGATCGGGTACCGGCAGCTCAACCATTGCGGCCGTTTCTTCAGCTTCTTCAGCCGCCGGTTCAGCTGTTTCGGCAACCGAGTCGCCTTCGCCGGCCATCGCTGCCACCCACTTGGCACGGGCCTCTTCAAGCGCTTGATCACTGGCAGGGAAGTAGCCGACATCAATTACTTCGTCGTTGACATAGGTGAGGAAGAAGTTGATGTAATCGGCTACCTGCGCCTTTTCCGTCATGATGGTGCCATCACTGTAGATGAAGAGTGGGCGCGCCAGCGGATATTCATTGGCATCCACCGTTGCGGCGTTCGCTTCAACCCCTTCGATGGCGATTGTGTGCAGCAGGTCTGTGTTTTCAGCTGCATACGCAAAACCGAAGTAGCCAACCGCGTAGGGGCTGCCGGCGACACCCTGCACCAGCACGTTGTCATCTTCACTCTGCTGGATGTTGGAGGCGATAAGCTGCGGTTCCGGGTCCTCTTCAAAGACCGCCTCGGTGAAGTAGTCGAATGTCCCGCTGTCCGTGCCGGGAATGAAGCGCTGGATAGGCTCCGCCGGCCACTCGGGGCGAACGTCGGCCCAGGTTTCGGCCGGGCCGAATATCTGCTGCAGTTCGGCGATTGAGGCGTCTTCCAGGAATTCATTGTCATTGCTGACCACGACAGCCAGTGCATCGGTTCCTACGCGGAACTCTATCGGCGCACGGCCGTTGCCGTTGCAGGATTCAACCTCGGAATCCCTAATCGCGCGGCTGGCGTTGGCGACATCCGTCTCGCCCGCCACACAGAAACGCTCGAACCCGGCGCCGCTGCCGATGCTGTCGATCGTGATTTCGCCCGCAAAACCCTCGTTCTGGTAACGCTCGGCGATACGCTCGGCCAAGGGGAAGACGGTCGAACTGCCCGCGGAGACGATGTTGCCGCTCACAGCCAGTGGATCGGGTACCGGCAGCTCAACCATTGCGGCCGTTTCTTCAGCTTCTTCAGCCGCCGGTTCAGCTGTTTCGGCAACCGAGTCGCCTTCGCCGGCCATCGCTGCCACCCACTTGGCACGGGCCTTTTCAAGCGCTTGATCACTGGCAGGGAAGTAGCCGACATCAATTACTTCGTCGTTGACATAGGTGAGGAAGAAGTTGATGTAATCGGCTACCTGCGCCTTTTCCGTCATGATGGTGCCATCACTGTAGATGAAGAGTGGGCGCGCCAGCGGATATTCATTGGCATCCACCGTTGCGGCGTTCGCTTCAACCCCTTCGATGGCGATTGTGTGCAGCAGGTCTGTGTTTTCAGCTGCATACGCAAAACCGAAGTAGCCAACCGCGTAGGGGCTGCCGGCGACACCCTGCACCAGCACGTTGTCATCTTCACTCTGCTGGATGTTGGAGGCGATAAGCTGCGGTTCCGGGTCCTCTTCAAAGACCGCCTCGGTGAAGTAGTCGAATGTCCCGCTGTCCGTGCCGGGAATGAAGCGTTGGATAGGCTCCGCCGGCCACTCGGGGCGAACGTCGGCCCAGGTTTCGGCCGGGCCGAATATCTGCTGCAGTTCGGCGATTGAGGCGTCTTCCAGGAATTCATTGTCATTGCTGACCACGACAGCCAGTGCATCGGTTCCTACGCGGAACTCTATCGGCGCACGGCCGTTGCCGTTGCAGGATTCAACCTCGGAATCCCTAATCGCGCGGCTGGCGTTGGCGACATCCGTCTCGCCCGCCACACAGAAGCGCTCGAACCCGGCGCCGCTGCCGATGCTGTCGATCGTGATTTCGCCCGCAAAACCCTCGTTCTGGTAACGCTCGGCGATACGCTCGGCCAAGGGGAAGACGGTCGAACTGCCCGCGGAGACGATGTTGCCGCTCACAGCCAGTGGATCGGGCATCCCGATTTCACCCATCGACTCTTCAGCAGGCATTTCCGCTTCTTCAGCCGGCGCAGCGCTTTCTTCAGCCGGCATTTCCGCTTCTTCAGCCGGCGCCTCTGTCGCGGCTTCTGCGGCTTCCGCTGTCGGGCGCGGCGTCGGGGCGAGTTCCTGTCCCGAGTCAGCGCCACAGGCAACAACAAACAAGGCCGTGATGATTAATAGGACTGCAATCTTAAATCGCATGTTTCTCCTCCAACTTCTGGATATCCAGAATATCTGACTTTAAGGTCTCCTATCGTGACACCCGCGCAACAAATCCGTTGGCTGCAAAGCAAAGATCGATGAGGCCGCCGCGGGGCGCACGACAGGAGTGTAAAAACAATCACAAAGGAGAATAGCATGTTGATATTGAAAAGGCAGCAGCCCCAGGTTAACATTGGGCTAAGGTATTGTTAACGGCTAGTTAACAGGTGCAGAAATGGTCGGAAGTGTGAAATAGAAGGTGCTCCCCTTGCCCTTTTTGCTGGTCACCCAGATGCGGCCGCCGTGCGCTTCGACGAGGTGTTTCGCAATCGCCAAACCTAATCCCGTGCCCCCCGAACCGCGCGTCCGCGCCCGGTCAGATTTATAGAAACGCTCAAAGATGCGATCGATGTCCTCTTCGGCAATACCTATCCCATTGTCCTGAACGAGAACAACAACCTCGGACACAGGTTCCCTCTCTGCGTAGGCGGCGATGCGAATCGTCCCGCCCGTGTCAGTGAATTTTCGTGCGTTGTGCAGCAGGTTGGACACGACGCGATGCATACGCTCACCGTCGGCCAAGACATGGGGGAGGCCTTCGGGTATGTCGGAAATGACGGCAATGCCCTCGCGATCGGCTTGTGGCTGTATCCGTTCAAGCGGCACCTGGACGAGATCATCAACGGCTGTCGCCTTCATGCGCAGCGGCACCTCCCCGGATTCGATGCGCGACAGCTCAAGGAGCTCTTCAACCATCTGGGCCATTGTGTCAACTTCTCCCATGGCCCGCTCCAAGAAGCGGTGCACGTTCGCCGTGTCCTCAAACGCGCCATCCTGCAGTGTTTCCACGATAGCGCGCACAGAGGCCAACGGCGTACGCAGTTCGTGGGAGACATTGCTGATAAAATCGCGGCGGACGGTGCGCAGGAATCTCACTTGTGTGAGATCTTGGAGGATGATCAGGAAGCCGCTTGTTCCTTTTTCTTCAAAGGGTGTCACGAACGCCTGCAAAAACAGATCACGGTCCAACTCGACGGCCGTCGCGGCCTCACGAGACTCGTTGCGACAGAGCTGCCAGAGGTCAATCAGTTGATAGTGACGTACAACTTCGGCGTAGGAACGACCCAACGCTTGATCAATATCATAGTGCAGCAGGCGCGAAGCGGCAGGGTTGATGAGCAGCACGCGCCCCAAGGAATCGGTAACCAGTGCGCCGTCGGCCATGTTCTGAAAGACGATCGACAGCTGCTTGTTTTGCTGCTGAAAGCGAACGATCTCGTTGCGGAAATTATCCGTCATATCATTCAGGGAACGGATCAGTTCTGATTCATCGCTGCTTGATTGCGGCAAGATGCGCGCGCCGTAATCGCCGGCCTTGATTCGGCGCGTCATCGAGGTAATTTCATCCAAAGAGCGCGATCTTGCAGCCGTCACATAGAGAGTTAGGCCGACCATCAGGAGCATGCCCAGCGCGACAACAAGCCAGATGCCGCGCTCCAGACAAGTTTGCGCAGCCGCGCAGGAGGTGAGGCGCAGAAAAAGAGTCAGCCCCGCCAGGGTTGCGAGGAATATGAGGGCGTACAGCAGCGCCAGGCGCCAGTTGGCGTATCGGATCAAGTGTCCCCCGGAAGAACAGGACGAAGCGGTTTCAGCTTCTTAGCCGTCGAAGCGATACCCCACGCCGCGGATGGTGACGATTCGCCGCGGGTTGGTGGGGTCCGGTTCGATTTTTTCGCGCAGCCAGCGCACATGGACATCCACGGTACGGCTGTTGCCATCGTAGGTCCAACCCCAGACACGTTCCAGGATCAAATCCCTGGAAACGGCTATCCCCTGATGCCTGGCCAGAAACAGCAGCAGTTCAAACTCTTTTGGTTTGAGCTTAATCGGCAGGCCATCAAGGAGCAGCTCGCGCCGGTTTTCATCAATGATCATATTGCCGAAAGTCAGAATTAAGCTTTTCTTCGGGGCATTGATGCCCTCACCCTGATCGATGGAACCGGAGACGACATCCTCACGAATGAGTTCTGTGCGCCTTAGGTGGGCCTTGATGCGCGCCACGAGCTCACGAATGCTGAAAGGCTTGGTGATGTAGTCATCCGCGCCCATTTCCAGGCCGACAACCTTATCAATCTCCTCGGTGCGCGCCGTGAGCATCAAAATAGGCACGCTCGTTTCCTTGCGCAGGGTGCGGCAGACTTCAAAGCCATCCACGCCCGGCAGCATCACGTCAAGAAGGATTAGATCCGGCTCTTGCTCGCGGGCCAGCTGCAGTCCATCACGGCCGTTCCCCGCCAGCGAGACATCATATCCCTGACGCTGCAAATTGTATTGAAGCATCTCCGACAACGTTTCGTCGTCCTCGACGACCAAGATCCTGTAAGCCATAGTTTCTTTCACCTGCCAAGAAGTGAATTCTAACGGGTATTGAAAGCTGCGCCAAAGTTTCCACTTTACATGCTCCAAACAATCACGGTATAATATGATCATAAAACAGTTCCCACATGCTTGTTTGGCACAAAAAGAGAGAAGGAGTTTCCCCATGCTAAATCTTGCCGTCCTGCTCGAAGATAGCGCACGTGAGGTTCCCGGGCGCGATGCTGTCCTCTTCAATGATGTAAGGCTCAATTACGCACAGGTGAATGGGGCGGCAAACCAGGTCGCCAGCGGCCTGGCGGCGCTGGGCATTGAGAAAGGGGATAAGGTTGCCCTGACCTGCCCCAATCTACCCTATTTCCCAATCGTCTATTATGGAATTTTGAAGGCGGGGGCGACGGTTGTTCCCCTGAATGTGCTCCTGCGTCCCCGAGAGATCGCCTTCCATCTGGCTGATTCTGATTCGAAAGCCTACTTCTGTTTTCAAGGAACGCCGGAGCTGCCCATGGGCGATTTCGGCTACCAGGGGTTTCAGGAGACGGAATCGTGCCAACACTTCTTCATGATCACGGCCGATCCCGTTGCGGCGTCGCCGATTGAGGGCACCCAGACCTTGGGCCAGTTGATGGGCAGCCAATCCCCGGCCTTCGACACGGTGCTGACCAATCCTGATGACACGGCTGTTATTCTGTACACGAGCGGCACAACCGGCCAACCCAAAGGAGCCGAGCTGTCACACAGCAACATGATGATGAATGCGCGTCTGGCGGACACGATGTTCGAACACAGAGACCACGATGTCAACCTGATTGCGCTGCCGCTGTTTCACTCCTTCGGCCAGACTGTGCAGATGAACATGGGTTTCTACAAGCGAATGACGCTGACCTTGCTGCCCCGTTTCGATCCTGCGGCCACCCTGACCCTGATGGAGCGCGACAATGTCACTTTCTTCGCCGGCGTGCCTACGATGTATTGGGCGCTGCTTAACTATCCCGAAGCGGAGCGCTTCGACCTGGAAAAGATATCCCGAAACCTGCGCCTGGCTGTCTCCGGCGGATCGGCAATGCCGGTTGAGGTCATGAAGGCGTTCAACGAGCGCTTTTCAGTCAAGATCCTGGAGGGATATGGACTCTCGGAAACAAGTCCGGTGGCCAGCTTCAACCGCACGGATAAACCGACCAAACCGGGGTCAGTCGGTCTGCCGGTTTGGGGTGTCAACATCCGTGTCGTCGACCTGGATGGCAGCGATTTGCCCGCAGGGGAAATGGGCGAGATTTTGATCAAGGGGCACAACGTCATGAAAGGATATTACCGGCGTCCCAAGGAGACCGCGGAGACCTTGACCAACGGTTGGCTGCATACCGGTGATATCGGAGCTTTTGACGAAGATGGGTATCTCACCATTACCGATCGGGTTAAGGACATGATTATTCGTGGTGGGTTCAATGTTTACCCGCGCGAGGTTGAGGAAGTCATGATGACCCATCCCGCGGTGAGCTTGGCCGCCGTCATCGGCGTCGCGCATGACAGCCACGGGGAAGAGATCAAAGCGTACGTGATTTTAAAAGAGGGCGTTCAAGCTTCCGCGGAGGAGATCATCTTGTGGTGCAAGGAGAATATGGCGGCCTACAAGTATCCGCGGGTCGTTGAGGTACGAACTGACCTACCCATGACGGCCACCGGCAAGATATTGAAACGCGAACTGAGATCGGACTAGAACAGCTCGCCGGCGCCAGGGGCGAAAATGCGACAAATGCGAAAGAGCGCGCGATTGGTTCCTACGCTGGTCGGCCTGCTTGGGGCGGAAGTGCTGCTGCGCTTCAGCCCAGGTGTTCCTTGAAAAAGCCGGCGGCGAGAGCGGGATGGTCAAGGACATAGGTGTAGCCATCAAAACGATGCTGCGAATTGACAAACAACAGCCGCTGCGTGGCAGGCGTCCTATCCGCCATGACGGAGACATCTTCGACACTTCCCCATTCATCTCCCGTGCCTTGCAGGTAAAAAGCGGGGACATCACCACTGCCACCGGCGGCAAAAGCGGGCACGATTCCTTCGAGGCGCTGCCCGCTGAACAGCCTGTAAAAGAGCGCGGAAGTTGTACCGATGAGCCAGCCAAAGATGCCAAACAAATCCCGTGAAGCGCGCCTGGCGAACAGCGCCGGTGTCATGGGTTGGGCGAGGAAAACCGCGCGCACTTGATTGGTCTGCGGCAGTGCGAAGAGGATGGCGTTTGCGCCCATGGAAAAGCCCATGGCCCCGATGCGTTCGCTGTCCACATCCTCCCGGCTTTGCAGATAAGCGAGTGCGCCGAGCAGATCCTTAGCCTCGCTCCGGCCAAACGTCACAGGATAAGCAGTGGCGCTCTCGCCATGATTTCGCAAATCGACGGCGAGCACGTTATTGCCCGCTTCACGCAGATGGGCAATCAGAGGGAGCAGCTGGATGGGCTTGCTGCCGGTTAGATTGGAAAGGAGATCGCGCGCATCGTAGCCAAGCCGGTTCCACTGCCAACCATGAAGCAGAACGATGGTCGGTGCGTTTTCAGCATATTCTTTCAGGGCTGGGACAAACCAGCCTGAGACCCGGAGACCGTCCAGTGCCGGAAACTGGACATCTTCAACAGAAAGCTCCCTGCTCTGCGCGGTTTTTTGCACGTGCTGCCTTGGCGGCGCGATCATCATGCGCGCCATGATGGCAGACACCGCCCCGGCGAGGCCCAGTGTAAACCCCGCAATCGCCAGCAACCAGCGCAATGACCGCCGAAATAAGTTCATGATGTCCTCTTTCCTGACTATTCCCCTGAAATTATACCTATTTTCCGGTGCCTCCCAAGGTTAAAAAGGATCTTGGAGCGACTTCGCATCCGCGCAGACAGGTTGGGCTGCCGCAGATGCTGCGGAAGCCGGCGGGGACGCTATAGGCCGGTGAACAGGTCGCGCTCTATGTAACCCTCTCTAACCTCGGGAAACGCGCGAATGTAGTACTCCTTGGCCATGAACCGGCGCTGAAACCAGTCTGGTAGGGCGCGCGAATTGCCCGTCCCGCCCCCTTGACTCGCATGTTCAGCGCTGGCCAGCTTTTTCACCTCCCAATAGGGCGCGTAGTCGATGCGCGCGTTGAGCTGACTATGCGGCCTGCCCAACCTGGTGAAATCAATATCTTCGTTGCGTCCCATCTTCGTCGGATCCTGGCCACGCAGGCGCATCAGGAGGGTGAAAATCTTAACCATGCGATTGGGAAAAGCGGAATAGTAAAGACGCTGCGGTTTATAAGGAGCGAGTCCATCCTCAACAAAGGCGCCTGAATCGCCTGCCGCAAAAAAAGCTCTCGTTGTAATGCGCCAGCATTGAATGTGATCGGGATGAAAATATCCGCCATCCTCATCGTGCGTAACGACAACATCGGGCCGCAGCTCTCTTATAAGGGAGACCACGGGCGCCGACGACAGCGTTTCGTCGATATTGATGAACGCCTGGGGATGCTCATTGGCGGGATCACCTATGTATCCGGAATCGCGGAAACCAAGCATATGCAGCGTGCCCCCAAGAACGTCGACGGCCGCTCTCAATTCACGCGTGCGCACGGCGACAAGCTCTTGCAGCGTATCTTCATAGCCGTCCGCGACCGATCCGGCTACGCCGTCTGTAGCGATAGCGATATGTACATCGATCCCTTCGCGCGCATAGCGGGCCAACGTGCCCCCTAATCCAAATGATTCATCGTCTGGATGAGCTAATACAGCCAGTAATTTCTTATTCATTCGCAGGTTTCATACTCAGGTGGGTATTACCGCAGATCGGTCACGCCTTGCTTCTTCACTCAGCCCTGCGCAGGGCGACAACCATGCTCACAGCGTGCGTCTCCGTGTGCGATAGCGTGACCGCCCACTCGCTGAGGCCCTGCCGGTGGGCAGCTCTTTGCGCCGCCCCATGCAGCCGCAGCGTGGGACGGCCGTTTTCCTCATTCACGACTTCGATCTCTTGCCAGCTTATGTCGCCTATGCCGGTGCCAAGCGCTTTGCCCACAGCTTCTTTGGCTGCAAACCTGGCCGCCAGGCTCTGCGGACGGCCGCTGCAGTAGCTCCGTTCACGTTCGGTGAAAACACGTCCAAGGAATCTCTCGCCATACCTATCCAGGCTACGCTTGATTCTCTCAACTTCGATCAGATCGACGCCAATCGCTAACATCGAATCACCCGGCTCTCTCTTGTGCTCTCATAGTTCATCCTATTGACGTCGGACTTCATAGTCGGGGCCGCCGGCCCCGGTCAAATCTACGGTTACTTCTCGCCCTCCAAATCCGTCAACCATATCATGCGCACGAACAGTGACCAGTGGGCTGTCGGGCGGGACAATAATACCGCCTTGGCTGCGCGTGAAGGGTTGTTCAGTTTCGTGAGGGTGAAGGAGGAGGCGCGTAAATGGCGAATCGGGATCCGGTTTGGCAACTGTGCCGTCAGCCAGCACCACATCCCACCCATCCGCGTAATCCTCCCAACCCGTATCGGGATGTTCAATGGTTACTGCAAACTGCCAGGTATCGCCAGATTGCTGGCTGGCGGTGACGAACAAGACATCGGCGTTGGGCGCGCTGGCCCGGTCACTTGCTGCCGGCGTGGCCGCGGAGGGCAGTGCCGTGCTGATCGCCGTCGGGGTTAACGTCTTGTTGATCGCGGCAGCCTCAGCAGGCGCTTGCTGCGCTTCTCTCGTTGGCGGTGTTTGCTCACGCTCATCCGCTGCTTGAGATGTGGCTGTGCCCACAGCGTGAGGCACCGCGGCGGGCGGAGCGGATGGGACGCTGCATCCGGCCAACAGCAGTGTTGTCAAGGCGATGACCGGCGCGACGTGGGCTTTGCAGATCTTCAAGCAGGCTCCACGGCCGGGCGGCCACGGCGCACGCCAATGATTTCGGCCATAATGGAAACGGCTATTTCCTGGGGAGTAGCGGCGCCGATGTCAAGGCCTATCGGCGCGTGTATTCTCTCTATGTGGGAGTTGCTAAAACCCATCTCTCTTAGGCGCTTGACTCTTTGGGCGTGCGTCTTACGGCTGCCAAGCGCGCCGATGTAGGCGACGTCCTCGTTCAACAGAATCTTTAGCGAGGGATCGTCAATCTTGGGATCATGGGTCAATAGAGCAACGGCCGTGTCCGGCGAGAGATCAATTTCCGCAAACGCGGACCGAGGCCATTTTTGGATGACCTGGTGGACATGGGGGAATCTGGCTTGCGTACTGAAAGCACGCCTGGGGTCAATGACAACGGTCCTATAGTCACTCAATTGGGCCATCTTGGTCAGGGCGATAGCGATCTCTCCGCCACCAACTGCCACCAGGGTAGGCAAGGGGCGAATCAGATCGACAAAAACCTGCGTGTTTTCATCCAAAGAGATAATCTGCGTTTCACCAATGGCTGCTGCGGCATCGAGAACTCGTGTCTGCAAATCGGGGGCCATGGTGCTGAAGACCTCGTCCGTCTGCCGATCAACGACTACATGCTGTCCGACCAGCTCATCCGTGCCGCGAACGATTGTGGCTGTGGCTCCGCTGTGCTCCTCGCGAATGATCCTGCGCGCCAGGTCAAAAGCGGGCAGATCCAGCGTTTCGACAAAGATATCGATTGACCCACCGCAGGCCAGGCCCACGCCCCAGGCTGTTTCATCGGCGACGCCGAAGTGCAGCAGCTGCGCCGCACCGTTTTCCAGGGTGTCGCGGGCGGATTCAATGACTGCGCCTTCTACACAACCGCCGCTGATTGAGCCGCTCATGTTCTTGTCCCCGTCGATCGCCAGCTTTGCGCCAGGTCTGCGAGGTGCGGAACCCCAGGTCTTTAACACGGTGGCGACAACAATATCTTGGCTTCCTTTCGCCAACCAGTCGCTTACGTCGTCAACTATCTCTATCATCGTCAATCTCCGCTGCACCTTCATTCAGGAGGGATCAGCAGTGACACGTCTGCACATCCCCTTGTGCACTCATTGTACGCCTGACCGGCAACTGCTACCACTGATTCACGCCGCCCAGGGGAGCGCGCCGGCTAGCTGTCCATTGGCTCAACCAGTTCGATTTCGAAGAGTTTCGGCCACAGTTTGCCGGTGACAAAAAGACGGCCGCTCTCTGAATCATAGGCGATGCCGTTAAGGACTGCCTCTCCGCCCATCTGCAAATCAGGACTCAAGATGTCGGTCAGGTCTATCCAGCCCAGGACACGGCCTTCGGCCGGATCGATACGCGCGATAAGATCGGAGTGCCAGATATTGGCCCAGATTTCGCCATCGACATATTCCAGCTCATTGAGGCTGGTCACGGGTCCGGCGAGGCTGCTCACTTGAATACGCCGCACTTCCTCGAAGGATTCAGGGTCCCAAAAACGAATGATGTCCGTACCGTCACTGACGATCAGCGTCTGGCCATCATGGGTGATCCCCCACCCTTGATGCGGGTAGGTGAATTCACCAAGCAGTTCGAAGGTATCCTTATCATAGACAAAACCTACCTGGGACTTCCACGTAAGTTGGATGATCCTATCGTCGAAAAGGGTGATTCCTTCACCAAAATAGCTCTCGGACAAGGGCAGCAACTGCCTAACGACACCGCTCTCCAGGTCCACACGACGCAGCGAGGCGGCTCGCCCAGTCCCTTCCAAGAGAGTCCGTTGGTCCGCTTCAATGACCAGCCCTTGCGTATAGGCCGAGGTATCGTGAGGATACTCATTGACGATCTTGTATCCCCACACCGCCTCCGTCTGCGCCGATCTGTTCTCGGCCGGGTAAGCCGCTTCTTGAACAACCCGCGTAGGCGCAGCCGGGTAACTTTGGAGAACCGGTCCCGCTGTTGGCGAGGCAAGTGCTCGCACTGCCGTGGGAGAAGACTCTGGGGGCGGCGGCTCGTTTGTGGAAGCCTCAGTAGGGACGGATCGTGGCGCCACCACGACGGCCACAGCCATACGCTGCGGCTGGGGCCGGCAGCCCAACAGGGTCGCCATTAGGAAGAAGAAGAATAGGGCGCGCATGGTCACTTGGTGTTCATGATTGATCAATCTCTGCTACGATAGGGTAGCGCGAACCGTATTTTATTCAATATAGTCGCACCTGGCACTAAGAAACAAAACAATGACCAGCAATAATTCCACCGGCGCGCCCATCAAGATCCGGCCCCTTTGCCCGCAAGACAGCGCGGCTTCTGCGGCCTCAGGCCGGCTCCCCCTTAACTAAATTCCGTGTGAGCCGGCAGTGGCCATTCCCCCTCAAAATGCTATGATAGTGAATAGACTGACCAGTCGGTCTCAATTATGATCAGCCATGGAAAATGACCCGCACAGCACCAAAGGCAAGATACTAGACGCGGCCCTGGACATCTTCTCGCGTAAGGGTTTTTACAGCACGCGCCTGGATGAAATTGTTGATGCTTCGCACACGTCCAAGGGCGCCATCTATTTTCACTTTCCCAATAAGGAGCGTCTCTTTCTGGCTTTGGTCGACCAGTTTGCCGATCTCTTGGAGCGGCGCGTGGTGGAGGCGATTCAAGACGAAGAGATAGGTATGCGGCGCGTTCAGGTGGCTATGATTACGATATTGGACACCTTTGGTCGCTATCGACGGCCGGCGAAAATCCTGCTTGTACAAGCCGCCGGACTGGGGTCCACCTTCGAAGAGAAACGCAGCGAAGTAAACGATCGTTTCGCCTACCTTATTCAAAGCTACCTCGATGACTCGGTCGAAATTGGTGATATTCAGCCCGTGGATACGGAGGTCGTCTCCATCGCCTGGATGGGGGCGATCTACAATGTCGTCATCCGTTGGGTCAACAGCGGCGAGCCGGAACCACAGCGGATCCTGGATTCTCTCCTGCCGGTCTTGCTAAAGAGTGTCGGTTATGAGCAGGAATGAGGGCGCGACAGCCAGGGCGTGGTCGTCCGTGACGGATGAGGCATCGGCAAGAAAGCCCGTGACGGGCCACCTGGTTAGCTACAGCATTCTTGCCCCCGGCATATCGGCCGACAACTTCCTGGCTCAGGCGCGGGGAAATCCACGCTTCTTCTGGCAAAAGGGGGGCAGTGACGTCTTGTACGCCGGCTTTGGCACGGCTGTGCAGCTCATGGCCTGGGGCGAAAATCGCTTCCTGGAAATCGAACAGAAGGCCGCCTCCCTCTTCGACAGCGCGAAGATCCTGGGCGAACACGCGGCGCCGATCCTGCCGCGCTTGTTTGGCGGCTTTTCATTTCGGGACGATTTCGCGGCGGAGAACATTTGGACCGCTTTTCATCCAGCGCATTTCGTTCTACCCCATTACCAGCTTGTACAGGATGGTGAGGCCGGCTGGCTGACAATCAATACACTGGTTAGCGAAACAGAAGACCTTGCCGATCTAAGCGTGCAGCTGCAGCGTGCGCTGCAAGCCCGCTATGAAACCCTGCTGGCGACCGCACCTGCGGGCGGAAGCAGCGCAGTGCAGGGCGGATATGAAATACGTTATCCAATGTCTCCGTCAGCGTGGGCCGATTTGGTAGAACGCGCTGTCCAAGAGATGCGCACAACAGCGCTGAAGAAAGTCGTTCTGGCGCGGGTCAGTGAAATCAGATCCAGCGCCCGTGTCGACATCTGTGCCGCGCTGCGTTTCTTAAATCAAAGATATCAGGACTGTACACGTTTTCTTTTTGAGCCACGTCCATATCACGCTTTCTATGGCGCGACACCTGAGCTGCTCGCGGCCCTTGAGGGCCGGCGGCTTCTGACGATGGCTCTCGCCGGCTCAGTTTCCCGGGGAAAGACCGCGGTCGAAGATGCGGCTCTGGCACAAGAACTCATGAACAGCGCCAAGGATCGCCTGGAGCATGATCTGGTAGTGCGAGCGATTCAGAGACGGCTCGATCCCATCACGTCAGAATTGACTTTCCCATCCGTTCCGGAGACCTACCAGTTGAGCTATATCCAGCATCTGCTGACGCCGGTGTCCGGCATCTTGGACAAGCCGTCGGGCATTTTGCCTCTGGTGCGCCTGCTGCATCCCACTCCCGCTATGGGCGGTTCGCCGCGGAATCTCGCTTTGTCCTTCATCCGCGAGCAGGAGCCGGTGCCGCGCGGTTGGTATGCGGCCCCTGTCGGTTGGCTGGACAGCCACATGGACGGCGAATTTGTGGTCGCTATTCGCTCGGCGGTCGTCCAGGAACGGCGGGCCTGGTGCTACTCCGGGGCAGGAATCGTGCCGGAATCGAAGGCGGCGGTCGAATGGGCAGAAACTGACCTGAAATTCAGGCCGATGCTGCAGGCGTTGGGTCTGAATCCGATTCCCGACCCATAATGAAGGATTCACCGCTCCCATGAAAAAGATTTCCCCCGCTCCAACGCAAGAAAATCCCTCTGCCACCTGGGCAGATCTGTTTGTCGACGAATTGGCTCGTGGCGGCTTGCGAGACGTTTGTATCGCGCCGGGATCGCGCAGCACGCCCTTGACGCTCGCCTTTTTCAACCACCCGCGTATTGCCATACACCGGCACTTGGATGAACGAAGCGCCGCTTTCTTTGGGCTCGGCCTGGCGCTGGCGGGGGATCGACCGGTGGCCTTGTTGTGCACATCGGGCACAGCGGCGGCGAACTTCTACCCGGCGATTATTGAGGCATATATGTCTCAAGTGCCGCTGCTAGTGATGACGGCCGACCGGCCCCCGGAGCTGAGGCACAGCGGCGCCAATCAAACCATAGACCAGGTGAAAATGTTTGGCGACCACGTGTTGTGGGCGGTGGACGCGGGCCTGCCGGAAGACAGTCCGCCGGATATCGCCCTGCGTAATCTGCGCACAATGGCAGCCAGGGCACTGGCCGTGGCCGATGGGTTTCGCAAGGGGCCTGTGCACCTTAACTTCCCATTTCGCAGGCCTTTGGAGCCCGCGGACAGCCGGGAGTGGCGGGCGCGGCATCGAGCGGACGACGGTGAGTCCAGACGGCCGTTCACGCGCATCGAGAGGGGCACAATTCGGCCGTCGCCGAGGCAGCTCAACGAACTCCTGGCGCTGCTGGATCAAAACGAAAGAGGCTTGATCATCTGTGGTCCGCGCTCTCCGTCGGGAGATTTCGCGCACGCGGTCGCGCAGCTGGGCATCCAGTGCGGTTATCCGGTTCTGGCTGACGCCTTGTCGGGCGTGAGGTTCGGACCACACATCGAAGGCGCCCCCATTTGCGGCGCCTACGAAACGTTCCTGCAGAACGCGGACAGACTCCCCCGGCCAGAGCTCATCCTGCACTTCGGCGCCGCGCCTGTTTCCAGTCGTCTCAACGGCTACTTGGCCGGCTGTGACACCGCGCAGCACATTCAGATTCGCGAAAGCGGCGTCTGGGCAGACGGCAATCATCGCACGAACTATTTCTTGCAGCTTGATCCCATCGACCTTTGTTTGTCCGCTGCCGATCGACTGCATGGCCGGCGCCAGAGCAGCTGGCTGGCAGCGTGGCTGCAAATGGAAACGCGCACCTGGGCAGCGATAGACGAGGCTATGCAGGGGAGAGAGTTTGACGGCGCGATCGTCGCTGAACTCGTGAACCTGCTGCCGAAGGACAGCCTTCTGCTGGCCGGCAACAGCCTGCCGGTCCGTCATGTCGACCAATACGCACGCCCGCTCAAAAAGTCACTCCAGGTCTTTGCCAATCGCGGCGCCAGCGGCATTGACGGTAACGTGTCAACCGGCCTGGGGCTGGCCGCCGGCTTCAAGAAGCCAGTTACCGTCTTGACCGGCGATATCACATTCTATCACGACAGCAACGGGCTGTTTGCCTTGAAAGAAGCGGGCTTCACCACTGTGACTTTTGTCGTGTTGAACAACAATGGCGGTGGGATATTCCGGCGGCTACCGATTGCCGAGTTCGAGCCCCCGTTCCAGGAACTGTTTCAAGTGCCCCATTCCCTCGATCTCTCAGGGTTGGCCGCAGCATATGGCCTGGCCTATGAAAACCCGGCAAATGCTGCTGATCTGCGGACCCTGATGGGAGCGGCTGGCCGAACAGGAGGCGCCCGCCTGATTGAGATGCAAAGCAGCGCCGAAGAGGACCACCGCTTACGGGGCGAGATTGACTGGCTTGTCAAGCAAGAATTGGCCGCCTGAAGCCGGCACCGGGCAGCTTGTCAGCCTGAATAGAGTCGACATATAGGAAATAACCAGGATGACCGATTGGCAGATAGCAAAAGAGCAAACTGACACTGGCTACTCTAAGGCGCAAGAGGGCAGCGCAGGAAAAACAACAGGCGTCGAAAAGCGGGATCCCAATTTCGGGCGGTATCCCTGGCGTCCATAGAATGATGGGCGCCTTCAACGAGGATTGGCTGGCGGCACGCGCGCGTGCCACCCCACATGCTGCGGCCTTGATCATTGACCGTAGGCAGTGGAGTTATGGGCAGCTCAATGCCCTGACAGAGACAGCCGCCCAGAACCTACAGGCCTATGCGAAAAATGGCGCGCGTGTCGCGGTGCTGTCCGCAAATGGCCTCCCCTTCGTCTGCCTGGTCCATGCCCTGGCACGTATGGGCGCGGTCTTGGTTCCTATCAATAGGCGCCTGTCGGCAAGCGAGATCCAATGGCAGCTGCAGGGCGCCCACTGCTCGGCACTCGTTTTTGATGAAGCATCAACGGCGCAGGCCCTGGAGATTGAGAGCGAGGGTCTGCAGCTTATTCCATTCGCCCGGCTTCTCCAAGAGACTCCAGCGGGAAAGAACAAGACCCACCCACCCTTTGACATCGAGGCGCTGCAGGCAATCGTGTTCACATCCGGTACCAGCGGCCGCCCGAAAGGGGCGAGCCTTTCCTTCGCCAATCATTTCTACAGCGCTGTCGCTTCCGGATACCGGTTGGGCGTCTTGCCCGCCGATCGCTGGCTCTGCTGCCTACCGTTTTATCACGTAGGCGGGCTTGCCATCCTGCTGCGTTCCTGTCTCTACGGCACGGCCGTCGAGCTGCATGACGGGTTCGACCCGGTGAAGATTGACGGAAGTTTCGATGAGAATGAGATATCAATCATTTCGCTCGTACCCACGATGCTGCGCCGCCTGCTCGACCATCGTTCTTGGAAAGGTTGGCCGCTGTCGCTGCGTCACGTGCTGTTGGGCGGGGCGGCGCCCCCGGCAGACCTCCTGGCGGAATGCCGGGAAATTGGGCTCCCGGTGAGTGTGACCTACGGCCTGACGGAAGCAGCCTCGCAGGTGGCGACGATGACGCCGCCGGAGGTGGACCTAAAGCCCGGTTCAGCCGGAAAGCCGCTCTTGTTCACCCGTGTAGCCATCGCCGCGGAGGGCGGCCGTCTGTTGGCCGAGAACGAAGTTGGCGAAATCTTGGTCAGCGGCCCTACGGTCATGACGGGTTACGACGGTGATGAGGAGAGCACGGCGCGGGCGCTGCGAGATGGGTGGCTGCATACGGGCGACGTGGGCATGATCGACGAGGATGGCGATCTTTGGGTGATTCAGCGGCGGGACGACATCCTTATCAGCGGCGGGGAGAATGTCTATCCGGCTGAGGTTGAAGCGGTGCTGCGATCCCACCCCGCCGTGACCGAAGCGTGCGTCGTTGGCGTTGCCGATCGGGAATGGGGACAGCGTGTGGCCGCGGCCGTTGTAGTCGGCGAAAAATACACGCTATCACCAGAAGAGCTGATTTCATTTTGCCGTTTGAGCCTGGCCGGTTACAAAGTACCGCGCCAGATTGTGAAAATCGACGCCATGCCCAAGACAAGCTCGGGCAAGATTCGGCGGCGCGCCATCGCGGACTTAATAGCCGGCGCTTCCGCCAGGGAGCACACGGATTAGGAAATGCCGGCGATTGCCATCAACGACGTCGAGTACTTCTACCAGCGCCAGGGAGCAGGCCCGCCGCTGATCCTGCTGCATGGTTTCGGCGGCTCGAGCCGCTCGTGGGCCGGTCTGATCGACACCCTGGACGAAAAGCTGGACATCGTTGCCCTCGATCTACTTGGCCACGGTCGCAGCGCAAGCCCGGAAGCGGCGGCGCGTTATGCGATGCAACGGGCGGCGGAGGATGTGATGGCCCTGATCGCCCGGCTCGGCCTCCACGCTCCTTCGCTGCTGGGCTACTCCATGGGCGGCCGGCTGGCGCTCTACCTGGCCCATCGCTATCCACACGCTTTCCAACAGCTTATCCTGGAAAGCAGTTCGCCGGGCCTGGCCGGCGCTGATGAACGGGAACAGCGCCGGAAGAGCGATTACGAATTGGCGCGGCGCATCGAGAAGAACGGCCTAGAGGCTTTCACTGATTATTGGGAAGCGATCCCCCTCTTCTCGACGCAAGCGACCGTTCCTGAGCAGCGGCGCGCAGCACTGCGAAAGCAGCGACTGGAAAATCATGCCGGGGGCTTGGCCAACAGCTTGCGCGGTATGGGAACGGGTTCTCAGCCATCACTCTGGGAGTCTCTGGCGCTGATTGACAAGCCAATACTGCTCCTTTGCGGCGAATTGGACCAGAAATTCGTGCGCATCAACGAACGAATGAGCGCTAAGTTTCCGCGAGCGACGCTGAAGGTGGTAGAAGCAGCGGGCCACAACGTTCATTTCGAGAAACCAGATCAGTTTGCAGCGGCCATCTCCCATTTCTTATTCGACGAAGGCGCGGACTAACCGCGGCCTCGCGCTGGAGGAAGGCCGCGGCGATGCTGCAAAAAAACCTGATCCTACAGGACCTGACCCGCGCTAAAGAAGAGGACAAACAGCAGCGTGGAAATTGACATCTGCTTCAACAGAGGGTTCAACTGCAGCGGGTCTGCGGTGCGCCAGACGAGGATGCCGTTGCGCAGCAAGAAAGGGATCGTGACCACGAAGAGGAACTGCCAAGGTGATGTGTAGTTGAGGATGACATAGAGTGCGGCCAATAGAATGGCGGCGACGATTAGAAACCAGTGATAGAGACGGGCCGCATGCAGACCAAAGCGCACGGGAACCGTGTTCTTCCCGGCCAGGCTGTCGGAGCGGCGGTCACGTATGTTGTTGATATTGAGGGCGGCAACGGCCAGCAGCCCGCAGCTGGTGGCCGGCAAGAAAATGTCCCAATCAAGGCGCATCGTCTGCAAGAAGTAAGTGCCCATGACGGCGGCCCAACCAAAGAAGATCAGCACCGCGAGATCGCCCAGACCGGCATACCCATAGGGGCGGAAACCGGCCGTGTAGCCGACGGCCGCCAGGATTGCCGCCAGACCAAGCAGAACAAAGAGGACGAAGAACTGCCGCCCCTCCGAACCGAAAGCGACCCAAAGCAAGGCAAGACCGGAGATCATGGCAAGGAGAGCCGTGATGCCGGAGGCGAGCAGCATCGCGCGCGAACTCACCGCCCCGCTCTGTACCGCGCGCAGCGGGCCTTCTCTCTGCACGCTGTCTGCGCCATGCTGTGAGTCACCATAATCATTGGCCAGATTGGAGAGGATCTGCAGGAGCACGGCCGTCGTTATGGCCAGGATAGTGATTGTCCAGCTGAAGGGAGATCGTGAGGCAGCCAGGGCGCTGCCCATGAGGATGCTGGCGATAGCCAACGGCAGCGTGCGCGGGCGCATGGCGTCGATCCAAATTGCGGCGCCGCTGCCGCTGCCGGTTTCATTCATGGGGGGAATTATACTGAATCCCTTGCGCTAACCAACAACCCACCCACAAGCCCATCACCAACCGAGCCGCTCAGCAATAGGCGGAATAAGTTGGGCAGCGATTTTGCGGTGCCCGTTTTCGTTCGGGTGCCAGTCACAGCCGAAATCTTTCGCCGAGCGCTCAAGGTCGTCCACGACGAGTTGAAAGTATACATCCTCGTCCCCACTTGCCCTGCGAAAACGATCCACGGCGGTCTCGATGACGCGCGGCGCCGGCTGCGACATAAGCGGGCCGGCTACGGCAAATAGGGATGCCTGCGGATAGCGATCACGCAAGCGCTCCAGCAAGTCGAGATAGGCATCGATGAAGGCTTCCTCCTCCGGAAAAGGAAGCGATGAGTAGTCATTGGTGCCTAGATTGATGATAACGGCATCAGGCACCCGTTCGCCGGCGGGCCAGGTGATGAAAGGATTCAGGCCGAGCGTCCGCTCCACAAAATCAATGGCGGTTTCCGGAGACGCAGCCTCCTCTGCCCGCAGATTCCTGATGACACCCAGCCCAGAGAGCGCAACCAAGGCATAATCGGCCTGCAGCGCATCGGCGGTCAAGGCCGCGTAGCTCAACGCAGCGTTCTGGGTCTGCGGTGTGAACCAGCACTCGGGTGATTCCCCTTCATTCCCATACCCGGTTGTGATCGAGTCACCAATGAATTCGAGGGACCGCGGCTGTTCTTGCGCAGCCGGTTCAAGCAGCTCCCCCGTGATCTGTCCCCCTTTGAAGACGGCGGCGCCGACGTAGGCTTCGGTGCGCTTCACGAGCCGGAAGTGGTGCCTACCCGGCTGCAAATCGTTGGCGACGACGTAGCTTTCCTGACCCAGTTCCGTTTCCAGCGTCTCTGTATGCCCATCAACGGTGACATTGTAGAGATTATGCCCGTCCTCCAGAAAGAGAGTGAGTGACGTACCATAGAACGCGAACTCAATGGCCACAGCCGACCAGTCGAAAGCGGGCTCCTTGGGATCTTGAAAATCGAAGCGGCCGGTATAGCGAATCCGTGCGTCATCGGCCGTAAAAATCATTGGAGCCAGTGCTTCCAATCTAATTGCCGTCGATGTGGGGATCGAAGTCGGTGCACGAGGCGGGCTGATCGGCGTGCGCCGCGGGACGGTCGCTTCCACTACCGGCGCAGCCGTGGACGCGACGGCATGCGCATCCTGCCCCACACTTACAGGTTTCTCGGGGACTTCCCCAGATGTGCAGGAAACCAAGAAAAGGAAGGTGAGTGTCAGGCCAGCCAATAGTCGATGAGGGTGAGTGTATCGAGAGTGCAGCAATAGGAGCCATCCGTCCCGCCCGCAGCGGGCAATGAAAGAGATCTTATAATGTATTTGCATTGTCACAAATACATTTATAATCCCATTATTCGAGGTTCGTTCCACTATGAAGTCCCAGAAACAAGTTAATGATGCCGCCCGATTTCTGCTCAGCAGTACCACACCGCTCGACTTGGGATCGGGCATTCAGGTTGGCGGGCAGCAGGTGATCATGATGGCCGGGCCCTGTTCCGTGGAGAGTTATGAACAAACCAGAAGGGCGGCGGAAGCGATTGCCAGGGCGGGAGGTCGCTGCCTCCGTGGGGGCGCCTACAAACCGCGTACCTCGCCCAGCAGTTTCCAGGGACTCGGCCGTCCCGGTCTGGAAATCCTGCGCGCCGTGGCTGACGAGTTCGATCTCCTCGTAATTACAGAAGCACTCGCTGTTGAACAGGTACCCGTGGTGGCCGAGTTGGCAGATATCGTGCAGATAGGCAGCCGGAACATGCAGCACTACCCTTTGCTCTGGGCCGTCGGCGAACTACAGAAACCCGTCCTTCTCAAGCGGGGTTATATGGCTACGACGGCCGAGTGGTTTGCCGCCGCCGATCATGTGCGCAGCCGGGGGAACGATCGCATCATGCTTTGCGAACGCGGCATACGCACGTTTGATCCGGCAACGCGCAACACATTGGACAGCAACGCCATTGCACTGGCGAAGAGAGAGCGTCCTTACCCTGTAATCGCCGACCCCAGCCACGCCACGGGGCGGATGGACTTGGTTATCCCCGTCGCTCGCGCGGCCGTGGCCGCCGGTGCTGATGGGCTGTTGGTTGAGTTCCACCCTGATCCGCAGACTGCGCTTTCGGACGGGCATCAATCGCTGCCGCTGGCGATGCTGCCGGCCTTCTATGCCCAAGTGGGGCCCATCGCCGCGGCGATGGATCGCCAACTCCTATAGCCAAGTCAACAGCTGGGCGAGTGTCCACCCGCCGCGCACCCATCCACGCGAATTTCTATCTCTGCCCGATGAATCTGGTAAACTAGGTAGCGATGACGGTGCAGCGTACAGACCCCCGTGACAGACGGTTTCCGAAGGCGAAGACAAGTCTATTGATCGCCCTCTTGCTCGTCGTGCTTGCGGCAGCCTGTCGCCCGGCCGATACAGCTGATCAACCCACGCCAACACCATTCCCTCAAATAATTCCTGCCCAACGCGTCACCACCGCAGCTCCAATTCCCATTACGTTGGCCAACTTAGCAGCGAACCCAGACTTCTACGTGGGCGCAACGCTGCAGCTGAGCGGACGCTTCCAGCGCCTTCCGCGGCGTGCCTGCGAGGGGGCGGCCTATCCATCGCCGGCAACTTGGGGGCTTGAGGCGGATGGCCTGCTGGCCAATGCCGCCGGCATGGACGAACAACTGCGTGCCCTACTTGACGAAGGGCAGCAAATCACGGTGGAAGGGCGCTGGCTGAGATTTGAGGGACCCGTTGGCTGCGCGGGCAATGAACAGGAACAAACGATCTGGTATCTTTCCACCGATCGCGTCCTGGATCCCCATCCATTGGTTCGCATCCAGAACGGGGGTGCGCTTGATCTTCCCGTGCCAACAGATGCGACCGAAATCGCCCAGACGCAGCCGACGACTACGCCTCTGCAGCCGCCGGCGACGGCCGAACCGGCAGCGCCGCCAACCGCGCTTCCGTCATTGACGCCAGAGAGCGCGGCGACGGCGACGATCAGTTCTGAAGCAATCACGGCCACGGTTGACCCGGCCGAGACGGCGACCACGCTCACGCCCACAACCTCGGCCACGGCGCCGGGCGGAAATCTTGTGCCCACGGTCACAATCCAAGGCACCTCGGTTCCCGGTTCCGGGCTGACGCCCACGGGTACGCCAGATGGAAACAGCGACCAGGCGACGGCGACAATGACGGTGACAGCGGGCCCATCAGCCACACCCTCAAGTTCGCTCACCGTCGATAAGGGATCCCTTGAAATCGAGGATCTGGTGATTGATAGTTTGGGCGCCGGTGAAACGGACCGTTGGAAGCTGGATTTAGTCGGCGGGGACGCGATTACGCTGACAGTGGCCCCGGGGTCGACGGCCAACATCGTCCTCTCCTTGCAAGACGCCAACGGCACGATGTTGGTCAACGCGAAGAATTCTGCCGCCGGCGGTGAGGTGGAAACGATCTTGAACCGCACAATCGCCGAGCCGGGCATATACAACCTCTTGATTAGCAGCGTGCAAGGGGCGGAAACAGATTATGCGGTCATGTTCATGGACGCAGAGTCTTACAGTTTCATATTTCGCGGGCAGATTCTTGTAGGTAACTCACTCAGCGATACGCTGGCTGCGGACACGGATCACTTCTGGTTCTTCAATGCCCTCAGCGGTGAGAGTGTCAGCTTTTCGATCACGCCTGACAGCGGCAGCGATCCCTATATCGAAGTATATGATCCTGAGGGATCAAGAATGCTGACGATTGACGACACCGGCGAAGGAGAGGCTGAATCGCTTGACACCTACACCTTGCTGGACGAGGGTATGTACGCGATTCGTGTGGCCGAATTCGATTTTCGTCCCATGTCCTACCAGATCCGACTTTCAAAACCTTGATCTAACAGCTTGTTAAGGGAACGGTGTTAAGCTCGTTTCATGGATTCCGTGATTCGCCTATTGATCGTTGCCGCTGATCCGCTGGTCCGCTCCAATTTGGCTGCACGCCTAGGGGAAAGGGAGGAGTGCCAGATCGCCTACGTAACAAGTCCGGCAATTTTCCTCACAACTGGTGAAGTGGACGCGCCGATGGCGGCGGCCGATCTCATCCTCTGGGATATGGGCTGGCAATCGGGCAGCTTCGATAGAGGCGATTTCCAGGACATCCAACTGCCCGTCGTTTCCCTTGTGGCCGATGTGGATCAGGCCGCCGAAGCGTGGGGCGCGGGCAGCAAGGCGGTATTGTCACGGGAGATCAACCTGGGCGGGCTGCTGGCAGCTATGCAGTCGGCCGTGCAGGGGCTCGTTGCCTTCGATCCGTCGGTAAGCGGCCCCCTGCTGCCCTCGATGCTTCAACTGCTGCAAGATGGTGATATTGCGCCAACGCCGCGGGAGCTGGACGTGCTGCAGCTCTTGGCGGAAGGATTAACCAATCGTGCCATCGCGGCTGAACTGGGTATCAGCGAGCACACCGTCAAATTTCACGTCAATGCCCTGCTAAACAAATTTAATGCCCAGAGCCGCACCGAGGCCGTCGTCGTAGCCACCAAGCTTGGCTTTCTCGTTCTTTAACTGCCTTCACCCTAGCCATATTTCCAGGTGGTCGCCTGCCGTTTTTGCGGATGTGGGTGAGTGTCGGCTGCGTTACCCTGATAGGAGTCTTGTTACTTAGCGGTGGCTGGGCTCTGGGCCTGGCTCACACCACAAGGAGAACGCATTGACCACACTTAGTGAACTATCCCACGATTTCGCCAATCTGGTTGAGGCGGCCGGTGCGGCTGTCGTGCGCATTGAAGCCCGCCGTCGCTTTCCGGCCACAGGATTTGCCTGGTCTGAGGATGGCCTTATCATGACCGCCAATCATGTTGTAAAACGAGACAACGATCTACGCGTTGGACTGGCGAATGGAGAGGTGGTCCAGGGACAATTGGTGGGCCGCGATCCCGCAGCGGATATCGCCCTATTGAAGATTGAGTCTTCCGACCTGTCGACGCTTACTGCTGCTGCGGAGAAAGAGATTCGCGTCGGCACTTTGGCGGCAGCGCTGGCCCGGCCGGGTAATTTCGTTCAGGCGGCGCTGGGAATGGTAAGCGCCGTGGGCAGCAGCCCTGGCAGCCCCGAAAGCGGCGGCGGCGGGAATCCTTTTGTGCGTACGGATGTCTTGATGTATCCGGGTTTTTCCGGGGGACCGCTGGTCGCCGCGGATGGCAAGTTGGTTGGAATGAACTCTTCAGCGCTGATGCATGGCGCGAGTGTGACCCTGCCGGTCCATATATTGGAGAGCATCGCCAATCAGCTACTGCAGCACGGCCGTGTGCGCCGTGCCTACTTGGGTGTCAGCACGCAGGTCGTGAAACTGCAAGAGAAGATCGGGCAGGAACTGGGCCAGAGAAGCGGTCTGCTCGTTGTCTCCGTTGAGCCGGAGAGCCCCGCTGATCAGGCGGGCATCACTATCGGTGATACGATCGTCAAACTTGGTTCGAGGGCGATCAGGCGTCATAAAGACCTGATGGCAGAGCTTGCCCAGGCGGAAGTCGATGAGAAAATCCCGGTGGCGATTGTCAGGGGCGGAGAACTGCAAACAGTGAACGTTAAGATAGGCGAACAGGCCTAGCAAGATGAAAAGGGCCGCTCGCATTGAGCGGTCCTGTCACTTCAAAGATCAGGCTGCGGAAGACGGGTGCTCGTCGGCGCGGAAGCCAGTTCCCTGATGACGATTTAGCCCGCAGCGAGTAAACCATTCTTAAGCAGATATTGCGCGTTGTTGGCGGCATATTCAGCGGTTGCTATAATTCATGACGCTGGAGAGGTCGCATAGTTGGTCTAGTGCGCACGATTGGAAATCGTGTACTCCGCAAGGGGTCGCGGGTTCGAATCCCGCCCTCTCCGCCTCGCGTACGACCGTACGCCCTGCCGAAAGTCGGCGACCGGCGATGCGCCGGTCCTGACAGAAAAATAGGTAAATAGCCACCTCGGTATCTGATCTGGGTGGCTATTGTTCTTTCCCACTCTGTGAACCTGTGACGGCTTTGAAAGGGTGGCGTCTGGAAACTGGATCGGCGACGGCCTGATCCAGCTGATTTGACCAGTGGCAGGTATGGGGCTAAAGTTGCCTGGGCAGCCAGGATCGCGCCAAGGGACCCGCGGCGCGGGCGGTCTTAAGCATCCTTTGACCTACAGTAGCTGATCAAAATGACTACGAAAGCGGACCCAACTCGAGTGACAGAAACAGCCTTCAAACATCCTCAATGTGGCGGGCTGATCTTAATGATTGAAGAGCCGGAACGTATCTTTTTTCAGTGTGATCTATGCCGGGAAACCGCAGATGCACTTGAGCGACTGGCCGTAGGAAAACCTGTAATCCTACGACGCGGAAGACGGTCGGAACAGAAACCGATCAACACCGCGTAGTAGCTGTACCATACCCTGGCGTCAACCCAATAAGGGTCCCAATCACGCTGCGGGCCATCCAGGGCCACTACATCCAATATCTGGCGAATGGTTCTTCACAGGCCGTGTAGAACCTCTGCAAAACATCGGGAAGATGGTCTAAAGAGACACCGTTTTCGTTCACCTCATACCATACCCAGGTCAGGATTGACTGGACATAACGGTGATGATACTCCATCTCAGGAGCGGTGGTGAATACATCTTCAAATTCTCTTGTGGGGATCAAAGCAGCGGCACGCTGTGCTTCGTCATAGACTGCTCTTGCCTGAACCTCATAGCTCGTGACACCTAAACTAAGTGCGTCGACCTGCTCACTTATAAGGGTGCGTACTCCCATCTAGCCTCCTTCCTTGACTAGTTTTACTAATAACTGTACACACGATAGCTATGGGGTACCATAGTACCATGCGCTCATGGATGTGTCGATAGAACATATGGTCCTTCTTTCAAGACCATTTTGCCTGGCTCCAACGAGTGGGATAACATCCTGTCAAAACAGGTACACGTCATTTTCCGGGCCAGGAGCTAGGACACTATGCCTTACATTCTTGTTTACGCATCACAATTCGCACGCATGGAGGAAGAACTCGCGGCGGCAGCGACGCCGCTGTGGGTGCCGTTGATCGTATCCTTGCTTGTTACTCTGCTGTTCGTCTGGGGGTTGACCCGCGGCAACGTGCTAGACGAGAACCTCCCTGAGGCAGTACAAGCGAGAAGCAGCGACGAGCACCGGGAAGATGGAGAGCTGCATTAGATCTCTGAGCAGCCGCTATGACGCCACAACTCAGCCGGTTTCCTCGTTGACAGGCAAGCGATCAAGACGCCAGATAATGATTAGGGCAAGCAGCGCTATGGATAGGCCGATAACATATCCTTCTAAGAGTGTCGCCTGGGCGACAAAGACGGCCGTCAGACCGAATGTGCCGGCAATCAGGTAGAGAATCAGAACCGCTTCCCGCGGCGAGAATCCACGACTGACCAAGCGGTGACTGCTGTGATCTTGGCCTGGGGTATTGGGGCTGACGCCTCTGCGCAGACGGGAGAAGACGACAAGGGCCATATCGAATATGGGCAGCCCTAGAATCAATACAGGCACCATCCAGGTGACATAGCTGCTGTTTTGAGGGAAGCGCAGCTGCATGGCCAAGATGGCGAGCATGAACCCCAGAAAAAGAGAGCCGGCATCGCCCATATAGATCTCAGCCGGGAAGAAATTGTAGCGCAGGAAGCCCAAACACCCGCCCAGCAGCGCGGCCGCCATGGCAGCGACCAGGAACTGTTCTTGCACCGCAGCCAGCAAAAGAATAAAGGCGGCGGCGACTGCGCTAACGCCGACGCTGAGGCCATCCATATTATCCAAAAAATTGATTGCGTTGCTTATGCCCGCCAACCAGAGAAACGTGATCAGATAGTTAAGCGGTTCCGGCAGCGGCAGCTGCACATATATCCCGAACGTGATGAGCAGGATCGTGGCCGCAAGCTGGCCCAACAGCTTGACCCAGGCCGGCAGCGCCAGCCGGTCATCTATCAACCCGATGACGGCAACTAAGGCACAGGCCAGAAGGACGCCCGTGACGGCACGCGGCAGCCAGCCATAGATCAAATAAGATGCCAGGGCCAGGGCGAGCAGCATGCCGGCCACGATAGCCAATCCCCCGAGCAGCGGTGTCGGCTGCTCATGCTGTTTGTGGCCGGCCGGTTCATCCACAAATCCCGTGCGCATGGCGATTCGTCTGATTTGGGGCGTCCCCACGGCCGTTGCCGCCAGGGCAACCAGGAAAATAGCAAAGAAGACAAGCATATTAGACCGTGTTCACTCTCAGGTGGTCGAATTCAGATCGTCTATTCCAGCGTGGCCAGGAACGACTCAATCTGGGCAGCGATCTCCGGCGGTGCCGTCTGCAGCGCCTGTTCAGCGAGGGCGCGGGCCGTGGCCAGCTCGCCGATTTCGCGGTACACATCCGCTTCCAGAAAATCGAGGTTCCAGGTGGGAATCCCTGTCTGGTCGCTCAGATCTCTGGCTTGTTCAAAAGCTTCCAGCGCCCGATCAGGGCGAGCAAGACGCTGATTTATTTGGCCAGCTTGAATCCAGGCACGCGTCCGCTCAGGATCCAGGCTGAGCCCTCTCTCCAGAATCTGCGCCGCCGTTTGATACAGCTCATCGGCTGCTGCCGACCCAGCCTGGGCTTCAGCACAGGCAGCCAATACATCTGCAAAACCGAAGTAACTGTCCACAAAGTAGGGATCTACTTGCAGCGACTGCTCATAAATGGCCACGGCCTGGTCACAGCTGCGCTTGAGGTCAAAGGTGAGGCGGGCCAGTTCATTGCGAATAAGCGAGTTTTGCGGGCTGATGGCCAATGCATCCTGATAATAGGCTTCGGCTAGAGCGAGCCGCTCGCTTTGTTCGCCGGCATCGCCGCTGGTAACAGCCCAGCGGGCATTCATGCGCGCCAGATTCGCCGAGTGATCCGTATTGAGCGGGTTCAGCTCACGCGCCTCCACCAGGCGCCGTTCAGCTTCTTTGAGTAGCGCGAGTTGTTCATCACGCGTCTCCGCCAGGCCGGCGCGCTCCAGCAGGGCGCGGCCCAGGAACAGGTAGTAATAATCCTCGAGAGGGGCTATTTCGAGCGCCTCCTTGTAAATGGCGATGGCCGCGTCCCACGCGTTAGGATCCCCTGTCTGTGATGCTTGCTCATCGAACGGCCGTGCGCGCTTAAAGACCATGTCCGCCTGCACCGCTCGCATATTCGTCGACGATACGAGGAAACCGGCCAACACGACCGACAGGGCGGCCGCAGCCAGGGCGGCCGCCCTGCCCCATGAACGAGCCGCCGCCATCGATTTGTAGGCCAGCGCATAGCCGGCCAAGAAAAGCATTGAGAAGAGGAATAGGTAGTAAGAAGTGAGAAAGCGCATCGCTTGTAGGGATTCAAGGACGCGCGCTTCGGCAATACTTGACACCGCGCCACCTGGACGAAAGAAGAGAGCAAACAACCGGGAGATAGGCTCGATGCTCTGGAAGAAGACAAGGTAAAGGAGCGCCTCCCGCAGCAGAACAGCCTGCAGATAGGTGTAGAGCAAGCCGATAACGAATGAGAGGCCGCCCAGCAGCAGCGGCGGCAGCAAGAAAAGCCGCAGCGACTTATCCCAAATAAGGAACAGTAGAAGCAGACAAATCAGCGCCAGGAGCAGCCCGGCAGGCCCTGAACCAGCGACCATGATGGGCATGGCCAGGAGCAGGCCGGCCGCAGCCACGGCCGCGGCTGCACTGCGCCCCTCTGATTTCCGGCGGAACATGAGCCAGGCAACATAGAGGCAGATGACGCCCCCCAAGAGCATCAAACTTCCCGCAAACGAAACCGATGACGCGGGAGAAAAAATACCCAAGAAGCGTTGTCCAAGGCCGGCAACGCCCAGCACGAGAAAGCCGATAGACGCTGCCTGCCAGCGCGTGCTGCTCATCTCAGAAAATGCCTGGGCATCGAACTTGATGAGTTCGTGCCGGATCATTTCGCTGAGAACAATTACAACCGCAAATACCCAGCTTAGAACAAGCGTCAGGAAGACAAACGGCATGTCCTGGAAGCCACGCTGTGCATTGACAAAAAGAGTCTGCCGGAAGATATCGCCGGCGAGCAGATCGGCTCCCGTTTCAATCAGTTTATCCGGCGGCAAGACATAACTCGTAAAATCATATCCCTGGGTACCAATCATCAACGCGATCAGAAAAGCCCAGCTCAGGAGAGGGCCCCAAAGTCCGTTTTCACGCAGGGGAACGACCTGATTCTTCCCCTTACTCTTTGGCATCGTTTGCCCCTCCAGGCGCGGCATCTGGGGTAGTTTGTAGGCGATCACAAAAATGAGGGCGACAAAAAGAAAAAACTCCAGCCGGGTAGCAGCGATGGCGATTCCTAAATGCACTTCAATGTAGTGGGCAAGCACGGCGGCCAGCAGCGCATTGACCAGCAGCTGATTTCCGTCAAATGCTGACCTGGTGATCAGTCCAGCTTCCCCCTTGCGCTGTGGTCGCGCATGGAGAGCGTAATAGAAGAGATAGAAAATGAGACCAAGAACGGTGCCGATGGGTACAGCTACTCCCAGATAGATGGGATCGAACAGCGTAAAACTCAACAGGGCGCCGAGTAGCGCGCCCCCTACCCAACTGCCGATCAGGATGATGCCGTCCCGCCGCGTATGCACGACGCCAAGATAGGTGAAGCCATAGTAGAATACGCTCACGTACAGGGCCTGCCAGGCGAGAAAGCCGGCCAACCCCGTTATGACGAGTGCATCAAATGTTTCATTGTGCGCCCGATCGGGAGAAGCGTTGCGCGCCTCAACGACCGCCAGTTCCGGGGGGTAGAAACGATTGTAGGCAACGTACATCGACTCCGGTCCATAACCAATCAAGGGACGCCAGAAATTGAATGAATCGACTGCGCCATCGGGAAAGGAAAGGGGAGCGTGGGGCGTGATCAGGTCGAGAACCCCCTCCCAGATTAAGACGCGCACGCGGTTGCTTTTTTGCCGCCCGGTCGTTTGCGTCGGATCGGCCATGCGGCCGTATGCACCTACATTGGGCAGTTCCTTCCAGTCCAGCTGCTCCGCAAGAATGGAACCGGCACCAGGAAGCTCTGCCAGGCGAGTCTGCGTTGTTTGCGGGAGATTGAATAAGAACATCCAGGCAGCCGCAAAAATCGTCAGCAGCAGCCAACTCAACCAGAGCCACTTCCACCCCCGCCGCAGGACAATGAAAAGAAGGATCAGGCCAATTGAAAGCAGCATGCTGCCAAGAAAGACCGCAAAGGAAACCGCGGCTGAGGCTGCCTGACCGATCAAGCCGCTGAAGAGCAAGGCAGCCAGCGGGGGCACAACCAAGGCGAACGCAAGCAGGCCATCGCGCCAAGTGAACGAAGCACCGTCCGCGGCCATGCTGCGCAATGAAACAAGGAGGACGAGAAAAAATGAGAATAGGCCGGCCGCCAAACCAAGCAGTGGGCCGCGGCTGCCCGACCAATAGATGGCCAGAAGCTGAATCGCCAGGGCAAATACGTAAACAGCGGATCTTGCCACATCAGCATAGGATATTTCCTTGTCGCCAAGAATGTTTGTGAAGGCATCAATGATGCGGCCCACCGTCAGAGGCACGGCCATGATGAGGTAGGCGGCGATGAAGATCGCGTTGCCAAGATGGCCGGCAACACGCACGGTCACATCCCCACCCCAGGGAAGGGGATCGAGGCCATAGTGTTGAATCAGCCCGTAGAAGGCAACCGGAATACTGGTTATGATCACGGCCGTCGGAATGCGGCTGATCTGCAAACGATCGCGAATTGTGGAGGCGGCGGCGAGAAAGATGACAAGGTAGGCGAGCGTTGTGTACGTACCCTGCAGTCGCTGGTAGGAGCCGCTCCAGCTAATGCGCGGCGTGATGGAGAACAGCGTGGAAACAGCATAGACGGCGATCAAGGCAAGGATGGGGATCAGGAAAGGGATACGCCATATGGACGCTTCGTGCTGCCAGCGAACTCTTGCCCACTGCTGCCAGCCGCGGCGATCGATGAAGCGCACGATCCAAGCCATGAAGATCAGAACAGCGATAGAACGCAGAATCGCTACCTTGTCCGGTTCGAAGACGCGTTCTGAATGGATATTGAAGAAGAGGGGGACGCTGATCAGCGCAGCCAGCCAGCCAGCCTCAATGATACCGCTACAGAACCGCGAAAGCTTGGTACTCATTCGTGCACACCTTCAACAACACCTCGGTTTGTTGACCCGTGTACTAGCATAGCAGAACTGCTCTCTCTCGCCACAGCGCACGGCTGCGCCGGATCAAGGGCGTCGTTTTTCAATTTGGCGCAGCCGGTCTACGGCCGTCTTCGAAGCGTGATTACGCTCAACAAACAGCCGGCCTGATGTTCCCAAGCGCCTCCTCAACTCCTTGTCATTTAGAAGCTGCAAAACCGCAGCGGCGAATGACGGGGCGTCATCCGCTACCAAGAGATCACCTGCGGAGTCAGCTCCTAGGCCGGCGGCCACGTTGCCGGAGGTTACGACTGGCAGGCCCGCGGCCATCGCCTCGACAACCTTGTTTTGCACGCCGGCCGAAAATCGGAGCGGCGCCACAGCGACTGCGCTCGCGGCAAAAACCGGGGCAAGATCGGCGACGTATCCCCTTACGTGCACATTGGGTCTGCTTTCCAGTCTCTTGAGCGCGGCATTTTCACCGGCACCCACAATCTCCAGTTCGCAGTCAGGCGCTCCTTCCAAAATGAGGGGGAAAATATCCTGAACCAGGTAGACAAGCGCATCCACATTGTGCTTAACCCGCAGATTACCAAGGAAGAGCAGCCTGTTCCGGCTGACTGGCACGCGATCTTGTTGAAGATAAGCGCCGGCGGTGCCATTGGAAACAACCTGGGTGTTGGCCGACACGCCCGCAGCCGTGAATAGACGGCGATCACGGGCGCTAATGAACCAGACCTCATCATAGGCGGAAGCGCTCCTGCGCTCGTAGTCAGCAATTCTGGGGCCCTCTATCCTGTAGATTGATCGCCACAGAGCGCTTTGAAACGGCAAGGAAGACTGCACCTCAAGGGAAATCAGATCCGTTAGGTCAAGGATGCGATACAGCGCTTTTTCTTCCTGCAGATAAGGGGCCATACGGAAGAGATGGACATAGGCAGCGTCGAATTGTCCCGCTGCCAGCAAACCCGCCAACATGTTTTCCATCTCCCGTGATCGATAGTAGAGCGCCTGCAAGGGTAGATCTCTCCAGGCATTGAAGAGGGCGCCCAAAGCCGATTTCCAGGGCGGGCGCTTTAACAGATGAATCTCCCGGCAATAGCCGGCAAGTTCAGCGGCAAGCAGGCGCTCTTTCTCGGCGGCGATGAAGGAAACCAGGGTAACTTCATGCTCCCGAGAAAAATCGCGTAGGAATTGGAACGTACGTACGCGATCTCCTCGGTCAGGAGGATAGGGCAGCCTTGAAGTCAAGAACAAGAGTCGCATAATCGTCAGCGGAAGATGGTAATCACCGCTCCTTCTGGGGAGGACAAATAGGCGGCAGCTGCAAGTGAGGCTGTTTGCGTGGGCTGATCACGTTCGCCTGGAAAGCCGGTTGATCAACCGCGACAAGCCTGCCGGCAGATAGACAGTGCGCGCCCAAGCTTCGTAGAGCCGCCCAAATCTGCGCTTGCGCGCAAGGAAAGAGCCCGGGATGGATTGAGGCGGAAAAGGTCCGCATTGAGCCTCTAGAGCCGCCAGGATGCGCATCAATTCGGCCGTGTTGTGTTCACCATACCCGCGGTACGCCGGTTTTCGCCAACTGCGCTCGTCACCAATATGGAATGTTAGGTGGGCATCGTCAAATTCTCTGAATTGGTGGGAAAAGGCGACCAGGTTGGCAAGAAGGGCCAGACCGACACGGCTGGCGCCAATACAGATGTTATACAACTGGAAATGCGGGTAGTAGCTGCGTGGAAAAACGAAACAGTCCCAGCCGCGATGGGGCGTGCCGCGCTCGGCAAACATCTTCTCCAGGTCGGAAACGGCCGCATACTCTGCGGAAATCGTGCGCCGGTTGATAACGAAGCTGTCATAGCCGGCCTGGACAAAGGCATCAACGGCCAGATAGAAATGCGGCTGCAGGGCGATATCCACGTTGGTATAGATGAAATAATCGGCCCGCGACACCTCGTAGAGGCGATCAAGGACATCGGCAAGCAGCGGAAGCTTGCGGGCAGCCCCAAACTCAGCGACGTCCAGGACGGAACGCTGCAGGTCCGGCGTCTGTATGAAATAAGAGGGGATGATCGCTTTGTCCGGCAAGTACTGGGCAGAGTAGAGCGTGATGTCTAGTTCAAACTCAGCGTAGACGCTTGCCCGGCGCATCGATTCAAAGGTGATTGGTTGGGCAACATAAAGATCTGAGCTCTTACTGACAGATACAGGATTGATGATGTGCGCGTATGTTGCGGGCGGCATGAAAGGCGTGATCGCTACGGCTGCTCAGTATGGCGCATCATGCCTCATGTAAATGAAGCATTGCATTGAGCTGGGCGACGACCATGTCAATAGCCACTTGATTCAGCCCCCCTCCAGGAATGATGACGTCGGCGAAGCGCTTGCTGGGTTCCACAAACTTAAGGTGCATCGGCCGGACGGTGTCAAGGTACTGGGAGACCACCGAATTAAGGGTACGATCGCGCTCTTCCATATCGCGCTTCAAGCGGCGAATAAAACGGACGTCAGGATCGGTGTCGACGAACACTTTGATATCCATTAACTCACGCAGGCGACGTTTCGTAAATATGAGGATGCCGTCAACCAAAACAATAGGACTTGGTTCTACGGTCACGGTCTCAGCAGTGCGACGGTGCTGCGTAAAGTCATAGACCGGCACCTGGACCGAATCTGCCGCGAGGAGCTGCTTGATGTGTTTGACCAGCAGTCTTGATTCCAATGAATTGGGGTGATCATAATTGAGCTGAGCGCGCTCATCGAAAGTCAAGTCTGGACGATCCTTGTAATAGGCGTCGTGCGGTAAGTAGGCGACTTTTGAAGCACCAACGGCGTCCAAGATGGTTTGGGCCACTGTCGTCTTTCCGGATGCGGTCCCCCCGGCAACACCGAAAACTATTGGTTTATTGTCCAGCATTTGACGAGACACCTCCCCTGATTATGGAGAAAAGAAGCAGCAGCCTATTTACATAACAAAGGCCCTGGCACAATGCCAGGGCCTTATCGTTGAGAGCCGACGATCGGAATCGAACCGATGACCCCAGTATTACGAGTACTGTGCTCTACCATCTGAGCTACGTCGGCAAAACAGAAGAAAACAGATCCCAAATGAAGTGAGGCATGTTTCAACGGAAATTATAGCAACCGCCCTGTTGGATGACAAACCTGATTCATTGTCGAGCCGTCGTCAAAGGGGTTTAGCCCTGCTCATTGCCTACCGAGACTCCGTTGTCCTCATAGGCGCACCATTCGCTCCAAGAACCGGCATACATTTTGCCTTCACCCAGCCCTGCATGAGCCAGCGCCAGCAGGTTGTTGCAGGCCGTCACACCAGAACCGCAATAGAAGACAGCCTCCTCGGCAGGGACGTCGCCAAGCAGCTGCTCAAACTGCTCCCGCAAGACGGCGGCAGGCAGAAGACGCCCTTCGCTGTAATTGGACAGGTGAAAGCGGTTGCTTGCGCCGGGAATGTGACCCGCAATCGGGTCAATCGGTTCGAACTCACCCTGATAGCGCTCCGGAGAGCGCGAATCAATAAGCAGCCGCGCGGAAGGCACCTCATGCATTGAAACCAACAGTTCCGGCCTGAATCTGGCGGTGAATTCCTCGGGGCTGTTCCTTTCGATCCCGGAGGCGACAGGAAAACCGGCCGCCTTCCAGGCGGGCAGACCGCCGTCCAGCACGGCAGCATGCTTATGACCCATGAGCTGCAGCATCCACCACAAACGGGTTGCGGCAATGCCGTTCGCGCCGTCATAGACGACGACCTGCTTCGTAGTGGAAATTCCCAAGCGGCCGAAAAGCTGCGCCATGGCTTCCTGAGAAGGAAGGGGATGTCGCCCGCTGCCCGGTGACAGGGGGGCGCAGAGATCAAGATCGAGATGAGCATACTGCGCCGTGGAAATGTGTTCACGCTCGTAGTCGCTTTGCCCGCGATTAACATTATCGAGATAGAACCGGCAGTCGATGAGGACTGAGATCGCTGTCTGGCAGCAAATCGTTTAGTTCCGCCGCTTCAATGGCCTTGTCGAATCTCTTCATGCGCGTGCCTCATTTTCCCATACAGAACATATCAATGCCGTTTGCCCGGGCAGCCGCCCTTCGCCGAGTCCTTATTTGGGTGCGATTATTTTTGGTGTAAAGCTCGAGTGAGGCAACCAGGGTGAGAAACTGCCCTGGTCTGGTTCATACACCAAATCTGAACGCACCCTCCTTATTTTCGCGCCTTGACTAAGAACACTTGTTCGTGTATAATCCAGAACAAATGAGCGGTTTTTAGCGCGCACGCTATCTCCCAGCGCTGATGTAGACGGTATTCAGAAGGAGCTGATTCGATGATCGAAGATGTGAAATTATCCAACAGGCAGCAAAATATGCTGCGTTATATTCATGACAGCCTGGCGCTCGAAAGCCGGCCACCCACGATCCGTGAGATTGGTGGGGCTTTGGGTATCAGTTCTACTTCTGTCGTCAATTATAACCTCAACCGTTTGACTGAAAAGGGATTGCTGGAACGAGACCGCACGGTTTCCCGTGGGCTGCGGCTGACAGATCTCGCCTATGATTTGATGGGAATCGCCGCGGAGTTCACCGGAAAGGCGTCAGGGGCTGTAGCTAATCAGCTGAGCAACTTCGCGCGTATTCCGATTCTAGGCAATATTGTCGCCGGTGAACCGATAGATGTCACAAGTGACAGCTTTAGTGTCTATGACGAAGAAGATTACGTGGAGATCAGTGCAGCCATGCTGCACGGGAACAGAGAAGAGATGTTTGCCCTGCGTGTCGATGGTTTCTCCATGATCGACGATATGATTAGCGATGGCGATATTGTCATATTGCAGGCGCAGGAAACGGCGAAAGATGGGGATGTGGTCGCCGCGTGGGTGGAGAGTGAGGGCACGACGCTGAAGCGCTTCTACCGAGAACCGGAACGGGGAATGGTTCGCCTGCAGCCAAGAAACCCATCCATGGAACCTATTCTTGTTGAACCTGAGAATGTTAGAGTCCAGGGAAGACTGATTTTGACCCTGAGCCAGCCGGCTTAGAGAACGAAGTTTGCAAGGGAGACGGCGCAACGGCCGTCTCTTTTTTGGCTTAAGAATTAGAACATTTGTTCTTGCAAGGACAGAATGATGGTACTGAATCCTGAAAGAAACAACACTGCGACGGGGGTGGAACCTAGTTGGCAGCTTCAGCCGGCGGAAAGCGAGGGCGCTTTGGCAGGCCAGGGCGGGCAGGTGAAGGACATGACCAGTGGATCCGCGCCGGGTTCGCTTGCTTTTGCGATGCGCGATCTGGCTGAGAAGAGTTTCCAGCAGCTGCTTGCCCTGACGCGCGACGTTGCCGCGGCAGTAAGCTTCCAGAAACTTCGCCTGCGTGCCGGTGGTGGCGGCCGTCCGCTAGATATTCCCAAGGTAGAAGACGTGGCCGTTCCACTCCTGGATCTTTTGGCCAGGCACGAGAGTTTCCCCAACGCCACAGCGGCCCTGGGTCTCGCTGAAGATGGGAACACGGTTTTCCACAGGTTTGGTGCAGGCGGCACCGCTCATATTTTGGTTACGGGCGGCCATGACTCGGGGAAGACGGTGATGCTGCGCGCGATTGCGGCATCCGTGGCCATTGGCAGCCGGCAAAGTGAGGCGCAATTGGCGGCGATATGTCCCGCTGCCAGCAACGAAGATAGGCGCCGCGCGCAGGCGGCTGCCTGGCAGCCCCTCAATTATCTTCCGCATACGCTTTGTGATGTTGCTGTACGCCACACGGAGATCGTGGAACTTTTGGCATTTGTAGACCAGGAAATCGCTTATCGAGAAAGGCATGCGTTCTCGAAGCCGCCCTTGATCCTGTTGATCGACCAGCTGGACACGGTTATTGGGCGAGGCGGTCGCCAGTGTGCCGAACCCATTCTGCGCATCGCTCAAAACGGACCCGGTTCAGGTGTCTACCTTGCGGTCAGCGCCCAATCTGCCAACACGCCGTCCATAGGCGATCAATTGGCGAGGGAGTTTACGACGAGGCTGATCGGTCGAGCGGATGCACGCATCGCCCATAGTGATCAGACGCAGCGACAGGCCACAGAAGCGGAGCAGCTGCTTGGTGAAGGTGATTTCTTGCTGCGGCGCGGCGCGGTTAAGCAGAGGCTCCAGGGCTCCTTCATTGACGACTATGATCTACACCAGCAGCTAATCGACATGTATCGTCAGAAAGCCATCTTGCTGGCGAAGCCTGCGGAGCAGGCAGTTAGTCCCCTTGAAGGGGGGCAGGAACAGGGCGCAGCATGGAAACCAAAGATCGAACAGATACCAGTCGCTGCCGGCTAGCCGCAAGGGAAGCCCTTCGCCTGGTAGTGGGCAGGTGCGACAGCGCCCATCGTCGCTTGCTGGTTTTGTGATAGTGCTGTTTTTCTAGTGCAGAGGAGCATTTGACAGATATGAAGATTGGAATGATGTGGCTTGATACGGACAAACAGCGGAGCCTCGAAGAGAAAGTGCGCAGAGCTTCTGAACATTATCGAGAGAAATACGGCCGCTTCCCGGAACTCTGCCTGGTTAACAGCCGTCTGCTAGAGAATGAAACGAAAGTAGGCAGAGTCAAGATTCAGCCGGCAAAGACCGTGCTGCCCGGCCACTTCTGGTTGGGAATGGGGCCAAAGAGTTAGGTCCCGCCGATCAGGCATAGCTTACGCGGCGCAGGCGTACGTAGCGACTACCACCCTCAATCACAATCAAGCGCCCCTGGAAATTTTGGCCGGCGAGATCGATGATTTCGCGTTCTCGTGCCGTGGACGGACCACGCGTGTCCGTAATGAACTCGATCACGCCTTGATGGTCGCTCAGCTCCGTGATGGGCTTGCCGCCGGCTTCTGTAACCGCAATGTTGAATAGGTCCCCGGCAGATTTGTTGATTACCATGACATGGTCATTTTCGTCGATCAGCAGGATGGGATCCCGATTCTGATTGACCATGGCGCTCAATATGTTTCGCTCACGATCTGTGCTGTGGAACAAGTTGGCATTGCTGATGGCGATAGTGGCATAGCCTGCCAGCGCGGCCAGCGCCCTTGTATCGTCATTCTCGAAGGCGCGCTGGTGGACATAGTTCATCACGCCCAAGACGCCGATCGCCTGCTCCTCAAGGATCAGGGGAACATAGATGAGGGACTTCACCAGCAGCGCGGTGTGCGTGCGCTCCATCGACGAATCGCCACCGATGGCGATCGCCTGCTTGGACTGCAGCACCTGCCCGGCCAGGCTGTCTGTTACACGCTTGCGCACGGTCTGGGCTTCAGAGTCAAGATTCTTCGACGCACGAATATAGAGCTCCCCACGATCCGGATCAAGCAGCATCAGCGAACCTTCCTCGGCGCCAACTACATAGACAGCTGCTTCAACAACACGCTGCAAGACCCGCTCCAATTCAAGTGAAGAAGAAACGGATTTACCGACCTCGTAGAGCACGTTTAGCTCTTGGGCGCGCCGCTGCAGCTGCGAGTTGCTGTCCATGAGCTGCTTGACCAAGACATCGTGCTCGCGCTGCAATCGACTTTCGCGAAGCGCATTGTCGATTGAGTCACTCAGCTCCTGGGCATCGATTGGCTTTATGATGTAGTCGCGGATCCCCAGCCGAAAAGCGGAAACGGCTGTTTCTTCGGTCCCCTGGCCGGTCATGAGGATGGTCGGCAACTTGATATTGCGCTCTTTCAACTTCTGCAATAGTTCCAGCCCTGTCAACTGTGGCAGATGCTGATCGGTAATCATCAGATCCGGCTGTTCCGCCACGGCCATTTCCAGACCCATCAAGCCGTTTGAAGCGGTGATCACCTGAAACCCCTTGGGTTCCAATACATATTCGACCAGGAAATCGCGAGTTTCTTTCGACTCGTCAATCACTAGAACGCGTTCAGTCACAACCTTCGCTCCATGTTCTATTTGGCGGGGTATTCTTAGTTTACTCGCTGGCGGAATCTATCGCAACTCGCCCAATCTTGCGCTGTACATTCTAAGGCAGGGCGACAAATAGTTGTCGGTGGCAACAGCCTGGGCTAGCATGGCCAACTATGAAACTGCTTTCAATGGGCGGCTGCCGCAAATGGACCTTGATAGTACCGCTTCTTCTCCTCCTCCTGACAGCTTCCTGCCGGCCGGTGGAGCCCGAAATGGTCGTGGTCACTGAGATAGTGCAGTTAGGCGAGGAACAGATCGTGATCACGCGGCTGACGGAACTATTGCCAACGGTAACGCCGACCGCTCCCCCGCCGGTGAGCGCTCCGGAACCCGCAGCGTTGGATATCGGCTACGAGGTCTCGCTCCCCAATCTGGATCCACAGAAAACAACAAACAAAGCGGGTCTCGATCTCGCGGAAAGTCTCTTTGCCGGGTTGACGAATTTCAATCATGAAACGCAGCGCGCAGAACCGGAGCTGGCCTCGTCCTGGCGGATCAGCGGCGACGGCCGTACATGGACATTCCTGCTGCGCGACGACGTATACTGGGTGAAACCAATCGAGCCTATGAATGACAGTAGAACCCCGGAGATCTACCGGCCGGTTGACGCCCACGACCTAGTGTATGCATTTCAGCGGGCCTGCTCGCAGGAAAGCGGCGTACCGGATGCCTTCCTACTTTTCGTCATCGAAGGGTGTGAAGCGCTCTACACACTGCCCGAACCAACTGAAGAGGACTCGCTCCTGCTTGGCGTCACTGCGATCGACGATCGGACGCTCCAGATATCCTTGAGAGAAGCGGGAAGCGACTTCCTCACGATTACCACGCTGCCGCAGTTTCGTCCGGTACCCCGGGAGCTAGTTGAGGAGTACGGGGACGAGTGGCGCGATGCCGCCGGCGATATTGCAAATGGGTGGCAGTCGCCAGAAAACATCGTCATCAGCGGGCCCTTTGTTCCCCTCAGGGATTCCATTCAAGATACGCAGCTGGTCCTGTTGGGCAACGCTTCCTGGCCGGTGAAGTCAGAGGGCAATATTGAAGTCATCAATTTGGCGTTCGAACTTGATGAAGAAGAAATGTTTGCAGCGTGGCAGGCAAGGGAACTAGATCTGAGCCCTCTCCCTGTGAATGAGAGAGAAGATTTCTTGGCGGCGTCCGCGGAGAAGGCCCGTCTGCTCACGAACCAGACCGTTTTCTATCTTGGCTTCAATTTCCAAAGCCCTGTCTTCCAAGAGGCGGCGGTGCGTCGTGCGTTCAGCGCGGCCATTGATCGTTCGAACTTGGTTGCCGGCATGTTCGACGGGCGTGCGCTTGGACTGCGGCATCTCCAACCTCCGGGCGTGTTCGGCGCACCAGCGGTCGACGAAGTCGGCGTCGGCTACAGCCCTGATTATGCCATCCTGCAGATGGACGCCAGCAGCATTCGCAGCTGCAAGCTTTTGCCTCCGGTCACGATGCTGGTGAGCACGGCCGACCTTTCCCTGCTGCAGGCGGAACTCCTCCGTGACATGTGGGTTGATGAGCTGGGCTGCGATGAAAAGCTGATCCAGCTGGAACAGGTTGAATTCGGAACGCTCCTGGCCAAAACGCAGGCAAGTTCGAGTGACATACGCCCCGACATGTGGGAGCTGGCCTGGCCCGCCAATTATCCGGATGCACACAACTACTTGAGCGACCTACTGCACTGCACGGACGGAGAAAATCGCCAGGCACGCCCCTGCTCTGAAGCAGATGAACTGCTGCACCGCGCGCGGACGACACCCGATCCGGAGGAACGGATAGAGCTTTACCGCATGGTTGAAAGCAGTTTTTTCAACGAGAACGGATCTTTTCCCCTCATTCCGCTCTATGTGCGCGGTGAATATACGCTCGTTCAGGGTTGGCTCAATTTCCCTGCGGCATTGTCCGGCGGCGAGCAGTTTGACACGTATGTGGTTGACCAGGAACTGAAACGGCTGGAACGAAGTCGCGGTTAATCCAGGATAGTAGGCATCTGCACGGAAGACGGACCCAGCAGCCGTGCCCCTACCCAGGCGATCGTCATGGCCGGAATAAACTGCGTGAACGGCAGGAATGCTTCAAATGCGAACACATTGCGCAGCGCTTTCAAGCCGAACCGATCGAGGATAAACCAGGTAAAAGGGGCGGCGAGTATATCGAGGGCGAAATCCAGCAGGTCGATAAAGAGCACTAGAGCAAGGGGGGTAAGCAGCAGCGTCTCGCCAAATCCGGCATCTTGCGGCACGTCCAGCTTGCGTAAGCGCTGCGCCGCGAAGGCCAGGAGAATCATGGCCAGGACAAAACTGACGGTCATTACGGCAGCAATAATCAAGCCCACGCTGCGCAAATCATCTACAGACATTTTCTCTCCAAATCTTTCCGGCGCAGAGAATTGATCTCAACCGGAGAGAACGACATATACAAACAAGACCAGTATCGTCAGAGCTCCTGCGAGCTCGACAATCGTAGCAGCACCCCAGCCCGCCACGCCGCCAACACTTGACTTGACAGCTAGCTGGAAATCACGATGCTTCAACATCTCGCCGACGAGAATACCGAGACCGTAGCCAATAATCGTGCCTACGAGAGGCATGACAAAGGTGCCGATGATCGCGCCAATGAATCCCAGGAATATCGCCCGCTTGGCGGCGCCGGATTTCTTGGCGCCGAGATAAGGGAGCCAGATACTGGCTGTTCCCGTAACAAGCGCTATACCGGTGACAACAGCAAGAACCCACAATGAGACAGTCTGAAAGTCGGAGAGCCAGGCAAAAACGAGCACCGACAGCCAGACCAGGATCATCCCCGGCAGAACCGGCACGATGATGCCTACAACACCCACCAGGATAAACAGGATGGCGATGCCGAATGAGAGTGCATCTAGAACTACCATTCCGAGATACCTTCGTCCTCAATGGATGACAGCACAAGGGCTGCCAACCAATACGCTATACGGTCCGGGGGCGAAAAAGTTCTGGCCGGCGCTGCCATTCTCAGGATCTTTAACACGCTGATCAAAGAAGGCGATACGCCTGCAAAAAACGTCTGAAGACGCGCTTGAGAAATGGGCGATAGACCAACATAGAACCGACCGACTTACTGGCCAGTTCGCTGCTCTGCATGCGGTTGATACGCTGCCAGGTGTAGACATCCGGCATCTGGTCAAACCAACTCGCGAAGTAGGGGAACCAGTTGGTGATCACCTGCAAACATCTGGCGGCGGGGAGCGCCTGACGCATTGAGCGGGCATCGAACTGTGGGCCGAGTGCTGCTTTCATAGCCAACATATAGCTGTCGACGATCGTTTCTTCAGCCATCGGCGAATCCTCGCGAGCACGAATCGGCCGTGTTTCATCATCGGAGATGAGCAGATCAAAGCGCTCTTGAAATGAGACAAGATCGTAGATGCCAGGACCCAAGGTCACGTTCGCCCAGTCCAGCAGTCGCCGCTGATCGAATAAGGTCACGTGCCAGTGGTAAACTTGCATATCGCCGTGCAGCAGTGTTTGAGGAAGCTGGAGCAGCGGCTCGAGCATCGGCAGCGGATCGTCCAACAAATCAGCAGCCGCTGCAAGATGACTTTCACCCAAAACGCCGGGCCAGCCACCCAGAGCACGTATCACCTCCAAGCCGTTGGCAGCCTCCAGGAACTTCGGCGCGAGCCGGCCAACGTGGCGGAGGGCATGATCAGACACCATCGCTGAAGGGCCCTCCTCGAAATACGGCCCCAGTTCATTGCGCAGCTGCGACCAGTCGTAGGGTTTCTGTTCACGATCAATCAGATGGGGCAGCCAAGTGAACTGCTCACGCATCCGCGGCTGATCCCAGAATGTCGCGTGCAAAGAGACCATATCGTCGATGACGTCTTCGACGTCCTCGGCACTCCATTGGCTCGGGTTCACATCATTGGGCACGTCGTCGAGGATGATCCAGCCGCGCTCCTCACCAAGGTGCACAAGATAGGGACGCGGCGCAATAGTGGGAACTGCGGGGGCAATATCCCGGTAGAAGGAAGCCTCGATAAGTGTGGACTCTTTGCCGATCAGGGTTATTGAATCAGAGTGATCGGCAAGCGCAAGGACGTATCGCGTCACTCGCGGCATGTCATCAAACGCAGCCAGTTTGCGCAAGATAGGCTTACTGGTTACGGCCTTGACGACGACATCCTCCAGCCCCTCCAAGCTCGAAAGGAGGGCTGTCCAGGCCAGCGGGTCACGCTTCAGCAGTTGGTCAACATCAACTCTTGATTCGTCCATAACGGTGAGATTGTAGGAAGTTCGACCGGTGTAGGCAAGAGCGAATGGGATTGTTAAGGATGCGTGTCGCTGGAGGCGTTGGTCGCGCAACGTGCGCGCGCCGATGCTGGTTCTACTCGTCGCTCACCGCTCCTGTCCCTTTTGATACGACAAAAAGTTGCTATAATGATTTTCCAAAGAGAGAAGGTGCAAATCAACAAATGATCGAAAACAAGAAAACAGACGTCCCTGATCAGCACGGAAAATTCGGCCCTTATGGCGGGCAATTTGTGCCTGAAACTTTGATGCCCGCCCTGGAAGAATTGATCGCGGCGTATGATCAGGCGATCCAGGATCCAGCATTCATCGAAGAGTTTACTTATCTGCTGGAAACGTATGTCGGCCGTCCTTCTCCGCTTACCTATGCGCGGCGCCTATCGGAACAGTTGGGCGGTGCGCAGATCTATCTGAAGCGAGAGGACCTCAACCACACCGGCGCCCACAAAATAAACAATGCGCTTGGCCAGGCGCTGCTGGCAAAGAGGATGGGCAAGCAGCGTATCGTGGCTGAAACTGGGGCCGGTCAACATGGTGTGGGCACGGCCACCGCCTGCGCTCTCTTGGGCCTGGAATGCGTCGTCTACATGGGGGAGATAGACATCGCTCGCCAACAGCCAAACGTCTACCGCATGAAACTGTTGGGGGCGACGGTACAGCCTGTTTCCAGCGGCAGCCGGACGCTAAAGGACGCAATTAACGAGGCGATTCGTGATTGGGTGACCCATGTTGACGATACACATTACCTGCTGGGCTCCGTATTGGGACCGCACCCCTATCCCATGATGGTTCGCGATTTCCAGAGCGTAATCGGCCGGGAAGCGCGTGAACAGGTCTTGGCAATGTGCGGACGGCTTCCGGACGCCGTCATAGCCTGTGTCGGCGGGGGCAGCAATGCCATGGGCATCTTCCATGCTTTCCGCGGCGACGAGAAGGTTGATTTCATCGGCGTGGAAGCGGGCGGCAGAGGAATCGCCAGCGGCGAACACGCTGCCCGATTTGCGGATCTCAATGTTGCGCGGATCGGCGTGCTGCACGGCACGAAAAGCTACGTGATGCAGACGGAAGACGGGCAGATCATTGAGACGCACAGCATCAGCGCCGGGCTTGACTATCCAAGCGTGGGTCCGGAACACGCTTTGCTGCGCGATCAAGAGCGCGCATACTACACGTATGCCACGGATGAGGAAGCCCTGGAAGCGTTTCAAGTCCTGTCACAGACGGAGGGGATCATCCCTGCCCTGGAATCGGCCCACGCAGTCGCAGAAGTGATTAAGCGTGCGCCATCAATGAACCGCGATCAGATAGTTGTTGTCAACCTGAGCGGTCGCGGCGACAAAGATCTGGACACGGTAATCAGCGCCCTATCCTCTAAGGCTTGAACGCGCACAGCGCCCTGTCTATTCAAGAAAGGTCGCGATCTCTGAGAGCGTTTTCTTACTGATAGCCGGCACCTGCACGTCCTCAACCGGATACCCGACGACGAGGATCAGAAACGGCCGTTCATTCGCCGGGCGATCCAGAAGTTCATTGAGGAAGCCCATGGGGCTCGGTGTATGCGTCAGGCTGACCAACCCGGCGTTGTGAACAGCCGTGATCAGCATCCCCGTGGCTATGCCCACGGATTCCTGGACGTAGTAATGGCGCACTTTCCCCCCATTCTCATCCAGGCCGTAACTCTGCGCGAAGATGACGATTAGATAGGGGGCCGCTTCCAGAAACGGCTTGTTTTCATCGGTGCCCAGCGGCGCCAGCGCCGCCAACCATTCCTCTGTCGCCCGGCGTCGATAAAACTCCCGCTCCTCCTCTTCCGCAGCCTTCCGTATGGCCCGTTTCAGATTGGGATCGCCGACGACGACAAAGTGCCACGGCTGCAAGTTGGCCCCGTTGGGAGCGGAACCGGCCGCTTGCAGGCAGTACTCAATCACTTCTCTGGGCACAGGTCTATCCGAAAAGTCGCGCACCGAACGCCGTTTGCGCAGCGCCTCGTAGAATTCTCGCGCACGAATTTGCATCTCCTCAACAGGCAGCGGCTGATATCCTTCCAGAGATATATAGGTTCCTTTTGCCATACTTGTCCATTTCCCGCTAAAATGAGATGGTGAGGATGTTCTCGTACAAGCCGCAGCAGTTGGCGCGGGTGCAGCAGTCATCCCCACTGGGTATAAGCTTAAGGGAAGAACGTGTCATTGTCGATTTCTATTATTGAAAAACGAAACGAGGAAGCGTAATGAGCAATCGTATCGGCTTCATTGGCCTGGGCATCATGGGCCAAGGAATGGCCAAGAACTTAATGGAAGCAGGGTTTGACGTGAATGTGTGGAATCGTACGCCTTCACGAATGGACTCATTTTGCGAGGCGGGCGCGCGCTGCTGCTCCAGCCCGGCAGACGTGGCCGCGCACAGCGACATTATTATTACCTGTGTGAGCAACACAGAGGATGTAGAAGAAGTCATTTTACGCGAAAACGGCGTCATTTATGGGGCGAATGAGGGCAGCCTTGTTATCGACATGAGCACCATCAGCCCCGATACCACGCGCTATATTGCCGGAAGCCTCAAACAGAAAGGGGTGGAAATGCTTGATGCCCCGGTGAGCGGCGGCAGCGAGGGGGCAGCCAAAGGAACCTTGAGCATCATGGTCGGCGGGGATGCCGCTCAGTTCGAACGCGCTCTGCCCGTGTTGCAGGCTATGGGCAAGTCCATCACGCATGTCGGCGGCACCGGCGCGGGCCAGACCGTGAAATTGGTCAATCAAATCTTGGTCGTCGTGACCATGCTCGGTGTGAGCGAGGCCCTTCTTTTCGCCGAGGCGGGCGGCCTCGATCTGCAAAAGACGCTAGATGCCGTGAGCCAGGGTGCGGCGGGCAGCTGGGCTTTGAGTAATCGCGGGCCACAGATTATTGCACGCGATTGGCGACCGGGTTTCACGATTGATCTGCAGCAAAAAGATGTGCGACTGGTGTTGGAGGAAGGGGACAAATTGGGTGTGCCCTTGCTAGGTACGGGCATCATCTTTCAGCTGTACCGGGCGCTGCAAGATCAAGGACTTGGCGGCGAAGGGAATCATGCGCTGGTGAAAGCTCTGGAAAAAATGTCGGGCATCCTGGTTGGCCAGCAAGATGGGTAGGATTGCGCCGCCCGGCGCTGGAGGAGCGGTGTGAGCCAGGTCAGGGTCAAGGTCTGTGGCATTACCAATCGCCAGGATGCCGCCGCGGCCGCGGACTGCGGCGCCGACTACCTCGGTTTTATCTTCTATCCACCCAGCAAGCGCTCGATCGCGGTCGCAGAAGCGCGTCAGATAGTCTGGGAGCTGCGCCAACGCGACGACTGCCCGCTTCTCGTGGGCGTGTTCGTCAATGAAACTACCGCCTACATCATCGATGTGCTCGCTGAATGCCGGTTAGATCTAGCGCAGCTCAGCGGTGAAGAAGTGCCCTTCCTGGTCGCCGACAGCGCCTCTACACTCTATGGCCGCGCCTACAAGGGCATCCGGCCCGCGTCGCCTACCGAAGCAGAGGTCGAGGCAGAGTGGTTCGCCGTGCCCGACCCCCCGCCCCATCTGCCGAGTCTGCTGATTGACACGTTCCATCCCATATTGAGGGGAGGCAGCGGCCAAACGGGTGATTGGGCGCTGAGCGCGACCATTGCCCGGAAGTATCCGGGCATGATGCTCGCCGGTGGGCTAACGGCCGTTAATATTGCCGAGGCGATCCAGGCGGTGAAACCCTACGCAGTTGACGTGGCCAGCGGTGTCGAAGCGAGTCCGGGCAAAAAGGATCACGATCTCGTCCGCGCCTTCGTCGCTTCGGCCAAGAGCCAGTCGATCTGAACACTAAGCGAGGTGGGATTTAATCGACTCGGCGACATCGATAGGGATGCCGGGCACGCTGCCGATCTCTTCGGCCGTCGCCCGGCGCAGGTCGTCGAGGGAACCGAAATGAGTGAGCAGCGTCTGGCGGCGTTTGGGCCCTACACCAGGGATGCCGTCAAGAATTGAGGCCACGCCCACGCGCGAGCGCCGTTTGCGATGACCCTCATTGGCGAAACGGTGCGCTTCATCACGAACTCTCTGTGCGAGATAAAGCCCCTGTGAGCGTTCGGGAAGCATGATGGATCGGCGACGGCCAGGCACAAAGACTTCCTCTTCTTGCTTGGCCAAAGCGGCCAGGGGCACCTCATCCCGCAGCTCAAATGAGTCAAGCACTTCCAGCGCGGCGGACAACTGTCCTTTACCGCCGTCGACAATCAACAGATCAGGCAGCAAGGCCCAGGCCGTCTCCTTCTTCGATTTGCCTATCTTGCTGGGATCATGGAGCTCACCGGCCAGCTCGTCCTTGTATCTGGCAAAACGACGCGACAGAACTTCCTTCATCGCTCCATAATCGTCATTGCCCACGGTGTGGACGTTGAAGCGGCGGTAGTCGCTCTTGCGTGGAGCGCCTTGCACAAATACGACCATCGAACCAACTGTCTGCGTTCCCTGTGTATGGCTGATGTCATAGCACTCAATACGCGCCGGTGGGCCGGGCAGATCGAGGTGCTGCTGCAGCTCCGACATCGCTTCCACGTGCTTGGAACGATCGGCGGCCCACTGCTGGCGCAGCGTGGCCAGCGTGTCTACCGCGTTGGACGCCGCCATCTCCACCAGTTCTCTCTTGACCCCACGCCGGGGCACTTGCAGCGTCACTTTGGTCGATCGTTTCTGTTTCAACCACTGCTCAATCACCAGCGCTTCCGACACTTCGTTGGGCAGCAGCACTTCCTTCGGGATATGGGCCGCTTCATCGTAAAACTGCGTCAAGAAATCTTGTAAGACTTCGCTGTCACTCTCCCCTTCTGTCCCGTCGAGCAGGAAGTATTCACGGCCGATCAGTTTGCCATGGCGAATGAAGAAGACCTGAACACAGGCGTCGCCCTGCTCGCGGGCAAAGGCGATGACATCCTGGTCGGTGTTGGCGGTGGCAATAACTTTCTGCTTGGAGACAATGCGGTTGACGGCGCGCAGTTGATCGCGATATTCGGCCGCTTTTTCAAACTGCAGATTACTGGCCGCCTTGTCCATGTGCCGCTCAAGCTGTTTCATGATGTGATCTGATTTGCCGTTCAAAAAGTCCATCAGGCCGCCGATCATCTCCCGGTAATCCTTCTTCGAAACAGCGCCGATGCAGGGTCCGTTGCAGAGCTTGATATCGTAGTAGAGGCAGGCACGGCTGTCTTCCCCAGTGATCGTGCGATCACAGGTCAGATAAGGGAAAACTTTGCGCAGTAGATCTAGCGTCTGGTGAACCGCCCATACAGAGGTGTACGGTCCGAAATAGCGGGAGCCATCGCGCAGCATACGCCGCGTTACAGTCACTTTGGGAAAATCGTCCGCCCAATGCACCTTGATATAAGGATAGCGCTTATCGTCCTTCAAGCGCACGTTGTATTTCGGCTTAAACTTCTTGATCAGCGTGTTTTCAAGGAGCAGCGCTTCCAGTTCCGAATCCGTGGTGATGATTTCAATGTCGGCGATTTCGCGCCGCAGACGCTGCGTCTTGATTGAATCCACGTTGCTGTGAAAATAGGAACGGACGCGACTTCGCAGATTTATCGCTTTCCCGACGTATAAGACGGTGCCCTGCTCGTTCTTATGCAGATAGACGCCGGGTTTCTTGGGCAGGTTGGCCAATACTTCTTGGACATTCTCAGGTGGCATGAAACTCATGGTTTTGATTATAGCGAAATCAGAGAATCGCATCACTATTGTTCTCAGATTGCCGCTTACTTTTGTATAATCCCTGGCAATGTCCCACACTTCCGGCCAAGACAACCCGCGCGTGCTTCTGCTTACAACAACGCGCTCCTATCGCAGCGCGGCTTTTCTCAACGCCGCCGAGCGGTTGGGCATTGAGGTCGTCCAGGCCGTCAATATGCCCAAGGCGCTGCATCAGAGCTGGACAAACGGATTTGGCGTTGATTTTGGGGAGCTCGAAGCAGCTGTTGCGACCATTAGCGCCTACCATCAAAAACATGCCCTGCGCGCAGTGCTCGCCGTCGATGACAGCGGCAGTGTGCTTGCCGCCGCAGCCGGTGGGGCGCTGGGCTTGACACACAATTCGGCCGAAGCGGCCAGGGCGACAAGAGATAAACTCCTCTTTCGCCGGCTCTTGCGCGACAGCGGGCTCAATTCGCCGCAATTCTGCGAAGTGACGGCGGACAAAGATGGCCTAGAGTGCGCCGCTTCCATTGGCTTTCCCTGCGTCGTCAAACCGCGAAGCCTGAACGGCAGCCGCGGCGTCATCCGCGCCGACAATGCCGAGCAACTCAAGACGGCCGTTGCCCGCGCGGCAAGGCTTGTCAGACGCGTTGAGGGGACCCTGCCCGATTCTGCGCTTTCCCTGCTTGTCGAGCGATATATTCCGGGTGTGGAGATCGCCTTGGAAGGCATCTTGGCCCACGGCCGTCTGCAAATTCTAGCGCTGTTCGACAAACCGGATCCGCTCGAAGGGCCATTTTTTGAAGAGAGTATCTACGTCACACCTTCCCGCCTCCCAGATGATCTGCAGAAACAGATAGCGGAACAAACGGCCGCCGCCGCGGCGCGCATTGGCTTGATCACCGGCCCGGTCCATGCCGAACTGCGCCTCAACGAAGAGGGTCCCTGGATACTGGAAGTTGCCGGGCGTTCGATTGGTGGTCTTTGTTCGCAGATTCTGCAGTTCGGCACAGACGCTTCTCTGGAAGAAATCATCCTAAGACAGGCCTGCGGTTTAGATTATGAAAACCTGCTGCACCTAGCGAATGCCCGCGGCGTGATGATGATTCCCATTCCCGGGGCGGGTCTGCTGCGCGAGGTGAAAGGCCTGCATGAAGCCCTGCAAATCCCCTTCATTGAAGGCATAGAAATCACGGCCCCATTGGATAATCCGCTCACGCCTCTGCCGGAAGGTGACGGCTATCTAGGATTCATTTTTGCTAAAGGGCCTGCAGCCGCTGATGTCGAAGGAGCCCTGCGCGCTGCGCATCGCCATTTATCGTTTCGCATCGACCCTCTGCTGCCGGTGCTTCAGCCCACCTCAAGCAATGGCCGTTGACGTCAGGGCAGCGATGGCGCTATTTCGTTGGCGCCCCTTTGGCGGGTGCTCCACCACTGATGGCAGTCTGTTCCCCTTCGTTGAAGAAGAAGGCCTCCATCTGCTCAAAGATGAACTCTTGCGCACGGGGATCGGCCATGTTGAGGCCGTAATGGTTGATCAGCAAAGTCGCCTGCTCATTCCACAACTGGAACGCATAGCGTGAGATATCATTATAAATTCGTTCACCAAGAGGTCCCGGAAACGGCGGTCGCTGCAAGGCAGGCAGCTCTTCGCCAAGCTTCGCACAGCGCACAACGGTTAATGTTTTTTCTTCTCGTGTCATTCCCATTTCCTCATGAATTTGCTTTTGAGACAGTATAGTATGGGAAGCAAAGAGTTACAAATGCAAGCCAATACTGCGATCGTGGTCTGCACGAGCCGCGGCAGGTCACGCGCAGGCGGGCGATAGAGTGATGGCAGCGATCAAGAATTCCTGGACCCGGCTCGTGGAACTCGGGTTTCACCTGCTCTATCACCAATTCGCACCCACCTATGACCTTGTCAGCTGGCTCGTTTCTTTTGGCAAATGGCGGCAGTGGCAGCTGGCGGCGCTGCCCTATCTGCGTGGCCGGGATGTCCTGGAGCTGGCCCATGGTCCCGGTCACATGCTGATCGTTCTCGGCCAGGCGGGTTATAAGGTCACAGGCGCGGATCTTTCACCACAAATGGGACGATTGGCCCGGCAGAGAACTCGCGCGCATGATCTGCCTATCCACCTCTTGCAAGCGGACGCGCAGCAGCTTCCGCTTGCCGGCAGCAGTTTTGATTCAATTCTGTCTACTTTTCCAACTGAGTTCATTGCCGATCGGGCGACCGTGGCAGAGATGCACCGGCTCCTGCGCGAGAAGGGCCGTTTCGTCATCGTCCCCCAGGCCCGTTTGACGGGCGGATCGCCGGCCATCCGCGCTCTCGAATTCCTTTACCGGATAACAGGTCAAAGAAATACGCCCTCACCGGCCGGCGCTTCCGAATCAACGACGCCCGCTTTCGATCTCGTCCGCCGCCATTTTGAGTCTGTAGGCTTTGACATGCGCCTGGAAATCGTGGCGCAGCCGGGGAGTGAAGTAACGATCATCGTCGCCAGCAAGCGCGAACGCGATTGATCTTGCCCTAGACGCCGCTCTATGCTAAACTTTCGGCCGTTATGCAACAGTTAAACACCGCGTCCCCACTCGTTGACTGTCACGTGCCGAAGCATGCGCACCATCATGCTGCAGTTGATCACACCCTGGGTTGAGGCGGTACAAGCAACCGATTTTTCGAGCTTTCTAGCACCCTCCTCGGCACAGAGGAGGGTGTTTTTATTTTTGGAGGAACGATGACACGAACTGATGTCCGCCTGGCGCTGCCCAGCAAAGGCATTTTACAGAAAGGCGCCCTGGACTTTCTTGAGAACTGCGGATTAGGCGTTTATAGACCCAATCCCCGCCAATACGCGGCCACAATTCCCAACCTGGGCGGCGTGACTGTGCTCTTCCAACGGCCGGGTGATATCGTCGTCGGCGTGCGCCAGGGAACGGTCGATTTTGGCATCAGCGGCAGCGATATCGTCGCCGAAAAAGCGTTCGGCAGCGAAAGCATCCTCACCCTGCACGATCAGCTGGGCTTCGGACCGTGCACGCTCAATCTTGCCGTGCCCGAAGCGCTGCCAATTGAATCAATGGCTGACTTGGCGGCCTGGGCGAAAGACTTGGCGGCGGAGGGTCGAACGCTGCGCGTCGCCACCAAGTTTCCCAACCTTACCGTCGCTATGCTGGAAAGACACGGCGTCGCCCCCTACCGGATCGTCACGCCGGAGGGCACCCTGGAAATCGCACCGGCCATTGGCTTTGCCGACGTCATCGCCGACCTCGTCTCCTCCGGCATAACCATGCGCGACAACCACCTACGACTGCTGGACGACGGCTTGATTCTCGAATCAGAAGCCTCGCTTATCGCCAACAAGGAGTCGCTGCAAACACGCACGGCCGTCCTCGAAGTTGCGCGCACCATCCTCGAATTCACAGAAGCCTATTTGCGCGCGCAGAACTCTTTCCAGATAACGGCCAACATGCGCGGCGAATCGCCACAGGCGATCGCCCGGCGCATGTTTGAACAGACCAGCATCAGCGGGCTGCAAGGGCCCACCGTTTCGCCCGTTGTTGCCGGCAATGGTCATGACGCGGATGGCAGTTGGTTCGCGGTCAATATTATTGTGCAGAAGGCAGCTATTTTTCAGGCGGTGAACGAGCTTCGTCAAATCGGTGGCAGCGGCGTCATCGTCACCCCCTGCGCCTACATTTTTGAAGAAGAACCTGCCCGCTATCGCGCCATGCTGGCAGCGCTTGCGGAGGAATAAGATGCTCAAGATCTACACTGTCTCTGAAGCAGCAGACGGTATCCTAAAACGAGATACCGCTGCCCAAACCACCGTCAACGAGAGTACGCGCGCCGGGCTGCGTCGTGTCTTTGGCGAAGAGATTTCGCCGGAAGCGGCCGTGGCCAGATTATTGGCCGCTGTGCAGCGCGACGGAGATGAGGCGATCACCGCCTGGACGGAGACCATTGACGGCGTTCGGCTGCCGGAGCTTCATGTCCCCGAAGCGGAGATCGCGGACGCGCTGGCGCGCATCCCGGACGATTTGCGGGAGGCGCTTGAACTGGCGGCGGGGCGCATTCGGGAATTCCACCAGCGCCAACCTATTCCCAATTGGACGACGACGGAGATGGGCGGCGTCATCGGGCAGCGCTTTACGCCGATACAGCGCGTTGGCGTCTATGTGCCGGGGGGGACGGCGCCCCTGCCCTCCTCCCTGCTCATGTCGGCCATTCCGGCGCAGGTGGCCGGCGTGCCGGAAATCATCGTGGTCACCCCGCCCGGGCGTGCGGACGGCCGTGTCGCCGATGTCATCCTGGCGGCAGCGGCCATCGCCGGGATCAAGCGCATTTACGCCGTGGGCGGCGCGCTGGCCGTGGCGGCGATGACCTTCGGCACGGAGAGCATTCCCCGAGTCGACAAGATCGTCGGTCCGGGCAATCTCTTCACGACCCTGGCCAAGCAGCAGGTGTACGGCATTGTGGGTATTGACGGCGTCTATGGTCCCACGGAAACGGCCGTCGTCGCTGACGATTCGGCCGATCCGGCCTGGATCGCCGCCGATTTACTGGCGCAGGCAGAACATGACGTGCTCGCCTCGGCGATATTGTTCACCCCTTCCCAGGCGCTGGCGGAAGCGGTGCAAGTGGAAGCGGCCCGGCAGATGGAACAGCTCAGCCGGGCGGACATCATCGCCCAATCCCTGAGCTTTCGCGGGGGCATTGTGCTTGTCAACGATCTGCAAGAGGCGTGCCGCCTGGCCAGCAACTATGCGGCTGAACATACGTGCGTGGCCGTAGAAACAAGTCTCCAAGAAGCTTGCGTGGGCAGCATCCGCAATGCCGGCGGGCTGTTCATTGGTGAACGTTCTTTTGAAGTATTGGGCGACTACGTGGCCGGCCCGAGCCATACGATGCCCACGGGGGGAACCGCGCGCTTCGCTTCTCCGCTGAACGTCTTGGATTTCGTGAAGATCAGCAGCATCATCGAACTTGACGCCCTAACGTCTGCCAAGCTGAGCCCTATTGCGGCGCGCATCGCGCGCTCAGAAGCGTTGACTGCGCACGAGAATGCAGCGAACTTGCGGATTCAGTCGCCGCAAGAGAATCGTGAGTTGGAGGTTTAGTTGGTGGCTGAGAACAGGGAATCCTGGGTCCGGCCGGATATAGCGGCGATGGAACCCTACACACCTATCCAGCCCTTCGAGGTCCTCTCGCAAAATCTCGGGCGCCGCGTGGAGGAAATCACAAAGCTGGATGCCAATGAAAACCCGTACGGGCCCTCTCCCGCGGCGTTGGAGGCGATTGCCACGGGCCGCTGGTATCACATCTACCCGGATCCGGAATCGGGCGCATTGCGCGAAGCGCTGGCCGGCTATGTGGAGGTTCCCGTGGAAAACCTCCTGGCGGGCATGGGGGCTGATGAACTGATCGACCTGCTGCTGCGCGCGCTGCTCTCGCCGGGCGATGTGGTAATCAACTGCCCGCCAACCTTCGGCATGTATCCCTTTTCAACGGCCGTAAACATGGGGCGCATCGTCAACGTACCGCGCCGGCAGGGGTTTGCCCTGGATTTGGAAGGTATCCGCAGCGCCGCCGCCGAACATGCGGACGCGAAAGTACTTTTTCTCTGTTCGCCAAATAATCCCGACGGCGGCGTCATCAGCGATGAGGCGCTTCGCTCACTGCTTGCCCTGCCCCTCATGGTCGTCCTGGACGAGGCGTATATCGAGTTCGCGGAGATGGGCGGTCACCATTCCCGTCTGAATTGGGTGCCCGAACATGACAATCTCATCGTCCTGCGCACATTCAGCAAACTGGCGGGTCTGGCCGGCCTGCGCGTCGGCTACGGTGCATTTCCGCTCTGGCTGCTGCCCCACCTGCAGAAGATCAAACAGCCCTACAACATCAATGTAGCCGCCTCCAATGCGGCGATCGCCTCATTGCGGGACCCATCGTGGATGATGGACAAAGTCGGCTTGATCGTGGCGGAAAGAGAGAGAATGGTGGCTGAATTGGCGAAGTTTGAGTTCCTGCAACCCTACCCCAGCGAATCTAATTTTGTCCTCTTCCAGGTCAGGGACCGGCCGGCGGGGAAATTGAAGCAGGATCTGGCGCGGCAGGGCGTCCTGGTGCGCTATTTTGATAAGCCCGGTCTGGAAAACTGTATCCGCATCAGCGCCGGCCGGCCGCAAGACACGGAGCGCCTGATTGCCGCGCTGCAGCAACTATAGGAAACAGCAGCATGAAAGAAAGAACTGCCGCGATTGAACGAAAGACGAGTGAAACGGATATCGCCATCAAGCTGAATCTCGACGGATCGGGCCGCTATGACGTGGCCACGGGTATCGGCTTCCTCGACCATATGCTGGCCGCTCTCGCCGCCCACGCCCTGTTTGATCTGCAGGTGAAAGCCGCGGGCGATTTGTATATTGACGCCCACCATACGATTGAAGATGTGGGCATCGTGCTCGGCCAGGCGATAGACCAGGCGGCGGGCAGCCGCAGCGGAATCCAGCGCGTGGGCAGCGCATACGTGCCCATGGATGAAGCGCTGGGCTTCGTGGCCCTGGATTTCAGCGGCCGTCCCTACTGTGTCTTCCAGGCCGAATGGGCGACCGCCGCTGTAGGCCAGTTCCCCACGGACCTCGTGCAGCATTTCTTTGAATCTGTGGCCGTCCACGCCCGATTGACCCTCCATGCCACTGTGACGGGCCGCAATGACCACCATAAGGCGGAAGCCCTGTTCAAAGCGCTGGCGCGGGCGCTGCGCATGGCCCTGGCCGAGGATGATCGCCGGCAGGGCATTCCTTCAACAAAAGGGACCCTAACATAAGCGTGACAGCGGTGAAGGCAATGAATGACAAGGTGATAACCATGATTGACTACGGGGCGAGCAACATCCGCTCCGCACAGAAAGCATTTGAAGCGGTCGGCGCCAAAGTGCTGCTTACCTCGGACCCGCAAGATGTTCTCGCGGGCAGTAAGTTAGTGCTGCCGGGCGTGGGCGCCTTTGGGGCGGGGATGAATGCGCTGCGCGAACGCGGGCTGGACACGGCCGTCTGTGAAGCCGCCGCCAGAGGCGTCCCCCTCTTGGGCATCTGTCTGGGCATGCAGTTTCTGTTTGCAGAAAGCGACGAAATGGGACGCCATGGGGGACTCAATCTGATTCCCGGCCAGGTGACGCGCTTTGCACTCGCCGATGATCGGCTGAAGGTGCCGCATATGGGCTGGAACCAGATCGATCACGACGAAACGCACCCCCTGCTGCAAGGAATCCCAAGCGGGTCGCATACTTACTTTGTGCATTCCTACTACTGCGTACCTGCCGAAGCGCAAGATACGGCGGCGACCACAGAGTACGGCGGCCCGTTTACCTCCGTCGTTTCACGCGGCAATGTACACGGCATCCAATTTCATCCGGAAAAGAGCCAGAAGCGCGGCCTGCGGCTGCTGCAAAACTACCTGGCCATGGCCTAGGGAGATCTATCGTGAAATTCACACTCTATCCGGCGATTGACTTACGAGGCGGATCCGTCGTGCGCCTGCAGCAGGGCGATCCCAAGCGGCAAACCACTTTTGGGCACGATCCCGGGCAGATGGCAGAGCAGTGGGTCAGCGCCGGAGCGGAATGGCTGCATGTCGTCAATCTCGACGGCGCATTTGATGAAGGGGGCTCGGCGCAATTGGAAAGCGCTGCCCGCCATTGTTTCCGCCGGGGCGAAGGTGCAGTTTGGGGGTGGGCTGCGCACGATGGAGGATGCCGCCCGCGCCCTAGGCAGCGGCGTTTCCAGGGTCGTTCTGGGCACGGCGGCGATAGAAGATCCAGACATGATCGCCGATCTCGTGCGGCGTTTCGGCGCTGATAGAATCGCCGTGGGCATTGACGCCCGCGACGGGGAAGTGCGCACGCGTGGCTGGCAGAGCGGTGCCGGCGTAACGCCGGAAACATTGGCCTTGCAGATGCGCGCGCTGGGCATTGAACGAATCGTCTACACGGATATCGATCGCGATGGGCTGCTTGGCGGTGTAAACAGTGCAGCGACAGGCCAACTCGCGCGGGTGACGGGGATGAAAGTAATCGCCTCGGGCGGCGTCGCCTCCCTGGACGATGTGCGCGCCGCCGCTGCGCAGGCGCCCTATGGCGTCGACGGTGTCATCATCGGCCGTGCCTTGTACGACGGCCGTATCGATCTGGGCGAGGCACTGGCCATCCCCAGCGCAGAGCGTGACGGCTAAGCGGAGAGAAAAATGCTGGCAAAAAGAATTGTGCCCTGTTTGGATGTAAAGAACGGCCGTGTCGTCAAAGGCGTTAACTTCGTCAATTTGCGCGACGCGGGCGATCCTGTCGCCCAGGCCCGCGTCTACGATGCCGCCGGGGCGGATGAATTGGTGTTTCTGGACATTACGGCGACGCACGAAGCACGCCAGACCGTGATGCAGATGGCGCGCGCCGTGGCCGACCAGGTGTTCATCCCCTTCACCGTTGGCGGCGGCATTCGCACCGTGGACGATATGCGCGCCATTCTGCGCTCAGGGGCGGACAAGATCAGCATCAACTCCGCCGCAGTGCGCGATCCCGAACTGGTTTCTCAAGGCGCATGGGAATTCGGCAGCCAGGCAGTCGTCGTGGCCATCGATGCGCGCAGCGTTCCCGGCGGCGACAATCAATGGGAAGTCTATGTGCGCGGCGGCCGCGAACCAACAGGCATCGATGCGCTGCAGTGGGCGGCCAAGATGGAGAAGATGGGCGCGGGAGAAATTCTGCTGACCAGCATGGATGGCGATGGAACGCAGGCGGGGTATGATATCCCCCTCACGCGCGCGGTCGCCGATGTCGTCTCCATCCCCGTGATCGCCTCCGGCGGCGCCGGCACCCTGGCTCATTTTGCGGAAGCGCTCACCAGCGGCGGCGCCGATGCCGCGCTGGCCGCCTCCCTGTTCCATTACAAGCAGCTTACAGTGGGCGAGGTCAAAGATTATCTTGCCGGACAGGGAATCCCGGTGCGGCGCATCGTCAACGATTGATCGGGCGGCTGAGCAGGCAGCTTTAAGAGAGGACTCATGGATCTTGAACCGGCTTTGAACGTACCGCTGTGCTATGACGGCCGGGGCCTGATTACGGCCGTCGTCCAAGATCAGGCCAGCAAGCAGGTGCTGATGGTGGCCTGGATGAATCAGGAAGCGCTGGACTTAACCTTGAACACAGGGGAGGCGCATTTCTGGAGCCGCAGCCGGCAGACCCTGTGGCATAAGGGGGCCACCTCCGGAAACGTACAGAGGGTACATGAAATCCGCGTGGACTGCGACGCTGACACGCTGCTGCTGCTCGTGGAAGCGGCAGGACCCGCCTGCCATACGGGTGAAGTCAGCTGTTTCTATCGCCGGCTGAACGCGGAATAGACGGCAGCCGGCGCCGGATCTCGCACACGCGGCTCATGATCAACGGTCTAGCTTCTAGCAAAGAGAATAATCGCAATGAGTAATCAATTTGAGATCGAAAGTCTCTACCAGGTCCTCCTGGATCGCAAAGAAAACCCGCGTGCCGGGTCCTATACCAGCCAACTCCTGGAAGATGAGGTTGAAATTGCCAAGAAGATTGGCGAGGAAGCGATCGAAGTCATCCTTGCCGCATGCAGTCAAGGGAATGAAAGGCTCGTCGAAGAAAGCGCTGATCTCGTCTACCACCTCCTCGTCCTGCTCGTGGCCAATGATCTGACCTGGGAGGATGTGCTGGCTGAACTTGCCGGGCGGCGCAGGTAGATCGTGGCCCTGACACCCTAATAGCGTTTGCTGCCCACTCCGGCCCTGGTGTACTATCTCTGACTAGAGGGTAAGTAGGGTTCTATTGTCTCAAATCAGAAGCAGCGTCCTGGCCTATACGCCGGGCATAATCAGCGGTTTATTCACCGGTCGTTTGCTCAGTGAATTATGGGCCAGTTGGACGGGCAGCACGCCGTTGTGGCTTGCCGCCGCGTTCACTCTATTTGCGGGCGCGGGATGGACCTGGTATCTGCGCCGCTGCCGGCCAAGCGAAACGTGGCCCGTCTATTTCCTCCTTTTTTACGTTCTTGCCTCTGAGCCAAGCGTGACAACGGCCGTTCTGACCGCCCTATTCGTGCTCTTGACTTGGTGGCAAACGGCGGGCATAAGGCTGCCGCTGCACGGGCCAGCGGCCACCTATCTCATCCCCATTCTGCTGCTTACTTCCTGTTTCCTACTCTACCTGGGAACGCTGGCTCCCGACATCCTGCCCGCGGACAACGGCGAGTTTCAGCTGGCGGCCGCGAACCTGGGCGTCGCCCATCCGCCGGGCTTCCCCCTCTACACGGTATTGGCCCATCTCTTCACGCGGCTGCCCTTCGGGGATTCGCCCGCCTATCGCGCCAATCTCTTTGCCGCCGTGACCAGCACATTGACGCTCGCCGCCGTCTATGCCGCCGTCTATGTGGTGAGCAAACGTACCCTTGCTTCCGCCGCCGCCGTGATGGCCCTGGCCACGGCCACAACGTTCTGGGCGCAGGCAACGACGGCCAACATTCGCAGCATGACGGCGCTGTTCGCGGCCCTTATCTTGCTGACAGCGATTCTTTTTTACAGGGAAACGAGACAGAAATTCAGCGGCGCGCAAAACAACCATGCCGATAGATATCTGATACTCCTGGCCCTGGCCCTGGCCTTGGGCGTCACCCATCACGCCTCGCTGGCCTTTTACGGACTCATGGCTTTGCTCTTCGTCTTCATCGCAGACCCATCACTCTTGCGAACGCCCTCGCGCTGGTGGCGGCCGCTGCTCGCTTTCGCCGCCGGCCTCTTGCCGCTGCTCTATCTACCCTTGCGCGCCGGCAGCGACGTACGCGGCGCCTCCGCACAGTTAGGGACGCTGCCCGGTTTCTTGGGGCATACCCTGGCTCTCGGTTTTAGCGGCGATCTCTTCGTCTATCTGGAACCGGCGCTTTTCTGGGAACGGATGAAGATCATGCTCAACGTCTTGACCTTCCAATTCTCACCCTGGTTGGTTTTCATGATGGCCGCCGCTCTGCTGCTGCTCTTGTGGCAGGATTGGCGGCTGGCCTTTCTTCTAGGCGGCGGCGTCCTGCTCTTCACCCTGATCACGGCCACCTACCGCGCGCCGCAGACGGTCGAGTATATGCTGCCCGCCTATGTCTCCCTGGCCGTGCTGCTGGGCGCCGGCGGCGGCGGCCTCGCCGGCATACGGGTGATGAACCAACAGCGATTCCTGAATACGGCGCAGGCGCTGTTGACGGCCGCGATCATCGTCCTCTCCTTGGGCCAGTTCCAGGCGCGATACGAGAGCTATCGCTATTTGAGCGGCGACAGAACGGCGCGCAGCTACGCAGAACGGCTTCTGACAGACGCGCCGCAAGAAGCGCTGCTTCTTGCCAACTGGCACTGGGCCACGCCGCTCTGGTATTTGCAGGAAGTGGAGGGGCTGCGCCGCGACGTGGAAGTTCGCTACGTTTTTCCGGAGGGGGAACCGTATGCCCAGACCTGGGTCAGGCGCACCGCGCAAGGGCTGGCGGACGGCCGTGATGTGATCACCACCAATTTCGACGCGGACGCTTTTGGCGCGCTCCCCGTCAGTGAACCCCTGGGCGACGCCTTCCTGTTCAGCCAGGAAGCGCGAGGGCAGCTGCCTGAGGGGTTCAGCGAAATCGACCTACTGCTCGGCGGGAGCATGCGGCTGCTGGGCTATCCGGCTGGCTGAAATCGAAGCGCCGCTGGGCGCTGAAGTGGTGATCAGCGTGGCCTGGCAGGCGCTCGATCCCCTGGATCCGGAAACAACGCTTTTCGCCCATCTTGTTGGCACAGACGGCCGTCTTGCGGGCCAAAATGATATCGCGGCGCGCGCGCGCGAAGAGGGGATCACGGTCAGCCAGTTTCATCTGGCGCCTTTTGCGGGCAGCCAACCAGGCCCCTACACCCTACAGCTGGGCGCCTATGGGCAGGAGCCGTTGACGACCGCCGATGGCCAGACGCGCACGGCCGTGACCAGCGTTCTGATCACGCCCTCCCCATTCGGGCTGCCGACGCGAAACCCGCTCAATCGTACGCTGAACGATAGATCGGGGAAGAAGCTGCTCGGGTACGATTGGGACAACAGCGCGGCCGGCCGGCCGCGCCTCTATCTGCACTGGGGAACGGAAGCGGGACACATCAGCGAGGTCCATGACGGTGCGCCATCTTTGCCCGCCTACAGCGGCCCCTGGGGCGTTCCCAGTTCGCGCTGGTCGGACGTCGAACGGCCGTCCCCGGGGAACTATGTGCCCTTCAGCGGCAGCATCGTTTGGGCCGGCGAGAGCTTGGCGGGCAGCGGCCAACTGCAGCCGGGGCAGCAGTTGACGCTGGATCAGCACTTCTTGAGCGGCATGCCTGTGCTCAAAGATCTCGTTGTCTCCACACGTCTGATCGGCTTTGCAGAAGACGGCTTTCACTGGGCATGGTGGGATCTAGACGACGCCGTTCCGGCGATGGGCGCCATGCCGACGCTGAAGTGGATCGAGGATTCGCAAATCCGCTCGCCGCACTTTTTAACCGTCGCTGAAGGGGCCTCGCCGGCGCAAAAAGTGGGTGGGGCCTTGACCCTTTATGATGCATTTACAGGGCGCGTCCTGCCCATCCTGGATAATCGTCTGGTAGAAGCTTACGGGTGGGTTCCCCTGGGGGAAACAGTGACCGCAGCGGAAAACATTAAATGGCGGGAAAATTGACGGGCTCAATCTGATATTCCCAGAAGTTCAATCACAAGATCTGATTGACAGGGCCTGCATCAGCCCAAATGCAAACGGGTTTGTCGGACAAGTTCAACCCTCATACGTCTATGTCCCTGAGGACGGCACTTTGGCGACAGATTTACTGGAAAGCGTGGCCCTTTCGTCATGTTATGGCTTTGTAAGCGGTGCCTAGTCGCTGGAAGAAGACGCCAATGCACATCTGATCAACCAATACGCAAAGCCTGTGTTTGAATTGAATCCTATAGATGAGATTCCCGAACAAGCACTACTAAGTGCTTGATCTCACAATAGGTTATAATTTGATTCGAGGAGGCCAAAATGCCTAAACGAATCAAGTTAAGAACTTTAACAAACGAAGAACGAACACAGCTGGAAATATTGAGCCGATCAGCGATAGAGTCACATCGAATCGTAGAGCGCGCCAAAATGATTTTGCTAGCCTATCAAGGTGTACCTGTCGAACAGATTGCCAACAAGTTGGACCGTAGTGTGCCGGCTATTTACCTGCGTCTCAGACGTTTTGGCCAAGAAGGTATCCCTGGCCTGGAAGACAAACCACGAGGTGGTCGCAAACCAACCTATTCGGAAGCAGAGCGTGGCCAAATGATCGCCTTGGCGCGTACAGATCCTGACAAGCTAGGTTTGCCCTACGGACACTGGACCTTAGACCGCTTGGTAGAGTATCTGCATAACAACGACCAAATCGGAGTCTCAAGAGCGCAGCTAGCACGGATATTGCAGGCTGAAGGCTTGCGTTGGTATCAGGAAAAAACCTATTTCACTGAGCGACCCGACCCACAGTTTGTGGAAAAAAGGGGGCCATCATAGGTTACTATACAGAGCCACCGCCTCAAACACGTGTTATCTGCCTTGATGAAATGGGACCTGTATCAGCCAAGACATATCCGGCAAAACGGTGGGCACTGCAGGGTAAAAGGCCACCAGTGCAACCTGATTACGGCCGGCGGGCAAAAGTGTGGGTCTTTGGCGCCTTCGAACCAAGTACAGGTACGGCGCTCACGTTATGCCAAGAGCGACGTCGCAGTCTGGATTTCATCGAACTTCTGGATGCAGTTGTTCAGAAATGGCCTAATGATGAACTGATATTGATTCTGGACAACCTTTCCATTCACCGCAGCATAGATGTACAGCTGTGGGCACTGGCCCACAAACGGGTCCGGTTTCTCTTTCAGCCAACTTACGCGCCCTGGCTCAACTTGATTGAGCCTTGGTGGAAAACGTTGCGTTCACTAGCATTAGCAGGACGCCGGTTTGATGATTTAGCTACACTTCGTTCTTCAATTGTTAAGAGTACAAATTACTGGAATGATCGCCGCCATCCATATGTTTGGCGGAAAACATATCGCCCAATCTCAAATCATTTATGAGATTGAGCACTAAGTTCTGGTTCGTACGCTTTATGTATCGCAGAGAGTGACGAGTATTGCGATCCGAATCCGCCAGTCTTTGTCCCACCAGTTGCCAATCCCTACAGTTGCTACGACTATTACAATGAGGTAGTAGCCGTTTTGACCCCTTTTACTTTTTGCCGGACGATATGCACTATACCTGCAATTTCTTTGACTGATGGGTTGGATATCCATGGCGACCAATGAAGGTCGCGATGAGGTCTTTCTACCAATCGGGAAGATCGTCTAGCGGATCATAGTTGTCGGTAATGATTGACTGAGCAAGTCCTGTGTGGATACTGCCTTCACTGATGAGGTTGTCGGCCGGGGCGATGCGGGCGGCCTATATGAGGCGGTCGTTGTGTAGGGGTTCGGTGCCGATGGGGATGGTGTTCTTGGTGGTGGTGGGGACGAACTGGCGGAGGAGATCGCTCCGCTGCGCAGGAGAGGCTTCGGCTTGCGCAGGTTGGCGGCCCATTGGGTGGAAGTGGGTCCCCGTTTTGTCGTATTCTCCGGGGTTGACAATGCCGGTGCCGGCGCGGGCTTCACAGACGTGTGCGCCTTTAATGGCGTGGTTTTTGCAGGAGTGGCCGACGGCCGTGGTGGCGGTGCAGGTTGTCATGATGGGACCTCGTTTGTGAGGGATTGTACACGGCCGGGGAAGTTGAAAAAAGCGCCGGGTGGCAGGTTGCAAGCGGTAGGTAGTGAACAAGTGCGTCCGCGGTTGACTCCACACATTATTGACAGCGTCAATTGAATTCGCCATACTGTTATCATTGCAGGGAGTTTTTCCAAGTTACAAAACCTAATATGGCAAGGAGGTATTCATGAAAGTACTTCTCCTAGGTGGTACGGGCTTGTTTGGCAAGCAAGCGGCAACTCTTCACGCCTGCGAGGACATGATCACCGGGTGGTAAAGTGAGATTATCTCCAACCCTTTGAATTTATCCGCACATAGTCGCACATCTCTACAGACCGCTGCATAAGCTCCCATGCTATACTGTTTCTAGCAGCAATGGAGATGAATCATGAGTGAAGTACAGCTCCCACGAAGAAAAAGAGTCAGCAAAGCTCTAACCATCATGGCCGTCACGCTGGTTGTCTTGTCTATCCCTGTGTATGTAGTGTTTATAGCTCTGGGGCCATATGAACCTGCTACGACTATAGAAAGGAATATTCTTCTCTTAGGCATTTCTGCTATTGTGCTTGGTCTTTTTCTGTACATCATCCCTATAAAGCAAAAGTGACGCCAGGGCAACAAACGTCAATAGTTATGGAAGCCGGTTAACCGCGATACAAAAGGCTAAGGCTTTTTCTTCTCATATGTGTCCACTATCATATGTGGCCTAGTCCCGTTGGCAAAAGCGGTAAGATTACCGCATGAACAAAACAGAACTCACACGACCTCCCTTGGAAAAACTAGCATGTGTCTATCCTGAAGGTGAAATGTACGGAGTATCAGGTCAGGACAACCTGATACTCCGTATAGTCTACGGCAAGAACCGCATCCGCTACCTGCGCTGTCGAACGTGCCAATCCGAATTCAGTGAACGCAAAGGAACAGCTCTCTGGAACTGCCAAAATCGATGAGGAACAGGCCATCTCTATCGCCGAACATCTGGGAGAAGGCTGCACCTTTAACGTAGGGGCCGGATTGGGTGAGACGGCGGATGAAGCCGCTTCGCTTCCGGAGGCGTTCTGCATGTTGGCGCAGGCGATCATAGAATTCGGCCGCGGCGTCGAGGTCGGCGGGGCTATTGCCGCTTCGCTTCCGTAGTTCGTAGGCTTCGGGATTGATGTCGGTCATTGTTTTCTTGCTCCTTGTGCGCCGAGCTCTCTTTCAAGGCGCGCTAATTTGGCGATTAGTTCGTCGTTCTGTTGAGCGAGGACGCGTATGGTCTCGGACCTTAGATGCAGCAGAGCCTGCAAACGCTCTATGCTGTCGGGTACGGGGCTTGTGAGAACTGTTTCGACATGGTCGGCGAACGGGTTCATGTTGTCTCCTCGTCGGGCTCGTCGCTGAAAATGAGCGGGAGCGGCAGCTGGTTCTTGCGGTCCAGTCTCCTGGCCTCCTGGCGTCGCCAGCGTTTGATGGTGGCGGCCGAAGGGGAGAGGAAGCGCTTGGTGGTGTCTGTCACTGCTTGACAGGCATCGTCGATCTTGCGTTCAATGGCTTTGTCGATCAGTTCTTCTGCAAGTGATAACGGCGTCATCGGTCGAAAGTGGGCAGTTTAACGTTGTGCCCAGGACGACATCGACTAGTAGGGTCGTGATCAGGCGCGGACGAGCTGGACCTGATTGCGGCGTTCGAAATCGTTGATCAGCTGTACCTGATATGGCGGGTTGAAGGGCACCTTTTCCTCATGGGCTTTGATGGCCTTGATGTAAATCTGGACGGCGAATGATGTCGCGGAACGGAGTTCCGACGCAGTAGGTGCGACCTTTGTGCGTGTACATCTGTTTCATGAAGCAAGGGCAAGTGCAAGAATAAAGGCCGTTTTCGTTACTGATCGTGTAGTGGCGATCGCTCTCTGGATTCTGGCTGTAGACTCCGGCGAGCCATTCGGAATGCAGCTTGCTGGGCGGACAAAGGATGATGTGATGGTCGAGGACGAGCCCGACCGCCTTTTCCAGCGGGGGAAGCAGGTGCGGAGCGACGGCGGCAACGGTTCAGATCACGGTCAAGAACATCAATGACCCGCCGGTGGCCCAGAATCAGACCGCGGGCCGGTTTGCGCCTACCGCCGCCCGCAACTTTAAGATGCTGGTTACAAACCAGCGTATGCGCCACTTGCTATCGCAGCGTTGGTTTCCATGTTATACTGCGATAGTATTTCCGCCCCACTTTGGGACGGATTTAGGGGCGCTCAAGGGGAGAGTCGGTTACTGGTAAAATTGGGAGCCAGCGAGAAGTTCCTATACTTGTACGCCCAGGGAGAACAGTGTCATGTCTATTTTTCTGTTGGGAAATGGCCGTCGCTGGTTGCGCACGTCCGTGTTGCTAGTTTTCCTCCTTCTGATGGCGCTGTGCGCCAGGACCGCTTCCGCCATGGTCTGGACCGACCAGCAGGACTACGCACCAGGCAGCATCGTCATACTCTCCGGCGACAACAGCGACGGTGCGGGCTACCTGGCTGGAGAAACAGTTGTTGTGTCAGTGAGCGGGCCGAATGGCTACGCTGCGAGTTGCGCGGCGGTGGCCGACGAGACGGGAGCCTGGACCTGCCAGGTGCTGCTGTGGGCGGATGAAAGGGCCGAGGGCTACTATAGCTACACGGCCACTGGCCAGAGCAGCGGCACGATAGACACCGGGCAATTCACGGACGCATATGCACTAAGCCACACCTGCGTCCTGACGGAGGCCGGCGGTGTTAAGTGCTGGGGTGACAACCATTATGGCGAATCGGGTGACGGCACGACCACTCTGAGCACCACGCCGGTGGATGTCAGCGGGCTGGGCAGCGGCGTGGCCCAGATCAGCGGTGGCGCCGACCACACCTGTGCCCTGACAGAGGCCGGCGCTGTTAAGTGCTGGGGTCGCAACGATTATGGCCAGTTGGGTGACGGCACGACCACTTCACCGCGCACCACGCCGGTGGATGTCAGCGGCTTGGGCAGCGGCGTGACCCAGATCAGCGCCGGATATTTCCACACCTGCGCCTTGACCGAGGCAGGCGGTGTCAAGTGCTGGGGTCGCAACCATTATGGCCAATCGGGTGACGGCACGACCATTCTGAGCAGCACGCCGGTGGATGTCAGCGGGCTGGGCAGCGGCGTGGCCCAGATCAGCGGCGGTGGCGACCACACCTGCGCCCTGACAGAGGCCGGCGCTGTCAAATGCTGGGGACGCAACAGAGAAAGCCAGGTGGGTGACGGCACGACCACTTACTCGCGCACCACGCCGGTGGATGTCAGCGGGCTGGACAGCGGCGTGACCCAGATCACCGGCGGCTCCTGCCACAACTGCGCCCTGACCGAGGCCGGCGGTGTTAAGTGCTGGGTCGCAATGATTGGGGCCAGGTGGGTGACGGCACGACCACGCATCCACGCAGCACGCCGGTGGATGTCAGCGGGCTGGACAGCGGCGTAGCCAAGATCAACGCCGGCGGAGACCACACCTGCGCCCTGACGGAGGCCGGCGGTGTCAAGTGCTGGGGCTACAATCTCTGGGGCGCGCTTGGTGACGGCACGACCACGCATCCACGCAGCACGCCGGTGGATGTCAGCGGGCTGGGCAGCGGCGTGGCCCAGATCAGCGGCGCTATGGACCACACCTGCGCCCTGACGGAGACCGGCGCTGTCAAATGCTGGGGTTATAACGCGAATGGCCTATTGGGTGACGGTACGACCACGCATCCACGCACCACGCCAGTGGATGTCAGCGGGCTGGGCAGCGGCGTGATGGCCCTGTTTGACCAGTACGGCAACTACGACTTCGCCGGCTTCTTCGCACCGGTGGACAACCCGCCGGAGCTGAACAGGAGCAACGCGGGCCGCAGCGTGCCGATCAAGTTCAGCCTGCACGGTGACTACGGCCTGGAGATCTTCGCCCCCGGCTACCCGCGCGTGGCGCGTGTGGACTGTGACAGCGGCGTGGTCCTGGGCGAGATCGAGGAAACGGTCACCGCCGGGAAGAGCGACCTGCAATACGCCACCGGATCAGACCAGTACATCTATGTTTGGAAGACAGCCAAGGCCTGGCACGGTACATGCCGCCGGTTCCAGCTTATGCTGGATGACCGTACGCTACATATGGCCGACTTTGTGTTCAAGTAAGTAATAAGACAGCGCGGCGGGTGACGGAAGTTCTTCGTTGGCCGGGTTTTTGGCGTTTGTCTGGAGACAAGGGGACTCTTGGCCGTCTATAATCATTTTTCGATTATAGGCCAAGTGCCCCCGGCCTGGGAGCGCGAAGATCCTTGGGTGTGAGCGTTGGCTGGCGGGTGTGCTGCGGGGAGCCAAACGCCATCCGCAGCCTGCCTCAGTGCTCGTTTCTAACTTCTTCGCCCGATTTAACGCAGAACTCTGCTCAGCCTGCGGTGATTGCGAATTTCGGTGCCAGGTGGAGGCAATCGGCGAGGATAACGGCTATGCCTAGGTCGATCTTGACCGCTGCATCGGTTGCGGCCTCTGCGTTTCTACCTGCCCGGAAGAAGCAGTGGCTCTTGTGCAGAAACCTTTCCAGGGGCGGCTGACCGGTGAATGTGGTGGCGGCGCAGGTTGTCATTCATTAACTGTTTAGCCCCCGAGTTTACTGCGCTCCCTATTTCATTAATTGACGCTAGTCTCCCCTTTCGGTGACAGCCAAGGTATCCGGGATGCGACGCCAGACCAGGGAAACCAGGAGCAGCGAAAAGAGTCCAGCAATTGGTGTGCTCCAGACATCTTTCCAATCTAACACGCCTCTTGGTAGGACAGCCTGCAGCAGTTCATAGATCATGACGCCGGCAGTAATGAAGACAATCACACGCACACTCTGAATCCGGTTAGCATGGAAGATGGTCAAATTGAAGAATATTATCGCCACAGTGCCCAGTAAATTGCCGACCACATCAGCAAAACCAAAGTCATTGATCTGATTACCATAGATATACGGCCGGTAAACCTCGCGCCCGGTCTCGGTGAGCAAGAAGAAAAAACGAATAACAGGAAATAAGCGATACGAATAGAACTCAGCCTGGTAAGCCGCTCTTTGCTGAAGAAAAAATCTTTCATTAGTTGCTCCCTCCAGTGACGCCTAGAGCAGGCAAACGTTACTGACTCTCAATTTTATCATCAATCATAAGCACGGGATATTGATTCAAGAAGGCCACTCCTACTTGATAGGGCAGTTTCACGTTATGCCCAGGACGGGCGCTGGGGGCTAGTTGAAAAAGTCGGCGTTGGCGTCTTCGATGCGGCCTGTCGAAGACAGGTGGTCGTCGGGGATTGGTAGGCGGTTAGGGTGCGGGTCGTGGACGGTGGTGGCGCTGGTGATCATGGCTTCGGGGCTTTCTACAACGGCAGGAGAGATGACGGGGACGAGTTGGCGCAGGAGATCGCGTTCGGCGCGGAGGTTGGCGGTCCATTGAGGGGAACGGGAGATAATTATCAATAGCTAATTGCCAATTTTCAATTATCAATGGGGCTATAGGCTTTGCATAGTTGCGAGCCTTTGACGGCCTGGTTTTTGCAGGGGTGGCCGGCGGCCGTGGTGGCGGTGGCTCCGCTCCACAGGAGCGGCTGCGGCTTACGCACGTTGGCGGTCCACGGGCAAAAACGGTTAGGCAAAGGTGGGGGAAGACGGCTTTATGGTGGATGGGAGAGGACCATTTGTTCTATCTATATATCGCCCCATTGCAATGTTAAAATAGGCATCGACAGGGAGTCAGAGTCAACGCGGCAAACAAACCTGCCTGCGGAGCGCGGAACCTGGGCGCGGGGCCAAACTCGGGTAGATTTCACGATGGTCCTGAACGCGATCGCCGGCCGGGTGAAGCGCCTGTTTGCCCTGCCTGGTAACGGTTGTCCGAGCGTGCGCGGCGTCCCCCTACTTTGGGGAAGCCGCTGCTGGCCGGGCGAGCTCGTGGAGCGGTGTCATGAAGTGCATTGTTTTGAGCCGGGTCGGAGGACAAACATGAAGAAGCTGCCTATTTCTTTCCTCGGGGCGAGTTTGCTCGCCATTCTCTTTTGCATCTCGTCAGTTACCGAACGGGCAGCGGGCTCAGAAAGGGAACCGCGCCCGCAAGCGGCGGGACTGGGCGGGCTGCGCATCTCGTGGTCAACCTTTAGCGAATGCCGGAGGAGGCTGCCGGCTGCAGCTTACAACGATACGGAGAGGGAGTACCTGGTCGATCTGGGAAAACAAGTGGCCGGGTAATTTCCGCGACATCTACGCCCGGCGGTTGAAGGAAGACGGCACAATTGAGCACCTATTTCACGGCAGCGACCGGAGCGCACGACGATGGAAGGAGCCGCATGACGCCCGATGTGGCCTATAACAGTGCCGATGAAGAGTACCTCTTGGTCTATTCCTATGACGCTGCGGGTGATGATCTGCACTGGGAAGTCTGGGGTAGGCGCGTGGCCTGGAACGGCGCCTGGCTCGGAGACTCGAGTTCCAGATCTTCCGTTGGGCCAACCGCGGCTTCTATTTCCCGCGCGTCGTCTGGAACAGCCTGCACAATGAATATTTCGTGGTAGCCAGCGCCTATGATACCCAGAGCTTCAAGTGGAACGACGTCGCCGGGCGGCGGGTGATGGCCGACGGCAGCACGCCCTATGCGGGCTACGCCGTTTCCGCCCAGGATCAGGTTATCCAGCCCTGGCAGGGCGACGTTGCCTACAATGCGGCCGGCGACGATTCCTGGTCGTCTGGCGGCAGACGGACGGATGGCCGGACACGGATGTGCATGGCGCCCGCCTGAGCGGCATCAACGGCGGGCTTGTTGCGCCCGGGACCGTTTGCCATCGCTGCGGGCAGCGCGCACGAGGCGTGGCCGGTCGCGGGCGCGGGCCAAGACGGCAGTTACGTCGTCGCCTGGCAGCAGAACGAGGCCGGGACAGACCACTCGGCGATATTTGCCCGCGAGATAGATGCCGCCGGCTTCAGCCCGGCAGTCGCAGTTTCCATTGGCGGCGACACCGCCTTCGCGCCGGCGCTGGCGATCGCGCCTCTGACAGACGAACGCATCGTCAGTTGGACGATGCGTCACAGCAGCGGCTACCTGGCCTATGTTACCAGGTGGCCGCTGCTGCCCGCAGGTTGGATGGCCAGTGGGCTGGTGACGCATGATCTAGAATCGACGGCGACGGCCGTGGCCAGCGGGACGGGCACGGAGCTCGTCGGTCTACACCGGCGTCTTCGGCAGCGGCGTGCATATCTTTGGCGGGCTGCAGACGTCTTCGGCTAGCCCGCACAAATATTACGCCTATGTGCCGCTGGCGCTCATGCCCTAAGCGCCGCCGCGCGGGGCGAGGCGCGAGAGCAGGCTCGTTGGTGGGGGCGGCGGCTGCCGGAAATTGGATTACGGACGGCCGTTTTGGAGAAAGTGCGCGGGAAGGAACTGAGCAGCAAGCACGGGATTCTGATAGACTTCTAGGAAGTATTCAGGACTCTCTCAGTTTATTGGACACGCCTAGTGGAGGCAGTGCCATGAAGCGATTGACTTTTCCCAGCCCTTTTCCCCATACCCACCAGCCTGTGCGGGATATCAATGAGATCCTGGATGAGCGGGCGACAACTGGCCAGCGAGCGGCCGACAAGGTCACCAAGATTGTTGGTTCGTGGCGGTTCATCATCGGCCAAAGCATTCTCCTGGTTGTATGGATGATCCTCAATGTGACCGCCTGGGTCAATCATTGGGACCCCTACCCGTTCATCCTCATGAATCTTTTCCTCTCCATGCAGGCCGCTTTCACCGCGCCAATCATCATGATGAGTCAGAACCGGCAGTCTCTGCGCGACCGCCTGGAGGCGCAGAATGATTTCCTGGTCAACAAAAAGGCGGAGGAGGAAATCAGATTCGTGCTCGAACATCTGGATGCGCAGAACGAAGCATTCGCAGAGATTCACCGTGTATTGGTTCTGCTGGGGGAAGATCGCGGCGGTTCGTGAGCCCCCTGTATTTCATGGGCCCTGCTCGATTTTCTGATGCCGTTTTGCCGGATTTTGCTCGCTGCTAGGACTACACGCCGCTTTCCACAAACTGCTTCTGTAATATGAGTAGAATTTTGGAAAATCACAGGATTCGGCGCTTCGGCCGTGCTCACTGATCTGGCAAGGGATTGATTTTGCCACTGAAACAAGGAAGCCACATTATGAGCCACCAACAGACAGAAGAGGCTATCGAGTTAACACAGACACTTGGTCTGTTGCAAGCAGAGATTATCGCCGGTCGCCTGCGTTCAGCAGGTATTCCTGTCTGGATTTGGCAAGAAGGGGCTGGAAAAGCACATGGCCTAATAGTGGGCTCGCTGGGAGTTGGTCATGTCATGGTACCAAATTCCCAACTACAGGAAGCCGCAGAGATTCTCCTGCAGCCCCCTGATCTTGTCCAGGCTGATGAGGCTGCTGATCAGTCTAAGGGGCTTATTGAAGAAGAAAGTTATGGTGAAATCTCACCGTTCTCAAAGATTGTCTTGCTTATTCTGGCGCTTGGTCAGAATCGGCCAATTACGATAATACTTCTGCATTCTGGCACTTGTTTCCCGATTACTTGAGTAGGGAGCAAGCTGAATTGGTCGAATGCCCCTACTGTGGTAACGAAGTGGAATTGATCGCTACTGAAATCGAAACAGGTGAGTACGATTGCCCATTCTGTGATTCCAAGGTTGTCTTGGCTGCCCAGGACTGATTTTGAACTCCGTTGCCTTATGTCCGACTGAGGGCGATCAGCCTTGCTTCACTTGGTAGAAAGTTGAAATTAGACAGATGCCAGCTCGACGAAGCCGGCATCTTTGTGTCTAGTCAAAGTAGCCGGCGTTGGCATCTTCGATGCGGCCTGTCGGAGACAGGTGGTCGTCGGGGATTGGGAGACGGTTGGGCTGCGGGTCGTGGACGGTGGTGGCGCCGACGATCTATGTTTCGGGGGGGATTAATTCAATTGAGGATTGTGAAATTGGGCGTCAATGACGATGTTGAGCGCTGTAATCAAAGTGTTGATTGAATCTGAGGAGAAGGGACCGGCGAAGCTGCCACGGAAATCGGTGCCAATAAAATAGGCAGCGCGCGGCATTTAGCGAGGCCTCAATAAGAGGTTCTCCACCGACAGGGCAGCCGATGGAGAACCCGGGAGATCGATTTCGATGCCGGCAGCTATCAACGACCGGCGTTAATCCCTACTTAAATTCAAAGCTTGCCTGATGTCGTGTACCGTCAGCGAGGACGATTTCAAACACACGGCAGCTGTCAGACCAGGCCCTAACGGTCTTCCAGACATAGACGTACTGTCCGGCACCGGCTTTGAATCGGAGGCTGCTTTTTCCGGCGGTGACGGTTTCTTCGATTGCGTCACTTGACTCGCCGGCGCAGTCACAGAGATAGGAGCGCGGGTAGCCGGATGCAAGAATGTCCAGTCCCTGATCGCCGTCCAGGCTGAACTTGACTGGGATAGCGCGTCCGGCGCACACCTTGTTGACCTGGCCATTGTCGACCGGTTTGAAGAAACCAGCCCAGTTGTAGATGACATTGTAGGTGACCGCAGCATCGGCGGTGTTGCCCACCGCATCCTGCGCGTAGACCGTGAACGTCTTCGCGCCCACGGTTGCGGTAGCGATGTTGTCACCGCTGCTGACTGGCCCGGCGCAGCCAGCGATGCCCGACCCGCTGTCGGCGCAGGAGTAGCCGGAAGCAACAGTCTGGCCAAGTATGTAGCTGGTGCTAGTGGGTGACCCAATTGAAATATCAGGCGCTTTCAAATCCACTTTGTTGCCGGTGACTGGGCCGGCGACGGCCGAGTTACCCACATTGTCGAAGACAGTGTGCGTGTTTGTGGAAGCACTATCCGTTTCGGTGCCGGGAACAACGGCCGTGGTCAAGACAAAGCCAGCGGCGGCCGGATCGGCCAAGCCTGATCCGGCATCGCCGTACAGGCGATGGCAACGTTCGCGCCATGCCAGATACCATCGGCTGCAGCACAGGAGACTAGCGGCGGCGTCACATCGCTCGATAGAGAAATGACGAAGGGTCCCGGGACGTAGGCGGGCGCCTGCCCGTAGTAGTTATCGCCCCAGCAGTCGACGCTGCCGTCCTCCTTCAGGTAGCAGGTGTGGTAGCTGCCGGCGCCGTCCTTGAAGGAGGCGCTCTGGATTACCCCTGATGATTGGCCGGCGGCGGAGTAGGAATAATCACCTACGGCGAGCGGACTGTCCTAGAGCGTCACCTGGCAGGACCAGGCGCCGGATGAATCCACTAGAGCGCTGCACGTCGCCGTGTAGTCGTTGGGACCCTGCACGTCCACGTTCACGGTTTCTCCGGGCAGGCAACCGGCGCCGTCCCTGCTGTCGCCGGAGATGGTGACCACGTCGCCAGGACTGTAATCTTCTTTGTCGGTCCAAACGGCCGCTGATGTGCCACCGACCAGCAGCAAAACTAACAGCAACCCCACAACTGAGGGCAAGAACCTTGCCCGATTTCCTCTTGCAAACATGATGAACCTCCATTAGGCGCGGCTGATCGTGCGCTGCCGCTAGGTTTTGTTGTCAACAATCAGATTGTGAGGCCAGGTAGACCCGGCAAGAGGAGAGAGTTGCGCAGGGAATCTGTCGGCCCATAGCAAGGGCCCTCTATGATGTAAGAATAAAGTGAACCAGCCTCCCCGTTTGGCTCTAGTGTGCTCCCGATCGGCTAACTGGCTTGCTTCAAGGCACAAGCACCTCCCCGGTAGGTTGATAACGCTCCACTTAGCAGTACACCATGGTTTTTGCGAGGGGAAGTTTAAAAAGAGTGGTCATGATGCGCGACTTAATGGAATTGGGAGTGTGAAGAATACGGGAGTTTTCCCGATTAATTGGGCTGGGAACGGCCGCCAAGTTGAGCACGACATGGTTGACTGCCCTAATTGAATATGCAATACTGCTATTTACATAGGGAGCTTCTCCAAAGTGCAAAACCTGATACGGCAAGGGGGACTTGATGAAAGTACTTCTCTTAGGTGGTACGGGCTTGTTTGGCAAACAGGCGGCAGCCCTTCTGGCGCGGGAGGAATCTGATCACCAAGATAGGACTTGCCAGCCGGAATCTCGAAAATGCACGACAGGCTGCTGAGGAACTTGGTGATAAGGTCCACGCCGTATGTGTCGATATCAAAGAACTGTCGCGGCTATCGCAAATCGCGGGCGGCTACGACATCATCGTCAATGTGGCCGGACCGATGTCAGAAGTACAGGTCTCGGCCATCGAAGCAGCCATCGCAGCGGGCGTCCATTATACGGACCTGGGAGCGATTGGTAGATACGCCGAAAGCGCGCTCCAGTTGGACTCACAGGCACGAGCCAGCGGGGTGACCGCTGTCATTTGTTCGGGATGGGTCGCCGTGAACAACCTGATGGCTGTACACGCCTCTCACCAGCTGGACAAGAGTGACCAAGTGACGGTTTCCTTCCTTTTTGACTATACGCCCGGAAACTATTTTTCCCCTGATCAAAGTCTCATCCGGGCACGTGAAACAGGGAAGGTCGAAACTAGCTGGGACCTAATAGACAGTGCGGGAGGCCCTGTCTTGACCTATCGTGCGGGAAGTTGGCTGCACCTTGATCCGCTCGAGAATCCCGTTGAAGTAATCCACCCCTCGGGATCAATGATCACTGCTTTTCTGACAGATTCTCCGAGCATATTTACGCTGCCGTCCTACCTGCATGGCGTGCAAACAGTGACCTGCCTGCTGGGCATGATCCCTCCGCAGCTCATGGCGCTTTTCATCCGGAAGGGCCAGCGGATCACGAGAGGCGAAACCGATTGGGCCGGCGCGGCGCTGGATTTCTTCGAGACGGCCGTGGCCGACAAGGATTATTGGCTCACGACTGAAGCCGATTACCCAAGAGGTTGGTGGATGTGGGCTGTGGCTGAAGGGCAGAAGGAGGGACGCAGGGCACGCTACCTGTGCTGGCCTTCCATGTTCCTCAATTGGACGATAGTCCCTCTCCTCATTTCTGCCCTGAAGATTTTAAGGGGGGAAGTCACCAAATGCGGTGTTCTCCCAAGCGAGGCGTGCTTCGACCTGAGCTCCATGCTAGATGAAGCGGCGAACTATGTACCTGAAGAGCATAAGGGGAAACGGCTGTTCCATGATCGCCTCGATTGGCTGGATTAGAAGCGGCTCCGCCATGGTCCATCCCACCACCCGGTTCCCGATAGGGGATGGGTAGGTAGGCCGCGTGGGCGTAGAAAGTATGCCAATAAGACAGGCGAGATTGGTGTCGGCGTCTTTGACGCGGTAGTCATCGGGGAGTGGGCGCATTTCCCTGCTTCCACCCTCGTTGGCGGCCGCAATGGAGTTAAAGGGGGTAAAGAGCTATGAAGCGATTCCATATCTTGGCTGTTTTCGGCACCCTGTTGTTCGTCCTCATCGCCGGCGGGACCTGGGTCTTTGCCCAGTCAGGTGATCTTATTCACGCCTGTGTCAATCCGGCGGGCCAGCCGCGCATCGTCTCTTCGGAAGCGGAGTGCAAGAGTCAGGAGTATTACTTAGGCTGGCACATAGCTGATCCGTCGGGGCAAGATGACGCCGGCTTGTACCGCATTGTCATGGAAACGCCGAAGACGTCGATTCGATTTCACAGCAGCGCTTCCTTCGAAGTAACGTGTGAAACTGGCGATTTTGCTTTGGGTTGGTTCCATTCGTTCAGCCAGCCGGATAACAATGATACGCTGCGCGACAAGGTTATATGTTCTGCCTGGCCAAACGATTCCGGCAATGGGTACGTCATCGAGATCTGCAATACGGCCGACTGGAACACGTCGCTGCCGGCAGGCAAGATCGGCGTTACCTGCCGCGAGCAAGGGCCATAGCCTGCCGCTAGACGTGCCGCCGTTTTCGCGCGCTTGTGCGCCGCCGGCCGCAACATGGCGTGCTTGGGCGATGGGCGCCAAGTTCGAACGGCGCCGACCAAAAAGAAAGGCCGCCACGATTGTGGCGACCTGAGCGAGCTTTGGCGCCTCTGTTTTCCAGAGGAGCAAGCCGGCAAGAGCGGCATTCGGGATTCGAACCCGAGATAACGGCTTGGAAGTTTCTTATGTAGGGGGTGGGTTAGTTACCAGTCTGGCGGGAGCTCTCCGAACCTTTTACGCAGCAGTTCGTCTTCGGACCTGTAGGCGTATACGTCAAATAGGGTGTTGGTGTCTATTCCAAGCCATTGGGCTACTGTTTTGTGATCGAATTGATCGAGCATTTTCTGCGCGAATCGGTGCCTTAATGCATGTGGATTGACGTTTATCCGAGCCGGTAAGTTCGCTTTCTTGCGTATTTTGTAGAATATCGACGAGACTGTGCTGTCAGTGATTGGTCCGCCGTCTGCCATGCTGTTGAAGAGCCATGGCGAGTCTTGATGGCGGCGAACGGCTAACCAGAGCTGGCAGGCTAAGGCTGGTTCGTGGTCGGCCATAATGACGCGCGGTGGGCTGGTTTTTTCGGCGGGGATGCGGCTGGCTATGCGGAACTGACCGTCCGGCCTTTGCCAGATCTTTGTGTTCTCCACTTTGATGCGTCCGGTGGTCTGGCGCCGGAAACCTGCACCGGCCATGTAGAGGATGATGGCGGTGTCACGTACATTGGCTACCTCCAGAATCCTGGATAATTGCTCGTCGGTCATCGCCTTGCTCTTCTGAACCGGCACGGCGATCATTTTGGTTATTCCTTCAATATCACAAACTTCATACCCACGCTCCTTAAGATGGTTCCAGATCGCACGCGAACACCTGCGATAGGTGTTGACTGTGATAGCCTCGGTTCCTCTTTGCGCCAACCAGTGATGGTACTCAGCGTATTCATCACGCGTAATCGATTCGACAAAGGCATCGTGGCCAAGGAAGTCGATCATGCGGCGGCAGGTGTCGCGATATTGGCGTATCGTGGCAGGCTTTACCGACGGCTCATCAGTTCCTTCAACAACTGATATCTTGTCAGTCACTTTCGAAAGAGGTAGTCCCCACTTCATCTTACGTTTGATTTTATTTAGCATGACGGCTCCCAAAAATAGAACATATGTGCTAATTAATTATGAGCTTTTTGTTATGCGTGTAACAGTGAAAAAGAAGTGAACGAGAGCGTCGATTTGCGTGGTGTTGATGGGCGGTTTTGATGACGAGGATGGAACGAACTTTGCAGAAGATGGACCTGGCGGTTTTCCTGGCTTTGGCGGCGGGCAAGTCAAAGGTTGGGGAGATCGCAGAGCACTGCGACCACTCTGCTTTCCGGGTCCGGGAGGCATTGAAGCGGCTGCAGGAAGATGGGCTGGTGGAGCGACCAGATTACCGGTCCTGGCAGCTGGCTGAAGGAGGTCATGAAGTTATCAACAGTCTGTGGATAAGTTATGTCGAGTTGTTTGGTGGACGTCCTGAAGCGCACGAAATGATCGCTTCAACAATTGCTGAAGCGCACAAATTGATCGCTTCAGATGATTTACATAACGATGAAGCGCACGAAATGATCGCTTCAAGCGCACAAAATGATCGTTTCAGCCCGCCCTTTATGCATGTTAATGATCATGCATGTATGGATGATGCCGATTCTGTTCAGAATCGGTTGGCGAATTCTGACGAATTCGCTGGGGGTCCATTACGGAATAAGTTGGCGGATTCTGACGAATCTGCAGGGAATCGGTTGCGGGATCCGTTGGCGGGGTCTGACGAATCTGCACTGAATTCACTGGAAGAAGAACTGAAGGAAATTGGCTTTGACCAACCTAGACGATGGTTACGGAAGGAGAACGTGTCATGGGAGTTGGTGTCGGATTGGTTGGAGTACGTGAACAGCAACGGCGGCATTCGCAACAAGGCAGGATTTGTCAGAAAGCAGGTGGAAGCGGGGGAGAAACCGAATCTGGAAAAGGCGCGAAGGAAGCAGGTTCCGCGGAACCAAGTTCCGGCGGAGTACGAGCACCTTATTCTGCGGTAGGTAAGGAGCTGGTGGAATTGATAGCGGGTAAGAGGAAGTATGCGACGTCGAATGATTACCTGCCTTTGATCACGACAACTGATGAAGGACATCGGATGCTGATTGCGGCGGTGATTGCGACGGCGGTATGGGATGCGCTGGGTCAGGGGATGACAGGCCGGAACCGGGAAGGGCTTGTTGCCTCGGCGTGGGCGTATCTGGAGTCGTCGATGTTCCGGCAGGACCTGGAGCTGGTTGGTTTTTTTGTGGATGTGGATGTGTTCTTGCGTGAACTGAAGGAGCTGTCTGGAAATGGGGAATGATGCGATTTTTGATTTGGCCGCTTCGCTTCTGCGGATTTCGGATTGCGGATTTGGCGAGCCATGCGCGACGTCGCGAAATGCCATTTCGCGCTACAAGGTTTGCGGCTGGTGCCGCATCGCAAGCTAAAGCATGCGCTACATGGATGGACTTGGAGTTCGAATGAGTGAAGTGAAGCGACCGGCGTTGAGGTATTACGGGGCGAAGTGGAATCTGGCGCCGTGGATCATCGATCATTTTGGGACGCATGAGGTGTATGTGGAACCTTACGGTGGGAGTGCGGCGGTATTGCTACGAAAGGAACGGAGTTTGATTGAGGTTTATAACGATCTGGACATGGAGGTAGTGAATTACTTCTATGTGCTGAGGGAATTTCCGGAACGTTTTATGGAACTGGTAGCGCTGACTCCTTTTGCCCTGACAGAGTTTAGTCTTTCGCAATCTTCATTTTCTTCGTGTCTTGAATTTCTTTCTGATGTGTTCGTGCCGGATCGTCCGTTTGATTGGGTCCCATACGGTAAGGAACTATCGAAAATGATTGAAGCTGCCCGGCTGTTTTACGTGCGCTCGTATCAGGGGATTTCGGGGCTGACCTTGCCGACTTCGAAGAAGTCGGACTGGCAGACAGGATTTAGGCGACAGAAGGTGTTCAGCAGAGGGAATAACGGGGCGAAGATGATGACGCCGGCGGCAGTGACATTTATGCAGACCTCGCATTTGCGGGCTCTGGCGGACAGGTTGCGGGGCGTGATTATCGACAATCTGACAGCGCCTGATTGCATCCGGAAATATGACAGTGCGAATACGCTATTTTACATAGATCCGCCCTATGTTCAGAGCACAAGGGGGCGTGGGGCTCAGGCCGGCTACCGGCATGAGATGAGCGATGAGGAGCATCTGGGACTGCTAGAGATGTTGGTGGGGCTGGAGGGCCAGGTTGTGGTGTCGGGGTACGCGTCGGAGCTCTACGATGGCATGTTGAGCAGCTGGAAGCGGCACGTTCGCAAGGCGCGTATCAATGGCGCAGGTTCGGCCGTGGAGGTGCTTTGGTTCAATGAGGCGGCTGAGGAAGCGAGGAAAGGTTACCGGAATTTGCCGTTGTTTAGGGGTCATTCATAGGGGCGGCAGTAAATTGGGCGCTTCGCGAAGCGCCCCTACAGAGGTCACACGGGAAATTCACAGATAAGGCCCAATCTGCGATTGGGACCACGTGATGGGGTTTGATGGAAGGGGAAACGTTTTAATGTCATGCACAAGAAAAAGTGAGGTGTTCAAGAAATGAAATTGCATGAGACAACTGAAACGATCTACCTGTTCATTCGCGACTACATGTCGAAGAGCGACGGCCGTCCGCCGACGATTCGGGATATTGGCAAGGGGGTGCGACCCGAACGGCCGCTGTCCTGTTCGCTGGTGAACCACCATCTGAATTATCTAGAGGAATTCGGGCTGATCGACCGGGTGCAGGTTCGAGATACAAGAAAGCGCGTTATTCAACTGCCAGGTGCGCATTTCGAAGCGCCACCTATTCCGGAGATGGGATAGTAAAGGGCGCTTCGCGAAGCGCCCCTACAGAGGGTACTAGATTATGGAACAGTATGAGATGAATCGATCGCGGCCGTCGGGGGATGTGCTACGGGAAAGGGCGAGGTTGAACGGCCGTATCTTGCGCTGGGTGACGCTGGCTTTGGCGGGAGTGGTTGTGTTTGTACTCGGCCGTGAGGTCTATATGGCGGAGCAGCTGATCTTCTGGTCGGGTCTGTTTGCCGTGCTGGCGATCCTGGTTGGGTCAGCGGGCTTTGTGCTGGATGGGTTGAGCCGCTGGGAGTTGAGCGGCGAACTGGGTATGGAGCGAACGGAGACGCGGCGGGTCAATTCGATTTCGAGAGGACCTGCGGTGCGGCTAGCGCGGAGGCGATCGGCGAACCGGATTACATTGTCGAGCTGGGAGTTTGAACCGGGCGAATGGAATCTGATCGTCTCTAGGCTGATAGCGCAGGATTGGCGGTTCAATCGTGACCTGTTTGAAGGGATTGTGCCGAATCTGACGCGGAAGGGCGTGTGGGACGGGATCAGAGAGGATTGGCTGGAGCAGGGGCATCTGTATCAGGACGGCCGATCGTGGTGGGTGCGGCCGGGGGTAAGGCGTCGGCTGGCCTCCCCTGCCCCGGCGTGCGTTCAGACCGCGAACTGGTTGATAGTGCACGACGACGACGAGGACGACGGGGGAAAAGGCAGCAAAATAGGAGAGCGGTGCGGGGCATCTGCGAGCTGCCCCGCACCTGAGGAAGTGGCGCTTTCCCGCGGAAGGGGAATCCACGGGAAAGGTCGTTTCAGCGGATATGAACGACTATTGAGCCGCCGCCAATATCCTGATCCGTCCCGTTGTCATAGACAATGAACTCTTGATCACCCTCTTCGTACCAGATCTTGATGCGGAAAGTGTCGGGATCGCCATCACCAGCCCAGATCATAAACTTGTACAACCCAGCGCTGGGGTGTGATTCCCCGTTGATAGTGCCCGCACCCTTGAACATCGCTGTGCCGTTGCCGTTAACCACCAGCCATTCATAACTGTCGGAATGGAAGTTGAGGTCGCCGGCGTGGAACTGGAACTCAGTGCTGCCCACCGGCTGTGTGCCCGTTCGACGGTATTTGGAAACAACCCCGAAGTTCGCCCGACCTGTCAGGCTCGGATTGGGTCTATAGGCCTCAGGCGGCGAGTCGTCCCAGCCGCCGCCGGTGACAAAGCCGCCCTCCGGATCGTAGATGACGATATAGTCTGAGGTAAGGTTTCCTGAATAGCCATCGCCATCCGTGACCGTTAGTTCGGCCGTGTAGACACCCGGTTCAGTATAGCTATGGCTGCCTGTGACGGTGTCCGATGCTTGTTGCACGGCACCGACTGTTTCCTCTTCGTCTCCCCATTTCCAGATGGCGCTGTGGTCATCATTATCATCAGCGTCATAGAAGGAACCACTCAGGTTGACCGGCTGAGCATCGATGCTGACCGGAGCGTCTGGAACAGTGATGCCCATCACCTGCGGATCCCCGTCATAGGCCAACACGAATTCGCTCCATTCACTGACGGCGACCTTGAACGTGTTGTTGACCATATCGCAGTCGGGCAAGTCACCGCCGACCGGCTCATCCCGGCACTTGCCGGTGATCTCCACATTGTCCTGGCTGATCAACAGGTTGGCTTCCTTGGCGTTAGTCAGGTCCTCACGGCCGTTATTGTCGGTATCGCTCCAGGTGAAGGTGATCTCCACGGGAAGGCTAAAGGTTTGATCTGGCTGCAGGTCGACGGAAAAGACGCTCAATCTGTTGCCTAGATTCGTTGTCAGTTCGAATCCGCTGCTGCCGTTGTCGGTATCGGTGATGCTGACGCTCTGGTCACCCGCCATGGCGTCGGGTGGTACGTTGACAGACACCGTCCCATCACCAGTTGCCAATGTTCCACCGCTAACTGCCTCAATATACGCCGCAGCCGATCCACTGGGATCACACATATCAAGCGGATTGTTGGGGCATATGTCGCAAACATCGCCAGCTGGATCGCCATCCAGATTGGACTGATCTGGATTAGGAACATCCACACAGTTGTCTACATCATCATCCCAACCGTCTCCATCCCCGTCTGATGGAACCTCAACAAACTCTACATACGGACCTAAAAAATCAGTGTCCTCCCCGCAATAAAAGGCACCCCAGCAGTGGACACTACCATCGCTCTTTAGGCCACAAGAATGTTCTCCACCAGAGCTCACTTGCGTATAGATAGGCCCATCCGGGCTAGGTATTTGGGCTTCAGAAATCCCATAATAACTAGAGCCCCAGCAGCGAATACTCCCATCGCTTTTCAAGCCGCATGAGTGAACGCTGCCGGCGGTGACCTGTGTAAATAGGGGTTCGCCTGTGCCAGGAACTTGATCTTCGGACATCCCAGACCAGTTAGCACCCCAGCAGTGGATACTGCCGTCGCTTTTCAGACCACAGGAGTGCATACTGCCGGTGCTGACCTGGACGAAGATAGGCTCACCTAGACCGGGCACTTGGTCTTCCGCCTGCCCGTACTCGTTGTACCCCCAGCAGTCGATACTGCCTTCACTATTTAGCCCGCACGTGTGGGCTGCACCAGCGCTGACCTCAGTGAATAGTGGCTGATCCGGGCCAGGCACTTGGTCTTCCGCCTGACCGAAATAGTTGAACCCCCAGCAGTGGACACTGCCATCGCTTTTTAGACCACAGGTGAAGTCATCACCTGCGCTGACCTGGATGAAGAGAGGCTGTCCTGGGCCAGGTACTTGATCTTCTGCCTGCCCATCCAAATTCCAGCCCCAGCAGTGAACAGTACCATCGCTTCTCAGGCCACAGGAGTGATATCCACCAGCACTTACCTGGATGAAGATGGGCTCACCCAGGCCAGGATTCTGGTCTTCCGCCTGTCCATCGCCATTACAGCCCCAGCAGTCGATACTGCCATCAGGCCGAAGATAGCAAGTGTGCATTAAACCAGCGTTATCTGTGAAACCACCACTTTGGTAAGCGCCTGAGGTTAGACCAGTTGCTGTGTATGTATAATCGCCAACTGCGAGCCGATTATCCCATAGCACCACCTGACAGTACCAGTTGCCCAACGCGTCAGCGACGGCATTGCACATCGCGGTGTAGCCGTTCGGCCCCTGCACATCCACAATTACAGTTTCACCAGGCAGGTAGCCGGCGCCGTCGCTGTTGTCGCCGGAGATGGTGACCACTTCTCCAGGACTGTAATCTTCTTTATCCGTCCAGACGGCGGCCGATGCCGTTCCCACCAGCAGCAAAACCAAAATCAGACCCAATAAAAGGGGTAAGATCTTGCCCCGCCTATCTAAATTACTCATCTCAAACCGCCATATTTCCCGGATTTAGAAGATCCGGGAAATTGATGTGTCGCTCAACTGAGATATCAGGGCGGCACCGGCTGTTAGAAAATCGAGAATGTAAGAAAAAAAGCTATTCAATGTTCGGGCCGGAATGGTGGAGGCTCCCACTGCAGCTTATGGTACTTGAGTGAACTCAAGTTGTTTTATTACACCTCCCCAATGTTTACAGACCTACAGCAGAACAGCACCCTCTATTGAAAATGGACCTAAAAGGGAAACTATTGGTTGCGATGAGAGGCAGTAAGAAGGTGCCTTTTTAGCTTCTTGAATGATGCTCCCTATAGAACAGTATACCATAAGTCTGCGCTGGTTATCTTGAAAACATTCGGCACGGTAAGGATTCTGGGCCTGAGCAGTGAACAAACGCAGCGCAGCAAGGTATCCGGAGGACTGTAGGTTATCTGTTTCAAGGTGAAGAGATGCGGTTGAGGCGATTGCCAAGAACGCGTATTATTGAAACTCATGAGCGACGTGAAGCGGTGCGGGAGATGCGGCGAGGAGAAGCCACTTGAGGACTTCTACCGCTTCAGGAGGCACAGCAGCGGGCGGCAGTCCTATTGCATCCAGTGCACAGCCGAAGCGAATAAGGAGTGGCGATCTGATCCGGAAGTGAAGGCACATTTGGCGGAATACATGCGCAGGTATCGAAGGCGCAGGAAGATGAGCAAGTGAGCAAACGGCCGATTAGGGGGCCGGGCGACGCAGGTCGTATGGCAGTTGTTTTGTATGGCGGCGTGTCTTCCGACCTGCGTCGCCCCTACGAGAGTGCGTATCAAGGCAGAGACTGTTTTGACTAACAGGACAAAAATGAACGTTTAAGAGTTGTTATGAACCAAGAAAATATGGTGGCGGCGGTGGCGTATTATCGGGTGTCGACGCGGAAGCAGGAGGCGTCGGGGTTGGGGCTGGAGGCGCAGCGGGCGGCGGTGCGGCGGTTTGCGGCGCGGAATGCGCTGCGGATCGCGGCGTCGTACACGGAGGTGGAGACGGGGACGCGGAAACGGGAGCGGCCGGAGCTGGCGGCGGCGATCGGGGCGGCGAAGGATGCGGGGGCTGTGCTGTTGATTGCGAAGTTGGACAGGCTGGCGCGGAATGTGCATTTTGTGTCGGGTTGATGGAGCGGGGGCAGTTTACGGCGGGGGATGTGCTGCGGGAAAGGGCGAGGCTGAACGGCCGAATCTTACGCTGGGTTACGCTGGCTTTGGCGGGGTTGGTGGTGTTTGTGCTCGGCCGTGGGGTGTATCTGGCGGAATGGCAAATATTCTGGTCGGGTCTTTTTGCCGTGTTGGGGATCCTGGTCGGCACGGTGGGCTTTGTGCTGGATGGGTTGAGTAGGTGGGAACTGAGCGGAGAGCATGGTATGGAGCGGACGGAGACGCGGCGGGTGAACTCGGACTCGCGGGCGCCACCAGTGCGCCTGGCGCGGAAGCGATCGGCGAACCGGATTACGTTGTCGAGCTGGGAGTTTGACCCGGGCGAATGGAATCTGATTGTCTCACGACTGGCGGCGCAGGGCTGGCGGTTCAATCGCGATTTGTTTGAAGGGATTGTGCCTAATCTGACGCGGAAGGGTGTATGGGACGGGATCAGCGAGGATTGGATTGAGCAGGGGTATTTGTATCAGGACGGCCGATCGTGGTGGGTGCGGCCGGGGGTACGCCGGCGGTTGGCTTCCCCCACCCCGACCTCTACGCAGAGCGCAAATTGGCTCATGGTGCACGACGACGACAGCGACGACGAAGCAAATTGGGTGAGTAGTATGACGAATAAGCCAATGAAGTACCGTCTGATTTTGGCGGATCCGCCGTGGCGGTATGCGAATCGGGGTGTGAATGGGGCGGCGGAGAAGCATTATCCGACGATGACGCCGGGACAGATTAAGGCGCTGCCGGTGAAGGCGCTGGCGGCACGGGATGCGGTGCTGGTGTTGTGGGCGACATGGCCGATGCTGGAGGTGGCGCTGCGGGTGATTCCGGCTGGGGATTCCGATACAAGACGGGTTTTCCGTGGATCAAGCTTGTGGGAGATGCTGAGGAGCTGCGGCCGTCGTGGGGGCCGGGCTGGTGGGCGCGTGGGTGCAGCGAAGCGGTCTTGATTGGGGTGCGCGGCCGGGCGAGTCCGCCGGAAGCGGATTGGCTGGGGCTGCTGTCGAAGCGATTGAAGCACTCGAAGAAACCTGAGGATGTTTATGCGTATTGTGAGTCGTTTCCCGGGCCGTATCTGGAGCTCTTCGCCAGGGAACAGCGGTCGGGATGGGATGTTTGGGGCAACGAGGTAATGGGTATCGATCTGGAGGAGGCTGCTGATGAGGCCGAACTGCGTTCGGAAGAAGAAAAAGAAGGGATCGGCGAATGGGTCCATCCATCAACTGGACGGGATCTGGACTATGTGGTGCGGGAAGCATCGGCCGAACTGCGTTCGGGTGAGGATTGAATATGTCCGCCTTGAAGGGATGTGGCGCGATTTCATCGCGTTGTTGATCGAGGCGAAGCAGAAGGGATCGGCGAAGCTGCCACGGGGGCTGGTGCTGGCTTACACGCCGACGGTGAAAGGAGATGTGACATAAAATGAGATTATGGCTAAAAGGACCTGCTTTGCTAGGCTTTTAATTGGCATCAGGATCAACATATCCTAAAGTAACAATCACAAATTGCTATGGTTGCAAGATTATTCCAAGGGCTTAATGAAAATCTGAAAGCCAACGCCCTGGTGGAACTCAACTGAGTGCTGTCAGGCGTGAAAACTTAATACCCCAGGGGAATAATAAGTACTAAGGAGAAATTGTTTTGAAAAAGAAGATCAATGCCGGACGTTTTCTACTGGCTCTCATGCTTTTAACGCTTTCGCTTGCCGCATGCGGGGGCGATCAACCACCGCCAACGATAGTGCCGCCCACTGCGCGATCTACCGAATCGGAAAATGATACCGATAGATACAGAAACGGAATCAGAACCCACTATTCCTGCGGAGGATCCCACGGCGGAACCGACTGAGGTACCAGCAGATCGAACAGTGATGACAACGCCGGAAGGTGAAGTGGAAGCTACGCCCGTGAGCAATGATGGTGATATGACGTCCGCTGGCATTGAGTTCAGCATGCTGGAGGGGCCATTTGGCTCCGGCTGGCTGTGGGCATCGTATACAGACGAAAACGATACGGCTTCTCGATATCGAAGACCCAACCAAATATATCCTCATTTTTGGCGAAGATAATTCATTGGTTGCCGTCGGCGACTGCAATTTTGCCAGTGGTACATACGCGATAGAAGGTGACCAGCTCGCTGCCGAACTAGAACCCGGCGATCTGACGACCTGCGAGGAAGGATCGCGCAGCGAGCAGTTTCTGGAGCTTTTAGCGCTAGGCGGATCCTTATCTATCGATGGTGATACATTAACAATCGAACTGCCGGAGGAAGCGGGAAGGCTAGGTTTCGTTCCCAATGATCCGCAGGCAGCATTCCGGGTAGAGTCCTGGGAGGAGGCAGCGGAGAAGTTCCTGGAAAGCTGTGATGCGCCGGGCGCGGTGATGCTGGTGGACGAACCTGGGGGGCGTTTTCTACAAGCCTATGGTTTAGCGAATACCGAAGATGGCACCCCCATACAAACAGATGATCGCTTTGAAATCGGCAGCAATACCAAGTCATTCACCGTGGTCCTCGCCTTACAACTTCAAGAAGAAGGGCATCTGGTCGCTTGATGATCCGTTGAGCCAATGGCTGCCCGACGAGGCGGCGCGCATTCCTAATGGCGAGGAAGTTACACTGCGTCACCTGGCATCCAACACCTCGGGCATTTGGGATTATGCCGACCCTTTGATTGGCGCCTTGATTGAGGAAGGGGGCGATCTGGAGCAGGCCTATACACCGGACGAATTAATTGATTACGTCGTAGAAAACGGCGAGCCCAGCTTCGCGCCGGGTGAAGGCGCAGAGTACAGCAGCACGAACTTCGTCCTTCTCGGCGAAGCGATTGAAGCCGCCACGGGTGAAGCGCTCGCCGACCTATACCAGGAGCGCATCTTTGATCCTTTGGGCATGGAGAACAGTTCACTGCTCGAAGGGGTTCCGGAAGACGGTGCAATAGTAAACGGTTACTATACGCTGCCATCAGGAGAGGTTCTCAATACGACGAATGAAAATGGATCGCAGATGTGGGCTGCAGGAGGCATCATCAGCACGGCCGAAGATATGGCCAAGTATGCGTCCGCGCTTTCGGCAGGCACGCTATTTGAGGATCTTGACTCATATATGCCAGATGACGGATTTCGGTGATGAATTCGTGGCCTCATTCAGCGGCTACGGACTGGGTGTTGGCAAATGGTCTGACGAGCCGTTTGCCTGGGGACATGGTGGTCAAACGGCCGGTTTCCAGACCCTGTTCGCCATCTTCCCCAGCAGCCTGACTAATGTTGTCCTGTTGACCAATTCAGCCAGCTGCAGTGTGGCGGGTTTGATACGCATCATCCAGGCTTCGCCTGCCCTGCTGCCGACCGAGGAAGATCTATTGGCGAGTTTGGGACTGCCCACCTTTCCACTGCCTGAGCCGGAGTACGGCAATAAACGGCCGCGCGATCTTGAGCCATTCGCCTTGGCACTCGACGAATCTGACGCCGGAGCGCATCGAAGAACTGGACGCCTTGCTGGCCGGCAAAACGATTCCCGAGATCCAGGTCTTGATGGATGAGGTCCAATTGACTTCTCAGGAGCTGGTCACGTATTACGTCAGCCGCATCGATCAGTACGACATTGATAAGCTCAATTCGGTGATGGAGCTTAATCCGGAGGCGCTGGACATTGCCGCCAGGCTGGATGCGGAGCGATTGGCAGGCGCCACACGCGGCGCCATGCACGGCATTCCGGTACTGCTCAAGGATAACATTGCCACCGGCGACCAGATGCATACGACGGCCGGGGCTTACGCTCTTAAGGATTGGCAGGCTGACCGGGACGCCTTCCTGGTGCAGCAGCTGCGCGATGCCGGGGCGATTATCCTGGGCAAAGCGAATCTCTCCGAGTGGGCCAACTACACGGACCCAAGCATGCCCAACGGCTTCAGCACCTTGGGCGGCCAAACGCGCCATCCCTACGGGCCGTTTGACCCGTTGGGGTCGAGCACCGGCTCGGCCGTTTCGGTTGCCGCCAATCTGACCACGGTCAGCGTGGGCACGGAGACGCAGGGTTCGATCATCCAGCCGGCAGCCAGCAACGGCGTCGTGGCCATCAAGACGAGCCGTGGGTTGGTCAGCCGCGACCATATCATTCCCCTGGTAGATTGGATGGATGTGCCGGGGCCAATGGGCCGCTCAGTGACGGATGTGGCAGTCTTGCTGACGCCATGGCGGTGTGGACGAGAACGACCCGGCAACGGCCGATGCTGCCGAGCTTGCAGAAACGGATTTCAGCCAGTTTGCCACGCTTGATGCTGCGCAGGGTAAACGGATCGGCATCTTTATCACCTCCGACGAAGCCATCGAATCGTTGCATCTCCGCGTTTGAGCTGGCTGATGATGTAGAGGAAGAGCAGCGCCAATCCTTTGCGGCCGCTAATGCCGCCTGGCGCGAGATTGGCGCGCAATTTGCGGCGCAGGGGGTAGAAGTCATTGAAATTGACAACGAGGAACTTCCCTCTCGCCAGATCCAACACAGGTCTTGGAATACGGCTTTCAGGATTCGGTGAACCGCTTCCTGGAGGGGTTGGGCAGCGATGCACCAGTGAGCGATTTAGCCGATGTTGTGGCCATCAATGACGAGGACCCAGCAATCGCGTGCCGTATGGGCAGGGATATATCACCGGTTCGGTGAACACGGCAATTACGGCCGATGAATATGCGGCGTTGGTTAGGAGAATCAGGAAACGGCCGCTGCTGGTTTGCGAAGCCTGTTTGATACGTATGAACTGGATGCGATTGTTGTCAGCTCTTTATCCCAATCTTATGCTGCAGCGGGCTATCCGGCGATCACCATTCCCAACGGACTGGATAGCTGACGGCGCGCCCTCTGGGGTGATTCTGGTGGGTGATTTCCTCGGCGAAGCGGACCTGATTGCCGTCGCTTATGCGTTCGAGCAGAGTGCGCAGGGACGTGTTGAGCCGGATCTAGAGGCGACCTTAGCGGAGATTGAGTTAGTTGTAGCGGGTGATGAGTCAGGCGGTCAGGAATGAGACGATTAGACAGGGTTCGAAGCAGGTCTGCTTTTGGCGGGCACATTGCTGTTGGCCGGCCTGAGCGCCTGTATTGCCGCTGAAGAGGTGGAGAATAGTTTTGATAATTATGGGCAAGCTATCGATGCGGGGATGATTGAGCGTGGTTGGATTCCGGCATGGCTGCCAGAGATGGCGGTCGCTATACATGAAAAGCATAACCTGGATACCAATGCCGGTCTGCTATTTTTCACCACTGAGAATCAATTTACCGTCCCAGAAGGCTGCCATGCTGACGACCAAGTGCCCAGCGCAACTCTGACTGCTGAGTGGTGGCCTGAGGCAATAGTCATGGAGATGCCTATTTATAGGTGTGACGATGGCTTTATGGCGGTCGACGAACCATCTTCAAACGTCTATTTCTGGCGCCCGTGAGTGACCTGGGAACGACATGTTAAGCGAGCACTTTGTTTATGAAACGTGATTTGAGAAGACACCTTATTTGGCTGATTCCCCTGTTGGTTTTGATAGTGGGCATAGCTGGGTACTACGGTGTACGGCTCTATGAAGAGTTGACCTCATCTTTGGCAGTTGAGGTGATGTCAGGTCCAGCAACAGAACCAGGGGATTTGGCCAAGATGCCAGCCGCGGAAGAGACAGCATTCGTGGCGCAGCGTTTGCGCGAGGCCGGATTGAATGAGACGCCTGTCCTGGGTGACACGGCCGTCACCGGTCACCTGGCTCGCCTGGAAAATGGAGAAGTCGGTGAAGAGACTGTCTTGCAGTATGCGGATAACCTGATTTATCTCAACGAGTATACGACCGCCAATGGCGGCAGCATTCCGACCAGCTTCTGGGATGTAAGAATCGCCTGAGATGATAGAAAATGGCTGGGATGAGTACGGCGTTGTACAGCAGATCGCCGTGCCCGAAGCGGAACCTTACCTGCTGCTCCTGGCGAAAGGATACGGTCGTTTTCTGCAGTTCAAAGCAGCGGAAGCGTCTGGTGACGACACAGCGCTTGATGCCGCTCTGGATATGTTTGCTTTCGTCGAAGATTATTGGACGACCTTAAATCCAGAATCCATTGACGAAAGCAGTGCGGAAGAAGTGGAAGGAATCGCCAATGGCAAACTGCTTGTCTGGCAGAGTCTTGTGGCCGGCAGCACACGCATTAATCCACTTACGGATATGCCCATGTTCTCGCACAGCATCTTCGCGCGAGACAACGTGGGTACGATGTACCAGTATGATATGGGTGAGACGATGTCCATTGCTGATGTATGGGGTGTGACCGGCTTCGCGCCGCAGTTTGTGGGCATACCAGGTAACAACAACCAGGTGGAACACATGTCGATCAGCATGGTTCTGCAAATAGTTTTGCAAGAGCCGCTAACTGTTTTGGATGCGATCGAAGAGGAGAAGGTCGTGACGGGGCAAGCCGATTCGGCCGAAGCCAATGCCGACATGGCCCTGAATAATGCTATCCATAACGAATTTGCCCCATCGTTCTCAGAGAACGGGTTGTTGGCTGTCGAACAGTTGCGATGTTTCTTGAAGGGGATGGAGCAGACGTCAGATTGTTAGCTCGATAAGCGGCAGAAATCGAATTGATAAGGGAAGAAGGCTGCGCGGCTGGCGGTTTTGGCCGAGGGCAAAGGCGAGTCAGCCTAATGGAGATGAAGGAATAAGATAAACGTCATGCTTAGCGATCAGTTTTTAGTTGAAATCAGACTTGATAGGACGCGCATCCCGAGCTTCGATGCGTATCCATTTTCTCTCAACGCTGTGAAGAATCTGGATGCGCTGCCGCTGCACCGGTCGGTGACTTTCATCATTGGCGAGAACGGCTCCGGCAAATCAACTTTGCTGGAAGCCCTGGCCGTGGCCTGGGGCTTTAATGCCGAGGGGGGCACGCAGAATTTCAACTTCGATACGCGCGCCAGCCATTCACCATTGCACGACTATATGCAGCTTTCACGCGGTTACAAGAAACCAAGTAACGGCTATTTCTTACGTGCGGAGAGCTTCTATAACGTGGCCACGGAGATCGAGGCGCTGGACAAAGAACCTGGCGGGCGACCCATTATCGCTTCCTATGGCGGCGTTTCACTGCACGCCCAGTCACACGGCGAATCATTCCTGGCTTTGCTGTTGCATCGCTTCTCGGAGAACGGCTTTTATATTCTTGACGAGCCGGAGGCAGCGCTGTCGCCGACACGGCAAATGTCGGCATTGGTGCGCATTCACCAGCTGGTGCAGGATGGGGCGCAGTTCGTGATTTCCACGCACTCACCGATTCTGATGGCCTATCCCGAGGCCTGGATTTACCGTTTGGATGAAGACGGCATTACGCGCATCGCCTACGAAGAAACGGAACATTACCAGATAACCCGTGATTTTCTCAACAATCATCAGATGATGCTCAAGGTCTTGTTGGCAGAGTGACTGCTGTGCAATCTCGAATCATCTGTCTTGCGGCACTCGGCGCTCGTTTCGTGGTCGATCAGATTAAGGGTGTAACTTTGCCCAGCTGCGACTACTCAATCTTCCATCACCTCAATTAGCTCTATGGATTTCATTGATACTATCGGCGGATTTATTGCAGGAATTGTGATTGCACTCATGGGTGTGTTTGCTTTGCTCTTTCGGAGAAGGGCACGCCTGCAGGAGCTTGATTTTAATCTGACGTCACCTGAGGTACCGGTCCCATTGCTGAACACAGTCAAGCAGGCTGAAATGAGGTATTTTCAAGAACTGCCTCTTTTCAGAAGGGGCGTCGAAGCCTCGCAGGATGTTGTGGCCTTGTTTTGGCCGCAGTTGGCGTTTGCGCTCAATATATCGGTTGGTGCATACCAGATCAAACCACAAACTATCCGCTCGCTGATCCACTTTGCGATCCAGGAAAAGTATCTGCAGATGCGCATACCTGAAGACTATCGTTTCGACTCTTTTCTTTCTCGTTTTTCTATGCAGCCAGCGCTCAATGATTGGAAGGCTGCGCTGCTCCTACAAAAATTGGAAATGCAGCATCCAGGGACGATGGAGTTGTCCTGGGAGCAGATCAGCTCAAGGCCTCACCTGGTTGCCAAGTTGTATTCCGGCTACATGGGAGCAGGCGGTGATCTGGGAAGCGTGGTTGGGGAGTGATGAGCCTGGCGCTGTTTCGCAAAGCCGGTTGGGATATGACCCGGTGACTGGTGACTATAGATTGTAAGTGAATTGACGACAAATTGATAGGAATAATCACAGATGGGCGGCGCTGTTAACCGCCGCCCATCCACGAGAGTTGAGGAAATCAACGACTTCGCAGGATGTTCACACCGCGGAGTCCCGCCGCGACAGGCAGCAAGAGGACACCTGCCCAGAACATGATAAATGCTGATTGGCAACCATGCGGTGTCGCGCAGTACATTGTTTGCGTCAATGTGAGTGTAGACTGCTGGCGTAGATGCGGCCGATAGTGCCCAGCGCGAGTAAGATGATGCTTGTGATAACAGTTTTGCGTGTCATTTGCAGTTCTCCAAGTTTAGATTTACTGATCACGCAGACAACTGTAGCGCAGCTTGTCTTGCAGTCAAAGCACTCAGGTGCTTACTAATGTAAGGTATTCTCAATGCTTTAAAACAAGGTAGCCCATGTCCGACCAAAAAATCGCCGCTATCAATGCCACTATTTTCTTCTTTTTTTGGCTTTTGGCCTTGCTGGCAGGAGCTGATAAGCCACCGCCAATTGGTTTTCTTTGGTTTATCCCGGTAATTGCCCTAAGTGCTGTAGTTGTCTACTGGCGCATCCCCACTTATATTCGGTGGTCTCAGGAGAAAAAACGTGGTCGATTGCTGCGTGTGACGGTTGAGGGATTTCTGGCAGGCCTGTTTGTGGCCACGCCATTTGCCCTGTTTGGGAGCGGCGAGCCCACTGTTCGGATGCAGCCAGTTGACTACGTGGGTTGGTTTGCCATATTGGGGTTGATGGGAATGCTTAACTCTTTGACGCTGTATGTCATTAATGCAGTTGTGGCAAGAAGAAAGAAAGCTTAAGTCCCAGTCCGTCTTAGCGAGAGCCTGACACGTTAACGGACAACGGGAATCCGATGAGCAGGGGGCATTAAGGATCGTCCGAATGGTATCAGGGATACGCAATAACCGGAGGAAACCATGAGCGAAATGCAAGCCGTGTATGAAACAGGCGCTGTGGCTGACAGTTTTGATTGGCAATGGGAGCAGGCGGCGGGAGAGTGGCTAGCGAATTTGAAGGCAGAGCGGACAAGAAAGGCCTATATGTATGCGTGGAGGAGCTTTTTGGCTTTTGTGGAGAGTCGGCTGCAGGACGTGATCGCGGAGTAGTGATTGGCTACCGGAATGAGTTGAAGGAAGCTCAGGGTATGCGCCGGCAACCATTGCGCTGCATCTTTCAGCGATCAGTTCTTTTTACCGGCACGCCGTGGAAGCAGGGCTGATCGATACGAATCCGGTACAGGGCGTGAAATGGCCAGGTGTGGAGCCGTACGCACACGTCAAGGCAGGTGTGGCAAGGTTGACAGCGGATGACGGGGATCTGGCGCTGCTCTCCAGCATAGAAACGACTACCCAAACCGGAAAGCGTGATCGGGCGATCATCCTGCTGCTGCTGGCGCATGGTTTGCGAGTTGGCGAGCTGGCGCAGCTCTATGTTGGCGATTTGGATGGCGCGTTCTTGAATGTGATGCGGAAGGGCGCGGAGCAGAAGACGGCCGTGTTGCTGGCGCCGGAAGTGAAGGCTTCGATTGAGGACTATCTGGACGGCCGTGGGGAGTTGTCACCAGAGTCACCGTTGTTTGTAGCGAGTGAGAAGGGGAGAGTGGCAGCGGCGCAGCTGCATGGGGCGTATGAGGAACGGCCGTTGTCGGCGCGGGCGATCCGGGCGATGTTGACGAGGCGTTGTAATGCGGTGTTCGGCCGTGGGCATGGGATCACGCCGCATACGCTACGGCATGCGCTGGCGACAAGGGCGGACCAGGAGGGGGCGGCGTTGGGGGATATCTCGGCGATGTTGGGGCATAAGAGCACGCGGATTACGCCGCAACTGCGGGCGCAAATGCATCCGCATTTGCGGTTGCGGTAGCACACCTATCTGACGAAGACGAGCGGCCG
>CAWAPO010000003.1:0-153989 GCA_963783985.1 uncultured Chloroflexia bacterium | reverse complement strand
GTGCGGTCGTACTTACTTTTTGCTTTTTCATGATTAACTCCTTTCTTGTCTAGCGGCCGCTGCTGGCCATCATATCAATAACAATAGCGATCAAGAGAGCAATCGCTGCATCCTGTTGATTCTCGACTTCGACACCGTACATGTCGCGCACTCGGAACCATTTCTTGGAGACTTCAGCGATCTTGTCCCGCCCGCGCTCAATCTTATACTCATGCTGCATGATGTTGCCTGTAGCTGACAGTTTCTGACCACCAGGAACATCAATCTGCCAGCGGTCACGCACCGGGGTCACCATGGCATTATGTACCTTCAACGCGGTCTTGCCCGAGGCGTCGTCGATATTCATCGTGTCACGGGCGCGGGCCATCTTCTCCTGGATTTCATACAGCTCATGCCCCTGCGCATCCTCGAAAAGCAGCGTGGAGCGGACGCGCATCGCTTTGCCGTCCACCTTAAACACCTTCTGTCCACTTTCCGTTTCGATCCAGAAATCGTCGCCTATGGTGAACATGCCCTGGCGTACCTGGTAACGGACCGGGCCGGCGGCGGCCTGCGGGCTGCTGTCAGCCTGCGGACTGCTGTCAGCTTGCGGGCTGGGGCCGCGATCTGCCTGGCGATCATCTCGTCTATCTTTTCTTTGTCTATGGGGCATATGTGTGTTCTCCTTTGCTATGTGGTGGCAAATCTTCAGGTAAATCCGGCGACGGCCGTTGTCATATTTCAACGGCCGTCGCCAGTTTTGGTTAACAGGTTTTAGTCGCTTGTGTCTTCGACAATCTCTTCACCAGCGGCCACAACATCCCCTTCGGCATCGGCAGCCACGCCTGCATCAGCGGCAGCGACAATATTGCCGTCAGCATCCGTCACATAGCCGGCGGCAAAATCGGCAATCTCGCCCGAGAGCTCATCACCAACCGTCATCGTCACCACAGTGGCATCGTAGCCCTGCACGCTGTCGATCAACGCTTCCGAATACTGGTCTTCCAGCAGCAGCAGCAGCGCCGAGCTGTTGGGCACCAGTTCCGCGCCGAGTTCCTCTAGATCCTCCTTGGGAACAACGCGACCCCAATAGTGACCCGCCGCGCCGCCGATGGCGGCACCGCTGGCGCCCAGAGCCAAAACGGCCGCGGGACCGCCGAGAAGACCCAATGTGCCGCCAACGAGCGCGCCCGCGGCCGCGCCCCAGCCGCCGTGGCCAGGCTCGTGGATGTGCACTTTGCCCTTCTCGTCCTGGGAAACGAGGCATTCGGCCTCGATCTTAAAACCTTCCAGGATGCCCGAATCTTTGATCATCTCCAGATTCTGTTTTGCGGCATCTTCACCGGCAAAAGTCAAGGCTACAATCTTGTACACAGCTGATCCATTGTCTTCATTACCCATGATATTTTCTCCTTGTCAATATCACTATGGTGCAAAGCACCTGATTGTGGCTGCTAAATTACTCAATAAAACAAGTTTGAATTAATAAAGACGCTGCGCGGCAGCCGTTACCATCACGCCTTTACTTTGTGACCAATCCAACTACGACCAGTTAGGTTTCCCTCTCTGTGTCGTTCAGGCAAGGATCTTCATCGGGAGCAAAACGTTCGACGGACACAATGGTATGCTCCAGGTTGTAGAGGGCATTAATTATGCCGACCAGCACGGCTTGATCGGCGACTTCGCCAACCATCTCTGTTTGTTTCAGATCGCCGGCTTCTTCAATAGGAGCAGACGTCATGCCCCAAAGGCGTTCCGCCCAACTGCTTTCCAGACCACCGTAAACACATATGTGGTAGGTGGCCGGCATATCTTGAAATAGCTTCATTGCCGAACCTCGTTTGCCCACCTGGGTTGAGACACGCAAGTCCATTGACTACATTGCGCGATGCTCGTGGAGCACACGTTCGACAGGCAGAACGGAAGTCGCAGGTTGCAAAGCACATTTATGATCCCAGCTAGCGCCGTCTGATTAACCACTTTGCCAATCAACCTTATCTACTCCAGCTTGCCGATACTCGAAGGCCTGCACCGGGAAGCCCCGATCGACCAGCATGTGAAGAGTTCCGAGGAAGGCTTCCAGATCGCGCGGATATACGACCAGAGTGGTGCTGTGGACGGCTCCTTGTTCCAAGTGCTCATGGATCTGTATGTCTTCGAAGAAGTCGGCCCAATTCACATCGAACGAGCCGCTAAGTTTTATCCTGGAAAGTCCACAAGGTTCAGGCACAGATAATATTCCTATGACACCGGTAAACTCGAATCAGTAAATGAGTCAGTACGAGCTTACACCTGATGGCGCGTTGGCACATCAGGATAAATTCCTGAAAAATTCCTGATATTGATGAGGAGGGAAACGCAGAGCTAGCAGTTACTGAGTGCTTGGATGGTTATTTATGATGTCGTATTGCGTGTTGGGTGAATGCGTATGCAGCACGTCGACCGTATAACGCACCCAACTAGAAATCAGTCAGCGAGGATCCCATGGACTTGGGCGGCTTCGACGATGGCGCGCCGGCCGCGTACGCCGAGCTTGTCACCCATATGGCCGATATGGGTGCTTACTGTTTTCGGGGAGATGAACAGGGCTTCTGCAATTTCCTTGTCGGTGTAGCGCCTTGCCAACAGTTGCAGGACGTCCAGCTCACGATTGGTCAGCAGCGCAGAACCTGGGGTTGTGGTGAGTGGTTGCGCCACAATGGGCGACGCTTCGTCTGGGCCATAGGCCGCGAGGATTTCGTTGATGTACGCCGGCGCCACGCCCTGGCGCGCCAGTTTCTGCAACGGCTCCTTCAGCGCTGGGCCCAGATCGACAAAGAGGCGGAGGAAACCGCTGGGAGCAGCTAAGGCAATCGAGTCGGAGAGAGTCGCCAGTGCCTGTGGCTCGTCGCCTTCCGCGCTGAAAAGCATCGCCTGCAAAGCCAGGACACGAATGCGGATTGTCGTGTAATGGATTGAACTGTAAAAATCGTTCATGCGGGCCAAAAGTTCACGAGCTTGCTGCCGGCTTACTGACGTGTCTTGCGCCAGCAGAATCAGCGCCAGCACCTCGGGCGGCACAAAGAGATTGGCTGTCAGCAAGGGTCTAAACGGCCCATATTGCTCTGCCCACTGGCTGGCTGCCGCCAGATACCCCTGCCGCAGCGCCAACTCTGCTTGAAAAGCACGAACGTTGAACAACATTACTTCGTTCTGCAATTCAAGCCCAAACGAAATCATTAGATCAACAATTTCCAGCGCTTCTTCCGGCCTGCCCTGTACCTGACGGATTCTGGCCAGCATGATGGCGCTGTTCAAGAAGCAGTTTAAACTCGGCATGTGGGGCTGCATGACCAGCGGCAGCAGGAATTTCTCGGCGGTAGTCAGATCGTTGCGCTGATAATGATAGAGTCCGAGATGATACCGCGACCAGGTAGCAGTTTCGGTGCCATCGGAGAGAGCGCTGTTGTCAACGGCATGGCGCGCGACTTGCACCATGCCCGTTAAATCCCCTGCGAGCCAATGCATGAAGCAAGCCATGACAGCCAGGGCAATCTGGCTGTCCTCCTGAACGGACTCGCCATGCTGATAGAACGTCGCATAGGCCCGCGTCAGATCTCCAATCGCCAAGTAACTGATACTCTGGTAACCGCGCGCGAACCCACGGAGATAGCTGTCGCTGAGCGGGAGTTTCTCCAGAGCCTGCTGGGCGGTCTTAATACTGCGCGCAAAATCACCGCCAAAATAGAACAGGCCGGCGCGGCGAGCATCCACTTCCCCCTGCAGGCGTTTGGCCCTTTCGGGTGGCAGGGCAGGGAGTAGCGCCTCGACGCGCTCAAGCAGTGCTGGCACTTCAGCGGGCTGATTGCGGATAAATTTCAACCAGATCTCAATCTGCAGCAGATCCGGCTGTTCGTCGATCACCTCACGCGGAAACATGCCCAACCAGCGATCTGCGCGCTGCCATTCGCTTCGATTGAGCAAGTCGTAACGATGCTGTGCCACGATCTGTAGCACAGCCACCATATCGCCGGCTGCCACGGCCTGCCGTAGCGCCTCATCCAGGTCGCCGTTCGCAGCATACCACGCGCTGGCCCGCAGGTGCAGGGCCGCAATCTCAGCTGAGCCGTGCATCTGTTCCAGGCGCGCGCGCAAGAACTGTCGAACTATGTCATGTATGCGGTACCAGTGCTGCTGATCATCCATGGGCGTCAGGAAAAAATCTGTGCGCTCCAGCCATTCCAGAATGGGCTGGCCGCTGGCCATCTTTTCAGACATGCCCGTCACAGCCTCGCACAGTGGACCGCACAATTGATCGAGGATGGAGGTCTTGATCAGGTATTCCTGGATGGAAATCGGCAGATGCGACAACACCTCGGCCGTCATATAGTCCATGACGTAGGGGTTCTTGCCCAGGGTGTCTGCCGCGAGCATAGTCGTCGGCTGCTGACGCAGGTACAAAGCGAGCAGACGCAAGCCGACCGGCCAGCCGCTGATGTTGGTAGTCAATACAGAGATGGCCCGCTCGTCGAGACTCAGCTTCATGCACTCCACCAGGAACCGTCTGGTTTCCTCCACTGTGAACCATAGATCAACCCTGCGTAATTCCGTGACATCGCCACGTGCTCGCAGCCTGGCGAGCGGCAAAGGTGGATCTCGTCGGCTGGCGATGACCAGGTGCAGGGTGCGGGGTGGGTGCAGCAGGATGTCTGTCATGAGGTCGTGAATCGTCTGATTGCGAATGACCTGGTAGTCGTCCAGAACCAAAATGAAGTCTTGTTCGACGGCCGCCAGATCATTTATCAGAGTACGCGCAATCGTATCGGGGGATGGCAGGGTCACCCCGCTCACGGCAGCGAGCGTGTTGTCGACCACCGGGAACAGCGCCCGCAAAGCCCTGATCAGGTAGGTTGTGAAGAGGCCCAGGTCGTTGTCACGCTCATCCAGCGACAACCAGGCATAAGGCAGGTTGCAGGTCTCTAACCACGTGCTTAACAGCGTTGTTTTGCCACCGCCGGCTGAGGCGACCACGAGCGTCAGACTTTGGGCAGCATTTAGTTGCTCCATAAGCTGGGCGCGCGCAACCAGGCGGTGCCCGACACGCGGCCGCTGCAGCTTGGTCAAAGTGATTGCGGAGGTACTGCCTTCTGACGGCGCGGGTGTTGGTTGGGATTCAAGTGTGGACATTACGTATCAAATCGCTCGCTGTGACCCTGAGTCTCTCAATCTCATCGAATTTTACAGTAGGGCTCTGGTTTTTGCATGCTCTTCGACCAGTCGCCGCTGCTCAACCAGTTCTGTAAAGAATCTCAGTAAGGAAATCAGATTATTTTTAGGGCTTGAATTCAGAAGATTTTTTGTGGAAAGAGCAAAGGTCAGAAAAATTCAGGTTTGTAACAGCATAATCCTCAGTCGGTCGCTCCCGACGTGTGATTTTCACTTGGAGTAACAATTCTATAAGGATCCCTGTCGCTTTGAGTCTCAATAAGTACACGATTGAGACATAAGTTGGTCACCGGGTCTCAATTTATGTGCCAATATGGCTTTCTCAGTGGGTCTTAGGAGTTATGAGGCATGGATCGGGATTCATTGCTTGCTCCCAATCTTGACCCCTCGATATCTAAGATAATTATAAAGAGTTCCTCTTGATACCGATAGTTGATCGCAAATTTCATTCACAGTCAGCTCTCGTTCCTGATATAGCTTTTCGGCAATTATCGCTGTTTGTTGAGCTTTTTTTGATAACCCTTTCAGTTGAGTAAGATACTAATTCCATTGCTAAATTGGTTGGGTTCACATCCAAATGGATGTAAACCGTGAGCGAAAGCCAGGGTGACCTCATACAGGCTACCTCTAGAGGCAAGTTTTTACATTTTGGCTGATACGCAATCAAAAAGGGAAAAAGTGGGCGCGATTGGACTCGAACCAACGACCTCACGGATGTGAACCGTACGGACAGCAAAACGCGAAAATGGCGTTTCTAATGTCATTCTACCAGAGGTAGAATTATTTAAGGTTCAGCGGTTTTCTAAGGATCCGTGGGGTCTGATCTGCAGCGTTACTACAAATCAGCTTATCCCCATAAATTCCTCTATTTTTCGTATTCTACAATCGGCTTTCGTTGAGTCAAAAAGAGACCTCCTTTTTCCCGATGATAAGTGCATATTGGAAAGCTTGCAGACCAAATAGTTTACACTTCATGCTCTTGTGTTGCATCGGCTACCCGCCTCTCGACCGTCTCCAAACCCTCCAGCATCGATTGACCAACCACTTCTCCTTCCACAAAGATATTCTCACGGCCGAGCTGGCGCAGCAAGCCTGTTTTCTCCAATTGATCCACCACTCTCGGCTGTACACCGGCCAGCATCAGCAAACTATTGGTATCGCTATTCCATTGGTCTAATCGTTTTACTAGCGTCGTCATTCTTCACTCTCTGTTGTTGCATCCTCGGAGTAGGCGGCAGCAACGGCCGTGTCTGAGATCATATCATAGGCTGGCTTCAGCCAGCGTTCAATATCCTCCATGAAAGCGGGTGCACCCAATCGCGTCAAAACCGGATAGCGTGAGGATGGCGGGGCAATTTCTGTTTGAAAAAGGGTGACCTCTTCCCCAACAGCCCAAAAATCAGCCAATGATTCAGATAATGGCGCCGGCGGATCGTATTGCGGCGCAGCTATCTCCTCCAGATCGCCAATCCCTTGCTGTTGGTTCAAAGCGTCCAGAATCTCATCTTGCGTCTTGCCGCGCAGCCGAAAGAGTAAAAAGGGGTCTTCGTCAAACCGTTCCGCCAAAATGTAGTGCACCGCTGCCAGGTGCTTGCACACCTCGGCCCAATCAGGGCAGCTGCAATCCTGCATCAAATCTCGCGCTGTCACCGGAAAAAGGGAGAGGTGCACAGATGAGAATACCTCTTCAATTTCCTGCGGCATCTCTCCGGCCAACAGTTGGGCCAAGAAGATGGGTCGAGCAGCTAACGCCTCGATGACTTCTTCCCACTGCGCGGCGGTTAACGGAGCGATTTGGATGGTGATGATGTACGGCCGTTTTCTTGACCCCTGCACCTTGGCCGTCACCTGTCCCACTCCCTCCGTCAGCGACAACACCTGCCCCATGCGGGCATAACGGCGACCTCGTCCCAAGCGGCCTTGATCCATGAGCCTTTCCATGGCCGCGATCCAGCGAGCCGCCCACCAATTCTTCACAAAGACGCCCCGTTTGCTTTTGGCCTTTATGCCCTCATCTGTCTTAATTGTAGGTTTGTAATCGTAGTACCAGCTCATAATAAATATAAATGCAGAATTCTAGTTATGCAGAGAAACCACAAAGCCGCTTGTTCGTCTGTGCGTCTCTGACAAATTTAGTCTCTCCGTAAATTCACCAACGTCCTTAAATCCGCCGTCGTCATCTCAGTCAGCCAATTTTCTCCTTTACCAACAACAGTTTCGGCCAGCGCTTTTTTATCCTCAATCATCTTGTCAATCTGCTCCTCCAACGTGCCCAGGCAGACGAATTTATGTACCAGCACATTACGCGTCTGGCCGATACGGAAAGCGCGATCGGTAGCTTGGTCTTCCACGGCCGGATTCCACCAGCGGTCAAAGTGGAAAACGTGATTGGCGCGGGTTAAATTCAGCCCCGTGCCACCCGCTTTGAGCGACAGCACAAACACCGGCGGTCCATCATCTGATTGGAAACGTTGCACCATCTCCGCCCGCTTTTTAGGACGCACGCCACCATGCAAAAAGAGCGCCGGTACACCAAATCGCTCCTGAATGTATTGCTTGAGCAGTCCGCCCAGCTCCGTAAACTGGCTGAACAACAGCAGCCGGTCACCCTCGGCCAGGACCTCGTCTAAAATGGCGTGGAAGCGATGCAGTTTGCCGCTGCGATTGTTATCCTCGAAAGGATTATAGGTTTCGGTCTGGTGCAGGTATTGCACCGGATGATTGCATACCTGCTTGAGCTGCATCAACATGCTCAACACCATCCCCTTGCGAGCAATGCCGCTCTCTTCCTGTACCTCGATGGCATGAAGCGCGTCTTGTACAACCGCTTCATACAATGTTGCCTGCTCTTCGCTGAGGTTGCAGTACACTTTCACTTCCTGCTTCTCGGGCAGGTCGCTGATCACGGTGGGGTCGGTCTTGAGGCGGCGGAGGATAAACGGCCGTGTCAACTGCCGTAAGCTCTGCGTCGCTTCTTCATCCCCATACTTCTCGATGGGTAGTGTAAACTGTTTACGAAATGCTTTTTGCCCGCCCAAGAAGCCAGGGTTCAAAAACTGCATAATAGACCACAATTCCGACAGCCGGTTCTCGACCGGCGTGCCTGTGAGCGCCAGGCGGAATCCGGCGGAAAGGCTGCGAATAACCTGTGCCTGTTTGGTATTAGGATTTTTGATATTTTGCGCTTCATCAAGGACCACCCCTTGCCATTCCATTTGCCGGAAGATTTCCTCGTCGCGCCGAACGAGCGCATAACTGGTCAACACCATGTCTACTTCCCGCGCGGCAGCAACAAATTCGTTGCCGTGCAGCCGGTTACTTCCTTGATGCGTCATTGTTTTCAGGCCGGGCGTAAATTTTTCACTTTCCACCTGCCAATTGGTCACCACCGACGTGGGACAAATCAACAAAATCGGCGCGGGCAAGCGTCCTGATTCGTTCTTGAGTTTTTGCGTCATTGTGAGTGTCTGGATGGTCTTGCCCAGGCCCATATCATCGGCCAAAATGACGCCCATTCCCCAACGGCGGGCGAAGTCGAGCCAGGAGTAACCGTATTGTTGATACGCTCGTAACATCCCTTGCAACCCCTCCGGCGGAGGCAATATGGCCAGTTGTTCATCCCCCTGCAATTGATCCAGCCAACTCTGCAGCCACTCATCCAACTCCACGCTGTTAACTTGTAGACCATTGTGTGTTTCCACGCCTCCTAAGCCCAACTGCATCGCCTCGCGCAGGGAGAATTCCCCTTCCAATGTTTGCTGTCTCTGCCAGAATTGGATGGCAGCTTCTATTTGCTCCGGATCAAGCTGCACCCATTGACCGCGAATCTGCACAAGGGGAGATTTGAGAGCGACCAGGGCATTGAACTCCTCACGGGTGAGCGCAGTATCTCCAATCGACAGCTCCCAGCGGTATTTGATCAAATTTTGCACGCTCATGTGACCAGTAGACACGCCGGCTGTACCGATGGAGTCACCACTCAATTTCAAGCGTACACCCAAGCGCGTTCCCGGTTTGTTCCACCAGGGTGGAGTCAGCAGACCAAAGCCACTCGCTTGTAACTGTGGTGCGCAGTCGCGCAAGAATTCAAACGCCTCCTGTGATGACAAATCGACGGCGCCGGGATTCTTCCGGTTCAGGCTTCGTTTGATGGGCGCGAAAAATCGGCCAGCATAGCCCAATCCGGCAAGCAGACGTTCCTGGGGACGGTCAAAGTGGCGGTCCAGCGCTTCCAGTACGCTGCCTTGCGTCCGCCACACTTCGGAGGCTGGGACAATCAGGCTGGCATCGTCCCGCGCCTGTAACAGGAAGTGCAAATACCAATTATCACCTTTGGTGTGTTGGGCGGGCGCTTCCAATCGAAAAGCGACACGGTATTGCTTATTTCCGGCGATAGTCAGAGCGCGTACCCAGGCACGGTAGCTGCCGCAGATATGCTGTAGTTGGGCGATGCTGCCGGTAACTACCGGCTCAACAGCAAACAGCGCCCGCAGCCATCTTTCGGCCGGGTCATTGCCGGCGGGCAAGTACAATTCGCGCTTCGTTCCCCAATCGCGGGCGGCGGCATCGGTCACATGGTTGAGAAAGTTGTCGAGCAGAGCGCGGGAGGGGACGGTTTCGTCGGGATTGTGGGCGTCGGCGCGACAGACGGCGGGCATGGCGGCGGCGAGTTGGGTCAGGCGGCGGGCGTCCTGTTCGGTATCGAGGATAGGCTGCCAGCGGGCTTCGTAGCGCAGTTCATGGTCCTCCCGGATTTCGACCATCGTGGGGCATAGTTTTTGCTGGGCCAGAATTTCCAAGACCAAATTTATGACCTGCTGGTAGTAACGGCCGTCTCCCCCCAATCGTATCCCCGTCAAATCAACATCGTTAAGCGCAACCAAAAAGCGGAAGGCGTCGCCTGGTTTCAGCCAGATTCCTTCGACTATCCAGGGGTGCAGTTGTGGCGGCTCGTCGTCTCGTTCCCAATCATGCAACAATTCCGGTGAGGGCGCAGGACCAAAATTGTTGGTCGGCAGCCAGAAAGTGACCGTATGTTGGTTAAATTGGTGTTTATGCCAGGGGATGGTTCTGCGTATGAGGGCCGCCAAATCACCATGATTTGAAGTGAATGGATGGGCTTGGGCTGTTTTTTTGCGCCGATCTCGTTTGGGTTGGGGGGCCATGGCCGTTTCCGCCCACACAAATAACCCACCCTTATCACCGGGAGAACGAGGCAGCAGCCAGTGGATGTGTAAAACTTGCATCTATACCTTCAAGGGCACAGTCATTTCTCGATGCGGCCTATGACTAGCATTCTTCGAACTTGACCTTTTTATTTCCCATCCGTGCCGTCAGCAGACTGGTTTTATCGCCGAGGTCTCTTGATTTGTTTCGCGGCCATACATAAGGAAAAACACTATCTCTTGCCCCGCCAAGCCAGATTCGTCCTGCAGAAATATGTCATATTAAGCTGTACGAAGGTCATTATCGAGACGTTCCAGATCAACAAGTTGGGCACTATGCTCGTTCGCCAAGGAGCTTGCAGCCTCAGTAAATCCATTGCGGCCAAAGAATGCGTAATGCACCTGCCAGCCTTCACCCGCCTCAGGTAGAATCTTGAGCACTTTGGGTGTTTTTAGCTCAATCAAATCGCGCACAATTCGTTTTCTGATCGGTTCTGCCTGCCATTTAGATTCGCCCAGCAAAATCTGTCTTTCCCGCCAATTAATAGCCACAACATCAACTTGGACGCCACCACCCCAATGAGAACCAACCTGTTCCACACCAAATGGCAGCTTGCCAGACCGCGCCTGGGTCAACACCCACTCACGGCTTAACTCCTCAAACGCGGTCATTCCGACAAATGCTCGTAGTTGTTCAGAAATTCGTTTCTCCACTTCATCGTGAAGCTGCTGGGCAATTAAGTTGAGGTTTGAACGTACAAAGCGGAAGTAGAATCGTAAGTAGTTATCGGCCAGAACATACCTGCTGAGCCGGGAAGTTTGACGCTTGTTGGGGGGTACTGTGGCCGGAAGTTCTCTGCGGACGTAATCCATTTCTACTAGCTGGGACAAATAGGGGTCCACACCCGATCGTTGAGACAAGTCCGCCTGCAATGCAATATCGGCCGGCTTGCGGGCACCCAGTGCAATTGCGGACAACACCGCCTGGTAAACCTTAAGATCTCGTACCTGTTCACCAATCAGGTAATCTGGATCCGTGCGGAAGAGACCGGTCTCACGAAAAAGATTGTGTCGTAGATTCTGCAATATGCTCAACTCGTCTGTAAACTGCTCGAGATAAGCAGGCACCCCACCTAATATGGCATAGGTGGCTATCCGTTGTTCAGCGTTGTATCTAGGGAAGAATTCGGCCATGGCTGAGTAAGGGAGTGGACGAACACGCAGCGGCCCAAGCATACGGCCGTAGAGCGGCGCATCAGCCCCCAACAACCGTTCCATCATCCCGACCTGGCTGCCACACAAGACCAAAGATATGTTACTGAACTTCAAGTGATGATCCCATGCATTCTGCAGTGCAGATGGTAAAGCCGGCTCCGATTGAATTGCGTAAGGGAACTCATCGAGGATAACAATATGCCTTTGGTCACCCTTACATGCTTCAGCCAGGGCCTCAAAAGCCTCTGACCAACTATCGTAGCGAAAGTTCCCCGGAATCTTTCGATCTGGATTGCTGTGTTGCCATACTTGTTTAGAAAATTGTCCCAACAGTGTTTCTGAAGGGAAGTGTGATCCCACCCAATAGATATATGGATGACCACTTGTCTGCGCCCAGTGCACAAGTAGCGTTGTTTTGCCCAATCGACGCCGGCCAACAACTGCAAGAAGACTCGACCGTGCTGATTGTAGCAGTGCATTGAGTTCACCTAGTTCACGTTCTCGATCAACTAACATGATGGCATCCAAAATAAGGTTATTACGATTAGGCTAATCGTACCATGCTTAATCTGGTTGTCAATCAATTTCCTATCCGTGCGGTCAGCGAGCCGTTTTCTAGGCATTAGCCAGGTTATCTTGTCCCATATAAACGAAAAACACCCTGGTTCTTACAGCAAGGTGCCATATATGGGCGCAGACGGACTCGGACTGTCACACTCACTGATGTAAGCCCAACAAGCAGAATAACGAGACAGGACGCAAATCAGGATGAATCAACCATCTGTCTAATCAATTCAAGCAACGTTTCCCATGCTTCTTCAAAGGAGGTTTGTTCGGAAGTAGGCAAAAGATAACGCAAACTACGATTCCAATCACGCTCAAATTCATCACGGCGATTTTCAACGTAGTCCATTTCAATTTCTTTGAAATTAAGGCCTTTCACCGAGAATTTGCTTGGGAGAATACTGATCACATCATAAAGGTCTAGACTGCCCCTCTCTACCAGCTGGTACACATCATAAAGATCACGGGCAATGGCATACCGGCGTTGACCACTCAATGCTCTAAGCTTTTCCGAGAACATTTCTGCCAGGCTATAACAGGGAATTTTCACACCAGTAACCAAATCTAGATCACTGTAGGGGTGGATAATATCCCTGGCTTCCGCAGGTAGCCCGAGATACTCGTCGTGAGAAATATCTAAGCGGATTGCTCGTGGGTCGCCTCTCCACCTGAGCGGACCACGATAATACAAGCGCACTTGATAGCTTTCTTTGCCATAGTCGTCACTTACAATTTCAATCCGCGGAGGTCTTTCTGAAAGATTTAGACCAAATACATCTTGCATTTGCTGGATGGTTCGCCTAAGGAGTGCTCGCAGTTCTTCAATGGAAATGCGCTCCTCAGCAGTGAAATCAAGGTCCTCTGAGAAACGATAATCTCCAAAATACGTCTTGCGCAGACAGGTCCCACCTTTAAACCGTAGAGATTGGGCAGTTTCATTCCGATACCATTGGCTCAGGAAACATCCGAGCACATAATCCAGATCGGCGATCATTGGATCAACTGCCCAGGCAGCAGCCAATCGCCGAAGTTCAGCTTCTGCAATCACGTTTCATTCCATGCAGGCACATTGACTCGAACCCGCCACCTCGTTTTGACGGAGCCAATTTGCGGTCCCCCCAAATCCAACAAGGCGATTCCCTGGCTCATGCTTTGCCGCCAATTCCGCAATCGCTCTTCTTGATTCGGGATAGAAATATTCAGTGTTTCTATCAAATACCCCATACGCTTATATATTGCGCCAGAGTCCATCTTTTTCAAGTAAGAATCCATTCGATCCCAATCAATTGACTCTCCAGCCTGGAACGCCTGAGCTACCTGCAAGATGCCCCCGCAAAGGTCCGGACGGTCGCAAGCATCGACCAAAGATTTCTCCCTGTCGGTGATATTTATTTTCATACCCTCGCTCGAGCGAGACACAATTCCGAAGAACCTATCCTTCTTTATCCAGACGAACTTGTACGCCACGCCAAGGATGATTTTTTGAGAAGGATTTCGCTGACGCAAGGATTGAATGAAAACTGTGCGCGGCACCTGTTCTGTCATGTTCCAATAGTGGAGTGCAGACCAGTAGGCTACCGCTCCGTCTGGGTTCAGCTGGGTTGCAATCACCAACGGGTCATCTGTCCATTGGCCTTCTGGGCCAGCTTCAAGAGGGACGATCATGTATAAACCGCGTTCTAATCGCTGCAGCCAGCCTTTCTCAACCAATCGCCCCAGGGCATTGAATGCCTGCTGTTTGGAAGTCCAATAAGGCAGTGCCTCATCCACACGGAAGATCCGCTTCCCCTTTCCCGCCAGGGAGGTAAGGAGTAATCGTTCTTGTGACCCCAATCCTTTTGACACACCCATTGTGTTAGTTATCATTAAGTAAATTGCTCTTTACTATTATTAACTTAATACAAAGTATCATACTTCTTGATATTCGGCAACTATTTCAGCCAACAGCCTGTGATAAAACGTGTGTTAATAGAATCAATTGTTTTGGAGCACGGTTCACATCCATTGGGTATGATGAACCCCAAAAACTGGACCACGAGCTAAGGTGGATTCGGCTACAATCCCGAAGCTTGTGGAGGCATTCAAGTGAGCAGAAAACGTAGACAGTTCAGCAATCAGTTCAAGTTCACGGTCGCCCTTGAGGCAGTCAAAGGACGCAAGACAATCAACCAGATTGCCGGCGAGAACAATGTTCACCCAAATCAGGTCAGCACCTGGAAGAGACAGCTGTTGACCGAAGGGCCGTCTGTGTTCGGCAATGGCTCCGGGGGGGAGGTAAAGTAAGTGATCGATGGCGTTGATGTGGGGTTGGGGCGTGACATTGGCGGACGGGGGATGGCGGCGTGGTCGATGATTTGCCGGAGGATTTGAGGGGTCGGCGGACGCGATTGCGATGGTGTCGACGGGGACGTGGCGGCGGTTTGATGGGCAGTGAAGCGAAAACAGAGTTCAAAAAGGGCAGCGGCGATGTACTAGGGCAGCAGGCCGACGGCCGTTCCGCCGGCGAGAACGCTCAGATCGGGCTGGGCATCTGGGGCGCGCCGCGGGAGATCAACCCGCCGGCGCTGTTCCGGCCGATGATAGCAAGCGCGGGGACGGGCTGGCTGCGCCGGGCAACCGCCCTTACCCAAGACCAACTACCTGTCGCCGAGCACGGCCGGCAGATAGGCCGAAACCCGCGGCGGCGCGACCGTCGCCTTGGGCGTCACGGTCGGGGTAGGGGTAACCGTCGGTGTCGGTGTCGGCGTCAATATTGTGTCGTCATACGAGGCAAATAGTTCCACCTTTTTCACCAGCTCCTGATCGGCCGTATAGATTACACGCGCACTGTCGGGACTGATGCTGAAACTGCTCACCCGTCCATCCCGCGCCAGCGGGCCGTTCAGCTTCTGCGGCGCGCCGCCGCCCAGCGGGGCGGCATACAGTTCGTCAACCACACTGGGAAGCTGGTTGGCCTGGTAGACCACATGGCTGCTGTCGGCGCTGATCTCGAAGTCCAGCACGCGCCCGCTGTCCACCAGCTCGTCATTCAGCCTGACCACTGCGCCGCCCGCGATTGGCACGCTGTACAGATCGCGGCGGTAGAAGACCTCCTGCCCGGCGCTGTACACGACGCGGCTGCTGTCGGGACTGATGGCGAAAAAATCCACCCGGCCATTCTCAACCAGCGGCCCGTTCAACTTAACGGCCGAGCCGCCGCCAATGGGCACGCTGTAGAGTTCATTGACATTGTGCGTCTGCTGGTCTGCGCGGTAGACGACGCGGCTGCTGTCGGCGCTGATGCGGGCGTCCCCGACACGGCCGCCGGGCACGATGGCCCCGTTCAGCTTAACGGCCGTTCCGCCGTCAATCGACACGCTGTACAGTTGAAGGCTGTCGATCAGCGGGTGGTTGGCGAAATAGATCACGCGGCGGCCGTCGGGGCTGATCTCGAAATGGTAAACATCGGCACCGTCCGCCAGCGTGCCGCTCAGCTTGATGCCCTGCCCGCCTTCAAGCGGTACGCGGTACAGCTCCACGACTTTCGGCGCCTGCTGGTCAGCTCGGTAGACCACATAGCGGCTGTCGGCCGTAATGCCCGGCGGGACCACGAGCACATGCCCGCCCGCTGCCAGTGGGCCGTTGAGCCGGACCGGCGTCCCGCCGCCGATTGGCACGCTGTACAGCTCGAAGACCTGTTCGGCCTGCTGGTCAGCGATGTAGACCACGCGCGAGCTGTCCGGGCTGATGACGTAGATGTTGACATTGCTGCCGTCGGGCAGCGGGTCGTTGAGCCGCACCGGCATGCCCCCGCCGATCGGCACGCTGTAGAGGTTGAACGTGCCCAGCTTCTGCTGGTCAGCCAGGTAGATCACGCGCCGGCCGTCGGGGCTGATCGCAAAGCTGAAGACCGTGCCGCCGGCCGGCAACGGGCCGTTTAGTTTCAGCGTGCTGCCGCCGCCTACCGGGGCCACGAACAGTTCCGTTATGCCCGTCGTTTCCTGCGGGGCGCGGTAGACAATGTATTGGCTGTCCGGCGTCCAGGCCGCCTGGAGCACGCGGCTGCCGGTCGGGAGCAGGCCGCTCACGCGCAACGGCGGCGTCTTGCCCGTCGTCGGGCTGACGAACAACTCATGGGCCTCGTCCGTCTCCCGGTCGGCGGCGAAAAAGACCCACTGGCTGTCAGGGCTGATGGTTACCAGGGCATTGTAGAAGAGGTCGCCCTCGGCCTGCATCTCGCCGCTGATCTTGACGTTGACTATGGCGTTTTCGGCCGCTCGCGACGGCGTTTGCAGCAGCAGGATCAGGGCCGCAACCAGCATAATTAGGGCAACAGAGACGATGGCCTGTTTCGAGCCGCCCACGCCGACAGTCTGACTTTGGCTCATGGCTTCCCCCTCCAACACCGGCCCCGACTTGATTAACATTGTCCCGAACCGGATAGCTGCCTGATTGACAGTAACTAGCAGGATAATCACGGGGAACGGCCGTGTCAAGCAAGTGCTAAGGCGGAAGGCGGGTTCTGCGCTGATCTTGCGATTTATTGATCCGCTGATCCACCTTAATTGGGCCGTTTTGTGGCCTTGACTTTGGGGGTCACCTTAGGGACATGAACCGTGTAGGCAAAACAACAATTATGGCTCACCACCTCTGGTGGGCACATTTAACATTTAGGCTGACGTGATCCAAAAAGGGGAAAAATGGGGAAATTCCTATCCGTGCGGTCAGCGGGCTACATTTTGGATCACAACCATATATTTTGGGGCCTAAATACGCGAAAAACACTCTGGTTTTAGGACTAGAGTGCCATATATGGGCGCGGAGGGACTCGAACCGCCGACTTCACGGATGTGAACAGTACAAACAAGAAAATGCGAAAAAGGCGTTTCTAATGTCATTCTACCAGAGTTAGAATAATTTAAGGTTCGGCGTTTTTTCAAGGAACCGTGGGGTCTGATCTGCGGCGTTGCTGCAAATCAGCCTACTTATGCAAAGTCTTCTGTTTTTGTATTCTACAATCGGCCAGGATTGTGTCAAAAAGAGTCCTTCTATTTCTCCCCTTCTGGGGCTGCTTGATGGGTTGCATAGCTAATTTATCGACTTATTGAATGAAGAATATTGGGTGTGTTGCCGGTCAACTCCAGGACCAAGTCACTTATCTTATCCTGCCTACTATTCCTCAGCGATTACTACTTGCGGCGCCATGGTCTCTTCGCGCTGGCCTATGACGTACCGTAAAACAATGAGGAAGTAAGCCATTAGGCTGGCCAACATGGTAAGGGTTAATGGATACAGTTCGATTGTCATTGTTCTTCTTTGGTCCGAGGGGCTGATGAATCAGAGTCGCCGCGGGAACATATATGGTTGTTTTCAGCTCGCTATAAGCTGCTGGTCGCCTCGTTAAGGAGCTGATTCAATTGGCTGCTCAGGCTTTCCAATTGCACACGTTGATCGCCTTCCGCGTTGATGAGCAATCTACTTACAACCTGCTGCAGCCGTCTAAGCGCCTCGGCGGATAGACCGGCGAATCTCCTGGCGTCCTCATCCCCAGCGCCAAGATGTGCCAGCACACCTCCCAGCACACGAGGGTAGATGTGATCCGCGCCAATAGCCTCGGTAACGCCGCTGCGGTCGAGCAGATCTCTCACCTGTGGCTTCACGCGAGCCAGCGTCAGCTTCACACCAGCGGCCTCCAGGTCATCACCCAACTGCTTCAGCCCAGCGGCGCTCGGCACGTCAAGATCATTGGTCAACTCCAGATCCAGAATCACGTTCTCTATGGGTTCTTCAGTGCCGCCCAATCGGTTTATGATTTGTGTACATACCGAATCGACGTTGGGGAAAAAGAGGGTTTGCTCCGGAGCAAAGATAAGCAGCCCGCTGATAGGCAACGCTTCCGAATCGGGGCCAATCTCCTCAAATAACAGCCTATCTGGAGCCAAACCCAACTCGCTCATACGTCCCTGGCTAGTCCGCCACACGAGAGCCAGTAGAGACAGAACGACGGCCAATAGCAAAGCCCATAATGCTTCGTCAAACGTCAATACGCCCAAGAAGGTAACTAGCGCCAGAGCGAAGTCTACTCGGCGCAGACTATAAAGCCGCAGCATCTCGCGCCATTTGAACATACCGAACACGGCCACCACCACTATGGATGCAAGAGTCGCCTCGGGAAGATTGGTAAAAAGTGGCGTCAGGAAAAGCGCAACAAGTATTGTCAGCCCCGCAGCCACGATCCCCGACATTTGCGTCTTGGCGCCGGCGGCGTCGTTGGCTGCCGATTTGGAAAGGCTGGAGCCAATTGGGAACCCGTGAAATAGCCCGGCCCCAACATTGGCTGCGCCAATGCCGATTAGCTCCTGATCCGGGTTGAGGCTGTAACGATACTTGGTAGCAAAGCTCCTCGCCGGGCCGATCGCTTCCGCAAAGGCCACTAATGATATGGCCAAGCCACCGGGAATCAGCGAGAGCCATTGGCTAATCGTGATGTTCGGCAGAGCCGGAGCCGCCAGGCCGGCTGGCACCTGGCCGATGACTGCGACCCCAAGATCATAAAGGCCGAATACCGAGCTAACCACGATACCGAAAACCATGGCTACAAGGGCCGCCGGTACCTTATGGTAGAAATGCTCAAGAAGTAGCATGAGGACAAGTGTGCTGACACCGACAGCCAGGGTAAGGAGGTGAGCCTCAGTCAGATGCGTCAGCAGGTCATAGAGGCGCTGCCACACATTTCCGGAGCCGGATTCAATGCCGAATAGCTTGGGCAGTTGCTTGACAATGATGACTCCAGCCAGGCCGGAGACAAAACCGATGAGCACCGAGGCCGAAAAGAACTGGGCGATGCGTCCCAGATGCAAGATCCCGGCAAGGATAGAGATTAGCCCTGCGGTTATCGCCAGAGCCGTGGTGAGTATGATGAACTCACTCGTTCCGGGAGGCGCCAAGGCTGATATGATCGAATACGACATAACCGCCTGCACCGAGGATACTACGACGATCAACTGCCGCGATGTTCCAAAAATGGCGTAGAGCAGCAAGACGGCTGGGGCGGAATAGAAAATTACCTCGGGTGGCATGCCCGCCAGTTCGGCATAGGCCATTCCTTCCGGAACCAGTAAGGCCGTCACCGTAATGCCTGCAATGATATCGGTGCGCAGCCAGGAACGATCGTAACTTGGCAGCCAGTCAAGGATCGGTAATATTCGTGAGGTTTGCTTGGAAGAAGCTACATTAGTCATGCAGTGCACTCCTGAAACTCGGGTTAATAGGGCCGTGACAGCGGCTCTTAGGGAGCAGCACCACCATTGCTGAACAGCATGCGCTCCACCCCAGCAGCAGTCTCCAAAGCCAGGCCGCCCGCACCGTCGGGACCACCGGCCGCCACATCCCCTAACAACCTCAGGTACTGCTGGTCCATGGAACCCTGATCGCAGGCCGCCATTACGTCCGGCTTGATCGTCATCGCGAAACCATTTTGCTGTGAATAGGTTCCGCTAAAGGTATTGCAGTCCGCCTGGCCGGTGGTTGTACCATCGTCATAAAAGACAATAGTGTATGCGTCCGGGTTGGGAACGCTGGTTGAACTGTTGGTCGCTCGGTCTTCCAGCGTCTCCCACTTCCAGACGATATTGGTGATGGTATTGCCCGTTGCAGGCGGCAACTCTGGAACCGGTGTTGGCTCAGCCTGTGCGCAGGCAACCAGGAACAGTCCTAGACAGAATATTACTACCAGCGTCACTCTTTTCATCTTTCGTCTCCAAACTCGCCCTTGTCCTTCAGTCAGGATCGCCGGGGGGTATGAATATAATCAAATTTCTACAAGATTCTCGCGCGACATCATGCCACCGGCGACATTACGTACCTTGAATCCGTTCTGCAGCAGGATGCGCGTCGCGTAATAAGCGCGCTGTCCCGAGCGGCAGACGACGTGAATCTCACGGTCACGCGGCAGCTCATCCAGGCGCGCCCGCAGTTGATCCAGCGGAATGTTGACCGCGCCCGGCAGCGACTCAATTGCCAATTCGGCCGGATGGCGTACGTCCAGATATACACCCGATTCGCTGCCATTCCAGTGGCAAAGCGGCATGTCGCCGCGCAGGACATCGGCGGCCACCATGCCGGCGAAATTAACCGGAGACTTGGCGCTGCCGAACTGCGGCGCGTAGCATAGTTCCGCCTCTTCCAGATCGTAGATGGTTGCGCCCAGCTGGATGGCCATGGCCAGGGCATCGATGCGTTTGTCGACTCCATCCAGGCCGACAGCCTGCGCTCCTAGCAAGCGGCCGTCGGATTGACGGAAGAGGACCTTGATGGCCAGGTACTGTGCGCCGGGGTAGTAACCCGCGTGGGAATTGGGATAGAGGTAGATCTTTTCATAGTCCTTCTCACCCAGGCGCTGCAGGGTGCGTTCGCTGGCACCCGTCCAGGCGGCGGCACCGCCGAACAGCCCGATGATGGCCGTGCCTTGCGTGCCGCGAAAATGGGCGTCGCGCCCGGCGATCACGTCGGCGGCGATGCGACCCTGGCGATTAGCCGGTCCGGCCAGGGCCAGTAGCGACCATTCGCCGGTGATGATATCTTTCACTTCCACGGCGTCCCCGACGGCGAAGATATCAGGGTCGCTGGTACGCATTTGGTCATCGACGCGGATACCTCCCAGCGCGCCAATCTCCAGGCCGGCATTCTTGGCCAACCAGTTTTCCGGCCGGACGCCGATGCCCAAGACCACCAGGTCGGCCGCGTACGTTTCGCCCGCCGCGGTTTGAACTTCCAGGGAGCCACCGGCAATTTGCCCGATTTCGTTCACATCGGCATTCAGTTCGAGCTTAACGCCATTCCTACCTAAATGGCGCTCAACGTAGCGAGCCATTTCCACGTCCAGCGGCCCCAAAACCTGATTCCCCTTCTGCAGCAGCGTGACGTGCAGCCCGAGATGGACTAAGTTTTCGGCCATCTCCAGGCCGATGAAGCCGCCGCCGACTACGACCGCGCGCTGCGCCGGCATCATCGTCTGGAATCCCGTGTAAGCATCCAGGCCGGAGGGCAGCGCCGTATGACCTTCGATCCATTCGCGGATGGCCTTTACGTCCGGTACGGTGCGCACGCGAAAAACGCCCGGCAGATCGATGCCCGGCATCGGCGGTGCGATCGGCGATGCGCCTGGCGAAAGGACGAGCTTATCGTAGGACTCCTTGGTCACTTCACCGGTAACGAGGTTGCGCAGTTCCACCGTTTTATCTTGCGGTGAAATCGCGAGCGCCTCGCAGCGGGTGCGCACATCAATGGCGAACAGATCGCGGAAAGTCCTTTCATCCGCCACCAGGAGGCTGGACTCCCGCGCTATAACGCCCCCGACATGGTAGGGCAGCCCGCAGTTTGCATAGGAAACATAGGGCCCGCGCTCGACCATGAGGATTTTTGCCTGTTCGTCCAGACGGCGCAGGCGCGCCGCGCACGACGCACCGCCGGCCACGCCGCCGATGATGATGACTTTCTTTCCGCTCTCCATATCTTGGGCCTCCACTGCTTGTCTCCTTTTTCACCAGGTATCCAGGTGAGTAGTTTGATCATACTTGCCAATCTCGGCCGTCCCAGCAACTTCCCATCCGTTCAATCTGGCACTGTGTTGTTGTATTCATGAACCCTTATCAAGACAGGTTGCTTTTCTGACGGGTGCAGATCCCAAAACCCTGCTTTCGAGACATTTCCTTAATCGCAATTGGCTTTTATTGTCTGGCATTACTTGACGCACTATCCCTTTAACCGCCCCGATCCGCTGGACGTTGGTCGGCATTGACCGACGCTGACGTCCAGGCGTGGTTATGTACCCAACACCTTCGCCTTCTGGGCGGCAAACTCCTCGTCCGTCAGCAGTCCTTGCGAATACAGCGCACCAAGGCGTTCAAGCTGCGCGATCGGATCCTCTTCTACAGTGCCTTGATCCGGCACCGGAGCCTCCGGCACGGGTGTTGCGTAAGCCGTCTGTTCCGCCTGGGCATATGCCTGGGCGTTCTTATTCGCCTGCCGCCGGTTAACGGCTCCACGTGTCGCCGTGGCTGTGCCGACCACGGCCGCTGTCTTGGCCATTCCTCTTACTAAACCTGGCATCTTAATCTCCTTTAATCACTTGCTTCGAGTGAGGCAAATGCCTCGTCTACAACGATGGCCGGTACGCGATAGTTCATAGCTATCTGCCCGCCTGCATCAACGAGGGCGTTCGCCAGATCAATCGCCCAGACATGTTCGATGGCCAGGGCGAAAATACCTGAGCCGGGCACCATGCCCGCAATAAAGGTGCTGGCGTCCTCCTCATCAAACAGGCCTAATGTCTCTTCTTCAATGAAGCCGACGGCCGCCGCCTGCTCTTTGGGCAGGTCGCGAATGTCCATGCGCCAGGGCCGGCCTTCTTCATCCTTCAGCAAAATCAGCGCATCAAGTACGCGGATCGTTCCCGCCTTGGCCTGCTTTTCCAGCTCGGCCAGGACAGTGCCTTCAAAGCGCGGCTCGCCGAAGGCGATCGCCACCACATCTACGGGTCCATGTTCCATCATTTGTGCCATACTCCTTAAGTTTTTTTGAAAAAACGGTCCGCCAAACAACGCAGCCGGCAAATTGAACCGCGATTTGTTGGCGGACCTATCCCTTGGCAATCGTCTGCTTATGGCATCGTCGCCGGATAGTATTCGTTTTCCTTGCGGTACTTAACCATCGAGGACCACTTCATGATGTCCAGCATGACGCCGAGGGCAATCCACATCCAGTCCCAACCCGAAATGCCGACGCCGGCCGTCCAGGACAGCATATACATGACGGTCGTGTAAGGAGCGAATACGATACCTAATAAAGGAAATAGCCAGTCTCCCTGCCACACAATATTCCAGCGATCGCTGAAAATCCAAGCCAAAATAAGAAAAATCCGCGGCGCCAGCCCAATGCCAAGGGCCAGTAAGCACCCGCAACCAAGTCCTATTAACATGTTTCAAACCTCCTAAAAATGAACAATAAGTTGATATGTCCCCGGCAGGCTATGTTTCGAAAAGTAGCCTGTAACGAGGTCTAAACTAGTCTCTGCACCCCTTATACAGTCAAAAGTGGGTGTCAAAATGGTGCAGGCAGGCTGTATTTCTCTCTTTCACACATATTTTGTCTGCTCGTCTGGTCAAAGCTTTCTGACTACACCTTCTTATTACCAATCTTGTCTGACGTTGGCGGTCGCACTCTGGCTGTGGTCCGTTAGGCGTTCACCTCCTTGTGCCGACTGCGCAAGAAGAACTTGATGACCTCGTCGACCAGCAGTAGGGCCACCGCCAGACCGGTACACAGCAGCCACTGTTCGAGGCTGAGGGATTCGAATCCCAATACTCTTTGCAGGAAACCGAGCACTGTTGGCAATAATACCAGCAGCAGCGCCAGCCCGTAGAGCATAAGCTGGTGCCGGTCATGCAAAAAGTCGCGGTTGAACGCGCTGGCCGTTTCGCTGCGCGCGCTGAACGCGACGGCGATGTTCAAAAGCGAAAAGAGGACGAAGCCCATCGTATACGCCAATGTCTGGTTGGCTGGATCATCATAGGCCGCTTCTACATACAAGGTGAATATCGCCATCAGGAGACCGATGAAGATGATGCGCAGCCACTGCGATCGCGACAGAATTGGCTGGTTCAGCGGCCGCGGTTTACGCGCCATCAGGTCAGTGGCCGGTTTGTCAAAGCCCAGGGCAATAGCCACCGGTACCTGCACCGCAAAGTTGATCCACAGGATCTGCAGCGGTGCAAATGGAATGCCGCCGAGTGTGACAAAGATAGCCGCACCCAGGAATGTGGCGATAAAAGCAACCAGTGCTGTCATCTGGAAGCGAATGAAGTGGGACAGGTTGTCGTAGATGGCACGGCCGTATTCCACCGCCTTCACAATCGTGGCGAAGTTGTCGTCGGTCAGGATCATCACGGCTGCGCCCTTGGAGACTTCGGTGCCCGTGATGCCCATGGCCACGCCAATATCCGCCTTCTTCAGGGCCGGCGCGTCATTAACGCCGTCACCAGTCATGGCCACGATATTTTCCTCTTCCTGCAGCATGGTCACCAGGCGGATCTTGTCCTCCGGCGCCACGCGCGCCACGACGCCAATTTCGGGCAGCTTCTCTTTCAGCTCGGCGTCGCTCATCGCCGCGAACTGGGCGCCAGTCAGGGCCATGCCCTCGATGCCTAACTCATGCCCGATGGCTGCCGCCGTCACTGCATGGTCACCCGTAATCATGCGTACCTGGATACCGGCGCTGTGGCACTTGGCTATGGCATCCTTTGCTTCCGCGCGCGGCGGGTCCACGATGCCCACCATCGCCATCAAGACGAGGTCATTTATCTGGTCGATCAAGTTACCAGTGGGATCGAAGCCCTTTGGATCGAAGTCTTTCCGCGCCACAACCATGACGCGTTCGCCGGCGGCCGCGATCCGCTCATTCTCGTCCAACGCCAGTTGGCTGTTCTCATCGGTGATCGGCGCTAGCCCACCCTCCGGCAGCCAGTAAGAACCACCGCGGGCGATCAGGACATCGGGCGCGCCCTTGACAAAGCAGCGCACGACCGGTTTGCCCTGTTCGTTGGTCATATTATGGAAGGTGGCCATAAACTTGTAGTCGGAGTCGAAAGGCACTTCGGCAACACGCGGATACATCTCGCGCGCACCATCCACACTGATACCACCTTTCTCCGCCAACACAATCAGCGCGCCTTCCGTCGGGTCGCCGATCAGCGCCCCATTATCCAGACGCGCATCTGCGCATAGGGCCATGGGCAGCAGGATCTGGTCAAGATCAACCTTAGCACCGCCCGCGCTCAACAACTTGCCGTCGGTACTGTAGGCCAAGGTCGCTTTCTGCCAGGGCTGCAGTCCGCTAACACCCTCAGCGAGTGCCATTTCCCCTTGCGTACCATACCCTTCACCGGTCACGGTAAAGCGGTTCTGGCCGGGAATAGTGAATTCACGCGCCGTCATCTTGTTCAGCGTCAGCGTGCCCGTCTTATCGGAGCATATCGCCGAGACGGAGCCCAGCGTCTCCACCGATGGAAGGCGCTTGACAATGGCGTTCATCTCTGCCAGCTTACGCGTGCCCATCGAGTACATGGTCGTTACAACGGCCGGCATACCGGTAGGGATGGCCGAGATGGCCAGCGCGACGCCGGCAATAAATATCTCATTGAAGGGCTGACCGTTGCGGATGCCCAGGATTATCATCAAGAGGAAAGCGATGCCGGCGATACCGGCAATGATCCTGGTCAGGTGGTCAAGCTGTTTCTGCAAGGGCGTCTTGTCGGTTTCGGTCTTGTTTAGCAAATCGGCAATATTACCCATCTGCGTTGCCATGCCGGTAGCGGTCACCATGAACTCACCGCGGCCGCGCGTCACCGACGTATTCATGAAGGCCATGTTCCCCTGGTCGCCTAGAGGAACCTCCTCTTTTTCAATGACCTCCGTACTCTTGGGCGAGGCGACGCTTTCGCCGGTGAGTGCAGCCTCTTCGATTTCGAGCGTCGCCGCCACGAACAGGCGCCCATCAGCCGGGACGCGATTGCCCGCCTCTACGAGCACGATGTCGCCCGGCACCAGCCCATCCGCTTCGATTTCCACCGCCTGGCCATCGCGGCGCACGCGGGCGATATCCTTCATCGTCTTGGCCAACGCCGCCAGGCTTTCCTCCGCCTTGGCCTCCCCGCGCAGGCCCAGCACGGCATTAAAAACGGTCAAGCCCACCAGCACGATGGTCGTGCCCCATTCACGTGTGACTACAAAACTCACCGCCGCCGCCACCAGCAGGATGATCTGCATAAGATCCTGGTACTGGCGCAAGAACGCCTGCAGCCCCGTTTCTTTTTTAGCGGCGGCCAGAATGTTAGGGCCGTACTTCTGCAGCCGCTGCTGGGCCTCGCCGGCGGTCAGGCCCGTGGCCGGATCGACCTGCAGCGCTTGCGCGGACTCGGCGGCGGTCTTCGCGTACCAACTGTTCTCTGTAATAGATTCGCTTGACATAGATAGTTACCTCTCTATCAACTAATACACTTCTGGAATAGTGCGATAGTCATAATCCGGCTCGACGTAATCGCCCGGCGTCTGGCGCTTGGGGAATTTCACCGGTTCGCGCGGCACCTCTTCATAGGGCACCTGGCTGAGCAGATGGGTGATTAGATTCAGGCGCGCCCGGCGCTTGTCGTTGGCATCCACCACAAACCAGGGGGTTTCCGGGGTATCTGACGCTTCAAACATCGCGTCACGAGCACGAGAATAATCGTACCAGCGGCTGTAACTCTTCAGGTCCATAGGCGTAAGTTTCCAGATCTTGCGCGGATCTTTGTCGCGCGCCCTAAGCCGTTCGTCCTGCACGTCCATGTCCACCTCCAGCCAGTACTTAATCAGGATGATCCCAGAGTGGATGATCGACCGTTCCACGGCCGGAGCGTACTTGAGGAAATAGTCCACTTGTTGCTCGGTGGCAAAGCCCATGACGCGCTCCACGCCCGCCCGGTTATACCAACTGCGATCGAAGATCACCACTTCTCCCGCTGCGGGAAGATGGGGCATGTAGCGCTGGAAGTACATCTGCGATTTCTCCCGTTCCGTCGGGGCCTGCAGTGCCACGACGCGGAAGACACGTGGACTGACCCGTTCGGTAATGCGCTTGATCACCCCGCCTTTGCCGGCCGTGTCGCGCCCTTCAAAAAGGACGCAAACCTTGGCCCCGCTGTACTTCACCCACTCCTGCATTTTGACCAGCTCTACCTGCAGCTTTTCCAACTCTTTCTCAAACTTCTTGTTCTTCATCTCTTTCTCTCCGGAAAGTAATTTCCAGCCTTTATCCCACTATAGCGGTTGGCTGGGCACTCTTGGCGCGCTGGCCCAGCCAGCGTGCGGTTGGCAGCAAGATAAACGGTATCAGGATAGAAGCCACCAGCACAAATGGAAGTGCATTCGTGTCGGCAAAGTTTTGCAGGGTAACAACAATGGCAGCCGATACGTTGCGCTGCGCCGTTGCCAGCCCCGTTACGTTGCGGACGTCTGGCTCTCGGCCGCCAATAACAAACCCGATCAACAGACTACCGGCGATGAATAGCAGCAGCGCTAGAAACCCGCCGGTTCCGATCAGGTCGATTACATTAGAAAGGTTAAGCCCCAATCCCACCACCAGAAGGATGATGATACCCAGGGCGCCGATCTTATTCATGATCGGCTGCCACTTCTTGGCTGTGTCAGGCGCGGATGACCGGACCAGAAGTCCCAGAATCAGCGGGATCAGCATCAGCACAATCAATGACTTCGCAATAGACCACGCATCCACATCAATACCCGTCAGCAGCAGCGGTAAGACCAGAGGCAGAAAGAAAATGGTCACAACCATGAGGAGCGTCATCAATCCTACGGCCAGGGCCAGATTGGCCTTGGCGCCTTGCGCCTCCAGGACCAGGAAAGGGGCGCCTGCGGACGCGGCAAGAATCATCAATCCAATCTTGAGCGAATCTTCGAGTGGGATGATCAGCGAGATCCCATAGGCGAGGAGCGGTACCAAAACAAAGTTCGCCAGGAGCACCAGCACGACCAGACGCACATTCTTCAAAGGTTGGACGATCTGCGCTAGGGTCAGGCCTAAACCCATAGCCAGCATGCTGCCTACGATGCCGGCCAGCCCGGACACCTGAGCAATGGCAGTAAATAACTCATTTGCGGTCATAACAGATTCTCCTTAAACCTCAAGCTCACGCGAGCCTAGATCATACTTGGCAGACGCCGTAAAAGCCTTGATCAGGCTCCCACGGCGTCAAACAGTTGAGATAGGCTTCGGCCCGGGATCAGATATCCAGGGTAGTGCGCAGCGTATCCAGTTCTTCTCCCGTGGGAATCCATACCAAAGCCGGATCGAGATCATAGGTCCAGGGTGCGGAGTTCTTCCAGCCGTTCTTCATGCGCTTGCCGTGATAGACGCTTTCTGGCTCGCTGACCGTGTCCCCTTCAAAGCCATCGATGATGTTATACACGTTCGAAAAACCTGCTTTGGCAAGCATGTTGATTGAGAAAGCGCTGCGCCCGCCGGAACGGCACATGGCGGCGATGGTATCTTCCGGTTTGAACAGTTCCTTGACATGGTCAACGAAATCTGGGTTCATTTCAAAACCGTACTTTCGCTTGTCACCGTGCCATTCGTATTTGGGAAAAGCTACCGGGATATTGTGGGCCATGGCGGCGTGCCCAACGAAAACATACTCTTCGACCATGCGTACATCAAGGATCTTGACGCGCTCTGGATCGACCTTCCACATCTCATAAGCTTCTGCCGCAGTCGCATATAGCCCCAGGCCGGTCAATTTGGCTTCGGAAATCTCGTGGTCTGCGTTAATGGTGGTTACGATAGACATAATACTTATCTCCAAGAGACCTCTTGGGTCTTTATTGGTTGGGTGGTGGGCGCCAAAGATACGATGCCTGGCGCCCGCCCTCCCCTTTGCCTCAACGCTCAAACCGTATGCTCTGGGTTATCCGAGTCTTGCCGTCATAGCTTCGTCAAGCGTGGTCTGCTCGGGAAGCTTTGCCATGCTGCGTTTCTTCCACTCTTCCTCAAGTAACTCCGCTGCCGCCATCTCAATAAACTCCGGGGCAGCCCTTCGACCATAGGAAAGAGACCCTGCCTCAATTACGATTGCAAACCGTCTTCCCCTGATTGTTAGGCAGCCGCCAAGCCTCAAACCGCTGAGGCTTGGCGGCCATTTTCAAGCTAAGGCAATCTCGCGATTATCCGAGCCGGACGCCCTCTGCTTCGAGCCCCTCCCCTTCAGGAAGTTTGCTCCAGCTTCTTCTCTCCCATTCCTCTTTGAGGACTTCCAGGGCCGCCTGCTCCAGGAACTCAGGCGCGGCCCACTCATCGACATCGAAGTCGTTCTGGATGTAACCGTGGCTGAGCATGAAGTCCTTGCCGATCTTAACGCACTGGAGGTTCTGTGCGCTCAGACTCGGCACCATGTCGACGTCCTTGATGCCCTCGTAGGTGTGCTCGGCATCCAGGTAAAACGTCTGACGGTTAAGGATCTCGGCCGCAGCATGTTTGTTCCGGTTCGCCCACCTGCCCACCTTGATCATGGCCTTCATGTACGCGATGACGAGCTCGGGGTGCTCCTTGGCCATAACGTCGGTGCAGGTGATGATAGCGGGGGTGTTGGCAACCTGAATCGTCCAGTCTGGGAGTTTGGACAGGTCGAAGATGGCCTTGATTTCGCCCGTGGCCTCCGAGAGCTGTCCTAATTGTCCCATCTGATTGTAGATGGCATCGACGGTCCCGTTCAGCAGTGCCTTCTCCAATGGTCGGAAGGCATAGTCGTGCTTGTGGTCACGGCGCAGCCACAGCTCAGACGGGTTGTTCATCGGCGGCACGAGCATCTCGGGCTTATCGTACCAGTCATCCGGGTAGGGGAACTCGACAAGCTCAATATCATCCATGGTCATGCCGTTCAGCATCAGGATATTTTCGATGCCCATGTGCTCCTGGATGCGCCACCAGTCGTTTTTGATGGTGTTGAGGCTCTTGGTGAGGCCGATCTTCTTGCCTTTCAGGTCCTGCACGCGGAAAATCTTGTCGCGGGCGCGCACCTGCATCACCCCACCCTCGTAGACCCACGTCGCCCCCAGCAGCACAGTGCGGCGGATGTCGGCGTTGACGGCGATCGGGGGATACAGGCCGCCGAAACGGATCAGGTTATCGAGATTGTGGATGTAGTGCGGGTACCAGTTGTTCTCCGGTGCGTGGCGGAAGTAGGCATACTCGACGCCGATCTTCTTGTATTCCTCGCGACACCATCCCAGCTCCTGGTCCACGTTGTTAGCGGATACCATGGGGCAGTTGGTGAACCACACCTCATTCCAGTTCAATGGTACTGTGGTACTGACTCTTTCTGTTGCCATAATTAACTCCTTTCTTGTTGGGCGGCCTCTGTCGGCCATCAGTCATGGCCCATCATATCGATGACGATTGCGATCAGGAGAGCAACCGCTGCATCCTGTGAATCGTCGACTTCGACACCATACATGTCGCGCGCGCGGAACCATTTCTTTGAGACTTCAGCGATCTTGTCACGCCCACGCTCGATCTTGTACTCGTGCTGCATGATATTGCCTGTGGCGCCCAAATCTTTGCCACCAGGCACATCAATCTGCCAGCGGTCACGCGCCGGCGTCAACATGGCATTGTGGACCTTCAAAGCGGTCTTGCCCGAAGCGTCGTCGATATTCATCGTGTCACGGGCGCGGGCCATCTTCTCCTGGATGGCGTACAGTTCCTTTCCCTGGGCATCCTCGAAAAGCAAGGTGGAGCGGACGCGCATCGCTTTGCCGTCCACCTTAAATACCTTCTGCCCGCTCTCTGTTTCGATCCAGAAATCGTCGCCGATGGTGAACATGCCCTGGCGCACCTGGTAACGGACCGGGCCGCCGCCGGCCTGCGGGCTGCCGGCTGGTTGGCCAGGGCCGCGGTCACTTCGGCGATCCTCTCGCCTATCTTGTCTTTGTCTATGTGGCATAATGGTGTTCTCCTTTGTTATGCGACGATAGATTTTCAGGTGATGCTGGTGACTGTTGGGGCAGCAGCCAGCTACGCTTCCATGTTTGTCTCATTCCGGCTCAGATCTGCATCGGGATTCAGGCGTTCGACGGAAACGACGGTATGGCCCAGGTTATAGAGGGCGTTAATGATGCCAACCAGAATGGCCTGATCGGCTACTTCGCCAACCAGGGCCGTCTGTTCCGGTTCGCCGGCTTCTTCGATTGGTGCAGACGTCATGCCCCAAAGACGTTCCGCCCAGCTGCTTTCCAGAATACCTATAACACAGATGCGATATGTGGCCGGGGTATCCATAGGGAAAAGCGGGAGTTGTTCCATAGTCGAGCCTTGTTATCTATCCCTTCACGTTAATCTCATGCACTCTTACTGCATGACATGGAGTGCCTACCTCACCTACAGCGTAGCTCATTCGAGCATGTGGCAATAGCACCACAATTGTGTAGAAAGTGTGTAATCGGTGTATTCAGTTAGCGATATAGGGGGGAAGCGTTTAAGGGGGCGGGATCAGACCCAGGGCGCCGGCCACCTCGACAGCATCACGTCTGTTGTGGACAGCGAGTTTCTGGTAAATATTAATCGCATGGCGCTTCACAGTCTCCGGGGAAATAACGAGCTCAGCTGCGATCTCTTTGTTGCTGTAGCGTTTGCCCAGCAGTGCCAGTATCTCTAATTCGCGCTCGGTGAGCGGCTCTATCAGTTGTCCGTTACCAGCAGGCTCTGAATTAAGCCACGCGGCGTCCGCAAATGCGCCAAGTATGTTTGTAACATACTCGGCATAGGGCTCGCGGTTGTGTAAGTGCCGCAGTAATTCAGCCACCTTTGGACCAAGGTCGACATAGAGGCGGATGAAGCCTCCGGGCTGGGCCAGTGCCAGCGATTCTTCCAGGGCTTCTAGCGCCGCTTCCTCGTTTTGATTGGCAGCGTGGAGCATCGCTTCGAGCGCCAACACCTCGATCAGAACACGCGTATTATGCGTGGACTCGGCAAAGGCGTGCAGGCGCTGCAGGCAGTCGGCAGCTTTAACGAGGCTTCCCGGCGTACCTATCGCCAGTAGCACCTTGGGAATAGTTAGCGGCGGTGCGTAGAAGAAGGGCATCGCCGAAAGCCGCACGCTCAGACAAGACTGCTCCTCCCACTGCATAAGTTCGCGCGCGCGACCCTGCAAAACAGCCAGTTCGGCTTGGAAGGATTGCACCATGAGTATGAATGGTGTGCTGCGTATCTCATTAGCATAATCTGCAGCCAGTGACACTGTCTCGAGGGCCGCTTCCGGCTCACCTCGTGCCTGTTGGATCATGGCCATGATAAATGCGCTGTAGACGTTGGCCAGAGCATGGTTCACATAGCGGCGGTCAAATGTCTTTTTGGCGTGGTACAAGGCGCTGTCCAGATCATTACGATGATAGTGAACGCAGGCCAGGAAATAGTGCGCCCACCCTAAAGAATGCCAGCGGCTGTCTGTAGAAACCCTCAGCGCAAACTCGCCAACACGCTGCAGGCTCGCAAGATCGGCGGCCATCCAGGAGACGAATCCTTCCGCGATCGCATTACGCGCCTGAGGTCCACCACTTACTTCCACGTCTTCACACCGACCCTTTTGAATCCAATCATAGGCCCCACTAAGATCGCCCATCATTTGCAACGCTGCGGCACCGTATATCCAGCAGTAGCTGCGCAGCGCGTACCATTGCCGTGGCATAATTTCTAGTCCATTGCGGCAGTAGGCCAGCGCCGCCTGCGGGTCAAGAGCAAAGTAGTGGCTGGCGCTGCGCAGCGCCCCGGTTTCGGCCAACATACGCTCTGCTCTTCGCGGTTCCAGAGGAAGCGCATTGACCAGGACATCAACCTTGTCGGCGATCCGTATAACCTCGGCCATGTCAAAACGCTGGATCTGGGCGGATCGGGCCTGGATCAGCAGCAGGTCGGGTGATTCCTCGATGCTATGTTGTGGAAATTGTTGCAGCCAGCGCCAAAGACGCTGGAAGTGTTCCTCGTTCATTAACTCCTGCCGGTTCGCGGCTACAATTTGAATTGCGGCTTCCATTTCGCCGGCAGTTAATGCGTGTTTCAAGGCTTCTTCTATGAAACCATGCTCAGCAAACCAAGCGCTAGCTCGAACATGCAGCGCCGCCACAACTTCATTCGAATAGCCCTCATGAAGGCGCATCTGCAGAAATTCGTCAAACAGGTGGTGATAGCGGAACCAGTGGCCCGAGTCGTCGAGCGGTATCGTGAAGACATTAGTCGCTTCCAGCTCCTGCAGGGTGGCCTGCGCGTCCAGAAGAGGACTATCCAGCATTATCACGGCCTGGCACAAGGATGCGCAGAAGCGATCGAGGATCGACGTCTGCAAGAGGAACAACTGCTTTTCAGCCGGCAAATGGACAAGAACCTGGGAGATCAGATAATCTCTGATATACATATTGCTGCCGCTGAGCCTGTCGATTTTTCCCTGAAATTCCTCAACGCGCGAAAAAGAAAGAGCGGCCAGCCGCAGTCCCGCGGCCCAGCCTTCAGTTTTTTCATGTAGGGCAGCGACCGTTTTCTCGTCTAAGGGCGCGTCTATGGCCCGCTGTAAGAAGCTTCTTGTCTCTTCGAGCGAAAAACGCAGCTCGACATTCTGGACTTCAACAAGTTGACTATTCGCGCGCCACTCATTGAGGGGCAATGGTGGCGCGTAACGCGTGCTCAGTACAAGATGAAGATTGGGGTGCGGGTGGCGCATCAGCTCGCTGATGAACGCGTGGACAGCATCATTGGTGATGACCCCATAATCATCGATCATGAGAAAGATGTCCTCATCCAGCCGGTTGAGCTCAGCAAATAACATTTCTACAAAGGTCCGCGTGGGGGGCAAACTGGTGCTGTCCAGCAAGTCTAGCAACCCCTCGCCAAACAATGGAATCGCGCTGCGCAAAGCGGCCAGGAAATAGCTCACAAAGGAGCCGAGATCGTTATCGTTCTCATCGAGCGAAAGCCAGGCACCGGGACAGTCGCATTGTTCTAGCCAGGCGCTCAACAAGACGGATTTACCGTAGCCGGCCGGTGCGGAGACGAGCGTTAGTGGGTAACGTTCAATCTGTTTCAAGCGGTCGTTCAGACGCGAACGACGCACATAATCCAGGGTGATTCGAGGGCGGTATAGTTTTGTCTGCAGTACCGGCAGCGGGTTGCCAACGGCCGACATGTAATTCTCCTTGGTAGCAGAGATATTATAAGTTGAGGTAGAGGCGATTGCCAATGGCGCAGGAATGCGGATTACCGGGCAGTTTCGAGATTCACACTAGAGCAAAAAATCGGCAAACCTCTCTCCTTGATACATCCTTTAACTCGCATATTTCTTTCAATGGCAAATTTCTTACTTACGTGACGAAGACATCTTCTCCACCGCACAATAAACCCAGCGCTTCTTTGAGCCCTGACCGCTTCAGATTGGCGTCGCTGACCTTCTCGTAGAAGATTCTCTCACAGCCCGGTTGATTGAGTGTATCTTCCCGCAGAGCGAGGTTTTTATCATCAGGTCTGACACGTTCACAGCCAATTTACATGCCGTCATTCTATGGTCTGGAAACTTATCAGTTGAAGGGCAATTCGGACTTTGATTTCCGTACCTGGTTTCCGGACTGGTGTTGGGTGTTATTGGGCCAATTTTCGCGGGGTGGGGTAGGTGTCCGGAAAAGGAGGAAACGCCTATCCTTGCGGTCAGATTCTTCTCTACACTCGATATGACATTGCAGACAGTCCCCAGATAAGCGAAAAACACCCCGGTTTCTACACCAGGGTGCCATATATGGGCACGGACAGGACTCGAACCTGTGACTTCACGGATGTGAACCGTTCGGACAGCAAAACGCGAAAATGGCGTTTCTAATGTCATTCTACCAGAGGTAGAATTATTTAAGGACAAGCGTTTTTCAAAGGATCCGTGGGGTCTGATCTGCAACGGTGCTGCAAATCAGCCTATTCCACTAAAATTGAATTATAACGTGGATGTATCTGTGACCAGTAATATCACTCCAGCACTTCGCCCAGCATATCCAAATCTACCAGGATGGCTTCATGCTTTTGCGCCTCAGCAATGGCTGCTTCGGTGAATCCTGAGCGGGCGAAGAAGGCATAGTGAACCTGCCAACCTTCACCTTCATCAGGCACAACTAGAGGCATCTTAGCAACAAGGTCGCAAACAATCTTGCGATTGATAAGCTTGCCTGTCCATTTGGCTTCTCCAATCACTATCTGTCGAAGACGCCAGTTAATGGCCACGACATCGATTTGCGCGTCGGGCGCCCAATGGCTACCCAACCTCTCGGGGATCAAGGGCAATTCATATCTGCGTTGCCTCTCGTTTTTGAATTTCTAGCAAACACTTATAGATGCAGAAGAAAAACAATCATCATGAATTTGTTTATGAGATGGCTTCTAGTGAATTAGACAAGAAGCGGCTGAGGTTACTTGAGCCCAAGATTTCCTACAATAGTTACAGTCTTTGCTGTGCACACCATTTTGGCTTGCTCCATTACCACTTTTCCAGCAAGGTGTTCATAAATACGTGCGAAGAGCAGGAGATATCCGGCTTCTCTTACTTAATCGCCACGAAGTTGATTTCGCTATGTTCGGCCGTAGCCGGCAGGTCAGAATAATCGCCATATACGGTAATGTCTCGGAAGCCGGCAAGCTGCATCATAAACAGCAACTCGTTTTTAGAGTACATATTTCCGCACAAAGTGTATTCCTCAGTGGCAACCCGCTCTCCGGTGACCCATTTTTCCAGGCGAACTTGCACGGTGTAGGTTTGTTCCAAGGGATCAAGGTCGACTCTGCGGAAGTAGGTAATCGTCTCGCTGCCGTCCGCAGCGACGCGACGGGAACCCTTCTCTGGCCAAGGTTGTGGCAAATGGGCGCGATTTTCGGGCAACCACTGTTCCCATGATGCGCGCGATGCATACTCAGCTTGGATGTTTAACAGCAAGGCCCCGCCATCATGCAAATGCTCATAGCAACGCTGCAAAGTGGCCAGGCCATTGTCGCGGCTTCCAGCCAGGTCGAATGAGTCACAGATGTAAATCGTTCTGTATTTACGCTGCAGTTTAAAGGTGTACATGGGCTGTTTGTATAGATTGGGGTTTAAACCTTTCTCTGCTGCTCGTAATCGGCACTGATCGAGCATATCGCGCGAAATGTCACAACCATCTACCTCGATCTTGCTTTCCAGCAAGGGTAGCAATAAACGTCCAGCGCCACAGGCCAGATCGAGCACAGGTTGTCCGAAACGCGCGATTTCTTTCTCGAAGTAAGGTAATTCAGGGGCATCTCGAAGATACTGGCCCCAATGCTCGGCCATCAGGCCATAGTGCCAGGTACCCGTTTCGTCTGTCATAAGAGGTTTCCTTTTGCTAGAAGTTATTCCCGTATTCCCCCCAAACTTCATCGATCTCAACAGCCAGTAATAACAGGTCGCACTTCACGGCATGTACCTATGCTAATTGTTCCGAAATTGCATCAGCGATGTAATGAGCATCCTCATCTATTCCATAAATGATGCCCGATTTGCGACTATTGAGCCAAGGAAAGCCGATGAAGTACAAACCACGCACCGGCGAAATTCCTCGTTGATAAATCGGCCTAGCCCTCAGCGTCGAGGACCGGTAGGTGTATCCAGCTGAAATCTGACGTAAACCCGGTGGTCCAAATAACAGCACTAACCTCTGCCTCGCGAAGATTTAGCCGCCGCAAAGGAGAAACGCACTCGGCCTGAGGATCGGGAATGTCCGCCGGATCATTCTCGGGTGGTGGAAAAGTAATATCCTGACTGCAATAGATAAGCATCGATCCTATCTTTTAACCTTTGCGAGAATTCATCGGCAAAATGTACGTGGGCAGCCGCCTCATCATTCAGGACGAGGTGCTCTCCTCTACGTCCAGTAAGCGACCCAGAATCACAGCACCCTGGCGTGCCAATTGCTGCAGACTGACGGTGTGCCCATAGCGCCCGAGACCAGAGACCTGTGGCTGAGCTGCACGGCTGATGGCTTTATCCTCTAAGACTGGCAAATGTCACGTCAAGAAAACTTCATGTCTATCCACCACTCTAATATGTCTCGTCCTCGATAGCGGCGAGGAGCACGTCCGACTTTACTCGTGCACAGGTACACAGTCCGACCGGCGCCAGTAAATCTTCGGCAATCTGGCATCCTGATTGTCCACTACCAACAATCGACGATCGCACCAGGCGGTAATGCCGCCGCGTTACGGTAGTCGGCTGTATGCAGTTGAATAATGTCATCTGGTATCGGGAACGAATTGCGGGAATTTTCGGCGTTTGCTGGCTGCCGGAAGCGATTACAACTGAACGACACATGACAGATTCTTCTCTCTGTCCATTGGTTTTTGTTTTGACGATGAAATGCCCTTCATCTTCGACTGCTCTACCGAAACAACAGTGACACCAGTTCGAACCGGCAATTGGAAGCGTCTCAATGTATCTTTGAAAATATTGAGACCAATTCATCCGCCCGCCAAAAGCCATCAGGCTCTGAACCGTCGTAGTGAAAGCCAGGCAAACCATTCATAAAATTCGGTGAATTGAGTTTGAATGAATCCCAGCGTTGAGATAGCCATGACTCACCAATCCGCCCCGCTCAAAGACAATATGTTTACGGTCGATCTCTGTTGAAGAAAATAACTAACGCCTAACCCAGCTTGACCAGCTCCTACTATTACTGTATCGAGTATTGTCATTGTATCAATTCCTTTAGTGTCAGGTAACGAAAACCGCCAAAATGATTTTTGGTCTGCACCGTATCAGTTAAACCTCACATACCATCTGATTGAGCGCGCCTTGCCGGAGAAATATCCAAAGCAAAACAATCCGGATATGAAATCGGAGTTGACCCGGGATGATTTCCAGGCCAACTCCTTGCCTGGAGACATCAGCAGGGCCTGACCATCCTGGCCAGATGGTTTATCATTGAAACCGGTTTGAATTGGTCCCGTCGTTTCGAGTGCGTGCCTGAGCTAATTACCCATTATGAGATTGATTTGCTGCCGACCCTATTCATGGTCAATATGAGGCCCATACCAGGGGACGTCATGCCTTTGCCCCAGTTGCCGCCAGAGGAGGCCACCTGTTGCGCTATAAATATCCTGCTAATTGGACGCAATCCCCAAAATCTCGTTTGAGAAGCGGTTCAAAGTCCTAAATTTGACGTTTTCAAAGTCGCCAAGGCGGGAAAACAGGACTAGAAGTTTCCCCCACCATTATCGGGAAACTTGCTATTCTGACGCCCGCCATTGCGAGTTTCGCGCGGTCGCGCTTCATTGACGCGCAATGTACGGCCGTCCAATTCTGTATCATTTAGGGCCTTGATAGCCGCATTGGCTGCAGAATCTTCCATCACTACAAAACCAGAACCGTGCAGTAAATCAGTCAAAAGCTCAAACCCTCGAAGACGAAGAAACGATAGCATTTCATATAACACTGTGATGGCGCCTCGTGTTTCAAGCAGATTGCCAAATTTAATAGCGGAAAACAGCAGCAATGGCTGATTTGGTTGGCATTTCATCTTGCGAAAGTGCAAAAACGGTTCCGCCATTTTGCAGTGTCTGCACCGCGGCGAAATCTAACAGGGGAAGATGATCTTCCTTGCGCTGCCCTTCCTGGTAATAAACAATTTCCCCCGTATCAGGATTAAACAGCCCCCACACCTGTGTATCGACGGCTATGACGAGTCTGTCCACACGCCCATTAACCGCAGCTGCGACAATCTCCTTAATGTTGTCCGTCGCTTTATCGGTACCCGCAAGCTGCCGGTATTGTGCCACAATTTTTTCCATCTCTTGACGAAAATAGGGTTCGACAATAGGCCAGGACTGTTCCTGTAACTTTCAGATCGTAAATGCTCAGGACTGCCTGTTATGCCTTCTGGCATGATATGCGCATATTCGCTGACCTTACGATAAATCGGCAGTAGGTAATCAACACCAGCCAAGACCAGCGGCGCTTGTTGCCCACGAAAGATTTTCTTGAGACCACTGTCCACCAGGTTGAGATAGTGCTCAATCCCGGTCTCTTGTTCCTCAGCGCCGGAACCCTGCCCGTGAAACATACCTGTGCTCGCTCCTCCTGGCGATGATCCGGTGTGCATCTGCAAGTGATTTTCCGGCTCATCTAGCTTGAGCGCTTCGTTTAGACTCTTAGGCATCTCAGCCGGCAGATCGATTTGACCTACACTGTGACGTGTCCCTTCAAAAAGCCGAATCTCATTCTGGCTTATGGCCAAGATGTAATAATGCCCATTATTTGTGAACAGCGGTAAAACTGGTTTAACGTAATAGGATCGAGCAATGATGAGCAGTTCCTCGACGCAAAATGGAAGGCGATAGGAATGGAAGTCATCTGCGGCCATAAATACAGCCAACCCATCATACTGATGGCGCCAGAAGTAGCTGTCATTGAGTAATGCTTGTGCTGGTTGCAGTAACGCACTTACTTCGCGAGGACCCATCCCGCTGTTCAGAAGGTTTTGTTCAGCATCCCGCAGCAGGTTTTTGAGGCGTAAGGGATCTTGCTGGATGTCCTGACCGGTACGGTGTGTCGGTAGAAAAAGCGATATGCTGGGATTTGCTGCTTGTTGTGCTAGCCCTTTGATCTGATCTAAAGTTAAGTTTTCCATCGGTTACTCCTCCATGTTTCTCTCTGTAGGTAAGTGATCTGGTTTCGTCTTTAAATAAGGATGAGTGCGTCGCTTCTGTTGCAAAGAATCCGACTTGAGCGCAGACAGGCGTAGAGGGAACCATGCATTCTACTTTAATCTTCTCAATGAGTAATCGGGAAGCCGTTCTTGGAATAGTAGAATAGTCGACTGCTTCGTTGCCTACCTCGTGTTTAACTCATTTCCTTTTAAAGCCAATGCTTCTCATGCCAGGAATTCAAATATCTGGGTTCCGGCCAGATTTTCTCGGGATTGAAGTCAGAGCATTCGGCGGGGAATATGCCTCCGCCCCGATCCGGTTGTGACCAGCCAAACTCAATCTCCCGATCACAGCCTGCGCAATTCACAAACCACATATCGTTTCCTGGGTTATCCTGTGGTTTGTGGATTTCATAATCTCTTAGCTCAGAAATAGAGGTATCTTTTGCATATGCGCTGAAGATCTGTCGATAATCCATTTGATCGTCTGCATCTTCTTTAACTCTTTCTATCTTTTCTTTGAATTCAAAGTGCCAGAGATGATTAGCTTCGAGCGGTCCCCATTCCTGCCAACGTTCACTATCAGGTCCAGCGAGGATATGCCAAATTCGCGTGACGGTTAATTTGTGAGCGCCGCATGTTTTGCAGGCAAACTCCCAAGGTTGGCGATCATTCATAGCTGTTGTATTCCTTCTATCCTCATCGATCAGGATCCGTGCCTATGCACGCTGTGGGCGAAAAAGAGGCAGATACTCCTCTTGAATGTTACATCAGAAGCTCAGCACCAGCATCGGCTGGTTAGCGGATATTTAGTTCCACCACTTGGGGGATATAAGCGGGGAAGAGATTTGATTGGTTGGGGAACGGCCGTTTCCGATTCGTCTGCGAGACTCTAGCCAGGTAGGAAATCCTATAGCGCATTATTTAAGGCTCTCAATTCAAGGGGAGCGTTATAGATTGGTACTGCTGTGATATTACTCGGAGCACGGTTCACATTCACCGGGACATGAACCGTGCAGGCAAAATGGCTGTTATGCCAAATCGCCTCTGGTGGAATAATTTAACATTGAGGCTGGTGTGATCAGAAAAGGGGGAAAAGGTGGGCGCGAATGGACTCGAACCATCGACCTCACGGATGTGAACCGTACAAACAGAAAGATGCAAAAAACGCGTCTCTAATGCTATTCTACCGGAGATAGAATTCTTTAAGGTTCAGTGATTTTTCAAGGATCCGTGGGGTGTGATTTGCAGCGTTGCTACAAATCACACCATATTGGCCGGCTATCTCCTGGGGACATTGGCCTTAGAACCTATCCGAAAATAAATTGACCTAAACAAAAGATGCGCCTCGTGGACAATAAGTTAGACCAATAACAAACGTCCAACGAGGTGCATCTTGAAGAGCAAGGATAAACAAAAGCCAAGAAATGTCGACTATTTCCGTGTCCCACGCCCATTGTGGCGTCGAGTCAAAAAGCATTTGCCCAAACCGCCCAAGAAGCGCGGGCCAGGCCGTCCACGGGCTGACAATCGGGCGGTCGTCAATGGCCTCTGGTACATTTTGTGGACTGGTTGCCAATGGAAAGCAATCCATCGAGATTGGTTCGGCGTTTCCAGCAGTGTCCTGCATGAACGGTTCCAAACGTGGCAACAGCAAGGTATCTGGGACAAGGTGTTGCGAACGATGGTTCGCTTTTACAATCGGCAACGCCGGATTCGCTGGCAATGGCAGGCTATCGACAGCAAATCGGTACCTGCTCCTCTGGGTGGCGAAGCAACTGGACACAATCCGACCGACCGCAGTAAACGCGGGGCAAAGATTCATATCCTGGTTGACGAGCGCGGCGCTCCTCCGGCGGTTCATCTTACCGGTGCTAACCAACATGACAAATGGTCGGTTGATGACCTTGTCTTTTCCATTGTGGTCCGTCGCCCTACGAAAGAACAGCATCTTTGTTTGGATAAAGGGTATGATTTCGACGATGTCCATATTTTCGTTATCGAAGCCAATTACCAGAAACACATCGCCCACAGAAGGCGTCGCGGTGAACCATTGCCTGCACCAGTTCCTGAAGAGCAGAAGCACCCGGCTCGACGTTGGGTCGTGGAAAGGACTCTTGGATGGTTGGCAAAAAGGCGTAGCATTCGCACCCGATGGTGCAAGAAAAGTGATAATTGGTTGACCTTTGTGCAGTTCGCTTGTGCGCATATTTTGTGCGATTTAGCAATTTACGGATAGGTTCTTAGTTATTTTTTCTGGTCTCGTGTTTTTTTGTTTAGCGCTGCCGATGGGTCATTTTGGAACTGACACTCTGTTGGAAAAAAGTAATCTTTCTTATTGGCATTCTAGTTATTGCACTTGGGCTATTTTTAAGAACAACATAGTTATAGAGAAAAATTTCAGTCAACTAGCAGGACCCGCAAGCGCAGCAAGTTGAAACTAGCTCGACCATACATCTGCCGCTTTAGAAACTTCAGCCTGTTCACATGTCCTTCTGTCGGTCCATTACTCCAAGATTGCCCGATCGCCTCATAGACTGCAGCCGCATCTTTCTTGAGGCCAATTGCGAAATTTCTGAGTTCCTTGACGGCTGATTCACAACTGCACTCAACCCATGACGACCATTGTTCACTTAAGCCATCCCGCACAATCTGAATAAACTTGAGGGCAAGCTGTCTGAGTTCAGCCAATTTGGCATCCTGCAACAACACGTTGACAAGTTGCAGCCTATCGTCTTCCAATTCATCATTGGGGCGAATGAGCAACCAGGCTAGCTCTCTTGGACAAGGCACTTGAACCTTTACTTCTTTGTTGAGCGGCCTGAAAGTCGTTTCATCTTTGGCAGCATAGTTCTGTCGTATCCACTTTCCAACCAAGGTGCGCGACCCTGTAAAACCCTGCTCTGAGATTTCCCGGTAGAGCTGAGACTTGTTCGTACAACCTGCTTTGATTCTCTGGTGAAGAAAGGGTATGTAATCGTCGATCAAGCATTTTTGCTTGAAGCGGCCTCTTGTGTCTGGTGGTAAGGCTTCGCTATTGACCCATCTACGGACCGTTTGGCGCGAGAGACCAAATTGTCCAGCAATATCTGTGGTGTAAACACCTCATTTATGGCACTCCTTGACAGCAGTAAACAAGGTTTCCCTCTCCTTGGTTCGGGCCGCATGCAGCACTTCCCGTGTCGGTCCAGGTGCATAGCGGCAATTTTTAGTTCTGACATTTTTTCCAATTTGCTCAAAAGTTTCCTCAACTGTTTTGGTAACCAATTGGCGCACCATTTGATAATGTCTTGAGAGATGGCGTTCGACAGCTTCTCGTAAATTCTTGAGGAGATGCCAGCGGTCAGCAATTTTGGCACTGCATCTGGCAAAGCTTGCGTTATCGCTTCGCGATATTCACCGGAACGGTCCCGGGTCACAAATTCGACTGTTGGGTGCCTCTTTAGCCATTGTCTTACCGTCTCACAGTCCCGTTCTGGGAGCAGATCGATTGGCTTGCCTTTCTCATGGTCAATAATGAGGGTTCCGTACATCCTCCCTTTGCGAAAGGCCCAATCATCGAACCCAATGATGCGCGGGTCCTCACTCAAAGGTAGTTCCATTTGATGGAGCAAACGCAACAGCGTTGAAGCGCTGGCCGTCATGGATAACTTACCAGCGAGTCCGGCACCGGCTTTACCACCGAGTGCAAGCCCTATCTGGGTCAAATTATTTATCAGTCGCTGGGTTCGTTGCCGCCGGCGGTCAACGATGTCAGGAAACTGCTCAGCAAATGTTTGCTGTCTACAACTCCTATTGTTGCAGCGAAAACGGCGCACTCTGATCTGCAAGCAAACATTGAGTAAAGCTACAGGGGTGTCCTGCACTTGCCGCTTGTAACTGCTGTGATGTTGATGTGATATCGCGCCACACTTTGGACATTGTGCTGATTCTTGACTCGATTGGGCTGATATAAGTAAATCTGCTTGAGTCATCACCGCTTCGGTGATAACCAAACCAGGTAAGATGAATGGTGTATCGCACGAATTTGTCATCCATCAATTTTAATCCTGGATGGATTTCAAACCTCACTTGCACTTTTTATGACGCAGAACCACTTTCATCTGGCCAGGTATCTCGGGGGAAATCGGCTATTATCTTCTGACAATTGCACCTAAGTCTTGAACGGTAAAATGACAATGGGGAGTAAGTCCGGACAAGGCTACTCTAACGTGTCCAGGAATTCAACTGTGGCAGCGATGATCTGGTCTTGTTGTTCGGCCGCAGAAATCGTGGCGATCCCGTCATCTGGTTGAAAACTGTAATCGGCATACTGGCGGTGGTTGCCTCCTTCGATGACAAATTGTTGGGCCGAATCGGCAACAGCGTCATAGAATGCGTCTTGCTGCGGAGTACCTGGATCCTTTGAGGCACTAATCGACAGAATAGGTATTGGGAAATCGATAAATTGCTCGTTATTTGCAGGATATGAGGCATACATGATCAGCCCGTCAAGGCTATCCACGTTGTTTTTGGCATATTCAGCCGCCATCGCACCTCCGAGAGAATGCCCACCAATGACCCATGACTCAATTTCCGGAAAATCTGCGCGGATACCGTCAGCGCGTTTGATGCCCGTGAAGGCAAGATTGAGGGGCATTTTGGGAATCACAACCAGATATCCTGCGTCGGAGATACCTTGCGCGGTTACCGCATATGCTTCGGGATCAACCAGCCCACCTGGATAGTAAATCAGGCCTTTGTCAGTGGGGGAATCGGGACGAAACACGAGCTGCCCATCTTCCCGCTGAACACCATTCTCCTGCAACACGGCAGCTGCACGCTCGGTCGCTTCCTGAGATCTCAGGGTTGCCCAACCAAACAGCCCCACTGTCGCAAGCAGGAGAATAACGAGAATACCGATTAGTAGTAGACGAACGACTCTCATGGCTTCAAAATCTCGATCATTGCAGCTCGGTGAGGGATTTGGTCAGCCGTTAGCAGCTGTATTACCGTTCTTTTCCAGACTCCACTCAGATCCTTCGCGGGAGTTCTTTAGATGGTTTCCTGAGGATGATTGCCCCCAGCTTTGACAAAGCGGTACCACCCCAGAATAGCGGCAGCTACGACGATGACGATTCCGGCGTAAGCAGCGAAGTTGATGGGGGTATCATTGGCATAGCGCACCGTAATGGCGATAACGGCCCAAGCATAAACGGCGGCGTAGGCTGCATTGGCTCGCTTCCAGAGGACGGCTGCGCCGATGATGGCCGCGACTAAGATCATGATCGCCGACCAGAGCGAATCGCTGATGCCAAAGGCCGACCAGTCGTAATAGACCAATAGGCTCGCCGCATTGGCGATCGTCGCCACGGCAATCCAGGCGAGGTAAAGGCTGAATGGGAGGTGAACCCACAAACGTTCTCCCCAACTGCTTGCAGGCTTGCCAATGCCAGCCCGCAGATAGATGCCGATCATTGTCAACAGGATGCCGACCATGAATAGGAGGGACAGAATATAGAATCCATAATGCCAAGCAAAGGTCCATGAAATGTTGAGGGCACAGCTAACGATGAACAGTTCGCGTACGCCCTCCAATTTTGGGTTGTCGCGTTGGGACGGCAACGCCTGATAGATGGCAAAGCCGATCACGAACGTATATATAATGCTCCAAATCGCAAAGGCGTAATTTGCAGGCGTGAATTTGGTGAGCAGGGCGTCTGAGATTTCGGGCGGTGTGACGCCATTCAGGTATCCGGCTGTCGCCAGATAGTTGACGAACAAGGTCAAGATGACGCCAACGATAACCAGAACTTGCAGTACGTAGATTCTCTTCATGGCCTTCTCGCTACAGTCGGTGAACGGTAGACTGCTTATGCTGAAGTATGGTCCAGAAATCAGTCTGCGACAAGCACGTGATCAGCCTGTTGGAAAGCATCCACCGGAGACGATCGTCGCGATGTGAAACAAGGCTCTTCGGCCGGGAGGCGGGGGGCCGATGTTTGGGTTACGGAGGTCGGGGGAGTTGGGCCGGCATTATTGGCGTTGGTAGCATGAACGGCCGTGAGAGGCGCGGCGCAGGACATTGCCTTAGCGGCACGCGTGAGAATGAGCATGAATCTGAGACGGAAGATCCGTGAGACAATGCGGCCCGATATATTTCACGGGCAGCAAGCCAAGCCGCCTTTTTTTGAAGGGTGGTATTTTAAGTTGGCGAATGCCGCTGAAACGCGGGCATGGGCTGTGATTCCGGGGATTTATCGGGATACACAGGCGCATCCGGACCAGGCTTTTGTGATGGTGGTGGACGGAGCAGGGCATGATGTCGCGTTTCATCGCTATCCCGTTTCCGGTTTTCGGGCGGCAGATAAGCATTTCTATGTTCAGGTGGGACCGAATATGTACGCCGCAGATTTTCTGACATTTAACCTGCCTGGCATGTCAGGGCAACTACGTTTCATTGAAAAACAGCGTGGCCCGTTAGCCGGCGCGCGCCGGGCATTATGGGCTGGTATGCCTGGTTTCCAAATTGTTGTGAACAACGGCAAGGAAACACTGCGGATAACGGCCGTGCAGGGGGCGACAGCTTTGCTGCATGCGCCGACACCGAGAGAAGGGATGGTGCCACGGGTGCAGGAGCGTGTCGCGGCAACCGTGGCGGTGCAGCTGAGAGACCGAACCGGCACGGTACTTTTCGAAAGCGAAAGTCGATTTGGACGGTCTTGGCCGGCAGCTCAAGTGGTTCAGTCTTAACTTGAGCGAATGGGAAGTTGGCTGTTGCAAAGGGCTAAATGCGGGAGCAGTCAGGCCTATTTTGCCGTTTTTTCTATCAGGCAAGGTAATAGTATGCTTAAGCCGTGAATCCGGATATTGCGCTGCACGATTCCCGTCTGTTAGACTGTGAGATGGTGGGTAAACAAACCATGCACAAAACGCACACACGTGCGTAAAGGGGGTTTCCAAGCATGAAATTGTTGACCAAAAGTATCCTGCCTCTTGTCGTTCTTTTATTGATTTTGGCGCCGGCAGCCTTTGCCCAAGAAGCAACGCCTGCAATCCCAGCCAACAGCATCACAGGTATTGCCGTCGCAGACGGCCGTTTTGATACGTTGGCCGCGGCGGCGGTTGCCGCCGGTCTGGCAGATGATCTGGCAGGCAGTGAATGGACTGTGTTCGCGCCTACCGATGACGCTTTCGCTAAGTTGGGGCTGAACGCCGAAAATGTTGCCGGCCAATTCAGCGCTGACGAGTTGGCCGATATCTTGCTCTATCACACGCTGACGGGCAAGAATGCAACGTCGGATCTCAAAGCAATGTTGGGGAACGTCATCATGGCCAATGGCCGGCAGGCGGGCTTGAAGTTCTATGAAGATGAGCTTTATGTCAATGATGACTCCAAAGTCATTATTGAGAATGTCCTCGCTGATAATGGGTACATCCATGTTGTGGATACCGTTATCCTGCCGCCGTGGCCACGTGAAGAGGCTGCTGAGGAGGTGGTCATGGCTGAAGAGCCGGCGGCGGCACCAGTGGCGGCCGCAGAAGCTGAGGCACCTGAAGCGGCTGCGCCGGCCGAGGCCGCACCTGCCGCTGCTCCAGCAATACCTCCGAACAGCATCGCCGGCATCGCCATCGCCGACGGCCGTTTTGATACACTGGTCGCTGCGGCCGTGGCCGCCGGTCTGGCAGATGACCTGGCAGACGGTGAATGGACCGTATTTGCGCCAACCGATGATGCTTTCGCCAAGTTGGGCCTGACGCCGGACAATGTGGCCTCCGCATTCAGCGAGGAAGAATTGGCCGATATCCTGCTCTACCATGTACTGGTGGGCAGCAATTCAACGGCCGAGCTGAAAGGCATGCTGGGCAATGTGGTCATGGCCAACGGCAAACAGGCGGGCTTGAAGTTCTATGACGATCATGTTTACGTCAACGATGATTCCCTGGTCATTGTGGAGAATGTCATTGCCGACAACGGCACCATTCACGCAGTGGATACAGTAGTTTTGCCTCCGTGGCCAAGGGAGTAGACTGGTTGCCCTGCAACTGTTTTCTGTAGATTTTCAAAGAGGCAAGTAGATCGTAAATGGAATGTGTTGGACCTACTTTGGTTCACATCCCAAAAAACCCACCATACGGGCTGCTTGCCTCAACCAGAAACCCGGCTCTGAAGTAGAAAAAGGGCCGGGTTTTTTCTTTTGGGAGATGGGCCTGGCAAACATGCCTGCTTGCGGCGCTCAAGCGAAGCAGCCTATTGGGGGAGCGGGAACGGCCATCTCCACGTTTGCGAGCGATTCGGGCCGTTTTGAGGCGAGGGTCGATGATGAGGTCGATGAGGTCGGGGGATGAGAAAGCCCGCGGTTGAAATCGGAGTCTGATGTAGCGAAACATGCTGGAAGTCTATTGGGGAAACCGTTAGTCGGGCGTGGGGTCGGGCAGGCAAGGTAATTGAAAATGACTGCGGAACAGACGATGACGCTTCTGGTGGCTGCGCTTGGGTTGGTGACGGCCGTGTTGACCGGCGGCGGGCGTGGCGGTCGTATGCGAGCGGGAGAGGGATCCCTCGACTGCGCTCGGGATGACATGAGCGCGTGACGGCCGCCTCGCCCTACGGGTGGTGGTGGGGACGGCCGTTGTTGGGCTAGATAGAGATCCCTGGACTGCTGCCAGGATGACGGATCAGCGAGGCTCGGCCGTTCGCTTGTCGCGCTTGGTATCGGCCGTTTTGAGACGGGAATCCGTGACGAGGTTGAGGAAGACGCAGGATCATTGCCGGCAGGTTTGGCATTGGAAGATTGGGTGGGTAGTGATTAAGAGCGGGTAGGGATTTGCCATTACCCTACCCAACATATGGCATGCTGAATGAGTGTGAACGGGAGCCCGCCACACATCCTGATCAACAGCTTTGTATATCGACGGCCGTTAGGACAACCTAACCGGCTCGCAGAAAACCGATCGTTGCTTGGCCGCCCGCCGCATTGCGACCGCGAAGGGCATTTGCAAGCCGCCGCGCCTAACGGCAGAAGGGGGTGATGCCATTGCTAGACCATTGTCGTACCGTAGATTGTTAGCAATCGGGAGCAAAAAGAACATGGTTAAGATCAAGAAACAGATCCATATTGATGCGCCTGTAGAAAAGGTCTTCGAATTCGCCAATCAGCCGGAGAATCTGCCCGAAATCTGGCCCAGTATGATCAGGGTTGACAACGTTGAACCTTCACCGACCAAGGGGCATGATTATGATTGGGAGTATAAGATGGCCGGCATGCCTTTCCGCGGCCATACTGAGACGATTGAGTTTTTAGTCAACGAACATGTAGTCGCCGAGAATAAGCAAGGGATACCCAGCAGATTCGTTTGGGATTATCGTGCCGATAACGGCGGTACTCAGCTCGACCTGGAAGTCGAATATGACGTGCCTGTGCCCCTTTTAGGCAAGCCGGCAGAGAAAGTGATCCGCAAGATTAATGAGAATGAGGCCGACGTCATGTTGGCTAACCTGAAGGCGGCCACCGAAATGTGAAGCCATTCTTGTTGAAACGTGCAAGGTAACAACGCAGCACCTTAGCTTAGTCGCCAACCCTTCCAGGAGTTGGCGACTATGTTTTCTTCGATTGTTTTTTGCGTCGACGGGTACGGCGTCCTGGTGGCGGGGATCAGGATAACGGCTCATGCTGAATGGTCATTTTCAGTTGACTATGAATGCGGGACGGCCTTGGCAAGCGGCCATGAGAGGGATCCCTCCGTACGGCCGGAATGACAGCTGGCGTGGCGGCCGAATTAATGGGTGGCGGGCGCGGCGGCCGGCATGGATGGTGCTGGTGATGCGATGGTGTTGGGGCGGCCGCCGCGCCCCTACACGCGGTGTTTGGGCTGTCTGGCTGTCAAGGCGAACACGGCAGTCGCAGACCGCACTATAGGATGGCTGCCCCCAAACGCTTTCGTCGCTGCTTCATGACAAGCGCCTACTTTCTCTTGTGCACCACGATGCTGCCGCCGCCCAACTCCGTGCCGCCGAAAGCGTCGTCATCCAACCCCAGCTTATTGTCGTAAATCACGCCCGTTTCATCCCAGATCTTAATGCGGAATGTGTCCGGTTTATCGCCGCCGAGCAGGTCGTTGTCCACGGCCGTGACCATGAACTGGTAAGAGCCCGTGCCGTTGATCGTCCCTTCGCCCTTGTACTTGGCACTGGCCCCGGCGATGACCATCCAGTCGTAGCTTGAAGCGTGGAAATTCAGGTCGGCGGTCTTGAACTGAAACTGGGTGTTGCCCTGGGGCTCGGTCGCCCCTTTCTTGTATTTGGAAACAAAGCTGAATGTGGCCTTGCCCTCTAAGGAAGGATCGGCGGTGTAAGGACCCGGTTCCGACCAGATCCAGCCGCCGCCGGTGACAAAGCCGCCGTCTGGATCATAGATGACCGCGTAGGCCAACGCCGCTTTGGATCCGCTGCCGCCGTCCTTGTCCGTCACGGTGGCCGTCACCTGATAGACGCCCGGCGCGTCATAGACGTGATCGGGAGCGGTGCAGCCGAAGTCGCTCACAGCGCCCAACTGCGCGCCGGTGCCGTCGCCGTAGTCGATGGTGCAGGTGAAGGGCGCGTCGGCTGCCCCGGCAGGATCGCTGAACGCGGCCGTCGCGCTTACCGGCTGGGCATCGATGGCCACGGGATCGGGCGGGGTCGCGATCGTCTGCACGGTTGGCGGCACATTTTGCACGACCAGCGCAAACTGCACTGAGTCCAAGCCGCCTTTGCCATCGTCGGCCGTGATCGTCACCACCTGGCCCTGCGCCGGACCATCCGTCGTGTCCAAGGACCAGGTCCAGCGGCCGCTGCTGCCCGCGTCCTGCGAGATGCTGCCCGCGGAAGCGGAGACGGTGACGCTGTCGCCGGCATCGGGGTCGGAGAAGGAGCCGCCGTTGGCCGCCGTCTGCCCTTCATTCACGGAGACCGCAGCAGCCTCGAGCGTGATCTGCGGCGGCTGGTTGGCCAGTTGGTTGCCGAAAGAACAGACCTGGTCATCCCCTTCATGAAGCTCAATGGTAATGCCGGCGGCGCCGCCCGATCCGAAACCGGGGCAGTCGATCGTTGGCGGCAGCCAACCGTGGGGCACATCCTCGCTGATCGCGTATCGACCGGGGTAAGAGATCGTCATAGAACACGTCGCCATCACCCAACCGCTGCGCGCCATCGTAGAATTTCTGCACGCGCCCGCCGTGGTATTCGGCGACATAGATATTGCCGTCCTTGTCGACGGCCACGCGGTGCGGGCTGGAGAACTGTCCTACTCCACCCCCGCCGCTGCCCCAGGCCATTAGAAAGAGACCCTCGGAATCGAACTTCTGCACGCGGTTGCCATGGTATTCGACGACATAGAGATCGCCCTGGGCATTGACATCGACTGAGTAGGGCCCGGCGAAGGGTGCGCTGCCCCCAGCCCACTGCATGACGTAGTCGCCGTCGGTCGTAAACTTTTGGATGCGATTGTTGCCCGAATCGGCGACGTAGACAAAGCCGGCGGCATCATCGACGGTCAGGCCAATCGGCGTCCTGAACTGGCCTTCACTGTCGCCGGATAAGCCCACCTTGCAGACGACGGCGGGCTGCGGATCCTCGACACACTTTTGGAATACCGCCGAGCCGTCGCTTACCCCCCAGCCCCACATGACGACCGGTTGACCGCTGCTGTCAAACTTTTGCACGCGGTTGTAGTAGGTGTCGGCGACGTAGATGCTGCCGTCCGCCGCAGCGGCTACACCGTAAGGCTGGTTGAACCGGCCGTTCAGGCGCGAAATGTAGCGACCGTGGCGGTCAAATTCCTGGACGTAACCGCTGTAGTTGGACACGTGTACATGACCGTCCCGATCGACGGCCACGTCATTGGGGATGTGTACCGTCCACTGCGCCAGCAGGAAATTCATGCTGGGATCGTAGACCTTGACCAGGCCGGCGGAGGCTTCGGCCACGTAGACATTACCCGCGTCGTCGAGATCCACACCGCGCGGGTGGCCGAAACCGGTCCAGTAGCCCAGTTCGCCGAAAAAGCTGAAGAGGAAGTCTTCATAGCCGGCAGGCTGCGTGGTCTTGGAAAGCGCCAGCTCGGCCGTCAGCTCATGTTCGGCCAGCGATTCATTGGTGAAGGTACAGGTCACATCGTCGCTGTAATCGAGCTCGACCGTGACCCGGTTCACACCCGCCTGCCACCGATCCGGGGTCAGCCCCCGGCATTCCACGCCGGCATTGAACCATTCCTGCGGCAGGAACTCGCGGATGTCGTAACTGCCCGGCCGCAGGGTAAACGTTTGCTGCTGCCCATCATCCAGCCGCGTACGGCCGGCCAGGAATTTGCGCACTTCTCTGGTGCCTCTATTGGCTACGAACAGCCTGTCGCCGGCGTCCAGGGCCACGCCGCCGGGCCCGCTGACTTGTTCTGTCCAGGCATGCAGGAAGCCGCCCTGGTCATCAAACTTCACGATGCGCTCGTTGCCGGTATCGGCTACATAAACATTGCCCGCGCTGTCGATGTCTACGTCGTAAGGCCCTTGCAAGCGCTCGTTAAACTGCAGCACGAGCGCGCCGCTGCCATCAAACTTCTGGATGCGGTCGTTGCCCGTATCGGCCACGTAAACGTTAAGGTCCTGATCCACGGCGAGGCCCAGAGGCGTTTTGAACTGGCCGGGTCCTGAGCCGTAGCCGCCCCAAACCGTCCACGTCGCGGCTGAAACATCATATTTGTGAACACGGTGATTCTGGCTGTCGGCCACGTAGAGATCGCCGAACTTATCCACGGCTACGCCCCACGGCTGGCGGAAGCCGTTGACCAGCGGCGGCCCGAGCGGATTGCCGCTGCTGTCGATCTTCTGCACCTGGTCGTTATAAGGCATGGCCACGTAGACATTGCCGTCCTTGTCGACGGCCGTATCGGTCGGCAGATTGGTCGACCACTCGTGCAGGTAGTTGCCGTCCTTATCGAGGAACTGCACGCGGCCGTTGCCCGTGTCGGCGACATAGATATTGCCCGCGGCGTCGACATCCAACCCGTACAGGTTATCAAACTCTCCCGGCTGCGATCCGAGACCGCCCCAGCTGTCGAGCAGGCTGACCAGGGTGAAGTCGAAGCCCGCACCGCCAGGCGGCAAGGTTTCCTTGGCCAGCGTCAGCTGCGGCGGTCCCATGTTGCGGAACGTACAGGATGCCTGGTCGCCGCGCGCAAGCCGTAGTTCCACGCCTGCGCCGTCTATCTGCACCTCATCGGCAGCGCAGTTGATCTGTGACAGCGTCCAGCCGTCCGGCACCAGTTCGCCGGCGTGGTACGTTCCCGGCTCCAACGTGAAGGTCACGCGCTCGTCGTGCGCCAAGGTGAATTCGGTGGCGAAGAAACGCTGGACGCGGTGGTTGTACTGGTCGGTGACAAAGATAGCACCTTCACCATCCAGGCCGACGTCTGACGGGTAGTAGAACTGGCCCAGGGCCCCGCCCGGCGCGCCGGCGCGGCAGAGGGCCGCGTCGCTGCAGACTTCGAAGCCGGCGCCGCCGCCGTCGTCGATCACGTCCCAGCCCCAGGCCTCGAGGAATTCGCCGTTTCCGCTGTAGACCTGGATGCGGTGATTGGTGCGGTCGGCAACCAGGACGCGGCCGTCTTCATCAACCGACAGGTTCGAAGGATGGTAAAGTTGGCCGGCCGCGGGGCCGAGAACGCCCTTCTTGCACGTGTCGTCCGGCGTGCAGACTTCATAGCCTATGCCGCCGTCCTGGACCACGTCCCAGCCCCAGGCGCGCAAAAAGCGGCCCGTGCTGTCGAATTTCTGTACGCGGTGGTTGTAGTTGTCAACGACATACGCGTTGCCATCGCGGTCAAAATCCAGGCCCCCTGGATTGTCAAACTGTCCCGCGCCGCCGCCGTACCCGCCCCACCGGCCCAGATAGCCAGCGTTAGCGTCAAACTTCTGGATGCGGTGGTTCATCATATCGGCCACGTAGACATTGTCCTGGGCATCGACGCCCAGGCCGGCCGGTCGGTTGAACTGGCCATTTCCGCTGCCAAGGGAACCCCAGACAAGAAGCAGGTTACCGTCGCTGTCGAACTTGTGGATGCGGTGATTGTCCACGTCGGCGACGTAAACGTTGTGCTGCGAATCGGTGGCCACGCCGGAAACGTGGTTAAAATTGCCGACGACCGGGCTGCCGTTCCAGGATCTGAGCAGTTCGCCGCGCGCCGTGAACTTTTTGATGCGGCTTGTCGGGTATTCGGAGACGTAAACAAAGCCGTCGGCGCTGACGGTGATGTTGTCCGGACGGTAGAAGCCGGATCCCCAAATGGTCGCCGTATCCGCCAGTTCGAGCGCGAAAGGGAACTGCGTGCCGTCGTCGCTATCCGCTTGTTTGCTGATCGTCAGCCATGCCGGGACAAAGGCGTCGACGAAGCGCATGACGCTGACGCGGCCGCCCTGGTTCCCGTCGCTGAAGGCGAGATAGGGCGTGACGCCGTTGACGAAGAGGTGGATGTCGGAGGCCGTCCCCGGCGTCGCGCTCTCCGCTCCCACGGCGTACCAGTTCGTGCCTTCGAAGCGCAGCACGGACGCCTTATAGCTGTATGACCAGTTCTGATAGGCGATGATCGGCCGGTCAGCGGCATCCACGGCGATTTGCATGTCGCTGCCCCTGTCAAGAGTGAAGCCCGGTACAGCAACGGCTGTCCACGTCGCACCGTTCCATCTCATCACCTGCGCCGTGGAGTCTTGGGTGATGTCTTGGAAGACTATGTAGGGCGTGCCATTGCTGTCCACGGCGATGTCGGTGTAGTCCACCGGGCCGGCGGTGAAGCCCGCGCCGCCCAGGTAATGCCAGGCGCCATCATAGAGCGTCTGCACCGACGCGCGGCCTCCGTAAAAATCATCACCATAGACAACGAAGGGCATGGTGCCGGCCAGGGCGATGCGCGGCCAACGAGCGCTGCCGGCGGAGAAACCGGCCATGCCCATGACCTCCCACTCAAGGCCTTCAAATCGTTCTACCGTGACGGCGCCGAGTTGGTCGCCATCCAGATAGACCAGGTAGGGCGTGCCTGAGCCGTCAAAGGTGAGGTCGAGGTACTCGGCGCTGCCCGCCGAAAAGCCGGCGCTGCCCACGTAGTGCCAGGATGTGCCGTCGAAGCGCTTCACGGATGCGCGGCCGTTCTGCGCGCCATCGGCGAAGGCCACCCAGGGCAGCCCCTGGCTGTCCAGGGCGATGCCGGTATGGCCGCCAGGGTCAGCGGAGAGACCAGGGAGCGCAGCCCAGCCCGAGCCGTCGAAAGCCCTGGCTGTCGGCGTTCCGGCTGCGCCCTGGTCGATAAAGGCGGTGAAGATCTCGCCGGCTTCGTTTACCACCACACCGGGATGTTGGGCCGCGCCGGCAGAAAACCCGGCCGGTCCTACGTATTCCCAATAAGAGGTTTGCGCTGCGCCTGGACTGGTCAAAAGAAGGACCGGCAGGAGCAAAAAGGCCATGAAAACGGCCGTGTGCAGCCGGCGACGATTACCCTGCTTGTCGCGTACTTTGTCCACATCACTTCCCCCTGGATTCCGTACGCGGGCGGCGTTGCGGTCGGGGTGGCGCGCACAGACTCCTCTAATGGGCGGCGGCCGTCTGACCTGTTCCAGCGTTGGTGTTTGGCTCCATGCGGGCAGGCTTCAGACTCCCGTCGCCCGACCTGATCCCGTGCGCACATTATAGCATAGATTGACAGTTGCTACGGCGCATCGTGGCAGTGAAGCTGCATCGTCGACAGCGGGGCAAGGACCGGCCGTTTAGGGACCGTGGCGGGGATGGAGTTGGGCGGCCGTTGATTTGGGGTCGGCCGTGTTGGCCGGTGGCGGGCGAGGAGGCCGACATGGATGCTACCAGTGACAGCGATGGTGCCGGGGCGGCCACCTCGCCCCATAGATGATGGTGGGAGCGGGAATCGTCTAGGGGGCGTTGCCGGTTGGGCGGGCGGCCGTTTTTATACACTATTCGCTGCGGCCGTGGCCGCCGGTCTGGCAGATGACCCGGCAGGCGGTGAATGGACCGTATTTGCGCCAACCGATGATGCTTTCGCCAAGTTGGGCCTGACGCCGGACAATGTGGCCTCCGCATTCAGCGAGGAAGAATTGGCCGATATCCTGCTCTACCATGTACTGGTGGGCAGCAATTCAACGGCCGAGCTGAAAGGCATGCTGGGCAATGTGGTCATGGCCAACGGCAAACAGGCGGGCTTGAAGTTCTATGACGATCATGTTTACGTCAACGATGATTCCCTGGTCATTGTGGAAAATGTCATTGCCGACAACGGCACCATTCACGCAGTGGATACAGTAGTTTTGCCACCGTGGCCAAGGGAGTAGACTGGTTGCCCTGCAACTGTTTTCTGTAGATTTTCAAAGAGGCAAGTAGCTCGTAAATGGAATGTGTTGGACCTACTTTGGTTCACAAACGACACCCGCGCCAGCTACGATCCCGAAGCCGCCGCTGACGCCTGGAATCGCACGCTCGGCCGGTTCGACGAATACCTGGCGCCGGCTGTTTGATGTTCGATTTATGATTTAGGATGTGGGATTACACGCCGCTGACCGCTGAGCCACTCACTTTGCAAAAGCCGCGTCCAACTTGATGACAACACGGCCGTTTATCAAGATCCTGACACCGCGGTAAGACGGATTTTCCTTGGTGTCGTAGTCCCCCGCCTCACTTTCGGCCAGTGATTCACCAAGCCCCTTAGCTTTTATCCCAGCATCTGCGATTATTAGTTTCCTACCCATAATGTCGCGCAACGCCAGTTTGACATTTTTTGCTCTGTTTTCCGCCAGACACTCGTTGTGATCTGTATCACCGGTACGGTCGGTATGCCCCTCAACCGTTATCTTAACATCGTCCCGTTCCAGCACTACAAGTTCAGATGCGCACATAATGCGCAGAAGCTGACGGGCGTCCGGCGTCAGGAATGCGCTGTCATGCCCATTAAAAGTTGCCCGCTTCGTACCAAATTTCTGATTGTAGTCCTTCGGTATTTTAGCGGCCTCTATACGGACGGCATCTGCCGTCGCATCATCTTCACCGATATACATTTTATAAAGAGAAAGTTCACCTTCAAACTTTGGCTTGTCAGCCTTTTTTTGCAATCCCAATTTGGTATCGAGGAACTCTGCGCGGAAGGTACCGCGATTTCTGTCGTGAATGATGAAGAAACCGCTGCCCCCCACTTTGCCGACGGAATATGAAGCCGTCAATGAACCCCGGACCAGTTGTCCCCATCCCGAAAAATCCTCTGGCAGCCATTCCACAGAGTCCGCAAACTCAGCCTTTCCTTTGATGCTCGTGTTCCAACCCCAACCCGCCGCCACGCCGGCAATCGCTATGAAATACTCAACCTCATTTTTCTTCTTATCTTTATCAATCTTCCAGACGCCGTCTTCTCCGCCCGTCTTTTCAATCGTTAAGATCCCCATGAAAGCGCCGCCTCCGCCACCAGCCTTGAAGGAAAAACCCGTCAGTTCGATGGATACGTTATAGGTAAACCTTTTCGGCGTTTCCTCTTCACTGAGATCGGGCAGGTTCAAATAGTCGCGGATGGTACCAACTTGACCCTTTATTTTCCTGACCTGCTGTTCCTCAACCAATCTTTTCAAGTAGTAATATCTGGTGATTTTTCGCGTCTCCCCTTCCGGTACCCAGGATTCACTGGTCAAAAGGAAACTGATGTAGTAGGCAGCCAACACATTGTCAGTTGGGTGAATCCCATTCTTCGGGTCATGGAAGGCCTTTTCAAACAGATCATCGATCTCTTTCGCATATGTTCGTTTGTTGTTATCACTGGACGTGTCGTAGTATTCGTTAAGGAGTTTATCCAAGTTTTCAAGACCTTTGCCTGAAAAGTACTTCTCGATAGTGGCTATCTGCCTTTTGAGCAGCGGCATCCATTCATGAAATCTAATCAACTCTGAACCGCCGGCGACGTCGAGACCCAGGTGCGTCGATCTACGGCTAACTCTCTCAAATTCAAGCTCCGAATAGGGCTGCGTACTGCCTTTTCTAAACTGCAGCAGCAGGGTATTGCTGTTCTTGCGAATGATGGTGATCTCGTGGCCGGCCCACTGCTTGGTATAGTAGTAGCCGATGTATTGACTCTCTACCTGGCGACCATGAATGCGATAAAACAGTTTGTTTACATTTCTAATTTCGCCTAATTTCGGAGGCCTGTGCAGATACGAATGATAGCCTTCAAAGTGGATACCGGTCTGGTTGATTACCAAAGTTTCACCGATATAGTTCGCGAAATTCTTACCCTTCAGCTCATAGCGGCCCGTTATGTCATCGGTGGGTTGGTCGGGCTTTGCTGTGTCCGGGCGATTTTCTTTTCTATTCGCACCTAAGACAGGCCCTTGCTGTGAGCGTGGTATCTGATTTATACCCTTGGTTGTCTCCTTTACTAGATTCTTAAGCCGTACCATTACCTCGTTATCTGTCGTCTGGTTATTAAGGAGGATGGGAATCTCTATGTCATATGGGTTGCTTGAACAGGGATGTATGGCATCGGCACGCTTATCGAAACGATTTCTGAAAGCTGCCAGGCCAGGGCATAGAATGTTGCCGATTTCTTGCGCAGCATAGAACTGGTGACCCGCCTTCGTCTTGGCCATACCGTAAAAATAGGCGGCCAGTCTGACATAGGTTCTGTGAAGGTTGTAGAAATCTGAATAAAAGAACAGATTGACAATGAAATCAGCGGCCAGGCCGTGGTTTTGGTGCAGATCCAGAATGATGAGTCGCTGCTCAGCCATTATCTTGTCTGTATACGCCTTGGAACGGCGGAAGCCGGAATATATCCGCGGCTTCTCCCTTATCAGTTCTGATCTCAGGTTGGCGTACTGATCATCCAGCTTGGCTAGGAGAGGTCTGTGCTTCCCAAGAAAGTAATTATAGGTGTGCTGCAGCGGTTTCGTAGTTCTTTCTCTGGCCACACGACTGCTGCTTCTTTGCCGGCCTTCACCAATATGGGACGTAATGAGTGTTTGTTTTTGGTGGACCGCGAGAATGATATCCTTTTCACCGACACTGATACTCATATCTTTACTGCTGGCGATGAAAATGGCAAATTTGGCCAGTAGAGGACCATTTAGATTGGAGACCGATATTCTGGCCGCCAGCCCGGCCACGTAGTTCTTTTCGATAGGCTCTAAGTTAAGCCAATCTGCATGCGTATGGTAGCCGACCTTAATGTTGACGTTTTTGCCAAAGAAGGTCCTGATCTTTTCCAGTTCGTAGACCAGATCGTGGTGTATTCTTGCGTAGTCATATTTTTTGGTTCCGGACCTGGCAAAATCGCCGGCCGTGAAATGCTCGGAAATTCTGGTCGCCCGATATTGTTTTTTTGTTTGATAGAGTTCGCCGAAATCGAGGTCGGTGACCGGTGCGTATGTCTCGGTATCTTTACGATTTGTAAAACATGTGAGCTTCCATACCTGGAGATTGCTCAACGTAACCGGCTTAATAGGTGCTATACCGTGGTCAGGCATTCAGGTCGTTAACCCCTCTCGCGGATTCATGTGGCAGCCTCATTCTTCTGCAAAAGCTTGTGCTCGAAGATGCTGCTTTTGCAGGTCTTAGCCCAGTTGTAACGGACCAGCAGACGTGATCGGCCATTACCCGGGCGTTCGACCCGCTGCCTACGAAAAAACCGGCAGTGACGATGTGCCATTTTCCAGGAATACCAAAGACGTGGGCACGCGCACCTGCCATGGTTCGCCGACGTACTGTACACCCAGGGCGTAGCTCAAGCCGTTCTGATCGTCGCCTTCGAAATCGCGATCGAGCGTGATCGCCGTCGTCGTGGCCACAGCGGTGATCATATATTTCCTTCCCAAGATATGAATCTCTCGACCGACATCATTTTCGGCCGTGAAATTGGTAAGTGTGCCGGTCACATCCGCACTGCCGCCGGTCACAGCGACCGTGCCTTCCCCTTTTATGCCATCATAACCCTGGCGCGCCTTCGTCTCCGCCACGATCGACAGCAGCGGCAGCCCGCCAACGTCCTCCTCGGCTTCACCGCCGGGCAGCGCCAATTCCGCGCCGTCCGCCAGCAGCCAGCCATTCGCCAGAATGCCCGCGACCGCCTCTTCAAACCCAGGACGAATCGGCACGACGACGCGCGCCGCGCCCGCACGTAGGAACTCGGCGAACATTGGATCATTATCATCGAGCAGAATATTCTTCGTCCAATCATCTTTGCGACCCCAGAAATAGGGATAGAAGATGTGGGCAACGTGTTCCCACTCAAATGCCTGCTCGAAGAAGCGTATGTAAGGACCCTCGAGGGCCGCCCTGGTCAGATCGAACTGTGGATAGCCTTCATCACCGACGCCTTTGCGCAAAGCGTTGAAGTTGTCAAAATGCTGGCCCGTAACGATGGAGATCGTCGATCTTTTTAGCTCGTCGCGCATCAACTGCTCATTTCGCAGCGGATTGTTACCACTGATAACCACGCCCTGTTCTATCTCCAACGCGGCCAATTGGTTTTCATAATCAGAGAGTTGTTCGCTATAAGCAATCATAATCGCCTCAAACGTTGCCAGCTGCCACTCCTCACATTTTTCCGGTCCGACGCGGCACTCCACTTCGATGTTGGCCACGTAGGCGAGCATATTGACGCCGATGAGTGATACGGGAAGATCGCCGTCTTCTTCGCTGAGCGCCTTGTTGTGGTGGTCCGGCGTATCGGTGAGAAAGCGGCGGCCGACATAGGCATCGAGCGTATAATCATCACTATCGACATCACTACTAACGACCTTGCCGTCGACTATCCAGGCGCGCTGGGCGCGATACCCATCCGGCACGCGAATCTCGCCGTCGGACAGCGCCTCATAAGATTTGTGCATATTCTTGTTGTGAAAAGCCTTGCCCACGATCTTCATCGTCGGCGGCGGCGGTTTGACGCCCGTGGCGCCGTAGCGCGTAACCCAGAACATGTAATTGGTGGCGCAAATGTCTCCCGGACTTAAGGGCACAAAGGATTTGGTGCCAGGCCTGCAGTAACCTGGCTCCCGCGGTTTCTGCAGGTCAATTGAAGCCGAATTCCGGCTCGACATGGCATAGCGCATAAACGCCGCCGGCTCGGGGATCATGATTTCCAGCTTCACTCGCAGGCCGTAGTTAATCACCTGCGCCCGGTAAACTTTGTCCACCCAGCGGTAGATGCCGGCGATATTATCATCACCCAGCGTGTTGTTTAACTGATGGGCATTGGACTCCTCAACTTCCACCGTTTCGCGCCTGGTGCGCCGCTCCAGCACACGTTCCTGAATGCGGCTGACGGCGCGCTCCGTCACATCGCGCGAAAAACTTGTCGCCGTACTGTTAGACTCTTCCCGCGACGTGTCGCGGCCGAAGCTGGTGTTGGCCGAAAACTCAACCGTCGGGCCATATTTGCCGGATACAGACAAATCGACCCCCAGCGAAGTATCCTCGCTGATGACCTTGGACGATTCTGTCTGCAGCTCGAAACGCTCTGTAGATTGTAGATCCCGTTCAGTCGTTTCCGTATACTCCGTCTCGATAAACGTAAAATCTTCCGTGACCTCTTTGCGACGATGCGTGCGATCTTTTCGCTCGCCAAGCAGGACATTTTCGATATGCGCGATTTCGCCCAGCTCGTAACGCTGCAAAACCTGCTCAACCAACATCAACTCATTGATCTTGATCTCTAGCGAAGCAGGATCCGCCGGTCCGCTCTCTAGTGGTGTATCATCCGCGGTAGGACCTTCCAACTCGCTGCGCGCACAGTCGTCAGGCATAGGACAGCCTGCTGCAGCGCGTGTCGGTTTCTCAAACCGGTAATCCCCTCCGGCATAATCCTCGGCCGCTGCCAAGGTGCCGCCGATCATGACGAAGGGCGGACTGCCTGCGCCGCCGCTGTTTTTATATAGATCTCGCGCAAGTGTGGCCAGCCGGTTTTCCAGCCTGCCCACGGTTTCCACGACGTTTATGTGCGAGACATTGACGCGCATTATAGTGAGTAATTCTGTAGTCTGGTCGCTGAGCAGTTCGACGGCTGCGCCTGACAGCACAGACGCCGTCTCGCGCGCTGTCGGGCGCGGTGCGACAACGATTGGCTCCGCGCGGTCAACCGAATCGTCCCCTTCAGGTTCGAGCGCTTTGTTCTCATTGGCCCCAGCGAGATCGCGCATACGATCGAATTGGTATCCGGTCAAAATTTCATCAACGGCCGTTTCATGGCGAGCAATTTTGCCGGCCACTTCTTTGGCCTCTTCTTCAAGAAGTTTGTATGCTTCCATCCTTTTGTCAAACGCCCGCTCACGCGCCGCCGCCTCACGGTCTTCAGGAAAAGGCAGCGGATAAAGCGCCGCCGGCAGGAGAATCATCGCCTTGATCGCCCCCTCGATGACGCCCGGCGCAAGCATGCGCTCTTCATTGCGCACGAACTGCTCCAGGATGCCGAAGATGCGCATCGCCCGCGCCAGGAAAGCCGGCACGCGCTTGCGCTGCTGGCCGGCAATTATATGCGCCAGCAGCGTGTCGCCCACGCGCGGCCTGTCCCTGAGGTATTCGTCGCTCTTGACGAAATCGCCAATATCCATTTGAGTGTGTTCTTGCACGAAATCCAGGAACGATTTGGCCGTCAGATCGGGCAGCTTCTTGCTGAGCCACTGATCAAACGCCTTTATGGGCGTCAGGAGATCGTCCAGACTGTTAACTGCTGCGCTTCCGTCCTGGACCAGGAAAAAGCGTGCCCGGCTGCGCATGCCCTCGCGACTGTCATTGCCCCGCAGTTCCAGCAAATCGATCAGTAGCTCCGTATCGGGCAAATCCGCGCGGTGGGTAACCACCGTTTCATTAGCCAGCTCTTCATCAGAGAGACGCTGCGGTGGGCGGCTGATGTTGAAGCGAAATAGATTAGCCTGCATTCTTTTCTTCCTCCCACTTGACTTTGACCCAGTAATTGGCCATATCAGGGCTCTCAGCCAGGCCAAAGACACGCTGGTCGTCAATGCCTACAGAACCCGTATTGAGGCCGGCTTTGATGCCGAAGCTGATTTCAATGCCATTTGGCTGCAGGTCCGCCAGCATGTCGTGTATGAACTGCGCATTCGAGGTCAGAGCTGCGGCCGCGTCCTCGAACGAGTCAAATGCGGTGCTTTGAAAGGCGTTGATCAGCGTCGGGCCGTTGGTCGAATCTTCGATTTCAATCCAGACCACGCCCGACGGCGTATTGAAAGGAACAAAGTCGCTCATGAAAAACCTCCGTTAAACTTTGGTTTGCCGACCCAGAACAGCTAGCTCTGAAGCCAATATTGTCACCTGCCTGCCGGCAAGCAGCAGGGTGATGCAGCGTATTTGTATGAGGCCTTTTGTCCCGACAGGCTCACATCACATGTTTAGCATGGGGACACGGAAAAAAGTGGACCAACCGTTCGAGATGATAATATTGTACAATAATGTGAAAATATTACAATCAGTTGGTGGTTTTGCACACTGTCTGTATTCAGATTTAGTGAGACATTTCCGGCCGCGAAACAAAAGAGGACTTGCTGCTGCAAATATAGCCCGTCTTGGACGGGCTAATCGATGTTCGGCTGCTCGGCGGAGGAAAGCTCTGGCGACTGCTTGAACATCCTCCTGGCGCTCCGCTTCTCTCTTGGTCAACACTTGTCAGATCACGACCAGCAGTTTACGAGCGATCGCTGTGATGGCCTTGTTCTTGCCCAGGCGAGCAACCCGTTTCTCGCATTGTTGCCGCCAATATTTCTAGAAACGAACGGCGACCCGAGCGGAAGTGATCAAGGCTGTTCTCAGTTCGCGGCGGCCTTGTTTGCTAATCTTGCCAGTTTGATATGCGTCTCCCGATGCGCGCACGCGGGCGCCAAGACCAGCGCAGCCAACAAGCTTTGCGGAAGTCAGGCCAGGTATGGGCTGAGATGGATCCGCCTAGTTCCTGTGCGCTAAGGGCCGGGATGATAGGAAAGAAGATGCGGCCGTTATTTCGCTCGCTGTAAAAAAGATGGGCGAGGATGTCGGGGGACCAAAGCCAGCAGTCGAAACATTGGAAGATGGGTTGGCGGAGGAATCAACAATCAACAGGAAACTGAGAACAGCAAGCGTTTCTGGTTAGAAGATCGGTAGGCCTAGCCATTTCAGAATGGGTTGCCTGATGCCGCTGACGTACCAGGCTGAGAGGAGGAAGAGGATGGTGGCGATGGTTTCTTTTGTGCGGAAGCGGAGGAGCCAGAGGAGCGGGGGATTGTCTTTGTGGTACTGCTGGTGGTCGGCCCAGGCGTTAGCGAGGGTTTCGATGGTGCGGGTCTGTGTTTCGACGATTTCGCGCAGTTGAACCAGCTCTTTGTTTGTCTGCTGGTAGTGGTCGACAGCACGGCCGCGGGTGTCGAGGGTGAGGGCAAGGAGGAGCCGGCGGGCGACTTTGTCGTCGAGGTCGTTCTCGTCGAGGATGGTGTGGATGATGTCGGCTACTTCTTGGTGGTCCATGGATCAGTGTTCAGTGAATAGTAGGCAGTAAACAGTGGCAGGGTTGCAAATCAGGGTTCGGTGGTGCTGTGGCTCCATGTGGTTGTGGTTCCGGATAGGTCGAGGTATTTGCACTGCGCATGTAGATGATATTGTTGATGGACAGCCTACTCAGAAGTTATTTAGTACAGATTCGGTTTCGAAAACAAAGAGAAAAATGTTACCAGTCGGGGAGATCTTCGAGGGGGTCGTAGTATTCGCCGGGTGGATTGGACAGTGGATCGTATGATGCGCTGATGATGGAGTGGGCACGGCCGAGGAGGAGACGGCCGTCGCGGAGGAGTTTGTCGGCTTCGGCGATGAGGGCGGCGGAGATGAGGCGGTCGTCGTGGAGGGGCTGGGGGCCGGTGGGGGTGGAGATGCGTGGTGGAGGCGGGGACGTACCATGGAGGTGGGTTTCGAGGGGACGGCCGGGGTCGAGGGCGTAGGTGCAGTGGTTGGCCTGGGCGAAGTACCACCAGGCGTCGTCGTATTCTGTTTCTTCCTGCCAGTATTTGAATCTGTTTGTTTCGACGAGGGCGAGGAAGTCGACGCCGAGCTGGGCTTTGCTGCGGCGGGTGAATTTGAAGGGGGTGACGGCCGTTTCTCCAAGGCAGACGCGAGCCAGTTGAGGAGGCCTTCGCCGACGCCGGTGGCGTCGCCGATGAGGTGGGAGATTTGCCAGTGCTGGAGGTAGGCGAGGAGCTGGCGGGCGAGGGATGGGCGTGCCGTTGGGGTGTTCTTTGAAGTGCTGGGAGCCCTGGTCGGTGAAGATGTCGACGGCCGTGTAGATGGGACCGGCCTGGGTGTATTCGCTGATGGTGAAGATGGTGCAGGTGGTGTAGTCGCGGGCGGGGTTGTCGAGGGCGGCGGTGGGATCGGTGGTGCCTTCGTCGATGCCGGCGACGTCGAGCGTGGCGATGGTTACGTCGCCGGGCTGGGGGGCGTCCTGGCGGGGGTGGCTGCCGCGCATGAGCTGCAGGCGGCGCTGGGGGAAGAGGCCGCCGTCGACGTCGAGGGGTTCGAGGAAGTATTCGCTGGCGATGAGGGGGTGTTTGCGGCCGTGTTTGGAGATCTGGGCGGCGAGGAAGCGCTGGTAGTTGGGGTTTTCGGCGGTGACCTGGTCGGGGCCGACGATGTAGACGCGTTGGCGGCCGTCTTGGGCCTGTAGGCGTTCTAGCTCTTCTTTTTTCTGCCAGAGGGCGTCGTGGGTGGTGCGGACGGTGCCGAGGTAGACGGCCGTGGCGTTGCGGGCGGCGCGCATGGGCTGGAAGACGGCCTGGAGGTGGGCGGCGTCCTGGTCCTGGAGTTCGTCGACGACGAGGAGATGGTGGGCGGTTTCGCCGCGGGCGTGGGCCTGGGGGTGGCTGGACATGAAGACGACGGAGGCTTTGCCGAGGGTGCGGCGGGTGGGGCGTGCCTTGGCGTTTCCAGTTGTTGGCGTTCCAGTCGTTGTCGAGGTGTTCTTCGAGGCGGCGGATGCCACGGCCGACGTTGTCGCCGATGGCGGCGTAGACGATGTTGCCGCCGGCGCGGTGCAGGAGGTTGAGGAGGTAGGCGAGGAGCTGGGAGACGGTTTCGTTTTTGCCGGATTGGCGGGACATGATGAGGAGGATTTCGTCGCCGCGGTTGTTGTGGATGCTGTCGATGATGGCGCGGGCGGGGTGGAGCTGGTAGGCGTAGAGGGGGGTCTTGAGGACGTAGCGGGAGAAGGTTCGATGTCGAGGAGGATGTGGCGGGTTGCGGCGGCGACTTTCGGGGGATTTTGGATTTCGGATTTTGGATGCGGATTGATCATAGATCCATGCCAAGGTCGATGGAGAGCTGGTTGAGGACGATGGCCCAGTGGTCGGGCTGGTGGCCGTCGAGTTTGAGGAGGGTGTCCATGATGGTTTTGCTGATGGTGACGATGAGGCGTTCGTGATTTGTCGTTCTGGTCGTCGTCAAAGGTGTCTTGGTGCTGGTTGATGTAGTCGAGGACGCGGCGCAGGCGGGTGCGCAGGACGGCGATTTCGTCGGCGATGTCGAAGTCTTCGGCGAACTCGATGAGGCGGCGTATTCGTCTTCGCGGATAACGTCCTGTAGTAGCCGTGTTTGATGGCGTTGGTGTTGGCGAGGGGTGCGCCATGGGCGATCGAGAGGCGCTGCCGCCGTGGGCGTTGCAGACGTGGGTGCCTTTGACGGCGTGGTTTTTGCAGGGTTGGCCGGCGGCCGTGGTTGCGGTGCAGGTTGTCATAATGGGGATTATATACGGCCGGGGGTGCTGAAAAAAGCGGCGGGCTGGCTATGTGCCGACGGTGGAGTATACAGACTACTTCAATAAATCTTCAACTGCTAACCCAAGTAAGAATCCAGTAGTGGCAAACGTTGCCAAGACCATGATGGAAGCCGCTAGAATACCTCCAACAAAACCAAACAATGCACTTACCACAGGTTTTCGGTTCTTAGCACGACCCCAGAGTGCGCCACCAAGAGTACCAGCTGCCGCCCCAACGATGATAATGAGTATTAGCAGTTCAACGTTTGGTTCCCAGAATGGACTAGGTAGAAATCCGCAAAAGAAGAGCACGCTTATCAACAGACAAGCCATTGCACCACCGATAATGCCGCTAGCCAAGGCTCCTTGATTGGAATCAGGGTTCCTAAGTGCCCTATATACCCAGATTGGTAGAAAGATAACGGCTCCGACACAAACGACTCCAGCAAACCATTCCATGGGCTTTATCCCCTTTGCTACCTGCAATTATAACATGAGTGCAGAAAGCAATATTCTGCTTCATGAGTAAGGTATGGTGGGCAGTTTAGCGTCGTGCCCAGGACAGTCGAGGTCGGGACAGCCGAAGAAGTCGGTGTTGGCGTCTTTGATGCGGCCTGTCAAAGACAGGTGGTCGTCGGGGATTGGGAGGCGGTTGGGGTGCGGATCGTGGACGGTGGTGGCGATATCTAGGGCGGTTCGCGAACCGCCCCTACCGTCATTGGCTGCCGGGGAGATGACGCGGACCAAGGTCCGGGGACGAGCCGGCGGAGGAGATCGCCCGCTACGCAGTAGCGGCTTCGGCCGGCGCGGGTTGGCGGTCCACTGGGGGGAACGGGAACGAATTGCCAATAGCCAATTGTCAATGGGGTCAACGTCTCCACAAGCCTTGCAGAGCTGGGTGCCTTTGACGGCGTGGTTCTTGCAGGGGCGGCCGGCGGCCGTGGTGGCGGTGCAGGTTGTCATAATGCGACCTCATTCATGAGGCATTATACACGGCCGGGGATGGTGAAAAAAGTAGCAGGGTGGCAAGGTTGCAGGGTGGCAGGGTGGGTCGTGCCGTTTTCGCACAAACTCGCATATCTCTGCAGATAATCGCGGGCAGAGTTATGTTATAATCCGGTAAAGGGGGTAAATGGTTGGCTATGTGGGTAATCGATCTAGTAATGGAGCTGATAATATCCCTGGCCAATATGTTTCACCGAGAGAAGCGCAGCTCTCAATCCCAGCACAGATCTACACCCAACGGGGAAAACAAGTACTATGAAGGAAAGCAGGTGGCTCCCTTTCTTTCAGGAGCATTGGGAGCCATGACACCTGTCTTGTTTCTAATATTGGTAACAGATGAATCGCGTTTCTGGTTTGAAGCTGATTTGAATAGTTACCTATTGCTATTGGCATGGTTTCCTTCAATCCTGATCGGAACTATTCTCGGAGGATTACTAGGACTGCACGCGAGAAAAACCAGGCCAGATAGTCAGGTGTTCCTTGTCGCGTACATTTGGGGACTGATTGGGGGGCTTGTTCCGGGAATCTTGCTTTTTATCATCACCTGAATATGAGCAGAATCTTGGATAGTCATAGGACTCGGCGCTTCGGTCTTACTAACTGATTTGGCGATGGATTAATCTTTCCACCATAGGAGGAAGCCACATTATGAGCCAGCAACAGAAGGAAGAGACCATCGAGTTAACACAGACACTTGGTCTGTTGCAAGCAGAGATTATCGCTGGTCGCCTGCGTTCAGCAGGTATTCCTGTCTGGATTTGGCAAGAAGGGGCTGGAAAAGCACATGGCCTAATAGTGGGTTCGTTGGGCGTTGGTCATGTCATGGTACCAAATTCCCAAGTACGGGAAGCCGCAGAGATTCTCCTAGAGTCCCCTGATCTTGTCCAGGCTGATGAGGCTGCAGATCAGCCCGGGGGTATTATTGAAGAAGAAAGTTATGGTGAAATCTCACCGTTCTCAAAGATGATATTGCTTATTCTGGCTCTTGGTCAGAATCGGATAATTACGATTATTTTTCTGATTCTAGCCCTTGTTTTCCGATTCTTAGGTAAGGAGCAAGCTGAAATAGTCGAATGCCCCTATTGTGGTAACGAAGTGGAATTGATCGATACTGAAATAGAAACAGGTGAGTACAAGTGCCCATTCTGTGATTCCAAGGTTGTCATGGCTGCCCAGGACTGATTTTGATATCCGTTGCGTTATGTCCGACTGAGGGCGATCAGCCTTGCTTCACTCGGTAGAAAGTTGAGATTAGACAGATGCCAGCTTGTGGAAGCTGGCATCTTCTTTCTAGTCGAAGAAGTCGGCGTTGGCGTCTTCGATGCTGTAGTCGTCGGGGATTGGGAGGCGGTTGGGGTGCGGGTCGTGGACGGTGGTGGCGCTGGCGATCATGGCTTCGGGCGAGTGCCACCCTTCGGGTTTACAGGACTCGCCCCTACCGTCTGCGGCCGGGGAGGATGACGCGGACCAAGGTCCGGGGACGAGCTGGCGGAGGAGGTCGCGTTCGGCGCGCAGGTTGGCGGTCCACTGGGGGGAACGGGAACGAATTGCCAATAGCCAATTGTCAATGGGGTCACACACTTGGTCACATGAATCTTGACATATTTGGCACAGCAGAATCCGCCAGTATGTTGTAGAAGCGCACCTGCGCTGGGAGTGACTAATTTTGAGGGCATAGTATAATTTCGCGATGAATAAATGTCCACACTGTTCCAGTAATGAAAACCAAGTCAAGAATGGCAAGACAGCTGCTGGCAGCCAGCTGTACAAATGTAAGCGTTGCGGACGTAAGTATACGCCCTCGCCCCAGGCAATAGGGTATGACCTAGCCATCCGCGAGCAGGCCATTCGCCTGGCGTTGGACGGGAATAGTCAAAGACAGGCCGCGCGGCATGTGGGCGTCAGCCACGGGACTGTAGCCAACTGGATTAAGACATACGTTGACAGCCTGCCAAAGGAACTACCTGGGCCAAATATGCCGGTTGAGGTTGCCGAACAAGATGAACTTTTCACCTTCATAGGTGCCAAAAAAACGAAGCTTACATCATGACCATCGTCGACCGACAAACCCGTTGTTCTCTGGCTATTGAAGCGGTCGAGAACCGGACTCAGGCGACAGCTCAGCAGATGGTCATGCAGGCACCGGCTGAGCAATACTATAGTGACCAGTATTACCTTTACGATCACCTGACCTATCGGCGTGGCCCGCATCTGTCGCTGGCTGACAAGAGCGAGACTTACTCGGTCGAAGGTGACAATGCGGAGCTGCGTCACTATCTAACTCGTCTGGTACGGCGCAGTCGTTGCTTCTCACGCTGTTTGGTGTGGTTGAATCGACATCTCAAAGCCTTCGCCCATGCTTGGAATCAGCGGCAACTTCACAATCGGGAGCGCCCCTTTGACAAAAAGCCATTGATCGCATTCGTATGCCTACGAAATTAGCCACTCCCCCTGCGCTCCAGATATTGACATTAGTTGTATAATTTGAAGTGGAGCTTTATTCATTTCGGGCGCATGTTCTCAGGGGGACATGGGCAAAGGGAATTGGAACCATGAAAAAGCCTGTAGTTTTAGTTCTTGTATTTGTGCTGCTTGTTGGCACCATTGGCGTCGTTTTTGCTGGCCCACCGGCCAGAATTCCTATCTGTCACATTGATGAGGACGGCGTATACCACCTAATAAGCATTCCTCAACCGGCGGTGGATGCTCGCCTTGCGAAAGGGGATGTTAAGCCGGGTGAAAACGGGCTTGATGAAAACTGTGAGCCTGTGCAGTACCAGTACCCAGGGGGGTGTACAAACATTGGTAACAACCTTGGTATTTTTCCCGGTTTTAATTCTAGTTATGTCGTACTATTAGGCGGCACCGCTGTTGAAGATATCGGTCTTAGGCAGGCTTTCTATGATTCAGACTGCACCCTGAATTATGGTGATAATGTCCCTCGTTATTATGAAGTTGGCATGTCGATCATTTGGGCTAGTGGCTGGTCTGAAGCAAGTGCTCTGTGTAGCGGAACAGCGGGTGAGGCACCCACACCGGGCACTCCACCACCTTACCTGTACGTATGCGATGCGAGTAGTTAGCGACACACTATTCCAGCAATAGCTAGAGACGCCTTCGGGCGTCTCTTTTTCTTTCCCTATGTTTCCGTCTTCACCTCGCGGGTCTCCCTGCGCCCCTGGCGGACTTTGGTGTTCCAAATATGTCAAGATTCATGTGACCAGGTATCGGGGTCAACGTCTCCACAAGCCTTGCAGAGCTGGGTGCCTTTGACGGCGTGGTCTTTGCAGGGGTTGGCCGGCGGCCGTAGTGGCGGTGCAGGTTGTCATAAGGGGGCCTCAATCATGAGGCATTATACACGGCCGGGGCGGGTGAAAAAAGCAGCGGCGAGTGGTGCAGCCTTCGTCCTCTCGGAGCCGAAGGCGATCCTTTATTGGGACAAGGTGATTGAAAGCTCGCCTAATTCCTGGGCGACCACGCAATTGATCCGGCGTATGGTCCTTGGATGTTAGTGAGAAAGTGGGATGCCGTACGAAGATCCACGAGCTGGATCTGAATGTCGCGACTGTCCGCTTGTCGATAAGTGATCGCGAACCAATCTGAATCAGGCGAAAAGGCGTATCGCGGTCGGTTAGCGTGCCAGTCTTGAAACCACTGAATCTCAGTGTAGTCTATTGCTGCAATCTGTTCGCCTTCAGTTGAATAGATATCAACGTACTTAGTGTCAGCGTACCTACAGCCGTTAGATTGGCCGTTTTCGTAGAGGACCTCCTCCGACTCGAAGGCAATTTTCTTACTGTCGGGTGACCACGCTATTCGATAGTCATCTAGCCCACACACATTGGCAATGAGCTTCTCTGAGCGATCTTCCAGCTTCATCACCAATATTCGGTTACCTTCCACGTAGGCAACCATCTTCCCATCCGGTGATAGCACTGGGGTTAATACGTAATCGTTCAGGGAACGCAGGTTGCTACCGTCTACATCAATCTGCAGCAACTCGCCGGCCACTGGATAGAAATCGAGATGCCATGAGCCATTTACCAGGCTTTTGTTCCATTGTAGATGTCCGGCTCTCTGAAACACGATTGAATTGCCATCCTGAGTCCAAGTAGGCAAGCTCACATAGCGCGAAGCAAAGATCCGGCGGGACTCACTGGCATCAGCTTTGGCAACATGCAGGCCAGAGTTATTTGATCCATAACTAGTATAGGCAAGGTGAGAGCCATCAGGCGACCACGCAAAGGGTCGCATATCGTAACTGGGATCTGTCCAGACGAATGAGGCCTCGCCAATCTTAACCGGCTCACCTCCGCTCAAGGAAATCACTAGAATTTCGAAGGTTATGGCGTTATCGGCTTCACTGCTGTGATCGAGGTAGTTCAGATAGGCTATCTGAGAACTATCAGGAGACCAGGCGACAAAGTTACCACGTAGAATATAGTCTCCGGTAATGCTCCATACGCCCCCGCCTTCGATTGCGTGACTAACATCGGGATACACTATTTCGGCAAGCTCCTTTGATTCGCCACTCACTGGATCTGAGACGGAAAGCTTAGCGTTATGGAGCGATATGCGTTCCAAATTATATCCGTGAGTGACCTTCTCTCCCTGCAAAGTCAGAAGCCAATTGCCATCCGGGGACCAGGTCGGGAAGTAGGCATAGCCGCTAATCGCGAGGCGCTCACTCGGAAATGCCAATTTCTCTGGTTCTTCATGTCCAGCATCAAGATAAACGTATTTATCAGTATATGCGCGGACCTGTGAACCGATAGGAGTCGGGGTCATCGTAGGCGTCGCAGTTGGCGTTGGGGTGTCCGTCCGAGTCGGTGTGTCTGTACTGGTAGCTGTAGTTGTGATGGTTGGGGGCAGTGTAGGTGTGGGTGTATTGGATGGAGTTTGTGTGTCGGTTGGCTCAGGAGACGGTGTCGAGGTTGGAAGAGGGATGTTTGTCGGTTCGGACTGGGTCGCCGTGCCCTGGCAGGCTGCGAGAATTATGATCAACAGGATGAAGATAATGATTTTTTGGGATAGTTGTTTCATTGATTACCCGTGAGAAATGCCTTTGAACTATCCCGCCAATTATACCTGCAATCTATGTTGAAAACAGTGTGACGGGCGAATTTTGTGTTGAAAGATGCCAACCTGTGGAAGGTTGGCATCTCGTGTTATAGCCGAAGAAGTCTTCGTCTGCGTCTTCGATGGTGTAGTTTTCGGGAAGAGGTAGGCGGTTGGGGTGTGGGTCGTGGACGGTGGTGGTGGTTTCCATGACGGCGGCCGGGTCGCCGTTGGCGGCGGGGGAAATTGCGGGGACGAGCTGGCGGAGGAGGTCGCTCCGCTCCGCAGGAGAGGCTTCGGCTTGCGCAGGTTGGCGGTCCATTGGGGGGAACGGCCTGGAGATCCAGAGCATGCCGTCGGCGAGGGTGACATGCTCGGCGTATTTGAGGAGGTGGGCGTATTCTTCTTCTCTGTAGGCTTAGCGGTAGAAGCCGTGTTTGACGGCGCTGGTGTTGCCTGGCGGCGCGGCGTGGGCGATGGAGAGGGCAGCGCCTCCGTGCGCTTTGCAGAGTTCAGTGTCTTTGACGGCGTGGTTTTTGCCGCTGTGGAGCTCGGCGTGGTTGAAGCATTCGACACGGGCGGCGCGCCAAGCCGCGGCGTCGGTTCCGAAGGCGGTTGTAGCGACGTTGTTGTGGTCGGCGTGGAAGAGGGCCTTGGAATCTTGCGATAGGGTGGGGCCGACGCCGGAATTGGCGGTGAAGAGGGCGGCGACGGCGGCGGAGCGTGCGCGGACGGCGGCGATGGCGAGGGCTTTGGGGATGGCCTGGATTTCGCGGACGGCGGAGTTGCGGATCATTTCGAGGGTGATGCCGACGTAGCCGCCTTTTTTGGTGAAGGGGGCGGTTTCTTGAACGTCGTCGACGGTGAGTTCGGTGTAGGCCGCGCCCTCGGAGACGGGGGGCAGGTCGCCGATGCCGCCGAGGGTGATGAGCTTGATGTCGTGGACGCTGCCGTCGTTGGGGACGGCGACGGCGAGTCGTTCGTACCAGCGCCAGAACTGGAGGTGGGAGAGCTGGGCCTGGACGACTTTGTTCATGGCGTCGGCGGCGATGTTGGCGAGGGTGTCGGTGGATGCGGTGGCGAAGAGGGTTTTGTCGGGGTGGAAACGGCCGTGGTAGGCGACGTCTCCGGTGAGGCCTACCTACGGTAGGGCGACGTAGAGCTGGTCGAGGTTGCGGTAGTCGGGGGGCGGGATGGGGGCGTCGGGGACGCCGAAGAACCAGTCTAGATGGGCGCGGAGGTGGTCTATGGGGTCGGTGGTGTAGATGAGTTGGGGCATGGGGAGTTCTCCAAGTGCGGGATGGTTGGTTGGTTCATGGGGGTATTGTACTAGCACATGCGTGCCAAAAAAAGCGGGGGTTTTTGGAGAATAAATTGGCGACTTTGCGGATCGAATGTTATGATCATGGCCGTAAGTGGTCAGCTTTAGGTTTTTGGATTATTGTGGGAAAATATGTTGGTGATGTTGCGATGGGCGATCAGACGGTCGCTCGATTGAAAAGATAGGATTGATGTCTCATTGGAGGGAAAGAAATGGACTTTATCGACAAGATTAGAGAATTGGCCGCACGTGTTCCAAAACAACTGGATTACTGTACGACGGAGGAGGCAACAAAGAATGCTCTGGTGATGCCTTTCATCAATGCATTGGGATACAACGTCTTTAATCCACGTGAAGTCATCCCAGAATTTACGGCCAGATTTTGGGACTAAGAAAGGGGAGAAGGTTGATTATGCGGTCTGCCAGGATAGCCAGCCTGTAATGCTTTTCGAATGCAAATCGGCTGGTACAGATCTGAGCAAAGTACACGCTTCTCAACTTTACCGCTACTTCTCTGTGGTGCCCCAGGCGCGTTTTGGAGTTCTTACAAACGGCGTGGAGTATCGCTTCTTTTCTGACTTGGAATCGCCCAATAGAATGGACGACAAGCCATTCTTTACCTTCAAAATACTTGACTTTCAGACCAGGCAGGTTGAAGAGCTCAAGAAGTTCACAAAATCTGTTTTTGATCTGGATGAGATTCTCAATACGGCAAGTGAACTCAAGTACACCGAAGCCATACGCAAAATACTGGTCGATGAGTTTGAAGAACCGTCGGAAGAATTCGTTGTCTTCCTGGCACGTCAGGTTTATTCGGGACGGATGACTCAAGCGGCCAAAGATCAATTTACAGAGATAACCAACAAAGCACTTAGACGGTTCTTGAATGAGAAGATCAACGAGCGTCTCAAGCAAGCAATAACTGAGACAGAGCAGGCTGAGGAAGCACCCTCTACAGTTCAAAAGGACATCGAGGAAGATCTTGAAGAGGAATATGATGAGTCAGTTATTCGAGTGGACAAGGCTAGGGGAATAGTTACCACAGCCGATGAAATTGAAGGCCTTTTCGCCATAAAGTCGATTCTGAGGGACACAATCGACGCCAGACGCGTGCATATGCGTGATACCAAAAGTTACTGCGGCATACTGCTCGATGACAATAACCGAAAGCCAATTTGTAGACTTCGTTTCGACAGCAGCCAGTGGTATTTGGGTCTCATCGATGAGAGGAAAAAAGAAGAACGAATCCCGATCGATGACATCGATGATATTTATAGCTATGCCGATCGAATCATTGCTACCGTTCAAAGATATGACAGTCAGTTCGGTGTGCCAGCACAAAAGGTTGAGCGGCAAGAAACGGGCACACTGCACGACAAGAAATCAACCTATACCGGCAAGAGGCTACTTGCTTTGCACTTTCAAGACCAGCGATATGCCGTTGAGTCTTGGAAAGAGGGCATGATGGCACTTCTTGAAATTCTTAGGGCACAAAATCCAAGCAGATTTGAAGATGTTGCTCCAACGATGGCGGGGAGAAAACGACCCTATATTACGCCTGACAGTTCGTTACTTCGTTCGGCTGAGAGAGATTCCAAATACACAATACTACGTTGAGAAAAATCTTAGTTCTCAGATGATAGCCAAACTCTGCTACGATCTTGCTGATAAGATGGGGAATTCTGACTGAGTTGGCGTTTGAAACTGATTAATGAAAAGATCCTTTAGCGAAATCGCGAATCATATAACTGGCTTCGAGGTACCGATATTTGGCGGGGGCGTATCTTGGAATCCTCCTATTCTGGATATCACAGTTGCAAGAGAGTTAATCACCTATCTTGAGGACCGACGGGCTTTGTACCGCCCATACCAACAAGAAACCTCTCGATACGTCGTAGAATCGATCCAAAACATCAGAGAGAGATTGACACAGGATCTTGAACGGCTTGATAGAACATCGCTGACTGTAACTGAATTGCTGGCAATGCGCAAGCCATTAGGGACCTTTTTGGTCAAGGTTGAGCATTTAAGAGTCGATTACTATGGGTCTGGGTGGCGTCAATGGGATAGAGATGAGCAGGAATTCTTTATGGCGCTTGGTACGAGCTGAGAGCTGTAATGGGCGTACATACTGCACAGATTTCCGTAAGATACGGTATGATTGTTGAAGATGATTTGGTGTCGATTTTTCCACCTTCAATAAGTTAAAAAGGCTTGTAAGTCAGTTAGATAAAACCTCAAGGTCCTGCTCGCAGAAGTTCCTCACATAGTGGCGCAGTGAGCGCTGTTGTTGGACTACGAAAGAGGGGGCTCTTGGCCGGGGATGTGTGGTGGACAGCAAGTGCCTGCGAATGAATTCGCAGTCTGAGCAGGGGAAACATGCTGAAGCATGTTGGTAGGAGCCGACTACCTGAGCATCATAAGTGCAGTTGATGGAACGCGAGAGAAGGGGGCTCTTGGCCGGGGAATTAGTTCGACGTTGAAATGGGCGTTGTGTCCGGCCAAGTGCCCCCGCGCCGCAACGGGCGGAGCTTTAGGACTTTCACTAGAGACAAGGCGCTGAGGCCCGCTCTATCTGGCAGTGGTGTTGACGAGTGTTCGCGGGGAGCGGGGCTGAGCGCCGCCGTGGGAGCGCTAGAGTAGGTTGGTCAGTAGACCAGGTTGTTGATGGAGATGGATTCCTCCGGTTCCCGTTTACTTCTGGAATTCGGTGAGGCCGAGGTGGTGGCGCAGTCTGTCGTAGGTGGTGCCGCTGGAGATCATGCCTTTGGGATAATCTTCGGTGGCGGTGAGTTCGTTGATGGCGTCACGGCCGTGTTCCTGCAGCAGGCGGAGAAGATCCGGCTTTACGCTGCCCGCAAGAATGAGTCGGCCGTTGGATATTTTCTCCCACTCGTCGTCGCGCGTGATGGCGCCGGTCTTGATGATGGTGACGCGGTCGTTGCGGCCTGTGCCGAAGGCGCCGATCCAGACGTCTAAATGGGGCTCCGGTTTGACGAAACGGCCGTCTTTGCTGAATTCTCGCTGCTGTATTTCTGTCATGAATATAGTTTATCTTCAACCGAAGGAAGGGTCAATGATGATCGGTGCTTGGAAGGTCGCTCGCCTGGAGGTAATGGTGAGGGGATTTATTAAGGATGAAACACTTGAAACTAGCACTCGATTGCGGTAAGATGCGCGCAGTTATGTTTAGAGAGGGTTTGTACGGAGGCTCCGCGATGACTGAATATGTCACGGCTGCGGCCGCGGCGGAGCGACTGGGCGTGAGTCGTATTACTGTTTGGCGCTGGGTTCGGGACGGCCGTTTTGAGGGGGTTCGCAGGAAGGGTTTGAGCAAGAATAGCGCGAACTTGATCCCTGTGGAATCTGTTCAGAATGTGGCTGACCAGCTGGGGTATAAACCTGGCGATAGAGTGCTTGATCGGTGATACGGCCGTGTGGTGGCTCTGCAAAAAAAAGAGGCCGCCACACAAGTGACGACCTTCTCTTTATGTTCACTTTCCCACCGCCTTACGAGCTATTGAGGAAAGTGGCTTGCACCTTACAAAATGAATAGTAAGATGAAGTGAGCGGCGTTCGAGATTCGAACTCGAGATAATGGCTTGGAAGGCCGATTGTGTTACCACTACACCAACGCCGCGTATACGATGGGCCTGCTAGGATTCGAACCTAGAACCCAGCGGTTATGAGCCGCTTGCTCTGCCGTTGAGCTACAGGCCCAAGTTGTTTGTCAGAGGTCATGATGGGTCGGGAATCGTCACCGTCGATCCCCACTCGGCTGATGTTCAACCGTCTCATCTTTGCCGCAGACTACACTTTGTAACGTGGTCGGGGCGGCCAGATTTGAACTGACGACCTCTCGGACCCAAACCGAGCGCTCTACCAGGCTGAGCTACGCCCCGTTACGGTATCTCACTTCATTAACCAGCCTTCAATAGGGTCAAGGCAAGAAACTAGTATACTTATGCGCATAATGAACGTCAACCGTTGCCCGTTCCTCTTATCTGGGGCAAGCAGCCTCCGCTCATACGTCTAATAGATCAGATCCCCGCGGACAAAGGCGGCTGTCTGCGCATGCTGCGGGTTGTCAAAGAAGCCGGCCGTTTCGCCGACCTCCACGAGTTTTCCGGAGAGCAGCAGGGCGACACGATCGGCGAGCCGCCTTGCCTGAAAGATATTGTGGGTGACAATGATCACAGTCATCCCCCGTTCTTGGTTTACCTCGCGGATCATCTCCTCGATCAGTTTGATATTGGAGGGGTCAAGATTGGAGGTGGGTTCGTCAAGCAGCAGCACGTCGGGTTCCAAGACCAGCGACCGGGCCAGGGCCACGCGCTGCGCCTCGCCGCCGGAGAGCGTTTTCGCCTGGGCGGAGGTGAGGTCGCTCAAGCCCAGCCGGCGAATCATGGCCTCGACTTTGTCCTGGCCGTTCTTGTTTCCACGCAGATTGAGACCATAGATAATATTCTCATAGACCGAGCGGCGCAGAAGATGCGGGTCTTGAAAGAGCATCGTCACTTTGCGCCGCTGCGCCAGCGGCGGCCATTCGCCGTCGCAAAGCCGGCGGCGAAAGGACAACGATCCGGCCGAGGGCAGTTCCAGGAAAGCGAGCAGACGCAGCAGGGTGCTCTTGCCCGCCCCACTGGGACCAACGAGGCCGAGCACTTCCCCTTCGGTGATGCGCAGCTGCGGCACATCCAGCACGGTTCGGCCGTCGTAGCGCTTCTCGACGGCCGTTAGTTCATAAAGTGACTGCGGATTCTCTTCAGACATTGTGCGCACTCAAAATGGACTGCATTTCCTGAATTAGCGGGAATACTCCCTCTACTCCGTTTGCAGGCGCACGGCAATCAGGTTGGCCAGGAAGGCCAGCGAGAGCAAGATAATGCCCAGGGCCAAGGCCAGATCAAAATTGCCCTGCCTCGTTTCTAAGACGATCGCCGTGGTCATAACGCGCGTCTTGCCGGCAATATTTCCGCCCACCAACATAACCGCGCCCACTTCGCTGATTGCCGCGCCAAATCCGGCGACCAGGCCGACGATGACGCCGAAGCGCGCCTCTGAAAGCATGGTGCGCATCACCTGCGATTCGGTTGCCCCCAAGGATCGCAGCTGGTTGCGCAGCGTGGGCGAAATGGCGTGTACGGCGGACATCGTCACACCGATGATCAAGGGGATCGCCAAGATCGTCTGGGCGAGGATCATCGCCTGCGGTGTGAAAAGCCAGTCGAGGCCACCCAGCGGTCCTTGTCGCGAGAGCAGGAGGAAGACGACCAGGCCGACCACCACCGGCGGGAAACCCATGCCTGTATAGATCAGGCTGTTCAGCCAACCCTCGCCCCGAAAAGAACGCAGACCCAGCCAGGCGCCCACCGGGACACCAAGGATCGCCGCGATCAGCAGTGCCGAGCCGCTGGTAATGATCGTCAAGAGTACAATCTCCCAGAGACCGCTGTCTCCGCCAACAATCAACCGCAAGGCTTCGCCCAAGGCCTCGATCATGCCCCATCTCCCATGCGCTTGCAGCGCAGCTTGACAATCCTCACTGAATTTTCGCGGACACGCGCACGATGGTCAATCATATAGCCGGTCAGCCACACAAGATGTTCGCCCGCGACCACCAAAGGCCAGCCCGCCCGCAGACGAGCAGACAGCTTGCGGTCGACCATGAAATCCTGCAGGCTTGTGCTGTGTCCGTGCAAACCGAGCGGCTGCAGGCGTTCACCGGTTTGGCGCGCACGCACGACCAACTGGCGCTGGTCCCCCACATCAACATATTCCTGCCACGGATCGTGAGGGGCATCAATTTCTTGTTCGCCGGCAGAAGTGAGCTCAGCGGCCAACACCCAGCCGTTGGCCAGCGCGATCTCTCCCGGCACGCTCAATATCTCGGACCTCTGCGCATCATCCAACTGCGGCAGCCGCGTTGGCGGCCGACCGGCGGCGGTCGAGAAGACCAAGAGATCATAGTCTGCCAGCAGAGCGATTCCGCCCGGCAGCATCGTCTCCAAGCCTGATTCCTGGCGAGTGGCGATCTTCAATGCCTGCTCCACCGTACTAAATGAGAGATCGCGTGTATCCGGGTGCAGTGCTTCCACGGCGCGACGCATGGTTCGCCTCTGCAGGGCCAAAGGCAGCGCTTGAAAACGCCCGCGATCCAGGCAAAGCCAGCCGGACCCTTGCTGAGCAAGGAGGTCCGTCCAAGCCTCTTCTGCAAGGCTCTCCAGAAAGGCGTCATCGGCGGCAGCGATCGCGGACAGCTGCACCATCTGGCGCTTGATCTGCGGACTGCGATCGGCGAGTTGAGGCAGAAGGTGATGGCGAATCCAGTTGCGCGTGTAACGGGGATCGGCGTTCGTTTCGTCAATAACATAGCGCAGCCCCTGCTCCGCGCAGTAGGCTTCGACTTCAGCGCGCGTCTGCGAGAGCAGCGGCCTGATCAGCGTGAGCCGGCTCGGGCCGGGAAATGGGCTTACCGGCTGCATACCGCGCAGCCCCCTCAGCCCGCTGCCGCGCAGGAGGTTCAGAAGCACCGTCTCTACCTGGTCATCCAGGTGATGGCCGGCGGCCACGATCGGCGCCCCGACCTCTTGCGCAACCTCACCCAGGAACTGGTAGCGGGCGATGCGCGCCGCTTCCTCCAGGGACAGCCCTTCACGGGCGGCAAAAGCGGGGACATCGCGCCTCCTCAGGAAAAACGGTGCGCCAAACCGGCCGGCGATGTCCGCCACAAACTGCGCATCAGCGGCGGCATCCGGCCTTATTCCGTGATCCAGGTGCACAACCTGGAGCAGATCCGGCCGCACCTGGGAGCAAAGTTGATGTAGAAGGGCAATCGAATCAGCCCCGCCGGAAACACCGACCACAAGCGGATCACCCGGCCGGTAACCGGCCGCATCCAGGGTCGCCTTGAGCGACCTCCGCCAACTTACACGCATCTCTCGCTTACACCCTGCCCGCAGGGAACTGCCGTCATCTGGCCGTGCAAACGGGCGAATCCTCCACTTCAAATGGTGACGAAAAAACGTCCGCAAACGATTTGCCGGACGTCTTCATAAAATCATAGGGCGGGTGGGAGTCGAACCCACACGGGAATTACCCCGGCGGATTTTAAGTCCGCTGCGTCTGCCATTTCGCCACCGCCCCCTGCCACAAATTGACGATCTGAGCAGGTATTGTACCGCCACAGCCAATGCATATCAAACCTCTACGAGAAGCCCGCACTTTCGACACAAGCTCATTGACATGCCGGCCAGCTCATAGGATAATATAACCTATTAAAGTACAGCAAGAATTCGAGTAGATTCTGGTTCTTTCCAGGTCAGTGAGAAACACTTTGCTGTACGGGAGCCTATCACTCAGATCACAGTAAGTGAATCATTTTTTGTGCTTTGCGCGATCCCGCGCAGGCGGTATCTGGCTGTTGGCATCAACAACAGCCACGCTTCGAATCGTGGCGCACTCTCACCAGATTGCCCAAGGAATAGGGTGAATGAACATGACGCCTGAAGAAATGAAATCTGTCATACGTAAGCTGAACGACGATGCGTGGCATAAGAGATCGCTAGATGAAGCATACGAAGCCTATGACGATGCGTTGGTTTTCTACCGTCCTCCGTTTCCGTCTGTCGTGGGCAAAGCGGCGAATATCGCGAGTGATGCAGATATGTTGGCTGCGTTCACGGATACACGCCTAGCTATCGACGAGCTTGTTGTTGAAGCTGATACGGCTGTCGCGCGTTGGTCGTGGCAAGCTGCCCACACTGGAGCTTCGCCAAACTTGGGCATCCCTGCAACAGGCAAGACCGTGCAGCTCGCAGGATGCAGCATCTACCATTTCAGAGGCGGGAAAATCGTGGAACAGTGGGAATACAGCGATCTGCTGGGCCTCATGCAGCAGCTCGGCGTCATTCCCGCACTAGGATAGAACGAAGCAGCGCAGAATGCACGGCAGCGGTATGAGCGGCGCTTGACGCGCCTATAGGCGCTCTGTACAATCCGCCCCATGTCCGAGCAAGAAATACAGATCGCCGACGCCAGGCCGCTGGATGTGCAAGTCAATTACGGCGGGCAGGCGGTCATAGAAGGCGTCATGATGCGCGGCTCGAAAGCGCTCTCTGTCGCTGTACGTAATCCGCAAGGCGACATCGTCGTGCACACGGAACCGCTGGACCCGCGCATCTACGGCGGCGGCATGGCGCGCGTCCCCTTCGTTCGCGGGTTGACGCTCCTCTGGGACGCGCTTGGGCTGGGAATCAAGGCGTTGATGTTCTCGGCCGAGGTGGCGATCGAGGAGGAGGGAGAAGAAGCCGGCGAGGGTGAAGAGGCGGGCGCTGTCTTTGAAGGTCCTGTGAAGTGGACCATGATCGCCCTCTCCTTAAGTATGATGGTCGGCCTTTTCTTTGTCCTGCCCGCTTTTCTGGCAGGGATCATTGAGGGGTGGCTGGGCTTCTACTCGACCTTCTGGGGACATCTCTTTGAAGGGCTTATTCGCTTGACCTTTGTCGTCAGCTACATCTGGGCCATTGGCTTCATGCCTGATGTGAAGCGACTGTATGGCTATCACGGTGCGGAGCATAAGACGATCAATGCCTACGAAGCAGGCGCAGAATTGACGCCCGCTTCCGTCGCCCGCTTCCCACTGCAGCATCCGCGCTGCGGCACTGCTTTTCTGCTCACCGTCGTCGTCATCTCGATCATTTTCTACAGCTTTCTGCCGCCAATGAGTTTGGGCGTGCGCATCCTTTCCCGCCTGATTTTGCTTCCGGTCATTGCCGGCATTGCCTACGAATTCCTGCGCTTTTCCGCCGCCCACCAGGACAATGCTTTCATTCGTTTGATCACGAAACCCAACTTGGCGCTGCAGAACTTAACCACTCGCGAGCCGGATATGGGCATGCTGGAAGTGGCGATCACGGCTTTTGAGCAGGTTGTGAATTTCGAGGAAGGCAAGGAAGTCATCGAAGGCACGCATACAGTGACTTCGCAAAAGGACCTGGGCGCCTTGGCCGTCCCTGCCGCAGCAGCCGACAGCGCCGCCGATTAGGCGTGGCGGCGAAGCCCCGCCACGCACCCACACCTGACAAGGCATCAAGGAACAACAGCAAATAGTGTCTTCAGATAGGCGCCTTCGGGGAAGCTGATCGGGTGATCCAGGGCATGGCCACTTCTTTCCAACTCCTGCAGCGGGCGGCCTTCTTCACTCGCCGTGCGCAGCAGCGTGGCGTAGAACGCCTCGGCGGTGACGCGGCTGGAACATGAAGAGGCGGCGATAATTCCTCCTTCATTGAGCACGGCGAGGCCCATGCGCAACAAACGGCCGTACGCCTTCAGCGCGCCCGGTACTTCCTCCTTGCGCCTGGCAAATGCGGGCGGGTCAAGAATGACCATATCAAAGCGCCGCCTCGCGCCAGCCAGATCGGCGAGCACCGAGAACACATCCCCTTGAAATATCTCATGGCGCGCGGCGGCAATCCCCGGCAGACCCAGGTTCAAGAAAAAGTGCCTCTTGGCGGCTTCCAGCGCCGGCCTGCTCTGGTCGATGTCCGTAACCTCCGCGGCGCCGCCCCGGGCCGCATAGAGGGAAAACCCGCCGCTGTACGAAAAAGCATTGAGCACGCTTCGTGACGCGGCAAGCTCACCCACGCGCCGGCGATTGTCGCGCTGATCCAGGAAAAAGCCGGTCTTCTGCCCGTGCACAATATCTGCTTCAAAAAGCAGGCCGTTTTCATGGAAGGCAACCACGCTCTGCGCAGCAGGCCCCAGGAGCGTCTGCCCGTCAAAAAGGCCATGCAGCGCTTCTTTGCGGGCCAGAAGCTGCCTGCTCAAACGGAGCACAAGTCGCTCGGCGCCGCTTGCGCGCCGCAGGGCATCCACCAGGCGCGGCAAATGAGGTAACCAGGCCGCCGAGTAAAGCTTGAGCACACAGGACCCGGCATAGCGGTCGATGACGACACCGGGCAGGCCATCGTTTGCCCCATGGACCAAACGATAGCCCTCCGTCCCCGCGGCCGCAAGCGGCGCCCGGGTCTCCTGCGCGGCAGCCAGCCGCTGGTCGAACAGGGCGCCGTCTATCGTTTGCGGCCGGCGATGCACGAGCAGCCGCACACGAATGGGAGAAAATGGATCATAGAGACCGGCGGCGAGAAAACGCTTCTTGCGATCGAAAACAACGGCGATGTCGCCCGCCGCTCCCTCGCGGCTGATGTGCGTGATTCCGTCCGCGTATAACCAAGGGTGACCGTCGCGCAGAACGCGTTCCACAAAGGGCTGGACACGCACGGCCAAGCGCCGGGCATTCGCTTCAGGGAGGGCGCGCAGCGCGTTCACTTGAATCGGCCGTCGCAAAGAATGTCGTACATATGCCCATTGTATCGTAAAATCCTGCCCCGTATGCGCAAAGTGACGATATCTGTACCAGCCACTTCGGCTAATCTTGGACCCGGCTACGACTGCCTGGGCATGGCGCTCGATCTACGACACACGGTCACGTTTCGTGAGCGCCGGAGTCCAGGCCTGCGGATCACGGCCAGTGGAGAAGACAGCTACCTGATTCCCAGAGACGAACGAAACCTGGTTTATGAGTCAATGCGCATCGTCTTCCAAAAGACGGGCTGCGAACCGGATGGTCTGCACATTCACCAGGAGAATGAGATTCCCGTTGGCAGTGGTCTTGGCAGCAGCTCGTCGGCCGTTCTCGCCGGCATGTTCGGCGCCAATGAATTGGCCGGCGCTCCGCTAACTCAGGAAGAGATCCTGCAGCTGGCTACGGATCTGGAAGGGCATCCTGACAATGTTGCACCGGCCGTGTACGGCGGGCTGGTGCTCGGCGTTCAGGATACGCAGGGGCTGCTCGTTGAGCAGATTGCCATACCCCCACTGCGCGTGGCCGTCGTCTTGCCGGACTTTACGCTGCCTACCGAAGAAGCGCGCGCTGTTCTCCCCCAACAGGTCCCTTTATCCGACGCTATCTTCAACGCCAGTCGTCTGGGCCTCTTGATTCGCGCCCTGGAAACGGCCGATTACGAGCGATTGGCCATCGCCATGCAAGATCGACTGCACCAACCGTACCGTATCCCCCTCATTCCGGGGATGGCCGAGGCCATGCAGGCTGCGCTGGGTGCCGGAGCGGCCGGGGTGGCCCTCAGCGGCGCCGGACCCAGTCTAATCGCCTTCGCGCGCGCGAATCATGAGGCGATCGCCGCCGCCGCGGAAACCCAATTCACTGAGAAAGGGATCGCTGCCAGAAAGTGGCTGCTGTCCCTGGCTAACAGCGGCGTCAGGATTCATAACGAAACATGAACAAAGGTTCGTCATCATCGCCGTTATTTGCTAAACTAAAAAGCATATCTTAACAAGCTGCTGCCCTGGATTATGCCTTCCAGGCAGCGCCCTTTTCCCGGCGTCCCATAAGCAGCGAGTAGCAAGCCCATCAGAACGTATTGTCGATTAACAACCATCTCAAATGGCGATTAGACAGGCAGATCGTCCATTTCTTCTGGCACTTACAGCGATCCAGATGCAAGTGCTTGCCCAGTTCGGTTGTTGGGCAGCGGAAGCACGGACCCAGCCGCCTGCAAATAACTAAGGAGTTTTAAATGGATAAGGAAACGTTACTGGATTGGTACCGCCAGATGGTGCTCATCCGACGTTTTGAGCAGCGCAGCGCAGAACTCTACCAGCTCGGGAAGATCGGGGGCTTCTTGCATCTCTATATTGGGCAAGAGGCGGTTGCCGTTGGCTCAATTGCGGCTATGCAAGAGGGCGATCATACGATAACGGCCTATCGCGATCATGCGCACGCCCTTTGCGTTGGATCGGATCCGAAAGCGCTTATGGCTGAATTGTTGGGCAAAGCGACCGGCGTCAGCAAAGGACGCGGCGGTTCGATGCATCTCGCGGACGTTGAAAAGAATTATTGGGGTGGCTATGCTGTCGTCGGCGGGCATCTGCCCCTTGGCGTGGGCATCGCCCTCGCCGAACAGTATCAGGGGACAGACAACGCGGTCCTCATCTACTTTGGCGATGGCTCTTCAAACATCGGCTATTTTCATGAATCCCTGAACCTTGCTGGTGTATGGGATCTGCCCGTGGTCTTCATTATCGAAAACAATCAGTATGGCATGGGCACGGCGATTAACCGCTCGACGGCGGCCGCGGAAATGCTTGATCGCGCGCCCGGGTATGGCATGAAGGGCGTGCGCGTGGACGGCATGGACGCGATAGAGGTATACGAGGCGACGGCGAACGCGCTGCAGGCGATTCGCAGCGGCGAGGGTCCGCAGTTCCTGGAGATGATCACCTACCGCTTCGAAGGGCACAGCATGGGGGACCCCCTGCGCTATCGCAGCAAGGATGAGGTAGAAAAATGGCGCGAGGATGATCCTATTGGCATATTGGAACGCCACCTGACGCAGGAATTCGATGTCTCCGATGCGGATCTTGATGTCATCGACAAGGAAGTTGAAGACGAAATAGAGGAAGCGGTTCGCTTTGCTGAGGAATCACCGCTGCCGGAATTGGACACCTTATTCGACGATATCTATGTGGAGGCGGAATAATCATGGCCTTTATCACAATGCGACAAGCGATTTCCGACGCGTTAATGGAAGAGATGGAACGCGACGAGAAAGTATTCATTATGGGACAGGAAGTTGGCGTGTGGGGCGGCACTTATGCGGTCACGCGTGGCTTCTACGATAAGTTTGGGCCGAAGCGCGTCAGAGACACCCCCATCTCCGAAATGGTGATCGGCGGCGCGGCGACAGGGGCGGCGATGAACGGTCTACGCCCGGTCGCAGAATTCATGACCATCAATTTCGCTTTTCTGGCGCTGGATGCGATCGTCAATCACGCGGCCAAAGTACACTACATGTTTGGCGGTCAAATCAAGGCGCCCGTTGTCTTTCGTGCTCCGGGCGGCGGTGGACGGCAGCTTGGGGCGACACACAGCCATACTCCCGATGTAATTTTCGCCCATTTTCCCGGCCTGAAAGTCGTCTCGCCAAGCACTCCTGCGGACGCCAAAGGGCTGCTCAAAGAAGCGATTCGCATTGACGATCCGGTGCTTTTCATCGAGCATCATACCCTCTACCAGGTCCGCGGTGAAGTGCCGGAAGAGGATTACACGGTGCCCATTGGTGTTTCCGAGATCAAGCGAGCAGGATCTGACGTGACGATCGTTGCTTACGCCCAGGGCATGCATGTGGCCACGCAGGCGGCTGAAGAATTGGCCAAACAAGGGATCGAAGCAGAGTTGGTTGATCTGCGTTCTTTGCGGCCCCTTGATATGGGTCCGGTGGTGGACTCTTTCCGTAAGACATTCCGAGCGGTCATCGTCGAAGAAGGGCATCGCTCTTACGGTATTGGCGCGGAGGTGGCAGCGCGCCTGCAAGAAGAAGCATTTGACTATATGGATGCGCCGATCAAGCGCGTTGCCCAGCACGAAGTTCCTTTGCCTTATTCACGCGACCTCGAGCAGGCGGCGCTGATCAATGTTGACCGGGTTATTGAGGCGGTCAAGGAGGTTCTCTAATGGCTGACTATGTTGTGATGCCCAAGCTGGGCTTTGACATGCGTGAAGCGGTGTTGAACCAATGGCTGAAGGCGGTTGGTGAACCGGTCAAGCGCGGAGAAGTTATTGCCGAGATCGAATCGGACAAGGCCACGTTGGAACTGGAGAGCCAGGCCGACGGCACGCTGCTCCACCTACTCGAAGAGCCCGGCGCCATCGTGCCCGTTGGCGCGAACTTGGCGATCGTTGGCGAAGAAGGGGAAGATTTTTCCGCGCTGCTGGCCGGTGACGATGGCGCCGCCGAGGAGACAGCGACGGAGGAACCGGCCGCTGAACAGACACCTTCTGCCGCGGCCGCCAGCAACGGCGCCGCGCAGCGCACGCCGGCTGTAAGCGGCGAATTTCCCGCCGGTGTGAAAGCAACCCCGGTCGCGCGTCGTATCGCTGCCGAGAACAATGTGGAACTTGCGCTCGTCTCCGGCAGCGGCAGTGACGGCCGGATCCGCAAAGCGGATGTCGAAGCGTATTTGAAAAGCCCACGCGCGGCGGCCCCTCCCGCAGCAGCCGCTTCTACGTTTGTTATTCCCGAAGGGGAGGATGTAGAAGTCATTGAAACGACGAAGCTGCGCCAGGCAATTGGCCGGCGTATGACGGAGAGCAAAACGACGGTGCCCCATTTCTACGTCACGTCGGAAGTGGACATGGAAGCGGCCATGGCCTTGCGCAAGGAGATCAACGCCGCGCTGCCCGAAGAAAGCAAAGTGACAGTCAATGATCTGATCGTCAAAGCGGCTGCGCTGGCGCTGCGGGATTTTCCAAACTTGAACGCCTCTTACGCAGGCACAGAACTTGTTCGTTACAATTACATCAACGTGGGCACGGCCGTCGCCGTTGAAGGTGGGCTGCTGACCGTGGTGCAGAAGGACACGGACAAATCCTCCTTGTCCACCGTGGCCGCCGACAACAAGGCGATGATTGGCAGGGCGCGCGACGGCCGTGTGAAGCCGGATGATGTCGAAGGAGCCACGTTCACGGTGAGCAATCTCGGCGCATTTGACGTCGATCACTTCATCGCCATCATCAACCCGCCTGACGCGGCCATCCTGGCCGTGGGATCGGCGCGCAAGGTTCCCGTCGTCGTCGACGGCGAGCTCGCCGTGGGCATGCGCATGAAAATAACCATATCGGCCGACCACCGCGTAACCGATGGCGCTGAAGCAGCCCAGTATGTGCAGGCGGTCAAGGGATACCTTGAAAAACCGCTTCTGCTGCTGCTTTAGGGCGGCGAGAAATCGGATAATCTGGTTGTACGGTAATATCGATTATCTGGTATACTCTGGTCTGATTTAATACACTAGAGTCTTTTATGGCAGGAGAAGTGCGCATGGCCACAATTCTAGTGATCGATGATGACGAACTGGTATCACGCACCTTACAGCGGGCGTTAAAGATGTATGATTACCAGGTTATGACAGCGAACAGCGGCATCGAAGGGCTGCAGCTGGCACGACGTCATCGACCCGACCTCTTCATTCTCGACATTATGATGCCCGGTGTAGACGGCTACCAGGTTTGCCGCCAAATTCGCGGCGATCCATTGCTGCAGGATCTGCCGGTTCTATTCCTGACCGCCAAAGCGAAAGATGAAGATAAGATCGAAGGCTTTCGTGCCGGGGCCGACGACTACCTGATCAAGCCGTTCAACATGCAGGAACTCGAACTGCGCGTTAAGGCGATTCTGCGCCGCATGACGCCGGAAGCACCCGAGCCGGAAGAAGTCACCGAGGTGATTGTTGGCAATGTCGTATTGGATTGCCGCGCCTTCAAGGTCACGACTCCCTACATTACATCGTTGTTGACCAATGTTCAATTTGATTTGCTTTACCATTTGATGAGCCATGCGGATCAGGTGTTCAACAGCCAGCAGTTGCTGCAGGATGTATGGGACTATCCTCGTGATACGGGTAGCCCTGAGCTTGTGCGCGCGCACATCAAGAATCTACGCGAAAAGATCGAACCGGCGCCCAGCGAGCCAATCTATATTCGTACGATACAAGGTCACGGCTATACGTTCTCATCAGCCGCTGCCTAGAATTCTTGCCACAGGAGACAGCACTCAATTCGGCCGCCGGTATGGGACCGAACGGTGTCTCCTGTGGTTTGTTTTTTGTCTGGCCGGCTGCCATTGCAGGGAAAAATGACCCTAGACACGGCAACACCTACTTACACCGCGCGCATTCTTGTCGTCGATGACGAACCGGAAATCGCCGAATCTCTTTCCGGGTTCCTTTTTCGCAAAGAAGGGTACCATGTAGAGGTTGTGAGTGACGGTCGAGAAGCGATTCGCTTTCTCCAGGCAACTGTCGGCAAAGAAACTGAAATCGACCTTGTCCTTTTGGATATGCGTATGCCCGGGATGTCGGGTCTAGACGTGCTGGCCTGGATTCGTAAACATCCAGACTTGCAGTATACGCGCGTCGTCCTGCTGACGGCGGCGACGGGAAGCCAGGACAAAGTCGAGGCGCTCTCCGCCGGGGCGGATGATTACATCACGAAGCCGTACTACATGCAGGAACTGCTTGCCCGCGTCAAGACGATCCTGCGCACGCAGCAGCTCGAAAAACAACTGCAGCGCCAAAGCCAACAGCTGGCCGCCCTCAATCAAGTTGGCAAGACCGTAGCCGCCACGTTGGAAAGCGGCGAAGTTATTGCTGCCGCAGTTGACGGCGTTCTTGAACTCCTTCGCGTTGAAGTCGCTGCCGTACTGATGCTCGAGAGCGGCAAACTGCGCTGCCAACATGTTCGCGACCTTGACAATCAGTTGACTGTCGAGGCATTTCCCGTCATTCGCCCCGATCAAGGCATCACCGGCCACGTTTTCCAGGAGCAGCGGCCCATCATACTCAACAGACCGCATGCGGATCCACGCTTTGATCCACAACAGGACTCGCCTCATGAACTGCAGGTGAGTTCCATGGTCGTCACCCCCCTGCTCGTGCGTGGGCGGCCCGTGGGAATACTCAGCGCTTATAACAAGCAGGACGGCCCTTTCAATGACGTGGACCTCGATCTCTTTGCATCACTCGGCAGTTCGATCAGTGAAGCGATCGAAAATTCTTGGTTGTTTAACCGCATCCGCCTGCGCCAGCGCGAGCTGTTGGAGAGCCGCAACACGCTGCAGGCGCTGATCGACGGCATTCCGCAGCCGATTTATACCATCGACGACGACTGGCGCCTGGTTGGTATCAACAAGAGCAAAGCGGATGAGCTTGAAGTCACGCGTGACAGCCTGGTGGGCCGCGTCTGTTTTACCGCCCTTTATGATCGTGATCGACCCTGCGACCACTGCCTGGTGGCGGAAACACTGCGCTATGAGCATGACCAGTCGTGGACGGTCCGTTGGCTCGGTGAGGATCATTTGCCCCGCGAGTGGCAGGTAAATGCTTATCCCATCCCCGGCAGCCAGGCGAGTTCCGCGCGAGCGGTCCTGGTCTGGCAGGATCGCACTGACGAACGTCGTCTCGAAAACTCGCTCATGCAGGCAGAGAAACTGGCGGCGATCGGCCAATTGGCGGCAGGCGTTGCCCATGAACTCAACAATCCCCTGACGGCCGTCAATGCAAATGCCCAGATGTTGAAGATGGTCATTCCATTGACAGATGAGAACTACGAGGCGGTCGATCTCATTGCCATGGCCGGCGAAAGAGCGACAAAAGTCGTGCGCGGCCTGCTCGACTTCGCGCGCAAAGAGCATTATTCGTTCGTTCCGGGCAGCGTCAACGCCTCGATCCTGGAAGCGCTTGACCTTATCGGCTATCAGCTGCAGACCGCAGGCATTCAAGTCGAACGCCAGATCGATTCCGACCTTCCCCACGTCGTGGCCAGCTGGGAACACCTAAAAAGCGTTTGGCTGAACCTCCTGCTCAATGCGCGGGATGCCCTACAGTCTATTGACGATGATCGGCGCATTGAGATCGTTACACGCCGCGGCCGCGCAGACAACCAGGTTCAAATCCTCGTCCATGACAACGGGAAAGGGATCTCTGCGGCGGAGACTGCGCACATCTTCGAGCCGTTCTACACAACCAAAGATCCGGGTAAAGGAACGGGGCTCGGTTTGGCCACCTGTCACCGGATCATTGAACAGCATGGCGGCGAAATCAGCGTCGCCAGTTTGCCCGGAGAGGGAACAACCTTCATCGTTGTCCTGCCAATCATGCAGCACCGGCAGAATGGCCCCCAGGATTAACACGGGGTATAGTTGTTAAATGGGTTCACCAAGAGACCTAAGACGAAACGATGACCAATATACCAGACAACGCAGTAACTATCGGTGATATATTACGACTCGCCCTTCCGCTGGATACCGAAGTAATCGGAGGAGCGCGCAGGACCCGACGCGACATCAGTTGGGCAGTCGTGTTGACTAACTGGGTCGATTTGAAATCACAGGTCGCGGCCGGCGATCTCGTGCTTATCCCGCCGCAGCTGCTGGCGCAGATTCCGCCGCAGGAACTGCGTGAAGGATTGCAAGCCCTTGCCAAATTAGGCGTCGTCGGCAGCTTATTGTTTGATGACATTGCGCAGGACCTTAAAGATCCCAGTCTCTACAAGAATATGTCCCTGCTTATTGTGCCCTCACATCTGACTGTGCGCGAAGCGCATCAGGGAATCACCTCTCTTCTGGCCGACCGCCAACGGGCAACCAGTGAACGTGCCATGCAGCTGTACCGGCGTCTCTCCGAGATGTCCCGCGAAGGATTGGGCCTGCAAGCGATGACGGACGTGATGTCCAAATTGACGGGCAATATCGTCATCGTGCAGGACAAGCGACTGGAAACCCGCGCCGAAAGCTGGCCCAGCAACGCCACGATTGATCGCGATGAAGTCCGCCGATCTCTGAAGCAGCGGGATCAGCTGCCGGCCGTCTTGCGTAACCGCAAGGCGGCGGCGAATGCCCGGCAAAGCTATTGGCAGCAAATATTGCCAATCGAGAATACGGCGCGGCTTGTCAGCCCTATCATTTCCGGCGATCGGGCGCGCGGGTATTTGTCGGTGCTGGGGCCGGCGGGCAGTCTAGACCTGTTGGACACTTTGACCGTTGAGCATGGTGCGGCGGCGTGCGCGCTGGAAATGGCCAAGGCAAAAGCGGTCAGCGAAGCGAAGAAATCTCTGCGCGGCGACTTCCTTGAGGGACTGCTGGCGGGCACACTGCCCGATCAGGAAATCGACAGGCTTGCCGGGCGACTTGACCACGACACCAAACCGCCGCATATGGTGTTGACGCTGACTTGGTGCGGTGATAACGCACCGTCACAGCGAAGATTGGAAACAACTTTGAGCTGGCTCCTGAATAATCATACGCGACCGGCGCTGGTCCACGCCTACGGCGGGCAGCATCTTTGCATTTTTCAGTCGATGAAGGATTTCACGGACACGGATCCCGCTCATGATTTGGCGCGAAGAGTAATCGAACAGGTCGGGGCTGAATTCCCTGATGCAGTTCTTGTAGGCGGCATGAGCGGCCCGGCGCAAGAGTTGCGCGAATGGCCGCGCGTTTATCGTGAGGCCTTGCAGGCGATGGATGTCGGCAAGCGGCTGCACCTAGACAATGAAATCGTTGAGTTCAACAGCCTTGGTGTCTATCGCTTGCTCTCTGAGTTGGAGGGAAACGCAGCGATCCAGCGTTTCGCGATGCAGATTATTGGCCCGCTCGTCCAATATGACGAACAGCACCGGGGAAGCCTGGTGAAGACGTTGAGTGCTTATTTCAGCCATCATGGGAATATCAGTCAAACGGCCGAATCCTTGTTCGTACACCGCAACACGCTCCTCTACCGGATGGACCGCATTCAGGAGCTTACCGCACAGGATCTGGATAACGCGGACATGCGCCTTGCTCTCCACCTTTCCTTGAAGTTGTGGCAGCTGAGACATGACACGGAGCCGCCAGTCTAGAAGAATCCGCACATCCTCACAAATTGTACACAATTACCAATGGTTCATTCTTCCGGTTCTGTCAACTTGACTGTAGATTTGAGCCTAGGGCACAACTATACTGTAGAAGGCTTGCGCTGAAGTGCGCGGTTCAGTGGGAAATAGTGGGAATCAAGGAAGGCGGCTCTAACGGTCGCCTTCTTTGAATTCTGGAAACCTTTGTTTTGTTGTGCACTTCTGACAACAGTTGGTTATAATCATTTAGCATGTTGGCCATAGTCGGTGGTAGACGGTAACCCTATACTATGGCGCATCACAGTAGACGAAGTAGTTTGCGAAGTTAGAAAATGGAAAATAGAAATCCTCGTCGCGTCATTATTAGCCTTCTTAGCCTAGTCCTTATCGTTGGTAAGGACATGAATACGGTTGGGTGAGAGAGGGCCAGACGAGGTCTTAACAAGGAATAATAACCGCCCAATCGGGCGGTTTTTTTGTTTTTGGTTTACCCATGCAAATTCAGGCGGCGGCACATCATTCTTTTTCAACTATGTTCTCTGCACAAGAAATGTGTAGTTGGCGTGATCCAATGCGCGCCCAACGCGCAGCGGATACGCGTCAGAGCAACGTCGTTCAACGAGGGCAAGAGGGATCACAAGGTACCTCCTGCCCTTTTTTGTTTTATGGTGTCATTGAAACCTGGTTGGCAGAATCCCTGATTAGTCATAAGGAGCAATAGATGGGCGAGAAGAAGAGCGGAGGCCAAATCATCTGGGAAAGCCTATTGCACGAAGGCGTGGAAGTCGTCTTTGGCATTCCCGGTGGGGCGATCCTTCCCACATACGACGATTTGAGTAAGTACAATTACCCCATACATCATGTGTTGGCGACCCACGAGCAGGGCGCCACCCATATGGCAGATGGCTATGCAAGAGCGACCGGCAGGGTCGGCGTCGCCGTCAACACGTCTGGTCCAGGGGCGACCAATACGATCACGGGTCTGGCAACAGCTTATATGGACTCAACACCCATTGTCGCCATCACTGGCCAGGTGCCCAGGAGTCTCCTCGGGCGAGATGGTTTTCAGGAATCGGATGTGTTTGGCATCAGTATGCCGGTTACCAAACACAATTACCTGATAACCGACATCCGTGACTTGCCGATGGCTTTGAAGGAAGCATTTCACATCGCGCGCAGCGGACGGCCGGGACCTGTTTCGATTGACGTTTGCAAGGATGTTCAGCAGGAAACCATGGAGTTTGAGTATCCGGCTGAGGTCAACTTACCGGGTTATCATCCCAATCAGAACAAGCCCGATTCGCGCTCCGTACAGCGTGCAGCGAAATTGTTGAACGAGGCGGAACGGCCGTTGATCGTTGCCGGTCAAGGTGTTTCGATCGCCAAAGCAGAGCGCGAACTGCGGCAGTTGGCTGAAGTGGCCAATATACCGGTGGCCACGAGCCTCTTGGGCATTGGCACCCTCCCCGGAACCCACCCGCTCTCAATCAGCTGGGGCGGCATGCATGGCGAAGCGTACACGAACTTCGCGATGCAGGAGTGTGACGTCATGTTCGCCATTGGGGCAAGACTGGATGACAGACTCACCGGCGCTTTTGAAACCTTTGCTCCCAAAGCCAAAATCATCCACGCGGATCTTGATCCGGCGGAAATGAACAAGAATCTGAGTATCGACACGCCGGTAGTTGGCGACGCGCTGCTCACTCTACGCGAACTCCTCCAGCACGTTCAACCGAATGAACATCCGGCGTGGATCGAACAGATCGAAGCTTGGAAAGCGGACAGCAATGAACGCGACATTCTGGCCCAAGAGACGGACGAGTTGATTGCTCCGTACGTAATTCGTGAGTTGTGGCATGCGACGAACGAGGGGGATTGCACTGTCGTAAGTGACGTTGGCCAGCACCAAATGTGGGAAGCCCAGTATTTCAGACACACAAAGCGGCGCAGCTTACTCACCTCGGGTGGTCTGGGGACGATGGGCTACGCGCTGCCGGCAGCAATCGGCGCGCAGATGGGCAACCCCAAGGAGGAACTCTGGGTTGTCGCCGGAGATGGTGGCTTCCAGATGACGATGAATGAGTTGTCCACCGTGGCTCAGGAGGGACTGCCGCTCAAAATTGCCATCATCAACAACGGATTCCTGGGCATGGTCCGCCAATGGCAAGATGTCTTCTACAACAAGCGCCATTCCGGCACACCCTTGTTCAACCCGGACTTTGTGAAACTGGCGGAAGCTTATGGTATCCCCGGACGCTCAGTCACGAGCAAAGAGGAAGTCTACGAGGCGATCAGGGAAGCGCAGGCATTCGATGGCCCCTATCTGTTGGACTTCCAGGTTGAAGAGTTTACAAATGTGTATCCGATGGTCGCCCCGGCGAAGAGCAACGCCGATATGATCCGCCGACCAGTTTCGGCAGCGGAGGGAGAGTAATGGCTAAACAAGAAGTCAGCCGGCATACAATGATTGCCTTGGTCGAAGACAAACCCGGCGTATTGAATCGTGTTTCCGGTCTATTCGGCCGTCGAAATTACAATATTGAGAGCCTCACTGTGGGACACAGCGAAACGCCCGGCGTCAGCCGTATGACGTTTGTTGTCCGCGGCACGGATAGAGACATCCAGCAAGTTGAGATGCAGCTTTATAAACTGATCAATGTACTGGAAGTTCAAGACCTGACCGACATCCCGCATGTGCAGTACGAGATGGCGCTGATCAAAGTCAACGCTGTCAACGGCACAAGGGCGGAAATAATGCGTCTGGTGGACATTTTCCGCGCCGACATTGTTGATGTGGATCTAAAAACGGTAACCATCCGCCTGGCGGCCAAAGAAGATCGTCTCAATGCGCTTTTGCGGCTGCTGGAACAGTTTGGTATTAAAGAAATGGTTCGCTCCGGCCGTCTGGCGATGGCCCGCGGAAGCGCCGATCCGCTCAGTCGGGAAGAAGCTGCGTTGGCCGGTGATGAGGACGCGGGTTAGTCAGCCCCATGCCGGACGAGGCATTGTTGAATTGCAAATCAGAACGATTCAGGAGGAATAATCTTGGCAAATATTTACTATGATGACGACGCAGACCTTGATCTGCTGAAAGACAAGAAGATAGCGATCATTGGCTATGGAAGCCAAGGACACGCGCATGCACTCAATCTTCAAGACAACGGTATGGATGTTCGTGTCGGCCTCTATGAAGGCAGCAAGTCATGGCCTATCGCGGAAGCGAATGGGTTGACCGTCAAGACCACGGCCGAAGCCGCAGAAGAAGCTGACATCATCATGATTCTGGCTCCGGACACCAAGCAGTCCGCCATTTATTATGATTCTATCGCACCCTATCTGGAACCTGGCGACACGCTTATGTTCGGTCATGGCTTCAATATTCGCTACGGACAGATCGTCCCGCCGGAAAATGTCGACGTAAGCATGGTGGCCCCCAAAGCGCCGGGACACCGGGTTCGCGAAGTGTTTGTAGAGGGCGTAGGCACGCCGGGCCTGGTCGCCGTCCATCAAGATCCCAGCGGGCATGCCTTGGAGCAGGCGCTGGCCTATGCCAAGGGCATTGGCTGCACACGCGCGGGCGTAATTGGCACGACCTTCACCGAGGAAACAGAAACCGATCTCTTTGGCGAACAAGCTGTCTTGTGCGGCGGCGTGAGCGCCCTGGTAGAAGCCGGTTTCGACACGCTCGTCGAGGCGGGCTACCAGCCTGAAATCGCCTATTTTGAGTGCCTGCATGAACTGAAGCTCATTGTCGACCTGATGTACCAGGGTGGCTTGAGCTATATGCGCTACAGCGTCAGTGATACGGCCGAACATGGCGACTATACAGCGGGACCCAAAATTGTTACCGACGAGACAAAAGAGGCGATGCGTCAGATTCTGGCCGATATTCAATCAGGCGGCTATGCCGAGGGTTGGATAGACGAGAATGCGAACGACCGGCCCTGGTTCGATGGCCGGCGCGAAGAGGCACGGCACACACAGATTGAGGAAGTGGGCAAGGAACTGCGGGCGATGATGCCCTGGCTCAATGCCAAGACTGTTGATTAATGGATAGACCTGCGCCGGATCGCCAGGCGAAGCCGGCCGCGGTCGAAGCAAGTGAGAGCAATGATGAACCAAGATGGGCAAGCAAAAAAAGACACGCTGTTGATTTTCGACACAACCCTACGTGACGGAGAGCAGTCGCCAGGGGCAACGCTCAATGTCGACGAAAAGCTTGAAATAGCGCGACAGCTTTCCCGTCTTGGGGTTGATATCTGCGAAGCCGGCTTCCCTATCGCTTCACCCGGGGACTTCGAAGCAGTGCGCCGCATTGCCGAAGAGGTGGGCCCTCTAACAGAGGGGCGCAAATCGGGTGAGCCGATGATTATAGCCGGCTTGGCTCGCGCCAATCGCGGCGACATCGCGCGCGCCTATGAAGCGGTTAAGGTCGCCCCGCGTCATCGCATCCACACCTTCCTGGCCACAAGCGATATTCATTTGAAGCACAAGCTAAAAATGGATCGTGAAGAGTGCATCGATCAAGTCATCGAAGCAGTCACTTTCGCCAAGAGCTTTTGTGATGACGTGGAGTTCTCACCTGAAGACGCGGGACGATCCGATCCTGACTTTCTCGTTCAAGTGCTTGAGCAGGCGATCAAGGCCGGCGCGACCACGCTCAATATTCCCGACACCGTTGGTTACACTACACCCAAGGAATTTGGTTGGTTGATGGAGTACTTGATCGCGAATACGGAAGGTGCGGATCAGGTTGTTTGGTCCACGCACTGCCACAACGATCTCGGGCTGGCGACAGCCAATACCCTCGCCGGAGTCAATGCGGGAGCGCGACAGGTCGAGGTGACGATCAACGGCATTGGCGAACGTGCCGGCAACACCTCGTTGGAAGAGGTGGTAATGGCCCTGGCCACACGGCCAAGCCAATTTGATATCGAGTGCCATATCGACACCACGCAAATTGTGCGTACAAGTCACATGGTGAGCACGTACACGGGCATGCTGGTTCAGGCCAACAAAGCGATCGTGGGCGCCAACGCCTTTGCGCATGAAGCAGGCATCCACCAGGATGGCATGCTCAAAAATGAAATGACGTATGAAATCATGCGCCCGGAGACAGTCGGCCTGAACGCTTCTCGCCTCGTCCTTGGCAAACATTCCGGCCGCCATGCATTTCGCGTGCGCCTGGAGGAAATGGGGTACGACACCCTGACCGCTGATGAGGTTGAGCTGGCCTTCAAGCGCTTCAAACGCCTGGCAGACAAGAAAAAGCTGGTTACAGACGCCGATATAGAAGCGATCATCGCTGACGAAATCTACCAACCCCCGGAGATTTGGAAGCTGAATCATGTGCAGGTCTCATGCGGGGATCACAGCATTCCCACAGCAACCGTAAGTTTGATGGGTCCAGATAGTGAAGTCTATGAAGATGCCGCCACCGGGGGTGGACCGGTAGATGCCGTCTACCAGGTCATCAATCGCATCATCGGCACCTCGAGCACGCTGACGGAGTTCAGCATCAATGCCGTCACAGAAGGATTGGATGCGGTTGCCGAGGCGACGATTCGTATACAGCCCGAGAACCGCGACCGGCCAATGAAGGTCAATCCACAGACGAACATGCCGCTTCTGCCTACATACAGCGGCCATGGCGCCAGCACGGACATTGTAGTGGCCAGTGCGCGAGCCTATCTCAGCGCCTTGAACAAGATGTTGGCGGCAGAAGAAGAGGAAGCGAGTGAACTGCAGCCCGCAGGCGCCTGATCAGCGTGCCCACTGCGGCCAATAGAATAACAACGAGTGCAAGACGATGCTCACCGCTTGAGTTCGAATTTAGACTTGGGCACTCGAATGGAGAATTATGACCAAACCCAGAACGATTATCGACAAGATTTGGGACAACCATGTTGTCATGCAAGATCCCGCCAGCCCGGCCGTCTTGTATATTGATCTGCATCTCGTCCACGAAGTCACTTCGCCACAAGCCTTTCAAGGTTTGCGCGACCGCGGATTGACGGTAAGACGGCCGATGCAAACGATCGCCACCATGGATCACAGCATCCCCACCACCCCGCCGGATGTGCCAATCCAGGATCGCATTGCCGCCCGACAGATGGCGATGATGGAGAAGAATGCGCAGGACTTCGGCATTCAGCTTTTCGGCATGAACAGCCCTAACCGCGGCATCGTGCACGTGATTGGCCCGGAACTTGGATTAACACAGCCGGGGATGACGATTGTCTGCGGTGACAGCCATACGGCCACGCATGGCGCCTTCGGGGCGCTGGCGTTCGGCATCGGCACCAGTGAAGTCGAGCACGTATTAGCCACGCAATGTTTGCTGCAGAACAAACCCAAAACATACGAAGTGAATATCGAGGGTAAGCTTGCGGAGGGTGTCTCCGCAAAAGATATCATCCTGGCGCTGCTGGCCGAGATAGGTATAGGCGGCGGCACGGGGCATGTGTTTGAATACACGGGCGAAGCCATCCGCGGGCTGAGCATGGAAGAGCGCATGACTATTTGCAACATGAGCATCGAAGGGGGCGCGCGGGCCGGGCTTGTGGCCCCGGACGAGACCACCTTCGCCTATCTGGCCGGCCGTGAACACGCGCCCCAAGGCGCGGCCTGGGACCAGGCTGTTAGCGCATGGCGCCAACTGGCCTCGGATGAAGGGGCACAATATGACAAGTCCATTACGCTTGATGCGTCAAAACTTGAGCCGATGATCACCTATGGGACCAATCCCGGCATGGGTATGTTCCTTACGGAGGCCGTTCCCGATCCGGAAAGCGTTGCGGACATCAGCGAACGACGCACGCTGATCAAGGCATTGGAGTACATGGATCTGCAGCCAGGGCAGCAGGTATTGGGGCATGAACTTGATGTCGTATTCATCGGCAGCTGTACGAACTCGCGCATATCCGACTTGCGCCTGGCGGCAGATATTCTACGTGATCGTAGGGTAGCGGATGGGGTGCGCGTCATGGTTGTTCCGGGCTCACAGATGGTCAAGAAACAGGCTGAGGCTGAAGGCCTGGACCAAGTTTTCATCAATGCCGGGGCTGAATGGCGCGAAGCGGGTTGCAGCATGTGCATAGCCATGAACGGCGATCAGCTGCAGCCGGGAGAATACGCCATCAGCACCAGTAATCGCAATTTTGAAGGGCGTCAAGGAAAAGCGGGCCGCACTTTTCTGGCCAGCCCACTTACCGCCGCTGCCTCAGCTGTCACCGGTGTCGTCACCGACGCACGGACTTTATAGGTGAATGATATGACTCAGTTTGACACATTAACGGGAACAATGGTCGCCGTGCCTACGGAGAACATCGATACGGATCAGATTATTCCCGCCCGCTTCTTGAAGACGATTAGCAAGACGGGGTTAGGCGAGCACATGTTTGCTGATTGGCGCTATGTAGACGGTGAAAAAAATGAAGCGAGCGTCTTCAATATGCCCCACGCCTCAGCAGCCGAGGTCCTGGTGGCCGGAGATAATTTTGGCTGCGGATCCAGCCGGGAACATGCCCCCTGGGCGCTCATGGATTTTGGCTTTCGGGCCATTATCAGCACTTCCTTTGCGGACATTTTTCGCAACAATGCGCTCAAGAACGGCCTGGTACCCGTGATCGTAGATGAGGACACACATCGACAGCTGCTCAGCCTGGCTGAGGAAGATCATGAGGCATCCGTGACCATCGATCTGACTAGCCAGCAGCTGATCCTGCCCGACGGCCGCTATGTTGAGTTCCCGATTGATGGCTTCAGCAAGACCTGCTTGCTGGAGGGAATCGACCAGCTTGGCTACTTAATGAAACAAGAACAAGAGATTCTGGCCTACGAGACGACACATCCGCCGCGTATCAATACGGCTGAGTGAGCATAGGCCAGCTTCTCTCAGGCGGCATACCACCTCGGGGGATGCCCGCTTTTTCAGATTCGGAGATTAGGAACAATGACTGAAGTCCTGCTATACGACACAACCCTTCGCGATGGCACGCAGCGTGAAGGTATCTCTCTATCGGTTGATGACAAAGTGAAGATCGCGCTAAAACTCGATGATCTTGGCTTCCACTACATTGAGGGAGGTTGGCCGGGTTCAAACCCGAAGGATGTCGAATTCTTTCGCCGCGCAGCCACCTTGCCGTTCAAACACGCCAAGATAACCGCCTTTGGCAGCACGCGCCGCAAGGATACACGTCCCGAGGACGACGCCAATCTAAAGGCGCTGTTGGAGGCGGAAACACCGGCGGTCACTATCGTCGGCAAAAGCTGGGATTTGCATGTGAAAGAAGTCTTAGACACTTCCATGGAAGAGAACCTGAACATGATCGGGGAGAGCGTGTCTTACTGCAAGCGGCAGGGCAAAGAAGTCATTTATGACGCGGAGCATTTCTTTGACGGGTACAAAGCAGACCCGGAGTATGCCATTGCCACGATCAAGACAGCGGCCGTGAATGGCGCGGATTGCGTCGTGCTCTGCGATACAAACGGCGGGGCAATGCCTTGGGAAATCTCCGAAGCGGTTCATGAAATCAGATCCGCACTGCCCTATACGCAGATCGGCATCCATGCCCATGATGATGCCGGATGTGGTGTTGCCAATTCACTGGAAGCGGTTCGCGCAGGGGCAACCCACGTACAGGGAACCATCAACGGCTATGGCGAACGTGTCGCCAATGCCAACTTGAGCACAATCATTCCTGATCTTGAATTGAAGATGGGTCTGAGCAGCATGTCCAAAGAAAACCTGGCACGGCTGACTGAGCTGTCGCGTTACGTCGCCGAAGTCGCCAACTTGACGCCTGATGATCATGCGCCTTTCGTGGGAGCCAGCGCCTTTGCCCACAAAGGCGGCATCCATGTCGCCGCCATGCTCAAGAACGGCGAGAGCTACCAGCACATCGATCCCACGCTGGTGGGCAACGAGCAGCGCAGTGTGGTTTCCGAGCTCTCCGGACGCGGGAACATCATCGATAAGGCGCAGCAGTTCGGGCTGGACACAGAAAGCCTCGATATTCGCCGAGTGCTTGAGGAGATTAAGATCCTGGAATCGCGCGGTTTCACTTTTGAAGGCGCGGAAGCCTCCGTGGAACTGATGCTGCGGCGAACACACCCCGCCTATGTTCCCCCATTTGAACTGATAGACTTCATGGTCATGGTGCAGCAGCGCCACTCGCGCGGGCTTAACGCGGAAGCAACGGTCAAAGTGCGTGTCGGGCCCAAACTGATGCATACCGTCGCCGAAGGCAACGGGCCAGTCAATGCGCTGGACGCGGCGCTTAGAAAAGCGCTTATCGATGTTTATCCGCAGTTGAAGAGTGTCAGTCTGGCGGACTACAAAGTGCGTATTCTGGACAGCGACAATGCAACCGCGGCTACAACACGCGTGTTGATCGACACGAAGTGCGGCACACGCCGCTGGAGTACTGTGGGGGCCAGCTCCAATATCATTGACGCCAGTTGGATTGCCCTGGTAGACAGTATGGAATATGCGCTCCTGTCTTGAGCTGCGGCGCTTGCCTGCATTACCGGCTGGGATACGGGAAACACCCTCGGCCAGCGGGCTGCGGCAAGCGGGAAAATCCTGTCGTTAATACGCGGGAAACAAGCGCCGGACACTTGTTCGGGAAAACAACGGGCATCTGACCGGACTGATACACCAACCACCTGGAGGTACTATTTTGGACGCAAGAATCGCGCTGCTGCCCGGAGACGGGATTGGACCGGAAGTCATTGGGGAAGCCCGCAAAGTTTTGGCCGTCGTCGAAGCTGAATATGGGCACACCTTCCACCTGTTTGAAGCCCCGATCGGCGGTTATGCCATTGACAGCTATGGGACCGCCCTGCCCAACGAGACACTGGAACTATGCCTTGATTGTGATGCCGCACTGCTGGGCGCTGTGGGTGGGCCGAAGTGGAGTGATCCGCTCGCCCCTGTTCGGCCGGAACAAGGTCTGCTGCAGCTGCGGAAAGGGCTCGGTGTCTACGCCAACCTGCGACCGATTCGGGTTTTTGATGCGCTCTCATCCGCCAGCCCACTGAAACCTGAGCGTATCAAGGATGTCGATATCATGTTTGTGCGCGAGTTGACCGGTGGCATCTACTTTGGCGAACCGCAGGGGCGCGAGCAAACGGAGAACGGCCGCTCAGGATACGATACGATGCGCTACTCGGAAAACGAAATTCGACGCGTGCTGGACGTCGCTTTCAAACTGGCCGGCCAGAGAAAAGGAAAGGTTACATCCGTCGATAAGGCCAATGTATTGGCCACGATGCGTGTCTGGCGCGAGATCGCTCACGAAGTGGCCGAAGATTATCCAGATATTGAATACGAGGATGTCCTCGTAGATGCCTGCGCGATGTACCTGATCAACGAACCACGTGCATTCGACGTTATTGTGACCGGCAATATGTTTGGTGATATTCTTTCAGACGAAGCATCAATGATAACCGGATCATTGGGGATGCTGCCCTCAGCAGCGCTCGGCGACGCGGGGAGCACAGGTCTATACGAACCCATCCATGGCTCAGCGCCCGACATCGCCGGCAAAGGCATCGCCAATCCGCTAGCAACTATCTTGAGCACGGCTATGATGCTGCGCTGGAGTATGGACCTGCACAAGGAAGCGGATGCCGTGGAGAGCGCTGTGGCCGTGGTGCTTGATGCCGGCTGGCGGACGGCCGACATTGCTGAAGAGGGCAGCGAAGCAGTCGGGACGAAAGTGATGGGCGATCTTGTCGTCAAAGCAATCAAGGACCTCCGAAGTTAAGTAGCGCAGCCACAGCCAATGCCCTTGGAAGGGAGCAGTTTCTGTCATGAGTGATTCAGACGTCATCATCGTCGGGGGCGGAATCGTCGGCCTGGCCACAGCGTATAATCTTAGCACCCGCTATCCCGATCTCACGCTAACGATTCTAGAAAAAGAAGAGACGCTTGCCGCTCACCAATCGGGCCGCAACTCAGGCGTTCTACACTCCGGTATCTACTACAAACCAGGGTCCCTGAAAGCTCGCAACTGTCGCAAGGGCAAAGCCCTGATGGAACAATTCTGCGACGAACAGGCGATTCCCTACAATTTGTGCGGGAAGGTGATAGTGGCCACAAGCGAAGAAGAACGGCCGGTCCTGCACGATATCTATGAACGAGGACAGGCCAACGGTGTGAACTGCGTCATCATCGACCAAGAGCGCTTGCGAGAGATCGAGCCTTACGCGGCAGGCGTCGAGGCCATCCATATACCGGAGGCGGGGATCGCCGACTATACTGCCGTTTGCCGGAGATTGGCCGAGATAATCAGCGAACGAGGCAACCAGATTATTCTGGGCGCTCAAGTTACAGCGATCGTTGAAGGAGACGTGGAAGTCGTCGTCGAGACTGCGCTGGGCGAATATACCGCCCGTTATCTGGTTAACTGTGCCGGAGTCTATTCGGATCGGCTGACCAAGATGAGCGGCATGGAATCAGAGGCTCAGATCGTGCCTTTCCGCGGCGAGTATTATGAACTGAAGCCGGAAGCGGAGCATTTATGTCGTGGTCTCCTCTATCCGGTTCCTGACCCACAGTTCCCTTTCTTGGGCGTGCACTTCACATTGATGATCGACGGCCGTGTCACTTGTGGCCCGAACGCCGTCTTGGCGTTTGCTCGTGAAGGGTACACGCTGACCGGCATAAATGCACGCGACTTGCTGGAAACGCTGCGGTATCCCGGCTTCCAGAAACTGGCCGGTCAGTTTTGGCGTGCCGGAATGGGCGAAATGTGGCGATCCGCCAGCAAAGGAGCCTTTGTCGCCGCGCTGCAGAATTTGGTACCAGACATTCGCAAAGAGCACCTGGTACGCTCCCCGGCCGGGATCCGTGCCCAGGCGCTGCGCGCGGATGGGGCGATGATGGATGACTTCGCCTTCCAGGAAAGCGCGCGCATCGTCAACGTCATCAACGCCCCTTCCCCGGCGGCGACCGCCTCGCTGGCCATCGGCGAGACAGTCGTCAACCAGCTTTCCGGGCATTTCGCTTGAACAGATTATTACCCTATTGGAGAAAGGCATGACCGATAACCTAAATCAGTATAGTTCGCAGATCACCCAGCCGAAATCTCAGGGCGCCTCCCAGGCCATGCTGTACGGCACAGGGTTAACGGCCGAGGATATGCAAAAGGGGCAGGTCGGTATCGCCTCGATGTGGTATGAAGGCAACACCTGCAATATGCATCTGAACGATCTCGCAGCAGAGGTGAAGAAAGGGGTCGAATCCGCCGGGCTCCTGGGCATGCGCTTCAACACGATCGGCGTCAGCGACGGCATCTCCATGGGCACCGATGGCATGAGCTACTCGCTGCAATCACGCGAGATCATAGCCGACTCTATCGAAACCGCGATGTGCGCACACTGGTATGATGCCAACATTTCTATCCCAGGCTGTGACAAGAATATGCCGGGCTGCATAATCGCCATGGGCCGCCTCAACCGCCCCTCGCTGATGGTCTATGGCGGCACGATTCGCGCCGGCTGTACGGACAAATATGACAAACTGGACATCGTCTCCGCTTTCCAGAGTTACGGTGAGTTCATCGCCGGTTCGATATCGGAAGAGGAACGTCAAAGCATCGTCGCCAGCAGCTGCCCGGGCCCTGGCGCCTGCGGGGGCATGTATACGGCGAACACGATGGCCAGCGCCATTGAAGCATTGGGGATGAGTTTGCCCTATAGTTCGTCAACCCCTGCCGAATCAGCGCTGAAAATGAAGGAATGTTTAGACGCTGGTGAGGCGATCAAAACACTTCTGGAAAAGGATATCAAGCCCAAGGATATTATGACGCGTGCCGCTTTTGAGAACGCGATCACGATCGTCATGGTCCTCGGCGGCTCCACTAACAGCGTCCTCCACCTGATCGCCATGGCCCGCGCCGTGGATGTCGATCTCACGATTGATGATTTTCAGACGATTAGCGATCGCGTGCCTCTGCTTGCCGACCTGAAGCCCAGCGGACGTTTTGTCATGGAAGATGTGCAGCGGATCGGCGGGACGCCGGCGGTCATGAAACTGCTCTTGGAGCATCAGGCGATAGATGGTTCCTGCCTGACGGTTACGGGCCGCACTATTGCAGAGAACCTGGCCGATCTCCCCGGGCTGACAGAAGGTCAGGAGATTATCCAGCCCTGGGACGATCCAATCAAACCCACGGCTCACCTGGAGATTCTGCGGGGCAATCTAGCTCCAAGCGGCGCTGTGGCCAAGATTACGGGCAAAGAGGGCGAGCGTTTTTGCGGACCGGCCAATGTCTTTGACTCGGAAGAAGCGATGCTGGAAGCGCTGCGCGCAGAGAAGATCAAGAAGGGCGACGTCATTATTATTCGCTATGAGGGTCCGAAAGGGGGGCCAGGCATGCCGGAGATGCTCACCCCTACGAGCGCCATTGTCGGCGCCGGTCTGGGCAAGGATGTCGCCTTGATGACCGACGGCCGATTCTCGGGCGGGTCGCATGGTTTCATCGTCGGCCACATCACGCCGGAAGCTCAGGAAGGCGGTCCCATCGCTTTTGTAAAGAATGGCGATCTCGTCACGATCGACGCGCAAAAACACACGCTTGATGTCGACATTAGCGATGAAGAAATGATCGCCCGCCGTGAAGCATGGGCCGCCCCACCCTACAAGGCGACCCGAGGTACGCTGTACAAGTACATCAAGAACGTCAAATCGGCGTCAGAAGGCTGCGTCACGGATGAGTAGTAGACGTCTCTAGTCTATATCTCTGGTACACAACAACCAGAATCGCCTGGTTCGCCGGTCTAAGCCGAGCCATGTGTTATCCCAGGGAGCCATCTCAAACCAAGCTGCCCAGGCATCCTTCGTCTTGCGCAACAGCATTTCGTCGAAGCGATTCGCGAAGACGGCCGTACAGAAATCGCGCCCCAATCCCTTCGCCTCCGCGGCCGTTCCCGGAAAGCGTAGATAAGCGCCCCCCTTCATTAGCGTTTCAGCCAGATCGCCATCAAGGTAGTAGGCGCTGAGCGGATGGAAAGTAACCGGCCTGCGGTCGAAATAGGTATCACCCAGCCAGGGCAGCTGCTGCGCAACCGCATCTGATTCCAACATTCTGCGCCAAAAATCAATCTCATCGAGCTGATCACGCGGCGCGAAATAGTCCAGCACGGCACTGGGACCCAGAAAAAAGCTGGCATATTGCGCGTCGCCATTGGCGTAGATGATGCGCATGGCGGCCAGCAGATCGTCTACGGCCGCGATCTGCGTTTCTTCGTAGGTGACCTGGAGGTCAGGAAGGAGTCCCTTAACAGCATCTGAGGCAGGAGGCCTTTGATCGTAATCCCGTACCAGCATCTTTATTCTCCTAAGAAGATAATCCAGGGTTGAACAAGAGCCGCGCCAGATCTTCGGCGATAACGCGTGGAGACAGTTGCAGAGCATTGCCCAAGACAATGATCGTCGCCTCATCCTGCGGGAAGCGCGCGATAAAGCTGCCGTATCCGAAGATATTGCCCGCATGGGTCTGGCTGGTATGACCCGCCATCTCGCCAATCTCCCAACCATAGCCGTAGGCGTAACCCTGGCCCATGTCCACCCAGGGCGTAAACATCGCCTCTTCAGAAGCCGCGCTCAGCAGCCGCGATCCAGCCAGGGCCTGCTCCCAGCGATAGAGATCATGCGTCGTGCTGTAGAGCGCTCCGGCGCCGCTCGCCCAGGAAGAGTCTGTCTCGACCGCCTGGCGCGGCCCGCCTGGCGTCATTTGATAGCCTTGCGCGGGCTGCGCCAGATCATCGTTCAAGAAATCGTAACCGGAATCGAGCATGCCCAGCGGTGAAAAGATCTCCGTTTGTACGAATTCGGCATACGACATACCGGAGATGGCCTCGATGAGCGCCGTTAGCAGGACATAGCCGGAATCACTGTAGGCATATCTCTGGCCAGGTGGAAATTCAAGCTCCTGGGCGGAGAACTGGCTAATCAGTTCCGGCAGGGTAATAGGCGCCTGAACGACTTGAGCAAGGTCGGGACGCCGCGTGTAATTGGGCACACCGGCGGAGTGTGTGAGCAGCTGGTGGGCAGTGATTTGTGCGCCCTGCAGGTAGCCGGGCAGGTAGCTGCTCACAGGCTCGTGCACGTCCAGTTTGCCCAGCTCTTGCAGGCGCAGAACGGCCGCCGCGGTAATCTGTTTGGTCAATGAGCCAATACGCAGCTGTGTTTGTGGCGTATTCATGCGGCCGGACTCAAGATCAGCCCAGCCATAGCCGGCGTCTAGGATGAGATCGTCGCCCACGGCAACAAGAACAGTTCCCATGAACTGCTGCGATTCGGCCAAGTTTCGCAGATAGGCGTCGAGTTCTTCGCCGCGTTGACCGGCAGCGATGTCAGGCGCCATTTCTGTTGAGCCAGGCGCTTCCGGCGCCGGTGTGGAAGCGGCATCATTGCGTTCCGCCGCGCTCCCAGTAGGCGGCGCGGTCGCCGCCGCCGGCTGGCTGGCTGTGGGCTCAATAGACCCAGACAGCGGTTCCGCTTCTTGGGTATCTGAAACATTGTTAAACAGTTCCGCGCGATCAGGCGGCATGCCGCAGGCGCTAAGAGCGACCAACGCAACGCCCAAAATCGTGATTCGATTGGGCATTTTCTTCATAGTCTTCTCCCCCGCTTCTTGAGACGACCAGAGCGCTGCCACTAGCTTGGCAAGTTTCACGATGGTGACTGCTTCCGCTGCAGGCGACTAAGGCGATGGACAAGTTCCGGGCGGATCAGATTGGCGCGCACGCTAGACCAGGAGTCTACGAGAGACAGAGCCGCCTGCGTCCAGCGCTCAGCCTGAGCGATATCGTTGCCGTGCCATTCATAATACTTGGCCAGCTCTACGTGGGCATCGATTTCATCAAAACTCGTTGCCGCCCACTGCTGCCACAGCGGCACCGCTTCCCCATAGCGCTGCTGCCGCTTGAACAGCAGCGCCAGGCGCTGCAGCGCCTTGTGATAGATCGCCAGCGGGAGATCGCCCTTCACAACGCGGTTGAGGGTCTCTTCAGCTTCATGTTCCAAACCAATATCAGCTTGCCATCTACCCAAGCTGAAATGGTCAATGGGATCTTGGTCCCTATCGGCGCTGGCGATCATGCGCAGAATATGGTCGCTCAAGGTTACCATGGAGAGCATATCAATCTGATTGTGATAGAAAACACGCGCCAGCTGACCGGCATCTCGGCTGCGCAGGTATTCGTTGTAGAGCGAAGGGATGAGCCAGCCGGGAACATCGGCCTGCGTGCGGCGAACACCGAGCAGCTCCGTCTCCAAATTAGCGAGGGCGACCGAACCAATACGTGCGCGCCACAGGCGACGCGAGAGAGGCAGCAGGTCGATATGCGGAAGCCGGCGCAAGGTAACCGGTGAACGGTTCATCAGATAACGGTTGTCGAGTAGATTCAGATCGAAAGAGTGGCCGTTAAAAGTAATGAGCCCATTTCTTTGCGCCAGAAAATCCGCGAGAAGTTCCAACATCGCGGCTTCATCATCATGGTCTCGTAAGAAGAACTGGCGAACGATGAGCACATCGCCCTGTGAACTTCGCTCAAAGAAAGCAATGCCAACCATAAAGGCGATTGTTCCCGCGCCATGCAGACCGGTTGTTTCCGTATCCAAGAAGACAAAGTCACGAAAAGCGAGTCCAGTCAGGCGCTCTTCCTTGCAGTAAACGGAGAGGGTCGCCGGATCCTGTTCCAGCAAACTTGAAAGGGGAGAATCACCATGCAGATAGTCGAGAGGATAAACTCTGTCCACAACAAAGCAGGCGCCGCTGTTCGCGGTGTGCACCTGACCGCTGGGAAACAGCTTTGCCAGGTCAGTTTCGCCAGTCCGGCGTCGTTGAATGTCCGTATCTGGCGCGCGCTTAACAGTGGGTTTCAGGTTGCGCGCACCACGATGCACTCCGAGGCGACGCAATCGATCAGTTAGATCCTGGGACATACCCCAGATTTTAAGAGTTGGTTGTGCTATCGACAAGCATTGTTTACGATTCCAGGCATCCGCATTACAATACGAAGCAGTATGAGCAGCGAAAATCCGTTCTTTCATCGTGGAGCGATTCGGCGAGAAACGCACTTTCACGGCCGCACAGCAGAGGTCGAACAGATCCTCGGTCTATTGAAGAATGGGCAGAGTGTTTCCTTGATTGGGCCGCGGCGGATCGGCAAAAGCTCGCTGCTGCTCCATATTTGCCGTCGCACCGTGCGTGAAGCCCAGCAACTGCAGCCACCCAACGCGCTGTTTGTGATGTTGGACTGCCAGGAGCTAGGCGGTTCGCCTCCGGAAGAAGTGTATGAGACTTTGCTGACCAGTCTGGCCGACGCGGCCGAGGCGGCGGGTGTGCAGCTCAAGCAGGAACAGCATCCCGGCACCTACCGCGCGTTGGACCGCATGCTGCAGCTCGTGCATCGGCAGAACATACCGGTCATCTTTATACTCGATGAGTTTGAGCTGTTGGCAGCCAATGAGCATTTAACCCCCTATTTTTTTGCGCGCCTCCGCGGGCTGACATCAAAGTATGGGCTGGCCTATCTGACAGCCAGCCAGCGCCCCTTGTATGCGATAACGGCCGAGGACGAAATCTTAAGCTCTCCATTCTTCAATATCTTTGTCACGCTGCCTCTAGGGCTGTTTTCGACGGATGAGGCCGAATCATTGATAAGCGTGCGGCTCGAAGAAGGAAACGTCGATTTTTCGCGGGAATTGACTGATCATCTGCTTTTTCTCGTGGGTCCCCATCCATTCTTCCTGCATGTTGCCGGTTATCATGCGTATCGTCTGTTTGCAGACGAAGCGCTGGAGGACAGTGTTCAGAACCACTCGATAGTGGATGATCTGATCGAGGTCGAGGCTGATTCACACCTAAGCTATCTTTGGAACAATCTCAGCCCAGAAGAGCAAAGCGCCCTTGCCCTAGCAGATGGGCCGATCGAAACGATGCGCCTGCTTGAACAGCAGTGTCTGCTGCTGAACGACCAGTCGGCCTACGCGTATACGAGTGAAATTCTGCGTCGTTATGTTCGCCGCCAATCTGTGGGCGGAGTCATCCAGGCGGGTCCTTTCGTGGTCGATTTGCAGCGCCATCAAGTTTGGGCAGAAGGCATATCTGTCAATTTGACCATCTCCCAGTTCAGTATTTTTGTGCGTCTCGCGCAAAATGCTGGTGAGGTCGTTCGCGGCGAAGACCTGGAAGAGGCCGTGTGGGGCGAGGTCTTGGTAGATGATCCGGACCGGCTCAAGACACTTATCAAGCGCCTGCGTAGAGCGATGGATCCTTATGACAACTGGATCATTAGCGAGCGTGGCGTCGGTTATGCGCTGCGCTCTCCCGAGTGAACTGCCAATTCGATGTGACAGTCTCCTTCCTGGTCGAGGGATAGCAGGTTCATGAAGACACGCCCGCCTACTCCTCAAACAACTCACGGCAGCCGGCCCCTACAGCGGGCGCTGCTGCTCTTCGCCACCCTCCTCCTCGGAATTGCGCTCCTGAATGACAAGAGTGCTTCGGCACAAGACCGTGAAGAACTGCCCGGTTACTGGCAGTATTCAACATCAGCACGCCTGAGTGATGTGCTCGTTGCCGACATGAACCTTGATGGCGTAGAAGAGTTTCTAGTCGTTGATGAGAATAAACGCCTTGACCTGATATCCGCCAGCGGTGAACTGCTCTGGAATCATACGGTGAACGATTCCATAAGAACCCTGGCGGTGATCGATCTCGTTGACTCTGGGGAGGTCAGCAAAGGCGTGGTCGTCGGCATGCCAAACCAGCTAATTCTCTTGTCGGCCGAGGGGCGCGAGATCTGGCGCGCGGGCATCAGGCCCCTCGATATTCAGTCTTCTCTTTCCGGGGTTGACGAATCGGCCGGCGCGGAAGATGTGGCTCCCAATGCGGAAGCCTTCCCTGTTGAAATCCAGGCATTCAGAGAATCCGGCAATGGCCAGGCGAAGATTTTGGTGCTGCTGGGATCGGGTGAACTGATTCTCTTTGATACAGACGGGAAGCAAACATGGCAGCACAAAGATCACCGATCGGACGATCTTTCGACATCACCCCAGATGCTGGTTGCCGATTTTGATCTGGATGGGCAGGATGAGATAGTCCTTTCTGTCTTCAATTCGCGGCGATTCGGACAGTTGGTTTTCATTGATAGCGGCGTCATGCTCTGGGATCTCTCGCTCTCTCGCAAAGTAACCGACCTCGAGGAAGTCCTCTTCCGCGAGGGCAGCCAACCCTTGTTCGCCGTAAGTACGACGTCGGGTCATGTCCAGCTCTTCGATCATCTGCGCCGGCGGCATTGGCTGCGCACACTAAATACACCGGCCACCGCCCTGGCCGAGGTTCATTTGCCTGATCAAACAGTTCTCGCCGTTGGTACAGACACGGGAACGATAACGGCTTTCGACGAGCAGGGGCGCAGCCTCTGGACCACCAATCTTGCGGATACGGCCGATCGCCCCATCCTAGCCGTGGCGGCAGCACCACATGTCTTCGATGTGCGTGAACCCGTCTTGGCAGCCACGCTGCAAGACGGGCAGGATGGAACTACGGCCGATATCATCCTCGTTGATGGGCGCGGCAAGACGTCATCCAAAATAGCGGACGCTGATGGGCGCGATCTGGCAAGATTCGTGGACAGCAACAACGATCAAAATTCTGAACTTCTCGTGCCTCGCTTTGCTACCCTGGAACTGGTGGGCATGGGAGTCGGCAACAGCGGCGCCGTTCAAGAATGGGAGTATTCTTTGAACGCCGCGCCGGGTGCCGTACTGACAACGGATCTCGACCAGGACGGCAATGACGAACTCATTGTGGGCACCCAAGACGGGCGGGTACACAGTCTCAGCAATAATCGATCTCTAAACTGGCTGCTCGATGCAGGTGGGTCGATTCAGGCATTGGCGATCCTGGCTGCCGGGAGCGACCGAGTTGACATTGTGGTTTCCGGCAGCACTATCCAGGAAACAGGCGAACAAGCAGGCTGGATTCAACTGCGAGATGCGAAGGGCGAGCGCATCTGGGAACATGCTGTGGGCGACCAGGTCACCGATATAGCGATCGCCGATACCCTTGGTCGGGGCGATCTGCAAATTGCTGCCGGCACGGACGGTGGCACGCTCTTTATCTTGTCTGCTTCCGGTGAGAGGCTGCTAGAATGGACTGTGCCCGTCCCTGAACAGCGTATCAATCATGTAGCCGTTTTGAACGACGATGGCGCGGAGGCACCTGAGATAATCGTCGCCGGCCAATTTGACCTCTTCAGCTTCGACCCGCGCAATCCGCAGGCGCCGGCCAGATCTGTGGCCACCTTTGAAAAAGAGATAGCCGGTCTGCTGGCGATCAATGCCAGCGCGAGTGAGGGATCGGAGGTCGGGCTAATCGTGGCCACGGCAGATGGGCACCTCCACGGTTTCGACGCAACAGGGTCAGAACTCACTCAGCGCAATTGGCCTTTGTACCTGGGGGCTGAGGTCACGGCCGGCTCACTCATGCCGCAAACTACGGGAGATGAGCCGCCGGCTTCCCAATCTCAGATTCTCTTGGGGACGAACGGCGGAGACCTTTTGCGGCTGGACCTCCTGGACAGCCAGCCACAAACCTACTGGAGCTTCGACGGACTGGGGAAGATCAGCGCCGTGCATTGGTTTGATCAGAACGATGACGCCCTGCCAGATACGGCCATGGCCGGAAATGAGGATGGGCAGGTCACGCTTTTTGAGAAAGCGGACACGTCGGCGCCCAACTCTTTCTCCACACCGCTGCAGTTTACCAGCTCTATCTTTGGCGTAGATTCATTGAAACGCGAGGCAAGTCCAATACCAGACCTTGTTGTCATCGGCGAAAATGGTCTCGTTCACCTTCTGCGCACGCAAGACAATCGGCCCCCGCTGCTCACAAAGCCGGAGGTGAAAGCCGAACTTGGACAATACCGCGTGAGTATTGATGTCGACGACGTCGAAGAGGATGAAGTTGCTGTCACCCTCGAACTCCAGGATCCGGAGACCGGCGCCTGGGTGGGCCAGGAAATCCAGGTCCTGAACGGCGGCGAAGGCACCCTCTTCTGGGCCTTCCCGGCGCAGGCGGCCCAAGAGGGGGGACTGGCCTATCGCTTCTCCTTCACTGATGGCTCCTATACTGGCATGATGGTACCGCCACCCGGCCCAGCGCCCATTCTGGCGCCTCCCGGAGCAAACATCGCGCCTTTCGCATTTCTGGGAATCGCCGCCGCTGGGCTGATCCTGGGGGTCGCTTTCATCCGCCAGGCGCAGACGCCAAACGCGCGCGCGTCCCGGCTGTACCAGCGCATACGCGAGAATCCCAGTGAAACGCTGGTCATTCTGGAACAGTTAATAGAATCAGACCTTCCCCCTGACCTAATCCCTCATCTGGCAGGACAGGCGCGTCAAGAAGGAGACAAGACGGTGGCAACGTTGGCTGATGGGTTGTTCATCCTACCCGAACAGCCGTTGTCCGCCATTCCGATCATTACGCAGATGCTAGATGAGATGTCCCTGTCAAAGGACGGCCCGTTTGCAGGGCATGCGCGCTGGCAGAGTCTTTTTGGCACAGGCCAAATCTTGTTGGAGGCTCCGTCCGTTACCGAACTGAGTTTGCAGCTGCCCCGACTCGAGCTGCTGCTGACTCAGTTGAAGAGGGAAGGTCAAGATACAAGCGCCTATGACCTGCTCAACCCGATCCTGCTCAATCTGTGCGATAGTGAGCGCGTTGACCTGGTTGAAGATCGGCTGGTCTATTTGAATGAAGCCGGCGTCATTCTTCAGCAGGCGAATCAGCAGCTGCCGCAATATGCCCCTTCCCTACGGTTCCTCCTCGTCAACGCGATCATGCGGCGTTGGTCCGGTCTGATTACGGCCGAGGTCGAAGACCTTCAAGGTAGAGCAGAATTGGCAGTGACACTAAAGACGCGCCGCCTGGTACCTGATGAAAACACGGCTGTTGCCCTGGAGATTGCCAACAAAGGGCGGGCCCCAGCTGAGAACCTTATCGCGGTCTTGGATGACAATCCAGCGTTCATCGTGCAGAGCAGCGAGCAGAGAATACTTTTTCTGCCGCCCGGCAGGGTGCGCGAGGTTAGCTTCATCATTACGCCAAGGGTGACCGACAGGTTCCGTCTGGGCATGACAGTCACCTACAGCGATCGCAATGACAGCAGCCGCTCCATCGCTTTCGGGGACATGGTCCACCTGCTGCCGCCAGTCCGCGATTACACGACCATCGTCAATCCTTATACGCCGGGCACCCCGCTTCGACAAGATAGCCTCCTCTTCTACGGGCGCGAAGATCTCTTCGAGTTTATCTCCGAAAACACGGGGCATCGTTCCTATCGTAATGTACAGATCCTGGTCGGTCAGCGGCGTACGGGTAAGACGTCCGCGCTGCTGCGCCTGGAGGATCACCTACCCGATCATCTTCTGCCGGTATACATCGACTGCCAGTCTCTCGGGGTTGTTCCCGGAATGCCGGCTTTGCTGGAAGAGCTGTCCTGGTACATCTCCGACGCCTTGTCCAAGCGCGGCATCCAGGTCGACGTTCCTGACTTGTCAGCCTGGGAACAGGATCCCACCCGGCTGTTTCAACGTCAGTTCTTGCCCTACATCATTTCCTTGCTCCCGGAGGGAACGACGTTAATCCTGGTCTTCGACGAGTTCGAAGCATTTGAAACGCTTGTGGCGGAAGGGATTTTGCCCTCTACTTTCTTCACCTATCTGCGGCACCTGATGCAGCACAGCGAACAGCTCAACTTCATCTTTGTAGGCACAAGACGGCTGGAAGAAATGACATCCGACTATTGGTCGGTCCTCTTTAACATCGCCCTCTATCGCAAGATCGGCTTCCTCAGTGAGGCGGCGACGCTGCGGCTGATCAGCGAACCGGTCTCGCCAGGCTTGATCTATGACGACCTGGCGCTGGACAAGATCATGCGCGTCACGGCCGGGCACCCGTACTTCTTGCAGCTCGTCTGTTATACGCTTGTGAAGCAGGCGAATGTCGAGCGGAGTGGCTATGTGACAATATCCCATGTCAATGCGGCGGTAGACGAAATGCTGAGCCTGGGTGAAGTACACTTCGCATACTTATGGCAGCGATCCACGGTGGCCGAGCGCACGATACTCGCCGCGGTTGCCCACCTGATGGACCACACGCTGCCATTCCACCCCGAAGTAATTGTGCAGCTGCTCGAACCCTATGACATCCACCTAGATCCAGCGGAAATCACAGGTGCCTTGAGCAGCCTGGTGAAGCGTGATATCCTGCGCGAGGTAACCGAAGAGGCGAAATCATTATATGAAGTGAAGCTTGGTTTAGTCGTCTTATGGGTGGCTAAAAACAAGAGCCTGAGCAAACTATATGCGGGCGCCAAAGCGAGAACGAACGGCCGTTCGCCTATGGAAACTGCCGAGAAGCAGTAGGCTGCTCTTGGCTGGCGCTCAGAGTTCTCTAGGATACCAAATATCGAGCAGGTTCCCCTTGCCATCCAACACGAGAGACGACCAATCATCCACTTCCAATTCAATGTGCGCCAGCGCTGCGGTGGGCATCCGCTCCCACTGGCCCACAAGTTCTTCCACAAGATCTTCAATGCCGGGGTTATGGCCGACGACCATGACTATCTCCACCGCTCCCGGCGCCTGCTGCAGCAGTGCCAAATAATCCTCGGGCATAGCCATATACAACTCCCTCGTTGCCAGGATCTGGGCGTCGCAGCCGCTTTCTTCGGCCACGAGATCGGCCGTCAAAAGGGCACGTACAGCCGATGAACTGATGATCAAGTCGGGAATCAATCCGGCATCAGCAAGCAGCCGCCCCATTTTAGGCGCGTCCTCTCGACCGCGCTTATTCAACGGCCGCTCAAAATCGCTCAGCCTGTCATCTTTCCAGCTCGATTTCGCATGTCTAAGTACCAATAATTTCTTCATCTCATTCCCTGCCACATACGGCCGTGCTGACCGCAAACTCACTCGACTATAATCGTTCCCAGCGCCAGGTAATCCTGGGACGGTTCCTTTTCAACAATACGGAGACGCTCCTGCGGCGCCTGCGCATCATACAGCCCAACCAAGATAGTATACTCCCCCGCGGCCAACTCTGTTGGCAAAAGAATCCCCTGGTTATCAACAAGGATGCTCCTGGGCTGCCAGCTGGAGGTTGGCGAGCTTCCGCCGCCGGGTTCACTATCCTGCTGGGCCACAATGGCCCCATTGGCGTCAACCAGGTGCAGGAACACCTTATATCTTTTCTCCAGCGGCTTTTCCGCCGACCAGGAGAGCGTAATTGGAACAATATCTCCTGATGTAAACAGCTTGCTGGCTAAGCCGAATCCGTGGAGCTTGATCTGCTCATCAAAGGAAACGTTCAACGGTGACTGTTCCCGGATGGCCTCAGGCATCGTCGCATAAATCGCGAAGCGAACGTCGCCGACCCACTTCTCTGAGGCCTTGAATGTGTTCGCTTCCAACCAGTTCTCAACGACCTGCTGCGGATCGCGCTGCTCCTCTCCCCAGTAGAGAGCATACAGGCGGTCGTGTCTGCCGGCAATCTGCGCCAGCTGGGGCTCCAAAATATGGGGATCCGGCTGCCCCTTGGGAAGCGGATAGACAGGAGCGCCGTCACGATGATAATAGGTAAAAACCTCCCATTGATTCGGCGCATCGAGAATAACCCCGGCATCGACATTTTGGGCGGCGGTGATCTCGGCGGCCATTGCCCGGTAATCGGCACGGGCAAATGCCGGGTCCGTGTAAAGATTGCGCAGGGAGAGTACGCTGCCGATTAGCAGGGGAACCAACAATAGTATGCCGGCGAACTGGGCAGTACGCTCCCGTGGAGAGGAGGCATGGTCAAGCCCGGAAGCGAATCCAGCAAGCCAGAGTACGTAGTAGGGGACGGCAACGATCATGAATTTGTAGAAGGCGGGATTTGTGGTGCCCGCGCCATACATCGCTGCCACGGGGATTGCAGCGCCGAGGATGGGAATCACGACCTGGCGTCCCGCTGCCCACAGGGACAGGGCCAGCAGCAAAATCACCAGGAAGGTCACCCAAAGGAGCGCATCGGCAGCGACGGTTTGGCCAAATGTCATCCAGCGCAGGCTGTCCCAAAGGAAGACAGGAACAGATCCTCGCTCCGCGGCCCGCCCGCCCGTCTGATTCAGAAAGATCGGGGCCCAAGGCAGATAGAGTAGGAGTGTGGCGGCGACCATGAGCATCCAGGCCAACGGCGTTCTAAACCATCGTTCTGAGCTTTCAACTTCTGTGCGTGGAAAAGAATATGGGCCAGATTTGCCGGCAACGGCGATTAAGACAATACAGGCCTGGACAAGGAATAAGATTGGGTAAAAATAGTGTGTGTATAGACCTGCGGTCGAAAGCAGGAGATAGGCAAGCGCCCAGGGCCAACGCCAGCCGGTAGAGAGCCATTTCAAGAGAACAAGCGTTGAGAGGGAAGCGAGCAGCCCCAAGAGGGCATACATCCGTGTTTCCTGGCTGTAGTAAACCAGCGTGGGGTTCAGCGCAGCCAGCAGTCCCGCGGCCAAGGCAGCCGTAGATAGGAACGGCCCTCTTCTGGCCACGGGGAAGAAGAAGCGAGCGAGCGCCAGCGCGGCCGCCACGGTAAGGATCCCGGCAAAGGCGGAAAAGGAGCGCAGGCCGAACTCGCTGTCGCCAAGCAGCTCCCGCCAACCACGCAGGAGAATGTAGTAGAGAGGCGGGTGAACATCGCTGGCAGTCCCTTCGATGATCAGGGCGAGTGATCGTTCACTCAGGCGAGCGCTGTTGCCCTCATCATTCCAAAAGGATTGTGTATCAAGTTGATAGAAACGCAGGCCGGTGGCCAACAGCAAGATGAGGATCAGAAGGATGGCGCCGGGGACAAAACGGGCATCCCTTGTTGATCCTGTTGGCAATGGATTGGGCACTGCTTTCGTATCGTTCACATTCTTGGAAACGGCGGGGGTCATCAACTGCCAGTAATCAACGCGCGGCGTCTTGTTTCGGGGCCAGGAGCATGAGCAAGCTAAAGAATAGAAGCGCGGCGCCGGCAAAGAAGAGCCCCGGACGGGCCGACTGCCAGACGTCGACCCAGTCGGCTCTTTCTTGGACGGGCGGTGCAGATTCCTCATAGGCGACCAGCGCATCATAAACTGGCAGTGTTGAGAAATCGGGATCCAGCAGGCGGAAATAGTACCAGGATTGCTCCTTCTCCAGGTCAGACGGTCGTTTCAAGAACCAGTAGTTGGCCACGCCTATCCAGGGCCACTCGGCCAATAGGCGCTCATACGCCTCAACGGTATAGCGGGCCTGCTGCGCTTCTGTCACACGGCCGAAACGCGCTTCCATGCCCTCGGGCACGACGTTCCAGCCCATTTCACTGATCCAGATGGGCTTGGCGGCGTCGTTGTTTTCAACCATGAGATCGCGAATGAGCAGATGGTGCGGGAAATTGATGACCGTCGGTCGCAGCCGCTGGTCGGCCGCCCCTGACCAGAGCCCGTAGCCCTGGGCAGACATGACGTCGAAACAGTCAGCCGCTCCGGCGTTGTACATGCGCTGCAAGTAAATCAGGTCATTCATATTGCGGCCGTCCATTGCGAGGGTGGGCGTCAAGGCGCCGGACAAGACAACCGCCTGTGGGTCAACCTCCTTGATTCGCGCATAGGCCAGGCAGAGCAGATCCGTATACCCTTCGGGATCGACGTCCTGCAGGCCCCACTCCTCATTGCCGTTCGGCTCATTCCAAACCTGATAGTAACGAACACGTCCTTGATAACGCCCGGCAACGGCCGCCGCAAAGTCAGCAAAATCATTGTAATCATCGGGCGGCGCCAGCGCACCCGTCACCTCATCCGCTTCCGCTCTACTCCACGCCGGCGGATTACTGAGCCTGGCAAGCACCTCGATTCCCGACGCTTCCGCCTGTTCGACGATGTGATCGTACTTCTCCCAGGCGTCTACGCCTGAGGCCACATTTCTGCGGTCGACAAAATCACCCTTGCCATGAATCTCAATGTCTTCCCATTGGAATTCCTGGCGAATAAAGCGGAACCCGGCCCGTCGGGCCATCTCTAAACTAGTCACACGTTTCCCCGGCTCTACCTCCTGCTGCAAGAACGTATTGACGCCCAACGGACTTTGCAGATGCTTGCTTGTCACCAACTGCGGCGCCAGATTTGGCTGCGGCCGGACGGCCGTATTCAGCCAATGCACAGCACCTGCCAGCTGGCCAGGCCATGCTTCCTCCCCGGTCAGATCATAGAGCGACGTGGCCGCTGGCCAGAGTGCGCAAAGCAGCAGCAGTGCGCCCAGGAAGCAAGCACCCAGTAAGAAAGCGCGATTTTGCCTTTCGTTCATCGTTCCGATTATACACGAGCCTTCACCCGGAAATGAGTCATCTTTACGTACAAATCACCAACAGAGACCCTACAGTTTAGCGGCAAGGATGCCGGCATGCGCTCTAATGCACTGCGTCACAGATTGGGGTACAATTTTTCCTGACTTCATTTCAGCTTAATCCAAGAGGAACTGTCCATGCTTACCCCGATTGAAGTTACACTTTTTGCTCTTCTTGCCTTCATCTGCGCCGTTGCCGCCTACAATACCTGGGGAGAGATGTTTCAAATCATCAACAGAGGCCAGGGCCAGCTCTATTATACGCCCCTGCCCCAGCGGCTGTTTACCGGAATCAAGGCCTTCTTCTCACAAGGCAGCATCATCAGCAACCGGCGTGTTGTGTCGCTCTTTCATTATGGGGTCGCTTATGGGTTTATTTTCTATGGTCTGGTCACGCTTGTTGACCTGGCAGAGGGACTTATTCCTGGCTTTCATTTTCTAGAAGGCTATTTGGTTGGCGACATCTATCGCCTGCTGGCTGATATTTTTGCCGTCATCGTCTTGATCGGTCTCTTGTTCTTCTTGGTCAGGCGCTTCTTTCGTCATGATCAGAACCTGGAAATCCGCGAGAACGTGATGCTTGATCCCCGGGTGCGCGAGGGCGGCATGAACAACGACTCGCTCATCGTCCTCATCTTCATTTTCTTGCACATGGCGGGCGCCCTGCTTGCCTCTTCGGCCGCCATTGCTCTGGCTGGGACCGCCAATCCTTGGCAGCCAGTTTCGAGTACGATTGCTAATGTTTTCTTGTCCGGGTGGACGGCAAGCTCCCTGACCTTTGCCCAACACTTGGGGTGGTGGTCAATCGGCTTGATCCTCCTTTTCATCCCTTATTTCCCCTATACCAAACATATTCATTTGATCATGGGGCCGATTAATTTCATGACGCGCCCTGAACGTTCCTATCTTGGCCAGATATTCACGCTTGATTTTGAAGACGAGTCTCTGGAACAGTTTGGCGCCGCGACATTGTTCGATCTGGAAAAGACACAGATCTTGGATGGTTTCGCCTGCATCATGTGCAGCCGCTGTCAGGAAGTTTGCCCCGCGTATCACACAGGAAAAGAGCTTTCTCCATCGGCTCTGGAGATCAATAAACGGTACTATACGAAAGAAAATATGAGCACCTTGGCCGCGGAAGGGGGCGGGAGAGCGCTGCTTGATTTTGCGATTAGTGAGAGCGCCGTTTGGGCCTGTACCGCATGCGGCCACTGCATTGAAGTTTGCCCAGTCGGCAATACGCCTATGCTGGATATTCTCGATATCCGGCGTGACCAGGTGCTCATGGCCAGCGCTTTCCCCGAAGAATTGAAGGGAGCGTTCGTGGGCATGGAACGAACGGGCAACCCCTGGCAGTCAACAGAGAGCCGCCTTGAGTGGGCTTCCGCACTGCCCTTCCCCGTACCTACCGTGCAGGAGAATCCGGACTATGAGTACCTGCTTTGGGTGGGCTGCGCCGGCGCCTTTAATCCGGACGCGCAGAAAACGGTGCGTGCGTTGGCGACGGTCATGCAAGAAGCAGGCGTTAGTTTTGCCATCCTGGGTGAGCAAGAATCGTGTACCGGGGATTCGGCCCGGCGCGCCGGAAACGAATATCTTTTCTGGGAAATGGCGCAGGCCAATATCGCAACGCTGAATGCAGCCGGCGCGAATGAGAAACGAATCGTCACCTCCTGTCCGCACTGCTTCACGACGATCGGCAGAGAATATGGTGAACTTGGCGGCAGCTATGAGATCTTCCACCACACGCAGCTGATTGCCGACCTGATCGGCCGCGGCAAGCTAAGCCTGAACAACGGCCAGCTCGAAGGGGTTGTTTTCCACGATCCCTGCTACCTTGGCCGGCAGAACGGCATTGTGCAGGCGCCGCGCGACGTGCTGGCCGCCGCCGGGGCGACGCTGTTGGAAATGGACAAGAACGGCAAGGATTCTTTCTGCTGCGGTGCCGGCGGAGCCCAGTATTGGAAAGAAGAAGAGCACGGTGATGCGGCCGTCAATTTGGAGCGCTTCAGCCAGGCGCAAGCAACCGGTGCGTCAACATTGGCCGTCGGCTGCCCATTCTGTGCCACGATGATGGTCGATGCCAACCGTGAAGAAGGGGAACCGATGCAGGTAAGAGACGTGGTCGAGATCGTGGCCGAATCAATGGCCGTCAGGCCATAGTCTCGCCAATCATTCCCCGCATATCGGTCAGCGAAGCATCCACTCGCTGTAGAATCTCGTCTACCAAATCATGGTCGATCGTCAGCGGGGGCAGGAACTGGACAACGCGGCGGTCGTTGTTGGCATAGACACAAAGCAAGCCATTGTCGAAAGCGGCTCTTGAGAAGGGCGGCCCACAGAACTCACCGCGCAGTTCAATACCCATCATCATGCCCAGTTGGCGCAGGCCCCGCAAATAGTGGGGATGCTTCCGCCTCAGTTCCTCAAAGCCAATGTTAAACAACTGTGCTGTTTCCTGCACGCGGCAGAGGAAATCGGGCTGCGAAGTGATCTCCAGGACTTTCTCGACCAAGGGGATACCGACTTCCGCGCCGCCCAACGTGGACACATGAACGAAAGGGTCTTTTTGAAAGAGGGACTCCAGCTCAGCCCGAAAGCAGGTCGCCGACATGGGGTACAGACCACCGGAAAGACCCTTCCCAAGGACAAGAATATCGGGGACGACGCCGAAATGATTGATCGCCCACAATTTTCCAGTGCGTCCGAGGCCGGCCTGCACTTCATCAATGATCAAGAGAACATCACGCTTGTCGCAGAGGACACGCACCTGCTTTAGATAAGCACGATCGGGCACCACAATGCCGTTCGTGGCAGGGACTGTCTCCAGGATGACGGCCGCCGTGTCCGGTGTGACGGCCGAATCCAGCGCCTTGATATCGCCAAACGGGATCTGGACAAAGCCGTGAGCGCGCGGACCAAACATGTCGAAATAGGCGGCGTCCCCGGCGTAGAGAGCCAGGCCCGTGTGCCCGTGATAGCCACCGCTGGCGGAAACGATCTTCTGTTTTCCTGTGTATCCGCGAGCGATCTTTATCGCCAAATCGATCGCTTCACCGCCACTAACGCCAAAGAGGGTATAGGTGAGATCGCCAGGAAGCAGTTCCGCCAAGTGCTTTGCCAGGCGCGCACGCTGTTCGCTCAGGAGCAGATGATTGCCGGCATCGAGCTCCTGTAGGCTCTGCGTCAATACGGCGATCAAAGCTTGATGGCGATGGCCCAGGTTGAAGACACCGCCGTTGGAATGGCAATCGATCAGCCGCTTCCGCCCGCCGACATCCCAAATGAAAGGGCCCTCGCGCCTACCGGGCACAAAGTCTATGCCTAAAGATTCAAGAAAGGCGACTTTGCCGCTGGAAACGTGGCGACTGTAAGCGTGTATGATCGCTTGCGCTGAATTCTGACCTACGTATTGCTGTGTCATGGCAAGCCCCCTCTTGTCCTCTCTACGCACTCCTACTTTGTATCGCGCGCTCTGCGCAGCCCGTCCCACACCTCTTCATCGTCGTCCATATCGTCGAAATCAAAGCGACCGCGATTACGGCTGCGCCACTCGTCAAGACCGCTGTCATCCTCCTCCGCGAAAGCTCTTTCTAAGCCGAGGTTGAACACAGCATCAGCAAAGGCATCGTCGGCGAATTCAGGTTCCCCATTCTTGAAGGCTTCAATTTCAGCCGTGAGAACATCTCTCTGCACCATCCGTCCAGCGATCGTTTCACGCAGTTCGGCAGCCAGCTCTTCCAACAGGTCACGGTCTTTCTCAGCCACTTCCTCAACACGCATCTTGAGCACGTAGCTGGGATGGCGGCGCAGGCGCTGCAGTTCCTTCTCAATTTCGCTGATTCTATTCTGGCAGTGGGCAGCCTCGCGCAGCAGCGCATCAGCCAACTCTTCTTGCGAATAGTCAGGTCGCTGCGGATCAGGCTGCTCCGCCAGTTCCTGCAGGCGCCTCAGGTCACCGGCCGTATAAGCGGCATTGATGGCCATCATCACACCGGTTCGATAGGCGCGATCGGCCGTATCCAACGCAAAATCGGGATGGAATCGACGCGCCAGCTGCCTGTACACCTGTTTGAGCTTCTCACTCTCATCGCCAGACAGCATCTTGTTCGGAGCCTGCGCAAGCGCTTCGTGATAGCGAAAATCCCCGGATGCGACCGACCCTGCCTCTTCCGAGGCACGCCAAGTCTGGAACAGCTCCCCGGCATCGGTGGCGTCAACAAATAGATACCCATCTCGCAGGTCTTTCAGCTCACGCTGCAAAGCCGCTATCTCAACCTGCAAACTATCAAGGCGTCTGCTCAAAGGCTCCAAGCGCGAGCGCACCAGGAATTCAAAGCTGCTGATCTCAGCGAGCTGCTCGCTGAGCTGCTCTTCCGCGGCGACCAAATCAGGTCGCAGCTGCTTCAGAATCGCTCGCAGTTCGCTAATTCGCTGCTGCCAAGAGGTTTGCGAAGGCGCTACAGATTTGTCTTCTGAATTCATCATTCTTTGCTGGATTCAAAGCACCAGCTACCTTTCCCGATTGCACATGATTTTAGCACATGCCAACGCGCTTCCGAGCATTCTAAGGACGTAGAAGTCAGGCACAGCGATTCAAGTCCAATCCTGCATCTTCGAGAATGTGACGAATGTCATGTCTTTCACATGACAATCGTCCAGAGTATTCAGCGGTGATTCCTCTATAATTCATATGTATTCGCATATGCGAATACATATGAGGTGACCCATTGTGAATGCACCGACGCTTCAGGAGCTCAATTTACTACATTCAAACATTTGCCAGGCCTTGGGCGACCCCAAGCGCATCATGATCCTGTATGAACTCCATGAGCGACCACGCAACGTCAGTGAATTGGCCATTGATTTGCACATGCCTCAACCCACCGTCTCGCGACACCTTCGTGTCCTGCGTCAGCGGGCGCTTGTTGGCGCTGATAGAGATGGAGCTTCGATGATATATCACCTATCTGACGGGCGAATGATTGAGATCTTGGACAGGATGCGCCTGGTATTGAGGGAGTCTCTGATGCGGCAAACAAGCTTTATTGAAACAGATGCCTAGTACGGGGAACGGAGCCGTTTACCCTGCAATTTATCTACTGCAATAGAACAAGACGTGTGAACCATGAAAGACTTTAAGTATGTTTGGGTTGTGGGCCTTGTCATCACCTTCCTACTGATTGTCCTACCCATCATCGTATTCTCAACAGGCGAAACAAAAGCGGCGGATGATCCGTGGACAAGTGTGCCGCTGCGCGCGCCCAGCACCGATCACTCAGAGCTTATGAAAGGGCCGTATGAAACGGGTTCGGACGTCACCAGGGCCTGCCTGGAGTGTCACGAAGACGCCGGCCACGAAATGTTAGAAACGGTTCATTGGAAGTGGGAAAGTGAGCCGGTTATGCTGCCGGGACGGGATGAGCCGGTCACAATCGGTAAGAAGAACCAGATCAATAACTTCTGCATCGGTATTCAAGGAAACTGGACCGGCTGTACACGCTGTCATGCCGGTTACGGTTGGGACAGCGCCGAGTTTGACTTCAGTAACCAGGAAAATGTGGACTGTCTCGCCTGCCACGAACAGACCGGTGCCTATGTGAAAAGCAACGCCGGTCTGCCTGCTGAGGGCGTCGACCTGGCTGCCGCCGCGCAAAGCGTAACCACGCCTACTCGCCTGAATTGTGGAAGCTGTCACTTCAATGGGGGCGGAGGCAACGCAGTGAAACACGGCGACCTGGACAGCAGTCTTTTCTTTCCCACGGAAACAATCGATGTCCATATGGGTCGCCATGACTTCCAGTGCGTCGACTGCCATTGGACGGAAGATCACCAGATCAGCGGTCATATGATCTCTGTCAGCGCGACGGACGCAAACCGTTTTGACTGCACGCAGTGCCATTCCACAGAAGTCCACAAGGACGAGCGAATCACGGCCCATCAGGACACAGTCGCCTGCCAAACCTGCCATATTCCGGAAGGCGCTCTGCGCGACGCGACAAAGATGGATTGGGACTGGTCAACCGCGGGGCAGGATATCCCCGAGGATCCGCATGAATACCTGAAGATCAAGGGCAGTTTTGTCTACGAACGAAATTTTATGCCTGAGTACGCCTGGTATAACGGCAATGCCGATCGCTACATCCTGGGCGACGAAATAGACCCCAATGAGGTGACTGTCCTCAGTCGGCCGCTGGGAAGCATAGACGACCCAACGGCGAAGATCTTTCCATTTAAGGTCCACACGGCAAAACAGATATATGACACGGAAAACAATATCCTGCTGCAGCCGAAAACAGTCGGCGAAGGGGGGTATTGGACGGAATTCGATTGGGATCTGGCGGCAAGGTTGGGATCTGAGGCAGCTGGCCTGGATTACAGCGGCAGCTATGGATTTGCGGAAACGGAAATGTATTGGGCGATGACGCACATGGTGCAGCCCAAAGATAATGCCTTACAGTGTGCCGCCTGTCACAGCGACAACGGCCGTATGGATTGGGAAGCGCTCGGTTACTACGGGGACCCGATGAACTGGGGCGGACGTCAATCACAAAATCAGGTTAACACCAACTAGATGTTAAGACAAAGCTGGACTACTTCTAATAAACGGCCATTGCCGGCCATCATAGCCGCTGTGGGCATACTTTCGTTGCTCCTGCTTCTGGGATCCGTATCGACGATCCTGGCTCAGGATGGTCCACCGATTCACCCACAGTTCCCCCTGCTGGACGCGCAGGGCGACAGCGTGACCGACAGTGGTGAGCCTCTGTCGACCATGAGCACCTGTGGGTCCTGTCATGACACGTCCTTCATCGCTACGCACAGCGCGCACGCGGATGTCGGATTGGGCACACTCTCAGACCCTGGCGAACAAGAAGGGGGCCAACCCTGGGATATCAGCCCCGGCCTATTTGGCAAGTGGAATGCTATTACGTACGACACTCTCACAGCCGAAGGGGATGCGCACGTTGACCTGACGACGGCCGACTGGATCAAACGCTTTGGCAGCCGCCATGCCGGCGGCGGACCCTCCGTCTTCAGTCGAGAAGGCGCGCCACTGCTGGAGCTCATGCCCGGTGTAGATAGCGTGCAAACCAGCAGCGTTGATCCTGAAAGCGGCGAGCTTGTACCCTGGGATTGGCAAGAATCGGGCGTCGTGGAAATGAATTGTTTCCTTTGTCATTGGTCTGAGCCAAACAATGAGGAGCGCGTCAAGCAGCTGCAGGCCGGAGCGTTCGCCTGGGCCGGTAGTGCAACGCTCGTGGGCAGCGGCATCGTCGACGAAGTCAATGGGCTGCTTGAATGGAATCAAGAAGCGTTTAATGACGATGGCGAACTCCTCGCGGAATACATCAGAGTTCAGGATCCATCCAACGAAAACTGTGGGCAGTGTCATGGCCTTGTTCACGTGGATTCAGAGACGCCGGCCGTTCTGACGGGTTGTTCGCCTGAGCAATGGAGCACGATTACGACAGGGCAGATTATGTCACCGCAAAAAATCAGCCAGTCGGGCATGAATATTGCCGGCAAGCAGGAAATATCGCGCTCCTGGGACATCCACACGGAGCGCGTCGTCAACTGCACCGACTGCCACTACTCCTTGAATAATCCGGTGTATTACCAGGAAAGTGAAGCAACCCGCCCTGACCATTTACTCTTCGACCCACGGCGTATCGACCTCGGCGACTATCTCTACAGACCGCTTCACCAATTTGCGAAGGGACAGAGCACGCAGGGCACACTGTCACCCCAGTTCGACAATACGCTGCGCCGCTGTGAATCTTGCCATGATGCGCAAAGTACACACACCTGGCTGCCCTATACGGATCGCCATTTGCAGGCATTGAGCTGCGAATCCTGCCACATCCCGGAGATGTACGCTCCGGCGCGCGGCACGATGGATTGGACGGTGCTCAACATGGATGGCACGCCCTACGCGGACTGTCGCGGCGTCGAAGGGGAAGGCCCAACGATGGCCAATGTGCTCGTGACCGGTTTTGAACCCGTTCTACTCGCGCGTGAAAGTGCGGATGGCCATTCGCGCCTCGCGCCGCACAATCTGGTCTCATCCTGGTTCTGGGTTCACGGCACAGATCCCAGGCCGGTGCCTTACCGCGATCTTGAAGCAGTGTGGCTGGGCGAAGAGGGGGGCTATGACGCGGAAATCATGGACCTCTTTGATGAAAACAGCGATGGCTGGCTTGTCGACGGCGAACTGGTGATTGATAAAGAAGAGAAGGAGTCGCTTATCGCCGGTCGCTTGGCGGCACGGGGACTGGTGGATCCGCGCATCGAGGCGGAGACAAGAGCCTACAGCATCAGCCACAATGTGACCCACGGCGAATGGGCCACCAAGGATTGCCAGGCGTGTCACGCAGAAGATTCACGATTGGCCGCGCCGATGCCGCTTTCAGACAGGAAACCGGGCGGAATAGCACCCACGTTTATTGGTCGAAACGCGGATGTTATTGGAGGAAACATCGTCAGCAATGAAGCGGGACATCTTTTCTATGAACCGGATCTGGCGGCGAATGGACTCTATGTCCTCGGCTACAGCAGTGTCTCTCTGATTGATACGCTGGGGGCGCTCCTGCTGCTGGCTACGATATTAGGCGTTGGCGTACATGCAGGACTTCGTTTCTTCGCCGCCAGGCGCCAGGGCCAACACGAGGCGGAAATCCAGGGCAAAGTCTATATGTATACCGTCTACGAACGATTGTGGCACTGGCTGCAAACGGCCGTGATCTTCATCTTGCTGTTCACGGGCTTGATCATCCACAAGCCAGATACCTTCGGCATTTTTAGTTTCCCCTTCGTTGTCCAGGTTCACAACATTATGGCCTTTCTTTTGGTTGCCAATGCCGCCCTGGCACTCTTCTACAATGTAGCCAGCGGCGACATCAAACGCTTCCTGCCGGAGCCCCAGGGATTCTTCAATCAGGCAATTCTACAGACCAAGTATTATCTACAAGGTATCTTCAACAATGCGGAGCATCCCTTCGAGAAAACACCGGAGCAGCGCCTCAATCCGCTGCAGCAAATCACCTACTTCGGCCTGCTAAACGTTCTGCTACCGCTGCAGGTGATCACAGGCACGCTGATATGGGGCATGCAGCAGTGGCCGGACTTCGCCAACCGCATTGGCGGGCTGACCTTCGTGGCGCCGCTGCACACGCTGGTATCCTGGCTGCTGGCATCCTTCATCGTCTTACACGTTTACTTGACCACGACAGCAGGACCGACGGTAACAAGCGGCATCAAGTCAATGGTCATGGGCTGGGATGAAGTAGAGGGGCATGCGGCCCCTTCAGAAAGCACTGCATCGGCAGATTAATGAATTATTGTCGTGGTATAGGAGATTCACTATGACAACTTACACACCCTCTGAAGAGGAATTTCAGGAAGAAAAAAGCGTCACCATGACGGAGACCAAGGAGGCGAGCGGGTACATCGATCCCTATCTGGCCGGCATCCTCCTCGGCGTTGTCCTGTTCTTTGCCTTTTTCCTGACTGGGAATGGTCTGGGCGCCTCGGGCGGCCTAAACCGCCTATTGGTCTTCGTGCAAGACCTGGTTGTGCCCGACCATATCAATCGCGTTCCCTATTTGATTGATTTGGCCGGCGGCGATCGCAACCCACTCGACAGTTGGATCGTCTTCTTGACGCTCGGCACTGTTTTCGGGGGCTTCCTATCCGGCTGGTTCAATCATCGCGTCAAGTGGGAAACAGTAAAAGGGCCCAATATTTCCAACCGTTCGCGCTGGTTCCTCGCCTTTCTGGGCGGCCTCTTGATGGGCTACGGGGCACGCTTCGCGCGCGGCTGCACGTCCGGCCAGGCTTTGTCCGGCGGCGCGGTCCTATCCGTGGGCAGCTGGGCCTTTATGTTCGCTGTCTTTGCCGGCGCCTACGCGCTCGCCTATTTCTTCCGGCGCGCCTGGAACTAAGGAGTTTGAGATGACTGCTTTTCCACTACCGTTAGCTGAATTACTTGGCCACTACGGGTCCTTTGTCGTCTATTTCATCATCGGCATCTCCTTTGGCGCCGTCTTGGAGATGGCCGGGTTCGGCAATTCAAGCAAACTTGCCGCCCAGTTCTACTTCAAGGATATGACCGTCTTGAAGGTCATGTTCACGGGCATTATCGTGGCCATGGTCCTCGTTTTCGGGGCCACGGCCGTCGGGCTGCTGGACTACAACTTGCTGTGGGTAAACCCGACTTACCTCTGGCCGGGAATTGTCGGCGGTCTGATCATGGGCGCCGGCTTCATTATCGGCGGTTTCTGCCCCGGAACATCTCTGGTAGCCGCGGCAACCTTGAAGAAAGACGGCATCATGTTCGTCCTCGGCGTGTTCGCCGGTATCCTGCTCTTTGGTGAGACCATTGACAACTTCGCCATTTTCTGGAACTCCTCCTATATGGGGCGCTTCACGCTGCCGGAATTATTCGGCGTGCCCACAGGCGTTGTCGTCGTTGGCGTGGTACTGATGGCCCTGGTCATGTTCTGGGGTGCTGAGAAATTGGAGCAGCATTTCGGCGACAAGGATCCATCGAAGGCGCCGAAATGGCGTTACGCAGCGGCGGGAACTTTGTTGGCCGGCGCGTTCGTGGTACTGCTTATTGGTCAGCCCACTCTGCTCGATCGCTGGGAGAGCGTCGCTGCGGCAAAGGACGCCGAATTGGCGGAACGCGCGGTACAGATCCATCCTGGTGAGCTGCTGGACAAACTACACGATACGCAGCTGAAGGTCGTCATGCTCGACGTGCGCGATGAAGTCGACTACAACTTGTTCCATGTCTTGGATTCGGAGCATGTCCCACTTGAAGAGTTACCTAATCGAATCGATGAACTGCATATGGCGCCGGCAAATACATTATTCGTCACAATGAGCAACGACGAGGTGAAAGCCACGGAAGCGTGGAAGACATTGCAGGCGGAAAGCGTGCCCAATGTCTACATCCTGGAAGGCGGGATCAACAACTGGCTGGATACGTTTGGCCAGGACGATTTGACGAAAAACTTCAATGTCGGAGCCGGCAGCGACGAATTGTGTTACATCTTCGATTCGGCCGTCGGATCAAGAAACCTTGCCGCGGAACCTGATCCGCACGCCTTCGAACTCATGTATACACCTAAAGTCAAATTGGAATTGAAACGCGCGCCGACAAGCGGCGGCTGCGGATAGCTGTCTCAACGAGTAGCTGAACCGAAGAGGCGGGCCAGACGGCCCGCCTTTTTTCATTATCTACGCTCAGCGAGAAAAAAGCTAGATGATGGTCCCGTCAGGAATGGCGGCGTTCTTGGGGATGATCACAATCCCTTCGCGCGCAACCCAGTTTTCCTCTTCGTGATCCTCCCGATCAGGAAGATCGCGAATTATCACATGCTGGCCAATGCGCGCATTCTTGTCAATAATGGCTCCTTCAATGACTGACCCGGCCCCTATGCCCATGTCGGGACGTCCTTCCCGTGCATTGCGTTCGGAATCGCTGGCATTTTCATAGAAATCGGCGCCCATTATCACAGAGCGCTGAACGGTCACTCTCTGGGCAATAATGCTGCGCAGTCCAATCACCGAATTGCGGATCGTTGCTTCCTGGATTCGGCCGCCGTCGGCGAGGAGGACGTTCTGCAGGTTGCCACCTTCGACCTTGGTTCCGGGGAGAAAACGGGGGCGCGAGTAGATCGGCCGCTGCGGGTCATAGAGATTAAACTTCGGCAGCGGCGCCGCCATATCCAGGTTGACTTCATAGAAACGACGCATCGTGCCAATATCTTCCCAATACCCGTCAAACACATAGCCCGTCACGTGATTCGACGCAATAGCGGAAGGGATAATGTGTTTTCCAAAGTCTGTTCCCGGACTGTCCATCAATATTTCAAACAGGCGCTCCACGCTAAAGACATATATACCCATGGAGGCCATGTACGGTTTGTCAGGATCATCGCCGCTTTCATACCCATCCAGCGCCTCATCGGTCTGCGGTTTCTCGACGAAGTTCGTTATGCGGCCATCTTCTTTCATCTGCAAGATACCCAAACTGGACACACTCTCCCGATCTACCGGCTGAACCGCTATGGTTATGTCCGCGCCTGATTCTTCATGGTCGCGCACGAAAGCGCGATAATCCATCCGATAGAGGTGATCACCGGCAAGGATGAGAACATATTTCGCTCCCGCCTGCCCGATCTCGAGCAGCTGTTTGCGAATCGCATCGGCCGTTCCCTGATACCAGTCACCGCTGCGATGTGTCTGTTCCGCAGCCAGGATTTGAACCCACCCGGGCGTGAAAACGTCGCGGTTGTAAGTACGGTGAATATGCCTGTGCAGGGAGACAGAATTGAACTGCGTCAAAATAGCAATCTTATCGATTCCCGCATGAAAACAATTGCTCATCGGTATATCGATCAGCCGATACTTGCCTGCCAAGGGAACGGCCGGTTTCGTGCGGTCTCGAGTCAAGGGAAACAGACGAGAGCCCACTCCGCCTCCCAATATGACGGCGACAATATCCATTTTTCGCATGCTGGTGCACTCTCCTTTACCTCCGATTATAACAGAATCGGCGCAGCGCCGAAGGGCAAATAAATGCAGCCATTCTAATGATAAACAAAAGGGCCTCCGGCAGCGAATGATGCCGGAGACCCAATCTCCTTCCTCTTCCCAGAGCAACGATCCTAAGATCGGCGCCCGCGGGAAAGCCTAGATAAAGATAATCTGCGCGTTTTCGCTCATTTCCATGAACTCCATGGCGCCGACTACAGCATTCACGCCATCAAAAAGGTCCTCTTTCTCGAGCTTCATCATATCCATCGACATCTTGCAGCCATACATCTCAGCGCCGGCGTCGGAGATCATCTCCAGAAATTCATCGACCGGGGGGAAGTCTAGCTTGTCAATCTCTTTCTTCATCATCGATGTAGCAAAATCCGTCATCCCGGGGAGCATGCCCAGCATGTTGGGGATACCCATGCCGTTGGGCATACCCATCGACGGATTGCCGATCGGCGTACATTTCAAGGCGGTCATCTTTTTCTTTGTAACCATATCGAGCCCCCAAAAAGTGAAGAACATGGTTACATCAATCCCTTCCATCAAGGCGGCATTAGCCAGGACCAGACCGGGATAAGCCATATCCAGTGTACCTTTCGAACAGATAATACAAATTTTTCGTTCTTTATCTTCAAACATTTCTTGTCTCCCGGCATTGGCCGCTTGTACCAAGCACAGTCTCGATTTGTCCCGTATGATCTAGATACAACCCGTTGGTTTCTTAAGGCCGGATACGTAGGCCACTTTCTTTGCCGGGCCCTTAGGAAAGAGCTGATAGAGCTCTTTCGTGGGCACGCCACTCTGCGACGTAATGCGGCGAATAGTCGGTGATTCACCTTGCTCGGAATAATCATCGCGGCAAAAATCGATTACCAGCCAATGGCGGTCGGTCAGGGGCTCTATGCCGATATCGGAAGCGAGCTCCTGCGCGATTTCTTTGTTCCAATCTTGGTAATCAGACATGAATCCTTCTTCGTCAAATGCCACTGTCTTGCCGGCTACTACTCTTTCACTCATTTTTTTGATCCTCCACAGGTCTTCTTTGTTGTTAAACCAGCTGCGTTATTTCGTGCCCCATCCGTGCCTACAAGGTCCAGGGCTAGGTCTCAGAAACATTGCCCAAGATAGTCAATGTCTTGGACAGGCCGCGTTTTACGGCGGGATCATTCAATTGGCGAATGATGGTGAACATCGACACATCCTCCGGCAGCTCGTCGTCGCGCAAAGTCTCCGCCGTACTGCGCATCAAGCTCATGACCTGAGGCTGCGTCATTTCCTTAACGGTGTCCAATATGAGCACGATATTGTCACCCAATTGTTGAATATCTTCTTCGCTGTAGGAAGTCACGACACGATCGGCGATGCCCAATCCACCGCGCAGGAAAGTGAAATAGCCTTTCTGCTCCGCCTCTTCCAGGCGATTCATCAAAGTAAGGAATGCGTCTCGCGCTAAGGGTCCTGCATCCTGCCACATGGCAGCGAAGCTCTCCAGCTGGTCCAGCATCTGTTCCATATTGCGTGTGTTGCGTATCAATCTTTTGGCGAGACGCAGGAGGTCTTCGGAACTGAAGTAGGCGTCCACCTCGCCGAGCTCGCGCACGGCGACACGGTACAAATCACCGGCTACCGGCGTCAGATCGTTTTTCAATTCATCCCATTCCTGGCGACGCCGCTGGTCACTCCGCGCCTGCTCGGTCAAGTAGGCAACTTGTTCCGTCAAGGCGTCGATCTTGCGATTAAGCGCTTCCAGGGACTGATCGGTAACTGCCGTCTCTTCCATATCACGCACCTAGCTCCATTTCCCAGCCATCGACATTTGCGCGGCGATTGGCATTTCTTTGCCCTTGAGCAAGACATTCCAATACATCCAGCGAAACATCATTTTGCCCCAATGATTCATTTCCGATTCTTCCAGCAGTGAGAAGGGGCCGATTCCCGGCAGCGGGTACTTTCCGGGAAGAGGCTCTACATCATAGTTGAAGTCAATCAGAATGCCCTTGCCAAAGCCGGACTCTATGAAGCAGTTGGCGTGCCCGTCAAAGGGGACGAGCATCTCTTGTCCCTCGATGTAGCGCAGGAAGTTTTCTACAAATACCTCTGCCGCAAAATGAGCTACGGAACCAGCCTTGGATGTCGGCAGCGCCGCCGCATCGCCAAGAGCAAAGATGTTGTCATACTGTTTGGATTGAAAAGTATGTTTGTCGACGGGAACATGATTCAGTTCATCACCCAAACCGGAACGGCCGATGACGTCAGCGCCCATATTGACAGGCACCGTAACCAAGAGATCGTAGGGCACCTCAATTTCTTCATAAGAAACGAGCACGTTCCGCTCCGCGGCGACGCTCTCGGCGTAAAACTCGGGAATCAAGTTGATATTCTTCTCTTCGAGAATCCCTCCGAGAAGAGCGGCGGCCCGTGGTTTCGTAAAAGCACCCGGCAGGGGCGTCACCAGGGTGAGGTCCACCCGTTCGCGCATTCCTTTTTCCTGAAAGAACCAATCGGCTAAGAAAATGAATTCCAGAGGGGCGACGGGGCATTTGAACGGCAGTTCCATGATGTTCAGCACAAGACGCCCACCTTGCCAGGTACGCAGCGTGCGCGCCAGGGCCACAGCCCCATCAAACGTATAGAAATCATGAATACTCTTGCGCCATTCGCCATCCGTAAGACCCGGGGTCTGCTCAGGTCGCGGGGAAGTGCCGGTGGCGATGATTAACACATCGTAGTTCAGGATGCGGTTATTCTTGGCGAGTTTGACACGATTCTCCTCAGGCTCGATGAGTTCGATGGCGGACAGAATCATCTCTACACCCGGCGGGACATAGTCACGTTTCGGTTTTCTTACGTCATTTTCACCATAGATACCGAACGGGATAAACAAGAATCCGGGCTGATAGTAGTGGACTTCATCTTGATCCACGATAGTAATGCGCCACTCGTCAGGATTCAGCTCATGGACTAGCTTGTTGGCAAGCATCGTTCCTGCTGTTCCGGCTCCTAGAATTAGAAGTTTCTTCATTTACATCCTTCCTCAATCAAACTTGGTATGCGGATCAAATCATTACAAGCGCGCCAGTTTGGCGATGCTGCCCAGGCGGCCCAGAAGAACCTGACGTTCTTGAATAATGTGGGCCACGATATTTGCTACGCGCTGCACACTGGCCAATACGGCTGCACGTTCTTCTTCGCTTAGAACAAATACCTGGTCCAGTTGGCTGGTCAGCAGTTCCGCCTCTACGCCAAATTCGGCGGCCATCTCATCGATTTCTGAGGCAGATGGCGGCCATTCTGGCGGCATAATACAGCCGGCGACAACCATGCCAGATAGTTCCTTACCGACACGGATCAGTCCGCGAGCGCAGAGCATGCCGAGATGGCTCTTGTGATAGACCGGTTCGATACTGAGCAGCTGACCTAAGTCTTGCCAGCTGTTGATGCAGCGTTGAATCGCCTGTGGTTTTTCACTAATGACGGAGAACAGGCCGCAGGGATTACTGGGACGGGTGACAGGATTGCCTTCCATATCCGTGATGACCAACATGACACCCAATAGATCAGCATGACTATCCTGAATCAGCTGGACGCACTCCACGGGCAAGATTTTGGCCAACTCACTGTCTTCCGCCGATTCAGCAACAAGTACGTCTTGGGCGCTGCGCGACTGCGCATCGCCGTCAGTTACATCGACCTGGGTTCCCAACCACGCTTGCAGCTGATGCGCAGGAAAACGCCACTGCTTGCCCACCTTAATGGCCGGGAGACGGCCGCTCTCAGCCATACGATAGACGGTGGACCGATCCACCTGCAATAACTGTTGAACTTCTTTCGCTGTAAGCATCTTGCCCATCACCATGCGCCATTTGTGAATTAATGCACATTCACTAGTCTAATGCATGCCATGCATATGCAGCAGTGACATACGTCATGGGCAGACCATGACATTTGTCACCTTCTGCATACAATGCACATGATATGGGCAGCTGATAATATGCACTGTGCGCATTATATGCACGGCACGCGTGCGCGAACGCGACGAAGTTACCTTTGGCGGCTTGTCAGCCAAACTCTAACAAGCTATTCTTGCACGCTATGAACCTCTTTCATCAAGTCTTTGACAAGTTCTATCCAGCTATCCGCTTTCTGTATGAGCGGGTATATGGACACGCCTGGTTTGACCAAATCACGCCCGCGATCTGGTTGGGCGGCGCCCCAACCTACGATCGTGATTACCAGTTTATTCTTGACCACGATATCAGTGCTGTGGTCAACATTCGTGCCGAGCGGGAAGACAATGTCGAAATCTACGATCAGCATGACATCACGCACGTACAATACAAAGTGCCTGACGTGACGGTGCCTGACGATCAGGTGATTTCAGATGCGGTTGTCTGGATGAAGGATCAGATCGCAGATGGTCGCTCAGTTCTGGTACACTGCGCCAAAGGACGCGGACGCTCAGCGACCCTGGTAGCCGCTTACTTGATGCGTGAAGAAAACATGTCCTTCGAAGAAGCGGAAGCGATGATGTCTGCTAAGCGGCCGTTGACAAAGCTGGAAACGAGACACCAAGAGAAGCTAAATCAGTGGTTGGCGGCACAGCGTCTGCCCTGACGTCCTAGGCTGCGTCGTCAAGCGGGGTAAGCAAAACGAGTGGGATTTCGCGGTCACCCGTGCGCTTCTTGTAAACCTCGTAGCCCCCATACACGGATACAGCTTTTTGCCAGAGGCGATCATAGTCAGCCCCTGTCACTACGTGCGCCTTAAATTCTCCCCTTGTGCGGCCGTTCATGACGCTTACCCGTGGATTTGCTCTCATGTTGTGGTACCAACTCGGGTGGGACTTACGCCCATAGTTCGAGGCGACGAGAATCAGTTTCTCTTCTTCAGGAACAGCGACTAAGGGCACGCTGCGCTGCTGCCCGCTCTTGGCGCCAATAGTGGTCACGATGACGATGGGCACTCCTCCCAACAGGCTGGTCATCGTAAAGCGACCGTCGCTCATCCCGTAGACTATCCGGTCGCCATGATGGAATGTTCGCGCAGCGATCCAGGAAACAGGGCGCAGGGACATGAATCTGCGCAGAAGCGGCTGGAACCAGTGGTTGGAGGAATGCCTATTCATGTTGCTCCGTCTCGAGATTGAAGTTCGCTGTTATACTGTTCTTCTGCCAAAAGGTCAAAAAAAGAGTAGATGCTTATTGCCTCAGCGACGCGTCCCAGATATGCTTAGCAGGGAAGTCAATGCGGGAAGGAATAGGGCATGACCAAAGCCAAGAGTGGCGGCAGAATCACCCCCAGCCGCCAACAATACCTGGATATCAAGGCTCAGTACGCGGACGCCATCGTCTTTTTCCGTCTGGGCGATTTCTACGAAACGTTCGATGAAGACGCGGCCACGGCAGCGCGCGAACTCGACCTGGTGCTGACCAGCCGCCCACAAGGGAAAAACCAGCGCACGCCGATGGCCGGCGTGCCTCACCACGCAGCCGAAAACTATATCGCCCGCCTGGTCGCCAAGGGGTATAAGGTGGCTCTCTGCGAGCAGGTCGGCAGCGAGCCGATCAACGGTTTGATGCCGCGGGAAGTCGTCCGCGTTTTCACGGCCGGAACGGTGATTGAACCAGGCATGCTCGATGCTGGGAAGAACAACTATCTGACCGCAGCGATTCTTGATGGGGAGCGAGCGGGTCTGGCCTTTGCCGATATTACAACCGGAGAGTTCCAGACAACTGTCCTGGAAGACAGGCGCGCGCTGGAGGATGAATTGGCGCGCCTAAGCCCTGCTGAACTGCTGGTGCCCGACAGCCGAGACGGATTTTTTGCCGGGGCGTCAACGGTCAGCAAGCTGCCTGACTGGCGTTTCGAATTCGGTAAGGCGCGCCAGGCGCTGCTCGCCCATTTTGGCGTCTCCTCACTGGACGCCTTTGGCTGCGAGAGTAAACCGTTGGCCGTGCGCGCCGCAGGGGCTGTGCTGCAATATTTGCAGGAAACGCAGCAGGGGTCGGTGTCCCAAATCCAGCGCCTTTCCACCTACAACACCGACGGCTATATGTCCCTGGGCCTGAATACGCGCCGCCATCTGGAACTCACCGAGTCGATGGGCGGTGAACGCAGCGGTTCGCTTCTCAACATCTTGGATCGCACCGTTACGCCCATGGGCGCGCGCCGTCTGCGCCGCTACCTGACCCGGCCTCTTCTCGATGTGCAGCAGATCGAGGTGCGTCTTGAACGCGTGGATACCTTCTTCCAGGATGCGCTGCTGCGCGCCGATTCACGCAGCATTCTGAAAGAACTTCATGACCTGGAACGGCTGACCAATCGCGTCTTGAGCAGTAAAGTGACGCCAAGAGAACTTGAACACATCGGTCATGTGCTCACGGCCATTCCAGAACTGCGAGACTTGCTGGCGGGCCAAGCGGCCTTGGTAGACCTGACGAGTCAATTGGATCCCTGCCCGCAGACGGCTGGCTTAATCGCCCGGGCCATCACCGATGACGCGCCTGTGAATCTCAATAAGCCCGGCGTGATTCGCCCTGGATTCTCCGCCGAACTAGATGGGGTGGTCAACGCATCTGCGCACGCGCGGGATTGGGTCGGAGGATTGGAGGCGCGAGAAAGAGAACGAACCGGCATCAGCTCCTTGAAAGTTGGCTACAACAAAGTCTTTGGTTACTACATCGAGGTAACGAAGGCCAATACGGAGCTGGTACCCGAGGATTACATTCGCAAGCAGACACTGACGAATTCTGAGCGCTACATCACGCCCGAATTGAAGGAGTACGAGACGCTGATTCTCAACGCGGAAGAGCGCATCCTGCAAATCGAACGTCGAATCTTTAGCGAGGTAATTGACGGCGTCAGCCAGGCCGCGGACGCCCTGCTCACCACTTCAGCGGCATTGGCCAGGCTGGATGTGGCCGGCGCCCTGGCCGAAGTCGCGGCGCGCAATGATTACGTCCGGCCCACATTTGCTGCGGACAATACGCTGAGGATTATCGATGGCCGCCATCCTGTCGTCGAACATATCAATCCGCAGAACGCTTTTTTGGGCCAGCGATTCGTGCCCAATGACGCGCGTTTCACGATAGATGATCGCATACAGATCATCACCGGACCGAATATGTCCGGTAAATCGACCTACCTGCGCCAGGTGGCTCTGATCACGCTCATCGCCCAGATCGGCAGTTTTGTCCCCGCAGTCTCCGCGGAGATCGGCCTCGTCGATCGTATCTTCACGAGAATCGGGGCGCATGACGAACTGCACGCCGGGCGCTCCACGTTTATGGTGGAAATGATCGAAACGGCGGAGATCATGAACCATGCAACCGGGCGCTCATTGTTGATCTTGGACGAGATCGGCCGGGGAACGAGCACCTATGATGGTCTTTCCCTGGCCTGGGCGATTGTCGAGTACCTGCACAACCATCCCAGGCTAAAACCCAGGACACTTTTCGCCACGCACTATCATGAACTTACCGGGCTTGCCGATCTACTGCCGCTCGTTTCCAACTACAATGTCGATGTTGCCGAGGAAGGAGACCAGGTTACCTTCCTGCACAAGATCGTTGCTGGCGGCGCGGACCGCAGTTACGGCATTCACGTGGCCCAGCTTGCCGGTCTACCGCGCGAAGTGATTCACCGCGCCAACGAAATCCTGGCCGATCTTGAGAAACATGCACCAACCACGGCCGTTGAACCCGCGCAGCTGTCCAGCGGCCAACAGATGGCGCTTTTCCCCGAAGCAAGCCCAATTCTAGGCGAGCTTAGCGAGTTGGACGTTACCGCCATGACGCCGCTGGAAGCAATCAACAAGCTCTATGAGTGGCAGCGACGCTATGCCAGCGGCGAGCCGGCTGAGCAGGACGTAAATGACAGATAGGCCAGACTCCCCTTTCGATGCCGATACCAGGACCCTGTTAAAGGATTACCTGGCTAATCTTCCCAACCCCGTCCGCCTGCACATCTGGGGCGAGCCGCGGGGAACCGTAGGAGAACAAGAAGCGGTTCGTGTGGCTGACGGATTGGTCGACCTGTTCCCGCAGATCGACAGAACCTTACTGCCACGGCGCATCAACTATCCTTACTATCCGGTGATTGGCGTTTTCGGTGTGCAAGATGGGGAAGCGATAGATTACGGGGTGCGCCTGATCGGCCTTCCTGCCGGGATGCAGCTTACCTCCCTGATCGCTGCTGTTCAGGCAGTCTCTTTCCAGGGAGCAAATTTAGAAGCCAGAACACGCATTCAGCTCAGTAAGCTGCAAACGGATGTGACGCTGGAATTGCTGTCGTCCGCCGAGGATGAATTCGGAACCAGTATGGCCAAACCACTCTTCGGGTTGGCGGTGGCCAGTGCGCACATCCGCTCCTATTTGATCATGGCCGATGTTTTTCCGGAGGCGTTGTGGAAATACTCGGCGCGCCACGTGCCCCATCTCGTGATCAATGGTCGCTATCATATCGACGGGGAGCTAAGCGAGAATTCAATTTTGCAGCAGATCGCCAAGGCAATCCAATAAGAGCCGCTTAGTCGTGCTTGTCCGCATCGCGCAAGCGCGCCTCGGGCGTGGGCGAACCAGCCAATCTGGCGCCCACACGCCGGCGCAATTTGCGCCAGCGTGACCGGCCGCGAGCGACGATGTAGCGCGTCCGCTTCCATTCGCGATCCAAGGTGGACACCTCAGGGGGCGTCACATCCCATTTCACTACGGCTGAGGCCCAGGTTAAGCCGCCGCCAAAGCCCACAAGAACGATATGGTCGTCCGGTTTCAGGAGACCGGCATCCGCGGCATCACTCAAGGCAATAGGGATAGAGGCGGCCGATGTATTGCCAGCCCATTCCACATTCGAATAGAACTTTTCCAAAGGCATCTTTAGTTTCTTGGCCACATGTTCGAGGATTCGGCCGTTTGCCTGGTGCGGTATGACCAAATCAACGTCGTCCAGCGTGAGATTGGCCTGCTTGGTCACCTCAACGATTGAAGACTGGACCACTTCCGTGGCAAAGCGAAAAACCTGACGGCCGTGCATGGCGATGGTATTGTCTTTGTGACCATTGCCCAGATATTCCGGCCCGAGGGTTGGAACAGGGTTGTGATAAACGGCCGGCAGTCTCAGCAGATCACCGCCCGACCCGTCAGAACGCATCGTCGCCGCCACCAAGCCTCCCGGGACGTCCGAGCCTTTGAGCACCACGGCGCCGGCGCCATCTCCAAACAGAATGCAGGTCTCCCGATCTGTCCAATCAAGGACACGAGACATCGTTTCCGAGCCGATGACGACCGCATTGCGCACGGAACCGGTAGCAATCGCCTGCGAGGCCATATTCAAGGCATAGACGAATCCGGAACAGGCAGCGCTGAGATCAAACGCGCCTGCTCGCGTCGCGCCCAGATAATCCTGCACGCGGCTGGCCGTTGACGGAAAGATGTACTCCGGTGTTGAAGTGGCCACAATGACCAATTCCAGCTGAGACGGGGGCAGATCGGCAACGGCAAGCGCTCGCGCGGCCGCTTCAAAAGCCATCGTCGCCGTGGTCTCCCGTTCATCAGCTATTCGTCTCTGGCGGATACCGGTGCGCGAGAAGATCCATTCGTCGGTTGTATCGACAATTTGGGCGATGTCATGATTTGTGAGGATCTTATCCGGCAGGAATCGGCCCCAGCCTACAATATGTGCGTATTTCATATCTTTTCGCTACGCTTTAACGCTTTCAGCTTGGTATCAAGCAGCAATTTGTGTACCATAAAAGAGGGTGAAGATTTGGCAAAAACTTGTGCCGATCTTCAATGCGGTAGATATAGTATCATAGCAAGAAACTTTCATTATGACTAAACTATCTTAACCCGCAAATCATATAGTAGTTACGGAGTTCTCAGGTTGGGGCCGCTTGGCCGGCCTGCAGCGGGAGCAAACGCATAGGATGCAAGGCAAGCAAGAGAATCAGAAGCAGAATGTCCTGGTATTTGCCCTCAGCGGCTGCCTTCTATTTCTGATGGCCATCATGTGCATGGGCACCACTGTTCTAGGGGGCCTTTATCTCTACGACCGTTACGGTCTGCCGGATCTCGCCGCCCCTGTGCCCCTCGCTGCCGATATCCAGCCAACGGTCGTTTTGCAGGCGCCCCTCCAGCAGCCGGCTTTGGCGACGCTGGAACCCGCTGGCCCTGGCAATGATGTCTGGCCCACGCCCACACTGATTCAACCGGACCTGCCCGTCGAGAATGCTGATCCAGTACCGGAGATTTCCAGCGTACCGGGCACCCTCGACCAAAATCCAATCCCTTACAATGCACATGCTTACCTGGAGCGCCTCTATCTCGCTGATCATCCCGCGCATGATTATTATGAGTCGGCCGTTCGCTTGGGAAAGATAGATCCCGGGCCGCGCACCATCGTAAAACCTGCCTATACGCAGGGAGCGCAGCAGGTATTCTTGACCGAAGACGGCGAAGTGACGGCGACGCTTCTAGCCGTGAGTGAGCATGCCTATTTCTGGTTCGATGACAGCCTGAATGCTTCGCCACAGGCGGCAGAAATCGCCGCCGCCCAACTGGAACAAGCGTATTACGCGCGTGTCAACCACCTCTTCGGCCAACCTTGGGCGCCAGGGATTGATGGCGATTCGCGCTTTTCTATTCTTCATCTGGCCAACATAGGCAATCGCTACGAGCTAGGCTTCTTCAGCGATCAAGATGAATATCCACAATCCCTGTTCGGCGATTCAAATGAGCAGGAAATCGTCTATTTGAACATGAACCAGTTGGAGCTGGGCAGTGAATTGTACTTCGGCACATTGGTCCATGAACTGCAACATCTGTTCCAATGGAATCTAGACAAGAACGAGGACACCTGGTTCAACGAAGGTTTGTCACAGCTTTCGGAACTGTACGCCGGGTTGGATACAGTCACCGCGGATCCCTATTTGGAGCAAACCGACATTCGCTTAGATCGCTGGTCATACGAAGAGCACGACATCGATGCCCATTACGCCGCCAGCTACCTGCTCCTGGCTTACAGTTGGGAGCAGCTTGGCGAAGCAGGTATCTATGAGCTTGTACGCCATCCGGCCAACGGGCTGATCGCCCTGCGCAGTGTACTTCAGGGCTTTCAACCGGATCGATCTCTAGAAGAGTTCATGGCTGATTGGGCGGTTGCCACCTATCTCGACGATCCCTATGCCGGCGAAAAGCACCACTATTCACGGCTTGATCTGCCGCAGCCAGCGCTGCAAGCAACGGTACACCAACTGCCATTCAACGATCTTCGTGAGGTGGAACAATTTGCCGTTCACTACATAGATGTCGAGCGCGCCGGACCGATGACGGTCACGTTTGCCGGCGACACAACAGCGCGCCTCACAGATGCAGCGCCAACCAGCGGCGAGCAAATGTGGTATGCCCTGCCTTCAAACGATTCCGATGCGCAGTTGATGGCTCGCTTCAACCTGCGTGCGCTCGATCAAGCAACGCTTACGTTCACAACCTGGTATGACCTTGAGGACGGGTATGACTTCGCCTACGTGTCCGTTTCCGCCGATGAGGGCCAGACCTGGGACTTGCTGCAGCTGCAGCACAGTCAAGCAGGTAGTTATGGTCCCGCCCTGACCGGCAAGAGCACAGAAGCGACGGATGCCCTTAACGGGTGGGTCAGGGAGACGCTGCCCCTCAACCAATACGCCGGCCAGGAGATCCTGGTTCGCTTTCATGTCCTGACAGATTTTGAAACGACTGGCCGGGGATTTGCTGTCGATGATGTCGCGGTGACGGAGCTGGGTTTCTACGATGATGCAGAAAGTGGCTCCGGCAATTGGGATGCGCAAGGGTTCGTACGCACGGGATGGCTCCTGCCGCAGAAGTGGGCCGTACGCCTGATCAAGCATGGCGACACACCGGAAGTGATCCCCCTTACTTTGAATCCTCTTAATCAAGCCAACCAGCTGATTGACCTCGGTTCTGAAGGGGGCACGCTCATGATCATGCCCCTCACGCCGTTCGTTGATGAGCCGGCCCATTACTGGCTGCAGATCGATTAGGCTCAGTCCCCAATCACCGGCCAAAACCCAGCTAGTGGGCGGCATGGCGCACGTGGGGAGTGACTGTCCCCGAGTTTCGATTTGGTCGGCGAATTCAGCAACTCCTTACCCGCAGAGTGACCGGCAGAAATCTAGGGTTCGAGCCCCTTCGCGCCCATTGTTACTGACTCTGGTCTGGGAACCAGGTTTTTTTTGATTCTCATCACCTGCCTGAATTCTAAGATCACGAAGGCCGACAACCTTAAGCAACGCAGCCTTAGCATTGTTTCGAATTAGACCAGACAGTGAACTCCCGAACTCTAAAGTTATCCTTTGTAATCGGCATATGCCTGAGACCCTGCTGCGTACGAAGCTTCATCCGCCCTTCACCCGGCTAGGATTGGTTAGTCGCCCACGCCTTATAAAGCAGATTACGCAAGGGCTGGGTGGGCCACTTACCCTCATTGCTGCCCCGGCGGGTTTTGGCAAGACCACCTTGCTAGCCTCCTCTGTCTTGGATTCTGATATCCTGGTAGCTTGGCTCTCTCTAGATGCGGGCGACAACCAGCTAGAACGATTCCTTAGCTATCTTGTGGCCGCCTTGCGAGAGGTTGACCATACGGTTGGAAACGAAGCGGCGCAACTGCTGGCGGCGGTAAGCCAGGCTCCTCTGGATGCGATCTTGACTAGTCTTATCAATGACCTGGATGCTGCTGATGAGGAAATCGTCTTGGTGTTGGATGACTACCAGTTTATTGTCAACCAGGCGGTGCATGACGGTGTGGCTTTTTTGCTTGAGCATTGCCCAAAGGGATTCCACCTGGTGATCGCTACCCGTTCCGATCCACCGCTACCAGTTGCGCGTTTGCGAGCGCGTGGCCAGGCAGTTGAGCTCCGCGCCGACCATCTTCGCTTCACTAGGCCAGAAGCAGCTCATTTCCTGAACGATGTCATGGATCTCCGTCTGGATGCAGAATCGGTCGCGGCGCTCGAGGAGCGTACTGAAGGGTGGATTGCTGGCCTGCAAATGGCGGCCATCTCTATGCGCGATCGCAAGCACATACATGAGTTTATTGAGGGTTTTTCGGGTACCAACCGCTTCATTCTCGACTATTTGATGGAGGAAGTTCTAGACAGCCTGCCGCCGCAAATCCAGGATTTCCTATTGTACACATCGATTCTGAATCGCCTGACCGCTCCGCTCTGTGATTCCATTCTGACAATTTATGAAGTCCCTGAACTCGAATATGAGAGGAGGCCTGACTCAGCATCCCTCTCCAGTGGTCAATCCGCTTCAATTCTGGATTACCTGGAGCGGGCAAACCTTTTTCTGATGCCCCTGGATGATGAGCGGATCTGGTATCGCTATCACCACCTCTTTGCCGATCTGCTTCGCGCCCGATTGCATCAAGCCCAACCTGCTTTGGTTTCCCCCCACGCTGATGAGTTTGGATAATCGACTGCCCATTCTGCCGACGGGACCATGACGCAAAAGCGCGATGCCACTAGTCGCCCAAAACATGCCCACAATGTAAGTGAGTTTGGATGCAGATTTGTCGGGATCAAGTATCAGAAGTACTCCAAGAGTGATGGACAGAATTCCCTTGTACATCCCCGCGAAGAATGGTACATAAATAGCAAGACCTGCAATTCTGCCTGTTTGAAGATAGTGCTTATTCATGATTCCGGACCTGCCATCACCCTAAATGACAGGTCTAGCGCTTTTTCGTGAGGTCGTCGCATATCCAGGCCGATTTACCTCCAGCTAGTTGACATATAAATAGGTCGCCCTGATCAGCGCACTTGTCAGCTCTCCTGTGGATTGCGACTTGGGCTCCGGCGCATCCCTACCAGCGGGAAGACCAGCAGCAGAACAGTTTGGATGAGGTACAGAGCGACAGCGATGAACGGGACGAACAGCGCCAATGCAACGGCAACGGAATTCACGCCAATCGAGATCCAACGCTGCCTGGTGATTCGCCGTAACTGTTCATCCGCGATATCGTCCGCTACTAGAGAAGGCTCGTGAGAAATGTAGCGGATAAGCAGAGAGAGGGTCAGGGATGCGAAGAGAACGTTGATGCCATATAGGAACACCGTGACGCCAACCTGTGGCGTGGGCAAGTGCGTGACCATGAGGCTTGTCGAGAAAGGGATAAGGGCGATCAGCAGCAGAAGCAGCAGATTCAAACCGTTGGCTACGGTATCCCCGCGCTTCATGAGCCTGGTCAGCCCGGAGTGGGTTAACCAGATGCCGCCAATAAAGGCGAAACTCATGATATAGCCAAGGAAGTCGGGCCAGGCTTCCAGCAACGCCGGGCCCAGCGGGACGTCCGCAGGCGGAACGGGGAGCTCCAGCACCAGCAGCGTGATCGCAATGGCGAAGACGCCGTCAGAAAACGCGCTGAACCGGTCAAGCGCGGGATAGAAGCCTGCCTCTGACGCCGTGTCGACACTTTCTTCAGGATTCTTTTGCAAAGGATCGTTCACAATTGCCCTCTCGTCAGTTGAAGATTGCAGCCGTGTCTGCCAGGCTTAGCACCGAATGGCTCAACCAAGGTTCGATATGACCGACCACTGCATTGACAGTTGATAACATTGATCAGCGCCAACCAGATCGCGTAGGCGTTCCTGGCGCCGAAACACGGCACAGAGATAATCGCTTTAGGCGCCACTTCCGTGTGCAGCGGGGGCCAAGCCGGCGTGGGCTCTTGGCCAGTACCACGCATCACCCCGGTGAATGAGGTTCCGTCTTTGTTTGCTTTGCTTGCCATATACATCTCCGAATGACTGAACATTTTGACGAACAATATGTGAAGCAACAAGTCCGTATCTTGCACACATTGGCTGGGCAACTGAAATCAATCACTACTCGACATACGCCTCGATCATTCCGTCGCGCACCGCTGCAACCAGGGCGGCATGATCGCGCTCGTTTTGATCGGCGTAGGCGACGCTGAAATCTGCCAGCGCTTCTTCGAAAGCAGTGCTCTTGCCCATATATCCTGTTAGCACTGCTGCATCACTCAAACGGGCGTGTCCCACTCCCAGGGGGCGAACGAGGCTTCTTTGAAGTCGTTAAGGTCAAAGATGACCTTGCGCTCGGCCGTGGCGAAGCCGCCATAGTTCAGAAGGTGACAGTCGCCGTCCGCCAGCAAGCTCAGGCCGCTGGAAGGGGTATGGGCCAGGTCATTGGCCATAATGGCGGCCGCGCCGAGGTAGAAGGCAAATGTGCTGGCCATCATCCGCCCATAGTGGATCGGGATCAATTCTTCTACGCGTACCCTGCTGTTCGCAATCAGGATGTCCACCGGGTCCGGGCGCTCAGCGGGTGGTTTTCATTCCGCCGGGGCTGCTCGTGGAGCCTTCCCACGCAGCGCCTTGCCTCTGGCGATACGCTCGTCCACCCGCAAGGTGGGCGTTTGCAGCGGGATTGCGGCCGTGGTTAGTTCGGGAATACTTTCTTCAGACATAATGTCTCCATTTAGTGCATTTGGCCATCGGTAACATTGATAGCCACACTGCCGACGTTTAGGGTATTTAGCAGTGAGCTATCACTCGGCCAGCATTTTCTTGCACTTTGACGGCATTTTCGGGATCGGGAGCCACTATTCCCTGTTTCAGCTCCAACTCATTCCGCAAGCGGTACAGAACACTCCGGTAAAGAAAGATTGATACAAAATTCTTTACGCGAGCATTTTCATACGCTAGCGCAATCTCCATCAACACCGTTCTGATATGAGAGTGTGACGTCGCTCCATCCAGATCACGCCATACCTGTTCAATGATACCCTCTGCATCCCATGGGGCCTCTCCATTAACCAATGTGTTTTCTATCGACTGCAATCTGACTTCATCCATTGCACTTCCGATCTTTCTTAGAGAAGAAACTTCTGCCCGGCGCTCAATACAAGATAGGCGTCCATCAGAGCGTTCTTATCCGGGCAGATGTCTCTCAAACCAACATTTACTAGATTTCCTCATCCAAAACAGCCGCGGTGCCCAGTTCGGCCGCGCCTACCGCCAGATCCTCTGCCCCGTCTTTTGCCATTTCACCGGCCAGGTCGGCGGCAGCTCCTGCAGCGGCCATTTCTACCGCGCCTCTGACAGCCAGGCCGGCGCCTGCTTCAGCCAATTCGGCCGCACGTTCGGCAGCGATCTCTGAGGCGGCTTCGCGCAGCACCCCTTCTTCGATTTCTTCTTCACCCAGCGCGCCGATGTGCCGACCAGTGGCGGCCATCAGGTGCGACAGACTGCGCTCAGCTGCTGCTCTAAGAACCACCTCAACAGCCATTTCTTGCAGCTGCATGCCGCGATCGTCGAGAACGGCGGAAAGTATCGGCATATCCAACTCGTCCACTATGTTGGCAATGGTCGACAGTTCCCCCGCCAGACGGCCCAACGCCAGCCCACGCTCAACGTCCCCCAGGCTCATCATGCCAACTACAGCGCTCATGGCATCGACATCGTCGGACGTAATGAGCAGGTCTACGCCCTGGTCAATATCTCTGACCCCGGCGACAGCGACGATATCGCTGAGGGCGGACAGTCTATCGGCGACTACTTCGGCATCTACGGCGCGGGTGAGATCGGAGGCGCCAAGCGCCCCGACGACGGCGGCCACAGCGGCCGCATCTTCAGCACCCTCAAGTTCCTCGACGCCGAAAGCGGCATCCTCCAGACCGGCTTCCGCCACATCGTCAACCAATTCTTCCTCAAACTCATTCATTTCATCAGCCATTTCAATTCTCCTCTGATTAGATTGTGTGAAGATGCCAGACCATCTTCACTGATAAATTTGATATCCTGGTGATCTGCACTCTGGGCCAGGAAGATTAAGGCAGCAAAATCATGCCTGTTTTTTTCTTACGCGGATGTAGCCATATCAGACGTTTTCCCGGCGCGGCTACGGCGTAAGAAAAACTTCATGACTTCATCGACGAGCAGCAAAGCAATGGCGAAGCCAATGCAGATCATCCACTGCTCACCGCTCAGCGACGTTGTACCCAAGAAACGCTGCAAGAATCCCAACTCGGTTGCCAAGAAGGTCATCAACAGCGCCAGACCGTAGAGAAGCACCTGGTTGCGATCATGGAAAATGTCGCGATTAATAGCGGTGCCAGTCTCACTGCGTGCGCTGAGACCCATGGCGATGCTGAGCATGGCGAAAGCAACAAAGCCCATCGTGGCTGCCAAGGCAGTGCCCTGCACCTCGTAGGTCGCCTCCAGATAGACCACGATGATCGCTGTCAGGATTCCCATGAAGGCGATGCGTAGCCATTGTGAAGTAGACAAGATAGGCTGCTTCAGCGGCCGGGGCTTTTTCGCCATCAGGCCTGGGACCGGCTTGTCAAAACCCAGCGCGATAGCCACCGGTACTGTAACAAGGAAGTTCAGGAACAGAACGACGAGCGCCGCAAAAGGTGCGCCGCCTAGGACGAAGAAGAATGCGGCCAGGAGGTAGCTGGCGATGAATGCTACCAACTGCTCCATTTGGAAGCGGACAAAGTTGAACAGGTTATTGTAGATGTGACGGCCGTATTCCACCGCCTTGACGATGGTCGCGAAGTTATCGTCAGTCAGGATCATTACCGCTGCGCCTTTTGAGACCTCAGTGCCGGTGATGCCCATGGCCACGCCGATATCGGCCTTCTTCAGCGCCGGCGCGTCGTTAACGCCGTCGCCGGTCATGGCCACGATGTTTTCCTCTTCTTGCAGCAGCGTCACCAGGCGAACCTTGTCCTCCGGCGCCACGCGGGCCACCACGCCGATCTGGTCCAGTTGCTGTTTCAACTGTTCGTCCGGAATAGCAGCGAATTCTGCGCCGCTAAGTGCCCTGCCCTCGATGCCCAGTTCGCGGCCAATGGTCGCGGCGGTCACAGCATAGTCGCCCGTGATCATCCGCACCTGAATACCGGCGCTGTGACATTTTTCGATCGCCGCTTTGGCCTCCGCGCGTGGCGGGTCAACCTCGGCAACCAATGCCGTCAGTTCCAGATCATGCATCAGAGACATCATGTCAGCGCCCGGATTAAACGAGTCCTCAGGGTATTCAACCTGAGCGAAAGCCAGAACCCGCAAACCTTGGCCGGCGATCCGCCCATTCTCGTCCATTACTTTCTGGCGCATCTCATCAGTCAGCAGTTCCCTCTTATCTCCGGACATCCGGGCTGTACTTGATCGATCTACGATCACGTCAGGAGCGCCCTTGATATAGCCGCGAACGATTGGCTTGCCATCTTTGGAGTTCATCTTATGGAAGGTGGCCATGAACTTGTAATCAGAGTCAAAAGGCAATTCGGCAATGCGTGGGTAATTTGCGCGGAATGCCTCGACATTGATGCCACCCTTCTGCGCCAGTACGTACAATGCACCTTCAGTCGGGTCGCCAATCACTTCACCGTTCTGAATATCTGAGTCATTGCAGAGCGCACAGGCATACATCACATAGTCAAGATTCGGTTCCGCGTCGCCTTCCGTCAACTGCACCTGGCCATCAAAATCGTAGCCCTCGCCGGTTACGGAATAGCGGTGCGCCGCTGTGCTGATCCCGGTTACCGTCATCTGATTCATGGTCAGGGTGCCGGTCTTGTCGGAGCAGATCGCCGAAACTGAGCCCAGCGTTTCCACCGACGGCAGGCGCTTAACGATGGCGCCTTGGTCGGCCAGTTCGCGCGCGCCCATTGAATACATGGTGGTGACCACTGCTGGTAGGCCGGTGGGAATGGCGGCGACCGCTAAGGCTACGCCGGCGACAAATATCTGGTCCAATTCCTGGCCATTTCGAAGACCAAGAATTACCATGAGAATGAATGCCAGGCCCGCCAATGCAGCTATTATGATCGTCAAGCGGTCGAGCTGCTTCTGCAGCGGTGTCTTGTCGGCTTCGGTCTTGTTGAGCAGATCGGCGATATTACCCATCTCCGTGGCCATGCCCGTGGTCGTGACGATCATCTCGCCGCGCCCGCGGGTGACATTGGTGTTCATGAACCCCATGTCATGGCGATCGCCCAGGGCGGCATCGGGATTGGTGACAGCCTCAGTGTTTTTTGGTGAGGCTACGCTTTCACCGGTGAGCGCGGATTCCTCGATCTCAAGCGTGGCCGTCAGCGACAGACGGCCGTCCGCAGGGACACGATCACCCGCTTCCATCAGTACAATGTCGCCCGGCACCACGTCGGATACATCGATTTCCTGGGATCTGCCTTCCCGGCGCACTGTGGTGATATCCTTCATTGTCCCTGCCAACGCCGCCAAACTTGCCGCTGCCTTGGCCTCGCCGCGCAAGCCAAGAAAAGCGTTGAAGATCGTCAATAGAACCAGAACAATTGTCGTGCTCCATTCACCGACGAAAATCTGGTTGATAACGGCCGCCCCCAGGAGGATGAGCTGCATGAAGTCCTGGTACTGGCGCAGGAAAGCATGCCAACCAGATTCCTTCTTTTTATCGACAAGTTCATTCGGGCCGTACTGCTGCAGGCGCTGCTGCGCCTCGGCTGCGCTCAGCCCTTTGGCCGGATCGACCTGCAGCTGCTGCGCAACCTCGTCCGGCGTCATCGCATACCAAAGTTGTTGTTCTTGAGTTACGTCTGCCATTCGCTTTTCCTTTTGCTAACTAAACGAAAAAAGGATCGGCCCACTTTAACGCATCGCGCGGGACCAATATGGACGCCATTAGAATATCTCCGGGACGACCCGATAGGGGTAGTCAGGCTCTACATAATCACCCTTCCCCTGGCGTTTGGGGAACTTGACCGCCTCCCGTGGCGCACTTTCATAGGGGATCTGGTTCAATAGGTGCGAAATGAGGTTCAGGCGCGCCCGGCGCTTGTCGTTGCCGTCGACCACAAACCAGGGCGAATCGGCTGTGTCCGTCGCCGCAAACATATCATCACGCGCGCGTGAGTAATCGTACCAGTGGGTGTAGCTTTTTAGATCCATTGGGCTGAGTTTCCAGACTTTGCGCGGGTCCTCCTGCCTTGCTTTCAGACGCGCCTCCTGGTTCTCCATACTCACTTCCAGCCAATACTTGATCAGTATGATCCCTGAGTGAATGATGGACCGTTCCACCGCCGGGGCATATTTTAGAAAATAGTCAACTTCCTCAGGTGTGGCAAAACCCATCACCCGTTCTACACCGGCCCTGTTGTACCAACTGCGGTCGAAGATCGTCACCTCACCGGCCGCAGGCAGGTAAGGCATATACCGTTGGAAATACATCTGTGACTTCTGCCGTTCTGTCGGTGCAGGCAAAGCCACATGACGGAAGACACGCGGGCTGGTGCGCTCGGTGTACGCTCGATCACCCCTCCTTTGCCCGCCGTATCACGCCCCTCGAAAACAACGCAAACTTTGGCCCCGCTGTCAACCACCCATTCCTGCATTTTGACCAGTTCGCCCTGGAGTTTCTCCAGTTCCTTGTCGAACTTCTTAGCCTTCATCTTTTTGCTGTCCTTAGACATCTTACTCTCCTTGATTGAATTCAATCAGTTTCCATCTTCGACCGAAAGGGCTATCCACACACGCTAGGGATCATCCAACACCTCCTGTTGAATTTCCTTCCAAAGGTCCCGGTAACAACGCGCGGCTCTGGATAGAGGCGCGAAGGCTGGTACCGGTTCGCGGTATTGCCCCATCTGCTCGATCTGCGACAGGTATGGGATATAGCTTTGCATAATGCCGTGGAACTGGGTCTGGAGCAAAGTCATGGTCTGGCGATGCAGTTTCTTGCGGCCATCGACCATGGAGAAAAAGGCGGACACCCGGCCGCTGTTCTTCCCCTCAATGTCTAGAAAAGCCAACAACTGCTCATGAGCACGCACCGAAAGAGTAGTTGGGATAAGGGGGACCAGGAGCCGATCGGAAGCGTAGAAGATATTCTCGGCCACGATATTGATCGTGGGCGGGCAGTCCAGGATAATCAGATCGTATTCTTCTTGAAACTGCTTTAGCGCGGCATCCAGGCGCTGCTTACGATGTTTCTGCTGG
>CAWAPO010000002.1:0-869820 GCA_963783985.1 uncultured Chloroflexia bacterium | reverse complement strand
CTCTGGCGCTTTTTTCTTTGTGAATAAGGCTGCGCCGTTCGTTCTGTCCAAGACCGCGGAGGTTTAGGGTAGGGTCTTCAGGTAGAATCGTCCGCTTTAGCCTTGGTAGAGAGTGGAATGAAGCAAAGAGAACTTGAAGATTTTGCTTTTGCAGGCGCGCCATGTGGATGACCTGGCGCGTCATGAAGAACGCCAATCATTTGCCGATCGCGCCGGTTTGGAACTGGAGCAGATCGTGCCCTTTGATCTCTTGCAGCGGACGCCGGCGCTGGCGGAGATACGGCGTTATGATGCTTTGATGATTGGCGGCAGCGGCGCTTATTCCGTTTCCAAGCACAATTTACCGAATGAGTTCGCCACGATGGCTGTGCTGGCGGAAGTGGTGACGGTCGGCCATCCCACCTTTGCTTCCTGTTATGGTTTCCACCTCATGGTGCAGGCGTTGGGCGGCCAAATTGCCTACGCGCCGGAATGTATGGAGGTGGGGGCGTTCGAGTTGGCCCCGTCCGCGGACGGCCGTGCCGATGAACTGTTCGGCTATCTGCCCGACACCTTCATGGCCCAGCTGGGACATAAAGATCGCGCCACCCGCCTGCCGCGCGGCGTGCTCAATTTGGCGGCCAGCGAGCGCGCCCCTTTCCAGGCCCTGCGCATTCCCGGTAAGCCGATTTGGGCTACCCAGTTCCATCCCGAGCTGACCGTTGACGACAATTTGCTGCGTTTCGGACGCTATAAGCATGTCTATGCTGAGTTGTATGAGCCGCCGCAGCTAAAGGCGCTGCTTGACGGCTTCCTGCCCAGCCCGGAGACGGAGGAGTTGATTCCCCGCTTTCTAGAAACGGTTTTTGGTTAAGGAACAATCAACAGCCAATTGCCATCAGTTCCTTGATCGTTGATTATTGATTGTTTTCATGGGAGACGCTATGTCCATCGATCCCCAGGCCGGCAAACAGATGCTGGCGGCAATGCTGCAGCCGTGGCATGAGGCTGTCGCCGATCCGGCCGCGGCACAGGAGCGTGTACTCACTTCTTTGCTGCATGGATACGCGCAGACGGAGTACGGCCAGGAGCAGGGGGCGGCCGCGGTTGACAGCATTGAAGCATACCGCCGCGCTTTTCCCATTCGCACCTACGAGGAATATAAACCGCTGATCGACCTGGTCATGGCCGGGGAAACGGAGGTCCTGCTCTATGAAGAACCTGTCGGTTGGGCGATTACGCGGGGGACGACGAAGGGGGAGTCGAAGTTTATTCCCATGACGGAAACGGACCTGCGCCAGCGAATCAGCGCCGGGCGGGCGATGATGAATTATGTCCTGGCGAGTGAGCGCTTCGACCTCTTTGAGGGGATCAATCTCAATCTGAATTTTCCCTCGATCGTGGGCACGGTCGCTGCCGGCGAGCGCGAGATCAGCTACGGCTACAGCTCCGGCATCTATGCCCGCTATGTATCGCAGATGACGCCCATTCGCTCGCTGCCCAGCCAGGAGGAGATCGACGCCCTAGGCGGCACGACGGAGCTGAGTGCCTGGGAGCGCCGTTTTGAATTGGCGCTGGATCGCTGCCGCGGGGAAGATGTGACCCTTGTCGGCGGCGTCTTGCCGACGGCGCTCTCTTTCGGCCGTTACTTGCGCAAGCGGCACGGGGTCTACCCGCGCGATTTGTGGGAGCCGCAGATCATGACCCTGGGCAGCACGCCGGGCATCAATACGACCCACCGTGAGGCGCTGGGGGCGCTTTACGGCCGTGTGCTCATTCGCGAGATATATGGGGCCACGGAGGGGATGTTCGGCCAGCAGCGGGATGAGAAGAAGGCGTGGGTGCCTAATTATGATCTTTTCTTCTTCGAGGTGCTGACGCGCTCGGGGATCAAGATGCTGCATGAAATGCAGCCCGGCGAGATGGGCAAACTGGTGGTCTCGACGATCGTGCTGCCGCGCTACCAGATAGGCGACGTGATCCGCGCTTTCACGCCGCCCTATTTCCGTTGTATCGGCCGCGACCGCTGGTGGACGCCGCTCAATTATATGTGGGGCGAGTTTATGACGTTCAATCTCGGCCGTCTTTAGTTTGCAGCGCGGGACTCAGAGAATTCCCGCGTTGCGCAGCGCTTCCTCGTAATCGTCGCCGCCCTCGTCCGCTTCCTTTTTGCCCGCCTCCATCATGACTTTCGCCGCCTTCTCCGTGTCCAGGCTGGCGATCACGCCCGCTTTGGCCAGGGCCTCCGCCCAGTCGGGATAGGTAAATTCAACCGAATGATCTTCCAAGGCGGCAAGCGCTGCCTCCGTCTTGTCCGCGCTCATCAATTTGGCGTCAATCAATGCCTTGACAGCTTTTTCATACGTCATTTTGCTCTCCTGAACTACTTTTAGCGAGTGGTTAGAGAGCGTATTATAACATAATTTACCCATGTTTCGAGCCGCACTTTGACAGATCGCCTGCCTGGGCCTACCAATAGGCCTATTTAGGGCGAAAGAAGGCGCCCAGGAGAATGGCCAGGCCGGCAACGATCAGGGCCAGGGGTAGGATCAGCCCCCAGGCGCCCAGGCCCAGGCCCAGGGCGACGACGGCGAGGATCGCCGTGCCCACCACCGGCTTGCGGTAGGCGGGGAAAAGCAGGCGGATGACGACTTCCGAGAGCAGCAGGATGCCCGCGCCGGTGAAGATCAGCGACCAGGCATTGAGATTGAGAAACGGCAGCTTGAAGGGGAGTTCAGCCGTTTGCAGCCCGATGCCGGCCAGGAGTTCACTGAAGGCATCGAGGATGCCCATGTTGCCGGCCAGAAAGACGAAGCCGGCCCAGATCAAGATAAGCGCCCAGACGATGGTGCCCAGCGAATCTCGCCGGTACTTTTCGTCAAGCGACTTTTCTTCCTCACTGCTGCGCTCCTTCTCGTTTTTTTCTTCTTCTTTTTCATATTTTTCGTTTTGGTTGTTCTTGCTCATCGTACTCCCGTCTGCAGCCGGTCAGACGGTCAGCCTGCCGGACGCTTACTCTACCGCCCATATCGTGCCCCTCGCTCCCTTTAGTATTGCATGAAATCTGGGCGAAGGGAAGTCATTTAGCGCCTGTGAACCGGATGCGGTGTGGTGGACACAGTCGTGTATAATCAGTCGTGTATAATGTAGGTCACTTGGCAGCTTGTTACCCGTTTTTATACCGGTGAATGGAGCCACATATGAGCACAGCAGCTAGTTCCCGCGCAGCAGAGACAGCCGAGGAGATTGTGCAGCTCGCGTCAGCGCTGCCGCAAACGGGCACGCCTTCCGGAAATGGCCAGGAAATGACGGAAGAGGCGCTTTTTGTCTTACCCAAAGCGGTCAGGCCGCGGCCTGTGCCGCAAGGGGCGGACTTGAAAGATCCTGTGCTCTACTTCAATAAGGAGCTGAGCTGGATTGATTTTAATTGGCGCGTGCTGCATCTGGCGATGGATGGGCGTATCCCGCTGCTGGAGCGCGTGAAGTTTGTGGCGATCACGGCCAGCAACCTCGACGAGTTTACGCAGAAGCGCATTGGAGGCTTGAAGAGCCAGCAGGCGGCAGGCGTGCGCGAGCTTTCTGTAGACGGCCGCACGCCGGAAGAACAGCTGGTGCTGCTGCGTGAAGCGGCGCTGCTCATGCACCAGACGATGACGGCCTCCTGGGAATCCGTCCTGCGTCCCACGCTGCGCGAGCAGGCGGCGACCGATATCTGTGACTACGAGGATCTCACCGTGGAGCAGCAGGAGGCGCTGCACGCGCACTTCCGCCAGGAGATCTTCCCTATCCTGACGCCGCTGACCGTGGATCCCGGCCACCCATTCCCCTTTATCTCCAACCTCAGCCTTTCCCTGGCCGTACTCTTGGAGCATCCTCGACAGGGCACCACCCATTTCGTGCGCCTGAAGATACCCACGCGGCGCTGGATCGCGGTCCCCACCAGCGGAGAAGGGGGCGTGCTGCGCCTGCTGCCCGTGGAACAGCTGATCGCCCGCCATGTGCATGAACTTTTCCCGGGCATGCAGGTGATCAGCGTCCATCCTTTTCGCATTACGCGGAATGCGGATGTGAGCCGCGATGAAGAAGTGGCCGATGATCTTCTTTCGATGATTTCCGAAGAGCTGCGTGAGCGCCGCTTTGCGCCTGTCGTGCGCCTCGAGATCGCCTCCGGTATGCCCGACTATGACCGCCGCCTGTTAATGCGCGAACTGGATCTGTCGGCGACCGATCTGATTGAGGTCGACGGCCTGCTCGACCTCACTGGCTGTTTTGAGATTGCCGGCCTGAATATGCCCGCGTTTCGTTATGAGCCGTTCGAACCGGCCGTTCCTTACGAGCTGCAGCATGAGGGGGAAAGCAAGGAGACGAAGGATATCTTCGCCATCATTCGCCAGGGCGATCTGGTGGTGCACCATCCTTACGATTCCTTTGGCATGAGCGTGCAGCGGCTGCTGGAAGAGGCGGCGGCCGACGATCGCGTGCTGGCGATTAAGCAGACCTTGTACCGCACATCAGACGACTCGCCGATTATGAAGGCACTGATGCGCGCTGGTGAGAGCGGCAAGCAGGTGGCCGTCCTGGTGGAAGTGAAAGCGCGATTTGATGAGGCGAACAATATTGAATGGGGGCGCGCGCTTGAGAATTCGGGTGTGCATGTCGCCTACGGCCTGGTGGGTTTGAAGACGCATGCCAAAACGACGCTGATCGTGCGCCAGGACAGTGACGGCATCCGCACCTACTGCCATATCGGCACCGGCAACTACAATTCAGATACGGCGCGGCTGTACACCGACCTGGGGTTGATGACGTCCGATCCCGAAATTGGCCGTGATGTGGTTAACTTGTTCCATTCGCTGACCGGTTTCGCACCGGATCAGGAATATGAGAAGGTGCTGGTGGCCCCGCAGCATATGCGCGTGCCTTTTTATGAACTTATTGAACAGGAAATGGCCCACCAGGAGCGGCATGGCAACGGCCGTATCGTGGCCAAACTGAATGCCCTGGACGATAGAGGGATCATTCGCCGGCTTTACCAGGCAGCGCAGGCGGGCGTGCAGATTGACCTGATCCTACGCGGCCACACGATGCTGCGTCCCGGTCTGCCCGGGTACAGCGAAAACATACGCATCGTCAGCATCCTCGGCCGTTACCTGGAGCATGACCGCGTCTATTATTTCCGCAATAACGGCGACGCGCAGATCTTGATCGGCAGCGCCGATTGGCGCACGCGAAATCTAAAGACCCGGGTGGAGCTGATCACGCCGATTGAGGACGCGCACTATAGAGAGCAGCTGGTGCAGATGCTCGAAGACGCGCTGGAGGACAATTACTCCGCCTGGGATGTCGATGCCGAGGGGCAGTACAGCCTGCGTTATCCCCCTGAAGGGGAGCCGCCGCAGGAGTTCCAGGTCAAGCAGATGCGCCGCGCGCACAAGCGGGCCAAAAAACCGCGAGGCTAATAGAAAACCAGAAACCGGGAACTGGCTACTCGCCAGGGGCGCATTCGCCGCGGAAGTAGGCCCACTCTTCGCATTCGCTGCCGTCATCAAAGAGACACATGCCGTATTGGCCGCCGTCTTCATGCTCGCGAATTTCCAGGGTGCCGCCCTGCTCGCCGCAGTAGACGGAGGCGGGGTTGGCCATTTGTGTTGAAGTAGGGAATTCGCCGGGCGAACAGTCCCCGCGGAAATAGGCCCACTCTTCGCATTCGCTGCCGTCGTCGAACTGGCAGTAGCCAACTTCGCCGCCATCTTCTTCCTGGCGAATGTCTAAGCTGCCGCCTTGCTCTCCGCAGTAGACGGAGGCGGGATTGGCCAGCTGGGCCGGCTCGCCTGCCGCCGAACAGCCCGCTGCTGCCAATAGAATCACAAGCGTTATGAAAAGGAAAACCACGTTCTTACTGTGCATCACTACCTCCTAACATTGGTTGAGGTCTGCTCACGTGTCAATTCAATATACCATGCCCTTATATGTTTTCAACTGGACTGGGTGATTCTGATTTGATTATCATGACCAGGGCGGCGACGGCCGGGCCTAAGGCGGCGACGGCCGCAAAATAACGCGTCCAATCGCCGCGCAGCGCCGCCGGCCAGAGGGTTGTCAGGGGGATGAGGCTGAGGATCAGCATGACAATGGTGACCGCCATCCAGCGCCCGCCGGCGACGGCCGTGCGTCCCCACGTCTCCTGCGCTGCGGTCACCAGGCCGAGGGTGACGAAACCTAGGAGCATCCAATGTAGATGCAGCACGCGCACGCCGCTCACGGCCGCCCAGCGGGCCACCGCCGGCACGCCGGTGGCGACCAGGGTGACGGCCGTCAGGGCCAGGAAAAACAGCGGCAGCCGCCACCTTGTCCAGTTACCCGTCATCGGTTTCCAGTTTTCACTGCCCCAGAGCACCCAACAATGCCCCAGCAGGCCGGCCGCCACCAGCAGCGCGCCGGCCGCGCCCAGCCAGCGTGCAGAGGGGGGAACGACGTGCAGGGGGACGCCCAGCAGGAAAACAACGGGCATGCCGATAACGACTAGGTTGATGCTCCAGCGCGCCGTTTGACTGCCGGCCAGCTGCGGGCGCGGTACATAGGCGAGGCCGAGGACGCCAAGAATAAACCAGCCGTACGAGAAGGTGTCCAGGAAGATGTGCGTCATGGCCAGGGACCAGAAGGGGTCCTGGATATCCAGGCGTGTGATGATCGCCAATCCCCAGGCGCCCAGCGAAGCGAAGACGAGGAAAGCGAGCGCGCCGTCCCACAGCTGCAGCGGGTAATTGCGCGCCTGCCCGCGCGTCTCCTGCCGGTAGCGCCAGATAAACCAGTACCAGCTGATGACATTGAAGCCGGCGGCGATGACGGAGAGAGGGATTTGCCGCCCGCCCAGAGCGGCCGGCGCGTAGCCGTAGAGCAGGAAAGGAATATAGGCCAGCAGCCCGCCGCTAAGGGCGGCGAGGATGGGTCCTTTGAAGCGCGGGGAGAGGGGACGGCCGCTTACCGCCGGCAGCTGCGCGGCGATCAAGGCCATCAGGGCCGGCGTTACCCAGCCGAAATACATCAGGTGCGAGTGCGCATGGCGCACATTGGCGTACTGCAGCCCCCAGGGAAAGCCGTAGATGAGGCTGAAGCGGATGAAGGCGCCGGTCAGGCCGGCGAGGATGAAGACAGCCAGGGCGGCAAACCAGCCGCGCCTATATCGCGGACTGCGGATCGTGGATATAGGATTGGATCGTTCGCTGTGCACAGTTGATAGATATAAGTTGATTATTGACTTTTCGTGATCATGGTCAGCAGCATGCGCACTTCCGTCCGCGCTTCCACGCTGTGCGGCAGGTTGGCGGCCATATGTACCCAGGTGCCCGGCTGGGCGTCCATCTTCTTTTCGCCCAATGTCAGCGCCGCCTCGCCTGCCAGAAAATGGAGGATGGCCGGGTAAGAGCTGGTGTGCTCGGACAGCTTCTCTCCCGGCGCGAAGACGAAGAGGATCACGCGCGCATCCTCATCTTTGAAGACGGTGCGGCTGACGATCGAATCCTGCGGCGCCTCGTCGACCAGGGCGCTGAGGTCATTAACGGCCGTGTGTTGGTACTGTTCTTTATTCATCGTTGTTTCCTTATGTACATCATGTACATCGGCTGCGTCAGATAGTACACGCAGTTCTAGCAAAGTAAGGATGCCTCGACCCGCGCCGGCGACATCCCAAATCTGCAATCTCTAGGCCATGGCGCTCTCTTCGCCGGAGTCGCGAACGAAGACACAGGAGGTGTCGATCGCCGTCGCCAGGCTGAGTATGGCATGCAGATCGGGTTCGTGGGCCAGGCCGAAGATGTTGAGGTCCGCCGCCGGCGCCGTTTTGATCGCTTCGTTAAAGGGCTGGATAACGACCTCGAAGCGGGTGCCCCGTGGCAGGCGGATCAAGCTGCTCAGTTGTTCAAGATAGCTTTGCGCCTGCGCCTGCGTTTCTACATCATCGACGGCCATGCAGAGATTGATGCGGCCGTGCCAATTTTGCGCCAGCTGGTGGGCGACCAGCAGCGCCAGATCAAGGTTGCTCAGGTCCAGGTCCAGCGTCCACTCCGGCCCCTGGTTAGAAACCCAGACATTGATCATCTGCTCGCGCCCCATGCCTTTGATCGCATGGTGATAGAGCAGGAGGATGCCCATGCTGTAGGCGGCCGTTTTGTCGACCAGCGCCTGCAGGCGGTCAAGATCGCTGTCCTGCCAGAGGTGCAGGAAGAGGATATTGGGCCGGAAGAAGGTCTTGCGCAGCACCTGCGTCGAAGCGCGCACGCCGTTGACGAAATCCTCCTCTTCCAAGAGGGTTGCGCTGGCCGTAATGCCGTCATTGACGAAGGCTTCGGCCAGCAGCTCCAGCTCCCGCAGCTGCTGCGCCTCTTCTGCGGAGGCGTAGATGCCCATGGCGTAGACACCGCCCTGCGGCCAGGTCAGGGCCCACAGGAAACGGTAGGCGCCGCGCAAGGCGCTTGTCTGGTTGACGGGGGCCAACACGACCGGTTTCCAGGTGCGCTGCGGCGCGGACGGCATACGGCTGGCCTGGATCGCGGCCCATTCGGCCAGGGTGAAGAAGAGGCCGCTGCGGATATCATTGCGATCGTCGACCAGGCTGCGGCGCGACAAGACGATGTAGAGAGCGAAGACAAGAACTGCGGCGATGAGGCTGAAGAGGGGCGCAATGAGGGCCATGATGACGATGCAGCCGATCAGGCCGGTCAAAGGCACCAGCCGCGGAATGCTCAGCATGGGCCGGAAGCTGACCATTTTCAACTGTTGTTCCAGGAGGACGACCAGGTTGAGCATGCCGTAGGTGATCAAAAAGAACATGGTAATTACCTGGGCGACGGCGTTGATGCCGCCGGCGGAGAGGGCCCAGAGCAGGGCGACGAAAGCCAGTACGGCCGTGGCCACTGAGGCGTTGCGCGGCTCCCCGTTGGCGGCTTCGCGCGCCAAAAAATCGCTCATGGGCGCGACCCGCTTGCTGGCCAACGCCTGCAGCACGCGCGGCGCGGCCACCAGCGACCCCAATGCCGAAGAGAAGGTAGCGCCGAGCATGCCCACGTAGACCGCCCAGCCCCACAACGCCTTGTCGACCATGACGGTCGAGTTAATGAGCAGCTCTTGCTGTGTGGCCACATTAACCAGCCAGAAGGTGAGGGCGATATAGACGACGAAGCCGACAAGGATGGCGCCCATGGTGCCCAGGGGAATATTGCGGCGCGGATCGCGCAGCGAACCGCTCATGCTGATGCCGGTCATGATCCCGGTCACAGCGGGAAAGAAGATGGCGAAGGTGGTCCAGAAAGTCGCTTCGCTGAAAGGACCCCAAAGAACGGGCGACTCAACCAGGGCGCCCTCTCTGGCCAGGGCGACGCCGCCGAGAAAAATAGAGATCAGGGAGATGATGATGCCCAGCAGGATTAGAAATTGAATGCGCGCGGCGAAATGGGCGCTGATGTAGGCGATGAGGAAAACGAGGGCGAAGGCGACAACGGAGATCATCCATAGACTGATGCCGCTCCCCGGAGGCAGGAGGCTGACCACGGCTTCGGAAAAAGCAAGGATATAGAGGGAGACGGAGACGCCCTGGGCGAGAAAGAGAGGCACGCCCACGCTGCCGCCAATCTCGATGCCCAACGATTGGGAGATGATGGCGAAAGCGCCGCCGGCGCCGACGCGCGTGTTCGTGGCCACGGAAGAGACGGCCAATCCGGTGGTTAGGGTGATTAGATGGGCGAGGACAATGATCAACAGGGCGCCGAGGAGGCCGGCATTGCCCGTGACCCAGCCCAGGCGCAGGTACATGATCGCGCCCAGGATGGTGAGGATGGTGGGCACAAAGACGCCGGACAGCGTGCCGAACTGATTATTTTCAGCCTGGTTCGCACCACCGCGCAGCCGCAGCCGCGCACGCCAGTTGCTGCCCTGTGCCTCACCGCTCATTTTCGCGTCCTTCATGCCAATGCTACTAGGCTATCCGAACCTAGGCAAGAAGTTGATCAGTTTGCGTTCGCCTAAATTGTCATAGCTGCTCATTTCTACGAAAGAGATTTGTACAGTCGGGTGGCGGCGGTGATTAAGCCCGACATGGGCAGACTAATCGGGTCGATTGCGACTACACCTGACAATAGTCACTATTATTTATGACATTTGGCACTGGACATGCGCAGCTGATTGCATAGAGAATTAAAGGCATCAAGCGTTGTGGGCCCTTGAGCAAGGCCTACGAAACAGTTCAAGTATTTGGGCGAATCGCGTTTCGCATGAGCCGGTGCAAGGAGGAACAATATGAAGCAGTTTGGTTTGACAAGTAAGGTATTATCCCTAGCATTATTCTTGATCTTGCTTCTCTATTTATTCTCAGTCCAGCCCATGCTGGAACTATCCAGTTGGAGCAGCAGGATTTGACAGTGACTCCTGAGCGACATGGTGGTGGACATACCGTCTCGCCTGGGATAACAGAGATCGTTGTCGTGAGTATTTCCCTCTTGCTGACATCGAACCTAGCTGTGCAAGCCCTCATTAATGACGGTAGTTTCGAGAAAAGCCCGTCTTCTTGGAAGCAGAGTACTAGTGTAGCAGGCGAAGGATGTACGAATTGGATTGGCGCCTGGTCCCAGTTTTGGCCGAATCCTAAGCATGGCAGCAAGTATTTTTGGGCAGGTGGCTATTGTGGAAGTACACCAAATACCAATAGTGCGAGTCAGCAGATCTCAGTAACGGGAACTGAGCTGAGTTTTTACTATATCATGAATCGCGTTAGTGCTGAGTCTCCTGCGGGGGATGACTATGCTTATGTAAGAATTGATGATGCCACTATTTGGAAAAAGAATATGACGAAGTCCAACAACAACAGTGGCTGGAAGAAAGCAACTGTTGATGTATCCAAATATGCGGGGAAAAGTGTAACGCTGAAGTTTGGGGGGCGAACCGGGCCCGCAGATAGTTTAACAGGCAATACTGTTTTTGACTATATTGAGCTTTCGGGTAATCCAGTGGTCAGTGCCGGACGTACCCAAGTTGGACGAGATCGCCAACAATGACAAGGATGGCAGCTACACCGTCTCCTGGAGTGATGAAAGCGCTTCCGGAGCGACGGGGTATGAGCTGCAGGAGCGATTGGGCAGCGGCAGCTGGAAGAAGATCTACGATGGTTCAGGAACGAGCAAGAACCTCAGCAACCAGGATGCCGGCAACTGGTGCTACCGTGTGCGCGCCAAGAATTCGGCGGGCACGAGCGGCTGGAGCAGTATCGAGTGCACCACGGTGGAAGATCCTCTCCCAGACGTACCCAAGCTGGACGAGATCGCCAACAATGACAAGGATGGCAATTACACCGTCTCCTGGAGTGATGAAAGCGCTTCCGGAGCGACGGGGTATGAGCTGCAGGAGCGATTGGGCAGCGGCAGCTGGAAGAAGATCTACGATGGTTCAGGAACGAGCAAGAACCTGAGCAACCAGGATGCCGGCAACTGGTGCTACCGTGTGCGCGCCAAGAATTCGGCGGGCACGAGCGGCTGGAGCAGTATCGAGTGCACCACGGTGGAAGATCCGCTCCCAGACGTACCCAAGCTGGACGAGATCGCCAACAATGACAAGGATGGCAGCTACACCGTCTCCTGGAGTGATGAAAGCGCCTCCGGAGCGACGGGGTATGAGCTGCAGGAGCGATTGGGCAGCGGCAGCTGGAAGGAGATCTACGATGGTTCAGGAACGAGCAAGAACCTGAGCAACCAGGATGCCGGCAACTGGTGCTACCGTGTGCGCGCCAAGAATTCGGCGGGCACGAGCGGCTGGAGCAGTATCGAGTGCACCACGGTGGAAGATCCGCTCCCAGACGTACCCAAGCTGGACGAGATCGCCAACAATGACAAGGATGGCAGCTACACCGTCTCCTGGAGTGATGAAAGCGCTTCCGGAGCGACGGGGTATGAGCTGCAGGAGCGATTGGGCAGCGGCAGCTGGAAGGAGATCTACGATGGTTCAGGAACGAACAAGAACCTAAGCAACCAGGCTGCAGGGCAGTGGTGCTACCAGGTGCGTGCCAAGAACTCCTCCGGCGAAAGTGCCTGGAGCGGCAGCAAATGCACAACTGTTGATCCCCCGCCAACTGGGGAGGTGGACTTCGCCGTAAGTGTGGAGAAGTTCAGCCCACAGCAGCCCAAGGTGATTGAGGACAAGGTCGTTGTTGACCTAATTATCAAGAACGTGGGCAGCGGGAAGTATGTGCCGGATTCAGGCGTATATACAATAGATATTAAGCTCAAGAACAGCCAGACGGGCAGCTACTTTGTCTATAAGTTCAAGGAAAAGGACCTTGTCACTCTGGAGCCCGGGGCAGCAATGAAGAAGAGCGTCTCTTTCTATGTGGTCAGCGTGGAGACAGATCGTGTTGAAATTGCCTTCAGGCCCGTGGATAAGGAAATCGGCACGGGTAATAATGGGGTCGTAATCACGCCGCTGGTACAGGCGCCATCGAAAGATATCTTTACCTGTTTGTCGATACCCACGGACAAGGCGCTTTCGGATGTCTTGTTCTATGATGTCCCTGATAAGAGTGTCTACGAGATATCTACTGATCATGTAGTAACCTTTGATCGCGTGAACAGTGCCATTAATAAGGGGGATATTGGCCGGGCCTGGGATCTGTTCACCGATTTCCAGGTATTGACGGAAAAGAAGATCGGCGATACCTCACCGGTGTCGGGAATGTCGGAATGGAAGATTGTCTCGGAGACGACGGTTGATGTCTTCAATAAGTTTGTTGTTGAGCCGCAGTGTGACCCGTTTGTAGAGGAGTATTACTGGATCAAGCGTAACCAGCGAGCCAATGAACTTGGCATAGACCTGAATACGATCCATGTGAATTCGACGGTGTACCCGTTGATCACGGACATGTCGGGGAAGAAGATAGGCTTTGACAACAAGGGGATTCCGATCTTGGAGATTGGGGATGGCAAGCTGGTTAAGGGTCCTGGTGGACAGTTAATCGTCATTTATCCGTCTGATGGAACTTCGCTGATTGAGATTTACGCCTATGATAAGAATCTTTTTGATATGACTGTAGGGTTCAACAAGAATAATCAGGTGACACATGGTATCCGCTACCGGGGCATTCCCGTGGAGTCGGTAGCTAAGGGCCAGGTAGATGCGACAACGGACGTGTATTTGATGGAGATTGACGAAGACGGTGACGGCACGATAGATAAGGACGTGGAGCCGGACAGTGTAGAAGTCATTCTCAACAATCCGCTGTTTGTGCCTATCATTTCCAGGGAATAATATTGCTGCTCAATCTGTTTTCTGAGTGAGTGGTTCACTCGCCCAATTTGATCATCCGACCTTGCCGGCCCGTTATTCTGTGGAATGGTATCTGCAGAGAACGGGCCGGTGTTGCTGTGCGCTGCGCTTAATGGCCCTTGTATGCCCTTCTGCGTGTTGGCCATCATTCTTCTTGTTGCCGCACGGCGACAACTGCCGTACCATTACTTGGCGCCAGGGCTGGCGATCTTGCCTGGCCCGGCGTTGAGCCAGGCGACAGTGCCTGGCTGATTCTTTTCACTATGGAATTTCCATGAACCGCATCCGCCAGATAGATAAACGACTGCTGACCATCCTGCTCATCGTCTTCGTGCAGATGCTGGGCGCGGCGATGATTCTGCCCATCCTGCCTCTTTATGCCAAAGAGGAATTCGCGATGACGCCGGAGATCATCACGCTGCTGAACACCGCTTTCTTTGGCGCCCAGTTCTTGGCGGGCCCTTACCTGGGGCGTCTCTCCGATAAATACGGCCGTGTGCCGATCTTGATCGTCAGCCAGATTGGCACGGCCGTCAGCTTTTTTATGCTCGCTTTCGCGCCCAATGTCGCCGTGCTCTTCCTGGCGCGCATCTTGGACGGCATTACGGGCGGCAACATCATCGTTGCCCAGGCCTATATCACCGATGTGACCCCGCGTGAAAAGCGTACGGAGGCGCTGGGCTATATTTTCGCTATCTTTGGCCTTGGTTTTATCATCGGCCCCATCCTGGGGGGTACCCTGGCTGCCGCTTTCGGCCCGCGTGTTCCCTATATCGTTGCCGGCTTGGCGGCCGTGGCTGTTGTGCTGCTGACCTGGTTCACGTTGGACGAGACGCTGAGCGAAGAACAGCGCACGGCCAATCGCACCTATAATCGCGGCGGCATCGGCCTGGGCGATATCCTGCGCAATGCGCCGCTGGCGCTGATCCTTTCGGTCGCCTTCGTCGGCCAATTCGCCATGGGTCTTTTGCAGGCCACTTTCGCCCTCTACAGCGACGCGGTGCTCTTCGCCGGGCAGAGTCCGCAGGCGGTTACCCTGGGCGTCAGCATTTTGCTGGCCATCGTCGGCCTCGGCCAATTTCTGACGCAGTCCTTCCTGCTGCGCCCCGCATTGAAGCGCTTTGATGAAGCGCGGCTGGTCATTGTCGGCTTGATCCTGCGCACGATCGCCTTGTTTATCTTTGCCGCCCTGACCACGGTGCTTTTCGGCGCCATTGGCTCTTTGCTTTTCGCCGTCGGCATGGGCCTAATGATGCCTCCCCTGCAGTCCCTTTCCACGCAAACGGTCGGCGACGAACTGCGCGGCGGCGTGCTGGGCGTTTACCAGTCGACGATCAGCCTCTCCATTATTTTCAGTACGGCCATTTCCGGCGTCATCTTCGCCATGAATCCCACGGCGCCCTATTGGCTGGGCGCCGGTCTTTCCTTGCTCGTCTTCTTCCCGGCGATCCTGCTCGTGCGCCAGCAGGATGCCCTCTCATTGGCGGCCTCTTCCACCCCGCCGGCCGAGTAAGACGTTTCGGTATGGGGATCGCGCAGGCTGAATGCCTGGCGGCGCCTTCCCTGTGAATCAAGCGCCTGGTAGTCGAATGGTTAGGGGTTCGCCTGTTTGCCGGCCAGGCTGTTCGGGGTTAGGCAATAAGAGTTTCCTTGAAGGCTTGCTGCATCGTGTTGTTGTATTTCCCTGTCGGTGAGCGCTCTATCGAAGAAGGCTATCTCGTCTATCGTCCCTTCGAAATTGAACCCGTTGGAACGATCGAGCCAACCGATATTAAGCGCAGCGAAAGGAGATTCGAAGCCACTGCTGAACACTGCTGGCGCTATCCCTTCGAGAAGGCCATCGATATATAGGCGTATATCCAGCGTTTGCGCATCACGTATGGCCGCTACGTGGTGCCAACTGCCGCCGGTGAGGACGGTTTGGGAGAGGATATGCGCGTCGTCACTGTTGTCGCTGTCACTATCGCGCAGGGCAAAGCGTGCCCGCCCCCCATCCTGGCAGGACAAGCCCACCCACCAAGCTAAATTGCCGGACGAATCGCTGCGGCCGGCGACAACTTCGTTATATTCGAATGTAGATCCCGCGCAGGAGCCGGGTCGCTGGATCCAGAATTCGATACTGAAACTATCTTTGCTCCCCCAATCAAACAGGGCTTCATCTTTAAGTATATTCAAGCCATTTTCGGTGCCGTTGAAGCGCTGCGCTTTTTTGACTCGGCCGTTGGTTGGCGCCGGGCAGGAGCTGCATACGGCGGGTGGGCCGCCCTGAGCGTCGGCGAAGGGAGCCTCGGATTCGTCCAGATGGTAATAGGCAATTGTTTCCCCAGGGCAGGTGCTCGCTTCGTTCACTTGGAGGATGAAATTCTGCTCCGCAGTGGGCGTGACGCCGTTGGCAGCTATGATGGAGACGGCCACCTCACCGGCGGCCAAGGGCATCCAGGTGATCAGCCCGCTGCCAGGATCTATAGTCATCCCCGCTGGAGAGTTGGCCAACGACAAGGTGGGCACAGGGTTGCCTGAGACCTCCACAAGATAGGTATAGGGCAGATTGACGTAGGCGTTTCCGGGTGGTGAGGATGTGATTTTCGGTGCATGGTCTACCGCGCAGTAACCTTGCAGGTACTCTTGCAGCAAGGTATTCCAGACAATCGCTATCTTTTCGTAACCACTGTCATTGGGATGCGCCCTATCATACATGTCAACTAAAATCTCCTCCCCATTCCCATCCACCGCGGTATAGGTCAGTGCGTTTTCCATATCAACAACCAGCAGCGGATCCCCATTCTTAATGCGTACATTGGCCCGCTGTTGGATAAGCTCGTTGAGCCTCGTGGTTTTGTCTTGTTTCCACTGCTCGTCGGTGCGATTGATGATGCGCGCCAGGACAACCAGGATATGGCTATCGAACCCGTAAATCTCAGTTAAGGTCTGATCGATTTCGGCCGCAATCGTCTCGGCGCTCTTGTACCAAATCCCATTGGTGCCGATATGAAGGAGGATGATGTCTGGATGATTTTCTTGCAGGAATTCCTTGACATGATCACCAATATAGCCGGCTTCTTTTCCTGGGTGTCCCTCGTGGTCGCGGTCAAACTCCAGATCAAGACCGCTCTTCTTGCTGCCGACGAAATTTACGATGTAGCCTGCGCCGGTCAGCATGTCATATAGGTCATGACGATAGCCGTCCATTCGGCTGCTGCCGTATCCATGGGTGATAGAGTCGCCCAGGGGCATGAGGGTTATTGAGCAGTTTGTCTGTGCCTTTTCAGCGGAAGATATAGTTAGCGGAAGATACTGGCTTTGGGCAGCACCCGCTTGTGCCGCCAGCGGAGCTCTGCTGAGAGCAACTATGATCATTGGTGCTAGAATCAGAAGAATCGTAGCCGTGAAAACTGATATTCTCTTAGCCACTGCTGCACCCGCCGCCCGGATATTGTGGATCTTGCTAGGGACGATGGCTCGACTTTGATTTCATCATTATACCATGAGGCACAGCCGGTTTTTTCATGCGCGGCATATTTGAGCGAGAGTACAACAGCTGGGAAATCGTCGCTACGGCAAGTGCCCTCTGTTCTTTACCCCTCCGCTCGCCCTGTGTATAATCTCGCCGATATTTGGCAGTTGGGGATCCTATGAACAGCCGCACAGAATGCCGCATTTCTCCACCACTACATCTACATGTCAAGCCCGCGCCGCGGCGCGGGCAGGTGTCCTCTGTGCGCGAACATCTGCCGCGTTCGTGTGTAGACGATCCGCGGCTGCCGCTGGTTGTCCTTAGCTACCATCCCGGAATCGCCGCCGGTTCCTACGAGGATCGGGATTATTTCGAGCTGCTAACGCCGCTGCTCTTTGATCTTTGTCAAGGCAGCTGCCGTTTGCGCGTCTTTACCGTTAATCATCCCGGCTATGACATGCCAGAGGGCTGCAAAGTAGATCGCCACGATTTAGAACCGTTCAGCATCGACAACCAGCCGGCCGTGATCGACCGCGTCTTGCGCTGGCTGCTGCGGCACCGTTTTGCAGATGAGCAGCTTCTCTATTTCCTGCCTTTCGGCCACTCGATGGGCGGCCTGGCCCTGGCGCAGACAAACCTACGGCGCCTGCAAGCGGACGGGAAGAGGAGCGGGCAGCGTCTGCGCGTGCAGAAAGTACTTTCCGCTCCGGCGCTTGTCTTGCACGAAAATGTGCGTGGGTTGATGCGCCAGCTGCGAGCGCTGGCGGTGACGAAACGCGCTTTCGGCCGTGTTCCCGGTTACGACAGCGTGACCGGCGGCCTTTTCCGCGGTCTTGCGCCCCTTATCTACCGCTTGCGGGCCGCTTCTTACGCGCTTGATCCCGGCAGCAGCTTCGTTGATTTTGCGCGCTACGACCCGTATGTCTTGCTAGAGCAGGGGCTGCAGCTCCTGCAGCTGGCCTTCACGGAAGATCGCCTGGCCGCGCTGCTGAAGGGCAGTCATTTGATCGTCTGCAATAAGGACGGGATGGTGGATTCGGCGGCGCTTTTGCAGGCGGCCGGCCGCGCCAATGGTCGTGCCGGCGGTTCCGCGGTAACCGTGCATGCGCTTGACAGCTCGCACAATGCGGAGCGGGATGATCCACAGCTCGTGGCCGGTGCGCTGGGAAAGATTCTGTTTTCGCTTGTTGGCGGCGATCCCGCTGCGGCAGATTCAGTCTGCGCTGCAGGGGATCCTTGCTATGCTATAATGTAGCCGCTGGCGCCGCTGTCACGGCGACCAACCGGCGAAGAGGCTGCAGTTCGTTAGCGGGAGAATTTGTGCTGATGACGGTGAGGCGGGAAAAGGCACCGGCGACCCCATTTGAAGCAAAGAGCGGGCAGGATCTGGACTGCACGACCGTTGCGATCGAATCTGTTCGCCTCCTGCTGCAGCCCATCTCAGAACCCTATATTGAAGAGATCTTCCACGCCTTTACGCCGCAGGTCGCGCGCTACATGGTGCCTAAGGCACCGGGCCACATTGCGGAGACGCGTGCCTTCGTCAGCAAAGCGCTGCAAGGGATGGCGCGTGGCGAGAACTTGCAGTTTGTCATCTTGGATAAGGAGTCGGGGGAGTTCTTGGGCTGTTGTGGTCTGCATGGAGATGGCTGTCCACGAACGCCGGAATTGGGCATCTGGCTTAAGGTTGCCGCCCACGGCCGTGGGTATGGCAAGGAAGCGATCACGGCCCTGGTAGACTGGGCGGATGCGCACCTGCAGTATAAGTACCTCGCTTACCCGGTCGATCGTGAAAACATCGCCAGCCGCAAGATCCCGCAGGCGCTCGACGGCCAGATATTTGAAGAGACGCACTGCGCCACACAGGATGGCGGCTTTCTCGATGTCGTCATCTACCGCATTTACCCGCGCCGCGACAAACGCAAAAAGCGACCGGTCCCCTTGGATGTGCCGATAACAGCGGATTAGGCGGCGTGTGAAGGAGCCGGCGCGGGATGGATAAAGAGGCCGGGGAACAGATTTTGACCCAGTATATTCTCACCACCAAGATCCAGATCCCACCGTTGCCCCCGCAAACGGTGCGGCGCACGAGGCTTCTGGAAGAATTAGATCGCGGTTTGCAGCCCAATGCCCGCGTGACGCTGATCTCTGCTCCCGCCGGATATGGCAAGACGACACTGCTGAGTGATTGGCTGCAGCGCAGCGATCTACCTGCCGCCTGGTTATCCATAAGCGAAGGGGATAATGACGCGGCGCGCTTCATAAGCTACCTGGTCGCTGCTGCGCGCCTGGCGGATGATGCCTACGCCCCGGACCTGGATGTCCCTACGCTCATGGAAGGCCAGATTTCCGTCGAGGATTTCAAACAGCGCGTGCTCGTGCCGATGATCAATCACATCGGCCGCCAGGCGAAGGCGATCGTGTTTGTTTTCGATGACTACCACCTGATCCGGGAGCAATCGATACACGATCTCACAAGCTACCTCATTGAAAACCTCCCTCCACAGGCGCACGTGTTTATTGCCACGCGTGCAGATCCCCCGCTGCCCATCGCGCGCTTGCGCGGCCGCGGCCAAGTAAACGAACTGCGCCTGGAAGACCTGCGTTTTCGAGAAGAAGAAGCAGAAGCCTTTTTCACTGCCACCGCCGGCCTGCGCCTGGCGCCGCGAGAAATCCACACCTTGCAGCAGAAGACAGAAGGCTGGATCTGCGGCTTGCAGATGACGGCCGCCTTCCTGCGTGGCCAGGAGGATATAAAGGCGTTTATCGACGGCTTTTCCGGCAGCCACCACTATATAATGGATTACCTGCTGGATGAGGTACTGCGGCGCGAATCCCAAGAGCTGCAGACATTCCTGTTGGAGACTTCCATATTGGAACGGTTATCCGGGTCGCTCTGCGACGCTGTGCGCGACGGGGAGACCTCCGTGGCGGATGCGCCGCGCACAGCCCCTCCCCGAGACGATTCGTCATCCGCCGGCCGGCGGATATTGCGAGAACTTGAGCAGGCCAATCTCTTTATCGTCCCGCTTGATGAGCAGCGGGAATGGTATCGCTATCACAGGTTGTTTGCTGACTTGCTGCAGGCCCGCCTGCAGGATAAAGCTCTTGATCTCATACCTGTACTGCACCGTCGGGCAAGTGTTTGGTTCGTTGACCATGGGTACATCGACGATGCTGTAGGGCATGCCCTGTTATCCAATGACGCTGAGTTTGCCGCAGATACAGTGGAAAGCTGCGCGCAGGAGATCCTTTTACGCAGCGAGACCACAACATTTCTGCGTTGGGTGCAGCGTCTTGCGGAAGAGCAGATAGAGAAACGGCCGAAACTGGGCATTTACCGTGCCTGGGCCCTGCTGCTGCAAGGGGCGCCGTTGAGCGCCGTGCGCGCACAAATCTCGCAGAGCCGCCAGGGACACGGTCCGCCGGGAAGTTCCCGCTCCCTTGAAGCCTTCATCCTTCTCTCCCAGGGCAAAATCGAAGAAGGGTTACAATGCGCCCAGGAAGCTTTGGAAATACTGCCCGTGGAGGAGATATTCTTGCGCGATTTCGCCGCCATGTGCGTCGCCGGTTGTCGCATCTCGCTGGGCGACGTTGATGGCGGCCTGCAGGTTGTCGGAGAGACAGCCCCAAGCGCTCATCCTCCAGGCAGCCGGCTGGCGACCGCACTGCTTCTCTGTGAACTCGCGGAACTGCGCCTGAAGCAATTTCGACTGGATGAAGCGGAAGAGCTTTACCAGAGAGCGCTTGCCGTCGGCACGTCTGCCGGCGGAGCCTATCTGCCCATCGCCGGGCAGGCCATGATGGGATTGGGGGACATCGCCGTGGAACGCTTCGCCCTCGACAATGCGCAGCGCCTGCTAAACGATGGCATCAAACTGGCTGAGCGTTGGAGCCTGATCAACACGCTGGAAGGTCACCTCTCCCTGGCACTGCTCTATGACGCCCGGAGCAGCGTGCAAGCGGGCATGGCGCTAGATCCGGCGCCTGAAGCATCGCTGCTGCAAGAGACGCTGACCACGCTTGACGATCTCGCCCGCCGTTTCGATGCCTCTGAATATGACGACATCGTGGTAGAAATGATAAAGATGCGCGTTGGACTCCATGAAGGGCACCTCGATGCTGTGCATCAATGGGTCCTCGATCGTGGGCTTGAGCGCGTGCCTGCCCATAGACCCCCGCATTATGACGATGGTACCGTGGCCGGCCGTATCTATAAATATGAACTGCCAATCTTGGCGCGCTGGCACATAGCCGAAGCACATCTACAGGAGGCCCTGATGGTTCTGCAAGAGCTGGCGCGCGTGGCCGAAGAAGCTGGGCGCCCCTACCTGCTGGTTGAGTCCTTTATTCTACAGGCCAGCGTCTTGCAGCGCCTGGGGGATAGCAAATCAGCCGTAGAAGCCTTGCGGAAAGCGCTCACTATCGCCGCGCCGCAGCGGGCGCGGCGCCTCTTCCTGGTTGAGGGGGACGAAATCATGCGGCTGCTGGAAGCTGGAAGAGAGGCGTGGAGAGCCGCCGGCGCTGCTGAATTTGTAGATGACCTACTCAGCATTTGGAGGGGTTCACCGCCCTCTGAGACTGCCGTAGGTGAGGCCGGTCCTGAAGCCGACGCCCAGCTCTTGGACCCCTTGAGCCCGCGGGAGCTGGAGGTCCTCCGCCTCCTGCCTACCGGTCTGACAGCCGTGGAGATGGCGGGCGAACTGTCTATTTCTGCCAATACCCTGCGCAGCCATCTGAAGAGTATCTATGCCAAGTTGGGCGTGCACAGCCGGCACGAGGCGGTTGTCAAGGCGGCCCAGCTGGAACTGTCATAGCCTCAACCTAGCAATCCCAGGGTCATGGGCCTAACGATGGGTGATTTCTCCCGAATCACCCATTTATGTGATGACAGATCACACAGCGCCCCTCTATAGTGGTCCCATGGACGAAATGAAAACAAGAAAGCGGCCAGGATCTCCGGAATCAGCCAGGGCCGCCGGCTATGCCATCCAGATTTCTGGGACACTGCATGGCCGTTGGTCTAGCTGGTTCGGCGACGTCGCGCTTGTGATTGAAGAGCAGAGAGATCACGCGCATCTCACCATTTTGTACTGCTCGCCGATGGATCAAGCCAGGCTGCGGGGATTGTTGAACAAGATCTGGGATCTGAATCTAGATCTTATAGCGGTGCAGCGCCTTTCGCCTGGCGCTGCCCCGCTCGGCCGCACGATCGATGAAGGAGGGAGCGAAGCAGAGATGGAGGATGGGGATGTCTGATCAATTCATACTGCCACTGGACGAATTAGGAGCCGATCTGGAAAGGGTAGGTGGCAAAGGCGCCTCTCTGGCGCGATTGATGAATGCCGGACTGCCTGTTCCCGATGGTTTCCACATCACAACAGACGCGTATCGCTGCTTTGTTGCTGTAAACGAATTGCAGACAATCATCGATGACGCTTTGGGCCAGGTAGATCTTGCGAAACTGGTCACGTTGGAGAAAGCCTCGGCCCAAATTCGCCACGCTTTTCTAGTGGCTGAGATCCCCGGAGATGTTGCCGCGGCAATTGCCGGCGCCTATGGGGATCTCCGGGGAAGCAAACCGCCGGTCGCGGTTCGTTCCTCAGCGACGGCCGAGGATTTGCCGGAGGCCTCCTTTGCTGGCCAGCAAGAAAGCTATTTGAATGTCGGCGGCGCCGAGAACGTGCTCGAGGCGACCAAGAAATGCTGGAGCAGCCTATGGACGGCACGCGCCATTGGCTATCGCGCCAGACAGGGCCTCGCCAGCAGCGGCGTTGCCCTGGCGGTCGTTGTGCAAGAACTTGTGCCCGCGGAAGCGGCAGGCATCCTTTTCACCGTCGATCCCCTCCACGGTAATCGGGATCAGGTGCAGATCAGCGCTGCCTGGGGGCTCGGCGACGCCGTGGTCGGCGGCCGTGTCACGCCGGATGATTACGCCGTTGACAAAGAAACGGGACGTGTCTTGAAGCGGCAGATAGCCGACAAAAAGGTCATGACCGTGTGCATGGACGGCGCGACGGTGGACCAACCTGTCCCCGCCAATTTGCGCCGTGTGCCGGTGTTAGAGAATGCGGATTTAGAAGAACTGGCCCGGCTGGGCGTGGCAATAGAAGCGTTGTACGGCATGCCCATGGACATCGAATGGGCGCTTGCCGATGGGGCGTTTGCCATTGTGCAGGCTAGGCCGGTCACGGCCCTCCCTGAAGTCGTTGTTCCCCCGGCCGGTGAATGGCAGCTGCCTGATCCGGGGGGGCGCTATATGCGCACCAGTATTGTTGATCTGATGCCTGATCCACTTTCGCCGCTCTTCGTCACGATGGGTCTTTCCACCTATAACCAGGCACTGGGGCAGATGCTGCGCGAAACTATGAATATGGGGAGGACCTCGTTTCCGGAAGAGACCCTTGTTCCCATTCATGACTACGCTTATATGCAGGTCAATTTTCCAGCACGTGTATGGTGGGAACTGCTGAGCAAACTGGCCCCGCGCCTGCTCAAGTTGATCCGCGGCGGCCCTGATCACTTTCGTGAAGTAGCCCTCCCGCAATATCGGGAAAAGGTCAACAGCCTGGACAAGAAGCGGGTCGCTGCTCTGACGCCCGTTGAAATCTGGCATGATGCCCACCAGCTGATCTATGACGCGGTCTATTACCTCACCATCTTGCAGATCGATACGCTCGGCGCATCCGCCGGCAGCGAAGGTCTGTTCACGGCGGTCTACAACAGGTTTTTCAAAGAGAATGGTTGTCCCCAGGCGTCCACTTATCTGATGGGTTACGACACCACGCCGATTCGTTCCGAAAAATCGCTCTATGACCTGGCGGCATGGGCGCTGCTGCAGCCTGCGCTTGCCGCATACCTGGTGGAGGCGGAGACGAGGACGATCACGGCCGCCCTTTCCGACATGGATCCGCCGCAAGGAATTGCCGCGGAAGTGTGGGCTGATTGGAAGCGCCGCATCGATACGCATCAGGAAAAATACGGCCATATCCTGTACGATCTTGATTTCGCCCGCCCAATCCCCGCCGAAAACCCGATGCCTTCTTTGGAAGCGGTGAAGATGTACCTACGCGGTGAAGGCGCCAACCCTCACGAACGGCAGGCGCACTTGGAGCGGGAGCGACAGCAAGCCACAGAGCAGCTGTTGGAACGTGCTCGCGGCCCGCGCGGATGGGCCCTTCGCAAAACACTTGGCTGGGCGACATCCATGGCCGAGGTGCGCGAAGACAGCATCGCCTCGATCGGTCTGGCTTATCCCCGGCTGCGCGAACTGCTGCATGAACTCGGCCGGCGCCTGGCCTATGCCGGCGCCATCGCCGAAGCGCAGGATGTTTACTGGCTCGAGGAAGCGGAAATCGCTGAGCGCCTGGTTGCACTTGAAAAAGGAGACCCGTTGCACTCCCTGGCCGATCTGGTTGAGGAGCGCAAGAAATTGCGCCAGGCGGAACAAAAGATCATGCCGCCGGCGCAGCTGCCCTACTCGAAGAGCTATATGGGCATCCCTATTGAAGCTTTTATTTCCGGTGAAGGGGGGCAGGAAGGGGGCCGCCTCAATGGCGTTGCCGCCAGCGGCGGAAAGGTCACCGGCGTTGCCTGTGTCTTGCACGGTCCGCAAGATTTTGACCAGATGCAGCTGGGCGGCATTCTCGTGGCCAAGCTGACCACGCCGGCCTGGACGCCCCTTTTCGCCATGGCCGGTGGTGTCGTTACGGACATTGGCGGGCCTCTGAGCCACGGATCCATTGTCTCCCGCGAATATGGCATTCCTGCCGTGATGGGGACCGCGGCGGCCACGCGCGTTATTGTAAGCGGGCAGCTGATCACCGTGGATGGCGACGCCGGAACGGTGACTATCCTCTCAGAGGTACTACCGTAAACGGTGGTCCGCCAACAGCCCGCCGGAATTGACGATACTGGAAAACAATCATGCCCACCGGCAATCGAAAGAATCTGTTGATTCTCGCCTTCACCCTCGTCGTGGTAACGCTGGGCTTCGGTCTTGTAATGCCGATCATCCCCTTCTACATGGAGCAGCTCGGCGCGGGAGGCAGTGAACTGGGGCTCTTGGTAGCCTCTTATGCTGTGATGCGCCTGATCTTCGGGCCGGTGTGGGGCAGCCTCTCCGATCGCGTCGGCCGCAAACCGATCCTGCTCATCGGCATTCTGGGTTATGGAGTTACCATGGTCGGCTTCGGCCTGGCGACGCAGCTGTGGATGATGTTTGTGGCGCGCATACTTTCCGGTGTGCTGTCATCGGCGACCTCCCCGACGACCCTGGCTTACATCAGCGACACCACGCCCGCAGAAGAACGCGGCGGCGGTATGGGGCTGTTAGGCGCCGCGGCCGGGTTGGGCACTATATTCGGCCCCGCGATGGGCGGCCTGCTTGCCGAACGCTCACTTTCTATGCCCTTTTTTGTCGCTGCAGGTCTCTCTGTGCTGGCCATGATACTGATCATCTTGTTTTTGCCCGAATCGCTGCCAGATGGACTGCGCCACGAGGAGAAGAGCGACCAGCCTTCGTTCGAACCGCATGCGTGGTGGGACGCACTCTCCAGTCCCATTGGGTCCCTGTTGGTTCTAGCCTTTTTTGCCACAGGCGGCATGATGATCTTTTATGGCATCCTGGGGCTTTACGCACTGGAACGCTTTGGTTCCGGGACAGAGCAGGTGGGCGTGATCTTCACCCTCCTCGGCCTGGCAACAGTGATCGGCCAAGGGCTGATCGTTGGACCGTTCACGAAACGTTTCGGCGACCTCAAGTTAATCAGAGCCGGGTTCTTGCTCTCGGCCATTTCCCTGTTGGCTGTGCTGCTGGCTGACCGCTACGCGTTTTTCCTGATTGCCATTGCCCTCTTCAGCCTTTCCAGCGCCGCGCTCACGCCCGCCATCACTTCGTTGACGTCGAAGCGCACCACGATGAGCCAGGGTGTGACCATGGGCCTGCATAATTCTTTCGCCAGCCTGGGGCGTGTTTTCGGCTCGCTGGTGGGCGGTTTCATCTTCGACTTCCATTGGGGACTGCCCTTTTTGGGTGGAGCGCTGGCCATGCTGGCCGGTTTTCTGGCCAGCATGCACGGCTATGCGCGCGCCGAAGAGCATACTCCGCTGCCATCTTTTCCCAATAAGCGCTAAGGGGGGCAGAGCAAACTTGTATTCTCGAAGCAGCCGCCCACCTGGCCCTAAGCCGGACGCCAGGTGGCGACAGCGTGGCGGGCGAGGGCGACGTCGTCTGCCTCGGGAAGGCCGCTGATGCCGATCGCGCCGACGACGTTCCCTTCAAAGGTGACGGGGACGCCGCCGCCCCAGCCGGTGTAGCGTAGGTCGCCGAAATTGGTGATCGCGAACCCTTCCTCGCGCGAGGCCTGGCCGACTTCTTTTGATTCCTTGCCTTCCCGAGCTGCGGTAAAGGCCTTGTGGACAGCGTTCTTGATCGAGGGCAGCGGGCAGCCCTCCGTGCGCGCGAAGGCGATGAGCTCGCCGTGGGTATCGACGACGGCCACGGCCGCGCCTTGTTTGTTCTTTTGCAGAACCTTGGTGACATCATTGATCAACTGCATGGCGTCCTGCAGGGACAGCTGGTTGGTCTGGTACATGGAAATACTCCTTTTTGGCGCGGATTTTGGATTGCGGAATGCGGACTGCCGATCGCGAATTGAGCGGCCCGATCCGTGAGTCTACGTCTCTATCGCTTAATTGTACGACAAGGTCCCCGATTATCATCATCCCGGCGCTGTCGCCGTTCACGCCCTATTCACAATAGGGCGTGCCTTCAGCCAAGGGCAGCAAGCGAAGGTGTTGTGAGGATTGCCGCGGCAGTGCAAAATCCGCAATCCGAATTCCGCAATCAAGTTCGGCCGTAGCGCTGCACGGCCGTAAACATCGCTTCAGTGCCGAACTGCAGCGCTTCCACGGGGATGCGTTCATCGGCGGCATGGACGGTGGCGGTGAAGTTGAAATCAGAGGGCAGCTTCATGGGCGTAAACCCGTAATGCTGGATGCCCAGGCGGGTGAAGAAGCGTGCATCGGACACGGCGGGCAGCATGTAGGGCAGGGGCACACCCTCGGGATCGAGCTGCCTAAGAATGCCGGCGAGCATGCTGAATAAGGTCATATCCAGATCGGGTCCGCTGGGAGGATCATAAGCAAGCACTTCGATGTCTACATCAGGGCCGACGATGGCCTGCACTTCGCCCACCATCTGCTCGGGCGTGAAGCCGGGCAACATACGGCCGTCGAGATCAAGCGTGATTTCGCAGGGGATGACGTTGATCTTTTCACCGCCGCGCACGATCGTGGGGCTGGCTGTGTTGCGCAGGAGCGGGGCCAACGCCGCCAGCCTGTCACCGGTATGGGCCAGTAGGGCATCGGCCAGGCGGGGCCGCAGCAGCTGGCGCAGGATGAGGCTGGTGGATCCGTCCGTGTTCTTGGCCAACCCTTCGATCATCATTTTGCTGACCGGCGTGATGTGCAGCGGCATGCGTTTCCTATCTAGATCATGCAGGACCTGGCCCAGACGGGCCATCGCCCCACCGCTTATGGGCATCGACCCGTGCCCCGCCGGTCCGCGCACCGTCAGGCGCATCTGGCACTGCAGTTTTTCCGCCAGCTGAATCGGGTAAAACTTCTGCCCGCCGATGATCATGGAGGCGCCGCCAAATTCGCCCAGCGCGTACTTGACGCCGGCGAAAAGATGGGCGTGCTCTTCAACCAGGTAGCGCGCGCCGTAATCGCCGCCCGCTTCTTCGTCGACGAGAAGGCAGAGAAGGATGTCCCCGGCGGGCGTTATCCCTTCCGCCTGCATGCGCAGCATGGCGCAAACCATCATCACCACCCCGGACTTCATGTCCAGCGCGCCGCGGCCCCAGATGTAACCCTCTTCGATGCGCCCTTCAAAAGGGGGATGGGTCCACTGCTGACCGGCCGTGGTCACCACGTCCACATGCCCCTGTAGGAGCAGGCCGGGCGCGGAGCCGTCGCCGGGCAGGCGGGCGATCAAGTTGGGGCGCTGCGCGTCCTTGGCAACCAGCATTGTTTCAATCCCTGCTTCTTGAAAGAGATTGGCGAGATAGCCAATGCAGGCCGCTTCATTGCCGGGCGGATTGGTCGTGTCGAAGCGGATGAGGGTTCGCAGGAGCTGTTCCGGCTGTTCATAAATCTTGATCATGATTATTTTGTTTAGGAAATCGTTGAACTGACAACGGCTCTATCTCATTCGGCGATCTGGTTGTCAATAATTGGCATCGTCTACATGTGTCGTGGCCACTTCGTCATAGACAGCGAGAGGCGTTTCCGCGTCTTCATCCGCTTTCTTGCTGAAGCGGCGCAGGACGATGATCAGCAGGGGGATGAGCAGAATATTGAAAATGGCCAGGAGGCGGAAGACGCTGGTGAAACCGATGTCGTCGGAAAGCGTGGTGGCGACCCCTTCGCCGCCGGCGATGCCGATATTGGCCATCATCTGGAAGACGGCGAACATCGATCCGGCGATGCGCAGGTCGGTGATGCCCATGGCCAGGGTGGCGTAGGTGGTCCACTGCAGGCCGGTGACGATGCCCCAGCCGAGGGCCAGGATAAGCAGGGCGTTGATGCTGGTCGTGAAGCTGAGCATGAGGCCGCCGATGGTAACCAGGATGAGCGTGGTCATGGCCGCCGCTTTGAGATTGATTCTGGTGGCGATGAGACTCAGGCCGATAGCGCCGGCGACCATGCCGATCCCTTTCAACGTGCCGTAGGTGCCCAAAGTTGTCTCGCCGGCGCCCAGGTCACTGCTCATATAGAAGGTGACGAGGCCGTCCATGCCCTGAAAGGCGAACCAGGCCAGCACCAAGAAGAGGGCGAAGAGCAGGTAGTTGGGGTGAAACATGACGCGGAAGGCGCTCCAATCGAAGGCCAGGTGGGCTGAACGCTGCTCCGGTTCCTTGACCTGGAAGAGCATGATCAGGGGCAGCAGGAGGATAGCGGAGATGACGAGGAAGATGACGGAGAAACCGAAGCGCGCGGCGAGGATGCCGAAGATGAAGGAGAGGACGATCAGGCCGGTGGCGCGGCCGCCGGTCATGAAACTCTGGACGCGGCTGTGATCTTCGGGGGGCATGACCTCAATGGCGTAGGCATCGGCCGTCGTGTCGAAAAGCGCCATGCCGAAAACGGCGACCAGGATCAGCCCGGCGACCAGGCCAAAGCTTTCGCCAGGATCGACAAAATAGGCGATGAAGAAGGCGAGCGAGCAGACGAGCACGCCGATGACCATATAGGGCACGCGGTGGCCGAAGCCGAAGAAATTGAAAGCGGTCGCTGATCAGGCCGTAAATGAACTTGATGATGAAGGGGATCAGGGCCAGCGTCGCCAGCAGGGCCAGTCGATCGGCGTCGATGCCTTCGCTGGACATGTGCGGCTTGAGAAAATTAAGCTGGTAGGAGGTGATCACGCCTTGCACGAAATAGAGCATGGCGAAGAGCATGAACATGAAACTGCGTGATTTTTGATGGGCCATGATCCCTCCAGATTGCGGATTGTGGATTTCGGAATGAAAATCAACGCTCCTCGCCCGTCATTGTTAAGGCATTGCCTTGAATGATACCTTATATTGTGGCGGTTGTAGAACTTGTTCTTTGGTCCGGTCGTGCCGGATGGCCGTCTCGCGCTGCCCCTTTGCCGCCGGCCGTGAACCGCCGTGGAAATGCCTCGCGCGGCGGGTGGCTGTTGAGCCGGGTAGTGCGGAAGACGCGCAAAGCTGTAAGGGGGTAAAGTGACCGCGTGGCAGCCTGCAGGGGCAGGTGTCATGATGGGGAGCTTGCTATAATGGTTGCAGAGTTCGGATAGCCGGAGGTTCCTAAATGAGTGAGCGGACGATTGTTGGATGGCAGGCGGAGATGGCGAAAGGGGAGATCACGGCCGTTGGCCTGGTGCAGCATTACCTGGCGCGTATCGCGCAAATTGACCGCGCGGGCCCGGCATTGAATTCGGTTCTTGAACTGAATCCCGATGCAGAGGCGATCGCGGCGGCGCTGGACGTGGAGCGCGAAGCACAGGGCGCGCGTGGGCCCCTGCACGGCATCCCGCTGCTGATAAAGGGCAATATCGACACGGCTGATCGGATGACGACCACGGCCGGTTCATTGGCTCTGGAAGGGCATATCGCCGCGCAGGACGCCTTTCTTGTGCGCCGCCTGCGCGCGGCGGGGGCGATCATCCTCGGCAAATCGAACCTCAGCGAGTGGGCCAACTTCCGCTCCACACGCTCCAGCAGCGGCTGGAGCAGCCAGGGTGGGCAGACGCGCAATCCATACGCCCTTGACCGCAATCCCTGTGGGTCCAGCTCCGGTTCCGGCGTGGCCGCGGCTGCCGATCTTTGCGCGGCCGCAGTGGGCACGGAAACGGACGGCTCCATCGTCTGCCCGTCGCAGGCCGGCGGCATCGTGGGCTTCAAGCCCACGGTGGGGTTGGTCAGCCGCGCAGGCATCATCCCTATCTCGCACAGCCAAGATACAGCGGGACCGATGGCGCGCACAGTGGCCGATACGGCCGTGCTGCTGGGGGCCATGGCCGGCGCGGATCCGGCGGACAAAGGCGACTTGGGCTTCAGGGCGCCGGGCGACTATGTGGCCGTGCTGCGCGCCGGGGGTCTGGGAGGCGTGCGCATTGGCGCGGCGCGCAACTTCTGCGGCGTCGATCCCCATGTCGACGCGGTCTTTGAAGAGAGTCTGCATGCGCTGCGGGACCTGGGGGCCACCATCGTCGAGGAAACGAATCTGGCCACGGATGGGCACCTGGGGCAGGCGGAGCTGGAGGTGCTGCTCTATGAATTCAAGGCGGGCCTTGACGTTTACCTGGGTCGTCTGGGTCCTGATGCGCGCGTCCATTCCCTGGCTGACGTGATCGCCTTCAACGAGGCTAACCGCGAAGTGATGATGCCCTACTTTGGGCAGGAGCGTTTTTTGATGGCCCAGGAAAAAGGGCCGCTGACGGAAGCGCCCTATCTGCAGGCGCTGGCCGCCTGCCGGCGTTCGACGCGCGATCAAGGCATCGACGCCGTCCTCGCCGCGCATGATCTGGATGCCCTCGTGGCGCCCACGGGCACACCCGCCTGGCTGACAGATTGGATAAACGGCGACAGCTATAAGGGGAGCAGTTCCTCCCCGGCGGCTGTCGCCGGCTACCCCAGCATCACGGTTCCCGCGGGCTATGTCTTTGGCCTGCCGGTAAACGTCTCATTCATCGCCGGAGCGTGGCAGGAAGCAAAGCTGCTGCGCCTGGCCTATGCGTTCGAACAGGCGACCCAAGCAAGACGGATGCCCCAGTTTCTGCCGTCGGTGGTTTATGATTAGCCGGCCGGTCAGCTGCACGGCGCACGAGGGGACGGGTTGAGCCGCTATAATAGGGATGACTGCGAGCCCATATGCCTGGACAAATCTTAGCGACGAAACTGTATACGCCCCGGCCGCGGCCTAAAATCGTTCTCCGCCCGCGCCTGCTGGAGCGGATGAATGAGGCTCTACGGCGCAAATTGACCCTCATCTCCGCCCCCGCCGGCTTTGGTAAAACAACGCTGGCCAGCGAATGGATCGCCGCCGGCAAGCATTCGGCTGCCTGGTTTTCGCCGGATGAAGGGGACAGCGATCCTGGGCGTTTTGTCGCCTACCTTATCGCCGCCTTACAGACCATCGACGCGGATTTTGGCAAAGAGACGCTGGGGTTGCTGGGATCTTCTCAACAGCGGCTGAATGATGTGATTCTGACGAACCTGCTTAACGAAATCGCCGCCATGGCCGGTGATTTCATTCTCGTTATTGATGATTACCACGTTGTTGATGCCCGGCCGATAGAGGCGTTGACTTCTGCCAACGCCGCGACTTCTACCGGCGCGTTGGCAGTTGTGGACGAGGTCCTCGCTTTCTTGCTTGAGCACATGCCGCCACAAATGCACCTGGTCATCACCACGCGGGAGGATCCAACCCTGCCCCTGGCCCGGTTGCGTGTGCGCGGCCAATTGAGCGAACTGCGCGCTGCCGATCTCCGTTTTACGGTTGGTGAAGCCACCGAGTTTCTCAATCAGGTAATGGGCCTCTCGCTCACGGCGGCCGAGATAGCCGCTCTGGAAACCCGCACGGAAGGATGGGTGGCCGGCCTGCAAATGGCGGCGCTCTCCATGCAGGGACGAACAGATACAGAGACCTATATTCAAGCGTTTACCGGCAGCCATCATTTCATTATGGATTATCTGGTCGAAGAGATTTTGCGTAGCCAGCCGGAAGAGGTCCGCAGCTTTTTGCTGCAAACGGCGATCCTCCGCCGCTTGAGTGGGCCGTTGTGTGATGCCGTTGTTGGAGCAGAAGAGAGCCAAGAGATGTTGGAACTGCTGGATCGCGGCAATCTGCTCCTTTTTCCACTTGATGACAACCGCCGCTGGTATCGCTACCATCACCTCTTCGCAGATGTTCTCCAAGCCCATTTGCTCGCGGAACAGCCCGATCTCGTACCGGTCCTGCACGCGCGGGCGAGCGCGTGGTATGCGCAAAACCGTTCGCCGGCGCCCGCTGTCCATCATGCGCTCGCGGCGCAGGATTTTGAGCGGGCAGCCGGCCTGGTCGAGCTTTTCTGGCCGGAAATGAGTGAAAGTTTCCAGGAGTCGGCCTGGCTGAGTTGGGTGAAGAAGCTGCCGGAGGATCTGATTCGTGCCCGCCCTGTGCTTTGCGTTGATTATGCCCAGGCGCTGCTCAATCGTGGTGAACTGGAGGCCGCCGAGACGCGTCTGCGGCACGCCGAACGATGGCTGGGCGCCGCGGACGAAAGAGAGGAACAAACTGCCGTCCCAGCGGCAGCGATGGTCATCGCCGATGAGCAGCGGTTCCGTTCTCTGCCGGCCGCGTTGGCTTCTGCGCGGGCTTATCTTGCCCAGGCGCTTGGAGACGCGGCCGGAACGGTGAAATACGGCCGGTTGGCCCTCGACCTTTATGCGCAGGACGCGCATCTTCAGCGCGGCGTTGTGGCGGCAATACTAGGGCTGGCCTATTTGGCGCAGGGAGATCTGGAAGCGGCCCACAGCACTTTGGCCGAGGGCATGGCCAGTATGCAGGCAGCCGGCAACCTTCTCTTCGCGCTCCGCGGCACCTACATTCTGGCTGATATCAGAATGACGCAGGGTCGTCTGCGCGATGCGATAAGTACCTACGAGCAGCTGCTGCAGCTGGCATCGCAGCAGGGTGAGCCGGTTCTGCGGGGAACGGCCGACCTGCATATGCGCTTAAGTGAATTATATGTTGAGCAGGACAATTTGGGCGCGGCCAGAGAACAGATGCAGCGTGGCGAGGAGCTTGGCGAGCAGGCCATGTCACCAGTCTGGCGCTATCGCTTCTGCCTCGCACAGGCGCGCATGAAGAAGGCCCGGGGGGAGCTTGATGCCGCGCTTGACCTGCTCAACGAAGCAGAAACGCACTATATCAGGACGCCCGTCCCTGATCTGTATCCGGTAGAGGCCCTGAAGGCGCGCGTGTGGATCGATCAGGGAAAGCTGGCCGAAGCGGGGCAGTGGGTGCGTGAGCAGGGCTTGTCATTTAAGGATGATCTCAGCTACATCCGCGAGTTCGAACACATCACGCTGGCCAGATTGGCCCTAGCGCGACATAGGCGCCATCAGGCGGGCGGCAGCGAGGCTGTGGAACTGTTGGAGCGCCTCTTGCAGGCGGCGGAAGCGGGGGGCAGGAAGGGCAGCGTCATCGAAATCCTGGCGCTGCAGGCGCTCGCTCATGAGGCACAAGGTAATATGTCCATGGCTCTCGCACCATTGCAGCGCGCCCTTGCCCTGGCAGAGCCCCAGGGTTATGTGCGCATCTTTGTTGACGAAGGGGCGCCGCTGGCGCGGCTGCTGTCGGCAGCATCTGCAGCAGAGTTCATGCCGGACTATACGCGTAAGCTGCTGGCGGTTTTTGCAGCTGAGCAAGAAGAGCGTTCAAGCGACCCTGCCCGCGGCGCCGCGCCGCTCGCGCAGCCGCTCATCGAGCCCTTAAGCCCGCGTGAGCTTGAGGTCCTGCATCTCATCGCCCAGGGTCTTACAAACCGCGAGATCAGCGACCGCCTTTTCCTCGCCTTGAGCACCGTTAAAGGACACAACCGCCGCATCTTTGGCAAACTGGCCGTTCAAAATCGCACCGAAGCTGCCGCACGCGCTCGCGAGCTTGGTCTCTTATAGCCGGAAGTGATCGTAATCTCGCCTCGCTAGACAGCCCCACAAAGAGCCTTTTTCCTGCTTTTTCCCGCGTTTAACACCAAAACAATACCCCCAAACAGTACTTAAGTGCCTATACGGCCGTACCGTGTGGCGGCTATCCTCCTTGTAAATCGGCCGGCGGCAGCAGCTGCTTGGACCGGCCACAAAAGGTAAAGCGTATGCCAGATACTCACGGCCAGAAATCTAACCCAAATCCACCCATGGTCTACGAAATCAGAGTAAAGGGCCATCTGGGCCAGCCGCTGGCAGCTTGGTTTGGCAGCGCCGCCATTACCCTGGAAGAAGATGGCGACACGCGCTTAACCTGCGTGGTGGTTGATCAAGCAGCGCTGCATGGCGTGCTGAAGAAGGTGCGCGATCTGGGCCTGCCGCTGCTTTCCGTTACGCGCCTCGAATCTGACCTACCAGAGGGGTTAGATGAGCAGGAATGAATGAAGGCAAACGGCCGATTGAACAGTTTTTATCCATATCATTTAGACAAGGAGTAAGAAAATGAGCGCAAACAGTTATGCCCCAGAAAGAATTGCAGTAGAAAAGCGAGCCGGCACGATTTCGCCTTCTAGACTTGCCCGGATCGCCGGGCTTCTCTACCTGATTATCATTGTCAGTGGAATCTTCGCCCAATTTTTTGTGCGACAGAGCCTGGTCGTACCGGGTGACGCCGCCGCGACAGCCAACAACGTTCTCGCTTCCGAGATGCTGCTGCGCACAGGTATCGCGGCCGATCTAATCATGATTCTTGCCGACGTCGCCCTGGCCCTGGTCTTCTACGTCTTGTTTAAACCGGTAAGCAGTTCACTTTCCCTACTTGCCGCCTTTTTTAGGTTGACACAAGCTGCTGTCCTGGCCGCCAATCTACTTAATCTCATTTTTGCCCTGCGCTTGTTTGGGGGGACGGACATCCTGGCCGTCATCGGTACGGAACAGCTGCAGGCGCTGGGGATGGTTTTTCTTGATGCCCACGGTATCGGATATTCAATCGCCATGGCCTTCTTTGGTATCAATCTCCTGGTCCTGGGCTATCTCATTATCAAATCCGGCTACTTCCCCAAACTGTTGGGAATCCTATTGGTTCTTGCCTCTATGGGCTATCTCTTCTTCGACAGTTTTGCCAAGATTCTTATGCCCAATTACGCAGCGTACCAGGCGACATTCGACATGGCGGTTATCGTACCCGCCTTCATCGCCGAACTGGCATTCTGCTTATGGTTGTTGGTGAAGGGCGTAAACGTCCCTCAAGAGGCCGGCCGGCCTTCCATGCGGCCAACGCAGGTTGAAAGTACAGCTTCTTAACCATCATGCGGCAAGGGTCCGGCGCCCGGCATAACAGCGCCGGGCGCCGGCTCGCGCCGCCCACGATACAGCCCAACCCCGGAGAAAAACTATGAAAGCAATAATTAGCAGTAAATCGGGACCTGCGGATGCGCTGCAGCTGCAAGAGGTCGAGAAACCCGTTCCCAAGAGCAGCGAAGTCCTGGTAAGAATTCACGCGGCGACGGTTACCCAAGGGGACGTGATGCTGCGCAAACTCAAATTTCCGCTCACGATCTTGTTTAGCCTGTTGGGGATGCCCAAAAAAGAAATACCTGGCCATGAGCTGGCCGGCGAAGTCGCAGCCGTAGGCCAGGACGTTAAACGATTCAAAGTGGGCGACCAGGTTTTCGGCACAACCAGTGGGCTGCGCGTGGGCGCCAATGCCCAATACATCTGCCTGCCTGAAGAATGGAAAAAAGGGGTGCTGGCCATAAAGCCGGCCAATCTGAGCTACGAGGAGGCTGCCGCGGTTCCGGTTGGGGGAATGGCCGCCCTCTACATCCTGCGCAAAGCGGCCGTCCAGAGCGGACAAAGCGTTCTGATCCATGGTGCATCGGGATCCGTAGGCAGCTATGCGGTGCAGCTGGCCAGGCACTTTGGCGCGCAAGTTAGCGGCGTATGCAGCACCAGGAATGTGGACCTGGTGCGCTCGCTCGGAGCGGATAAGGTTGTTGATTATACCATCGAGGATTTCACCAAGAACGGCGAGATCTACGATGTTATCTTTGATGCGGCCGGCAAGATCTCGGCTGCAGAGTGCAAAGGGTCCCTGAAGAAGGAGGGGATATTTCTTTCGGTTAGATCCTCAACAAGTGAAAGGGTCGAAGACCTGAACTATCTCCGTGAGCTCCTTCAGGCGGGGCAGATAAGACCGGTCATTGATAGGCGCTATCCATTGGCGCAGACGGCCGCAGCGTATCAGTACGTGGAAAAAGGGCACAAGACGGGCAATGTCGTCATTGTTGTGGAACATGAATTATCTGGCGTACCATACAAGGCGACAGGCGTGTAGAGCTTGTTGCGCCTATGCCCGGCAATCATATTTTGGAGGTAATCTCATGACGAATTATATTTGTAAGACCTGTGGTACGCAGTTTGCGGACGGCGAGAGTGTGCCGGCGGGCTGCCCCATTTGCGAGGATGAGCGGCAGTATGTGGGTTGGCAGGGGCAGCAGTGGACGACGCTGAGCGATTTGCAGGCGGATCATCACAATGTCATTAAGTGCGCTGCGCCCAACCTGACCGGCATCGGCACCCATCCCAGTTTTGCCATCGGGCAGCGGGCGCTGCTGGTGCAAACAGCGGAGGGTAATCTGCTGTGGGACTGCATCAGCCTGATCGACGAGCCGACGATCGCGGCCGTGAACGCGCTGGGCGGGGTGCGGGCCATCGCCATCTCTCATCCCCATTATTACGCATCCATGATCGCCTGGAGCCGGGCGTTTGCCGCGCCCATTCTCCTGCACGCCGCCGATCGGCAGTGGGTGATGCGGCCTGATACGGCCGTTACTTTCTGGGAAGGGGAAACAAAACCGCTGTGGGCGGGGATGACGCTTATTCGTGGCGGCGGCCATTTTGAAGGCGGCACTGTTCTGCACTGGCCGGATGGCGCCGAGGGGAGAGGGGCGCTGCTGACCGGCGACATCTTGCAGGTGGCTGCTGACCGGCGCTACGTGAGTTTCATGTACAGCTATCCCAACTACGTGCCCCTACCGGCGCATGAAGTGCGGCGTATCGTGTCCGCCGTCGAACCTTATGCTTACGAGCGCATTTATGGCGCGTGGTGGGATCGGATTGTCTACGAGGACGCGCAAGCGGCCGTCGCCCGCTCCGCCGAGCGCTACATTCACGCCCTGGAGTGGGCTGGATGACCTGCTGCATCTCCCCCATGCACAAGTCCCGGCAGGGGCTCTCTCCTTGCTCAACAAAGTAGGCCGTCGGGCCTATTCTTGTGATTATCTCCTTAACATCGCGTTATGTCATGCTGCTGGGGATATTATTGCCTTTGCGTATGGGAACCAATCGGTTTCCGGCGACGTTATCCCTATAGTAATAGCGGCAGGTGCGGCTGTGAAGAGGGTCTCGCCTGATTATTTGACTAAAGCGTTTAGGAGATTGATTGAGATGAAGAAGCATCATTGGAAGTGGGTTGTTTCCATTTTGGCGGTCCTGTTGTTCGTGGCTGCATGCAGCGAACAGCCGCCGGCTGCGGAAGAAGTAACCGTGCCGGAGGCGCCGCAGGTGGATGAGGCGGCGGAAGAGCCGGCTGAAGAGGCGCAGGAAAGCGGCGGTGAGGCTGCGCCGGCCGCGGAGGCCCCTGAGATCAGCCAACCGATTTACCGGTGGGGCGAGGTCGCCGACCGGCTCTGGGTTCTGGTTGGCTATGGGGATGCGGCCAACCCGGTTGTTGTTGACGAAGGGATCGTGATCACGGCCCTTTTCAGCAGCGCGGAAAATCAGATGAGCGGCAAGGCTGCCTGCAACAATTACTTCGCCGGCTATGAGTCGACGGATGAAGGCGCGCTCTCCATCAGCCCCAACGCGGGCATGACGATGATGGCCTGCGAGCCGGCGCTCATGGAGGCGGAAAGCGCCTATCTGGCCGCTTTGAGTACGGTCAATGCCTGGAGCCTGAATGAGAACGGCAATCTGGAGCTGGCTTACGCCAGCGGCCAGCCGTTCGACGAGAAGCTGGTCTTTGTTCCTGGGGAAACGCCGCTGGCTGGCACCGTATGGCAGCTGGTCAATTTTGGCGATCCGGAGGCGCCCACAGCGTTGGAGGAAGGGACCTCGGTAACGGCCGTCTTCCTGCCGGATACGGGCACGACAGGCACGGTGAGCGGCAATGCCGGCTGCAACAATTACAACGGCGGCTATACGCTGGACGGCAGCAGCATCAGCGTGGGTCCCCTCGCGAGCACGATGATGATGTGTCCCGTTGGTGCGGATCAGGAGGTTGCCTACCTGGCGGCCCTGCAGGCGGCGCAGACCTTTGAGATCGTCGGACCTAACATGCAGATCGTTTATGACGGCGGGGTGTTGAACTACACCTCCCTCAACCTGCCGCTGGCCAATGTGCTCTGGCAGGCGGTGTCCATCGGCGGCCAGCCTGTTCCTGAAGAGATTGATGTCACCGCCCTCTTTGCCCCTGTTGATGAGACAGGCAGCGGCACGGTGGGCGGCAATGCCGGCTGCAATAATTACAGCGGCAGCTATGAAACGAGCAGCGATCTGAGCACGGATCCCGTCACGCAGGGGATTACGATCAACCCCAATCTGGCGATGACGATGATGGCCTGCCCGGGTGAGGTAGCGCAGATCGAACAAGCTTATCTGGCCATGCTGGCCACGGCCGAACGCTACGAGATCCTGGGCGAGCAGATGGTGCTGCACACGGCGGAGGGCGACATCCAGTTCAGCGCCGACCGGCAGCCGCTGATGGGCACGTTGTGGACCCTGGTTTCCCAGGGATCGCTGAGCGACCCGCAGCCCCCGGTTGAAGGCAGTAACTTTACGGCCGTCTTCAACCGCCTGCCTACGCTGCCCACCGGCACCGTCAGCGGCGAAACGGGCTGCAATGATTACAATGCGACCTTTACCGCCGATCTGGTGAACATCAAGATCAACCTGCCGCAGAAGAGCAATAACGAGAACTGCCCCTGGGGCGCGGGCGACTTCGAGGTAGAGCAGCGCTTCTTCCTGGGTCTGAATGCGGCGACCAGCTACCGCATCATCGGCAGCAATTTGCAGCTTCTCTCCGGTGAAGGAGAGACGGCGCAGGCGATGAACTTCGTGGCCACGCAGCCGGAGATTACAGAGCCGGCGCTGGATCTGACGCCGCTGGCGGACACGTTTTGGTATTTGTCGGCTATGGGCGACACGCCCATCCTGCCCGGTACGGAGATCACGGCCGGTTTCGCTGTGAACGAAGATGGCGTGACGGGCGAGATCAGCGGCTCCGGCGGCTGTAACGCTTACAATGCGGCGCTCGGCGAGAACTTCACCGTCGGCGCGATCACCAGCACGAAGAAGGCGTGCCCGCAGCCGGTGATGGATCAGGAAACAGCTTACTTCGCCTGGTTGAGCGGCGCTTATGGCTTTGACCGCGCCGGCGACCAGCTCTTGATCTCCACGGCCAACGGTGTGCTCACCTTCAACAGCACGCCGATCCTGGACCAGGCGCGGGAACTGCAGAATACGACCTGGTACTTGATCTCTTATGAGACATTGACCGCGATTCCAGGCAGCAACCCCATCGCCTTCTTTTCTGGTGACGGCCGTACCGTCAGCGGCAACACGGGTTGTAATGAATACAACGGCGCTTACAACGCGGGGCAGGGCAACACGCTGGCGATCAGTGGTTTTTCAACGACGTTCGCCGGCTGCGCCACCGATGCCCTAACCCGGCAGGAAGAGATCTTCTTACGCCTGATGCCCGCGGCCGTCAGCTATACGGTCAGCGGCCGCCAGCTGCAGGTCGTCACCGTAGACGGCGGCGTGATGAATTTCTCGTCGGTTCCCCCTGAAGCGCCTGCCGGCCCAACAGCGGTGATCATCAGTGGTGATTTCGCCGATACCGGCCAGCAGTTGACCTTTGATGGGTCGCAGTCCAAGGCAGGCGCCTTGCCCATCGCCCGCTTCGAATGGGATATGGGTGACGGCACAACACTCAACGGCCCGTCGGTAAGGTACACCTTCAACACGCCCGGCAGTTACACAGTAGCGCTGACAGTTACCGACCAGGCGGGACAGCAAGATACGGCGACCAAGTCGGTGCAGATTAATCCTGTAGTGGAAGTTGTGCCGCCGACGGCCGTGATTGAAGGGCCCGCTTCCGCCTTTGTGGGCGATGCGGTCACTTTCAGCGCCGCCGGCTCACAGCCGGGAACGGCCGCTATCGCCAACTACCAATGGCAGTCGGGCGACGGCAACGACACGGGTCTGGGCCCCAGCGATAGTTTCACGACTGTTTACGCGCAGCCGGGCACGTACTATCCGGCGGTGACTGTGGCCGATGCGGCCGGTTTGAGCGACAGCGCCAGCATGGCCATCACGATCAATGCCGGCCTGACAGGCACCAGCTGGATCCTCAGCAGCAGTATTCCCGGCACCTCGATCTCGCTCGAGTTCGGCAATGGGACGCTGTCCGGGCTTGCCGGCTGCAATACCTACAGCGCCGGCTACACAAGCACACGTGCCGCAGGGACTTCGAACAATATCTCTGTCGGTCCGCTCGTGGTTACCGGGCGGCTCTGCGCCGAGGATGTGATGGCCCAGGAACAGGCTTACCTGGCCAGTTTGCAGACGGCCAGCAGCTACACCATCAATGGTTCTTCGCTGACGCTGACCACGGCCAGCGGCCCGCTGGTCTATGGCGCGCTCATGGCGGTCCCGCTGCCCGCTCCGGAGGTCCCCGTAGCGCCGCTGCCGGAGGTTCCCGTAGCGCCGCTGCCGGAAACGCCGTCGATCCAGCCTTACCCGGCGGAAGAGGCGCCGGTGACCACAGAATAGCTGCCGGCATGCATCGTCGCTTATAATGAAAAAGGTTGGAGTGCAGCTGCTCTCCAACCTTTTTTTGCTGCCAACTGCTTTGTTGTAAGATGTAGATCGCTTGCCTTGCGTCAGCGGGTGAAAAAGGGACAACGATAGGCCGCGCTGCGCTGTGAAGCGGGTCGCGTGCGGAGGTGATGATGGGCTGGTGGCAAAAATTACTTGATTTCTTGGGCCTGTCCGCGCAAGGAGCCGCGCCGCCGCGGCCGTCTGCGGCTCGCCGCGATCCCCCGCCGCCGGTGCACAAGAAGGTCTCGTTGATCATTCATAACCCGGCCGTGCCCGGCACGGGCAAGACATTGAATGATTTCCTGGGTTGGCACGATCCCGATCGCCTGGCGGCGGCCTTCATCGCCGACTTGCGTGAAGTGAGCTACGGCTATGCCAATTACACGATCGCTGAGCGTATACTGGTCGATGATTTTCCGATCAAGAAGGACGGATTTCGTTATACCGCGGCTGAGTATGTGCGCAGTTGGCAGCGGCGCGGCGGCTTTCATGAGCCGGACGCTGTCGATTATGCGGCCTTGCTTGATGAATTTGCGATGATGGCCAAGGTAGAGAGCGGCGCTATTGATGAGTTTTGGCTGTTCGCCTTTCCCTATGCGGGCTATTACGAGTCGGTCATGGCCGGGCCAGGCGCCTTCTGGTGCAATGCGCCGCCGCTGGCGCATACGGAGCAGGCGGCGAAGCGCTTCATCATCATGGGCTTCAACTACGAGCGTGGCCTGGGGGAGATGCTGGAAGCGTACGGCCACCGCGCGGAATCGATTATGGAACGTGTCTTTCGCCATACGCGGGCCCGAGAAAACTTGTGGCGGCGTTTCATTCGTTATGAGAATACGCATCCCAACCGTGCGGAGGTGGGCAATATTCACTTCGCCCCCAACAGCGCCTGCGATTATGATTGGGGCAATCCCACGCCGGTGCCCACGCGCGCCGCAAACTGGCTTAACTTTCCCGACCTGGAAGGGGAGCCGCAGACCTTGAACACGGCCGCCTGGGGTGAGGGCGATATTCGCGGCCATCATAAGTGGTGGTTCAGACATCTGCCGCATGTCCAGGGGCAGGCGGGAAACATCGCCTACAACTGGTGGCAGTATATCGTGGATCCCAATCTGGTTGTGTAGGGGCGATCCCCGTGTGCGCGTTGGGCAGGTCGCTGTGCGCCTTGAGCATTGGGCAGGCAGGGGGACTGCCCCTACATACGGGGAGGACCGTTGGCCAGTTCCCGGGCCAGGGAGTCGATGGTGCCGCGCAGGGCCAATTTTTCCAGCCAGGGGGCGGGAATTCCGGCGGCTCCGTAGTAGGCACCCGCGATTTGGCCAAAGACGGCGGCGGTGGTGTCGGCGTCATCCCCCAGGTTGGCCGCCAACAGGCAGCCGTCACGAAAATTGTCGCTGTGGTAGAAGGCCCATAATGCCGCCTCTAGAGATTTGACCACGTAGCCGCTGCCTTGAATTTGCGGCGGCTGGCGTCGCTTGAAGGAGCCGCCGGCGATTTCGTTGATCTCGGCCGTTTGCAGCGGCTGCGCGTTCCAGTAGCCGGGCAGAGGGGCGTAATGAGGGGCGAGCAGGGCGGCTTTGTCTGCCCCGTTCAGGGCCCCGGCGATTAACCCCCCGAAATAGCGGCAGGCGTCGATGCAGGTCGCTGCGCCATGCGTCGTTCGCGAACTTAGCGCTGATTTTTCGACAGCTTGCGCGGGATCGCGGGCATAGAACATGGGCACCGGCGCCAGGCGCATGATCGAGCCGTTGCCCGCGCTGTAGGGATCGGGCGAGCCGGCGAAGGGTTCGCCCGTTTCTTGAAACTTGCGCAGGGCGGCGCGCACCGTGTTGCCGATATCGAAGCAAACGCCGGTGCTGCTCAAATAGCCTTCCTCATACCAGCGCAGATAACGCGCCATCTGGTCAGCGGCATCGAATCCCTGCATTTCAACAAGACTCTCCGCCAGGCAGAGGGCCATGGACGTGTCGTCGGTCCATTCGCCCGGCCGCAGGCCGAAGGGGCCGCCGCCGGTCATGTCAGCGATCGGGGCAAATGATCCCGGCGGCTGGAATTCAAGCGTGGTGCCCAGGGCATCGGCCGTGGCCAGGCCGAGCAGGCAGCCCAGAGTGCGATCCGTGCTGTTCATGGCTGAGATTTTACCCCATCCTACAGGTTGACCCCATGCAGTAATAATCGTATTATAGACGTATTGCGTGTGAGCGAATCTTTGTGGTGATAACAGTAACGATGGGAGATAAACATGTCGATTGAAAGTACACGTGAGGTAATGGAGCGCTACCTTAATTCAGACCACGGCGTCGAGGTTCTAGCTGATGATGCCGTCTTTACAGTTATGGGCACGGGCCAGAATCACAATGGTCCGCAGCAGATCGAGGAGATGCTGCACTATTTCTATCACGTGGCCTTTGACGCCGTGGCAGAATCAACAAATCTAATTATTGCGGATGGGCAGTGCTGTTTGGAAGCAAATTTCAAAGGAACGCACATCGGGGAATTTGCTGGGGTGCCGGCGACCGGAAAAGAGGTCAATGTGCCGCTGTGCGTGATTTACGACTTGCAGGATGAACAGATCAAACGCGTGCGGGTCTATTTTGAAGTACCGGTCTTTATGGCCCAGGTGGGGGCGATGCCGGCCTAGTTCCTGCCGGGCAGAAACGATAGATGAGAGGCCGGGCGCTTGGCGAAGCGACCGGCCTTTTCTATTATTTCTGTTTTTCGTTAATTGATTGCCTCCTGCAGCGTCTGCACGGCCGTTTCCTCGATGTCGTGAACGGCCAGAATCTGCGCGGTCAGCCGTTCGCGGAATGCTTCAGTTTCTTCCTGCGTCAGCGGAAAATCCGTTTCCATGGCCGCGCGCAGCGCACTCAGGCGGCTCTTGATTTCCTCGATTTCCGCAGATGCGGCGCTGCCCTGATCCAGGAAAAGCGTATGCTTGTGCAGCATCAGCTCGCGGCTTTCGGCGAAGGGAGCTACCGCGTCCGGCAGCAGTGCGGCGGACAGATCCTGCCAGGCGGCGGCGGCGGCGCGGAAGTCGGACGCCGCATCGTTGAGCGCCGCGATATCTAACAAGACGGCCGCTTCATCAAGAAAATCGGCATACAGCGCGCGCTCTGCATCCTGCCCGCTCCCCTTCCCGAAAAGGGCGGAGAATTCAAAGGCGGAGGTCAGTCCGGCGTACATGGGCAGGCCGGCCGGGAACTGCTTTTCCCAGCTCAGGCGCTGCTTGGGGGTGGTCAGCATCTTCGCCCAGAACTGGTAGGCGTTGAGGCCGAAATTGTTCTTGGAGCCCTTGGGCGGCTTTTCGGTGAAGAGCTGGATCGTGTCGCGGATGCCCAGGCGCACGGCGGAAGCGAGCTTTTCTTGCTGCGGTTCTTCCAGCGTCAGCAGGCGGTGCTTGATCTTCTTGATCCGCCCACGCGCGGCGGCCAGTTCGCCCGTGGTGACAGTCAGCGGTACGCGAGCGCGATCGGCGATGTAGACGGTGTCCTCCTCTTCATCGTATCCATAGACGATGAGCGGAAAGGCGCCCCACATCCCTTCATCTTGGGGTAGGGCATTGTAGGGCAGGCGCCACATATCGGCCCAGACGATGGCTGGCTCTCCCCCCGCCAGCGTGTCCAGCAGAATGTCGACGGCGCGTCCAGGTTTGGCGGTCTGCTTGATGTTTTGTATAACGCCGAGGCGGGAGAGCATCTTCTCCAGGGGATCGAAGGTGCTGCGCGTGAGGATATGGCACTGCGGGCCATACCCTTTGTAGAGGAAGGTGAAATAGCCCATGACGATGCCGCCGCTTACGCCCAGGAGCACTGCTTCGCTGTAGGGTTCGCCCGTGTGCGGTGCGCGAAATCCGCGCTGGGCCATGAAGTTGCGCACGGATCCGGTCTCCCAATGGATTCCCGTGAACTGCCTGTAGTTGGTTATGGCCGGCATAATATCCTCTTCCCTGTTGCGGATGGTGTCCGTTTCTAGGAAACAGTTTAGCGCAAAAATGTCGCGGTGTGTGCAAGGAGCGACATAGGCTGCAAAAAACGGGTTCTCGCGCGGGCGCCCCTTTTCATAGGCTGCCCGCCCGCACACGATCTATTGTTAACAAGGGTTAAACTCATTTTAAACCCTTCTTCAGGCTGTACCTAACCGCTTACAAGTTTGTTGTGAACCGGCCGTGTAGAAATCGTGGGGCGCCTCTGCTACTTTATGGTTCTCTTCAATTTGCACACATGGGACAGGAAACAGACGAAAAGCTGAGTTAAGTATGAATCAGAAGTGGTTATGGTCATTGGCAGGGTTCATGCTGTTGCTCGCGGCGTGCGCTGTGCCGCAAGAGGGCACGGGCGCGGACGGGAGTCCGGGCGCGCTGGTGATCTATTCCGGCCGTTCGGAAAGCTTGGTGCAGCCGGCCATCGACCAGTTTGCGGCGGCGACAGGCATTGATGTCGAAGTGCGCTACGGCAGCACGGCCGAATTAGCAGGATTGATCCTGGAAGAGGGTGCAAACAGCCCGGCCGATCTCTTCTACGCGCAGGATCCAGGCGGCCTCGGCGCTGTGTCCGCGGCTGGCCTGTTCGCCCCCCTGCCACAGGAGATGCTGGACAAAGTGCCGCCGCGCTTCGCGGCGCCGGACGAGACATGGGTCGGCATTTCCGGCCGCGCGCGCACGGTCGTTTACAACACAGAGGATATCACAGACCCCCAGACGCAGCTTCCCGCTGATTTGATGGGCTTCACCGACCCGCAGTGGAACGGCCGTATCGGTTGGGCGCCCAGCAACGGCAGCTTCCAGGCGATGGTGACGGCCATGCGCGCCGAATGGGGCGCCGAACAAACGCGCGCCTGGCTGCAAGGGATGCAGGCCAACAACCCCATAGTCTACCCCAATAATACGCCTATTGTTGAAGCCGCCGGAAACGGTGAGATAACGGCCGGTTTGGTGAATCATTACTATCTCTACCGCTTCTTGACGGAGCAGGGGGAGGCATTCGCAGCGCGCAACTACTTCTTGCCCGGCGGTGGGCCCGGATCCTTGGTCATGGTTTCCGGCGCCGGCATTCTAAACAGCGCCGAGAACGCAGAGAATGCTGCCCGCTTCCTTGATTTCCTCCTTTCTATGCCGGGACAGCAGTATTTTGCTTCGCAGACCTTTGAGTACCCCGTCGTCGAGGGGGTTAAGCTGCCAAGTTCCCTGCCGCCGCTGGCAACATTGGATGCCCAGGCGCTGGAGATCGACTTGGGCAGCCTCGCCGATCTGGCGGGCACGCAGGCTCTGTTAACCGATCTGGGGATTATTGAGTAAGGCATGGCTGAGGAAACAGCGAGGCGCGCGCGCATCACCCTCCCTCTCCCCGACTATCCCGCGTGGCGCGGATTAAGATTAAAGGGCAGGATTCAGAAAGTTACTCCCATTTCCGGCTTGCTTTACCTGCCGGCGGCCCTTTTCTCTCTGCTGGTGCTGTTGGTGCCCTTCTATCTGCTGCTGCGCACAGGGACGGCGTGGCCGGAGGCTGTCCGGACGTTGGCCCGTCCGGCAACGGCCGCCGTGCTGGGCAATACGGCGCTCCTGGGCGTCAGTGTCACGCTGGGGTCGGCGCTGCTGGCCGTGCCCCTGGCCTGGCTGACAACGCGCACTGATCTGCCCGGGCGGCGTGCCTGGGCGGTGCTGCACGCCCTGCCGCTGGTGGTTCCCAGTTACATTTATGCCTTCCTCTTTGTCTCGTTTTTGTCACCGAAAGGGCTCTTGCAGCAGGCCCTGGAGCGGCCGTTAGGCATTGAGCGCCTGCCTTCCATCTATGGCTTTGGCGGCGCCTTCCTCGTCTTGACATTGATCAGCTATCCCTTGATATTTCTGACCGTCCGCGCCGCGCTGCGGCAGATGGATGTGACGCTGCTGGAAGTCGCGCAGACGAACGGAGCCGGCAAGCGGCAGATCGTGGGCTACGTGCTCCTCCCCTATCTGTGGCCCGCCATCGCTGCCGGCGGGCTGCTGGTGGCTCTCTACAGCCTGCGCGATTTCGGCGCGGTTACGCTCCTGCAGTTCACTACTTTCACGCGCGTCATCTATAATCGCTATCAAGGGTTTCAACTGGATGAAGCGGCGACGTTGGCGCTGGTGCTGGTGCTCATGACGGCTGTGCTGCTCTTTTTTGAAGCGCGCCTGCGCCAGGATCGCGAAGAGACGGCCGAGGAGATCGACGCCGGCGGCCGGCAAAAGCTTTTTGCGTTGGGGCGCTGGCGCTGGCCGGCGCTGCTGTTTAGCGGGCTCGTTTCTTTTTTCGCCCTGATCCTGCCCATCGGCGTTCTGGTCTACTGGGTTCTGCGCGGTTTGCGGCCGGCCGCGGCGCAGGAAACGGCCGTGCTGGCGCGCCAGAATGGTCTCATGCTCACTGATTTATGGGGACCAGCGGCGACTTCCCTGGCTTTGGCGCTGCTGGCCGCTCTCCTGGCCCTCCTCTTGGGCCTGCCTCTGGCCATCCTCTCCGTGCGCCACAAGGGGCGCGCCGCTTCCTTCTTGGAGCGGCTCAGTTACAGCAGTTACGCGCTCCCGGGCATTGTGGTCGCCCTCGCTTTTGTGTTCGCGGGCATCCAGTTTGCCCGGCCGTTATACCAGACGCTGCCCATGCTGCTGGCCGCCTATATGGTGCTTTTTGTCCCCCTGGCTGTGAGCGCGGAACGGGGCGCTCTGGCGCGGGTGCCGCGCGAGCTTGAAGAAGCCGGCAGCAGTCTGGGCGGGTCGCGCTGGCAAATTCTGCGCTACGTCACGCTGCCGCTGATGCGCCCCGGACTTCTTGCCGGCGGCGTACTCGTCTTTTTGACAGTGCTGAAGGAGCTGCCGGCGACGCTGCTGCTCAGCCCGCTGGGCCTGCGCACGCTGCCGATGCTGGTATGGAGTAATATCGGTGAGGCGTTCTTCGTGCGCGCAGCCGTGCCCACGCTGCTGCTTCTGCTGCTCTCTTCCCTGCCCCTGGCCATGCTTTCGCTGCGCGAAAATCAGGCGTAATGCAGGCGTGACCGGCGCGGCTAGGCGCGTAAATAGGCGATCGTCTGCGGTCCTTCGGGCATGGCGCAGATGCGCGCGCCTGGGCCTATTTCCGCGGCCAGCCGGTTCACTGTCTCTGTGATACTGCGGCAGGGAGTGAAGAGCGCGCGGCGGATCTGCTCGTCGCTCAAATTCTCGCTGAAAACATGCACCTCGGCCCCCAGCTGGATCAGCGCCTGGATTTGCACCTGCCACTGATCCTGTTCCCCGAAGCCGGGTTGGGCGAGCCTATCTAGGACGCCCTGCGGCGAGCCCCCTTCTTCCAAAAGGGCCAGGTAACGGCCGTGATCGGGAATGCCGTCTTCACAGGCGGCGGCGAGGAGGATGTGGCCGCACGGGCGCACGATGCGCGCGGCGGCGCTCATCCCTTTCACCGTCTGGTAGAGGTTCTGGTCGAGGGGAAAGCCGCTGTTGGTGGTGACGACGATGTCGTACGCTTCATCCACAGCCGTCATCGCCTGCCGGCGCACAAGGTCACGCCCCGCGGCGTGTGCTTCTAGCAGATCGCCGGCGAATACGGCCGTGATCTCTTTCTGCTCATTGAGGGTGACATTGAGCAGGAAGTCCGGTTCCGCCTTCAACGCCGCCTCGCGCATTTCCTCCCAAATGGGATTGCCTTCACAGATGCCCCAAGTGGCCTGTGGATGGGCAATCATCTCCCGGCCGTGGTTGCTGAGCACGCTTTCCGCGCCGCAGAGGGCAGGCATCACCCCCTTCGGGCCGCCGCTGTACCCGGCAAAAAAATGGGGTTCGATGAAGCCGGTGAGAATGCGCACGTCCGCCTCGAGCAGGTGACGATTGACGCGCAGGGGATGGCCGTTGGCCGTTTCACCCAGGGAAACGAGCAGCGCGTCGTCATAAGCGTCATGCTGCAGGCAGCGGTAGTTTTCGTAAACAGCGTCGCCGAGCAAAACGCGCATTTCCGCTTCCGTCTGCGCGCGGTGCGTGCCCAGGCCGTTGAGCAGCGTGATATCCTCACGGCGTACGCCGGCGCCTTCCAGCTCCGCGAGCAGCACGGGCAGGATCAGGTGGTTGGGCGTGGGGCGGGTGATGTCGCTGTGCACGATGGCCACGGTATCGCCCGTTTCTACCAAGTCGGCCAGGGGAGGTGTGCCGATCGGCCTGCGCACCGCTTCCCGCAGCGCCGCCAGGGGATCGTGTACGGCAGGCAGGGAAGGGGCGGCGACGATGTCCGTGTTTTCGGGGAGTTCCACGGCGAGACCGGTACGGCCGTAGGCAAGTTTGACGTCCATAGCTATCTCCTACAATTGGAGGCGCCAGGGCTGCCTGGCTAAGCCACCTGCTAATTTGACCTAGACGCCGGCGTTGCTGAGATCGTAGATGGCCACGCGTATAGATTCAGACAGACCGTGATGGTCGGCGTCAAAATCGATGAGCGCATTTTCCAGACGCTCGCGTAAAGTTTGATGGTGCGTCTGCGGATCCTCTTGGAACTTTTCAATATGTTGGGAAACCTCATCCAGCGCGGCCTGCTGTTCTGGGCTGACCTCTGTTTCCGCAATTGTCTTTTGCAGATTGTCGACTGATTTCTTTGCTTTTTCCATGGGCATACACTCCAAATAGATTTGTTGATAGCTTACAACATTGCCGGCGATTGACAAAGAGATGGCAGCCATGACATTTGTCACGTGCGCACATGACATTCATCAGTAGACGGAAGGCGCCGCCTGTATTAATGTTACTAAACAAACGTTTGGTAGGTAACGATGAGCAGAAACGACCTGAGAACGGAAATAATCGGTAACAGCAGAGCCTTGTTTGAAACGCAGGGGTATGCGGCGACGACGATGCGCCAGATCGCCCAGAAATCGGGCTGCACGGCGGGGTCGCTCTACTACTTCTTTGCAGGGGGCAAGGCGGAGATTTTGCAGGAGGTCATCCGCTCCTCCGGTCTTGACCCCGCCCTTGACCTGGCCTGGGTCTTAGAGACAGACTCGTTTGCGGAGCTCATCGATCGCCTCGTCGTCGAGCTGCCCGCTTACTTCCAGGAAGTCAGCAAGCGTTTGACCTGGCTGCAGCTGGATATTTCCTACCTCGGTGAGGAAGAGATAGAGACGATGCGCAGCTTCCCCGTCACCCTTTTTGCTTTTATACTGCAAGGGGTCGATAAGCATCTTGCCGATCCACAAAGAAGCAGGCAGGTGAGCTGGCTCATCGCCAGCGCTTTGTACGGGTACGGAGAGATGTTTGCAAGAATCGGCCGTGTTTACGGCGCAGAGTTTGGGATAGAGGAGATGGGGAAGACGGTGAAGACGGCCGTGCTGGCGCTGGCCGCCGCTGAAGTGGCCCCCATCCTCTAGGGAAGTAAACCTTATGCCTGTCAAGGGCCGGCCGCCGGAACGGCGCATTGTTGAGGGAGAAGCGAATGTCCATCCTTTACGAACTGTTTGACGATGTGAAGTTTATCATTGGTTTTCGAACGGAGAAGATGAAAAGCCAGAAGGCGTTGAACGCGCAGGCGCCCAAGGCGGGCGAGCCCGCGCCTGATTTCACGCTCTCCAACATTGAGGGTACAGAAACGATCACGCTCTCTGATTTTCGCGGAGAGAAGCCCGTTGCCCTGGTGTTTGGCAGTTATACCTGACCCCCCTTCGTCAAGGGTACCGTGCGTATCCAGCAGCTCTATGAGCAGTATCACGAGGAAGTCCAGTTTCTCAATATCTATATTCGCGAAGCCCATCCGCTGGATGGGTGGTGGTTGGGGCGCCGTCTGACAAAAGGGCTCATCACCCGCCTCTTTTCTTATCCTAAGGCGTCGATGGCGCATTATGATCCGACAACGATCGCGGAGCGCCGGGCGGTAGCGGGTGAGTGTGCGCAGGCCCTGGAATACGGAGTGCGCACCTATGTCGATGAGATGGATGATGCGGTCAACAATGCCTATGCGGCATGGCCGACGCGCCTCTACCTGATTGGTTTGGAGGGGCGAGTTGTCTATGCCGGTGGATTGGGGCCCTATGATTTCAAACCGGCAAAGCTGGACAGGGCGATACAAGCGTATTTGCAGGAGATTACGCCCCTCAAGGGATAGGTTGACCGATAAGGAGAAAAATAGCCAAAGTGAAGCTGTCCGAAAGATACAAAAGACCGCCCGCCTTCTTGACGATTGAGCCCTACTTACGGGAAGAAGACCGGCCGATCGCCAGCCACCCTGAGGCGCGCGATCCGCGCATCGTGCCCCTTGTCGTTTTCGACTATGGGAGTGTTATGGCGCGCGTGAAGCAGATGCGCTACGTGGGCAAGCTGCTGGTGCAGTCGGTTGTGGACATGGCCAAGGGGGCCAGGAGCATCAAGAACAATCCCTACATGGGAAAAACGACGATTGATGCGCAGACGCTGCAAGAAGTGGAGGCGTATGCGCGCAGCCTGGGCGCCACGGATATTGGCTATGCCAAGGTGAACCCGCGTTACATTTTTAATGGTTTTCGCATCCTCTATGACAAGGCCATTGTCTTTACCATTGAGATGGATAAAGAAAAAATAAAGCAGGCGCCATCCATGCCTTCTTTTGTCGAGGTCTTCCGCACTTATCGGGATGTCGGCCGCGTGGTCAATCTTGTCGCCGATTTCTTGCGCGAGAAAGGGTACAACGCCCACGCCGGCCCGGCCATCGGCGGCGACGTGAATTATATTCCTCTGGCCAGGGACGCGGGCCTGGGTGAATCGGGCAAGAACGGCCTGTTGATCACAAAAGAGAATGGGCCGCGCATCAGGCTGGCCGCTGTTTACACCGATATTGAGAACTTGCCCCTGGCGCAAGAAAATGAGCATGGCTGGGTGCGTGACTACTGTGAAAGCTGCAATATTTGCATTCAGAAATGTCCAGCCGAGGCCATCTTCCCACAGATAAAATTCCTTGATGACGGAGACCCGACGTTTATCGATTACACAAAATGCGCCATGCCTTTCTCCAACGACAACGGCTGCACGCTCTGTATCAAGCATTGCCCGTTCAGCTATGGGGAGTACGACAAGATGAAGGCGAGATTCGAGGCGGCTCAGGCGGCAGGGGCTGCTTAGGCCGCATGAGCCGCGGGGGCCTTAATTGGGCAACGGTAAATTGACGACTGCTCACTGAAACTGGGGTAAGTAATCGGCGAACTGCGTCAGGTAGTCGTCAAGAATGGCGCGCGCGCGCGCGATGTCGTCGATCATCGGGTCGAGCAGCAGCGTCTGTAGGGCGAGGTGGCGGTCGCCGGAAACGGCCGTGTCTACCACCATCTCTACTAAAGCCGCCTCGCGGCGCAGCAGCTCGGTGATGGGCGGCGGCATTTCTGCGAAGCGGACGCCCTGGATGCCCATGCTGTTTACCAGAGCGGGCACCTCAACGATCGTCTCCTCGGGCAGGCCGCTGATCGCGCCCTTGTTGGGGATATTGACGGTTTCCTCGTAATAATTCTCGTTAAAGGCGATGCCCGTGATCAACTCCACCGCCCCTTCACTGTAGGCGTCACGCATGCCCTCCACGGCAATATCTCCGGCGGCCATGGCTTCCATCATTTGCGCCAGGAAAACGCGCGTCATGTCATTCTCGTCCCAATCATAGGTGGGCAGATCATACCGTTCCCACGGTTTAGCCAGGGGATCATGGGTCCAGGGCAGGTACTCCGCCAGGTGCGTATCGCCGGGAAGGGGACAGTAGTCGAAAACGCGGAAAAGGTCCATGGACAGCGGCTCAAAGGCCGGCGGCACATCGGCCAGGGCTTCACGAAGCGCTGGGTAGAGATCTTCGCCCGTTCGTTTATCGCGCGCATCCATGAGCCAGATGAAATGATTCAAACCGGCCGATTTTATCTGCACATGCTCGCGTCCGGCGGCGGCCATCTGCTGCACGGTCGGCGCGTTGGCAGGATCGGAGTGCAGGTGCAGATCCGGGGCGATTTCAATGCCGTAGCGCTCGCGCAGGAGCACGGCGACAATGCCATACCCGACATTGATTTGGTGGCATTTGCCAACCACCTTGATCGCGCTGTATTTGCTGATCGCCCGCGAGATGCGCGGCAGTGGGTTGCTGAAATTGATCAGCCACGCATCCGGGCACAGCGTTTCCATGTCGCGCACGATGGCCATGATCGGCGGGATTTGGCGGCAGGCGTGCATCAGCCCGCCCGGCCCGCCGTTTTCCCCATAGGGTTGGCGCAGACCATGTTTAAGCGGGATCTCCCAATCCATGCGCCACAGTTTCTCGCGCGGCGGCACCTCGATTGAAACGATCACGAAATCAGAGCCGCTGAGGAGATCGCGCCGCTCTGTGCCGGCGCGAATCGTCATTTCCGCGCCCCACGCTTCGTTCATGCGCTCGGCGACGCGGGTAACGGCCGTCAGAGCAGGCTGGCTGCGATCGATCAGGACCAGTTCGCTGCCGCGCAGCTTGGGTTCGCGGATGAGCGTGGCCAATGTCGTCGGGCCAAAGCTGGCGCTGCCGACGCCGATGAAGGCGATTTTGGGTGCGAGCATAAGGGGCGCTCCTGCTCCGTTGATTTGACCCCTATCTTACTTGTAGATCCCTGCTTTGCACAGCGCGCGATGCAGCCGCGAGCCTATTGAACAGGATGCGTGCGCCGCCCTTACGTGATTTTCGCTTCGCTGAAGAACTTCTTTGTCGCTTCGATACCGGCCGTTTCGCCGCTGACGCCGATTGTGCCGTTGAGCAGGATGTTGTCGGACGCGCTGCCGACCATGATCTGAAAGGCGCCCGGCTCGAGAATTGTCGTCATAGCGGGGCCGGTGTAGCCTAACTGGTTGGCAGCGAGGGTGAAGGTCACCGTGCGCTTCTCGCCGGGCAGCAGGGTCACACGGCAGAATCCTTTTAGCTCCTGCGTAGGGCGGGTGAGGGCGGCGAAGGCGTCGTGCGTGTACAGCTGCACGACTTCATCCCCGGCCATCGCGCCCGTATTGCGCACATCGACGCTGATCTCGACGCTTTCACCGGCGCTGATGCTTGTCTCGCTGATCTGTAGATTGTCGATCGTGAAGGTCGTATAGCTGAGCCCATAGCCGAAAGCGAAAAGTGGTTTGTTGCTGAGATCGACGTAGGTTTCTTTCCAATGGGATTTACCGCCGGATGGTTTGTGGGCGTAGTAGAGGGGCATCTGGCCCACGTGACGGGGGAAGCTCATGGGCAGCTTGCCGCCAGGGGAGACGTCGCCGAAGAGTACATCGGCCACGGCCGCGGCCCCTTCTTCTCCGGGCAGCCACGCTTCCAGGATGGCGGGTATATTCTCGGCGATCCAGCTGATGGAGAGGGGACGGCCGTTGATCAGCACGACGACAACAGGCGTGCCCGTGGCGGCGACGGCTTCCACAAGCTGCTGCTGCACGCCGGGCAGGTCCAGCTCATGCCGGTCGCGCGCCTCACCGCTGGTGCAGGAGTCGGTCAGGCCGGACTTGCCGCCGACGAAGAGCAGGGCCACATCGGCCTTCTGTGCCGCCCTTACCGCTTCCGCAAAGCCGGCAGCATCCTCGCCGCTGACGTCGCACCCCTTCGTGTAGTCAATAACGGTCTCTTCGGAAACGGCCGCCTGCAGGCCGCTGAGGATCGGCTCGATGGGCACGAAGTTCTTGACCAGGTCCACCGGCGTTCCTGAGCCGGGCACGGGGATATTGAAGACATTGCCCTCACCTGTACTCTGTTCAAGCAGCGTCTCTATGTGGCACGGGTAGGCGTAGTCGCCCAGCAGGTGGCGCACATTGTCCGCCTGCGGGCCGATCACGGCGATGCGGCTCAGCTCTTTGGCAAGAGGCAGTAGGCCCCCTTCGTTCTTGAGCAGAACCATCGATTTGTGAGCGATGGTGCGCGCCAATGCGCGCTGTTCCGGCGTGTCGAAAACCTCGACCGTGGCCGCGGCGTCGACGTACGGATCTTCAAAGAGCCCAAGCATGAATTTGTGACGCAGGACGCGCATGACGCTGCGGTCGACCAGCGCCTCACTGATGCTGCCGCCTTGCACGGCGTCGATGAGCGCCCGGCCGTAGCAGTCTGTGCCCGGCAGTTCAACGTCAAGGCCTGCTCCCAGGGCCATCTGCGCCGCATGCCCTTTGCCGGTGGCGATCTTATGGAAGGACTGCAGCTGCTCGATGGCGAAATAGTCGGAGACGACGACGCCGTCAAAGCCCCATTCATTGACGAGGATGCCGGTCAGCAGCTCCTTCGAGGCGGCGCAGGGTATGCCGTCCAGCTCATTGTAAGCGTTCATCACCGACTGTAGATTGGCTTCTTTGACCGCCGCTTCAAACGGGGCGAGATAAACATCGCGCAGTTCACGCGGTGGGATGTGCGGCGGGGCCCAATTGAGGCCGCCCATGGAACGGCCGTAGCCAGCGAAATGTTTGGCCGTGGCCACGACCCCCTCCCTCCAATTCTCCCCCTGCAGGCCGCGCACAAAGGAGACGCCCATGGCTGCGGTGAGGGTGGGATCTTCGCCGAAAGTCTCTTCGCAGCGCCCCCAGCGCGCGTCACGGGCGATATCCAGCAGCGGCGACAATCCCTGGTGGGCGCCCGCGGCGCGCATCTGCGCCCGTACGACGGCGGCCATCGCCCCCGCCAGCGCCGGCTCCCAGGTGCTGGCCAGGCCGATTGTCTGCGGGAAGCAGGTGGCATTGCGCGCCATGTACCCGCTGCAGCATTCCTCGTGGATGATCGCCGGAATGCCCAGGCGCGTTTCCGTGGCCAGGTAATGCTGGATCTCGTTGGCCAGCTGTGCCCCTTGGCTGGGCGTCAAGGGAGTCGCCCCGCCGATGCGCGTCACCTGGCCGATGCCCTGTTCGAGCAGGCTCTGCGCTGCCTGGCGGTCCAGGGTCCCGTCTTTCAAGATTTGAAAGGACCAGAAGCTGCCCAGCTGGGCCACTTTCTCTTTCAGCGTCATCAGGGACAAGAGATTGACGATGCGCGCTTCAATCGAGCGCGCGGGGTTACGGTAGATTTCAACCACTTTCTTTTCCATGTTAACCGTCTGTTTGTTGTTGGCGTGCCAACCATTAATTATACTCCTGACCCTCTGCTTTGACCCCTTGATCCGCAAGCGTTTCGCTTTCATCCCGCCTCTGCTGGGCTATAATAAGGTTGGACCGCGCGCCGGGAGCGAGTTTCGAGCCGGCGCGCATGATCTTATTGAGTACAAAAGGAGTGAAGCAGTGGGAGTTGAACACGTACGATTGGGGAAACATGGCGTTCTCGTCAGCAATATTTGCCTGGGAACAATGAATTTCGGCTGGCACACGAGCGAGGAAGAGAGCTTCAAGATCATGGATCGCGCTCTGGAGCTGGGGATTAACTTTTTCGACACGGCCGATGTGTACGGCTGGGACGTGGAGCATGGGCTGACGGAAGAGATCATCGGCCGTTGGTTTGCCCAGGGCGGCGGGCGGCGCGATGCCGTTGTCCTGGCGACGAAGGTCTACAATCCCGTTTCCCGCAGAGCGAACCTGGCGGAAGTGAACAGCGACGGGCCGCAGTCTCTCCGCGTACAAAATACGCAAGCATTGTGAAGGCAGCTTGCGGCGCATGCAGACGGAGTGGATCGACCTCTATCAGATGCACCATGTCGATAGAGAGTGCCCCTGGGACGAGACGTGGCAGGCCTTCGGCAGCCTGGTCAATCAGGGCAAAGTGGTCTACGTCGCTTCCAGTAACTTCGCCGGTTGGCAGATCGCCACGGCCTGTCAGGAAGCCTCGAAGAGAGGCATGATGGGGCTGGTCAGCGAACAAAGCATTTATCATCTGAATAATCGCACGGTGGAACTGGAAGTGATCCCCGCCTGCCGTGAATATGGATTGGGCTTCATTCCCTGGAGTCCGCTGGCCGGCGGCCTGCTCGGTGGGGCGCTGGAAAAACATGACACGGGCCGGCGCAAAGGCGAAAATTTTGAGAAAGAGGTCGCGGAGAATCGTGACAAGTTGCAGCAGTATGAAGATCTTTGCCGCGCGATTGGGCACCCGCCGGGTGAAGTCGCCCTGGCCTGGCTGCTGCACAATCCCATCGTCACCGCGCCCATCATCGGGCCGCGCACCATTGAGCAGTTGGAAAGCGCCGTGCGCGCCGCCGAAATCAGCTTGGATGAAGCCACGCTGCAGCGTTTAGATGAAATCTTCCCCGGGCCGGGCGGCGAAGCGCCCGAGGCTTATTCCTGGTAGGCAGAAAGCGGATTCGCTTTACAAGCTGCGGCTCGTTAGGCGACAGATCAGGAGTTAGATAAATGAGATGGCAGCTGCGATCAAAGATCCACAAGGCCACCGTGACCCAGGCCGATCTCGAGTACGTTGGCAGCATTACGATTGACGAGACGCTCATTGAAAAATCAGGGTTGTGGCCCGGCGAGAAGGTGCTCGTAGTCAGCAATACCTCGGGCGCGCGTCTGGAAACCTATGTCATCAAAGGGGAGCAGGATTCCGGCGTGATCTGCATGAACGGCGCGGCCGCCCATCTCATTTCCGCCGGGGACGAGATCATCATCATGGGCTTTGAGCTGTCCGCCGCGCCGGTCGATCCGGTGATGATCCTGGTTGATGAGCTGAACCGTTTCCTGCGCTATTTGTAAGCGGCGTGATCAGGGTGTGAGATAAGTGGCGTAGTCACTCACCAGCAGGCGTGTTGGCGCGACATCCTCATGGATGCTGGGGAACCGGCCTACCGCTTCATAGAAGTGGTTGTCGTGGGCATCATCATTGACCGATGAGACTTCGCCCACGAGCACGCGCTGCTCCAAGGCCCAAAAGGCGTGATACAGCCTGGGGGGCAGGGTGATACTCTCCCCCGGTTTTAGGATAACGGTATCGCCGGCCTGGATTTGCCTGGGTATGCTGTCTATGCTGACGGCCACGCCGGACGTATCCAGCTCATCACGCTCCGTCGCCTTGTAAAGCTTAACCGCCAGCAGACCCCCCGCCGCGGTTGATGATATCTTCCGTTTTGCGCCAGTGGAAATGCAGGGGGGTCACCTGCTCGACATTGACGACAAGTACTTTCTCGGCATAGATCTGCCCCCGCCCGGAGGCTATGTTTTCGTAACGGCCGTTGCGCACCGTGAACAAGGTCAATCCCTGCTCTGCAAATCGCCCCAGGCCGAAGTCAGTAATATCCCACCCCAGGCCGCGCTCTATAAGCTGGTTCACGTCTTGCTGGCGGCTTTGCCACTCGTCAATCGTCCAGTAGGCAAAGGGGGGCAGGCAGAAGCCGCGCGCACGCACGAATTCTTCGGCATCGGCGACGATCGCATTGATGGTTGAACGGTTCATAGCTAACTCCCAGCGAAGCACGTTAATTTTTTCGCAGCGTGGATCGATTTGCTCTCATCTCTTTGATTGTGAATGATCCCCTGCACGGCAGCTGCGACCAGCAGCGTGTTGTAATCCTTTACAGAAACCCTGTCAAGCTTGAACTGCGCCGGCATTTGGCGGATAGATGCCGCAGAGGAGCCGGCGCCGGATTCTTGCTATACTTGAAGCTTGGTGCTGTGTAGAGTGAATCGTCGAACACGGACGACAACTACCGTGACTTCTATGAGACATGGCTGCGCCTTGCCAAGAATATCAACCAGGCCGGCCGGCCGCTGGTTCTTTTCAATGCCGGGGGGGATTCCGGCCAATGTCGAACCTTGCGTGGAGCGGCGCTACTTCGACGAGTCCCATTACCTGGCCCTCGTTTGTGAAGATGAAGTTCTGGAAGCGCGTTCAGCTCGCTATCATCAATAACCGCTGAAAAATTGTATTCCTCCCGTTGAGTGAACGGCAGCGGCGCTTGCTATAATGTGGCTCTTGATCTTGGATCGCAGTTCTATGAGCCGGCGCCGCACCTTGACGCCCGGCGCCGGCAAGAAAGGGAGCTTAACATCATGTCAATCCGCGACAGAGTCGACACCTATGCGGCGGATGCCCAGCAGCTAGAAGAGGTGTATCAGGCGGCATTGAAAGCCGGTGAAGCTGAGCAGTTCCAAGAGGCGATCGCCGCCGGCTATGCGAGCGAACCCGACAATCTGCTTTTTGCAGCATGGTTCTACCGTCTTAAGTACACGGCGGCCCGGACGAAAGAGTACGTCGCTGCCTGGGCCTGGGTCATCCCTCTGGCGCTGATCAATGCCTTCTTGTTTTGGTGGCTTTCCGGCGACCGGTTCATGGTCACGATCGAGGGGTTCCGGAGGATAGATCGCGATTTCTTGCCCCTGCTGTTCTGGCTGGCCGCGCCGCTCTGCGCCCTGCTGCTGCTGGTCTATTTCACGGCCGTCAGCGGCAAGACGTGGCGTCTGCCCGCCGCTGTCGCCGTGCTCCTGCTCGCCGCCGCCGGCTACGTGCTCCTGACCTACCCGCAGTTGGGAACGGAGTATTTTCAAGAGCAGTACCTCACCTTGATGATCCTGCATATCCCTCTCCTGGCCTGGGCGGGCGTGGGCGTGTTCTTGATCGCCGGGCACCGTGACCCTGCCAATCGCTTCGCCTTCTTGATTAAATCGCTGGAACTATTCGTCGTTGGCGGCCTCTTTGTCATTGCCGGATTTATATTCACAGCAATCACCTTTGGTCTGTTTCAGGCCCTAAATGTCGATATAGGGGAAGAGGTGCTGCGCCTGTTTTTCGCCGGCGGTTTGGGCTTGATCACCATCGTGGCCGCGGCCGTGATTTACAACCCAACACTGCCCCCGGCCCGACAGCCTTTTGATGAAGGATTGAGCAAGTTGGTCGCCCTGCTGATGCGCGCCTTGCTGCCGCTCACGCTGCTGGTCGGCGTCATCTATCTCATCTTCATCGCTTTCAATTTCCGTGCGCCATTTGAGAATCGCGATGTGCTGGTCATCTACAATGTGATGCTTTTCGCCATCGTTGCCCTTCTGGTCGGGGCGACGCCCATGCGTCTCGCCGATCTTTCGCCGCGGCTGGCCCGCTGGCTGCGCCTGGCCATTGTGGCTGTTGCCGCCCTGGCTCTGCTCGTCAGTCTCTACGCTCTGGCCGCTATTCTCTACCGCACCGCGCTCGATCGGCTGACGCCCAACCGCTTCGCCTTTATCGGCTGGAATGTCGTCAATATTGGCCTGCTCATCGTTTTGCTCCTTTACCAGGCGAGGGCCGCGGAGGGGCGTTGGCTTCAGCAGCTGCATCGCGCTTTTAGCGTGGGCACGGCCGCCTACACAGTCTGGGCAGCGATTGTTCTTCTCGCCCTTCCCTGGCTCTTTGGCTTCGATCGCGAGGTGATGGAAGGACTGCCGGTGAACATCCAAAGAACTGTTTATGAAGAGGTTGACCCGATTCTACTCAAATGCCATGGCAGCCCCCACATCTACCTGCTGGAAAACGGTCAAAAACATTGGATAGACTCAATCGAGACGTTTGAAGAACAGGGCTATCTCTGGCGCCATGTTCATTTCGTCTCCTGTGGCGATATTCGCGCTGTTCCCGATGGCGCGTCCATCCCGGTCGATGCCGTCCCGCCACCGCAGCCTTGGCCCTAGCCAGGAGATGGTCTCTAGCGCCTCTCCCTGGTGACGGCCAGCAGCTGCGCCAGGTAGACGGCCATCTCTTCCGGCGGGTAGGGCATTTCGTTGTCCAGCCACCAGCGCACAAGGGCGAAGATCGTGGCCACGGCGTGCTGAGCCAGGATGGGCGGCGGCATGGGGGGATCAGGTATCTTGCCCAAGGAATCCAGCGCTTCTTGCCAGGCGTAGGCCATGATTGGCTCCAGGGCGGCGCTGCCGCTGCTCAGTAGGACGCGGTAGAGGTCGCTGTTGGCGGCGATATGTTCGAAAATAACACGGCCGTTTTCGGGCGGAACCGGTTGGTAGCTTGTGGAAGCGCCGCCTGCCGGCGCCTCAATCAGCGGGCGCAGCTCACTTACCGTGGACTGCAGCACCTCGTGCAGGAGAGCCTCTTTGTCGGCATAATGCCGGAAATAGGTGCGGTAGCCCACGCCGGCGCGCCCCGTGATCTCCTGAATGGTGATCCCTTCATATCCCTGCTCGATGGTCAGGGCGATTAACGCCTCTGCCAGCGCAGCCCGCGTGCGCCTGACCCGTTTATCCTGGCGATTCATCCTCAATCCTGCCCCTTCTCCGCGCAGCCGTTCTGCGCATTAGCGGAGCGCATAAACTGCTTGACTTTCACCCCGGCCTGCTGCATAGTTACCGGGGTTATGACCCATTATAGGTCATAAAAGAGCTGGTCAGCAAGTTGACTGGGCCGCTGCACCGCTACAACGCTGAACGGCCGGAACGCCGCCATGATCCGAACACGCTGGTACAAAGTCTTTAGTGACCTGTGGGGAAATCGCGGGCGCACCCTCGTGGTGGCGCTGGCTATTGCCGTGGGCGTCTATGCCGTGGGCGTCATTATCGACGTGCAGGAGCTGTTGATTCGCGAACATGGGCGTGATCAGGCGGCGGCCATGATCGCCGTGGCCGCGGTGCGCACGCTGCCATTTGATGAGGACCTGGCCGAGCGCGTGGCCCAGGTGGAAGGTGTGAGCGCTGCCGAGGGACGGCATGAGGCCGACCTCTTTGTCTACGACGATGAGGGGCGGCGCAAGGACCTGCGCGTGACCGCCATACCTGATTTTGAGGAGATGCGCGTTGATCGCGTGACGCCCGTGGCCGGCGCCTGGCCGCCGCGCACCAACGAGATCATCCTCGAGCAGCTGGCCCTCGATTTTCTACAGGTGGCGCTGGGCGATACGCTGCAGATCGAACTGCCCGACGGGGGAATAAAGCAGTTGACCGTCGCCGGGACGGGCTATGATGCCCAGCAGTTCAGCCCCGAGGTCACGGATAGGGCCACGGGCTATGTGACGCCGGACACGATGCGGCGCCTTGGTTTTGGCGACCAGTACACGGAAATGCGCATTCGCCTGCCTGAAGAAGTGCAGGGGGAAGAAGCGATCCGCCATGTTGTAAAGGGGGTTGAAGATCAAATTGAACGCAGCGGGCGGCCGATCCTGAGCGCAACGATTATCCCGGAAGGCCCGCAGGAAGCGATCATCGATACCGTGATCTTCATCCTTTCTAGTTTCGGCCTGATCATCTTGCTCCTTTCCGGTTTTCTAGTGGTGAACGCGATCTCGGCCCTGATCACGCAGCAGCTGCAGCAGATCGGGGTGATGAAGTTGATCGGCGCCAGCCGCCTGCAGATCATGGGTATGTATTTTTTGACACTGCTCGCCTACGGGCTGCTCGCTGTGGCCCTGGGCATTCCCGCTTCGATACTGACTGCCCAGCTGTTGATGAGCAGCATCGTCGTGCCCCTGTTGAATGTGCAGCCGGAAAGCCTGGCCGTTTCTTCCCCGCTTATCATCGCGCAGGTCGTGATGGGCCTGGCCCTGCCCTTATTGGCCGGCTTGCTGCCTGTGCTCAACGGCACGCGCATCACCACGCAGAAGGCGCTGAATGACACGGGGATGGAAGCCAGTATGAATAATCAGGCGCTTTCGGAACGGATTCTGATCGCCATCCAGCGCATCCGGCCTCTGCAGCGGCCGTATCTCCTCTCTATTCGCAACACGCTGCGCCACAAGATGCGCCTGCTGCAAACCCTGCTGGTGCTCATCATCGGCACCGCCTTGTTCATTTCTGTGCTCAGCGTCAATCGTTCCGTCAGCGCTACCCTCGAAGGGTTTTTGCGCCACCATCAGTACGATGTTTCCCTGGGCATGGCGCGGCCCTATCGCAGCGAGTCGTTGGAGCGCGTGGCCTGGCAGACAGCCGGGGTGACCTACGTGGAGAGCTGGTCGATTGATGCGGCGACGCGCCTGCGCCCTGACGAGAGTGAAAGCAATCTCTTCCGCATTTATGCTGTGCCGCCGGCGACCCCCCTTATCGATCCGCAGATGGAAAGTGGGGCCTGGTTAGGGGCGGAGGGCGATCTCTCCTTTGTCGTCAATTCCGATTTACTGGATAAGGAGCCGGACATCGAGATCGGCGATGCGCTGCGCCTCGATATGGGCGGCCGCGAAGTGGACGGCATCGTTTCCGGCATCGTGCGCACTGATTCGCAAGGCCCGGCGCTGTACATGGCCTATGATGCGTATGCTTACCTGACGCGCACACCGGGCCTGGCCACGCATGTGCAGATCGTCAACGGCGGAGAGGACGGCGCAGGGCAGGATACGCTGCGCAAACAGCTCTTTGAGGCGTATGAGGACGCCGGATTTGAGGTGAGCAGCACGCGTACGGCGCAGCAGATCAATGACCAGAATGTGCTGATGTTCACCATTATCGTCGCCTTCCTCATCTTGATGGCCTTGCTGCTGGCCGCTGTAGGCGGCCTGGGCCTGACGACGACGATGAGCATCAATATCATGGAACGTATCCGCGAGATCGGCGTGCTGCGCGCCGTCGGTGCATCCAATATCTCCGTGCGCCAGATTGTGCTCGCGGAGGGCGTCGTTATCGGCATGCTCAGCTGGCTGATCGGCATGCTGCTCTCCCTGCCTATCAGCGCCTTCTTGAGCGATCAGGTCGGCCTCGCCTTGCTCAATGTGCCGCTGAATTACGAATATTCCCTGCCGGCGGCCGTTTTATGGTTCTTCGCGCTGATGGTGATCGCTGTCGCCGCCAGTCTTGGCCCGGCGCGCGACGCCGTGCACCTGACGATTCGCGAGGTGCTGGCCTATGAATAGGAAGATCGCGGATTTGGGATTTGGGAGTGCGGATTGCGGAAAAGGGACCCAAACCCGCAATCCATCATCTCCAATCGAATATCCCAAATTGATTGATTTGCGCGGCGTGCAGAAAGCGTATGCCACGCCGGCGGGCGACTTCCTGGCGTTGAAGGACATTAATTTGCAGATCGGCGAGGGGGAGTTTGTGGCCGTGTTGGGGAAGTCGGGCGCGGGGAAATCGACTTTGATCAATATGGTGACGGGCATCGACCACCCGACGGCGGGCGAGATCTGCGTCGGCCAGCGGGCGGTGCATCAAATGAACGAAGTGCAAATCGCCAAATGGCGGGGCAGCAATGTCGGCGTCATTTTTCAGTTCTTCCAGCTGCTGCCCATGCTCACCTGCGCCCAAAATGTGATGCTGCCCATGGATTTCGCCAACCTGTATGGCTCTCCCCGGCAGCGGCGCGAGCGGGCGCTGGACCTGCTCGATCAGGTGGGCATTGCTGAACAGGCGGACAAGCTGCCGGCGGCCGTTTCCGGCGGGCAGCGGCAGCGCGTGGCTATCGCCCGCGCCCTGGCCAATGACCCTTCTTTCCTGGCCGCTGACGAACCGACCGGCAGCCTCGATTCAAAAACGGCCGCCGCTGTCTTTCATGTCTTTGAAAAATTGGTGGAGAAGGGCACGACCATTCTCATGACCACGCACGATCGCGAACTCGCTTCCCGCGTCAATCGTATTGTGCGCATCGCGGACGGTTCCATTGTCGGAGAAGCCGATGGCTAATCGATCACGATTCGGGATTTGGAATTTCGGGTTGCGGAAGAGTGACCCAAATCTGCAGAGCGGCCCAAATCCGCAATCCACCATCCCCAATCCGCACGCCTCTATGATTGATCTGCGCGGCATCACCAAGGCGTACAAGACGGACGCCGGGCCGTTCCTGGCCTTGAAAGGCATTGATATGCGGGTGGGCAGGGGAGAGTTTGTGTCAGTCGTCGGTAAGTCGGGCAGCGGCAAGTCGACCTTGATCAATATGTTCACGGGCATCGACCATCCCACAGATGGCGAAGTGCTTGTGGCGCAGACGCCAATCCGCCGGCTGGATGAAGGGCAGATGGCAGAGTGGCGCGGCCGTAACCTGGGCATTGTCTTTCAGTTCTTTCAGCTGCTGCCCACGCTGACGGTGATCGAAAACGTGATGATCCCCATGGACCTGGCCGGGAAATTTGAAGAAGCAGAGCGTTTTGAGCGCGCACTCTTCCTATTAGATCAGGTGGGCATTGCCGGTGATGCGCATAAGTTCCCCGCTTCTATTTCCGGCGGCGAGCAGCAGCGCGCGGCTATCGCCCGCGCCCTGGCCAACGACCCGCCGATCCTCGTCGCCGACGAACCGACGGGCAACCTTGATTCACGAACGGCCGAATCTGTATTCCAACTCTTCGAGTCGCTGGTCGCCGAGGGCAAAACGATCCTCATGGTTACCCACGATGGCGAGCTGGCGGCGCGCGTGCCGCGCACCATCACACTCGCCGATGGCCTGATCGTCGAAGAAACGGTTCGCTGACGCGCGATCCGGCAGCTAAAGAGGACGCTGTGGTGCTGGAGCCGCCGCCCTGTGGGCCGCCGTTTTTGCGCGGTTCGCTGATTTCGTTTTGGGCCGGCAGCAGCTGGACGGCCCTGCGCCGATAATGCTTACTTGCTTTCATAAAACTTCCTACAAACTTTCCGGAAGCTGCCCATAATCATGCCCGGCCATTAACAAACTTCCGGGAAGTTGAGAACGCATGCTTGACAAAAATATAGACCAGTCGTTATAATCTCTCTCGATGAGGGCTGTACCATGAATGCGAAACGAGAACAAATACTTGAGGCAACTTGCCAGCTCATGGAAATGCAGGGATACCATGCCACCGGGCTCAATCAGATATTAGCCGAAAGCGGTGCGCCTAAAGGCTCCTTGTATTACTACTTTCCTGAGGGAAAAGAGGAGCTGGGTTTGGAAGCGATTGCTTCCTCCAGCGCGCTAATTGAGGGGCGCATTCGGGCAGTGATGGATGAGGTAGATGATCCGGTAACGGCCGTCACCACCTTCATCACCGCATTAGCGGCCCAAATCGATATCTCCGGCTACCGGGCAGGGGGGCCAATCACCGCTATCGCTCTCGAATCAGCGTCCACCAATGATCCGCTGCGCGAAGCGTGTCGCCACGCCTACCATAGCTGGCAAGAAGCCTTCGGCGAAAAACTGCGACAAGGTGGCTACAGCGAAGCGCGTTCTCGCCGCTTAGCCGCCATGATCATTGCCGTCTTAGAAGGGGGCATTATTCTCAGCCGCAGCCAGCGCAGCCCGCAGCCGCTGCTCGACATCGCTGAAGAGATTGAAGCCCTGTTGCTGTGCAGCGACTAACCAGGTGAATAAACGCAACTGACCAGCCTTCGAGACCCGAGCTTGTCGAAGCCCCGTTTCCTTCGCGTGGCTCAGGGAATCTATCCGGCCAGCCAAAAAAATTTAGAAGGAACATAGAGACCAGTCTAATGAATACCGTGTCAGAAGAGACAGTAGAAGCAAAAGACGTAGATCTTGCCAACAGCGAGCCCATTCTCGTGATCGGCGCTACCGGCAATGTGGGGCGAGAAGTGGTGAAGAGTCTACACGCCCTCGGCTATAACGCCCGCGCCGCCGCTTTGAATGAAGAACATTTCGCACAGGTGCCGGAAGAAGCGGCCGAAACCGTGCTATTTGATTTTGCAAAACCAGAAACCTTTGCGCCCGCCTTTGCCGGCGTCAAAAAACTGTTCCTAATGCGCCCGCCGGCCATTTCAGATATTGAAACCTACATCAAACCGGTCATTGATTATGCCGCAGAGAATGGCGTGGAGCAGATCGCATTCCTCTCGCTCATAGGCGTGGAGAAAAAGAGCTACGTGCCCCATTACAAAGTGGAACAGTTTATGAAAGAGTCGGGCGTGCCCTATACCTTCTTGCGAGCCGGCTTTTTTATGCAAAACTTGGATACCACCCACCGCGCTGACATTGTGGAGCATGACGATATTTTTATTCCTGCGGGAGATGCTAAAACAGCTTTTGTGGATGTACGTGACTTGGGGGCCGTGGCCGCCCATGTCCTGACCACCCCCGGGCATGAGGATCAAGCGTATGATCTCACAGGGAATGAAGCCTTGACTTATTATGAAGTCGCTGACATTTTCACGGAAGTGTTGGGCAGAAAAATCACCTATTCTTCCCCGTCCCTGCTCCGTTTTGCGTGGCGCATGAAGGAACAAGGCCATCCCTGGGGATATGTGGTAGTCATGGCCGGCTTGTATCTGTCAACGCGCCGGGGGTCTGCGGAAGCCATCGCTGATGATGTACAGGAGCTGCTCGGTCGTGATCCGATCGCGATGCGGCAGTATGTGGAAGATTATGCGGAGGTTTGGCAAAAGTAGGCGGGATGCGTGTCATTGCCTGTCTTGTGCTGAGCTTCATTATCTTCGGGAAAGTCACGCGCTTCGTTTTGTTTTTTTGTGCAGGATATATAGAATGCCCTATGAGTGAGCCTATTCGCGTCTTCATTACCGGAGACCCTACGCTTGTGCGCTCCGGCGACCAGGCGCTGCTGGAAACCATCGACGACATCGACGTGGTTGGCGACGCCGCTGGCGGAGAACAAGCAGTCGCCGGCGTCGCTGCGCTGCAGCCAGATGTCGTGCTCATGGATTTGGAAATGCCCGTGATCGACGGCGCGGTGGCCGGAGGCTCGTATTATGATGCTTACCAGCTTCGCTACCGATGATCGTGTTGTTCCGGCAGTCAAGGCCGGCGCGTTGGGCTATCTGCTCAAGGATTGCGGACGTGACTGCTTCACCTCTTGAGTTCAAGCGTACAAACACGATCCTCTACTGCCGCCGCTGGTCGGAGACAGCCCGCTTCTATAAGGAACAGATGGGCCTGCCCGTCAGTTTTGAGAATGAGTGGTTCATCGAATTCAAGGTGACGGAAACGGGCTGCCTGAGCATCGCCAATGCAGCGCGCGCCACCGTCGATGCTGTTGAGGGGCAGGGCGTCACCCTGACCTGGCAAGTGTCGGATTTGGCGCGGGCCAAACAGTTCCTAAACGATCGAGGGATTTCGTCGACCCCCATTCAACACAAATGGGGTGCCCAGGTACTCTATTTCTACGATCCGGAAGGACATCGAATCGAGTTATGGGCAGAGGGGAGCGAACAAACCGAGCAAGTGGCATAAGCTGCATCTAGGTGACTACAAGAGGGCTTTGTCCGGTTCGCGTTTAGCCGCGTACCGTAGTTCACGCCCCTTCACGGGACACAACACGTTTCCAGGCATGTGCAGCAAAGAAAAGCGCCGCGCTCATTTCTAGGATGCGGCCGCCGATCAACAGCCAACACATACCGGGCCAGATAGACCCGGCGATGACCAGCCAGATGCCCAGATTGAGCAAAACAAAGGCTGCCTGCGCGTATGTCTCATTCGGCCGGCGTGGTTTTTTCCAATAGCGCGGCAGAATCCAGAAAGCGACGCCCAACGTCAGCTGCACAACCCAGCCCATGAGTAAAATCTCAATGTGCGCCGGCAGTAGACGCCAGAGAGCGGCGTGCAGGGGGACTCCTTTGTGCGTCAGCAGAAGCGCCCCGATGGTAAAGCCGATCAGCAGGTAAATGAAGGCTGTGCGCACGATCCATTGGCTGAGACGAGGCATCCTACTCTCCGCGATACCGTTCCTTCACCCGCGGCCAGGCGAGGATGACGAAAAGAACGGCGGCCAGCCACTGCAACAGGGCGGAAGCGGCCAGCAGCCAGCCGAACCAGGCGCCGGGGCGGGCAGCAGTCAATGGTTCACCAGCAACGCGCAGCAGCAGGCCCACGTTGAGCAGGATGAAGCTGAGCCAACCCAAGCGCTCATTGCCCCGCGGCCGCGCGCGGGTGATGATGGGAAACATCCAGTAGATGACGCCGAAGATCATCTGCGTCACCCAACCCACGAGAAAGAGATGAAAGTAAGCGGGCCCCATGAAGCGAACGAAAGCTGGCAGGCTGGCGGTCACCGGTAGGGCTAAAAGGATAGCCAGCAGCAGCGCCACGACCAGATAAACCAGCGCTGATTTTATGTACCATCGTGTCAAGGAGGGCATGAACGTATCCTTCGTCTGTTTATCGGCCAGTTACGAAAGCCTATGCTACCGCCAGGCCCGGTGACCGGCAAGATCGACGGCCGGTCACCGGGCGACACGCGTGTTAACCCCTTCTCAGCCGGGAAGGATCAGTTCTCTGCCAGGATCACGCCGCTTTCCATGGCGCCTAAGCCCTGACGCACGATGCGCCACAGGGAGAGAATGATAGGAATGAGGGAGAGCGTCCAAAGCAGGTAGGCCATGCCGTGCAGTATACCCTGGTATCCTGTAAGGAAGATGCCGGCCCAGAGGAAAAAGCCACCCAGATTCACGGTAACGAGACTGAACCAGCTGCCGCCCAGCTTGGCCGGCTCGTTGGGCAGGAACAGGCGATAGAAAAAGTAGGGGATGAAGGCGTAGCCAAACTGCAGGACCCAGCCGTAGATGAGTGATTGGGGGGCGTTCTGCTCGATGCCCGCTCCGGGAAAGCCGGGGACGCCTAAAATTATCAGCGGCGCGACCAGTACCGGCGCCAGAATCCAGAAGTAGGCGGTCAAAATGTGCCAGAAGCCCGGCTGTGACCAAGCCGTTTTGTCTCCGCGCAGGGGGACGATAACGTTGAGCAGTAGCCAGATCGTGCCGGCGATAAAGAGGAGGATGCCGGGGACAGTAAAGAAGTTGGATTTGACCCAGGGGCCGATGACCAAGCCCAGGGCGCCGATGGCCAGCATCCAGAAGATGGGCGTAATGGAGCGCGGCCAGGCCAACGGCCGTTTGGCCCACGTCGGATACATGTCCACCAGTAAACCGGCGAAAATCATCGTCAGAAACCCCCAATTGTTGGCATGAATGTGCACCTCCAGCGGCGTCTTGATGCGCAGCCAGTCACTCCAGCCCAGCCACAGGCCGGTACCCACAAGAATGCCCAGCAAAAAGTAACTCAGGCCGGCGATATAGAATTTACGGCCGTTATTGACAGGAGAGGCGGCGCTCTTGGCCGGTTCTTTCTTCATGGTCCGCAGCTCTCGCAGCTGCGCGATCAGGAGGAGCGTGGCCACAAAAATCAGCGTGCCGCCGCTGAGGATCAGCGGCTGGTTGATGATGGGGATGCCGATGAGCAGCGTCAGCAGGCCGATGTTCAGAGCCAGCCAGATATCCCAACGAAACTTTGGCCGCGGCAGCCCGGCGCGAACAGCGACAATGGCCGGCAGCAGGCCGAAGGCCATTTCCGTGACGGCGCCCAGCGTGATCAAATGCACGCGCAGCCAGCGCAGCCCGTTGAACCAGGGCAGCAGCGTGAAACTGGTCAGCGCCGCATCGGCGGCCATGAGGCCGGCCATGGTGATGAATAGGGCGGTCATCAACAAATAAAGATTCATAACGAAACACTCCCTTGATCGAGGTTCAGGACTCCTAGTTGGCAGCAGAGGTACTGTTTTCTGCCCGGCCTGCTGCGGAGGCGGCGGCGGGCCGGCAGAGGATCAGCGTGCGGGCGAGGTTCTCGTCCCTGCTGTGGTCTCAATGAGCATAGCAGGTGAACGGTTTGCGCGCGCCGACTTTTGTCGGGTATTGAGGCGCCAAGTGGCTTAGGTGAGCGGATCAGACTCGCAAAGCAAAACTACGAAGCGACTTTGGTTAGAGCGGCTCGATCCAAAATGCGAATCTGCTGGCGATCGACTGCAATCAGCCCATCGTTTTCCAGGCTGCGCAGTGTGCGTTGGATGACATCCGGCACCGTGCCTAAGCGAGCGGCCAGTTCCCCCTGCGTATACCAGCGCGGCCGTTCCAGTACATCGTCGACAGCGTCTTCAAGAAGCAGCCGGGCTAGGCGGCCGGTGACGGGCCGCAGAGATAGATCGGTCACCAGCGATACCAGATGAAGCATCCTCTCCGCCATCCTGGTGATCACGTACTGGGCGAACTCCGGGTTTTCTTGCAGCAGCCCCAGCAGCGTCGTGCGCGGAATAAGCCAGACACCCGCCGGCTCCAGAGCGATGGCGGTGGCTGGATTCGTCTGTTTGGCAAACACGCCGATTTCGTTGAATGTTTCCCCCGGTTCCAGAAAACTTAGGATCTGTTCGCGGCCGGCCGCGGATGTCTTCACCACTTTGAGCCAGCCATACTGCAGGTAGTAGAGAGCGGAGTGTGCATCGCCTTCCAGCACAACGATTTCTCCGGCGTCATATTCGCGCCAGCGTGACAACTGCCCCAGCTCTTGCAGGGAGGACGCATCCAACCCGGAAAAGAGCGGGATGGTGCGTAATATCTGCACAAACTGAGTGGGAGGTGGGTGCTTGGCCATTGTTCTGCTCATTATAGTGAGTTCGACCCAGATGGGCGATGAAGCATGGACTGTGTGAGGGGCATCTCTGCTGGCGAGGGGCGTGCCCAACTTGCGAGAGGCAAGACATGAGTTTGCCTTGTTTGCTTCTCACGGAAACGGCCGCTACGATCCCCTGCTATATATAGTAGGGGCAGGAGTGTGATAGCGTCTGCCGGTAAGATTTCTGGTGACCGTGAAGGAATAGGAATGATGCAAAACAGCAGTAACAAGGATGATCGCGCGGTGCAGGAGCAGTTGTGGCGGCTGGCAACCGCGGTGCGTGACGGCTGTTTCTCGGAAGCAGTCACCGCTTATGAAGATGCAAGCAATGACGGCTTGTGCCATGAGGGCGCCTGGGAATGTGCGCTAAGCGCCATGCGTGATCTGGATTTTAGACAAATCCTTGCCAAGGCGGCTGCCGAGCAACAGCGTGGTTAGGGTAGCATTTGCTGCCCTGAGCGGCCGCCCCAGCTGCGCGCTCGTTGTCACAAATCGGCAGGGCATGTCGTTTAGAAGAGGCACGGCGGTCGTGCCGCTGCTGCCTGAACGCGGACGGCCCGCTGGCTTTCCGCAATAATAGAAAGATAAACAGCTAGACGTTAAGCGGCCACATGTGCCATAATGAGGTTGAGCATAGTCAATCTATGTGTAAAGGAGCTACTAAATGAAACGAAGTAGATATCTTGTCCCCCTGGGCGCTTTGCTGGCCGTTTTTGCTTTGGGTGCCGTGGTGATGATGGTTCGCGCCAACGCGGACGATATGCTGCACCAGGCAGCGCGCCTGATGGCCGATGTCCAGGACGGGCATGCTGTGATCAAAATGGAAGTGCAGATGCCGGAGGAAACCAGCAGCGGCACCGTAGAAGTTTGGGGCCGGCGCGACGCCGGGCCGGATGGCGAACCCGCTTTCCGCGTGGAAGTGCTGCAAACGAGCAAGGCGGAAGCTGCGGGTATGGTTGCCGTAGGCGACGGCACACAGGTCTGGATCTGGAACCCGGGCAAGAATACTGTTTACGTAGGCACCCGCGAAGAGATGGAAGCGCGTAAGGCGGAACTTGCGGAAGAGTTTGCGCAGAGCGACGCTGAGCGGCCGCAGTTCGACGAAGAGGATATGCCGGAAACCCCGGAAGAAGCAGTGGATAAGCTGTTGGCGTATTTCACTGCCGAACGCAGCGGCAGCGAGGATGTGGCCGGCACGGCAGCCAATATGCTGCGTCTGATCCCCATCCCTGAGGCTGTCCCTGAAGAGATGCGCGCCAACGGCGGCCTGCTAAATGTTTGGCTGCGCGCTGCGGACAACGCGCCCCTTGCCGCCGAATATACGGGTGGCGCGGTAGGCTATGCCAAAGCGACGGCGACCCTGCTCGAGTTGGATCAGGGCATCGCGGATGAGCTTTTCACCTTTGAGATCCCGCAGGGAGCGGAAGTGGTCAAGCTGGCCGATCTTGAGCCGCCGGACTTGAGCCCGGAGGAAGCGGCCGCGGCTGCTGATTTCGATGTGCTGCAGCCCGGGGAACTCCCGGCCGCGGCGCGTTTGGCCGGGATCACGGAAGTGCGCGGCGCGATCGTGCAGCGCTACCGCCTGCCTGACGGGCAAGATTTCACCATCGCCCAAGGCGCGGCCGGCGCGGCTGAGGCGCCGGGCGAAAATGGCGAAGCGGTGACGGTGCGCGGGGCCGATGGCCTGCTCTTCAGTGATGACGATGGCCAACGCACGCTGTTGACGTGGACGGAAGGGGACGTTACCTTCTGGGTCGGCGGCGATCTGACGGCCGACAAGGCTCTGGGTATTGCTGAATCCCTCCAATAGAATCGCACTTGTTTAACTAGCTGGAAACCTCGCAGGCCATACAGCCTGCGAGGTTTTTTTAATCAAACCCACTATGACAGAAATTGCAGCGCCGCAGGATACGGCCGTGTCCCTGCCGCAGGCGCAAACAAACGAGGGCATCCCGTCCGCAATCCGCCTTGTTGATCTGCAGCGCACTTTCCAGCGCGGCGATATGCTTGTCGAGGCCTTGAAGGGCATCGACCTGGAAATCGCCGATGGGGAATTTGTAGCCCTGGTAGGGCCGTCGGGATCGGGTAAATCGACGCTGCTCAATCTGATCGGCGGCCTGGACCACCCGACGGAGGGCGAGTTATGGGTGGACGGCGTGCCGCTGCATACGGCCGAAGCGGCGCAGCGCACGGACCACCGCCGCCACAAGGTCGGCTTCATCTTTCAAAGTTTCAATCTGCTGCCGCGGCTGACGGCCGTGGAGAACGTGGCCGTGCCCCTTATGCTGGCCGGAGTAGACAAGGAAGCGCGTCTGGCGCGCGCCACAGAGCTGCTGCAGCGTGTCGGTCTGGGGCAGCGGCTTGACCATTACCCGGCGGAACTATCCGGCGGCGAGCAGCAGCGCACGGCCGTTGCCCGCGCCTTGGTGCATGAACCGGCCCTGATCCTGGCCGACGAGCCGACGGGCAACCTCGACTCTAAGATCGGCGCGGAAGTGATGGCCCTCTTGCGCCGGCTCAATGAGGAGCAGGGGCTGACTTTGATTATTGTCACCCATGATGCGGAAGTCGCCGCTTACGCCGATCGCATCATCCATCTGCGCGACGGCTACCTGGAGAATATCGAGGTAACGGGGAACAGCCGGGGCGCTTCGCGAAACGCCCCCAGCAAGGGAAGACCCCCGACAGAAGGCAGCCGCATCGGCTTCATGGACATGGCCCAGGCGGCGCTGCGCAATCTGGGCCGGCGGCCGGTGCGCAACCTGCTCACCGCCGGCGGCGTACTGATCGGCATCGTCACCCTGGTGGCCATGGTCTCCTTTGGCGTGGGCGTGCAGCGCGAGGTGCAGCGTAATTTTGAGACGATCGGTCTGGAGAATATTTTCGTCACCCCCCGTTTTGGCGAAGGAGACGCCTTTGACCCCTTTGCCGCGCCGCAGGCGGAAACGCCGCTGACGCCCGATCTCGTGGCCCAGATCGGTGCGCTTGATCAGGTCTTGGAAGTAACGCCGATGCTGCAGCTGCCGCAGGGGATGGATATCACCTTGTCGCTGGACGGCCAGGAAGTGCCGGTGCGTGTTTCCGATAATTTTGGGGAGCGTAATTTCCAATTTGGCGGCGGCAGCGGTATTGCCGCCGGCGCAGAACTGCCCGCGGATCCCGCGGCGCGGGGCGCCGTGCTCGTCGCCGGGCTGGCCGACCGCCTCCTGAAACCGGAGGAGGATTACGAAGATTTGATCGGCCGTCCGATCTCGCTCATCCTGCGTCTGCCGCGCGGCGAAACGGAAAGCTTCTCTTCGACCATCGTCGGCGTGCGCGACAGCTTCGGCAGCCGCTCGTTAGACATCGGCCTGCCGGAACGGGAGGCGATGAAGGCGTGGTGGTTTGGCGAGCCGGATATCCTGGAGATAGAGGGGTACGACATGCTCACCGTGCGCGCGGAAGCGCTGTCGGATGTCCCTGGCGTGATCACGCAGATAGAAGAGCTGGATCTGCAGACGCAGTCCTTGGAGGCGGTGCTCAACGTCGCCAACCAGGTCCTCGCTCTCCTGCAGGCTTTGCTCGGTTCCGTGGGCGCGCTGGCGCTGTTGGTGGCCGCCCTGGGCGTGGCCAACACGATGATGATGGCCATCTACGAACGCACGCGCGAGATCGGCGTGCTCAAGGCGCTGGGCGCTTCCGGCGGTGAGATTCGTTCCCTGTTTACGACAGAAGCGGCGCTGATTGGCCTCATCGGCGGCGTGTTCGGCCTCATTTTCGGCGCCATCCTGGGGCGTATCGTCGATTGGGGCGCGCACCGCTATTTGATCAGCGAGGGCGTGACCGGGATAGGCGATCTCTCTGTCATCCCCCCCTGGTTGGCTGTCGGTTCCCTCGTCTTTGCCGCCCTGATAGGCCTTCTGGCCGGCCTCTACCCGGCGGCGCGCGCCGCGCGTCTGGATCCGGTGGAAGCTCTGCGCCACGAATAGTTGATTGCGGGTGAAGTGGGTGGAATGCCCGGGACCCGGCCACATGACACTGGCTCGCCCTCATTAAAAGGGTACTTTTCGATTTTTCGGTTACGCGCTCCCCTCTTGTTCCAATTTTCCTCGGAAGATAAGGGAACTTATGAGCCTGCCTGTTCTACACGGCAGCAGGTTGCACTATGGGTGACGAAGAACCATTGTGAATATATTCCCAAGATTGACTCACAAAAATTAAATGTTTACCCTATTTAATGTTCAACTTCAATTGAGATCAACATCCTTGCCATGATCCTAAACCTCATAACAACCATCGCCTACTTCTTCTTGGTGGAGGGATAAGGAGTGGGAAGAGGCGGAGGCAAGCGGAGGAATAGAGCGCCGATTTTGCGTATCAACGCCGATATTGACGCGGCATGAGGAGAATTGCGAGATGGGAAATCTGAAGCATGAAACCGTGACCGAAGAAGCCATGTTTCGAGACCGTACTGTACTGGTTCAGGCTGACTACCTGGTCGTTGGCGCTGGTGCCGCAGGCATGGCTTTCGTGGATTCCCTCATTCACAACGCCGACGTCCGCGTGGCCTTGCTGGACCGCCGCCACAGCGCTGGCGGTCACTGGCTCGACGCCTATCCGTTCGTGAGGCTGCATCAGGCATCAGAGTTCTATGGCGTGGTCTCGACCCCGCTGGGTAAAGGCGAGCGGCAAGCCAGCGGCCCGGAGGCGGGCATGTACCAGCGGGCTGCCGCGCCAGACATCGTGGCCTACTACGCAAGCGTACTGGAGAGCATGGTCACCAGCGGCAAGGTCACCTTCCACCCCAACAGCGAGTACCTCGGCGGGCGACGTTGGACTTCTCGGCTGTCGGGACAGCATTTTGCTGTGCCGGATAGCTGCCGCGTCGTCAACGCCCATTATCTGGCACCGGACATTCCGGCCCAGACCCCCGCACCCTTCGGCGTTGCGGACGGCGTACACGTGATCCCGGTCAACGATCTGGTCAGGCTGCCTGAGGTACCTGGTCAGTTCGTGATCGTAGGTTCTGGCAAGACGGCCACCGACGCCATCGTCTGGCTGCTCGACAATGGTGTGGACCCGGGCGCCGTCTGCTGGCTGCGCCCGCGAGACCCCTGGATGTTCAACCGCGCTTTTGTGCAGCCCGATCCAGTCATCAATTTGAGCACGGCTGCGGACATCCTGGAGGCGGCGCGCGAGGCGACATCGCCGGACGAACTCTTCCTGAACATGGAGGCGGCGGGCGTGATGCTGCGTGTCGATCCGCGAGTGACTCCCAGCATGGCGAAGACCCCGACATTGGCACATTGGGAGCTGGACCGCCTGAGGTCTATCGAGAATGTGGTGCGGCTGGGCCACGTCCGCCACATGGAGCCGGGTCGAGTCGTGTGTGCGGGTGGCGAGGCCGCGATCGAGCGAGATGCGCTGGTAGTACACTGCGCCGCCTCGGGCCTGCGGTACCGGCCCCTGGTGCCGGTCTGGCGATCTGAGGCGATCACGCTTCAGAACGTTGCAACCGGGCCTATCTTTGGTGCCGCGCTCGCAGGCTACGTGGAAGCGACCCGAGAAGACGACGCCGAGAAAAACCGGCTTTGCCCACCGCACTCCTTCGGAAACACGCCGGCTGACTGGCCCCGGGCGATCGTCGAGGGTGCTCGTGGTTCACAAGCGCTGGCCACAGAACCGGATGTCAAGCGCTGGGCGCATGCGACCAACCTGTTCCGCTCTCGCATCCCGGCCGAACGGGCCGGCGATCCCGATGTTACCGGCGCCGTCGCTCGTGTGGAGGCTGTATCGGGGATCGGTATGGCCAGGTTGGCCGAACTGGGCGAGATGCAATAGCCTGTCAGACCCCTCGGCCGTCGCGCGGCTGGCTGAAGCGGTGCGCCTCTACCGGGAGAACATGCGCATAGTCTGCTCTGCGCAGAATCTTTCTACGGCCGTCTTCTTCGTGGTCGCCCGGGAAGAATATGATACTATCAAGCGTGGATGGAGAAAGAAGCGTACTGCGGCATCGTTGCCTCCAACGTGATGCTCAAGGAGCTGACTGAGGAGGAATGTTTGACATTCCTTGAACATGGACGGCTGCGCCGCGTCCCCCAACACAGTTTCTTTTTTCACCAGGGAGAGCCTGCCGAATTATTCTACATCCTCGTTGAAGGCCGCATTAAGCTGACCCAGGTGACGCCAAACGGTGATCAGGTCATTCTGCAAATAGTTGGTCCCGGGGGCGGGGTAGGGATCATTGTCGCCCTGGGCGAGATGGATTATCCGGCTTCCGCCGAAGCGCTTGAGGACTGTCAGGCCTTTTCCTGGGATCGTGAGACCACGCGCAGGTTGATGCTGGCGATTCCCCAGCTGGCGCTCAACGGGTTGGAGCTGGTGGCCGGCCGTTTTGCCGTGCTTCAGGCCCGCTATCAAGAAGTGGCGACGCAGCGCGTGGAACAGCGCGTGGCCATGACGCTCTTGCGCCTGGTGCGCCAGTTTGGCAAGCGCGAAGGGGCCGGCGTCCTGATCGATATGGCCTTGTCTCGCGAGGACTTGGCGCAGATGACGGGCACCAATCTGTATAACGTGAGCCGCATCCTCAACAAGTGGGAGCAAGAGGACACCGTCAGCCTGGGCCGCAAGCGCGTTGTCATCAACAATGCGCATGCCCTGGTCATCATCGCCGAAGGGATCGCCTGACCACGACTTTCCGCGCACAAACCATAAACAAACCCAATATTAAGGCATAAGTTTTTATAATAGCAGCTTCCTCAGTTTGCATTATTGCAAGACAACCTCCTCGCTTTTCCTATACCCTCAAAGAATGTTCGCGATCGATCAATAGCAATGGCGGCTGCCAGAAATTCTTTTCTAGCAGTGCCCAAAGGAGACGGTAATGGAGATGCAGAGAGGTTGGACATCTAAGGGCAAAATGGCCGCTGTGGGCCTGCTCTTGGTTGTATTGGCGGTGGCCTTGATGGTTGGCTGCCAGGATGACGGGGCCAGTGAGAGCGCCGCCGGGACGGGTGCCGCCGAGAGCAGCGCGGACACGTCTGCGTTGTCCGGCGATGCCGGGTCTATCGCCGAGGCGCGCGGGCTGACGCCCGACGATGTGCTTGCCGCGCTGAAGACCTATACACCTTCCGGCGTCCATGATGAGTACATCATGTTCGCTTCCGGTGGGCACGGCGGGCAGGTATATGTCATTGGCCTGCCGTCCATGCGTATCATCAAGCAGATCGCCGTTTTTACCCCGGAACCGTGGCAGGGGTATGGGTACGGCGCTTTGGGCACGATGGAAGTTTTGGCCGGCGGCAACGCCGAGGGCAGCGATATCACCTGGGGCGACACCCATCATCCCGCATTGAGCGAGACGGATGGAGATTATGATGGCCAGTTCTTGTTTATCAACGACAAAGCCAACGGCCGTGTCGCCGTTATTGATCTCAAGGATTTCGAGACCAAGCAGCTTGTGAAGAACCCCATCGCGCTTGGCGATCATGGCGGCACCTTTGCCACGCCCAGCACGGACTACGTGATCGAAGGGGGGCAGTATGGCTCACCGCTGGGTTGGGAATACAGCTCCATAGAAGATTACGAAGAGGACTATCGGGGGATGATCACCTTCTGGAAGTTTGACCGCGAGAGCGGCCGTATTTTGGAAGATGAATCCTTCGCCATTGAACTGCCCCCGTATTGGCAGGATCTCTGCGACGCGGGCAAGTTGGCCAGCGACGGCTGGGTATTCTGCAACTCCTTCAATACGGAAATGGCCACCGGCGGCGTGGAAGACGGCAACCCGCCCTTCGAGGCCGGCGCTTCCCAAAATGATATGGATTACATGCACATCATCAACAAAGATAAGGCTGTGGAAGTAGCCGCGGCCGGGAAGACGATCGATGTGCAGGGCTTCCCCGTGATCTCCTTGGAGACAGCTATTGCCGAAGGCTTGCTCTACTTCACGCCGGAGCCGAAGAGCCCGCATGGGGTAGACGTGACGCCCGACGGCAAATTCCTGACGGTTTCCGGCAAGCTTGACCCGCATGTGAGCATTTACAGTTTTGACAAGATCCAAAGCGCTATCGCCGCGGGTGGTCACGATACCGACCAGTATGGCGTGCCGGTTTTGCCCTTTGATGATGTTGTTGAAGCCCAAATTGAAGTCGGGCTAGGCCCGCTGCATACGCAGTATGATAATCAAGGCTACGCCTATACGAGCCTCTTCTTGGAACCGTCCGTGGCGCGTTGGGCGGTAGGCGGTGATTTCTCTGACCTGCATGAGGAAGAGGATTGGACCCTGGTAACGAAGACTCCCGTGCAGTACAACGTGGGCCATATCGCGGCCGCCGAGGGAGATACGGTGAGTCCTGACGGCCGTTACCTCGTCTCCATGAACAAGTGGGCGATTGATCGCTTTGCCAATGTAGGGCCCTTGCTGCCGCAGAATTTCCAGCTGCTGGACATCAGTGAGTCGGGCACGACCATGCCCCTGCTCTACGATCTGCCGATTCCTGACGGCGAACCCCATTACGCGCAGATCATCAAGGCTGACAAGCTGGATCCGTGGGAAGTTTACCCCGAAGTCGGCTGGAATCCGCATACGGGCCAAGTAGACGAAAACGCGGTGCTCCTCGGCGAGGAACGCATCGAACGTAACGGCAATGAGGTTGAAATATGGATGACGGCCATCCGCAGCCATTTCACACCGGAACGTGTGAACATCAAGAAAGGGGATCATGTCGTCTGGCACATCACCAATGTGGAGCGTGCCTATGACGCCACGCATGGCTTCTCGCTCCCTTACTACAACATCAATGTGAGCATTGAACCGGGCGAAGCAGTCACCTTTGAGTTCGATGCCACGGAAGACGGCGTCTTCTCCTACTACTGCACGGAGTTCTGCTCCGCGCTGCACCTGGAAATGACCGGCTACCTATTGGTTGAGCCGTAGGCAAACCGATCTAGATTGAACCGAGCAAGATGCGGGAGGCAGGATAACTTGCCTTCCGCATCTTGCAGCTTTCTGGAAGGATGCCTTAGCGCATAAGTGAAAGAGTGACGATGAGTATTTTTCAAAGATTTATGGGCCCACGCGTGCCGGAGGATGTCTCGGAGACGGCCAGGCGGCAGTATCTGATACCCACGATATTGTTTGTGGCCGCGGCGCTGCTGCTTCTGGTATCAATCTTTCTGCCTTACTGGCAGATGACGCTGTTGGCCCCGCAGTATCCTGGCGGCCTGCATGTTACCGCCTATGTCAATGAATTAACCGGTGACGTGGCCGAGATCGATGGATTGAATCATTACATCGGTATGCGGCCGCTGAACGAAGCGGCGAAGCTCGAACGCTCGATCAGTGTCTTTGCCATCGCCGCTCTGGCGCTCCTGGCTGCCGCTGCTGTTTTTGTGCACACGAAGTGGGTCGTCCTCCTCGTTCTGCCGGCGATACTGATGCCCGTGGTGTTCCTGCTGGATTTGCAGTACTGGCTGCGCGACTTTGGCTTGAACCTGGACGAGACGGCCGCTTTGAGCAGCGCGATTGATCCCTTTGTGCCCAAGGTGTTGGGCAGCGGCATGATCGCCCAATTCGAGACGATCGCCAAGCCTGGCGCCGGTCTCTGGCTGGCTATCGCCGCCTCGCTGCTGTGTATCGCCGGCCTCTATTTTCATCGTAAGGCGTATAAACCATTGGTTGAAGATCAGGCCCAGGCGTAGAAGAAAGGCCCGATTAAGACTCAGACGAGCATCGTATGCGACGTTTCCCGATTCTGCTGTTCCTGATCATCATCCTGCCCGGCTCTTTCCTGGCCGCCGCTCCGGCGCGGGCGCAGGAAGGGGGCGAGAAATTTGTCATTTCCGCGGAGGCGCTGGCCGAAACGATCGCGCTGGCCGAGGAAGGGGACATCATTGAGGTTCAAGGCGGTGTCTTCCGCGGCAATCTGGAAGTAGACAAGCGGCTGACATTGATCGGCCGTGACTGGCCGGTTATTGACGGGGAAAACGAAGGGACGGTCATCCATATCAGCGGCCCCGGGACCGTCATCCGTGGTTTTCTAATAAAAAACAGCGGCAGCACATTGGACCAGGAGAACTCGGGCATTGCCGTGGTTGCTCCGCAGGTGACCGTGGAAAACAATCGTTTTGAAGATACCTTGTTCGGCATCTACTTGAAGGAGGCTCATGAAGGTATCGTGCGCGGCAACACCATCTCCAGCAAAGATCTGGAAGTCCAGCGGCGCGGGGACCCGATCCGCCTTTGGTACAGCACCGATGTGCTTGTCGAAGACAATGATGTCGATAAGGGGCGCGACGTCGTTTTGTGGTATTCGGAGCGCCTGCTGCTGCGTAACAATACGGTCACAAACGGCCGCTACGGGCTGCACTTCATGTACTGCGATGATGCGACGATTGAGGGCAACCGTCTGCTGAACAACTCTGTAGGCACCTTCTTGATGTACAGCCGGCGCGTCACTATGAAAAACAACACCATTGCCAACAACCGCGGCCCCAGCGGCTACGGCGTAGGCCTCAAAGATATGGATGACGCCGTGGTCGTTGACAACCTATTCTTGGACAACCGTGTTGGGGCCCATCTGGACACATCGCCACGCGAAGTTGATAGTATCGGCCTGTTTTCAGGCAATGTTTTTGCCTACAACGATATCGGCGTGGAAATGATGCCTTCCGTGCGTCACAATCTGTTTAGCGGCAATAGTTTTGTGGAGAATGAGGAACAGGTCGCCGTCGCCGGCGGGGGCATTATCCGCGAGAACAGCTGGACGGTGGATGGGAAGGGGAACTATTGGAGCGATTATGCCGGATATGACGCCGACGGCGACGGCCAGGGCGATATGCAGTACAAATCGGAAAGATTGTTTGAAAATCTGATGCAGCAAGAACCGCTGCTGCGTCTCTTTATCTACAGCCCGGCCAGCAACGCGATTGACTTTGCCTCGCGCGCTTTCCCCCTGGTCAAACCACAGCCGAAATTGGTGGATGAAGTGCCTTATATGGCGCCCATGATTCCCGCGGATGCGCCGCCTCTGCCGGAGAGCGGTGCGCAGGGCTGGATCTGGCTGACGGCCGTCCTGGTCGTGGCTGCCTTGGGCGTGGCCTCCTTGCCGCGCCTGCACTGGCGGCGATATAGGCTGCCGGATCAGGCCGCGGCCAGCAGGGGAAGAGATTGACGCTTATGACTGAGATGATTAGAGCAGCGAATGTAAGCAAACGTTTTGGCAACCTGACGGCCGTCGACGATCTATCCTTCGACGTCGCTGCCGGGCAGGCGGTGGCGCTGTGGGGCGCGAACGGCGCGGGCAAGACGACCGCCCTGCGCTGTTTGTTGGGGTTGCTGCCTTTCGAGGGCTCTGTTTCTATCGCCGGTATTGATGTGCAAAAGCAGGGCAAAGCGGCGCGCAGCTTGATGGGCTTTGTGCCCCAGGAGCTGAACTTCCATGACGATATGAGTGTCGCCGAAACGCTCACCTTTTACGCGCGGCTGAAGAAAGTACCCACCGGTTTTGATTTTTCCCCCTTGCTGGAGCGCCTGGAGTTGATGCCCCACATAAAAAAACCGGTGCACGATTTGTCGGGCGGCCTGAAACAGCGCCTGGCGCTGGCCCTGGCTCTGCTGGCCGATCCGCCCATTTTGATCTTGGATGAGCCGACAGCCAATCTTGACATCCGTGCGCGCGAAGATTTCTTGCTGCTGCTGCATGACTTGAAAGTAGGCGGCAAAACGTTGGCCTTCTCCTCACATCGCCTGGAAGAGGTGACCGCGCTGGCGGACCGCGTCTTGTTGATGGAGGCCGGAGTTCTGATCGTGGACGCTGCGCCTCAGGAGCTGGAGAAGCGGCTGGGTTGGGAATCGACGCTGCACCTCTATTTGGCGCAGCCGGCCATTGATCCCGCTCTGGAAATACTCACTGCCTATGGCATGCCCGTCAGCCGCAACGGCCGCGGCGTCCGTGTCCAGGTCAAGCCCGGTGACAAAGGGCGCGTCTTGCGCATGCTGCATGAGGCGGGGGTTGAGATCGAGGATTTTACGATTGAGTAGGATGGATTGCGGATTGCGCTTGGGGATCTCATATTGCCTCTATATCACTTTGCCGCGCGGCAACTAGCTGGTGACTTATGATTGACTTCGAAAACGTCTATGTCCTGATTCAAAAAGAACTGCGCGACGCGCGGCACAACCGCTGGTTCGTTCTATACACCATCGCGTTTACCGGTTTGTCGCTCGCTTTGGCCTGGTTGGCGCTCTCCGGCGCGGGCAACTACGGCCTGGCCGGTTTTGGGCGGACCAGCGCCAGCCTGATCAACCTGGTCTTGTTGATCGTCCCTTTGATGGGTTTAACGCTGGGCGCTTTGAGCCTGGCCGGAGAACGTGAGAAGGGGACGCTTATCTACCTGATGGCCCAGCCGCTGAACCAGTTGGAGCTGCTTCTGGGCAAATTCAGCGGCATGGCCCTCGCCTTGATCGCTGCCCTGGGCCTTGGATTCGGACTGACGGGGCTGCTGATCGCCATCAATGGTGGTGGGACGGAGATCGGGACCTACGTGGTACTGCTTCTGCTCTCCTGCCTGCTGGCCGTGGCCAGTCTCAGTGTAGGCTTCTTGATCTCCGCGTTGGTCACGCGCAGCGCGACGGCCGTCGGCCTCGCCTTGTTCCTCTGGCTGCTGCTCGTGTTCTTTGGCGATCTGGGGTTGATGGGCACGGCCGTGGTCTTGCAGCTCAACGCCTCTCAGCTGTTCGCCAGCGCACTGATCAACCCCTTGCAGTTGTTTAAGCTGGCCTCCGTGCTCAACCTGCGCCAGAACCTGGAAGTGCTGGGCCCGGCAGGCGTTTACGCTTTTCGGACCTATGGCCAGCGGCTGCTGCCGGCACTGATTGCCCTATTGTTTCTCTGGATCATTGTTCCATTTTTGCTGACCACGCAGGTATTTAAGAGGAAAGGTGTGCTTTGAAGCGTGCGATCTTGTTTCTACTAACTTTCGCAGCCATAGGGATGCTGGCCGCCTGCGGATCCGCTACGGATACAACGCAAGCGCCGGAGATCATCTATGGCCAGGATGTGTGCGAGCGCTGCGGTATGATTATCAACGAAGAGGCGTTCGCCGCCGCTTACTGGACAGAAGGGGGCGAGGCGCGCCGCTTTGACGACATTGGCGGCATGCTGGCCTACATCGGCGAAGAACCGGAGGCTGTCGCTTCCTATTGGGTGCATGATTTCGCCGGCGGCGACTGGATCAGGGCCGAGGAAGCGCATTACGTGGTGGACAGCGAATTGATGACGCCGATGGGCTTTGGCATCGCAGCCTTTGCCGATGAAGCACAGGCGCAGGCGCTGGCGCACGGGCAGGAAGGCGTGATGGTCATGCCTTTTGCCGGCCTGCTGGAGATGAAGATTACTATGCCGGCTGACCTGCACGAAAGTGACATGGCGCATGAGGAATAAACCGAGTGGAAGACCACGGCGCAGCCAACTGCGCTGGTCTGCTGTATGAGGAACAACCGGGCAGATCTGTGAAGATCACCGATTCCACAGATAGAGAAGAATCTTATTGTTAACCCGTGTAATCTTTGAAATACCCGCCTAGTTTTTGAGGAGAAAGAGATGTTTAGTAAGAAATCGATCTGGATTATATGTTTACTTGTTGTCCTGATGGCTCTGGCCGCCTGCGGCGGCGGAGGCGATGAAGCCGGCGCGCCGGCGCGCGGCAGCGTTCAAGATCAGGCAGAAGCGCCCGCGCAGGTCAGCCTGGGAGACCCGGATGCCGGCAAAGAACAGTTCGACATGATTTGCAGCGCCTGCCATGGATTTGACGGCGAAGGTATCGAAGGTCTGGGCAAACCATTTACGACAAGTGATTTCCTGAAAGAGAAAAGCGATGAAGAGATGGTGGAATTTATCAAAGTTGGCCGTCCCTCCGGCGATCCCTTGAACACCACGGGCGTGGATATGCCCCCCAAGGGTGGCAACCCCGCGCTCAACGAGGACCAGATCCTGGACATCATTGCTTACGTACGCACCTTGCAAGAGTAGGCGACTTCCGGATATCATTGTATGTCTTGATTATTGAAGCAGGATGATTGACCGGTGTCTGTGATAGTATCCATTGCCGACATGACCGTTGAAGATGTCTTGACCCGCTGGCCGGAGACGGCGGACGTATTCAACCGTCACAATATGGCCTGCGTGGGCTGTCCCGTGGCGCCTTTCTATAAGGTGTCGGAAGCGGCCGTTGTTTATAAGTTGTCGACGACAGATTTTGTTGAAGAACTGCGGCAGGTGGTTAACGGCAATCCCGGTCAAGATTAATTGGCAGGCCGTATGGGGCACCACCCCCAGCGGCCGCCTTTTGCCCACGGCCGGATCTGCTATCCGGCTGTTTTGATCACTTTTTCTTCTTCTAGGCGATCGATTTCTTGCGCGTCATAGCCCAGCAGCTCGCTCAAAATCTGCCGCGTGTGCTGGCCCAGGCGGGGGGCGGGATTGGTTGCGATCCGCGGCGCTGCTGAAAGCAGGGGCGGCGTACGCGCGAATTTGTACTTACCCACCTGGGGATCCTCTATCTCCATCAACAGCTCCCGCGCCGCCACCTGCGGCGAAGCGAAGATATCGCCGGCAGTGTGCACCGGGCCGGCGGGCACACCGTTGGCGTTCAGCAGCTCTGCCGCTTCCGCGCGCGTATGGCCTGCCAACCACCCCTCGATGATGGGATCGAGAAATGAGGCGTTGGCGGCGCGCGCCGCTCCCTCACTGCTGCGTGGATCTTCAACCAGATCTAGGCGGCCGATCACGCGGCAGATACGCTGCCAGATGAGATCGTTGGGGGCCACGAGAGCCAGGTAGCCGTCTTTGCATTTGAACGCCGCCCGCGGGTAAAGGTGGCGCAGGCGGCCGCGCTGCGGTTCTTCGCCGGTGAGGGAATGCAGCATGACCATGCGCTCGTTGAGGGCGATCATATTGTCCAGCATGGCGCTGTCCACAAACTGCCCTTGCCCGGTGCGCTCGCGCATGAAGAGGGCGAGCATAATGCCGTAGGCGGTAACCATGCCCGAATAGACATCGGCCAGGCCGTAGATCGTCCATGAAGGGGGCTTGTCGGCGAAGCCGACGAGATCCATCACGCCGCTCATCGCCTCGGCGACAATGTCGAAGGCGGGCAGATCGCCGAGCGGCCCTTCGTGGCCCGGCAGACGGCCGAAACCGGAGACGGTGGCGTAGACCAGGCGCGGGTTGATCGCCTGCAGCGTCTCGTGGGTGAAACCCAGCTTCTGCATCGCCCCCGGGCGCAAATTCTCGACCAGGACGTCCGCCTGGCCGGCCAGCTTCTTGAAGATCTCTTTGCCCGCGGCGCTGTTCAGATCCAGGGCCAGGCTCTGTTTGTTGCGGTTATAGGCCATGAAGCCGCCGGCCACCCGCGTGCCCTCTGCGCCCTCGGCAAAGGGGGGAATGGCGCGCCGCGGGTCCCCTCCCTGCGGCCGTTCAATCTTGATCACGTCCGCCCCCGAATCGGCGAGCAGCATGGTGCAGTAAGGGGCGCTGATATATTGGCCGAGACTGAGGACGCGGATGCCGGTAAGAGGACGCATAGCAGCTATAAGCAGCCGGCTGTTGAAATCCGGCTGCCTACTCTATCCACTCGACGATCGTCGAAACCCCTTGCCCCACGCCGACGCAGAGTGTGGCCAGGCCGTAGTAGGGGTGCCGTTCTCCAGGAGCGCGGCGTTTCATCTCCTGCAGCAAGGTGGTCAGAATGCGCGCCCCGGAACAGCCGGTGGGGTGGCCCAGGGCGATCGCCCCGCCGTTGACATTGGTGATTTCCGGGTTCATGTTCATCTTGCGCATGACGCCCAATGACTGCGCGGCGAACGCTTCGTTGAGCTCGATCAGGCCGATGTGCTGCAGCGTCAGCCCCAGCCGCTCGAGCAGCTTGTTGGTGGCCGGGATGGGGCCGTAGCCCATCACCGCCGGATCCACGCCGGCGACGGCCGATCCCAGCCAGCGCGCCATCGGTTTCAAACCTAAGCTGCGCGCCCTATCCGCGCTCATCAACAGCAGCGCGGCCGCGCCGTCATTGAGACCACTGGCATTGCCGGCCGTGATCGTGCCCTCTTTGCGGAAAACGGGCCGTAGTTTGGCCAGCTGTTCCATGCTCGTCGCCAAAATATATTCGCCGTTTTCAAGGCGGTAGCGGGGGTGTTCATCGGTGTCCACGACCAATGGATCCCCCTTGCGTTGGGGGATAGAAATGGGCGCGATCTCCGCTTTGAATTTCCCCGCGTTCAGCGCGGCCACCGCGCGGCGCTGGCTTTCCAGGGCGAAGGCGTCCTGCTCTTCACGGCTGATGCCCATCTCGTCGGCGATGTTTTCGGCCGTTTCACCGAGGCTGATGATCGGGTAGAGGGCGTCCATGCGCGGGTTTTCGAAGCGCCAGCCGAGCATCGTGTCATAGATCTGGGGATTGCCCACCGGGTAGGCGCGTTCCGGCTTGGGCATCGCCCAGGGGGCGCGGCTCATGCTCTCCACGCCGCCGCCGATGAAGATATCAGCTTCGCCAACGGCGATCGCCTTGGCCGCCTGGTTGACCGCCTCCAGGCCGGAGGAGCAGAGACGGTTCACGGTCACACCGGCCACTTCCTTCGGAAACCCGGCCAGGAGCAGGGCCATGCGCGCCACGTCGCGGTTGTCTTCCCCCGCCTGGTTGCTGCAGCCGGCGTATACATCTTCTACCAGTGCCGGGTCGAGGCCCGTGCGCTCAATAAGCGCTCCCAGCACAGAGGAGAGTAAATCATCCGGCCGTACCGCGGCCAAGGCGCCGCCGGCCCGGCCCACGGGACTGCGTACGGCATCTACAATGACGACTTCTTTCATGCTTGCTCACTCCCATTCGCGCGTCCGGCGCGGCCTGTTCGCTGAAGCTACTGATCTGTATTCTACGCTGTGTTGTGCCGGAATGGTAGGGGCGAGACAGGTCAGGGGCCCTCCTCGTTCGCGTCCTGATCCCCCATATCGATCTGTCTCGCCCGTGGACCAGGGAACGATCCATTGCGCAGGCATCAATAAATCAGGGGCATGATATACTAGCTGCTGTGCACTATTTTGGCCTGCCAATACCATTGATCCGGAGGAATGATGGCTCGCGAAATACACGCCCCGACGGGCACCGAACTGACCTGTAAGAACTGGCTGATCGAAGCCCCTTACCGCATGCTGCAGAACAATCTCGACCCCATGGTCGCTTTTGATCCCGAAAACTTAATCGTCTACGGCGGCCGGGGCAAGGCGGCGCGCAGCTGGGAAGCATTTGACGCTATCCTGGAGTCGCTGCGCAACTTAGAGCCGGACGAAACGCTGCTCGTGCAGTCGGGCAAACCGGTGGCTGTTTTTCGCACCCACGAAGACGCGCCGCGCGTGCTCCTGGCCAACTCCAACATCGTGCCCGCCTGGGCCACACAGGAGAATTTTGACAAGTGGGAACAGGAAGGGTTGATCATGTACGGCCAAATGACGGCCGGCAGTTGGATCTATATCGGCACGCAGGGCATCTTGCAGGGTACTTATGAAACCTTCGGTTCCCTGGCGCGGCAGGAAGGGTGGAACGACCTGGCCGGCAAGTTCGTGCTCACGGCCGGGCTGGGCGAGATGGGCGGCGCGCAGCCGCTGGCGGTGACGATGAACGGCGGCGCCGGCCTTTTCGTGGAAGTGGATCCGTGGCGTGCGCAGCGCCGGCTGGAGCTGCGCCAGGTGGACGCCGTGACGGCGGAATTGGAAGAGGCGATGACTTGGGTGGAGGAAGCCGTGGCCGCCAAGACGGCGAAATCGATCGCCCTGGTGGGCAATGCGGCCGAAATCCTGCCGCGGATGGCGGCCCTGGGCGTCGTGCCCGACGTGGTCACCGACCAGACCTCGGCCCACGATCCCCTCTACGGCTATATTCCCGCCGGCCTTTCGATCAGCGAGGCGGCAGCCCTGCGCCAGAGCGATGAAGCGGCGTACCTGCGCCGCGTCTATGATTCGATGACCACGCATGTGCAGGCGATGCTCGACTGGCAGAAGGCGGGCGCCGTGGTTTTTGATTACGGGAACAACCTGCGGCAGCGCGCCTATGACAACGGCCTGAAGGAAGCCTTCGACTATCCTGGTTTCGTGCCCGCCTATATCCGCCCTCTCTTCTGTGAAGGGAAAGGACCGTTCCGTTGGGTGGCCCTTTCCGGCGATCCCGAGGATATCTACGCGACCGATGAGGCGATCCTGGCCCTTTTCCCCGAAGATGAGCACCTGGCGCGCTGGATCAGAATGGCGCAGCGTGATGTGGAATTCCAGGGGCTGCCGGCGCGCATCTGCTGGCTGGGGTATGGGGAACGAGCCAAAGCGGGCTTGCGTTTCAATGAGTTGGTGGCCGAGGGAAAGGTAAAGGCGCCGATCGTGATCGGCCGTGATCACCTGGACAGCGGTTCCGTGGCTAGCCCCAACCGCGAGACGGAGGGCATGAAAGACGGCTCCGACGCCATCGCCGACTGGGCCATCCTCAACGCCCTGATCAATACCGCCGGTGGCGCGACCTGGGTCAGTTTCCATCACGGCGGCGGCGTGGGCATCGGCTACAGTCTGCATGCGGGGCAGGTGATCGTCGCCGACGGCACCCCCGCGGCGGCGCGGCGATTGCAGCGCGTGCTCACCGCTGACCCGGGCCTGGGCGTCGCCCGCCACGTCGACGCCGGGTATGAACGGGCGGTCGAGGTAGCCAAAGAACGGGGTGTCAACATCCCCATGATGAAGTAGGCGCTGGGCTGGCGGCTGATAGCTGAAAGCTTATAGGAGGGCGGCAGGTACTTATGGCCAAGATGATTGATTTCCTGATTTACAATGCAGCCCAGGTGGCGACCTGCGCCGCGCCTGAAGGACCGAAACGAGGGGCGGCGATGCGTGATGCGGGCCTGATCAGCGAGGGCGCGGTGGCTGTGGACGAGGGCCTCATTGTGGGCGTGGGCGGATCGGCCGTCCTGCGCGCCCGCTACCAGGGCCGCCGCGAGATCGACGCCGCCGGCAGGGCGGTTTGCCCCGGCTTTGTCGATGCGCACACGCATACCGTCTACGGCGGTGACCGCGTCCACGAATTTGAACTGCGCATCCAGGGCGCCGGCTACATGGAGATCATGGCCGCCGGTGGGGGTATCCTGAGCACGATGCGCCATACACGTGAAGCATCTGTCGCTGAGCTGGTCGATTCGGCGAGCAGGCGTCTGGACGAGATGCTGGCCCTGGGCAGCACGACGGTGGAGATCAAGACGGGGTACGGGCTGGACACCGCCTCTGAATTGAAGATGCTGGCCGTCATCGCCCGTCTGGATCAGGAACATGCCTGTGACATCGTGCCCACCTTCCTCGGCGCGCACACCGTTCCCCCGGAATATCAGGACGACAGGGCCGGGTATGTCGACCTGGTGATTGAGGAGATGCTGCCCGCTGCCAGCCGCTGGTACCACGGATCCCATTTCGCGGCCAAAGAGACACCCTTCTTTATTGATGTCTTTTGCGAAGATCACGCCTTTGACCTGGCGCAGTCGCGCCGCATCTTACAGGCAGGCATTGACGCCGGGCTGCGGGCCAAGATTCACGTTGACCAGTTCACGAACCTGGGTGGTGTGTCCATGGCCGTGGCCTTGGGCGCGACCTCCGCCGATCATCTGGATGTCAGCGGCCCAGAGGAGATCGCTGCCTTGGCGGCGTCGGACACGGTGGCCACGCCGCTGCCGGCCGTCAACTTTAATCTCGCTCTCGATACCTATGCTGATGCGCGGGCGCTGATTGACCGCGGCGCGATCGTGGCCCTGGCCACGGATATCAATCCCGGCTCCGCGCCCTGTCTTTCTATGCCCTTGGTACAGGCGATTGCCTGCCGCTTTCAGAAGCTGCTGCCTTCCGAGGCGCTTAACGCGAGCACCCTGAATGCTGCTCATGCCCTGGGCCTTGGCCGGCAGGTGGGCTCAATCGAAATCGGCAAGAAGGCTGATTTGTTGATCCTCAAGGAAGCGGATTATCGCCATCTCACTTATTTCTTTGGCCACAATCCGGTAGAAAGAGTGATCAAAAACGGCCGGCTTCTTTAGTGCCCTGGTGCGTCTCGTCCCGCCGGTATTGTCCCCCGTCATGACTATTTCAAGGGAATTAACACAGCCTCGTCGAGATAGGGGGCGTCGGCAGCGTCTCGCACAGGGGCGCGTTCCCCTGAATAACGATCGTATAGGCCGATCGCCAGGTTCACAGGCTGGATTTCGCTATCTGCAAACCGTTTGTCATGCACGATGACATCCTCAGGCCACTCGGCGAAAGGCAATATGCCGGCCAGGGGGTCTCCGTCCGCCTGGGTTAGCAAGCGGCCGTGTTCGTCCAGAATATGTACAAACGCAGTCAATTCAGCCGAACTTCCACAGGTTTGCCGCCATGTTAACTCGATTTCCAGATTTCCATCAGCGTAAATAGTGCCTGCATCTTGTAGAGTCAGGCACTCACCGAAGCGGGCCAGAGGCGCATCCGCATCTAGATCCCTTGTGTCTGTAATCATACCGGCCGGCTGTGCGAACAATATGTCGGGCGCATAACGCGTCGTAAAAACCTGTGCGCCCTCTGCTGCCAATTCTTCCCAATCTGGGTTTGCGGCAACAATGCCATGATAGAAGGGCATATCCTGTCGTGTTGCTGCGTGTTCTATGGGCAAGATTCGTGCCGGCTGCCCTGTATGTGTCGTAACCAATGTACTCATATTGGTGGCCGTTGGCATCAACATCGCGCCTTCTTCACCCAGCGCGAAATGGGATCTGGGTAAGGCGAGCCACGTAGGGAGATTGGTGAAGACGGCGATCTGGTCTGCGTCATTGGCCGCCATTGTCTTCTCTATCATGTCCCAGATCAAGGCGCCGCCGGCTTCATAGGTGCGCATTTGCAGCCGAACATAGAAAATGGACTGCGAGAGAATCAGGCAAAACAGACCTGCAGAAAGCAGTGTGGGCAAGGCGCCGGCTTGCATAGAACGCCGCAATACTTTCGGCAGCAATACAATGACATCAACCCACAGCCAAACAATGCCCACGCTGGCCAGCGTCAGGACTCTAGGAGCCGCCTGCAGATAAGAAAAGGAAAGAAAAGCAATGGCCGGCAGTGATGCCAGAAGCGCCCAGAACCAGGGCAGCAGCGAACGGCGATCCCCGCCACCGCGCCGCTGTATCCAGGCTGCAGCTGTTAGGGCGACGACGCTTATGAGGGCGGTAGCTGGGAGTTCGGTCAGAGGCAGCTGCCGAATAATAGGCACGCTGAACCAGGTTAGCGGGTAGGCCGCTGCCTGTAGAAGATAGATACTGTTGCGTACCATGACAGCCAAGCTGTTTATTCCCAGACCACCGGTGCCTACAGTCCGTGGTTCAAGTCGCCAGATGAGAAACCAGAGGAATAGAGGGATGATCCATAAGCCAAGCAAGATGAGACGTTGGCGTCTCGATCTTCCGCCGCCATCAGGGCGAGTTACCTCAACGGCCGCCAGCAGAAGGAATATAACTGCCCCGTTTTCATGGGTGAAAGGGGCCAGAAAAGCACAAATGAGGCCGGCTGCCCCCCAGGCAATGCTGCCTTTGTCCCGCAGCTGCATGTAGCCGATGATGGTTAGCAAAACCAAGGTGGTGACCAGCGGATGCATGAAGGCGCCTACCCAGGGTATAGCTTCGTAGCTAAATGGGTAGACAATGAAGAGAGAAGCGGTGAGGAAGGATCTCAACCACCCATCCCATGCTGAGGATGTGCGCCAGAGATAGGCTGCCAGCCAGCCCGTCAGGAGGGCGTTGATCCAATGGACAATGAGATTGCTGGCATGCAGAAAAAAAGGGTTGTGGGCCCCGAAAAAGGATTCCGCGATCTTCCAATAAGCGAAGGCCACAGGTCGAAAGTAGTAAAGCCCTTCCGCTGTCTGCCATATTTCTGAAAAAGTGTGCTCGTCTACAAATGGGAAATGGAAGAAATCGTCAGCCATAAAAGGCAGGAAAAGGGATGCGCCATGCGTAATCAGGAGGAGTGCGGCGGACCAAACAGAGAGGAGAATCCAGCCGAAGAGAGGGGCATGTTTGGCAGGCAGCGCCGCGGGGATTTCTTGGTGGTCAGACAACATCTGGGTGGTCAAAAGAGAGATAGTCTCCTAACTTAGCGGCAGCGATAGGCAAGATTGGAAAAGTGTACCCTGGACAGATCTTGTTGCAAAACAGACGCTGGGCAGCCGTATGATCCTCTTGAGAAGCGGCCGTATCCGCAATGGATGGGTTGTTGAGCCGGTTTCCGGGGAAGAAGAGCAGTCATGGATCTAGCCGATAGATATGTGCGTATTCCAGGCCGTTGATTTCTATGCTGTGTTCCGGTTGGCGCTGGGCAAATTCGTCGAGTAGGGCGGAGGGGACGTCTCTCTGCCACTGGTGGATGTAGATCACGGCGTAATCGGCTGCTGCCAGCGCCGTCATGTCTTCTGGTCCCATTTGCGCCTTGATCGAAACTGTTTTGCCGTGGAAATGGTAGGCCAGGACGGAACGGTACCAGCTGGCGACGGTCAATGCCTCGCTGTTCTCCTTGGCGCTTAAGTAACGGCCCGCTTCATCCAGCCCTTCGCCCCAGCCGATCTGCATCACCAGCGGCGCCCGCCGGCTGCCGCCCAGGAGGGGGTTGTAATAGCTGAGAGGGTAGGGGAAGACGCGGTTCAGGCAGAGCAGCTGCCCGGCAGCGAGTAGAACGAGGAGGAGCGCCGCCGGCCAACCCATTGAGAGTTTGGCCCGCCCATCTGTGGTTGGGCGCGGTGTGGAAACCTCGGGGTTTCTGCTGAACCAGCGGCCCGCGAGCCAATGGGCCGCGCCAACCCAGCCGGCGGCGGCCACGAGATGCAGGGCGGGGTAAAGGGGGATCAAGTAGCGGTCAAATTTCTTATCGCCCAGGGTCATGAAGAGCGTGAAGAGCAGGGCGTAGAGCAGCAGCGCGTAGATGGTTTCCCGCCCGCGTCTTTTGTCGAGGGGCGGCCGGCGCTGCCACAGCGCCGGAAAAATCAGCGCCAGCCCCAACAGCACGACGGGCGTCACGCGCCAGAGCAGGGTCAGGGGATAGAAATAGAAGATGCGGGCGGGTAGACGGCCGTCTTCGTAGATCATGCCGTCAAAAAAGACGGGATCGCCATGCCCACCGCCGGCGTAGCCCAAGGCCGCTTCGAAAACGGCGCGCAGCGTTGGCAGCGGCGCGGTCCACATCGCCGGCCAGAGAAGGATGTAGGTGGTTAGGCCGATCGCTGCCCAGACGAGAAAGGCAAGAAAAAGGTCACGTCTATTCGTAGGGGCGGTTCGCGAACCGCCCCCACGATCCAGTAGGAAGATAGTTACCAGCAAGATAGGACCCAGGGCAAAGGCGGGCGTTTTTGTCAGCCAGGCCAAGCCGCCGGCGATGCCGGAGAGCAGCAGGTCCACTTTCTGGCGGCGATCGGCATAGCTGAGGAAGGCGATCAGCGAGAGCAGCATCAGCGACCCGGCCAGCCCGTCCAGGTGCATAAGGTGCGTGTGTGCGGCAAAAAAGGGAGAAAAGGCGCTGAAGGCGGCGGCCAGCAGCGCCGCCGGCAGGTCGAGCAGCCGGCGCGCATAGACAAAGACGATCGTCATGGCTAGGGCGTTGACGAGCACCATCACGCGCCGTCCGGCAGCCAGTGCCTGCAGCGGTGTGTAGCCCTGCGCCAGCAGCAGTTGGTCCAGTTCGTGCGCGGCCAGTTGGCCGGGCTGCTGCGCGGCGTAGCCGGGAAAGATCCGTTTCAGGCCCAGGGCGCCGGCCCACATCGTGGTCACGCCGGGATGCTCGCTCTGGTAGGTCGCTGCCGGAGCGCGGCTGCTCAGCGCGGCGGAGAAGTTGGCGGCGCGGGCGACCCACTTCGTCTCATCGGCCGTTGCCGTCTGCTCAGTAACCCGCCAGCGCGGCAGGGCAAAAGCAAGGAAAACGGCGAACAAGAGAAAAAGAGTGACCAGTCGTTCGCTGGACAGGGTGCTTCCCTTCATCGTTCAGGTATACCGCGTGGGCGTCATCATAGCAGGGCGAAGCATAGCATATGGCGGGGGTAGGGCAAGGGGTGTTATTCGTGTAGCGATCTTGGCGCACTGATTATCCTGCCGCCGTACACGCCGCCCAGCGCGACGGCCGAGTTCCTGACATGCACCTTTTGAACAGTTACCCTAATCCCGGAGTCTCCAAAGATTCAGCCCAGAGCAGAGGCACAGCCGGGCATGATGTGACATTTGTCACTATCGGACGCGGTCGACTCTTGCTATTATATAAGTCATCTGTCCATCCTGAATCGTACAGTGTTCGACAATTTTTCTGGGGGCGGCCGTAGGCCGCCGGGGAGTCGAGTCATGCGCACGAAGGCACTGCTGTTGGGATTGGTCTTTTTGGGCGTTTTCAGCTTTTTGGCTGCGGGGACAGCCAACAGCTCTTCCACCACTGCACGTTGGGCGACGGCCGTCATTGAAATCCCCGCCGCGGCCGATGTGGCGATCACCAACGTGACGCCGGACGTCAACCTCGGCAGCGACAACTATTTGGAGCTGAATTATTACGAAAGCCGCCTGAGCCGCTATGGCGCTTTCGTACTGCTGCGTTTTGACGTAGCGGCCGCGCTCCCCGTGGGGGCCGTTATCGACGCCGCCACGCTTAAGCTGTACCAGATTGGCGCCGAAGGGCCGGAACGCGTCTCCGTTGGTCTGCACGCCATCCGCGAACCCTGGCAGGAAAGCACGGTGACCTGGAACAACCAACCGGAAGTCTATATCGGACCCTTTGTTGTCGTGCAGGAGTTTGACAGCCGGGTGGGATACCAACAGATTTCACTGACGACGCAGGCGCGTGCCTGGCAGAGCGGTCTGAACTATGGTTTGGAACTGCGCGGGCCTATAGATGTCCCCTTCCGGCGCGCCTTCGAGAGCAAGGAGCACAAGGAGAGGGTCCCCCTCTTGCGGATCGAGTACCATGTGCCTACGCCGACGCCGACCGTGACGAACACGCCGACCGTGACGAACACGCCCACAGCGACGAACACGCCGACCGTGACGAACACGCCGGTGTTCACGCCGACGCCCACGGTCACGCCAACGGCGGAAGGCCGTGCCGCCGATCCACAGTATGAAGCGCTGCAGCGTCTGCGCCGCGAATCGCGCCTGACGCCTCAGGTCTTCTTCGATCAAGGCATCCCGCGCGACGTGCTCGCCATCATCCCTATTCCGCAAGGCGTGCCCGATGATCCAGTGATCCAGGCCCTGGATTTCTTGACCCGCTATAAAGATCTTTATGGTTTGCAAAACCCGTGCCGGCAGCTTTACCCGCAGCGCATTGCCGGCGACACGTTCGGCGGGCAGCATGTATTCTTTGGCATGCGCAATGGCGACATCCCCCTCTTTGCCTCCGACCTGGTCGTTGATGTGTGGGACGGCCATATCACCGGCAGCAGCGGCAATTATCTACCAGCGATCCCTGATTTCCCCCCGCCGCTCGTTTCCCAGGAGGATCTGGAGAGCTTGGTCGCCGAAGAATTCCCGGCGGCGGACATCATCGGGCATAGCAGACAGGTCGTCTTCTACCCACCGCTGGTCGGCGAGCCCGCCGGCGAGCCGCGCCCGGCTTGGCAGGTGAGTTTTCGTGCGCCGGACGGCCAGGTTTGGCTGCACCTTTATGATGCCGCGAGCGGCGACAAATTATTCAGCCGCAGCGATCATGTGGCCAACCGGCCGGGCGAAGATTTTGATATCAGGACATTAAGCAATCTATTTGTTCTGCCGGACTGCCGGGCCACGGGGACACAGTGGTACACGGAGACGGGAGCGACCGCCAATTTGCCGCCGGGCGGCGATGCGGAAGGATTGGAAGCCTTCAATGCCGCGCATGACATCTACCATTATTTTTACGATAACTTCGACAAGTGGCGTTCTTATGGCGGCGGCGGTGAGCTTGTGCGCGTTTATTTGGACTATCCGGGCGCCTGCCCGAACGCCTGGTACCGCACAGCGTGTAATGATTTCAAGTTTTGTGACACGGTGATGGAGCTGGATGTTTTTACCCATGAATTCACGCATGGGGTTGTGCACAAAGTGGCTGGTCTGGCTTACGAGAATGAAGGAGGGGCGCTGAATGAGAGCTTTGCTGATTTCTTTGCCATGATGACCGATACGGCCAACTGGACGTTGGCCGAGGGTGTGCCTGGTGGCTCTTGGCGCGATTTTCGTAACCCGCCTGCGGTACCGGCCCCGGGGGGATTTGTGCTGCCGGATCACATGGATGATTTCTACAGCCTGGCTGATTTAACATTTGAGAATGTCGGGGCGCCTGGCGGCAATAATGACGGCATTTGTGATGCCAAAGAAACTTGTTACACGGAAGACAAGGGCGGCGTGCACATCAACTGCGGCATCACGAACAAAGCTGCCTATCTCCTGGTCGAGGGCGGCACGCACCACGAGGTCACAGTTGCCGGGCTTGGCCGCACCAAGGGGGCCTGGTTCCTCTTCCATCTGCTGAAGAGCCGGCTGCTTTCCAATACGGATTTCAAGAGCCTGGCCGTGCGCGCGATATCTTTCGCCAATTTATTGGCCTATCACGATGCAGATCAGCCCGGTTATGATTTTGACGCGGAGGACGCGTGCAGCGTGCGCAATGCGTATGCGGCCGTGGGGCTGGCGGAAGCGGATGTGGACTGCGACGGCGTTCTAGAGGGGGCGGATGCGGACGATGATGGCGACTACATAAAGGACAATGTTGACAACTGCCTCGGCGTGCCCAATACGTCGCAGTTGGATACGGACGGCGACGGGCAGGGGGATGCCTGTGATGAGGATGATGACAACGATCTCTTCCCGGACCACAATGACAACTGCCCGGTTCATGCGAATCCGAACCAGCGTGATCGCGACTTCGATGGTGTTGGCGATGCCTGCCAGGACACCGATAACGACGGCGTTTTTGACGATGTGGACAACTGCCTCACCCTTTGGAACCCCTGGCAGGAAGATACGGATGGGGATTCGATAGGAGATCGCTGTGATCCCGACGCCGACAACGACGGGCTGCTGAACGAAGCAGACAACTGCCCGTTGATCCATAACGTTGGCCAGAAGGATCGGGACGGCGACGGCTGGGGCGATCCCTGCGATTTGTGCCCTGATGTTTATGACCGCGAAAATTTCGACACGGATGGCGACGGCCTGGGCGACGCCTGCGAAGACGATGACGACAATGACGGCGTTCTAGACAAGGATGACAACTGCCAGTTCGTGCGCAACCGCGATCAGTTTGATTTTGACGGCGACGGCCGTGGCTCAGCCTGCGACGAAAACGAATGGGCGAACGTCTTCCCCGTGGAAGGGCTGCTGGATTTCAAAGAGGATGTCGTGCGCATCCCCATCAAGCCCTGCCTGCAATGCCCCGACTGGTTCGCGCCGGACACCGTGATCCAGGTGCGGCTGCAAACCAGCGAGATCCTGGAGGCTTTTGTCGTCGATGAATGGGGCTATCTCGTCGCCCGCGGCCAACCGGCGCTGGCGCAGACGCTTACCTTCCAGCCGGAAGCGGATACGACCTACCGGCCGCCGTGCACCCAAGCGCAAGCGGCCGGAGCGGCGGCCGTTTATGAAGGGCAGGCCTACACGCTGGAACTCTACGTTCCGCCAGAGAAGCCGCGGGAGCCGGTAGCGGCACGGATCCAGGTGGCATCACGGGCGCAGGCAGCGGGTGACATCTATCTGCCGCTGACGATGAAGCCTTAGATTCCTCTATTGACCCCGGGGCGACAGCAAGATGCTGTCCCAAGGAGCAGGGAACGACGGCCATTGGACAATCGGCCGTCGTTTTCCTTGTTTCCCCACGGCTGCCTAATGAGCATGGGTGACAACCGGCGCTCTTTTTCATGACGAATGGCACTGCTGAAAAAACGGGACCTCTGCTAAGTTAGGGTGGTTGGCAAGAGCGATACATCGTTCTACACTAGCATTATGCATGAGATGGCCATTACGCAGAGTATCCTTGATATCGCGATTGATCACGCGCAGCGCTGCGGGGCGGCGCGGGTCAGTGAGTTAAACTTGGTGATCGGCCAGCTGTCGACTGTTGTCGATGATTCCGTGCAGTTCTACTGGGACATCATCAGCAAGGACACCCTCTGTGAAGGGGCGACATTGAATTTTGAGCGCATCCCCGCGCAGATGAACTGCCTCGACTGCGGGCATACTTACGCCCTCTCGCGCGGTCTGGAGGCGTGCCCGCACTGCGGCGGCTTCCAGGTACGCGTGCTCACCGGGGATGAGTTTCGACTGGAGAGTATTGAGGTGGAGGAAGCGGGTCAGCAGGTCAGCTGACCTGCTGTTCAGAAAAAAGCGGCCGGCTGCTTGGCCGCTGCCGGAGTGACGACCAAGGAACAACTATGACGACAAAAACTGTGCCCGTGGTACAAGAGATTATGAGCGCCAACGACAGCCTGGCCGCGCAGAACAGGGAGCTCCTGGACGCGGCGGGCGTTTTCGGCGTGAATATTATGGCTTCCCCCGGCGCCGGGAAGACGAGTGTGATTTTGCAGACGATCAAGGCCCTCAAGAACAACGTGCAGTTGGGCGTTGTTGAAGGGGATACGGCGGCCGTAACGATAGACGCCGACAAGGTGATCACCGCCGGCATGCCTGCCGTGCAGATTAACACCGGCGGCCAATGCCATCTGGATGCCGTGATGCTGGCCAAGGCGCTGCCCGCGCTGCCCCTGCAGGCGCTCGACCTGCTGATCGTGGAGAATGTAGGCAATCTGATTTGTCCCGCCTCCTTTACCCTGGGCACGCATGCCAATGTCGTGATCGCCAGTGTGCCCGAAGGGGATGACAAACCTTATAAATATCCCAATATCTACCGCGGCATCGACGCCTTGATTCTAAACAAGATTGATCTGCTGCCCTATATCGATTTTGACGAAGCGTATTTTCGCCAGGGGATTGAAGTGCTCAATCCCGGCGTGACGTTCTTCCCCATTTCCTGCACGACGGGGGAAGGCGTCGCCGCCTGGACCGAATGGCTGCAAGAACGAGCCGGCCGGTGAGTCAGCTGACCAGCTAGAGGAGTAAACAGTATGTGCTTAGGTGTGCCAGGTAAAGTCATCGAGATTTATGAAACGGAAGGGCTGAAGATGGGCAAGATCGACTTCGGCGGCGTGGTGCGTGAGGCGTGCCTCGCCTATGTGCCGGAGATTGAAGTGGGCGACTATACGGTGATCCACGTCGGTTTCGCGATCAGCCAGCTGAGCGAGAGCGAGGCGCAGGAAACGCTGGCCATCTTGCGTGAGCTGGCGGATATTGAAGAAGAGATCGGGCCGGAACGGGCACTTTATTCAGGCGCGAACGGGGCCCCCGCCTCATGAAGTATGTAGCAGAGTACCGTGACGCCGATCTGGCGCTGAAGACAGCGGCAAAGATCAGGCGCACCGTCACACGGCCGTGGACGATCATGGAGATTTGTGGCGGGCAGACGCACGCGATCATGCATTTCGGCATCGACCAGCTGCTGCCGCCGGAGATCGAACTGGTACATGGGCCCGGCTGCCCCGTCTGTGTCACCCCGTTGGAGCAGATCGACAAGGCGCTGGCCATCGCCGCCCTGCCTGATGTGATCTTCACCTCCTATGGCGACATGCTGCGCGTGCCCGGATCGGGGCGCGATCTTTTCGCTGTGCGTGCCGCCGGCGGGGACGTGCGCGTCGTCTATTCGCCGCTCGACGCAGTGAAGATCGCCCAGCAGAACCCTGACAAAGAAGTGGTCTTCTTCGCCATCGGCTTCGAGACGACGGCGCCGGCCAACGCCATGAGCGTCGTCCAGGCCAAGGCGTTGGGGCTGGCCAATTTCAGCATCCTTGTCTCGCATGTGCGCGTGCCGCAGGCGATGCACGCCATCCTCGCTTCGCCGCATAACCGCGTACAGAGTTTCCTCGCCGCCGGCCATGTCTGCGCCGTGATGGGGTATTGGGAATACCCGGAAATCGCGGAACAGTACCAGGTGCCCATCGTTGTTACCGGCTTTGAGCCGCTCGATATCTTGCAGGGCATCTTGCAAACGGTGCAGCAGTTGGAAGCGGGCGAGGCGCAGGTTGAGAATGCGTACCAGCGCGCGGTGACATTTGCCGGGAACAAACCGGCGCAGGCGGTCATTGAGCAGGTCTTCGAGCCTTGCGATCGCAAGTGGCGCGGCATTGGCGCCATCCCCGCCAGCGGCTACTGTCTGCGCTCCGAATTCGCCGCCTTTGATGCGGAAAACCGTTTTGATGTGCAGGCGATCCAGCCGGATGAATCGCCGCTCTGTATTTCCGGCCTCATCCTGCAGGGGTTGAAGAAGCCGGACGAATGCCCCGCTTTCGGCAAAGAGTGCACGCCGGAACACCCCCTGGGGGCGACGATGGTTTCCGGCGAAGGGGCCTGCGCCGCTTATTATCGTTACAAACGGGACTTGATTCTGGAGTAGGCGGCATTCAATCCGGCGCCCGCAATCCCAGATCGCAAATCGACTGATGTTAGATCACTTTGGCTTCATCGCCCCCTACTATGAACGTGTCTTTGGTCCACCGGATCCGGCGCGCCTGCTCTCCCTACTGCGGCTGCCCGCGGCCGGCCGCCTGCTCGACGCCGGCGGAGGCACGGGCCGGGTATCGTCGCAGCTGATTCCCTATGTCGATGAGCTGGTTGTCAGCGATGTTTCCGAGAAAATGCTGCTGCAGGCGTCACAGAAAGGGCACTGCCAGCCGACGGCCGCCCACGTGGAACTGCTGCCTTTTCCCGACGAGAGCTTTGCGCGCATTCTCGTCGTCGACGCCCTGCATCATTTTTGCGACCAGCGCGCATCGATCGTGGAACTAGTGCGCGTCCTCAAGCCGGGCGGGCGGCTGGTCATCGAAGAACCGGACCTGCGCCGCTTCGCTGTAAAAATGGTCGCCGTGGCCGAAAAGGTAGCCCTGATGCAGAGCCACTTTTACTATCCAAAAGAGATCCAGGAGATGGTGGCCGTGCAGGAACTGGATGTGCGGCTGGTCAGTGACGGCGGCTTCGCCGCCTGGATCGTCGCCGACAAACCCGATCCCCAATCCCCAATCCCCAATCCCCAATGAACAATGAGCCCGTCTATATCGAAAGCGCCCTCTGCCCCCTTCCTATTCGTGATCGCGGCACCGTGATCCTGGGGCATGGCAGCGGCGGTAAGCTGTCGCATGACCTGATCGCCAAGATGTTTCTGCCCCCCTTTGATAATCCGGCGCTGCGTGCCGGTGATGATGCCGGCCTGGTGCAGCCGGTGCCCGCCGCACGGCTGGCCGTGAGCACCGATTCGCACGTCGTCTGGCCGCTCTTTTTCCCGGGCGGCGATATCGGCCGTCTGGCTGTTTGCGGCACGGTCAATGATGTGGCCATGATGGGCGCGCGGCCGCTCTACCTGACCGCCGGCTTCATCCTGGAGGAGGGGCTGGAAATCGGCCTGTTGGAGCGCGTGGTGGAGTCGATGCAGGCGTCGGCATTGGAAGCAGGCGTGCAGATCGTCGCCGGAGACACGAAAGTGGTCGAGCGCGGCAAGGCGGACGGCCTCTATATCAGCACTTCCGGCGTGGGCCTGGTCCATGAGGGGGTCGAGATCGGCGGCGCGCAGGCGCGGCCGGGAGACGTCGTCCTGCTCTCGGGGCCGATCGGCGATCACGGCATCGCCGTCCTGGCGGCGCGCAATGAATTGGGGTTGGAAACGGCCGTGGAAAGCGATGTCGCGCCCCTCAATCACCTCGTGGAAGCGATGATGGCCGCCAGCGATCAGATTCACGTCCTGCGCGACCCCACGCGCGGCGGCGTCGCTACCGCCCTCAACGAGATCGCGGCCCAATCAGCGGTGAGCATCCTCCTGCAGGAGCAGGCCATCCCTGTGCGCCCGGCGGTGCAGGCCGCCTGCGAGATGCTTGGTTTTGATCCCCTGTACATCGCCAACGAGGGGCGGCTGCTGGCCGTCGTCGGCCGTGAAGATGCCGGCCGTGTCCTGGACGTGATGCGCCAGACGCGCTACGGGGAAGCGTCGGTGATCATCGGCGAGGTGGGCGACGCCCATCCCGGGCGCGTGCTCTTAAAAACCGCTTTCGGCAGCACGCGCATCGTCGACGTCCTGCTCGGCGAAATGCTGCCGCGTATTTGTTGAGATGCTTCGCGGTAAACACTTGACTTAGTCTAAATTGGCGCGCGAAATCATCGGGGACGGCCGCAATGAAATCTACCTCAGCGCCGCGAGCTCCTGGGAAATCGCTGTCAAGGCTGCGCAAGACCGCTTAGAATTGCCCTCTGATCCTTCCCGTTATGTATCAGAGCGCATGCAGCTCCACCGCTTTTCCGCCTTGCCAATTGAGATTCGTCACACGCAGCGGGTCTACGATCTTCCCCCTATACACGCGAATCCTTTTGACCGCCTGCTTATCGCCCAAAGCCAGATGGAGGCGCTGCCAATCCTCACAGCTGATAGGGACATTAGACGCTATCAGGTTGACGTAGTTTGGTAAACGCAAGCGCTGGTACATAAGACCAATTGCTCCGCTCGCAGAGAAAAAATACCCTATTGCGCACTTTTCTGCTCAAATATGCTTTCTGGCCCAATTAGGGTATCCTGATTGGCTCCATGGTGTTCTCTTAATGCATCATTTCGTAGAGGTCGGCATATGAAACCGATTCGCGACCCCGAAGGGGTGGAAACGGCCGCTTTGCTGCAGGCGGGCGTGATCGACGGCCGTAACGTAATCGAGATCGGCTGCGGAGACGGCCGTCTCACCTGGCGCTATGCGCCGTTCGCGGCGGCTGCGGCAGGCGTCGATCCGCACAGCGACCGCTTAGCCGGCATCGCCGGCACGCGGCCCGCCGATCTCAGAACCCCCGTGCTCTTCGCCCAGGCCGCGGCGGAGCGGCTGCCTTTCGCCGCTGAGGCGTTCTCCTGCGCCCTCTACGCCTGGTCCCTGTGATGAATTGAACACGAGGGCATGGTCCATGCCCTGTTGGAGAGTTGGCGCGTCTTGGCGCCGGGTGGGGCGCTGGTTGATTTACGGCCGTATCATGCCAACCCTGTGCTGGAAGTGCTGATCGCCGGCCGCACTTATGCGCCCGGCCGTGTCGATGACAGCGGTGGGCAAGCGGACGATATCGCCGCCGATAGGGCGATCGCCGAAGTCGTGCGCCGCGGTTGTTTCACGCAGCGGCAAAAGAGCACCTTCCACTATGCGGACTACTGGGAATCGCTCGACGGCTTGCTGGCCTATGCCGAGGAGAAATGGCGTGATTTCGCCTGCATCCCCCCGTTCGTCGAGCAGGCCGCGCGCCGCTGCATCGCTTCCGGCGCCCCGTACCGCATCCGCGTGCGCCGTCCGCTGCATCTATCTGTTTATCAGAAGCAGGGACCCTGACCGGCGGCATACAAGCTGTTCCTGCTGTTTCGCATCCGGGGAATGATCTCCCTTGACAAAAGAAGGTGGCTTCCGTACCATCAGACTGATTGGTTAGACCACTCGGTCTAAAAAGCTGATCTAAGGATAGGGGATTTTTGCCTATCCCCCGAATCTTCCTAATCTGACAAATAATTTAGATAATTCTACAATTTTTGCTTCAAACAACGAGAGGTATGAAAAATGTTTGACTTCACCAATTTCCCAGTTCTGGTCACAGAGCGGCTAATCCTGCGGGATTTTCGGCCAGCGGATGCTGCCGATGTATTGACCTTTCGAGGGGACCCGATTGTACAGAAGTTTGATGATCCGGTCATCCATACCGAGGCAGAGGCACGACTATTTATGGAAGAGTTGCAGGCTGAATACAATAACCAAGAGGGGATTAGTTGGGCTGTGGCACTGAAGGAACGCGATGTTGTGCTAGGGGCTTTTGGTTTGCACTACTGGAGTTCGAATCATCGCCGGGCTGAAGCTGGTTTTGGTATTGCGCGAGCGTACTGGGGGCAGCGGATTGCAACCGAAGCATTGCGAGCGATGGTCCAGTTTGGCTTTGAACAGTTGAATCTCCATCGTATCTATGCCAGAACCATTGCAGACAATCATGAATCGGTGCGTTTGCTGGAGCGGTTTGGATTTCAAAGGGAAGGGACCCAACGAGAACATTCATGGGAAGAAGATGGCACATTCCATGACAGTGCGATTTATGGTTTGTTGGCGCGTGAATTCAAGTCGTAATAAGCTAAAAGCTATAAGATGAAGGATACGGTACAGTATGCCACGCCCGCGATTTCATAAGCTGCCAGAAGAGAAACAGGAGCGCATTCTGGAAGCTGCGGCCAGGGAGTTCACAGCGCATGGGTATGAGGGCGCCTCCCTGAACAAGATATTGACCGCGGCGGGTATCAGCAAGGGAGCCGCTTACTATTACTTTGACGACAAGGCGGATCTGTTTACGACGGCCGTCCAGCATTACGGGCAGGAACTCTTCGCGGCCACCGCCTTCGACCCCGCTGAGCTGGCGGTCGATGATTTCTGGGAGGCGCTGACCGGCCTCTACCGCTGCCTCTGTTGGTCTATCTAAGACAATCATAAGGAGATAAGTGATGGCGTTTATTTCAACCGTTCCCGAGGCAGAAGCAAGAGGTGCTGTCGCCGAAATGTACACAGCCAGCAAAAAGGATATGGGCTATCTACCTAATTACACACAGCTCTTTAGCCACCGTCCAGATGTAATGGCTGCCTGGGGCGCTTTGCTAGGCGCTGTGCGCAGCCAGATGGACACCCGGCGCTATGAATTGGTTACGCTCGTGGCCGCTCGCACCCTGTCCAGCTCCTACTGCATGTTGGCCCATGCTTCAGTACTCAAAAATCAAGGCGTTTTCTCGGATATTGAACTGGCAGCGATCGCCCAGGATTTTCCCACAGCTGTGCTCACTCCGGCTGAACAAACGATGATGGTTTACGCCGAGAAAGTGGTGCGAGATGCCACGCAGATAACCCAGGAAGACATCAATCAGTTGCAGGCGCATGGCTTCAGTGATGATGAAATCTTCGATATCACCACCACGGCGACAGCGCGCTGCTTTTTTAGCAAAACGCTGGATGCATTGGGCGCCACAGCCGACGACAGGTATCTGGACCTTGATGACAGCTTGCGGCAGGCCCTGGTGGTAGGACGGCCGATCACGCAACCATAACCTCCGGTGATCAAAACGGCGGTACACAGCTGCTCTATCAATCCAGAATGATTTCCGGGTAGGAGAAGGTGCCCAGGCAGCCGCGCTCGTTCAGGGCGGCGATGCTGATCGCATAGCCTGTGTCCGACTCGTAGCCGCTGAGGACCACGTTGCCCGCCTGCTCGGTAGAGACGAAGCGGAAGGGGGCGTAGCGCTCCATGCCTAGGGGGCGCACGGAGATGGCATACCCTTTCACATCAGGATCGGTCGCCCACGCTATTTGGAAGGTGCCCGGATCGGCGAGTGGTTCGGCGATGGCGGCCGGCGGCGGCGCGCAGGCCATGCTGGCCAATGTCGCCAGGTTGAGCTGCACGATCCGCTGGAAATAGTCGTAGTCGATCAGCGACCACGTGTCCCGCGTTGAATTCTGGATCGAGAGATCCTCTTCCGATTCGATCAGCCGTATGGCGGGATACTCGGCGGCCACGAACTCGCGCTGATCGCCCCAACGCCCCTCGCGATCGAGGCCGTCCAGCATCGTCACGGGAAAGGTCGGCAGGTAGAGCCCACCCACATAATCGACATAGCGCGCCAGCTGGCGCGCTTCCGAGGTGTCCGGCCCGATAGAATAGAGGCGCACCGACTGGGGGATGCCCGCGCGCCCGCCGATCATGTCGTTGTTGATCGCCGCATCGATTTGCATATTGCCGGCTACGGCCTGCTCGATAAAATGGCGGCTGCCGAATGTGCCCTGTTCTTCGGCCGTCAGGGCGGCGAAGATGATCGTCTGGTTCCACGTGCGGAGACTCATCAGGCGCGCTATTTCCAGCAGCGCGGCGATGCCGGAGCCATTGTCATCCGCTCCTGGGGCCAGGCTCCGGCCATCGAGCCAGTCGGCGGCGCGCGTGTCGTAGTTGGCCATGAGCACCAGCACACCGGGGTACTCTCCTGAGCCGGGCAGCGTGGCGATGATATTGCGCTGTGTGGATGAGCGCCCTTCAAAGGTCAGCGGGTAATCTTGCCACTGAACGTCCAGACGGCCGCCGCCGGCGCGCTCGAATTCGCTGAATATCCAGCGCCGCGCCGCGCCAATCCCGAAATCATCCCTTTCCGTGCTGCTGAATGTGTTGCGCGTGCCAAAGTTTTCCAGCCTCTGTACGTAGCCCATCAGATTCTGGGTGGAGACGGAATCTAGCAGGGCGGCTATTTCCGGATCAACGGCGGGGACCAGGTCGCTGATGGGATCGATGATTGGCTCACTGCCGGCGATAAACTGCAGCTCCGTGGGCAGTGAGGTCGCCAGGAAGGCGGGGGAAGTAGGCGTCGGCTTCATTTGCTCTGCCAGCGGAAGGAAGACAAGCTCCGGGGTTGGCGTCGGCGGGCCTTCAGGGGGCGGAGAGGAACAGCCGGTGATAACGAGGAGCAGGATAAGCAGCAAAAGAAGGGTTCGCGCGATTTTCATTTCTCAGATAGGGCAGCCAAGTTGTGCTGGGCGCGTTGAACGACGACGCCCATACAAAGTTTGGCACAAAAGCAGAGGGCTGGCAATTGGCGAAGGGCAGGGTACGAGACTGCGGCAGGAGGGCAGCCTCCTGACGCAAAAAGAGCGGGGCGAAGAGTCTTTTCGCCCCGCCCGCTAAACAGGCGAACCACGATTGCGAGATTTCTTACACGATACCTGAAGATTCTCGTCTGCGGCGTGACAGGGCGTCAATGAGCACGGCCGCCAGCAGCACCAGGCCGTTGACGACAAACTTGACGCCGGAGGGCAAGCCCAACAAGCCCATGCCGTTTTCGACGGCCGCGATGATCAGGCCGCCCAGTAGGGCGCTCATCACAAAGCCGACGCCGCCAAAGAGGCTGGTGCCGCCAATCACGGCGGCGGCGATAGCGTTGAGCATCAGGTTGCCGCCGCCTGTGGCCGTGTCCACCGAACGCAGCCGTGAGGCGAGAATAATGCCGCCGACGCCGGCCATGAAGCTCGTGATCATAAAGACGGTGACGCGAATGCGATTGACGTTGATACCGGCGCGCCGTGCCGCTTCCTGGTTGCCGCCGACGGCGTAGACGTAACGGCCGAAGCGCGTGCGATTGGCGACAATGGTCCACAGCAGCAGGAAGAAGAGAACAATGATAAAGACCACGGGAACACCGCGATCCTGGTTGGCAAACCAGACCGCGCCACCCGTGATCAGGGCCACGGCAAGAATCGAGATAACCATCAAGCTCATCGGGCCCGTGGGCAGATTCTGCCGTTTCAGCGTGCGGTAGCGGGAAAGGCGGCTGAAGATAAAGACGGCGTTGGTCACGCCCCACAATACCCAGCCCCATGTCGCCGGAAGAAACTCGTTGGCGATGCCCACGACGACCTCATCCTGGACAACAATCGTGCCTGCTGTTGAGTAAACGGTGGTCATGATCAAGACGACGCCGCTCCAGACCAGCAGGCCGGCCAGCGTAACCACGAAAGAATGGGCCCCCGTGCGCGTAATGATCCAGCCTTGGAGAAGGCCGATGAGGCAAGCGCTAACCAGGGCGATGCCGATGGCCGCCGGCCAGGGCAAAGCCGCCCCATCCAGCCGCAAGAGGAGGACAGTCATCACGCCGGCCACGGCGCTGACATAGCCGATTGAGAGATCGATTTCACCGATGAGCAAAACGAACACAACGCCAATGGCGATGGTCGTGATACCCGCCATCTGCAGGAGCAGGTTGACGAAGTTACGCGGGCTGAAAAAGAGCGGTTCTAAGATGTAGAAAATGAGGCCGATGATTAGCAGGCCGATGATGATGGGCAGCGATCCCAGATCGCCGACCTTGACCCGCCGCCACCAATCGGCGAGAACATCACCGATGGTTTCATCCGGCGATTCGGCTATGATGACGCCGGCGACATCGGCCGTATCCTGCTCAACGGACGCCGCATAGGCGACTGTCTCTTGAATCTCTTCTTGCGTCACAACATCTTTTTGGGTTTCTTCGCTCATGCTTCATCCTCTTCCATGCCGGGCACGTGGTCCAACTTGCCGGCGGTGATTGCGTGCACAACTTCTTGTTGGGTCGTTTTGCTTGCTTCGAATTCGGCCACCATGTGGCCCAGGCGCAAGACGGAAATGCGATCAGACACTTCGAAAATATCATGCAGGTTGTGAGAAATTACGACGACGCCCAACCCGCGGTCGGCCAGACGGCGCACAAGATCGAGCACCTGGCGCGTCTGGGCCACACCCAGGGCGGCCGTTGGTTCGTCGAGAATGACCAGGCGTGAATTCCACATCACCGCCTTCGCTACGGCGATCGCCTGCCGCTGGCCGCCGGAGAGACTGGCTACCTGCTGGCGAACGGAGCGGATGGTGGTTACGGAGAGGGAGTCCAGCGTTTCCAGGGTGGCCTGTTCCATGCTGACTTCATCCAGCAGCCGCATCCCGGTCACCCGTTCGCGCCCCAGAAACATGTTGTTGACGACATCCAGGTTGTCCGCCAGGGCCAGATCCTGGTAGACGATTTCAATCCCCAAATCAGCCGCGTCGCGCGGACCGTGGATCGTAACCTTTCCCCCGTCTATGTAGATTTCCCCTTTGTCGAAGGGGTAGATACCGGCAATGCCTTTGATCAAGGTCGATTTTCCGGCGCCATTGTCACCCACCAGGGCCATTACCTCGCCGGGCCTGGTTTCAAAATCTACGTCGGTCAACGCTTGCACCGCACCAAAGTGCTTTGTGGCCCCTTTTATTTGCAGCAGCGGCGTGTCAGCCATACTCTTCTCCTCTCGCTCCATCGATTTCCGGCTGTCAGCTGGGAGCCGAAAGCAGGTTCGCTAACTATCCTAATGATGAATTAAGAAAACGTTAATCAAATTGGATGGATTATATACAAATTACCCATATTCCCAAACAGGAGAAGCGCAGACTGCTCCGGCATCGCCGGCGGCGGCGGCGGCCTGCCGGGGCAGTCTGGACGCCGGCTAAAGCGGCTGTTCCCTGCCAAAAAAGCGGCAAGTAAAGGGGTCGGGGGTATAATACGGCGCGCCGCATCCCTGGTTTCCCTGCGGCGGGATCGGCAAAGAAGATAAAGAAGGTGTGGTGTTGTGACTGAGAAAGAAAACAGAACGGTAACGATCTGGCTTTTTGTTGTCTGCGGCCTGATCATGTTCATGGTTGTCTTGGGCGGCTATGTGCGTCTGACGCGCTCCGGCCTCTCCATGGTGGAATGGGAGCCTGTGCGCGGCATTATCCCGCCGCTTGGCGAGGCGCAGTGGCAGGAAGAGTTCGCCAAATACCAGGCCACGCCGGAATTTAAGATTATCAATAAGAACATGACCCTGGAAGGGTACAAGGATATCTTCTACCTGGAATATATCCACCGCCTGCTGGCCCGTTTCGCCGGCCTGGTCGTCGTCATCCCCCTCTTTTACTTTATCTACAAGGGCATCATTCCCTGGCGCAAGTCGGCCGTCTATCTGGCCATCGCGCTGCTCTTCGCCCTTCAAGGCGTCATGGGCTGGTACATGGTCAGCAGCGGCCTGCGCGATGTCCCCGCGGTCAGCCCTTATCGCCTGACGATCCACCTGCTGCTGGCGCTCTTTCTCCTGGCCTTGACGCTGTGGATGGCCTTGCAGCATCGTTACCGCTTCCCCCAAAGTGTGCAAGGGGCGAAGCGCTCCTCTCCTTTTCTCGTTTCCGTCCTCGTGATCGCTGTGCTCGTCTTGCAGATCTCCTACGGGGGCTTGGTGGCCGGTATGAAAGCGGGGCATGTCTCCAACACGTGGCCGCTGATGTTCGGCCGTCTCATCCCTCCCGGCCTGCTGTCCCAGCTGGAGCCGTGGTGGCAGAACTTGCTCACCGCGCCGGCGACGGTGCATTTTATTCACCGTTGGCTCGCTTTCGGCGTGCTCCTGGCCGCCATCTTCCTCTATTGGGTGACGAAGCAGCGCGGCTATTCAACGGCCGTGCACAAGGCCTCTCTCTGGCTCATGGGCTTGACCGGCCTGCAGATCGCCCTCGGCGTCAGCGTGATCTGGTTCGGCGTGCCCCTCATCCTCGCCCTCAGCCACCAGGCGCTCGCTCTGCTCCTCTTCGTGGCCACGATCTTCATCAATTACCGCCTTGTCCACGAACCACTGCCATATCCTGGCAAACTGGAACCACAGCTGGAATTGACGCCGGCGTAGGCGTGCCGATGGAACAACCCATCGAGCACGTTGCCCTAGCCGCCGGCATCCGGCAGGAGCGAGCATGAACCTGATTCTCGTGCGTCACGGCGAGACGGACTGGAATTCGCAGCAGCGCTATCAAGGGCAGCTCGACATTCCTCTTAACAACAAGGGGACGTGGCAGGCGCAGCAGGCGGCGTCAGCCCTGGCCGGCGAGCCCATTGACCTGCTGGTAAGCAGCGACCTGCTGCGCGCCCGGGCTACGGCGGAGGCAATCGCCACCGCCTGCGCTGTTCCGCTAAGGACAGATGCACGCCTGCGCGAGATCAGTTTCGGATCCTGGGAGGGGCTGAGCACCGATCAAATCAAGGAGCAAGATGGTGAAGCCTACAGGCGCTGGCGGGAGAATCCTACTGCCCACGCGCCGGTGGGCGGCGAAACCTTGGCGGCTACCGGCCGCCGCGTGTTGTCCTTTTGGCAAGAGATCAGCGAGATGAACCGCGAGTCACTCGTCGTTGTCTCCCACGGCGGCACGCTGCGTATCTTGATTAGCCATCTCTTGCAGCTGCCGCCGGAATCCTTCTGGCAGATGAAGCTGGGCAATACCGGCATTACGCGCCTTGCGATCACGGGTTCACAGGTCCGGCTTGATCTGTTGAATGACATGGGCCACCTGCAGAAGGTTTCCGAAGCATAGGGACGGAGTTGATCGCGCCGGCGAGCTCACCAGTCTCTCGCTAGGCAAACGCTCATCTAAAAACCCGCTGGAATGTGTTATACTTCTCTCCGTATTCCTCTTCCGGATGCCAACTTTTTATCAATAACATGTTTTAAGGTGTTTGAGATGCCCCGCCTTGATGGCGAGGCTTTTTTGCAGCGACAGTGTGCTCTCCTTGTAGAATCGAGCCGGATGTTGCCGGCAAAGGGGGCGCGAACCGCGAGGTAAGCGCCATATTGGATTCTTCGAAACGCAAGTAGGAGCAACATGACAGCTGAATTTAATGATCTGAACCTGCACCCGCAGTTGCTGCAGGCTGTAAGCGAACTGGGGTACGAGACCCCAACCCCCATTCAAGAAAGCATGATCCCGTTGATGCTGGCCGGACACGACGTAATCGGCCAGGCGCAGACGGGCACCGGCAAAACGGCCGCCTTTGCTTTGCCGATCCTGCACAATATCACCCCCGGACTTGGCGAGGTGCAGGCGCTGGTCGTCGCCCCCACGCGCGAGCTGGCCATGCAGGTGTCCAAGGCGATCTATGATTACGGCCGTCTGCGCGATGTGCGCGTCCTCGCCATCTACGGCGGCCAACCGTACGGTCGGCAGATCGGCCGTCTGCGCAATGGGGTCGATATCGTCGTCGGCACGCCCGGCCGGCTGCTGGACCTTATCGAGCGCAAGGCGCTTGATTTGAGCGGCGTGCACACCGTCGTCCTCGATGAAGCGGACGAAATGCTGAGCATGGGCTTTATCGAAGATATCGAATCCATTCTCGACAAGACCCCCGGCACGCGGCAGACGGCGCTTTTCTCGGCCACACTGCCCAAGCCGATTCGCCACCTCGCCGATAAGTATCTGAACGATCCGCAGTCGATCACCATCCAGCACAAACAGCTTGCCGCCGCCGCCATTGAACAGCGCTATTACCTCGTCAATGAAAGCGACAAGATGGCTGCCCTGACGCGCCTCTTTGAAGTGGAAGAGATCGACAGCGCGCTCATCTTCGCGCGCACGCGCGTGGGCACGGGCGAACTGGCCAATGAACTTTCCACGCGCGGATTTCCGGCGGAAGCCCTCAACGGCGATTTGAGCCAGGATGCGCGCGAGCGGGTGATGAACCGTTTCCGTCGCGGGCAGATCACCGTTCTGGTGGCCACCGATGTCGCCGCGCGCGGTCTGGACATCGATGATATTTCCCACGTCTTCAATTATGATCTGCCGCGCGACCCGGAAAGCTACGTGCACCGTATCGGCCGTACCGGCCGCGCCGGTCGTGATGGGATCGCCCTTTCCCTGGTGACGCCCGAAGAACAATGGCGCCTGAGCAGGATCGAAAAATTCGCGCGCCAGAAGATAGCCAAATTCGAGGTGCCTACGATTGAAGAGATTCAGGGCCAGCGTGAGGCGGAACTGCTGCGCAAGCTGGGCTTCTGGCTGCGCCGTGGGCGCTGCAGCCGCGAACGTGAAATGGTGGCGCAGCTCATTGCCGAAGGGGAACATGATCCGCTGGAGATCGCCGCCGTGGCCCTGAAACTGGCGCGCGCGGAAGAGAAACAACGGCCGATCGCCCAGATTTCAGAAGTCGTCAGCGGGCGCTCGCCAAAACGAGGGCCGCGACAGGGTCAAAGACCGGGACCCCGTGGTGCTGCCGGGCAAAACGGCAAACAGCCCTACCGCAATGAAAAGCACCGCATGAAGGGCAAGCGCTCGCACGAAGCGGGGATGATTCGCCTTTCTCTGAACGCCGGCAAAGCGCAGGGCATCCGTCCTAATGATGTCGTCGGCCAGATCGCCTATCATGCGGATATTCCCGGCCATACTATCGGCGCGATTAAGATTCACGATCACCAGACGCTGGTGGATGTGCCTGAGCAGTATGTGGACCAGGTGTTGGCTAAGAACGGCAGCTACCGCGTGCGCAGCCAGTCCCTGACCATCGCCGCGGCCTAGTTGTTTTTCAGATGGCGCGCGCGAAGCACAGCGTCTACGCTGAGCCGCGCCGCGCCACCATGCCCAGGGAGTAAGCCATGCCCTCACTTCAGCGCTATATCACACAGACGCTGCGGCCGGAGGCCTATCATGGCCAGCATGCCCGTCCGCCATTTTTTGAGGGCTGGTATTTCAAACTTGTCGATGCTGCCGCAGAAAATGCGTGGGCCGTCATCCCCGGCATCTACCGTGACCGCAGCCCCGCGCTCGATCACGCTTTTGTCATGGTCCTCGACGGCCGTGCGCAGCAGGTAGCCTATCATCGCTATCCCACATCCGCTTTTGACGCCGCAGAAGACAGCTTCCACCTGCGCATCGGCCCCAATCTCTTCGCTGCCGGCTTTCTCACGCTCAACCTGCCGCGTCTGGCGGGCCACCTCACCTTCCAGGGGCGCACACCCTGGCCCGTCACCTGGTCTTCGCCCGGGATCATGGGCTGGTATGGCTGGTTCCCCATGGAGTGCTACCATGGCGTGGTCAGCATGGATCACGCCCTGCACGGCCGTCTAACTATCGAGGGCCGGGAGGTCGATTTCAGCGGCGGCCGCGGCTATATTGAAAAGGATTGGGGCCGCAATTTTCCGCAGAGCTGGATCTGGGTGCAGGCCAACCATTTCGGCCAGCCCAATGTCTCCCTCTCCGCCTCCATTGCGCGCATCCCTTTCTACGGCCGTGTCTTTCCCGGCTTCATCATCGGCCTGCGCCTGGACGGCCGTCTTTATCGTTTCGCCACCTATCTCGGCAGCGAACTGGAGCGCGTCGTCGTCGACGGCGACCGCGTGGAGATTGATGTGCGCAGCGGCACGGAGCGTTTGCAAATCCGCGCCGAGCAGGGACCTACCGCCTTGCTGCCCGCTCCAACGCCCGGCCAGGGGATGATCGCGCGTGTGCAGGAAAGCCTCAGCGCCCGCGTGAGCATCCGTCTCAGCGACCGGCGCGGCGTCCTACGCTTCGCCGCGCAAAGCGGCTTCGGCGGGATGGAACTTGAGGGGGATACGTCGATTCTGGAGAAGGGATAGTTGGCCGGAAGTTAGAAGGGCCAGAGCAGCGGCAGAAAAAGGGCGACGAGGATGAGGATGATCAGGTTGAGCCCGATGCCTACTTTGGGATAGTCGGAAAAGCGGTAGCCGCCAGGCCCGAAGATGAGCACATTGACTTGATGTCCGATGGGCATGAGAAAGGAAGTCGATGCGGCCAGCACAACAGCCATGACGTAAGACTTGGGGCTGACATTGAGGCCGAAGGCGATATCGATGGCGATGGGTACCAGCAGGACAGTGGCGGCGACGTTGGAGATGACTTCAGTGAGCAGGGCGGTGAGGATGAAGATGCCGATCATGACCCCGCGCGGTCCCAGATCGCCCAAGAGCCCCACGATCTGATCGGCGATGAGCACGGCCGTGCCCGAGGTTTCCATAGCGACGCCCAGCGGCAGGATGCCGGCGATCAGAAAAATTGATCGCCAATCAATCGACTCATACGCTTCATCCACGCGCAGCGCGCCGCTGAGTACCATCAGCAGGGCGGCGATCACCAGGGTAGGCGCGGGGGCGAGCCAGCCCACGATAATGACCAGCAGCGCTGCCAGCAAGATGGCGACCGTGATCGCCGCCTTGTTCAGGCGGCGTGTCTTTAGCTCCGGCGTGTCCAGGACCAGGAAGTTTTCATCGAAACGCAGTTTTTCAATGCGTTCCGCTTCCCCTTGAACGAGCAGCGCATCGCCGAAACTGAGGGGCACCTCTGCTAGGCGCGTAACGATTGAGCGCCCCTGGTGGCGAATGGCCATGACTGCCAGATCGTAGCGCGCGCGAAAATCAATCTCTTTTAGCGTCTTTCCTTCCAGGTCCGCGCGCGGCGAGAGCGTTATTTCTATCAGACGCTGGCTGCCGCTCTCCAATTCCAACTCGATACCCTCTTCCGCACTGTGCCGGATCGTCTCCAGGTTCAGTTCGGCGCCCGCCTTGAGCATATTTTGTGGGCTTCCTTCAACCAGGAGGATGTCCTGCGCCTCGACCAGGCGGTTGGCGCCGGGGAAAAAGGGGAGCTCCTCGCCGCGCACGATATGGATCACATTGAGATCATACATGCCGTTAAACTGCACCTCGGCCAGGCTCTTGCCAACCATGATCGAGTCAGCGGTGACGCGCACTTCTGTCAGGAAGGGACGCAGGCGATACGCTTGGGAGGGTGTATTGGCCGAGTAGCGCGCCGGCAGCAGATGGCGGCCTATCAGCACCATGTAGAGGATGCCGGCCACCAAAACCAGGATACCCGTGGGCAAGAAATCGAAAAAACTGAACGGTTCGCTGCCATAGCTGGCCAGGATATCGTTGGCCAGAATATTAGGCGGCGTGCCGATAAGGGTCATATTGCCGCCCAGGAGGGCGGCGAAGGCGAGCGGGATCAGCAGCTTGGATGGCGGCGTTTCCATTTTCTCGGAAATGGCGATGATTGCCGGCAGCAGGATGGCCACAGCGCCGATATTGTTCATCACCGCGGACATTAACCCCGCCGTGACCATGATGATCACCATCAGGCGCAGCGGGCTCTCGCCGCCCAGTCTGAGCATCGATTGGCCGAGCGCGTCGGCGACGCCGGTCTGGTAGAGCGCCCCGCTGATGATGAAGACGGCGCCAACCGTGATCACCGCCGGGCTGGAAAAGCCGGAAAATGCTTCCTCGGCCGTGACCAGTCCGCTGAGGACCAGCGCCGCCAGAACCAGCATGGCCACGACATCCACACGCAGCTTCTCGCTGACAAAGAGGATGAGGGCGCCTATAAGGATGGCTAGGACGAGGATGTTGTCAACGGTCATAGGCGCCGGCCGTTTAGCCCCTGCTGCTTAGTTGCCAAACCACACCCACAGCACATAGAGCACATAGGCCAGGATCAAGATCGCCCCCTCGACGCGCGAAAGTTTGCGGCCCGTGGTCAGGAAGACAAAGAGCAGGACAAGGGTGCCGACTAAGAGGAGTGTTGAGGCAAACAAATCCTCTGTGCCGACGGTGATCGTTCCTCCTTGGAAAAAGAGCACCAGCAGCCAGGGTAGGCCCAGGCCGATCAGGATGTCAAAAACATTGGAGCCCACCGCATTGGCCACGGCCATATCGCCGCGCCCCTGCCGGGCAACTACAACGGAGGCAAATAGGTCGGGTACGGAGGTGCCGGCGGCGAGAAGGGTCAGGGCGACAGCAACCGGCGGGACCCGCAGTGCGTCTGAAAAGAGGATCGCGCTTTCCACCAGAACATAGCTGAGCAGGGCGATGAAAAGAACAGAGACGGCAAAGGCGCGCCCATACGATTTCTCAGGGTCGCCCATGAAAATGCCGATCACCCGGCTGACAAAGGCCGTGATGCGAAAGTAGAGGCCGCTGCGCTCGCGCTGCGCATCGATCTCCTCGCTGACAACGTGGATCGGGCCGTCAGGTTCTTCCGGCGCAAAGGCGTGCCAGTTGAAAAGAATAAAGATATAGACGGCGTAAAGTACGAGGAAAAGCGCCGCTTCCCAGAGTACGACCTGCCCATCAGAAAAGGCGTAGATAAGCAGGGCGAGGCTGAAGGTGTACATGACCACGTCGCGCACAACAACGCGCCAGGTGATTGATGTGGGTCGCGCCAGCGCCGAGGCGCCGGTGATCACCAGGATGTTGAAGATCGCCGAGCCGACGATGGTGCCGATGCCCATGTCGCCGTGTGTGCCGCCGGCGATGACCAGGGACAGCAGGGCGATGAATAACTCCGGGGCCGAGGAGCCCATGGCCATGAGCGAGGCCCCGGCCACGTCTTCGGGGATTTTGAAGCGCCGTGAGATCTGGTCGAGGCTGACAATGAAATATTCGTCGGTGATTATCGCCAGCAGGTAGACACAAAGGAGCATTGCCAGCAGGCTGAGTAAGATTGTCATATTAGAGGGTCTGTTCCAGTTTAAAGGGTGTTCCGGTGACTGGCGCCTCGTCAAACTCGCGGGCGGCCAGGTGTCCGGCGAAAACAGCGCGTTCGATAATGTTTGGCGCCTCGGCGTCGCCGATCACGCGCAGCGACCTGAGGGCTCCGTCTTGCGCATGAGGCTCAAGAGCCTGATAGGGGTAATATATTTCCAAATCACTGTTCAACAACGAGGTATTGAGCGTCCCTGGCTCAGCAATCCATGATATAATGAGCTAGCCTTGTGGGGTAACTCGGTGGAGAAAATACGTGCCTCTCCACTGCGACTGATTTTAGCACCGGAGGGAACTGCCGCAAATGTTCAAAGATAAAGCATCAAAAGATATGGCTGCTGAAGAATCCCAAGAGGGTGACCACAAGAAGAAATCAGGCCAAAGTAGACGAATCCTGATAGCGTGCTTCCTGGCATTTTTCGGTGCCGTGTTCTATCTCTTTGCTGCTTCTTCCCTGGGTCTATTTCCTTTCCCATCAACTATTTTAGAAGAGTCAGCCGCCCAGGCGCTTGTCGCAAGCGGCAGTGATGCTTCCTTGTTACTGCCTGTTGGTACTAGAACGCTTTCTCCTCGTGCGAGCGAGGGACCTGAGCTCAGAGGAAGAGCGGTGCACTTTAGGATCCTGTACCAGTCTGTCAATATACATAGCGGGCCAGGGATAATGTATGATGTCACCGCTGTCCTGGAAAGAAATGATGTTGTGAAGGTCGTTGCCAGAACAGCTGACAACGGCTGGTACAACATAGAAATGGCCGATGATCAAACAGCCTGGATTTCCAGCTCGGTAGGCAGGTTAGAAAAATTCAGCGGGATTGTATACATCCCGATTATTGTCGACTTGGTATCAACACCAGGTATCGATCCGACGCCTCTTCCGACCGCCACACCGGTCACACCCACACCCACACCCACACCCACCGTAGCTCCCTATGGAGCAGCCTTCACCTGGAATGATCCTTTCCAAAACGCGGAACAACAGCGTCAATTGGCTAACTTTAAGGCTCTGGAACCAACCGCCACCTGGGCTTCCCTGCTTCTACTTGTTGTCTGGCTCTTCTGGGGGGTCAGGGTTCAGAAAGATATTCCCCCTAGACTGTTTGAAAAGTGGCAGGGGTTGCACCGCGCCTCAAAACTGATGGCAGAAATGTTCTTGGCGCTGTTCCTGATAATGCTGTTTTTTGGCGTTAGTTAGCGAAAACTGCTATGGATCAACTGCCGGTTTCATATAGGCAGAAAAAAACCGGCGTAAGTCTTAAATACGGGAAGGCGTTGGTTCCGCTGGGCGTACTTCTAGGCTCACTTGCTGTATACTGTTTGACGCTTTCTCCAACAATAAATTCCTTTGACAGTGCTGAATTGATCACCGGCGCTTACACGCTGGGTATTATTCATGCCCCGGGATACCCGCTATACTTGATGTTGGGACACTTTGCGGCCATGATGCCGTGGGGCACCGTTCCCTCGAACGTTAACTTCCTCTCTGCTCTCTTCTCCGCATTTGCAGCTACGATTACATTCTTTTCCTGCCGGCGCGTGTCAGGCATAACTTGGAGTTCTCTATTGGCGACGACATGTGTCGCCTTTTCAGCTATTTTCTGGTCTCAGGCTGTGGTCGCTGAGGTATATGCCCTCAATGCTCTCTTGTTAAGTGGTGTGATCTATTTAGACATACGATTTATTCAACAACCATCTGCCCTAACATTGACGGCGCTCGCTTTTGTGCTCGGTCTTTCGATGACAAATCATCCGAGTACAATCTTGCTTGTGCCAGGCATGATTATCTCCTTGTGGATGGGCCGGCAGAGTATAGAATTATCCTGGTCATTCTTACTCGCCGCGACCGGGGCCTTTGTTCTACCGCTCCTGTTGTATCTCTATTTACCTTTGAGATTCATGGCGAAACCTGATCTGAATTATGTCGCCGAATATTTCACTGCCGATCTGTCATCAGTGCGTGGATTATTCTGGATGGTTTCTGGTCAAATGTTCGCTCAGGAGGTTTTCGGTAGATCACTGCGTGAGGGCCTGCTGGAAGCAGGCACCCTTGTCAGAGTGATATGGCTGAACTTCTTGGGTGCCGGTTTCTTCTTGGCTATCTGGGGTTTATCTCGTTTGCGTGACCAAAAAAGAGTACTGATCTTTCTGGCAACGGGCATTGTCCTAAACTTGTTGTTCTTTGCCTTCTATGATGTCATTGACAATCAACAAATGATTGTTCCGATTTTGATCTTGCTCGCGCCCGCCCTGTCACACGGCATTTCCCAATTGTGGGCAGATATACTTGGTGATAAATCCATGACGCCAGTAGCTCAATTTATTAGAGCCGCTGTAATGGCATGTGTAATGGTTCTGTTGTTGGCCATCAATTGGTCCGCTGCTGATCGTAGTAATGATTGGTCAACTTATGTACTGGCAAGCGAAATACTGGATGAAGTGGAAGAGGATGCTTTGATTCTGACTCAATGGACGATTGCCACACCGCTTCACTATTTACAATTAGTGGAAGGTCAAAAGCCAGATGTAAGAATCTTTGATCGCGGTCTGCTAGCTCTGGGTATTAGAGACACATTGACACGGACAGGTGATATCTCGAATAAGGAGCTTAACGCCAGGATCAATGAGCAGTTGAAAACCATGGTTGAAGATACATTTTCTGGTCGGGAAGTGTATATTACTGAAGATGATCCTTTGCTCAGAAGTCTTTTTTGTTACGACAACGTTGGACAAAGTCTTTATCGTATTACGGCCGTTGGTCATGATTGCCTAAATAACACTCCCGAATAAGGATCGCATTTGTGGCCTGCATTCACCAACTCATAACTCCGAGATAGACATGTTTGTAAATCGAGATCTGGATCGAACCGACGAAAGGGGTCTGCGTGATGTCTACGACAATCTCTATAGCCAAGATCAATTTCTGCCGGATAGAAGTTCAGTGTTTCGTTGGGTACTGCGCTGCCTGGCACCAAAACCAGGATCCCGGCTGCTGGATGTCGCCTGTGGAGACGGGCAAATGGGGCCAATTGCTGAGGAAGCCGGGGTCTCGTACCTGGGTGTAGACTATGCCCCTTCGGCCAGCATAAAGGCTCAATCTTCTACCGTATTCACGGCCAATGGCGAAAACCTGCCATTTCCCGCTGCCAGCTTTGACTACATAACAAACATCGGAAGTTTAGAGCACTTTCTTGACGTGGGCCGCGGAATCCGCGAGATGCATCGCTTGTTGAGAGCAAACGGGACTGCGTTTATTCTCGTGCCTAATGCTTTTGGATTGACATGGAATGTGCTCCGCGTTTGGCGCACAGGAGGTCTGGCGGATGACGACGGACAACCACTGCAGCGGTTTGCGACCCGAAACGCTTGGCAGAATCTGCTGATCGAAAATGGTCTTCATCCACTTTACGTTCTTGGCTACGAACGTATCTGGCCTCGCACAAAGGCTGACTGGCATCGATACCGTGCTGAACCCAAAGAAATCCTGCTGGCTTTGTTAGCCCCCTTCCTGCCCCTTAATGCCAAGCGCAGCCTAGCCTTTGTGTGTCGAAAAGCGTCGCTGCCGAATGAATTCTAGGTCTACTTGTTGGTTGCGCTATCTTGTTGGACCAGTCCCGAATAGACACTGCGAACAGAGCGAACAATACTCAAGGAGTCGCCACGAAGCATATCGTATGCTGTGCTCATGCAAAACAACAAACTCCAATAGATCACAATTGGCAAGATAGTTACCGGTGAAGCATGCTTCTTGAGGAAAACCGCCGTACTCTCAAGAAGATAGGAACGGCGCAGACTGCTGTCATGGGAAGTGCTGGCCGAACCCTCATGCCAGACGTGCGCCTCCGGCACAAAAACGATTGGAAAGCCGTTTGCCTGCGCGCGAATACAGAAATCTAGGTCCTCAAGATAAACAAAAAAGCGCTCGTCGAACAGTCCCACCTTTTCAAATACACGACGGTGAATTAGCATGGCCGCGCCGAAGATATAATCCACTTCCCGGCGTTGAGAGAATTGCCCGGTGTCAATTTCCCCTCGTCCCGTATCAGTGGCCGCCAGGACGCCGCGCCGCCGCCGCGCCCCCGCGTACCAAATCTTCTGACGGTCCTGCCAGTAGTAAACCTTCGGCCCTAAAATGGCTCCCGCTGGATAGCTCCTAGCCGATTCAAGTAGCCCTGAAAGCGTATTTGGGTGAACTGCTGCATCGTTATTGACTAGGAATATGTAGTCGCAGCTTCCTCTATCCAGTGTCTTTCGAATTGCAATGTTGCAGCCTGCGGCGAAACCAACGTTAGTGGGTAATGCGATAAGCTCAACCTCTGCGAACTGTTCTGAGATCGCAGCCACTGAGTCATCTTCAGAACCGTTGTCAACCACGATGATATGGCAAGATGGTGCCAACCTTTCTAGAGATTGCAGGCATCGCAAGGTTTTGTCCTTCTGCTGCCAGTTCAGCACGATTATCGTAACCTGCTGCGCGATCATGGGGCAGCCCCTTCCAGATCTGGGAAATTCATAAAGGCCCCCAAGCACCAGATGAGTTTAGTCAGATACACAAGGGGTAGTGTAGCCAAATACTTCTGCCGCGTTTCTACCTGCTTAAACGTATTCATAGTAGCCCATAGAGCAATGATTGGTGCGCAAAGAAGATAAAGGATCCGGTAACAGGCGAACCGTGGCGTTTTCAATAATGCGCGATAGGTCCATCTTACCCACAACGTGTATTTTGCATTGACAAACCAGTGTTGCCAAACTGCGGCAAAATTGGTTCGAGCTGGATTATGAGTAACAAGCGCACGGGGTTCGAGATACAAGGAATATCCCAGGCGCCGCAAACGAATAGTCCACTCTAGATCTTGTGCACGATCGAGGAACGGCAGCATTGGTCCCGCACTATTTGCTATCTTACGCTGGACACTCAAATTCGCTGCGGGGAGATAGGGACGCGGACCCGCAGTCGCGAATGGTAGCCATTCGTGAAATGCTGAAATGTTGTCTGCTGTCTGCCAGCAATTGGAATTCCCAAATGTGAATCCGCCGCCGACCACTTCTTCTCCGGAATTGTGGCGTGCTATATGTATAGACAACCAATCAGGGTGCGGTATACAGTCACTATCCAGGAAAACCAGAATATCTCCTTCGGCGTTCTGCAAGCCGATATTCCGATTGATCGCTGCATTAGCAGCTGGCCATGTCGGGATGAAGCGTATCAGATGATCGCAGCGTACAAGGCTCAAGTCGTCTGTTCCCACTATAATCACTTCAGTATGAGCAAGATCGTAAGTCTGCTTATGCAAAGCGCTACAAACCTGATCAATAATGGGTGAGCTGCGGTTGGGAATGATAATCGAAACTTTTTTCACCGGGTTCATTCTCTAGAAAAATAAAACAAGCGTATGTTGTCAATTTTTTCGACGTGATCGAGACTAAAGGAGTAATCGTCTAAAACTTGAGCCATGGTGAAAGGCCACCTCCTATCTAGCGTTACCATGACGAAATCGCTAATCTCTTCTTCCTGTGATAGCGCTATCCATACGGCGCTGGCTTTGTTGTTCTCGGTCACATAGATTGCGCTAGAAAAATAGGTAAGCGGCGCCTGGTATGGTAGCCACCAAATATCTGTTGTGATCGCATAATCATTTGCTACAACTTTGTCCAATTCCTGATCTAGCGTCAGAATCAGTTGTTTGTCTTGCCGGATTATCGCCAGACCGCGCAGTTGAAATCCAAGCCCCAGGAGCAGCATCCCACCAACGGTCACCAATACGAGAACATTGGCCTGCTGCTTTTCATCGAGGCCCCAACCAGCCATTATGGCCACAAATGGAAAAAAGGTCATGAAAAACCGGCTGCCCCACTCAAGTCCGCCGTGAGGAAAGCTGCTGCGCAGAAACAAGATACCGACAATGTAACCGGCCAGGCCAACGATAACTGTAACCACAATAGTTTTTGCCTGGGTAGACCCTTTTTCCCAGACTTCACGAGAGCGGGCGATGGCCAGCAGCAGCCACGGTGTGGTAAAAAGCAGCCCATGAGCAGAGTGATACTCTCTTGTCGTAAAAAGAAATACGCTGGCAATGACAGCGGAAGCCAGCAAAGCCGCCCATTTGATTTTACTGGAGATTCTTACCTTCAGCGGATCAAAACTGCGGGAGATTGTCAGGGCGGCGGCTATGACCCAGAGGTCCCCAAGTAGACCGGTATTAATTGCTCTATCCATGGCTGGTCCGATCAAGAGATCCTTAGTTGCCTGCCAGACGGACCCTGCTTTGGAAAGATACACAAAGGGGCGCGCGAGATAGGCTGCATTATCGGGGATGGGTTGACCGAACAGCGTGTCATGCAGCGGGAAATAAGGCGCCAGCATCAGAACAAATGCGGCGGCGCCGACGAGGACGCGCCAGTTTCTTGCCACCAATAGATAAGCGATCAAAAGCGCAAGACTAAAAATAACTGTCTCTAAACGGATGTAAGCGCTTAGTGCCAGCAGCGTCCCAATAATGATCCAACCAATTAGACCACGAATGTCGCTGTCTGCGGTCCAGTCACTATATCGCGTCAGAAGTATCCAGCCGCCTGCCAGAGCTATGGCGCTGCCCAACGTATGTTCCCAAAAAAGTGACGCGTAAATAGTTACTGGGCTGGCAAAGACAAGCAGTACCCACATCAAAGGCCGGCGCTCGTACGCAGGCACAAGATGAAGCGTAATCACGCCCATTAGAGCGCCAAAAAAGGCGGGTATAAGATAAAGGCCGTAAGAACCAAAAAGAGCATAGAGCGGTTTAGAAAGCAGTGCAAAGAGAGGGAGGCGGCGGAAGAGCAGTTTATTGTCTTGGGCTATTAATAAGCCGTCATGTGGAATGAAGGTTAGGTTGGGATCAAGGTCGCGGCCCTGATAATGAATCTCTGTGAGAAGGCGAGAGTCTTTTACCTCGACACTCTGCAACTGTAATAACTTCGCCCCTTCGTCGGGTGACCAAGTTGCCTGTGAGGGAAGCAGAATCACGCCCACCCCCAGATATACCACGAAAAAGAACAGTCCCGGTAGGATGACCTCTAGGAAAATACGCCGCATAGTAAATTCGATTTACCGGCCGTCGTAATGCTCAATCCGGCTGTGTATGGATACTAAGCGTGGCATCATGTATCAGTGCACAACGGGACAAGTTACAGATAACCCAAATGTCTAAGTCTATCGCGCAGGACCTGGTCCGCTATGAGCCCTTCGCCGTCTGAGGCGCCTGCCTCATCTTGTCTGCTAACAGTTCTGTGAAACGAGCTGATGATTTTCACCATTTCCTCTTCACGTTCCACTCCCAATTCTGCTTCCTCCATAGGATCATCTCTCACAGCATAGATATCTGCTTTTGATCTGCCCGCAATGTACACTTTATGGTTGCCCTTATAAATGGCAAAATGAGTATCTTGAAAGCCCCTTTCTGCAATAATGCCTGGCCGCCGTTTTTCTATTAAACGAACTGCTGACTTTGAGGGAGACGCCTCCATAAAAACAACATTATCCTCAGACTCTTGTACAAGAGATAAGGCTGCTTCCGACTCTGACCCAGCTCCTGCCGCCGCTAGAATTGTATGGAATATCCGTCGTGTCGATACGAACGATTCCCTGGTTTCAGAAACGGGAAAGCCGCATTGAGGGCCACGAATTATCAGGGGAACGTGCGCCAGGATATGATAGGCGCCAAAGCCATGGCCGAGAAGTAACTTTTCGCCCAAATGTTCCCCATGATCTGAGGTAATGATTACCAGGGTCTTTTCTAATTGCCCTGCTTCCCGGAACCGCGTCAGGAACTGCCCGAGTAAATAATCCTGAAAATGGACCTCAGCGTTGTACAGGTCGTTCAATATCGCACTTTCTTTGGCCGGATAGGGGGCAGCCAATGGGCCGAGCGAATGGTGTATATTTGCATTGAATCTCCACTGAAAAGGGAGTTTGTAATGGGTAGAACTTCCCATTAGATTCTGAGCCCATTTTGGGGGAGCATAAGGCATGTGGGTCCCCATAAGATTGACAAAAGCGAAGGCCGGTCGCGAATTCGCAGCGGATTTTCTCTCTGCAAAAAAACGTTGAACGTCAGCAAGCGTCTGTGGTGTGTTGCCTTTTAGATTGCCCCGGATCTTCAAAGCCAACTGCCAAAACGGGACGATCCCCTTCGAGAACCAAAAATGGCGCCAATCACCGGCATTGGCAAGCCTTACCTGTACTTTGTTCATTAGCTGGGCTATTAATAATTGAGCCTGCTGCAGGCCGCGATTGTTTGCATGGCCGTTGCTGTTTCTTGCGCCGGGATTGGCTGAAAGGAGCCCCCCATAGGTAATAAATCTATCGAAGCCCCGTTTCATGCCATTATTTAAGATGCCAATGAGCGGGTTGTTTGAAAAACCAGCCGTTCGATAACCAGCTTCTTGCATTCGCTGCGCTAGAGTTATCGCTGCTGCGGGCATCATGGAGTCCATGCCAAGCATTTTATGCTGCCAGGCATAAACGCCTGTAAAAAGTGATGCATGAGCGGGTATCGTCCACTGCGCAGGTGTAATTGCTTGCGTAAATCGGGTCGCGTCCGCTGCAAAGGTGTCTAGATTTGGTGAGATGACCGCTGGAAAACCGTAACAGGACAATCGATCTGCACGTTGCGTGTCGAGAACAATTAACAATATGTCAGGTTTCTCTTTCGACATCGTGTTCGCTTGAAACGCTGGACAGGTTCAGGAAGGGTATTGTACCCCTGCAAAATGTAAGAACAAATCGGCGTTCAATTGAAGACCCATGATTGGCGGAATGCGTCAATCATACTTGGGTGTGGGAGCGTATCTTGCGCATTACACCGAACAAAATGGTTGTATGCGCAGCAAGAAGTCCTTTCCTACCAGTAAGTCCGCTCAATCTTAAACGGCGTGCCCTCCACAACCGATTCTTCAAACTCACGCGCGGCAAGATGCCCAGCAAAAACAGCGCGTTCGATAATGTTTGGTGCCTCGGCGTCGCCGATCACGCGCAGCGACCTGAGGGCTCCGTCTCGCGCGTATGGTTTTAGTGCTTGATACACAGCGTCATTGGGCAGACGGTCGCTCAGGAGAACCACCCCGCTGCACGCCATCTCCTTGATTACACCGGAAACAGTATGCGCCAGGGTGATGTGCTCCTCCTCGATCGTTTGCAAAGTATGCTGCATTAGCAATTGTACGCCAATTTCCATGAGGCGTTTCTGGATCTTGGCCTGCTCCAACGTGTACTGCGCCCAAAAAGATACCAGCTCGGCCGGTGTCACTAAAGTGACCTCATGCCCAGCGCGCGCCAGCTGCTCGGCGATCAGGCCGCCCAGGTAGTAATGATCGTTGTCATAGACAACGATGCGGCCTGACGGGGATCGTCCCTGAAAGATGTCGTCAGGCGTGAAAACATGGGCCGCATCATGCCCGGGGATGGGCTGCCAGCGGCCGCGGCCGATCCCGTCGCGCCGCCAGGATGCGCCGGTAGCGATGATGACATGTTCAAGGCCCGCTTCCAGAACGCTCTGCGCCGTCATTTCGCTTTCCGGGTAGAGTTCGACATGGGTCATGGCCGCGATCCGCATCTGCCGCCACTCAATCACGCGCCGCCACTCGCTCAGACCGGGCAGCTGTGTTTCCAGCAGAACACGGCCGCCGAGCTCGCGCCGCGCCTCAGCCAGGACCACGGCATATCCGCGCTGCCCCAGGGCGCGCGCGCATTCCAGCCCCGCCGGCCCGCCGCCGACAACGAGCACTTCTTTTTCGCTGCGTTTCGCGGGGATGCGTTCCGGATGCCAGCCGCGCCGCCACTCCTCACCCATGGTCGGATTTTGTGTGCAGCGGATCGTGTAGATGTGGTTGTCGGCGCTGACGCAAATATTGCAGCCGATACATTCGCGTATCTCGTCGAGGCGCCCCTCCTTTATCTTGTTGGGCAAAAAGGGATCGGCGATCGACGGCCGTGCCGCGCCAATCATATCGACCACGCCGCGCTTGACGGCGGAGACCATCGACTGCGGCGACGTATAGCGCCCCACGCCGACGACCGGCTTGCTCGTCAGCGATTTCACAAAGCTGATATACGGTTCCTGGTACCCTTCTTTCTCAAAGCGCGAGCTTGCCGAGTCATTGGACCAGCCGCTGATATTCACATCCCATAGATCGGGCAGCTCGGCCAGCATAGCCACGATGTCGTACCCTTCCCCTTGGCTGCTGATGCCCTCGTCGCCCATCAACTCTTCCACGGCCAGGCGCACGACGACCGCGCACGTACCCCCCACCGCCTCTTTCGTCTCTTCAATAAGCTCACGGAAGAAACGCACGCGGTTCTCCAGGGACCCGCCATATTCATCGCTGCGATCATTGTAGCGCCGCTGCATCAGCTGCATCGGCAGCGCCAGATCATGTCCCGCGTAGCAGTAAATGAGGTCAAATCCCGCTTTTTTCGCGCGCAGCGCCGCTTCGCGGTGCCAGCGGCGCACATTCCGGAAATCTTGCTTATCCATGCGCCGCGCCTGCACCGGCTCGTACCCCGATCCGCCGATCACCGACATTGAACGCGGTCCCAGCGGCGGTGTGCGCGAAAAAGCGTTGGGCGCGTCGATGCCGTTGTGCACCAACTCTATGCCCGCCAGCGCGCCATGCGCATGGACCGCGTCCGTCATCAGCTGCAGGGCGGGAATGTCCGCATCATCCCAGATCCTTCCTTCTATATAAGGGGCGATGTCGCTCGTATGGTGAATCTCCACCTCTTCCGTGCAGACGACGCCCCAGCCACCTTCCGCTTTCACGCCGCGCATGGCCGCGTGCGCCTGCGGCCGTGCGTACCCTAACCCGTTGCAGTGCGGCACCTGGTAAAAACGGTTCGGCGCCGTAACAGGCCCGATCTGCACCGGTTCAAAAAGGATGGAAAAATAATCGCGCTCGCTGTTCAACGGCATACTCCTCACAAAATCCGCTAATAATACACCTTTTTGGAGCAAGCAACCCGCCAATCCACGATGGTTCACGGGAAGCATATTGTAGGACAATATTGACAAGAGACCCTGTTTTGTTTGCATCTGCTTCATTTCTGAGAGGTTTGTGACCACAGTGTCTCACGCCAATGCCTGCCCGGCGGCGCAGGCGGTCTCGTGCGCCTGCCCGCCTATTCGTTTCCCCGCCGGAGGAATTTGTTATATATTTCGCGGCGGCGCGGTTAGCGCTGATTGCGAGGAGCGAATCGATGATTTTATGCTGTGGGGAAGCCTTGATCGATTTTGTCCCGCTGCCCGAGGGTGGGGGGTACAAGCCGTGCCCCGGCGGATCCGTATACAATATCGCCGTAGGCCTCGGCCGTCTGCAAACGGCAGCCGGGTTTTTCTGCAAAATATCCAGCGACTTCCTTGGCGACCAGCTGCTCGACTATCTGCGCCAGAACGGCGTTGACACCGCGCTCTGTCCCCGCGCCGCTGACCCGACCACGCTCGCCTTCGTCAGCTTGCCCGCTGATGGCGCGGAGCCGCGCTTCATGTTTTACGCCAACGGGTCGGCCGATCGCCTGCTGTCCGTTGGCGAGCTGCCTGACCTGACTGATGCGGTCAAGGCGCTGCACTTCGGCTCCATCTCCCTGGTCATGGAACCGGGGGCCACGGCGCTGGAAACACTGATGCAGCGCGAAAGCGGCCGGCGCGCGCTTTCGCTCGATCCCAATGTGCGCCCGAGCTTGATCGCTGATCGGGCGGCATACCGGCAGCGCTTCGAACGCTGGGTCAGCCTGGTGGACATTGTCAAGCTCAGCCGCGCCGACTTTGACTACATCTACCCCGGCCAGGAACTGGAAGCGACCATAGCCGGGTGGTTCAGCCAGGGCGTTAGCCTTTGTCTCGTTACCCTGGGCGCGGACGGATCGCTCGCGTATACGGCCGCCGGTGAAACGGCCGCTGCCCCGGCGCCGCGCGTGCAAGTTGCCGATACCGTCGGCGCGGGCGACAGCTTCCATGCCGCCGCCCTAAGCTGCCTCGATCAGAAAGGGCTGCTTGCGCAGCGCGATCAGCTGCGATCGCTCAGCGCGGCCGATCTGGCCGCCTGCCTGGCCTATGCCGGCCGCGCGGCAGCCATCAACTGTTCCCGCCAGGGAGCCAATCCCCCTTATCTACATGAAATGGAGCAATCAAATGCCTGATCCCTCCCGTTTGCGTCTTTATATTGACACCACCGACACCGAAATATGGCGGCGCTGCCTGGCCGGCGGCTATTTCTTTGGGGTGACGACCAATCCCAAGCTGCTCTATCTGGCCGGCATTCCTAACACGGTAGAAAACCTGGCCGGCCTGGCGGAGACTGCCTTTGATCTTGGCGCACAGGAGATTCACCTGCAGGTCTGGGGCCGCGAGACGGCGCCCATGCTGGCCATCGGCCGCCGGCTGGCGGCCATTGATCCCCGTGTCAGCGTCAAAGTCCCGATCACGGAAGCGGGGCTGCTCTGTGCGCGTCACTTGATTGACGAAGGGGCCCAGGTGACGTTGACGGCCGTGCATGCCGCCGTGCAAATGCTGCCCGCCATCGCCCTCGGCGCCGCCTACGCCGCGCCTTACCTGGGGCGCATGAACGACGCCGGCCTCGATGGCCTCGATGAGATCCTGGCCATGCAGGAGATGATTCAGCGCCTAGGCGGCGGCACGCGACTGCTCATCGCCAGCATCCGTCGGCTTTCCGAGCTTTCCGAGCTGGCCCGCCGCGGCTGTGACACGTTTACCCTGGTGCCCGGCCTAGTGGAAGAGCTGCTTAACAATTCGCAGACGCTGGCCGCGGCGGCCGACTTTGAAGAGAAGGCTGCCGCGGCTGCGGATTTACGACCTAATCTACAGGGTGATAAACCAGGTCGAAGCCCAGATCGGGGCGCCCGGTGAGGATGTCTGCTCTGAAAGCGCATTCATCCTGCACAGTTACGAATCTGATGCAGCCGTTTTCCAGCAGCTGCACTTCATAGACGCCTACGACCGTTTCACAGACGGCGCTTTCACCGGCGTAGTCGGCAAATTTAACCACGAGCTGTTGCCCTTCAAACCAGGCGCTGGCCTCGTAGCCAATCGTTTCCCCTGTCTCATCCACACCAAACGCGGCGCGACCGTGGCCATCGAAGCGGAGCAGCATGCCGGCGGGGAAACTGTACCAGGTGCCGGCAATTGACTCGCTGTCAGCGCGTTCATATCTTTGGACCGACGTAGCGCTTACAGAGCGTGAATCTACTGCATTCCTGCCCACGGAAACGAACAACAGGACGCCTGCAATTAATGTCAAGATCACCTTCATGTCACACCTCCGAAAACTCCGTAGTCTTTGCTGATGCCTTCATCATTGAGCCTACTTTACTCGCCCTGCGTCTCCGGCCTGTCTCTAGCAGCGTTATTGAGCGTATGCGTTCCCCCGAACGGGCGACTAACCTACGCACGGCCATGTTATAATGATAAAGCGCGGCCAAATCTGGCCGCTGTCGGACGTGCTGGATGGTTTACTGAACACTGGAGCCTTTATTTGCTGGAAGTACGTTTGCTTGGCCAATATGATGTCAGGTGCGACGGGGAGCCGGTCGAGATTTCTTCACGGCCGTCCAGGCTGCTTTTTGCTTACCTGTCTCTGACGCCCGGCAAGCGCCACCCGCGCGAGCGATTGGCCGGGCTGCTCTGGCCTGAGTCTGATGAAGCCAGCGCGCGCGGCAACCTGCGCCAGGCGCTGTGGCGATTACGCAAGGCGCTTGGTGACGATTATCTCCTGGTTGATAACAAGACAGCGGCCCTTAATCCTGATGCGCACTATTGGCTGGATACAGCTTTGCTGGACGATCGATCCGACCGGGATTTGAGCGCCGCAGTTGCCGCTTATCAAGGAGAACTGCTGCCCGGTTATTATGAAGAATGGGTGCTCCTGGAACGTGAGCGTCTGCAGGCCGCGTTTGAGCGCAAGATGCACTGCTTACTCAATGCCCTGGAAAGCCAAGGAGAATGGACAGCGATGCTGGGCTGGGCTGAGCAATGGATCTCCTTTGGGCAGACGCCGGAACCTGCCTATCGCGCCCTAATGATAGCCCACGCCGCTTTGGGCGATCTGGCCGCTGCGGCAGTTGCCTATGAACGCTGTCAGACGGCGCTGCAGTTGGAAATCAGTGTTGAACCATCCGCGGAGACACAGGCGCTGTATGGCCGTTTGTTAGCAGGGAAGTTAGAACCTTCTCGGGCGCCCTATGCTGGACAAATCGAGGGTCAAGAACGTGCGCCCCGGCACAATCTGCCTCATCAGCCAACCCCCTTTATCGGTCGCGGACGTGAATTAGCCCAGGTGAGGGAACTGCTGACTAGTACGCGTTTGCTGACACTCGTCGGACCCGGCGGAACAGGAAAAACGCGCCTGGCGCAGCAGGCCGCTGTCGGGATGTTGGACGCATTTAAGAATGGTGTCTATTTCGTTTCCCTGGCATCCATTGAATCTGCAGATCTAATCGTGCAGGCAATAGCGGAAACGATTGGTTTTCCACTCTCTTCTGATGAAAATCCTCGGCGCCAGCTCCTGCGCCACCTACGCTATCGCCACTATTTGCTGATCCTCGATAATTTTGAGCACCTGCTGTCCGCCGCGCCATTGGTCAGTAGAATTCTTCACGCCGCCGCAGGAGTCAAGATAATCGCCACCTCGCGCGAAAAGTTGAATCTGCAAGAGGAAACCATTCTGAGAATCGAAGGTCTGGCCTACCCAGCGAACTTCCCGACGCTGGACGCGCTTGAGTACAGCGCGGTCCAGTTGTTCATCGAAAGCACCAGGCATTCGCTTCCTGATTTCCCCGTTGGAGCGTCCCAGATGCCGCACATCATTCACATCTGCCGCCAACTCGAGGGAATGCCGTTAGCCATCCTCCTTGCTGCCGCCTGGGCAGAGCTGCTGACGCCCGCAGAAATCGCTTCGGAAATTGAACGCAGCCTTGATTTCTTGCATGCGGAGTGGCGTGATGTGCCCGAGCGGCATTTAAGCGTACGCGCCGTATTTGATCCGTCCTGGCAGCGGCTGACAAAAGCGCAGCGCCAACTCTTTGCCAGTCTGGCCATATTTAGAGGCGGGTTCACCAGAGAGGCGGCAGAAACCGTGGCCGGCGCCTCTCTCCACGATCTGGCTAGTTTCGTCAATAAGTCGCTGCTGCGGCGCGATTTGCGAACGGGGCGCTATGAAATGCACGAATTATTGCGCCAATATGCGGGAGAACAACGACTGGCAATGCCAGGCATCGGAGAGGTTGTTGCCAGGGCTCATGCCGTCTATTTTTCAGATCTGATACAGCAGCTCTGGTTGAAGCTTATCAGCAGTGAACAGCAGGCAGCCCTAGCCGCGGTTGATGCCGATCTCGAGAACCTACGCCAATCCTGGCGATTCTGGTTGCAGCAGGGTGACGCTGGGCACGCCAGAGCGTATTTTGATAGCTTCCGGCGCGTCTATGATCTACGTGGCTGGTATATGCCTGGGTCTGAATTATTCGCAGAGGCTGCCGCCGTGTTTAGGCCCGCATTGTGGACTGCGGACGAAGAGGCACAAACCGCATGTGCTGAATTCTTGGCCGGGCAAGCTTATTTTCTAGCCAATCTAGGGTATGCCGATACCGGTTTGCAAAAGGCGCAGGAAAGCGTGGCCATTCTGCAGCGGCTGGGACGCTTGCGGGAAATGGTCGTTCCATACGACATCCTACAGTACAACGCCTACTATATAGAAGATCGGGAGCAGGTGACCCACCTGGATTTGCACCAGGAAATCTATTTTGCGGCAGATGCGGCGGGCCAATGGAAGAAGGCTTATCACATAGCCTGGCAGGGGAGGGCAGCCGCCTGGCGCGGCGAGTACGAAAAAGCCAGACAAACAGTTCTCGAAAGTTTGCGGATATTCGAAGAATTAGGGGATAGTTTGGCTTCAGTCTGGCCAAGATTTGAGTTGGGTAATATCGCGCTTCTGCAAGGTGATCTTCGCGAAGCCCAGAAGCAATATAGCGCCATATTGGATACTGCTCAGGCTGGGGATTTCAGTTGGCCGATGGTCAAGGCAACGAGATATCTGGGCAGTTTAGCCGTCATCACGGGGGACTACCGGTTGGCAAGGGACTTCGTGCTTTCCAGCCTGCAGCTCGCTGAGGAGTTGGGCATGATCCGCGACCTTGTCAGCGCTTTGTATGATATCGCTACCGTAGAAGCCGCTGCTGGGGACAAGGAAACGGCCGTGCGTTTGCTCACCCTCGTCCAAGAACACCCGCTCAGCCACCATACGCGCACCTTTTCCCTTTTTTGCGGTGACCCGGAAGTACGGTTTCAGAATCTTGCCGCCTTACATCTTGCGCGGCTGTATGAAGAGATGGCGCCCGATGTCTATGCGGCGGCGCGTGCCGATGGCCTTGTCCTAGATCTGGAAACGGCCGTGCTTGCCCTGCTGGCAGGTCCGGACCCTTCTGGGTCATGAGCAGCAGGGAAACCCGAATTCAAACTGTGTGACTAGGCCCCGGCCCTCACCCCCAATAAATACTTGCCACTTGACAATACTGTGCGCTATATAGTATACTGACCATCATAGAATACTGTATGGCACATAGTAATAGTTTTTACACAGTATCAAAGGACACACAGTATATGGCTAAGATTGACGATAGCCTTGACAAATTACGGCTCGAACTCCGGCGCGGGGTGGTCGTGCTGGCGGTGCTGAGCCAGATGGACCAACCCCAATACGGGTACAGCCTCGTCCAGCGGCTGGCCGAGCAAGGACTGGACGTGGAGGAGGGCACGCTCTACCCGCTGCTGCGGCGGCTGGAAAAGCAGGGCCTGTTGGAAAGTGAATGGGAAGTCGGCGAAACCCGACCACGCAAGTATTACAAGATTAGCAAGCAAGGACAGAAAGTGTTCGACACATTGACAGGCGACTGGTATGAGACGGTTGATGTGATGGGCAAGCTGCTGCGCAACGGAGGAACAGGATGACTGATTTAGTAGAGCGGTATGTATATCAAGTGGGCAGCTATCTGCCCGATAGCGAGCGGGAGGAAGTGTGCAACGAACTGCGCTCGCTCATCCAGGATCAGTTGGACGACCGCTACAAGGGCGCCCCCAAGCAGGACGACGTGGTCGAACTGCTGCAGGAGTTCGGCGACCCGCGCGAGATGGCCGCCAGCTACGGCCGTGAGCAGTATCTCATCGGCCCGGATCTCTTTCCGACGATGATGGCCGTATTGCAGCGCGGTTGGGTTTGGGTGCCGATCATCGTGGTGCTGGTGCGCGTTATTGTGGCCTTTGCCTCCGGTGAGCCGGCCAGCGTGTTCGGCCTGTTCCTGAGCACGCTCTTCACCGTGCTCCAGGCGCTCTTCGTCTTCAGCGGCATCGTGGTCATTATCTTCGCCCTGATGCAATATAGTGACGTTAATCTGGACGAGCACCGGCCGGCGTTCGACCCGCTTCAACTGCCCCGCGCCAACGACCCGGCGACCATCGACAAGGGAGATGTGGTGAGCACCATCGCCTTCAACACCTTCGCCGCCTTCCTCTTCTTTTACTTTCTGCGGGTCGGCGGCCTGACGCTGCGCTTCAATATGACGGAGCCGGTCGATGTCATCCCGGTGCCCACGGACTGGCTGATTGTCTATCTGGGCACGCTGGTGTTGACGATCCTTCTCTATGTTGTTGCCTTGCGGCGCGGCCGCTGGAATGTGCCCATGAAACTGCTGGAGATGGGCATCGAACTAGTCGGCGCGGTGGCCGGCTACTTCGTTATCCTGCTGCCGCTGTCCGGCTGGCTGTACGCGCGCATCCCGGCTCTGACCAACCTGCCGTTCGCCGACAACGCCCCGCTGATTGTGGCCGTCTTCTTCGGCTTCATTACGCTGGTCGACACGTTCAGCGATTTGGTCAAGATCGCCTTCCGCGGACGCGACGATATGCCGTCGGTCTCCTTCCAGGCGGAAGGGTAGGCGGGAAGCGGTAGTTCAGCAGAAACCGCAACCGGGTTTTTCGAAAACTCGGTTTCTAGCGACCCATTATCAATCAACTCTCAAGAGAAACAGGAGATACATGATGAAAGCAGTGATTCAGACAGAGTACGGCACGGCGGACGTGCTGAAGCTGGTGGAGATGGACAAGCCGGCCCCTGGCCCGACCGAGGTGCTGGTGAAGATTGAGGCGACATCGCTCAACGCCTACGACTGGCATCTAATGCGCGCCGACCCGTTTGTCGTCCGCCTGAGCATGGGCTTCAACCGGCCCAAGCAGCTCATCCGCGGCGCCGACATTGCCGGGCGCGTAGAAGTGGTCGGTCGCGAGGTGACGGAGTTTCGCGTCGGTGATGCAGTCTACGGCGACCTGTCGGGCAGCGGCGGTGGCGGGCTGGCGGAGTATGTGGCCGCGCCGGAGTCGGCGCTGGCCCCCATGCCGGACGGCGTGAGCTTCGAGCAGGCGGCGGCCGTGCCCATGGCGGCCTTGACCGCGCTGCAAGGGCTGCGCGACGTGGGCGGCCTGCAGCCGGGCATGAAGGTGCTCATCAACGGCGCCTCCGGCGGCGTGGGCACGTTCGCTGTACAGATCGCCAAGCTCATGGGCGCGGAGGTGACGGCCGTCTGCTCCACCGGCAAGATGGAGCTGGCCCGTAAGCTGGGGGCCGGCCACGTGATCGACTACACAAAGGAAGACTTCACGCGCAGCGGGCAAAAATATGACCTGATCCTGGGCGTCAATGGCGACCGCTCGCTGTCGGAGTACGCCGGGTCGCTCGCCCCGGGCGGCCGTTACGTCATGGCCGGCGGCACGAACAAGCAGATCTTTGAGTCGGTCTTGTTGGGGGCCATCAAGTCGCGCACGACCGGCAAGACACTGACCAGCGTCAGCGCCAAGCCGAACCCGGCCGACCTGAAGCTGATGAATGAGTGGATGGCGGCCGGCACGGTCACGCCGGTGATCGACCGCTGCTACCCGCTGGAGCAAGCGATCGCCGCCATGCGCTACATGGAAGCGGGCCACGCGACGGGCAAGGTCATTGTGACCATCAACGGCGCGTCCGGCACGACGGCGTAGACGCGTTGCACATATTTGTATATAAGGAAGGAAGGCAATCATGACCGGCGCCAAAATGACGCTCGCCCTTGTCTTTGACCAACTGCGTGGCCTTTTGGAAAAGATTGAGCATCTTCTTGGCGACCAGCACCAGACGGCCGAGCCATGTTCCAGATCAACGCCGCTTCTGCCTACAGCGAAACGCCCATCTGCCCACGCGTAATTTGAAAGCTGATATTGTTCTTCTGCCTGAGTTTTGGCGTTCTTTTACGCGAGAGGACGGCCGACAGGTGCGCCATTATCTGCCGCAGCTGCTGCTGTGGGTCCCCGCTGAAGAGAATGTCCATATCCGCGCGGAGTGGCAGCGGCCTTCCTGTCGCCGGCGTGGCCTGCAGCACGGGAATAAAAGGATGCCCCTGCTGCGGCTGGGCGCCGATCAAGGCCAGGATCACGTCGACGCCTGTCGCGCCCAGGCCGCTCATCGTTTCTGACCACTGCCCCGTCGGGTTAGCCATGAGATGCAGCCCGGGTTGGGCAGCGCGCCCGGCAAAGGGCAAGGTGGGGGAGTGGGAACTTCGTGTAGGCATCAGCTGCTCAAAAGAATCACTCATCACCAGCGCATCTCCGCTGGGCAAAACGACCGTTCCGCCGGCGGCAGCGATTTGCTGCACAAGGGCGGCCAGGACGGCTCCCGTTTGCGCATCAACCGCGCCTTCAGCCATCAAGCCGAGGCGTACATCTGCCAAACCGGCTGTTTGTTCCTCCGCTTCTGCAAGGCGCGCGCAGCCGGCGGTGAACCACGCTTCAATACGCGCCAGCGCGCGCGCGATGCCGCCGTCCCGCTGCACACTCGCCCAGCCGATCTCTCCCGCATCTATGCCCGCTTCGCGCAGCCGCCGCCGCCAGAAATCGTTGTGCGAAATCTCGCAGCCATGCTCCAGCACGAGAGACGTGGCCGCCAGGGGATGCGCCAGGTAGCCCACGATTGTGTCTACGTACTCCGGCTCAATCGATCCGCCGCACCCTTCAGTGTGCACCAGCGCCGCAAAGCGTGAAATCCCCTTCTCTCTGCCCAGGCCTATCTCATTGAGATGCTGGGCTGCCAACCGCGCGATCTCGGCTGAACAGAGACTCGCCGGCACAATCAAGCCCACGCGATCGCTTGTCACGCCGCCACCCGGCCGTTCTGCCGCTTCGCCAGACTTCCACCCGCTAAATGTAAACTCGGCCGTTTGCTGTGGCGCCTGCACAGATAATGGCTTTCCAGACGGCCGTGGCTGCGTTTGCCGCTCACGTCCGGCGGCGATTGGCCAGTCGCGCCAGATCTGCACCTGAGCATGCCCCGCTTTCTCTCCGGCGCAAGGCGCTCCCGAGGCCACCGCCAGCGATAAATCACGCGCCGCCTGCGCCAGGTCCGCCAGCGAGGCGCCCTCCAGGTAAGCGCCGGCATTGATATCCATCTCTTGCGGCAGCAGCGCATAGCGCTCGCTCGTGGTCACGATCTTGATCGCCGGCACAAAGGGGAAATTGGTGATCGAGCCGTTGCCGGTAACGAAGTAGATCAGGTTGCAGCCGCTGGCGACCTGCCCGGCGATGCTTTCTAGATCGTTGCCCGGGCTGTCCATAAAATAGTAGCCCGGCGCGCCCAGCCGCTCCGCGTAGTCGATCACGTAATCAAGCCGCACATCTGCGTGGCGCTTGGCCGCGGCGCCCAACGATTTGAGGTAGATATTGTACAGACCGCGGTACTTGTTGCCGCCGGTGGGATTGCCGTGCGCGGAATGTCCATGCCTGGCCGCCTGCTCCTCGAAGCGCTCCCTGGCAGCCAGAAAGCGTTCCACCGTGGCCGCATCCCTCACTTTGTCAAGGAGATAGGCCTCCGCGCCAATCAATTCGTCCGTTTCTGCCAGGACGGCCGAGCCGCCCGCCTGAATCAGCTCCTTGCTCACCAAAGCCGCCAGCGGGTTGCCGGAAATGCCGGAGAAGGCGTCGGAGCCGCCGCACTGCAAAGCGATTTTCAATTCGCTGAGTGGGTGGCGAGACCGTCGCGCCTTATCCGCCTGCGGCAGCAGGCAGCCAACCATCTTTTTGGCCAGCAGCATGTCCACGGCATAGGGTCCGCGCAGCGAGATGAAAAGGTGCGCCACATCATCCAGCGGGTACCCATGCGCGGCTGCATACGCACGCAGCCGCGCATTGCTCAGGCCGCTCTCGCCCGCATCCACGGCCAGCACACCGCCCACATTGGCGTGCACAAGAAAACCGGCCAGGGTGCGCAGTACCATCTCTTCATTGTTGCCGCCGGCGCGGCTGCCCTCACTGTGCGTCACGGCCACGATGCCGTCGACGTGGGCGTAATCAGCGTCCAGGGCGTGAACTTCCTTTGCCAGCTGCTGCACAAAGCCATTCACGAGGGCGTTCGTACCCAAGAGCACCACCATATTGCGTGTGCCCACGCCGCGTTTACCGGGACGGGATAGCCCCATGAATGTATGTGCGCTCGCTGCGTGGGGGAGGGCGGGCGCCGGCCGGAAGCGCGCGGCGTCAAAATGGTAGGGATCGCGTGCGTCCACGAAATTGGGTGCTTCCGCCAGATCGAAATCCAGCGGCCGGCCGCTCAGTTCCTCAAGCAGACCGGCGTTGCACACATACTCTCCCGGCGCGATATCCTGCAGTGCCCGGCCGAAGGTCATGCCCCAGGAAAGCAGGGGCGCCCCCGTGGGAATGGCGCGCACGGCAAAGCGATGCCCCATAAGCGTGGTGTGGCTGAGAATGAACCGGCGGCCCTCTTTCTCGATCTCCGTCCCTGCTGCCAGCGTGCGTGTGGCAACAGCGCAGTTGTCACCTGCTGCCGGCAAACGGCCGATCTCCTTGAACGCAATCATTGCCACCTCATTCCTTAATTGAGGTGATTATAGCGATAGAGCGCTCAACAGTCAGCCGCCGTCGTTTCTAGCTGGATCCTCGGGCTACCTCGATCAAAGGCACCTTGGAGATGGAGGCCAGCTCCATTTTGAGCGAGTCGACCATGACGTCCACGCCTGGCGCAGTGCCCAGACCATAATCCTCAAAAGCGCTGGTGAGAAGGATGAGATCGGGTTTAGCTTTGGCCAAAACATATTCCAGGGTAAGTGGTGTAAGAGTCTCTTGAATATCGACTTCAGAGATAACGCCCTCTTGAACAGCAAACGGCTCCTGATGAGGGCTGCATGTAATAATAGTCAGGGAAGGGTTCTTCCGCAGTTGGTACAGCACTTGTGTCCCTACTTGCCCAGCGCCAACGACCAAGATTCGCATGCCAACACGCTCCTTTCAGATCAAATTCAACACGGAAATGAGGTAAAAGAATAAGCTCAAGATAAACGCACTGATCATGGTCGCCACCAGACCATAGCGCATCATGTCTCGCGGTTCCACAATGCCGCTGGCGCCTACCAGAGCCATCCGGCCGGACGCGGAGGGCAGAGAATAGCCAAATGTGGTGGCCAGGGTGACGGCCAGCACTAGTAATACGGCATTGATCGCGGGATCGGTCAAGGCAATACTGATCAGGATGGGTACAAACACGGCGGCAATGGTGGTGTTGTTCATCACATTGGTTAGCAAAGCCGATATGAAGACTAACAGCATGATGCTGATTATTAACGGAGGACCGGAAACGACAGGGCTGATCAATTCTGCAACCCAATCCGTGGCCCCCGTCCGGGTCAGCGCCGCCCCCAAGGCCAAACCGGCGCCAATCATGAAAAATATGCCCCAACTTACACCTTTGACATCCTCCCAGTTGATAATGCCGCGAATGGCCAAATAAGATACAGCCATAATAGCCACCATAGCCGGCGCCAATAACGTAGTTGGCAAACTTAGAGCCGGTTCGAGAAACGAACCACCCACCCATAGGAGTATGGTCACCGCCATGACTAGTGAGAGCTCCCGCTCAGCGCGTGACATCGGCCCCATTTCTTGGAGTTGATGGCGAACCTTCTCCACGTCGATATGGTTGACCTCAACCTTGATAAGTCTGAGAAGCAAGAACCACGTCACGGGAAATAACAACACGAATGCCGGCAGACCGTAGACCATCCAATCCACGAAAGTAAAGGGAGCGATGTCTCCCAAAAATCCGGCGGCGACGGCATTTGATCCCGCTCCCATCACCGTAGCCATACCGCCCAGGCTGGCGCTGTAGGCTATTCCCATTACCAGCAGAATCAATAGTCCTTTGGCCTTTTTTGGGTCAGGGACCTGGGAGGCAACGGTCATGGCCACGGGAATCAAGACGGCCGCTGTCGCTGTGTTCTCAACCCACATCGAAAACAAGCCGGCGATTAACATGATGCCTAAGAGGATGCGTGACACTTTGCCGCCGGCTGCAACCAGCGTTTGAAATGCCAGACGGCGCGTTAGCCCATGTTTTCGCAGCCCTTCGGCAATAAACAAGCTGGCCAGAATGAGGAAGACGACTGGGCGGGAGAAGGGTTCGAAGGCCTCCGTCGTATTTGCTACACTCAAAGCGACCAAGGCCAGGGGAACCATGAGGGCGGCGATGGGCAGCGATACCGGCTCAAGCGCCAGGATGCTGCCGGTGAAGACAAACGCCGCCATGGCATGCTGCCCAGATTCTGTCAGTCCATCAGGACGGGGAAGCAGTAGAACAATAGTGGTTAAAATCAGCACCAACCCAAACCGCCCCACAAAACGGCGCATGCTGCGCGCTCCGGAGGTGATGCGCGGCTGCAGGACGCGAAGTGGTTCAAAAAACGGCGGTTCGGCTGCTTCCTCCTGTTCTATTGGAGGGGGTGGTGGCTGAGAAAGCCGGTTTGCGATTGGTGCGACTAATACGACGGTGCTGACCAGCATATCAGCCACGTACCCAACCAACGCCTGGGTATTTCGGCCAACACGTTCAGCATCTACTTGCCGGACAGCATCTATAGCCGCCTGACAGTGAACGCAGCCGGCGAGATGTGCGTCCATTACCTGGCGCTCAGCCTGTGTCGGCCGGCCGGCGACGTATTCGACGGCGTTGATATGTTGGTCTTTGTTTTCGCTCATTAGCCGGCTTCTTCCCCTGAACTATCGGAAGTATGGAGGCCCTCAACCTCCGTTGTTTCATCCTGCGCACGCAGCCGTACCACCTCGTTGAGCAGTGCGACATTGGGTAGTGAGATCTGCCCCTCGCTTGCTTCAAGAAGGGTTTTGGTTGCGCCTATTCGTACCAACCGGCCGCTATAATCGCCAACAGTAAGCGTCTGGCCGGGACTGAATTCTTCCCGGGCGTGGAAACCGGCCATAATGCTATGGGCTAAATGGCGGTTGCCGAGCCCAAAGGCCAGGGCTAAAGCGAAGGCAGCGGCGGCAACTGTGACAATGATGATCGTCGTCAGTATAGTGGTTTGGACGCCGAGCTCATCCAGGGCAAGTATTATTGCTACGAGCAAGAGGCTGTAGCGAACTGCCTGGCCCAACACCCGGCCGTCCGGCATATTGGACTGCGCCATCAGGGCGGTAACAGCGTCTCCAACAATACGGGCGATGAAAGCACCTACCAGGAAAATGACCGTGGCGGCAACAAGTCTGGGCAAGAAAGCAAAGAAACTGTTCAGGGCTGAGGTCACCACATCCGTAAGGCCTAACGCCCCTAGAGCCAGTAAGATGAAAAAGATCAGGATTAGCCAATAGGTCATTCGCGCCAATAGATACGACAGAGTGCTGTGCACCCCTAAATTAGTCAGACCTCGTTCGATTCCCGTGCGCACGGCCAGACGGTCGAGACCCAAGCGGCGCAGAAGGCGAACGACAACGGCCTGGCCGATACGGGCAACCAGCCACCCGACGAGCAGCAGCAGCAGAGCACCCAGTATCGCAGGCAGCCAGGTAGACAAGCTGGACAGGATCTCGTCAATGGTTGCGGTCCAAAAAGATTGATCCCAGGGCATGGTTCCTCCTCTTACTCAATGGCAAAATCTGTATGTCTTCCAAAACTGCCAGGATTTCAGAAAACTTAAGGATTGGGTACTCACACAATTATACAATACGGAACAGCGGGTGCAGACGGCGACGATGTTGGGATTGGATGGTATCCAAATATCGTTTCTTCTGAATTGATCAAATGATGTGAATGCCCTTGATCAAATGACCATTTCGGTTCGCGCCAATTCCTGATAGAATGTTTCTAGTCGGCGGACTATTAGCTGTTGTTTTCACAACCTGATATTCATGCTGCGCTCGTCGAGTTGGCTAGGCTTGACCGCGCCTTTGTTGTTCCTGGAGATGGCTTGTTCAGTCGTAATAGTTATGATTGTTGTTTTGCCCATATGTGGGGTCGAATAGATGCTCCTGAACCCGCTTGATCAGAACTTCCTGGACCAATTGCGGCTGGCTGCTGGCGCTGGCCCAGTACTAATTCTGACGCATGATAATCCGGACCCGGACGCGCTGGCTTCCGGCAAAGCTTTCGCAACCTTGCTCAAATCAGCCTGGAATATCCCCAGTCGGCTGTTGTACAGCGGATTAGTGCTTCGGGCAGAGAACCGCGCCTTGCTTAATCTCCTGACTCCTGAATGGGTGCACAGCGACGCAGTTACCGGTTTAGATCAATATTTGGCCGTGGCAATGATAGATACCCAGCCAGGAGCAGGAAACAATCGCCTGCCTGCCGATTACATCCCGCAGATTGTCATTGACCATCATCATCCAATGCGGGAGATATTGAACCACGTGCCATACGTTGATGTCCAGCCAGAAATAGGGGCTACCGTGACTTTGTTGGATCGCTATCTGCAGGCCGCCGGGGTAATAATCGATTCAGATCTGGCAACCGCGATGTTCTATGGTCTCAAGACGGATACGCGCGGCCTATCACGCGGCACGTCCGCGGCTGATATCGCTGTTTACCTTAGACTCCTGGCCCAGCTTGACCATAGTAAGCTGGTTAGAATAGAGCAGGCCGGGTTATCACAAGAATATTTCCGAGCGTTTAGCCAGGGATTGCATGCCGCGCAAGTTTACGACCAATCGATCGTAGCCAATCTAGGGGCGATGCATCGCCCAGACCTGACGGCCGAAATGGCTGATATGCTGGTCCGTTTGGATAAAGCGCGGGCCGTGCTTTGCTTGGGCATTCACGATCAAACCCTGCATCTCTCTATCCGCTCCGAGCCCATGGGACAGGATGCCGGTTTGCTTGTCCAACAGGTGATTGTTTCTCCAGGAAAAGCGGGGGGGCATGGCACGATGGCGGGTGGTCAGGTGCCCCTGGCCGGACAGGAGGCAGCCCATTTGACAGAGGAGATCATAAGCCGTTTTCTGACGGTCATGGGAGAAACGGGAAAAGGCCAGAGTCTTCTTTAAGGGTGCTGTGCAAAAACGTGCAGGAATGCGCCATTCGGCTTGAGAGCTGATTATTGATCGCTGGCCTTCTATTCAGGTGCATGAGTATGGATCTTGATTACTACCGCAAACAATTGGCTGACAACGCACAGCGCATTCGCGCCCTGGTCGAAGGCGTCACTGATCAGCAGGCCCGCTGGCGGCCCGCCGCGGATGCCTGGTCGATTCTGGAAGTCCTCTGCCACCTGCTGGAAGAAGAACAAAAAGATTTTCCCGTGCGCCTCGACTACACGCTGAACCGCCCCGGCGAATCCTGGCCGGCCATCGACCCCGCCGGCTGGGTGGTGGAACATGCTTACAACGAGCAAAATGTCGACGAGTCGCTGCAGGCGTTCCTTCAAGAGCGGCGGGCGTCGCTGGTCTGGCTGGAGACGCTGGAAGCGGCGCCGTGGCAGACGACGTATGCCGCGCCGTGGGGCGCGATCGCCGCCGGCGACCTGCTCATTTCCTGGGCGGCGCACGATCTGCTGCACATGCGCCAGCTTGTGGAACTGCTGTGGGCTTATGCTTATAATGAACAGCAGGCGGGATCCTACAGCATGCGCTATGCTGGGGAATGGTGATCAACCGCCTGGGATTGTTTCTATGGAAGTGTCCTTGCAGACTTTGTTGACGGCAGAGGACGGCATTTTGCGCCTGGGTGGATCGCGTATGGCGCTCATGGATATCGAAGCCGGCTTCTGGGGTCTGCGCCGCCAGATGGAGGCGTTGGTCGGCCGTCAACTGACCGACAATGCCATGCAGCAGGCCGGCGCCAATGCCGGCGCCGCCTTCGCTCGCAGCTACGCTCCGCAGGTGAGCGCCGCAACGGCTGAATCTCAGTTCCGCGCCTGTATTGCTGCTTACCAGGCGGGCGGTTTCGGCAAATTCAGCATCGAGATCTTGCAGTGGCCCCTTGGCCGGGCAGCGGTGACCGGCCGGGAAACTTTTGAAGCGTGGATGACGCAGCGGCAAAGCCGGCAAAGCGTTCAACCGGTCTGTTTCTATACCGCCGGCGTTCTGGCCGGGTTCATTAACGCCCTCACCGGTCGCAAAGATATCGTTTGTATCGAACATACCTGCCAGGCGCAAGGCGATCAGGATTGCCGCTTTGAGCTCCTGCTGGCCTCGGAAGCGGAGAGCATCGAAGTCGTTGCCGACGATCGCGATCCCAGTGTCGTGCAGCCCATGGTTCCGCCGACGCGCCCGCAGGAACTTCTGTCTGAATCTGACGAACTCTCCACGCTCCTGGAAATCTCCCAAAATGTCGCCTCAACGCTGGAGCTGGAACCGCTCTTGGGCCTCATTCTTGATCGGTTCCAGGGTTTGGTGGCTTATGATGGCGCGGCCGTCTTGACCGTGGAGGAAGAAAGCCTGCGCGTCCTGGCCTATCGCGGCCCCATCCCCCAGAAAAAAGCGCTCGCTCTGCGCTTTCCCCTGGACCAGGCGGGCGCCAACCAGCTGGTAATTCGCGAACGACGGCCGGTCATCATCCCTGACATACGCGGCGACGCCCCCCTGGCGCACGCCTTTCAGGCCATGGCCGGCGACCAGCTGCGCGGCACTTTCGGCTATATTCGTTCCTGGATGGGTGTGCCTCTGATCAGCCGTGGTAAGGTGATCGGCATGCTCAGTCTCGATCATGGCCAACCCAACGCTTACACCCGGCGGCACAGCCTGCTGGCGCGCACCTTTGCCGATCAGGTGGCGGTGGCCATCGAAAATGCACGGCTCTACCAGGAAGAGCAAGATCGGCGGCGCGAACTGCAAACCTTACTCGATGTCGCTTCCGCCGCCGGCAGCTCGCTGGATTTGGAAGAAATGCTGGCGACGACTCTCGATCGCCTCGTCGATCTCGTTGGCGCTTCGCGCGCCGGCGTCCTCCTGGCTGATGCGCGCGGCGAGAAATTGGAGCCGCTGATGATCCGCCCCCAGCGCCACATCCCGCCGGCGGAACTGGCCGAGCTGACCCGCGCCAGTGAAGCGATCCTGGCCGGCGGTGAGCCCCTGTATATTGAAGTGGATGCAGCGCTGGGATACCTGGAGCCGGGCGCCTTTATGCCGCTGCGCGCAAGAGGGACCGTGATCGGCCTAATCGCCATCATTGGTGAAACGGGCGGCCGTTTTAGCGCGGGCCAGCTGACCCTTTTTAATTCCATCGCCGATCAGGTGGCCGTGGCCGTGGAGAATGCCCATCTCTATGAGCAGGCGGAACAGGCGGCGGCGGCGGCGGAACGCAATCGGCTGGCGCGTGACCTGCATGATGCCGTCAGCCAGACGCTCTTTTCAGCCAGCCTTATTGCCGAGGTGCTGCCTCGTCTGTGGGAAAAGAAGCCGGAGGAAGGACGGCGGCGGCTGGAAGAGCTGCGTGAATTAACGCGCGGCGCTCTGGCCGAGATGCGCGCCCTGCTGATGGAACTACGGCCGTCGACGCTTGCCGACTTCACCCTGGCCGACCTGCTTCGCCAGCTGGCTGAGGCAGCTATCGGCCGTTCACGCCTGGCAGTCGATCTCTCCGTAGAGGGGGACTGCCCGCTGCCGCCGGAGGTCAAGATCGCCTTCTACCGCATCGCCCAGGAGGCGCTGCACAATATCGGCAAGCATGCCGGAGCGGATGCGGTGCAGATGCGGCTGCAGATGATGCCCACTTTCGTGCAGCTGGTTGTGCACGATAACGGCCGTGGCTTCGATGTGACGGATGTGGCGCCCGGCTCGCTGGGCCTGGGCATTATGCGCGAGCGCGCGGCCGCGATCGGCGCCCTCCTTTCCATCGAAAGTGAGATTGGCGCCGGTACGACCATCAACGTGCATCTTGACCGCCGGGATGACGAAACAGCGCTTACAATAGATAATGCTGACTAACTTTCGCAAAGGATTCCGCCATGAACAACGAGCCGCTTATTCGCATTATGATTGTCGACGATCACGCCGTGGTGCGCAGCGGGCTGGGCGCTTTTCTGCTGGCTTTTGACGATCTCGATTTGGTGGCCGAGGCGGGCAGCGGCGAAGAGGCTGTCGCCCACTGTCGCCGTCAGCAGCTGGACGTCGTGCTCATGGATCTGATGATGCCCGGTATGGATGGGGCGCAGGCGACCGAGGCCATTCGCGAGCACTGCCCCACGACACAGGTGATCGCCCTCACCAGCTTCAAGGAAGAGGCGTTGATCCAGCGGGCGCTGCGCGCCGGCGCGATCAGCTATTTGCTGAAGAACGTCTCCGCCGCTGAGCTGGCGGAGGCGATTCGTGCCGCCCACGCCGGCCGCTCAACGCTCGCCCCGGAAGCGACCGCCGCTCTCATCCATGCCGCCACACGCCCCGCTGAGCCCGATTATGAATTGACGCCGCGTGAGCTGGAAGTGCTGGCCCTGATGGTGCAGGGCCTCAGCAATCCCGATATCGCCGCCGAGCTGGTGGTCAGCCGCTCCACGGTCAAATTTCATGTCAGCAGTATTCTCTCCAAGCTGGGCGTCGAGAGCCGTACCGAAGCGGTGGCTATGGCCTTGAAGCAAAACCTGGTCAGCTGACCAGGCGTAATTCTCTCCAATTGCCCGATTACACAGCGGGCAAGCCCTTCCTATACTTCATATATATACATATCCCCGCTGTCGAAAGGCTGGCAGGCAGCCTCGTGACACAGGCTTGGACAAGCTGATCTTGCCTGAGTCCCAGATGGCGCTTGTTTTAGTCGAGGTGGCAGCTGCACAGGAGCAGGCTCATGAACAAACAGTCTGGTGTTTCTATTCTTATAGGCATGTTGATCGGTGCTCTGTTCGGCTTATCGTTTGAGCCCGCGACCGGCAATCGCTTGCTCAGCATGGGCATGGGCGCACTGGCCGGTGTTTTTGGCGGCTGGTTTGTCGCCGTGGCGGCCGAGCAGTACCGGAAGGAGCAGTAGAGATGGTACGAGTGATTCTTTATGCGGCGCTGGGCCTGATCATTCTCGCCCCACTGCTCTCGTTTATCGGCCTGCGTACGCAGCCGCGGCCGTTTGCGCCCTATCCAGACCAAACGCCTGATCTGGAGACCGTGCCTCTGCCGGCCGATTTGCCCGCTCCCGTCGCCCGCTATTACCGGGAGGCCGTGGGCGATCAGGTGCCGGTCATCGATTCAGCCGTCATTTCCACGCGCGGCAAACTGCGCGTCTCCGGCATCACCTTTCCCCACCGCTTCCGTTTCACGCACGACGCCGGCCAGGGCTACCGCCACTACATTGAGGCCACGCTCTTTGGCCTGCCTTTGCTGAAAATCAACGAACGCTATCTTGACGGCCGCGCGCGCATGGAGCTGCCGGTCGGCGTGATCGAGGATGAACCGAAGATCGACATGGCAGCCAATCTCGGCCTATGGGGAGAATCGATCTGGCTGCCCTCGATCTTTCTCACCGATTCCCGTGTGCGTTGGCAAGCGCTAGACGAGACGACGGCGCGGCTGATCGTGCCCTTTGCGGACAGTGAAGAAATCTTCACCGTCTTCTTCGACCCCCAAACCGGCCTCATTGAACGCCTGGAAACGATGCGTTACCGCGACGCAGCGGATACGCAAAAGACCTTGTGGATAACTGAGCCGCTGGGGTGGGCCGAATTTCATGGCCTTCTCGTCCCTTCGCCGGCGGCCGTGACCTGGGCCGATGAAGGCTCCCCGTGGTTGGTCGTCACCCTGGAAGAGGTGGTCTACAACGCCGATGTGCACGAATATATCCGCGCCAAAGGCCCATAAGGAGTATCAAAAATGAATATTTCCAAGTCCCTGATAGGGCTGTCCGCCCTCGTAGTTGTTCTGGTCATCTTTGCCGCCGGCGCCGGGCTGCTCCTGTCCAGTGGCGGCGATCCCGCTGTGTTTACGACGCTGCGTGGGCAGAGCGTGCAGATCTATGGGCAGGGTCTGTACCAGTTTGATACCTTGTTCATCGCCGCCGGTTACCGCGGGCAGGATATGGTCGCCCTCTTCCTAGGTGTGCCCCTCTTGATCGGCGCTATTTTTCTTTACCGGCGCGGCTCGCTGGCCGGCCAGCTGCTGCTGACCGGCACACTGGGTTATTTTCTCTACCTGTACGCCTCTATGGCTCTCGGCGCAGCCTATAACCCGCTCTTTCTTCTCTACATAGCCCTCTTCTCGGCCGCTTTTTTTGCTTTCATATTGGCTTTCCTAACTACCGGCAGGGAGCAGATCCGTGGCTTGGCGCAGAGCCTGCCACAGCGCAGCTTGGTCATTTTTATGGTTGCCGGCGGCCTGATCACGCTCATTGTCTGGGGAATGCCGCTGCTGACGGCGCTGCTCAACGGTGGTCCGCCCGACAGGTTAGACAGCTATACCACGATGGTGACCTATGCGCTCGATCTGGCCATCATCACGCCGGCTGTTTTCCTATGCGCCTTTCTGATTCGTAGGGCGGAACCTGTGGGCTATGTGATCGCCGCACCGCTCTTGACCCTAATCATTCTCCTCGCGCCGCAGATTGTGCTCAGTACCTATTTCCAACGCGCGGCGGGTGTCCCCTTCACGGCCGCTGAGATGATTGGCCCTGTCGCTGGGTTTGTTGTTCTGGGCGCGGTCGCTGCCTGGCTGCTGCTGTCTCTGCTCACGTGTGCACAGCGCGGCGCCGGCTGATGATCACGGCGTGCACGAGCGGTCTTGATCCTGGCCGGCCGGCCAGGATCAAGACCGCCAGATCGGCCGGCGCCCACGCTCCCCAGATGCCTGATGGTTCTGGGGAGCGTCTGTTTTATAGTGTTTGTATTGATGTTAAGTAGGGTGAACGATATGCGCGTCTTGTTGGCTGATGATCAAACACAGGTTCGCTCGGCTTTACGGCTGCTCTTGGAGCAAGAGCCGGAGATCGAGATCGTAGGCGAAACGGCCGATGCTGCCGAGCTCCTGCGGCTCCTCGCCGTCAAAACAACAGATGTCGTACTGCTGGATTGGGAGCTGCCCGGCCTGCCCGCAGGCCAACTGCTGCGGCTGCTCGACCTGGGTTTCCCTACACTGCGCATCATCGCCATGAGCACTGACCCGCCGATCGAGCGGCAGGCGCTGGCAGCGGGCGCGAACGCTTTCTTGAGCAAAAGCGGCCCGCCGCAGAAACTGATTTCACTCATGCAAACGCTTAATGAGGAGATGTCGTCATGAAGAAATGGCTTGCCGTAAGCGCCTGGGTTTGGCTGGCTCTTTCGAGCCTGAGCTGCACCCCGTTGCCCTTTGCAGACAAACGGCCGTCGCCGCCGCCTCACTTCTCACCTTTGGCCGAGATCGATCTCGCGAGATCGATCTCGCGGCAGAGCCCCATGAAGCGGAGACGGTGGGCCAGTTTATGCTGGAAGAAACGGCCGGCGCCGAGATCTTCTATACCGTTCAGGATATCGATACGCCCTATTTCGATCTTAGCCTGCTCACGCCCGAGGGGCAGCGGCTGGTCATTTTACACAGCGAAGCGTGGCGCACCGGCCAAAATGGCCACGGTCTCTGGGAAAGGCGTTTACCGCCGGGCTTGTATCGTCTACAGCTCACCGCCGCCCGGAGTCCCGGCATCTTATCCATTTTCTGGGGCTATGAATAAAAAAGTGAGGAAGCGATGACTATCAAAAAGGCACTGTTCACGATGGGCAAGATTCTTCTGGGTGGGCTGGCCTTCTTCGCCGGCATGCTCTTCGGCGGGATGTTGGCTGGAGCCCTGGGCATGGCCGTGCCGGCGCTTCCAGCCGGAGCGGATGCGACAACCCTAATGCAGTTCCAACTACTCAGCGGGTTTCTATTTAGCTGCACGCTGGCATTTATCGCGCGCGGTCTGAACGGCGGCTTTGTCATTCGCTGGTTGTTGTTGGCTTTTTTCAGCTGGATTGTGTTCAGTTTCAATACCTATCTGGAAGCCGCCATTTTCACGGCCTATGAGGCCGCTTCTGCCTACACGTTGCTGATGCAGTACTTCGCCGTGGCGCTGAGCAGCGCCCTCATTGCCGGACTTTTTCCGGCGGCGCAGCAAGGAATGCCGGTGCGGACGCAAGTACGTGTCTTTGTCTCTCAATATGGTCTGGCCCAGTGGGCCGTGCGTCTGGCAGGGGCCCTGGCCATCTTCCCGATCATCTATATCTTCTTCGGCCGTCTGGCAGAGCCGTTTGTGCGCACTTACTACGAGGGGCAAATGGCCGGGTTAGCCCTGCCGGGTTGGGGCGACATTCTGCCCACCCTGTTTCTACGCAGCCTGCTCTTTCTGCTGGCCAGCTTGCCGCTGATCATCCTCTGGCAGGAATCACGGCGTAGTCTGTTCATCACTTTGGGCGCCGCCTTGTTCATGTTGGTTGGCGGCCTCTATTTGCTGCAGTCCACCTGGTTCCCGGCCACGATGCGTATCGTACACAGCTTGGAGATCTTGGCCGACTCATTCATCTACAGCGGCGTGCTGAGCATACTTTTTATGAAGGAGCCGGCCGGTCAGGAGCCGGCAGCGGGCACACAGGCACCCTTTATCAAACAATTAGGTTAACGAGATCAAGGAGTCAATCATGAGTACATTATCTGGAAAAGATGTCGAAGTTAGAGCATCGGGACAGGCGCGCCGATCCACTGCCGAAGTCCGGGGGCGAAGGATAGGCAAAGGGTTGCTTTTCTTTCTAGGCGGTTTGGTTGCCCTGCTCTCGCTGCTGCCGGTCGTTCTGCTGCCTTTTGTCACGGCCGTGCCCGCAGCCATTGTTGCGCTGTTGGTATTGGGGGATCTGGGTTTGCTCGTCCTCCTGTTCACACGCGCGGATACTCTTCCCCAACGTGCGGCCATTGTGGCCGGGTTGATCGCCGTCTCCGTCCTGGCCGTCCTTTTTTCTCAGTCGTTTGCCACGACGCCGCCGATCACAGGCGCGGACGGGCAGCCTTTGCCCGGCAGCATCGCCGAGTTGACGGCCGTTGAACTGAACGGCCGTGAGCAGTGGATTACCATTCGCGGTCACGATATGGAGAAGCCTGTGCTGCTCTTTCTGGCCGGCGGCCCCGGCGGCAGCCAGCTCGCCGCCACGCGTAAAGTGCTGGGTGAGTTGGAGAAAGAATTCGTCGTCGTTAACTGGGATCAACCCGGCGCCGGAAAATCGTACGCTGCCGCGGACTTCAATACCTTAACCCCCAAGCAGTATCTGGACGACGCCCACGAGCTGACGCTCTACCTGCGCGAACGCTTCCATGAAGAGAAGATTTACATTCTGGGCGAATCTTGGGGCAGCCTGCTGGGTATTTGGATGGTCCAGAGCTATCCGCAGTTGTATCATGCTTTCTTCGGCGCGGCGCAGATGGTCGCCTTTCTGGAGACCGATACCTATGACTACAATCTGGCGCTGCAAGTTGCGCAGGAGCAGGGGGATCAAGGCAAGATCGCAGCCCTGAAAAAACAGGGCCCGCCCCCGTATTATGGGGATGGCGTCGCCTGGCCGGTAATCGAGTATATCATGTATCTCAGCAGCTACATGAACAGCAACCCGGCCATCACTGGCCCCGGCTATGATACGTTTGGCGACATCGGTTCGCCCGAGTATGGCCTCGTGGACAAAGTGAACTACGTGCGCGGCCTGCTGTCGACGATGAACACGCTTTGGCCGCAGCTGTGGGACGTGGACCTGCGCGAACAAGCGACACACCTCGAGGTACCGGTTTACTTCTTGGCAGGGCGGCATGATGTCAACGCCCCGCCGCACCTGGTAGAAGAATACATGCAGACGTTGGCTGCGCCACACAAGGAATTAATTTGGTTCGAGCACTCCGGGCACAGCCCCTGGGTCGATGAGGCGCCAAAGGTCGTCGATGTCCTGCTGAATATAGTGCGTGGCTTACCGCGTGGTTAGTTAGTACCCACCAATAAGAATCGCCATCAACACCAGGCTCAAGCACACAGATGCCAGAATCAGCCCTGTCTTCCAGGGATTGGTATCGGTATGCTTTCCCCAGCTATAGCCCGTACCGAAGATAACGAAAACGGAGATGATATTGGAGATTCGAATAGCTAGGGCTGTGTTTTCCAGCAGCAGCAGCGGCATGAGGGATGGCAGGACCACGACGACCGATACCAGCACCGATGTCAAGCCGCCTACCACATCTTCTCGCTGCAAGCCTACTTCTTGGGGTTCCGCCTGGCGCAAATGTGCGAGAATATCGTGATAAAGATTGTATCGCTGATCGTCGTTGGTTATCGGCTCCAGGACAAAATCAAGCTCATCCGCTATGGCGGAAACGGCCGTTTCTTCTTCATCCGCCGCCTGTACATATTGGAGTAAGCGATGCCGTTCTCCTCGCTGAAAGAGTGCGGTCAGGGCATGCATCACCCCGTCGATGGCTCCCCAAACTGTAACGGCGCCCAAGATGGTAAAAAACAGCTCTGTGCCATACCCGCTTGAAAAGGATGGATCAATGACACCACTATTGAGCAGAAGGCCATAGGACAACGTAAAGAGCAGCGCAAAAAGAATACTGAAGAAAGTAGCGGAGAGGGCATCAATGGGGTCTAGGTAATCGCCCAAAAGTTTAACCAGCACACCCTCTTTAGGGGGTGTACTGCGTCTACGACGTTGAGAAGGCCTTCTTATAGACATTTTTTAAGTAATCACGTTTTCTAGAAAGCTGTCACGGCCGGATTAAACCTGATAAGCTGCCACCCAAATCGTCGATGCTGTCGTAAAGAAGCTGCAAAGTATATTGAGGATTGTGGCTATATCCGCCGGGATCTAGTGTGCTGTATTGATAGTTGTAGACTGCTCGCATGAGTCGGGGTGTCCAGGTTGTGTAGTTGTCCCCATCTTCATTGGTCACGCGGCGGCCAATCACAATCGGTTCCACACCGTCGGTCTCTGCGATGTAGCGGTTGATAGAAATGAGCAGCCTTTCTTCCATCGTCGTGATTTCCCCAGCCATTCCTTCACTGATATTACCATCGGCATCATAATCAAGACGGCTGCTGCGGATATTCACAAAGTCATCGGCCGTGCGCACCCCAAGGTGGCAGGTGCTGCACTGCTCGGGATCGATTTGCAGGGTATGGGCATTATGACATTCGTTACACGTACTAAATTCTACGATGTGGGGATACCGTTCGGCATAGATCTTGCCTTCATATTGGTAGCCGCCCTGTGCCTGAGACCCGTACAGTGTGGGGCCGGCGGCGCCGTTGTGTACGCCAGGCAAACGGAGTTCTGTGTCGAGTTCGTCGGCCGGCAAACCGTTGATGGCTTCCGCCATCTGAATGCCTGAAGCGCGTCCCTGATGGCATTCCATACAGTCTGAATTTTGCCCCAGATCTGTTAACTCTATATGCGAGGGCATAACGGCCGTTGTTCTGGTGTCGCTGATCTCATTGTGACAGGCTTCACACTCAACAGTCGTGCCAATTGCTGCGGGATTGTCTACCTGCCCCGGTGCGGCGCCATCAAGACCCAGGAAATCATGATAGCCAATTGTGCTGTGGCACTTGGCACAATTAACCGGAACTTGAGGCGGATCATCGTTGTCCCAGCGAGTGAAAGCGGTCGCTTCAGTATCAGCGTGGGCAGAGCTTTCCCAGGCGGCTTCAATCTCTTCTTCACCAGGGCTGTTACAGCCAGTCACCACCAGCCCCATGAACAAAAGAATGATGATGAAGTTCTGTTTTGTGAGTCTCATATGAGTGCCCCGCTCAGGATACGATATAACCAAAAGCCACAATGGCAAAAACCAACAAAAGTGCTAATAAAAGAACAAATCTCTTAACGATAACGTGGTGCATAATCATTTTCTCCTGAATAACCCGCGAAAAAACTAAATCATGTCGAATCTTTCAGATAAAACATTCTCTGGTGGTATGTCTAGGGTGGGCAGCGATTCTTCCATGGCGTCCATCAATGGTTTGGGGCCACAAATCAGGTACTTATACCACTTGTATTGCCGGGGAACGTATTTGCCCATGATTTCAGCGTTGATGTAACCTGACTCTCCTTCCCACCCTGCTTCAGGATTAGAGAGTACGGGGACAAATACCATATTCAGGTTCTCTGCTGACGCGATCAGGTCTTCTATTTCTTCTTTCAGCATCATATTCTCGCTGTTCGCCGCGCCATAAAAAAGGTAAACAGGCCGCACATCTTCGCGTTCGACCATGGTGCGCATCATGGCATAGAGCGGAGTGATACCAACGCCACCGGCAATGAATACGTAGCCCATAGCCGGTTTTCTATCGACTGAAAATACACCATAAGGCCCGTCCACCCATACTTTGTCGCCCGGTTTCAAGGCTGGTACTTCTGCACCTGACCAGTCACCCAGATTTTTAATGGTGAACTGGATATTGCCGCCCGGTTCTATATCCCCTGATGATGAGAGGGAAATGGGGTGTTGGCCGGAACCAAATGGGGTTTTCCCTGATTTGATCCAGGCGAATTGACCGGATTGAAAGGAAAAGCCATCATGGTTAATGGGCTTGAGAGTCAAGGTGCGGGTATCTCCACGTTCTACACGGTTTTCTATGATTTCCCAGGGGCGTTTTAGGGCTTTGAATGGCAGCCAAAGTTTATACCAACTGATTAAACCTAAGACTAATGCTGCATAAAGTATCCATAGTCCTTGCAGGGATGGGGTGCTGGTATAACGGCCGATCATGAAGATATGAACCAGGGCGGCAAAGATAACGATGAGGGAAAATATGCCGTGGAAAAACTGCCAATGTTCGTATTTGATGCGTAGTTGTTTGCGCCAAATGGAAGAGCCAATTAATAACAAGAGGATGATGATGGAGAGAACGGCCGTTTGTGTTGAAATATTCGCACAACCGGCAAAAGGATTAAGCCAGCAGCGAGCCGGGAAACCTGCCACGATCAACAGAATCGGATGCGCCAGCACAAATAAAAGAGCGACAATCCCCATCGAATTATGGAATAGTTGTAGAGAATCCTCGCCAAACGGTTCAGCCGCCGCATTAATGCGGGAAATTAAGGCAAACTCCAAAGCCATGAGAGTAAAGCCCACAAAACCGGCGCCAACAGCGATTTCCACAAGAAGCGGCTGGCTGATCCGATTGGGGTCTACTAAAGCGGCCGTCGCCAGAGGCAATATGATGAGGAAAAAATAAAGTCCATACCAGATAATACCGCGTGCAACAAGTACCATGGGCTCGCACCTCCATCCTTAAACGATCTATTCTTGTGAGTGAGGGGATATGCAATCAGTGGTTTCCCGCTATGGTCTAATACCCCATTTTAGTTTTAGCAAGTAACACTAAAACCGGACAGGCGGTTTTGTCACCTGTCCGGTTTTCTGTCAATTATTAAGGCACTTGACTGGCGATGATAGCATTCTGCCCACCAGCCGTGCGCATCTCCAGCCTGCTGCCATTAATACTGAAGGTGACTGCAGATTGTAAAGCGGCCAAGAATTCAGCCTCTTGCTCCATGATGCCTTCCGGTTCTTCACAGAACTGCTGCGTACCACCGGGCAGACCTATGGTGATATTATTGCCAGTGACCTGGTAGGACGTGGTGTAAGTGTTGCAGCCACTGGTGCCGCTCAGATTACCGCTCGCCCCAAATTCCATCGTTAGGCGCGTGTCGAGCAGCGACGTAACGAGAGCGCCACGGCCGTTGTTGTAATTCACCACTTCCCAGCGGGTGCCGGCCAAGGGGTCGGTCACTGGCGCCGTGGTCGGCGATGCCGTAGGGCCGGCTACATTGACAGTCACCTGGCGGAAGATAACAGAGCCGTCACGCTGCAGCACACGCATTTCATAGGTAGTCGTCGTGGTGGGGCATACCTGTTCACTGCCCTGACCGGTGCGCGGGAAGCTTTCAAACCGCTCCCCTTGAGGATAAACCCAAACCGCCTGAATGTTTTGTACTGACCATCTTAGCGTGGTGCATTCACCCTGGTTGATGTTGGTGCGGTCAGCCCCAAAAGAGATTTCTGCGACCGGCGTAGCTGTGGGCGGCGGCGGCGGCGTAGGAGAAGGCGCTGCTGTGGGCACAATCACTACTGGCGGCGCGACCTCGATTACCGGCACATTTTCCGCATTGGTGGCAATCACAAAGTCGGCAGACGCCCAGCCGATGCCGCCAGGCGCAGTCGGCACGGCCGCTGCCCACCAACGGTTATCGGCGCTGCGGCCAACAATTTCGCCTTCATCCCCGTCCCGCGCAAACCCGATTACCGGGAAGTTGGCGCCGGGGCCGGAACGGATATTTAACCCTTGCGGTGAATTGACTCGACCAGTGGGCACGGCCGGTTCCGGTTCTGGTAAATCTACCAAGACTTTGCGTACCATGACAACCGCAAGGGCATCTTCTGCGCTGCGCATTTGCAACATATTGCCCTCGATGCTGTAAGTGGCGGCGGTTTGCAAAGCGGCCAGGTATTCACTCTCCTGCTCCATGATGCCTGCTGGCTGCTCACAGAAGCGCATGGTTGTACCGGGCATGCCAATTTCTATGGAACCGCTGCCGGCCGTGAAACTGGTGAAGTATTGATTACAGCCGGCATTACCGGTTAGGTCGCCTTCCACGCCAAAATAAGCTGAAATTTCGGTACTAGCAACAAGACCCACCACTGCTTCACGGCCGTTATTATAATTGACCACTTCCCATGCCGTATCAGTCAGATCGGTCGAGTTGGCAACGAACATCGCCAAGACCTCATCCCCATTTTGCAAAACCAAGTCATTTTCTGTCACGACAAAACTGCTCGTGTCTGCCAGAGCGGTCGTGAAAACTGTCGCCTGCACCATCACCGCTTCTTCACAGGCCATCATGGTAGATGCGCCTGGTTGACCAAAGGTCAGATTGCTGCCGTCCTGGGTATAGGTGGTGTTCAACCGGTTACAGCCATCGGATCCGGATACCGTCCCATCCGTACCAAATTGAAGGAACATTGTCGTGCCTGAAATGGGTAGTTCACCGTTCAGGCTGCTTAGCAGCCAGTTGGTGCCCGCGAGATCAGCACTGGCTTCTGGTTCGGCGGTGTCCACCGTACCCTCCACAAAGGTTGCCAGGACTTCATCGCCATTACGCAAGCTCAATTGGTTGCCAGCGGCAATGAAATTACTGGTTGCCGTGAGCGCCGCCACATAAGCAGCCGCCTGATTCATGACCGGTTCCTCACAGGCCATCATGGATGAAATGCCAGTGGACTGAGTGATGGTCAAACTGCTGCCATCTTGCGTATAGGTGGTGTTGAAACGGTTACATCCGTCGGTACCAAAGACGCTGCCGTCGGTGCCAAACTGCAGGGTAACGGCCGTTCCCGCCAGCGGCAACTCGCCATTCAGAGAACTCAAAATCCAGTTCGTACCGGCCAGGTCGACAGTGGCTGCTGGTTCGGCCGTCTGCTGGCAGGCGGCCAGTAGAAATAGGCTAATAGCCAGCAAGACAGTTTTTACGATAGTTTTCATGCCAAGTATTCTCCTCTTGAATCTAGAATAGGATGATTGGCGTGTATGCCCACCGGGAATGAAGGAGATTGGTTTTTTTACCAATCTTGCCCCGTCTGCCCGTACGCCATCATGTTAATCCTGCAAATCTCGAACAACTGTATGTTTTCTACGCGTCCGCCTCCGGCGGCCTCACCGTCTCCAACCAGGCGTGGGCTGACGCCAGCGCCTCATTCATAGCCACACCCATTTGGGCCCGCTCCATGAACACATTTTCTTCACCGATGAGCGCCAGGGTGCCTGTTTTTTGCAGTTGATCACGCAGTCGTGGGCCGACACCGGTCAACATGAGACGACCGCCGTTGGCCTGTACAGTGGTTGCATAACGGCGCAGCACAGCAATGAAGGTGCTGCCTACATCTGGCTGCCCGCGCAGAATGAGGATGACAACCGCCTGCTTCGCTTCCTCGGCGTTGGGCAGGTTCTGTTCAAATGTTGCTGCCGCTGCGAAGAACAAGCTGCCGTAAGCGTAGAGCAGCGTCACTTCATGATCGGGCAGCTTGATGGGCGCGGGTTGCTCGATGGGGAAGCCACCCTCAACCGGCACAAACTCCACCATGCGCACCTGATTGGAGGAGCGGAATACGTGCATCATGATCGAAATGGCGACGCCGACCAGGATGGCATATTGCAGCGGCAGCGCCAGTGTCGCCATCAGGGTCAAAATCATGGCCGTCTGTGCCACGCGTCCAGTCTGCCAGACCATCGAGATCTGCTTTGGCTGCAGGTTTTGAAAACCGACGACAATCAGCAGCCCGGCCAGCGCGCTCATGGGGATTAATTTAACAGCCCCGGCAAACAGCAGCACAATCACGATGACAAAAAACCCGGCAAGGATGTTGGCCCACCGTGATCTGGCGCCGGCATTGACGGTCACGGCCGTTCCCGACATCGAGCCGCCGCCCGGAATACCAGTAAAGAAACTGGTAGCAATATTGGCAATCCCCTGTCCCGCGAAATCCCGCGACACATCCGGGAACTTGCCGTCCGGGTTGGGGAAGCTCTGGCTGACCCCCGCGCCCTGCACCAGACCGATGATGCTAATTGCCAGAGCCGGCATGATAAGCGCCGGAATCGTGTGCAGCTCAGGCAGAGCGGGCCGCGGCAGCGACCGGGGAATGGTGGTAATGTCGCCAACCGTAACGAATACCGTCTCATTCAGCAGGGCCGTGATTCCCGCGCCCAACAGCGTCACCGCGCCGAGCGCCAGGACCATCGAGAACTTGCGAGCAGGAGTCAAGCCCAAACCAACAATCAGCACAATTGTCATCAGCCCCAAGATAAACGTCACTGGCTCAAATTGGTTAAGGTTTAGTATCGTGTCTGCCAACTTGAGGAATTCACTGTTGAAAGGGCTTGTGTAGCCAGTTACATCAGGTATGGCGCCCAGGATAATCAGCAGAGCGATGCCGGTGATGAAACCGGTCATCACGGACTGGGAGACAAAGCGGATCAAGCTGCCCAGCCTGAATACCCCGGCTGCCAGTTGAAATATGCCGATTAGGAGCGCCAGTGTGATCAATGCCGTTGTCTTCTGATCACCGCTGTAACCTGCCAGCGCATCCCCCGCTGCCACCGATAATGCCCCGGTGGTCGACACGTTCATAAAGACCGATCCGGTAAAAAGCGCCCCCACCGGCGTCGCAATCATCAAGGTGTAAAGTCCGGCAACCGGGTTCACTGTTGCCAGCACCGCGTTGCCCATCGCTTGCGGCACATTGACCACCGCAAAAGTCAACCCGGCAATAGCATCGGCCACAAGATCATTACGATCCTTGGGTAAGTCCAGGTTCGTTGGTAGTTTTTTCATTCCTCACCTCCCGCAGCTGGCGGGGTATGCCCGTGATGGCTCTGGATGAGAACATGAATACTCACGAGCAGTACCCAGGCTGGAAACAGGAGGGTGATCCATAGATTGAAGCTGACGATCAGCAGCATGATGCATGCGAGTAAATAGGTAAGGCCAACTAACCAGCGGGGCATGAGCTGCGTATGCAGCCAGATGGTTGCCAGCGACATCATGAGGACACCGGCCATGCGCAGCGCATACACATTGCTGATCTGCAGCATCAGGGCACGCGCAAACAGAACAACATCCTGGTTAATTGTGTAACGGCCATCAACGCCCACACTTGCCGCCAATGCGCCGGCAATCGCCATAGAGACGAACACCATACCAATGAATAACAAGCTGCTGCCCAAGAACACTGTCGAAAAGAAGCGATCTTCCAATTCCCCAAACCGGTCACGGATGACACCAATGAACCATAGGAAAGCAATCCCGGCAAAGGGCATTAGCACCAGGGCAACGGAAAGGTATCCGCTAGTTTGAGCAATCCACTCCGTTTCACTGGTCAAATCACTCGGGATGGAAAGGCGGAGGAATACCAGGCTGGCCGCAAAGAGCAGGGCAAAAATAATCCCGGCTACGGCTGCGGCTCGTGGTGTTGCCAACCGCGGATTTGGTTCAAGATTTGTCGCACTCATCATGGTGTAGACATCTTTCCCTGGCTTGCTCAAGATTGCAGATGGCTGAACCCGCTACCTGGCAAGATTAGTCTATTCTCTAGGAGTGACGGGTCTTCAAGACCTTATGGGATAAACAAAACAGGTAGGGGCGGTTCGCGAACCGCCCCTGCGCGTCGATACCGTTCACCTCTATCTGTTCGCAGACGATCATTAAGGCGTGACGATATTGAACCAGAACTCAAAGGTGTCCATCAGTGATAGAAACTCGACCAACTTCTCCGGATTGCCGCTGATTAGCGCTTCTCCCTCCGCCAGCTTGTCGGCCAGCTTCGCCTCGCCCAATATCACTTCGTCCAACGCTGTGCGGCTGAGCGTGAGCGTAGCGTCTGCCTCAGCGTCCTGTTTGCCTTTAGCGTAGTTCAGGACGCCATTCTCGACAACCAATAGGTATTGCTCGCCTATGTCTGTGAAGTTGGCATTTAGGACGATCTTTTTGCCTGCTGCCTTGGGGCCAATCAGTCGTACTGCCAGCAGGTCGAAGAACATATCCAGCGGGGTCGCTTTGATCACGTCTGCTCCGAGCTGAGGCGTATCAAGATCAAGAACGCCATCACGCAGCTCTTTCGCCGCGCTGAGGTAGAAGTTGCGCCAGGGACCAGACTCCGCCTGGTAACCAAGCTGCTCCAAGGCGTCGGCTTGCAGTTCACGGGCCGCCTTGTTGTCCGGATCGGCAAAAACGAGATGGTTGACCACCTGGGCTACCCAGCGGTATTCGCCTTTGTCAAATGATTGACGAGCCTGAGCCAGCAAGTTTTCTGCGCCGCCCATGAATTCGACGTATTTTTTACCGGCGGCCTCTGGTGGCAGCGGGTGCAGGGTGGCGGGATTGCCATCGAAGAAGCCCAGGTAGCGATTATAAATGGCTTTGACGTTGTGGTTGATGCTGCCGTAGTAGCCTCGGTTGTACCAGGCGTGGAACAGGTCGGCCGGAAGCTCAATGAGTTCGGGGATTTCTAACATGGTGAAGCCTTGATTGGCGAACCGTAAGGTTTCATCATGCAGGTATTTGTACATGTCACGCTGCTTTTTCAGGAAGTCCACGCCGGATTCGGCCGTCCAGGTGGGCCAATGGTGTGAGGCGAAGATAACGTCGTAACGGCCGTTAAACACATCAATCGCTTCGTCAATATAGTACGCCCACGCTTTGGCATCGCGCACCGGCGCGCCCCGCAGCGTGTAGAGATTGTGCATGTTGTGGGTGCAGTTTTCGGCCATGCACAAAGCGCGATATTTCGGGAAGAGAAAATTCATCTCCGCCGGGGCTTCCGTGCCGGGCGTCATCTGGAACTCAATTTCCAGACCATCTATCACCATTTTCTGCCCGGTATGGGTAATGTCATCGGTGGGAGGGATGAGCGTGACGAGGCCGGTGGAAGTAGTCTGTCCCAGTCCGGCCCCAACCTGCCCTTTGGGGTCTTTGGGCAGCAGGTTGCCATACATGTAGCTGGAGCGGCGGGTCATCACATTGCCCGCGATAACATTTTCACTGACAGCGTGTTCCATAAAATGTTCCGGAGCAATAATCTTTGTCTTGCCAGCCTCCACGTCGGCCTGAGAAACCACCCCTTTGACACCGCCCCAATGGTCGATGTGACTGTGGGTATAAATGACAGCCACCACTGGTTTGTGACCCACATGCTGGTAAGCTAATTCCATGCCAGCCCGGGATACATCCGCCGAGATCAGCGGATCGATCACCACATAGCCGTCGTCACTCTCGATGATGCTCATAACAGACAAATCGAAGCCACGAATCTGGTAAACGCCATCGGTGACTTTGAACAGGCCGTGATAGTTCGCTACCAGCCGCGACTGCCGCCACAGGCTGGGGTTGACGCTGGGTGGTGCGGTTTCTTCTGCCAGGAAGGGAAAAGCATCCAGGTTCCAGACAGGATGGCCGTTTTCACCTTTGATAACAGGGTCGTCCAGGCTGGCGATAAAGCCTCGGCTGGCATTTTCAAAATCTTGTACATCCTCCCACAGCAGCTCTTCCAGAAGAGCGCGGTTGGCGGTGGCTGTAAATTCAGTTGCTTCTTTTGCGTTTGACATCATTTCTCCCTATTGTTGATTATTCTGCCGGCTGTTCATCGCGTATCTACTCCCCCCTGGTCGTTTTCAGGTATTCAACGGCCAGCAGGGGCAATCCTACATCATACAAACTGCTCAACAAACCCAGCAAGGCGGCCTGGTCACAGATGGCTCCGGTGATTGTCGTCGTTACGACCGGACTTTCTTCACTGTATTGGATGGTCCACTCTGCGCCCAGGTTCTTCAGCCAGGAGTCATCGAACGCACCTTGAAAGCGTATGCGGTAAACCGCCATTTCATACATCGTCAATTTATGCTGCGCCATAATACCATCATAGAAGAGACCGGCGGCGATTTGAAGCGTGAAAGGGAGTATATGGGAAGTATTTAGGGGGTGAGATTCAACGATTTCGCTTTGACGGCCGCCGCCAGGCGGCCGTTGACAGCCAGCTTTTGATAAATATTACGGTTATGTTTCTTCACCGTCAGCACAGACAAAACCAACCGCTCAGCAATCTCTTTATCGGACAAGCCTTTCTGCAAAAGGGCTAAAACTTCCAATTCGCGGTTGGTTAGCGCATCCGCTCCAGGCGATTGGTCAGCCCGAAACACAGCCAGAATGCGATCGATATAGGCAGGCGCAATCCCGCGCGCCGCCAATTGGGCCAGCAAATCAGCCATCTCCGCGCCCAGTTCTGCAAAGAGACGCAGATAACCGCCGGGCTCGGCCAGGCGCACGGCATGTTCGGCGGCGGTCAGGGCATTTTCTGCCTGGTTTTGCGCCTGTGCCAGCAGCGCCCGCAGCGCCCAAACCTGGATGAGCAGCCAGACGCTGGCCGTCTCTTTAGCATACTGCTGGCAAGAGGTTAACAAGTCGCCGGCTTCCTGATAAGAAACGGCCGTTCCCTGCGCCATCAGTGCCTTGGCGTGGGTAATATCGTTGGCTTCCCAGAACCAGAGTGACGCCCGAGCGGGTTTCACCCCGGTTTGCAGCCAATGAACCGCTGTGCCTACCTCGCCGCGCAGCAGCGCCAGACGAGCGCGAAACGCTTCTAGTTGGTGTGTGAATTGAATCTGGTTTGTCTCCAACATGACCTGGCTCAGGGTGTCTAACGTTTTCTGTGCCTGCGGTACATTTCCTTGACTGTGCTGTATCAGAACTAAGCCCAGCATCGCATCATGGTAGACCATAAAATTGGCATGATAGCGCCATTTTGCCACTGTGGACCAATGGGCGGCTGCTTCTTCTAAGCGGTTCCACTGGTAATAGGCATGGCCTAAGAAATGGCTCGCCCAGGTAATGCTGAGCGGGTGCTCTTCTGCTAGCCCTGCTTGTAGCAAGTGTTGTCCCATTTGCTCCAGACGTTTCAAGTCGCCGATCATGCCGTAAGTAGCGCCCGCGGCCAACATTAAGCCGTAGCGGGCGGCGTGATGCTGAAACCGATCCTCATCCAGCCAGGTGGTAAGCTTTTCCAGTGCGCCTTCTGTCTGCCCCAGGCTTTGCTGCCCAATAAGCACGAACAAAGCGGCCAGACCTCGGACAAAAGCACAGTGGGGCGGCAGGCGGTCCAGGGCTGATTGGGCTGAGGTGATGCAGCGTGGAAAATCGTTTTGGAAGAAGGCCATTTCGGCGCGCAAAGCATCTCGTTCGCCACGTAAAATGTTGAGATTGGCGCTTTCGCTGGCGTCCATCGCCGTTTCTGCGGCTAGTAATGCTTCTGCTTGCTGCAGCAGTGAGGGTATAGCCTGAAACTTGGCCTGCCAGCGCAGTGTCCATGCTTTGATCTGTAACAAGGCGGGGCGCTGTTCCACGACGTCTTGCGGCAGGAGAGCCAGCCAGTGTGTCAAGCGGCGCATTTCTCCTCGATTAAGGATTTCATGACGTTGTGCTTCGGTGAGAGTCACGGCCGTTTCCACATCTCCCGCCGCCAGTAAATGACGCAGCGCCGCTTCAGTGAAGTCATTGGCGGCCAGCCATTGGCCGGCGCGGCGATGCAGGGCGGCAATTTCTTCTTGAGGCCGTTCTTGCGCCAGCCGCCGCTGCAACAGTTCCCGAAACAGGTGGTGGTAACGATACCAGGTTCCTTTTTCATCCAGCGAAATCAGGAAGAGACCGCTGCGGGCCATGTCGTCGAGCCATGGCCTTTCACCAGCCGGTTGTTCACCAACCACCGCCGCGCATAATGAATCGCACAGTCGCTCCAGAACGGCCGTTTTCAACAAGAATTCCAACACGGCTCGGGGCTGATGGGTCAGTACCTCATCTAGCAGAAAGTCCATAATGAGGCGATGGTGGCGCTGCTGAAAGGTACGGGCAAACGCCGCCGGGTCTTGCTGCTCGCGCAGGGAAAGCCCCGCCAGTTGCAAGCCGATAATCCAGCCTTCAGTCTGCTCTTCCAGTAGAACGGCCGTTTCCTCATCCACTTCAGCACCGGTCGTTTCGGTCAGAATAGCGCGTGCTTCGGCCAGGGCAAAGCGCAAATCGGCGGCGCGTATCTCCAACAATCGCTGCTGCGCCCGGCGTCTCGCCAGCAGGGGCAATGCCGGGTCTATGCGGGTGATCAATAGCAGATTCAGAGCAGCCGGCAGGTGGCGGACAAGCTTCGCCATCACCTGGTGAATGACTGGAAGCGTGATGAGATGATAATCATCCAGAACCAGGAGTAAGGTGTGAGGCAGTTGAGCCAGGTCGTTGATCAGGGTGCTGGCGATGGTTTCCAAGGGAGGTGATTGGGGGGCGTTGAGCAGCGCTTGGGTGTTGGCGCACGGCCGTTCTTGGGGAAAAGCGCGGTGAACGGCCGTTGTCAGATAACGGAGAAATACATCCAGATCATTGTCATTTTCATCCAATGAGACCCAGGCAGTCATCAGCGCTGGCCGCTGCCGCAACCAATCGGTCGCCAACAATGTCTTGCCATATCCGGCCGGGGCCGAGATGAGGATGAAATCCTGCTCCAAACCGCGATCCAACTGCGCCAACAGGCGCGGGCGAGTTATGTACCCTTTTGGTAAACGTGGTGGTCGTAGTTTGGTATTGATCAATGTTTTCATATGCTAGCTTCGTTTCTTTCTGGCATTCTCTAGCACTTAGGACACAGCGGTTTCAGAGGGATCTACGCCGAAAACGCTGCCTCCTTTTCTGGCGATAAAGAGAGCGTCTCGCCCTTAAACGGTGTCTTTCGGTGAACTTGTATTGTCTTAGAAAGGAATGTTTTCAATGAACAAGTATACTCGCGAACAGCTACTGATGCTCATCATGGCCTGTATCATCTACGGGCAGGCATAGGAGATTAACCGGCTTACTCGCTGGCAAGCGTATGGCGTTTCCAGTCACCGCCTGCCTGTCTGACGAGGCGGGCAGGCGGTCGCCCGTCTCCGCTGAATAGAGGCCCACGTGCAGCCGGCAGTGGCCGCTGGAAGGTAGATCGAGAAGGTGTTCATCTTTGATGATTTCGCCTCTCAACCAATGTTCTGTTAGCGCAGCGCCCTTTGCGGGAATGCTGTCGCTCTGGGCCAGGATCTGGCCGTTTTCATCCAGGCAGTGTACAAAAACCTTATAGGTGTCCGCCAGCCTTGCCCGTGTGCTCCAGAAGAGAGCCACGGCCAGCTGGTTTTCGGCCGTTTGTGTGATATCGAACCCGTGCAGCAGGATATGCCGGCCGAATTGAGCGTCCAGGGAATTCTGCCAGACGGCTTCCCTCTCGTTTTGTGTCTCCGGTCGCCGCTCAAAGAGGAGCACCTCGATATTAGCGTAATCCGTCTTCACCGCCGGCAGGAAAGGGGGCGGGTCATACTCAAATTTCCGGTGCAGCTCATAGTTTGTTTCTCCCTTGAGCAGCCTAGAAAAGAAGGCGCATTCGACAGGGTTCAGGCGGCACACGTGATCATCTTCAAAGCGGGCATATGTTTTGCGGTCGACGACCAGGTAATCTGGTCTGCGCGTTTCGATCCCTTCTTCGCCCCTGTTCCATCCCGTGATCGGTACAATATCTTCCTCAAATTTAAAAACCTGCAAAGGGTAATTGTCGATGACCCGCTCAGCCGAGGGCAGGTGAGGGGGGTAAAGCGTGTATTCCGTGCGGCTGCCGAGAGAAATGATTTCTTCCAAGGCATCAGAAGCGGCCAGGCGGCTGTCGTTGGCATAGAGCAGCAGCACGCTTACATAGCGCAATGCGGAAAAGAGCAGGACGGCCATGACCACCAGGGCGAGCAGCCACTGTCCTGGCTTATTGCCCGAATGCTGCAGCCGGCGCCAAAGATCGTCCGCCATCATCGCCGACAAGACAGCCAAGATAGAATAGGACGGTACCAAATAGCGCATCGGATAGAACTGTGAGAGGGCCAGAGGTAGTTCGAAAGCGATCAAGATCAGCAGAAGCGCTAGGTAATATCGTCCGTATAGCGCAATCTCCCGCTGCTTTCATCCGCGCCCGCACGTATTTTGCGCTCTGCACAAGCGTCCAAAGCGTTGCCAGAGCAAAGAGAGCAAAGAGGAGCGGTCCTAGACCGTCTATCATTCTCTCCCATTGGCCAACAAGCCCAATGGGGCGCTCTCCGGCATAAACTCGCTGGCGTTCAAGAAAGGGCATGAGCTGCTCAAAATAGGAAGGCGCATTGAGAATCGCCTGCGGCGTACCGGCGAAGAAACCGAAAAAGGCCAGGAAATAGGCCAGGAGCATCCTGCCGGCGACGCGCAGCGCCCCGCTGCGCGTCGCCGGCGTCCCAAACAGAAGCGGAATTAAAGTCGCCGCCAGCAAAAGGCTCGCGCCGTTATATTTGCTTGAAGCCGCCAGGCCGGTGGCCACAAAGCCTAGATAGAGCCAGACGTTCTTCTGCGTGGCCACAAACCGTAGCAAGAATAAGGCCGTCAGCGACACAAAAAAGGTCAGGTAAATGTCAACAATGGCATGATGGGCAATCGTCACAAAGCCACTGCTGAACATCACGAGGGCGGCCGCCAATAGAGCCGCCGCGCGCGACCGGCCCGCGGTAAGCGTCATCAGCGCGCTGGAGAGAATTACGCCAGTCGCCAGCACGGCCGAAACGAGGCGTATGCCGGCCATGATCGCTGTTTCACCGGCCGCTGCCTGCGCCAAAACCTTGCCTGTCGCGTACATGGTAAAGAAAGGGAGCGTCGGGTAGAAAACGTCCAGCGTAACGGCGTCCAGGCCCCCCTGCAGCGCCGGAACAACTTCGACCAGCACTTCATCCGCATGCCAGATAGCAGGCAGCCCCCAGGCGGCGCCGGCGGCGACAGAGAGGAAAAACACCAGCGCCGGCGCCGCGAGCATGGGCCAGAAATATTTATCTATCAGGGAATGATTCGCTTTCATGCCACCACTAGCCACCCAATTGTGGGTTCTATTGTCCGTGAATTTTCAGGGCAAGCCACACGATATGGAAATGGAAAGGGTGGGTTGTCAGGCGCCAAAAAAAGACGGCCGTTTCCCAAACCCCCTGTGAGAAACGGCCGTCCCCTTATCCGGTCACTACTTCTGTACCAAAAACGGCCCGGCATTGCCGATGGCGATATCTGGTGGGCCACCCCAACAAACCAGGTACAGCAGTCCCTCTTTCACTAAGAAACTCTTGTACGTCTCGCTTTCTCCGGGCCCCAGCTCTTTCATAAAGACCAAATCCGACCACGATGGCGGGCCGGCGTTGTACGTCGAAGCCATCAAGTCGACCAGATCTTTTCCCTCATCTAGCGTAAAGAACGTCACCGCATACTTTTCGAAACTTTGGTCCTGCACATCTACATTGACGATCAATTCCCCTTCTTGAAAGGTCATGGGACCGCTGTAGGCGCAGGTGCCGTTCGTGATCGTAACGGCAACCTCGCTGACCGGCGTTCCGTCGACCGCCTCCGGGGGCTGCGTCATTGCCGCCAGTTCCGGAAGCGCCTCATACAAGACAGGTTTGAAATTGGCCAATGCTTCCTCCGTCATCGTCGAGACATACAGGTTGATCTTGCCATCCTTGACCACAAAAACCTCGTGGAAACTGTTCGGAGCTACGCCCAGATCGCGGGTGAAATCCATCCAGGTCTTCGCTTCGGCATAGACGACGCCATCCTCAACACGGACGGGGGTCACTTCCATTTCAAAGTGCTGGTCCGTGCAGCACTCCTCTAAGAATGTGCGATACTGTTCCTGGCCCCAGTAGATTTCCATGCCGGTTGGGGGCATACCAATGAAGTAAGACATCGCGTCATCAGCAAACAGATCGGCTGCACCGGCATATTCCCCGGCATTGACGAGTTCCTCATATGCCAGAACTACGGCTTCGGCCGGGTCAACGGTTGCTTCGGGGACGGCGGATGGTTCAGGCACGGCTGCCGGCTGCTGCACGGCCTCCGGCGGCGAAGTAGGCGTTGGCGCGGGTTGGCTGCCCGAACTGCTGCAGCCGGCAGTACACAATAACATGACTAAGGCTATCCCGTTCAAAATCTTCAAACTGCTTCTCATGGTTCACACTCCTTTTGTTAACCCCTTTTCTTAAGCCAGACGCTCACGTTTATCCATTTCACTGCCGGTAGAGTCAGCGCGCGCGCCCCTTCTGCGCACGAACCTACCCAGGCCGGACAGGGAAGGCCTAATGAAGTCGATGACTTGGTCGATCAGCGGCAGCCGGCCATCCTTATCCACTTTCGCCCGCCGCTGCACCTCCGCTTCCTGCCGCCGCACCTTTGCCCTTTCATTAGCTCGGAACTGCTGCCATTCGTAGTTGCTGTCCATCTTCAACCTCTCGTTCTCGCTCAATTTCACTGCTCATAGCGTACACAAAAAGCGCCTGCATAATTTGACAAAACTTGCCAAAATTCCCCATCCCACCAAAAGAACTGCTATACTATCAGCATCACGGGATCGCATGGGGAGCATGTGCATCTTATCCAATTTCAGACGCAGCCAGCCCCATCGCCTTCTGTTCGTTCCTTTCCAAAGCCATGCTTACTTCCCGTTCGCTGAATCTCCAGGCCTTCTCTGTGTATCTCTGGGGCACTTTGTTTTGATGGACGTACGATATGTCACTCTCAAGCATCCAATTCGCACTGGACCGTTTCACCACCTTTGGTGATTTGCTTAAGTATCTGCGCCGCCGCGCCGGTTACACGCAGCGTGAGCTATCCATCGCCGTCGGCTACAGCGACACCCAGATTTCTCGCCTGGAACACAACGAGCGCATGCCGGATCTGGCCACGCTCACCGCGCGTTTCTTGCCGATTCTGGAGCTTGAAGACGAACCGGAAGTGGCCTCGCGCTTCCTGGAATTGGCGACCGCTGTACGCCGGGAAGATGCGCCCGCCGCCGGGCTGCCTCCATATAAGGGCTTGCCCTATTTTGATGAGACCGATTCGGAACTGTTTTTTGGCCGCGAAGCGCTGACACAGCGGCTGGCGGCGCGGCTCACTGAGCGCGCAGATTCTGACCAGCGCTTTCTGGCTGTCGTCGGCGCATCCGGCAGCGGCAAGTCCTCCGTCGTGCGCGCCGGCGTGATCTCTACCTTGCGTTGGCAGCCGCGCTCCTCCGGCTGGCCTATCTTCGTGACCTCACCGGCGGCGCATCCCCTGGAAAGCCTCGCCACCGTTTTGCAAGGGGAAGCGCAGACCGGCTTGCCCAGCAGGAAACTGGTCGATGAGCTGGCACAGCAGCCGCAGCGACTCGATCAGGCGCTGCAAGAAGCGGCCGAATCTGCGGTCGCTGCGCACACGCTCCTCGTCGTGGATCAGTTTGAAGAGTTGTTCACCCTCTGCCGCAGCGAGGCGGAACAGTCGGCTTTCGTACAGAATCTGACCACCGCCGCCTGCCGGCCGGGGGGGACAGCCGTGATCCTCCTTGTCCTTCGCGCCGATTTCTATGCCCACTGTGCCCAATTTGACGCGCTTCGCCGGCTGCTGGCCCAGCACCAGGAATACATCGGCCCCATGACCGGGGATGAACTGCGCTGCGCCATTGAAGAACCGGCGCAGCACGGCCATTGGCAGTTCGAGCCGGGGCTGGTTGACCTGCTGCTCTACGACGTGGGCGCCGGCAGCGGGCAGGGGCCTGAGCCGGGCGCGCTGCCCCTGCTTTCCCATGCTCTATTGGCTGTCTGGGAACGGCGGCGCGGCCGCACGCTGACCTTGAGCGGCTATGCCGCATCCGGCGGCGTGCGCGGCGCCATTGCTGAAACGGCCGAATCCGTCTTCTATGACCAGCTAGATCATGACCAGCGCCAGGTTGCGCGCCAGATCTTCCTGCGCCTCACGGCGCTGGGCGGCGATGAGGCTGCCGCCGATACGCGCCGCCGGGTTTCGATTGACGAACTTCCCCCGCGCCCCGAAGACCAGGAAACGGTGCACCAGGTGCTCACCGCCCTGGCTGATGCCCGTCTGGTGACCACGGACAGGAATGCTGCCGAGGTCGCCCACGAGGCCCTGATCCGCGAATGGCCCACCCTGCGCGGCTGGCTGGAAGAAGACCGCGAAGGGCTGCGCCTGCATCGCCAGCTCACCGAGGCATCACAGGCATGGGACGCGCTGCGGCGCGACCCCAGTGCCCTCTACCGCGGCGCGCGGCTGGGACAGGCGCTGGAATGGGCCGCCCAACACGAGGATGAGGTGAATGCGCTGGAACGCGCCTTCCTGGAAGCATCACAAGCGTTGGCGGAACGAGAAGCTCGGGAACGCGAGGCGCAGCGCCGGCGCGAGTTAGAAGCGGCGCAGACTCTGGCAGATGAGCAGCGCCGCAGAGCGGAAGCAGAAGCGCAGCGCGCAGAGGAGCAGGCTGAAGCTGCCCGCAAACTTCGCCGGCGGGCAGTCCTGCTTGGTTTCGCTTTGGGCGCTCTGGCGCTGCTGCTGCTTGCCGCCATAGGCCTGGGCACGATGGCCAACCGCAGCGCGAAGGAGGCGCAGGAATTGACGCGTCTGGCGACCTCGCGCGAATTAGCGGCCGCGGCGGTAAATAATCTACAGCTTGATCCGGAGCGCAGTGTGCTGCTGGCGCTGCAGGCTCTGGAGACGGCCGATACCCTGGAGGCGCGCAGCGCCCTGCACCGAGCGCTTCCGGAGCTGCACATCTTGCGCACGATCCCGGCCCATGCCGGCGGTGTGCCGGGCATCGCCATCAGCCCCGATGGCAAACATGTGGCCAGCACCGGGGTCGACGCCGCGACAAAGATTTGGGACGCCGCTTCCGGTGAGCTGCTGCTTACGCTCCCTGGCGACGCGGGAGAATGGGGCTACGATGTCGTTTACAGTCCGGACGGCAGGCGTCTGGCCAGCACATGGATATCCCAGGTGATGTTATGGGATGCCGTCAGCGGTGAAAGGCTGTTTTCTTTGCCCGGAGCAACCGACGGCACCGTCCGTAGACTCGCCTTTAGTCCCGATGGGCAGCGGCTGGCGGTGGCCAGCATGGATGGCCTGCCGCGCATCTGGGATCTAAGTACGGAAACCGAGCTGCTTTCACTGGCGGGGCATGATCAGTTTAGTGAAGCGATCGCTTACAGCCCTGATGGGAAGCGAGTGGCCACCGGCGATGTCGGAGGAGTCGTCAAGATTTGGGACGCAAACGGCGGGGAAGAGCTGCTCAGCTTCGAACACGGCGGTAGCATTCACGGCCTGGCTTTCAACCCGGATGGCGCACAATTGGCCGTGGCCAGCGACAATGCGCGCCTGGGCATCTGGGACACAGCGAGCGGTGAGCCTCTATTCACTTTGCCTGTACGCTCCGGTATTTATGATGTCGCCTATATGCCCGATGGCGAGCGATTGATCGCCGGACACCAGGACGGCACGACCACGGTTTGGGATCCCTATTCCGGCCAACAGCTTCTCGAGCTGGCCGGCCACGTAAGCACGGTGGTCAGCGTTGCCTCCGGTCCGGACAACGACCTTGTGGCTACAGGGGGCTATGACGGCACGTTCAAATTATGGGACATCAGCCCAGGTCGTGAACTGCTGACGGTAGAAGCGCACGACGAACAGGTTTACGATATCGCCTACACGCCTGATGGCGCACAAATAGCGACGGCCGGTTTTGACGGCAAGGCGAAGCTCTGGGACACAGCCGGCGGGCTGCTGACACGTTCCCTCCCTCCGGAAGACGCCGCCGCCGGCCTTAGCAGCCTCGACTTGAGCCGGGATGGAAAAATCTTGGCCCTTGCCAGCTGGGATGGCACACTATATGTGGTAGATCTTGATAAAAATGAACTTCTGTTAACCGTCCCAGCAGCGATGGCCCCTGTCACGGGCATGGCTGTGAGCGCGGATGGAAAGAAGCTGGCTGCCGCGGATTGGGCCGGCACAGCCAGAATAGTGGATATCGGCAGTGGGGATGTGCTGCTGACTGTCTACAGCAAAGATGAGCTTGGCGTGGGCATGGCTATCAGCGGCCTGGCTTTTAGTCCCGACAGCAGCTATCTTTTCACAGCCGGTGACGACGATTTCGTACACCAATGGGATGCGCAGACCGGCGAGGAACTGCAGCGCTTTGATGGCAGTGGTCTGGATCTTTATGGTGTGGCGATCAGTCCGGACGGGCAATTCACGGCTGCCGGCCGGCAAGATGGCGCCGTTCTGATTTGGGACACAGCATCAGGTGAACTGCTCCACCAGCTTTCCGCTCATGCGGGCCTCGTCCTGCGCGTCGCTTTCAGCCACGACGGCACGAAACTAGCCTCGGTTGGTTTTGACAGCTTGGCCAAGGTGTGGGATGTGGCCAGCGGCCAGGAGCTCATGACTTTGTACGGGGGCACGGGCAATGTGTTTGCCGCAGATTTTAGTCCCGACGATCGCCATCTCGCTGCGGCCGTGGGTGATGGTACCGTGCGTGTCTACACACTTGAGATGGAGGAACTAAAAGCCTTGGCGCGTGAAAGAGTGTCCCGCGTGCTAACGGCTGAAGAATGCCGCATCTACTTACATTCTGCAGAATGCCCTGATATCTAGCTGCGGTGAGCGGCCCAAGTAAGAGAGTGACGGCCAGGCCTAGGTCAGATGCGCCAGGAAATAGTCGCGAATGTGCTCTTCCATATAGACGCGGTCGGCCAGGCCCCGTGGAGAGTGGCGTTCATTGGGGAAGATCATAAGGTCATAGGGCTTGCGCGCCGCAATCAAGGCGTTGATCAGCCGCGCCGTATGCCGGAAATGCACATTTTCATCGATTAAGCCGTGAACCAGCAGCAGCTTGCCCTGCAGCTTGTCGACGTGGGCCATGACGCTGCCCCGCTCGTACCCCTGCGCGTTCTCTTGCGGCAGACCCATATACCGTTCCGTATAGCAGGTGTCATAGCCGTCGTAATGGGTAACCGGCGCGCCGGCTACGCCCACCTGGAAGGTCTCGGCCGCGCGTGTCAGGCACATAAGCGCCATATAGCCGCCGTAGCTCCAGCCGTAGACGCCCACGCGCCCCGGATCGGCCAGACCCTGCGCGACCAGCCAGCGCACGCCGTCTACCTGATCCTGCACCTCGATGTCGCCCATGTTCTGCTTCAAGGGGGCTTCAAAGGCGAGCCCGCGCCGCGCGCTGCCGCGGTTGTCCAAGACGAAGACGAGGAAGCCCTGCTGCGCCAGGTACTGCGCGCGCATAGCAATCGTCGGCAGCCAGCTGTTCGTCACCAGTTGTGCGTGCGGCCCGCCATACACCTGCACCAGGGTGGGGTAGGGGCCCTTGCCGGCGCTCTGCGGCGGGCGGTAAACGGCCCCGTGCAGCGCCACCCCATCACGCGATTCCAGCGTCACCAGCTGCGGGGCGGGCAGATCCAGTTCGGCCAGGCGCGGATCGGCCGCTTCGTAGATCGCGTGCACCGCTTCCCCGCTGTTCAGGCGGCGCAGGGTAACAGTGGGTGGCTGCGTGAGGCTGCTGTGCGTGTCTATGAACATCTCGAAGCGGGGATCGATGACCACGGCGTGTGTGCCCGGCACGGCCGTAACCCGCCGCGGTTCCTCCCCGGCAAAGGAAACAGCATACAGATGGCGCTCGAGCGGCGACTCCTTCGTCGCCAGGAAATAGACGACGCCCTCCTTTTCATCGACAGCGGCGATCTCGTCCACCTGCCACGCTCCGCTGGTCAACGGCCGTATCACGCTCCCCTCTGCATCCAGCAGGTAGAGATGCATGAAACCGCTTCGTTCTGAGGCCCAGATAAAGGACGCGCCCGTTTCTTGCGCCTTCTTCAGCGGTCGAAACATCTTGTGCAAGTTAATCCAAACATCACTATTTTCGTGTAGCAAGCACGAAAACCTGCCAAAATCATCAAAAATCAACAGATCGAGGCTGTTTTGCCGGCGGGCGAGCCGCTGGGCGGAAAGACGGCCGTCCGGCAGCCACTGCACGCGCGCCAGATACACATCCTCATCTTCGCCAAGATCCATCCACATGGGAGCGCCGCCATCCCGATCAACGACGCCCAGACGCACCACGGCGTTCGGCCCCCCGGCAAAGGGGTAGTGGTGGTCCTCCTGCGCACCTTCGCCAACAATGCCCTTGCCCTGGTGCATAATGCGATAAACGGGAATGTGCGTCTCGTCCACTTCCGTGAAGGCGATCTTTGTGCTGTCCGGTGACCACCAGAAGCCCATGCTGCGTCCCATCTCTTCCTGGGCCACGAACTCGGCCAGGCCGTGCGTCTTTCCCGTGCCCCGCGCGCCAAAGGTTATCCGCCGCGGCTCACCGCCCCCCGCGGAAACCACGAAGAGCTCCGCATCCTGCACGTAGGCGATCCAACTGCCGTCGGGTGAAAAACGGGGCGAGAGCGCCGGGTGTTCCGTGCCCGTGACCACGGCCCGCAAATGCGCGCCGTCGCCATCCTGCACGTAGATGCCGCCGTTCAAGGGCACCAGAATACGGCCGTTCTTGTGCCATTGGTAGCGTGTAATGCCCAAATCACGCTGCCGCTGCCGCTCGCGGCGCAGCGCCTCTTCCAGGGTGACATTCTCCTCCGTCACCCCCGCGTCAGGAGGCAGGACGAGCAGGCGGCGTTCGCCCGTCTGCGGATCGTGCACGTAGAGCTGGCGCGTCAGGTCCCCATCTTTGCTAAACAAATAGGCGATCCGGCCCTCGTGAAAAGTAAAATTGCTGGGGACGGCCGTGCCGGGCAGGGGGTAGGTAGCAACATCTTCAAGGGAAATTGGTAGCTGACTCATTTTCTGAAGCCTCTTTGGTAAAACGATCATGCGCCCATCATAAGCAGGCAGAAAACGTAAAACACGCATTCACCCCGGGAGTTTAGCGCACTTACCCCCGGTAAGGATACGATACTTGGGGAAGCAAGAAAATGCCAGTAGGCTGCCAAAGCAGCCGGCGCTGCGGCGGAGCAGGCGGGCATTTCTGAACCTCCAACAAGTCAATACAGTCTTATACTTAATTTAAGCATAATTAGTTGAACTATAAAATCCTCGGGTAGCTTCACAATATAACGTGATCCAGTTCAGCGTCCCAAATATCAGGTGTTCGCATCGTCAGTAATCGCCGAATGGACCACACCTCCTTTGTGATTCCGGCCGCCATTGTCGGGGTGCCTTCAAGCGTCGTATGCACCGTGCAGAAATTGTAAACCACGCCCGACCAGAAAAGCTCCATCTCCAAACGCTTCACTGTCCGCGCCAGATTACGTGTGCGGCGCACCAGGCTGGGCAATCGCGCTCTCAAGGTGGCATTGAAGCGCTCGATGTAGGCGGTATTGGCACAGCCGACTTGGGTTTGCGTCTGCACCAACAAACGGCTCGTCGTACCCCAATCACCGTGTGCCAGACGTCGCTCGATGTGGGAGAGGCGCTTGCCGCTGTAGCGCTTGATGACCTGCACGATATTCAGTTTTGGCCAGGGAGTGCGCTTCGGTGGGCCTCGTCGACTTCGGTCCTTGATGGCAAACAGCTTCTTGATTATTTTGGGATAAGCAGCAAAGCCATCGACAGATACCAAAACAGGCTGAATGACGCGTCCAGAGGCCTGACGGACCTTAGAAAGCACTTGCCGAACGAGGTTTTTATCCCGTCGCAGCGAAACAGCGCCCCAAATGAACAGACGTGGAAAACGCAAAAGGCAGTGGCGATCCAGGCGGTTTGCCCTTGCAGCTTGACCCATAGTTCGTCAGCTTGCACCTGGGCCAACTGGATCGTGTTGCGACAGACGTAACGATACTGCACACGTTTGGCATGGTCACCTGCTTTCATTTGCCAACTGGCCACCGTGCGTTCATCAATACCAAAGGCGAAGACAATGGCTGCTAGTGCTCAGTTAAGCAAAACATTGTAAACAATTCAAAATTGGCCCACAATAGGGGCATGTACGAACATCAACATATCTATCTGCAAGAAAACGAACGAACTGAACTTGAACAATTGATAAAGTCTGGTACCCATTCGGCCCGCGTCATTGCGCGAGCGCGCACCCTGCTGCTGCTGGACCGCAGTCAGGGGCAAAAGCGCAAGATCAGAGAGGTAGTCGATGCGGCAATGGTCAGCCAGGGTACTGTCTCCAACCTGAAAAAGCGCTACTTTGCGGAGGGTTGCCCGGTGCTCTTTTTGAGAAACCCCGTCCCGGCGCAAAGCCCAAGATCGACGGTGAAGTCGAAGCCCATTTAATTGCCCTGGCTTGTAGTGACCCGCCCGAAGGCTATGAACGTTGGACCCTGCGCCTGTTGGCAGACCGGTTGGTGACGATGGAAGTCATCGACTCCATCAGCCATGTGGCCGTAGGGGACGCGCTCAAAAAAACGAACTTAAGCCTTGGCAAGTGAAATCCTGGTGCATTCCCAAGCCTGGCGCCCGCTTTGTCGCCAAGATGGAAGATGTCCTGGACGTCTACCAACGCCCCTATGATCCGCAGTACCCGCAGGTCTGTCTGGATGAGATTTCAAAAACATTGCGTGCCACACCGCGCGGCACATTCCCTCTCCAACCGGGTAAGCCCAGACGGGAAGATTATGAATACGAACGGCATGGGCAATGTGCACTCTTCCTGGCTGTGGAACCATTACGTGGATTCCGGCGCGTCTGGGTCAGTCCCCGGCGTACCAAGTTGGATTTTGCACAGGTGTTGAAAGAGCTGGTTGATGAAGTCTATCCGGATGCGAAAAGGTTGTTTTGGTCACCGATAATCTGAATATTCATCATGCTGCTTGTTTGTATGAACGCTTTCCACCCGCCGAAGCCAGGCGCATCGCCGCCAGGATTGAGTGGCATTACACACCGGAACATGCCAGTTGGCTCAATATCGCTGAGTGTGAGCTTTCCGTTTTACGGCGACAATGTTTGAAAGTCACGCATTGCCAGATATCAAGACCGTGATCACTCAAGTCAGCGCTTGGCAAAAACAGCGCAATGAAAAGCAGGTCGGTATTGATTGGCGTTTCACAACGGAGGATGCACGCATCAAATTGAAGAAGACTTTATCCAATTGTAAAGGTGCAGAATCTAAACTAACAAAGCACTAGTGGGCACCCATGGGATAGCAGAGCTAGAACCAACATGACGATTGGCAGTGGGTACTTCAGACGGAACAGTGGTGTGCCATACCGTTCGGAGAAGGTGCTCCGGCAGAGGCAACAACGGTATCGTCGCTCTTTGTGTGAATGCACTTTGACCTGCGTTTCGGTGATACAATAAGGATACTGAGCCAGTGATGGCTGCATGGGTAATTCCGCAAATTGTTCCATGCTTCTATCCTGGCTCTTTTGCTATTTATTTGTCAAGACCAGTCGTTTCACGGTTTCTTGCGGTGCTACCAAATCCTCTCCTGGGAGGACCGGTGGGGGCATTTGAACAGCAAGTTAAGGAACTTATTCAGCAGCTTCTCTTTAAGATATGGTGTGACCAAAAGTCTTTCCTACCAATGGTTCTTAAGAAAATAGATCGGCGATATAGTTGATCACAATTGAGTCCGCTGCCAACCTGCTTGAGCAGGTTTTTTCCCTTTAGCCTGGGGTTTACAGCCCCAGGAGAAGCTGCGAAAGCAGACAGAAAGCTGCGCCCCGTTACTCATTGTTCAACCGCCCCGCCTGCACCGGGAATCGAATCTCTTGTGAGTTCAGAACAATAGTTCTATAATCATATTTAGCGACGCCGAACAAATCGTTCAACCAGACATACAAGAGAACACAATCTGGCAAACAGCTCTGGTTCAATCGCTGAGTAAATGACGAACTGTGCGCGCAAAGAATAGACTGGAGATTAACGATCATGGAATCACAAACCATTATCCCGCACTTGTGGTACGACAAGGAGGCCAAAGAAGCGGCCGAATTCTACGTGTCCGCATTCGGCCGCAATTCAAAGATCAACAATATCAACGCCCTGGGTGACACGCCCTCGGGCTCAGTCGATATCGTTAATTTTGAGATTTGGGGGCATGAATATGCGGCCATCAGCGCCGGCCCGTATTTTGAGCTCAATCCCTCGATCTCTTTTATGGTCAATTTTGATCCTTCCCAGGATGAAGACGCCCGTGAACGCATTGACCAGGTATGGGCAAAGCTCTCGCTCGGCGGCAAGCCGCTGATGCCCTTGGATAGGTATGACTTTAGCGAGCGTTATGGCTGGATACAGGACAAGTACGGCGTATCCTGGCAGCTCATCTATACCAATCCCGAGGGAGAGGAACGCCCGCTCATTATTCCTTCGCTCTTATTTGTCGGTGACGTGTGCGGCAAGACGCAGGAAGCGACGGATTTTTATCTATCCATCTTCCCCAATTCGAAACGGGGCGCGCTCGTCCGTTATCCGGCGGGTATGGCGCCGGACGAAGAAGGCACCGTCATGTTTACCGACTTCAAACTCGCGGGGCACTGGTTTGCGGCCATGGACAGTGCCCAGACGCACGACTTTGCCTTTAGTGAGGCAGTTTCCTTTATTGTCAACTGCAAAGATCAAGAAGAAATTGACTATTACTGGGACCGGCTCTCCGCAGTGCCGGAAGCGGAACAGTGCGGCTGGATCAAAGACAAGTTCGGCGTTTCCTGGCAAATCGTCCCTGAAAATATGGGCGCACTCATGACCAAAAATCCCGCAAAGACAACGCCCGTTATGCTGCAGATGAAGAAGATCATCATTGCCGATCTGGAAAAAGCGGGCAAGGAAGAAAGATGAGACAGCTAGCCCTATTAACATTTGTATCTTTGGATGGCGTGATGCAAGCGCCTGGTGGTCCGCAGGAAGACAGAGATGGCGGATTTGATTTGGGCGGTTGGACCGTCGGCTATTTTGATGCGTTCTTAGGCGAGACCATGGGCGAACAGGTGGGGAAGCCGTTCGCCATGGTGTTGGGTCGAAAAACCTACGAGATATTCGCCGCCTATTGGCCGCATGCCGGCAAAGAGGAGGGAGCTGATACGTTTAATAACGCCAAGAAGTATGTGGCTTCGCGGACACTGGAGGAGGTGGAGTGGCAAAATTCCGAATTGCTCACGGGCGATGTACCTGAAGCCGTTAAGAAGCTGAAGGAAGAAGAGGGGCCGGAACTACAGGTCCATGGCAGCAGTGATTTGATCCAGACTTTGCTTGCGCATGATTTAGTGGATATGCTGCACCTGAAAATATTCCCCGTGACCTTGGGGAAGGGCAAAAGATTGTTTGGTCAGGGCGCGACACCGGCCGAGTTTAGGCTGCTCAAGAGCGAAGCCTCGCCATCCGGCGTTATTGTGGTTACCTATGAACGTGCCGGTGAGATCAAGCACGGATCTTTTGGCTAGGAATGACCGCTGTAGATGCTGAGATCGTACAGGATGTTAGAGAAGTTGGAGACGGCCTGCTGATAGCGCAGGTGAAAGACGCGGATGGCAATGTTGTTGGTTTAAGACAGCAATCCTAAAGACAACTGATTGGATAAGTAGGAGACAATTCATGGCCAAAAAACCATCGTCAGGTAAAGGGAGTGGTAAACCGATCCCAAAGGTTGAGATAAATCTAGAAATATCGCCAGAAGAAGGTGAAGTATTCCTCAAAACATTGCAGGCTCGTTTTGAGGAAAACATGGACCGCCATAAAGGTCTTAAATGGGCTAAGGTGCTGGCAAAGCTGCAAGCTCAGCCTGAAAAGTTGTCGTCATTGAATGCAATGGAAGGGACCGGCGGCGAACCGGATGTGGTTGGCTTCGATGAAGAGACGGGTGAATACATTTTTTGCGATTGTTCAGAACAGAGTCCTGCAGGCCGCAGAAGTATTTGCTACGACGGTGAGGGCCAGCAAGCAAGAGAAAAGAAAGGTGTTTTCCCAGGCGGCAACGCGGTTGATATCGCTGCGGCCATGGGCATCGAGCTTCTGGATGAAGATCGATATCGAGCGTTACAGGACATTGGAGAATTTGATACCAAAACTGAAAGCTGGTTACAAACGCCTGCTGATATACGAGAATTAGGCGGTGCAATCTTTGGTGATCGCCGCTACAACACTGTCTTCGTGTTCCACAACAGCGCGCCATCTTTCTATGCTTCCAGGGGGTTCCGTGGTTCGCTAAGGGTCTGAGTTTTGCACAGACAGCTGCGGGCTTTCCCATTCTCGAACCGTAACTTTCTGTTCAAATGCCCCCGCTGGTCCTCCTGGAAGGGCAGTTTTCACGGCTCCGGGCCTTCTGCCAGGCGCCTGCCCAACCGGCTTGCCCGCTCGCCGCGAAGTATTTCCTTTTCTTTCCCAGGTAGGTATAATAGATACTATCATAAACTAAATTCGTCTTGGGGAGACCGTCACCCTTATCTGGAGGATATACCATGGTCGAACAAGCCACAGCAAAGCGCTGGAGTTTGCAGGATTTGCTAGCCGATCCGCTTGAGGAATCCTTAGAAGCCGCCCTGAACGAGCTGGAAGCGCAGGTTTCCGCTTTTGAGGCGCAAAGAGAGGCCCTCAACAGCGATATCGCCACAGATGCCTTCCTAAGCCTCCTTCGCGCCTATGAAGCCATCGTCGATCTTATGCACCGCACCGGCGCCTATGGCGAACTCTGGTTCTCCGAAGACACCCACGATAGAGAGGCGCTCAATATGCGTGACCGCATCCGTGCCGCCCTGACCGAGGCCAACAATCGCATTCTTTTCTTCAGCCTTTGGCTGAAAGAGGTGTCCGATGAAACGGCCGCGCGCCTGGCCGCCGCCACCACTGAGTATCGCTACTACCTGGAATCAGAACGTAAATTCAAGCCGCACACGCTGCGGGAAAGCGAAGAGCAGATCATCAACCTCAAAGACGCCAACGGCATCGATGCCATGATGAACCTCTACGAGATGATCACCAGCAAATTCACCTACACGCTGGAGCTGGATGGCGAGACCAAAACCCTCACCAGAGACCAGCTCTCCGCCAACTACCACCACCCCTCCCCCGACGTGCGCGCCGCCACCTACCAGGAGCTGTACCGCGTCTTTGGCGACAACAGCACCCTGCTGGCCCAAATCTACAACCACCGCGTCCGCGACTGGAAAAACGAAGGGGATCTGCGCCACTTCGAACAGCCTATCTCCTTCCGCAACCTGGCCAACGACCTGCCGGACAACGTCGTCGACACCCTGCTGGACGTCTGCCGCCGGAACAACTCCGTTTTCCAGCGCTATTTTGAACTCAAAGCGGGCTGGCTGGGCATGAATAAGCTGCGCCGCTACGACATCTACGCCCCTCTGGCCGAATCGAACAAGGAGTTCGCCTACAGCGAGGCCGTGGACATCGTCATGGACAGTTTCGCCCATTTCTCACCGCGCACGGCAGTACTGGCCGGCCGCGTCTTTACCGCCGATCACATCGACGCCGAAATTCGCGACAGCAAACGCGGCGGCGCCTTCTGCTACTCCCCTTCCCCCACCCTCACGCCCTGGGTGCTGCTCAACTACTCCGGCCGGGCGCGTGATGTGGCCACCATGGCCCATGAGCTGGGGCACGCTATTCACGGTATGCTCGCCGCGGACCATTCCACGCTCAACTTCCATCCCTCCCTCCCCCTGGCCGAGACCGCTTCCGTCTTTTCGGAGATGATGCTGACCGACCGCCTGCTGAAGGAAGAGCGCGATCCCGGCGTGCGGCGCGATCTACTCGCCGGGGCGATCAACGACGCTTACGCCTCGGTTCAGCGCCAGGCTTATTTCACCATCTTTGAGCGGGACGCTCACCGCATGATCAACTCCGGCGCCGGCGTGGACGCCGTCTGCGCCGCCTATATGGAGAACCTCAGCGAACAGTTCGGCGACTCCCTGGAAATGAGCGCCGATTTCCAATGGGAATGGATATCCATTCCCCATATCTACCGTGTGCCCTTCTACACCTATGCCTACAGCTTCGGCCAGCTGCTGGTGCTCGCCCTCTACCGCCAATACCAGCAGGAAGGAGAGCCGTTTGTCCCCCGCTACCTGAAAATCCTCTCCTATGGCGGCTCGGAAGAACCGGTAAAGATATTGGCCGAGGCAGGCTTTGACATCGCCTCCCCCGAATTCTGGCAAGGCGGGTATGATGTCCTCTCGGGCATGATCGATGCCCTGGAGGGAATATAGCGCCTGGTCGCCGGCCCTCCCCTATACTTAGCGCCCTAAATGGCCCCATTTTTGTTCTGTATGCTTTGGATTGCCAATCGCTACACGAATTATTCCATGGGATCTCACCGGCGCGGGAGGAACCACGCTCAAAATTATGATGGAAGCACCGCTGTCAACCACCACCTACCGCCGCTATCTGCAAGAGGTCTCTCTTTTTGCCGGGCTCTCGGCCGCCTCACTGGATGAGCTCGCCGCCGGCTGCAAACCGGCGCGCATCGAAAAAGGAAAGTACCTCTTTTTCCAGGGAGATGCCGCCCATGCCGTGTATGTCGTCTACAAGGGCTGGATAGCCATTTTCCTGCACAGCGACGACGGCCGTGAACTCGTCCTCGCTGAAATGCAGCCAGGCTATGTCTTTGGTGAAAATGCCGTCATCACCGGCCTGCCCCGCTCGGCAAGCGCCGTCGCCCACGAGACGACAGACCTGCTGCGCATCAGCGCCCACGCCTTTCTCACCGTTCTCGACAAAGAGCCCACGCTCTCACGCCAGCTGCTTAAACAAGCCGCCCGCCGCCTGGCCGAAGGCAACGAGCGCGCGCGCGCGTTCACCTTTCTCAACGCGGGAGCACGCATCGCGCGCGTCCTCTGCGCCCTCGATGAAATGGACCAAAAAACGGCCGACAAAGGATATATCACCGTTTCTCAGGACGAACTGGCCCAACGCACCGGCCTCACCCGCCAAACTGTCGCCCGCTTTCTCGGCGACTGGCGCCGCCAAAACTACCTCATCACCGGCCGCGGCCGCATCATGCTCCTGCGCCGCGACGCCCTGCAAGCGCTGGAAGAAGCCAATGCCCAGTAGCTTCTCCTCACCAATTTCGCTTGTGTCGCCTGGGTGACAGACGCCCCTTCCCCAAGGTGTTAAGCTATCTTCAGTTCGCCACAACACAAGCGGACAAATCGCAAAAGACCAGTTTATTACCCAAAAGGAGAGTATGATGAACCAGAAACTAGCGGCAGCCGCGGTTGCCAAGAAATTGTCGGCGCTGCGCGCCACCCTGGATGACGAGCAGCAGATGGTATTGGACAGTATGATAGAAGGGGAATATTCGGCCGTTGCCCACGTGATGACGCCCGCGGTCACTCCCGCGGTCACGCCGGACGAAGACGAAGCCCTCGCCCACGTGATGACGCCCGCGGTCACTCCCGCGGTGACGCCGGATGAAGACGAAGCCCTCGCCCATGTGATGACGCCCGCGGTCACTCCCGCGGTCACGCCGGACGAAGACGAAGTCCTCGCCCATGTGATGACGCCCGCGGTCACTCCCGCGGTCACGCCGGACGAAGACGAGGCCCTCGCCCACGTGATGACGCCCGCGGTCACTCCCGCGGTCACGCCGGACGAAGACGAAGCCCTCGCCCACGTGATGACGCCCGCGGTCACCCCCGCGGTGACGCCGGACGAAGACGAGGCCATCGCCCACGCCGTACACGCTGTCTTTGTTGTCGCCTTCGACAGCGCGCTGGATGCTTACGTCATCACCTGAGATCAAGCAGATGCTTAAGAGCTGCAACAAGCGGTCTGCCGGGAAACCGTTCCTGGCAGGCCCTTGCAATCCAGGTAAAATCGCCCGATGAACAGCACCCCGCCTTCCCCCAGCGACGACCCACTTGCCCAGGAAATAGCCAGGCTGCTGCAGGCGATTGAAGCGGGCAGTCACGCCCTGCTTCCCCGCTCGGACGATGCCCTGCTGGAGTCCATCGTCACGGCTGCGGCGCGTATTTTCGGCGCCGCCGCCGCCTCCCTACTCCTCGTTGATGACGATGGGGAGTCGTTGATCTTTCGCGTGGCCGTGGGCCGCAACCCGTATGACGTCCTGGGCATGAAGATCCCGATCAACAAGGGTATCGCCGGTTACGTGGCCATGACCGGCCAGCCTATCTCTGTCAGCAACGCGGAACAGGACGCACGCTTCTACACCGCCTTCGCCAAAGATATCGGCTATATGCCGCAGTCCATTCTGGCTACCCCCCTGCTCTCCGGAGAGCGTGTCCTCGGGGTGCTGGAAATTCTGGACAAAATAGACGCCGCTTCCTTTGGCCTGCAGGACATGGAACTGATGGGCCTCTTTGCCCAACAAGCGGCGCTGGCCATCGAGCATTCCCAGCAGCTCGACCAGGTCAGCGAGGCGCTGATCAGCGGCCTACAGCAGATCACGGCCGCTGAAGGGGGTCCTGATTCCGGGCAGCTGCTGCAGATTCTGGAGGAGGCGCGATCGCCCTCGGAAGAGATGGATGACCTGCTGGTCATTGCCGGACTCTTCAACGACATCAGCGAGCTGGGCGGCGCTGAAAGACTGGCGGCCACAAAAATACTGCTGGCCCTGGCCGAATTGGGCCGCGCCAAACGCAAGACAAGGAAGACGATGCGTCGATGAGCGCCGCCGAATTGCGTCCCGCCTGGTCGGAACAATTCATCGCTGAAGCCATCCAGGAGCTTGCTTCCGACGGCCCCTTGGCATCGATCACGCCCGAATGGGCCTGGGGCGGCAGCACGGGCGCAGGGGTGCGCGTCGCCGTCGTCGATACAGGCATCGAACACGATCACCCCGCACTGGCAGGAGCCGTCAAAGGGGGTGTAGTCATAGAGCTGGATGAAGAGGAACCCTCCGGCTATCGCGCCGCGGCCGACGACCCGCCGCACGACATGGCTGGGCACGGGACCGCCTGCGCGGGCATCATTCACCAGATCGCGCCCGACGCGGAACTGTACAGCGTGCGTGTGCTCGGCGGCAACATGCGCGGCCGTGCCTACGTCTTCGCCAGCGGGCTTGACTACGCCATTGAGCACGACATGGACGTGGTCAATATGAGCCTGAGCACCAAGAGCGAAAACTATTTCGCCCTCTTTCACGATCTCGCCGACCAGGCCTTCTTCAAGGGCATCCCCCTCGTCGCCGCCGTGAACAACATCCACGAAGCCAGCTACCCCTCCACCTACTCCTCCGTCTTTTCCGTGGCCGCCAACGACAGCAGAGACCCCTTCACTTACCACTACAACCCCACGCCCCCGGTAGAGTTCGGCGCGCCGGGTATCAATGTCAAAGTCGCCTGGCTGAATAAGCAATATGCGACGAACACGGGCAACAGCTTCGCCGCGCCGCAGATCACAGGGCTGGTGGCCCTGATCCGTGCCAAGCACCCGCGGCTGACGCCCTTTCAAATCAAGACTGTCCTATTAGCCTGCGCCGCAAACATGCAGCGTAAGGCGTAGTAGATCCTTTCCCCTGATACGACACCAGACCAGTCTCTTATTCCTCGACTCGCTGCCCGCACAAAATAGTTGCGGCGTCACGCGAGGAACAAAAAAACGGCGCCGTTGTGTAAAACGGCGCCGCCAACATAATCAGCCACTTCGAATCAAAAAGGAGCACAGCTCCCAGTCGTTCAGACGGTGATAATAAAAAGTCGCTACAAAAAAAGAATTAACTAGATATCTTCGTACTAAAACAGGCTGACAAGCCAATTAACCAGCCAGGTTACAACACCAATGGCGATGGCGGCCACGATCGCGCCCACAAAGCCATTGACCCTCAGTCCGGAAACAAACCGGTCGCTGATCATCAAGACAACCGCAGCGATAATCAGGCTGACGATTGCGCCGAGCCAGCCTGTACCGGGAGCCAGGCCAAGCGCGTTGAGCAGCCACATAACCACGGCCGTGACGATGCCAATCACGATGGCGGCGACGATCGCCCCACCAAAACCATCGACTTCCATGCCCAGACCGAGTCTGCCGACAATCCAGATCACGATCGCATAGGCAACAATACCAAGAATCAAAGCAAGTAATAGATCTACCATTATAAAACCTCCTAAGGTCAAAAAATGCTACCGTCCGAACAACAGTAACTTGATCTTATCATTGTAAACACAAAAAGACGAAATTAGATGCGCACCGGCAGCCCAAACGCCCTATCAGAAACGGAGGAAGCCGCGCCGGAAATACTTGCCAATCTCTGTTCATGCTTGTGAAAAAACAGCCCCGCCGCTATCATTCACAGTAGAGAGGCAAGATTGAGAAATGGCCCTAGCCTACTTCTTCAACATTCCTACGCACGGACACATCAACCCCACCCTGCCCCTGGTGCGCGAACTGGTACGCCAGGGAGACGAGGTGACCTATTTCGCCGGGCCGCGTTTTGCAGAAAAGATCCGCGCCACCGGCGCTGCTTACGGAGAGTACGGCGACCTCTACACCTTTGATTCGTCGCGCACCGTCGCCCACGCCGTGCTGCAGGGCAGCCAGCTGGCGGAAGCGGCAAGCGCCCTGCTGCCCGGGGTCCTGGCCGTCATCGAAGAAGCGCCCCCCGACTATATCCTCTTCGATATGAGCGCCCCCTGGGGCAGCATCGCCGCCATGCGCCGCGACATCCCCGCCGTGGCCAGCTTCCCCCACCTGCCCTTCAACTGGCGCACCTTCTTCAGCGATCCTCGCGTCTTCAAAAAAGGTTTTCACAGCCTCAAACCGGGCCAGGGCTACTATCGCGCCCTGCAGCGGCAGACGGCCCGGCTGGCTAGAGAGCAAAATCTGCGCAAACCAGCGGAGATCAATGTACTCTCCAGTTCGGCCGCATTAAACATCGTTTTCTCTTCACGCTACTTCCAGCCCTATGCGGAAAGCTTTGACGATTCCTATCTCTATATCGGGCCGGTAATCAACACCGATCGCGCGGACGATGCCTGGGACATCACCCTGGAAGCGGGGCAGAAGCTCATCTATATCGCCGTGGGCACCCTCTACCAGGCAAACCGGAAATTCTTCCAGCACTGCCTGGATGCTTTCGGCGGCGACGGCAGTTACCGCGTCATCCTCTCCGTGGGCAAGGCGTTCGATCCCGCCGAACTCGAACCCATTCCCGCCAACTTTACCGTCGCCCAATTCGTGCCCCAGCTGGCTATTCTCGACGCGGCCCACCTCTTCATCACCCACGGAGGCATGAACAGCATCAACGAAGCGGTCCTGGCCCGCGTGCCCATGATCGGCGTGCCCAACACCATCGAGCAGACAGTCAATGCCGCGCGCATTGAGCAGCTGGGCGCCGGTCTCTATCTAGAGACAGAAAGCCTCACCGCCGAAAAGCTGCAAAAAGCGGCCGTCGCCGTGCTCAGCGACCCCCGCATACCCGCCGGTCTGGAAAAGATCCGCCAATCCTTCCTGCGGGCGGGCGGCGTGGAAGCGGCCGCGGCCGCCATCCAGGCCTTCAAGCAGGCCAACGCGATCGCCTAGGCGGCAGCCCGCCACCACGAGCCCCTTACTGCCTCAGTTCGCGATAAGCGTCCGCCAGGGCCCGCGTATACAGCTCTGCCCCCGCGCCGCGCATATGCGCGAAATCAAAGGACTCTTCCAACGTGTAGAACTGCGGGTAGCGGTCGGGGTCAGCCAGATCAATGCGTTCTTCGGGCGGCAGGGCATAGAACAAGGGCAGCAGTTCGCGGTAAAGGACGTGCTGCCGCGGCGGCAGCACGAATATCAACTCCACGCCCGCTTCCTGCGCCTCCGCCCGCATCTGCTGCAGCAGATCCAGCTGCAGATCATTGAGCGGGTTCCATGATGACGGATCGGTAAAGGCGGATCGCGCCGCCTCCGTTTCCGCGGCCAGCCGCCCCGGATTGGCCAGCAAAGCGGCGCGGCGCTGCCGCAGCTGCCGGCGATTTTCCACCGTGCCCACGATCTGCTCCACATCGATGGCCAGAAAACCGCGCTGCTCCAGATCATGCCCCCCACGGCCGTTCTGCAAATACCCGAGGACATCGCCCCCGAATCCCAGGCTCAAATTCTTTTCCAGCAGCGATCCTGTATGCACGGCCGTATAGCGCAGCTTCTCTTCCAAGGCCACATCCGCCCGCCACAGGGACCGCAGAAGATAGCGCGTCAGCGCGCCGTTCTGCCAGAACACCTGCCGCGCCGTGTGCCACCGGCCCTCGTCCGGCCGCGGGTTCGTCCACATCAACTCGAAGAACACCCTCTCCAGTTCCGGCGGCTTGTCGGCCAGCACTACCTGAAAAGTGCGCGCCGTCATCGGAAAGAAGTGCGCCCCCGCGCCCAGGTTATAAGCATGCGTCGCCGCGCTGCCCGCCATCTGTTCGTCAAAAACGGCCGGATCGACATGCCGCTGCGTCATACTGGAGCCAATGAACAAAGTATCATACGCCCCGCGCTGGTCCAGATAGCCCAGGTAGCGATCATTAAACGCGGCATCCGCCCAGGAATAGGGCAAAAGGGCCAGGATCAGCTGGTTGATGACCACGACAATGGCCAGCAGCAGGAAAATGTTGCGCAGCAGCTTCACCGCGCCGTTAGAACTGGAAGTAGATGAACTCATTTTGCGTAAACACGCCCAACCACAATACAGCAAGCAAAAGGCAGGTATAGGCAGTCCAGCGCAGCCCCTGCGGCTGGCGCGCCAGCGCTTCGTCCAACGTCCTATCCTTGACAAAGCCCTCCAGCACGAGCAGCAGGCCAATTAACAGCAGCGCCAGCAGGAAATCACGCTCATTCACCAGCGACACGAGCGCGCCCAAGTCGCCCCGTCCGGCAAAGATCTGGCTGATCAGCAAGAAAGCCTCGCCCACCGTCGCCGCGCGGAAGAAGATCCAGGCGAACGTCACCGCCGCAAACGTGCTCACGACGCCCGCCATGCGCCCCATTTTCCCGCCGATCCCCAAGCTCCGCGAAGGGAAACGCCGCGCGGCATCCCGCCAGTTCACAAAAACGATCATATACAACCCGTGCAGCGCGCCCCAGAGCACAAACGTCCAGTTCGCCCCATGCCACAGGCCGCTCAAGACAAACGTGACCATCAAATTGAAGGAATAGCGCCCGCGGCTGACGCGCTTCCCGCCCAGGGGAATATAGACATAGTCACGGAACCAGGTGGAAAGCGAGATATGCCAGCGCCGCCAGAAATCGGCGATGTTGGCCGCGAAATATGGGCGATTGAAATTCTCCACCAGGTCAAAGCCCATCACCTGCGCCGAACCGATGGCGATATCCGCGTAGCCGGAAAAATCACAGTAGATTTGGAAGGCGAAGAAGATCGTGGCCAGGACGACCGGCACTCCCGTGTACGCCTGCGGGTCGTTATAGACGGCGGAGACATAGACCGCCAGGCGATCGGCGATCACCATCTTCTTGAAGAAACCCCACAGCATCCTCAGCAGCCCCCCGCGCACGCGCGCATAATCAAAATCAAACCGTTCCCTGAACTGCGGCAGCAGGTGCGCCGGCCGTTCAATCGGCCCCGCCACCAACTGCGGCCAAAAGGCGACATAGAGCGCGAAAATCCCCAAGTGTTTTTCCGGCTTGATCTTGCCGCGGTAAACATCGATGCTGTAGCTCAATGTCTGGAAGGTATAAAAGGAGATGCCCACCGGCAGCAGGATTTCAAACTGGGGTGCATAATAAGGGATGCCCGCGCTCGCCAGCGCGCCTTCCACTGCGCCGCTGAAGAAGTTGAAGTACTTAAACAGGGCCAGCAGTCCCAGGTTCGTCACCACGCTCAGCAGCAGATACTTGCGCCGCTCCGCTTTCTGCGCCAGCCCGCCCATCTTGCGCCCCGCGTAATAGTCCACGCCGGTAGAAATCAAGATCAGAAAGATATACTCAGGCCGCCACGACATATAAAAAAGATAGCTGGCCAAAAGCAGCAGCAGCCAGCGCCAGCGGTACGGCGTCAGGAAATACAGCGTAACAACTGTGGGGAAAAAGATCAGGAAGGCGAGCGAATTAAACAGCATCTTCGACGAAAACAGACCTTACAAACCATTCCCAATCAAGCACATAGAGTTAGCTGCCGATCTCTCCTTTCAGCAGCTTGCGGTAATACCACGGCCGTTTCATGATCGCCTGCGTGATCGGCGGCGGCGGGCTGGGATGAAAAGCGGGATCCCCCGGCTGCTCCACCCATTTATACGGCAGGTAGCGCACCGCGCCCGGCCTCTCCATCTCCGCCAGCGCGGCCAGCGTATCGCGCAAAACGGCCGTTTGCGTGGCCGCGTCTCCCGGGTGGCCCATCGTCACCCCCAGAGGATGTTCAACCCCCACCAGCCGCGGCACGCCCATCGCCGCCGTCCAATCCGGCATCGGCGACAAACTGATCGTGCTCATCCCCGCCGCCTCGATCTCCCGCTGCACCAGCCCCACGGACCGGCAGCAGAAAGGTCAGACGGGCACCAGGAGAACAGCGTCCACCTCCTGCGCCTGCAAGCCGGCGATCATCGCCGGCACGCTCGTCGCCAGCAGCTCCGTTTCATCCAGGATATAGCCCATGAAAGAATAATGTTCCTCCGCCACACGGCCGATCACGCCTTCCTCCGCCAGCGCCTGCAGACGCTGCAAGGGCAGCACGCTGTTGATATCCTGCAGCGCGAACGCAGGATTGATGTGCAGATGGTAGACGCCAATATCTTCCTCTGTCGCCGTGCGCGGAATGACCCGGTAAGAAGGATCGCCCCACCACGGATTCTCCCGCTCCCCCTCCTGGTCAAATGGCTCATCCCCAAGCATGGCGATGCCCGCCGAGCTGATCATGGCCAGCGTACATTCGCTCAGCGCTTTCGCCGGCGGCGTCCAGGGAACCGGCCGCTCAGGGTCCGCCTCGCGTTCGATCCACGCCCGCGCAATGCGCGCCGTGGCCCGCCCGCAGAACTGGTATGAATTCACCACATCAGCATCAGCCATGCTCGCCTCCTAAGGGTCGACGCTCCTAGAAACCCGCTTTTTCAAGAAACCCGCTTTCTATCTACGATGCGGCGTAAGCATACCTCGACTGCTGAAAGCTTGCCCCTCCGATTAACGCGCCTTGACGCCGGCCGCCCCCTAATCGAGAATACCTCGATGGCTATCCGTCAAAAATCAGCGCACATCGCCCTGGCTCTGCTGGCCCTGGCCGCCATCCTCTCCCTGCTGGACTGGGATCAGGCGCTCTCCTCTCGTGCCGGTGCGCCTGCTGCAGCCGGCGCGCCTGCTGCCGCGGGCGGGGGCGTTCACTTCTCCCTCCCCTCCGGCTCCTACCAGGACGGCCCCCTGGAAATCGAGATAAGCGCCGCCGGCCAGGAAGCGCCGATCTATTTCACGACAGACGGGTCCCTGCCCACGCCTGAAAACGGCACGCGCTACAGCGGCCCCATCCACCTGGCCGCGGACCAGCCGCGCACGGCCGTCCTGCGCGCGGCCGCCCTCCTCCCAGACGGCACGATGAGCCCCCCGGCCGGCGCCACCTATTTCATGAACCTGGGCACAGAGATCCCCACCCTCTCCCTGATCGTCGATCCCCACGACCTGTGGGATGAGGAATCCGGCATCTTTGCCAATGCCAATTTCTACGGTCGCGACTGGGAACGCGCGGCTGAGCTCTTCTATTATGATCCCCAGCAGCGCGGCGGCGTTCATGCCCCAGCCGGCGTGCGCGTGCACGGCGCACGCAGCCGCGGCTACGACAAGAAATCGCTGCGGCTCTACTTCCGCGACAGCTACGGCCAACCCTTTTTCGATTACCAGATATTCCCCGATTCCCAAAACAGGCGCTTCAAGCGCCTTGTTCTGCATGACGGCGGCCAGGATTTCCCCGCCGTTTCCTTCAACGGCACCCTGCTGCGCAATGAGCTCGTAGGGGATCTCGTCCGCCAGGCCGGAGGGTACGCCACCTACTCCCGCCCCGCCCTCCTTTTCATCAACGGTCAGCAGTGGGGCATCTACAATATTCGCGAACGCATCGATGATCGCTACCTCGCCGCGAACTTTGGGATAGAAGACGCGGATCTGCTCAGCGGCTTCGAACACCGCCTGGAAGCCGCCTCCGGGGACAGCGTCCATTGGGACAATCTAATGGCCTTCGCCGCCGCCAACGATCTGCGCAGCGAGGAGAACTACGCCTATGTACAGACGCAGGTCAACCTGGACAACTTCATCGACTACGCCCTGATGCAGATCATCATCGCCAACGCCGATTGGCCGCACAACAACCAGCTCAAATTTCGTGAGCGCGCCGGCGGGCGCTGGCATTGGATGTTCTGGGACAGCGACTTCGCTTTCGGCCTCATGCCCGACAGCTACATCGAAAAGGACATGTTCACCCACATCCTCGATCACGAAGATGCGCTGCAGCAGCAAAGTTCCCTCCTGCTGCGCAAGCTGCTGGAAAACCCAGCGTTCAGAAACCAATTTCTGGCGCGCCTCGCCGATCTCTTGAACACCGTCTTCGCCACGGAAAACGTCCTGCCCCAGATCGATCGTCTGGCCGCCGCGCTGGATCAGGACATCACCTATGAAACGCGGCGTTGGCCCGGCGCCGGAGACTGGCAGGAGGGCGTCGACTACATGCGCGAATTCGCCCGCCGGCGCCCGGACATCGTGCGCGCCCAAACCGTCGCCGCCTTCGATCTTCCCGGCGCCGCGCAGCTGACCATCGGCCGTCCCGCCGGCGCAGGCGGCAGTGTAAGCATCAATGGGGCTCCACCCTTAACCGGTACTGATCTCCCTTGGCAGGGCGACTTCTTCCAGGGCGTCGATCTGCAGGTCAGCGCTCTCCCTGATCCCGGCTATCGTTTCCACGGCTGGGAGCCCGCCTCCCTGCCGCAGACGGCGACATTCACATTCTCTCCCACGGAGGAGATGATCCTCACCCCGCGCTTCGTCAAAGCGCCCGAGGGCGGCCCCCTGCCCGGCGCCGTGCACATCACCGGCTACGGCCGTGACCAAGCGCCCGTGGAAGACGTCGATGGCGAATGGATCAGCCTACAGGTGCGCGCCCCCGGCGGCGTTGACTTGCGCGGCTGGCGCATCAGCGACAACGATTCCCTCTCCACCGCGGACGAAGGTTCCTACATTCTCAGCGACCATCCGGCGCTGGCCGCGCTCCCCCTGGGCACCTCCATCCTGCTCGCTCTCAGCGAAACGCCGGCCAACGACCGCCGCTTCGGCGAAGACGATCTCTCTCCCGTCGACGGCCGTCTGCTCCTCTACGCTGGCAATGACAATCTCGCTCCGGCCGCCGATGCCTGGTTTGTCGTCGGCGAAGAAGACACGCTCCACCTTTTCGCCCCCGGGCCAACCGCGGACCGCGCCGATGATATCCTGATCGATTCCCTTACGGCAGGATCTCCACCGTAGCCAGGGGCAAACTGCGCTCCGCCTGCTCCACGCCGGCCGAGTCGCGGGCCGCCAGCCGCTCCCCCGTCTCCAGCAAGTAAAGACCCACCTTGACCTGGTAACTGCCGGGCGCGAGATCCTGCGGCAGGGCCAGTTGGTGGCTGTCCGCGATCGTCACCCCGGCCGGCCACGCCGCCGTTGGGAAAAGGCCGCCGGCCGGCATGCCGTCGTGCGCCGCCACCAGCTGCCCGTCGCCATCCAGCAGGTGTACAAAGACGGTGTAATCCGCCGCGGGTGTGCTCAAGGCCTCCCAGAAAAGCGTCACCGTCCACGGTTCGCCCCGCTGCGGCGCGCCCATCTCGTAAGAACCGAGACGAATCCCCTCCCCAAACTGCGCGTCAACGGCCGTCGCCCCCGCCGTATCCACGTCCGGCGGGACGGTGACATAGCCGAGAGACAGACGATCCATCACCGCGCCGTCGCTTTCCCGCACGATGGGCCAGTTGTTCTTCTCATCCGCCGCCCGCCAGAAAACCTGCAGATCATAAGCGCCCGTGGGCACATCATCCGTGGTCAGCAAACGAATCCGCTCCGGGATGACCTGGCCCACCTGCCACAGCTCCCCGGAAAGCGAACGCGGCGTCCTCTCTTCACGCCACGCCCACACCCACCCATCAGGCGCAGCCAGGTGCACGCCGCTGATGAAACCGTGCGCCACCGGCTGCAGCGCCTCCAGGTAGAGGGTCAGGTAGATATCTTGGCCGGGAACGAGCACCTGCGGTTCGAAGCGGCTGCCGACCAGGGCGAAGCGATCATCGACGACCGCCGCAATCTCCTCCCGCTGCCCCTCATCAAAAGCAGAAGGCGTATAGGCCCAGATAACAAGCGGCGACTGCGCGGCATACCCGTTCTCAAACCGCGCCTGCTCCTCGTACCGCTCCTGGAACCAGCGCGTGCGCGTCACATAGTCCCAAGCCAGCGCGTTCTCCGCGACCACGTAGTCCGGAACAGCCGCCAACAGCTGTGCATAGACATTGTCAATTCGGCCCGCGTCCATCTCCTCGAGCAGTGCCGGCGCCGTGTCCCGCCCGGCCAGATAGCCGGTGCGCGGCGGCGCGTACAGCGTCGCCCCTGCCGCGCTGTTTTCACGAAGCCAGGCCGCCGCCTGATCTTGCAGCGCCGCCTGCGCCAGTGGCCGCGCGCGGTACAGCTGCCGCACGCCGGCCAGGGAAACGAGCAGCAGCGGCGCCAGGATCAGCAAAGGCAGGAGCAGCGCCGCCCCCCGCTCCCCGCTCCTCGCCCCCCGCTCCCCGCTCCGCGCCAACCACGCCGCGCCCAGACCGGCCAAGACAACCACGGCGGCCGCCAGAACAAACCGCGCCTGCGTGCCCCCGGTCGCGACGCCCACCAACGGCCAAAGCAGGAGCAGCGCCATAAACTGCTGCCCTTCTTCAGCCTTTGCCTGTGAAGTCTCCCCCCGCTGCCACGTCCACACGTCCCACAAACCGGCGGCCACAAAGGGCAGAAAGAGCCAGGAAAGCTGCTCCCTGAGCAAGGAGTCATAGGCGCTGCTCAGCCACATCCGCGCATCGGCCGTTGCAAAGCCGCCGCCGCGGGGGATGATAAAAGCACCCCACAAAAAAACGGCCGCGGCCACCAGGGCAAAGGACAACCAGCCGCCCCGTCCCTTGTACACGTCGATCGCCGGCAGCGCCAAGGCAAAGAGAATGGTTGCCGGCTCAAAATCGATGGCCAGCAGCAGGATCACAAGCAGCGTTTTCAACCAAACCGGGGCGGGGATAGGCAAAACGGTCAGCGCCAGCGCCGCCCACCCCAGGGCCACGATCCAGGCGCTGTGCGTGCCCGCCGTCGTCAGCACCAGCGGGTTCACAACGAGCAGCACGGCCGCGAAAACAGCGGCCAACGGCCGTCCCGCGGCGCGCAGAGCAAGCAGCACGACGATGCCCGCGGCCCCCCAGCCCAGCGCGCCCAACACCAGCGCCACCTGCGGCGCAAATCGCCCACTGGCCGCCAGCGCGGCAAGCACCAGAGGGGTCTGCGTCAGCAGCGGCGAGCCGGCAGGGGGCAGCAGCTCACCGCCCAGCTCCCAAGCTGCCTGCAAAACAAGGTAGGCCGCATCGCTGAAGGCGGTGCCCCACAAAATCGAAAGAAGCAGCGGCGCAGCGATGAGCAGAATGCCCAATCCCAGCCACCCGTTCTGCCGCGGCGCTCTAGTTTGTGCCATCAAATCGTATTGGAACCCAAAACCCACCCCGCGCAAAATCCCTCCCCTGCATACTTCGCTTGAATTCACATTTCATGGAGACGATGCGCGTTGGCGCAGCAGCGGCTCACCAATCGGGAAATATTCGGGATACGCTCAAGAATTTACGATGGTGCGTAATGCGGCTGCACTGAGACACCCTTTGCCGAAAATGGTTTGTCTGGCCGCCGCGGGAGCGGCGCAGAACCGGTGAATCTGGTCAAACTTTTAACGTTTACAGTATACTTTTCCCATGTCTAAGAACTTGCTGCAAGCAAAATTGTATGTGCCCAGGCCGCGGCCGTCCCTCGTCCCCCGCCCACACCTCATTGAAAAACTCAACAGGGGGTTGCACCGCAAACTGACCCTCATCTCTGCCCCGGCTGGTTTTGGCAAGACGACATTGGTTAGCGAATGGATTGCTGGCTGTGAACGGCCGTTTGCCTGGCTATCTTTAGACGAGAGGGACACAGACCTGACACGCTTCTTAACTTACTTCATCACCGCTCTACAAACAGTTGCCCTGGGCAGTGGCGAAGGGGTGGAACCCTCTCTCGGCGAAAGGGTTCTGGGGATGCTCCAATCGCCGCAACTGCCCCCGACCGAGGCTGTTCTGACAACATTGATCAACGAAATCGCCACGGTCTCGGAGGAATTCGCCCTTGTCCTGGACGATTATCACGTTGTTGATAACCAAGCAATCGATCAGGCTCTCGCTTTTTTATTGGCGTATCTGCCACCGCACATGCACCTGGTCATCACCACCCGCGAGGACCCCAATCTACCGCTGGCCCGGCTGCGTGTTCGCGGCCAGTTAACGGAGCTGCGGACGGCCGATTTGCGATTTACAGCTGCGGAAACGGTCGCGTTCCTCAACCAAATGATGGGTCTGGATCTTTCGGCAGCGAACATCGCTGCCCTCGAAGCTCGCACCGAAGGCTGGATTGCCGGTTTACAATTAGCAGCTCTTTCTATGCAGGGCCATCAAGAGGATACAGCCGCTTTCATCACTGCTTTCACTGGCAGTCACCGTTTTGTGTTGGATTATCTAGTGGAAGAAGTTCTGCAGCAGCAGCCGCAGCGCGTGCAGAGATTCTTGCTGCAAACGGCCGTTCTCAACCAACTGACCGGCTCCTTATGTGATACCCTGACAGACGACAACAATGGCCAGGAGATTTTGGAATCGCTTGAGCGTGCCAACCTGTTCCTCGTTCCCCTGGATGGCGAACGGCGCTGGTACCGCTACCACCATCTCTTTGCCGAGTTACTACGACAGCGATTGCAGCAAAGCGCCGAAAAGTACAACATCGCTGATCTGCACATCCGGGCCAGCCAATGGTACGAAGAGAATGGCCTGGAACTAGAAGCGTTTCATCATGCGGCCGCTGCCAACGATATAGCTCGCGCCGTACGCCTGATTGAGGGCAAGGGTTTACCCCTTTACTTTCGAGGCGAGGTAATTCCTATACAGCGCTGGCTGGACGCCTTGCCGGAGGCCGAATTTGAGGCCAGACCGTCGTTGTGGGTGACGTATGCCTCCGTGTTAACAATGACCGGCCGGCTGTATCAAAATATCGAAGAAATCCTAGACGCGGCGGAAACGGCCCTACAAGATGCGGTTCATAACGATCAGACCAACGATCTCTTCGGCCAAATTGCGGCGATACGCGCCATGTTGGGCGTCCCCAAGAATCAGGTAGAAACGATCATCACGCAGTCGCACCGCGCCCTGGAGCTGCTGCGGCCCGGCAACACGCCTATGCGCACGACCACAACCTGGGCGCTGGGATACGCCTACCAGGTGCAGGGAGATCGGCCGGCGGCCGGCCAGGCTTACAGGGAAGCGATCACCCACAGTCAGAAGTCCGGCAATATCATGACGGAAATAGCGGCAGCGACCTGTCTGGGTCAAATTCAGGAGTCCGAAAACAAGACCCATCAAGCAGCGGAATCCTTCCAGCGCATTTTACAAATAGTCGGCGATCCGCCGTGGCCGGCGGCGTGCGAAGCGTATGTGGGGCTGGCGCGTATTTATTACCAGTGGAATGATTTAGAGTCTGCCGAACGGTATGGGCAGCAGGGACTGGAACTGGCGCGGCAGTTGGAAAATGTGGATACGCCCGCTGCCTGCGGGGTGCTGCTGGCGCAAGTGAAACTGGCGCAGGGAGATACAGCGGGCGCGCTAGCGACCTTGGCCGAAACAGACCAATTTGTGCAGCAGCATCGTTTTCTTCACTGGCAAAACGGGATAACGGCCGTTCGCATCCAAACGCTGCTGCACCAGGGCAATCTCACCGCCGCCGCACAGTTGGCTGAGGACCATGACTTACCTTACAGCCGGGCCCGCGTCCATCTTGCTCAGAACGATCCAAACGCAGCTTTGGCCCTGTTGGAGCCGGTGCGCCGGCAGGCGGAAGCCAAAGATTGGGCGGATGAAATACTCCAGGTGATGGTGCTGCAAGCGTTAGCCCACCAGGCAGCCGGCGAAAGTGCCGGGGCGGTGCAGCTGTTGGCTAAGGCGTTGGCGCTGGCCGCGCCGGGCGGCCTGATTCGCCTGTTTATCGATGAAGGTCCACCTATGGCCCGTTTGCTCTACGAAGCTCTAACGCGCGGCATTGAACCGGGGTATGTTCGCCAGCTGCTGGCTGCCTTTCCCCCTGCCGGCTCTGAACCGGCGCTGTCCTCCACGCCGCCGGAGGTCGAATCCGGCTTCATTGAACCGCTCACCGAGCGCGAACTGGAAGTGCTCCAGCTCATCGCTGAAGGGCTGACCAATCAAGAAGTAGCCAACCGGCTCTATCTCTCGTTGCACACAGTAAAGGCTCACGCCCGCAATATCTATGGCAAACTTAGCGTCAAGAACCGCACCCAGGCGGTGGCTAAGGCTAAGGCATTGGGTATCTTAGGAAGTGGCCAACCATAGGAAATACGGTCAGGTACCCCTTGCTATAAACAAATGGCCTAGGCAGTTCGTCCCCTTCTCGCAAGTCCGCTAACTTACTTACGCTCGGTCACTTGACCGGCCTCATCGCCGGCACAATTCTTTTCGGCAGCTCAAATTATCCTCAAAATGAGGGTATCTCCCATTTTCGCGAGAAAATATCCGCTAAGGAATCTGAGAGATACCCATTGAGTACTCTACAGTCTTACCGGATCAAACTTCTATTCAATACATATTCACCGTACAGGATGACATTCTCCCATCCAATCGGGCTGATGTGTTTCAACAAAGATAAATCAACGCCAGCACCGTCCGGATCACACTCCAAAATGACCCGATTTATCTCCTTCGCTTGCCAGTAGATCATGCAAGCCATGATCAACGTCAGACAACTGGCCGTATTTTTCTGCGCTTGCAAATCGCGGGCCGTAATTGTGCCTTGCTTTCCATAGGCAACCTGCCGTGCCAGAGCATTCATTTCTTCACCCTTAAGAAGCCCCGCCGAACCCGTTTGCGGACAAGCGGGTCCGACATGAATTGTAGGATGTACTCCGTTTTGAAGATACGCCCTAATTCTCGATTGGCGCGATAGAAATGATTTTTGCCGGAATAGGATGCCAGCCGCTTCAAGGCTGTTGAAGCCGTGACATGACCATTTTCCAGTGACGCATAAAACTGACCCATCCTGTCCCATTGCTCACATATCCAATCCATATGCATTGTGCGATCCCAGCGATCTACCAGTGGCGTCAGTGCTCCATATTCCTTTGCTTTATCAATGCGATAGATGCGTTGCTTTTTCAAGCCACGAATACGCGGAGCAAAGCGGCGACCCAGCATGGCAAAAGCGGCGAAGTTAATCTCCGTGTAGCCATGCGTGTCGGTGTAATGTTCTTCCAGCGCCAGATCACTTTCATTGTAAAGAAGACCGTCCAGCACATAAGGCGGCATCCCGATCGGTACACTCAATGACCGTGCTGTAAAAGGGAGCATAGTTATCGGCCACAAATGAATAGAATTCGATAGCATAATCGTTGAATCGAGGGCTGTAGGTTTGCTGTAACAACTTGCGTTTCATCCTGAACCGTTGTCCGTCACTGCTGGAGGTTTTTCCCTCTCCCCAAGCCTGGGTGACATCCAGTTTGCTGATAGCATTCACCACCTGAGCCAAAGCCTGGCGCTGGGCATCTTCCAGCAATTGCCAATCGGTGACCCACTTGATTTGCCGGTATGTGATGCCTTCTGTTAGACGAGACATGGTGTATGGTCCAACATTGCAACCATGGGCCATAATGGTTGCCAGAATCGTGCAAACATCTTCTGCTGTTCGTTGCTGCTGTTGATAAGGTGTCATGAAATGATGGGTAACATGCAGTTCGTTATCCACCTCAATCAACAAGCGCGGGCAGCCTGATGGTACGCATATTTTCCGCCAGCCATGCTTTCAACTCCTCCAGTCTCTGTTTGCCGGCTTCATCCAGTTTTTCAGACGGGTCAACTGATAGCTGCCATCCGTTTTCGTTCACACCGGCATAGCTATTCTTCGGCAGCAGTCTCCAGGAAATTATCGATAAGCTTGATTCAGGCGATTGGTAAGATAGCCCGGCACATCCTCAGCTTTTGTACGGCAAACCGGCACGAGTGAAAAAGCTCTCGCGCTGTTTTTCCCACTTGGCATCAGCAATGAAGAAATCATCAAAACGGCCGAACCGTTTGCTGCGTTGAACATAAATATTGCCTGCTTTAATTTCATCACGAACGGCCGTAAGCAGGGCACATTCCCAAGCCCGCTTGCTGACCTCACCGTTTTTCTCCACCAAAGGGCGTAATTTCTTGGGAATGAATCCCAGGGGGGCATCATCTGGCCAATTTACGCTTATTGTCTTCGTTCATTTGGTGGAGCAATTTTACAGCCTCGACAATGGTAGATTGTGTCCCCTCCTCCAGACGGAAATCAAGCTGATCTAATAAGGTGGGCGCAAATTGGCGTATGTAAGGAAATCGCTCGACGACCAGATTAAACACATGGCTATATTTACCGGTCAGCCATGTTTCCACATCAGCCATCTGCGAAATGAATTTCTCTTTATCCACTTTGTTGAATAATTCCTGGCGCAACGACCTCATCCTGCGATAGCTTCATCCAGAATCACCTGTCCTAACAGTATGCAGTGTGGCCAATGAACTGCGAATCATTCGTCGTTGTTTACGTGTTTGTTCATCCACATCTTCTTGGGCATGATTGTAAATTCGCATCATCAGCTTGTGATGCGTGTCAATCATGTGATCGATAGTGTCACGATAAACTTGCCACAGAAAGCAAACCAAAACCGTGTAACGATGATCTTCTTTGAGATTGCGCATCCGGTCGGCCGAACAGCGGCGGCCATAACGAGTCAGAGAACGCTGATAGTTGTTGTTCAACCAGGAGAGGTCTATATTCAAAATGCCTGTGCCTGAATTAACTCCAGCTTTGCCGCCAGACGCAGCACAGCTTTGGGCGATGCTTTCCTGGTGGCTGTTTGAGTGATTGAAAAGGCGTCAGGCGATTATCACCGGCAATTAATAGCCCATCTAATTGTTCCTTGAAATCAGATGAAACGTCTCGGCGACGCGGGAATAGATATGCTACTCTGGCCGCTTGCCTTTGCCTGACAATGAGACGGCGCAGCGTATCATCGGCCGGAAACAAGATGCCCGCCTCCTTGAGAAACTGCTTGGCCTGCACCATAAGAGGCCCCGTTTGTTCCAGGCGACAGGCTTCTTCAAACAAGAACCCCTCCAGCATTTCGATCTCAGATTCGCCGAACCGGCGTAACCCAAGATAATCGAGGATGGCCAGCGATGTTCAGCCAATGTCTGTTGGCGTTGCTGATATGTCTCAATGTGCTTCAGATCGGATATGTCCAATTGAATACCGACATAGAGTCAATAGCTCATCAACGATTTCTAATGGCTGCTGCTCCGGGAAATCGATGTGCCAGTCGCACAAAAGCTAACTGGTAAGCAAATCCGAGGCGATTATTATCTCGCCGTCGCTCTTGCATTTCAGCCATGTCTTCGGGACTAAATTTGCCTCACGGACGATTTCTTCGTGGGAAAATCTTACGGTTGACATATACAAACGCTCCTTTGTTTCTATGCTATACTGATATAGAATGGGTTGACTTTACCCAGTTATTTTGATTAAAAGAAGCAACCTAGAAACACTTTTCTTATTGGCAATAGGGTTTTGAAGCACTTATGAAAGTTATTGGTTACATTCGCGTCAGCAGTGATAAACAGGATTTACAGAAAGCAGGAACATCTGCTGTTGAAGTATGCTCAGCAGCATGATCTGCAAATTGATGAGTTCATCAAGATTGAGATTTCTTCTCGCAAGGATAAGAAAGAAAGGCGCATTGATGAATTGCTGAATCGCCTTGATGACGGCGATATTTTGCTGGTGGCCGAACTGAGTCGTCTCGGACGCAACATGTTTGAGGTTATCAATATCATTAATGAGTTGAGCGAAAATGGGGTGGAGATTATTTTTGTAAGGCAGCCGGAATTGTCAACAGGCGGACCGCATCGGAAGCTCCTGTTGGCCATTTACAGTTACTTTGCTGAGGCAGAACGGGAATTCATTTCCATTCGCACCAAGCAAGGGCTGGCGGCAGCGCGAGCCAATGGCAAAAAATTGGGTAGACCAAAAGGGAGTCGTGACAAGAATCGGGTGCTGGATCCGTATCGGGAGCAAATCAAGGAATATCTAGCGTTGAAGATACCATTGCGGCGCATTCACACCATCATCAATCCGCAACTCGAGAAGCCGATCTCCTACAACTCGTACCAATACTTCGTGCGACAGGATGAAGTATTACTTGATTTATGGCGGGCACAAAGAGTGACTTAACTCACGACTCGTAACCAGTAACCGATAGCCATCTTACTGGCGCATCAAACCGGATATCTGCTCAAGCTCCATTTCATTTTGGCACAATCGCCGGAATCGTATCCGGTCTAGGGGGTAGCCATCATGTTGAGCTACAAGTCTATTATTCTTTGGGCGCAGTTGCCCACTGCTTCTGTTCGCCTACAGTCCACACATTTGTCAGTGGACGATTAATTCTGGTTCTGGGAGGTGCCTATGATTGATGCAGTATTTCCGGCAGTATCTGTGAATAAGGTCGCTTTGAAAACATTGTCAGGAAGTGGATTATGGCTGACCAGAGCGATCCCGTGTTGGGTAGAGCTTGTAAGAAGCCGCTGTTCGACAACCTAATAGATGACAACAAGGCGTTGTGGTCGTCTAGTGTAGCATGTGCCAAATAGAGCATATGCCGGGTGAATCACGCGCACAAATATCGATATCTGGAAGTCAATGCAATATCTGTTGCATTTAATGAGTCACAGAGGAACAGATCATGAACACCAAACAGATTAGGGTCCACCTCCGGTGGATCATCTTATTGGCCATCTTTGTTGGATTTTTGAGTATCCTGCATCAGCCAGCAGCAGCAGCCTTCCCCGGTGTCAACGGACAAATTACTTTTTCCAGTGACCGTGACGGCAACTATGAAATTTACACGATGAATGCTGACGGCACCAACCCCGTAAACTTGAGCACCAGTTCGTCAACAGAAGACACATTCTCTAAGTGGTCAGCGGATGGAGGACGACTAGCCTATTTCAATCGTAATGGCGGGAATTCCGAGGTATTTGTGATGAACGCCGATGGAACCGGTCAGTCGAATATTACCAACCATCCAAGTAAAGACGATTTCCCAAACTGGTCTCCCGACGGCCGAGTGGTTTTCGCGAGCGACCGTGACCGTGATGGAGACTGGGAGATCTTTGTGGTGGACGCCGACGGGAATAATCTCGATCAGCTGACCCATAATACATACGCCGACGTAGAACCAGATTGGTCGCCAGACGGTTCGAAAATCGTCTTTACCAGTACACGTGACGGCAACCACGAAATCTACGTGATGAATGCTGACGGCACCGGTGAGATGCGGCTCACTTATGACCCTGGTCTCGACCACTATGCCGATTGGTCACCCACCAGCGACAAACTGGTATTCGCCACCCAGCGCGACGGCAATGACGAGATTTACGTTATGAATGCCGATGGAACCGGTTTAATCAATATCACCAATCATCCAGCCAACGACGCTTATGCTTCCTGGTCACCGGATGGAAAAGAGATGGTGATGATGAGCAACCGGGACGGTAATTGGGAGATCTATACCATGCTGGCATCTGGGCAAAATGTACACCGCCTAACATATGATAATGCTTACGACGGGTCTCCAGACTGGCAGCGGGTGGATGTCCAAACCAAAGATGAATGCAAAAAAGGTGGCTGGGCAACCTATGGCTTTAGAAATCAAGGTCTCTGTATCCAATTCGTGAACACGGGCAGGGATAGCCGCGTACAAAACTGAAATAGCCCCAGAGACATTTCATGAAACTCCGCCAACACGGCGGAGTTTCGATTTCTCCAGTTAGGACCCCGGCGGATCTGTCAGGAACTGTCCATAATCGAGTCACCTCCTCCTTGCTTCAGTTTCTCGTGGCCGGTGCTGGAGCGCGGAAAAAGCGCGGCTATGTGGTGGCCTACCTAGAGAGTGCGATGCCTCCGGCTCCTCCTGCAGCACCATTGCGACCGAGTCCGTGAACCGGCGCCGATGGCACCGTCGTCTCAATCAGTGGATGGAGGACACGATTACGTTCCAAGGGTTGAGCCACACAGTGCCGAACGGTCATTACTTGGAAGTGAAGCTGGTTGTCCATTCCAATGCAGACGACGACATGTGGTTTGCATATGATACTGTGGATTACCCGGCGCGGTTGTTCTTGCCATAGACGTACAAAGCCTTTTTTCATTTGACCCCTGAGGTATGCACATACCTCAGGGGTCTTTTGCGTTTACGCTACTCACCATCAAACAATGGGAACCACTTCAGCAAACTTGTCTCAAAGCAAATTTATACCAGCCCCATACGCCTTCACTTTGCCCGTATAGCGACCTAATGCGAGATTATTGTCCATGGGCATTGGCTTTGATCAAGCGAATGGCGCTGGCAATATGCTCTTAGCGGATATTTTGGCATGAATGTGGGAGATACCCCAAATGGGCGGGGCAGCAGCCCCCTCTTTAATCCTCCCAATCCAATAGAACTAATCCCCCAATACCTCTTTCGATGGATGACAGTAATCCCGCCTGGCTGCTATCGTTTAGGTCATGATATCAATCAACTATTTCCAAAAAGGAGCGTTTTTATGGAAGTCCTATATGAAGTTCTATCATGGGGTTCTCCCATCGGCATATCGTTATTCTTTTTCTTTTCCGGTATGGGTGCGGGTATTTTCTTCTGGGGGATTTCCCACCTCGCAAAAAGCGATAAGAATGAAAAGGAAGAAAAAACCTAGTCACCTGCGCCATCGTTTTGGCCGGTGGCTTCGCCTAACAGCAAGATCGTTGGCCGCCCATCGCGCCACGGATCCTGGTGCCACCTGCTCTACACAGTATAACCAACCCCCTTGGCAGAAGATGATGTCCGACAAACGCCCTTTCATTACCGATCCGGATGCACCACGGATTTACCAAATCAGGCTCGAAGGCCACCTGGGCCATCAATGGACGGACTGGTTTGACGGCCTGGCCATCATATTGGAAGGCAGCGGCGACACACTTCTGACCGGCCCGGTGGTTGATCAGGCTGCTTTGCATGGCCTACTCAAAAAGGTGCGTGATTTAGGTCTGCCATTGGTTTCAGTCAGTCAGCTGCCGGCCGATCAATCAGATAGCCCACGCTAAACAGCAACAAGCTGCAGATTCAATGAAACATATCCATCTTATCAAGCAACCGATCGCTGCAAACCAATAAAATATAAGGAGTAATTTCAAATGAAAACGAAAGTTGACGAATTGTCCCCATCCGCTTACGCTCGCATCGCTGGTGCCTTGTATCTAATTATCACTGTTGCCGCTGTTATTGCGCATTTTGTTATTCCTGCGCAGTTTATTGTGCCAGGTGACGCCGCCGCTACCGCTGCCAACATTACCAATGCCGAATCCCTGTTCCGCATTGGCACGATTGGCATGGAGCTAATTATTCTGTTGAGTGAAATCGTGTTGTCTGTGGTGCTGTACATTCTGTTCAAACCGGTTAATAAAACCTTGTCGCTGTTAGCGGCCGTTTCCCGCATAGCCATGACGACCATTCACGGCCTTAATCTGTTGAATTACTACTTCGCTTTGCAGCTTCTGAAAGGGGGCGATTATCTAGCCGCCTTTGGGCAGGAACAGGTCAATGCGCTGGCGACACTGTTCCTCGATGCACACAGCATTGGTTTCGCGATTGGCATCGCCTTTTTGGTCCCGCACGTCCTCATTTTGGGATACTTGATTTACAAATCGGGCTATTTCCCCAAAGTGTTGGGCATCCTGTTTGTTGCCGCCGGTATTGGTTATTTGATTGACACAATCGGCTTGTTGTTGCTGCCGTCATACACAACAACTCCGGGTCTGATTGCCATGGTCATCGCCGTTGCTGAAATCTCCTTCCCCATCTGGTTGTTGGTCAAGGGTGTCAACGAGGACCGCTGGCAAAGCCGCACAGTAGCGCTAGAAACTGCTTGATCTCAGGCTTAAACACAACTTCTCAAAGACCCCGTCGCTGCCAACCGCAGGTCGGGGTCTTTGAGAAGCGGCGTCACGACACAAACATCCCCATGCCGCTCGCGCTGCACGACAACGCGCCGGTCTCGTCAATCAGCGCGCGCCTAATCCCCTTTCCGCGGCCGCTTCTCACCGAAATACTGGTAATAATTGACCTCGATATTGCCGTTATACAGCTTGCGCACGCGGTCCGGCCGTCCTCGTTTGAAATAGTCAGGGAACTTCTTGTCCGCCGTCATGATATAGACCGACCACCCCTTCTTCTTGCGCATCATCTTGTTCAGCGTGATGTAAAGGGCGTTCATCTCACGATACTCGGCCATGCGCCGGCCGTAGGGCGGATTGGCGATCAAGATGCCGTACTGCTGGTCGATCCACAAATCGTGCATGTCCTTCTGCTCAAACTGGATGTCGCCGCCCACGCCCGCCTTGCGCGCATTGTCGCGCGCCACGTCGATCGTGTACTTGTTCACATCATAGCCGGCGATGTTCAATTCGCTCGACCGATCAATCGCCGCTTCCGCCTCGTCGCGCGCCGCCTGCCACGCCTCGGCGGGTACGGACGGCCACGTCTCAGCCGCGAACGTGCGCCGCAAACCGGGCGCCATATTACGGCCGATCATCGCCGCCTCGATCAAGATCGTGCCTGACCCGCACATCGGGTCCAGCAGCGCCCGATCCTTGTTCCAAAAACTGAGCTGCACCATCGCCGCCGCCAGCGTCTCTTTCAGCGGCGCTTCTCCGGAGATAGCGCGATAGCCGCGCCGGTGCAGACCTGCGCCCGACGTATCAATCGTCAGCAGCGCCTGATCCTTGCGCACCGTCACCTGGATCGTGAACGGCGGCCCCGTCTCCGGGAACCATTCCGTGTCGTACGCTTCCTTCAACCGCTCCACGACCGCCTTCTTCACGATCGCCTGGCTGGTCCGTTCGCTTTGCAAGGTCGATTTCACCGTGCGTGCATTCACCGGAAAACGGCCGTCCTCCGTGATCCACACTTCCCAGGGCAGCCCCTTCGTCCCTTCAAACAACTCATCAAATGAGTTGGCGGGAAATTCGCCCATCTTCAACAAGAGGCGATCAGCGAAGCGCAGCCACAAATTCAGGCGCGCAATATCGGCCACGCCGGCTTCAAACTCTATGCGGCCGTCGCTGACGCGTAAATCGGCAAAGCCCAACGCCTCCACTTCACGCTTCACCAGCGCTTCCAGACCAAACTTAGCCGTGGCGATCAAGGTAATCGGTTCCATACCGGTATTGTACCCTGTCCGCGCATTTCAGCCGCTTGCCCACCAACCGGCAGCAGTAGAACAACAGCGCGAGCTCCTTTACATCCTTTCTACTTCCCCTTCACACCCTCTTCACAACTGGCCGGTATCCTGAAGAGGATAACAATGACCACGCTCGCGTTGTGCCGGCCTGGTTGAAAGGAAAAAAAATGAAAAAAAGAGAAATGTACCTGATCCCCACCCTCCTCCTGCTCGCCGCCCTGCTCCTGGCGGCCTGCGCTGGAGAAATGACGGCCGCCGCGGCCGAAAACGATCTTCCCGCCGTTGAAGCGATCAACGAAACGGCCGCACTGGCCGTGGAAACCGATCAGCAAGAAATGACTGGCGCGGCCGGCATTCTACAAGATGAACCGCCGGCAGCAAAAGAGGCGCCTGGGAACGGCGCCGGCCCCGGCCAACACGCTCCCCTCATTCTAGAAGGAGAACTAAGCCAGGCCGAAATCGACGCCCTCACCTACATGCGTGAAGAAGAAAAACTGGCTCGCGACGTTTATCTGACCATGGCCGATCTCTGGGGCGCGCCAATCTTCACCAACATTGCCGGCAGCGAACAAACGCACATGGACGCCGTCGCCAATTTGCTGCAAGCCTACGATCTGCAGGACCCGGCTGCGGGCAAAGCGCTAGGCGAATTCAGCAACAGCGATCTGCAGGCGCTCTATGATCAACTAATAGCCCGGGGGCAGATCTCTCAGGAAGAGGCCCTGCGCGTTGGTGCGGCCATTGAAGAGATCGATATTCTTGATTTACAGGAAGATTTGGGCCAGATTGAAAACGCCGCTCTCACCCAGGTATTTGAAAGCCTGCTGGCCGGCTCCAGCAACCACCTGCGCGCCTTCGCCAGCAACCTCGAACGCCAGACAGGCAGCGCCTACACACCCCAATACATGAGCCAGGAAGCGTACACAGCGCTTCTCGGTGCAAACACCGATCGCGGCTACGGTTCCGGCCGGCGCGACGGCCGTGGCGGGCAAACTCCCGGCGCGGGCACCGGCGGCGGACCCGGCGGCCGCGGTCAAGGTCCCGGAGACGGGCGCGGCCCCAACAGCTAACACCTGGACCACAAACAATCACGCACATCCCCCCTCCTTTTCAAAGCAGCGGGCTCCCACGCAAACGGGAGCCCGCTGCTAAGCTTTCCCGCCACACCCATTTTTGATCACGCCTTCGGGCATTTCATTGACTACACGAAGCGCCTGGTGCCTAGTTTCACCTTTTCCCGGCCAGATCGGGACGGCCGACCCATGACAGCGGGTCAGGCCGGACAGTATGCTGATCATCAGATACCACACACTAATCTGGAGGTTATCCATGAAAGCAAATACTCTGTTCACTGTCTTACTGGTCGCCGGCCTGCTGATCACACTGGCCGCCTGCTCTATTATTCCCGATCGCAGCCCGCAGGTGCGTTTCGTTTCGCCTGAAAACGGCGCGGCCGTTTCCTCGCCCGTACACGTGGTCATGGAAGCGCAGAACTTCACCGTCGAAGAAGCAGGCGAGATCAACGAGGGCGCCGGCCATCTGCACATCATGGTCGACGCGCCCTGCGTGCCCGTGGGCGAAATCGTGCCCAAGGACGAGACACACCTGCACTATGGCGACGGCAGCACTGAGGCGCACCTGGAACTTGCCCCAGGCGAGCACACGCTCTGCCTGCAGGCGGCCGACGGCGCGCATACCGCCCTGCCCGGCTCGGGTATAACGCAGACGATCACCATCAACGTGCGCTGATGAAAGAGCGTCGCGCGCTTTTATTTCTCATCTTTCTCCTCGCGGCGGCAGGCTGCGCCGGCAGCCCGCCGCCGGAGCCCCGGCCAGCGGCCGATCCGCGGCAGGAGATCGTCTTCCACAACGGCGTGATCCTGACCATGGACGAGACCCGGCCTGAGGCGCAGGCCGTCGCCGTTCGCGGAGAGAAGATCACGGCCGTTGGCGACAACGAGAGCGTGCTGGCTGCGGTCGGCAGCGGGGCGACCCTCATCGATCTCGACGGCGCCACCTTGATGCCCGGCTTCGTCGACGCGCACACCCACCTGCTCAACGACGCCGAGCAGTATTTTGATATGAGCCTGGCCGAGGTACAGCAGTTGGCCTTGGAAAACGGCATCACCACCATCGGCAATATGTACGTCGACGAACGCATCCTGAAAGAGATCCGCGCCTTCGAGCCCGCCCTGCGCCTGCGCGCCAGCCTCTATCTGGTGATGACCGACAACTGCGGCGAGCCGCAGCGCGACTGGTACAGAGAACATCCGCCAACGCGCACTCCCGGCGAGATGCTGCGCATCGGCGGTGTGAAGATCTTCACCGACGGCGGTACGTGCAAGGAGCCGGCCATCAGTTATGAGATTACGCCCGGCGAAGGCTTTGGCGACCTCTTCTTGGAGCAGGAAAGACTGAACGGCATGGTGCGCGAGGCGCAGGAAGCGGGCTACCAGGTAGCCATTCACGCCATCGGCGACCGGGCCGTCGAGCAGGCGCAAAACGCCATAGCCGCGGCCCTGGACGGCCGTCCCAACACCTACCGCCACCGCATCGAGCATAACTCGGTGATCCGGCCGGAGCAGCTGCCGCGCTACGGGGAAATAGGCATCATCCCCGTCGTCTTCGGTCTCTACGCCTTCTGCGAGCCCTTCGGCCCGCCGCCATTCGGGGCTTACCAGACCTGGGAATGGCCCTGGCGCGCCCTGCTGGACGCCAATCCCGGCCTACCCGTGGTCTGGCACGGCGACGATCCCTTCTTCGGCCGCGTACGCCCCCTGGACGACCTCTACAGCCTGGTCACGCGCAACGAGATCGGCCGGGACGGCCGCATCTGCGAAGCCCTACCCTGGCACAAACAGCATACGGTCACCGCCGAAGAAGCCTTGCAGATGATGACGACTAATTCCGCCTATGCCCTCTTTCGCGATGAGGAAGTCGGCCGTCTCTCCCCCGGCTTCTACGCCGACCTGATCATCCTCTCCGCCAACCCGCTGGCAGTTGACCCGCAAGACATCCCGCAAATGGACGTCTGGTTGACGATGGCCGGCGGCCGTGTCGAGCACTGCGCCCAGAACCACGAGAATCTTTGCCCGTAAGGCCCTGACACGTGGCTTGGCTTGCATGGGTTCTGGGTGGCAGCCATCTCCCGGCAACTCAGAGCTTCCAGGAAAATGCGCGCCCGCGGAGTGCCCGGGCCTTAACAGGACGGCCGACCCATGACAGCGGGACGCGCCGCGCTGTAAAATATTGCTACATCTAATCACTAAGTTTGACCACGATCAGGAGCAACATGAAAGAAGAACAGGCGCTCGTGGATTGGAATTTTACTTTTAGGTGGGTAGCGAGCTGCGCCACCGGTATCGTCGTTTTCGGTCTGGCCGCATTTTGGCTGCGCTGGCGGCTGGCGCAGGCGGCCGTTGTCCATGAGGTAACTACTTATGGTTCCCTCTGGCGGCTGGGCGAAGCGGTGGGCGCGGCGGTGAGCCGGCCCGCCAGCGACGCGATTGGCGTACCCATGGCCGGGGCCGTATTTGCGGGGCTGCTTGCCCTGGGCGGCGCCCTGGGGCCAGGGCTGCTGCTGCGGCGCTACGGGATTTCGGCCGTGCGCTGGATTGGCTTCAGCACGGCGGCCGCAGCCCTGACGATGAGCATCGGCGTTTCCCTGATCGACAACTTTGCAAGGGGGATCAGTTCGCCGGCCGTATCAGCCCTCTTCGTGGGCACGATGCTGGGCGCGCCCATGGGCCTGGTGCAGTGGCAGCTTCTGAAGCAGCAGGATCACCCGGCCGCGATTTGGCCGCTTGTGAGCTTTGCCGCTTACGTGCTCGGCGTCGGGACACATTTTGCTCTTTCGATGCTCCCCAACTGGCTGAGTTTGATCGCGATGGGGCTTGTGGTGGGGCTGGTTACAGGCATGGCGATGGCCTGGCTGCTGCGGAGCGCCGCTGATTTCCCGGCCGATTCGGGACAGCCGGCCCATGACAGCGGGACGCCGGGCGCCTTACAGTAAGGGCATCAAACCAACCCTTATCTGGAGGTATCACATGAACGAAAAACAATTAGACTGGTCCTTTGGCATTCAATACTTCATCGCCTGCGTCCTTGGCGTAACCGTCCTGGGCATGGCCGCCTTCTTCACGATGTGGTCAGTAGGCGAAGTCGTGGAGGAAGTCGCTGGCGAAACGGCCGCCTTGGTGGTCGCCGGGGCGCTCTTTGGCGCGCTCTTCGCCCTGGGCGCAAGCATCGGAACGGGATTGATCCTTAGAGGCCGCGGTGTGGATGCTGCAAAATGGATCGCCTACAGCGCCATTGGCGGCGTCATCGGCGGCGCACTGGGCTTTGGGCTGGTCATTACTCTGGTTGATATGGAATCTGCGCCGGAGAGCCTCGCCGGCCTACTTATGGGCATCATTGTCGGCCTGTCGTTGGGGATCGGGCAGTGGCTGGCGCTGCGGCAGGCAGGCGTACCGGCCAACGCCTGGCCGCTGGTCAACATCGCCGCCTTTATCCTCGCTTTTTCCATTGGCTTCACACTTGGCGGCGAAGGACGAGAATGGATCGCCATGAGTGCGACGGGCCTGATCGCCGGCGCCGTTACAGCCCTCGGCGCGGTGTGGCTGCTGGGCCGCCAGCAAACGGCCGTAGCCGCGTAATCGTCCTACCATTTCCCCGGAAACTGGCAGTTTCCGGGGAAATTGCCGCGTGGAAGCGCCTTAAGAATGGCGGCACCCACCATCAAAACATCGGAGACGAAAGTTCAGCAAATGGAGCCTGGTGATGATGCACATTATCGGCGCGGTCGTGGTCGTCGGCGTGCTGCTGGCCTTGAGCCCGCTGAAGAATATCCGGGAGGAATACCCGTCCTACCACCAACGCACAATGAAGTTATAATATGATCAAGGTGACATCAATCCCTGCACCACCCACGCAATTGACGAACCGCTGGTCGCTGTGGTCAGCCCGTGCTGCCTGGCTGCTGATCGCGCTGCTGGTCGGCGGCATGTTCGCCGCCAGCCTGCCGCATGCGTTTAAGCTCAATGATATTCTCTACTATGAGTGGTCCGTCCTCCAGGCGCGCAGAGCAGCCGAGACCTTCTTCCCCAACTACCGCGCTTTTGTCAGTTACATCGTCCTGCTGCGCATGCTCGTCGTCGCCGTCTACTGGATCACGGCCGTTTTCATCGCCTGGCGCAAACCGGATGATTGGATGGTCCTGTTCGTATCGGCCACGCTGTTGATGATGTCCTACCTCTTCGTTTTTCGCACCGACCTCGAATTCTGGCGCTTTCCGGCACAGTTGGAACAGATCTTCCCGGACATTGAATGGGCGGCCCCCATGCTGTTCGGCTTCTGCTTCCTCCTGCTCTTTTATCTCTTTCCAGACGGCCGTTTCACGCCCGCATGGCTGCGCTGGGCGCCGGTTGCTCTCGTTCTTCTCTTTATCATTCTCTTATACACGACCGACCTGCTGCCTGAGGATATCGCTTGGTCCCTCGTCCTGACCTTGATCGCCTCCTTGTTCATAGCCGGCATCGCCAGCCAGGTCTACCGTCAGGCGCACGCCAATCATTTACAGAGGCAGCAGTCGCGCCTGACGGTCGCCGCCCTGGTCATCTTCACATTTCTGCCTGTTATCCAGTTTCTACTCACCGATCTGTTCTCGTTCAGATTCGATACCTGGATCTACTTCATCTCCCTGCATGTCATTCTCATCGTCGCCGCGCTCATCCCGCTGACCATCGGCATCTCCGTCCTGCGCTACCGGCTGTGGGAGGTCGACGCGCTGGTCAACCGCACACTGGTCTACGGTGCGCTGACGGCGGCCGTCCTGCTCCTCTATGGCCTGGGCGTCGGCCTGGCCGGGGCCGTCCTGCCCGCGGAGGCGCAGTGGTTCATCCCCGCCCTGGCCCTGGTCATCGCTGTCCTCATCGTCTGGCCCGCCCACGGCCGGGTGCAGCATTGGGCCGACCGCCTGCTGCCCGTGGAGGGAGGGACGGTTCGCGATTCGTCCCTATCTTCCAGCGCGCCCGGCGCTGCGCGCGATGTCGCCTGGTCCATGCGCGTACTGCAAGGCATCTGGGTGCTGCTCCTGGTCGGGCTGGCCTGGCAGATCCTGCAGCGTCTGTTAGAGGTCGGCGCCCTGGTGAACGACATGCAGGGCGAATGGCTGGTGCAGGAGAGCCTGCGTGCCCTGCCCGACGTCGACCCGGCCGGCTTCGCCCGCCTGCTCGTCTTTGGCGGTTTATGGACGCTGGGCATAAGCTGGCTGCTCGCCGGCTATATTTTCCGGCGCAAGCGGGACGATGGCATGGCGCTCTATGTGGCCTACATGCTCTTGATTATTCCCTTCGGCATCGGCCCGGGCACGCACCCCACGCCGCTGATAGAGGCCTTATCCTTTCTGGGCATCGCCATGGGCATCCTGTTCCTATTCATCTTCCCCGACGGCCGTTTTGTGCCCCAAACTCAGCGCTGGCGCGGCGCGCTGGTCGCCTTATTCCTCCTCACGCCGCCGCTGGGCTACGCCATCTCCCGCCTGCTAAACCCTGGTGAAGGGCCCGAAGACTGGGGCTATGGCGCTTTCATCTTCACCATCGCGGCGGTGATGCTGGCCGGCGCTACCGGCCAGCTCTACCGCTACCGCTATCTATCGGACACCGTGCAGAGGCGGCAGACGCGCTGGGTCCTGCTGGCCCTAGTCCTGCAGGCCCTATTCTTTCTCTGGGCGGCCTTGTGGATTGGCGGTATTCCCGGCCGGCTGGGCATTCCCGAATCATTGCTGGCCTTAACCACTTTGGGGATTATTTTCATAGCTAACGCCGCCCTACCCCTCTCCCTGGCCGTGGCCGTACTGGTTGACCGGCTGTGGCAGATGGACCTGGTGCTTAACCGCACGCTCGTCTTCGGCGGTCTTACGGCGCTTGTGGTACTGCTCTATGTGCTGGTCGTCGGCGTTCTGGGCAGACTCTTCCAATCCGGCAGCAGTCTGCTGCTCTCCATCCTGGCCACGGGACTGATCGCCGTGCTCTTCAACCCTCTACGCCAGCGCTTGCAGCAGGGCGTCAACCGTCTAATGTATGGCGATCGCGATGATCCCCTGGCCGTCCTCAGCAAACTGGGCCAGCAGTTGGAAAACATGGCCGTGCCCGCGGAAACGCTGCCCGCGCTGGTCAAAACCATCGCCGAAACGTTGAAACTGCCCTATGTCGCCATCGAGACGCTTAGTGATGCCGGAGGGCGGCAGCTCGTCGCCGTTTCCGCGGCCGACGGGCAGCGGCCGCTAAAGACGCTGGCCTTCCCCCTTGCCTACCAGGGCGCGGCCGTCGGCGATCTATTAGTTGCGCCCCGCGCCGCCGGCGAGACCTTTACCGCCGAAGAGGAGCGCCTGCTGCGCAATGTCGCCCGGCAGGCCGGCACGGCCGTATACGCCTACCAGATCACCAACCAGCTTCGGCGCTCCCGCGCGCGGCTGGTCACTGCTCGTGAGGAGGAACGGCTGCGCCTGCGGCGCGATCTGCACGACGGCCTGGGACCGCAGTTGGCGACGCTCAATGTCAAGATAGACGCCGCGCAGAACCTGCTGGCCGGCGATCCGCAGGCCGCCGAGGGGCTGCTGGCTGAAGTCAAGCGAGAATCACAGGAGGCGATCGCCGAGATTCGCCGCGTTGTCGATGGGCTGCGGCCGTCGGCTCTGGACCAGTTGGGCCTTCTTTCCGCCTTACAAGAATTCGTTATCCAGCAAGAGACAACGTCGTCGGCCGCGATCACATTAGATGTCGGCGCCGATTTCCCCGCCCTGCCGGCCGCCGTCGAAGTAGCCACCTACCGCATCATCAGCGAGGCCGTCACCAATGTGATGAAACATGCCGGGGCGCAAACCTGCGCTATAAAGCTGCGGATCGCGGACTGCGCATCGCCCGTGGGCGGCGCGTCCGGCAGTCACCAGCCCCCCGCCCCAAATCAACTTTGCATTGAGATCGTCGATGATGGATCAGGCCTTCCCCCTAGTTACGTGCCCGGCGTGGGCCTGGCCTCCATGCGCGAGCGCGCCCAGGAGCTGGGCGGCACGTTCGCGATTACGTCCGAGCCCGGTTCGGGTACGGCCGTGCGTGTGACCCTACCCTTTACCAGTCGACAGGAACCTTCATGACCAATTCCGAATTCCAAATTCCAAGTTCTGAACTCGTTCGTGTTCTTATCGCCGATGACCACACGCTCTTCCGCGACGGGCTGCGCGCCCTGTTCGCTTCGCGAGCGGACACAGAAGTCGTGGGAGAAGCGGCCGATGGTCAAACAACCGTTGCTCTGGCCGAAGAACTGCAGCCGGACATCATCCTTATGGATATCCAGATGCCCGGTCTCAACGGAATAGAAGCGACGCGGCGTATCATCAGCGCCAGCCCGCATATCGGCATCATCGTCGTCACCATGTTTGAAGACGACGACTCCGTTTTCGCGGCCATGCGCGCCGGCGCACGCGGCTATGTGCTCAAAGGGGCCGGCCAGGAAGAGATGCTGCGCACGATACACGCCGTGGCGCGCGGCGAGGCCCTCTTCGGCCCGGCCATCGCCGCCCGCCTGTCCACCCTGTTCAACACGCCCCAGCCGCATCACGAAGCATTTCCGGAATTAACGGCGCGCGAAGTTGAGGTGCTCGATCTACTGGCGCAGGGGAAAAGTAATCAAGAGATAGCCGGCCACCTGGTAATCAGCAGCAAAACAGTGCGCAATCACCTCTCAAACATCTTTAGCAAGATGCAGGTAGCCGACCGTATTCAGGCCGTAATCCGCGCCCGCGAAGCAGGGTTGGGGAACGGCCGTTAGCGGCGGGACGCTGAAAACAGTAGGGGCGGTTCGCGAACCGCCCCTACGGAATTTCTATTACGTTGCTGCGCCGCCGGCGCGTGGCAAATCAATCAAGCAGCGTGGCGGTCAGCACGATCTCCGGTCCGCCGGCCAGGGCCTTGGATACGGGACACTTCTCTTTGGCTTCCTCCGCGAACTTCTGGAAATCTTCGTCGCTCAAGCCCTCGACCACGGCCTCCAGGCTGAGCTCGATCTTGGTGATCGTCGGGCCGTCTTCCAGGTGTACGGCCGCCTGCGTGTCCAGGCTCGTGGGATTGTAGCCATTATTCGTGAGGATGGCCGAAACAAACATCGTATAGCAGCCAGCGTGCGCCGCGCCGACCAATTCTTCGGGATTGGTGCCCTTACCGTCGGAAAAACGGCCGGCCCAGGTGTAGGGGACTTCGAATATCCCACTTTCCACCTTCACCGAACCACCACCATCTTTTAACGTTCCTTCCCAATGTGCGTTCGCGTGCCGTACATGATGCATACCCATACTTGTTTATCTCCTTGTCGTTATAAGTTACTTCTTTGAAATAGTGCAGCTCCCCTCTTATTTTAACAAGCCCCTTCGCTGGGCGACAAGCTATGCTCAGCTAACGCGCCTACGCCAGGCATCGCTCCAAGATCCATGTTAGCGGCTGGCGCCCGGTATACACGCGCTGCTTCCCTCAGGTTCATAACGAGCACGCTCCTCACAGGAGAATTCAGGAATATAGCGATTCTCATGCGCCCAGGCCAGCAGCTGCTGCTCATCCAATGCCGGATCCCACGACTTGACGAAACCATCCTCTGCCGCAGAGAGCACCAATCCATCCGGCATGAAGAGCGTCGTATGCACAAGCCCTCCGTGCCCAGTTATTTGGCGCAGCAGATCGCCCGCTGCCGCCTCCCAAATATTGACCGTTCCATCTTGTGCGCCGGACACCGCAAAACGCCCTTCGTCATCAAAATCAAGACTCATCACCCCGCTCGTGTGCCCATCAAAACGCTGCAGCGCCTCGCCCCCGGCGACGTCCCACAGGCGCAATGTGGCGTCAAGCGATCCCGACAGCAGCCTGTCGCCATCAGGACTAAATGCCAGGGCGATCACCGGCCCTTCATGCCCTTCCAAATGAGCTATCTCCTCACCCGAGGCAGCATCCCAAACACGAATGCTGTTATCTATTTCCTCCGGATCAATCTCTGTTGCCGCAAAGCGAAAAGTGCCCATGCCGGCAGCGAATGATTCTCCGTTCGGCCCAAAGGTCACGCTGTTGATCGTATCAGTCGGATTTTGATAGGAGAACAATCTATCCCCTGTCTCAACTTCCCACAAGGTCAGTCGCTGATCATCGGCGACGGAAAGCACAGTTCGGCCGTCGGGGCTGAAAGCAAGATCATGAATGCGGCTTTCATGTCCTTCAAAGCGACGTACCTCTTCTCCTGCGACTGCGTCCCACAGAATCAATTCTCCGCCATCATTGGCCGCCAGCAGTCGTTCTCCTGTGGGGTCGAAAGCCAACGCCGTCACATCTCCTCGATTCTGAACCGGGTCAGATCCTTCTGGCATGGCCAGTTCGGCCACGATCTCCCCCTCTGCATTAAGAAGCTGGATCGACTGATTCAAACCCAGCGCGACCAGCCCATCCTCGGCGCGATACGCCGCGCTGACCAAGAAATCACCAACATCATACAGCGCCTGCAGGCGGCGATCCGGCAGATCCCAGACCCGCAGCGTGCTGCTGCTGGTGCTGGAAACGACCGTCTCATCATCCACCACATGGACATCCAATGTGCGCCCATCTTTCCCAATATATGTGCGCAGCAGCTGCTGCGTTGCCATATCCCACAACAGCACAGCCCCATCCCTTGAAGCGCCAAACAACTGCGCACCATCCTCGCTGAAATCCAGGTTGAACAGCCAGTCTGCAAGTCCACCGAGCGCCCCTAGCTCCTCGCCGCTTTGCACATCATACAGGTGAACAGCATTATCCTGGCCGCCGGCGGCAAGCGTCTGCCCGTCAGGAGTGAAAGAAACGTCGAATAATACCCCATCCATCACCGCTATTTCCTGCAGCGCTTCACGCTTGCCCACATCCCAGATGATCACGGATCCATCCTCAGAACCGGTGGCCACCAGACGCCCATCCTCGGCAAAAGCGACAGGAAGCACCTGCACCTCAGGATTGTGAACCAGTTCGGCAAGCAGTTCACCGCTGTCTAAATCCCACAATGTGGCCACGCCGCCTTCTGTCCCTGCTATAGCCATCGTCCCATCTGGCGAAACATCCAGCAGATTGACATCGCCGCTCGGGTTTTCCATGCGCCGCACCGCCTGCCCGCTCTCCAAATCCCATAAAACGAGGGCATCATCATACGCGCCGGAGAGCAGCCGCTCGCCATCCGGCAGAAAAACCAAGTCGCCGATCGATTCGCTGTGCTCGCCGGAAAGAACCCGCTGCTGCTCACCGCTGTCGATATCCCAAACCGTGATCACCGCATCGTCACCACCGGCCGCGACACGGCCGCTTGGCGCGTGCACATCCATTGCCCAAAGCCAGCCAGCGGTGGCGTCAATACGCCGCTTCGTACCCGGCGTCATCACCGCTTCATACAGCACTTCCCGCGCCGCCGCCGGCGGATCGTCAACATCATTGGCGGCCAGGGCCAGCATCAGCGCCTGGTCGGTGTCATCATCAGCCAGCGCCGCCCGTGCACCCGAAGCAAGGGCCAGGCTCTGCGACTCCTGCGCGCTGCGTTCGGCGGTTGTCGCGTTCCTGCCGGCCTGCCGCCAGGCAAAAAACGCCGCCGCGGCCAGCACGGCGGCCACGACAAGGGCGCCGCTCAGCAAGAGTGCGCGCCGGCGCAGGCCGCGCGCTGCCGTTTCTCCTTCCTCAGCGCGCTGTCGCTCTGTCTCCGCCAACTGCTGCGCTGTTTCCAACTCGCGCCGCCTCCGCACCGCTTCCTCACCCAGGCGCGCGTCACGGGCGGCGAAGCTGGCCGCCAGGAACCTTTTTTCTTCTTCCGTCAGACTGACGCTCGTCTTCACCAGCCAACCATCATACTGATCCAGCCGCGCGCCGCGCAGGAGATAGCCGGCATCCTCGCCGCTCTTTTTCCAGCCGGCCGTTTCCGTGGCCAACAGACGCTGCAGGCGTATATCAGCGCGGCTCTCCTCCAGCCACTCCTGCAGCTGCGGCCATTCACGCAGCAGCGCCTCATGCGCCACCTCCACCGTTGCCCCGCGCGTCACTGGGTCGCGATCAAAAGTCAGCAGTCGGTACTGGCCAAAGCGATCAAGTACGGCCGCGATTTGCGATTTGGAATTGGGAACCGCGAATTGTTCACCCTTCCCCACTGGTTGTTGATCATTAACACTTGATCGTCGCCCGGGCTGGTCACTGCCGGCTGCCAATTGAACAGGGATCGCCTCAAGCTCCTCGCGCAGCGCCCGCCGCCGCGTATCCTCAACACCATCTCCCAGCGTGACCAGGCGCAGAAACAACTGTCGCGCCGCTTCCTGTTCCTCCGCATCCAATCCCCGGTAAATCTCCTCGGCTCGCCGCCCTAACGCCCCGGATACGCCGCCAATTTCCCGGTACGCCTCGACCGTCATTTCAGCACCTTGGCGCTGCTCAAACAACTCTGTCAGCGCGTACTGCATCAGGGGCAGGCTGCCCGGCTGGCCGCCGGCATCGGCCGTTATCTCCGTCACAACGCCCTCTTCAAACCGTACACCAGCGCGTCTGGCTGGTTCTTGAATCGCCTGCCGTACTTCCTCCCGCGTCAAGGGCAGGACCAGTTCGCTGTGCGCCTTAAACAGCTCCGCGACTGCTTCATATTGCAAAGGACGATCATAGAAATCGGCGCGCAGCGTGACCACCACGCGCAAAGGAGTGCCGGGATCCGCCAGCGCTTCCAAGAGGCTGTCCAAAAAATGGCTGCGCTGTTCCTCGCCGGCCAGCGTAAACAACTCTTCAAACTGGTCAATGATCAGGAGCAGCTGCGCGTCATCTTCGCCCGGCAAGATACGCCGGATGGTGCGCAGCATGCCCCGCGTATCCAGGGCCATCGGTTCAACCAGGCTGAGCGGAGGATCAACGGCGATAGGCCACAACGCCAGTTCCAACTCTTCCAGAGGATGCGTTCCCGGCGTCATCGTGGCCACGTACCACACGTCTGATCCCCTTATCACACCCTTTCTAAGGGCGGGAATGAGGCCTGCTTTGACGACGCTCGACTTACCGCTGCCGCTGGGACCAATGACAGCCAGAAAACGATCACGCTCCAGTCGTGCCGCTAATTCCCCCACAAGCGCCTCACGGCCGTAAAACTCTCCCGCATCCGCTTCCTCGTATGGGCGCAGGCCCTTGTACGGATTAATCATCTCTCCATCTGCAGGGCTCAACACAATTTTTGCCCTGCCGGAATCAGTTTCTGCCGCGCTGTCACGGATCACCACGCCGCGAAAAGCGGCCGCCATCTCTAGCACGCTCGCATAACGATCCGCTGGTTCGCGCGCGGTAGCGCGCTGGATAACCACATCTATCTCAGACGACAAATCAGGACGCGTGCTGCTCAACAAGGGAAAAGAACCGGAAAGATGTCCTTGCAGTACAGCCATCAGCTGCCTCTCAGGATACGGCTTCTTGCCGCTCAACACCTCATAGAGAACAGCGCCCAGGCTGTAAATGTCCGTTTGCGGGGTAACCTCACCTTCCTGAAGTTGTTCTGGAGAAACATAATCCGCTGTTCCCAACAAACCACTTTCCATCATCAGCTGCTGGCTCTTTGCCGTATCTTTCGCAATGCCGAAATCCGAAAGGTACGCGTAGCCCTCTTCATCAAAAAGGATATTCCCCGGTTTGATATCACGATGGACAATGCCCTGGCGGTGGGCGGCGTTCAGCGCGGCGGCAATTTGATCAAGCAACTGCTGCGCGCGCTCTGGGTCCCACGGGCCATCCGCCAACGCATCGGATAAATTGCCCCCCCGTAAAAGACGCATCACCAGAAACGCCCCCTCCGCCTCGCGCCAATAATCGTACAGCGGAACAATGTGCGGATGTTCAAGGCGGGCAATAGTCTGCGCTTCTGTTTCAAAACGACGAATAAATTGGGGATCGTTAGCGAAGCGGCGGCGGATTACTTTCACAGCCACTTCGCGCCCAATTGCCGGCTGGATAGCCCGAAATATCTCCCCATAGGCGCCGGCGCCGATTTCTTCCAACAGATCGTAACCGCGCACCCCCTGCGCCGGGCGATCGTCCAGGTGCGTCTCTCCGATCCGGATTGTTTCGTAAAGTTCTGTCGTGCGCGCCGCCGGCATCATGCCCAATTCTTCAGCCAGCAGCCGGCGGTAAGATTCATAAACTGCCAGAGCCTCGCTGCGCCGTCCCCCGCGAGCCAATATCTCCATAAGCTGACGATAAGCGCTCTCACGCAAATCATCCAGCTGCAACTGCCGCTCCGCATAAGTGCGCGCTTCAGGCAATGCCTGGCGCCGCAGAGCAATAATCGTCAAGGTTTCCAGGGCATCGAGAACTTTGCGCCGGTATGCTTGGCGCATCGTTTCCGCCCACGCTTCAAAGTCGTTGCTGTCGTCCAGATAGAAATCGGCTAGAAAATCGCCCTGATACTGCTCCACAGCCGAGGAAAGCGTCTCGTAGCAGGTATAGCAGGAAAACAAATCGACATGTTCGTGCGCCTGGCTCTGGGCCAACAGATCCTCAAAAGCCGCCACATCGATAGCCACATCCGCTTGCGGGTTCAACTGGATCGTCTGGCGATTGGCAATGACCAGGGGAACACTTTCCCCGCCGTCCTCTTCTGACCGTCGCCGCACGCCGGGAAGCGCCTGGCGCAAATGATAGAGAACTTGCCGCAAATTTTGTCGCGCGGAACTATCGGGCATGCCTGGCCATAGGCGCGTCATCAACACTTCTCTGCGCTGCGCGGTTTCCCGTTCAGCAGCAAGCATGGCTAGCAGAGCCAAGACCTTCTGCGTACGAAATGAGGTCAATTCTTTGTCGCCTTCTTTGACACGCAGATAACCAAATAAGGTAATTCTAAGCTGTTCCATGTCACGCTCCTTTGCACCGTATCAAGACCATGTTAGCGCACAATCTTGCTATTTAGGGCAATGTTTACGGTTGATGGCGAATTGTCTACGGTAGCCTGCACCGAATCGTTAACAGCGCTAATTTGGGTCTGCTTTTCCCCGGTTAGCGAATGCCGGCCTTTTTCGAATGGCGCTTCCCTATCTTGTGGCCCGAAGCAGCGGCGGCTGAATTGCTGACGGAAATCACTCCTTTGTTAACGGCTGGGTGACGCTTTGTCAATGAGCATTTTGGATACTGTTCTACAGCGAGCGATCGTCCGCAATAACAATGGCCAAAATAAAGGAGATCTACAATGAACAGCAATTACGAATGGCAGCAGCAGCAGACGAATCAACGGCTTCAGAAGCGGCGGCAGGAGGCACACCAGCATCGCCTGAGCAAACAACAAGATGCCAATTCCCAATCCCCAGGTTCGGCGCGGAGCATCATTCGCCTGCCCTTGCGCCTGGTTACGGCCCTTCTTGGTCTGGGCCGCTAGATCAACTAAGTCCCGCTTCGCGGGCGCGAATTGCCGCCTGTGCGCGGTCGGCCACCTGCAGTTTGTTGTAGATATTCGCGGGCAGGGCTGCAAAGGGCTCATCCCGCCGGCCGTCAACGCCACCGCCGCCCAGGCCAGGCGCGCAGTCGTCTTGCCGGCGGCCTCCGCTTCGCCCAACGCAACCGTGCCGGCGTCCAGATCATCTCGTTTCTCAGGCCAACAGAATGGGGTCATTTCTGGATATTATAACACCTTTTGCGCTTCAGGAATCAAACCTCACCGCTGGCTGCTTCGCCAGGCGTCGCTTCGGCCAGGCGCTCCTGCCCTGCGCGGCGCATTAACAGGACGCCGGCCGCGATGAGCCAGGCCCAGAACAGCACATAAGGCAAGAATGCCAACCCGCATGCCAATCAGACAGCCTCTCGCCGCCACCCGTCCCTGGCCATCGCTTTGCGCACGGCCGGCACCATTTGCGGCTGTGAAAGGGATCGTTTTTCCGTTCATGCCTACACTTTAACGGCAGCAGGCCCCCATTTCATGAGGCAGGAGTCCCCTCTTGGGCAGGCAGTATGCCGGGATTACTCCCAGGAAAAACTGCCGGTCGAGTGGCGCAAAAGCCACCCCATACGCATAATAGGCAGATGGACAACGATTCAACGGGCAACAAAGACGACAACAAACCCTTCACATCAGCAGAAGAGGTACAGGCCGCGATCAGCCGCAAGCGCGATCTCAGCGGGGCAGACTTGAGCGGCCTGGATCTTCCCGGCATCAGATTGATGGGGCTCAACGCCCCCGATCTCCATCTCAGCGGCGCCAATTTATCCTCGGCCGTTATCCTCGCCGCCAATATGGAGGGGGTCGATCTCAGCGGCGCCCAGCTGGAAAAGGGCATCATCGCCACGTCAAACTTGGGGGCTGCGGACCTGCGCGGGGCCAATTTGCGTGGGGCCAAATTTCAAATGTCCAACCTGGACGGCGCCGATTTTACAGGCGCGGATCTGCGCGACACCTTGTGGATAGCCACAAACGTCTCTGATGCCAATTTTAGTGAAGCAGTCATGACCGGCGCCAAGAGCACGGCCGTCTCCTGGATCACGGCCGCAGAGCCGCCTTCGGAACTGCCAAAACCTCTGATCGCCACGCCCCGCTGGACGCCCTTCGCCGTTCTGGGGCTGGCCGGTTCGCTCCTCGCTCTACTGCTCTTCCGCAGACGTCGCAAGAACCCCTACCTGACCCTGGACAAGGGCGAATAGCGCCCTTCTGCGCCCCACATATGACAATCATCCTCTTTTCTATATGACATCTTTCACTATTTAACTACCTAAAAACGGACTAGTATCTGCCTTTGAGGACACGGCCAAATTGGGGGCGCCTCTTCGGATTCAAATAAGCCAACGGCCGTTTCCCTTTTCTCCTGGAAGGGGCTGCCAAAGGGAAGACCATTATGGACGCGCTTTTGCTGGCCAGATCCCAATTCGCCGTCACCACAATTTATCACTTCTTCTTCGTGCCCCTCACCCTCGGACTCTCCATTATCGTCGCCCTCATGGAAACGCTTTACGTGCGCACCGGCCGCGACCTCTATTTGAAGATGACCAAATTTTGGGGCAAGCTCTTCGTGATCAACTTCGCCATGGGCGTCGTCACGGGCATCGTGCAGGAATTCCAGTTCGGCATGAACTGGTCCGAATACTCGCGCTTCGTCGGCGACATCTTCGGCGCGCCGCTGGCGATTGAAGCGCTGCTCGCCTTCTTCCTCGAATCCACCTTCCTAGGCATCTGGATCTTCGGCTGGGAGCGCGTCAGCAAGCGCGTCCATCTGCTCGCCATCTGGATCGTGGCCATCGCCTCCAATCTCTCCGCGCTGTGGATCCTGATCGCCAACTCCTGGATGCAGCAGCCGGTCGGCTACGTGATCAACGAAGGGCGCGCGGAAATGGTCGATTTCGCCGCCGTCGTTTTCAACCCCAACATCTGGACCCAGTTCCCGCATGTAATCAGCAGCGGCATGGCCACGGCCGCCTTCTTTGTGCTGGGCATCAGCACCTACCACCTGCTGCGCCCCATCAAGGAAAAAGCGGTCTACAGCCGCTCCTTCCAAATTGCCGCCATCCTCGGCGTCCTGGCCACGGTCGGCGTGGTCATGACCGGCCACAGCCAGATGCAGCACCTGGTTAATTCACAGCCCATGAAAGTCGCCTCTGCCGAAGCGCTGTGGAACACGGAAGATCCCGCCGGGCTTTCCCTGTTCACCATCGGCGACACAGAAAACCGCGAAGATGTTTTCGCCATTCGCATTCCCGGCCTGTTGAGCCTGCTGGCCCTCGACCAGATCTACGGGGAAGTACAGGGCATCAACAATCTGCAGGCGGAGTACGAAGCGCAGTATGGCCCCGATAATTACGTGCCGCCGGTGTTCATCACCTATTGGAGTTTCCGGGTCATGGTCGGCGCCGGTTTTGCCATGCTCGCCGCCATCGCCTACGCCTTGCTGCTCGTCATGGGTGAGCAGCTGGAAGAGGGGCCGCGCTTCCTGCGCCTCTTCATCTGGCTGATTCCCCTACCCTATATCGCCAACACGGCCGGCTGGGTCCTGACCGAATTCGGCCGCTTTCCCTGGATCGTCTACGGCCTCATGAAAATCGCCGACGGCGTCTCCATCACCGTCCCCGCCTGGTCCGTCGCCCTGACGCTGGCCGGCTATACCTTAATCTACGCTGCCCTGATGGTGGCTACCGTTTACCTTCTGGCCAAATATGCGCGCCTTGGCGCCGCGCCAGAAAGCGCCGGCGAACTGCAAGGCGACCCAGATCCCGCCATCGCTCTCGTAGGAGATTAATTAGCTGACGGCTGGCGGCCGAAAGCTGTCAGCCGACTGAGGTGACACATGGATCTCAACACACTATGGTTTATCCTGATCGCGGTCTTATACATCGGCTTTTTCGTTCTAGAAGGCTTTGATTTCGGCGTCGGCATTCTCCTCCCCTTCCTGGGCCGGGGCCTTCCTGCGCAGCGGGACAAGACGCGGCGCATGATGATCAACACCATCGGCCCCCATTGGGACGGCAACGAAGTGTGGCTGCTCACCGCCGGCGGCGCCACCTTTGCCGCCTTTCCCGAATGGTACGCAACCATGTTCAGCGCCTTCTACCTGCCTCTCTTCCTTCTCCTGCTGGCCCTTATCGTGCGCGGCGTCGCCTTTGAGTTTCGCAGCAAAGATCTCCATCCCCGCTGGCGATCCTTGTGGGACTGGTGCATCTTTATCGGCAGTCTCGTCCCTCCGCTGCTGCTCGGTGTGGCCTTCGCCAACATGCTGCGCGGCATGCCTATTGACGCCGACATGAACTATGTCGGCGGTTTCTGGAATTTGCTCAATCCTTACGCCCTCTCCGTGGGACTCATGGCCGTCGCCCTCTTCGTGCTGCACGGCGCCATCTTCCTGGAAAACAAGACCGCCGGGGATCTGCGCGCCGCCAGCCACAAAGCAGCCTGCGCGTGCCTGGCCGGTGGCCGTCCTGCTCGTCCTCGTCGCCCTGGCCGGCACCTACCTTTCCACGGATATCCTGCTCCATCTGGGCGTCAACCCCGGCATGGTGCCCCTGACCGGCATCGCCGCCCTTCTGTTGGCCGGCTATTTCATCCGCAAAAAGATGACCGGTTGGGCCTTCATCATGACCGGCTTGACGATTTTCGTCACCGTCGCCACCGCCTTCCTGATTCTCTATCCCGCTGTGATGGTCTCCAGCATCGATCCCGCTTACAACTTGACCATTTACAATGCCGCTTCCAGCGCCTATACGCTGAGAGTCATGACCGTCGTCGCCCTCCTTTTCGTGCCCGTCGTCCTTCTCTACCAGGGCTGGAGCTTCTGGGTCTTCCGCGGGCGTATCACGGAAGAATCGGCGCTGGAATATTAACAGCGCTCAGCTGACGGCTGGCAGCTGCGCATGATCGACCGCAGCCTATGGCGGGAAGCGCGTCACAACAAGTGGCTCTGGCTGACCATCGCCCTCAGCGCCCTCGGCGGCCTGGTCATCGTGCTCCAGGCCTATCTGCTCAGCGCATCCGTCGATCGCGTCTTTCTCGGCGGCGCTTCCCGCTCCCCAGGGCTTGGCGAGGTCCGGACCCTCCTTTTCCTGCTTCTGGGCGTCATTTTTCTGCGCGCGCTGCTCACCTGGGGGCGTGACACAGCCGCTCATCGCCTCGCCGCCCTGATCAAGCTCGACCTGCGCGACAGACTCTTCGCCCACCTGCTGGCGCAGGGGCCGCTCGCCGGGGCGCGGGAGCAGACAGGAGAACAAACGGCCGTGCTCACCGAGGGCATCGAATCCCTGGAAGCCTACTTTGCCGAATACCTGCCGCAGCTCTTCGTCTCCGCCCTCATCCCGCTGACCATCCTGCTCGTCATCCTGCCCGCCGATCCGCTCTCCGGCCTCGTCCTCCTGCTCACCGCGCCGCTGATGCCCCTCTTCATGATCCTCATCGGCCGTTCCGCGGAGCGCTTGACCGAGCGCCAGTTCAAGCAGCTCAGCCGCATGAGCGGCCATTTCCTGGACATCCTGCAGGGCCTGACCACGCTCAAACAGTTGGGACAGAGCAAGCGCCAGGCGCGCAATATCGCCGCCATCAGCGACCAGTTCCGCGAGACGACCATGAGCGTCCTGCGCGTCGCCTTCCTCTCCGCCCTCGTGCTCGAACTCCTGGCCACGCTCAGCGTCGCCATCATTGCCGTCTCCATCGGCCTGCGCCTGCTGGCAGGGAATCTCACCTTCGCACTCGGCTTCTTCATCCTCATCCTCGCTCCCGAGTTCTACCTCCCCCTGCGCCAGTTGGGCCAACGTTTTCACGCCGGCATGTCCGGCACCGCCGCCGCCGTGCGCATCTACGCCATGCTCGAAACGACGAATGGGGAACTGGCCGCTGGCAATAGCGAACGGAGGCCCGCCCCCTCGCTCGCGGAGCCCCTCGGAGAGACGGCGATCCATCTGCGGCACATCTCCGTCACCTATCCTGATCGCGAGCGCCCCGCCCTGGACGACGTCTCCCTCACCATCGAGGCCGGGCAGACGGTCGCGCTCACCGGGCCCAGCGGCGCCGGCAAGAGCACGCTCGCCGCCCTGCTGCTGCGCTTCGTCGAACCCGACGCCGGGCAAATACGGGTCGGCGGCCGGGACCTGGCCACCATCGATGCCGCGCAGTGGCGCGCGCAGATCGCCTGGGTGCCCCAGTCGCCCGCCCTCTTCCAGGGCAGCATCGCCGGCAATATTCGCCTGGCGCGCCCCGGCGCCTCCATGGACGAGCTAACGGCCGCCGCGCGGCTGGCCCACCTACATGATTTCATCCGCACCTTGCCCGCGGGCTATGAAACAGAGGTAGGCGAACGCGGCCTGCGCCTCAGCGGCGGCCAGGTTCAGCGCCTCGCCCTGGCGCGCGCTTTTCTCAAAGACGCCCCGCTGCTCATCCTCGATGAACCGGCCGCGCACCTCGACGCGCAGACAGAAGCAGAGCTGCAAGAAGCCACGCGGACCCTGATGGCCGGGCGCACCGTGCTCGTCATCGCCCACCGCCGCCGGACCATGGAAACGGCCGATCAGATCATTCGCCTCGAAAACGGAAAAATAGCAGCCAGCCACCAACGATCAACCATCACTGATCAACACGATATCCCTGATTCTCAATTCTCATTTCCCACGCCCCAATCCCCGCTTCCCAATCCCCACTTCCCGATTTCATCGCCCCCTCGGCCCTCCGCACAGTCAACCCTGCGCCGCTTACTGAGCTTCCTCAAACCCTACACAGCGCGCATCGCGCTTGCCGTCCTCCTCGGCGCATTGACCATCGGCAGCGGCGTCGCCCTCCTGGCCACCTCGGCCTACCTCATCAGCGCCGCCGCCCTGCAGCCCTCCATCGCCGACCTCAGCGTGGCCATCGTCGGCGTGCGCGCTTTCGGCCTCTCGCGCGGCGTCCTGCGCTACCTGGAGCGCCTCGTCTCCCATGATGTCACCTTCCGCGTCCTCGCCGAAATACGTGTCTGGTTCTACACCGCCCTGGAACCCCTGGCCCCGGCGCGCCTGCAGGATCAGGGCAGCGGCGAGCTGTTGGCCCATATCGTAGGCGACATCCAGGCGCTGCAAGATTTTTACGTGCGCGCCCTCAACCCCCTGCTCGTGGCCCTCGTCGCCGGGGCCGGTGTCCTTCTCTTCTTCGGCGCCTTCGCCCCGCAGCTGGCCCTCGTCATGCTCCTCTTCTTCCTTCTATATGGGGTCGCGCTGCCCTGGCTGGTGCACACGCTGGCGAAGCGCGATGCCGCGCTGCTCGCGCGGACGCGTGCCCAGCTGCAGGCGCGGCTGGTGGAAGGCATCCAGGGCATGGCCGATCTCGTCGCCTACGGCCGTGCCCCTGACTGGCAAACGGCCGTGCACGAGCAGGGCGCACAGCTGTCGGCGCTGCAGCGCCGCGCGGCCCGCATCACCGGCCTCTACAGCGGTCTCGGCGAGCTCCTGACCTACAGCGCCATGTGGCTCGTGCTCTGGCTCGCCATCCCACTCAGCACAACCGGCCATATCGACGCCGTGTTCCTGGCCACCCTCACCCTGTCCGCCGTGGCCGGCTTCGAGCTGGTGCAGCCGCTGCCCCTCGCCGCGCAGGTGCTGGCCGGCAGCGTCGCCGCGGCGCAAGATCTCTTCGCCGTCATCAATGTGGCCCCGCAGGCAGCGCGCACGGGCGACCTGGGGGAGCACGGGGAGATAGATGCAGGATTGGGCATTGCGCACTGCGAATTTGGGCAGGTGCGCGGCCAGGGCCAACACCCGCGCCCCAAAACAAGCGGCGCCGGCCCAGGGCCGGCGCTCTCTGTGCGCGACCTCGGCTTTCGCTACCAGCCCGGCGCCCCCTGGGTGCTGCGCGGCGTGAGCTTCGACCTGCCCCCCGGCGGCAAACTCATCCTCAGCGGACGCAGCGGCGCCGGCAAGAGCACGCTGGCCAACCTCCTGCTCCGTTTTTGGGAATATGAGGAAGGGGAGATCTTGCTCGACGGCCGTCCCCTGCGCCGCTGCGCCCCCGACGCCGTGCGCGCCTGCTTCGGCGTCGTCGACCAGCGCCCCTATCTATTCAACACCACCCTCTACGACAACCTGCGCATCGCGCGCCCGCAAGCCACGCGTCAGGAGATCGAAACGGCCGCTCGCCAGGCGCAGCTGCACGACTTCATCACCGCCCTGCCGCAGGGCTACGAGACGCAGGTGGGCATGTTAGGCATGGCCATCAGCGGCGGCGAGAGGCAGCGCGTGGCCATCGCCCGCGCCCTGCTGCGCCGCGCCCCCATCCTGCTCCTCGACGAGCCCACGGCGCATCTCGATCCGGCCACGGCCGCGGCGATCATGAAAACGATCGCGTCGCTTGTAGAAAACGGCCGCAGCCTGCTGCTCATTACCCACGAACCAGACACCCTTCATCTAAACACCCCGGGCGCGCGCCACGCCGGCAGCGTAACCCAGGTCACGCTGCCCCTCTCCAACCAGCCGTTACGCGCGGGGCCGCCTCGTGCACATCATCAGCCCAGTTGAATCATAGAGCTGCACGCAGGTCAAAAAGTCGCGGCTGTTCAAGTCAACAGCCAGCTCCGCGATAATCGCCGCGTGCTCGCTTGACCAGTCCGCCCCCGGCATCATATCGTCAACCAAATAAAGACCATGATCGGCCAGCAAATTCAAGGCCAGATCGCGCTGAAAGATCTTTCCCGGCCACGTGTCGGCAAAGATAAAGTCGAACTTCACCCCCTGCGCGCCAAGCCTGCGCAGGGTCGCTTCCCCATCTTCCAGCAGGAACTCAAGGCGTGGATCATGGCCCAGATGCCGGCGCGCCACGGCCGTCAGCGCAGGATCATTGTCCACCGTCAGCAGTGTAGAGCGCGCATCCATCCCATCCAGGATCCAGCAGGCGGACAGGCCGGTGCCCGTCCCCAGGTCCAGGAAACGGCCGTTCCCCTTGCTCGCCGCCAGCGCCCGCAGCCACTGCCCCGTCTTCTTATCCGACGCCATATCAAAAGCGGCCGACTCCGCCACAATCGCCGCATACTGCTCTGGATCACGCATCTCGTCTCCTTACGTGCCGTATCATAAAAACATAGGGGCGCTTCGCGAAGCGCCCCTACGGTTAATGATTATCAATTGACTGTTAGTTATTGCCCACTACCATCCCCATCATAGATCGTCTCCACCGCCGTCTCCGCGCCCACGAGTTGGGTCATCAGGGCATTGTCCTTGGGCAAAAGCGTGATCCGCGTATCCCCTTCCATCAAGTTCTCGATCTCCAGGATCTTAAACAACGCATCGGCCGTTTCCGGATCGGCGGCGATCTTTTGCAAAGCTTCACCGACGATCTTAGGCCGCATCGCTTCCGCGCGCGCAAACTCCACCGCCGCTTTGCGGTCGGCCGCGCTCGTAATCAGGCTGACGCGGTTGGCCCCGTCCTGCCGAATCGCCGAGGTCACCTGGCGCAGGCGGTTGACCACCTTCTCTTCGATCTGCCTGATCATATTCACGTCGCGGAAATGCACCTTACGCACATAAACCGAGCCCAGTCTATAGCCCCACTCTTCCGATTTAGGCGACACCTCGGCGCGCACCGCGCGGCTCATCACATGCCGCGTCTCCAACATATCATCCAGGGGCATATTGCTCAGCGTGCGCACCGTGGCGCTGCTCACATTGGCCGCCAACGACCCGCGCGGATCGACATTCTTAAACAGGTAGGCAACCGGGTCGCTGACCTTCATCTCGTACCAGACGCCAATGCCCATCGGCGCCCCCTCTTCCGAATTCACGGGCAAGCTGCGCTGGTAGCGCTGGTCAAGGCGCGTATCCAGCACATGCCGGTCGCCCAACCAACGGATCACAAAAGCCTTCAGCCCTATCTTCAGCCATAACAGCTGCAGGCCCGGCTCTTCTACAACCAGAGCCACCTTGCCGAAGAGGATATAGACATGCGCCGTCCCTTCCTCCACGATGTCATAGACACCGAAAAGGCGCAGCACAGCGCGAAACATCGGCTCCAGAAGCATAAAAACAACAAACGTAATGACCAACGCTGCCAAGAAGTAAACGAAACCGGTCATTCTTCCACCTCCAAAATCGCGTGCTGCGCCTTTTCATACAGGGCCAGGCGCACATTGCGCAGGTAAGCGGCCAGCGCCGCCGGCCCATTGGCCTGCAAGATACGCAGCTGCTCCGTCATCGACAGCAGCGGCTCCACTTCCGCCTCCGCCTTCAATGTTTCGATCTCCACCGCCCGCTTCGACTGCTCAATCGTCTGGTCCGCTTCCGCCTTCGCCAGGCTGATATCAGCGTGCACTTCATTGTGCGCCGTATTAATCGCCGCCAGCGCCGACTCCACCTGCGGCGGGGGATCGATGCTCGTGATCAAGGACGCATCCAGCTCCACGCCGTAGCGCGCCGCCGAGGAAGCACACTCCTCTTCCATAAAATCATTGATCGCATCCAGGTTCTTGCGCAGGTCATTGATCGACACCCCGGCAAACAGGCCCGCGTCCATCTCATCAATATCAATAATATCCGCGGTCCCGGTCGGCGCTTCAAAGCTGGCGATGCGTTGGCGCAGAATGGCGATGAAATAGCCCATCACATGCACGATCGGGTTCTTCACGCCGAAGAGATAAGCATACAAATTCCGTTCCGCGGGCCGGTAGCGAATCTGGCCCATGATGCCGATATTCAACTGGTCCTTCGTCACCGCGTCCAGTTCCGTGCCGTTCTTGTTAGCGCTGGGCGTCTCCGGATCGAAAGCCATATTGATCGTCTCCGTGGCCACGGACACCTTATGCACCTGCTGCCACGGCCAGCGGAAATAGGGCCCGCCGGGCATGATCACCACCACCTGCGGGTACTCATACCGTTCGCGATCCTTCTTATTCAGCGGGTCGGAAATCGGATCATCAAGCGTCGTCAAATCGCCAAGCCGCTGCGCCTTACCGAAACTCGTCTTCACCGCGCGCTCATTCTGGTCCACGGTATAAAAACCGCTCAGCACATAGCGCACAAAAAACCAGAGGACAATGCCCAGCAAAATGCCGGCCGTTACCGAAAACATAACCAAACACCTCCATAAGCCGCGGCCCAACGCCGCCAGGCTCGTTAGCGAGAACAAGAGACAACAAGCAGCACCATGCCGCTGCTTATCTATACGTAGATAATAGATGATTTGTTGTGTGCGGGGAAGCGATACTAACCCTATGGAAACGGCCGTAAGCCTGCCAGCCACAGCCCACCCAACTGCGTGTAATAATTGTTGTGCGCTATAGATTATGGAAGGCTGAACTCAACGTGGGCTTTTGTCGCGCGAAATTAGGTAAGGATTTTGGGTTCGAACTTTATCGGGCCCATCGATATAGACAGCCATACGCATTATTTTCAAGAGCCCTGGTGGGGGCATTCTGCTCAGTTCGTTTCCATCGAAACCATCGTTGATCCACAACAATAGATTTCAGTTGATCGTGGGCAAAAACTTGGTTGGTCCAATCGAAACCGCGAATGCGACATAGAGAAGTTCCCTTTAGGTTAGCCCATCTTAGATCGACCCCTTGTATATTGGCATCATCTAGCCGAGCGTCTTGCAAGTTCGCCCCTTTCAGGTCAGCGTCCTGGAGATTGGTTTCAAGTAACCTGGCACCCTGTAGATCGGCCGCTCCTCTAACTAAGCACCTTGCAGTACGGCATCACTTAGCCCAGCATCTCGCAGGTTCAGCTCCACCAAGCCAAGAATTTCTGCAGGTTTATCCCCCAAAGGTTGGCATATTGTAAATCGGCCTCGTTCAGCCAAGAACTCTGTAGTTTAACCTCTTCAAGATTGGCGCCGCGCAGTTTGATTTCGTGAAGCTTTGATCCCTGCAAATAAGCCCCCTGGAGGGTAGCATGATTAAGATTGGCTCCAATTAGAGAGACGCCAATCATATTGGCTCCATCAAGCGCGGCCCCTTGCAGATTTGCTCCTTTTAAATCAGCGCCTTGCAAATTGGCTTTAAACAGCCAAACATCTTCCAGAGAACCATCTTCGAGCCATCCATGATACCGCAATTCTCTTACCGCGGGATGGCAACATCCCGAATGGGGCTACCCATCTGACGGATCAATTGCTGTTTCAGTTGCTCGATCTGTCGCCTTTCGTTCAAATAATCGATAGTTACTACACCGATGACGATACCGGCCATTTCCGGGCCAATATTCTTGAGAATCAGATGAATGCTATCTAGCTCGTTGTCCGGAACGCCTAGCAAACTAAAACCAGCCAGGGCAATCATTACAAAAGCAGCAATGATTAGTATGCGGGGAGCGTTGGCCTCGAGCGGTTTTGATATATGGGTATCTAACCATTCGTCAAGTCGCTCGGTTTTTCTGTTAATTTGGAGGTAACGCGCTGTTGACTTGTCGTGCTTCGCCAGCCTTTCATACTTCTTCATCCTTTTTTGAGCTTCAAATCCTTCAGGCGGAAAAAGCATTTCTGTGACCCCAATATTTGTTGCAAAACATTCGCTAAACACCAGCTGCTATAAATCGAGCCCAGTGCTTGTGCATATGAGTTCTGAAAATGATCCTTACATTGAGTTGATACCGCAACTCAATGTAACCTGTTGTTGTGTGAATCACAGATTGAGCAGCTTGCGTTTTGCTGCCTCAAATTGCTCGCTGGAAAGAAGTCCGTTTTGGTGAAGATTAGACAGGCGCTCCAGTTCGCTGGCTAAATTATGATCTTGCGGAGGTTCTGTACTTGTTATCTCCCTGCGTATGATCTTCACTAAAAGTGTGTAGATTTCTTCTCCTGCGTCGACTTCAAATGCCATATGTGAGAATGCGCCCCAATAACCACCCCCGTGGGGTGTAATTTGTAGAAGCTTCAATGATCTGCTGTTTATGCTTGATTGCGTATGGAGCAGTTTCTACACGCTGTAACGCGGCGTTGGATGCTTCAACAACATTCCGATGCTCCTTCTCGTTCTTTTTAAGTGGTGAATCAGGATCAGGGAACCAGTAGAAACTTGTCGATCCTAAAACCATATCCCCTGGCGTTTTTGCATAACGTATCCTTTTCCTTCTGAAAAACCATGCTGGATCTTGGACATATACAAGAATACTTCGACGTGGGGTAACCACAAAGTAACCCATGTGGTCTATTCGAGTACAATTTGCAATACCGAGAATCTTTTCATTCGCCCTCAGGTAAGTGCGACTAAATCCCATAAAGTCGTCGTGGTAAAGGGGATACAGCCTTGAGAGTGCTTGGTCTTGATTCACTAACTACCGCTCCTTTTTTACCTTGAAATTATCCAAATAATCACCAGTTCCGAAAATGATTCTTGTGCGCCATGGCAAATCACTATCGAGCCATTTTACTCATCTGATTACTGTTGGTAAGTATGTTTGATATGCTTCTGATTTAATAGGCAAGAACTCGAGCAAGTAGGATGAATCACAGCCGAAACTTGACGTTGGATCAGGACCACACGTAAATAGAATGTCCCACCTTGGTCAGATGGGGCTGAAAAGGATAGGAACGAGTCATCACTGTCGAAATAAACAACCCCATTTGTATACAGCTCTAGCGCGGCTTTCACACCGCCACCAAGATTAGAAATCGATACCTCAGCTGAAGCTCTTCCTGCAGCAAGTTCAACGACATACCAATCTTCGTCATTTGATGAATCAAAAGAACCGGAGTAGTCATTCTCCAATACATGAGCGGAACTCCACTCGTCATTTGGTTCGCTAATATCACCACACAACACTAGGGCCTGTAGGCTAAATATACCATGGGTTAGCGTTTCAGCCGCGGCTAGTTTTTTTTCGGTGTCGAGCATTGTGTTTAAAGGCACCCATGCGGAGCGCTCATCTTCCCAACGATGAATTGTTGCTGTTGATACATCTATGTGTTCCAAACTAGGTTCTTCGTAAGCAATTCTAACCTCCGCTGGTATATTGAATTGGTTTGCTTGTAGTGAGGTTTGTAGCGGATTGAGCCATTCTAAAACGCGGAACCAATAACCGGCTGCGATTGAAAACCAACCAGCGGCTGGGTGACCTGGGTATTGACCGGAACCCGCTCTCAATAGAGACCGTTTCGCTTAAGCCGCCATCTGGAATGTCTAGGCTAAAATTGTTGTTTGTGTTGTTTACCAATCCGCCGGCATTTCCAAGGGATTTGATTTGACTTAGCGAGTGTTTCCAAAGATATTCAGTATTGGTAGTTAGTGGGTCAATTGATTTGGATCAAACGGATTCCACCCATATGGATCCACAATTACCCCAGAAGAACCTCCAGCCACTTCCCGTCCTTGCAACTTGGATCGAATCTTACTTGGAAATCAAGATGAGGCCCTGTTGATTTGCCCGTGCTTCCAGCCAAGCCAACCATCTTACCGGTAGACACGGTTTGCCCATACACAACAGATGTAGTGTTCAAATGAGAATATCGTGTTCGGTAGCAGTTTGCGTGATCAAGCAAAACGTAGTTGCCAAATCCACTACAGCTTTTTTGGCCTCCTTCAGTACAGTCTGGTACTAAGCCAACCACCTTTCCGGCAAAAGCCGCGAGTATTGGTGTGCCACTGTCAACAACAATATCCGGCGCATCTGCCTGGTCATAACAGGCATTGTGTTTGGTATCTCGGCAATGGTTGTAGTGTTTCCAGGTGGGATCATCAGGTGGAGGGGTAATTGTACGCCCAACTCCATCAGCTGCGGTATACCTATTTCCCGTCCGATCGTGGTCTACCCGAGTTATTATTTTGCCGCCCTCTATCTGGAATAGGCCAGCAACTGTAGCGAAGTCGGAATCGGAGTAGTCTATAGGGAACTCGAGAAACCCTTTGTTTGGAGGTGTGATCCCGGAAACGCGGAGAATTAGCACTCCGCCGAGTCCATCAGCCAGATAGATACGATCGCTTACTATGTCGGAGCCTTGTGCTAAACCATGAGTATCATAGAAACCAGCAACTTGAGGATTTGTCGGCTCCTCGATATCAACAATATAAAGACCAGGACTGCCGACACCTATGTAGGCATTTTTGCCACTCACAGCTAACCCATGCGTGTTCGCGCCAAATGAACCGGCAGCTCCGACCCTTACAGGTTTTTCTGGATCGTTTACATCGATTATTTCAAGTCGGAAAATTCCAAGGACGTAAGCATACCCATTAGCTACTTCAACGTAATAAGGATTACCTAGGGTTTCCGAGAAACCAGCCTCGATCGGTTTCTCCGGATTAGTAATATCGACAACGAGCAGCCCTGCATTCCCAGCAGCTAGATATGCATAGTTACCCGCAATATCCACACCATTCAAACGATAGCTTGATTCGAAGGCTCCCCTTTTTTTGGGTCCTCCGGGTTAGTGATGTCTAGCACTATTAGCTTGTTGCTATTTGAATCTACAACATAAGCATATGTGCCCTCAACCGTAACATCCGTCATATACCCACCTGCATCAGCGTAGCGATTTACCTCGATGGGATTTAGGGGATTTGTAACATCTATAATCAATAATCCAAGTTGCCCAGCGGCTATATAAGCATGATTACCTGCAGTTGTAATGTCTTGAGCGTGTTCGAAACCATAGTGCGCTATCTCAGATGGGAATGTAGGATCTGCAACATTTAGAATACTCAAGCCCTCACTATCTATGACATATGCACTAGATCCAGCAACAGCCACATCCTTAACATTATAAGGGGTATGATAAATACCTTTCCGAATAGGGTGGGCCGGATCTCTGGTATCGATAATATGGAGGCTGCTATTCCCGTTGCCAAAATATGCGACATTTCCATCCACGGCGATTGCGGAGCCGGCCACTTCATAGGTCTCCACTATTTGCATGTTGGCCGGGTCGGAAACGTCGATTATTTTTAACCCTTTAGAACTGGCTGCATAGGCAAAGCTTTTGAATACCTTTACGGCATAAGTAGTATACCCTGTTGAGAGCGAATCTATCCTTGAAGGACTTGACGGGTTTGAGATGTCAATAACCAAAATCTGACTAGAGGTAGCAGCATAGACCAGGTTTTCGATTGCAAAGAGATCGTTAGGACCACTGGCGCCAGTAGCAATAGACCCAACTTCAGTCGGATCAGTTGGGTCAGAAATGTCAATGATGTGTAAATTGTCACTGTATTTGTCACCAACATAGACAAAGCCGCCTTGCACATCGACTCCCGAGGCCCGTGGCAGCTCAAAAAAACCCGTTTCGGCTGGCTCGTTAATATTTGAGAGATCGATTATGCGGAGGCCGTTATCATAATCAGCAAGGTACGCAAAGCTGCCATACACGGCTACATCATAGACCTCCCCAAGGTCTGAAAACTATCCGACCTCTATAGGAATTTCTGGATCGGAGACGTTAATGATGTGTAAGCCGGAATCTCCAGCGGCAACAAAAACATAATTGTTTTGCAAAACTACATCATGTACAGTATCTGGAAACAAGCTAGTCTTGTTAACCACAATTGGTGAGCTAGGATTTGATATGTCAAGCACCGCCAGTCGATTTCCCTCACCTACATAGGCATAATTGCCAGCTACTTCCACAGCATATAGAGGCCCACCGATCTGACCTACAAACTCCACGTTCTCTGCATTGCTCTGTGATAAGACTTTCTCTAGTTGAACCCCGCTTTTTATTATCGGGCCATAGCTCTGCGCAATTTTTATAGCCCCAGTCGCCCCGAATATGTTTCGAGAACCTGAATTTGACGCTGCTATCGATTGCTGCCCAGTTGTCAAAAACAAGGGATGTGATCATTAGTCCAAGCACTATACCCAACAGGCTAGCTCTATACTTCATATCCATGAGGCACTCAACTCGACTGGAAGCTTTCGCAATCCGCTGACAGCGTTTCGATCAATACGTGAACAGGAATACCATCCAATGTAATGATCCTTGTAGGGAAGAGCAAAACTAGTGCATAAATACGGCGACTGGAGTCCATAGAAATTACCTTGAACTAGCTTCATTCAATACAATCGTGAGAGGATCGCGATTATAGGATGCATGTTGGGAAAAGGTCTAGTGACGAAAGTCATGAGTTAGCATCCAAAAAATAGAGAGTGCAATGTTAATTGCGTCTAACACTGGTTATTATCCCCATTATCAGGAAATAAAAGCGCGAAAAGACGCTGTTTATGGCGTCTAATATACATTAGAAGCAATCAGACCTGATCGCGACGGATATCCTCAATGTTACAAGAAAGTCCGGGTTTTCGTCAGGTGCTAAACGTCATGAACTGTGCGCAAAAATGTCATGCCGGGGAAGAAATGTCGGAAAGCAGTCGCCTAAGGCGCTTGCTTCGGCAGCAAGGAACGGCCGTTGACCCACTCCCCCATCCTATGCAACAATAGCACCTCAAAGCAAACTGAGGAGATCACAATGGCCACAATACGCGAAGGGCATAAGCGCGTCCTCCTGGTTGTTGACGCCCAGGTGGGCGTGATGCAGGAGACATGGGACGCGGAGCGCATTATCCACAATATCGGCCGTGCCGTGGAAAAGGCGCGGGCGGGGGGCGTGCCCGTGATTTGGGTCCAGCATGCAGACCAAGAACTGCTCCACGGCAGCCCCGCGTGGCAGCTCGCTCCCGCGCTGTCACCCGCGGAAGGCGAGCTGCACATCCACAAGCAGTACAACTCCTCCTTCGAAGAAACGACGTTGGAGGAGACCCTGGCCGATCTGGGCGCGGCCCACGTCGTCCTTGCCGGCGCGGCCACCAACTGGTGCGTGCGCGCCACCGCCTACGGCGCCCTCGATCGCGGCTACGACCTCACCCTGCTCAAAGATGCGCACACCACGGAGACAGTCGAGTTTGCGGACGGCACAACCATCGCAGCGGCCGACATCGTGCGCGATCTGAACATCGTCATGACCTGGGTCAGCTACCCGGGACGCAGCAGCCGCACCGCCTCCGTCGCCGAGATTGATTTCGCCGCCGATCAGGCCGGCTGAAAGCGGCCGGCGGCACGCTTATTCGTCGTTCTCCTGCATACGCTTGACGATCTCCTGGTATACCTCCGGCACCACAAGGCCCGGCTTGCTGAACCAGATAGGCGCGTCAACCCCGGAATAAAGCAAGATATTGCCCCAGGGATCAAAGGCCCCCGTGCGCACAATGACCTTTGCCTTGGCCGCCATTTCCGACAGGATCTGCTGGTGCGCAATGGGCACGTGCTCGCTGGCGGCGAAGAGCTTCTGCACCGTCTCCAGCAGCGGCGGGTTGTTTTCCGCCATCTCCGCCGCGTAAGAGACAGTCTCCGGGATAAAGGCCTCATTGATCGCCGTGAGCACCGTCTCCAGATCGGGCACATCCTGCACAATCGCCAGATCGATGCGCCAGGCGTCGCTGGGGATCGGGAAACCCGCATCACAGACGATCATCAAATCGCCGTGCCCCATGGACGCAATCGCGTGATTAAGCTCCGCGTTTAACAGTTTGCCACGTTTCATTCGCTTTTATCTCCTATTCAGTTCACTCTATCCATACTGTTGGGCATGCAGCGCCGCCACCTGCTCGCTCGTTCCCAGCGAGGGAATGACACCCAGCCGCGTGCAGGCGATAGCCCCGGCGCAGTTCGCGTACTGCACCGCCTCCAGGAGCGGCTTCCCCGCCGCCAGAGCCACGGCCAGCCCGGAATTAAACGCATCCCCCGCGCCCGTTGAATCCACCACGTTCACGGTCAGACCGGGCACATTCTCCATGCCGGACTCCGTCAAAACAAGCGCCCCTTCTTCGCCCATCGTCACAATCAGATTACCAACCCCGAAGCTGCGCAGCTGCTTCGCTAATTCGGCCGTCGGCGTCTCATCATCCGGCGGCAAATCGAGCAGAATACGCAGTTCAGTCTCATTGGGCGTGAGATAATCGATGTTCTTAAATACCTCGGGCGGCAGCGGCTGCGCCGGCGCCGGGTTCAAAATCGTTTTCACCCCATGCTTTTTACCGAGTTCCATGGCCCGTACGGCCGCTGCCGCCGGGATCTCAAGCACGGACATGACCACGTCGCTGCCGGCGATCTGTTCTTCGACGCTCTCCGCGAAGGCGGCGTCCATCAATTCATTGGCCGACATATCCAATATGATGCCATTTTCACCCGCTTGATTGAGGATGATGAAACCAACCCCCGTCGCCCTCTCCTCGCTGACCCGCAGATAGCTGGTGTCAACCCCCTCGGCCGCATAGAGATCGGTGGCGATCTCGCCCAGCTTATCATCGCCGATAATGCCTGCGAAATAGGATTTCGCGCCCAGGCGCGCCGTGCCCACCGCCTGGTTGGACCCTTTGCCGCCCGGCCCCATATCAAAGTCGGAGCCCAGCAGCGTCTCTCCGAATACGGGCATGCGGCTCGTGCGCAAGGTCATGCCCACGGCGAAACTTCCCACAATTGTGATTATCGGTTGTGTCATCAACTTCCTCCTCCGCGACATCTGCCCCGCCACTACCGGGACCTACGATTCTTAATCCTTCAGGTGCGTGCTCTGGCCCATGGCGCAGGCCAAGATTGGCTCTTCCTCAGCTTCCGCGCGGTCAAACTCTCCCGTGATCCGGCCCTCATGCATGACCAGAATACGATCACACTGCCCGATCAATTCCGGCAGCTCAGAGGAAACAACGAGCACACCCGCCCCTTCTGCCGCCAGGTTCTGAAGAATTGCATAGATCTCCGCTTTGGCGCCAACATCTATGCCGCGTGTGGGCTCATGCAGGATGAGAATCGCCGGGTCAGTAACCAGGCTGCGCGCTAAGATCGTTTTCTGCTGGTTGCCGCCGCTCAAGGTCGCCATTTTCTGATTGAGCCCCGCCACACGAATATCCAATTTCTCCACATAGTCCCGGCCGACGCTCTCGATTCTCGGCCGGCTCAGCATCCCGGCCTTGCTCACCTCAGCCAGATTTGCCGCGACAATATTCTCCTTGACACCCATCAAGGACAGCGCGCCCGCTTCGCGGCGGTCTGCAGGAATGAAAGCCAGGGCTTGCTCTATCGCCTGCGCCGGAGAATTGATCTCCACCACCCTTCCCAAGACTTCAATGTCACCGCTGTGTTTGCGCAGGCCGAAGCAGCATTCAACCAGTTCATCCTTCCCGGCGCCGGGCAGACCCGCAACCCCCAGTATCTCACCCTTATGTAGGTCAAAGGAGATATTCGCCAGTTGACCCTCACTGCTCAACGCCTTCACTGCAAAAAGTACCTCGTCCTGCACGCTCGCACTGCTGGTCCGCTGGTATAGGTCATCTACAGCACGGCCGACCATGCGCCCGATCAGCTCGTCAACCGTGATTTCATCAGCAGGTACCGTATCAATGTACTGCCCGTCCCGCAAGATGGTAATGCGGTCTGAAATGGAGAGAACCTCCTCCAAGCGATGAGAAACATAAATGATTCCCACACCATCGGCGCGAAGCTGCCGCAGCACCGCAAAAAGGTGGTCCGTCTCTTCCTGTGACAGCGCTGAATTCGGCTCATCGAGGATCAGAACCTTAACCTCGCCCGAAATCGCCTTGGCGATTTCAACCATTTGCTGCTCTGCCACCGTCAGACGGCCCACAGGCTGCTTCAAATCGACGCCCTCCATGCCCAGGCGCGAGAGCACCTGGCGGGCAGTGCGCTCAAAGCCGTTCCGATTGACCAGGCCTAGCGAACGGGATGCCGCTGCCGCATTCAGCGAAATATTCTCGGCAATATTCAAATTAGGGCACAGCGCCAGCTCTTGATAGACGACGCTTATCCCCATTTGTTGTGATGCGAAAGGATCGGGAATCTGGCAGGGCCGGCCGGAAAAAATGATTACACCGTCGTCAGGATGAATCTCTCCGGCCAAGATATTCATCAACGTTGACTTACCTGCCCCATTCTCCCCAACGACCGCGTGTATCTCCCCCCGGTTAACCGTAAGACTTACTTCATCAAGGGCCTGAACGCCAGGGAATCGCTTGCTGATGCCGCTTAGCTGAATGATTGGATCATCCTTATCGACCATGAGAAGATCTGTCCTTATTGCTGCCGCATTGGTGGCGCAGCCGGGCCGCTGCGCCACCAACACAGATGTCTAACTATACTTTACTATTCACCAAGAAACTTTGCGAGATTCGAAAGATCAATAACCTCGATGCCCGTGTCAACATCGCTCAACGTTTCCCCGTTCAAGAACTGAAACAGCATGTTAACCGCTTCGAATCCCTGGCGCTCAGGCGCCTGGCTGACGCTGCCGGCTATGAACCCTTCCTCGATAAGCGCCAAAGTGGCCGGCAGTTCGTCAAACCCAACCACCGTCACCTCGTCACCCAATCCGTTCCGCTTTACATACTCACCTGCCGGTGGCGTCGAGCAGCATTCCAGCGACAGGATGCCCGCTACCGTCGGATTGGCCAGCATCGCGTTCTCGACATTGGCATAGATCTCCTGCGGTTCCGTTCCCGTATTCACCGTCGTCAAGACATTGATCCCCGGATACTCTGCGAACCCTTCGCGCGCACCCGTCTCACGGTCAATTGACCACTGCGCCGCCGCGTCGAGCGTCGTGATGATCACGTCCCCTTCGCCGTCCAAGAGTTCAGCCAACACTTTCGCCGCTTCGTAGCCCGAGGTGACCAGATCCTGTCCGGCAAAGGCCAGGCGGTTGCTGTCGGGATTGTCCGTATTGTAGGTAACAACTGGAATCCCCTGTTCGATCAGGCGGTTGATGAACGGCGCCAACGCATCCGTACTCACCGATGAGATAGCAACGCCATCCGCGCCCGCCTCAACCAGGCTCTCCAGCTCAGCCAGCTGCGCTTCCGCATCGGCGCCGACCGGGCCAATGAACTCCGCTTCCACCCCCAGTTCCGCCGCCGCATTCTCGACGCCGGCCTTCAGGAATGGCGCGAACTCGTTCGATACATCATGATAGGAAACATAGAACTTCAATGTCTCACCGCTCTCAACGTTGGCGGCGATGTCCGGATCCAGGTCAAAGTCAGCCAGGGAGGTTCCGGCCATCTCGCCTTCTGCCATCTCTCCCTCACCACCAAGAAACTTCGCGAGATTCGAAAGATCAATAACCTCGATGCCCGTGTCAACATCGCTCAACGTTTCCCCGTTCAAGAACTGAAACAGCATGTTAACCGCTTCGAATCCCTGGCGCTCAGGCGCCTGGCTGACGCTGCCGGCTATGAACCCTTCCTCGATAAGCGCCAAAGTGGCCGGCAGTTCGTCAAACCCAACCACCGTCACCTCGTCACCCAATCCGTTCCGCTTTACATACTCACCTGCCGGTGGCGTCGAGCAGCATTCCAGCGACAGGATGCCCGCTACCGTCGGATTGGCCAGCATCGCGTTCTCGACATTGGCATAGATCTCCTGCGGTTCCGTTCCCGTATTCACCGTCGTCAAGACATTGATCCCCGGATACTCTGCGAACCCTTCGCGCGCACCCGTCTCACGGTCAATTGACCACTGCGCCGCCGCGTCGAGCGTCGTGATGATCACGTCCCCTTCGCCGTCCAAGAGTTCAGCCAACACTTTCGCCGCTTCGTAGCCCGAGGTGACCAGATCCTGTCCGGCAAAGGCCAGGCGGTTGCTGTCGGGATTGTCCGTATTGTAGGTAACAACTGGAATCCCCTGTTCGATCAGGCGGTTGATGAACGGCGCCAACGCATCCGTACTCACCGATGAGATAGCAACGCCATCCGCACCCGCCTCAACCAGGCTCTCCAGCTCAGCCAGCTGCGCTTCCGCATCGGCGCCGACCGGACCGATGAACTCCGCTTCCACCCCCAGTTCCGCCGCCGCATTCTCGACGCCGGCCTTCAGGAATGGCGCGAACTCGTTCGATACATCATGATAGGAAACGTAGAACTTCAATGTCTCACCGCTCTCAACGTTGGCGGCGATGTCCGGATCCAACACAAAACCTTCACTGACCGGCTCTTCCATGGGCTCCTCGGCCGGTTCTTCTACCGCTTCTTCAGTAGGTTCTTCGACAGGTTCTTCCGTGGGTTCTTCGGCCGGCTCTTCCACAGGCTCCTCAACCGGTTCCACAGCCGGCTCTTCCACAGGCTGCTCGGCCGTATCAACCGCGGGGGCGCCCGCGCCGCCACAGGCACTAATGACAAATGCCGCAACCAACAAGACTAACAGCAGGCTCAATACACTACGATATCGCTTCATTTCAAATTCTCTCCTTCATTTTTATGAACACATCTCCAGTCAAAGGAACCTTTACTCACTCCTTAACCAACAACGATAAGAAACGATTCAAATACGATTTAGCACCTCCTCGCCGCAGTGATGCCTTAACGGCCCCGGCGGCTGCTCGTCCATTTATCGAGGCCTACTGCAAGAATGATAATTGCCCCGATAACCACTTCTTGCCAGAACGGCGAGATGCGCAGCAGAACCAGTCCATTGCGCAAAACACCAATGATAAATACACCAAGGATCGTCCCTGGAATGGTCCCTTCACCGCCACCTAGAGACGACCCACCTACAATGGCCGCCGCGATCACATCTAACTCCAGGCCCACGCCCGTGCGCCCGGCCTGGCCGCTGGGCAAAAAGGCCAAACTCAAAATACCTGCCAGTGAACTGAGGAACCCCATGATGATAAAGGCCCAAATCTTGATGTTGTAGACCTTGATGCCAGAAACGCGCGCCGCCTTGGGGCTGCCGCCAACCGCGTAGATCTTGAACCCAAACGTGGTTCTTGAAAGCAAGAACCAGCCAACGACGGAGACAATAATGAAGAAAATCAGCTGCATGGGGATCAGGTTGAACAGCTGCCCTTGTCCCAGATAGTAAAACGCCTCCAACGTCGCCGCATCAGCGCCGGAGGCATCATTGATCGTGACCGGCTGGCCATTGGTGATCACCAACGCCGCGCCTCGAATCACACTCATCATACCCAATGTAGTGATAAATGAGGGCAATCTGCCGTACGTCGATACAAACCCATTGATGAAACCGATAACGATCCCGGCGCCCAAGCCCACGATCAGAGCGGGGGCGAGGCTCCACCCATCAACAATGAACATCCCAGCAATCAGTCCGCAGAATGCATAAATAGAACCAACAGAAAGGTCGACCTCGGCGGCGATAAGCACGAAAGTCATGCCCACGGCCATGATGCCCAATAAAGAAATCTGTCGTCCTACATTGAGCAAATTACGCACCGTTAGGAAGGAAGGTGTCGTCTGCCACAAAATAAGGCACATGAGCAGCAGCGCGATAAAGACCCCTGTTTCCCGTGCGGAGAGAATCTTTCTTACTCTATCGCCCAGATTCAATTGTTCTGCCGCATCAATCTCTGTGCTTGGCGCCTGTTCACTCATCTCTTGTCCTCGCCTCTCTAAATTTTCCTCTCCAGCGCTTCCACCCTGCGAAGCCAACCATGGCGGAACTATCCACCTGCTCCTGGGGCCGCAGAAAACACTAGAATGATTCTCTCAACATGATTGGGCTGCACATTGCTCAAAGACAGATCCTTGACCACAACCGGGTCTCCTAGGAATCAGTAGAGTTAAGCTGTTGCTAGCTTACCAGTTCTTCTTGGCGTGAGCACTGGGACAAAATCAAGGGTTTGCACTGCCATATCCGGCAAAAAGCACCTGTCATTCTTGACAGGTCCCCCCTCAGAAACGCCAATCTCGTTAGACAGATGTATTTAACTTGGGAGCGAAGTATAATTTTGGGGAGATCCTCACCCGCAAGTCCAACTGGCTTTCCCACCGTTGACGGTCTTCGTGATGGCGGCGAGATGATTCACGACGATGAATGCAGCAAAAATCATTCAGAATTCATTCCCAACAGACTATCAGAACCCCACGATTCTATTAGTCGACGATACCCCAGCGAACCTCGACACTTTATACAGCTATTTTGAGAGCCTGGGTTTTGAAATTATGATGGCCCAAAATGGCCCAACCGCCTTGAAACGCGTTGCTTATTTCAAGCCGGATATCATTCTGCTCGATGTGTTGATGCCGGGGATGGATGGGTTCGAAACGTGCCGGCGGTTAAAGGCGAATGAAGCAACGAAATACATACCCATCATTTTCATGACTGCCCTGAACGACACCGTTCACAAGTTACAGGGCTTTGAGGTAGGCGCGGCCGATTACATTACCAAACCTTTTCAAATCGAGGAAGTCCTCGCTCGCGTCCAGACACATTTAGCCGTTCGTAATTTACAAACCCGGCTTCAGATCCAGAATGAACGCCTGCGGATAGAAATTCACGACAGGCAGCAAACGGCCGCCGCCCTCCAGGAAGCAAATGAACAACAGGAACTGCGCGTCAGGCGCCGCACCGCTGAGTTGGCCACGGCAAATGAAAAGCTTGAAGCGGAGATCGTTGACCGCCGTCAGGCCGAAGCAGAAATTCGCAAGCTGGCTACGGAACTTGGAGAACTTGTTCAGAGCCGCAACAATGAACTAGCCGGGCTCTACAAAGTGACTGCACTCGCCGGGAAATCGCTCGCTCTTGAAACCATCTTGACGCGTGCGCTGGAAGCGGTGTTGGAGTTAACGCAGCTTCACCGTGGCGCCATTCACTTAGCCGGGCCACCTATTTCATTGGCTGCTCAAGTCGGGTTTGTTAATGAGGATAATGCCCACGAATGGGGAGATGAGTTGGCCAAGTGGATCATTAATCACGATCAAAAAATAGCCGACGATTTGGCGCTGCTCCCTCGCGCTGCCCCGGATTTGAAGGCAGGGTATTTCGGCGTGCCTATCCGTACCGGATCCAGCGTATTGGGCGCCTTGAGCGTCTACACGGATTCTGCAGACAGCTCAGCAGCCGATAGGCAGCCGCTAACCCTTTTGACAGCCATTGCCGATCATATCGGCATCGTCGTTGAAAGCACGCGTTTGCGTCAAGCGGCCGAGCAGGCGGCCACGCTGGAAGAACGCAGCCGCCTCGCTCGCGAACTACACGATTCAGTTACACAGTTGATGTACAGCATCAACCTCTTCGCTCGCGCTGGAAAAGACGCCTACCGGCTAAGCAACACCGAACAGGGCGAAGGATACCTGACCCGTCTCGAAGAAACCGCCCGGCAAGCTCTAAAAGAACTGCGCTTGCTGCTCTATGAGCTTCGCCCGCCGGAACTGGACCAAGAGGGACTGATCGGCGCCCTGCAGTTACGACTTGACTCCGTAGAAGGGCGTGCCGGCGTCAAGACGCAGTTATTAGTGGATCTCCTTCCGCCATTGTCGCAAGCGTATCAGGAAGGGCTCTACGCCATCGTTCAAGAAGCGCTTAACAACACGCTGAAACACGCCAACGCGACATCCGTAACTGTCCAGCTTCGTAGCAGCCCAGCCGCAATCCGCCTGACTGTTATGGACAACGGTATTGGGTTCTCACCCGGTGCTGCAAGCCAGCGCGGAGGCCTGGGCATGACCACGATGCGCGAGCGAGCAGGGGCTCTGGGAGGAGAATTAAGGGTTGAATCTGCGCCTACAAAAGGCACCTTGGTTCACCTTACGCTGGATACACCTAATCAATAAGGAGCAGTTTATAAGTGGACAAAAATCAAACGATCCGCATCCTTGTAGCCGACGACCACCCGGTCGTGCGCGAAGGCATGACGGCTATGTTCAGCAACATCCCGGACCTGGAAATGGTCGGGGCGGCTGAAGATGGACTGCAAGCAGTCGAGATGGCAGCTGCACTTGAACCAGACGTCATCTTATTGGATCTGGTGATGCCCCGTATGGATGGGCTTGAGGCAATCCGCGTCATCAAGGACGAGAATCCCGAGGCCAAGATTTTAGTGGTGACCAGCTTTACTGAAGATGACAAAGTGTTTCCCGCCATTAAATCTGGTGCTCTAGGGTATCTACTAAAAGATGCTCCTCCGGAAGTCTTGCTGCAGTCCATACGCGATGTTTATCAAGGCGAAGTAACCCTGCATCCTACTATTGCCCGCAAGCTCATTGATGAGATCAACCACCCCGCCCCGCTGCCGCCAACCAAGACCCCTCTCACAGAACGCGAGCTTGGCGTGCTGCGGCTCGTCGCCCAGGGGCTGACCGATCAAGAAATAGCCCGGCAGTTGTCCATCACCATTCGTACTGTCCGCTTTCACGTCAGCAACATATTGAGCAAGCTGCACCTGGCCAACCGCACGCAGGCCGCTTTATATGCCCTGCAAGAGGGCCTTACTGATCCGTAGCCCTTGCGCACAAACCTTTCCAATATGAGAGGGCATGACGCCCAAAAAGTGCGGGCGCATCATTAATAAACCCTATCCAATCAGACGGAACGCCGGCGGGGAATCCTATGGTCAATTCATTCAGTAATTTCAGAGTAGGCACCAAGCTTCTAATTGGCTATGTCACTGCTTTGCTGCTCATGGGCGCTGTCATTTTGATGGCCCTCCTGCGTATTCAAACGATCAACAATACGGTGATGGATTTAGCTGAAAACCTGGCTGCTGAGCAGCACCTGGCGGATCAAGTCGTGGCCGATGTTTGGGCCACACATTATTACGCTCTGCAGTACATGGATCAACAGAATCCGCACGATCTGGAACGCTATCGCGCCGAGTACAACAGTTTCAATCAGCTCCTTGAGCTTGCTGACCAGAATATAAGCAAGGAAGAAAGAGTTGGGCATCTAGAAACCATAAAGAGTGGCATACAAACCTATGGTGATGACTTCACTGATGTGATCAATTTGCTCAATAAACGCAACAGAGATCTCCTGGTCACGCTGGATAAGCAAGGGCGATTGGCGGACATCAAGTTAGAACAAATCCGGGCCAAATCCTTTTTCTCTGAAGATACCGGCACTTCGTATCAGGCAGGGAACGTGCAAAGGGAACTGCTGCTTATGCGAATCGCCGCTTTTCAATATCTTGAAAGCGGCGACCCCTCTTGGGTCGATGAGTTCAACAGATCCTACGAGAATACACAGAATTCATTCCGGAAACTGAATGAGACGTCGCAAGTTCCCGCATACGGGACAATGACCCAAGATGCAGAAACGGCCGTTGATACATACGCTCTCAATTTCATCGATATTCAAGATAACTACAGCCAGCAGCAGCAGATTGTCGCCAACCGGCTTAATGTCGTCGGCCCAGCCATACGCCAGGCCGGCGCCGCCATATCCAACGATGTCGCCACCGATTTTCAGTCCGCCGCCGCCACGACCCAACTATTGGCCTCGCGAACCCAGAACCTATTGTTATTGACGATGGGCCTGGTAGTTTTCGCTGCGCTTGGATTCGGATACATCATCACGCTCAGTATTACGCGCCCACTCGACCAGGTAACGACCGTTGCTCGCCAAATTGCAGACCTGGACTTGCGACAGTTAACATCAGAAATGAGCGCGATCGCGCAGGGCGACCTAACACGCCATCTCACTATTACAACACGGGCCCTGGCAATAAGATCTGATGATGAGATTGGTCAAATGGCGCGCGTGTTCAACGCGGTCATTCGCCAGCTGCAAGAAGCAGGGTTGGCTTTCGGAGAGATGACAACCAATCTGCGCACGCTTACCGAGCGCAACGATCAATTGTTTGCCCAGGCACAGGCAGATCGTCGAAACGCCGAAGCAGCAAGCGAAGCCAAGAGCAATTTCTTAGCCAACATGAGCCATGAATTGCGCACACCATTAAACGCCATTCTAGGGTATGCGCAAATTCTAAATCGTGACCATAATCTACCAGCCACACACGTAGAGGGTTTAGCCGTAATCCAAGAAAGTGGGCAGCATTTACTTACGCTTATCAACGATATCCTCGACCTGGCAAAAATCGAAGCGGGCAAGTTGTGGCTGCAGCCGGCGGTAGTCCACTTACCAACATTTCTAGACAACGTAGTAGGTATGATGTCCTTGCGCGCAGACGAAAAAGGGCTTACGTTCGAGGACAAGCGTGGCCCACAACTGCCCGAAGGCGTCGAGGTAGACGAAAAACGACTTCGGCAAGTCCTAATCAATCTTCTGAGCAATGCCATCAATTTCACACACCAGGGTTCAGTTTCCCTTCAAACCAAAGTTGTAGATCCCCCTGCTCCTCACCCCCGCAATGGAAAAACGACAGACAACACAAAGCGCATCCGCTTCATCGTCACTGATACCGGCGTCGGCATGGATCCTGATAACTTCGAGCGGATCTTCCAACCGTTTGAACAGCTAGATACCAACACAGTCGCCAGCGCAGGCACAGGTCTGGGACTGTCTATCAGCCAGCAAATAGTGCAGGGGATGGACAGTCTGATATACGTCGACAGCAAACCCGGCGCCGGCAGCAAGCTGTGGTTCGATTTAGATCTACCAACTATCGAATTTGAACTGCCGGCAAAGACAGGCGCATCTCCAAATATCGTCGGCTACGCCGGAAGAAGACGCCGCATCCTCATAGTAGATGACAAACAGCGCAACCTCTCGCTGTTGGAAGGTCTCCTTAACCCGTTGGGTTTTGAGACAATCACGGCCGGCAGTGGGCAAGACGCCATTGTTCAAGCTGTTCAATACCGCCCAGACCTCGTCATTTTGGATTTGCTTATGCCGCTCAAATCAGGAAATGAGACCCTGCGAGAAATACGGCAGCATCCTAAGATCAGCGATCTCACGATTATTGCCACCTCCGCTGCGGCGATCTACAATCCTGCAGAAGAGCATGATTTTGATGGATTCCTGGAAAAACCAATTGATTACAATCGTCTCGTTGAAATAGTGAGCAACCATCTGGCCGTTGAATGGCTCTATGGCGCCGGCGAGAAGATCACCAATGAGCAGCGTGCAAACGGGCAAGCTGTATCGCTAAGCAGCCTAACCCCTCCGCCGGTTGAAAAGCTGAATCAACTTTACGACCTGGCAAGGAAAGGAAACATGCCGGGCATCTACAGGTGTGCGGCTCAATTAGAGGGGGATGACCCAATATACCAGGGCTTTATCCAGCAGTTGATGCTGCTCGCAAAAGCATATGAGGAAGATCAGGTGCTGGCCTTTCTCGAGTTCTACATCAAGGACATTCACACGACGCAAGAAGCCGCTTCCTGAAGCCCTTTATCAGAACGACAGAAGAGCGCTGCTACCAATCACCAATCATAACGCTGCGCCGGTGGATAATCCTGGCGGTGGCCGCCCAGAGCAGGAGAGCCATAACAACGGCCGAAGTCAAGCACCAGACACAGCTTGCGCCGATGACAAAGGGCTCCAAAAAGGTAAGATACGTTGAGAAAACCGTTCCCATCAATACCAGAATCCACAGCCCATAACTACCCCACTGCCTGTAATCGGAGGGGCCATACAAAGTAAACAACCACAGAGAGCCGATAGCGACATAGCCAACGACCCCCACGACACCTATGGGTAATACACCGAACAGGGTCGCGTAAGAGCTTTGCTGTACACTGTTGCAGTGCCCGACCGGGCCACAAACCGCCTGACTTTGTGTCATCTCCACAAAACTCAAATAGACAGCGGCGCACAAGCCGATCAGGATGAGCAGCGCAATAGACCAATTCGGCCAGCATTTTCGTGGGGCGGGCCTGCTGCGCGCCATCTGTCCACCAGCCATGACAAGCGAAACCAGCAACCCTACCAACACGACAAAAGCAAGGCTGTTTCCCGGCACGTCCTCTCTAAATCTCTCCAGCGGCGCAAAGCTTGCTGGGGGAGAAGCAGCCGCTGGCTCAAGATCCACGGGTTCAGTCCCGTAAGCGCCACCCATCCCTTGAGCCACGCTGTCCGGCACGCGACCTTGCAAACCATAACTGGCTAAATACGCATTCAGTCCTGGAATATCCGGCCAGCCGGCTCCCCCGCCATTGGCTAAGCCTTCTTCAATGAGAATAGGCAATCGTTTGCGGATTTCCACGGCGCCGACCAAGACGACATCGTCAATAATCAGTGTCGGCACCCCGCGGCGATTTTGTGGAACATCAAACCGATCAACGGCCGCCGCATAGAGTGCCTGTCCATCTTGGCTGCCGCTGCTGACTGCCAGAATAAACAACTGTTCACCATATTGTTCTTTGAGGGGCGAAATGCTCTCGGCCATCACCGCCTGGCAGTGTGTGCACGAGGGAGAATAAAACAACAGCGCATGAACCACGGAGCTGTTATCTTCAGCCGGCACATGAACCCAAGCCAGAAGTCCAAAAAGTAGGGGTATCAGGTTAGCTCCCACGAGTAGATCGCGCATCATATATTTGCCCGCAGTGAAGCCGTAAGGTCATGACTGGTCGCTGCCCCCTGATCAGTCTGTTTCTCCAAGAAGGCGAGCTAATTTTACTATAGAAATAAGGGGGCTCAAATACCCGATCGTGCGCCCCCAAAGCCGGCTTCCACTTCATGACGGCCGAATTTCGTCTATAATACCCCTCAAAACAAGCCGCCAAAAAGGAACAAGACCATGATCGCCCTCTCCTCGGACAAACCCCGCGACACCGCCCCCGACACCACGACGGCCGAACTGGCCGAACTCGTCAGCGGGAGCAGCGCCTTCGCCCTTGATCTCTACCGGCGCCTCAAAGAGCAGCCCGGGAACCTCTTCTACTCCCCCTACAGCATCTCCCTCGCCCTGGCCATGACCTACGCCGGCGCGCGCGGCGAGACGGAAACAGAGATGGCCGAGACCCTGCACTTTCTCCTCTCCCAGGCGCGCCTCCATCCAGCCTTCAACGCCCTCGACCTGGCCCTGGCGCAGCGCGGCCAGGGAGCGCGCGGCCAGGACGGCCACGGGTTCCGCCTCAACATCGTCAACGCCCTCTGGGGGCAGGAAGGCTGTCCCTTCCTGGCCGATTTCCTGGACACACTGGCTGAAAATTACGCCGCCGGCCTGCGCTTGCTCGACTTTCAGGGCGCGCCGGAGCGCTCCCGCCTGGCGATCAACAAATGGGTCAGCGATCAGACAGAAGAGCGCATTCAGGATCTCATCCCCGGCGGCGCCATCGACCCCATGACACGCCTCGTCCTGACCAACGCCATCTACTTCAATGCCGCCTGGCGCAATCCTTTCCAGGAGAACATGACCGAGGATGGCCCATTCCATTTACTCGACGGGAAAACAGGCACCGTGCCCATGATGCGGCAAACGGCCCATTTTACCTATGCCGAGGGATCCGCCTACCAGGCGCTGGAACTCCCCTACGACGGCCGTGAACTCTCCATGCTCATCCTGCTGCCTGCGGCCGGGGCTTTCGCCGCATTCGAGGAATCGTTAACGGCCGGGCGCGTCGGCACGATCCTGGAGGAGATGGCCCGCCGGCGCGTCACCCTGAGCATGCCCAAATTTGAGTTTGAATCCAGCTTTCAGCTAACGCCCGTCTTGGCCGCGCTGGGCATGCCCCACGCCTTTACAGAGAGCGCCGACTTCTCCGGTATGGACGGCACGCACTCCCTGCAAATCTCTGATGTGATCCACAAAGCCTTTGTCGCCGTCGACGAGGCGGGCACAGAAGCGGCAGCGGCCACGGCCGTCATCATGCGCGTCAAAGCGATGCTCATCGAGGAAGAACCCATCCCCTTCACCATTGACCGCCCCTTCATCTTCCTCATCCGCGACAGGGCCACAGGCGCCATCCTCTTCCTCGGCCGCGTCACCGATCCCGGCGCGAGTTAAAGGTGGCCGGGTTGCCCCGCCTGCCAAGTTCCTTGTTCATGCTATTTCATTAAGGGCGGATAGATCTTCCCAAACCTTATCCCACACCTTGTCACGGCAGGCCAGCTTCTCGTTCACATCCGCCAACGTATCGCAGCCCCGCAGCCCCTCGCGCAGACGCAGGTAAAGCATATCCAACTGCTGCGTGCTCACCAACGCACGATTGATCGCCGTGATCGGCTTAAAGACGTAAATGCCGATCAGGTCGGCCACGGCCACGCCCCCGAAAACGAGAGTCCACGTGTTCTGATCCAGAAACAGGGCGGAGTAGATGGCCCCGCCAATGCCCACCAACAGCAGAAGGGCCAGCGTAAGCAGCAAGATCACGTTAAGCCGGAACACGCGCTCTATCCGCTGGCGTGCGTCACTAAATACAGCGTCAGAATCCAAGGCCGCGCCGGCTCGCGTGATCGCCAAGGTGCGCTTCGAGTCCACGGCGCCGCCCGCTCCCTCCGCAATCGCCGCTCTGGACAAAGCGACCACGCCGCCGGCGCTCTCCACAGAAGAGAGATCCATTGCCGGCGCTGGGGCGTGCATCTGCGGCACGGATCCCTCGGCGGCGGGCCGCGATTGCAGCGTCGCCGCCGCTTCCTGGACATACGGCGCCGCGGCCGCGGCCAAGCTTTGGGCAACCAGGTCGGGGCTGCTCATAACGTTTCTCCTCCCGCCGGGAGCGCGCTCTTCGCCGGCTTAAGATAGCGGATGATCAGAAAACTGATCACGGCGGCAAGGCCCACAACCGCTTCGATCAACAGCGGATCCCACCCCTGCAGCACCCCAAAAACGGCCGCCGCATTCACCACGGTATGCCAGCCGATAGCCGCGAACAGCCAGATGATATTGCGGCGCACAAAAGCCTGCAAGACGAGGATCGATAGCGAGAGATGCAGCGTGATCGCGAAGAGGCGTTCCATGGCGCCCAGCAAGAACATCCATGGCGGCGAATTGACCAGCTCCTCGATCTGCTGCGCCCCGGCGGCGATCGCTTCCGCGCTGCCCGCCAGCTGATCGGCGGGCACAAACGATTCGATCAGGCCATTCTGATAAATATAGATATTGACGATGCTCGTTGCCGCCAATATGCCGAAAATGATCGCCTCCACGCCGCCCCACCCGGCGCCGAACATCATTCCCTCATCCCAGTCGCGCATGCTTTTGCGAACATAATAGAAAAGATAGCGCGTCACTTCCTCAAAGACACCGGCCGAAAGCCCCAACAGGAGGGCGGCGATCAGCGTATTGCGCACCGTTTCCCCCTGCGCCAGAAGATCGCCGATGAATGGATCAAGCACGAACTGATTGAAGGGGAGATGCCCGATCTGCGAAACGACAAAACCGGCCGCGCCGATGAGGAAAAGTTTCCAGCTCACCCGATAGCGCCGCACGAGCCAGATGCCCAGCAGCAGCGGCATGACGATCATCAGCAGTGAATTAATGGTCAGCAAGACGTAGATCATAGCGCTTATGGATCTACCGTCATAGGTGGACCGAGTAGTTCCATCCCATAGTCTAGCCAAAGCTGCGGATCTTGTGGCGGCATCGCGTCGTTTTTCGTTACTTCGCGGAAGAAGGCTTCCATCTTACCGGCAGGCGCAAACGCAATCAAGATTCGGCCGTGACCTTCACCCGTGAAAGCCCATACGTGTGGGACTTTACGCGGCGCAAACAAGGCGTCGCCAGGCAGTAATCGAAATTTCTCATTGCCCACTTCAAATCGAAATTCGCCTTCAACAGCAAAGAACCATTCATCCTGATCAAAATGCAAGTGCCGTGCGGGACCACCCTTATCTTGAAAACTATTCTCAATAATAAAGATATCTCTACTATCCTGCTTTGACACCTTAAAGGCAATGTTGCTTATGCCCAGCCCGCGCTGATCTTTGAAGCGATCTTCGCCCCCATTGACCTTTCTAGCGGATGGGTGAGTACCCTTTTCCTGAGTCGATTTAACCATCTGAAACCCTTTATCCCCATTTCTACTGGGTCCGATAAAAAGAGAGCGGCATGGAGGCTTCTTCATTCACCCTTAACTGAAATACATCCGGCCGTGCATAATGACCAACAACATCGAAATCGACCTTGGCGCGTACAATCTCGCCCAGGTCCAGTTCCGCGTAAAGAATCCCTTCCTCATCAAAAAGTGGACCGGCCAGTACCTCGCCCAGAGGAGAAACGATCACGCTGCCCCCACGGCACATGACATCCGGCGCTCCCTGCATCTCCGGCAGCTGACGCAAGTCCGCCGGGTACATCTCCTTGCGCACGTACTGGTTACAGCCGAGGACGAAACAGCGCCCTTCACAGGCGATATGGCGCATCGTCGCCTGCCACGTGTCGCGCGCATCGGCCGTTGGCGCCAGGTAAATCTGCACCCCCTTGCCATACATCGCCATACGCGCCAGGGGCATATAATTCTCCCAACAGATCAACCCCCCGATCTTGCCCAGGTCCGTCTGCAAAACCGTCAGCGTGCTGCCGTCCCCCTCTCCCCAAATCAAGCGCTCAGCCGCCGTCGGCTTCAATTTGCGATGCTTCCCCAGTATCGCGCCATCGGGGCCAAAGTAGAGCAAGGTGCAGTAAAGCGTCCCCCCGCTGAACTGCGCATCACGCTCGATCACGCCCAGCGCCAGGTGCACGCCCGTGTCGCGCACCACCTCGCCGATCGCGTCCGTCGCCGCGCTGGGGATCGACACCGCGTTCTCCCAATAGCGCTGCCAGACCTCGCGCCCGGCCGCCGTGCGGCTGCCAACGGCCATCCCGAAGCTCAACCCGCGCGGATAAGCGGGGATATACGCTTCCGGAAAAAGGATCAGCTGCGCCCCCTGCCCGGCCGCCTCACGAATAAGTCTGCCCGTCTTTTCCACGGTCGCCTGGCGATCAAAAAGGACCGGCGCCGCCTGCACGACGGCCACCCTCACGCTAGATCTACCATCTGTCATCAGCTTGCTCTCTATCTTTGCTATCTAGGCGTCACATCTTCTCTATCCACGTCACTGCGGCCCGACACCTCATAGGTCGACTGTACCATACCACTAGGAAGCGTGATCGTGCGCACGTGTTCGAGCGCGATATCCGCAGGGATCGAGCCAAAGAGCGCGATCCCCTCTCCAATCAACACGGGCACCGTGGCAATCGTCATGTCCGTCACCAGCCCCAGGCGCAAGAAACGCTGGATCGTCTGCCCGCCGTCAATATACAGGCGCTTGTGCCCTTCCGCACTCAGCCGCGCGAGGAGCGCGCGCACATCGCCGGAGAAGATCTCCGCCTTCCCGGCCATCTCCTCCGGCAAAGACGCCATCGTCCCGCTCAAGACAATCACCCGCGTGCCTTCATAAGGCCATACGCCGAAATCCAGCACCTGCTCAAACGTCTTGCGCCCCAGGATCAGGGCGTCAACCGATCCCCAGAAAGCGGCCCACTCCGCGGCATGTATCTCGCTGTCCGCGCCGGGCTCAGCAGCCGGATCAGAACCGGGCAGCCAATCGAGGCTGCCATCTTTTCGCGCAATAAAGCCGTCCAGACTGGTGGCAATATAGACCGACACTTTCACCCTACGCTCCTCCAACTTCCAAAAAGTTCCTCAAGACGCTATCGTCCCCGGAGCAACCCGTCGCCAATGCTGTTGCCAGCAAGCATAGCACGATTGCCGCAAGACGCGTACGGCCGCCGCCCACAACAGGCGATCTGCCGCGCCAGGAAACGCAAAAAGAGCGGCCCCGCTGCGCATGGGCCGCTCTTCAGCAAGCTTACCTTGTACGCCCGCTCTATTCGTCTGCCGGCATATGCGCCGCGTAATAAGCCATTGCCGGCTGCAAGAAGTCGGCTAGACCCACCGCGTATTTGTCGTAGTAGGCGCGGAACTCGTCATTAGACACATAGAGCTGGCTCAGCCCGCGGTACATCTCCGCCGAAACAGGGTAATACTGGTTCATCATCGTGAAATGACGGCCGATCAGCGCCTGCACGTCCACATCTTGCACCTCTCTCCCCATCAACGAGGCCAGACCCCGGTTCACCGCCTCCCCCTCCTGCTGCAAAGCCTGCCACTGCCCCTTGGACAGGTTGCGCACACGGCGGTTCGATTCGGCGACCAGCTGCGGATCATACTGGTCCCGCACCTCGCGCGCGTAGCGCTCCCGCTGTTCATCTGTGAACCCGGCATACAATTCTTCATCGCTTACTTTGTCGTTCATATCACTCTCCGTTAGTTTTGCAATTGTGCGCTCGATCGTATTCTGGAGACGGCCGATGCGCGCTTCCTCTTCGCGCAGCTGCCGGCGGTGGCTTTCTAAGGCCGCCAGCGGATCGAAGGCGGGATCATCAAGGATCTGGCGAATCTCGTCCAGTGCGAAATCGAGTTCGCGAAAAAAGAGGATCTGCTGCAAGCGCAAAAGATCCGCCTCGCCATACAAACGATACCCGGCCTCCGTCCGTGCATGCGGACGCAAAAGCCCGATCGCGTCGTAATGATGCAGCGTGCGCACGCTCACCCCAGCCATTTTCGCCAGCCGGCTGACCGTATACTCGCTTCTTGCCGTCTCCATGGGCATATTGTAAACCATCACGTAACGTGAGAGTCAAGCCGGTTCCCCATAGGCTGTCCACGATCGACCTCCACCACCGCGCAGCCGCGCTTTCTCGACGCCCGACCGCCGAGGAAATGCCTATCCATGAGACATATATGACTATGCGAATTCAGACGGTGAAGAGCAGCTGTTTCTACAGGCAGCAGCCGCTCAATAAGCGATTTTGCCGCGCACACCCTCAAAATGGGCCTGGATTTCCGCCAACTGCCCTTCATAATCCCCCGTCGGCCAAAACGTGGGGCCAAGGCGCATGACCTTGTTGCCGTAATCAAAGATCACCAGCACCATCGGCACCCCCGCCCCCTTGGCGATATGGTAGAAACCGCTGCGCCACACTTCTGACTTCTTACGCGTGCCTTCCGGCATAATCGCCAGCACAAAACTGTCCCGCTTGTTAAACTCCTCAACCATCAGATCGACGAAACCTTCTGAGCTATCCCGGTCGATCGACACCCCGCCCATGAAGCGCATCGCGCCGCCAAAAGGGTTGTCAAAAAGGGACGCCTTGCCCACATAATGCAGATCGACGCCCAGCGAATAGGTGGTCAACATCGTGAAGATATAATCCCAATTGGACGTATGCGGCGCGCCGACAAGCAGCACTTTCGGCTCGTCCGGTATTTCACCGATAATTTTCCAGCCCGCCGCCGACATCGCCGCCCGCGCGCCCGCCTTGCTCAACCAGTTGCCGCGCCGCGGCGTACTTGCCCCTAACTCAGGTATTCCTTGCATTTGCTTGTCACTCCTACCCATGCGCTCCTCCGGGAGGATCCTGCCTACCAGGCAAAAGACCAAAACAGGACTCCCCAAAGAGACTATATCGCAATGGGCGGCTCCCTCAAATCAAAGACCGCGGCAATTAACCTTCGTACATAACAGCCACTCTATTGAAAATTGGGCCGGCCTGCCTGACCAATCGCACGCCCGCCAATCCGTGACGGTGACCCCCATAGCGCTGCCGGCCGTTTCCATGGCCGCCTCGCGGAAATTGAGGAACAGCGGCAGGGCCAGCGGCCTTGTTTCGGAATACGTGTAATTTCCGGCCATTGGCATAGAAATGGCCCGAACAAGTGTGGCATTTTCGCTGAACAAAAACACACCCCCAATGAGAACTTGACAAGTCGATGATTCCTGATCTATAGTCTTGAATATTGCTGTTCTCGCGGTCCATTTTACTTGAGCCATGGGTTGCCACAGGAGCCATCTCTTTGTAATAGCCAACGATTAACCGTCAGTGACGAAACCTGTTTCTCAAAAAAGGGCTGCATATCTCATGTGGAAGTAAATCGATCCCATTTGCCTTAAGGGGGTGCTGCAATGAGACTAAGTAAGCCAGCGTTTTTAGTACTGACAAGCGTTATCATTTTACTCGTTACCAGTTTAATGGCCGGAGCCAGCCCCGCCAGTCAAGACGAAGTTCCCGATTCAACCTTTGATCCAGGCGATCAAACAGATCGAACGCGGGAAATCATAAAAAGCCCGGCACGGTCAATGACAGACATGGTCGGGGAAGCCGACATCTTACTCATACAGACCAGCGACCCCTGGGAGAGCGCAGGCCATTTTCTTGGCAGCAACTGGTATGACGGCATCACATCTGACACGTTAGTCCTTGATGCGCTGGGGTACACCTACGACATTGCCAATTGGGCTGATATTTCAACTGGATCAGTTAATATATTTAGCTATCCGGTCATCCTGATTGTCAACGACCAGGTGCAGGATTTTTATGATGCCTATGCTACCAGTGCTTCCGACTTCGAATCGTTTGTTTTTGGCGGCGGAATCCTTGTTTTCTTTGCCGCTGGTGGCGGCTGGGCTGGCGGCCAATTGAACGCCGAGCTCCCCGGCGGCGTGTCGTGGACCATGGACCTTGCCAATCGCAACGTCATTGTAGACGGCGATCATCCGATTGTGAGCGCTGTCCTGTCAGACGGAATCAGCCTTACAAACGATGACCTACACAGCAACTTCTGCAGCCACGGCTATTTCTCAAATCTGCCGAAAAATGCAAACATCATCATGCGCGAAGATGCGGCAGCGGGCTCGGAGCCCACGCTGATCGAATATCCCATCGGAAGCGGCAAGGTGATCGCCTCTACGCTCACCTGGGAACATAGCTGGTCTTACCATACCGGCACTGACCAATACGGCATCTTTGCTCGAAAAGCACTTGATGATGTTTTTCTCTACGCCTTCAGTTCCGGCGTCGCGATCACCGAAGATGTGCGTATGAAGCTATATATTGAAGACGCGCCTCCCGGCGTGATAGTCAACAAGGTCGCGGGAGATAATGATGGTCCCACGGACGAAACTTTTGTGGATATTGTCGCCGAAATCACCAGTTACGACAGCACCATCATCAAAGACATTTCCGTCACCTTGACAGTCCCTGGTAATGCCCTGGGCATCCCGGTGGAAACCTCGGTACGTACCTGGCACAATGATGATACCAGGCAGAGTGTCAGTTACACGCCGGTGACTACCGGCCAATATAGGATAAAGGGTGATCTCGCCCCCTCACCGTTTGGCACCATTCATGTTAAGCAGTTTATCTGGCGCTTCAAGGTGCCAGATTCTCCGGGCGAACTCAGATTATCGGCCGAGATAGAGGTACCGGACTACAGCGTTAGCGATCCGCTAGCGACAGCCACTCTCAACATTATCGCTTATGCCGACTCCATCATCCTGGCCAACCGCACGCTGCTCTACGACAATTACACAGATTCACAGGTTAACGATCTCCTGCAACAGATGTACACCATTGCTCAGGGACCGCCGCGCAACCAGTCGCCGACCCCGGTCGTTTACTATGTCGACCGCTACCACACAGATATCCGTGACTGGGATCAGGGAGCTATCGACTATACCAGCGAAGCAACCGCAAACACGGTAGCTAACCTGGTAGACGGCTTAGTAGAGGACTGGTTAGAAGATTCTACGGTCGTTTTCGAAATCACGATTCTAGGGACCAAATTCAAGTTACCAATTCTTTTGGTTGATTACCTGATGATTGTCGGCGACGATGACACCATTCCCTACTATCGCTACGATGATCCAGATGGGTATCCCGAATCTAGGTGGACAACAAATAGCGCAACCAACCCAGCCATTCATGCTACTGACGAAAACGTCTTCTTCACGGATAATGTCTATGCTGATGATGGCGGGGGGACGGATTGGCAAACCGGTTCCCTGGAAGTGGCCATAGGGCGTATTATCGGTGATTCTGCGGCTGATATGCGCACCTTCTTGACTAACGGTGCTAATCCCTACAATCATGATGAAGGGGGATCAGTAATGGCCAGTGTTGAGGGTTGGGAATTGGGTTTAGAACCTCACGTGGGTACAGGCGTAGCAGATGCCCATGATGTTCCTTTGCTGTTGAGAAATCGCGACTTTGCTGTTCGCAACGATGGCATTCCGGCTACGGAAGTGCGTACTATCGATATACTCACCGCAACGGGCACCAATGCTGCTTGGATAACCCAATTTGAAAATGCGGCTAACAACACCGCCGGTATGGATATCTTCTTCATCGGCGGCCATAACAGCTACGATGCGGCATTCCTCCAATTGGACACTATCTATGGACCCGCCGATACGCCAGGGAATTTTACTCGCTTCGCCACGGACAATCCGATCGCCCTGATCGTTGGATGCCATGGGGGACTAAGTGTTCCCAATGTTGATAATCATGGCGGGGTCAATGACAACATGGTGCGAGACCTGGCGCATGAAGGCGCGAGTGGCTATATCGGCGCTACCGGTTTTAGTTACGGTTCACCTGGAAGCTTACATGGTGCCACCTGGGGCGAAAACTTGCTACAGATTTACTTTGCGGAGCTGCTCTCCAGATCTGGCCCACGTTCGCAGACGATGGGTGAGGCGATGCGTCAGGCCAAGATTGACTATACAGGTACGGGAAATCGAGATCGCAAAACCCTGACCGAGTACGTCGTTTATGGCATTCCCTGGCAGACCATCGCCTACCCCACGCCGCTGGCCATGAGCGAGTTGTCGGACGAAGGTATGATCGCTGACAGCATCGATGTGCAAACCGGTCTGATTATCAAGAATCAACAGGTAAAGAGTGAATATTCTCAGACCGTGAATGTGAACATAGGCGAGTATGAAGTCACGCAGCAAGGCGAGTTCGACATAATAAACGTCGAAGGTGGTACGCTAGTCTACGAGGATGGTTATCCAGTACTGCCCATTATTAAGGCGTACGAGATCCCGCTTCCTCAACAAGCAGAAGTCACCGATGTAAAAATCCTCAGCAGTAATCCCAAGAATATTGGAGAGTTCAATATCCCCGCTGCCTTCGTCAAACCTTTCAGCCAAGGAGGTATTCAATTCACGGCGGACACTGATATTAAGACACTTTATCCCGCCAAGCAGGTTACGTATGAAGTGGATCCAGACAAGGTAACGCTTCTTGTTTATCCTGTTCAACACAATCCCACAACGGATAAGACGGTATTTAGCGACCGATTCCAGATACAGATAACCTATGATGCACCACTGGTGATCATGATTGACGAGTTTCAGACTGAAAGCATGCACTACAAGCCAGGACAACCCGTAAATTGGATGGCTAAGGTTTCAAATATTGGCGACAAACAAGCTGTATTGACGCCCTCGATCCACATGAGAGACCAATACGGTGAAACGGTCAGCATGCAGAGTTATCCCGTGTTTTCCGTGGCCAGCGGCGATACTTACACACTTTCGCAGGTCTGGGATCAGGCGCCTCCTGGCGGCGCTTACGAAATGCTGCTCGTCCTGACTAAAACCGACTCGGCCGTTGCATTGGCCACCAGCAGTCTGAACGTTTTGTCGGCTGAGATCCGCGACTTTGTCGTACCCGATACTGTAACGCCCAGTGAATACAAAGATGTGCAAATGACAGTTGCCAACTACCAGGGTAGTCAAATAGGCGCCACGGCCGAGGTGCTAATCATTAACGAACATGGCGTAGAAGTCGGTCGTTTGTTAGAGCAAAACTTTGTCATCCCTTTCAATTCGCAGCAAACGGCAACCTGGTCCTGGAATCCTGAAAGCTTAGAGGTTGGCCCATATACATTGCACCCGCAGGCCACCGCAGGCGGCCTGGCGCTTAGCTATGCCGCTCAAGAGACATGGGTCACACATTACGCACCCGACTTCAGTGCGTCCCCGGCGGCAGGACCGGCGCCCCTCAGGGCTATGTTCACCAACCTGTCCCAGGGGGATTTCACCAAAGAAACCTGGGACTTTGGTGATGGGAGTTCTAGTTCCAGCAGCAACCCCAGCCACACCTACACCAAACCCGGACGGTACACGGTGAAACTCACGGTTGGCGGTCCTGACGGCGAAGAAAGTGTTATCAAAAATGACATTGTCTTAGTTGAAGAGACGCTCGAAGCGAACTTCTCCGCGATGCCTCGAAACGGTAGCGTTCCCCTAAAGGTAACTTTTACAGACAAAACCAGCGGGGAATTCGCTCTGTGCGATTGGGATTTCGGTGACGGCGCCACAAGTAAGACCTGTGGTGAAGTGGTACACGTTTATACTGATCCTGGCGAGTTTACAGTGAAACTCAGTGTGACAGGCTCTACCCAACAAGATACCGAATACAAGGACAATTATGTCACGGTGACGTCTGAATCAATCGGAATTTACTTGCCTATAGTAAGAAATCCCTGAGAGTGACCACCGGGATCATTACTTCCGAGGTTAGAGACGACCCAGGCCGTCTCGGACGGAGGGAATAGAAACTGGCATTTGGGATTAATTGAGAATCCCTCTTGGAATAAGAACCTATCCGAAAATAAATTGACCTAAACAAAAGATGCGCCTCGTGGACAATAAGTTAGACCAATAACAAACGTCCAACGAGGTGCATCTTGAAGAGCAAGGATAAACAAAAGCCAAGAAATGTCGACTATTTCCGTGTCCCACGCCCATTGTGGCGTCGAGTCAAAAAGCATTTGCCCAAACCGCCCAAGACGCGCGGGCCAGGGCGTCCACGGGCTGACAATCGGGCGGTCGTCAATGGCCTCTGGTACATTTTGTGGACTGGTTGCCAATGGAAAGCAGTCCATCGAGATTGGTTCGGCGTTTCCAGCAGTGTCCTGCATGAACGGTTCCAAACGTGGCAACAGCAAGGTATCTGGGACAGGGTGTTGCGAACGATGGTTCGCTTTTACAATCGGCAACGCCGGATTCGCTGGCAATGGCAGGCTATCGACAGCAAATCGGTACCTGCTCCTCTGGGTGGCGAAGCAACTGGACACAATCCGACCGACCGCAGTAAACGCGGGGCAAAGATTCATATCCTGGTTGACGAGCGCGGCGCTCCTCCGGCGGTTCATCTTACCGGTGCTATCCAACATGACAAATGGTCGGTTGATGACCTTGTCTTTTCCATTGTGGTCCGTCGCCCTACGAAAGAACAGCATCTTTGTTTGGATAAAGGGTATGATTTCGACGATGTCCATATTTTCGTTATCGAAGCCAATTACCAGAAACACATTTCCCACAGACGGCGTCGCGGTGAACCATTGCCTGCACCAGTTCCTGAAGAGCAGAAGCACCCAGCTCGACGTTGGGTCGTGGAAAGGACTCTTGGATGGTTGGCAAAAAGGCGCAGCATTCGCACCCGATGGTGCAAGAAAAGTGATAATTGGTTGGCCTTTGTGCAGTTCGCTTGTGCGCATATTTTGTGCGATTTAGCAATTTACGGATAGGCTCTAAGCCCAAGAGGGATTTTTTGATCTTGGGTAGTAGGAGACCAGAGCAAGGCGGAGGCTAGACTTGACTCCGTCCAGGAAGAGTGGACATGATTATTTTATTGAAAGGGTATAGTTTTGGCTCTTCCGCAAGTTCCGTGCTCCAAGACGATTACCCACAAACAATCCCGGAGATTGATTGTTATCTGGTCGAGCAAAACGAGCTTGACCCTTCCTGATCCACGATTGGTCCACTAGACAGCACTAAAGATGCGTAAGAACCACTTTTCCTGGAGAACAATCATGGAGGGAAAGAATCGATATTATCGACCAGAATTCAAGCATGGAGCTACGTCGGGAGATTCGCGCAGCGAGATAAAGCAACATCCTTTCTGTAAAAAGGAATATCCAGAAATTACCTGAACTTTTGAAACTAAAGATCGTCCAACCGGATATAGGTCCGGCCGGTCTGCCAATCATCGCTAATCTCCATCACGACCGCAGAAACGAGCCTTAAACAGGATGCCTCGTTGGGAAACAACATAGCGACCCGGGAGCGGCGCCGAATCTCTCTGTTAAGACGTTCCAAGCTGTTGGTCGTGCGGATCCGGCGATAGTGCTCGGATGGAAAGGCAAAAATGGTCAAACCCTCCGGGATGTTCTTCTCCAGCCAGTCCGCTAATGTGGCAGCCTTCGGCGAATATTTTTCTACTGCCTGAGCCAACAAAGTTTCCGCGTCATGCCTGGTAGCAGCGTTGAAAATGGCGCGAATATCGGCGGCCACTTCTCGCTTCATAATTCGCCTGGGCACGTAGGCTTGTGCATTGCGCTGCAGATGGCACTGACAACGTTGCCAGGGAACGCCACCAAAGACGGCGATACGCGCTTTTTGCAGACCGCTGTGGTCATCGGAAATGACCAACTGCACGCCGGCCAGTCCACGCGCCACAAGGCTCTGCAGGAAGGTGCGCCAGTGAACTTCATGCTCGCCCAAGGAGACGGAAACACCCAAGACTTCCCGGTTGCCCTCTAGATTGACGCCCATGGCCAGCAAAAAGGGCTGCATTGCGCACCTGGCCGTCCTGACGCACTTTTTCGTACCGGGCATCCAGATAGAGGTATCTCATCTGGCCCAGCGGTCGTTCCCGCCAAGCGGCAAATTGCTCATGCAACTCGGCCGTGGCACGGCTCACTTGGGTGGATGAGATCTCGGTACCGCACAGCTGCTCGGTTATGGCCGCTACTTTGCGAGTGGAAACACCTTGCACGTACATCTCGGCTAAGGCTAATTTCAGGGCTCGTTCGCTGCGCAGTCCCTTCTCCAGGGATTGCGGATAGAAACCACCTTCGCGGACTTGCGGCACATCAAAGGTGATCTTGCCTACCCGCGTGGTCACCGTCTTGGGCTTGTAGCCATTGGCGTGTCCCTGGCGTTCCCGCGACCGCTCATAGGGAGCGGCGCTCAGGTGGTTTTGCCGTTCGATCTGCATCGCTGTCTTGATGACTGTACGGATAAGCTCCGGCAGCACATCCAATCCTTGTTGGGCGATCTCTTCAAGTAATTCTTCTGGTAAGGTACAATCGGTCTGGTAGGTCATGGGTTTCTCCTAGTTTGTTATGGGTAACTTCTAGGATACCCCATGGCCTACCAAGCCAGAATTTACAGAAACAACGTTACACTATCCGCAGCGACAACTATCGCTAAAACCCACAACAATTTCATCGCTTGGCTCAGTTTTGGTGGTGATGGGGCCATCCGGCAGCGGGACCCTGTGGAGCAGGAGAAACGAATAAACTCCATAAACATGGTAGCCAATCCGGTCATCATGCAAAATGTCGTCGACATGATCAACGCGCTGCACGAAATGGCGCTGGAGGGTCATGATGTAACCCAGGAACATGTCGCTCGACTCAGCCCTCGCATGACCGAGCATATCAAGCGTTTCGGCGATTGTTTTCTTGACATGAGTGGAAAGCCGGAGCCGCTGCGGCCTGATGGGCCTTTTATCACTAGCTAAAAACTGCCTACCTACGGCAAGCTTCTACACATATTCTGAAACAAGGCTCCCTCTGGCAGTTGATCGCCGAGCTGGAAGCCCTGCAATCAGATGCCGATCCCCCGCAGCCCAACATGAGCATCTGGCTGCCGATCATGAATCTCGAACTGCTCCACAACGGCCGTTCCTATCGCTTTTTCTCCACGATCACCTCCTTATGCACGCCCCTGGATGCCGCCGTGCAGGAGCTGCGCCTGGAGAGCCTTTTCCCCGCCGATAAAGCGACCCGGCAGCCGCGGGTGCGTTCAGATTTGGTGTATGAACCAGACCAGGGCAGTTTCTCACCCTGGTTGCCTCACTCGAGCTTTACACCAAAAATAATCGCACCCGGCAGCCGCTTTTTGCTTGACAGCAGGGACCAACAAGCTTATCATCAGATTAATTATTAGCAGTTGCCGGTTTTCCTGAGATTCGTTGTACCCCCTTCCTCATTCTATTAATCAAGGGCCGCGACTTCAAGGATACAGCGAAAGGGACTCCGGCATGCAACTCTGCATTAGCAGGAGGTAGGAAAAATGTTAATCGGACTTGGTTGTGGTTGTTTGCTGGCGCTGGGCATTGGTCTTGCGCCGCGCATCGCCCTGATTCTGGCCTGGATCTTCAGCAACCGCTGGGATTTCGTCTGGCAGGGAGATTGGTTTATTCCGCTTCTGGGCATCATCGTGGCCCCGTATACGACGGTCATGTACATGCTCGCCTGGTCTGCCCCCGGCGGCGTGACCGGCTGGGATTGGATCTGGGTCCTCTTAGGCGTCTTGTTGGACGTGATGAAGTGGTCCTCAATGCTCAAATACCGTAAAGAAAACGAATATTACCCGGCATCTCTGCCGTAGGCAGAAGCGTCATTTAAACAGCAAAAAAAGGGTCTGGCCACAGCTGTGGCGAGACCCTTTTTTTGTCGTCTTATCCCGCTTCGCGATCCAGCAGCACGCGCTTGCGTTCCACGCCCCAACGATACCCTCCCAACCCGCCGTCGCCGCGCACGACGCGGTGGCAAGGAATGACCACGGCGATCTTGTTCGCCGCGCACGCCTGGGCCACGGCGCGCGCCGCGGACGGTTTGCCGATCCGCTCCGCCAGCTCCCCGTAACTGGCCGTCGATCCCGCCGGGATCTCCCGCAATGCGGACCAGACCCGCTGCTGGAACGCTGTGCCCTGGATATCCAGGGGCACGGGCAGCCCCGTCTGCGGCCGTTCTAAGAAGCGCAGCACCTGCTTAACAACCTCGTCAAACTGCGCATCCTGCGTACGCAGGTCTGCCTGCGCAAAATTCTCCTCCAGACGTGCGCGCAGCGCCGCCGGATCATCATCTATATCGATGCGGCACACCCCCTGCTCCGTCGCCGCGACCAGCACCCAACCCAGATAAGATCCCACAACAGCATACCGAATCATTAATCCCGCTCCCCCTTTCTGGAATTCCTTGGGCCGCATCCCCAAAGAAGCGGCCGCCGTCTCGTAAAAGCGGCTGCTCGATTCAAAGCCGGCCTCATAAATCGCCTCCGTCACCGCCCCCTTTTTGCGCAGTTCCCGGCGTACGCGCCCCGCCCGCTTCTCCACCGCGTACTGCCGCGGCGTCACGCCCACGATCTTTTTGAAGAGCCGGTGAAAATGATACTTGCTCAACCCCACCGCGCCGGCCAGCTCCTCCAGCGCAGGAGGTTTCTCCGCCTCGTCGATCAGCCGGCACGCCCGCACAATCGCTTCCACGGAGGGATCACGCTCTCCTGCCGCCTGCGGGGCGCACCGCTTGCAAGGCCGGAACCCCGCCGCTTCCGCCGCCGCCTGATCATCAAAGAAGCGCACATTCTCCCGCCGCGGCAGGCGTGAAGGGCAGACCGGGCGGCAGTAAATGCCCGTCGTCGCCACGCCGTAAAAGAAGGCGCCGTCCGCCTCCGCCGCGCGCGTCGTCAGCGCCTGCCAGCGCGCAGTTTCACCAATAAACGGCCGTGATTCTCTCATCGCCTTTCTCTCCGGCCGTCCGGATTTGTACACACAACCAGGCCATTTACCTCGTTTCGTCGTCGTTGAAGGGTTCGCTTGCATCGTGACCTCATAATAAGCAAGTTTTCCTTCATTATGCGGCCGGACGCGGCAGAGCACACCCCGCTTCTTGCTCTCTAATTCGGTCGCCGGCTCCATTTTTGGCCTTCAAGAGATCGCCCCCGCGCCCTTCAGCGCCCCAAAAGCGGCGAAACAAGAATGCTTGTGCAGCAGCTCCACCTTCTCAAAACCCACCTCGCGCAGCAGCGCCAACTGGTAGGTCACCGGCCGCGGCGAATCTTCACGATCGATGTAGGCGAAGACCTGGTCACGGTACGCTTCGCCGCCCAGCTCCGCCAAATAAGCGCCGTAGCGCCGCCACATCATGCCCTGCACAGCTTCCGTCTCCTGCCACACCAAGTCCGTGATCCACACGCTGCCCCCCGGCGCCGTCAGCCTGAACAGCTTGCGGAAAACACTCTCCCAATCCGCATCGTCACGCAAATGGTGCAAAACGGCCGCCGCCAAGATCACATCATAGCCCGCTTCCGGCAGCGCCAGGAGCCTGAAATCCCCCTGATACGTCCTGATCCGGCCGCTGTTCACCGCCGCAATGCGCTCCTCCGCCTTGTCCAACATCGGCCGGCTCAGATCCACGAGATCGCAGTCAAACGGCCCGGCCGCCGCCAGCAGCTTCAACGTATTGTTGCCCGCCCCGCAGCCGATATCCAGCACACGGCCGATCGTGGGCGTCGCCGCCGCCGCCGCCTGTGTGATCAATTCCATGCTCAGCGGCGCATCGATCGTCGACGTCTGCCCCACTTCCAAATTAGAAAAGCGGGCCACATCCTGATCAAACCGCTCGCGAATCTCATCCGTCGTTGACTTATTACTCAAAGGGGTTTTCATAAGACATCCTTATCATTCACGCCTACATACACCTGTATGGTAGCCGCCGGTCAGCCCAGGGCCAACAATCCGCCGCCATTTTTTGCCTTCTGCGGCCGATGATTCTACTATTGCCGCGACAATACGCGCGCGCGGCATCATGGGTCCAGGCGCCGCGGATCTCGCTGGCCCGCTGCCAATACGCGCGCGGCATCAAGGAAACCTACTATGGAACAAATCACAATTTTTGGCGACATTCACGGCAATCTGCCCGCCCTGCAGGCGGTCTGGGCAGAGATGGAAAAACGAGGGCTAGAACGGCGTTTCTGTCTGGGCGACCTCGTCGGCTACGGCGTGCAGCCCAACGAAGTAGTGCAGCTGATCCGCCGCCACGACGTCCCCACCCTGATGGGCAACTACGACCAGGGCGTCGGGCACGACAGCGATGACTGCGGCTGCGCTTACCGCACGCCTGAAGCCCAGGCCCTGGGTGAGCGCTCCATTGCCTGGTCCAACCACAATACAACGGACGCCAACAAAGCCTACCTGCGCAATCTGCCGATGACCCTATCCCTGATGATGGGCAAACTGCGCGTCACGCTTGTTCACGGCAGCCCGCGGCGCATTAACGAATACCTCTATGAAGATCGGCCGCAGCAAAGCATCGAGCGGCTCTTCGATCTCGTCGGCGCTGATATCCTCGTCTGCGGCCACACCCACAAACCATACGATCGCCGCCTACCAAACGGCCGCCGCCTGATCAACGCCGGCAGCGTGGGCAAGCCGAAAGACCACGATCCCCGCGCCGGGTTCGTCATCCTCACCGTGGACGGGAAAGAAGTAAGCACGGAATTCGTGCGCGTCGAATATGATGTGGAAAAAGCGGCCCTAGCTATTGAGGCGTCACAAATGCCCGGCGAATTTGCGGCCATGCTGCGCGAAGGCGCCGGCTAACCGACATTCTGTCCAAATCAGAGACAGCATGAAACAGGGGTCGCTATCTCTCTCACCTCGTTCAAGCAAATAGAAGGCCCATCGTTGGCAGCAGCAGGACAATGAGAAACGCCGCTGCCAGCAGCCAGGTCAACCAGCGCTTTTCGGGATGTTCAACCCAATAGGTGAGCAGCAGAGCGATCAGCAGGGCCTGGATCATCACCTCCGGCCACCCCTTTACCTGATCCCCAAAGGGTAACTTGGTGTAGATCATACCCTCAATAGAGCCAGGTGAAGGACCGAAGGTGGAAAGAATGCCCACGAAAACGAGCAGCACCCACATGATCAGCCAGCCGTTCTTACGGCCGAACAAGACATCTCTCAACAGGTAGAATACGACGGCGAACAGCAGGCCGCGAATCGGCTGGAACAGCGGCCCGGCCATGACCAGGGGATCATCAATCTGGCGCATGAAATTGCTCAGCAAGGAATCGGCAAACCATTCCCCATAACCCAACAGCGTCGAAGCCAATAGACCCATGACAAAATAGGTGACCGTGTGCACGATGATCGTCTTCACCGCCAGCGGAACAAACTTAATCTCTTGTGCTTCCATTTGCAGCCCCCTTTAGCTTCAATGCCGGTTGTCTTGACACCAATTCCCAATTTTACAGGAATCCGGCAGCGTCCGCACTGCCAAATTGATCCCCTGCCGCACTTCCGGCCTCATCGCTTGCCGGCGCACATCAGGTTGCGACCTGGCGGTCGCATCACGCATAGCCCAGGAAGCGTACCAGGTAAATCGGCCGGTAGCGGTCATAGAGAGTAATGATCAGGCTCAGCAGCAGCACAAAAATAACGATATTCGTCAGCGCCGCTGCCGTAAAGGAGCCATAGCGCAGAAAGGAGAGCGCCAAAAAGACCGGCAGATTAACAGCGAACATGACGATTCCCTGGCGCAGGGCATGCGGCCAGGTGATGCCGCGCCGCGCCAGCCATTCACTCAGCAGCGTATTGATGATGATCACCACCGCGATCGCCAACCCCAGCTCCAGATTGCTGGACCGAATGCCGGGCAGGATCTGGGCGAATATGATCACCAGCAAAGAGATCAGCGCCGTCTTTTCAAATAGCTCGTGATCGATGAAGCGTTCCGCCAGGAGCAGCGACATACCGAAGAGGTGCGCTTCGTCAAAATGCTCAAGATGGGCATCCGGCGACCAGTCGACCTCCCAATCCGCCGGCGGCATTATGCCCCGCAGCCGGCGCCAGGCAATGAGCAGCAAGTAGGCCGCCGCCGCGAAAAAGAGAAGAAACCAAAGCACGTTGGCGCTGGCGATGTCTGCCCAGGAACTCTCCAGCGGGTAACCCAGCAGCTGCTTCAATTCATCCGTCACATCCAACTGCGCCACATGAATCCAATACTCCTGCGGCAGTTTGATCACGATCCAGATCAAGGCAGTCACGCCCAGGAGCGCCGTAGGCGTCAGCCGCCGCGGATCCCAACGCAGGCGGTAGATTTCATAAAAGATAAAGAAATATTCAAAAACGTTGGGAAAAACAAGCAGCAGCCAGCGGAAATGCAGCATCTCAAACAGCGCCACCCCCAGCAGCCGGTAGTAGAACAGAAAACGGCTGATGCGCACGGCCGTGTAATTGGTCCAGTTGCGCAGTGTGGCTATATAGGCGATGGCTAGGTAATAGATATCCAGCGCCTTGTCATACCCCTGGTACCCCTCAAACGTGAGCCCCGTCAGCGCCTGGAACACCGTCTGGTCCACGGCGTCCAGCACAAGCGCCGCCAAAATCCCCGGCAGAGGGTAGCGCGGAATAGTCAGCGGCACCAACACCCGCGCCAACACAACCGCCCAAAAAATAGCGAGCTCGCCGGAAATGATCATGGCCCTCCGCCATCAGTATACCATAGGGCTTTCCCCTAGAGGCCACAGCACACGCGCCAAAGGGCAAGCCGCGCCCTCTCGGGTCCCATGAGATTGGTATCATGGACCCCCGCTTCCGCCCGCTTTTTCTGACCACACGGAAACGATCCCACTTCCCCACGCTTTTCTTGAAAGTCCAGCCTATCCGGCGCCGACTACCAATGGCAGCAGGACATTATTTCCCGCCGGATCCGGTGGGTGAGGCGGTCGAATGATGAAGATGGTCTCCTGCGTGAGGTAGCGAGCAAGCACAAAATCATTGTCGCGCCCGTTGAAGCCATACCCGCCAACCAACAGACGCCCGAAACCATCTAATACCGCGGAACGGGCTGCGTCACTGTTTAATGTTTGTTGGCGCACGATACCCCCGACGCCGAAAGAAGAATCCAATCCGTATCCCCGCTTGGGGAAAGTATTGAAGCGATAGCGCGCGATCAGAAATTCGCTGTTGGTGGGATCAAGGCCCCGTTTGGCGCCAACAACAATAAAACGGTCGTCAGGCTGCACAACCAGGTCATAGGCGCCCTCGTCATCACCAAAATCCGTGAGCAAATATGGCTGGCTGGCACTGAATTCACAGTCGCTGGTGCAGATACGGCCATCCGGGTGCAGCAGCAGCAGGCCGAAATCCCCGATCATATAGCCTGTCACGGCGATCAAGCCGTTACTCAAGACACCCACCGCCCGCGCCTCATCATTACCCAGCTTATTGAGCTTGACGATGCCGCCGGTTCCAAAAGATGTATCCAGCGAACCGTTGGTATGGTAGCGTAGAATAAGGTAGTCGCCGGCGTGCCCACCGACAACGATAATTCTCCCATCATCCATCAGGGTGGCCCCGCGCGCGCTGACAAACCCTGAGCCAATAGGCGTAGTAACCTTTCCACCATTGCCGAAACCAGGATTCAGCTTTCCTTGCGCATCAAATGCAGCCAAGCCAATCTCGCGATCGGCACCGTTGGTAACCATACCGACGACAACAAACCCACCGTCACGGCGCACCAACACTTTCTGACCGAAATCATCGCCACCGTTGAAATCGACCAGCAGCGTCTTTTCATCAACCCCCTCGGCATCAAGGCGCACAGCCGCGAAGTTGAAGCCCTGGCTGCCCCCCTCGCTGTAGCCGGCAAGGAGTATCTTCTGATCGGACGTAACCGCCACATCCTGGATGGAGTCATCCTTGGCAAACCCGAAGGTATAACGGCCGTTATCGGCAAAAGAGCTGTCGACCCGCCCGTCGGGATGGTAGCGTGTCGCCGCAAAGTCAGAATCCTGACCAGATCCGGCAGGTGTCACCTCTCCCGCAATCACGACCTTACCGTCCGCCTGCACCGCCATGCCAAACGCACGGTTGTCCTCCGGCGGCATCCCATAAATGGTGGCGCCCCGCTTATCCAGTTGGCTATTCGTTTGCAGGCGCGCTATCGTCTGCCCGGTCCCGATCACATACTGTCCATCCGGCTGCCGCAGCATATCAAACTGCGTTCCCACAACCTGTAATCCTAGAAAGCCGAACTCGCCAAAGAATTTACCATCTTCGCTAAACCACATCAGCCCTAACGAGCCACTCTTGCCATAGGCAACGACAATTTGGCCGCGCTGCATATCAACGGCCTTGGCCCTACCAAAATCATCCTTTATCAGCCGGCCGTCGTCGCTAAACGAGTCATCTAGATCGCCATCCGGCTGCAGACGGGCAATGGCTATACGTTCGCCACTGCGACCCACAATTATGATTTTCCCGCTGGCGGGATCAATTGCTACATCACTCGCGCTGTCAAGATCATTATCAAAGCCAACGCCCTTTTTACCATCTCCGCTAAAGCTGTTGTCTAGCTGCCCATTGCTAAGCCAGCGCGCAATCACAAAGTCGTAATCCTTGCCGATGGTTGCTTCCTCGCGCGTACCGGCAGCGACAATTTTACCGTCGGACTGCAGGGCCATGGCATATGCATAATCCTGCCCGCCCATTCCCGTTGTCGTGAACCCCGTCTTTTCGCCAAAAGCATTATCCAACTGGCCGTTTGCCAGGTAGCGGGCAACCACAAAATCGGAGTCGCCGCCAAGGACCGTGTTACCGATCACGACGATCTTGCCGTCTTTTTGTACGGCGATATCATAAGCGCCTTGATCGGAGTTTTCACCACCGGGATCCAACTCGCGACGAAACATCTCGCTGCCGTTGGTGTTGAAAGCGGCCGTGATGAAGTTGCGTCCCGAACCAGAATTGCCATTGCCGGTGGCAACTATCATGCCGTTTTGATGGACGGCCACAGCGCGCGCCGCGCCAAAAAGAAGATCGACGATAACAATGCCGTTCGTGCCAAATGTAGTGTCAACACGGCCGTTTTCCAGATAGCGTCGCACCGCAAAATCACCCCGGTCCGTGCGCGGATCCGTTGTCCCCGCGGCAACGATCTTGCCGTCAGGCTGGCGCGCCACGCCAGCTATGTAAAATCCATCCTGGACCACCAGGCCTTCTTCGAGGAAGCCGGCAAATGTGTGATCCGGCTGGCCGGGAAGCAGGCTGCCGTCCAATTCGCCATCCTCCTTGTAACGCACCAGCCGGTTTCCGCTGGTCAGAACAGCTTTTCCACCGGGTTCACGCACCATTTCCGCCCCAAACCACGCGCCATCAGGCCCGATCATCCTGCCCCCTTGACCAAAAGCGTTGTCCGGACTGCCGTTAGCCTGGAAACGCATAAGCAAGAAGTTATACTCAGCGGTGCCGCTGACCAGAAAACGGCCGTCTGGAAGCAGAGCAAGATCAGTGGCCCGATCATCACCGGCAGTAAGCGAAATCCTGATTTCACCCCCGCTGCTGCCAAAACTGCCATCCTTACTACCGTCGGCGTTGAGACGAACCAGGCCAACGCTGTTTTCATTCAGAATGTCATCTGTTGAAAAGCCGGCGAGTAAAATGCGGCCATCCGCTTGAATGGCGACAGCCTCGGCCGATTCAAATTTCTTACCGAGTCCGATCTTTACCCGGCCGTCATTACTGAAACTATTGTCCAGGCTGCCGTTAACATGGAGGCGGGCAGCGCCGAAATCATCGTCAAAAGTAACCAGGCCGCCGTCATCAACTTCCCCGGCAACAACGATCTTACCGTCCGTCTGTACAGCGACCGCGTTAGCCTCATCGTCCCCATCACCAAAACCGATCGTGATAAAACCGTCCCCACTGAACGATGTATCGGGCGCTCCGTCCAGGGTAAACCGCGCAACCGCAAAGTCACGCTCATCGCCATCATCTGTGGATCCGGCGACGATGAAGCCCTGGTTGCCGTTGTGATCATAGTTGGCGATCGCTCTAGCAACATCGAAGCCGTCTCCGCTGATGTCAAACTTCAACACGCCGTTATTGGCAAAACTGCTGTCCAATTGGCCGTCAGAAGGGCGAAAACCAAGAACCAAAAAATCAGATAAATCGCTGCCCTGTCCGCTGACGGTCGTGTACCCGGCGACCAGGATACGCCCGCTGTCCTGGACAATCACCCCATCCGCACTATCGTACCCACCAAGATTGACAACAACCAATCCACCGCTGCCGAAGCTGTTGTCACGACGGCCGTCGCTGAGGTAGCGGCGCAGGCCAATATTGCCGCCAGAGATGTCGCCGGCCACAAGGATTTTTCCGTCACTCTGGCGCGCCACATCTCTGCCGAATAATTCATCCAGGGAAACAATACCGCCCTGACCAAACCCGTCTCCCTGGGCAGCCAGACGCAAATCGCTGCTGGAAGAAAAAAGAGCCGGCAGAAAAAGAACCCCCACAAGCAAAAACAGAAAGGTAATCAGGCGTCGTTTTGATCGATAACTAGCCGGGAACGTCATGAGGTTCTCCTTAGGGCATTTTAGGGCATTGAGGCATCTATTCGATTGAATCTTCATGGCGGAAAAGCTGAACAAACGCAAAAAACTTGAGATGCGAGGCTTTGCCTGGGTGACGCTGCCGGCGGCCGTCTGGGCGACAAGATGACTGGATTCGTTCTCACCAGCAAGAGAAGAGACTGACTATAGTATAGCGCTGCTCGCGCTTACCCGCACCTACTGGCGAATCCTCAGCTGGTGTCTAAGCAGCATCCAACGCGGCGATCACCGCTGGCTTCGCCACGATTACAGCAGAGTCAGCAGGGCCGGCGGCGGATTCTACGGCAGCGTATCAACAGCCTAATCCCTTTCATTCAAGCTGAAATCGCCCCCGTCATTCGACCATTTCCGCCTAAACTCTGGCTCTTTTCCCCACCCTAACTCAACAGCTCATCCACCACCTGGCGCATCGTCTCCCGGTAAAGCTGCACCGCCTCTCGCCCCTCATCCGTCAGGCTGATCAGCGTGCGCGGGACGCGGCGCGAGATCGCGACCACAAACTCCTTCTGCACGCTGATATAGCCCACCTCTTCCAGTTTCTGCAAGTGTGAGGAAAGATTGCCGCGCGTTAGTCCCGTCTGATTCAGCAGGAAAGTAAAATCCGCGCTCTCTACGGCCGACAGAAAAGCGAGGATCATCAGCCGCGCCGGCGCATGCACGGCGCGATCAATATCGGCAATGGGCCGCAGATCCGTCTCCTCTGTTTTTTCAGGCGTCACGGCCCTCTTCCTCGCCGCGCCCCGGCGTTTCGGGCAGCGGGTAGGCGCGCATGAACTGGGAGAGCAGCCAGATCCCACAGATCATTATCGACACGCCCAGGAGCACCGACGTCACGCCTTCGGGCACAGGCAGCAAAGCGCCGGCGACATTGAAGAGCAGCGTCAGCCCCGCGTACAAATAGAGACGCTTGAGCCCCGTAACGGCCGCAGCCACGCTGAGGATCAAGGCCGCCAGGGCCCCCATCAACAGCATCACATTTCCGTCGATGAACGCCTGTATTTCCGGAGAGACGCGATCATAGGTCATGAATAGAAAGATGCCCAGGAACAAGACAAAGGTCAGCAAACCGATAAGAATCAGGCGCGTGTTCCTCGTTCGCGCCTCCTGCTCGTCCGCAAAGCGCACATAGCCGAAGCGGGGTGCGGTGATATAGTTCTTCATCGGCATATAGAAAAGGAAAGGCATCCAGCTCAGAATGATCAAAGCCGGCGAATCAAATAACACATTCAAACCAAAACCAGCAACGCCCGCCCCCAAAAGAATATCAATGATGCCGTCTTGGTGAAAAGAAGCATAAGCGCGATCGGCCGGCCTCTTGTAATCATTTTTCTCACTCATGACACGCTTCCTTATGACCTATCCCCCAAATAATTAGATTAGTTTGTTTTGCAAACTAGTTTGCACATCGTACACCCTGAAGCCCCTATCTGTCAATCCGGCATCTCCCCAAGGTTCCGCAGCCTTACCAGCGCAGTCACCCATACCCACGATCTACTGCCCACCCCTTGAATCGACCAAACAATGATCCCGATAGTCGTTTCCAAAAATAAAAAACGACTAACGGGAAAATTCGTCGCCCCCATAGACGGCGTTTTCTGCTAATCGTTATCCAGAGGGACAGACAACCACGGCGTGTTCACAAAACCCGCCTCCGGATCGCTGCGATACATGCCCAGACGAACGGCCGCCGGCGAGGAACCTGCGGGCGCGGTAACCAAATACCGGTCCCGCACCAGTTCGCCCGGCCGCCAGCGTGACGCCGGGTACCAATTGTTCACCGGCGCGGCGCGATCGTCTTGATCTAAAATATCCGCCTCGCCCTGCGGCGGATCCTGCGCCACCAGGTGCACGGCGATTTGGTAATCAGGCTGCACATTGTCGCCCGCCTCCCAATACGCCGTGAGCAAAATCGCGTCCTCTCCCACCCGCTCAGTTTCCACGGCGCGGATGATGACGCCGTTGCCCAGATCAAAGTTGACCTCAAAAACATCCCCATCGGCGGCGAGACTTTCCTCCGTGACGATAGGCTGCGGGCTTATTTCCGTCACCCCCGGCGCCGCCGCGGCCAGATACAGCGGCCCCAGCCGTTCCTCGTAATAATCCAGGGGAAAGATCATAAAAGTCTGGTTGGGCGCCAGCAAACGATCGCCGCGGGCGACGATCTCGCCCGGCTCGGCATTATGGTCCACGAAATTCAACCCCTCAAATTCATCACGATACGCCTGCGCGTAGGCCAGCGCCCAATAATCCGCGCCCCAAGGGACGGTGATCGTAGTCAGGCGACCATCCGCGGACGGCTCAACGAGGCGCATCGTCTCCACGATCGCCTCCGACGAGCGGTCGCGCGTAATGCCCACCACAAACGGCCGCGCCTGCCAGCTCCAGACAATCAAGCCGCTGAGAAGAGCCACTCCCGCGACCGCGCCAACGACTCGCTGGCGGCGCCACAACCAGGCCAGGATCAGCGAGACACCGATACCCGCCAGCAGCAGCAGCGGCAGCTTGGCCGCCAGTTGGGCATCCACCACGCGGTTACGCCAGATAACGACCGTTACCAAGAAATTGGGCACCCATGCCGCCGTCAAGCCGAGGCTGACCAGCCACTGCCCTTTCTCCAAAGCCGGCAGCCAGAGACCCAGAAGACCAACCACCAGCAGCGGCCAAAACATATCATCAGCCAGGATTTCCCCCGTGGTGCGCAGGCGCGCCGGCCAATCGCTGCCCAGGTCAAAAACGCGCCCGGCGCGGTTATCAAAGAAAAGCGTCCAAAATCCTTCCCATGTGCCCGGCGAACCAAACACCCAATCCGCCCCCATCCATACGCGCAGCGGCAGATAAAGATAAGTCAATGGCGCCAGGAGAGAGATGCCGATGATCAACAGCCAGGTGCGCCAACCCATGCGCAAGCTGTCGAGAAAATGGGGCCAGATGAGGATGAGCACGGCCGGCGCCAACAACACCACCGAGCGCTGGTGAAAAATGCCCTGGCTGAAAACAAAAACCAGCCATAGAAGGTCGCTGCGCTTTCCCGAACGGCCGAACCGCAGCGCAAAAAGTAGCGCGGCCACACTGATCGCCAGCGTCATCGTATGCACTTCCGCCAGCGAAGCATCGATCCAGATCGACGTAGAAACGGCCGCCGTCAAAGCGCCCAGGGCGGCAAACGGCCCCGGCACAGCCAGATCCATAGCCAGGATCACCAGCAAGGCCACCGTGATCAACCCCCACAAAACAGAAAAGAGCGAGGCCCCCGCCGCCGGCGCGATCCCCAACGGCCGTAAGAGCGTCACCAAGAGCGAACCCAGCATTGAATACTGCGGGTATCCGCTGTGGTGGATCAATCCCCAGCGCGGCAGCGCATTCTGAATCTCACCCACATCTGTGGCATAAGGGCTCCAGCTGCCGCTGATGTGTATCTGGTAGGTGGAGAAGTAGAGCAAGCCGCTAAACAGCACCGCGATCAACACCCACAGCCAGCGGCTGTGGATGGCAGATTGCAGAAAGCGTGGTTGGCCGGCAGCGGCCGTTGGCGTGGTTATCATAAGTCAGGCGCGTCAATCTCTTGACGCGCCTGAAAGTGTAGCGCGGGTCCGTCTCTTGGGGCAATAGATTTCAGCAGCTTCTAGCCGGGCGGGAGTGCGCCGGGGCTTATTCTGGCCATCCGGCCGGATTGCCCGCAGATCAGTCGCCCAGCGCCGGCACATTCTTGGCCGGCAGCGTATCCGTCCACTGCCCCCAGGCGCGGGTCCAAACGGCGGAGAAGAAAGCGCTCATGAAACCCTGGAAGATCAGGAATAGGGGCCAGAAGAGAAAACAGAGCGCCAGGATGATCCCGGGCACCAACAGCAGCGCGCCCAACACGAGGGAGATGCCTATCTGAATAACGAAGATGCCCAATGCGGAACCTAGATTCTGCGACAAGACGGTGAAGCCACGGCCGTATGCATCAAGCACGCCAGCATCTTCCAAGACCGCCGCGCGGTTGGCAAATACCTGCAGCAATCCCAGAAAGAAAGCGATAATGAGCAGCATCGCCGTCACCAGGCCAAAGAAACCAGCCGCGCCAATTCCCAATGCGGAACCAATCTCGCCGGTATAGATCAGCCCGCTGCTTGCGGCTGCGCCCCCCAGACCGAACAGCACGCCGAAAAAGGCGGGGACCGCCGGGAGCAGCCCAATACCGGTCAGCGTCCAGACCTTCTCCCAGGCGGCGCTCCAGGCGAGCCCAAAAGAAGACGCTTTGCCACGGTCCAGCGCATCAACGCCGGCGATCAAACCGCCACGGGCCACCGTCCCTACCACAAAAAAGGCGATGGCGATCACCAATATCAGGGCGGCGATGAGAGCGACGATAGGCAGGGCCACCCCGATATCGCCCAAATCAGGCATGATGAACTCGAATCCAGCGACATCCAACGGGCGTCCGTCCCCATTGTTGAAATTGGCAGCAGCCGTACTACTGCCGCCGCCGCTGCTGAGAGCAGCCAACATACCCAACACGATAAGGAATTTGCGCGCCCACACGATCTCGGCGGCGCGGCGAAACAAAGCACTATAGTCCATGTGAACCTCCACTTAGAATTGTCCAACTATGGCTACTGTACACCTTGCGCCACCTGCCCACCCCACCCGCCGGACCGGTCTCAGCCTGGCCAGCTGACCAGTCTTAGCGGGGTACGCTTCATCACTACATGCGCCGCTTCCACTGTTTATTCTTTGCAGGCATAGCCAATATCCCCACCTCTGTTATCATGGACGGTGGCGGTCGGCGCGACACGTCAACGGAAAAAGGGGTAAAGCAATGGAATGCCTGCTAGAAAATATCACGATCAACTATGAGGCCTACGGTCAGGGAAGGCCCTTACTCCTACTACCCGGCTGGACGGTGTCAGCGCGATCTCACGCGCAGATAATAGAGCCATACTTGCGGGATCGGGCAGGTTGGCAGCGCTTCTACATCGATCCCCCCGGCCACGGCCGAACGCCAGGGGCGGACTGGGTCAGCAATCTCGATCAAATCCTGGAAATCCTACTGGCTTTCATAGATAAGGTTATCCCCGGACAGCGCTTCACCCTTTACGGTATGTCCCTCGGCGCTTATCTGGCCCGCGGCATACTGCACCAGCGGGCGCGCTTCGTGGACGGTCTGGCCATGGCCGTCCCCGTGATTACCCCCGCGGACGACGAGCGCGACAGGCCCGCGCACACGGTTATCCTGGAAGAACCGCAGGCGCTGACTTCTCTGAGTACGGCAGAACAAGAGATCATGGCCACGCTCGTCGTGCGCAGCCGGAGGATGCTCGACGCCATTCGCGGCTGGCTTGATCTCGACGAAGAGGAAGACAGTGATTATGCATACCTACAGACCATCCGCGAGGATCCGGACGCCTATCGCTGCTCTTTTGATGTTGATGCGCTTTCGGAGCCTTTTACAAAACCGGCGCTGATCATCGTCGGACGGCAGGACTCGTCCGTCGGCTATGCCGATGCCTGGCGGCTCCTCGAAAACTACCCACGGGCGACCTTCGTCGTCTTCGACCGCGCCGGTCACTTCTTAGAGGAAAAAGAACCCTTGATCGGCCCCTTACTAAACGAGTGGCTCGACCGCGTGGAAGAAGTTCTCACATAACAACGCCCTGCCCTATTCGTACGCCAGGACCTCACGGATCGTCAGCCGCGCCGCGCCGCGCGCCGGCCACATGCTGGCCACGACCGAGAGCAAGATCACAATCACCAACCAGATAACGAAGCCTGTCAGCGTGATCTCCAGAGGCATGATCGCGCCCAACATCGCTGTGCTGATGATGCGCAGGAGAACAAAACTGATCGGGAAAGAGAGCACGCCGGCAATGCCGAAGCTGATCAGGCCGATCATAACGCCCTCGACAACAACAGACTTGATGATCTCAAAATCGACCGCGCCGATGGCGCGCATGACGCCTATCTCGCGCGTGCGCTCCAAGACGTTCATGCCCATCGTGCCCATCAGGCCGATGCTGCCCACAACGGCCGTCAACCCAGCCATCAGCAGTAGGAAAACCACAAGAATGTTCATGCCCTGTGACTGCTGCTGGCGCGTAACTTGCCCCGCTTCGATGTTGCCGATCTTATAGCCTCGCTCGCGCAGATATTTATCCACAGTCTGGCTCAAAGCGCTCTGGCTTTCCAATGTTTCCGCCTGAGCGATAACGCGAAAGTTTGTCGCCTGCCCAGGCGTATTCGTCAACCGCGCTATCGTCTCATAGTTGGCATAGCCCAGCATATCGCCCGCCATATCAATGAAGCGGTAGATGCCGACAACGGGCCATTCTTCGATGCGCTGGCCGGGAATCTCGATGCGCAGCGTATCGCCGGGTTCAAAATCAGGATACTCATCCCATATTGTGTCCGACACGACCAGCACCTTATCATCCCCCGGTTCCAACCAGCGCCCGGCCATTATTTCCGGATCGAGCAGCGTCGTATCTTCCGGTGGGGCGACAACGATCAGGTTGGAGACGACTTTGTCATTCTCATCCAAGACATCGGCCATGGCCCCTCCCCAGCTTTCCACGCGCTCCACGCCCGGCATCTGATACAGCTCACGCTCCACCTGCTCTGAGCGGTACGGCTCATTGAAGGTAATCATGACATCCGCCAGATAATGCTGGCTCAAGGTGTCCATAAAGCCGTTGAGCGAATCGCGCACATTAAACACAGCGATAAAGATCGCCCCGGCCATCACCAGTGTAAACAACGTCAGGATAAGACGCCCTTTGCGGCGGAAGGTGTTGCGGATAGAAAGCATCAACGGCCGTGAGATAAAGGACAGCTTCACTCCCAGACGTTCGATTAGACCTAACCCAGAACGGACCTCTCCGTGACTATCATCACTAAGCGCGCGGCGCACCGTTGTCTTTGTCCCCTTGTTAACCGGGAAATATCCGGCGAAAAGGGGAACAGCAAAAGCAATGAGTACTTGCACAAGGATGGCCAGGGGAATGATGCGAAAGCCCTGGATATCGATGCTCAGCATGCCGCCCATGAACGCCGCCAGGCCATAGCCGGCCACTGTCCCCAAAGGCACGGCAATGATCAAGGCGATGATGCCGTAGAAGATGATCAGGGCGATATACATCACGGAGATTTGCGGGCCCCGCCCCCCGATCAGTTTCATCACGCCAATTTGCCGCTGGTGCTGCGTGAGCAAGGCATTGAGCGTGTTGATGATCAAAGAACTGCTGAGAAGCATGATCAGAATACCCAGCGCGCCCAAAACGCCGACGATCGCCAGGACGGAAGACTCCATCGGATGTTCCGTCGTCTTGTTCGAGTTCGTGCGGTAGACGGTGCGCCCCGTGCGCTCCACCTTGTCTTCTACAGCGGACGCGATCAGCTCAATCGCCGCTTCGTCATCCCCGTCTTCAACCTGCACGTAAAGACGGTTATAAGCGTCATCGCCGGCAAGCCAGACGGCCGTATCCAGCGTCACGTAGCCGCGCGGCGGCGCCGCGAAATTGCCTGCCGCGTATTGGTCGCCGACTGTGCCCACAATGGGCATCGCCCGAATGGTGCCGTCTTCCAACTGGATCAACGCTTCATCACCTGGCTGCAAGTTGGTGCTGTTCATCATATCTTCGCGCACCATCAATTGGCGATCCTCAGCATAAGTCGTGCCCTCAACCAGCGTGAGCAGATTGAGGTTCGCCTCACGGAAATCATCCGTGGCCATGATGTCGAGAGGCTTCCAACTTTTTCCATCCACGCCGACGCGCACCGAGAGAAAATGTCTGCCTTCGGCGTTCATGACGCCGGGAACCGTTTCTACCGCTTTGACCAGCTCTTCATCGAAAGGATCCGTGATTACTTCGATATTGGCCGGCTGCGCGGCCGCATAGCTGACACCGATATCCTCGGATAGAACCGCGTAGGTCGTGCCAATTGCTCCGATAGCAAACACGCCCACAGCGATCGAAGCGACCACCAGGAAGGTGCGTGTTTTATTGACCCATAAATCAGCCAGCACTTTTTTCCAGCTGGGACGCATAAAGTTCAGTTTCATAGATTCACCATCGCCTGGCTATACACCAGGACGTTTATTCGTTTACGCAGCTGCGCGCGCTGCATCGCGAAGTATTGGCTCACTCATAAGCCAATACTTCGCGAATCGTCAGCCGCGCCGCCCCGCGCGCCGGCCACATACTGGCCACAACGGAGAGCAAGATCACGATGCCCAACCAGATAGCAAAGCCCGCCAGGGTGATCTCCAGGGGCATTATCGTGCCCAGCATCGCCGTACTGATAATGCGCAGGAGGACGAAGCTGATGGGGAAGGAAAGCAGGACCGCCGCCGCATAGCTGATCAGGCCAATCATGACACCCTCAACAACGACCGATTTGACGATCTCACCATCAACGGCGCCGATGGCGCGCATGACGCCTATCTCGCGCGTGCGCTCCAGGACATTCATGCCCATCGTGCCCATCAGGCCGATGCTGCCCACGACGGCCGTCAAAGCCGCCATAATCAACAAGAAAACAATCAAAATGTTCATTGTTTGTGTTTGCTGCTGGCGCGTCACTTTGCCCGCTTCAACATTGCTGATCTTATATCCCCGCTCATGCAGGTAGCGATCCAACGCCTGGCCGAGTTCGCTCTGGCTCTCCAACGTCTTCGCCTCGGCGGCAACTCTAAAGGAAGTCGCCTCTCCGGTGGTCCCCGTGAGGCGGGAAATCGTTTCATGGTCGGCGTAGCCCAAAATCACGTCACCCGCCACATCAATAAAGCGAAAGATGCCCACAACGGGCCATTCTTCTGCGCGATGTCCAAGAAACTCGACACGCAGCGTGTCGCCCGGTTCAAAGTCAGGGTATTCAGTCCATATCGTGTCCGACATAACCAACATCTTCTCATCGCCCGGCGCCAACCAACGCCCGGCCAGCAGCTCCGCATCCAGCAGCTCCGTGTCCTCAGGCGGCACGAAGATGGCCAGATTGGTCACAACTCTATCCGCCTCATCCAACACCGCAGCCATGGCCATGTTCCAGCTTTCCACTCTCTGCACCCCAGGCACCTGCCGTATATCACGCTCTACCTCCAGCGCGCGGTACGGCTCTTTCATGGTAACCATGACATCAGCCAGGTAATGCTGGCCCAGCGTGTCCATGAACCCATTGAGCGAATCGCGCACATTGAAAACCGCGATGAAAATCGCCCCGGCCATGGTCAGCGTAAACAGGGTCAGGGCCAGTCGCCCCTTGCGCCGGAAGGTATTGCGGATCGAAAGCAGCAGCGGCCGCGATAACCAGGTGAGCCGCGCGCCCATCTCATAGATCAGGCCGCTGTTAGACATCTGTTCCGCCGGATTTTCTTCACTGAGCGCACGGCGCACCGTTGTCTTGGCCCCTTTCCTGACCGGAAAATAGCTCGCAGCGAGGGGCACCGCATAGGCCAGGATGATTTGCAGGAGGATGGCCACGGGCACCAGTCGAAAGCCCTGGATCTCAATGCTCATCCTCTGGCCCATGAACGTGGCCAGCCCGTAGCCGGCGACCATGCCCAGGGGTACGGCGATGATCAAGGCCAGCAGACCATAGCAGAAGATCAGGGCCACGTACATGGTCGAAATCTGCCAGCCCCGCCCGCCGATCAGCTTCATCACCCCGATTTGCCGCCGGTGCTGGCTAAGCAGCGCATTCAACGTATTGAAGATCAGCGAACTGCTCAAAAACATGATCAAAATACCAAGAGCGGCCAAGACCCCCACGATGGCCAGCATCATCGATTCCAAGGGATGCGCCGTCGTTTTCCGCTTATCCGTGCGATAGACCTGGCGGCCGCTGCGCTCCACCTCCTTCTCCACTTCGGCGGCGATCGCGTCCACAGCCTCTGCACTATCCCCCTCTTCTATGCGCACAAAGAGACGGTTGAAAAGGGCATACCCGCCAAGCCATTCGGCCGTATCCAGCGTCACATAGCCGCGCGGCGGCGCGGCGAAATTTCCCGCCGCATATTGGTCGCCAACCGTCCCCACGACAGGCATGGCGCGGATGGTGCCGTCAGCCAACTGCACCAGCGCCTCATCCCCTGCCCGCAAGCCGGTGTCGTTCATCATATCTTCGCGCACCATCAATTGGCGATCGGCGGCGAAAATTGTGCCGCTCACCGGCGTTAAGAGGTTGATATGCGCCTCGCGAAAGTCGTCCGTGGCCGCGATATCAAGCGGTTTCCAACTTTGCCCATCCTGGCTGACGCGAAGTGAAAGAAAATGCCTGCCCTCAGCATCAATCACGCCCGGGATCGTCTCCACCGCCTTTATCAACTCTTCATCGAAAAAATCGCTAAAAATCTCGATGTTGGCCGGCTGGGCAGCGACATAGCTGACGCTGATATCCTCGGAGAGAATGACGTAAGTCGCGGCGATGGCCCCGATGGCAAAAACGCCCACGGCAATAGAAGCCACAACCAACAGCGTGCGCGAGCGGTTGATCCACAAATCAGCCAGCACTTTCTGCCAGCTGGGGCGCATGAAGTTCAAGTTCAACTGACCACTCTCGTCCGATCGCGCGCCAGGTTCTCCTCGCTTCTTTCTCTGGCCGTGTCTTCTAACACGCTCCGAGTTAGCGTCTCCGGCGATTCTTCCAAGAGAGTATGGAACAGTTCTCGCGAGAGCAGCCCCAGCTCTACGGCCGTCTCCCCGGCGCGCACGGTGGCGATCGCGCCTGAGCTTTGCTCAGCCCCGCTGCTCATCAGTTCAACCTCGCCAAAGAAATCTCTCTCTCCCAGCCGCGCGGCAATTCTTTCCTCGCCCCCTATGCCTGTGGGCAGGGCGCCATCCAGCACTTCAACCTCGCCGCTGCCTACCATGTAGAAGTGATCCACCGCATCTCCCGCACGAAGGATGATCTCGCCCGGCTCATAGACACGGCGTTCCATGTCATGCGTCGCCTGCAGCATCTGCGGGTGATCCAGCGTGGGCAGCGCCGCCGCCACGATGGGATCGATAAGCTCTCCATCGGAGATGATCACCGTGCGGTCCACACGACTGGTCAAAGAGGGATCATGGGTCACGATTAAAATCGTCTTACCCTGCGCCGCCAGTTCGCGAAAGACGCGGATGACAACGTCGGCCGATTTTGAGTCAAGATTGCCCGTTGGCTCATCTGCCACGACGATCGGCGGGTCCGTGGCCAGGGATCGCGCGATCGCCGCCGCCTGCTGCTGCCCATTGGAGACGTTGGCCGGCAGGTCATGGGCATGCGCTTCCAAGCCCACCATCCTCAACAGCTCCATGGCGCGCTGCGGCCGCTCCCCATACGGATAGACTTTGCAGTAATCCATGGGCAGGATTGTGTTCTCCAACAAAGTCAATGTCGGCAGCAGCTGAAAAAACTGAAAGACAATGCCCACATTATGCCCGCGCCACAACGCGCGCTGGCTTTCCGACATGCGATAAATCGCCTCATCCCCGATGCGCACTTCCCCCGACGTGGGGTGATCAATGCCCGTGAGCATATTCAACAGCGTCGATTTACCACTGCCCGATTTCCCAACCAGGGCCACAAACTGCCCGTATTCAATCTGCAGGTCAACGCCCTTCAGCGCCGTAAAACTGCCCGCCGCGTTGACGTAGGTCTTGACCACATCGTGCAGGAAGATTGCCGGCTTTGAGCGATCGTGCGTAGCATCCGTGGCCACATTGGCCAGCAAAGAAGCGCCATCCTCCTGCCCATCGGGCATCACCACCTCAATCGTTTCCGGCCCCTCTTTCCTGGGCGTCCTATTCGAAAGCGTTTCTACCAGCTCTCCGTCTGAGATAAGCAGCCGGCGCGAGAAGCGGGAGGCCAGTTCCATGTCGTGGGTGACCATGATCACCGTCTTGCCCTGCTCCACCAGTCTTTCGAAAATAGTGAAGATCGTCTCCGCCGTTACCGAGTCCAGACTGCCCGTCGGCTCGTCAGCCACTATCAGCGATGGGTCATTAATCAAGGCACGAGCAATGGCCACGCGCTGTTTCTGGCCGCCGGAAATATGCGCCGGCAGTTTGTAGGCATGTTCGCTCAACTCCACGATATCCAGCAGTTCCAGCGCTTGTTCCTGGCTGATGCCCGGCTGAAACGCACCGGCAAATTCCTGCGGCAGCATGATGTTGTTGACCAGGTCCAGCTGCGGCATCAGTTCAAAGGATTGGTAGACGATGCCCATATTTTCGCCACGCCACAATGCCAGCTCATCCTGGTTCAAATTGCCGACATTTAGGGGCGGTTGGCGAACCGCCCCTGACGGCTGCGGGAAATACAACACTTCTCCGGAACTGATATCGCTCACGCCGGAGATCATGTTCAGCAAGGTTGTCTTGCCCGCGCCTGACTTGCCGACGATGCCCAAGAACTCCCCAGGCAGCACATCCATATTGATCGTCTTCAGAGCCACGAACTCCCCCGACCCCGTCTCGTATACCTTATGCACATCACGCAGAGTCATGATCGGCGACTTATGTACGCCATTCGTTCTATTCTTTTGCTTTTGCGCAGCGGGAGCCCCCATTGGGCTCCCGCCATTATTATCTGAATTCATTATCTACCGGCCTGCTGTCCCGCGAACCAATCTCTTGTTGCAGGAGTTCATTAATAGCAATTGAGTTATGCCCTATGATAGGGCATAATTACGGGGACATTGTGGCATAGTCCGCGAGGGTTGTCAACGGGCTTTCAGGAAATAGTCACTGCCAAAGACGTTGGCGCCAGGCGGGCCTGAGCGCCAGGAGAACCTGTCATTCTGTTGGCGAAACGTATCGACTCCCTAACAAAGGATTGTTGGCTGTAAATCGGAGAATGAATAAAGAAGACAAACGCGTTAGACGCACCCGCTCACGACTCGCCGCCGCCCTGATCGATCTCAGCATCGCAGAAGGGTATGACGCGGTGACCATTCAAGCGATCACCGATCGCGCGGGCATCAACTATCGCACCTTTTTCCGCCATTATGACAGCAAAGATGAGTTGCTGCATGATGTCCTGGAGACCACGCTCGCCGATCTGCGCCAGGTGTTACAAATGCCGACCGATGGTGATTTTCGAGACAGCGAATTCGAAACATTGGCGCGCAGAAACGGCCGTCTTCTCTTCGAATTTGTGGGCAGCAACAAAGAGCTGTTCATCGTCTTCATGCAAAGCGGTCCGGCAGCCTTCAACTCAATTCAAGCATTCGCGCGCACCAACTCTGAAGAGATAATCGCTGCCCTACCCGAAAAATCGCTCCCCAAAGGGCTCGTCGCTGACCACATGGTCTCCTCTATCTTTTCCTTCATCCAATGGTGGCTGGACAATGGCATGGCGCAGACGCCGCAGCAAATGGGGGATTATTCCGCGCTCCTAATCATGATGCCCATCCGCCAACTGCTGATCGAAGACCTTCAAGATTAGGCAAAGTGGCAGGGCGCTGAGATCACGTCAATGAAAAGGCCACTTCCAGATCGCGAATTTCCTCATCGCCAATCGGTTCCAGACCGCCGATCGTCGCCGTATCGATCAATGATTTCGCGCTGTATTCAGCCACTTCCAACCGGTCAAAGGCGTTGAGCACCCCCGTGCCCGCTACGAGGACGCAGTCATTCTGCACCATGACGACCGGCGCGCTCAAGGAGACCATCTCAGCCACTTTTTCAGCTTCTGTATAGAGCATCGTGAAAGGAATCAAGGGCACGTCGCGCAGCAGGATGAAACTCTCGGGAATGGTGCGCGTGCCAAACGGGGTGCCTGTTATCGCATAAGCCATCGCGTTGGGACATTGCGCCGTCATCACACTATGGATATCCCCGTGTTTCGCGTAGATGGCTTGGTGCAGCTTCACCGACCGGCTGGGCACTTTGCCCGCTTCGCGCACACCGCCGCGCACGAGCACAACATCATCAATAGCCACTGTGCGCCGGTCCACCCCTGTAGGCGTAATCAAGAAACTATCCTCATCCAACCGGGCGGAAACGACCCCCTCCGTGCTGATCATCAACTTGCGATCATAGGCGCGCGAGGTGATTTCTACGATCTGCTGCCGCAGTTCGCGCTCACGGCTGCTGACCGTTGTCGGCACGAATTCCGGAAGATCATTGCGGCGCTGGTCAAAGAGGTTGAGCGCCGACTCGGACAGGGCATTCACCTCTCCCAATGAGCGGGCGCGAATCAATGTCCGTGCACAAAAATCAAGTGTCTCCAGGCGGTGGAAGGCATCGAGCAGCGTCGCCCCACCGGACGCCATGCCATGATTCTCCAGGATAATGATGTTGTAGCCTTCGGCAAAGGTGGCCGCGATGTTTTCACCCAGCGCCTCACTGCCCGGCAGCGCGTAGGGCGCATACCCCACGGGCCCACAGACGCGATTCGCCTGGGGAATGATGCGCGTATCCGGCACCTCACGCACGATGCTGAAAGAAACAAGCGCCGGGGGGTGCGCATGGACGATCGCCTGGAAATCAGGCCGCAGTTCATAAATCCGGCGATGAAAAGGATATTCTATGGAGGGTTTGTGTGGCCCGATGATGCGGCCGTCTTCCTGCACGCACAGGATATCCCTGGGCGTCAAGCTCCCTTTGTCAATGCCCGACGGAGTGATCCAGATATCCCCATTGCTGTCCTTAATGGATAGATTACCACCGCTGAGGGTGGTCATGCCATTGTGATAAATACGATTCATGATGGCGACCAGTTGGTCGCGAGGGTGTGATAGTTGAAAGTTCATAGTCCCCCTATTATACGGTCGCGGAACCGGAAAGGTGTACTCAAAGGGAGGAATGTTCACGAACGCCGCGCCTGAAATCGACTTCGCGAAATGAAAGAACTGTCCAACCTATCTCATTCCCCTGGATTGAAGTAGGTTTACGATCTGATAAGGAATGACCGTCCCAGAAACAACACGCGTCGTTCGTCACAGCGACCAGACGGTACGGATCTAGATCAAACGCTTCAACGCCGAAGGCGTCAACGGTTTGGAGTGACCCTGCTCCTGTTGCTTGCCAAATTGCCATACCACTCCGGAAGATCTGGGCTTCTTCGCCGGTGTGCTCAAGAGCACGGTGGCGCCGTTGAATTTTAGACTCATTTGTCTACCAAATGCGCAGTTTGCCGGACCATCCGGGGGTGGGAGATCAGGCACAGGTGATGTATAGTGCATTGGACGGCGCCCAGGGGGGTGGAGACATGGATGATGGAGCACTTACCGGGCTTTGTGGTATGCCTATGAGCAGATGCAACTAGGCGGAGAATTATGATTTATACCGTTACGCTCAATCCGGCCGTTGATAAAGAGCTGGTGGTGCCGGCTATAGAGATGGACACAGTCCTGCGCAGCCGGGAAATCAATCTTGATTACGGCGGCAAGGGCTTCAATGTCTCACGCATGCTGCACGCTTTGGGCAGTCGCACAGTTGCTTTGGGATTCGCCGGCGGTCATAACGGCGAATTACTGCGCGATGGCCTGGAGTCGCTGGGCATCGCGTCTGATTTCGTCTGGGTCGACGGGGAAACGCGCACGAACGTGAGCGTCGTCAGCGAAGTCCCAAGTCACTACATCAAGGTGAATGAGCCGGGCCCGACTATCTCTCAGGCAGCGCAGGAAGCATTGAAAGAAAAGGTTAGGGCATTGGCCGAGGCGGGTGATTGGTGGGTTTTGGCCGGCAGCTTGCCACCCGGCGTGCCCTCTACGATGTATGCCGATTTGATCCTTGAGATTCAAGGGGCCGGTGCGCGTGTTATTCTCGATTCGAGCGGCGAAGCTTTGCGCTGGGGATGCAGTGGCGGGCCGTTTCTAGTCAAACCGAATGATGTGGAACTGCACCAGCTCACGGGACTGGCCGTGGCCAGCCTGGCTGGAACTGTGACCGCAGCGAAAGCCATGCAAGAATCCGCCATCGACAATGTGGTCGTTTCCTTGGGCAAGAATGGCGCCCTGCTTGTCAATGAGCAAACCATCTGGCAGGCGGCTTCCCCCAGGATAAAGGAACGCAACCCAATCGGCGCCGGCGACTCCATGGTGGGCGGCCTGGTGTGGGGGCTCTCCGAGGGCCTTTCTACCCCTGAAGCACTGCGCTGGGGCATAGCCTGCGGTGCAGCGACAGCCAGCCTGAGCGGCACGGCCATCGGCTCACGCCAGTTGGTGGAAGCGCTTCTGCCGCAGGTTCTGTTGACGGAGTTCAACGATCCCGCGCTCCCTGCCCCTTAAATCTGAAGACTTTCAAATAACAAGAAAAGGGGCTGCAATTCGCTGTCTTCACAGCTTCCCCGTCTTCAAGGCAAGCACCCCTCAGAGCCTCCCTGCAAAGATTCGCAAAAACGGTCGATAGAAAATTTCAATCGAACCCTATCGAAAAGTGTAATCTGCGTCGTGATAGATGTCACTATTGCGATCGCGGCTCCCTCCCTATAGTAAAGAGAAAGAGTAATTAAACGCTTTTGCAATTAAGCGTCCGAGTTAATCAGGTGACTGCATGGAACAACAAACAGACGCCAGCGTAACCGAATTGGCCACGAGCCAGGCGGCGCTTTGCAGCGTTTTCGCTAATCCAAAACGGGTCCTGATCTTGTGGGCACTGGCCGAAGACGAAAAAACGGTCACAGAGATCGCCCACGCGATCGACGCGTCGCTGCAGAACACGTCGCAGCATCTGGGCCTGATGAAAACGGCTGGTATTTTGGCGGCGCGGCGTGACGGCCAAACCATCCATTACCGCATCGTCGATAACGCTTATAGCGATCGCTGCCGGCTTCTGCTGGAAGTTCGGGACATGCGGCGCAATGGGGCGGCCGTTTCTGACTAGCCGCCCACAGCGCGCGACATCTCGCTCACCTTAAGAATTAGAAATCGCGTATTGATCATTCATTATTGTTTCGGAGGTTAACATGTCAATCCCCACAGCTGAGTTATCTGAAGTACAGGCCGCGAAAGTTGTCGATGCGCGCGGCAGCGCCTGCCCCGGCCCTCTCCTGGAGGCCAAGAAAGGCATCGGCGCGATCAACGTCGGCGAGGTCTTAGAAATCTGGTCCGGCGACCCGCGAACCAAGGAAGACATTCCCCGCTGGTCGAAAAAAGTTGGGCATGAATTCCTGGGCAGCTTAACCGCAGAGGGCGGATACGACCGCATCTTTATTCAACGTTCAAAATAGGGACGGACACCTATGAAGGGCACAGATCTAAAGACACCACCCAAAATCCTCATCCTGGCAACGCTCTCTGGGGGCTATGCAGGAGCTGATTCCGTCGGCCAGCTGCACACCGATTACGCGGCGAATGCCTATATTCTGCCTACGGTGTGCCCGGCCATGTTCCCCGAGGATTTCTATCTGCGCACCTTTGAAAAAGGATTCGATGCCATTCTCGTCATGTACAGTGGCACCGACTGCCCCTATCTCAGGGGGAGCCGAACGCACGGCGGAGATCGTTAACCGCGTTTACCCGATGATGAAGGAACGCGGTATCGATCCCCGCCGGCTGCGGCTGACGGCTATCTGCACCGTGTGCACCAAGCCTTTCCTCAAAGAAATTGAGCAGATGAACGCCCTGCTCGCTGACCTGGGGCCGCTGTGCAGTGAATTCACACCACTGGCAGCGCCGCCACAGATTGCACAGGCGGCAGGAGGGTAACCGTCCAATGACAAACAACCGTCCCACAGCAGGATCAGATTGGGAATTTAGGGGCAGGGATTCGGAACACGAGGATCCACAATCCGCAATTCGCAGTCCACAATCAGTTGACGCCCTGGTCATCGGCGGCGGCATCGCCGGCATGCAGTCGGCGCTCGATCTCGCTGATCAAGGGTATCAGGTGGCGCTGGTCGAGAAGGAAGCGAGCATCGGCGGCAAGATGATCGCCCTGAGCAAAGTCTTCCCCACTCTCGACTGCTGCAGCTGCATCACCACACCCAAAATGTCGGCCGTCGCCCACCATCCAAACATTGATCTGTTGACTTACTGCGAGGTGCAGCAGATCACCCAGAACGGGAAGGGCTTCCAGGCGCACCTACTGAAGAAGCCGCGCTACGTGAACGAAGAGACCTGCACCGGCTGCCGCCAGTGTGAATACGCCTGCCCAATCGATCTGCCGTCCGCTTTTGACCTGGGGCTGGGCGCGCACCGCGCCATTCGTGTCCCCTTCTCCACCGCCGTCCCTCAAACGGCCGTTCTCGACATCGACAACTGTCTGCTCTGCGGTTTGTGTCAAAAAGCATGCCCCCACGGCTGCATCGACTTCGCGCAGGAAGCGCAGGAATTCGATCTCAACGCCGGGGCGATTGTCCTGGCCACAGGCTTCGAGCTGACGCCAACCGATGCCAAAGCAGAATACGGCGCCGGATCATTGGCCAATGTGGTCAGCCCGCTGGTCGTCGAACGATTACTCGCCCCAACCGGCCCCTTCGGCCACGTCTTGCGTCCCTCGGATGGCAAAGAACCGGACTCCATTGCTTACGTGCAGTGCGCTGGGTCACGCGACGCGTCGCTGGGCATAGAATATTGTTCGCGCATCTGCTGCATGTACGCGATCAAGCAGGCGATGCTGCTCTCCGGCGCCCTGCCCCTGGCGGACATCACCATTTACTACATGGACATCCGCACCTTCGGCAAAGGGTACGAACAGTTCTACCAGAACGCGCGGGCCATGGGCATCGAGTTCGTCAAGGGCAAGGTGGCCAAAATCCACGAAGATGAGGCGCACAACCCGGTGGTGCGCGTGGAGTTAATCGATGACGGGTCCCGCGTCGTTGAACGCCAACATGATCTTGTTGTCCTCTCCACGGGCATGGTGCCCGCCTACAACCCTCAGGCGATGTACGGCGTACCCGTTGCCGCCGAAGATGGATTTATTAATCTGCCGGCGCCCAATCTTTCACCAAGTTTGACTGGCCGGGAGGGAATTTTTGTCACGGGGACGGCCGCCGGACCGATGGATATCGTCGACAGCATTGTGCTTGCCGGAGCGGCAGCAGCGGAAACGGCCGCCTATTTGCAGAGTGAACAGCTGGCAGTGTTCAGTGAGCGGGCGGCAGTCGCCGCCGATCAGGGATTACTTGAACCTGCCTAGTACGCACTAAGAGAAAGTTATGTCTGACAAGAACGGTGAAAGCAAAGAAAAAGTACGCGTAGGCGTCTACACCTGCAAGTGCGGTGGGAACATCGGCGATGTGGTGCGCTGCCAGGCCGTTGCCGAAAGCCTCAGAACCCAAGGGGATGTCGTTGTCTCACGCGTCGACATGTCCATGTGTTCCGATGCAGGGCAGGCATTGATCGAGGAAGATATTAAGGAACGGGGCGTGAACCGCGTGGTCATCGGCGCCTGCGCCCCCTCGCTGCACGAGCAAACCTTCCGCGGTACGGTGGCGCGCGCCGGCCTCAATCCCTATTACTACCACCATGTAGGCCTGCGCGAACAAGACAGCTGGGTACACCATGACGATCCCGACGGCGCCACCGACAAAGCGGTGCGTTTGATGGCGGCCGGCATCGCCAAAGCGCGCTTACTCGAGCCGCTGCAGCCAATTCGCCTGGAAGCCAGAAGACACGCGTTGGTGATCGGGGGCGGCGTTGCCGGCCTGCGTGCCGCCTGGGACATCGCCCGCCGGGGCATCAACGTCACCCTCATCGAGAAATCTCCCTTCCTCGGCGGGCGCATGGCCCAACTGGAATCCATCTTCCCGTCAGACAGATCCGCCCGCGAGACCCTGAACGAGTTAATCGCGCAGGTAACCGTACACCCCCATATCACCATTTACACGGGGGCGGAACTGGTGAATATGAAGGGCTATGTAGGCGATTTTCAAGCGACGATCATACAGCAGTCGCGCGGCGTCAGCGATGATATCGCCGAGCAGGCGCTGGCCGCCTGCACCGTGGAGGTGCCCAACGAGTTCGACTACGGGCTCACCAAGCGCAAAGCGATCTATCGCGCCTATGATGGCTGTTTCCCGCCCACACCGGCCGTCGATTGGGATAACTACGTCGAAGGCTGTGTGCAGATCGACGGACAGGTCCTCCATCTAGAGAACGAACCGAAAACCTTTGAAGTGAACGTCGGCGCTGTGGTCGTCGCCACGGGATTCAAGCCATACGAACCACATGAAGGGGAATATGGCTATGGCCTCCACCCGCAGGTGATCACCCTGCCCAAATTCATTCGTCTTCTGGCCCTGAACAACGAGGGGGAAGCGTTGTTATGGGACAGCAAGCCGGTGCGCAGTGTGGCCTTCATTCACTGTGTAGGCAGCCGCCAGCTTAACGGCATCAACGAGCCCCAGGCTGACGGCCAGGTGAACGACTACTGCTCACGCATCTGCTGCACGGCGACGCTGCACGTGGCCAATGAGCTGCACGAGCGTTACCCAGACATCCATATTTTTGATGCCTATGAGGATATCCGCACCTACGGCCGCGGCCACGAACAGATTTACACCGCGGCTTCCAAGAACATGGTGCGTTTCTTGCGCTTCCACGACGATGAACTACCCGAGGTCGATCTCGGCTCTGGGATTGAAGATAGCGGATCGGGAGAAGCAAAATCCGCAAGCGCTGCGCCGCTTCTCCTACACGTCAAAGATTACCTGACCTGGGGAGAGGAAATAGAGGTCCCCGTCGATCTAGTTGTGCTCGCCGTCGGCATGATGCCCAACCCCGTCCAAGATATCATTCGGATGTTGAAAATCACCCCCGGCACCGATCGTTTCCTGCTCGAGGTCCATCCCAAACTGCGCCCTGTAGAAACGGCCGTACCTGGCGTTGTCCTTGCCGGCACCGCGCAGGGGCCCATGAATATTCAGGAGAGCTGCGCCGCCGCTTCCGCCGCCGCCGCCAAAGTGTCCATTCTCCTCAGTGATGGACAAGTTGAACTGGAGCCCTTCGTCGCCCATGTCGATCCTGATCGCTGCAATGGCAGCGGCCACTGCGTTGAAGTGTGCAGCTATGAAGACGCCATCACTCTACACACTGTCTCCGTCAACGGCAGCGCCCTCCAAAAAGCGATCGTGACACCCGCCAACTGCGCCGGCTGCGGCGCCTGCGTCAGCGCCTGCCCCAACAGAGCCATCGATTTGCAGGGCTGGACGCTGGATCAATACGACGCCATGATTGACGCCCTGCTCTTCCCCTTTGCGAACGAGCAAGAACAAATCCCACTTTTGGAGACAGTTCCATGATCAACAAAGAAGATGCAAAGCAGCGGGCCATTTTTCTCAAGAAACTGCGCGAAGATCATAAGGAGACAGTGAGCCGTACACAGGCGCTGCTCAAGGAGCAAAAAGCAGCGCGCAAGCAAATCTGCCAACACATGAGAAATGAACCGAAAACGATCCCCGAAGTAGCCCAACTGGCGGGATTACCGCCCAGCGAAGTATTGTGGCACGTCACGGCCATGAAGAAATATGGTCTCGTCGTCGAAACCGACATGTGCGGTGAATACTACCTGTACCAGCGGGTTGAGGACAAAAAGAAATGAGTTACCGTGCAGACCCGAACCTCTTGCTTGAACTAAAGGAGTATGGCGCCGTCGGCGCTGAAATTTGCTTCAACTGCGGCACATGCACCGCCATGTGCCCGCTGACGGATGATGAACACCCCTTCCCGCGCAACATGATCCGTCTGGCCCAACTGGGCCTGGAAGATCGTCTGCTGGAAAGCACCGATCCCTGGCTCTGTTACTACTGCGGTGACTGCGCGCAAAGCTGTCCACGGCAGGCGGAACCGGGAGAGACAATGATGGCCTTGCGCCGCTGGCTGACGGCACAGTACGACCCGACCGGCCACAGCGCCAAGCTGTATACATCAGAAAAAGCGGTGTGGACGACTATCCTGCGCATCTGCCTAGTTACGCTGGCCGCATTTGTCCTCTTTCATCTGGTAACCGGCTTCAGCCGCATAGTTACCGGCAGCGTTGAACTGAACACCTTCGCCCCGGTGATGTTGGTCTGGTTCATCGTTCTGGCCCACGGCGCCTATCTCGGTTACCGCATGTTGGCCGGTTCAGCCAATATGGCCAGGCACGTCATGGCCCCAGTGACCAGAGACATTAAAGTCCCGCTGAAGATCTATGTACAGGAATTCAAAGAATTCGTCGTTCACTTTTTTTCCCAAAAGCGCTGGCGTGATTGCAGCGATGATCACAGCCGCTGGGCTAAGCACCTATTCCTCGTTTCCGGTTATCTGACCATGCTGACCTTGATTATCGGCTTCCTTTGGTGGTTCCAGACGGACGAGATCTATCCCATCACCCATCCCCAGCGCTGGCTCGGCTATTACGCCACCATCGCCTTGATCATCAGCTCGAGCGAGATCTTGATCAGCCGTTACCGTAAACGTGAACAGCTGCACCGTTTCTCACAGCCCACTGACTGGCTCTTCCCGGCGTTCATCCTCGTCGGCGCTGTCACCGGCATTTTTGTGCACATCTTCCGCTACGCCGGCTGGGCCTGGCCAACCTACCTCATCTACGTGATTCACGTCATGGCCATGATTGCCATGCTGGATACGGAAGTGGGGATCGGCAAATGGGCTCACTTATTTTACCGGCCGCTGGCCCAGTATCTGGATGCGGTCAAAGCCCGTGTACGACAAGAACAAACGAAAGGCGCGCTGGCGCCCGTAAGCGGTGACTAGATAGACAAAACAGCGTGTATTTGGCTGAGCCGCCGCCCGGCAGCACAAACCCTGCGCGACAGAAATGATTTAATGATCCTGTGACATATAGTATTCAAGGAGATGTTATAATGAGTGAAAATGGAAGTGATAAGATGGTCGTCGTCTGCAATCATGCGGATGCACCACACGTCATGCCCACGTTGATCATGGGCGCCTCCGGCGCCAGTATTGGCGACGATGTGATGTTGTTCTTCTGCCCTGGAGGCGCACCCGCCTTAGTGAAGGGGGAGCTGGAAAAGATCCGGGAAAAGAAATTGAAGGGCTTGCCCGACCCGGTGCAGCTTTATGACGACATCCTCAGTCAGGGCGGCCGTGTCATTCTTTGTGAACTGGCGCTGGAAAACAAGGACATCAAAGTCGAAGATGTTCGCGAGGGTGTCGAGATCTTGAATGCCCCCTCATTCTTATTGGATGCACAAGGAGCCGGTCTTTCTCTTGTCTTCTAAGCTGTTGAGAGTCACGCCGATCTCGCTTCTTCCTCCGTGGCGTTGGCTCCGCGGACGGCGAGGCAGCTGGCAGAGCGCGAGCCTGGTGAAAAGGATCGCGGGACCGGCTGCCTCATCGTCTCCACGGCCGGCCAACGCGCCCTGGCACAGGCCTGCGCCAGGGCACAGGTCTGCGCCAAGGCGCAGGAGGATGTTGGCGCTGCTTGCCTTGCTGCTCTTTCCCCTGTTGGTGGCGGCGCAGCGTGTCGAGAGTCCGCCTATCGTACAGGCGATTCTCTTTTACTCACCCACCTGCCCCCACTGCCATCAGGTGATCAACGAGCTGCTTATTCCCATGCAAGAGGATTATGGGGATCAGCTGCAAATCATCGGCATCGATACGACGGATCAGGCGGGCAGCATCCTCTACGGATTAACCGTTGAGCATTACGAGATTCCGGAAAACAAACTGGGCGTGCCGCTGCTTGTTGTGGCCGACACCTATCTGGTCGGCAGCATGGAAATTCCCGCAAGATTCCCAGGGATAGTGATGGAAGGGCTTGCCGCGGGAGGCCTCGGCTGGCCCGATATTCCCCAGCTGCAAGAGATCGTTCAGGATCTGCCGCCGTCGGCCGATCCCGCCGCTCCACCAGAGAACAACGTCCAGGCAGGTGCAGCGGCAGGGGCCGCCGCAGAGGCCGATACCGCCGGCGCATTACCGGCGGCGCCTGAGGAAACGACCGCACCCACGGCCGTCGCCGCGCAGCCCGCAGCCGCGCAAGATCTCGAAGAAGCGCAAGGCGTCCTCAGCCACGCCGGCGATGCGGCCGCCGAGCCGCCGCCAGATCCCGCCGGTTTCGCCTTAGCCTGGATCGTCCTCTTAGGCATGGCGGCCGCTCTCCTCTATGCGCTGCGCCAGATCTGGCGCGCGCGGCCGCTGCTTTCTGAAAACAGCGTCGCCCCGACTTTGGGGTGGCTGGTGCCCCTTCTGGCGCTACTGGGACTTGGCGCCGCTTCCTATCTTGCCTATGTAGAAGTGAACAGCGTGGAAGCGGTGTGCGGCCCCGTCGGCGAGTGCAACATCGTGCAGAGCAGCCCCTACGCCCAACTCTTCGGCGTGCCTATCGCCATCTGGGGCATGCTCAGCTACCTGGCCATTCTCGCCCTGTGGGCCGGAGAGCGTTTCCTCTCCAGTAGAGGCGCCCTCTGGTGTGCGCTGGGCCTTGTTTTGCTAACCCTGTTCGGAACCCTGTTCTCAATCTATCTGACCCTACTGGAGCTGTTCGCCATCAAAGCTATCTGTCTCTGGTGCCTCTCTTCGGCCGTACTCACCACGTCGATCATGGTCCTGGTCACGAGAAACCTGGCGACACGAAAGCAGCAAGAACCCGTTGGCAGCCTGCTGGGCAACCCATAGTCTGTCCAGCAGGCTGCGCGGTAAGGACGCACAAGTATGCGCTACGTTTTCGGCCCCGTCCCTTCGCGCAGATTAGGCCAATCATTGGGCATCGACACCATTCCCCTGAAGACGTGCAATTGGAACTGCGTCTACTGCCAGCTCGGTCGTTCCCTGCCCCTAACCAACGAACGGCGTGCCTATATCCCGGCAGACGCCATCCTCGCTCAGGTCAGGGAAGCATTGGCCCGGCACAAGCCGGGCGAGATCGATTGGATCACGTTTGTCGGTTCAGGCGAACCGGCGCTGCACAGCGAGATTGGCGCCTTAATCGCCGGCGTCAAAGCCTTGAGCGATCTCCCAGTGGCCGTGATCACCAACGGCTCCCTGCTCTATCTCCCGCAGGTACGCGAGGCGCTGAGTACGGCCGACGCTGTGCTGCCCTCCCTCGATGCCGGCACGGTGCATCTCTACCGTCAGATCAACCGCCCCCATCCACAGACAACATTGAAGCGCCTGATCAGCGGGCTGATCAATTTCCGGCGCGAATACACGGGCAAATTGTGGGTCGAGGTGATGATGATCGCCGGACTAAACGACAGTGAGGAGGCGCTGCAGGCGATCGCTGACCAGTTGGCGCGCATCCGGCCTGACGAGGTGCATATCAATCTACCCACACGACCGCCGGCGGAAACGTGGGTGCGGCCGGCCGGACAAGAGGCGATTTTGCGCGCCTTGGTCAAGTTCAGTGACGTGGCTCGCGTCGTTCATCCCGCCGAAGGCATCTTTGATCTGGGCGACTGTGCATCAACGGCCGAAATGGTTGAAGCCATTCTGGGGATCATCACCCGCCACCCCATACGCGAGGATGAATTAGAAAAGGCGGTCGCCCACTGGGCGCCTGAGCAGGTCGCGGACGTGCTCCATGCCCTGCAGAGCGGCGACCGGGCCCAGGTGGTAGAACGCATGGGCGCGCGCTATTGGAGCGCCAGAGAAGCGCGCTATCCGGATCAGGCGCGCAGCTTGGCTGCCGCCCCTGGAAAGGATCATCGCCGCGCCCACTGAGGACGGCGCAGCCAACCAAAGAATACAAAACAAAGGACAAAGGATAAAAGGGATGAAAATCGCTGCCGTAACCGATGATGGAAAAACCATCAGCGCTCATTTTGGACGGGCAACCAACTATGCGGTCTTGACCGTGGAAGAAGGGCAAATCACAGCCGCAGAACTACGGGATAAAGCCAATCACCATGACTTCCAGCGGGAAGGAACACAGGGACATGAGCATCATAACCACGACCATGCGCAGGGCCACGGCCATGGCCAGCACAGTGCTGAAAAACACCAGCGTATGTTCGCCGCCATCCCCGACTGCCAGATCTTGCTGGCACGCGGCATGGGCCAGGGCGCTTATGCGGGTCTGCAGGGCATCGACGTGCGGCCGATCTTGACCGATATAAAGGATATTGAAACGGCCGTACGGGCTGTCATTGAGGGCACGATTGAAGAACGGCCGGAACGGCTGCATTGATCGCGGATCGACCGCGCTGCTTGTCGCCCACTGTGACCATACCGCAAGCAGGGATAGAATAGAGTAATCGTCACCCCGGCAGGGTCCGGCAGGGCCTGAAAGGGCAAGGATTATTTCTATGATAGATCTGATGCGTCTGCAAGCATTTGTTTACGCGGCCGAGAGTCTCAGTTTTTCCGAAGCGGCGCGGCAGCTTCATCTCACGCAGCCAACGATCAGCCATCACATCAAAGCGCTGGAAAAAACATTGGGCGTTGAGCTCTTTCAGCGCAGCGGGCACACGCTTAAACTCACCGAGGCGGGCCGGCTGCTGCTGCCTTTCGCCCACAAACTGATCCACCAAGCCATCGATGTCCAAGAGTTGATGGCTTCCCTGCAAGAAAATATCGTCGGTCACTTAAGGATCGCCTGCAGCACGACCGCCGGAAAGTATATTTTGCCGCAGCTTGCCGCCCGCTTCTGCCAGCGCTTTCCGGGTATCCAAGTCAGCATCCTCGCCTGCCGCCCGCTGCACGTCATCCCCCAACTGCTGGAAGGGGAAGCCAATCTAGCCGTGATCAGCAGCTACGATCTCTGCGGCAGCGGCTTTGAGTGCCAGGAATTCTTCAAAGATACGATTAAGCTGATCGTGCCCGCCGATCATCCGTGGGCGCTGCGCGAATCTGTCGAACCCGCCGACATTCTCGAGGAACCGCTGCTTATACGCGAAGCAACATCGGGCACACGACGCCTCATGCTCACCGAGTTCGCCAAACACGATATTGGCTTGGACGATCTAGAGATCTTTATGGAAATGGGCAATGCAGAAGCAATCGCCAGGACCGTGGAGGCAGGCTATGGCGTCTCTTTCATCTCCACGCTGGCGGCCGATTATATCCTCAGACTTGGCCGCATCGTCTCCGTGCCCGTGGCAGGCTTCGACCTGCAGCGCACGATCTACATGGTGCGCCGCGAACTCGAAGCGCCTAACCGTGCCCAGGAAGCCTTTTGGAACTTCGTACACGATCCCTCCAACGCGGACCTGCTGCGCCTGGCGGGCCGTCAGGCGTAGCAGATGGCGGTCCATGAGCTGTGGTAATTAACCGGCGAGATGCTCAGCATGCCGTCGCCCACGGCCGGGTCTAACCGTCAGCCTCGGTGAGCCCCCAACGACCAAATGAAAGGCGGTACAGCAGGTAGTCGCCGCTGTTGCCTACCAGGTTGCCGATGCGGATCATTTGCAGCACCGTCTCAATCGCCTGCGCACGTTTACTGCCGTAGGTCTCAAACAGCTTTTGGCGCACGAGTGGCTGCGGCTGCCCATCCGTTTCCGCCCAATGCTGTGCATACAGCAGGGCCGGCAGTTCCTCGGGCGGCGCGTCCTCGATCACCCCGGCCAGCATTTTTTGCAGCTCATCCGCGGGCAGGCCCGCTTTCAACGCCTGTTTGGCATGGTAGTAAGAACAGTAACGGCAGCTGTTCACGGCCGTCACCGCCAGCATCAAGCGCTCGCGAAAGGGGAATGAGACCAGATCCCCGGCCATCGCCCGGCGCAGCTGCGCGCGATTCTGCAGCGGGAAACGCACATCCCGCCACAATTGGCCCACATGACGATAGATGCGCCTGTTAAATCGTTTCATACGGCCCCCGAGTTCCCCGTCCACCCCCACCGCTAAGGGCGAATGAATTCACACCCAAGAATCAATCTCCATCAGGACCATGCAGCGCATGGAAAAGTTGTTTGGCATCCTGGCTGCGGATAAAGGCGGTCACCTGATCGCCGGCCTGAAATGCAGTATCGCCATGAGGAATCAGGAGGCTGCCATCACGCAGAATGGAGACAAGGACACAATCATCGGGCAGCTTTGGCGCGATCTCGGCCACGGACTTGCCAACGACTTTATCTCCCTCGACGAGCGCGATATCGACAAATTCCGTCTCTTCCACAAATTCACGCTCGATCTTCTTCGTCTTCTGTTGAATCTCAACACGGCGCGTCAAAGCGAGATCGTAAGCGCGCGTAATATCCGCGCGCCGCACAAAACCGAGCAGTTTGTAAGGATCGGCACGGGAGACCACCGGCAGCTGCCCCAAGCCGCGCGGCCCCATGCGCGCCAAGGCATCGCCCATTGTTTCATCCGCGAAAAGAATTTCCAGATGGGGCCAGGTGGTGGCGATTTCGCCGACTGGGGTCATATCCGGCAGGTTGTCCAGCCGCGCCTGCTCCAGGTCTTGGATGGTGACAACGCCCCACAGTTTCCCCTCTTCATCCACCACCATGAGGCCATGGTTGTGAACCTGGGCGAAAATGGCGGACAGGTCCGCAATTTTCGTATCCGTAAAGACAGGCGAGACATGACGGCGCATCACTTCCTCAACGGTGACTCCCTGCAAAATATCACGGTCACGACCGCGCTCAAGGCGCACGCCGCGCCGGCTCAATTTGAGTGTATAAATCGACTCCCCATGCAGCAGGTACTGGGACAGCAAAGTGGCCACGACGACGGTCAACATGAGCGGCAGGATGATGCGGTAATCACCGGTCAATTCAAAAAGGATGATCACGGCCGTGATTGGCGCATGGCCTGCCGCGGCAAAAACAGCGGCCATACCCACCAGGGCATAGGCGCCCGCCGGGGCAGCAACCCCGGGGAAAAGGCGGCTGACAATCAACTCAAACGCGGCGCCAAGCATGGCGCCCATAAAGAGGGACGGCGCAAAAACACCGCCAGATCCGCCGGAACCAAGCGTTAGATTGGTGGCGATTATTTTGGTGACAAGCAGGATAAATGCGGCGCCAAAGAAAAGTTCATTGGCCAGCGCGCTTTCAATCACATCGTAACCCACATTGAAAACGTGAGGCACCGTTGTCCAGGTAACAGGCTGTGTCAGGCGGATCAGTGGGTAAAGGAGAGCGAGGATGCCCAACAGCGCACCACCCACTGCGGGCTTGAACCACTCCGGCAGGCGCTTTATGCTATCAAAAAGGTCCTCGGTCCAGTAAAGAGAGCGCGTAAAAGCGACGCCCACAAACGCGGCCAAAACGCCTAAGACGGGATAGAAAAAGAACTCCCAAAGAGAATTGATGCCATATTCAAAAGGAATAATAAAGGCGGGCAGATCGCCAAAAGCGACACGGCCAATGACGCTGGCAGCAACAGAGGCGACAACGACACTGCTGAAATAGCGAACGGTGAAGCGTCCGAGAATCACTTCCAGAGCAAAGATAACACCGGCGATCGGCGCGTTGAACGTGGCCGAGATCCCTGCCGCCGCGCCACAGGCCACGAGATTGCTGGTTCTCTCCGGTGACAGGTTCATGAACTGGCCAATGGAAGAGCCAATGGCCGAGCCAATCTGTACGATCGGGCCCTCGCGCCCCGCCGACCCACCGCTGCCGATGGTTATTGAAGAAGCAAGCGATTTAACCACGGCCACGCGCGGCCGGATGCGCCCTCCTTTTAAGGCGACCGCTTCCATAACCTCGGGAACGCCATGCCCCTTGGCTTCGCGGGCAAAGTAGTAGATGAGCAGGCCCACGAGCAGGCCGCCGATCGCCGGCACAAAGATGATATAGCTCTTGCCTAAACCGCTGGTGGCTTCCGGTATCCATTCATAGCCGACCCAGGCCACGCCGTTGATCAAGTAGCGAAAGAGGATGGCGCCAATACCGGTGAGAATGCCTACCAAGAGTGCCGTGCCGATAAAGGTTACTTCGGGATACTGTTTCAGCCAATCACCAAGCCGGCCGAGAAGGGAAGAGGAAGAATCAGATGCTTGTATGTTTTCTTGAGATTGAGTCATACGATAGGTCATCCATTTGCGTCAAGCAACAGGAAATTATAACGTGTCAACGGCGTCCTAACCACAGCGTGAAATCTGCAATCTGCCAATCTATCTCCGATCTTTGAAGAGCGTGGCGTAAACTCCGGCGCCGGCACGATGCATGATCCCTTGGGGCCAATTCGCTATAATCCTGATCAGACGGTGCGCCTGCGGCAAGGAGAGAGGAACGGATGACGGACAATCAGGAAAACGGAAAACACACGGTGGATCAAGCACCGGTTGAGGAGCAGCTGGTCACCAGCCGGCACAGCATCACGATCGAAGGGAAGCAGTATGATTACACGGCCACGGCGGGCACGATTGTCCTTAGAGAGGAAGATGAAGAGGGAGGCGCCAAACAAAAGGCCAGCATCTTCTTTGTAGCCTATACGCTGGACGGGATGGAAGAGAGCGGCAAACGGCCGTTAACCTTCTCCTTTAATGGCGGGCCCGGCTCCTCTTCTGTCTGGCTGCACATGGGCCTGCTTGGTCCCTGGCGCGTTGATCTGGGACAGGAAGGGCACCTGCCTCCCCCACCCTACCAACTGCTGGAGAATGAGTATTCACTGCTCGATGTCAGCGATCTTGTCTTTATCGATCCGGTAAGCACCGGATACAGCCGTCCGGTGAAAGGGGAAGAGGCCAAACAGTATCACGCGTTCCAGAAAGATATCGAATCGATCGCTGAATTCATACGCCTCTATACGACACGCCAACAGCGCTGGTTATCGCCCAAATACCTGATTGGCGAAAGCTACGGCACAACGCGCGCGGCGGCTCTCAGCGGGCTGCTGCAGGAACAGCATGGCTTCTACCTGAACGGGATCATGCTCATCTCTTCGATCCTGGATTTCCAAACCGCCTATTTCAGTCCCGGCAATGACCTGCCCTATATTCTTTTCTTGCCCACGTACGCGGCGATAGCCTGGTACCACAAGCAGCTCGATGACGCCCTCTTGGGCAGTCTGCGCCAGTTGCTCCTGGAAGTGGAAGCGTTTGCCGAAGGGGAATACGCCGCGGCATTGTTTGCGGGGGTGCATCTTTCGCCTGATGCGTCTGCTGAAATCGCCCGCAAGATAGCCCGCTACACGGGCCTGTCACCGCGCTATGTCGAACAGGCCAATTTACGTGTGCAGATCCATCGCTTTGTGAAGGAACTGCTGCGCGATGAGCGGCGAACCGCCGGCCGTCTCGACGGCCGTTTTCAAGGGATAGACCGGGACGCGGTCGGGGAAGCGTACGAATACGATCCCAGTTATGCCAATATCCAGGGACCCTACACGGCCGGATTTAACGATTACGTGCGCCGCCGTCTGCAGTTCGAAAGCGATCTCCCATACGAAATCCTCACCAGGCGCGTCCACCCCTGGAACTACGAACAGTACCAGAACCAGTATATCAATGTGGCGGAGACGCTGCGTAAAGCGATGAGCATGAACCCCTACCTGAAAGTGTTTGTGGCCAACGGCTACTATGATCTGGCCACGCCCTATGCAGCCACCAAGTATACCTTCAACCACCTGGACATTGATCCGGCGCTGTACGACAATGTTTCCATGGCTTACTATGAAGCAGGGCATATGATGTATATCCACCTGCCTTCATTGGCGCGGCTTAAAGAAGACCTGGCCCATTTCATGCGCACAGCCTCAAACCTGGCGGCGGACCCCACTATTGATAATGAAGATTGATTTCCGGCAGGGAGGCTCCGCTTGAACGAATACGTGGTAAGAGCAAAACAGGTAGACCCCATACGCGCGGCCATACTGCGTGAGACAATTGAGAGTTACGGCAAAATCGGCCGTTTATTCAAGGAACTGCACGGGGCGTTGGCCGCTGCGGGGATCACGCCCACCGGCCCGCAGCTGGCCATTTACTTTGACGAAGAATATACGCCACGGGACGCCGACGTGGCCGCAGCCGTGCCCGTAGACGAAGCAGCGGAGCTCGCCGTGGGCGGCCGAGTGAGAATCGCCACCCTCCCCGGCGGCCTGATGGTCTCCCTGGTACGCAGCGGCCCCTGGGACGATTTCCGCCCCGCCTACCAGGCGCTCATGACCTGGGTCGAGGAGAACGGCTACGCGATCAGCGGCCCCAACCGCGAAATCCACCTGCAAGGGCCAACCTCAGGCACGCCAGCGCAAGAATGGCGAATTGAAATCCAGTTCCCCATCCAAGAAAGGGAACAGTTCAAAAGTGGAGGACATACAACAGAGTAGGACCAACACTCCGCCGGCGGGATGGAGTGTTGGTCACTTGTTGTTAACGGCTATCTTTGCCGGTAGTCACGTATCGTATGCATTGCCCTTGATTCCTAAAGCCGTAGAATTCCCAGCCACCTTTCTTGCAGTCAGCTTCGGTTTGGGGATCCGGGGGTATGGGCGCAGAAATGTCGGCTCCCGCGGCAAGCGTTGTCGTACACACAGCGGCTGGCGACGTTGATTGTTCGGCAGTTAGACACGCAAGAGACGAGCGGCCCCTTACCTCACAGGATATATTGTTGTCATGCTGCTGTAAAACTACCGTGATTTTTGTCTGGTTAGAGTTAGTTTCTGCTGTTGGGACAAGCGTCCGCGCAGTCCCCAACAGAAAACCGATCCAGGGTTGGTACATTCGTTCCTGTCGAAGCTTGCTATTTTCCTTTATAATGCCTTTGTGACCGAAACACTGTTGCGCACGAAGCTGTATATCCCGCCGCCACGGCCGAACCTTATCCTGCGGCCACGTTTGATCGAACAGCTCAATCAAGCGCTCCGGCTCAGACATAGACTAACCCTCATCTCTGCCCCTGCCGGCTTCGGCAAAACCACGATGACCGGCGCCTGGGTCGAGGCCCTCGATCGACCGGCGGCCTGGCTGTCTCTGGATGAAGGAGACAGCGAACCCACACGTTTTCTCGCTTACCTCGTCGCCGCTTTGCAGACGGCTGTGCCGGCGTTTGGTGAGGAGACAGCGGCCGTCCTGCAGTCACCCCAAGCATCATTAAACGAGGCGCTGCTAACGACGCTGCTTAATGAGATAACGGCCGTGCCAGAAGAGTTTGTCCTTGTCCTTGACGATTATCACCTCGTAGATACCCGGCCGGTAGACCAGGCTCTCGACTTTCTGCTTGAACATCTGCCGCCACAATTACACGTGGTCATCATCACGCGTGAAGATCCCCATCTTCCTCTCGCTCGCTTACGTGCCCGTGGTCAATTGAGTGAAATTCGCGCCGCCGATTTACGCTTCACGTCCTCCGAAGCGGCCGAATTTCTTAAGCGGACGATGGGGCTGGATCTAGCAGCAGAAGACATCATCGCCCTTGAGGCACGCACCGAAGGGTGGATTGCCGGTCTTCAGTTGGCGGCAATTTCCATGCGCGGGCGGGATGACGCCGCCGCGCTCATCAAATCCTTTACCGGCAGTCATCGTCTTGTGCTGGACTTCCTGATCGAAGAGGTGCTGCTTCAGCAGGACGAAGACATCCAAACCTTCTTGCTGCAAACGGCCGTTCTCGAACGCCTCAATGGCTCCTTATGCGACGCGCTCACCGGCGGGGATGACGGTCAGAAAACCCTGGAAGAACTAGAGCGCGCCAACCTCTTCCTTGTTCCTCTGGACAACGAGCGCTGCTGGTATCGCTATCACCATCTCTTCGCTAGTCTATTGCGCCAGCGGCTGCGTCAATCCCAACCAGAACTGGTCCCGATTCTGCACAGCCGGGGAAGCACATGGTATGAGCAGAACGATCAGCCGTCCGATGCGATCCGCCACGCGCTTGCCGCCGCAGATTTCGAACGGGCGGCCGCGCTGGCCGAACTGACCTGGCCGGCAATGTCCGGAAGCTACCAATCAATCGCCTGGCTCGGCTGGTTGAAGACACTGCCTGATGCCGTGGTGCGCGCCCGGCCCGTACTCAGCGCCAGCTATGCCTGGGCGTTTCTCAACGCCGGGGATCTGGAAGCGGCCGATGAGAGACTGCGGGATGTCGAACGCTGGCTGGAAGCGGCAAATGAGGGCGGTAAGCACTTGCAGGAGACAGCGGCAGGGATGTTCATTGTCGACAAAGAGCAGTTCCAAGCGCTGCCGGTGTCACTGGCCGCTGCCCGTGCCTATCATGCCCAGGCGACCGGCGATTTGCAGGCCACCAAGAAGTACGCCCGGCGCGTACTCGACCTCATCCCCGAGGGACCCTCTCCATGGCGCACGGATGTCACGGCGCTGCTAGGACTCGTCAACTGGGCGAGCGGCGATCTGGAAGCAGCTTACGAAACCTTTGCAGACGGCCTCCTGGGCATGGATGAACTGGACTTCATCGTCGGCACATTCGTTCTGGCTGACATCAAGATGGCATTGGGCCAGCTTCACGAAGCCTTGAGCCTCTGTAGGCGTGCCCTGCGGCTCGCTGACGAGCACGGCCAACCCATAGGTACGGAGGATATCTATTCGCAAATCAGCAAGATACACCGCGAACAGGGAGATCTGCAAGCTGCCGCAGAGGACCTGCGCACGGCCAGGAAGCTGGGCGAGCAGGTTGAGCTGCCCGATTGGCAGTATCGCTGGTGCATCGCCCAGGCTCGCTTGCGGGAAAGCGTGGGAGAGCTGGATAACGCGCTTGATCTGCTGGACGAGGCGCAGCGCGTCTATGTAAGAACGCCCCTCCCTGACGTCCGCCCCGTCACCGCGGCGAAGGCACGAATTTGGCTCAAGCAAGGCAATCTGGCAGAGGCCCTGGGTTGGGTGCGAGAACAGAAACTAACCGTTACGGGTGAAGTCAGCTACCTGCACGAGTTTGAACAACTCACCCTGGCCAGGGTGCTCGTCGCCCAATTTCAGCAGGGGCGTCAGCAGCGACACATCGACGAAGCAGCGGCGCTGCTCGAGCGCCTGCTGCAGGCAGCAAAAGAAGGCAAGAGAATGGGCAGTGTGATTGAAATTCTGCTGCTCCAGGCGCTCACCCACCAGGCGCAGGATGATATCCCCCAAGCCCTCACCTCGCTAGAACGCGCCCTGACCCTGGCTGAACCGCAGGGTTACGTGCGCATCTTCGTTGACGAAGGCCCACCAATGGCCCGGTTATTATCCGCCGCCGTTTCTCGCACGATCTCGCCTGCTTACGCACAAGAATTACTAGCAGCATTCCCGGACAGCAAACGAGTCTATCCTACCAAATCCGCAATCCCCGCTCCGCAATCCCCGCTTTTGGACCCTTTGAGTGAGCGCGAGCTGGAAGTGCTCAGTCTCATCGCCGAGGGGCTGAGCAATCGCGAAATCGCCGGCAGGCTTTACATCTCGCTGAACACCGTCAAGGTACACACGCGCAACATCAACAGCAAGCTCGGCGTCAACAATCGTACGCAGGCAGCGGCGAGAGCCAGAGAGTTAGGCCTTTTGCCCGCCGGCTAACACCTTGTCATCACCCGCCGGCAAAGTCAAAAAGCAAACCTCTCTCTGCTAATCTGGCAAATTTCCTCTACTCGGTTCCCAAATAACACCCCGGCTACCACCTTATTGGTATGACACTAATACCCCTCTGCCTTTATGCTGAAGATATCTTGTTGATCAGCGGAGGTGAATTCATGAGTTTTCAAAGGGATGCTGTGCTTGGGTTGGTTATAGGCATGATGGTTGGCATTACGTCGCTCGTTGTCGCCGCAATCCTCACGAGAAGCAGCGCTCACGCCATCTTCCCAATGACCATGGTTGTTTCAGCTCTCGCAGGCAGCGCTGCATCTGGTTCTGCCGTCGCGATCCTGGGCGATCTACTTTCAAGGCTCGAGCGTTCCATCACCGGGTTCTTGATTGCGATCAGCGTAGCGGCACTCGTCGTACTGAGCGGCGATTACACGAATAGTTCACAAGTCCCGCTGATCATCTATGTAATGACTGCCCTGAACGGGTTAATCGCTGCCCAGGCTGCTGGATCGCTTTCTTCGCGGCGATCCGCTGCTCGAGCGGGCCGCACTATATCGAACATTCAATAGAGAGTGTCATTTAGGAATGCCGTAGGCCTCGGCCACTTCCGCTAGGTTGAACCTTGGAGAAGGACGAAATGTTAGACAACAACATAAGGAAAGCAGCAATGAATACGAATCAGAAGACCGCAAGAATTGTCGGCGTATTGTTCGTCATCGTCATGGTGACTTGGTTTTTGGGGATGGTGCTTGTAGAGCCTGTGATCACTGTTCCAGACTATCTGCTCAATATCAGCTTGCACGAGAGCCGGGTGATGATCGGTGTGCTGCTTGAGCTGATTGAAGTCGCCGGCGTTGTGGCCATTATCTTTATGATGTTTCCCATTCTCAAACAACAAAATGAGCGCCTGGCTCTAGGATACACCGCTTTCCGGATTCTTGAGTGCACCATGCTCATAGCGGCCGCGCTTTGCGCTCTGCTCTTGATAACATTGAGCCATGAGTATGCCAGCGCAGGCGCTGCGGATGCCGCCTACTATCAAACATTAGGTGCCTTGACCATGGCCGTACGTGGGGAATGGTCCACGCTGATCCTGGCCATCTTTTATGGGCTGGGCGGTTTGATATTCTTCTACTTACTGTATCAAGCAGCGCTCATTCCAAGATGGATATCCATCATCGGCCTCGTTGGCGCTACCCTGGTTACGGCCGGAACCGTATTGGCTTTCTTGGGCATAGATGTACGCATGTTTTTTGGTCTTCGCATGGGCCTAATTGAAGTATTCCTGGGGGTATGGCTAATCGTCAAAGGATTCAATGCATCCGCGATCGCATCCGCACCCACCAGAGTCGCCCTCAGCGAAAGCTAGGTGACGGGATCGAACTGAGTCAGGAGGAATCTCATGCAAGCGATTGTTTACACAGAATATGGTCCACCAGATGTTCTGCAGCTCAAGGAGATAGAAAAACCTGCTCCGAAGGACAACGAACTATTGGTGAAAGTGTTCGCCACAACTGTCACATCAGGGGACGTGCGTATGCGTAGTTTCACAGTCCCCGCCGGGCAGTGGCTCCTGGCGCGAATCGCTTTAGGTCTTACCGGGCCCAAGAACCAGGTGCTGGGCGTTGAGCTGGCAGGAATTGTCGAATCGGTCGGCAAGGCTGTGCAGCGGTTTAGCGCGGGTGACCCGATTTTTGGCCAGCTCCCCGTCATGATTTCCGGCACGCACGCCGAGTATGTCTGTATGCAAGGCTGCCAAAACCGAGGATTTAATCTTCCTCAGCGAGCTGACTGAAGCGGGAGAGTTGATCTCGGTCGTGGATAGGTGCTACCCGCTGCAAGAAACGGCCGCAGCCCACGCGTATGTTGAAATAGGATACAAGAAGGGCAATGTCGTCATAACCGTAGCGCCTGGCGGCATCTCGCCACAGCAGTCAGTCAGGGCAGAACCCCGCGTTTCCTTGCAGACAAAGAGGATAAGAAAATGAACGAACCAAAGAACCTCCCCAGGATCACCGGTACGGTTTCAACTCCGCCACAGTCGCTTCCGAGCCAGCCAAAACAGCTGTCACTGCCTGATCCAAATCAGAAACAAGGAAATAGAATGAAAGCGATTAAATGCACGAAATACGGGCCGCCGGAAGTTCTTCAGCTCACAGAGGTAGAAAAACCAACGCCCAAGGCGGATGAAGTGCTGATCAAGATTCGGGCAACAACAGCGCACGTGGGGGATGTGCGCATTCGCGGCGCCAACTTCCCACCTGCGCAGAGGCTCTTCGCCCGCTTAATGCTCGGTCTTAGAAAACCGCGGAGAGATATATTGGGAATGGAACTGGCCGGGGAAATTGAAACTGTAGGCAGCGATGTGCGCCTGTTCAAACAAGGCGATCAGGTTATCGCCTTGCTGTTTCCGGGGCGAGAACCATTTGGCGGCTATGCTGAATACAAATGTATGCCTGAAGACGGGCTGCTGGCCGCCAAGCCGGCCAATATAAGCTTTTGAGGAGGCCGCCGCGGTTCCCGCCGGCGGAACCACAGCATTACTGGTGCTTAGAAAGGCCGATATCCAGAGCGGGCAAAAAGTCTTGATCTATGGCGCTTCCGGGAGCGTGGGCACTTATGCTGTACAACTGGCGAAGCATTTTGGCGGCGAGGTGACCGGCGTATGCAGCACCACAAACCTGGCAATGGTGCGGGCGCTTGGTGCCGGCAAGGTGGTTGATTACACAAGAGAGGATTTCACCCAGAGCGGCGAGCTGTATGACGTTATTTTTGATGCGGTAGACAAGCTGCCGCCCGCGCAAGCAAAGCAATCGCTAAAAGAGACGGGCATCTATCTCAATGTTGACAGCTCTTCAAACAACCTGAAGATAAGGACCGAAGACCTGACCTATCTTAAGGAACTTATTGAAGCTGGGCAGATGATGCCCATCATAGATAGACGCTATCCATTGGCCCAAACGGCCGAAGCGCATAGGTATGTCGAAAAAGGGCACAAAAAGGGGAATGTCATCCTAAGTGTAGCGCCATGATCTGACAGCCTTAATCAACCCAAGTCAGGTTTCGCAGTAAAGAGGAACCTTCATTTCCGCCCCAAATGGCGTTGTTCTCGTATATAATGCGCATGTGACCAACCCCTTATTGCAGACGAAGCTCACCATTCCGCCATTACGGCCGAATCTGGTCCTGCGGCTGCGTCTTATCGATCTACTGAACCAAGGCTTGCAGCCAGGTCGCAAACTCACCCTCATATCCGCCCCAGCCGGTTTTGGTAAGACCACGCTCGTCAACGCGTGGGCCAACAGCCTGCGGCCGGAAACCCTCACCGATAGGGCAAACCCCATCAGAACTGCCTGGCTCTCGCTTGATGAGGGGGACAACAGCACAGTTCGCTTTCTGACCTACCTCATCACCGCCCTAAACCAGATCAACGAGAAGGAACCTCATCTCGGCGAGGACGCCTTGAGCATGCTGCGCTCTCCCCAACCGCTGCCGGCAGCGGCCATCTTAACCTCTCTGATTAACGACCTTATCTTGATTCCTGGGAAGACGATTCTAATCCTCGATGATTATCACCTTATCGATCCCTCTCCGGTTGACGAGGTGCTGACCACCCTGCTCGAATATATGCCGCCAGAAATGCATCTTGTCATCGCCACGCGTAATGACCCGCAGCTGCCGTTGGCCCGGCTGCGCATACGCGGACAATTAACGGAAGTACGGGCTGAAGATTTGCGTTTCTCTACGGAGGAAGCCGCTGAATTTCTCAACCGGGTGATGGGTCTGGATCTTGCCGCACAAGATGTCGCCGCCCTGGAAAATCGCACGGAAGGGTGGATCGCCGGCCTGCAGCTGGCCGCTATCTCGATGCAGGGCCAAAAAAACACGGCTGCCTTCATCCAATCATTTGCCGGCAGCCACTATTTTGTCCTCGATTATCTGATAGAAGATGTCCTGGAACACCAGCCTGCAAAGGTACAGGCATTCTTGGTGCAAACGGCCGTACTCGACCGCATGACCGGCGCCTTGTGTGATGCGCTCACCGGACTTGAAGACGGACAGACCACTCTGGAAGCCCTGGAACGAGCCAATCTATTCATCGTTCCTCTCGACAATCAACGGCGCTGGTACCGCTACCACCATCTTTTTGCCGATCTGCTGCGCCAGCGGCTGCGCCGGCGGTATGCGGATCGCATTGCCTCCTTGCACCGGCAAGCCGCGGTCTGGTACGAACAAAATGGCTTTGGTGATGAAGCAATTGAACATGCACTAAATGCCGCTGACTTCCAGCGTGCGGTTCAGCTAATCGAGAGCACGGCGGAGAGCGTCTGGATTCAGGGTGAAGATACCAAGCTGCAGGGCTGGTTCAACGCCCTGCCGGAGGAGTTGGTGCTCAACAATCCTGAGTTTTGCATTTATCGTGCCTGGAACCTCCTTGCCGGCGGCGACGATGAGGCAGCAGAAAATGTTCTGCAGGCGGCTGAGTTGGCTCTTGATTCGCGATCTGATGCTGAAGCAAAAACGAAAGCGGAAAGGCCGCATGAGCGATCAGTGCGCGGCAGGATAGCCACCACGCGCGCCTTCGCCGCCTTTTATCGGGGCGATATCCCCGCGATTTTCAAGGATGCACGCGAGGCCCTCAACTATTTACCTGAGCAGGATCTATCCTGGCGCAGCACAGCAACGCATATCTTGGGTGATGCATATGATTTCCAAGGCGAAATGGTGGAAGCGTACCACGCTCGTGTTGAAGCAGTTAAAGTGAGTAAGGCGACGGGCAATAGTTATGTGAGCATGATCGCCAATCTCAAGTTAGCCATCATCCTGCGACGTATGGGCCGCCTGCAGCAGGCCATAGATATCTGCGAACAGCAGATGCAGGTTGCCGCCGGCGGAATGTCGCCAACAGTTGTGGTCGGATGGCTGCTGGCCATATGGGGCGAGATATTGGCGGAACGAAATGAGCTGGATGGCGCAAGAGTGAAAGCCAAAGAAAGCGCTACGCGGCTCAAAGGCGGCGGGGACCTGGCAATGATCGCGGCAAGCTATCTGGGGCTGGTCAGGATTCACTTTTCCTGCGGAGACCTGGTTTCCGCGGAGAAGATCATTCACAAAATCGATCGTGAAGCGCGAGCGTCCTCCATACCGCCCTGGATCAGCAGCCTGATGGCCTCCTGGCAAGCACAGATATGGCTGGCGCAGGGCAAAGAAAGATATGTAAGCCGCTGGGTGGTTGAACGTGGGTTGGACGTCACGAAAGAACTCACCTACGTGCATGAGACGGAATATATGATCTTTGCCCGTCTGCTCATCGTGCAAGGGCGGCTGGAGGAAGCGGCGGCCTTACTGCAACGATTGCTCGGACCTGCAGAATCCCGCAGGCGTACCTGGCGAGTGATTGAAATCTTGCTGCTCCGGGCGCGTGTCTATGAAACCGGAGGCGAAACGGACAGCGCCATGGCCGCGTTGGGGCAGGCTCTGGCTCTTGCTGAGCCGGGCGGCTTTGTGCGCATCTTTGTTGATGAAGGCCGGCCAATGGCCAATTTGCTTGAGAAAGCAGCCGTGCGCGGTTTCGCGCCGGCGTATGTAAATCGTTTGTTGTCCGCATTTGCCGCAGACAAGCAGCAGCAATCCACCGTCCAAAATCCCCAATCGGCCATCATGGAGCCTTTGAGCGAACGCGAACTTGACGTGTTGCAGCTCCTGGCCGAAGGGCTGACCAACCAAGAAATATCAACCAGGCTGTTCATCTCCCTGAACACAGTCAAAGTCCACACACGCAATATCTACGGCAAACTCGGCGTGCACACGCGCACACAAGCGGCAGCCACGGCGAGAGCCCTGGACATTCTGTAAGCTGCTTGGCAGTCCGGGCTGCCTGAGTCGTCTCCCCCTTAACCAGAAAAAATAGATCGCAGGGCTCGTCGCTTGCTGCCTATTTCGAAGCGGCGATTAACACCCCGAATAACACCTTCGGGGTATGACAGTAATACCCCCTGTCGACTATGCTGTGATCATTGAGATTCAACGTAGACAGAGCGCGGCATAGCGGCGCAGGAGATAGAACGATGCGTGTTCATGAAGAAGATTTAAAAGAGCAAGAAACGGTGTCAGCGCCTGTTGAAAAACAAACGCTTGACCGCAGCGGCATTAGCGGACTCGTCTTCGTGGGCTGCCTGCTGCTGGGTCTGGCCATCGGGTTTCTGATCGGCAATGTTGTCATCGGCCTCATCGGCGGGCTGGGCGTCGGGTTTATCGCCATGGCCATCGCACGCTATACAACTGGTGAATGGTAAGAATCCTCCCCTGCTCAGGGCCCTATCGGCAAGCATGATCAAGCATGATACAGAGACAAGTTTGAGACAGTGATAGTGGTGGAGGAGGTGATCGACGGTGAACAATATCAAGCGAAAACTTACCTTGTATCCAGCAGCCTATCAAATCAAAGTGCCGGGACATCTCAGCCCGAATTGGTCTGAGTGGGACGAGAGGATGACGATAACCAATGAATTCGCGGGCGATAGTTCACCAATCACAACCCTCACCGGCACCGTTGATCAGGCTGCTTTGCAAGGGCTGCTGCGCAGGATCTACGCGATGGGGCTCCCTCTGATTTCGGTTAAATGGCTCGAGGATGAGTAAGACGCTCTATTTGGCGTGTGGAATAAGCCTGCTGAGCTCTTAGTGGAAGGATAGAAAATGACTCAAATCAATTTACAAGCAGCGACGAAATCTCCCGTGCAGACAAGTGCGAAAGAGAGTACGCGCCTGTACTTTGTTGATCACCTGCGCGCAGCGCTGGTCATCCTCGTCGTGCTGCACCACGTGGCCGTCGTCTATGGAGAAGGGGTGTCATTCTGGTACGTCGATCCACCAATCGGCGAATCGTTGGGTGGTTTCTTGCTGGTCCTGTTCGTTCTTTTCAACCAGGCCTGGTTTATGGGCGCATTGTTCCTCTTAGCCGGCTATTTCACACCGGGCTCGTTTGAGCGCAAAGGAGCGGCCTCCTTCCTCAAAGGGCGGCTGATCCGTCTGGGCATTCCGCTCGCCCTCTGGATGTTCGTGCTCAACCCGCTCTCATCGATTGGCCTTTTCCTAGACCCTGCTCCACGGATACCGGTCTCCCTCACCTGGGAAAGCTACTGGCTGCTCTATCCAGAGTTCATCGGACTGGGCGTGGCCTGGTTCCTGGCCCTGCTGCTGATCTTCAGCATTGGTTATGCCGCCTGGCGGCAGTTGGCCGGCCGCCGGCACGCTCCCACCTCACGCGAGTACACGGTGCCCAGCTATCGTCGCATCGGCCTCTTCGTTCTAGCACTGGCGCTGATCACATACCTGGTAAGGATCGTGATCCCGCTTGGCAGAACTGTCCTTGACTTCCCAACGCTCGCCTATTTACCACAATATCTCAGTTTCTTCATCGCCGGCGCCATCGCCTACCGCGGTGACTGGCTGCGAACCATGCCCGGTCGTATGGGCAAGGTGGGGTTAGCGATGGCGGTCGTGGCCACGCTCTGCTTGTTCCCGATCCCCATGTTGGGCATGTTGGGGGGAACGATGCGTTTTCTCGGCAATGGCTCCTGGCCGTCGGCCGTCTATGCGCTTTGGGATTCCGCCTTTGCCACCGGCATGTGCCTGGCTTCCATCATCTTCTTCCGCCGCTATTTCAATAACAACAGCGGGCTGGGCCGCTTCCTCTCACAGCAAAGCTATGCCGTCTATATCATTCATAGTCCGATCATCGTTTTCCTGGCCTATGCGCTTTTTCTCGCCTATGCGCGGAACGGAATCAATCTCGGTCCCCTGCTCAAATTTGGTGCAGCGGCCGCTATCACGATTCCCATCTGCTTTGCCCTCGCCTGGCTAATCCGCAAAATACCCGGCGCGACACGGGTTCTCTGACGCTACATGCTTACCCTACTGGGACAATAAACAAAAAAGAGACAGCAAAATGACCACCACAGAACTAGTTTCCATGAAAAATCATCGTGTCGTCGTAACGGGACATGGCGGACCGGATGTCTTGCAAATGATAGAAGAAGAACTGCCCGAACCCCAGGCCGGAGAAGTGCGGGTCAAGGTTCTGGCTGCCGGAATCTCTGCCTACGATCTCATGTTCCGACGCTCAGGCCTATTTCCCGGGAGCCCACGCGTGCCCTTCACCTTGGGTGAGGACATCGTCGGAGTAGTGGACAAGCTGGGCAGGGAAGTGTCGACCCTTGTGCCCGGTCAGATGGTTGCCGGCCCAACTTTCTGTCTTGGTCTCGGCGGCGGGTATACGGAGTTCATTTGCCTGCCCGCCAGCGAGTTGGTGCCCGTTCCCCCGGGTGTAGATCCGGCCGAAGCGGTCTGCCTGGTAGTGAATTATCTAACCGCCCACATGGCTATGCACCGCACCGCCGCCGTGCAGAAAGGGGAGCGCATCCTCATCCACGGCGCAGCGGGCGGGGTAGGGAGTGCCTTGCTCGAGCTTGGCAAGTTGGCAGGGCTGGAGATGTACGGCACGGCGTCCAAACACAACCATGAAATCGTGCGCGCACTCGGAGCCACACCAATCGATTACCGTCATGAAGACTTCGTCGAGCGCATCCACAGCATCACCGGTGATGGCGTGGATGTTGTGTTCGACCCCGTCGGCGGCTCCAGGCAGCTATGGCGTTCGTACCGCACTTTAGGAAATGAAGGGCGGCTGGTCTGGTTCGGCGTGGCCGCGACGAAGAAGGGAGGTCTGCGCGTCATCCCCTTCACCCTGCTGACAGTAGGCCTGCTCAAGCTCATCCCAAACGGCAAGCAGGTGCCCTTGACCCCAGATCTGGGAAAGGAAAAGGCCTGGCTGCGTGAAACGCTGGCGGAACTTCTCGCCTTGTTGGCGGCGGGGAAGATCAAGCCGATTGTGGCGGACCGCGTCCCCTTGAATGAAGCCGTTTGTGCTCATGAGCTGCTCGAGCGCGGCGGCTATGCAGGAAAGGTAGTTCTCGTTACCGGCGTCGGCGTCTAGACTCACCTTCGGAGGCAAATATGCGCATGGAAATCCCAGAAGCGCAGCGGAGCGAGATGATGAAAGCTATGGTTTATACAGAGTACGATCCGCTACAGGTACTCAAACTCGAAGAGGTGGAACGGCCGGCAGCTGCGGATGACGAGGTTCTGGTAGAAATCCAGGCAGCATCCATCAACTTTGGTGATGCAGCTCTCATTGAAGGGCAAGCCATATGTGGCCCGCCTATGGTCAGGGCTTCGCAAGCCGAAGCACCAGATCCTCGGCGGCGACATAGCCGGCCGGGTCAGCGCGGCCGGCCGGCATGTCACTCAGTTTCAGCCGGGCGACGAGATTCTGGCTGACATCGGCCATCTTGGGTTTGGGGCTTATGCCGAGTATGTCGCTGTTCCTGAAAAAGCGCTGGTCTCGAAACCGGCCAAGGCCACGTTCGCGGAAGCGGCCGCCGTCCCGCAAGCGGCCGTTGTCGCCCTGCAGGGGCTGCGCGACAGCGGGTAAATTCAGCCGGGACAGAAGGTTTTGATTAATGGTGCATCGGGCGACATTGGGCCGTTTGCGGTACAGATTGCCAAAGCGTTCGGCGCTGAAGTCACCGCTGTTTGCAGCACGCGAAATCTAGACATGGTGCGCAAGATAGGGGCGGAGCAGGTCATCGACTACACGTAGGAGGATTTCACCACAAGTGCGCAAAAGTATGACCTGATCTTTGATATCGTGGCCAATCGCCCAGTTGCAGAGTATGCGCGCGCCCTGATGCCGCAGGGAACCTATGTTGCCTGCGCCTTTAAGGCGACTTCCCTATTCCTGGGCCCATTCATTTCAATGACCGGGGGCAAGAAAGTTGTTTCCTTGGTACATGAAGCAAACAGAGAAGACCTGCACTTCATCAAGGAGTTGATTGAAGACGGGAAGATAATTCCGGTTATTGATCGCCGCTACCCCTTGAGCGAGCTTGCCGAGGCGATCCGCTATTTCGAAGAAGGTCAGGCACAAGGGAAAGCGATCATTGCAGTGGCGTATAATAACAAGTGACAAAACTGGCAGCTGGTCGCTGACCGGCTGATTCTTAGGAGATTGAACCATGGTAGATACGAGGATAATTCTTTCCGGGATATGGGTGGCTCTCATGTTGACGTATCTCTTGGGAGATGTACTGCGCATATTTAGCGGCGACTTTGTGGCTGGAGAGATTGGCGGGATGCAGGGCAATCAGTGGATCTGGATGGCCGCCGCGCTGATGATGTTGATTCCCATTGTTATGGTCATTCTGTCCCTAACGGTGCATTACCCCTTAATTCGCTGGGTAACCATTATCGCCGCCATCGCGTTGTTTGTCTTCAACCTCATCGGCCTACCTACCTATCCTTCGCTGTACGATAAATTCTTGATCGCCGTCGGCCTCGTCTTCAACGTCTTGTCTGTCTGGTACGCCTGGAAGTGGGTCGCACCCTAGGCAAAGCCGCTACAATAAAGATCTCCACCGTGCAGAGTAGCCAAAGCTAACCCTAATGCGAATAGAAGGTCACGCGGGACCCATACATTATACGGAGAAGGGCACGTCCAAAAGAAGTCGTGATTACGGGAGCCAGGGCGTCGCCCTCGCCGCCCTGGGCGTGGTTGTGCTGATCATCAATCCGCTGATCAACGCCCTGCTCAACGTGGAACCACGTGATATGAGCCGCTTCAGCTATCTCAGCGGCAGCCTGCCCAACTTGATCATCCAACTGCTGGTCATATGGAGTACGGCCGCCTTTCTAGAGGAGTTCTTGTATCGGTGATTACGACAAACTTTTCTCAAAGGAGAATGAAATGCGACGTCCAATTATGCTCTGGCCCCTGGTTCTCTGTTTACTTATCCTGTCGTTTGGCGGTGGTTTTACCGGCGGCATTATGATGCTCATCGATCCCAGCGGCAAGCTGCTCGGCGTGGCTGAAACTCTGCCGCTGCTGCCCGTACCGAATTTCACCCTGCCGGGCATCTTCCTGCTGCTCGTCATGGGCCTATTCCCCCTATTATTGGCTGTCGCCCTGATCGGCCGTCCACAGTGGGGCTGGCTGAACGCATTGCTGGAGTGGAGTAATCACTACTGGGCCTGGACGGGCACGCTGATCCTGGTGGCCATCCTTGCTCTGTGGCTCATCTACGAGGTGTGGCTGATCGGCACATTCCCGATCACCAACATCACGGCCGTGCTGGGGCTGCTCATATTCATCCTGGCTATGATGCCAGGTGTGCGCAGGTACTATGCCAGTTGAGGCAGAACTCCAAGCTCTTTGACAGCACAGTCCCAGGAGCAGACTAACGTCCAGTTCATCTTTAACTCGGCCGTTTTCCTTTATACTATCTGTGTGAGCGAGCCCCTGCTTCATATGACGCGAAGCTGTCACGGTTCGAATTCACCTAGAGAGATATGAAAACCTTCTTATCAAACCTAGCAGCAAGAATCTGGCCCGATTTTGAATCCTTGGCCGAGCCGGATCGCCTCGCCCTGCTGAGGGAGTTATTTGGTACGCTTTATGGTCTCTTATTTCTCATCGTCGCCCTTGTTTGGCTGGTCGCGCAAACAGACCTGAACGTGCTGCGCTGGCAGTGGCCGGTTCTGCTTCTCATGCTGGGGCTGAGTGTTTTAGCCGGAAGGCTTTCTTTTTTTCAAATCACGGTCGGGCCCGACGGAAGCTACAACTATAATGGCAGCAGTCTGGAAATAGTCATTATCACCTCGGCCGCGCTGCTTTTCGGTCCCACGGCCCTGTGGGTGCCTTTTCTGGGCAGGTTCATCGATAACAGGCTTGACAAACCGCCCTCGCCATCAACCTATCAGAAATTGAATAGGCTTCGCAATCTCGTTTACAATCTGGGGCCGAGCATCATCGCCATGCTCCTGGCGCTGACGCTCTATCAATGGTTGGGGGGCCAGTTCCCCCTCTCAGGATTGACACTGGCCGAAGCGTGGCCCGCGTTTGCGGCGGTGCTTTTTTGGCTCCCCTGGGACAGTCTTTTCATCCTCTCTTTTGGGTTTCTCCTCGCCTATTTTCAACTTACATCACAAACCGGCCAGAAAGAACAGGTTAGCTCCGGCAAGCGAATGTTCACCTTCTTCCTCGTGGCCAATTTACCCGCATTCTTCGGCATACTGGCGGCCGTCATCTATACACAGTTAGGAATGTTTGCCTATCTCTATTTGACAGCGGGCATCCTTTTGGCCAGTCTGCTGGCGCGCCGTTTGAGCCAGCAGGCGATGTTAAGCCAGCAGCGCTCGCGCGAGGTAAGCCAGTTAGAACAGTTAGGACGGGCCATCATCGCCGCCCCTGTCGATGCGTCGACGCTGCCCCAGCTACTGGCGGAGTACGTCCCACAAATGTTTGGCTATCATCAAGTGGAGGGCCGCCTCTTTTGCGGCGCGCCCTTGCTGCACCTGCCTGAAGATAGACCGCCCGTGGACCAGGCGGTTTGGGCGTGGCTACAGGCGAATCCTGGCACCCACTATTTCGCGCCGGGGGACACGGCCCCTTGGACGAAAGAAGTAACCACATTTCCCCTCTATTTGACGCCCATTCTGTCCAGCGAGAAACGTGAACCATTGGGGGGTCTTTATCTTGCCTTGGACCGGCTGTATTTTGAAGAAAGTGTTATGGATCTAGGTCCGGCGCTGCAGGTCCTAGCCGCTCAAATCGCCACAGCAGTGCACCAGGCTGATGTCCAGGCGCAAACTTTGGCGCATCAGAAAACTGTTCAAGAATTAGAATTCGCCTGGCAAATCCAGGCCAGTTTTTTGCCCGATGTGCTGCCTGAGATCGCGGGGTGGCAGCTGGCCGCTGCGCTGAATCCCTGTCAAGAGACGTCGGGGGATTTTTATGACGTGCTGGCGCTGCCTAACGGTCGACTGGGTCTTCTTATTGCCGATGTCGCCGACAAGGGGATGGGGGCAGCCTTGTTTATGGCCTTGAGCCGCACGCTTATTCGAACCTACGCTTTTGAAAATCAAACGCGGCCGGAACTGGTTTTGCAGTCAACCAATCAGCGGATATTGCGTGACACGCGTAGTGATATGTTCGTCACCGTCTTCTACGGCATCCTTGACCCTGAAACGGGGCAGCTGATCTATGCCAACGCCGGTCATAATCCCCCTTATCTTCTTAAGGCGCGATCTGTAGATGGTTCCCAGGAAGCGGTCAAGCCGCAGCGGCTGCCCAACACGGGAATCCCGCTGGGGATTCTTGAAGACGCATGCTGGGCAGCAAAGTCGATTGATCTGGATCAGGGTGATACGTTGATCATGTATACCGACGGCGTTACCGAAGCACAAAACATGCAGGATGAATTCTTCGGCGAACGGCGTCTCTTGGAAGTGTCGCAGAACAACTTAAGCGCCTCTGTCTGGGCCATTCAGGATGCTGTTTTCGCCGCGGTTGACCACTTTTCTGATGCGGGGGCCCAATGTGATGATGAAACGCTGCTGATTATCAAGCGCCACTCTTTCAGGGGAGGCAGTTAAAGACGGCGCTGGTGTTGGGCTAACCCGTCTAGAATATCGCCGATATAGTTGTTGATCGTCGAGAAGTGGCCGCCGTCGGGCACGATGTGTAGTTCACTGCCCGGTATCTGGGCCGCCAGGTAGCGGCCCATGCCCACGGGTACGAAATTATCGACCACACCATACCAGAGATGGACGGGCACACGGATCTGGGCGAGATCAAAGCCCCACGGCCGTACATAGAGACCCCACTCTTGCTGGTCAGCTTCCAGCCCCTGGCGATGGCTCTCCACGGCGGCGGCGCTGAACTGGCGGATCAATTCCGGCCGCTGGGCGGCGAGGTCCCTGTCCGGCTGGGGCATGCCGCGCTCGACCATCTGCAGGAATTTGTCGGGATCGTCATAACTGCCGGCCATTTGCGACAGGAAGATCTTGTTCAGCCAGGGCGCATAGCGGGCAAAGGTGAAGTTGAGGCGCAGCAGGGGAAACATGCCCCGAAAACGGCCGGGCATCTGCGGCGGGCCGGTGCCGCTGATGATGGCGGCCGCCTGCAGACGATCGGGCAGCGCATAAGCAGCAGCGGCCACATGCGGCCCGCCGCCGGAAAGCCCCATCACGGCGAAACGCTCAATATGCAGCGCATCGGCCAGAGCGGCCACGTCCCCGGCCCAATCGAGCAGCCGGCGGTCCGGCTGCGGGCTGGAGAGACCAACGCCGGGGCGATCGGGGGCGATGAGACGCACCCCTTTGGCTGCCGCCGCCGCATCAAACCAGGCCCCTTCCAGGCGGGAACTGTTGCCGCCATGAAAATGGAATACGGGGCGTCCACGCGGATCGCCATATTGGGCGTAGGCAATCCTCCGGTTCCCTCCGGGCAGTGAGATGGTTAAGGGAGATGTTGAATCATTCATCATAGCATCCGGCGATCAGCGGATCGGTAATTGATTTTTTTTGAGGGAAACAATTATCGATTTCCCCCCTAACAATGGACAGCGCGACGATAGGAATACGGAGAATTACCGTACTCCCGTGCCGATGGTAGCAGGCAGTGGTGATTATCACCAATAGTCGGCAGCGTCATCTTGGGGCACGTAGCCGAGTTCAAGCCGGGCGTTGGTCAAATCCCAGAAGCCGCCACGGTTGTTGGAAGCGCCGTAATAAATGCCGTAGACGACGTTTGAGTCGAGGCTTTTGTTGACCAGCTGCAAGAGATCGCGGTGGCTGAGCCAGCCTTTCTTGAACCAGGGGTGGCCGAGTGGTTTGTCGTCTTTGAGCACGACGCCGATGCGCAGGCAGATGAAGGAGATGTCCCAGCGGGAAGCGTAGTAGCGGGCCAGGGCCTCGCCGAATGCTTTGCTGACGCCATAGTCGCCGTCGGGGCGGATAGGGTCGGCAGGGGCAATACGCGGCGGATCGCTGAGCTGGTGCAGAAATCCGCCGGAGGGGATGCCGTCGTAGGCCCCGGTAACGTGACAGGTGCTGGCGAAGATCACCTTCTTGACGCCCACTTCTCGCGCTGCCTCAAAAACGCTGCGCGTGCCCACGATATTGTTGGGCAGCACCGACTCCCAGGGCGCTTCCACGCGCGGGTCGGCGGCGAGATGGATCAGGGAGTGCAAAGGGGCCGCCCGCTGGAAGGCGGTTAGCAGTTCTTCCTCGGCGGTGATATTTACTGCGAACACACGATCTGAGAATGGGCCAACCATGTCGAGTCCATAGACGTCATACTTCGCGGAGAGGCCATCGTGGAGAATACGGCCGATTTTGCCATTGATGCCGGTAATGAAGAGTCTCTTTTTCTGCATTGGTTCACTCAAGCGTGTATCCATCTCATAAATGTTTTATTCCAGCAGAGGATTCTCAAGCGTGGCCCGGTCTGCCTGGCGGCTGCCGTCAAGCGGCGGCCAGCCGGCGCTTAATCGAGGCTGCCCAGCACCTGCTGCATCTGCTCTTTGTAGACTTTGAAGGCGACACGGCCGTCCGGGGTGAGGCGCAGCAGGGTGTATGGTTTTTTGCCGCGGAAGCCTTTTTCCATGGCCACATAACCGGCCGCTTCCAGTTTGCTGAGGTGCGTGGATAGGTTGCCCCAACTGAGTCCGGTGAGGTTCATGAGGGCGATGAACTCGGCGCTCTCGACGACGTAAAGATTGGTCATGATCATGAGCCGCGCCGGGGAGTGGATGGTGCGATCGATATCGACCAGCGGATGCAGCGGCTCGCCGCCATCCTTATTGCGAGCGACCATCGCCCGCCTCGTCCAGCAGCGCCGCTTCGTCAATGACAGGGTACTCGTTTAGGAAACGAAACAGGAAGGAAACGCCCACGACGAGAGGTACGATTCCGGCGACGATCTGCGCCCAGGAGGCGGCCGGGCCGCCAATGGTCTCGCTAAGAATCATGAAGCCCGCAATGAGGACGGCATACCCATAAAGGCGCTTGAAATCCATCATGTAAGCCATGAGCAGGAAGACACCGGGCACCAGGAAGACGAAGATCCAGCCGGCGGGAAAATCAGTACGCTGACCGCCGAAAATGGCGGCGATAAGGACCACGGCCGTAAAGATCATCGCTCCAAGGGCGACAGCACGCACGACATTGGTGCGCGCCTTGCGCTGGGCGCTGAAATGAATCTGCCCCAGGCGCGGCAGCGTGATCCAGCGTTTACCGAGGATGAGCACGAGAATGCCGCCGGCGACCAACAGGTACCACCAAAGGCTGCCGGTCAGCGAACGCAGCCCACCGCCTATAAACAATAGGCCTAGAAAGATATCCCACAGCCCATCTTCAAAGTAGAGCGACCACGCCCGTCGCTCCACGTCCCTTAAATCAATCTCTTGTACCACAGCGAACCCCCACGGTAAGCGAACTATGCGCCAATTACTTTGTTTTTCAAAGTACTTTTCAAACAGTATACAAGGTAATAGAGAGAAGGTCAAGACAGCGTGCTGCATTAGAAGGCGCCGTGCAAACAGTGCTTGGCTACCGGCAAAAAGTGTTATAATACGCCCAAGCCTGCTGGCCGCAATACGGACTTTGTGCGCACTGCGCCGGCCCCAATCCTGGAATGATGGTAACGACCCATGGATGCGACCGCAGACAACCAACCGCCTGAGACCCTTACCTTCTTCTTCAGCGACATCGAAGAAAGCAGCAGCCTGTGGGAGGCGCATCCGCAAGCCATGCACGCTGTTCTGGCAGGCCACGACCAGCTGCTGCGCACGGCCGTCGCGGCAGGGGACGGCCAGGTGGTCAAAAATACCGGTGACGGCCTGTACGCCGTTTTCCCTACCGCCGGCGGCGCCGCGGCGGCGGCGCGGCTCGCGCAGCAGTCGCTGGCCGCCGAAACTTGGCCGGCGCTCGCCCCGCACACGCTGCAAGTGCGCATCGGCATACACAGCGGCGAGGCCGAGCAGCGGGAAAACGATTATTTCGGCCCCAGCGTTAACCGCGCTGCGCGCATTATGTCCGCAGGCCACGGCGGCCAGGTGCTGCTCTCAGGCGTAACCGCCGCCCTGTTGGAAGATAGCGACCCGCCGCTGCCATTAAAAGACCTGGGCAAGGTACGGCTGCGCGGGCTAAACCGGCCGGAGCATATCTACCAACTGCTGATACCCGGCCAGGCGGATGATTTCCCACCCCTGCGCACGGCGGCGGCCGTTTCCAGCAATCTACCGCAGCAATTGACCAGCTTTGTCGGCCGTGAGCAGGAGAAGGCCGAAGCAGTCCGCCTGCTCAGCGAAACCCGTCTCCTGACCCTCACCGGCCCCGGCGGCACGGGTAAGACGCGCCTCTCGCTGGAGGTGGCCAGCGCTGTGCAGAATAGGTACGCCCACGGCGTCTGGCTGGTGGAACTCGCTCCGCTGAGCGATCCGGCGACCGTGCCGGCCACCTTGGCCGGCCTGTGGGGCTTAAGCGAGACGATCATGGCGCCCCTGGATCAGGTATTGGCCGACTACCTGCGCGGCAAAGAACTGCTGCTGATCCTGGATAACTGCGAGCACCTCATAGCCGCCTGCGCCCACCTCGCGGCCGACCTGCTCGCCGCCGCCCCGCGCCTGACTATTCTGGCCAGCAGCCGCGAGGGGCTGGGCGTGCCCGGCGAAACAACCTACCACCTGCCCACACTGCGCGTGCCCGCCCGCGAGATGACCGACTTGCAAGCATTGCACGCATTCGAGAGCGTGCAGCTTTTTCTGGAACGCGCCAAGGATGCCAGCCCGCAGTTTACGCTCACGCCGCAAAACGCGCCGGCGATCGGCCGTATCGTGCGCCGCCTAGACGGCATCCCCTTGGCGCTCGAACTGGCCGCAGCACGTTTACGGCTGCTGCCTCCTGAGCAGCTTGCCGAACGGCTCGACGACCGCTTTCGCCTCTTAACCGGGGGCAGCCGCACCGCACTGCCGCGCCAGCAAACGCTGCGCGCCCTCATCGATTGGAGCTACGACTACCTCGAACCAGCCGAGCAGGCGCTGTTCCGCCAGCTCGGCGTCTTCGCTGGTGGTTGGTCGCTGGAAGCGGCCGAGGTGGTAGTTGATCTGGAAACCGGGTTCTTAGCAAAGGAACCCACCGCAGAGGATCGCTCTTCACAAACCCCGCTTCTAGACATCTTGGACCTATTGGCTAACCTGGTCAACAAGTCCCTCGTTATCATGAACGATCACAGCGGCCAGGCCCGCTTCTCTTTTCTAGAAACCATTCGTCAGTACGCGCGTGACAGACTTTTTGAATCCGGCGCCGGGCCCGCGGTGCGTGACCGTCATCTCGACTATTTCGCTGACCTCGTCCTTGAAGGCCAGCCCCTGGCTTCCAACGCTACGCACGTTTCACTGTTCAGCGCGATCGGATCGCCGGCAATGATGGCCTGGGCTGTGCGCACGCGCGCGGAGATCGACAATGTCCGCGTGGCGATGGAATGGGCGCTGCAAACAGATCCCGAACGTGCGCTGGCTATGGCTACCAAACTACCGATCTTCTTTGTTTTCGAGGGTACAGCTCTGGAACCGCGCCAATGGCTGGGCGATGCGATGCGAGCAGTCGCAGAGATGGAACCAGCCGCCGGTGAATTGGCGCGGCGGCGCGAAATTCTACTGCTGCAAGGGCGTCTATGGGAGGGAAATCTACAGATTGCCGAAGGGCGCCTGGTGGAAGCAGTTGAATTATTGCAGGGGGTTGCGACCCGATCGCGGCAGCTAAATTATCCACGCCTGTTGGCGATGGCTCTGTCCTTGCAATCCCTGGCCATGGCCTTTCTGGAGCACCCCGACACCTACGACACAGCCGCAGAAGCGCTGGCCATTATGGAAGAAGAAGGCGAAATAGTGTTACAGAGCATGCCCTTAATCAATATGGTCATGGCGAAGATGCAGCAAGGGGATCTTGAGACGGCGCGGGTCATCAAAAGCCATCTCCTCGATTTAGTGGGCCAGGACCCCAGCGCATCTCTCAACGGCTTGCAGATTGTGACGCTGGCCAGGCTGGCCAATCAAAGCCATGAATTCGCTGAGGCCGAAAAACTGCTCATCGCTGCCCGGGAAATATTTGACAGAATCGGCAGCCGCAACTTCCGCACGATGGTCGACAGCGAACTCGGCCATCTACGCCGCCACATGGGGGATGACGCCGCCGCTGAGGTCATCTACCGCCGCACGATTGGCGAATGGCAGGATCTTGGTCACTACTCGGCCGTCGCCAATCAGCTGGAAACCCTGGGCTTCCTGGCTATCCACGATCGTCGTTTCCAGCGCGCGGCGGCTTTGCTGGGTGCAGCCGAAGCGCTGCGCCAGCGGCTCAAGGTGAACATGCTGCCTGACGAACGGGCGGAGTATGAGGCCGAAATGGCCGCCCTGCGCGAAGCCCTGGATCCCGCCGCACTGGCCTCAGCCTGGGAGCGCGGCCGCCAATTAGATATGGATGCAGCCGTAGGGTTGGCGGTCAGCGAAAGAGGATATGATGGCAATTGACCACGCATGGCCCAGCGGGGCCGTTACCTTTTTGCTTACCGATATCGAGGACAGTACACCCCTGTGGGATCGCCACCGGGCGGCGATGCGGCCGGCGTTGGCGGAACATGATGCGCTGCTGAAAACGGCCGTTGACCAGCTCAGCTGTTTTACAGATTTTTATTCAAAGGTGGACAGCCAGGCCATGATATTGTCCAATTCCTCCTCCGTCATGTACTCGTGATAGGTATTGGGCATCGTGTCTACCCACTCACCCGGCAGCGAATAGGCCGCGGGCAGGAAGATGGATTCGAGGACGTATTCCTGATTTGTGGCAGCCTGGCCCGTGTATGCAGGATCGGCGATGCGCAATTCGCCGCGCTCCATGATTGGCGGCATCGCGTCCGTGGATGCAAATGGCGGACCATACCCGACAACTTCTTCGTCCCCATGGCAGTGGAGACAGCGGTATGAGTTAGCCGCGATTCGCCCGCGCGTATCATTCCCTTCGGCAATATCCATACCCAGATCAAGTTCCACCTCCGGCGTTGGCTTTATATCGGCCAGGAGAACTGTGTTGCCGGTCAGGGTAAGTAAAAATGCGACGAGATCATCTAACTCCTGCTCGTCCAGGTACCGCGAACCAAGTTTATTCATCCTGTTCGGATATCCTGGCGTGACATAGGCCGGCGTATCCATGATCGATTGGCGAATGTACGCCGCGGCCGAAAGCCCGGGCACGCGTTCTCCCGCGCGGGCCGCAATGCCCAACAGCGATGGCCCGGTATCGCCCTTGGCACTTACGGTGCCATCCAACGAGTGGCAAGTGCTGCAGGAGCGTTCAGGCGTGTAACTGTCATGTTTCCCACCATTGAAAAATATCTCGCGCCCTCTCTCTTCGGCGATCAGTTCCGGCGCAGTCGTTTCGGCAGGCGGTGGATCTGTCGGGGGCATCTCCGTTTGCAGAGGTGCAGCAGTGGGCGGAGGTGGTGTAGGATTTTCGACCGCCTGCACCTGTGCTGGCTCCGCGGAAGTGGCACCGCTTCCGCAAGCGGCCAGCAAAACGGCAAAAAGAATAAGAAATAGGGGTAGAGCAAGTTCCTTTTTTGTGCTTCTATTTTTCATCAATTGTCTCCTGTCTTGTATCACGGGACCGAATGTGGCGCGCCCGGCGGGCACGAAGCGACTTGTCAAATCGCTGTACTAGACGTCATCAAAACCTGCGCGGGCTCAACCCTTTACCCCCGTTCAAGCGAAATTCAAGACCTCGAAGGTTTGTGTGCAGCCGTCCATCCGTGACTAGGTCTATTGGAACAAATTGGCCGCATTGGCGGGTGTCATTTAGCGACACAACAAGTGGCACAATAAGTGATATAATAGGCACATTTGTCAAGTTTGGGGAAATAACTGCGTGGGTGAACAGATACTTTTTTTTGGTGATTGGGTGCGCCGGCGGCGCAAGATGCTGGATTGGACGCAGGCGGAGCTGGCCCAGCAGGTGAACTGCTCGCTGAGCATGCTGCGCAAGATCGAACGTGACCAGCGACGGCCGTCGGAGCAGCTTGCCGGGCTGTTGGCGGACGCGCTGTCCATTGAAGCGGTACAGCGTGACCAATTTGTGCAGATGGCGCGCGGCCAGTTCATGGTCGATATGCCCCAGGCGAACGGGCCCGATCTCGATCAGGTGACGGCCGTGCACAGTGCCGAACCGCGAACCGTTTTCGGAAACCCATTTATCATTTCCAGCGGGGCCATTTTGCTCCTTTTTTTCCTCTTGCTCCTGTTCGGCGGCCTGAACGACCGCAGCATAGGCACTTTCTTGTCCGGTGAAGAAGTTCCCGCGAATACCCTGGCAGGCAGGACCGTCGTTGTCGAAGTAGGTTCTGACGCGGAAAGGCTGGAACTGCTGCGGCGCTCCCTCACTCCTTTCGAGGAACAAACGGGAATCGAGCTGGAAATCCGCACCATACCTGATGCATTTGAAGTTTATATCGCCGGTGTGGCGGACGTAGGCAACCCACCGGATATCGTTACGTTTCCACAGCCGGGCTACCTGGCGGATTTTGCACGGCAGGGCCAGCTGGTGGCCCTCGACTCGTTCCTGGATGACGCCTACTTACGGCAGCAATACTCGGAAACGTTCCTGGATTTGGGTACGATCGACGGCAGAGTATACGGTGCGCCGCACACGGCCAATCTGAAAGGGCTTGTCTGGTATGCCAAAGATGATTTCGAGGCAGCCGGTTATGAGGTGCCGGAGACATGGGCAGAGTTGATGGCCCTCTCAGAGAAAATGATCGGCGATGGGCAAACGCCGTGGTGTATCGGCATTGAATTCGGCACCGCTTCCGGGTGGATAGGGACGGATTGGGTAGAAGCGCTCTTGCTGCGCACGGCGCCGCCGGAAACGTACGATGCGTGGGTGGCCGGCGAACTACCCTTTGATTCACCGCAAATCCAGCGCGTGTTCGCGCTCATGGCGCCGATCTGGCTCGATGAGGCGATGGTCTACGGGGGAAAAGAAACCATGATGGAAACCAATATTTTCAGTGCGGGAGTCCCTCTGTTTGATGATCCCCCGGGCTGTCTGCTTAACAAAGGAGCTACTTTTTCTCCCGGACAATTCCCGGAAGACGCCGAGTATGGTCAAGATCATGATTTTTTCATGCTCCCGGCGATTGACGAAGCGTATGGCGAGCCCCTGTTAGGCGCCGGCGAACTCTATGCCATGTTCAATGACCGCCCGGAAGTACGTGAGCTAATGCGCTTCCTGACGACCGGTGAGTCGATTAAACCCTTTGCCGAGACCGGAAAGTTTGTGTCTGCGCACCGGGACGTGCCCCTAGAATGGTATACCACGCCGCTGCAACTGCGCTACGCGCAGCTAATAGCTGAAGCAGACACTTATCGCTTCGACGGGTCCGACATGATGCCGGGGGACGCCGGTTTTCAGTTCTGGCAAGGGATCGTTGATTGGGTAGAAGGCGAAGAGCTGGACAAGGTCTTGCAGGAGATTGATGAGAGCTGGCCGGAATAGGCATTCCTTTGACATGATCAGAGAACAACTGCATGGCAGTCGGGGCGAGGCACAGGGATGGGATGACAGCCTATGATGACACCTGAGAGATTACTGGAGCGCCTGCAGGCGATCGCCGGATCGGTGGCCGAGAGCGGGTGCGGGCTGGCGGTGCTGGGTCTAGGTTCCGTGGGCGCGCAGAGGGATCGCCTGGATGCGTATTCCGACCTGGACTTCTTTGTGGTTGTCGAGCCGGGCGCGAAGCGGGCGTTTCTGGACTCTTTGCGTTGGCTGGAAAGGGCGGCTCCAGTCGTCTATTCCTTTCTGAACACGGTGGACGGCTACAAGCTGTTGTTTGAGGACGGCATTTTCGCGGAGATGGCTGTTTTTGAAGTTGATGAACTGGCGCATATCCCCTTCAGCGGCGGCCGTTTGGTGTGGCAGGCGGAAGGCTTTGAAATGCCGGTGCCCCTGGCCGGTCGCGGCCTGCCGGTCGCGCAGCCGCTGCACACGCCGGAGTGGCTGGTCAATGAGGCGCTGACGAACTTGTACATCGGGCTCGGCCGTTACCAGCGCGGGGAGAGGTTGAGCGCGGCACGCTTCATCCAGGGACACGCCCTGGATCGCATCCTGGAGTTGGCGCCGCTAATCGAAGAAGCAGGAGGAGGAGAGCGGGATCCTTTTGACGCGACGCGCCGTTTTGAGGGGGCTTTTCCGCAGATGGCCAAACGGTTGGCTCTCTTCATGCCCGGCTATGAAGAGAGCCCGGCAGCGGCGCGGGCGATGCTGGCTTTCCTCGGTGAACAGTTTGATCTCAACCCTGCTTTGAAAGCGGCCGTTCTCGAGCGCTGCTAGCGCGGGCGCTGAATGATGATTTTTAGCACTGCCACTTGAAATCGTCCCTACGAAGGGCGGCCTGTTTAATGGGCCTCGACCCGCTTGACCTTGTTGAGACTCGTTCGCGTTCGTGAGGAAGGGCTGACGCCATCTGGGAAAGGTGAAGAATTCTTTATTATCGAGGGCGGAACGGCTGTGCCGGGCCTACAATCGTCCATGGTGTAAGAGAGAGGGAAAGGATCTATGAACAGCAACTGGTGGAAGGGTGAACGGGGAGAATGGTACGTGGTCGTGCAGTTCCTGCTTTTCGGCATCATTTTCGCCGCGCCCCTGGTCACCCGCACCTGGTCGGGTTGGGAGGCACCATGGGACGCTGCTGGTCGTGTGCTGGGCATCCTGCTCATGGGGCTTGGCGGGCTACTGGCCCTGGGCGGGCTGGGCAGTCTCGGCCGCAACCTGGCCGTCGTGCCCCACCCCAAGGAAGACGCAGCCCTGGTCGAATACGGCGCCTATAAGATCGTGCGCCATCCCATTTACAGCGGCGTTGTCCTTGGGGCTTGCGGTTGGGCGCTGCTGATGAACAGTGTCATCACCCTCCTCCTCGCTTTGGTTCTGCTGCTCTTCTTTGATTTCAAGTCGCGCCGCGAAGAGAAGTGGCTGGCCGCTAAATTTGAGGGGTACGCCGCCTACCAACTGCGCGTGCGCAAGCTGCTGCCCTACCTATACTAACGATTGAACAGGACGAAGCCCTGAAACAAGGATTTGCTTATGGAAAAAGAAATGATCAGCATTGATGTTTATCACGACACCGTCTGCCCCTGGTGCCGCATCGGCAAGCGCAATTTGCAGCTGGCGCTTGCGGACTGGAAAGAAGCGCCCGTGGAAATCCGTTTCCATCCCTTTTATCTCAATCCCGACATCCCTGCGGAAGGGGTTGAGTTTGCGCCCTATATGCTGGCCAAGGGAGGCGGGCAGATGTCGCTGGAGCAGTTCTTTGACCGCCCGCGCGAGATGGGCGAACAGGTAGGCTTGACGTTTAATTTTGAGGATATCACGCGCGCGCCGAACACGACGCTCTCGCATCAGCTGGTGGCCATCACGCCTGAAGAAACCCAAGAGGGGATGATCGACGCTCTTTATGCCGCCTATTTTGAGCACGGCCGTGATATTGGCGACATGCGGGTATTGCTGGAGATCGCCGCCGGCCAGGGGTTGGACCGTGAGGAGACGCGCAAGAAGCTGGAAAATGGGAATGGGTTAGCGGATGTGCAGGCGGACGTTGATTTCGCCCGCCGCCAAGGCATCAGCGGCGTGCCCTTTTTTATCTTCAATAATCAGTATGCTTTCAGCGGCGCACAGCCGCCGCACATGATCCGCCGCGTGTTGGAAGAGGTGATGGTGGGAGAAGGGGCAGGGAACTGATCGCGGATGACGGGCGAATAGGATCAAGCAGAAGCGGTCGGCCAGGCGGGGTCGAGGAACTGTTGGATCTCCAGCAGGTAGCCGTTGGGATCGCGCAGGAAGCAGTGGTAGATGTTGTAGTCGGGATTGTGCGCCGGCGGTTTTTCGAAGGGGATGCCCTTGTCGCGCAGGTATTGGTACCAGGCATCGACTTCGGCCGTTACCAGGGTGACGATGACGCCGCGCGGTTTGCGGGGCGCTTCTTCGCGCCGGCAGAAGCCAAGGAAGCCGTCGCCGGAGACGCGGTAGATGCGGCAGCTGCCCTGGTCGAGGACGAGGGGCAGGGCCAGGGTTTCTTCATAGAAAACGGCCGTTTTTGCCAGGTCGCGCGTGTAGAGGAAGGTGACTTGTTGATCGATCGCCGGGCGGAACATAGCTGGCTCCTTGGATGAGGTTGTCGTGGTTTCCAAACCTGGTGAATGACATCGCTGATGTAACTGGGTAAGATAATGTGTGATGCTGCGCGGTAAGGATACCGCGACTGTACAGTTAACCCAAGGAGAGCACGACATGGAAATTCCCCTAAGCGCACGTATATTGGTCAATTCAAATGCCCTGGCGCACCTGGTGACGTTGAACGATGACGGCAGCCCGCAGGTGACGCTGGTCTGGGTGGGCATGGACGGCGACGATGTGGTCGCCGCCCACCTGCAAGAATCGCAAAAGGTGCGCAATATGCGCCGAGACGGCCGTGTCGCCGTGAACATCGAGAGTTCGACGCGCAGCGAGATGGGCCTGACGGAGTACTTAACCATCTACGGCGAGGCGGCAATTGAGGAAGGGGGCGCGCCGGAGCTGCTGCAGAAGCTGGCGCACATTTACCTGGGACCGGATATCCTATTTCCACCGATGCCTGATCCCCCACCCGGCTTCGTGACGCGCATCAAAGTGGCGCGGATCAGCGGCGTAGGGCCGTGGACGGGGCGCGCGGTGTAAATCGCGGACGAGGCGCCGCAGCAGCCGTGGCGGCCATGAACTAAGGCTTGGCGCTGTCGCGCAGGGAGCGCAAGACGCGCTCGATCTCGGCCGTGTCCTGGCAGCGCTCGGCGGGATCTTTGGCCAGTAATTTGAGGATAAGCATCTCTAACGCGGCAGGGATCCCCATATTTTCTTGGCCCGGGGCCGGCGGCGCCTGGTGCAGGTGCGCGCGCAGCACTTTCTTTTCATCTCCCTCAAAAGGGAGACAGCCCCTAAACAGCTGGAAAAAGATGACACCCAGCGCGTACATGTCGGTATGCACATCGATCGGCCGGCCCAGCACCTGTTCCGGCGCCAGGTAAGCCGCTTCCTGGCGCAGGCGCGGCGCCTCCAGGAGCTCCAAGCCTTCGGCCAGGCGGCCTAAAGCCATGCCTCCGATCTGCACCTTCTCCCCATCGATGTAGATCTTGTCACACTTCAAATTGCCGTGGACGAGCCCCTGTTCATGCGCGTAGGCCAGGCCGGACACAAGGGCCAGGGCGATGGTCAGCGCGCGCTCGAAGGGCAGCCCCTGCGGATAATCGCGCATGATCTCGTCCAGGGTGCGCGCCGGGTTATACTGTTCAACGAGATAGAAAATGCCCCTTTCAACGGCCAGGGTGAGGACGGGGATCAAGTTGGGGTGGCGGGCCGCCAGAAGTTTTTCGCGTTCATCTAAGAGGCGCTGCATCGCGTCTACGCTGAAGGCGGGATCAATAATGTGCAGGGCCACCGTGCCTTCTGTTTGCTGATCGCCGGCGATGAGAATGGTGCCCATACGGCCCTCTTCGAGCACGCGTTCGATCAGGTAACGATTGCCCAGGAGGTGCCCGGGCAGCTTGGCGCGTTCGCGCGCGTCAATGGCTGTTTGCGCTGCCTCAACCGTGGGGTACATGGCAAAGAAGTCGGCAAAACCACCCAATTCGATCACGCGCATAGCGCTGGGCGAAGGCGCGGCCAGCACCAGGGGCGCCTGTCCTGTTTCATTTTGCAGAGCGACCAGCTGCTTTAGACTGGCCGTGGATAAGGTTTCTACCTGCGCTAGATCAAGGATGCGGCCCATGGCCACCGCCTGCTCATCGACAACGAGCAGCTGTTCCGCCACGCGAGCCACGCTTTTTTCGTCAAAAACGCGGTTGGGAATGACGATCGGCGCATTGGTCTGCCACCCATGCCGTGCGCCGGGCGCGGGAGCAGCGGCCTGGACATCGACGACCAGCCCTTCATAGGCGATCTCGATCTGCAGCGCCCGGCGCCCGCCAAGCACATCGCGATACCCCTGGGCATCGGTGAGGATACGCTGCAAGACAAGGTCATCGTTCGTGGGATCATGGTGAAAAAGGATCAGTTTCTTGACGCCGGCGGCCAGGGCCATTTCCACGCCAATCATGGCCGAGCTGTGCCCCCAATCTTCCTTCACCCACCCTTCGCCGAGCGTGTACTGGGCATCAAAAATGAGCGCATCCGCCTCGCTGAAGAAGGCGAGGTGGGGCTGCATATCGGCGTCATTGAGCCGCTTGAATTCGGCATCACTGGCGAAGACAAAGGTGTTGGCGCCCTCTTCGAAGCGATAGCCATAGCTATCCCCGGGATGCGCGTTGCGAATGGTGTTTAGGCGCACATCGCCGATGGTAAACGGCCGTCCCGCTTCCAGAGTAATGAACTCAATTTCCGATTCCATAATGGACATGGGCACGGGGAAGTTGAGCGCGTTCTGCTGATCGATCAGCGCTTTCTTGAGATCGTGCACGCCGTAAATGAAGATGCGGTTGCCCGGCACGTAGGCGGGCATGAAGAAAGGAAAGCCTTGAATATGATCCCAATGGGGGTGGCTAAACACGAGATGCAGCTCCCCTTCACCGCGTCCAAAAGGGCCCTGCATCAGTTCGTGGCTCAACTCCTGGATGCCCGTTCCGGCGTCGATGACGATCAGTTTGCCGCCCGCCTGAACTTCAACGCAGGTTGTATTGCCGCCGGCGGTGCCGCGGTTCAAGGGGTTCAGGCTCTCGACATAGGCCTGCACGGCCGTTTCGTCGGCCGTGTTAAGCTGCGGCATACACGAGATCGCCTGCGCGATCTTTTCTTCAATTCGCTGTGGCAAGAGAGGCGCGGGAGTAGACCCTCTGCAGCCCCAAATTTTTACCTTCATCTTGTCTTGTCTGATCCTCAGCCAAGGCGTAGGACTTGCTGGTATACCTATGAATGCGATTTTTACTATTATACCTTTTTATCGTTCCACCGCCTGTTTTTTGGTGCAGCGGGTATACTCTTGGGCATGAATGAATTCAGAAGCCCTGTGACGGAAGCATTGGACGCGCGCCAGATACTCTACCGCGTTTTCACCCACGCCGGCGCGGTTCAGTCACTGGAACAGGCGGCAGCGGAACGGGGGCAGGCGCCACAGCAGGTGATTCGCAGCCTGCTCTTCCGTCTGGCTGCGAATGATTTTGTCTTGGCCTTGATGGCCGGGCCGGGCCAGGTAGATTGGAAAGCTCTGCGCCGTTATCTGGGCGAGAAGCGGCTGACGACCGCCAGCGAAGAGGAGATGCTGCGCGTGACCGGCTACACGCGCGGCGCGGTTGCGCCCCTCGGTTTGCCACAGCCCTTGCGCATCCTCGCCGATCCGGCCGTTTTCGCTGCAGATGAGATCTCCATCGGGTCCGGCGTGCGCGGGACGGCGATCATCTTGCGTTCGGCCGATTTACGGAGCGCCCTACCACAAGCAGAAATCGTTACGCTGGGAAAAACAAGCAGCCATCACTGAACGCCCTGCTCATCCAGCCAGGGGTCCAGTTGGTCTCCCGCAATTGCCCCGGAGATACGTAGAGCAATCGTCCCATCCGGGGCGATGATCACAGTGCGCGGCAGTTGGCGCGCCTGGTAATCGAGAACAGTGTTCAGATCGGGTTCCATCACAATGACCTCATCCAAAATCCTTGGTGAACCAGCGGACAGCCGCATCGTCGAACTAGCAGTGTGTGGGTCAGGCACTATGGATGATGGTAAACCACCCAGCCAGGGCGTGCCAGACTGACCCGTCCTAAACAGCGTTTACCGGCAAGGAGATAAATCAGGGTGGGGCACTATTGCCTATTACTTCCCCCGCCACGCGCATCGCGCCCACCGTCACGCCCGCCGTCGACTGGCCGGGAAAGATTGAGTCGCCGACCAGCCACACGCCGGGCAGGCCCGTTTGCGGACCGCGCGCGGCGAAGAGCGACTCCTGGGCGAAGCCGCCCACCATGCCCAACGGCCGTCTCGTGAAACGCTCAAAGGTCACCGGCGTGCCCGGCAGGCATAGGCGCACGGCCCCCCGGATACCGGGCACCGCCCGCTCCGCAGCCGCCAGCATGCGCTGCGCGTACGCCGCCCGCCGCGCCTCATAGGCGGCGTAGTCTTCTTCTTTCAGCTGCCACCAGGGCGCGATCGCCGTGTGCGTGGAGAGCGTCGCCGCCCGGTGGCCGGCCGGAGCGCGCGCCTCATCCTCCGCATCCGAGAGGGAAATGAACACGGAATTGCCCTCCCCCAACGGCCGCTGCGCGTCCACCACGACCTGGTGGTGATCGGCGATGCCCGCCGGCAGCGCCGCCGCGTCCAGACCCAGGTAAAGGGTAAATGCCCCCCACGTCGCCGGCGTCTCGCGCACCACGCGCCGCAGCCCCGGCGGCGTCTGCGCCTCCGGCAGCAGGTTGGCCAGCCCCCACGGGGTCAGATTGGCCAGCACCACGTCCGCCTCAAGTTCCAGCCCCTTGTTCGTGCGCAGCCGCTTGCGCCCGTCCGCGCGCACCGTCAGCTCCTGCACCTGCTGGCGATAATGAAGTGTGCCCCCGTGCTCGCGGAACCAGCCGGCCAGCGTGCCCGCCAGATTGCCGATGCCCCCCTGCACATGATTCACCCCCCGCCGCGGCAGGTCCAGCGCCGCGCTGCCATAGAGCGCGTTCGTGTACTCCGCCGTCGTCTGCGCCGCGATCAGCAGCTGCGCATCGAGAAAGACGCGGAACGCTTCATCCCTTGCCGCCAGTCCGGCCACATCCGCCATTGAGCGCAGCAAATAAGGCGCCGCGCCCAATGTTGACGGCCGTAAGGAGCGCGCCAAACGCCCCAAATCGGCCGCTGATCCCGGCGGCCAGGGGAACGGCCGTGCCGAAATGTCCCAGGAGAGCGCCGCCAGCTTCTCCTGCGTGCGCCAGAAACGTTCCGTGCCGGGCAGCTGCGCCTGCCGCTGCGCCTCCCAGCGCGCCTGGTCAGCCCACTGCGTGATCTTCCTGTCCGGCAGATGCACGACCCACGCCGGGTCTACCGGGCGCACCGGCCAGGTCAGGCCCAACATCTCGGCGATCTGCGTATGCGGCCCCCCCGGCGCAAAGCCGCCGGCCAGCGTCGCTCCGGCGTCAAAGCGGTAGCCCTGATGAAAGAAAGTGCCCGCGCTGCCCCCGGCATACACATGCGCTTCCAACACGGTCACCGCAAAGCCCGCCTTTAATAGAAGAGCCGCGGCCGTCAACCCGCCGACGCCCGCGCCAATGACGACGATCTCTTTCTCAGCGTTCATCAGCTGTCAGCTGACAGCTGTCAGCTTTAACGGCATCCGCCGCAGCCGCTCCCCGGTCAGGCTAAAAACCGCGTTGGCGATCGCGGCGCCGATCGGGCCGATCGGCGGTTCGCCGACGCCCATCGGTTCCTGGCCGCCCGTGTCCACGAGGATCGTCTCCACGGTGGGTGCTTCTTTCATCGTCAGCAGCGGGTAGGTCTCGAAATTGTTGAGAGCCACACGGCCGTTTTCAATACGCACCTCTTCCAACAAGGCGGCGCTCACACCCCACATCGTGTTGCCTTCCATCTGCGCGCGCACGCCGTCGGGATTAACCACCAGCCCGCAGTCCATCGCCGACGTCACATGGTGGACGCGGATCTGGCCCGTCTCCTCATCGACGGAAACCTCGGCCACGGCGGCCACCGTCGTGCCGTAATCAAAAGCAGCGGCCAGCCCTTGGGCGCGCCCCGCTGCCAGGGTCCCGCCCCAGCCGGCGCCTTCTGCCGCCGCCGCCAACACCTGGCGCAGCTTGCTGCCCCGCTCCGTATCCGGCAGGTTCAACAAGCGGAACTGCAGCGGGTCCATCCCCGCGGCGTGCGCCAGTTCATCCATGAAGCTTTCCACGGCGAAGACATTGGGCAAGAAGCCCAGCCCACGCCACGATCCCGTCTTCACCGGCAGCTCGCGCCGCCAGACCACCGTTTCCACATTGGGGACCGCATACTGAATGCGCGCGCCGCGCGTGACGCCCACGTCGGCGCCAAAGACGGCGATCAACAGGGGTGAAAAGAAAGCGAAGAGGATGTCACCGCTGCCCAACTCATGCTTCATCGCCTGGATGCGGCCGCTGTCGTCCAGCACCGCCCCCAAGCGGTGATGCGAGAGGGGCATGAAGAAGCCGTTCCTCAGCTCCTCCGGCCTCCTCCAGCCCAAATGCACGGGCGCCCCGGCCCCCTGTGAAAGACGCGCCGCCTCGACGGCGACATCGCCCAATTTACGGCCGAATCCGCCGCCCAGAAGCGTGGGCACGACCTCGATGCTCGCCTGGTCCAGCCCTGTCGCCTCTGCCGCCAGCTCCTGCACGCGCGCCTGCGCCTGGGTCGAGGCCCAGATGCGCGCGCCGTCTTCGCGCACATCGGCCAGCGCCGCCTGCGCCTCCAGCGGCGTCTGCACCATCAGCGGCGTGCGGTATTCGGCCGTGATCGCAGCGGCCTCATTCAGGACCCTGTGCGCATCCCCTTCGTTCTGGACCGTTACGCCGCCGGGTCCCCCGGCGGTGACCATCGCTTCCAATTCTTCCTGCTGCCACAGCTTGCCCTCATCCCACTGCGCCTCCAGGGCGTCCACCGCCGCCCACGCTTCAGAACGCGACTCGGCGACGACGCCCACGAAGTCGCCGTCGACCACAACCTTGATCACGCCCGGCATGCGGCTCGCCGCCGTTGAATCCAGGCCGCGCAGTTGACCCTCAATCGTCGGCGGCCGCAGCACCGCGCCAAACTTCATCCCCGGCAGCTTGACGTCATACCCATACACCGCCTCCCCGGTCACTTTCTGCGGGATATCCACGCGGGCGATAGACTTGCCCACGATCTCGTAGGCGTCAACAGATTTTAGCGCCGCGGGCTCCTCCGGCACTTCCCACTCCCCCGTCTTGCCGGCGACGATCTCGCCGAAGGTGAGCGCGGCCCCGGAGGCGGCGGCAAAGCCCAGGCCCTGCATCGCCAACGAGCCGGCCGGCTTCTGCAACTGCACGGCCGCTTCCGCGCGCAGCATCTCGCGCAGCGTCGCCGCCGCTTCACGCAGGGGGGTAAATGAGGCGGAAACAGAGGTGCTGCCCTGCGTGCCGCTGCTGTCCTGCGGGCCCAAGGAAGTCGTCCCCTGCAAGACAGTCACGCTCTCCCAAGGCACGCTCAATTCCTCGACGGCGATCTGTTTCAGCGCCGTGTGCACACCCTGGCCCATCTCCACTTTGGGCAAATAAAGCTTGATGCTGTCGTCCGTGCCCACTTCAAACCAGGCCAGCGGATCATTGCTTTGCGCACCGAAGCCGCCCGCGCCCCCCTCGTCCGCGCTTTCGGCGATACGCAGGCGCGCGGCAGGCAGCCCGAAGAGGACGCCCAGGGCCAACCCACCGCCGGCCAGCCCGGCGCCGATCAGAAACTGCCTGCGCGACGGCCGCCAGCGCCGCTTCTCTGCCTGCGCCTCCATTTCGTTCTTTTCGCTCTCGCTCACGTCACGCCCTCCACCGGCCCCTGTTCGGCCGGTTCCTTGGCTGCCGCTTCCACCGCCTTGAAAATGCGCACATAGCAGCCACAGCGGCAGTAATTCTGGCCCATCGCTTCCCGGATCTGTTCACCGTTGGGCGCCGGGTTCTCTTCCAGGAAGGCGGCGGCCGTCATAATTTGGCCGCTCATACACCAGCCGCACTGCGGCACCTGCGCGTCGATGAACGCCTGCTGCACACGGTTCAGCTGCTGCGCGCCGTCGCTGCCCACAGCCGCCAACCCCTCAATCGTGCGCACCTCCTTCCCTTCCACGCTGGCCAGGGGCGTAATGCAGGCGCGCGTGGCCTGGCCGTCCACATGCACCGTACAGGCGCCGCAGATGCCCACCCCGCAGCCGAATTTCGTCCCCGTCAGTTCCAGTTCGTCCCGCAGCACCCACAAGAGGGGCAGCGCCGGGTTATCCTGCACCGTCTTCTCTTCACCATTGACCATCAATTTCATAAAAAATCCTTCACTATGCCCGGTTTCCAGTCCACTATCTGCCGTTTACTGCTCGCCGCTCACTGTCCAATCCACTGTCCCCCGCTATCTCCCCGCTTCCTGCGCCACCAACCCCTCGACCATCTCCGCCGTCGCCGCCACAAACTGCGCATGCTGCGCTTCACGCGAGATGGTGGCCGTGCCGTCGCCCGGCTGATCCCCATACCAGCCAAACTGGGCATGGTTGCCGCCGGCGATTTCTACCCAGCGCGTCTCCGCGGGCAGGTCGGCGCGGCTCGCTTCGATTTCCGCCGGCGTACTCACGCCATCATTCGTGGCATAGATAGAGAGCACCGCCGGCGCCGTGCGCGTGGCCAGGGCATCATCCGCCGGATAGGAGGCCCAGAAGAAGAGGCCGTCGACCACATCCGTGTTCGCTTCCGCGTACCCGGCGGCCATGGCCCCGCCCAAGCTGTGACCGCCGACGATCCACGTCTCAATTTGCGGGACGGCGGCGATGACGTCCGCCGCCGCATTTGCGTCAAATACAGCCAGGTTCAAAGGCATCGGCGTGATCACGGCCAGGTATCCTTCTTCCGCCAGCGCGCGCGCCGCCGGCGCATAGGAACGCGCGTCCACGCGCCCGCCCGGATAAATAATCACGCCGCCGTTCACCTCTCCATTCTGCGGCCAAAACTCCAGCCAGCGATCCGTCTGCACGCGCACCTCGCTGTCGCTTTCCAACGCCGCCAGCGCCTCCGGCATCGGCCCCAACGGCGTCTGCGCCCAGATCACAAACCCGACCACAGCGACCGCAAGAACCACCAGCAGCGCGATTAAAAAAATCTTCACTTTAGACATCCCTCATTCTCCTTCCAATTCCCTGCCAACCCGGCATACACCAGTCCGCGATTTCCTACCGCGCTTCACCGGCCATCCTGCCCCTCTGCCGCCTCGCCACTGATCTGCTGAATCTCCCTCGCCAAGGCGGCCGCCTTTTCCGGCGTCCGCTTCCCTTCGCTGCGCCACAAGACAGTACCCGCCCAGTCAAACAAGTAAATCCACATACTCTGTTCCCCTTCTATGCCGAGCGATTTTCTAAAAGCGCCCTTGTCCAGGTAGAGCGTAATCGTCCGCCCACGCGTCGCTTCATGGGGAATGCCGGCGCGCATCCCTTCATTGAGGAACGTGCGGTAAATGGGCCCCTTGCGCGGCAGCGTAGGGAATTCATAATAGTGCAGACCGGCGTGCTTCTGCGCCAACTGCGCGACAAAGGGAGCCCATTCATCGATTAGATCCTGGTGGCGGCGCAGAAAGGCGATGAAGACAAGGTTGATCTCTCCGCCAAAGTCCCGCGGGAAGATCATTTTTTGGCGCAAAAGGTTGCTGCCTTCAACGGTTGGTAGTTTCATTGCAGTTCGCCGCACCGGCTGGGGACTATTCTAGTGGACGGCCGTTCACGGGCAAGGAAACCAGCGCCTGCGCTTCCGCGCGCCGGGCGATATCGTCGATCATGCGCGAGAAGATGAGGCCGTGCAGGGGATAGATGGCGTACCAGTAGAGCAGGCCCGGCAGCCCTTTGGAGGCGAAGTAAGCGGTTTGCACCAGATCGCTGCCTGCATCCGTGCCGCGGACCTCAAACTGCAGCCAGCCGCGGCCCGGCAGTTTCATCTCCGCGCGCAAACGCAGCAAACGGCCCGGCTCCACTTTTTCCACGCGCCAGAAATCAAGGGCCTCTCCCCGCCGCAGTTCCGCGGGGTGGCGGCGTCCGCGGCGCATGCCCACACCGCCCACGAGACGATCCAGCGCCCCGCGTACCTGCCACAACCAATTATAAGGGGGCCAACCTACTTGCCCACCAAGGGCCGTAAATGCTTGAAAAACAGCCTGCGGTGGGGCCGCTACTTTCTTTTCCCGGCGCTCGATGAGCATGCCCTGCTCCTGCGTAAGATGAACCGGCTTGATGTCCCCCTGGCTGGAGGCGAGGGCATCGCTCCACAAGGTCTCGATATCCCCCTCATCAACGCGGGCGAGCGCCAGGCGCACGGCCGTTTCAAAGTCGATCGGCTGAATATCGGGGAAGAGGCGCTTCGCGCTTTCGTCACGCACGATCAACTCATTGCGCAGCCCTTCAATCAGCGGCGCAGCGACATTGGCGGAAACGGGCGTCATCCAATGCACCCAATAGGAGGAGAGGCGCGGCGTGAGCACGGGGACACGTATGATCGTGCGCCGCAGCCCGCGCACACGCGCGTAGGTCATCATCATCTCCGCGTAAGTCAGCACATCAGGGGCGCCGATCTCAATGATCTGGCCCACGCTGGCCGGTGTGCGCAGCGCGGCGATAAGATAGTTGAGCACATCGCGAATGGCGATCGGCTGCGTTTTCGTATAAACCCAACGGGGGGCGATCATAAGCGGCAGCCGCTCAGTTAGATTGCGCATCATTTCAAAGGAAAGGCTGCCGGAGCCGACGACCATGCCCGCCCGAAACTCAGTCACCGGAACCGAAAACTGGCGCAAGGCGTCCCCCGTCTGCTGGCGTGAGCGCAAATGCTCGGAGAGATTGCTGTCCGGGTCCCCCAACCCGCCCAGGTAGATGATGTTTTGCACGCCGGCGCCCGCCGCCGCGCCGGCGAAGTTGGCCGCGGCGCGCACATCCCGTTCGCTAAATCCATCATGCCCGCCCATGCTGTGGATGAGGTAGTAGGCGGCATCGATCCCCGCCATCGCCGCCGCGAGCGTTTCCGGGACCAGGACATCGCCAATGGCGATCTGCACCTCATCTTGCCATGGATAGCCGTCCAGACGCGCCGCGCTGCCCCTCAGCAAAACGCGGACCTGATAACCCGCATCCAAAAGGCGCGGCACCAGCCGCCCGCCGATGTAGCCAGTGACGCCGGTGACGAGAACTGTTTTGATGCCCTCCTGATCAGCCATACACGCGCCGCTCCCGCAAGGGAAAATCCCTACACACCACTTTCAACACCGGCCTGAACGGCCTCCAGAACCTGCTCACCGGCTGTTGTATTCGCGGCATAGCTAAACTCGACCTTTCTCTCGGCTACGGCGTTGATCCACTCTACCTCCAGGGAGAATTCACCCTGCTGCTTGTCAGACACCATCAGACCAAAAGAGCGCACGGAACCTGGGTCAAGCGGCCCCGCGGTATTGACAACGAAGCCGCGATAGAGAGGGACCATTTCTGAGAAGGGGATATAGATCTCCTTCCAGGTATCCGCTTCCGTACTGAAGAGGGCCGTATAAGCGATGCCGAAGCCCGTTTCCTCGGTGCGAATGCGGAAGCGATAATCATTACCGTCCCCGCGCACGCGCAGCGCGATGCCGTCAAAAGCGTTTAGGTCATAGCCGGCCCACTGTGAGCGCGTAGAAGCAAATCCGCCGTTGTTCTCCAGGGAAACATCACCGGAAAAAGAGAGCCGCTGCTGGTCGGTGTCGACGACCACCTGGCTGCGGGAAATGCCGCCCATGACATCGTCATTGACAGTATACCAGCCCGGCTCCGCGCCGCTGAATTTGAAGAGGGGCAGTCCGGGGCCCCGGTTAGCCACGGCGGGCTGTGCGGCAGCGGAATCAAAAGCGTCACCGGCAAGTTGGGCAGCACGCGCATCACTTGCCCCCCGGCTGCCGCTGCTTTCTGCTGAGTTCACGACAAATGCTCCTGGTTGGCCGGTTGTCTCTGCAACCGGCCGCTCGACAAAGAAACCAATACTAAACAGTACTACGCCATTAAGTAAAAGCAAAAACAATGTTTTCATAAGGCACATCCTGCGAGGAACTCGTTCCCTCGCTGATCTACGCACCACCAACCTACATCCTCTTTGCGTTTGGTGAATGGGAGCCTGGGTCAGAATCAACGTCACCAGGCCCCCAATTCACCGCACAAGGAGAAGGAGAACGACAAGTTGTTACGCCTGCCGCAATCAGCTTTGGGGGATTAAAACCCCATCAATGACATGAATAATGCCATTGGAAGCCGCGATATCGGTCATGATGACCTTCACCGTGTCGTTGAGGAAGACACCGTCGTCGGTGACCGTGATATGCACGTCGCCGCCGGCCAGCGTGGGCGCTGAATCGAGCGTGACCACTGTTTCCGCGGGCACGGCGCCCTCAACCACGTGGTAAAGGAGGATATCCGTCAAAGCGCCCTGCGGGTCCGCCAGGAGGGAATCCAGGGTCCCTTCAGGCAGCGCGGCAAAAGCGGCATCGACGGGGGCGAAGACGGTGAAGGCCCCTTCGCCCGCTAGGGTATCGACCAGGCCAGCTGCCTCAAGAGCGGCGACCAGCGTCGTGAAGCCGCCATCGGCGACAGCGATCTCGGCGATTGACTTGCCGTCCATCATCGTCTCTTCGTCCATCATCTCCGCTTCGCTGTCGCTAGGCGGGAGAAGGACGGCGTCAATGACGTGAATGATGCCGTTTGAGGCGGCGATATCGGTGATGATGACCTTGGCGCTGTCATTCAGGATGACCTCGCCATCGACGACAGCGATGGCGATATTCTCACCCTCAATCGTCTGCGCCCCTTCGTAGTTTACAACCTCTGCGGCGGGCACGGCCTGATTGAGCACGTGATAGAGTAGGATATTTTTCAGCGCGCCCTCAGGGTCTTCGAGCAGCGACTCCACGGTGCCCTCGGGCAGCGCGGCGAACGCATCGTCAACAGGAGCGAAGACGGTGAAGTTCCCTTCGCCGCTCAGCGTCTCCGCCAGGCCGGCGGCCTCAACCGCGGCCACGAGGGTCGTGAAACGGCCGTCTTCTACGGCAATGTCCACAATGGACTTCGCATCCATCATCTCTTCTTCAGCCATCGCCTCGTCAGCCGCGGCCTCAGCTATGCTGGGCGGCAGGATGACGGCGTCAATGACGTGGATGACGCCATTGGCAGCAGCGATGTCCGTGATAATGACCTTGGCGCTCTCATTGAGGAAAACCTCGCCGTCAACAACGGAGATGGCTACGGGCTCGCCCTGAAGCGTGTCCGCAGAGTCCAAGGTAACCACTGTTTCAGCCATGACCGCCTGTCCAAGCACGTGATAGAGCAAAATGTCTTTCAGCGCGCCTTCCGGCTCTTCCAACAATGCTTCCACGGTGCCCTCAGGCAGCGCGGCGAACGCATCGTCAACAGGAGCGAATACCGTGAAGTTCCCTTCGCCGCTCAGCGTCTCCGCCAGGCCGGCGGCCTCAACCGCGGCCACGAGGGTCGTGAAACGGCCGTCTTCTACGGCAATGTCCACAATGGACTTCGCATCCATCATCTCTTCTTCAGCCATCGCCTCGTCAGCCGCGGCCTCAGCTATGCTGGGCGGCAGGATGACGGCGTCAATGACGTGGATGACGCCATTGGCAGCAGCGATGTCCGTGATAATGACTTTGGCGCTCTCATTGAGGAAAACCTCGCCGTCAACAACGGAGATGGCTACGGGCTCGCCCTGAAGCGTGTCCGCAGAGTCCAAGGTAACCACTGTTTCAGCCATGACCGCCTGTCCAAGCACGTGATAGAGCAAAATGTCTTTCAGCGCGCCTTCCGGCTCTTCCAACAATGCTTCCACGGTGCCCTCAGGCAGCGCGGCGAACGCATCGTCAACAGGAGCGAAGACGGTGAAGTCCCCTTCGCCGCTCAGCGTCTCCGCCAGGCCGGCGGCCCCAAGCGCGGCCACGAGGGTTGTGAAACGGCCGTCTTCGGTGGCGATCTCAGCAATAGACTTGGCATCCATCGCCTCTTCAGCCTCTTCCATTTCTTCCATGCTTTCTTCTGCGGGTGCTTCCGCTTCTGAAGCGGCCGGTTCAGAACCGGCATCACTGACAGGCGCGGCCGTACCCGTACAGGCCACAAGAACTAAACTAAGAACAAGAACTCCGAGCAAAAGTGTAAAACGTTTCATTCTTCAAATCTCCTTTTGATTTGAGTGGTTGATTGCACAGGCGGTTCGTAAAATTTTTCGCCACGTGCGCGCAGTTAACAAAATTCCAATAAGGCTTAAAGTATCTGTCTATTAAAGTGGCTGTTCCCGGAAGGAGCTGTCTGCGACAGCATCTGCCGGAACGAATAGCCAACGGCCAACAGCACGGCGATCGCGGCCGTCAAGACGCCAGCCGAAGGACGAGCCGGTTCAGTCACGTATACTGCCTGCGACCTTTCGCGCCCCACCGATTCGACAGTTCTCTGAAGGGTGTTGCGATTCAAACGTAGTGTTCCTTCTCGTGAATTAGCAGTCATTTTCAAATCTCCTTGCTAATCAAATCGTATTTTTACGACCCGATTTCTTGCTCATGTCCGCTGCGCCGCGCCTTTCCATTCAGGTAGGCACACTCTTTTTTGCGCGTGTATGTTAGAGAGGATAGGGCATTGTTTCTATTTTGTACAGGTATTGTATATATTAACTCATGTTTGTTTAATAATTGTATAAGTAATGTCAAGATATTTCTTGAGTGCCTGCTGAAGATGGCGGCAAACAGCGCCACAGGGGAGTCGTCTTCCTCAACTCAGGGGTGAGAAAACTGTGCTATGCTTTGCTCCCAGCACAGTGCGGCCGGCTTCCGAAAGAGAAGGAGGCCCTCAGAAGCGAAGGGAGACGTGGTGATGAATAAAGAAGTCTCTGTAGAAAGCTATTTACAGGAAGTGAAGATCCCCCTGCGCTTGTCCTGCGTAACGGCGTCGGGTTGGCCGGCAATTTTGTCACTGTGGTATCTCTATGAAGAGGGGGCCATCTACTGCGCCACGCCGCAGCAGGCGCGCGTGGTAGCTTACCTACGTGCGCAGCCGCGCTGCGCCTTTGAAATAGCCGCCGACCAACCTCCCTACTGCGGTCTGCGCGCACGGGCGGTGGCCGAGATCGATGAGGAACGCGGCATTGAAATCTTGAAGCGCCTGCTGCTGCGCTATACGGGAGGCCTCGATAATCCCTTGGCCAGAAAGCTGTTGGCGCGAACCGCCCCTGAAGCAGCCATCCGCCTGCAGCCGCAAAACGTGACGACCTGGAACTTCTCGCAGCGCATGGCGGGTTCCCTACCGGACGGGACCACGAAGATCTGTCCAGGGTAGCGCAAGGGACAGACCGATGACAACGGAAATACCCCCCAATTCAGTCCACCCGCAGACACGCGGCGCATGGCGCGCGTGGCTGGAAGCAAACCATGCGCGCGGCGAAGGGGTATGGTTGATCCGCTACAAGAAGTCGGCCGGCAAGCCTGATCTGAACGTGGATGAGGCGGTGGAAGAGGCGATCTGCTACGGCTGGATCGACAGTCTGCCGCGCAAATTGGATGGGGAGCGGACCCTGCTCTACTTTGCGCCGCGCAAAGTAGGAAGCAATTGGTCAGCGATCAATAAAGCGCGCGTGGAGAAGATGGCAGCGGCGGGATTGATGGCAGCGGCCGGGCTGGCGAAAGTTGAAGATGCGAAAGCGGATGGATCGTGGCAGGCGCTGGACGCGGTGGAGGCGCTGATCATTCCGCCGGATCTCGGCGAGGCTTTCGATCGCTACCCCGCTGCCAGAGAAAACTTCGAAGCCTTTCCCCGCTCAGCGAAACGGGGCATTCTGGAGTGGATCAGCAGCGCCAAACGGCCGGGGACGCGCCAGAAACGTGTTGATGAAACAACACGGCTGGCGGCCAATAATGTTCGCGCCAATCAGTGGCGCCGCTGACGCCGCGGCGCCGGCCGCTTTAACCTACCAGCCGGAGGTGCCCGGCTCCCCTTTGAACGGCCCCACAATATCGGCCGTTATCCAGCCGCCATAGAAACCGCCGGGCTGGGGCGTCACTTCTTGGCCATCCACCAGGCAGCGATCCATAGACCCCGCGTAGAAGGCCAGGTGACCTTTGATGGGCGTGAAAGCAGGCGTGGGCTTGGGATAACTCCAGGCGGCGCGGCGGGCGATCTTATCTCCAACCCGGACATCGAAATAGGAGGCCTGCCCCTTCCATTCGCACCAGGATCCCCCTTGCACAGGGAAAAGGAAATCGGCATTGATATCTTCGGCCGGGATGTAGTAGACAGGGGGGTGACTCGTCTCCAGCACGCGCCAGGCACGCCGCGTATCGGCGACAAGCTCCCCGTTGAAGGTAATGGAGACACGCTTGCCCGTTTGTTCAAGCTTCGGCGGCCGCGGGTAATCCCAAACGGACTCCTGGCCCGGGCCTGGGGTGATTCTCTTCACTGTTTCTGGTTCTATCCTTTTCGCCTAACCACGCCGGGCGTCCGGCGGCCAACTATGTCCCCGGCACCGGCTGGGTCTCTTTTCCCCGTTTTCTGTAGGCGCCGATGAGGATGAAGAGGAAGGTAACGGCGGCCGCGATCCAGGCCGCGTTGGAGACAACGGCCGTCTCCTGGTGCTTGAGAGCAATGCCGATGAAGGCCCAGACGAGAACGGCCGTATAGGCGATATCGCCGCGGGTTAACATCATCGCCCCACCGACAACCGTGGCGATGGCCAGCATGATCACCGCCCACATCTCGGGAGAGATCCCCACCCGCTCCAGCCTACTTCATAGAGCCAGGAGGTTATGTTGGCGATCGTGGCCACGGTGATCCAACCGAGGTAGATGCTGAAGGGAACATGGACGAGCCACTTCATCGCCGGGGCGACCGGGGCACGGCCGATATCGAGACGCAGGTAGATGGCCAAGAGCAGCCCTAACAGGGCCAGCATAGCCACGACCGATAAAGCGACCAAGTTATAGTGCCAAAGAAATATCCAGGCGATATTGGCCAGGCAAGAGAGCACGAACAGATAGCCGATGCTGCGCAGCGTGGGGTTTTCCGCCTGGGCGGGCAGCGCCTGGTAAACAGCATAGGCCAGCAGGCCCAAATAGATCAGGCCCCAGATGGAGAAGACATAGCCTGCCGGCACAAAAAAGACGTCAAAACGGTCGGATATCTCACCCGTATTCTGACCATTGATGGGCAAAGCATTGGCCAGGATATTGACTGTAATCATCGCCAGCACGGCCAAAACGACCAAAATCTGGCGTACACGATCTTTACTCATTCGCTTATTTCCTCCTCGAAAATCTTTGCACAGCGCTCTACGCCGGCACCGTAACGGCCAAGGTGACCATTTGTTCCTCAGGAAATTCATCAAACATGCGCATTTGCTCGCCATACTTGGCATCAAAGAGCGTTTTCACTTCGCGCACTTTATCGCCGTCTTGCACTTCGACGCCCTGCGCAGGCACCCACTCCCCGCGGGGCATGCCCACGCGGTCTGAAGGCACGACGCGCACCTGCGGGTTCCCGCGCAGCCGCTTCACCTTCCAGGAATTATTTACCGTGCGCACATAGAGGGTCCGCCCATCAAGCACGAACCACACCGGCGTCTTTACCTCTTCACCGCTCTGGCGATAGGTTTCCATATTCATAAACGATTCGTTCTCAAATTGCTTCAAAGCAGTATCCATCACGCATCTCTCAACGAACTATTTTATCTGTTTTTCGTTCTTTTCGTATTTTAGCTTGCACACCATCTATTCTAGCGCTTTTTTTGTGGCCCACGCCCGAAAGGCGAAGAGCACCGGCAAATTAAGCCACATGAAGCGGCTGATGGCGCTGCCATATTCCGCATCGATCTCGTCAATCACTTCCGTCGTCCCCTCATCCAGCGCCTGAAACGTATGGCGATGCCGCCAACTGCGAAAAGGACCTTCCTTCTGTGTATCGACGAAGCCGTTCATTTCTGTCACCTCGCTGTGCACAGCCACCCAGCGCACGGATACCGGACCCACGCCCATGGTGAAGTCAGCGACGGACCCCTCTGCCAGCGGCTGCACCTCATTGAAGCGCACGCTCAAGGGCGGCGGCATCAACGCTTTCAGGGCGGAAGTCTCCTTGTGGAACTCGGCCACGTCCGCCAGCGGCGCTTTCACGAAGAAACTATGCCGGTAGTTCATTCTCAATCTCCCTATCACTTTGCGTTTTCGGCCGTCCCGGGAAAAAGGGGTTGGTCCGCACTATATAGTCCGCATAGCCTGGCTTCGTCTCAATCAGCGTGCGCTCAAGCATCGTCACGCCGGAAACACGTCGCAGCAAGAAGGTCATCAACAGGGGGCTGACGACTGTCCACCCTGCCCCGGAAGCCACGGCAAACAAATAGAAACCCCACCAAACCAGCGCATCACCAAAGTAATTGGGATGCCGTGTGTAGCGCCACAATCCAGTGGTCAGCAAACCGCCTTTGTTGGCTGCATCCTGCTGAAAACGACGCAGCTGCCAATCGCCGCCGGCTTCAAAGAGGAAGCCCACGCCCCAAACGAGCAGGGAGAGAGCATCCAGCCAGCGCAAGGGCGCCGCACCGCCGGCGAGAACAGCCAACAGCGGCCAGGCAACGACCCATAAGATGCTCCCTTGCAAAAGAAAAACTTTGAAGTAGCTGCGCCACCACCAGCTGCTGCCCGCTTCTTTGCGCCAGCGTGCATAGCGAAAATCTTCGCCCCGATCGCGGTTGCGCAGAAAGATATGGGCCGCCAGGCGCAGCCCCCAAACCGTCACCAGGAGGCCAACCACAAGCTGTCGAGGTCCGTTCAAGGGAGCCTCGTGAAGCGCAGCGGTCTCGTTGAGCAGGTAACCGAGCCAGTAGACAGCGACGAAGCCCAGCCCCCAAAAGACGTCCACAATACCGGCATCGCGCAGGCGTAAGCTCAGCAGCCAGAGCAGAGTAGTGGCCATGAGCAGGAACAGTCCGGCGGCCAGGGCAAGTGACGCCATCAGAAAGTCTCCAGCGGCACTAACTGCGCGCCGTCCGGCGCCGCAGCGCATACAGCGTCAACAGATACATCGCCACACCGAGAACGACGCAGGCCAGCACTCCAGCGGCGATCTCCGACCAAATCCATCCCTCATTAATAATCGCACGCATGGCCTCCAGGACGTAGGTAATGGGGTTCAGCTGCGCGGCCACACGCAGCCAGCCGGAGAGCAGCGCCAAGGGCACGAAAGTCGGCGCCAGAAAGGTCAGGGGGAAAAAGACAAAGCTGGCACTTTGCGTCACCGCCGCGCTGCCGCTGCTTAGGGCGGCGGACATAGTAAACCCGGCAAACCCCAACCCCAGGAGCACCGACATAGCGATCACGGCCAGCGCACCCAACAAGCCTGTCTCGATACGCAGGCCCATCAAGATGGCCACACCCAGCACCAGCGCCGCTTGCAGACCAAGAATGACCGCTCCCGACAGGATCGTGCCCGTTAAGAGGGCGGAGCGGCTGATGGGCGTCAGCAGGAGCTTATCGAAGTAACCGCTTTCAATATTGCGCACCAGGTTCTGAGCGGCGATGCCCGCGCCGGAGAGGGAGGCGCTGATAATGGAAAGAGGCAGGATAAAGCCTAAGTAGCTGTTCGCCCCTAAGTTAGGGATAAAGCTCGCCGCCCCGCCCAGGGTTGAATTGTAGATCACCAGGAAGAACAAGCTGATGGCGATAGGCGGGATGAGGGCCGCCGGCCGGCGAAAGATGGTCAGCAAGTTTTGCCAGGTCACCAGATAAATTTGCTCCACAAAGGAAGCCGAGTTCATTGATCCGGCCGGATAACTGCCGGTTGTCGTTGTTTGTGCGGCCATGATTATCTCCCGCGGCGCTCAGGCGATTGGCGCTGCCAACCCCGCTTCTGTCTGCTCATTTTCACTGTCCATCGTTGTTCCCGTCACTTGCAAGAAGACATCATCCAGCGTGGGCTGGGTCAATGTCAAAGAAAGGGGATCGAGATGCGCCTCGTGCAGCTTTTCAATAATCGCCGGTATGGCGCGGGCGACATCATTCCTATAAACGCGCAGGGTCAGGCGATCGATCTGGGTACGGTCTGCCACTTCCTGCAGCAGCTTTTGGGCCCGCTCTACTTTCTCCCGGCTGTCAAAAGCGAGGTTTAGCGATTCCTTGCCCAAGGAAGCTTTCAGCGCCGCCGGCGAACCGCTCTTCACCAAACGGCCGTGATCAATTATGGAGATCATGTCCGCCAGTTCGTCCGCTTCTTCCAGGTACTGCGTTGTCAGAAAAATCGTCATCCCCAATTCCTCATTCAGCCGCCGCACCTCGCGCCACACGTCCCGCCTGCTGGCGGGATCGAGACCTGTGGTCGGCTCGTCCAGAAACAATATTTCCGGCTCATGTACGAGGGCCATCGCCAGATCCAACCGGCGCTTCATACCGCCGCTGTAGGTGCCAACCTGGCGATCCAGCGCATCTTCCAGACGCACCAGGCGCATCAGCTCTTCAGCCCGCATGCGCGCCTCGCGCCGATCTTCTCCGAACAGGCGCCCCTGCAGCGTCAGTAGTTCCAGCGGCTTCATCAAGGGATCCAGCCCCACATCCTGCAGGGCGACACCGGCAATACGCCGCACTTCACCCGGCTGCGTAACCACATCATACCCGCCGACAGAGGCCGTTCCTCCCGTGGGCAGAGCCAGGGTCGTCAATATTTTCACCGTCGTGCTCTTGCCGGCGCCATTCGGTCCCAAGAAGCCGTAGATCTGCCCCGCGTCCACGTGCAAGGAGACGCCGTCAACAGCGCGCACATCGCCGGGATAATACTTTTCAAGATTTTCAACAACAATTTCACGATTCGACATCATATATCCTTCGTATGAATATCGGGGTGCTCCCTCTTGATTTGACTTCCTAATCCAGGGTCGTATTGGCAGAGACAAGCCGGTTTAGGCGGGTGACGTCCGCCGGCGCAGGGCCGGCCGCTGCTGCAAATCAGCGCGCTGCTTGTAGATCAAGATCAGCGCCTGGCTGGCCAACACGGCCAGGAAGAGCGGATCACGGTACCAGAAAGCAATCACCAAAGCCAGGCAAGAAAGCGTAAACAGCAGCGCCCAGCCCGGCGGGCGCACAATAAGGCGCCAGACGACAAGCAGTCCCAGAGCGACCAGCGACAGACTCCAGGTCGTCAGTCCAATCCATACACCAAAAGCCGTGGCCAGCGCCTTCCCTCCATCGCCGCCCAAGAAGGGAGAAAAAGCATGCCCGGCGACGGGCGCCAGGGCGATGGGCACGATACGCCAATCGGCAATGCCCCACTGCTGGTAAGCGAGGCCCACCGGCAGCGCCCCTTTGCTGATATCCAGCGCCATCGCCAGCAGAAACCCGCCACGGCTGCCTGCACGCAGCACATTCGTCGCCCCAGGGTTGTGATCGCCAACCGTGCGGATATCCACACCCGCGGCCGCCCGGCCAATCCAAAGCGCAAACGGCAGGGATCCCAGCAGGAACGCGGCAGCAACAAACAGGAGCAACTGCAATGGTTCCATCAGCCGCCCGATCGTTCCAGAGAATTCGACTCAAGCCTATCTTGCAGCCTGCTGCGCAGCTGCCTGATCCGTTCGTGGCTCTCCTGCGAGAGAACCAAGGTCACGCCAAAGGCGATGAGGATATTGGTGAGCGCAAAGAAAAGGAGCTCTTCAATGGGCAAGATACCCCCCAGCAGCAGATCGACAGACTTCTGCGGGTTAATCGTCCAGATGCCGCCGTTGATGGCGATAGCATCCGCGGCGCTCAAATAGAGCGTCAGGGGCACGATCACCAGGCCCACGAGCCGGCGGCGGCGCCAGAGGATGTCGGCGCCAAAGGCGAGCTGCAGGCCGATGGGCGGCAAAGCCCAGACCAGCTCCAGGCCCATATAGGTGCCTGGCTGCCAGCCGCTGGCCAACAGGAGAACGGATCCCAGCCAAATCACGGCCAGCACGGCCACTGACCAAAAGCGCAGCGCCGGTCCATCTGAGCGCCCGGCCGGTTCCGGCAGCCGCCTCAGCAAGAAGAGGAGCCACAAACCGGCCAGAATCGGCTGCAGGACAAAGAAGGTGTATTCCTCAACGGGCACATAGGCAAGGGTCACCCCCGTTACCAACGCCGGGTCATACCACCAGACACGCGTGGCTACCAGGTAATTGTCCCAGATCGTCGTATAGAGGAGCGCGATCACAACATGCAGCAAAACAGCTAATGCCGGCGGCCAGGCGCGCATTGCAGCCGGGACTTGGCGGCCACGCCGTCGATCCCAAAAGGTAATCGCCAGAAGTAAAACGATAGGCACCAACAAGAAAATCCCAAGAAAACCAAAGTAAGTCATAGTGAACCTGTCAGCCTTCAGCAGTCAGCGGATGGTTGGCTGCTGGCAGTAAAATTCAAACTCTTCTATCTTTCCAGGAAAGGCCGCGGCCCGACAGCCGCCCGAGCAGACCCCACGTAGCAGACGCCTGCAAGAAAACGGCTGCCGCCGGGGCCAGCAGTGTACGCAAGGCCGCTTTCCGTTTGCTGTTTTCCGTTTCCTGTTTGCCGTTAAAGCGCTTCGCCCAGGGCAAGAAAGCGGCCAGGGCCGCCAGCCAGACGAGCCACAAGCTGCGAATCCCGCGCAGTTTGCGGCGGTTAACGAGCAGTGTCCACACGGGCATCATCACGCCCGTAATAAATACTGCGGGCACAACAGCCATCATGCCGTGGTGACGCAGCGATCCCGAGCCCACCCGTTTCACGCCGTTCCAGAGCTGGCGTGTATCGTCATACATATGCACGCTGACCAGCTCATCGCCGTGCATCATCGGCGTCCGGTATCCCTGTTCGGCCAACAGCCGGCCAAAGGCGAGGTCATCCATCATCTCTGAGGAGACCGCCGCGAAGCCGCCGCTGCGCTCATAGACATCGCGCCGCAGCAAAACGAACTGCCCATTTAGCAGGGGTGTTGAGCGCCGCAGCCCGGCGAAGAGACCGGCGAAAGAGACCATGAGCACCGCGCTGTCGAGCAGGCCGTGCGTTTCTTGCTGCGGGAAAAGGCTTAAGCCGTCGAGGCCGTATGTTTCCGCGAAAGCGACCGCGCTCGCCGCGCAGTGCGCGCTGTGCTCCGTATCCGCGTCGGTAAAGAGCAGCCACTGCCCGCGCGCCGCGCAGGCGCCTGTATGACTGGCATTCTGTTTTCCCATCCAGCCCTGCGGAAGCGCATGCGCCTCGATCAGGCGCAGCTGCTTCCCGCCCAGCAAGGTGGGAGAAGCCATCGCCCATCTGACCACGTCGGCCGTTGCGTCGGACGAATGATCATCAACGACGATGATCTCCATTTCGCCGGCATATTCCTGCGCCTGCAACGTAGGCAGCAGGCGGCGCAGGTTGTGCGCCTCATTGCGCGCGGGGACGATGATCGACAATGAAGGCAGCGCGGGTGACCATTTTTTGGCCGGGAGCTGGGGAAGCGCCTGGTAACGGCGCTCCGCCCGCGCCAGAAGCGGCAAAACGGCCAGCGAGAAACTTAACGCCCAGTAATACTTGCGTTGGTGGCCTGCCGGGAGTGGATCTAAGTCGCCGCGATTCGGCCGCTTGGCCATCCTGCCAATTTGCCACCTAGCCCCCCTGCCCCTCTGCTTCTTTTCATTCACCTTATTCGTTCCCGGCTCGGCGCTTAACGATCATCTTTACCCCTGGCCGGGGTTCCAAAGTCGCGCCCATATACGGCCGTACCTTCTGGCCCGGCGACAGCTGCAGCGCAAACTGCTGCAGGATGCGCACCAGGACTACCCTGGCCTCAACCTGGGCGAAAGGCGCACCGATGCAGTTGCGCGGCCCGCCCCCAAAAGGCACATAGGAGAGCGACGGCCGTCGCTCTTTCGATTCCGTATCCCCTTCGACGCCATCCGCGGCTGTGTGGCGGTCAAAACGATGTGGGCAGAAACGCTCCGGATTTTCCCACACCGTCTCATCACGGTGTGTGAGATAATTAGAGACCATCAAGCGCGATCCCTGCGGCACGCCATAACCCTGCAGGTCCACATCCTCCTTGGCGAAACGATTGCCCACGTGAATCGGCGGAAACAGGCGCAGCGTCTCCTTCATCACCTGGTCGAGATAGGGCAGCTGCCGCTCATGCCCGGCAGCGAACTGCACATTACCCAAAGCGGCTACTTCTGCATTCACCTGTTCCAATGCGTGCGGGTGTTCTCCGAGCAGGTACAGAGACCAGGCGAGCATCGCCGTGCTTGTGTCATGCCCGGCGATCAGCATGGTCAGCAGCTGATCGCGGATCAAATCGTCGCTCATATCCGGGGCTGCGAGCAGCCGCCCTAAAAGATCATCTTGCGGGCCGCCCTGCTCACGGCGCTGTTCAATCAGCCCGTACAAATAGGCATCAAGCTTCTCTAGATCCTTCTCATACCCCGGCCGCGGCACAGCGGGCCAGACGATCCACGCCCCCGGCGAAATATACTCAATCGCCTTCAATATCGGCTCCCACATTTCCTCAAGATAGGGCGAAAAATCGGTGCCGTAAAGGGTGCCCAGCAGGATAAGCAGCGCCGCCTTGCGCATTTCGACCAGCATGTCCACTTCCCCCTCGTCGGGCCAGGCAGCGAGCACCTGATCGGTATAGTGAATCATGGCCGGGATATGGTCCAGGGAGGGGGCACGGCGCATCGCCGGCTCCATACAGGCACGCAGGCGATCATGCTCTTCGCCATCTTCAACGAGAACGCCGTGGCGCAGCAGTTTCACAACCGGGTCCGACTCGGCGCGCCAGCTGAACTTGTCCCCATCCGTGACCATCACCTGGCGGTTAAAGTCGGGGCCGGAGACAACAATAGGCTGAAAACGGGGCATGGTGATCTTGAAGATAGGACCGAGTTCGCTTTGCATCGCGCCCATCGCCGTCAACAAAGAGCGGTCGCGGGCCAATACTTTGAGAACCGCCAACCCACCAGGGCCATCCAACGTGGGTACCGGTTTTTTTTCTTGCATGATTTACGCTCCCGCTGCGTACAGCTGTCCATCGGGTGTAGCCGGCCGACCGGCCGGCTCGAACGCCTCACCGGCGATGAGCAGTTCGGCGATCTTAGAAGAGGAAAGGACGCCCGGCAGGCCGGCGCCCGGATGGGTGCCTGCGCCCACAAAATAGAGATTCTCGAAATCCTCGGAGCGGTTATGCGGGCGGAACCAGGCTGATTGTGTCAACGTCGGTTCCACAGAAAAGGCCGCGCCCAGATGGCTGTTGAGCGTATCCTGGAAATAGAGCGGGTCAACCATGTGTTCGACGACGATGTTTTCCTGCAAATCGGGCAGATAATTATCTTCCAGAAACTGCATAATCAAATCGCGATACGGCTTCGCCGCTTCCCGCCAATCAATGTTCCCGCCCAGGTGAGGCACGGGGGACAAGACGTAAAAGGTCTCATGCCCTTCCGGCGCCAGCGAGGGATCGGTGAGCGTGGGCATATGCAGATAGAGCGAAAAATCGTCCGAGTGCACCTTGTCCTTGAAAATATCGTGCAAAAGCTCCTCATAACGCTCACCAAGAATGATATTGTGGTGCGCCAGACCTGTATCCGTATAGCGCCGTTTGGTGCCGAAGTAGATGACAAAAAGAGACATGCTGTAGCGGGTCAGGTGTTTGTAACGCGTATCGCTGTTGCGCAGGCCGCGCGCCTTGGAGGGGATCATGTTCAGATAGGTCCAGGCCACGTCCGCATTGGAAATCACCTGATCCGCCTTGAGCACGGTGCCGTCCGTAAGCTTCACGCCGGTCGCCCGTCTTCCCTCAACCAGGATCTCCGCGGCCTCCGTATTGAAACGAAAACGGCCGCCGATATCCTCAAAGAGCTGCGCCAGCGCCTCGACCAGCGCGCCTGTGCCACCCATGGCGAAATGAACGCCCCACTCCCGTTCCAGGTAATGAATCATGGCATAGATGGAGGAAGCGTCGAAGGGGTTGCCGCCAATGAGCAGGGGGTGAAAAGAAAACGTGCGCCGCAGAAACTCATTCTCAATAAACTGCGAGACGTAGCCGTAGACGCTGCGGTACGATCCCAGACGGATCAAGTCCGGGGCCACGCGCAGCATGTCGCTGACATGTAAGAAAGGCTTATCCGCCAGTTCCACGAATCCTTTCTGAAAAATCGCCTGCGTGGTGTTCATGAAATCCTGGTAGCCCTGCTTGTCCGCCGGGTTCCACTCTTCAATTTGATCGGCAATGAACTGCGCGTCGCCATTATAATCAAACGAGCGACCCGTGTGATCGAAGATGCGGTAGAAGGGATCAAGCTGCACAAATTCGACATACTCTTCGCGCTTGCGCCCGGCGAGCTCAAAAAGGTCGTCAAACATGAAGGGGGCTGTGATCACCGTCGGCCCGGCGTCAAAGGAGAAGCCGTCTTTCTTGAAGGTGTAGCCCCGCCCACCCGGTTTATCCAGTTTCTCGATAATCTCTACATCATAGCCGCGCGCCGCCAGACGAATGCCGGCCCCCAGCCCACCAAAACCACTGCCAATAATAATGACTTTTTCCGCCATGTTGATAACTCCTTGCTTGGCGGTCGGCTGGTCAGCCTGCCGCTCCACCCCTAGCTCCTTCATTCTGTCAACTGTTCGACAAGCCTGCCGGTCCACGAGCCTGTCAAAGGGCAGCCATGCCCTTAGTATCCGCCCGCCATCGCCCGCCACCAGATGCCGGGCACACGGGCTGCCTTGCGGCGGCCGCTGATATAGGCGCGCCGCGAAAAGACATCGTAGTCATGCGCCTCGATGTCATCGAGGATAGCGCGATACAATTCTGCGGCCGCGGCCACAGCGACGCGTCCGCGCCTCTCCAGCAAAGCCAATCCGGGCAGCGCTTCTTCGTACAACTGGCGCGCGCGTTCAATCTGGAAGGCCATAAACGCCTGCCAACGATAATCATTGCGCTGCGCGGCGATGTCGTTCTCGGAGAGGCCGAAGGCTTTGAGCTCATCGAGCGGCAGATACAAACGGCCGTTTTCCCAATCCTCGGCCACGTCACGCAAAATATTCGTCAACTGCAGGGCAACGCCCAATTTCACCGCGTAAGGGATCGCGCTTTCATCCTTGAAACCGACGATGTGCATGGACATCAGGCCCACCGTCGAAGCAACGCCATAGCAGTAAGCGGCCAGATCCGAGAACGTTTCGTAACGGTTGACTTCCATGTCGCAGGCCACACCGTCCAAGAGCTGTTCCGCGTACTGGCGCGGGATATTGAAGCGAGTCCTTGTGTCCGCCCAGGCGGCGGCCACGAGATCATCTTTCGGAGGCGCACTGCTCAACGAACGCTGCCGCCAGCGCTCGAAGCGGGCTACTTCAAAAACAGACAGCATTTCCGGCCGGTCCACCAGGTCATCACTCACGCGGCAAAAGGCATAGAGCGCGCGAATGGCCCGTCGTTGTTCGCCAGGCAGCAGCGCCGAAGCCATGTGAAAGGTCGCGCTGTGCTGCTTCGTCATCTCGTCACTGTAGCGATAAGCGAGATCAAGCGCCGAAGAATCAACGACGGCCGTGCCCTCGCTGCCGGTCCAATTCTCCAACGGCGCGTAGGCCAATGCCAAAAGTCGATTCTCCCAGGTGTCCAGCTGCATTGTCATTCTTCTCACTCCTTGTACTTGGTCCTGCGCCCGGGCAGTCGCCTCATTCTTGAGCAACATCGCCCCAAACCGGGCACCTTCATCTCTAAGTCGGGGGAAGTATAGGGTATTTCTTTTTGTTTGTCAATGTTTTATGCATATTTTGTACAGTTTTAAGTATTCGCTTCTTAAATGGGCGTTGACACGAACGGCTCACCTGCTAGAATTGAGATAAAGTATCAATAAAGTGAGGGGGAAGTGGCCGGCCGCCTCATAATTCGCACAGCCGGCAGCAGGTGTCACAAGTCCTATGGCTGAGCTTGTCCAACAGATAAAGTACCAGGGCATCGCCCACGATCTCCATTTTCCCACCTTGCAGATGGAGCATGTCTACGCACTATATAACAACGGCGGCGTGGCCGCCGTTCGCGAACCCGTGTTCGCTCTAGATGATATCACCTTTAGGGCAGAACGGGGGGAACGAATCGCCGTTGTCGGCCCCAACGGCGCCGGTAAAAGCACGCTTTTCAGACTTATCGTGGGCACCCTGGAACCGTACAAGGGGGAAGTAAGCCTCTACGGCCATGCGCCGGGCGAGCATATCTGCATCGCCTATGTCCCCCAGCGCAGCCAGGTAGACTGGAGCTTTCCGGCCACGGTGGAAGACGTCGTCATGATGGGGCGCGTCGGCCAGATAGGCTTGTTCAAACGGCCGCATCGTGAAGATTGGGCGGTCGTCCATGACAGCCTGGCGCGCGTCAACGCCACGCACCTGTCAAAAAAACAGATCGGCGAACTGTCCGGCGGCCAGCAGCAGCGCGTCTTCATCGCCCGCGCCCTAGCCCAGGAAGCGGAACTGCTGCTGCTCGACGAACCGCTGACCGGGTTGGACACGCCCAGCCAGGACGGCATCTTCATCTTGCTGGATAGTTTGCGCGACGACGGAGTCACCGTCCTCCTGGCCACGCACGATCTCAACCAGGCGGCCGAGCGATTCGATCGCGTAATGCTGCTCAACAAGCAGATCGTCGCCTACGGACCGGCAGAAGAGGTTTTGACCACGGAGAACCTGCTCACCGCCTACGGCGGCCACATGCACCGCATCGGCAGCGACGGCGATCTACTTCTGGCCGACACGTGCTGCGACCACGGAGAAGAATGATGGGATTTCGGATTTCGGATCGTGGATTGTGGATTTCGCACGCCGCCTGCCCCCTTACCACCCCACTCCCGCCTCATGCTTAACTTCTTCCTGGAACCCCTGCAGTTCAGCTTCATCACGCGCGCCCTGCTGGCGGCGATCATTGTGGGCATCGTCTGTTCCGTCTTGGGAACCTATATCGTATTGCGCGGCATGGCTTTCTTCGGCGACGCCCTGGCGCATACCATTTTACCCGGTGTGGTCATCGCTTTTCTAATCGGCTGGCCGCTGGCCATCGGCGCCCTAATCTTCGGCGTGATCACAGCCGTGGGCATTGGCGTGCTCAGCGAACAGGGCACGCTCAAAGAAGATACGGCGATAGGGGTCGTTTTCGCGGCCCTTTTTGCCCTGGGGGTAGCCATGCTTTCCGCCACGGGCAACTACACCATCGATCTCGCTCATTTCCTTTTCGGCAATCTACTCGGTGTCTCCACGGCCGATCTGTGGGTCATCTCCGCCCTCTCCGCCCTGGTCCTGCTCATGGTCTTCCTCTTTTATAAGGAGTTCCTGGTCATCTCTTTCGACCCGGTGCTCGCCGTGACTCTACGCCTGCCGCAAACCTTTCTGCGCTATCTGCTGCTCATCCTCATCGCCGTGACCATCGTCGCCGCCCTGCAGGTGGTAGGCATCGCCCTCATGCTGGCCATGTTTGTCACGCCGGCAGCCACCGCCTCTTTGCTCACACGCCGCCTACCGGCCATGATGGCCACGGGCGCGGCCATCGGCGCCTTCTCCGGCGTTGCCGGCGTCTACATTTCCTACTATCTCAATATCGCTTCCGGATCGGCCGTCGTCCTGGTCGCCTCCTTCATTTTCTTACTGGTCTTCCTTTTTGCGCCCGGCAAGGGGTATGTCTACGGTTGGAGAGCGGGACGCTGGGCTTGAGGATGAACTCTTATAACTCTTATGAAGAAGCAAGATAAACGACTGGCCGACGCTCTTCTGGAAAGCGGCTACCGCCTGACGCCGGCGCGCCAGGCGATCATCAACACCCTGGTCAACAGCCACGGGCACATCACCGCCGACGACCTGGCCGTCCTCGTCCGCGAAGAGTCCCCCCATGTCGGCCGCATGACCGTTTACCGCACCCTTGATCTACTCTGCGATCTCGGCCTTGTGCGGCCCGTCTACCAGGGCACCGGCGCCGCCCACTACGTGCTTCTAGACGGCGGCAGCCACCACCACCTCATCTGCAGCCAGTGCCATCGCGTGTTTGATTTCGATCGCTGCGGCGCCGGCGATATCGCCCAGACCCTCGGCCGGCAGTTCAACTTCCAGGTGCAAAGCCACCTATTGGAAGTCTACGGCCTCTGCGAAGCGTGCCAGCAGGCAAGGGCCGCGTAAACGAACACCAGCGCTTCTAGCTATCGAGCGTTCCTTCCGTCAAGCCCAACGGCAGCGCCGCCGGTCGCTCGCAGCTGCTCGCGATCAGCACATGCCGGCCCTCGTCTGAGGCCGCTAACAGCGCTTCCATAATCTCCAGCACATGGTAAGCAAGATCGCCGCCGGCGCGATGCGGCCGTCCTGAGCGCAGGCCGTAGGCCATATCAGCGACGCCCGTGCCGCGCCCCAGCGCGTCGGAATGGGTCAGTGGGATCTCGCGCCACGCCTCTTCACCAGCGCGCTTCAAGCGTACCGGACCTGTAAACGTGTTGGGATCAGGTACGCTTAACGTGCCCTCCGAACCATAAATCTCGATGCGTGGCAGGTCCGAGCCTCCCTTGATATCAAAACTGGTGATCAGCGTGCCCACCGGCCCGGCGGCGAAATCGAGCAGCCCGGCCACGTGCGTCGGTGTTTGCACGGGGATGCGCTGGCCGTAGCGCGCCTCGCTGGTGGCCACGCGCTCAGGAAAAGAAATGCGCGCGGCCGAAGTCACGCGCCTGATCGGCCCCAGCAAGTGGATCAGGGCCGTCAAATAGTAGGGCGCCATATCAAACAGCGGCCCGCCGCCGGCCTCATAAAAGAAGCCGGGATTGGGATGCCATGACTCCGGCCCGCCGCTCATCATGAACGCCGTGGCGGCCACCGGTTCGCCAATCTGGCCGTCGTCAATCAGTTTACGGCACGTCTGCAGCCCGCCACCCAGGAAGGTGTCCGGCGCGCAGCCTACGCGCAAACCACCGGCGTCTGCGGCGGCCAGAATCTCCCGGCCATCGGTGCTGGTTAAGGCCAGGGGTTTTTCACTGTACAGGTGCTTGCCCGCGTTCAGCGCCTGCAGGCTCACCTGCGCATGCGCGGCAGGGATAGTCAGATTGAGCACGATATCAATCTGGGGGTCAGCCAACAGCGCGGTGACGCTGCCCGCTTGCGGAATATCGTTCTCTGCGGCCGTATCCCGCGCGCGCTGCTCGTCAATGTCGGCCACGGCCACGATCTCCAGGATATCAAACTGGCGACACCCCTTTATGTACGCGCCGCTGATATTGCCGCAGCCGATAATGCCAACGCTTACTTTCTGTTCCATCTTTAAATCCACTCCTTCAAAGCAGCCGCCCGAGGGGCGGCCGGCAGTTGCGACTCATGCCAATTATCCTCTTTCCATGCCCGTTTCGACGACATAACACAGCCCATAATTCAGCCTCATTTGACTTAGCGCGCGCCGTTCTCATTGGCAAGCACGGCAGAAGATCGCCTAATGTTTTCTAGCGCAGAGCGCTCAGGTTGATATCGAGGATAGTAGCACAATTGAAGGTCACCATCCCGCCGGCGCCGGAGAAGATGTCCCCAAGAGGTACCCGCATATACGGGGGCGCCTGCCCCAAAGCGCCCCCACAACTGGGCATCGGGGCGCCCCGTCAACCCCCCAACCTTAAAAAATTCGAATTTTTTAAGGTTGGGGAATTTTGAATTCGTTTGAGCTTTTAAGCCTTTTTGCATTGCCTCCATACTGCCCGAATGTTAGAATGAAAGTCCCGTTGCAGAGGTGTTGGAAGGATTTTTGGTCAGGCATATTGGTAGATACGATCATTGACATGGGAGTTCAAGTTCTGACAGTCAAGTAAGCATTTACCAGGGAAGGGATTCGACAGAGAGCGTCGGTCGCTAACATGATCTACCCCCACAATTAAGACGGGCAGCACAAGGTTCATAAACCATATTAATTGAAGATTGCGGTTTCATTACCGACGATAATTTGCACCTAGTTGCCGGCGGCAAGTGGGGACAAAAAGAATTGGGAACTATGTCACCAGAAACAGCGTGGAAAGCAACACTCGGTGAGCTAGAACTGCAGATGACCCGCGCCACTTTCAACACCTGGTTGAAGGATGCGCGCCTTTTGGGTCAGGAAAACGATGAATACATCGTCGGCGTGCGCAATGACTATGCCAAAGATTGGCTTGAAAACCGCCTGTACGACACGATAGTGCGCACGCTGGCGGCCATCGTTCGCCGGCCGGTCAATCTGCGCTTTGTTGTCTGGTCTGACGAAATCATTGCCGAGCCGCCGTCTATCGAGAACGGAGCGCCCAAAAGTAAGAATCGCGCCGCCATAACGGCCGTTCCCCAACTGGCGAGCGCCAACAGCAGCAGCGCCAACCTCAACCAGCGCTTCACCTTCTCCAGCTTTGTTGTCGGATCAAGCAATCGCCTGGCGCATGCCGCCGCCCTTTCCGTTGCCGAGCATCCCGGACAAACCTACAACCCGCTCTTTATCTACGGCGGCGTCGGCCTGGGCAAGACGCATCTTCTGCACGCCATCGGCCAGCGCTGCCAGGAAGAAGGGTACGACGTATGCTACATCTCTTCCGAGACCTTCACCAACGACCTTGTGCAGTCGATCCGCAACAAGACGACGGACGAATTCCGCGAGCGCTACCGCACGCCGGACGTCTTGATGATCGATGACATCCAATTCATTGCCGGCAAAGAGAGCACCCAGGAAGAACTGTTTCACACGTTCAACGAACTGCACAGCCAAGGCAAGCAGGTCATCATTTCCAGTGACCGCCCGCCCAAGGCGATGGTGACGCTGGAAGAGCGCCTGCAGTCGCGCTTTGAATGGGGCCTTATGGCCGACATCCAGCTGCCGGACGTGGAAACACGCAAAGCGATTTTGCAGTCCAAAGCGGATGATTCCGGCATATATGTTCCCGATGAAGTGGTTGAGTTAATCGCCCATCGTGTGCGCAAGAATATCCGCGAACTGGAAGGCTCACTCAATAAAGTGATGGCATACTCGCAGCTGACGGGCCAGCCGGTCGATGTGGACCTGGTGAACATGGCCCTCTCCGATCTCATGAGCCGGCCGGACAAGGTCACCATCGACCAGGTCGTCGACGCTGTCTGCCGCTTCTACAAAGTCAGTGAAGACGCCATGTCCAGTTCCAGCCGCAGCCGCACCATCGCCTATCCCAGGCAAATAGCTATGTACTTAGCACGTACGGAGACCGACGCTTCCCTCCCACAAATTGGCGCCCGATTGGGCAATCGGGATCATACAACCATCCTGTATGGCTATGAAAAGATCGCCAAGGAAGTGGAGCGCGACGACAGCATCCGCCGAGATATGTTAGAAATCAAGGCCGTGCTGTACGACGCCGAATACGCGTATGTGTAAACCTATTACAGCGCGATAGGCGCCTATCACGCTGTGATAGACATCGTCAGGGGCGACGAGATGTTAAAAGGCCGGGGCCATATGGACCCCGGCCTTTTTCGTTCCGCAAGGAGCGGGTTTCTCCTGCGGTAGACGCCGGCCATGTGCCTGATTTTTGGTTACTGAGCGCCGCGCTGAAGCCGCGCCTCAGAGGGAACGAGGATGGAGCGCATCAATTAATAATCAGGAAGCAATTCATGATTAGGCTGCCGGCTGTCAGATTCGATCCAGATGCGCCTGCGTATGCTCTGACTGGACATTGCCTGTATTCAACGTGCCCGCCGGTTCAAAGAGCAAAATGGACACCTCCTCTTCAGCCAGCGGCCGGTGCTCCACGCCGCGCGGGATGATCAGGCAGTCCCCCCGCTCCATCCATACATCACCTTCACGAAACTGGATCAGCAGGCGGCCGTCGAGCACCATAAAGAGCTCATCCTCCTGCTCATGTTGGTGCCAGACAAACTCCCCGTGCAGCTTGGCCAGCTTGACATGCTGCCCGTTCAACTCCCCGACGATCTTCGGCGACCAATACGCCTCTATCATGGCCAACTTTTCATGCAAATTAAACTTCTCGATCATCCCATACTCCTCAGGAAGAAAGTTCTACCCGCCGCTGAATTCTACAAGATCATGCATCTGATCAAAACGGTCCATCTTGCACCAAGAAAGGTTGCTGTTAGAATTTCAGCGTGATCACGGCCACATTACTTTGGGAGAAGGGGTCACAGTCAGAGCGATACATCAACCACTTCTAATGGATTTCAACCTATGGACCTGGCCTCTGTCGATAAATTACTGACGACCACGCGCAGCGTGCGCCGTCGTCTCGATTTCGAACGCCCAGTGGAGCGGCAGGTCATCGAGGAATGCCTGCAGATCGCCATCCAGGCGCCCACGGGCGGCAACTCTCAGGGCTGGCATTTCCTGATCGTCAGCGACCCCGCGAAAAAAGAAGCGATCGGCGCACTCTATCGTGACTCGTTCCAGATTTATGCGCGCTCGCGCCAGGAGCAGGCGGCGACCAGCGGGCAGGGTGACTTGTATGAAAAGCAGCAGGCGCGGGTCGCCAAGTCGGCCGTTTACCTGGCCAGGCGCATGGGCGAGGCGCCGCTGATGATCCTGCCCTGTATCCACGGCCGTGTCGAGAATCTGGGCGTGCTGGCTCAGGCCGGTCTTTACGGCTCTATCCTGCCCGCCGCCTGGTCACTGATGCTCGCCCTGCGTGCCCGCGGCCTAGGTACGGCGTGGACCACCCTGCACCTGCGCTATGAAAAAGAGGTTGCCCGCATTCTGGACATTCCCGACAGCGTCACCCAGGCCGCCCTGCTGCCCGTCGCTTATTTCACCGGCGACGACTTCAAACCCGCCCGCCGCATCCCGGCCGCGCAAGTCACCTCCTGGGAGACCTGGGGCAATGAATAGCATCCCCGGCCACACTGCCCCCCTGCCACCTATCAGACCATCAATCCAAGCCGTCACACAAGGAGCATCACCCCATGAACACAAAGTCCGCTGAACCTATCCCTCTCAAGCCCATCGACGATCTCGATTCACTGCAGGCGACGGTCGACCTCACGGTCACCGGCCTGATCAACGAAAAACCGGCGCAGGGAGATTTGAGGGGTCTATTGGCCATGAACGGCCAGAATAGCAAAGTAACGGTGTCCGGCAGCCTGCTGGGCGAGATCGCCGCTCAGGTTGGCGGCGCCCTGGTAGGGCTGTTCACGCCCTCCACGGTTGACCTCTACAAAGTGCCCCGGGGCGCCTTCATCGTCATCAACGGCTTTTTACCCATTTGCGTCCAGCCCAATGCGCCCAAGTCGGTCGCCTTCTTCGAGGAGTTGAGCCCGCAGAGCCTGCTCGTGATGCTTACCAGCAGCGACGCGGCCATCGGCACACTCGTTGGGCAAACGACGCTGAACGGCCGTGCCGTCAACCATTATGTCATCGACGGCGATACGTTTCTCGCCGCGGCGCGCCTGAGCCGCGATCCCAAGCTGCGCGCCTTCGGCGAGGGCTTGTGGTCAGCAGGAGACGCCGATCTCTACGTCGACAGCCAGCAAGGGTACCCGGTCGCTTTTCGCGGCAACTACAGCGGCGCCTACGAGCCGCTGAAGTTCAAAGGGCTCTTTGAGGTGCAGATCGAGCTGACGGCCGTGAACAACAACCCGCGCATCGAGCTGCCCCCCGCCTGCAACGAACCGATTTCCATGTAGCAGACAAGCAGCGCGGAACTACAACCGCCACCCGCTCAGGGCCAGCGACATACCCAGAATGAGCAGCAGGAACAGGACCAGCTTGCGAAACAGGCCCGGATTAATAAAACGATCCAGGTAAAACCCGGCCAGGGCTCCCAGAAGCACAAAAGGCAGGGCCAGCGCGCTCCTCTGCAAGACGTCGCCATTCACACTGCCGTTCAGAGCGTGCGTGAGGATGGCAGCGACGCCGATGATCAAGAAGTAACCCTGCAAATTCCCTTTGAACAGCGCCGGCTCCCAGCGCTGCGTATCGGCGTAAATGATCATGGGTGGGGCGGCCATGTTGTAGGCGCCGCCGCCAATCCCACCTAGGAAACCAAAGAGGTAGGCCCAACGGTCGTTTTTGAGCGGCGGCAGCGGCAGGTGGAGCAGGGCGTAAAGCGCGTAGAAGATAAGCACCAGCCCGAGCAATGTCACTGTCACCGTTTCCGGGAGGCGAGAGAGGAAAAGAACGCCAATGGGGATGCCCAAAACGGCCGCCGCCGAGATGCGGCCCACCGTCTGCAAATTAAGCGCCAGCCGGTAGCGGAAGATCATAAGCAGCTGCAGCTCGAAGATGACGATAGCCACCAAGGGCACGGCTGTGCGCATGCCCAACAAGGCGACCAGCAGCGGCATGGCTATCATCGGCAGGCCAAAGCCGGCCGTCGCCTGCACAAAACAGGCAAAAGTGATCACAGCGGCAACAAGGAACGGGTCCATTCAGCAGGAGGCGATCGTCAAGATCTCACGCCCCGTCAACATCAACCACTTTATCCCACTCATGGCCGCAATGCTTACAGCGATAATGACGCCGCTCTTTGTGACTGATCATCGTAGGCAGCCTGCCCGCCTTCCCCTTTTTCATTAGCTCGCGCGTGAAGATGCGCTTGCAGTTGGGGCAGTGCGCGTTGTACCAATAGACGGCCAGGGCAACAGAAGCGATCAGGAGAATCCCGACCAGCGCAGGGTTGGCGATGAAATCCCCCTCAACTTCTTGCAGAAATATAGCTGGCTGGATCATTTTACACCTCATCACACATCAGTTCGACTGGATCCGGGCGCATCATAGCACAGCGTCAACACCTCCGCACAAGTGTGCTCTATGATATACTCCTTCCAATACTGCTCTTTGCAAGCCTATTGTAGAAGAATCGACCTCTCCATGGCGCTCGATGAGTAACACGCAATCGATCACAACTCTCCTGCTGCAAGCAAAATTGTTCCGGCCACGTATTCCTGGGCGGTTGGTGCAGCGAAAGCGGCTGCTGCAAACGTTAGACGAAGCCTACCGGCGGCGGCTGGTGCTGGTTTCAGCGCCGGCCGGCTACGGCAAGACCACGTTGGTCAATTTGTGGCTGGAAAAAGTCGAGGAAGCGTATGCTTGGATTTCGCTCGATGAACGAGACAACAACCTGCAGCTCTTCGTCGCCTACCTGGCGGCAGCCGTGCGCTCAATTTACCCGTCGGCCGCGGCCGACGTCTGGTCTCTGGTCAACACCAGCCCGCTTCCCGATCCGGCACGATTGGCCGATCTCTTCCTGGGCTCATTGGAAGCCTTACCCGGCCCTCTGCTGCTGGTTCTAGACGATTATCATGCCGTGCCGGACCTGGCGGTGAGCCAATTCATGTCCAGGCTCGTAACCTGGCTGCCGGCCACCGTACACCTGGTGCTGATCACGCGTTCCGATCCCGCGCTGGCATTGACCCGTCTACGGGCGCGCAGGCAGATGGCTGAAATACGCGGCGTCGATCTAAACTTCACGCGCCATGAAGCAGCTGATTTGCTGGCTAACTACCTGGATGACCTGCTGGATGAAGAGACCACAGCCCTGCTGCACGAACGGACTGAAGGGTGGCCAACAGGTCTGCAGCTGGCAGCGATCTCGCTGCGTGAAAGCGGTGACCCTGAAACTTTCGCCCGCCGCTTTGCCAACAGCAGCCACCGCCTAGTCAGCGATTATTTACTGGATGAAGTGCTGGTTACCTTGAATGAACAGCAGACGATAGACTTAATCCGCACGTCGCTGCTCGATCAATTCTGCGCCCCGTTGTGCGAAGCTGTGGCCGGCACGGAAACGGGAAATAACTCCGGCGGCCGCTTTGTCGACGCCCTATGGCGCGACAACTTGTTCGTTGTCGCGCTTGATGACGCAGGCGTTTGGTACCGTTATCATCACCTGTTTCGCGATCTGCTGCGCAAGCGCTTGCGACAGCTTTACACAGAGGAAATGATTGCCGAGATGCACCTGCGCGCCGGCGCCTGGTACAAGGATGAAGGGATGGTTGAACCGGCGATGGCCCATTTTATTGAGGGCGGCGATCTCAGCGCGGCGCTGCGTCTGCTGGAAACAAGCTTTCTACCTGCATTGAATCAAGATGATTGGCGCCCTCTCGAACGCTGGATTGCGCTCCTGCCCCCAGAAGCACAACACCAGCCATATGTGCAGATCGTGCGCGCCTTTATCCATCATTATCATTTCCAATTCCTGGAGGTCATTCGCCTCACAGATGCTGCCGAAGCAGGATTTGAACTCGCTTCTGATAGGAGGGGAGGAGACGGACCTGCTGCGCGGGAACGGCAGCTGTACCTGGGCCTGATCAACACCTTACGGGCCACCACATTGGGGGCACTAGGCGATCCCGCACGCAGCCTCACACATGCACGTCAGGCATTGCGGCAGCTCACGCCGGAAGCGGCTGTTCCCTACAGCCTGGCCGAGTTTCGTTATATCGAGAGCCTGCGCTGTACAGGGCAGAGCCATAAGGCACTTGCTTTTGCAAACAGGACGCTGCGGGACCTGACGATTGATCAGCCGGATGCGCGCTCGCTGCGCCTCTTGATGGCCATCGGCAATTATTATCACGCCCAGGCGGATCTGGCCGGTTCTCAGGCGACAGCGCTGACTTTGCGCGATCTGGCTCGCAAAGCCGGCAGCTATGTCGGTTATGGTTGGGGTATGTATGGCCTTGGCTGGGTGCACTACGAGCGCGATGATCTGGCTGCGGCGGAACGGCTGCTGCGCGAAGTGTTGGATCACCGCTTCCAGATTCACGGCCGTACGGTCGTCGAATGTGCTTATGGGTTGAGTCTCACCTATTTGGCCCAAGGCAAGCAGGAAGCGGCGCAGCAAACGGCCGTGGAACTGCGCGAATTCCTACTTGATCGTGGCGCCGGCAGCCAGCTGCCATTGGCCGAGGTCCTGGCCCTCTGTGTTGCCCTGCACCAGGCGGCATTCACGCCGTCACCCCTTATGGTGGAGGAATTGACGCAACAGATGCAGCTGATACCCTATAGCGATCTGTGGCATACGCCGCTGATCACGGTTGTACGCGCCCACCTGCGCCTGGGACGCCCGGAAAACCTAGAGAAGGCCCTGACCCTGCTGGCCGATCTGCGTACGCACGCCGCTGCTATGCATAACCCGCGTAAAGTGATGCAAGCTCTGGCGATGGAAACAATCGCCCTGGCGGCACACGGGAGCCGGGAGCCGGCCCTGGCTGCCTTGCAAGAGGCTGTCCTGCTCGGCGAAGCGGGCGGCGCGCTGCATACCACAGCCGATGCCGGGCCGGGGTTGATCCCTTTCTTGCGCCATTTGGAGTCCAATAGTGTGGCCGTTGAGTACGTGCAGCGCTTGCTGGCTGTTCTTGGCGATCAAGGACCAGCCCATGTCAAGCACACAGGCCAGGCCCCCCTGACTCGTGACGAGGCAGCAGCAGGGCTGTTGGACTATGCGGCCGTGCGCGAAGCGGCGCTCACCAATCGCGAGCTGGACGTCCTCACCCTGTTGGCCAGGCGCCTCAGCAATAAGGAAATCGCAGCCATGCTATCGCTCTCTCCACACACCGTCAAGAAGCATTCGCAAAATCTCTATAAGAAACTCGGCGTCAAGAACCGCCGTGAAGCCGTCGCGCAGGCCGCAGTATTGGGACTGCTCTCCACACACACCTGATCTTCGATCCCCGTAGATCCGCCATCCGGCGGCCAAAGTTAACCCAAAACTACTACTTTCAGCCCTTGAGCGCTCTCTGATTTCTCCTACAATAGTAGAATAGGACAGTTCCTCCGGCAGCAAAGGTCGTTGTGGATGAAAGAAATGCCTTTCCGTCCAACAGCGACTGCTGGCCATTCAAACAAGAATGAAGTTCGCGAAGAGGTCTGGAATGGGAATGAATGCATCTAATCTAGCGACTGATTCCAATGCAGTCTATCAAATTCGCCTGCAGGGCGTATTGGATGAATCATGGCAGGACAGCATTGGCGATTTTCGATTGGTAAACTATCGCACCCATGACAAAGATGAAGCACCACAGACCTTGCTCATCGGCACGGTGCCTGATCAGGCTGCGCTGTCCGGTGTCTTAAACCTTGTCTATAACCTGGGTCTGCCCCTGTTGGATGTGCAGTGCCTGGGTACACCGCTGAAAAGCATTGATCTCGTAGGAGATGAACCCGCAATCCTATGACCGCCACGATTGTTTCCCTCCTACCCATGATCTTGGGCTCGGCCATTGTGCCCATGCAAATCATCATGCTGCTCTTGATGCTGACCAGCGAAAGCAAAGCGCTGGCCAAAGCCATCGCCTTCGTATTGGGCATGACCGTGGTACGCCTGGCCCAGGGCGTGATCTTCGGCCTGATCTTCACCGGCGGCGCGGGGGCCACGGATTCGGGCAGCGAAGGGTCAAACTGGATCGTCTCTACGCTGTTGACCGTGCTGGGCATCCTGCTGCTGATCTCCTTTTACAAGGCGCTGACCGGTGAAGAGGACTCGGACGCCCCGCCGCCGAAGTGGATGGCGATGTTGGATACGATGACGCCCCTGCTCGCCTTTGGCGTGGGCGCGGGGCTGCTGCTGATCGGGGCCAAGATGTGGGTATTTACCCTGGGGGCCATCGGCACCATCGATGACGCGGCGCTGGGCCAGCCGGCAAGCATAATCACCTATCTTCTTTTCGTCCTGCTGGCCGAATCGCTGCTGGTTCTGCCTATCCTCGTGCGTCTCCTCTTGCCGGGGAAATCACAAGCCTGGTTGGGCGCACTGTCGGCCTGGCTGGAAAAATACAATCGACAGATTGTGATGATCGCTTCGTTGATTTTTGGGCTGCTTTTCCTGTACAAAGGCATAAGCGGCTTTTTCTAAGCGAAGCAGCAAAGCAAGCCGGACGGCTATTAGATACATGGGGGTATGAATGAGCGAATCTGAACCTGCGGCCTATGGCCCACCACAAAAAGATTTCTTTAATGACCTGGCTATGGGCTGGGAGCAGCGCGCCGAAGCCAAAGGCAGGGGCGCCTGGAGCGCGCTGGCCACGCCGACGGCCGTAGCCGGCATCATTTTTGCCGTTCTCTATGTCATTTCCTACTATTTGCTATCGCGCACGCCGTTGGGCAGCGCCACGGATGCAGAGATAATCGCCTACTATGCCGACGGGCAGCAGCGCACGCTGACCCTAGCGGGCATGTTCATCATGCCCTTCGCCGGCATCGCCTTTCTCTATTTCATGGTTTTCCTGCGCCGCTTAGCGGCGCAGACCGGTCTGCCGGTTAGCCGCATCCTGGGCAACGTGCAGCAAGGGGCCGGTCTCATTTTTATCGCCGTGCTCTTTGTGGCCACGGCGGCCCTGGTTGCTGCTCAGGCCAGTATCCAGTTCGCCGGCATGGATGTCGACCCGCTGCTGGCGCGCCTGCTGCCGATGTTCGGCACCACGACGCTGCTCATGTTCGGCATGCGCATGGCCTCGATGTTCGCCTTCACCTCCTCGAGCATTGGTCGGGCTACGGGTTTGATTCCCAACTGGTTCGGCTACCTAGGCTATCTCGTCGGCGTGGCCTTGCTGCTGGCCTTCACCTTCCAGACCTGGTTCGCGCTGCTTTTCCCGGCCTGGGTGCTGGTTCTATGCATCATTGTCCTCATCCGTCGCTCACGCATGTCAGGAGCGCCTACAGCAAATATGACATCCTCATAGGAGAGGTTTGCCATGACACAAGATTCTGATTTATCCGATCAGGCCACGGAAGCGGCCAAGCAATTGGCGCCCTGGCGCACCGGCCTGCCCTGGTGGGGGGTCCTGATCGAAGGCATCGTGTTGGCCGTCATAGGTCTGCTGGTGCTGCTAAATCCCGCGCGGGCCAATATCAACCTGGCCTTGATCCTGAGCGCTGGATTGGTTGTAGCCGGCATCATGCAGTTTTGGGACGTGTTGAACAGCCGCGCGCCGGAGGGCATCGACAGCGCCATGTCCGCCCGCGCAGCCATCGCCGTATTCGCCGGAGCGCTAATCCTCATCCTCTATTTTTTGGACGAGATTACAATCCGCGGCGGCATGATCACATTTGGTCTGGCGGCCGTGGTTTATGGATTGCTTGCTATGCCGGTTGTGGTGGGCACGCTTGGCTCCCAACGACGCCAGGCATTGATTGAATTCCTGATCTTTACAAGTGCCGGCGCAGTGGTGATTTATACGCTGTTTCGCGGGCCGGAAGCCCTCAACACGGCCGTTACTGTTGCCGGTTGGATCTCCCTCATCGGCGGCGGCGCCCTCATTGTGCTCGCCATCTGGCGACAACAAAAGGGTGATGAGGCCGATGAAATGATCGAATCTGTCACCGGCACCGTGAGCAGCGCCGCCGATGCCGTGACCTCGTTTGGAAAGGTAGCAGACAAAGACGAAAGCTGACATGGTGCAAAGATAACAAATAGGAGACATAACAATGGATATCATGCGCGATTTTTTACCAATCCCGGAAAAGAAGTTTGAAGGCACAATCGGCCGTACTGTCGAAGAATCGAAGCCGGATAAACCGGCGATCATTTATCCGCCGGAGGGCGCGCCCAACGTGGTCATCGTCATGCTCGACGATGTAGGCTTCGGCGCTTCAGACGTATTTGGCGGGCCCGTGCCCATGCCCGCCCTGCGCCAGGTCGCCGACGAGGGGCTACGCTACAACCAGTTCCACACGACGGCGCTCTGCTCGCCCACGCGTTCGGCACTGCTCACCGGGCGCAACCATCACAGCGTCGGCTTCGGCGCTATTTCGGAGATCGCGGTCGGCTACCCCGGCTACAACAGCGTCATCCCGAACAGCAAAGCCACCGTAGGCAAAATCCTGAAGGGTAACGGTTACAACACCGCTTTCTTCGGCAAGAACCACATCACCCCCATGTGGGAAACAAGCCCGGCAGGGCCGATGGACCATTGGCCGACCGGTCTCGGGTTTGAGCGCTTCTACGGCTTCATGGGCGGCGAGGCCTCACAGTGGGAGCCGTCGCTGCTGGACCAGACCACGCCGGTCAATCCGCACGTCGGCAAGGAAGGCTACCACCTGACCGAGGATCTGGCCGATAAGACCATTTCCTGGATCCGCAACCAGAAGACCTCTGCGCCGGATAAGCCGTTCATGATCTACTTTGCACCCGGTGCGACGCATGCCCCGCACCACGCGCCCGAGGAGTGGATCGAGAAGTTTGAGGGGCAGTTCGACGATGGCTGGGACGCGCTGCGCGGTGACATCTTTGCCCGCCAGGTGGAAGCCGGGGTGATCCCGGAAGGTACGGTGAATACGCCGCGACCTGATGCCATCCCTTCCTGGGAGGAATACCCGGACGAATACAAGCCGGTGGCCTCGCGGCTGATGGAAGTGTACGCGGGCTTCCTGGCCCATACGGACTTCCATATCGGCCGTATCATCGACTCGATCAAGGAAATGGACCAGTGGGATAACACGCTCTTCATCTACATCGTTGGGGACAACGGCGCTTCGGCCGAAGGCACGATTCACGGCACCTGGAGTTCGCCGTCGATGCAGAACGGCTTCCCGGAAGACCCGGACGTCCTGTTGGAAAAGATGGATACTTTTGGCAGCGCCGAGGCTGAGAATCACTTCAACGTCGGCTGGGCCTGGGCCCTGGACGCGCCCTTCCAGTGGACGAAGCAGGTAGCTTCCCACTTCGGCGGCACGCGCAACGCCATGGCCGTAAGCTGGCCCAAGGGCATCCAGGAGGCGGGCGGGCTGCGCACACAGTTCCACCATGTGATCGACATTGTGCCCACTATTCTGGATGCGGCCAATATCCCCGCGCCGGAGCGCATCTGCGGCGTGACGCAGGAACCGCTCGAAGGAGTCAGCATGCTCTATTCCTTTGGGGACGCTGCACAGCCGAGCAACCACCGCACGCAGTATTTCGAGATTCTGGCCAATCGCGCCATTTATCACGAAGGCTGGGTAGCCGCCTGTTTCCACGGCCGCGTACCCTGGGAGCGAGCCGAGGATTTGCCCGTTGATGGCGAGCAAGAAGCGTGGGAGCTGTACCACATCGAGAATGATTTTAGCCAGAGCAACAACCTGGCGGAGAAATACCCGCAGAAACTGGCTGAGCTGCAAGAACTGTTCGATGAGCAAGCTTGGAAGTACAACGTCTACCCGCTCAGCGGGGCAACGATCTCGCGCTCGCTGCCCTTCCACCGGCCGAGCCTGGTCGCCGGGCAGAAACGCGTCACCTACTACCCTGAAAACGTGCATATGCCCGAACTGGCGATAGTGAACATGAAGAACCGCTCCTTCGAGATGACCGCCCACCTAGAGATTCCCCAAGGCGGCGCGGAAGGCGTGGTCATCTGCCAGGGCGGCAATCTGGCCGGTTGGTCGTTGTATGTGCTGGATAATAAGCCCATCTATTACTACAACTGGATGGGCCATGAGATGTACAAGATTGCCTCAGACCAGGAACTGCCGTCCGGCTACGTCAATCTGGTGGTGGATTTTGACTATGACGGCGGCGGCTTGGGCGCCGGCGGAACGGCCACGCTCTCGGTCAATGGCGCTGAGGTCGCGCAGGGGCGCATCGAGAAGACGGTACCCTTTGTCTTCTCCATGAGCGGCGAGACAATGGACGTAGGCATTGACACCGGCGCGCCCGTCGCGCCCTACCCGCACCACGAGTTCCCTTTTACGGGCACGATTCAGAAAGTGGACATCGAGGTTGGCTCAGTGCTGGCCGGCATTCCTGAAGACAAGCTGAATGAACTGCTCGGCGCCGGCCTGGCCCACGCGGCCAAGGCGTCGCAGTAGGAGTTAAGCTAACTTCGGAGGTTTAGAAAAGGAGATACTTGCATGACAAACAAACCAGTAGGACCGAGTTTACCCTTTCCGCCCACACCGTCGGCCAGCAAAGTCGGCCGTACGCTGCAGGAGTCGGAACATCATTGGCGGCAGGAGCCGAGGCGCATCCCCGATGGCGCGCCTCATATCCTAATCTTGTTGACCGATGATTCCGGCTTCTCCAACTTAGAGACGTTCGGCGGGCCGGTGCATTCGCCGACGATGAGCCGCCTGCGCGAGCGCGGCATCGCTTATAACGCCTTTCACACCACGGCGATGTGCTCGCCGACACGCGCCGCGCTGTTGACGGGACGTAATCACGAACGCGTTGGCTACGGCGCCATTGCCGAGTTCGCCAGTGACTTCGACGGTTATGTTGGCGCCATCCCCCGGTCGGCGGCGGCGCTGCCGCGCATCCTCACCGAATACGGCTACGACAGCGCGGCTTTCGGCAAATGGCACAACACGCCGATCACCCACCTGACCAAAGCGGGGCCGTTCGACCAGTATCCGACAGGGCTGGGCTTCAACTACTTCTATGGCTTCATTGCCGGGGAAACATCACAGTACGAGCCACGCCTGTACCGCAATACAACGCCCATTGAGCCGCAGATTGAACATGGACAGCCCTACCATCTGACCGAAGATTTGGCGCATGAAGCGATCCAATATATTCGCAGCAATCGCGCCCTGAACCCGGACAAGCCGCTCTTCCTCTACTTCGCCCCGGGCGCGGTGCACGGCCCGCATCAGGTGGCCTCAGAATGGGCCGACAAATATGCGGGCAAGTTCGACGAAGGCTGGGAAGTGCTGCGCGAAGAAACGTTCGAACGGCAAAAGGCGCTGGGTTGGATTCCCGAAGACGCGGAAAACACGGCGATCAACCCCACGATGCAGCCTTGGGCGGAGATACCCGAGGATCAGAAAGCGTTCCAGACGCGCCTGATGGAAGTTTTTGCCGGCTTCCTGGAGCACACGGATACGCAGTACGGCAAGATCATTGACGAGCTGGAAGCGCAGGGCATCCTCGATAACACGCTGATCTTCTATATCGGCAGCGACAATGGCGCATCGGCCGAAGGGCAGTTGGGCACGATCTCCGAACTGCTCGCCCAGAACCTGATCGGTATCGATGTTGAGGGCCAGATCGAAGTTCTGGAACGGGACTACGGCGGCATCCCGGCTTTGGGTGGGCCTCTGCTGGACAATATGTACCATCACGGTTGGGCCTGGGCCGGCGACACGCCGTTCAAGTCGACCAAGCTGGTCGCCGCCCATTTCGGTGGCACGCGTACGCCGCTGGTCGTCTCCTGGCCGCAGAAAATCAAGCCGGACCAGACGCCGCGCCCGCAGTTCCATCATGTCAACGACATCGCCGCGACAATCTATGATCTCCTGCAAATCGACCCGCCCTTCGCCGTGGACGGCTTCGAACAGGATGTCCTCGACGGCGTGTCGATGGCCTATTCCTTTGACGATCCAGAAGTAGAGACGCAGAAAGAGGTGCAGTACTTCGACATCTACGCCAGCCGCGGCGTCTACCAGGAAGGCTGGTATGCCTGCGCCTTCGGCCCGCGCCAGCCTTGGAATCGCACCGGCGTCGACATATCCAAGTGGAATCCGGATGAAGACGAATGGGAGCTGTATAACTTGACCGAGGATTATGCGCAGGCCAACGATTTGGCGGCGCAGATGCCGCAGAAGCTGCAGGCGCTGAAGGATCTGTTCACCATGCAGGCCACGGAGAATAAAGTCTTCCCCCTGGGCGCAGCGTTCTATACCAGCGTGCTGCATCCGGAAGAAATTCGCTCCTCCACGCTGACGGAGTGGACGCTCTACCCCGGCCAAGCACGCATCCCGGAATCGATGGCCCCCAAGTTCACCAGCGGCTTTTCCAGCCTGGCCACGATCGACCTCGAGGTGCCGCCGGACGCGGCGGGGGTGCTGTTCTGTGTGGGCGGCATCGGCGGCGGCTTCACCGTCTATATGGATGAAGGACATCTTTGCGCGGAGTACAACACGATCAGCGTGGAACGGTACAAAGTGCGTTCCCACATCCCTGTGGACAGCGGCAAACAGCAGATCGAGGTGGAGCTGCTCTTTGATGAGAAAGCGCCGCAATCGCCGGCCACGCTGACGATGCGCGTGGGCGGCAAGCAGGTAGCGAAGGGACGCATCGACCGTTCGGTGCCTGCCGGCTTTACGGCCTCGGAAACGTTCGATATAGGCATCGATCTCGGTTCTCCAGTCGCGCTGGATTATCACGAACGGGCGCCGTTCGCTTTTAGCGGCAAAATCGAAAAAGTACATGTACGCTATCTGGGCGATCTGGAGAGCAAAGCACGGCCGTTCTTAGCGGCGTTGGGAATTGAATAGTTCAGATTTTTCCAAAAAGGAGATTTTATCATGGGTGGTATGAGTGGAATTCTATTGTTGACGCTGCTAGGCGCATCGATTTCGGGCGTGGTTGTCGCCTCAATCGCCAAGATCTTACTGCCGGGCAAGCAGCGTGTGTCCGGGATTGAACTGTTTGTGATTGGCACCGGCGCCGCCTGGATAGGCGGCATCATCGCCGGGCTGTTTGGCCTGGGCGAGAATCGCGCTTTCGGCTGGGATGATGTGGGCGTGCTGGCGATCCAGGTATTCATCGCCGCCATCGCTATCTATTTCTGGACCAATTTCCGCAACAATCAGGTTAAGCAGGCTGTTGTGCCCGGGCCCGCCAAAGACAAAGGCGGCAAGGATGATAAAGACGGCGGCATGATGTCTATGGGCAAGGGCAAGGATGATGACGACGATGACAAGAAGGGTACAGTAATGCCCGGCCCACTTTAAGGTGGCGATTTGGAACGCCAACGTGCGGATTGCGCACGAGCGCCGCGCTATTCGCTAACCTAACTCGGTGTTTCGATGGGCGTACTTCTGTCTACAAGCGCCAATTAATTTGTTTACCGGGCTGTTTCAGCTAGACTAATGAGCATTCGTAAACGGGAGGAACGTCCATGACAAGTACGCAAGAGAAAGCCATCGAAAAGACGGCCGTTGGCCCGGAGAGTGAGCTGTTGGCCTTCGTGCCGCAGAGCGATCTGACGACGGCCGGGCCGCTGAAGTTGGCCTGGCGGTCGACCTGGTTGGACCAGCGCGCTTACGCGGTAGTCAACCACGATTATCGCCCTTTCCGGCGCGGGTTCCTGGCGCTGGTGGCCGCACTGGCTGTCGCGGCTATCGCACGCCTGCTGGGGATGGCGTTGGGCATCTTTACCTCACCGCGCATTGAGGTGGTTCAGGAGCAGATTTATGGCGCGCTGACGGGGACAACCTTTTTTGACTCCCTGGCCGCGCAGTCGCCGGAATTCACGACACAGTTCGACGCCGGCTATACGGCCCTATGGGAGCTGATCCGTCTGCTAGGAGGGTACCCATCCTATGTCGGGCTGGGTGGGGCATTGATCAGTTTGCTGCTCATGGCCGGCAGTTGGTTCATTTATTCGACGCTGGCCTTTGGGGTCGGCCGTTGGCTGGGCGCCGATGCCTCCTATGGCCGTACGTTGGGGGTCTTCGCCCTGGCCTACACCCCCGTCATGATCACCGTGATCGAGGCCGTTCCCGGCGCCTATGTCGCCTGGACGCTTGTCTTCCTGCTCATTCTTGTGGCTAAGTTCCTGGCCGCGCGCGAGGTCTTTGCGCTGGGGCCAGGCGGCGGGCTGGCGGCAATTTTTCTGCCCTACTTGATCGGTCTGATTCTACTGGTCGGTCTGCTGATTTTCGGCGCCGCGCTGGGCCTGAACCAGATCCCCTTTGTTGACGAAATATTGCGAACGCTTCGTTTTGCAGAGATGGTCCGCTAGCTGCGGATTAAAGGTGGTGCGGCATGCGCGAAAGATTAACCGAGTATTCCCATATTTTACAGTTAGACACGGCCACGATGCTGCGTTTCAAATACGCGCCCGACGGCCTGATACGCGCCTTGCAGATGTTTGCCGTTGTCACGCTCATCGCCGGCTTGGGCTTGTGGTTGGGCATCCCGGTACAGCTGGAACGGCCGGTCCTATATGAGGAGTTGGACGGGGCACAGACGGCCATCGACAGCTTTTCCAGCAGCGTTGAACCGTTCCTGGCCCAGAATATCCCCTTCCTCGAGGCACCGGAGAATGTCGCCGCGCTGATCGGCGGCGGCGTGGAGGCGGCGGGGGAAGCGGTGAATGAGCTGCTTGCGCTGGCCGAAACGGAGGCGGAGACCTTGAGTCCACCGCTGGGCACGACCGCCAGCCGCGTGATCCGCGTGTTTGGTAACTGGATTTCCGTGCCTTATGCGATTATTGCCGACTGGCTTTTCGTCGTGTTGGTGGCCATGCTGGTGGCCAAGATGCTGGGTGGAAGGGGGACGCTGGACCAACACTTAACGGCCGTTTTTTTATCCGCCGCCCCCCTGATCTTGCTGCTGCCTTCGTATATTCCCTATTTGGGCCAAGTGATGCCCATCACCTTCGCTTACGGGATTTCGTTATTCTCGAACCTGATCGCCGTTATAGGGTTCGCCTGGGCGGCGTTGATTCTTATCAAGGGTCTCGGGCTGGCGCATGAGTTCTCCTGGTGGCGAGCCACCGCTGTCCTGGTAATAAGCTGGTTTGTTCTATACGTGCTGCTGCCCCTGGCCGGGATCATGCTTGGCGCTTTCATTCTGCCCTTCTAACAGCACAGACAAACAAGAACTCCCTAGACAGGGCAGTATATTCTGTATGGTTAGCTGACAGGAGTGAGGTTATGGCAAGGCGGGTTTGGGTTTTTGCTGCGCCATTCTTGCGCTGGGCCTTGTTGGCTATCGTGATGCTGGCGCTTATTATGCCTTCGCCCAATGGCACAAAGAACGCCTGGTAGAAGAAGGGTGCAAAACACCCTATTTATCGGCTTTCACGTGTCCCGCACAGGTGTCCAACGAACACAGTAGTTTAATTAGCAGTAGGAGCTAGAAGGAGAAATTACCATGTTTCGACGTATTCTGGGCCTGATCATATTAATCGCCACGGTTGTTGTACTGATAGTGCTGCTGGCGACCGCGATCTTTATGGGCCCGGCCATTGACGCGATCAGCACAGGATTGAATAACAGCCTGTCCTTGACTGTACAGGCTTTGGAAACCGTGTCGGCCACACTTTCCCAAACACAATCAACCCTATCGGCAGTGAATGAGTCGATGGATACGGCCGTAGAAACCACGACCAATTTGTCGAAGACGGTTTCAGACACGATACCGCTGCTGGACCAGGTTTCTTTCTTAGTGGCGGACCAGGCGCCTCAGAATATTGAAGCGGTACAAGCGGCCGTTCCCAATATTGCCGCTGTCGCCGGCGTCGTAGACGATGCTTTGATCAAGCTTAGTGATCTGAAATTTGAGCAAACGATACCCATTCCTCTGAACCCGATCGAGATCAGTTTCGACCTGGGCATTGACTACGCACCGGTCGAGCCATTTGATGAGACGATGTTGGTCTTGGGAACCAGTCTCGATGGACTTCCGGAGGGGCTGCGAGCGCTTAGTGGTGAATTGGCCGTATCTGCAGCCAATCTGCAAACATTGAGCAATGATCTAGAAACGGCCGCCGGAGATGTGGAAGCAATCAACACAGAAGTGGCCAAGTTTATCCCGCTGCTAGACGAATATCTGGCACTGCTGGATCAGGTGATCGTTGCCGTTGAACAAACCGGGGTTCAGATCGCCAACAACCTGGCTACGGTCAAGTTGGTAGCAACAATTCTACCGCTGGCCCTGGCGCTGACGCAGCTCGCGCCTCTGGTGGTGGGTTGGGATCTTTTGAAGGGCGAGTCAGAATCGCAGGTCGTTGTTAAAGAAGTTGTGGTGCAGCCAGAAGCGTCTGCCGGCAGCGCCGCCAATGAAGAGGCGGTAGAACCTCTGACTGGTAAAGAAGCGGCTGATACGCTTGCCGAAGAGAGAGACGACGCGTGATCCGATGCAATTCTCCTGAGCGCTTCTGCAGTCGCTTCAAGCTTATGGGGTGAAAGGCAGCACTTATGCAAGGTTTTCGTGTTTCGCGCCAGACATTCATTAGTGATTTGATATCAGGGTTGATTATGGCCCTGGTCAATATTCCTGGCGCCCTGGGCAACGGCCTGCTGGCGGGGGTCAACCCCGTCTACGGTCTCTACTCCATGATCGCCGGCACGACCGTGGCCGCCTTGTTTACCAGCTCGGTGATTATGAATGTCGATTCCACCAGCGCCACGGCGATCGCCACGGGCGAGGAGATGGCCGGCCTGAGTCCGGCCGACCAATTGGCCTCGCTGGTGGTTCTGGGCATCCTCGTCGGCTTGTTCCAACTGTTGTTCGGCGTGCTTAAGCTCGGTTTCTTGACCCGCTTCATTTCCAACTCGGTGATGACCGGCTTCTTGACGGGCATCGGCATCCTGACTATTTTGGGCCAGGTGGGGGATATCACCGGCTATTACAGCGCGGCATCCAACAAAGTCGTGCGCACCCTTGACACCATCGCCCACGCGGGCGAGATTCACCTCCCCACCCTGGCTGTGGGCCTGCTGGTGATGGCCGTCATTTTCTTGTTGGACCGCACCAAATTCGGCCGCTATTCTTATCTGGTCGCCTTGCTGCTGGCCACCGCCCTGGTCGCCGTGGTGCAGCCGGAAGGCGTGGCCATCGTCGGCGACACAACGGCCGTGCCGCGCTCGCTCATTTCCCTGCATCTGCCCGACCTTTCGCTGGTCCCGCCGCTCATCGTGCCCGCCCTGGCCATCGCCATTATCGCCCTGGTGCAGGCGGCCGGCGTCAGCCAGAGCGTGCCCAACCCCGACGGCGAATACCCCGATCCCAACGGCGACTTCCGCGGCCAGGGGCTGGCCAACATCGCCACCGGTTTCGCCGGCGGCATCCCCGTTGGCGGATCGCTCTCCGGCACCACGTTGATCAAACAGATGGGCGGCCAGACGCGCTGGGCCAACATCTTTACCGGCATTTTCGCCATGGTCGCCGTGCTCACCGTCGGCCCGCTTATTGAACGAATCCCCATGCCCGCGCTGGCCGGCATCCTGGTCATGGTCGGCATCAGCATGATCAATGTGGGGCGCCTGCAAATGGTGCGCAATACGGGGCGCACGCCGCTGCTGGTCATGCTGGTCACGCTTGTGGCCACGCTCTTTATGCCCATTCAATACGCGGTCGGCGTCGGCGTCCTGCTGCACATTTTCCTATACGTCTTTTCTTCGTCGGAGCGCGTGCGCCTGACGCGCATCCAACGGCAGGCAGACGGCACGTTGATTGAGACGGAACCGCCCACGGAGCTGAGCAGCGACGAGGTGTTCATGCTCTCACCGGTGGGCAGCCTATTCTTTGCCGGCGCGGCCGAACTGGAAGAGAACTTACCCGACCCCGGCGACGCCGAGCGTGCCGTAGTCATTCTCGGCCTGCGTGAGCGGGACGAAGTGGGCAGCACATTTATTAAGGTGATCAGCCGCTATGCAACAGAGCTGCAAACCAGTGGCAACCTGCTGATGTTGTCCGGCGTGGGTGAGCGCGTACTGGAGCAGCTGCAGGATACGGATGTAGCAGCAGTTGTAGGTGAAGAAAACATCTTCCCCGAACAGGCAGCTATCGGCGCGGCGGCGCACGAGGCGGAACTGGCGGCGCAAGCCTGGATTGAGCAGCAGCAGGCGAACGCAAAATAGATTATGCGCAGCGGGGGATGGCAGGATGATCGGGATACTGGCCGGAGGATTCGTGCGGCCATTCTGAGTATCGGCGGATAATAAAACTACTCACCTTAATCATGATCTTCTTCTGATGAGCATCGTTTCCTTTTCATCCTATCTGCCGGACCCCGAAGACGAGATCAGCGGGCTGTCGCAGGCGGAAGCTGAATCGCGTTACATCGCGGGTCAGGACAACAGCCTCTCTTTTAAGGCGGGACGCACAAGGGGCGAAATCGTCCGCGCGGCCGTTTTCAATGTCTACACCTTTGATCTCCTCAGTGTAGCCGCCGTCTTCTGGTTGTTGAACCAACCGTTCAGCGCCTTGTTCAGCGTCGCCATCATGCTCCTCCTCTTTGTCTACAACCTCAGGCAGGCATTTCAGGCCAAAGATAGGTTGGATGCACTGCTGCTCTTAACCCAGCCGGAAGTCTCCGTCATTCGTGAAAGCAAGCTGCATGCCATCGATCCCGATCAAATAGTCCCCGGCGACATCGTCGCCGTCGGCCCGGGGGACCAATTCTTTGCCGACGGCCGTCTGTTGAGCAGCGATCCCCTTACCGTAAATGAATCCTGGATTACGGGGGACCTCGATCCTCGTCATCTGCAGCCGCAGGACGTCGTTCTCGCGGGAAGCTACTGCCTGTCCGGCCATGGCGTTTATGAGGTTGAGGCTGTTGGTAAGGAGCGGCAGGTAGCAAACGTCCTCGACGCCTACGATGCGGTTGACCAGCCGAAAACTCCGCTGCAAGTGATCGTCTATCGCGTCCTAACCGCACTGCGCATCCTAGTGGTGCTGTTCGGCGCCTATATAGTCTTGCGCTTTCTATTTCTGGAAAGCGATCCCGGCCAGAGACCCGTCTATGAAAACGCGCTTTCAATCATTCTCGGGCTGGCTCCCGGCGGCATTTACTTCATGATCCTACTCACCTATATTACCGGTTCGTCGCAGTTGGCGGGCTCGGGGGCGCTCGTACAGCGTGAGGAAGCCGTAGAAACATTGGCGCAGACAGACGTTCTCTGCCTGGGCAAGGCGGGAACGCTCACCGGCGCCCTGGTAGATTTCAAACCGGCAGAAGAGAGCGGCAAGGATGATCTTTTTTCAGAAAGTCGTGTGCAGCAGATTCTCGGCGACTTCGCGCGCAGCACGCGCTCACGCAGCAAACTCATTCTAGCCATGAAAGAAAGCTTTGACGGCTCCAGGCGCCAACCCACAAGAAGATGCCCTCTTCCTTTCGCTGGCCGGCTGGCAGGGACTTGTCATTGACGACTATGATTTACAAGGGACATTCATTCTCGGGTTTGAAGAAGCGCTGGCCGGCAGTTTGGATTGGACCGCCATTGAGCCAACGCCTGAGGATGTCGATGACTCAACCAGGTCCACCTTGACCCGCTTTCTGTTTGCATATTCAGCAAAGTTGAAACATTTGCGTTATAGAAACGGCCGTCCGCGCCTTCCCGAGCAATTGACGCCGCTTGGCTATCTGCTTTTTTCAGAAGAAGTCCGTCCGGAAGCACAACAAACAATGGCGGCGTTCGTCGATGCGGGCATCGCCCCAAAGGTGTTGTCTTCGCAGAAGGTCCGTAAAGTCATTGAAGCGGCTGAAGCGGTCGGCTTAACCGGCGTGGATGGATCGCCGCCCGATGCGCTTTCCGGACCAGAACTGGCACAGTTGCCCACCAGCGCCTTGGAGACGGCCGCCGTTGAAACCGAAGTGTTTGGTCTGCTAACGCCCGCACAAAAAGGGGAGATCATCCGCTCATTGAAAAGTCAGGGGGCGCTGGTAGCTATGGTGGGCGACAGCGTGGCTGATTTAGGTGCCCAGCAGGAGGCCAACCTGAGCATCGCTTTTCGCGACAGCAGCCAGGCGGCGCTGAGCATCGCCGATGTGATCCTGCTTGACAATACGCTCAATGCCTTGCCTGCTGTTCTAGAAACGGGCCAGCGCATTTTCAACCGCCTGCTCGACGTCTTAAAACTGTCTTTGACACATGCCCTCACAGCCGTGCTCTTAACCATTGCTGCACTCTTGACCAGTACGCGCTATTTTCCCTATTTGCCAGGTCAAAACACAGCGATCACGATCATCACCATCACCCTGCCCGCCATTGGGCTCTCCTATTGGCTTGGACCGGGGGATGTACATACGAAAGACCTGGGCCGGCGGCTCGCTTTTTTTATTCTACCGGCCGGCATTACCATCGCCCTGCTGGTTTTCGGCACCCACCTCTTTGTGCAATATGTCACCGGCAGCATTGACTATGGACGTATTATGGTGACCCACCTGCTGGTTGGCAGCGGCCTGCTGCTCGTCGTTTTTACACAGCCGCCGTCGCCGTTTTGGGTCGGGGGAGATACACTAAGCGGAGACTGGCGGCCGACTATACTCGCCGGTGTGCTCTGGCTGTTGTTCATTCTAATGACCATGGTCCCCTTTGCACGTACGCAGTTAGGATTGCAGGTCTTGAAACCGGTCGAGCACTATTTATTCGTCGGCGTCGCCTTGGTTGGCTGGGTGCTGCTCTTACGCGCGCTCTGGCGGGCTGGATGGTTCCGGCGCCTGACGGGTATCGCTGATCTCGATCAGGATATCGGGCCATAGATAAGCCGGCTGCCCTTTTGAGGATCAGATGAACAGCCGCAGGCGATTTCAGCAGGTAATGGCCTATGGGGAAATAGACCGCGTCCCCTTCTTCGAAGAAGGCATCAGGCCACGCGTCATCAATGCGTGGCGGCAGCAAGGCATGCCGCCGGGCGCGTCCCTGGTTGACCTCTTTCCCTTCGATCAGCGCCTGGAAATAGCGCCTGATCTGCTCCCGACGAAGTGGCCGGCCACACGCGCCGATCTCGATGCCTTCCGCCGCAGCCTCGACGCCGGTGACCCGCAGCGCCTGCCCGCCGGCTGGCCCGAGGAGGCGCAGACGGCCGCCACCAACGGCCACACATTGCTGCTGCGCGTTCACCGCGGCCTTTACCAGACGCTGGGCGTGGCCGGCTGGGCGCGCTTCGCGGAAGCGAATCTTTTGCTCAAGGACGATCCCCAGCTTGTGAAGGAGATGCTGGGAATTCAGGCCGCCTACGCTGTCCGCCTGCTGGAGCACATCCTCTGCACAGTCAAAGTAGATGGCGCCATATTCAGTGAGCCCATCAGCGGCAACAGCGGCCCCCTGATCTCGCCGGCGATGTTTTCCCAGCTGATCGAAGAGAGCTACGACCCCCTGCTGGCCCTCTTGCGCCGCCACGGCGTGCAGACGCTTATCGTCAGAACCTATGCCAATGCGCGCAGCCTGCTGCCCGTGCTCCTGGAAAGAGGGTTCACCTGTCTCTGGGCTTGTGAAGTCCCACGGGAAGCGATGGACTACGCCGCCATCCGCCGCCAATACGGCCGTGATTTGCGTCTTATCGGCGGCATCGATGTCGACGCCTTGCACCAAGACAGGGAGACCATTCGTGGCCAACTGCGCCAAAAACTGCCGCCCCTGCTGGCGGACGGCGGCTTCATTCCCCTGGCCGACGGCCGTGTGCGCCGCATCGTGCCCTACGAGAATTACGTTTATTATCGCCGCCTCTTGGCTGAAATCGTGGAGGGCTGACGACCGCCCCGCAAAGGCAAAAATGAGAGCAGCAAGCTTGCTGTGTACAGGTTTTGTACAGTAATAATATGTTGTAAGATTTAGTGCAAATGGAATAGAAGCAGCATGTATTCAAAAAGAACAGAACAAACGCGGGTGGTCATCGTCGGTGGGGGATTTGCTGGGCTGGCGGCGGCAAAAGCATTTGCCGGGGCCCCGGTAGAAGTGCTCTTGTTGGACCGGCATAATTATCACACTTTCTTGCCCCTGCTCTACCAGGTCGCGGCGGCGGAAGTAGACCCTTCACAGATTGGTTTCCCTATTCGCACCGTCCTACGCGCACTCGACAATGTAGACTTCATGATGGCCGAGGTGGAACGCGTGGACCTGGCCGGCGACGTGGTGATCACGCAGCAGGGGAGGATTCCCTATGATTACCTCATCCTGGCCACAGGCAGCGAAGCGCGTTTTTTCAACATCCCCGGCGCGCAAACGGGGACCTTTACCATGAAATCCATGACGGACGGCATTGATCTGCGCAACCACATGCTGACCCGCTTCGAAGAAGCGAGCCGCGAAACGGATGGCGCGCGCCGGCAGCGCCTGCTGACCTTTGTCGTCATCGGCGGTGGGCCCAGCGGTGTTGAATATGCGGGGGCGCTGATAGAATTGATTGACGGTCCATTGGCTAAAGACTATGCGAATTTCTGCGCCGAAGAGGCGCGGGTGGTGCTCGTAGAGGCGGCCTCTTCCCTGCTGGGGGCGATGCCGCAGAAGCTGGGCAGTTACGCGGCCGAGCGCCTGCAGAAGATGGGCGTGGAGGTGCTGCTGGAGACAGCGGTTGCTGAGGTTACTGAGGAGGCCGTGCTGCTGACGAACGGGGAGACAATCGCCACGGAAACGGCCGTCTGGACCGCGGGCGTGGGCGGTGAAGGGATCGCCATGCGCTCGGGCATGGCGACCAGGGCCAACAAGACGGCGTCCGTGCTGCCCACGCTGCAGGCGCCGCATGATCTAAACGTCTATATTGCCGGCGATTTGGCCGCCTTTGAGCAGGAAGGCACTGTGCTGCCCATGGTGGCCCAGGTTGCCATGCAGCAGGGAGAAGCGGCGGCGCGCAATATCCTGCGCCAAATTGCGGGAGAAGCCTTACAGCCTTTCAGCTATCGCGACAAAGGGTCAATGGCCGTGATCGGCCGCAACGCGGCTGTCGCCGACATCTCCGGCAAAGCGTTTACCGGCTTTTCCGCCTGGCTCATCTGGCTGCTCGTACACATCATGCAGCTCGTCGGCTATCGGAATCGCCTGCTTGTTCTCGTCAATTGGGCCTGGAGCTACGTCACCTTTGAACGCCTGGTGCGCCTCATCCTGCCCAATCAACCGCTGGAAGAGAAACAGGCGGAAAGCGGCGCGGGAGATGAGTGGGCCGCGGCAAAAGAGGCCGTGCCCGCCGGCCTGAGACACGCCGGCACCGAGTAGAAACCGTCAGCGACCGGGCGCTTAGCCTGGAAACGTATGGCGCACCGGCAAGAAGATTAACCAACAAGCATCAGCCTGTTGGTGGAGGGCAGATTTGATGGGTGAGAAGAAGAATCAGGTGACCACAATTGACGGCTATATCAGCACGTTTCCGGAAAACGTGCAGACTGTTCTGCAAGCGCTGCGGCGGACCATTAGGGCGGCAGCGCCTGAAGCCGAAGAAGTAATCAGCTACCAGATTCCTACTTTCAAACTGAACGGCAACCTGGTGCATTTTGCAGCCTACAAGAAGCACATTGGCTTTTACCCGGCTCCCTCAGGCATTGATGCTTTCCGAGAAGAACTCTCCCCCTACGAGGTCACCAAGGGCACCGTCAAGTTTCCTCTTGGTGAACCGCTTCCTTTCGATCTGGTGAGCCGCATCGTAAAATACCGGGTCAAGGAACAAATGGACAAGTAAGCAGCGAGGGCAAGCAGCCCTACTCTGCAGACAGATTGAACAGCCGGTCAGCAATCACCTGCGCGGGCCCATCCAGATGGATTTCCGCCGCCTGGGCATAGGTGGCCAGATATTCGTGCGCTTCCGCTTCCGAAAGCGTGTAATTCTTCATCAGATAGTCGTCCCACGCCAACTCTCGCCCCAGGATATCCTCGTCACCAAATATGAGCGCCGCGGTGATAATGCCCGCCAATTCATGGTTCATTTGCGCGAGGGTTTCCGTGTTTCTTGCGGAAGAAATATAGGCGTTCCAGAGATGGGCCTCAATAAGTGAGCGCCGCTGTTTGAATTGTCTGAGGGCCACACTGTAGGATTGATCAAGCACGGTGGGCGCTTCATGGGGGCCAGGTTGGCGCAGCAAGCGCTCAACGACGGGCACGGCCCCCTCAATGGTGGGCCCGAGGTAATGAGCGGCAATACGTTCCCGTAGCTGCGGCATCATATTAAAGATGATGCCGCCATAGCCGACAACTGTTTCTTCCCCTTCCAGGGCCGCGGCAGCGTCGATAAGCGAGGTAGCAGTAGACAAAGTCTGCGCGGAGACAATGACCATCTGCGGTTTTACCTGAACGGCCGTCTCGCGCAGGGCGGCCACAGGCATATCTGCGCCGATATACAAGACATCCAATCCACGGCGTCTCAACAAGAAAGTGAGCAGCAGGGGACTAAATACATGGAAATCATCTTCGGCCGAAGCGACGATGATACGCTCCGGGCGCGTGGGCGGCGGCGTGCCGGCGATCAATATCTCCAGGCGCTGCACGCTCATGGCCGAAGCAAAATGCTCCTGCTGGATCGTCACCTCGCCCCGGTACCAGCCTTCACCGATTTCCGACAGGCCTGCCTGCAGCAGCTGCACGCAGGCGACTTCCGGAGGAAAGAGGGCGAAAGCGCGAACCAGAACCCGTTCAGCTGCTATGCGATCAAAAGCCAGACAAGCATCAATCCATTCGCGGCGCAGCTTTGCAATCTCCGCACTGGTAGGAGCCGCAGCCGCGGCCAGAGGTCCCGTTACAGAATGGGATTTTAGATCAGAGGTGGGCGCGTGCCCCTCCTCGTTCAACACCCGCCACAGCTTGGCCGCATGGCTGATTGACATCCCTTCTTGCTGGCGGGCAACGAGCCAATTGAGCGTTTCAATGTCACGCTGCGAATATTGGCGGTGGCCGCCCATCGTGCGCCGCGGCTGCGGCATGCCATATCGTCGCTCCCAGGCGCGAATCGTTGAGGGCTTGAGGTCTGTCTCCTTGACCACGGCCTTCAAATTGTATAAGGGCGTACGACGATCTTCTGCTTTTACTGTTTCATCCATCCTGTACATACCTGGATACCTTACCAATGCTCACTTAATCAGTCACCGGCGTCTTTGCCAGCGCGTCATAGCGCACGCCTGTCATCTCTTCGGAAATGGCCCAGAGGCGCCGCGCGGCCGTCTCCTCATACGATGCCTTGCTTGACAGCTCCTTGACCGGATAACCGCGCATATGTATGAATCCGCCGGGGCCAATGTAGTCGCAGCCGTTCACGTCCGGCGCTGTGGCTGCATACAGGGTCGGCAAAGCGCCCATCTCCGAGCTCTGAGCGAAAAGAGCGTTAGCCACACTTATGAGGCCGTGCTGCAGGGATGACTGTTCCAGGCTGGGTCCTGCATACTGCAGATTCGTGGCCGAATAGCCAGGATGCGCGCCTACGCTGATCACTTCATGACCGGCGCCCGCCAGCCTACGCTGCAGCTCATAGGCAAAGAGCAGATTGGCTAGTTTGCTTTGATTGTAGGCAGCGCGTTTGTTATAGCTTTCCTTGCTTTGCAGATCATCGAAGTTGATCTGCCCTGTGCGATGCAGATTGCTGCTGACGGTGACGACGCGCGCGCCCGCTGTCGCCAGAAGAAGCGCCAGCAGCTGACCGGTGAGCGCAAAATGGCCCAGGTGATTGGTCCCATACTGCATTTCGAAGCCATCGGCCGTCCGGCGATAAGGGATAGCCATGACGCCGGCGTTGTTGACAAGGATGTCCAGGCGCCCGTGCCGGGCATTGTACTGCTGCGCGAAGGCAGTGACCGAACCCAGATCGGCGAGGTCGAGGAGCATGATCTCCACGGAAACCGCCGGCGCCTGCTCGCGCAAGTGAGCCACTGCCGCTTCCGCTTTTTCACGACTGCGGCAGGCGAAAACGACGTGCGCCCCTTTCTCAGCAAAGGCGCGGGCCGCTTCATAGCCGACGCCGCTGTTGGCACCGGTCACAATCATTTTTTTGCCCGACAAATCGGGCATATCGGCTGTTGTCCATTTTTCACTCAAAGTAGCAAGCTCCTTTAGCAGCGTCCACAAGCGATAAGCATTTCAGGCAGCAATTTGGCCACTACCCCCAGCAATCGGCTCAAGCCGCGGGAAATCCTGCTCTGCCCTACCACCGTGCACGCTCCGTCTGTTCATATCTCAGAAGAGTATAACGCATTTCAAATATTTGTCAATGTATTGTATAGTTTTTGTACATTCTCACGGTGGCGGCGGCCGGTCGCGCGCCGAGAGGGTCATTCGCGATCTCTCAGCAAAGCAGCGCGGCGCCCCTCGCGCGGAAGGCAAAACTAATCATCTACTTAAAAGATGTACAAAATATTGACAATATATTGACAATCGGGCAGCCATGGTCTATAGTAGCAGGCAGAAAGTGGCCAAGAATACGTTGGAGGCGCTCAACAGGCGCCTTCGAAATAGAGAGTAGGAGTCAAGAACATGCCAAAAGTAAGTCTCCATTCCGCGGCGCCGGATTTTTCCTTGCAGGATTACGAAGGAAATTGGGTAAGTCTTTCAGATTTCAAAGACAGTCAGAACGTCTTGTTGGTCTTCAACCGCGGATTCACGTGACCGTTCTGCCGCGGGCACATGGCGCAGTTGCGCCAGGACAGCGAACAATTCAAGGAACGAGACACGGCCGTCTTGGTTATCGGACCGGAGAATGCGGATAAGTTCGCCAGCTATTTTGAAGAGAACGATTTGCCCTTTGTCGGGCTACCTGATCCGCAGGGCAGCGTCCTCAAGCTGTATGGCCAGGAAATAAAGTTGTTCAAGTTTGGGCGGATGCCGGCTCAGGTGCTGGTCGACAAAGAGGGCGTCGCTCGCTATGTCCATTACGGAAAGGCCATGAACGATATTCCGTCCACGGCCGAGATCCTCGCCCTGCTTGATGAAGTGAATCAAGAACGTTTTACCGCAGAGGTGTAGCAGGATACGTTGTTAATGTTTTTACCCGATGGCACACCCGCCCCACCCTTTTTCATGACGGCCGAAGTCAACGGGCGAGCGGTCGACTTGCAAAGCCAGGCCGGCGCACTCCTGCTGATTTTTCTCAGCTACCAGACCACGGCGGAAGTGGGTAACGTAACCCGCGCCGTCAGGGAGATCTACCCTTCCCCTGATCAGGTGTTGATTGTCGGCATAGCCGATATGCGTATTGTGCCTCGCCTGCTGCGGGGGACGGCGAAAGCATTTATAAAGAGCGCCTACAAAGAAGCAGCAAGCGAAGTTCCAGCGGGCGAGGATCCAGCGGACCACATCCTCATCCTTGCTGATTGGGACGGGGCACTTTACGAGGCGTACCGCGCCCCCTTGACGGACGGCCAGGTGGCTCTCGTTCTGGTCAACGACGTCAAAGAAATCAGCGGCAGCTATTACGGAGCTCAGGCGGCGCAAGCAGCGCTTACCCTGTTGGAGCATGGCTATCTATCAGCAAATGAGTAAGCGAACAGCTCTGGAGGAAAAAGATGCCTGAGGCACTGATTTGGGGCGCGACCGGCGGGATAGGCAGCGCCCTGATTGACGATCTGAGCGCTGCCGGATGGCGCATTTACGCCGCGTCACGCAGCATAGACGATATCCCTGATGCGGTTTTTGAACGCTACGCGTTTGAAGCTGCAGACGAAAACAGCATCCGCGACATCGCTGTGGACATCGCCCAACAGACAGACGGCCTCGATTTGTGGGTCTACGCCGCCGGGGAGATGGGGGCCGAGCGGCTGAGCAAGATGAGCGTTGATACCTGGTCGGCCGTTCTCAATTCTAACCTGAATGGCGCCTTCTCGACCATCAGCCGGACGGTGCACCTCATGAAAGAAGGCGGACAGGCCGTCTTCATCGGCGCCTATGTGGACCACCTCATTTTGCCCAAAATGGGCGCTTATGCGGCAGCCAAGGCGGGATTGGAACCACTGGTAGAAATAGTGCAAAAAGAAAACCGCAAGATTAATTTCACCCTCGTGAAACCGGGCGCGGTAGACACTCGTTTTTGGGAAAATGCACCCTTTAAAATGCCCGCCGGCGCCAAACCAGCGCAGATGGTTGCACGGGCCATAGTCACCCAGTTTGAGAATGGGCAAAGAGGTATCCTGGCGCTGTAAATTTAGCAGCAGAAGCGAATGGTGATCCATGACACGGAATGCAACTGATCCACTCATCATCATCGGCGCAGGGATGGCGGGCCTTTCCGCCGCCCGTTTATTGGAGGAGGCCGGGCAGCCGGTCCTTCTTCTGGACAAGGCGCGCGGCGTCGGCGGCCGTATGGCCACACGCCGTCTGCACAACGGCCGGGCGGATCATGGCGCGCAGTATTTCACCGTGCGTGATCAGACTTTCGCCCAAGGCGTGGCGGAATGGCAGGAAGCGGGATTGGTTGGGGAATGGGCGCATGGCTTTGCCACAACCACGGAAGCCGGCCCGGCAAACGGATATCCACGCTACCGGGGCATGAAGGGCATGACGGCCGTGCCCAAACACCTGGCCGAAACGCTTGATGTACGCTTGCAAACACGCGTGTCAGCTGTTTCGCAAGAGAACAAGCGCTGGTGCGTGGAAACCCAAGCGGGCGCAGCATTCAGCGGCCGGGCTCTGCTGCTGACACCGCCCGTGCCGCAGTCCCTGGCGCTGCTGGAAGCGGGCCAGGTCGTTCTTCCACAGGCGATCAAAGAAGATCTCGAGCAGATAACCTACAATCCCTGCCTGGCCCTGGTCGCCGTTTTCGCCGGCCCCAGCCGTTTGCCCGCCCCCGGCGGCCTGCGCTTTGCAGAAGGCCCCATCGCCTGGATCGCTGACAATCACCAGAAAGGGATTTCGCCCGGCGCGCAGACAATCACGATTCACGCCACGCCTGAGTACAGCGAAAAACATTGGCGCACAAACGCCATCATCCTCGCTTCGAAGCTGCTCGATGCGGCCTCTCCCTGGCTGGACGAGGAAGTGATTGACTGGCAGATCCATCGCTGGCGCTACAGCCAGCCAAGGACGACCTATGCCGGGCCAGCGCTCTTTCTTCCCGGATCGCCGCCGCTCGCTTTTGCAGGGGATGCCTTTGGCGGCGCCAATGTGGAAGGGGCGGCCGTTTCCGGCTATGCAGCGGCGCGCGCCTTACTCGACGCCCTCAACGCCTAAATGATACGGCGGTCCTCCATACGCTGATCATCGGCTGATTCTCTACGAGGCAGCGCCTTCCTGTGAATTTGCCCGACTTCTCCACGCAAGAAAGCGCCTTGACTTACAATGTAACCGGTAACCATTGGTCTACTAACCCCTTAGACAATAACAGGAGGCAGTCATGGAACTGGGTGCATTTTCGATTAGCTTGGCGGTCAAGGATCTGGCGGCGTCTCAGGCTTTCTATGAAAAGCTGGGCTTTGAAGTTTTTCACGGCGATGCCGCGCAAAATTGGCTGATCATGAAAAACGGCGCGCACGTCATCGGCCTTTTCCAGGGCATGTTCGAGGACAATATCCTGACTTTCAATCCCGGCTGGGACCAGGAGAGCCGGCCTCTTGACTCTTTCACCGATGTGCGCGACTTACAGCGGCAGTTGAAGGCGGAGGGGGTGGAGATCGCCAGCGAGGCGGACGAGTCGACGACTGGGCCGGCCAGCTTCATGGTCATCGATCCCGACGGCAACCCTATCCTCATCGACCAGCACGTCTGATTCCCCACGTCCAGGCGAAAGAGGCGGGCAGCCTCTCCAGCGCTGCCAATTCTGCGCTATACTGGACAGAAAAGGTGGGCGAGATGAATGACGAACAGCTTCTGCAGTGGCTTCTGGAAGGGGACGTGTCCATCCGGTACCAGGCGGGGCGCGACCTGCTGGGCACACCCGATCCCGCCCTGCAAGCGCGCATCCCCACGGAAGGTTGGGGCGCGCGCTTTTTAGCGGCGCGCCAGGAGACCGGCCATTGGGGCCAGGGCTTCTACCAGCCGAAGTGGATTTCGTCTCACTACACGCTGCTCGATCTGCGCTATCTCAACCTGCCGCCCGACCACGCCACCGCGCACGAAACGATCCAGCTAATCCTGACCGGCAACCAGGCGGAGGATGGTGGGATCAATCCCGGAAAGACGATCAAAGAAAGCGATATCTGCGTGAACGGTATGTTCCTCACATACGCCTGCTATTTCCAGGCCGAGGAGGACGCGCTGCACGCTGTCATTGATTTCGTCCTCGCGCAGCAGATGCCGGACGGCGGCTTCAACTGCCGCAAGAATCGCAGCGGCGCGGTGCACAGCTCGCTGCACTCCACCATCTCTATGCTGGAAGGCCTCCACGAATACGCGGCCAACGGCTATACCTACCGTCTGGCGGAGTTGCAGCGCACGGCCGCCGATTCGCGCGAATTCGTCCTGCAGCACCGCCTTTTTCGCTCCGACCATACGGGCGCGATCATCAACAAGAACTTTCTGATGCTCTCCTATCCCAGCCGCTGGTATTACGACATCCTGCGCGCCCTGGTTTACTTTCGTGGACGCGGGCATCGACTACGACCCGCGCATGCAGGATGCGCTGGACGTGCTGTTGCAGAAGCGGCGCAAAGACGGCCGTTGGCCGGTGCAGGCCAAACATCCCGGCCAGACTCATTTCGACATGGAAAAAACGGGCGGTCCCAGCCGCTGGAACACGCTGCGCGCGCTGCGCGTATTGCAGCTATTTTCTCCAGCTCTCTCTAATTCTGTATGACGAGCGGGCGATGCACCGGCACCGATCCTCTTAGGCGAAGATCGGCTGCCCTCACTGATACCATTCAATTACGTATTACCATCGGCAGCCAGATCGGCGCCCGATAGGAACCGAAGGAACCTTCCTGGTTTTCTGACTGACCGTGTTGGTTATCTCCCCAGCATTGCACAACGCCGCTCTCTTTCCATGCGCAGGTGTGGAACTGTCCCGCGCTGACCTGCGCGAAAGGTCCAGCCTTGTCTTCCGCCTGGCCGTAGTTATTACGTCCCCAGCACTTGACGCGTCCACTGTTTGTCAGAGCGCAGTTGTGATACGCGCCCGCGCTGACCTGCCGGTAGAGGCCGGCCCAATCTTCCGCCTGGCCATAGCTGTTGCTGCCCCAGCAGTCGATATCACCACCCGGCTTGAGTGCACAGGCATGGTCGCCGCCCGCGCTGATCTGCTGGAAGACGCCAGTGGGATAATCCGCCTGGCCCTGTTTATTTTTCCCCCAACAAAACACGCTTCCGTCCGACTTCAACGCACAGTTGTGATTCGTTCCTGAGGAGACCTGTGTGAATGGGCCTGTTTGGCCGGCCGTTTCGCCCCAGTCATTGTCTCCGGCCCAACACGCAATACTGCCGTCCAGCTTCAGCCCGCAGTTGTAGTTCGAGCCCGCGGACACCTGGCGGAAGGGGCCGCTCTTGCCATCGGCCTGTCCAAAGTCATTAGCGCCCCAACAGATCGCCTGGCCAACTGGCGTCAGGCCGCAGGTGTGGTCAAGTCCGGCATCAAATGCCTTAAAGGGGCCCTCCTGAACATCTTGCACGGCCGTTTTCTGCGCTTGGCTGTCGCCCCAGCAGTAGATAGCTCCATCATGCCTTAGGGCACAGGTATGGCTACCGCCGGCGCCGACAACCGGGGTCCTATCCGGCGCGTAGGGACCGAAGAGCCCGGCCGGCGCGTCACTCTGCCCATCTTGATTGCTGCCCCAGCAGTCGATGCCCCCATCAACCCTCAACCCGCAGGTGTGGCCCCAGCGATCTGGTCCACCCATCCAGGTGCCTCCAGCGCTGACCTGCACGTAAGGTCCGCTGTGATAGTCCGCCTGTCCATCCTTGTTGAACCCCCAGCACTCGACGGCGCCCGACCCCATGAGGCCGCAGGTATGGCGCCCGCCGGCGCTCACCTGCACGTAGGGGCCGCTGCCATCCTCTGCCTGTCCGTCCCCATTCCAACCCCAGCACCCTACACTGCCGTCGAGTTTGAGGCCGCAGGTATAACCAAAGCCGGCGCTCACCTGGGCAAACGGCCCGGCCATGCTTCGCTCTGTCCAAAATCGTTCGCACCCCAACACTCAATCACCCCGACAGGTGTCAGGCCGCAGGTATGGTCCCATCCGGCGCTGACCTGCACGTAGGGGCTGGCCTTGCCGTCCGCTTGCCCGGCCCAGTTTCCACCCCAGCACTCTACGCTGCCGTCCGCAAATAAACCGCAGTTATGGTTGCCGCCCACGCTGAGATGGTTGAACGGCCCGGCGTGGCCTGCTCCCTGCCCGTACCATTCCTGAGTGCCCCAGCAGTCAACACGGCCGTCGGGACGCAGCCCACAGCTGTGAATCGCGCCGGCGCCAATCTCGCTGTAGGGTCCAACCTGGTCCTGCGCCTGCCCGTGGTCATCCGCCTCAAGCGCGGCGCCCCAGCAGCCGGCGCTGCCGCTGGGCGTAAGCCCGCAGCTGTGGTATTCGCCCGCGCTGACCAACCCTTCCGGATTGCTGAGCAGACCGTCGTGCACCAGGCGATCGTATACGAAAACATCTTTGCTCTCATTCGTGTCACTATCGACCAAATTGCTTGCTTCCGATTCAAAAGCTACGTAGCGGCCGTCGGCGGACACAGTGATCCGGTCCGAATGGTTATTACCCGGGACACCCTCCGGGCTCACCGAAATCAGGCGAAGCTCCTCTTTATGGTGGTTATAAAGATAGACCTGGCGGGTGCCATGGAGAAAAGCCACAAAATCGCCGCCGTTCGAGATCGCAATATCATGAACCCGGAGATGGCTGCCATCATATTCGATCATCCACTCAACACCGCTTTGCCACTCCTTTACCACGATGCCGCTGGGACATTCTTGCGGCTCATTCGTGGTGCATAGTACGCCATAAGCCACGTACTCCCCGTCAGGCGAGATAACAGGAGCGTACACGCTCAGGTAATATTCAAGGTTGTCGAAGGCCTTATCAACCAGTGTGGTCTGGCCTGTCTGGCGATCGTGAACAAGCGCGTAACTGCAATCCTCGTACACTTCACATTGGTCGCCGACCAGGTTGCCGGCCACAGACTTGAAGGCCACGTAGCGGCCGTCAGCTGATATAGAGGGTTCATATGAATCACCGTCACCATAAATGATCTGGCCCCCGCTGTCCGTCATAGAAACTATCTTGATCTTGCCTTCACCGTGGTCATAGACAAAAACATCCCGGTAGCCGTTGCTATCCTCGCTGACCAGGTTGTCTTCAGAGAATTCAAAAGCAACCACCTCCCCGTCGTCAGATATGGCGGGGCTAAGAAGCTCCTCATTACGAGCGATGTAGAATTGCTTATTCTGCTCGATATCATGGAGCACAATGCCCTGCGGCTCAGGAGCGTCTATATCGTAATGTTCATTGGCCACAAACAAGCCGTTTCGCGATACCACCGAATTAGCAAAAAAATCAGAATTAACTCCACTGCCGGCGACGACCGTGTAATCGTCTGTCTGTAGATCCTTCATGAAGAGGTGATGGTTAAAATAATCAGGGTCAAGACTTTCGTCCACCCAGCCATCACCCGTAAACGTGATGTAGCGGCCATCGGGGGAAATGGCTGGCATCCAGGAATCATCCATGCGCTGGCCACCAAACACAGTCGTCGAGACGCGGGTTAGCTGATTGCTGGTCAGAAGAGGCTGGTTGACGCTTCCAAACAACACCTCGAAGCCGGACTTTTCACCGTTGCCTGCCGTGTACGGCGTGGTGACGATGTCCGGGGCGCCGTCACCGTTTACGTCGCCCACAGCGAAGCTGTTCATGCCGCCCACGCCGTGATCCAACTCCACTTTCTGCGGCGTGAATCCCCCCCTGCCATTGCCAAGATAGACGTACAATCCGTCAAACTTTTCTCCGCCGCCGACATGAACATCAAGATTGCCATCCCTGTCCAGATCGGCGACGCCGGTATGCGCCGCCTGGCCGACGCCCTTGATCGTATCCAGCACAACCTCTGACCAGACCAGGGAGCCATCGGCGTAACTGCCTTTGAAGATCATGACTGTGTTCGCACCTGAAGGCCGGTTATGCAAACTAGCCACCTGGTCCGCGACGCCGTTCCCGTCAAGATCCCCCGCGGAGGGGCTTACGTCAGCCATCAACCACTTCTTATCGCAGCAGGGATAATTGCCTATAGCGTCACCCGGACCGGCGGATGTCCAGTCGCTGCTGCGATCGCCCGGGTTCAGGAAAGCGCGCAGGAAACTGCCGTCAACGCCGATCAGGTCAAGCTGCTCATCCCCATTCAGATCGGCGGCGCCAAATCCCCGCGGGAAACGCATGTCCGTCGCCGGATCCTCAACTCCGGCGCCGGCCACAAACCCGCCTGCCCCATCGCCATACCAAGTCTTAATCGGACCATAATCGGCGCCATGGAAGATATCGAGGTTGCCATCCCCGTCAAAGTCTTCTACCAGCACCTGCCACGAATAGTGCCCGTCAATTTCTTCAACGCTCCAACTGCCGATCGTCCCGGGCGACCCGCTGTTCGTCACGTAATAGAGACCATAGTCCCGCAGCCCGACGGCGATATCCATGTCGCCATCATGGTCGAAATCAGCCGCCTTGATATCGTGAATATGGTACGGAAATGCGATGCTGTCCAGGAAGGCCAGCGACCTGGCCTGCGGTTCGTAACGATAGATCTCAAGCGCGCTTGAATCACGATTGCCGATGAGCACTTCAAAAACACCATCGTAATTCATGTCGGCCAGAGAAATACCCGTGTACCACGTGCCGTCATAGTAATGGTGTATCGTGTAACTGAGGCGCCCGCCCCCACTTTGGGCCGCGACCGCCGGCACGGGTGAACCTACCGGCGCGTCCGCTGATTGGGCCGCCCCAGTCGGGCGTAAGAAAGCGACGATCAACAGAAAACTCAATCCCAAAACGGCCGTGCTCAACCCGCTGCGGCCTTCTCGCAGTAACCTGATAGACATGCCATTTTCTCCTTTGGCGTTCAAGTTGTGGACAGGGTTTCCCGTGTGGCTGCGATGTATTCCCTTCCCGGCTCTTCCCTGAGCGCCTGCTGATCTCTCACTGCAGGTTGCTTCACGAGGCATATTCCCTCACGAACAGTTTAGCAGAACGGCTTTTACAAAGATAGTGCCATCTGTCACTTTGTCGATAGGTGGGGTGCACAACACACCGCCACGAGAAACCAATTGGGGTGGTCAGCGCCACCATTGAACGGCATGTTTCGCGCAGCGCCGTGAGCGACAAGCAGGTTGCTCTGCACCGCGTTACAAGCGAGTGGGCAGAAGGCGTCTCTGCTGTGCAGGGCGCTGCCAGCGGCCTATCTGCTTAGTCGCGCATGCCGGTGACAACAACGGCTTTGGGAAGCCGTGAGGGCCTGTCCCGCTCCTTGCCACCTCCACCCACCCTGTCCTACAATTAAGGCAGTTCATTATCTATGTCTACGGGAGCTTCCAAGGACAGCAATAAAAGGAGTATACCCATGCAGTTAAGCGCGCGTAATGTCATCAAAGGAACGGTCAAAGCGATCAAAGAGGGCGCGGTCAATGACGAGGTGATTGTCGAGATCGCCCCGGGCATCGAAATGACGTCGATCATCACCAGCAGCTCCTGCCAGCGTCTCGATCTGGCGGAGGGCAAAGAGGTCTACGTCATGGTCAAGGCCTCCAATGTGATGATCGCCATCGACTAGGGCGGCGATGATCTCGGCAGAAGAAGCAGTGGCGCGTCTGCGTGAAGGGAATAGGCGTTTCGTCGCTGATTTGAACGATCACCCTTCGCGCACGACGCACGACCGCCGGCAAGAGTTACTCGCCGGGCAGGAGCCGTTCGCGATCATTCTCGGCTGCTCCGACTCGCGGGCGCCGGCCGAGATCCTCTTTGACCAGGGGTTGGGCGACCTTTTCGTGATCCGCGTGGCGGGCAACGTCGTCGCCCCTTCTCTGGTAGGCAGCGTGGAGTTCGCCGCCGAAAAGTTCGGCACGCGCCTCGTGCTCGTGCTCGGCCATACCAGCTGCGGCGCCGTGGGAGCCACGTTGGAGGAACTGCAGCGGGGCGCGGGGGAGCGCTCGCCGAACTTGACCTCCATCGTCAGCCGCATACGGCCGTCCGTGGAAACGCTGCTGGAAACGGACCTGCGCCACGATCCTCAGGCCCTACTGCGGCACGCTGTGCGCGCCAACATCCGCGCCTCAGCCAACCAGCTGCGCCACGCCTCCCCCCTCCTGGAGGGGCTTATTCAAAACGACGGCCTGCGCATCACGGGCGCGGAATACAACCTGGAAACGGGCGTTGTCGATTTTTTTGAGGATCAGGCGCATTCGCAGTAAGGGATTCATCCGGCAGGCGCCCAATGAATTGGGCACTATGAGCGGGCCCTATTCTCTATTCATCATTGATCATTCTCACTCGGCCACCGCCAGTTCCCCATACGCCGCTTCGCGTTCGCGGCGGAACTGGTTGGTGTAGAGGTTGTAGTAATGCCCGCGCTCGCGTATCAGCTCGCCGTGCGTGCCGGACTCGCTGATACGGCCGTTTTCGATGACGAGGATACGGTCGGCGCGCTTGATCGTGCTCAGCCGGTGGGCGATGATGAAGCTTGTGCGCCCTTCCATGACCGCTTCCATACCCTGCTGGATCAGGGCCTCGGTCAGCGTGTCCACGGAACTCGTCGCCTCGTCCATAATGAAGATATCGGGCTCGGAGAGGATGGCGCGCGCCAGGCTGAGGAGCTGCTTCTGGCCGACGGAGAGCAGGTTGCCGCCCTCGCCCACGTCCTCCTCGTAGCCATGTTCGAGGGCCATGATGAAGGTGTGCGCGCCGGCCAGCCTGGCCGCGGCCTCGATCTCTTCGTCCGTGGCCGCTAAATTGCCGTAGCGCAAATTCTCGCGGATGGTGCCGGAGAAGAGGTGGGGCGTCTGCAGGACCATGCCCACGCGGGACTGGATCGCCTGCTGCGTGAGATCGGTGTAGTCGCTGCCGTTGAGCAGCACACGGCCGTTTTTGGGCTCGTAGAAGCGGCAGAGTAAGTTGACGATGGTTGATTTGCCGCCGCCGGTGGGGCCAACGAGGGCGACCGTCTCTCCCTGATGGACACGCAGGTTGAAATCCTGGAGCACGGGTTTACCCTCTTCATAGTAGAACTCCACGTCCTCAAAGAGGATGTCGCCGCGGATCGCGTCCGGCGCCTGCGCGTTTGCCTTGTCCACGATATCGGGCACGGCGTCTTCGAGGGAGAAGACGCGTTCGGCGGAGGCGATCGACTGCTGCATCTGGGCGAAGACGCGCGCCATTTCCTGCACGGGCCACATCATGAAGGTGATATAGGCGATGAAGGCCTGGATCTCGCCGATGGTCATCGTGCCGCTGTTCACCTGCAGGCCGCCGAAGAGCACCGTGGCCGCCACCCCGAAGGCGGTGAGCAGCTGCACGATGGGCAGGAAGAGGGCTGAGAGCCAGGAGGCGCGGTAGGAGGCCTGGTACATATCGCTGGAGAGATCCTGGAACTCCATCAGATCGCGCTGCTCGCGGGCGAGGGCCTTGGTCACGCGCACGCCGCTGATATTCTCATTGTAGGCGCCTGTGATCTGGCTGTTGATGCGCCGCACGTGGCGAAACTCGCCGAGGATGCGCCGCTGGAACTGGACGGCGACGATGATCAGCAGCGGCAGCAGGAGCAGGATTATCAGGGCGAGCCGCCAGTTGATGAGAAACATGAAGATCATGGAGATGGTGACGCTGGTCATGCCCCAGGTGACATCGAGCAGGCCCCAGGTCACCAGTTCGGCGATGCGTTCCGTGTCTGAGGTGACGCGCGAAATGATCCAGCCCACCGGCGTGCGGTCGAAATAGGAGAACGACAGCTCCTGCAGGTGGTTGAAGAGGTTCTTGCGCAGATCGTAGCGGATGCGCTCGCCGAGGATGCCCGTGAGGTAGATGAACAGGAACACGCACGTGGCCTGGACAAGGATGAGCAGGCCGTAGATGGTGAGGTAGCGCACCAGCGCCGCGCTGTCGCCGGGCACGATGGCGTTGTCGATGATCAGCTTGCTCAGATAGGTGAAGACGGCATCAACGAGCGCCACGGTGATGATCGTGACCAGGAAGCCGGCGAGCAGCTGCCAATGGGGCTTCGCCTGCTGCAAGATACGCCGGATCGTCTGCCCGTTGAATTGGCTTTCGAATTCTTCTTCTTCAAAGTAATGTTCTGACATAGGTCACCGGGTGAATAATTAGTAGCGATTTGCTCATTGTTGATTTGTTAATCAGGGTGGCAGAGTTGCAGCGTGGCCAAATCAGTGGGCTGCCGGCTCGCTGAGGGCTGAGAGCTCGTTTTCGAGATCGTCTTCAATCTGCGCCTGTAGTTCATAGATTCGTTTATAGGCGCCCTCTTCTTCGGCGAGGAGCGCTTCGTGCGTTCCGCTCTGCATAATGCGGCCGTCTTCAAGGACGAGGATTAAGTCGGCATCCATCACCGTCTGGATGCGGTGGGCGATGATAAAGGTCGTGCGCCCGGGCATAAGCTGCGTCAGCGCCTCGCGGATCGCGCCTTCCGTCTCCGTATCCACGGAGGAGGTGGCGTCATCGAGGATCAAGATTTGCGGATCCTTGAGGATGGTGCGCGCCAGGGTCAGGCGCTGCTTCTGGCCGCCGGAGAGGGTCACACCGCGCTCGCCGACCAGGGTGTTGTACCCCTTGGGGAAGGTGAGAATCACGTCGTGAATCGCCGCGGCGCGCGCGGCGGCGGCGATCTCTTCGTCGCTGACCTCGCGCTGCACGCCGTAGGTGATGTTGTCGCGAATGGAGCGGGAGAAAAGGAAGGGCTCCTGCTGGACAATGCCCATGTTCTCGCGCAGGTAGATGCGCGGGTAGTCGCGCAGCTCCACGCCGTCGATGGTGATGCTGCCCGCGCTGTAGTCATAGAAGCGGGGCAGCAGGTTGACGAGCGAGGTCTTGCCCGATCCGGTGCCGCCGATGAGGGCGACCGACTGGCCGGCGCCGACCTGGAAGCTGACATCGTTGAGCACAGGGGCGTCGGGGTCCTGCTTCTCGTCTTCATAGAGGAAGCAGACATCGTCGAAGCGTATGTCGCCGCGCACGGGGCCGTCGGGGCGGTAGCTGCCTTCGGTCAGCGGCTCCACATCCTCGCGGATGATCTCGGCCACGCGGCTGTAGGAAACCATGCCGCGCGTGCCTTCGACGATGAGGCGGCCCAAATTGCGCATGGGCCAGAGCAGCCAGGTAAGGATGCCCAGGTAGGCGAGATAGGTGCCGAGCGTGATCGTGCCGTTGATGGTCATGGTCGCGGCCACGAAGTAGCCGACCAGCAGCTGGGCGCCGACGAGGAGATCGGTGGAGGGCCAGTAGACGGCGTGCATGAGCAGCAGCTTCTTGCCGCGGCGGTATTTCTCGATATTGTCGGCCTCGAACTTCTCTTCTTCATACGCCTGGCGGGCGAAGGCGCGCACGACGCGCACGGCCGTGAGGTTCTCTTGCAGCGTCGTGGACAGGATCGCTTCCTGTTCCTGGAAGGCCTCGTAGCGTTCGGCGATCTTGCCGAAGAAGAGGATGGAGACGAGGAGCAGGATGGGCACGACGATGACGGAGACGAGCGCCAGCTGCCAGTTCAAGAGCAGCAGGGCGGTGAAGTTGACGAGGAAAAGGAGCACGATGCGCCCTAGGCCGATCGCCTGCTCAGCGTAGAAGCGGCGCACGGCGTCGACGTCGGAGGTGGCGCGCTGGATGAGCTCGCCGGTCGACGTGCGGCTGTGGTAGGAGAAGGAGAGGCGCTGGATATGGTCGTAGAGATAGTCACGCAGGTGAATGGTCACGCCTTCCGCGGCCTTGGCCGCCCAACGGCCGCTGAGGAAGGTGAAGGTGCCTTGCAGCAGGGCGAGAAAGAGGATGCCCAAAGCGACCCAGATGAGCTGCCGCACCAGCTCATCGCTGCCCAAGACCTCGTCAGTGAAGTAGCGAATAAGGTAGAAGGTGCCCACCTGGGCGACGGCGGCGAGGCCGATGGCCACGGTGGCGGCCGCGAAGAGGCCTTTGTAACCATTGAGCAGGCGCCACAAACCGGCCAGCCGGTTTTCGGTGACGGCATCTTTGAGATCGTAGTCGTTTTCGTAGGGTGTTGTTTCAGTCATAGTTAATACCAGGTGGCAAGATTGCAAGGTTGCCCTTCTACAGGATCAGGGGATGAGGGGTGGGAAGGGAGTTTCAAATCCGTTGTCCGCAATCCCAAATCCGCGCGTCCCAATAAAAAAGGCCGCAGTCACTTTCGTGCGCTGCGGCCTTTGGGTTCCGTAAGGAAGCGAAAAAGATCAGGTTGCAGGCGCACTCCGACAAGGTGAGACATCGTCTCCCGAGATAGCAAAGAATGTTACGTTGAGCAGGTTTGTCATTCTTGTCTCTCACTCACACTAATTGTCGCCAAGCGGCGCCAGCGAGTATCGTAGCATGGGGGCTGGGACAAGTCAAGGGATTTGGGATTGGGCGCAGGGCTTTTCAGTAGTCGGCCAACATCACCGAAGCTGCATCGCAATGCCAGCATCAAAGACGCGCCGGGCTTCGGCAAGATTTGAATAGTTGAGCTTTTGAGCAATGGCGATAATCAGGTTGTTGATGGTGGCCAGTACTTTGGCTAATTTCGTTTGTGAAATTCGCGTCGCATCCTCACGTAGTGTCACGTCACGACGATAATGTAACCCATTTTCTATGCCCCAATAGGCACGTGTCCAATACAACATCTGCGCCGCAGAGCTCGTTTGAGGATCACGACTGGTGATGCCATAAACAACTTCTACGTTTTCCTTGCCGCTGCGTAGGTGTTGCCGGTAGCGCTCTATTCGAAAGGCCTGTTGCACGCCCGGCCAGTCCAGAAAGCCATCGCTGTCAACCATAAGGGTCAGCGTTCGCCTTTCCAAACGACCGTGACTTTTGTTACTCTTCCCGGCGACTGAGCGAGGTAATTCCGGCAAAGTCCAGCCGGAACTCCGCTGGGGTGGCTCAAAAAATCGTTGTACATCGTCGAGCAAGTTGTGCTGATTTTCTTTGAGCAACCATAGGTAATCCCCGCCCTTAGCCAGGATGTCGACTGAAAGTTCACGTTGGGTTTGCATCGCATCACCACAGACCACCTTGTTTTTCAAGTACAGTCCCTCAATCAATTGCGGAGCCGCGACAATCTCGTTTTCTTTGGCGCCGACCTCGATCTGTTTTAAGACGACACCTTCTTCTGGTAAGTAAGCAGCAAGGAGATGAACGCCTTGACTCTCACCTTTGGGAATCGTCCCACGCATCGTTTTACCGTCAATGCTGATCAACTGGCTTTCCTGGCCACCATAGGTATCATGCAAATAGCGGGTGAAGATCTGCTCTAACTCGTCCAGATAAACTATCTCCTGCAACACCCAGCGAATGCTGTTGAGGCAAGGCATTCGCTTGTGTCTGCAGCCAAACAGCTCCACAAAAGCATTACAGCGCAGTCTAATCCACTGCGCAATGCCGAACGGTTTGTCTTCTCCGGCCAGTTTGGCCAGAATGATCAGAGTTAATAACATGCCCAAAGGATAGATCTTGCCCCGTTTATCGCGCGTATCGGTCAATTCTTCCAAGCGGGCCGCTAAATCCGCTACGTTGAAGGCAATAGCGTCTGTGTCTCTCGCTTCCAGTATGATATGCTTCATGAGTCACCTTTTTTGGTTTGTTGGTTTGGGCAAATTCCATCTTACCAAAAAAGGTGTCTTTTTATGCAATTATTCCGACTACTGAAAAGCCCTGGGATTGGGCGGTTATCTATTCTTGGCCACACATGCCCTGGAAGTAGGCCCAGGCGTTGCAGCTTTGGCCGTCCGCGAAGAGGCAGAGGCCGCAGCGCACGCCGTCTTCCTGGTCCTGCTCCTGGTAGACGCCGCCCTGCTCCTGGCAGTAGGCGGCGGCGGCGTTGGTGAGGGCGGGCAGGAGGCCGGCGGCCGTTCCTGTCTGCACGACCTGGCCCCCGGCGTCGACGTTGGCCTGCCAGCAGAAGCCGGTGATGTTGTTGTGCAGGGTGACGTGATAGAGAGTAGCGGCCGTTTCGGGCAGGGGGTAGGAGATGGTCATAGCGCAGCCTTCGCTGTCGTAGCGGTAGACGTCGAAACCCTCAGGGGCGGGGCCGGGCTGATCTTGCCAGATAACGCCGGGCGGGGGGACGCATTCGTTGGCGCTTTGGCGCAGGAAGTTGAGCACGGCGCGGCGCGCGGCGAGGACGGTTTGCGGTGCGGATGGTTCTTGGACGGGCTCCGCCGGGGCCGGTTCAGCGGGCGGGGCTCCCGCGCTGCGCGCGCAGGCGGGGAGGAAGAGGGTGAGGGCGAGCAGGGCCAGCAGGCTGAGGATGAATTTTTTTGTATGCATTTTTAGCTCCCTGGCGGGTGGATTCGGCGGCTAGAAGAGCAAACATGTTGAAACATGTTCTTGTTGTTTATGCTGCAGTTGTGAGCGGTTCCCACCATTTTTCCCACCAGCTATAGTATACAACATGTGGCGGGGGCTAGAGTTTTGTATCTTTCGTTTTGCCCGCGGTTCGACTAAGGAAAACGGCCGCAGCGGCGGCGCACAGCGTGCCCAGGAAGAGGGCGATGGGGGCGGGCCGGGAGGGAGCGGCGGCGGCCCTGATCTCTTTCAGGTCGAGATTGGTGACGCCGGCTGTGCCGAAGACGATGTAGGCTGCCTGTTCGGCGGAGTGGCTGCGCTCGGTGTCGTTCTTCTGGTCCTCGTCGATGGCCAAATTCAGGCTGGTGGCCGTGAGTGGGTCGTCGCCATAGATTACGGGCCAGCCGCCGTTGTCATCGTCCATGCCGCTGGGGCTGGTGATGGCCACCGACGCGGACTGGAGCCCGCTTAAGAGGTAGACATAGGGCGGCGTGTCATCCATCCCGTGAATGATGGCGGCGCCGACTCCCGCATAATAGTCCTGGCCTTCGGTGGCGCCTGAGCCGCTTTCGATCACAATGTAGCCGATTTCTTCAGCGGCGCGTGTCGGGGCAGGGTCTTCGCCGACCATCTTGCCGGCGGAGAAGGCGGCGTTGGAGGGAGGGTCGCCGGGCGCCGCGCCAGAGGCCCAGAAGGTGGACCACTCGTCGTTGGAGGACATCACCTGGCCGACGACGACGGGGGCAGTGTAGCTGTTGGCGTATGTGCGGCTCTGGCCGGCCCAGCTGCCGGCGCTATCGGTTACGGTGGCGGTGACCTTGACCGCCTCCATCTTCACGCCGTGCTCCGCTTCCGTGTAGGCGCCTTCTTCGACGACCATGTAATGGACATCAGCGCTGATGGTCTCTGCGGCGTTGAAAGGACGATCGAGCGACAGCTGGAAACTGCTGCCGGCGGCGCTGCTGACGCGCACGACGGCTGGGCGAGCGGCGGCGTCGTAATTGGCGCCGGCGACGACGACCATGGAGGCGTAGGTATGGTCGAGGGAAACAGTCGTCCAGCCGTCGCTGCTGACGCCGGTGACAACGCCTGTACGCAGATTGGGTTGGAGGCCGTTCGCGGGAGCGGCGGGGAGGGGCGGCGCGCTGTTAAGGGCGAGGATGAGTAGGGCGATGAGAGAGATGAAGAAGCGGCGCAGACGGCGTGACATGGCAAATCCCCCCGGGGTTGTGCAGGCGGCGGCGGCTTGTATGGCGCGGCGGCGGCCGGCCTTTCCCCCTATGTTGGTGTGCGTTCTTGGGCAGTGTAGACGGGGAATGCGTGGGGTGTCAAGGAAGTGGTGACGTGCGAATTGGGAATGGGATTGGGATTGAGCGTGGGGGCGGGGTCTGGCGCGATCGATAATTGTATTTTTTTTCGGGGAAACAATCATCGATTTTTCCTGGTTGGGGGCGGCATGTTGATTGGAATGCGGAGATATTCCGAGGTTGGGGCCAGTCCGGAGAGGGGCGATTTTGGGCTGCTTCCTTTTGATCCCTTTTGGTGCTTGACATGGGCAGTGGAGGAGGCGAAATTGGGGGTATGGATAAAACACCTGAGTATAAGCGATGTTCGGTCGTCAGTAAGGGCGGCCAGGCGTGCCGGGCGTGGGCGATTCGCGGATCCAGTCCGCCGCTGTGCGTGGCGCACGCGGGGCGGAATAAGGGGGCGGGCGCGCCGAAGGGCAACCAGAATGCGCTGAAGCATGGCTTTTACGCGCCGTCGATACGCGCGGAGACGCTGGCGGACCTGGAGCAGATGCAGAGCCCGTCGCTGGAAGGGGAGCTGGTGCTGGCGCGCTATTTGCTGAGCCACCTGGTGGCTTATGTGATGCGCGAGGATATTGATCCGGAGGCGGTGAAGACGGTTGTGCCGGTTATTTTTACGGGGCTGCGCACGATCACGCGCATCGCCAGCCTGATTGAGGAAGGGGGCCCGGATTGGGACGCAGTGCTGGACCTGGTGGGGGCGGAGCTGGATATTGATATTTAGGGGGGCGGTGGGCGGTGGGCAGTGAGCAGTGGACCGTGGACAGTGGACAGTGGGTGACGGGAGGTTGTGATGGATTTTGAGGCGTTGGGCGTGTTGGCGCGGTTTTTGAAGGGGGCGGAGAGCAGTATCCTGCTGGTGCTGGCTATTGGAGATCGGCCGTTGACGGCGGCGGCTTTGCAGGAGGCGACGGGATACAGCGACAAGCCGGTGAGCGAGGCGCTGCGGCGGATGGCGGCGGTGGGCCTGGTGGCGCATCAGGGCCGGCTCGTTGGCTGGGGTATGAGCGATGCCGGCTGGGACGTGGTGATTGAGCGGATTGTGGCGCGCGAGGAGCGGGAGGCTGAAGGCGGGCGCGGCAGGGGAGGCGGCGGGCGGATAATGTCCGATCAGGATAGGGAGAATGCGGACGGCCGTGGGGAGCTGGAAGAGGAGCCAGGGCGTGTTTGCGCGGCGGCGGCCGAGGGGAAGAGCGCGGCGGCAAGTGGAGAGGGGCCGTGCGAGGCAGGACGGCGTTATTCCGTGCGGATGGGAGGGAGTGCGCGCGCTGCAGGACGGAGATATTCCGTACGGATGGGAGGGAGTCCACGCACTGCAGGACGGAGATATTCCGGGCGGGCGGTTGACGGGGACGGGCGGGCGGATGAAAAGGGCGCGGGGGCGGTAAATTCGGACGTTGTTCACGTACGCGCGCGCGTTTTAGATCTTTCTTCTTCTTCTATTATGCAGATCTATTCATCTGGGAGAGAAGAAGAAGAAAAAAAGGCGCGGGCGCCTGCGCGCGGGGGCGGGCGGCGTCAGGGGCAAGGCGGAAAGAGGGGATGGGGCGCGGCCGGCGGCGCGGACAGGCAGCGCAGTGCGAGCGGATGACCAATATCCTGCGTGCTTCTCCTGCCTACCGCGTCGGTCGAAAAAACCATAACATCGTGTCACCGGTACCTTGCATACTCAAGAATTCCCTAGGGAAGTATCTTGAGGTGCCCCAAACCTGCAATGCTGCATCACGGGGCAATCCATGCAATGCGGCGTCTCGGTGAGCATACAAGGCCCCTAGGTCTAGAAGTGCAAAGTTAAATTCTCGCGAAGGCCGTGGGGCAACAACTCTGCAGCCAGGTTGATCAAGTCACGATTACGGGCCGGATTGGCCGGTACCTGGCCAGTAATACTAAAAACACGGTAATAAATACGGGCCACATTGGTATCGACGACGGCCACATCTTGCCCAAAAGAAAAACTCAACACGGCGCGCGCGCTGTACGCACCTACTCCAGTGAGTGCCATAAGACTGGCAAGTTCGCCAGGGATCGTTCCCGCATGCCGGGTGGAGATCTCGGCTGCCATTGTCTTTAGTTCAGTCGCGCGATAGGTAAGGCCAAGAGGCCGGATTATGGCTTCCAAATCGATCAAATTTGCCGTAGCGAGGGCCTTGGGGAAGGATATGCTGCTAGCAGGGTCTGGTAGGCTGCAATGATGCCGTCGCGAGCTTGTGTCTGCTGTAGCAGTTTCTCCGCGACCAGTAGTGCGAACGGGTCTTCTGTCTCGCGCCAGGGGAATTTCCGGCCTGCCTGCTCAAACCAGCTCAGTAACTGCTTTTGAAACCCTGTTACATCCCACTTCTCTGGCGGAAGCGCACCGGTCATTGTGATATATCTGGCGACCAATCAGGGCTTAGACAAGCCGCTATCTGCTCAGCGAGGACCTTCGCCAGAGTGACTGGCACACCATTGGAAATAATCTTGAATTTTTTCCCTAACGTCATCTTCTCCGGCAGGGCATAGTTGTCCGGACAGACTGGATGCGCATGGCTTCGCGAACAGTCAATCGCCGGTATTCGGTGGGGTGGAGGTGAACTTCTCTGTTTCCGTAGGCGGCTGTGGGACTGTAGCGCCAGCGATGGAGCCGTTTGAAACTTTTCCCTTTCACATCTCCTTCGGCAACAGTATAGAACTTCTTGCTGTGAGGTTTGAAACTGTCACGGCCGTTGGGAAGAGAGTCGAGATAGTCGATGTCCATTATGTGGCTCCCAACCATAAGTTCGTCCGGGATCTTGGCTGGTTTCTCTGGATCGCCACCCAAAGGCGAGGTCTGGGGCCACTCATATTCCCATTTTGCTGCGAAGTAACGACCGTCGTGAGGCCAGGGAAACCAATGTTCGCTCACCCCGCTGAAATCCCTGCGCGGATCATGGAACATTTTCCGCTTTATGCCATCTAGTATGGAGTCCCAGTTCTCACCTTGTGAAACAATACTCTGCCCACGCTCCTTTTCTAGCCAAGCGTGTTGGAATCCAACAATAAAAACCCGGTTGCGATCCTGTGGTACACCAAAATCCAAGGCGTTGAGAATGTTGACATCAACAGCATAATTGCCTTCTAGTCTCTGCAGCAGTTCAGTGAGGTAGGCCTTGTGCTTGGCCGTTCGCAGTAACCCAGGAACGTTTTCAAACACAAAGAACGTAGGTTGCAGGCTCAGAATTCTTTCGACATAGGTGCCAGACAGAAAGCCATTCAGCCCTTCTCTACCCTTATGGCGGCCTGCTGAGGAAAAGTCGGGGCAGGGGGGACCGCCAATCATACCAAATATGGCCGGCTTGCCATCGCGGCCAAAGGCTTCTGTTTCAATGACAGAAGCTGCAACATCTTGGATCTGCGTACAATTCTGGATTTTCGCTGTCGCTGAAGCTTTCTTTCGCCCATAGCGATTAGCGATAGCAAATTCGAACCCGGCTATGAAGCTTGGATCGCATTCATTGTGCCAGGTCACGGGAAACCCTGTGTCTACAAAGCCCATATCCAACAGGCCACCACCGGTGAAAAACGAAAGCAGAGGAATATTTTGGGGAGTCCATGTGTTCATCACTGTAACTTGCGCGGGCACAGTCTAGCATACCTTCAGGTTTTGGGGTACAAAGGTGTTCTAGATCTGGCAAATAGCGGAAGTGGTCGTTGCGCATTTTGCAGCGACCTTGAAGGGCGTCTCGTGCTAACGGAAGCTTTGCAAGGCTTATGGTTGCTCAATTACCCGACAAAAGTGCAACAGAAGCGTTCTACCAAAGGCTGGCTAATCTACATGCACGTGAAGGAGAGGGGTGGGTCCCACTTCCGCAATGGGCACAATTTTATCTTGAACTAGGAACCATTGCTGGATTGCGCCCACTTGATAATGGCCGTTTAATCATGGCACTGGCCGTGCCCAGCCGCGCTTATGTCGCTGCATTGATTGCTGCTGGCTGCGTATTGGCTCGCGCAGTTCTTCACCACGACCCCAGTGCTACCAGGGCTCAACATATTGCCAGAATGCAGCAGTGGAAACCTGGCAAACCTGTTGTCGTTCGAGAGGAGAAACGACGGCTTAAAGGCATCTACCAAGGAATTCTGCGATCCAACGGTAATCTCTATTTCAAAGTCCAGACAGACTCTCGCCATGGGACAGTCAGGCACTATCCAGAGGATCGTGCCCACCAAATCGAACCACTGGAAGTGGAACAATACACCCTTCCAGAGCAACAAAAAGGACGCACGCGACAAGAAACAGTCTCGCTCGTTGCAGCATTGCTGGCAAATACAGTGGACGCATTTACCATCCAAAGCTGTTACGATTGCTTTGTTATTGGGCAAGTATCGGCAATCAAAGAGGAGCTAGAAAGCGCACATTTAGGAATCTTGACTGGCAAACGCGAGTACAAAGAAGGAATGCTGCTAGATATTCTGCGGCCAAAGCGCTTGCTTGCCAGCGGTACCGCTTACCGGTCGCAAGTGCTTCCGTCCCGGAATGAGCGCACCGACACCCTGGCGCAAGCAAAAGCCCCACATATGGTTATCTTTGACGGCAGTCTCAGTTACCTGAATCGTCGCCAGGCAGCCAGAGGCAATCACGCCGTCATCGTCCTCGACCAAACTGAACCCCAGTTTGAAGCAGCCAGCGAACAAGTGAACCAGGAGTATTACCGGCGCCTTAACCGGGAACCTGGTGTGAACTTACCAGTTGTTCCTGCGGGCGTAGAAGTGATGCTATATGAGGTCAGAGTGTCATGATTCAGCCTACGTTGGGTCAGGTAAGTAAAGTCTACTCCTGTGCCCGGACAGTATCCATTACATCGCAGTTTTTATCTTTTCCGGCTCTGGGCCAATTCACCATCGCCCTGAATCAATTTGAGAAAGCGCTGGGAGAACGTATTACCGATCCCTGGTGGCGCGAAATCATCCGCCCACTGAAGCGCTTCAGTTTCGATTTATGTGCAGCGCCATGGCCAGCCGCTTCTCTAGCGAGCTATTCGCGCCAACGTCACGTCGCGGCCACAAAGCACCTTGCCAGATGCCACTTGATGTACCCCACACTTGAAGAGCCAGCGAGAGCACTTGTCGCTACCCTTAAGACAATCGCCGAAACCGGCCGTGACCCCGTGCTAGAGGGTTTGCAGTCAATTGCTAACGATCTGGCGACGTCTGGAACCAGCGGAATAAGCATTGGCATCCTGATCACAGAATCTCGTTTGGTCCATATCACAAGGGAAGCTATTGCGACGGCGCCGAGTTTTGCTGCCTGGCCGGTTTTGGTACCACGTAATGTGCGTGGCAATGGTACGTATGACCATTTGGTGGTGGTTGGCTCTCCCGCCTGGTACCGGCGAGCCAAGTATGTTTTTAGCGCACCGCGCGCGCCGAATATCCATGTGCTGTGCTATGACTGGATGTCTGTCAACTGGCGGCACGAGCCAGCTCTGGCGGCGCCAGTGAGGGGCACATACAGGGCACAGCAGATCACACATTCCTCAGATTATCTTGGACTATTTGACGAGGATGTTATTCCACTTGCCGCCGACATCGACAGCGTGATAGAGCGAGCGAAGAGAGCGTCGGCGCTAAACGGCGAGCATGAACGCGTGCGTGCGCAACTACTGGTGCTCGAAGATGACAAAGGCGTTTTTGTTGAAGCAGGCGGCAATGCGCAGGTGCTAGTCATTGATCTAAATGAAATGCGTGATAAGCGTATTAAGAAGATTCCTTATAGCCAGATCGAGCGTGACATGTATCTCCTGCTGCGTACTGCCGGTGGCGGCGACTATGTTGTTCCCGTAGCTGACCGCCTCCTTAAGGAGCGCGCAGAGGAACTACGCGAGATGCAACAAACCTGGAAAGCCCGCTTACGCCTATTAGTGAGGAAGGAGGGCATGGACAAGATTGTGGCGTCACTAAACGAGCACGGATCAACGATTGCTTCCTACCAGAATGTCCGGAACTGGATGAATGATCGCTCTATTGCCACCGAAGCCTACCAGGACTTTTTCGCCATTCTGAAACTGGTGGAGTTGGAAAAAGAGGCGCCGGAGTATTGGAAAGCCATGAAGGAAATCAGACGTGCGCACACTATGGCGGGCCACCTAATTGGAAAACAGCTGCTTGCACAAGTGAATAATAGCGACCTGGCGGAACTGGAACGCGTGGGCTTCATGGAATTCGACCTAGGCGAGGAAGATGCCGGGAGCCTGACAGCATATCGCATCAAGATGGTTGCCCGGCCAGGCAGTTGAAGTCAGCCCGCGGGAGATCGACCACACCTTCACCTTAGAGGATCTGTAATGGCGCACATGATCCCGCCGCGTGCTGCCCCCGATACGCGAAGTCCTGGAGAGATTGAAGTCTTTGGGCGTCTCAAAGATGACCCCGCGACAGAGGGATGGATTGTGCTCCATTCTCTTGATATCGCTGAGCATCGCACTCAACTTGCTGGCGAAGTTGATTTTGTGGCGATTGTACCCGGGCAAGGCATCCTATGTATTGAGGTTAAGGGCTGCCGTAGCTTGCGGCGAGAACACGGCTGGTGGTATTACGGTGCCGAAATAGAGCCTGACAAACGCGGCCCGTTCCGCCAGGCTTCTAATGCGATGTACAGCGTGCGCGATTATCTTGCTGAGCGGGATGGCCGTCTGAGGCGGTTGTTATATTGGTCTGCGGTCATATTTCCCTTTGTGGACATCGATGTGGAATCGGTTGAATGGCATAGCTGGCAACTTGTGGATAAACGGCTTTTTGACAAAGCCCCTCTTTCTAGCCAGCTTCTAAAGGTGCTGAATTCAGCTCACGAACTGGCAGCCCAGCGAGGCTGGTACCAATCCGATCTGGCTAAGCCCAATATGGTAACTAGCAGGCTGGCAGCAAGCTATCTCCGACCTGAGTTTGAGGTTTTTGAATCACCTGCGGCGCGCGCGAAGCGCCGCGCAACCGAGATCAAACGGTATACGGAAGAACAATTTGGCGCCCTTGATGCAATGGAAGACAACGAGCGTGTCATCTTCACCGGCCCAGCCGGGACTGGCAAGACGCTGCTGGCGATTGAAGCAGCACGTCGCGGGGCAGAAGACGGTCTTTCCGTCTTGTTTCTATGCTTCAACCGGCTGCTTAGTTCGTGGCTAAAGGAACAAGTGGCCGATTTGCCCAACGTAACTGTGAGTACGCTCCATAGCCATATGCTAGCCATCGTTGGCGGACAGCCCCCAGAGCAAGCAACCCATGCGTATTGGTCATCTAGCTTGCCGGAAGAAGCCAGCTATGCTCTGCTTGCGGGTGAACAAGAACCTCACAGCCTACTGGTCATTGATGAGGCGCAGGACATGCTCACACCAGCTTACCTCGATTTCCTAGATCTTGGTCTACATGGCGGCCTAGAATCGGGTCACTGGCTATTATTTGGTGACTTTGAAATGCAGATGATCTACGGGCAGCAAGCCAGCATTGTCAATGACTTGCTGGGTCACCGCCTAGGACACGTGCCCCGCTATTCACTGCGCAACAACTGCCGCAATACACCTCGCATCGCCGAGACGATTCGTTTGTTAGGACAAATGAAACCGGGCTACAAGCGCATCTTGCGGCCAGACAACAATGTAGAGCCCAATATCCACACCTACTCGACAGAAAATCAACAGCGCAAACTATTGGCTAAATCGCTAGAGAGGTTGTTGGAAGAGGGTATCCCACCCGAAGAAATTGTTGTCCTAACCTCCCATGGGGGCGACACGCTTGTGCCCTCTCTGTTGGGGAAGGAATGGCACGAACGTCTTATACCTTTGTCTCGGGCTCGAGTAGGGCGCGAGGCAAACGGCCGTATTCGCCATGGCACAATCTACTACTTCAAGGGCATGGAAGCGCCAGCCATCGTGGTGGCCGGTCTAGACAGTGTAACTACAGAGAAGGGCGCCTCACTGCTCTACATTGCCCTGTCTCGCGCTTTGCACCATCTAGTTGTCTTGCTCAGCGAAGATCTCCGGCGCGAACTCTTGGCGGCCTTCATTTCCCAGAGCGAAGGAGCAAACAATGGCTAAACCAAAACACTATGCTGGACGCCGCGCGGTCCTTCAGGCGCTGCGAGAAGAGCTCCTAGGTCCTGCGCCCGCTGGAGAAGAGCTTGATTTTTCCCGCCCAATTACTTTTGCCACTTCAACAGAAGCTTATGGCCCTTTCCGGCAGAAAGGCACCGGCGAAGAAGTCCTGCTCCGCAATGGTCCCTCCAGCCGTTATGGCATTGGTATTCTCTATCCCTTTAAGAGCGAAGTCAAAGCGGATCAAGACCTGGGTGAAGCAGGCGAGGCGGGTCTGGGACGCCTGGTTGTTCCTGACATTGAAGGCGAAGAGAGTGCACCGCAACCACCGCCTGCTGCTAATCCAGGCCAATCTGGTAAAACAAGAAATCAAAATGGCGCGAGCGACACTGCGGCGGCTGGGGAAGCAAACGACGAAGCGCTGACCCTGGCTAATACCTACCGGCCCAGCAGCATGGCCGTGAGCTTTCTTGCGGAGATCTCTTCAGGCGCCAAATTACTATTGCGAGCTACTGGCGGCCGCTACCATCCAGTCAAAGTCAGCGTTGCAGAGAGGGAACGAACATGGTGGTTGCGCTCGCCTGCACTGCTCGAAACAGAGGTGAGCAGCGAGGAGTTACTCAAACAAGTGCGATGCAGGGGCACACAGATTAGTACCGCAAACGTTGATGGGATCACCCTCGATTTCGAGGTCTTATCCCGGCCCTATGGCGCGCACCCACAACAACGGCTTCTGACGGTGGCGCTAGTTAATCGTACCCCTAACGATCAAAGCGCTGACCGCTACGGGTTATTTCAGGCCACATTCGAGGCACGCATCGTTTCGCCCAGCGGAAGCTGGCATATTCTGCCTTATCCGCGCGCGGCCGAAATGGGCATTAGGGATGACACGCTCGTGAAGGATGAAGAAGAGGCCTCCATTGCCCTTCTCTATCGCAATACGGCAACCTATGCCATTGGTCACGGCTTCGCTGCAGACTGGGATCATGACCCTGAGCGCAACCGGGCCCAGTCGGTATCGGCCGTTTCCTTGCCTGTGTTCGAAACGCCCAGCGTTACGCCTGATATAAAAGACGAAGAAGGAAACGAAATCCAGGTGTCGATGGCCACGTTGGCGGGACTGGTGCCGGATGATGATGGGTTTGACTCCCTGGAGCGGATCATCACGCTCTACGAACAATGGATCATCGCGCGTGAGCGGGAAGCTGCTAGCCTCGAACCACAATACGAACCTGCCGCGTTCAGGCACATCAATGCATGCCAGGTTGCGGCCAGGCGTATGCGCACAGGTCTGGCTTATTTGCGCTCCGATCCTTTGGCGTTCAAGGCTTTTCAGCTGGCCAACCATGCCATTTTGGCGCAACAAGCCCGTTCACGGCCGGAACCCCGGCGTGCTACTTTTGATTCTCAATCCCACCAGTTTGTCTTTGACGAAGCCTATCCAGAACCAGATCTTCTTGCCCTGAGGGACTGGAAGGGGAAACTGGCGAGCTTTCCAAATAGCCTTTCTGCTGATGACCCTTGAGTCTTCTGCAAATGGGCAGTCATCTGACCGTGAGACCGTCGAACTGATCTGGTTTCCTACAGGCGGCGGCAAAACAGAGGCTTACCTGGGCCTGGCCGCCTTCGCTATTTTTATGCGACGCCTCCTCAATCCTGAAGACGTGGGTGTGCACGTGTTGATGCGCTATACACTGCGCCTGCTAACAACGCAACAGTTCCAGCGCGCAGCTCGGCTTATTTGCGCCATGGAGTTTCTGCGGCAGCAAGAGCCAGAAGCTCTTGGCCAGACGCCCTTCTCCATTGGTATGTGGGTTGGCGGCTCGAGCACACCGAATAGCCGGGAAAATGCGGTCAGGGCCCTAAATGCTTTGCGCAAGGCGAATAGTAGCAAGACTGTCACGAATCCGTTTGCGATTGACCAGTGCCCCTGGTGCGGTGCGCAAATGGGGCCCCTGCCTCGCCAGGGTAAATCGGGCCGGGGCAAAACGCCCGTCGCTGGTTACGATCTGCAAGACAGGACTGTCGTCTTTATGTGCGAAGACAGAGATTGCGCCTTCTCCTATCCCGGCCAGCTTCCCGTTTACGTGATCGATGACGACGTTTATGAAGAACGTCCTACACTAGTCATCGGCACGGTCGACAAATTTGCCCTGCTGGCCTGGCGACCGCAAGCTCGCTTCCTCTTTGGTCTCGATGAGGATGGCCAGCGCACACTATCGCCGCCTGGTTTGATAATACAGGATGAGCTGCATCTGATATCTGGGCCGCTAGGATCTATGGTGGGTTTGTATGAAGCAGTCATCGAAGAACTCTGCACAGACCGGCGGACAGAAGTCCCGCTCAGGCCTAAAATCGTTAGCTCCACGGCCACGACGCGGCGCTATGCTGAGCAAATCAAAGCGCTCTATGGACGGGCCGAATCGACTCTTTTTCCGCCGCCCGGACTGAACGCCATTGACTCATTTTTTCGGTTCCTATGCGCGGGAAGACGATGGCAGCATGAAACCTGGACGTATGTATGTGGGCGTCCATGCCCCCGGCCTGGGTTCAATGCAAACAGCCGAAGTGCGCACCTTCACCGCGCTGATTCAGGCGCCGCTTGCACTCCTCAAAGAAAAGCGTGACCCTTGGTGGACACTGCTCATTTTCTTCAACAGCCTACGTGAGCTCGGGACAACGCTTTCTCTATTCCAGTCGGATGTCCGCGACTATCAGAAGAACCTAATCAATCGCTTGAACCAGGAAGAACAGCAGTGGCGCACGACTTACAATCTAACTGAGTTGACTGGACGAGCTAACTACGAAGAGGTCAAAAACACTCTAGCCGATCTCTCAGTTAGTTATCCGGCTGAAAAACCATCGCCTGTCGATGTATGCTTGGCCTCCAGCATGCTTGAGGTCGGCGTGGATATTGACCGGCTGGCACTTATGGCTGTCGCTGGACAGCCTAAAACGACTGCGCAATATATTCAGGTAACAGGCCGGGTAGCGCTAGCGCTGGTGGGAAAGCCCAGAGCTGGTCGTGACCCTTTATGCCGCGGGGCGGCCGCGCGATCGCTCACATTTTGAGAAATTTCGCAGCTATCACGAGAAGCTCTACGCCCAGGTGCAAACGGCCAGCGTGACCCCATTCTCGCCGCCCGCGCTTGATCGTGCTCTTCATGCGGTCATGCTGGCCTAGTGCACCAGTTCGATGACGAGCAAGCCAGCGAACGGCCGTGGCCCTATCCTTCCAAGCTCATTGAACAACTTCGCGAGATTCTGTTGCCGCGCATTCACCAGATTGACCCCGCCGAATTGCCGAGCTTTGAACGTGTATTCAACCGCCGTGCCAAAGATTGGCAGCGCTGGCAGCCGGCAAAGTGGAGCAGCTGGGATCCTGGCGACGATGTGCTTCTAACCTACGGCGCTGGCGAATTCGTAAGCCCAAAACTAGCCAAACGTGTCTGGACAACGCCCCTCTCCATGCGTAACGTCGATGCCAGCTGTCTTGCCACAATTATGTGGCCGCCGACCGGAGACGAGGAGGAAACACAACATGCCTAGAAGCCCTAATGAGCCAATCCGGCGAGCCCAAGCTATCGCACCCTTTGGGTCGGCGCCATGGTCACGATGCCAGGCGGCACCTCGCTGATCATGGGTGGTCTAGATTACTGGTTCCAATCGCCTCAAGAAAGCAATAGCGACATCAATTTGGAGGAGTTCAAGTTTCAAGAATGGCGCCTGCAAGGGTTGCTCGGCGTTGACCATTTCCGGTACCCACCCGATTACCGGGAGAGCTGGCGAAACGCCTGTGAGTTCCCCAATGCCAATGTTACCTTGCCCGCACTCCGTTTTCCTACCTGGCACTTTTGTCATTTCTGCCACCGCCTCGAACAAAAAACACCCTATGAGGTGGGCACAGGGGGGCGGATTGTCTGTCCAGAGTGCCGGGATAAAGGCCATTACAGCACCATGTTCCAGGTGCCGTTTGTGGCCATGTGTGCGGAAGGCCATTTGCAAGATTTTCCCTGGATGAATGGGTCCATCGCACAGTTAACCCGCAATGCAACGGGCCACTGCGCCTAAAGACTACCGGTAGCGCCTCCCTGGCTGGCCAAACAGTGAGTTGCGATGGTTTCATCACGTCGCCACGCTCGCTCGGTGACATTACGGGTGCAGATGAAAGTGGTACCTATTTGACGCTCAGGCTAGACGAAAGCGGGCAGGAATACTTCTGTCGAGGGCATAAGCCGTGGCTACGACCAGACGCCGCGGAAGGTTGTGGTGGCCACTTGCGTGGTGCTTTGCGCAATGCCATGAATGTATATTACGCCCGATCCGCAGCGCCATCTACTTGCCCCCCGTTGAAGACGAAAGGCTCCACGAATTGGTAGACCTATTCGAGAATCCGCCTTTGTCCTTCAGATCTGACCATATTCTCCAGCCTCAAGATAGAACCATCCCAGATTGCCTTCCTTGCGAAGTCGCAACATGACGAATTGCTGCAGGATTATTCAGCAGAGCAGGTCACCGCTACGATCGAAGCCTGCTGGACGCCGCGTCAAAATGGCATCAAACTGGACAAAAACCAGGAAGAGGCGCGCTCTCCTCCTTCCGCCATGATGAATACCAGGCCCTTCGTGCGGTGCGGCAAGAAGAGCATACTCCGTATTCGCGAGGAGCCCTGGCGAGCTTCGGGGAAGAGGTGACAGACTATTTCTCGCGGCTGTTGCTGGTGGACAAGTTGCGCGAAACGAGAGCGATGGCTGGGTTCACCCGCGTATTTCCGAGCACGGATAAGCCTGCGCACGAGCTAAGGGAATTGCTAGTTAAGGCCACACCGGACAAAGCCTGGTTGCCTGCCTACGTGGTTCATGGAGAAGGGCTCTATTTCGAGCTGGCTGCAGAGCGGCTGGCGGAGTGGGAGAGCCAACAGCATGTCAAGGCTCGCGTAGCACCTCTAATAGAGCGTTTTCGCGAGGTGCAAGCAAAGCGCAAACTGGACGCACGGGAGATATCGCCGCGGTTTGTGCTACTGCATTCTCTGGCCCATTTACTGATCAACCAGTTGACTTTTGATTGCGGCTACAGCTCAGCCTCCTTGCGTGAACGGCTTTATGCATCCGTAGATCCGCAAATGCCTATGGCGGGAGTACTCATCTACGCACCAACGGCGATTCCGAAGGCACAATGGTGGTTTAGTGCGCATGGGTAAGCCAGGTAATATTGAACCGGTTATTTACAAGGCCCTGGCAAACGCTCAATGGTGCTCGGCCGATCCGGTTTGCATGGAAGTGGCAGCCAATCTGGCAGGGGCCTGATTCTTGTAACCTAGCCGCTTGCCATAGTTGCGCCTTGTGCCGGAAACAGCATGTGAAGAGTTCAATCGTTTTTTGGACAGGCTCTTTTGGTGGAAGTGTAGAAAAACCATCACTAGGCTATTTTCAGCTTCACTAATCCTGTAAAACACGGCTGAGACGTGCTGGATCGTGCAAACATTTCCATATGATACAGTTGGCTCTGAACCTCTATAGAAACTTGCGCTCCTTGGAATTCATATAAATAGGCATGAAACAGGATCGCACTTTCATAGGTCCGTGCCATATCACATAGAACTCCACATATGCTGCATATACTCTCCGTAGAATCGAGAACAGGATTTTGCAGCTATGCTTGATAAGATCAGCGCAGCCCGTTGAAATACGTGCTGTGATATTGATTGCTAACGTGCTGCTGTGCTTAACCCTGTTCGCTAGCCACCCATGTTCCAAAGTACGGCACCGCTAGCGGAGGGGGTGAAGGTGTGCGCGCGCGGCCTGAAGCCGGGGGTGCTGCTTTTGGGCCGAGCATGCACGTGTTCGGCCGTTTTTGTTATTAGCAGCCAGAGCACCCGAAGCCAAGTCAATGGGGGATTGACGGCCGTCTGCTGCTAACTCCCGGCGCGGATGTCGTCCCCTTTGAAGGGGTTGCCAAAAAGGGGCGCGAAAACGCAGAAATCAAAGAGGCCGGCCAGCAGCGGCACGGCGCCAATGACGGCGACGATGATGCCGGCTGTTCCACCGAGTCCCCAGATTCCCCAGGCGATTAAGGCGATACCGGCGATGACGCGCACAATGCGGCCTGCTGTTGAGGCCATGAAGGCGACGAATGGGTTCATTTTTGAATCTCCTTGCTGTTTTGCTTACTTATGATAGGAGGCAGTATAGGGGAATAAAGCGCCCCCGTCTGTGACTAAGTCACATTAGGGCACGCGAGGCGAGCCCGCCGCGATCAATGATCTCTATCTTGCCGCGCATCATGTTGATCAGGCCTTCTTCGGCGAAGGCGGCAAGGAGGCGGCTGATCACTTCACGCGAACTGCCCAGTTCGGAGGCTAACTCCTGGTGCGTCGCGGTCATTGGGTTTTGCCCCTCGCTGCGGCGGAGGAGGAGATTGGCCAGGCGCACATCCATGCGCCGGAATGTGACTTCATCGACGACGAGGAGCATCTTGGCCAGACGCCGGGCAAGGAGATCGAAAACAAACGATCGCCAGGTTTCGAAGCGATCGATCCAATCGCGGAAAACGTCCGCGGGGATCATGATGGCTTCAACGTCGGACTCCACGGTGGCCAGGGCGGGGAAGGCTTGGCGGCTGAGGATGGCGTTGGCGGTGAGGACACATGATTCGCCGGATCCGAAGCGGTAAAGGGTGATTTCGCGGCCGTTTTCACCGATTTTGTAGACGCGCACGCGGCCGGAAAGAAGGAGGGCGATGGCGTCGGCAGGATCTCCTTCGGCAAATATGTCACGGTTGGCCGGGATCCGGGCGTGGTAGGCGTTGGCTAGGAATTCGCGTTCCATCTGCAGCGCGGCATTTTGCAGGAGGGGCAGGGATTTTTTCAGGCGTTCGAATTCTTCTTGTGTAATCATCGCTTGTTAAGTGTATGGCGCTTGCTGACATGATAATTTTATAGCAGCAGCGCGAATAAGGCATAGAGGCGTGCGCAGTGGACGGCGACTATGGTGTACCCGTCGGCCGGGGGGAATGGTTAATTGAGAATTGGGAATGACGAAACAGCAGGCGGTTAAAGCGCTTGTTCGGCCAGCCATGCCTCGATCTTGCTGTTGAGCTGGTCTCGTGCCTCGCGAAAGCTGTGCAGGATTTCTTCTTCCGTGCCTTCCGCTTTGGCCGGATCGAGAATATCCCAGTGGAGATGATTCTGGGCCAACAGCCAGGAAGTGGGGCAGCGGCTCTCGGCGTAGTCACAGAGTGTAACAACGTAGCCGAAATGCTTCTGCGCCAAATAAGTGCGCAAGTCGTTCGATGTCTGACCGGCCAGCGAGATGCCGATTTCGTCCATGACGGCGACGGCGCGGGGATCAATCGCTGTCGGTTCAACGCCGGCACTGTACACTTCGCAGCGGTCGCCCGCATACTGGCGGAGGAATCCTTCCGCCATCTGACTGCGGACTGCGTTTCCTGTACAGATGAATAGAACTTTGGTTTTCACGTTCATGGTTGTTTCATGCTCTCAGTTATAGATGGAGGGCCATTAATGCGGGCGAGTAACGGCCGTTGCTCGATGCCGTCTCCGCCGCTTGCCAGCGCCAATGCTGCATCTGATCGGCGCGGCGATATTCGGTAAGATCGAGGTGCAGGGGGGTGATGGAGACATAGCCCTCGGCAAGTGCGCCAATGTCGGTTCCTTCCCCGGGTATACCCTCAGGGAGCGGTCCGCCTATCCAATAGTACGGGCTGTCGCGCGGGTCTAATCGGCGATCTAATTCGGCCCGGTAGACGCGCATACCCTGTCGTGTCACGCGAAAACCACACAGGTCAGCGGCAGGTAGATTGGGCACATTGACGTTGAGCAGCAGGTCGGGCAGCAATCCATGCGAGAGCACTGCCTTGATAACGCTGGCGGCGGCCGCGGCCGCCGTCTCAAAACAGAAACCTGGTTGATCTTCGCCGCCGTCTAGTGAGAAAGCGATGCCGGGCACACCAAAGATAACGGCTTCCATGGCGGCCGTTACGGTGCCTGAATAGGTCACATCGTGCCCCAAATTGGCATAGGGATTGATGCCGGAGACAACGAGGTTGATGGGTTCTTCAATGAAGCCCAGCAGGGCAAGGGCGACGCAGTCAGACGGTGCGCCATCGCTAGCGTAGGCGACCGTGCCATCCTCCAATCTAACTTCGCGGACCCGCAATGGTCTATGCAAAGTTTTGACATGCCCAGCGCCCGACCAATTTCGATCGGGCCCGAGGACAGTAACTTTGCCAAAATCACGCATGGCGTTGGCCAGGGCCAGCAGGCCCGGTTCTGTCACGCCATCGTCGTTTGTAACAAGAATGTGCATGAATTCCTCCGTAACAGTTTCTGTAAATTGCGATGAGGCTGGGCAGGCGCCCAGCCTCAAAGACTCAGGGAAAAGAGAAGAGAAGGAAAAGAAGCGAGGAAGGAAGGTCAGGCGGTCTTTGAGCACACTGCCCTGTTTCACGCTGGTAAGCATACCATCTATTGGTTAACAGTCGTTTAACGGTAAGTTATTGTTTTGTCAAGGATTCTCTTCCGTGCTGGATGAGGCGCAGGTGCAGCATAAGGATTGATTCCATTTGCAGCCGTGGGGCTTGACGACGAATGCCAAACGGCCGCTATGGTTAGACTGCGCTGGATAACGGCCGGCTTCGACGGCGTCGAACAAAAAAAGCGGCGCCTTTTGGGGACGCCGCTTCTTTCGAAAGGAGGAGGAAATAAAAAGTCGATTGTCTTGTTGCATTTGTGGATTTTTATCGGCTCCACGCTGCTCGCCGGCTCAAATATCATAGGCCCGAGCAACCGCTGTTTTTGGCTTTGCTTTGTCTAGGTACGCCAGCGTTTTTTGTCCTTTTTCTTGCTGAACACCGGCCAACTGTCTATATAATACTCTATTGTATATGTATTGTCAAGTATTTGTCAATTATTTGTACGAGCGGCGGGGGAGGGCGGCGGGGAATGGTCAATCAAGGCGCGCTGTCGCAGCGCCTGTTCTATATTCTTGCCCGGAGAAAGCTAAACTGCAGGTTTTGGTTCATCACAATGCTTGCAGTTCAACTCATAGCCCAGGAAGCGGCGGCGGCCGTCTGCGGTGCGCACCCAGGGGCGACTGACGAAGGGGGGATTGTGGCGCACGTGCTGTCTATGCCCGCAGGCCAGTATGGCGCGCCAGGCGCCTTCTTCATCCTGGTCGTAGTCAATGATCTTCTGTCTCATGATTTTGGTCTTGGAAGCACGACTATAGGGGAAGATAGCGGTTAGGCAAGCGCTCTTCTTTTTCGTTTTGCTGCTTTCGCGAGCGGCCGGGAGCGCGGAGGCGCGGCTCAGGGAGGAATTCGAGCGCACTCCGGCAAGCTCTTTCCGTCAGCGGAACGGCGGCGAGGCTTCAGGAAACGGCCGTCGCTCATGCTATAATTGCGCCGGCTTGGTATGCGCCAGAAGGGTAGAGAAATCTGGCTGGCGCAGGGAACCGGCCTGGACTAGGGCAATATCGTTAGCAAGGAGTGGTGTCAGATGGTCAGTGCAGTCATATTACTGAAAGTGGGCGTAGGGCAGATTAATAGGGTCGGAGAAGCGCTGGCGGAGCTGGAGGGCATCACGGAAGTTTTCTCGGTCGGCGGCCGTTATGACCTGATCGCTATTTTGCGCGTGGCCGATAATGAAAGCTTGGCCGCGCTGGTCACGGAACAGATGCTGCAGGTGCAGGGCATCACGGATTCGGAGACGTTGATCGCTTTTCGGGTCTTCTCACGCCATGACCTGGAAAGCATGTTTTCCTTGGGGCTCGACAATTAGGGGAAGGCTCTCGTTTTCTGTCTGGCTATGAAAGTGGGCCCCCTGGAGACAACGGCCTGTTGTTAGGGGCGCGGACACAACGGGCCACGATATCTACATGGCGGCGGCAGCAAGTCCGGCAGGGCATTGCCGATCGGAATGGCTTTGTTGCCTCAGCGGGCAATGAGGGCATAATCATTGGTTGGTATCCGCCTGGGCGCCTGCGCGCGGGCGGCGACTTTTGTATATGGCGCAAGGGAATTGATGCGTCAGGACCACTTTTATTGAGCAAGGAGAAAGAATATGTCGAGTAATACGAGTACACGCCGGCCGATTGGGGCCACGATTTTGGCGATTTTGGCGGGCATCGCGGCCATCTTTGCCGGGATTCATTTGCTGCAGGCGCTGGGCATCCTGCCTTACTTCATCGGGCCCGCTTCCTTCCGCGACTTTAATCTGTGGAACGCGATTATGTGGGGGCTAATGGTGTGGGTGTATGTCTGGCTGGTGCAGATGCTGTGGAATGTGCGGCCGGAGGCGTGGATGTTCCTGGCAGTGATCACGATCTTTAACCTGATCATCAGCTTCATGTCCATGCTGGGCCAGTCGGGCTGGTCGGATGTAAGCTTGAGCATTATCTTGAATGCGCTGATCCTGATCTACATTATGCTGCCCGGCGTGCGCGCTTCTTTTGGGATGGCGAAGGCGTGAGGTTGATTGGGTAGGCGCCACCTGTCAATGGACTGTTGGCGCTGTTGTGCGTGTGAAGACGGCCGTGGCCCGCTGGGGAAACGGCCGTTTTTTGTTGTTTGGGCGGCGGCTGTCCGCGGGTCGAGTCCTGGAGAGTTCTCGGCGCTGAAGGGTATGCGGAAGCAGCAAGGGACGCCTGCTGGAAGAGACGAGTTTCAAAAAGGATGTGCCGATTTCTTTCTTGTCTTTAGGCGCGCTCATTTTATCTCGGTGCTCTTGTAGACCTGGCCTTCTTGATCATATGTGACCCATTCGCCGACTTGCTTTCCTTTTTCAAAGTGCCCGGAACGTTTGAGCGTGCCATCAAGTCGATACCATTCCCAGTATCCATCTGGTTGGCCATCCACCACTTTGCCTTTCGACCATATTGTTTTGCCATTGGCATGATATTTGATGGTGAAGCCGCCAATCACTTCAGATTTCTTTTGAGGGGTTGATGTCATTTTTGCGCTCCTGCTTCTACTCGATCGGCAGCAATGATCTTCTTCCTACTGAGCATTGCCAGTGTTATCTGCTCAGGATCCTTGGACAGCAGATCGCGCCTGTATGCGGGGGCTATGGGCCATTTTCTGCCCAGCCCAGGCTGATGCGGCCGCGATCGCTGTCGACGCTGTTAATCTCGACTTCAATGATGTCGCCGACCGTCAGACTCGTGTCGCGCGGGATCTGGCTGCGGTGCAGCAGGCCGTCCTGTTTGACGCCGATGTCGACGAAGGCGCCAAAATCGACGACGTTGCGCACGGTGCCGTTGAGGAGCATGCCCGGCTGGAGATCTTCCATGGACAGCACGTCGCTGCGCAAGAGGGGGCGGGGCATCGGCGCGCGGGTCGCGGCCGGGGCGGAGGAGCTGCTCGAAGATGTCGGCCAGGGTGGGCACGCCGGCGCCCAGTTCGGCGGCGAGTTCGGCGGTGGGCTGGATGCCGGCGAGGGCGGCTTCGCGCTGCTGCGGCGTGGCGGTCGGGCGTGAGCCGGGCGCGCTTGCAGCAGGGCTGTGGCGGCGGCGTAGCTTTCGGGATGAATGGCGCTGGCATCGAGCGGGTTATGGCCGTCGCGCACGCGCAGGAAGCCGGCCGCCTGCTCAAACGCTTTGGCGCCGAGGCCCTTGACCTCTTGGAGCGCGGCGCGGCTGGGGAAAGGGCCGTTTTGATCGCGGTGGGCGACGATTTGTTCAGCCAGCTTGGGGCCGATGCCGGCCACATGGGTCAGCAGCGCGGGCGAGGCGGTGTTCACATCCACGCCGACCTGGTTGACGACGCTTTCCACCACGCCAGCGAGCGATTCGGCGAGCTGTTTCTGGTTGACGTCGTGCTGGTACAGACCGACGCCGATGGACTGGGGGTCGATCTTGACCAGTTCGGCCAGCGGGTCCTGCACGCGGCGGCCGATGGAGACAGCGCCGCGCAGGCTGACGTCCAGCTCGGGCAGCTCGGCGCGGGCCAGCGGGCTGGCGCTGTAGACGCTGGCGCCCGGCTTCGTTGACGATCAGATAGTGCACGCCGGGCAGGGCGCGGGTCAGCTCGGCGACGAGCTGCTCCGTCTCGCGCGAGGCGGTGCCGTTGCCGATGGCGATGAGCGTCACGCCGTGGCGGGCGATGAGCCCGTGCAGGCTCTTCAGCGCCGCCTCACGTTTGTGCTGCGGGGCGTGGGGGTAGATGGTGTCCGTGGCCAGCAGTTTGCCCGTCGCGTCAATCACGGCCACTTTGCAGCCGGTGCGGAAGCCGGGATCGATGGCCAGCACCGTGTGGCCGGCGAGGGGCGGCTGGCTGAGCAGGCCGCGCAGGTTGTTGGCGAAGACGGCGATGGCGTGCGCTTCGGCCTCTTCGGTGAGCGCGCGGCGCACGTCACGCTCGATGGCGGGCAGGAGCAGGCGCTGGGCAGCATCGGCCATAGCCAGTTCGAGCTGCTCGCGCAGGGGGGAACGGGGGTCGGGGCGGAAGGCGGTGCGCATGGCCAGCAGCCAGTCGCGCTCGCCGATGTCGACTTTGACGCGCAGGATTTTCTCTGTCTCGCCGCGATTGATGGCCAGGATCTGGTGCGGGCGCAGGCGGTCGACGCGCCCCGTGTAATCATAGTAGAGCTCGTAGCGCCGTTTTTCGTCGGCGGCGTCTTTGACGCGGCTGACCTGGATGGCGCCATTGCAGCGCCTTTTCGCGTGTGAGCCGGCGCACGGCGGCGTGGTCGCTGATGGTTTCGGCGACGATGTCGCGCGCGCCGGCCAGGGCGTCTTCGACGGTGGGCACGTCGGGGCAGAGGAAGGGGGCGGCGAGCTGGGCGGCCGTTTCGCGCGCCGCCGGCTGGGCGATGATTAGCTCGGCCAGCGCTTCGAGCCCCAGTTCGCGGGCCACAGTGGCGCGCGTCTTGCGCTTTTTCTTATAGGGCTGGTAGAGGTCTTCCAGCGCCGTCAGCGTCTCCGCGGCACGAATCTCTTTCTCCAGCCTGGGCGTGAGCTTGTCCTGGTCGTCGATGGCGGCGAGCACGGTCTCGCGGCGCTCGTCGAGGGCGCGCAGGCGACTGAGCAGTTCGCCGATTTCGCGCAGCTGTTCCTCGTCCAGGCCGCCGGTCATCTCTTTGCGGTAGCGGGCGATGAAGGGCAGCGTGTTGCCGCTGTCCATGAGTTCGATGGCGGCGGAGACCTGGGGCGGCCGGGCGTCTAGTTGGGAGGCGATGAGTTTGGTGTATGACATAGGGGCGAAGTGTAGCGAGGGGCGGGGTTTGGTGCAATGGGCAAAGGAATTGGGAATGGCTGCCGCGCGGCTTGATCTTTCAAGCGATCAACAAAAAGCTGCTGGAACTCATCCAGCCCAAAAAGGCAGTTGCTGGATGATGTATATCATCATATAATAAATAGTACCGGATTTGGCATACTGGAGTGAATGCTCACACGGGCCAAAACGCCGCCTGATAAATCGCGACAGCCAGCTCCCATGGCACGGCCCCGCGCTGGAGAGAAGGAAAGAATCATGGGGATTTTTCAGATACTCTTGATCTTGGCTGCATTTCTATGCGCCCTGATCGCCGGCCTCCTTTTTGCTTTTGCGGTCGTGGTGATGCCGGGCATAAGAACATTGAATGACCGGGAATTCATCGGCGCGTTTCAAGCGATCGATCGCGTCATTCAGAATAACCAGCCGCTTTTTATGCTGGCCTGGTTCGGTTCCGTTGTGGCTTTGCTTGCTGCGGCGCTGCTCGGCTTCGGGCAGCTGGAAGGAGGTGAGCGCCTGCTCTTGCTATCCGCCACATTCGCCTATCTTCTCGGTGTCCAACTGCCAACCATCACGATTAACGTCCCGTTGAATAACGAATTGCAAACGCTGGATGTCGCGGCAATGAATGACGCATCGCTGAGCACAGCTCGCCAAGCGTTCGAACCGCGTTGGAACCGGTGGAACGCGATCAGGACGGCCGTGGCCGCCCTGGTAACTGTTCTATTACTGATCTTGCTGCTCATTCTTTAGACGAGAGTCTGCGCACGATGTCGATGAAAGCTGAGCTTGCAGGATCACCGGATGCGCCACAGCACGCGGCCCCCTATCCTCCCTATCCAGCCAGCGTGGTGGATCGCTTCCTGGCCTGGGTTGATCACCTTCATTTTCCTGCCTGGCTCTTCTATCTTCTGCTTCTGGCAGCGCTGACCACCCTCTTCAATGGCCTTGCCTGGATCGACGGCTCACTGCCATTTCCCTCGTTTGAGGTGTACCGCTCATCAGTTCCGGTTTACCCGGTGGCCTCACTGGCTCTGGTGCACTACTTGAACCGGGTCGCGCGCGGAGCGCTGGCCGCATTCCGTCCCGCGCTCGGCGCTGGAGACGCAGAGTACGCGCAGATCGAGTACACGCTGGTAACGCTCCCGCGGCGCGGGACCTGGGCCATCCTCGCTCTGTCGCTCGTATTCACGGCCGTTTACATTTACTTCACTCCCTACCTCGGCGCCCTGCTCAACCGCTCGCCCTTAGTGGCCATTGTCGAATTCGCAATCTACGCTTTCGTCTTTGGGATGATTGCCGTGTTTCTCTACCACACCGTCCGGCAGCTGCGCATGGTCAGCCGTATCCACGCCGGCGCCACGAATATCAATCTTTTCCGGCCGACCCCACTCTATGCCTTCTCCAAACTGACCGCGCAAACCGGAATTGGGCTGCTGCTCATGAACTACTTTGGGGTGCTGACGGATCCCGCGACCTTCGAGAACCTTGCCCTTATCATCCTGACGATCACAGCGTCACTTGTGGCTCTAGCCTGTTTCATTCTTCCCCTGCGGGGGATACATGATCAAATTGAGACGGAGAAGAACCGGCTGCGCGCTCAGTGCAGCGTCCGCTTGGAAGCGGCAATCGAGCAGATGTACGCCCGCGCCGACGCCCAAGATCTCGGGGGCATGGAGACGCTGAACCAGCTGCTGGTCAGCCTGGTCACGACGCGCGAGATCATCGAGAAGATCCCGACCTGGCCCTGGAAGACAGAGACCCTGGTGACTTTTTTATCAGTTTTTCTACTGCCTTTTGTGGTGCGGTTGATCCTAGGCCTGGTCAGTCAATCCGGTCTGCTCGACCGCTTCCTACTGTGACTAAGGCTTAGTTGGGGGCGATAGGTTTTGGGTAGGACATAGGGGCAAGATGCAGAGAGGGGGGCCGTTAATTGTCCATGGGGAATCGCGGCCGCGCCCTCATCGCTCAGACCCTTCATTGCTCTGCAAGCGCCAACTCGCCAACTGTTAACAGCTTATTGACACGCTCTTAACAAAATGCAAGCATTTTGTTAACGACACTCTGCTCTAATTAAGGCCAAGAGAAATAAGAATAAAATAATACGGGCAGGGACCACCCTAAACTTTGGCCCGACGGAGTAGAAAATGACGCTCTTTTTCAAGACGGATTACCATACGCATACCTGGCTGAGCCCGGACGGGCACAGTTCCATGTTTGCCATGTGCAGCCGGGCTGTTGAGCTGGGCCTGCGGTCCATTGCTTTCACGGAACACGTGGAGTGGCAGAACCAACGGCATATCTTGCCCCCGCTGCGAACGTACTTCCAGGAGATCGACGACTGCCGCGACCACTTCGGCGCCAGGGGGCTGACCGTGCTTTCCGGCGTCGAAATAGGCAACCCCCATGAACACCTAGAGGAAGCGGCCGAGCTGCTAAGCAGCGGCCCATTCGACGTCATCATCGCCTCGCTGCATTGGCTGTATGGCAAAAGTATTCAAATGGAGGCTTGCTTCCGCGGCCGCGAGGCCAACGACGTCTACGCCGATTACTTCAGCGCCATAGGTGAAATGGCCGCCCAATTTGACGCCGACATCATCGCCCATTTTGACCGCATTATGTGGCGCGGGGCCCTCATGGGCATACCGCTCGACCCGCGGCGCATTGAGGCCACCATCCGCGACGCGCTGGCCACGATTGCCTGGTGCGGCAGCGCGCTCGAAATCAACACGCGCTATCTCAGAAACGATGCACCCTGGCTGGAAGCCTTGGTGCTCATTTTACGCTGGTATGTGGAAGAAGGCGGCACGCGTCTTGCCGTCAACTCCGACGCCCACGGCGTGTGGCAGTTAGGCGAAAATGGTGACGTCGCCTACACGGTCCTGCAAGAAGTTGGATTGAACCCTGTCCATGATCTAAGACCCGCCAACGCCAAGTCTAGCGCGCTGGAAGACAGGGTGATGGCAAATGTCTTGAGTGGAGGCTGGCGGTGATGCATATTTTGATTGCCGACACGGCGGCTCCATCGATGATCGCCGGCCTGCGCATGTTGGATGCGCAGGTCACCTACGCGCCGGAACTGACGCCGGAAACGCTGCAAGAGGCCATCACCGGCGTCGATATCCTGATCGTGCGTTCCACACGTGTCACGGAATGGACGATCGACGCCGCGCAAGAGCTGACCCTGATCATTCGCGCGGGCGCGGGCATCAATACCATTGATGTCAACGCGGCGACGAACAAGGGCATCTACGTCGCCAACTGCCCGGGGAAAAACGCCGCAGCCGTTGCTGAACTGGTTATCGGTTTGATGATTGCCCTGGACCGCGGCATCGTCGAAGCGGTCAATGACCTGCGGGACGGAGTCTGGAATAAGCAGCAGTATGCGCCGGGCCGGGGTCTCGCGGGCAGCACGCTGGGGATCTTGGGCCTGGGGGCCACGGGCCGGGCTGTCGCCGCCGCAGCGCGCGGGTTGGACATGGGGGTTGTCGCCTGGTCGCGCAGCCTCACACCAAGAGTGGCCGGGCAGTTGGGCGTCGGCTTTTGCGCCACAGCGGCAGATGTCGCCAAAGGCGCGGATGTCATTTCCATCCACTTGGCGGCAGTGTCCTCCTCGTTCCATCTGGTCAACCGCCGCTTCCTGCAGCGCATGCGCCGCGGCGCCATGCTGATCAACACCTCTCGCGGCGAGATTGTGGACATGGCCGCCCTAAAAGAAGCCATTCTGGGCAAAGGCATACGCGCGGCCCTGGACGTCTTCGCCAACGAGCCCATGGAAGATGGACCCCATTTTATAGATCCCGAGCTGATGAAGATGGTACTTCCCACGCCGCACATCGCCGCCTCCACCCATGAGGCCATGGAGGCCGTTTCCCGCGAAGTCGTGCGTATCGCCACAACCTTTGTCAACAGCGGCACCCCCCCACATGCGGTCAACGCGCCGCGATCAAGGAATTTTGACGACCAGGTGTACAGCTTCGAATACGCTTACTAAGGCAGGGTGTGCAGGCCTTTTGCCGGCTAGTAAATTAGCTCGAGCTGCCACCATATCATTCCAAGCGAAGGGGGAGTGGGCCGCAGGGCGCCCTGAATCGGCTGTTTTCATCTATAATTCGCGGAGGGCGTTGAACGCCGCTGCAGCGGGAACGGTTTGGGCCGCTTTCTTGGACGGCCGTGGCCTGCCGGCTGCAGGTGTATGAGGGCTGCGAGATGGGTGATTTTGAGGTTCTGCCGTTTCCGCCGGCGAGAGAGATCGTGGTTGACGCCGGCTATCTTGGCGCCGGACGGCATATTATTTACGGCCTGCTGGAAGTGGATGTGACGCGAGCGCGTGAACGACGGCGCGCGCTGGCGGCCGGGGAGGGCGCCGGCATTTCCTTCACCGCTTTCCTGGCCGCCTCTTTTGCCGGCGCGGTCGCCGCCGCCCCCCAGGTGCAGGCTTACCGGGATTGGCGCGGCCGGCTCGTTGTCTTTCACGATGTGGATGTGGTGACGATGATCGAGCCCGCGGCCGGGGCGGTGGCCATCCCCCATATCATTCGCCGCGCGAACCAAAAAACGGTGCGCGAGATTAGCGACGAGATCCGCTCCGTGCAAGCCAACCCGCGATCAAGCGCGCAACATGGTTCACTGATCGCCCTCGCACCACGCATCCCGCGCTTCCTGCGCCTACTTTTCATGCACGCCGTGAAGAGGGATCCGCAGCGCTTCAAGCGTATGCAAGGAACGGTTGTGCTCACGTCGGTGGGCATGTTCGGCCAGGGCGGGGGATGGGGAATCGGTTTTCTGCCCTCACATACGGTGGGTCTGACCGTGGGCGGGATCGCGCGCAAACCGGGTGTGCATGAGGGGCGCGTTGAGGTGCGGGAATACCTGAACCTGACGCTCTCTTTTGACCACGACATTGTCGACGGCGCGCCCGCGGCCAGGTTTGCCAAGACCCTCGTTGACCTGATCGAGACGGCCGCGCTGCTGCCAGAATAGCGGGCAGGTCCCTGTGCCTGCCCGCCTTCCTCTGTTGTTTTGGGCGGCCGCTTAGTCGCCCCGGCGGCGCCGTCCGGCCCTGAGCATATGACAAAGGGGGCGGTTTTGCCCATCTATCTAAGACGCGGCGGTGTGGGGACGGCCGTTGATCAAAAAAGAAGGCGCTCGTGAAGGAGGGGGACACGAACGCCTTCTCTGTGACTAGATGGACCTCGGTTGTGAGAGAGGTACAACGTTGGCCACATGATCAGTTTAGTACAGTTCATCGTCGAAAACGCGGGCGGTTAATGTTTCTGTGAAGAAGCGGGCGCTGTTGAAGGAGAAATGGGCCGTTCGGCCTACAACATATGACCTAGGAAAGAAAGCCGTCATTGCGCCGATGTGCTCGAACCGAAATCAATCTATGATTTTCTAACAGGACTTTGGCGCATGGATAAGGCCTGTCCAAACTGAATTACTTCTCTTGGAGGAAATCGTACCATGGCAATGCAAACAAAACGTTCAATTATTGCGCGCTGTCCAGGGTGTAAGAGTGAAATCTTTTTCTACCGCACGCCGAAGCTTGGCGAGTTTGTCACCTGTCCCGAATGCGCGGACCTGGTTGAGGTCGTCAGTCTCGATCCGCTGATTCTCGATTGGTCAGAGGACGATGGGGAGGATGAGTGGCCCGATTATTGGGATGACGGCGACGCAGAGGAAATGGAAGGCGGATATTACGATGATGATGATGTGGGGAGATGGAAGCCGGGCATTATGATGATTAGTGTAAGTGGAGAATAGGCATGGCGCAGCAAAAAAACAGCAACGTGGCCCTTTGCCCTGAGTGCGAAGGCCAGGTAAAGCTAAGCGGAAAACTACAGATCGGGCAGAAATTGACCTGCCGCCGGTGCGGCTCAGCCCTGGTCATTGTTGATCGCAAGCCGCTGGAACTAGATTTGGCAACCGGAAATTTTTCTGAATTCAATCACCCGAAAACGGATAGAAAGAAGGATAAGGAGCCTGCCCTGGCGCGAAAGGAAATGGATGAGACGATAGAGTTGCCCCCCTCCCCACAGGTTCTACTGGCGGATTGCCCCGAGTGTAGTGCGACGCTGCGTTTTCACAAAGCGTTGAAAGAACACCAGCTTGTCGTTTGCCCGGAATGTGAGGAGACGCTGGAGGTTGTATCGCTGCGCCCCTTCGAGCTGGGTTGGGCGAATGAAGATCCCGGAGAATACGCGGCGTACAATAATTCCCGCCGCGCTTCTCATCACGGGCAGATATAACAGCGGCAGCGCGTGAGCTCGGCCGAATCAGTGAAGGTTAGATCGAATCAGGCGCCGAATTCATTCGGCGCCTAGCACGACAAACATATTGAAACATGTTCGAATTTAGCGGCTACAGGATTTATTCCGCGGAAGAAAAAGACGAACGGGCTGGCAGCTAACGTTTCATGAACGGCACGTTAGTAATTCAGCGATAAGCTTACACCCCAAGGCACCCCCTTTCTACGCTTGTCTCAACGCTGCTGAAGGCGCATAATCACGCTATGCAGTCTGCCGGGAATCCACTGGAGATCTTTTTCCAGAAACTGCCGATGAGCACCGCCCTCTTCGACGGTCGTCTCATCCTGCGCCGCTGTAACCCGACGTGGATCACGACCATCGAAGGGGTCTCCCAAGCAGTGGTTGCGCCGGGAACGCCCTTTTACGATCTCCTGCCAGGGACAGAAGGGGCCATCCAGCCGCTGATTGAGCAGACCCTGTTGGGGGAGATGACGACGGCCGACAGCGTGCGCCTGATCAGCGGCAGCAGCGTTTTTTATTGGGACGCCGCCCTTGTGCCTTGGGTTGAGGATGAGCGAATCACGGGTTTTCTACTGATCGTCACTGATGTCACGGAACGGGTGCTCTCGCGCCAGATATTGGAGCGCAAAGTTGTTGACCGGACGCAGAAACTGTCGGCGCTTTATGACGTGATGACGGTGGCCGCGGAACCGATCGAGCTGACCCATAAACTGGACGAGTCCCTGCGCCGTGTCACCGATGCGGTTCATGCCCAGGCAGGCGCGATCCATCTTCTGGATAGACAGCAGGACAGCTTTTTGCTGGCCGCCCAGCGAGGATTCAGCCAATTCCTGGCCAATACATTAGGGAGTATGCCCTTCACTGACGATTTCCGGAAGTGGTCAAGAAAGAGGCAGCAGTTTTTTGTTCTAGAAGATGTCCTGGGGGAAGGGCAGGCGCGGGCCGTGCGGCAGGAGGGGGGTTTCGTCAGCAGCGCCGGCGTGCCCATGACGTCCCGCGGCAAAATCGTGGGCATCTTGAGCGTGTTTCGCCAGGCGAAGCGCCCTTTCAGCCAGGAAGATATCTCACTTCTCGATTCCGTCGCTGACCAGATAGGCACGGCCATAGAAAACGCGCGGCTGCGCCTGGAAAATGAACAGCTGCTGATTGTGGAAGAACGCAACCGCCTGGCGCGGGAGCTGCATGATGCGGTCACGCAGTCGCTGTACAGCCTGACGCTGTACGCGGAGACAAGCCTCCGTTTTGCGCGCTCGGGCCAGGCAGTCATGGCTGACGAATATATGGAACAGGTGGCGGAAACAGCCCAACAGGCGCTGCGCGAGATGCGGCTGCTGCTGCACAATTTGCGTCCGGCCGTGCTTGAACAGCTGGGCCTGGAAAAGGCGATTCGCCAGCGGGTCGACGCGGTCGAGAACCGCGTGGGCATTGCCGTCGATTACCAGGTCGAGGGCACGCTCGCGCTGCCGCCTCACGTTGAAGAAGCGCTTTACCATATCGTGCAAGAGTCGTTGAACAATGCCCTGAAACACGCCGCGGCCAAGCACATTCGGCTGCGGTTATGCCAGCGGGGAAAGCAGGTGACGTTGACAGTCGCCGATGACGGGCAAGGGTTTCAGTTCCTGGGTCAGGCGGAAGGGGGCGGCCTGGGCTTGACCAGTATGCGCGAACGGGTCGACTCGCTGGCGGGGGATCTGAAGATTGAAACGGAGGTGGGCGGCGGCAGCCGGATTCAGGTAGATCTTGATCTTGATCAGGTCAGCGAGATGGCGGCCTCCTCCAACTTATTGGAATCGCTGCGTTAGGAAATGGGGATGGAATTGATTACGGTCTTGCACGCGGATGATCATGCCCTGGTGCGTGGGGGCGTGCGCGGGCTGCTGCTGACTGAAGCGGATATTGAACTTGTGGGGGAAGCGGGCAACGGCCGTGAGGCTGTCGAAAAAGCGCTCACCCTGCGTCCCGATGTTATTTTGCTAGATCTGCATATGCCGGAAAAAGGGGGCGTGGAGGCGATCAGGGAGATCAAGGAGGCGATGCCCGGCGCAAGAATCCTGGTTCTGAGCAGTTTCGCCGCCGACGAGGACGTGTTTCCGGCGATTAAGGCGGGCGCGCTGGGCTACCTGCTGAAGGACTCCTCTCCCCACGACCTGCTGCGCGCGATCCGCGATGTCTATCACGGGCATCTGTCGCTGGACCCAACCGTGGCCCAAAGGGTGATGCAGGAGCTGCGGCAGCCGCCGAAAGCGCCGCTTACGGAAGAGCCTTTGACGCTGCGCGAGGCGGAAATTTTGAAGCTTGTCGCCGAAGGATTAACCAACCAGGAGATCGCCGACCGCTTGGTGGTCAGCGAGCGCACAGTGAGAGCGCATGTGAGCAACATTCTGGCCAAACTGCACCTGGCCAACCGCACCCAGGCAGCCTTGTATGCGCTGCGCGAGGGGCTTGCTTCGCTGGACGATTAATCAGGCAGTGTCGGCCGGGGGCACTACTTCCCGGTTACGGCAACATGCGGCAGATAGACAGTATTATCCGCCTGCTTGAAGACGGCCGTGCGCGTGAGATCACTGGAGAGCGTAAGTGTGAGTGCGGCATCTTTGCCGCCCGTTTCCTGCCAGCGCATGAAGAGCCAGCCCGGCCTGGGCGAGGCGGTGAGGGTCAGGGGGACCGTCTTGAAATAGGGACCGCTGTAGGCGCCGGCCGGCGCCTTAACGCCCGCCACGAAGAGATCCCCGCTGCCAACCTTCTTGAGCGTCAGGGCTGCCGTGCCCGGTGAACCAAGGTAGGCATTGAGGTGGGCGATGACATAGGGAGGACGCAGCCTTCCGAATTGGCGCAAATCAGTGATCGACGCCTCCCAGGCCGCCATGGAGGTGGGTCTTCCCCAACGGGCGATATGCGCCGGCATCTCCGGTTCAATGGCCGCCTTAAACTCATCAATCATCGTGTTGACGCGAATGGGGTCGAAGCTGATGTTGATATGGCTGGCGAAGCGCTGCACGAAATCATCTCTGAATTCCCGATTTTCCATCAGTTTTCGGAATACCCGGGCCTGATAGAGTTCGACAGGCTCACAATCGGTGCAAGTGAGCAGATCGGCGAGTTTATCAGTGCTTACCTGGCCGGCATCAAAGCCAAGATCGAGATCGTAGAGGACCCACCGCCAACGGCCGTCCGCATAGGCTCGCCAATAGCGTATGTTGGTGATCGGCCAATCGGTGTTATTGATCATGATCTCGGTAATGTAGTAGTTCATGAACTCCTCGAGATCGATCTGGCTTTTGACGTATTCGTAATTGGACGGAACGCTGAGATCCTCGGCAAAGATGAAGGCGTAGAGCGATTTCCAGGCGATACTGTTTCCCGCCTGGACCTTGAGGCGTCCCTCGATCATGTCGAAATCAGTATCGGCATCGAGATCGTAGTTTTGCTCAACAAAGGCTTCGTCCGCCTTGTCACGCACATTGTAGATCCCCCAGTACGCGCCGTTGAGGAAGACGACCACGGGCCGGTAGGCCTGATAGTCGATGTCCATTGTATCTTTGACCAGATAGTGCTGCAGCGCATCGCGGAACAGCGTGTGATAAGCGTCGTTGCCCGAGTTACGCAGGACCAGCCGCTTATAGGCGTCTATGGCTTTGTCGGGCAGGACCTGGTAGTCGATATCATTGTCACCGTAGGAGCGCCTGGCCTTCACCTCCAATGACTTGCGCTCGAAGATGCGGCTGCATCCGCCGAAGATCTCAATGCCGGCATCCTGAGCAACCACGCGACGGCCGTCGGGTTCAAACATCTCGATGCTGGCCGGACGCTCCCAGGGCTGGTTCCAATTGACGGGCGCGTCGCTGCACCTGCCGCTGACGCCGTTCGTCCCGGCGACGTAGATGCCGATCGTGTCATCAAACAAATGGGCCGGTTTTGTGGCCAGAGAAACCACGGGCAGGCTGCGGCTGACGTTTATCAGATAGGTGTGGCTGGCCGTCGCGCCGGCCAGCTTGTCCGGCGCAAAAACGCGCGCACGGATGACGGTGGGCCTAGAGACAGTCAGCGCGCCGCTGTAGAGCGTGGATGAAGCGGTGGGGATGGAGCCGTCGGTTGTATAGCGGATGCCGCCCGCGGTTTCTGGGGTGGAGAGGGTAACCGTCTGGTCTGCGGTGTAGAATCCGCCGGGGGGTGAGAAGCTCGGCGTGGGGGCGAGGGTGGGCGTGGCAAAGCCTGGTCCCATGTTGGCGGCGGCCGGTGTGGGCCGGTCGAAGTAGACCCACGCCGTACCGCCGTCTTGCTGACGGCCGTAGGAGATGTCCGGCAGGAGCACCTTGCCGTCGCGCATATCATAAGGCACCGAATCGACCAGCTCATGGGATGGGTTGAAGAGGGCGATCGCGCTGCCGCGCATATCGAGTTTGAAATTGGTGTGCGTCCCATTTCCGTTTTCTTCATCGGCCCAAAAGAGCATATGCCCTTTGGCGGGAATGGAGAGCGGCGCGGGGATAGTCCATATGATCGGCGTATCTGCCTTGTAATCCCAATAGGATAGGGTGTAGTCTTTTAGGTCGACGGCTGAAGAACCGGCGTTATAGATTTCAATCCAGGCGGAATAGTTGGCGTAATCTGGATCGAGATTCGTGGAGGCGTTGCCGGGTAGGATTTCGTTGATGATCAGGCCGGGCAGCTGCGCGGAAACGCCGGGGGCCCCGCCCCCGGTTAAGAGAAGGAGGAGTAACAACAAGGCCCCGATCAAGGAGGCGAAAGACTTCCCCGGCATGGCAGCTCCTCCACGTTTCGTTACGCGCTGTTGTAAGGGTTCTTGGCAGAGCGATCGCTGGAAAGGGAAGCGATGTCGCGCTGCATGATGGTCTCGATGGCGCCGGCCAGGTGCTCTTCAGCGATGTGGTGGTCGCCGCGCTCAACGCGCAGTTTGTGCGCCTCATAGAGCACTTCGGCGTGCGTGGCGCCGGGCGGCGGGTCGAATTTGTAGCTAGAAAGCTCATAGAGCTGGCCCAGGGGATCGCGGAAATAGAGGGAGTCCATGAACCCGCGATCCACTTCGCCGGAATGATCCACGCCGCGCTCGGCCAGGCGCTGCGCCGCCTGCAAGAAGGTGGCGCGAGAGACGGTGAAGGCGATGTGGTGCAGGTTGCCGATGCCCTGCGGGTTGGGCGTGGAGTCGGGCTGCCATTTTTCGTTGGTGAAGATGGTGATCAGACGGCCGTCGCCGGGATCGAAATAGAGGTGGTTCTGGGCGGGCACATCGAGATTAGGCTGCTCAAAGATGAAGGGCATGCCCAACACGCCTTCCCAAAAATCGATAGAGGTCTGGCGGTCGGCGCCGATGAGGGTGATGTGATGGATACCTTGAGATTGTATTTTGTTCATGGGATTCCTCGATCCTAACAGAAAGCATCAATGTCTTTGCAGGGGATAAACTAGCCATGGGCGAGCGCTGAGGGGGTCCGGCAGCCGACGATGGCGGGCGCTTTATGGATGAGATCGTCGTTGGTGAGGGCGTCGACCATGAAGAGGGCGAAATCGACGCGGCGCGTCATATTGCTCTCCAGGATGGGATCGCCAACGTGCTCGCTCCATACCGGCAGACCCTGACTTTCCCCTTCCTCCAAGTCGCTGCCGCGCACGACAGTCCACAGCGTGTCACTGGCGAAGATACGCCGTGCAGCTTCCACCTGATCATCCATATCGACAAGGCCGAAAAGACGGCCGAATAGACTGCCCAATTTGACCTGCATTTTGAGGGAGGTGGAATAGAGGTCACGGCCGTCCATGGTGATGTGCCAGCCGCAGGAGAAGATGAGGCGCGCGCCCGGTTGGGCATGGTCGAGCACCGCCTGCGCCGTGCCCGAGGCGTATTTCTGCCTGCCCCAGGGGACAAGCACGGTGAGCACGCCGTCGCAGCCTTCAAGCGCCCGCTTGATCACCTGCGGGTCGTTTGTCGCGCCGGGGAGGATCGTCATCCGCCCCTTGTAGGCGTCCAGCTTGCCCACGCTCTTCTCGCGGCAGACGCCAACCACTTCATAACCACGGTCCAGCGCATGCTGCACCATGTACTGTCCCAGTTTGCCGGATGCCCCGACGATGCATACGTTCTTGATTGCCATGGGCTTATGATAAAGGATCAGGGAGTCAGGCGGCAAGTGGCAGGCTGCGTCTTTGGATCCTGCACACACTGGCTATCAAGCCAGCGCCGCGTTGCCAGCGCGCCTTCTACACGTCGCTCTTGAGCATGTAGACGAGGATTTCACTCAAGCGCAGGTCGTTGACGATACGGCCGTCGCCATCGATCACGGGGATATCTACGAGATCGAAATAGGTCATCTTCTGCAAGGCATGGGCCAGCGTCTGATCGAGGCTGACGGCGGCATTTTCGCTGCCGATTTTGGCCAGATCGGCGACACGCTGCGCGCTGACCAGGCGGCGCATCTGGCCGATGCTCAACGGTTCGCCGGAGGGGGACTCATCCAACTGCAAAGTAACCCAGCGCAGCAAATCACGCTTGTTGATCACGCCGGTCAGGCGCTGTTCCTCATCGACCATAAAAATGCCGCGCAGGGCATGATTCGTGGCAAACTGGTTCACGGCATCTGCGAGGGGCATATCCTCTTGCACGATCAGGGCCTGCATTGCGGATGTCGCACAAACATCGGCGATGGGGATTGTTTTCATTGAGCACTCTCCTGCGGATTCATTTTCTGGGCAATGCTCGCGAAAAAAATCGTGAGCGCATCAACAATAACCAACAACCTTCTATGGCGCAACGCGGTGGGCGCCAGGCCTGCCACAGGCGAGCGTCAATTGCGGATATGGCATTTTTGTCCAATAATATTAGCAATCGCGTTCTGCCTTGCAATCCTAACACGGACAAATACCCATGACTCTCTTGCTGCAGTTTTTTGGCCTGTTTTTACTTATCGCCGGCGTTGGCCTCGGCTACTGGCGCTGGATCAGACCGTATGGGGAAACGCTGGACGCGCAGGCCAAGGCGCTGCTTCTGCTGGTAATCCTGATGGTGATGGGCGGCCTGATCGGCAGCCCATTCTGGTGGATTGATGAGGCGCGCAGTTTCTCCTGGGATCTGCCGCCGCTGGCCAGCCGCATGCTGGCCGCCGCAGGCTGGTCCTTCGCCGCGATCGGCATTATGGTGCTGGAACGCCCCACTTACCGCCGCCTGCGCCTGGTTTTGATCCTGCTCTTCGTCTACCTGGTTCCCCTGGCGATCGCCGCGCCGCTTTTTCACCGCGATCGCTTCGATTTCAGCCAACCGATCGTCATTGCTTTCTTCGCTATCGTGGCGCTGATGGTCGGCGCCACAACTTACTACCTGCTGCGGCAGCCGGATATTTTTCCTGACGGAGTGGCGGATCTGGCGCCGCCCTCACCCACCCTACGAGCCTGGCTGGTGATTGTGGCCCTTATCACGGCGCTGTGGGGACTGGCCCTTCTGGTGACAGACAGCGGTCCCTCGGCTTTGATCTGGGTCTGGCCGGGCGACCTGCTGACCAGCCGCCTGATCGGCGTGATGCTGCTGACGATCGCCGCCGGGGCGATCTACAGCCGGCCAGCGCTGGGCACGACAAGGCCGATGTCGCTGATGATTATTGTCTATGGGATTGGCCTGGCAGCGGCCAGCCTGTGGAATGCCACCGCGGGCAAGCCGGTGAAGCTATCGTACGTGCTGGTTTTCGGGATCATGGCCGTGGTATCGGCCGTGCTGCTTGTACGCGAGCAGCGAAGGTAAGGGCCGTCTCGATGGGGGGATTCTGACGGCCGTCCGGGCGTTGAAAACGGGGAGGGGCGGCCCCGGCTACGCAGTCACTCGGGGCAGGGAAACCGTGAAACAGGTTCCCGCAGCGGGCGTGCTGGTCACATCTATCGTGCCCCCTTGGGCCTCGATGAGTTGTTTGGCGATGGCCAGGCCGAGGCCGGCGCCGGCGCTGTGCGTGCGCGAGGCGTCGCCGCGCCAGAAGCGGTCGAAGATGTAGGGCAAGTCGGCGGCGGGGATGCCTTCGCCAGTGTCGGTGACACGGATCTGCACCACGCCTTCCAAGGAGGCGCCATCCAAAGGGGCGGCATGCAGCACGATGCGGCCGCCGGACGGGGTGTGGCGGAGGGCGTTGGCGACAGGTTGCTGAGGACCTGGTCGAGGCGATCGACATCGCCGCTGACGGTGAGCTGCGCGGGATCGCCAGCGCCCTCCACGGTGAGATCGACGGCCGCGGACTCCGCCTGGCCGCTGAAACTGGTCTGGACATCGGCCAGCAGTTCGTGCACGTCGACCTCCTCCATGTAGAGGGAGAGCTGCCCCGCTTCCGCCTGGGAGAGGGTGTGCAGGTCGTCGACCAGCCGGGCGAGCATGCGCGTTTCTTCGAGGGTGGCTTCCACGTGCTCGTCGCTGGGCTCATAGACACCGTCGAGGACGCCTTCCAGATTACCCTGGATGATGTGCAGGGGGGTGCGCAGTTCGTGGGCGACGTCGGCGGTCAAGCTGCGGCGCAGGTCGTCGGAGCGTTCCAGTTCGGCCGTCATGCGGTTGAAAGAGCGCGCCAGCTTGGCGAACTGATTGCCGGGCCCACTTTCGCTTTCCTCCACGCGTACGCTCAAATCTCCCTCGGCGACCGCATCGGCGGCGGCCATGACCTCGGCCAGGGGCGTGGTGATATTGCGGTAGGCGCGGCCGGCAATGGTAACCGCCAGAATGGGCAGGGCCAGCGCCAGCCCGCAGCTGGCCAGCCAGACGAAGGGGGCCAGGGCGTCACTGCCGCCGGCGGCGCGTGTGAAGAGCAGGGCCAGGACAGCCATGCCGCCGAGAACGAGCAAAACGACGAGGCCGAAAACAAAGAGGAAGCGTAGGAAGAGGCCGCAGCCGGGCTGGTTCTGTTTCCAGGGCGCGGCGTTAGGATCTTTCCATTTACCCCACTGTGACGAATCGTGATCTTTCCACTTTTCCCAGGGACGAGCGCCGCCTTTCGCGCATGAGGGGGTCTCTTTGTTCATGCGCCGGCCTCGTCGTTGAAGCGATAGCCGAGCCCATAAACGGTGAGGATGTAGGTGGGGTCGCCGAGATCAGGCTCGATCTTGCGGCGCAGGTTCTTAATGTGCGCGTCGATGCTGCGGTCGAAGCCGTCATGCGTGTGGCCGTGCAGGTGCTCAAGCAGGCGCTGACGGCTGAAGGCCTGTCCGGGATGCTGGGCAAGGAAGGCGAGCAGCTTAAATTCGATACGTGTCAGGTGCAGCGGTTCGTCGTCGAGGAGGGCGCGGTGGCCGTGGAGATCGATTTCCAGCCGGCCGGCGCGCAGCAGGCCCGGCTGGTGCACGCCGCCCTGGGCGCGGCGCAGTACGGCGCGCACGCGGGCGACGAGTTCGCGCGGCGAGAAGGGCTTGACGATGTAATCGTCGGCGCCCAGTTCGAGGCCGATGAGGCGGTCCGTTTCATCGACGCGCGCGGTGAGCATGATAATGGGCACGTCGGATTGGCGGCGAAGGCGGCGGCAAACGTCGAGTCCGTCCATGCCGGGCAGGTTGAGATCGAGGACGATGAGATCGGGCTTGTCTGCGCGGGCGACGGCGAGGGCGGTGGCGCCGTCAACGGCCGTTGTCACGCGAAAACCGCCGCGCTCGAGGTAGTCGCGGGCGAGTTTGACGATTTTGGGCTCGTCGTCGACGATGAGGATGAGATCGTTCATTAAGTCTAATAGTGTAGCGTAGTTGCCGCTGGATTTGAAAACAGCAGTGCGGGCAAGGCAGGCGGTGCACAGGCTGTTCGTTCATGCCCCTGGCCATTCCCGCCTGCCTTGCCCCTATGTCTGCATGATAGGATCGCCTGGCCTATAGCCGTTCCCGCCGGTCTGGGCTCTACGCCTGCATGATAGGTTCGCCCGGCCCGTCGTCGATATCGTCGGGGGATTTTTCAGATGGGTTGTCTTGCCCTTGTTTCCAAGGAGGGGGTCCCCAGGAGCCGCGGCCGTAGCCGCAGGGGCCGTATGCGCTCCCCCAGCCACGGTGCCGGCCGTGCCGGCCGCGCCGGGCGGCTCCCATAAAGAGCATAGCGAAAGCGAACAAGGGGACCAGGAAGAGGAGGGGACCGGGGCCGGGAAAGAAGAAGCTGCGATCGCGATAGTACACCTGCGTTCCGGGGGCAGAGGCGGCTGCGCCTCCTGCGTCCTCGGCGGTGGTCTCCTTTCCGGCAGCGGCCGTTTGCCCGTCCATGAAGCCCTGGCGGTAGGCGGCGTCGTAGCGGGAATCTGTCCCCCCGCGGAAGAGGCCGGCCAGGCCGAAGAAGAGCAATCCGATGAAGAAGAGTCCAAATATTTTTCTAAAAAACATGCCGTTTACTCCTTTTACGACTGCGGAAAGCGGATTGGAGAGTGAGGAACGATTTCTTTTGTCTGCCAAGCGCATCGCGCAGCGAATCTGTGTATTGCAGTTGATCTTACGGGAGGTCTGTGTAGAAATTATGAACTTTTGGGGGAGAGGTCGTGAAAATTCAACGGCCGGCGGCGGCGGCGCTGGTCAAGGGATGCCAACAAAAATATAGTATTTTCCTGAAATAGAAGGTGCGCGGGTATTGCGCACAGATTCTTCAAACGAGGCGCTGCGGTACCTTGCGCGGCTTCGCGTCCGGTTGAACGGGCTTGCTGCCTGCTCGGTTAAGATGCGCGCATGATAACGGGCAAGTGCACACCGCCGGGCTGGACCACGAAAGAGACTATCTTTTCAGCCGGCGCGTAGTCGGCGCTGCCGGACTGCGCGGCGGTAATCGTGCATGTGCCCTGAGCCAGCAAGGAAGCGGTGCTGCCGGAAACGGTGCATACGGCCGCTGTGTTCGCTGCGTAAACGAGGGGCAGCCCGGAACTGGCGGTAGCCCGGAGCGTGATTTGCGTACCGGCGCGGCCCGTGGACGGCACCGGGAAATCGATCGTCTGGGCCAGCTTCTGTCGTTCGAAGAAGTATGCGCGGCCCTGAGCTACACGGCCGTCGACGGTGGCAAAATCGGCGCCAACGAGCGCCCTGTCACCATGCAAAGCGACGGCTCTGCCGAAAAAGTCGCTGAACTGCGTATTGGTATCCGGAAAGGGAGCAATTAGCTTTTGCTGCAGGCTCCAGACGTCGCCGGCACGCGTGAAGACATACGCCGAGCCCTGGCCGTTGCTGCCGCCAACATGATCCAGCCAGGCGCCGGCGACCAGCGTATCGCCATCCAGGGCGAGCGCCTCGCCAAAGCGATCATTCGCTGTGCCATCGGGGGCAGCGAGTTTCTGCTTCTCGACCCACTGCGACCCATCGTGGACAAAAAGATAGGCCGCGCCCTGACGATCATCCGCCCAACTCGCGCCGGCGGCGATCGTCTGCCCTTGAAGAACGACGGAATCGCCAAAATAGTCATCTTCCTGCCCATCGGCAGCGACGAGCTTCTGATCCTGAACCCACTGCGCCCCGTCATGCTGAAAGACATAGGCTGCGCCCTGGTGTCCCTGCCCATTGACAGCCGCGCCGGAAGCGCTGACAACGGCCATTTCTCCATCCAATGTAACGGCGGCGCCGAACGAGTCGCCCGCCTGGCCATCGGCAGCAGCGAGCTTCTGGCTCTGGACCCACTGCGATCCATCGTACGTAAAGAGATAGGCCGCGCCTCGATCTTCGTGCCCCTCCATATCTACGCCCGGGGCGCCAAGAATCAATGTATTTCCTTGCAGCGCAATGGCGCTGCCGAATAGATCGAAGGGGTCACCCGTGTCTGCAACCAGTTTTTGCTGTTCGCTCCAGATCGTACCTGAGCGGGTGAATATGTAGGCCGCGCCCCGGTTTTCGCTGCCCTTGATATCTGCGCCCGGCGACCCGACGACGGCCGTATCTCCTGCTAATTCCACAGCGGAACCAAAGAATTCCCACCGCGCCCCGGCGCCGACAAGTTTTTGCTGTTGTATCCACAGAGGACCGCTGCGCACATAAATGTAGGCCGCGCCCTGGAAGATTCTGCCACCCACGACGGCATTGCTCGCGCCTACAAGGGCCGTATCCCCATCCAGGGCGACGGCAATGCCGAAGGAGTCAGAACTTGCCCCGTCATTGGCCACAATACTGGCTGTAGACGGCCAGGGAACCTGCTGGCGATGGAGCGCATACAGCTTGCCTACAGCAGACAAGCTGCCCACGTCCGCCGAAGAAGCGCCAATAATGGCTGTATCCCCGTCCAAGGCCACGGACCTGCCGAAATAATCGTTGGCTTGACCGTCGGCGGCGACAAGGCGCTGGGACTCGATCCAGGTTGCATTATGGCGTGTGAAGACATGGACTGCCCCCTGGCCCGCATTGTCGTCAATTTGCGTCTGAGCCGCACCAACGAGGACGGTATCCCCCTGAACGACAACCGAGCTGCCGAACCACTCAGCGGCTGTGCCGTGGGCAGAAAAGAGTATTTGCTGCTCGCCCCAGATGCCGCCGCTGCGCACAAAGAGATAGGCCGCACCCTGGTTTTTGTTTTCACCCACATCTGCCCCATTGGCACCAACGACCAGCGTGTCCCCGGAAAGAGACATAGAATCACCAAAGAAATCCAGGGCCGCGCCATCGGAGGCAACGAGCTTCTGCTGCTCGGTCCAGTTCGCGCCGCTGCGCAAGAAGATATAGGCTGCCCCCTGATCCTGGCTGCCGCTGACATCCGCCAGACTGGCGCCGGCCGCGATCGTGTCCTCCTGCACGGCGACGGAATCACCGAAAAAGTCCCCCTGCTGACCGCCGGCGGCAAACAGCTTTTGCTGCTGGCTCCAGATCGCACCATCCCAGGTGAAGACATAGGCCGCACCCTGACCCGACATGGCACCGGGGGCGCCGATGACGGCTGTATCCCCATCCAGGTCGACAGCGACGCCGAATGAGTCGAGCTTTGCCCCGTCGGCGGCAAACAGTTTTTGCTGCTGGCTCCAGGTGTTACCGCTGCGCGTAAAAACGTAGGCGGCGCCTTGATAGAAGCTGCTGCCAAAAGGGACGCCGTAGCTGCCGATGAGCAGTCTGTCCCCTTCCAGGGCCACTGCGTATCCGAAAAAGTGCTCTGCGTCGCCATCAGCAGCGACAAGCTTCTGGCTCTCAGTCCACGCCCCATCGCTGCGCGTGAAAATGTAGGCGGCGCCTTGATTCTTGCGGCCGCTGATCGTGGCGCCGAAGGCGCCGGCAACGAAAGTGTCCCCATCCAGGGCCACCGAGAAGCCGGTAAAGTTTTCTTCCGCGCCGTCAGACACGGTCAGAGGGGATGGGTTGAGGAAGGGGCGCCCCTGCGGCGGTGTGCTGTCTAAATCGCCGGCGATTTGATCGAGAACGTCCGCCTGCTCTAGAAAGGCGTACGCCTCATCCCCGTGCAGCTGCTGCGCGCTTGCCGGCGCGGCTTTCCCCCCATATCCAACCTGAATCAGCGCGGTCAGCAAGACAAGAACGAATACAAGGCACCTGAGATGACCCTTCATGAACGCCCCCTTCCTTGCGTCGTGCGCAAGGCGCTATGCGCCACACTCTATCCTCGATTTTTCACCGGTATGCTGTTCTATGAGCGGTGTAATTGTGCGCGTACTGCTGCAAAACCCCAGCACCTAGGAACACGCTCCCGGCACTTCCAATATCCGTACCATCACCCATACGCAACTTGATACAGCATACCATAAATGACCTATGGCTGTCATCAGCGGGGCTTGCAAGCGAGCGCGTAAACGAACCAGATTGAGGAGTGAAAAAGCGCCGCCTCTCCCGGCCGGTCTGGCCATGATTTACTTTGCAGGACGGCCGCGCTCGCTTAAATTCTGTTGTCTTAAGATTAGAATATCGACCATACGCCCCTCTCTCGTTGACACATCTGCCTATGAAAAGTATAAACTCGCGCCGGTTTGCGCAAAGCAAATGCGTGTGGCCACGTTAGGAGCATAGTATGGAGCAGAACGTAAGTAATAAGACGGCGGGGATAGAGACCGGGGAAGCGGGCTGGCCGGAGCGATCTCTCCTGGGCATGGTGGGCATCTTTTTGCGCGGCATGGCCATGGGGGCAGCGGATATCGTGCCCGGCGTCTCCGGGGGCACGATGGCCTTCATCTTCGGCATTTACGAGGAGCTGATCAATTCGATCAAAACGATCGGCCAGCGAGACTTTATCGAGGCAGTTCTCCATCTACGCCTGCGCGAGGCGATGGGGATGATCAACTGGGCTTTCCTGGTCCCCCTGGGGCTGGGCGTCCTGGCGGCGATCTTTTCCCTGGCCGGCGCGCTGGAATATTTCCTCAATCACCAGCCGGTCTACCTCTGGAGCTTCTTCTTCGGCTTGATTATCGCTTCGGTGATCGTTATTGCCGGTCGTATCCAGCAGTGGACCTGGGGGCTGGTGGCGGCTTTGCTCGTGGGGGCTGTGGGCACCTACTTGCTGGTCAGCCTAGTGCCGGCGCAGACGCCGGAAACGTGGTGGTTCTATATTTTGACGGGCGCCCTGGCGAGTACGGCGATGATTTTGCCGGGCATTTCCGGCGCTTACATCCTGGTTATGCTGGGCAAATACCAGACGGTGCTCGGCGCCGTGAACCAGCGTGATTTCCTGACCCTGGCGCTGGTTGCTTTTGGGGCGGCGATCGGCCTGGTAACCTTCGCCCAAATCCTGAGCTGGCTCTTCAAACGGTACCATGACGCGACGGTGGCGGTGCTGATCGGCCTGCTGCTGGGCAGCCTGCGCAAGGTGTGGCCATGGAAGGTGGATGTACAGTGGATGAAGGATGATGCGGGCCAATACGTGCTCTCGCATGGCGAACGCATCGTGACGGAGCAGCTGAATGTGTGGCCCGACGTTTCCACGCAGGCGGGCGTCGTGGAAGTCGTCATTTCCCTGGCCCTGGTTTTCCTGGGCATGGGGGCTGTTCTGCTGATTGAACGCATCGCCACACGCGGCGGGGGAAACAGGACGGCCGTCAGCGCGGGAACGAGTTAGGCGGGAGATTGAGCATCGTCTTCAGGCTGTGCCCTTGACCCATAATTAATCGCTGAATAACTGACTTGTTAGATTGTGAATGACGCTTGTTCGCGCGCCATCCGCCACTTTTTTGATCCTTGCGCTGTCCTCGTGAAAATTGTAGTATAAAATGGTATAACCCCCTAACCTTGGAGGTATTCCATGAAAGCGCTGACTGCTCCACCCCCGCTCCTTCTGCTTTTGCTATTTTGCGCTCTGTTGGTGGGCGCGAACTCCCTAACCGTCTCCGCTGATGATGAACAAACGGCGGAGGAGGTTGTCTGGGCGCAGTCCGTTACCGCCTACCAGGCGGGAACAGGCAGTATCGCTCCCAATTGGCGTGATCCGGATAGTGCCCTGGGACCTGTAGACGCGAGAGTCGTGGCCTTGGGCAATGCGACAACGCCCTCCGCGGCTCCGGATACGCCTACGAAATGCGAAGCGTATATCATCCTCAATTTCGGCAAGCACAGCATTGTTGATGGCAAAGGGGATGACCTGACGATTTACGAATCGGCTGTTGGAAGTTTTCTCGAACCGACCTGGGTTTACGTCGGTGGCGGGAGTCTAGGCGCTGGGTGGCGCTATGTTGGCGAAGCGGCCGGCGGCAAGGATTCGCTGGACATCGGGCATGTGGCCGGGGCGCAGGCGTATTTCTCTAACGTGGCCCTGTGTGATGTCCCTGATCTAAATTCCGGTGGGCCGGGTCCAGGACCCGATATTGACGCTGTCGCGGCCAATAACAGTTCCACAAGCGGACTGTCTGCCCAGGCGCAGGGGCCAGGTTGGAGCATCGAGCGCGATCCGGCACGCGCAGCGGTAGATGTGTTTGCGCCCATGCCTGTATTTGAAGATCTACTCATCGAGCCACGCGTTAACTTTCGATTTTCCTGCCCGAAGGGCGAGCCGTTGGCTACGTGTACCGCCTATCTGATCATCAAATCGTACTGCGGCGGCAATGTAGCCGTCTCATCGCCGGCGATTTATATCTATCCCATCCCCCACCCCTCGCTGAGAGATTTGCTGGGCGGGTACGAAGCGGAGAATGTCGATACGCTTGCGGCGTACTGTTTGGGCAGAAGTGGCAAAATGGGGGCCGCTATCGCGAATCCTATTGCCGTTTTTTCTCTGCAAGAGGGGCGTGCCGGTTATTCAACTGCAGCAGAAGCGTGGCGCTTTGAGCTGATGCTGCCTATGGCCACGCTCTACAGCGCGGGTAAAAACGATTTCACCGCCATGCATGATCCCGGCAGCGGGGAATCAACTATTCGCGTTCTTAAGGGGGGATTAGAAATCGATCCCACGGCCGTCGGGGAAGATTCCTTCCCCTTGGCAGGCGGCCAGGAGGTCGTGATCACGGAGGACGGGCCCGGACCGGTCATCGATCTCGATCAGATTTATCTACCGGTGGCGATGCAGTGATCGGCCGTCCGTGCTCCATGTCGCTGCGCGTTGAGCACTAGTCGCTGTCTGCCGGTCGCTGATTACGACCAATGACACGCTCGTCTACGTGCTGGGTGACGGGCCAGCCGGCTTCGCGGAAGCGCTGCGATAAATAGCGGGGGTTGACGCCCACACGACGGCCGATCTGCTTGAGGGACATGCCGTGCTGGTAGTAGCGCTCATACCAGAGGCGCAGCTGCTCCGGGGGGATGATCTCGCGGTACCGTTTGTCACGACCATAGACTTCTTCGCTGTTGTTCCCATAGTACATAGATTTTTTCCTCATGCTTAGCCGCGCCATGCGGCGCACAGCGGCGTTTTGCCGTCTATTCTTTGGTGCGATTTTAGAACATATGTTCTTTATATGTCAAGAGGGAAAGGGAAACAATGGGGCGGCGACTAGATGTTAGCCCGCGCCAATCGCAAACCACTTACTGTGCCGGCTGATTATTTAACTGCGGTGGCTACAAAAATCAGTTCTCCCGGATACGGCGTTTCGCCGTAGGCATGTTTTTGGTAATCGCCATAGAGCGCTTCGACCTGAAATCCGCAGCGGGTCAGCAGATGCTGCGCCTCGAAAGGGAAGAGGTAGCGCATGGGGAAGGCGTGAACCAGGCGCTCCTGACGGCCGCCGGGATGGGTCACATAATAGATGAGCTCTATCTGCTGCAGCTGCTGAAATAGATCGCGGGAGACGACTTTGTGGCGGCGGGCGACGCGGCGGCCGTCAGGAAGCGCAAACTCTTCTTGCAGGTCGATCTCCTGGCCGACGTTGTCCCGGGTCAAGGCCGGCAGTGAAGGGTTAAAGAGGTCGAGGATCAGCCGGCCGCCCGGCTGCAGGTGGCGGTGTATCGTACACAGGCAGGCGATCTGGTCGGCCACCGTGGTCAGGTGCTGGAACGGCCGAAAGGGGATGGTGACCAGGGCAAAAGTTTGACCGAGGTCAAAATCACGCATATCGCCTTCCACCAGCCGAACACGATCCTGCACGGCCGGCGGCTCGGCCGCCAGCCGTCCGCGGCACACATCAAGCATATGCGTCGAGAGATCCAGGCCCGTTATCGGGACGCCTGCGCGCGCCGTAGGGATGAGCACACGCCCCGTGCCGCAGCCCACCTCGAGCACCGCCCCACCCGCTTCGCGCGCCGCCTCGACAAAGAAATCGACGTCGGAGCGCGACGCGTACGGCGTCACATAATCATAGAGATCGGCCACAAAAGCGTAATCAGCGTATCCACCAGCTTGGTCCATTTTTGCCTCCTTGCGCCGCAGCATCCTGCCCGCGTTTGCAGCTCACCAACATTATAATACATCCGGCACTTTTCACGATCAGGCCTCCTCTTTTTACCCCCAGCTACCGCCAGAAATAGGGGTCACCGCCGCTGACCGTCCATATCTGGCTGAAGGCGGCCCGCCACGCTCATTTGTGCTAGTCGAGTTTGAACTAGAATAGGCGTGCTTGATCAAGCGGGCGGGAATTGGGCCGATAGCAGTACTATGCGAATCTATGGCGGGCGCAGAAAGAAGGAAAAAGAGGGCAAAGTGGCAGGCTGGCAGGCTGGTGCGGCCGTGTTTCTAAATCTACAATCCGCATTCCGCATTCCGCAATCTCAATTCCCCCTTTCCTCTTGTTGTGCGATAATTCCGCGGATGGACAAAAACTACAATGTCAGACAACTCGATCTCGCCACCTGGGCCAGCTTCATGATGTTCGCCGCGAGCGCGATTATCGTTGCTGTCAGCCTGCCGGAAATATCCGCTTCTTTTTCTACCAATCTCTCGGAAGGGGGCGGGATTGAGACGGCGCGCAGCTTTGTCGTGCTCATCGTGCTCCTGCTGGCGGGAATGCTGGCGCAGCGCTGGGGCAAGAAACGCTTTCTGACATTGGGCCAGTACCTGATTGCCGCCGGCCTGCTCTTGGCCAGTTTTGCCCCTAATTATGCCACGCTGGTCGTGGCCATGATGATCACGGGCATTGGCGCCGGGTTTTCGGAGGCGCTGCTCAATCCGCTGATTATTGAAACGCACCCACGGCAGTCGGGCAAGTACTTGAATATCGGTCATGCTTTTTATCCGGTGGGCGTGATGCTGGGGGCGCTGCTGTTTGGCGAGCTGCTGACGATGGGCGCATCCTGGCGTTTCCTTTTCCGCGTCGCCGCTGGCGGAGCGCTGATAGTGGCCATTCTTTTCACGGTGTCGCGCTTCCCGCCGGAGGAAAGGGACAACACCTCTTATCCCAAACTATTTACGGGCATTGTTGCCCAGGGCATGTTCTGGCTCTTTGCGATCGCCATTTTCCTGGGGGCAAGCATTGAGTCCGCTTTCACTTTTTGGAGCCGCAGCTACGTGGGCGCCTATTTGAGCGAGGTGCCGCGCTCGGGGGCGCTGGCGGTGGTGCTCTTTGCCGCGGCGATGGCCGCAGGCCGTTTTCTGGCCGGCTTTTTGGCGGGCAGAACGAGCCTGAGCAATATTATGATCGGCTCGGGATTGTTGGGGACGGCCGTCAGTTTTTTGATTCCCACGGCGAGCTCGCTTACCGCTTTTTACGGCCTTCTGGCGCTGGCGGGGCTGGCCACGGCCTGCTTCTGGCCGACCATTATGGCGGAAGCGGAAGCGTATCTGGATGTGAACTCGACGATTCTTTTTATCCTGCTGGCCTGCGTGGGCATCATCGGCTTCGGACTGACGCCGTGGGTGCTGGGCCTGATCGGCGACACGGCCGAACTGCGCGCCGGCTTCGCCGTGATCCCCCTGCTCTTCATCGCCCTCGTCCTTCTTCTCGTTTTCGAACGGCGGCTGCTTCTGAAGAAGGAAGCGGCGGAAAAGGAGCGGGCGGCGGCAGCGGCGCCGTAGCAAGCGACAAGCGTCGTTATTCAGCCTCCTCGAGCGTGACCAGCAGCTTGTCCACGCGCCGCCAATCCATGTCCACGACCTCGACGGTTAAGCCCTGCCACGTGAAGCGATCGCCGGCCTGGGGAACACGGCCGAGATAGCTCATGACGAAGCCGCCGGCGGTCTGGTAGTAGTTCTCCCCTTCTTGGGGCAACTCTGGGATCTCAAAGAGCTGCTTGAATTCCTCGACGGGTAGTTTGCCGTCGATCAACCAGGAGCCGTCGGCGCGGCGCACGGCCGTGGGGTCATTGGGATCGACCACTTCGGACACGTCGCCGACGATCGCCTCCAGGAGATCGATGAAGGTCACCAGCCCTTCCACGCCGCCATGCTCATCCGTCACAAAGGCGATTTGCGCCTGTGCTTCTTTGAATTGTTCCAGCACCTGGTACACGGGCAGCCCGGAAGGGATAAAGAGGGCCGGCTTGATCAGCAGATCCATGTCGGGCAGATCTTCGCCCAGGGTCTGCGCGATCATATCCTTGACGAAGATGAGGCCGACGATATTGTCGAGGTCGCCGCGGGCAACAGGGTAACGAGAATGGACGCCGCTGCCGATCTTGGCGCGCGCCACTTCCGGCGGATCGTCGATGTCCAGCCAGACGATGTCGGTGCGGTCGACCATCAAATCATTGACGTGCAGATCGCCCACACGAAACAACTGTCCGACGATTTCTCCTTCAATGGGATCAACGACACCGATCTTGGCTGCCTGCTCCAGCATGATGTGGATCTCTTCTTCCGTGATCGCCGGTTCATCCGAGGGCTGAATGTGCAGGAGGCGCAGGACCAGCTGCGTGGAAAGGCTCAAAAAGCGCACCAGAGGATGGGTGATCCGGGCCAGCCAGGTCATCGCCGGCGCCACACGGCTGGCGACCCTTTCCGGGTTGTTCAGACCGATCTGCTTGGGCGCCAGCTCCCCCAGCACGAGGGAGAGGTAGGTGACGAGGGCCACGGCCAGGACGCCGGCGATCAGCGCGCTGTATTCGCCGGCGCCGGGCAGCCGCGCCAGGTATGTTTCGAACCTGGCGGCCAGTTGGGTGCTGCCCAGGGCGCCGATGAGGATGGCCACGAGTGTGATGCCGATCTGGATGGTTGCCAGAAAGCTTTGTGGTTTTTCGGCCAGGGCCAATGCGGATTCTGCGCCCTTATCTCCCGCATCCGCACGCAGTTTCAGCCGCACCGTGCGCGCCGAAACCACGGCGATCTCGGCCATCGAAAAGAGACCATTGATGAGGATGAGCAGGGTAAGTGTTATCAATCCCAGCATGAAGATTCTCCTAGAGGCTGTTCACTATCGCCCGCCAATCAGTTTATTCCCAAGCAGAAGGGTCGGCAACTTAGAATCTCGGTTTTTGACTAAAATCATGCAAGTTGCTTTCACAACACTTGATCGCTCACTGGCCAAAAAACTAAGAATCTGCCTGTTACAGGAAAGTGGGTATTTCCGGCAGAATCAATATCCTTTACAATGTTCCTATGCCGCCTGCACCAGATCCCACGCTGACGCCCTTTTTCAACCCGCGCGGGATCGTCGTTGTGGGAGCCTCGACCAACCCGGCCAAACTAGGGTTCGGCATCGCCCAGAACCTGGTCAAGTGCGGCTACGGCGGGGCGGTACATTTCGCCAACCCCAAGGGCGGTCGCCTGTTCGAGCGCCCGATCTACGCTGAGATCGCCACGGTCCCCGACCCGGTCGACCTGGCGGTGATCCTCGTCCCGCCGGCGGCCGTGCCCCCCACCCTGCAAGCGTGCGCCCGGCGCGGCATCCGCGCGGCGATCGTGGCCAGCGGCGGCTTCCGCGAAACGGGGCCAGAAGGCGCGGCGCTGGAAGAAGCGTGCCTGGCCATCGCCCAAGAACATGAAATGCGCCTGCTGGGGCCGAACTGCATCGGCCTGATGGACACACACCTGCCGCTGGACACGACTTTTTTGCCCCCACCCGCGCCACCCGCAGGGGATATCGCCTTCATCTCCCATTCCGGCGCCATCTGCGCGGCGATCGTTGACTGGTCGCGCGGCCAGGGCTTCGGCTTTTCGCGGCTGGTGAGCCTGGGCAATCAGGCGGACGTGACGGAGACGGATGTGCTGTCCGCGGTGGCGGCCGACCCGCACACGAGGGTGATCGCCCTTTATCTGGAATCGGTCAGCGACGGCCGTCGTTTTGTGGAGATCGCGCGCCAGATCACGCCGCACAAGCCGATCGTGGCCCTGAAAGTGGGCCGGACGCAGGCGGGCAAGCAGGCGGCAGTCTCGCATACGGGCGCGCTGGCCGGTCGTGAAGCGGCCTTCGACGCCGCCCTGCGCCGCGCGGGCATTCTGCGCGCACAAACGGCGGAGGAGATGTTTGATTGGGCGCAGGCGCTGGCGGCGAGTGCCAATTTGGGGTTTGGGAAAACGGATTGGGGAGTGCGCATCGGCGTCTTGACCAATGCGGGCGGGCCGGGCGTGATGGCGGCGGATGCGCTGGAGATGAATGGGCTGCGCTTGGCTGCCCTGGGCGAGGAGACGCGGGAAGGGCTGCGCGCGCTGCTGGCCCCGGCGGCAAGCGTGGTCAATCCGGTGGATATGCTGGCATCCGCCTCTCCGGATCAGTATGCCGGGGGGCTGCGGCTGCTGCTGGAAGATGGGGGCGTGGACGCTGTGCTGGTTATCCTCCCCCCGCCGCCGATGTATGCCGCCGGGGCGGTGGCGCGGGCGCTGATCCCCTTGATCCAAACGAGTGAAAAACTGGTCGTTGTCTCCCTGATGGGGCATGGGCTGGTGCAGGAGGCGCTCGCTTTCTTGCGCGCGGCCGGTGTGCCAACCTATGCATTTCCGGAAAAAGCGGTTGGCGCGTTGGGGGCGGTGAACAGGCAGCAGTTGACAGTGAACAGGGAACGGTTAACGACAGTGAACAGCAAGCAGTCAACAGTCAGCGGTCAACGATCAATGGGCAGCGGGCTGCGCGCTGCGGAATCCATATCCTCTGCCTTATCTGCGTCATCTGCGCTATCTGCGATCCAAACACCCTGGATCCCGCAAGCGCTTCTCTTTTCGATCCTGCGCGCTTATGGCATCGACGTGGCTGATTTTAGAGTCGTGACCTCGGCGTCGGAGGCGGCCGCAGCGGCGGAAGAGATTGGTTTTCCAGTGGCGCTGAAGATCGCGGCGGGGGAGATGACGCACAAGTCGGATTTTGGCGGGGTGCGGCTGGACGTGCAGGATAAAGAGGAGGCAGCGGCCGTCTTTGAGGCGCTGGCCCGCTTAACCGAGGAGCCGCGGATATTGGTGCAGCAGATGATCCCTAGAGGGCAGGAATTGATCGCCGGCGTGACGCGGGACGCGCAGTTCGGGCCGCTGCTGATGGTGGGATCGGGCGGCGTAGAGGTAGAGGGGCTGGGAGATGTGGCCTTCGCCCTGGCCCCGCTCAGCGAGGGTGAAGCGCGCCATTTGCTGGCCGAGACCTGGGCGGGGCGCAAGCTGGCCGGCTACCGGGATATCCCTGCCACCGATGTGCAGACGGCCGTGGACGTGATCGTGCGCCTGGGGCAAATCGCCGTTGATTTCCCGCAGCTGGCGGAGATTGAAATCAACCCGCTGATCGTCCTCGAACAGGGCGCGATCGCCGTTGATGCACGGGCGCGGAGGGCGGCCGGCAGTGAGCAGTAAGCAGTGGACAGTGAACAGTGGATGACCCGTGACCCGTCCCGAATTGTGCTGTCCTGCGGCGCGATCCTTCGGCAGACTGCCTGCCCCCGGCAAACCTGCTAGAATATCCTCTTCTGCGTTACAACACATTTCGGGTAGCGCCTCTGCAAATCGCCATCCGAATTCCGCAATCCAGGATCCAGGAGTTTCCTATGCTCACCTCATTCAGGCGATTGTTCGTTATTTACAAAGGATACTGGGGGAAACTCGCTTTCTCCCAGGTGCTACTTTTCATCTCCGCCCTATGCATGATCACTGTGGCCACGCTCACGCAGCGGCTGATCAATGAGGGCATTGGAGCCAATAACGTCGAAGTTATTCTACGTACCGGGCTGATCATGATTGTTCTGGCAGTCGCCGCCGGTCTGTGCATGACGGGCACGGCGGCCTATGCCGTGTTTTTCGCCCAGGGCACTTCATACGTACTGCGTTCTGAGTTGTATCGCAAGATCGAGACTTTTTCTTTTGCCAATTTTGACCGCTTCCGCACCGGCAACTTACTGGTCCGTCTGAACTCCGATGTGGAGAATATCATGCGTGCCGTGATGTACTCCGTCATGCTGCTTCTCTATGCCCCTTTCATGGTCACCATCTCCTTAGTCCTCACGATTATGAGGACGCCCGATCTGGTATGGATCATGATCGCCGTTATCGTCGTCGTCCTGGGCTTGATGGCCCTGCTCATCCCGCGTGTTTTTAACGCCTATGACGAGCGGCAGCAGCGCCTCGATGCCGTTAACAACAGCATGCAGGAAAACCTCTCCGGCGTACGCGTGGTCAAAGCGTTTGTGCGCGAAGAACTGGAAGAAGAGCGCTTCGCCGAATGTGCCGACGCCATGCGCCAGCCCGCGTATCGCGCCGCTTTCATGACAGGCTTTTTGTCACCGCTGCTTTCCGGCATCTCGCAGATAGCGATCGCCATCTCCATTTGGATTGGCGGCCAGCAGGTTTTTGCCAGCATGCTGGATATGGGGCAGCTCGTTTCTTTCACGCAGTATCTAAATATGGTGGTCATGCCCCTGGCGATGATGGCTGTGGTGATCCCTTTCCTCATGCGCGGCGACGCCTCCGCCAAGCGCATCTTCGAGGTATATGACGCTGAGCCTGACCTGCAGGATAAACCAGGCGTGCAGGAAGTAGACGCGCAAGAGATCAAAGGGGAGATTGTCTTTGATGATGTCACGTTTGCCTTCCGCCAGCCGGATGGGGAGCTGGACCCGCCGGCGCTGAAGAATATCAATCTGACCATCGAAGCGGGCCAGCGCATTGGTTTCTTGGGCGCTACCGGCGCCGGTAAATCGGCGCTGGTCAACCTCATCCCCCGTTTTTATGATGTCACGGAGGGCAAGATCACCATTGACGGGATCGACGTGCGCGACTTCCCGAAGGAGCAGCTGCGGCAGATGGTGGGCATCGCTTTGCAGGAAGCGCTGCTCTTCCAGGGCGACATGCGCTTCAATCTCAAATTCGGTAATCCAGACGTTGACGATGAAGTGATGCAGGACGCGGCCAGAGCGGCCGATTCCTACGGCTTCATCACCAATCTACCCAAGCAGTGGGAAGCCAACGTTGCCCGCCGTGGCTACAACTTCTCCGGCGGCCAACGGCAGCGGCTCTCCATGAACCGCACCCTGACCACGCTGCCGAAGATGCTCATCCTGGACGACAGTACCAGCGCCCTGGACGTGGCCACGGAAAGCCGCGTACAGGAATCCATCCCCACGTTCGCGCCGAGAATGACGACCATCTATGTGGCCCAGCGCATCAGCGCCGTACTCGACCTGGACCGGATCTATTTGCTGGAAAATGGGGAGATTGTGGCCGCAGGCAATCACGAGGCGTTGATGAAGCACAGCCCGCTCTACCGTGAAATATATGAATCACAGTTGGGCAGCGATGTGCTGGCCGGCATTGACGAAGAGGTGACAGCATGACGACATCGACTGCTGTAGAACAAGAGCTTAAAACAGAAGAACAAGAAGCGGCATCGGCCGTGGATAAGAAAGATGATTCCGCCCAGGTCTTAAGCCGCCTGCTCGACTATATGACAGGCGGCGAGGCGAAAGGGCGTTTCTTCCTCGGCCTGGCTCTGCGTATCATCGGCCTGCTGGGCTTAATTGCCCTGCCGACGATCACGGGCCAAATGTTGAACACCGTCAGTGGCGGGGGCACGGTAGAAGAACTGACGCGCTGGTTCGTTTATGCGATAATCGCTGCCGCTATCTACCTAGTCCTCAGCTTTTTCGCCGAGCGCATCTTCGCCGACCTGGCCACGAGGGGGCTGTTCAAGCTGCAGACCTCCCTTTTTGATCACATCCAGACGCTCTCCTTGAGCTTCTTCGACCGCCAGCCAGTGGGCCAGCTGATGAGCCGCGTGTCCAATGACACGGAAGCGGTGGCCCTCTTTTACGAGAGCGCCGTGGCGCAGATTATCCGCGCCATCTTCCAGGTGCTGTTGATCACCATCGTCATGTTCCTGGTGAACTGGCAGATGGCTATCGCCGCCCTGCTTGTCGTGCCCGTCATGATCATCTTGACGCTGATCATCCAACGCATCTCCACGCCCGCCTTTGTAAAAATGCAGGAGAGCATGGGCGACCTGAGCGGGTTTCAAGAAGAGACGATATCCGGGCACAAGGTGATCATCAGCAACCGCCAGCAGGCTTGGGCGGGCGACGCCAACGCAGATCTGGCCGCTGACGTCTACGATGTCGGCAAGCAGGCGTTCTTCACCTCTCTGATGCAGATGCCGCTGACGACAGCGCTGGTCATGGTGCAGATCGTGATCGTGCTTGTCGTTGGTGCTTTCCTGGTACTTGATGGCCAGGCCGAGTTGGGCACCATCATTGCTTTCACCGGCTATGCCGCTTTGCTTTCCGGGCCGCTGTCGGAAATAGCCAATCTGACCAGCACTACGCTCAACGCCATCGCCGGCGGCCGGCGCGTCTTCGAGATCATGGACGAAGAGCCGACCGTCGTTGATGCTGCGGACGCGGGCCAATACAAATTCAGCGGCGGCCATGTGCAGTTTGAACATGTCGACTTCAGCTACGTGCCCGGGCGCAAAATCCTCAAAGACAACACCTTTGAGGCCCTGCCCGGCCAAAAGATCGGCATCTGCGGCCCTACGGGGGCGGGCAAGAGCACAATCATGAATATTCTCACCCGCTACTACGATATCGACAGCGGCACGATTCTCATCGACGGCCAGAACCTGGCAGAGATGACGCAGGAAAGTTTGCGTAAGGAAGTGGGCATGGTGCTGCAGGAAGCGTTCCTCTTCACCGATACGGTGATGAACAATCTCAAGTATGCGCGCGAAGGGGCGACCGACGAAGAGTGCATCGAGGCGGCCAAGCAGGCCAGCGCGCATGAGTTTATCCTCAATCTGCCGCAGGGCTACGATACGATGATGACCGAGCGCGGCTCCAATCTCAGCCAGGGGCAGCGGCAGATGATCACCATCGCCCGCGCCATGGTCGCCAATCCCGACATCCTGATCCTGGACGAGGCGACGAGCAACGTGGACACACGCACGGAGCGGCTGATCCAGCAGGGTCTTAACAAGCTGATGGAGGGGCGTACCAGCTTCGTCATCGCCCACCGTTTGAGTACGATCCGCGACTCGCACAATATCATGGTGCTCAACGGCGGCGAGATCGTGGAGTTCGGCCCGCACGACGAACTGATGGAGCAGAAGGGTTTCTATTACGCGCTCTATATGAGCCAGTTCAAGAGCAAGGCGCCTGGAGACGAGAGGGCGGCGGATATCGAGTTTGTGAGCACGTAGAGTAGGGTGCAGGTTGCAAGTGGCAGGTTGATCTGTTTTGAATAGCAGCTGTCTTAGTAGGTCTGGTTGAATTTCAGCCAGACCTTTTTTTGTTTAAGACAACTGCGCTTGCAGAGGCCGTGCACTCATAAGACAATGACTTGAGACGGCTGGAAATGACGGGGAGAGCCGTAATCGGCCGGTGTACAAAGTGTGGTAAGGGAAATAGCAATGAAACAGTTGGAAAACAAATGGGCACTTGTCACCGGCTCCAGCCGCGGTGTTGGCCAGCAAATCGCTCTCGGTTTAGCTGAACGCGGCTGCAACATCATCGTCCACGGGCGGAATCTTAAAAATCTCGAGACAACGCTGGCCAGGCTGCAGGCGTTCGACGTGCAAACGCACAGCGCCGCGGGCGAACTGTCCACATCCGCCGGCGTCAGCCAGGTCATTGAACAGGCGACGGACGCGCCAGGTCCAGTAGACATTCTGTACAATAACGCCGCTGTCATGAGCAAGTTTGAATCGATTTTGACTATCGATCAGGCGGAATGGGATCGCGTCTTACAAATCAACGTCTGGGCCTTAATCGCTCTCTGCCAGGCATTTGCTCCCGGCATGCGCGAGCGAGGCTACGGCCGCATCATCAACCTGACTTCAGGCATCGCCGACCAGCCCAACCTGGCCCCCTACAGCGTGTCCAAAGCGGCTGTTGATAAATATTCGCGCGATCTGGCGGCCGAGTTCAAAGATGAAAATGTACTCGTCAACTATGTCGACCCGGGCTGGCTGCAAACTGATATGGGAGGTGAGGACGCCTGGTTCGCGGTGGAGTCCGTGCTGCCAGGCGCGCTTGTCCCCGCCCTGCTCGAAGACAATGGTCCCAGCGGCCGTTTTTACGCCGCCCAAGATTTTAAGTATCTGGCTTGTTGATTGGCCAGACGCCACTCCGTTTAATGCCGCGCATCATTGATAATTGATTGGCAACACAAGGTCCGTGATCTTTAAGCGGCCTGGCTGTTATTGCAGCCAGGCCGCTTTTCGTTTTTGTCAGAACATTGATGGCAGTTTGTGAGATTTATCACTATACACCTGGTAAGAAATATGGTTTAATGCGGGTAGAGCCGTAAACATGCGATCGTGCCCGGCGAGCCTATTCAGGAGCAGGCGATCGAACGGGCGAGGGGAATCAATCATGTTAGCAGTTAAGCAGTTCTGTGCTTCAGCGCTACGCTGACTGGATAATGCGCGTCATTCTGACGCGGGTCATTTTGACGCGAGTCATTCTGACCTGGCTGACCAGCTTTTTCGAAGGAGGAACATCGTGAAGAATCAGCCTGATAACCGTTTTCCGAAGGCGGCGAGCGTCTGCCTGGCTTTTCTGTTGATCATCATCGCCGTGTTGGCCGGATATGGTGAGACCTACGCGACTCCGGCCACGGACCCTGCCCTTCCAGAACCCATGTCCTCGTCCAATGAACTCGTCTGGGTGCGACAGGACCCGCCGATCATCAACGTCAACGACGACCCGACCGACTGGAAGTCTCCGCCGAATGACCGCTTTACTGGTTCGTACGGGCAATACACGATAACCGAAACCGAGATCTCCTATCACGAGCGCTGGGTTGACCATGGCACGGAGTGGTATGACGTGACGCTCAAAACTAAGTTTGATCGCCCGCCGCTCGTCCTCAATCCGCCGCTGAGATATCAAATCAAGGCCACCGCTTCCCACAGCGGTACCCACAACTACGGCTCTATTGGGTATCAGTTCTGGTACAACAGCCCTTATGGCGCCGTTATCGAGCCGCATGAGGTTTTAGCGTACTATCCATTTGCCGACGATTGGGACGGCACATCCAGCAAGGAATGGATGATCAACCCCCCGGCGATACTTGGCGAAGGGGATTCCTTCGAGATGTACGCCGGCTGGTGGAACTGCCCGCCCTGTAATATCACCTGGACCTACGTCGCGGAACCGGCCAATGCTGTCCCACGCCTGGGCGTTGAAGTTGTGCAGCCGACCGTCAAATACCAGGGCGACGAGGTGCTGCCGGGCGAGTGGTTCTTCCCGGATAACTGTCCCACCACAACCACCCATGCGGACGATTCCTGCGACTACTCGTTCCAGATGATGAATAGAGCCCAGGTCGACATGGCCTGCTATCTGGGACCGCTATTGAACGCGCGCGATCTACTTAGAGCATACTATGGGAGAGATAATGAGACCTGGCCTGAACATATAGTCTTATACATTTTGCATAGGAAGTTACTGAAAGAATGCAAGATCCCCGCGCCAAACAACGCACCGTCCGCTGCATATCAGTCGGACCAGGCGGAGGACGTGTACCAGATTGATCTGGCGCTGGAACAAGGGGCGGTTCAGCTAAGCAACTTACTCAATCGCCAAGAGATCGGCGTTAAAACACCGCTGGGAGCAGCATATACCGCCTCACGGGGCACCTTCCTGATCGGCCATAGCCCCGGCGCCAACGCCACCACTTTCCGCGCATACTCGACGCCGCTGCTGCTGGAACCCAAATCCGGCTCCACCCTGGTACTCAAGCCGAACCAGGAGGTCACATTGACCTCAAAGGGCTTTGGGCCGGTGAAAGAACTGCCGCACGTCTTTTTGCCGATGGTGGCCAATTTGCGTTGAAAGTGAGTGCAGAATGGCGCCCTGCCGCTTCTGCACAAACCTTAAGTTTGCGCGGAAACTTTCGATTTGCGGGGTAGTGTAGGTGGCTTGACTCATCCAGAAGTATAGTTACCCTTGAATTTTAATACGGAAAGGAGTCTGGTTAATTTGCGGCTGCCGGCTGTTAGATGCCTGGCAAGGAATGGTCGCAGAAAAACCATCCGCGAAGAGAAGGTAGAGATTGGAAAACCCGATCCACGTCAAAACGGCGCTGTTTGAAAATCCGATCATGAACAGGCGTCTCAAGCGGCGCATTTTCATGAAGATGGAGTGCTCCCAACCCACCGGCTCATTTAAGGCGCGAGGGATCGGTTATCGCTGCGCCAAGGCTGTGGCCGCCGGACAGACGCACCTTATATCATCATCCGGCGGAAATGCGGGCTACACGGCCGCTTATGCCGGTCGTGTATTGGGCGCCCGCGTCACGGTCGTGGTCCCGGCCAATACATCGCAGCAAGCGCGAGAACGAATGGCGGCCGAAAACGCCGAGGTGATTGTCCACGGGCGCTACTGGGATGAAGCGGACGCCCTGGCGCGACAGATGGTAGCTGAGAGCGGCGCAGCATACATCCATCCCTTTGACGATCCAGATGTATGGCAGGGGCACAAATCACTGATTTTGGAAGCGGCGGAGCAGTGCCCGCAGAAGCCCGATGCGGTCGTCGTCGCCGTGGGCGGTGGCGGCCTGTTGTGCGGTACGGTGGCGGGGCTGCGAGAGGTAGGCTGGATGGACACAACGGTTTTGGCAGTGGAAACAGAGGGAGCCGCTTCTTTCTCGGCGGCCGTCTCCGCTGGTCATCTTGTGACGCTGCCGGCCATCACATCGATAGCGTCCACGCTCGGCGCCATGAGAGTTACAGAGCGGGCACTTTATTGGGCTGCCCGCCACCCAATCGTGCCGGTTGTTGTCTCTGACAGCGACGCCGTGCAGGCCTGCCTGCGCACTATCGACGACATGCGTGTCCTCGTTGAGCCGGCGTGCGGCGCGGCGCTTTCACTGTTGTACAGCCATCGTGAGCGCCTGGCCGGATTTGAATCTGTACTCATGGTGGTTTGCGGCGGCGCGGGCATTACGTTGGCTGAGCTGCAGGAGCAGGCGCATGAATTAGGCGTTGACTAGGCCGCTTCTTGTTTCTATGCTGCTTAGGGATTCTTGACCAGACAGTGATCGTCCTTTATGATGATATGAATTATCATATAGAATGACGTGAGATTGCTGTGCGAGGAGACCCATGGAAAAGAGAACAAAAGACAATCCCTGGAAATTGAAGACGCCGCCGCAAACATCCGAGTACGAGATGTACGTGGACGAGAAAGACGGCCGTGAAGTAATCGTCTGCACGGTGGGTAAGACGGTCTTGCTTTACGATTACAGCGCCCTTGCCGACTGCCAGGCCATGTTAAAAGAGCATGGCGATTGGATGCTGCTGGGCAGCAAAGATGAAAAACAGCCGGCGAAAGAAGGGACGGTAGAGTATTGGGCTCGTTCACCGCAGAATCCCATCGGCGGCTGGTACGGGCTGAAGAAGAATTTCAGGGGGCGTTTCGCCAACTATATTCCGCCATTGATGGAAGAGTTGGGACTGGCCGAGGTAGAACATAACAAGCGCAATAACCGCATGAAGGCGCTGTGATTGCTGAATTGCTGCGGAAAAAGCAGGAACGGTCTGGCTGATAAACAGCCAGGCCGTTTTTCATTATGCCTCACCAGAAACCGGCGCCGCTTTTTTGCGCAGGGCCAAGCGATACGCATATAGATTACGGCGATTTACTTCACCGGCTGTTGCCGGCCTGACTCTCTGCCGCATCAGCCGCCGTCCCAGGCAGGCGACTGGGGCGGGCGCGGCTGTTTCTGGGCGTGTAGGACAGCGTGCGGTAGTAGACTAAGAACAAGGAGACGCCGCCCGTAGCCAGGTAGAGCGCGCGCATGGTCAGGCTGCCGCTGTCACTGCCGGCCATCAGTCCGTGCAGTAAGGCGATCACGAAGGCCAGGTAAGCTGTGTAATGAAATGCCCGCCAGACCTTCTGCCCCATCTGTTTGCGAACGTAGAAGCTGACAAGGAGGGCGAGAAAGAGATAAAAAGCCAGCGATCCCAATCCCGTCCAGAAGGGCTTATAGGTACTGGTAAAGGGCACCAGCAGCTGCCAGACGCTAAAACCGATATAGGTGTCGCCGAGCAGGACTGCGGCATGTAGGGCCGCGAAAACGACGCCCATTATGGGCAGAAACTCGTGCAAAGCGAAAGTTACGGGGACGATTCCGCGTCCCTTGAAAAATTTACTACTCATGAGGATACCCCAGCAGGTCGCCAGCCACAGGAGCAGGTAAGAGACGATGCCGCCGGCGCGCGCTAGATACCAGAAAGCGGGGCTGCCCGCGGCCAAGGGAAGGCCCATAAGGCGTGCTTGATCGCCCAACACGGCTGTTATTTGCGGGATGCCCCTGCCAGAGCGCTGCGAACGAGAACCAGGGGGGTTTGACCTCCGCGCTCGGCTATTCCTCCTACCAGGGCAAACAACAGCAGCAGTAAGATGATGCCGGCGGCGGCGCGCGAGTAGATTTAGTTGTTTGGCTTCCCCGGTGTTCTGATTTTTTTTGGACAGCATCGTGAATGTTCTCCTTGATTAAGATTGAATCCGTCAGAATCTTTCGCTAACCTAGCTACCTTTGCTGGTATTGCCTCCACCGCCGCCGCCCCCACCATTTGAAGGCTGCTTTGCGGACGATTGGCTTGGCGGCGGTGGGGGTGGCGGGACATATTCCGGCAAAGCCGGCAGCGGCGCGAGGGTCGGCAGCGGCGCTGCGCTGGGCAGAGTCGAGAGGTCCAAGGACACGGCCGTATTTTGATCCGCCTGGGCGGACGCGGTGGGCTGCCTCCCTGCTGGCCCGCCAGCCGCCGGCGCTGGCAGTGGTTCAAGCTGTAAACGAGGGCTCTGGACAAGTGGCTGGATCGCCGGCCAGGGTGTGGGACTCGGCGGGACTGGGCGCGGCGTTGGGCGGGGAGTCGCCTCAACAATAGGGACTTCGGCGGCAGCGGCGCTTTCCATACGGCCGATGATGTTCCAGCCGCCAACGATGCCGAGCACGCCGAGCGCGCCCATCGTCACTTTATGGCCGGCATTGATTTTGTTGGTTTTCTTTTGTTTACTCATCGCATTCACTCCTAAAGACTCTGGTATCGCATAAGCGATCTTTGAGAAGGCTTGTCCATAGCAGACCCTTCTTTAGCAGCCGGCCGGATCAATACGTTCGAGGTATTGATCCAGCCGGCTGGTTACATAGACTTCATTGGCGGTGGAAAAAAGCGCGCCCTCCACATCCGGCAGCGCTTCCAGGAAGGCCAGGCCCTCTTCGATACCCAATATCAGCGCCGTCTTGGCGTATATCTCGGCGGTGAACACCCGACCGGCAACGACGGAGACGGAAAGTGCATCCGTCTCCGCCGGGCGGCCGCTGCGCGGGTCTATCAGGTGATGCTGGACAGCGCCATTTCTTACCCATCTGCGCCTGGCTGTTGTTGAGGTGGCGAGCGCGTGATGATTTAACCACAGCACCGCGTAATTCAGCTCCGCAATCTGCGGGTGTGCAAGGTTGACTTCCCAGCCTCGTTCAGCACCAGGTGTTCCATAAGCGTAAAGGTCCCCGCCCGCATTGAGCAGGAAGTGCCCCATATCGCAAAGCTCATCGGCCGCGCGGTCCACCGCCCACCCTTTGCCCATACCTCCGAGATCGATGCGCAAACCTGGGGGGCGGCTCATCATTCGCGTAAAGGGATCGAGGCCAATATGACGATAATCGTACCCGGTCAGATTTCCCGCTGAAGAGCGCTTTGCCGGCGGAAAGAATTCGGCGGCGAGATCATCGGGCAGCAGGGGTCTGGGATTGGCTACCGCGCCAAAGGTGCAGTCGTAGCCCGCTTCCTCCAGGTAAGAGAGGATCGTCGGGTCATAGATGCCGCCTGTCTGCTGAGCTGCCCAGAGAGAAGCCTCTACAGCGGCGAAGAAGTCCGGACTGGCTGGGCATACGTTCTCCCGGCAGCCGTTAAAGCGGGACAATTCGCTGTCCGGCCGGAATCGGGATAACAGCTGCTCAAAATAACGGAAAGTTTCCTCAACTCGTTGAATCAGTCTCTGTTGCGCGGGGGCAGCCATGAATAGGTGAACGGCGGTGTTCATAGCCCGAAAGCTGTACTGCTGCCATTCCCACACCACCCTGTCAACAGCGGCGGCTTGTTTAGTCCTCATCATGCTCTTCGCCGTCATGATTATCATGTTCGTCATCGTCTTGATCATCGTCGTGATCGTCATCGTGGTCATCATGTTCGCCGTCGTCGTGATCGCCATCTTCATACGAGCCGGATGATGAACCGCCACCACCGCCGCCGCTCCTGGACTGTGCCTGCGCTTCTTGGGCAGCGATTTGATCATAGGCCTGCTGCAGCTGCGCGTAGATCGCCTCAATTTCCAGCCGCATTTGCGAATCCTCATAGGTCAGGCCGTTTTGCAGGCCGATCATTTCTTCCTGAAACGCCTGGTCCGCGGCCAGAATGCCTTCCTGGATGCCGGCGGCCTCTTTCTGTAGGGCTTCAACGCGTTCCGTGGCGCCGGTCAGCTGGTTGTTCGTTTCTTCGAGCTGCGTTTCTAGGGCGGAGAACTGATCCTGGTAGGTCTCGTCCAGCGTTGCTATCACTGCCTGGCGCTGGTCTACCTGCACTTGAAGCGCCGCTTCGCGCGCGGCTAAGGCTGCTTCAAATTCACCCAGCGCTGCGCCCGTTGTGTTTTCTACGACTACTGCGGCAGGCGGAGGGCTTTCCAAGCCGTCATTGGCTTTTACCTCATTGGAAAAGGTCAGAATTAGAAATACACCGGCGATCATGGCTGTGAAAATACCGGCGCCTATCAATGCTGATTTGCGGGACATGTTATCTACTCCTTATTGGCCCAGCTGGGCAAGCGCGTCACTTAATTTGACATGCGCCTCATCCAGTTGGCCTTGTAATTGTTGGATATTGACTTGATATTGGTAGTAAGCTTGCTGGCGTTGACTTTCGTTGTTCGCAGCCCGTTCCATTTGTGCCGCAAGCAGCTGGTCTATTTGCTCCTGCAACACTGTTTCCTGATCTTGCAGCTGGCTTAGCTGATCCTCACCGGCGAGGAGCAGGCTGCTATATTCTTCTACCCGCAGCTCATATGCCGCCTGCCGGTCGCTGTATTCGCTGTCCAGTTCCGCGATCTGCGCCTGGAGTAATGTTTCGCGGGCGTCATACGCGGCTTGAACGGCGGCAAGATCAGGGACAGCTGTGACTTCTTCAGCCACGGCCGGCGTAATCGCTGCGTCAACTGGGGTTTCCGCTTCGGCAGCCAGGAGGACGTTGAATACGCCGATGGTTATAAGGATGACGGCCGTGATGCCGACCGTCAGAACTACGCCAATGTTTTTCATAGACTTAACTCCTTTTTTGCTCGTGTCCGTGTTTCATTCTCGCGAGGGCGCCCCTCGCAATCACGAGGGGCGTCACCCTATAAGTGCGTAAAGCGGAGCAAAAGTAACGGAGCAAAACAAGACAGCCGTGGAAAACGGCCTGGCGGCAAGACGTTCTCGGCCGCGAATTTCCACCGCGCGTTACTTTTCCTGCGTTTCGGTCACTTAATAGTTAGAACTGAAAAAATTGTGGCGAAGGTGTCTATGGCCGTGATTTGGCTGGGAGAACGAGCTAGACGGTGCATGTTTCGATGGGACTCTCCCGCGCACCCTCACCAACCAGGGGTTACGCAAGAAAATTGGAACTTTGGACAGGCAAACGGTTGGGGGCGTATGATTACGGCGTGGTAGACGAGCTCAACCTGCTTAAGCGTGCACAGACGTTAGATGAAGAAGCGTTGTCGGAGATACATGACCGGTATTATCAAGGTATCTACCGCTACTTTCTATTTCGCATGCCTGATCGGCAAACAGCCGAGGATTTGACCAGTGAGGTTTTCTTGCGTTTCCTCAAGGCCATTCGCGATAGACATGCCCCACCAAACACCGTCCAGGGCTGGCTCTTTGGCGCGGCGAGGAATGTCGCCCGAGAGTATTATCGCCGCAGCAAGAAAACAGAATTGGTATACCTCTCGGAATCGCTTCCGGGCGGCGAGAACCCACTGGACGAGGGGCTGGCGCGGCGGATGGATGTCCAGGCATTGGCCAAAGCCATGGAGCAGCTAACAGATGAACAGAAGCACGTCCTGGCCCTGCGCTTTGGGTATGGACTGCCTATTCGCGAGGTGGCCGGGATTATCAATAAAAGTGAGGCGGCAGTGAAGATGCTGCAAGCGCGGGCCATCATGGCCCTGACAAAACAAATGGAGCCTCAAAGGCAGAAGCAATGAGCCGGCAGCTGGAAGATACTTTGGTTGAAGCCCTTGACCTCTTGGAGCAGGGAACGCCGGTAGTAAGGATATTGGCAGCTTACCCGGAAATGGCCGATGAGTTACGGCCGTACCTGCTGCTGGCGGCAGATCTGAAGCGCACTGCCGAACCTGCCCCGGCCGCGGCCGCGCAGGCATCAAAACACGCGTTTCTGCAGGAAGCCGCCCTGCTTCAGGAGGGACGCCGCCCCCCCGCCGCCGCCGGCTGGCTGCGCCGGATATTGGCTTACGGCCTGGCAGCGCTGTTGTTCCTGTTTATGGGCAGCGCCATATTGGCTTTTAGCGCTGGCGAAGCGCTTCCTGGCGATACGCTTTACGGCGCCAAGCTTTTCTTGGAAGCGGTACGCCTAAACTATTCGGCGGATCCTACGGCAGCGGCGGCGATGATCGAAAGTTTCTACGAGGAACGGGTGGAGGAAGTGGCGGCGCTCCTCGCTGCCGGGCGCCATGAACAAGTGACTTTCAGCGGCACCGTTGAAGATATGGCGCCGGAGGAGTGGCTTGTCGAAGGTCTGCGGGTGGCGATCGCGCCCGCGACGCTTATCAGTGACCCAGTTGAAGTTGGCATTGTCGTCCGCGTCTCAGGTGTAACCGCTGACGGCGTTGTCGCTGCCGACGAAGTTGAAGTGATGAACGGCCGCCTGCCCGAACCTGCCCCGGTTGATCCGCTCCCGCCGCCAAAGCCCTCTCCTTCCCCCGTCCCCAGCGCTGTGCCTGCCGACACCCCTGCCCGGCCGGATGATGAGCCTGAATCAGACCCGCCGGCCTTGATTACGCCCCCCCTACCAACGGATGAGGATCATTTGCCCGGCGGGGACGATGTCGAGCAGGAAGACGGGGGCAATGCAGAGACCCCCCCAGCCGGCGAAGATGGTGATGACCCATCTGAAGAGGGTGCGTCTGAAAGCAGCCTTGATGATGTGAGTGACGATGGCGACAGCGGGGATGAAGGCAGCCGCGGCGAGGGCAGCGACGATGAATCGAACGAGCAAGCGGAAGATGAAGAAAAAGAGGACTCCGCCGGCGAAGACGAAAGTGACGAAGACAGAGGCGATGAAGACAAGAGTGACGAAGCTGAGCGCGAAGAGGATGGGGAGGAAGGCGGCTAACCGGCCGCCCTGTCCCCCAGTCGACCGCCACCCACAGCGAAGAGGATGCTTACAACAAGCACCCAATACAAAAAACCGCCGAAAATCGTAAACAGCGGCCCAATGACGGCCGTGATGATGTCGACCATCAAGTCATTCACGTGTCCAGCAGCATCTACTCTATTCCGCTGACCGGAGATATATGTCTTGCCCTAAATTCGCGGGCCAAGACGAACTTGGAAACCCTACAAAGTACGCGATATCTATAAGCGGCATGGCCACAAAGCGGTCCTGTTTCACAGCCGGGGATCAACCGATCGGTTGATCCCCGGCAGCGAATGGTTGAGCAGGGAATCGACCCCCTGCCGCCAATTGTTCCCCCTCCTGATTGGTTACACCCAGCGCCGGCGACGTTATCCTATAGACAGTTATCGACAAACCGACAGGAGATAAAAAATGACAACGCAAATTGAATTCGCAGCAGCTGAACAGAAGTCAAAAAGCCCCCTCGGCCGGCTGATCTGGGTGGCCCCGCTGGCCATGCTCAGCGCCGCGGCGGCCAACCTGGGCCTTTACGCAGCGGCGGGCCGCCTGGCGCCGGAAGTGACAGCGTGGCCTGGCGCGGGAACAGGGCAAATTGTGGGCTCTACCCTCGTTTACTTGCTCATCGGCACGGCTGTCTTCGCCATTATTACGCGTATTTCATCCCACCCGGCGCGACATTATCTGATCGCCGCTTCCGTGGGTCTGCTGCTCTCCTTGACCCTGCCCATCTCCGCCGGTATCGGCTACGGTGCGCCGGGCGCGCCCCCGGCCGGCGCGACAACGGTGCTTGCTTTGAGCCTGATGCACATCGTCTCCTTCGCTCTCAGCACGACTCTGTTCATTCGCCTGGCGCTTGACTAGCGGAGAAAAAATGGACCAGTTATTCATCACCCGTGTTTTCGCTTATTCCATTCTGCCCCTGCTGCTGGCGGCCGGCCATCTGCTGCTGGATCGGGAGGCGCGCACGCCCGCGCGGCGCATCGAGCTGTTCATGCTCTACCTGCTGGCGATCAGCGTCGGCGCCAATGGGCTCAGCGGCGCCTTCGGCCACCTCTTCCTCTCCGACATGGTCGCCGAGGCCGTCGGCTGGCCCAGCGGCAGCCCGTTCCAACTGGAGATGGGTTTTGCCAACCTGCTCCTCGGCGTGTTGGGCCTCATGGCCATCAGCCACCGCGACGGCTTGCGCACGGCGACCATTCTGGCCACGGCCATCATCGGCTTCGGCGCCACATCCGTGCATCTGTCGGATATCGCCGCCACGGGCAATCTGGCCCCCGGCAACACCTTGCAGAACGTAAGCAACCTGCTCGACCCGATCCTGCTCATTGGACTGAGCCGGCTGGCCGCGCGCAGCACGGACCCTGACGCGGAGAGCCCCGCTTTCCTGCGCTGGCAGCTGCGGCAGCAGCCGCTCGCGGGCATGGCCGCCGCGGGGACCGGCATGGGTTTTGGTCTCGGATTCGCTCTCAATGCCCCCCTGCTGGGCACACTGTTGGGCGTTCTGATGGGTTTAGGCGTGGGCATCCTGATCAGCCGGCGCATGGCCTTCGCGGAGGACGAGGCAGCCGTGGATTCCTCCCGGCCAGCGGAAAAAAGATGATGGGCATTGACTCTTTGCCCTGTTGGCCGCTGCTTTCCACTTCCCTTGGCACGGGATATGGTGGTACAGTCAAGGCAGCATGAAGCAGGAAAAGATGATCGCTCAGCAAGATAGGCATCAAGATGTGTGGGAGCGGTGGGACTGGTTGTGGTCGGCCGTCTTCTACGGGTCCCTATTCATCTCCACGGGGCTGATGCTGTTAGATGAGAAGCGGACGGCCCCACTTTGGCTCACGCTCCTGCTGACGGGCGCATTGCTGGCGTGGCACGGGATCGGGCTGCGGCTGGCCGCTAGGGGCGGTGATCACTGGCAGGAACGGGCGCCGCTGCGCTTCCTGGTCATCAGCGGCGACATCCTCCTCTGGTTTTTGTTGGTCAACATCTCGCCCGCCTACTATGTCGCCCTCTTCGGCGTGTTCAGCCAAGTCTTTCGCAATTTGCCGCTGCGCTACGCGGCCGTGGCCATCCTGCTGCTGACCATCGCCGTCGCCTTTGAACAGGTACAAGGGACGGGGGACCCCCTCACCCTGGCCAACCCCATGCTCTGGCTCTTCTTCGCCATGGCCCTGGCGGGCATCATTTTTGGTATTTGGGCTTCGGCCATTATTGAACAGAGCACGCGCAGGCGGCACTTGATCGAACAGCTGGAAACGGCGCAGGCGGAGCTGGCGGCGGCGGAAAGGCGCGAAGGCGTGCTGGAAGAGCGGCAGCGGCTGGCGCGCGAGATTCATGATACGCTGGCCCAGGGATTTACGAGCATCGTCTTGCTCCTGGAGGCGGCCGAACAGGCGCTGCCCGGCGATCTGAACAGCGCCCAAAAGCATCTAGACCAGGCCCGTTCGACCGCGCGCGGCAGCCTGGACGAGGCGCGGCGGGTCGTGCAGGATCTGCGTCCGGACCTCTTGGAACAGCATTCCTTGCCGGACGCTGTTGAACGCACGGCCGGCCACTGGCGGGAAGAAAGCGGGATCCCCGTGCGCATAACGATCACGGGTACGCCGCTTACGCTGCACCCGGATATTGAAGTGACCGTGCTGCGCGCCGTGCAGGAGGCGCTGAGCAATGTGCGCAAACATGCGCGCGCAAGCTGTGTCGAAGTAACGCTCTCCTACATGGAGGATGTGCTTATTCTAGATGTACAGGACGATGGGTTGGGTCTTGACGGCGCGCGGCCGTCCCGTTTTGGGGGCGGCTATGGGCTGCAGGCGATGCGCGAACGAGCCGCGGCCTGCGGCGGCGAACTAACCCTGGAAAGCGAGCCGGGAGAGGGCACCACCGTCGTTCTATCCATCCCTATTTCTCATTGAGCTGCCTATGGAAACAATACGTATTTTGATTATCGATGATCATCCCGTTGTCCGCGAGGGCCTGGCGGGCATGTTGGCCGGCCAGCCGGATTTTGATGTAGTGGGTATGGCGGCGGATGGGGAAACGGGCACCGCCCTGCACCAGTCGCTGGCGCCGGACGTGGCGCTGATGGACCTGCGCATGCCGGGCCTGGACGGCGTGAGCGCGATTGAGGCGATCAGGGCACAGCAGCCGCAGGCGCGCATCCTGGTGCTGACGACCTATGATTCCGACGCCGACATCCTGCGCGCCATCGAAGCGGGTGCGACCGGTTACCTGCTCAAGGACACCCCGCGCGAGGAGCTGTTTCGCGCCATCCGCGCCGCGGCGCAGGGGGAATCGGTGCTCGCGCCCGCTGTCGCCGCCCGGCTGATGACGCGCATGCGCGCCCCCGCCCAGGAAAGCCTGAGCGCCCGCGAAATTGAAGTCTTGCAGCTGGTGGCCAAGGGAGCGAGCAACAAGGAAGTGGGCAAGGCGCTGCACATCAGCACAGCCACGGTGAAAACGCACCTCATTCACATCTACAGCAAGCTGGGCGTGGATGACCGCACGGCGGCCGTGACCACGGCCTTGGAGAAAGGGATCATGACGCTGGGTCCGTAACGACCGCCTTCCGACAGCGGGAATCACCCTACTAAGGGACCTCTGCTGCAGGCGGCGCTACATTTTCTTACTGAGTTTTTAGCTGTTTCAAGAAGCAAATCATGAGCCAGACCTATAGAATGACCACAAGTAACCCTGCTCCCATCACCACCCCCGATAAAGTTGACACGCGCATAGGCACACTGGCATTGCTGCCCTCGACGCCGGCGGCGCATACCTGGATGGCTCAAACAGCTACAAACCCCACCTGCCGCCCCGGTGAAATCTTGAGAACCGCTTAATCAAGCAGGGAGCTCGCTACTTGACCAGGTCGGAGGTGGCGCCGGCCGGATGGGTTTGCACCAGGGTGGCCAAATCGAAAGCGCGGCGGCGTTTGACGAGCAGCGTGAGCGCGTCGCCCACGGCGCCGGCGGCCAGGGAACTGCCGAAGGGCAGCACCCCTTCTCCCTCCCCTTCCAGCCCGGGGCGGATGACAACGACCACGTCACTTAGCTGTGCCAGCGGCGACTCCGCTTCACCGGTCCAGGAGGCGACTTTGGCGCCGCGCTCTTTGGCGATCGCGGCAAACTGGTTCAGTTCAGCGCTTCTGCCTGCTTTGGAGAGGATGATCACCACGTCGCCCTCGGAAACGGCCGCCGACGGCCCGTGCAGCGCCTCGGCGGCGTTGATGTAGAAGGCGCGGACGGCGCATGTGGAGAGCAGATGGGCCAGGCGGCGGGCAATGACGCCTGAGGTGCCGGCGCCGGTGATATAGACGCAGCCTTGGCAGTCGCTGACCAGGCGCACGCTCTCCACAAAGGTATCATCCAGTTGTTCAGCGGCGGCGATGAGAGCTTGCCCCTCGGCGCGCATCAGCGCCCGCGCCTGTTCCAAAGTTTCGTTGTTGTCCATGGGACGATTCCTCCAGACTTGACAGAATTATTAAGACTATGAGCACAGAACAGGTGTGCGGGACGCTGCACACCTGCCGGCATTTTCTTTCAATAACCGGCCATTGCCGAACGCACCAGATCAAAATGAGTTCTTACGAGGGTCAACGTGTCGCCAATGCTCTTGCGGCCGTCAACGATAATTGATCTGTAGCCCAGTGAAGCTGCCTGGCGCAAGATTTCCTGCCCGAAAAGATGGTCGCGCATCATCCAGTTGGCAAACGCCTGCTCTGGATGTGCGCAGGTTTCTAGAATTTCGCGAATCCACGGCCGTTGCCGATAATGCTGGAGCTGAAAATCCAGCGCCAGCAAGATAGCTGTGAAGACCATGCCGGCGGCGGCCGCCGGATCAACCCGCAAGGGCGGCAATTTGAGCGGGCAAGGTTTGCTTTTTAGAGCGTAAACGCCCCAGCCAACCCGCGAACGGAATCAGGGCCGACCCAGACGTTGAAATCGCCGGACTCAACCTTGTAGGCCATATCCAGGCCATGAAAGCCGAGTTCTGACACGGGGACCGCAAAGGTGACTTTTGCGGCCGCGCCGGGCGCCAGGGAGACTTTTTGGAACCCTTTCAGCTCTTTCACCGGCCGTGTCACTTCGCCGACGAGGTCGCGCACGTAGAGCTGGACGATCTCGTCGCCGGGCACGCTGCCCGTGTTGCTGATCACGGCCGAAACCAGCAGCTCCCCTTCCCTATCCCCCGGCGGCGTGACCTGCAGATCGCTGTAGGCGAATTCGCTGTAACTCAAGCCGTAGCCAAAGGGGAATAAGGGTTCGTTGGCCTCGTCAATGAACGCGGTGCGGTGGATCAGGTCGAACTGCACAGTGCCTGGCCCACCGGCAGGACGGCCGCTGCTTTTGCGCGCATAATAGATCGGCACCTGCCCCTGTGCGCGCGGCCAGCTGGTGGTCAACTTGCCGCTGGGATTGGCGCGGCCGGTGAGCAGATCGGCCACCGCCTGCCCGGTGCGGATGCCGCCATGCCAGGCAAGAAGAATGGCGCCCGCATTCTCGGCCATCCAGGGGATAACCAACGGCCGTCCGCACATAAGCACGACGACGAGCGGCTTGCCCGTGGCGGCGACGGCGCGCAGCAGGGCTTCCTGATCGCCCGGCAGACCGAGATGGGCGCGCGAATGCGCTTCGCCGCTCATCGCCTCCGCCTCGCCCAGGACCATGACAACGACATCGGCCGCTTCGGCGGCGGCGACAGCCGCCGAGAAATCCGCGTCTTCCGTCTCCTGTAGATCGAGGCTGCAGCCGGGCACGAGATCGATCTCCGTCTGCGGCAGGGTGTTTTGCAGGCCGGCGTAGACGGATTCGGCGTCCTGGGCGCGGCCGATGCGGTGCCAGCAGCCGAGTATCTCCTGCCGGTCGTCCGCCAGGGGGCCGATAAGGGCCAGCCGTTTGACAGCGCGCGCGTCCAGCGGCAGCAGCGCCTTCTGCGAAGGCGCGCCCTCGTTCTTGAGCAGGACCATTGATTTCTGGGCCATTTCCAGCGCCTTGGCGCGGAAGCGGGGCTGCAAGATGGTGGCCGCCGCTTCCGCGGCGTCGCCATAGGGATTCTCGAAAAGACCGAGGGCGAATTTGAGGCGCAGGATGCGGCGCGCCGCCTCGTCGACGACCGTCTCGGGAACTTCGCCCGCACGCACGAGATCCTGCAGATGTTCATGGTAGGCGTCGGAAGCCATGTCCATATCGACGCCGGCCAGGGCGGCCAGCTTGGCGGCGGCGCGCAGATCGGCGGCGACGCCGTGATCGATCAGCTCGGCGAGGGCGTTCCAATCGCTGAGCACGACGCCCGGCCAGGCCAGCTCCTCGCGCAGGACGTCGTGCAGGAGGAAGCGGTTCATGGAGGCGGGCACGCCGGCGATCTCGTTGAAGGCGGACATGACCGTGCCCGCGCCGGCGTCAAAGGCGGTCTGGAAGGGGGGCAGATAGGTGTCGCGCAGGGCGCGTTCGGAGATGTCGACGGTGTTGTAGTCACGGCCGTCTTCCGCGGCCCCGTAGGCGGCGTAATGCTTGGGACAGGCCGCGATGCGGCGCATCGTGCGCAATGCGCCGCCGCGCAGGGGGCTCTGGAAACCGCGCACCTGGGCGCGGGCCAGCGCCCGCCCCAGGAAAGGATCTTCCCCCGCCCCCTCAGCGATGCGCCCCCAGCGCGCGTCGCGGCAGATATCGACCATGGGCGCGAATATCCAGTTTGTGCCGTCTACGGCGGCCTCCTCGGCGGCGATGTGCGCCCCTTCCTGCACCAGCGCCGGATCCCAGGTGCAGGACCAGGCGAGGGGAATGGGGAAGATGGTGCGGTAGCCGTGGATGACGTCATTGCCCACCAGCAGGGGGATGCCCAGCGGGGACTCTTCCAGGGCCAGCTTCTGCAAGGGGTTGAGCAGCTCGGCGCCATACATATTCAAGAGCGAACCGGCGCCCTGACGGATACGCGCCTCCACCAGATCGCGCTCGCGGTGGCCGAGATTGATCTGCGTCATCTGCATGACCTTGTCGCGCAGCGTCATGCGCGCCATGAGCGCCGCGACCCGGCGCTCGATCGCGGGATCAAATTCTGTATAGCGGTGCGGTTCCATCGCCCCTCCTCATCATGAACGACACGTATCAGGGAGCGATCCGTGCCGATCCTGGTTGTTTTGATTTGCTGTGGCAATTATCCGCCATTTCGGCCGTCTGCGTAAGGGAAGGCTGTTTGGATCCGGCGCGAATGGTGACAAACGGCCAAAAAGAATAGGATATTACTCACTAGACAGACAGCGAGAATCATGGTTAGCTATTTGGAAGTGAGGGGGCCGCCGGCGGGCGATGGTGCCTGGTGCGGCGGTTCCGGGGCCGCGTAAGGAGGAGCATTGTGAAAAAACAGCGTATTAACCCTTTCCCGAAGAGGATGAGTCTCTGCCTAGCCGTGATCTTCATGGCCATCGCCACGTTCGCCGGCTATGGCGAAACGGAGGTGGCCGCCGGCATCGATCCGGCCAATGCGGCCGCGGACGAACTGATCTGGGTGCGCCAGGAACCGGCTGTTGTCAATGTGAACAAGGACCCGCTGCGCATCGAAGCCACGGAACCCCGTTTCGCCGGTACGTTCACGCAGTACACGGTGCAGGAAACGAACTTCTCCTGGGAACATCGCTATGTTGACCATGGCAATGAGGCGTACCATGTGACGATCAACAGCTATTTTGATCGCCCGCCGATCGTGCTGCGGCCGCCGCTCAGGTACAAGATCGGGGTGACGTTTACCCACGGCGGCACAACCAATTGGGGCTTTGAGGGGCTGGGGTGGCAGTTCTGGTACAATTCCGACTGGTCGATTCTGGAGCCGAAGGGAGAGGTGTTCAAATATTATCCGTGGAGTATCTATTTTGACGGCTCATTCGAAAAGGATTGGATAATCACCCCCCCGGCGGCCCTTCGCGAAGGGGAGACGTTCACCCTCTACGCCGGCTGGTGGAACTGCCCGCCCTGTAATGTCACCTGGACTTACCGCGCGGAACGGGCCGCTGAAGTCGAACGCCTGGGCATTGAGGTCGTGCGCCCGGTTGTCACTTACCAGGGCGAAGAAGTGCCGCCGGGCGACATGTACTTCCCGGAGACCTGTCCCTCGACAAGCATCCATGCGGATGAGCCCTGCGATGAGCAGCAGCAGTTGGAGGAGAAAGCGAAAATCGCCCTCTTCTGCACAAGGGGCTTAAGAAGGCTGAGAGCCTTGCTGCTTCTAGAACTGCTCGATTTAACCGAAAGTGGTGGATTTGACCTGGCAATCGTGAAGCTAAAAGCGTATGGGTTTGAGGAAAAGTGTGGGGCCTTGGCCGGGCAGCAGGCGGATCAAGCGGACGGGTACCGGCTGGATCTGGGGCTGGAAGAGGGGGCGGTGCAGTTGAGCAATGCAATCGCCGGCCAGACGATCAGCGTTGATACAGCGCTGGGGACGGCCACAACCTCCGCGCAGGACGCCCTCATCGTCGCCTATAACCCTAAATCCAATACGGCCGCCTTCCGCGCCTTCGCCACGCCGCTGACCTTGCAGCCAAAAACGGGCGCCAAGAAGATTCTCCAGCCGTATCAGCAGGTTGAATTAACCGCAAAAGGCTTTGGCCCGGTGAAGGAGCTGCCGCATCTCTTCCTGCCGGTACTGCTTAAATAACGGCCGGCGGGTCGTGCGCGCATCAGGAAACGGCCGGGTACGTACATAGGTCTCTTGCGCTCTAAAAGAGAATAGATTCATTTGGGGCGCCTGATTGCAGGCCGCGGCGGCGGTGAATGCAGCCATGTCAAATAGGGGGGACCCTTTCGCGCCAACTTGCGCTATCATTTGCGTATGATGGCTGACCAACTCGCGGCACTTGAAGCGGTGATCGCGCCCGCCCAACGCATCCTCATCGTGACGCATAACGATCCCGATCCGGACGCTATCGGCAGCGCGGTGGCCCTGCGGCACCTGTTGAGCCATTGGAGCGATGCGGAGGTTAAGATCGCCTATCGGGGGCTCATTGGCCGCGCCGAGAACAGGGCGCTGATCAGCTATCTGGGCCATCCTTTACAGCGGCTGACGAGAGCCGACAGCGCGCCGCCGGTGACGATCGCGCTTGTTGATTCCCAACCGGGCGCGGGCAACAGCCCGTTCGGGCAAGACGGTGACGTGGCTGTCGTCATCGATCACCACCCCCGGCGGGAGGAGTCTGACAGGGCGCGCTATGTTGACGTGCGGCCAGGGACCGGCTCTACTTCGACCATCCTGACCGAGTATTTGCGCGCCGCCGACGTTGACCTGCCGGCAGCCATCGCCACGGCCCTCTTCTACGGCATTAAGAGCGACACGATGGGGCTCGGCCGTTCAGCCACTGCGGCCGATATTGCCGCGTACGCTTTTTTGGTGCCGCTTATCGATTCGCAAGCCTTGTTTGAAATCGAACGGGCGCAGGTGCCGCCCGCCTATTTTTTGAGCCTGGTGGATACGCTCTCGGCCGCGCAGATCTACCGCGATGTGCTCATCACCTATATTGGCTGGATGAAATATCCTGATCTGGCGGCCGAGATAGCGGATTGGCTGCTGCGTTTGCAGGGCATTCAATGGGTCGTTTGTATCGGTGCACATAAAGAAACGATGAACCTGGCCATACGCAGCCGCCACCCGCGGGGCGGGGCGGGGCTGCTGGCACGGGCCGCCATCCAGGGCGAGGGCACGGCCGGCGGGCATGACACGATGGCCGGCGGGCAGATCCCTCTTGACGGCCGTGATCCAGAACGGCTGGCGCATCAAATCAGCCTCGCTGTTTTGGCCCATTTCCAGATCGATCCGCAAGAAACGCGGCGGCTGCTCCTGTAGGGTAACTATGATTGAACTCTCTTCTTTGACGGCATGGATGTCGACCTTGATCGGCAAAATCGTGATCATCATTTTCCTGTTCTTGTTGGCGGGTCTCGTCTTTCGCTTGTCCAAACGAATCGCTAACTGGCTTATCGGGGCGAGCCGCCTGGGGAAGAAGCAGCGCGGCATGCGGCCGGAACGCCGGCAAACGCTGCAAGGGTTGGTGGCCGGCGCCATCACGTTTGCCGCCTTAGCCATCGCTGCGCTCCTGGCTCTCTCTCTATTTTTCGACTCGACGACGCTGATCTGGATCGTGGGTCTGTTCAGCGCCGGCTTCGGCCTGGGCGCGCGGCCGATGGTCAGCGACTTCCTTTCCGGGATTGGCTTTATGTTTGAGGATACGTTCGACGTCAGCGAGAAGATTGAGATACCCGGCCTGCCCGGGGGCAGCGTCATGGGCCTCGTGGAGGCTGTGCACCTGCGGACGACGGTGATCCGGGCCATGAGCGGGGAACCCTACATTGTGCCCAATGGGGAGATCCGCGTCGTGCGCAATTTCAGCCGGGGGGACTTTTCGGAGGCGAACGTGAAGATCAAGCTGGCCACGGCCGACCTGGGGCGCGCCCTGCTGCTTCTGGAAGAGCTGAACCAAGAAGCGCTGAGTAGGCTGCCCAATCTATTGGAACCGTGGCAGGTGATCAGCGAGACGGGCGAGATGGGGCAGCAAACGGAACTGACGCTGGTGGCCAAGGCGCGTTTCGGCAAGGCGGGCGAAATGCGGCCGCGGCTGTTAACTTTCGTCCAGGACCGGTTGACGGAGGCGGGAATCGAGCTGGCCTCGTAGAGGGGCAGAGGGCCGTCTAGTTGATGCGTCCACATGCAGAACGCTGCCGGCTTTTCCGCAAAGCCGGCAGCGTTCTGGGTTTAAGGAATGGTGAGCCGGAGCCGGCGACCAGACAACAGAGTATGCTTCCTACTCGCCCAGGACGGCAGGTAGGTAGATAGCGAAGCCGTCCGGGGGTGGGTCCATGCCAAGCTCGTAAGCGCCGATGTCGCAGGCGGCGCCTTGCGGCCGTGTTACGCCGCGCTGATCAGCGGCCGGGCATTCATTGGGGGCGTTGAAGAGAACGGCGTCGATGGCCGGGCTGTCCGCTTGCAGGGCCATGGTTTCCGTGGCTCCGCCATTGTCCGCCAGGGGATCCAGTTTGGGGTCGCTGCCGCTCATGGACCCATCATTGGCGCCCCAGGCGCATGACGTGCCGCTGTCGATATTGTTGCCGCCGTTGGTGATCGTGCCCGCGCAGTTTTTGGCGTCCAGGGCGGCTGCGATGGTGTTCTGCAGCGTCAGCGTGCCCTGGTCGTTGGCAAGCGCTCCATCTTGGGCCGCGTCCCCGGCGAAGGTGCTGTTGGTGACGGTGGTCTTGCCGGTTTCATTGAAGAGGGTGCCCGCACCATCCGTTTCGTTCATGGTGAAGGTGCTGTTGGTGACCGCGGCTGTGCCGGAAGCTTTGTAGATCGCGCCGCCGTTGGCGGCGGAAACGTTCTTGAAGAAGGTGCTGCGCAGGATCGTCAGCGCGCCGCCGCTGGTGAACAGCGCGCCGCCGCCGTCGTTCTCGGCGCTGCTGCCGGCGGTATTGCTTGCGAATAGGGTGTCCGTGAGACTCACGGCCCCACTCTGATTGTAAATGGCGCCCCCTTTCTGCCCGGCCATGTTGCCTTGGAAACGGCCGTTGGTGACCACGATCTCGGCGCCGTCGTTGAAGATGCCGCCCCCCTGGTCACTCATGCCTTTGGAAACTGTGAGCTGCTTCAGTTCTAGCTCGAGGCTGTCGGCGGCGATAACGTTCATCACGCGGTACTTTTCATCGCCGCTGATCGTGATTTGCCGGCCGCTGCCGTCGATTTGCAGATCGCCGCCGATCGTGGGCAGCGTCTCTTTCAACGTAATCTCGCCGCTGAGCGCAAAGGTGATCGTATTCTTGTCCGGATCGCTGTTGGCGGCACGGATCGCTTCGCGCAGCGTACAGTCAGTCAACCCGGGGACCAGGTCATCGCAAGAACCGTCGTCGGTATCCGCCAGATCATCCTCTAGGACATTGACGACAAAGTTGGGTCCGCTTTGCCTGGTTGCTTCGTAGGCGCCGATGTCGCAGGCGGCGCCTTGCGGCCGGGGGATGCCGCGCTGATCGGCGTCCGGGCATTCATTGGGGGCGTTGAAGAGAACGGCGTCGACGGCCGGGCTGCCCGGCTGCAAGGCTATGCTCTCCGTCGGGCCGCCATTGTCCGCCAGAGTGCCCAGTTTGGGATCCGTACTGCTCAGAGAGCCGTCGTTGGCCGCCCAGGCGCACGTCGTACCGCTGTCGATATTGTTGCCGCCGTTGATGATCGTGCCGGTACAGTTTTTATCGTCCTTGTCGTCGAGGATCGTATTGCGAACTGTCATGGCGCCGCCGCCGGCGTTGGCGAGATTGTATTTCTCGTTGGCGGAGAATGTACTGCTGGTCACCGTTGCACTGCTGGTATTGGCGATTGTTCCCGACGCGCTGGGGTTGAGGATTCTGTTCCCGGAAAAAGTGCTGTTGTTCACCGCTGTCGCCGCGGCCGCGTTGAATATAGCGCTGCCTTCCGCGGCCGATCCGTTGCGGTTGAAGGTACTGTTGGACACGTTCAGAGTACCCGAAGCGACATAGATGGCGCCCCCCATCCCGCCAGCGGAATTGATCGTGAAGGTGCTGTTTTCCACCGTTACCGTGCCTGATGTGCTGTAGATAGCGCCGCCGTCAACAGCGGCATTTTCAAAGAAGGTAGAGCCGCTCACCTCTACGGCGCCCCCCTGATTGTAGATGGCGCCCCCTTTTGCCCCGGCGCTGCCGAAGCGCACCGCGCTGTTGGTCAAGATGAGCTCCGCGCCATCGACCAAGATACCAGCGCCCTGGCCGCCGGCGCCGTTAATGATCTGCACTCGGTCAATTTCCACTACGGGCGTGCTGTCTCCGGCGATTATCTGCATCACGCGATATTGACTGTTGCCGCTGATAATGACTTCCTGCCCGCTGCCGTCAATGCGCAGATCATCGCCGATCGTGGGCAGCATGCTTTTGAGGACGATGGTGCCGCTGACAGCGAAGGTGATTGTATCCTTGCCCGGATTGCTGTTGGCGGCGATGATCGCCTGGCGCAGCGAGCCCTGGCCGTCATCGTCGAGTGAAATGACTTCGTAGATGGTGTCCTGCGCCGCGCCGGCGCTGGTGAGCGGGCCTAGGACAGCCGCGATCACCAGAAACAATACAGTTGTGCATGCGCGTAAGAACCGTTTTTTGCTCATCGCTCCCTCCTTCTGGGTGCTTGTATCGCTTTCATACGGCAAGGACAGCGCCTCTTTGTTGGCGAGCCAGGCGGTCAATATACAATATTTTGATAATATTATCAAGTTATTTTGGCGCAGCAGATAGGGGCACGCAGCCTGCCCTCCTAACGTTCGGCGCCCGGGAGCGGCAGCATTTCCAGCTACCGGGCGAGGGTCAGAGGATGTAAAATCGGCAGAAACCATGAATCAGCTTGATCTGGAGTCAAGCAGCAGGAGTTTTCATGAACGAAACGAGGCAGCAGATCGCGGAAGCAAGAGCGTACATTCAAGCGCGGACACGCATCACGCCGCAGCTGGCGCTGGTGTTGGGTTCCGGCCTGGGCGACCTGGTCGATGAGATTGAAGTAGATGCTGAATTTCCCTACAATGAAATCCCTCATTTCGCCGTTTCGACAGTGGCAGGGCATGCGGGTAAGCTGGTCCTGGGCCGGTTGAAGGGCAAGGAGGTGGCCGTGATGCAGGGGCGTCTGCACTACTACGAAGGGCATCCCATGGCGGCGATCATTTTCCCGATTCGCGTCTTACATGCCCTCGGCGCCGGCACACTGATCGTCACCAACGCCGCCGGCGGCTTGAACCCCGCCTACACGCCGGGGGATCTGATGCTGATCAGCGATCACATCAACGCCATGGGCGACAACGCCTTGATCGGTCCCAATGATGAAACGATCGGCCCGCGCTTTCCAGACATGACGCACACTTACACGCCGGCGCTGCGTGATCTGGCGCTGGCCACGGCCGAACAGGAAGGCATCGCCTTGCAGCAGGGCGTCTACGCCGCCTGGTCGGGGCCGGCATTCGAGACGCCGGCCGAGCGCCGCTATTTGCGCCTGATCGGCGGTGACGCGGTGGGCATGTCCACGGTGCCCGAAGTAACGGCCGCCCGCCATATGGGCATGCAGATCTTGGGCTTTTCGGTGATCACCAATGTGGCCACCGGCCTCGAAGACCAGCCGTCCGACGACCATCTGGAAGTGTTAGATATGGCCCAGCGCGCCGGCAAAACCCTGGCGCGACTGTTGGGCTTGATCGTGGCTGCACAAGCCGGCTAACGGGCAGCTTGCTAAATGGGACGCTGACAAGAACCGTCCCCTCATCCATATGGTCCACGCATTCGTGGCCATGGCCGATTTTGTCGATACGGGCAGAACGGCGCTGGAAGATTGCGCAGCGGAGTTACTTAAGGCATTCACCGCCACATTTTGAGCCACGTCCCGTCACTTCAACCGCCAGGATCACGCCTCGTTATTACTCTTCAAATCCCCGACTTTGAGGTAATATACTGCCGGTTTTACCTGTACGTAAATTAATGAATCCGGAACGGCCACATAATCGCCGTTCACAATGAAGTTTTGGACACAGCGAATCTGCAAATGCGAGCCACCCACAATTGAATGTATAGAAATAGTATCTCGCAGTAGGCAATGACAATGATAAATTCTATCTACCTGACCACCATTGAACCCTACAGTGGCAAGTCTCTCGTTTCCCTGGGCATCACCGAATTACTCCTGCGCCGCACGCCCAACGTGGGCGTCTTCCGGCCGGTGATCGAAATCCCCCCGGACAAAGGCTGCGACAAAAACATCGAGCTGCTGATCACCTACTACAACCTCGATCTCGATTACGAAGACACCTACGCCTTCTACCGCCACGAGGTCGACGACATGCTCGCCGAGGGGCGCTATGACGAAGTGTTGGACACCATCATCGAGAAGTACAAGGTCCTCGAAGAAAAATGCGACTTCGTGCTCTGCATCGGCTCCGATTTCGAGCAAGGCGGCTCGGCCGTTGAATTCAACTACAACGCCGACATCGCCCGCAACCTGGGCAGCCCCGTCCTCCTCGTCACCAGCGGCGCGGACGAGACAGTCGACGAGATCATCAACGAAGTCAAGATCGCCATCGAAGCGTTCGCAGAAAGCGGCTGCCAGATCCTGGGCGCCGTCGTCAACCGCACCGATCCCGACATCATCGACGACCTGCTGGAAGCGATGGAAGACGAGCTGCCGGACACGCACGCCCTCTTCTCCGTCATCCCCGCGCGCGACAGGCTGAGCAGCCCCACGCTGAAAGAGATCGCCGACTACATGGATGCGCGTGTGCTCTATGGGGGCGATCAGCTCGACAACCTCGCCTATAATTACCTCGTCATCGCCATGAACATCCCCAACTACCTGCCCTACCTGCAGAGCAATTCACTGCTAATCACGCCCGGCGACCGCAGCGATGTCGTGCTCAGCGCGCTGCAGGCCCACCAATCACAGAATTACCCCAAGATCGCCGGCATCCTGCTCACCGGCGGGCTCAAGCCGCCCGACTCCGTAGACCGTCTGCTCACCGGCCTGACCGACATCGTGCCCATCCTCTCCGTCGTCGAAGACACCTACATCACGGCCACGCGCATCGGCCACGTGCGCTCCTACATCAGCGCCGACGCCACCGCCAAGATTCGCCTCAGCCTGCGCCTCTTCGACCGCCACGTCGACACCAACGCCCTGGAGAACCAGCTCGTCAACCTGCCCGATCAGGGCATCACGCCGCGCATGTTCATCTACAACCTCGTGCAGCAGGCCAAGTCAGACAAGCAGCACATCGTCCTGCCCGAAGGAAACGACGAACGCATTTTGCGCGCCTCCGCCTCCCTCAGGCGGCATGACGTCGTTGATATCACGCTCCTCGGCGACCCGGAAGAAGTAGAAAGTCTCATTTACAATCTCGGCCTTGAGCGGGAACTGGGCGACATCCCGATCATCAATCCGGTCGAATCGCCCAACTACGAAGCATACGCGCAGACGCTCGTCGACCTGCGCAAGCACAAAGGCATGAACATGGACATGGCCCTCGACCAGATGGCCGACGTCTCCTACTACGGCACCATGATGGTCTACAAAGGCGACGCCGGCGGCATGGTCTCCGGCGCCGCGCACACGACGCAGCACACGATCCGCCCCGCCCTGCAGTTCGTGAAGACAAAGCCGGGCGTCTCTGTCGTCTCCTCCGTCTTCTTCATGGCCCTCGCCAACCGCGTGCTCGTCTACGGAGACTGCGCCGTCAACCCCAACCCCAACGCGGAGCAGCTGGCCGAAATCGCCATCTCCTCGGCCGACACCGCGCAGCAGTTCGGCATCGTGCCCCGCGTGGCCATGCTCTCCTACTCCTCCGGCGCTTCCGGCGCCGGTGAAGACGTCCAGAAAGTGCGCGAAGCGACGCGCATCGCCCAGGCAAAACGCCCCGACCTCCTCATCGAAGGCCCGATCCAGTACGACGCGGCCGTCGCCCTGGACGTGGCGGCCATGAAAATGCCCGAATCCGAAGTCGCCGGCAAAGCCACCGTCTTCATCTTCCCCGATCTCAACACCGGCAACAACACCTACAAAGCGGTACAGCGCGAAACAGGCGCCATCGCCGTCGGCCCCGTCCTACAGGGCCTGAACAAGCCCGTCAACGATCTCAGCCGCGGCTGCACCGTCGAAGACGTCGTCAACACCGTGGCCATCACCGCCATCCAGGCCCAAGAAATATGAGCAGCAGCCAACAAAGCCAAGCACAGCCGCAAAGCCACCATGCCACCATGCCACTTTGCCCCCTTGCCCCTTTGCCACCCTGCAAAAGAGAAACCCAATGAAAATCATCGTCATCAACTCCGGCAGTTCCTCCATCAAGTACCAGCTCTTCGACGGCGACACCATGACGCCCCTCGCCTCCGGTCTCGTGGAAAAGATCGGCGAAGCCGGCAGCCGCATCAAGCATTCAGCAATTGCCCTCCCCCAATTCACGAAACGGACGATCGAGGATTTACAGATTCCCGATCACCGCGCCGGTCTCTCGCATATGGTCGACCTGCTGCTCGACGAGGAAATCGGCGTCATCGCCTTCCCCGAAGAGATCACGGCCGCCGGCCACCGCGTCGTCCACGGCGGCGAGCGTTTCAGCCAACCAACCGTGATCAAGGATGAGGTCCTGGAAACGATTGAATCGCTCATCCCCCTCGCCCCGCTGCACAACCCGGCCAACCTCACCGGCATCCAGGTCGCGCAAGAACTCTTCCCGCAGGCCGTCCAGGTCGCCGTCTTCGACACCGCCTTCCACCAGACCATGCCGTCCGCCGCCTATCGCTACGCCGTGCCTAACGAACTCTATGAGAAGCACGGCGTGCGCGTCTACGGCTTCCACGGCACGTCCCACCTCTACGTCACCAAACAGGCCATCGCCCACCTCGGCAAACCCGCCGCCGAGACCAACCTCATCACCGCCCACCTCGGCAACGGCTGCAGCATGACCGCCGTCCAGGGCGGCCGCTCCATCGACACCACCATGGGCTTCAGCCCCCTGGCGGGCCTGATCATGGGCACGCGCAGCGGCGATATCGATCCCGCCCTGCCCTATTTCCTGGGCACCGCCCTGGGCATGTCCTTCGCCGACGTTGACCGCCTCTTGAATAAGCAGAGCGGCATGTTGGGCCTGACCGGGCAAAACGACCTGCGCGATATCGAAGAGCGGCAGATGCAGGGCGATGCCCAGGCGCAGTTGGCGCTGGATATGTACGCCTACCGCATCCGCAAGTACATCGGTGCTTACATCGCCGCCCTCGGCCGTCTCGATGCCCTCGTCTTCACCGCCGGCGTCGGCGAAAAGAGCGACATCGTGCGCCGCCTCGTCTGCCAGGGCCTCGAACCCCTGGGCATTCAGCTCGACCAGCAAAAGAACCAGCAAGGCGCAACCGGGGAAGTCACCGAAATCCAGGCCGGCGACAGCGCCGTCAAGATACTCATCATACCCACCAACGAGGAGTTGGAAATCGCCCGCCAGACGAAAGAAGTGCTGGAAGCAAACTAGAACCTCGCCGATCTTAGACAAAATGGTTAGTGAAAAACTATAATAGACCAGCGAGGTCTGGCAGAGAGCGCAGAGGATCAGGCACCAGGCATTAAAAGCTAAGCGCAAGGAGCGTACAATGACCACAAAAAGTCTGCCTGATAAAAAAACAAAAATAGTCTGCACCATTGGCCCCGCCTCCCAATCGCCCCAGGTGCTCAAAGAAATGATCCTGACGGGCATGAACATCGCGCGCATCAACTTCGCCCACGGCGATGAGGAAGCACACCGCCAGGTAATCCGCGACATCCGCGCCGCCGCTCAGGAAACCGGCCACCGCGTGGCCATCATGGGCGATCTGCCCGGCCCCAAAATGCGCATCGGCGAAATCGCCCCCGATCCCCTCATTCTCGAACCGGGGCAGCCCTTCACCCTCGCCGCCGGCAGTTTCCTCGGCAGCGCCGAGCGCGCCTCCATGAAATTCGATGGCCTGCCCAAAGCCGTCAAACCGGGCGACCGCATCTTCATCAACGACGGCCTGATCAAACTCGCCGTGCAAGATGTCGCCGGCAGCGAAGTGCACACGCAGGTGCTCGTAGGCGGCGAACTGCGCTCGCATAAGGGCGTCAATTTCCCCGGCATCGACCTGGGCATCAGCGCCTTCACTGACCGCGACCGGGAATGGCTCGCCTTCGCCGCCGCCGAAAAGATAGACGCCGTGAGCCAATCCTTTGTCGACAGAGCGGCCGACATCACCGCCCTGCGCAGCGCCGCCGCGGAGATGGGCTACACCCCCTTCGTCATCGCCAAGATCGAGCGCGCCGGCGCCCTGGACCTCATGGACGAGATCCTCGCCGCCGCCGACGGCATCATGGTCGCCCGCGGCGACCTGGGCGTGGAAATCCCCATCCACGAAATCGCCGTCGTCCAAAAAGAGCTGATCACGCAGGCCAATCTGCAAGCCAGGCCCGTGATCACGGCCACACACATGCTCGAATCCATGACCTACAACACGCGGCCCACACGCGCCGAAGCGACCGACGTGGCCAACGCCATCCTCGACGGCACCGACTGCGTCATGCTCTCCGGGGAAACGGCCGTTGGCGAACATCCCGTGGAAACAGTGGAGGTGATGGCCAATATCGCCCGCGCCACCGAACCCTACTGCAGCGGCCACAAGACTGCCGACATGCTGGGCGCCGGACAACACGGCGCCGAGCACCAACCGGTCGATGCCGATCTCCTCATCTCCATGACCATCTTCAACACCACCCAGACCTACGACACCGTCGCCGTCGTCGCGCCCACGCTCTCCGGGCGTACGGCGCGCATGATCAGCCGCTTCCGCCTGCCCATCTGGATCATCGCCGTCTCGCCCAGAGAAGCAACCTGCCAGGAACTACTCTTCTCCTACGGCGTCTATGCCGTTTACAAGCAGTACCGGCCGACCAACTGGGAAAAATTCGCCCGCGACTGGCTCGCCGAATACAATTTAGCGGGTGAACTCGCTCTCATGACGCAGGGCTCCGGCACCGGCCAAAGCGGTTACTCAAACCGCATCGGCTTCATCAACCTCAACGAACCGATGAGCGACGTCATCGCCTGGTAGCTGCCGATATGGAGATTTGGGATTTCGGATTTTGGATTTTGGATTGCGCGCCCCACGCCGAGCGTTCACCGTTGATCATTGACTGGCCGTGCTTTAGAAACCGAGTTTTTTGGAAAAACTCGATTTCTAGCTACCCTACGCCATCTACACCATCTACGCCAACTACGCCATCTGCGCAATCTGCGTAATCTTTGTTTCATCTGCGGTCCAAAATGCTTGATTTACTGCTCCCCCTCATCCTCATCTTCGCCGCCGCGCTCGTCGCCGCGCTCTACGGCCTGCCGGCCCTCAACCGGCGCGGCTCGATCACCCAGCTCAGCTGGCTGCTGGCCCTTGCTCCGCTGGCCGCCTTCCTCCTGCTGGCGGCGCGCGTACCGGCGACCAACACAGGGATCGTGTCCACCCTGCGCTGGGAGTGGCTGCCCTCCAACGCCCTATGGCGCGGGATCGGCCTCGGGCTCTATATCGACGATCTCGCCCTTTTCTTCGGTCTGCTGGTCACCTTCATCGGCACCCTGGTCATCATTTATGCCGGCTACTACTTCAAAGGGGACCAAAGCGCCTGGCGCTTCCTGACCTATCTCCTACTCTTCATGGTCTCCATGCTCGGCCTCGTGCTCGCCGGCGATATCCTGACCCTCTTCCTCTTCTGGGAAGGGACAAGCATCCTTTCCTACCTGCTCGTCGCCTACAAAACAGGATCAGAAGAAGCGCGCTACGGCGCCTTCCGCGCCCTCTTCATCACCGGCGGCGGGGGTATCGCGCTCCTCGCCGGTCTGCTCTTCGTGAGCCTGGTCGCCGGGGGAACGGATTACGCCACCATTTTGAGCAGCGGCGACATTTTGCGGGGCAGCGAGTTTTACACGGTGATGCTGCTCCTGGTCGCTTTCGGCGCCTTTACGAAGAGCGCACAGTGGCCGGCGCACATCTGGCTGCCGGGGGCGATGAGCGCGCCCACGCCGGCCAGCGCCTACCTACACTCGGCGACGATGGTCAAGGCGGGCATCTATCTCATGGCGCGCATGAACCCGGCGCTGGGCTTCACGGAGACCTGGTTCTGGCTGCTGACTATCGTGGGTGGGATCACGATGATCGCCGGCGCCTACCTGGGCCTGAAACAGACGGACCTCAAGGCGCTGCTCGCTTATTCAACGATCAGCCAGCTGGGCGTGCTCATGATGCTCATCGGCCAGGATGTCCCCCAGGCTTATAAGGCGCTGATGATCGGCATTCTGGCCCACGCTCTCTACAAGAGCGCTCTCTTCATGATCGCCGGCATCGTCGATCATGAAACGGGAACGCGCGATATGCGCCGCCTGGGCGGGTTGGCAAAGGTGATGCCCTTCACCTTTGGCGCGGCGCTGCTGGCCGCGCTGTCGATGGCCGGTCTACCGCCGATGTTCGGCTTCCTGGCCAAAGAAACGCTCCTGGCTTATACCACGGCTGTACACCCCACCCTGCCGCCGCTGGTCGCCTCGCTGATCCGCTGGAGCGCCGTCGTCGCCGGTGCGCTCATGCTCGCCCAGGCCGGCCTGCTCATCTACGAAACCTTCCTCGGCAAAGCAAAGGACCCCGATATCCACGGCCACGAAGCGCCGCTGCCCATGTGGCTCGCCCCGGCGATCCCCGCCGCGCTCTCGATCATCCTCAGCATCCTGCCCGGCCCCAAAGAAGAAGCGGCGCTACTCTCCGGCGCGGCGCAGGACGCCTTCGGCGAGCCGGTGAAAGTCTCCTTCGTGCTCTTCCACGGCCTGACCGTGGAGCTGCTGCTCTCCATTGTGGCCATCTCCCTGGGCACGCTCATCTTCCTCTTCCGGCACCGGATCACCGCCTGGCAGCAGGAGTTCTTGCCGGAAGCGAGCTTCAATGCGCTCTACCGCTGGGTCCTGGAAGGTATCGACGGCGCCGCCTACTGGGCCACGCGCCTGCAGCAGGGCAAGTTGCGGCCGTACCTGGCGATCATGATGGCCGCCGTGGCCGTCCTCATTATTGGCCTGACCGTGACCCAGGCGCCGTCCGGCGCATGGACGCTCACCTGGCCCGCCTTAGATTCCCGCGGCAGCCTCGTTATTTTGCGCCTTTTTGCACCCCTGATCGTCATCGGCGCCGCGGCGGCCACGATCGCGCTTAGGCGCGATTTTTCGGCCGTGCTCGCTCTGGGCGCCTCCGGCCTGGCCATGGCCCTCATCTTCGTGCTCGAGCCGGCGCCAGATGTGGCCCTGGTGCAGATCGTGGTTGACATCCTGGCCCTCGTCATTCTCGTCCTCGCCCTAACGCGCCTGCCGCGCGCACAGCGGCACAAGGCGCAGTTCCTCAGCGAGAGCAGAGGCGAAGATCGCACCAGAAGGGGCGCCCCTTCCTGGATCTGGCAGGCAGTTCTGGCGGGCCTGCTGGGCCTGATCGTCGCCGCCGTCACCCTGTTCGCCCTGCTGGAGCGGGGGCCCACGGAAAGCGCCGTCACCCCTTACTATGCGCAGAACGCCAAGAGCGAGACGGGGGCGACGGACATCGTGGGCGCCATCGTCGTCGATTTTCGCGCCCTGGACACCCTCATAGAGATCACGGTCTTCAGCCTGGCCGGCCTGGGCATCGCCACGCTGCTCACCTACGCGGCCCAAAAGCATGGCGATCACAACCCCGGCATTGACCGGCGCGACGAAGCGTTCGCCACCCGCGGCGTGGGCGGCACGCCCCTCTCCCCCTTCATCCGCACCGCCGCTTTCGTCGCCCTGCCGCTCTCTATGGTCCTCGCCGCCACGCAGATGATGTACGGGCATGACCAGCCGGGAGACGGCTTCACGGCGGGTGTGATCATCAGCCTGGCCATCGCTCTCTGGTACATCACCTTCGGCTTCGAAGAGACGCGCCGCCGTCTGCCCTGGCTGCACGCCACCGCTTTTATCGCCGCGGGCATTCTCCTGGCCATCGCCACGGCCTCAACGGCGGCCGTGATCACGGGCGACTTCCTGGGCCATGTGGATTTCACGGCCGGCTGGACCTTTTTGCCCAGGGGTTTCCACGTGAGCACCTCATTCTTGCTGGAGGTCGCCATCTGTCTGGCCGTCACCGGAGGGGCGACGCATATGTTGAGCACGTTGGGGCATCCGGAAATAGGGGAAGAAGCAGCAGCAGAAAACGGACCGCAGATGAACAATTTGGACCGCAGATAGAAACAAAGATTACGCAGATTACGCAGATGATTGGCAGCTAGAAACCAAGTTTTTCCAAAGAACGCGGTTTCTAAACAGGAATAAATTATGGAAATTATTACCGCCCTCACAGTGGGCACGCTCTTCGCCATCGGCATCTTTCAACTGCTGCGGCGCAATGTCATTCGCTCCGTGATCGGCCTGATGATCCTGGCCAATGCGGTCAATCTGTTTTTGCTGTCGACGGGCGCCTATGAAGGGGATGCGGCCGCTTATACGACGGCCGTGGGCACGCGCAGCGATGCGCTGCCGCAGGCGCTGATCCTGACGGCGATCGTGATCAGCATGGGCGGCACCGCTTTTGTGCTGGCCATGCTCTATATCGTCTCCTCGCGCTATAAAACGGCCGATTTGGACGAGATGGATGGACTCAAGAATTAGTGCTTGGGGAATGGCTGAATTGTTGAATTTCTTATTTTGGACCTGCGCGTGCAGCCATGAACCATTCAACAAGAAACTATTCAACAAGTAATTATCAGCACCCTGAATTATGGACAATTTTCTCGTCACTCTGCCCATCTTGATCCCCATCACGGGGGCGATGATCGCCTTGCTTCTACGCAAGCGCGGATCGTGGCAGGCGGGGTGGACGCTGCTGGTCATGACGGCGGGTCTCGCGGCCAGTTTCTGGCTGCTTTACAGCGTGTGGCAGGGCGGCCAACCGCTCGCCTACCAGTCGGGCGGCTGGCCGGCGCCGTTCGGCATCTCGCTGGTGGCCGACATGCTCGCCGCGCTTTTCGTGGTCATGACGCAGCTGATCATGGTCACGGGCATCCTTTATGCCCTGGGCAGCAAGGACAAGGTCGTGCGCTATCCCACCTTTTACCCGCTCTTCCTAACCCTGGCCACGGCGCTCACCGGCGCTTTCCTCACCGGCGATCTCTTCAACATGTACGTCTTTGCGGAACTGCTGGTCATCTCCGGCACGGTGCTCACGGCCATTTCCGACGACTATTACGGCACGGAAGCGGCTTACAAATATTTCTATATCAGCCTGCTGGCCTCCTTCCTCATGCTCCTGGCCATCGGCAGCCTCTACGCCGCTTACGGCACGCTGAACATGGCCGACCTCTCCGGACGCGTGATCGCCGGCGGGCCGGCTGAGCCGCTGCTGTGGCCGGCGATCGCCTTCCTCATGGCCACCTTCATGATCAAGAGCGCCGTCTTCCCCTTTCATTTCTGGCAGCCCGACTTCCACACGGCGGCGCCGACGGCCGTCAGCGCCATGCTCTCGTCCGTGGTCGTCAAGCTGGGCGTCTACGGCTTCCTGCGCATGACGACGCTGCTCTTCCTGGACGAGGCGCCGCAGATCCAGGCCATTCTGATCGTGCTTGGCGTCGTCGGCGTCATTTTCGGCGGCCTCTCCGCGATCGGCACACACAACGTGAAGCGTATGCTCGCCTACTCCACCCTGGCCCAGGTCGGCTTTATTCTCGTCGGCATCGGCTGGGGCACGCCGCTCTCGATCATGGCCGCCGTCCTCTTCGCCTTCAATCACAGCGTGATCAAGGCGGCGATGCTCATGCTCGCCGGCTATGTGGCCAGCCGCGCTTCCGTGAAGTCGGCCTCTTTTGAGATCGTTACCGGCGTCGGAGGCGCCGCGGCGCCGGGCGGCGCGCTGCCGGCGGCCGGTTTCCTCTTCTTCATCGGCAGCCTGGCCCTGGCCGGCATCCCGCCGACGAACGGCTTCGTGAGTAAGATGACGCTTTTCAGCAGCGGCCTGGCCGCCGAACGCTTCTGGTCCCTGCTCTTCATCGGCGTGACCAGCCTCTTCACCCTGATCTATACGATGCGCGCCTTTCAGCGCATCTGGTGGCTGCCGCCGCTGCAGCTTGAGAACTCGGAATTAGGCATGGGGAATGACTCGCCGGCAAAGAAAGCGGGCGACAAATTACTCGCCCCGGCGCTGCTTGTCCTGTTGATTCTGATCTTAGGCATTTGGGCCGAGCCGCTCGTCGACGCCGCACAGCAAACGGCCGTATGGCTGGGGGATCCGGCACTCTATATTGGCGCGGTGCAGGGAGGATAAATGAAACTCATTCGCGACACGCTTCTTCTGACGGCCGTCTACATCGCCCTCACGGCCAACCTGCAGCCCAGTAACATCCTCTTGGGGTTCCTGGTGGGTCTGGGCATCATGCTGTTGGTGCGCGCACCCGCGCCGCGTGAGGGAGCGTGGCAGCTCACGCCGGGCAGCATCGTGGCCCTTTTGCGCTATATGCTTGTCCTGGTCTATGATCTCATCGTCAGCGGCATCCAGGTGGCGCGCCTCGTCCTCGATCCCGAACTGCCGATTCATCAGGGAAACATCGCCATCCCCGCCAACTGTGAAACGGAAGTGGCCCTGGCGCTGAGCGCGCACGCCATCACCGTCACCCCCGGCGAAATGGTGGTCGAGATCGGCGAAGAGGGCACCATGTATACGCACGTGCTCGACGCCACGCACGCCGAAGAGGATATTATCCGCGCCCAGAAAATGCGCGAAGAGACGCTGGGCAAAATAGCGTTGTGAACGAAGCTTGTTGGAAAGCCGGCCAATCATCAAAGGAGGTATGCGGACCAGGGAAGGTAAATAGAGGCACTTGCAACTTTGCCACCCTGCCCATTGATCATGGAAACCATTCTCACCACAACCCTTTTCATTGCCCTGGCTCTCTACCTGATCATGATCGCCATTGCCGTCTGGCGTGTCTGGCGCGGCGAAAATGTGATTGACCGCCTGATCGGCGTGGAGCTGGTGAGTACGCTCTTCCTCTCCATTCTCGTCCTTATCGCGCTGATTTATCGCGACAGCATCTATATCGATCTCGCCCTGGCCCTGGGCGGGCTGGGCTTCATCGGCACGATCGCGCTGGCCAAGTATGTCGCTGATGAGCAGATGTTTTAGGGGGCATATGGAAACTATCTTTCAACTAATCGCCTTCATCGCCGTGATCACGGGCACCTTTTTTTCCGTCATCGGTGTCCTGGGCCTCATTCGCCTGCCGGACGCCTATACGCGGCTGCACGCCACGGGTAAGGTGGGCGTCTACGGGGCGGTGCTGCTGCTCGTCGCCGCCACGCTGTGGACGCCGCTCGGTTGGGGAAAAGCGCTGCTCCTAATCGGCCTGCTGCTCGTCAGCGGCCCCGTCTCCGCGCACGCTATCAGCTCCGCCGCCTACCGCATCGGCCTGCCGATGAAAGACCCCGTCCGTGACGACCTGGGCGACACACAAACCTCATAGGTCTTCATACTTGGTGTTTCGAAAAGCCGTTCTAAAAGACCTGCAAGGTCTAGATCGCGGAGAAAATCTGTGAGCAAGCGGGTGATTCTTTCGCCGGCCGCGGCCGGCAAGACGGCGCACGCGCTCAAGCTGGCCCGCAAGAAAGCGCAAGGGGGGCGGGCGGAAGTGCGCGTCTGCGTGCCCTCGGCCGTGCAGGCGAACGCCTGGAACCGGCGTCTCGCTGCCGACGGGGGCGCACTGGGTGTGCGCGTGCTCACCTTTGACAAGCTGGTGGCCGCCTGCCTCGATGCCGCCGGCGAATCTTACACGGAACTAGACGATCCCGTGCAGTACCGCCTGCTGCGCACGATCATCGGCCGTCTGCCGCTGCGCCATTATGCACCGCTGCAACTGAAACCGGGCTTCGTCCAGGTCGTGGGGCGCGTGATCAGCGAGCTTAAATCAGGCCTCATCGATCCGCAGCAGTTTGCAGAAGCGGTGATCACGCTGGGCGGCGAACCGCGCCTGCGCGAACTGGCCGGCATTTACGCCGCCTACCAGGAGCGGCTGCTGGAGGAGGGGTGGGCCGACCGCATCGGCCTGCACTGGCTGGCCGTCGAGGCGCTGCAAACGCGCGCGCCGGGGGCGTGCCGCGATTGGCCGCTGCTGCTGTTCGACGGCTTCGACGACTTCACGCCCGCGCAGCTGGCGCTGCTCGCCCTGCTGGCCGGCCGCGTCCATGATTTCATCGTCGCTCTGCCGGAAGCGGAGCCGGCGCCTTATGCCCGCTATACAAAGACGCGGCGCGATGTCGAAAAGGCGCTGGGCGTCGGCGGCGGGAAACTGCCCGGCTTTGAGGAGAGGACGCATCCCGCGCTGCGCCATTTACAGCGGCATATTTTCTCACGCGCCCCGGCCCTCCCGCGACCGTCTGACGGGGCGATCACGCTGCGCGAGGCGCCCGATCGCGCGGCGGAGGTACGCACGGCGCTGCGCTGGCTGAAACAGCGCATCGTCTGGGAAGGAGTTTCCGCCGGCGAGGTGGCGCTGCTGGCGCGCGATATCACGCCCTACCGCGCTACTATCCGCCAGATCGCGGCTGAATTCGGCCTGCCGCTGCGCCTGGTGGACGGTCTGCCGTTGGCGCAAAGTCCCATCATCAGCGCGCTGCTCGATCTGCTGCGCCTCTTTCTGCCCACCGCGGCCGGGCCGGGACCCGGTCTGCCGCGCCGCCAGCTCATTTCTGCCTGGCGCTCCCCTTATTTCGCCTGGCAGAATGAGGAAATACGTATCCGCGCCGCTGACGCCGATCTGCTGGATATCCTGGCCCGCGAGCAGCGCGTCATTCTCGGCCTTGCGCAGTGGCAGGCCGCGTTCACGGCCGCCGAGGCCGCCCCAGAGGAGCGCCAGGAGGAGGAAGAGGAGGAAGGAAGACTCACGGGAGCGATTGTGCGGGGGCTGGCGGAGAAATTCTCTTATTTCCTCACCGTCGCCCAACCGCCCGCGGGAGCGAACACGATGCATGACTTCGTGCGCTGGCTGGAAGGCTTAATGGGCCCTGATGATGCAGAGTCAGTGCCGGATGAAGCCGTCGCTGCGAACGGGGTCACGACGAGCGGATTGATCCCGCGCGCGCGCGCCAATCCAGAGACGGCGGCAGCCGACGTGGCCGCCCTGCGCCGGCTAAAAGAGATTATGCGCGGCCTGGTGTGGGCGGAAGAGGCGGCCGGGGAGAAGGAGCCCATCACTTTCAGCACCTTCTTCAGCGAACTAAGCGGCGCCATCCAGGCCACCCTTTTCACGCTGCCCTCGCGCGCCGGCGAGGCGGAAATGATGGCGGCCAGCGTTACCCAGGTGCGCGGTCTGAGCTTCGAAGCGGTGGCCATCCTCGGCCTTAGCGAAGGATCATTCCCGCAGACGATCAGCGAAGACCCTTTTCTGCGCGATATAGACCGGCGGCAATTGAGCGCGCAGTTGCGCTTCCCCCTGGCGCCCTCGACAGAGAGCGCGGAGCGTGAATTCTTCTACGAGGCGATTTCCCGGCCGCGCAGCAAACTGCTCCTGACACGCCCGATCCTGGCCGAGAACGGCGCAGAGTGGGTCGCCTCCCCCTATTGGGAAGCGGTCCTGGCCCTGATCAGCGGCGCGCCGCAAAGCATCGCCGGCGAGGCGCTCCTGCCGCCTGCGGAGACTGCCTCGCGGGCGGAATGGTGGGAAACAATGGCCGCTTTCCCCGGCGGAGGCGACCAGGCGCAGGGGGAAGATGCGCGCACCTGGGAGCAGATAGAAACGGCCGCCCGCATCTGGCAGGCGCGGCTGGCTGGGGAACCCTCCATCTGGGAAGGGGATTTGCGCTCCCTGGCGGCGGAGTTGGCCGGCGAGCATGGCCCGCGCACCCTCTGGAGCGCCAGCCGCCTGGAGCTGGTTCGCCAATGCGGCTATCTCTTCTATGTGCGTTATGTCCTCGGCCTGCAGCCGCGGCCGGAACCGGCGGAAGGGTTGGACGCGCGCCAGCTGGGCAGCCTCTATCACACGCTCTTTGAACAGGTGACGCGCATTAAAGACGTGGATCTGAGCGATGAAGAGGCGGTGCGGGAAGCAGTCAGAGGCGCGGCGGCGCCCATCCTCGACGCCGCGCCGCAAAAGGAAGGGTTCCGCGAAACGGCGTGGTGGTCGCAGACGCGGCAGGAAATTCTTGAGCACGTGACTGCTTCCATCATGGCCTTAGCCGCCGGTGGGTATGCGCTGCTCGACTCTGAGATATCCTTCGGCATCGACAGCCGCCCGCTGCTTATTGAGAAGGAGGGCGACCAGCTGCGGCTGCGCGGCTTTATCGACCGCGTAGACCGCGACGCAGACGGCCGTCTGCGCATCATCGACTACAAGCTGGCCGGACCTTATCAATATAAAGCGGCGCACTTCGCCAGGGGCGAGAAGCTGCAGCTGCCGCTCTATGCATTGGCTGCGCAGGAGACGCTGCGCCTGGGCACGGTGCAGGATGGGTTCTACTGGCATTTCCGGCAGGCGGAAGAGAGCGCTTTCACATTGGCCAAAGCGGAAGGCGGCGTGGCAGGCGCGATGGAGACGGCCGTGGCCTACGCCTGGGAAGCGGTGCGCCAGGTCCGCGAGGGGCGCTTCGCGCCCAGCCCGCCGGACGCGGGCTGCCCTGCTTACTGTCCGGCAGCCGGCTTCTGCTGGCACTATTCGCCGCGGGGCTACTGATGGATACGCCGGCCGTGTTAGACAGCTTTATGCTCAGCCCCGCGCAGCAAGCGGCGGCGCTGGCGCGCGGCGGGGATGTGGCCGTCACCGCCGGCGCGGGCACGGGCAAGACGCGCACACTCGTCGCCCGCACCCTCGACTTGCTGGCCGGCGGGCTGCCGCTGCGCCAGATCGTGGCCATCACCTTCACGCGCAAAGCGGCGCGCGAGATGCGCAACCGCGTGCGCCAGGAAGTGGGTCGCTATCTGGCGGACGCCCTCCTGGAAGATGCCGAAAAAGAGAGATGGCAGGGGCTTTACAACGAGTTGGACGCCGCGCGCATCGGCACGATCCACCAATTCTGCGCCGACATTCTACGCAACCACCCCGCCGAGGTAGGCATCGATCCCCAATTCGCCGTGCTGGACGAAACCCAGACGGCGCTGCTCCTCCAGGAAGCGGCGGAAACGGCCCTGGCCTGGGCGGTGGAGTCGGAAGAACTGCTTGCCCTTTTCAGCCTGCTCTACGAGAGCAAGCTGCACGATCTAATCATCGACCTGCTCAAGCAGCGGGCGGCGGCCGGCGAGGCGCTGCGGAAGCTGCCGGTGGAAGGGATGCTTGCGCACTGGGGGGCCATGCTGGAAGCGGCCCAGGCGGAGGCCATCGCGCGCCTGTTTGCCGACCCCGCATTCATCGCCGGACAAGAAACGCTGCTGCGCAACCGGGCGCACAACCCCGACGACAAACAAGCGTATCAGCGGCAGTTGGCCTTAAACGCTTTAGATATAGGGGACGATCAGCCGCCGGCTGAGAAAACACGCCGGCTGGCGGAATTGGACAACATCAACCTGAGCGGCGGCAGTCAGAAGAACTGGCCCGGTGGCCGGGAACAGCTGCAAGAAGTCAAAGAAGCGCTGGCGCTGCTGCGCGACAAATTCCGAGAGCAGCCGCTGCTGGCCAAGCAGTTGAACGAGCTGGACGAGGCGCTGGCGGCGGCCATGCCCGCCATCGGCAGCCTCTTTGACTATGCCTTGCAAACCTACCAGAAGATGAAAGAGGAGCGCGAGGCGCTGGATTTCGACGATCTGGAAGCGTTGGCCATTCGCCTGCTGGAGGAGAACGCGCCCGCGCGGGCTTATTGGCAGAGCCAGATCAGCGCCCTGCTGGTGGACGAATTCCAGGATACGAACGCGCAGCAGGGCCGTTTCATCCGCCTGCTCTGTCCCGACCCAGGCAAACTCTTTCTTGTCGGCGACGCCAAACAGTCCATTTATCGCTTTCGCGGCGCCGATGTGGCCGTCTTTGCCGCCCAGAAGGAGCAGATCCGGCGCGAAGCGGGGCATCTGGTCGATCTCGATGTCTCCTACCGCGCACACGCTTCACTGCTGCAGGGCATGAACGATCTCTTGGGCCCGGTTCTGGGCGAGGATGCCCCCGACCTCGCCCCCTGGGCGGCGCCCTTTGCGCCGCTGCGGCCGGCGCTGGAAAAGCCCGGCTACGATCTGCGCGCCCCGTTCATCGAGTTCCACCTGGCCCTGGGCAGCAAGACGGAAGGGCTGCCGCGGGCGGCGGCCGCCCTGGCGGGACGGCTCAAGGAGCTGAAGAGCAAACACGGACTCGATTTCGGCGAGATGGTTGTGCTCTGCCGCGCCTCCAGCTCCTTCCAATACTACGAAAACGCCTTTGACGAGGCGGGCATCCCCTACCTGACCGTGGCCGGGAAAGGCTTTTATGAGCGGCCGGAAATTCGCGACCTGCTCAACGCCCTGCAGGCGGTCGCTGATCCGCACGACGACCTGGCGCTGAGCGGCCTGCTGCGCTCGCCCGCCTGCGGCCTCTCCGACGTCGCCCTCTACTGGCTGGCCCGGCAGCGGCCGCCGGAGAGCACGCTCTGGGACACGGTGCAGGGCGATGTCCAGCTCCCGGATCGCGGGGAACGGGAGCGCCTGCAAACGGCCGTGGCCCTGATTAACGATCTGCACCAGGGGGCGGGCCGCACACCGGCCGCCGATTTGCTGAAGCGCTTTCTGGAGCGCACCCATTACCGCGCCATCCTGCGCCGCGTCGACCAATCCCGCGCCCTGCGCAACGTGAGCAAGCTGCTCAGCGACATTCATGAGAGCGAACTGGTCAGCGTCAACGAGTTCTTGGAGTACGTGGCTGCCCTGCGCGACAGCGGCGCGCGGGAAGGCGAAGCGCGGGCCACGGCCGGCGGCGCGCTGCAGATCATGAGCATTCACGCCGCCAAAGGGCTGGAATTCCCACTCGTCATTCTGGGGGACGCGGGCAGCAGCGGCGGCGGGCGCAGCGACCCGATCGGGATCGATGCTGATCTGGGCATTCTCTACCCGTTGAAAGAGGGGAAAATGAAGCCGGCCGGCTACGAGATGTGGGCCGGTCTGGTGAAGCGGCAGGAGGAAGCGGAGTCGGCGCGGCTGCTCTATGTCGCCCTCACGCGCGCCGAGCAGATGCTGATCATCAACGGCAGCACGGGGCGCAATAAAGACGGCCGTCTGCGCAAGAGCGGCTGGCTGACTGAACTGGCCGCCATCTGCGGCTTTTGCGGCGCCGATCTGGCCGCCTATGAGGAAGAAGGGGCGCGGGCGCACACGCTTGATTACACGGTGGGCGAGACGACGGCGGTGCGTGTGACCGTCTACGAACCCGCATTCCCCACCCCGCAGTCGCCGGCGGCGGCGGGCATGCCGGCGGCAGCCGTCACGCCGTCCCCCATCCCCTCCCTGCAGGCGCCGCTGCCGGCCGGCGCGGCGGCGGAAGAGGAGGACACGCCACCCAAGGTGTGGCAGGTCATCCCCACCACAAAACGGCCGGCCGCTCCCGCCCGGGTGATCGGTTCCCTCGTGCATCAGGCCCTGGCCCTCTGGCGCTTCCCCGATGCCGGTTTCAACGCCTGGATCGCTTCACGGGCGCGCGGCTACGGCATCAACGATGCGCAGCAGCTGGGCGACGCGCAGACCAAAACGGCGCGCCTGCTGCGCCGCCTCCAGAAGAACGCCCTCTATCAGGAAATAAACAACGCGGCCCGCAAGCTGCACGAAGTACCCTACACCTACCAAGAAGAAGGCGAAACAAGAAACGGTCGTATCGATCTCCTTTACGAGCATGACGGGGGGTGGACCGTCGTCGATTTCAAGAGCGACCGCGTGCGCAGCGCAGCGGAATTAGACCGCCTGCTCGCCGAAAAAGGGTATGAGGAACAGCTGCGGCAGTACGGCCGTGCGGTGGAGAAGCTGCTCGGCGAACGGCCGCGGCTTATTTTGTGTCTGTTGGACTACGAGAGCGACGTGCACATTTCACATATCACCGATCGTTTGGGGAGCGAAAAATGAATTATCGCAACCACGCTGGCCCCGGAGCTGCTGTGCAAGCTGATCAACGACGAAATCCAGTCACGCTCGCGCACTGACGCAGTGCAAACACGCAGTTTTGAAAGGTAGCGCGGTATCTTGCGGCACGCCCCGCGAGGTTTTCAAACAGCACCCACCCCTTTATAATCTCCCCCAGCATACCAACCTACCCAAGAAATAAGAGCGATTATGACTTCAACCTTGATTACCGGCGGCAACACGGGCATCGGCTTTGAAACGGCGCGCGCCCTGGCGGCGGAGGGGCACGATCTGATCATCACCTCGCGCAGCGCGGCCGCGGCCGAAGAGGCGGCACGGCAGATCAGAAGCGAGCATCCAACGGCCGTCGTCCACCCCTTGCCGCTCGACCTGAGCGACTTCGCCACTGTGCGCAGCTTTGCTGCCCAGGTGCTGGCTATTTTCCCGCAGCTGGACGTGGCCCTCTTCAATGCCGGCGTGATGGCGCCCCCTTATACCCAAACCGGCGACGGCTTCGAGCTGCAGTTCCAGGCCAATTACCTCGGCCATTTTCAGCTGTACCAGCTGCTGCGCGAGGCGCTGCTGGCCGGCGGCGGCAAGGTAATCAATGTCTCCTCCGCATCCAGCGAGCATTCTGAATGCGACAGCCTGTCTGATTTCCAGGCCCTGGCACGCGTGGCGGAAGCGGCATATGACGGCCTGACCTCCTACCGGGCCTCCAAGCTGGCCCAGGTCCTCTTCACTGTGGCGTTGGATCGCCGCGAGGGCGCGAAGGGGCTGGCGAGCTATGCCCTGCATCCGGGCATCGTCAATTCCGACCTTTTCTATCGCGGCCGTTCAGATTTCTTCAAAACGCTGGCCCGGCCGTTTGTGTGGCTGGGGTACAAGTCAGGGCGCATTCTGACGCCGGCGCAGGGCGCGGCAACCAGCGTCTACCTGGCCGCCAATGAGGTCCGGCCCAGCGGCGAATATTGGGCGGATAAGGCGCTGCGACCGATGAATCCTATCGCCCGCGATGTGGCGCTCGGCCGCGACTTCTGGGAGTGGTCCATGTCCCTGCTGCCGGAAAGAAAGTAATGGGGTCTCCGCCGGCGGGGGCTGCAGCTTGGCTAAATCGTGCTGTGGCGGAGAGGCAAACCCTCAATCCGTAATCTTCTACGGGGTCAAAAACCTCAGCCGTGGAAATCACATGTGCCGGAGCAAGGCACCGTTCTGCGATCTGCAATCCTCTACAGACCAAACGTCATGTTGAAGTCGGTAACGGCCGCATTCCAGAGCTCGGGCAGCAGGAAATAGACATAGAGCACCACCGCGCCAACAGCGTACAACAGCGGGTAAACCCATAATGTATAGCTGTCAATCCGCTGCGCGAGATGATTGTGGCCGGTTATCTCCAGCCGCTTCAGGAAAACGTTAAAAGCAACCACCAGCCCCGTGACAATAAAGACACTGGCCAGCATGGCATCTATGAAGGTCAGATAGCCCAGGCGCGGCAGTTCGCCGGAGATGGTGAAATTAAAGGCCACAAAAACGAGTAGGTTGGCGCTGGCGACATCGATGCGCTTCGAATAATCCTTTAAGAAGAAGGTAAAATAGGAGACGACAATAATCAACAGCGTGGGCAGGAAAATGCGCAGGATGTAAAAATTGAGAAGGCGATGGGCCTGGAAGCCGAAGGAGAAACGCGAGCTGGGCACGATGCCCAGGCCAGGCACGCTGCTGACCTCCGTCGTATACCCGGTAAGCTGCCACTCCTCTTCGCCCAATTGATCGCCAACTTGACTTAACTCCGCAGGCCCAATAAATTCATAGTAAGTTCGCGGGTAGAGAGAATCGACGCGGATGTAGAACTGCTGCGTGTCAAAGGGAAAAGCGCGGAAGTTGAAATCAGGTGCCTGGAAAGTGGTCGTAAAACGCTCAAAATAGCGCATATCCCCGTTGGCCGCCACGAGGATGCCCTGGTTCTGCGTCCAGCGATTGTTCTGCTGGTTGAAGAGTGTGAAGTTCGGCCAGAGGAAGTTTTCATCGCTGATCAGCTTATTGAATCCTGGGCCGGTGAAGGACTTGACGCGGCACTTGCATTCATCCGGGTTAAAAGCGTGTTCGGGATCGTGCCAGTCCATTTGCAGGTAGTAGACTGCGCCGTAATTCTCCGCCTTCTGGTCCACGCCAGTGATCTGCTGCAGCTCCACGAATATAGTAACCGGCTTAGCACCGGTCACCAGTTCACGGCCGGCGGGCTGCGCCTCGCCGCTCAAAACGGTCTCTTCATTGGTGCCCAACAGCAGCCGATACTCACCGGCCGTTTGCTGCTCTCCAGCGCCAAACGCATTGACTATGATACGATAATTATCCGTCAGCGACGTAATTGGATATTCGAAGGCTGCGGACCGCTTGCTGCCTTTGAAATTGGCTTCGCGCAGGATCCGTCCGCTGTAATCTTCTAGGCTGAGGATGGGAATCAGATCGCCCGAAGTCGCTTCGATATAGGCGTACAGTGTATCCCCAATTTCTAAATGGGGAATCGTGTAGAACCATGTGTGCTGATCGGCGGATAATTCGCCGCGGATTTCGTGCACGGCTGTATTAATGCCCGAAGCTTCTCGGTTGTGCACGGCGATCACATCTCCCGTGTCGCGCCCCGATCCTTCCAGCACCTGCGGCGCATTGATGCCTGCCACGAGCTCATACTCACCTTCCGTCAAGTTGGTCAAAGTGCTCAGCGCCAGCAGCAAATAATCTCCGGATGCGGGAACTTTAAACTCGAAGGCGGCCGTTGAATTCGCCGCGAAGTTATCATTACCCGCCAGAAAATTGGCCTGTAAGATCTCGTGCATCGCCTGCACTCGATCGTCGCCCGCCTGCATACGCCGGTCCAGCTCGGCGCGCATCATTTCCACTACTTCGTCGCTGTAAGCATCCGGCGTGGTCAACAACAGGAGCGGGTCAAGATTGCCTGATACATTGCTCATCGAGCCGTAAAAAACATCCCCTTCCTTCAAGTCCGGCAGCAAGAACTGGTGCCGTTCGTCTTGAAAGATACGGCCGCTAATGATCTGAACCGGCGATTCTCCTTCGCTATCCTGGGCAGACAAGGACAGCGGCGTAAACAGTAAGACGACGATCAGAACTACCGCCAGCAGCCGTAATCCCACTCCTCGATTCTTTTTCTGGTACCTATTCGGAGAACCCTGCGTTATTGTCACTCTCACCAGCCCTGCGGCGCGCACCACGGCCGTCTTAACGAACACAATAAAGTGACCAAAGTAAGGAAATCTAGGCAATCGTTCTGATCATACCCCTATTGGCAGATTGAGCACGACATTGGCTCTCCATGCTCAGCCGACTAGCCGGCATCAACCATTTTCCCCGCCGGTAAATGCACCGTAAAACAGCTGCCCTCTCCCGGGGCGCTGACCAGCTGCAGCGTACCGCCATGCGCTTCCACCAGGTCGCGGGCGATGGTTAAGCCCAGGCCCAGGCCCTGCGGGAAGCGGCGATGCGCCTGGCTGCGATAGAAGGGTTCAAAAATGCGCTCTTGCTCCGCCAGGTCAATGCCCGGGCCGTCATCGCACACGCCGATGTGCACCTCGCTCCCGCCTGCGGCGGCGCGCACCGTCACCGTGCCCCCCTCCGGCGTATATTTGACCGCGTTGCTGATCAGGTTGCCCAGCACTTGATTCATGCGCTCGGGATCGATAAGCAGCCGCGGGAGATCGGCGGCGACGTCCGTCTGCCAGACCAACCCTTTTTCGCGCGCCACCGTGCGCCAGGGCAGCAGAGCGGGCAGCAGCCATTCGTTCAGATCGACAGACCGGCGATTGAGCTGCACCGTCCCTTCCACCTGGCCGTACAGCTGCGAGAGATCGTTGAGCAGCGGTTCCATGTTGATCACCGCGCTCTCGATGCCCGCCAGCAGCTCATCACGCACCTGCGCATCCTCTCCCGCCCCTTGGCGCAGGACGTAAGTGGCGGTGTTGATCGCCCCTAACGGCCGTCCCAGCTCGTGCACAATATTGGCCAGCGAACGCCGCCGCATCTCTTCCAGCAGGCGCAGCCGCTCAGCCAGTACATTGACCGCCTCCGACAGCTCGCGAATCTCTCGCGGCCCCTGGATGGGCACGGGATCAATCGTCTGTCCCTGCGAAATAGCGACCACGGCCGCGGCAGCTTCATCGATCGGCTGCTCCAGGCGCAGCGCGGCCACATAGCCCAACAGGGCGCCCAGGACAAGCTGCAGGGCCAGGCTGCCGGCGATCAAGTAGCGCAGGCGCTGGAACTGCTCGGCGGTGCTGGACAAGGTGTTGGTCACGCCGACGATGCCCACCAGCTGCTGGTTGATATCCCTAACCGGGACGAGCACGATCGCCCGCTGCTCCGCCAACCCATACGTGATGACCAGGTTCTCTTCGCCCGTGAGCGCCGTTTCCAGGGCGGTCTCGCCGGCAAACGTGCCGACGTCCGCGTCGACCCCCGGATCCTTAGAGGCCAGCACCTCGCCATCGGGTCCGAAGAGGAGCACCTGCTCCTCGATGTAGATGCTCACGCCGCTGATGAAGGTTTCCGCCTCGGCCGCGTTCTGCAAGACCTGCGGGCGGCCGTTAACCGTCTCGGCGATCAGATTGGCCTTGTCGCTGATATCTTCCGACATCTGCGTGAGAATAATTTGCGTTTCCAACAGGTAGATCAGAATGAGGCCGACCAGGGGTACGACAACCAGGACGGGCAGAATGTGGCTGATGATGAAACTGCTACGCAAAGAACGCATGATTTGATTGCGGAGTATGGATTTGGGATTAGAGCATGAGGCCCGCAATCCCAAATAGCCTACGCTTGGGGCACCAATTTGTAGCCCACACCGCGCACATTGACGATACGCAGCGGATTGTTGGGATCCGCCTCGATCTTCTCACGCAGCCAGCGAATATGCACATAGACGACCTGCGGTTCGCCCAGGAATTCGGCGCCCCAGGCGCGGGTGATGATCTCATCAACAGAGATGACGTTGCCCGCTTCCAGGGCCAGGGTGTGCAGGAGGGCAAATTCACGCGCCGTCAGCTCCACCGGCTCACCGGCCACGGTCACGGCGTGCGCGGCGGGGTTGATGATCATATCGCCAACGGTCAGAACCTCCTGTTCGCGTCCGGCGCCGCCCTGCCGCTCACTGCGGCGCAGCACCGCTTTGACATGGGCCAGTAAAATGTCGGGATTGAAGGGTTTGGTAATATAGCCGTCCGCGCCCAGCTCCAGGCCCAGGATCGTGTCCAGCTCACGCCGGCGCGCGGTGACGAAGATCACGGGGATGTCGTCATGCTGTTGGAACTGGCGCAGGGCGTCGAGCCCATCCATGCCCGGCAAACCGACGTCGAGCAGGATCAGATCGGGCCGATCGCGTCTGGCCAAGGCCAGCGCATCTTCCGCCGAAGCGGCCGTGCTGGCGCGGTAACCTACCTGCTCCAGCTGCAAACTCAGGCTGCGGCGCAGGAGTGCATCATCGTCGACTACGAGGATATGTTTGGCCATAGAAATTGTCCCAAATTAGTTATGCCAATTCTACTTGATTTTATTTTCAGGCGAAAATCGACGGAATGCGAATTGCCGATTGCTGAATTCGGAATATAGTATTTGCCATGACAAATCCACACTCCTCAATTCGCGATCCCCACCCCTCACGCCCCTTCGGCGTCGCTTCGGAAGTCGGCAAACTGCACAAAGTGCTTGTGCACCGTCCGGACCTCAGCCTGCGCCGCCTGACGCCCACCAACCATGACGAGCTGTTGTTCGACGATCTGCTGTGGGTGGAGCACGCCCAGCTCGAGCATGACGCCTTCACAGACATTATGCGCGCGCGTGGCGTCGCGGTCTTCTACCTGGAGCAGATGATGGTCGAAGCGCTGCAGGCTTACCCGCAGGCGCAGCCGCGCATCGTCGACCGTGTGATCACGCCGCTGACCGTGGGCTTCTCGCTCTATGACGAGCTGCACGAACTGCTGCTGGACATGTCCCCGGAGACGCTGGTGCGCCACCTGATCGGTGGGCTGACCAAGGCGGAGGCGAAGGCGATGTTTGATTTTGGCTCGGCCGATCACACCTCGCTGATCGCCGCCGCTTCCGACGAAAACGCCTTCTTACTGCCTCCCCTGCCCAACTCCCTCTTCACGCGCGATTCCTCCTGCTGGATCTACGGCGGCGTGACGCTCAACCCCATGTATTACCAGGCGCGGCGCGCGGAAGCGGTGAACGTGGCCCTGATCTATCATTATCACCCGCTGTTCCGCGAAAGCGCCTTTGAGTTCTGGTATCCCATCGACGGCCGTCTGGACGACTACCAGGCGCTCGATTTCGGCCATGCTTCGCTGGAAGGGGGGGACGTGATGCCCATCGGCAACAAGACGGTGCTCGCCGGCGTCAGCGAGCGCACCAGCCCGCAGATGGTCGAAGCGTTGGCGGAGACCCTCTTCGCCCGCGGTGCGGCGGAGCGCGTGATCGCCTGCCAGATGACGCGTGATCGCGCGCACATGCACCTGGACACCGTCTTCACCATGCTCGACCGCGACGCAGTGACCATCTACCCCAGGATCGTCAATCAGATCAAGGCATACAGTCTGCGCCCCGGCGACACGGCGTGGGAGTTTGATATCACGCCCGAAAAAAGCTTTCTCGACGCCGTGGCCGATGCCCTCGCCTGTAAGAAGCTGCGCGTCATCCCCACCGGCGGCGACCAGTTCCGGCAGGCGCGCGAGCAGTGGGATGACGGCAACAACGTCGTCGCCCTGGAGCCGGGCGTCGTCATCGCCTACCGTAAGAATACGCGCACCAACCAGGCCTTTCGCGAGGCAGGCATCGAAGTGCTGGAGATAGACGGCTTCGAACTGGGCCGCGGCCGCGGCGGCGGGCACTGCATGACCTGTCCGCTGCTGCGTGACGGATTATAGGGAGGCGAGATCTCGTATAAGGGAGAGACACAAGATCATGCGTCTCTACGAAGCAGAAATAAGAAGACCCCACCGCAAGGGCGATGGGGTCTTCTTCGTCAGACGGTTCAGTGGGGAATGGGCCGTCTGTCTCAATAATATCATATTTGAACGGGGGTTCAACGTTATATTCAATTCCTGTCTCAGCCGAGGAGCGACACGCCGAAGAGCAGGGCCATGCCTAGCAGGCCCAAGACCTGGCCGGCGATGGCCGTATCCCAAACGGCCGTATCGAACTGCCGCTTGGCGATCAGGGCATACCCTACCAAGGCCAGCGCCATGCCCAGCAGCCACAGACCCGCGGCGGCCAGCAGCGGGAGGGAGAAGACGAAAAGCAGCCCGGCGAAAAACGCACCGGCGATCAGGGCTACGGTAGAAGGGCGCGGCAGTGACGCCGCTGCTTCTGTTGTATATCGTTCATTCTGCTGAATATGGGTCGTCATCATCTCACTCCACTCACACTTCATTTTGTCTATGCCCCTATCATGCCTCAAGAAGGCGCGCGCGAATGGTCGCCCAGCGTATCTTTTTCTGACCGTTACCCTACGCAGGCTACGAAGATAGAGCGTGTCCGGCAGTGAACAGACCCTGCTGGCCGTGTGATTACCCCAATTGGCATGCGTGACATGCTATAATCCGGCCATGCAGATCACGCGTAAGCATCTCATCCTTTACGCTTCCGGTTCGCTGGCCACGGCCGTTTCTTACCAGGCTTTCGCCACCTATGTGCAGTTCCTTTATATCGACATCTACGGGCTGAGAGCGGCTTGGGTGGGCATCGTCTGGGCCATTTACGGGGTGTGGAACGCGATCAACGATCCCCTAGCCGGCTACTGGTCGGACAAGACACACACGCGCTTCGGCCGGCGCATCCCCTGGATCGCGGGCCTCTTCATCCCCCTCTCCATCACCTTCTACTTCCTTTTCGTGCCCCCGGACGGCATCACGCTCTCCGGCGGCGTGCCCCTGCTGCTTTACTTCCTCGCCTTTGTGCTCATCTTCGACCTGCTTTGGTCGCTGGTGGTCATGAACTGGACCGCCCTCTTCCCGGAAATGGTGCCCGATGAGAAGATGCGCGCCGAGGTGTCCGCCTACCGCGAAGTCTTCTCTCTCATCGGCCTACTGATCGGCGTCGCCCTGCCGCCGCTGATCGCCGGCGAGGATTGGGGCAGCGTGAGCACGGTGGCCCTGATCGTGGCTGTGGTCACGGCCGTCTCCTTCGCCATCTCCCTCCTGGGCAGCCGCGAGCGGCCCGAGTTCCAGGCGGATGAGCCCCTTTCTTTCCTGGACTCGATCCGCTTCACCCTGCGCAGCCGCGACTTCCTCTTCTTCCTGGGCGCCAACCTGGCCATCCAGTTTGTCATGCTCGCCCTCACCTCGACCATTCCCTTCTACGCCAAGTACGCGCTGCGCATCCAGTCCGCGACGACGATCGCCGGCGTGGCCCTCGATCCCGGCCTGCAAAACTCGCTCCTGCTCGCCGGCGCGATCCTCATGGCCCTGCCGGGCATGCTGCTGTGGACGGTAGTCGCCAAGCGCATCGGCGCCTGGCGCGCACTGCGCATCTGTATGCTCACCTCCGCGGCCATCCTCCTGCTCTTCTTCCTGCCCCAGGGCTTCCTCAGCGGGTTGGGCGTCACCGCCCTCTTCGGCCTCAGCCTGGCCGGCCTGCTCATGCTCACCAACCCCTTGATCGCCGATATGGTCGACCAGGACGAACTGCACACCGGGGCGCGGCGGGAAGGGCTCTACTTCGGCATGAACGGTTTCGTCATTCGCTTCGCCTTCACTATTCAGGGACTGCTCACCGCGGCCATCCTCACCGGGAGCGGCTACGTCGCCCCTTCAGAGAATATGCTCTACCCACCGCAGCCGGCGGCGGCCGTCTGGGGCATCCGCTCCATGATCGCCCTCTTCCCGCCGCTGGCCCTGGTCGCCGGCTATTTCCTGCTGGGCCGCTACACGCTGCACGGCCCGCGGCTCGATGCCGTGCAGGCGGACGTCAGCGCCCTGCACCAGGAGAAACGAGACGCCCTGGCCCCTTCCGCACCGCCGGCCGCATGAAGTTTGCCTGCATGCTCCTGTTCTGTCTTGCACTACTATGCGAAATGACTATTGGTAATGGGCAGTTGACAAGTGACTATTAGCGACGCCCTCTCGCTCACCTCCTGCATGGCCGGTAACATGGACTTCATCGGCCGTGCCCTGGCCCCCTATCTGGCGCAGAAGCTGGCCCTACCCGCGCGCTTTGTCGACGAGTTCGCCTGGCAGGAGCGGGAACGCCGCTTCGACGCCGGCGCGATCCCCATCGTCTGGATCTGCGGCCTGCCTTATATCCAGAAAGCGGCCGATCCCGCGGCGCAGATAGAAATCATCGCCGCGCCCGTCTTTGCCGGCGCGCGCTACGCCGGCCGGCCCGTCTACTTCTCGGACATCGTGGTGCGCCGGGACAGCCCATATCGCCGCTTCGCCGATCTGCGGGGCGCCACCTGGGGCTACAACGAGCCCAACTCCCATTCCGGCTACACAACCATTCGTTATTACCTGGCGCGGCGCGGAGAAACCGGCCGCTTTTTCGGGCGCACGATCGCCTCCGGATCGCACGAGAATTCCCTGGCCATGATCGGCGACGGCCGTATCGACGGATCGGCGATTGATTCCACCGTGCTGGAACTGGCGATCGCGCGCCGCCCCGCCCTGGCGGGCGAGATCCGTATCCTGGAGAGCATCGGCCCCAGCCCCAGCCCACCCTGGCTCGCCGGCGGCGGCCTGGATGCAGAGCGCCTGCAAGAAGTGCGGCGCGCCTTCTGGGGAATGCACGAAGATGCGTGGGGACGCCAGATCCTGCAGGAAGCACGCCTGGCACGTTTCCTGCCCGCCGTCGACAGCGATTACGATCCCCTGCGCAAAATGACCGCAGAAGCGGCGCAAATCGATTTCCGACAGAGGGGCACGCCGGGCCTTAGAATACGTCTGGCGCCAATTTAGGGACCATTCAGGAAGCGGCAGCCTTGGTCCCGCCGCGCCCTCCTCTTCCGCGGGCGATGCCCCGGGGATCGCGGCCTACGCTGATGCAGAGCGGCCGGGTAAGATCCGCCGCGATCTGGGCCGTCTGTGATCCTTTTTGGCGGTTGGCGAGATGTGAGCTTTGCGGCGCGGCCGGCCGTTTTGGGGTCCAATACGGCCGTTCATAGCGCAAAAAGCGCCGATTTCGGGTGAAATCAGCGCTGAATTGTTGTTCGGTATTTGGTTCGCTTATATTTCCGGCAGCTCGATCTCGCGCGAGATCGCCTCGCTGTACTGCGGCCGTTGCCCCTCCTGAAAGTAGGCGATCAGGCCCATCGTGTAGATCCAGCGTTCGATCTCGGCCAGCGATTTGGCGCGCACTTCCTGCTGGTAAATGTCGCGCGTCAGCGCCTGGTACTCCGGCGGCAGCCGCAGCGTACGCAGCCAATACTTGCCCTGGAAGGTTTTCTTCTGCGCCGCCTTGGCCACGTCCATGGGCGTCACCTGCTCCAACGCCGCGTCGAACTGGAAGGGCTCGCGCGGGGAGCGCCGCTCCTGCGCCTTCTTCTGCCTGGCCTCCTCTTCCGCTTTCTCCAGGTCGTCAAAGGGATTGTCGAAAGTCACGATCCACCTCCTGCCCCGTTGTAAATGACGTCAACCAGATGCCAGTAGGCGGCGCTGGCCGGCGACTCCGGCGCATATTCGATCACCGTCTGCCCGCCGGAAGCGGGCGCCTCGGCCACGCGCACCGTGTTGGGAATGGGCATGGTTACGAGGCTGCCATAGGTCTTGTTGAGCTGTTCCAGCATGCTGCGCGTCAGGCGCAGGCGGTGGTCGACAAACGTGGGCACGACGGCGCGGATGGCGATTTTGATCCCGCTTGCCTGGTCGTCAAGGATATTGCGCGTGTGCCGCCCTGCGGCCGAGGTGCTGTGGAAATCCGCCTTGACAGGCACGATGGCCGCGTCGGCGAACTGGTGCACCGCCTCCTGCAGCATATCGAGCGTCGGCGGGCAGTCGAGAATGATGTAGTCAAACACCTGCCGCGCCGGGCCCAGCCGTTCATCGAGGATAGCCACCATGGGCACCACCCCGCCGTTGGCGTCCCGGCCGCGGATCTGGGCCATGACCATATTGACCGTCAGCTGGCTGAGCAGCGTCTCTTTGGCGCTGCGCAAATTGTCACTGGCGGGCAGAACGAAGAGATTGGGGCGCGCCGGGCCGCCGTCGGCCGAGCGGTCGGCGGGGATCACGTTGTCGCGCAGGGTGCCTTCGCCCGTGAGCACATAGCTCAGGCAGCGATCGCCCGGTGTGAGCCCCAGCGCACGCGCGGCATCCCCCTGGGGGTCGAGATCGACGAGCAGCACCCGTCCCCCGCCATCTTCCTGCAGCCGCTGGGCGAGGCCGCAGGCGAGGGTCACGGCCGTCGTCGTCTTGGCCACCCCCCCTTTCCGATTCTCAACAGTGAACACTTTCGCAGGCATCAAACACACTCCAGTTTCGTGTATGATCGTACACGCTTTGTGTACGCTGTAACATCTAGTATACACGACCATACACGCGGCGACATCTTTACATCGCCCGGCAGCTGCAGCAGTTTCGTGTATGGACGTACACGCCATGTGTATGGTACAACGTCATGCGTACACGATCATACACGAAATATAGAGGGAGTGAAGATAGGGATTGAAACTGTGATCGAGATTGAGATCTCGCAGGACCGCCCCTCGCCCCCCGCTCCTCGCCCTATTCCAGCCCATGCGCTTCCAGCAGCGCCCTATCAGCCAACAGCACCGCCGTCTCCCCGTCCGCCACGATGCGCCCCTCATCGAGGATAATCACCCTGGGAAAGAGATCGCGCACCAGGCGCATATCGTGCGTGCTCACCAGCATCGTCACCGGCAGGGCCGCCAGGAGCTCCCTGATCGCGCGCCGGCCGCGTGGATCCAGGCCCGCCGCCGGCTCATCCAGCACCATGATGTCCGGCTCCATGGAAAGCACAGTGGCCATGGCCACGCGCTTCTTCTGACCGGTGCTCAAATGGTGCGACAAGCGATCGTCAAAGCCGCCCATGCCCACCTGATCCAGGGCCCGGGCCACGCGCCGCCGCACTTCCTCCTCCGTGAGTCCCATATACAGCGGGCCGAAAGCAACATCATCAAAGACGGTGGGCGAAAAGAGCTGGTCGTCCGGGTTCTGAAAGACGAGGCCGACGCGGGCGCGGACCTGCGGCAGGTTTTCGCGCGCAAGCGGCAGCCCATTGACCTCCACCGGCGCCCGGCCCTCTCCCAGAAGGCCGTTCAGATGCAGCATCAGCGTGCTCTTCCCGGCGCCGTTGGGACCCACGAGGGCGACCTTTTCGCCGCGGCGGATGGTCAAGGAGACCTCGCGCAGGGCAGGCAGAGCGTCGTGGTAGCTGAAAGAAAGGTTTTTGACGTCAATAACCGTCTCCGACCGCGCCTCGCAAGAGTCAGAAGAAGGGAATGATGGAGGGGTGTGGACAATAGGCATAAGGCGCTCTCAAACAATCACTGGGGAATACAAAGTTGCTTCACAGCAGACGGCCGGCCAGCTGCAGCGCCGCGATAACGGCCAGGGCCAGGAACAGCGCTCGCCAATCTTGCCTGTGCATCTGGTGCGGGTTCATCGTCAGCAGTTCGCCCTGATAGCCGCGGGCCAGCATCGCCGCATAGACGCGATCGCTGCGCGCCAGGCTGCGCGCGAACAACTGCCCGACCATGCCGCCGGCCACCGCCGCCCGCCAGGCCAGGGAAGGGGACGCGGAGGACCCCGGCAGCTGCGCGCTGCGCGCCGATCGCGCCCGCAGCAGGCGCCCAGCCTCATCCGCGAGCACAAAGAGGTAGCGATACATGAAGGCGAGGATGGCTACGAGAATCGCCGGCACCTTCAAATGGCGCAGGGCGTGCAGCACATCGGGAAAGCGCGTCGTCGCCGTCAGCAAAATGGCCATCTGGATCGAGATCCAGCTGCGCAAAACGATGCTCAGAAAACGCTGCACCCCGGCATCCGTGGCCGTCATCCCCCAGGGACCCTGCCAGAGCACCTCGCCGGGCAGGGTGAAGATCACGGTCACCGCGGCCAGCAAGAAGGGCAAAACCAGCAGCGAGCGCTTAATCACAAACCAGGGCGCGATACCCGCCGCCAGCGCCAGGGCGATCACGCAGCCCCAGGAAAGCATATAGGCCAGCCAGGCGCCGTCCGGCAGCAGCGCCGTGGAAACGATGAAGGCGACGCTGGCCAGGACCTTCACCCGCGGGTCCAACCCGTGCACCCAGGTGGCGTGCCCCTGGTAATGATCAAAGGTGTTGAAATGCATGTCGATTTGGGCGTGCGGATTGGGGATGGCGGATTGTGCGCTGCCACGCCGCCCGCGCTACATTTCCTGTTTTCCGTTCCTCATGTTTCCCGCCTTCAAGCCCTTGGCCACGCTCATAATCACCACGGCCACCACGCCAACGCCCACCAGACCGGCGAGAATAGTCGCTAACGGCGTCTCTCCGGCGAAGGGTAGGGTGTAGTCGGGTAAAAGGGAATAAGGCGCCTCCTGCGCGGATTCGGCGAATCCGGCCATCTCTGCGACCCATTCCAAGCCATCCGGCTGTCCGGAGGCGAAGGGGGCCAGCAGGAGAACGACCAGGGCGGCGATCAGCCCCAAGATCAGCCAGCCACCCTGCGCGCCGGCCGGCGCCTCTTCTAGGGCGGCGGGCCGCGAGCGGCGCAGAAAGGCGAGGGCGGCCAGCGTAATCAACGCCTCGCCGATGCCGATCAGGGCGTGCACGCCGAGCATCGCCGGCAGAGCGATGCGCAGGCTGGTCGTGCCGCTGAAAGCGAGCAGCAGCGTCGTCACCAGCGCCGCGGCCATAATTGAAAGCCAGGCGCCGGCGCCCGTGGCCGCGCTCTGGACACGCCGCCCGCCGGCCGCGCCCAGGCGATATATCTCGTAGCCGACGAAACCGGGCACCAGGCCCATGATCAGAATATTGGCGCCCATGACCACCAGCCCACCATCTTGAAAGAGGAGCGCCTGCAGGGCGATCACGGCCGTCATCGTCAGCAGCCCCAACCAGGGTCCCAGCACAATAAAGGCCAGCGCCGCCCCGATAAAGTGGCCAGATGTGCCCCCGGCCACGGGGAAATTGATCATCTGCGCCGCAAAAATGAAGGCGCCCATGATGCCCGCCAGGGGGATCAGGCGCTCATCCAGCGTCTGCCGCGTGGCGCGCAGCGCGTAAGCCAGGGCGCCGAGGATAAACAGCCAGCAAACGGCGGAAACAGCGACGCTCAAAAAGCCATCCGGGATATGCAGGAGCAGCAAAGAAAGCGCGAGGGTAGGGGACATAGCGAAACTCCTTCTTAACTAAACTAACTATCAGCCGGGACTGCCGCCCGGCAGCCGGCGCACACGCCGGGAAGAACCAGGTGCTGTAGATCGGCCGCAAAGCCATAGCGCGCGGCCAGGTGATCGACCAGCCCCTGCAGATCAGCATCACGCACTGTCTGCTCGCGGCCGCAGTTCGTACAGATCAGGTGATGGTGGCCCACCGGGCCGGCCACTTCATAGACGGTCTCGCCCTCCATCTCCGAGACCGTCACCAGGCCCAGTTCGCGGAAAAAGTGCAGGGTGCGGTAGACCGTCGCCCGGTCAACAGCCGGGGAAGCCAGGTGCACGCGCTCATAAACATCGTTGACGCCGGCATGATCACCAATGGCGCACAGCGCGTCCATGATCGCCTGCCGCTGCGGCGTCAGCCGGTATCCCTGCGCGCGGATGCGTTTCTCATACTCCATTTCGTGATGGGACAAAGGAAAACTCCTTATTGCAAATCTTTGCAGTTACAAAGATATTGTAATAAGGAGCGAGGAATTTGTAAAGTGCTCTCAGCAGCCAGCCGGCAGCGGTCAGCTCTTAGCTGAGAGCGGATGGCTGCCCGCTATTCACCAATGGCGGCGCTGACGATCGCCTGCGCTTCCTCGCGGATCTGCTGCAGGTGGGCGGCGTCTTTGAAGCTTTCGGCGTAGATTTTGTAGATCTCTTCTGTGCCCGACGGCCGGGCGGCGAACCAGCCGTTCTCCGTGACCACCTTCAAGCCGCCGATGGGCGCGCCGTTGCCCGGGGCGTGCGTCAGCTTGGCCAGGATAGGCTCGCCGGCCAGTTCTGAGGCGCTGACCATCTCCGGCGAGAGATTCTTCAGGATCTCCTTCTGCGCGCGCGTCGCCGGGGCGTCGCTGCGCTCATAGAGGGGCGAGCCGAAGGCTTCCTGCAAATCTTGATAATGCTCACCCGGATCGCGCCCGGTCACGGCCGTGATCTCCGCCGCCAGCAGATCCATGATGATGCCGTCCTTGTCCGTGGTCCAGGCGGCGCCGTCATGGCGCAAGAAGGCGGCGCCGGCGCTCTCTTCACCGCCGAAGCCGTAGGAGCCGTCGAGCAGGCCGTCGACAAACCATTTAAAGCCCACGGGCACTTCCGACACCGCGCGCCCCAGGCGCCCGGCCACGCGGTCGATCATCGAGCTGGAGACCAGCGTCTTGCCCACGGCGGCGTCCGCGCGCCAGCCGGGCCGGTGCTGGAAGAGGTACTGGATGGCCACGGCCAGGTAATGATTGGGGTTGAGCAGGCCCACGCTGGGCGCGACAATGCCGTGCCGGTCATAGTCGGGATCGTTGCCGAAGGCGATGTCGAACTGGTCCTTCAGCCCGATCAAGCCCGCCATGGCGTAGGGGGAGGAGCAGTCCATGCGGATCTTGCCGTCCTTGTCCACGGTCATGAAGGAGAAGGTGGGGTCGACGTACGGGTGGGTCACTTCCAGGTTCAGCCCGTACAGCTCGGCGATGGGCGCCCAATAGGCGATGCCCGCGCCGCCCATAGGATCGACGCCGATGGTCAGGCCGGCGTCGCGGATCGCCCCCATGTTGATCACCTGGCCCAGGCCGGCGACGTAGGGCGTGACATAGTCATAGAAGGTGACGTGGGCGCTGCGCAGCGCCCGCTCATAGGGCAGCCGCCGCACGGCGCGCAGGCCGCCGGCCAGGATCTCGTTGGCGCGGGCCTGGATAACGGCCGTCGTGCCCGTATCCGCCGGGCCGCCCGAAGGAGGATTGTACTTAAATCCGCCGTCGTCCGGCGGATTATGCGAGGGCGTGATCACCACGCCGTCCGCCACGCCCTCCGCGCGCCCGCGGTTGTAGGTCAGGATGGCGTGCGAAATGACGGGGGTGGGCGTGTAGCCGCCGCCGGCCTGGATGAAGAGCGGCACCTCATTGGCCGCGAATACCTCCACGGCTGTCGCCTGCGCCGCTTCGGAGAGGGCGTGCGTGTCCATACCCATGTAGAGCGGACCCGTATAGCCCTCTGCGCGGCGATACTCGCTGATCGCCTGGGCGATGGCCAGGATATGATCCTCATTGAAGCTGCCTTTCAGCGATGTGCCGCGATGCCCCGACGTGCCGAAGGAAACCTGCTGCGCCGGGTCAGCCGCCTGCGGCTTGACAGCGTAGTAAGCGGTCATCAGGCGCGGGATATTGGTCAAAAGCTCGGGTGGGGCGGGTTTGCCGGCTAATTCATGAACAGACATAAGACCTCTTTGAATGGAGATGGTGGATTGCGGATTCGACAGATTCCGAAACCACGGCTGCTTTTTGCAACGCCATCATTGTCGCAAAAACGGCCGTTCTACACAACGAAATACGCTCAATTTACTTCGCATAGTAGTTCAATACGGAGCAAAATGACAGCTCCAAGACCAGCACTGCTCCTTGCACCTTCCTTTTTGTCGCCAAAACGACCGCCCCGCACAAAAGCCGCCTGCACTCACTACTTTCGCATAGTAGTGCAGTATGATAATAATCAACCGCCGGTAAGTTGGGGCGGGGCAGGGCATTCCAAAATCCCCAATCCGCTATCAATTCTACTCACGCTGCTCGATAAACGGCCGTCCCCATAGCGCCCACAAACTGCGGCAGATCCTCGTGGCCCAACTGCTGGCGCACGGCGTGCGCTTCACCGGTGTGGAACCAGTAGTGGTAGATGTTGCGCTGCAGCATCGTGCCCACGCTTTCGCGCGCCGGCTTGCCGTTGTGGGCGAGGAAAGAGGTCATCTGCTCCGCCCGCAGCGCATCTAGGAACGGGTCGGCCGTTTCCGTGACCAGCCGCCACACTTCCCACATCTCCGCCAGGGGTGGGGTGGAGGCGGGTTTGCCGAAGCCGACCAGCTCGTTCAAGCCGGGAGCCACCGCTTTCCCCTGGCCGAGGAGGCACCAGTAGAAATGCTCCTGGTTGGCTAGGTGGCCAATCATCCAGCTGATGCAGTTCATCGGCCCCAGGCGCTTGACCGCGTCTTCGGCCGGCACGCCTTCTAAACAGCGCACAAATTCACGGCGCGCAAAGCGCAGCTGGTCAACGAGGGGGTGGGTCATGAGCAGGTCTCCTTGAAATCACAATTGTACGGCCGTAATCATACCGCTGATCCGCCGACAGCGTCGACACGGCCGCGCTAACAACAGGTGAACTTGTTTACGGCCGTGGGCATGTTTCCAGGTGCAGGTAACGCCGGCACTCTTCCTCTGTTAAGGCTCGCGTGACACGTGATTGGCCCAGCGAAATGAGCGCATCCGTGGAAAGCACAAAGAGGCGCACCGCGCCATCCCGGCCCGCCGCAGCCAGATATTTGCCGTCCGGCGTTATGGCCACGTCCAGCAGTCCTTGTGGCTGAACGGTTAAAGTGATCAATTCCTGACCGGTATCGGCATTCCAAACTTTCGCTGCGCCATCCTCGCCGGCGGTCGCCAGGCGCGATCCATCAGGCGTGAAAGCAGCGCCGTAAACAGCGCTGGTGTGGCCGATGAGGGTAAGCAGCTCCTCAACGGCAACAACTTTCCCGGCGTTTTGCGGCGTTGACGAGACCTGCCAAACTTTGACTGTGCCGTCAAAGGCGCCGCTCACCAGGCGCGATCCATCCGGATTGAAAGTGAGAGAAACGACAGCACTGCCGGGATGCGCCTGCAGATCGAGGACTTGGCGGCCATCTTCCGTGGACCACATCTTTACTGTTCCATCCGCCCCGGCCGTGGCCACAAGCGAGCCTGCCGGATCAAAAGTCACGTCAATCACCCCTTCGTGTGGGGGGATGACGGCCGTCGCCGAGACATGACCTTCCAGCGCGAACAACTCGTTCCCACTTACAGCATCCCAGATTTTGGCCGTTAAATCGTCGCTGCCTGTGGCGATCAGCGTTCCATCCGGGCTAAAAGCGGCGCCCGTGATGCCATTGTAAATCGTTTCGCCGGTCAAACCGGGTGCATGGCCGCGCAGTGTGAGAAGCGTCTCGCCTGTCTGGGCGTCATGCACCGTGGCCAAGCCCGCGGCGTTGGCCGCGATGAATCGTGTCCCGTCCGGGCTGTAGGCAACGGCGCGCATACCGTTCGCGGGTTCTGCTTCACCCACCAAGAGCAGCTGCCGCCCGGAGTGGTCGGCCGCTGCTCCCTCAATATCCCACACCCTTGCCGTTCCATCGTCGCTGCCGCTGATCAACCGCGTCCCTGCCGGGTTGAAGGCGATGCTGTGGACGAACGCAGCATGACCGGCCATTGTCAGCAGCTCCCGCTCCGGTGTCAGGTCCCAGATCCTGACCGAGCCATCGTAGCTGGTGGTGGCCAGCTGCGCGCCATCGGGGCTGAAGGCCAATCCTACGATGGGACCGGCGTGACCGGAAAGGGTGAACAGTTCCTCGCCCGTGTTTGCGTCCCACACTTTGGCCAACCCGTCGAAGCCGGAGGTGGCGATCCGCTTCCCGTCGGGACTAAAATCAACCCACAGGACAAGCCCGTGATGGCCATCCAGGATCAGCTGCTGCATGCCGGTCGCCGCATCCCAGATTCTGGCTTTCATGCTGCTTGTGGCCAGGCGCTTGCCGTCCGGACTGAAGTTTACGCGGCTGACGACGTCCGTATGCCCTCCCAGAGTGAGCAGCTCTTCTTTGGAAGCGGCATCCCACACCTTTGCCGTTCCATCGACGCTGGCCGTGGCCAGGCGTGTACCGTCCCGGCTGTAGCCGGCATACCACATTGGCGCCTCGTGGGCGAGGAAAGAGTCTATCTCCTCGCCGGTCTGCGCGTCCCAGAACGTAACCTGGCCAGCGTACGCGTTATTGGCCATGAGCTGCCGGCCGTCCGGGCTAAATTGAACCGCCATCAGTTCGGCGTCGCTGCCGCTCAGCGTAAGCAAACGCTCGCCGGTCTGCGCGTCCCAGACGATGACTTTGCCGTCATAGCCGGCCGTCGCCAATCGTTTTCCGTCTGGGCTAAAACTGATTCCGTAAGCTTCAGCGGCGTGTCCTTTCAGGCTCAACAGTTCCAGGCCTGTGCCCGTATCCCAAACTTTGGCAAGACCCTCGCCGACGGTTGCTGCCACTCTGCCCCCGTCGGGACTGAAGGCAGGAAAATAAAATGGTCCCGCGTGACCATACAGCGTTCGCAGCACCCGCGAAGATTGGATGGCCTGGTGTAGTGCGTTTTCCGCTTCCAGCGTACGCGCTTTTGACAAAGCATACAGCGCCAACAAAATGGATCGCTCCGCATCCACATTTAGCTGGTTCAGGGCTGTGGCGGCCAGTTCGCGAGATGTGGCCATATCCGCCTGTTCTTCTGCCTGGACCTGTGCCACGGCCCTCTGTTCGGCTTCAGCAGCAGCCTGCGCCTCTCGCGTAACGGCGATCCGTGCGCTGTCGGCGGCTGCCGCCGCGTTCTGATTGGACTGCCGGGCGAAGAATAAGGCTGCGCTTGCCAGGAATGCGGCGATGACCAGAGCCGCAGCGAGGACAAGCGCCCGCCGTCGCAGCCGGCCGGCCGCCCGCGTCTGTTCTTCCGCGCGCCGGCTCTCGGTCTGGGCAAGCTGCTGCGCCGTCTGCAGTTCCCGCCGTTGTCGCGCCGCTTCTTCGCCAAGACGCGCTTCTCGCGCAGCATAGCTAGCTGCCAGAAAGGCCTGCTCCTCGGCCGTTAAGAGGACAGTGCTCTTCCCAATCCATCCCTCATATTGATCCAGGCGCGCGCCGCGCAGGAGAAAACCATCTTCCCGGTCATTCTTCTGCCAGGCGGCCGTTTCTGTCGTCAAAAGCCTTTGCAGCAGCAAATCAGCGCGGCTCTCGTCCAGCCACCGGCGCAGCCTCTCCCACTCGCGCAGCAGCGCCTCGTGAGCTACTTCTACGGTCGGCTCACGCGTAGACGGATCACGGTCAAAGGTTAGCAGCCGCGCTCGGCCCAGGGAGGCTGCGACCCGGGCATGAAGGTCCGCCGCTTGTTGGCTTTTCGCTGCTGTTTGCTGTTCGTTATCTCTTGATCGTGCCTCGCCAGGAAGTGATTCCAATTCCGAAAGCAGCACTCTTCTCCGTGTATCCTCTACCCCTTCGCCCAGGGTCACCAGGCGCAGCAGCAGCTGCCGCGCCGCCTCTTGTTCTGCTTCGTCAAAGCTGGTATAGATCGCTTCAGCCCGCTGTGTGAGCGCACCAGCGACGCCTCCCAGCGACTGGTAGGCGGCCATCGTCATCACGCTTTCCTGCCGTCTATCAAACAACTCGGTCAGCGTATATTGCAGCAGGGGCAGCGCACCTGGCTGATCGCTGACATCGGTCACCATGGCTGTGACGACGCCTTTCTCTATCTCCACCCCCATGCGCCGCGCCGGTTCACGGATGGCTCCCGCCAGTTCCTGGTGATCGAGGGGCAGGATGATCTCCGTGTGCTGCTTGAAGAGACCGGCCAGGGGCTGGATCTGCAGCGGGCGGTCGTAGAAATCAGCGCGTAATGTGACGACGACGCGCATGTGCGCATCCTCGAGGGCGGCCAGCAGGAAGCTGAGGAAGGGCGCGTCGCCGGCAGCGAGAGTAAACAGCTCTTCAAACTGATCGATCACCAGCAGGAGCCGGGCCTCACTTCCTCCCGGTAAAATGCGCCGCAGCGTGCGCAGCAGCCCCTGCGCGTCCTCTTGCAGCGGATCGAGCAGGCCGGCCGGCGGATCCACAGCAATGGGCAGCAGGGCCAGTTCCAACTCTGCAAACGGGTGCTCGCCCGGGGTCATTTCGGCCACAAACCAGGCTTTCGATCCGGGGACTGCTCCCTGGCGCAGGGCGGGCAGAAGGCCGGCTTTGATCAGGCTCGATTTACCGCTGCCGCTGGGGCCGACAACGGCCAGGAAACGAGTGCCGCCCAGGCGCGAAACCAACACTTTTACGAGGGATTCACGGCCGTAAAAATCAAGTGCATCCCTTTCCTGGAAAGCGCGCAGCCCTTTGTAAGGGTTTGTGATTTCAAGCGCGGGGACGGTCACAAGCGGCGGCATCGCGTATGCGTCACCGCCGGCAGCCTGGCGGAATGCGCTGGCCAGGCTGAGGGCGTCGGGGTATCGTTCATCCGCTTTTGGGGACGTTGCCCGCCGGATGACGCCGGCAACATTATCCGCCAGGCCGCAATAGTCTGTAATCGGCGCTTGCAGTTCGCCGGACCCTCTATCGTGAAAGGGGTGTGCGCCTGTCAGGAGCTCGTACAACACGATCCCCAAACTGTAAATATCCGTCAACGGCGTGGCCGGTTCGCCCAAAAACTGCTCGGGAGCGGCGTATTCCGGAGAGCTGGGCGAAAAATCAGGCTGGCCGGAATCAAGCGGGCTGCCAAGATACCTGGCAATGCCGAAATCAGACAAGAAGGCTTGCTTGTTCTCGTCCAGCAGAATATTGGCCGGTTTGATGTCGCGGTGTACGACCCCTTGCCGATGGGCTGTGGCCAGGGCGGCGGCGATCTGTTCGAGCAGCTGCCGCGCAGCCGCGAGTCCCCAGGGTCCTGCGCGCAGGTCGTCCTCCAGGCTACCTCCGGCGAACCAGCGCATGACAAGAAATGCGCAGTCGGGTTCACGCCAGTAATCATAGAGGGGCACAACAAAAGGATTTTCAAGCGCGGCTACCAACTGCGCTTCGAGTTCAAAGCGGCGAATGAACTCTGGTTGGTTGGCAGCGTGTGGATTAATGATTTTGACGGCCACATTGCGCCTGGTCATCGGCTGGTAGGCGCGGTAAACGGCCGCGTAGCGCCCCTCGTTGATCAACTCGCGCAGCTCATAACCACGAATGTTTAACTCCCCTCTCTCGGGAACCCTCTCCGCAACATCCCCATCACGAATCTGTCTGAACAACGCTGCCGTCTCGGGAGCCGGCGCCACGCCGAGATCTTCTTTAAGCAGCTGCATCAGTTCGTGGTACTGCTTCATGGCCGCCGGCCGGTCCCCATCCTCTGCGTATACCTGCATCAGGGCGCGATGAGGCAGCTCCTGCAGGGGATCGAGGGCCGACCACTGCCTGGCATATCTGATCGCGCTCTTGTACTCCCGCCGCGCACTGCTGCCGCTCACCAGCATTTCCAGCCCATTCCCTAACGCCTGCCGCAAATGCTCCCGCTGCGCCAACATCCATTCCTCAAAAAGCGGCGCATTGGGGACGTGGAAACCGTCCAGGAAAACACCCTCGTGCAGTTCTACGGCCGCCGCCAATGGTTCTAGTGAGCGCGCGGATTGCACGGTGCGCAGGAGCGCCTGGCTGTCGCAATTGATGGGCGCGTCTGCATTGAGGCCCACTTCTTGGCGCGTGATCGCCAGGAACGGACCTATTAGCTGCCGCAGATTGGAGAGGACGTCGCGCAGATTCTTTCTGGCCGTGGCATCGGGAACGTCGCCCCATAAAAGAGCCGCCAGGACATCGCGCCTGTGGGATTCTTCTGTCGCTGCCAGATAATAGAGTAATGCCTGGGACTTAATCGAGACAAAGCCCACAAGCGGCTGATCCCCAACCATCACTGAGGGACTTCCCAATAGCTTAATCCTCAGTTCTTCGCCCATCGCACTCCCCGTCTGAGCAGTCCTCGGCTCTCGACGTTCTCTCGACGTTACAAGGTTACACTGCAAATCAACAGCTGCTGTAAACGACGATCCCACAAACATTATAACAGATCGGGGTTGTCCTTCGGGGAGCCCTGGTCAGGAAGGAGATGAATATGGACAGCAATTATGAAGCGCAGAGTCAATTCGTCAGGCAGCGCCTGGCCACAAGACGAGAGCAGGCGGAGGCGGAACGTCTGTTACGCGAAGGGCGGCGCGGGCGACTGGGCGGTCTGAAGCAGTTCCTTATGTATCTCTCCCGGCGATCCAGTCGTCAACGGGGAAAAAAACATGCGCAGGAAGCCCATTCTGGGGTCCTGGCGACAGGGAGAAAAGGCGACAGCCGATGAGCTAGAACGCATGGTGGGGGACATCATTTCGAGTGAGCTGCCAATGACAAACAGCGGATCAGCAGCTAGTCGACGGTGGGGTAAGGTGAAATCGGAGGGGTACGCATTGCGAACAATGAATCATGACAGACAGCCTTCTTAAAGACGGTATTCTTTGCTCTGACTATGGTTCTGCTCATCAGTTCCTGCCAGGCATCGGCAGTCGAAACGCCGGCGGCGAACCTCGCGGTATGTGCTATAGAATAATCCCGGTCATCCATTATAGCGCGTTGAGGATCCGCTCGATCTGTTTGAGATGCGCACGTTCATGGCGGGCCAGCCCATCTGCATGGGAAATCAATGTCTGCTGGAGAGGCTTTCCTGCTCCGACAAGCGTATTCGTACGTGTCCAGCCTTCAAGTGATAACGGCTCCAATAGGGCCAGGAGCCTTCTACGCTGGTCTGCAAAGGCAGGCAGCGCGACCTGAAAATTCTGTTTCAGGTAATCGGTTCTCTTCATCCATGTGCGTGGGTTTATGGCCTTGATCGTCGGCTGATCCTGGGCGAGGATCGTGGCAATATAATAATCACCCCAAACATCGCTGCATGCCCGCAGGTGGGCCAGCACCTCGTTGACGGACCACTCGCCTTCGCTGGGCGCGGTATGCAGTGAAACCGGCGCCCGCCCGGCAGCAAGCGCCTCCAGGCGCGGCGGGGTCTCTCTCAGGAGAGCCAGGATCTTTTCGATGGGGAGGTATTTGTTCGTCAAAAGACCACTCCTTTTGGGCAAACAATGAGGAGTGGTCCGCTCGAAAACCCGCTGCTTGTGAAAAGGGATTGCTTCCCCAAGAGGCGCGTCATAGTCGACATTCGGCTTTTCACAAGGCAGTGAGTAATGCCAGCACCCTCTGTAGCAGGGGCGCCTCCGTGGGCGTGGTGAAACAACATAACTTCTGCCATTTTTCAGACCTCCGTCTCTTAACCAACAACCCCGCTTTCCAGAATGGCAAACGTCTGCGCCTCGCAGTCTATCTCCGCCAGCACGCCATAGGGCAGAACGAACATGGGGTCGGTATGGCCGAAATCCATACGCGTGATGATCGGCAGGTCAGTGAGCCCTTCTTCCTCGCTGACTACCTGCCGCAGCGCTGCGTCGTATTCGACAAACTTTTGGGGATCGATCACGCCGTCCGGCCGGCATCAAGATCAAGCGATCACGCACGTTCTTAAACTGGCCGCAGGTGCTCAATCATTCGGTGATGTGCTTTGGAGATTCGTTACAGTTAGTACAGGTCTTTCAAGAGAATTGCCATCGTCTCGTGATAATACCTTAGGCGATCCTGAAATAACTCAGCTCGCCCGGGGTTTGGTTCATAGGTTCTTCCCGTCCCGGCGAGTTCCCCACTCGTCGCCTCAATATCATCATAAACGCCAACTGCCCACCCCGCCAAGATAGCCGCGCCAAGCGTTCCAGCCTCTTGCAAGTCAACAACCTGCACCGGGATCCCGGTAAGATCAGCCTTCAGCTGATTCCACCACGACGAACGCGAACCGCCGCCGACAGCGCGGATACGCTCGATTGGAACACCTTCTTGAGTCAATAGAGAGAGTGAATTAACATGATCAAGCGCGATGCTTTCCATGAAAGCCTGAACGATTTCCAGGCGTGATGTGGCCAAGGTTAGTCCAATGAGGGCACCCTTGGCTTTACGCCCTTCTTCCCAGTAAGCCATCGAACCCGACAAGTAAGGAACAGCCAGGACCGGGCCGGGCTCCCGCGCTGCGGACAGCAGATCTTCCTCGATTTCATCGATACCAACGCCCACCATGTCACGAGCCCAGTTGAGAACAGCGTTGCCTGTCGGGCAAACGACAAGGACAGAATATCCCGCCGATCCCGGATGCGGCATAACGGACAGCCCCTTCAACAGCATATCGGGAGTAGGCAGCGCCTGCGACATCACCAGCATGTTTTCATAGGAGCCGCTGATCAGGCAGGCTGTGCCGGGCTCAGAAACGCCTGCGCCTACAGCCGCACAGTTAACATCATGGCCGCCCAATGCCAGCTGCACGCGCGGCGAAATCCCCCATTGCTCGGCGACTTGCGGCTTCACGGTGCCGATTATCGATGGCCATGGCAGGATTTCGGGTAAGAAGTCCGGCTCGATTTCATACTCAGCCACGCGCTCAGGAGCCCAGGCATGCGTTTCCAGATCGTATGTCAAGTACCTTGAGGCACTGCTCCTGTCGGTAGCCGCCCGGCCCGTGATCTGGTACGCAAGGTAATCATGCCAACCGAAAAAGTAGGCCGCCTTTTCCATAATCTCAGGGTGATAGGTGCGCCACCATTGCAGGCGAAATACCGGATCCATGCGCTCCCGCATATGTCCGCAAGAGAGGCACCACGATTCGGGCGTGGGAGAGCCTGCCGGTACGGTTTCAAATTCCATGCCGCGAATGTCGGCCCCCATAATGCCGTTTTCGAGCGGCCGGCCATGTTTGTCCGCCGGGAAATTCTCCCTGCCGGAAGCGCTGATCGCGATCGCCATAGGCGGTGAGCGGCGCAGGGCCTCGTGAGCGGCAAGTTGTTGTACCCCTAAGCTGGTCGCCTGCCAGATTTCCAGCGGGTTCTGCTCCCACAGGCCGGGTTGAGGGTGCAGCGGCGTTATAGGATTGCTAGCCTGGGCCAGCAGCCGCCCCTCCTGACTGTAGGCCACCGCCTTAACAGAGCTCGACCCAACGTCGATGCCTATCAGGCTCACGTTTGCCCCCCAAAACCAATTGATATGAAGTGCAATGAATCATTCTGCATTGGTGATGAAGCCCCCATCTACCAACACTTCAGAGCTAGACATATAGCTGGCCTCATTGCTCAACAGAAAGGCGATCACGCCCGCAACCTCCTCCGGCTGCCCGATGCGACCCAGCGGCGTGCGCTCTTCATAATACTTACGGGCGGGTGAATCCGGCGATACAAGCTCAGCACTCATGGGAGTAAGGATCGCGCCAGGCAGCACGCAGTTGACGCGGATGTCGTGCGGGCCAAGGACCGCCGCCAGGGCTTTTGACAGCATCCATATGCCCGCTTTAGTCCCGCAATAGACAACCTGCTCGCGGGCAGCTACCCAGGCGGAGATGGACGAGACCGTGACGATAGCACCTCTGTGCCCTTCCTTGATCATCTGCTTCGCCGCCGTTTGGCACACCACCCACGTCCCGCGTAGGTTGATCTCCTGTATCTCGTCGTAATCCTCGAGGGTGATTTCATCCCATTGCTTGAGCGGGTTGATAGCCGCGTTGCTTACCAGAAAGTCGAGGCGCCCGCCAATGCGCGCGGCCTCCTCAACCATGGCTATGACTTGCTCTGGGTTGCGCATATCTGCCTCGACGGCAAAGGCCCTCCCTCCGAATTCTTTGATCTGCGCCAAGGTCTCGCTTGGGTCGCCGGTGGCCCGGTAGTTGACCCCCACCATTGCCCCTTCTCTTGCCAGCCTTATCGCTGTAGCTTTACCAATTCCCTTGGTCGCGCCGGTAACCAGGGCGACTTTTCCATCAAAATCGAATCGAGCCATCTAAAAACTCCTCTGTTGGTAACAATTACTCTTGCCGCGAAATAGTGGAGAGCGCCCCAGGCAAGACCTGCCCGCCATCCACGGGAATTACCGCGCCAGTCGTCCAGCTGGCTGTAGGGCCGGCAAGCCACACTATCCATTGGCCAAGCTCTTCGGCGGATCCCATGCGCCGCAAAGGGACTTCGCGCGTCATCCTCTCATAGGCGCCGGCGACGTCATCGCCTGCCCAGCTCAAGTGAATGGGCGTATCCGTTGGCCCCGGCGCAATGGCGTTCACGCGGATTGACTTCTGCGCCAGCTCAGAAGCGAGAGAGCGCGTGAGGTATTCGAGCGCGGCTTTAGAGGTTCCATACATCGCCTGGGTGGGAATAGCCAGCGAACCGGAAGAGGATGAGATATTAATCACCGCGGCCGAATCAGATTGGGTGAGGTAGGGCAGGGCAGCCTGGATCAAGAAATAGGGGGCAAGGACGTTCACATTGAGATGCATCATGAAATCTTCGCGAGTTGCTTCGCTTAGGGGGAGATGCTTAACAGCAGCGGCGTTGTTGACCAAGATATCAATCCGGCCCCATTGCGCCACTGTCGCGGCGACTATGGCCTGCGGAGCGTCCGCATCGGCCAGATCGATAGGGATTGCCAAGGCCTGCCCGCCGCCCTGGCCAATCTCTTGGACGATAGCTTCCAGAGGAGCGGCTCGGCGTCCTACGACCGCCACGGCCGTCCCATTCGCCGCAAACTGTCGGGCGGCAGCAGCGCCTATACCGGAACCACCACCGGTCACGATGGCAACTCTACCCACTTGTTCCATAATTGCACCGCCTTCCATGATAGAAAACCGGGATACGTCACCGTCACAAATTGTTAAGCGAGCTTAGAATATAGCAATCGGGTTAAAAGGAGACCCAGTCGCTTTAGGCAGCTGGAGCGGCGCGATAACGACCATGAACTCCCAGCGGCCTTCTTCCGCGCAAGCGCGGGCCAGGTCCTCGAACTGCAGACTGTCGGCGACTGTCATGCCCATCGCCGTAACCTGCAAAGGGTGGATGGGGTATTCGATCTCGGCCATAGGCCCGGGTACAGTTTCCCCATCTCCATCGGGCAAGAACACCGCCACCTTGCGCTCGTGCAGCAAGGTCAGGCTGTAAGGGTCGAGACCCGCCCGCCCCCCCCCGGTGTAGCCGGGATCCCATGCCCCAAGCTCCAGGCGCCGGCGGTGATGCCCGGTGCGAAAGACCATGATGTCGCCTTCTTCAAGGTACACGCCCTGCTGCTTTTCAATTGCCTCGATTTCCTCGCGCGTGATCGCTTCTCCTGGTTCAACCCACTTTATCCCACGGGAGCGAGGCACATCAATCAAAACGCCCCGGCTGACCACACCGTTACCCAAGGTGGTGATATCCAACCCCAGTGAACCACGACTGGTCACCATGCCGGCCGGATGACCGTTGTATAAATGGCCTTTGTAGGCGATATGGCATAAGGCATCAATGTGCGTATGGCAGTCCCCGTGAAACTGAATGCCCAAAAAATCTGTCGCGAACCGCAGCAGGTCACCGGAACCTACGTCCACGTCGTGTGTAGTGCTCATGTAATGAAGCACCGGGTTTGGATTATCAGGCCCGGCCGTCGTGTTTAGCGGTATTTCCATGGATATACTGCGACCGCTTTTAACAAGCGCTGCCGCGGCACATATCTTTTCAGGTGTGATGTAATTTAGCGTTCCTTTCTGGTCTCCAGGCCCCCACTTTCCCCAATTCTTGAGCGACTCAAAAAGCAGGTCGAATTCTTGTAAGGACATCCGTCGAGCTTGCTTGGCATCTGATGACATAGGCATACCACCCTATTTTCGGGAGATCGGGTTCTGACACCGGCAGCCATGGCCGGCAACGCTGCCGGTGCCAGAAACATTTAGACAAGAATCGCCAAGTATTAGGAGCCCTCTCCAGCTGCCCGCTCCTCGGCCTCAAGCATATACTGCATCACATCATTGACATTGTTTTCATCAACGAGCACCAGGCCGGAATCCACGGATTTCGGCATCCAGTTGCTCACCCAGGGATCAAGCCCAGCCGTGCGGATGGCATCATTGTTCCAGGTGTAGAGCATGAACATCGCCAGATAGTTCATGATGTCGTAGTTCTCCATCGTGATCATCTGCACCTTGCCATCAACGATGTTCTGCAGGAACTCACGCCCCGCTTCGTTGACCGTCAACACCATCTCTCCGGTGCGGCCGGCCTCATCCAAGTGCGGCAATGATGCCGGGACCAGACTCGGAATCGAGGCCAACTAGGCCTGACAAGTCCGGGTAAGCGGCCAGCAGGGCGGCCGTCTTCTGCGCCGCGATATCGGCCTGTGAATTGTTGTCCTCTTCGGCTACGACTTCGCAGTTCGTCCCTTCGAATGTGTCGCGGATCGCCTGCCGCGAACGCTGCATATTCTCATTCTGAATCGGTGAAAGCACCGCCACCTGGCATGTATCTGACCCGCGTTCTTCATGGAACTTGAGCTGGGCCTCAGCCATTCGCTGCGCCCAGGCAGGTACCAGTCGGTTCCCACATAAGAAAGGCGATTAGACTGGAACAAGTCGCCGTCCGTCACGACCACTGGTACCTGCATACTCTATGCACTTGTTGACCGGCTCTGTCAGCGCCGGATCCCAGCCGCCGACGACCACGATGATGCCGGCCGGGCCGCGAGCGCATTCTTGCTCCACCGTGGCGATGTAGGCTGCCAGGTCTACTGTCGTCGGGACCTGCTACGCGTGTTGTAACACCGAAATCACGGCCAAAGGCCTCGAGGCCCGGATATACCCGTTCCACGAACAAGGGCAAGGTCGAGAATTGCGAGATCCAGACATATTCCTGATTCTCCCTTTCGAGCGCCGCCGATTAAGCCAGACTCAGGCGCCTGGCTCCGAGTCACAGTGGCTTCTCTAGCCGCGCGCTCCTTCGGCTTCAAGCATGTACTGCATTACATCATTGACGCTTTCTTTCATCAACCAGCACCAGGCCGGAATCCACGGATTTCGGCATCCAGTTGTTCACCCATGGGATCCAGCCCAGCGGTGCGGATGGCATCATTGTGCCAGGTGTACAGCATGAAGAACGCCAGATAGTTCATGATGTCGTAGTTTTCCATCGTGATCATCTGCACCTTGCCATCAACTGATGTTCTGCAGGAATTCACGCCCCGCCTCATTGACCGTCAACAGCAAGCTCTCCACTGCGACCGGCCTCATCCAGTGCGGCAATGATGCCGGGGCCAGCCTCTGAATCGAGGCCGACTATGCCCGTTAGATCAGGATAAGCGGCTCAGCAGAGCTGCGGTCTTCTGTGCAGAGATAGCGGCCTCTGAATTGTTGTCCTCTTCAGACTACGACCTCAATGCCAGTGCCTTCGCAGTGTGTCGCGGATGCCTTGTCGTGAGTGCTGCATGTTCTCATTTTGCACTGGCGAAATGACGGCCACCTGGCCGGTATCCGCAGCCACGTGCCGCATGGCTCTGCGATCTGGGCTTCAGCCATCGCTACGCCCAGCTAGTACCAATCGGTTCCCGCATAGGATAGCCGATTGGACTGGAACAGGTCGCCGTCTGTGACAACTACTGGGACTTGCATGCTCTATGCACTTGTTGACGGGTTCTGTCAGCGCCGGGTCCCAGCCGCCGACCACGATGACGCCAGCGGGTCCACGTGCGCATTCCTGCTCAACTGTGGCGATGTAGGCTGCCAGGTCAACTGTCGTGGGACCAGCCACCCTCACCGTAACACCGAAATCACGGATAAACGCCTCGAGGCCCGGATAAACACGCTCGACGAACAATGGCAAGGTTGAGAACTGCGAGATCCAGACATACTCCTGGTCTGTCCGATCCGGAGAACCGATTAGACCCGGGTGGGCATCTGACACCGGCTCTGCGCTTTCGTCCGCAGGCTGTTGATCGGCCGCCGGTTGGTCCGCCGCCGGCTGTTCTGCGCCTTCGTCTACCACCGGTTGGTCCACGGCCGGCTGTTCTGCAGCTGGCTGCCCTGTGTCACATGCCGCAAGCAATAGTACCGCAGCTAGAACCAGGACGACAATGTACAGTGTGCGCTCTAGATGTTTACCCATTTGGACACCTCCTCGTGTGTGTGAAATAAGGTAACCCTAATCTCTTCTGTCAATCGAAAAACATACAACGATTCAAAATATACAATCCGCACGCCGAACGGCCGCTTACCTATTTCTGCGACTAAATTCGTCGATGCCGATTGCGACCAACAACACGACGCCCACGACGATGCTTTGCCAGAATACGGGCACGCGGGCAATAATAAGTGTATTCTGAATGAGAGCCATGAACAGAACGCCCAGATAAGCGCCGGGAATAGTCCCCACGCCGCCGGCAAGGCTGGCCCCGCCCAGGATAGCGGCCGTAATCGCCTTTAGTTCCGTGCCCACACCGGCGAGAACCACAGCGTTGCTAAGGCGCGAAGCCAGGAGTGTGCCGGCCAATCCGGCCAGGAATCCCATCAAAACGAAGCCAGTGAAAGTGACGCGATCAACTTTGATGCCGCTAAGGTTGGCAGCTTTCGGATTGCTGCCGACATAGTAAAACTGTCGAAAGAACCTTGTGCGCGTCATAGCAAACCAGGCCACCAGGACAACAACTACCATCACCCAAAATGGAGACTGCAAGCCAAAGATAACTGTCTGCCCGTATACTTTGAACTCATCGGGGAGATTGGCTACGCCCGCCGGGGCGATTAATTGGGTCACGCCGCGCAAGATACCCATCATGGCCAAAGTCGTGATCAACGCGTTTATGCGCAGGCGGGTGATTAGCAGGCCGTTGATCGCGCCAATCGCGGCGCCTGCGAGCAGGCCGGACATAAAGGCAACAGGAGCCGGCAGCCCTATGTTTTTGACGACAACGCCGGCGATAATGCCGGAAAAGGCAAGCGTGGAGCCAATCGATAAATCAAAAAAACCGGCGATCAGAAGAATCATCATGCCCACCGTTAGAATTCCACCTTGGGCAGTATCGAGCAGCACCGCCGCGAAGTTATTCCAGGTGGGAAACGATTCGGGATAGCTGATACTCATCCACAAACAAAGAATAAGGATAAGGGCGATAAGCAGCAGCGGGCGATCCCGCACAATTCGTTCTGCCAAGCGTCGAATTTTCGCGCCGAGTGACTCTTCATCATTAACTGAAACACTATCTTCTTGCGGAACGGGTTCTAAGCTTGACATGGGTTATGCACTACTCCCTTTTGTAGCAACACCAATGGGTGTTGCGAGTTGAAGAATGGCAACTTCATCTGCCTCGAGCGGATCAACCTCCCCAACTGTACGGCCTTCGGACATGATTACAATGCGATGGGCAAGGGAGAGAACCTCGGGGAGGTCCGAAGAAACGATCAATAAGGCGATTCCGTTCTTTGCGAGCTGCCTCAAGATTTCGTAAACATCCGCCTTTGCCCCAACGTCGACCCCCCGAGTTGGCTCATCGACGATGAGCAGTTTAGGGTTACGCGCCAACCATTTAGCGAGCATCACCTTCTGCTGATTGCCTCCGCTAAGATAGAGTACATGCCGCTCAAGATCAGGCGTAATGATGTTAAGAGAATCCGCATACACTTCCGCCATACTATTAATCTCGCCCTCGACGACGAGCCCGTTCTTGCTGACAGCATCCAAATTTGCGGCCACAATATTGCTGGAAACGCCCATGTCAAGGAATAGACCCGCTGCGCGACGGTCCTCCGGCACCATACCGATGCCAGCCCGCATGGCATCAAGCGGGTGGCGCGGCCTGAGTGGTGCCCCTTCAAACAGAAGATTCCCGCTTTCCCAGGGACGTAGACCAAATACAGCCTCGCATAACTCAGAGCGCCCGGCGCCTACAAGCCCAGCCAGGCATACGATCTCACCCGCGCGAACTTGCAGCGATGCATTCTTTACGGGCAGCGCTGTCATGTTCTGCACCTCCAGAACGACTGGGGCGTCAGCGGGTGTGCGCGTTTTGTCAGGCTCAAATGAAAGGATGCGCCCTACCTCAAGATGGATTAGCTCATCATGCGTCGTATCGGCGATTATGCGAATGCCAGTTACCACGCCGTCCCTGAGCACGGTCACTCTGTCAGCAATCTCAAACACTTCGGCCAGGCGATGTGTGACATAAACCACAGCGACATCTTGTTTCGCCAGACGCCTGAGGATTTTGAACAACAAGCGAGCTTCGCTGATGGTTAGGGAGGAGGTTGGCTCGTCGAGAATCAGCAGCTCTATCTCCTGAGAGAGCGCTTTGGCGATATCTACCAGATGGCGCTGGCCTGGAGAGAGTGTAGAAACCAGGGTAGAGGGGGCGATTTCTAGCTCAAGGTCATCCATTAGCAGCTGGGTTTGCTGATTCATGGTCGGAAAATCAATCAGTCCGAATCTATTGACCGGCTGCCTCCCGGCAAAAATGTTCTCAGCCACACTGAGGGGCGGAAATAGACTCCCTTCCTGAAAGACCATGGCTATACCTGCCCGTTGAGCCGCTTTTTCGTCTTCCGGAGTATAGGGTTTGCCGCCTATGGCCATCCTCCCCGCATCCGGATCATAAACACCGGCAACGATATGCATCAAAGTAGACTTTCCGGCTCCGTTCTCGCCAACCAGGGCATGAATCTCGCCCGGAAGTACATCGAATGAAACATCGTCGAGCGCTTGTACGCCAGGGAATGCTTTAGAGATTCCTCTTACCGAGAGCCGCGCTGTCCCATCAACGTCTGCTTGAGACATTAGGGGGGTATTTTCATAAGACTCTGGCAACTTCCACTCCTCCAGTGATCTGTGGATCGATGGTCTCTGCCTGGACCACAGAACTTTGAATCGCTGTTATCTTACTCGCTTGAATGCTCAAGATACATGAGCGTTCAGCAATTTTGAACATTATATATCACGGATTTGGACCATGTCAATACCAAAATCCCTGCCAACGAACACCCACAAAGGGTTTACAAGGCACTTAATGAGGCAAAATTGCCCATGACAGGGATTGACATCAATGTGTTTTCTTGTTAGTATGTTCACACTGAGTGAACATTCAATAATATGAACTATTGGGGTGCTGATCATTCGACCAAGATAACTGCAACAGAGAGAAACATCGTCAGGTATTGAGATGTGCGAGATAATGTGTCGTTTTGGGAAAGTAGCAGATCCCCGTATAGTTACGGTAGTTGCAGCGCTGATATTCGGCTGTTCGAGAGAAATTAACGAGGTTAGCTAATGGGCAGTGAGGAAATAGTCTCGCAGCTCGCCAAATATCTATTAAGGGTGAAAGAAGGGGAACGCCTGGAAACAGTCAGAGAGATTGTCCGCGCGACCAACTCGAGCGTTGGCACAGTATCAAATTCCCTATCGATCATCGAACAGGCAGGTGCAGTTACGATCGAAAGGCGTGGGCATCTGGGTTCCTTCGTCAGCAAACGATCCGTCAGTGACTTGTGGGCCATGGCCGAGCAGCAGCCGATGGTAATTTCGTTTCCGCTGATTGCTCACCCTCTACTGGAGGGCTTGGCGACCGGCCTAAAAAAGCAAATCAGCGAAACGGGGATCGACATCTACCTGTCTTTCATCCGCGGATCACGCACCCGGCTCAATGCTTTGCACGAGAACAAGTGCCACATTGCGGTCATGTCTGATTTCGCCGCGACTAGACTTTGCAGCGAGACGGAACGAATACTGAGCACACTTCCCCCACACACCTATGTAACTCGCCACGAGGTGTTCTACCGGCCCGATGTTGACGAGACTGGAGCCCGCCGGCTGCGGGTTGCCATGGACGCGGATTCAATCGATGTTGCCGGCTTAACGGAATTGGAGTTCGCCGGCCAGGAAGTAGAGTTCAAGCCGGTAACATTCATGCAACTTCCGCGCCTGCTCAAAGGGGATCATGTGGATGCGGGCATCTGGTCAATCGACGACATGCGCCCGCATCTTGACAACCATATCCTGCACCGGCAGATGTCTTATAAGGTGGTTGACCAGATAGTGGCTGCGGATACTGCAGCGGCCCTGGTTTCCACTGCTGAATGCAGCAGCGCTTGCGCTGTTATTGATGCGGTGCTGGATGTCGGCGAGCTGCTGGAGATCCAACAAGCGGTCATCAGTGGGGACATGGTCCCGGAGTATTAGGCCAGACATAGCTGGGACAGATACAGACGTACCGCAGGGATGGTGGGTGAATGGGTCACGAATATGAAATAGGACTGCGCAAAGAGGAGCTCGACACACCAGCACTGCTCATCGATCTTGACGCCATGGAGCGGAATCTACAGAAGATGGCGGAATACTTCCGTACCACCAAGGCCAATTTACGGCCGCATGTGAAGCTGATCGCGCGACCCCGGACTCGCCCATAAACAGCTTGCGGCCGGGGCAATTGGCGTGACCTGCGCAAAGCTTTCCGAAGCCGAGGTGATGATCACGGCCGGCATTACGGACGTTCTGATCGCCAATCAAATTGTCGGCGCCAGAAAAATCCAGCGGCTGGTCAATCTAGCCAGGCATGCGGACATTATCGTTGCGGTTGACAGCAGCGAGAATTTGGCAGAGTTATGCGCGCAGGCACGGGCTAAGGGCGTTACAGTGCGCGTGCTGGTTGAAGTAAACATTGGCCATAATCGCTGTGGTGTGGCCCCGTTTGGCCCGGTGCTTGCTCTGGCCCGAGAGGTTGACAAGGCGCCCAATCTCCTATTCGCGGGAATTATGGGCTACGACGGGCACTGCACCTTCAAGGTTGAAGAAGACCAGCGTCAGGCTTGTGCGCAGCAGGCCAACGACTTATTGGTTGCCGTACGCCGGTATGTTGAAGAAGCAGGACTAGAAGTCAAGATCGTCAGTGCCGGCGGCACTCTCACCTACAAAGTGGCGGCCGAGACTCCCGGCGTCACGGAAGTCCAGGCTGGAACCTACCTACTGATGGACACAGCCTTCAAAGAAGCGGGTATGGGTGATTTCGAATGTACGCTCACCGTCTTGGCAACCGTCATCAGCCGGCCGGCATGGGCCGAAAAGCGTGATCTGGCGGTGATCGATGTCGGCCGCAAGGGGATGGACGTGCATCTCGGCCTGCCGGAAATAAGGGACCTTCCAGGAGCATCTGTATTTTCGCTGTCACAGGAACATGGGCGCGTCAAACTTGAGGACCCGGCTAAGAACTTGCAAATAGCGGACAAGCTGGAGCTTTGGGTTCGCAATGCCAACGACACGATTAACCTTTATGATAAATTCTATGGCTTGCGAAATGGCGCCGTTGAAGCCGTGTGGGAAATACCTGCCAGGGGTAAAAGCAGTTAGGATCAGCCAATCACTAATTCCACGCGAATGCGATCGTTTGCAAGCGAATGGAGGTCACCTTGCTCAGCCCGGAAATCTGCTGCTCATTTGATGGAATTGACCGCGAAAGTTCGCTGGTTGCCACTTATGCAATGACGCTGGAAAGTGACAAGGACGTGCTTGCGAGAATAAGGCAGGTGTCCAGTCTCATCTACCCGGGCTCTTGGACCGAGACGGTGAATCTTTCGCCAGCAGCTAGAGAGAAATTCTCAGCCAAGATAGTGGGGATTTATGAGACACCGGCGCGCGAGCTGCGTATGGCGGATGAGAAAAGTGAACGTCAGTTTATCGTACAGCTGGCCATCCCTATTGCAGATATGGGGCAGAGTATGGCAGGGCTGCTCACTTTTGTAGCTGGTGAGATCTTGGCCTATGGCAACATCAAGCTGCTTGACCTCTATTTGCCGGAGTCCTATGTAAACTCATTCCCTGGCCCGCAATACGGTGTTTCCGGTCTGCGTGAACTTCTCAGTACGGGCGAGCGGCCGTTTCTCCTGGCTATCATGAAACCGGGACGGGGATATTCCGCGGAGGAAGGCGCTGCCAAATTCTTCGAGGCGGCACGCGGCGGGGTTGATATCATCAAAGATGAAGAACTGCTTCTGGATCCGGCCTATTGCAAACGATCCGAGCGAGTAAAGTTATATCGCGAAGCGGAACGGCGCGCTTTTGAGGAAAGCGGTGAACATACGCTGTACGCAGTCAATATCACCGACCGCGTTGACCGCTTATTAGCAAATGCGCTGGAAGCGATCGAATTAGGCGCCAACGCCCTCATGGTGAATTACATCCAGGTGGGCCTGGACGCCGTATGCGCGCTGGTCAAAGATGAGCGCATCACTGTGCCGCTTTTAGGCCATAATTCAGGCGTAACAGGGCAGATTGCCAGTACAGAGTCCGGCATCAGCAGCGTCTTGCTCAATGGCAAGCTGCCCCGCTTATGCGGCGCCGATATCAATATTGTACTCTCCGGCAGAGGGAGCTTTCCCGTCCTCCCGGAGCGCTGCCTGTTGCTAGTACGAGAACTGCTCAGCCCACTTGGCAATATGAACCCGGCGCTCCCGGCAGTTGCCAATGGCATAACACCAGGTAATTGCCACGAACTAATTACGCTCTACGGAGGCGACGTCGCGATTGGCGCGGGCAGCAGCATATTTGGGCACCCAGGAGGTCCGGCGGCAGGAGCGTTTGCCTTTCGCCAGGCAATCCAAGCCGCCGAGGACGGCCGCACGGTAGAAGAAGCGGCAGCCGAGCATAAAGAGCTGCAAACGGCACTGGCCATGTGGGGCGGCCGATGAAGGCGTGTATTGATCTGGGCTCCACCAAGCTGCCTGGGAAGGTAACGGTATGAAAATCTCGACGACCACCTCGGTCCTGGTCAATTATTCCATAGAAGAAGCGATCAAGTACGCGGCTGAATCTGGATATGAGGGCATTGATATATGGGGTGGAAGACCGCACATATACCGCCACGACTTCAGTGCGCATGAACTGCAACGAATCCGAGCTTTGCTTGTCCAGGCAAAGCTCGCTGTCCCCTCATTCATGCCCGCCTTCTTCCGCTACCCGCACAGCTTGGTCAGCCCGAACGACATCGTGCGGCGGGACAGCCTGCAGTACATGTATGAATGCGCAGATAATGCCGTGGCGCTCGCCGCCGAAAGTCTCCTCGTCATTCCCGGCCGCAGCCTCTCGAACCAGGACCCGGCCGATGCCTGGGACAGACTGCTGGACAGCGTAGCGGCCGTGCTCAACTACACGGCGCAGTATGACATGGCGCTAGCCGTCGAACCGGCCAACAGCAGCGTTTCTGATCTCGTGAATACGGCCGCTGACGCCATGCGCCTGATCGCGAGTATCGATGATAACCGCCTAGGTGTGACCATTGATACGGGACACATCCATCTGAGCAACGAGTCTCCGGCCGAGGCAGTAGCCATTTGCGGCACACGATTGTTACAGGTGCATGTAAACGACAATGACGGCAAAACGCAGCAAAATTTAATCCTTGGTGAAGGGACCTTTGACTTCGAAGATTTCATCCAGACACTGCGGGCGCACGAATACAAAGGTTATCTAACCAGCGAATTGGGTTGGTCATACACGTTAGAGCCAGTTCCGGCCATTTCTCGAATGTCCAAAATTATGCGCACGGCTCTCCAGTGAGACTGCAGTGACATCGACCAAACGGCTAACAATCCTTTCTGAGGGCTATTTTGGTACAACGGTCATAACCGATGCGGTCCGTGAATTAGTCAAGTCCTCCGGTATCGTAGAAGGAACCGCTCTGGTTACGTATCAGCACACGACAGGAAGTGTCCTGATCATGGAATATGAGACGGGCATTCTCATTGATTTGCAGGATATGCTTGAAAGAGCGGCGCCTGCTCTAGGGGGCTATGTGCACCATGTCCGCCAATATGACGTCAACGGAGCGGCACATCTCTGCTCCATTTTGTTGGGCGTTTGCTTGAGTGTCCCCATTTCCAACGGCGATCTTTGCCTGGGCTATTTCCAGGAAATTGTTGTACTTGACATGAATCCTGCCCGCGGAGAGCGACATGTAGTCATCCAGGTTAGTGGAGCGTGAGCGGTGCCGGCAATTGAATCGATAATCTTTTGGGTAGGCGGCGTTGTCACAGCTCCACTCTACAAGCTTACTGCTGCGGCTCTGTCTCAATCAGGCTGTGAGTTGGATGCTGAAACACGTTTTTGGATACGCGATCTCACAGGCGAACTAGCGGCAGGAGCTATCAGTGAGAGCACTTACTGTGAGCAAGTGGTCAATCGAGCATCGAGTGAAATCTCGAGTGAGGAATTGTCGTCAAGGATTGAGCAAACGGCCGCTCCCTTCCCCACCATGTTTCCGCTCTTCGCCGAACTTAAAGAGCTCTACCGGCTCTGTTTGTTGGTGGATCTCCCTGAGCGATGGTTTAGACCACTGCTTCAGCATGCCACCGTCGAACAACACTTCAACGCCCCCGGTGCGCTGCTGCACGCCAGTCAATTTCAGGTCCGATCTGATCGAGAGGTCCCGCTTGCCCTTGTTCGATCCGGCATGTTTACTGTCGAAAAAACATTACTGATTCGATGCCAATCCGCAGCGCGCCATGGCCTCCACCCGAGCGGGTCTGTATTCGCCCATCTTTGTGGATGCGTGGCGGCTGCGCCGCGAGTTTGCACTCTGGGCATTATTGCCCTTCCAGTAAACATTACGCAGAAGGCTGATTATCCGTATGCCATTTCCCACCGAAGCTCAGGAAAAACTAGGTCGCGTGAAGTCATTCCTTGCCGAGCATGGCTATGACACGCTGATTATCACCCGGCGCAGCAACTTCGCATGGATAACTTGCGGCGGGGACGCAGTCTCCAGTCGTGTGTCACCAACGAGTCCTGTCTATCTGGTCATCACGCCCGAGGCTAAGTACGCCGTAGGTTATTCTATGGACCTGCCATGGGCGATGGAAGAGGTGCTGGAAAGACAAGATTTCCAAGGGATTATGCTGCACCCTTTCGGAAAAACGCCTGAAGCCATCGTGCTGGAACTGTCAGAAGGCAGAACGGCGGCTGATGACAGCTTTCTCGGCATTGATAATATACAGTCCCTGCTTGTCAAATTGCATGATCCCTTTACCGTGGAGGAAATGTATCGCTATCGCCAGCTCGGCGCGGAATGCGCCGAGCTGCAGGCTGCGGCAGTCAAATGGATTGAACCTGGAATGACCGAGCGGCATGTCAATGCACGCATCTGGCAAATGGCCCTTGAGAGAGGTCTTGAAGGGCACTTCATGTTTGTGGGAGCCGACGACCGGATTCGAACGTTTTCGCCACCCTGTACCCAGCGATCGCATCATAGAACAAGCCGTTCTCATCGCTCCCGCAGTTGCCCGATGGGGGCTATTGGCTTCGACATCTCGCCTCATCTATTTTGGCGAACCAACGGAGGAAATCCGCAGGCGCTATAACGCCGCGGCAACCATTGAAGCAGCGCTGCTCAAACGTACCAAGCCCGGTGTATTATTGGCAGATCTGTTTGCGCTTATCATGGATCTATATGAACAGCTGGGATACCCGGAGGAGCGTTACAATCATTTTCATGGGGGCCCGGTAGGATATTGGGCAGGTTATGCTGAGCGCATGCAAGATCCTAAGGCAGTCGTGAAACAGAATATGGCATTTCTTTTTTACCTGACGTTAGCAGGAGTCCATGCTGAAGAGCTCATGCTCGTCGAGGGGATGGGTGCTGCGTTCGCCTCAATTGACCCCGCCTGGCCCAGACTCAATATTGAGGTCGATGACACGATAGTTTCTGTGCCGGATATCTATGTGAAGTAGAAAAAAAGGCCACGGCCGTCTCTCTACCAACGACCCCTTTCTCCAGGATCGAAAAAGTCCGCGCAGCCAGAGCCGCCCCCTCGCTATCCCACACCCTATCGCAATCACACTGCCTAAAACGGCACCTCTCCCTCGATGCTCTCTCGCCATTCGTTGAGCCAGCGCATCGCCTCATCAAATTTCGCCGCCGGCAGCTGCTTGTAACTCGTGATCCCGAACTTGCGGTACAGTTCCCCATAAACACCGCCATATTCGTTGCGACCGGAGCGCTTAGACAACTTCATGGCCACGGTTTTCACCGCCTGGCTGAGCTGCATCGCCTGATCGGCCGTAACAAAGCGCTCCGGATCCCCCAGCTGGCTCTCTAAGGCCTCCAGTCGCTGACCATAAGCCTCCAGGTAGCCGTCGTGCTGATCCACCCGCGATTCGAGGATGAACTGCTGTCTGGCCATGATCTGCAGGGCGGATGCGATACGGTAGGCCATTGCCGCCGGGCTGTCGCTGGTCAGGATATCGTCAAAGGAGGGATCGCCCGTCAGGCGCCCTTCCGTGAAAGCTTCAGCCAGCACTTTGTAACACTCACGCTGGTAACGAATCAAGCGCTCCCGCGCCTCCTCCTTTACCCGCGATGCGTTGATGCCAAACAGCCAGCCGGACAAATAGTCGAGCGGCAGGCACAACGATTCCACCTCCTGGCCCGTACCCGTGATCGTAACGATCACGGGTCTCATTTCTTCAGACAAAACAGGATCGCGCAGGATACGCTGTCGCTGCGCGGTCCAGGCCACGTCCAGAAAATCGCAAATAGGGCGCAGGGGAATGTAGACCCGCTGGCGCGCGGCGTCGGCCACCATCACGGCCGTAATCTTATCGTCATAGAAGTCAACCAGTTTTTGGTCTACCGGAACCAGCGCGTTTTTGTTGCTCATACATTCACCTTTCAGAAGATTCAGTTCGTTATAGTACCCAATTTTTCCGATCTTGCTATCCGCCGGAGTGCAGGGCGTCGTGGGCAAAAGGATCGCCGTACAGGTGAAATAGGAAAGATCACTTGCACAAGGAGCAGGCGGCGGCTGGTTAAATGGGCGGCGCGAGCGCAGGGAGGGAGACGCGCCCTTTTCGCGGGGGCGCCCCAACAAAAAGGGCCGCCGCGGCGGCCCTTTTACGATCTAGATTATGGGCAGAGCAGAATCAACCAGCCTGCAGTTCCTGCCACAGCGCCTCATCGAACGCGGCCAAGGAAGGCAGCACGTAGTCGGCAATACCCAGCCGCTTGTCCCCGGCGATCGCTGCGCCAGGCACAGCGATGCAGGCCGCCTGCGCCGCCTTGGCGGCGATGACGCCCAGAATCGCATCTTCAAAGACGAGGCAGCGCTGCGGCGGCACGCCCAGTTTCGAGGCCGTGCTCAGATAGATCGCCGGGTGCGGCTTGCCATACGCTTCATCCCCGGCCGAGGAAATGACGTCGAGACAGTCGCCAATGCCCAGGGCGCCGATATTGGCCGCGATCACGGAGTAGGGGGAAGAGGAAGCGACCGCCATTGGAATGCCGCGATCCTTGAAAAAGTCGATCGTTTGCAGCGCGCCGGGCAGCGGTTCGCCCTGTTCGTTAATCAGCGTCACCACACGCCCGACCATGCGCTCCATCACTTCCGTCACCGAAGGGCCTGCCCACGGCCAGCGCGCATACCAGCCCTCGAGGATGAGGTCAATGCGCATACCCATCGATTCTAAGAAATATTCCTCTTCGTAAGGAATGCCAATCTCGTCAAAGACCTCGATGCTCGCCCGGTCCCACAACGGCTCCGAGTCGACCAGCAGGCCGTCCATATCAAAAATAACAGCGTCCAAAATCACGCACTCTCCATCGCCAAAAGCTCTTCGCCCGCGAATGATTGTTCGCGCACGGGCAGCTGTTCTTGCACATACGCTTTTACTTGTGCCGCGTTCTCCAGCCCTAAGGCGGCTTCCGCGATCTCTCTCGCCCTCGCCGTGCTCAATGAGCGGATGATCTGTTTGGCCACGGGAATCGCCGGCGAATTCATACTGAACTCGTCCAGTCCCAGACCCAGGAGCAGGGGAATCGCCAGCGGTTCTCCGGCCAGTTCGCCGCATAGGCCCACCCATTTTCCTTGATCGTGCGCCGCTTCAATGACCCGTTTGATCAAACGCAGCACGGCCGGTTCAAAACCGGAAGCCAGCGGGGCCACCGCGCTGTTCGTGCGGTCGGCGGCCATCGTATACTGCGCTAGGTCATTGGTGCCGATGGAAAAGAAATCGACTACCTGCGCCAGCTGATCGGCCATCATGGCCGTGGAGGGGATCTCCACCATGACGCCAATCTCCATCTCCGCGACCGCGTACCCCTCAGCGACAAGCTCTTCACGGCACTGCTCCAGCAGCGCTCGCGCCTGCCGCACCTCGTCTACGGTGGCGATCATGGGGAACATCAATTTCAAATTATTGCCCGCCCCGGCGCGCAGGGCGGCGCGCAGCTGCGGTCTGAATATCTCCGGCCGCGCCAGGCAGAGACGAATGGCGCGCAGGCCGAGAAAAGGGTTATTTTCCGGCGGCAGATTGAGATAGGGCAGCTCCTTATCGCCGCCCACGTCCAGGGTGCGCAGAATGACCGGCCGCCGGCCAAATTCCTGGGCGATGGCGCGGTAAGCGTGATACTGCTCCTCTTCATCCGGCAGATGGTCCCGTTCCAGGTAAAGGAACTCGGAACGCAGCAGGCCCACCCCTTCCGCCCCGGCCAGCAGCGCGTTTTGCACATCGCTGACGGAGCCGATATTGGCCACGACTTCAACGCGCACGCCATCCGTGGTCACCGCCGCTTCCATCGCCTGTGCCTGCGCCCTGGCGGTGATGCCGTCCAGCGCTTGCCGGCGCCTCTGGAAATCGGCCGTTGTCTCCGCGTCCGGATCCAGCACCAGGACCCCCTCGCCGCCGTCAAGCGCCATCCGGCTGCAGTTGGCGATCCCCAAAATCTCTTCCCCGGCGCCGACGATGGCCGGCAGCCCCAGGCTGCGCGCTAGGATGGCCGTGTGCGACGTCGCGCCCCCCTCGGCCGTGCAAAAACCGAGTACAAACGCTTTATCGAGCGTAATCGTGTCCGAGGGCGTCAGATCGCGGGCCACGATAATCGACGGCTCGTTCAGATCTTTCGCCGGCGCATCCTCCGCGCAAAGCAAAATACGCAAGACGCGGCCGGCCACATCGCGCACATCGATCGCGCGCGCGCTCAGGTAGGCGTCGTCAAGCGTCTCCAACAGCGCCGCGATCCGCTCCGCTGCCTGGTGCAAAGCCGCCTCGGCGTTGATGCGCTCCTGTTCAATCTGCCCGCGCACGGCGCTGTGCAGTTCCGGATCGTCAAGCATCATCGCGTGCGCGGCAAAGATCTCCGCGTCTTCCGGTCCAGTCTCCGCCAGGGCGCGCGCCTGCAGCGCCCCCAGCTGCCCCCGCGCCTCGCTGACCGCTTCCTGAAAACGCAGCCATTCCGCCGCCGGATCCGCGATCGCGTAAGGGGTGACCTGCAGATCTTTTCTTTTAAACTGAAAAATCGGTCCGATAGCGATGCCCGCGGAAGCGGCAATACCCTTGATTTCGTTCACCTGACCCCTCCAACCTCGCCTGTGTCCTAAGCCTCACCAAAGTTGTCAGCAATCAGCTGCGTCAAAGCAGCCAGCGCTTCCTGCGCATCGGCCCCTTCGGCCGTTATCTCAACCTCCGCCCCCTGGTGCACACCCAGAGTCAAAACGGAGAGAATGCTCTTCGCATTGGCCGTGCGCCCATTGTGGGCAATCGTGATATCGCTGGCAAAAGAAGCGGCCAGCTTGACAAACTGCGACGCCGGCCGGGCATGCAGGCCCACTTCATGGTTTACAACGACTGTCGTCTGCGGCATACGTTAACTCCAACTGTACCGCAGCGTGGCCCGTTGCAAGCGCCACGCTGCACACAACTAATTCACCTCCGCGCCGCTTACATCAGCAGCAGCAGCGGTTCCTCCAAAGCAGCCTTCAAATCGGCGACAAAGTGCGCAGCCACGGCGCCATCCACCACGCGATGGTCGGCGGCCAGCGTAAACTTCATGATCGGACGCACAACGACTTCCCCGTTTTCATCAGGCACAACCTGCGGCTGCGTCGTTCCCACGGCGAGGATAGCGCTTTGCGGCGGGTTAATAATCGCCGTGAACTGCTCCACGCCGAAGGGACCCAGGTTGGAAATCGTAAAGGTGCCTTCACGCACTTCCGCCGGGGCCAGCTGCCCCTCACGGGCGCGCACGGCCAGGTCGTTGATTTCCGCCGCGATTTGGGCCACGCCCTTATTGGCGGCATCACGCACGACAGGCACGATCAGGCCGTCTTCCAGCGCCACGGCGATGCCCATATTGACATCTCTAAAGAGGTGGATCTCCGCCCCCTGCGCGCCGTCTGCCTCCTGGAAGGAGCTGTTCAACCAGGGATGGCGCGTCAGCGTCTGGGCCACGATCTTGGCCAGCAGGGCGGTCGCCGAAATGCGCGCGCCGTCCTCTTTCTCGGCACGGCCGTTCAACTGCGCGCGCGCTTCATTGAAGCGCGTCATGTCGATGCTGGCCGTGAAGTTGATATGCGGCACAGCTTGATAGCTGGCCGTCAAGCGCTCGGCGATCGTGCGCCGCTTCCCTTGCAGCGGAACAACCTCTATCGCGCCTGCCAGAGCCGCAGCCCCAGCCGGCATAACAGCCGCCTGCGCAGCAGATGCGGCCGCGGCAGTGGCCGCCGCATAAGCCAGCACATCATCCGCCTGAACACGGCCGTCCGGCCCACTGCCGGTGACTTTCTCCAGAAGCACCCCCTGTTCAGCGGCGGTCCGCCGCGCTGCCGGGGTTGCATACACCTTCCCCAGCCCGTTGCCGGACGGACCCCCAACGGCCAGCGCCTCCTGCACATCTTTCTTCGTCACTTTCCCGCCAGGCCCCGATCCGGCCACGGAAGCGAGATCAACACCCGACGCTTGCGCCATCTTGCGCGCGACCGGCGTCACCGGCACCTCCCAATCCGTCTGCTGTACAGGGGCCTTGGGCGCCGCCGCCGGCTCGTCGGCCGCCGGACGGGCACGGGGACCTGCCCCTACATCGTCGGGCAGCGCTTCGCCCGGCTGCAAGATATAGGCGATGGTCGTGGCGATGGGCACCGTTTCCCCTTCATGGACAAGGATGCCCCTGAGGATGCCCGAAGCGGGAGCTTCCACCTCGATGGCCACCTTGTCCGTTTCTATCTCCAGGATCGTTTCTCCCTGTTTGACCTCGTCCCCATCCACTTTGACCCATTTAGCGACTGTCCCCGTTTCTTGGTCCATGTCCACTTTGGGCATAATCACATCCGTAGCCATCTTACACCTTACCCTGCACGATCTCGCGCGCCTTGGCCACGATATTCTCAACCTGCGGCACGGCGTTGTATTCAAGATTGCGGTTATAAGGAATGGGGATATCTTTGCCGGCCAGGCGCACGATGGGCGCGTCGAGATAGCCAAAAGCCTTGCTCTCGGCAATCACGCCCGCCAGTTCGCCGCCGAAGCCGCCCGTCTTCACCGCTTCGTGCACAATGAGCACTTTGCCCGTCTTGATCACAGAGTCGATGATCGGCCCCTCGTCCAACGGCCGTAAGGTGCGCGGGTCGACGATCTCCACCTCGATGCCCTCTTCCGCCAGCTGTTTCGCCGCTTCCAGGGAGCGCTGCACCATGACCGACGTGGCCACAATCGTCAAGTCCGTCCCTTCCCGTTTCACTTCCGCTGTGCCCAGGGGAATCTCGTACGCTTCCTCGGGCACCGGCCCCTTCATCTTGTACAGCAGTTTATGCTCCACAAAAACGACCGCATTGTTATCGCGAATGGAGGCGATCAGCAGCCCCTTCACATCGTAGGGAGAGCTGGGCATAACGACCTTCAAGCCGGGGATATGCACAAACCAATTCTCCAAACTTTGTGAATGATGTTCCGCGGCGCCTGTGCCCGATCCGGCCGGCGTGCGCAGCACCATGGGCACCGTGGCATTGCCGCCAAACATGAAGCGCAGCTTGGCCGCCTGGTTCACCAGCTGCTCGGAAGCAAGCGTGGTGAAATCCATAAACATGATCTCGGCGATCGGCCGCATGCCGATCAAGGCCGCGCCCGTCGCTGCCCCGGTGAGCCCCAGCTCCGTGATCGGCGTATCCAGGATACGATCCGGCCCGAACTGCTCCAGCATGCCGAAAGAAGCACCGAACGCGCCGCCATATTGGCCGATATCTTCGCCGATCAAAAATACGCGCTCGTCGCTCTCCATTTCCTGGGTCATCGCCTCGCGCACAGCTTCCAGGTACGTTATCTCTCTCATGGTGCGTAAACTCCTTCCAAAATGGTCTCGATATCAGGTTCCGGGCTCTCTTCGGCAAACTGCCGCGCCGATTCAATCGCCGCGTAGGCAGCTTCTTCAATCTCGTCGATTTCCTGTTCCGCGAACAAACCCTCGGCCACAAGCAGCTTGCGGAAACGCAGGATGGGATCATTGCGCTGCCACTCTTCAATCTCTTCCTGCGTGCGGTAGCGGTTGCGATCGCTCTTGGAATGACCGCGATAGCGGTACGTGTTGTTGACGATCAGTGAAGGGCCGCCGCCGCTGCGCGCCAGATCCACGGCCGTCTGCACCGCATCGCGCACGGCCAGCACATCGTTGCCGTCCGTGGCTGCACCCGCCATGCCGTATAGTTCGGCAAACCCGGCCAGCTTCTCGCTGGTCGTCCAGCTGTCGGCGGCAAAAGACATCGCGTACTGGTTATTCTCACAAACGAAAACGACCGGCACCTGGAAGAGGACGGCCAGGATCATCGATTCATGAAAGGCTCCGGTAGAAGCGCCCCCATCACCGAAAAAGGAGATCAAGACGTTGCCCTCTCCCTTCATCTTCAGGCCGATGCCCACGCCGACGGCCATAGGGATGCCGCCGCCAACAACGCCGTTAGCCCCCAGGTTGCCGCCGGCCACATCAGCGATATGCATCGAGCCGCCGCGGCCGCGACAGTAGCCGACTTCTTTGCCGTAAAATTCGGCCATCATGAGGTTTAGGTCAGCCCCCTTGGCAATGCAAAGCCCATGCCCGCGGTGGTGACCTAGGATGAAGTCACTGGGCTCCAGGGTGCTGATCGAGCCGATCGCCGACCCTTCCTGACCAATGGAGAGATGCATCGTGCCATGTATCTTGCCCATCATGTAACTCTTTTCTGCCTGCTCTTCGAAGGCACGCGTCTCATACATCAGCCGCAGCATTTCCGCAGCTTCTGCTTTACTTACTTTCATAGCAACTTGCTCCTTACTCATCATTTACACCACCTTATGCTGTGTTGTTTTCTCGTTCATTTCCGCCCCCGTCCGCAGTGCCACCCGTTCGTAGAACGGCTTCATCCGGCACCCTGCCTCCTCAAACGCAAAAAAAGGCGTGCCCCTAACGCCGCGCCGCGGACCCAATGATCGTGGATTCTACTAAGCCGATGTGGTCTCAGGCAGCAAATTCTCCAGATCTGAATGCGGGCCGGGGATGACACGCGTGGAAACCACCTGGCCGATCCGCGCCGCGGCGGTGCGACCCGCCCCCAGGGCCGTACGCACCGCGCCCACATCACCGCGCACCATCACGGTGACGTATCCGCCGCCAATCGTGCGCTTCTGCAGCAGGTCCACGCTAGACGCCTTAGACATCGCGTCCGCCGCCTCCACGGCGGCCACCATCCCCAAAGTTTCTATCATACCCAGCGCCTGCGTCCCAATCATTTCTAAACTTTCCTTATTCTCAGCCATCGAAAACCTCCCGCGATTTTCGTTTCTTTCTTAACTCTTCTTGAACGTCGTCGCTCCCTCAAATTGCAGAGAGTCCAAGATACCGACGATGGCCGCGTCAATGGGCTTATCTACATCCCCGGACGCCATGCGCGCCGAACTGCCCTGCACGACCATGACCAGCTCTTCCGGCCCGGCGCCAACCATATCCTGGGCGATATACGGATCTCCCACAACGTCCCCGGCATGGTCGGCGTCACAGACCAGGAGCAGTTTACAAGATTCGAGGCGCGGGTCTTTCACCGTGCAGACCGTCACGCCCACTACTTTGGCGATTTTCATCTTATCCTCCTCGCTTCACGGCGCTGCCCACCAGGTCGATTAAGCGGTTCACCGTGTCGGCGCTCCCGCCCCCCGTCTGACGGCCCGGCGCTTGTTGGCCTGGCTGCGCGCCGTGCATGCAGCCGGACGGCTTGTTATAGCGGCTTGTGCGCCCCATGGCGGCGGTTCCCGCTTGCGCAGACTCAGAGCCGCTCTTGACAAGCGCGATCTCCAATTGGCGCGCCGTTTCCCGCGCAAAGTCGGTCAGCGTGATCCCAGGACCTATCTCAATTTGCCGGATGCCCTGCGCCGCCATCTCTTCAATATCTTTGGCTGTATAATAAATAGTCATCGTTCTTACCTGCCCGACTCGCGGCCATCGAGGCTTTCAATGGCCGCGATAGCGGCGTCGCGCGACTGGCTCACGGCCGACTCCGTCCCTGAGATCATCAGCCGTCCATTGGCGCCTGACGAGGTATAGTGATTCAGGGTAACAGCGGCCGCTTTTTCAGATTCATTGGCCGCGAGCACGATATAGGCGGCGGGCACAACCTCAATGACGCAGAATGTTTCACCGGCCAGGACCAGCCCGCCGGCATTGCGCGCATTAATCAGCTGCGCCTGAAAGGGATCGATTCCGGAAGTCATATTGGCCGAGAGTACCGTCGGTTTTATGCGGTCGCTTTCCTGCAGGCCCATCGATTCCAACGCTTTCTGCCCCGTGTACTGCACCGCTTCCTGATGACTGGAGTGGATCTCCAAAAAACCGTATTGGCGGTCCATGTTGAGATAACCCGGCTGCACATCGGTCGTCTTCAAAGCCAGATCCATCACCCTATACACCTCGGCCGCCGGAGACATCTCGATAGTGATCGAAGCATCGCCGACAATGGGGATCATGCCCAGGGTGCGCTTGCCCGTAAAGGCCGCATACTGCGGCTGCATAGAATCAACCATCACATAAGTTCGTAATTGCATCGTATCCTCCACCGGGCCTCAACGCGCCGGTTTCTAACGTCCTTAATCCGCGCTAAGCTTGACGACTTGAACGCTGTCCGGAATGATCTTTTCCACGTTCGCATGCGGCCGGGCGATCACGTGCACGGTGACCAACTCGCCGGCCGCTTTGGCCGCCGCCGCGCCCGCATCCACGGCGGCGCGCACAGCGCCTATCTCGCCGCGCACGTAGACGGTGACGTAGCCGCCACCAATTTCTTCCTGCCCCACGAGCTGCACACGCGCGGTCTTGATCATCGCGTCGGCCGCCTCAATGGAGGCCACCAAGCCGCGTGTCTCTATCATCCCGAGCGCATTGCCCGGCAAAGCGTTCCCTGCTGATTCCCTGCTCATTGCCAACCTTCCTTACACTTTTTAGCGAAATTCGTTCATTACGCTTTGCGCCACGCTGAGCGCGTTTCTTGTCTCAACCCCGTGACCAAGCCTGTTCAGCACCTGTCCTGTGGTCGCCAGCAGCCCCACAACGGCGGGCGTATTCACGCGCGGCAGCGCGCCAATATCCAAATAGAATGTTCCTGGCTTGGACCAGCCTACAGCGCCGCTTTCCGCCTGGTCCAGGCCCGCGGCGATCTGGTTGACCAGCACCTGCCCGTCAACGCCCGCCGGAACGATGATCTCCGTCAGGGTGCCCTGGCAAAAACGGCCGGGGGCGTCACAGCCGGGGCAATCACGGCCGTCGACCGTCAGCAGCAGCCCCATCTCGCTGATCCCCCAGCGCACCGCCTTCGCCGCCTGGTCCGCCTGCGAATACCCTGCGGTCATGCCCCCGCCGTAATACTTATTGATCTCCGCGCGGAACAGGCGCGCCGTCGCCGCTGGGTCCGGCGTTTCACGAATCGCCCGCCCTATTATGAAGACAGAAATATCGACGCCCTGGAAAAAGGAGATCATCTCCAGGCCCAGCCCGCCGGCAACGGAAATCTTGAAGCCCATGCGGATCAGTTCCTGGATGATCGCCCTGTCCCGCGGCTCCCACAACCGCGATGTATTGCCCTCATCCCAACCGCGGTGGTAGACCATGCGCTCCATGCCGATGGAGCGCCATTCGCGCGCGCGGGCCAAAATGTCGCGAATCCCCGTCAGCTCAATAATCGCCTCTTTGCCGGGGCGCGAGTTCGCCTCTTCCAGGGCCAGTTTCACCGTGGCCAGCGGCGCCGCGCCCAGCACCGTCATCCAGTCCGCCCCGGCATCGAAGCAAATCTTCGCTTCCAGCCCGCCCACGTCCGGCGACTTCACATCGGCGAGGATGATGTTATTGGGGCAAAGTTCGCGCACGGCGGCCACCGCCTGCATGCCTGCCGCCTTCGTCAGCGGCGTCCCAATTTCGATCGCCTCAACTTCATCACGCACCATCTGCGCCATGGCCAAAGCGGGCGCCAGCTCCACATAGTCCAGAGCAAGCTGTATGATTGGTAACTCTCCCATGAAGTTTCTCCTGCTGCTTAATTCCTTCGGTTCGCCGTCGCGAAATGAATCCCGCGGCCCTCTCTCTCAGCCTGTTCCCAGCCCTGCGCCATCGCCGCGCGCAGCCAGTCCCGCGCCTCGGTCGCGATCTCCACCGCGTTGGGAAAACTCTCTGTCCACAGTTCCAGGGCCACCGGCCCCTGGAAGCCGATTTCGGCCAGTTTGGCGAAGGCGTCCACAAAGGGGACAGCTCCTTCGCCGGGAGGCACATAGCGCAGCTGACCGGGCAGGGTATCTTTCACATGGAGCGCGGCAATATGCCCGCGCGCCAGATCCAGCTGGGAGACGACATCCAGTTCCGCAAAGATCAGGTTGCCGATATCGGCATAAAGCTGGAACCAGGGCGAGTTGAAATAATCGACGTAGGCCATCGCCCGCTCAATAGAGTTAATCTGGATATCCCAATTTTCCAGGGCCAGCATCACGCCCGACCCCGACGCCTTGGCGAACGCCTTCCCCAGGCTTTCCAGGAAACGCGCCTGGCTCGCCTCATCCCGCTCTTCATAATAGTTCTCCGCGCCGGCGACAAGAATGATGCGCAGGTCGAGATCAAGGGCAAGGTCAATCGCCTTGGCGAACAACGCCTCTCCTTTCTGCCGTCTGGCGGCCGAGGCGCTGCCCAAGGCGAAACGACGGTGCGTGCTCAGGCTCAGCGAAGGCAGGGGGACACCCGTATCGCGCACCGCCTGGCGCACCGCTGCGCGTTCCTTGGCGCTCCAATTCAGCCTGGCGATGCGCTCATCGCTGTCATCAATCGACATCTCCAGGAAATCATAGCCCGCCCGCGCCGCCGTTTCCAAGCGCTCATGCCAGTTCAAGTGAACCGGCAGCGCCTTTTCATAAAGACCGACAGGGATAGCGGATAAATCAGATTTCCAGGCTGGCATTTTTCTCACAGCAGCTGCCCACGGGGAACGCTCCATATCGCTTCTCACATATGTGAATAGCGTAGTCACAAATGTGAGTTTATGTTACAGTACTCTAGGAGGAAAGTCAAGGGAAACATGCCGCCGGAACACGTGTCCCGGGCCTTTTTGCTTGTCCGCAAAACAGCGGCAGGGTGGGGGGCTATTCCAGATTGGCGTGGCGACGCGCCATTTGCCCCGCATCGACGTCCATGCGCGCCATCAAGCCCATGATCAGCGTGTCATTTAAGAGGAAGAGAGACTGCTCGAAAAGAGCGCCCATGGGCTGGACGGACGGCGGGAGAATCTCTTTGCTCACACTTTTATGGGAGGGAGCAGGGATCAGGAAAAGCTGGTCGGCAAAAGCGGCCAGGGGGGAGTCCGTGACGGACGTAAACAGCAGCATTCTGGCGCCCAAGCCCTGCGCGCGCTCCGCCATCGCCAGCAGACTGGTCGTGCGCCCGGAGCCGGAACCAACGACGAGCAAATCCTCGACGGCGATGCTGGGCGTGGTCGCCTCGCCGACCACATGCACGATCTTGCCCAGGTGCATGAGACGCATGGCAAAGGAGCGCATGCACAGACCGGTTCGTCCTGAACCGGCCACAAAAACGCGCGGGGCGACGGCCAGCATTTCCTCCGCTTCCAACAACGCCTCCGGGGAAACTCGCTGCACGCAGGCGGCGACTTCGGCCGTGACCTGGGCAAGCAGCTGCCGAACCAGTTCCGTGTCCTCACGCATCATGGTCGATCGCCAGCACAACTTTGCCGCGCGTGTGCCCTGCAAAGACGTGCTCCTGAGCCCGCGCCGCTTCCGCGAGGGGATAAACGGCGTCAACGTGGGGCATGAGCTTCCCCTGGTCAACAAGATCGGCGATTTGAGCCATCTGCTCCCCGCTTGGATAGACCAAAATGCCCGCGGAGCGCACGCCCTCTCTAGCGGCCGTCTGCGGATCAGGGGCGCCCAAAATAGAAACCAGCATGCCGCCCGGCTTCAAAACGGCCCAGGAACGCGCCCGTGTCTCCCCGCTCATCGTGTCCAATACAAGATCAACCTCCCTGAACACCTCCTCAAAACGCTGCGCCCGATAATCGATAACCTGATCCACGCCAATCTCCGCCAGGTAGGCGGCGTTGCTTGCGGAGGCGGTGCCCGCGACATAAGCGCCCCGCCACTTGGCCAGCTGTACGGCGACATGACCCACGCCCCCGGCCGCAGCATGAATGAGCACGCGCTGCCCCGCTTTGAGTCCGGCCGCTTCAAAAAGCGCCTGCCAGGCGGTCAGCGTCACCAGGGGCAGGGCGGCCGCCTGCACGTGGGAGAGCGACGCCGGTTTCAGGGCCATTTCCACCGCTGGGGCGCTCACACAGCCGGCGTAAGCGGCGGCCAGCCCAGGGAAACGCGGCATACCGAAAACGGCATCACCAACTTCGAAGCCCGTCACCTCGCTGCCCACCGCCTCAACAACACCCGAGACATCCCAACCGACGATCAAAGGAAAAGGATTCGCCCCCAGACGCCCGGCGACGCCGCGGCCGGCACGCGTCTTCCAATCTACAGGATTCACGCCTGCCGCCAGGACGCGGATCAAGAGTTCATCCGCCGCCGCTTCCGGGCGTGGGATCTCTTCTAGTTTCAGAACATCAGGTCCACCATACTGGTGGATCTGTATCGCCTTCATCTGCTCCACCACATCCTTCCCGAGCGCCATTCAGCGAACTACTCCCCCGGGTATTTGATACCCCACGCCTCACGCAGCGTATCCATCGTCTCCATAATAGAAAGCGTTTCCGCCAGGGGCATGATCTCCGATTCGATCTTCCCCGCCGCGATACAGTTCATTGTTTCACGCGCTTCATATTCGTAGCCGTTGAAGCCCTCTTCAAATGGCAGCGTGATCGTTTGCGGCTCTTCGCCTGTGCGGTAGATAGTCATGCCCGACCCTTTGTACCACGGGGGATGGACATCAATACGGCCGTCCGTGCCGTAAATGACCGCATCCTTCACATCATAGGACTCTTGCGAAGCGACGATAGAAGCGAGCTGCCCTTCGTCAAACTGTAAGAGAACGGCCGATGTGTCATCGGTACCTGTGTCGCCGATATGCGTCAGCCCAAGGACACTCTGCGGGCTTCCCACAGGCTGTGCGCCCAGGAGATGCCGTAGGAATTCATATCGAGCAGGATGCCGCCGCCCAGGGCAAGATCGAAGAAGCGGTTGGCAGGATCATACGGAGGCGCGGCGAGGGAATTCACATTCATCCCCAGAGGCTTGCCGATAATGCCCGTGGGCAACAACTCGCGTATGCGCGTGTGCACGGGCGTGAAGCGCGTCCACATCGCCTCCATCAAGAACAGGTTCTTCTCTTTTGCCAGGCGCACGAGATCGGCCGCCTCAGCGGCGTTGATCGTCAGCGCCTTTTCGCAAAGAACATGCTTGCCCGCCTCCAGGCACATCGTCACATCCCGGTGATGAAATATGCCGGGGGTGCCGATGTAGACAATATCCACGTCGGGATCCGCGGCGACGTTTTCATAGCCGACAATGCGCCGCTCCACGCCGTACTCGTCGGCATACGCTTCACAGGTAGCCTGGCTGCGCGAACCTACCGCCAGAAAATTCGTTTCCGGTAAGTTGTTTAGCGCGACGCCAAAGCGGCGCGCGATTTTTCCTGTCCCCAAGATGGCCCAATTGTACTGTTCAGTCACGATTATTTCCTCCTAGAATGGTAAGCGGCCTGCTCGTCTCCTGGCCCCCGCAGCCGTTAGGGATTGACCGTTACGTCAAGCCCTTCCTCCGCCCACACATCCTTTTCTTTCTTATGCCTGAGGGCCGGAATCACACACAGGAAACCGAATGGCTCCTGCCCCTTGTTCACCAACTGGTGGCGCATGTCCGGTTCAATATAGACGACATCGCCGGCGCTGACGTCGTGCCAGGCGTTCTCCAGCAAAACCGCACCCTGGCCGCGCAGGACGACGATGCCGTGATCGTGGGCGTGCATTTCTTCCCGCGAACGGCCGTCTACATCCAGCTCATAATAGCGAATTGCAAAATTGCGCGCCCCCTCCGCCTTACCGATCAGCCAATTTTCAGTGACTCCGACCGGCCCATCCCCACCATAACGGCGCACGCGCGCGCCTGACCAGCTCATTTGCTCGCCCCACTGCCCAATAAAACGATTGACTGCGCTCATCACACACCCCCTATGCTTTCAACCAGTCGGAAACATCCCCCATGCTGACCCGCGAGGTCATATCTAGGCTCATGGGCGTCACGCTGACCAGCCCCGTCGCCAGCGCATGCGCGTCCGTTTCTTCTGCCCCAAATTTACCCTTCTGGGGGATATGATTAAACTCTGCGGCGCCGGCAAACGGGTCCGTGCGCGCTTCCATCGTCGGCCGATAGTAGGCGAATTTGTCCTGGCGGACGACGACCCACGGCGTCTCGACCGTGGCCGCCAGCGGAATATCAATCTTTAGTAGATCGACATCGAAGGGCAGCTCTTTACCCAACACGCGTTCAGAAAAATAGCGCACGAAATAAGCGGCGGCTGCAAAATCGACCTCCTCATCATACGAGTGGTAGTCGGTCGTCGGCAGCTCCAGGGAAACGGCGAGCGCGGGCACGTGGTGCTCGGCCGCTTCCAGCGCCGCGCCGATGGTGCCCGATACCGTCACGCAAGTGCCCACATTCTCCCCGTAGTTGATGCCGGAGATGACCAGGTCAACCGCCCGCCCGGCCAGCTCTTGCAGCGCGTGGTCCACGGTCAGGGCCGGGGTAGCGTTGACGGCGAATGCTGGCCAGCGCTTTTCCCCAATCTCGACCGCGCGCGCAAAGACACGGCCGTCGCGCTCTTCATTCTGCGATCGCGCGCGCCCCATGCTCGTCTGCTGCACGCGCGGCGCCACAATCAACAACTCCCCCAAGCCGTCTAAGGCCCCCACGACGGCAGCCAGGCCGGGGGAATCGATGCCGTCGTCGTTTGTAATTAAGATCAAGGGTAATGACATGATGCACCTGGGAAAAAATTAGACAAGATAGAGGCTGGCGAAGCGCTGTTATGCCTCGCCGGTCACCGGCCGTTGGCCAGCGCTTCCGCCAAATCCCAGATCCCCTCGAAGAGAGCATCCGGCGGCGTGGCGCTTGCCGCCACGTCTTCCTTCGTCATCACGCCGGAGAGCACGCCAATCGTGCCGATGCCCAGCCTCTGGGCGCCCATTATGTCCGTGTTCAGGCGATCGCCAAGCATGGCCGTCGTTTGCGGATCCGCCTTCATGGCGCGCATGGACACATCGTAAATGGCGCGTTCGGGCTTGCCCATGATCACCGGCTTCACGCCCGAAGTCGCCTGCAGGGCGCCGATCACCATGCCTGTCCCCGGATGCAGCCCGTCCGGCGCCGGAAAGCTGCCGTCCGTATTCGTGGCCACGAATTCGGCGCCGGCCATGATCAGGCGCATAGCCACTTTCACCTTGCCCACCGTTAGACCGCGGTCCATGCCCGCCGCCACAGCGACCACCGCATGATCCGGCATCTCCTCGCCGCTGCTCAGCTGGAAACCCGCCTCTGCCAGCGTATCCAGCAGGCCGCTCATGCCCACGCCGTGCACCGGCGCCCCATAACCATATTTATCTTCCAGATAAGCGGCCGTTACCGTGGAGCTGCTGAATATATGTTCCTTCGGTATCTCCACGCCGAAGCGGGCCAGCTTGGCCACGTAGGTGTCGACGGTTTTTGTGTTGTTGTTCGTCAGCAGCGCCCAGTCGATGCCGCGCGCCTCCAGCACTTCGAAAAAGCGGAGGAATCCCGGCATCGCCTCCTCGGCGCGCCACAGGACACCGTCTCCGTCAATTAAAAGCGTTTTCAGATTGTTTAGCTGCATTCTTGTCCTTTGCTATGATGGGCAGGATCTCGCTTGCGCATCCACAAACTGTCAAGCGCTACCGTTCCTCTTTGTTCCTCTTTGTTCTTCTTTATTTAATTCTACAGCTGCTGCATGTTGACTGGCCTTCGTTCTTTATCCAGCCGTAACACCGCCTCCGCCGTGGCGCTATCCGTAACGAGCAGATTGACGTACCCGCCGCGCAGAGCCCCCAAAATAGCCGGCGCCTTGGCCACGTCGCCGGCCACGCCCAGCCGCGTCGGAATCGCCAGAAGATCTTCACGCGCAATACTAACCAGGCGGTCATGAAAACCGGAGGTCGTCGCCTCGCCATGCTGATTGAAATACCTGGCTGTAACATCGCCCACGGCGCCCGCCTCAACCAGATCCGTCAGCGTCTCCCGTGAAATATGACCGCCCTTGTAAAGGCTGCAGTACTCGGTAAGGGTCGAGCCGATACCCAACAGGGCGACATCGCTCTGGCGACCCAAGGCGATCGCTTCATTGACGTTTGGGTTTTTGCGAATCGATCGCGCCGTATCCGCATTTTCGACGATGAACGGGCTGTATAAATAGGTCCCCTTACCCCCCACTTTATAAGCCAGTGTGGAAACCAACGCCTGGGCGTTGAAGGCGTGACTGCTGGACCCGAGGACGCCAACGAGCTGCACCACGTCCATGGGGATGGGATCGCGCACTTCCAATGCTTCGATGGTGTCGTTAACCGTCGTCCCCCAAGCGACGCCAAGCACCATCTCCGGCCTCATCAAATGGCGTAATGTTTGTGCCCCCGCGCGGCCCAGCCGCTGGCGCAGCCGGTCATATTTACTTGTTCCCTGTTCCCACAGGAGCACGGTGGCGTTTTGCAGGCCAAAGCGCTCTACCAGCGCCTCCTCCAGATCTGTATCGTAATGAAGGGGGCGGTGGATGATTATCTCCACAATTCCTTTTTGGCGCGCCTCCGAGAGCAGCCGGGAAACGGCCGAACGCGTCATCCCAATTTCACGCGAGATTTCCGCCTGCGTCATTTCCGCCTCGTAGTAAAGCTCCGCTACTTCAGCGAGTAGTTCATCCCGATCATTACCGCGACTGTATTTACTCATTCGAGGTCCACCTTTCTGTTCGCAGCCGTCTGTCCCTTAGAGGTTCATGAATGTTGACAAGCAAATGATTGTCGTGTATTATCTGGAAATGTTAATCACAATTGTGAAACGGACTTTCACAATTGTAACTTTAGCTTAGAAATAGGTGCTTGTCAAGCGGTACAGTCGGCCTGCCGCTGAGTGTCACGCCGGCCCGGAAACGGTTACTTTTTAGGGGGTTTGGTATGAATATTTCTACTTTCTTAAGCCCCGAGGCGATCTTGCCAAATCTTGCCGCGGAAAGTTCCGCAGAGGTGATTCGTGCCCTGGGCGGCCTCCTCCTGGAGCAGGGGTGCGTGAAGGAAGATTTTGTTGAAGCGACTTTGCGCCGTGAAGCGAAGATGCCCACCGGCCTGCCGCTGGGCGGAGAGATCAACGCCGCCATCCCCCATGTGGACATCGAATACGTCAACCGTTCCGCTCTCGCCCTGGCCACACTGACGGAGCCCGTCCTCTTCTACAACATGGTCGAGAACGATGTCGCTGTACCCTGCCGGCTGGTGATCATGCTGGCCCTCGACGCCCCTAAATCGCAGATCGAAATGCTGCAAGAAATTTCCTCCATTTTACAGCAGCCCGCCGTCGTCGCTTCTTTGATAGAAGCGAAAACAGCGGATGATGTACTGGCTGTGATCGCCGATCTACAGCCCACTTAGGAACCGTTGGGACATTTTATCAGTTGAAGAACAGGAGAAAACCTTTATGACAAAAACCGTTATTGTTTCTTGTGGCACCGCTGTCGCGACATCAACCGTGGTAGCAAATGCAATTGAGGAAGCCTGTAAGAAAGAGGGTATCCGTATCAACGTCAAGCAGTGTAAGGCGACTGAAATCCCGTTATATCTGGACGGAGCTGACTTGATCGTTACTACATCTCAATTGCGTTCGGATCCCGGCATTCCCGTGATCCAGGGTCTGCCTTTCCTAACGGGAATAGGAAAAGATCAGGCGCTCGAGGAAATCCTCAAAGTGTTAAGAGAGTAAGATTTACGTTTTTGTTTTTTATTGAAGAGGGGACGCAGTTAACAAGATATCACAGGCGAGACAAACGAGCGATTTTGTCCATTTGTCAATCTGGCTGTTCTAATTGTGTAACCATTCATGAGGAGGAATAACTCATGGAACCTATCCTAGAAACCTCAAAAATGATCGTTGACACCCTCGGTGCCACGGTCCTACTTCCCATTTTCATTTTCATTTTCGCCGTGATCCTGGGCACGCCGGTGGGCAAGGCCTTTCGTTCGGCCGTCACCATCGGTGTCGCCTTCGTCGGTATTAACCTGGTTATCGGCTTGATGTGGGGCTCGCTGTCTGACGTGTCGCACGCCATCATCGAAAACACAGGCATCACGCGCAATGTCGTTGATGTCGGCTGGCCGGCCGCCGCGGCCGTCGCCTTTTCGACCACGGTGGGCTTGGCTGTCATTCCCATCGCTCTGGCGGTCAATGTCCTCTTGTTGATCCCCAAGATCACCAAGACGTTGAACGTTGACCTCTGGAACTTCTGGCATTTCGCCTTTGCCGGCTCCATCGTAGCCATTGTCACCGGCAACCTGGCCATGGGCCTCGTCGCCGCCGCCATCTACACGGCGTTAATGCTCTTCCTTGGCGACTGGACCGCACGCGGCATTCAGGAATTCTACCATCTGCCCGGCGTCTCCGTTCCCCACGGCTTCACGGCGCCCATGGTGCCCATCGCCATTCCCATCAACTGGGTTTTGGATCGCATCCCCTGGGTCAAAGACGTGGACGCCGATCCCGAAGGGATCGAGAAGAAGCTTGGGCCTACCTTTGGCGACCCGATGATGATGGGCTTCTTCATCGGCGTTATCCTTGGGCTAATCGCCTACTTCCCCGGCCTGACCACGAACTTCTGGGGCACCCTGGCCAGCATCCTCGTCCTCGGCATCGAACTGGCCGCGGTCATGGTCTTGCTGCCGCGCATGGTGCGCATCCTCATGGAAGGCTTGATCCCCATTTCGGAATCGGCCCGCGAGTTCATGAACAAACGCGCCAGTGACCGCGAAGTCTACATCGGTCTCGACTCGGCCATTTTGATTGGCCATCCGTCGGCGATCGCCACCGGCCTGCTGCTGGTCCCCATCGCCATCTTGCTCATGATCATTTTGCCCGGCAATCGCGTTTTGCTCTTTGCTGACCTCGCCGTACTCCCCTTCCTTTGCAGCCAATGCGCGCCATTGGCCAAGGGCAATGTCGTGCGCATGGTCATCATCGGCACGATCCTGCTCATCATCGGCTTCTACGTCGCCATGGCCCTCGCGCCGATTATGACACGCGTCGCCGGCGAAACGGGATTCGAGATGCCTGAAAACGCCGTCTCCATCACCAGCATCGCTGATGGCTTCGTGTGGACAGCCTTAGTATGGCAAGAAATGTCTGCCTTGCTAGGCTGGATCGGCATGGGTATCCTGGCCGTCATCGTGGGTATCCTCTTCTTCCTCTTCAAGCGCAATGAGGAAGCGTGGGAAGTGGCTGCCGGCGCTTCTCCTCGTCAGGAAGAGCCCGTGGTCATGACCGCCGGCGATTAATCGTTCAGTTACACAAGAAACAGGGGGCATCTTCTTGATGCCCCCACGGTTCTTATTCCAGAACCAGACCAAACAAAAAGACCCGTTTTTGATCCGGGGAACAGGAACTGAAAATGTTTAGAGTAATGATTGAACAGATAATGGGCGAGTCCGGGCGGCAGATCTTGTACTTCTACGAGGCAAACCAACTGGTCTTCAATCTTATCGTTCTCACCTATGGCCTGATCATGTTTATGTCCTGGTCCACCCTGATCCGCATCTACCGCCACATGGTGCTGCTGATCGCTGCTGAGATCGAAAAGAACCCCAACCTCCAGAAGAACAGCAAAGTCAAAAAAATTAAAAGTGAAATCGAGATACCCTGGCAAGAGCCTGTTGACGCCGCCTGGTTCCCCCTGGTCGCCAATAACGGCGGCATCATTCCCGGACGGAAGTCCGTGGCCACGATTCAAAAACTGTTCGACGAAGAGGAATTGATCACCCACGCTCAGCAGGTGGTGCAAGGCGCCGAAATTCGCAAAATCATGCCCAGCTACCGGCATATGGTCAACCGCGAGATAGCAAACAGAAGCGCCTAAACATCATCCAGCGCCCCATAGTTAACTGCCTCCGGCGGCAAACTTTGCGCGTCATGGGCCGCCTAATACAGACCTATCTTACGCCGGTAGATTCTTAATCTTGTCGCCCTAACACCATCCGAGAACGACGCAAACGACGCGCCGTCGGGAGAACAGGCGCCCAGCCTCATTCAACCACGCTCCCTACCTGCCTCACAGAAAACCTTGGCTAAAAAGTGCTATAATTCTATAATTCGCGCTGTGCAGCGAATGATACCGGAGACAAAGGGTGGGGAATGTATCTGAAGAAATTCGAACAACTCGAAAGAGAGGGCAAAGCGCTGCGCATCGGTTTGGTCGGCCTGGGCGCCATGGGCAAAGGCATCGCCTACAACATTCATCACACCCCGGGGCTGCTGCTGGAATGGGCCGGCGACACCGACCCCGCGAGATTCGCCGATCTGCGAGAAGTGATTCCTGATTCAGCCCACAAAGAGACAAACAACTGTATCGACATCGCCCGTTCACCCGATATCGATCTCTTTATCGAAGCGTCGTCATCGATTCAAATGGGCCTTGCCTACACAAAAGCAGCCCTTGAAAAGGGGACCAACGTCCTGCTCATGAATGGCGAAGTAGATTGTTTCTATGGACCGGAACTGCTTGCGCTGGCGCAGCAGAATGGCGCCCTGATCAGCAGCACCGACGGGGACCAATATGGGGTCCTGATTAAGCTGCTTGAAGAAATCGAGCTGATGCGCCTGCGGCCGATCATGATCGGCAACATCAAGGGCTTCCTGGACAACTATGCCGATCCCGTCAGCATCAAGCATGAAGCAGACATCAGGAACCTGGACTACGTGATGTGCGTCACTTACACAGACGGCACCAAGTTGGCCATCGAAATGGCCATCATGTGCAATGCCACCGGCTTCGTCCCCTACAGGGGCCAGATGGAAGGCCCACGCCTGAAGTCGGTCAGCGAAGTCCTGGATTACTATGATTTCGACGAGATATCAAAAGAGCCGGTGGTCGAGTATATTCTCGGCGCGCAGCCCGGCGGCGGCGTCTTTGTCGTCGCCGAGTGCACGAATGCATACCAGAGGTCGCTGCTGAAGTATTACAAGATGGGCGACGGTCCCTACTACCTCTTCTACCGCCCCTACCACCTATGCCATCTGGAAACGGCTTATGCCATCGGCCGTATGATGTTTGACGGCGAACCCTTGTTGGCGCCCTGGAAGGGCAGGGTAGCCAACGTGCACGCCGTCGCCAAGAAAGATCTGCTGCCCGGCGATATCTTAGATGAACCGGGGATGTTCACCGTCTACGGCCGGCTGGCGCTGCAGTCCGTTATCGACGAGAACCGCTGGGCCTTGGTGCATGAAGTGCAGGGGCTGCGCGTCAAGAACCTGATCAAGAAAGACCAGCCGCTCTGCCTCGATGACATTGAGGCGGTGTCCATAATCGGCCAGGCCGCCATGACGCCACGAACGCCACTTTTATCACGAGAGTAAAGTACCCAAAAGAGCCATCCGTTCCCCACAAGCGGATGGCTCTTTCTACAACCGGTTCAGCTTTTCAGCATCTCGGCAAACTAGCAACCCTTTCCGCAGCCGAGTGATCCAAATCTCGTTTTCTTAAGCCAAGAATTACGCCGCAGGCACAAGACGCTGCTCTTTAATGGTATCCAACACCATGGCCCAGCTCTTGGTAAAAGCACTCTTGAATAGCTGAACCGGGCCGAATTCTTCGAATTCCTCAATCGTCAGGCCGTCTTCCAAGTAACCACGTCTGAAAGCCGGCAGCTTCTCCATCAACTCGTCAATCACCTTGTCCGGAACGGGGTTAAACAGCCGGTATACGACTGGTGGGTTCAGTTCTATCAGTTGATCGGCGGTGCCTGTCCAATTGATTGTAATACATACACGGCCCCCAACCATTTCCGTGAAGTGATGCAGCCCGCGCGCGCCGCCGCCGATAAAGGTACACTTATAGGCACGCTCCGTCATCAATTGATATACTTTCCGCGCCACGGCTAACCCCCCTTGGTGCAGCACATCGGGGGAGATGTCGACTTCATTCTCCGCCACGTAGTTGCGCAGGTAGTCATCGTAAATACCGGCGATGTGCGACATATACATCATCGGATATTTGCCGCTCTCCCGCGCCACTTTTTCGTATGTCTCCGCGAGGGCCACCATCTGCGCCACGCCAAAAATTTCCGTGGAGTTCATGGGCACGTCCAGGGGAATCAGATGCTCAATCGCTTCCAACCCCGGTTCCGTCAGCGGAATCTTGCAGCAGATATTGGGGGACACTTCGCGGTTGGCCAGCGCCTGATCGATAATATCCTGCGCGTTGTCGTCGGCAAAAGGATCGCCCTGGATGCTGACCCAGCCGTGCATCCCGCCGCTCGCCTCCCACAAAGGCATAAACTTGTCGGCAACCGGCTTAACCAAGCGCGCCTGAAACTCGATTGCTGCCTTACGATCATCAGGCTCGTCCTCCAAAACTTCATTCAATATCTGCTGAGTGTATGCCCCTTCTTCGGGATGAACCAGCATCTTCTGAGTATAGGAAGGGTTGTTTGTGCAGCCCAGCGCCCCATTTTCCAGCGCCCAATCCGCCTGCGTGCGTGTTGGATTATTGATCCAGAACATCGTCGGCGACTGCGCTGCTACTCGATGAAAATATGCGTCTTTCATTTTTACCTCCAAAAAGTTGTCGAGGTTTCCTGACCTCTCTGATTTAGTCACAACAAATCTCTGCCGGCCCTCACAATCATCAACCAAATGACAGAATAATCTTAATGGCATCATCCTCTTTCGAGTGCGCCATTTCCATGCCTCGCTGGGCTTCTTCTAGGGGCAGGATGTGGGTCACGATGCCTTCTACATCCACCTGCCCGGAAGAAGCCAATTCTATCGCCTGCCGGACATCTGCGTGTGTAGCCATATTGCTGCCGATCAACTGTTTCTCGGGGCCGATCAGGTCATAAGCCCACAAGCTCAGTGGCGATTTGGTCAACAAGGCGACGAGCACAAGGCGACCGCCAGGTTTTAACAGATTCAGACCAAGCTCTACTAACCGCGGATCATCGCCGGTCACGAAAACGACATCCACGCCTCTGTGCCCGGTTAGGGCATAGACTTCTTCAACGAACCCGCTGTCCGGCAGCAGGAAGTCATGGGTAGCGCCCATTCTTTCGCGGGCGGCATCAAGACAATGTTGGTGCAGATCGGCCGTGATGATCGGCCAGGCGCCCTTTACCCGGCAAACGCCACAAACCATACCGCCAATCGATCCCGCACCCAAAACAACCACCGCTTCACCCGCCTGCAGCTGCGCCCGCCGGGCCACGTGCACCGCCACAGTCAGCGGTTCGATCATCGCCCCTTGCACAAAGGAAAGATGATCCGGCAAAGGGAAAACTGATTCTTCCGGCACGAGGATCAGTTCGCCAAAAGCACCGGGCCATTGCGGCGTGCCCATCACCCGTTTAGATGGGCAGCGATTCACTTCACCACTGGTGCAAAACTCACATTCGCCACAAGTCCACTGCGGATCTATGATGACGCGATCGCCGACCTGGAAACCGGTGACAGTTTCACCAATTTGCGTCACCACGCCCGCTGTTTCATGACCGAGGACCGCCGGTGGCTTGCGGTACGGGTGTGTCCCTTCAAACGCATGCACTTCCGATCCGCAAATGCCTACGACATTGACGCGCACCAACAGCTGGTCCGCGCCAGAAATGGCTGGTTCTCGTACATCGGTCACCACCAGGTGTCCCAGGGACGCCAACAATGCCGCTCGCATTTCAGTTTCTGGTTTCCAGTGGACTCTCTACTGCCTACTGTTGACCGCTACGCCGGTCCAAACTCCTTCATAATCAGCTCCATGGTCTCGTCCGACATCTTGTAGCTGTGTTCTTCACCCGGAAATTCACCGCTCAGCACTTCGTCTCGGTACTGCGTAAAGGAATCGGCCATGATTTGATTCACATCGGCATACTGCTTGGCAAAAGAGGGAGTAAAGGCATCGTACATGCCCAGGACATCGTGTGTGACCAGAAGCTGGCCGCTGCATCCGGGCCCACCGCCAATGCTGATTGTGGGCACATCCAGCTTATTGGTAACATATTCCGCCAACCTGGCCGGCACCGCCTCAAAAATGATGGCAAAGACACCTGCCTCTTGCAGAGCCAACGCTTCCGTCATCACCTTGCGCGCCGTATCCAGCGACCGTCCCTGCACGCGCATGCCGCCAATAACGCCGACGCTCTGCGGGTGCAGACCAACATGCCCGACAACAGCGATACCCATTTCCACGATCGCCCGCGTTTTTTCGATAAATTCATGCGTGCCTTCAAATTTCACGCCATCGACGCCCGCCTCAACAACAAAGCGTGCCGCATTGCGCATCGTTTCTTCAATACCATACTGGAACGATCCGAAAGGCATATCGGCGATTACCATCGTCCGTGAGCAGGCGCGGGCGACGGCCGCACAGTGCAGCAGCATCATATCCATCGTCGCCGTCAACGTATTCGGGTGGCCATGCACCGTCATCGCCGTCGAGTCGCCAACGAGGATCATATCGATTCCCGCATCATTCACCTGCTTAGCCATCGGGTAATCCGTCGCCGTGAGCATTGTGATCTTCTCGCCACTCTTATAGATTTTCTGAATATCCAAGACAGTTAACTTTTTCTCACTCATGATTCCAAATTCCTCTTACAGCTTTTTTTTTCAGTTTTGCGTTGTTTAGCCTTTAACGCCTCCGGCTGTTAACCCTGACAAATAGAAGTCCATCAAGAAAGAATAGATGATCACGACCGGTATCGATCCCAGCAGCGCCGCGGCCATCAGCTGTCCCCAGAAAAAGACATCGCCTACTTGCAGGGCGTTTACCACACCCACAGCCACGGGCAGCTTTGACGAGGCACGAATGAATGTGAATGCATACAAATATTCCTGCCAGGAAAGGGTGAAGGCGAAGAAGAAGACGGAGACAATGCCCGGCAGAACCAGCGGTATGTCAATCATACGCATTGCCTGCAGGCGGCTGGCCCCGTCAATACGCGCCGCATCGGCCAGATCTTCAGGGATGCTCTTGAAATAACTGGAAAGCATCCAGGCGATAAAAGGCACCAAGAAAGTCAAGTAGACAATGATCAGCGACCACAGTGAATTAGAGAGCCGCAAGCGCACGACCATGAGATTCAGGGGAATGAACAGGAGCACCGGTGGGATCAAGTACGTGGCAAAGACAACCAGGGCCACTACAGCGCCGCCGCGGTAGCGCAAACGACCCAGACTGTAGGCCGCCAAGACGCCGATAACCAGGGCGAATAACGAAGAGACGGTGGCGATGATAAAACTGTTCATCATCCAGGTAAGAAATTTCGTTTCCGTCAACAGTGCCTGATAATGCTCCAGCGTCAGCGTCTGCACCGCAAAAGGGTTTTGATTGACGGTGTACAATTCATTTCCCGAACGGATCGAGGTCAAGAGCATCCAGAAGAATGGAAACAGGGCGAAGATGCCAAAGAGTAAAACCGCTAGAACAATTAATATCTTCTTGGTGATATCTTGCCGCCACCAGAACGATTGGACGCGCTCGAAAAAGCTCTCTTCATACAGTGTCGGCGGTGCTGCTTGTGTTTCAGCCATAGTTGGTTAACTCCTATTGCGCAAGAAGCGCACCTGTAGGGCGATGACAATCACCAGGAAGGGGAACAAGAAGGAGGCGATCGCCGCACCCTTGGCGATGTTCGCCCCGCGAATGGCTGTGCGGAAGGCCAGGGTGGCGATCAGGTGCGTAGCGTTTTGTGGCCCACCTTTGGTTAGGATCCATACGATCTGGAAATCGCCCAACGTGACCACGAAAGAGAACAAGGTAGCTACCAACAAAATGGGCAGAATATGCGGGAATGTCACGCTCCAGAAGCGCTGCCAAGAGTTGGCACCGTCCATCGTCGCCGCTTCGTACAGCTCTTGGGGAACGGTAACCAGGCCGGCTAAGATGAGCATGCCGAAAAAGGGTACGCCGCGCCAGATGTTAACTACCTGCACGGCAAACATGGCCAGTTCCGGATCACCGAACCAGGGGATTTTTCCTTCGACCATACCTGCCTGCTGCAAGAACCAGGTGATGATGCTGTACTGCGAATCAAACATCCATACCCAGGCCAGAACAGTTAGGGATGAAGGGGCGACCCAGGGCAGCAAAAACATGGCGCGCACAATCTTGCGCATGCGGACGACTTCTTTGAGTGTCAGGGCCATGATCATACCCAGGCCTACTTTGAAGAAGACGGCCGTTACCGAATAGTTAAAGGTGTTAACAATCGTTTTACGAAAAATGGGATCGTTGACCAGCTCGATGTAATTCTTCAGCCCGACGAAATTTAAGATCTTGCTGGGCCAGCACCTTGTCGGTCAGACTGTAATAGATAGATAATGTGAAGGGATACCCAATAAGGCCAATAACAACCACCAACATCGGCACCAATAGGACGTAGCCCAAGAGCGCCTCGTTCTCCAGGATAGAGTCTCCCCAATGCTTGAAGCGCATCCAAGAAGAATTGCTGTCGGTCTCGGGGACGGCTGTATTATCGAGTGTGCTCATAGTCACTGGTCCGATGGGAGCACGGCTGTCCGGCCGTGCTCCCACTCACTGGGCGTTAGCTGCCAACGCCACTAACGCTGTCCGAAACAATTACTCACAAGAATAGACGGTGTTCAGTTCCGCTTCCGCGGTTGCTACCGCTTCCTCGATGTCCGTGCCCGTCAGCACACTGGCGAACATGTTGACAATTGTCTGGTTTGAATAAGCTTCGGCCGATTCGCGCGATGCCGGTCCAGGCCATCCGGCCAGGTGACCGCCATCCGCCGAACCCTTCAAAGCTTCCAGCTTGGGATCCGTATTCCAGGGCATACTGGGGTTGTCATCATAATCACGCAGCAACGGTGTGTAGAAGGTCAAGCCAACGGAGGCCAGCGGGCCAAGTTGAGCCGGTTCCATCATCCACTTTAACCACGCCTTGGCCGCATCCGGGTTCTCCGTATGCGCCGGGATCGACACCAGGTTCATCTGTACGAATTCCTCGCGTCCAGCCGGACCTGCCGGGTAGGGGAAGTGGTTCATCACATCCGCGAGTAACACTTCGGGATCCTCTGGTATCCTGAGACCTTGCGTTTTGGCGGTCCAGTAGATGCTGGTCGCATTCTGCGTGGCCGAAATCTCACCGCCCTGGAAAGCACGATTGTTGCCGCCTTCGTCGTAGGCGGTCACGTCGGGCGCCATGTACTGGCCTAGTTCGACCATGTACGCCAGAGCATCCCGCGTCTCTTGGGAATTGATAGCCACAGTACAGCCATCTTCCTCGACTTCCTTACCACCATAGGACCACAGCAGTGAATAAGCAAAGTTCGCTGAATCGTTGGGGCCGGCCTGGTTCATTGTGAAGCCCATTGGCGGCAAGCCTGCATCACTGATCTTCTTTGCCGCTTCCAGCAGTTCGTCATAAGTAGTAGGGATCGTATCCACGCCTGCTGCTTCAAAGATATCTTCACGATAGTTAATCGCCTGCGCCGTGTAAGCGCGCGGGATAGCCCGCCACACACCGTCAACAACGGCCGCTTCGCGACCTAAGTCGTACCATCCACCATATCTTTCGCCCATCTCCTCGGCAATATCGCTGACATCCAGCAGTTGGTCGCCATAGATGAACGCCTCATTGGCAAACAACTCGCTGATATCGCCGCCGGCGCCGCTTTCCACAGCCGCGGCAACCTGTTCGCGCCATTCACGCGAGAAAGTTAGATCAACCTCGGAGTCAGTCATCGTATTCCAGGCACTGGTCTGGGCCAACTGCACTTGGTTCATCTCCGGAATGAAACTATTGCGCATGATGCCTTCCAAGTAGACGCCGGGGAACATCATCGCCGGTTCCGGTTCAACCGTAACCTCAACCTCAACAATCTCGGTGACCGTTTCGGTGACCGTTTCGCCTTCAATTTCTACGACACGGGTCACTTCAACTTCTTCCATGATCGTTTCTGTTTCCGTGACCACGCGCGTAACAACGACTTCGACAATCTCGGGCGCTACCTCAGCGGCCTGTCCGCCGCACGCCACCAATACCAGGGCAAACAGCAAAAGGGCAATAAACAGAGCTATACGTTTTGACATTCTATTTTTCCTCCTAATACTAAGATTTCTTTTCTGAATCATTAACGGTAAAAACCGACCCACTTGGGGTCTCTGCTTGGGGATCAAGATGAATGACGCCTCCTCTGCCCAAATAATCCAGAAAGCTTTCCCTGGCGATGAAGTGGAAAAAGTGGGGGAAAATGCTAAAATGACGCATTGGGCTTTACCTGGTTATCGTCAAGAGGTGATTTGCTTGCATACCCACGGTATTGTCCTTGCTGAGGAGGTGCCGTACCCTGCCAGGTAGACCGGCCCTCCTCTTTTTCCTGGGTTTGTTTTGCAAATGACATCTCTCCTTCTTCAACGAACTCAACTGGTTCTTAATCGTCGCTGTCACCCTCAAAATCTCAAACCATCTGCGCTCTCCTTTTGTTACTTACGATCTCTCTGTCATCTTAAGAATACGGCTGTAAACTGGCCACAAATCGGCCGAGAAGAGTGCGTCAAATAGCGGGCTCGCCTATCATCATCTTCTGGAATTCATCATAGACAGCGATCACATCACGCTGCTGCACCATCTCCCGCAGACGGTCGCGCCCGAACCTGTCCAGGAAGCGTTCCGCATTAACAATCGCCCGGTAGCTGTACGAAAGCGTCCGTACTGGATCCGTGCGCGAGGGGAACACATCCGACACCAGCCAACCATCGTAGCCCACTTCATCCAGCATCAACATCGCCTCAAGCCAATCCCAATAATTGACCGTGCCCGGCATCAAATCCCAATCCCAGTTGCGGTAGTTGTCATTGATATGAATTAGGGAAAGTCGGTTGGCGAACGCGGCCAGGGCAATCGACTGCGCCGTCGTTTCCGCCGCGTAGAGTGCATGGCCCGTATCGATCGTAATACCCACGTTATCCAGGCCAATCTGCTCGCATAGCAGCAGCGTTGTTCCCGCGTTGGGCACAATCACCCGCGCGCGCGGCTCGCTCTGCTTATACTCGATACTTAACTCCACATCGGGCCGGTAGGCGGCCGCTTCACCGTAGCCGTCAACCAGCCAGCGCCACGCATCGCGATAGTCAATCTCAAAAGGATAATCGTGCCCATCAGACAGCGGGCAGACTGTCACGAGATTCGTGCCCAATTCGGCGGCCCAATCCATGCCCGTCCTGATATACTGCACCGCCTCCGCGCGCACCCCGGGATCGATTGCCGTCAATGCGCCCTGGTGGAACTTGGGCTCCGCCTTGATATTCACGTTGACGGACGAAACAGCTAGGTCATTTATTGCCAACAACTCTCGATAAGAATCGTAGCTCATCCCCTTGAAATCAAAGGGGTAAACTGCTTCCACTCCGCGTACACCTTCAATTTGTGCCGCCAGAGCCAACTTTTCTTCCAGGTTATGTGCTTCATGGTAGCTGGCAAAGCGGTCTGTAAGCCGCCCCAAAAACCCAAGAATTATCGAATACTTGTTGTCCATGTGTTTGCCCTCTACTTCAAAAAAGTCCCAGTAGCGACTCCAGCCCGCTGCGTCTTTGGCCGTCTACGACATAATGCCGTCAAACGATTCGAGTGTGGCGTCTCCTATGTCCAAATTCGCCACCGCAATACATTCGCGCGCGACACGTGCATTGATCCGTCTATTTAGTTTCTTGATTGCAACGACATCACCCTTCCTTAAGCAGTCCAGTATGGCGAAGTGATCGGACTCAACAGTGCTTGAAATGCGTTCCATCGCCTTAAATCGCTGGTAGAAGAGGACCTGAATCTGGCTGCGCAGGCTTTGCCACATATTCACCAGTCGTTCCGAGCCCGATTTCTGGCAGAAGAACTCATGGAAGTCCATATCCAACTCGGTCAGGCGGTGATGCGAATTTGCTTCAATCGCCAAGCGCTGCTCCTTTACAAACCAGTCAAGGCGCTCCCAATCCGCTTCACTCAGCTTACCGCCATTGATCAGCAGTTCGAAGGCCAAGTTTTCCAGTACGGCGCGCAGCAAGAAGATCTCCTCAATCTCTTTGGCGTCGTAGGCTTTTACAAATGTTCCTTGATTGGGGATAGAGATCAGCAGTCCATCTTGCTCCAGTTGGCGGAATGCTTCACGAACAGGGCTGCGGCTGACTGACAATTGGTTGGCTATTTCTGTTTCTTTGAGGTGGTCGCCAGGTTGAAGTTGGCCGCTGACAATGGCCTCGTGAAGGATCTCCTTCACCTCAGTGCGTAACGTCTTGGAGATAGGTCGACTGGTCAACAGTACCATGACAAGGCGTTTCCTTTTGTGAAGATTGCATGTATGTATACAGGAATACCTGTATACATATTATCGCAAAGGGAAAACTTGTCAAGAATCAATCGCAAAAAGGGGTGGGGGGATCGGGGTGAAACCTGATAATTGCAGCTAAAAAGTGAGCTCGTGCAGCTCAGCGCCCGGCACACGCGCTTGCCCGGTGAATGGGTTGCTGCTGGCGTGCGTAGGCATTTCTGTCAGTCGCCGGTCAGCTCCACCTGCACGCCGGCTGTTTCCAATCTATCTAGGAACAGGGCGCGTTTGCCCCGCGTACCCTGATGCGGCTGTGGTTCACCGGGCGGTAGGCCCAATGCAGCCGCCCCCGCCATCGCTTCGCCCACATCATCCACCTGCAGGCAAAAGTGGTGCAGCCCTGGCCCATTTTCCGCCAACCACCGGTGCAACGGATGATCGGCCACAAGCGGCTGGACCAGCTGCAGCTGCGTATTCCCCAGGTCTAGGTGCGTCAGCAGCACGGTCTCTTCGTTGACCGCCTCGCTGTAGAGAACGGGAAAACCAAACTTATCTCGCCACACTCCCAGCGCTTCTTCCGTATCCGGCACAACAATGGCCAAGTGATCAAGTCCATTGAACATGAGACAGCTCCTTAGCGTTTTAGCTTGTCAGCGGCCAGCCTTCAGCTGTGCCACACATTGCCTCTTGGCGACGCCACCATCACATGGTGGCAATCAATGCATCGCGGACATCCTCTGTTGTTGCCTCACCGCCCAAGTCGCGCGACTTGAGGCCATCCTTTAACACCTGCTTCACGGATGTCTCCACCAGGGCCGCGGCCGCCATCTCGCCCAGGTGCGCCAGCATCATGCTTCCGGCCAAGATCGTGGCCATGGGATTGGCCACGCCCATGCCGGCGATGTCGGGTGCCGAGCCATGCACCGGCTCGAACATCGATGGATACGTTTTCTCCGGATTGAGGTTGGCGCTGGGGCCAAGGCCAATGCTGCCGATCATCGCTCCGCCCAGGTCGCTCAGAATATCGCCAAACAAATTGGTGGTCACGATCACGTCAAACCACTCGGGATTGCGCAAAAACTTCATCGTCGCCGCATCCACGTACAACAGCTCATACTCAATATCTGGGTACTCTTTTGCCACCTCGCCGACGATGCGGTCCCAGAAGACTAGGCCATAGAGCATCGCGTTGGACTTGGTGACGTTCGTCACGCGGCCGCTGCGCTTTCGTGCCAGTTCAAAGGCATAACGCGCGATACGCTCCACTCCTTCGCGTGTAAATACGCTTGTCTGGATAGCCACACTATTGGCGAAATTGGGATGTACCACGCCGCCCGGCCCCGCGTATTCCCCTTCACTGTTCTCGCGCACGATGATAAAGTCGATATCCTTCTCTTGGTCTGCCAGCAGGGTAGGCACACCTGCAAAGGAACGAATCGGCCGTACATTTACGTACTGCTTGAAATCCTTACGCATGATGAAGATGAATTCCCAGGCTGACAGATAGTCGGTCACATCGGGATGCCCAGCGGCCACAAAATAGATAGCGTCATACGGCCGTAAAATCTCTACCCCTTCGTCGGGCATGATCGTCCCCGTCTCCAGGTAATATTCGCAGCCCCAGGGGTAGGATGTGAACGCCAGCTGGCAGGTACCCGCCTTGGCCACGGCCGCCTGCAAAACATCAATCGCGCAGGGCATAATCTCCTTACCTACGCCATCTCCCGGCAAAGCTGCAATCTGGTATGTTTTCACTGTCTGATTCTCCTGCTTGAAAAAACACTCAACGATTTCACAGATCTACGCAGAGTCACTTTCTGATCTGCGTCATCCATGATTCTCAATCAACAATCGCGATCGCGCGCACCGGTGAGCCGTCACAGCCCGCGATCTTCAAGGGCAAGGCGATAAAATAAACTTCTGGCGGCAGCAGATGTAAATTGGCCAGGCTTTCCACGATGACGATCTCATTCTCCAACAAGATGCAGTGTACCTGGGTCAGTTCTTCCATGTCCTGCAAAGAGGCAACAGAAGGGCTCTGTACGCCGACCAGCCAGACACCCTGATCCACAAACCATTCAGCCAATTCGATAGAGATGCGTTGGAAACCAGTGCGATAATCCTCCAGTTCCACGTGGGAGTCCCAATCCGTGCGCAGCAGTACGCGTGATCCACGGCCGATCTTTTCCGTCGCCGGGCCCAGATCTGCGGCCGTGATCAAGCTGCGCGGCGGCAGATGCGACAGATCAATCACCAACGCCTCGCCGACACATTTCTCCGGCGGCAGTTTATCTATCGTATCCCCCCCTTCGAGGAAATGCAGCGGTGCATCCATATGCGTGCCCGCGTGACTGTAAATCGACAAATCCGTTGTATTGTATCCTTTCACCTCAAGATAGCTGTGCGGCGCGCTATCAAAACCACGCATTCCGCGCCTGTAGGTCAGTGACAGGTCAACAATCAGCATTTTCTCTTCCCTTCCACGCGGACCTAGGAGCGCTTCAATGCATTGTCGCGCCGCGCTTTCATCTCTTTTTCCATACTCTTTGGATACTGTTCACGCGGCCGCGAGACTGCATCAAGCTTATTCAACTGCGCCGCGTCCAGCTCCCAGCCGGCGCCGCCAAGATTGTCTTCAAGCTGTACCATGGTGCGCGCACCCATGATGACCGAAGTAATGGCCGGCTGTTGGGCTATCCAGCGGATAGCCACCTGGGCCGGACTCTTCCCAGTTTCCTCTGCAACAGTGAAAAGTGTCTGCAATATCTCGTCCGCATTCTCGGCATAGAACGCGTCCGGAAATGCCCACCCTTCCGCGGAGCGCGTGCCCTCCATGACGACCTGCCCCGGCTCGTATTTTCCGGACAAATAGCCGCCGCCCAGCGGTCCCCAAACAACAACGCCTAGGCCATGATAGTCGCACAAGGGGATCAATTCCTGTTCAATATCACGCACGACAAGGCTGTACTGCGGCTGGTAGCATTCGAAGCGTGCCATATTCAGGCCATTGCTAATGCCCAACGCAGTGGCCAACCGCCACGCTTCGTAGTTGCTGCAGGCGATATAGCGCACCTTCCCCTGGCGAACCAGGTCATTAAGCGCGACCAACATCTCCTCCATTGGCGTCTCGATATCTACATGGTGAATATAGAAAAGATCGACGTAATCCATCTGTAAGCGCCGCAAACTGTCTTCCAGAGCCTGCATAACATGCACGCGCGACATGCCCGAATCATTGGGGCCCGGACCCATGGGGTTAAAAAACTTGGTGGCAACAATCGCCTCGCGGCGGCGCCCCTTCAGAGCCTTCCCTAGCAGCACTTCCGAGTCCCCGCTGCCATAAGCATCGGCCGTGTCAAAGAAATTGATACCGGCGTCGAAGCAGCGGTAGACCATCTCTGTGGCCTCTTTCTCACCGGTTCCATGGCCAAAAGTCATGGTGCCCAGGCAAAGTTCCGATACCTTGAGCCCTGTACGGCCCATTCTGCGATACTGCATAGGACTATCCCTCCACAATCTATATCAAAAAAGCGTCCAGCAAAAATCTTACCGCATTTTATGATCTCTGTCCCCTGGAGTGCAGATAGCGGATATGAATTTGCTGCTGCGCCCGTCCCCCATTCCCTATTGATCACCGATCCAGCGCCCTGACCATATTCGTCAACCGCGTGACTCGCTCAGCAAGAAGCGTGGCCACAAACCGGCGCAGCAGAGAGGCAGCGGCCGGATCTGTTTCCTCCAGGTGCGCCAACGCCTTGCGTGTCAGCCGGAAGAGAACGCTTTCTTCTTCAGCCAGGACATCGGCCGTGCGCTGGCCGCCCAGGAAAAAGCCGATCTCGCCCACGATCCAACCGCTGCCCACCGTTTCCAAACGGACAACGCGCCCCTCAGGCAGCGTCAGCTGCGCCGTCGTCTTTCCCGCGGCCAGAAAATAGAGCGTATCCGCCGGCTCCCCACGCCTGATTATCTCAGTCCCCGCGGCCACTTCGATCCGCTCAAAGGCGTCGCTCAGCGACTGGATGGCGGCCCACTGCTCCCGTTCGACAACAAGATGCTCCGCGCGCAGAATCTCCACTATTTGCCGGCTGAACAGCGCCGCCGGGTCCGCCCCTTCTCCCCCTTCACACGTCCCTCCGCCAGTCAGGCGGTCGAGCAGGTGGTTCTCGTACCAGGCCAGGCCACGATCGAGGCTGTCGAAATAAAACACGGCCGCTTCCTCACCGCCCGGCACGCCCTGCTGCAGCTGTTTGCGCATCCGCTGATTCGCCCCACAGAAAACCAGCGCAAAATCCGACGACTCAGCCATCGCCCGCATCTTGCTGAAGCTAATCATCGCTGTTGTGTCCAGGCCGTTCACATAGTCCAGATCGAAAAAGACCGCCCGCAGCGGCGCTTTCTGTTCGTCATGGAGGCGCTGCCGCACTTGCTTGAGCAGTGAATCGGCCGTGCCGAAGAAAACAAACCCTTGTAGCTGCAGAATATAGCTCTCCTCCCCATACGCAGCCAGCAGATTCGCCTCATCCCGCGAGCGCACCTCACGGCTATGAACCGTCGCCCCGGAAAGCGCATGGCGCACCACCTCCACCCGGCTGTAGCCAACCACGAAAAGAATGACCGCCAGCAGCAGCCCCAGCCCCACCGCCTCGAAAAAACCCACCAGCGCCGTCACCAGTAAAATCACGATCAGGATCGCGTAGTCGATCGGCGGCATCTTCGCCCAGCCGTCAACGACCCATTCAACGATAAAAGAGAGCCCCAGCAAAAACAAGAGCGCGCCGACGATCATCTTGGGGAAGAAAGCGAGCAGCTGCGCGCCCTCCAGCAGGGCCAGTAGGCAAACAGCCACCCCCACCAGCCCCGTCAGACGCGTGTTCGCTTTCAGCTTAAAGTTCAGCACAGAGAGACTTAACTGCTGAAACCCCACTATTCCCGCTGCCGGACCGCTGAACAGGTTAGCGATGCCCGCCGCCCGCAGCTCCCTGTCCAGATCAACATCTTCATTTACCGCCAGTTCGACGCCGCTCGCGTTTAGCAGCAGGCTCACCGTACCCACCAGCATAATGGTCACGATGCCCGCCGCCTGCCGCAAAATAGCCGGCCAGTAAACGACCGCCAGATCGGCCGGCGCAAGCGGTCTCCACAGCCCCTCGCCAGCAAAGGGGCCCAACAGCCAGCCGCCGGCGCTCAGGTCCGCCGGGCTGAAGCCGGCCGCCCAACCAACGATGAAAAAAGCCAGCAGAGAAATGAGGAGCAGAAGAGGAAGTAAAAGGTAATGATCAAAACGGTTCATCAGCAGCATGATCAGCAATGCCAGCAGCAGCGCCGGCAGCCAGCGCCAGAGGACGTCCGCCGTAAACAGCGCCGGCAGCTGTGAAAGCTCGACGGGCAGCTCGGCCAGCAGGCTCACGGCGCCCGTGATCAGCAGCCAGCCCGTCCCCGCCAAAAAGCCACCGACCACCGGATAGGGCAAGAAGCGGGCCATATCCCCTAGTCGAAAATAGCCCGTGGCTAGGAAGAAAAGGCCGGTGAGCAGCGTCGTCAGGGCGATCGCCACGGTAACGGTGATGAACGCTTCTTCGGTCGTCGCCGAGACAGGCATCATTTCCACGATGGCCACGGACATCAAAGCCATGATCGCCGCCGGCACATCCTGGTTGCCGCCAATAAGCCCCGGCAGAGAGGTAAAGAGAGCGATCAGGGCGCCGCCAATGATCGCCCCGGCCAGCGCGTAGCCAATGCCAAAGGGAACATAGGCGGCCAGCGGCCCGCTAAAGATGAGCGCCGCGAAGGAGATGGCCAGGGCCACCTCCAGGATGCCGATAACCAGCCCGGATGAAAAGCTGGGCACGCCATTGCGTGCGCTGAGGCCCCATCGCTGCCCGTCCGGCTGCGCTGCCTCGGTCTTAGATTTCATCGACCCTGCACCCTGACCCTATACGCCAAACGCGTCAAGCGTCCGCTGCGCCCGTTGACGTCTGATAATTCGTAATTGACAATCAATCACCGTTCCAACGCCTTCACCGCGTTCGTCAGCCGAATCACGCGATCGGCCAGGAGGTGGACAATGATCTGGTGCAGGAGCGAAGCCGCCTCCGGGTTTGTCTCTTCCAGCTTCTGCAGATCGGCCGTGGACAGACGATAAACTCGCCCCGGCGTATCGGCGATCACGTCGGCTGTTCGTGCCTGTCCCAAATAGAAGCCGATTTCGCCGATCACACTGCCCGTTCCCGAGGTCTCCAGGCGAATGGGCGCCTGGCCCGGGCGACAGATCTGCGCCGTCACCAAGCCCGAATCGACGAAATAGACATCGTTCGCTTCCTGCCCCTCGGCCATCAACAGTTGCTCCGCTTCCACCTCAACAAGCGTCATATGCTGCAAGAGATCTTGCAGTACGGCATGCTCCCCCGCGGCGGCATCCGCGCCCGCGGCCAGGATCTCTTGCAGTTGGTTTACCAACGAAGAAGGCGCCTCATCTTTATCTATTTGCGCCCAGGCCAGAAGCTGATTCTCACACACCTCCACCCCCTGATCCAAGCTTTCAAAAAAGCGTACGGTTTCGCCCTCATCAGCAAGGCCGCCCTGTTCCAACTGGCTGAGCACGCGCGCGTTCGGCGAGGTAATGGCCAGCGTGATCTCCTCATTCTCCGCCATCTGCTTCATGCGCGTGAAACTGAGCATGGCCGTGGAATCCAGTCCGGTAACGCGCTGAAAATCAAGCACGATAGCCTGCGGTTTTTCCTGCTGCGGGTCCTGAATGCGCGCGCGCAGCTGGTTGAGCAGGTTGTTCGCCGTGCCGAAGAAGATGAAGCCTTGCAGCTGCAAGATATAGAGCCGTTCACCGAGCGCCGCCAGCGCCTGGCCATGCACGCGCGGCCGCGTGACGCGGCTCTGATACGATCCCCCGCTCAATTCATGGCGCACCACGTCGACCCGGCTGTAGCTGACCACAAAGAGGATCACGGCCAGCAGCAAGCCCAGGGCCACCGCTTCCAGAAAACCGGCGATGATGGTGACGACAAGAATGACGAGCACGATCGCATAATCGATCTTGGGCAGGCGAAAGAGGCCGGCGATGACCCAATCGAAGAGGAAGTTGAAGCCCAGCAGAAGCAGCAGCGCGCCGACCACCATTTTCGGAAAATAGGCCAGCGCAGACCCGCCGGCTATCAAAACGACGGCGCACACGCCGGCGGCGATCACGCCCGACAGGCGGCTGCTTCCTCCCAGTTTGAAATGAAGCGTGGAGAGGCTCAGCTGCTTGTAACCAACCAGCCCGGCGCCGAGGCCGGCCGCCAGATTGGCCACGCCGGCGACTTGCAGCTCGTGATTGACCTCCAAGTCACGATTCGTGGCCAGCTCCAGCCCTCCCGCGTTGAGCAGCAAACTGACAGCGCTCACGGCCATAATAGCGATGATATTGGCCGTCTGGGCCAGGATCGCGCCCCAGTTGACCTGCGCCAGCGCCGCCGGCGTTAACGGCCGCCAGAGCACGCCCCCCTCAGGGAAAGGACCCAGCAGCCAGCCCTGCGCTCCCAGCTCAGCCGGCGATATCCCGCTCAATCGCGCTGCGGCGAAGAAAAGCAGCAGCGCGCCGATCATGAATGCGGGCAGGATCAAGAAATGATCGCTGCGTCGTGTGGCCAGAAGCATCGCCAGGGCCAGGAGGACGCCCGGCAGCCAGCGCATGAGGGCATCCGCCTGGAAGAGGAGGGGGAAACGGCCGAGCCCGCTGGGCAGGTCGACCATCATGCCCAGCGCCCCTGTGACGAGCAGCCAGCCGGTGCCCGCCAGAAAGCCGCCGACGACAGGGTAGGGTAGAAAGCGCACGAGGCCGCCCAGTTGGAAACGGCCCAACCCCCAGAAAAAGAGGCCCGTGAGCAGTGTGGTCACGGCGATGGCCGCCGCGACGGTGATGAAGCTTTCCACGCCGCTTCCGCCGGAGGAAGCGACGGATCCGGCGATAGACGCGGCCATGACGCCCGTGATCGCCGCGGGCACGCCCTGGCTGCCGCCAACCGTCCCCGGCAGCGAAGTAAAAACGGCGATGATCACGCCGGCAACAATCGTGCCCATGATCGCCAGACCGATGCCCTCGGCGATATAGGCGCTCAGAGCGCCGGAGAAGATGAGGGCGGCGAAAGAGAGGGCCATGAACAGCTGTAAGAGGCCGATGACCACGCCTGCGGAAATAATGGGCAGTACTTGTCTTTCTGTTGATTGCATTGTTGTTCTTGGCAAGCAGCAAGCAACCATCAGCGGTCAGTTGACCACTGATCAGTGACCGCTGGATTCTCTCTAGAGAACCAGTGCCGCGCGCAGGACCTGCGCGGGATGGAGCGCCTGGCGGCGGGCGCCATGTTTGATCTGCTGGCGGCAGCTGATGCCCGCGGCGACGACGAGTGTCTCCGCCTCCGCTTCGCGCACGGCCGGCAGCAAACGGTGTTCCGCCATGCGCATCGATATCTCGTAATGTTCCGCCTCGTAGCCGAAGGATCCCGCCATGCCGCAGCAGCCGGAATCGACTTCCGTCAGCGTATAGTTGGGCGGCAGTGTGAGCGCGCGCACGGCCGGCCCGGTGCCCACCAGCGCTTTCTGGTGGCAGTGGCCGTGCAGCAGGATATGCTGCGCCTCTTCCGTAAAGGTCACGGAAAGCTGCCCATCCTCGGCCAGCTGGGCCACGAACTCCTCGAAGGTATACGCGTGCTCGGCAACGAGGGGCACGCGCGCGTCGTCAGGGAGCAGATAATAATAGTCGTCACGCAGCGAAAGCAGGCTGCTCGGCTCCAGACCGACGATGGGAATGCCCTGTTCAGCCAGGGGCGCCAGCACGGCCAGCGTCTCGTCCGCCATCCGCCGCGCCTCCTTCACCAGCCCCTTGGAAATAAACGGCCGTCCATCCCCCCTATGATCCGGCCACAACACCTCATATCCCGCCGCTTCCAGGAACTCCACGGCGGCCACGCCCACCTCCGGCGCATTGTAGTTGGTGAAGGGATCATGGAACAGAGCGACGCGATCCCGCTTCTGCCCCTTGGCCCCTTTGCCGTTCTGCCCCTTGGTATGCTTCTTAAACCAGCCCGGCAGCGGCGTCGTCGACAAAATAGGCAGGGGGCGATTATTCGTAATGCCCAACAGCGGCCGCAGGAAATAAGTCAGCCCATTGTGCACAGCCCAGTTGGCCAGCGGCGCCCGCAGACCCGCGCCCTGGGCGCTCAAACCGCCGATATGGGCGAAGAGGCGCGTGCGCAGGGAGACGCCGTGCGCTTCATGATAATGGGCGAGATATTCAAACTTAATCTTGGCCATATCCACCGCCGACGGGCACTCCGCCTTGCACGCCTTGCACTCAATACAGAGGTCCATCGCCGCGTACAGCCGCTCGCCCGTCAGCGCCTCCGGCGGCAGGGCGCCGGAAAGAGCGGCGCGCAGCAAATTAGCGCGCCCGCGCGTGCTGTGCTCTTCCTCACGCGTGGCCATGAAGCTGGGGCACATCGTGCCCGTCGTGCGCTTGCGGCAGATGCCCGCCCCGTTGCACATCTCCACCGCGCGATCGAAGCCCATATCAGAGCTGAAATCAAGATAAGGCGTGAGCTGGATCGCCGCGTACTCTGGCCCGTAGCGCAGATTCTCCGTCATCGCGCCCGCGTCCACGATATTGCCCGGATTAAAAATGCCCTGCGGGTCAAAAATCCCCTTCACCTGCCGGTAAAGCGCGTACAGCTCAGGGCCGAAGAAACGTTCATTGATCCAACTGCGCGCCCGGCCGTCCCCATGTTCACTGGAAAGCGACCCGCCATAACCGTGCAGTAGATCGACGGCGAAATCGATGATCTGCGGCATCTTGGCCACCTCCGCCGCCTGCTTGGCGTTAATCAACGGCCGGATATGGATACAGCCCGCGCTGGCGTGCGCGTAGTAAGCGACGTCGCTGCCCAGCTCATTACAGAACTGCTCCACCTTCGTCACATACGCCGCCAGATGCTCCGGGGGCACCGCCGCATCCTCGATGAACGGGATCGGCTTGTGGTCCCCCTTGATCGACATCAACAAGCCCAACCCCACCTTGCGCACCGTCCACACATTCGCCTGCAGCGCCGGATCGAAGGCCCGCGTCACCGCCGTCGCCCCCGCCTGCTGCTTCGCCAGCTGCTGCTCCAGCCGCGCCACCTTGCCGTGCAGCTCCGCCTCCGTCTCCCCATAAAACTCGGTGATCAGCACGCAGTTGGGACTGCCGTGCAAGAAGGTCTGCAAGAGGCGCGCATACTCCGGCACCGCGCTGCACAGCCGCAGCCCCAGGTTGTCCAGCAGCTCCACCGCCGCCGGCTCCACTTCCAGCATGGCGGGCACGGCCGACAGCGCCGTCGCCAGATCATCAAAATGGACGATGGCCAGCGCCGTCTTTGCCGGCAGGGGCACCAAGTTCAGCGTCACATCATTGATCACCGCCAGCGTGCCCTCGGCGCCGCTGATCAGGCGCGCCAGGTTAAAGCGCCCATCAGGCGGCCACTGCCAGGTCAGGGCGGGATCATGCACCAGGCGGTCCAAATTATAGCCGCCGCAGCGCCGCCACTGGCGCGGCGTACCCGCCACGATCGTCTGCTGGTTGGCGGCGTCGCTAACCAGCGCGTGCATCTGGCGGTAAATCTCCCCCTCGCGCCCCGCCTTGCCCAGATACCGATCCAGCTCCGTGGCCCCATTGCCGCCGCCCCATTCCAGGGGACGCAAATGCGCCGGCGAGCCGTCGTCGAGCAGCACGTTCGCTTCCAGCACGTGATCGGCCGTCATGCCGTAGAGGATCGAGTGCGCGCCCGTGGAGTTGTTGGAGACGATGCCGCCCATCGCCGCGCGGTTGCTGCTCGCCGGATCAGGCCCAAACTGCAGGCCGTGCGGCCGCAGGTAGATGTTCAGCGCGTCGAGCACGATGCCCGGCTGCACGCGCACCCAACCCGCTTCCACATTCAACTCCAGCACCTGGTCCATATGGCGCGTAAAGTCCATCACCAGCGCTTCCCCCACCGCCTGGCCGGCCAAGCTGCTGCCCCCCGTGCGCGGCAGCAAAGGCACTTCATACTGCGCCGCCAACTCCACCGCCGCCTGCACATCCTCGGCCGTGCGCGGGAACAACACCCCATGCGGCATCACGCGATAAATGCTGGCATCCGTGCTGTAAAGGATGCGGCTCACCTCGTCCGTGCGCAGGACACCCGCCCCCTCAGGATCGACCTGCTTCCCCAAATCGTTCAAAAACTCAGCCAGTAGGGTGTCCTTGCTCATGCCCGTGCCTCCTCAAGCAAATCCGCAGTCGCTGCTTACCTATCGGCAGGAATTATAAGCGAACGGCGGAGCAGGGGCGAACGTAGGGATTGCGGATTGCGGATTTCAGATTGCCCATATCAGGGCGCTCTCTATTCAGGACGGGTCACACACCGCCCACTGCTTACTGCTCACTGCCCACTGCTCACCCCTCACTGTCTTTCAGATAAGTCGTCTTCATCTCCCCACCCAAAAACGACAGGATCCTCTGCATATGCGGCTGACCCATCACCCACTCCCGGTAGCGGTCGTAGTCACCGCGGCTCGTCCATTTTTGGACCAGAAAAAGCTGGTCGGCGTCCGCCTCATTCACCGCCAGGTAAACGCCCTCGCACCCCGGCCAGCAGCGCGTCTCGGGCAGTCTCTCGCGCATCAACGGCGCCGCCGCCGCCGCGCCCCCCGGTTCAAAGTTAAAGGCCTCAATCACGCCGATACCCATGGTCCGCTCCATTGTTGATACAATATTTATATATGTCAAAATTGTACAACAATCCAACCGCCCCGGCAATTCACCCCCCATCGCCACCATCCTCCACTCCATTGACCACGCCTGCCCGCCTGTTTTATACTATCCTCAACTAGGGAGGTGCCGTCATGACTACCCGGCTAGCAGGGCTCGCACTTTTCATCGTTCTTCTTCTCTCCACCGGCCTTCCGGCTGCCGCCGCTTTCGATATAGATCCCACGCCCTTTCCCGTCTGGGAAGACGAAGTGGTTGTCCCCGGCGTTCAGCTGTTGACCCTCGCTGCCCCCGCGCTGGCCCTCGACCCCGACGGCCGTCCGCACATCGTCTACGGCAACAAACAGCTGCTGCACGCCTGGTTCGACGGCGCCGCCTGGCGCACAGAAACAGTCGACGCCGCGCACACCGGCTATCGCGCGGCCGTGGTCGCCATTGACGAAGCGGGCACGCTCTACATTGTCGACGCGCTTGACCAGCGAATCACGCTGCGCACGCGCCGCGCGGACGGAACCTGGGCGCCGGTCGACGCCCCGCTGCGCGTTGGCTGGCCCATAGCATCGCTATCGCTCGCCCTGGACAGCGCCGGCCGCGTCCATATCGTTGCCGCGCCCGGCCGCCACGAACGCGGTTCGCTCCTCTACGTGCGGCACACGGCCGCCGGCTGGACGGCCGAAACAGCCGCCGCTGAACACGCCGCCGGGCCGCCCGCCATCGCCCTCGACAGCCAAGATCAGCCGCTCATCCTCTACAACCAGGAGCAACCGGGGACGGGAACAGAAGCGCTGCTGCTGGCGCGCAAGAAAGGGGGCGCCTGGCAGCAGGAAGAGCTCGCCACCGGCTGCCTCATCGTTGGCAAAGCGCTGGCCCTTGGCGCGAACGACGAAGTTCACGCCCTATTCAGCGATCACTGCGACGAAGGGCGGCTGACCTACGTCCATGAGGACGGCGGCGGCTGGCAGACGATGCCCGTGGCCCCTGCCGGTGTCTATCCCGCCCTGGCCATAGACAGCGGCGGCCGTCCCCATGCCGTCTACGGCGCCGAGTCCGCGCAGACCTATGCCATCCTCAACGGCGCGCACTGGTCAGCGGAGCCGGTGCAGGCGGCCCCCTACGCCGGCTGGCACAACACCCTCGTCCTCGACGAAGCGGACGCGGCGCACATCGCCTCCCTCTCCGCCGATCTGCACTACGCCACCAATGGCAGCGGGGCGTGGCAGATCAGCACCCCCGCCGTACCCAGGCGTGTCGGCGGCCGCAGCGCCCTCGCCCTCGCCGACGGCGGCACGGCGCACCTCCTCTACCACGAAGAGGAGAGCGGCTCCTTGTCCTGGAGCACCGGCCAGACGGGCGCGTGGGCCGCCGAACAGAATCGCCACTGTCCCCGCACACCAGCTGCAGCTGGACATCGCCGTCGATTCGCACCGCCGGCCGCACATCGCCTATACCGGCGCCGCCGGTGAGCTGCGCGTCAGCCTGCATGAAGAGGGCCAATGGCACGAACAGATCGTGGGCCCTGCGGGAGAGGAGCTCGCCTTGCGCATCGGGCGCGACGACGAGCCGCGCCTGATCAGCGTCGAAGGCGGCCGCATCCTCTATCGCTGGCGTCAGGGAGAAACGTGGCACAGCGAATACGTGGGCGGGTCCAACACGGCCGTGCGCCGCGCGCGGTTCGCCCTTGACAGCGGGGACCAGCCCCACGTCGCCTACACGGGGGGTGCCGGATCCATCTACGCCGTGCGCCAGGCGGACGGCCGTTGGACGGCCGAATCCCTGCCCTTCCCCGCCATCGCCGGCCTCGCCCTCGACGCCGATGATGCCCCCTACTTCCTCTACAGCGAAGCTGAGTCAACCGGCAACCCCAAATACCCCTTCTACTACAGTTCCCTGCACTTCGCCGAACGGCGCGGCGGCGTGTGGCTCACGCGCTACCTCGACAGCGAAGAGATCCTCGCCTGGGACGACCCCATCTTCTGGCAGGGAGAAGCCGCCATCATCGCCGGCAGCGGCGGGCGCGTGCACATCGCTTACGGCAGCAGCGGCGGCGGGCACACCTATGAGGGACGGGATCAGGGGGGCCGCTGGCACGTCGAGTATCCCGGCTGGCACAGCGAAGGCGATCTCCATCTCGCTCTCGCCGCGGACGGCGAACCGCGCCTGCTCGCCCATGACGGCTACAGCCTCATCCTCTCCACGCGCCACATCCTCTTGCTGGAAAAGCATGCGCTGCTGCCCCTCATCGCCGGCACGTGAGACAATATGGCACATTGTTTTGCGCGCAAAGCGCGCCCTGCGCTCCCTTCGACAAACACCCCCATTTGCGGTAAAATAAGGTTCATAAGTTTGATGATATCCTCACTTCCTCGCCGCTTCGCCCGCGATGCAAACAACAAAACAGCGTACGCTGGCAGGCCGGGCTGGCGCGTCATTCAGGAGCGCAGGCGCAGCCCATATCTCGCCGCAAGCCGCCCCGACCAAGTCACCCCCTGAGCCGGCAGCGGGCGGCCCGCTAAGGTGCCAGGCCCAGCTTGCGGCAGTCAAAGTTTGATCATGATTCAAGGAGATCATTGATGGAAACCACTCACATGTATGCGGTAGAAGATTGGCTCGTCCATGCCCATTATGGCATTGGCCAGATCAAAGACGTCGAAGAGAAGTGCATCAGCGGCGCAGAAGTACAGTACTTCAAGATCCAGACCTCGGACAGCACCTACTGGGTGCCCGTGGACCAAATAGACAGCGACACGATGCGCCCCATCGCCACGCGCGAAGAGTTCGAGCTGGCCATCAATGTGCTGCGCTGCCCGCCGGAAGAGATGTCCTCAGACCATATCGTGCGTAAGAATCGTATGCGCGGCGTGCTGCGCGAAAACTCGCCGCAAGAGATCGCCTGCCTCATTCGCGACATGCAGGCGCGCAAAAACGCGAAAGGCTCCTACAGCCTCGACGAAACCAACGTCCTGCGCACGCTCAGACAGCGCCTCATAGAAGAGTGGGGGCTCGTCATGGCCCAAAAAACGGCCGGCATCGAGACCACGCTGGACAGCCTGTTAGAACAGGGGGAAACAGCCAACGAAAACTAGCGGCTCCGCTCCCCGCGCCCAATCCCCACTCACCCCCCAGCGCCGCCCGCCGGATCATCGAAGCCAAAAAACGCCATCTGCCGCCGCTGCACTTCCGGCGTATCTTCCCAATGCGGCGTGCCGAACGCCTCCGGCAGCCACGAACGGTCGTCCTCCATCAAAAACGCATAAAACTGCGCGTACGACTGAAAAATCTCCACCACGCGCGGCCGAATTCTCAGAAGCGTCTTCCCGTCCCCCTGCTTCCGCTCAAAAAACAAGCTGTTCCGCGGCTTCAGAGAAGAGACGCGCGCATCAGGCGCTTCGCCAATCCGCCGTCCAAAAGCCATGAAAACACCCCGTTCGCTCTCCACATCCCCACCGCGCACCGCATCGGCGATATCCTGCTGCGAAAAATAATCGTCGGGATGCTTCAGGAAATGGCGATAAAGCGCGATCTGGCCCGGCGGGATCACCAGCCGCGTCAAGATTTCACGCACGGCCGTATCCTCCTTCAAGATCTCGGCGATCAACCTCTCCTGTTTACTAATCTTCGGCGCTCTCCCGCCCGTCTGCTGCCTCCCCTTGCGCGGCGCGCTCTTCGTCACCGGCGGCGGCGGCGGCTCCGGCATATTCTGCCACATGCCCCAGGCCAGCGCCTGGACAGAAATCGTCACCACCGCCGTACTGCCGTCCGCATAGCGCACACGCATCTTCGGCGCCTCGATCGCCAGCACCTGGTAACGGCCGTTGCGGTCGCGATATGCCTCACCTACTTCAAATGGATGGTCCATTATTCTCTCCCGTAACCCTTAGACTTAGTCGCCGCTATATTCAAAACAAACCAGATGCAGATCATCCCGCGTAAGGCGCGCGGCGGATGGGCGATCTTCGTCCGCTGCGGGAAGGAGGCCTTGCTCAGCGTAAAGTTCACGGAGCGTGTTAGTGATTTTCATCATTCAGAGACCACCTCGACGATGGCCGTGGCCGAGAAGACGCGGTCACGCGCGCGACCGGTAACTTCGCGCAAGATGCCCTTCTCCAGCAGCTGGTTAATATAACGCAGCGCTGTGGGGTAATTCACCCCCAGGCGATCTGCCAGCTGGTGCACGGTAAAGACCGGCTGTTCAAAGAGCGCGTCCACCGCCTGCAAGAGCCGCGCTGAAGCGCGCGATGTCTGGAACTGGGCGCGATAGCTCTCCTGCAGTGCCTGCAGGCGCAAGATGCGGCGGACGCTGTCTAATGACTGCGCGCGCACCCCTTCCAGAAAGAAAAGCAGCCATGCTTCCCAGGCGCCCTGGCGGCTGACGGCCATGAGGCCCTCGTTATAGGCGGAGCGTTGGGCATTGAAATAGGCGCTGATATAGAGCAAGGGTTGGGGCAGCAGCTCCCAGGCATAGAGCAGGAGGTTGATCAACAAACGGCCGACGCGCCCATTGCCGTCGAGGAAAGGATGGATCGCTTCAAATTGATAATGGATCAGGGCGATGCGCGCCAGCGGCGGCAGATCTGCTTCGACGTGCATGAACTGTTCCAATTCGCGCAGCGCTTCCCCCATTTCCGCCGGCGGCGGAGGGGCGTAATCGGCGTTAGCCAGCGTGCTGCGCGGTCCGCCGATCCAGTTTTGCGAGCTGCGGAACTCCCCCGGCGTCCATTGCTCACCGCGCACACCCTGCATGAGCTCCCTGTGCAGCTCGCGGATGAAGCGCAGGCTGAAGGGAAAGTTATCCAGGCGCGCCAGGCCGTAGTTGAGCGCGCGCACGTAGTTGCCGACCTCGCGCACGTCGTCGGGCAGATCGAAGAGCGTCAGCTGCACCGCTTCGTAGGTGTAGAGATCGGCGACGGTGGCACGTGTGCCCTCGATACGCGAGGAGAGCACCGCCTCGCGGCGCATGAATGGTTTGCTTAACAGCTGGGGGTTAGGCAGCGACTGTCCGAGACCGGCCAGCCGGCCGAGGGCGCGGTCGGCCTCAGACAGGGCGGAGACGAGTGCCGGCGACCAGTCAATGTACGGCGGCAACGGGTGGGGCACAAAGGCCCAGTATCCGTTGGCATGGCGCACGAGGCGCCCCGCACTGCTGTTCTGGTGTGCTTCAAGCTGCATAGGTTATAAACCTCGCAGCTCTTGCGAGCTGCCTTGGACCGCGAAACAGGTTTCAGAACCTGCGCGGCTTGGCCAACATCATTATCACTTATGCGCGTAAGTGTAGCAGTTGTTATCACTTTGGGCAATAAATGATAATAGCGTTTGACCCTTTCCCTTTGGCTAAATCCCGCTCCAAGAGCACGAAGTCGAGCACCTTGTAATCGCCGGTGAGGACGAGCAGGCAGTCAAGACGCGCGCGATACGGCGGCGCGGGTCGAGGGTGACAAAGCGCGCCTCGAAGAGATAGAGAAGATTCAACTATCGATCGCCCAATCTCCTATCTCACGTTCACTCCCCCGCCCCGAAATTCTCCGCCAAGAAGGCCAGCGTCTGCTGCCACGCCTCCCCCGCCGCGCCCGGCTGGTCATAATTCTCCTCCGTCAAGAACGCATGTCCCACGTCCGCATAAATCGTGATCTCATTCTCGATTTCCAGGCTGTTTAACGCCGCCTCAAACTCCAGCACCTCTTCCGGAAAGATCGTGTTGTCTTCCTCGGCAAAAATGCCCAACACCGGCTGCCCATCCGTCAGCGGCCGCAGCAGCGCCGGCTCCGTAACCACCGCGCCATAATACAAAATCGTCAGCGCCAAATTCTCCGACTGCCGCAGCCCCAGCTGCAAGGAATGCCCCCCGCCGAAGCAGAAGCCCATCGAGGCCGCCCGTTCTGGGTCCACCCCTTCCAGGCTCAGCAGATGCGCCAGCGCCGCATCCATATCCCCCTCCACCTGCTCCGTCGGCGTCGTCAGCCGCAGCCACAGCGCGCGCGGGATCGTGCTCGCCACCTGCCCCCGATACCCGTCCGCCGCCAGCACGACATACCCTTCCTCTGCCAGCGCGTCCGCCAGGACGCGGATCCCCTCGTTCAGCCCCCACCATTCATGAATCAGCAGCACCGCCGGATACACCCCCGCCTCCGCCGGCCGCGCCAGATACCCCATCAACTCCCCGCCGCCCCCGTCGCTGAAACGCACATTGGCCACATCGGCCGTCTTCGGCCCCCAAACAGCATCATAAAGAAACACGCCTGCCAGGCCAATGACCAAAACAAGCAGCACCGCCAGCAAACCCAGCCCAATACGCTTCATCCATACACGCACCCTTGATGATCCTTCGTTCATGCCCCTTTCCTTTACTGACAGCGTTAAATCCATATAACCGTAGCATAAGCGCCCCCCTGGCAAAGCACCGTTAATAGACGCTTCCAAAAACATGTTTCAGCCTATTTGCATAGCTAGCGGCAGAATGAATTCTGCTGCGGCGATGCTGCGGGGGAGGGGCGTTTACCGTTTATGGTACAATAATATCCGCAACTGTTGTTTTCTTTACTTTCTAAGGCCGCACGCCCGTGCCGCCTTAAAGGAGGCAAGCATGTCTATGTCCGTCCGTTATGCCAAATTCTTCTTATTCGCTGTGCCCCTGATCGCCCTGCTGATCACCGCCTGCGCCGGAACCCCGCTCTTGCCTGAATACAGTTATCAAGGGCGCCTGCTCGATGACGCCGGGAAACCGGTGCCCGACGGCGATTACGAGATGACCTACAGCATCTACCACGTGGCCACCGGCAGCAGCGAGGTCTACAGCCAGACGCAGACGATCCCCGTCAAGAACGGGCTCTTCACGACGGCCGTTGGCCCGGGCGTCGATCTCGATCCCCAGATTTTCGCCCAGCCGGCGTGGATGGAGGTCACCGTCGAGGGGGAAACGCTGACGCCGCGGCAAAAGCTGACCGGATCCCCCTTCGCCTTCAGCCTCGCCCCCGGGGCGGTGGTGCAGGGGGCGCGCACCCTTGACAAAAGCTATGCCGGCTTCAATGACGTCGGCGCCGCGCTGACCGTCCTGAACAGCGACGCCTCGGTCACGGGCGGTCACGGGCTGCTCGCCGTAAACCGCGCCGCGCCGGCTGGAAACGCGCGCGACAAGGTCGCCGCGTTGACGGCCATCGCCGGCGGCGGTCAGCAGACAACGCCCCCCTACACGGGCGCTTACGGGGCCATTGTCCGCTCTGAGAATTACCGCGGCATGTATGTCAAGGGCACCGTTTACTATGCCGCCGTCTTCGACAGCCCGGCAGGCATCCAAGTCAACGGCGGCTGCACCGGATGCACACTCGCCTATTTCGCCCTCAATGCGGGCAGTGAGGCGATAGCGGCCGGCGACTACGTCACCTTACTGGGCGTCGAGTTGGACGCCGAGCTGGCTGTGCCCGTCATGCAGGTGCGCAAGGCGCGGGCGGGAGACGATGCCGTCATCGGCGTCGCCCAGAGCGCCATGAGCCGCGAACCGATCAGCGACCGCTATGGCGCGCAGGTCGGCGGGTTTGACGCCGCGGGGGGCACGGCCGAGGCCGGCGGCTTCCTCACCGTCGCCGTCCAGGGGCTCGTGCAGGCCAACGTCGGCAGCAATGCCCAGAGGGCCCTCGGTGAACAGCTTGACGGGGCGGACGCATCCACCGGCCGTCTGATGAGCGCTGCCCAAAACGGCCGGGCCTGGGTCATGCTCGGCGGGCAGTAGGCAGGAGGAGATGATGATGCTCAAGCACAATGGAAAACTGCTGCTCGTCCTCTTTCTCATCCTGATCGGCTCGGCCCTATTGATCTCGGCCGTGCCCCGCGCAGCGGCCGAGATCCAGGCTTCTGATCTTTCCTGGAACGTGGTCGCCAATGGCGGAGCGACGATGAGCAGCGCCTCCTACACGATCATGGCCACCGCAGGCCAGCCCGCCGTCGGAGAAATGAGCAGCGCGAATCATTCCCTGCTCGCCGGCTACTGGACCGGCCTCGTTTCCTATCTCGAAGAGATTTTCTTGCCGCTCATCCTGGCGAAGTAACGGTCAGCAGTCAGCTTTCAGCGGTCAGCCTCCCAGCCGGCCGCTGAAAGCTGCTCGCCGCCCACTACCCACCGTTCACTGCCCGCTGCTCACCGTTCACGATTCACCACCAACTGCCCACGAACCCCCTCCCACACACCATTCATTAAGCCCTCCGCCAGCCCGGGCGGACTTTCCCCTGTGTTGATCGCCCAGGCGAGCGCGATCTGCTGTTCGGGCAGGTAAAGGGCGCCCGCCGCGTAGCCGAGAGCGGATCCACCGTGGCCGATCGCCAGCATGCCCAGAATCTCACTGAAGTCGATCACGCCCAGCCCGTATTTGCCGCCGCCGGGGTCAGGAACGGCCGTTTGCGGCACGGCCAGCATCTCCTGCAGCCCTTCCGGCGGCAGCACGCGCCCCTCGCCATAGAGAAACATCATCCAGCGCGCCATATCCAGCGGCGTGGCGTAGAGCACGGGATGCGTGCTCGTGGCCATCCACGTTTGCGGTGTGCCGCTGAGGTCTTCCAGACGGCCATCGCCGTCGATATCGATCCAAGGATGGGCGATGAGCGCGGGCGGCGGCGGCAGGGCGCCCATGCTCACGAAGGTGCTCTCCAGGCCCAGAGGGCGCAGAAAGCCCCGCTCGATCTGCTGCGGCACCGGCAAGCCGCCCGTCTGCTCCAGAATGGCCGTGAGCAGCAGGTAGTTGGTACTGGAATAATACTGCACGTCGCCTGGCGCACCGTAAGGCTCGCCGACAAAACGCGCAAACACCTCCTCCAGCTCCCATGCGCGCGCGTACGCCACGTCCGGCCCCACCCAGGGGAAGTCGGGATGCTCAAAAACGTTGTAGAGGCCGCTGCTGTGGTTCAACAGCTGACGCGGCGTAATGCGTGGGTCGACAGTGGGCAGCGGTGGCAGCCAGGTGGAAAGAGGCGCGTCGAGATCAAGCTTTCCCTCCTGCGCCTGCTGTAAAGCGAGGGCCGCTTCAAAGTTCTTGGCGATGCTGCCCATATGAAAGAGCATCTCCGGTGTGAGCGGCTGGCCGGGATAGGAACTGCCGCTCACACCCACCCAGGGCGCGTAGCCAGGGACAATAACGGCGGCGGAGATGCCCAGGTCGTGCGCCCCTGCTCCTTGGGCCAGCGCCTCGTCGATCGCCGCCTGCAGGCCGTCGCCATTCGGCAACGGCGGCAGTTCGACCGGCGCAGGAGGAGCAGCGCAGGCGCAAAGAACACCCATTAACAAGAGCAAGCCCCACCAAATCTCAACTCGCCGCACCATACGCATCACCCTCGATCCTCACCAAGAGTATACCATTAGCCCCTACCCATTTCTGACCGCCACCGCCCATTAACAATTGACAATTAACAGTTAACAATCAACAATTGCTCCCTCGATGATTCGCTTCGCTACGTTCAACATCTCCCTGTTTCGCGAAGAGGCGGGAAAGCTGATCAAGGACCTGGAAACGGTCGAAAACGTCCAGGCGCACGCCGTGGCCGAGATCATCCAGCGCGTGCGGCCCGATGTCCTGCTCATCAATGAATTCGACTACGACGAGGTGGGGCAGGCGGCCGCTTTGTTCCAGGATAATTACCTCTCCGTCAGCCAGCGGGACGCGGCGCCCATCACCTACCCCTACCGCTTCAGCGCCCCTTCCAACACGGGCATCGACTCCGGCTTTGACCTCGACAAAGACGGCCGGCGCGGCGGGCCGGGCGACGCCTTCGGTTTCGGCCTCTTCCCCGGCCAGTACGCCATGCTCCTGCTCAGCAAGCTGCCCCTCGATATGGCCCGCGCGCGCACTTTCCAGCAGTTCCTCTGGATGGATATGCCCGGCGCGCTGCTGCCGGACTGCTGGACGCCGGTGGAGCGCGCGATCCTGCGCCTCGCCTCAAAAAGCTATTGGGACTTGCCCATCCTCGCCGGCGAGCAGGAGGTGCACCTCCTTGCCAGCCACCCCACGCCGCCCCTGGTCGGGGGAACAGCGCAGGAATCCCTCCTGCGCGAGCGCAATTATGACGAGATCCGCTTTTGGGCCGATTACGTGGACCCGGCCAGGAGCGCCTATATTTACGACGACGCGGGCAAAAGAGGCGGATTGGCTGCCGGAGCGCGCTTTGTGATCGCCGGCGACCAGAACGCCGATCCCGTCGACGGCGGCAGCCTGCCCGCCGCGGCGCGCCAGCTGACGGAACACCCCTTAATCAACAACAGCGTCGTTCCCCGCAGCGCGGGCGGCGTCGAGCAAGCGCGCCTGCAGGGGCTGGCCAACACGCGCCACCAGGGGGACCCGGCGCACGATACGGCCGATTTCAGCGACGGGACGGAAGAGGATTTCACCCACGCGCCGGGCAATCTGCGCGTCGATTACGTGCTGCCCAGCAAAAACCTGGCCATCGTTGACTGCGGCGTCTTCTGGCCGCGGACGGCCGACCCCCTCTTTCACCTGGTGGGCGTCGACCCCTTCCCCGCCTCTGACCACCGGCTCGTGTGGGTGGACGTCGCCCTCTAAGCGCGCCGCGTTCGACCCGCCTACTAGGCGTCTTCCGGCCCGATCCAGGAAAAGGGATTGTAGGCGACCTCCCATAAGTGGCCGTCCGGATCGGCGAAGTAACCGGAGTACCCGCCCCAGAACACTTTTTGCGGCCGCTTGACCGGCGTCGCCCCGGCGGCCGCGGCCGCGGCGAAAACTTGATCCACTTCCTCTTCCGAGGCGACATTGTGCGCCAGCGAAAAAGCGGCGAAACCACTCCCCTCCGCGGGCACCGTCGCATCCTCCGCCAGCGCTTCACGGCCGTAAAGCCCCAGCCAGCTGCCGTTCAACGGAAAGAAAGCGACATCGGGGGAAGTGGGCTCACGCAGCGGAAAGCCCAGCCCCTCTCGATAGAACTTCACCGATCTTGCCAGGTCCTCAACGCCCAACGTGATCATACTGATTCTTGGTTTCATCTTTTCTCCTTGCGTACTTGCCCTCGTCCAGCGTTGTCTTTACAAGTGGCGAGGCTGCTGTTCGGGAGACAGTCCGGCGAGATCGATCATCGTGACGCCCCTTTCTTGTGCGCTCTGCCGGTGGCGAAGGTGGTTGGTCCGCGGTTATTATACAATAGTGCCCTGTGGCGGCAGCGCAAAGGGCGTGCGCAGCAGGGCCTTTCCAAGGTCGCCATCGGCGCCGGCATGTGGGCACGTTGTTTTGTGCGCAAAGCGCCCAACCGCGCATGAAAGTTTCCAGAGACGCGTTACACTGCTGTTTCGAAGGAGTCTGTTTTGGAAAAAGAGATACGTGACCGTTTTAACGACGCGATTCTGGCCGAGGCGCGGCGCCGCTACGGCATCGCCCCCGGCGATATCGAACTGCTGGACGGCTTTGAAAGCTTCATCTACGCCTTCAAACAGGGTGGGGGAGATTATATCCTGCGCCTGGGGCACAGCCGGCGGCGCACGCCTGACTTGATTCGCGGCGAGGTCGATTGGATCAACTTCCTCGCCGCCGGGGGCGCAGGCGTGGCGCGCGCCATCCACTCGCAGAATGATCGCCTGGTGGAAGAGATCCCCGATGATCGCGCGCGATCAGGCGATCGCGCGCGATCAGGCGATCGCGGCGGCAGCTTCCTGGCCAGCGCTTTTGTGCGCGCGCAGGGCGCGCATGTGTGGGACATCGGCGGCTGGACGGATGATCTGATCGACAGCTACGGCCGTCTGCTGGGACGCATTCACGCCTTGAGCAAAACATACACCGTCGCCGATCCCGCCTGGCAGCGGCAGGCGTGGGACGATCCCGCGAACGTTTATCTGGCCCCGTTGGAGCCGCCTGTAGAAGAAAAACTTTTCCAGGTTCTGCGCCATCTAAAGGCGCTGCCGCGCGACGATCAAAGCTACGGCATGATACACCAGGACGCGCACCCGGGTAATTTTTTCGTCGCTGAAAACGGCCGTCTCACCCTCTTTGATTTCGATGACTGCGTCTATGGGCATTTCGTCTATGACCTGGCCATGGTCCTCTTCTACACCATGACCAACCGGCAGGACGCGGCCGAGTTCGCTCCTGAATTCTGGGCCAAGTTCATGCACGGCTACGCGGCGGAAAACGCTCTCGATCCCGCCTGGCAAAAAGAGATCCCCCATTTCATGAAGCTGCGCGAGATCGATCTCTACGGTCTCATCAAGCGCGACCATGACAACCTGGAAGAAGACGCCTGGGCAAACAAGTTCATGGCCGGCCGCCGGGAACGCATCGAACAAGGACGGCCGTATCTGGAGATGGATTTCTAACAACCAATAGCCGCCTGATGTCAAGCCTACTTAGGGCAGGTCAGTTCACCACGCTGCGCGGCTGGGGAACAAGAGCGCGGCCGGCAATCGCTCGTCAATGACCCGCTAACCGGCAGCCAATGGCGCTGCCGGTTTTTCTTCGCACGGATGAGGGAACACTGCCAGGCGGCGTTACTCGAGCTGTAGATCTTCACCCAGCAGATAATGGCTGAACCACGCCAGATTCTGGTGCATCACGGCATGGTTCTCACGCGGCCGGGTGATAGAGTGCGGCATGCCGGGGAAGACAAAGAGCTCGACAGGCACCGCCATCTCCTTTAAGGCGCGGTACAACTCCGTGGCGTTAGAGAGGGGCACCCGCCGGTCGTTGGCGCCATGTTGGATCAGCATGGGCGTGGCCGCGTTGGCGATATTGCTGATTGGCGCGCTTTTTTCGTAGGGTGCGCGATCGCGAAAGGGGGATGCGGAAAGATAATCGTTGGTGAAGTCGGGTATGTCGTTGCTGATGTGGTAGGTATACCAGTCAGAGATACCGGCGCCGACTGAAACGGCCGCGAATTTATCGGAGCGCAGGCCCGCAAAGGCGGAGATATAGCCCCCCTGCGACCAGCCCATGCAGCCCACTCTTTCTTCATCGACGATGCCCAGCCCGGCCAGGTGCGCCACGGCGCTTTCCAGATCCCAGAGATCACCCGTGCCCAAGTTATCGACGTTCAGTTCCATGAAGGCCTGGCCGCGGCCGAGGGACCCGCGGTAGTTGGGCTTGAGCACGAGAACGCCCTTGTTCACAAACTGCACGGCCGGGTAGTAAGCCAGCTCATCAAACGTGATCAGATATTCTTCCGAAAACCAAGTCGGCCCGCCGTGCACGACGAAGACAAGCGGGTAACGGCGGCCGGGATCAAAATCGGACGGTTTGCGCAGAACTCCCTCGATCTCCGTGCCATCCTTGCTCGTCCAGCGGATCGTCTCCACCGTGCCCAGCTCCCACCCCTCCAGCGCACGGCCGAAGCGCGTGATCTGCTCAGGGGGAGAAGACTCCGCCGCGCCGCCGGCGACGTAGACTTCGGGGAAACGGCCGCTGTTGGCGCCGGCAAAGGCGATGTCGCCCGCTGGCGATACGTGAAAACAGTCGTAGAGGTACTGATCCTGCAAATCGACAGGGGCAACAGGGCCGTCGCCGGGAAAATGAGCCAGGCGCATGCGTGTACCGTCGGCATAGGCGCCGTAGATGCCGCTCTCCACCCAGATCACATCCATCAATTCACGATCGAGCGAGGCTGAAATATTGACCATTCCCGCCAGGAATTCCTGCGCCGTGGCCGCGCTGAGCGCCTGCGCGCTGTCGATCAACCAGAGGTCGAAGTGCGTGTACATCTTGTCATCTCGCCCTTGATAGGCGATGAGCAGCTGCCCCCCAATTCGGCGAGACGGCGGCCACGCGGGCGGCGCGCGGCAGCTGTAACCGCTTTATCTCTCCCAGATAAGCGTACGCCTGCTCCTCATCCTCTTTCTCCTGCGCGTCGTCCTCTTTACCGTTCTTCTTCTTTATCTCGCGCTCCAGATAGCCGGCAACGGCCGCCTGCACGTCCAAATCGATGCAGAAGGCGCTCGTCTCTCTGAAATAGACGAGATCATCGCCCGTCCAACAGTTGAAATAGACAGCATCACCGGCCGGAGAGGGGCAGACGCTCTGGATAGCGAGCGGCTCTTCAAGCAGCTTGCTCAGCTCGACCACAGGCAGAACGAGATCGTCTGCTTCCTCCTCCGTGCATTGTTTTTCTTGCCGCTGGTAGTCGCGCAGCCGGGCCAGATCGACGTAGTAGAGAGCGGAACTACTTTTCTCCTGCTCAAAGCGCGTGTATTTGCCGAACTTAGCCAGGCGCTTTTTCTTTTCCTGTTTTTTGGGATCCGCGGCGAGGAAGAGGAGACCCCCGGCGAAAGGCGCAAACCATTCAACGCCCCCCTTGTGTGTCGTCACCTGCCACCCGTCGCCGACCAGCCCCTCATAGATATACACCTGCGCGCTGCGCCCGTCGATCAACAGGGCCAGCGTGTGCTCGTCAAGCCAGGCCATCTGCGCGACATCGCCAGAGCGATTCAGCCGGCGCGTTGTCCCCGCAGCCCGGTCGTGCACGTAGCACTGATTTTCATACTGGTTCTCATTCCAGTTGGCGGCGCGCACTTTGATGGCCACTTTCCCCCCGTCCGGGGACAGCTTCACGGCTTCCGGCGTTTCCAGAAGGACCATATCACGCAGGGTGGGTTGGTAGGCGGCGGGCATTCCTTTGTTATCGTCGGGCATGCAGATCTCCTGAGTAAAAAGACAACTGCGCACACGCGCGCGCAGTTGCTCCCGTTCGTAGTGACGATTTCAATCGGCAGTGCGCGAACTGCGCGCACAGTTCGCGCATTATACCAGACAGGCGCCGGGCAGCAGCAAAGCTGCCAGGGGCAGGGTGGCAGAGGGTTTTGTCTGGCAGGCTAGGGCGACAGGGTCTCTGATTCTCGCCTGTCGCCGGCCAGAGGCGCCCCGCCGTCTACCTGCTTGGCGGCAGGGGCTTTGTTTCGCCCACCGCTCGTGATCAGCACAACGGCGAGGACGATGATGACCACGGAAACAAGCGTCACCGGCGTGATAGTCTCATCGAGCACGAGCCAGCCGAGGAAGACAGCGATGACGGGGTTGACGTAGGAATAGGTAGCCACCTTCGTTGCCGAAACGTTTTTCAGCAGCCAGATATAGGCGGTGAAGGCGATGATCGAGCCGAAGAGGGTGAGGTAGACGAAGGCGGCCAGAGAACGCGGGGAGAAAGCGGCCGTATCCAGCCGCCCCGCCTCCCCGGTAAGCAGCCCCGCCAGCAGAAGCAGCCCGCCGCCGGCCAGCATCTCGATTGCCGTAGACATGAAGGTGTTCTGCGGCAGATCCGCATCGCGTGAGTAGAGAGAGCCCAGGCTCCACAAGATGGGCGCGAGGAGAAGAACAAGAAGGAAGATCAACCTGAAATCGGCCGTGCCCTGAAACTGATCCGGCCCGATGAGCAGCGTGATGCCAATCAAACCTAGGAGGAGACCCACGGTTACCCTTCTGCCCGGCCGTTCCCCCTTGAAAATGAGCCAGTCGAAGAGCGCGATCCAGAGGGGGACGGTGGCGATGACCAGCGAAGCGGTGCTCGTCGGCACCTCTTGTTCCGACCAGGTGACCAGCCCATTGCCGCCGACGAGCAGGAAGGCGCCAACGATCACGGCCGAACGCCAATGGAGGCGCGTGGGCAGCGGTTCGCCGCGCAGGCGCAAAATGAGGAAGAGAAGCGTACCTGCGATAAGAAAACGCGCCCCGGCCATGAAGAAAGGGGGCATCGTCTCGATGGCGATACGAATGAAGAGATAGGTCGTGCCCCAGATAATGTAAATGGCGGCGAAGGCCAGAATGATCGTGGCCAGATGTTTGCGGTTTGCTTGCGCGGCGATGTCGGGCATAAAGTTTATCCTTCTCAGGCGAACTATAGTCCTTTCGTAAGGGGAAGACACTCCATATCTTGCCCTATTATCGGCAACTTACCTTGGTCATATCAGCCGTGCGTCTTGCTCTCCCGTCAAATGGCTTATAATATCACTATCACCTAAACAGGAACGGATAGCTAAATAATTGTTATGACGGAAATCGTTGACCAGGCAGAAATGCATTCGTTTTGCGCGCAAGTGGCGCGGGAGAGAGGAGAGCCGATCATGGGCACAGCTCCCCATGTGCCGGTGTGGTTTCTGCTGGAATACCGCGCGGCGTGGACGCCGAAGGCGGTAGAGGAGAACGACCTGCCGGCGGCAGTGCGGGCGCATCTGCACGCGGGGCTGGCGGCGGTGCCCAATTCTCGCCTGCTGTTTATTAAGCAGCCGGATCGCCAAGAGGCAGGACAGCAATTGTTCGTGGTCAGGACGGATGAAGCAAGGCCGGCGCTCTATCAATTCGATCTGGACGCTTACGACGATCTATTGGCACTCGATTTAACGGCCGTCAGCAGCGACGATGGCACTTTTGCGGCCTATAGACGGGAGAAGCCGTTGTTCCTCATCTGTACCAACGGCCGTCGCGACCGCTGCTGCGCCAGGTACGGTCTGCCCCTCTACGATACGCTGCGCCAGGTTGAGGGGATCGAGGTGTGGCAGTCGACCCATATCGGCGGCCATCGCTTCGCGCCGGTGGTGCTCTTCCTGCCTCAGGGCGTGAACTATGGGCATCTGACGCCGGGGGAGATCGGCGCGGCGGTTGACGCCCATCGGGCCAGGCAGCTCACCTCTCTCGACTTCTATCGCGGCCGCACCTACTATGCGCCCCCTGTCCAGGCGGCTGACGCCTTCTTACGCCAGGATCTCGCCCTGTATTCCCTGGAAGGAGTGCATTTGCAGACGGCCGAAGCGCTAGGAGAAAGTCAATGGCGTGTGCAGTTTGCCCTGCCGGAGCGCGGCGAAACGCACGAACTGCTGCTGCACGTTGCGGAAACGGAGCGGCAGCGAATCGTAAGCTGCAGCTTCCCCCTGTCAAAAACGGTGCCCCGCTACCGCCTCCTCGCCCATAGGCGCCTGTAAGCGCTTTCCGCATGCGTTGACACTTTCTTGACGCTCTGTCTCGACTTCTTGTCACCAACTTAATTTCCGCACCCGTATACTTGAAGCGCTAGACCAATTAACCACTTCAAGTGAGGAAGGGTACGCATGAAATCAAATAGACAGCAGCGCCGGAAGGTCATCACCCTCTTGGAACTGGCCGTCATTCCGGCCGTCATACTCATCGGAATTGTCTTCCATCTAAGCCAGGCCTTCATTGTTCCCCTCGCTCTCACTCTGGCCCTCTTGTTAGGTGCCGCCGCTCTCTGGGCCAGGGCCAACAAGGATGCGGACGGCAGCGAGTGGTGGCAGGATGATGATCCCTCCGGCTGGCGTGGTTACTAGCCGCTGAACAGAAGTCGCCCACAGCAGCAGGCTTGACCACTGCTTGCCGCAGGCGCAAGGGTAGGAAGGGCAGCAAGATGCGTTATAATGAACTGACTTTAGTAAGCGAGCCTCTTATTGCGATGCAGCCGGGAAACAAGGTGCTCATAGTCGACGATGAAAACGCCATCCGGCGTTTCCTGCGCACGTCGCTCAGCGCGCATGGATATGCTGTCCATGAAGCGACCAACGGGGAAGATGCCATCATCCGCGCCATCAATATCCAGCCGGATTTAATCATCCTGGACCTGGGATTGCCCGGCATAAGCGGCATCGAGGTTACAAAACGTCTGCGCGAATGGACAGAGACGCCGATACTGATCCTTTCCGTCCAGGACCAGGAGCGGGACAAGATCGAAGCGTTGGATGCCGGGGCAGATGATTTCTTGACCAAGCCCTTTGGCGTAGGGGAATTGACCGCGCGCATGCGCGTGGCCATCCGTCACGCCCAAAAAGAAGACGTTGAGCCGGTCTTTGTGAGCGGTGATTTGCGGGTAGATTTAGCGGCGCGGGTGGTGAGCCAAAGCGGTGAGGACGTGCAGCTGACGCCTACGGAATATGATCTTCTGCGCGTTCTGGTCAAGTATGCGGGGCGCGTGCTGACCCACCAGCAGCTGCTGCGCGAGGTGCGTGGGGCAGGATACCAATCTGAAAGTCACCTCTTGCGCGTGCATATGAGCAATCTGCGCCATAAAATCGAACAGGATCCCACGAACCCCCGCTATATCCTGACGGAGCCCGGCGTCGGTTACCGCTTAGCGGTCGACGCCTAAGCGCCCCCCGCGACCTTCCTACGCGGGTTATGTGTCCGCGATAGGCAGCGCCATGAAGAACACTGCCCCGCCGCCGGGCCGATTTTCTGCCCAGATGCGTCCCCCATGGACCTCGACAATCCCTTTGGCAATAGACAGCCCTAACCCTGTCCCGGCGACCTCCACGGCGCCGCGAAAGAATCTGTTGAAAAGGCGCTCGCTGTCGCCCTCGGGAAAGCCCGGGCCACGATCCTTGACCTCCAGGACCACCCACGGCCCGTCCTCATACGCTTCAATGGCGATCGGCTGATCAGCAGGGGCGAATTTCAGCGCGTTGTCCAACAGATTGACCAAAGCCTGCACCACGAGCGCCAGATCGATATCCACGGGGGGCAGATCGAGCGGGATTCGGCTTTGCACGCGGCGACCCTGCAGGCGCCGCGGCATCTGCGCCAGCGTGGCGCCCACCAGATCTTCCACGTCATTTGGCCGGCGGACGATTTTCAGCGCCCCTGCTTGCAGGCGGGTCATATCCATGAGGTTGCCTACCAGGCGGTTGAGACGGATCGCTTCTTCCCAGGCGGTCAGCAGCAGTTCGGTGCGCGCGCTTTCAGAAAGCAGCGCCGCGTCCTCCAGCAGGCTGCTCAGGGCGCCGGTTATCGAAGCCAAGGGGGTGCGCAGATCGTGCGAAATGGAGTTAAGGAGCGCTGTCTGCAGCTTTTCAGTCTCCTCCAACAGGCGCGCCTGACGCGCCCTGTCGGCCAGCTGCGCCCTTTCCAAGGCGAGGGCCACCTGGCTGGCGAAAGAGGCCAAGAAACGCCGCTGGTCACTGGCCAGGCTGCGGTCAGCGGCCTTAAAGGCAATGACCAGGACGCCAATTGTTTGGCCGGAGGTTTGCAGCGGCAGATAGTACGCTTTGGCCGCGGTCAAGGTATCCGTATAGTGGCCCGCCGGACGGCCGTGCCGGTAAACCCAGTCGACGACGGCGCCGGCATCCTCCTCCATAAGCAGATCAGGCGTCCTGGCCATCAGCGTGGGCGGGCCCTCATGGCCACCTTCACTTTCCGCCGGCGCCAAAAAGAGGGCGGCCGGGCGGCCTAAGGTCCCCTCTATTTGCTGCACGGCCGTTTGCGCTATCACGGGTACGGCCGTGTCCGCGGCCAGTTTCCGGCTCAATTCGTACAGGACGGCCGTTTGCGCTTCACGGCTGCGCGCCGCAAGTTCCTGCTCGCGTGCGCGTGCGGCCAGGGTGCTGATGACCACGCTTACTGCCAGCAGACCGGCAAAGGTCAGCAGATACTGGGCATCATCCACAGCCAGCGTGTAATAGGGCAGCACGAAGAAGACATCGAAAACGATCACGCTGATCAGGGATGCGGCAAGGGCCGGGTAAAGACCAAGCCAGATCGCGGCGGCCATGACCGCAAAGAAGTAAAGGATGATCAGGTTTGCCGGTGTCACAAACGGGCGCAGCAGGAGACCGAGCAGCGTGGCTAGGCCAACCAAACCGGCGCTGAGCAGGTAAGCGCGCCAATTGGCGGCCACCGCGGGCTGCCCGGCGCGCGCCTGGGGGCCTTTTTCCGCCTGGGAGACGGCACGCTTCCCACTGATAATATAGAGATCCAGGTCCTGGCTTTCCGCTAATATCTGGTCGACGATAGAGCCGCGCAGCAGTTCCCGCCAGCGGCTGCGCAAAGGTTTCCCAACGACGATCTTCGTCGCGTTACGGCTGATGGCGTAGCTGACGACTGTCTCGGCGACGGAACGGCCATGCAAGCGCACCACTTCTGCCCCCAGATCTTCCGCCAGCGCCAGCGTGCGCAGCACGCGCTCCTGGTCGGCAGCGGAGAGGCGGGCATGCTGCGGCGTTTCCACGTAAACAGCGACCCATTCCGCGCTCAGCCAGCGTGACAGGCGGCGCGTGGAACGCACCAGCCGTTCACTTAAGGGGCTGGGACTGACGCATACCAGCAGGCGCTCCGTGGCCGGCCAGGGTCCCAGGATGGCGTGCTGCTGCATGTAGGCGCGCATCTCCACGTCGACGCGCTCCGCCACGCGGCGCAGGGCCATCTCGCGCAAAGCATTGAGGTTGCCCGGGCGGAACAGCTTGCGCCACGCTTCAGCCTCGCCGGGCGGGAAAGATACCTTGCCCATTTCAAAGCGCATAATGAGCTCGTCAATCGGCAGGTCTACCAGCACGACATCATAAGCCTGGTCCAGGACGTCGTCGGGTACGCTTTCGGGGACGGCCGCGCCGGTGATACGCATGATCAGGTCTTTGAGATTTTCCAGTTGGTTGACATTAACGGTCGTGTAAACATCCAGCCCATCGTTGAGTAGATCCAGCACATCTTGATAGCGGCGCGCATGGCGTGCGCCGGGTGCGTTGATGTGCGCCAGGTCATCCACCAGCACAATCTGCGGCCGCCGGGCGAGAACTGCATCGATATCCAGCTCGCCGTGGGCGGCGGCATTCGGCCGCGAAGGGAGCCTATCCATGCCCACCAGCAGCTGCTCCGTTTCCGGACGGCCGTGCGTCTCCACGACGCCCACAAGCACATCAAAACCCGCGCTGCGCCGCAGGCGCGCCGCTTCCAGCATGGCAAACGTCTTACCCACGCCCTCTGCATAACCTAGAAAAATATGCAGCTTGCCGCGGTCGGGCGCGCTTTCCTGTTCAGGACCGTTCTGCCCGCCGGACTGCTCTGCGTTCAAAGAGGATTCCATCTCGCTGTTCACGATAAGCTGGATTGTAATCCAACCACGGCTGCCTACCACAATAATGGCGGTTTTCGTCTTTATAGTTCCTTGACAAGCCGGTCCCTATTCTTGAATCTTTCTTGATAACAACTCTGCTATCCTTGGTCTTTAGAAAACAGCAAAACAGACCATTTTTGCTGCGACTTTGCGGAGAATAAGAAGGATGTCCATCACAGACCTAAAACTCAAGCGCGCGCTCATTGGCGCGCCTTTCCCCACCAGCCGTGAGATGCACGAGCGTCTCGACAAAACACGCGCCCTGGCCGTTTTCGCTTCCGATCCCATCAGCAGCAACGCTTATGCCACGGAAGCGATCATGAGTGTGCTGATCATCCTCGGCAGCGGCGCGTTGTCTATCACCATGCCCATCGCCATTGGCGTTGCGGCGCTGGTGTTGATGGTCATTTTTAGCTATATCCAGACCATCTTACACTACCCGGACGGCGGCGGCGCCTACACCGTGGCCAAAGACAACCTGGGCAAGTATCCCTCACTCTTCGCCGGGGCTGCGCTGCTCGTGGACTATGTCCTGACTGTATCCGTATCCGCCTCGGCGGGCGTGCGTGCCGTGACTTCTGCCTTCCCCGGCGCCGCCCCGTACGCTGTGTTCATTGCCCTGAGCGCCGTGTTCTTCATCACCTGGATCAACCTGCGCGGCGCGCGCGACAGCGGCACTATCTTCGCTGTTCCCACCTACGCTTTCGTGGGCGGCGTCCTGTTGGTCGTCGTCATCGGCGTGGCGCGCAGCCTTGGCCTCTTCGGCCTGGCGCCGCTGCCCGTTTCTGACGAGGTTGTCCCGGCCGGCAAATCACTCATCGGCTTCGCCTACATCTGGCTCCTGCTGCGCGCATTCGCCGGCGGCTGCACCGCATTGACAGGTATCGAAGCCATCAGCAACGGCGTCAAAGCATTTAAGGCGCCGGAAGCGAAAAACGCGGCCGTGACCATGGTCGTTATGGGCGTCATTGCCATGTCCCTCTTTATGGGTATCTCCTATTTGTCAACGCAGATGCACCTGGTGCCGGCGCAGCACAGCGAGAGTGTCCTCTCACAAATGACGCGCCAGATTACGGGCGGCGGCATTCTTTACTTTTGGGTGCAGTTATTCACCGCCCTGATCCTCTTCCTGGCCGCGAACACCGGCTACCAGGACTTCCCGCGCCTGAGTTCTTTCCTGGCCAACGATGGCTATCTGCCGCGCTGGATGCAGAACCGCGGCGACCGTCTCGTCTATAGTTCAGGCATCCTCGTTCTGGCCGTTATCTCGTCGCTGATCATCATCGCTTTCCGCGCCGACGAGATTGCCATGCTGCCCCTCTACGCCCTGGGCGTGATGCTCAGTTTCACCCTGTCGCAAGGCGGCATGTCCAAATTAATGGCCAAGATCGGCACATTGAAGCCAGGCGAAACGGAATTCACAGGCATCACCACGATCCATTATGAGCAGCGGTGGCGCTGGAAGCATCTACTGAACACGATGGGCGCCATCATCACCGGAGTCGTTTTTATGGTGCTCGTGGCTACCAAGTTCATGGATGGCGCGTGGATCGTCGTCTTGGCACTTCCGGCGCTGGTCTTCCTCTTTGACCGCATCAACAAGCATTACCAGACGGTATCCACGTCGCTGAGCACACGCGAGCTGCGCGAAACGGATCTACTGGAAGTGTCTGATGTGGCCATCGTCCCCATCGCCGATGTGCATCGCGGGACACTGCGCGCGCTGCAGTACGGCCGGCGCATCGCCAGCGATGTGCGTGCTATCTGCGTGGCCACCTCTCCAGAGGTGCACGAGCGCATCGAACGACGCTGGGCGCGCTTCCCCAAGCTCACGGAAGGGATCGAATTGGTCATCGTTGACTATGACTACCGCGATATCTTAACGCCGCTGGTGGATTACATCAGCGAGGTCAACAACAGCGAATTCCCCGGCAAACTGGTCACGGTGGTCATCCCCGAGTTTATCCCCTTGGCCTCCGCGGCCAACGTGCTGCACAACCAGACCGCGAACATACTGCGCCGGCAGCTGCGGGCCCAAGAGGACGTAATTGTGATCGACGTACCCTACCATCTTCGCGCGGTAGATCATCTGGCACAGAAGCAGGAGGCCGAGCAAATGAGCCAGGAGCCTGCCATCTGATCCGTCCGGGTGATAATTATTGCCAGAATCAACGATGGAACCGTTTGATTTTGGCCGGCCGATGACCGCTGAGAGAGGTCCAGTTTTCAGAACTGGACCTCTCTAGATTTTTAGTAGCCGGAGAAAACGAAGTAGGTCACGGCCGTCGCCCCCGTCTCCGGAGAGAAGGCTTCGATGGAGCCGTTTGATTTCGGCTGGCCGATGACATTATAGAACGTGACCTGCCACGTTCCGTAGCCGCCCGTGGCCACGTCCGGACCCTGCGCGACCGTTTCCTGCTGGGCCATGAGGTTGCCGTTTCCATCAAGCAGGCGAACGACGACGTTGCCCTCTATAAGCCCCTGTCCCGTTCCCGTGGCCACGTAGGGCGTACGGTACACAGAACCGCTTTGTGGGCTCGTGATGGTCACCGAAGGCGGCAGATGACCGGCCTTGATGCCGGGAATATAGAGCTGCTGTCCGGGGGTCATCACGGCCGTTGACGTCATCCCGTTGGCTACCATGATGATCTTGTAGTTCAGCCCAAAGCGCTGGCCGACAGAATACAACGTGTCCCCCGCGGCGACCGTGTAATACTGCCCACTGACCGTGCCCATGGCGTGTGGCTGCGGCCCGCGATCGTAAACATCCCCCTGGTCACAGCGGTCAATGACGTAAATCAGCGTGCCCGGCTCAATCCTGTTGGGATCGGTGCCGATAACACCCTCGTTATAACGGTAAATATCCTGCCAGATAGTGCAGTATTCAAAGGCGATGGAGGAGAGCGTATCGCCCGGCTGTATGTAATAAGGCTCGGGGTTTAGCGTTTGCGCGGCGGCGCTGCCGGCGAAGAGGGCGCCCAGAATGAGCACAAGCGTGACGATGAGTAGGGTGCGTTTCATTGGTTCTTTCCTTTGCTGCTGCTCCTCCGCTGTGGCGGAGCGTTGATATCAGACAACGGCAATTATAAACAGGCCCCAGCACTGGGTAAGTTATGTTAACTGTTGCCTCTGGGAGGGAACCACATGGCACCCTACGCAATCCCAGATCAAGCGGGGAGACTGATCGTGAAGATGGCGCCGCTGCCGGGGGCGTTAGCGGCGGTCAGGGTGCCGCCGTGGGCCTGAACAATCGATTTGGCGATAGCCAGGCCGAGGCCGGACGCCCCGTTTTGCTGGCGGGCCTCGTCACCGCGGTAGAAGCGGTTGAAGATATTGGGAAGATCAGCAGCGGAGATGCCCGCGCCGCTGTCAGTCACAGTGAGCAGAATGCTGTCCTTCCTCACCGCCGCGCCAAGCGTCACCTGGCCGCCCTCCGGCGTGTAGCGCAGGGCATTGCTGACCAGATTGTTAAGTACCTGGGCCATGCGCTCGGGATCGACGTTGATCTGCGGCAGGGTGGGGGCGGCGTCAACGAGCAGCGCGATCGCTTTCTTTGCCGCCTGGGGCTGGTGCGCGGCGGCCGTTCTTGCCAACAACGCCTGTGTGGCGACAGGACGGCGGTTGAGCGGCAGTTCACCGGTGTCAGCCAGGGAAAGCAGGCGCAGGTCCTCGATCAGGTGGCTGAGATGCTGCGCCTCTTTATGCATGATCTCGTAGGTCTCCGGCGAGCCGCTCAACTTCTCATCGCTGAGCGCTTCCGTGTAGCCGAGAATGACGCTTAACGGCGTGCGCAGGTCGTGGGCGATATCGGCCGTCAGTTGGCGGCGGACGCGCGCAGCTTGCGCCAGATCATGGCTCATCACGTTGAAGGACGTGGCCAGTTCCCCCACTTCATCCTGGGTGCGCACGGGCACCTGAATGCCCAGCTCCCCGGCGGCCATGCGCTGCGTGGCGCCGGTCAGTTCGCGAACAGGGCGCGTGATCGTACGCGCCAGAAGAGCGCCTAGAAAGAGGGCGAGAAGCACAGCTGCCAGCGCGCCCCAGATCAAGGCCTGGCGCATACTCTCCAGAAAGTTAGCCTCCAGGGAACCGGTCGCCGCGCCGATGCGCGGCGGCTGTTGCGCGAACAAGACCCAGCCCACGTTTTGACCGCCCACTTCTACGGGAACAGCGCGGCCCAAGTCTTGACGATCTAACTGCACGCCCAACGAGTACTGCCGGCCGGCAAGAATCACCTGGCCCTGCGCATTGGCCACGGTAAAGAGATCGCGGGGATCACCGTCGTGAGGGCCGCCATATCGGGGGCCCAGGCGCGGCGGGGCCGCTCCCGTAATCTCCTGCCAGCTGCCGTTGTTCTCGTAATACGCCTCAAGCGTATCGACGATCTGGCGCTGGTAACTTTGTAAAACGAACCGATCAAAGGCACTGCGCGTCTGCCGGCCCATGAAGAGAGATACGAGCAGCGCGCCGGCCACACCAACGATGAGAAAAGCGAGGGTGAGTTTTGCGGCCAGGGAGCGCATCGCTAGAGATCAGCCGCAAAACGGTAACCGATACCATAGACCGTTTCCACATAGCGTGGGTTACCGGGATCAGCTTCGATTTTGGAGCGCAGATTGCGCACGTGCACGTCGATGGTGCGCTCATACCCTTCAAAGGCGCTGCCTTGCAGCAAATCGAGCAGGTCCATGCGCGAGTAAGCGCGGCCGGGCGTGGCCATGAGCGTCGCCAGAAGGTCAAATTCAGAAGGGGTGAGATCGACATACTGCTTGTCGATCTTGACCAGACGGCCGGTACGATCGAGCGTGATCTCGCCGGCGCGCAGCAGCTGCGCCTGCGGCGCCGTTTTGCCGGCGCGGCGCAGCACAGCGCGAATGCGCGCCGTCAATTCGCGCATGCTGAAAGGCTTCGTGACATAGTCGTCGGCGCCCAGTTCCAAGCCCAGGACTTTGTCATTTTCCTCGACCTTGGCGGTAAGCAAAATCGTCGGCGTCTCCGCTTCACGGCCGTAAACGCGCATAAATTCATAGCCGCCCATCTCCGGCATCATCAGATCAAGCAGGATCAAGTCCGGTTTTTCATCGCGGGCCAGGAAGAGCGCTTCCCGGCCGTCGGCGGCCGTGAGCACACGAAAGCCTTCCTGGGTCAGGTAGCTCTTCACAAGCGTGCGTAGGCTTTCGGTATCGTCAACGACAAGGATTGTTTTGGACATGGATTGCGCCCACCTTTGAGCCCGTCAGCCGGTCAGCGCCTCACCTGCTGCCAACCAACTGATTCTTCAGCCTATTGAAAGGCTTAGGATGCATTCGCGACAAAATCAATCGTCAGTTCCACTTCTTCTTCCACATCGGCCACGCTGGGCACGCTGGGAATGATCAGGTTATAGTCGGCGCGCTGCACGACGGCGCCGGCTGTGCCTTGCAGCTGCGTATCGGAAACGACCGTTGCCGTTACATTGAAGGTGACGGGTTGGGTGACGTCGCGAATGGTCAGTTCGCCATCGATCGTGAATTCTACCGTGTCCCCGGCGGAGGCGCTGCCCGAGAGTCCGTTTACGGCCGATGGGACAAAGGTGATGAACTCAAAATCGCCGGTATCGAGGATCTCATTGTTAATGGCGCGGTTGCGGAAATTATTGTCGGTGGCGAAGCCGCGGGCGTTAATCTGGATCGTGCCCACCTGCGCCGTGGAGAGATCACCCAGATCAACGGCGATTTCCCCGGCAACCTGATCGGTGGCGCCGACGACGGTCACCGGCTCACCGCGCAAGACCTCGTCCAGCTCGAAACGCACTTCGGATGCGCCGGCATCGATCGCGTAAACGGCCGCGGCGGCGGACGCTTCTTCCGCACCCTCCGCCGGGGCTTCTTCAACCTGCACAGGGGGTGCTTCCAACTCGCTGCTGGGAGCGGCCGGCTCACTGAGCAAACCGCAGCCCGTCACCGCGAGTGTGAAGAGGATTAAAGGCAAACCAAACAGAATATTTTTCTTTGTCATTTTCATTGCTCCTTTAGCTAGCTGCATCCAGTGTAACCTAGCAAGGTTAAGGGATTTTGTAGAAATTGTTCAGAGAATGTTAAGACAGAAATAGAAAGACATCGCAGGTTTTGAATACCTGCGAGGTCTAGGAAAGGGGCAGTTCAATAAACGCTAGGCGTCGAAGCGAGAGGTCCTGCTGAAGGGAGTGAATGCCTCGCCATTTCCACCCTGCGGCGCGCCGCGGAATCCGTGAAAATCGTGGGGGCCGCGACGGCCGTCAAAACCTTGGTGGCCGCCAAAGCGCCCGCGTGCACCCTGGCCGCTCTCTACCTGCTCAAGAACAAGCGCGGCCTGTTCCTCGGTGATCACATTGTCCTTCACAGCCTGCTGGACAGCCTCTTCCACGGCCTTCCGCATATTCTCCTGCAGATCGGCAGGGGTAATCTCAGCCAGCAGATCGCGCAGCGTACCTGCCTCGCGCGCCGCCGCAAATGCTTCTGCATCCACTCCCAGCGCCTGAGCCAGAATGGTCTGATGATCGAGATAGCCCTTGAGCGCCTGCATGGCCAGCATTGTATTGGCCTGGTCCTTTGTTATCCGGCCCGCTTCAACAGCCTGGGCGAGGCGATCGGCGGCGATTTTTTGCCGCGCCGCTTGCAGTTCTTCAACGGTGATGCCCAAGGCGTCAGCCAGCGCTTCCTCATCGGCGCCGCCGCGACCGTGGAAACGGTCATGGCCGTCGAAGCGACCCTGGCCAGAGGGAAGCGCCGGCGTCGTGGGCTCTTCAGGGAGTGTATCCTCCTGGGCAAGAATGGCGACAGCGCCCAGGGACATGAGCAAGACAGCAATCAGGCCGCTAAGGGCAGCGGCCATCCATCTATTTTTCATCCTTTTGCTCCTTTCGAACAGATAATCTCCAGCAGGCCTGATGCCCGCCAATCTAACTATATGATACAAAGAAGTTGTTCAGAAGTTGTTAAGAAGGGGGTGTGATCGCCAATTGCACACGATCTGGGAACCTTCTTCACAGCAGCGCCGTCTAAAAGCAAGATCGCTTTGAGGAATAGGCGCGATTATCTACGAGTGGAGATTTGCTATGAAACGTAACCTTTTTCTCACCCTTTTGGCTTTTCTTCTGACCGCCTGCACGGCCGTTTCCGAGGAGCCTGCTGTGGATGAGGCCGCTGTGTACACGGCCGTCGCACGCCAAATGTACACCGTCGATGACACCTTCGGCGGCACGCTGCAGCCCGCCAAGGTGTACCTGGTCAGCCGCACAGATGACAGTGTAGGGGATCCCGCTGTCGAGCAGGGAGCGTCACACCCGATCTCTGAAGCAGCCCAACAAGCCATTGTCGCCGGCCTGACTGATTTGCCGGCGGAATGGGTATGGGTCAACAGCCGTGAGGAAGTGCCGCTTGATCCTGGGAATGGCAGCGTCTCCGGGGAAGGCGCCATTTTCACCTTCGGCAGCATTCATCCTCAGGCGGACGGCACCGTGCTCGTCTCCGGCAGCATCTACGTCGCCAACCTGGCCGCCGGCGGGCAGACCTACATCGTCGAGAAAACAGAGCGCGGTTGGACGGTGACGGGCACAACCGGCACGGCGTGGATAAGTTGATCACTGCCGGCAAAACAGCTCGCGCGCTGACCATCCTGCCGGGCAAGAAATAGAAAGACCCCGCAGTTCCTTACGCTGCGGGGTCTTTTTCATGGGCAGCCGGGCCGCTTAATTGTTAATCCATGGACCGGAAGCCCCTTTTAGTGGAGCACCCTTCAGGTTGTACTGCACAGATGGGGAGACTTCCCATTTAGGCATCGATGGGGGCAAAGGCTGCTCCGTCCAGCTCAGGCTGAACGCCGTCGAATCCGCGGAATCCGCCGCGCGGACCAGGGTGTCCACCGAATTTGCCCATCCTGCCCGCGCCGTCAGCCAGCTGCTGCAAAGCGAGGCCGGCTTGTTCCTGGGTAATGACGCCATCGGCGACAGCCGCGTCTACGGCCGTTTCCATGGCCGCCTGCATCTGTGCTTGCAGGTCAGCGGGCGTGATATTGGAGAGGATGTCCGCCAGGGAACCATCCGCCCGCGCCGCTTCAACTTCTTCCACGGTCAGGCCCAGGGCCTCGGCCAGGATCACTTCACGGTCAATATAGGCTTTCAAGGCGTGCATGGCCTGCATATTGTCCGCCTCTTCCTGCGTCAGATAACCATCCTCCACAGCCTGGGCGAGACGTTCTGCCTGGAGCTGGTCGCGGGCAGCTTGCAGCTCTTCAACAGAGATGCCCAACGCTTCAGCCAGCGCTTCTTCGTCGGCGCGGCCATCATGATGGCCGCGCGGTCCCCCGAATCCGCCGCGTCCAGCGAAGGGCAGGGCGGGCACGCTGTCCGTGTCAGGGAGGGTGTCCTCCTGGGCAAAGACAGCGATCGCGCCCAGGGCCATGGCCAAAACAATGACGAGGCCGATAACGATTGATCTTGTGAACTTTTTGTTCATTTCATACTCCTTGTACTGATTCTTAGGCAGCGCGGCGAAATTGCCCGCTGCTTTGTTCAACACCCACAATGCTAAAGAAAAGTTCTTCAGGAGTTGTTAAGAAGCGATTGGCAAGTTGTGAAGCTCATGCGGCACTGTGATAGCGCGCCGGCCGGCTGCGGCGGGGCAGAATTCGCGGGTTCGGCGTACGGAGAGATCGAGCGTATGTATGGGCGCCCACAAGATAGGGGTATCAGGCTGGGCGCGTATATGCTTGATCAGTTGGCGGACCTTGCGCGGCAAAATGGCACGGCGCCGCTGCGACTAGAGACGGGAATACATCAGGAAGCGGCGATTCGCCACTACGAAAAATATGGTTCCCGGCGCATTCCACCGTTTGGGGAGTATGAGGAAGACCCGATGAGCATCTTCTACGAGAGGCAGGTTGCGCCCTGGCCTTTCGGCCGACGAGCCGGCATCCGTGGTTTGGCAGTAAGCAGCAGGAACCTGTTTACCAATAACTCAGCCCAAAGCCAAACGGAAACAACGGATCTTCCGAATCGTAGGGCACATCTTCTTTTTGCCGGCGCACCGCTGCCATCGATGAGGGAAGCTCGAAGGGCAGCTTGCCGGTGGGGTTGAATTCGCCAAAGATCACATCCAGCAGGGCCTTGTCATTGGCGCCGTAATTGGCGATCAGCGCGGCGGATTGGGCGGCGATTTCGGGCATTACGGCCGGCCGGTCGAGATAGATGTCCACGATGGTAGGCGCCTTTCCACAAACCGCCAGGATGTGAGCCAGTTCCTGCTCTTTGAAATCGAGATCGCCCGCGTGGAAGAGTGAATCCATGAAGCCTTCGCGTTTTTCGTAGGGTGCTTGCAGCCGTAAAATGGCGAAGTCAGCTTCCTCAGGCGCGGCAACAATCTCTCCATAACGGCCGGCAATTTCCGGGGCCAGGTTCTCGACGTACAGCCGGGGTCTACCAGGCAGAGGCAGCGTCCTTCCCTTCTCGGCGGCCTCATTTTTCAACAAAACTAGCGACTTGCGTTGGGCCAATTCACCGGCAGCAGCAAAATCTTCCCGCCCCACGATCTTTTCCACCGCCTCGGGATCAACAAAAGGATTGTCGAACAGTCCCAGGCGAAACTTGTCGCGCAGCAGGCGCCGGGCTGATTGGTCAATGCGCTCCTCGGAAATAATGCCGCTCTCGACGAGATCGACAACCAACTCCGGACAATGCTCACCGCCAAACTGGTCGCAGCCCGCCTCAATGATTTTCTTGACACGTTCACTGGCCGTGAGTTCCTCCACGCCCCACGCCTTGGCCGGGAACAGCGTTTCGCCCATCACTTGCACATCGTTTACCAGGGCCCAATCGGTACAGACCACACCATCGAAACCATATTTTTCGCGCAGCAGGCCGGTAATCACATCTTTGTTGTAGCCAAAGCCGACTTCCTCGAACGCCAGGCCCAATGGACGGCCGTAGTAGGGCATGATCTGCGCTGTCTTAGCCGCAAAAGCAGCCTCGAAGGGCGGCAAATGATAGTTGAATTTTTCCCCAGGGTAGACCTGGTCTTTCCCATAGGGGAAATGAGCATCCTCACCATCTTTTTGGGGGCCGCCGCCGGGAAAGTGCTTGGTCATGCAGGCCACGCTCTTGGGCCCGAGTTCTTCCCCCTGAAAGCCGAGAATGTAAGCGGCCGTCATTTCCGCAGCCAACCCGGCGTCTTCGCCGAACGTTCCATTACAGCGCGCCCAGCGTGGTTCGGTTGCCAGATCGGCCATCGGGTGCAGGGCGACGCGCAGACCAAGGGCCACATATTCTTGCCGGGCAATATCGCCGAACTGCTTGACCAATTCGGGGTCGCCGGCAGCCGCCAAGCCCAACGGTTCGGGCCAGTGTGAAAACCCTTCCGTGAACAGGCTGGCCCCGATAATATCGGAGAAAGCATGCCGGGGGTCTGAGGAGATCGTCACGGGGATGCCCAAGCGGGTGCCCGCGGCCATCTCTTGCAGGCGGTTGGCCCATTCGGCCGTCTTCTTCAGCGGCGCAAGCTGGTACAGGTTGAAGTGGTTGATTTTCTTTTCAACCAGGTATGCGGAAGTAGGCAGCGGACTCATTGGTCCTCGTTCCTCTACCAGCATCCCCTCCATGCTCATACCAATCATCGCATGGAACATCAGCCCCGCTTTCTCATCTATAGTCATCTGTAAGAGCAGGTCGTCAATCCGTTCTTCGATCGGCAGGCGGCCGTCCTCGTAAGGATCAAGTTTCCCATTCTTGTTCAAGTCCCGGAAAGTGTGCCCATTTTCTACCAACATGATTAAAGCGTGTTTTCCTTCGTGAAGGCCACCACTTCATCCACATACCCGAAAGCGAGGCCGACGACAGTGTCTGCGCCACCGTAGTAAATAGCCAGGCGGCCCGTCCGCGCATCGGTCAGGGCGGCGCAGGGGAAGGCGACATTGGGCACATCGCCCGTGCGCTCATACGGCGCCTGCGGGGCCAACAGATAAGGTTCAGTGCGGTAAAGAACCTGCCACGGCCGTTCCAGATCGAGCAGCGCCGCGCCAAAGCTGTAGACGAAGCCGTTGCAGGAGGTAAGCACGCCGTGGTAGATGAGCAGCCAGCCCTCCGCCGTTTCAATCGGGATCGGTCCGGCGCCAATCTTGGTCGCCTGCCAGCCGCTGGTGGCGCCCATCACGAAGCGGTGGCGGCCCCAGTGCGTCATATCCGGGCTTTCACTGTAGTAAATATCGCCAAAGGGCGTGTGCCCATTGTCACTGGGCCGGCTGAGCATGGCGTATTTGCCATCGATCTTGCGTGGAAAGAGCACGCCATTGCGGTTGAAGGGCAGGTAGGCGTTCTCCAGCTGGTAATAGGTTTCGAAATCATGCGTGTAGCCCACGCCGATCGTCGGCGCACCGTGGTAGCCATTGCACCAGGTAACATAATAACGATCTTCAAGCCAGAGCACGCGCGGATCATACCCATACTCAAAGGCGCTGATCTCTTCAACCTGTGCATTTTCAGGAAGAAAGCGAATGCGCTCGTTGTCGATCTGCCAGTTGACGCCGTCGGCGCTGCGGCCGCTGTGCATCTGCATGCGCCGCGTCTTGCTGTCGCAGCGGAAGACACCGGCAAAGCCGTCCTCAAAGGGCACGACGGCGCTGTTGAAAATGCTGTTGCTGCTGGGGATGTGATCGTGGGCGATGATCGGGTTCCGGCTGTAGCGCCAGATGACATCCGCGGCCTGTGTAGGTCTTTCTTCCCAGGGAATGGTGCTCATCTTACTCCTTATGTCTCTGCTGTCGTTGGCACCTACGTGAGCCCAAAGCCGCAGGGGAAGAGCGGCTCGGCCTCCTTGGCCCGCGCAAGCGGTATCTGATCCATGCTGCGCGGCCAGGTATAGGGCAGTTTGCCGCGGAAAGGCACATCACCAAACAACACGTCGGCCACGCCCTGCCCCTCGCTGCCGGGCAGCCAGGCGACGACCAGGGCATCGATCTGCGGCAGCTGCTCACTGATAATCAGCGGGCGTCCGCAAACGAGGACGACGATCAGCTTGGCGCACTTGCGGCGCATGCGCGCGATCAGGGCCGCCTGCTGCGCATCCAGCGTTAAGTCCGCCCGGTCGCCCAGCCCTTCCGCATACGGCTGCTCGCCGATGAAGACGACGCCTCGTTCGGCGATCGCCGCACCCTGGCTCTCAAGGCCGGCGAACTCTCCGGCGGGATCAAATTCGATCGCCGTTTGCGGGCCTGCCAGATCGCGCATCCCGGCCAGGAACGAGGTTCCAGGCGTGATCGCCCCCGGCTTGCCCTGCCATTCAATGGTCCACCCGCCGCACTGTAGGCCGATATCGTCAGCCCAGGGGCCGGCGACCAAGATGCGGTCGGCCGGCTTGGGCAGCGGCAGCGCCTGCTTCTCATTCTTCAGCAGCACGGCCGATTTCGCAGCCGCCTCACGCGCCAGCGTGCGGTGCTCGGCGCAGCCGACGAACGGCAAATGGCGATCCGAGATGCCGCTGTTCTCGAAGAGCCCCGCGCGCATCTTCACGGTCAGGATGCGGCGCACGGCATCATCCAGGCGCGCCAGGGGCACATCTCCTTTCTGAACCGCCTTGTGCAGCAGATCCATCTTTGCACGGTAATCGCCGGTGACCATGTTCATGTCGATCCCGGCGTTGAAACAGGTGACGACGGCCGTGTAGGGGTCGGGATGGGCGTCACGCACCCCTTCCCAGTCCGAGACAATGAAGCCGGAAAAGCCCAGTTCCCCTTTGAGTAGATCCGTAAGCAGCGCGTGATGGGCGTGCAGCTTGATCTCCTGCCAGCTAGAGAAGGAGGCCATGACGACCTGCACGCCGGCGCGCAGAGCAGGCAGGTAAGGCGCCAGGTGGACGCTGCGCAGCGTTTCCTCGCTGATCGTGGCCGCGCCCTGGTCGAGCAAGAAGGGCACTGGTTCGTTGACACCCAGCGAGGGCACGATGGGGAAGACGAATGCGGCGCTGCCCCAGTCCGTGGCGCCGTCACTGACATAGTGCTTGGCCGTGGCCAGCACGGAAAACTCGGCGGCGGGATCCGCTCCCTGCAGGCCCTCTACATAGGCGGTGCCCAGCGCGGTAACCAGCGCCGGGTCTTCAGAGAAGCCTTCAAAGGTGCGCCCCCAACGAATGTCCTGGGGCACGGCCAGGGTGGGAGCATAGTTCCATTTCACGTTCGTGGCAGAGACCTCGACGGCCGTGGCGCGGCCGATACGGCGCACAAGATCAGGATCGCGTGCGGCGCCGAGGCCGATTTGATGCGGAAAGATAACCGCGCCGCGGACATTGTTGTGCCCGTGCACAGCGTCCACGCCGTAGAGGATGGGGATGCCCAAGCGGCTGTTCAACCCTGCCTGCAGGCAGTCCCGAACCATCGCCTGCCAGTCCGCCGGTGAGTTGGGATCAGGGTTGCCGCCGCCGCCGCTGAGGATGGCGCCGATGCCTAGTTCACTAACGGCCGTGAGGTCGATATGGTTGACGGCCACCAGCGTCGTTTGGGCCACCTTTTCTTCCAGGGTCATCTGTGCGAGAAGGTCGTCTACTCGTCCGCGCAGTGGCAGCGCGTGATCGTGGTCGGGCGCAGAGTCTGCTAACGTGTTGGTCATCGTAGTTCCTATTGAGAAGCCTTTTTCTAACAAAAATGGCCGTTATACCGCAGCCGCCTAAGCAGCTACGCCGCTGCACCATGCACCTGCATCAGCAAGCCGTCAACGATCGTATCAGCAGGCATCGGTAAGTTTTCCTGCTGGAACAGCAGAATATTCACGAGTGTCATATCAGCCATCATATCCATCACATCCATGCCGAGATCCCCATCAATATTTGGTTCGATGAGTTCACGATTATGAGCCTGGATCTGTTCGAAAAGCGGCCCCAAAACAGCAGCGCTGCGCGGATCGGCCATCCATTCGCGGATGGTGGATTCTTTATTGATCAGACAAGGCAGCTCCAGGGTCGACTTCAACGTCGCCGTCAACGTGTGGCGAATATCGGCAGCAGAAGCAGCAATGAGGATGTCGAATTCCCCATCTTCGGTGATCCACTGCTGGTATTTGGGATGGTAATAAGCGAAAGCGCGGAAATCAAGCGCGATAGAAACCGTCTTTGTTTCGCCCGGCTGGAGTTCTACCTTGGCAAAACCTTTCAGCTCTTTCGGCGGGCGCACCAGCCCTGATTCATGATCATGCACATAAACTTGGATGATTTCTTTGCCGGCTGTGCGGCCCGTGTTGGTGACATCCACCGTCACGGTCAAACCATCAACATCCTTGAAGGTTGTGGCCGAAAGGGCCGGGTTGCTGTAGGCAAAACTGGTGTAGCTTAACCCGTAACCAAAGGGGAACAGCACCGGCATTTCTTTGGCATCGTAATAGCGGTAGCCGATGAATAGACCCTCCCCATAGCGAACTGTTCCCGCCTCGCCCGGCCAATTGATGTGCGCCGGGGTATCGGCCTGTTTGTGCGGGAAAGTTTCCGCCAGTTTGCCGCTGGGGCTGACCCTGCCGAAAAGGATGTCGGCAATCGCCTCGCCGCCCGCCTGGCCCATCATCCACGCTTCGAGCACGGCGGCGACATCATCAATCCAGGCGCTCATGGCCACAGGCGCGCCATTATTTAAAATGACGACCGTGTTGGGCTGCACTTTGGCGACGGCCTTGATCAAGGCAATTTGCTGTGCAGTCAAATCGAGGTCGGGCCTGTCATACCCCTCGGACTCTTTCGATGAGGGCAAGGCGATATAGAGCAGCGCCGCGTCGGCCGTCTGCGCCAGGTTTACCGCCTGATCGATCAGATCCTGGCGGAAAGCATCATCAGCCGGATACCCTTCAGCATAACTCAATTCTGCGTCTCCGGCCTGGTTCTTTAATTCCTTAAACGGAACCGCCACTTTCGTGGGGTTAATATGTGAACTGCCCCCGCCCTGGAAATGAGCCTCCTGGGCGGCCCGGCCAATCACGGCGACATGCTCCAGCTTTTTCAACGGCAGAAGGCCGTTGTTCTTGAGCAGCACCATGCCATCCGCGGCAATTTTTCGCGCCAGCTCATGGTGCGCATCCAGATCAAAGTCGCCCCCTTTGGGCGTTTCCTGCGCTTTGAACACGACGGTCAGGATACGGCGCACTGCCTCGTTCAGAACGGACTCGTCCAGCTCACCGGTGCGAACCGCCTCAACGACGGCTTGCACGCGGTGATCCTGCGGGCCGGGCATTTCCAGATCAAGGCCGCCTTTAAGTGCGGCGACCCGGTCATGGACGGCGCCCCAATCTGAGACAACCAACCCTTCGAAGCCCCATTTATTCTTGAGAATATCGACCAACAGTTCATGGTGCTCAGAACAATAGGGCCCGTTAAGCTTGTTATAAGCACACATCACGGTCCAAGGCTGCGTCCGCTTGACGGCCGTTTCGAATGCGGGCAAATAGATTTCGCTCAACGTGCGCTCGTCCACTTCGGCATTGATGTTAAAACGCTGAAACTCCTGGTTATTAGCGGCAAAATGCTTGATCGACGTGCCCACGCCTTTGCCCTGGACGCCGTCGATCAGGCTGGCAGCCAGCTCGCCGGCCAGGAAAGGATCCTCAGAGTAATACTCAAAGTTCCGGCCGCCCAACGGGGAACGCTTCATGTTGACGCCGGGGCCAAGCAGCACATCAACATCGAGGGCAATACACTCTTCAGCCAACGCCTCACCTAAGCTGTGCAGCAGCTCCACATCCCAGGTTGAAGCGAGGCTGGATGCCGTGGGGAAACAGGTGGCCGGCAGGCTTTTCATCATCATTGACTTCACATCGGGCACCCGGCGCACCCCATGCGGTCCGTCGGAAACAATCATCTCCGGTATGCCCAAGCGTTCGACCGGCGTGGTTGTCCAGGCGCTGGCTCCGGTACAAAGCGCCGCTTTCTCTTCCAATGTCATTTTAACCACAAGGGCTTGAATATCACTCATGATCAATTTCCTTTTCTTAATCAACTAACCTATTAGTAAAAGAATCATAGACAGACCGCACTCGCAGCGCTGCTTCAGCCTGGGACAACTGCCATCGCGCAGGGAGCGGGCATGTCACGGTGACGGTACGACCGGCAGGTAGATCAAAGTAGTTATCACTGAAGACGGCGTCAACGCCGTCAAGCGACAATTCCACCAGGCGAGCCAGGGAACGCGCCGTCACTTCGATATGCAGCACGCTCTCATCAAGACGACAGGCTGCGCGGACCTGCGGGTCACTCAGCTCCAGGTGTTTCGTCGGAGCAAAATAGGCGGTCTGCAGCGCAACACGGCCGTCTTGCCCCCACAATTCAGCGCTGAAGAGCAGATCGCGCCGGTTATCTTCGGTCACCCGGTCGTCGAAATCACAAGTAATGATGTGCGTCGCAGCCAGCGGAGCAGCCTGGACCGCCTCTTCGCCAGTCGCCAGCACCGCTCCTGCCAACGTTTCTAACGACCAGCGCACACGGCCCGCCCACATTTCGCGCCGGTCATTGGTGACGTAAATACCTTGGCATGGCGGAGCGTCTTCGATCGAGAGCAGCAGCGGCGCATAGAAGCGGCGCGCCGCGTAATGCAGCGCTTTCCAACGGCCGAAATAATCGAGGCTGGACCAGGAGGCGACGGGCCAACAGTCGTTGAGCTGCCAATAAAGCGTGCCTGCCACGCGATCGCGATGACGCCGCCAATGCTCCACGCCATAGCGAATCCCCTCCGCCTGCAGGACCATGCTCAAATAGACGAGCGACGGGAAATCTTTGGGCAGGCGGAACGTGTCCAGCATCTGCCCCACCATGAGGCTGTTGCCGCTCTCGTTCTTCTGGTGCTGTTCCATGATGTAGGAAGTCATGTTCCAGTCAGCCTCATCAGCATACGTGCGAATCGTCTCCAGCGGCGGCAGCGCCTGGAAGCCGAACTCGCTCATGAAGCGCGGGTATTGATCGCGGTAGGCGGTGAACGGTTGGCGGCCGTGCCACACGTCCCAATAATGGGCGTCGCCCTGCTCCTGCCCGTTGGGGTCCAGAAAGGGCGTGTCCGACGACGGAGAACTGGGCCAGTAAGGCGTGTGCGCATCCTCGGCCGCACACCACGCCGCCAGCGTGTGGTGGAAAAAGCGATCATAGGCTCTCTTCATATCGTCCAAGTCCGTTCGCTGTCGCCAGCCCCAATCGACCCAACCCCACTCCATTTCATTGTTGCCGCACCACAAAGCGAGGCTGGCTCGATGACGCAGGCGGCGCACGTTTTCCTCAACCTCGACGCGCACGTTCTCCAGGAAATCAGGATCGTCGAGCGGATAAACGCTGCAGGAAAAGACGAAGTCTTGCCAGACGAGGATGCCGTAGCGGTCACATAAATCGTAGAAGCGATCTTCCTCATAGAAGCCGCCGCCCCAGACGCGCAGCATATTTTGATGCGTCTCTGCCGCGCCGCGTACAAGCGCTTCCAAATAGGCGTCGCTGATGCGCGTGGGGAAGGAGTCAGCCGGAATCCAGTTGGCGCCTTTGGCAAAGATAGGCACCCCGTTGACGATGAATTCAAAGGAACGTCCCCATTGATCCGCTTCCTGGCGCAGTGCGATGGTGCGCAGCCCGAGCTGGTAGCGCCACTCATCGAGCTGCCGGCCCTCGCGGTGCAGGCTGACGGTCGCCTGGTAAAGCGGCTGCGCGCCATAACCGTTGGGCCACCACAGTTGGGGGTGGGGGATAGGCAGCGAGATCGTGGCTTGTTGGTCGGCGGAGACGGTCGTTTCTTCGACCAGCTCCCCCCTGTCAGGGGTGACGATATGCAGCCGCGCCGTTACCCCATTCTGCGGCTCCTGCGCCAGGGTGAGGGCGGCCGACACGGTTACCTGCCCGTCGCTGTGGCTCTGGCGCAGATGGACGTCGGCCAGGCGGGGGCCGTCGCTCCCTTCCAGGCGAATCGCTTTCCAAATGCCCGTGGGCGGCAGCTGCGGCCCCCAGTCCCAACCGAACTGGCAGGGCGCTTTGCGCAGGTAAGGGCCGCCGGGAATGGCCTGCGAGACGCCGGGCAGCGGCCGATCGGCCTGCTTTTCGGCGATATACTTGACCGCGGAGGCGAAGCTAATGAGCAGTTCGTTGTCTTCTACGCGCAGCAGATCCTTAACCTCCCAGCGGTACTGCCGAAACATATTGTTGGTCTGACCAAGAGGACGGCCGTTCAGCGTTACCGTCGCCAGCGTGTCCAGCCCATCACAGACCAGCCAGTTCTGCGCCTGCGCGAAGAGGTCGGGCGCGGCGGCAAAGCGGCAGCGATACTGCCAATCCGCTTCCGCCACCCACTGCACGCGTTTCTCGTTGTCGCCGGCAAATGGGTCGGGGATGCGGCCCAGGGCCAGCAGATCGGTATGCACGCCGCCGGGAACAATGGCCGGCAGCCACTCGGCCGTGCCTAGCTGGCGAAATTCCCAGGCGCCTGTCAAAGATTGGCTTATTATCATGTACCCCCCTAAATCCCCCCTGAAGGGGGGAAGATGAGATGCGCGCCCAGGTAGATCACCTTACACCGTGGAGAGGTCCCACTCTTCATGGATCTTGGGCACATCGCTGATCAAACGTTGGGTGTAAGGCTCTTGCGGATTGAGAATGACGTCGTCGGCCGTTCCGCTTTCAACCACTTTGCCCTGCTCCATGATGTAGACTTTGTCGGACACGTAGTAGGCCAGGCCGATATCGTGGGTGATAAAGATCACGGTCATGCCCGCCTCGTCGCGCAGTTTCATCAGCTCATCAAGGATCGTGGCCCGCGAGCAGGCGTCGATCATGGAGGTCGGCTCGTCGGCGACCAGGATCTTGGGGTTGAGCAGAAAGATACGGGCGATCATGAGGCGCTGCATCTGCCCGCCGGACAGCTCAAAGGGGTATTTGTTGGTCAGTTCGGCGAATTCCAGGTTGACGAAGCTGCACGCCTCGCTCATCAGGGCCGTTTTCTGCTCCTGCGGCAGTTTGCCGTCGCCGCGCATGCGCAGACAGTCTAGAAGTACGGCATCGATCTTTTGAAAGGTATTGAATGTAGAAAAGGGATCCTGGAAGATCGCCTGGATATTCTGCCAATACGCCTTCTTCTTTTTGCGCGACTTGATATCCCGCTTTTGCCCCTGAAAATATATCTCGCCCTCGGTGGTGTTGATCAAGCCCAGAAGCATCTTGGCCAGCGTCGTCTTGCCGCTGCCCGATTCGCCGACGATGGAGACGATTTCCCCCTGGTAGAAGTCGATGTCGACGGCGTCGACGGCGACGGTCTTGCCGCTGCCCAGGCCGAAGATTTTGGTCAGCCCTTTGGTGCTCAGGATTATTTGTTTTTCATCGTTCATGCTTGTAGATCTCCCTCAGCTCCTCTTGCGGGATGAGGCAGCGGTAGGCGCGGCCGCCGCCCGCATCTCGCAGCTCGATGGTCGTCAGCTTGCATTCCGGCCGCACGTATTGGCAGCGCTCGGCGAAGCGGCAGCCGGGCGGCGGGTCTTTTAGATTGGGCGGCACGCCGGGGATGGCGGTCAGTTTGGAATCGCGCACGCCGCTTTCCGGGACGATGATTGAGCCCATGAGCCCCTTGGAATAGGGATGGAGCGGATCGAAGACGATCTCTTTGGCGCTGCCTTTTTCGACGATCTGGGCCGCGTACATGACCATGATGTCGTCGGTGACGTTGTAGAGCAGCGGCAGCTCGTGGGTGATGAAGATCAGCGCCCGGATGTAGCCTTGATCCATCAACTGGCGCAGCATCTTGATCACCATCTTTTGCGACGTGACATCGAGCGCTGAGGAAGGCTCGTCCGCGATCAAGACAATGGGGGAGAGGATCACGGAAATGGCGATGACCGTGCGCTGTTTCATGCCCCCCGAAAGCTCGGTGGAGTATTTCTGCAAAACTTCGGGCGGGAGACCTAGATTCTTGAATTTTTCTACGGCAAGTTCATATATCTCTTGCTTGCTGACCGTGGGATCGTGGGCGTGAATCACGTCCTCGATGATGCTGATCACCTTCTGCGTGGGGTTGAGGGCGTTCATGGCCGATTGGGGGATGTAGGCGATCTCGTTGCCGAGGACCGTCTTGCGCACCTCGTCGGGCGCCATATCGGTGATGGTGCGGCCGTCGATAACGATCTCACCGCTCGAATAGTACAGCGGTGGGAAGTAGTAACCCATCAGGCTCAGGGCCAGCGTCGATTTGCCGCAGCCGGATTCCCCGGCGATGCCCAGTGTTCTCCCATCCTCTACCTGCAGAGAAACATGGTCTACCGCGTAAACATCTTCCTTATAGCGTGTGATATATTTTGTCGTCAGTTCGGTAACATCTAAGATTGCATCTGACATAAGAACGAGTTACTCCCTCAAAGCCGGATTGTATATCTGGTCGAGACCCGTGTTCATCAAGTTCAACGAGAACGTGATCAGAGCGATGATTAAGATAACGGGGAAATAGGCCCACCATTTGCCAAGGAGATGCGCCGAGTAAATCATCGACCAGTTCATCATCAGCCCCAACGTGGGCACTTCCGTTGTTCGTGGTCCCAGACCCAAGATAGACAAGCCGGCCTCGGCCAGGATACCCGAGGAGATTTGTAGAATCAGAGCCATGATGACGTAGGAAGCGATGAAGGGCAGAATACTGAGGAGAATGATGCGCACAGTTGAGTGCCCGGACAGTTTGGCCATATTGACGTGGTCGCGGTTGCGCAGCGAAACCACCTGCGCGCGCACAGCCCGGGCTGTCCATACCCAGGCCGTGAAACCGATCACCACGGCGACCGTCGTCGCCCCGCGGTGCTCCTGTCCGATGCTGTAGGTAATCAAGATCAACAATACGAAACTGGGAATGACAGTAAACATATTGGTGAAGAACATAATCACGTCATCGACCCAGCCGCCCATATAGCCGGCCAGCAAGCCTAAGCTTAGGCCGATGCCGGTGGCGATTAAGCCGGCTACCAGCCCAATCTTCAGGGAAGTGCCGGTCGCCGATACCAGCTCTGTCAGCACATCGCGGCCAAAGTTGTCCGTTCCCAGCGGCAGCACGCGGACGTTAGGAACCTGATTGATATTCACGTAATCCGTTTGTTTGACGACGCCTGTCTCCTCAAGCTCTCCTGTTTCCGCATTTTCTGTGGCAATGGTCACCCCCTCCGTGGCCAGAAGCCCTTGGAGCGAGTTATTGAGGCGCACAAAGTATTGGCGCCGAGCATTCGTCATCCCCGCGATCTTTTCCGTGGGGTCATAATTGTCCGTCCATTGTTCCAGGAGTTTCTCGGTATCCGCGCTGTCAATCTCAGTTTCGGGAATCCCATAGGCCACAAGCCATTCCTTCATGTCCAGCCGTTCCTGATCACCCAACTTGTTGGCGATGCGCTTGGCCGCGGCATCTTCCAGCTTTAATGTATGCGGGCTGGAACCAATGCTGTCAAAAACACTGACATAGACCCCAGGAGGGAAGAAAGTGCCCTCACCGATGATTTCTAAAGGATCAGCCCTTACGAAAAGAGGGTAAATGATGACAGTCAGCAAAATGAGCATAAAAATGGCAAAGCCGATAACAAATCGGGTAGAACTAAAAACCTGCTGCAGGGTATGTTTCATAACCGTCGCTCTCCTTAATCAATCCGCCTGCGCCGACTTGATACGCGGATCGATGATGCCGTAAAGGATTTCGATGCCAAAGGTGGTAAGCAGGACCATCAAAGTGATAATCAAAGTGGAGGCTTGGATCAGCGGGTAATCTTGCCCCCTGACAGCGTCCAGCAATGTCGAACCAATCCCCGGATAACTAAAGATAATTTCGGCCACCAGCGCACCGCCGACGATGGTGCCAATCGCCAGCGCCAAACCGGTGATCTGCGGCAGCATCGCGTTTCTGAAAACATAGCGAATGATCTTGCTGTCTTTGATGCCCATGAAACGGCTGTATTTGACATAGTCCGCATTCAGCTCATAGATAACCATGGAGCGCATGCCGATCGCCTGGCCGCCGATCAAGACGATCACGATCGACCAGAACGGCAGCTGGTAATGCATGAACACAGACCAGATAAACTGCGGGCTGAAGTTAGGAATCAGGTCAAACCCGTAGCCGCCTGAGGTGGGGAACCATTTCAGGGTGATTCCGAAAACAACCAGCAAAATGACGGCCATACCGAAGGCCGGTATATTGCTGGCGAAAATGCTGGCGGGCATGAGCACTTTATCATAGCCTCCGCGATGGTAGGCGGCCAGCGCGCCGAGCAAGTTGCCGATCAGCCAGCCGGCGAGGATCGCCGGCAGCTGCAGGCCCACCGTCCACCAGATAGAGGAGGCGATAATATCGGCGACCGGCCGCGGATATTGGCTGAAGGAAATGCCAAAATCACCCCGCGCCAAATTTCTCAAATAAAGGAAAAACTGTTGGTGCATGGGCAAATTGGTGCCAAAGAGTTCCGCGTACTGTTCATAAACTCTTTGCACACCGGCCTGACTCTGCATGCCCGTGGTGACGCGCTGCGTAATCACGGCCACGGGATCGCCCGGCATGAGGCGGGGCAGGATAAAGTTGAGCAAGAAGGCGACGAAGAATGTGAGCAATAGCCAGGCAAACTTGCCACTGAAGTACTTGAGGTATCCTTTCAACCTAGCACCTCCTTATGGTGGTCTATTTATTAGAGAAACAGCCATGTCCCGTTCTCTCGGGACATGGCTGTTTTTGTCTGCTAGCTCGCTAGTTACTGAACAAGCTCGAGGTTGTACAGGCCGGCGATGCCATAGCCACGAACCAGGTTCGTCGGCGGGACAGGCGGATCAGTACCATCATCCACCTGCGGGAAGTTCGTCCACACGGATTCATTCACAGCGTGGAAGAAATCAGGACGGTACATGAGGGTGAAGGAGGGGACGTCCGTCAAGTATATCTCGGTCGCTTCCGTGTAAAGCTCCTTCAGTCTGTCTGCATCCGTTACCGTGGGTATCTCAGCGATGATTTCATCAATGCGCGGATTGACATAGCCACCCCAGTTGCCGTTCCAGTTGCCCGAAGTGCCGGCAAAGTCGGAACTCATCAGCTGGCGGACGCGTCCCCACGGGTTCGTCGGGCCGGCGCCATTGCTCCAGACCATGAAGATGTCATAGTCGTTGACGGCGGCATCGGTGAAGACCGTCTGGTAAACGCCCCATTCGGGGAACTCGCTCGTGATATCAATACCGATGTTCTCACCCGCGGCGGCGACGATCTCAATGGCCGCCTGCCAGTCGGACCAGCCGTTGGGGCAGAGCGCGCGGTAGGAGAGGTTCTGGCCGTCGATTTCGCGAATGCCGTCGCCGTCGGTGTCAACGATGCCGGCTTCGTCGAGGAGCGCGTTGGCTCCTTCGATGTCGCTGCCGGCCCACTGCAGGTCGGCGACGGCCGCCTGGTCAAAGAGCGCCTGCTCGCCATCGGTCGGGTTCATGACTGAACGCGGAACCTGTTCAAAGGTCGGGGATTGGTTCGTCATGGCGTTGGCGATGATCGTGTCGTAATCCACAGCCATGGCGATCGCCTTGCGGACGGCAACATTATCCAAGCCAACAGCGCCCAAGGAGTTCAGGTTGAAATAGGCGGTGGGCAGGCTGGCCGTGATGCTGTAGGGTGCTTCCGGCAGATAGGTGGAGATGGGCAGACCTTCGTCAAGCCAGAGCTCCTGGACATTGGCATTAAACTGCTGGCTGACATCGACCTCACCGGCCTGCAGGCCGACAAAACCGGCATTGTTGTCGGCATAGATCGCGTGCGCCAAATACTTCGGCGCCGGCAGTTCACCCCACATGGAGGCGTCCTGGCCCCAGTAGTCGTCATCACGAATGAGGACTACTTTCGTATCGTCATCGAAGAAACTGCGGTAAGGACCGGAATAGACGACGTCCCCGCCGCCATCCGCTTTGAATGCCGCGGGATCGCCATTGGCGCGCGCTTCCAGTGTCTCGGTCCATGCCTTCTGGATGACATAGTTCGAGCTGAGATAATTCGTGACTTGCAGCGGATTGACGGGTTGGCCGGCATCATTCAGCTTGGCCTTGACCAAGACTGTCTGCGGATCAACCGCTTCGATTGTGTCGATGAAATCCTGGTTGCCGACACCGGCAGTGGTCTCATATTTGACATTTGAAGCCCAGGTATAGGCGACATCCTCGGCCGTCACCGGGGTGCCGTCGCTCCACATCGCCGCCGGCTTGATCTTGAAGGTCAGCTCGGTTTGGGCCTCGTTCCACTCATAGGGACCATCGGCAAGCAGCGGGTACTGCTGGCCATCAAGTGGGTTGTACATGTACGGCGTTTCGAACATGACGGTGATGGCCATGGCGTTTTGGTCGACAACAAGGGCATTGTTGTTGTTGGAGGAGTAGGGATTCCAACCGACAACGGGGCTCCACTGGAAGCCATTGAAGTACAGGGTTTGGTCGCGGGGCAGTTCTGTCCCCGTCCCCTCAGCCGGGACCTCAACAACCACTTCTTCCGTGACAACGCGGGTCACTTCAACCGGGACTTCTACTTCTTCGGTCACGGTTTCGGTCTCGGTGACGATCCGCGTCTCGACCACGGTATTCTCAACCTCGACGACGCGCGTCTCGACAACCGTGATGACCTCGGCCGGTGTGGCCTGGCAGGCGGCCAGGGCCACAAGGACCACCAGCAGCAAGCCAATTAAAAGGGTCAATCTCTTAGACATTTCAGTCTCCTTTCGCCCCTGGGGGCTTAGACAAAAAACAACAAAGAACCAACAAGAGAATGTATCATTTTCCCCGTAGGGTATATCGCCAAGAACAAATCATTCTATACAGAGACACCTCCTCAAGCAGATGGTCAGCTGTCAGCTTGTCAGCCATTCAGTCAACACGCTTTCCATAGCAATTTGTCTAGAAAGGTCAAGTGGCGCCTATCTGCACACTCAGCGCGCAGTGAAATTGGCCCCGCATGACTCGCGAATAACCAGTTCTGTATCAAAAACGACCCGTCTCTGTGGCAGCGGGCCGTTTTCAATGACATCTTGTAGAACGTTGACCGCCTCGCGCCCCATGCGCGCCACCGGCTGGCGAATGGTGGTGAGCTGCGGCCGTCCGGCGGCGGCGGGCAGGAGATCGTCGAAGCCGACGAGGGCGATATCGCGCGGCACATGCAAGCCCGCCTCGCGCACCGCCCGCCAGACGCCCAGCGCCATTTGGTCGGAAGCGGCAAAGACCGCATCGGGCCTGGCCGCCAACAAGCGCTGCATGGCCACATAGCCGCCCGCTTCCGTGTAATCCCCGATGGCAATAAGGTCTTCGTCGAACGGCCGTCCACGATCGCGCAACGCCCTGCGGTAGCCGGCCAGCCGATCAACGCCGGACACCATCGTTTGCGGCCCGGCGATATGGGCAATGCGCAAATAACCGAGACGCAGCAAGTGCCTAACGGCCCCGTACGCCCCATTTATGTTGTCGATATCGACAAAACTGACTTGCGGGTATTGGTCCTGCCGCCCAATCATAACGAGAGGTACTTCGTTATTAACCAGGTGGGGGATAAGCGGGTCTTCAAATTGAGCCGAGGCCATGATCACGCCATCAAACAAGCTGGCATTGGCGATACGCTTGGTCAGCTTCCCTTCATCCTCTTCACTCTGGAAGAGAAACAGCGTCAAGCTCAGATCCTTGCCGTTGCAGGCCAGGGTAATACCCTGCATGAGACGCGGAAAGTAAGGATCGGTGAAGAGGGTAGAGAGGGCGTGGGGCACAACGAGGCTGATAATACCGGAGTAGCTGGAGGCGAGGGCGCGAGCGGCGATGTTGGGACGGTAGCCGGTCTCATCAATCACTTGCCAGACACGGCGGCGCACATCAGGACGAACGCCGACCTGGTCATTAACGACCCGGGAAACGGTCGATCGCGACACACCGGCCAATTCAGCGACTTGCTCCAACGTAAGATTACGCATAATTGGTAAAAACCGAGCCTATCCTTGGGAGCGCTTCCACTGTTTTGTGCACTTTAGTCAAATATCCCCACAATATTGACCAACACATCGACATATACGACAATAATAACGAACGATTATCTAAGTGGATATGGGAGCGCTCCCAAGTTAACGTCAGATTAACACGCTTTATTTTGGCTGTCAAGCATTTTGTCCCCGGCCGGAGAGACCGCAAATAAGGTTAGATAGCCGTATCCTGGCTCGGCGAATTGGAAAGTAGATGAATTTAGAACAATTTGGCGGAGAAATGGAGCACGACCTGCTGCAAAACATCTTGCCTTTCCATGAAAAGGTTTGTGTCGACCGGCAGCAGGGGGGGTTCTACGGCCGTGTTGAAAACGACCAGCGCGTACAGGCGGATGCCCCAAAAGGGTTGGTTCAGCACAGCCGTCTTCTCTGGACCTTCGCTCACGCCTACCGCCGCTATCAGGACCCCGCCTATTTCCGCTTAGCTTCCCGCGCCTATTGGTATCTCTTGAGCCACTTCTGGGACGCGTATCATCCGGGTATGATCTGGCTCGTGGATGGGGCAGGGAAGGTGCTTGACAGTCACAAGATGATTTACGGCCAGGCATTCGCCATCTACGCGCTCAGCGAACAGTTCCTGGCCGGCGGCCACAAGCAAAGCCGGGACCTCGCCGTCACCCTATTTCATATTCTGGAGCAGAAGGCGCAAGATCCCCAGTTCGGCGGCTACTTTGATGCCTTTGAGAAAGATTGGCGCTTCACGGACGCCGTCAATATCGATGAAACCGTCTACCCCACCGTCAAGAGCATGAATACGCACCTGCACTTGCTGGAAGCGTACACAAATCTGCTGCGTGCCTGGGATACGCCGCTGATGCGCCGCAGCCTGCGGACCCTGATCGCGATCATGCTTGATCGCATTATTGACCGGCCGGCAGGAGAGATGAAGCTGCATTTCAGCGCGGATTGGCGCGTGCTTGGCGGTCACATATCCTACGGGCACGACATCGAAGCCAGCTGGCTGCTGGTCGAAGCGGCACAGGCGCTGGGCGATGACGCGCTGCTGGCCGAGACGCAGCGCGTCTCCCTGCGCATGGCCCAGGCCGCCTACGAAAATGGTTTGAATGCGGACGGCAGTCTGCGTGATGATGATCAGGGCGATACGAGGACGTGGTGGGTGCAGGCGGAGGCGGTCGTTGGTTTCTTCAACGCCTACGAGCTGTGCGGCGAGAGCCACTTTCTGGCTGCTGCGCTTGGCTGCTGGCGGTACATAGACGAGGCGCTGCTTGACCGGCGACACGGAGAATGGATCTGGGGACGTGATGCAAAAGGCGTGCCTGTTCCGCGCCCCAAGGCAGGCCTTTGGAAAACGCCCTATCACAACGGCCGTGCCTGTATGGAGATCAAGCAACGCCTTCAACAGATGGGGAGTCAGGCGACTGTCCGGACAGACTAGGAGATCAAGAGCCATCCTCTGCTTGGTGGTTGGTCTCAAGGGACAAGCTAAGGTAAGCTCATAAGAGGAATTGGGCTGTCTCCTGATGAGCCTTTCGTTTCTTTTTGTGGCGCCTCTGTTTACGAACAAGAAAAGATAAACATGATGAAAGATTTATACCCCTTACTTTTTGAACCGGTATTGAAAGATTACATTTGGGGCGGGCGGACGCTGGAGAAGCTGGGACGATCGCTGCCGCCGCAAGGGCCGATCGCCGAAAGCTGGGAGATCGCCGGGCACGAGAACGGCACCACGATGGTCACCAACGGCCGTTTTGCGGGCCTTTCGCTGGCGGAGCTGCACGCCCAGTTGGGCCTCGCTTTGATTGGCAGCCGCAGCGCCTGGGCGCAGGAGCGGGGCAAGTTCCCGCTGCTGATCAAGCTGCTCGACGCCAGCCGGCCGCTCTCCGTGCAAGTCCACCCCAAAGATGATTACGCTCTGGCCCACGAAGGCAATGAATTGGGCAAGACGGAGATGTGGGTCGTTTTGGACGCAGATCCGGGAGCGGAGCTGATCCTGGGCGTCAGGAAAGGGACCACGCGCGAGGCCTTTCGGGCGGCGATCGCTGCCGGAGAGCTGGCGCCCTACATGCACCGCCTGCCCGTCAAGGCGGGCGACCACATTTGCGTGCCCGCGGGCACGCTGCACGCCATTATGGGCGGCATCTTAATCGCCGAGATATTGCAGAATTCGGACACGACCTACCGCGTCTATGATTGGAACCGCCTGGGGGCAGACGGCCGGCCGCGGCCGCTGCATATCGAGCAGTCGCTGGATGTCATCAACTTTGAGCAGGTGGAGCCGTCGTTGAAACCGGCGACCTTGCTTTCTGAGGAGAACGGCGTGCGCCGCGAGCTGCTCTGCGCCAATGAATATTTCGTCACCGAGCGCCTTACTCTAAGAGAAGGCGCGATCTTCGCCGGCGAGCTGGACGGCCGTACGCTGGAGATCTGGGGCGTGCTGGACGGCGCAGTCTTGATTAACGATGTGCGCTTAAGCGCCGTCCAATTCAGCCTGCTGCCGGCAGCGCTGGGCGCCTATACGGTGACGGCCAGGACTCCATCGACGCTGCTGCGGACCTATGTAGCGCGGGGAGAATAGCTGCCCCGGATCTGGCCGCTGAGATATGACATGCTGGGCATACGGCCCTTGTGCACAGGTCGATGCTGGCGGCACGGCGGTTGGCCCCGGCGCTCTGATCTGCCGGCTCAGGAAACGGGCGAAGAGTTAGAGAAAACCAAATGAAAGCAGCTATATTCGCGCAATGCCAAGCGTTGTTTCCCGAATGGGCAGACAGCGCTATGGCTGATTTCGCCTTTGACGATCCGAAGGGGTTCTCTTCTTTTACAATGGGGATTCGATCTAAAAAGGGGCTGCAGCCAGCGGCCGTCTTATACCGCCGCCTGGAAGGAAAAGAGAACGCTGTATTGGATTATGAAACGGAAAAGCAACTGTTTCTGACGCTGGGAGCGCATAATATCGCCGCGCACTGCTATTACTATGACGATGTTTGTCGCATCGAAGCTTTCTATCAAGGGCGCACCCTGCAAGCCGCAGAATTATTTGACCCCGAAAACTTGCGCCTTATAGCCAATGAGCTTTACCGTTTTCACCAGATCAAACCCGACAACCTGCCAAACAAGCTGTTTTTTGAACTGCTGCACAACAAGTGGGGCCGCTTGGCGAAGCATGTCCTGGAAGAAAAGACGGCCGCTTTTCCAGCCAATGAACAGCGAATGTGCCAGGAACTGCGCCAGATTTACGCACCACAAACCCTTGCTAAAGTAAAACGATGTCTTCCAAAAGGAGAATTAACTTTCTGCCACAATGACACCTATCACGGCAACATCATGAAATTAGACAGCGGGGAAATCAAATTACTTGATTTTGAATTTTCCTGCCTCAATAACAAGGCTTACGATTTCTCAAACTTGTTCGCGGAGACCGTGATGCGGCACCAGCAGCCAGACTATCCTTATTTTCGAATCGCGGAGCCGGCATACAGCGAGCATGAACTAGGCCTGCTCATTGGTTTCTATTTGGACAATGCTGATTTTCCAGATCAGGAAACAAGAGAAGCGGAATTCAACAAACTGCTGCAAAACACAAAGGATATGTTGATCCTTTCTGATTACAAATATGCCATGGCGGCGCTGCCCCTCGCCGTCGAGCCGCTGCAGAAGATTCGCTTTATCCCTTACGCGCAGCAGCGCTTTGCCAAGTTCCTGCAGGCATACGAACAGAGGTTTGGCGCTGCGTAATAACAAACGGGCGCTTTGACACCCCGCCTGCGATAGTTTTTCTCACTCCGGCCGCAGAGATAAGGGTGCGTGCCGCCCTGGCTGGACTGGAGAGATAGATGCAAGCGCCAACTGATAGTTAAGCGGCAAAATGAAGCATCCGGGGATGCAAAAATACTGTTGCAAAAAGCGGGTTATTTTCGTATAATAGAACATATTTTCTGTTACGCGGGACGGGAGCCTGGGAGATAAATATGGCATATGATGAAGATGTAGCTTACCGGATCCGTGCGGCACTAGCCGATCAAGATGGCGTAACAGAAAAGAAGATGTTTGGCGGATTGGCCTTTATGGTCAAGGGCCATATGTGCTGCGGCCTGGCCAAGGGTCAGCTGATGGTGCGCGTCGGTCCCGAACAATACGCGGCATGCCTGGCGCAGCCGCACGCGCGGGAGATGGATTTCACGGGACGGCCGATGAAGGGCTTTATCTACGTCGACGAAGCGGGCTGCGATACGGACGCGGAATTGCAGGCCTGGGTCGACCGCGGCGTGACCTTCGTCACGGGATTGCCGCCAAAGAAACAAGCTTCATAGGGAGAACGATCATGAGTGAAGTAGAGACATTCAACGGCTTTCCTACGGAGGGCCTCCAGTTTTTGCGCGACATTGAGGCAAACAATAATAAGGCGTGGTTCCAGAAGAACAGGGAAACCTACGACACAGGCTTGATCGCCCCGGCACAGGCGTTTGTGGCCGCCCTGGGAGAACGCCTGCAGGCACTCGATCCGGCGATCGTTGTCGATACGCGCACGAACGGGAGCGGCGTCTTGATGCGCTTCAACCGTGACACGCGCTTCAGCAAAGATAAGTCCCCTTACAAAACCAATATCTCCGGCATGTTCGGCAACGGGCAGGGCAAGAAGGCGGAACAGCCCGCTTATGGCTTCCAGATGTGGGCGGGGAGCATGGAGCTGATGGCGGGCATGTTTAGATTTACAAAAGCGCAGTTGAACGCTTACCGCACGGCCGTTGCCGACGACGCGTCGGGAACGGAGCTGGTCGATATCCTGCGCGTGTTAGGCGAGGCGGGGGAGTATCACCTGCACGGGGAACATTATAAGCGGGTGCCCACCGGCTACGACGCGCAGCATCCGCGGGCCGGCTTGCTGCGCTATGCCGGGCTGTATGCTTACCCGACGGCGCTGGATGGACAATATCTGACCAGCCCGCAGCTGGTCGAGATCAGTATGGATCATTTCACAGCGATGGCACCCGTTTATGATTGGCTGGCTGCCCATGTGGCGACTGCTTTGTGAGCTAAATTGGGGAATCAATGAAGAAACGCCGGGCCTTTTGCACAAGCGCCCGGCGTTTCTTGTTAATCAGGGAATTCAGAAAATCCTTCTGCTTCCTCTTTCGTTACATTCAGATAAACGGAATCATAATCGATGCTGTCTACGGCCGAAAGAGGGATCATGACATCGCGCTTCTTCCACAGATGCCCCTTGTGCACGGTGAAGTGACTGATCTGCCCGCCCTCCTCGTGCACAACAAGCTTCTCTACGACGCCAACATGGCCGTCCGTTGCTTCGATATCTGTCTTACGGTGGAAGGCGATTTCACCCTCGGGGACGCGCTCCACCTGAATGGGATTGCCGTACCCTGTCGTCTGCTCAAATTGCGAGACATCCACGCCATCTTCCCATTCACCATCTTCTTCTGCCCAATCGCCCGACTGCTGCGGCGCGCGGGACACAAACTCGGTCACCTGGAAAAGCGCCATCTCTTTGAACTCTTCTTCCGTGCAGTTAAGCCAGATCTGATCCTCATCCGTCTTGCTGATCACATTAACAGCCACCAGGCGCTCATTTCCATGACTATCGGCAACGATCAGGTTGCTGATAATCCGCGTCAGCGGATGCAGGGTCACAGCCACCGAGGTTCCGGCACGGCCGTCGGTGCAGCTTACTTTGGCATCAAAGGGTAATTCATGCATAGGGTTGCTCCATTATAGAATTGTTGCTCAGCTGTCCAACCAGTCAGCGTGCAGCCTACTTTTAGCTTCTCAGTTACAAGGAATCTCAACGCTTTAACTTATCACTTTAACCGCTTGCCGGCGAACTGGTTAAGGAGTCCCGATTCAAGCAGTGTCATCCAAGGCCTTCTTGATCGCCTCCTCCGCTTCCGTATCGAGCGTCGTCTGCAAAAGATGTCCTTTGAAGGGGCGCAGGACAGCCATGATCGCCGCCGTGTTGGCGTGTTCAGTAAGCACAAACAAAGCCGACGTGCCCGGCTCGATTTTCGCGCTGACTTCGTCGACGAATTTGCCATCCACGCCAAGATCCATTGCCTTGGAGACCAAGGCTCCGCCGGCGAGACCGAGAACGAGGCCGCCGATGGGGAAGAAGATCGCGCCGATGAGCAAGCCCAAGCCCCCGCCAACGGCCGTACCGATCCAGGTGCCGCGTGCGACCTGGTTGTCGACGTGCACCTTGCCCTTTTCATCTTTGACAACGACAGCAGCATCATCAATGGTGATCAGGCCTTGATTCTTGGCATCCACCAGGGCTTTGTGGACGTCTGCGGCGCTTGTCATATCATCAAATGCCAATACGGTTAAATTGCTGGCCATTGTTTCCTCCGTGGCCAAGGATCTATAGGGGTGAATGATAAAGGACATTATACCATTGAGATCATGCGCATCAATCCGCCCGGAACAAGCGTGATCATCAGCTGTTCTCCATCGACCAGACACCATTCTTAAGGTCCCCATAAGGTAAAGCGAAGCAACCGTTAAATCCACATAGCGGCCGATCTTTTATTATAAAAACGGTTTTATTGATGCGGGCCGGCTATGTCTGGTCCAAAATACTAGTGCATGTAAAGAGGCATACGCATGAAGAAATTATTAATTGGTCTATTTGCACTGGTCGCTTTGGTGGCCACGATGTCTGTTTCCAACGTTAACGCGGCTCCGGAAACGGCCGTGGGCAAAGCCGGCCCCTATGCCGGCGTTTTCCACGGGACAGTTTATGCGCCCGACGGCAGTGAAGCGCCTATGTCCCTGGATCTGACCCACACCGGCTCTCTTGTCGAAGGCACTGTCTTCCTGGGCGAAGGGCTGACGATCGACGCCGGTTTGTGCGGCGAGACCGCGATTCCGGCCAGCAGCCTGGCTGCGGCAGGAAAAACATCGGCCACGAACCCCAAGAATTTATCGGCCGCCTCCGTTTTCGAAGTCAGCGGCATCACGGTGAAGGTTATTCTCGACAGCCAGGTTCAAGGGGATACCCTCAATGCAGAGGCAAAGATTGATTTGCCCTGGTTATGTGGAAGCGACCCGGTCATTACCGGTACATTGCAGAGGGCGTGAGGAGAGAGAGTTTTGTAGAGATGCGGCCCATTGCTGCCGCGTCTCTACATCGATCTCGCGCAAAGTAGGGAGATAGAATGAGTGTAAATCCAGTAAGTATTCGTGAACTGAACACCCAGGTCCAGCGAGAAGCGATCTTCGTGCAGGACCTTTTAGCAGAGATTAACAAAGTGATGGTTGGCCAGGAGGCGCTTGTCGAGCGCGTCCTTATTGGTTTGTTGGCCGATGGCCACATCCTGCTCGAAGGTGTGCCCGGCCTGGCCAAAACTTTGTTGATTAAGACCACGGCGGACGCCATCCAGGGTGATTTTTCGCGCGTCCAGTTTACGCCGGACCTGCTGCCCGCCGACCTGACGGGGACGCAGGTATACAACCCGCAGAGCGGCAATTTTAGCGTGCATAAAGGCCCCATCTTCGCCAATTTGATCCTCGCTGATGAGATCAACCGCGCGCCGGCAAAAGTGCAGAGCGCCCTGCTGGAAGCGATGCAGGAGCGGCAGGTGACCATCGGCGACGAGACCTTCCCCATGGACGATCTCTTCCTGGTCATGGCCACGCAGAACCCGATCGAGCAGGAAGGCACCTACCCGCTGCCCGAAGCGCAGGTCGATCGTTTTATGCTCAAGGTGAAAGTGGACTACCCGTCGCGCGCCGAAGAACGGGTGATTATCGACCGCATGACGGGAGCGACTTTACCGGAAGCGAAGCCCGTCGTTTCCCCGGCGGACATCCTGCGTGCGCGGGGGATGGTGAAGAACATTTATGTGGACGACAAGATCAAGGAGTATGTCCTCGACCTGGTGCTGACCACACGTGAGCCGGCCGCTCATGGCCTGCCCGAGTTGAGCCACCTGATTGAGTTTGGCGCGTCGCCGCGGGCGAGCATCAACCTGATCACGGCCGCCCGGGCGCATGCCTTCTTGAAAGGACGTGGCTTTGTGACGCCGGAAGATATCAAACAGATCGCGCCCGATGTCCTGCGCCACCGCATTATTACGACCTACGAGGCGGAAGCGGAAAATATCACCAGCGATCACATTGTGCGCCGCATCTTGGACCACACCGACGTACCGTAGAGAAAAGAGCCAGTCAGCGGGGCGACCGGTCAGCTTAGAGGTTGACGGCTGACCCGCCCAAATGCTGAGACGCTTCAATGCTTACCTCTGAATTAATGCAAAAAATCCGCCGTATCGAGATTCGAACGCGGAAACTGGTCAACGACAGCTTCGCCGGCGAGTACCATTCGATCTTTAAGGGTCGGGGGATGGAATTCGACGAAGTACGACCATACCAGATCGGCGATGAAATTCGCAACATCGACTGGAATGTGACAGCGCGCACGGGCGAACCTTATATCAAGCGCTATGTCGAAGAGCGCGAATTGACTGTGATGCTTGTCGTCGACGCCAGCGCCTCCGAAAACTTCGGATCGGTGGAACGCTTTAAGCGCGAAATCGCGGCGGAACTAACGGCCGTGCTCTCCTTCGCGGCGACGACCAACAACGACAAAGTCGGCTTGTTGATTTTTACCGACCGGGTCGAACTCTTTATTCCGCCGCGCAAAGGGCGCAAGCACGTGCTGCGCCTCATCCGCGAACTGCTCGCCTTCGAGCCGCAGAGCACGGGCACCGATATCAAAATGGCGCTGGACAAAGTAAACCAGATCTTGAAACGGCGCAGCATCATTTTCCTGGTCTCCGACTTCATGGCCGACCCCGACAGCTACCGCCGGCAGCTGTCAGTCACCAACCGGCGCCATGATCTCATCGCCGTAGACCTGAATGATCCCCTGGACAGTGATATCGCCGATGTCGGCCTGCTCGTGGTAGAAGACCCGGAAAGCGGCGAGATCGCATATATCGACACAGGCAACAAGAAGTGGCAGCAAGCGTTCCGCCGGCGCATGGATGAGTTGGAAAGGGATAAGACGCGTGTTTTCCGGCAGGCCAGCGTGGACCGCATTGACATCAATACGGATGAAGAATACGCCACTGCCCTGACGCGCTTTTTCCAGGATAGATCAAAGCGCATAAGACATTAGCGATTGCGGATTACAGAATCAAGCGGTTGGCCACATGACAGCTTGGCCGTCTCTTCTGAGAACGATTATGACTGATAAGAAATTGACGCTTCTCCCCCTGGTGCTCATCCTCGCCCTCCTCATGGTGGGCGTCGCCGGCGCGCAAGAAGCGGTTACGGCCACGGTATTGGGACCGGAAAGCCCCTATACGGCGACCGTCGGCGATCCCTTGCCGTTGACCCTGGTGGTCACGCATCCCGCCGGATACCAGGTGATCGCCCCTGAGCTAGAAGAACAGTGGGGAGATTTTATGGTGCACTCCCAATCACCTGCGGTGACGGCCGCCAATGCGGACGGCACAGAAACAACCATCATCAATGTGGACGCCCGTCTCTTCGCCCCCGGCGAATTCAGCACGCCGCCGCTGCCGGTCACCCTAACCGATGGGGCAGGGCAGCTGCTGGAAGTCACCGCAGCCCCGTCACTGGTGACGATTACTTCTGTCTTAGTGGAAGGGGATACGGAACTGCGCGACATTAAACCGCAGTGGGAAATGCCCTATGCGGATCTGCTGCCCTGGCTGGCCGGCGGGCTGCTGCTGGCCCTCCTCGCCGGCGGCGGCTATCTCGTCTGGCAGCGGCGCCAGGCGCGCCTGGCGTTGGCCGCCGTGGACAATCGCCTGCCGCATGAAGTCGCCCTCGATGAACTGGCGCGCATTGCGCGCCTCGGGCTGCCGGAACAATCTCTGTATAAAGAACATTACAGCATGGTCGCGGACACCATACGCCTCTACCTGGAAGCCATCTACAAGGTGCCCATCATGGAACGGACGACGGCTGAAGTCGCCAGAGAACTGCAGGCGACGACCATGGATCGCGGAACAGAACGCAGAGTGATTACTTTCTTGCAAGAAAGCGACCTGGTGAAATTCGCCGACTATATTCCCAGCGAAGCGGACGCTTACGAATTGATCACCCAGGGGCGGATGATCGTCGAAACTACGAAACCAATCGTTGGGACGGCCGGGGACGGGGACGGGGGAACGCCGCAGATGAGCGTCTCCGCGCGCGCTTTCTCCAGCAATGGACAGAGCGAAAAGATTGAGGTGAGCGCATGACGCCTGGATTCAGTAGCTTTCAATTTGCGAACCCCTGGGTTCTACTTCTGGCGTTGATCGTTCCCGGGCTGCTGGCCGCTTACCATCTGCTGGCCCGCCGCGGAGCCAAGCCGGCGACGATGCATCACCCGGCAGTGGGCATGATGAAGGGGCTGCCCAGCTCCTGGCGCGCGACCTGGCGGCCGATCACAACCGTTCTGCGCGTCGTGGCCATCACGCTGATGATCATCGGCCTGGCCAGGCCGCAGTTCGTGCAGGGCAAAGAAACGATCACGGGGGAGGGCGTGGATATCGCCTTGGCGCTTGATATTTCAGGCAGTATGGCCTCGCTTGACTTCGAACCACAGAACCGTTTGCAGGCCTCCAAGCAGGTGATCAATGACTTTATTATGGAACGGCCCTATGACCGCGTAGGACTCGTTATCTTTTCCAATGAAGCGTTCAGCCAGAGCCCGCTGACGCTGGATCACAATATGGTCAGCCGCTCGCTGGAACAGGTGGAGCTGGCCGTGGATCTGGGCCTGGAAGATGGCACGGCTATTGGCCTGGGCATCGCCAACGCGGCCAACATGCTGACCAACAGCGACACGGAAAGCAAGGTCGTTATCCTACTCACCGACGGTGTGAACAATTCCGGCCAGATCGACCCGCTGACGGCCGCGGAAGCGGCTAAGGCCTTGGGCATAAAGATCTATACCATCGGCGCCGGGCGACCCGGCGAAGTGCCCGTGCCCGTGCCCGGTCTCTTTGGCGGCACGACCATCGCCTACCAGGAAAGTGTGCTCGATGAAGCGACCCTACAGCAGGTAGCCGATATTACCGGCGGCCGCTATTACCGCGCCGAAGACACCGCGGGGCTGCGCGCCATTTACGATGAGATCAACGAGCTTGAAAAATCGCAGGTGGAAATACAGGTGTTTAACCAGCATCAGGAACTGTTGATCTGGCTCCTTCTGCCGGCGCTCATCATCTTGCTGCTGGAATCAATGCTGCGCAATACCGCATTCAGGAGAGTGCCATAGGCAGCCGCGGTATCCCTACCGCGTGAAACGAGGGTTAGAGACCTCGGCTGTTAAAAGGGTTTACTATGCAATTCGCACAACCACAATTTCTAATCATAGGCCTCATCCTGCTGCCCATCGTCGCCATCTTCCTTTTGTGGGGGCGGAACAAGCAGCGACAGGCGATCAACGCCCTGGGCAATAATGAACTGATCGCCCGCCTGAGCGCGGACACGAACTGGCGCGGGCGGCGTTGGCGTACATTTCTCCGCCTGCTTTCCCTGGCGCTTCTCGTCATCGCTCTGGCGCGCCCGCAGTGGGGCAGTGAGGTGCGCGAGATCGATCAGGAAGGGCTGCAGGTCATGGTCGCCCTGGATGTCTCGCAGAGTATGCTCGCCGAGGATATCAAACCGAATCGCCTGCAAAGGGCAAAACTGGAGATCGCCGACCTGACAGAACGCCTCGATGGCGATGAGATCGGGCTGACGCTCTTCTCTGGGGCCAGCTTCGTGCAGGTGCCGCTGACGTCAGACTACCTGACGGCGTTGAACTACCTGGAGAGCGCCGGGCCGTCAATTATCTCACGGCCGGGCACGGTGATTGGCGAAGCGATTCGCACGGCGACGGCCGCCTTTGATGACACGCTCGACAACCAGAAGATCTTGATCGTCATGACGGACGGTGAGGACCGGGAAACAGATCCGCTGGCTGCGGCGCAGGAAGCGGCCGAGGCGGGTGTTCTTATTTACACGATCGGCTTCGGTACCCCGGAGGGGGAACCGGTGCCGGAAACGAATGAATATGGGGAAGTGATCGGCTTTAAGCGCGACCAGAATGGAGAAGTGGTGCTTTCGCAGCTGGATGAAGCAACGCTGCAAGGAATCGCCCAGACAACCGACGGCAAATACTACCGGGCTACGGCCGACGGCCGTGAGCTGGACAGCCTCCTCGGTGAGATCGAGGACCTGCAGCGCGCACAGCTGCAAAGCCGCTTCGAAACAACGTATATCGAGCGCTTCCAATTATTCCTGGCCATGGCTCTGGGCGCCTTAATCCTGGCCGAGTTTATCCCCGACCGCAAAGCGGGCAGCCGCGAAGAAGCGCGCGTCACCGTCAAACGGCCGCAAGTTTTATCACCAAAGACACGGATAGTTAGCAGTGAACAGTAGGCAGCACCTGCTAACCACCGGACCGAGCTAGTATGAACCACGCAAACAAGAAACGACCGGCACGCCTTCTCCTTTCACTGCTGGCTCTGCTGCTGCTGGCAGCGGCATGCAGCCCGTCAAAAGCAGAGAGACTGAATAATGAGGGCAACGACGCTTATGCACAGCAGGCATTCCAGGAGGCGCTGGTCGCTTACCAGACGGCGCAGATCGAGGAGCCGGAACTGGCAGAACCTTACTACAACGCGGCCAATGCCCTTTACCGCCAGGGCGCCTATGCCGATGCGCTGGCCCAAATGCAGATGGCCCTGAGTTTTGCCGGCGAAGAGGCACTGGCCCAGGCGGGTTTCTATAACCTGGGCAACAGTTTCTATAACCAGCAGGATCTGCAGACGGCCGTTTCCTCTTATACGCAGTCTCTCTTGCTCGACCCCGATGATCAGGACGCCAAGTACAACCTGGAATTGGCCCTGCAGCAGCTGCAAGAACAGCAGAACGAAGAAGAGCAGCAGCAAGAAAGCGAAGAGCAGCAAGAAGAACAATCGCAGGAAAGCGAAGAGTCTGAAAGCGGCGAAAGTGAGGAAGAGCAGCAGGAGCAAAACGGCGAAGGCGAAGAAGAACAAGAACAAAAAAAAAAATCTGAATCACAGGAAGGGCAAGAGTCAGACGAGGGCCAGACTTCTGAAGAGCCCCCGCAAGAAGAATCGCAAGAGGGCGAGCAAGGCGAAGAGCAGCAAGAAGAACAGCAGGGCCAGGGACAGCCTCAGGAAGGGCAGCCTGATCAGAACGAAGAAGGGCAGCTGAACGAGCTTCCGCAGCCTGGGCAGCGGATGACGGAAGAGCAGGCGGAACAACTGCTGGCGGCGATAGCCCGCGATGGACAGACGCTGCAAGAAAAATTGGGACAAATATTCGCCGTGCCCTGGGCGCCGCCGGTGCAAGATTGGTAATGAACGAAGAACAGTCAGGGTCAACGTCACAGAAAACTGGCCCCTGCGCACTGATAACTATGAACAAAAAGAAACTATTACTCACGATAACAATTGCTTTACTGGTGCTCACCGCGATGGCCCTGCCGGCGCTGGGGCAGTCGCCGGTGACGGCAGAAGTGGATCGCAATTTCCTGAGCACCGACGATGCGCTGGTGCTGACGGTGGCGGTGGACACCAGCACCGGTGACGCGGCACGGCCGACGCTGCCGACAATGAATGAATTCCAAATATTGGGCAGCAGCAGCGGGACGCAAATCAGCATCGTCAACGGCGATATGACGGTCATGGAGACGTATAGTTACTCCTTACGGCCGCTGCAGGCGGGATCGCTAACCATCAACCCGATCTCGGTGCAGATCAACGGCCAGACGTATACGACACAGCCGATCACCGTCGAGGTGACGCAGGGCACGGGCCAGCTGCAGCCGGCCCCCAATCCCGGCATGCCGGGTGGGGCATTCCCCACGATCCCCGGCTTCCCCAATCTAAACCAGATGCTTCCGCCCGGCTTCCAGACGCTGCCCGGCGCTCCCGGAGGCCAGCAGGCGGGACAGTCGCAGCCCATGGACCCTGCGGACATGCCCACGGAACTGCAAGGGCAGGATTATTTTATTGAAGCGGTAGTGGACAACCCCACGCCCTATCAGGGGGAGCAGATCGTGTATACCTTCCGCTTCTACCAGGCAGGCAACCTCTTTAACCAGCCGGATTACACGGCGCCGGGCTTCACCGGCTTCTGGAGTGAGGAGTTGTCCGACCAGCAGACGAACTACGCCACGGAAGCGGCAGGACGGCCGTACCGGGTGACAGAACTACAGACGGTGCTTGTGCCCACGGTGACCGGGGAAGTAACAATTGACCCGGCGCTGCTAACCATCCCTGAAGATTTCTTCAGCAGAAGCGTGGAGATGCAGACACAGCCGCTCACGGTCAATGTACAGCCCCTGCCGGCGGACGCCCCGGACAGCTTCCGTGGCGCGGTCGGCCAGTTCGATATTGAAGCGTACACCGATGTCCAGCAGACAGAAGTGAATGATACAGTGACGCTGTCCGTGAACATCATGGGCACCGGCAACCTGGATACCATGCCCGACCCCGTGTGGACGGAAGGTCCGCAATGGCGCGCTTTTGACAGTGAAGCGGCGGTCAATGCACAGTTCATTGACGGGCAGATACGCGGTTCGCGCACATATGAACGGGTTCTCGTACCCACCGAAGCGGGCGACCTCGTTTTGCCGGCGATCGCGTTCAGCTATTTCAACCCGCAAACGGGTGAATACGAAACAAAAAGCACGCAGCCCATGCCCATCAGCGTAACCGGCACGGCGGCGACACCCACCAGCCCACCCGCGGCAGTCGCCCCAGGCACCGTGGCGCCGCTGAATACAGCAGCCGCGCCGGCTGTCTCCGTCCTGCGGCCGATCAAGAGTTCGGCCGACCTGAACAGCGCGGCCAGCTCCCCACTGACGGAACAGAGCGGCTACTGGTTCCTGTGGACGATTCCCCTGCTCTTGCTGGCCGGTCATTTCGGTTGGAAAAGATACCAACAGCAGCGGCTGGACACGGTCGACCTCCGCCGCAGCCGCGGCGCGGCCGGAAAAGCGCAGAAGGCGCTGTCCCAAGCCCAGAAGCAGGGCCTGGGACAGGAAGCGGCCGGTCCCATCTTAATCACCTATCTGGAAGCGAAACTGAACCAGCCCGTGGCCGGACTGTCGCATACACAGCTGACCGGCCTTCTGTCCGCCAAAGGCGTGAACGAGGCGCTGCAACAACGCGCACAGACCTGTCTGATGCTCAGCGAGATGGGCCGCTATGCGCCTTCGTCGCTCACCTTACAGGGCGGGGATCTATGGAATGAGACCGCGGCCATTATCGATGAGTTGGATACGCAGCTGCCAACAAACAGCGGCGTTCAGTAACGAGAGAAATACGGAAAACGAGTCATGAAAAACGTACTACGAATCGGCATCATCGGCTTGCTCATGTTGGGCATTCTGGCCGGCGGCATCTGGCTGCTGAGCGGCAGCGAAACGGCCGATCCGGCAACGATCGATGCCGCCAACCAGCTTTATGTATCCGGCCATTTCGGCGAAGCGGCGCGCATCTATGAACAAGAGATCGCCCGTGGCGTACAGGACAGCACACTCTACTTCAACCTGGGCAATGCTTACTATCAGCAGGGGGATATGGGACGCGCTGTCTTGAATCTACAGCGCGCGGCTCAACTCGCGCCCCGCGACACAGATATCCAGGCCAACCTGGAGCTGGCACGACAGCAGACAACTGAATTGTTTGCCGAAGAGCCTTCCGGGCCCGTGGCCATCCTGGCCGGAATCACCGCTTGGATGTCGCTGAACGAAACGGCCGTCGCCGTCCTCGCGCTGTGGTTCTTGCTGGGCTTCTTTTTGCTGGCCTATCGGGAAGTGAACGGCCCGCGCGGCAAGCGCCTGGCGCAAACTTTGGCGCTGCTCATGCTCCTCATGATGCTGCTAGCCGGCGTTTCCCTGGCCAGCCGCAGTTTCCTGGAGCTAACGACGCTGCCTGGCGTGGTAGTCACCCCAGATGTAGCGATCAGCGGCAGCCCGGGAGTGAACAGCACAAAAAGCTATACTTTGGCCGGCGGCACGAAAGTAAACGTCGTCGACCGGCAGGGAGAGTGGCTGCGCCTCGCTGTGCCCGAGGGCGCCGGCGAGAGCTGGGTTCCGGCAGAGGCGATAGAACCAATCAGTTAATTCATGCAGGAATCAGCAAAACCAACGCGCTTCCCAGACTATTTTCGTTCTTCCGCAAGTTTCGTGCTTGAGCACCCGGCCAGCAGAACCCCGCCATGTAAAGCGCGGCCACCACAACCCATTCTCCTTGGCGAATGATTACAATTGAGTTGGCGCCAACAAATCCATATCCAGGGGATACCGGCCATAGTGGTGAATTGCCTCAACCATCACCTTGTACAGATTGGGATCGACGCCGGAATGGATGGAATTGCTGGACGAGCAGACATATCCGCCGCCTTCGCCGGCATCGCGGATGCATGTTTTTACCTCTTCCACTACGTTATCGGGCGGGCCATACATGAGAAGTTCCGTCTGATCAACATTGCCCTTGATTGCCACGCGATCGCCGTATTTGGCTTTGACGACGCTTAATTCCATGCCGCCGGATGGGTCGATGGGATCGATGCCATCGGATCCGGCAGCGACGATGCTGTCTAGAAGCGGGTACATATTACCGTCGCTGTGTTTCCAGTGGTAAAGACCGGCATCATGGATGGCTAGCACCAGGCGGCGATAGTGGGGAACAAAGAGCGATTCCCACAGCTCGGGATCAAACATGGGGCCGCGGTTGTCGGCGACATCATCGCCCGAGAAGACAATGTTTACACCCAACTCGGCCGAGCGCTGGATCACGCTAATGTAATGATCGACACACTTGGCGACGACGCCTTCGACCAGTTCTGGACATTCCTTCAAATTGACGAAAAGCTGGGCATAACCGATATAGTCGCGTGGACCGGACCAGACATCACGCATCTGCAAAATGATGGCCCGCTCTCCGCCGAAACGAGCAACGGTCGCCTCTATCTGTTTGTAGCGGAAATCATCATGCGCATCGGGCGGAGACCATAGTTTCAGGTCGGCCAGGCTCTGAATCGGTGCCTGGCCATCAACCGGCATGGCGTAGTTGTCTTTGCCCATACGACGCACAGCCCCCCATTCATCAACCGTCAAGTCGCCGCCCAAGTTCTTGCTGCGATACTGTGGCTTTGTCATTAATCCGTCAATGTCCATTTGTTCGATCAGGTCGAAGTAATCGCCCCCGCCGGTGATGGTTTCAATCAAACCCTTGTCATGGACCCATTCGAAATGGGGCACGCGATCGGGTTCCTGTTGGCGCAGCACGGCGAGTACACGTTCCAGCGGTTTCATTTCCGGTTTCGGTTCTATGGTGCGGACCGGTTTCGGTAATTCGTAGCCGGACCAGTCTGATTGAGCGTAATCTTTGGTCGACTGCTTATCTACTATGCCCAGTAGGTGGGGAGATGTGTCCGGATTATTGATAAAGTCCACAGCGATACGGGCCGCCGTACTGGCTTCGGAAGCAAACCCATCGGCGCCGACATAACGCGCATATTCCTCGGTCACAGGCGCGCCGCCGACCATAATCTTGAGTTGGTCGCGCACTCCCGCCGCTTCGATGGCCTCGATGTTTGTTTTGAACATGGGCATTGTCGTGGTCAGGAAAGCCGAAAAGCCAACGATGTCCGGCTTGTGTTCTTTGATCGCGGCGATCATGTCCGCCGGATCAACATTAACACCCAGATCGACCACATTGAAGCCGGTACCCTCCAGCATCACGCGCACGAGATCTTTGCCGATATCGTGGATGTCACCCTTAACTGTCAGGATCAAGTAGGTGCCGATAGGTTTCGCCCCGGACTGGGCCAATATCGGCCGGATCAGACCGAGCCCTCTCTTCATGGCCTTCGCACCCACAAGCATTTCCGGCACAAAGTATTCACCGGTTTCAAAAAGACGGCCGACCTCTTCGAGCGCCGGAATAAGGGCGTCATAGAGCACTTCCTCGGCAGGGACGTTTAGTTCAAGCGCCTGCCTAGTCAATGTTTCGACCTCATCATCTTCACCATCAATGACGGCATCAAAAAGCCGGTCTTTCGTATCCTCTATTCTGGGCATTGTTTCTCCTTATCTATTCGCTCTTCAGGCGATTCGGTACTCAATCCCAAACCGATCACATATTTCCACATACTCTTGCGGGACCGGTCCATCCGTGATCAATCGATCGATATCTCCGAGGTCAGCAAAAGTCGCAAAAGCCTGGCTGCCAAACTTGCTGATATCCAGCAAGAGATTTACCTGTGCAACCAAGGCAATCATGGCCTGTTTCACCCTGGCCTCGCGAATGTCGACGTCCGTCAACCCGCGCTGCTCCGTCAGTCCGGCGGCGCCAAAAAACCCTTGATCTGCATGCCATCGCGCCAGCATCTCTTCGGCCGGGGGGCCGACGATGCTGGCGGTTTCTTCGCGCACGATGCCCCCGACCACGACGATCTCTAGCTCTTTGTTGGGAGATAAGACAGAGACTATTTGCAGGTTGTTGGTGACCACACGTAGGTCAGCCCTATCACGCAGCAGAAGGGCTAACTGGAATGCGGTTGTGCTGCTGTCGAGGACGATTGTGCTGCCGGGCCGTATCAACTCCGCGGCAGTTCTGGCGATTTTCTTCTTGGCCGCCAAGTTTTGGGCTTGTCGTTCAGCAAAAGACTGCTCGTATTGCATACGCCGGACGATTTCGGCACCCCCATGCACACGCTCTACCCAGCCGCGCCTTCCTAGTTCATTCAGATCATGTCTGATGGTGACTTCGGATACATCAAACAGGGTGCTTAGCTGGCGCGTACTGGCGCGCTCGTTGGCCTGCAAATATTTAACGATTTCACTGCGACGATCGAATGCCTTCATGGAGAATCTTCGTAAACCTTTCGTTTATCTTACATTTGCCTTCGCCGTTTGTCAATACACAAACAGGACATATTTTGCGGCGAAAAGTGCCTAACACGCGGTTTTCACAAGTTTTCACAATGTTTTGACAAGGAAAACTAAAAACGGTACAGTATTTCACAAGGATATCGATGGCCATGCGCTGTATTTACACTGCGGCAGACGGACGAGCGAGGAATTTCGCCTAAATGGAAACACACAGACGCAGGCTGGCCATTTCGAAAATTGTTCAGGAACTAGGCGAGACCACGGTGAATGACCTTGCGGTCCGTTTTTCCGTGTCTGAAAACACCATTCGCAACGATCTGAAGGCGTTGCAGGCAGACGACCTGCTGCAGCGTGTGCGCGGTGGGGCTGTGGCGGTTGATGATGGCGATCGACCGTCTAACAAAGAATTCGCTGCACGCTTCGAGCAAAACCGGCGGGCCAAAGAACAGATCGGCCGTTATGCAGCCACGCTCATCTCCGACGGGGACGCGATCGTCCTCGATGCCAGCAGCACCATTTATCACCTAGCCCGCTTTTTGGACAACCACAAGGACCTAACAGTGGTGACCAACGGATTGGCCGCAGCCCAACTGCTGGCCAAGAATCCCACCAACCGGGTCATTTTGGCGGCCAACGACATCCGGGCGGATGGTTTAGCGGTGACAGGCAGCCTACAGCCGGACCTGCTCAATCATTTCTTCGCTTCAAAATGCTTTGTAACGGGTTCTGGTTTATCGGCCGATCAGGGGATCACGGAAAGTGATAGAGATGAAGCTCCCCTGAAGTATCAGATGATGAAGCTGGCGCGCCAGGTTATTGCCCTGATTGACCACAGCAAAATCGGCAAGATCGACACCTACAGATTCGCGGACCTCAATCACATCGACCACCTGGTAACCGACGACATGGCAGGCGATGACTCTCTGCTGGCCTTACGCCAGGTGGCGAATTTCCCAATTACGGTTGTGGGGCCCAAGTCAGTCAAGGAAATTGAGCAAAGCATCGTCATGCCGAGACAAAGCGGCTACCGGATCGGCTTTGGAAACATGACCGAAAACATGTTGTTTGCGCGGCAGGTACGGCGAAGCATAGAGCGGGCGGCCAAGAACTATGACAACATCGAACTGCTCATCCGGGACAACAATCTCGACCGGCAGGTCGCATTGGGTAACGCCGATTGGTTTGTAAACAATGATGTCGACCTGGTTATTGAATACCAGATCGATGCCCTTGCCGGCAACATAATCATGGACAAATTCAATCGCGCTGGAATCCCCGTAATCGCCATTGACATCCCCATGCCTGGCGCCACCTTTTTTGGCGCTGACAATTACCGCGCCGGCTTGGTCGCCGGTGAAGGTCTGGGGCATTGGATTGAAAGGAATTGGAACCGCAAACCGGATATCTTGTTGAGATTGGAGTCGTCCCGGGTAGGTCCTTTAGCAGGAGCGCGTTTGCAAGGACAGCAGGACGGGCTGGAATCGGTTATCGGTCCGCTGGACAAAGAGCAAATCATATCGGTGGAAAGTCCCGTTATTGTAGAAGTCGCCGAAACGGCCATCCATGATCTCTTGCCAAAACTTTCGACGGAAGCGAACATCGCCATTATCGCCATCAATGATGACGCCGCGCTTGGCGCCCTGGCTGCCTTTGAGGAAGCGGGTCGTCTGAGCCAGGTGGTGGCTGTCGGTCAAAACGCAGACAGATTGGGGCGGGCCGCCCTGCGCCGCGCCAAACTGCCTTTTATTGGCTCCACCGCGTATGCGCCTGAACAATATGGCGACAAACTCCTTGATCTTGCCCTGAAGATCCTGGAAGGCCAGGCAGTGCCCCCGGCCGTCTACAATCAGCATTTCTTTATCACCAGGGAAAACGTTGACAAATATTATCCGGAATTAGCCAATACCAGCTTGTTGTCGAGTTCGTAGTCCGCTGTCCTGGCGATGACAGTCAAAGAACGCTAGACAGCGAAGACCATTTTAAAGGAGGTGCTTAGACAAAATAGAACACAGTGGGATTGAGACGAGGGGAGATGGCGCGCCCGGTTAGACTCCGGAATCTCCTCAGCTTAACAAGCAACTAGAGAGGATTCGCCACGGTCGAATCATTCTCCATTTGCTCACTTTATTCATTATTGAATTGTCAGTCCTGTAAACCAGTCAGGTTTAAAGAAGGAGAGAGCATCATGTTAAGTAAGCAAAAAATAGCGAATTTGCTCGTTATTCTATTGATTGCCGGCCTGTTGGCGGCCTGCGGCGGGACAGCGCCCGAGGCAGAAGTCGAGCAGCCGGCTCCCGAAGCAGCGGTCGATGAAGAAGCCGCAGAAGAGCCCGCAGAGGCGCCCGCTGAAGCGGAAGAACCGGTCGAAGCGGAGGAAGCCGCACCCAAAGCCAATGAAGACATCAAGATCGGCATGAGTGTCCTGAATCTGGCCAATCCCTTCTTCGTTGCTCTGGCCGAAGGAGCGCAGGAAGAAGCCGCAGCGTTGGGTGTTGAACTGGTCATTACCGATCCCAAGGATGACGTTAACGCGCAGGTCACCCAATTGGAGAATTTCATCAATGGGGGCTTTGATGGGTTCGTCGTCACGGCCGTTGACCCGGCAGCGATTGCGCCCCTGGCAAAAGACGCACTGGACAGCGGCATGCATGTTGTGGCCCATACCTCAGATCTGGGCGAAGAGAATCAATCCGCGCTGGTCTGGGCCGTTGAGCACGACATGGGCTACACCTTGGGCCTGCAGGCCGGCGCGTGGGCGCTTGAAAACATACCGGAAGGGGAGACGCTCAAGCTTGGGATATTGAATTACGATCTCATCCCACAGGTGATCCAGCGCCGTGAAGGTATTGTCGACGGCATCGAGGAAGTCTTTGGCGACAATTACGAGATTATCGGCAATGTCACCGCAGGCGACCCGACGACGGGTTTGGAAGCGGCCGAAACATGGCTGCAGGCCAATCCTGATATGCACATGATCACAGGCATCAACGACGGCGGCGCTCTCGGCGCCTACCAGGCTGTGATCGCGGCCGACAAAAATGATCCTGCCACCTTCTTTGTTGGCGGCATTGACGCCACGGACGAGGCCCTGGCGGCCATTAAAGATGGCGGCGCTTACCAGGCCACAGTCGACCAGCAGCCGAAAGAGATGGGTGCGCTCACTGTACGCTCTCTCGTAGCAGCCATCCAAGGTGAACCTTTTGAAGCGATAAGCGCGATTAAATTGGCCCCCGTAAACGCCTCTAACGTCGATGAATTCATCGGCGCCGCGGGCGAAGCTGAAGTTGAAGAAGAGGAAGCAGCCGATGCTCTGGCCGAGATGGATCTCAGCGAGGTCAAGATCGGCATGAGTGTCCTGAATCTGGCCAATCCCTTCTTCGTTGCTCTGGCCGAAGGAGCGCAGGAAGAAGCCGCAGCGTTGGGTGTTGAACTGGTCATTACCGATCCCAAGGATGACGTTAACGCGCAGGTCACCCAATTGGAGAATTTCATCAATGGGGGCTTTGATGGGTTCGTCGTCACGGCCGTTGACCCGGCAGCGATTGCGCCCCTGGCAAAAGACGCACTGGACAGCGGCATGCATGTTGTGGCCCATACCTCAGATCTGGGCGAAGAGAATCAATCCGCGCTGGTCTGGGCCGTTGAGCACGACATGGGCTACACCCTGGGCCTGCAGGCCGGCGCGTGGGCGCTTGAAAACATACCGGAAGGCGAGACGCTCAAGCTTGGGATCTTGAATTACGATCTCATCCCACAGGTGATCCAGCGCCGTGAAGGTATTGTCGACGGCATCGAGGAAGTCTTTGGCGACAATTACGAGATTATCGGCAATGTCACCGCAGGCGACCCGACGACGGGTTTGGAAGCGGCCGAAACATGGCTGCAGGCCAATCCTGATATGCACATGATCACGGGCATCAACGACGGCGGCGCCCTCGGCGCCTACCAGGCTGTGATCGCGGCCGACAAGAATGATCCTGCCACCTTCTTTGTTGGCGGCATTGACGCCACGGACGAGGCTCTGGCCGCCATTAAAGATGGCGGCGCTTACCAGGCCACAGTCGACCAGCAGCCGAAAGAGATGGGCGCGCTCACTGTGCGCACGCTCGTGGCAGCCATTGCCGGCCAGCCATTCGAAACGATCAGCGCCATTCAATTGGCGCCCGTCAATGCAACGAACGTTGATGAGTTCATTGAATAAGAACAGTTAACCCAAATCTGTATGGCCCGGTGCATTGACTGCACCGGGCCATCCGGAAGATTTCCGGGAGAGAGCATGAGTGACGAACCCATTCTGAAACTAGAGGGTATTACCAAACAATATCCCGGTACCCTGGCGGTCGATCACGTCAATTTGTCGATAATGAGTGGTGAAGTCCACGCCATTGTGGGCGAAAATGGGGCCGGAAAATCAACATTAATTAAAATGTTGTCGGGGGCCGTTATTCCCACCTCGGGCACGATTACTTATGAGGGAGAAGCGCATGATAGTTTCGATCCGGAAGAGGCGCTCGACAAAGGGATAGCCGTCATTTATCAAGAATTCAACCTTGTGCCGGGGCTGAGCATTGCCGCAAACATCTTCCTTGGTAGAGAACCCCGCAACGGGATTTTTCTTAATGACAAGCAGGCGGAGAAAGAGGCGCAGGAACTCATCGATCTGTGGCAGGTCGGGCTCGATCCCAAGGCCGAGGTCAAAAGCTTGAGCATCGCTGAGCAGCAAATTGTCGAGATCATCAAAGCTGTCTCGCAGGATGTAAGACTGCTCATCATGGATGAGCCTACGGCCAGCCTAACCCTTGACGAGGTGAACACCCTGTTCCGGGTGACCCAGCAGCTAAAAGAAAGAGGGGTCACCATCATTTACATTTCCCATCGCCTCGAAGAAATTTTTGAGATATGCGACAGCGTCAGCGTGCTGCGCGATGGGCGCTACATTATCACCCTAGATGTAGCTGAAACAAATGAGCAGCAGCTCATCCGCTATATGGTTGGTCGCGAACTTGGGGACTACCCGAAGAAAGATCCGCCGCACGAAAACATTCTTTTGTCGGTCAGGGATCTATCGGACGGCAAAATGTTTCGTGACGCCTCCTTTGATTTGTTCCAGGGTGAAATTCTTGGTCTCTACGCCTTAATCGGCGCGGGGCGGACTGATCTGGCGCTCACCCTATTTGGCGCGAAACATCGCGAGTCTGGAGAGGTGCTCTTGCACGGGAAAGCGGTCAACATTCGGAATCCATCCGATGCGGTTGATAACGGCCTGGGCCTTGTGCCCGAGGATCGCAAGGGACAGGGACTTGTACTGCCAATGATTTCCAGCCAGAACATGACGCTTAGCGCAATTGAAGACATCTCCGTACGAGGCTTCATCCGGCGAAGTCAGGAAGAGGCAATGGTCACGGAATTCCAGGAGAAACTGCACATCCAGAGTCATGTGCCTCAGGAAGTAGCTCGTAATCTCAGCGGTGGAACGCAGCAGAAGGTTGTGCTTACCAAACTTCTGGCAAGTAATGCGGAAATTGTCCTGTTCGACGAGCCAACGCGCGGCATTGATGTCGGTGCGAAACATGAAATCTATGAACTGATGGTTCAGCTTTGCAAGGAAGGAAAAGGCATCTTGATGATTTCTTCTGAAATGCCGGAACTACTTGGCATGTCGGATCGCATCCTGGTCATGAGAGAAGGGCTGATCGTCGGCGAATTCAACCGCGATGAGGTCACAGAAGAGGAGCTCTTGAGTTTGGCCGCCGGGCAGGAAGGTGATTCTGCGGCGTAGAGCAGCTCGAGAAGATTTGGAACTAGAGGAATTTTATTATGAAGAATACAGAAACGCCGGACACAACAGAAAGCATGAAAAAGACTGAATCGAGCGGGGTGGTGAACAGGTTCTTCACGGGAGCCGGCCAGACATCCAGCCTGGCAGTCGTCCTGATCATTCTGTTTATCGTATTTTCGGTTACTACAGACGCCTTTTTATCGGTACCTAATCTTATAAATGTGGTTCGACAGGTGTCATTCACCGGGATTGCGGCCGTCGGCGCGACTATGGTGCTGCTGATTGGTGGCATTGATTTATCCGTTGGCTCTTTAGCAGCCTTGGCCGGCGTGATCGCTGCCAAGGTCATCATCGAGGCGGGTTATCCGCCCATAGTAGGTCTTGCAGCGGGCATCACAACCGGCATTATTGCCGGAGCTATTAATGGTTTGATCATTACCAGACTGCGTATACCGGCGCTGATCACTACTCTAGGGACATTGACTATTTTCCGCGGGATCAGTTTCACTCTAACCAGCGGCCTACCGGTTTTTGGCTTTCCACAGGAGCCATTCCTGGGTTTTGAGGAAGGCGTTCAGGCTATCGGTAAAGGGTATATTCTCGGCGTCCCCGTGCCGGTGATCACCATGATCATCGTGTTCATACTTGGCTACGTCTTTTTATACAGGACCTATTTCGGCCGTTATATTTATGCTATTGGTGGAAATATCGAAACTGCACGTCTATCAGGGATCAAGGTTGAACGCATACAATTAATGGTTTATATCCTGGCTGGATTGTTGGCCGGTATTGCGGGACTGATTGTAATGGGGCGGGTCAATTCCGGTCAGCCCAGTGTGTTGGTCGGTTTCGAATTGGAAGTTATCACGGCCGTTGTGCTTGGCGGCGTCAGCATTGCCGGTGGCGCGGGCAATCTGCTGGGCGTGATTCTAGGCGTGCTCATCATGGGGGTGTTGAGCAATGGTTTGATCCATATGAACGTGACTGAATACAATCAAATGGTCGTGCGTGGACTTGTCTTGATTATTGCTGTAGGTATTGATCAGCTTAGAATCAGAGCACGTGGTGATTGAGAAATTCGCCTGGGTTAAATCGTTGTGATTACATAGTTATTTGGAGGAAACAGGTGTCATGAATGCTTGGGAAAAACAAGTTGAAATCCTCGGAGACAGGTTGCTCGACAAAGGCATTGACATTAACAATGTCAAGGAGCAATTAAAAAAACAGGTGATTGAACTCCCTTCTTGGGCGGTCGGAAACTCCGGTACACGCTATGGTGTATTCCGCGAGAGCGGCGCAGCGCGCGACGTCTGGGACAAGATCAATGACTGCGCCGAAATCCAGCGAGTTGTTGGTGTCTGTCCAGTCATGGCCAGTCACGTATCGTGGGACGTTACCGAAGACGGCCGTTTTGAGCCGGTCAGAGACTATGCTCAAGAACGAGGCTTAACGATCGGGACCGTACACCCTAACACCTTCATGGGGCAGCAGTTCAAACTTGGCAGCATTTGCAATCCGGATGAAGCAGTGCGCCAGTCGACTATTGATCATCTCATTGACTGCGTACGCATTACGCGTGAAATGGGAGCAAAAGTCATCGGCATGTGGCTGGCCGACGGCACCAATTATCCAGGGCAGGACCATCTACGGAGCCGCAAACAGCGCATGTTCGAAGGGCTAAAAGCGCTGTATGATGCGCTGGACGCAGATATGACGTTGGCCGTGGAGTACAAGTTTTTCGAGCCCGGCTTCTACACGACGGATCTCATGGATTGGGGCATGTCATTCATGATGTGCGACAGGTTGGGCGAACAGGCAAAAGTGCTGGTCGACGTTGGCCACCATTCGCAGGGAGCGAATATCGAACACATCGTAGCCATCCTTCTCGATGAAGGAAAACTGGGCGGTTTCCACCTGAATGATCGTAAGTATGCTGATGACGATCTCATGGCTGGAACCATCAACCCCTTGCAGCTTTTCCTCGTCTATGATCAGATTGCGGACGCTGCGGATGATGCGGCAACAGCTCAAGCCGCGGCCGATGTCGTCTACATGCTCGATCAGTCACATAATGTCGAGCCAAGCATCGAAGGCATTATCCAGTCTGTCATGAACACACAGACGGCATTTGCCAAAGCGCTTCTGGTTGATCGTGCACCGCTGCACGCGGCCCAGGCTGCAGGTGATGTCATTCTGGCCAATCGCATTCTGATGGAGGCTTACGAAATTGATGTACAGCCCCTGCTTAAGAAAGTCAGGGTGGAGCTGGATCGCGACCCCGATCCACTAGTGGCATACCGGGAAGGTGGGTACGCTCAGAAAATCGAGCAGGAGCGTGCCGGTGCGGGAATCGGCGCATTGGGCGGCTGACAGGTAAGATCCAAGGAGCATAATAATGAAGAGAGTTGGTATGACCTGGCGCGTTGATCCCCAGCATTGGGAGGAATATAAAGAAATTCATCTCAATCCCTGGCCGGAATTGATCGAAGCCATTCAAAGCGTCGGCATCCATAACTACAGCATTTTTGCTTTTGGCACGCGGGTTTTCGCCTACATGGAAATTGACGGGGACGATCCTTATGCCGCGCTTGATGTTTTGGCACAGACGGACATCAAGAAAAAATGGGATGAGGAAGTAACCGTGTGGGTCATGCCGGAGGCGGCCGAAGGCAGGGATATCCAGTTTATGGAGCTTGAACCCATTTTCTACAGCGCATAGTGGCGCGTTCAAGTTCTGGTGGAGTCAACACTATGCAATATGCGGAACTGCTGCCGGCGGCGTTTAGCGAGACTTTGGAAAGCGCGCCGGTGGCCTATCTACCCTGGGGCGCGCTGGAATGGCACGGCCAGCACATGGCCCTCGGTAATGATGGCCTCAAAGCGCACGGCATCCTCAGCAGGGTCGCCGGCACGGCGGGAGGCATCGTTCTGCCCCCGGTCTGGTGCGGTTTTGATACCCTTAAACTCGACAGTCACGGAGCCTTCCCCTTCACGCTGGAGTTTAAGCGCGAGACTGTCATGCAGTTGTTGACAGAATATCTGGAACAACTATCCGATATCGGGTTCAAATTGGTGGTGGTGCTGAGTGGTCATTATGGACCACCGCACATCGCGGCTTTAGTCGAAGCAGCTAATTTATTCACGATCTGGCAAACAGAACGCCAGACACGCGTATGGATCATCCCCGAATACGATATGGTGACTGACCTGAATTACAGAGGTGATCACGCTGCAAAGTGGGAAACCGCTATCCTGATGCATCTGCGTCCCGAGCTGGTTGATTTGTCGCGGTTGGATGACAGCAATGCGGGTGAAGACGGCGGAATATTGGGCGAAGATCCCCGTTCTTCAGCAACCCCGGAAGTGGGCGAATTTATCGTATCAGCAATCGTTGAACGCCTGGCGGAAAGGGTGCAGAAGTATTTGGAAGTGGGTCATGAGTAGCACGTCTTTTGCGGTAACGCAGGCGGTAGGAAGAGGAAAATGAGTCAATTTATTGCTTTGGACCTGGGAGCTGAAAGTGGCAGGGCAATTGTAGGGCGTCTGGACAACGGCGATTTGACCCTGGAAGAGGCGTATCGTTTCCCAAATAGGGCAGTGCGCCTGCCGGGAAATCTACATTGGGATGCGCTGAACCTATTCCATGAATTGAAAATAGGGCTGCGAAAAATCAGCCATGAGCATGGCGTTGATTTCCAGTCCCTGGGGATCGATACCTGGGGCATTGATTACGCGCTTCTGGATAGGCGCGGAAATCTCGTTGGCAATCCTTACTGCTATCGTGATGCGCGGACGGAAGGGATGCTGGATGAAGCGCTTAAACACCTCACGCGCAAAGAGATTTTCACCCAGACCGGCGGAATTCAGTTTCTATCAATCAATACGCTTTACCAGCTTTTGTCTATGGTGGTCAACCAATCCCCCCAGCTTGAAATCGCCGACACGTTCGTCATGATGCCGGATCTGTTCAATACCTGGTTTAGCGGTCGAAAAGTTGTGGAATTCACCAATGCGACAACAACTCAGTTCTTCAATTCGCTAAAAGGGGACTGGTCCAATGGCGTGCTCGAAGCTCTGAGTATTCCCACAGGCATATTCCCTGAAGTTGTGATGCCGGGGACCGAGTTGGGCCCTCTGCTGCCCGATGTCGCCGCTGAAGTTGGACTCGGCTCGCTGCCCGTGATTGCCCCGGCCACGCATGATACTGCTTCAGCGGTCGTGGCGGTTCCCAGCAGTGGTGAAGACTTTGCCTGGCTTAGCTCTGGCACATGGTCTCTACTCGGCGGCATCTCTGATAGACCCATTGTGAGCAGCGAGGCGTTGGAATACAACTTCAGCAGCTACGGTGGAGCTGGCGGAAGTTTCCTGCCCTGGAAGAATATCATGGGGCTGTGGTTGGTTCAGGAATGCCGCCGCGTGTGGGCCGAGGCAGGCAAGCCCTTGAGCTACGATGAATTAACGAAATTGGCTGGTGAAGCTGAACCTTTCTCTGCAATAATCGATCCCGATCACCCCTCGTTTCTCGCTCCGGCCGATATGCCGGCAACCATCCAAAGCTATTGTTTAGATACCGGGCAAAGAGTTCCACAAACCCATGGCGAAATCGTGCGCGTCGCGCTTGAGGGTCTGGCGCTGAAATATCGCTGGGTGCTGGAGAAGTTAGAGTTAATTCAGGGCAAGAAATTCGCTGTTTTGCACATTGTCGGCGGCGGCTCTCAAAACAGATTGCTCTGCCAGTTTGCGGCCGATGCGACTCAATTACCTGTGGTTGCCGGCCCTGTTGAAGCAACAGCGATCGGCAACATTGCAGTGCAGGCGATAACGGTGGGAGAACTTGCTTCACTCGATGAAGCTCGCCAGCTAATCCGCAGCTCGTTTGACGTGACATTATATGAAACGGGTGACAGCGACCGCTGGGACGAAGCCTACGAGAGCTTTTTGTCGCTGCTTGGTTAAGTGAGGCAGCGGCGAAATGCCAGGTTTTAGGAGTTAGGAGCGCTACATGAAAACGATACTTTGCTATGGTGATTCAAATACCTGGGGCGCGAATCCAGTTGATGGGTCGCGATTTGACATCAATACGCGCTGGCCGGGGGTATTGCAGAACAGACTGGGAAACGGTTTCAAAGTCGTCGAGGAAGGAATGCCGGGGCGGGCAACGGTCTGGACTGATCCTGTCGAAGGGCTAATGAGCGGGATAGATTATCTGGTGCCCTGCCTGTATTCCCACAAGCCAATCGATCTCGCTGTTTTGATGCTGGGCACCAATGATTTGAAGTACCGTTTCTCCCTAACGGCCTTCGACATTGCTGAAGCGATTAAATTATTGATTCGGGTAATTCAAAAAAGCGAATCAGGACCTGACGGACAGGCTCCGCAGATATTGGTGATCGCACCACCTCCCCTGGGCCAACTCAATGAATTTGCCGAGATGCTTACCGGCGGTTTGGAGAAATCCTTGCAGCTTGGTCTCCACTATGAACGGGTTGCCGGATTGACGGGATCTTCGTTTCTGGATTCGTCGACAATCATTAAGTCCAGTGATGTGGACGGTGTCCATTTTGAACCTGCAGAGCATAATAAATTGGGCATAGCAGTGGCCGAACAAGTAAAAAGAATGCTATTTGTTTAGAGCGTTTGCGGAGGAGAGCGTGCTCAGTCGAGGCAACTGCGATCTGTCCGGAAGGTAAACCGGGCTTCGCGACAAGGTCCCAAGGGCCATAGAAGGGTTTTTGGGGGTTTGCCCAATAACCCCCTTAATCGAGATCACCCACTTCAACGGGGCGCGCAAGGCGGACTGACTCAGCCACCAGCACCCTCTCCCTTTTTCCCTCCACAGCGCTGCCACACCTGTGTGCCTCCCTTGGCGCTCAATGGATAATAAACGGCCGTTTCCTGACCTCTCTGTGCCTCGCGATAGGCCGCAGCCGCATGGCGGTGATAGAGACGCTCAAACTTCTTTCTGCCGCTGCCCCCGCTGCCCATATGGCAGAGGCCGTCCAGAAAACGATTGATCGTCCGTTGTCGCCGCGATGAGACGACGCGGATGTCGTCCGGCAGTTGGTAGCTGTTTGGTAGGCGCACGGCGATGTAGGCGGCGCCGCGCCGGTGGCGGTTGATTTTTCCTTGATAATCAACGTGTTTGTAAGCGGGCAGCCCCTGGTGCAGGCGCGCGCGTTCCAATTTGTATATGCTGTGCTCTCCAAGGATGTGTATATTGGCCTGCACGCGGATATGCATGCGCCGTTCGTAACTGCGCTGGCGGAAGCGGGAGCAGCCGGCAATAGCTTGCAGCGCGGCGCGGCTGATGGGGCGCGCCTTTTCTGCCCCGATCGCGCGCGATCGCGGCGCAGGTGGCCGGCGTGCACGGCCGTATAGAGGGCGGCGTTCACAGCGGCTTGACGGCCGCGTCCGGAACCGAGGAGGTAGGAAAGGGGGATCTCGACCTCCTGCCCGCGTAGGCGTCCGCAGCCCAGTGCCTGCGCGACTTTGGCCCGCGAGACGAGGCGGATGCGTACCCGCCCTTTGCTCTTCACGCGCTGCCAGAACAGCCCCTCGCCGCGGCGCAGAATGCTCTTTAACTGGCGACGGCCGTAAATATAGGCGGCGCTCTCTTTCTTCGTCAGCGCCGCTTCCACGTCGCTGCTGGACAGCCAGCCGCGCCCTTCTCGATCCAGCGCGCCCAAGACCTTGTAAAGACGGAAAGGGCCATCCAGAGCGGCGTTGTTGTGGCGATGCCGGCGGTTCAGGCAGTGCGCCGCCAGGGTAGGTGAAATGCGAACTTGGGATTGGGAGTTTGGAACATGCAGGGCAGAACCGGTGGTTGAAAATCGAGAACTGGGAACGGGAGAGTTCTTCTCGTCAACTGACAGCTGTTCCCTGCCCACTGGCAGCTGCTCACCGAAAACAGAGGCAGCGTCCGCACACCGCAAAGCGAACTGCGCAGTGCACACCGGGCGGTTGACGCTCGCCATCCTCCGGCGGCGGGCCAGCTCCTTCTGGGCGTTTAGCAATTGCTGGGAGGGTCTGCCGGTCGCGTCCATGCGCGAACACAGACCTCACGCGATGCGTGGATCGAGAGGCAGGGACCGCAGACGGGCCCCGCCGGGAAGGCAGGAGAGGGGATGGGCGCGAGACGCGCTGCGTGTAGCCCACGAACGCCAATCCGCAATCTGCGGTTTAGATCATTTGATCCATTGACACGGCGATCGGCCTGTGCTATCCTCCATGTGCGTTAAGAAACCGCGCGGGAGATACAAAATCCCCCTCCCCACTTAAGGGGCTTCGCGCTGAGGGTGTTGCAGCACCCAAACCAGCGGAGTATGCGGTTAGGACAATAAAATAAAGCGACAAAAGCGAGTGTTGCAGCACTGGCTTTTTTGCTTTCTAGGGGCTGTGGCGAAACTATGCTCAGTTCCCCAACGGTGGCCTCTAACAGGGAGGGTTAAAGGACAGCGTTGGAAGGCTGAACAGGCGGCAAGTCGCAGGGGTGGGGCAAGAAGCCCGCGCACCTTCAAAAACGGCGAATTGGCGGCCGAAAACGATTTGATTTACGTAAAATTGGGGGCGACAGGGTAAGAACTGCTTGACGAGATTACCAATTCGATGATAATCTACATAATACATACACAGATGGAGAGTAACATCCCATCGCCCCTGACCATGTGATTAGCCCAAATCACATGGTCTTTTTTTGTGTCCACTCTTTCGTTATAGAGCTGCCTCCTGCTGGCCGGCGTTAGCCATTCGCCCAGCGATCTAGATCTCTGTCCAATGTTTTTAGGTCGACCAGGCGGATACCCACGGGGCGCCACGAACGGCGCCGGCGGCTGGCCGCAGCGTCGATCAGCGACTGCGCTTTTTCTTGCGCCTCGGCCGTCCAGCCGCTGGCCGAGAACACGACGTAATAAACATCCCATTGGTTGTTGTCGGGCAGCGTGGAAGCTGTTTTGCGCACCAACTCCTGGATCGATTCCAGGCCGGCCGGCTCCTCGCGCCAGAAACAGTCGCCGAGGACGATGCTTCTGTTCTCCATGTCCAGGCCGACGACGTCCACCTCAAAATTGCGTTTCCATTCACTGCCCACGTTCTCCACGGGTTGGGGGAATTCGCCGTTGGCGCTGGCGCCCAGCAGCCAGGTCCGCGACAGTTCGCGCCACGTATTCGCTTCGATGAACTGCGGCAGCGCCTCTTCAATAGCGTGGATGGTCTGCTGCTGTTGGCCGAGTGCGAGCTTGGATTGGAAGGCGGCCAGGAAACGGTAATAGAAGCGCAGGAAAGGGTCAACGACGTAGTAGCGGCCGCGGCGCGAATCCTGGCCGAGTTGGCTGATGGGGACCTCGCGCTGCACGAAGCCTGCATCACGCAGGACGCTGAGATAGAAGGAGGTGTGGTTGCCGGATAGGCCGGCGCGCTCTGATATCTCGCCCAATGACTGCAGGCCATCGGCGATGGCGCGCAGCACAGCCACGTAATTATGCGGCTCCGTGATGAAATCCTGCAGCAGCGTGCGTGATTCATCAATCATCCATGATTGGTAGGGCATCAACTGCCGCTGCAAGTTTTCCATGACCGAGAGATCGTGGTCGAGACGTTCCCAATAAGCGGGCACGCCGCCCCACATCGTATAAATGGCCACGCGCTCGGCGGCCGTATAGCCTGGGAAGAAATTTTTGGTAGCGCTGAAGGGCATGGGTGAGAGACGGACCTGGGCGGTGTCACGGCCGTACAGGGGCGCGTCATAAGCCAAGATCTTCTTTTGCATCAAGCCCATCTGTGAGCCGGAAAGGGCGAGCATCAAATTGGAATCGCTGAGCCAATGATCCCACGCTTTTTGCAGTGTGCCGATAAAGCCGGGATTGACATCCATGAGGTACGTTACTTCGTCGATGAAGAGCACCATCCGCTCTTTTTCGGCGTGCAGAGCGACCTGGCGCAAGGCTTGCTCCCAGGTCGAATAGGTGAAATCTTCGGGGGTGGGGGTGTCGGGATCGATGAAGTGGATGATTGCCTGGGAGAAGGAACGCAGCTGTTCCAGGGCGGAAGTCGCCTCGGCCATCCAGTAGAGACCGTTCTCTGCGTGGCGGTTCAGCCAATGGGTTAATAATCTCGTTTTGCCAACTCGGCGACGGCCGTATAGAATAAGCAAAGTAGCTCGCGGCAAGGTCCACAAGCTGTCGAGTAGCTCAAGTTCTTTTTGGCGGCCAATGAATGTTGATTTAGCCACTAGAACCTCATTAATCAAGTTCAACTAGTCTATTTGTAAATATACTAATCGATCTTTCTTGTGTTGTCAAGAAGATCGTTTTTTTTGTATGTGACCGCCAGATGGCGAAACGGCGCTGGGGCTGCCTACTGAGAGGCCGGATATTTCCGCCGGCACCATTCGCATAGTCACTAGATAGATGCCCGCAAGCATACCCCTGCAGGGCTGGCTAGAGCATTGATTCTTTCCCGCTGTGATTTGCCCTAAAGCGCAGGACGAGTGACAATCTTTCTGGATTGTGAATGCTTATTGTTTCCTCTTATGACTCTGTTGGCCCTTTTTCCCAAGCATTCAGTATGAACGAATAACCAGCAGGTGGGTGGCAGCATGATGGCCGTCAACGAAAATTTGCGACGTGAGCTTGGTTTCTGGTCCGCTCTAACAATTGGTGCGGGGACGATGATCGGCGCCGGCATTTTCTTGCTCTCCGGCATCGCCATCTCCATGGCCGGGCCGGCGGCGATTTTTTCCTATCTAATGGCGGGCGTTGTCTGCCTCATTACCGCCGCCAGCGCCGCCGAATTGGCCACGGGCATGCCGACTTCCGGCGGGGACTACTTTTTTGTCTCGCGCTCCCTGGGGCCGCCTTTTGGCGCCATCTCCGGCATTGGTATCTGGCTGAGCCTCACATTTGCCATTGCCTTTTATCTGATCGGGGTGGGAGAATACCTGTCGGAGTTCTTGCCCATCGCGCCTATCTGGGGCGCGGTGGCCGCCGGCCTTCTGCTGACGGCGTTGAATATCATTGGCGCCAAGGAGTCCGGGGGCACGCAGGTCGTCGTCGTCTTGACCCTGCTCGTCATCTTGGGCATTTACACGATCGGCGGCTTTTTCACGATGGACGCGGATAACCTGGATCCCTTTTTCCCCAACGGGCTCCCGCCAGTCTTTGCGGCCACGGCGCTGGTCTTCATTTCCTTTCTGGGCTTCGTGAAGATCGCGGCCGTTTCCGAAGAGATCAAGGATCCCTCAAAAAACTTGCCGCGCGCGCTGATCGGTTCGGTAGCCCTGGTGACGGTGCTCTACGTGCTGATCGTGCTCGTTACGTCCGGCATGTTTACGCAGTCTGAAATCGAGGCGACGCACACGCCGCTGACCGTGGCTGCGGGTCGGATGTTTGGCCCGATCGGCGCGGCGGTCATGGTTTTCGCCGGACTGCTGGCTACGGCCTCTTCGGCCAATGCCAGCATCATGGCCGCTTCGCGCATCAATCTGGCCATGGCGCGCGACCACATGATTCCCCAATGGTTGAACGAGATTCACCCCAAGCGGCTCACGCCTTACCGGGCGATCCTGGTTACCGGCGTCCTGGCCCTCCTGCTGCTTGCTGTTGACAACCTGGAAACCCTGGCTGAAATCGCCAGCGTCTTGCAGCTGTACAGCTACGCGGCACTGAATATCGGCTGTATTGTGCTGCGTGTGGCTGATCCCGATTGGTACCGGCCGACGTTTCGCGTGCCGGGAACGCCCTTTTTGCAGATTATTGCGGCCCTGGGCTGCTTGACGATCATCTTGCTGTCCGGGTTGGTGGCCCAGGCGGTGATCTTGGGCCTGATCGGCATCAGCCTACTCTTCTACTTTTCCTGGAGCCGGCGGCGCGTGGATATCGAATACGGCCTGGGCCTGTTTCGCGAGAAGGTCAGCGCGGATGGCTGGCGTGTGCTGGTGGCCGCGCCGGCCAAGTACGCGCCGGCCGTGGTCGCTGAATTAACGCCGGCGGTGCGCCTCATCGATCCTGCTGCGCCGCGGCGGGCTGTGGTCGCCCTGGCCAACCCGCAGCATGCCGCCGACCTGCTGCGCATGGGGCGCTTTCTGGCTACCGGCGAGAAAGAAGGGGGCGCGCTATTTGGTGTTCACCTGATAAAAATCCCGGTGCAGACGCCGCTGAACGAAGCGCGAGAACGGTTTGCCGAACGGCCGTTGTTGGCACGCACCATCGCCGAAGTGGCCGAAAAGACGAACGGCGATGGCGGCATGGACAACGGGGGCCGACCGCTCGCAGAAACGACGATAGAGCCCGTCATTGACGTCGCCCATGATGTGTTTGGCAGTCTGGTCAATGAGACAACCGCCCGCCACGCGGATCAGTTGCTCGTTGGTTGGCAGGGAGATTTCAGCGTCAGCCGCATCTACAACAGCTCCATTCAACGTGTGATCAGCAGCACCCCCGCCGATGTGGCTGTGCTCAAAGATCGCGGCCTGCAGCAGATAGACGCAATCCTGCTCCCTTGGGGCGGTGGACCACACGCGCAGTTGGGTCTTGAGTACGCAGTACGCATCGGCGAAGCGACGGGAGCAGCGATTCACATGCTGCGCATTGTGCCGCCCGGCGTCGACTGCGCGGCGGAAAGCGAGAATGTGAAAAAAGCGGTGGCGCGGATCGCCGGCACTTACGACCGCATCCATTATCATGTGCAGGAGTCGGACAATCTCATGGAGACGATGCAGTCCTTTTTGGACAGCAGCGTTTACGACCTGGTGATTATCGGCGCTTCGCACGAATGGCGTATCCGCAGTTTCTTGTTTGGGTCTATTCCCGACGTCGTCGCCGATTACGCCAACTGTTCCGTCTTGATGGTGCGCCGTCATTTGCGCGAACATTGATCCGTGCTGCCTGTGCAGGGGAGACGGCGCTGCCAGATAACCGACTGGCTCACACATATTCCTGGCTCCGCAAGCGACAGTCCGGGATCCAAGAATGTCTGATCCTTGGCTGAGCGGCGCGCCGTATGAGGCGTTTATGGGACGCTGGAGCCGGCCGGTGGCCACGCTTTTTCTCGAGTGGCTGGCCGCGCCGCCGCAGGGGCGCTGGCTGGACGTGGGCTGTGGCACGGGAGTCTTGTGCGGTACGATTCTTGATCATGCCGATCCGCTGGGCGTCAGCGGACTCGATTTCTCGACGCAGTTTGTCGCTTACTCTCGGAAACGGTTTGAAAATGAGGCCGCAGCTTTTTTTGTAGGCGATGCCGGTAACCTGCCACTTAGAGATCAATCCTTTGATACGGCCGTTTCGGCGATTGCCCTCAACTTCTTCCCACGGCCGTCTGCGGCCGTGGCCGAGATGTCGCGTGTCACCCGGCGCGGCGGCCAGGTCGCCCTCTATGTCTGGGATTACGCCGTAGGGATGCAGATGCTGCGTGTTTTTTGGGATACGGCCGTGGCCCTCGACCCGGCGGCAGCGGAACTCGATGAAGGGCGGCGCTTTCCCATCTGCCGGCCGGGGCCTCTGGCGGCGCTCTTTGAGGGGGTGGGCCTGGCTCATGTGCAGACGGAAGCGCTTGTCGCCGCGATATACTTTCAGGATTTTGAAGATTTTTGGCAGCCGCTGCTCGGTGGGGTGGGACCAGTCCCCGGTTATATCGCCGGATTGGATGGACAAGCACGGATTGATCTGAAGGAAAGCCTGCGCGAGAGGTTGCCCATGGCTGTGGATGGCTCAATCAATCTTACGGCGCGCGCCTGGGCTGTGCGCGGCCATGTTTAGAGGAGCCTCTACAGCCAGACCTGTGGGAGTTCACCGTGATTGCCTGGCTGAATCCATAGAAACCGGGTTCTTAGTCAGCAGAAGCGCGCAGTTCAGCAAGTGAAAAACCCGGTTTCTTTACGTTTCAATCGCTTAGTCGCCGGACAAACTGGCATTCAGGCTGTTTGTTTCGACATCCGGCTCTGCGCTGACGGCCGTTTCCTCGTGGGCGGCCGGCTGCGCGGCGGCGGCGCTTTCCTCAGCGATTTCAGGCGCCGTATCGATGTTTGCCGACTGCTCGTCTATTCCCTCCGGCCAGGCTACTTCCAGCGCGTGACAGATGCCCCACGAAAGCCAGCCGTAGGGAGAATCAGGGGCGTGGTTGAGAATCTTTAACTCCACCGGACTGGCGCCGGGACCGCTGTAGTAGAGCACCTGCACATACACATTCTCATGCGTGATGTTAAGCTCTTTGATCCAGCCGCTGTCCATCCACCCGTCCTCCGCGTACCAGGAGGCCAGAAAGTGCCCGCCAATCTCCTGCACGACATAGAGGCCCCGCCGCGCGTGATGCCCACCGACATCGAAATTGATGCGCAAACAGGCGTGATCGCGCGGCCGTTTGGTCGCCGTGGCTGTCGGCTCCGGCGTAGGCTGTATGGGCGTCGCCGTCACGGTGGGCGGCAGCGGCGTTGACGTCCCCGTTGGCGAGGGTCCCGGTGTCGCCGTTTCCGTGGGCGGAGGGGTATTGGTTGCCGTTGGCGACGGTCCTGGCGTCGCTGTTTCTGTGGGCGGAGGCGTATTGGTTACCGTCGGCGCCGGCGTCTCTGTGGCCGTACCTGTGGGCGTGGCCGTCGGCTTTATCTGTTCGCTGCATTTATCGAACCAGCCGGCCACGCTGTCGTCGGCCACAAAAGTCAAATTGCCATCACGGGGAATGACAAAACTGCCGCCGAAAACCATCCCTTCGCTGACAGTCTCTATTATTTCTCCATTGAGGCGAAAAACATTGATCCGGCCGTCCAGATCATCATCTATGCCCACATACTTGGAGACACAGCCCGCTTCCACCGCGCCTAAGTTTACCTCCTCATGCCACAATTTGGGCGGTTTCTCGTTTGCGCCACGGACGCCCCACACGCGCTGGTCAACCTCCGCCTCGAAATCCGGCCCCGGCTCCCAATCAAAATCGAAGGGCTTGACCTTAACGATGAAATTGTCCAGCGGCGTTGTAAATGCACCCGGGCCTTTTCCTAGAAAAACAACTTCCGGCAGGGAGGATGCCTTGACCGGCGCATCAAAGAAAGCGACCAAACAAAAAAGGGCCAAGAGGAAAAAAGCGTAAGCGAATCTCTTCACTAAAGTTCTCCAACAGCACGTTCCGTGTGCGCATTGAGACAGTAAAAGAAACAGGAATAACCTGTATAGTATAAAGCGTATGTGCCAAGCTATACATTGGCCGGTTGACGCGATTTGGATAGGACAAATGACGTAGCTGTTCGTCAATTGGCCCCGGCTGAACGTACATGCAGGCGATAAGCTTGACCTTCTAGTTACTGGAAGGTATACAATGATCCACGCGAGGTGAAAAATGCAGATCAATGATTTTTCCCGGCAAACCGGGCTGAGTAAAAAGACGATCCGTTATTATGAAGAGATCGATTTGCTGCCGCCGCCAAGACGCCTGGAAAATGGGTATCGGGATTATGACGAAAATGATGTCGATCGCGCTAATTTCATCGCCGGCGCGCGCAGTCTCGATTTTTCATTGGCGCATATCAAGGAAATACTGGCCTTGCGCGACAATCATGAAGCCCCCTGCCGCTATGTTCTCGATCTTATCGAAGAGAAGGCGAACTCTATCGGCAGGTGTATTGCCATGATGCAGCGCATGGAGGCCGAACTGGAGGAGCTTCACCGCATCGGCGAGACCTTTCCCGCCGATCATGTCCATGGCAAAAATTGCGTCTGCCACCTCGTCAGTAAGCGCAAAGATCAAAACCGAAAATGGTAGGAAAAGGAGTTCCTGAGTATGCAGGCGAATGCTAGAGTTACGTGGATTGGCGCTAGGCAGTTTGTGGGAGTCGACAGCAGTAAACATTCGGTTATCATCTCCTCGCAAGACGAAGAAAACGGCACCGGCATGAACCCGCTGGAGCTGATGTTGGTAGCGCTTGGGAGCTGCACGGCTATGGGCGTCGTGGACATTCTGCAAAGGAAACGGGCGCATGTGCAGGATTTTGAAGTCCGTGTATCAGGAGAATTGGAGCAGGGCCCCCCACGAGGAATTCACAGCATCAACCTCGAATATGTTATCAAAGGTACAGACATCAGCGAGAAGGCGGTGGCCGACGCCATCCGACTTTCGTTGGAAAAATACTGCTCGGTCAGCGGCACAATGAAGTCCATGCCCGAGGTTATTCCCACGTTCCAGATTATCGATGGTTAGTGGCACGCAATTCATAGTAAGGAGAAAAGGATGAAGTTAAAGCACCTCTTAGCGATCATGGTTGTTCTTTTGTTCTTGGCCGGCTGCAGTACGGCGGCGCCGGAAGTTGTCCAGGAGATCGTAGAAGTCGAAAAGGAAGTGACGCGCATTGTCCAGGAGACAGTCGTCGAGACTAGAATCGTAGAAGGGACGCCGGAAGTTGTTGAACAAGTGGTGACCAAGGTGGTTCAGGAGATCATTACGGTCACGCCGGACCCCGAAGGCGCCTCGAAGTTTGGGGGAACGCTTGATCGGCAGATGCAGCAAATCACGCAGCTTGACCCCATCTATATTGAGGACAGCACCTGGTACGCAGCATCCAATATTTTCAGCTCCTTGGTGCGCACTGATGGGCTGGAAAATCGCATCATCCCGGATCTGGCTACCTCCTGGGAGTGGGAAGATGATACGACGATCATTTTTAATCTGCGCCAGGGTGTCATGTGGCATGATGACAACGAGGTTTTCCCTCTGGGTGAAAGCCGCGAGGTCGTGGCCGACGACGTCGTCTATTCGATCTTGCGCCATCTGGAAACCGAGGGCGCGGCCGCGCCACCCGATCTGCACGCCACATTTGAATCGGTGGAGGCGCTGGATGACTATACGGTTAAGCTGACGCTGAACGCACCCAACGCGCTCCTCTTTTCGCGCGGCCGCGGTTTGACAAAGACGGCGATAGTGCCGCGTGAGGCGGTCGAGCAGTTGGGGGATGGGTTCGGTCTGAATCCTATCGGGTCGGGCCCCTTCAAGTTTGTTGAATATCGGCCGGACGAGACGCTTACGCTCGAACGCAATGAACTGTATTGGAAACGCCCCTACTTGGATCAGGTCGTCTACCACGTCATTCCCGATGGCGAAGCCGCCCTGATCGCCTTTGAAAACGGGGAAGTCGACATCCTCTGGCAGGTTCCGCCCCCTGAACTCGATCGTCTGGAGACAGACAGCCGCTTTGTCCTTCATGGCGGCGGCTGCCCGGTGCAGGCGCAGTTGATTTACAATGTGAATCATCCAGTATGGGGCGATCAGCGTTTCCGCCAGGCTGTATCCTACGCGCTCGATGGCGAAGCGATCAATGAGAACGTCATGGGCCGGATGCATATCCGCGGTGCGGGCACGGCCGGTCCCGGTGTGCCCGGCTATGTCGCCTCCTTGTTTGATAAATACTTCCCTTACGATCCTGAAGGCGCCATAGCACTGCTTGCCGAAATGGGTTGGACGGACAGTGATGGAGACGGCATTCTCGACAAAGATGGCGAACCATTGAGCATCACGCTCGAAGTTTTTAACTCGGACACGAATGCCCAATTTGCCGCGGCAATCGTCACGCAGCTGCAAGAGATTGGCATCGATGCCCAGGTGGAGACGGTTGAAGTCGGCACCTACGTCGAAGATTTCCAGACCGGCGCAGAAAAGATCTTCCTCATGACCGGCTGGTGTGGGGATGGGGGAACGAACAGCCTTTGGGGCCGCGGCGCATTCGCCTCCGCGTTAGGGTATGCGGATGAAGAGATCTATGATCTCTTGGAGCAGTCCAACGCCATCGGCGATCCCGCTGAGCGAGACGCAGTTCTGCAAGAGGCGACGGAAAAGATCTACAGCCAATACTGGGGCACATCACTGGGCTTCCATGACTTTTTCAGCGCTTCTCGCTCCTACGTACGCGACTTTGGCGGTACGATGTGGTTTGAGAATCTGGTTACCGAAGAAAACAACGTTTGGGTTGAAGAATAGACCCTTCCTTGTCTAAGACGCCGGGGGCCGGTCGCTGGTTTTGTCAAGCGACCGGCCCCCGGCGGCAGGGGTGACCTTGCTTCGCTATATTCTGTTCCGACTCCTCCTCTTGATCCCCTTGCTGTTTGGGGTCTCTCTGGTCACTTTTTTGCTGGTCAATATCGCGCCCGGCGACCCGATATCGACGCGTTTCGGCCTCGATCCGCGTGGTGCGGACAAAGAGACCGTCGATCGTTTGCGAGAAGAGCTGGGGCTGAATGACCCGCTGCCTGTACAGTACCTTAACTACGTAGGCGGCTTGCTGCAAGGAGATATGGGCACCTCGATTACGACACGCACGCCGGTCAGCGAAGAAATCCGCGCACGCCTGCCGGCGACGCTGGAATTGGCCGTGGCCGGGATGGCCCTGGTACTCCTCGTCTCCATTCCCCTGGGTATCTTGTCGGCCGTTCACCGCGGCTCGATCGTGGACATGTTCAGCACGGGAGTCGCCCTGCTGGGCGTCTCCATCCCCTCCTTTTGGTTGGGCATTATGCTCATGCTCCTCTTTTCTCTGCAGCTGGGCTGGCTGCCCAGCTCGGGACGAGGCGACGGTACCTTCAGCGGGGAGCTGAGATCGCTCATCTTGCCTGCCGTCACCCTCGCTTTTGGGCTGTTGGGCCTGGCCACACGCATCATGCGCTCCAGCATGCTGGAAGTTTTGGGACGAGATTACGTGCGTACCGCGCGCGCCAAGGGGGCGTCCTCGCGCCGCGTTGTGCTCAAACATGGCCTGCGCAACGCCTTCATCCCCCTGCTGACTATCCTGGGTATTCAATTCGCCGGGCTGCTGGGCGGCACGGTGATCATCGAAACGATCTTTGCCTGGCCGGGCATCGGCCGTCTGGCGGTCAACGCCATCTTTCGCCGCGACTACCCGGTGATTATGGGCACGGTGCTCGTCTTCTCGGTCACTTTCCTGATCGTCAACCTGCTCATCGATATTCTATACACCCTGATTGATCCCAGAATTCGCTACGATTAAACAGCGCCATGGAAACAACAAGCAAAGGGAATCAGTTGCAAAATGGGCTGGAGTTAGAAGCTATCTTGTCCTCAGGGAAACCGGTGGGGATGTGGGGCAGCGTCTGGCGGCAGATTGCGCGCAATCCGTTGGCCATGGCCGGCATCCTCCTCCTCGGCGCCTTGATCTTGATGGCCATTACGGCCCCCTTGATTGCCCCCTATGATCCCAATGAACTCGATCTGGGCGGCGCGCTCGCCCCTCCGGGAACGCCCGGCCATATTTTGGGCACGGACGAGTTGGGACGCGATACGCTCAGCCGCATCATCTATGGCAGCCGTATCTCCTTGACCGTCGGCCTTATTGTCGTGGGCATCGCCGGCACGCTGGGCGTCGTACTGGGCGCGATCAGCGGCTATTACGGCGGCGTTGTTGATCAACTGATTATGCGCACGGTCGATCTGCTCTTTGCTTTCCCCTTCCTGGTGCTGGCGATCGCCGTCGTCTCCATCGTCGGCCCCAGCCTGACCAATATGATGATCGTCTTGGGGGCGGTGAGTTGGATCATCTACGCGCGCCTGGTGCGCGGCCTGGTCCTGTCGCTGCGCGAGGAAGAATATGTGCTTGCCGCGCGCGCCCTTGGCGCATCGGACAGAGAAATCATTTTCCGCCATATCCTACCCAACACATTGGGTGTCGTGATCGTGCAGGCCACTTTTGGCGTGGCTGCGGCCATCTTGGCTGCTTCGGCATTGAGCTTCTTGGGGATGGGCGCGCAGCCGCCGACGGCCGAGTGGGGCGCCATGTTGAGCACAGCAAAAAAGCATATGCGCAGCCAGCCGATGCTGGCTATCGCCCCCGGTATGGCGATCATGATCACGGTGCTGGCCATTAATTTCGTGGGCGATGCCTTGCGCGACGCCCTAGACCCCCGTTTGAACAATTAGTTGAGAGGAGTACCCAAGTGGAACAAAAAGAACTGAACGCCATACTTGCCGATATACCCGACTATACTGCTTTTTTGACGGTCGATGAACTCAAAGACAGCGACCATCAACTGGCGCAGGAATACCCTGACGTCGTGACCCTTTTGCCGATCGGCCTTTCGCGGCAGGGCGATCAGATTGAAGCGCTGAAGATTGGCCGCGGTTCGCAAACGGCCCTCATCTTCGCCATGCCCCACCCCAACGAACCAATCGGCAGTATGATGCTCGTCTATCTGGCGCGCCGCCTGGCCGAGGATGCAGCGCTGCGCGAAGCGATGGACTACACCTGGTACCTGATCAACTGTATCGATCCCGACGGCACGCGTCTCAATGAAGGGTGGTTCAAGGGTCCCTTTTCAATCGCCAACTACGGCCGTCACTACTACCGGCCGCCCAGCCATCTGCAGATCGAATGGACTTTCCCCATTGATTACAAAGGCTTGCAGTTTGACGATCCCCTGCCGGAAACAAGAGCATTGATGCGCTTGATTGAGGAGACTCGTCCTGACTTTATCTACTCCCTACACAATGCGGGTTTTGGCGGCGCTTATTTCTATATGTCCGAGCCGGCGCAGCCGCTCTACGACGATTTTTATGCGCTGGTTGAGAGCCAGGGTTTGCATCTCCATCTCGGCGAACCGGAAGTCGTGTGGGTTGAACAGTTCGCCGATGCCATTTTCCAAACGCCCGCGATCACCAATGCCTATGATTTCCTGGAAGAGCAGGGCGTGGATCCGGCGCTGGCGATCAGCGGCGGAACATCCAGCTTTGATTATGCCAAAGCCTTCTGCGATCCCTTCGCCTTGATTTGTGAAATGCCCTACTTTGACACCGTGGCCATTCATGATACGTCCCCGTCAGACATGGTGCGCCGGGAGGCCATTTTGCAGGGTATCGAGAAATCAAGAGAGGGGCTGGCGCTGTTGGCCGAGCTGTACGGCGACATTGCTGATGAATTGACCGAACCGTCCCCTTTCGCTGAATCAATCGAGAGTTTCTTGACCGCGATACCCGCCTACCTGGATGGGCAGGAGGGGTGGGCCAAGAACGCGCCGGAGACGGAGGCGCTGGCAACCGTGGCGCAGAAGTTGGACAGTCTGGCCATTAAACGTTTCTATCTCGTCTTCCTTAACCTGGGGATGCTCATCCGTCTCATCGAGGATCAGGTCGCGTCGACAGGTGCGTCGCCGGCGCTGTCCGCAGCCCACCAACAAGCTGTCAGCGCTTTTGAAGCGATCAATGAGGAATTGGACAGCCTGCTCGATTACAGCGTGGTGCCGATCAAGAAGCTGGTCGCCGTTCAGTTGGGCAGCGCTTTGCTCGCCGCCAACTACGCGGCCAAAGAAAAATAGATAAAAGCCACTCCGCAGCGAGATTCGAACCTGTCAAATCCTGAAATAGGTTTTCAGGATTTGACAGGTTCAGTTCCCCGGCGATTGGCTGTTGAACGGGGGGCCTGCCGGATAGGCCTTAAACGTGCGGCGCGCGCATCCCGTATTTCCCCCATAGGCGGTCTACGGTCGCCAAAGCCTGCCCGATTTCGGGGTGAACTTGAATCGCCTGTTCCATAAACGCCCCAAAATCATCGAAGGCGGCCGCGGGCAGGGCGGGGGCGTCCGGCAGCGCCGACGCTATTTCGGCAAAAAAGGGCTCCATACCGGCCGGTGTTACGCCCATGAGGAAGCGCACAGGGCTGTCGCTCATGTTCACCAGCGTGTGCACACTCCCCTTGGTAACGAAGGCGGTGTCCCCGGCTTGCAGCGCGTGCACATCGCCGCCAACCCGTGCACGACAAGCCCCTTCCAGAATATAGAACCACTCATCCTCATTCTCGTGAATGTGCGGCGGCGCGAGCAGCGTATTGGGCTGCAGGGTGACTTCCATCAGCGCGTTGGCGCCGCGTGAATCCTCTCCAGTCATGCGATAGGTGCAGGTGAATCCCCCGAGGTCGTACGCTGTGTCTTTTTCGATGATTGCTGTGCTCATGTGGGTAACTCCTTTTTTGTTTCAGCTCGATTAATAGGGAATTTCACTGCCGGCCAGGAACGCGCGCCCCACGGCCGTGTCCCCGCGAATCTCCGCCATGCCGAGCGCTTCCTCCAGCGCCACGCGGCCGGAAGCCAGACGATTGAATTCAATCAGGTTCATGCGAATGGCAGCGTCCGGTTCCGCCTTGTCTCCAAACCGGTATGCCAGCTCGATGTCGTCGATTAAGTGCAGATCAATCGTTTCCGGCCCTGGTTTGCGCGCGAGTTTGTCTGCCAGATCGCGCAGGATCAGGGCAACAAGGCGCCCATCATGCTCCGGCGTAAGGACCATATGCTGCCCCGTTGCCCGGCAGAGATCAGCGCGGTGCATCCACCAATCCCGGGTGTAGATGGTGTCGGTCAGGTAGCCGACCGGCGCCACGCCCAATGGCCCCAAGGGCAGCCTGATTTGGCGAACAAGCCAGGGAAGGCGCTGGCGCACACGAATCGCTTTTGGCCCTTCGCTCTGCAGTTCGTCAAGCAGCTCCGCAGTTGTCTGCTCAGCCCGATCGGCGACTTGCAGGTTGTTGATGGCGTCAATGCTCTCCTCAAACTGCTTGTAAAGGGGATTGCTGATGTACTGCCGCTTGAACTCCGGCAGACGCGTATGACCTGCACAAGCGCCGCTCAGGTGCGCAAGCATCTGGCGCACGTTCCATAGCGTACAATCCGTTGGATTGTCCCAAGCATCGTCGCTGATGCCATCAATCGTTGCCAACAGCCGCTCCAGTTCAACGGCCGCCAGCTGCCCCGCCTCTGCGTGCGTTTGCGGTGAAATCCTGCTTGCCTTGAAGATGGATGTTGTTTCAGTTGCGGTCATTAAGGCCATTTTAAGAGTCTCCTTTTGTTTCAATATGCCAGGCGTCCAAGAACAGCTGCACACTGTGATCGATCAGACTGCCAAAGCGCCCTTCGCCAACAGATGCTTCAGGACTGTTGGCCAGCTGCAGCTCGGTCAAGCCATGCATCATGGCAATAATCAGATCAGTTGTTTCGTTGATGGGCGTCGGGGTCTCCATGTCATGAAGGCGCAGCTCTGCGCGGGTTTCATCCCGTCCTTTCTGCAGCACCGCGAAACTGATCTCCAGGCTCTCATCCGCCGGCACGAACCCCGGCACAGGTCGCTGAAACATGAGCTGGAAAAGATCCGGATTCTCGAGGGCGAAGTCCATATAGCTGGAAATCGAGCTGTGCAAGAAAGGGCGCAAACCCTGACCACGCACGCGCTCCCGCGTCATTTTGCGATCGAAGGCCTCAAAGCCCATGCGAAACAACGCGTCGTAAATAGCGTGCTTGCTGTCGAAATAGGTATAGAGGGACGGGGGCTTCATACCCAAGCGGCGGGCGATGGCATTGAAACTGAGCGCGGCAACCCCATCAGCCTGCATCATCTCACGGGCAATCAGCAGAATGTCGCTGACCATTTGCTCATGTGTCTGTTGACGCCGTTCTTTAACTGTCAGAATATCCCTTGCCGACATAGCACCTCGCTAACTAATGTTATTTGCTTGTCCTAATGATATTAGGTTTTCCTGCTGCTGTCAACTTTTTTCCGGCAGCCGTGGTGGGAGCGCACGGTAAAGGGCTTAGCGTGTATCGCTGCCGGACGGCGCGGCACTGAAGATCACATCAGACTGCGGGCAGACCGCGCCAGAACAGGGGGTGCTGTGAGGGATAGATACCCGGAACAGCATGTTTCTAAGGGGGAGCGCGAACGGCTAAATCGCTAGAGACCCAGCATAAACTGGAAGATTTTGTCGTCGAAGCCCGGCAGGTTTTCGTGCGCGAAGTCGGGGTAGATCACCATTTCTTTGGGGGACGTGATCTTGTTGTAGGCGGCGAACTGTGTTGAGGGCGGGCAGATCTCGTCGCGCAGCCCACAGGCGAGCATCACGTCTGCCGCAATGCGCGGCGCCAGATGCTGCACGTCGATATAGCCGAGCTGTGTAAACACGGCCGTCTCTCGCTCATGCAGCGGGTCGAAGCTGCGGAAATAGTAGCGCAGCTCCTCGTAAGCGTTCTTGTCCAGGTCCATTTCCCACACACGCTGGTAATCACAGAGGAAGGGATACAACGGCGCGGCGCGCTTGATGCGCGGTTCCAAGGCGGCGCAGGCCAGCGTCAAGGCGCCGCCCTGGCTGCCGCCATAGACGCCGACACGGTTTTCATCCACGTCGGGGAAAGACATGACGATCCGTGCCAGCTGGGCCGTATCGAGGAAGATATGGCGGAAAAGCATGTTTTGCGGCGGGCCGTCGAGCCCGCGCACGATGTGCCCGCGCAGCGTCATGCCCTGCACGCCGCCAATATCTTCGGAGAGCCCACCCTGGCCGCGGCAGTCGAGCGCGGCCACGGTAAAACCGGCGGCCACGTAGCCCAGTTTTTCCGACCAGCTTCCCGAATTGATTGAATAGCCGTGAAAATGTAGAAGTGCGGGGTGCCCGTCAGCCGCTTGGTGCGGGCGCAGCAGTTTGGCGTGGACACGCGCGCCGCCCGTGCCGGTGAAAGTCATGTCGAAGCAGTCGGCGAAATCCGTCTGGAATTTGGCCGGCTCCAGGGTCACCTGGGGGTCCGTGGCGCGCATCTCAGCCAGGCCATCGTCCCAGAAAAGATCGAAGTCGGCGGGGCGTGGGTTACGGCCGTTGTAAGTCTGAAGCTCATCGAGGGAAAGGTCAAAAGATAAAGGCATGGCAAATTATTCCCTATTGAAATGTCTATAATCATGGGTATTGTAACGTGAACACATGCAGCAGAAAACTTCACGCCAGTTCCTGCAATAATGCGGCGGCGGACTGGAGGATAGGGGTGTCGAACCCCTCCGTAAACCAATCATAAATGTTCGCCAGCCTATCCCGCGCCTCCTGCTGCCGGCCCTGCGCCTGCCACAGACGGGACAGACTCATTGCTGCCTGCAGCTCGTACCATTTCGCCCGCTGTTGGCGAGCGATACGGATGGCGCGTAGAAAACACGCTTCCGCCTCTTCCGCTGCGTGACTTTGTGTGGCCAAGAGCTGCCCCCTGAGGTTTTCCAGGAGTGGATCCGTATAATCCCGAAAACCGATAGCATCCGCCTCGGCTAAGGCGCATTGCGCCTCCTCGAACTGGCCCAGGTTAATGAGCAAGCCGATCACAGCAATGAGTGTTCCGCGATGATACAGCTTTACACCGGCCGTCTCAAAGAGATCTAGTGATGTACGCCACTGTGCCAGCCCCTGGGTGAACTGACCCTTTTTAGCCAACCCGCATCCCAAAAAGCCATGGGCCCCGGCAACGTAAGTGGAAAAACCGTAAGTCTCGGCAAGCGACATTATTCGTTTTCCAAAATCACCTACCTTGGTCAATTCGCCCGTTATCCAATGGACCTGAGCAGTCATTGTATAAGCGTGCATCAGACTGAAGGGATGATCGAACGATTGGGCAAGGGCGACCGCTTCATGACAACGCCATAAGGCCTTGTCCGGGTAGCCAAGAGCGCAGAGAGGCAGGGCGCTCCATCCGAGGCTGGTGACGCCGAAATCATGGCCAAACATCCGCACCATAGGCTCATGATATTGCCGATTATAGAGTGCAATAACCTCGTTCTGATGCGCGACTGACTCGCCAAAGCGACCGCAGTGGGAGAGAATCCATCCCAGATTATGGTGCGCCACACCAGTGAAGAGCGGGTCCTCAACGCGCTGAGCCTCAGCCAGCGCCTGTTCAGCAAGGATCAATGCTTGCGGCAAGTTGCCGATCATGGCGTCATAGGTCGCAAGCGGCCACAGTGCAGCGACGAGCTGGGGTGACTCGCCTACGCGGTCACAAAGATCTCGTGCTCGACTGTAAGCCCGCTGTGCTCCCGCCGACCCATAACCCTCTTTCAACTGCAGAGCTGTTCCCAGACCAAGTTGCAGCGCCAGCTCCTGCCGGTCCCTCTCTGGTGTCGGGGTGATGCTATCCAGTAGAATCAGACCTCTTGAAAAATGCGCACAGGCCTCATCGTTAGCCGCCAATTTGATGCTGTAGTTGCCGGCCAGCAGCCGGAAATCTACTGCCTTATCCATCACGCCTGCCGACTCAAAGTGGTGCGCTAGCTGCGGCGACACTTCTGCGTCCTGGTCACCAAACCGCAGAGCCATTGCTTCGCCTGTGACCTCATGGAGGCGCGCCTTGTCGATTGGGTCCAGATTGTCATATAAGTACTTCTGGAATAGGAAATGGTGGAACTGGTAAGTTGACAATCGACCGCGCCCATCATTCGTACGTTCAAGACGCTGCGCACGCACCAGACGGTGGTCGCGGCTCAGCTCATTGCCCAGAATAAATGACACCCTGGTTTCGTCGGCCTCCAGGGCCTGGGCCGCTACCTCAGCGATGAAGGTTTCGCCCTGTACAGACGCCGCCTGCAGCAGCCGTTGTGACTCTGGCGGCAGGCGGCCTATGCGTTCGGCGATAACGCCTTCCACACGCGGTGGTAGCGTATCCCAATCTAGTTCAGCCCCTACCTCCCAGAACCCGCGCGCATCTTTGAGAAGCTCACCGCGTTCTCGCAGGCCGCGCATTAGCTCGCTGGTGTAAAGCGGGTGTCCCCCGGTAAGCTGGAAAAGCCTGGACCGGAACGCCTCATCTAGATTATTTGGTTCGCTGTCGACAAGCGCCTCGACGAATGAAGGATCCGCTCGCCGGCCGAGTTCCAGGAGAACATCGCCAAATCTGTGTTGGATTTCATGCACAACAGGGGCCAGAGGGTGACGGTGGCTGTTGTGCGTGACCGCTATCTCCTCAGGCCGAAAGGCGCCAAGCAGAAGCAGACGTTGACCGGCAAGGGTGCGGCTGATATGGAAGAGCAGTCTTATCGTAGCCGCGTCGGCCCACTGCAGGTCGTCCAACACAAGAAGCAGCGGCGAACGCCTAGCCATGGTTGTCAAGAAGCGCATGAATTGTGCAAAGAGCGCGCTCTGACGTTGGCCCGCGGCTCCTGCTCCGGCAGCCCCGTCCGCCACGAGCGTCTCCAGTTGGAACAGCCAGCGCGTCTGCCGATTATCCAATTGCGCCTCGCGAGCAAACTCTCTTGCGCGTTCAAGCATTTTCGCACCATCCACGAACGTACCGATCAAACCTGGCGCGTCCCGTACTAGGGTCTCTGTGGCAAAGGGAAGTGCGCGCCACAGGCGCAGCGCCTGCGTCCGGCTCATCGTGCCTGCCACCCACTGCGTGGCGATGTTCCCGCAAAGCTGCGACATGATATCGCGAAAAGCAGCATAAGGATCGCCAAGCCCTGTGTAGGCAGTGCCTTTACCGGAAGCGATCAGTAAAGTCGGATACCGCCTCATGATTTGGTGAGTAAAGGCCTGCCAGAGAACGGTCTTCCCGCTGCCGGCTTCACCGGTAATGAAAGCCACGCGCCCCTGCCCACTCAGAGCAGCCTCAAGAATCTGCTCGAGTCGCCTAAATTCCTTTTGCCGGCTGACACAGTTGATCGGTCGAAGCATAGCTGTATTGGCAAGCAAAAAAACAGGAACTGCAGTCGTCTGCTCCAAGATGGCGCTGTCAGGCGCGACCCCTTCGATAAACTGTTCGTCGCGAATAGCCTCGTACAGTGCTCTTGTCCGCCGCATAGGCGCAATGCCCAGATTCTCCGCCAGAACGCTGCAACAGATTTCGTATTGAGCCAATGCTTCGCCGCGACGCCCGCATAGAGCCAGCAGTCGCATCATGGCTAGGTGCGCATCTTCGCGCCAGCCGTCCAATGCGACTAGGCGCGAAGCATAGGACAAGGCGGTTTCATAATCGGCTTCCTGCTGATAGAAGTCGATCAGTTGGGTCAAGGCGCTGCTCATCTGCCGGTGAAAGCGCTCACGCAGCGTCAGGCTCCATGTCTCAAATGATGGGCTGCCAGCCAGCGAAAAACCCATCAGGAATTCACCCCTGTAAAGATCTACGGTTGTTTCAAGTTTGCCAATCCTCGGCCGCGTGGAGGCGCGTTTGTTTGCTGTCACGCCATCAGCGAACGCAAGCGCATCCACCCACAATGGGCAGCCGGGAGCAAACTGGATCGTGTCGCGATTGACAACCAGGAACGGTTGCGCGGCCAAATCATCACCGAGGCTGTGGCGCAGTGTGAACAGAGCTTGGCTCAAGTTTGCGCGAGCGCGCTTCTCGGTAAACTCCGGCCAGAACATGCCAGCAAGCGTCTCGCGTCTGGCTGGTCGATCCGACTCGATCGCTAGAAAGGCGAGCAGACCTCGCACCTTGTTGGTCTTTAGATCTTGAGCTGGCTCTCCAGCAATATCCGCTTGCAGCGGTCCCAGCAGCCTGACAGTCAGTGTACTCATGGCGTCCCTCTCTTCGCGATGCACAAGAAGCTAGTGTCGAAACGAGCGATTCTGGTGCTTCGCTACAACTATCAGTAAGGCCATTATAAACGATGGCACAACACCTACCTAAACCATATTGAGATTGATTTGAGATTCCGTTGAGAGGCATGGTTGATAATGGAGAACCCCATCCAATTGTTCTTAGCATGTGACGAATGGGGGAATAAATTGGGAGCCGTAGATGCATAAGTCGCAGCGATATCTCCACCGGATGAAGGTTGTTGTGTCCTGTCTACTAACATTACTTTGCACATTGACGGCCTGCGTGCCGGCCCCCGAGTTTATTTCTGGTCCCGCAGTCTACGGAGAAGCGATAGCACAACGCGTTGTAACTACCTGCCGCTTTCCCTTGCCAGACTATCTACCCATCGAATGCTTCGATCTAGATGTTCCTGAAAATTACAGTCATCCTCAAGGGCGCCGTATTCGCCTCCACGTGGCGATTGTAAGCAGCCGCAGTGAGAGACCGGCTTCTGATCCCTTAGTCATCCTCTATGGGGGTCCAGGCGCAAACACGTTGGATAGGCTCGAAAAGACGGTCGAGCTCTTTGACGAGGTGCTGAAAGCGAGGGACATTATTCTCTACGACCAGCGCGGCGTAGGCTATTCGCAGCCCTCTCTGAACTGTCCGGAAATTGATGCCATCGACGTAACAGTAATCGATGAGCAGCTGGACGACATCCAGGAGCTTGAGCGCCGCTTGGCGGCCTACCGCATTTGTCGTGACCGGCTGGAGGCGTCGGGGGTTGTCCTTCAAGAATACTCAGCCGCGGCCCTTGCGTCTGACCTGTCCAGCTTGCAGCAGGTGCTTGGCTACGAAGAATGGAATCTGTATGGTGTCTCATACGGGGCGCGCCAGGCGCTCATGTTCATGCGCGACTATCCAGATGGTCTACGGAGCGTTGTTTTAGATTCTGTCTACCCCCTTGATATCGATCTGGCAAAGGAAACGGCCATCACCTACGCGCATGCGCTGGAGCTGCTTTTCGCCGCGAATGAGGAGTTGCATCCCCAGTTTGAGCAAGCGTTCTTTGATCTGGTTAGTGAGTTGGATACAGCGCCGGTTAATGTCCCGGCCCTTATCCCAGAACGTTGGATTTACCCTTACCACCCCTTTGATGGGGATGATCTTTTGCGGCTTACGATCGGCATCATCAGCCGTTGGCCACAATCCCTTTCCCACATACCAGGGTTCATTGACGATATTATTCATGGCAACTATGCCGATCTGATGGAGCTGGCAAGACCCTCGGTTGGGGACCAGTTGTTCAGCGAAGGGATGAACCTTTCCGTTGTTTGCCAGGAAATCGATCCTGTACTGCAGAAACTGAACGGGGATGGAGAATACCCGGTCGCACCGCGTGTTCTTGAGCACGCGAAAACAGATGTAGAGAAAAGGAGGGTGTTGTGCAAGATGTGGCTGGGAGAGGATCGGCAGTTTCATTACCAGACGCCTGTGGCGAGCCGCATCCCGGCCCTTATCTTGAGAGGCGAGCAAGATGCGCTCATTCCCTCGCTTTGGGATGCGCAGGCCACAGAAGGATTGTCTACCTTAGTTCGCCTAACCTTTGCCGAAACCGGGCATGGCGTGTTTAAATCCAACCGCTGTGCAAGAGAAACGGTTGCTGCATTCTTACTCGATCCTACTATGATGCCCAGCGTCGAATGTTTAAACGAAGAGAAGGATGGCCCACACGAAACTTACTACAGCGCAGCGAGAAAATAGCTTACCGCACGCAGCCGCGCATAGCCTCCCCCACGCCCGGATCTAGATCATGACCGGCGCCTTCTGATTGTGTCTGACGGCCGTCGCGCCGCGCGCGTGGAGCAGCGATATGCACACGCTCCACGTATCCCTCTATGCGACCTTCTGCCTGGTAAAGCGCTTAGTCAAGATGAATTTGGCCCAGCCTGCGGCCCATTCGCGCAAAGGTTCCGCATCCACGCCCGGCAGATCGCCATCGATCAGGAGCCGGATAGAAAACGGTCTCTGACCTCGGGTGGCGGGATTGGGCAGGCATCCAGTTTGCCGAACCAGTCAAAACGCCTGCGGGCGACGAGGGCGTATATCCTATCGCGGATGAAGGGTGGGATGAGGATCAGGCCGTAGAGCAATGGCCAGGGGAAGCGCAGATAGCGCAGAATCCTTAAGGCGCCGGTCGAGTGCGTGGAAACGCGATCGCCCTCGATCAAGAGCACCGTATCGAAATCTTCGCCGGGCAGACCATGCGTCTGCAGGAGCTTTCGCCCCGCAGTAGATTGCAGGCCGGCAAAACGCAGCTTTCCTTGCGGGTCTTGTTTTAGGGCGAACTGCACAGTCGCGTTGCAGAGGGCGCAGATGCCGTCAAATAGGACAATGGGATGATCCATAGCCTTCCAGAGGTAGAGAAAATTACCCCATGATCATAGCAAACAATGTTTACCGGCTGCGCGAAAATTAATCTGTAGCTGCTGGAAAGCGGGTCAACGGGCGCCGTATCTTGTTTGGAGTCTACTGAAAGACATAGGGCGTTCTGGACAAGCGTCTCCGGCAAGAACGGCGCTTGCTCATAAACGTCCTGGTGAACTGCCATTACCATGCTACTATACCGTAGAGCGAGAGAGTGAGCGTAGGCGTTTGCAGACCATCAGTGAGGACGCCAAGCCTTGCAGGAGAAAGAGAGCCGTATGGCAGAAAAGAACAGTGTCTATTTATGTGCGCCGGTGAACGCCCTAGTGGAGGGTATCTACGAAGAGAAGATCCCTTTTTCAAAAATTAAGCAGCATGGCGATTTTGGCCTGGGGACTTTTGACCATTTGGATGGCGAGATGATCATGCTCGACGGTGAGATTTTTCAGATCGGCGCCGACGGCCGTGTGCAGCAAGTGGGGGAGGATGCGCTCACGCCTTTTGCCTGCGTCACCTTCTTCCAGCCGCAGAAGGAGGCTTTTCTTGACGGCGACCGCGACTATGAAGATTTCCTGGGGTGGCTGGAAGGGCTGCTGCCCTCGTCCAATCTCTTCTATGCCTTGCGTATTGACGGTGCATTTTCCTACATAAGGACGCGCTCCGTGCCCAAGCAGGAATGTTACCGGCCCTTGGTGGAAGTCGCCGCCGAACAGCCCACGTTCGAGTTCGAAAACATTGAAGGGACGTTGGCCGGTTTCTATACGCCGGATTTCATGAGTTCGATCAGTGTGCCCGGCATGCACCTGCACTTTCTTTCCACCGACCAGCAGCATGGGGGGCACCTGCTTGAATGCCGGCCGCACCAGGCGCGTGTCTCTGTGCAGGTGCTCGACGATATGGAACTCGGCCTGCCTATGAGCGACGCCTATCTACAGTGGGACTTTCACCGCGATGTCGCCAAGGACCTGGACAAGGCGGAAAAGTAGAGACCGCGCGCCAGAAATAGGCTTGAGTTCGCAGCAGATTATCGTAAAATCGGGAACAAGCCTTTACCGCCATCCAGCAGCAGGAGGAAGACTGTGCCGCACATCGTGGTAGTTGGCAGTTTGAATATGGACCTGGTGGTGGAGGTGCCCACGATACCCCAGCCGGGCGAGACGGTCTTAGGGAAGAACTTCAACACCTTTCCAGGGGGCAAGGGAGCCAACCAGGCGGTGGCCGCGGCGCGCCTCGGCGCCCAGGTTTCGCTGATCGGCCGGGTCGGCCGCGATGCCTTTGGCGAGCAGCTGCTGGCCGCTGCCCAGGTTGAGGGCATCGACGTTAGCCACGTGGGGCGCGACGAGGCCGCGGCGACCGGCGTGGCCATGATCAGTGTGGATGAAGCGGGTCAAAACAGCATCGCCGTCGCTTCGGGCGCCAATTTTCGTCTGGGCGCCGATCACGTGCGTCAGGCGTGGGCCGCGCTGAACGATGTTGACCTGCTGGTCATGCCCCTGGAAACACCGCCGGCGAGTATTGCAGCGGCCGTTTCCCTGGCTAATGCAACGAAGGTGCCCGTTGTGCTCAACCCCGCCCCTGCCCGCGCCCTCCCCGCAGGCCTCCTGGCCGGCGTTCATGTGCTTGTTCCCAACGAACCGGAGACGGCGCAGCTGACGGGCATGCCGGTGGGCACGGAAGTGGAAAGCGGCGCCGCGGCAAGGCGGCTGTTGTCCCTCGGCGTGGGCAGTGTCGTGCTCACCCTGGGCAGCCGCGGCGCGCTGGTGCTCGATGGCAAAACGGGCAATTCCTCCCTGCTGCCCGCGTTCAGGGTGGATGTCGTGGACACCACGGCCGCGGGCGACGCTTTTGTGGCCGGGCTGGCCGTTGCTTTGGGTGAAGGACAAACGCTTGTCGCGGCGGCTCGTTTCGCCAACGCGACCGGCGCGCTGGCGGCGACAAGGCTGGGCGCCCAAGCGAGCATGCCCTCGCGCACAGAAGTTGAATCCCTGTTAGAGATAGTGTAATAAGAGAACCTGCATCTTGCAGCCTATGTAAGGAGAGGAATCATGACCACATTAGGCGTAATCGCCGCAAACCGTGCTTTTTTTGCTGACCATCTGGTAGCCGACGGCCGCCGCCAGATATTGGATCGCCTGGCCGAGCAGGGAATTAAGACGATCGTCCTCGACGAAGAGACCACGCCCCTGGGCGCGGTCAGCACCTGGAGCGACGCCCAGGCCTGCGGCGCCTTGTTCCGCCACCATCAGGATGAGATCGACGGCATCCTCATCACCTTGCCGAATTTTGGCGACGAGCAGAGCGCCGCCGACGCCGTCCGCGAATCGCGCCTGGATGTGCCCATCCTGGTGCACGCTTTTCCGGACAGCAAGGATGCGATGAAAATCGCCCACCGCCGCGACGCCTTCTGCGGCAAGCTCTCCGTGACCAACAACCTTTACCAGTACGGCATCCCCTTCAGCCTGACACACGCCCATACGCTGGATCCGGACAGTGCGCAGTTCGCCGCCGAAATCGACAAATTCGCCGCCATCTGCCGCACAGTGAAAGGCTTGACCCGTGCGCGCTTGGGCGCCATCGGCGCGCGGCCGGGCGCTTTCAAGACGGTGCGCTACAGCGAAAAGCTGTTGGAAGCGGTGGGTATGAGCGTGCACACGCTGGATCTCTCCGACGTTTTTGGTTGGGTGCGCGGATTGGACGACAACGATGCCCAAGTGACGGCGGAACTGTCACGCATCCAGGGCTATGCCGCCGCCGGCCACGTGCCCGCCGCCTCGCTGTTGAAAATCGCCAAGCTGTCCGCAGTCGTGCGCGGCTGGATGGCCGACAACGGCATCACGGCCACCGCCTTCCAATGTTGGGATTCCTTGCAGCACAACTATGGCGTCAATGTCTGTCTGCTGATGAGCATGATGAGTGATGATCTCATGCCCAGCGCCTGCGAGACGGACATCGCCGGCACCGTCTCCATGTACGCCCTGACCCTGGCCAGCGGCAAGCCGGCGGCGCTCGTCGATTGGAACAACAACTATGATGATCATCCCGACAAATGCATCTATTTCCACTGCGGCAACTGGGCCAAGAGCCTGGTGGAGAAGATCACCATCGAAACGGCCGAGATTCTGGGCCAAAACGTCGGGGCGGAAATCACATGGGGCGCGACCTACGGTCGTACGGCCGCCGGGCCGCTCACCTACGCGCGCATCGACACCGACGATGGCCGGGGCGTCATCAAGGCGTATTTCGGTGAGGGCAGGACCACGGACGATCCCATGGATCCTATCCTCGGCAACAGCGCCGTGGTGGAAGTGCCTGATCTGCAGAGCCTGATGCGCTACGCCTGCAAGAACGGCTTCGCCCACCATTGCGCCATGACCGATGCCAATGTAGCCGATATCCTGCAAGAAGCGCTAGATTATTACCTGGGCTGGGAAGTGTACTATCACAAGTAACGGCCGAGCACGAACGGCCGGCCTGCCGATTTCCTTAGAGGTGCCCCGGAGCCGTTGGTGGACTTTTTTCGAAGGACATTCCGGCCAATGTTCAGGTGACTACAGCGTGCTTCTTGGAAACGGTGGGGTCTTTGACAGGGACAGCATTGGCCGAGGCATGGGCGGTAGTAAGGAGTGTTCCTTCACGCAGCGGTCAGGCATGGCCGTCATTAGCCAGGAGCACCGTTGATATTAGACTGCCTCTCCCCGTAGATTACTTTCTTCAACTTGGTTGGCAGCGCTTACGGGCCAAAAAAGCCGGGACAAGCGGCTGCGATAGCTGGTTTATACACCGCCCAGCCATTTTGCTCAGTGACCCCTTTTGCCAGGTAGTAATTTTGCGGATCGGTTACAGGATTGGGCAGGCAGCGAGCGTTGACAGGGCAAGCCATAAAATGAGTCAGATTCAGGCCTCTTCCTGGGGCTAGTTCTCCCCACAGATCAAGTAGGGTTTTACACGAGTAGGATTGTTCCGTGGGAGCCAGCTCGAAGTCTAATGACCCACCCATCATGCGAACCTCGAATACAGGAACGGTTGAAGTGGCAGGCGGCACAGTCGGCGGAGGCATAGTTGGTGGTGGTGATGTCGGCGGGAGTATCGTTGGCGGGAGCACAGTGGGAATGGGGGTAGCGGCTGGTTCTTCAGATAAATCAGTTTCGGTAGCGGGTAGTTCGATTTCGGCCGGCGGTGATTCAGGTGGCGGATCGGCATAGATTCCGTGGTGGCATTCCTCTTCCCAATCGCGATCGACGGTAAAGCAGAAAATGCGCGATGTAGCACAGGTTGGGCATTTGTCGAGATCAAAAACGGGTTTTTCTTTAAGGAAGTCACCGCGCAAGTTTAAGTTGGATACGATGCCCCAACAGTGACGGCCGTCAAAAGTCTCTTGGTCACCTGCCACTCACCCTTGAAGAAGACATCCTTCTGAATTTGTTGCCTGGGATCATCAAAATCGAAGTCATCTCGATAATCAAAATCCTCTTTAACATCGAAGGAGTTTGTTTCCCATAAATCGTTTTTTTTGCTGACGCGGATTTGCAGGCTGCCGCCCCGTTCGCCGATCAGATCGCTTTCTGTTTGCCAGCGTAAGATCGGTTGGGCAGGGCAGGTGATAATCTCGGTTGGACCTGGGCCAATGAGTTCTATGGCGGGCGAGTGTTCCTTGGGGAAGAATGTGATGGTTGCTGATTCTTCAACCGGGGAGTCAACTAGATCATCGAGGACCAAGACGTGCACATGGATCTCGGCCAGCGATCCTTTGCCCACAGCCAGCGATCCTTCCCCGCTCGTTTTGATTTGGCTCGGTTTGACAATGTGTTGGTAGGTTCCACCGGCTTTCCTTGGAAGTTCAAACCAGGTTAGATGGCGCAGGTCTTTCTGCGGTGGGGAGAGGAACTCGTCGACGATCATTGTGCAGAAGTCGCCGGCCTTGTCGGCCTCGTGCTCGCAGTCCTCTTTGGCCTTGGCGGCGAGATCGTGCCAACCTTTCTTAAGTGTGAGGTCCTCGATAAAGGCGACTTCTGTGGCGAGATAGACGGCCTGGATCTTGTCTTTGTCATCGGTTGCATAGACGTTTATTGTGAGATCCTCAATGCCTTCCAGGGTGACTGTGTCTTCGCTGTAATAGTTTTCGGGGTCGGGATCAATGCGCACCTCGGGCGCTTTGTTGAAGCCAAGACCGCGTTTGAACGGGGTCCAGAAACTGAAATGAGAAACTTCGGCAGTGATGGTTTGATCAGCCGTGTTGATAGTGGTGGGAACAGATATCCAACGGCCGTCGCTGAAGTAAGCGGCGGTGATCTGTTCCTGCTGTTCGATAGACAGCCCCGCTCCGTAATAGGGCAGTACCAGTTGGGCAGCCAGCATGCCGCCGCGATCGGCGAGTTCGATATCGTAGACAGCGCCGACGACCTGGCCGCTGCCGGCAGCCTGGGCAAGCTCTTGTGCTTCAGCATCCGTGAGGCGGTTCATAGTCAGCGTTGTCGCCTCCGATGAGGGACTCGAAATGAGGGTTACGCTGGCGCCGTCGGACAAGCCGGTCTCGGAAATTTTACCGGGCTGCACGTCGACGGTATGGGATAGAGGCGAAGCATCCCCATCGGAAACGCGTATTGGATTGGGCTCAGATAAAAGCGTGCCCCGGCTGCCGCCGCGGTTGCCGGAGGAGAGGGCAAGGAAGAGTATGAGCAGAGCCAGGGCGCCGAGGCCAAGGTAGAGCGGGGTAAGGGAGCGGGATGATGCGTCTTTGACAGCCCCGCGCAGCAGGCGGAATTCGGCGGGGCCGATTGTGAGCTTTTGGCCGGGCTGCAGTTGGGTCGGTTTGTCAAGGCGACGGCCGTTTATGAAGGTGCCGTTGGCGCTGTTTTGATCAACGATGATGATACGGCCGTTTTGCATGGCGATGGCGGCGTGTTTTTTGGAGACGGCCGGAATCTTTGATAGTGATTCCATTGGCCGAGGCGCGGCCGGCGGTGATGTGCTGTCCTTCGCGCAGGGCATAGGCGCCGCCGCTGCCGGCGAGCACCCAGCCGCTGCCGTCGCGCAGTTCCAATGCGGTGGAAGGGCCGCTTGCCGGGCTATCCTGGCTGAGTTTAAAGGTGGCGCCGCCGATCTGCAGCGTCTGATCGGGTTTGAGTACTCTGCAGCTTAGCGAGGCAACGGCCGTTGATATCTGTGCCGTTGGCGCTGCCCAGGTCGTTGACGACGATCTGGCCGTCTCTGACGGTGATCACCGTGTGCTTCTGGGAGACGGTGGGATCTTTGATGGTGATGTCGTTGGCCGAGGCACGGCCGATGGACAGCTGTGCTCCTTCTTGTAATGGCCAGGAACGACCGTCGTTGGCGACTAGCGTGGCTGCATTGTTAGATGACACCTGACGATTCCTCCAAGAACTTGATAAGTGGACGAGATTTGCGGACGCTGTAAATGCGTTTCATTCTCTTCTGTACCTGTAATATGAGCCGTCTTCGTAAGCAAATTCGATGTCATTCTGGCTATGAACCTTTACCTGGACTCCGGCTTTGCTGCCGCCATCTTTGTGCAGAAGGTTATTGTTGGAAAGACATTCCCACTGGAAGCTGTATTCACCAATTCCGCAGTTGCTATATCTCGCACCACCGATTTTACCGGTGCCATCTGAGCTGTACGTGGCGCGCCATATTTCCACACATTGAGGCACAATATCATCAGAGGTAGAGGTGAGAGCCCAGGTGCCTATGATGGTGTCTTCCCACGAGCACGTGTTTTTTGAGGTCCCACCGGAACTGCCTCCTGAAGATCCGCCAGAGGAGTCGCCTGAACTTGGCGGGCCGGAGGCAGGCCTATAGTTTCCGGGTTCGATAATGATGGATTTTTCGACGACGCCGCAGCCATTTTCGGCGCGCAGGGTCCAGTTGTGGTGTTCGGTGTCATAGATGTCTTTCTTGCCGCTGGGCAGATCGAGCTGGTCGCCGAAGATTTCGGCCTTGGCGGCGTCGTCGATGTTATAGTGGAGGGCGTAGTGCGCGCCGGAGCCATGGGCGGCTTCGGCAGCGTAGAGCTTTTGATGACCGGCTTGGCGCAGTCGTCGGGAACGGCGGCAATGACGTCTGACGAAGGCGCTTCGCTGCTGGCTTTTCTGGTCCAGGTGATGGTGTTCCCATAACATGCGGCTGTGATTTTGTCCGGGGTCTGGACGGTGAGGGCGCAGTTGATGGGCGATGAGCCGGTGTTGGTGATATCGAGACGGCCGTCGGCTTGGCAGGACCAGGTTCCTTCATCGACGATGCTGCTTCCGGCAGTATATAGCGAGGTTGTTCTGTCGGCACGAAAGACCCGGTCAAGTCCACTGCCTGCCGCCCATGTGCCGACGATCGTGCTTTCCCAACTGCAAGGCGCTCCAGTTGAGCCCGGTGGATCGGGCTTTGCCGGAGGCAAGATCTCCGGGTATGTCCGGTACAGGTTCCTCAGGCATGTCCGGCGCAGACTCTTCACTCTCATTGCCCGTAATTTCATGGTGGAGATACTCCGCTACGTGAAATCCCGTTTCTGCGTAGTGGGACTTTTCAAGAGTTTCGAAGGTATCTCTTAAGGCCTCAATTATCGGGGGGATTGAGATTGCGACCAACGCGACTCCGCCAGCAATAAGGAATGATTTAGCGGCGACATATAAGGTGGCTCCAACGAATAATGTGACCACCACGGCATGTGCGGGAGGCGTGATCGAATCGAAAAGAGAGACCTGTGATTCAGACATCAAATGCGCGTAAATAACGTTCTCATGGGGGCTGGCGACCAGCTCTACCATTGGATCCTGCGGCACATTAGCAGGATCTTCGGAAAGAAAGATGATCGTTATTGGCAGGACTGCGGATCGCTGCAGGTAGCCCGTGAGCTCATCCAAGGGCATTGTATCTACAGGAACAAGCGCATCGAGATCTAGCTCAAGGAGGTAGGGCTCACTGATATGATAGCCCTCATCGGGCACTGGTTGCATTTGCAGGGTGTAGTCGCCTGCGGGCATGTTTTGCATGGGGTGGAATTAGGCGGGGAATGTAATGGCCGTTGGGGTCGCTAACCAAGATGGATGTGAGGCCAGCGTGTTGTTTGATATCCAGCGAGGAGTTAGGAACTGATTCTCCGACCTGATTGACCATGCTGAAGTTGGCGTCAAGTTGGGGAACGGCGGCTGTGCCGTCTGCCGAGGCTTCGATTCGGGAGGCGGCGTCTGCCGGAGAGATGGGGGGTTAAGGCTCAGCCTTTTCTTCCGGCGTACGTGCAGCGGCCGTGGATTGTGCGGCTACGGTCGCGATTGTTGCTGCCGGAAGTGGCGAAGAAGGGCGAAGATGAGCAGGGCCAGGGCGGCGAGGCCGATGAGGAGAGGGTTGCTGCGGCCTTCGCTGTTTTGCACGCGGGCGCCGGGGACAGCGGGGCCGATCTGAAATTTCGGATCGGGCCCGACGGCAAGTGTCTCGCCAGGGTTGAGGTATTGGGGCTTGTCGAGGCGACGGCCGTTTATAAAGGTGCCGTTGGCGCTGCCGAGATCGTTGACGACGCAGCGGCCGTTTTGGAAGGCGATGAGGGTGTGATTTTTGGAGACGGTGGGGTCTTTGATGGTGATGTTGTTGGCCGAGGCGCGGCCGATGGTCAGCCGCGTGCCCTCGCGCAGAGCCCAGACTTGCTCGTTGCTGGCTTTGACTTGGAATGCGATCTTATCCGGTACCTGCTTTCCCTCCTCTGGTGGTTCGCGGTGGCGCTGGATGCGTTACCATCCTCCTGAAGACTGTTGTTGATACTATAGAGTCGGCGGCGGCGGTTGTCAATATACGGCCGTGCGATGACGTATGAAAGACAAAGAAATTTCTTTTTGGGAGCCGTATTCTTCGCATGCAGTAGATGTTAATTAGGCTGTTCACAAGACACGATGAGTTCCTGATCTTTCTTGCCGTGCTTAATATGTAGTAATTGTCGCCGACAACCATAAGACAGCCTTTGAATGTGACGTGATCCACTTCATATTCACCAGGTGGCACATCTGTTAAAGGTAAAACCGGTATCATTAGTTTGCGCTTCAGCGACGACGGAGCCATCCGAAAGACGGAACAGGTGCGCTTTTTCCAGACAGTCCCATTTCAAAGCTTCAGAACTGTTAACGACCCTGATGAGGAAATATCCACCCGTGCCTTTTGGTTCATCCGGCTCGTCGGGTTTATCCTCGTCATCTTCCTTATTTTCTTCATGTTTCTTAACGTCGACCTCAATCCATTGTTCCACGAAGCCGCAGCTGTTTTCAGCGTAAATTTTCCACGACTCGCCAGACTCATAGGAATTAAACTTGCCGCCGGGCAGGCCGAGCGGGTTATCAAAAATATCGGCTCTATCAGCGTTTTCGATATGGTAGCGGAGGATGAATTTTATGTCGGAATCTTCGGGAGCGTCTTCGGAATAGAACTCCTTAATGACCGGCTTGGAACAGTTGTCCGCCGGCGCGGTTACCGTGGGATGGGGCGTAGGCGGATCAGCGGTATATCGGGAATGGGAGTGGATGGTTCACGCGATGGGCCGGGCGAGATTGGCTCCAATTTTTCCTCGTATTCGGCTTGCGTGCGTTGAAAGGTTAATATATTGCTGATGCGAGCGAAGCGTCGTCCGGGGGGACCTGAGGGATCATCAACTTCAACTTCATACCAAACGGTATATTCGCCGGGAGGGTAACTGGACAGGAAGATTTCTTCCAGGCTGTATTCGGACAGCTCGCTGCTTGGGGAAGAGAAGAATTCTCCGTCACGGGCGACCACCCATTTGGTGTCATAATAGGGCTGTGTGCCCATAATCATTCCGAGTTTTATGTGCACGGGATCGTCGCCAGTTGAAGCACTTTTCGATAAAGTGACCTGAAGGTCAACTGTTTCTTCCTCTGTGACTGAGGAGTCGCCGGCGATGAAGCTGGCTATTCGGGATTTCAGCCCTACCCATTTGCTATGCGTATTGCTGTCGAGTTCGATCTGCCAATAGTAGGTTTCTCCCGGTTTGAGGGACTCTTTGGGGCGCAAATGATAGCTTCTCTTCCGATGTTTTCAATTTTTCAGAAACGATCTCTTTTTTCAGGGCGCCATCTTTGCCAACAACCAGCCAGATGTATTCGTAGTTGGTAGGAGTGTATTCTCGGGATCGATGAATGACCACTGCAAGGTGGGCTCTAATGTTCTGGTCTCATTGCCTGCAATGGGAAGCTCTAGGACTATCTCTGGAATTGCTTCGTAGCGTATGTCCTGGGTTGCGGTTTGTTCTACGACATTTTCAAAGCTATCACTGACCGTCACCGTGAAGGAGATCGTTCGTAGATTGCCACAGGGTGCATCTTCGCAGATCAACTAAGTCGTGGGCAACGTTAAAAATCGATTCAAAGTAGGTCACATCCAATAATAAATCGAGCTCATATTGACCTGGTTGTACATACCTCATTCGTTCAACGAACGCATATCCATCAGGCGCGAAGGTATAGTCTGCTTTCATGAATATTGTTGGCGTTTCCTCTATGTCATTTATCCATCCGGATCGCTTACAATAAGCACGAGTCTATTGGAGCGACCCTCAAACCAGCTGTTCCCTTCTGATTCCAGCGCAGCGCAGTCTACGGAAAAGGCGAAGGGTTCGAACGGAAGGCTTCGATAACCGGATCTTGATTTTCGGAATCAGACACGGAGGGCCCGAAGAGGGACATATAGGTAGTCTGTGCAGAAACGGTCGTCGTATCTGTGTCTACCCAACTAGTGAGGGAGATCCATGTTTCGCGATCTTCGGAATAATAGGAAATGACGATATCATCTTCCGCTTTGCCAGCGGGAAGGGCATCGCGGTTGTATGGAAAGGTCAGCCAGCACGGAGCCGACGACTTCAGCATTTTCAACTTCAATATTGTATAGTTCACCCACTGAGACAAGATTGCTGGCAGGCGGTATCGGAAACCGCGGCAGGATCGATTGTTTCCGTGGTGACAACCGCATCTCCTGACAGCGAGCCGGCCGGTATGTCAGAGAGCCGCCTTCGTCAAACGCGATCTGACTGTCGTCCGAGGCGCTTACTTCGGTTCGCACAGTTTCTTGTTCCGGGGTTGGCGAGCCGCTGCCAATGCCGGCGGACGGGCGACAGCCGCTGCTGTCGCTGCTGAGGATGAGGATGAAGATGAAGAGGGCCAGGGCGCCGAGGCCGAGGTAGAGCGGGGTGGGGGACGCTGATTTTTGCGCTCCGGCGGGCACGGGTTGGAGACGGTATTCGGCGGGGCCGATTTTGAGTGTTTGGCCGGGCTGCAGCTGGGTAGGTTTGTCGAGGCGATGGCCGTCAATGAAGGTGCCGTTGGCGCTGTTTTGGTCAACGATGATGATACGGCCGGTTTGCTGGGTGATGGCGGCGTGTTTTTTGGAGACGGAGCGGAATCGTCGATGGTGATTTTGTTGGCGGGCGCGCGGCCGGCAGTGATCTGCTGTCCTTCACGCAGGGGGTAGATGCCGCCGGCGCCGCTGAGCTGCCAGGCGTTTGCAGCGGGAGAGCCAGGCGCGGAGGCGGGTGTTCCTGACGGCGCTTCTTGTTGGCGCAGGGTGAAGCTGGCGGGGCCGATTTGCACTGTTTCGCCGGGGTTGAGCTGCTGCGGCGCGGTGAGACAACGGCCGTTGATGGTGACGCCGTTGGCGCTGCCGAGGTCGGTGATGATGCAGCGGCCATTGCTAAAGGTGACCTGGGCGTTGGTTCTTGGAGACAGTGGGGATCGTTGAGGGGATGCTGCTGCTGGCGCACGGCCGATGGTGAGCTGTGTTCCTTTCTTGCAGCGGCCAGGAACGGCTGTCGCTGGCTGTGAACCAGGATGTTTTGCTGTTTGACACCCCTTTTTCCTCCTACGGCCGCTGGTGCTGTCACCTTCATCAGGGCCGGACTGTCGTAGTTTCCCATAAAGAGGCGGAGGGGGAGATAACGGAAAACAGAAAACGGGTAGGTTGCAGGTTGCTGACTGCTGACCGCTTATTCTTGGCCTTGGCGGGCGTTGTAGACGAGGGATTGGCTGGCGGCGAACTCTTTGTAGGCGGCGATGGCTTCGGCGCGGAGGATGTCGTGCGTGGTGTGGATGCCGCGGCGGGCGAGTTCTTCCTGCCAGTGGGGATGGGCGGGGCCTTCGTCGAAGCCCGTGATCTGCTCGAGTTCGGGTCCGTCTTCGGCGATGACGAGGGAGCGCACGCCGACCAGAGCACGGCGCCGAGGCACATGGCGCAGGGACGCCAGTTGACGACGATCTGGTGCGCGGGCAGGCCGGCGGCGCCGAGAATCGTAGGTGCCGAGCCGTTTTGGGCGAGGGAGATGGCCATCACTTCCGCGTCGGCGGAGCAGTTGAAGGGCAGGACGCGGTTGACGCCGATGACGAGGGAGCGCCGATGTCGTACGGTGCCGCCGGCGTTGGGGCGCGGCCGTGTTGCCGTCAGAGGCGCGAAGTTGCGATCACGGCCAGTCATGCGTTCTTCGAGCGTGGGCAGGTGGGACGGGAGCTGGTTGAGTTCGTTGACGGCCCAGTCGGGCAGGTCGAGGGTGAAGGTGGTATTGGCGCTGTTGAACATGGTTTCTAGTCGCTTTGCTCAGGTTGGTTGACTATGCGGATAGGATAGAAGAAAAGCGGGGCGTTGTCGAGCGTGCGCCGCGTGTACTCGTGCGTGGGCGGCGTCTTGAGGGGATCGATAATTGTTTTTTCGGGGAAACAATTATCGATTTCGTTGATTTGGGTGGGGGCGGCGATAGGAATACGGAGTTTTTCCGTGTTTAGGGGGCGCTTGATCAGCGAGTTTTTTGGATTCCAGTTGTTCAGGGGCCGAGATATTCCCAGGTGCCGCAGCTGTCGAAGATCGCACATCAGGGGTGAACTGGCAATTGTCAACTGGCTGACGGCGTACACAACAGACTTGGGTTGTCTTCCCGGACTGGATGAGGTCACTCTGGACTGGGATAGAGATTGCGATAGGGAGAGGGGATTTGACAGCGGGCAGGCAGAGCGGCGGGTGATTTTGCCACCCGGCCGCTCTGCCACTTTCTAGGCGATCAATCGTTGCCGCTCTGCCGCAGGACGAAATTGGCCTGGTCCTGGGTGAGCTGGCCGGTGTCGACGAGGTAGTCGAGGTAGGCGCGGTGGTTGGGGCCTTCGGCGCTGAGCTTGGCGATGAAGGCGTGGCGCTGCAGGTCGGCCGTTTCCGCGAGCTGGGCGTTGGTTTGCTGCTGCAGGGTGAGTAGCTGGCCGATACGGCCGTTGATCTGGAAGATGGCGACGACGAGGGCGATGGTGATGATCAGGGGGATGAGGGCGATGAGCACGGCCACGAGCCCGGCGCCGGTGAGGAAGAGTTCGTTGATGAAATCCATGGGGGGTCTCCTTGTTGGTAGGGTAATGTGAGGATTATATCACGAACGATTTGGGATTTGGGATTGCATTGTGCCGCTTTGTGTGTTTTCTACAAGCAGCGGCGCTGAACGTGTGCGAAAGCTGCTCATTGACGCGTATGTGATACTACTCTAAAATGGGCTTCAATTTCAGCCCCGGGCGGGGGACGCCAAATTTTGCCGACAATCGAGTTCAGATAGTTTAGATGGTGCGGCTGCGGCCGCGCAATAAACGGAGGATAGAAGATGATGAGCAGACTTTTCCCGGAGAAGAGTGGTAAGTTGCTGCGGCTGTTTCTGACTGCCGCCTTGTCGGCCGTGTTGATTTTGGGTTTGACGATGTGTTCGCAAGCGGCGGAAGCGCCGTCGGTTGAAGAAGCGGCCGTTGAAGAGGCGGCCGTTGAAGCGGTGGAGGCCGTCGAAGAGGCGGCTGCCGAAGAGGAGGCCGCCGAAATGGCGGAGGCCGATATGGGGGACGGCGCCGTTCTGGCGATCCAGCATTTTAGCGTTATCGAAGGGACGACCTGGTCGGGGGCGCATGACCGCGCCGGGCAGCGTATCGCCGAGAAGTATGACAATGTCGCCTATGTGATGCGCGAAGAGGTGGGGCCGGACCTGACGGTTCCCTACGCGGAGGAGATGATCGCCTCCGATGGGGCAACAATCGTTATCGGCAACGCGGAATTTATGGGGCTGCCCCTGGCCGATATCGCGGAGCAGTATCCGGATGTTTATTTTGGTTCGGCGATTACGAGCGACCTGACGACGGACCGCAATTTTATCCGCTTTTTCCCGCGCCAATACCAGGCGCTGTACCTGGAGGGGCTGCTGGCCGCGGCGCTGACGGAGACGGGCAATATCGGCATTGTTTCCGCGTTCCCCGGCGTGCAGGTAATTCGCCGCCAGAATGGTTTTATCCTAGGCGTACAGGATGGCGCCGAGCTGCTGGGCAAGGATGTGAATATCTTTGTGAAGTATACGGGCGACTGGTTCCTGCCGCCGGAGGAACGGGCGATCGCGGAGACCCTTGTTGCGCAGTATGACGTGGATGTGATTACGCAGCAGACGGATTCGGGCTCGCCGCTGGACGTGGCCCAGGAGCAGGAGATCTGGTTCGTGGGCAAGGATATGGACATTGTCGGCTATTATGGTTGGTCGGACACGGATACGGTGGCCGTTTCCTTTGATACGCGCTGGGAAGTGCTCTACGAACATATGCTCATGGAGCAGATGGCGGGGGTGACGGACCCGCAGACGGTGCTTTTCCTGGGGATGGACAGCTCGATGGTGCTGGCCGACGGCACGGAAGTGCCGACGGTGGATATTATGAATGACGGCAAGGTGGGCATTGAGGCGATCAGCCCCGCCGCCCTGCCTTTGATCCCGCAGGAGATCGTGGACCTGGTCGACCTGCGGCGCTCGCAGATGATCGCCGGGGAGTGGGACCCGTTTACGGAGCATGCGTTTGTGAGCAACGGCACGGGGCTTGAGCTGGACGGCACGCCGGTTCCCGCGGCGGGGACGGAGGTGAAGCCGGCGGGTGAAGCGCCCACGGCGGAGTGGCTGCTTTCGCAGTTTAATTTTGATGTCCAGGGCGTGGAAATCTTGGAATAGTTCATCGTTAACAGCGAATTGTCAACGGTCATTGGATGGGGAGGCTCCTGTATCTTGCGCCAAATGCGTGCAGGGCGGGAGCCTCTTTGTTTGGGCTATGGCGCGGGTGCGGCGAGGTGGTGATGAGGATGGGACGTGCTCTTAGATAAGGCGCAGCGGGGCGACGTGGTGCTGGAGGCGCGCGGGATCACGAAGCGCTTTGGCGATGTGGTGGCCAATGACCATGTCGATTTTGCGATCCGGGCGGGGGAGATTCACGCTATCCTGGGCGAAAATGGGGCGGGCAAATCGACGCTGATGAAGATCTTGTTCGGGCAGTACCAGCCGGACGCGGGGCAGATCTTCCTGGCCGGGAAGCCGGTGACGTTCCGCTCGCCGCTGGACGCGATCGACCAGGGCATCGGCATGGTCTACCAGCATCGCAAGCTGGTGCCGGCGCACACGGTGCTGGAGAATATCTTGCTCGGCCACCCGCGCGCGGGCAAGGTGCTGGATGGGAAGCGCGCGGCGCAGGAGATTTATGATCTTTGCGACCTGTATGGCTTCAGCGTGGACCTGGAGGCCAAGGTGTGGCAGCTCTCGGAGGGGGAGAAGCAGGTCGTGGAGATCTTGAAGACGCTGTATCGCGGCGCGGAGATCTTGATCATGGATGAGCCTTCTTCGGCCTTGACGCCGCTGGAAACGGAGAAGCTGCTTTCTTCGGTGGAGGTGATGGCGGCGAATAACCTGGCGATCGTGCCCTTTATTACGCATAAGCTGCCGATCGTGCTGCGCATCAGTGACAAGGTGACGGTGCTGCGGCGGGGGAAGGTGATCTCCAGCGTGGAGACGAAGGAGGCCACGGAGAAGAGCTTGACGGAAGAGCTGGTGGGGCGGGATGTTATTTTTCGCATCGACAGGGTGCGCGTGGAGCCGGGCAAACCGATCCTGGAAGTGGAGAATCTGTCGGCGCGCAATGATAAGGGGATCATGTCCCTGAACGGCGTTTCGTTTTCTATTCGGGAAGGGGAGATATTTGGCGTGGCCGGCGTCTCGGGCAACGGGCAGACGGAACTGGTGCAGACGCTGGCGGGGCTGCGCAAGACGGAAACGGGCAAGGTGCTGATGGAGGGGGAGGATATTACGCACGCTTCCGTTTATAAGTGCTGGCAGCTGGGGATGGGCTATATCCCGGCGGACCGCATTCACATGGGTTCGATCCCTGATTTTTCGCTGCTGGAAAATACGATGATGAATTATTACTTCGATAAGGCGTTCCGGCAGCGCGGCGCGCTGGATCGGAAGCGCGTCCGCGCGCTGACGGAGGCGTTTATCGAGGAGTATGATGTGGTCGCGCCGGGGCCGGAGGCGCTGGCGAAGACGCTGTCAGGCGGGAATTTACAGAAATTGATTTTGGCGCGGGTGCTTTCGCGCCGGCCGCGGCTGGTGATCGTCGACCTGCCGACGCAGGGGCTGGATATCGGGGCGACGGAGTTTGTGCGCAATAAGCTGGTGGCGGCGAAACAGCAGAAGGCGGGTATTTTGCTGCTCTCGGAGGACCTGGACGAGATTTTGGTGCTCAGTGATTGGGTGGCGCCGATTTATGAAGGGAAGTTCATGGATATTTTGCCCGGCGATGAGGCGAATAGGGAGAACGTGGGGGCGATGATGGCGGGGATTGGGAGAAAGTGAACAGTGAGCAGTGAATGGTTAATGGTCAATGAAGATGAGGTGGGATTTTGACGATTGGCGGTTATGAAATTGGGTTGGAGAAGCGGGTGCGGCTGTCGGGCTGGCAGGCGGCGGCGATTTCGATCCTGGCGATCGTTGTGGCTTTGTTTTTGTTTAGCTTTCTTTTTATTCTGGCAGGGGTGAATCCGCTGGAAGCGTACCGGGAGATTTTTTCTTACGCTTTTTTCAACCCGTTTGGCCTGCCGCTGACGATGAACCGTTTCGTGTTTTTGCTGCTGTGCACGTATGCGTTCATTATTCCTTTCCGGGCGGGGCTGTGGAATATCGGCATGACGGGCCAGCTTTACGCGGGGTCGCTGGCGGTGTACGGGGTACTGCTGGCGCTGGGCGCGAATAAATCGGCGACGGCGCTGCCGCCGGCGATCGTTGTCGTGCCGCTGCTGGTGGCAGCGGCGCTGGCGGGGGGCGCCGCGTTGGGCGCGATCGCGGGCTTTTTGAATGGGAAGTACAGCATCAATGAGATCGTGGTGACGATGATGTTGAATTTCATGATGTTCTGGCTGGTCTCTTTCATGATCAAGGAAGGGGGGCCGTTCATGAATCCGGGCGGGCGCGGGGAGAGTTTTGAGCTGCCGGATGCGCTGCGGGCGCCGCTGCTGTTGGATGTCCCTTTCACGATCTTTCTGGCGCTGGGCGTGGGCGTGCTGCTGACGTATGTGCTGGCCAGGACGAAGATCGGCTATGAAATCAGGGCGTTCGGGCTGAGCGCGAAGGCGGCGGAGTACGCGGGGATCAGCAAGGTGCGTATTCCTGTGCTGGTCTTTATGATGGGCGGCGCGCTGGCGGGGCTGGCGGGCTATCATTATTTTGCGGCCGTTCCCGGCGTGTTTAAGATCGCCAGGAATTACGGCTTTTTCGGGGACCTCGCTTTTTACGGCATCATTTGCGGCTTGATCTCGCAGGGGAACCCGATCGCGGCCATTCCCGTGGCCCTGCTTTTTGGCGGGCTGTCGATCGGCGGCCGTTTTGTGCAGGGCAAGTTGGGGATGAGCTTCGGCCTCGATTATGCGCTGCTGGGCGTCTTGATGATCACGCTGGTGGGCTTCCAATTCTTCTACCGCTACAAGATCGTTGTGGATAAGCAAAACAAGGAGAGCATCGATGCCGGAGTTCTTAGCTAGAAGTCTCGACGCTTCAACGATATTTTTGATCGCCGGCCTGGGCGAGCTGATCGGCCAGCGATCGGGCGTGATCAACGTGGGCATCGAGGGCGTGATGCTCTTCGGCGCCACCCTGGGCTTTATTACGGCGCAGACGACGGGCAGCTATATGCTGGGCTTTTTGGTGGGCATCGCCGTGGGCGGGCTGCTGGGCCTGCTGCACGGCTTCTTCTCGGTCACACTGGGCGTGGACCAGGTGGTGAGCGGCATGGGCATCTGGATCCTGGGCTTCGGGTTGACGACCTACATCGGCAGCCCGTACACGGGCCCGCTGGGGCTGGCGCGCATCCCGTCGGTTTTTGGCGTTTCGCCTTTCTTTTTCGTGGGCATCGGGCTGGCCGCTGCCGCCTGGTATGTGCTTTTTAAGACGAGTTTAGGGCTGCGTATTCGCTCCGTGGGGGAAAACCCGGACGTGGCCGAAGTGTCGGGCGTGAGCGTGGCTAAGACGCGTTATCTGACGGTGATCGTTGGCGGGATGTTGATGGGCTTTGCGGGGGCGATTTATGCGCTGGATTACAACCCGGTGTGGAGCTATAACTTCCTGCTGGGCTGGGGCTTCATCGCCTTGGCGCTGGTCTTCTTCTCCATGTGGAACCCGCTGATTTTGATGGCGGGGTCCCTGCTTTTCGGCACGCTGTGGCAGCTTTCGCTGAATCCGCAGCTGGTGCTGCCCGGCGTCCTGTCGCGCTATATCTGGCGCATGATCCCTTTCGCGATCACGCTGGGCGTGCTGCTGATGATGTCGACGAAGTGGTTCCGCACGCGCTGGGGGGCGGCGAAACCGGCGGCATTGGGGCAGCCGTACGTGAAGGATTAGGGCCGGGGCGCTGCCCGGTTTTAGACAACCAGCACCGGGCGATCCGCCTGGACGACTATTTGATGGGCCAGGTCATCGAGCAGGAAACGCTCCCAGCCGCGTGCCTGGTGCGAGCCGATGATGATCAGGTCGCAGCCGCCTTCCTGCGCTTCGGCGAGGACCTCTTCGACCACCGGACCGTGACGAATGCGCGGCTGCACGTGGACCCCCGGCATTTGCAAAGCGAGCATGTCGCGCTGTAAGAGGATCCCTTCCGGTTCCTGTTCGCGAATCAGCTCGGCGGCGCCGGCAGAGAGCTGCCATTCATCGCGCGCAGTGGGGCCGGCGCGGATCTGGGACATGACATGCAGGAGCGTGATAGCGCACGGCTCATCGAGCAGGGAGACGAGGCGCCGCGTAAAGAGGGTGAGATGGGAAGGGATTTCGACGGCCGTGATGCAAACGAGGATGCGCCGCAGCGGCGTGGGGCTGCCCTTGGCAATGATCACGGGGCAGGGGGCGTGGGCAACGACCCATTCCGTTGTCGACCCCAACAGGCGCGTGAGCAGTGTGTGCGTGGGGCGTGACCCGAGAATGACCAAATCGTAGTTTCCTTCTTCACTCTCACGGATGATCTCTTTGGCGGGATTGCCGATGCGGATCTTGGTCTGCGCCTCCAGGCCCATCAGGCTGACGGCGTGGGCGAGGATGGTTTCGGCGCGAGAATGCTCCGCCTCGTGCTTGATGACCATGAGCAGCAGCGGAGTGGAGCCGCTGGCCGCCGCGATCAGGCGCCCCATTTCTAGGGCCAGGGTAGAGTGGGCTGCGCCGCCGGTGGCGATCAGAATGCGCATAATTTACGGTCTCCTCCTACAGCAGCATCAGGATAACGGGAACGATGAGAATGGCCAGCAAGAAAAAAGCAAGATAACGATTGTCGCGCATGACCGAGGCGACGAAGAGCAGCATGGCGCGTTCGTAGCGGCGGTAGGCGAAGGCGAGGATGAGTATGGAAACGATGGCGATGCTGGTCATGCTGGTCAGTACGACGGTGAAAGCGGCGGGATCGCTCAACAGGACGGCCGCGAACAGCGTGTCAATGAAGGTCGTGATGTTGGCGCCCATGATATAGGGAATGACGTTTTCGCGGCGGACGAAGCCGCGATGGCTGAGCGGGACAAGTAGGGCCAGGGAGACGCTGACGGACATGGAGAGGAGCGTGATGCCCGCGCCAAGTAGGAACATCACCCAGGGGCGGTAAATGAGGCGCGACATGTGCCCCAGCTGGCTTTCTTTCAATGTCATCTGCGGCAGGCACCTGTCGAACAGGCTGAAGCTGAAAATGATGACGGCCAGCCCGACGAGGAAGAGCGACCAGCGCGGCAGAATGGTCAGCAGGGCGCTGACCAGGGGATCGGCGAAGAAGCTGATGAAGGAGTTTAGGGCGGCGCCTGATGGCGGCTGCACATTGGCCAGCAGGCCGGCGGAGAGGATGAAGATGCCGATGAGCATGCCCACGAGGTAGGTGCTGCCGGTGACGGCGAGGGAGAGCAGGCCCATGTCCAGGCTGGTGAGGCGGCCGCGGCCGCGCAGCACGTAGATGAAGCCGATGAAGAGCACGATCAGGTTGGCGCCGAGGCGGCTGCCGGTGATCATGGTAAAGGCGCTCAAGGCGTCGATTACGCCTGTATCGAGGAAGGTGAGCGCCGCGGCGGCGACCGGCGACCCGCTCATGATGATGTAGGCGAAGAGCCAGCCGAAGCCGAGGCTGTTGGCCAGGTTGGTGACGGCGAAACGGCCGCGCACGAGAGGGCCGAGGTCGTAGGCGCCCTCTTTCATCAGGGTGATGGCCAGGATGAAGAGGAGTATGCTGACGCCGAAGAGGGCGATTTTGGCTAACGCGCGGGAGGTTGATCGCGGCACGCTGAGCGGCAGGCTTGATTCCGCGCTGAGCATGCCCAACTCGGTATTGGATTCAGCGTGCGACTTCATTGCGGACGCGCGCTTTGAAGCGGTCGCGCGATAAGGAGCGGCCGGTTGATCCAGCGCAGGAGCGGGGCGACCAGTTCGCCCAGCAGAAGGCGATAGAAACGGCCGTGCGGTTCGGCGCCAAGGAGGACGAGGTCGTAGTTTCCTTCGGCGATTTCTTCCTGAATCTGGTGAGCGGGATCGCCCTGCCGCAGATGCAGCCTGGCCTCTACCTCTTTCTGCGCCAGCTGCTTGGCGATGAGGCGCAAATAGCAGCCGGAAGGGGTGTTGGGCGAGAGAAGGACGTCCAGGCCGGTTTGGATACGGTTGCCCAGGGTGTACATGGCGGGGACGGAGGGCACGATGGGCAGAATCGTGACGGCCGTTTCGCCCGGCTGCAGCAGGCGAACGAGCCAGTCGACGGCCGGCTTGTCTGTTTCTTCGACGCGCAGGATGAGGAGAATCTCTTTGATTGGCCAGCGCGGACGGCGCGCGAGGAGGACGGATGTCGAGGAGGACAGCCTGGCAATAGTGCGCTTGGTGGGGCGGCTGCTGAGCATCATTTCCAGCCAGGAGTGTTCCAAATCGCCGAGGACAACGAGATCGCAATAGGCTGTCTCCTGGGCGATGGCCGCCGCGTTTTCTTTGCAGATGAGCGGCCTATAGCATACCGTGGTCCCCAGTAGGCCGCGCAAATTGTGGGCGTACTCGCGCAGCGCATCGTCCTGGATGTCTTGGGGAGAATAAGGCACCCGCTGCGGTGCGGTTTCTATCATTTTTCTTCCCTGCCCCGCGGATGTGCTGCCCCGCCGGGATGATGGCCGGGCTGCGCTCCGCACCATGAATAGGAACAAAACGGTCAAGGGTTAGCGATCAGGGGCAGCGGTAGAGGCGCGACCTTCTCTGATCTAACTTAACTTGATCATACAAGGAAAGGATGACAAACAGCGTGACAGCGTTGTGACAAGGGTGTGATCAAATCGGCGGCCCGTAATCAGGGCTCTATGATCAGGCCGTACCCGCGGCCGGGCACGTTTTCGATGCGCGCGATCCCGTGCTGGGGATGCGGCGTGGGTTGGGTTGGGTCGTGCTCGATCTTGCGCCGCAGGCGCCGCACGAGCTGGCGCAGCATGTCGCGATCTCCCCCTTCGGGCCCCCAGACCTGGTCGATGATTTCTTCATGGGTGAGGATGTGTCCCGCGTTGATCAGCAGGGCGCGCAGAAGCCGGTTTTCGAGGGACGTGAGGCGCACGGTTGTGTCCGGCCCAACGCGCAGTTCGCGGCGGTTGCTGTCCAGGGCGAGCTGGCCGGCGTGATAGACGGCCGTTGTCGGCGATTTGCCGGCGCGGCGCAGGACAGATTGGATGCGGGCCACGAGCTGGCGCGGGCTGAAGGGCTTGAGGATGTAATCATCGGCGCCTAGTTCGAGGCCGCGCACGATGTCGTCCTCTTCGTCGCGCACGGTGAGCATGATGATGGGCGTATCGTCCACGGCGCGAATCTGCTTGCAGACGGTAAAGCCGTCTATCTTGGGCAGGTTGAGGTCGAGCACGATGATGTCCGGCTGGTTCTCGCGCCAGCGCTGCAGCGCCGTTCCCCCGTCGTAGGCCAAAACGACCTGGAACTCCTCGCGCCGCAGGGTAAAGGCGATGAGATCGGCGAGCACACGATCGTCTTCAACAACGAGGGCTATCATGCGCTTTCCTTCTCTGCGCTGAGCGGCAGTGTAAACCAGAAGACGGCGCCGCCGCCGGGCCGGTTTTCAACGCCTACCTGCCCCTTGTGCGCTTCTACGATCGCTTTGACGACGGAGAGGCCCAGCCCGACCCCATGACGCGACTTGGCGTCGCCGGCGTCGTAGTGGACAAACTGGTAGAACAGCTCGTCCTGGCGTCCGGGGGGCACGCCGGGCCCGTGGTCGGCGACGGAGACGCGCACCCTCTCCTCGCTGACCTGCGCGCCGAGGGTGATTTTTGTCTCATCGGGGCTGTACTTGATGGCGTTGAAGAGTAGATTGACGAGCACCTGCACGATGCGGCGCGAATCGGCCTGCACGGGGGGGATGGTGGCCGGCATTTCGATCAGGAGCCACTGGCCGTATTTTTCTTGCAGCGGCTGCGTCATGTGCGTCGCCTCGGCGATGATTTCGCCCAGGTCGGCGGGGCGCGGATAGACGCGGAAGCGGCCCGCCTCCAGGCTGGCGCTTTCCAAGAGGTTGTCGATCAGCGTTTGCAGGCCGATGATGCCCAGATAGAGCGAGTTGAGCAGTTCTTGCAGTTCGGATGGGCTGAGGTCGGGCGCCTGATCGAGCAGCAGTTCGGTGGAGGCGGCGAGCGCGGAGAGGGGGGTGCGAAATTCATGGGTGATGTTGGCCAGGAATCCGCCCAGCAGGTGATGGGTGAGTTCCGCTTCGCTGATGTCGCGCAGGACGAGGACGAGGCCGCTTTTGTCGCTGTCGGACGGGGAGAGGAGGGCGCTGGTGATGCCCAGGGTGACGGGGTTCCTGCCCCCACTCTTGAGCTGAACTTTGCTTTGCTGGCCGGTTAAGGGGATATGGCGGCTGAAGGCGTCGCCGGGATCGGCGAGATTGAAGAGGTCATCCGCGGCGCGGTTGAGGGCCTGATCTTGAGGCCAACCGGTGATGCGTTCGGCGCCGGGGCTAAAGAAGGTGACACGGCCGTTTTCATCCAGGGCCACTATCCCTTCGCTGATCGCTTCCAGCAGGTGGTTGGTCCAGGCGCGTTCCTGCTGCAGCTCATGCAGCGTCCGCTGCAGGTCGACACGCGCTCTTTCCAGGGCCTGGGAAACGAGGGCGACTTCGCGCACACGCGAGGGGACGGAGAGCGAGGCCGCGAGATCTCCGTGGCTGATCGCGGTGGCGGCGTCTGTGAGCTGTGTCAAAGGACGGCCGATTTGACGGGCCATGGCCACGCTCATGATGGACCCGGCCAGGGCGACGAGCAGGATGCTGCCCACGAGTGTCCAGGTGAGGCGGCGCTGCGTGGTGGCCAGGTCGGTCACGTCTAGGGCTATTTCATCAACGAGGCGGGGCGCGGGCAGATCGAGACGGGTGGCATAGTAAGGGCGGTCGTCGAGCGTCACAAGGGCGGATGCGGCGGCCATTGAGGCGGGGGGATTGGCGGCGGGGCGGCGCGAGATGGCCCCTGCGGCCAGGCTGCCGGAGACGGGCTGTTCGTCGAGCAGGAGTGTATGCTCGAGGCTGGTTTGGGCGCTCATTTGGCGCAGGAATTCATCATCGAGGCGCATACCGGCGATCACGCGGCCGGCCGCCGCGCCGCCGCTGCCGGTGGCGGTGGTGTGGGCGGCCAGCATCCATACTTGCGGGGACGCGCCGGCGGTGAGCACGTGCGTGCCGGCCGGGTCGGGCAGGCGGCAGAGGGCGCTGGCGAGGGCGTCCTGCGTGGGAGGCGCGTTGCTCTGCACGAGGGGACGCCGCTGCGCATCACAGATGAGCAATAGGTCGAGCTCGGTGTCTTCTTGCAGCGCCTGCAGGTAAAGCGAGAGGGCGGGCGCCTCTTCCGCGGCGAGCAGCTGGTTGAGCGTGGGCCGCTGTGAGGTGAGGAGGGCGAGATCGTCGATCCGCTGCTGCCAGGCGGCATAAAGAGCGGCGGCGGTGTGGCTGCCCTGGCTGAGCCTGGCCCATGTTTGCCGCTCGGCCTGGCCGCGAATGAGCAGGACGGCGGGCAAGCCTACGGCCGTTGTCGTCAGCAGGATCAGGGCCAGGAAGCTGAACAGTAATCGCGCGGCGAGGCTGTGGCGATCGATAGGGTGTTTTCTGCTCATGGGCGGCCGTTTGTCTAGACCACGCAATATCCTAATCAAAACTAGATTATGTGAATGATACCACAGCCGGCAAGGGGGGCCTGCAAAAGGATTGAAGGGCGGCGGATTTTTGAGCTTGCTGTACCCTGTTATAGGGCGGTAATGGCCCGGGCGGCGCGGTCCCGGCCGTTTTCGGTGAGGAGGAGACGGCCGTTTTCTCGTTCGATGAAGCCGGCGCGTTCGCAGAGGCGGACGACGCGCTGGGCGAAGGCGGGCTCCCAGCGCAAATGCTCTTCCAGGTGGGCGACGCTGCACTCTTCCGCTTCGTCGGGCGCACCCTGGTGGTTGAGCAGGTGAATGGTCAAGGCGGTCTGGGCGAAAGTCCAGCGCTGGCCCTGGCGGCGGCGGGCGAGGGAGACGAGGCCGCGCTGCGGGGCGAAGAGGAAGGCGAGGGCGAAGAAGAGGCCGGTGACGGTGGCCATGGAGCCGGCGATGGAGGCGTCGAGCAGGCGCGCCAGCCAGAAGCCGGCGAGGGCGCTGAGGGCGCCGATGAGGGCGCTGAGGCCGATCATGCGCGGCAGGCTGTCGGTGAGCAAGTAGGCGGTGACGGGGGGCGCGATCATGAGGGCGACGACGAGGATGGAACCCACGGCGTCAAAGGCGCCGACGGCCGTGATGGAGACGATGGTCATCAGCCCGTAGTGGATGAGCGTGGGCGCGAAGCCCAGTGCGGCGGCGAGGCCGGCGTCGAAGGTGGCCAGTTTGAGCTCTTTGTAGAAGAGCGTGATGAAGAGAATGTTGAGCAGGAGGATGCCGCCCATGACGTAGAGGGAGACGGGGCCGAGGTCGCGGCCGGCGATGATTAAGCGGTCGAAGGGGGCGAAGGCGAGTTCGCCGAGGAGCACGGCGTCCACATCGAGGTGTACGTCACCCGCAAAGCGTGAGATGAGGATCACGGCCAGGCTGAAGAGGGCGGGGAAAACGAGGCCGATGGCCGCATCTTCTTTGACCAGCTTGGTGCGGTGCAGCAGTTCGACGAGTATGACGGTGAGCACGCCGGTGAGCGCGGCGCCGAAAATGAGCAGGGGGGAGTTGATGTCCTGGACGATGAAGAAGGCGATGACGATGCCCAGGAGGACGGTGTGGCTGATGGCGTCGCTCAACATGGCCATCTGGCGCAGGACGAGGAAGACGCCGGGCAGCGCGCAGGCGACGGCGACGACGATGGCGATGAGTTGGATTTCGATCTGGAAGCTGTTCATTCGATTGCGGATTGGGGACTGGGGATTGGGGATCGGGAGCGTTCTTCCGAAATCCCAAATCCGATATCAGATATCTTTTCTGCCTGTTTCATTCCTTCGGCCGTCAAGATCCAGCCGCCGTCGACTTCGGCGGCCCAGCCGCGGCGCTGCAGTTCGCGCAGGGAGCCGGCGACGCCGCCGCGGCCGAGGTTCATGGCGCGCAGGACGTCGATAGCGTGCGCGCGCTGTTCTTCGTGCTGCTCAGCGAGCTGGTAGAGCGCTTCAAGCATCGCTTCCACGCGCAGGGCGCTGCGGTTGCGGCGCTGGCGGACCCAATTCCAGACGAGGCCGCGGTTAGGGGCGAAGAGCAGGGAGAAGAGGACGATGCCGCTGGCGCTGAGGACGATGACGGGGCCGGTGGAGAAACCGGCGGCCGTGCTGCTGATGACGGCGCCCGTGACGCCGGCGAGCGCGCCGAAGAAGCCGGCCAGGGCGACCATGACGCTCAGCTTGTCGGTCCATTGGCGTGCAGCGGCGGCGGGAGCGACGATCATGGCGCTCATGAGCACAACGCCGACCGCCTGCAGGCCGATGACGATGGCCGTGACCAGGAGGGTGGTCAGTAGGATGTCCAGGGCGCGCACGGGAAAACCGAGTGTGGCCCCGAATTCGCGGTCGAAGCTGAACAGCTTAAATTCTTTCCAGAAAAGGGCCATGATAATCAGTGAGATCCCGCCCAGGAGGCCCATGAGAATAACATCGCTTTGCAGCAGGGCGGCCGCCTGGCCAAAAAGGAACTTGTCCAGCCCGGCCTGGGTGGCGTCCGGCCAGCGCTGCACGAAGGTGAGCAGGAGCAGGCCGAAGCCGAAGAAGACGGAAAGCACGAGGCCGAGGGCGCTGTCTTCCTTGATGCGCGTGTAGCGCACGATGCTGAGCACGAGCAGCATGCCCAGCCAGCCGGCGATGGCCGCGCCGAGGACGAGCACGAGGGAGGCTTTGCTGCGCGTGAGCATGAAGGCGAGCACGATGCCCGGCAGAGCGGCGTGGGAGATGGCGTCGCCGATGAGGCTCTGCTTGCGCAGCACGGCGAAGCTGCCCAGCGCGCCGCTGACCAGGCCGAGGATGCCGGCCCCGAGAGCGACGGTGCGCAGGGTGTAGTCGAAGAGGAGATCGCTTAGGAGGTCCATTGGGGATGGGGGATGTGCAGGGCTGTAAAATGGCAGGATGGCCGGGTGACAGGACCGCTGACGGCCGGCCGGCCAAGGCACAACACAGATTGCGCAGGTTTGTTGACTTCAATCTGCGCGAATCTGCGCAATCTTTGTTTCTCTATTAACTGCATTGTTTGCTTGTTCACGCGGGCTCCTGCACCGGGCTGGCGGCTGGCGGCTGATCGCCATTCTGATCGAGGAAGGCGATACGGCCGCCGTAGGTGCGGCGCAGGTTTTCTTCGGTGAAGACGGCGGGAACTGGACCGCTGGCGATGCTGCGTACGTTGAGGAGCATGACCCAGTCGAAATATTCGGGCACCGTCTGCAGGTCGTGGTGGACGACGACGACGGTTTTGCCGGCGGCGCGCAGCTCTTTGAGGAGGGTGATGATCGCCCGCTCGGTGGTGGCGTCTACGCCCTGGAACGGTTCGTCCATGAAGTAGATTTCGGCGTCCTGGACGAGGGCGCGAGCGAGGAAAACGCGCTGCTGCTGGCCGCCGGAGAGCTGGCTGATTTGGCGGCTGGCGTAATCGCTCATACCTACTTTCTCCAGCGCCTCTATGGCCATCTCCTTTTCCGCCTTGCCGGGACGCTTGATCCAGCCCAGGGCGCGGTAGCGGCCCATCATGACCACGTCGAGCACGCTGGTGGGGAAATCCCAATCAACGCTGCCGCGCTGGGGCACGTAGCCGACGATGTGGCGCTGCTGCGCGTACGGTTTTCCCTTGATGAGCACCGTGCCGGCGACGGGCTTGATCAGGCCGAGGATCGTCTTGATCAGGGTGGACTTGCCGGCGCCGTTGGGGCCGACGATGGCCATAAGCGTGCCCTGGGGAACGAACATGTCGACATCCCAGAGCACCGGCTTGTGGTCGTAGGCAACGGTGAGGTCTTCGACGTCGATGACGAAACCGGTTTTGGGAATGGGGATCGCGGGTTGGGGATGTGCTGCTGTCATGTTTGTTCCTATGCTTGCAGAGATATGGGTGACCTCATCCAGGAGTGAGATAGCGATAGGGACTTTACTCAGCGAGGAGGGCGCTGACGATGGTGTCGATATTGTGGCGCACCATGCCGTCGTAAGTTCCGGCGGGTGTGCCCGCGCTGCCCATCGCGTCGGAGAAAAGCTCTCCGCCGATCTGCACGTCGAAGCCCTGGGCGCGCACGGCGGCCTGGACCGCTTCGATGGTGCGCGGGGGCACGGAGGATTCCACGAAGACGGCCGGAATCTGGCGTTCGGCGATGAAGCGGGCCAGTTCCTGCACATCGGCCGTGCCGGCCTCGGAAGCGGTGCTGATGCCTTGCAGGCCGCGCACTTCAAAGCCGTACGCCTGGCCGAAGTAGTTGAAGGCGTCGTGGGCGGTGATGAGCACGCGCGTCTCTTCGGGCACGCGGGCCGCCTGCTCGGCGACGTAGGCGTCGAGCTCCGCCAGGCCGGCGAGATAAGCTTCGGCGTTGGCCGTGTAGCCGGCGGCGTTTTCGGGGTCTTGGGCGATCAGGGCGTCGCGCACAACCGCGGTCGCTTCCATCCAGAAGGCGACGTTGAACCAGACGTGGGGATCGTAGAAGCCGGCGAACTCGGGTGGGGCGAGCAGCGCGCCGGTGTCGATGCTTTCGGCGACGGCGACGGTTGTCGCGCCGCTCCCGGCGAAGCGCTCGAGCACTTCACCCATGGCCGCTTCCAGGTGCAGGCCGTTGTAGAAGATGATGTCCGCTTCCTGCAGCCGGTTGACGTCCCCGGCGCTCGCTTTGTAAAGATGGGGGTCGATGCCGGGCCCCATGAGGGGGGTGACCTGGACGTGCTCACCGCCGACGTTTTCGGCGATGTCGGCGATCATGCCGGTGGTGGTGACGACGTTGAGCGGCGCACCGGCGGCCGTTTCGCCGCCGCCATCGCCGCCGCAGGCCGTGACGGCCAGAATGAGTGTGCAAGCCAAAAGGCTCCACAAAGATAGGTTGCGCATGGATAAAAGACCTTTGTTGTTCGCTTAGGGCGGTTAGAATTCTTGGTTAACTAACCACAAATTTAGGTAAGCCTAAATTATTATAGATGATATTATATTTTTGTCAAGCAGTGGTGTATGCTCATGTGAAAACGGGTATTTTGGTCATGCGTGTGGCCGGCCCTTGATCGGCAAAAACCCGGTTTCATGAGGCGCAGTGCGCGCTGGATCGCCCTTCCCGGCCGCTAGGCCAAGGCGCTGCCGCGCAGTTCCACGGGCATCAGCTGCACTGTTTCGTAGGGCATCTCCACGCCGGCGGCGCGCAGGGTGCTGAAGGCGTTCTCGCGCAGCGACGCCCGCTGGGCGACGTGCTCGCGCTCATTCTTCAGCCACGCCTGCAGTTCCACGGCCACATTGTAATCATTTAGCTGGGTGACGATGACGCGCGGCGCCGGCTCTTCTAGAAAGTCAGGATTGTGCACGACCTGCGCCAGCAGCAGTTGGCGCACCTGGTCGATATCCTCATTCACGCCTACCGTGACGGCGATATCGAGGCGCAGGTGCGGGAAATTGGTGTAGGAGGCAACGGTCTTGTTGATGATGTCGGCGTTGGGCACGGCCAGCATCTTGCCGTCAGAGGTGATGATGCGCGTTGAGCGCAGCGTGATCTGATCCACGGTTCCGTAGTTGTCCTCAATCTCGACGAGGTCGCCGATCACAAACGGCCGATCGAGGTAAATCAAGAACCCCGAAATGAGGTTGGAGAAGGCATCCTTGGCCGCGAAGCCGATCGTGAAGCCGGCAATACCCAGGGAGGCGAGCAGCGCGGAGGTGTTGATCCCCGCCGCGGCCAGCCCGCTGACGATGCCGATGAGCAAGAGGCCATATTTGAAGAGGGAGAGGATGAATACTTTTGAGGTCTCATCCAAGGGGGTGCGGCGCAGGACGGGCCTCAGCAGCGCGCGCGCGATAAACGAGAGCAATACATAGAAGAAGAAGACGATCAATCCGGCGGCGACATTGGTCAACAGATCGGCGGCGCGTGTGCCCAGCGTGTCCGGGCCCAGGGCCGTTTCCAATTGTGCCAGGATAGCGTTGAGTATTTCGAGCATGGTCCTACCTCCACTTGTGACTGTTCAGGCGATGATGTTAAGTATAAAGCAACTGGCTGTCGGGCAGGTAGCAGGGATGGGGAGCGGCCCGGGGGCGGACTCAGACAGCGGCGGGGGGCGTGAGGTGGTTGGCTACTGGCCGCTCTCTTTCTTGTCTAAGGGCACGAACCCTTCGCCGAAGGCGCGCTGGCCGATGCTGATGGTGACGAAGGCGTAGGGATCGACGCCGGCGACGACTTCTTCCACATCGCGCATTTGCGAGCGGTAGATGGTGCAGGTGACCATGTAGCGGGTGCGCCCGGTGTAGCCGCCAATGATGGGCCAGTAGCTGACGCCGCGGCCGAAACGGCTGATGAGAACGCTGGAGAGTTCTTTGGGGTGATTGGTGACGATGTTGGCCACGCGGGTCACGCTGGCGCCTTCGAGGGCGAAATCGGCGGTCAGGCCGTTGACGATGAGGATGAGCAGGCCGTAGAGCGTTGTCTGCCAGCCGAAGACGAGGCCCATGGCGATGAGGATGAGGCCGTCGGTGTAGATGTAGGATTGGCTGAGCGGCATGCCGGTGCGCTGCTGGATGAGACGGCCGATGATCGTTGTGCCGCCCGTTGTGCTGCCGGTGCGAAAGACGAGCCCGGCGCCGAAGCCGCCGGTGAGGCCGCCGTAGATGGAGCTGAGCAGCAGATCGTCGGTGAGCGGGAAGGGGTCGAGGAGCTGGGGCATGAGCCAGCTGAAGAGATCCGTGAAGAGGGCGAAGAGCACGGCGGCGAGCAGCGTGCGGCGCACGAAGGGCCAGCGGCCGAGCCGGCGATAGCCAATCGCGATCAGGGGCAGGTTGAGCAGCAGGAAGAGCGTGCCCACGGGCCAGCCGGTGTAGTTGTTGATGATCAGGGCGACGCCCGTTATCCCGCCGGCGGAGAGGTTGTGCGGGGCGAGAAAGACGGCGAAGCCGAAGGCGGCGATGAGCGTGCCCAGGATGAGCAGGGGCAGGAGTTTGAGTTCGTTTTTGACGGCGCGGCGCTTGATTTCTGACATGGGGTCCTCTGTAAACAGTGTGCAGTGGGCGGTAAACAGTAAACAGTAAACAGTGTGCCGTTGGCGGCAAACAGCGACCAGTCTGCTTGTGTCTCTTGAGGCGAGGATTATAGTCGAGATTGGGCGGGGTGGGGAGCGGGAAGCGGGCCGGCGGTGACAGGGATGCTGGTTGTTGGCGAGCGGTGGAAATGCTGAGCAGGCGCGGTCGGGGTACACTCTGCGCATGCATACGCGTTTACGCAAGATCGCGCGCCGCTGGCCGCGGCTGCGCGGGCCGGGGCAGGCGGTTTATGGCGGCGGCCGGCTGCTGGCGGCGCGGCTGTTGGGCCGCCTGCGCCAGGATCCGCTGCGGCCGCTGTGGGTGGACCCGCGGGCCATTGAGTTCACTATCGCTGTCGATGAGGCGGCGCTGAGAGGCAATCCCGTGGGGCATATCGGCTCCACCGCCGGGGGCGACTGGGACCTGGGCGGCGTGCCCGTGCGCGAACATGATGGGGTGTATGCGATTTTAGAGGGGCGGATGGTGGACGGCCGTGCATGGCTGGATATCGCCGCCTACCGGGCGAACCTGGCGCGCATTGCGCGGGGGGAGTTGGTGGACGGGGCGACGACGGCCGAGGCGTACGCGGCGCGCTGGGCGGCGATCGCGGCGCTCTACGCGCGCATCGCGCGGGAGGGGTATAAGTCGCAGGCGGAGCTGGCGGCGCCGACCGGCCGGCTGTCAACGGCCAACAGTCCATGGTCAGCGGAGCATGCGTTGGCGGAGGTACGCGTGCAGATTGGGCGCGGTGGGGAGCTGTTGTTTGAAGAGGGGCTGCACCGGCTGGCGATCGCGCAGCTGCTGGGGGTGGCGCGGATCCCCGTGCTGGTGACGCGGCGGCATGCAGAATGGGCGGCGCTGCGCGAGGCGGTGTTGGAGATCGTGGGGCGCCGCGGCTTTTTTCACCAGCCGTTTGGGCACCCAGATTTGGACTGCCTGAATGCGTGGTATGGCACGGAGTTGGCGCAGACGGCCGTGTATGGGCATGAGCGGTGGGAGTTTATGCGGGCGGCGGGATTCGGCGTGCCGAATTGGGAATGGGAAATTAAGCATGGGCAAGTGAGCGTTCTCGATATTGGGGCCTATTTCGGCTATTTTTGCCACCGCTTTGAGGCGCTGGGATTCACCTGTACGGCCGTGGAGCCGGACGCGCTGAATTTGGACGTGCTCAAACGGTGGCGCGCGATGCGCGGCCGGCGTTTCGCCGTGCGCGAGAAGTCGATTTTTGAGCTGCCGCAGGGCAAGGTTGATATTGTGTTGGCCCTGAATATTTTCCACCATTTCGTGCGCACGAAGCAGGAATACGATCAGCTGGCGGCTTTCCTGGAAGGGTTGGAATGCCGGGTGATGTTCTTTGAGCCGGACAGCAATGAGGGGATCGCGTCCTACCGCCATTTCAGCGACGAGGCGTTTGTCGACTTTGTGCTGGCGCACACGGGGCTGAGCGCGGCGCGGCTCCTGGGGCGGGCGTCTGAGGGCAGGAACGTTTACCTGCTGACGCGGGAGGAATGAGGGGCAGCGCGCCGGTAGTTTGCGCGTAGGGGCGCTTCACGAAGCGCCCCTACAAACGGCCGGCCGGTTAGAATTCCAGCCCGTAGCGGAACCGATTTTGGGGATCGGCGGCCGCTTTCAGATCTTTGAGGCGCTGGTAGATTGCGGGGGAGAAGACCTGGGTGATTACTTCTTGTGCCTGCGGGCCCTCGATGAGATTGGGGTAAACGCCCCGCGAGTGTGCGGCTACTGCCTGCATGAATTGGCCGGCATAGCCCATGACCATCTCGTGGATCTCGGGGGACGGCGTCATGCCCAGGATTTCGAGAACGAGGGCTTCCTGGCGGTGGTCGACGGCGCTGCTGTCCGGGGCGACGCGCTCTTTGGCGCCGGCGACATGGCGCACTTCGCTGAAGACCAAGGGCGGCGGACCCTCTGCCACATAGGTGTGGTCGATGAGCGCGTCTATGACTTCATCGTCCAGCGCGTCAATCCAGGCGTTGGTGACATAGCCGGGTATGGGATCTTCCGGATCTTGGCTGATCATGGCCACCTGGGAGAAGGGCAGCGGGCCCATGAAGTTGGCGATCGGCTCGGGGCCCTCCTGCCACGTCTGGAAATGGCTTTCCGCCTCGTCAAGAGGGCCGCAGTAACAGGCGCGGACCATGATCACAGACTTGCCGCGCAGCATTTCCGGGATGAAGGGCAGCGGCGGCATATTCATGAGGGCCACGGATGTGGTCAATTCTTCAGGCGTCGTTTTGATCCACTCCCGGTAGCGCTCCAGGATGGGGCGCGCCAGGGCGGCGGGATAGATCAGGCTGCCGCCGTAGATCATGGAGACGAGGAAGAGATCGATCGCCATGCCGGTGACGACGGCGAAGGTGGAACGGCCGCCGCGCAGGCCCCAGAAGAGCTCGCTGTTTTCATCTGCCGAGACACGCTGCTGCTGCCCATCGGCGGTGATCACGTCGAAATAGCGCACGTGGTCGGCGGCGAGGCCGTATTTGCGCACGAGCCAGCCCATGCCGCCGCCGAGGGTGTAGCCGACAGCGCCGACGCCGGGCGAAGAGCCGAGCAGGGGGGCCAGGCCAGATTCTTGGGCGGGGCCGAGGACATCGCCCCAAAGGGCGCCCGCTTCGACATAGGCGGTTCTTGCCTCGGGGTCGATCGTGACGCCGGTCATGGCCGCCGTGTTGATCAGCAGGGCGTCATGCGGCAGCTGGATGACGCCGTGCCCGGTGGCCTGCACGGCGATGCCCAGGTCCTGCTCGTTGGCGAAACTGACCGCGGCGGCGATGTCGGCGGCGTCCGCGGCCTTGACGACCAGGGCGGGCCGCTGGGCGGCGAAGGTCAGGTTCCAGGGCAGCCTTTCGGCGTCGTACCCGTCGTCGTCCGGCAGGTAGGCGGCGCCGGTGAGCTGCTTTCGCAGGGTGGAAACGGCCGTTGTCAGATCTGTCATGGTGATTCTCCTTTGGCTTGCTGCTGCAAGGTTGAAGCTGCTGGCAATACAGTAATATTATAACCATAGTTCTTGAATTGAAAAGGGGGGAGAACCGCAGATGTGCGCAGATTGGTGGCTGGCGCAGTTGCTTGCGTTTAGAGGGTTCTTAGAGAGTGAATGGGCGCTTGGATGGCCGGGGTCTTAGAGCAGGGCGAGGATGCGCAGGCCGAGGGCGATGACGATCAGGTTGCCGGCGATGCTCGTGGCGCGTTGAAAGCGGGGGGAGAGGCGCTGGTTGGCCAGGGAACCCAGGCCGGCAAGCAGCGTTTGCCAGGAAAGAGAGGCGAGGGCGGCGCCGAGCACGAAGAGCAGGCGATCCAGCGGCGTGACCGTGGCCGCGGCGTCGCGGCCGAGGATGAGGGCGCCGAAGTAGGCCACGGTCAGCGGGTTGAGCAGCGTCAGGCCGAGGAAGCGCAGGTAGATGCGCCAGGGGGACTGATCATCGGCGGGCGCTGCGCGCCCTTCCTGCGCGGCGTCGATCTGCCACGCCTGCCGCAGGCCGTAGCCGCCGAGGGCGAGGAGGACGATGGCGCTGGCGATTTGCAGGGGGGTGGCGTAGGGGGTGAGGGCGGCGGCGAGGGTGGCCCCGGCGATGACGGCGAGCAGGGCGTAGATGAAATCGGCCGTGGCCGCGCCGGCGCCGGCCATGAAGGCGGAAGGAAAGCCGCGGCGCAGGCCCATGTCGACGATGAGGATGGCGATGGCGCCCACGGGTATGGCGATGGCGTAGCCGGCGAGGACCCCTTCCCAGAATGCGTTCATAGCTGCCATCGTTCGCGTACTTGTTCCCTAATCTGACTACGGTGACTGCTCGCGACCGCCAGGCGCGGCGCGAGGCCGAGGTAAAGGATAGAGCAAGCGGGCCCGCTCGCCCAGGGCAGCAGAGAAATTCGCATAGCCATCAATATGTCGCCGCACAGGCGATAGTCGGGTAGTCTAGTAGTCCATGATCCCTGTATGTTAGCCCATAGGTTGGCGGCCGGGAATTCCGTGACCAGGTAACGCGGATCCCCGCCTTTGGACGGCGAACCTTGGCGTGAGGACTACTTGACTATGCCGGAGAATATCAGTCGCTGGATTGAGCAGAATTTTCGCGTGAGTGTGAGTGTTCAGCAGAATATCTTGTACTCGTTGATCGTCATCCTCTTCCTTGTGCTGCTGCGCTGGCTGGTGAACCTCGTCGTGCGCCGGCGTACGGATGATGCGACGATGATCTATCGCTGGCGCAAGACGACGGAGTACCTGGTGCTCTTTGTCGGCGCCATCGCCCTGCTGCTGATCTGGCTGCCCGACGCGGGTTCCTTCGCTACCTACCTTGGTTTGCTTTCCGCCGGTCTGGCGATCGCCCTACAGGCGCCGATCACGGATTTTGTGGGGTGGCTGTTCATCGTCTGGCGCCACCCGTTTTCTATGGGCGACCGCATCCAGATCGGGCAGCATGCGGGGGACGTGGTGGATATTCGTTATTTCCAGTTTTCGATCATGGAGATTGGCAATTGGGTGGACGCCGACCAGAGCACGGGCCGTGTGCTGCATGTCCCCAATAAGAACGTGTTTACGGAATCGCTGGCCAATTACAGCCAGGGCTTTTCCTATATCTGGAATGAGCTGGCCCTGGAGGTAACGTTCGAGAGCGATTGGGCGCGGGCCAAGGAAATCTTAGAGGGCATCGCCCTCGCGCACTCCGCGCAGGGGAGCGAAATGGCCAGGAAGCAGCTGCGGGAGGCGGCGGAGCGGTATCTGATCAACTATGAGATATTGACGCCGATCGTCTATACGCGCGTGATTGATATCGGCGTGCGCCTGACGATTCGCTACCTGGTGGAACCGCGCAGGCGGCGGGGCACGGAGAACGCGATCTGGGAAGATATCCTCAGAGCATTCGCCGCCGAAGAGCGGATCGACTTCGCCTACCCGACGATCCGCCGTTACAACAATTTTGAGGAAGGCAAGCCGGCCATGCGCCCGGATGCGCATTATGGCCGGCCGGGGGACGAGGCGTGAGCGGTGAGCGGTGGGCAGTGGCCAGTGGGCGACCTGCCGGCCGCTGGAGAGGCTGCATAAGGAGGATTCTGTGCTTTTTTTGAGCAGGCTTGAAGAGAACGGCCGCCTCTACGCGGATAAGGTGGCGATTGAATATTTGCTGCCGGAGGGCGCGCAGCGGGTGACGTATGGCGAGCTGGAAACGGCCGTGCGCCAGACGATGGCCTATTTGCGGTCGCTGGGCGTGCGGCCGGGAGACAGGGTGGCCGTGCAGCTGCCGAAATGTTTGCCCTTTATATACCTGCACCTGGCGATCATGCGCCTGGGGGCGATCACGCTGCCGCTGAATCCGGGTTACCCGCAGCATGAGCTGCTCTACTTTCTCTCCGATTCGGGCGCGGCGCTCTTCTTCGCGGAGGAAGGGCAGCGGGAGAAGCTGGCGCCGCTGGCGGAGAAGATCGCGGCCCTGCGCGAGATCGTTTTTTTGCAAACGGCCGATCCCGCTTACTTCGCCGATCTGATCGGCGGGGCGGATGTGGCCGATCTGCCCGATCCGCCGGCGGACGGGGAGCAGACGGCGCTGATGATCTATACGAGCGGGACGACGGGCCGGCCGAAGGGGGCGCAGATCACGCACGGCAACCTGACGGCGAACCTGGACAGCCTGCATGAAGCGTGGGGCTGGCGGGAGGAGGATGTGCTGCTGCACGTGCTGCCCATTTTCCACGTGCACGGGCTGGTGGTGGCCCTGCACGGGGCGCTGCACGCGGGGGCCACAGCCGTGCTGCTGCCCAAGTTCGCGCCGCGAGAGGCGCTGGCGACGATGGTGGAGAAGCGCTGCACCGTCTTTATGGCCGTGCCCACGATCCACAAGCGGCTGGTCGATTACCCGGCCGGGGGCGACTATGATCTGAGCCATATGCGGCTGCTGACCTCGGGATCGGACCGCCTGCCGGACGACGTCTTTTTTAAGTTCCAGGCGCTGTACGGGCACACGCTCTTGGAGCGGTACGGGATGACGGAGACGGGCATGAATCTGTCGAACCCGCTGCACGGCGAGCGGCGCGTGGGCTCGGTGGGGCTGCCGCTGCCGGGCGTGGAGGCGCGCATCGTGGACCCGATCACGGAAGAGGCGCCGGCGGACGGCGAGGTGGGCGAGGTGCAGATCCGCGGGCCGCACGTCTTCAAGGGGTATTGGCAGATGCCGGACAAAACGGCCGCCGCCTTCACGGCCGGCGGCTGGCTGCGCACCGGCGATATGGGCGTGCGCGCGGCGGACGGGTATTACACGTTAAAAGGGCGCGCGAAGGATTTGATCATTACGGGCGGCTTGAACGTCTACCCGCCGGAGGTGGAGCTGGTGCTCACGGCGCATCCGGCGGTGAAGGAGTGCGCCGTGATCGGCTGCCCCGACGAGGAGTGGGGGGAGCGGGTCACGGCCGTGATTGTGCCCCGGCGGGAGGAGGCGGTAACGGCCGAGGCGATCATGGCCTACTGCCGCGAGCAGCTGGTCGACTACAAAGCGCCGCGGCGCGTGCTCTTTGTGGAAGCGCTGCCGAGCAACGCCCTGGGCAAAGTGCAGAAGGCGCGGCTGCGGGCGCTGTTGTGCGACGAGTAGGGGATTTTTTGGTGGGGGGAGACGGCCGTGGTGTCGTAAAATGGTTGATTAGAGGTCAACCCAGGCTGAACTCACACGTCTACACAGAATCAAAGATGCTCCCCAAGCATAGGTAACGCATAATCAAACCGCGGCAGCGGATAGTCACATTTCGTCCCTGCCAATCACCACCCAGCGGATCGTAAGAAGCCAGCTGGCCGGCGTTCCACTCGCTTACCCATAAAATACCGTTTGAATCTGACCAGGCGCGCCGCGCCCCCTGGCCCGCCGTCGGCGGTTCCAGGACTTCAACCTCGCCCGTTTGCAGATCTACGCGGCCGAGGTAGCTGCCGGCCAGCGAGGCGTAGTAGATGGCGCCATCGGGACTGGCGGCGATGCCGTAGGGTCCCCTGCCGCGCGGTGAGTTAAACACGTCCAGCGCGCCGGTCGCCGGATCGAGACGGCCGTGTATGCCGCTCTGCCCGGTGAACCAGAGAATGCCGTCTCCGTCAAAAGCGGTCGTGTTTAGATTCGCATAGCCCGTACCGGCCGGAAGTGGAAAGAGCTCGACCGCCTCCGTTTCCGGGTCGACACGCACGATGGCGTTCAGGCCACCGTCCGTAAACCAGGCTGCGCCGTCAGGTCCGACAATTACGCCGTGCGGCGCCGATCCCGCTCCCAACGGAATATGAATCGTCTCGCCTGTGTTTGGATCGAGACGGCCGAGCGCGTCCGGTCCCTGCGCCGTATACCAGACGCTTCCATGCGCCAGGCTTTTTGTTCTTAGCCCGCTGCTGCCGGCATGCTGCAAAAAGCCTGGCCTTCATTCATTAAGGTGTGACGCCGGCGCATACGGCGTGGGCGAAGCCTGAGCGCGGCACGTTGGCCATGTTGCGGATGCCGATGTCCCAGCCCTCATACTCCTCGCCAAAATCGGTTGAGGGTTTGTTGGAAAAGACCTCTACATCGAGTTCGGCGTCGCTTAGTTCGGCCGTGTTCAAAAAGTAACCGCCTCCGGTCACCGTATCATCCCCCTCACACTCAACATTATTGCGATAGACATCATTGGCGGCAATATTGATCGGCTCTGAGACATAGTAGAGGTCGAGCAGTCCGGGAGGCCCCTGGGGCCCTTGCAGCCCAGTCGGTCCCTGCGGCCCTTGCGGTCCCTCGGCATTCCAGTCCAGCCGCGACCAGTTGCCGTTGCAGTTATCATTGATCTTAATCGTGCCGCTGGAATTGTTTACGCAGGCGCTAATGACGCCGCGAACCGGTCCATCATCCTGGGCAAGTGCCAGGGTGGCGCCCCCGATGATCACAAGCAGTGATAAGACAGCGATAAACGTAATTTTCTTGATATTGGCCATGTTTTTCGTCTCCTATGGTGGCACTATTGCGTGATAATATAGTGTTCGAGGACAATGAGTTGCAGTTCGCTAAGGGGGATTACATGAGGCCACTCTCCTGTGCGTGAAAATAGGGGGTCTGGTTAATATAATATAACTATACAGGGAGCCGGCGGCCGTGTATTCACGGTTTTCCAATGTCGGCTCCCATACTGGCCGTTAGAAATGTGTGCTTACAGGAGTTGGTGCATGGCGCAGGATAGAGAAACATTTACGATTCGCGGCGAGGTGCAGATCTTTCCGGGGAAGGGTGGCTGGACCTATGTCGACTTGCCCGAGGAGTATACGCACCGTACTAAGGGCCACGCGGAGCGTGGACTGGTCCCCGTAACGGTGCGCCTGGGTGGTTCGCAGTGGGATACGTCCCTACTGCCCAAGGGTGATGGCACGCTGTTTATTGCGCTGAAGGCGCAGATTCGCAAGCGCGAGAATGTTGTCCTGGGTGATACGGTAGAGCTGTCCTTTTCCCTGCGCAGCAAATGATGCAGGCGTGGGGCAAGGGGCGAATTTAGCCATCTATCATTTTCAAGATTTGGCATTTTAGTGGCGCGGCTGGCCCAGCTGCGCCACAAGCATTCAAGCTCGTGCTGAGGTGGTTGGGCGCCAACGGAGCCGCTTACCTGCCAGGCGCCGCCGTGCTTTTCTACTACAAGGAAGCCTGTCGCCTTCATTATGTGTCTCCCCGGCCCGGTACCTGGACCCTCCACTACCTGATATTGTGTATTTATTTGTACGGCAGCGCAGCTGGTTGATTATCAAGCCGCGCGGCACGAGGTTTTTGTGCGCTTTGCTCCCCTCCCACATATGACAAACGTCACTTACGTCCCCGGCCGTTTTATGCTATCGTACTAGTTACTCTTATCAGCGTTTATGGGCCGTGATTTCCCCCCGGGTTTCCTGGCCCGGGCCAAAAATCGCGACTAGGGGGTGTCCTGATGCTGCAGCTGTCCCCACGCGTCCGCCTGTTGTTGCTCTCTGCCCTGATCGTCCTCTCCATGAGCGCGGGCCGGCCCAGAGCGGCGGCCGAGCCTGATCTGCCTGGCGCCTTGATCACGCTCGCCCCTTCCGACGACACGTACATCACGAACCTCCATCCAGAGAGTAATTTCGGCAGCGCCGGCTACCTGGAACTGTGGTATAGAACCCTGCATTTGAGCCCCTATGGCGCTTTCCTGCTTCTGCGCTTCGAAGTTCAGGAGGCGCTGGATCCGGCGGCGATCATCGATAGCGCCACCCTGGAGCTTTACCAGATTGAGGAGGGCAGCGGCCCCGATCCGGTCAGCGTGATGCTGCACCCCATCCTGGAAGCGTGGCGTGAGGAAACAGTCACCTGGACCAACCAGCCCACGGTCTATACCGGGCCCTTCGTGTTGGCCGCCGACCTCAGCAGTGCTCCAGGCTGGAAGCAAATCGACCTGACACGCAACGTTCAGGGCTGGCTGACCGGCGACAATTATGGCATTGAGCTGCGCGGCCCCAACGCCCTTTTCCAACGGGTCTTCGAGAGCCGCGACCATCATGAGCGCGAACCGCGGCTGGTGATCCGCTACCATCTCCCCTCGCCGACGCCGGTACCGACGCAAGTGGCGACGCCCACGCCCACGCCTACGCCCACGCCGGAAGAGGATGTCGATCTGGCCGACCTGAGGATCACGGATATCTGGCCGGATGACGAGGCGATCTGCGTGCAGCTCCTCAACGGCGGCGATGCGCCCAACGAGCAGCCGGCCGCGCTCAGCCTGACCCTCGATGGCCAGCCTTGGGCCTCCCTGGCGGGGCCGGCCGGGCTGCGGCCCGGCGAGCGCTGGCGCGGCTGTTTTGCGCGCAGCTATGGCTGCACGCCGCTGTTTGATCAGGTGCAGGCGGAAGTCGATGCGCAAGATGTCGTGCCGGAACTGGACGAGAGGAATAATAGGCGTGAGGAGCGCTGGGCCTGCGATCAAATGGCGCCGCTTTTCGTGGAGGGGCCAATCGTCGAGGACCTGGGCCAAAACTCGGCGGCCGTCGTTTGGGTGACAGATGAGAAGGGGGACAGCCAGGTGCAGATCGGGCGCGCGGCGGGGGAATTCAGCGGCGCGGCCGCCGAGGAAACCCTGGTTACCCGTCACCGGCTTGTGCTGCGCGATCTGCAGCCGGGCACGACGTACCATGGCGTGGCGCGCTCGGCCGATGCCGGCGGCAATCTCTCCGCGAGCGCGCCCTTCTTCTTCACCACGCTGCCCCCGCCCGACAGCCAACGGCCGTCGGTTTCCCTGCGCGATCCCGGCCTGGGCCGCGGCCTGCTGCGCATCACGGCCGCCGCCGCCGACGATCAGGCGCTCTCGCGCGTCGAGTTCTGGCTCGACAACCGCCTCCTTTTCACCGCCTGCAGTCCGCCCTACGCGCTGACCCTGGACACAAGGGCCTACGCCAACGGGTCATATGAGCTGCAGGCGCGCGCCGTTGACCGGCAGGGCAATACGGCCGTTGACGCCCGCCGGCTGGCGATCGACAACCCGCTCGATGCGCGCGCACCGCAGGTCACGATCCTCGCGCCGGGCGCAGCGGACCCCGTGCGGGGGGACGTGACCATTAAGGCCGCCATGCAGGATGATCGCGGCCTGGCGAAAGCGGTCTTCTATGTTGAGGGCGCGAACGTCCATGCCCAAAATCTCAGCGGCGAAAAGGAAACGGTGTGGCAGTTCACCTGGGACTCGACGACGGTGAAGAACGGCTGGCGCCGGCTGGGTGTCCAACTCTTTGACAGTGAGGGCAAAGAGGGCGCGGCCACTGTCGATGTGCTGGTGGACAACCCGGCGGCGGCACGGCCGTTGTTGGCGCTCGCGACGCACCAGGCCACGCAGACCAATAACCGCCTGGCCATCCTCCTCGTCGTGGAAAACATCGGCGGCGCCCCGGCACAAAATGTGCACATCACCGATACCCTGGCCGGGTTCGCTCCCCAAGCGGGCAGCGCCGGCGCCCGGGCTTCCTGGGTAGGGCCTTTCTTCGCGCTGGCGATCGACGTCCAGGGGAGCATCGCCCCCGGCGAGAAGCGGTATTTCGCTTTCACCGCCGTCCCCGCCCTGGAATATCCCGGCGCGCCCCAGCCGGCGATTGGCGAGCCGCTTTTTTTGGAGTACAAGAATGCTGCCGGGACAAAATACTTCCAAAGGTTGGTGGCGCCGATCACGCGCACCACCGGCGGGGTTTCCCTGGCTGAGGCGCGCGCGCAGGCGATCAAGAGCGCCGACTACCTGGTGGTCACGGATCCCTGGCGTCTGGACGCGAACTATGGCCTGGCCGTGCATGATATTCTGGAGACGATGGGCCGCTTAGCCCTGGCGCGTAATGGCGTTATCGGCCTGGTGAAGGACGTTCATTATCTCACCCTGGACAGGCTGCTCACGCCGCCAGGGAACAACTTGCTTTATGATCTGCTGCCCACGGAGACGTGGGCCGAGCAGCTGCATCCCAATTTCAGCAAGCCCTTGCAAGGGTATCTGCTCCTGGTCGGTGAAACGGAGATCCTGCCGGCGCCGGATTTGAGCGTGTCCGGCCTAAATAATGGCGCCCCTTACAGCGATCACGTCTACAGTGATACTGGCGGTGACGGCCGTCCGGAGCTGATCGTCGGCCGCATCATCGGCGACGATGCGCAGACGATCAGGGCGCCCATGGAAGCGGCGATCAGCAATCGGCAAGGGGAAGCGGGTCATGAATTCGCCTACGAGAGCGCTTTGTTGATCAGCGGGCCGCCGGCCGGCAGTTTTGTCAGCGATGTTCAGGGCGTGGGCCAGATCTTGCGGCCGCGGTTGAGCAATGTAGATTTCTTGCATGCTGACGCCTACTTCCAGGCTGACGCCTTCCAGCCGCGCGACAAGGCCAACAAGGCCGTCCCCCACGACAGCGCCGATGGTCTGGCTGCCGGCCACATGCTTGGCGGCTCCCAGGAGGACGTCGTCCTGGCCAGCAAAGCGCAGAAAACGGCATACATTTTCGACCGCCAGGGCCTAAACCAGGTTCAATTTCACATCCCGGTATTTGATGGCACCGATCATGATCTGCTGGCGGTCGGGAACGTGCGCGGGGATAAACGCGCGGAATTGATTATCGGCGACCGGGATTCCAACCGGATTTTTCTCTACGACCACGGCGGCACGGCCGTCAGCCACCCGTTTAACCTGGCCGGGAACTGGGCCATGGAAGCGGGCGACATCGACAATGACGGCATGGACGAGCTGCTTCTGGCCAATACCCAGGGAAATAAGATCTGGATCGGTGACGGCGATCCTCTGCTGTTCACATCCTTCTCGCGATCTTTCGACCAACACGATCGCCTGCTGGCTGCCGATATTCTAGGCGACGACGGCGCGGAAATCGTGCTTATCGACTGGAGCGCCAACAGCATCATCGTCCTCGACAGCGCGGGGAAACAACTCATCCAACAATCCTTTGGCAGCAAGGGTGGGGGGTCCTGGTTGAACTACATCGGCAAAGGGTCGCGCTTCACCGCCGGCGCGGTCTATGATGGCGTAAAGGATCAGATCGTCATCGCCCCCCTGCAAAATTATCCTGAGCGGGTTTTTTCTTATTATTACAATGACAGCAGCAAGAAATTTATCTCTTCGATGAACACGGAATTCGGCTTCACTTTCCGCCCCGGCCACATTTTGGCCGGCGGACAGGTGTTCAGGGACTCCTCAGAGGACACGCACAGAGAAGAGATCATTATCGCCACCGGTGACAACTGGATTCGCATCCTCGATCTGGAGAATTTCAGTGAGCGTTTGCAGCCGGATCTGGAGATGGGGGTGCGGGATCGGGATATCATCTTTTATTCCGGGCATGGCGACGTCAATACCTGGGATCGCGTCGTCGACACGCACGTGGGGACCGGCGTGCCTATGAATTTCGGCGATCACCATCCTGTGATTTTTGCCCTGGCCTGTTTGAGCGGCAATTACCAGTGGGGGTCAAGCGAGCATGAGAATATCGCCGAGACGCTGTTGGGCGATGGCGCGGCCGTTTACATCGGCGCCACGGAGAAGTCTTGGGGGTATACGAATCGAGAAGCCGCGAACTGGCTCTTCCACAATTGGATGAAAGGGGAGAGTATCGGCAGCGCCTTCACCCGCCTGGAACGGGCGGTGTGGGACCGCGACCCCCTGGGCGCCACCGGCTATACGGTCGGCTGGCACTCCTGGATCCGGCAGCATAACCTCTACGGGGATCCCAAGTTTGGCGCGCCGCTCTCCACGGCCGTGGAGCAGCCGGCGCTGCCGCAGTCGCCCGCCGCTCCGCCGCCGAGCCTGACGGTGGATATTCCCGCCTATGAAGTGCGCGCAGATGCCTTTGGCCCGGGGTTGGACGACGTGTTCATCCCCGGCGGCCGGTTGTGGCTGGAGCCGGGCCGGCTGCGGCTTCCTTACCAGACGGCCGTTTATGCCCTGCCTGCGGGCGTGACCGTAGAAGCGGTGCGTCTGCACAGCCGGGAGAATTATTCCGAGGAAATGGGCGTGGTTATACCCATCACCGCCGAGGATGCGCCGTCTTGTTCTTGCCTTCCCGAACCGCACCCGGGGTCCGGGGACGGCGTTGAGCCGGGCAAGATTTATGAGTGGGAGGTGCTGGAAGAGGCTGACGGGACTTCGATGCTGGTCATCCGTATTTTCCCCATCCAGTATAACCCGCGGACGACGGCGCTGCAGTTCTGGTCCTCTTACCGCTTTAGCATCGACTATGGAGAATCCCTGGCAAAGGCCGCCGGGGTGAACCTAAGCGACGATCAGCCCGATCCCGGTTCCCCTCTGAACGCCGAGATCTTGGTGGACAATGCCGGGGATCCGGCTGATTTTGTTGTGGAGGGGGCGTTGTACGCGGCGGGCGACGGCCGGCTGGTCTACGGCCCGCCCCTTGTGCAGCTGAAGCGCCTGCAGGGGACGGGGGCGCTGCTGCTGCCCCTGGAGACGGGCGGGCTGGCGCCGGGAGAGTATACGCTGCGCTTGTTGCTGCGCGACGAAAAGGGGCGGCTCCTAAGTATTAAGCGTGTTGGCTTCCATCTGGGCACGGCTGATCTGACCATCGAGCGTTTCGACGCCAGCCCGCGGCCGGTGCAGCCCAGGCGCGATGTGCGTCTGCAAACGGCCGTGCGCAGCAGCGGCGCGATCGCCACGGACGGCGTTGTCACGCTCAGCGTGCGCACCGGCGCGGGGCGGCAGGTGGCCTCTTTTCGCCATCCCTTCACGGCGCTGGCCCCCGGCGAAACGCGCGCGTTCCTGGATAATTGGCCCGGCGCGGATGTGGGCGAAGAGGAATACTGGCTGCTGGTCAGCGTCGAATTCGGCGGGCAGACGCGCCAGGCCCTGCTGCCCTTGAGCCGGCTGGAAATGCGCGAGGTGTATCTGCCGGCGGTCAGAGGACCGTAGTTATTTTAGCCGGGGGGCGGGGGGAGAGTCGCCCCTGTTTTTGTGCGGCGCTGTCTATTCGGCCACGCGCACGGCCGTGCCGCTGGCGGAGACCATCATCATGCTGCTGCTGGAGCCCCCTTCGCTGTTGCGGCGGTCAATCGTTTCATAGTCGATGTCCAGACCGACGATGGCGTTGGCGCCCAGCGCCTCGCAGCGGGCGACGAGGTCGGCCAGCGCTGTGTCCCGCGCCTGGACGACGATCTCTTCGTAGGATCCGGAACGGCCGCCGAAAATGTCGCGAAAGCTGGAGGAGAGGTCTTTGAACAGGTTGGCGCCAAGGATCACTTCCCCGGCGGCTACGCCGAGGTATTCCTGGATAGGACGGCCGTCAATGGTGGACGTGGTGGTGATGATCATCGATCCTTCTCCTAGCGGTTGGCGACAACGGCCGTGCCGCTGACGGAGACCATGAGCATAGAGCCGCGGATCGTCTCGTAATCAAGGTCCATGCCGATGACGGCATTGGCGCCCAGTTTTTCCGCGCGTTCGGTCATCTCGCGCATGGCGATGCGCTTCGCCTCGCTCAGCTGCTGTTCATAGGATGCGGAACGGCCGCCGACGATATCGCGCATGCCGGCCGAGATGTCCTTGAATACGTTGGCGCCCATGATCGCCTCGCCGGCGACGACGCCCAGGTATTCACTGATCCGATACCCTTCCAGAATGTTCGTTGTTGTGTAAATCACGGTCGCTCTCCTTTACTGCTCCTGCCATTATAGCGCATGCCCTTGCTCTGTTATGCTCGCCTAAGGCTTTGCTTAGCCCCCGCTGCTTAGGCAGCGGCGCAGGCCCGCCCTCTCCTCTTGACTCTCCTGGGCTCTTTCTTGCAGCGTGGCCAATGCGTGATGGGAGCCTACAAAGTGCTGGAAGAGGCGCGGGTTGTACCGGCGAGGTTAACTGGTTAGCTTCATCGCCTTGAATTTCTCGACCTGTTCTTTGATCCCTCTTTCGACCGGTAGGCGCTCCATGCTCGTCGCCCCGTAGAAGCCATTGACTCCGGGCATCATCGCCAACGCTTTTTCGACATTTTCCGGTTCATCGAAGGGGCCGCCGTGGCAGATGACGAGGATGTCGGGACGGATTTCGCGGGCGGCTTCCGCCAGGCGCATCGTTGTCGCTGCCGCTTCCTCCAGCGTCACTGCTGCCGCCGCGCCAATCGTGCCCCCCGTCGTCAGCCCCATGTGGGCGACGATCATGTCCGCGCCCGCTTTGACCATGGCCCGGGCCTCCTCTTCCGTGAAACAGTAGGGGGTGGTCAGCAGATCCAGCTCGTGCGCCAGGCGGATCATTTCCACCTCTTTGTCATACCCCAGCCCTGTGGCTTCCATATTCTCGCGCATAATGCCGTCAAATAGACCCACAGTGGGGAAATTTTGGACGCCGGAAAAACCGGCCGCCTTAACCTCTTTCAGGAATTGGGGCATCTGGCGGAAAGGATCGGTGGCATTGACGCCGGCCAGCACCGGGGTGCGCTTCACGATCGGCAGGACCTCGCCCGCCATTTCCATCATGACCGCGTTGGCGTCTCCGTAGGCAAACAGCCCGGTGAGGGAGACACGGCCGGCCATGCGGTAGCGGCCGGAGTTGTAGATGACGATCAGATCGATGCCGCCCGCTTCTTCGCTCTTGGCCGAAATGCCCGTTCCGGCGCCGCCGCCGATGATGGGTATGCCCGCTGCGGCCATTTCATTCAGTTTCTTGAGTATTTCACTGCGTGGTATGGACATGATTAGCCTCCTTGGGAAAGCATATCTAATAGGGTTTGCGCAACTTGCCCTGAAAATTCAGGGTCGTTGACATCTTTGTCGGCAAGAATGACAGGGATATCCGGGTTGAGTTTGCTCTTCAGCCCCTCCACGAACGCTTGGTTCGCCTCCGGCCACCAGAACAGCCCATCGGGCAGATCGAGTTCGGAAAAACCGCCCAGGGGAATGAGAATCTTAACGGGCCCACTGGATTCATTGAGTTTTTCGGCGAATATTTTGCCCATCTGCTCATTCTCTTCAAGGTTTGTGCGCATCAGGGTGACATTGGGGTTCCAGGCGTAGAACAGTCTCTCCGCATACTTTTGGGGAACTGTTTCTCTTGCCCAGAAATTGCACATGTCGATGCAGGCGGGCGTGACGACCTGCGGCACCCCCGCCTTAGCGGCCGCGCTCAGGCGTTCATTCCCCGCGCTGAGCACCCCGCCGCAGACCTCGTCCGCCCACTCCGTCGTGGTCATATCGAGCACGCCGGCGAAAAAACCGCTTTCGATCAGCGCTTCCATCGTTTTTCCGCCGGCCCCGGTGGCGTGGAAGACCAGCACTTCGTACCCGTTGTCTTCCAAAATGTGGCGCGCATGTTCAACCGCCTTGGTGGTATTGCCGAACATGGTCGCGGCGATCAGCGGTTTATCGTCGCCGCCCTTGTCTACTTCACTGTTCACCATGCCGCAAATCGCCCCCGCGGCATTGCTGAATACCGTTCGGCTGATGCGGTTCAAGCCGGCCACATCGACGATGGCGGGCATCATAACGATATCGCTGGTGCCGACGTAGGGGCTGGTGTCGCCGGAGGCGACGGTGCTGACCATCAATTTAGGCACGCCTATGGGCAAGGCGCGCATGGCGCTCGTGCCCATGCCCGTCCCCCCGCCGCCGCCCATGGAGATGATGCCGTCGAATTTTCCGGCCGCGTAGTAGTGGGCCACAAGCGTTGTGACGCCATTCATCATCGCCGTCAGCGCTTCGCTGCGATCCGCTTTTTCTACGAGGCCGGCTAATTCCTTGCCGCCGGCCTGGGCAACTTCGGCCGCGCTGACATCGGGTGCAAAAGGGGGGTCCCCCAATACGCCGATGTCGATCACAAAGGTGCCGCAGCCTCTTTTTTCAATCTCGTCCTTTAGGAAGCTGAATTCCGCTCCCTTGGTGTCCAAGGCACCGACAATGGCGACTGTTTTCATTATGATGCTCCCTTAATATGCCTAACTTGTCATCAGCGCGCTGGGTATTGGCGGCGGCCTGACTCAGCTAAGCGCGCAAACTGGCCCACGGCTCTTCATGCGCGACTTCCACGACTTCATACCCAGCTTCTCCGCTGCAGGGGCCCAGAATCGCCAATGATTTGAATGGTTTGTCGGACATATTGAAAGTGGCATGGACCACACCAGGCCCGATGAAAACGGAATCCCCTTTCTTGAGCAGCCGCTTTTCCGCGCCAACATACTGCTCCGCCTCCCCCTCCAGAATGTAGATGACTTCTTCCTGGTCAGGGTGTTTGTGAAAATCATGGCCGAATCCGGGTTCAACGGTTGCTTCCAGGATGGTCAGGCGCTCCGCGCCTGTATTGGCCGGTCGCACGAACCACTTGACGGTGCCCCACTCCAGCTTGTCTTGTTCCGCCTCAGCGCCTAATACAAATTTCCCTTCCATGATGATTCTCCTTTGTGGTTATTGGTGTATTTCTTACCTGAAGCGCCCGAGCATGTTCTTCCTTACGTTTTGGATGTGCGCGAGCATCAACGCTTCCGCGCGCTGTGCATCGCCGGCGATGATCGCTTCGGCGATATGGCGATGTTCGGCCGTGCCGTCAATGATGTATTGCTGGCTGGTGTACTGATCCGTGACCGTGCGCAAGACGCGATTACGGGACTGCATGACCAATCCGCCTAGATATCCGTTGGGACAGTAAGTATGCAGTATTTCGTGGTAGACGGTGTCGGCCTTGGACCACGCCCCGCGGTCATCCTCTTGGGCCGCCTGCTCCATGCGGTCCAACACGCCCAGCAGCCTCGCCTGCGCTGCGGGCGGCAGTTTGCCGGCGACTTGCGCAGCCTGGGTCGGTTCCAGGAGCATGCGCACCTCCACGGAATCGAGCGCCTCTTGGAAGGAAGGGGCAGCGACGGAGATGGAATGGCCGGGAATGATCTGGATGATGCCTTCCTGCGCCAAGCGCTGTACGGCGTGCGTTACCGGGGTGCGGCTGATGCCCAGCAGCTGCGAGATGCGATTGGTGGAGAGGTTGTCGCCGGGTTTGAATCCGCCGTGGTGTAAAGCGTCGAGAAGGCGGGTGTAGGCTGCGTCGCTGAGTAGGGCGTCTTCTTCCACCTTTGGCCCCGGCTCGGAGGCCAAGTAGCGCGCTAGTTTCTTGTTGCCATTGCCGGCCATATGTCCCGCTCCTCTGCTGTGTGACTCTTCAGAATGACAGGAGAATGAATCTGCATGCATATTGAATGCAGATTGCATTCAACGGCTATTGTATGGAGGTTTTGGCGGTTGTCAAGAAGATGCCGGCGCCATTGCTGTTGACGGTTATGTTACAATTTCGGTACTCTGAGCCGTCCTATTTCCCAACCCGCACCGGCATCCTGTGCGGGCGGGGAAGGAGCCTAAAAATGAATAAGTGTCCGGCCGTGGTCTTGGCTGTCGTCGTCGTAATGGTGGGGTTGTTGTGGGGGAGCGTCGCCCTGGGGACGGCCGCGATCCAGGCGGGCGCTTATGTCGTGGATGACGAGGATGATGATCCTGATGCCAAGCCGGGCGACGGCCTGTGCGTGACGGTCATAGGGACGTGCACGCTGCGCGCGGCGATCACGGAAGCGAATCTTGACGGCGTGGTCTCGACGATCACGTTCGCGCGGCCGATGGCCATCAGCTATCCGGCGCTGCCCCCGCTGACGGAACAATGGACAACGATCGACGGGAGCAGCCGGTGGGACGGCGTTTGGCCCAACGGTCGTCCCGGGGTAAGCATCGGCGGCGCGGGGTATACGAACGGCCTGCTGAGAATCCGCGCCAAGTCGATCACGGTGCGCGGTATCGAGTTTTCCGGCTCCGGCAGCGTGGGCATTGACATCAACGGCGCCGATGCGGGCACGCTTGGCGGTACGGAACCGGGACAGCGCAATGTGTTCCTGGGCGGTACCGGGATTTACATCGCCGGCGGCATGAATCACCAGGTAACCGGCAATTATTTCGGCACGTGGGATGGCCAAAATCCCGTGCTTTCGGTCCTGGGGATGGATATCCGCTCGGACAACAATGTCATTGAAGGCAATGTCTTCGGCGGCCATTCTACGGCGGGCATACGCATCTGGGGCGGCAAGAACAATCAGGTGCGTGACAATGCCGTCGGCGCCAATCATTTGCGCAACAAGCCGCTGCCCAATGCGCTGGGCATCACGCTGGAAAGCGCGGCCGGCAATATCATCGGACCCTACAATTTTGTCGCCGGCAACAGCGGCCACGGCGTGGAACTGCGCCACGCGGATGAGAATGTGATCTTCAACAATCGCATTGGCGACCCGCTTAATTTTGGCAACGGGGGGGACGGCATTCACGTTCATGTTTCACATCGCAACCAGCTCGGGCGTCCTCCGGGCAATGTCGTTGCCCAGAATGGGGGCTGCGGCATCCGCCTCAACGGTTCGGACGGCAACAGCATCTCCAGCAGCTATGTGGGCGAGAATGGCCTGGACGGCATTTATATCAGCTCCGGGAAAGAGAATGTGATTGGCAGCCCGGCGGCGGGCGAAGGGAACGCGATCAGCGCCAACGGCGCCAACGGTATTCAGCTGAGCAGCACGGGCACGATTAGCAGCGTTGTTTTGGGCAATGAAATCGGATTTCATCAGGGAGCGTTCGCTTCCGGCAACCTTGAGCACGGGATTCTGATCGCCAATGGCTCCAGCGGCAATGTGATCGGCGGCCTGGGCCAGGGGGAAGGCAACCGCGTCGGCTTTAACAAGGGGAACGGCATCTATCTGCGGGGCAGTGATACGCAAAATAACGGTGTCGCGGGCAATGTGATCGGCGCGCCGGTTAACTGGGGCTGGGAAGCGCCCAATGGACAGCATGGTATTGCCGTCTATGACGGCGCGCACCACAATTCAATTGGCTGGGGGAACAAGGTTATTGCCAGCGGCTGGAGCGGTGTGGCTGTGGTCAACAGCCATGACAACCTGGTCTGGTTTAATTTCATCGGCAGCGATGGCGCGGATGTGACCTGGGGTAACAACGCGTATGGCGTTCACCTGGTGGACAGCGCGAATAATCAAGTTTTGCTGAATGAAATCGCCTACAGCGGTGTGAGCAGCGGCCGCGCCGGTGTGCGCGTCGAAGGGGGCGCGGCCAAGCAGAATGTGATCAATACGAACAGCATCCATGACAATGGCGGGGCGGGCATTGAGCTGGTCAGCGGCGGCAATATGGGGCGCGCGGCGCCGGTGATCGCCCAGGCGAGCTGCCAGGGGCCGCTGAGCGGCACGAGCTGCGCGGACTGCCTGGTGGAGATATTCTCAGACGCTGCCGGCGAAGGAAAGGTTTTCGAGGCGGGCGTGAAGGCTGATGGGGGCGGTGCGTTTGCCTGGAGTGGGACGCCGAACGGCCCGCATGTGACGGCGACGGCGACGGACAGCGCGGGCAATACGTCCCCTTTTTCTGCCCCCGTGAACGTGGGCCTTTGTAACGCGGCGCCGGCGGCCGTGTTCAGTGTCACGCCGGCCGAAGGTCCGGCCGGCACGACTTTCCAGTTTGACGGTTCGGCCAGCCACGACAAGGAAGACAACGCCGCTGCCCTGGAAGTGCGCTGGGATTGGGAGGATGACGGCGCCTTCGATACGCCGTGGCAGGGGACGAAGACGGCCGCGTATAAGTTTCCCGCCGCCGGCCTCTATACGACGCGCCTGCAGGTGCGCGACAGCGGCGGCCTGATCGACGCGGCGACGCAGCAGGTGCACGTGACGGGGCAGCTGTTTGATCAAACTTGTTACTTGCCGCTGATCCGGCGTAAGTAACACGCGCCGCGGCTGCGCTGGGCGTTGAGACGGCAAAGAGGGGGTGGATAGGTGCGCTCTTACTCCTTGCGCAGAACCGGCAGGTAGATTGTGCTGCCCGCCTTGCCGTTTTGCGAACCGATCTGGAAGCTGATCGTTTTCGTATCTATGAGCCGGCCGGTCCCGTCCAGCAAGCGCAGGCGAAGGATGTAGGAACTGGGCGCCAGCCCGCTGAGGTCAAGCGGCAGCTCCAGTGAACCGTGGCCGCCCAGCTGCTTTATCTGTTTCAGGGGCAAGCCGCGTACGCGGCGGCCGCTGCTCGCCGCAAACAGCTCGCCGCTCACGACCAGATCGGCCGGATCCGGGCTGTTTTTCACCAGGGCTTTGACGAACACGGGCGTTTGCGGATCGGGATTCAAATCGCTGAGGATAACGCCTTCCAGGGCTGCTTCGCTTTGCCCATAGCGGATTTCGAAGCGGAATTCAGACCAGAACTGCACGGCGGCCGTTTGCGGGTTGTACTGCAGCGGGTAGAGGTGAATGGCCAGGGTTGACCACCCGCCGCCCCCTTCCAGCACCTGCCAGTCGAAGAACTTATCTGGGTACCAGCCATCGCCGCTAGTGGGCGCCGGCTGGGGGGCGCAGGTACAGGCAGGGGGATCGATCTGGGTGATGGGCATGCCCACATCCTCCCCCTCCTGGAGACCGCTGCGGCTGATCAGGCGCACATCTTCGACTGTGGCGCCGGGAGGGATCTCGACGAAACTGGTCTGGTAGGGCAGACGAAGCTGTCCTGGCTGCAGCCACAGCCTGCCGCCCGGGATGGTGACATCGTCGAGGCCCGGCCCAAAAAGATCGGCGTCGATTTGATAACCGGGCACGAAGATGGTCAGGGTGGTAGGCAGATCGGCGGCGTCGGCGATCGCCGCCCTGCTTTCCAGGGTTTCAACGGCAGCTGAGAGGGGGGCGCCGAACTTGGGATCGCCGTAAAGATTGTACTGGTTGACCCAGATTCGCCAATCGCCAATCATGCCGGGATCACCCAGAGGATCTTGATCCCAGACGAACCGTTCCAGTCTGGTGAATGCTTTGCCGATGCTCTCCCCTTTCTGCCAGTTGGCAAAGAGCCAGGCAGCGGCTTCACGATTTGAATAGCCGCGTGATGGCGCGGTCGCCCCGATATAGACGGCCGCGCCATTCGCTTCGGAAAGCAGCGTTTCGGCGAGAAGCGCGCTGTCCACGGCAGCGCTGCTATCTTCGTAGAGGCCGGTCAGGCAGGAGGCGGTCATGATGACGGGGTGATGGTCGCCAAAGCTGAGGGGGAAGCCCGGCCCTTTCCAGGAGTCTATGACCCCAGCCCAGCTGTAGGCATTGCCGTGGCCGGACCAAAAAACGATGTCCTTGTCGCGAGCCTGCGCCTGCATATTTGCCTGCAGGCGCTGCGTGAAATTTTCCGTATCCAGGACGTAGATGCGGCCGTTGTTGGCAGCAACGAGCGCCTCCTCGCGGGCCCAGTTTTCGTCCGGCTCGCTGTAGACCTGGCCCGCGGCCAAGATGCCGCCTGCCTCGAAGTCGTAGCCAATTCGTTCGTCGCGCTGTCTCAAATTCCGGTCGGCGGGATGATAGTAGTAAACGAATAGTTCCCCCGGATAATGGGAGGCGGGGGCGATGAGGATCTCTTCTTTGAACGGTTCAGGTTGTTCAAAGAAATCGGCCGCTGCCCAGGCGCTGCCGGCATCGATTATGGCACTGCTGAATGTCTTCTTGAACAGCTCTTTGCCGAGGACGTCAAGGGCGTGGATGGTACGGGCAGATTTGTCCAGCAGCAGAATCTCGTCCTTGGAGCCACCGAGAATATCGGCGGCCAAGAGGCGATCCCCCGGGTCAAAATTGTGGTTGAAGGAGTGAAAGGCCAACGTTTCACCGTCGCCGATAGCGATGGTGTTGGACTGGGGATTGGCGATGATAATCTCGTTCTGGGCCCAGCCCGTGAGATCGCCGGTAACCAGGACGCTTTGGGGGGCGAAATCAAAGTCAGCGGAGACGGCCGTGCCGCTGCTGTCAAAAATGTAAATCTTATCGGAATCGAGATCGCCGAAAATAAGCTCGGCCTTGCTGCCGCCGCGGACATCCCCGGCGGTGAAGAAATCCCGGTCTGTGCCGTCGAATAGGGGAATCGGAAACGCCACCTGGGAATTGGCCTGGCGATCAAAGATCGTCACCGTCTTCCACAGTTTGCTGGCCAGAATAATCTCTTCCTGGTTCCCGCCGATCATGTCCGCGGCCGCCAGCCCATTGTCAGGGGAATGGGGGATGGGTTGGTTGGCGCTGCTGCGCGGCAAGAATGTATCGGCGCGCGTGTAGAAATCGGCGTGGAGGACGTCCACACTGCTCAACCGCGGCGCTAAAATCTCATTGACGCGGATCACGTCGTTGATAAAACTGCCGGCCGGTGGTCCACTGACGAGAAGGGCGCTGTCGAAATTGAAGGCATGGCCGGATTCTCCGTTGAGCTGGCTGAGGGAGGCCTCTATGGGGGCCATCAACGTTTGCGCATTGTCGCCGATGACCCGCCCGACGATAAGCTCAGGGCGGCCCATCGGTCCGATAATGCTGTTGCTGTAAATATTGTCCGTATACGGCGCGCTGTCTATGGAGTTGTCAGCGGTTAAATCGTCGGACGGTATGATTTCCGACTCGCCGACGAACAGCACATAGCCGCCCAGCGGCTTGCTGAAGTTGGGGTGCAGCTGCGCGGCCCAGTTGTCCGGCACCAGGGCATGGTAGAAGAGGTTGCTGAATTGGCGCGTGATCAGGGCATCGATCTCATAGGCTTTGTCTGTGTCTACGAGGCCGACAACGCCTGAGCGGGCGGCGGCCAGGCGTCCCATGGCATCGAGGATGGGGCTGTTGTCAGAGCCGAAGTGCTGCGTCAGGTGAGTGGGATTGCTGATGATCAGGTAGTCAGCGCTTTTGAGAGCATGGCCATGCGCCTCATCCAGCGAAAGGCCGCCTGTGGTTTGGGAGATGGTGGCCATAAACTTCTGTGTGTATTCTTTTCCGGCGGCATCTTTGTAAGTGAAGTGAAGCGGTTCGCCAATGGCCGGCTGCGGTTTGTTGGGGTATTGCAGCATAGGGACGACGGTGAAGGCGAAGGAGCGCTTAGCGCCAGGCGCCATATCGCCTTTGGCGGCGATCGCCATGCTCGTTTGCGGCCCATGCCAGTAGGTCGTGTATTCTGCATTGGCACTGACGGCGGACTGAGCGATGAAGCCGCTCATATACTCCTCGATCTGCAGCTCTTTGGCCGTGGCATCGCCCACATTTTGGATGAGGAGTGAGAGGATGAGGCGGTTGCCGCTGCTGACGGCCTGGTGCAGTGTGATGGCCAACAACGGCCGCGGCGGCGGGGCGTTATCAATGAAGACGTCAACAGTGGCGAAGCCCTCTTTGCCCTCTTGGTCGAACACCTGGATGCCCAGGCGATGCTCGCCTCCCTTTTTCTCGACGGTGCGCGAATCCCAGGTGAAGGTCCAGATCTTATCCTTCTCGCCGCTAAGATTTTGGGCCTGGACGTTGACGCCATCGACGAGGAAGATGACCTTGCGTAAGCCGGCGTCATCGTTGAGGACGGCCTGTACTTTCACGTCTCCCTGGAGCTTGTCATCTTTAGATGGGGTCTCCAGCGTAACTTGTGGTTTCCTTTCGTCGTGCAGGTTATCGATGGTAAATTTTTTGCTGTCGACCTGCTTGTTGCCCTGTAGGTCGTAGGCCAACGCCTGCAATTGATAGTCATCGTTGGCGAACTGCCGGCTGTCGAGCGCATAGGAATAGGGCGGGCTGTAGTCAATGAAGATCAATTGCTCATTCAGATAGAATTCGACGCGCGAGACATCGTGATTGTCGCCGGCGACGGCTTCAATCGCCACTTGGTCACGGCCGGCGTCGGGAGCGATCAGCGTGATAGTAGGCCGCTGTGTGTCGGGCCGCGGCAGGGTAGTGAACTGGAAGTTCCTGCTCGTTACGCGGTTGCCGCTCTTGTCGGCCGAACTGACCTGCCCGTAGTAGGTCGTGGCCGGCTGCAGGTTTTGCAGAGGCAGGTGATGGCGCGTGACCCATGCTTGATCGGCGGCCGTCTGGCTGAATTCGCCGGCGATGCGGCCGATCTGAACCCGGCTGTCTCCCTGCTCATTGGTAGTCCAGTTGACAACGGCGGACTCTGTTCCCAGGTTCTCGACCAGCGGGCCTTCCTGGATCAGCGGCGGCTCCTGATCACACAGCCAGCGTTCTTCACGCAGGTTGTTCTGTTCATTTTCCTCGGGGATGGCATTGTTTTCATCGACGACGGCTTTCAGAAGATCCTCCACCGCGGAACATGTATATGCTTTCTTGAAGCAGCCGTTCCAGCGATCACCTGGCTGCAGCTTGTCCGCTATCTCCAAGCGGTCCCAAAGTGCGCCGTCAAGATAGAGGCCGACAGCAATGGTGCCTCTATTGTGGTAAGCGCCGGTGTTCATGATTTGCAGACAGCTTGCCCCTTCATCAGGCCACAGATCGGTGATGATCAGGTCAGGATCAGTGCCGGGCGAGTCCCCGGTGGGTGTTGGGCTTGGTGTCTCGCTCGGCGCTGTGGTCGGTGTGCTCGTTGGCGTGTCGGTGGGTGTCGCGGTGGGCTGCGGCAGGTGGTAGCGAACTACCAGTCGTGGTGTTCGCTCGTTGTGTTCCGTACTCTCGAATACGCGCTGGAAGTTGGAGTTTGTTGAACGCAGTTCAATGCCGTAATTGTTTCCGGCCAGCCAGTTTTCGGCAAATCGGGTCAGATCAATCTGCTTCCAGCCGGGGCTGCTGTCGAGTGTTGCCGCCAGTACGAACGGGCCCAGGTAGACATCAGGCTGGTTATTCCAGTTCACAGAGGCCTGGGTCCACGGTTCCAGGATGGGGTGGAGATAAACCGTGACTGGATCGGCGCCGCTCCCTTCAATCTGGTACAGCTCCAGGGTGGCGCTGTCAATAATTACCTCCGGGCCCAGGGCTTCCTGGATTTCAAAGCGAAAGAGGAGGAAGGCGCCGAAGACGCTGAGGTCGGTTTTGCTGTACCAAAACTCCAGGTAGTTGTCGTCGCCAAAATTGGCGGCTGGAAAGCGATTGGTGATATATGTATCGGCCATGGCGGGGAGTGTGATCGAAGCAGCTGTGCCGGAAGGCGTGGCCGCCGCCTGCCCCCACATGATGGCCAGAGCAGGAATGATCAAGGAAATAATGAACAGCGGTAATGAGCGAGTCGATGGCAGGCGCATTTTGCGAACTCCCTAACCATGATTTCTCCCAGGCGCCTGAATCCACGAGGGAAGCCTGCAGAAATCATCGTTCTACTACGCCAACACAACTGCTCCTATCATAACATAGCTGTCCCCCTCTAGGGAAGCAGCCTGCTTTGATTTCTGCCGGATATCAGCGGCGGACAACGACCGGATCAACTTTATAGTGATCGCCTGGCATAATCTGCTTGACCGCCGGCGCGCACGGCGGCGATGGCATTGAGGGTGACGGCGGTCAGAATGATCGCCGCGCCGGCCAGGGCCGAGGGGCTGGGCTTTTCGCCGAGGCCGAGATAGACCCAGATGGGCAGGAGGATGGGGGCCAGGGTCTGGATGAGGATCGTTTCCACGGCGCTGAGCTTCTTGATCACCAGGGAGACGATGAGATAGGCGAGGCCCAACTGGAAGATGCCTAGGTAGAGGATGATGCCGATTTCGCGCGCGTTGACCGGCGGGTCGCCGAAGAGGATGAAGGGCAGACCGACGAAGCCGGCGATGAGGTTGCCGAGGAGGATCGTTTCCGTGGGCGAACCCTCTTTTTGGGCGCGCATGGCGATCAGGGCCAGGGCGGTGCAGATGCCGCTGAAGATGGCCAGCAGGTTGCCCCGGAGGCCGGTGGGGGTGAGGTTGCCGCCGAAGAAGAGCAGCATGCCTAAGCCCACGACGAGGATGGTGGCCCACTCTCTGCGCGACGGCCGTTCGCCGAGTAACCAGATGCTGAAGAGGGCGACCCAGATCGGTGCGGCGAATTGCAGGAAGACGGCGTTGGCCGCCGTGGTCCATTTCGTGGCCTGGACAAAAGTGATGGTCTGCAAGGCGAAGAAGATGGCTCCGCCGACCTGGGCCCGCGACCAGGTGAAGTTGGGCCGGCGCAGGTAGGCCCAGACGACAACGGCGGCGATGAGGCTGCGCGCACCGTTGAGGGCCATGGCGTCCCAGTCAGAGACTTTGATCAGCAGGCCGCTGGTGCTGCTGATGACGATGGAGAAGACGAGGGCGAGAATGGCGCGGGAGCGGGGGGACATGGAGAGATTGGGGATTAGGGCCGGCCGTCGCTGGGGCATTGTAGGTTCATGCGCGGAATGATACCTGAGTTTGGGGACGGGGCTAAGGGTTGTCCGTGGGGCGGCGGGGAGAGCGTTAGGATGGCGGTATTTGCGCTGTTTGCAGCGCTTCTGGATGCGGGCGGCGGGCGGTGAGGATGGCGTTGATTGTGACGGCCGTGGTGATGATTGCGGCGCCGAGGAGGGCGGCGGGGGCGGGGCGCTCGCCGAGGAAGAGGTAGACCCAGATGGGCACGAGCACCGGCTCCAGGGTCTGGATGAGGATCGCTTCCAGGGCGCTGAGCTGCTTGATGGCCAGGGTGATGACGATGAAGGGCAGGCCGAGCTGGAAAATGCCCAGGAAGAGGATGATGCTGATTTCACGCGCGTTGAACGGCTGATCGCCGAAGAGAATGAAGGGCAGGCCGATGAAGCCGGAGATGAGGTTGCCCAGGAGGATCGTTTCCGTGGGCGAGCCCTCCTTTTGGGCGCGCAGGGCGATGAGCATGAGGGCCATGCAGACGCCGCTGAGGATGGCCAGGAGATTGCCCAGGTAGCCGCTGCGCGTCAGGTCGCCGCCGAAGAAGAGCAGCATGCCCAGGCCGACGAAGATAAGCGTGATCCAGTCGCTGCGCCGCGGCCGTTCGCCGAGCAGCCGGATGCTGAACAGGGCCACCCAGAGCGGGGCGGTGTACTGCAGGAAAATGGCATTGGCGGCGGTGGTCCAACGCACGGCGAGGACGAAGGCGATGACCATCAAGGCGTACATGATCGCCCCGCCGACCTGCGCGCGCGACCAGGTGAAATGAGGCCGCCGCAGATAGATCCAGATTACGGCAGCGGCGATGAGGCTGCGCGCGCCGTTGAGGGCCAGGGCATCCCAGGTGGAGAGTTTGATGAAGAGCCCGTTCGTGCTGACGAAGAGGATGGACAGCAGCAGGGCGACGATGGCTTGGGAACGGGACATCGAGGGATTTCGGATTGGGGATTAGGCCAGGGCGCGGCGGAAGGCGGCGATGTTGCCGGCGATGCCGGCCGGGCCGCCGAAGATGGCACTACCGGCGACGAGGACGTCCGCTCCGGCGGCGGCGATCTCGGCAGCGTTGGCGGGGGTAACGCCGCCGTCCACCTCTAGATCGGCGGAGGAGCCGCTGGCGTCGAGCATGGCGCGCAGACGTTGGATGCGGCCCGTGCTGGTAGGGATGTAGCTTTGGCCGCCGAAGCCGGGATTGACGGACATGATCAGCACCAGGTCTACGCCGGGCAGGATTTCCTCCAGGCTGCTTAAGGGGGTGGCGGGATTGAGCGTGACGCCGGGACGCAGGCCGAGCTCGCGGATGGTCTGGATGGTGCGGTGCAGGTGGGGGCAGGTCTCTACATGCACGGTGAGACCGCCGGCGCCGGCGGCGGCGAAGTCGGCCAGGTAGCGTTCGGGCTGCTCGATCATGAGGTGCACGTCGACGAGGGCGTCGTACTGCGCGGCGATGGGGCGTATCGCTTCGATGACGGGGAAGGCGAAGGAGATGCTGGGCACGAAGTGGCCGTCCATGACGTCGACGTGGATATAGTCGGCGCCCGCTTCGAGGACGGCCGTGACCTGCTGGCCGAGGCGGGTGAAGTCGGCGGCGAGGATGGAGGGGGCGAGTTTTACAGCGGTCATTTTGGCCTGCTCCAATGCACAGCTCGGCATGGATGCCGCCTGCGCACTGTCTGGTTGGTATTGATGTAACGGAGTATAGCAGGGTGAAGCGGCGGCGTAAATTGATGGAGGAAGGCGGCGGAGTGACGGAGTGGCAATGTGGCAGAGTTGTCTTTTTGTGTATACTGTTCCGCGAACAGAAGAATCATGTAGTTTGGAGCTCTTATGAACGAAGCGGATAAGCCGCCGGGAAAACGGCCGTCGTGGCACTATGTCTTGTTGTGGGCGGTCGCTCTGACGTCGCTGGCCTTGAACCTCTTTTTGTTGGTGGGTTTCCATACCTTCCGGCAGAGCGTGCAGGAGGAAGCGGGCCGCATTGCGGGCAGCCTGGCGGATGTCAAGATCGAGAATTATGAGATGCCGGTAGTCATCGACGAACGTTTTGATCTGGCGCTGACCGTGCCCTTCAGCGATACGTTGAAGGTGCCGATCAAGACGACGGTGTCCGTGTCTACTTCGGTTACCGTGGATGAGACGATCAGCGTGCCGATTAAGGATACGGTGAGCCTGGACCGCGATGTGCAGCTGGTCATCCCTATCTTTGGCCAGGAGATCCCTGTTGATGTGCCCATCCGCGCCGATGTGCCCCTGGACCTGGAGATGGCGGTGCCCATTAAGCTGGAGGTGCCCGTGGAAGCGGAGATTCCCATTGATATGGTGATCGAAGTGCCCGTGAACACGGAAGTGCCGGTCGCGGCGCAGGTGCCGGTGCAGATGGAATTCCCGGTGACGGTGCCGCTGCAGGAGATGGGCTTCGGCGCGCTGCTGGAGCAGCTGCGGGAAGGGTTTGCGATGTTGGGGGGTGGGTAGGCGCGGGGCGCGGGGCGGCCGTCCAGACCGTGGGTTCGGGAAGGGAGAAACCGGGTTTTTGTTGGCTGACAGCTCGAGCAGTGAGGGTGTCTGAAAAACCCGGTTTCCAATAGGGGCGCTTATTCGAGGACGTGGATGCCGCGTGCGGCGCAGAGGTCTTTGAGGATCTGCGGCCAGACGGTGACGCTGACCTCGCCCAGGTGCGCTTTTTGCAGGAGGAGCATCATCGTCCGTGACTGGCCGATGCCGCCGCCGATGCTCAGCGGGATCTCGTCGTTGATGATCGCCTGGTGGTAGGGCAGCTCGAGGAAATGCAGTCTGCCCGGTGATTTCCAGCTGCTGGACCAGTGTTTCTTGGGCTGACGCGCACGCCCATGGAGGTCAGTTCGTGGCGGCGCTGGGTGACCGGGTTCCAAACCAGGATGTCGCCGTTGAGTCCGTGCATGGGACGGCCGTCTTTGGATACCGTTTCGGCGTGACCCAATCATCGTAGTCGGCGGCGCGCATTTCGTGCGGGTAGCCGTCGGCCAGCGTCCAGCCGATGCCGTAGATGAAGATGGCCGGATACTCCTGCAGAACGGCCGTCTCGCGCTGCTTGCGCGGCAGGTCGGGATACATTTCCAGGATTTCCTCGGCATGGAGGAAGGTCAGTTCCTCGGGCATGTCCGGGTACTTGTCCGATTTGAGCTGCGGGAACATCTCTTGGACGTGGGTTTCCGCCCCTTTGAGCACCTTCCAGATCTTCTGCACCGTTTCCGTCAGGAAGTCGAGGTTGCGCTGATCGGCCGTGATCGCGCGCTCCCAATCCCACTGGTCGACGTAGGCGCTGTGGTCATGATCGAGGAAGTAATCCTTGCGCACGGCGCGCATGTCGGTGAGCAGACCTTCGCCGGGCTCCATGTCAAATTGGGCCAGGGCCATGCGCTTCCACTTCGTGGCCGCCTGCACGACTTCGGCGTCGATAGGGTGCTGGTCATAATCGTTGCTGATATGGAACTGCACCGGCGTGCGCGAGCCGTCGCGGTCGAGATAGTCGTTGACGCCGCTGAGGGAGTCGACGATGAGGGGCACCTGGACCATCATCAGGTTGAGCTCCTTGCAGAGGTTGTCCTCGATGTAATCCTTGGCGGCATAGAGGGCGTGCTGTGTCTCCTTGGGCGTAAGCGCCGATGTGTAATCATCAGGCAAGACCTTTTCCAGCTCTTCATAACTGCCGATGCCGGGGCCGGCGAGGTCCGCTTGCTTGTCCAGTGTGGTCATGGTGGGCTCCTTGCTAATGGCTAATCAATAACATTTAATATTGTATGGCTAACGGTTCAGGTGAAGGCGATCCATTCACTGCTCCCTATTTCCTTACGGTAACCGGCAGCGGGGGAGGAAGTCACGTGTCACTTGTCATATTCCGGGCAGCGGAATGTCATCTTTGGGATTGTGGACGCCAGATTTGGGATTGCGGATTTGGGATTTCGGATGTAGGCTGATTAGGAAGCTGGCCGCTGTGCCCGAGATCTGAGCGGCGGCAACGTTATGAACAGTTTGCGCGTACCAGGAACTTTGGACTCTTTGCCGGCCGTGAGCGCCTTTGTGACGCGGGCGGCGGAAGAAGCAGGGCTGGATGATCAGGCCGTTTACGGTCTGCGCCTGGCCGTGGATGAGATCGCCACGAATGCGATCCTGCACGGCTACCGCAAGGCGGCACGGTCAGGGGAACTGCTCCTGGAGGCGCTCCTGGAGGCGCATACGCTGTGTATTATTTTACGGGATACGAGCCCACGCTATGATCCGCGGGGGACGCCGCCGCCGGAAGACCTGGAGCGCGCGCCGGAAGAGCGAGGGCCGGGGGGATGGGGCGTTTACCTGGCGCTGCAAGCGGTGGATGCTTACAGCTATACCTACGCCGCGGGCGTCAACCGGCACCGTTTTAGGATGAATAGGAAGCAGTGATGGATATCAAGATTGAAGAAAGGGCGGGCATTTCCGTGGCCTGCCTGGTGGGCGAGCTTAACAGCGGCACGGTTGAAGAAGTGCAGGCGCGTTTGCTGGAACTGGTAGGGACGGGCTGCAAGATCGTGGTGGATATGAGCGGCGTGACCTATATATCGAGCGTGGGGCTGCGCACGCTGCTGCTGCTCTATCGCCAGGCGAGTCATGAAGGGGGCAAGATCGTGCTCTGCGGGTTGACGGAGATGGTATACGACACGATGTTTATCACCGGATTTCTGGAGCTTTTCGAGACGTATGAGACATGCGGCGAGGAGATCGCCTGGGATGGGGAAGCGGGAGGCTAAGGGTGGCAAGGTGGCAAGGTGGCAAAGCGACCGGCCCGCTGTTTTTCGCGGCCTGCAGTCCGCGATCGATACTTTCTTAATTTGGCCATCAGGCGCGCATAAGCTGTGCTTAAAGATGGGGGCCGGATCTTGGTGTATCCTATCGTTGCTCATGTCATATGCCTCCTTTATGTGCTTGAAGCAAGAGAAAAGCCATCCGCCCGGATGGCTTTTTTCATTCATAACAGCGCCCCTTTCTTTTTATCAAAGCGCCGTATTTAGCTGCCCTGCGGCATAAGCACTTCTGTTACTCCGCTTCCGCGTTGGAACATCGTGCGCCGGTTCAGCCAGACGACAAGCACGGCTATGGCCACGTAGATCAGGTTGTCATATGGCTGGGCGTCAGGCCATATCGGGTTCATCATCTGGAAATGGTAGAGAACGGCGATTAAGAGACTGCCCCGGCTGGCGTTGAAAAAAGGCGTCAGGATGACGGAAATGGCGACGATGCCCAGGAAGAAAGGCCAGAAGGACCAGGCGCTCTGGGGCGTCCCGCTCATCAGGAATGAGGGGATGTGCCAGGTGGCCCAAACGATGCCCAGGATCAGGCCGGCCCAGATCGGGGCAAATCTACGCTGTAAGAGAGGGAGAGCGAGCCCCCGCCAACCGAACTCTTCGATAGGACCGAGGAACAACGCCAGCGCCAGTGCTGGGAATACCTGAAACCAGGGCGCGTAGGGGAAGGGGTCGCCAAGGGTGCCTTTCAGGGCGGCGCCCGTATAGACTACGGCGGGGATGCCCACAATGAGAAACAGCCACCACCCAAGTGGGGCGCGCCACAGGGTCAGGCGCCGCAAGAAGCTTCCCAGCCCTTCGAGTCTATAATGCCACCAGACCAGAAATATGCCGGCCAAGCCGGGCGCATACACGGCGAGGATGAAGAGCGGATTGGTCATGCTCATTTCGCCAAAGAGTGCGGTCATTTGTTCGTTGAAGAGGATGACGAGCGCAACAATACCCCAGGTCAAGCCAAAGGTTATTGCCAGAAAAGCTGCGAGCGTTTTGGTCGATATATTTGACAAGGGTCTCGAGAGTACAGCCATTGTGAATTCTCCTTTTTTGGTTGGTGTCTGTTTCTTTATTGAAATGGTGCCGTCTGTTGGATGGATCTGAGGCCATCACATCTTCTAAGAGTATAGTTGTTGGCTTAAGCGAGGGCGTCGGGCAAATGGGGAGTCAGCCCGCCCGTCAGTGGAGGAGTCTCTTTCCTGTCCACTTGGCCAGATTGGGCAAGACAGCGCTTCGCTCCGCATGCGCGGCAGCGATGGCGCCTGTATCTTCTGAAGTCCCGCGTGCCCCGTCTACTTCTCCTTGAGCAGGAGCGGCAGATTGAGGGTGTAAGCGCCGTCATAGTAGCGCAGGCGCACATCGTCTACGTAAAAAGCGGTGACCCCACGGTGGTTCTGGGCAGCCGTAAAGCGCACGGTCACCTCCTGGCAGGCGTAGTCGGACACGTCGAATAGGGCATGGAGCCAGCGGTCCTGGGTCGATTCCTCGGTGAGCGACTGCAGCGTCGTCATCGTGGATTCTCCGGCGATCATTGCCGCGAAGGTGTCCATGCTGGGGTGGTTGTCGGCCGAAGAAAGGTTGTAATAATAGTCGAGGAAGACGGCCCGCGCCTCGCAGGGCACGAACGCCGTCTGCTCCAGCGTGTCGACGCTGCTTTCTACGAAGCCCAGACGTGCGCTGGCCCCGCTTCCGTGGGCCATCTGCGGCGCGAGCGCCGTGTTCCCTCCCGTTTTCCAAGGGCTCAGGCCACGCTCAAAGTCGCCGTTGGCGAGGGCGCTGGCGCCGGATCCGGGTGGGGTGGGCGTGGCTGTGGGCGTGGGCGGCGGTGGGGGCAGCGGGGGTGCGCCCACGGGCTGGGGCGCTGTCCGCGGGATGGGGTGCAGGCGCAGGATGCCGCGGCCGAAGAGGGCCACATAGAGCGTGTCGTGGTCCGGCCCGCTGATCGGGTCGAACCAGAGGCCGCGCGGCCGTCCGGGCATCGCGCGGGTGTCCAACAGGCGGAACCAATTCTGCCCGTCGGCGGTGAAGAAGACGCCGGCGAGACCGGCGGCGAAATAGCGGTGGGGGTGGGTCGGGTCGAAGACCATGTCGTTGAGCGGGCAGGTATGACCGCTGCAAGAGAGGGCGAAGTCGCCGCCCGCGGTGACGGCGCTTTCCAGCTTCATGTCCTGCTGCCACGTCCGACCCTGGTCGGTGGAGCGGTAGACGCCCTGTGGGCCGATGGCAAAGACAAGCGACGCGTCGTAGGGATTGGCAAAGTGGCGCCAGACAGAGGTAAGCGTGCTGTTGGGCACGCGCTCTTCCCAGCTGTTAAAGGCGCCGCTGCCGTGCCACAGGTAGGTGCCGTCCCCCAGGTAGAACTCGGTGTTGGTATGGCCGCCGGCGGCCTGCACCCACAAGTGCCGGTCGGCCGGCACGTTATTGGGCGCGCGCGTGGGGATACGCGCCCCTTCGCGTTCCAGGCCGCTGGTGTCAATCTGATCATTGGCACGCAGCAGGTAATGCTCGTTGGCCTCGACGCGCTGGATCGTCACGTAGTCGCCCTGGGCTGGAGGCGTCCCCATGGGAATCGTCTGTACCGCAGGACGGTAGCCGTCACCGGTGCGGTGGCTGATGGCGTAGGGCCTGACGCCATCCAAATAGTTCACTTCGCTTGGTTTCAGGCCGGCGTCGGGCGCCTTGGGGGCGGAGGTGGTAAAGAAGGCAAACGAACCCGCACCGCCGTTCCAGCGCGGCTGCAAGGCGAGAACGCGGTTGGGCTGGTAGAGATCGCCGAACCAGGTGTCGCAGTCACCGCAGGCGCCATAGGCGCTCTTCCACGTCTGGCCGGCATCCATGCTGTAGAAGTCATCGTTGTCATCTGAGCCAAAGTAGAGGTGGGGCTGGCGGTCGAGGCTCGCCGCGCCCAGGATATTGAGGGCAACGAGGGTATTGAGGCCGCTCTCGGGCTGTCGCCAACGCTCTTTGGTGGCGCCGCAGTCATCGCTGTGGTAGATGCCGCCGTCGTTGGATACCCACAAACGGCCGCCGCCGCATTTGTCCAGCTCACTGTTTTGATTGTAAGGGAAAGGCTGATCGGTCACCGTTTTCAGGGAGAGGGTGAAGTCGGGGGAGACGGTGAAGCCTTGAGGGTCGGCGTGGACGTACGCTTCCGCCCTGCCCTTCCCGCTGCGGTGGATGGCCGAGGCGTCGCCGCCGTCGAGGCGGTGCCAGCCGCCCGCGGCCGGGGTTCCCGCGGCCACGTGCACGGTGCCCTGATCGGAGAAGAAGACGAGCGTGCCCTCTGGGGTCGGGTGGGTGAAGACATAGGTGGCGCCGCTGTCGCCCGCGCCCCAGTAGACGGGCGGGCCGGGCAGCTGCGACCAGCGCCCGGCGGGCGTGGCGGCTCCTTCGAGGAAATCGGAGAGGTCGCCCTGCCATAAGGAGCCTTCCCCGCAGCCGCGTGTGCCGAATGGGCGGCCTTCGTCGACGTATTTTATCCGCGCGTCGTCGGCGAGCGCGTCGCCCACCTGCACATTGGCTGCCTGGCGCAGGATGTGCTCTTTGTCGTCGTAGACGTCGTCGTCGTCGGCGTCGTTGACGACCGCCTCATTACTGTCGAGCGTGTTGTCTCCGTCCCGGTCGCGAAATTTCAGATGGGCGTCGTCGAGCAGGGCGGCGCCAGCGATGGCGCGACGGCCCCAGAGGACGGACTCGTTCGCATCGTAATCGTTGTCATTATTGGCGTCGTATACCACGGGGTTATTGCAGGAGACGCCGTCCCCGGCGCCGGTATAGGCGCTGTCGTGGAAGTAGGCGGGACCGTTGGCCTCGCGCTCATAGGCCAGGTAAACGCGGCTCGGGTCGTCGGGATCCAGCGCCAGCAGATGGGCGGCATCCCCGTGGCCCCAGCGCGTCTTGAGACAGAAATTGTTGGGCAGCCCGGCGGCGGCGGCCGTGTCTTCGCGCCAGTTCTGCCCGTCATCCCTTGAGACCCATATGCGGCTGTCGCCGCAGGCGACGAGGAAGCGATCTTCGGGTGCGGCGCCCGTGGGCGCGCTGACCGCCAGGTGCCAGACACGTTGGCCCTGGTTGGCAACGGTCATCAGCGAGGTCCAGGTGACACCATAATCGTCGCTGCGCGCGATGCCGCAGCCGCCGGCGGCGTAGAAACGGCCAGGGTCGTCGGGAGCGACGACGATTTGTGAGGGAGCTTCCACGGCGCCCCAGGGGCAGGTGAAGGTGTGCTGCCGTGACCACGTATCGCCGCCGCCGTAAGAGAGGTAGATGCCGGCGACGGAGGCGGCCGCCGTGCGGCTGTCATGATCGGCAGCGACGAGCACGCGGTTGTAATCGCCGGGGGAGACGATGACGTCGAGTACTCTGGATGAGAGCAGGGCGCCAGGGACGGTGGTCTCGTCCACAGCCGGCTGGGGGCGCGTGCTCTGGTGCCAGGTGACGCCGTAATCCCGCGAGGTCCAGAGGCCGGCGAAGGGCGCCCCGGCGTAGACGATGCGCCCGGCGGCGCGCCGCGAGACGTCAACGGCCGACCAGCCGCTGCCTGGCAAAAAGGTGTGCACGATCATGAAGCCCTGCGGGTCGGGCGCCGCCAGCCTGATGATGTCTCCCACGCCGGTAGGTACCCGCCAGGGGGCGATAGGATTGAAGGTCGTCTTCTTCGTGACGGCGGAGATATCGGCCGTATCCCAACTGCCGCCCCCCAGTCGTGAAAAGGTGCGAATATCTCCCTCGCCGTCCGGGGCGGCGATAGTGGTCATGCTCCCCACCGCCGAAGGCGCGAGCCAGCCGGCCGGATCGTTGGCAATGGGCACGCCGGTGGCGGCGGAAAGATTTTGGACGCTCCAGGTGGCGTCGATGGGATCGTAGGAGAAGAGGAGCAGATCATCGTTTGGGCTGCGGGCGGCGATATACTGCACCCCATTCTCGTCCCAGGCACTCACGCGCCCTTCGACGAGTTGGCCGCCGGTGAGGGCGCTGACGTCGGTGTCGCTCCAGCCCGCGCCCGGCGTGTAGGTAAAGACGATCAGGTGCTTGTTGGCCGCCGTCGCTGCCAGGCGCTCGGTGCTGCTGCTGTTCATCTTCCAACCGGCGGGATCGCCGGCGATGCTGCGGCCGGTGGCGTCGCTCACGTTGACAGAGTGCCACGTCTGCCCCGCGAAGCGCCAGTAGAGGACGAGGTCGCTGTCCTGCGTGCGAAAGGCGACGTGCTCCACGGTGTTTTTGCCGCTGGGCGCGTTCCAACTGGTCAGCGGGCCCACGGCATAGTAGCCGAGCATGGAGGAGAGGTTAGCGCTTTGCCAGTCGGCGCCTGCGTGCCAGGTAAAGACGTGCACATGGCCGCTGCTGCGGCGGGCGGCGATGTTCTCCAGGAGGTCGTCGCCCGTATCGGCCGTCCAGCAGGTGGGCTGTTCGGGCACGACGGCGACGCCCGTCTTCTCGAAGAGGTTGACCGCCTTCCAGTCGTTGTCGGCCGACTGGTAGAAGGAGAGCGGATGGCCGTCGGCATTGACGGCGGCGATATGTTCCACAAGGGTGCCCCCATTGTCACTGCTGTAGGCGCAGGCGGGGCTGCCGCCCATTTCCGCGTGGGAGAGGGAGAGCGCGTTCATGATGCCCCAGCGGCTGCCGTAGCGCCCATTTTCATCCTGGGCCGTGGAGCCGGCGTCGGGGCTGATATCGTCGATGTAGACGGTGTGTTCCACCTCGTTGGCATAGGGAAGGACGATCTCGCCCACGCGGCGGGCGGCGTCCGCCGCGACCGGCGCTGATCGTACAGCGCCGTTGCCACCCAGGAACACAAACACAACTACCACCGTTACGGCCAGCGCAGCAAGCGCGAAACGAAAGAGATGTTTCCTATTCACTTTGGCCTCCTCCCGCCCCGTGGGGCAGTAAAGGGGAAAGGACGGAGAGAGGGTTAGGGTGGGCAGTGAAGGGACGGCATTTTACACCTCCCCCGGTCGGCTCCATGCAGGCAGATACGGCTTCCAGCGACAGTATAACATTTTTGGGGCGGCCCGTTCAAGGGAGTCGAGCTGTTTAAGGAATAGCGGCGTGAAAAGAAAAGCGATGCCGGAGGGCGCGCTGCCAGACGGCCGTCTTGAAGTTAGGCAATAGGCGCGCATAAGGTGGTCTTAAAGTTGGCGAGCAGCTTCTGTTGTATGCTAAGCATGCTCATGTCATATGCCTCCTTTATGTGCTTGAAGCAAGAAAAGAGCTGCCCGCCCGGGCAGCTCTTTTCCATTTTAGGCAGCATTCAGCAGTCAGCCGGCAGTTGACCGCTTTCTTATACCCACTTCCCGTTTTTGATCAATACACAGCCGTCGATGAGCAGGTCCACGTTTGGCTGGACGAAGTCGTCGTGCAGGTCTGATTCGACCAGGCCGCCCATGTGGATGTTGTCCCCGATGGCGATGTGCACGGTGCCCATGATTTTTTCCGCTTCCAGGACATTGTCCGGCCGTCTGGCGTTGGGATTTGTGCCGATGCCTAACTCGGCCAGGTTGCGGCGTGCCTGGTAGAGGGGAGCGTCGTCGCCCAGCTTGAGCAGCTCACGGAATTGATCGCCCACCTTACCGCCGCCGGTCAGATCGACCACAACCCCTTTGTCGATGGTGAAGACCATCTCTTCTTGCAGGCCGGGATACCAGCCTGCAGGGGCGACGAGGGTGCCTTGGCCGGTGCCTTCCAGGGGAATGGCGAAGGATTCGCCGGCGGGCAGATTGCCCCAGCGTTCCGGTTCCAGGCCGTAGAGGCCGTCATCGACGTTGCCGGGCCGCCCTTTGATGCTGAAACGCAGGTCGGTGCCGTGCGGCGCGCGCACGATGACCTCGTCGCCGGCAGTGAGGAGATCGGCAAAGCGGCGGCAGCCGGCGGCGACTTGCTTGTAATCCACGGCCATCGGCCCGCCGGGAGCGAGCATGTCGTGTGTGAAGCCGGGCATGCTGGCGATGCGCACGCCGGCGGCGGTGGCGTTCTGGCGGGCGTCGGTGTGCGAGAGGGAGTAGGTGGTGAGGCAGAGGAGGATGTCGCTCTCGCGCATCATGGCCGCCGTTTCCGGATCGGGTTCCCTGCCGTGCCCACCCGTGGCGGGGAAGGGCCGGAAGCGGACTGGCGAAGCCGGAAACTGCTCGCCGGCGATCTCGCAGATGAGGCGGGCCAGGACCGGCCGTTCCAAGGCTTCTGTCAATTCGGTTAGCGGCAGTTTTTGATAATCTTCCGGCCGCGGCACATCGGAGATGACGAGCAGTTTGTCCCCTGGCTGCATATTCATGTTCACTCGCAGCATGTCGATGACGCCGGGGATGATAGTTTCTTTGTTGGGCCAACTCATTTTTTTTTATTACTCTCCCTTATCAGCTTTCAGCGCTTCCACTTTCGGCTGGTCGCTGACCGCTCTAATAGCCTGCCGCGCCCATGCGGCGGCAAAATTCGACGAGGTCGGGGTGGATGTAACGGCCGTTTTCTTCGATTTGCATGTCGTCCAGCCAGACCGAGGGGTTGAGGACGACGCCGTCGGTATGCGACGGCGAGCCGTATTCCGTGGCCCCGATGCCGAACTGCATGCAGCCGAAGACGCGCTCATCTTCGATGATGCGCCCCGTGGCGCTCGTTACGCCGGGATTGAAGCCGTAGCAGGCGTGGTCCATGCGGTAGGATTCGGGATGCTTGAAGCCGGCCAGCCAGCGTTCGAAGATCAGGGCGTCGGCCTCTCCCTCGATCGTGCGCACGAGCCCTTCCTTCAGGGTCAACTTCACCGGCGCGCGCAGCAGGCCCAGCGTGGAAGGCGGCCAGATGGCGGCGTCGAAGATGAGGGTGCCTTCGTAGCTTTCGCGATAGGCCATGAAGCCGGACTGCCCGCCGAGCATCTGCGGAAAGCCGCCCTCGGCCGGGGGTTCTTCCCAGAAGTGGTCGCCCGCTTTGTCGATGGTCATGCGCATGTCCGTGCCCAGTTGGGTGGTCAGGCGCACCGTGTCCGCCGCCTGTGACTGGTCATAGAGCCATTTTTTCATCGCTTCCAACGGTTCGTAGTTGACACGACCGATGGTGCGCACCATCATGTCCACGTCCATGCCCGTCAGCTCCACGTAGACGCAGCCGTTGTCCACGGCGGCATGGTAGGCGGGGCTGTAGAGCTGGTAGGCGACGGCGAAGTTGAACCAGATGTCAGCCTCCCGCGATGCGCCGAGCACCGGTTTGGGGGGTTCGACCATCGGTTCGTCGAGGGTGGGGTAGGTGACCAGCGTGGGCATGCCGCCGGCGGCATAGACGGCGGCGGCCGTGGCGCGGGCGACGCGCATGTCGGCGGCGGTGTCGGCCGTGATCAGCACCTGTTTGCCAGCCGCCGGTCGCAGCTCTGTGACCAGTTTATGAGCCGCTTTGCTGAGCTCGATATGGTAATACTCGGGCAGCGGTTCGCTGCCTAGTTTGAAGACCATGGGTCGTTTTCTCCTCTCAAGCCATTAATTCTTCAATGGGCACGTAATCGATATCAAAGCCGAAGTAGCGCGGCCCGGCCGCTTCATTGAGGCCGAATTCCGTACGGAAGGATTCCAGGCCCTTCATGCCCACGGCGACGATTTCGTCCCCTTTGTCGATCAAGGTATTGGTCGTTCCCAGGCCGCTGTCCTTGTAGGCGAGGGTGACGAGATCGGGACTGCAAACCCACGGTTTATCGTTGAGCCAGGTGACATGGTTCTCGTTTTTGAACCAGACGTCGAGGCCCTTTCCCGCGTACGCGCCTGTACCCTGGATGTGGATCGTACCGAACATGTACCCGCCGCGGTCTTCCCACTCCTTGCCGGTGACGGTGCCTTCAAAGAGCCGCCAGCCGCCGGTTTGGGCGATGGCCGCGGCAATGGGATCTCGCCCATTTTCGCGCGCCTGGCGCATCGCGCGGCCGAGCTGCAAGCTCTTCGTCAAGGTCCCGCGAACGAGTATCTCCTTCATTTCACGGCCGAGCAGCGGGGTGGCGGCGATGGTGGTGTTGCCGAAGGCGGCCACGGCGAGCATCTTGCCGATACGTTCCAGCATATAGGGATTGACCGCATAATCGACGATGGCCACATTGCCCCACTTGTCGACGCTGGCAAAAGGCCAGCTTTTTTTGCCATAAAGGTAGGGCGTACCCTGCATCTCGTCGGGAATCGCACGGCCGGCATAGTCGCCGTCAACAACGGGGATGCCCAGACGCGCGCCGGAGACGAGAGGGGCGGGGGAGTTGCCGGCGCCTAATTCAGCGGCCACGATGCAGCCGATGGAGCCGTCAAGGTGTTTGTCGAGTACTTTGATCGCCTCTTCCATGGAACGATCCCCATATTTTTCGACGAGACCCGCCTGTGCCATTTCGGCGATGGTTTCCTCGCTAAGCGGGGCGATGGAGCCCATGCCGTAAGGTGTGACCGTCCATACGTCGTCAGCGATCTCTTCGACATCCACCCATTCGAGGGGGATGCCGTCGGCCAGCGCGTCGCGCAGCATGTTCATGCCCCACCGCACATCGCCGCCGCCGCCGGTGCCCATAAAGAGGCAGCCTTCGACGAAATCCTGGCAATCTTGTAATGTTTCTAATTTTCCTTTTGGCATTTGTTGACTCCTTGCTTGGTTCTCGGGAGGCAGTTTTCAGTAAACAGTGAGCAGTTATCCGTTTTGACTGCTCCCTGCTCCCTGTTCACTCCTCGCTGTTCACTAAATGACAAGCCACGGGGTGCCCGGCGCCGCTGCTCTCCAGTTTCGGTTCTACTTGGTTGCAGAGAGGGATGGCCACGGGGCAGCGTGGGTGAAAATTACAGCCGGGAGGCGGGTCGGCGGCATTGGGCACGTTGCCCTCCAGGATGATGCGCTCCTGGCGCAGCTCTTTGGTGACGGTGGGCATGGCGCTGAGCAGGGCCTTGGTGTAGGGATGCTGCGCACGGCCGTCGAAGATGGCCTGTGAATCGTTCAGCTCGACCACTTTGCCCAGGTACATGACGGCGACGCGGTCACTGATGTGCTGCACAACGCTTAGATCGTGGGAAATGAAAAGGTAAGTGAGCTTAAATTCCTCTTGCAGCAGCTGCAAAAGGTTGATGATCTGCGCCTGCACGGAGACATCGAGGGCCGAGGTCGGTTCGTCAAGGACGAGGAAGCGCGGGTTGGTGGCCAGGGCGCGGGCGATGGCGATGCGCTGCAGCTGGCCGCCGCTGAATTCGTGGGCGTAGCGATACATGATGTCGCCGGGCATGCCCACCTGCTGCAAGAGCTCGCCCACGCGCGCTTCCAAGGCCTCGCCGCGCAGATCCGTGTGCGTCGTCAGCGGCTCGGCGACGCACTTGAAGACGGTGAAGCGGGGGTCGAAGGAGGTGTACGGGTTTTGGAAGACCATCTGCATGTCGTGGAAAAGCTGCTTCACCGTTTCTTTGTCCGCCGCGGCCGTGTCCTGGCCGTCAAAGAGGATCTGGCCGGAGGTGGGCTCGGTGAGCCACATGATCGTGCGCCCCAGGGTCGTCTTGCCACAGCCGGACTCGCCGACGACGCCCAAGGTTTCCTGTTCGTTGATCTGCAAATCCACGCTGTCCAGGGCGTAGACGCGCCGTTCCTGGCGGCTGAGCCAGCCGCTGCGCGAGGTGAAGATCTTGGTCAGGGCCCTGGTTTCCAGCAGGGGGATTTGCTCCTCGCTCATCATGGGGCTTCCTCATAGAGATGGCAGGCCACGGTATGGCCTGCGCCGGCCATTTGCACGGGCAGCGGCCTTTCCTGGCGGCAGATGTCCATCACGTCGGGGCAGCGCGGGTGGAAGGGGCAGCCGGGCACGGGCTGCAGCCCGTCGGGCACAGCGCCTTTGATCACCTGCAAGGGCTGGCCGTGCTCGACGGTATCGGGCAGGGCGGCCATGAGTCCCTGTGTATAGGGATGTTTGGTCTGGTAGAGCACGTCTTCGACGGCGCCCGTCTCCACAATGCGCCCGGCATAAGCGACGGCGACGCGCGCGCAGGTCTCGGCGACGACGCCCAGATCATGGGTGATGAGGAGGATGGAGAGGCCCTCTCTTTGGCGCAGTTCTGACAGGAGGGCGAGGATCTGCGCCTGGATGGTGACGTCGAGGGCGGTGGTCGGTTCGTCGGCGATAAGCAGCTCCGCACCGGAGGCGAGGCCCATGGCGATCATGACGCGCTGTTTCATGCCGCCGCTTAATTCATGGGGGTAGGCGCGGTAGATGCCTTCAGGGTCGGGCAGGCCGACTTCGTCGAACATCTCCAAGGCGCGCGCTTTGGCCGCTTTTTTGTTGAGTTTGCTGTGTTGGCGAATCTGGCGGCTGATCTGGCTGCCGGCGGTGAAGACGGGATTGAGCGAGGCGGTTGGGTCCTGGAAGATCATGGCGATCCGGCCGCCGCGCAGCGCCTGCATCTCTTCCTCGCTCCTGGCCATAAGGTCTTCGCCTTCGAAGAAGATACGGCCGTTTTCGATGCTGCCCGGCGAAGGAATGGCGCGCAGCACGGCCAGGCCGGTGACGGATTTGCCGCAGCCGGACTCGCCGACGAGGCCGAACATTTCGCCCGGCTGCATGCTGAAGCTCATGCCGTTCACAGCGTGGACTGTGCCCGCATAGGTATCGAAGCGGACGTGGAGATCTTCGATGGTCAGAATTGGTTCACGCATAACAGTTCTCAGCGGCTAGCGGCCGATATCAACCGCGCGGCGCGTGCGTGGATCGGCGGCGTCGCGCACGGCGTCGCCCAACAGGTTAAAGGCGAGGACGACGAGGAAGATGGCCAGACCGGCCGAGCCCGCATACCAGGGTCGTTCGAGGAAGTATATACGGCCGACGCTGATCATCGTGCCCCAGTCGGCCGTTGGCGGCTGCACGCCCAGGCCGATAAAACTGACGGCGGCGCCGATGAGGATCGCCGACCCGAGATCCATCGTCGCCTGCACCATCACCGGCGTCATCACATTGGGCAGCACATGCGTGGTGATGATCTTCCAATTGGGCACGCCGATGCTGCGCGCCGCCTCGATAAAACTGCGTTCGCGCAAGGACAGCGTTTGCGAGCGCACCAGCCGCGCATACCAGGGCCACCAGGTAAAAGAAATGGCGATCATCGTGTTCGTGAAATTCGATCCCAGGGCGGCGGCCAGGGCAATGGCCAGCAGCAGGGGCGGGAAAGCGAGAAAAATATCGGTGATGCGCATCAGCAAGTTGTCAATCCAGCCGCCGTAATAGCCGGACACCGCGCCCAGCGGCACGCCGATGAGCACGGCCAGGAAAACAACGAGAAAACCGATGGCCAGCGAACTGCGGCCGCCGTACAAGATGCGCGCGCCCACGTCGCGGCCCAGATAATCCGTGCCCAGAGGATGCTGCAGGCTGGGCGGGTTGAACTTTTCTAGGATATTGGGATCGCCCAACCCCTGTTCCGGGTAGGGAGTGAGATAGGGGGCAAAGATGGCGCCAAGGAGGAAGACGAGCAGGATGAAAAGACTGAGCAGTGCCAGTGGATCGCGGCGGAAGGCGTTCCACATCAGGTGGTATTCAGATATCTGCGCGCGCGCCGGGATTTCGTCTAGGGTGACTTCCAGGTCGGGAATTGTTGTGGTCATGCGTTCTTCACCCACCTTACTGCAGCGTAACCCGTGGATCAATCATCGCTTGGATAATGTCCAGGAAAAGGTTGATGAGGATGTAGAAGACGGTCATGATCAGCGTCACGGAGACGATGACCGGGAAATCGACGCTCAAAACGGCGTTTGTGACGTAGTTGCCCAGTCCGGGCCAGGAGAAGATGACCTCGATGAGGATGGCGCCTGTGAGCGAGTAGACGAAGGCGAGGCCGAGGGCATTGAGCGTGGGCACGATAGCATTCTTCAGGGCGAGGACAAAGAGTACGGTGCGCTCCTGAATGCCGCTGATGCGCGCCGCCTGGATGTATTTCTCGTTCAAGACCTCGATCATCGTCGAGCGCGTCATGCGGATGGCCAGCCCAATGGGATAGGTGGCCAGGGCCAGGGCGGGCAGAATAATATGCTTGGAGGCATCTTGAAAAGCGACCCAGTTGCCCGTCAGCGCAGAATCGATGAGATACATGCCGGTCACTGTTTCAATGGGACTAGAGAGGGAAACCTGGGTAGAGATGCGCCCGCCCAGAGGCAAGAGGTCCAGCTGGCGGAAGAAGAACAGCTGCAAGAGCAGCCCCAGCAGGAAGGCGGGCATAGAGACGCCGGCAATGGAGACGAGGCGCGTAAGGTGATCGAGCCAGCTGCCCTTGTTAGCCCCCGAGAGAACGCCCAGGGGCACGCCGATGAGGACGGCGATGAACATCCCCGCCAGGACGAGTTCCAGCGTGGCCGGCAGGAAGGTTTTGATGTCGGTCAGGATGGGCTGGCGCGTGGTCACCGATGTGCCCAGATCGCCCCTGGTGATGCCTTCCATGTAGCGCAGGTACTGCGTCGTCAACGGTTTGTCCAATCCCAGCTCAATGGTCGCCTTGGCGATCTGTTCTTGGGTAGGGCGGGGGCCCACCCAGGCCGCGGCAGGGTTGGAGGGCACGACGCGGGCGATGATGAAGGTGACAATGGAGACGCTGAGCAGGACAAAAACTGCCATCACCAGCCGTTTAAGGATGTAGTCGAGACGCTGCATAGGATTCGTCCTTGGTCATCAGCAGTAAGCTGACTAGCTCTCGTAGCGCTCCCAATCGGTGAGGCTCTGCCAGGTCACCTTCTTTTTGCCGCGCATGGGCAGCTGTTTCTGCGGCGCGGCGTGGCCGATGGTGACCATGAGGTAGGGCGCTAGATTAGGCGGTATATTGAGAATGACGCGCACGGCTTCCCTGCTGAAGGAGGTCACGGGGCCGGATCCCAGGCCGAGGGAATGCGCGGCGAGCATCATCGTTTGCATGATCGTGCCCAGATCAATGAAGGGGGTCACGTCATGCTCCGGGAATTGATTGGCCCTGACAGCATCGGCGTCGATACAAAGGAGAATGATCGCCTGTGGTTGTTGAAACATGCCGGGTGAGACCATGCGCAGTAAGCGCAGCAGCCCTGGGTCCTGGATGGCGAGGAAACGATGAACGCGCTGGTTGCCGCCGACCGGCGCCCAGCGTCCCGCTTCTAATATTCTTTCGACTTGTTCCCGTTCGACGGGCTCGTTGGTCATATTGCGAATGACGCGCCGCGATTTGATCACATCAAGTGTGTGCTTGTTCATGCGGGCCTCTCTTGCAGACCGCTCTGCTGTACCAGGTAGTGAGCGACAAGGACGCATAGATCATCGAGAACTTCCTGGAAAGCAGCGGAATCATTCATGATGATCTGCGCCTGCTCCGTTTTGTCGATGGTGGCCGCCAGCATTTCCTGGGTCTCGGGCGAGGCGTGCGCCAGGATGAAGTCGCGCAGTTTTTCAGCGCCGGTCAAGAGGCGCATGGGCGCGTAGTTGCAGGGATCGTCCAGCTGCGTGCGCGCGGAGGTGATGAAGAAAGTAAACAGCTCCACAGCTTGCGCTTCGCTGAGCATCATTTTTTCTGACATCAGTCAAGCACTCCGTTCGATCGATGCCGGGCATTCACGGCCGCTCCTCGCGGAGAACGCGGCCGGGAAATGCCCGGCATCGGCATAATTCTAGCGGCTCAGATCATAGGCAAAGAGCACATGCGGGTAGGCGGGATTGTCGACGTATCCCTGCAGATCGGCGCGCCCGACATGGGTGTTGGCGACGTCGTAGAAGAAGACGGAGACGGCGTCGTTGACCAGGATCTCCTGCGCCTGGATGAAGAGATTGGTGGCCTCCTGGCGATCGCTGCCGGAGATGGCGTCGGCCGTGTCAATCATCTCGTCGAACGCGGGGTTCTTGTAGTACCCGAGGTTGAACAAGGTTTCATCTTCGCTGCGGTACATGTTGTAGAGCCAGCTGATGGGCGAGACGAAGTCGGGCCACCAGTACATGGCAAAGATGTCCTGCGCGTTTTCGGGATCGGATTGGCCCAATTCCCACTGCGCTTCCCACGTCATCGGCTGCAGCTCCAGGTTGATGCCCAGTTTGGCCAGCTCCGCTTTCCACAATTCGCCGACCTGCTGTTCGTCGAGATCGCCGGTGGCATAGGTGTAGAGCAGATCGAAGCCGCCATCGGGATAACCCGCCTCGGCCAGCAGCTCGGCAGCCTTGTCCAGGTCATAACTGTATTGGAGCAGGTCCTCGCTGTGGCTCCAGATGCCGGCGGGAATGGGTCCGTAGGCCTGGACAGCGCGATCGCCCATGACGCCCTGGATGAACTGTGCGTAAGGGAAGGCGTAGGAGATGGCCTGGCGCACCAGGGGATCATTCAGCGGCGGCTTCTGCGTGTTCAGCAGCCCGACCAGATTTTGGAAGCTGGGGTTGGTGTAGACGACGACGTCATCGCGCGCGTCGAGGGAATCGAGGTTGTCGGCGGGGATGTCGTAGGAGAAATCGGCCGTCCCCGCTTCGATCATTTGCTGGCGCACCACCGGATCTTCGGCGATCTCGAAAACGACGGTGTCGAACTGGCCGTCTGACCAGCCGCCCCAGTAATCTTCATTGCGATTCATGACGATGCGCGCGCCGCGTTCGAAACTCTCGATGCCGTAGGGCCCGGTGCCGGCGCAGTTGCCTTCGTTGAACCAATCATTGCCGCCGTCCGCATACGCCTTGGGGCTGTATATCCAGGCGGCATAGCCGGCGGAGGCGATCAGGTCCAGAGGCGCAGGCCACATCAAAGTGAATTTGACCGTGTATTCGTCAACGGCCTCGATGGTGTCGACCGGGGCCCAGATGTAGGAGGAGCCGGCGCCCAGTTCTATCGTGTTTTCGATGGCGGCTTTGACCGCCTCGGCATTGAGCGGCTCGCCATCCTGGAAGGTGACGCCTTCGCGGAGGGTGAAGGTCCACTCGGTATTGTCTTCATTGGTTTCCCAACTGGTGGCCAGTTTGGGGCTGAGCACGTCCGCGCTGCCCGGCGCGTTGTAGTGCGTCAGCGTCTCGTAGCAGTTGGCCATGATCACCAGGTCATTGGAGAAACTGCTGGCGGGGTTGAGATCGGGGAAGGTGGTGGGATGGGCGTAGATGAGCACGTTTTGCTCCGCAGCTTCCTCGGCTGGGGCCGCTTCTTCCACCGGATCATCTGCTCCGGCGGGGGCAGCTGCTTCGGTCGGGGCCGCTTCTTCTACCGGAGCATCTGCTCCGGCGGGGGCCTGGCTACCGCCGCCGCAGGCGGCCAGGAAAACAGCCGTCAGGAGCAGCGTGATGAGTAGGGGGATCGTATAGCGATTGTGTTTCATTGTCTTCTCCTCAAAAATAGCGTTTGCGCCTATGTTCTATGCTTCTTGGGGTACGGTGATAAGGTAAAGGTCCTGTCCAATAAATACCTCCTCGCCTGTCAGGGGCGTTCCTAATATTCCGAGGGTGATGATTAGATCGGGAAAGGCGGCCGTTTGCCGGCCGTCCATGATCAGCTCCTGGTAGCGCTGGGCGTAGGTTAACTGCAGCGGCCGGCCGCGGGCGCAGCGCAGGTGGATGTGGCCGGCGGCATCCTGGCCCTGACCGCGCCGGCTGAGGCCGGTTACGGTGGCGAACACGGCATAGGGGGAGGGGAGGATGGCCTGTAGGGCGGCGACGGTGGCTTCTCCGCCGTCGTCGCCGGCGTCGAGCAGCGTGCGCCCGGCATGCAGCGTGCGGCTGACCGCGCCCGGCCGCAGATCCGTGGGCAGAATGGGGCCGGCCGCGGCCGCGTAACTCTCTTTTTCTGAGTGGGGCAGGGCGGCCAGCTGCTGCTGCAGCTCTGCGGGACGGCCGTGCCACAGGTGCCGGCGCGGCGGCCGGCCACCATGGGCGCGGCCGGCTAGAGCGACGGTGAACTCTTCCGCCCCGGCCGTTTCCTGCCGGTAGGCGAGCAGGTTGGGCAGAGAGGCGGCATGGTAAGCGGCCGGTAGGCCGCCGTCCAGCAAGGGCAGCCCCAGAAAGCCGGACAGCTCCCAGCCGAGGATACTGTCCACGGCGCCCAGCCCCCCGTTGACGATGGCGGCGATGGGCTTCTGCATATTTGCTTGCAGCATCTCGGCGGCGTCGTGCGTCTGGCGGGGGTGGATCTGGTGGGTGTCGCTGCCGGAGCTGTGTACAGGCATGACGGCGGCGATGGCCTGATCGGGCAGGATGTTGGCGTCACTGAGAAAGGCGCCCCCTTGGGCGACGGCCAGCTCTCCCAGGTAGAGCCCGTCCTCCAGTTTGCCGCCGCCTCCACAGCCCAACAGGGCGCCGCCGAGAACGGCCGCTTCCATGGTCAGGGCATCTAAACTGGTTTTTAAGGCCATTGTCTTTCCCGGGCGCCGCGGTATGGCAGCCCCTGGTAACAGAATAAACTATCTCTGGCGAGACGTCTATGGGGATCATGGATGAAAATTCGGGGGGGAGTTGTCCAATGTGGACAAAGCGTGCCAAGCTGGGATCTGCTGCTATGAATTGTCCGCGGGTGGATTCTCTGCGTCGTGCAGGCGGGTTAGTTTGGCGGCGAGATAGAAGGCGAGCTGGCGGTCTCCTGCAAAGGGGTCGATGCCCACGATCTCTTCGATGCGCCGCAGGCGGTATTTCAGAGTCTTGGGGTGGATGAAGAGGTCGCGTGCGGCTTGCTGCGAGTTCTGGTTGGCGTCAAAGTACGTTTCCAGGGTTTTGACGAGTTCCGTGTCATTGTTGTCATCGTAGGTGATGAGCCGTCCCAGTGTCTGTTCTCGCCAGCGGTTTACCTGGGATTGGTTGGCGAAACGATTGAGCAGGACATAGAGGGCGATGTCTTCATACCAGACGATGGCCGGCTGGCCGGAGAGGCGCTTGCTCACCTCCAGAGCCGCCGCCGCTTCCTGGTAGCTGTGGCGCAGTCCCTGCACTTCTTCATAGAAGTTGCCGATGGCGATGGAGGTCGTGGGATTGGGGATTGGGAACTGCGGATCAGGGATATGCGGCAGTCCGGCGTGGATTTTCTCGGCCAATGTCTGGGCGCCGCGTTGGGCCTGAGTTAAGGGGGTTTCCGGCGCAAAATGGGGCATAACGACGATGCTGTCGCTGCGCTCGACGACGATGCTCAAGGGGTTCTCTTCGAGGACGACGCGGGAGACGGCGCTGAGGAAGCGCCCTTTGATCTGCTGGAAATGACGTTCCCCTTCCTCGAGGTGGCGCAGATAATAGGTTTCGAACTGGTTGAGATCGACCAGCAGAACGGCGCGTTTGTGCAGCAGGTCCCAGCCCAGGGATCGCGCGCGGGCGAGCAGTGTTTCCAGGGAACGGTACTCACCGGTGAGCATGTCCTCCAGGAAATCACGTTTGAGGCGGCGTTCCGTTTCGCGCACAGCGCGCTGCTTGGCCAACTCTAAAGAAGCCACGGTGGCCGCCTGCTCTATCGCCGTCAGGTCCAGCTTGTTTGCTTCTTGCCGGGCATCGGCGACGAGGAGAAACCCTTCCCTCTCTCCCTGTTCGGCGGCGGCGAGAGGCGCCAGCCAGCGACCGTTTGTCTGATGCCAGACGAGCGCTTGACGGGCGGGCTGAGCCATTGCTTGTAGGAGATCCTCTTGGTGAGCCTGGAACTGTTCGATTTCGTGCGCGGGCGCGGCGGCGAGAAGGTCGCCCCAGCCATTGACAATGGCCACCGGCCGTTGGATCAGCTCATAAAGGGCATCGACGACGGCCGGTAGGCCATTTCCGCTAAGGATGAGGCCCGTCAGGCGCCGGTGGATCTCTTGCGAGCGCTGCAGGAGGTATGTTTTTTCGCGCGTGATCGCCCCCACAAGCGGGGTGATAATGGTGGGGTAGTCGATTTCTTCGGCGACTTCAATGAGCGGCAGTCCCGATTCATCTGCCTGGGCAATCACGCGCGGATCGAGGGCTTCTTGAATGCCGGTTTGAAAAACGAGGGCGGCACAGCCGTTTTCGGCCAGGGCTTTGACGGTCGCTACTTGCAAGGGAACATCATCGCGCATGGCATAGAAACTGGTCAGGAAAAGATGATCGCGCGTTTGCCAAAAAGGCTCCCAGGGCGCCTCCAGTATGTTGACGTGATGGATGATATTGTCCAGGTGTTCTTCACCGGCCAGCAGTCGTCCTTCCTCAAGGCCGCCGATTTGTAATGCCTGTTTGACGGTAATGGTCATGATCCGTCGATCCTTTGCACGACAGAGTGAATGGTACGCCACAATAGTACGCTTGCAAAGTGAGTGACGGGCGGGAAGAAAAAGAAGTTCTATAGCACAATTCGGTAATGATCTGGGTCTCTATGAACGGCGGTGGCCGCGCAGAAGACGGCGATCTTGTCATCGTGAGCGCCTTCATGCCTGAGGTGATTGCGGCGCAGCCTCAGGCAAGTTACTGTTTGACTCTGGTCATTACTTCTGTTACTTCATCCATTTTCCCTGTATGGTAGAAGGTAAGGGTGTCGCCCAAGACTTGATAGTCAAATTCTTGTCTGCGTCCCATGCCGTCATAAAGACGTATTGAGTTGTCGCCGCTCAATTCGTAGCGAAAAACCTGATAGGCGGTATCCCCTTTGTAGAGGAAGACCGTTCCATCATCCCGATACTCGTACAAGAGGGAAACGGGAGGCGCGCTGCGCCATAGGCCGCTGATGGCCGCGTCCTCGCGGCAAGCGGCGACCGTCCCCGCCATAAGCAGAAAAAGGAAAATGAGATAGGCCGCGCGCCGCCTCAGGACCATTGCTCGGCCAGCCCGCCGGCGATCCGTTCCGGCTTCAAGGGTAATCGGTCAAACCATATATTTGTGGCATCGTGAATCGCAGAGGCGATCGCCGGCGCCAGGGGCACAAAGCCGATTTCGCCCATGCCGCGCACGCCGTAGACGCCAACATTGTCAGGGACGTCTATATAGAGACTCTTGATGTGCGGTATGGCGTCCATTGCCGTGGGAATCAGATAGGTGCTGAAGCGGTCTGTCTGGATATGACCGGCACTGGTTGTGAAATCTTCAGTAATGGCCCATCCTTGAGCCTGGATAAGGCCGCCCTCCACCTGGCCGTCCACCTGGACCGGGTTGACCGGTTTGCCGGCATCGTGGACGGCAATGACGGAGAGGATCTCAATTTCACCTGTTTCGATATCCAGCTCTATTTCCACCGCCTGGGCGGCAAAAGAGTAGCTGACGGCATTGAAAGCGGCGCCTGTTTCAGGATCCGCAGGCGTGGTCGCCGGGGCGTCCCACCAGCCGCCGCCTGAGGCGGGGCGTTCTTCGTTGTCCCATTCTCGTTTTGCTTCTTCAGCGGCCTGCCGTACGGCGTTGCCGGCAAACATGGTCAAACGAGAGGCGGAGGCCGCGCCGGCATTGCCGCTGGTGGCGGTGTCACTGGTCACCATTTCGATGCGCTCAAAGGGGATCGCCAATACTTCGGCGGCGATTTGGGCCAGGGCGGAATGCGTCCCTTGCCCGACATCGGTCGCGCCGGTAAAGACCTCTGCCTTTTCAATCTCTGCTCGGCCATGGAGGACGACGCGGGCATCACTGCCTTCGGGAACGCCCCAACCGAAACCGGAATTCTTCATGGCCACCGCCAGACCAACGCCTCTTCGTTTGTGGGGCTTGCCGGTCTCTGGTTTGGGCAGTGTCCAGGCGCCGTTTTGCCGCTTGGCGCCCATTTCTAAGGCGCACGCTTCTAATAGTTTGGGTAAGCTTACGCCGGCTGGGATTTCTGACTGGGTGGGTAGGATGGATCCATTGTGCAGGCAGTTGCGCGCCCTGATCGTGATGGGATCAATATCCAGAGCCGCAGCCAGGCGATCTATCTGCTGTTCAGAGGCGAAAGTGGATTGAGGAGAACCAAAGCCGCGGAAAGCGGCGCCGGGCACATTGTTTGTGTGCACAGCGTAGCCGTCAACGCTTACATTGGGGATTTCATAGGCGCCGACCGCGGCGTAGCGGAAGTTATTGAGCACATCGGCGCTGGTGTAGTTGTAGGCGCCGGCGTCGGTGATTATTTCCACCTCGGCGGCGAGAAGGGTCCCATCTTTTTTGGCGCCCCATTTATGGCGGATGGTGATGGCGTGCCTTTTTCCGTGCCCAAGAATCGATTCTTCGCGGCTCCAGGTCGTCTTGACGGGACGTTGGAGTTTCCAGGCGGCGAGGGCGAGGGCGATCTGCACGGAAACGTCTTCGCGGCCGCCAAAGGCGCCGCCGATGGCGCCGTAGAGGACGCGCACTTGTTCCTGCGGGAGATCGAGTGCCGCGCAGATTTGACGTAGATCGTCATGATTGTTTTGTCCGGAAGTTCTGACCGTGACCCGCCCTTGATCATCGATGTAGCCAATGCCCGCTTCCGGTTCTAAATAGGCGTGTTCTTGCATCGGCGTATAGTAGTCATGGGCGATGATGATGTCGGAGGCTGCAAAAGCGGACTCAACATCACCGCGCCGCACGCGGATCTGGTGGCAGATATTGCCTGGCTTGCCTTCGTGAACGAGAGGCTGTCCTTCTTCCCGCGCCTGCAGCGGATCGTCAAGAACCGGCAGATCCTCGTACTCGACGCGAACCAGTTTGGCCGCTGCTGCTGCTTGGGCGGCCGTTTCCGCGATCACGGCGCCAATTTGATCCCCTTCATGACGCACTTTGTGATCGCAAAATACCTGCTGATCTTGGGTGATCAGCCCGCTGATGTTTCTGGGCACATCTGCGGCCGTCAATACGGCGACAACGCCGGGGCTGTCTACTGCTTCCTTGGTATCGATGCTGAGGATCAAGGCATGGGGCCTTCCGGCAAAAAGAATTTTCATGTGCAGCATATCGGGCATCGCTACGTCACTGGCGTACCGCGCTTCACCGGTGACCTTGGCAAGGGTATCTTCACGGATGACTGAATGTCCGACAATTGAGAATTCACTCATGACTCATTTCCTTTGCGGCCAGCTGTATGGCATCGACAATCTTGGTATATCCTGTGCAGCGGCATAGATTCCCACCCAATGCGCTGCGAATCTCGTCCGTGGAGGGGTTTGGATTCCGCTCCAGCAGGGCCAAGGAAGAGATGATAAGCCCGGGGGTGCAAAAGCCGCATTGGACGGCTGCCGCTTCCACGAAATACCGCTGCAGCGGGTGCAGCGTCCCCTTGGCGGCCACTCCTTCGATGGTCAGGATGGAACGGCCGTTTGCCTGCCCAACGAGTACGAGGCAGGCGTTGACCGGCTGGCCATCGAGCAAGATGGTGCAGGCGCCGCATTCTCCTTCACTGCAGCCATCCTTGGTGCCCATCAGGTCCAGGTCTTCGCGCAAGAGTTCGAGCAGCGTCTTCTGCGGAACGGAGGTGATCTGCTGCGTTTTACCGTTTACGGTTAATTGAAGGTCGATTGTTTTCGTCATAGGGTTCTCCAAGAGAGTTACTTGGCGGCTAGAGCGCTGAGGCTGCGGCGCACGAGGATGCGCACAGCGTGACGCCGGTAAGCAGCAGAGGCGCGTATATCATCAATGGGCGAACACTCTCCAACCGCCTGATCGGCAGCTTGGTTGATTGCGTCAGGCGTAAGCTGCCGGCCGCGCAAAATGGATTCGCTCTTGGGGCAGCGCACGGCCGTGGGCGCAGCGGCGCCGAGGGCGATGCGCGCCTCTTCGACTTCGTTGTTCTGGCCAAGGCGCACGTAGGCGGCGACGCTGACAACGGCGATAGCCATGCCCCGCCGGTTACCCAGGCGCATGAATAGAGAATCGCTGCGCGGGGGTGCTGCTGCAAACGAGATCTCCTGGATCAGTTCGTTTGGCTGGAGGAGGGTTTTCCCCGGGCCAACCAGGAACTCTGCCAGAGGGAGGCGTCGTTGGCCGTCGACGGAAATGAGCGTTATTTGGGCATCGAGAACCAGCAGAGGGGGCTGCGTGTCCCCGGCCGGGGAAGCGTTGGCGAGATTGCCGGCCAGAGTCCCCCGTGCGCGTGTTTGCACGCCGCCGACAAGCGCCGCGGCCTGCACGAGAGCGGGCGCTTGCGCCTCTAGTAGTTCAGAGTCCAGCAGCGAGCGAAAGGTGGTCAACCCGCCAATGACGATTCTGCCCTCGATCTGCTTGATATAGTTGAGATCGTCCAGGCGGCCGAGATCGATAAGGTGGCCCGCCTGAAAACGGCCGTCGCGCATCTGGGGGATGACGTCGGTGCCGCCGGCGATGGGGCGTCCCCCGGTTTCTGCCAATAAGCGGCAGGCCTCTTCCAGCGTCGCCGGGGAGTCAAAGCCAAATTCTTGTAACATAGGTCTCTCTCCGTGAATCGTTTACCAGGCAGCGTACGCTCAAGCGGCGTAATGGCGCTGGATGTGTGTTTCAGTTTCCGTGAGGACACGGCCGTCGCGGATGACAAAGCGCCTGTCCCCCTGACGCCGCAGGGCATCGACGGCCGAGTTGGCGTCGATTACGACCAGGTTGGCGCGCGCGCCTTCATAGATGCCGTAGTCCGCCAGCCGGAAGTTCTTCGCCGCGTGATAGCGCGGCATAGCAAACGCTGCCTCAATTTCGGCCGGGGAACTCATATGCGCGGCGTGCGCCGTGATCAGGGCGACTTCCAGCGGGTCCATTTTCCCGTAGGAGTAGAACATATTTTGTAAGTCGTCCTGGCCGCAGGAAACATTGACGCCCGCTTCCAGCAGTTCCTTGACACGGGCGATGCCGCGCCGTTTCGGATGCTTGTCCGCGCGCCCTTCGAGCATCAGGTTGATGGGCGCCATGGTGATAACGTTGATATCCGCGCGAGCCACCTTCTCGATGATGCGCTCCGCCATCGCGTCATCCCAGGCGGACATGGCGCAGCAATGACCGGCGGAGACACGCCCCTGCCAGCCGTTTTCGATGGTTTGTTCCGCCAGCAGTTCCAGGCTGTGCCAGTACGCATCATCCGTTTCATCGATGTGCATGTCGATGTCCGCGTCATACTTCCTGGCCATTTCAAAGGCGATCTCGATGTGCCGCGCGGCGTCATCCATGTCCCGTTCGGCATGGGGCATGCCGCCGACGACGTTCGCGCCGCCCTCCATCGCCTGCCACATCAGATCGACAATCTGTGGATCGCGCGCCATGCCCATCTGTGGAAAGGCGATGATCTCAATATCGATCAACTCTTTGAATTTCTCCTGCACGGCGAGGTTGCCGGATAAGAGGTTCAGCCTGGCGGTGTTATCGATATCCACGTGGCTGCGAAACCACTGTACGCCGTAGCTGATCGCCGTTTCCAGGGCAATGGAAGCGCGGCGAACCAGGTCATCCAGGTCCATGTCCTTCTTTATTTTGCCGTATACCGCGATCGCTTCGTATAAGGTGCCGCTGTGATTGAGGGCGCCGTCCCAGATGAGGGCGTTTTCGAGATGGAAGTGCGGCTCCACCAGGGCGGGCGAGATCAGCCCGCCGCCGGCGTCAATCTCTTTGCTGCCCCCAGGCAGTCCGGCAGAAGCGACGGCCGTGATCACGCCGTCGCTGATGCCTACTTCAACCGGCTCACCGGTACGGTCTAATCGTCCATTGCGTATGACAAGGTCCATGCTTTTTTCTCCACTCATTTCTCTCCACCACGATAATAGGGAACGGCAAAGGCTGCCGGGAACTCGGCGCGGCGGGAAACGATCACCAAGACAACGATGGTAATAATATAGGGCAGCATCAATAGAAGCTCCGAAGGGATGGGCACGCTGACTGTTTGTAAGCTAATTTGCAGGGCCGAGGCGATGCCGAACACCCAGGCGCCGAGCAGTGCGCGCCAGGGGTCCCATTTGGCAAAGACGACGACGGCGATAGCGATGAACCCACGCCCGGCGGTCATATTGGTCCAAAACAAGCCTAGGCTGCCCAAGACGAGATAGCCACCGGCAAGACCGGCGAGGGCGCCGCCAATGATCAAGCCTGCATAACGAAGCTGGGCAACACTGAGTCCCCGTGTGTCCACCGCGTCCGGACTTTCGCCGACAGCGCGTATGGCCAGACCAAATTTCGTTCGATAGAGTACAAACGCGGAAATAGGCACCAGCAGAAGGGCCAAGTAGACAAGTATGTTGTGTTCAAACAGAATCGGACCAAGGGCCGGGATCTGGTTGAAAAGGGGCACCGAGATCGTTGGGTATATCTCCAGGGTAGGGGGCGTGCTGCGCAAACCAAAGGAGAGACGGAAGAGCAAGGTCGATAAGCCGGTGCCCAGAATAGTTATCCCCAGGCCGGCGACGACCTGGTTTGCTTTCACGGTGATGCTCATGACACCCATTAACAAGCCAAAAAGGATGCCGGTAAAGATGGCAGCGAAGACACCCACCCACAAATTGCCGGACCAGAAAGCGCCGAGAAAACCGCCAAGGGCGCCCATGAGCATGGTGCCTTCCAAGCCTAGATTGAGGATACCGGCGCGCTCAGTAAAGAGTTCTCCGATAGCGGCCAGGAGAATCGGGGCTGCCAGGCGAATGGATGCGGCTAGAATGCCAATGACAAATGTCGTCGAGATAAGTTCGGTGTTCATGCGGATCTCCCGCCAAAGATGTAGGAACGCGCCAGGACCAGCAAGATGATCACGCCTTGAATGACGTCAACCAGGGCGAAGGGCACGCCGGCATTGCGCTCCATGGCGCTGCCGCCGACGACCAGCGCGCCGAAGAGGACTGCGGCGACAACCATTCCCAGAGGGTGTAATTCACCCAACAGGGCGACGACGACGGCCAGCGAGCCCATCCCCACAGCGATGGCGTCGATGAGACGGTAATGGATGCCGAAGATTTCGCCCCAGCCGGCGATGCCGGCGATGGCGCCGCTGATGACGGTGACCATGACGATTGTGCGCGTGACATTGAGCCCCACGTGCCTGGCCACACGCCGGCTTGCGCCCACGATTTCTGTTTGAAAGCCGGCCGTGCTGCGCCAATAGATGATCGCGGCAGCGACGAGAAGCAGGGCGACTAGAAAGGCGACGTTCAGCCGCCCCCCTTGCAACAGGCGAGGCAGTTCAAGGGATTCATTAATCAAGGGGGACTGCGGGAAATTGAACCCTTGTGGATCCATGAGCGGGCCATTGACTAGAAAGGCGAGCAGATAGACGGCGATGAAATTGAGCATGGATGTGGTGATCACTTCATTGGCATTGAAGTAGGCCTTCAGGACACCGGCGATGCCGCTCCAGAGCGCCCCGCCGATGATTCCCGCCAGAAGTGTGAGCGGCAGCAAGACAAAAGGTGGCAGCGAGTTGAATGTCAGCGCGGCCCAGGTGGAGGCAATGGCCCCTAGAATAAGTTGCCCCTCGGCGCCGATGTTCCAGATTCCGCAGCGAAAGGAGATGGAAACGGAGATGGCGAGGATGAGGAAGGGGGTTGCGCGGACCAATGTCTCCGTAAATCGCGGCCATGTTCCAAATGCGCCTGAGATGAGGCTCGCATACGCGTCCAGCGGGTTGCGCCCGCTGGCCAAGAGGAGCAGGGCGCCGATTAGCAGGGCCAGTATAAGGGAGAAAAGGGCGGGCGCGATCCGGCGCCAGATTCCTCTCCAATTTGTCGACCGCAGTTGATTTGTAATGGTGGCCAATCTCGTACTCCTATTCGCTGGTGAGCGTGGATAGAGGCGTGCCGGCCATCATGAGGCCGATGGTCTGCAGATCCGCCTGATCGGCGGGCAGCACCCCCATGTTTTTCCCGTCATAAATGACCAGGATGCGATCGCTGAGGGCGAAGATTTCATCTAGATCCGCGCTGATGAGCATGATGGCGGCCCCTCTGGCCCGTTCGTCAAACAGCTTCTGGTGGACGTAGGCTGTCGCGCCAATATCCAGGCCGCGCGTCGGTTTGTTGGCGATGATCAGATCGGGGGATTGGCTGAGTTCTCGGGCGAGGATGAGTTTCTGCTGGTTGCCCCCGGATAGGGTGCCGGCTTCTACGTGGGGGCCCGGCGTGCTGACATTGAAGGATTCAATGAGTTCTTCGGTGAAACTATCGATCGCGGCGAATTGGAGCAGCCCTCGTTTAGAGAAGGGTTCGCGCTTGAATAGTTTAAGTATGGAGTTTTGTGATAGGTCAAAGTCTAGAATAAGCCCTTCGCTTTGCCGGTCCTCGGGAATGACAGCTACGTTTTCAGCGATATACTCTTTGGCTGTCCAGGCCGTGGTTTCTTGACCGGCAACCCAAACCTGGCCGCTGAGCAGCGGACGCTGCCCGGTAACTGCTTCGGCCAGCTCTTTCTGCCCGTTGCCATCTACGCCGGCGATACCCAGGATTTCACCGGCCATAATCGTTAGGTTCATGTCTACAACGGCGGGTAGATCGCGATCGTCGTTGACGTATAGGCCGCTAACTTTGAGTTCACACGCGATTTCTTCTGCTTCGAATTCTTGGTGGGGGATCGGCTGCCCGGCCGTCTCGCCGGCGCCGGCGATGGAGAGGACATAGGCTGTCTCGTCTTTCTCTAATTCGCTTATCTGGTGGCCGACCATTTCTTGGGCCAGTTGATTGATATTGGTATCGGCGGTTAAGGATTCGAAGACCTTTTTCCCTGAACGCAAGACGGTAACCCGGTCGGTGACTTTCATCACTTCTTCCAGTTTGTGGCTGATGAAGACGATAGATTTGCCCTGTTTGACGATGTCGCGCAGCGCGAAGACGAGGTCGTCGGCTTCCTGAGGAGTCAGCACAGCCGTCGGCTCATCCAGAATCAAGACGTTGGCGCCGCGATAGAGGCTGTTGAGGATTTCTACCCGCTGCTGTTCACCGACGGAAAGGTCCTGCACGCGGGCCAGGGGATCAACTTTGATAGAGTATTGTTCGGCCGTTTCGGCAACCTGGCGCGAAGCTGTCTTTAGGTCGAGGATGGGGGAACCATCCTTGATGCCCAGGATTATATTCTCCGTGACTGTAAACGGCCGTACGAGGCGAAAATGCTGGTGAACCATACCGATGCCCAAAGAAATCGCATCGGCTGGAGACGCTATCGCTGCCGGCAGCTCGTTGATAAAGATCTCGCCTTCATCCGCCTGGTAGAGGCCAAAGAGCACATTCATCAAGGTTGACTTTCCGGCGCCATTTTCCCCCAGCAGTCCATGAACCTCAGCAGCGCGGAGATCCAGGTCTACGCTGTCATTGGCGAGGACGCCCGGGAAGCGCTTGGTAATGTTCTTCATCCGTAAGGCAAGATTATGCGGCATGGTTATCAACCTAACGGCTTTCTAGAGGAGGCAGATAGGCGCCTATCTGCCTCCTAATTCGCCATTTATCGCAAGCAACAAAGCAAGCGGTTATTCCTCAAGGGCAATGGCATCAAGATCGCCCAGATCTAGTGTGCCATCGATAAAGCCCTGCCGCGCCTCATCCAGCTTTTCTTGAATTTCAGGCGTGATGAGATTGGAGAGCGCTTCGTTTAAGATAGTTTGTTGGCCGTCATTGCCAAAATCAATCCAATAATGCTTATCACCGTAGGATCCGCCCATGCTTTCCTCGATCATCTGGACGAACATAGGTCCCCAGGCATAGACATTGCTGGCGACCGTGTTTTCAGGCTCAATTGCATTCTGATTGGCGTTGTTGCCCATGCAGACCACATCTTTCTCGGCACAAGCGTTGAGGACGGCGATGCCGATGCCGTCACCGCTTTGCCAGAGTACATCGGCGCCGGCATTGATTTGGTTGAGCGCTGATTCCTTCGCGCCGGAAAGATCGTTAAAATCGCCAACAAACGAGTTTAGGACGGTTACGTCAGGATTGACGGCTTCTGCACCCAACTTGAAAGCAACGTGGCCGCGGTGGATTTCAGACACATCGAGCCCGCCCGTTATGCCGACAATATCACTTTCGGTTAGAAGACCGGCAAGGATGCCCATCAGGTAGCCGCCTTGCTCCAGCTTGACGTCATAGACGCCGACATTGGGCGCCAACTTGAAGCCGGTTCCTAAGGCGAAGTCTACGTCGGGATATTCCTCAGCGATCTTGATGATCGGCTCCTGAAACTGAAAGCCATGACCAACAACCAGATCGTAATCTTGTTGGGCATAATCTATGAGCGCCGGTTCGATATCGGCCACATCGTAGACTTGCTCGACCACGGTCACGTCCAGGTCTACGCCGACATTTTCCTTGGCCCAGTTCATGCCTTCGAAAGCGGCTTGATTCCAGGAAACATCATCTGCCCTGCCGGGCAGAATGAGCGCCACGCGGTACGCTTCACCAGCTTCTGCTGCGGCTTCTCTGCGGCGCTTCTGCTGCAGGCGCTTCTGCCGCCGGTTGTTCGCCGCCGCAGGCAGCCAATAACAGTATCGCTGTTGCCAGCAGTAAGAACAATACGATTTTTCTCATTGTATTTCTCCTCGATTGGCGTTGAGAGGGAGGGACTCCTACCTAACAACTATTCGTAATTTAGGATGGGATATTTTTGATAGGTCTCAATCTTTGCTCCTAGTACCTCCTATATGCGCAGCTAGTTCTCTCGGCCACATCGGGCGGCTAGATTCTTTTGCGCAACAAAGAAAAGCGAATGAACATCTCTTTATAGTAGGCCCTGGTGAAGATGATGGGCCTTCCTTCCTCGTTGTAACCGATTTCGTCGATGCGCAGCAAAGGTTGGTTGGGTTTCATGGCCAGCAAAGATGCCAGCTCCTCATTGACGATGTCGGGAATGATCTCGGCCAGGTTCTGCACGGTGGATTGCCCGCAGTATTTCTTGAGAAAATCGAAAATCTGCAGGCCGAGTTCTTCTTCTTTGTATGGTTGGGTGATGAGATCGAGAGGGATTGAATCGAGGCAGTAAATGGCGGGTTGGCCGTCTGCCAGGAAGAGTTTTCGAACGACAAGTGCCTGTGCATCCGCAGATACATCTAGTTGGGCAGCCAGTTTTTCGTTGAGGGGGACGTAGTCGTAAGAAACGAGCCGAATGGCCGGATCGTAGCCGGCGATACGCAGCAGGTCAGTGAACTCGTAGGCATGTTCGGCGCGTGTTTGTACGCGCGAGATGTAGTGGACAAAGGTGCCGGCCCCCTGTCGCCTGAAGATAACGCCTTCTCTTTCGAGGATGGTCAGCGCCTGGCGGACGGTTCCCCGGCTCACGCCAAATTGCTCCGCCAGGTCCGGTTCTGAAGGGAGCTGCCCGCCGACAACATACTCTTCCCGCAGCTCTTCACGCAGGGTCTTGGCGACCCGCGCAGCGAGTGATTCCGGCCGTTCTATAGGTTTCACAGCATGCCCCCAATGCACCCGTTAAACTATATGGCATTTGTTTAACAATTAAACAAATATGCTCAGCAATATAACAGAAAATTGTTCCTGCTGTCAAGCTATTGACGCGCCAAGTGATTGACGCGCTGTTTGTTCTTGGTTACCATGCAAACGCGGGTGGGGGATGACAATACAGCGGTAAGGAGTGCGCCACATGACGAATGCAGAAACACAAAATGAGGATGTCCGGGAAGAGATCCGTCAGATCGTGGCCTCAGCGCGGGCGCTGGGCGTGGAGATGGACGAGGCGGAGGCGGTTCAATGGCTGACATCTATGGTGGCTATCGATCAGAGCGAGAGCGCGCCGCTGGTGGACCGCGAACAGGGCGTTTTTGGGCACCGGGTGGTCCTCTTGGATTTCGATCCCACTGATTTGGATCGCGTGCGCCGCGTGGCCGCGATCGTGGAGCTTGAGGATCGGCCGCACGTGGAGACAGCGATCTCCCTCTCCGGCAGCTCCGCCCAATCGCAGGTGCAAACCTTTCCCGGCGATTTCGACTATTTTGAGCGCGTCAACATCCAGGCCAGCAGCCGGGCCGCGGCCTGTGCGCTGCTGGGCAAGGTGATTCGCGACAAAGCCTTGCAGTTTGCCAGCGGACCAGGCTACCAGCTGACGGAAGTGCGCTTCGGCACGGTGCAGCAGCCGCTGGTGCGTGGGGGAAAGCTGTTGAAGCAGGGTGCGTCGCTCACCTGGTCCGCGGCCGAGATCGAAGATGGACATATCGATGCCCTTACGCCGCAGGGGAAGCCGCTGACTGTTGATTGGACCTATGCCTGCCAGGAGCCGGGCTGGTGCAAGTTGGATTGGGTGCTCGTTGATCCCGGCTTCCCACGCGCGATCAAAGCAAGCAATATGCTTGACGCGACCTGGGAGGCGGAGGACGGCTCCATCCTGCCCCTTGATGGCTTTATCGATCCCTACTACCAGGAAGTCTATCTGGACGCCGACTCTATTCCTCTGTTCTGTAAGGTCACGGGGCAAATGGACCCGGATGCTTTGCAAAAGTATGTGGCCATGTTGGAGCACGAGGCCGCTAAGTACGCCTACGGCGATCAGGTAAACTACGGCAAGGTGAGCAAGCGCCTTTACAATATTTTTCGCCTGACCGGCCGTTTCGAAGAGGCGGCCTATGTGCGCGAGCTGTTCGACGAACCGGCGGCCCTGCTTTACCAGGTCAGCGCGCTTCTGGACGGTCTGATTGATCTGGGCAGCGATTCCACGGCCATCGATCAGGAGACGCTTGTGCAGCAGGTCGACGACTTAATCCGCAGCGTCATCTCCGCCGCCGAGGGGCCGCTGGAAACAGACCTGGTGATGGCCCTGATCCGCCTGCGCGATGATCTGACCGGCCACCGCTCCTTGGGCAGCGCCTGGGAAAGCGCGCTGCGCGCGATGCAGGAAGACATCGACAGCCTGGTCAACACCTATTTTGAGGCGCGGCTGCGCGCCGTGCCCGGCGTAAGGGAGTATCTGGATCGGCTGGATGATTAAGGAAATCTGTTCATAGACAACGGCTCACTGGAGGTCGGCGGTCAATAGGTCGTAATGAGTAATTCGGAAATCTTGCCTCGGCCAAGGGCATTCGAACTTATCATGCGCTTGGCGAATACTTTATGGATCGTGAAGCCGTTGTACAGCTCTTCGAAGAACATATCTTCAGGGTCGGTGTTATGGGGGTCGGAGTTGCTCAACATGAGCTGCGCGCCCGTCTCTTCAGCAAGTTGGGCGAAGAAGTTGGCCAATCGTATTTGCTCTTCATCATCAAACTTATCTTTGGCGTAGGATGTGAAATTGGAAGTCCTACTAATGGGGCGATAAGGGGGATCGAAGTAGACGAAAGAAGTGTCGTTTACAAATCGCCGGCATGCCTCGTAGCTGCCGACGCGCAGGATGACATTATTCAGAAGGTTGGAGACGGAGAGGATATTCTCTGCATCAAATATTGCCGGGCGTTCATACTGCCCAAATGGTACATTATAGCCGCCGCTTGAATTGACACGGTAGAGCCCGTTGAAGCCGGTCTTGTTGAGTAGAATTATTCTGGCCGTGCGCAAGATCCATTCATCAGAAAAAACGTCATAATCTACGCGGAATCTTTGCGCATTGTACGCGTCCCGTACTTCGTAATAATATGCCTGCCTCTCCTCTTCGGAGAGTTTGAAGTAGGCCTGATTGTGTTCGTCAAGCAGTGATATGAGCTGCCGCGGTTTTTCTTGGATCACGCGGTAGGCGAGAATCAGCTCTTTGTTGACATCGAAAAGGACTGCATCGGCTATCGAATACTTTTGGACAACGTCCAGAAATACAGCGCCGCCGCCGAGGAACGGCTCGATGTAGCGCTTAATTGATCCGTCAGCCAATCCTCTGGGGTAGAACTGCTGAAACTGCCTTAGCAATTGTGATTTGCCGCCCGCCCATTTGAGGAAGGGTCGGGCTTTGGCGCCGGAGGTTGTTTTTGTTGCGGACAATGTCACCGTACGCCGCTCACTGTGTGTCTGGAGAACTCGAATACGCTAGTTTACAACTTGATTGTAGCTCAAACTGGACAAGGCTGCCGATTATGATGCTGCGGATGCGTTGCCGTCACCCTGTTTCTGAATAAAGAACAGCCGATCTTTTCTACAGGTGCTGGGCCGCTTAAGCTTCAAGATCGTTCCGTGGGTCTGGCGCGTCATTGTAGGTGTACGGCCGGGAAATAAGGAATCGCGGTCGGCTTTTCCCGCGATCTTGTATAGTCTCCCCGTTGCCGCTGAGGATGAAGAAGGAACGGCCGTGATCGATGTCACCGCCTTCTTTGCCGGCAATCTACTTGATTTTGACGTGGCGCCGCTGCTCACGAAATCGGGCTACATGGCCACAGTGCCCGATCCGCTGCGCAGCCGCATTGAGAGGATCGGCGCTTTTCCCAAGAATGTGCTTGTGCATGCGCTGTTTCAACATTCCCGCTGATGTAGATTGGCGCCCGTCGCGCAGGAAGCGGTCCTGCTTGACGGATACGGCGTCGTTTGGATGCGCATTAGAAAAATGCGTGAACCTACGCGCGCTTTTTCGTTTCAGGAGCCTATGCGCCTATACTAAAATCGTATTGGCTCCTACTCGTGCCGCCGGTCTCCAATGACTGGTTTTACTTGGGGCGTTTCAACCTTACCGTCACATATCAATTTGAAAACCTGACTCCGTTAGGTTTGCTTCTATCACATTGCAAAAGGAGAAACAATGTCAAACAAAAATCGTAACTTGATCGTCGCCTACTTCAATACGGCGGATGAGGCAGATGCCGCGGCCGTGAAGCTTAAGCTGTGGGACAAAGACCGCAAGGATATTAAGCTGGGCGGCATGGGTATTGTCACCCTGGAAGATGGCGAGCTGAAGACGCACAAAGTGGGCGCACGGGCGGCGGGCACCGGCGCCAAGTGGGGCACCATCCTTGGCGCGGCCGGCGGCCTGGCAGCCGGCCTGCTGACCGGCGGCATCGGCCTCATCCCTGGGGCTATTGCTGGTTTGGGTCTGGGCACCGGCACAGGCGCCTTGTTCCACAAACAGGTGGGCATGACAGATGAGGATAAGGCGCGTATGATGAAGCATTTTGAGGACGGCGGCGCGGCGCTGGCTGTGATGGCCGATGATTTTGAGGTGGAACCGACCAAGGCGGAGATCGCCGAGCTGGGTGGAAATGTTGAAGGGTTCACCGTTCCCGAAGAGATGATGCGTGAAGTCGCCGACGTGCATGAGGCGATTGACGAAGCGCAGGACGCCGTTGATGAACAGCTTGCCGGCCATGCGGACGATGTGAAAGAGAGCGCGGCTGAGATGCTGGTCGCCGTGCCCAGCATCAGTGCCGCCACCGCTGCTAATCTGCATGGAGCAGATGTGAAGAGCGTTGGCGCTCTACAGGAGAAGGCGGCGACGGCCGAAGGGCGCGCGGCGATCGCTTCCGCAGCCGGGTTGACCCGCGCCGATGTTGATGCCATCGCCTATGACCTGGATCTAGGGCGGGTGCGTGGCCTGGGCCGCAAGTCCGTGAGCCTGTTGAAAGCTGCCGGCGTCAGTTCGGTCGGTGATTTGGCCGAGTATGAGCCGGAAGAGTTGGCCGGGCTGCTGGTTACTACGAACGAAGAAGCGCATATCGTCGAACATATGCCATCGGTGGACACGCTCGCCTACTGGATTGAACAGGCGCGAGAACTGCCGCCCTACCTGGTCGCGGTCAAGGTCCTGAAAGAGATGCTCGACGTAGATGCGTATGAATGGCATGCCCAGAAGGGGGATGACCCGACGAAGCGCCGTGCTGATGCGATCATGTTCAACCGCAAAGAAGGATACGAAGTGCGCTTGATGATCCAGAAGATCTGCAACACCTTCGGTTTTATGAGCGTCGAAGATGTGCAGCGCGTGGAAGCGGTCATTGCCAACGAACTGCCGGGCAATGTGCGCAGCCAGGAAAATGTTTACAACTGGTTGGTTGAGTACTTCGAGACGCATTAGTTGAAATCATGGTGGGGGAGCCGCCTTATTTTTTCTGATGACCCATATGCTGCGCTTGCCGCAGCGCGCAAACTGCACAGCAGCAACAGGATCGTTCCTGTGCGTGGTGGCTTGTATTGGTTGCCTGTATAATGATGCCAACTAGGGAGGCTGTTCAATGAAAACCAAAGCTTATTCTCACATTCTACCGTTTACAGGCTTAATCGCTCTGCTTGCTGCCGCTGCCTTGTTTGTGCTGCTGGCGGTCACGGCCGCTGCCGGCCCCCAGGCTGATTCCCTGGCTTATCTGCCATTTGTCAGCGGATCGCCCGCGCCGCTCGATGAATATGAAACGGACTTTTCAGAGGACATTGAGCCCTGGAAAGCGGTGCGCTGGCAGAATGGCGCGGATTTCGATGTCGAACACAATGGCGCCGGCTACTTGGATGTACAGGTGAAGTCAGAGGACACCTATGTCATTGTTTCGCCGTTGATCGCCGGGCCGACAGCGACCTATGACATCACTTTCAGAGCGAAACTGCATGATCGCCAAGACAAAGCGCAGTATGGGGCGATCTTTGGCGGCGATTGGCAGGGCGCTCCCTGCCCGGGCAGCAATGTTGACGGCTGCTTTAATAATTACTTCGAACTTCGCGTGCGCTACCGTGACGTGAATGGCGAACAATATATGGAGTATCGCCTGCGGCGCGTTGACGGCCATGACGGCAGCAATATTGAGCAGGGCAAGGACCTGATAGAGTGGGAGCGTGCCGAGGGCGCCTCCCCCGATGACTGGAACAAGTGGGAAGTGCATTACAGCAACCGGGGCCATATCACTGTGAAGGTCAACAACCGCGAGCAGGCGGAGTCAGCGCGCGACAGCAAGTACACGCAGAATCGCTACTTCGGTCTGTTTGTAAAAGCGGGCGAAAATGGGGGTACGGACGCGAGTATTGATAAGTTCGAGATCGCGAAAGAGAACTAGCCGATCAGGAGCCATTACGTGACAGAAGATGCAGAACCTGTCGTGCAGATGCGCGAGGTGAGTAAGTATTTCGACAAAATTGCCGCCGTGAAGAATATCACACTCGATGTCCCCCGCGGCGGCATTTTTGGTTTTATCGGTCCCAGCGGCTGCGGCAAGACGACGACGGTGCGCCTGCTGGTTGGCAACTATGGGGCCAGCGAGGGGGAAATTACGGTCCTGGACAAGACCCCGGACCAGTTTAAGGCTGATGACCGGCGGCGCATCGGCTATATGCCGCAGCTGTTCATTCTCTACCCGGAATTGACCGTCTGGGAAAACCTGAACTTTGCCGCTTCGATCTACGGTTACCCGATGGATCGTAAAGAGCGTTTGCAGGAGCTTCTGGAGTTGGTGGAGCTGACAGGCCACGAAAAGAAACTGGCGCGCAATATTTCCGGCGGCATGCAGCGCCGCCTGAGCCTGGCCAGCACGCTGGTGCACGAACCGGAGCTTATCTTCCTCGATGAGCCGACGGCGGGCATCGACCCGGTGCTGCGGCGCAAATTCTGGGACCATTTTCACACGTTGAAAGATCGCGGCCATACCCTTTTTGTGACAACACAGTATGTTGGTGAAGCAGCTTACTGTGACTACGTGGGCGTAATGCGCGATGGGGAGCTGCTCATGGTGGAGACGCCGGAGAATTTGCGCTACAAGGCCCTGGGTGGGCACGTCATCGACCTGCATACCGTGGAGCCGATGAGCCTGGAAGCGCTGGTCTCCCTGGAGGATCATCCCCTGGTGAAGGGGGAGATTCTTTTCCAGGATATATTGTCGGCGCGCATCACGGTTGAAGATGCCAGCAAGGCGATTCCGCAGCTCTTGGAGTGGTGCCATGAATATGAGGTCGCCGTAGAGTCGATCAACGAATTTGTGCCCCCGTTTGACGATGTCTTCGTGATGATCATGGAACAGCAGCGTGATCAAGCGGAGCCGGCGCGATGAACAGATTCCTGATTCAGGTTTCCTCTTTTGTGCGCAAAGAGATGGCCGAGATCCTGCGCCAGCCGCGCCTGGTGGCCACGCTGATCCTGGGTCCCTTTCTTATCTTGTTGATTTTCGGCATCGGCTATAACAACAGCCTGCGCACGATGCGCACGGTGCTGGTCGTGCCGGAAGAAAGCCAGATCAAGTCCGAGATACAGGACATGATGGGCAGCCTGGCCGGTGCGGTGGCGCTGGTGGGCACGGTCAGTTCGCAGACAGAGGCGGAAGCGATGCTGGCCGCCGGTGATGCTGATCTGATCCTGGTAACGCCCGCGGACCCGTTCGCCGATGTGCGCGCGGGACAGCATTCGCAAGTGGAGATGATCCACAATGAGATCGATCCGCTTGAGCAGATGTTTGTCAACCAGATGGAACGAGAGTTTGTAGAGGTCGTTAACCGGCTGGTCATGATACGCACGCTGGATCGGGCCAAGGAAGAGGTGGGTGGTGTCCTGGAGAAGGTGCAGTCAACGCGTTCTGACGCGATCGATCTGCGCCGCGATCTGCAGGCAGGGAATGGCGTAGAAGCGGAGGAAGGCGTCCTCGTGCTGGTGCAGGACTTCACAGAGATCCAGCTGGCGCTTTCTTCCAGTCTCTCCGTTTTTGAAGGGCTGCAAAGTTTGTCCGAGGAAGAGATGTTGGGTTCACCGTTTAAGCGTCTGGAGGACGCGGAGCAGGTGCTGCAGCAGTTGGAGGCATTTGATCCTTCGAAAGAGAATTTTGACCGGGAAGTGGTTCTCGTGACCTCTTTGGAGCAGCAGCTGCAGTTGATGGATGATTATCTTTCCGGGTTCGTGGGCGTGAATTCGCGCGTATTGGCACGGCCGTTTGAGGGCAAGACGGCGCAGTTGTCGGCCATCATCTTTGGCCCTATCGATTTCTATGTGCCGGGCGTTATTTCCCTGCTCTTGCAGCATATCGCCATTACACTGGCAGCGCTTTCTATTGTGCGCGAGCGAACAGGCGGCGCGATCGAGCTGTTCCGCGCCGCGCCGGTTAACTCGTTCCAAACCTTGTTGGGCAAGACAATTAGTTTCATGGTTTTCGGCAGCATCCTGGCCGCCGCGCTGACCATCCTGGTGATTCTGTTGCTGAGCGTGCCCATGTTGGGTTCGTGGGCGTGGTACGTGGTGATTATCGCCGCCCTCTTGTATGCCTCGTTGGGCATGGGCTTTGCCATTTCTTCGATTTCACAGACGGACAGCCAGGCGGTGCAGTACTCAATGATCGTGCTCCTGGCCAGCATCTTCTTCAGCGGCTTCTTTATCGCCTTGCACCGCCTGCTGCCGGCTGTGCATGTCGTTTCCTGGCTGCTGCCGGCGACTTACGGCACGGCGATGCTGCAAGATGTTATGCTGCGCGGACGGCCGCCGGCAGCAACGCTCCTGGCGGGCCTGATCTTGTTCGGCCTGCTGCTCTATACATTTGCCTGGTGGCGGCTGCACCGCCTGATGGCGCGAGAATAGGTAACCGCCAATAATCAACCGTCAGTTGCAAACGGGTCATGATTCTTGATTGTTGGTTGTCGATTTGCGGCGTAGAAGATAGAGACCGATCGCTGCCGCAATAAGGGCGGCTGCGGCCAGGAGGAGGTAGCGATCTTCCGGCTGTAAGCCGGGACGCAGGGCGGTGATGAGTTCTTCGGCAACCTCTACCGTATCGGGACTGGTAAGAATAGAAACGCCATCGAGATGTTCTTTGAGGGAGTCCAGCAGGGTTATAATGGCCTGCACATCCCCCTCGGTGCGTACCTGAACGGAAATCTGCAGATCGGGGTTGGCGGCGCGGAGCTGCGGGGCCAGGGGAATAACGAACGCTTCCACGACGGCTGGATTTGTCTGCTGGCGCTGAATCTGCATTACAAAGATATCAATGAAGGGAGCTGCTTCTACGCCATGCGATAGGGCGAAGTCATGGTCGGGACCAAAGGCGAGCTCCAGGCGGTAATCATCGGCCAATTCACGCATCTGGCGGATGCTGTCTACAGGGTCTGCTTTTTCTTCTTCGGGCGTCCTCTGCCCGTGCTCCAGGTTGTAGCCAATGACATCGAGACCGGAGGCCATGTCGGGTAGCAGTTCGCGCGCTTCAGCAACGGATTGGAAAATGACCATTTTGCGGCCGTTTTCGATGCCGTTCAGCTGCTTAACCAGGCTGGGGTGCTCAACGCGAGCGATGTCGTTCTCATGCGCAGTCTCGTTGAAGAGTGGGATAAGCGGCGGGCCGATGCGCATATCGATCCATAGATCCTCGACCGCGGAGACCTGCTGTTGTTCAGAGGCGGCGGAACTGCTGGTGCCCGTCGCCAGAAGGAACAAGGTTACGATGAGGGTCACTATGATTGAAGCAGAATTGCCCTTGTTGGAAAACATCAGGCGGCTCCCCTTATCTTCGTTGGTTACGTGTTTCGCTGCCCTAGAATGAGCAGGCGTTTGGCGCGGTTGCGTTTGCGCTGTATGACGACGAGCAGCTTTTCGCGCTTGAGGTGCTTTTCGAGACGCGTGATCGTGGTTGATGCGCCGGCGACGACCACTTCTCCCTGCGGGCTGAGTAAATGCGACGCCCGGGCGACAAGGGCAAGGTTGGCCTGCGGCCCTTCGCCGTCGCGCAGGACGCCGAGGATGAGGTCGGCAGGCGGCAGGCTCTCTTGTGCGGGCAGTCCCGGTTGGTGCAGCAGGGTTATCTGCTCCCCGGGATAGCCGCTGGCCTGCAAATTGCGCTGCGATGCGCGCAGGCTGAGTAAATCGCGATCGACAAGGGTGAGGTGCTGCGGGGAGAGCTGCCGCGACAGGGCGGCGGCTGTGTGACCCTGGCCGGGATTGAAGACGAGGGCGTGGTCGACCGCCTGCCCTTTCTCCTTTCGTTTTTGCAGGACGGAGAGCACCATTGCTGTCTGGTGGCTGAGGTCATCAAACTCCGGCAGGCCGCGCACGGTTTGCATGGAAAAGTGCAGGCCGCGGTAGTCGGCCTCCATCTGCCCGCGGTCGTAGAGGCCGCGCTCGAAGCCGTTTGCGGCGGGGCCGTTGCCGGTATCAGACAGAAAACGGTAGTGGAAGACGATGTGCTCCGCTCCCTGCTCGCGCAGCAGAATCTGCACATCGGGCCGGTCGAGAATTTCGGCCGTAGGGGCGGCCAGCGGGGGGACGACGACGATGGCGGCGACACCCTGCGGGCTTAAGACAGAGCGCGCATCAAGCAGCAGGCTTTCGATGACGGGGCGGCCTACCTTGCCGGGAATATTGCAGAGCAGCAGGTCGAAATCGCGCTCTGTGACGTCGTCGTAGCCGAGTGAGCCGTAGACGGCCGTGTTCGACAGATCGTTGACCCGCGCATTATGCCGTGCGAAGGTGACGGCCAGCGCGTCGCGGTCGACGAGATGAACGCGGCGCGCAGAATCGGCCGCGGCCAGGGCCAGGCCCAGCGGCCCGTAGCCGCAGCCCATGTCGAGCACTTTCTTTACCTGATCGGAAGCGGCGAGATCGCTGACGGTTTTGAGGAGCAGGCGCGTGCCGGCATCGACCTGGAAACTGCTGAAGAGCTCCTGCGAGACCTGGAAGCGCAGGGGGCGGCGGCGGTAGGTGAAGTCGAGTTCTTTATTCGCGACCAGACTGTCTACATAAGCATGGTCGTTCATTTGGCTGTTACGATTCATGCGCCGGATCATACCACGAAAAAACGGCCGTTACCCTGCGCAAAGTAACGGCCGTTCGTCTGCTGTGCCTCGGGGGCACAATTAACATAGCTGCAAAGCGGTATTACCGTCATACCACCAAGTAGTTGTTTGAGGGGTTATTCGGCATAACCAACAAGATCGGCCCAACCTTTTCGAGGTTGGGCCGATCTTGCAAAGTGTTGACCCAATTCAACACTATCGATCAGCTTATCGATTGCGCCAACCGGTCTTCCTCTATGGTCTCACTGGCGCTGCCGCGCAGCAGAACGATGCCCAGCCAGATGAACCATACGAGCTGGCCCAGACCGAAAATCATGCCGCCGATCTCGGCCAGGACAGGCACGGCCGATACGACGCCTGCCGCTCCGGCCACCAGGCCCAGGTAGTTCAGCACTCTGGGGAAGGCGCCGCCGCGCAGCGCCGCCCAGCTCACCATTAAGGTCCACAGGCCGCCGACGATCTCGTTGCCGCCGCCAATGCCGTCCGCCACCGCTTCAATCGCCAGCCAGACAGTCGCCGCCTGTTCCGGGCTGCTGCTGAACAGGTCGACAACCACGGCCGTGCCGATGTTGGCCGCCATGCCGCTGGCGATGACCAGGCCGGCCCAGATCAACGCCAGCGCCGTCGCTACCTGCATCAAGGCCGGCGAGGTCGCCTTCAACCGTTCGTACAATGCCAGGGCCAGGATAATCAGAAATACGCCGAATGCGACATAGATAAACAGGTTCATGGCATATAGCATTGCCTGGTTATCGACCAGCAAGGCCACTTTTTCAACAGGGTCGCTGACCGCCATATAATCAACCACCAGCAGGAAGAACACCATGCCCGCCAGGTATGCCGCTGCCTCTACCAGTGCCGAAACACCACCTATCTTCTGTAAATTACTCATCGTTTTGCTCCTTATTACTGTTCACTGTTCACTATCAACTTGTTCACTGTCCACGGCCACCTGGTTAACTGACACCAGGGACAGGCCGCAGTCCCGCACTTTGCGCAGCAGGCCGTACAGCGCGGCCTGGTCGACGACCTGGCCGCTTAAGAGCGTGCTGCCGCTCTCTTCCAGGGTGATCGCAAACCCTTCGAACCAGCCTGCCCAGAGGTGATCGAGGTGGCCGCTGATGCGCACTTCATAGAATCCGGACGTGGCCGACCGGCCGTTTGATTCATTTGCTGTGTGCGCCCTTGCTTCCATGTTTCTTCCTCAATCGCCGTTCTGTGTGCGGCTTACTTGAGAGAAGAATACAGGCTAATGTGGTGAGACGTCTTCACCAGATGTGGTGAATTAGGGGGTGATTGGGTAGAGAGCAGAGAGCAGTGGACAGTGGACAGTGAATAGTGGGGTGAGCGAGCCTCAAAGAAGGTCAAGTTCGCGGGCGCGGCGCACGGCCGACCGGCGGTTGTTTACTCCCAACTTGCTGTAGATGTTCTTCGTGTGCGTGCGCATGGTATTCAGAGATACCATCAATTCATCGGCGATCTGCGGGCCGCTTAATTCCGTCGCCAGGAGGCGCAGGACGTCGCGTTCACGGCGGCTTAAGGGCTCAACGATTGTGGATTTTGGATTGTGGGTTGCGGATTTAGCGAAGGACAGCGAGGACAGTAAGTGCTGTGTGTAGTTTGGGGAGATACCCTGGGCCGCGGCCTGGCGCAGCAGTTCGGCCATTGGCTCGCCTTCATCAAGGAAGAGGCGTGTGTAACCCTCTGGTTCGGCCAGGGTCAGCGCGCGCGCCAGGTAGTCAAGCGCGGCCGGCATGCTGCCCTGTGCCTGGTGCGCCAGCGCCAGCAGCATTTGGCTCTCGATCTCCCGGCCGCCGCGCTCACCGTCCCGCGCCGCTTGCAGCAGGCGCTCCAGCAGCTCCACCGCTTCAGATCCGGCGTCAGGAGAACGCTCGTCGCGGCCGCGGGCGATCAGCGCCCGGGCCAGCGTCAGGTGATCAAATTCGCGCATGTAGGCGGGTGCATCGCCGGCAGAGAGGCCCGCCTGGCGCGCCCAGGCCAGGGCGGCGGCCGTCTCACCGCGCGCCAGCCGCATGCGCGCCTGCAGCGCTGCCGCCGGATAGGGCACAGGCACCGGTGTGCGGATGTCGAGATCCTGTGCCTCGTCCAGCAGGGCCAGGGCGCCGTCCAGATCGCCCTCTGCCTGCTTCAGGCGCGCCCGGGCGATAAGCAGGCGGTAAGGCCAATTCGTTAACGAGGACTGCTCGCCGAGCTTTGCGGCCGTTTGCAGGTGCTGTGCAGCCGTCTGTAAATCATTCCTTTCCAGGAAAATCTCGGCCAGACCGCGGTACTGGTCCGATGATCCCAGAAGAGGCGCTCCGTCGTGGCCTGTGGCCAGCTTCAGCGACTTCTCGTAAATGTCTTCTGCTTCCTGGAGCCGCCCCTGCACTATCGTAATATCGGCCAGAACAAAGGCCAGGCTGATCGCTTCTGCATGACTGCCGGCCCGCTGCATATCGGCCATAAGCCCGCCCAGCGCCTGCTGCGCTTCTTCCAGCGCCCCACTTGTGTAGTGGGCGATGCCCAGCAGGGAGGCGGCGGCCAAGCGCCAGCGAAATTCCCCTTCCGGCGATTTATCCAGCGCCTGCTGCGCATATTTCAGCGTGTCGGGCACATTGCCGAGCGCGAGGGCGTGGTAGGCGTGCGCGGCTGCGATAGAGGCGCCCAGGGAGCGGAACTGTTCTTCGTCGACAACGACTACCTCCGGATCCCGTTCGCCGCTCGTGGAAATTTTCTCCAGCCAGCGCTCGGCATCGCGCAGGTATGGCTCGCCCGCTTCCAGTTCGCCGACGTCCAGCAGCGCCCAGCCGTAACCCGCGCTGAGCACCGGTCTGCTGCTTACCAGCTCCGGCGGCAGTTCCTGCACCCAGTCCAGCCAGGCAGCCGAGAGGTAGTTCCCCTCCATTTCCGGCCGTGCCCGCTCAATCAGCCCGGCGGCGCTCTCGTAATCGCCGGCGGCCAGGGCGTGCGGCACGGCATCCGCCAAATAATCATTTTCTTCGTACCAGGCGCTGGCCCGCCGCTGCAGTTCGGCCAGGCGATCGGGCATCTCTTCCAGAAGACGCGCCTGCAGGACCTGGGTGAAAAGATGGTGATAGCGGTACCAGCGCCGTTCATCGTCCAGCGGGATGATAAATAAATTGCCGCGCTCCAACGCTTCCAATATCTCCTGGCCGTTGTACGCTTCGCCGCCATGCACGCGTGCACACAGCGGGCCGCATAGGCGGTTCAATATGGACGTCTGCAGCAGGAACTCGCGCACCTCTGCGGATTGGCTCTGCAAAACTTCTTCGACCAGGTAGTCGAGCACGAAGCGGTGGCTGCCGGTGAAGGCGCGGATAAAGGCGGCCGTGTCTTCTTCCCCATGCATAGAACGGCCTTGCAGGGCCAGGGCCGCCATCTGCAGGCCCGTGATCCAGCCTTCTGTGCGCCTTTCCAGGGCGGCGATCGCCTCTTCGGAAAGCGCCAGGCCCATCACCTGGTTGAGAAATTGAGCCGCTTCGGCGTGCGTGAAGCGTAGATCGGCGGCGCGCACTTCGCTCAGCTGGCCGCGGCCGCGCAGCCGGTGCAGGGGCAGATCGGGGTCTTCGCGCGTGGTGATGACCAGGTGCATGGCCGGCGGCAGGTGTTCGACCAGGGGCGCCAGGACGCTGTCGCCCGCCGGCATGTCCACCCGGTGATAATCGTCCAGGACAAGGATGATCGGGTCTGCGGCGCTGGCGATCTCATTGAGCAGCACCGTCAGGATTGGCGCCGGTGGCGGGGCCTGGGCGGAGCGCAGCATGGCCAGCGCACTTTCGCCCAGGTCGGGCTGGATCGTCTGTAAGGCGGCGATGAGGGTTGTTAGAAAGCGCGTGGGATCGCTGTCCGCTTCGTCCAGAGAGAGCCAGGCAGTTCGATTTCGGATTGGGGATTGGGGATTGGGGATTGAATCTTCGAGCGGGGCCGCTTCTGTTAGATGGGCCAGCCAGGCGGCGGCCAGTGTTGTTTTACCGCAGCCGGCAGGGGCGGAGATGAGGGTCAATTTACGGCCGTGCCGCAGACCCTCGTCGAGCCGCTCAATCAGGATCGGGCGCGGCACCAGGTTCGGGAAGCGAAGAATAGGCGCGTAAAGCTTCGTGCGTAGTAAGGGCTCGGACATGATCCTCAATCAGGTGAGTTCCAGTTGAGAGCGATGCTGATGGCGTTGATCACAATGCCGGCCAACAGCGCCGTGATGAAACGCTCTATGAACGGTAACCTTGCCGGCAAATGTACTGCCGCCTTGTGGATTTGCCAAGTTGCCGGCAGCGGCGTCGGCCGCGGTCGCTGTGCGTTCGATCATCGACGTTGTAGAATTAGCAGGTAGGTGAACATGCAGCGCATTGATATTTATCCCACTCACAGGCATTCAACCGGAGATCGCGACTTCATGCTGCGCGCCGGACGGCCGTCCCCGTTCGGGGCGACGATCGTGCCCGGCGGCATCAACTTCGCCGTGTTTTCAGGGAATGCGACGAGCTGTACGTTGGTGCTCTACGAGCTGGGGGAAACGAAGCCGCTGGTGGAGATCCCTTTTCCGGAAGAGTTCCGCATCGGCAATGTCTTCGCCATGGTCGTCTTCGACCTGGATTACGAAAATATTGAGTACGGCTACCGCATGGACGGCCCGTACGCGCCGCACCGCGGCCATCACTTCGACCCGCGGAACGTGCTTCTCGATCCATACGCGCGGCTGATCACCGGTCGCAATGTATGGGGCGTGCGCGGGTCAGAACTGACGACACCGCCGCCTTTTCGCGGGCGCGTGGTTTATGATGATTTCGACTGGTTGGCCGACCGGCCGCTGGAGACGCCGCTCGAAGATCTTGTCATTTATGAGATGCACGTGCGCGGCCTGACGCGCCACGAATCATCCGGGGTGAAGTATCCGGGCACCTACGCCGCGATCCGGGAGAAGATCCCTTATCTAAAGGATCTGGGCGTGAATGCGCTGGAGCTGATGCCCATCCACGAATTTGATGAACTGGATAATACGTTCCGTAACCCGCAAACGGGCGAGCCCCTGCTCAATTATTGGGGGTACAGTACCGTGGGCTTTTTCGCGCCCAAGGCGGGCTACGCGGCCACCGGCCCGCTGGGCATGCAGGTGGATGAGTTTAAGGCGCTGGTGAAAGAGCTTCATCGCCACGGAATCGAAGTGATCCTGGATGTGGTCTTTAACCACACGGGGGAAGGGGAAGCGAGCGGGCCGGTGATTAGTTTCCGCGGCCTGGACAACGCCACGTACTACATGTTGATGCCGGACGGCCGTTACCAGAATTTCAGCGGCTGCGGCAATACGATGAACTGCAACAACCCGGTCGTGCGCGGCATGGTGCTGGACTGCCTGCGCTATTGGGCGGCCGAATACCATATCGACGGCTTTCGTTTCGATCTCGCCTCCATCTTGGGGCGGGATGCGCAGGGACGGCCGTTGGCCAACCCGCCGCTGCTGGAGGCGCTCGCTTTCGATCCCATTTTGGGGAAATGCAAATTGATCGCCGAAGCGTGGGATGCCGGCGGGCTCTACCAGGTGGGCACATTCCCCGCCTACAAGCGCTGGTCAGAATGGAACGATCGCTACCGTGATACGCTGCGCAAGTTCTTGAAAGGGGATATGGGCCAGGTGCAGGCGATGGCGCAGCTCATCCAGGGCGCGCCGGATATGTTTGCCGATCGCGGCCCCAACGCGTCGATTAATTTTGTGACGGCCCATGACGGCTTTACGCTCGCCGATCTCTTTTCCTACAATGAAAAACATAACGAGGCCAATGGGGAAGATAACCGCGACGGTCATGATCATAATCACAGCTGGAACTGCGGCGTAGAAGGGCCCACGGACGACGCGGCCGTCAACGCGCTGCGGCGGCGCATGATGAAAAACGCGCTGGCGATCCTGCTCGTCAGCCAGGGGGTGCCCATGCTGCTCATGGGGGATGAAGTCGCCCATACGCGTCTGGGCAACAACAACGCCTACTGCCAGGACAATGCCTTGAACTGGTTTGACTGGACGCGGTTGGAGAGTGAAGCGGATATGCACCGCTTCGTGCGCGGCTGTATCCGGTTCCGGCACAGCCACCCCGTCCTGCGCCGCCGCCATCATTTTCAGCAGCGCGCCGCCGCCGGTTTGGGGGGCAGCGGCTACCCTGATATTTCCTGGCATGGTACGGAAGCATGGAATCCTGATTGGTCGGCGGGCAGCCGCACGCTCGCTTTCCTGCTCAGTGATAACGGGGCTGCGGAGCGCGGTGGCAGGGTGGCAGAGGGGCAAGGTGCGCCGGGGAAGGGGGCGGCTCCCTTTATTTACGTGACTATGAATATGCATTGGGAGAGCCATGTGTTCCAACTGCCGCGGCTGCCGGCCGGGCTGCGTTGGCGGCGCTTCGTGGATACGATGCGGCCCGCGCCCGCGGAGATTGCCGAGCCGGGCGAAGAGCTTGTTTTGCATGACCAGGAGCAGAAACATGTGGGGCCGCGATCGGTCGTGATTTTGATAGGGAAGTGATTATAGTGGAAAGGTGGCAGCGCAGCAGAGGGGCACGATTTGTTGGGCGAGGCGGTCGGGCGAGGCCCATGACCCGCGCCGATCATTTCACCCCGCCCGCCTCGCCCGCCTGGCAGGTAGCAGGGCGCACGCTGTGCGGCGCACGCCGCAACGCAATCCGTAATCAAAAATGTCTGTAACGTATGCGAATTTACTGGTGGTCAGCGAGGATGCGCGGAGCCTCTCCGCCCTGCGTCAAACGCTGCGTGAACTGGACCAGTATGATGTGACCACGACCGGCTCGCTGGCGCAGGCTGAGAAGCTGGCGCAGGAGCAGGCATTCGATATCGTGCTGCTGGATGTGCGTATGCAGCAGCAGTGCGCTGATCCCCCCTCCTTTTTTGGCCGCTGGCAGGCGCAGGTGTCGACGCCGGTTATTGTGATGGGCCGGGTGGAAGATGTGGCCCTGCTCAGTGACTGCGTGGCCAAGGGAGCGGCCGACTATCTGTTCTTGCCGAGCAACGCAACGCTGTTGAAGGCGCGTTTACAGGTGCATTTGCAGCGTAAGCGCTTGCAGGAGCAGGCGCTGGATGCCCTCGATGCTTTTGATGAGGTCGAAAAACTGGCCGACGATTTGCGCCTGGTGATTCTGCCGCTGGGCATTGCCTTGTCGGCGGAAAAGGATTTCGCGCGCCTGATTGAACAGGTTGTGGAGACGGCGATGGATTTGTGCCGCGCCGATGCGGGATCGCTGTTCATGCTCAGCGGTGAAGATCAACTGAAGTATGCCGTGGTGCGCGTCAATTCTTTAGGCCTGACCTACGGCGGCACGTCGGGCGTGCCTGTCCCTTTCGCTGATCTCGCCCTCTATGATGAGCAAGGCGAGCCGGCGTTGGCAAATGTGGCCACATACGCCGTCCATGAAGAGCAAACGGTGAATATCGCCGATATTTACGCCGAAACGGCCTTTGATTTTTCAGGAACGAAGGAATTTGACGCGCGCAGCGCCTATCGATCCGTTTCCTGCCTGACTGTGCCGCTGCATACGCGGCGCGTGATCGGGGTCCTGCAGCTGCGCAATGCGCTGGACCCGCAGACGGGTGAAACGGTCGCTTTTGGCGCGTACCAGCAGCTGGTGGCGGAATCGCTCGCTTCGCAGGCGGCGGTGGCCCTGCAGAACAGGCGCCTGCGCCAGCGCGAGGGCGCGCTGCTGCGCTATAAACGGGAGCTGGAAATTGGGCGCACTATTCAGATGAGTTTCTTGCCGGCAACGCTGCCGCAGCCGCCCGGTTGGGAGATCGCTTCCCGTTTCCATGCGGCGCGTGAGGTTGCCGGCGATTTTTATGATGTGTTTGCCGCGCCCGACGGCCGTATTGCCCTGGTAATCGCCGATGTTTGCGACAAAGGGGTGGTGGCCGCGCTTTTTATGGCCCTGCTGCGCAGTTTGCTGCGCGCTTTCGTGCAGCAGTATTTTTTCCGCAGTACGCAGTTTGAGCTGCGCAACGCCAGGTTCGGGGCGCGAAGCGCGGAGGCGGCCCGCCTGGACGAGGAGGCGCTGCTGGACGCAGCCCGCCTGACCAATTCCTATATCGGCAGCAATCACATGGATGCCCATATCTTCGCCACGGTGTTCTTCGCCATCCTGGATCCACTGTCCGGCAGCCTGGTCTATATCAACTGCGGGCACCTGCCGCCGGTGCTGCGCCGGGAGACAGGGGAGGAAGAGCGCCTGCTGCCCAGCGGGCCGGCGATCGGTCTGCTGCCCGATGCCCAATTTCGTGTTGAACGGGCGGCGATGGGCGCGGGTGATCTCTTGTTCGCCTACACCGATGGTGTCACGGAGGCGCGCAGCCCGCAGGGGGAGATGTTTGGCGAAGCGCGGCTGCGGGCGCTGCGTGAAGCGCATGCCGGCGAAGCGGCGGACGATTTGCTGGCCGCGATAGAGACGGCCGTGCAGCGCTTCATCGACGGCGGGGAGCCGACGGATGACGTGACGATGCTGGCCGTGAAGCGGCAGCTGCCGGTTGACGGTGAGCAGTAGGCAGCAAGCAGTCGACAGGGATCTGTGATCCAGACCGCGATTAAATGACCAGATCAGACACAATCCGCTGCGCCTGCTTCAGTTCGTCCTGGTTGATCGTATGGCCCATGCCGGGGTAGATTTTTTCGGTGACCAGCGCGCCGAGGTTGGTGAGCACTTCTGTCGTCTCCTGCACGCGGGCGAGGGGGATATGGGCGTCGATGTCGCTGCAGCCGATGAAAACGGGCGTCTTTCCCAGGGAGCCGGAATAGCTGCGTGGGGAGCCCGGCGGGCCGATGAGACCGCCGCTGAAGAGGAGCAGGCCGCCATAGCGGCGCGCGTTACGCGCTGCGAATTCGGAGATGAGGCAGGCGCCCTGTGAGAAACCGGCGAGGATGATCTTTTCCGCCGGGATGCCGGTCGCTTCAACCGCGTCCACGAGATCCGCGACGGTTTGCAGGGCGGAAGAAAGATAAGGCTCGTTCTCCTCCAGGGGAGCGAGGAAGCTGTAGGGATACCAGCTGCTGCCCGCTGCCTGCGGGGCGAGCAGCGCGACCTGATCGCCGGCCAGGATCTGGCCCAGCTCGAGGATGTCGTGGGCGAAGGCGCCGCGGCCGTGAATCAGGATCATGGCCGCCTGTGCCTCGTCGAGCGGCCTGCCCGCGGTGAGGAGTTGGCTGTCCTGGTGCGGGTTCGGTGTTGTGGTTTGTTCGTTCAAGTAAACCTCCGGGGGTTCATTCGTTTTTTAGATCGGCGAGGTTGGTTCGGAAACCGCGCAAGTTTTGCCGTTTGTTTAGACTTCTGATGGCGATTGAGAAACCGGCGAGGTTCTGACTGCGGGCAGCCGTTCGCTTATCTGCGCGCGCCGCGCTTCCAGCCAGGGGGGCAGCTTGAGATGGGTGCCCAGCTCGGCGGCCGGTTCATCATAGAGGAAGCCGGGCGCGTCCGTGGCGATCTCCAAGAGCACGCCGGCGGGCTCGCGGAAGTAGATGGAATGGAAGTATTGGCGGTCTTGCACGGGGGTGACCTGCTGCCCGCTTTGGCGCAAGGCGGCAAGGTATTCTGCCTGTTCTTCATCATCGACCGTGCGCAAGGCGATGTGGTGCACGGAGCCGGCTCCGAGACGGCCGTGAGGCTCACCCGGCCTTTCCAGTAGGTCGATAAAGCGGCCGATGCCGTCGCCCGCGGCCTGAAAACGGCTGCGCTGCCCTTCCCGGCCGGCGAAAGTGTACCCCAGGGAATGGGTCAGCAGGCCGGCCGTGGCCGCGGCGTCCGCTACCCAGAGCGTGGCCCCGTGGAAGCCGCGCAGCGCGTGTTCCCCGGGAATGGGTCCCTCGTCCCAAAGATCGACTGCTGCCGGACCGTCATCGACGATGAATTCGACGATCATGCCGTCTGCATCCTGGAAGGGCAGGACATCGGCGCCGAAGCGCTTCTGGCGTTCGCCGGGGGTGACGCCGTGGTCCGCCAGCCGTTTTAGCCAGTAATCGACGGAGCCGGGGCGGATGGTGTAGGCGGTGGCGGCTACCTCGCCGTTGCCGCGCCGGCCGCGCACGGCGCCGCGCCAGGGAAAGAAGGTGAGGATTGTGCCCGGCGTGCCCGTTTCGTCGCCGAAGTAGAAGTGGTAGGTGCCGGGATCATCGAAGTTAACCGTTTTCTTGATCAAACGCTGGCCGAGCAGCGTGTGGTAGAAGTCGATATTGGCCTGCGGGTCACCGGCGATGGCCGTGATATGGTGGATACCTTGGATTGGCTGCATAGGATTACGCTCCTGGTTTGTCGTTTGCTGTTAAATGGTAGATGCGGCCGACAATAAGATTTTAGTATAGGGAGCAGCCGTTGTCGTTAGGCGTTTATTTTTCTCCCCGCAGCCGCTTTTCAGACCTGCCCTTTGCCCGGGCCGTGAAAGGGAAGCACCGGTTTCCTAAGCGTTGACAAGAACCATGCCGGCGCGCGGGGGAAGGGTCAGAGAAAGACGGCCGCCGGCGCTGCTGCAAGCGGCTTCAACGTCGGGCCAGGCCTGGATGTAGCTTGTGGCTGAGCCGCTGGGGAGGGGGAGGTCGATGGCCGCAGTGCCGGCGCCGGCGTTGACGAGGACCACTGCTTCGTGGCGCACGGCCGTTTGCGGCGCGCCGAGCAGGCGCTGGAAGGCGTAGACCTCTCCCTGGGCATAAAGGGAGCGGAATGAGCCGCGGCGCAGAACGGGCAGGCCGCGGCGCAGGGCGGTGAGCCGGCGGTAGCTGGTTAGGAGATCAGTATCCCAACCCCCTTCATCTCCCCAGGGAAAGGCCGCGCGGCAGTAAGGATCATCGGCGGCGGAAAGCCCTATTTCATCGCCATAGTAAATGCAGGGCGCGCCGAGCAGCGTCATCTGCAGGAAGAGGGCCAGGCGCAGGGCGCTCTTGTCTTCGCCCATGATCCACAGGGCGCGGGCGGTGTCGTGGCTGTCGAGCAGGTTGAGCTGGCCGAAATTGATTTCCCAATCATAGAGCGCATACATCTTATCGATGGCCGCGGCGTACTGTGCCGCGTCGAAGGGCCGCAGATCGTACTCGTTTTTCTGATAGTCGCGGCGCAGCGTCTCCGCGGCGGTGAAATTGAGCGTGGGCACGGTGAACTGGTAGTTCATGACCCCGTCAAACTGGTCCCCCTGCAGCCAGCGCTGGGCGGGGCTCCAGATTTCGCCGACGATATAGGCGTCCGGGTTGGCGCTCTTGACGATGGCGCGAAAATCGCGCCAGAATTGGTCATCGTCGATTTCGCCGGGGACGTCCAGCCGCCAGCCGTCGATGCCGAACTTGATCCAATAGCGGGCGACGTCGAGTAGAAAATCGCGCACGCCGGGGTTGTTTGTGTTGAACTTGGGCAGCGCGGGCAGATCCCACCAGCTGACGTAGTTGTGCGGGTTTTCGGCGTCGTGATTGTAGGGCCGCAGCGGCCAGCCGTTGACGAAGAACCAGTCGATATAGGGGGAATTGCCGCCGTTTTCGAGGATATGGTGGAACTGCCACAGGCCGCGGCTGGCGTGGTTAAAGACGCCGTCGAGGACGACGCGCATCTGACGGCCGTGGGCGGCGTCGAGCAGTTCGCGCAGCGCCTCATTGCCGCCAAGCAGGGGGTCGACCTCATAGTAGTCGTAGGTGTGGTAGCGATGGTTGGAAGCGGAACTGAAGATGGGGTTCAAGTAGAGGGCGTTGACGCCCAGGAACTGCAGATAGTCTAGCTTGTCGACGATGCCGTGCAGGTCGCCGCCCTGGTAGCCCTGCTCTTCCGGCGGGCTGCCCCACGGTTTGAGGCGAATGCCGCGCGGGTGGTGCATGCGCGGGCTGCGGGCGAAGCGATCGGGGAAGATCTGGTAGAAGACGGCGTCTTTGACCCAGTCGGGGCAGTGTGGCGTGCGGAAGTCGGCGTGTGGAATCATGGGATTTCGCATCTCGGATTGTGGATGTGGGGATTATACGGTTGATGGTCCGGATGCCAAAACATTGTTGGCTGTGGCTCTATCCGTGGTGTTTATTATGAATTATTATCAATTATCTGGGTAATGGCAGGATCCTGCCGGATGAATCCGTCAGCAGGCGCGAGCCCATTCGTAGACACCATCTTGTCAATATACAAGTGCTCAATTAATGAGGCACTTGCTTGCGGTCGATATGCAGACTGCGCCGGGGCTGTTACCGGAATAACTAATCAAGTTCCATGATAAACTCCTTTTGGTTGAGCTGTTCGGCAATCACTTCATTTGTTGGGTTTCCCTCCGCTGCCTGTTTCGCTACAAGAGCGGGGCGGCCGCCGGCGCCGGCAGCAAGTCGGCCAGCTGCCTGAGGATGTAAGTAGGGTGGATGGCTGCCCCGGCGATATCCGCCGCGGCCGTAGCGCCGGTGAGCGTGAGCGCGCCGGCCATGCCCGCATTGAGGCCCATGAGGATGTCCGTTTCCAAACGATCGCCGATCATGATGCAGCGCGAGGCGGGCGCGCCGGTGAGGCGCAAGATAGCTTCCGCCATGTGCGGCGAAGGTTTGCCGACGATGGCTTCGACTTTCTTGTTGGTACACGCTTCAATGGCGGCGATCATGGCCGCGGCATCAGGCTGGCCGCCGCCAGGCACAGGGCAGTAGCGATCCCCGTTGGTGGCGAAAAAGCGTGCACCGTGGCTGATGGCGTCGAAAGCGACCTGCAGCTTCTGATAGTCGAAGGTGCGGTCGAAACTGGCGATAATGCCCTCAATCTGACGGGCATCAATCTGACGGGCATCAATCTGGCTGGCGCCTCCCGATTGGTCGTCATCAACCAAGCCGAAGCCGGCGCCGGCCAACTCCTGGCGCAGCGACTCTTCACCGATGACAAAGAGGCGTGCGCCGGGCATTTCGCGCTTCAGAAAGTCGACCATCACGTAAGAAGAGTTGACGACGTCCTCGGCCGGCGTCGGCAAACCCAGGCGCGTCAATTTGGCGGCGTAGCTTTCTCTAGTTTGCGTGGGGTTATTGGAAAGGAAAAGGGTGCGCTTGCCCATCTCGCGCAGCGTGGTGATCGTCGCCCCGGCCGTAGGGAGGAGTTCGCCGCCCAGATAAACAGTGCCGTCGAGATCGAAGATGTAGGTGTCGTAGAGTTGGTTGACCTCGGTCATGGGTCACTCCGGCGCAAAGAAGAGCCTCCGCCTGGCGCTGGGGAGAGAAGGCTCCGTGTCCTACTCGATTACTTTCATCAGCACCGGGTCTTGACTGCCGGGAAAGAGGGCGCTTGAGTGGTGAGGAACCAGGCGCATCAGTGCCTCGAAGCCGGGTTGGTCGACCTGATCTAGAACGCACGGGCAGAGCGCTACGACCGGCAGCGAGTGGAATGCTTTGTGCAGCTCTGTTTCAAAAACGATCAGCGCATCCTGGTTGCCTTGCCAATCGGATAGGGCATGGGAGCCGGTGCCCCACAACTTCTGCCCACCAGCCGCCAGGGCGTGTTCAACCCAAATGGCGATGACATCGTCAGGGCCCCCCCGCGCATACGCTTCTGTGAAATCGACCATGGCCAACCGGCCGTTGGCGACCAGCTCGTCAACGGGCAGACCGGCAGCGCGTAGTTTTTGCTGGAAAATCTCTTCTGACTGCCACCAAAGACCGATGAAGAGATTGTAACCGGCCTGGTAGCCGACTTTCAGAAAATCGACTTGCAGATCGTAGATCTCGGCCGGGTCGTTGCTCATGACCAGGATATGTTCGGGCGGCGTCAGTTCCTGCAGCAGCAGGGATTCAAGCGGCCGTTGGGGCACGCTCACCGCCCGATCCGCCAAGAAAGCATCCAGGGCGGGTCGTGAAATACGCCACTCTTTGCCGATTTTGATGCCCCGCAGTTTGCCGCTGCGGCACCAACGATAGACGGTGTTCGGCGCCACACGAAGATAGGCGGAGATTTCCTCCACGGTCAGTAGTTCAGTAAGTTCCAAAGTCTCTCCATCAGGATAAGGACAGCGTTTTTCTGATTCAATTGTAGCGCATAGCGCGTGTTATCTCGAATCGCCGGCGCGTTTTCCACTCATTCTGGCGATTTATTTGCGCCATCGCTGAACTATACTATACAATATTGTACAATAGCGTACAGTGTAATTCAATTCCTATCCCTTCATCTATGCTCAAGTCCACCTGAAAGAGATCAGCGGGTCTTGAGAAAATGAGAATCAGACTGCTGAATTCATCATAGACATCCTAGTGGAACGAGGAAGTTGGTGCAATTCCAGCGCTGTCCCGCAACTGTGACCCTCTTTCAATGAGGGAAGCCAGGAACTCGACTTGGTGATTTTCTCGCGAGAAGAAAACACCGTGGCCCAGTGAGCCACGGTGTTTTTTATTTTTGTATCGTTGTTTTATTGTCCCTTTAGGTTTTTTGAACAAGGAGGTTTTCATGCCCAAAATCCGCATACCTGGCCCATGGCAAGAGCATACCGGTGGTGAGTCCCTGGTAGAGGTTTCCGGCCAGACAGTTGGTGCGGCCCTCGATGATCTCGTGGGCAGGTATCCACAGCTGGGGGAGCTGATGTTTGTAAATGGCAGCCTGCGTTCGGCAACGGACGAGTCGGTGAATGTGCTGCTGGGAAAGTTTGATTTTCGTGAACTGGATGGTCCGCAAACGGCCATTGCGCCGGATGAAACGTTGATCGTACTGCGCACATGGCCTGCGGCGATGAGCGGCCCGCAAGGGGGATAGGCGGTCTCTCTTCAGCGCATAAAGGTTGAACGATCATGGCGAAATATCAAATCCTTTCCTGGCACGGCATCCCTACCGGAATCAAAGCGCAGGATGATGAGGGGGAGCGCCGCGAAAATTTACCACGACGTTTCCAGGCGGCCGTTGATGCGGCGGCGACCAATACGGGCAATATCGGCACAAAGGCTTATCTGGCTGGTTGGCAGTGGAGTGAGCCGCAGCAAAGAGATGGAACGGCCGGGGAAGTGGCCGGCGCGGTAGCCGCCGAAATCGAAAACGATTATTCGGCCGAACGCGTAAAAGAGTTACGGCAGGAGATTGAAGCGCGCTTGCTGGCAAGCTGATTTTGCTGCCTGCTATGCCTTCTGCCGCATGATTTGCCGATTGAATGAGATAGCAAAGAACAAGGAGAAAACCCTATGTCTGAAACCAATGAGATCTATGGAAAATTGTCTGAGGCGATTGAGTGGGGCGAAGAAGAAGATGCCGCCCAATACGCGCAGGAGGCGCTTGATGCCGGGTATGATCCGGCCGACATCATCAAGTCGTCCATGGCCGCGGGCGTACGCCGCGCGGGCGAGCGCTTTAATGAGGGTGAATTCTTTCTGCCGGAGTTGATGCTGGCCGGCGAGGCAATGAAAGTTGGTCTGGCCGTTGTCATGCCCAGAATCGTGGAATCGATGAAGGGACTTGAAGCCAAGGGCAAGGTGATGATGGGCACAGTGGAAGGGGATGTGCACGATATCGGTAAGAATATCTGCATTTCCATGCTCAATGCCCAGGGGTATGAAGTGATCGATCTCGGTGTGGACAACGATCCTGATTGGATAGTTGAGCAGGTGCGGGCGGTGCAGCCTGACATCCTCGGTCTGGGTTCTTATATGACGACGACCATGATTCAGATCCCCCCCGTGTTTGAACGCCTGCGTGCGGAAGGCTTGGCTGAAAACATGAAGCTCCTGGCCGGGGGCGTGGCTGTCAATGAGCGCTGGGCCATGGATGTGGCCAAGGCGGATGGCTACGCGGATGATGCCTGGGGATTGATTGATCTGGTCAATGAAATAATGGGCATTGAGCCCGATGATGACCAGGATGATTTAGGTTTCGGCCGCGGCGGCCGCGTAAAGGTTGTCTGATTGGCGTTAGCCCCCACCCGGGGGAATTGGAGGATATTGAAAATGGCACGTCCCGAAAGTACATCACTGGTCGATTGGCCGGTCGAAACCGTGAAAGAACACGAAGCGTTTTCCGATCCGTTGGCCGGTTTTCCGCCAAAGGAGGCCCAGGCGCAGGGCTTGATGGGCATGGCGCAAGAGATCCTTGAGAAGCGTGATCGCGGCGAAAAATTGAACCCTATGGAACGCACGATCATGGCCGGCACCAACAATCACAGCGATCGCATTCCCACTTATTCTTTCTTCTCAGACGGCATTGCTATCTACTACGGTTATACCGTGCGCGAAGTAGAGCAGAATCCGAAACTCCACGCGCAACTTGTGACGCGATGGACGGAGGAATTTGGCTTCGAGGCGCTTGGCGAAGGCATTGATACCATGAACTCAGAGATCGAGGCCATGGGCTTGGTGCGCATGAAGTTCCCTGAAAATGCGCCCGGCGATGTGAAAATCCGCCTGATGGATGACATGTCGGATGAAGAGGCGCTCGATTTCTGGGAAGAAGCGGCGGAACGGTTTAATCCATTTACGGACGGTCGCTTACCGCGGCGCGTCGAATTATATGGCCATCTGGTTGAGGAATTGACACAGAAGCGCGGCTGGCCGGTCCTGGCTGCCCCATCGTCTACCTTTGCGCAGACGATCAATGCCGCTGGTTTCAAGCGCGCCTTCAATTGGATGCGCCGCAAGCCGGAAAATTTCCATCGCGCTATTCAGACGCAGCTGAAAGCCAATCTGAAATGGTATGCGGCGTTGAAATCACTGGGCGTTACTTTCTTCATCACGATTGATGCCTGGAATGCGGTGCCCAACTTCAGCCCGCAGCAGCTCTATGAATTTGAAAAGCCGTACATTAAGCCCTTGATGGAAGCGATGTGGCCCACGCCGGTCATCTATTTCTACTGGGGGCTGCGCTTGGCCGGGGATACGGATGAAAATGGTCGTGGCGGGTGGATCGAGTTCCTGGAGAAGAGCGTGGATACGGGCTCGTTCATTGTCACGAATCTGGCCCCTGATTACTACACGCCGCCCTCGAATGACCTACAGCTTTTCCGCGAGACGGCAAATCGCCTTGGCGCCAGCTATCTCGTCGGTCTCAAGGATGAAGTGCTGTTCTCCGGCACACCGGCCGAAGTGCGCGCCGAAGTAAAGAACGTGATCAAAGGACTCTACCCGTGCAATGGTGGCTGCATTATTGTGCCTAATATGATCCCCATGGGCACACCGCCGGAAAACATCCACGCCTTTACACAGGCGCTGGAAGATTTCGGGACCTATCCGATCGATCTTGATCGTTTGCAGGCGGAGGATTAATTAAGTGGCATCACCAGGCGCCGCGCACAGACGACGTGCGCAGGCGCCTGGCATTTTCAAGAGGGACCCATGTTTGTTTTTGAAGCTGAACAAAAGGTTTATGACGTCGGCGGGGTAAAGCTTGGCGGCCAACCGGGCGAGTACCCGACTGTTTTGGCAGCCAGCATTTTCTATCTAGGCGATCGCCTGATTCTGGATGAACAGGCCGGCGAGTTTGACAAGGAAAAGGCGTATGCCGTTGTGGAGGCGATGGTCGAGACATGTAAAATGGCCAGGGTGCCCCTGATCATCGACATGATTGGCGGCAGCCCGAAAGCGATGGCCAACTATGTGGAATGGATCGCGCCTACCGGGCTGCCCTTTTTCGTGGATGGTACAACGGCCAAGGTGCGCCTGGCAGGGGCGCAAAAAGTGGTTGAGTTAGGTCTGCAGGATCGCTGTGTCTTTAATTCCATTGGCCCGGAGACGGGCGAAGCGGAGATTGAAGCGCTGCGGGAGCTCGGTTTGGCGACTTGTGTTGTTATGACACACAATGCGCGCAAACCGACTTTCCAAGGTAAGTTTAGTATCGCCGACGAAGTTTTGGAGACAGCGCAGCGTGCCGGTTTTACACAGTTTATGTTCGACACGGCCGTTCTTGATCTCGTTGAACCAGGGCCGGCAAGCAAGACAATCTACCTGCTAAAGGATAAATACGGCTACCCTGCCGGTTGTTCGCCGACACACATCGTGCGTGATCGTTGGGGGCATGCCAAGAAACAGTATGGCAATTTGGGTTATGTCGCCGCCAAGGCGAGCCTGGCGACAAGTATCATGATGATGGGCGCTGATTTTTTTATGTATGGCATCAAGCAGTTGGAAATTGTGCCGGCCATCGCCATTGTCGACGCCTCAATCACCTACACGGCACGCCAGCAGAAGATCCGCCCCAAAACGAAGGAGATGCCGCTGTACGGGTTGATGGATGCGGCCTAGAAGGCGGGCCGTCTCCTGTTGCCCTTGGAGAGTGCTTTTATGTCAAAGACTGTGTTTATTACCTGCGCGGCCTTGGGCCGCGAAGTAAAGACCATTGTCAAGAAACGCGGGTGGGATGTTGATTTGCAGTCTATTGATGCCAAGCTGCATCTACATCCTCACCTGATTGGTCGCGAGGTAGATAAGCGGCTGGCGCAGCTGGACGGTGAGTACGAGCGCAAGGTGGTTGTCTACGGCCACTGCGGGGCGTTTGACCTGGATGAGGTCCTGGCGCGTCATGGGGCGGTTCGGCCGTTAGGCCCCCACTGCTTCGAAATGTATGGATCTGAGGAGTTCGCCGCTGCTCTGAAAGAAGAGGCGGGCTCCTATATCTTGACCGATTTCCTCGTACGTACCTGGGACAAACTGGTCATCCAGGGCTTGAAACTGAATGAACATCCCAAACTTAAGCCATTGATGTTCTACAAATACCGGCGTCTGGTCTACTTCAGCCAGGAAGAGGATGAAACGCTTGTGGCCAAGGCTCATGAGATAGCAGAGTGGATGGGTGTCCCTCTAACGATCAAGCATGTTGGCTATGGGGACCTGGAACGCCGCCTGGCAGCGATCATGGAGGGAGAGGCGCAGCCGGTGGCAGCGATGACCTATGATGGCTACAGTACGCCTTCGGCGGACGCCGGCCCGGCCACCGAGCCGGCACACGGGACATAAGAGGGCTTTGTGAGGACGAGCGAACAACCGGACTCCAGCGCGGCCACGGCCAACAAGCAGAAACCCTGCCGCGTGACCTTCCAGCCGCCGGGCAAAACCTATGCGGTGCCGTACGGGGATACGCTTTTTGAAACGGCCGTACGGGCTGGTGTTGAGGTCGACACAGTCTGCGGCGGTAATGGATCGTGCGGGAAATGTAAGGTCAAATTTCTAAGCGATGCTCCCCCGGCCGTCCCTCTTGATTACGTACACCTTGCCGGTGCAGAAATTCAAGAAGGGTATCGTCTTTCATGCCAGGTAATCACACAGGCGGATATGGTTGTGGATGTGCCCCCGGCCGGTGGGCGCTTGGGGGTCAAGATCCTGCACGAAGGCATCCAGCGAGATGTTGAACTGCGCCCCAACATCAAGAAGATCTTTGTCCCATATAAGAACCCGCGCCAGCGAGATGGCATTGCCGACTGGGATGCCGTCAAAGAGACGCTGCCGCGCTGGTTTCGCAGCGTAACGGTCCCCCTGTCCTGGCTGCGCCGGCTGCCTGTCTTTATTCGTGATCCCCAGGGTATGACGCTTACGGTTGCTGGACGGCGGGTGACGAAGATAGAGGCCGGCGATACAACGCTAGAAAACTTTGGCGTGGCTTTTGACATCGGTTCAACCACCGTGGTTGGGTATCTAATAGACCTTAATTCCGGCGCTGAAATAACGGCCGCTTCCGATCTTAATGTCCAGGCGCGCTTCGGCGATGATCTGATCGCCCGCCTTAGCCGCGCGCAGTACGATCGGGACGCCCTCTTCCAGATGCACGACCTGATTATTGCCCAGCTCAATGATCTCCTGCGGCAGTTGGCCAACGATGCCGGCATCGATAGGATGCAGATCAACGAAGTCTCCCTCGTCGGCAATATGGCGATGCATCACTTCCTATTGGCGCTGGATACGACCTTTCTGGGCCTCTCGCCTTACGCGCCGGTGACCCGGGACGCGCTCGTGGTGGCGGCGGAAGAATTGGGACTGGCCCTGCACCCGGACAGCCCAGTTTATGTCTTACCTACTATTGCGGGCTTTGTCGGTTCGGACACGGTGGGCGTCATTCTCGCCGGGGAGCTGCATCATGACCACGGCGTTCGCCTCGCTGTGGATGTCGGCACCAATGGCGAAATCGCCATGTCCGCCCCGGGTAAGTTGATCGCTTGCTCCTCTCCCGCAGGGCCCGCTTTCGAGGGGGCGCGGATCAAAATGGGGATGCGTGCTGCGCGGGGCGCGATTGATCATGTCATGGTGCGCGGCGATGATCTCCATTTTTCCAGCATCGGCGAGACGCCGCCGCTGGGCATTTGTGGTTCGGCATTGATCGATATCACCGCCCTCCTTCTACAGGCGGGCATGCTCAGCTGGCGCGGCGCGCTTGTGGCCAAGGCTGATCTGCCGGATTCCGTTTCCGGCAGCCTGCGCGATCGGCTCATAGAGGCTGAGCGGTCGCGGGACACCTATTTTGTTGTCGCCTGGGCCGGGGAGCAGGGGGCTGAACGGGATATCGTTCTTACCCAACAGGATATTCGTGAGTTTCAAATGGCCAAAGGGGCTATTCGTGCCGGCGAGATGGTGCTGCAGCAGACCCTGGGCTATGGGGATGATGATCTGGATGCCGTCCTGCTGGCCGGCGCCTTTGGCACATTTATCAATTTAGAGAATGCCAGAGAAGTGAACCTCGTGCCCGATATTTCGCTTGAGCGTTTGCATTCGGTCGGCAATGCTGCCGGCGTAGGGGCGCGCCTAGCGCTTATCTCTACCAAGGAACGTATCGCCGCCGAAAGAATCGGCCGCCAGACAGAGCATATCCAGCTAAGCGGACTGGATTCGTTTCAGAAGGCGTTTGTGCACGCCATGAGATTTCCGAGAGCAAAGCATAGGAGTAAATAATGAATTCGAACGAACGTGTTTACGCGGCCTTAGAGGGCCGGCCCGTTGATCGGCCGCCGGTTTTCCCGCAGATTGGGGACCATGCCGGCATCATCAACGGCCTGACTTACAATGTCATGTATGAAGATCCGCTGTTGGCTGCCGAAGCGCATCTGAAGGCGCAGGAATTATACGGCTATGACATTACGGCGATTCAAGTTGAACCGAGCTGGCCGGTTGCCGAGGCGTGCGGGGCGAGCGTCACCTACCCGCCGAACAAATATCCCTGGATCACGGAATATCTGATCAAAGAGGATGACGAACTGGCGAAACTAAAAGTACCGGACTTCATGGCAACGCAGAGTTCACGCACGATGATCGAAGGGACGCGTATTCTGGCCGAAAAGTCGGGCGTGCCCGTAGCCGGGTTCATGACCGGCCCGGTAACCTTTGCCATGCAGCTCATGCCTTATGAAACGGTGATCAAGCGCTTCATCAAGAATCCGCAGTTCGTTCATGAATTGATCGCGAAGTCCGTTGAAGTGATCAAGGCATACGGGCAGGCATTGAAGGATGCTGGGGCAACGATATTCGTTATCTGCGAGCACGATGTGCAGATGTTGTCACCCAAGCATGTGCGCGAGTTTTGCATTGATTACCTGCCCGATGTGTGCTCCGTGTATGAGTACAATGTCCTGCACATGTGCGGCAAAATCACCCCCCATCTGCAAGCGAGTGCTGAGTTCTTGAAAGATGTTCCTGGATTGGCGACGATTAACGTTGGCCCGCATGTCGACATCGCCCACACACAAGATCTGCTGCATCATCAAGTCGGTGTGGCCGGTAATATTGACCACATTGAGCTGCTGCCGATGGGCAAACCGGCAGACATCGAAGCGGCCGTGCACGCGGCCATCAGAGCCAGCGGCGGCGACAACCGTTTCATGGTGGCTCCCGGGTGTGAAATCACCTCCGATACACCCATCGAGAATATCAAGGCCTTTGTGGACGCCGCGGACACGTATACCGGCTAAGTGACGTGACGAATTGAGGGAGCGGCGTCCAATCCTGATGGCGCCGCTCCCTTCTTCTTGGGCATAGATCATGCAGATCATTGGTGAAAAGATAAATGGCACCCGGCCGGAAGTGGCAAGGTCCATTGCCGCGCGTGATGAGGGAGAGATTCAAACCTTGGCCATACGCCAGGCGGACGCCGGCGCACACTGGTTGGACATCAATGCCGGCACGCTGCCCGATCGCGAGGCGGATGATTTGATTTGGCTGGTGGAAACAGTGCAGCGCGTGGTTGATATCCCCCTCTGCCTGGACAGCGCCAATCCCCAGGCGCTGGCGCAGGCGTTAGGGGCGGTCAGGCAGACACCGATGATCAATTCCATTTCCGGCGAAGCAAAACGGCTGCAGGCAGTTCTGCCGCTGGTTTCCAGCTGTGGATGCCCGGTGATCGCCTTGCTCTTGGACAATCAGGGCATACCGAGGAGCGCCGCGGCGCGGGTCGCTGTTGCTGGGCGGATTCTTCAATCCACGCGCAGCGCCGGCATTGCTGATGAGCAGGTCTACTTCGATCCCATCACGCTGACGGTGGGCACAGAGGTCTCCGGGGCGCAGGTGGCCTTAGAGACAATGCAGGCTGTCCGCCGCGAGTTTCCCAAGGCGAAACTGAGCGTTGGCCTGAGTAATGTTTCCTTCGGCCTCCCTGGTCGCAGCCATATCAACCGCGCCTACCTCACCTTGGCGCTGTCCTATGGACTTGATGCCGCCCTGCTCGACCCCCTTGACAGAGAGCTGCGCATCACTATGCTTGCTGCCCAAGCTGTCTTGGGGCACGACAAATTTGGCGTGAATTACATCCGTTCGCAGCGCGCCGATGCGCTTGCATGAGGCCTGCGCCTGAGCGCCTTTACCAGCGCTGGTGCACGTCTTCCTTGATGTAGGCGTCGTAGATCGCTTCCACCTCGGCCATTGTCTCCTCGCTCCAGGGCCGCCAGATCGGCGGCGCGAGCGTTGTCGACCGCCTGCGCGCGGTTCTTGGCGCCGGGGATGGCGCAGCTGACGGCGTCAAACATGAGGATCCAGCGCAGGGCGAACTGGGCCATTGTCGCCCCTTCGGGCACCAGGGGGCGCAGTTGATCGACCGCCTGCAGCCCCTTGTTGTAGTCGACGCCGGAGAAGGTTTCGCCGACATCAAAGGCTTCGCCGTGGCGATTGTATTGGCGGTGGTCGTCAGCGGTGAAGGTGGTTTGCGGCGTCATTTTGCCGGTGAGCATGCCGCTGGCGAGCGGCACACGGGCCAGGATGCCCACCTGCTGCTCTTGCGCCTGGGCGAAGAAGCGCTCGGCCGGTCGCTGGCGGAAGATGTTGAAGATGATCTGCACGCTCTGCACGTTGGGAAATTCCATCGCCTTGATCGCTTCTTCCACTTTTTCCACGGAAACGCCGTAATACTTGATCTTCCCGGCCTGGACGAGATCGTCGAGGGCGGCGAAGGTTTCGGGCATGTAGTAGACGTCGGTGGGTGGGCAGTGCAGCTGCACGAGGTCGAGTGTTTCCACGTCGAGATTGCGCAAGCTGCGCTCGACGAAGGCGCTCAGATTCTCGCTGTTGTAAGCGGGAGCCACGTGCGGGTCAAGCCGCCTCCCCGCTTTCGTGGCCACATAAACCTGCTGCGATCGCTCCTTGAGCAGTTGGGCGATGAGGCGCTCGCTGCGGCCGTCGCCGTACACATCGGCCGTGTCAATGAAGTTAATCCCTTCATCGAGGGCGGCGTGCAGGGCGTCGAGCGCGTCTTCATCGCTGACGTGTCCCCAGTCAGCGCCGAGGGCCCACGCGCCAAAACTAATCTCCGAGACCTGCCAGCCGGTTCGTCCAAAATTACGGTAGTTCATTTTTTATTCAGCTCCAAATAGTTCGTTTGTCCATGCTTACAGCGGGAATGATACCATGAATTAGGGCCGCAGATGAAGGTGGCGCGTGCGCGCTGGATTTCCAGCGGTTCGCGGCGCACGCCATCGCGATCGCTGCCCGGGGTGACGATGGCCGGCTCCTCCACCGGCCCTCCTTGAACCTGCTTTGCCTGGCCAAGAGCAGCCCGTCGCGGAGACAGCGCCGTTTGGCCGTCCTGAGGAATCGGCTTTTCTTTACCCTGGTTCTGCTGTGGAAGTGGGCGGCCGGGGAGTGCGCCTTGATGATCACGGGCGGTGAAGCGGCGCTTCTTGTAAGCCGCTGTTTGTTCCCCTACTGATAGCTAGGCGGGGTGGGGTTGCCCACGAACCAGGTGATGTAGACGAAGAGGCCGATCAACGAGGCCGTCATATAGAGGACATAGGCGACGCGCATGAACGCCTTGTAGTTGCTGAACTGCAGGAACTTGGGCACGAGGCCGTTGCCGCGCAGGGTGACGAAGAGGCCGAAGACGAGGGCGCTGAAGCCAACGGCGGCGTGAATGCGCGTGGTCAGGATGGCCGATTGGGGCAGCATACCCGGATTATCGGCCGGGGCGACGAAATCGCGAAAGGGCAGGATCATCAGCCAGAGGACGAGGACGGCGTTGGTGATCGCCCCCGTGGTCTGGACGACGCGATGCGCGCCATACTGGCCGCGCACGGCCAGGATCGCGCCGGCGGTGAAGAGGATGGCCACCAGGGCGCTGACGACGAGGGTCATATCCGCGGCCCAGTTGGCGCTGGTGCCTAGAAAGCCGGGCTGGTGCAGCAGTTCGTTCAAGGGTCACCTCTTTTTCGCGTAGCAATGTGTATTGGTGTGTGATAGCTGTGAGTTCCTATTACAATAGTGGCAAAGGAGCGGGATTGCAAGGATGCAGAGGAGTAAATCTGCAAGATGGTAAGGTAGAGAAATGATAAACTGGAAGCTGGCAGCCGCCGGCTGCCAGCTTCCAGCACTGAGGTGCTTGCGCATGATCGTGGATGTAGCGGCCCAACGGCCGCAATTGAGGGAGCGTGCGGCGCGGGCGCTGGCGCGGGATCTGTACGGGATAACGGCCGTGATCGCGCGCCAGCTGCCCAGCGACCGGGACCAGAATTTCTATCTACAGGAGGCGGGCGGCGCGGCCTACGTGCTGAAAATCGCCGGATCGGCCGAGGAGGAGGCGGTCCTCGATTTTCAGAACGAGGCGCTGCTGCACCTGGCGGGCAAGACGGCCGTGGCTTCCACCATCCCGCAGCTGCTGCCCGCCGCCGGCGGCGCCTGGAAAACGGCCGTACCCGGCAGGGATGGGCAGACGCATTGGGTGCGCCTGCTGGGGCATCTGCCCGGCACGCCGCTGGCCGCGGTCCAGCCCCACTCGCCGGCGCTGCTGGCCGAAAGCGGGCGCCTGCTGGGGCGGCTGGACGCCGCTTTGCGCGATTTCAGCCACCCGGCGATGGCGCGGCGGCTGCACTGGGACCTGGCCCACGCCCAGGAGACGCTGGACCATTACGCGCCGGCCATCACTGATCCGGCGCGGCGAGAGCTGGTGCAGCAGTTCGCGGCGCAGTACGCAGACGAGGTCGCGCCACGCTTGCCCTCTCTGCGGCGCAGCGTGATTCACAGCGACGGCAATGATTACAATATCCTGGTGGCGGACGACGGCGTAGAGCCACGCCACGTGACCGGCCTGATCGACTTTGGCGACATGGTCTATTCAGCCACGGTATTTGAGCCGGCGATCGCTGCCGCATACCTGATGCTGGATAAAGCGGATCCGGCGGCGGCCGCGGCCGCGGTAGTGGCCGGCTATGACAGCGCGCTGCCTTTGAGCGCGCAGGAAATCGCGCTGCTGCCACCCTTGATCGCCATCCGCCTCTGCCTCAGCGTTTCCCTTTCCGCCTACCAGCGGGCGCGGGAGCCGGGCAAAGATTATCTATCGATCAGCGAACGGCCGGCCTGGGCGCTGCTGCGGCGGTTGGCGCAGATGCCGCCGGGTGAGCTGGGCGAACGGCTGCAGGCAGCGCGGCCGTATCCAACCGAGGAAGAAACCGATGACGACAACCGATTTGAATAAAGAACAAATCCTGAGCCGCCGGCAGGCGCACCTGGGGCCCTCGCTCAGCCTTGCCTATGACGAGCCGCTGCTGATCGTGCGCGGGCAGGGGCAGTATCTGTACGATGAAGAGGGCGAGCGCTACCTCGATGTGGTCAACAACGTCTGCCACGTGGGGCACAGCCATCCACGCGTCGTGGCCGCGCTGGCCGAGCAGGCGGCGCTGCTCAATACCAATACGCGCTACCTGCACCCGACGATCGTGCGCTATGCCGAGCGGCTGCTGGCCATGCTGCCGGACCCGTTAGAGGTTTGTTTTTTCGTCTGCTCGGGCAGCGAGGCCAACGAACTGGCCCTGCGCCTGGCGCGCACGTACACGGCCGCCGAGGATTTCATCGTGCTTGACGGCGCCTACCACGGCAACACGGCGGCCCTGATTGACATCAGCCCTTATAAGCACAAGGGCCCGGGCGGGAAGGGCGCGCCGGACCATGTGCACACGGCGCTGATGCCCGATCCCTACCGCGGCGTGTACAAGGGGTACGGCCGGGAGACGGGGCGGCAGTACGCGGCGGATGTCGCGGAGCTGGCGCGGGGCGTGCTGGCTGCCGGCAAAAAGCTGGCCGGCTTCATCGCCGAACCGCTGCTGGGCTGCGGCGGGCAGATCGTTCTGCCGGATGGGTACCTGCAGGAGGCGTTCGCCCATGTGCGCGCCGCGGGCGGCGTCTGTATCGCCGACGAGGTGCAGGTAGGCTTCGGCCGTGTGGGTACGCATTTCTGGGGCTTTGAGACGCAGGGCGTCGTGCCCGATATTGTGACTATGGGCAAGCCGATCGGCAACGGCCATCCTTTAGCGGCCGTGGCCACCACGCGCGCTATCGCCGACGCTTTCGCTAACGGCATGGAATATTTCAATACCTTCGGCGGCAATCCCGTTTCCTGCGCCGTGGGGCTGGCGGTGCTGGAGGTCATAAAAGCGGAGGGGCTGCAGGAAAACGCGCGCCGCGTGGGGGCGCGCCTGCTGGAAGGGCTGCGCGGGTTGATGGATAAACACGCGCTGATCGGTGATGTGCGCGGCCTGGGGCTGTTTATCGGCGTGGAGCTGGTGCGCGACCGGATAACGTTGGAGCCGGCGGCGGCCGAGGCCAGCGCCATTGTCGAGCGCATGAAAGAGGCCGGCATCCTGCTCAGCATCGACGGCCCGCTGCATAACGTGCTCAAGCTCAAACCGCCGCTTGTCTTCACGGCCGGTGATGCCGATTTCCTGGTGGAGACGCTGGATGGGGCCCTGGCCGCGTTGACGAGCTGAACAGCGGCGAACCGGGAACTTAAACGCGCCAAGCGGCGTCATTTCTAGTAAAGGGCGGGCATGTAGGCCCGCAGGAGATGCTAGAAATGAAGAAAATGACGCCGTTTGTTTTCCTGTTCATAGTTTTGCTGGCCGCCGTTTTGCCGGTACCGGCCCTGCTGGCCCAGGACATTCGTACCGACCCGTGAACCAGCGCCCCCACCGCCCATCGAGCCGCCCATCTGGCGTTTTGAGGGGCTGGTGATTCCTTACCAGCGCGTGGATGTCGCCATCGAGGGCCAGGTGGCGACGACGCATGTCGAGCAGTTATTCCGCAACGAGGGGCAGGGGCTGCTGGAAGGCACCTATTTCTTTCCCGCTGCCTGAAGGGGCGGCCGTTTCGCAGCTGACAATGTGGGTCGACGGCCAGGCAATCGAGGCCAAGATCCTGGAGAAAGAGGAAGCGCGCGCCATCTACGATAAGATCGTGCGGCAGCTGCGCGACCCGGCGCTGCTGGAATACGCCGGCCAACATGCGGTGCAGGCCAATGTCTTTCCCATCCCGGCCGGGGAGGAGCGGCTGGTGGAGATCAGCTACAGCCACCTGCTGCCCGCGGAAAACGGCCTGATCCAGTACGTCTACCCGCAAACGACGGACCTGTACAGCATCGCGCCCCTGGGCGAGCAGAGCATCCGCGTTGCGGTGAATTCCGAGGAGCCGATCCGCACCATCTACTCGCCCAGCCACCCCGTGGCGGTCAGCCGCGAGGGCGAATTCCGCGCCGTGGCCGGCTACGAGGCGCAAAATGTGCTGCCTGACCAGGATTTTGCGCTCTATTACACGGTGTCGCCGGAAGCGATCGGCCTCAACTTGCTTTCCTACAAGGAGCCGGGCGAGGACGGCTTTTTCCTGATGCTGGTCACGCCGGGGATCGAAGCGGGAGAGACGGCCGTGGCTAAGGACGTGATTCTGGTGCTGGACACGTCGGGCAGCATGGAAGGCGAGAAAATGGCCCAGGCCAAAGAAGCGGCGGCCTATGTGGTAGAGCATTTGAACGCGGACGACCGCTTCAATATCGTCGCTTTCAGCACGGGCACGAGCCTGTTCGAGCGCGAGCTGGCGGACGCCGCGGAGCCGGGGGCTTATGACCAGTTCATCAACAGCCTGGAGGCGGTGGGCGGCACGAATATCAGCGCGGCGCTGCTGGAGGCGGCGGCGCTGGTCGATCGCCAACGGCCGACGACGATCATCTTTCTGACGGACGGGCTGGCGACGGAGGGCATCGAGGACACGGCGCTTTTGCTGCAGAGCGTGGCGGAGCAGATGCCGTCTAACGGGCGCCTCTTCGCCTTCGGCGTGGGCGACGACGTGGACACGCTGCTGCTGGACTCGCTGGCGCAGGCGCATCGCGGGACGACGACCTACGTGCGCCCGGGGCAGGCGATCGACGAAGCGGTGAGCGGCTTTTACGCCAAGGTAGGGTCGCCGGTGCTGACCGATATCAGCCTGGATACGGGCGCGATCCGCACCAGCCGGCTGTACCCGGCGCAGCTGCCCGACCTGTTCGCCGGCGAGCAGATGATCCTGGCGGGGCGCTACCGCGAGGGCGGTGCCGCGACGATCACCCTGCGCGGCACGGTGGACGGCGAAGAAGCGGTCTACCAATATGACGGCCAGGCGTTCGCGGCCGAGGGCGGCCAGCCCTTCATCCCCCGCCTGTGGGCGACGCGGGCGATCGGGCAGATGATGCAGCAGATTCGCCTGGGTGGTGAGGACCCGGAACTGGTGGGGAGCATCGTCAATTTGAGCACCCGCTACGGCATCATCACCCCTTATACCAGCTTCTTGATCGAAGAGGATGACATTATCGCGCAGACAGGCGATTTTGATGTGATGATGGAAGCGGAAGAGGCGCTGGCCGCGCCGACGAGCGTCGCCGGCGCGCAGGCGGTGGATCGCGCGGCGCTGGAAGGGGAGCTGGCCGCCGCGGAAGCGCCGGCAGCGCTGCCGGCGGTGGTGGTTGAAGGGCTGGACGGTTCCTTCAGCAGCCAGCCGGCGGTGCGCAGCGCGGGCAGCAAGACCTTCTTCCAACGGAGCGGCGTCTGGGTGGACAGCGCTTTTGACGCGGCGGCGGGCGAACCGATCGCCGTACCTTTTGCTTCAGAGGCGTACTTCGATCTGCTGGCGGCGCGGCCGGAGGCAGGCGCTTACCTGGCGCTGGGCGAGGAGTTGATCGTCGTGCTGGGCGAGCAGGCGTACCGGATTACGGTGGACAGTGAACAGGGGGTAGTGGACAGTGAACTGCCAACTGGGAACGGCGAACTGGGAACTGGGAACGGGGAACTGGGAACTGTGGACAGTGGGCAGTCAACAGTGGGCAGTGGGCAGGAGACAGAGGACGGCGAGCGGGCGGCGGAGGCGGGTCGTACAGGCGTGGGGCTGCCTGTATGCGGCGCGGCGCTGGTGATGCCGCTGCTGCTGGCAGCTGCCTGGGGTTTCAGCGGCCGGCGGCGGCGCTGGTTATCCTAGCGGGACCGGTGCAGCGCCGTGGCCTGACCGGCAGCGGTTGAGCTCGTTGTGGGCCGGCAACCGGGCCGGTTGCGCCACAAGGGGGCTGGGCCGGCAACCGGGACCATGCCAGAACTGGAAGGGCGGTTCACGAAGCGCCCGGCACGACTTCCCCGGAAACTATTAGTTTCCGGGGAAGTTGAATGGGGGGCTTGGTTATTTGGGCGTGAAGTAGGGTTCGAGGTCGAGGGATCTGTAGAGACGGGTGCTGCCAGACCTACAGCGTATTATCTTTGAAGAGGCAGGCACGCAGGCCCCAGGTATCCCCGTAACGCACGTGGTTGATCCAACCCTGCACGCTGGCATCCAATTCGGCGAAGGAGATGCGTCCTTGCTGAAACAGGGAGATGTTACGCCGCAAACGCCGCCGAAAACGCTGCACGTTGCGCCGCTTCAGCCGGCGGTATTCCGGGTAGACCACGAATCCCAGCCAGGGAATGCCGCGGGCGGAGGGGCTGACCTGCGCGCTGCTGTCGTGCACGGTCAGGCGCAGGCCGCCCAAGAAGGAGATGATGCGCGCTTTCCATTGCCAGAGCTTGGTCTTGCTGGGGGCGAAGAGGGCGAAATCATCCACGTAACGGACGTAGGCGTCGCATCCCAACTCGCGCGTAACGAACCAGTCTAGCTGGTTCAAATAACAATTGCTCCAGAACTGGCTGGTCAGATTGCCGATCGGCAGTCCGCGCGGACGCAGGCGGTCCAGCAGGGAATCGCCGGGGAAGTAGACCATGGAATATTCATCCGCCAGCACCGTCTCGCCGCCGGCCAGGATGACAGTGATCAGCCGCCGCACAGGCCCGTCGCGCACGAGCGTAAAAAGCGCCCGCTTGAGCACAGCATGGTCCAGGGAGGGGAAATGCTGCACGATGTCCAGGCGTAACACGTAGGGATAGCGCCGCGCATAGGCCTGCACTTGGTCAATGGCGCGGTGCGTGCCCTTGCCTTGCCGGTTAGCGTAGCTGTGGGGGTGGAAGCGAGCCTCAAAAAGGGGCTCGATCACGTTGCAGAGCGCATGGTGTACCACGCGATCACGGAAAGGCGCGGCGCTGATCTTGCGCCGTTTAGGCTCGTGGATCAAGAAGTGGCGGTAGGGGCCCGGACGGTAAGTTCCCTGCCGTAGTTCTTCTTGCAAGGCCAGCAGGCGGTCGGCGACCTGAAATTCGAACGTGGCCGCGGCCTGCCGTCCCCTTTTGCCGCGCGCGGCCTGGCGGTATGCTTGCTGTAGATTATCCCAGGCAAGGAAACGAGGAAACAGTATGTCCGAAGAGATGGTCATTTTTACGCGCACGTTTGATTTGCTTATCTGGCTGCTGCCCAAGTCAGAGCGTTTTCCAAAAATCTACCGCAGCACAGTCACGCAGCGGCTGATGGGCGCGGCGCTTGATTTCCAGGAAGCGCTGTTTGAAGCGCAGGTTTACGGCGACAAAATCCGCCTGCGCCACCTGCGCCAGGCCGACGCGCACCTGAACAAAGTACGCCTCTATCTGCGCTTGGTCCACCGCTGGGGCTGGCTGTCCACGGGGCAGTACGCGCACGCCAGCCGTATGGTGGCCGAGATCGGGCGGCTGTTGGGCGGCTGGATCAAACAGACCTCAGGCTAGAAAGGGAGCGGGCGCGGCGGGAGCGCATCCAGGCCGCACCCATTTTTTATCTTTGCCTGGCGCCGGCGGCGCTCCATTACCGCCGTTGCAGATGCCAGGCATTTGGTAATTGCCCGGCATCTCCCGTCGCGCGCAGACGGGACAGACCTGCGCCATCTCATTCCCAACGATTGCCGCATTCCGCAAGCCGTGGCCGGCGGACATCAACTGGAAGCGGGACTCTATGGTGGGAGTACCGCCCGGCCGCGGCGCTGAGTCCGCAGCCCGTGTGTTGGGACGCACCTGAGATGTGAGACGACGCACCAGCCGAAAACCGTTGTTGTTGTTGCGGTTATGCGGATTGTTGTTGTTGCGGTACGCCGCGCGCGCGTTCTCTTGATTGTTGTTCCAAGACCCGCCGCGCAAGTCGCCAGGTCGCCCCGGGCGCAGTTTCCTGCACCTGGGGCCAATGATAGCGCAGAAATGGGCGGCGCGCCGCTAAAAAAATTGCGGCGATCGCGCTGCGCGCGAGGCGGGCTTCGCTACCGCTCGCCCGCCGGCCAGAGATCAGCGATCGCGATGAGATGGGAGACGACGCACCAGCCGAAAACCGTAGTGAGTCGTAGCGGTAATGCGGATAGTCGTAGCTGCGGTACGCCGCGCGCGCGAACTCTTGATCGTCGTACCAAGACCCGCCGCGCAAGGCACGGCTGTCGCCGCTGTCGTCGACGGCCGTCTCTTCCGGATTCTTATATTTGCTGCGGCACCATTCCCAGACGTTGCCGCTGAGGTCATCCAGATCCAGCTCCGGCTGGCGGCCGGCGGGGAAGAGGCCCACGGCCGAGGTCTCGCCCAGGCCGGTGGCGTCGTAATTGGCGTGTTCGGGCGTGATCCTCTCGCCGCCCCAGGGATAAGAACGTTTGTCTGTTTGCCCGTCTCCGGCATAGCGCGCGGCCGCTTCCCACTCAAATTCACGCGGCAGGTCGATCTCATCTTCTTCGGCAATCAATCCCGCCAATTTGAGATGGTGATCGAGCCAGCGGCAGAAGGCGACCGCCTGGTACCAGGTGACCGTCTCGCGTGGGCGGTTGGCATTTAGCCAGCGCGAAGGGCGGATGCCCGCCGCGTACTTCTGATCGTCAGGCATTCCTGCCCACCAGTCCGCCTTGTCAACGTCTTCCGCGCCGGCGAAGCAGTCAAACTGGGCGACAGTAACAGGATAGCGTGCTAAGTGGTAGGACCGGTCTATTGGCACCGTCATTTCCTCAAGACTGCGCCAGGCGCTCTCGTCCCCACCAATCGTGTAGGCGCCGGCGGGCACTTCGCCGCCCCAGGCGATATCGGGAATCTTCAGCCGGTCGCGAATGATAAACCCTACGCCTTTGCGGTCGTCGCCCAGTTGTGCCAGGGCGTTGGCCGCTTCATGCCGTTCCGCTGCCTTAAGAACGCCCGCAGCGAGTAGAGCAGACAACTGCCTGCGCAGCAACGGCAGCAACAGCGCTCCTTCCTCATCTTTTTGAGCCGCTTCTTGTCCGACGATGGCGCACAATTCGCCGGCCATCCACACCCGGCGCCAGCCGTTTTCATCGTCCCACGCAGGCACATTCTGCTGCACAAGTTCGGCAATGGCATCCAGGGCGGGTACTATATCATTGTTATTGAACACCAATGTCCCAACAGCCAGGTTGAGGACTTCGCGCCACATATCACCCTCGGCGCATAGTTCTCGCATCTTGCGACCCATCTTGCGCTGTTTGGTTAAATGGCAGGCAGCCAGGAATTCTTGCAGTGTGCGATGGGGGAAGGTGTACATATCCATTTCCTGCCCGCCACGGCCAATCAGAATGTGCGCGCGCTGCTCAGTGTATTCAATAAAAGCTGCGGCTTTAGCCAGTGAGCCCAGATTTCTTTGGGCGATTGTTAGTACTTCCTCTCTGGAGATATCGGCTGTTTCTGCACGCGATCTCGCTCCCTCGTGTGCTTTCCAGCCGATTTCCCACAGCAGTCGCTCCAATTCACCGTAATCGACACCAAGTTCCGCGAGAACGGCCGGCAGTGCTTCCTCGCTTGTGCCTTCTTTGCGGCGCTGCCAACGCCACAGCAGGGTGTCAACGCAGGCTTTGTAGAGACGGGCTCGCTGTTCGGGCAGGATGCCACGGAAATAGGTCTGTACCAAGGCCATGATGGTCAGCAGCATGGGGTTGGCGGCCATCTTGAAGAAGTCTTCTCCGCGATGCTGTACCGCGTAGCGCAGGCGCCCGGCATAGGTATCAGCTTCGCTGACGGTCAGTTCGCCTTTCTGACGCAAAGCATGAAACCAATCGTCGACAAACTGGTCTATCTGCTTAAGTGACATGGGACGCAGCGTTTGTACGGCAATGCCGCGTTTGGGCAGGAGTGCTTCATCAAAGGAGAGGATGCGGCTGGTTGCCACCCAGCGACCTCCGCCAAGGGTCCCCGATTCCAGAGCACTGACCGCTTGCCATACGGCCCGTCTCTGTTCAAGCGGCACCTCGTCAATGCCGTCCAGCAGCCAAATCACTTCGCCTCGCGCAGCCCGATGATAGAGCGCGTCACAGGTCGCTCGCAGTTCTCGCGCCATTTCAGCATCGAACACATCCTCTTCCAGATAGCGTTTGAAATAGCGCCAAAAAGCGTGGGTGTCGCCCGGTTCAAAGGATTGGTGGACGAAGTTGCGCAGCTCTATCAGGATAGGGATATGGGAGCCCTGCCAATGCTGTGTTCTTGTTTCATGAGTCTCGTCTTCTCCTGCCCTTAGAAAGGATCGCGGCTCAACAGAGCGTTCCGCCGGCTGTTGTTCAACAGCCCACTGCAAGCGCTCCAAGTAAGAGGTTTCGCCGTCCAACCAATCGCCGGCCAGGCAGTAGGCCAGAAAATGGAGAAGCGTCGACTTGCCTGAACCCGGGTCGCCCTTGAGCACGATTTGTTCGTTGTTATAGATATGCCCCAGCGCGGCTGTGAGCACGCCGAACTGTTGGGGATCGTCAGGCCAGGGCACCTCTTTCTCCGCGGCATCCAGATTGATGAACACATCTCCCAGTTTTACCTGGTCGCTGTCTTTCTGCGCCGGATCCAAGGCAGAAAAGGCCAGGCGCTGGCTGCGGCGCTGCACCCATTCCAGATAAGGTCTGAGTGCTTCAAGATCTTCCTCTTCCGGCGGCGCTGCTATAAAACGGTTCAATAAGTCGACGATTTCTAAATCTTTCTGTTCCTGGCGCAGTTCCTGAAGTTCGACTTGCAGCGTGCTGATCTCCGCGTGCAGCCGGACGATCGATTGGTCACGCAGCACCTCGCTGGGCGTGCGCGTGGCGCGCGCCAGCCGGTGAAAAATGGCTGCGAATTCCTTCAGCTGTGAACGGGGATCGGCGTGGAAGCGTCCGCCCTGACTTGCCAGAAGCTCGACAATGCCCTCGGTCTCCCAACTAAAATCGGCGTCATCAATGTCGTCAAAGGAACGGCGGAACGCCTTCTGCACCTCTTCGTGCCGGAAGAAACGGATCTCCTCTGCTCTTTTGACGGCGCCCCACTCGACAAGAGTATGTGCATAGACCGCGTCAAAATCAGGGTCAATTTCGCCCGGCTTCAGATTGATTTTGTCCAAAATGGATAGAACGCGATCCTGGCGCAGCGCCTGATTCCAGCCATGTTCTATTGGCTTCTGTATCGCCAGTTCGATCAGCGCGTCGACGGCTTTTATGATGATCATGGGTCGCCCTCCAGGTGCCGGTATGAAATTCCCACCAGTCGCCATTATAGCACCACAAGCGTTTATCACAGGATTCCTGACAAGAGATCCGGAGATTGGGCTTGCGCCCAAAATACGCGATTTCTCTTGCTATAACTATAAGTTGAGAGTGATCATGGACGCGCATGATTGAATGGGCACGCGCCGGGTCCCGCGCCCGGGATTAGAATGCGCAAGCGACGGCCGGCTCAGGCTTTGGGCGTGAAATAAGGCTCCAGATCCAGCGATTTGTAAAGCCGTTCGCGCAGATCTTCGGGCATGTCCGGCTGCGGCAGGGTGTGCACGAGATGCAGGGTCTGGTTCATCGTGTCCACGACCACGCGGCAGTTTTCGCATTCACGCATGTGCCGTTCGATTTCGGCGCAGACGGCCGCTGAGGCTTCGCCGTCGAGATAGAGGGTGAGATCCGCAAGTAGATGTTGGCACCCTTTTTCGTGCATGGTTTGCTCCTGTTGTCCCCTTAAACGGCCGCTTCCTGCCGCTCGGCGAAATAATCGGCAAGCTGCTCACGCAGCTGCAGGCGCGCGCGGCGCAGGCGCGTCTTGACGACGTCTTCAGAAACGTCGAGCGTTTGCGCCGTTTCGCGCGTCGATAATCCTTCCATCTCGCGCAGCACGAAGGCGCTGCGCAGGGAAGGGGAAAGCTTGCTGATCGCGCTTTCCAGCTCCTGGCGCACTTCCGCGCTGTCCAGATCCTTCTCGGGCAGGCAGCACCAATCAAAGAATTGGCGGGGGACGCGGTACCCTTCCTCCGCGTTTTCCATCGTGTTTTCTACGGAGACGGCGTCGAGCGCCGGCCGGCGCAGGCGCATCATGGCGTTGTTGTAGGTGATGCGATAGAGCCATGTGCCCAGTTCGGAGCGCCCTTCGAATGAATCAATCGCTTTGAAGGCGTTCAAGAAGGACTCCTGTACAATATCCTCGGCATCTTCTTCATTTTGCATCAGGCGCAGCGCCAGCCGGTAAAGCGTCGAGCCGTACTTTTCAATGCACAGCGCGCAGGCTGCTTTGTCTCCGGCATGGATTCTGGCCAGGATTTCCTCGTCGGAAGGGATCTCGCTCATCGGGAAGATTATAGCAAGAACGGCCGTATAATGTTGCCTTTACTGCTTAGATGCCCAGGAGAGTGGAAAAGTGACAGCCGGGGATTGGGGATTGGGCGGCGCGGTCTGATAGGGAGATGAGAGGCGGTGTCACTTATCGCTGCCCGGCGCATCTAAAGAGTAGGTGAGCGATGGATAGGGTGCAGCAAGTAGAAAAGAAGCCGTATTGGTGGCGCGAAGGAGAGGGGAAAAAGCGGGCGTGCGCCGTTCGCCCCCGCCCCGGCCAGCCCTGCGCGCACTGCCGCAAAGGCACGCTCGTCTATGATGGGCTGTTTATGCTCACCTGTTCCGCCTGCGGCTTCATCGCCGAAAGCGGCGCCTTTACCTGATAAGGATCACGACCGGAGGCGTGTCCTCCGCATGAGCGATTGGCTGACAGCGGACGGCTGCCGGCTGATCGCGACAATTAACGACAAGCAGCCGTAGGGAGTATCTTTTTATGAAAGCAGCAGTAACGTGGGATCATGGATTGACGTTTGCAGGCACGGCCGATACCGGCTTCACGGTGCCCATGGGCGGCAGCGCCGCCGTGGGCGGCGATGATGACGGCTTCCGGCCGATGGAGCTGATTCTCAGCGGCCTGGCCGGCTGCACGGCGATGGACGTGATTTCCATTTTGAGCAAGAAGCGCCAGCAGGTCACGAATTTCCGGGTGACGGCCGATGCGCAGCAGGCGGACGGCCATCCGCATGTCTTCACCAAGATTCACCTCCATTACATCGTCGAAGGGTATGACATCGATCCCCAGGCGGTGGAGCGGGCCATGGAGCTCTCGGAAACGCGTTACTGCCCGGCGCAGGCGATGTTGTCCCCGGTCGTGCCCATGACGCTGACGTATGAGATTGTGGAAGCAGTGGCTGTTTGAGAATTGAGAAAGTGATAGAGAGGAGCGAAAGACGATGAGTGAATTGGGCTTTAAGATCGTGCTGCAAGGTGATTTTGATGAAGTGGAAGAGCGCGTGCGCGAGGCGCTGATGGCTGAAGGCTTCGGCGTGCTCACCGAAATTGATGTGCGCGCGACGTTGAAGAAAAAGCTGGATGTTGAGTTTCGGCCGTATAAGATTTTGGGCGCTTGCAACCCGCCGCTCGCCTACCGCGCGCTGAGCGAGGTGCCGGACGCGGGGCTTTTGCTGCCCTGTAATGTGACGGTTGCCCAGGGAGCGGAGCCGGGCACGATCGAGGTCGCCCTCATCGACCCCATGATCATGCTCAATGTGGGCGATATGCCGCAGCTGCAGCCGGTGGCTGACGATGCCGGCGCACGTTTGCAGCGCGTTGCCCAGGCCTTGGCCGCCTAAGATTTATTTGTTTATCTTCTAACAGCAAAAGGCCGCAGACAGGTGCTCCTGTCTGCGGCCTTTTTTGCTTTCCCCTCAGAGTGGTTTCCGGCTCCGGAAATGTGGTGGTCTGTTAGTTCCAATCATGGACCAGCGTCTTGCGCTGGTTGATATATTTGTCGATGGCCACGGCGGCGATGACGCCGTCAGAAGCGGCGACGACCGCCTGCTTGATGTGCGTGCACAGGAGATCGCCGATGGCGTAGATGCCGGGCACGGCCGTTTGCATATTCTCGTCGACGAGCAGGCAGCCTTCCGGCGTCGTTGCCAACTGCTCCATCAGGTAATCGGTGATCGGCTTGCCCCCTTGCAGATAGACGAAAGCGCCCGTCACCGGCAGCTCCTCGATCTCCCCGCCGCGCGGCTGGATGCGCACGCCGTTCACCTTGCCGTTGCCCGTAATTTCTTTCAGGCGTGTTCCCAGGCGCACGTTGATCTTGGGATTGGCCAGCGCCTCCTGCGCCAGCGCTTCGCGCGCTTTGAGCGCGGGCGTGGGCACGACCAGATCGACGGTGGCGGCGAACTTGGTCAGGAAGAGCGCCTCTTCCAGCGCTTCATCATTGTTGCCGATAACGGCGACATCCTGGTCGCGGAAAAAGGCGCCGTCACAGGTGGCGCAGTAGCTGACGCCGCGGCCCAGGAATTCCTCTTCACCGGGCACGGCGCTGGTGCGCCCCATGGAGCCGGTGGCCAGCACGACCGCCTTGGCCGTGTAGGTGCCGGTGCCGGCAAAGACGCTTTTTGTCTCGGAAGTAAGGTCGATGCCCACGACTTTGTCGGTCAGAAACTGCGCGCCGAAGGATTCCGCCTGCGCGCGCATGATCTCCACCAGCTCGGCTCCACTGAGCGGGCCGGGGACGCCGGGATAGTTGTTGATTTTGCTCGTGATGCCCAGGGCGCCGGCGGTGAGTCCCTTGTCAATGACAAGCGTGCGCAGGTCGGCGCGCGCCGTGTAAATGGCCGTCGATGCGCCGCCCGGCCCGCCGCCGATGATGATCACGTCGTATTCGCTGTCTGTGTCCATGCCGGACATGCCTAAGTTCAGTTCTAGATTCATAATTCCTTTTGCGAGAAACTTCTTCGAAGGAACCCCGCTTTTTTGACCTGAAAGCGGTCAACTTTCCATAAGGTATAAAAACCGGGGTTCTAAAGCTTTTTAAGCAAGCGCTTCCTGCATTTTGGCCAGGAGCATATGTTCGGGCACGGCGCCTTCGACGTGCGTGTCCTCGTTGATGACCGTGCGCGGCACGCCCATGACGTTGTATTTCATCGACAGGTGGGGGAACTCATTCGCTTCCACCATGTCGGCCGTTACCAGATCGCTGGCCATGGCCATTTTATGGGCCATGAGCACCGCCTGCGGGCAGTAGGGGCAGGTGGGAGTGACGAATACCTGGAAGTGCACCGGCTCTTTCAGATCGGCCAGCCACTGCCGCGTCTCTTCGGCCAGGTCTGCCTCGCCGCCGCCGACCATCAAAATGTCGTGGATGAGCGAGCTGAACTCGTAGCCGGAAGGAATGCCGTAGTAGCGAATGCCGTAGTCGGCCGCTTCTTCACCGCCGGTCATGACCACGGTGGCCGGGATCTTGTCGATCTTGTACTGCTCGGCGATCGCTTTGTCGCCCACGAAATCGTAAACTTCCAGAGAGATGTTTTCGGCAAGATCTGCCACTTCTTCGGCGATCTGGCGCGTTTCACGGCAGTATTGGCATTCGAATTCCTGTGAAAACAGGATGAGTTTCACCGGCTTTTGCAGTCCGGCAAATTCATTCCGTAGATGTTCCTGGTCTTGTTCGCTTAGTAAAGCCATTGTCTGTCTCCATTCATAAAAATGCGGCCGCTTTGGCCGCTGTCAATCCTTTAGATGCGGAACTGGGCAAAAGGTGACATGGGCCAGGGTCTTCTTCCCCCTTCTGGTACAATAGCGGCCTATGTCTGACCAACCCCTTGTCTTGACGCCGGCGCCGGCCGGCGACCTGACTGTAGAAGGTGCTGAGGCTGCTTCCGATTTCCAGACGGGGCAAGTCGCCGCGATCGCCTCCGGCCATTTCATGCACGATGTTTACAGCGCCTTCCTGGCGCCGCTGCTGCCCACTATTCAAAGCGGCATGGGCTTAAGCTATACGCAGGCGGGCAGCCTGGCCATTTTTTCACAGATCCCCAGTTTGCTGAACCCCTTTATCGGCTACATGGCCGACCGCGTCAGCGTGCGCTATTTCGTCATTCTCGCGCCGGCGATCACGGCGACGCTCTTCAGCAGCATCGGCCTCGTGTCCAGCTACGCCGCCCTGGCCCTGCTGCTTTTTACGGCGGGACTCAGCATCGCCGCTTTTCACGCCCCGGCCCCGGCGATGGTGGCCAAAGTGTCCGGGTCGCGCGTGGGCACGGGCATGAGCATTTTTATGGCCGCCGGCGAATTTGCACGCGCCGTGGGGCCGCTCTTTGTCGCCGCGGGCGTGGTCTGGTTTGGCACGGAGGGCATCTGGCGGCTGGCGATATTTGGCTGGCTGATGTCCCTCTTCCTCTATTTCCGCCTGCGCAAGGTGCCGGCGACGCCGCGTGGGCAGGGGCAGGCGTCGCTGGCTGAATTTTGGCCGCAGGCGCGGCGTGTTTTCCCCCGCTGATCTGGCTGCTCAGCGGGCGCATCTTCATGATGGCTGCCCTGACCACGTATCTGCCTATTTTTATGAGCGATGAGCGAGAGGGAGGCCTCTGGTTGGCCGCCGCTTCCTTGACGATCCTGGAAGCGGCCGGCGTGGCCGGTGCTCTGCTCTCGGGCACGCTCAGCGATCGCCTGGGGCGCAAGCGGGTGCTGCTGCTGCTCTTGATAGCGGGCCCGCTGCTCATGCTCGCCTTTGTCTACAGTCCGGTGTGGCTGGCCTTTCCCCTGCTGCTCCTCCTGGGCCTGGCGGCGATTTCGCCGCAGCCGGTGCTGCTGGCCACGGTGCAGGACCAGTTCCCCAACAACCGCGCGTTGGGCAATGGGACCTATTTGGCGCTCAATTTCTTGATACGCGCCGGCGGCATCTGGGTTGTGGGGCAGTTTTCTGATGCGTATGGATTGAGTGCCGCGTTTACGACAACGGCCGTGCTCGCCTTCCTCAGTATCCCCGCCGTCTTCTTCCTGCCGGCGAAACAGGCGCAGCCCGTCTAGGGGCTGCCGGCGCTTCCCGCTTCCCGCCTGGCAGCTCGCTACGGGATGTCACCTCCTGGAAATTTCTGCATCTAAAGGATGAAAGGGCGCGATGGTGCGCCTTTTGCTTGTTGAAGATTTGGAGAAAGTTAGAATGGATATGGTAATTGATTTTCCCGGCGGTTTGCGCGTCGATGCCAACTTTGGCCCCTACACGGTCCCCACCGACCAGCCGATGCCTTACGGCAGTGGGTCCGCGCCAACCCCGTTTGCTACGTTCTTGGCCTCAATCGGCACCTGCGCCGGCATCTATGTCTTGAGCTTCTGCCGGCAGCGCGGCATTTCCACGGAAGGCGTGCGCATTGTGCAGACCTTGGAATCTGACCCGCGCAGCGGCCTGGTGGGCAAGGTGAACCTGGACATCCAGGTGCCGCCGGAGTTCCCGGAGAAATATAAGACGGCCGTGATTCGCGCCGCCGACCAATGCGCGGTGAAGAAGCATTTTGAACACCCGCCGCAGATCGACGTCTTTACAAGCACGACGGGCGAAGCGGCGCCGGCAGGCATCCCTGTCGCCGTGCGCGCCAACGGCGCGGCGGAGTAATTGAGCATGACCTTTGACTGGACACAGATCGCGGGCGCGCTGGTCGTCCTCTTCGGCGCCGCGCTCCTCTATCAAAACATCCGCCACCGCCCGCAGGCGACGAAAGAGATTCAGACCAGCGCCGATCTAGAGCGCCGGATCAGCGGCAGCAGTTACACCCTCGTGCAGCTTTTCGCCCCGCTGTGAACGGCCTGCACGATTGCCGAACCCATCGTGAATGGGTTTAAGGAAGAGATGGTGGGGGAGGTGGACGTGGTGCACCTCAACGTGACGAGCCGCATCGGGCGCGAAGTGGGCGGCCGTTATGGGGTGAAGGTGGTGCCGGCGTCGCTTTTGTTTAACCGGGAAGGGGAGCTGCTGACACGCGTCAACGGCGTGCCTAAGAAAGAGGCCCTGCTCGCGCAGATTCAATAGCGTTCCGTTTGGTTGAATGAACGGCCGTGTGGGTCGTTAGAAGCCGGGTTTTCGCAAGAAAGCCCGGCTTTTTGATTTTTGGCCCGCTATCCCTGGATTGCAGCCTTGTTCTTGATAAGCTTGGCGAGCGCGATCGCCAGCTCTTGCCCTCGGGCCGCCTGGACCCTCAGATCGTTCACACTGCGTGCTTGGGTGAAGGTCCAAAGATACCGCGGCAGATTTCTGAAGGCGCCATGCTCCCTTAGGTGAAGGGCGGTTTGCAGAGGCCGCTGCATAGCCTCGATTCTTTCTTCCAGCAGGCGCATTTCATTGAACGTTAGACTCTCGGTGTACAAGGGTGTATGAGCCATCCAAGGTTTGATCGCTTTGTTCTCGGCGCTGTCGTACGGGGCACTCCAAGAGAAATCAGCCGGCAGCACACCCTGTTCCCGGGCAGTTGCTTCTATTTCGGTGCCGGGAAAGATGATAGTGGCGCCTGCGGTGAAGGAGTCGACGCCTAAGCTGATCAATTCCTCGATAAATTCAAAAGTCAAGCGGCGATCCTGGTCGCTCTCCGCCGGCAGCGAATACATGAACAAAGCATGGCTTATTATTCCCGCCGCTTTACACTCCTTGACAAACTGTATGACCTGCTCTCTGGTGATTCTCTTATGAATCGAGTCAAGCATCTTCTGGGAACCCGATTCGACGCCAAAATAGATGTAGCAGCATCCTGCCTTCTTCATGGTTTCTAGCACAGTTCTGTTGACTGTATCAACCCTGGCTTGGCATATCCAGTGAAACCTGAGCTGCCGCCTTTCTATTTCCTCACAGATGCCCAAGAGATGCCTTCGATTGAGCGTGAAGGTGTCATCATTGAAAAAGACGGCCTCAAAGCCATGGGCGTCCAGCAAATACTCGATTTCGTCAACGACGCTGCTCGGGCTTCGCCAGCGAAGGTGTTTCCCCCACATCTTGGTTACTGAGCAGAAGGTGCAGTTGATTGGGCAGCCTCGACTAGTAAGAAGGGATACGCAGGGCATACCCATGAAGCGGAAATTATATTTTTCACAGGGGATGCTGTCCCAGTTAATGGCGGGGAGAGCGTCAAGATCTTGCAGGGGAATCCGCTCCGCATTGTGGGTGATCTTCCCGTTGGCGGCGAACGAAATCCCGGCGATAGTTTTGGTGGATGCACCCGCTTCTAGGAACTGCATCAATTCCAGCATGGTAGCCTCCCCTTCTCCGCGAACCACGAAATCAATCTCGGGCACGTTCTTCAGCGTATCCTCGGCCGTGAATGAGAAGTGGGGCCCGCCGGCGACAATGATCAGATCCGGCGAGACCTTTCGCGCTCTCTTGGCCACCTTCATGGCCTGGAATCTGTTCTCGGTGACCGCCGTGATGCCCAAGACATCGGGTTTCTCGCGCCTGACTGCCTCCTCTAGACTCAAATCCTCAATCGCCAGATCCAGCACCGGCGCCTGAAAGCCATTCGCTTCCAGGACGGCCGCTATCGAATAGAGACCGATTGGATATCTTAATTTGCTTCCTCTCTTGGAAGTGCGATACGCCTTTCCTTTCTCGAAGGTCCTATACGGGCTAACTAGCATGGCTTTCATCGAAACCCCCCTTTTGCCGTTCAGCACCAGATTCTGCGGATTATGGATCGCTTCCCTTTAATAATTATAACATTTAACCCTTTCTTTGTTTCTTAATAAAGTTTTTAGACCGCCTGCCGGGCATACTCACACGGGGTGGGGCAGATGCTCGTGCCTGCATGCTGCTGCCACCTTGTTCAACAGCGGCGCACTTTTTCAGGGCAGTTTCTCTCTACGCCGTGCCGCCTCTGTGCGGCATATAGCCAATGGGGCAGCGGCGGCGGCAGCGAGTGATGATTGACCTGGGTGTTCTGAGAATGCTAGAATCTTCATAGTGGAGCAGCGTGGCGAGGCTGCAGCGCGGCTGGAAGCTGATTGCTGAACCGCTGACCGCCTTTGGCTATTCTCGGAGGTTGACCATGATCCCGCGTTACATGAATGATTTCTTGCGCAAAGCGCTGCCGAAACGCACCTGGCAGAACCGCCTGCGGCGCGAAGGGCCGCTCGCTTTCATGGAGTTTGGACCGCTGGATGTGGATCGTTTGGCGCGCCTGGGCATTGCCGTGGACAGCCTGGGGCCGCGCTTGGTCGTCTGTCTCTGGGACGAGGAGAGCCCGCTGGAAATCGGCGGCTACCTGGTGGTGGATAACCTGGCCATGGGACGGCCGTCGATGGGCGGCATTCGCATGCTGCCCGGCGTGACGCCGGCGGCGATTCACAACCTGGCGCGGGGGATGACGTTGAAGAACGCCGCCGCCGATCTCCCTTACGGTGGGGGCAAGAGCGGCATTGTTGCCCCACAGAACCTGGATCCGGCGGATCGAGAAGAGATCATCCGCGGTTGGGCGCGCCTCATCGGCCGTTACCAGGACGTCTACCTGCCCGGTCCCGACGTGGGCACCAACGACGAGGACATGAAGACGATCGCCATGATGAATGGGTTGGAGGGGGCGGTGTCGAAAACGGCCGATATGGGCGGCAATCGCATCGACCAGCTGGGCGGCGCCGCGCAAAGCGTCGTCGTGGCCATCCGCACCCTGATGGAAGAGATCGCGCGCCTGAAGGTGCTGCCCCAGTTCGCCGATCTGCGCATTCCTCGCGGCCGCGAGCTGACGGTGCTCATTCAGGGCTTCGGCGCCGTGGGCACGCATGCCGCGCGGCTGCTCAACGAGGGGGCGGCGGAGCAGCGGCCGCGCATCGTCGGCGTGAGCGATGTCAGCGGCTATATCTATGACGAGGGGGGGCTGCCCGTCCCCCAACTGCTGGAGATCCAGGCCCGGCAGGGCGTAGTTGCCCGCCCTTATTTCCAGGAGCAGTTTGCCGGCGGCGGCCAATCGGCCGCCAAGTACTCTACCTTCAGCGATGATCTGCTGCGCGAGTCCGCTTTCTGCTTCGTGCCCGCGGCGCCCATCGCCAATTACCTGGATGTGGACGCGGCTTCGGGCTGTTCGATGACGGTGCAGCGCATGGGCGACTGGACTTTGATCGTTGAAGGGGCCAACACGTACTCGCCGGACCCGGCGCGCAAGGCGGCGCGCAGCCGCATGGAGCGCAGCGTCTACTGGCAAAAAGGGGTGCTCATCGCCACCGATTTCCTGGTCAATTCCGGCGGCGTGATTTACGCGGCGCAGGAGCAGATAATCAAATCGCCTCCGCACCTGCAGATCCCGCAGGCGATGTTGGGCGACCGTGAGGCGGTGGACGGCTGGTTGGCTGAACACGCGCAGGCGTTCGCCGCCCTGGCTGAGCGGCGGCGCGTCGCCGGCGAGAAGAAGGTGCAGGAAGTGGTGCGCCGCAATATGCAGGAGCTGGTCGATCTCCTGGTTGGCGATCCCGATATGCTGCCTTGTGAAGCGGCGGAAGAGATCGCTGTCGGCCGTATCGCCAGCAGCGAGAGCGACCGCACGGCGGCCGAGCTGATGGCCGCCATCCCCACGATTTTGCAGACGCGCACCGTGCGCGAGGCGGCGGCGGCGCTGCTGGCTGATAAGGCGGATTTGCTCGCCGTTGTTTCCGAAACGGGGGAGCTGTGCGGCGTGATGACCGACTGGGACATCACGCGCGCCACGGCCACGGGCTGCGGCGATGATGTCCCCGTGTCCGAGATAATGAGCCGCCAGGTGATCAGCGCCGCGCCGGGGGACGGCATTCTTGATGTCCTGCGCAAGTTGGAGCATTATGAGATATCGGCGATGCCCATCGTCGGCGAGGAAGGCGTCATGGGCTTGATCAGCAATGATATTTTGGCCCAGGGGAGTTTGTACCGGCTGCTGCAAGCACAGGGGTGAGGACTAAGGATTGCGGATTTGGGCCAAGGCGCGGTGCGCAGTGTGCAATGTGAATAGACCGGCGGCTGACGGCCGGCGGCTGATAACGATATGTGGAGGACTCAATGGCAGAACGCAAAAAAGTGACTTTGAATACGTTGTTCAATAAAGTAGACGACGGCGTGCCCATCACGTGGCTGACCTGTTATGACTATCCAACCGCCTATCTGCAGGATCAGGCGGGTCTGGATATGATCCTCGTCGGCGACAGCCTGGGCATGACGATGCTGGGCTATGACAGCACGCTGCCGGTGACGATGGAGGACATGATCCGCCACACGGCCGCCGTGCGCCGCGGCGCGCCAACCCCCTTTGTGATCGGCGACATGCCCTATATGAGCTACCAGCCCAGCGTGGAGACGGCGATTCGCAGCGCCGGCCGTTTTATGGCGGAGACGGGCTGTGACGCGATTAAGCTGGAGGGCGGGGCGGAAATGGCCGACCGCATCGCGGGCATCGTGCGCGCGGGCATTCCGGCGATGGGCCACCTGGGCCTCACCCCGCAGAGCGCCAGCGCCCTGGGCGGCTTCCGCCTGCAGGGCAAAGGGGCGTTGCAGGCAAAGAAGATCATTGACGACGCCAAGGCATTGGAGAAGGCCGGCGCCTTCTGCATCTTGCTGGAGCTGGTGCCGGACAGCGTCTGCCGCCTGATTACCGAGCGCGCCGAGAACTGCATCATCATGAGCCTCGGCTCCGGCCCGCACGCGCACGGCCAGCTGCTCATCTACCATGATCTCTTCGGTCTCTATCCTAAGTTCACGCCGCGCATGGCCAAGGTGTATGGCAACGCGGGCGAGGTCATTCTCAACGGCTTGAAAAAGTATGTGCAAGAGGTGACGGAGGAGGTGTTCCCGGAGCGGGAACGGTATTTCGGTATGCAGGAGGAAGAGTACGCAGAGCTGTTGTCTCTGTTAGACTAAACCTTTGCGGTCTATGAATGGAATTTTGATGATTTTGTTGGGAGCGCGCGCGGAGGGTTTTGGGAGAAGCTTATGGACGAGAACCTGTTGAAACGATTGGAAATTTCGCCTGATCGCGTAGAGGCGCTGAACGCGGTTCTGCTTGATCCGGATATGCGCGTGATGGAGGAGTTCCTGGCGGTGGTCGCCAAGTATGGCACGCCGGAAGCGATCAATGCCCAGGCGCAGGCGGCGCGGCAGCTGCCGGCGCTGCGCGAACGGGTGCGCGCGCTGAATCCGGCCTACCTCGCTGATCTGGATTGGCTGCTGGCGCAGCGCGAGGCGGGGGCCTTTATCAGCGTGCCCGATTACCGGCGTAAGGTGTTGGGCAAGCGCGCGGCGGAGATGCACTTCGACGACGAGATGGCCGTGACCTTGGAGATCAGCGCCGCGCAGTATTTCCCCTGGCTGCGCGCCATTGCTGAGCGCGCGATCGCGGAGGGAGAGCTGATGCCCGGCCGCTTTATCCGCGTGCGCAAGATGAAGGAGCAGGAAGGGGATGGAGATTTGCCCGCCTTCGCCGCGGCGATGGACATCATCGGCGCCACCTATGTGGAAACGCTGGACACGAAAGGCACGGACGGTTCCAATGTGCACCTGGGCGGCCCGGAGACGATCACGGGCTATTTCGGCGGTGTGGGCCAGCCCAATGCCTATGCCCTGAAGTGGCTGGACGAGTTCCTTTACTACTACACCACGTACGGCGTGCGCCAGGTGCTGAACATCAACCCGGGGACGGTGCTTCTGGGTTATCTGCTTTACCGCCTGGGCGTGGATATCGAGTTCAAGATCTCCGTCTTCATGGGCAATGACAACCCGTATGCGGGGCTGTGGACGTTGATCGGCGCCAAGCTCTTCGCCCGCGACGACGGCAGCTCACCGTTGATCGGCTTTAACTGGAGCAACTCGGTTAACAATGAGACGATGGAGATCACGGCCGAATTCCGCAGAGCGTTGGGCTTTGAGGAAGTGGTGCGCTTTGAGCATCACATCACGGAAACGTATAAGAGCATTGTGCGCCAGCCCTACAACCGGCGCGATGAGTTGGTAGAAATCGCCGATCACGTGACCAATATTTCGGCCAAGCATGAAGGAGGCGACCCGCAGATCGACCAGACGCGCGACCATCCCTCGGATATCCTCGATTATTTCCGCGATAAGGAAGAGATCATCGCCTCCGGCGATTGGGAAGCGCTGGCCTTGAATTTCATGGATAAGTTTGCGGCGACGAATCACACCGCGCGGGCGCTGACGGAGAACGGACTCTCCTTTGTGGCGGCGAAGAAACTGCACCGGGTTTGACCTGGGGTTTGGAATTGTGGATTGAATTCTTGCGAGGTCCTTTTCGATCGCCCTCCTTTTGGCGGTGATCTGCTTGGACCTCGCAGGTTTTTTTGCCGTTCTGCGCGCTGTTGCCGGAAAGCTCCTGTTACCTGATAATTGAGCGTTTATGGTATTTTAGACTGGACCAATTTTGGGTGGGGCGGCCCAATTGGCCCGTTCTTTTTTAGCGCGCAGAGACACAGGAAGGGGTCATGGACAGCCAGACAGCAGCAATTATTAACCGGGTATTGCCGATTCTGTTTCTCCTTTTTCTCGGTTTCTGGATGCGGCGTGCGGCGTTTGTGAGCGAAGAAGTCGTCGAAGGGCTGCGCAAGATCGTGGTCAACGTCGCTTTGCCGGCCGTCTTGTTTATCTCCTTCCTCAGCGTGGAGCTGGAACCCTCCTTTGTGGCCCTCGCTGTGCTCATCTTCGGCCTCTGCGTGGCGCTCTACTTCCTGGGCGGCTTCCTGGGCCCGCGCGTGCAGCCCGACCACCCCTACTTCAAGTTCCTCATGACCGGGTTCGAGTATGGCATGCTGGGCGTGAGCCTTTTCGGCAGCGCCTACGGCCTGCGCAATATCGGCATCTTCGCCGTCGTCGACCTGGGGCATGAGCTGTTCATCTGGTTCGCCTACCTGCCCCTGCTGCTGCGCGAGCGGGACGGCATCCAGAAAATCTCTGACCTTCTGCGCTCCTTCCTCAGTTCACCGGTCGTGATCGCCATCTTATTGAGTATCTTCTTCAACATCCTCGGCTGGCAGGAGCTGCTGCGCACCATGCCCGTCACCGGCGCGGTCATGGCCACGCTTGACTTCCTGGCCACGCTGACGATCCCCTTGATCTTGATCATCGTCGGCTATGGCATTAAGCTGGATCGCCAGGGGCTCGGCGAGGCGGCGCGCCCGGTAATCATCCGCCTGGCGATCTTGCTGCCCCTCGCTTTCCTCTTGAATACCTTCCTCATTCGCGGCCTGCTGGACCTACCCAAGGCGTACGAGGTAGCGTTGTTCACGCTGCTCGTGCTGCCGCCGCCGTTCATTATTCCGCTCTTCATGCGTCCCGAACTATTGTCAGAAAAACGGTATGTGAATAATGTGCTGACCCTCTATACGATTGTGTCGATCATTTTATTCGCGGGGTATTTTATTCTCAATCCGACGTTGTAGCGGGAGTGCGCAGTGGCAAGGGGGCAGGCAGCAAGTCAAAGTTCTCCGTTCTTCTGTTTTCCGCTGCCTCTTATAACTCCTGGGCCATGAGCAGCTCGTCGTAGTAACGGCCGTCGTGGTAGATCGCTTTGGGCTGCAGGCCGTAGACGCTGAAGCCGCAGCGCGCGTAGCAGCGCACGGCGGCCGTGTTGGTGGCAGCCGCGGCGATATAGGCTATTTTGAGATCTTGCTCCCGCGCCCAACGCAGGGAGCGCTCGATCATCGCCCCGGCGATGCCGTAGCCGCGGTAGGCGGGCTGCACGTAGACGCCCCAGATCCAGCCGTGGTGCTTCGTTGCCTCTGTTCTGCTGCGGAAGAAGCCGCTCATGCCCACGACCGCATCCTTGTCACAGGCGAAGTAAATAGGGCTTTCTTGAATGCGTTCCTGCCATTCTTCTGTCGATCGCTCTTCTGCCGCTTTGTAATCGGCCGTGAAGGCGGTGGGGTGGCTGCGCAGCGCCTCCAGGCGAATTTCGCGGAGGGCTGCCACGTCGTCCACGGTGACGCTGCGGATGGTTATCGTTGTGTCCATATAATTCTCCGGTGTGTACAGCGCGCCGGCCTGTCAGGCGGCAGCGGAAACATCATTCATCTCTTCGCCGGCGTAGGAGAACGATCAAGCCCACGCCGCCGCCGATCACGGCGCCGATGATGAAATAATTGCCGAGGACGATGAGCAGGCGTTCTGACGTGGGCTGGCGCAGCTGGCCGGCGACCGTGGAGAGGGAAATGATCAACATGCCCCCGCTGGCGGCGATCAGGCCCCCTTTGAGCGCGTAGTCGTAAAGTATTTTGCCCGCTGTGATCAGGTTCATAGGGCTATTCTAGCGTATTCCGCCGCCAAATCGGCCCGATTTTTAACAAAACCCAGCATCATCATGCTGGAAATGCGGGGTCTGGCACCTGGTCGACGCGCCTAGGGTTGATTGAACGCCGATTTTCGGACGGAGGCGAGTTTCTTTGGTTGAGACACCGCGTTTCTGTTATCCTTTTTCGAGAACCCCTGATCTGCTGTCATGCGCGGGAGGAAGTTATGGCCGAGACTGTTTACCAACAATTGGCGAAACACCTGGACAATCTGCCGGGAGGGTTTCCCGCCTCGCAATCGGGCGCGGACATCCGCATCTTGCAGCGCCTTTTTTCGCCGCAGCAGGCCGGCCTGGCCCTGCACCTGGCCTTGATCCCGGAGACGGCAAAGGTGATCGCCCGCCGCGCCGGGATCGCGCCGGCGGAGGCGCAAGAACGGCTGGCGGAAATGGCGCGCAAAGGGCTCGTCTACTGCAACTACAAGGACGAGAACGCGCCCAAGTATATGGCCACGCCCTGGGTGATCGGTATCTTCGAGTTTCAGGTCAACAAACTCACGCCCGATATCGTGCGCGAGATCGAAGCTTATCACGAGGAAGTGGCCACGCCCGCATTCTGGGAAGTGGGGCCGCAGCTGCGCACAATCCCCGTCGGCGAGAGCATCCCCGTGCAGCAGGATATCCTCGCCCACGAACAGGCGGAACAGTTGGTGCGTTCGCGCACGAAGTTTGCCGTGGCGCCCTGTGTTTGCCGCCAGAAGAATGAGGTGGCGGGCGCTCCCTGTGACAAGCCGCTGGAAACCTGCCTGGTCTTCAACGCCTCGGCCGATTTTTATGTGCGCAACGGCATGGCGCGCGAGATTGATTTGCAGGAGGCGCTGGCTGTTCTGCGCGCCGCCGACGAGCACGGCCTCGTCTTGCAGCCGGGCAATGCTAAGAAAGTGTCCAATATTTGCTGCTGCTGCGGCGACTGCTGCGAGGTCTTACAGCTGGCCAAACGCCACCCGCAGCCGGCCTTGGTTCTCTCTTCCCCGTACGTGGCTGAACTAGACAGCGAGGAATGTATTGCCTGTGCCGCCTGTGTGCTGCGCTGCCAGATGGAGGCGCTGGAGATGGGAGGGGAGGGCTTAATTCTGTATGAACAGCGCTGCATCGGCTGCGGGCTCTGCGTGACCACGTGTACGACGGGCGCGCTGCGCTTGGCGCGTAAACCGCAGGCGGAACAGCCTGATGTGCCCAGAGATTTGGTGGATCTGCACCTGCGGCGTGGGCGGGCGCGAGGGGTGTTGGGGACGGGGAATCTATTAAAGACGGCCGTGCGCTCCGTGATGGATCGCGCGCTGTCTTAAAGAGGTAAGCGAAAGCGCGTGATCCGGCTCAACCGGCGCGGGGCTTGTCTTCCCTGGCCTGCGGGCGCGGCTCATGATCCGTCACTTTGCTATCGTCGCGCTCCTCTTTTGGCTGTTTGCCGCGCCCCCCGTCATCGACCGCTGCGCGGGGTGCGCAGCCGCTGTCCCCTTTGTCGTCGGGGTTAATATAACCATAACTCTTCAGGCGGCCCGCCCATTTTTCGACGCCACTCTTTTTACTCATTCAATTTCCTTTAGGAACCATCTATAACCGGTATGGTCGTGCACCGGTGACACGAACACAACGCGCCGCGTTGGGCAACGAACTGGCCCGCAGCGGCCTGCTTCTCGCCTCTATACGGGCCGCATAGGCCCCGGTTGCACTTGTTAGAGTATAGGGGGCCGCTTCTGATTCGTGGGTTAATTAGATGTTAAACAGGGATAAAGATTTCGTGAAGGAGTAAGGTGGCCGTCGCCGTAGGGGGTTAACTGTAGGGCGGTTCGCGCTTCTCAGACAATATGGGATAGGCGGGCCCGCGTGCGAAAACTGGCGCCATGCGGTTGTTTGCTGAAATGTAAAATCGCCCGCATCAAGCGTGAAATGCGGGCGATTGTTTTTGCCGTGCGAATGAAGAGTGTCTGGTGGATTTACTCTACGCGGGTGAGGGTGATCACGGGAATGACGCGGCCTGCCTTTTCTTTGTATTCCGTGAATGCGGCAAAATTGTCTTCCATCTTCGCGTACAAAGCGCTGCGCTGCGGTTCTTCAGCCGCTGCGGCTTCTGCCCGGAACGTTTCCGTGCCGTATTCAACGCTGACCTGGGGGTTGGCGACGACATTGTAATACCAGTCGGGGTTCGTGGGCGCGCCCCCTTTGGAAGCGACGATGACCAGACGGCCGTCATCTTCAAAGGTAACCAGTGGGTTGATGCGCTCTTTGCCGCTCTTGGCGCCGGTCGTGTGCAGCAGCAGGAGGGTAGCATTGGCGAACGGCCCGCCGACGCGCCCCTCATTGGCGCGAAACTCTTCTATGATTTGTTGGTTCCAGTCAGACATGGCTCTATGCTCCTTCGTTGGTTTCTTATCGTTATACTATTTTAGAGGCGCCGGACGCCCGGGACTGTAAGGAACTCTTCACGTTTTCATATTCTTGTTCAGGTTGTTTCAATTAGCATAGGCGTGTAGAGTAATCCTATGGCCCAAAAGAAACGAAATGTTGTTTACTCCACCGATTCAGCGGCGGCGAAACGCTGCCCGCGCTGCGGCAGCTATCCCTGCCGCTGCCCACGGCCGAAGAGCCTGCCCCCGCAGGAGCAGACCGCCTGCATCCGGCGCGAGAAGAAGCATCGCGGCGGCAAGACGGTGACGGTGATTATGGAGCTGACGCTGACGCCGGCGGACATGAAGGCGCTGGGCAAAAAGCTGAAGAAGAAATGCGGCACGGGGGGCACCGTAACCGGAGGCACGATCGAGATCCAGGGCGATCACCGGGAGAAAGTGGCCGCGGAGCTGCAGAAGATGGGCTATAAGACAAAGTTCACCGGCGGGTGAGGTGAGGGCGACGGCAGATTCTTTGCGGCGGTCCATAGACATATTCAGTTGTCAACAAGGAGACGGCCGCGAACAGGGTCACAGTTAGGGTTGCTGGATTCTGCCGGGGGCGGGTTTCTGTGCCCGGCAGTCGATTCCTTGGTATTTGGGACGAGGATTACAGCGCGACGCCGCCGAGGCGGGAGACGACCTGCTCCAGGCTGTGCAGGTTGTGCAGCGGCAGGAATTCGTCGCAGTAGGGGAGGACGGTCTGCATGCCGCCGGTGAGGGGCTGGTAGCCGGGTGAACCGGCGAGGGGGTTGAGCCACAGCAGGCGATGCGCGCTGCGGCGCAGGCGGTCCATCTCTTTGTCCAACAGCGCCAGATCGCCCCGCTCCCAGCCGTCACTGATGATCAGCACCGTCGCCCCCCAGCCGAGGACGCGGCGCGACCATTGGTAGTTGAACGCTTTTAGGGATTCGCCGATGCGCGTGCCGCCGGACCAGTCGACGACGAGGTGGGCGATTTTGTCCACGGCCGTGTCCACATCGCTGTGCCTGAGAGCGGGCGTGAGGCGCGTCAGGCGCGTGCCGAAGGCGAACGCCTCCACCTGGCGCACGTCCTGGCTCAGGGAGTGGATGAAGTGCAAGAAGAGGCGCGAGTAGCGGTCCATGGAGCCGCTGATGTCACAGATGACGACGAGGGGGCGCGGCTTGGTTTTACGCCGCCGCCAGCGCAGCTGCATGATCTCCCCGCTGTAGCGCGTATTGGCGCGAATGGAACTGCGCAGATCGATATAGCGAGCGCGCTTCGTCGTGCGCCGCAGGCGGCGCGTCTGCCGCGCGTTGAACTGCCAGATAAGGCGCGCCATCGCCTGCTTGACGAGACGCTTTTCTTCCTCTGTGAACTCGGCGAAGTTTTTGTGACGCAGCAGCTCCACCGGGCTGTAGAGGGCGGCGCTCTCGATTTCGTCCGCCGGTTCCGCTTCCTGATCCGCGGCTTCTTCTTGCCCGGCGCCATCTTCCTGGCCGGGGGCTAGGATGGGATCGGGGGAAGGCAGAGGCTGCTCTCCTTCTTCTGCCTGGCGCAGGTGGCGCGTGAGGCCCAGGCTGAGCAGCCAGGTCTGCATGCCTGTCCAGAAGAGATCGAAAGCCTGGTCGAAACGCTGGAAATCGTGCGGATCGGTGATCAGCAGGGCTCGCGTCGTGGTGTAAAAGTCATGACGGCGGGTGATGTCGATCAGGGTCAGGGCTTGGGCCAGGTCGCTGAGCTGGCCGGCGCTGATCTTGATATCGAGGGCGCGCAGCAAACGGCCGAAATGGAGCAAATTGGGCAGCAGGCTGCCCCGTTCGATTTCAGCCTCACCCATCAACGGTTTGCGCCAGGTGGCGCACAAAGTCCCCCGAAATCTCGCGGATGTCGTCCTGGTATTTGAGCAGCACGCCCAGGGTGTCGGTGATCACTTCTTCGTCGAGCCGCTTTTTGTCCATCAGGGAGAGCGCCTGCGCCCAGTCCAGCGTTTCCGCCACGCCGGGTGGTTTGTACAGCTCCTGCTCGCGCATCGTCTGCACGACGCCGACGATCTGGCGGCTCAGCTTCTCGCCTACGCCGGGCACCTTCAGGGTGACGATGCGGTATTCCGTCTCGAAATCGGGGTATTCGATCCAGTGGTAGATGCAGCGCCGTTTGAGGGCGTCATGCACCTGGCGCGTGCGGTTAGAGGTGACGACGACGACGGGCGGCTGCGCGGCGCTGAAGGTGCCGATCTCGGGAATGGTGATCTGGAAATCGGAGAGGATTTCCAGCAGGAAACTTTCGAACTCCTCGTCGGCGCGGTCGATCTCGTCGATGAGCAGGACGGGGCGCCCCCCGTTTTCCTGCCGGATGGCCTGCAGGAGGGGGCGGGCGAGCAGGAATTCTTCGCTGTAGAGGTCGCCCTCCATCTCCGCGCGCGAGGCGCCGCTCGCTTCTTGCAGCTTCAAATGCAGCAGCTGGCGCGAATAAGCCCATTCGTAAACGGCGTTGTGCACGTCCAGCCCCTCATAACATTGCAGGCGGATCAGGGGCGTGTCCAGGATGCGCGCCAGCACCTTGGCCACTTCCGTCTTGCCCACGCCCGCTTCCCCTTCCAGAAACAGCGGCTTGCCCAGCCCCAGCGAGAGATAGATCACCGTGGCCAGGGAGCGGTCAGAGACGTATTTTTCGTTCAGTAAATGCGTTTGGACGGCGGCGATTGAATCTAACATACTTGATTGTGGCGTTGGGAATTCGGATTGTGGCGTGACTATATACCCGCAATCCGAAATCCACAATCCCAAATCCTACTCGACGATGATCTTTTCGTCCGTAACCAACCGGAAGCGGTCTTCGGCGCAGTGCGCTTTGATGTCCGCGCCCGCCTGGGCGCCGATGTCGGTTTGCAGGGCGGCGATGAAGTCTTCGTAGGCATCGAAGTAGAGCTCGTTGACGGCATCGTAGGGGCCGTCAGCGTGAGCGGGCAGGGCGACGCTGACGCGATAATGGCGGATCTTGGGGAACTGCGCGCCCAGCTGGGAATGCTCTTCATAGACCCACTGCCGGAATTCTTCGATGCTCATACCTTCTTTGCGTTTCATGAGGGATATTACTTTGACCATGATTTCTCCTTTTGGTTGGTCGCTGTTTAGCCGGCAGCGGTTCGCCTGATCGCTAACCGCTGCCAGCTGCGTTCTTGTTTCATTTGTAGCGCAACGTGCCACGTTGCGTCGAGACGCAGCATTCGTAACGTAACGCGGCACGTTGCGTCGAGACGCAGCACTTGTAGCGCAACGTGGCACGTTGCGGCCCAACATTATATATAGCGGGTCCACGCCCTTCGGGCGTGAAGCAACTTGCCAAGTTGCTCTACGTGGCGCTATGTTCCTGCCGCCTCTTTCTCGGCCAACGCCCTGAGCACGCGTTCGGGCGTGATCGGCAGCTCGTAGATGCGCACACCGATGGCGTCTTTGACGGCATTGGCGATGGCCGGGATAGGCGCGTTGGCTGTCATTTCGCCGACGCCTTTGACGCCGTAGGGTCCGCTGCCGGAGGGGTACTCCAGGATCTCGGCCTCGATGCGCGGCATTTCGTGCGGGCCGGGCAGCGTGTACTCCGTCCAGTTCGTCGGTTTGTGCTCGATGCTGGGGTAGTAGGGGTCGGTGGTTTCGTATAGCGCATGGGACATGCCCATGAAGGCGCCGCCGACGACCTGGCCTTCGACCAGCTTGGGGTTCACGGCACGGCCGACTTCGTAGGCGCACTTGAGGCTGAGCACATCGACTTCGCCCGTTTCCGTGTCCACTTCCACCTCGGCGATGACGCAGGCGTGCGCTTCCGTGGAATCGGGATCCATCGCCCCCGTTTCCGGGTCGACGACGCTCTTCGGTTTCATGAACATGCCGCGGCCGGCGATGGTGCGCGCATATTTGAAATGGGCGGCCAGGGCGAGATCGATGATGTGAATGGCGCGATCCGGCTGCCCTTTGACTTTGATCAGGCCGCTGCCGTCCGTTTCCAGGTCGGCGGGATTCGCTTCCAGTTCATCGGCGGCCACCTCGAGCATGATCTCGCGCGCTTCCGTGGCCGCTTCGATGACGGCGTTGCCCACGCGGTGCGTGGCCCGGCTGGCGAACGTGCCCATACAGTGCGGGCCGGTGTCCGTATCGGCCGTGTCGATGATCACGTTTTCGAAAGGGATGCCCAACGTCTCCGCCGCGATCTGGGCGATCACGGTTTTTAACCCTTGGCCCAGGTCGGTGCTGGAGAGCGAGATGACGAAATTGCCGGTCGTGGTGCTGTGGATCAGCGCCTGCGAGGGGTCGCCGCCGAGATTCATGCCCGTGGGGTAGTTGACGGCGGCGATGCCTGTTCCTTTTAGTCTAGCCATGATGTTCCTCCGCGGCGCCCGTCTGGGCGGCTGAGCTCATTTCCTTGTATGCCTGGGGCAGGTCGACGCCGCCCATTCCCGCCGCGGCCTGCATGACCTCGATCAGCGTGGCGTCATCAACGATCTTGTGATGCGGTTTCATGTCCCCATCTTTATAGGCGTTGGTGAAGCGCACGTCCCAAGGCGTGATGCCTACCGTTTCGGCGATCTTGTCCATCTGCTGTTCAATGGCCCAGGAGGCCATGGTCACGGCGAAGCCGCGCATGGCGCTGGAGGGGGGCTTGTTGGTGTAGACGCAGTAGACGTCGATGGCCACGTTGGGGATGTTATAGGGACCGGCGGCATTGGCGGCATGCTTGGTCACGGCGTAGGGCGTGTGCCGGTTGTAGGCGCCGGAATCGGCGTAGGTGGTCACCTGGCGGGCGATGATACGGCCGTCTTTCATGACGCCGTCTTTGTAGTAGAGGCGCCAGGCGCCGCGCGGCGAGGAGACGACCATCTCTTCCGCGCGCGAATATTTGAACTTGACCGGCCGGCCGGTCTTCATCGCCGCCAGGATGGTGATCGGCTCGGTGATCACGTCAACCTTACCCCCGAAGCCGCCGCCGGCGGTGCCGCCGATGAAGTGCATCTTCTCAAAGGGCAGGTTGAGGGTGATGCCCGCGTTATCCAGGGTGAAAAAGAGGGCCTGGGTGTTGGTGTAGACGGTAAAACGACCGTCTGATTCGGGGACGACGATGCAGCCCGTTGTTTCCGTGGGCGCGTGTTCGATGGGGCTGCTCTGGAAGCGCGACTCAACGATATAGTCGGCGGCGGCGAATCCCTTTTCCACGTCGCCCAGGCGCACCTGGCGGTGGTCCATCTCATTCTCGTAGATGAAGTAGTTGACGCCCGTATCGGCGATGATCGGCGCGCCCGGTTTGAGGGCTTCTTCCACGTCGAGGACCGGTTCCAGTTCCTCGATGTCCAGCTTGACGAGGGAGACGGCGCGCTGCGCCGCTTCTTCCGTTTCAGCGATGATGGCGGCGATCGCCTCACCCTTCCAGCGCACGCGATCCTCGGCCAGCGTCGGTTCGTCATCGGGGCCGACGCCGATCAGGCGCAGAATGGTGTAGATATTGTTGGGCACATCTTCATGCGTCAGGTAGGCGACGAAGCCGCGCACCTTTTCCGCCTCTGAAAAGTCGATGCCCCTGATCTTGCCATGGGCGACGGGGCTGCGCACCATTTTCAGGTGGCAGAGGTCATTGATCTGGCGATCTTCATAATAGACGGTTGTGCCCTTGACGTGGCCCAGGCCGTCGCGCCGGGGCACGGAGTGGCCGACTACGTGAAGCGCTTCTTTCTGATGGATGGTCATTGTTGGGTCCCTCCTATTTCGCGGTCGCCCGACCACGCATGGCCGCTTATACGGTGCGCCGCATCTTCGATCGCTTCGAAGATGGATTGGTAGCCGGTGCAGCGGCAGACATTGCCGGCGAGCGCGTCGGCGATCTGCGCGTGCGTGGGGTGGGGGGTGCGGTCCAGCAGCGCCTTGGAGATCATGATCATGCCCGGCGAGCAGTAGCCGCACTGCACGGCGAAGTTGTCGTAGAACGCCTCCTGGATGGGGTGCAGCCCTTCGGCCGTTTTCGTCAATCCTTCGAGCGTGGTCACTTCACGCCCTTCGATATCCTTGGCCGGCAGCAGGCAGGAGACCATCGGCTCGCCATCGACGAGCACGGTGCAGCTGCCACAGCCGCCCTGGGAACACCCTGTCTTCGTGGCCATATAGCCGAGCCTGTCGCGCAGGACATTCTTCAATGTTTCCAGGGGATTGGTGACAACCACCGTCTCACGGCCGTTGAGTACAAAACTTACAATTTCCGCAGCCATAATAATCTCCTTTAGGCGCTAAATGAGCCGAGCAGCCCGCTTAGCAGCCGTTTCAACTGAACTTCAATCATCTGCCGGCGGTACCAGGCGCTGGCCACGGCGTTGGTGATCGGGTCACTCGCCGCCGCCGCCGCCGCCCCCGCACGCGCCGCCAGCGTTTCCGCGTCCGCCAGCAGTGCCCCATTGAGCACCGCTTCCGCTTCCGGAGAACGGCGCGCGGTCGTGCCCGCGCCGCCGAGGGCGACACGGGCGGCCTTGATCCGGCCATCGGCGGCATCGATGCGCGCGGCCACGGTGACGATGGTCGCCGCGCTGCCCTGCCGAGGACCCTGCTTGTGGAAGGCGGCCCGGCCGCTTTGCTCGGGGATGATTATTTCGGTGACCAGTTCGTTCGCTTCCAGCCGGCGGCCGTCGCTCATGAACGCATTCAGATCCACGACGCGCTCCGTGGAGACGCTTTGGATCTTGACCTGGGCATCGAGGGCGAGCAGGGCGACGCTGAGATCGCCATAAGGCGGTTGGTTAAACAAGTTGCCGCCGACAGTGGCCATGTTGCGCACTGCCCAGCCGCCGATGGACTGGGCCGCCTCTTGTAGGATGGGATAGCGGGTCTGTTCTACCATCTGGCTCATGGTCGCCGCGGCGCCGATGGTGCCGCCGCCGTTAAGCGACACCTGGTCCATGCCCGCGCTGCGCAGGCCCATGACCGTTTCCGGGAAGAAGAGACCCTCATTGATCTGCGGCATGAGCAGCGTGCCGCCGGCAATGACGTGCAGGTCGTAGCCATAACTGGCTTTCAGTTTCAAGGCTTCTTCTACCGATTCAGGGGTGAAATAGTTGTTTACTGTCACATCCTTGTCTCCTTTTTCGCTTGCTAGCGGTCAGTGCGTCAGCTTCCGGCCGCCGAACTTCATGATACGGTAATCTTGGACAGTTACGCTTCGACCAGGGCGAAGAAGCGCGCGGGCGATCCTTCGGCGCCGTCGATTTTGATGAAAGGGGCGAAGAACTGCACGGGCTGCCCCAGCGGCAGCTGTGAGAGATTGGTCATCTGCTGCATGAGGATCGCGCCGTTTTCCAGGATGACTTTGTGAATAATGAAATCTTCTGAGGTGAAGTCGGGCAGGCGGGCGCAGTATTCGCTGAAGCAGTCGAAACCGATGGCGCGCGCGCCGCGGTCAACGAGCCACTGTGCCGCCGCGGCGGCACAGTAGGGGGACTCCATGTAGTAGGTGGGGAAGTTGCCCCACTGCTTCTCGGTCCAGTCGGTGCGCACGAGGGCGATGTCGCCCGGTTGGATGGCCTGGGCATGCGCTTCCATGTCGGCGACGGAGATCTCATGGTTGGGGCCGGCGTGGCTGAGGTCGATGACGCGCGCCGGGCCGCAGACGCGGTCGAGGGGGACGTCAACGGCCGTTTCCCCATCTTCCACGGTATGCTTGCTGAAATCGACGTGCGAGCCGGTGTGCAGCAGCATCTCGATCTTGCTGGCCTGCCAGAAGCCGGGGCCGCGATGATAGGCGGTCAGTTCCAGCTGCAAGTTGACCGATGGGGGGCTGAGCGTCGCTTCGCCGATGGGCACTGATAGATCTATGATGCGCATAGGTTAACCTCGTTTACTGGCGATCGGTCCAGTTTTCTCAAATCACTGTGTTTACCAGAATACCGATCCCTTCTATCTCTGTTTCCAGGACGTCACCAGGCTTGAGCAGCACCTGCGGGTCGCGAAAGTAGCCCGTGCCGTACGGGGTGCCGGTGAGAATAATGTCCCCAGGCATGAGCGTGATCGCCGGGGAGATATAGGCGACCAGGTAAGGAATCTTGAAGATTAATTCCCTTGTGTTGGAATCTTGCAGGGTCACGCCGTTGACGCGGCATTGGATGTCCAGAGCATGTGGATCGGGCATTGAATCGGCGGTGACGACAAAGGGTCCGAGGGGACAGAAAGTATCGAATGATTTGCCGCGAATCCATTGACTGCCGGTGAACTGGGCATCACGCGCGCTGACGTCGTTGGCGATGGTATAGCCGGCGACATAATCCATCGCCTCTTCCTCGGGCACATTGGTGGCTTTCTTGCCGATGATGACGGCCAATTCCGCTTCATAGTCGACCGCCTGCGTCGTCTCCGGCAGCCAGCTGATTTCACCGCCGTGCGGCAGCATCGCCGTGGTGAACTTGGTGAACAGCACGGGGAAGTCGGGAATGGGCGTGCCGGTTTCGCGGCAGTGATCGGCGTAGTTGAGGCCGATGCAGATGATCTTGCCCGGATTGGCGAGGGGCACATCAAGAACGGCCGTTTCCAAATCGCTGACGGTCTGCGGGGCGTTGGCCGGCGCCCACGCGGCGATGGCGGCCGCGTCCGCGGCCATGTTTTCAGGCGCGCAAAGAAAATCGGCCATGCTCGCAAATGCTGTTTGGGAAATCTCGCTCTCTGTGGCCGCGGCATAGAGAGGGGCCGCGGCGGCGAGGTCTACAATCCGGCCGGCATTTACGCTGCCAAGCCTGGTCTTGCCTTGCTGCCTGTAGCTCACTAATTTCATTGACTTCTCTCCAAATAAACAGGACCAACTCTTCCGTTGGTCCCGTCCTAATTCAAAGTTGGTTCACTCGCTGCCGCCTCACGATACATCTTCTCCACATGCTGCAAATGGCGCAGCATCGCCGCGCCCGCCGCCTGCGGATCGCGCGCCTCCAGAGCGGCCACGATCTGGCGGTGGTACTGCACCGTGGGCTCCGTCACGCCCGACATGCGCACTGTCTTGTGGCGGCTGGCGCGGCCCAAGGTGCGGATGCTGGCCATAAATCTTTCCAGCAGGGGATTGCGCGCGGCGCGCGTGATGATCTCGTGCAGCTCAATGTCCGCCTGCAAGAAGGCTTCGGGGTCGGCGGCGCTGCGCTCCGATTTCTCCAGGCTGGCGCGTAAGGCGAGCAGCTCCTCATCCGTGATGCGCTGCGCGGCCAGGGAGGCGTTGCCCGGTTCCACGATCTTGCGCGCTTCAAAGAGCTGCAGGGTGGTGGAGTCGTCGAGCATGAAGACGAATTCCAGGTGTTCGACCAGATCTTCGGGTTTGAGGGCGCTGACGTAAGTGCCGTCTCCCTGGCGTACCTCGACGATCTTCATGATCGAAAGCGCGCGCAGCGCCTCGCGCAGGGAAGGGCGGCTGACGCCCAGCATATCGGCCAATTCGCGTTCCGGCGGCAGTTTGTCGCCCGCTTTCAATTCTTTTTGCCGCAGCAAATTGAGAATCTCATCCGAGATCGCTTCGGCGACCGTCTGCTGCTTCTGCAGCGGGCTAAACGTGGTATCTGTCATATTGGTAAGACCAATTAACCATCTTACCAAAGAGTATATTTTTCAAGGGGAATTGTCAAGAAGGAATTGAACCTCGGGTGCGATTAAATTTGGTGTAAAAGGGAACAGTCGCGAAAATAGGGGTATGGACGAAAAACGAACCCCCAAGTGAAGAACAGCCCGATGAGTTAACCCGTAAGATGAGCCAGTGGCAGCAGGCAAACCCCCACGCCACACTGACCGATATGGAGGAGGCGGTCGAAGCGGAACTGGCCCAATTGCGCAAGCAATTAGTAGAAGAGATGGTGCGGGAAAAAGAAGCTACAATCCAAGAGGTGCCGGAATGTCCCCAATGTGGCGCGAGAATGGTCAAGAATGGGCGGCGGGAGCGGAAGCTGAAAGGGAAAGAAGGGCAAACGATCGAACTGGACCGGCAGCAATGGCGTTGTCTCTCGTGTGGGGCAACGCTTTTTCCCCCTGGATAGGGCATTGGGGCTGCTGCGGGGAGCGTACACACCGCAGGTACAGGAAGCGATTACGCGGTTAAGCAGCCGGATGAGTTATCGCGAAGCCCATCAAGAACTAGGGCTGCTTTGGAAGGTAGCGTGTGCGGAGCCAGTACTGCCGGCCGCCTTAGGCCGCAGAAGAGCAGTTTCTACGAACCGCCGATGCGGTAGACATTGCCGCTGCCAAAATCAGCCGCATGAGCTCGCCATCCAGCCCTTCGCCAAATGTTGACCACAGCGCGCCATTCACCCTTGTTAAAGTATTGGACTTATCATTGGACCTATCAAAGGAGTAGATCTCACCGCTGCAATAGTCACCGAAGACATATTGTCCGGCCAGCGCCGGCATGGTGCTCCCCCGGTATACAAATCCGCCGATGACCGAACATTTTTTTTCAAAGGAGTATTCGTACTCGTAGATGGGGAACTGGTAGATCTCGTCACAATTGCCTGGCAGAAATGGCAGCGATCCTTCATAACAATTCCACCCGTAGTTTTCGCCGCCAGGGCTGGCCGCGGGCTGGAAGTTGATTTCCTCGCGCTGATTTAGTCCAACATCACTTATCCATAGATCGCCTTCCTGGTGATCAAAACTGATTCTCCACGGCTGTCGCAAACCGACAGCCCATAACTCATCGCAGTCGCCGCCAATGCCATCGGAGAAGGGGTTATCAGCCGGAATCGTATAATTGCCCGTCCCACCACAATCGGGTGCAAGGCCGGCCCCTTTCACATCGATGCGCACCACGGAACCAAACAGGTTGCTTTTGTCCTGCGCGTGCCTGTCCGGATCGCCCTGCGGACTGCCATCGCCGAGTGAAAAGGTCAGATAGCCATCCGGACCAAAGCTCATATCTCCACCTACATGGACGGCATTTGGTGGAAATAGATAAGTGAATATTATCTCCTCGCTGTCCGGGTCAGCGACATTTCCATCAATTGAGAATCGCGATACATGTTTGATTCGCTGAGCACCTAATACAACGTACGTGGTATATAACTGATTGCCATGATAAGCGAGGCTTTGCAGCCCGATAGTTTCGTCCCGCGACGTAAGGTCCAGGAACAGGGTGTTGTCATTAAGATTCACTATGCGCCCGGTTGCCTCAGAAACAAGTAAGCCATGGGGAGATTCTATGATATCCGTTGGCTGGCTAACGGTTCCCATGTAGTGCAGTGGCAGCCCCTGCGCCTCTGTAATTACAACAGGCAGGTAGATTTGATGCTCCCCATTGCTTCTTATGTTTTTGGCTGCAATACTGTTTGTCAGGGCCACTGTTAATAACAGCGTGGACAGCATCACTAACACAAGCATCCAAACTTTGTAACTTGCTGCTTTAGCCATTTATGGAACTCCATTGGCAGGTGGGTGATTCCCGCCTCCTTTTCTTACGGCCCTCTACCCCTGCCACTAATCTTACAGCTTCATCTGGAAATTGTCACGACAAGCGCCTTGGCGCCTACAACCTTAAACATGGCTCAAAAAACATAAACAGCGGACAGATGTTGGCCGATAATAATGGCCAGGGCAATCGCATACTAAACTGTGAGCACCTTTAGTAGGTAATCCGGATTCAGAGCAGCCTTGAGACGTTTGCCCGCAATTCCTCGCTTTAAGGTCCTCTCTTGCTTGAGTAGGTTTAGCGCAATATGGCGCAGCAAAACCATATTCGCCGGGGCATTGTCTTTGCGTATGCGACTGTCGTCTTCCCTCATTACTACATCCAGGATCCAGTGCAATGAATTTTCGATGCCCCAGTGGCTTCGGGCTGCATGAAGAATCTTCTCCGCGTCGTTGGCCATACTGGAGATGTAATATCGTGTTTGAGAGGTTGTCTTATCTGCCAGTCGGCGCTCGCTGGTGACCATGACAATACTCTCAAGACCTTCCCATTGACGGTACTTGCGCAGAAACTGCAGACTGTCTGCGCCTGAGATTGCCCAGCATTCACGGATTTCAATGCGCCCATGGTCCTTGTTGACCGTCTTGTGATAGGTGGATTCAACTTTCTGAAAGTTGTTCTCGTGGGCCAGCTTGAAAAACAACCCGATATCCTCATGCAGATGTAGCTGGTTATCTTTCACAGCAAGATGCGTATTCCGGTGAAAACGATCACCTATTCCGGCCGATGCCGATCACTCAGACCGGATGATGCCGATCACCTTTTCCGGCTCATGGCGATCACCCAGGAGCGGGACAACGCTGGCAGCAAAATCATACCGTTAGTCATCATTTGAGACCAACGGGGAATGAACTTTTCTCATAGACTCTCCTTTCAATTCTAAGCGATAAGCATTGTGAATAAGACGGTCGAGGACGGCATCCGAAATCGTGGGGTCTGGGATGCGGCTGTGCCAATCGGCCACGGGAACCTGTGTGACAACCATGGTAGCGCAGCGACCATAGCGGTCATCCAGGATCTCGAGTAAGTCTCTGGCCTGGGAACGAGAAAGGGGGTCGCGGAGCCAGTCATCAAAGATGAGCAGCTGGACCCGGGCCAGGGAGCGCAGTAGTTGAGGGTAGGATCCGTCGGCGTGAGCCAGTTCCAGCGACTTGAGCAGACGGGAGGTGCGTTCATAGCGAACCTTGCAACCAGCCTGGCAGGAAGCCCGACCAAGAGCGCTAGCCAAATAAGTTTTCCCCGCGCCGGTAGGGCCGAGAATCATCAGGTTGAGATGGCGGTCGACCCACTCACCTTGCGCCAGTTGCAGAACCTGGCCGCGGTTGAGACCGCGTCTGGCGGATAAGTCGAGGTCTTCTATGGTGGCAACAATTGGGAAGCGGGCGGCCTTGATGCGACGGCGCAGGCTGTTGTTAGCCCGGCGGGTGGTCTCAATGTCGACCAGCAAACCGAGGCGTTCCTCGAAGGACAGGTCGTCGTATTGGGGATTGTGCAGCTGCTCTTCCAGCGCAGCCCGGAAACCGGACAGGCGGAGTTGGCTAAGTTTGTCGAGTAAAGGTTGGGTGAGCATCAAACTTCTCCTCAGTTGTAATAGGTTTCGCCGCGAATATTGGCGTGAGACGGAAGCGGCGCCGGCGGCGGCTGGTCCACTGTGAGTTTGTCGAGATTGTTTTCCAGGATATTGCGGACGCCTTTGTAGGAACGGATCCCGGCCGGCAAGGCGCGGCGACATGCCGCTTCCAGACGAGCGTTCGTGTAACGTTTGCCCAGTCCGAGAATGCCCAGGCAAGAACGATAGGCCTGCTGGGGATGTCGCCTTGAGTCCAACACAGCGGCGATGAGCCGCATGGTATCTGGTCCAATTTCCTCTGCCCAGCGTAGAAAACGCTCCGGTGACCAGTCACTGTACTTTTGATGGGCAGGCGGCATGTGCTCATTTTGGGTGGAATAACGTCCCTGCGCAGGCGAACGTCGATGGGAGGCTCGCCGCTTGCGTTGGTAGTAGATCTCAACCGTTTTCTCGCTAACCCGGATGTCCACCTCCTTGCCAATTAACGTGTAAGGCACGCTGTAGTAGTGCTTCTCAAAGGACACATGGTAGTCGATGTGCACCCGTGCCTTTTTCCAACGGGCAAACTCGTAGCGTTGGACTGGTAGTGGCGCCAGGGCCGGCTTGTCGAGGCTCTCAAAGAGCTCTCGGCGGGATTGCCCTAGATGGCGCATGGGGCGGTCGTTGAGTTCAGTCAGCAGTTCCCACATGGCTTGATTCAACTCGGCCAGGCTGAAGAAAGTGCGGTCGCGCAACGGAGCCAGGACCCAGCGCTCGACGACTTGTACGCCCACTTCCACTTTGGATTTATCTTTGGGTTTGCGCACCCGCGCCGGCACCACCGCCACACCGTAGTGCCGGGCAAAATCCAGGTAGGTTGGGTTGAGGTCCGGCTCATACAGATGCGGGCTCTTGACCCCGGCTTTGAGGTTATCAGGAACCAGTACTTCAGGAACGCCGCCCAGGAAGGCCAGCGCCCGAGTGTGCGCCCCAATCCAGTTGGGTAGGTCCTGTGACCAGTGCGCTTCGCTGTAGGTGTAATTGCTGGCACCCAGTGTGGCCACGAAGATCTGCGCTTGCCGGATCTCCCCTGTCTGCGGGTCCACCACCGGCACCGTCTGACCGGCATAGTCGACGAACAGTTTTTCGCCCGCTTTGTGCTTCTGGCGCATCATCGGTTTGAGTTGCTTGGCCCATTGACGGTAGTGATGGCAGAACTGGCTGTAGCCATAGCCGCCAGGCTGTTCTTGCCGGTACTCCACCCACAGCAGACTTAATGTCACGCCCTTGCGCCGCAGCTCTTTGTGTACTTCGGCCCAATCCGGCTGCGGAATGCTGCGCCCGGAAGCTGAGCCTCGCTGCGGAAACAACAACGCTTCTAGCTGCTCCGCACTCAACTCATCCGGCAGCGGCCAGCTCAGTCCGGCTGCTTTGGCGTGGGTAACGTATTCGCTAACTGTACTTGGCGAGACCGAACAGCTCTGGGCTATCGCCCGGTGCGTCAGTCCGGCCTCGTATTTCAATCTCAGGATTTCTTCTATTTTTCGCATGGATAACCTTTCTTGCGACATCTCTTCCTCCTTGTTTGGGAAGAGAATGCCCTACATGTTTCGGATTATCCAGCGTTGTCCCTCAGTTGATCGGCATGGCCCGGAAATAGTGATCGGCATACGCCGGAATTAGTGATCGGCATGCGCCGGAATCACTGATCGGCATGGCCCGGATTACGCAGCAAGAAGATAATCAGCCTCTTGCGTAATGATTTGCTCCGCTATCTCAGTCTGTGCCCCCATGGCGTCGATGGTGATAATGCAACCGTTGATATCCAGGAGGTGCAAGAGCTCAGGAATCGCTGTGATTTCGTTGGATTTCTCATCAGTCTTTTGCTGAGCGAGAACCAAATGGTTCGCTGTGGCCCACGCACTCACTACATGGATGGCCTCTTGACGGTTGCTTTTATCGTGCGAACGACGAATCGTCTTGCCATCCAACGCCACAACCTGGCCTTTGGTTGTCTGGAATACACACTGTACCCAGGAGGCAAAACACAATTGGAACTGATCTGTATCAATACGGGCAAATACGCGCCCGAACGTATCATGTGACGGAATCCCATTCTCCAATTCTAGAAACTGTTCCAACCATATTCGCCGTTCGTGCCCGAATAACTCGATGTCTGTCCAGGTTTCTGCCCCACGGATCACCCCACAGATGGCAATCATGACGATATCGAGGAGCTTATGGTCGGTTAAATGTTCTGCCCGCGGGTCTTCTAGAGCAGCAAAGTGCTCGGCCAGCGATGCGCCAATACTTGACATGGCTATCCTCCAGTGTTTTTGCCGAGGATAGTTCATGATCATTCTTTAAACCATTTCTATATGCGATTGC
>CAWAPO010000001.1:0-1435807 GCA_963783985.1 uncultured Chloroflexia bacterium | reverse complement strand
CCAGCTTCAGCAATACCAACCGAACGAGTAGAGGCGACAATAACATAACCAATCGCCAATTGGCTTAAAAGTCCCGATGTTGGGCAGCTGGCTTGCTTTTGGCCTGGTTATCCTCGCCTTGCTCTACACCTCTCTGGCGATGGGCTTTGCGATATCCACAATTTCGGATACGGACAGCCAGGCGGTGCAGTATTCGATGATTGTTTTGCTGGCCAGTATCTTTTTCAGCGGCTTCTTCATCGCCCTGCACCGCCTGCTTGGTGCCGTGCATATCGTCTCCTGGCTGCTGCCTGCGACTTATGGCACGACCATGCTGCAAGATGTCATGCTCCGTGGTCAGTCACTTAGCCCCATCCTGCTGTTGGGCCTGATCCTCTATGGGATGCTGCTTTTTACCTTTGCCTGGTGGCGGCTTAGAAGACTGATGGCCCGAGAGTAAAGATCTGCGCGAAGTTCTCAGATGCGAATATGGAACAAGGAAAAAGGATTAGAACCAAGAAGCGGCCAGTTATGCGATCAACAGTAAGAGTTTTTCTTGTTGCAATACTGCTTTCAGCCGTACTGTTGGCTGCCTGTAATTCAGACGAGAAAGAAGAATCACCACCCGCTGCCGGGAGTACTGAAACTGCCTCTGGCGCGGTTGCTATGGCCGAAACGACCATCGATCCACCCATCATAACTGGCGGATCCGGCCTGCAATACAGCGAAGATGGCCTGGACATCGTCTTTTCCGGTGGCGGCGCAAAGAGCATCGCCCAGATCGGCGCCTTGAAAGAACTGGAAGAGCAGGGTCTTGGCTATCGCCGTGTGGTTGGTACTTCCTCAGGTTCAATCATGGCCCTCATGGTCGCTTCCGGCTACAGCGCCGATGAAATGGTCGCAGCAATCACCGAACGTACACCTGACGGCAAGATAATCCTGGCTACATTTATGGACGTGCCGGCATCCTTCTCTGACGAAGTCGTTCGCGAAAGCCTCTTGTTCGCCTTCTTCGAACATTTTCTCGATACATTCTTACCAGTGGATACGAGCGACCGGCTCGATGAATCCGTCATGCACAAGATCCTGGAGCACCAAGCGCTGCGCGAGGCATTCTCCTTCATCGAATATGGCGGCGTCTACGCCGGCGAAGAATTTCTTTCCTGGCTAGATGAGAAACTGGACGCCGACGGCCCGTAATCTCTCCCGATTGACGCTTGCAGAATTCCACGAGGCGACAGGCAACGATCTCACGGTGATCATCACCGACGTCACCGATCACGAGATGCTGATCATCAACCATCGTACTGCCCCTGATTTACCGGTCGCCTGGCTGATCCGCATGTCGATGAGTATTCCCTTCGTCTACAACCACGTGGCCTGGCAGCCGGAATGGGGCACCTACCTGGGCGACGATATCAGCGGGCATGATATTGTCGATGGAGGTCTTGGCTCCAATTTTGGCATAGAAATGGTCGTCTCTGAGGAGCCGGAGTTTATCGAAGCCATGGGTATTGACCCTGATCGCGATCGGGTTGTCGGACTATTTTTGAACGACACTATTCTCGTGGAAGCAGCCGAAGGCACAAAGCCACCGGTCGCAGAAAGTGACGATCCGCTGCACGGCCGCTGGTCAACTGTCAAAGAACGCAACCAGGCGCTTTTGACTACCTTCCTCAAAAACCACGATCATTTCATCGTGCGCACGCATCCCGATGTCGTTTGCCATCTCCCGGTAGGCGGCTTTGACACCTTGGAATTCGACATGAGTGACGAGCGTATCCAAATCTTATTGAACTCGGGTCAAGAGGCGATGCGTGAATGTTTGCAAGAAATGGAGTTGGAACAGCGTTCCAGCCGCTGATCGGTAACATAACAATCATTGCTGCATCATGGGCCGGGATCTTCTTCAAACTCGTACATCATCCAACCGCCTATTTCCTCGCGGGCTTGGTAGTGGGCTTGAAGATAGGTGACAGCTTCTTCGATTTTAGGGGAAGTAATGTCAAATCGATAAAGAGGGGCTCTTGGATTGGCGGTGTCAATGATCAACTTTGGATTGTTTTCAATAAGATCTGTAAGGAATTCTTCGATTTTTTGCTGGTCGGTGTAACCCTCGAGGTAAAGCGGAACCTGATAGATGAAGCGTGATGGGCTCACCCGATTCTTCGATTTTGGGGGAGGTAATGCCAAACCGATAGAGCGGTGTCCTTGGGTTGGCTGAGTCGATGAGCAGCTTGGGGTTGTTCTCAACAATATCCGCAAGAAACTCTTCGATTTTATCCTGATCGGTGTATCCCTCGAGGTAAAGTGGGACCTGGTAGATGAAACGTGAGGGGCTAACCCTACCAGCGCTGAAGTTATAGGCTGCTTCGTTACCCCACAAAAGCACGCTGTCATTTTCGGCCGTCATCGCGCGGATGCGCTCGGTAATCATAGCCTCGGATTCATCCCTATAATTCTTGGCTTCCTGATAGTACTCATCTGCAGGAGCAAAGAGGAGCAAGATGATGAGCGCAGTGGTGAAGAATAATCCTGCCATTTTTCCGTCCGCCAAAGCAGGGATACGGCTGAGGATTAACCAAAAGGCGAAGGCAGCAAAGATGGAAAATATAGGCAGCAGCGCCATAAAGTAATGCTCATACCCTCTGCCCGAAATACCAACCAAGATAAACTCCAACGGCAAAGCCAAAAGAGCGATGGCAAGAGGCGCAGTATACTTCGGGCCGATTTTCTTTTTGCAGAGAAGGAGGGTTAAGCCGGCGGCCCAACCGGCCAGAGCAAACTGGGCAAGACCTGTCCTTGCTAAGAGGCGGATTCCTCTGAGCCTCCCCCCAAAACGGAGTGGGGCGGGGTTATTGATATAAACAAAATTGTAAGCAAAGGCAGCGTCCCAAAAATCCTCTAAGGCGCCGGTTAGAACGAAGAAGAGCAGCAGCACCACGGTAACTGTAAGGCTGCCCAGTAGAATGACTACGAGGGCGCGGAGCAAACGCTTGAATTGGCGGGTCAAGAGCCGGCTGATAATGATGTAGATCACAATTGCCAAGCCAATACCAATAACATTTTGCTTGGTGAAGAAAGCGAGAGCAGTTAAGACACCAATAAGGTAGCCGCGCCAAAAGAAGTATCCTTTCTCTTCCGCTTCAACAGCCAGCCAAAGAGAGGCGAACTGCAAAACAAGCGTGTACTCGGTAGTGAGGTTGCCGCCGTTGATGATAAAGACGAGGCTCATCAGCCAGAGAGAAAGACTGAACAGCGCAGGCAAGGATCCCAGAAAGCGCTTGATGAGCGTAAAACCCAAAAGCGCAGCGAAAAAAAGGAGGATGAGTTCCAAGAGCCAAACGCCCCAAATAGATCCACCACCGATGAACAAGCCAAGGGCATCAATGAAAAATATCATCGGCGGTTTGTGATCCCACAGTTGCCGATAAGGGATCTCACCTTGCAGCATTCGCCAGCCGATATAAAGGAAAACACCTGAATCGCGGGCAGGTTGGATAATGTTTAAAGGGCTGATGGGCAGGAGAACTATCAGGACCCCGATCAGCACGATTACTTTTTCGTACAGTCCGCCGATAATAGTCCGTAGGGTGTTCACTAGAATAATCTATCCAGAAGATTGCGTATCAATCAACAACTAGCAGCCTATATACTAACCCTTCACCCATCTTGAATCTAGTTTAACAAACGGAGTTGGCCTCATGGTCAAAATAGCGATTAATTGCCGTCGCAACCTCCCGTGGAAAGGTCATCATCGGAGCGTGGCCTGCTCCGGGCAAGATGTGCAGATGGTTTTGTGGCATTTGGCCCGCCAGCCAACGTGAGGAATCGACGGGGACGATGCGGTCAGCATCCCCGTGGAGAATAAGCGTCGGCTGGTCAATATGGCTGACAATGGGGCGCAGATCGAGCGCGAGCGTGGCGGAGTAGAGATCTACGGCGGCCGTTTGTGTAGCCCGCATCAATATTTTCGCAGCCCACTGGTGCATGGCCTGACTATCGGTTTCGGGCAAGCAGTTCGTGATAAAGTATTGGACGGCCGATTCATAATCCCTTTGCAGCGCCAACAGAAATGGATCAGCCGTATCAGCTGGTGGGCGGTAATAGAGCCCACCAGAAAGTACCAGCCCCGTAAAACGTTCCGGCCATTGGTGAGCGGCGGTCAGGGCAACGGCCGTTCCCGCTGATTCCGCCGCCAGCACACACTTATCAATCTCCATTGCGTCAAGGACCGCCAGCAGATCAACAGCCATTTGGGCAATCGTTATCTTCGCCGTCGAAGCTGTCGTCGCCCCTGTGCCGCGATGGTCAATACCGACCGTGCGCCACCTTTGGCTGAGATAGCCGAAAACGTCAGCCCACACCTCCCAACTGCCAGTCCATCCCCCGATACCCACCACCGTACGTGTGCTGCTGCCAAAAGAAACCGCAAAAAATTGGGCCTTATCGTGTTCGATGAACATAATATAGATTACTCCAGCAAACTAAGTCTTCCTCTCCGTGTCGACAGGATACCTCATTTTGGATACGGAACACATTTTCGGCAGCCCCAATAAGCGAAAAACACCCTTACAGACAGAAAAACAAGAAAATGGCGTTTCAATGCAAAGCTTGTTTAAACCAGGAACAAACAGCACAGCTTTCCATTCCCCCCAAAATGTGTCAGTTCTGGTGTTACAGCGCCCCACTGTTCACGGTGTTCGGGCTAAAAAACCCTTCTTTGATTTTATCATAGCCTTGCCGGTTGAACGGGCAGACTTTAATGCACACCGAGCAGCCATGATTTTTCGCAAAATAGGGGAAACATCTGCCATTATCGAGCACCGTCACCAACCCATTATCATGCTGGATGGGTTGATCATAAAACGCAGCTGGCTGGGCAATCACGAATACAGCGTTTGCACGTTTCACAAAAATCCAGCACCCAGGCATGTTCATCCCCTTCATAGAGCGGCAGATTTTCAATCTCCGTAAATACGGCCGCCAAGCGCACGCGCGGGCCAAATTCGGGCGTGATCACCAAGCCATTCATGCCGCGCCACCCCAGACCAGCGGCCTGGGCCATTGGCGGATATAAGGCCATCCCACCCAGAGGGATGCCCGGCATGCGCCGCATAGCCCCGTTCCCTCAGCCAATCGGCAGTTCTATTGGCTATCTGCCCCAGGGCATTATAGGTTTCATGCACCATCACGGCCGTATCCGGATTAGGCGCCAGGTCCATTCGCGCTTTGTCCATCTCCATCACCAGCACAATCGCCTGCGTGTAACGGATGGCCGTATTCTTGAACACCCATTCCTGCGGTACGGATGCAAACCCGATTTCATCGGCGCCGGCAGAGCCCGCAAACTGTCGCAGTTCAATCAATGTTTTGGGATCAATTTGCTTTTTCCCATCGGTGGGGTTCTTCTGCAGGTCAAAAATTGATTTGCGGATATTGATGATGCTGCCAATCATTTGCGGTGCTGATTTTGGAAATCCAGGCAGAGGGGGGTGATCCCCTTCCAGATTGATCCCCTCGCGGGGAATATTGAACCGCACTGGTGAATTTTCACCACCCCGTGTCGCCTCGGAGATTTCCACCACTTTGTTCTCCCAGGAATCCAGGCGGTCCATTTGCGGTTTCAGGATGCGTTGTTTGAAGGTATGAAATACACGGGCTCTAAACGTCATCGTTTTTCCTTCAGGCAAGTTCCTTCAAATAGGCTTCAATGGCTGATTTCAATTTCGCAGGCTTAAAACCATAAGGGCCTAAACCGCCAGGAAAGATAACCCTGCCATCCAATCCGATTAAATAGAATCGTGTTGGCCAGGCGGCGTAGGCCTGGTTGACGCGGTCATCCATTTCATCGACATAGGTATGGATGCCATATTGCAGCGCACTCTCACACTCCCCGGCTACCGCCCGGCGTTCTTCGATCGTTTTCGGATCATAATGTTCCATCGACGCCCTCGGATAGGAGAAAATCTTCTGGATGATTGTTTTTGTCAGGCGTCGCCCCAGCCACCAACCATCTATGGGGTGGGCCTCACGAATATAGATATTGAGGAACTGAACTTCTTGGTGATACTGCTTGTAGATTTCCTGGATACCCACGGTACCCTTCACAAACGGCGGTCAGGTGTAGCTTCCGAAGACCAGCGCCACCGGTCTCTTCCCGCGAAAATCCGATAGCGTGACAGATTCTGTCCCCGAAATATCGAACAGGGTGAAATCGGGTGCGAGGTCCCCGGCCTTTGGCGCTTTGGCATCCAAGCGCTTTTGGGATTTTGTCCACTCGAACCGGTATTTAGCAATGAATTTCGCATCATTATAAAGTTCCGAGATGATTGTCATGAGGTTTCCCTGTCTTAATGTTACTACTTACTTGCATAAATAATAACAAGGAAGATATTGCAAGTCAATACTAACATATGGTAGGATATGGGGGCATTTAGATCAGTAAGGGAACGACATATGCCCAAGATCGTTAAGGACGAAGATATTTATCGAGCGACCATGCAGGTAGTCATTGAGCGTGGCTACAGTGGGGCTGCAACCAAGCAAATCGCGGAAGCGGCCGGTGTCAGCGAGGTAACTTTGTTTCGCAAGTATGGCAACAAGGGGGAGCTGATTAAGCAGGCCATCGCTGCCCAAGCCAAGAGCATCGATTTTGAAAATGCGGCCGCTTATACGGGCGATGTCAAGTCCGATTTACTGCGCCTGGTGACATTATACCAAGGCACGGCCGATAGTAGTGGCCAATTCTTTTCCACCATGCTGACTGAAATCCCCCGCCATCCAGAACTGAACGATCTACTTGAGCTGCCTGTAAGCATGTTTAGTGGCATTGGCAAGATGCTGGCGCGCTACCAGGCAGATGGCATCCTTACTCAAGAGCATCCTCTCCACGCTGTCGCCGAACTGCTGGGGCCGCTGATGATCACCAATATGCTCCGTGCCAACAAAATCAATATCCCCATACCCCCGATTGACTTAAACGAGCATGTCAATCATTTCCTAAACGGCCGTCGCTTACCCAAGAAACAGACTGCGGATTTTCAGATCTAAATACGCTGCATTAGCTCCGAGGCTGTGGTGCACTCGAAGCTTTGTGTCGGGTCTATTTGTTAGCCCTTTCGGTCCTCAATCGTGCCAAGCCTATTTCGCGAGAGAGGGCGGCCAGTCCGGATTGATGGATTTCACTTAAAGTCATGCTTTCAGTTATCATGATTCACTTTCTTCTTGTCGCACCAGCCAGACCAACGGGATATCAACGACTACCGTTAATTAAGAAGTGCCCATCAGCGCCGGAGGTATTGCACAAAGTACCACTTATAATGTTAATGAACTGGAAATTCGCTGGGCCAATGCGACACAAATTGAAAAATAAAAATTACGATTAGGCTAATCGGAGTTGTGTGTGGGTTCGTTTTGGGATGCATATGGGATATAAACGCAGAAAAACGTTGCAATAACTAACGATTTCTGCCATAATAGCATTTATGCGCTGGCAACAACTGCAACATATTGTCCAAGATCAACCCCTGTTTGAAACATCGCTGCTCTTGACAGGCGATGTGACGCGCCATCAAGCTCAACGGCAGCTGAGTGATTGGTCAAAAGCCAGGAAAATTATCCAGTTGCGGCGCGGTCTCTATTCTCTACCCCACCAAAACCCACATCCATTTATTGTGGCCAACAAACTTGTACCTGGCTCTTACGTTAGTCTACAAATGGCTTTGGCTTACTACCATCTTATCCCGGAACATGTCGCTATTGTAACCAGCGTGACAACCCAGCGCCCGGGCAAATATGAAAACAAATTCGGCAGGTTTTCCTACCGGCACATTAGCCCATCCTTATTCTTCGGAGTTGAGTATCGCTTACTGGCTGAAGACGAATACGCCTATGTGGCTATGCCGGAAAAAGCTTTGCTCGATCTCATTCATTTCCGTCCCCAGGGCAGATTCAAATGCCTATATTGAATCTCTTCGACTGCAAAATCTGGATACTCTCGACATTGACCGGCTGCATCACTTGGCCGAACGAGCCGGCAAACCCAAACTAAAACGGGCCGCCAGGGTGATCGAGGCGATTATCTGGCGCGAGGAAGAAGCATACGAAATGTTATGAAGGCCTACCTACGAGAACTCATAAAACCCTCGCAGAATAAACTCCTAGCAATCCATACCGTACGTGAATATTTACAAGCACGTATGCTGCAAAGTTTGCAGCGGGCCGGCGCCATGCAAACGTTGGCCTTTCACGGCGGCACAAGTTTGCGTTTTCTCTATAACATCCCTCGTTACTCGGAAGATCTTGATTTCGCCTTGGAGCTCAATCCAGAAGCATACGATTTTCGAGAATATCTACAACGAATCGTACGGGATCTTTCCGCCGAAGCGTATACGATCGATGTGAAGCTGAATGAGAAACGCGTCGTCAACAGCGCGTTTGTACGCTTTCGTGGGTTGCTCTACGAATTGGGACTATCCGGGCATAAGACCGAAGTCTTGGGGATCAAAATCGAAGTTGATACCAATCCTCCATCCCAGGCCAGTTTGACGACGACCTCAATGCACAAATATGTACCCCTGAATTTGCAGCATCATGATCCGGCCACGCTTTTGGCGGGCAAGCTTCACGCCATCTTGCAGCGCGAATATCTCAAAGGACGAGATGTCTATGATTTGTGGTGGTATCTAACACAGCCAGATTGGCCTGACCCCAACCTGACGCATTTGAATCAAAATTTGCGGCAGAGCGGTTGGGATGGCGAGCTGCTAACCCTAGCGAATTGGCAATCTGTCGTTCGAGAGCGGCTGCGGCCGTTATCATGGAGGCTCGTCTTGGAAGATGTGGAACCGTTTGTTATTGAAGGGGATTGGAGGCAAGAGTTCAACAAAGATAGATTGTTGTCTTTGCTGGATCAAGGAACATAGATACCCTGGCTTTCGGACCAGGGAACTGAATAGATGGGCGCTTTGCAATCAAAAAGGGGGAAAAGTGGGCGCGATTGGACTCGAACCAACGACCTCACGGATGTGAACCGTGCGCTCTAACCAGCTGAGCTACGCGCCCGAAGGAGCAAAATTATAGCATTGGAAATGGGGCACAGCAAATCCATGCACGGCCTGCCAACCCGCTTTTAACCAGCCAGGACGGCGGCGATCCTTGCCGCGACCAGGCTGTTGTTGCGCAGCAGGGCGATATTGGCGCGCATCGAACGGCCGTCTGTCAGCTCCACCATCCGCCGCAGCAGCCACGGTGTGGCGGCCGGTCCATGAATACCCGCCTCATCCGCTTCTCGCGTGGATTGTTCAATCGCCCGCTCCGCTTCCTCGCTGTCCATCGCCTCGCTCTCCGGGACGGGAACTGTGACCAGGATGCCGCTCTGCAAGCGCAGCGCACGCCGCGCGCGAATAACGGCCGCAACCTCCTCCGCGCTGTCTAAGCGCTGGTCGACCGCCAGACCGCTGCTGCGGGCAAAAAAGGCCGCCATTTCGTCGCTGCTGTAGCCGATAATCGTCACCCCCTGCGTCTCCAACACCTCGCGCGTGGCCGGCAGATCGAGGATCGATTTCGCGCCGCTGCTGACCACCGTCACCGGTGTGCGGCCCAGCTCGCTCAAGTCGGCGCTGATGTCAAATGGGTGGCCGCGGTGCACGCCGCCAATCCCACCCGTCGCAAAGAGCTCTATACCCGCCAGATGGGCCAGGATCATCGTCCCGGCAACGGTCGTCGACCCATCCCCACCCTCAGCGAGCACGAGCGGCAGATCGCGCCGGCTGCATTTGCGGGCGCTCTCCTGCCCTGCCTGCTGGCCCAGGTAATCCATCTCATCAGGAGACAGCCCAACAATGATTCTCCCTTGAATAATGCCCATCGTGGCCGGGATCGCCCCACCCTCGCGCACGGCCGTTTCCATCAGCACGGCCGTCTCCACATTCTGCGGGTAAGGCAGACCATGGGTGATCACCGTGCTCTCCAGCGCCACCACCGCTTCCTTAGCAGCCAGCGCCTGCTTGACATCGTCTCGATAAAAAATGGGGGCGGCACTATTCAATGTTCTACACTCCTATTACCCAAATCAGGCCAACATTATAAACAAAACCAGCATGTGCAGCGCCCCACCGCTGGCAGACATTTGGCCACATGGGCCTCATTTTCACTTCGTTTAGCGGAAGGTGCAAATTCATTTCTGAATTACCCCCTGATCTTTAGATCCCACCCTCACCAGCAGACACGCCATTTGTTAGTATTATGTCAACTATATTTACATATGACGCGATAATTGAATCTGGAAAAAAATTCAATTATCATCGCCTTTTTCTCTTTCGCTTCGCGCTTAGCTCCCCGATTCCCAAAAACTTTTGACAGGCGTATAGTAGGCATGTCATAATTGGTTGCTTAGGCAATGAGTTGGTCTGTGCGCTTCAACTGCAATCAAGCGTCGCATGCCCGCTCAATTTATTCATTCATGGCAAGTCAAAATTTTAAGGAGAGAGAAGATGACCAGAAAGATTTTGCCCTATTTTGTATTGGCCCTGATCCTGGCCCTGCTGCTGGCTGCATGTGGCGGAGGCGATGCCGCTGCCCCGGCCGAAGAAGCCCCAGCCGCGGAAGCGCCCGCTGAAGAGGCAGCTGAAGAACCCGCCCCGGAAGAGCCGACCGCTGAGGAAGCGCCGGCCGAAGAAGAAATGGTTGAAGAAGGTGGGCTCCCCGATCTAGGCGGTCGTGAAGTCACGATTGCTGTTGAAAACGCTTACCTACCCTTTAACTACGTCGATCCCGAAACTGGCGAAGGGGCTGGTTGGGATTACGATGTTTGGGATGAGATTTGCAATCTGCTGAACTGCACCCCAGTATACGTCGAAGCCAGCTGGGAAGGCATGATCCAGGCCGTGGCCGATGGCCAGTTTGATGCTGCCGCCGATGGTATCACCATCACCGAAGATCGCGCTGAAATCGTCGATTTTTCGGAAGGCTACATCAACATCGAACAGCGCTTGCTGGTTCGTATCGATGAAGACCGTATCGAAAGTATTGAGGACATCGTCGAAGACGAAGATTTAGTCCTCGGCACGCAAACCGGAACAACCAACTACGAAACGGCCGTCACTTATCTACCGGAGGGCCGCGTCGAGGCTTTTGAACAGTTCCCCTTCGCGGTTCAGGCGCTCGTAGCCGGCGATGTTGACGCCGTTATTATCGATGAAACTGCAGGTCAGGGATACCTGGGTGAAAATGCGGAAGCATTGAAGCTCGTTGGTCCTTCGATGTCCAGTGATCAGCTAGGTTTTATCTTCCCGCTGGGCAGCGATTTGGTTGACCCAGTGAATACGGCTTTTGTCGAATTGAAGACGAACGGGTTCTTGCAGGAGCGGAATGCTTTTTATTTCGGGCCTGATTTCGATGTCACCTATGATGACCTGTTCCCGCCGGAAGAGGGCGAAGAAGAAGCTGAAGCTGAAAGCGCCGAACTCCCTGATCTGGATGGTCGCGAGGTCACAATCGCTGTAGAGAACGCCTATCTACCGTTCAACTATATCGACCCAGAAAGTGGTGAAGGGGCCGGCTGGGACTATGCTGTGTGGGATGAGATTTGCCGTCTCCTGAACTGCACCCCCGTCTACGTCGAAGCGAGCTGGGAAGGGATGATCCAGGCTGTAGCCGATGGTCAGTTTGATGCGGCTGCCGATGGCATCACGATTACGGAAGATCGCGCTGAAATCGTCGATTTCTCGGAAGGCTATATCAACATCGAGCAGCGCTTGCTGGTTCGTATCGATGAAGACCGTATCGAGAGTATTGAAGATATTGTCGACGATGAAGATCTGGTGCTGGGCACCCAAACCGGCACCACGAACTACGAGACTGCAACCACCTTCCTCGACGAGGATCGCATCCAGGCTTTCGAGCAGTTCCCGTTCGCCGTACAGGCGCTTGTCGCCGGCGATATTGATGCCGTCATCATCGACGAAACGGCGGGGCAGGGTTACTTGGGTGAGAATGCTGACCTGGTGAAGCTGGTCGGGCCAACCATGTCTAGTGACCAATTGGGATTCATCTTCCCCTTGGGCAGCGACCTGGTAGAGCCGGTGAACATGGCTTTTACTGAATTAAAGGCAAACGGGTTCCTGCAGGAACAAAATGCGCTGTTCTTTGGCCCAGATTTTGACATCACATATGATGATCTGGAATAGGATCGGAAACAATCTGAATTAAGACCACTTGTTGGCGATGTTCAGAAAAACGTCATGATGGGGAAGCGCCAGAACAGTCTGGCGCTTCTTTCTTTTTGGCTGATTTCAGTGTATTATGATTATGATTTTTCCCTAATATATCAGGAGGCAAAATGACTGGTCCAGAGTTGCAGCTAGAAACTGGTTCTGATTGGCGTGAGAGTTGGCGCGAGTTTCCCTGGTGGCTGGTAGCTATTATTGTTTTTCTGGCCTTAATGGCTATCTTAATCATAACAGTGCCAAACTACAACGAGGCATTCAACTTCATACGTGGCGAACTGAGTTTTATAACGGAGGGGGGTGATTTCAAGCTTGTAGCTACCGGCTTTTGGATGACAATCCAAGTGACTCTTATTGCTTTCATGTTAGCACTTATGCTGGGGCTGTTGGCAGGGCTGGGGCGTATCAGTCATAACATCGCCATTCGCAATATTGCCATTACTTATATCGAATTCATTCGTGGTGTGCCGACCTTGGTGCTCATTTTTACGTTGGCCTTTGTCATTGTGCCGTGGATAGCGGGCGCGCTTGGCATCGATAATAAGCTAGAACAACATTGGCGTGCCATTATAGCGCTGGCAACAATCTATGGGGCATTCCTGGCCGAGATCTTTCGTGCTGGGATTGAGTCAATACCCAAAGGACAGATGGAAGCGGCACGCTCTCTAGGCATGACTTATGGCCAGGCGATGCGCCATATCATTCTCCCGCAGGCGATACGCAATATTTCCCCTGCCCTGGGTAATGATTTTATTGCCATGCTTAAGGATTCCTCATTGGTATCTGTCCTGGCGGTGCGTGACCTGACGCAGATGGGTCGTCTATATGCGGGTAGAACTTTCCGTTTTCGCGAATCGTACCTTGTGCTGACCTTTTTCTATTTGACAATAACGATCATTCTGAGCCTATTGCTGCGTTGGTACGAGAGGCGAATCGGCAAGGAAGGGAGGTAAGCAGATGAGCGACGATATGATTATTGTAGAAAATCTGCACAAATATTTCGGCGATATCGAAGCGGCAAAAAATGTCAATCTAAGGGTTCGCCGCGGTGAAGTAGTGGTGATTGTTGGTCCGAGCGGGTCTGGCAAAAGCACTGTCCTGCGCTGCATAAACCACTTGGAGGAACCCACAAGCGGCACCGTTACCATCGATGGCGTCAATCTCGAGGAAAAGGGCACGGATATTAATGAGGTCCGCGCCGAGGTGGGCATGGTTTTCCAGCAGTTCAACCTCTTTGGCCACTTGACTGCATTGGAAAACGTCACCATCGCCCAGAAATTGGTTAGGAAAAGAAATAAAGAAGAAGCTATAAGAATCGGCATGGAACAGTTAGAACGGGTTGGCATACCAGAAAAAGCGAACGCACTTCCGCGGCAGTTGTCTGGCGGCCAGCAGCAGCGCGTCGCGATCGCTCGTTCACTGGCGATGAACCCCAAAATTATGCTCTTCGACGAGCCAACAAGCGCCCTGGATCCGGAAATGATCAAGGAAGTGCTGGATGTTATGCTCGATCTGGCCAAGGCTGGAATGACCATGGTCGTGGTCACCCATGAGATGGGCTTTGCCAAGGCTGCAGCTAAGCGCGTGGTCTTCATGGATGAAGGGCAAATCGTGGAAATAGACACGCCGGAAGTACTCTTCAACGATCCGAAAACCGAGCGCTGCCAGCTCTTCTTGAGCAAAATTTTGGCCCATTAAGCCGTGTTTTTTACGCCTGACCAAGGTCCAGGCTGGGCAAGATTGATCTGGAGCGCAGGCTGCCAACTGAGATGGATACTTTGACGCTGAGCCAAGCGCGTATTTTGGCCTTTTTAACCTGCAAAAAGCGCTTCCAACTGCGCTACCAGGAGCGGCTTGCCTGGCCCGATCCCCCCCTGACGCCTAACCAGCACACGGCCGTGCAGCGCGGCCAGGATTTTCACCAACTGCTTGAACGTTTCTTTCTCGGTTTCCCCATCATCGAGTCAGATATACACGATCCCCAATTACACGCGTGGTGGCAGCAGTTCGCGGGAAATCTCCTGCCCATGCCCGCCGGACGGGCGATGCCGGAACTGCGCCTGACTGTGCCCGTTGGCCGCCACTTCCTAACCGGGCGCTTCGATCTGGTCATTATCGGCGAAGAGAAAGAGCAGCCGTCCGCCCATATCTATGATTGGAAAACAAGCCGGCCCCGTCCCGCTCGTGAGCTGCAAGACGAGTGGCAAAGCAAGCTGTACCTGGCCATGCTGGCCGAAAGCAAGCATGCCTTATTCGCCAATAACATGCCGCTGGCTCCGGAACATATCAAACTGAGCTATTGGTATGTGACCGACCCGCAAACAGTACGCACAATTTCCTACAATCAGGAACAGCATGTGCAAAATTGGGCCGAAATCCAAATGCTCGTAGCCGAGATCGATTCTTGTCGAAACGACAACCAGTGGCCCCTGACCGACAACTGGAGTCACTGCCGTTCCTGCGCCTATTGGGCATACTGCGGCCGTTTTGAGGCAGGCACAGCGAAAAGGATCATAGCTGAGGAGCCGCCCCTCTATGATCTTGAGCCTGTTCCCTTTCTAGAGCCTGATTCTCCTTGAAACGGGTTCCTCTTTTTCTTCAAGATCCTGATTGATGCAGATCACGGACTTCCGCTTCCTACTCACGACTGAAGGGCAGCGCTTGCTGCGCGAAACGGCCGATCCGCCGCTTACACCGGCCAATCACCTGCAGGTAGCCAGCCGCCTGCGCCGGCAGGTCGATCCGCAATTGGCACAGGCCGTGATCGAAACGATTCTCCTTCGCCAGCGAGCGGGGGCTAAATTCAGCCGCGCCGGGAAAATGTATTTCACGCGTCCAGCCCTGGAGCAAGCCTCCTCGGAAGTCGTCGCAAATTACCGGGCCGGACAGTTTGCCCAGAGAGGCTTAGAACAAATAGTTGATCTGGGGTGTGGCATCGGTGGTGATGCACTGGCGCTGGCGGCACAGGCAGAAGTAATCGGCATCGATCTTGATCCTTTGCGTTTGGCCATGGCTCGCGAGAATATACGTCTCCATGGTCATGCCGACCGCTTCCTGCCCGTTCAGAGCGATTTAACCACTATGCCCGTGCCGCACGCACAAGCCTTCTTCTTCGACCCCGCCCGCCGGGACGAAGCGGGGCGGAGGCTGCACGCCGTCGCCCTCTACCAGCCGCCCCTGTCAGCCATTGATCGCTGGCGCGCAGAGATCCCGCACGGCGCGGTGAAGATCAGCCCGGCGGTCAATTACGCCGAACTACCTGCGGAAGCAGCAGTCGAATTCATCTCGTTTCGCGGTGAAGTCAAAGAAGGAATCCTTTGGTATGGGGATCTGCGCGGCGGATCTGCGCGGCGCGCGACACTGCTGCCGGCGGGCCAGTCGCTTGGTTCAGATGACTTTCCAGGAGAGAAGGTTCCCGTTCAAGCACCTGCTGCCTATCTCTATGAACCAGATGGCGCGGTTATTCGCGCGCATCTCGTGCAATCATTGGCCCGCCATCTCCACTGCGCCCAAATCGATGCGGATATCGCCTACCTGACATCTGACAGCTATTGGGAGACTCCCTTTGCCCGCTGTTTCCGCCTTGAGGCATGGTTCCCCTTCCAACTCAAACGACTGCGACAGCTACCTTAGAAACGGTCAAATAGGACAGGTCACCATCAAAAAACGTGGCTCACCGCTTGATCCAGACACGCTGCGGCAGCAGCTGCGCCTCCGTGGGGATGAACATCGCACGCTATTTTTGACGCACGTGCTCGGCGAACCGGCCGTTCTGATCGGCTCAGAGATGTGAAACAGGCTTATTCTTTGCGAGCCGCCAATTGTTGGCTGAGTAATTTATTGACCAATGCCGGGTTAGCCTTGCCGCGTGTGGCCCGCATCACCTGGCCAACAAACCAGCCGCGCAGCTGCTCTTTGCCACCCAGATAGGCGGAAACCTGGTCTTCGTTGGCGGTCAATACCTCGGCCACAACCGCAGCCAAGTCCTCCTCATCGGAAATCTGCGCCAATCCCTTGGCCTGGACGATCTCATCGGCCGTCTGGCCGGTCACGAACATTTCCGACAAGACCTCTTTGGCGGTGGTATTGTTGATAGTCTGTTTCTCAACCAGGCCGTTCAACTGCACCAGCGCTTGCGGTGAAACCTTGATATCCTCAATACTCTGATTATGCTCATTCATCAAGCGGAACAGCTCGTTGATCACCCAATTGGCCGTGCGTTTCGGATCACCACCAGCAGCAACGGCCGTATCATACCAGTCTGCTATCTGCCGGTCTTCGGCCAATACCCGCGCATCATACGCCGAAAGGCCATACTCCTCTTCGAAGCGTGCGATTTTCAGCATCCGGGAGCTCGGGCAAAGCATGCTTTTGTCGCCGCTGTCCATGCTTCATCTATTTCCAGAGGCGGCAGGTCAGGTTCGGCAAAGTAACGGTAATCATCCGCCTCCTCCTTCATGCGCTGTGAAAAGGTTAAACGGCGTGAATCATGCCAACCACGTGTTTCTTGGATGACTTCACCACCAGCATCTAAGATCGTCCGCCTGCCGCGCGATTTCAAAGTCCGTTCCGTCCGCCAAGGAGCGGAAGCTGTTCAGGTTCTTTAATTCGGTGCGGGTGCCAAGCTGGCTGCTGCCGACCGGCCTGATGCTGATATTCGGCTCAACGCGCAGCACCCCCTTCTCCATATCGCCCGAATTGACACTCAAGATAGCGCAGAATCTGCCGGATCTTACTGCTGTAAGCCCGCGCCTCTTCACCAGAACGAATATCTGGCTCGGACACGATTTCCAGCAGCGGCACGCCGGATCGATTGTAATCCACCAAGGAGCCGCCCGCTTCGAGGTGCGTCAGTTTTCCCGTATCCTCTTCCATATGGACGCGCCGGATACGGATACGCCTGGTCCGCCGGATTCTGTTTCAATATCCAGCCAACCATTGCGGGCCAATGGCAGTTCGTACTGCGAGATCTGGTACGCCTTGGGCAGATCGGGATAGAAATAGCTTTTGCGGGCGAAAACATTATGCTGTTGTATTTCACAGTTTAGAGCCAGAGCCGACACGCAGGGCGAATGTAACAGCTCGCTTGTTGATAACCGGCAGCATGCCGGGCATGCCAAGACAAACGGGACAAACGGCCGTATTAGGCGATGCTTCGACGCTGTCCACGACGCGACAGCCACAAAACATCTTGGATTCCGTCAACATCTCGGCATGGATTTCCAATCCAATTACCGCTTCATACTCATTCATATTTCCGATCCTATTCATCCGCTGCTGATCCAACGCAGCAGCTGTCCTAATCAAGGGCGCTCTCATAAAGCTGCACCATCTTTTTCACCTGGCTGGGCCAGCTGTAATCGGCCAAGGCATATTGGGCAGCAAAGACACCCTTGGTCTGTTTGCTGCCGGCTCGCAGCTCGGTGATGATGGCCTGGGCCAATGCTTGATGATCCTCCAAGGGAACCAAGGCACCAACCCGATCATTGATGAAATCTGGCAGTCCACCGGCATTAGTTGCCACAACCGGGGTGCCGCAAGCCAGGGCTTCGACTGCCACCAAACCGAATGGTTCTATGCGCGACGGCACAATAGAAACATCAGCGGCATTATAGACTTGGGCGACGGTGGGCTGTGGCTGGTGGCCGAGAAAATGCACATCTTTCAAACCCAATTCATCGCGTAGATCGTGCATCTCCTGCCACAGTTGGCCGTGGCCGACAAGAACAGTCTGCACGCCTGGGACGGCCTGCTCGTAGATGGCGGCCGCTTTTAGCAGAACGTCAATGCCCTTGAAATCGGTGAATTTGCCGACGAAACTAACCAGAGGAGCATCTGTAGCCTCGATGTCGAACTGTGGCAAGACGGCCGCTTTTGTCGCCTCGGGAAACACCTTGAAAATATCTAAATCAAAGCCGTTGGCGATGAGGTGTACTTTTTCTCGCGAAACGCCATATGTCTCCAGGGTGTCATTCATCACCTGGTGAGAAATGGCGATTAGCCCATCAGCCTTGTCAGCGGCGGTGAGAGCCATTTCACGATAGCGCGGGCCATTACGAAAGCCCATCAAATCGGTACCATGCACACTGATGACATAGGGGAGACCTGTCTCAGAAGCGACGTAAGGAGTAATCCACACGTGATGAGCATGGATGATATCGGGTTGAAATTCGACAATCGCCTCATTGATATGTTTGCGCCATAGTTCAACATAGGTGCTTATTTGATCGTCCGTCATCTCATAGAATGTCGTCACGCTGCGCGGGTGCGTGGTAAAACAAGGGAAATTGAAATCCGCTTCAGCAGTATCATCGTTTTCACCATCGCTGAAGAGAATGGTTCGAGTTGGGAAAGGATAGGTGTCAGGCAGGACCGGATGATGATCAGGGACGATGACCAGTACTTCGTGTCCAAGCCGGCCGAGTTCCTGGGCAACGTTAAGGGTATAAATTCCACTACCAGATCCTTGCAATGGGAAATGATTGGGCATCAAGATTTTCATATGTTCTCCTGTTTACATCAATGATTGCGCCGATTCACTTGGCTCGTGACCTGCACCGGATTTCCTTTCGAGACAATCTGTTATAGGTACGAGCCGAATATCGGATCAATTGTGGTCAGGGCGAATTTCTATGGTGACACCATCACCGGCGATGAGGGCGCTTGTTTGGCCGGTGATGACGGCGTTGTCACCAATCAAGGAGCCATCCAGGACAGCGTCAGCAATCTGGGCCCCGAGACCAATGACGCTGTTGCGCACGACACTATTGCGCACGGACGCATGCGCTTCCAGATTTACAAAAGGGCCAATGACCGAATACTCGATCACGGCCGTTTCATGCAGGAAAACGGGCGGTATAACTGTGAAATCCTCGGCATAACTGCGCTCAATGGCATCCTGTGATCCGTGATCGATCCGCAGCAGCCAGGCATTGGCATGCAGCATATCTTCGTTAGATTGGATCTTCAAACAATGTACAGCTTGCTTGGTCGATATTTCTGCCCCTTGAGCTGCCAATTGGGAAAGCAAGCTCCCCACTCCTCGGCTCCCTTGGCGATCCATCGCATCAAGCGCCCTGCCCAAATCTAAACCGCTCTGGAAATAGCAGGAACCGGCCCACATAGCCTCGCGGGCATCTGCCGCCGCGGTCAAAAAGCCGGCCTCGTCGATCCTTAGCAGCTCTGATGGAGTAGAACCTTGTTCCCCTTGTAAAAGACAAGATGCTTTTGCTTCACAAACTATAAAGTCGGGATAATCCGCTTCGATTACATAATTGCCTGAAATAAAAAGAGTTGGCGTAGAATCCAGCTCAGATCGGCACGCGTGCAAGCCAGAAACGGGATCGTCCGCTTCTTCAACTAGAAGGACACTCAGCGCAATATCAGGTAAATGTTGCTGCATCCAATCTTGCACCTGCTCTCGACCGCTGCCCACCAGTAGAGTCAACTTATCCATCTGCAGATCGAACAGGAAAACCAGGATATGGCCCAGAATCGTGCTCCCTGCCAGCCTTTGCAGGGCATAGGGCGCAGAGCTTTGGCTGCTTTTCAAGCCGGCGAAGGAAATAATGATGTTCAAGCGCATCTCCTAAATAATGGGTATTGAGCACTCATCCGGCCTGCTCCAGAACCGGTACTTCTTTATGCCACATTGTCGACTGCTCAAAAGCGTAGGCTGCATTGAGAATTGCGGCTTCTTCCAGCGTATTCCCTATTAGCTGCAGGCCAATTGGCAGCCCCTCTGCATCAAATCCACAAGGGACTGATAAACCACAGCCGGCACTCAGATTCAACGACAGAGTGAAGATGTCGGCCAGGTACATACTTAACGGGTCATCGACCCGTGACCCAATTTTGAATGCCGTCGTTGGGCTTGTTGGACAGGCGATAATATCAACCTGCTCAAATGCCTGCAGGAAATCCTGCTTGATTAACGAACGTACTTTTAGCGCACGGCCGTAATACTCATCGTAATATCCGGCGCTCAAAGCATAGGTTCCCAGCATAATGCGCCGTTTCACTTCCGGGCCAAACAACGAGCGCGTCTGTTTCACCGAGTCGATCATATCAACGCCCTCAATTCGGGGACCATACCGAATCCCATCGTAACGGGCGAGATTAGCGCTCGCTTCCGCCGGCGCGATCAAATAATAGACGGGCAAAGCGTACTGGGTATGCGGCAGGCTGATCTCAACGATCTCCGCGCCCAACTGTTCCAGTTTCGAAATGGCAGTGAGGACGGCCGTTTCAACCGCAGGCTCAATTCCTTCGATGAAATACTCTTTCGGCACACCGACGCGCATTCCCTGAATATCCCCGGTCAAAGCTGCCTCATAGTCAGGCACAGGTACATTGAGCGATGTGCTGTCACGCCGGTCATAACCGGCAATTGTCTGAAATATGGCCGTGCAGTCAGCAACCGTCCGCCCAAAGGCCCCTACTTGATCCAGACTGGAGGCAAAAGCTATGACGCCCCAGCGGGAAACACGGCCGTAAGTAGGTCGCAGCCCAACAGTGCCGCAGAAAGATGCCGGTTGGCGCACGCTGCCCCCGGTATCCGTGCCCAGCGCACCGAAGGCCATCCTTGCCGCAACCGCAGCCGCGCTGCCGCCACTGCTGCCTCCGGCTACTCGCTCCAGGTCCCAGGGATTACCGGTCGTCACATAAGCTGAATTTTCCGTCGAGGAGCCCATCGCAAATTCGTCCGTGTTTGTCTTTCCCAGAAGAACAGCGCCGGCCTCCTGCAGTTTAGCCACAGCAAAAGCATCATAAGGTGGCACAAACCCTTCCAGGATCTTGCTCCCGGCTGTTGTCTGTACACCCTTGGTGCAGAACATATCCTTCACGGCTACTGGAATACCTAATAGAGGCGCCGCGTCTCCGGCAGCCAGGCGTTTGTCAGCCGCGGCTGCCTGTTCAAGCGCCAGCTCATCTGTAACCGTCAGATAGCTCTTAACAGAATTGTCAACAGCGACAATCCGATCTAGCAAATTTTGTGTCAAAGCCACACTGCTTATTTCGCCTTGCTGTAAAGCCGCGCGAGCCTCCACCAGGCCCATATTTGTTAGGTCCATATTTGTGATTCTCAGAAGCTCTAGATTGGCTTCTCCCTCTTCTCGCTTTATCTTACCTAAGGCACGCTGTGCCCAAAATCTGATAAGTGTCTTGAAAGCTGCCAGCTAGTGCCGTAAGCCTTGGCGAACGATATGCAGATATAAAGTTGGCAGATCATCCTTTACAGTCTATTCAGGTGCATCTTTCAAAGAAAAACAGGGCACTTGGCCCTGTAAGCGGCTGCGACCATGGACTGCAAAGCCTACTCTTCCAATACAGATTGAATCAAGAATTGATCTTGTACATTCTGGGCAGAATTGAACAGAACATCTTCAATATCGAGGCCAGGTTCAACTACATCCGCGCGCATGACATTCTCACGCATGATCGCATGGGCCGTCGGCTCAACCCCGCTCAAATCCAGCGTGTCCAACATGGCCGCGTAATCGAGCACGTCCGAGAGCTGTCTTTGATATACTTGCTGCTCCGCCTCGGTAAGTGCCAGCCGCGCCAAATGGGCGATTTTCTGAACTTCTTCTCGTGTCAGCGCCATAAATCTCTCCCTGAAAGAGGGGCATAGATGCCTATTCTTCTTCCTCGGCAGCCTCCTGTATCGCTTCGAACTCCTCTTCAGTCCAGAAGTTCTCCTCGCTCGTCAAGCGGTCAATATAAAGCACACCGTTCAAATGATCGATTTCATGCTGGAAAATGCGTGCCGTCCAGCCATCCAGCCGCAGCTTTATTTTCTTACCATTCCGGTCTTGCGCACGCACGCGAATTGCGTCGTAGCGCTCAACTTCGCCAAGATACCCAGGAATAGAAAGACACCCTTCGATGCCGTCTACCATCTTGCGTGATGTCCAGACAATCTCCGGGTTCGCAATCACATACAGTTCTCGCGAGCCTTCGATCTCGTTGCCCTCCTCGTCAATTTCGGGCAGTGTCTCGATCACCGTCAGCTTAATCGACTGTCCAATTTGCGGCGCCGCCAAACCCACACCTGGTGCATCGCGCATGGTCTCTATCATGTCGTCAATCAATACCTGCAGCTGCGCGTCGAATTTGGTCACTGGCTGGGTACGGTTGCGGAGAATCTTATTCGGTAAAGTAACAATATCTAGAAGTGTCATCTGGTTTTATGCTAATGATCGTTTTTAGTTTTCTTTAGCCCAGGATCGTAAAGCGAAAACCATCAATCGTCAATTTCTGGCGTGCGGCGTGGAATTCGGTCCCGCTCCATTTCTTGTTGATAGACGTCGAGGAGCACAGCATACTCCTCACGCCGGGCCTCCCCATCAGTGCGGCGTTGCAGCTCCTGTTGTTCGTCCAAGCGGCGAAATATGTCCGTCAGGACCCTGCTCGGACGTGGAATCCTATCAAAAACAATTTCAGCCTGGGCACCCGCGGTCTCGATATGAACATTGCCATAATCAAATATCGTGGCAAAGAAACCCGGTCTCTCCGCCGTGACATTCTGAATATTTGTTAAGGGTGCTTGTTTCCGACTCTCACTAAAGCCAAACGGCTTGCGATCAATGTCAATCACATCCCGATCGGTGAGTTGGAACATATCGTTACGCCAATCTTCGTAGCGCCAAAGCATCCAAAAAAGGGTGAACAGCAAAAACGGAAGCATAACGGCCGAGATAATCGTTCCACTAATGTCTAAGAATCTGTATGCCAGCGCGCCAAAGACAAGAAACAAACCAAACACCAGCACGGGGAGCAGAATTTCCCAAAATAGAATGAAATAGTTGCGCCGGTAGGTAATGACCCCGCCTTCTTCAACCCGCCAATTAAACAAGCGTGTAATTCTATACCCTGTACTCTGATGTTCAACCGGCATTAACAAATCCTCAAACCCTTCATCATCTTCAACGACAACAGGTTTAACCCCGGGTTCAAGCTGAAAATGGCGTTCAACCGTTTCCCGCATATATGATTGTGCCACGGCGGCATTAGCAATCTGAACACGCTTCCGCAAACCATCAAGAACTTCTTCCACCTTCTGCGGGTTGTCAAGGCCATCGAAGCGGACTGTGCCCATGACAGATGCCGTGGTGATCTTTACCGTACCTACATTAAATAGGTTTGAAATAAAGGTCGGTCGTTCAATCGTGACACTTTGCACCTGGTTGACCGGCACTTTGTTTACTCTGGTGCGAAAGGATCGCAGTTCGAATTCTCGGTGTGATATGTGCTTATTGGTTATGACAAAATAGTCGTTCCGCCAGTCAAGCAAGCGAAAAATCGTGAGCGCAGCAAAGAAAGCGATTGAAACGACGATAATAATCACCCGCAAGGCACTGGAAGTGGTGCTGCTGTTAGATATCAAAAAGTAAGCCAACATCGGCACAAGGATCAAGCCCATAATCGGCCAGAGCAAGTTTGTAAATAACACAATGGTGCTGCGTCGTGTGTAGTACTCGACCAGTTCATCCGGCAGAAGCCGGATCGGGCCAATGCGTTCCCGACGTTCTTTCAAGGGCAGCCGGTCTGCCCGCTCCCACGCTTCTTCGGGCAGGCCGCTGTAGCGCTCCCCCTCTTCATCTATTACCGGTTCTAAATTGTGGATAGCGTTGGGGTAGCTGATCAGGAAACGGCGAAAAAGCTCACCATTGACAATGATAATTCGACCATCATGTGTACCGGTAACAGTAGCAGGCTGTGTACCTAGTTCAAAAAGCCATTCGGCACCGAAAAAATCGTTTTCTCGAAACGCCCTTGTATTGGCATCCCGAACACGTCCGTACTGGTCTACCTCCTGAGCATACAGACGGCCGCTCTTGACCATAACCATGCCATCAGCCACATCACGCTGATAGGCGATTACGGATCCTTCCTCGAATTCGCACTCTTGCGCGATCTGACTGAGCGCATACAGCTCAGCCTCATCAAGATCCGCAAAAATCGGGTGTACCGCCAGAAATTCCAGTTTAGTTGTCACACTTCACATCCTGCCGTTTATTTTAACATAATCATGCAACAGGGAAAAGCTGCCATTTGCCCATGAAACAACTGTCATGTATATTTCAAGGCTTACATTGACCTGCGTGCCGCTTGAAATTCGGGAAGAATGCGGCACACATTATCTCAAACTCCCTGAGTATTGTATGTCCTCCTTTTTCAACTTATTCGACATACTTGCCATCTTCTACCTTTTCCGCAGCGTACAACTTGGGCTGAAAATTTGGCGCGAGTGGGCGCTGATCAAAGCTGAGCCATTTACTTCCTTCAAGAAACAACTAGCCGATCAGGCATCCTATTTTATCGCCGTTCCGATTGGCGTCCTGGCCCACGAGATCGGCCACGTTTTGGCCGTATGGGCCAGCGGCGGCCAAGTCGCGGAGTTCCACTATCGCGCTTTCTGGGGTTATGTGGTTCCCATCGGAAGCTTCACAGCCCCTCAAAGCTGGTTTATCGCTGTTGCCGGCACTTTGGCATCTCTCGCTTTTGGCCTATTTGTATGGTGGGTTTTTCGTCGTGCCTCTTCATCCACACTGCGCTATTTTGGTTTGCGGGCATTCCGTTTTCAAGTTTACTTCTCCTTGATCTACTACCCAATCTTCACGCTGCTTGGCTTTGATGGGGATTGGCGCACAATTTATGATTTTTCAGCAACGCTGCTGTTAAGCCTCTCCACGGCCGTAATTCACGCCGGATTCCTGTTTCTATTCTGGCGCGGAGACCGGTCGGGATGGTTTGAAGCGCCAAGCCACGAGAACATCGCTGAACAAGAACAATTTGAACGACTGGCGCTATCTGCAGCGGCTTCACCACAAGACGCACAATTACAAATCCAGTATATCGACGGCTTACGGCGGGGCGGCGCGAAACAAAAAGCAGCACGCCATCTCGAGCAATATCTGGCAGAGAATCCTGAGTCAGCCGCAGGCTATTTGGAATTGGCCGCCATAACCAGCGCCGGAAAGCGGCAGATACCAAAAAAGGCGAGTGAAAGCGCGGAAAGGGCACTTGATCTCGGCTTGACAGATCCGAGGCAGAGAGCTTATGCAAATGAGCTAATCGGCCGTTATAAACTTGAGACGGGACAGGTGGATATCGCTATCGATCGCTTCAGCGAAGCACTGGCTAACATGCCAGCGAAAGATGCCTCACAGATGCAAACGTACTTACTTCGCGGCCAAGCCTTGCGACGGCAGCAGCGTTATGAAGAAGCATATCGGGATATCCTAGAGATAGTCAGCTATGCGCAACGAAGTGGCGACAACGCCACAATGGCGCTTGCGCAGCAGGAACTGGAAACGCTAGAAGCGCATGCTGGGCATTCGTTTGGCGCAAGCAGTATGAAGATAATTCAATAGAACAGAGGCCGATCAGAATCCCTTACAATTGTCATGTATATTTTGGAAAAAAGTCATTAGGCAAAATCGCTTGAAACAGGTATTCTCATCATAATTGTAGATAGTAGCGAGGAGGTAACCTATTTGAGATCTTTAGAATGTAAGATTGGGTTTTCAAGCAACCTGCGCGAGTGCAGGAGCAATTTCGTTCTTAATTTGTTGTTCAAACTCTTGAGGAGAGAAACATGAAACAGAAACGCCTTTGGGCAATCTTGGCATTAACGCTAATCTTGAGCATGGTACTGGTGGCTTGCGGCGGAGACACAGCTCCCGCAGAGGAAGCAGCACCTGCGGAAAGTGAAGGAGCGGCGGAACCGGCTGCTGAAACTGAAGCGGAGGCTCCTGCAGCCGAAGAGTCAGAGGGCAGTTATCAAATCCCTGAAGTCGAAGAAGGGAAATATAATGTTGGCTTTGTCTATGTTGGGCCGCATGATGATGGTGGTTGGACGCAGGCCCATGACGTCGGGCGGATGTTTGTCGAAGAAAACGTCGACAATGTGCATACGGCATATGTCGAGAACGTGGCCGAAGGAGCCGATGCCGAACAGGTTATTCGCTCCTTAGCTCGTAAAGGTTTTGACGTCATCTTCACGACCTCATTCGGTTTCATGGACGGGTCAGAAATCGTCGCCGACGAATTTCCAAATACTGACATCGTGCACTTGACTGGTTTCAAAGCTAACGGAGAAAACTTTGGTAACTTAATGGGCGCCATGGAAGATATGAAGTACCTGGCAGGGATGATAGCAGGATCGCGAGCCATGATGGATGGCAATCCAAAACTCGGCTATATTCCCACGTTCCCAATCCCGGAAGAATTGCGATTGGGCAATGCCTTCGCTTTGGGCGCCCAAGAAACATGTCCTGAGTGTACCGTCGACGTACGTTGGATCTTCACCTGGCATGATCCGATTTTGGAACAGGAAGCGTCAAAATCACTCTTTGACAGCGGTGTTCAGGTCGTCATGACCGGTGCGGACACACCGGCACCGGCAGAAGCGGCTCCCGAAGGCAAATGGGGCATCACCTATGATTACAGCGGCAACTGTACTCTCCCGACCTGCCTGACTTCCATGTATTGGAATTGGGGACCGGAATATGCCCGCATTGTTGAAGCCTCCCGTGAAGGCACCTGGAAAGGTGGATGGGAATACTTTGATGCCGACACCGGCTCCATGGGCTTATACGGCTTTATGGAAGGCGAAGAATTACAACCTGGTGTGGCCGAACTGCCCGAGGAAGATTTGCAGCTGGTTAAAGATACATTGGCTGCGATGTTGGCCGGCGAATTCACCCGCTTTGATGTTTTCAAAGGACCAATCACCGATAATCAAGGCAATGTCATTCTTGAGGAAGGTGAATCTTTGGAACAGGTCGATCTCGATGGTTTCGCCCAATTTGGAAGCGAGTGTGAAACTTGCATGTATTGGTGGAATGAAAATATCACCGCCGAATTACCGGAACTAGAATAATAAAATCTTCAAGGCGTTTGGCATCAATTGATGCCAAACGCCTTTTCTTTTTCATTTTCCTCGTAACTGGCTTTCGAATATCGCAAAAGGGACGGAAATATGAACCAGGACCAAACACCTTTTACCGTAGAAATGGAGAATATCGTTATCCGTTTCCCCGGTGTATTAGCCAACGATCGTGTGAATTTGACGCTGAAAAAAGGGGAAATTCACGCCCTACTCGGAGAAAATGGGGCCGGAAAAAGTACGCTGATGAATTCCCTCGCCGGTCTATACCAACCCACATCTGGGACGATCAAGATCAATGGTAAACCGGTAGTTTTCAATTCGCCACGCGATGCCATCAATAAAGGGATTGGCATGGTTCACCAACACTTCATGCTTGTTCCATCCCAAACTGTCACCGAAAATATACTCCTGGGGTTAAAGGAGCCTCGTTTTTTTATGAACGTGGCAACGTACGATAAGAAAATATTGGCCCTGCAGGACCAATATGGGCTGCGCGTCGATCCCCAGGCTTATATCTGGCAGCTGTCGGTGGGCGAACAACAGAGGGTGGAAATTCTGAAGACTTTGTATCGCGGGGCAGATATCTTGATTTTGGACGAGCCAACGGCCGTGCTGGCCCCTACAGAAATCGAAGAATTTATGGAAACGATGCGCTCCATGGTCGCCCAAGGGAAATCCATCATCTTCATCAGCCACAAGCTGCAAGAGGTTACGGCCGTTGCCAATCGGATCACCGTGCTGCGCAAGGGCAAAGTGACTGCCGAAGGTATTGGCATTGAAGGTTTGACGAAGAAGAAACTGGCCCAACTCATGGTTGGGCGAAGTGTCGTCTTCTCGGTCCACAAGAAACCGCAAGAACCGGGTGATGTCGTTTTAGAAATCAAAGATGTTCATGCTGAAAATAATAAAGGGCTGCCCGCTTTAAGAGGGGTTAACCTAGAGGTACGCCGTGGGGAAATCCTGGGTGTGGCTGGGGTCTCCGGCAATGGACAAAGTGAACTGGCGGAGGTGATTACTGGTTTGCGGCCCTGTACAGGGAAGCATAATAATCAACGGCCAGGAGATGAGCAACAAACCGCCAATAAAATCAATAAAGGCCGGCGTGTCTCATGTCCCGGAAGATCGCTCCCGAGTGGGTTCGGCGCCAAATTTGTCGATCACCGAAAATACAATCATGAAGAATTACCGGGATGCACCTGTTGGCGCCCGGTGGAGCATTAATTACACTGCGGCCCAATCCAATGCAGAAGCACTCAAAGACCAATATGATATCCTCGCGCCAAGCGTGGAAACTATGGCCCGCAAGCTCTCTGGCGGCAATTTGCAGAAAGTGATTCTCGCCCGGGAAATCTCGGCCGAACCCCAACTCATGGTCGCCGTTCAACCCACAAGGGGTTTGGATGTTGGGGCCATTGAAGCGATCCAGACATTATTGTTGGAGCAGCGAGAAGCGGGAAAGGCCGTGCTGCTCGTTTCGGAAGAGATGGAAGAACTCCTGGCCCTTAGCGATCGCATTGCCGTCATTTATGAAGGTGAAATCATGGGCATTGTCGACGGTGATGATGCTGATGTAGACGAGATCGGGCTAATGATGACCGGATCAAGAGCATCCGACAGAACATTTGCCACCCAGTGGACAAATGAGTTTCCGGAGGAAAGGAGAACGAAGATGCCCTTTAAACTTGTGCTTGAAAAACGGGTAGAGGACGTGCCTAAATGGATGCCGGCAGCCACCTCAATAGGTTCAGTCATTGTCGCCTTCATCATCAGCGGCATCATCCTCTGGATGATTGGCGCCCAACCCATAAAAGTTTTCAAATTCTTTTACGAAGCGACTTTTGGTAGTTGGGCCGTCATCTCCGACACGCTGGTCAAGGCGACCCCACTGATTCTCGTCGGTCTCGCTTGTACTGTTGCCTTCACGATGAAGCTGTGGAATATCGGCGCTGAAGGGCAATTTTATTTTGGTGCATTTTTCGCCAGCCTGGTGGTACTAATCCCTATCGTCCCGCCTGAAAGTCCAAAGGCCGTAGTCATCGGCGCCATGATTTTCATGGGCCTGGTCGGTGGCGCAATTTGGGGTTTTATTCCCGGCGCTCTCAAAGCGTATTTCAATATCAACGAGATCATCACGACTCTGATGCTAAACTATATCGCCATCCTGTGGAACAACTTTTGGATCTTTGACCGCTGGAGTGATGCCGGATTTCAGATGACACCATCATTTGAAAAATCGGCGTGGCTGCCCCGCTTGACAGATTATGCACGGCAATTTCCAGCATTATCAGGTTTTACACTTCACCTGGGGTTTATCATTGCCCTCATTGCCGCAGTCATCGTCTGGTGGATACTGCGCCGCAGTAAGTGGGGCTATGAAGTCAAACTTACCGGCGATAACCAGGAAGCTGCGCGGTATGCGGGTATGAATATCAAAAGAAACATCATCCTGGTCATGATGTTCTCCGGCGCTCTGGCCGGCCTAGCGGGCACGATTGAAGTCACCGGGTGTGGTGCATCGCCTCCAGGAACGTATCTCGTCTGGCTACGGATTTACGGGCATTATCATCGCTTGGTTGGCCAAACTAAACCCATTTGCAGTCGTCGTCGTATCCATCCTTTTCGGCGCTTTGCTGGTCGCCGGACGAGAAATTCAACCTTCTGGTCTTGCCGCTCTGATCCAGGGTATTGTCTTGTTCATGGTCATCAGCAGCGAAGTTTTGCTGCGCTATAACATCCGCTTCGAACGAAAACCGCGTTCACCTGAAGGAGGTACAAGCCGCATGAATATCATTAGCGCCTTACATGCCAGTTTTGCCACCGGGACGATATTGCTGTTCGCCATCATCGGAGAAATTTACGCCGAACGATCCGGTATATTAAATCTTGGGGTTGAGGGAATGATGTTATTGGGAGCGATGGCCGGATTTGCCATATCATTGGCTGTTGGAAATCCCTGGATTGGCTTGGTGGTGGCTCTTCTAGCCGGCGGTTTGCTAAGCCTCCTGCATGGTGTGGTCACCATCCATTTCCAGGCTGATCAAGTAGTTAGCGGACTATCCTTGACGTTTTTGGGGACGGGATTGGCTCTGGTGCTAGGTGAAGGACTAAGTGGTCAAAATCCACCGCTCGTTCCCACGGCCACGATGCCCGTTCTGTCATCAATTCCATTCATCGGACCGGTATTGTTCACCGACCAAAGCATTCTTGTATACTTCGGATTCATTTTCATACCCTTGGCCTGGTATTACATATACAAAACCCGGCCAGGAATGCATCTTCGAGCAGTTGGTGAAAAACCGGAAGCGGCAGACACCCTTGGCGTGAACGTTTATCGGCTGCGCTATTTCTATGTTTTTGTGGGTGGATGTCTGGCCGGGCTTGCTGGGGCAACAATCAGCCTCTCAGTCTCACCCGGTTGGTACAGCACCCAAACAACTTCGGGGCTGGGTTGGATTGCCGTCGGCTTGGTGATATTTGCCCAATGGAATCCGCTCATCGCCGCCGTTGGCGCTTATGGATTCGCATTTCTACAAAGGATAATTCTTGATTTACAAGGCGTACCGGTTATCCTGGGGCTTGGAAAACCCACTCTATGTAAATGCCAATTATCTATTCTTCTTGAAGATGTCGCCCTACCTTCTGACGATACTGGCCTTGGTTTTTGGCGCGATTATGGCGCAGCGAAGGCGGTCAAGCGCGCCAGGAGCCCTTGGTGTTCCCTATATTCGTGGCGAAAGGGGTCTTTAGATAGTTTTGTACGAGACTTTGAAATTGAGATTTTTTAAACCCGGAGGGCTATAGCGCCCTTCGGGTTATTTTTTTCTGCGGCGGGTGAAAAGCCATGCCATGAAGCAGGACTGATAGCGGCAAAAAGAGCAATCTTGCGGTCCGCTCCTCACGGCGGTGTACGATCGCAGTTTTGCGTTGATCCTCAGTGGCGGCTATCCATTCAAATGTCTCCAACATTCCAAGTTGAAAGGGGCGTGTCTTCCAGCCCAACGCTTCGCGCGCCTTATCGGACCGTGCCATATACGTCGCCCCAACAAGGGACGCGCCTTCTTTGCTGAAGACAGAACCCAAATCTGTATAGGGACCGGCCAAAGCGGCTAACGGGGCGGAGGCACGAACTAAGGAAGAAGGAACACGAAACGCAGGTGCGGATCTGCCTGTAAGATGGGCCCAAAAATCGATCATCTCACCCATGGGAATTGCAGGACCGGTCAGGATGTATGACTCGCCTATGCGCCCTTTTTCGAGCGCCAGCAGATGGCCCTCGGCAGCATCTTCGACATGGGTAAAGGTAAGCACTGTATCTGGACCAGGAATAATCGGGAAACCACGATAAAACATACGCATCGCGTCGGCAATAATGCTTTGGTCGCCAGGGCCATAAACTGGGCCAGGCATCACAATAGTAATTGGTGCGCCTTTCTCCATCAAAGGCAGAGCAACTTTATAATGGGCCAGCCACTTGGTGCGATCGTATTCGGTCAGGAAAGGACCATCATTGAAATATGTCTCGTCGACGTATTGCCCGTGCGTATCACCCAATACATTTACTGTGCTGGTGTAAATAATGCGCGGCACGCCCAATTCATAAGCGAGGCGCAGGACTTTGCGCGTACCGCCGACATTCGCGATCTCCATTTGCTCGCGGTCAACGGCACCAATCTCATACCAACCTGCCAAATGAAAAACGACATCACTGCCGCGCATGGTTTCCCGCATCGAGGATACGTCTGTGATATCACCAAAAACAACTTTTGCGCCCATATCAGTCAGTAGATCTGCGCTCTTGGGTGTACGCACTAATGCAAACACATCATAGCCGCGTTCGACTAATCTGTGCACGACTCGCTTACCAACAAAGCCAGCACCGCCCGATACAAATGCTTTCATCCTTTTTCCTTTCATATTCGCGGTTCGAAGCCAATCAGCTAATATGTCATTCGTTTCACGTTTATCATGCGTATTATACTTAAAGGAAGGTAAAACTGTATAATCGTGCCCATGATCAGATCAGCAACGACTTTATTAGGCTTTCTTCTCCTTATCAGTTTCGCCGCCTGTACACCCGCCATTGAGCGGGATGAAACAAAGACGAATACTCCTCCTGCCGGCGAACAGGCGCGTGTTGTTTTTGTAATAGACGGCGATACTATCGACGTCGAAGCTCAAGGGCAAGAATACCGGGTGCGATATATCGGCGTGGACACACCAGAGCGTGATGAGCCTTTTTATGCAGAGGCAGCAGAAGCAAATCGCCAGATGGTAGAAGGTGAAGAGATCGTTCTCGTTCAGGATGTTTCAGAGACTGATCGCTACGGCCGTCTCCTGCGCTACGTCTATTTGCCTGACGGAACATTTGTCAACGCCGAACTGATCAGCCAGGGATACGGCCGTGTGGTCACTTTCCCCCCTGATGTCGCCCAGACCGAATTGTTCACTGCATTACAGCGCCAAGCGCGTGAAACTGAACGTGGCTTGTGGGGTCAATCTGAAATGCAAGCCCTGCCACCTGGCTGCGATACTTGCCGCAAGAATAGTTATGATTGCAAAGATTTCGACACGCAGACGGCCGCACAGGCTTGCTTCGACGCCTGCCTGGAAATGGTTGGGGACGATGTTCACCATCTTGACGGCGGTGGTGATGGCATTGTCTGCGAATCTCTACCTTGATCAAAAAAGGGTGTGGATCATATGAACCCACACCCCATAATTTTCCAGTTAGAAAAGAAATCAATTTCCCTTAGTAGCGTAAAAGTGCGCCAATTCGCCCAGCCGCCTCAAGATCCGCATCATCGCTGATGACTTCGACATGTCCCCCTTGAATCATCGTATAGGCTACGGCCGAATCAATCACATCCGAAACCTCAAGCAACTCTTGATCACTAAGCGGGCTTAAAGCCAAATTAGCCACGACAAATCCCGCCTGGTCATCGACGTAACCAGGGGTACGGAGTCCATCTGAGATAATCAAAGTTTGCACGCGTTTATCTGAAATGGCTTGCAATGTATCATCCAGTCCAAGTGTCGCGCTCCCGCCTTTGGCATTGGTCGTGATCATACTTTGTACCAGCCGCTTTTCGCGTTCAAGATTCGCCTGCTCGAGCATGAGCAACGTCTGTTTACGCACCTCATGTTCCCCGGCAGTCATATCCATCGAGAAAGTGCCGGCAATACAGCTCTGAAGCTGCTTCGACAACAGTTCGCGAAACTGGGCTACATTCTCATTGGTGCCACCAATAAACAACCGGCGGATTGGTTTGTTGTCAAAAAACAACCCGGCAGCGCTGGCCGCTTCGCGCATATTGCGCTGTACCACCTCGTCTTCATGACGGCTACCGCCCTGTTCGCCACGCCCTCCGCCACGCATCCCAGCGGATGATGATCCACCCCCTTTTTTTAACTTTCGAACTTCTTCACCAAGCACACCCTCTGAATGTTGAAGCTCACCCAGGTGATATTCAAAGAAACGTGCACCAACGCGGTCAATCAGAATTACACCATAGGTGGCATAATGATCCAACAGGTGCGCGAGCGGTTTTACATACGGCTTTTGTCCCACCCGCAAACGATTGCGAAACGATACAGCTACTGGATAGGCTCTGAAAAACTCACTTGGTGCACAGGAAAACAGAGCCAGCCCTGGTTTTGCCCAGTCATAACTGTGATCCAGAAAAAGTTCAATAGCCTGTGCATCTTGTTCATTAGCCCCGTTAAGCTCCCGAAGCATCCCTTTCACTTGCAATTTGATTGTCTCCGCCGGCTGCTGCGAACAATCCGTATCAAGATATATGCTCACCATAGGCGCGCGGTCAGCTGAAAACGATAATAACTCTTGCAAATGATCCTGGGTAAACATGGATACCTCCTATTACTCATTCGTGGGAACCAGGCAACTGGAAATCCGAACTGATAAATCCGGTATGCAGGCTGGCTCAGCAAACTTGATAAGCTCTGTCACAAATCAATCAGCAGACTGAAAATGGCTGAGATCCTACGGCCGTGCGCCAAGTATCAATGGTACGCTAACCTCCTCACTATCTCTTAGAACCGTAAGTTCAATAGTCTGCCCAACTTGGGTTTCAAACACCAAATAAGCTATTAGATCGTCAGAAGAAGATACGGGTTGGTTATCAACAGCGACAATAAGGTCGCCCCCAGGCCCATTCGCACCAATCAGCCCGGCATCCTCTGCCGGAGAATCAGCCGTTACCTCAGTTACATAGGCACCCCTGGTTTGTGGAAGCGACAACTGTTCCTGAAGATCAAGGTCAAGGCTCAGCATGCGAATACCCATATACGGATATACATAGGAACCCTCACTAATCAATTTTGGTACGACCTGCTTAACGGCATTCACTGGAATCGAAAATCCAACGCCAGAATTGGTTCCTGTTCTGGTGGAGATCGCGCTGTTAACGCCAATCACTTGGCCCTCCAAATTGAGCAATGGTCCACCTGAATTACCTGGATTAATAGCAGCATCCGTTTGAACCACCTCCGGCAAGGAGTATCGACCTCCACCTTCAGCAATTCGCTGGGACTCTAAAGTCCGTCCCAGGCCACTGATAACCCCTATTGACATCGAACCGGCCTCACCAAAAGGGTTGCCGATCGCTACGACAAATTGGCCAACCTGAAGTGCTTTCGAATCTCCCAATGGGACCGGTCGTGCATTTTCCGGCAAATCATCAACCTTTAGCACACCAAGATCGCTGTCAACATCGACGCCAACTAGTTCAGCAGAACGGCGAACGCCGTCGGCAAAGGTAACCTCGTATCTCTCCCCATCTGCCACCACATGGTTATTGGTTACAATGTACCCCTCAGCATCATAAACAAATCCACTGCCACTGCCCAAAGGAAGTGAAGTTTCTTCGATCTGATCGAAAACAAATATATGTACAACCGAAGGATTGACGTGAGAATACACACCGACCAAGGCATCTTGCAAGCCTAAATCAATGGGAGCCAGCTGCGCATTTGTCACTGTCGGTATTTCCTGCGGCGATGCAGGTGCATCAGCCGGTTCCGGCAGCTGGGCTTCCACAGTAGCCAGCACACGGCGCACAATTGCGTCTTCATCTACCGGGGCAGCTGGTGTCTGCAAAGTTGTTAAACCCTGACAAGCCATCGTCAGAAAGAGTAGAAATGATATAAGAAAGATAAATGGATTACGTGATATTAAATTCATAAGTCGCGATCACTCCAGCAGTAAATTATTTGAAGTCGCCGGAATCGGTAGCACATTCTAACTCAGATCAGCCAGTTGTTCGTATAAGCTGCGCTGGGCATCTGTCAAATTCGTGGGCACACGGATCCTGATTTTGGCCAATAGGTCTCCCAGCTTGGCCTGGTCACGGAGTTGCGGCATTCCCTTTCCCTTAAGGCGAAATACCTGACCACCCTGCGTACCGGCCGGTATTGTCAATTGAACGCTGCTGTCCAAAGTGGGGACCAGCACCTTACCACCTAAGACGGCCGTCACGTCATCAACCTCAACCTCTACGCGCAAATTATTGCCAGCCCTTTCAAACCAAGCATGAGGTAGAATATTGACAATAATATACAGATCACCTTTCCCATACGGCCCCGAGCTGCCCTTGCCACTCAAACGTATTTTGGTGCCACTCTTGGCACCGGCCGGTATGCTCGCCGTAAATTGTGCGCCTTCCTGGCTGAATTTACGCGTCGTACCATGGAAAGCCTCTTCCAAAGTTATATCAACCGTCTGCTGAAGATCCAGACTCGTGCTTTGCTCCTGGACACGCCCAAACGAATCTTCCTGCCGCCGGTTGTTGCCGGCTGCTCCACGCGCCGCAGCGCCGCCGAATATGGCGCTGAAAAAATCAGAAAAACCACCGCCGCCGAACAAATCGCCCAGATCGATATTTACACGGCCGTAGTTGCCACCAGCTCCTCCAAACCACTTTGAATAATCAAAGTCCGATGGATTGCCACCCATCTGTTGATAGCGTTGGTAATTATGGCCAAGCCGGTCGTACTTGGAACGATTATCAGCGCTGCCGAGCACTTCGTATGCCTCATTTATTTCTTTGAACGTCTCTTCAGCTCTATTATCCCCGGGGTTCTTGTCAGGATGATATTGGCGTGCTAACTGGCGATAGGCACGTTTTATAGCTTTGTCGTCTGCATTTTTGGAAACGCCTAAGATCTTGTAGTAATCCTTGTATTCCATCCGCTATAGCGCCGGTATCCTTGTTTTGTTAAACTGCTTTGATTTTAGTTGGAAACAGCTCGTTGCGTTAATTGTAAAATCGACACGGTCGTTGTGTCAAGCAGTGCCGCACATTTTTATGCATCGCTCACGCTGGATCTTGAAACGATTCGAAGCGCCATACCGCTGCGGCATCACGCTTCGACCTTGCTCAAGTTTTATTACTGATCAATACAAGAACATCGGTTTGCCTAGTACAGAACGTACTTTAGGAATATATTGGTTCCGATCGTAAAGCTCATCCACATCAACGCGTTTTACGCCATTTGTGACCGTGCTCATGGGGATATGGGTGTAAGTGCCATCCCGCAGGGCAACCATACGACCGCTGGCTTTGCTGCTAATAAGATCCATCGCCAGATGAGCATAGTTGTAGCCAACCATCAGATCTAAGGCATCAGGCGCTCCAGAACGCATCAGATAGGCAACACGCTGGGTAATGATGTTTTCTCCAGATATTCGCTTGATCGCCTCACCCGTGATCTCGCCAATTCCGCCCAGTTTGCGATGACCATAAGCATCTGCCTCACCATACTCGACGACTTTTTCGCCAATCATGTGCGCGCCTTCACTAATTGTGACCATCGCATAGTTGCTTGGGATTGGCTTCTTTTGTCCTTCACAAGCAAGGCTGCCAGTTTTTCCGGATCAAAGGGCACTTCCGAAATAATAGCGCGATCGACACCAGCCAAATAGGAGCTGATCAAGCTTGTCTCGCCGGAATTGCGGCCAAATAACTCAATAATGGCAATACGCTCATGTGAGCCGGTGCTGGTACGCAGTTGGTTGAGGATTTGCACGCTGCGCGTGACGGCCGTGCTAAATCCGATGCAGTAATCCGTACCATAGACATCATTATCCATCGTCTTTGGGATTGCTATGACCGGCACGCCTTCACTGTGCAGGCGTTCACCAAAGCTGAGCGTATCATCCCCGCCAATGGGAATCAAGACATCAATACCGAGATATTCCAGGTTGCTCATCACGTGAGGCGTGAAATCACGAATGCTCATATCGGCCGCTTCTGCTTCAGGGTGTTCTGGATCCCGCAGAAAATCGGGAACCTCTTGTGGGCGAACTTTGGCCGGATTGGTACGGCTCGTATGGAGGAAAGTCCCGCCAGTCCGATCCACGTTACGGACACGCTGTTTATCCAATGGCATCAAATACTTATCTGTCTCCGGATCATCCCGGTTATACCAAAATAAACCACCCCACCCGCGTCGAATCCCCAAAACTTCGTGCCCTTCATCATTGGCACGATTCACGACCGCCTTGATACAAGGGTTCAAGCCAGGTACATCACCACCACCAGTTAAAATACCAATTTTCATTAAATTCTACTCCTCGTTATTCGGAATATGTCAGGTAACAAAAAACGCGGTTGCTGATTGCGAACAATCAGCAACCGAACTACGTCAAAAGAAATCAAAGCCTACTCTAGCTCACTCGTCATAATAAACAAAGGCTTCATTTCAAAGCTCTTGTAATGTGGTCTTAAGCGCTCTATATTGTAATGCTTTTTCACATCGACAACTTTCTTATGGCTGGTTACGACGTCAATGGGCATATTGTCATAACGGCCGTTCTTGAGCACAATCAACCGTCCATGGATACCATTCAAGATAAGGTCCAAAGCCAGGTTGCCATAGGCCATCGGCACAATTGAGTCGATGGCATCCGGATCCCCAGATCGCACCAGATAACTCAACTTCTGATATATCGTATTGATTCTCCGGCCATTGTTATATTTGGGTGACAATTCCTTAAGTTTCGCCGACATCAGTTCGCCAATTCCACCGAGCTTCATATGGCCATAGGCATCTTTTTCCTGGTTCTGAAAAACCATGTCGCTGCCCTCAAAAATTGCCCCTTCAGACACAAGCACCACAGAATAGCGGCTGGGATTTTTGGCTCGATCTTCTGTCAAGAGTTGTGTCAACATGATCAATATCAAACTTGTATTCAGGAATGACACAGCGATTGGCCGCGCCGGCCATCGTGGGCAGCATCGCCGTAAATCCAGCATAACGGCCAAATACCTCCAGAATCAAGAAACGTTCATGAGATCCAGCCGATGTACGCAGTCTATTGGTCATCTCAATCGTCCGCGTAACACAAGTGCTGAATCCAATGCAATAATCTGTTCCAGGCACATCGTTGTCCATGGTCTTGGGAATACCAACAACCTTGACCCCTTGCTGGTAAAGACGGACCCCATAGCTAAGCGTGTCATCGCCGCCAATTGGAATCATATAATCCACATCCAACCAATCCAGATTCTTGAAGATCTCTGGTGTCAAATCATTTATTTCATCTTGATACTCATCCTGCAAATGCGGCGGGATATCATCTTTGGCAACATGGCTCGGGCGTGTTCGTGAACTGTGCAAAAATGTGCCGCCTGTTCGCCCTGCTTTATTGACAATTTCTTCCGTCAATTCCAGGAAATTCATTGAGTTATCAGCATTCTTGATCACGGATGATATCAATGATGCCTCCCCAGCCGCGACGCAGACCAATAACCTTGTAGCCTTCGCGCAAGGCACGAATAGTAATAGCTCGAATAGCCGGATTTAATCCCGGCACATCGCCGCCACCTGTCAGGATGGCAATCACACCTTTCTGATTACTTTATATTTGCCATGTCCTTTTCTCCTGTGATTTACTTGGAGCAAGTTTTTACCTACCCCTTTTCATAGGCAGGATGGTCTCCTGCCCTACAATTTCACAAATGAAATACACGGAGAATCGCCGATCAGTTACGTACTTCTTTCAATCGGGCACGATCCCAGCCAGCTTCCGGCTGGGCCATCACGCGCGCGATCCCCCTTAAAGCCATCCACCATTGTTTCTTGGGACGTGCAAGCTCTTTATCCAGCAAGCGCGGCACATCTACGAAAGTCGGTGAACGTGAGTCTTACCTCTAACTTGGCCAATACAGGCGCTAACATACTCTTCGCTTTTAATCTGTTGTTCCAGGTATTCAATCGATTGGGCGGCAAAACGGGTGGCCAAAATTCGGTCAAAGGGAGTCGGATCTCCCCCCTGCTGCATATGACCCAATATCGCTTGGCGAACATCAAATAAATCGCCGCCCTCTTCTTCAAAAAGCGCTGCCATAAATGCAGTATCATAAACTTCATTGGCCATCTCATTGCGGATGATCAAGCCCAACCGTTTGCCCTTGATAAACCCATCACTTAGTTCTTCTACATCGGTTGCCATATCACTGAGCGTGACGCCTTCTTCATGCAAGTAGGCACGTTCTGCGCCGGTAGCCATGGCGCCCATAAGCGTCAAGATAACCACAGTAATGTCCCATGACCTCTACAACGAATACGCGGCGAGAGGCGACGGCCGACTGTTTGATTTTATCAACAGCCCAAACGATACTATGCAGAGCTGTATCAGCCCCGACACTATAATCAGTAGCCGGAAGATTGTTGTTGATGGTTGCCGGCAGGCAAACAATGGGTATATCGAAGGCAGGGTAGTTTTCACGCTGGTCAAACAACTCAAGTGCTGAAAGATAGCCGGACCACCCGCCAATCAACAGCAAGCCTTCTATCTGGTATTCATCTAAAGTTCGCGCAATCGCATAGAAATCCCGGCCTTCAGGTATGTAGCGATTGGTACCCAGTTCCGCACCGCCACGCGCCGTGAATCCGGCCACGCTCATCCAGTCCATTTCCTCTACTTCACCATCAATCAACCCTCGAAAACCATTCCTCACGCCCATCATCATGTGCCCTTTATCCGTTCCAAGGCGTATTGCGGCACGAACGGCCGTGTTCATTCCCGGTGATGGTCCACCGCCATGCATGACAGCTATGCGCAAGCGGCGCTCTCCCGGAATGGGATCGTGTGGAAATGTCCGCACTAGCGTTCGCAGTATATCGAAAGATTGTTTGAAACTGCCGCCGCGGAGCATTAAGGCTTTGTCATACTCTTTCTCTTTGATTGCATCAGCAACAGCCCAAGTATCACGCAAACACTCGCTCAATGGTGTGCGGGTGATATTGTTGCCCTGAATACCAACCACAATTGGTTCTTCCTGCTTGCCAGCGGCCAAAACAGCCTCTACCGCATCCGCCCCAACAAGTGTACTCATGATGCGATCGTAGGCGCTCGGTGAACCACCGCGCTGGACATGGCCCAACACGGTAATACGCGTATCTTCTCCCAAGCGTTCTTCTAAGACACGCTTGACATCTTGGCTGGTAATCGGATTACCATCCCGATCCTGTGCTCCCTCCGCCAAAATGACGATGCTATCGCGCCGGCCTACCTCCCGCCCTTTATGAAGCACCTCACACATCTTTGCTTCCCACTCGTCAACTTCCGGAGGAGATTCAGGAATAAAGACCCAGTCCGCTCCAGTAGCCAGAGCACTCATCAGAGCGAGATAGCCGCAGCGACGGCCCATCACTTCCACCACAAACGTGCGTTGGTGGCTGGCAGCCGTACTTGTGATAGCATCAATCGCCTCAACAATTCGGTGCAGTGCCGTATCAGCGCCAATCGTCATATCGGTGCCGTGCATATCATTATCAATTGAACCGACAAGCCCAGCAATCGTCAATGTTTGGTATGTGTCAGCCAATTCGGCAGAAATTTCTCCCGCCGCAACCAATTCCTCTAGCAAACCACGCCACTCTTTCTGCAATATATGCGCGCCAGTTAAGCTGCCATCCCCACCAATGATGATCAGCGCTTCGATTCCATTTTCTATGAGGTTTAATGCAGCCTGACGCCGGCCTTCTCGCTGATGAAACCTCTGGCAGCGTGCTGATCCAATTATGGTTCCGCCCAACTGCAACATACCACCAACGTCACTCCAGCCAATGGGACGAATATTGTCCCCACCTTCCACCATACCTTGGTAGCCTTCGTAGATGGCATAGGTCTCAGCACCTTCCTCGAGAGCGGTACGCACTACGGCACGAACAGCGGCATTCATACCAGGCGCATCCCCCCCACTTGTCAAAACACCAATTCTTTTCATAAATCTTCACCAATTTTCTGTTATAGTACTGCTTTCGCGCCGCAAGGCAACAATTATCTTTGGTACGGAAAGTGTCTATGATTCGCTGCCGCTGAAGCGTTCCAGATCTCCCAAAACTGTGCCAATGGTGTCCCACCAATTGACTGGACCGCGGTTTATTCTGGAAACGTAAACCTCCCAATTGCCATTTGAAACCAGTTGGCAATTGTCCGTCTGATCCCGAAGGCCGACATATAGCCAACACCAGCGGCTTTGCCGATCTTGTGTTGATACTTCTCGTTTTACACGCCTGTAGCTTGACTTGGACGGCTCGTCGGGAAGATATCCCTCTAGATCGTCTAGGCGATCCAACACATCTCTGTAGAGCCCATTTGCGACAGAAACAAGCTTCCCGGTAACGTTTCCTCCACCCTCTTCCACAAGCATTGGATAATAACCCATATCATACAGATTGCCATTCTCAAACACGGCCGGCTCCACGCTTCTTATCGCACCGCGCCAATAGTGTTCATTTGGCTGCCCGGGAAGAAGTGTGCCATATACAAAAAAAGGGTGCGCTTCCGATGCAGAACGATCCATGATCTGATATAATCCTTGCAGCTAATTGTATCCAAATTCCACAATTTCTTCATGCCCTCGTAGCTCAAAGGATAGAGCAATCGCCTCCTAAGCGATCGATGATGGTTCGAGTCCGTCCGGGGGTACTCCAATCTTCTCTACCCACGAATATCATGATGGGGTGATTCGATTCTCCTTGAAAACACGCCGTAATTGTGCATAATAGGGTGTATACGTGCCCTAAGAATAGCTGCGCTTCAAACGCCCTAGGACCAGGAGGTTAAGGTGGAAGGGTTTGCAGAATATATCTTGCTACTTCTCTCACAATTCGCCGGGGGGCCCGGCTGTATTGAAAACAATCTGATGCGCTTTGGCATCCCAGCTATCATGTGGGCTGTGCTGTTTGTGGTCGCCTGGTCGAGGCAGCGCGAAAATTCACGTCCACGCGAAAAATGGCTTGTCTGGGGATTTGGTCTGGCGCTGGCACGTGAATTGTTCATGTTCTTCTTCGTATCACTGCAGATCATGGGCGTTCTTGAACGACAATCGGCGTATTTTATCTCCGCACCATTGGAGCAAGCATTAACCATGGCTGCGATCGTTGTGATTGCCGGCTCCTTCCTGCGTTACATTCTAGACGATACTCCCTTGGCGCGACGCTATATTCAAATCGGTTTGATCGCAACCTTGTTTTGTTATCTCATAACATTCTGGTGGTGGGCAGTCTACAGTAAGACCAACCCCGGTATTCGCTTTGGGCAAACCTGGGCAGCATGGCTGTTTCACATAGCACCGGCGTTGCTCATCGCCTGGGCCATGTCCATCCTATATAAGAGGAAGGGCTGGCTGCGTAACGTGATGATGGTTGCACTGTCGTTTTTCCTCCTTTCCGACCTCTTGATGTTGGTCAACCTGGCTACAGGGGAAGTATATACACGCATAATTTGCCCAATCAGCCATAGTTTTTATATTTTGGCCATCCCCCTGCTTGGTTATATCTACATCCGCGAACAATCCGTAGAAAGAGAAGAAGCAGTCGACGCCTTGCGCGACAGCGAGCAGCGTTTACGCGAAATCATCGATCATACGCAGGCGGGCTATTATTTTATGGATCACCAAGGTTGCTACCAGCAGGTGAACAAGGCTTGGCTGCAAATGCATGGTTATGATGACGCCGCGGAGGTTATTGGCCAACATTATTCGATAACCCAACCAAAAGAGAATGCTGCGGTTATGGCGGATAACCTCCATAACCTGGTCAACGGCAAAGGGTTACCAGCCAGCGAATCTCTGCGCCTAACCAAGGACGGCACAATAAAATACCATACGTCGTCTTCAAATCCAGTTATCCAGGGTGGCAAAGTGATCGGTACGGAAGGATTTCTTATCGATCGTTCGCAGCAGGTGCAAGCTGAAGCGGTCCTTCAACGCCGCAACGAGCAGCTGGCTGTTCTACATGCCATCGCCGAAACGATCAGCGAAACTCACGATCTTGAGCGAATGCTGAGCTCCATTTTGATAAGTGTCTTAGCCGTCACAAACATGGATGCAGGGTGGATTTACCTTTTTGATAGAGAAGGCAAGCTGCAGGTGGTGGCAGAACAAGGCACAATTTCGCATGAGAGGCGGGAATTAATTAGTAATCAATCTAAACAGAGCCCCATCAATCTTATTGCCGGCACTGGTGAGACGTTGGAAATGATGATCTCCAATAATGCTCTATGGTTCGGGCAGTTAAAATGTGGTCATGATTGTGATCATCGTTTCGCAGGTGTTCCAGTGTTTAGCCGCGAACAAGTTCAGGGGGTTTTGGCGGTATTGGGCTGTGGTACGAAGAACGTTGAACAGGAGGTGCAGCTTCTTGAAGCTATTGCCCAGCAGATTGGCGTCGCCGTCGAAAAGACGCAGCTGGCTGAAGAAGCGTCACGGGTAAAACTGCTGCAAGAGTTGGATCGCTTGCGATCAGAATTGATCGCTAACGTTTCCCATGACTTGCGCACACCATTGGGCTTGATAAAACTTTCGAGTACATCCCTAATGGCAACCGATGTTGATTTCAAGAGAACGGTCCGCCGCCAGATGTTAAGCGTCATCTTGGACGAGACAATCCGCCTGGAGAAAATCGTTGACGATTTACTACTTCTTGCCCAGGTTGAAAGTGGCAAGCTTCAGCTGCACAAACACCGAACACCGGCATATGCGCTTATTAAGCAGGCAATAAGCGGTATGGAAACCGCAGTTCCTAAACATGATATTGTCTATGAAGTCATCCCGCCCGGCTTAAGTATTGATCTCGATCCGGATCGGATGGAGCAGGTACTGCGCAACCTGCTCAGCAATGCGATCAAATACTCACCCGATGGAGGAACCATTCTTATCAAGGCCTTCGCTGATGACAAGGAAGCCTTCATTACTGTCACGGATCAAGGAATAGGGATACCTGCGGAAGCGGCTGAAAAAATATTTGACCGATTCTACCGTTTGGACAACCCGATCACGCGCCAGGTACGCGGCGCCGGTCTAGGATTATCGGTTTGCCGCAATATGGTAGAGGCTCATGGCGGCCGTATCTGGGTCACGAGTACAGAGGGAAAAGGCAGCACGTTTTTCATCACTATCCCGGATAGTAGGCTGCAAACGAAAGAAAGAAGGATTACAGAAGCGGCCGTTGTTTGAGAATCATAGCACCATCTACCTTTGTGCGAATCGGGTGGACAGTTACTGGAGAATAAAAGAGCATGAAGAAAGCTAAGGTCACAATTTTGGTGGTCGATGATGAACCGCAATACCGCTGGACGATCCGGGTCAACTTGGAAGCGCGGGGCTATATCGTTCTGGAAGCAGAAGATGGTGAAAGTGCTCTCGACATCGCTGTGACCGAATGTCCAGACCTGGTGCTTCTTGATATCCGTATGCCAGGAATGGATGGCTATGATGTTTGCCGGAGCATTCGCGAATTCTCCACCGTGCCGGTCATCATGCTTACCGCCATGGCTCAGGATTCGGACAAGGTTCGCGGCCTTGATATTGGCGCCGATGACTATATCACGAAACCTTTCAGCAGCGATGAACTGCTGGCTCGCGTGCGTGCCGTGCTGCGCCGGGTTGAATTGTCCGAACAAGATGACCCGCGCCCGGTTTTTAGAGCAGGTGATTTGGAAGTTGATTTTGTCAAAACAGCAGGTCACCCTTGCCGGAGAAGCGGTGCATTTGACGCCCATTGAATACCGGCTGTTAAGTGAACTGGTCCGCTATCCAGGACGCGTTCTGGTACCGGAGTATCTGCTGGAAAAAGTATGGGGCGTGGGGCATGAGGGGGAAAACCGTCTGCTGCGCCAGGCAATCCACCGCCTGCGGCGCAAGATTGAACCCAATCCCAACGCCCAGCCATTAATACAAAACCGTCCTGCCGTGGGCTATATCTTTGTTCCCCCCGACTGAACCTCGCTGCCCACGATCTGTCTCCTCGCGCTGCATCTTACTAATACGGCTCTCCCTACCCACCAGAAACCTCATCTCCTTGTTTCAAACACCGTGAAATCAAATTTGGTTGGAGTTTGTAACGGGTTTGGAACACACACCAGCTAGACTGTTCATTAGGATGATTGGGTGTGCGTAATGGTGGCAGCCATTACCTTTTAGTGGACTGCTCCTTTCAAGAGCAGGGAGGATATTGAAATGAAGCGTAAGCTGGTATTGGTGTTATTAATCTTGCTGCTGGGCGCGACAACGTTGGTCAACGCGCAGAGCAATTCCGGTGTCGGCGCTCAAGTTGTGCGGCAGCCGGCCGAATTAATCGTAACCAATCACAAAGATGTCGGAGACGTTGAATTTTGGAACACACGGTACAATTTCCAGGTATCTATCCAGCCTACGGGCGATTGGCTGGTTCAGAAAGTACAGGTGTACGCCGGCAAAGATTTGCCGCCCATGTATAGAAATGGAAAACCCATTCTCAGAAAATTCAACTGCAACCGCAGCTATCGAAATCCAGAGGACAGCCTCGTTGTCTCGTGTAATCTTAAGGATGAACTCGAGTTCACCTGGGGGCAGAACCGCGAGCGTTTATGCGGCCGTTCATGTGGATCTGGTACAGCTCAATAAAAGAGGCCGAATCATCCGCAGAAATGAGGCATGGACCTACTATGAGCCAAAGGCTATTGAGTGGAAAGGCTCGAACTGGGGCTGGTATTTGGAGACAGTCTTCACCCATCCAGCGCGCGGTCACTTCATCGATTCGCCGGTTGGCGGTGCCAAATACGGCACGCCCACGCAAAAAGGTAAGACTGACTTGTCAGGTGGTTTTGATTACTTCCCCGGCGAGGTGGTTGATATAACGATAGGCCCAGTTACTTTGGGCAGCACGGTTGCTAACCACAAGATCTCACCTCTCGACCTGTTTGAGAGCGCCGATATCCATGATTCACGCGTGGTCAATATGGCGCGCTTTTTACAGAGCTTAGACGCTGATGGCGAACCTAAAAAGGGAATCGATATCAGCGACGATGTATTGGCCTGCCTAGAGGAGGCCTATACAGGAGAAGTTGATTTTGCCAATGACGCCCAGGTGGAAAGTCTCATCTTGGCGACGATTGATGCTTGCCAAGATGTGGACGGCGTGACACTGGCCCTTGTTTCAGCCGAAGATGCCAAAGACAACCTCGACAAGTCACTCAGCAGCGACATGTTCCGCAAGAACGTTTCGCGGACACCAGAGCTGTCCAGCTCCAAATCCAAGCTGAATATCATGGGCATGTGGTTCCCGGCGGTAAAAGCTGATGGCACGCAAGCCACTTTCACGTACGAGGAACAAGAATATACCGGCATTCCCTATTACTACTATGACGACGATTTTTATAGTGAAGATAGCGGCAAGCTGGTACTGACGCGGATAGCCACGAAAGCGAAACCAATCGTTGTAGCCTATACGGACGGTGTGGAGGAGACGGGATATGAGGATATTTTTGCCGGTATCTCGCGCGATGATGGCAACACCTTCAAGCGGATGAACCTCTCCCGCGCTGCCGACAAGTCATCTTTCAAACTGGCAGATGGTTCCGCATATTATGGCGAAGCAAAAAAGCCGGTCTTTCAAGTCAAGGGTAACAATATCCTTGTGGCGTGGACAAGTAAGTTTTGCAAGGGCGGCAAGCCTACCTATGCCATTAATACTTGTGATGATCCCGAAACAGCTGTGATCGAGACACCAGCAACGGGCTGCGCTGTTTACTGTACCGGTAAAGAAGAGGATGGCACATTGTCATGTGAGCCAGATTACCCCTAAGATGATCCCTATTATGAAGAGGATATCTGGGGTGTTGGGGGGCCACAGCGTTCCGTAGATTATGCGGAGCAGGATTTCCCCGAAGTCGGTGAGGTCCCCTACAGCTGCGTTTGGGTCGCGCGTGGTACGGTGGTCACGCAAGGGATGATCAACAGCGGCGGTTTCTGGAAGTGGACAGCTGAGGAAGAGCCTCTGCATGATGAACCTAAATTTGTCGTTGGCGATATCGCCTGGTTCAAGCCGGAAAGATTAACCTCTGGACGGCGTGATGCCAACCAGGTCTTCATGGGTGGTGCGGATGGCGCTGGTTTTGCCATCGCCTGGCAGGAAGATCCTGAGGGGCTCCGCCCCGGCAGCGCGGCCGGCCCTGGCCCGGGGTGGGGCGGCGCAACGACCAATCACAAGACGGATATCTGGTACAGCTACATCACTATGCCTAACTTCAACAAGGTAGATTTGAATTTTGAGGAAGGTGGTGATCCCGAGCATGACCTGGATAAAGTCGGCCGTCCCAAGGCTCTGGTGCCGATGTCGCTGCCGGTCCGTCTAAGCGATAATGATGTGGTTAACACAGATAACCTGCTGGTGGAACTAGATAGCGACAGGTTATCCAGTGGTAGATAGCAATGGCAACTGGATCCCGATAACCAACCCGGATACGAGCGGCGATGGCAGTGGTTCGCATGCCTACGGCTACACGGTTGATGGACTTTGTGAAGGTTTTTACGAATTCACCAATAACCAGGAAGCTGAAAAGAAAGTCTGCATTACCGCGGACGGCCGTCTGTTGGACGGGGATACCGGCGCCTCACGGCCCAATCTCTTCCTGCAGACCTATGAAAAATCAGATGGAAGCAAGAGCGCCTGGGCGATTATGGCCTATGAGGAAACGAAGGGCGTTGGCGGCGGCGCGCCGGATCACGAACCGGGAGGTGGGCCTTATGGGGATGACTATGTTGCCGAAGAAGGCAAGAATGTCATCTACCACAGCTTTGACTTCCAGAATCCGCACTCTGGTAAGCGCGGGCGACATCCTCAATTTGCCGGAGCGGGATGCCGAAGGCAACTTGCTCTATCTGAAAGATGAAGAGGGCAATCTTACTCTTGGACTGGCAGGATCAGCCTCAGCTTGCTTATGAAAATGCCCGGCGGCCACGCTTTATCCTGCAGGGTAAAAGCGCCATGGGCGCCTCGAAAACGCCGCTGCTTGTCTTGTATAAGGAAGGGCAGGAAGGACAGGGACGGCCATCAGATATCATGCTGCGCCGCTTTAAAGCCACAGGCATCAGGGAATCCGTATGATATCAAGTACCTGGTCTGCAATGCCTGACGGCCGTTGCCGTCAACGGCCAGACTGTTTGTGTCGACGGCGCGCAGAATATGAGCAGTGTTACAATCGGGGATACCTGGATCAATCCTGATCGGGATCGAAAGCGCAAAAGGGGATGGGGTCAAGGTCGTAACCTGGACGCAATCGGATGAGAATCTGGCTGATCCATCCTGGGCCAATCCTTATGATGATGCCCGGGCGCATCGCGGCCAGATTCGCGGTGACTTTGTGGTGATGGGTTTCTCCTATACAGCCAAACTGGGCCGCAGCGCGCAATGGGCATGATAAGTATGACTTCTATGTGCGGCGCTCCTTTGACGGTGGCGCAAACGTGGAGCACCGATCCGGCCGGGGATGGTGTGGAACACTGCATCACCTGGAATGATCCCAGAATCGACGATGATCCTGACACCGATGACAATAGAAAACAAGATAGACGGATTGCACCATTCTTTGGGCCAGGCGAATTTGAACAGATGCGTAATCTGTCGCAGCTGAACAATAATAAATCATCGGTGATCGAGCCGCGCATCGTCGCCACGCCTGGCACGATAAAGTTGAACGGCGTTTGGACAGGTATCGCCGAGGACAAACAGAATCCAAATATCTTCTATGTCAGCTACGGCACCTCCACAAACCCGGGACAGGTGCATGGCGACAGTGATGAAGAGGAGGAATTCGCCAGCCCCGCTTGACCTTTACTACAGTCTCAGCATCGATCGGGGCGAAACTATGAATTGATTGAGTGGGATGTGAACCCGGACAGCTCCGGCCAACACGCTGGTGAAACGGTAGAACGCTGGGATTATATGGCCAAGGGCGATCCGGAACAGGGCGAGGCGCAGCTGCGCATGACGCCTGACGGCACACGCTTCTACGCCACCTGGCTGCAGGAAGGAGAGGAAGGGAGTGATATCTGGTTCCGCAGAATCCTGTCCCCCGCTTTCCCCATCAACACGACCCCCATGGAAGAGCAACAATCAACATCACTATTTGGTTTTGATATCTCAAGCGTGGTGGCACCGGTCATCAATTAGGTAATGCAAGAACCAATTGCCGAAAAAGGGCGAGGGAGTATCCTCGCCCTTTTTTCTTTTTAGTCACCAAGTATATCCTCGAGGGCTTCCGCAATCCTCGGGAAACGGAACTCAAAACCTAATTCCATTAATCCTTGGGGGATGGCACGCTGCCCGTCCAAAACAAGCGTGGCGACCTCTCCCAAAGACAGCTTCATCGCAAAAGCAGGGACCGGAAACCAAGAGGGACGGTTTAGAGCTTTGCCGATAGCCTTGCTGAAGTCGCGCTTTGTGGCCGGGTTAGGCGAGACCAAGTTGAAGGGTCCGGCAGCCTTTTCATTATCAGCAACAAAGCGCAGGGCTCGGATTACATCCTTTTCATGGATCCAGGAATAGTAGCTGTCGCCGTCGCCAAAATAGCCGCCGCCAAAAAGTTTGAAGGGCAGCGCTAAGCGGGGCAGCGGGCCAGTATCGGCGTTCAGCATGAGTCCAATGCGGGTAACAACCCGGCGCACCCCCATCGCTTCCACACCGGCTGTCGCACCTTCCCACTGCCGGCATACCGAGGCCAGGTAATCGTTCCCAGAAGGGGAATGTTCATTGAGAATCTCATCCCCGCCCGTTCCATAATAGTTGACACCAGAGGCTTGAACCAGCACTCGCGGTTTGCGAGCCGCCAAGCCAATCGCTTCCGTAAGCGCTTGGCCCGGATCGGTTCGACTTTCAATGATGCGTCGCTTCTTCTCGTCCGTCCATCGATCGGGCAAGAGTTTGTCCCCGGCGATGTTTTCTCCGGCAAGATTAAAGACAATATCCGCGCCATCCAGCACGTTGGCCCAATCACCCATTGTACGGCCGTCCCACTGCACTAGAGATACTTGCTCTGGAAAATCAGAGCGGTACTTCTCCGGCGAACGACTAAGCAGGGTCACCATATGGCCATCCTTCAAGTATGCGGCCGTCAAAGATCGGCCAATCGATCCCGTCCCACCGCTGATCACAATTAACATAGTAGCAGCTTACTCCTTTGCAGATGGCTGGATGAATTGACCTGTTTACTCGATTGTAACATTTCTATCCAGACAAGGCTTTTTCTTTCAAGTTCTTCCAAACAGCAATACCTTATGAATTGAATACAATTCTACCTCGACAAAACAGTGATGTCAATATTTTGTTTAATATCTTAGTGTTTTATTGTGCAATACTTTGACATTCTTGCAACTTGGCCTATACTTATGATGAATAACAAATAACGACGGGTCACTAATCGTGAACACAAATGGATTTGTACATTACAGGCAAATCAACCAGGAACAGTTTTTGGATGGAACAATATGGATTATGCGGTACCGGACTACAGTGTAGGACCACAACGGCAGTCTCACACTTACAATATCAAAGCGGTTGTAAAACAAACGGGTCTCAACCCAGCGACCATTAGGGCTTGGGAACGCCGTTATGGATTCCCTAAACCTCAGCGAACCGGCGGAGGCCATCGCCAATACTCTCAACGAGATATTGACACGCTCAAATGGCTGGCCGCACGACAGGATGAAGGTATATCGATCAGCCACGCCGTCGAACTGTGGCAGGACACGGTCCGGCAGGGCTTGGATCCGCTAGACACAGCGCAAACAGATGATAAGCAGCCTGAAATCTTTGCCTCACCGATTTCTGGCACTAAGCTGGATGATATCCGCCATGCCTGGATCGATCGTTGTCTCGATTTCGATCGCGAAGCTGCCGAGCAGATTCTATCGCGAGCCCTGGCGCTTTTTTCTCCGGAAACCGTTTGTATAGAGATCTTGCAAAAGGGACTCGCTCAGGTCGGCATGGATTGGTATGACGGCAAGATATCCATCCAACAAGAACACTTTGTCTCTGCCTTAAGCATTCAACGCCTGGAAATGTTAATCGCAGCGGCACCTGCTCCATCTCGCCCGGAAAGAGTGATGGTAGCCACAGCCCCAAATGATTATCATGTATTCAGCCCACTTCTCCTTGCTTACTTGCTGCGCCGGCGAGGCTGGGATGTAATTTATCTTGGTGCTGATGTACCGGCAGTTGAATTGGAATCAACGATTGATCAAGTGCAACCCGGATTGGTCATCATTTCGGCTCAGTTATTGCACACGGCGGCCAATCTCAAAGATCTGGCCCACTCTCTTACAAACAAAGAAACGGCTATTGCTTTTGGTGGGCTGACATTTAACCACAACCCGTCATTGCGAACGCTCATACCCGGTCACTTCCTCGGTGAAACCATCACAGAAGCCGTGCAAAATGCGTCTGTCATACTGTCAGCCCCAGGACAAATAGCAGGCGTATCAGTGCCAGACAACGAATACCTATACATGCTGAATCATTTCATTGAAAAGCGATCGTTGATCGAGGCCCATATCTGGCACTCAATGCTGTCATCAAATCACAATACCAAGGATCTAACGGGCGTCAATGACGTCGTCTCCGAAACCATCCAGGCGGTATTGAGGCTGGGTAAAATCGACCTCCTTCAGCCAAGTATTCAATGGTTATCTTACCAGCTCGTAGGCTATCGCTTGGATGCTTCTTGGATTCAGGGGTTCATAGACGCGTATTACCAGGCCGTAGTTCTTCACCTTGGTGAATCAGGCCGGCCGCTAAGCAATTGGCTCTCGCAATTGCGCACCCAAATCGAGTAATAAATATGTCATAGGGTACTAACCGGATCGATTTCCAAGGTCCATTGCTTGGGCACCGTAAAGCCAGCCAGGAGGCGCGTTGGATCAGGGGAACGGACGAGGATCTGCCAGCGGTAACGGCCGTCAACACGACTAAAGAACGGCGGTACCGGTCCAATAATTTCTGTGGCACCCAGCGCCCTACCATGAATATATGCCCTCAATATCCCTGCCACTTTCTGAGCCTCACGCTGCCCACGATCGGCAATCGGATCAGCTAAAACCAGTTTTGCCAGCCGCCTAAATGGAGGCAGGTTGAGTTTCGTACGAAAACGAATCTCCTCAAGATAAAAAGTGGCATAATCATGATCGGCCGCAGCCTGAATGGCATAGTGCTGCGGTTGATAAGTCTGAATGACAACACGGCCGCCCAATAAGCCCCGGCCCGCCCGACCAGCGACCTGTGCCAAGACCTGAAAGGCGCGCTCTCCTGTCCGGTAATCCGGAAGACCCAAGGACACATCGGCCGATATCACACCGACCAGCGTAACAAAAGGCAAATCCAATCCCTTGGCAATCATCTGCGTACCAACAAGGATATCAGATTCACGATCGATAAAGCTAGAAAGCAGCTGCTCATGGCTGTCCGGCCCCGCCGTCGTGTCCCGATCCCAACGTGTGATACGGGCTTCTGGCCATCTCCGCTGAACGCGTGCTTCCACTTCCTCGGTACCTAAGCCAAAGTGCTTAATGCGTTTCGAGCCGCACTGCGGACAGAGCTGATGGGGCCGCTCTTGACGCCCGCAATGGTGACAGGTCAGCATCATGCGTGGTCGATGGAATGTAAGAGGCATATCGCATCGCGGACATCTCAATACATGGCCACAATCGCGACAGATAATGAATGTCGCCGTACCGCGTCTGTTTAAGAATAGAATCGCCTGCTCACCCCGATCCAATGTATCATCAATGGCCTGCGCCAGCGTGCGGCTAAATATCGTGCGGTTGCCGGCCCGCAGCTCTTGGCGAAGATCCACAATTTGAACTGGAGGAAGTGGAATCTCCAAGGCATCCTCCGGTCCACCAGGCTGCGACCTGTACTCACTTCCAACATTCAATCGCAGCTGCTGATCTTCAATGCGCTTTCTATGACCCATCACTCGTCTTGGCAGTTCCAGAAGATGGTAGTTTCCACTCTGTGCAAGATGATATGAAACCACATCGGGCGTAGCGCTTCCTAGAATAACCGTTGCCCCAAGAATACGTCCGGCAGCAACGGCCGCATCGCGAGCGTGGTAGTGCGGCGGCGGCACCGGAGGAGTCTGACGATAGCTCGCATCATGTTCTTCATCAACAACAATAACCCCAACATCCTTTAGGGGAGCAAAGAGCGCACTACGCGGACCAATCAAGATATCAATCAGACCTTGCCGCGCCCTGCGCCATGTATCATACCGCTCACCATCACTCAATCGACTGTGCAGCAGAGCCACTCGACCAGGAAATCGTGCCGCAAAACGCCGTACCGTCTGCGGTGTCAAGGAAATCTCAGGCACTAAGACAATCGCCCGCTGGCCTCGCTTCAACGCCAGGTCAATCGCCCGCATATAGATCTCAGTCTTGCCGCTCCCGGTCACGCCGTGCAAAAGGAATGCCGGCGCCCCGCACTCCGTTTCCGGAAAGCGATCATCTAAAAGTTCAGCGTTAGAACTTTCTGCCAATTCTCGCAGCCTGACCCACACCCTTTTCTGGTCAACAGTCAATTCTGGAGCCGTGACAGGAACAAAAAAGCGATCAGCCAGAGAATCTCGCCACACCTCCTCAGCAGTAAAACGAATCAGCCCCACATTTTCCAAACGGCTAAGATGTTTCGCCGTACAGCCAGTTAACTCCCTGATTTCACCCACCGCGACGGGGCAAGCCGCAGCCGTAAGTACAGCCAACACTTTCCAGTACAATTCTGCATGACGCAGTCGCATCGCCTCGAAAAATGAATCCTTACTAGTTCTCGCCAGTCCGATCGTCGCCTCTTGCTCCTCGATCCGAACAAGGTTCAACCGCAGCATGGCATCGGCGGCATCCCCTGAGATCAGGCCGAGGGGACGGAAGGCCTTCTAAAACCGATGAAAACTGCGCGGGCCATCCTATGTCAGGCTGCACAGGTACGACAAGTTCTACAGTCGCATTCCTAAAAACTAGGCCAAGTGCGATGAGATCAGCTACATGTAGGCTCTTGGCCCCTACTGCTTCAAGAACAACCTCTTCCAAAGGCACAGGATCCTCTGATTGCAGCAAATATAAGAGAATATCAGCCCGTTTATTCTGGCGACCTAGCTCCGATGCTGCTTCTATCTGACGGCCAAAATCAGCAGATAATTCAGCGTACCGCACCCGTTTTGGCTTAATCCGCGGCGGATCAAGAATCGACGCCCGCTTCAAAATATCCCGTCGCACGAGCTGGTCTGCCGCCGGTTTCCAGCCAGACTTCCTACCCAGTGCCTTCGATAACTGCCGCGTTCGCAGAGGTCCACGCGAACGCAACTCGTGCAACAACGCCTCTTGATTCGCAGTAAGCCGGCCATCGCCCGGCCAATAAGGATTCACATCGAAAACAGAATCAGACCAACGAGTAAGCCCTGGAGGAAGCATCAGACGCAAACAACTGTTCAAAGGCGCAAGATAATGCTCACTAAGCCATAGGGCCAGTTCAATCTGCCACACCCTAACAACGGGTAAATCATCGATAATGCCGATAATAGGCTTTGTTTCCTCAACCGGTGCTGAAGCCTCCACAGCAATCACAATTGCCTGTGCCAAACGCCGACCAAACTCAACTTCCACCAGATGGCCAACAACCAAAGACGCTCTCATATCACTTGGAACAAAATAGTGAAATGAATCCCGCAAAGGTGCTTCAATATTAATCACAAGGCGAGCAAACATATACCCATTCTAGCAGGTTAATCTCGGCAAAAAAGGCCAAAGAGCCCAGATCCCTATCTAGCTGATCAATCTGTTTGACGTATTAGAACATACGTGCTAGTATTATCGATAGGACATACGTTCTGGTTTGAGCATTATATACATCCGGCAGCAAGTGGTTGTTGATGGCAGGTTCAATGACTTACATGGAGGTCAAAATGAGTAATCGATTTCGTTCTGGAAAAAGTGGGACCGGTGGTTTGTCAGGTATCGACCTGAGCGCGAATCGCGGTCTTTTGGTCGGTGTAATTCTGTTTGTGGCACTGATCGCTTTTGAGATCTTCAACTTTGATACGACACAGTTTGCACTTGAAAGCCTTCTGGGAACTGTAACCTTTCTTGGCCTGCAGTGGGCGACCATCTTGGCCGTTGCCTTCTGTGCCATAGATTTCGCTGGATTGAACCGGCTCTTTACGCCTGAAGGCGGCCGTCGTGAACAGCGAGAAGTTTGGTTCCTGATGGGTGCCTGGTTACTCGGGGCGACCATGAATGCGGTGATGACCTGGTGGGCTGTTTCGGTTACTTTATTGAATAACGGGTTTGGCAATGAAGTTCTAAGCAGAGAACAACTCCTGCGGTTCGTACCGATTTTTGTTGCGGTATTGGTTTGGCTGACGAGGATACTGTTTATTGGGTCCTTTTCGATCGCTGGGGAATCGATCTTTGGTAAGAAAGCTCGAGGCCAGGGAAATCGATCCTCGGCAACAGCATCACAGTCAAATACCACACGCAGTTCTGCCCCTTCCCGCATAAGCGCTGCGCCAAAAAGGGATGTCAGGTCAGCACCTAAACAGGCAGTTCCCGTTCCGCCAAGTGCGCAAACGACCGCTCCGCCGGCAGCGCCGTCACGATCTTCAAGGGTCAGACAGCGCCCGCCAATGCCTAATTCTGGCATCGGTCCGCGCAACAGCAGTATGCAAGCGACGACCCGCTAAATCTTTGCAGCTATTCAAGAAGTAAAAAGGCAAGGCGATAAATGACTCAATATATCGATACGTATGAAGCATACGATTCACCTCTCCTGGATCAGTCGGCACACGGCATCTATCAGTACGAAGGGCACGATCCCATCAGACAAATCCAGATTAGGATGGTTGTTGTTTTTGGAATTGCGTTGATGGTGGCTTCCGTCCTCTCATTGCTTGCGCTTCCCGATCAGATTGGGACCGGTTCTGCTGCAGCGCAATCAGAGCAAGCCGCAGTGACCAATCAAACCGGCACACTGGATCAATCGCCGGTCGACCAGTTTGCAGTTCCGGCATCAGGAGAGGGCATCGCGCCATTGTTCACACCGGAAGTACGGTATTGGGAAAACGAGATTTTGGCTTGGGCAAGCCAACATGATGTTGACCCTAACGCTGTGGCCACGATTATGCAGATTGAATCTTGTGGCAATCCTCAAGCAGAGTCGATCGCCGGTGCGCAAGGTCTCTTCCAGGTGATGCCATTCCATTTCACAGCAAACGAGAATATGCAGGACCCGGACACCAACGCCAGGCGCGGTTTAGATTTTTTAAATGAACAGCTTCGCTACACCGGTGGCGATATATTCCTCTCTTTTGCAGGCTACAATGGAGGCTATGCGGCGTCTGGCGGCAACTACGAGAACTGGGCCAGCGAAACACAGCGATACTATCAGTGGGCAAAAGGAATTTACACGGACGCAACTGCCGGTGCGACTACGAGCGACACTCTTAATGCATGGTTGGATGCTGGTGGAAGACCTGGATGTGCTATCGCCGCAGGCAATCTAGGTATCTAATGCGGTTCAGGTGTTTCGGCTGAAATTTGCCTAATACGTCGTCCTGGTTTTTTACGGGGTGAACATGGATCCATGTTCACCCCGTTTACGGGTTTACCGAGACCCTTCTTCGTGACTTGATCCCCCCAATCCTTCTGTCAGTTTCATCAGCGGTCCTATTAGCTCCACGGGCAGTGGGAATATGATTGTCGTATTGTTTTGGATTCCAATGTCCGCTAATGTTTGAAGGTATCTCAGGGTCATGGCTCCCGGTTCCTTACCCATTTCGTGGGCAGCCATTGAAAGCCTTTCCGCTGCTTGGTGATCACCTTCAGCGCTAATTATCTTGGCGCGCCGTTCACGCTCCGCTTCCGCTTCACGCGCCATCGCACGCACCATATTGGCGGTCAATTCGAGATCTTTGACCTCTACAATACTAACCTTGATTCCCCAAGGTTCTGTGGCCTCGTCGATGATATGCTGCAGCCTCTCATTGATTTTTTCCCGATCCTGCAGCAGCTGATCTAGCTGTGATTGTCCGATTACATTGCGCAGACTGGTTTGCGCAATTTGCCACGTGGCGCGACGATAATCTTCGACCTGGATAATTGCATCCACCGGATCTAGGACCCGGAAGTAGACCACGGCGTTGACCTTGACCGTGACATTATCACTGGTGATGGCTTCTTGGGCTGGGACATCCAGGGTTATTGTCCGCAAATCAACTTTTACCATGCGATCGACTATTGGTATTAGGAAGAATAACCCGGGGCCCTTGGCGCTTATTACTCTGCCCAAACGAAAGACGACACCTCTTTCGTACTCAGGAACAACGCGCACCGTAGCAGCGAAGATCACAATGACAATAATTAGAATGAAGATGATAACGATTAATGATCCAAACATGATTCTTCCTCGCTCCGCGATTGATTCTGATCAGGACAATACAAAGTTCTGTCCTTTTTTCATTATTTCTGCCTTTCTTTTTTCAGCCGGTATGCTGCATATCTTATTATACGCCATTATGGGGCAGTTTGAATTCTGATTTAGCCGGACGTGTCATCGCCTGGCGCGCAGACTAGAATCAACCAACTTCCTTCAAGTCTCAATAAACGAGCTTTTGTCTCTACGCCGCCGGGCGCTGAATAACCTTGAAGACTGCCGTCAGAGCCCAGGACACGATGGCAGGGGACTATGATTGGTATCGGATTGGTCGCATTTGCTCTACCGACAGCCCTCATCGCATTTGGCTTTCCTAGCTGTTGGGCGATATGGCCATACGTACTGGTTCGGCCGTATTCGATATCACAAACGAGCCGGAGAACCTCCTGCTGAAAGGGAGTCATTACCGACCAATCAATGCGTATCGTGAATTGTTTACGCTGTCCATGCAAGTATTCACGCAACTGCTGAACGACAGTCGACACTTTTTCCGGCAGATAATCAGGCTGTCGCCCGGTCAAGCCAAATACTTGTTTAGAGAACTGGGATCTATCGCCCCACAAGCTCACTGCCGCTAGACCTGCCTCAGATCGAGCCACCCAGAGCTCACCAAGAAATGTATCGCCCAGTTCTCCAATCCAGATAGGGCTGGCATTGTCATTCACAGCCAATCTCCTCCAGCAGACGATGGTTCTGCACGTGACATATTTTTACTGCTCAACCTTCATCTGTTCCGCAAAACAAAGATGATAGGACACAATACCGAAGGCCACCGCCACGTTTAACGACTCTTTAAAACCATACATGGGCAAACTTATGATGCGGTCGCAGATCTGCAGAATACCCGGATCGACCCCGGCATTTTCGTTGCCTACGACCACAACAACCCGCGAATGTGGCAGTCCAAGTCCTGCGCTAAAGAAAGGCTGCGCATTTTGTGCCGCTTCTATTGCCCACAGCTTGTAGCCTTGGTTTTTAAGCGCCACGGCTTTTTCAAGGCCATTGGAATTATAGGACCAGGAAACCTTTTCTTGCGCACCCAATGCAGCTTTGGACATTTTGATGTGAGCAGGGGTAGCGGTCATACCGCATAGGTGGAGATGTGCCAAGCCGGCACCATCGGCCGTGCGAAACATGGATCCGACGTTGTGTATACTGCGGATATTGTCCAACAATGCCTCAAACGTGGGACGAATCCAGCTGGTGACTTGGCTTTCTTCACCTTGTACCGGCACCCCCACCAGCAACGTGTCAGAGCCACAGTTGGGACAACGATTCGCCCGTATCGCGTCCACCTCGACTGGGAATCGAAACCGACACTCTTCCCATACACACTGCCGGAACTGGAACTGTTTCACTTATTCCTCCAGTGCCCCAAGTACCACTGGCAAGAGCTGTTTCTTTCGTGAAACCACTCCCGGAGCATCCATTGTGCCATCTGTTAGGTGGGGAAAGGGTAGTACCTCAAGAGCTGGAACATCCCGGGTGACAACCAAGCGGCTCGAGCGACGGACCACATCGGTAACCATCAGCATTACAAAGTCCAACCCCCTCGAATCTCCCAGATCTATAAGGGCCTCCTTCAGCTCATCGAGATTCTCACCTAGTTGGGCGAAATTGGTCACTTCTGCCTGGCCTATACCAAAGCGAACCCCTTCAGTATCATACACCTTGAAATCAGCGCTCACTATTTCCATCGCGCTGCGACTTGAAAGGCCTGCACCGGCAGACAGTATTTGCTGGCCATATGAGTCGATCGTTTCATCTTGGAGTGCTGTCCCACTCATAAAAGCCCAGCGCGCCAAACGATCGGCTGCTTCGTGATCGCGCGGAGTCGTGGTCGGCGACGTCAAGATTAATGTATCTGAGAGCAAACCGGCAAGAAGCAGACCGGCCAACTGCGGCGGAGCGCTCAAACCGGACTGATCAATGCGCTCTGATACCAAGGTACTGGTGCTGCCTACCACGTCGACAGTGAAACGGATTGGTTCGCGTGTCGTCGGGTTGTCGAGGCGGTGGTGATCGAGAATCTCCAGCAAATCGGCCTCGCTCAGCGCGCCGAGTGCCTGCTGCTCTTCATTATGATCAACCAGTATTAACTTCAGCCGTGGGGGATTAAGGGCTTCGCGTTGGCGACATATACCTACGTAGGTGCCATTTTCATCAACCACCCAGAACTCACTGCGTTCCTCGCGCAATATGCGCGGCAAGGCATCCTTGATTCGATTGCTGGCCTGAAAATGGGGGACTTTGGTATCACAAGCCTCTTTGCATGGCCTGTCAAGCATATCCCCTATACGCAAATCTTCCCGGCGGCGATGGGAACCAACAAAACGGCTCATGAAATCAAACAGGCTCAGCACCGTTACCAAACCATAGGGTGTTCCATCAGGGTTAAGCACCGGCGCAATACCCCCTGTACGGTTTGCGACTGTCCACGCTTCGCGCAGTGGAAGATCGGGCTTTGTTGTGTTCAAACGATGCACAATATCTGTGAATCGGGGAGAGGCATCGGGCAGCAAAACGGGTGGATCGAGCGCCAGTTTTTCTAGCACCCAGGTGGTTTGTGGGTTGAGTTGACCGGCACGGGCTGCTTGAATCGTTCCTGGATTCTGATCCTGCAGCAGCCAAGCATAGCCCATAGCAGAGGCAATTGCATCAGTATCTGGATTTACATGCCCGATCACATAGGTGATATCTGTTCTTTTCTCATTTAAGCTCCTAGTCGACATCGTTTCAATCCCTCACTTAATCGCTAAATGTCGCTTCGCTGCGGCCGGAAGACCAGGTAAGTATCAGGCTCGGCATTAAGGCGAAAGCCAAAACGTTCGTAAAGTTCATGCGCATCTTTCGTATTTAGCATCCATTTGCGCAGGCCTTGCAGTTCTGTATGGGCAAGAATACAAGAAATAAGCCATTTTCCCAATCCTTGCCCACGACAGCTCGCAAGAATAAATAAATCGGACAAATAGGCGAAACTAGCATGATCGCTGATAACTCGGGCAAAGCCTATTTGACGCTCATCAGACCCAGAACAATCATAAACGCCAAAGCAGAGGGAATACCTCAAGGACCGTTCGACGGTTTCTCTGGCAATCCCTTTGGCCCAGTAGGATTCGTAGGCGAGAAAATGATAAACCAAATCGACATCAATCTTTCTTATGTCCGTGCTAATGAGGAAGTCATCTCGATGAAATGTTTGCGGTGCAAATGTTTGGCTGTTGAGCACAAGGTCCTCCCTGAATCACATAAACCGGTAGAAAACCTGGTTGCTAATAAATCGTCCGCGCTCAGAGAGAAAGATGCGGTCATCTGTTTGCGTGAGCAAACCCCAGTCTACCAACTGTGATGGAAGGCCATTAAAAGCCTCATCTAATGACTGCCCAAAGCGACGGGCAAACTTAGTCAAATCCAACCCTTCCTGCAGCATTCGGAGCTGCATGATCACGGTATCAGACATGGCTTCTTCCTGCTCAATTTTGTGACTCTCGGCCACGGCGTTTGACAATGGAAATATGCTGCCGTCCCCTTCTCCTACACGCCTGATATAGACACGGGGCTGCTTGACCAAACCGTATCGATGACCATTGGCATGGCCATAGGCACCTGCACCTAATCCGATGTAATCCTGATTTCGCCAGTAGGTCATATTGTGTCGGCACTCAAGGTTTGGCTTCGCCCAATTGGAAATCTCGTAATGCTCAAATCCATGAGCGGCTAATATCTCGCCGGCGATCTTATACTGATCTGCCGCCAGATCTGGATCAGGCTGGATAATACGGCCGTTCGCCAACCAGCGGTGCATAGGTGTTCCTGGCTCAATGGTCAAACAGTAAAGGCTCAAATGTTCCGGTTTGAGGTCTAGTGCAGCCTGCAAACTCTTAGACCACGAAGAAATATCTTGTCCGGGCAGCCCATAGATCAAATCCAGACTAAGGTTGTCGAAACCAGCCTGACGAGCTTGAGCGACGACCGCTACTACTTTCGCAAAATCATGTGTTCTTTCCAGAAGTGCCAATTCACCAGCAACTGCGCTTTGAACGCCAAAACTGAGACGGTTGACCCCAAGTTTCCGCAGCCCGTTCAAATAGCGACTGTCAACCGTGTCAGGGTTCGCCTCAAGGGTAACCTCAGCATTTTTGTCTAAGCCAAAACTGTTTTGAACTACGTCTAAAATGCGTTGAAGCTGGCCCAAAGAAAGAAGTGAGGGGGTACCACCGCCAAAGAATATTGTGTGAAAGGGGCGTATCTGTCCTGCCGCGTCAGCCAATCTGGCCACCTGACCGATCTCTTGCTCCAACGAACAAACATAATGATCTTGCAGCATACCAACCGTCGTATACGTGTTAAAATCACAATAGGCGCATCGATGACGGCAAAAAGGGATATGCAAATAGAGGCTAAGCGGTTCCATGAACTACATTATACCCTTAAGCGTTGTGTAGAGCGCATTGCATGGTTTATACGCTGTTTGTTATGCTAATTGAAATGGACGTTAGAACAATTTGGCTGTGTTGGAGCGGACGAATGCGCAGATTTTTGGTTGGGCTGTTTATCTTGGTGAGTTTGGTCTATACCGGTAAGAGTATTTCTGCCCAAAACAATGAGGTCATTCTACTTGAGGCAAGCGGTCCAGTTACGCCTGCTATGGCAGGATACTTGGTGCGCAGTATTAGAACGGCCGAAGAGAGAGATGCCGTGGCGGTGATCCTATCGTTGGACACACCTGGTGGTCTCGTTGATACCACGCAAGAGATCGTCCAGCTCTTCCGATCCTCTACCGTTCCCATCATCGTTTACGTCACTCCACGCGGCGCACAAGCCGCATCGGCCGGCAGCATTATCACGATGGCAGGACACGCATCGGCCATGGCGCCCGAAACCGTAATTGGAGCCGCCTCACCGGTAGGGGAAAATGGTGTCGATCTGGAAGAAACTTTATTCCGGAAAGTTTCGCAGGATCTTAGAGCCACGGTCCGCAATCTTACGGCCAACAGAGGGCAAGCCGCGACGCAGCTAGCCGAGGAAATGATTCAAGATGCGCGGGCGGTTACAGCCGATGAAGCATTGCAAGCGGGATTAATTGATGTAGTTGCAGACGATATCCCGGACCTGATGCAGAAGATCGATGGTCTCACCGTGCTTGTTAATGATTCACCCGTCGTATTAGCTACAGCAGCGGCCGATCAAAGCGATCTTCCGGCAAACCCCATCGAACAGGTCTTGTTCGCACTCGTAAACCCACTGCTGCTGGGTATCTTGCTCACACTTGGTGTCCAAGCCATTTTGATTGAGCTCTCTAGTCCTGGCGGGTGGGTCGCCGGCCTTATCGGCGTATTGGCAATTGGCCTTGCCCTCTATGGCTTGGGACAGCTTCCGGTAAATTGGCTGGGCTTTGGCTTGATAATGGTGGCCTTTGTTCTCTTTTTGATGGAGATCAAGGCCATCACTCACGGGGCATTGGCCATTACTGGTACAGTCATTCTAACTGCCGGTCTGTTGATCCTCTTCAATTCTCCTGGGACACCTGATTTCTTAAGCATCTCGATTCCAGCAGCGATCGCCATCAGCCTGACAACAACCCTGTTTTTCCTGTTTGTATTGGGCAAGGCGATTGGTTCGCAGCGAGCCAGACCTGTTACGGGTGTTGAGGGCTTAGTCGGCCAGAAAGGTCCGGCACGAACACCTCTTACTTCAGATGACCATAAAGCACCGTTTTCGGGAATGGTGCTCATAGCCGGTGAACTTTGGCAAGCTCGATCTGAGCAAGAGGTTGGCAAGGGAGAACCAGTCATTGTAACGGCCGTGGACGGCATCACTTTACGCGTCAAAAAAGCAAACGTTTGATCGAGACACCCGTTTACTTTTGACTGGCCTTGTAATACAATGCAACCTGTTAGATCTGCAGATGGCATTCATTCTTTGTCGATGTACTTTACCTTCCGGCACCATGTGCCATATTGGTAAGATTGCAGGTTGCTGCGACATCGACTAAATGAGACGTTAAATACCTACTAAGGAGGGCAGTAGATGACATTAGTAAGCCAGATTTTGCAAGGAAAAGGGGCACAAACCTGGGTCATCCCACCAGATGCCACTGTTTTCGATGCAGTGACCATGATGGCCGACAAGGACATAGGTGCTTTGTTGGTTGTCGATAATGATGAGGTGGTCGGCATTTTTTCTGAGAGAGACTATGCGCGAAAAATCATTTTGCATGGAAAATCATCCAGAGATACAAAAGTCGAGGAGATAATGACATCTGAAGTGCTCTGTGTTTCTCCCGATCAGTCTGTCGCCAAATGCATGGCCCTTATGACTGAGAAGCGAATCCGGCATATTCCGGTGCTGACCGATGGGCGGCTTGTTGGCGTCATTTCCATTGGTGATGTGGTTAAGACCATCATCAGTGAACAGCAGATTATGATTGATCATCTCGAAGATTACATCTACAGCTAAACGCCTGGCTTATCAGTGGATAACCGGATCCCATACACTGGACAAATCAAGCAGCAGCAAATTGGTTCGTTAGCTCACATTTATACCGTTCTATGGCAAAATTCACGCTTGATCTCTACGGAAACGAGATTGTGGTCGAAGTGACAAAGCAGGGGGATCGTTTTCATGTGTCCTTTGACGAAACAACGGCTGAGCTGCACCTCCTACGCCGGGAAGATTCCTCCTTTGTGCTGGAATGGCCTCAGGAAGATGGGCGAACCAAGAAAATTCGTGCTGCAGGGCGCATGGATGGCGATCAGCGACAGTTATGGGTGAACGGCCGTACATTTAATTTTGCCCGTGTCCGGCAGCGAGGCAGCACAGCGATTCTAGATGGTTCCCTTTCCTCTTCAATTCCGGCTGTCGTTTCTCAGCTATTAGTTGGCCTGGGCGATACCGTTGCTGCCGGTGACAAACTCATACTGCTAGAATCTATGAAAATGATCATCCCTATAGTTGCCCCTTGCGACAGCAAGGTCACCGCCATCCATTGTACGGCAGGAGAATCAGTACAGGCGGGTATCCCATTAATTGAATTGGAAGAAATAAAAAAATGAATCAGCAACGTTTAGAAAAACTTCGTCAGCAGATGGTAGATCAAGGCCTTGACGGCATCGCTCTAGTCCCTGGGCCAAATATGCTCTATTTCAGCGGGGTCACTTCCCATGTCAGCGAACGGCCGATTATCCTATTTCTTCCCGCAGTTGGTGAGCCGGCAATTGTCATTCCCACATTAGAAGCGATGAAAGCCCGAGCAGCCGGAATCTCTGATGAACGCATCTTTGGCTGGACAGATCAGGAAGGGTATGAAGCAGCATTCAAACAGATTAGCAGCAGTCTGCGACTTGAGCGCTGGACGCTGGGCGTCGAAGCGCTATATATGCGTGTGCTTGAACAGGATCTGCTGCAGGAGCACGCTCCTGGGATACAAATGACCCATGCGGAACCCCTGATCTATGCCCTGAGATCGATCAAAGATGAAAGTGAGATCGCAGCGTTAGATAAGGCAGTGCTGGTCGCTGAAAATGCCATTTCTTCTCTCTTGCCTCGCATAAAAATCGGGATGAGCGAAAAACAAGTCGCTGCTATGTTAACGCAAGAACTCCTGACCGGAGGTGCCGATTCTATTGCCTTCGGACCGATAGTCGCTTCCGGTCCCAACAGCGCGTCACCTCATGCATGGCCCACGGATCGCCTCTTACAGGATGGCGATCTATTGGTTATTGATTGGGGCGTTTATGTCGATGGCTATCCCTCTGATATCACGCGGACATTTGCGGTTGGTGAGATTGCTGATGAATTGAAAAACATTTACGAGATCGTGAAAATGGCCAATTTTCTCGGCAAAAAAGCTGCTAAACCCGGGGCGTCGGGTCAAGATGTCGATCGAGCCGCGCGCCAGGTTGTTCTGGATGCGGGTTATGGCGAACAGTTCTTCCACCGTACCGGTCATGGCTTGGGTCTCGAAGTTCACGAAGCACCGAATATGGTTGAAGGAAATCTTGAACCTCTGCTGCCCGGCAATGTCTTCACCGTAGAACCGGGCATCTATTTGTCAGGACGTGGCGGCGTGCGAATTGAAGATGATGTCCTGGTCACAGCAGAGGGCAATCGTTCACTCACGACCTTTTCAAGAGAGTTGATCACCGTCGGATAAAACGGCCGTCCCACATTCAAATTGGCATGAAAGCTCTTCTATTCACTGCGGCTCCTCCTGGAAATCTCACAGTATGATCCCTTCCGCCTGGCCACGAGCCATCCTACATTTAGATATGGATGCATTTTTCGTCAATGTTCATATTCTAGACCATCCGGAACATGCCCATCTACCGCTGATCGTAGGCGGACGGCCCGATCAGCGTGGTGTTGTCGCATCTGCCAGCTACGAAGCACGGGAGCTGGGAATTCGCTCGGCAATGCCTACAAGCAAGGCAGTACGCCTCTGCCCAAACCTACTGATCGTTTCCGCAGACTGGTCGCGCATACGGGAGTGTTCAGCCCAGGTCATGGTAATGCTGGCAGATTTTGGCCCGCTGGAACAGATAAGTGTTGATGAGGCATATGTCGATCTCTCTGACCAAAGAAGGCCGGAAGAGACTGCGGCAAAGATCAAAACGGCCGTCAAAGAAGCCACGAGGCTTCCTTGCTCAGTCGGCCTGGCAACCAGCAAGCTCGTGGCAAAAATAGCCTCGGACCATGAAAAACCGGAAGGGTTTACCATAGTGCAGCCCGGTGCAGAACGTCAATTCCTCGCACCATTATCAATCCGATCTATTTGGGGGATCGGGCCGCGCACCGCGGAAAGGTTGGCCGAACATCAAATCGAAACTTGTGGGCAACTGGCCACAGCCGATGAATCAATCCTCAGCAGCACCGTTGGGCGCCAGGCAGGCCAATTAATCCGCCGGGCGCGCGGCATAGATGACCGTGCCGTACAAGTAGCCCGTGGTCCAGTTAAAAGTATCAGCCAAGAATGGACCTTCAGCACGGATATCAACGATCCCGCTGTTTTACAGAAGCAGCTGCAAAAAATGTGTCAAAAGGTTGCCCACTCCTTGCAGCGTAAAAATTTCGTCGCTCATACCGTGACGGTCAAGTTTCGTTGGTCAGATTTCACTACGTTCACGCGACAAAAATCGGTCCAGGTCGGTATTGATCGCGAAGAAGAATTATTTCGTCTTGCCGAGAGTATTTGGAAAGAAAATTGGACGCAAAACCAGCGTTTACGGCTGCTTGGTGTCGGCGTGAGTAATCTACAACACGGTAATGTGCGCCAATTAAGCTTCAACTTTGAACAATCAAAGGAATGAGCCAGCGTCGATCTCTATTCGGCCCCAGAAATCTGAACCTCGACTCGGCTGATAACGCGACCTGTGTCCTGGGCGAATCCCAGAACGTCTACGCGAGATAGGACCAGAACAGATCCAACCAAACCAACTGCCGAGACAAGAAATATAAGACCATAACCAATACCGGCGGGAAATCCAAGGTTCAAGAGAAATAGATCGCGCAGTGCGCCACCCACAAATGTTCCAGCCCCCCTAAATACGAGAATGGAAACCGTCCACAAACCCAAGTAGGCGCCGGCTTCCTTATCTGACGACATCACAGCCATGAGGCTAAGACCACCGAAGGTGTATAAACCAAAACCCGCACCATAGATCAAAAGTGCAAGCTCTATTAGATTGGCTTGCCCCATAATAGCAGCCCCACCCAGCAGAAGCATACCTGCCGCCATGACAAGCAAACCGCTGCTCGTGATTAACCCCTGCCGCTCCGGCGGGCGTTTTCGCCAGAGATACATACTGCCCGTCAAAAAGATGACGGTTGCAACCTGCCAGTAACTATTGAAACGTGTCGTACGCCCTGCCGGCATGGAGAAAGCATCCGCACCAAATGGCTCCAAAATGGCATCTTGCATCCAGGCCGATAAAGTTGCCAGCGATAGAAAAATGAAAAATGCGCGTGTACGGCGATCGCGCCAGATCTTGCGCAAGGTCATAGAAAAACCAGCATGTTGGGCAGCCGGTTCTAGCTTCACATCTTCTGCAATATCGTCTCGTTTTTCAGCACCGACAATCGCAAAAATCCAGAAAAAGCCCCCGATCAGAATCGTGGCCCATACCATTTGCCAGAAAACTTGTTCATTATACTCTGGCATCCATACACTAAAGACAATACCAAAAACTGCAAAGAAGATAATAAGCGCTGTCTGAACTGTACTTATTGCCAATCCTTGCTTTTCTGGTGGTGCGGAGTCACGGACAAGCGCCAGAAATGGGCTGCCTGAGATGAGGGTTCCAATACCATAAAGTAATGAGGATAAAGTAGCCACGCCCCAGCCAGCAGGGTCCCCCTGATCACTTCCCAGTATCGTCAGGCTCAAACCCAGTAATGGCAAGGAAACAATCATCAAGATCCGCCCAAACCAAATATATGGTGTACGCCGATATCCAAGGATTGGTTTTGTATCAGACAGAAAACCGGCCCACATGCTTAGTGGAGCGACCAAATAACGCATGGCGATGAGGAAGCTGACAGGTGCAGCCGCTATCCCAAAATTGGCGATCATGACCCGGTTCCAAATACTTGTGACGAGAATATCTCCCATGGCGGAACCGATTTGAAAACTGCCCAGGCGCGCAGCTCGCGTGAAGTTGAAGGTACGATTTGACATATAGCCTTACGTCTTCGCGGCAAATTCGCGAAAATCAGTGGGCTTCGCAGCTCTTTCCCAGTAAGAGTGCCACGCGGCCAATCCTGGCAGCAGCTCAATCTGCTGCCCGTGTGGGTGAACCCATCCAAGCTGGAACCGATGATTTTCGTTTTTATGCCAGACTTCTACGGTCCACGCCAACCAGCCAAAATTCGGCGCTTCCTGTTTTATTGACGACATCAAGCTTGGGGGTTCCCATTGGATCCACACGACAACTCTTTGCTGTCTTTCTGCCCAATCAGATATCAACATGCGCAGCATTTTTCCCTTATCTGGAAGGTAGATCCGTATATATGTGTTGTAAATAGCAAGCGGTTCCAACAATCCGCTCTTTTGTTGATTCAGAAATGCCGTCAAATCATCGGGCAAGTTTACCCCAAACAGTCGCACAGGAACTTCGCTTTGCTGCACCATCTGGAATGCAGCAACGCCTTCGCGCAGCCGCCGCACCCGTTCAACTTGATCGGCCCAAACGAATGAGGTCAGGGTCTGCTCATCGGCGGTTGATTCTAGTCGAAATGGGTGTATATCACAACCCGTGCGGCTCAGAATCTGCGGCTGCCGGCAGCTTGTCGCAATAAGGCCGGCAGCGTCACCATTGATATGCACCCTAAATTGTGTTGGCTCACCTAAACCAAGCTGCAGCAGCAAAGAATCATTCGCAGCATCCACAAACTGGAAAGCGCGTTGCTCGGCAATCAGATTCAAACCCGCGCTGGCCCCAAGATCAAGGAGATGGACGCCAGCCAAACCGCTAAAACTTAAGGGCAACAGCCAGGAAATGCCCCTTCCCGTTTCATTAGTCTGTACGGTATTGGTTTGCATGAATGTCTCTAACGAGTTTTGCCGGGCTCAGTACCGCTTTCTGCAATGCTTGTTCAAAATTCTGGGTCACTTTCGATGCGCTTCCCTCACCATCTCCAAACAGATGCTTAGAAGATGCATCACCGCCAACAGTAGGATAATAGGCTGCCAATTCGGAAACCTCGTCACTCCCCCGCAGCACCTCATAGTGTAAACCAGCCGCAAGCAAGTTAGTCACATCAAATGCCGCTCGGGTACTTGCTGCCGCTAACAACCACTTGGCCGCAGGATCATGTGGACGATAAGTTAACCAATCAGCTACCGTGCCAAATAGAGCAGCATAGAGCGGAGAGTATTCATCTGCAAATTGCTGCTGTTGGCGAAAACGCTGGGCAAGCTGTGTGAGGCGTTGATTCACATCGATCCTATTTGATGCCGGCGATGTTAATAAGCTTATTGGGGATTAGAATGCTTCTATTCCTTGTGGTAGTTCTCCGTCATCTGCTGGTGGTAACTCCGGTTCGAGTTCCGGGATTTCGTCGGGGCCGGCTTCTGGCGATATATTTTCAAAATATGGCGCGTCTATGTTGAAATAATTGTAGACAGCCCGTGAAATCTCGCGCAGTATGGGGAAGCTGAACTCGTGGACGAGCCAATCCGTATCTGGTTGCGTCAGATATTCTACAATCACGTAATCACCACCCGGAGAAAAAACAATACCAGCGTCACCATGTGTATTCCCAGCCCATCCATGTTTATGCGCCACGGGAATTCCTTCCGGTACTCCAAAACGAATGAGATTACCATCTACATTTTGACTTAGTACATCAATGATAGCCTGGCACTCACCAGGCGTGAGCTGCTCTGCATAAACTGCCAGAAGCGTACCCCCACCTTGCGCACATTGATAAATCATTGAAAGAAGCGTACCCATGTCTTCGGCCGTCGTCTGCATTGTCGGATCGGGAAATGTGTTGATGTCAACCCGTGAGTTGGCTGGTGTGCTGCGTGTGTTTTTTCCAGGTCGATTTGGCTCTTCATATGGCGTGACAATAAATGTGTTTTCAAGTCCCAAATGCTGCATGGATTCTGTAAGAATATCCACGCCCAAGTAGGCATTATCCTGCCCCGCCACGATATCCAGCAGTAAATTAGCGCTGTAATTACCAGAATCAATCGCTGTTTCAGCAATCAACTTTGCCTGGTCAACGTTAGGCTCGAAATCAAGAGCCCTAAATGTTTCCAGCAAGATGGCGATCTTCACAACGCTAAGACCGGAAAGAGCGACATCTTCATTAATGCCTAATTCTTCACCACTTTGCAAGTCCATTATGAAAAAACTTCCCAGTCCATCAAAAGCCTGCGTTTGTCGTTGAATGGACTCCCGCAACATATTAATATCAAACGGTTTTGCTGCTTCATCGATGATGACAAGCTGAACCTCCCGATTCTCGGATTGGTAAAGTGCATCTTCCACAAGGGGCAGGCTCTCGACTAAATTCGTTACAAAGCCATCTTTGCCCATTTCGTAGGATTCCGTTTCTTGGACCAATCGGGGCCCGGTCGCAGGTCTATCCAGGAAGCTTGAGAGCATTGTTAAGTGCTCCAGCAGCGCATTCCGATCATGAGTGGCGTGAAGATCGATCGCGACGGGATCGAACGACCGTCCTAAAACAAATTCCGCAAATCCGACCCAGGCATCTTCTGGTGTACTCTCTAGCTCCGCTTCCCGTAACATCGATTCCATATCCAGTACAAAACCAACGTCAACAGGGTTCATTTCAATCGTTTCGTCGCGGTGTCTTAATGCAACTGGGCCTAAATAGCGTTCAGAAAGCTTTTCGTCAATCTCTTCTAGAGTTAATCCAGCAACATCCACGCCAGCAATAGTCATTCCAACAGGCATCTTGTCCTGCGCGCGCTTATAGAGAAAACCCTGGTATAAGAGGTAGGAGGAAGTGATTATCAACAGAAGGATAATCAACAGCTTTTGGAGTAACTTTAGCATGAATCTTCAGGCAGTATTAGCAACTTTACATGATGGGCGATGCCGCCCAGCACTAATTACTGCTCGTGTCTTCCAAGTAAGGGTTATCGAAATTGAAGTAATTGTAGGTAGCTCGTGATACGGCAGCCAGCAATGGGGAGCTGAGCTCCCATTCCAACCAGTCCGGTTTATATAGATATCCAACGACAACGTAATCACCGCCAGGCGTTGAAATGATCGCAGCGTCAGCATGTGTATCACTGATCCAGCCATGACGGTGGGCAATGGCAGTTTCCGATGGCACACCGGCTTCCAGCAGGCTGCCAATTTGATTTTGGCGCATGTAATCCAGAGTCTGTTGGCACTCTTCCTGTGTAAGCTGATCAGGGTAAACAGCCAGCAAAGTCCCACCATTGCCCTGGGCACAGTAATAGATCATAGAGAGCAGAATACCGATATCTTCAGCTGTAGTTTGTATTTCGGGATCAACACGGGTACGCAAATCCTCAACCGTATTTGCCGGCGTTTCAAGCCCTGGCTGGCCAACACGCAGTGGCTCATCATATGGCGCTGCCATGAATGTGTTCTCCAAACCCAGCCTTTGCATCGACTCCGTGACGATTTCTGCCCCTTTGTATGGATCGTCTTCGCCAGCAATTACGTTGAGCAACTCATTAACAACCGTGTTTTCGGGCTGCGACACTAAAGTATCGGAAATGAGCTTGCGTTGGGTCAAAGTTGGCAAGCGGTCCAGCGCCCGGTAGGTCTCCAGTACAATGGGAATGCGTAAGAGATCGATGCCAGACATGGCCACATTCTCGTTTATTGGGACGACCTGACCATCGTTAAGATCCATTATAAACACGCTGGCCACACCTCCCGTCTCTTGTTCAAAAACCTGAAGTTGATTTACAAGCAGGCGCGTTAGGAGGTTCAGAGCGGGGCGTTCAGGTTCATATGGACCCACTTCTAGCTTTGCTTCACGGTTGCTGGGACGGTACAAGGCGGCCTCCACATCGGCCAGGCTGGCATCGATATCAGTCCTGGTCCCAGAGGTGCCATATTGAAAAGTAAGTGTGGATGGAACCGGCTGCGGTGGCTGCGCGGGTTCGTCGGCAAGACTGGCAATCTCCCGCAGGACCTCTTGCAGAGATTCGCGATTATGTGTCGCTTGAAGCGCCACAGGTTCTACTTCAACCGGCCGGCCCCATAAGAACCCCCAAAAACCAGCCCAGAAATCCTGCTGCGTTCGCTGATAATCAGCCTGACTGAGCATGGCAGGAATATCTGGCGTAAATTCCGCCCTCGTCGGGCTAACTTCAAAAGACTCCTCACCGTGATAGATGAGGATGGGCGCATCAATAAAACGATTGGTTAGAATTTCGCTTGCCTGGCCCGGCGTCATCCCGCCAACATCAACGCCCGCAACAATAAGACCGGTTGGATAATACCCTCGTGATCCGGCGTACTGGTACAGCTTATAGAGCAAAAACAAAGAGACCCCAACCATAACGGTAACGGCGATCCACTGCCCTAGACCGGGTGAAGAGTCTCTATTCATATCGTAATCATCCGCATAAACCTTAAAAATTCCTAACGAGTCAGTATAGCAGAAACATGATCGGAATCCAGCGATCTTATTGACCATTCAACATAGGGCACAACCCCATAGTTATAAGAGATAGAGTGCAAGCAACTTTCGAGGGTGCACAGCGTATAGGGGGTAGAATATTGGAATTGGAGGCAACGAGCATGTCGGAAGCAAGGCTCACGCGAAGTAATGATGATCGGATAATTGCCGGTGTTTGTGGTGGTCTCGCCGCTTACTTGGATATTGATTCTGTTTTTGTACGCCTGGCATTTGTGATCTTATTGTTTGCCAGCGGGATAGGGCTGCCGATCTATGTGATACTTTGGATCGTTATGCCTGAGCAGGGTAGTGACAGTTACTCTGACGTTGAGGTGATACAAAAAAATCTGGGCGAGATGGGTGAAACGGTCTCCTCGGGTGTCAGTCGAATCGGCCGTCCAGGAACCGTTGGAATCCTGCTTCTGCTCTTAGGCACCTATTTTCTGTTGAACCAACTGGGATGGTTGAATTGGATTGGCGGCGCGATTTTCTGGCCACTGGTCATCATCGGGTTTGGCGTCTTTTTACTTATCAGGCGCAATAGATAGTGCAGAAGCTGGTTAGCGCTTAATTTAGCGCCGAAGATTTGCTCCAAGCGTGCGCAAACTCGGCCGTGTTTTATCCAGATCCTCAGCAGGCGAGTCAACTGTCTGCGAATAAAGCGGCAGTGTTACCGTAAAAGTGGTTCCCTCTCCTACCTGGCTGCGGACTCGAATCGCTCCCCCGTGTGCCTGGGCAATCCATTTAGCAATAGACAACCCCAAGCCCGAGCCTCCTTGTGCTCGGGCACGAGACTTATCTACCCGGTAGAAGCGATCAAAAATGTGCGGCAAATTCTCCGGTGGAATACCAACTCCTGTATCGACAACTTCAAAAAAAGCCCACTCCATCTCCTTCGACAAACTCAAAGTGACCTTGCCACCAGGAGACGTGTATTTAACAGCATTGTCCACAAGGTTGAGAAACAACTGCTTCAGACGATCAGCATCACCCAGAACTATGATTTGGTCAACGGCCTTGAGTTCAATTTCCACCGGAGGTTCAAGCATCCTCACCTGGCGGTAAACATCAAACAATATGTTATCGAGTTCAACAAGCTTGCGCTCAAGAGGCAAACCACCAGAATCAGCACGAGCGAGGAGTAACAGATCGCCTACCAGGCGCGTCATACGTTCAATTTCCACCTGAATAGCGCCAAGCGACTCCGGATCTGTCTCTCCCATACGGCGCATTAGATCCAAATTACCTCGTATGGTCGTCAATGGCGTGCGCAGTTCATGTGATACATCGGCAAGCAGTCGCTGCTGGGTGCGAAACAACCTTTCGAGGCGCTCTAATGTCTGATTGAAAGCCCGTGCTAAATCTCCGATCTCGTCGGGGCGATTTGCATAAGGGACTCGCCGGCTTAAGTCATCCGCGCGTGTAATCTGGCGTGCTGCCGTCGCCATATCCTCAAGAGGCTTGAACAAGCCTGGCGTGAGCAATACCGCCACAAACAAGGAAGCTGTTGCTGCGGCAAAACCCATTAGCAGTGCAGTCAAAGAAACCCGATTCAGATGTTCATACGTATCCAGCAGGCGAGCCACCTGCAAGTAGTAGTGGGTTTCTTCCCCATTCGAGTCCGGCAGCGGTACTGTGTAGACACGCAGTTGGGTGTCCCCATGCCGGACAATACTGACTGATTCTTCATAGGGGCCTGCACTTGGATCAAGTAGATCGTTAAACATCGTGAGGTTGCGCGAACGTCCCACGATTTCACCATTCTCATCAGCAACGATCACTAATGTTGAAGCAGTCTCGAGTGTCTCTAACACTTCGGGCAGAGAGCCTGGTTGAACTACTTCCGTTGCTAAGGCTCTCAATTCACCGTCAATCTGAGCCAGGATCCGCGAACGCGGCAATTCATAGACTATCACCGCAAATACGATGAACGCCATCGAAAAGATGATCGTATAAATGATGAGCAGGCGATTTTGTATAGACAAAGATGCTAAATCCGCTATTCAATCGTGTCGTCGCGCAAAACGTAGCCTATACCACGGACGGTATGGATCAAGCGCGGCAAATCGTCTTCTTCTGTTTTTTGGCGAAGATACCGAACATACACTTCAATAATGTTGCTCTCTCCGCCAAAATCATAGTCCCAAACGCGATCAAAAATAACGTCTCTGGTAAGAACCTGGCGCGGATGGCGCATAAACAGCTCCAGCAGTTCGTATTCCTTCGCTGTCAAATCAAATGTATGGCCACCTCGACGCCCCTGCCTTGTTCCCGTATCCAGTTCGAGATCTGCAAATCTATACACTTGTGGCTGGGTCGGCTGAGCGCGGCGCAGCAGCGCACGTACTCTTGCCATCAGTTCGTCAAATGCAAACGGCTTTACCAGGTAATCATCTGCTCCCGCATCTAAACCGGCCACGCGATCTTCGATGGCCTCTTTTGCGGTAAGCATGAGAATGGGGACCTCACTGACGGCACGCAGTCTCCGGCATACTTCAAGGCCATCGATGCCAGGGAGCATCAAATCGAGAAGAACCAGATCCGGAGGATTGTCGCGGGCCATATCCAGACCTGCCTGCCCGTCTTCGGCGGCGTCGACACGATAACCTTCAAAACTTAAACCACGCTGCAAGAATTGACGAATTCGTTCCTCGTCTTCGATTACCAATATTTTTGCTGACATATTTTCCCTCCGCTCGGCTTGGTCTTTGAACCACAAACCGTGCCTTAACTCTCGTCAAACATACCGCCTTATTTAGATTGTTCGAATTCAGCGGCTTACTGTGCTTCTGCACGATACCAAGCCTTCATATTAACTGATTATAATCAGCCTAGGCAAGGACGCAATATCTCATCATTGGCTGATTAACTCATTAAAGATAAAATCTTGCCGAGGAAGAGGATTGATCGATAGACAGTCCTGCGCAATTGATGAGCAACCCCGAAAGGAGATAGATGGAGATGGACTCGTTTTATGGGTTCAGTCTCGATGTTATACGCTGGCTGCAAGAAACCTTTCCACAGCTAGAAAGTTTTTTCCTATTTATCAGCAATCTGGGATCTTTAGAATTCTACCTCGCGGCGCTCCCACTCGTTTATTGGACAATTGACAAACGGCTTGGAAAATTGCTGGGGTTGCTGCTCTTTATCTCAGTAGGCGTTAACACCATATTCAAGCAGGCCTTTCGTGGCCCACGACCATTTTGGTTAGATCCATCTGTTGGCATCTTGGAGACCAGTGGCTATGGCATTCCAAGCGGGCACACGCAGAATTCTACCGTCCTGTTCCTGCTCGTCGCCGGCTGGGTTCGCAAGGGGTGGGTATGGCTGCTTGCAATCACAATGATCATGCTTATGGGCTTGAGCCGGATCTACTTGGGCGACCATTTTGTAAGTGATGTTATCGGCGGGCTCCTGCTGGGGCTCATTATCCTGTTGGGCTTTGTTTTATGGCGCCGGTATTTCGCTGTCTCCACCTCCAAACGCATTTTAGGGCAACGTCTGCTTTTAGTCCTTACCGTGACTATGATTTTAAGCCTGGCATATGTGTCTGTGGTGTGGTTAATTGGTACCCCAAATCTAGCGGTCCCTTGGGCAGCTTATATCCCTGAAGCAGAGCTAGAAACAAAGCGTGAAATGGCCACAGCAATCGGCGCCTTATTCGGATTCAGCATTGGCATAGTGCTCGAAAGCACCCGGATTCGTTTTAGGGCAGATGGACCACTAGGCAAGCGCGCTGCTCGCTATATCCTTGGGATTATCATCACAATTGTTATATGGCGCGGTTTAGGCACGCTGTTTCCAGATAACCCACTATGGCTGGCGATTCCACTACGCATCCTTCGTTATGCGCTGGTTACACTATGGGCCAGCTATTATGCGCCCGCATTGTTTGTCCGGCTTAAACTGGCAGATGCGGATCCTGATCCTGGAATAAACCTAAAACTGTGAACTATTGGCGCACCACAGGGTAAGTGGATATCAGAACGAAGGCACTTAACGGGCGAGCGAGGCAATGATTAGGAGCCGCTCACTATTCTCCATGAAAGGGGATCGATCATAATTCCCCATCATCTGTTCAATACGAAAGCCTGATTGGCGCAAGATCATTTCCAGTTGGTGGGGATATTGGTACCAATAATCAATATCAATCGACAGCCCACTCGTATCTTGCTGTTCACCAGTGCCAGCTTCAAAAGTCCATGTTGTATGTAAGCATTGCTCCGAAGTATCCAGCCAGGATTGGCTCATCTGACGAATCAGTTCTCCCGTTTGCGGATCGATGTATTCATATTCCAGCGCCGGCCCGAGATCGTTGGCCAGGTCATCCACAAGAAAGGGGTTTATAACATCAATAAACAGCCGCCCCCCACGGTCCAGATGTTTGGCTGTGCTTTGCAGCAGCTTCCTGATCTCAACAGATTGAAAATGGAGCAGTGTATTATAAGGAACCAGAATCAAGAGGAACCGTTTCTCTGCCAGGGGGACTGCTGGCTTGGTGATATCTGCCTCGACCAGCGTGACCCTCTGCTGAACATCTTGATCTTCCTGGCTGAGATGCGTGCGGGCAATTGCTAGCATTTCCGGCGAATTATCAACGCCAGTGACCAGGAAACCAGCGCGAGCCAGCGGGAGTAAAAGGCGACCCGTGCCACAGCCCAACTCAAGCAGCGGACCTCCAGTCCCCTGCGCTAATCCTAGGATGAATTCGCGATCTGCGGTGAGCGAAGCGTGGATAATGTCGTAGTAACGAGACAGCAGTTTATACATGGAGAAAAAGGGGGCTGGTCGTACGGAGCTTACTACTCGGCAGTGTCAAAGGAGTCGTCCCGATTGAAGCTGGGCGCCCTTTTTTGCTGGAAAGCAGCCAGGGCTTCTTGATGATTAGCCGTTTCCCAGAGTTCGACAAACTGCTCCGCCTCCAATTCGCCTAACTGAGACGGTGGCATGCTGCCGGCAGCATGAACCAGGGCTTTCGCTGCCGCCAACGCATCTCTGGGTAATGCAAGCAGATCATTCGCCCAGGCACGGGCAGACAGTAGAATATCTTCCTCGGCGGAGACAACCCGGTGAACCAATCCGATCCGCCGCGCTTCTTCGGCATCAATTGCGCGCGCGGTAAGCAGCAGTTCCATCGCCCGGCTTTGTCCGACCAGCCGAACCAAGCGGCCTGTACCACCCCACCCGGTTGTTAGTCCATTCCTAACATGCGCAAAACTAAATCGCGCCCAATCGGCCGAAATACGTAAATCACAGGCCGCGACAATCTCACATCCGCCCCCCAGTGCATCGCCATTGATGGCAGCAATGACGGGGATCGGCAAGGTGGTCAAATTGGATAAGGCCCGGCTCATCACGCGGTTGAGACGTTCTCCCGCGGCTCGTTCAGGGTGATGGATTAACTCTTTGAGATCGCCTCCAGAAACAAACGCGCGATTCCCTGACCCGGTTATGATTAATGCTCGGGCTGCTGGATTGAGAGAGACGGCCGTAACCAAATCAGCAAAACGCTCTTGAGCAGACCAGTTTAGTGCATTGCGGGCTTGTGGCCGGCTAACGCGCATAACAGCAACACCTTGGCCATCAATATCATATTGAATTTCTTCCGCTTCAGCATCGTCCATTGCTTACAGTGTATCAGAATCATGCTTGATGACGAGTCAAATATATCAAGGCATTCATTTCAGATTATGTTAAAATCACGCATATGAACAGCCGAGCTTATTATCAAGATTCCTATACGATCCAGTTTAATGCGATGGTAGTCGAGCACCTGATACAAGACAATCAACCAGCGGTCATCCTCGATAAAACCTACTTCTACCCAACATCAGGCGGACAGCCTTTTGACATTGGTAAATTGAATGAGACAACGGTTGTCGATGTTCAAACACGAGCAGTCGACGGCGCTGTCATTCATATATTGGACCATGCGCTAAATGAGGAGCAGGTAGTGGCTGCTATTGATTGGAAGCGCCGTTTCGATCATATGCAGCACCATACGGGGCAGCATATCTTATCACAAGCCTTCATCCAGATCGCCGGTGCCCATACGGTCGGATTTCATTTGAGCAGCGCATCGGTAACGATTGATCTTGATCGGCAAGAAGTGACGCTTGATCAAGTTCAGAAAGCTGAATGGCTGGCCAACGAAATCATCTGGCAAGATCGACCGGTCATTGTAAGAAACGCCTCGTTAGAGGAAGCAAAACAGCTGCCCCTGCGCAAGATCCCTGATGTCCATGACGAAACGCTGCGCCTGGTAGACATTGTAGATTTTGACCTGACCGCCTGTGGGGGCACACATGTGGCCAGAACTGGAGAAGTTGGCCTAATAAAAGTAACCAAACAAGAAAAACGAGGGGACAAACAACGGATAGAATTCTGCTGCGGGAATCGCGCACTGGAGGACTATAGAGAAAAACATGATATTGTCGTTGAACTCTCGACACAGCTTACAACAGGCAGCACAGAATTGAACACGGCCGTTGGTCGGCTGCAAGATGAAAACAAACAGTTACGCCGTCAAATCAAGAAGCAACAGGCAGAATTAAGTGAGCTTGAAGCGAGTCACTTCTTGAGCCAAGGTACCCATATTGGCACCACCACGCTTATCACGAACGTATTTTCCGATCGCGAACCGGGACAGGTGCGCGCATTGGTCAGCCAACTTATTCGCCAGGAAGGAATCATTGCTCTTCTAGGATTGGCTGGAGACAAAGCCCAACTCATTTTCGGCAAGGCTCCTGGCACACCAGGCAACATGAAAATCCTCCTGGAGATTGCCTTGAGCCAGCTTGGCTCCCAGTCGGGAGGAGGAAGCGAGACATTTGCACAAGGGGTTGGCCCATCGGCAAACCTTGCACGCGTGCAGCAGGCCATTGAGGCCGCCAAAAATAGATTACTAGAGGAAATAGGCGGCTTAGGTTAAAATCAAGCTGTGTGGAAGCATGCTTGATCGGCGAGGAACAAGAGGAAAGGAATAATGAAGCGACAGGATACACAGGCTGCGCTGGCGCTCCAGTCTGTCCCTTTTTTCAGCAACTTAAAAAGTGACGAAGTAAACGAACTAGTGGACCGCTTGGTGCTAAGAAGATTTGGGGTTGGCCAAGTTATTTTCCATCACGGCGATCCAGGGGGCCTTCTATACATCATCAGTCTCGGCAAAGTGAAGATCACGCACTCTACGCCAGACGGGCAAGAAGCATTATTGGCCATCTTGGGTAATGGGGATTTTTTTGGAGAATTGGCCTTACTTGATGATTCCCCTCGCTCAGCAACGGCCGAAGCGCTTGAACCGACGGAAACGCTGACTCTGCACCGGACAGATTTTCGCCGTTTTCTTGGGAGCAATCCAGATTTTGCAATGCATGTGCTGCAATCAATGGCCCGCCATATTCGCCGCCTTAACAGTCAACTAAGTGATATCTTCTTTCTTGATCTCCCGGGCCGCCTGGCACGAACGCTGCTGCGCCTGGCCGACGAGCACGGTTATCCGGTGGCGGACGGCATTCTGATCGATCTCTCCCTTACCCAAACCGATTTGGCGGAAATGACCGGCGCCACCAGGGTGAGCATTAACAAAGCTCTCGGCCGTTTTCGCCGTGCTAACTGGGTAAGAGCAAAAGGACGCCGCTTCACCATATTAGATCGAGAAGCTCTTGAAAAACTGATCCAGATATCAGGTGGTTCCACATACCTATAGGCAAGATTTCGCACTGTTAGTCGCCAGATCAAGGCAGGCTGTCATGCGAGTCTATTTGCGAATCTTCATCTGCCGTTAGAAGCATTCGGCATAATCTACCCGTTTGGCTAAAATCAGGCGTTTGGTCAAAGAAATCGCCGTATTGGCCTTGCATTACGTCAAGGACACCAAGTGGGTGTATAAAATACGTGAAGAACCATCCTCCGGAAGCACAGCAAACAACTATGAGCGAGGAAGAAATCATCAACCAACCGGCTGATCGGGCTGAGAGGCCAGAATCAGAAGACAATCAAAGCGACCTGCCTGAATCCCCTGCGCGATTCAGCTGGGAGGCTGTCTCTATCGTATTGCTATTCGCTGTGCTTCTCATCGCGGCCTACTTTCGCTTCAGCGGTCTAAACTGGGATGCTAATTATCATCTTCATCCTGACGAACGCTTTCTAACAATGGTGGCCAGTTCTCTTGAGTCGGTAGCAGATCCCTTAAGCTACTTGAGAACCTCAGAATCAACGCTCAATCCTTATAATATTGGGCAAAGTTTTTACGTCTACGGCAACTTCCCTATGACGGTAGTCCGCTACGTGGGAGAATGGGCTGACAGCTCTTGTGGGTTCTTCACCAATAATAGATTTTCGCTGTGTGCTACCTCATTTACCGCCTACGATGGGGTTCACCTCCTGGGGCGATTCCTCTCTGGGCTAGTTGATCTCTTCTCCGTCCTATTCATTTTTCTAATTGGCCGGCGGGTGTATGATTGGCGCGCCGGTCTGCTGGCGGCTTTATTGCTGGCCCTGGCAGTCATGCCCATCCAACAATCCCATTTCTTCACCATGGATAATTGGGCCGCATCCTTGACCACTATGACCCTCTATACGGCCGTTCGCGCCGCATCATTGGGGGATAGCAAACCGCTTTGGCGAACACGCTGGTACCTACTTTTCGGACTTGGATTGGGGCTCGCCAGCGCCTCGCGCATCAACGTTGCCCCATTGGCCTTGATGATCGGTATAGGTGCCTTGATCTGGCTGCTTCGTCGAAACGGACTATCTGTTCCAAACATGGATAGTTTGAGAAGAATCGGGGGGGCTGATCTGCAGCGCGTCATCTGGGGAATCGCCCTGGCCGCGGCGGTTTCGATCATCACTTTTCGACTCGCCCAACCCTATGCTTTTGCAGATGCCGGCCTGGTCAAAGAACAAGTATTGGCACAAACAGGTCAGGAACCTTCCGGTATCGGCCTGGCTTTACGTTCGCTGGTTGGCTTCAATGAGCAATGGCTTTCTAATATGGAGGAGATCCAGCGCCTACAAGCGCCGGAGGCATCCTTCCCCCCTGCCTTGCAGTGGACAAGCCGCGCAGCAATCCTTTTCCCATTGACCAATATGGTGCTATATGGCATGGGCCTTACAGCAGGGTTGGCGGCCGTTATGGGCTTCATCTGGGCATTATGGCGAATGGTTCGTTTTCGCAGTGACTGGATGAGTCACGCGATTCCGGTCATTTGGTCGGGCGTGTATTTCCTTTTTATGGGCACCCGTTGGGTCAAGTCGGTACGGTATTTCCTGCCGATCTACCCCACGCTCTTGTTATTGGCGGCCTGGGCTTTGTTTGCCATATGGGATCGCGCCAGAAAAAGCGAATCCAGCCGGCGATGGGTCAAACAACTGGCTGCAGCCCTCCTTATGCTTGCCGTAGTTATCCCCACATTCCTTTGGGCCAGCAGCTTCGTCCAAATATACCAGCAGCCGGTAACCCGTGTGGCAGCGTCAGACTGGATTTTTGAGAATGTGCCCAGTGGCGCGGCTTTGATTTATGAGGTAGATGGAGAAACGCGCGAATTCAGCCTGCCATTGAAAGGGTTTGACTTTCTGCCAGGCAGTATCCCACTCACGCTTAACTACACTATGCCCGAAGATGGTTTGGTTACGGCCGTTCGATTTAACTATTTGTCGGATCCCGACTATCTTGAAGGCAGTGTTGGTGACAGTGACACGCTGCGCCTGCGGTTCAACGGCGAGGAAATTAGCGAGACAGCGCTTAATCTTAGCGACCAGCGCCAGACTGTGCAGTTTGATCTACCGCCAGCGATAGTCCTCGGCGGTGCTGAACAGCAAATAATGATGGAATTGGGGCGCGGCGGTCCTATTCGTGCCGGCACAACTATCCTGGCCAACGAACATTGGGATGACCTGCTGCCGGTGGGCACAGACGGCCGTAGTGCTTACGGCATGTACTATACGGAAGTCAATGGCGGGCAGCGTCCGGTTACCCATCCTGACAGCCCGGAGAAACTACAAGAAGTCATCGCCTGGTTAGATGAGGCGGACTATATCATGCTCAGCAGCCAACGGGCGCTTTGGCATCTTCCGCGGCTCCCCCTGACCTATCCCCTCATGATGGCCTATTATGAAAATCTGTTCAACGGCGAATTAGGTTTTGAGCTGGTTCATCAGGAGCATGCAGACTTTCAAATTGGCCCCCTACACATCAGCGATACGACAGGTCAGATCAGTTGGGGCGCAGCACCGGAAGTCGGCTGGCCTCCCCCAGGTGACTTGGCTGCCGAAGAAGCCTTTACCGTTTACGATCATCCCCCTGTCTGGATTTTCCAAAAAGGGGAAGACTACAGTCATGAGAACACAGTAGATATTTTAGGCAGCATTGATCTAAGCCAAGTAACGCCGATGAACCCCTTGGAAGCAACGCAAGCGCCCAATGGGCTGCTGCTCTCCAAGGATGCGCAAACCGTTCAAAGATCAAACGGCACGTTTAGTTCCATCTTTGCTGTGGATGGCTTGCTTTCAAGCCATCCGGCATTGGCGGCCATAGTCTGGTGGCTGGCCGTAATCCTTCTTGGCTGGCTCGCTTTCCCCCTCACCTTTGTCACGCTAAAAGGTCTTGCCCGATCGAGGTTATGCCTTGGCGCGGATCCTTTCCTTGTTGATCATCTCCTATCTGGCCTGGCTGGCAGCCAGCTTAAAACTTCTGCCGTTTACACGAGCGACGCTGTGGCTGGCGGTTGCACTCCTCGGCCTGACAAGTCTACTTATATTTATACGCCACCGGCAGGAAATTGTACGGATTCGTGCGCGACAACCTGGGCACGCTTCTTATCATTGAAATTGTGGGAGCTGTGCTCTATCTTGCTCCAAATTGGCATTCGTCTTGGGCAACCCGGACGTGTGGGATGTCATTTGGGGCGGTGAAAAACCGATGGATCTATCCTATTTCACCGCGGTACTCAAATCCACAACCTTCCCCCCCTATGATCCCTGGTACGCTGGTGGATATATCAATTATTATTACTACGGATTTGTTTTCGTTGGCGCCTTAACCAAGCTCCTGGGCATTGTACCGGCAGTCGCCTATAACTTAATCCTGCCAATGCTTTTCAGTTTCACTGGACTTGGCGTTTTTAGCTGTCGCCTATAATTTGGTCGTTTATCGGGAATGGACGCAGTCTAGTCAAAAAGAGCAGCGATCATCTATTTGGAGCAACGCTGTCAAAGCGTGGCTTGATCGCCGGCGTCATCGCGCTAACGCTTGCCATCCTGGTTGGGCAACCTGGCCGAGATCGGCGTCTTGCTCGATGCCTGGTTCAAAACGGGCTCGGCGTCCCTTGGCGATCTGCCCTTGATCGGCGGCGTGGCACGAACGCTTGATGGTGGCATCAAGATGCTCGGCGGGCCAGGCAGCCACCGCTCTATCCTGGCGACTGGTTCTGGACTGCAACACGCGCCATCAATTATCTTGATGGGGAAACAGCGCCGATCACAGAATTCCCCTTCTTCACCTTCCTCTATGGTGACCTGCATGCACATATGATCAGTCTGCCGCTGCAGGTGCTGCGCTCAGGATGGTCTGTCGCCTTGGCCTTGCAGAAACCAAAGCGAGGCGCTTCGTCAGGCGCTTGGTGGGAAACCGCTTTGCAATGGTTGGTCGGAGCTTTGGCTATCGGCGTGCTCCGGGCCACCAATACGTGGGATTGGCCAACATATCTCGTCATCGGATCACTCGCGGTCCTTTTCCATACCTACAGACAGTTAGGCCAATTTAATCTAGCCGTGATAGGCCAGGCGGCGCTCAAAATCATCGCCTTGGTTGCTCTGTCAGTTGTCGCTTTTTGGCCATTTGCTGCCAGCTACGGCGTGGGCTACAGCAGCATCTCACTTTGGCCAGGCTCATATACGCATCTTCGAAATTATTTGACCATCTATGGCTTGTTCCTGTTCCTTGTCATCACGTATCTAGCCCTTGATTTTCGATCGTGGGCCCGGACGTGGACGGCCGATAACCTGGCAAAAATGGAGCCGGCCGCCGGTCCGCTGCTGATTTCGCTCGTGCTCTATGTTGTCTTACTGCTGGTTCTAATTGTTCGCGGTTATTGGATCGCTCCTTTCGTGCTCACATTGATCATCGCCGCCGGCCTCTTAGGGCTTCGTCCCGGGATCGGAGCGGCCCATCGCATTGTGCTGATCTTGATCTCAGCCGCCTTAGGATTAACGCTGCTTGTCGAGTTTGTGGTCCTTGAAGGTGATATCGGCCGTATGAACACGGTGTTCAAGTTTTACATGCAAGTATGGCTGCTCTTGAGCATCGTGGGCGGCATCACGGCCGTTTGGAGTTGGGATGTGATCAAACAGCGCCATGCAGTGCGCCGCGCCTGGCAGATCATACTGGTGACCCTATTTCTTATCGCCGCGCTGTATCCCTTTCTCGCCACACAAGCGAAATGGAATATTCGCATGAGCCAGGATGCCCCTAACACACTGGACGGGATGGCCTTCATGCCCTACGTAGAATATGGTGATACAAACTATGAAGGTGGCAGCGTTACAATTTCACTCGCTGATGATTATGAAGCGCTTCGTTGGATGCAGCGTAATATCGAAGGCTCCCCCGTCATAGCCGAAGCACACAGCGGCAATCCCTACCGGTCTATTGCCAACCGGGTGTCTATGTACACCGGACTGCCGGCCATTGTCGGCTGGGACTGGCACCAACGCCAACAGCGAGCTGTTGTGCCTGGCAGCTTGGTGACCAATCGAATTCAAGATGTCAATACGCTTTTTAATACACCTAATGCAGAACACGCGCAGGCGATTTTGAACAAATATGATGTCTCTTACGTCTATGTTGGTGAGCTAGAACGTCAATATTATTGGCCGGAAGGAATCGCCAAGTTCGAGCAGATGGCGAATTCTGGGATATTGGAAACCGCGTACCAGGATAAGACAGTCACGATCTATAAAGTGAAGGAGCAGTTGCTTTCATAGCCCATGGTTAGTTGATCTTGCAGATAGGTAGTTAAACAACCTAACTATTTCGCAAAGAATACCGGACCAATCGCTATCGACTGATTTAATATGTCAACGGCCGAATTTTTTGCAGCTTTCCGTTGGTGGGCCGCCCTGCTTATCCTAGGCTTGGCTGCAACGCCTCTTCTATTTGTCATTTTCCGGAAACTGCCCGATCGCGGGTATGCTTTTGTTAAAACTGCCGGCCTGCTCCTGGTAAGCTACCTCTTTTGGATTTTGGGAAGTCTAGGCTTCTTGACCAATAATCTTGGTAATATCTTACTTTGTCTGGCTCTCCTGATCGCTCTATCGTTGTGGGTTTATCGCCAGCAATCAACCGGCGACGAACAGCCGCCGCTGTGGCAATGGCTGGCGCAGCATCGTACCCAGATCATCCTAACTGAATTAGTTTTCGCGTTGGTTTTCGCGGTCTGGGTTTGGGTACGCTCGCAAAATCCGGCGATTGCGGCCACCGAGAAACCGATGGAATTCGCCTTTCTCAATTCGGCCGGCCGCAGCGCGCACTTTCCTCCTCTCGATCCCTGGCTGTCTGGTTTCGCGATCAGCTACTATTATTTCGGCTATATAATGACATCGGTAATAGCCAGATTGGCTAATGTTTCCGAATTATTGGCCTTCAATCTCGGTATTGCCTGGCTTGTCGCTGGCACAGCGACCGGCGCTTTTGGACTTGTCTATAATCTCCTAGCCTCTCAAGGGGTGCGGCGCAGTGCCCGAATTCTTGGGTTGATCGCCGCGCTGGCGATTCCCATAGCCGGTAATCTCGTAGTTGGTTTGGAAGTAGCCCATGCAAACAGCCTGGGTTCGCAAGAGTTTTGGCAGTGGCTTGATATTCGCGACCTGAATCAGCCACCTGAGGAAGGGCTCGAACCCCGTTATGAGGCATCCAATTGGTGGTGGTGGCGCTCATCGCGGCCGATCCATGAGTATCACCTTTCCGGACGCGCCGAAGATGGATTGGAGCCTATTGCCGAATTTCCGGGATTCAGTTTCGTTTTGGGCGATATGCATCCTCATGTTTTAGCCCTGCCATTCGCACTGCTTAGTTTAGCATTGGCTCTCGTTTGGTGGCTGCCTAATAGCGGATCGGCGAACGATCCGCCTCTGCTTGATGAATCATGGGACGGGCACAGTTGGAGCGATCGATTTCGTGCCCTAATCCACGCCATCGGCGCACCCTTATGGCTTTTCAGTGCACTAATCCTTGGTGGGCTCTCCTTTCTAAACACCTGGGACGTTTTGATCTACTTATTTGTAGTTGCCGGAGCATTTTTCCTGGCGCGCTGGCGGGATCATGGCTGGCATCCACGGATAGTTACACAAACCATCTTCGTCATCCTCCTTCTTCTAGCGCCGATTATCTTGCTTTATCTACCATTTTTCCTTGGTTTCCGGTCTCAAGCCGGCGCCCCATACTTGCTGCCGATGTTGATGCGCCCAACAAGATTACCGCACTTCCTCGTCATTTTCGGCATGCCGCTTTGGGCGATTTCCGTCCTGCTGGTCGCTTTGGCCATCAGGCAGCGCTTCCGGTATTGGCGGCAAGGGTTAGCAGCGTCCGGCATATTGATCCTGGGTCTGCTCCTGCTCAGCCTCTTTTTCGGTCTGATTGTCGCCATTAACCCCGAGGGTGCCGGGCGAGTCGCCGGATTGGCCAATGAGTTGGGCGTTCCGCTAGCGCCACGGTCGGAGCAAGGCGCGGCTTTCGGCTGGGGATTGACGGCCGTGCTGGCGATTTCGCCGGCCTTTTTTACAGCCCGAGCCGCCTATCCAGCCGTGACGCTCTTGTTAGCCGCCATCGCCGGCTTATCACTTATGATCTGGCTGGAGCATTTCCAAGCAGAAAAGCACAGCAGGCCAAATGAGAAGCAGGATGTACTGCCATTTGCCCTGCTGCTCATCTTTACTGCGGCCTTATTAACGCTTGGACCAGAATTTGTCTATTTGCGTGATAACTTCGGCGTCCGTCTGAATACAATATTCAAATTCTACTATCAAGCATGGGTCATGTTTGGCGTCGCCGCTCTATTTGGTATCGGCTATCTTTGGCAAGAATGGCGAGGTTCACGCCGTGTCGCCCCGCTTCTGGCCACAGCGGGATATTTTCTGGCCTTCGCAGCAGCACTGCTGTTTCCAATTTATGCGGTCAATTCACGGGCCATGGAATATCGTGGCCTCGTCACGGCTGAGGATCGCCAGCCGGCTACGATCAATGGCCTGGCACATGTTGAACGTTTCAACCCGGATGAATATGCTGCTATTATGTGGCTGCGCGAAAATGTATCAGGCACACCGGTTCTCTTGGAAGCGGTTGGCGGGCAGTACAGCGGCTACGGCCGTATATCTGCTGCCACTGGTCTGCCAACTGTCCTGGGTTGGGCAGGTCATGAGTACCAGTGGCGTGGAGATACGCCCGAACCCGCCGCGCGAGAGACGGCCGTCAATCAGATATACAGCCAGTCTGATCTCTTCGGTGTCACAGAATTACTAAACCGGTACGGTGTCGAGTATATTTATGTCGGCAGCCTGGAACAGCAGCAGTACGGTATCTCCGGTCTGGATAAATTCAGCAAAAACCTGGAACCGGCTTACAGCAATGAAGGTGTCACTATTTATCGCTGGCAGCCACAAGAAGGGATGAATTGATAAAGGTGTTAGAAACAACCGTGGACGAAGCACGTGCAATTGAAACGCCAGAAGCAGAAGCGATGCCAGATCAGGCAGAGTCAAGGTCGCATCTATCCTTGGCGGATGGGCTCTACGCGCTAATCGTTTTCGCGGCAGCAGTGCTGCGTATAACAGATCTCGATCGGATACCCCTTTCGGCACAAGAGGCGCTTGAAGCGTTCTCCGCCTGGCAGTTTATGCAAACAGGGCCTAATCTCATCGATTCTGCCAGCCCAGCTTATCTCAGCATAACCAGTTTACTGATGCCGTTTTTAGGCGCAAGTGATGACACGGCACGCCTCGTGCCTTTATTATTCGGTCTGGGATTGATCGTCTTACCCTGGTTCATACGTGACCGCTTGGGACAGATCGGCGGCCTGGTAGCAGCCGCCTTATTTGCCGTATCACCCCTCTTCGCAATCATTTCGCGATCTGCCGGCGGTGACGCCATCGCCCTATTCGCCGTATTACTGTTGTTAGTCGCCAGCCTACACATGCGCAGCGGCGGGGGAGATCGCTGGTTGTATGCGTTCGCCGTGGCTGTAGGCCTTGGTTTAGCCAGCTCGCCACTTTTTTACAGCGGCGTGGTCACGTTGGCCGTCGCCTGGTCTGCGCAACGATTGATCAGTCCGGAACCAGAACCTGCTCACTGGCCGGAACGATCGAGGATACTGCAAGCTTTCATACTTGGGGGTGCGGTCTTAGCAGTGCTCAGCACGCGCTTCTTTACCTATCTCCCCGGGATTGGGGGGTCGGCCCAGATATTAGGGGACTGGTTAACTCAGTTCGGCTGGCACGCCGGTCTACAGAGCTTTCTTAACCCTTTCCTGGTTCTGGGACGTTATGAAATCGTGCTGCTGCCATTGGGAATATTTGCCATTTTTTGGGCCGTGTGGCGCAATCATCCACTCGGAACCTTATTCACCTACTGGCTGTTGGCAGGAATGATTCTACTGTTGCTGCAACGTGGGGTATTGAACAATGCGCTGCTTTTACCTCTGGCCGGGTACTTACTGCTGGGGTTGGCTTCAAATCAGATGCTGAAGCCCAAAAGGAACCGGTGGACCTGGGCTGCGACTGGAATTATCATCTTTTTTGGCGCCGTCACGTTGGTCAACGTGGTCCGCTTCCTTCGCGTATCCCTTATTGAACAGCAAGTGGCAAACCTTTGGATCACATTGATGGCCCTGGCCGCAGTTATTCTTTTTATCTACTATTTCTGGGCAGAGCACAAGAAATCAATCTTACAAGGGCTATGGCTCGGCATACTGTTCTTGTTACTACTGTATCAATGGGGAACTGCCTGGAAATTCACCCACTTATCAGCCAACGATCCGCGTGAGAGTTGGGTTGAACAAGCTACTGACGACGAAGTTGCGCTTTTGGTCAGCTCCTTACAAGAATTGTCACGTAAAGCGTACAACTCTGATGGTGACATACCAATATTTAGCGCCGTAGATTCTCCTGTGCTGCGCTGGTATCTGCGCGAATTTGAACAAGCCCAGTTTGGACAGACCTTGCCACCAGGGGCGCAGTTTGAAGTAATCATCAGTCCAGCCTCAACAATCGAGCCCGTGCTCGGCGATGATTACCTGGGAGGTGATTTTGGCTTACTTCTAGAAGAATCAGCAGAAGCGCCACAGTCCCCAACACCAGTTCTTGATGCGCTGCGCTGGTCCTTGTTTCATGAATCTCCGCGCAGTGTCGTCGACGAGCGCATTATCCTATGGGTACGTGCCGACCTGGCAGGCCCTCAGTGAAATCTCGGGCATTAATAATTATTACCACATGAATGAGACCCACATCTTATCTTCCTGGATAGACACAAATGCAGCATCTTACATTGATGATGAATGCCAGGTTCTGCTGCAGCGTTGTCTGGAAGGAGAAGAGGCTGCTTATGTGACCTTATATGATCAGCATGCAGCCATGATGTACCGCCTCGCATTTGGCTTGCTGCAAAACAAGGAAGATGCTGAGGAAGTGCTGCAAGACAGTTTTGAGTACGCTTTCCGTAAACTTGCTCATTTTGATCCGCATAAATCAGCATTTAAGACCTGGCTCTACCGGATCACGGTCAGCCGCTGTCGCAACAAGCGGCGCCGAAAATGGCTGCCCACTTTCCCTTTGCGCCTGCTCCCACAGCAAGATGTGCCGGATCACCAATCGTTAGCGCCGGAAAGCCTGCTTGAATTGGATGAACAACAAAGTGTCGTTTGGGAAGCATTGGGCCAACTCTCGCCAAAGCTGCGTGAAACAGCCATCCTGCGCTACTATAACGGGCTGCGCTACAATGAAATCGGAGAGATCTTAGATATACCACCCAAAACGGCCGAATCCCGCGTCCGCCTGGCGCATAAAGCGCTGCGAGCATATCTTGAAGATGAACAAATCTAGTCCTGTGAACACCATGATCGTAATTTCGGGTTTTTCATAGAATGGACAAAATACGTGAACGCCAGGCTAAGGGTGTATAACGGATAATGACACACGAGGAAATCTTGCACCAAATACCGGCTTATGTGCTGGGCCTATCCTCTCCTAAGCAGTCAGGTGCGATTGAGCAGCATATCTCCCACTGTGCGACCTGCTACCATGCCGTGCTGCAGGAGAGAAAATTTGGTCGGCTTGTCCGGTCGACAGTGGATGCAGCTACAACGCCTAACAACGGCCGTATTCGCAGCCTCATGCCACCTGCCCCGCAGAAGAGGCGTGCAGTCCCGGTTATCAATGGATGGCAGAAAAAAGTAGCACCGGCACTGCTGCTTCTGCTGTTGGTTATTTCCGGTCTCACGCTAAACAACTTGCTCCCTGCCGGCGCTGTCCCCTCTCTTGTGGCGACCGCCCATGCGGCGACTGCCACAAGTACTTATGCGCCGACGGCCACCATAGTCCAATCACTCCCTGAAAACGAGGAAATGGATGACTCACCTGATGTGACGTATTCCAATGCCATTGATACGGCCGTGCTGGTTCCGGCACCTAGCGCGGACGGACCTGTGGAAACACCCGATCCGCTCCCCACTCCGGTGGCGGCGATCAAGCTGGTCACAGCCCAATAAGAATAAACCCAGGCTGCCCCTAACCCTATGAGGTAAGCCGCTGAAAGAACGATAAAGAGGAAGATGAGCGAGAGTAATTTAACGCCTAAAGAACAGACCACAGATATCCTTTCCCGTCCTTTGTTGGCTTCTATCAACATGGACTGGGAAAAAGCAATCTATCTGATATTTATCATCACAGCCATCATCACCCGCTTATGGGCCTTGGGTGACCGCGTCATGAGCCATGATGAGAGTCTGCATACGCAGTTTTCGTTCCAATTTTATGATGGCCAAGGTTACCAACACACACCGTTGATGCATGGGCCATTTCTATTCCATATCACCTCGCTCTCATATTGGTTGTTCGGAGATAGTGATTTTTCAGCTCGCCTGCCAGTCGCCATCTTTGGCATCATCCTGATCGTTATGCCCTATTTTCTTCGCGCCTGGCTCGGCCGAATCGGGGCATTGTTCACCAGCTTTGTCTTTTTGATTTCGCCGTTTGTCATGTATTACTCGCGCTATATCCGGCATGATGTTTATGTAATCATGTGGGCGCTGATCGTCTTCATCGCCATCTGGTATTACTTCCGCGAGCAGAAGGATAAATACCTCTGGTGGTTCGCGGCGGGAACTGCGCTCATGTTTGCCACCAAAGAAGTCGCATTCATTTATGTCGCGATTTTCGGCAGCTACTTGATTATTCGCCTGCTGGTAAGAGTGCATACCGATGAGCTGGTTTCGCCAGAGTTTCTCCAAGCTGCGCATCCCTCTGCTCGTCATACTGGCCAGCCTACTCTTGATTGGGACCGGTTTTGCCGTCCAGCGAGCAGTCACTGTCATCTCAACTACCGAGAGCACGGTTGAAGCAACTGAAGGTTTTGCCGCAGATCCTGATGCCGAGCAGCCAACACAGGACGAACCGGTCACCGGCAGCAGCAGTGAAACCCTGCTGCGTTGGGTTCAGATTCTAGGCATTGGCGTTTTAGGTACTGGGCTTGTTCTTGCTCGCAAGGGCTCTGCGCCCTGAGATAGACGAGCTCCCTGAATTCGACCTGATCATCCTCTTTACAACCCTGCTTCTGCCTTTGGCTTCTCCGCTGCTCACGACGATTGCTGGATGGAATCCCACTGACTACACCCTTAACAAATGCCAGCTTGCCGGACAAGAAAGCATGAACGGGCTGCAGCTTCTTGTGGCACGCCTGGGCAATACCATCTGCTGGTCTTCTTTCTTTGAATCAGGCGTTGTTCGCTCCGGCATTTTTCTGGTCCTAACAATGGTCGCAGCCGTTCTCGTTGGATTGTGGTGGAATAGACGGCGCTGGATCATTGCCGCGATCATTTTCTACAGCATCTTGGTCACGTTTTATACATTCTGTCTTCACCAACCTGAGCGGTTGGACCAGCGGCATTGTTGGCTCGCTGGGTTATTGGCTGGAACAACAAGCCGTGCAAAGGGGAAGCCAGCCCACCTTCTACTACGCTTTTGTCGTGCCCTTTTATGAATTCTTGCCGCTGATCTTCTCCCTGCTCGCAATTCGATTGTGGGCACAAAAACAACGTACCAACCAGGTAATCGGTTATTGGATCGGCACCTTCATTCTCGCTTTGCTCGCTTACAGCGTCACCAATTGGGTCTATCTTGGTACTTTACCTGTTGGGGCTGAGTCGAGCGCCATTCCTGGGATACTGGTTGCCGGCCTTGTTCTGATTCTCGGCATTCTCTATTGGTTTTTCGATACCGGCAGGCAGATAATCGCTGAATACGCCCTTGAAAAGGGTGTGAGCGAGTTATTCAGCTCGCAATCTTTACTGGAGTTTGTGCCGTTTGTGGTCTGGTGGCTGCTGCTGACATGGGTCGCCTATAGTTATGCCGGCGAAAAAATGCCCTGGCTGAGCATCCATTTCGTCATCCCCATGGGCATGTTGGTTGGCTGGTACTTCAATGAGAAACTGGCACAGCTTCCCGCGAAAGACCTCTTTTCACGTCAGTCGCTGCATTCTGGGCGGCTTGACGATACTGCTGATTATCGTGCTGCTGCTCATCATTGGGCCGCTGTTTCTTGGTCAAATCGAGTTTGGCAATCAGCAAATAACTAGCTTGACGGCCGTCGGTCGCCTGCTGGGCAGGCATTCTTATCGCCGCCGCTGTTACATTCTTCTGGAGGCGATACTACCTGCAAGTCGAACGCATGCTGCGCAACCCAATCCTTGTCTTAAGTGTTTTTGCCCTGCTCAGCCTCTTGACCATTCGTTTCACCTATATGTCCAGCTTTCCCAATGCCGACTATACCACGGAATTCATGGTCTATGCTCATGGCGCGCCAGCGACAAAAAATGTTGTTTTGGATCAGGTAGAAGAGCTATCCATGCGGCTTAATGGCGACAAAGGCATTAAAGTCGCCTTCGACAACGATGTTTCCTGGCCTTTGACCTGGTATCTGCGTGATTATCCAAACCGCGTATTTTTTGGCGAACAATCCAACCCAGGATTTAAATCGAATCTCCGGTCGTTATCGTTGGCGGCCAGAAACTGGGATAAGGTGACGCCGTATCTGGGCAACAATTATGAATACACGGAGCATACTTTCCTTTGGTGGCCGATGGAAGAATATCGCCAGATCTCTCCTGAATGCGATTCTGGGCGATCTCACTGTGCCGGCAGAACAGCGCCGTGGGCTGGGTAATGCAGATGTCAGGCAAGCGCTGTGGGATATCTTCTTCTATCGTGATTATGAAAAATATGGCCAGGTGTTTGGCGGCACCTACACGGCCGGCGAATGGCCTTTACGCCATGACCTGCGCATGTACATTCGCAACGATACCTTGCCCACGCTGTGGGATTATGGCGTTGGCGCTGTCAACGCGGGCGGATTGGTAGACCCTTATGCTGAAGGGGAGGTAAACGTCGCGCCAATTATGATCATAAACGAGCCAGGGTTTGCCGGTTCGGCCGAGGGCGAACTCTCGTCACCACGGAACATGGCTGTTGGGCCTGACGGCCGTATCTTTGTACTCGACTCCGGTAACCACCGTGTTCAAGTATTTGATGCAATTTGGCGAGGTGCAAAACAGTTGGGGCGCATCCGGCACAGAACCCGGGCCTTTCAACGAACCGTGGGGAATCGCCGTAGATGATAATTATGTTTATGTCGCCGATACCTGGAACCATCGCATCCAGAAATTCACTTTGGATGGAGAATTTGTCGGCCAGCTTTGGTATGAGTGGTTCTCCTGCGGAAGATGTTGATGAAGGACTTGGGCTTTTCTTTGGTCCCGCGTTCCATCATTCTTGCCAATGACGATAAACTGCTGGTCACCGACACCGGCAATCATCGCATGCAGTTGTTGGACCGCGAAGGCAATTTTCTGCAGCAGATCGGCAGTTTTGGCAACCTGCCGGGGCAGATGAATGAACCGGTAGGTCTGGCACAAGGACCAGATGGCTCAATCTACCTGGCTGATACATGGAACGGCCGTGTACAGCAGTTCTCCCCGGATTTATTCGCTCTGAACGAATGGCCGGTTGATGCCTGGAGCGGCACATCGATCAACAACAAGCCATATACGGCCGTGGACAGCGCCGGACGCATTTATGTCACCGATCCGGAAGGATACCGCATTCTGATCTTTAATCCTGATGGCACCTACCTGGCCCGGTTTGGCTCTTTTGGCACGTGATATCAACAATTTTGGTCTACCGAACGGCATCGCCATTGACAGCCAGGATTACATTTATATTGCCGATTCCGGCAATAACCGTATCCTGAAGTTCGCCCCGATCTTTGGGCCACCATTAGCCTCAATGCAGACGGCGAAACTCCATTGGAGGACCCCGCAGTAGACTCCGCGGGTGAAGCGATAGAAAGCGAAAATAATGCCGGGGAGGACGAGCTGCCGCTCGCCACCCCGGCTGGTGAAGATTAAGCCCTGGCCGCCATTTCCTCACCAAAGTCAAGCAGCGCCTGGACCCGTTCATCGTTGGCAGCTTCGGCATAAACACGCAGGACGGGTTCTGTGCCTGAAGGCCGGATCAACAGCCAACTGCCATCATTGAGGTAATACTTTACACCGTCTGTGGTCTGGACCTCCTCCACCTCTACGCCGGAAATTGTGGGCGGAGCCAAATCAACCAGCATCTTAACCATCGTTGATTTGGCAACCGGGTCGCTTCAGCTTAATGTCTGTCCGCTTATATTGGGCGGGTCCATATTTCGCCAGCACATCATTGACCAACTCATGCAGTGGCGCTTCCGCATCTGCCATCACTTCCAGCAGCAGCAAGCCCATGAGAACCCCATCCCCTTCTGGAATATGACCCTTGATCGTGATCCCGCCTGATTCTTCGCCACCCATCACAACACCATTGTCTAAAATGTGATCGGCAATATGATTAAAACCAACCGGCGTCTCTATCAGAGGGAGATCATATTGTTGGGCGATCCGGTCAAGCATACGTGTTGTCGACACGGTACGGACGACTCTGCCGCGCAAACCTCGTTTCTCCAACAAATAATGCAAAACCAGCGCAAAAATACGGTGGGGATCAACAAAAGCGCCGTTGCTGTCCACAGCGCCAATTCGGTCAGCATCGCCATCGGTCGCCAATCCAATATCCCAATGACCAGATTGTATTTCTGACATAAGCAAACCCAAGTGTTTGCCGATGGGCTCAGGATGAATCCCACCAAAACCTGGGTTCATTTCATGGCGAATATTATGGACCCGGGTTCTGGTGCGCATCAGTACTTCACTAATAGCTCTCCGCCCCGAACCATACATGCCATCAGCCACTACGCGCAGTTCGCCCTCTGAAATAGTATCCAGGTCAACCAATGTTCCGAGATGCTCGTAATAAGCCCAGGCCGGATCAAACTTAACAACCCGTTCTTGTCGAATGGCCGCATCTAGCTCCATCAAATTCGGGCCGCGCTGGGCGTCTTCATTGCGAATCAGAATCTGTTCAATCCGCTTGTTATCGGCTTGGACTGGCACTCCCTCCGTAGCTGGCCTTTAATTTAACCCCATTGTAGCGAGGCGCATTATGGCTTGCCGTAATCATCACACCTGCGGTGGCCTCTTTGTGCACGACGGCGTAGCTTATTGCAGGCGTCGGCGTGTCGGCACGAGCGAGCCAGGTATGTATTCCGTTGGCCGCCATGACGCGAGCAACATCGGCCGCATAGCGGTCAGATAAAAAGCGCGTATCAAAGCCAATGACGACACTCGGATCACTGCCATTTTCTTCGCGAATGTAATCTGCCATCGCCTGTGCAACCAGCCGCAGGTTGGCAAAAGTGAACGTATCACTTATAACGGCGCGCCAGCCGTCCGTACCGAATTTAATACTCATGTGATTAACTACCTCAACTCTTCTCTCTTAGTGAGCAAGCGAAGCAAGAGAAACCTGGTTCCTCAAAACAGTCGCTTTGATTCGTAAAATTTCAGGATCTATCGCTATTGCTGTTCAGCATCCCAACCCTCTTGCGGATACGACAAAATGATGAGCAAATCATTGACATTTGTACCGGTTGGTCCCGGTGTCAACAATGTCAGCGGCAGGAAACCTTCACCGCCGTCCGCAACATCAAGCTGCTGCAAGGACTCATCAAGATGCTGAAAAAAATGAAAGCTGTCATGGCGATCCAGAAAAGCAACCGGATCCAGACCTATGAGACGTCCATACTCGGCCGTTTCACCGTTTACCACTGCCCCGGCTGCCGGCGTTGGGCCATCCTCCCCATCAGTCGCGAAACTGCAAATAACTACGTCCGGCCATCCATCAAGCGCAATGGCAGCTGCCAAGGCCAACTCCTGATTCCGGCCACCAAGACCACTGGCAGAAAGCTTGACCGTTGTCTCTCCGCCAAGGATATAGCAACGGCCCAATGGCATATCTTTTGCAATAGCTGCCGCAACGCGGGCGACCTCTTGTGCTTCACCCTCCAAGCGGGCGGTCAAAACCTGAGAAATGAACCCCAGCTGCATCGCCTTGGCCATCGCACTTGTAGCTGATTGGCGCACATCACCAATGATAATATGCTCGTTGGATTGACCGGCTGCCGGCTGCAGGCTGGGCGCTTGCTCCAAGGCTTGCATGATCCGCGTCCAAACATCCGCATTGAGATGTCCCTTAATTCCATAACGCTGCAACAGGGTGATGGCATCCTCCGGCTTCTCATCCACAAATGTCGTTGGTCCACTGCCGATTGCGGCCAGCGGATTGCCAACTACATCACTAAGCACGAGGCTCACGCACGCGCTCGGGGCTGCCATTTGCGCTAACCCACCCGCCTTCACACGATCCAGCTGGCGGCGCACCGTGTTAAATTCATTGATCGTACAACCGCTGGCAAGGAGGGCGCTGTTTAAAACCTGCCAATCATCTAATGAAACAGCCGGGAGAGTCAACAAGGCTGAGGTACCACCTGATATCAAGCAAAGCACCAGATCATTAACCTTGGTCTGCGCCAGCATGTGAATAGCCACTTGGGTTGCCCGGACGCTTTCAGCGCCCGAAACAGGGTGGTTGCCCTCCAGCAGCATGACCGAGGGATGTTGTCGATCGGCAAGCGCTGCTGCCGTTTCGCTCCCTTTTTTACTAATGACGACGGCCGAATGCAGCGCATCACCCAAAATATCTATCGCCGCCTCCGCCATGGCAGCGGCCGCTTTACCAACGCTGACGAGAAACACACGGCCCGTGGCCAAATCATGGGTCAGATTGCCAATGGTGAGGATTCCACCTGTCTCGCCGCAGATATCTTCCGACCGCCGCAGCAGGATCGGCCGCAGACAATGCAGCAGCCATTAACTGCTCCACATGCTGTCTATATTCTTGATACCGTAGCATATATTCCCCTAAGCAATATGCGACATTTCTTTTGAACTGCTACTGTTGCAGGGCTGTAACAGCATCTTCCGCCGCTTCCTGTGCTGATTTCAATCCAGAAACCACCTGAAAAACAGCATCGCCAAGTACGGTCATAAACTTGCTATTTGTAGCGACGGGTAATCGCTGCGACCGCTCCAATTCCTGTTGTACAAAACCGATATAGAGTTCATCACCCGTCCATGTGGCCAATGCATCCCGTCTCGCGGGCAATATATTGCTGTCCTGGCTCCAAGGCCCTAGATTAGAGACCTCTACCAAATCCAGCATCAATTCATACGCTGCTGCCTGGCGTGCGGGATCCGATGTGCTGATTGCCCACGCCCATCCGCCAGCCAATGGGGTCAGCGGTCGATCGATACCAGGTGTCACGGTGAATTCCAACGGCAGCCCAGCCGTAGTTTCGCCTAGGAAATGGTCGGAAGAGGTACGCACAATATTCGCACCGCCACCCAGAAAAAGCTGCCATGATTGATCGAGCGAACTTAGGCTGCTGCTCTCTGCCACTAAAAACCCACTCTCCCGGCCTTCCTCCAATGCACGGAGGGCGATTGTCAATGGCTCCACTTGCAATGCGGGTTGGCCCAGATCATTTTCAACAGTGCCTCCGGCATCCAAATAAAACTGTAATGCGAGCAGCGCGCCATCTATGCCGTCTGCCGCGAACGCCATACTCCGTTCTGTATCTGATATTAACCGGCTCCAGGTTAACGGCAGCGTTGTTGTCAAGGCGTTGTTGTTATAAACCAAATGAGGCAGCCATATTAGCGCAAATGGGTAGCCAAGCGTCCTCTCATCGGGACGAGCCATTTCCAACGCTGGTGGGAAGAGCTCGTCTAACAAGTCGGGATCCAACATATCGTCCAGCGGGAAAATGAGGTTTTCATTGGCTGCTGTAGGGAGCAATTCTGACGGGATAGCGATCAGATCGGGCAAAAAAGCAGGCGCAACACCCCGCCCTGTGCGCAGATAACTTAGTATACCGCCATCACCGAGCACTCGTTTTTGCTCTACACGAATCACGATGTCCGGGTTGTTGATATTAAATTCGGCCAACTGATCGGCCATTGTCTGTGCCCCAGCCTCGGTACGTACGGCCACCACCGGCGGGATCCACACCTTAAGATCGACAGCCGCCGGGGTTGCGGTCGCCGGTACCTCAAAAACTGGCGTGATTTGGCCAAGCTCCGCTATGACGTTTGGCGTTGCTGTAGCGGGGTTGGCTTCCTCAACCGTTTCTGAGTCACCATCGCTTTTCTGCAGATCGCATGCTGAGAGATTAAGAGAGAGTAGGAGAAAGAATATTACAAGCCACTTTACGCGCATAAGGCAGAGTATAGTCAGGAAATGGAAAACAGTAAATAATACTTGCCAAAGTGACCAACTTTCGAGGTTGCGTGTCAGACCAACTTAAGCTATTCTGTGCCTATGGTTTACTTTACGGGTCACTCCCAATCGATATTTCGTTTGGGCATTATCGGCTCCGAATCTGGCGTCGCCTTCATTAAACGCGCCTCCTGGATGAATTTTATGTAAACCATATACTTGGTAAATTGATAAGTCGAGGCGCAACAAACGCCTCGACTTTTTTGTTTTAGATGCAGAATAACGGCAGCGATAGTCACCATCAAACGGAGAATCTGTGGCTGGCGGAACGATTGAGTTATTCGTTCAATTCTTATGGAGAAATGATATGGCCGAAATTGTGCTAAATCTCGATTCTATCGGCATTAGCCTGGCCGGCACACTGATTTTCGACGATCTCAGTTGGGAACTGCAGCGCAGACCAACGCATTGGTCTTGTGGGGCCAAATGGCGCTGGGAAATCGACCCTGATGAAAATAATGGCGCGCGAATGGAGCGTCGACAACGGCAATATTTTTCGCAAGCCAGGATTGACTTGGGGGCGTCTGGAACAAGAACCGTCTCTGCCGGCGGAACGCACTGTGCTGCAAGAAGCGATGACGGCCATGCCGCAGCTGGCCGAAATCGAAAGAAATCTTGGAAGGTCTGGAACAACGGATGGGCCAGCCGGAAGTATATGGAGATCCGGCAGCGCTGGAGAAAGTTATGCGCCAGCATGAAAAAATGCTTGCCAGCTTATGAACAGCTGGAAGGCACACGCTATGCCAGTAAAGTGCGCGAGACATTGACCGCTTTGGGTCTGGATGCCAGCGCAGTGGGAAACATTGACCGGCCATCTCAGCGGCGGGCAAAAGAAGCTGATCATGCTCGCCAAGCTGCTGGTACAAGAACCGGAGCTGCTGCTGCTCGATGAGCCAGATAATCACCTCGATCTCCCGGCAAAGCGCAACCTGGAAAAGATCATTCGCGCCTATGATGGCTGCGTCGTGATCATCTCCCACGACCGGTATTTACTCGATGGGATCGCCACGCATATTGCCGAATTGGAAAACGGCAGGCTCACCCTCTATCATGGCAACTACAGCGCCTATGCCAGTGAGCGGGAGATTCGTCGTCTGCGGCAGCAGCAGCTCTATGCGGCACAGCAGAAGGAGATCGCCCAAATTGAAGCGGCCATCAAACGTTTCGAATTGTGGGCATCAATGGTCGTCAATGAACGGCATATCAAGCAGGCTCGCAGCCGGCGCAAGATGCTGGAGAAGATGGACAAAGTCGAAAAGGTCAGCGAGTCAAAACGGATGAAGCTTAACCTGGCCGGCTGGCGCGGCAGCAAGAAAGTGCTGGAAATGGTCGATGTGACGCGGCAGTTCGAAAACGGCCGCGTATCTCTTCCAAGATCTCAACCTGACCCTCTGGCATGGCGAACGTGTCGGGCTCGTCGGCGCCAATGGCGCCGGAAAGTCGGTGCTGCTTAAACAGTTCCTGGATCCGGAAAGCATCAGCGGCGGGGAAATCAAAATCGGACCCAGTATCAAGATCGGCTATTACTCCCAGGAACAGGAAACGCTGAACAACGAGCAGGATCTGATCAGTGAAATCCGGCAAACAGCGCCGGTCAGCCGCGAAACGGCCGTTGCCTTCCTCCTGCGCTTTCTTATTTACCTACGATCAGATGCAGCAGCCCATCGGCAAGCTGAGCGGCGGCGAACGCAGCCGATTGCAGCTGGCCAAACTGGTGCTGGAAAGGCCAAATCTGCTTCTGCTGGACGAACCGACCAACAATCTCGATATCCCGGCCATCGAGGTCTTGGAAGAGACGCTGGATGAATTCGTCGGCACCGTGCTGGTCATCTCCCATGACCGCTACTTCCTCGATAAAGTTGTGGACAATATCGTCGAACTGCGAGATGGGCAGTTGACTTCGTTCATTGGCGGGTATACGGATTATCTGGAAATCACACAAAATGGGGATTAGCCCCACCGTGTTGGGAATGGAGAAGGAACCGCCGCAACAGAAACAGCGCTTGGTTGTGCATGAGTAACCGCGCTGCATCTTTGCCGCATGGATCAATAAATTATAAAGTAGACATACCAACTCATAACTGGGCAGCTCGTCCTAGGGTGCACAGGCAAATCACGTATCTATGTCACGAACGGCCCAGTTCTTTGAAAGAATATGTCAGATAAATTTGATTGGCAGGCAGAAGATGATGTTGTCTGGGAGGACCTACCTGCTGACGATGAAGTGCAGCCAACCTCCCGTACGCGACGTCGCTGGCCCGTCCTTCTGCTGATTGCCCTGCTGCTGGCGGGAGCAACAGCGGTGGTCCTACGTCAGGCTAACCGCCGGATTGAGTCGAACAACGAAGCCATGCGCGCTGACATTGTCTCCAGTCACAATTTGCTGCAAATCGCCGAGTCAGAGCAGGACAGCGAGCTTTTCTTATCCGTCCTTTCGGGCCGGGACAGCGCGTGGACCGCTGCTCAAAGCGAACTTTTTCAAGCGGGTCTGCTGCAAGATCGCAGCCCCTTTGGCCTCCATTTGCAGAGTGTTCGCCAGCCGCAACTGGCTGCAGAAGACGCCGCCCTCAATATCATTTTTTCTCCTGATATGCTCGAAGCGGAGATGATTTCGGAACAGCCATTCACCATCGATATTGGTTCCGGCCTGACCGAAACGATTACGCTGCAAGCAACGGCCGTTTACCGGCTTGGCCAGGAACGGTGGCTCCTCGCGCCGCCCGAAAGCGATTTTTGGGGAACTACCGAATTGTTTCAAGGCGCACAGCTCAGCATTAGCTACCCTGCACGGGATAAGACGATTGTACGCCGCATGCTGCCCGATCTGGAACGAAAGCTGGAGGAGATGTGCCGCATCTTAGATGATATCGAGTGCCCGGACAGCAGACAGGTAGAGATTCATTTCTCGACCGATCCGGCAGCGCTTGCGGCAGCCGCCCTTCCCCAGGCAGCTGGGCAAATTAACGATGCTTTCCATATCATACTGCCGGCGCCAACGCTCGTCGGCATCCCGCTAGACGAAGCGGGGCAGCAAGCACTCTTTCGCGGCTATGCATCCCAAATGGTAACAGCGCTCGTCTCACGCTTTGTTGGCTACACTTGCTGCCAGCAGCTTCCCTTTTTCCAAGCTTTGGTGGACTTCCAGCTTGACCAGCTTTCCTTGAAGCCATGGCCAGTCACTGCAGATAACTACGAACGAATCCGAGATGAACAGATGCAGTTGACCGATCTGGCAAGTTTGTGGCAGAGTGCTGATCCAGATGACCTGTCGGGCGAGGAAGGATGGCGTGTTTATACTATGGTGGATTACCTCCTTCAAGCAGATCCAGCGATCAGCCCATCATCGTTACAACGGGAACTGCTGCGCCGGGGCAGTTTCTTAGGCTGGCTTAATGGCTCCTTCTCAAACCAGTATGAAAGCAGTAACAGCAGCCTGCACAGCGACCTGATGCGCCAGTTTTGGCTGCAGGCTTACCCTCAAGCTGCACAGGGCGGCAGCGGGTTCTCCGGTCAACAACCAGCGCAAGACTTACAGCTCATCTGCCATACAAGCAGTGAAGAAGTGCCGGATGGCAGGCTCTTCAAATTAATCCGCTACCATGTAGCCGAGAATTCCTGGCAAGAAGAATTCAGCTCACCAAACCATCTTTTCATGAACCCACTCCCTGGGGATGATAAACTGCTGCTGCTGGAGGTGCTTGCGGACGATGGCCATTGGCAAGCAGGTATCTGGCATGATGGACACTTAGATCCTATCCTTGGCACAAGTGATGAATATTCTGTCTCTTTTGGTCAAACCGACCCAACCGGAACCGGCTTAACAGCTTATGTATTTCCCCCTGATGGACGGAACGCCGATATCACGCTTTTTGATTTGAACACATGCCAGGACGAGGTGGGCTGTGCCAGCCAGATATTGCCGGGCATCCCAGTTTGGTCACCTGACGGATCGCAGGCCATTTTTGGTGATCAACCGAATTGCCCAATTGGGCCTTTTACAAAGCGATCAACGCACTATCCTATTTGACCCATCGGCTGCGGCGCAAAATCTGTCACTTTATCATGCGCGTCGCGAGACGCTGATAGAAGGCGCACCGGTGACCGAGGTCGCCGAGCTCACAGCTGTAGGTCAGGGCCACGCACCTTTTTGGTTGGATAATGAGACGGTTGCTTATGTCGAAGGTGGGGAAGGCCGTTTCACCCGACCATCGCAAAAGATCGTTTTTTCCCGCGCAGGGGTAGGACACACCACAAACTCTGTTGAGCACAGATGACCTTCTGACAGCCTTTCCCGATGAGGCACCTGTTGAAAGACTCTTCTGGATCTATTATGCCATGGTTCATCCAACTGATCCCGACCTCCTATTAGTGGCAGCTTTTGGGGCCTGGGATCAACAAGCGCATATTTTTTCCTACACCCGCAGTTCTGGACAGGCAAAGCACTTGCTAAGTGCCGGTTATAGAGCCAACCATACCTTAAGCGTATCTCCAGACGGCCGGTTTCTACTGTTAACCGGAAACGATGTCGATGATCCGGATCGCCGGCAAGAGAATGCACTGCTCCATGTATACGATTTTGCCGGCGACACGACCACGCCCTTCCTGACTATTGGCGCTGATTTCCCGCCCTTCCCGCCCTATGATTGGTCGGCCGATGGCCAATGGTTGGCGATGATGCTTGACCACGGTCTCGTCGGCATGTATGCGCCACAATCCGGTGCCCTACACCTTATCCAGAGCAGCAGCGGCAGCTGCACTTCACCAAGTTGGATTAACCGTTGATCAGCCCATAGCTGCCAAGAAATAATGCCAAATGTAAGAACAACTCAAGGTGAATTAGCAGCGTTCATATCGCCTAAACCAGATTGGCGCATCCTGCTACTGGCAGGTGACAATGCCGAGCCTGGCCATGCAGTTCGCCCCGCATGTCAGCCACCTCACGGCCGTATGCCGCTCTCCTGAACAGGCGCGTAAGTGCACAGAGGCGGCCGCAAATGCTCATGGCAGCCCTATCATCTACACCGCCCACGACCCCGATCATCTGCCGTATGAGGACGGAAGTTTCGATCTTGTGATTTGCGTCCACATAGTTCATGAGCTGCTAGATACCACGGCGTGGCTGTTGGAAGCGTCACGTATCATTCGCCCCCAAGGCTCGCTCATGATTAGGACGTTGTCCGTTCCCGGCACGCGCTTGCGGGGAAAAAAGGCACGCAAACTACGTGAGTCTGCTGAATATATCAATGCTTTTTTTCAGCTGCGCAGCCCAAGAGACGGCCGTTATTACAGCCAAAACCAGTGGGAAGACCTATTAATGGAAACTGGTTTTGATATTCAGGACGATGGAAACAAGGCGTGCAATTATTTCGATTTCACCACTGTGGGTAGATGAGGCTTCCTCTGACGCATAAAGATCGTCTGCGGCTGAAGGCCATGCTCATCCAGGCTCCTGAGAAAGCGAATGAGTTCTTGACGCCCCAATTTTCAGGAGATAGAATCCAATTTCGCCTTCCAGAAATCACCATCCTGGCAATATCAAAAGCGAACACAATTTGACGTGGGGGATCAAAGTGCATTTGTCAAATCCCTGGCCGATCCGCGTCACAATGATTGGATACATATGACGAAGAAATATCACTTTTGGATAACTGGCTGTCAAATGAATTACGCTGATGCACGCCGCGTGGCAACGGAGCTTGAAAAACTCGGCTATCAGCTCGACACCCAGTGCCGAAGAAGCGGATGTCGTCGTCTTGGAGACCTGTACCGTCCGCCAGCAGTCGGAAGATAAAGCTTATAACAAGCTGCACAGCCTGCGTCCAATGAAAGAAAGACGGCCTGAAGTAACGGTGGCTGTCATGGGCTGTGTTGTTGGTGTGCGCGGAAACCAAGCCTTGGAAGATAAATTTCCTTTTGTCGATGTGTTTATGGAACCTTCGACCGATGGCGTACCGCTGATCACGCACCTTCGCCAGGAAGATGATTACGCTATGGAACAAATTTCAACGGCCGAACGACACCGTCTTCAAGATGGGGAAGTCATATTACCCGCTGATCAGCGCGGCCAATCTCGTCTCAGCCCCCGTGTCCATTGTTTTGGGCTGCTCACATGCCTGCTCATTCTGCATTATTCCTCAGCAGCGCGGCATTGAACGCTCGCGTCCTATTGGCGCTATCGCCGCTGAAGTTCGTTCCTGGTTGCCCAGGGTGTCAAAGAAGTGGTGCTTTTGGGCCAGATTGTGGACCGCTATGGATATGATGTGCCCGATGGCCCAGACCTCGCGGATTTGCTGACCGTGATCAACGATATTGAGGGGTTGACACGCATCCGCTTTCTAACCAGCCACCCTAATTACATGACCGATCGGATCCTACATGCCGTCGCCGGTTTGCCCAAGGTGATGCCGCAGATAGAGATCCCAATCCAGGCGGGTGATAACGAAGTCCTACGCAATATGAAACGGGGCTATACGCGTGAGCAGTACCGCGAACTGATCCATCACGTGCGCGATCTGATCCCGGATGCCGCCATTCACAGTGATATCATTGTCGGATTTCCGGGCGAAACGGCCGCGCAGTTCCAGAAAACTTATGATATCCTGGCTGAACTGCGTCTAGACAAAATCCATCTCGCTCGTTACAGTCCACGCCCCGGCACCGTCAGTGAGCGCCGGATGGTCGATGATGTGCCGGATGAAGAAAAAAGACGCCGCTTCCATGCCATAGAGTCTTTGCAGAAAGAACTCCTGCAAGAAAAGATGCGCCACTATGTTGGCCGGACAGAGGAAGTCCTCGTCGAAGGTATACACAAGGGACGCTGGCGCGGCCGTAATCCGCAGAACAAGCTGGTCTTTTTCAATGATAAGGGCAATCACAAAGGTAAAATCGTTCACGTGCTGGTCAATCATGCTGGACCTTGGAGTATGTCCGGTAAATTAGCTGAAAGCAGGACATTACACGCCGCAAACGAGCAGCCGGGCATGAGTATTCCTCTGACAGTATTCTAGATCCGTCAGCAAGAATTAAGTGAAGTGGATTAGGCGGTATGTTTGCGGATGTTTGATCAGGCGATGACAAATTGAGCAGATTGAATATTGCCACTGCTCAAGACGCCGGTCAGGTTGTCTCCACAATTCACCAGATAAGTAACCATGCCGTTGGCATGGAGCAAACGCATCAATGGTTCAGAGGAACGCGTACTTCCGAAGGAAGCTGGGTTGATCAGAACTGTCACCACGCGCAATCCGCGGCGCATGAGTTCGCGCGCGGCCGTTGCCCATTTTTCACTAGGGTCTGCGGTCACCACAACAACGGTTGTCCCCCTCGGCATCAGGTGCATTTCCGCCTGAATCATATCTGATACAGGCACCTGGCCTTCCGCGCGTAAGACGGCCAATGTCTCCAATATGCGATTTAACTGGCGGCTGCCGCGATCAGCCTGGACGGCTTCATTCGACTGCCCGTAAGCCAGCATACCCACGGCTCTATCCTGGCGAAGGAAAAATTGGGCCAGGGAAGCGGCGACTGTTACCGTATACTCTTCGGTTGTTTTGGCCAGCTCGAATTTATCCATTACCATCCAAGGAGGCAGATCAGATAAAGAGGGTGCCGGCTCCGGCGGCGGCGAAACATGGCCAAACACGGCCATATCCGCCACAATCCAAATATCCGCCAGCGGATCAAGCTCAAATTCCTTAACAATCAAACGATTGCGCCGCGCCGTACTCCGCCAATGGATGCGGCTGAAACTGTCACCTGGCGCATAATCGCGGACCCCAGATGCATTGGTCGTGACGTAGTGTGTCCGCCTGCGCAGCGCATCGCCACCAGGCAATATCCCAATCGGCAAAGCAAAACGATGAATGTCAACGGTCAGGGGATAGACGACGACGTTGGTCGTCGGTGCCAACTCCTTGGTCATGGGGAAAAGCCCGAACGGATCACTGGTGCGGAGACGTAAGGGACCAAGCTGGTAGCGCCCTCGCTGGCGACAGGTCGTGGTAACACGCCATGTGTAACTGCGCCGCGGTCCCAGACTGTTGATTACTCGGCTGGAAAAATGGCCAGGTAGTGTGGCGAAATCACGCACTTCCAGCCAAAGCTTGGGCACTATGCTGGTATTGCGCACGACGAATCGTTCTTCAAGCGGACGGCCAACCTGTGTACGTCTTGTTCGTGTGACGCGCGACAGATGCAGCCACGTGATATTGATCCAGGCCCAAACAAAAGATAGGATTAGCAACAATCCAAGCAAGTAGACCAGGTTATACCACAAATCACGCCCAGTCATCAGTCCGCCTATCAGGGCGGCGAAGGCCATCACAAAAACGGCCGTGCGTCGATGGTGCAGCATCTTTTACTTTGGCATCACTTGTGCACCAGGCACCGGAACTCTGGCCAAGATATCTTCAACAATTGCTTCCTGTTCGATGTCCTTAATGCGCGCCGCTGGCCCAACAATGATCCGGTGTCCCAAGGCAGAGGCAGCCAGGGCCTTAATATCATCCGGCAGTACATAATCCCGCCCAAACATTGCCGCCCTTGCCTGCCCTAAACGGTATAAAGCCAAAGCACCACGTGTACTTGAACCAAGATACACGTCGGGATGCTTCCGTGTTTCACGTACCAAGTCCACGGCGTAGGATTTCACAAGGTCATCAACATAGATTTCCTTGATGTCAGCTTGTGCTTCTGACAACTCTTCGACTGAAACAACCTGTGCGATCCCATCAATAGGGTGCACGCGCCGCTGGCGATCGAGCACTTCCAGCTCCTCTTCCTTCGTCGGATAGCCCAAACGAATTCTCAGCAAGAAGCGATCCAACTGTGCTTCCGGCAAAGGAAATGTGCCCTCATACTCAATAGGGTTTTGTGTGGCCAGGACCATAAAGGGCGGTCCCAGCGGGAAAGTTTGTCCATCAACCGTCACCTGGCGCTCTTCCATAGCTTCCAACAATGCCGACTGTGTCTTCGGCGTCGCGCGGTTGATTTCATCCACCAGAACAATTTGTGCATGGATGGGACCTGGTCTAAATTGAAATTCAAAGGTCTTTTGGTTAAATACGGAGACCCCGGTGACATCACTTGGCAGCATGTCAGGGGTAAATTGAATGCGCTGGAAACGACAGCCAACCGATTTGGACAGCGACTTGGCCAACACAGTCTTTCCAACGCCAGGGACATCCTCGATGAGGATATGGCCTTGGCAGAGAAGACCAAGAACAGTAAGCTGGACCGACTGGCGCTTTCCAACAATGACCCGTTCAACATTCTCGACAATGCGGTTGGCAATTTCCTGTACGTCACTCATGGAAAAGTTCTCCTGTTACCTTGGAGCGGAAAATCAACATAGCAACCAATCACTCTATGACGATCCAAACTCCTCATTTAGATTCAATCGTGGTTTGCGGCAGTTCGCAGGTTTCCATATAGTTTAGAGAACCTACAATACAAGTATCTTACATCGTGCACAGTATACCAAGTTTGTTTTCTAAACGTAATAATTGAGTGACAATTTGGGGTCATTGATTATTTCCACCGTAGCTGCAGCGAAGGTTTCCGACCGCTGCCACAGCTTTCAAAGCGTTCGATTAGCTTCGTGGCCGCGGGCCGCATTTTGTTAGTTCATATGAGCTAGTTATGGTAAAATTGAGCAGTTCAGAACCATGCGCGAACAAGAAAGCACAACAACTTTACCGGGCATTTTCGCCACAATATCTGCCGGATTTGATCTGACAGCCAGGCACCTCTGGCTGCTGATAGTTCCTGTAATTCTGGACGTCTTTTACTGGCTGGGTCCACGACTGCGGTTTCAGGAATTGATAGAGCAGCTGCTCGTACTACTCCCCGCGGAAGCAGAGGTGCTTGAGCTTGGTACGCAGCTCGCTGACGCTGCGCCTCACACTAATCTGTTTACATCGCTTACCGTACAGCTAATTGGTGTGCCGGCCTTGATGATAGGATTGGCACCCGAGGTAACCCCTCTGGCCGCACAATTCTACGATGTAAACAATTGGTCAACGTGGTTAGGGCTGTTCTTGGTTTTCAGTTTAGCCGGGCTGCTGTTGACTGCTCTGTTTTACACATTGATTGCCTCGGTCGTCAGCGAGCAGATACCTCCGCTTAGCGCCGGTCACTGGAGCAAACGGATCTTATCGAGCTGGCTCCGTCTAATTGGACTTGCGCTGATATTCTTATTCGTCATTATTGCTCTGTACATACCCCTAATTTTTATCGGGACGATTCTCTATTTGATCAACAACACCTTAGGGATCAATTGCCCTATTGGTAGCACCATTAATCATTGCCTGGGTCGTGATCACTTTGTGCATGGCACCATTTGGCATTGTTCTGAACGGCCGTCCTGTGCTGCGGGCAATAGTCGAAAGTGTGCGCCTGGTACAGGGCTATTTACCCTCCGTTCTGTACCTGCTCTTTTTCATTTTTGTCATCGGCGCCATCTTGGATTGGCTGCTGTTCAGCGTTGAAAACGGCAGCTGGTTAACATTAGTAAATATTGTGGGGCATGCCTTTGTAAGTACGGCGCTTGTCGCGACGATCTTCATTTTTTATCGAGATAGATACGCGGTTATGTTCGATCCGGAAGCTGAATTTGAGATCCGATCGTCACATGAAAGCGGTAACTAAACAAATAATGTTCAATTATTCGAAACTGGATTAAGAAATGGCAGCAAAAACAAAAGAAAACAAAACCAAATACGATGCCAGCAGCATTCAAGTATTAAAAGGCTTAGAAGCTGTTAGGCGCCGGCCAGGTATGTATGTTGGCGGCACCGATATGAAGGCGCTGCACCACCTGGTATATGAAATTGTCGACAACTCAATTGACGAGGCACTGGCCGGTCGCTGTGATCGGATTGAAGTAATGATTCATCCGGATCGCAGTGTCACGGTCATAGATAATGGTATTGGTATACCGGTCGATATTCACCCAACCGAGAAAATATCTGCTCTGGAACTTATTCACACCAGCCTGCATTCTGGTGGCAAGTTTGACAACGCCGCCTATAAAGTCTCGGGTGGTCTGCATGGCGTAGGTGCTGCAGCTGTAAATGCACTTTCAGAGTGGCTGGAAGTCACAGTCAAACGAGACGGCTATGTATGGCAGCAGCGATACGAGCGCGGCATCCCCGTAACACCGGTCGAGCAGGTACGAAAACTAAAAAGGGGCGAGGCTAAAGGTACCAAAACAACTTACAAGTTTGATGAAACAATCTTCGAAGAGGAGGCGGTTTACCGTTTCGAAACCCTTGTAAATCGTTTTCGCGAGATGGCCTTCGTCACGAGCGGCGTCCATCTGAAGCTGGTCGATGAACGAGATGCGCCTCTGAAAGAGATGAACTTCTATTTCGATGGCGGTGTCAAATCGTTTGTGCGTTATCTGAATCGCAATCGCAAAGGGCTGCATGAACCTGTCTATGCCCATAAGGAAGTCGATAATATCGACGTGGAAGTTGCGATCCAATATACCGATGGTATCGCCATATCCGAGTACGCTTTTGCCAACACAATTCATACGCCAGACGGTGGCACACACCTCACCGGTGTGCGCACGGCATTAACCCGCGTCATCAACTCTTACGCCCGCAAGAACAATTTCCTCAAGGAGAAAGATCGCAATTTCTCCAGCGATGATACGCGCGAAGGCGTGACGGCCGTAGTCAGTGTAAAGCACCCTGATCCACAGTTCGAAAGCCAAACCAAGGTTAAGCTGATGAACGCGGATGTTAGCGGCGCCGTTTCCTCCGTTACAGCAGAAGCGTTAACCGTATACCTAGAAGAAAACCCACGTGATGCTAAACGCATCATTGACCGCTGCCTTACTTCTTCACGCGCACGGGCGGCGGCACGCAAGGCGCGTGAACTGGTCATGCGCAAGAGCGCTCTGGAGAGTATGACACTGCCTGGCAAACTGGCAGACTGTACCGAACGAGATCCCGCCCGCGCCGAAATTTATATCGTTGAGGGAGATTCTGCAGGTGGTACCGCCAAGCAAGGCCGGGACCGTCACTTTCAAGCGATCCTTCCCTTACGCGGCAAAATCCTGAATACGGAACGGGCCCGTTTGGATAAGATCCTGGCCAATAATGAAGTCAAAGCAATGATCTCCGCTTTGGGAACAGGCATTGGAGAGTCATTTGATGTGGAAAACCTGCGCTATGGCCGCGTAATCATTATGACCGACGCCGACGTAGACGGCAGCCATATCCGAACTTTATTGCTCACTTTTTTCTTCCGCTATATGCCGCAGTTAATTGAGGAAGGACATTTATTCATCGCCCAACCGCCGTTGTATGCGGTCAAAGAAGGCAAGACGATTCACTACACCTATACAGAAGCGGAAAACACCGCCTTGCTGAAGAGCTTAAAAGACAAGAAATATGGGCTGCAGCGTTATAAGGGTCTTGGCGAAATGAACGCCCAGCAGTTGTGGGAAACAACAATGGATCCGGCTGATCGAACACTGCTGCAGGTAACGATTGAAGATGTTGTCAGCGCCGATCGCACCTTCGATATGCTCATGGGCAGCGAGGTACCACCGCGCCGTCGTTTTATCACCACACACGCCAGTGAAGTGCGCAATCTGGATATTTAATCGCGAAATCCTGTATGAAGATCGCCGTTTTATCTGACATCCATGGGAACATGCCCGCTTTGCATGCGGTCGCAAAGCATATTGATGCGTGGCAGCCAGACTTGGTGGTGGTAAACGGTGACATTGTCAATAGGGGCCCCTGTTCACAGGCGGCACTGCACTTTGTTTTAGATAGACGGGAGCGTGATGGCTGGCAGCTGCTGCGCGGCAATCACGAAGATTTTTTGCTGCGCTGCGGGCAGCCGAATCCTGATCTCTCAGGACCGGCCTTTGAGATGAACCGGTTTGTCCATTTCGCGTACCAACAACTGAACGGTGAGATAGAAGCGCTGCGCGCAATGCCGGAACGGTTTAGCTGGTTTGCCCCAGACAGCAGCGAGTTTCGCGTGATTCATGCTTCGATGCGCAGCAATCGGGATGGCATTTATCCTGAACTGACAGATGATGAGCTCCGCGAACGCATTACGCCTGCGCCATCCGTTTTTGTTACAGGGCATACGCACCAACCAGTGATTCGCCAGCTTGATGAGACGTTGATCGTCAATGCAGGCTCCGCCGGCGCCCCGTTTGATCGTGATTGGCGACCGAGTTACGGCCGTTTCACCTGGGACGCACAACAAAAATGGCAAGCTGAAATCGCCCGCGTCGAATATGACCGCTCGCTTATTGAACAAGATTATAAACGCTCAGGTTTCCTGCAACAGGGCGGCCCATTAGCACAAATCATGCTTGTCGAGCTGCGTAGGGCGCGTGGACTGATTTACCATTGGGCCACGCAGTACGAAAAAGCGGTGGCGGATGGGGAAATCACTCTAGAAGAAAGCGTCAGGTTTGTCTTACAAGAAAAAGAGATCCGGCCATATCTCGGCCCACCTGGCTGGGTATTCTAATCCTCTACAACCTCATTGCTGAAATATTCCATCTGTGATAAAAACAAGCAAGTACTTAGCATATCATCCCGAATAACGTGACAATTGAACAGGCACCTGGTTATCCAGAGGGAGAGGACTCGATGACAGCAGACACCATTATTCACCGTTTACATGATAACGGCCGTATCAGGCCCAATGCCCCCGCCTATTTCGAGAAAGTTGGCGCTGCTTGGGTTCCGACAACATGGCGCGAATATGTCAATCAAGTACGTCAGGCAGGGCGAGCACTAATTGCATTGGGCATTGAACCAGGAGACTCCGTCGGGATTCTTGGGTTCAACCGGCCTGAGTGGTCAATCATGCTGCTGGCAGCCATGGGTGTGAACGGCGCCGGTGCCGGCATCTATACAACGAACTCGCCGCCAGAAGTGCAGTATATTGTCGATCATGCCGAGAGCCGTGTTGTGCTGCTTGAAAATGAAGAACAATGGGCCAAAATCGACTCCGTCCGCGATCAACTGCCAAAGCTGCAAACCGTGGTCATGATGCGCGGCACGGAGATCGATGATCCTCTCGCCATTAGCTGGGAAGCATTCATGGCTAAGGGTGATGAGATGGAAGAGTCAGCCTTTGACGAGCGCATGAATGGCATTGATCCCGAAGATTTAGCCACTTTAATCTATACATCAGGCACAACCGGACCGCCAAAAGCGGTCATGCTTTCCCATGACACATTGGCTTTCACAGCGCGTCATGCGCTGGATCTTTTCAGCCTGACAGCCAACGAACGATTGGTTTCTTACCTCCCCCTATCGCATATCGCGGAGCAGATGTTCACCATTCATGGTGGCACAACGGCCGGATTCGCCGTCTATTATGCCGAATCGATAGCCAAGCTGCCAGATAATCTGAAAGAAGTGCAACCTACGATTTTCTTTGGCGTGCCCAGGATTTGGGAGCGCTTTTACAGTGGGGTTAAGGAGCGTATGGCCGAAACCACCGGCGCAAAAGCAAAGATAGCCAGTTGGGCAATGGGTATCGGGCATCGCGTTTCCGCACTTAGAAACAAGGGCGAAGAACCTTCAGGAGTACTGGCAGCACAGTATAAATTGGCCGACCGGCTTGTTTTTTCCAAGGTCAAGCCGGCGCTGGGATTAGGCGAAGTACGCATGGCAGCCTCCGGAGCCGCGCCGATAAATCCAGAAATACTTGAATTCTTCAGCGGCCTGGACATCATTATTTATGAGGAGTACGGGCAATCCGAGGGCTGTGGTCCCACAACTTGGAATCGACCTGGTGCTACAAAATACGGGTCAACCGGTCAAGCATTCCCCGAAGTGCAGGTTAAATTGGGGCCTGATGGGGAAGTATTGGCCAAGGGTCGCATTGTCTTCATGGGCTATTACAAGGACCCGGAAGCTACCGCAGAGACATTGGTCGATGGCTGGCTGCATTCCGGCGACCTGGGCAAATTTGACGAAGAAGGCTTCTTGACGATTGTTGGTCGGAAGAAGGAAATAATCATTACCTCTGGCGGCAAAAATATCGCCCCCAAGAACATTGAAGCTGCGCTTAAGAATTTACCCCTGGTAGCCGAGGCAGTTGTTATCGGTGAACGGCGCAAGTTCCTTTCCGCTCTGATTACCTTGGAACCTGAAACCTTGCAGCAATTTGCTGACGAACACGGACTTGAAGGCCAAGAATTGCATACCAATCCTGTGCTAATTGCAGAAATCCAACGCGGCATTGATGAAGTTGTTAATCCGCAGTTCGCTCGCGTGGAGAATATCCGCAAATTCTCTATCCTACCGCGCAATTTCACAGTGGAGGACGGCGAACTGACGCCAACGCTGAAGATTAAACGGCGCATCGTAAATGAACATTTCGCGCAAGATATCGATGCGATGTACGAGGGGCTTGATTGATTCTGCATAATCACTCATAACCTTTGTTGATACCGGGCGGTTTGGCGTAAAATCCACACTTCTCTGGAAATTTTAGAAAATAAGCCAGGTAATTGAATTAGCTATCGGTGGAGCGATTCGATTACCTGGCCTTTTTGATACTATGTACGAACGTATCGTCGTAAAATTTGGCACCAGTGTACTCACTGGTGGAACCCCTCGCCTTGACCAGCCGCACATGGTAGAACTGGTGCGCCAGTGCGCAGCAATCAAGAATCAGGGCAAAGATATTATAATCTGTACCTCTGGCGCCATCGCTGTTGGCCAGGAAAGATTGGGTTTTCCCCAATTGTCAGCTACGCTCCGTAACAAGCAGATGTTGGCTGCAGTGGGGCAGAGCCGCTTAATGCAGATGTGGGAACGTTTCTTTGGCATCTACGGGACGCATGTCGGCCAAATCTTGTTGACACGGAGCGACGTTGAGAACCGCGGCCGTTTCCTCAACGCGCGGGATACGCTTAATGCGCTGCTAGAACATGACATTGTGCCAGTCATAAACGAAAATGATGCCGTAACAACGGCCGAGATCAAAGTGGGCGATAACGACAACCTCTCCGCCCTGGTCGCAATCCTGGCTGGTGCAGACTTATTGCTGCTGCTGACAGACCAACGGGGATTGTTCACGGCCGATCCGCGAACAGATCCCGATGCCAAGCTTATCCCAGAAGTCAATATGATCGATGAAACCCTACAGAGACTCGCGGGCGGCAGCATCAGCGGGCTGGGCGTTGGCGGCATGGCCACAAAGCTAGAGGCGGCCGACGCCGCCCGCCGCGCCGGGGCGGATGTGATTATCGCTTCCGGCCAGGCCCCAGATGTGATCATTCGCGCCGTCCGGGGAGAATCCATTGGCACACGTTTCCCGGCCTTAGAGGTGCCGCTCGCTAATCGCAAACGCTGGATATTTGCCGCACCAAAAGTAACCGGCAGTTTGACGGTTGACAGCGGAGCAGAGCAAGCATTATGTGTTGACGATCGATCTCTGCTACCCGCAGGCATCCTCGATGTAGAAGGTGATTTTTCACGAGGGGATATGATCACCATGCAAAATAATGCGGGAAAGATCCTTGCGCGCGGCATCACCCGCTATGCTGCCGGCGACTTGCGAAAGATAGCAGGCTGCCGCTCAGATGAAATTGAATCACGCCTGGGCTATGTATATGGCTCAGTGGCTGTTCACCGTGACGATCTCATTCTGATGTGAGAATCTGGATAGTCAGTTTATTATTTGTAAGGATTTATCGACTGGAGCGTGTTTGAGAATGACAGACCTTATAGCAATAGGCAAGCTGGCGAAGGCAGCCAGCTATAACTTGGCAACTTTGACGACAGAACGGAAAAACCAGGCGCTGCTGGCCATAGCAGATGAATTGGAAGCGCAAGCCGGTATGGTTTTAGCCGAAAATGGGCGTGATATCGACGACGCTCGCAGTCATGGATTGAGCGAAGCTCTCGTCGATCGTTTGCTTCTGAACCCAGATCGGATAGCCGGCCTGGCAGCGGATATACGGCGTGTTGCTGATTTAGCGGATCCGGTTGGATCGGAGTTGGAAAGCCGCATGCTGCCCAATGGCATGCGCTTAAGCCGGCGCAGGATACCGATTGGCGTGCTGGGAGTCATCTACGAAGCGCGGCCTAATGTAACCATTGATATCGCAGCACTGAGCTTAAAGACCGGGAATGCTGTAATACTACGCGGCGGGAGCGAAACGCTGCGCAGCAACCTGGCTCTGGTCCAAGTGATCCAAACTGCCCTAGAAAAGGCGGGGCTGCCGGAATCGGCCGTGCAGTATATTGGCAGCCCGGACCGTGCGCTAGTCACCCAACTGCTCAAGTTGGATAAGTACATCGACATGATAATCCCCCGTGGTGGTCAGGGGCTGCATCGTCTCTGTAAAGAGCAGAGCACCATACCAGTGATCACCGGGGGCATCGGGATCTGCCATATTTTTGTGGACGAAAGCGCGGATCTTGCGAGCGCGGTTGATATTGTCGAGAACGCCAAAGTACAACGCCCAAGCGTCTGCAACGCGCTGGATACGATCCTGGTACACCCCTCGATTGCCGCCGAATTCTTACCGAAAGTCGCCAAACGCTTGGCTAAGAGCGATGTCGAACTGCGTGCCAGCGGATCGGCGTTAGCCATTTTACAGCGCAACGGGCATGGGGCCAGAGTCGTCCCTGCCGGTCCCAATGATTTCGATCAGGAGTGGCTCTCCTTAATCCTGGGTGTCAGAGTGGTAGATGGCATTGAAGAGGCGATTGCACATATCCATGCCCACAGCACGGAACACAGCGAAAGTATTTTGACCAATGACTGGCATAATGCTTCCCGCTTTGTCGATGCGATCAACTCGTCGGCCGTCTTCGTCAACGCCAGCACGCGCTTTAATGATGGCGGGCAGTTTGGTCTCGGCGCTGAAGTAGCCGTAAGCACGCAGAAATTACACGCTCGCGGGCCGATGGGTTTGGAAGAGCTGACAACCTATAAGTGGGTTGGATTTGGCGATGGCCACGTCCGACCATAGCCTGACGTGGCGGCTTGTTCGCCGCTTCTTATTCTAAGAGTCAAATATTATGAATCTGTTGGAGAAAGCTATTTCCGTGGCGCTGGAGGCTCATAAAGGCGCAACAACCCGCTCTGGAAGGCCTTATATTCTGCACCCCCTGCATCTGATGCTGCAAATGGACAGCGAGGAAGAGATGATAACGGCCGTACTTCATGATGTGGTCGAGGACAGCGACATCACGCTGGATGATCTGGCCGCGATGGGTTTCTCGACCGCAGTTATCGAGGCGCTGGCACTGCTCACCCACAACAAGGATAACGTGAGCTACGAGGCGTATATTGAGGGGATCAAGTCAAATCCACTGGCCGTTCGCGTGAAACTCGCCGACCTAACCCATAATATGAATGTTCGCCGCCTTCCCAATCCGTTGAGCCAGCGGGATTTGGAACGATTGCAGAAATACCACCATTCCTGGAATACTCTCTCCGGCTAAGCGGGGCTTTCGTTTTTTAGGGCCCGTACAAGCTGCGGTATATATCAAACCCGGCGTAAATGCGTTCGACATAGGTTGTCGTTTCCCAGAAGTCCATCACATCAATGAATTGATCAATATCGCTGCCTGCCTGATCGTGCCAACGCGCCGCATTTCCTGGGCCGGCATTATACGCGGCCAGGGCGGCGTGAATATCGCCGTCAAAGGCTTTGATTTGTTCTGACAGGTAATAGGCACCGAACTCCAGACCAACATGCGGTTTGTACAGGTCTTCATTTTCATAATCAGGCCACTGCAGCCGCTCAGCAATCCAGGCACCCGTGTCAGGGATAACCTGGCTCAACCCTTGTGCCGCGGCCCCGGAGCGGGCGAAGCTCTCGAAAAGGCTCTCCTGCCGGACCAGCGAAAATTGCAGGCGCGGGTCATAATCATATGCCTCAGCTAGAGGCAGGATATGATCCGCATAGTATGCGGGGTAAGCGAGACGGCCGATGAAAGGTGGCGCTTCAAGAACAGATTGTCCAGAAAGGTCGAGAATGGTAGCCCCGGCAATGATGGAAGAACGATACAAGCCTAAATCGCGGAAAAAGAGCGCTAATTGGTAGCTGTCCAAGAGGGAATCAGCACGCGCCTCGCGCACCGCCTCCATTTCCAGCTTGGCCTCTTCAAAAAGGCGCAGTTCCCACAATTTTTCACCGATCAACAACCGTTCATCTTCACGCAGCACCGGTCCCATTTCCCCTGGCGGACCTACATTATCCTCCGCCGACAAGTCAAGCTGCTCAATTAACCAAGTTTCCGCCTCCTCCTGACCAGTGTCATCCGCAGCAGGGAGTGAAAAAGGTAGAGAGGGATCAAATGGTTCGATGCCAGAGGCAATATCCCGAGCCCGCAGCGCGGAATAGTGATCGGCAAGATTATTCAGCGCTAGATCTTGCATATCGGCGAGCAAATCCTCTTCAATCTCCTGGTTAACTCGCAGGAGCCTGACCAGGGCGGCACTGCCATATTCGTTTTCCGTGTACACTTCGGCGGCCCGCTGCCAAAGCGACAGCGCTGTTTGAGGATCATCATTATTTTGAGCCAACCAGCCGCCATGATAAAGCGCTTCCGCGGCATCTTCGTGATCCGGGTAAGTTTCAGCTATGCTGCGGTATTGTTCGACGGCTGATTCCAGATCTCCTGCCTGTTCGCTTAATGCTGCTGCCTGCCAGGCCGCAAGCGGCGCAGCTTCATTATCAGGGAAAGCTTCTAGCAGCTGCTGGTATAAATCAATCGCCGTTTCTATTTCTCCAGAGCGCGATCGCATCTTCGCCTGTTCAAACAATGCGGCGTCCGGCTCGTATGTTGCAAACAATTCCAACTGCGCGTAGGCTGCGGCCAAGTCTTCCAGAACCTCATAAGACCAGGCAAGGTATAGATGGGCGTCTGGTTTATAATCCTCAGGGTTTGAGGCGATATGGGCCTCAAAGGCGTCAATGCCAGGCGCGTAGGCCGCGGCATTGAAATCCACCAAACCGCGTTGGTAATCGTCTACAGAAACCTCCGCCTTTACCAATTCCACCAAACCCAGGTAAGTTTCATAGACTTGCGGATATTCCTCAACGCCGGTGAGGAAACGGCCATAGGCAGCATCCGCATTACCGTTCTGTAATTCTGCTGCTCCAGCCAGATAGGTCATCTGCCCCTTCGTATTGGTGGTTTGGGCAAATTCAATGACCGCATCATACTGTTCGATGGCAGCCGCATAATCGCCATCAGCAAGGTAGTAGCTAGCAAGGATTTGCCTGGTTTCATACTCATTTAGGCGATGCGATTCGCCTGTCAGAGCAGCTTCATAAGCGCCCAGCGCAGCTTCACTATCCCCTAAAGCAAGATAGGATTCGGCTATGAGCGGATAGATATAGGCGGCCATATCGGGATTATCATCGAGATAAGCGCGGTATTGATCTACGGCCGTTTCATATTCACCCAACGACATACTCGCCTGAGCAAGATGAAAATGAGCGGCGGCGGGGGCATCATCGCCTGCCAGTCCCAGCAGCTGGTTAAACATGGTTGCTGCATCGCCGGCTTCCCCATCGGCCAGATAGGCGACGCCCAATTGGAAAAGGGTATCAATCTGCGCTGCCGGTTCCAAAGCCGCTTCTTGCTGCAGCGCCTGGCTGTACTGCTCAATGGCAGACTCGTAGTTTCCATAGACCAGGGCGTCACTCCCCAATACTAAACGCTCCGATATCTCAGGGGTTGCTGTTGCCGTCCCGGCGACAGGAGATGGGGTTAACCTGGCCGCTAATTCGCCTGCCGGGGCAGAAGGGGTAATCAGCGGCGTCGGCAGCAGGGGCGTTGGCAGCCCAGGCACCAGGGTCGGGGTCGGCTGCAGGGGCCTGGTTGATGGGGATGCTAATGGAAAGGGAGCTACTTCTGCCGGCGCCGTGGCGCATCCAACACCACTCAGCACAAACAGAATGACGACCGGCAGAACCGCCAAGAAATGACCCATGCGGATCAAGAATGCTACCGTTTTCCCGGCCGCATACCTGATCCACATGGCTAGTTTACAATGGCTCATACGCCTTTATAATAGTGCCCTCAAGCTTGTCGCGCTCGCCTTTAGGCAGGAAATCACGCCTGATTCTCTTCACTGTCGGGAACTTGGAGCGCGTCATCAACTACTGTTGGGCTTTCTACAGCAGATTGTGCCTCCACAATAGTCTCTGCCAGATCTTCTTCCACCGGCTCAACAATTGTCGCTGGTTCAGCTTCTTGCGTCGCTTCCTCAACTTCCACCGCTGCCACATCTTCCATTTCTTGCGGCGATGGCTGAACTGGTTCTTCGGGCGCCTTTTCCGGTGCAGGAGGCGGCGGCGCTTCGGCCGTTTCTTTCTCAGAAGCCTGCCCGGGCCGCTTCCCGGCAAGGAGTTCCCAACCAATGTAAAGCGGCGCAAGCTGGGTCAGGGACAAAAATACAAGAAGGGCAATTAGGGCGGTCTTCACCATTTCCAGCTGGCTTGCCACCTGTCCGCTGACCCCCATCAGGGAATCATCGATCTGGCCCACGATAGCCAAGTATTCGTCCAGTATCGGGATAAAGAGAGCGACCTGTTCATTGATCGACTCAATGTCACCGGCTGCGGTGTCCACATTACCTGCCAGCAGCTCAAGATCACCCGAGAGTGTTTCCAGATCCCCCTGCAGCGAGCGAAGCTCTTCCGGCATGCCTTCCAGAGAATCCCCCAGCGCGGAAATCGTTTGATCAAAGGGTTCTTCCGGTTCATAGTCAATGCCCAAATCAAATTCCAACTCGATCGGGTTAAAGGGAATGGGGATTGTGGCGCTGTATCCGAAATTACTGAGCTTAGTCAGCGCCGTATCTACAACACCGGCCACCTGGACAATGTTGGGAATCGCATCCTGGATCGCCTCAATATTGCCAGGGATGTCTTCAGACACTACCTTGGTCGTACTTTCCATCAAAGGGGACATGTTATTCATCGTCACTGATAGATTGCCAGTCGCCTCAGCAGCGGTGTCCAAGGCATTATTGGCCTCGGCAATTGTGGCTTTGGTTTGTTCCAATGTTTTTGATACCGTACCCAGCGTTTCCGAGGTAAGCGCCAAAACATCGTTCAACCCTTCTCCCACAGCATCTACGGCTTGCCCCACAAAAAAGGCGCCGCCCAGCAGGATCACAACCAGGATCAGGCTTACCAACAAAATAATCAAACCCAACAGTCGTCGAAACATTATCTTTCCTCCTCCAAACAGTAGCTAGTTAAAATTAAACCAGCACAGAAATAGGCTCACAACGCGATTACAATAATATGACGGCTTCAGGCTGGTAAACCCAGTAGACTTTATCCCGACCACCGTGACTCCTTGCGCCTTGTGCTACCCCTATTTGTACAACGATTGCAGCTTTTTGTGAAGAGTTGGATCGGATCGTAAATCGGTATTGTGGCTAAATTGATCGATGCTACCGATATCTACAGTGATTGCTTTGACTGCCGGATCTGTTACGGCCGCCTTTAGGGCCCCGGCAAACCTGCTTGCATCAATAATGCGGTATGGCCGGTCGTGAAAATAGCGGGCATTGGCTGCCAGCGGCTCCGTAATGCCCAGCTCGTTGTGCATTCCGGCTGCGTACTCATAAGCAAGGCAAAGTTGTTCTTCTCGTTCCCGCCAATCTTGGGCATTAAGAATACGGCCGAGGATTGGCGACAGGGACGCGGCACTGGCAAGGCGCGAGAATGCGGAGCCAAACCATTTAGGATATGGCGCATAAATTCTCTCCATCAGGAAACAGAGCCGCATCAGGTCATGAACTAATCGGGCAGCCAAAAGCTTAGAGCCCAATTCATCGCCTACTTCACCGGTACGGCCGACAAAGTGCTCTTCCTGGCCAATGCGGCTCCACTGGGCAGCCAATAAATATAACCATACATCGTGCGGGTACTGCTGCAATCTGCGCCGCACAGGTTCCAGTTCAGCCAAGCCATCCTCATATACCTCCCCTGCGGTAACCCCAAGGAGATGCTGCTGAGGCCAAGTGAGCCAGTCAAAAACGGTTGGCGCCTGCTGCGGATCGTAAGCCATATAGCTAAGAAAAAATCCACGCACGGTCCAAATCTCAACGCGATGATTCACAGGCCCATCTGTCTCCAGCAGCAGGCGCGTACCCTCGTCATCCGGTTCGTCAAAATGGGTGGGCCAGCCTAAGAATTTGGGGGGTAAACGATGGCGCAGCCGCTCCGCGATTTCTGCCTGAAACAGTTCATAATCGGCAGATCGTAAAAAAAGTTGGAATCGTGGTCCCCAATCATGATCAGTGGAAAGCGGCGTATCATAACCTAAGACCTCCGAGCCGCTGCCAAGGCGGGCAGCGGAAAATGGTAACTGTGGGAACTCCTCGTCAAGAATAGGTTTGACAGCCTCGTGATAAAATCTGTGGTTCAGCTCAAGGCCTGGAATAAATCGATCTGTCATATTCTTCGGCTTGCCTATGGCAGTTCAGAAAAGGCTGCGGAGACAGATTGGCGATCAATCTGCCCGGCCGTTTCTTGGGCTGCAGCCAAGGTCTGAAAAAGGAGCTGGAAGGCATCATAAGAAGCACCCGCAAGAGGCCCAGGAGATTCATCAAAAGGGGTCACTTCCTCGTATGCGGCGACAAACTTTGGAGAGAGCTGCGCGGGATCGGAAAGAGAAAAAGGTTCTGCACCTCCGGGGAGAAAGAGCAGGCTGCCTTGTGTATAAAGCGGAGCGGCCGCGGCCGTTGTCTCCGGCAGCCAGTGACCGACGACAGCTACTACATTCGGATCGACCAGCAGCGATTCGGCCGTGGCCTGGGCATATTCCGCGCTCCCGCCATCATCCAATGCGACGAGCGCAACACGCGTGCCATTAATGCCGCCGGCAGCATTGATTTCCCTCACCGCCAGCCTTGCGCTGTATAAGACATCATAGCCGACTGCCCGGTGCCGCCCTTCAAATGGAGCAACGAGGCCGACCTTGACCACCGGCGCCACACTCTGGCAGCCAGAGATGGTACCCAGCACAAGCAGCAGCATGAGGACGTTTGCCCCCAACCGGCCTAACCGGCACCACATCGGGCGATCATTGGCACTTCTGCACATGGGCCACGTGTTCATCGTAGGTGCGGCTGAAAACGTGCCGTCCCACGGGATCAGAAAAACAGTCCAGCACAAAGAACAGAAAATCTGTCTGCGCCGGCTCAGCGACTGCCTGCAGCGATTCCACGCCTGGGCTAGCAATAGGGCCAGGCGGCAAGCCAGGAATCACATAGGTGTTGTAGGGGTGGTCGTATTCCAGATCAGACAGCGTGAGGGGTACTTTCCACCAATTATTCCCGGCCTGTTGGTAGCCGGCCGCATACTGCACGGTGGGATCCGCCTGTAAAGGCATACCGGCCTGAACGCGATTCAAAAACACGCTGGCCACCAACGGCCGTTCTTCCTCAGTCATCGTCTCCCTTTCAACTATGGAAGCCAAAGTAACCGCCTCGGATAAGGACAAACCGTAGGCGCCATACGCCTGGCGCATCGCGGGCGTAACATGCCGGTCGAAGTTTTGCAGCATCTGATCAAGCAGATAGACCGCATTAGCATCAGGAGGGACGATATAGGTGCCTGGGTAGAGGAAGCCTTCCAGCGAAGCATCAGGCGGCAAGGAGTTTAGGAAAGGATAGCGGCTGAGATCAAAACGCTGCTGGCGCGTCACCAAGCTCTGAAATTCTGCGGGATCGATTTTGGCCGGAGTGGTCACAGCAAGAAGCTGAACCATCTCTTCTAAGCGCATTCCTGGCAAGAAGCCCAGGGTTATATTACGAGCTGATCCTTCGCTGATAAGCGCCGCCAACTGCGGGATCGTCAGCCCTCCATCCAAGGTAAACTGCCCCGTCTGCAAACCTGAGTCAAGTCCATAGTAGCGGAGGTAATTCAGAAAGAGCGTGGGATTCTTGAGCAATCCGGCAGCGACCAAGTCAGCGATAACCGTATCGGCCGTCGCCCCTGCGGTGATCTCAAATTGGGTTTCTCCAGCATCGCCAGCCGGCTGCCTTAAGGCGTCACCCTGGTTTGCGAGATAGTTTTGCAAATAAAAGCGCTGTGCCAGGTTCAAGCTGGGATCAGCTTCCTGGGGGCTTATGCCACTGTTGCGGACAGTTGTCTGCCAACGCATCGTCGACCAAGCGAAGGCAACAACAACCAAACAGGCCGCCGCCAGCAGGAAAAACAGATAGATCCGGCAGCCAATGCGTCTTTTTTTTACCGGTCTAGGCCGGGATTGGACGGGCTCGCTGTTGGTCATAAATCGCCAGATAAAGCTGCGCGCTCAGCATGCGCATCCAGATAATCCTGTAAAATAAAGGCGGCGGCAACCTCATCCACGCGCTCTTTTATCTTCTTGCCCCGCCGGCCACGGGCGCGCAAGCTGGCCTCCGCCTGTTTTGTTGAAAAGCTTTCATCCCAGAATTCAACCGGTATGGTGATATATTGGGCTAATTCGGTCGTATAATCTCGCACCCAGGCCGCCCGCTGCCCTTCCACCCCGCTCAGCGGGATCGGGAGGCCCATGATCAACAGCGTCGCTTTTTGTTCAGCGATGATGTTGGCATAGCGCTGAAAATCTTCCTTCCGTGACTTACGCGATAACATGCCATAGGCCTTGGCAATCGTCCGGGTGACATCGCTAATGGCAACACCAATGCGCTTTTCACCCAGATCCAGGGCCATCACTTTACCCTTGCTTTCCATAACAGCTTAAGAATAGCAAAAAAGGGTCGCTTTGACCCTTCGTTTGCCTTACGCTAAGTAAATCTTCTCTACCTGGTCTATTTATTTAAGGCGATTTCGACCAAACCCGGAACGGCCGCCAAAGCGGCTGGGACTTTCTCCGGATCAGTGCCACCGGCTTGAGCCATATTGGGACGCCCGCCGCCGCCGCCGCCGACAATCTTGGCCACCTCGCGAACCAGATCGCCTGCTTTCAGGCCGCGCTTGATCAAATCATCGGTCACGGTAGCGATGAACAAGGGTTTGCCGCTGCTGACGGTTGCAAGAACGGCCGCACCTGAACCGACTTTATCCCTAAACCAATCTGCCATTTCGCGCAGGTTATCAACCGTTGAGACGTCAACCTGGGCCACCAGGAGATTGGCACCGGCAACTTGCTGTATTTGCCCCAGCAGATCTCCAAACTGGGCACGGGCAAGCCGGCGTTGGAGGTTTGCCATCTCCTTTTGCATCGACTTGTTTTCGGCAAGAACCGTTTCAAGCCGGATTTCAACATCACGTAGCGGTACATTCAAGCGGTGTGCCACCTGGTCCAATGTATCCAATCTTTCAGCAATTAGACGCTGCGCTGCCCGTCCCGTAACCGCTTCAATACGCCTGACGCCAGCCGCGACCGCCTCTTCACCTGTGAAAAGGAACTGCCCGATGTCATTGGTTTCAGATACGTGCAGCCCACCACAAAGCTCAAAACTGTAAATCTCCTCCCCAGATTCATCGCCAATGGCGATCGTGCGCACGATATCGCCATACTTCTCGCCAAAGAGCGCCATTGCTCCCTGGCCGATGGCTTCTTTTTGATCCATATAATTGACACGCACCGGGCGGTTGGCGAGAATGGCGCGATTAATATCATTTTCAATCTCTGTCAATGTTTGCTTATCAACCGCCTCACCATGGGAAAAGTCGAAGCGCAACCGGTCCGGCGCCACAAGGGATCCTGCTTGAGCGACATGCGTGCCCAAGTGGGATCGAAGTTCCTTGTGCAAGATATGGGTGGCGGTATGGTTGCGGCGGATATCACTGCGCCTGCTTTCATCCACGTGCAGCAGCACCTCGTCACCAACGTTCATTTCACCCGCAAGAAGGCGACCGGCATGTACAACCAACCCAGGAACAGGCTGGTGCATATTTTCGACAAAAAATTCTGCACCACTTTCAGGGAGCACGATGTGCCCGGTATCACTGACTTCGCCGCCAGCTTCAACGTAAAATGGTGTCTCCGCGGTGATTAGTTCTGCCTTCTGCCCAGCCTGGATGGTCGTCACCTGTTGGCCTTCGTGAATCAAACCCACGATTTCTGAAGACATATCAGAACCGTAGTAGGGATCGTATTCTACACCACCTTCAAGCTTCGCTTCGTCAACCAGCGCGGCCATGAGATCGCCGTAAACGGAGTTGTCGGTCTCATAACTGCCGAAGGCGCCGGAACCGCTGGCCAATGCATGCGCCTGACGTGCCTGCGTATAACCCGCTTCGTCGATCGAAAACCCTTGTCCATAGACAAGATCGCGGGTGATCTCTAAGGGCAGACCATAGGTTGCATAAAGATTGAAGGCAACCTCTCCCGAGATGAGATGCTGACCATGATGGCGAAGATCATCCATGATCTCCAATAAGCGCACGATGGCCGAATCCAATGTGCGGGCAAAACGTTCTTCCTCATGGGTCAAGGTGCGTAAGATATGATCTTGATGAATCCTAAGCTCAGGATAGGCCTCACCCATCTCAGCGATATATACTTTCGCCACCTCGGCCAAAAAATGTTCCTGGAAGCCTATTGAACGGCCGAAACGCGCAGCACGACGGATCAGCATGCGCAGCACATAGCCGGCTCCGGTGCTACCAGGACGGACGCCATCGCCAATGAGGAATGTCGCGGCGCGACCATGATCGGCAATAACGCGGTAGCCGACATACTTCTCCGCTCGTTCTTCATCCGAATCTCCCAAGAGTTCCTGCACCCTATCCATAGCCGGCGAGAACAGATCCGTGTCGTAATTATTGTCGGTTTTCTGCATGATGCGCGCCAGACGCTCCAATCCCAGCCCGGTGTCCACCGAAGGCTTGGGCAGCGGCGTTAAGCTGCCATCTTCTTCACGGTTGAACTGCATGAAAACGAGATTCCAGAACTCCAAGAACTCCTCATCATCATCGGCATTAAGGCGCGTGGGATCACAGTTCTCCATATCGCCAATATAGTAGAATATTTCGGAGTTGGGGCCACAAGGGCCAACATCACCCATCTCCCAGAAATTATCCTTCTTGCCAAAACGCAAGATCTTGTCTGCCGGCAGGTATTCTTGCCACAATTCAAATGATTCGTCGTCGTCGGTATAAATGGTGGCCCACAGCCTTTCCGGTTCCAAACCCATCACGACCGTCACAAAATCCCAGGCAAAACGAATGGCATCTTTTTTGAAGTAATCTCCAAAAGAGAAATTGCCCAACATCTCAAAGAACGTATGGTGGCGGGGGGAAGGACCCACATTTTCCAGGTCATTATGCTTGCCGGTGACGCGCATACATTTTTGGGAGGAAACAGCGCGAACATACGGCCGCTTCTCCTTGCCCAGAAATACGCTTGCAAATTGGTTCATGCCTGCATTGGTAAAAAGCAGTGTTGGATTGTCATGTAAAGGCAGGGGCGAACTTGGCACTTCTTCGTGACCAAACTCATCGAAGAAGTCCAGGAACGCCCGCCTGATTTCGTTACTTGTTGTTGGTTTCATTTCTTCCTCTTGTTCTAATTGAACATCCTGTGCTGTTTATTCATGCTAACTGAGCCCTGGCTGCTGCTCTAACTGCCTAGGTGGAACAGCTTATTGCGATCTCGCTGCGCTCTCAAACCCACAGCCTGTTCGTCCGCTGAATTTTATCTTAGCAACAAAAAACCGCCAGACCGGTTAATCCCAATCTGGCGGTTGTCGGAGCTGATTTAGCGGCAGGAATCAGGCAGCACAACAATCCAGACCGGGGGTCTGGCCGGCAGCAGCGGCAGCGCTTTGCTCCGTCGTGCAACCAATGAGATGCCTGAACCGTTTAGTAATCATGATAGCTTGCATGGTATCAGAGGGACGGCGGCCTGTCAACACCTGTTTAATGATTACAGCGATGATAATTATGTTTTTTTTCCAATATCAATTATCGCAAGCGGGCTGGCAGAACTTTACATAATAAGGATTCTGGCTGCCGGATTTATCGGCTGGGCAGCTTAGAGCTCTGTTAAACTAGTTCTTGAAAAATTCTGCCCCTGTCATTCCAACGAAGGGGAGAATCCATAGGAATAGATGCCCACCTTCGCGAGCAAGTCAGGTGAAAATATATTGTGCAATCTTTAGCTTAACGGAGCACATAGGGCAAAGGGCAGAGCGGTGTTCACTTGACAATTTCATCAGGCAGAACAGCCCTGTTCCCGGAATAGGGGGTCTGCGTTTCTGAATTAACGGCCGCCAGATGCAGGAGACTATCCCCTTCCTGGCGATAAAAACCAACGCCAATTTGGTAAGAACCAGCAGGCATATCGGATAAATCGAAAAGGATCGTATCGGCCACGATTTCGCCGGCCAGCCATTGACTGGTAGGATAGCTATTGTTGAGCGGCTGGCCATCGTTCTGAGCGGCAACCATTTCTGTTTTAGGATCAAAGAGGTGAACAAAACGCGTGTAGTCGGGCTGGTTGGCCGCCAAAGTCTCCCAATATAAGGTCAGCCGCAGATCGGTTCCCGCCTGATCGACTTGGTATCCACGGAGCTGAATCGTTTCGCCGAAAGTGGCCGGCAGCTGCGCTAGACCCTCAGGTGCAGCAAAGCTGGGTTCGTTTTCTGTAAACGTGAGCTGCCCTTCCTGGATAACTATTTCTCCCAGGCGCCGGGAGAGCACAGCCTCGCCTGATTCAACTTCATAGAGGCGCAAGACGAGAAACAGGGGAATGTCATCCGGCAGATCTTGCGGCAGGGGCATGGCTAACCAGTCGTTAACTTCAGTTCCAAGGGGCCAGCCACTGCTGGGCAGGAAACCATAGCCCGGCTGGCGATCCAAATTCGCATACCAGCTGCCCTCTTGATCCAACAGCCGGAGGGAGACGTTGTAGTTGTGGGTGAGCTGCCGGCGCGCGATCCAGGCCAACTGCACAAGGAGGGACTCCGGATCCTCCTGCTGCACATTCTCTACCTGTACATCGAGTTTCAAAGCGGAGGGCAGAGAGGGTTGGCCATTGACAACACGTACGGGCCGCAGATAGATATCACCCCGCGTTCGCCCGGATGGGGTCAAAGGATGGGCGCCGTCGATTGTAAGGCGCGGGATTATGAGGCCGGCGGGAACATTTTCAGCCAGGAGAAAATCGAAGCGGATATTATCGCCCTCTACTATCTGAGTCTGCTCAGCAATCAGGGGTGGGTCCGGCGTAGATCCGGGCCGGGCAACAGCAGGGGTTCCCAAAGCGATGGTTACCTTTTTGCCCTCGGCGGCAGCCAGGGCCAGGGTGATCACGAGATTTTCGCCGGCGGATACCGACTCACGCTGATATTCGTAATGATGCAGCACAGCGCCGCTGTCAAAAGGCACGCCCGCTTGATCATGGTGCAGGTAGGCCATCTGGGCATAGTCCCAGGTTAGATTTCCGGCCGAAAGCGGCTTCTGCGGCCACAGAAGGATAAAGAAGAGGCATACTAAAAAGAACGCCAGGGGGAGAATGGCCGAGACGGTGAAAACCGGCCGTTTACGGCCCTTAAGCAAGAAGTAGAGCAGCAGGAGAAGGGCCGCCAGCGAAAGATATTCGGCGAAGTGGCGCACGCTGGTACGATGCAACTGTAATTCAACCGTACTCTGGCCAGGCGGCAGGTCGATCATTATCAATCCTGATCCGGGCGCTGGCCCCAGTTCCAGGGGCGCACCATCGATTTCAGCCTGCCAGCCAGGCCAATACATGGTTGGAAACAACAGTGTGGCACCTGACTCGGCCGTGGCTACACGCCAGGTTTGGTGAGCGGTCTCGCGGCTTGTTTGCTGCGCATACAGCAGCTCGCCGCTGAGGGCACGCAAATCTTCTCTGCGGCCGTCATTTAGCCAGGCACTGGTGTACATGCGGGGCTGAACGGTTGGGGGCAGATATTCCGCGCTGACCGTGCTGCCGATGTTTGCGGTAAACCATTCATACTCTGCCAAGCGCTGCGGGGTAATATCCTCATCCGCTAACAGAAGATGATCAGTCCTTAACCCGACCAGGCTGCCGGCGATCAAGATGACGGCCGTTAGCGGAACCAACCAGCGGCGGACCGGCAGCAGAGCGAGGGCAGAAATCGCCAGCGCGGCGGCAAAGGCCTGAACAGAGAGGAAGCGCCAGGGGAACTGCGTAAAGGAAAGCAGCGGCAGGTTATCCCATAAGAAGCGGGAGAGCGGCGTGATCATGAACGTGGCCACAAGCAGGGAAAGTAAGATGAAGAGCGCGACGGCAGGGGCGATAAGCCGTTTGCGGAAGGTGGCATAGATCAAGGCCAACGTGCCGGACAAGGTCATGATTGCTTGCAGTAGTCCGAGGCGAAACGCTTTGCCACCGGCAACAGAATAGTCAAAAAAAAGGGAAGGCTGGACAAGATCTAGGCCGCGAAAATGATTGCTATAGTGAAAGAAACCCTCCGTGACCGGGCCAAGTTGGGCCAAATCTTGTTCGGCGAGAGCGGGGATGAAAAACCAGGCGGACAAAGCAAGCCCGAGCAGGAGGGCGATGAGCATGGCCAACCAAATCCGCCAGCGCTGTTTGTTTGGCCGCGTTTGTTCAGCTGTAGACGATGATCGCGCCCGAGCCAAAGCCCAGAGCAGCAAAAAGAGCAGCAGGAAGGGGGTGAAGATGAGGGCTGATATGTTGTGGCTGAGGATGAGCGCTGCATAGGCGAGGGCAAAAGCAGCGACACGGCCATAAGGAAACTTCGCACCCTGATCATTGAGCAGCGAATCGGCAGCGAGCAAGATCCACGGATAAAAAGCCATCGCCCAAAACTCAGCCAACGAATCGCCGCGCACGTAAATATTCACCAGGTGAAAGGGGGCGACGGTGTAAGCCACGGAGGCCAAGAATGCGGCCCATGCGCTGTTTAGCCAGCGCTGCGCCAGAAGAAATATCCCCCATGCGGCAAGCAAGAAACCGGCCAGTTGGGCCAGCTCAAGGGAGCGCACGATGGAAAGGCCAAGAAAACGAAAAGCAGCGGCTACGTAAATGGAAAGCGGGGCATAAAAGTTAAAAAAGGGGTATCCGAAACCATAATTGGCGTCAGGCATCCAGCGAACGGGGAAATGGCCTTCACGCAAGGCTGTCTCTAACTGCCCCAAACGTTGGAGCAAGAAGGGGCTGTCACCGCCGCCGCGTGTATTAAGCAATCCAGGTTGGCTGATCACCGGCCAAATGGCCAAAACGGCGACCAGGAGTGCCAGAAATAAAAGCACCGTCGATAATGAAATCGAGCGGTGCCCTTTATGCGGTAAAATCGTCTGTTGTGTGCCCATGTACTTTTCGAATCACAGCGCCGGGCCAGCAACGCTCAGAACTATCGACGAAGTAAGTAGAAGATCAATGCGCCAAGCAAGATTACGCCGAGAACGATTGCGACGAGACCGCCGATAGTCACCCAATCGGGTCCGCCTCCGTCTGCCCCTTCCCCGGTCTGGGCGCCGTTATCGCCACCATCGGCCGGGACGGTTCCTGAACTATCCATTTGGATGCGACTGCCAAACTCAACCAGCGTGGACTGGCCATCAGCCAGATCAATCATGACGCTTTCGGCCGTCGTCATTTCCAGGCGACCGGATACCTGCTGCCTGACTTCATAGGGTCCCGGCAGTAAACCCTCATAACAAGTGGGTGTATTGGAGCCGGTGGAAAGAACTTGGCCGATTTGTTCACTGCTGCCGGCAACAGTCAGCGTCACCCCGGCCATATAGCCTTCGTTGGGATCGTTGACGCCATTGGCGTTTTCATCGTGAAAGGCATTGACACAGATCAGACCGCCTGAATCCGGCTGCACCGGAGCGTCTACTCCGCCATCGCCGTCAGGGGGTGGCGTATCACCAGGTGATGGGGGCACAGGCTCGCTTATGGGAGCACCACGCACCTTGCTGCCGAAAGCCACGATAACCGTGTTGTCTCCGGCGGCCTCAACGGCAACGTTGGCGGCTGACGTCATTTCCAAATTGGACGGAACTTGCTGCGCCACCTGGTAGCGGCCCGGCTCGAGGTTGTAGAAACATCTGTGATTCTCAGTACCATCTGAAATCACATTGCCAATAATCGCATTTTGACTGGCCACGGTAATGGTCACGCCGGCCATGAATTCTTCACCAGGATCATAACGCCCATTGACATTGATATCATGAAAGGCGTTAACGCAAATGGTTGCGCCAGTTGATGACTGCTGCGGTGGGGCTTCGGCAATGGCATCTGCCTCGCTTGTTGGCTGAGGCTGCTCTGGAGCAGGCGCTGCGGTTGTTGCGGTTGGCTGGGGCACGGCCGTGCTGGCCGGTTGAGCGGGCGGGGCCGTAGCTGCAGGGGCGGGCGGCGATGTCGGGGCCGGCGCCGCACTAACGGCCACTAACTGCGCATTATCAAACCATGTGTCAAGAAACTGGCGGCACTGGTTTGATCCAACCACGCCAAGATCGGCCGAAGTGAAGACCGTCATTTTATCGCCAGTGGCAGTCGCCTCTACTGAAAACTGCTGCCAACTGTCATGAGGGGAGCTGGAAGGACCCCAAACCACATCGCCATCGTACCATTGATTGCCGCCATTGGGATCAATCCCGGCGCGGATATTCATGTTGATACCGGTTTCTGATGCAGCCGGTGATGCCTCGCTGGTCGTCCGTCCTTTGGCATAATAGGAAAAACGGTAGGTGGTGCCCGATGTTACCGCTACTGTTTGGTAAACTCCGCCGCCCCAGGTATCCCAGTTGTTGCCAATATACTGCGAAGCGATGGCATTGTTTACGAACGCCCCTTCTGTCTCCATATTCCATTTTGGCTGGAAATGGTATCCGGACAAACACTCGCTGTCGGTCTTTTCCGTTTCCATGTGCCAGGGGCTCCAGCCGTCAGCCTGGCCATTGACAAATGGCGCTTCAAAGCTGGCGTTTTTCAAGAGGTTGCTCCCCTGCTGAACAGGCGCCGCACTAACCTTGTTCTGCACGGAAAATGCCAGGAATAGGATCATTATTATCAATGGGATCGTAAGGTGTCTTTTTTTCATCCTCAACTCTTTGTTACCATTTACGTTTCGCTATGCCGTTTATATGCAAACCAGAAGAGTAGCACAGCCACCGCCAAGAGCAAAGCAAAGATACCAATGCCTAAGAGAACGATCATAAGCGGAATGCCGGCAATTGTGCGATCATTATGCTGCGCAACCTCGACCGCTGCTGCCGCCGGTGTTTCTATGGTGCTCGTCGCCAACTGCGCTTCAAGATCAAGGGAACCAGCCTGATCAAGGCTATCTTCTTGCAAATAACTGCCAAATGCGAGATTCAACTCGCTGCCCGCGAACAAGTTCAATGCCCAATCGCCTTGGGTCGTCAAGACTTCATCCGGGGCTTTAGAACGGGTTACGTGATATGTGCCGGCCTCAAGCGCTTCCAGGCAATGTGGTTCGGAAATACCATCAGTAATGTAGTTGGCAACTACTATCTGATCGTTAAACACGGTAAAGGCTACGCCGGCTAGCAACGACTCGCCCACATCATGTTGGCCATCACGGTTCAGATCGTCAAAAGCGGCCATGCAGATCGCCGTACGTGGCGGCGGCGGTGTTTCTGAAGCTGTTGGCGGCGGGCGCGTGGGTGTGGGAACATCTGAGGTTGCCGTGGGCGGCGGATCGACGTGGTCGAGCAAAAGCTGATCACCGGGATTAACTACGGAGTCCTCAACCATGTCGTTCAAATCTAACAGCTCCTGCAGCGTGATGCCCGAGCGGGCGGCAATACTCCACAATGAATCATTGGGCTGCACAATGTAATAGATATTGCCTTCAGGGTCAGGCGTACTCGTCGGATCAATCTGGGCTAAAGAAATATTGGGCCAGAAAAAAGGCGGCAAAGCTAAAAAGAGTCCCAGAAGCAGCATCCCCAGCTTATGATGGGAAGGCCACCCTCTCTCTGCCGGGCCGTTTGGCAGCCCGTGTTTCGTATCAGCAGGTTGTATCATGGTTCCTGTCTATTTGCTGCCAATGGTCCAGGTAGTCCCCAGCGGCTCGCCAGTTGCAAAGTCATAGACGGCAAGCCTCTCGCCCGTCGCCGCCTTGTATAGACCGATCTGTATCTGCTGCTGCCCTTCATCATAGGGTTGATCAAGGTTCACACTGTGCCGATCACGGATGACTTGCCCCGTCTGCCACCAACTGACCGGCCAGCGTCCTTCAGCAGGCGGGGCGTCATGCTGCCCAATCAAGCCGGCAGGGCCAAGAACATGAACAAAAGCCACCAGTTCCTCATCTAATGCCATTTCTAACTGCCAGTATACATCAACCTGCAGCCGGTCATCAGCAAGTTCTAAGAGATCTGCTCGCAATAAGGTGAGCTCACCGGCAAAATCGGCAATGGGTTCGTTCGCAGATGATGGTAGATCATCCAACTGGTAGCGGAGAAACAGATTGTAGGCGGAGTCATCTAGTTCGCCATAGACAAGATCGCTGCTGGTGATCGAAAGAAGGGATGACGACGGCAGATGTTCAGGCATTTTCTGCAGCGGCTCATAGGGCCAGGCGTAAATAATGGCCGGGACGGCGACCGGCCGGGGCAATTCTGCTACAGAGGAGAAGAGGGTCACGTTCCCAGGTTCGACGACCAAGTAGGGGAGCGAAGGCCAATTGCGCCACAGGCTGCTGTCCAAAAAGAGATTCGTTTCCGGCGCTTCCTGATTGAGCTGTTGGGCGAGGCTGGAGGCTACGGATTCAAAGGCGTTTGCCACCTGCGGATCCCGGCTGTATGCCGAATAGTCGCGAACAGTCATGATTAGGCTGCCAAGGAGCAGCCCAACGATCAAGATCGCGCGGGCATGTCGCGAAATCCTAGTCCAGAGCCAAATCTGATCCAGACCGAGCGCAGGCAAAAAAATGATAGCAGGGAGAGCCCCGGCGGCGCGCAGAAAATGAGGGGCATCAGCGGCGAATATGGTCGGCCCGAGCATACAAGCTGTCCAGACCAGCAGCATAAACGCAGGCGGGCGGCGCCAATTTTTGATCGACCAGATCAAACCCAGCAAAAAAGGGAGAGCCAGCAAGAAATCAAAGACAGGGCGTCCAGCGGGATTATGGCGCAAGATCGTGTCGCCACGCCAGATGAACATACCCAAGGTGGCGGCGATCTGCCGCCAGAAGGTGCCGAACAGGTCCCCGTGATTGACATCTGGATGGAAGAGCGACACCTGCCCCGATCGACCTAAGATCAGATCGGGCTGCCGGCTGAATAAGAAGATCAAGGGTAGGAAGGTGAGGAAAGAGCCTAAGAGGAACCAGAGCGCGCCTGGCCAGAGGCGGCGTTTCTCTCCTTTTAAGAGGAGGAAGAGGGCGACCAAAACCAATATAAGGGGCGTGAAGCGGGCCGCCAAATATGAATAAAAGGAAAGCGCATACAACAATCCGGACAAGAACCAGAGATGGTTCTGGCGCCGGCGATAGGCTAAGGTGCCCAGCCAAAAGGCCAGGGTCAGGAGGGGAGCGAGGAGGATGACCCGCAAGCCAACGCGGCTGAGGTGGACGGGCCAAAGGGTGATGGCCCAGATCCAGGCTGATAATAGGCCGACGCGCCAACCAAACCAGCTTTTTGCCAACAGGTAGACAGGAAGGGTCGTCAAGCTGCCGACAATGGCCGCGGCGAAACGAAGGGCGAATATCGTCTGGCCAAATAAGGCAACCGCTGCCGCCGTCAAATATATATATAGCGGTTCACGGCCGTTATTGGCGGGAAAAAAGATCGCGTGTTCCCCTTGCAAAACCTTGAGCGCATCCAGACCATTGATCGCCTCATCGCGGTAAAGGCCAAGAGGAATTTCTCCCAGACGATAGAAACGGAGGATCAGGGCCACAATCAGGGCCAAAAGCAACAAAGCCCACTCCACCTGGGAGGGGCTTAGGGAAATTCTCGAACTATCTTGGGAGCGCTTATGTAATGTTGTCAAAGCAGGGCAAGTATAGCAAAATAGCTCTTTGGAGCAAGATTCGCAGAACGGTATTCATGCGCGTATTAATGATCTCAAAAGCTTGTCTGGTGGGTGCTTACCAGACAAAATTGGAAGAAATCGGCCGTTTCGATGATGTGGAACTGACCGTCATCGTGCCCCCTGTTTGGAACGATGCGAGCGGACCCGTCCCGCTTGAACGGAGCCATACTAACGGCTATCGCCTTGTCGTCGATCCAATCCGTTTCAACGGTGATTTCCACCTTCATTACTATCCTAGGCTCAAGCAGCGCATGGCGGAGTTTCAGCCAGATATCATCCATATCGATGAAGAACCTTACAATCTGGCCACCTGGCTGGCCTGGCGGCAGGCCAAAAAACATAACGCCATGAGCCTCTTCTTCAGCTGGCAAAATCTAGACCGCCGCTATCCCTGGCCATTCAGCATGATGGAGAAGCAGGTACTGCAGGGTGCAGCGTACGCCATTATGGGCAACCAGGAGGCCGTTCAAGTTTGGCGAAACAAGGGGTATCGTGGGCCAAGCGCGGTGATCCCCCAATTTGGCGTCGATCCTGACATATTCCATCCGCCGCCCTATCGCGACAGCGGGCGCGGGTTCATTATCGGATCAGCTAACAGGCGGTTGGTGCCGGAAAAAGGGGTCGATCTGCTGCTGCGCGCCGCAGCACAGCTGCCGGGAATCTGGCGCCTGCATATTGTGGGGGACGGCCCAGAACGGCCGAAACTGGAACAATTGGCCTCCGAACTCGGCATCTCCGACCGCGTGCATTTTGACCGCACCATTTCTTCAGGAGCAATGCCGGCCTATTTACAGCAGCTGGATGTGCTTGTTCTCTCATCACGCAGCAAAAGCAATTGGAAAGAGCAGTTTGGCAGGGCATTGGTCGAAGCGATGGCCTGCGGCGTGCCAGTTATCGGTTCCGATTCCGGCGAAATCCCGCATGTGATTGAACAGGCAGGTCTTCTATTTCCTGAAGATGATGTCGGCGCATTACGCGCACATTTGTTAGAATTGATGCAGTCGACAGAACTGCGCCGTGAATTGGGTCAAAAAGGTCGCCAGCGCGTGCTATCAACCTATACTCAGAGCCAGATCGCGGCACAGACCGTCGCTGTATACCGCAGCATGATTCAAAAGCAGAAACAAGGGCAGCAGGGTGAACCGGCTTAAGCGGTTCCAAGACACGAACCAATCATGGACGAACAAGAGCAGCAGGAAAATAATAGCAGTGAAACGCAGAGCCGCTGGTCGCCGGCCCGGCTTCTCGGGCTGCTCTTGATCATCGTAGCGGTGCTTGCCGCCCTCTATGGCGCTATTGGATTTGCGGCCTGGCAAAGCGGCCAATCTATTCGCAGCGAGCGCGAAGAGACACAGATGTCGGAACAATTAGCACGGCAGGTGGCCCTGGCACAAGAGGATATTAATAAGGGCAGCTACAACCTGGCACTGCGGCGCCTGGAGTGGGTGCTGGAACGAGATCCGGCAAACAGCGATGCTGAGGCAGTTAAGCGACAGGCTGAAGCGGCGCTGAAAACGGCGCTAACCCCGGCGGCGCCGTCTACCGCCACGCCGCCGCCGGAACCAACGCCGACGCCAGGAAAAATCGATGAGCCGTCCACTGAATTCGAGCGCTTGAGGCGCCTGGCCCAACAGGAAAAGTGGGCAGAACTGCTGCCGGGGGCTCTCGCTTTTCAGCGCCAATACCCTGATTATGAGCGTTTAGAGTCAGACGGCTTCTTGTACAACTCCTATCTTAATCTAGGGTTGGATTATATTCAGGGAGATCAGATAGAGTTGGGAATCAATTATTTTGCTCAAGCTGAAAAGTTAGGCGATCTACCGCAGGAGGCACTTGACTATTGGCTGTGGGCTGAACTGCACCTGCAAGGAATGGCTTATTATGGTGTCAACTGGGGCGCCGCAGCGAGCTTTTTCCGCGATCTCTGCCTTTCCGCACCCTTCTACCACAATTCTTGTGATCGTTTGTTTGAATCTCTGGCTGCGCACGGTGATCAATATTTGGCCGCACAGGATTTTTGCCCAGCAGTAGAGCTGTTCCGTGAAGCACGCCAGCAGAATCGCAACGCGACACTAGATGAAAAATTGTCCCAGGCTGTTCAGGGATGTGCCGAGGCGACCCCAACGCCGGCATCTATTACCAACACAGTTCCGGTAACAGGCCCTGAGCTGCTCGATCCACCTTCTGCAAATGAATAGGCATCGTCTAACAGCGGATGCCTCGATATAATCAGAGCAATGGCTGAACCAGGTGAAACGCTAAGCGAGCGAGAAATAGATGTACTACAGTGCGTCTCTAGTGGGGCATCGAATAAGGAAATCGCCTCGGAACTGTCAATCAGCCAGAACACCGTCAAAGTCCACCTGCGCAATATTTACACAAAACTTGAGGTTTCCTCGCGAACGGAAGCGACCACAGCAGCGATCCAGCAAGGTTATATCGCGGTTCCTGGCTTAGAGAACCTGGCAGCCCCCGCCGAAACCGAAACCCGCATTGAGGCGGATGCTGCGCAAAACGGGAGCGCCGAAGTGGCTGCCCCGCCGGCTGATCTGCCCCATAAGCGCAATTGGCGTATGATCGTTTTGCTGATGCTTTTGCTGTTCAGCGGCATCGCCGTACTGCTCCTGGGATTGGAAGTGCTGAACCAGGGCGAGGCGGCGGCGACGCCAGACCCTTATACGGAGACGGCTATTGGTGATTCGCGTTGGAGCAGAAGCCGTCCCATGCCAGAAGGGAGAGCCAGTATGGCTGTCACGTCGGTCGGTCTGGATATTTACCAGATCGGGGGCGAGACTGTAGAAGGCGTTGATGGTAAGGTCGCCATATTTAATAGTGTGGATCGAACATGGAAGGAAGCAGCGGAAAAACCGACGGCCGTGGCCGACGCAAAAGCTGTGGAGCTGTATGGCGAGATCTATGTGCCAGGTGGGCGGCTGCCTGATGGCCAACCAAGTGCGACCGTTGAAGCATACAGCCCAACGCAGGACGCCTGGCGCCCGATCGCTTCCCTGCCGCAGCCGTTAAGCGGCGGCCTCGCGCTTAGCGACGGGGCCTTCCTTTATGTGTTTGGTGGTTGGAACGGGGAAGATTATCTGGATACGGCCTTCAAATACGATCCCTCATCCAACAGCTGGCGTCCCCTGCCACCGGTGCCGACAGCGCGCGCTTTTCCCGCCGGTGGTGCGCTGACCGGCAGACTGGTGGTGGTTGGGGGAGCGAATGAGACGGGGCCGCTGCCCGACTGCCACGTTTTTGACCCCGCAACGGAAGCGTGGTCTAGCTGCTCGGAACTGCTCCAACCACGGGTCGCAGCCGGATCGGCCGTCTTGCTGAACAAACTGTATGTGATTGGTGGTGGTTCAGAAGGAGAAGAGGGGATTTCCTTCAGCGAAGTTTATGATCCCAACAGCGGGATCTGGCAGGTCGTCAACACACCGATGCTTGAAGAGGGAGCAAGCTGGTCACATGCCGGCGTAGGTCATATCGAGACACGCATCTATGCTTTGGGTGGGCGAAATGGGGACACCTATCTGGACGATACGCTGATCTTTGCTCCACTGGTCTATCAAACCTACATTCCTGCCGCTCCCTCGGGAAGCGAAAATTAAGCAAAGCAAGTGATCAAGACAGTCCTAGATCGACGCTCTTTCCCCGCGATTTGACAATCTCTTCATAAGCGTCAGCATAATACCAGGCAATCAAACGCGCCTCGGCCCACGGTTTCAAAGCCTGCATGAGCTTCAACCCGGGTTCAGAGGCGATGGACAGGAAGAAGCTTTGCTCATTCGTAAAATAGAGCGAATAGGCCATGTGAAAGCGCGACTCACCGCCAGGCTGCCCGGTGATGCGGCTGACTTCACTTTTGACGAGGCCAGGCAGCTGTTCAGCCAACTGCAGATGCGTTGAAGAAAAGAATGCGTCGAGCGCTTCTTCATCATCGACACGATAATAGATCGTCGTAAATTGGAACACGTTTCGTTTTCCTAACCAGTACAAGTCCGGCCCGGCAAAGAGCCCGGATCTTTCATTTCACGGTGACTAAGACCGGGTTTCTTTCAGCGAAGAGAAAGAGCAGTTTACCATATTGCAGCGAGCTCATTCATGAGCTTTTCGCGCTGCGCCTGGTACTGCTTTTCATCAATGGCGCCGGCCTCATAAGCATCGTCCAGGTTTGCCACGGCCTGCAGTATCTGCTCGGTATCACCTGTTTCCATTTCAGCGGCACTGTTCTGCCAAGAACGCACCGTAAATACGGCGCCAACAGCAACCAAGAGAAAGACGGCTGCGCCGATAATCATGCCTGTTGTTGAATCACCTTGAAGGGAATTGCTGCCGCCAACGGCAGCGGGCGCGGTGTCGCGGGGATTGATCCGCCCATCGAGTTCAAAGCTCAATGCCTCGCCTGCTTCTAGACCTGATCGTGCATAGGAGAGAAAAGTGCCCGCTGCCCCCATCTGCTGCGTGCCCTGATTGATCCAGTCGCCCTCCACGACAGATACACCAACATCCGGCATGAGTATGGTGGCGTTGGCTGTATCGTAAAAGAGCGGATGGGCAACAGTCACACCATCTTCGAAAGGCAGCTCATAGGTGGCAAGGAGATTCATCGATCCTTCGCCAGGGCGCAGCGGCACTGTATCTGCCCAGCCAACGTCGGTCTGAATCACTTCCCTGGCGGGAAGGAAATTACTGACCGAGCCAAAGGATCGCTGGAAATTCACGTTTTCAGCGCCGGCAGGCAGCACCAGTTCAAACACGCCATCGCCGGCATCGCCTGTTTCGCCGGTAAAGACGGCCGTGTCATTGTTGTTAATAATGTAAATCTCACTGACCATCACCCGATCTTCGGCAAATTCCAGGACCATATGTACTTGTTCGACCGAGACAACATCCGGATCGGCCGTCTTAGAAAAGACGACAATGGGCATGTCGAGCTGCGGGTCACTGCGCGAGAAGCGATCGGGACTGCCGTTGTAGCTTAGATCGTCATACTCGACGCTGGGCATGTAAACGAGATCAGGGGGGATATCAGCCAGTTCGAAACGATAGCTGCCATCTGGCTGAACCGTCGTTGTTTCCGTCAAGACCTCTTCCAGGTCGGTCGTGTAACCACGCAGAGTGACCGTGCCGCTGTCGAGGATCTCCCCGGTGGAGCCATTGGTAATAAGACCGCCGATAACGGCCAAAGGGATCGGCTCCAAAGCCGCCTGCGGATCAAAGTAGGTATAGCTAAACGTACGCGAATAATCCGTTACATCCCAGAGCTGGGCATCATCTAGCGTATAAACATGGCCCGGAATGGTCTCATCTTGCAGTGCGGCAAAAATCATCTCGTTGCTGCGGCTGCTCCAGTAGCGCAGGTCTGTCAGGTCAGTTGGCTGTGTCTCCTGATCCCCTGCTTCCGGTCCATCACCCATTCCCTGTTCACCATGACAGGAAAGGCAATTTTCTTCGTAAACGATCCGGCCCGCGTCGATCGTCTCCGGCGGCGTTCCCACGCTAAACACATTCGCTATCAAATCCCAGCGGTCGGCTTCGGCAATGGGATTGGTGCTGGCAGGGCCAAAAGGAGGCATACCTGCATCGAGCCGCCCTTCAGTTAGGGTCTGAAACATGGTCGCAGGAACGGCCGTGCGCAGATAGGCTGGATCGGTGAAATCACGCGGGGGCAAAGGCAGCTTGGCGGCCATTTCCCCATCCCCCTCACCGTTCGCGCCGTGGCAGTTAGCGCAGCGGTCAGCGAAAAACTGAGAGCCGTTTTCTGCATCCGGCGTTGACGGGGGTTCGAGCGGCTCCTGTGCTTGGGCCACGGCGGCCCAAGAAAAGGAGAAGACAATAAGAAGAAGCAGGGCAGCAAAAGATATCACCCTGCGGCGACGATTACACGCAAGGTGCGACAAAATCAGAGACTCTCGGTTTTTCATAGTGCATTAAGATGTGGGTTGGGCAACTTGCAGCGGCTGTCCGCAGCGCGCGCAGAATCTGTCGCCCGCATCCAAGGGTTGCCCGCATTGGGTACAAAAACCAGCCTGGCCATTTTGAGACAGGGTGTGTTGGCGGCGGCGTTCAGTCACGGCCGCTTCTATTTGAGAATTCACGTCGCCATCCACAGGGGGCAGTTGATCCAGCTCCTTGAGAATGACGGCCGCTTCACTCAGCAGTTGGGCGCGCTGCTGCTCATAGACTTCAGTTGGCACTTTGCCGGTATCATGGTCAAAGTCAAGCGCGCGGATCTCGTTCAGATAAACTTCCTTCTCCGCTTCCAACTGCTGGCGTCGGACGAGGAAAGTCTTCGACGGTGGCTGGGCGGTCAATATGGGCCGCGCCAGAAAGAGGCCAAGTACAATCAACAAGGCCAGACCAAGTAAGATAGAACCTGCTGCCATCATCCTTCTCCCAGCAGCCGTTGAATGACGCCATCCATCACTTGTTGATTAAGCGGCCCAATCTGAACGTGCTGGATCGTGCCCTCTTTGTCGATAAAAAATGTTTCCGGTACGCCGGTGATTTCGTAATCATCAGAGATATCAGTGCCGAGGTCTGGGGCATTGGGATAGGTGATATCAAATTCGTCGAGGTAGGCGATGGAATTGGGTTCGACATCCGCATAAGCCACACCCAAGAAAACGACATCTTGATCCTCGTACTTTCGCCAAGTATCCTCGATAAGATCCGCTTCGAGGCGGCATTCAACACACCAGGAGGCCCAGAAGTTCAAGACGACGACCTTGCCACGCATGTCCTCAAGATCGGCCGTTGTTCTTGCTTCCCATTCATAGCCATTGAAAAACTCCACGTCCAAGGCTGGCGCAGCTTCACCCGCTTCCGGACGTGTGGCGCTAACATTAAGAAGCGCCCATCCCAGCAGCGCCAGCAGCGAGAGCACACCTACCCAAAGAGCAATTACACCCCAACGAGAGCGGTGTGGCTTCGTTTCTGCGGTTTCTGCAGTGGTTTCGTTTATTTCACTCATTCGCTTTTGCCAACTTCTTTCTCAATTTGGGCAAGATAATCACTTTCGACGGCGGGACCTACTGCGGAATCATTCGTGTCAAGCCCGGCTTGCGCTGCAGTTGGCACTGCCGCAGCCGGTGCCGCGCGCAGACCCCGCATATAACGACTGAAGAGCAGCGCCGCCAGCAGCACCAATACAATTGGCAGCACCCAGAGGATGATTAAACTCACACCGCGTCCTGGCGGATCGGCCAAAACACCGTCACCATACTGGCGCGCAAAATACTCGAATATCTCGTCTTTACTTTGCCCTTCACCCAGCTTGGTGCGGATAAGCTCCCGCCAATCGGCACAGGCCTGAGTTGCACAAACGTCCAACGGTGTGCTCTCACAAACGGGGCAGTACACATCCTTTGCCACCTCATTTACTTCATCATCTGTTACGACAGAATCTTGGGCCAGCAGAGGCTGGGCCAGGACAAGCAAACTGAGAAGCAGCAAAACGTAAATTCCAAATCTTAATGATCGTTGCATCGCTACACCCTAATCCGCCGCCGCCATTGCTGTGCGACTGGGATCAACTACACGCGCTTTTTCCTCTCGCGCATCGGGCCAGGCGGCGATCAGCGTGCCGATGACAAAGATGAGTCCTCCAGCCCAGACCCAATTGATCAGCGGGTTCAGATAGACACGGAAGGTAGCCGAATTAGGCGTAACGGGTTCCCAATCCACCAGCAAGACATAGAAATCTTCACTAATGGTCGATACGGCATGGGGAATCGTCATCGGCTGCATGGTACGGGTGTACAACTCGGTGCGCGGCGTCAGCGTACGCACCAAATCTCCATCCCTATAGACATCAACACTGGCCTCTGTGATCATCAGATCGTCTGGGCCAGGATAGCGTTCTACCTGTTGGAACACCATCTCGTAACTGCCAAGAGCAAGTGATTCGCCGGACTGCAGCTGAATCTGCGTTTCCTGTTGGAACAACTCGACACCGATGATGCCAAAAGCCATGACCAATACGCCCATATGAATCCAGTAGCCACCATAGCGGCGCCGGTTGCGTGACAACAGCCGTGAATAGGCGGTCCAAACCTTTTCTCCACGCCGCATACGGGCGCGTGTGCCTTTCCAAAACTCAAGGAGCGTCAGAATCGTCGCAAAGCTCACAATCCAGAGGCCGATCAAAGCGCCCCAACTGCGCATACCCAAGGCAAAAAGGAGGGCGGTAAAAGCTGTTGTCGCCACGGCGGGCCAAAGAGCTCCCATTTCAATCCGTTTCAGGCTGCTGCGATACCACATGGTCAATGGGGCGACGCCCATTAACAAGAGCAACAAGGCGAAGAGCGGCGCCAATGCCCGTTCATAAACTGGCGGGCCGACAAAGCCTTTTTCTCCTGTAAACAATTCGGAAAAGATCGGGTAGTAAGTGAACAAGAAAACGACAGCGAGAATGGCCAGGATTAGAAAATTGTTGTATAGAAAAGCGGCTTCGCGCGACAGAAAGGATTGAATCTGGTTTTCAGAAGACAATGCCTCCCGCCGCTTGCTAACCCAGTAAGCGGAGAAAACAAACATCACAGCGATGAACCCAAAAAAGAGGGGTCCGATGGCTGATTGGGCAAATGAATGGACCGAGGAAATAACGCCGCTGCGCACGACAAAGGTGCCTAAAATGACCAGACTATAAGTCAAGATGATCAGAACCATATTCCACAGCTTGAACATGTCCCGCTTTTCCTGAATCATCACCGAGTGCAAAAAGGCTGTTCCGGCCAGCCAGGGCATGAATGAGGCATTTTCTACCGGATCCCAGCCCCAATATCCGCCCCAGCCCAAGACATCATAGGCCCAACGCCCGCCCAGAATGAGGCCCAGGCTGAGAAAAAGCCAGGCCACCAATGTCCAACGGCGGGTGATTCTAATCCAATGATCATCGAGCCGGTTAGCCATCAACGCGGCGATGGCGAAAGTGTAGGGAACTGTAAAGCCCACAAAGCCCAGATACAGCATGGGCGGGTGAATAATCATGCCAGGATGGCGCAGCAATGGGTTCAGTCCATTGCCATCAGGGCGGAATCATTGCCAAACGGGCAAACGGATTTTCCACAAAAAGCGAAATGCCCAAGAAAAACACCTGGGTCATGCTGCCAACAATAATCACGTAGGGCATGAGATCGCTGTTCTTGTCCCATTTGCGGGTCATGGCCGCGGCCGTAAAAGCGGCCAGCAGCAGGTTCCAGAAGAGCAGCGAACCGGCCTGCCCGCCCCACAACGCGGTTACCTTGAGATATGTGGGCATTTCGATGCTGCTTACGCGCCAGACATATTCCACCGAAAAATCATTATTGAGAAGGGATATGACCAGCGCAGTGCAAGAGAGAGCCACGAGGAAAAAGATGGCGATGGTCGCATTACGCGCACTTTCGACCCAGGCGGGTTTGCCGGTGCGATTGCCATACCACGCGGCCACGGCCGAAAAAACGGCCGCGCCTAAAGCGAATAATAAGGCAAAATAAGCCAATATCAGCAAGCATTATAGATCAAGCCCCATCACTTTGAAGCTCATGGGGCGCTTCGCCGCCGGCCTCCATTTCTTCGTAGCGGGTGGGGCACTTTAACATCAGGCCACCCGGATTGGCCTGAAAGACACCGTTGCTGTCGCCGCTCCCTTCAACCAGGGCCTGCGCTTCATGCTGCAAGAGATCAGGCTTGGGCTCATTGAGAACCACGATATGCAGCGCCTGGCCCGGGTTGCTGAGATCATCCACGATATCAAACTCCAGACGTGAATTCATCGCATCAACCTGCGTATATTGGATACTGTCGCCGATCAACCCATCCGGCAACGCGCAGATCGCGCCCGACAAGGCGCGCCTTGTCGCGTAAAATTCGTCAACCGTCTTATAGAGCTGCGTATTGCCGCTCATGGCATTTACAACGAGGTAAGTAAGCGCTGCAAGCAAAACAACGCCCCCGATAATAAACTTCAGCCTGTTGCTTTTGGGCTTATCTAGTGCAGAGGTATTATCTTTATTGGTCCAAGATGCTTCAGCCATAATCTGCTCCTTCAAAAACTAATATTCAGAACGATGGTACTCTGTTAAATGATTGGTCTTTCTGTCATACCCCCACCTTCGTGAGGGCAGGCTCTGCGATGGCAGGTATCCACTCTTATGGATTCCCGCCTTCGCGGGAATGTCAAGTGCAGGAATGAACTTAATAAGACACTCTCTGGTCTTATCGCTAATCTTCATATTCTACATCAATATTATCATCAACATCAGCAAGGATGTCGAGGGCCTGTTCTACATACGCTTCCGGCACAACAACATGTCCCATTCCCAGCAGGCCAATTACAAGCCCGGCAGCCTGTCCCGCGCTTTCTTGCCAGGCACGGGCTGGGATTCCTTCCGATTGCAGACGACCGGCGAAAATTTGCGCCGTGGTAATGCCGGAGGTGGTGGCAACTTCCACCCAGCGCGTTTCCTTCTGGCTTTGCGCCTGCTCATCATGGGCATTATTCATGTCGTGCGGATTCTTATCACTCATGTTATTTATCTACGCTGGTAGTTAAGCCATGATCTATCAGGCTTACTTATGGATTTGCCGCAGAATTATACTGGGAAACTATGCCAAATGACAGACATCTCATGTGCTTTTCAACGTGGAATTGTTCGTAACCTGCACAAATTATAGCCACAATGGTTAATTATGAAAGCGTCATATAGCACCTGTTTTACATGACATTGATCATGTTATCTCGATCAGCCGCTTTCTGTTTACAGATTCTATCCAGCATTAATCATTTACAGTTCCAACGGCAGCTAGATTCAGCGACCTCTAAAGCATGATATACTTAGCGCAGCTAACATTATGCTGTGTTACATTAAACAATACGCATTATAAAGTTGCCAACTTTTTCCTTCCGGCTTTGCGAACGATGTGTAATCAGAAAGTTGGCAACTTTTTCTTAATAGTGTAAATATTATTGGCCGAACCGGAAGGCACCAAACCGAGAAAGAAATCATCATGTCAACTAAAGAACAACTTCTTGATGCACTTGATAACAGCCGCGAGAGTTTGCTCATGGCAATTGAACCATTACCCGATGAAGGCTGGTCGAAAAACAAGCTGTTGGCGAATGGTCGGTAAGCGATGTATTGATCAATATCACGGCCTGGGAAGCTGAATTGGTGACCGGGTTGATGCGTATACAGCAAAACAAACGGCCGGAAAAGCTGCTCGATGCACTGATGGATCCCGGCAGGTATGATGAACAGCGCTACAACGAGAATCAAGATCGAGACCTGGACCAGGTTTTTATGGATTTGCAGCAAGTACGCGTGCAGGTTGAAGAATGGATCCTGGAATTTACCGAACGGGAGCTGGACGATCCGAAAAGGTATCATTGGCTGAAAGGCTTGGCCCTAAGAAAAATTGTTGCGGCTGCGACATATGAAAGAGAAAGGAAGTTTATCCCTTTGTTGCAGTTATTCACCCAGCAATGGTCCTTGCTGACAATGGATGAGGAGATCATCCCTTTGCAAATGCTTGGTTTAAATGGCCAGGAAGATAATCATGAAAACTCAAATTGATCCTTCTGTTTATGAAGCGGCGCAGCAGACGGCCGTCCTTGTCGACCGCAGCGATCTGGGTATGCTCAAAATCACGGGCAAGACACGCCTGGATCTGATTCATCGCATGTCTACCCAGGCGGTGAATGGCTTGCGGTCAGGAGAGGGCCGCGCCACGGTCTTGACAACCGATATCGGCCGTATCATTGACCGCTTGATCCTTTATGCCAGCAGCGACACCGATCTATGCGCTTGACCGGCGAAAACAATGGGGACAATATCGCGCGCTATTTGATGCGCTTTGTCTTTTTCAATGATGATTTTCAGATCCAGGATATCAGTGCCAGAGACGGCAGTTTTCGCCATTTACGGCCCGCAAGCTGCGCGCATATTTGGGCGAGGAGGTGGGTTTTCCGGAGGTGGACTATCCCCTGCACCATTGGCGTGAAGCGGAAATCGGGGGGACGACCGCCTTATCTGCACCGCACTGACCCGATCAATGGCGACGGCTTTTTCATCATGTGTGAGGCGGCCGATAAAGATGCTTTATGGCAGTTCCTGGACCAAACAAGCCTGGTCGCTGCCGATGAGCCGGCATTTGATTTCTACGGATCGAAGCGGGGCAGCCTCGTTTCGGCCGTGAAATAACCCAGGACGTATATTCCTCTGGAAACAGGATTGTGGGATGATGTCTCTTTCAATAAAGGGTGCTACACGGGCCAGGAGATCATCGCCCGCATGGAAAGCCGCGGCAAATTGGCCAAGCGGCTGGTTGAACTGCGGCCCGCCGGCCCCGTAGGGCCAGGCGACCCTGTGCTGGCCGGTGGCAAAAGTGTGGGATCGGTGACATCGGCGGGTGTTGGGCCAAAGGGCGCGGCAGCACTGGCGTATGTTAAAAGCTCTGCTCTAGATAGTGGGGTCGATTTAACGGTTGGCGAAACGGCCGCTGCGGTGTGCTAGATCCAGCCGATTAGAAAACAATCCAAAACAAAAATCCCCGTCTGAAACGGGGATTTTTCATTTACATTGATAGGACTGAATCCCTAATCTTCAATTTGACCGGTCTCTATACGTTTCTCGTAGATATCTTCCATCGCATAAAGATCCTGCTGCAGTTCGAAGAAGCCATGCCAATGGGCGTAGTCGGGAGCGCCCATCATCGCGCCCTGGCGGGCACGGCGTCCTTCATGGTGCCACAGATAGTAGTAGAGAATCTGGAATTCATCCTTCCACGGATTTTCCTTCAGCAGATCCTTTTCTGCCAGTTCGGCATGCCACTTTTCAGCCACGTCGTAATACGCTTCATTATAGAGCTGCACGGCACCATCACCCTGTTTGAAGTAGCTGTCCGTATGCAACGAACTGTGACAGGAATTACAGACCAGCTTCATCTTCTCGCGCCCTTCTTCGCCATTACCGAGCAGGGGGCTCATCACATCATCAGAATCGCGAACCTCAGAACGCGGCGCCCACAAATTCCAATAGAGTCGATCGGTAATATTATGGGTGGTGTTTAGTTCGCCAATACCACTCATGTGGCAGGTCGCGCAAGTTGGCGCACGATAGTCGCCCGGCTCCCAGGTGTCCGGGGCAGAATTCCAGATCCAATCATCGCTGTCGGTCTTGTAAATATGACCATGCTTGCTGTTCTCGAAGATCTCGATATCCGGATGATCCGGTCCTAGATGGCAGGCGGCGCAGGCATCTGGTTTTCGCGCTTCAGAAATCGTGAACTTATGCCGCGTGTGGCAGGTAGAGCAGTTGCCCGTGCTGCCATCGGGGTAAATGCTGCCCATACCCATATTCGGCCATGTCTCCGGCGTGGGACGGTTGTTCTCATCCAGCAAGATTTCCGAGCCATGGCACTGCATACAGCCTGTCTCATTGGTGGCGTTCTTGAATTCAGAATGCTCACGACCTTCATGCACTTGAGTCAAGGCGTGCAAGCTGTCCTTCGGAATAATCTGCCGGTAGGCGCGGAAGTGACCGCTCTCATTAAACTGCTGCGTTTCTACGCCGTGGCAGCGGGCACAGGTACTGGGTGGGACCAATACGGATATGTAGGTATCGGTGCCGACCAAGGTCTCATGCTGCGTGGCCATCGGCGAGTCGGCATTGACCTCGTGACAATCGATACAGGTGACACCGGCATGGGCATGGCGGCTGTCCTTCCAATCATTGATAATGCCCGGATTTTCCGTCTTGTGGCAATCCACACATTCCCGGCCGATCTCGGTCATCCCGCGATCGACACTCAAATTGCCAATGGTACTTAAATCCCCCACCGTCTGCACCACCTGGATCACCACGGGTGTGGGCGCGATGGCGTTAACCGTAGCGGGTGGGCTGGAAGGCTCCCTTGGAGCCACCTCTTCTTTGGCGCCTGTGTTCGAACAAGCCGCCACCAGTAAGGTTAGCAGCAAAAACAGGACGACTGCACCACTGCGATAAATCTTTCTCATGAATCCTCCTCTATGACTGGCCTTTTGTCATCCAGTCCCTTTAATTTGCTGACAGACGCGCACTCAAATCCGCGTGCCCAACGTTCTCATGGCAGGTGACGCATTTATCGTCCGTTTGACCCAGGAAATATGGCTTATGCGCAATTAGGCGCCTTTGGCGTGGCCTGCGTTGCCTTCTCTAAATTCGAATGACAGGTGATGCAGCCGGAGTCATAGACATATTCTTCGCGGTGGGCGCGCTTTGCCTCCCAGTCAATATTGTCCGGATCGCCCAAGTTCTCGACCCACAGATCATGAATGCCTGTGCGAGCTTTCGTGTAAAGGTAATTCAATGAACTGTCGTGAGGCAGGTGACATTGGGCGCAGGTGGCGCGCACGCCATGATCATTGTTGCCGCCATGGATATCAGCATTGTGGGCACTTTCAAACAGTTCCATGCTGTGGCAGCCGACACAAAACTCAGCGTCGGAGGTAGCGGTTATCCCTTCATCGGTGATAAGCCAGCTGAGAAAAGGAAGGAATATAAGGGCTATAAAACCGCCAATAATTACGATCAGTACAATCTGCCTTTTTCTTAGTTTCTTGCTTCCGTTCGTCATAATTCAAAAGTCTTTGAAATTAGATAGCCCGTTCTCTAGTTCTTAAGCCGATCCTTGCCAATGATTCATTCTCAACCTGGTGCGCCGCAGCCGCCAAGTTGGCAGCGTAGATGGGCGAAGGGTATCTTATCTGCCGCAGCGCGTCATTGCGCTGGCGCAAAGATAGCCGTCAGTTTTGGGATTAATGGGGGATAATGATAATGGGAGCTGCCGCCAGACTTGCAGGTGGCGGCTGCGGCAGGCAGGGAGAGATTAAGGCGCTGATTCGCTAACAGGCAAATCTTCGGCGATAGCGGTCAGCTCTTCCGGCTGCAGGAGCGTGATTTGCTCGCGCCCGGTAACTAGTATTCCTTGCTGTTCCCACTGGCTGCAAATCCGGCTGACGGTAAAAAGGGTTGTGCCGGTCATTTCGGCCAAATCCTGGCGTGAGAGCGAGAGCGTCGGTCCGGGGTGCTGTAGATCACGGCAGTTTCCCTGGCGATCGAGGCGCAAAATGGCATGCGCAACGCGCCGTTCGACGCGCTGAGTCGCCAATTCGCGGTACCGGTTCTGCAGTTCCCAGAAGCGGCCGGCGACCATTTCCATGCCGTTGACCGCCAGACGCGGATATTGTTCCATATACTGGATTGCTGTTGCGCGATCCCAACTAAGGACGGTGCAGTCGGTGGTTGCTTCGGCCGATCCGGGGTAGTCGCCATTGGCCAGGGCAACAATGACCGCCATTACATCTCCAGGTCCAAAGTAATGTAAACTGACCTGCCGCCCTTCAGGGGTGATCTGCGTCAGCTGGGCGTTACCTTCGAGAAGTACATAGAAAGTTGTCGCCGGTTCACCCTGGTGAAAGAGAAAGCTGCGCCGCTCAATATGGAAATGGTGAGCAGAAGAGAGTATTACTTCCAGTTGAGCCAGTTTTAGATTGCGGAAGATCGCGGTCTTTTTGAGCAAATCCAATGTTTCGTGAGTGGCGGGATAGGTCATAAATCCAATCTTACCAGATTCATCATTCTGACCAAAATGGCTCAAGGACCAGACAATAGTGAGTGTACGGCTTGCTAAAACAAGAATGACTGCCTAGTGACAGCCATCCTTTCCTGCGAAGCGCAGACTATGATTCTTTTCTGGTACAGGCATGCTTGTCCTGCACCCGTCAGCGAGGTTTAATGCACCTGGGAGCCTTTTGGATAAAGGGGCAAATGGCGCACGCCAAGAGTAAAGGCAAGCAGTGCATAGCCTAAGATGCCAACGGTAACGGCGATCTCTGTTGGTGATGGGAAGTAGGTTGCAGCAACCACATTACCCAGCACGCCGGGCGACCACTGCGGGGGCACGACTAATCCAGACAGCGTTACGTTCCAGCGATTGACAACAAGGCCCATAACGGCCAAACCCAGACCAATGATCAGCAGGCGGTCATTACGTCGTGCGGCGGGATAAAGGAAGATGACAGCGGGTATCAGCGCGCCAAAAAACACTTCCAGCCACCAAAAGGATTGGGAGTATGGGGTCGTTACTTGCAGGCGATTAAGCGCATCCATGGTTCCAGGTGCGTGACTGTAATAGGATGTAGCCGCCCAATCCCACAGCTTCAGATAAAGGTATGCCAGCATGACATAGCCGGAAAAACGGGCGATGCGCAGTTTCAGATTACTGCTGATTAGATCTTGCTGCATGAAACGCTCGGCGATCATTGTCAAGAACAGGGTCAGCGCCGTACCGGCGGCAACGGCCGAGATGATGAACATGACCGGTAAAGATGGCTTGAACCAGATGGCTCTGCCCGATAATACCCCGTAGGTCGCCCCCAGAGATGATTGGTGCAGCAAGGAGAGCCCCATGCCGGCCAAGGCGAATACGGGGGTGAGCTTGTGCAAGAAGTTGCCAACAACGCGAATGCCAGGCCAGCGATCAAAGAAGTGGCTCTCAAGAAAAATGGGTAAGAATTCGAAGAACAGGATGGCGGAGTAGAGCACCACACACCAGGTGATTTCCCACAAGACGGAGTGCACGTTCCAATATACCAGGGGATGCCAGAAGCGATCGGGACGGCCGATATCCATGGCCAGGGCAATCATCGCCGATGTATAGCCGATGAAGCCAACGAAGACAGCCGCGCGGGCAATACCTTGAAAATGGGTGAACTTAAACAGGTAGGCGATGGCGGAAAAGGTGAAAGCACCGGCGCCAAGCCCAATGGCCGATAGGTCATGCGTGATCCATAAGCCCCAGGGCACAGTGTCGGTCAAGTTGGTGACCTGCAATCCATGAATCATCGTACGGGCCGCTCCCCATAGGCCAGTGACGATCATGATTCCCAAAAGCAAGTACCACAGCGATAATGCTGAGAATCGTCGTGGTTTCTGTGCAGAGAGTTGGCCGGCAGCCATATTACGCCTCCTCTTCCTTTGTTGGACGTACATAATGTACTTTAGGTTCTGTCCCGAAGTCTTCACGCAAGACAAATGTATCGTTTTCTCTGAGGAAGACGGATATAGGGCTTTCGGGATCATTTATATCACCGAAAACGCGGGCGCCGACGGGGCAGATATCGACACAAGCAGGCGTTGCCTGGGAGTCAACGCCAGGTGTTAACCCTTGGCTGAGACCACGGTCGATACGGTGGACACAAAACGTGCATTTCTCAACCACACCACGCGGACGCGGCGGCACTTCAGGAGAACCCCATGTTGGCACATAGGGATTATCTATCTCGTCGATCAGACTCCAATTGAAACGGCGGACATCATACGGGCAGGCCACCTCGCAATAGCGGCAGCCGATACAGCGATCATAATCCATGGCCACGATGCCGTCTTCCCGGACCCAGGTTGCTCCTACCGGGCAAACTTTGACGCAGGGCGCTTCCTGACAATGCAGGCAGGGGCGCGTCATATAGAAATCAGTACCGTTTTCGGTCTGTTCTGGGAAACCCACATTCCAGCGCATTAGATCTACAGGAACATCATTGGTCGCCTGACAAGTCCAGATGCAGTATTGGCAGCCAATGCATTTCTCTAGATCGATGCCCATATGCCATTGATGGGTTGTGCTCGCCTCGGATTCACGCTCTAACCCTTCAACAGAATCGGCAGTGAGCGGGCCGGAGACAAAGAGCTGTGAAACGACGACGGCAGCACCAGTCGCGCCAGCGATTTTTAAGACGTCTCGGCGACTGAGAAGTGGCGTTTTCTCTTCCTTCTGGCTATTCGTCTTCTTGCTCATCATCCGTTTCCTTTTTGCCTCGGCGCACGTTGGTCGCGACGATCCAGGCCGTTGATCCGCCAAGTACAATGCCAACCACCGCACCCTGGAACAGCAGGGTCACACTCTGGCTGGCCAGTGCCGCTTCCATGGCCTCGGAACGTTGTTCGGCCGTTGGTGCCTCTTCGGCACTCTCTTCTGCAGTTTCCGCAACTGATTCTCCGGTCTCATCAAGAACTTCTTGAATTTCCGCATCGCCGTTCATGGCCGCGGTCGCCCCATTCTCATAGCCAGGCAAGGAGAAACCAGCATGCAGTGCATCTGTGTGGCAGGCGACGCATGTAGCCGGGGTGATCGTAAAAGCGTGACCGGTCGGAACAATACCATCTTCCGGAGGGACATCTGGTGGAATAACCAGGGCATGGCAATCGACACAGCCGATCTCTTTCTCATGATGAATGCCCTCGAGATAGTCGCCCATGGACTCTTCGTGACAGTTTAAGCACATGTCATCGGCAACCTCGAAAAGGGCGTTCTGGCTGTGCGGATCATGGCAGTCTGTACAGCCAATATCACTCGCGGCATGGCCGGTCAGATGCCATTCTCCCAGCGTGGTCGTATGGCAAGAGCCACAGTACTCGGTGTCGGCCAATATGGGCACGATAGCATCGGGATGGTCCTTTGCTACCTGTCCATGACAAGCCTGGCAGCTGATACCTTCAACATCAAACTCACCGGTTGATGGACTATACTCTGTGGTATGGCAGGTCAAACATTCTCCCGGTTCACCCAAACCAAGCCAACGCTCCTGAAAAACAGGATCGTCGTAGGCATTGGCATGTGGGCTGGATGACCAATGCTTGGTTACGTCCAGATGACATTCCTGACACTCCTCGGCCGTATAATGTTCCACGGGAGGGGGTTCATCATCCTCCTGAAACTTACCGGATGCTGAGGCAAGCTGCACGGTAAGGAGCAGGCTAATTAAACCCACGGTCAATCCGGCAAGAACTGACAAGACTAACTGCTGTCTGCGCACAATACTACTCATAATTCACTCGCTATGTTGTACTCGGCGGGAGTTGGTTCGACATTCCGAACCTTACCCACGGACAGGTTTGCAATAAGCACGGCTTCATCATCACGCCGCGCTATCTCATCCATAACAAAATCCCAGAAGCTTCTTTGGGCCACGGTGGACGGCCGTCTGGTATGGGTTCCAATAAATATCTCGCGCTCGATTTCCACCCCTCTGACATGTACCGGCGCCACACGTCCTTCAACCAGCTTGGTCACAACAATGCTGGACACAAAACCGACGCCGATGCCCTCTTGCACTGACAAGGCGATGGCTTCCGAACTGCCCAGGACAAGCAAGGTCTTCAATTCGTCCACGGCAACTTGAACGGAGTCCAGCGCTCTACGAACGGCCGTTTCTGTTCCTGATCCTTCTTCGCGAAAAATGAAATCGCCGTCAAATAATTCTTGCGGCTCAATTACGCCGCGATTCGCCCACGGGTGATCGAGCGGCGCAATCAGGACAACCGGATCGACCATGAACTGTCGTGTATCAACGTCGCGGCAGCCCATATATGGTTCGCTGACCATAGCCACATGGACTTCACCGTCACACAGCATGCGGAATGCTTCCCCCTGGGCGGATACATGACAGGAAACCCTTACTTTGGGATAACGCCGGTGAAAATCCGCCAGAAGCTGAGGCAGAATGTATTTCCCCGGTGTCGTGCTGCAGCCCACCAGCAAGTGGCCATGCACTTCGCCTTCGAGCGATTTCATCGTTTCCTCAATCTGAATAGAACGCTTTACCATCTCCCGGGCCAAAGGAACAAGGGCTGCGCCAGCATCTGTCAAATCAATGTTTCGGCCAGATCGAATAAAAAGCGGCTGGCCAAAGCTTTGTTCTAATGATTGGATATGCTGGCTGACACTGGGCTGGCTCATATGCAGTAAGCGGGCAGCCTGCGTGAAATTCAGCGTATCGGCGGCAATCAGAAATACATTTAGTTGGTGGGTATCTAACATCGCTTTTCCTTGCGTTTGTGAATATTGTAACAAATTCCATTAGCAACTCAATAGGTTGCAGACTTATTTCCATTGCTTTTGCTTATGGATAATGAGAAGTAAAACCTATAAGTAAAACCTTGTCAACATATTGCTTTGACTATGCATTCAGTTATACTGTTAGTGAAATATTTCACTGATTGCAGTCATGAAAAGCGCTAGTGCGCTCCCTGCAATCGCCTTATTAGTGGAGGAATTTGTTTTGAAGCGAACTGTCATACACACAAGTTTGCTTTCCGTTTTAATCATCGCCTTCGGTTTTGCGACCATGACGCTGTCGCTCGCTGGATGTAGTCCTGATGATAAGGTCGATGCCGGTCAAGTTGTTGCCGAGGCAGTCGAACTAGAGCCGGCAGCGGTTGACGCCGCAGCTACCGAGGAAGCAACCAGCACGCCGGTTGTTCTCATCCCAACGGTCGAGCCGCTCGAACCGGACAGTTGTACGGACTGTCACACGGACAAGGATCTACTCATCGACACGGCCGAACCTGAGCGAGAAGTAATCAGCGAAAACGAAGGTGAAGGTTGAGGTGGAGAGGTGGCTCCGTTGGAGCCATGGGAAAAAGTACTTGTAGACGGCGAACAATATCCCGAAACGGTTCACGGTCAGATAGCATGTGCCGAGTGCCATAATGGTGATCCGGCAGCCAACGACAAAGCGGTTGCCCATGAAGGCCTGGTGGCCAATCCGAGCAATGATCCGGAAGCCAATTGTGGTGAATGCCATCCTGATGTGGTTGCTATGAATGAATTCAGCCTGCACACCAATTTGGCCGGCTACCACAAGGTCCTAGATGCGCGAAGCGCTCCGGAAGATCACGAGACCCTGGATACGATGTTTGGGAATCATTGTAATTCCTGCCACTCAAGCTGTGGTGAATGCCATGTCAGCCAGCCCAACCTGGTTGGCGGCGGCTTGATTGATGGTCATAACTTCAATAAGACGCCATCGATGACACGGAACTGTACCGCCTGCCATGGCAGTCGTGTCGGCAACGAATATCTTGGTAAGCATGAAGAACTGCGACCGGATGTTCATTTCCGCCAGGGGCGGATGAACTGCGTGGATTGTCACACAGGTCATGAAATGCACGGGCAGCCATCTCAGTGCGAGGAGTGCCATCCGGGCATGAAGACAGCGCTGTACCGCCGGCCGACCACCGCTACAGCGGGGTACAATCCCCGCGCTGTGAAACCTGTCATGTGACGGTCGCTCTGGGCCAGGATGGCATTGAGATGCACGAGCAGCATTCCGGCGATCTATCCTGCCAAGTTTGCCATTCCATCCCTTATTCCAGCTGTGATGGCTGCCATGTGGCGATCAGCGAGAAAACGGGCAATCCATTCTACGCGACGGATGCATCATATCTCAGCTTCGCCATCGGCAAGAACCCGCTGCGCAGCTATGACCGGCCTTATGAATATGTGACGCTGCGCCATATACCGGTAGCTAAAGATAGCTATATCTACTATGGCGACGATCTGCTGAAAAATTATGATGTGCTGCCCACCTGGGCTTATACCACGCCGCACAATATTCAACGTGAAACACCGCAAACTGAGAGCTGTGAAGCGTGTCACGAAAATCCAGATTTGTTCTTAACCGCCGATAAAGTGGCGCCAGACGAACTCCAAGCGAATTTACCGGTTATCGTCCATGAAATCCCTTCGATGACGATTCCGGAGATTTCAATAGAAGATTTAATCACCGATCCGACAACTGAAATCCCTCCCGGTGAAAATAATGCCGGCGAAGATTCAGAAACGGACAGTGATAATTCATAAAATCATGAGGAGAAAAACATGATGAAAAAGACAACACTTATTCACCTTTTTATTGGTCCTAGGCTTGCTGCTTGCCGCCTGTGGTGGCGAGACAGCACCAGCCGTTGAAGAGCCCGCAGCTCCGACAGAACAGCCTGTCGAAGAAGCGGCTCCGGAAGAGCCGGCAGAAGAAGTAGCAGAAGAGCCGGTAGAAGAACCTGCTGAGGAGCCTGCTGCTGAAGAAACGGCCGCTGACTTAGATGGCAGCTTTGAAGTTTTCCTTGGCGACATGGAAGCATACAACACCATCGGCATCGATGCGCTGAATGAGATGATTGCCGAAGGCAATGCGCCCTTCTTGCTTGACGTTCGTGAACCGGGCGAATTGGAAGAAAAAGGCTGGATCGAAGGCGCAGTCAATATCCCCCTGCGTGACGTGGCCGCGAATGTCGATGCTCTGCCCGCTTTTGACGAGACTATCGTCAGCTACTGCGGCAGCGGCTGGCGCTGCACCATCGCCCTCACCGCGCTCGAAGCGATGGGTTGGGAAGATGTCAAAGGCCTGAAGGGCGGCAGTTTTGGTGGCTGGGTCGAAGCCGGCTATCCTATTGAAGAAGGCGAAATCCCCGCTTTGGTTGCACTCAATGCCGCTGATCCGGATCCGGCAATGGTTGCCGCGATGGACGAGATGCTCAGCAATGTTCCTGAGGGGTTTGGCGTCATTACGGCCGAACAGCTCAACAATGAGCTCGCCGAGAATCCCGATCTGATCCTCATCGATGTACGCACCGCCGCTGAGGTCGAAGAGAAAGGCTCGATCGATGCTGAGAACGTGATCTTTATCCCCCTGGAAGAGTTTGTCGCCAGCCAAGATATGTGGCCTGAAGATCTCGAGGCACCCATCGTGGTTTACTGCGGCAGCGGCCATCGCTCCACGATCGCCATGAGTATACTTTGGTCCTACGGCTACACCGATGTGCGCAGCCTCAAAGACGGCTATGGTGGATGGGTTGAAGAAGGATACCCAACCGTTGGTGCGCCGGAAATGAGCGAATCGATACTGGACGAGCCATTCACAGTCTTCCTGGCCGACATGGAAGGGTACAACACCATTGGTATTGACGCAGTCAATGAGATGATTGCCGAAGGTAATGCTCCTTTCTTGCTTGACGTTCGCGAACCTGGCGAATTGGAAGAAAATGGCTGGATCGAAGGCGCGGTCAATATCCCGCTGCGTGACGTAGCAGCTAATGTCGATGCCCTGCCCGCTTTTAACGAGACGATCGTCAGCTACTGCGGCAGCGGCTGGCGCTGCACCATCGCCCTCACCGCACTTGAAGCGCTGGGCTGGGAAGATGTTAAGGGCCTGAAGGGCGGCAGCTTTGGCGGATGGGTCGAAGCCGGCTATCCCATTGCAGAAGGGGAAATCCCCGCCGTGGAAGCACTTAATGCTGCCGATCCTGATCCAGAACTGGTTGCGGCGATGGACGAGATGCTCAGCAGTGTTCCTGAGGGGTACGGTGGCATTACGGCCGAACAGCTCAACACTGAAATCGGCGAGAATCCCGATCTGATCCTCATCGATGTACGCACAGCAGCTGAGGTTGAGGAGAAGGGCTATATTGATGCCCCGAACGTCGTCTTCATCCCCCTGGAAGAGTTTGTTGCCAGCAAAGATATGTGGCCTGAAGATCTGGATGCGCCCATCGCGGTTTACTGCGGCAGCGGCCATCGTTCCACGATCGCCATGAGCATTCTCTGGTCATACGGCTATACCGATGTGCACAGCCTCAAAAGTGGCTTCAGCGAATGGGCAGCAGAGGGATATCCGACCGTTGCCGGTTCAGGAATGAGCGAAGAAAGCGGCGCGGTTGATATGGATGCTGCTTTTGAAGTCTTCCTGGCTGACATGGAAGGGTACAACACCATCGGCTTGGATGATCTTAACCTGGCCCTGGCCGAAGACCCACCACCATTCCTGCTCGACGTGCGCGAAGCAAGCGAACTTGAAGAAAATGGTTACATCGAAGGTGCCGTAAATATCCCCCTACGCGAGGTTGCCGACCATATTGAGTGGCTGCCCAGCTTCGACACACCCATTGTCAGCTACTGCGGCAGCGGCTGGCGCTGCACCATCGCCCTCACCGCGCTCGAAGCGCTGGGCTGGGAAGATGTTAAGGGCCTGAAGGGCGGCAGCTTTGGCGGATGGGTCGAAGATGGCTATCCAGTCGCTGAAGGCTTACCGCTTGCGCCAATGGAATTGAACGTTGCCGAGCCGGATCCGGCCATGGTCGCCGCGACTGCTGCCTGGCTGCATGAAGTTCCAGAAGGCTTCGGCGGGATCTCTGCGGACGATCTAAATGCGGCATTGATCGAAAATCCGGATCTGATTCTCATCGACGTCCGCACGGCCGAAGAAGTGGCTGAAAAAGGCGTTATCGAAGCTGAGAACTGGCTGCACATTCCGCTCGAAGAGTTCATCGCCGAGAAAGATATGTGGCCGGAAGATCTAGATGCGCCCATCGTCGTTTACTGTGGCAGCGGTCATCGCTCCACGATCGCTATGTCCATCCTATGGGCATACGGCTACAGCGATGTCAGCAGTTTGAAAGGCGGCTTCGGCGGCTGGGTTGAAGCAGGTTATCCTGTCGCTGAGTTCGCAGCACCGTAGTAAGTTTTCGTCTTCACCTCCTTTGTGTTAGAGGCCCCCTGGCTGTCGCCAGGGGGCCTCTTTTTTACTCTCTGGCACCCCCCTTTAGGACCCCCTCATAAACTCGCTGAAAGAGCCATACTAAGGTATAATTAAATGGATTAAAAGTTCATTTTTCACCACTTGAGAATCAACCAAATCGTGGTGATATCCTTCTGACAGCTAAACAGATTTTTAGGGGCGGGCGCACCCGCCTTTTCTGTTAAAAACGCTGAATGCGGGAGTAAATCCTTGGAGGTTTTCTTGGAAATCGGCACAACAATCAATACGATAGACATCAATCGCGAAATGCGTGATTCATACCTGGATTACGCAATGAGCGTCATCGTGGCTCGCGCTCTGCCTGACGCCCGAGATGGACTCAAACCGGTGCACCGGCGCATCCTCTATGCGATGCATGATACGGGCATGAGATCAAATGGACCGCATCGTAAAAGCGCCCGTATCGTGGGTGAGGTGCTGGGTAAATACCATCCACACGGTGACACATCCGTGTATGATGCGATGGTGCGGATGGCGCAGGATTTCTCGATGCGCTATATGCTCGTTGATGGCCAAGGGAATTTCGGCAGCATTGATGGTGACAGCGCGGCGGCTATGCGTTATACAGAGGCGCGGTTGGCACGGATATCCACCGAACTGCTCGAAGATATCGACAAAGAGACGGTCGACTTTGGCCCTAATTTCGATGACAGCCTGCAGGAGCCGCTTTTACTTCCGGCACGCCTGCCCAATCTGCTCCTGAATGGCTCTTCCGGCATCGCGGTGGGGATGGCCACCAATATCCCACCGCACAATCTCAATGAACTTTGTGATGCGATCACCTATCTAATTGACCGGCAAGAAGACGTCATCGACGTCACTCTGGACGAATTGATGCAGTTTGTTAAAGGGCCTGACTTCCCGACCGGCGGGATTATTGTCGGCAGCGAAGGCATTCGCAATGCCTACGCCACCGGGCGCGGTCGTGTTGTGATCCGCGCCGTTGCCACCATCGAAGATAATCCTCGTCATCCGGGACGACAGCTGATCAATGTTACCGAACTCCCTTACCAGGTAAACAAATCTTTGCTCATTCAACGCATTGCGGAACTGGTGAACAAAGGTGTCCTTTCTGATATTTCAGATCTACGTGACGCATCTGACCGGCGGGGCATCTCCATCGTTGTCGAGTTGAAACGGGGCACCCAGCCAATGAAAGTGCTGAATCAACTGTTCAAGCATACGAATCTGCAAACAACCTTTGGCGTACAGATGTTGGCCCTGGTAGACCGCCAACCCCGCCTGCTGTCTCTTAAACGGGCACTGCAGATCCACATCGACCATCGCGTTGAAGTTATCACACGCCGCACTCAATTTGAATTGGACAAAGCGCTGCGCCGGCAGCATATTCTGGAAGGTTTATTAATCGCCCTGGACAATCTGGATGCCGTGATCGATACAATTCGCGCTTCCGCCGATGTCGATATTGCACGCGCGCGCCTGATTGAGCGCTTTGAGCTTAGCGAACAGCAGGCCAATGCTATCCTGGATATGCAGCTGCGTCGTTTAGCAGCTTTGGAGCGGCAAAAGATCGAAGATGAGCACAAAGAAGTCACGGCGCACATTGAATATCTGCGCAATTTGTTGGCAAACAGGAGCGAGATTCTAACCATCATCAAAGAAGATCTGGCCGGTTTGAAAGAAAGATATGGAGACGAGCGGCGCACGGAGATCGGATGGGGCATGGATGCCGAATTCAACATGGAAGATCTGGTGCCCGATGAGGATGTCTTTATCTCCATTACCGAGCACGGTCTGGCGAAACGGACGCCGGTCAATGCCTACCGGACACAAGCACGCGGCGGCAAAGGGCGAATCGGCATGACGACCAGAGGTGAGGATGAATTAGAACATCTATTTTCGGCAGGAACGCACAACAGCATCCTCTTTTTCTCCAACCTCGGCAAAGTCTACTCGATCAAAGCGTACGAAATTCCGGAAATGTCGCCCACAGCTCGGGGAACGTCGTTGATGAATTTACTGCCGCTGATGCCGGATGAGAAGATCACCGTTGCGCTGCCTGTGGTAGAGTTTGAAGAGGCGGAATACCTGACAATGGTTACGCACAAAGGGCGCATCAAACGCGTTGTCCTTGAAGCGTTCGCCAATGTCCGCGCCAGCGGTTTAATCGCTCTCTCTCTGGATACAGATGACAGCCTGGGTTGGGTGAAGATGACCCACGGCGATCAGGATCTGATCCTGGTTAGCGAACAGGGCAAGGGGATCCGCTTCAGTGAAGAAGACGTCCGGGCAATGGGACGGACGGCCGCAGGTGTCAATGCGATGCGGCTTGACCCCTGGGATAATATCGCCGGTGCCGATGTGGTCACAGCGGGAGACGATCTACTGGTCATCACGGAAAAAGGGTATGGTAAACGAACACCGCTCGACGAATACCGCCAGCAGGGGCGTTATGGTCAGGGTGTTCGGGCAATGGTCCTGGATCCGGATCGCACGGGGAAAATAATCGGGGCTCGCGTCGTCAGAAACGGGGACGAAGTGACATCAATCTCAGCCAATGGGATCATCCTGCGAACTTCTAGTGATTTTATCTCGCGCCAGGGGCGGGCAACGCAGGGTGTGCGGGTGATGGATCTGAAAGAAGGGGATGTTGTCGCCTCGCTGGCGGTGGTTCGCGAGGGTCGCCTGTCTAAGGGCAGCAGCGACGAAAACGGGCCGGTCGCAGAAGATGTCGTTGAAGATTCAGCGGAAGAATCAACAAGTTCTTCCAGCGACCAGGATTAATGCTGGAAGGTGTTTCCAAAATGGCTTGATCTCGCCACCGATCGTTCCCTTTACGCTTCAGAAGTTTCGAACAAGCTCAGACTCATCACGCGCTCGTTTTCGATAATTTCGCCCGTATCTTGAAACCCGAGCTTACCATAGAAAGGCACGGGGCTGCCCTCCCCGGGCATATAGCTCGTCTTTAGTTCAACAGCACCTGGCCTCGTTTTGACATGGGCGATAAGCAGTTCCATCGCCTTGAAGCCAAAACCCATACCCTGATATCTGGCATCCACCATCAAGCGCCAAAGGAAATACTCGGGCTTTTCGGGCTCATCTTGGAGCATCAGAAAACCCACGGGCGTCTCGCCGGCATAAATAGCGCGAAACCAGGCGCGCTCGCGGGCGAAATAAGCCTGAGCGATTGATACCGCATTGGCGGCGACAAACTGCTGCTGCACTTCAGCAACTTTCAAGGATAGGACCTGGAACAAATTCTCCTCGGTCACTTCGCGAAGCGAGACAGCGGATGCTTTCGAGGGCTTAGACATTATGACTCTTTCACATACGGCTGCCCAAGCGCTTCAGGTTTGGTAGCTCCCCACTTCCCTCTAAACCATTTCGTTGACATGAGCAGCAGCGCGGCAAGGGTGATCGCAAAAGGCACCATACGCCAGAGATACCTGGACATGATGCCGGGCAGTAAAAGCTCAGGACTCAGCGAGAGCTGCCACAAAGTGCCAAAGAGCAAAGAGCCGGCCATCAAGATCAAAGGGTTCCACATCGAGAAGAAAACAAGCGCCAGGGCGATAAAACCCCAACCTAAGATGAAGTTGTAGCTTAAGACCGGATTGAAATCCAGGGCGTAGATTGTCCCGGCAAAGCCCATCAGCATGCCGCCACCCACCACGCAGAGGTAACGCGTCTTGGCGACGCTGATGCCCGACACTTCGGCCACCGCCGGGTTTTCGCCCACGGATCTGATGCGCAAGCCTAAACTAGTTTTAGTGAGGACGAACCACATGGCTGCGGCCAGAATAACCCCAACAAAAAAGAAGGGCGAAAGACCAAAGATGGTCGGTATGCGCTCCATGCCCAATGGCCCGGTAAAGGGGGCGCCCATGTAGGTGGTCAGACCAAAACCAAGGATCCAGATCCCCATCCCGCTGACGACCTGATCGCCACCTAAGGTTATGGAAAAAAAGCCGTGCAGCAGCCCCAACAGCCCACCAATGGCGATACCTACCAGAAAGCCCAAGAGATAGCTGCCGGTGGTTTGCGCCGTGATAAAACCGAGTGTTGCCCCAAAGAGCATCACGCCTTCAATACCAACATTGAGGATACCGGAGCGCTGTCCGATGAGTTCGCCGAGCCCGGCGATTAGAAATATCGTCGAAGCATCGAGGCTTCTAACTGAGAACTCCCACATCTAAGCTCTCCTTTTCTATTTTTGCCCAAACGATCTGATAACGATAAAAGAACTGAAACGCCACCAGGGTGATCATCAGCACGCCGAGCAGCGCAAAATCGACGCCAAAACTCATCCCAAGTTTGCCTTGCACAAATCTACCGCCAACGGATAGGCCGCCAAAAAGAAAGGCGACGGGAATTGCCGCAATGGGGTTCCCTAGAGAAATCAAACCGCATATGATCCCGTAGAAGGCAAGATCGCCAAAAAAGGCATAGTTCCTGGCGATTTTGTAGACACCGGGAACGGCCGCGAAATAATGGTATCCTGCCCAACCAGCCAAGGCACCACCAAGTACAAAAACCAGAACCGGAATGCGGAATCTGCTGATACCGGCATACTCAGCCGCCGCCGGATTTTGGCCATAGGCGCGGATCTCATAGCCAATGCGGGTCTTGGCGAACATGTAGGTGAGCAATATGCCAACGCCGAGCGCGAGAAAGATCGTGAGCGGGACATCCATAATTTTTGGCATACGGAGCAAATCCGGCAGCTCGAAGCTTTCCCCTCTGCCGCCAGAATTCATAAATGGCCCCCCTTCTTTGATCATGAAGGATACCAGCCAGAACACCATGAAATTCAACATCATGGTGACGACGATCTCGTTGATATTGTATTTTCCCTTTAAATACCCGGCTATGGCGCCTAAGGCCGCTCCGCCAACGGCCGCACCAATTAACATCAGCGGGATCAGGATCCAGGGCGAAGGAAAGGTGCTGTTAAATTTGTTGGCGCCAAAGGCAAACAACACCCCATACACCAGCAGCGCGCCAGCGTAGAGCTGCCCGGTCATGCCAATGTTCCAAAGCCCAGCCCGATAGGGAATGATAAATGCGTAGGTACAAAGCAAGAGGAAGATAAACCTGTTTATTGTTACCGGCAGGCCAAAGGGGTTGGCAAATGAATAGGAGAAGATCTCCTTGTAGGCAAGCAATGGGTTGATACCGGCAAGAATAAAGATCAAGCTGAAGAGAATAAGGGCGACAACAATGGCCAGGATTGATATCAATACCGCCCGCCAAGTTGCCAGCGAAATCCTCTTTTCGAGTTTTATTTGATAGCTGCCGAGCCTCATGCTGCTGCCCCTTCCAAGCTGATGCCGGCCATCATAGCGCCAACGTTCTCGCGCTTGGCGTCATCGGTAGTGACAATGCCCATAAATCTACCTTCGTACATGGGTGCTATCCAATCGCTGATTGAAAAAACTTCGTCCAGGTCTTCAGAAACCAGCAGCACGGCCGCCTTGTTCACTTTGGCCTCGATCAACTTATTGCGCACAAACTCAATGGCGCCTATATCAAGACCTTGGGTCGGTAAAGAAGCGATCACCAGCCGGGGATTGCGCGAAAGAACCCGCGCCAAGATAAGTTTCTGCAAATTACCGCCCGATAGGTTCTTGGCCTTGACGTCGGCATTGGGCGTTTTCACATCATATTCGGCAATAAGCCCATCGGTCAGATGGCGGATTTTTTTGTAATCCAAGACGCCGCGGTGGAAATAATCATTATCAAAATAGTAGTTCATGGTCGTATTCAAGACGAGTGAAAAGTCCGCTATCGACCCAACATGATTGCGATCCGGTGGTATATACCCCATACCCATCTGCCACCGCTTGGCACTCGACAGCCTGGTTATATCTTTGCCATTGAGAATAATTGTGCCCGATTCAGACTTGCGCAATCCGGCGAGAGATTCGACCAGCTCGCGCTGCCCATTTCCCGATACGCCGGCAATACTGAAGATTTCTCCTTCACAGATCGAGAATGAACAGCCTTCCAAGGCGCGAAAGCCTTTGTCATTGAGGGCGGATAAGTTCTTAACTTCTAAAACCGTCGCGCCTTTTTCTACCTTCACGCGTTCGGTTCTAAAGATTATCTCTCTTCCGACCAATTCCTCCGCGAGGCTTTTTTCGGTCGCATGCTGCGTCTCAACACAGCTCACCACTTTCCCCCGCCGCAGTACCGTGACCCTATCGCTGATTCTGAGCACGATGGGCAGCTTATGGGTAATGAAAGGAACGATGGCCAGATTGTCCCTGGCCATTGCCTCAATAGAGGTCAGGAGCTTCTCTGTCTCTATGGGGGTTAAAGCGGCCGTTGGCTCATCCATGATAAGCAGTTCCGCCCCACGATAAAGCGCCTTCAATATTTCAACAACCTGCTTCTCGCCTTCAGAAAGCTGCCAAACCTTCGCTTTAAGGTCGATGCTGAAACCAAATTTCTCACATAGCGCGTTGATTTCGTTTGTCACACGCTTAATATCAAGAATTTTCCCTGCGCCAGGATGCCCGAGAATGATGTTTTCTGTAACCGTATGAGCGGGTATTAATTGGCGATGTTGGTGGACCATCCCAATGCCTAAATCAATGGCATCCAATGGGGAACCAAATTTAACCTGGGTGCCGGCAACATAAATCTGTCCTGCATCAGGTTGGTACTGGCCGAAGAGGATTTTCATCAAGGTAGATTTTCCGGCACCATTTTCACCAAGGATGGCGTGAATCTCTCCTGCTTTTATTTCAAAGTCTATTTGATCGTTGGCAATGACCCCAGGAAATAACTTTGTTATCCCCCGCGCCTCCAAGACAGTTTCGCCCCGTTTTATCTGTTGAAGTAGCACAATTATCCCTTGATGATGCTAATTGAAATAAGGTGGGAAACCAATCCAAAGTGCGTGCAATGCGACTTTTCTATGAAAGTCACTCAAGTTCCCAGACTGAAGAACCGGGCTTTATGTTCTGGGGAACTACTCCCACTTTGACCAGTCGATAAGGTCTATTAGCACAGATGAGGCTCCCACTTATTGGGAGTATCACTCTCAAGTAAGGGAGCCTCATGCTAAACAATTTATGCGATGCAGCCTTCGGCTAAGCGAGACTGCCAACTGCAGCACTATTCAAGGATTTCTACGCCCTCGACATCAAAGTTGAACAAGGAGAGCAGCCATTCGGCCGTTGGTACTTCACCAGCCGGCTTTACTTCTTCCCCGGCGGGAGGAATTGGCGCACCCTCTAGTTCCAGACCCGTCCCATTGCTGATAAAGGCATGTTCCGTAAAGGGATCCCATTCACCCTTGATCATTTGATCCCGGCGCTGTTCGACAAGCTGCAGAATTTCAGCGGGAATCAAGGGTAAAGCAGCCGGGCTAATGGCATCAATCCCAACTTTGTTGTCGTTCATGATATCAACCGTTGGCACCTCCGTGCCATCAGCCAAGATCATAGAATCATTCATTCCGAGGTAAAGGACTGTTTCAGGGTTTTCTTCACCAGCCAACCAATCATTGAGCATATGCTCGTAAAGCACTTCCCAGCGCGTGTCGAAGGAGACGGCAACTGTATCGGTATCAGACCAACCATAAAAGCCGACGATATCCATATCCTTGCCAATGAACCATATTCCCTGTTCCTGGGCAACATCCAGAGGAGAGCCGGAATCGGTTTGCTGGGTTAACACATCAACATCATACTGGGAGATCAAGGTCTCGGCTATGCCCCGCTCTTCCGGCGGCAGGAACCAATCACCTGCGTATTTAACATAGATATTGATATCTTTACCAAGTATTTCGGCCGCATCCTGGACGCCAAGGATAAAACCATTCTGCCGTCTGATAACTTGAACGGATGGGAAAGCGGAGACGATGCCGATATTACCGGTCTCGGTCAACGCTCCGGCAATAAGACCTTCTAGATACAGCGCCTGGTACTGTCTGGGGAATAATCTAATGAAATTTCGTTTGGTCGATAGATCACTGGCAATGATGGATCCAAAATAGACCTCTGGATATTCGTCGGCGATATCTTTCAAAGGCAAGCCCATAAACTCCGCATTGCCAATGACTATAGTCGCCCCATCAGAAATCATTTCTTGGGCATATGGAACGGTGAGATCCGGCCCAACTTCTTCTCTGAAAACATATTCGACGTTGTCATATTTTTCGGCGATTCGTTTTCCTGCCCGGTCATGGGCGCCCGACCATGTAGTCCCCTCAATTACGCTGAAATGTTCGATAGCCAGCGTTGCGTTTTCAGCCATCTCTTCATGCGTTTCTTCAGCCATTTCTTCAGCCGCTTCTGCCGGGCGCTTCTGCAGCACTTTCAGCCGGCGCTTCTGCTGCCTCGTCGGCCGGCGGAGCTGCTGCCGGCGATGCACATGCTGTCACAACTAAAATCATGGCGGCTATCAATGCGAACATCATAACCATGCGGAATACATTGCTATTCTTCACTGGAAATAGTTTTCCAAACATACCTATCATCCTCCTTGATTTTTACAAATTATCGGACACGACCCAACCAAGCAATTTCTTGTCGGCTAGATCTATTTTGATTTGGCTTCTTTGTGCAGAAGTATTGAAGTGCAGAAGTAGTTTCTATTCTAGAGGAGTGTATGGCACACGTCAATACGGATATATGTCAGATATATATGTGATGTGTTTTGGATATTATTCACAACAGGCCCTCCGGTACAGAATCAGGTCACCTGCCACCCTTATTTAGAGGTTATTGACTTGCCGCGATGAAAACAGATAATTGTCGCTACCTGACTATGCAAAAAGTGCTTCTTATTTCCACCTACGAACTCGGGCACCAACCATTCGGCCTGGCATCGCCAGCGGCATGGCTTAGAGATGCCGGGGCAGAAGTGGCGATCCTCGATCTGGCGGTTCAACCCCTGAATCAGGCAGTTGTAGCAGCGGCAGACTTGATCGCTTTGTATTTGCCGATGCACACGGCGACCCGCTTGGCAATCGACCTGATCCCAACTGTTAGAAGCGCTCAATCCCCAGGCTCATCTCTGCTGCTACGGGCTTTATGCGCCAACCAATGAGAGCTACCTCCGCCAAATTGGCGTGCAATCGATTATTGGCGGCGAATTTGAAACGGACCTGGTAGAGCTGTACCAGCGATTGTCATCCGCCAATGGGCAGAAACATGACACCGTCCAGGGCGAGGCAGTTATCGCGCTGGATAGGCAGCAGTTTCTCGTTCCAGACCGTTCGCCAATGCCCAATTTGGACAGCTACGCCAAGCTGGTAATGGGAGACGGCCGTATGCGGCGGGTAGGTTATACGGAAGCAAGCCGGGGCTGCAAGCATCGCTGCCGGCACTGCCCTATTGTGCCCATCTATAACGGCCGCTTTCTCATTGTCCAGCCTGAGATCGTGCTGGCTGATATCCGGCAGCAGGTGGAAGCGGGCGCACAGCACATCACCTTTGGCGATCCCGATTTCTTGAATGGGCCAGGCCACGCGATGCCCATTGTACAGGCCTTACACCATGAGTTTCCAGAGCTGACCTATGATGTGACGATCAAGGTTGAACACCTGCTCAAGCATGACCATCTCCTGCCAATCCTGCGCGACACAGGCTGCCTGTTTATCACCAGCGCCGTTGAAGCCACAAGCGATCATATTTTGGCCATCATGGAAAAAGGGCATACCCATGCGGACTTCGTACAGGCAGCCACCCGGCTGCGCCAGTTAGGGCTTGATTTAAACCCGACCTTCGTCGCCTTTACCCCCTGGACCACACCATTCGATTATTTGACGATGCTGAGGACGATCGAAGAGCTTGATCTGATTGAAAATGTGGCGCCCATACAATATGCGATTCGGCTGCTCATTCCCGCCGGCTCACGCTTGTTAGAACTCTCCGACGTGCGGGAGCTGGTCGGATCCCTTTGACCAGTCCGCCCTTTACTATCCGTGGCAGCACCCTGATCCGGCCATGGACGAACTGTACAAACGCATCTTCCGGCTGGTGCAGCAGGAGATGAGACGGCCAATCGCGACTGGCCCTGTTTGCCGGCGTTTGGCAGGAACTGCTCGAACAGCGTGCCGGCGCTCAGTTCATCCGCTCAATCTGAAGGGAGGTGGGATTCAAAAACCGCGCCGGTTCCGCGGTTAAGCGAATCCTGGTACTGATGAGCGGAGCCATTCCAGAAGCAGTTTGCTTCTGATCAGGTCTAAACAAACGACCAGCAACAAACCTTATAGACACTCTCACTCACCTTCCGCAAACAAAAGGTCCGAGCGGCTGTATCCTCTTTGAATAACTGTTAAACAAATGACTGATCCTTGTGGAATACCCCCACCTTCTGGGGCAGGCTCTGCGAAGACTCCGTTACTCAATTGTGAAACAGACTCAACAAAGATTGAATCAATTCCAGCACCTTTATAACTGAATAATCGAGCCGATATCCCGGATTCTAGTGCGGTTATGCCCTTTGCCGGCTCTTGACAACCACTTTTCTGCGGGGTCGAGGGGGCAATTTTGTCCCCTTGGGTCTGCCGGGTGAAATAAATCGGGGTTTGGGCGATTTAGCCGGTGTCCCAATCTGGCGAATAATTCTACCAAAATCACGTTGTACCAATGTCGGAGACATCAACCCCTTTTTCATTCCCGGTAAATTACGTTCCCACGGATTAGGTAAGCTGCATGCAACATGCCGTGCCATCCATAGTTGCGCGTAGGCCAGATGCACCAACTGCCACCACTTTTCTTCGCGCACATCCTCTGGTGTTTGGAAACTAGCCAACAGCATTTTTTGTTTGCCGAAGCGGAAAAAGTGTTCCAGATCATACCGTTGACTATACGCTTCGTAAATTTCCTGTACACTCAATTCATGACGTCGCTCCCCAATAGCGAGAAGCCACATAGGTCGTTTGCAAGCCAAATTACCTTCTTCATCATAACGGACAACCTGCACCAGTGTAAATGGATGAAGGTGCATTGGTAACCGTTTGGGTTTGTTCTTGCCGGGCATCAGCATATTGTGCCACGCCTTAATCTTCACGTAGTACGTTTTGCCGCGACGACTTTTTTCTATGATTGTCACTTGCTCGTCGGGTTGATGCCAGGTTTCAGATTCTTGCAGGGCGAATCTTGCACCATAACTTCGCGGGCGACCCACAGGTCGCTGTGTTTCGTCCGGATCGGGCACAAATTGTTGGTAAAGAACCCGTGTGCCACGAATACGAGCAATGCTAACCAGATGGCGATGATGACGATTGGCATGTAAGCAAGCAGGCTTGCTGTAGCTGCTGTCGCCCACATCCACACAGAAGCTCTTACCAAAAGGCAGTTTAGGCTCTTTGAGCAACGTATCAATTTGTCCGCTGCCCACCAATTCCTTGTCCTCGCTCGTTCGCACTCGGCAGACCATCAAGGGTATGACCCAACTGGACGATATTCCTTTTTCTGCTTCCGGCAATAGAGAGGTAGTCGAATATTGATGTCCTATCGTGATCGGTGTGTTTCCTTTGATGGTATTGGGTTGGTAAACCATTCCTCTGTCATCCAAAGTATACGCAAACTGGCGTGGTTGCGGCGTAACATCCGTTCCCAACAACCAGAATGGTCGCTGCCGTGGTCGAGACAGATAAGGTGTAAGTAGGTGCGCCGGCGTCAGATCATCCAATTCCATTTCGTTGATCGCTTTGAAGATGGTTGAGTAGCTGCGTCGAAAGCAGGGCGTGAGACTATACTCAACCACAGAACGGGCATGGGGATTGCTACATATGGCATCCACCAATTCCATCAAAGTATCGGCTCGATTGTTAAAGTTCTGGTAAAGTGATTGTCGGAACTGCTCTAATTCGATTGTGTATGGTTTGCAAGTCATGCACTATTGATGGAGCAGTTTCGCTTAATCTGCAAATTATCTGATGTCAAACATGAAGTATTTTTGTCAAAAGTCCAATATTTGACACTGCATTGAATAAATCAAACGTCGCACTGCCTGCTGCTTATAGACCGCTTCTCTCGCCAGTTTTCCAGTTGAGGGTCAAGCGCTGATCGCCAAGCGCAACTTGCACTTCATCAGCCGCGAACTCGGCGTTGGCGTAGGGATTGGCATAGCGCGGATACTCTCTAACCTGTACGAGCCGGCCATTTTGTGTAAACGGCCTGCGCCAGCCAAATGAGAGTTGGCCCTGCGAAGGTGATTGGTAGATCACATTGACGCCGTCAAAGCGGATAACGGCCGTGCTGATTCGGGCCATAAAATTAGTAAATGCCCCTTCCGTCTCTCGCCGACCCAGCTCGCAGATCCAGATGTTGCTCTTGCCCGGCACAATGATTTCACGCTGTACATCCTCAGGATCAACTCGGCGCGGCACCGCAGAGTCTTCCCGCTGACCGGCGTTCCACTCATAGGGATGCTGGGAACGCAGTGCCAGATACCCGTCCCCTTTTCTCGCAAACAGCCATTGATTCTGCTCAACCAGTTCATCAAACTGGTCTTTAGGCAGCCAGGCGTGGGTATAAAACAGCTTTGTCGGCACATACAGGGCGGGTTTTTTGTGTAAGTTGTAGATGCAGATCATGACATTTTTGATCTGCACCGCACGCGGCAATTGGCCGGAGCCGGCCCAATAATTGGGCGTCACGCCATCGATTTTAGCCGGATGGGTGGTGAAGCAGACCGCATCTGCGCCCAATGTGGCCTGCCAGATATGCTGCTGGTCGCCTCCGAAGCCTGAACGGTAATCCTGGGCGCAAGAAAGCATATAATCAGGCGTGCGATAGGTCGTGATATTTACTTCCTCTCGTGTGTTGCGGCACAGATCCCATTCAAGCATTCTGGCCAATGGTTTTAATAAGCGCAGTTTGCTCAGCACGGCCAGCAGTCTCTTATAGGGCCGGAATGGGGCAAAAAAACCATTCTCCCACCAGTTAAAAGCGTCGAACATCTGCAGGGATAAGTCTATCGTACGGGGATGCACGTAGGCTTCCAGGGTGAACAAGGTCATGCCATCTTCAAATGGGTCATGGTGCCCGGCGGACGATTTATCTTTATCCTGCGCACGCTGTTGGTCAGGATCTATTCCCCAACGCTCGGCCTCGTCCAGCTTGATCCCCATGCGCTGCCTGTTTTCCATTTCCGGCCGCTGAAGGTCCTGAGCGATGGCAGCAATGACCGGAGGCATCTGGTAATTGGGGCTGAGGGCAAAGTTTATGGCGCTCATACAGTCGAAGCTGCTGTACTGGCCCATTCCGAAGAGCAGTTTCATAATGTCGGCCGTCCCTTCGCTGCCGGCCCACTTTTTCGTATTCTCATAGGCACGGCCGTGTGTCGCCCCAAATACCCCTTGGAAACTGTTCAAGGCCATATCCAGCAAGATCAAGTCAATGACCATCGTCGCCTTGGCCACAATTTCCGCATCGCGGCAGAGGTCCACCAGCGAAAGCAGCGCTGTTAAATCCTCATCGTAGTAGACATGAGAGAGCCATTCACTAAACCCGGTATGGAAGCGTAAATCGAGCCAACGCATGATTCGCGGCCGGTTGAGCGCCATTTTGTCACGCCCGGTGTGGCCGGAGCTGCTGAAGACCTGATCTGGATAGAGCTGCCCGGCCAGATAGGCGGCAGAAGCGAAAAGAATATGGTGGTTTTCAGTCCAGGTACAGAGCGAATCAATACCAGGTTCATCTGGCCAATATTTAAAGCCCAGAATGGTAGAGCGAGCGCGAACAAAGACCGCTTCCGAAATTGAGGTCTGGCTGCCGCCTGTGTCCTGCTGCCACTCTCTCTGCTCCCAGTAGAGCAGCCGTAAAACAGCGTGAAGAACAAAATCGCTGCAATCTTTGCGCTGGTCGATAAAGTCCATGGCAGCGTAGAAAACGCCTTCGTGTGGCACGCCTCCGGCTGCCCACCGCGCCAGCTCAAAGTAAGCCATTTTTGTGTTGTTGGGAGCCGGGTTGCGCCGAATGTGTTCAAACAGCGCCTGCTTGCGCGATTGGAATGTGCCAAAGGGCACGGCCGTGCGCGTATCGGCCGTCCATGCACGCGGATAAGCGTCCGGAGCCGGCCTATCAATCTGCATCTGGTAATCAGGTTGGGCGTGAACCGTGGCCATGGTTAAACCAAAAGCCCTTCTAGTTCGGCCGCCTCTTGCTGGACAGCAGGCGTTTCCTCCCCATGCCCACGCTTGACGGCCAGTACCTTATTCAGCCGCTCATGAACGTCCGGCAGCAACGGATACTTGCGGGCAAAATAAATGGAAATTATCAACAGCACAACAGGCAGCACGGCAAAAATCAGACGCAGCACGGCAATGAACGCATCTGTCTGCGGCTGATCGACCAACTTTGCTGCGCCATCCACAACTTCCTCGATGGGTGCCGAATAGCCGGCCCAGCCAATTGACAATCCCACAAAAAATATGGCTACGGCCGAGCTCAATTTGCGGACCAAAGTTACCATTGCCGCATAAATACCTTCCCGTCGCTCGCCAGTTACCAATTCATCCACGTCTGGAATGTCAGGGAAGATAGCGTACATCATGACGATCACGCCGCCGGTCCCCGTACCGACAAGCGCGGCAAAAACGTAGATAACCAAGAATGGCTGTCCAGGGGCAAGGAAAAAGCTGAATAACATCATCACCAGCCAGATGGCAGCCCCGACGATGAAACCGGTTCGTTTGCTGGTACGCTTGCTCAACCAGGCGTAAAAAGGGAGTGCCACTATCTGAAAAACGAGCAGCGTGCCGGCGATGTAATTGGCCTCATCTCCGCGCAAGATGTAGTACTTCATGAAGAAGACGACGATATTGCTCACCGTGTCTACAGCGACGAAGGCGAAAAGGTACATGAGCAGGGCGTAGATGAAGGTCTTAACCTTAAATGGCTCCAGAAATGCGACGCGCCAATCAAATTTCTCCGGCGGCTTCTGGAAATCCTTCCGCTCGCGCACGGCAAAGAAGGTAAAAATGAAAGGGAGAGCAAACAGGGCACCAAAAACGACGCCCATGACGATATACCCCTCCTTGACATTGCTGAACTGCTTGACGATTTCTAACGGCACCAAGGCCGCCACCAGGGAGGCCATTCCTGAGAAGAAAATGCGGTAGCTGCTGAGCGAGGTACGTTCATCATAGTCAAGGGTGATCTCTGACTGCAGGGCATTGTAGTTAAGCATGACGATGCTGACTACGGTAGAGAAAAACAGATAGGAAAGGATGACGAGGCCAAAGCGGGCCAGCTCACTCTCGGCACTGTAGGGAAAGAATAGGGCGATGAAGGAAAGGAAGACGAGCGGGATGCCGGCCAATAGATAGGGGCGCCGCCGTCCCAAACTGGTACGTGTCCGGTCCGACAGCACACCCTCAAAAGGATCGGTAATCGAATCATAGACTTTGCTGATCAGGATCACCGTACCGGCCAGGGCCGGGCTGATACGCACGACATCTGTCAGGAAAATCAAATAAAAGAAACCAACGATGACCATCGAGCCGCCACCGTAAATATCCCCCACGCCGTAGCCAATCTTGCGCCACAGCGGCAGTTTTTCAGACTTTATTTCAGTTGGGTGTAGGGCTGCTGACATAATAGGGCTGAACCTCTTCCCTTCTTCCGGTTCTTGCGGATCTGTAAATCGCTTCAACAGCGGCCAACGCGGGCAAAGCTTCGCCGGCCGGGATCAAATAGGGTGTGTCATCCATGATCCAACGCCGAAAGCCTTCGAGACTGCGCTGCAAGGCATGAATGCCGCGAATGGGCGGCTTCTGCGCCTTCACTTTGATATCGCGAAACTTGACATGGGGCCACGGAGATGGGCTGTAGACGGCCGTGCCCTTCGCCCCATACAGTTCCACAGACACCGGCTGTTCTGAGCTCGCTACCATTGAACTGCTTATCTGGATCAAGGCACCGCTTTTCATCTCCAGGATCGCCTGCGCCAAGTCCTCTACCTCAATTAAGCCATCTGCGGCCAATGGGGATTCGCCATCTTGATTTTGCGCGTCCTCCTTGTGGGCCGCCCTATCCGCCCGCTTAAACTTGCGTTGGGCGGCATAGCCAACGGCCGTTTTGACCGGATCACCTTGGAGCGCCCACAATACGACATCCAAGAAGTGGCTGCCCTGCGTGATCAACGTTCCGCCGCCCGCCGAGTCGATTTTCCTGTGCCAGGTTGCGTGGTTAAAATAATCAAGCTCACGATGCCAGGGTACATTGATCCGCGCCGCATGAATCTGGCCCAAGTCCCCATTCTGCACGGCCCGAGCCAGACGGTAGCAGCCGCTGTCATAGCGGTATTGGTAGTTAACGCCGACTTTAACACCCTTGTCCGCTGCCAACTGGGCGACCGCCAGCCCTTCGTCCAGCGTTCGTGTGAGCGGTTTTTCGCTGAAAACGGGGATACCGGCAGAAACGGCCTTTTCAATCATCGCGGCGTGCAGATGGTGCGGCACGGCCAGGTAAACGGCATCCAATTCCGCCTGCGCCAGCAGGGCAGTATAACTAGTAAAAGTCTGCGGTATTTTAAAGCGCCGCGCAAATGCTTTGACCCGTTCCTCGGAAATATCACAGGCGGCGGCCAGCTTGATCTTGCGATTCAGCCGTGCGAACCAGGCGCTGTATTGGGCGATATCGCCGCAGCCAACAACGGCAAGACGCAGCGTGCTCAACCCCACTTCCCCGCGGGCATTATTCCAGCACCCATTTTAATCCCCTGCGCAGGATTTCCTGCATCTGCGGCTGCTTCATTGTCTCTGTGCGGTGGCCAGGGCAGACATAGCAGACACGGCCGTTTCCGACGCGCCGCGTCCAGACCATGGGCACTGCTTCACCTTGATAGGTCGTCTCAAAATGAACGTTGATATCGGGTTGAAGATCATGGATATACAGCTCATCCACAACCGTGAAGCGCTCTATGCCGGTAAAAATCTCGTCATCTGCGCGGGCAGGCCGGATCTCAAACGGCTCAACCGGGCCATGCGCGCTGAACTGGCCGCCCACAATCTCGAAATAGCGCGGCTGGTCATTAAATGAAGCGGTCGCCGAATGGACGGCCAAGATGCCACCACCCTGCTGCACGAACTGTTGCAACGCGGCAAGGGCATCTGGGGCAAGTTTTTTGTGATGATAAGTGAGCACAAGCGCTTGAAATTGGCCCAAATCCCGCCCTACCAACCCATTGAGATGGCGAATCTGCGCGAACGCATAATCAGAGCCGGTCAGCAGCGTCTGGCGCAAAGAGCGCCGGGCCAGGAACGGAGGGTGGAAGAAACCATCGGATACCAGCAAGATCTTCGTCATAATCTCAACGTCTTTTCGCTTCAGCAAGCTGCACCGCTTCTGGCCGCTGCTTGTAAAAATCATCCAGCGGGTAGCAACCGGAAACCAGACCGCTGCGCGGCGCTGTCGTACAGTCACTGAAGGTACGGCAGAACAGCTTGCGCTGCATCTTGCGCCCGGCCAACAGATCGGCCGGCAGTTCGGGATAGGAAAGTATCATTCGCCCCAGACCAACAAAATCAGCCATCCCCGAGCGCACGACTGCCTGGGCCACGTTGGGCAGCCACTCCTGCAAGTAGCTGTATCCAGTGCCGACAAGCGCCAGGTCAGGGAATTTCGCTTTAAGCCTGGCCGTCACGGCGATTTGGCGCGCGACGCCGGCCAGTGGATCTTCCGGCGGCTGGTAGCCATCGGAAGGGGGGAAAAGGGCGGGACGTTGAATGTGGGGCACGTAGTAGGGACTGCCTGCTGAGACATTGACGAGCTTGATTTCTAGATCTTGCAGGAGCTGCAAAAAAGCGATGGGTTCAATCAAATCAATGCCGCTCCCCGTGCCATCTCCGCCGAAGGCATACGCGTAGCTGCCGGAAACGGCCGTTTCACCTGTGCCATCCTCTCGCGCTCGGAACGGTCCCCAATCGAAGGCACTTAAGCGCACGCCGATGCCCAGTCCAGGCGCTTCAGCGCGAATCCCGGCAACCACCTCACGCAAAAAGCGGGTGCGGTTTTCAAAACTGCCGCCGTAGGGGCCAGGGCGATCAAACGCCGTCAGAAATTCATGGCCCAGATAGCCGTGACAATGCTTGACATCTACAAAATCGAAGCCAATCTGCTGCGACCAAACGGCCGCCTGGACCATGTTGGCGATAATGGCGCGGATTTCGTCGTCGGTGAGGAGGGGATAATCAGCGGGAATGCCAAATTTTTGATCGAGAAAGGGGTGGTGGTAAAGGATCTGCGGCTTGAGTTTATGGTCGGGATCGGGACGGGCGAAGCGTCCGGAATGGGTTAGCTGCAAACCGGTGAGCAGATCATCAGAGCGGCCGGCCGCCGCCTCATGGGCATTGATTAGTTCAGCCCGCAGTGCAGACAGCGCATCTAAGGTGTGGGCATTCATCAGCAGCTGGTTGGGGTTGGCACGGCCGTCATGCTGTACCGCTACCGCTTCGCCACCCCAGATCAGCTTGGCCCCGCTCTGCCCAAAGCGCCGCCAGCGCCGATTGGTTAATTCGCTGGGCAGGCCATCTTCCGTACCATCCCAGCCCTCCATCGGCTGCACACAAAAGCGGTTGCCGATCGTGAAACCGGCCCAATCATAGGGTTGGGCGAGCGGGGAACCCTCCCCGGCGATCAATTCCTCGTCTATTGGCAGCTCAACGCCGATCGTGTCCAGGTAGCCGCGGAAGGAATCGGCCGTCTTCAATTGGGCTATACGGCGGTAGCTCATAGTGCCTCCAATCTGGCCAGAATATCACTCAGCACGGCCACGTCACTTTCCGGCCGTCTGCCCCCCTGCGGATGGGGCCTGTCTGATGCGATCCATTGGCGCAGCTTCAAAAACTGCGCCGCGCTGTGCTTGTAAACAGGGACGGGCGGGCGAAAAGCGAAGAAGCCCAGATACTGCAAGAGGTCGTTGAGTTCGTAAAAAGCAGGATCACCGGCCTGCCAATAAGCATCCCGCCGCGCAAAAAAATCTGGCGCAAAGGTGCTCAAGCCCAGCAGGTAGTCACTGCCATACATGACCATGTCAATTGCCAGATCATTGCCGGTCAGAACCATGAAGTCGGGACGCACGCTGTCCCGCAGACGCAGACGCTGCCACTCCAGGCTGGCGGCTCAACGAGGAATGTTTGGCGCCAATGCAGTTGGGGATTGCGAGAAGTCCGGCATAGGTATCTAAATCATAAATCGCGCCGAAAGGAGCAAACATCTGTCCCAGTTCAAAGGCGATAAAGCGATCGCAAGCGGCGGCAATTTGTTCATAAGCGGCGATGACATCCCCACCGGTCAGCCCAAAGGATTGAAAGATTATCGGCAGGCCGCCACAAGCTTGAATTTGGGCCGTCTCGCGCAGGTAGGCAGCTGGATTGAACGGGCTGCCGGTTTGGTCAGACACATACGCCCCAGCAACAAAAAGCTCGCCGCCCATCACCACCTGCGCCCGCTGGAGTGCTTCCTGGCGGGCAGAATCAGCGATGAGGTTGGCATAGCCGGTATCCATATTGACCGCCGGGATCAGCCCAGCAGCGGCCGTTCTCTCGATATGGGCCTCAAACCCAGGCCAATCCACTGCACCACCCCCGGTAAAAGGGAGCAAAATCGCCGACATGCCCGTTATTTTGCGCCGTGGTCGCAGCATTGCGATGGGATTAATGTCCTTGTTCATGCGTGCCCTATTTCAAAAAATGAAAGCTTCGATCCAATTCAGTCGCTTAAGCGCATAGCAAGTGAATTATACCGAAACAGCGCATGGGTCACAGCAATCGAGAGAATGATGAGAGCATTTCAAACCGTGTGCCGGCTGGAATAGATCAACACAGCAGAACCCCTTCTTTTCGTTTTGCGCCTGCGGCGTTGCCACCAACCATGCCAGGATAGCAGGTTTCAAACTTGCTGCGCAGTTGATCATTCAATGCCATTGTGCGAACTTGAAGCAATAAATGGGCTCCCCTCGGCTCTGTTGCAAAAAATCTCTATGTCAGATAGCCTCCTTCACTCCTACATAATACAAGAAAGGCGGCGGTATGGAATATCCATTCAAAGGTAGAATTACCTGATTCGTTTAACCCTGCCTGCATTCAGGTGGGTAAAATTATTTGCAACAGAGCCCAAATCTGACGGGCACCCGAGTTGCCTTAAAATGATTGCACGAAATATACTACTGTGCTTATGAAATCGATTGATAGTTTCGATGAACTTAGCCAAAAGCTAAACGAAGCAGAAGAGATGCAGACGATATCAGATGACGCCTTTCGCCAGTCACTATCAAGCTGGCGTCTATCTCCCATGCTCTTTGGAAAAGCACCACCAGATCCATTTAGCCCTAAATACAGATCATTTCAATTAGGAATATACGAACGCCTCGCCCAAAAAGCGTATGATGTGGCCAATGAGCAAACCCCCTTCGACTTTGAAAGCGCGCTGCAGTGGCCATATCCCTACGGAACGAAAAGTGCCCAGACCGTTGGCAAACATCTGGTAGATTATGGCTGGCTTATCCAGAAAATGAATCTGCCTCAAGGATCGCGGATTTTAGATATAGGTTCCGGATATGGTTCTCTGACACTTCATCTGGCCCAAATGGGCTACCGGGTTACCTGCCTGGATATCAGCGCTGAGCTGCTGAACTTCGTTTTAGCCCGGACAGCCCATCTGCCAGAGCCGGTCAAGATCATCTGCGGTGACATGGCAACCGTGCAAATTGAAGGCGAGTACGATGCTGTCATTTTCAATGCCTCGCTGCACCACTCTTTGGAGCACCAGGCAGTACTTGAGCACATGGACGATCTACTGACAGCGGACGGCATCATCGCTTTTGCTGCGGAGCCAATATTGCCGGACAACTCGGAATTCGTTCCCTATCCGTGGGGACTCAGGCTAAATGGACTTAGTATATGGGCTATTGCTAAATCGGGTTGGATGGAGCTAGGTTTCCAGGAGTCATACTTCACCCAACTGCTTCAAGACGCAGGATGGAAACCTTCGAGACATCTCCTCGGTCTTTCCGCCCAGTCGGACGTTTGGACAGCCAAAAAAGATGGCGCGCGTGACCCATCTTCAACAATCGCCTCTGCCATTCTAAAATATGACACAGATCTCGAATCAGGGATTTACAGTCTGGTTAGGAAAGGAGGCGGTTTATTCCGCCGAAACTTCATCACTCGCTGGATGCAGCGGCGTTAACAAGAACGTCAGTTTGCGCTGGAAGAGAAAGCGCAACCGTTTCATAAACCCAAGCCAATGGGCATAAACCAAAAACAAGGGGCGCTGCTCTATTGATTTATACCAGCCGGCACACAGTTTGAAATGCTTTCGAGAATGATCGCGATCCAGGCACAAATCGAAATTTTCTGACATCATGAACCAGGTCCATATAAAAAAAGACCGGACCCTTTCGGACCCGGCCTATAAAAGACAAATCTCAAACAGCAGAAACTACAAGGCTTGGGCTACTTCGACCTGTGGTCTGAATTTATAGCCGTAAATGATCATCCCTTCTTCGCCATCGGAGCGGAGCTTGCGCGTGACCATCTCCACCGGCATGCCGATATAGACATCTTCCTTGTTGACGTCGGTGAGCTGTGCCGTGAGAACTGGACCTTCATCCAATTTGACCAAAGCGACCGTATAAGGTGCGTTGTGCTCGTAGCCGGCCGGCGCATCGTAAATGGTGGTGTAGGAGAAGATCTCTCCGGTTCCGGTGAAGGTATAAAGTTCTTTTGCCGGGGCAAGGCATTCCAGGCAAACGTCACGTGGCGGGAACAGCTTGACCCCACATGAATCACATTCCTCGCCTACGAGGCTGTATCGTTGATCGTTTAAGCGCCAATGTCGTGATACTTCCATGATTGTTATTCCTCCCAGTTTTCACTGAGTATTATTTTAAGTAATGGCGAGTGTCGTTGATTTCGCCGTATCTATGCGGTTAATTATGCATAGGAACGCTTTCATTCCCTGTCAGCAGGAAGGTAAATACTGTCAAAAGCTATCATTTTCACTGCCGGCAGGCGGTTTTCAGCCTTTTGTCTCGCTTTCAAGTCGTTTAATAGGAATAAAAGAAAGCAAAACCCGGTTTTCCAGCAGGTGAAAAACCGGGGCCTATACTATGGGGAATTAGCTCGCTCTTTTCTATCAGTTTATGCGCAGGACGTGGGTGACGGCCGTTGCGCCGGTTGTGCCAAGGTTCTGCGCCATGCCAATCCGTGCCCCCTCAATCTGGCATGCCTCGGCCTGGCCGCGCAGCTGCTGCGCGACTTCGACAATCTGAAAAACGCCTGTTGCGCCAATTGGATTGCCGCGCGCTTTCAAGCCGCCAAAGGTGCTGATCGGAATCCGGCCGCCGGGGTTAATCTCGCCATCACGCGCCAGCTGCCAACCCTGCCCGCGTGCCGCAAAGCCGGAGGCTTCCAATGAAAGAGCGGCCATGACCGTAAACGAATCATGCAGTTCAAAGAGATCGATCTCATCCGCTGTCACGCCGGCAGCCGCCATGGCCAATTTGGCGCTTTTGGCCGCCGCCGCCAGATGCAGCATATCTTTGCGGTCGTGCAAGCCCATGGTGTCGGTTGCCATGGCAGAACCGGCGATAATGACCGGTTGGGGCACCATATCCTGGGCGCGTTCACTGCTGGTGACGACAATCGCCGCTGCGCCATCACCCGTGGGGGCCGCATCAAACAGGGACACGGGATCAGCCACCAGGGGCGCCATCGCAAAGCGCTCCGCTTTAAGCCGGTTGCGGAACATGGCCAGCGGATTGCTGGCGCCATTGGCATGGGCGTTGACGCTGAAACCGGCAAAATCTGCTACTTCTACATTGTGTTCATACATGTAGCGGCGCATGAGTAAGGCGCCGGCGCCGGCATATGTTAAACCATGTATCGCCTCGTAGTCAGCATCAAGACCTGAGGCGAGGGCTGCTTCCACCGGTGAGCCGGTTTCATCGGTCATCTTTTCCACGCCGACAACGAGGGCAGTCTGTACCAGACCGCTCTTGACAGCCAGCACAGCCTGGCGAACGGCCGCTCCGCCGGACGCATCCGCAGCTTCTACGGTCACCGCTTCGATGCCGCGCAGGCCGGAGAAATCGGCCACCAGAGCGCCGAGATGGTTTTGATTGCTCAACTGCCCGGCAAGCATATTGCCGACATAAAGAGAATCAACTTGGCTGATATGCGCATCATCCAGTGCCGCTTCAATAGCGTACCAGGCCAGGTGGCGGAAAGAGGTGTCCCAAAACTCGCGAACGTTTGTTTTTCCAATTCCAATAATGGATACGTTGGTCATAATATCTTCCAATTAGGTCATCTTCAGCTTATCGCGGAAGCGCGTATAAGTTGCGTAGTCAATTTCGGTGCGGCGGGCGATGTAATCCTCTGTCTTGGGGGCCAAACCCTGCACTTCGGCCAGGCGATCCGTGGTGACTATTTCAAAGGCATCGGAGCCGGCACCGGATCCATAACTGACCACCAGGATGCGGTCATCCGGGGCAGCGATATCCAGAATCGCGGTCAGGCCGATCATCGCCGATCCGGAGTATGTATTGCCGATGCGCGGGCTGAGCAATCCAGGCGCGATCTGCTCCGGTCCAAAACCAAGCATCTTGGCCACGCGCTGCGGGAACTTGGCATTGGGTTGGTGGAATACGGCCCAATCATAATCCTGTGCCGTGCGTCCCATCGCTTCCATCATCGCCTCAGATGCGGCCATGACATGTTTGAAATAGGCCGGCTCACCGGTGAAACGATCCCCGTGAGAAGGGTAATTGGCATGGGCACGGCGCCAAAAATCAGGCGTGTCCGTCACAAAGGAATAAGAAGCTCCGATAATGCCGACCGCTTCTTCTGCGGGACCGATCAAAATTGAGGCGCCGCCGGCCGCGGCGGTATATTCCAGCGCATCTCCAGGACGTCCCTGGGCGGTGTCCATGCCGATGCTCAGCGCATATTTAGCCATGCCGGAACCGACAAAACCCATCGCCGCCTGCATCGCCTCGGTCCCCGCTTTACAAGCAAATTCCCAATCGGCCGCCTGTGTGTGGGGAACGGCGCCGATCGCCTCGGCGACAATGGTGCTGCTGGGCTTGACGGCATAGGGATGGCTTTCACTGCCAACCCACACGGCCCGAATCTCGCGTGGATCGATCCGCGCCCGCAGGAGCGTATTGCGCGCCGCTTCGATCGACATGGTGACCACATCTTCATCGAGGCCGCTGACCGCTTTTTCTATGATCGGCGTGCCGCCAACCCCTTCCGTCCACATTTTTGAGACTTCAGCGGCGGGCAGGCGGTAGCGGGGCACATAGGCGCCGTAACCAACGATACCCACCGGCCGGTCGGGCCGCATTAATCCTTTTTGGGGATCATATTCACTCATTTGTTTACCTCAACTCATTTCTGCCAACAGTTCTTTGGCACGTTCTGTATTTATCTTTTTCTCAGCCACGAGCTGGTTCGCTATTTGCTGCACCTGGTCATCGCTCGCTCCGGCAGCCATCGCCACCTGGCGCGCATGGAGGCGCATATGGCCGCGCTGTATGCCGACGGTAGAGAGCGCTTTGATTGCGCCCAGGTTCTGGGCCAAACCAACAGCGGCTATGACCTGCGCCAGCTCAACGGCCGTTTTGACATCCAGGATTTTGATCGCCACTTTCGCCGCGGGATGGACTTTGGTCGCGCCACCCACCATGCCGACGGCCATGGGCAGGGTGATTTCGCCGAACAAATCGCCGTTTTCGTCAACGTGCCAATCGGTCAGGGATTGGTAACGGCCGTCCCGGGCAGCGTAGGAATGCGCCCCCGCTTCAATAGCGCGCCAATCGTTGCCCGTGGCAATCACGACCGCATCAATGCCATTCATGATACCCTTGTTGTGGGTCGCGGCGCGGTAGGGGTCGACGATCGCGAATGCGTTCGCCTCTTCAATGAGCCGCGCAACTTCTTTACCGGGAATACCGTGCGTCTCCAGCATCGCCGCCGGGATCGTACCCCGCGCTGTTGCCAGTCGATGGTCCGCCAGATTGGAAAGGATGCGCAGGCTTGTGCGCCCGCCTGTAAGATCAGCAACAACGGGCGCCAATGATTCAACGGCCGTATTGACCGCGTTGGCTCCCATTGCATCCCGTGTATCGAAATAGAGATGAACGATCAGCATCGGCCCTACCGGCGTATCCGGGAAGGGGCGGGCCACGATATCACGCGCGCCGCCGCCAAACTTGATCATAATCGGATCACATAGATCAGCCTGGGCCATCAAGCTCTCTTTATTGGCTTCAATAGCAGCAACGGCGGCATCCATATCGGGAACATCAAGCACCTGGATCTGGCCGATCATCACCGGATCAGTAGCTTCCGTCTCAAAACCACCCCCGGCACGAAACAATTTAGCCGCATGGCTGACCGCTGCCAGCACGCTGGGCTCCTCGACCGCCATGGGTATGAGGTAGTCCTGCCCATTGACCAGGAAATTAACCGCGACACCCAACGGCAGCTCAAATGTTCCCAGGGAATTCTCGATCATTAAGTCGGCCTGCCCATTCTCTAAGCCGCGTCCGGAGAGCCTCTGCTTCTCGGCGTCGTCTAAATCAGCCCAATCAGCAATGAGATCCACGCGCTCTTCTATGGGCAGTTTATAGAATCCGGGTAAGCGGGATGATTTTCTTTTCTTATTTTCGTCAGCAGTCATAGCACCTTCCTTATCTTAAAAATCCAAGGAAATATACGTCGCTTATTCTGTCAAAAGCTATCCAAAGGTTCCAGGCCGCTAATTCTGGCGGCCAAAGATCGTTAGCACACCATCCGCTAATGTTGCGTTCTGCAAAGTAACCCCGTCCGGCAGTCCGGCCAAAGCCCGGGTGAGTTCACTGTTCGCGCCCGCTTCGATCAGGTCGAGCATCGAATCAGGAACAGGAAAGATGCCAGCCGTGGCGGAGAGCAGTTCAAATGAAAGCTGGTCGCCGGTTATCGTCGGGCGCAGCTTTACGTCCAGCGGCAGGGCTATCGGCTCCGTCACGCTGCCGGTCAATGCCACGTGTTCCGTGGTGATCTTGATCTTGATATCCTCAGCGCCGAACGTATCAGACTTGAGCGCCCCACCCTGCGCTGCGATGAACTCATTCAAGTCCACGTCCGTGATGGGAACGGCAAAATTGCCATTGGCATCCGGCTGGATATTGGCCAATTTCTGCTCCAGGGATCCGCCGGCTGCCGGCGCATTTGCGGCAGCCAGAGCCTGGGCGGTCGCAAGGACACTGTCTTGCTCCGATAGAGCATTCTCCGCCAGTTGACTCGCTTGATCCGCGGCAACGCCGGCGGCCGCGGCCGCTTCGGCCGCACGGGTTGCCGCTCGAGAGATATCCTCGGACGATATCTCACCAGCCGCTTGATTGACAAGCCCTCCGCCAAAATTGCAGGCAATAGATGTAAACAGAAGGATGAACAAAAATAATGGTGCAAATCGATTGCTCTTTTTCATTGTCAACTCCTATAGATCACTTTAGCAATAAACCGCTCTTCTAAAAATCGGGGGTATTCATGCAATTGGTGGATACACCTGGCACGTCATTTTATCCAGGGCAGTAGATCTCTCCAGCGCGAAACTGCGCCTGTACACACCAGCCACTTGACCACTGTTTTAACCTCGTGTAGCATTCATACTAATAATCTCAGTGACAATTGCCTCACAGATTATAACTCGTAACGCCATCAAGGCAGTTGATCCTTTGGAGCAGCTTAGATGAAATCTTCTGCACCGACCGCCATAGCGCTTACCCTGCTCATGTTTTTGCTCGTTTCGGCCGCTGCCCTATTTTTCCTTTTCCAGGGGCAGCAAAGTCTGAAAGGGGATCTGCAAGAGGCAAACGAAAGCGTTAGAGAGTTGGAAAAACAACAGGCGCAAATCGAACTGAATAATTCTGCCGCCCAGGCGACAATGGATACTTTGGCATTGAGCGCCACCAAAACCGCCGCTGAAAATGTCGGCCTAACTGAGCAGCTGGCTAACAGCGATCAGCTCCAGGCAACATTGGATGTGCAGGATGAACAGCTGCGCAGTGATTTGAACGACGCCAATGCAACGGTGACATCCTTTGAAACATCGGCGCCAATCGTGAAGGTTGTTGGACCTCAAGAGGATGCGATTGTAGCTGTTGGCCAACCGGTAGAATTGGTAATTGTCGCCACCGACCACGCGGATGTAGCCAGTATCTTGTTCAATATCGGCGATGAACTTCTCGGCGGCCCAGTCGAAAAACCCGATGTGACAGCGGTCGAAAGGTACACCTGGCGCCCTGACGCGGAGGGACCGGTCACGATCAGCATAACAGCGACCAATATGAATGGCATTACCAGTGAGCCGACGACAATCAACTTAACTGTCATTGCCGAGTCAACGAGCACGCCAGAGCCAACAGTTGAGCCAACCCCGGAACCAACGGCCGAAAATTAGTCGTCTTTGACGTGAAACCACGCCAATTTTAGAGTAAAATACTGTTGGTGATCAAAGCTCTACGGGATTATTCTCTAAACGATTTTCCTGCGGAGCTATGAACTGCTGTCGGGTACTCTTTAGAGCAACTATCATGTGAAGAGTCAGGCACCCGATAAATATAGAAATTGATTAGGTATGAGAAAGTTCAGAGGGGAATAAGATGAAGTTTGGTCCAAAGTTAAACCGGCAACCTGGCCCGCTAAATGAAGATGCGCTGCAGATGCTGCGTGATAAAAAGCTTGCAAAATTCAGCGAAGTTGTCACGGCCGACGGTGAAACCATTGGCAATGCTATTTATTTACTCTTGCGCCAGGTTGAAGTGAATGCTGAACTAAAAAACTACGCCGCTTATCTTTATCTTGCCAATCTAAAAATGGGCACACATTTCTATATCCCAACTGATTTCATCCAGGCGTATGATCCTGAGGCCGGCCAAGTTTTGCTCTCAGTCCCGTTCTCAGTCGTTCAGGATGAAAGCTGGAACCGGGAGCCTTCGTTGGTTGCCGGCCATCAAATGGTAAAAGAAGATTTATCTGAATGAATTAACCTGGGCCTATTAACCAGTCCCCAGATTTAGATACACGTGAAGGCTGCTAACTTTTACCTTACGGCTTGGCGAACGATAGGTAGATAGAAAGTTGGCAACTTGTTCCTAACAGTCTATTGAACACTCCCCAAATCCTTAGAGAAACGACTTATCTGGAAAAGCAGCGGCTCAGGGTTAGCTGCCTTTCGCGATTGGGGTCCATCCCTGCGGATACCCGGTCACAGGCATCTGCTTCCTACTGCCCTTCTGTGAATTCCCGGACAGGTTTTCCAACATGTTCTGCATCACCAGCAAAAAGCCCAGATCGAAGTGGACATGCGCGCACATATCACATTTGTGGGCCGGAGCGTCGGGAAAGACAACCATATGCGGGCCGAGTTTGCGCATATAGGTTGAAGTCACCGGCCGGCAGCGACCAACCTGACATTCCTCACATCTGACCAGTAACATATCAGCTCCCGAACTCAATTGGCCGCCTGTGCATCATGCGCGACCTGCCCCCAATCACTTGGCGGCCAGTAAACGAGCAGGGCTTTGCCCAGTAGATTCTCCATCGGCAAAAAGCCCCAGGAGTGCGAATCGCTCGAATTATTACGGTTGTCCCCCAGAACAAAATACTGCCCCAGCGGCACATCCCAACTGCCTGAGTAATTCGGAGAATCGGCAATATAGGGTTCTTCTTGGGCCTCACCATTAACCCAGACTGTACCATTGTTGATCTCAATATGATCACCCGGTACCCCGACCACGCGCTTAATCAGATTGAGTTCATTTCGCGGATGGCGGAAAGACGACGATGTCGCCCTGCTGCGGATCGTCAAGGACGTAGGTCAAGTTGTTGATAATGAGATATTCGCCATCGAGCAAGGTGGGGTTCATACTGCTGCCGTCAATACGGTAACGGCCGATCAAGCTGTGCACCAGCCAAAAAATAAAGAAGGTAAGCAGCAAGGTCTCGATTATCTCGCGCACCATCAGTTCCGTCGGCTGCCGGTATGATTCAGGCGCAGATTTTTCGTTTACCGTTTCCAATGCTTTATCAGGCTCTTTATTCGCGTGATTGGCAGCTGCCATAGACAGGTTCACCTATCGTCATTTGTGCAAGAAATACGAGATCGCAATCTCACCATCCTTGAACATTTCTAGTGAAAATTATAATCTAGCGCAAAACACAGCGCAAACAGCGACTGAACAATTAATCTGCATAAGAATACGGCGGGAGAAACAATTCGCCCCACTTCCACGGCTTTCCTAATTCCTTTCTTACTTTCCCTTTTGCGTCCTTATTCCCACATGCTATAATTCCCGAAGTTGTGGGCCATTAGCTCAGCTGGCAGAGCAGGTGACTTTTAATCACTTGGTCAGAGGTTCGAGTCCTCTATGGCCCATACACAATATAGGAGGCCGATGTGGAAAAACATCGGCCTTTTCCCATACATAGGGGGTATGTGATTTTAAAATCAGGGTTAGTATGTAACTGCAGCACCTTATACCATGCCTCTAGTTTAACGGGGCTCCGCACTTGCCGAGGTTTCTCAGCCATCACTCACCAATTTCGGATGCTCCCTCACATAGATTACTCATGCCCGTCGACAGCTTCAAATTCTTGCCGCGCTTGATTGCGGCGTTTTATCAAACAGCCTCAATTGAGGAAAAACGGCCGATCCCCTGGACCCCCCTGCTCAAGCCGCTCCAGGCGTGCAAAATTGGCTTGGTCACCTCGGCCGGGCTGTTCTGCCAAGATGTTGATCCCCCATTTGATATTGAAAAAGAGAAGGTGACGCCGAGCTGGGGCGATCCGAGCTATCGCGCGATCCCTGACGGCACGCCGCAGGCGCAGATCGGCGTGAGCCACCTGCATATCAACACGGCCGGTATCCTGCAAGATGCCAACATCGTCCTCCCGCGCCAACGCTTCCAGGAGCTGGCCGCGGAAGGCATCGTGGGCAGCGTGGCCGAAACCCATTACTCATTCATGGGCTACCAGGGCTACCCGCCGGATACCAGCGCCTGGTCGGAGATTTACGGGCCGCAGGTGGCGGCCAAGTTCAAAGCAGAAAATGTGGACTGCGTTTTTCTCACCCCGGCTTGACCCGATTGCGCGATTAACGTGCCCGTGCTGGCACGAACATTTGAGGCAGCCGGCCTGGCCACGATTCTGGTGACGATGATGCCTTTCTGGTCTGAGAAAATAGGCGCGCCGCGCACCCTGGCCGTGGAATTCCCTTTTGGTCAGCCGCTCGGCCAACCCGGAGACAGCGCTCAGCAGCGCCGCGTCATCCTGGCCGCGCTGCACGTCCTGGAAACGGCCGAAAGGCCAGGAACAGTGCGCCATTTTGAGGAAAAGTGGCCTTTGGGGCAGCAAGAGAGCATCAAGGCGTGGCAGCCGGCGGAGCCCTCGCCTATCATCGCTGAATTAGCGCCCAAAATCCGGCAGATTCTGCGCGAACAACGTCAAAGAAAAGGGTGATCAAAGGCGATCGAAATGGCGCGCTGCAAACCGGCCCTGCCCCTCACGGCCGTAAAATTGACCCTTATCGACTATGATCTGCCCGCGGCTGATCGTCGTCTCCGGCCATCCTTGGGTTTCGATACCGTCATACGGCGTCCAATCAACTTTCTCATGCAGCGTCCCGGTCGACAGCACCTGGCGCTGCTCAGGGTCGAAAATCACCAGATCGGCATCATAGCCAACCAGTATCTTCCCTTTCCTGGCAAAACCGCTCAGCTCAGCCGGCGTTGTGCAGCAGGCGGCCACCCATTGATTGGCTGTTAAATGGCCGGCCCGGACGCCAAAGGTATAAACGGCCGACAGCCTGCTTTCGATAGAAGGTACACCACCTGGAATTTTGCTGTAGTCTCCTAATCCGCTGCGCTTTTCAGCAGAGGTGAAAGGGCAGTGATCCGTGGTCACTACCTGAAGCTGGTCGCTGCCCAATGCACGCCATAGGGCGTCTTGAGATGCCTGGCCGCGGATTGGTGGGGAACAAACAGGCCATGCTCCTTGAACACCGGGCGCATCATATACCTCCTGAGTAAGAAGCAGGTATTGGGGGCAGGTCTCGCCGCTGATCGGCATATTGCGCCGGCGCGCCTCTGCGATCTGCTGCACCGCTTCATCGCAGGTCACATGGAAAATGTGGGCACGTGTCCCGACATAGGCTGCCAATTCGACAACACGCCCAACCGCTTCACCCTCAAATTGCGCCGGCCTGCTGCGGGGATGCCAGTGAGGAGAGGTGCGCCCTGCGGCCAGGTTGCGAGCCACCAAGGTGCAGATCACATCCCAATTCTCGGCGTGGACGACGGGCAGCCCATTCACATCCCGAATAGCCTCAAAAGCGCGCAGAAGCTGCCCATCATCCAGGCGCAAACCGTAGGCCATATAAAGTTTGAAACTGCCACAGCCGGCCTCGTAAGCGCCAGGCAGTTGATCGAGCTTGTCGATCTCTGTCGGGCCAATCGTCATGTGCAAGCCATAATCGATTACCACCCGCGGATCGGCCAGCGCGCGGCGCTCGGCCAGGGCATCGAGCATCGTCTCCTCTCCGTGAGGTTCGACAAAGTCGACAATAGCTGTCGTCCCACCAAATGCGGCCGCTCTCGTGCCGCTGAAAAAGTCGTCTGAAGAGACAAACGCACCAATTGGCATTTGCAGATGGACGTGCATATCCACCGCGCCTGGTATCACCAGTTTGCCGCCGGCATTGATTTCCCTTTCACCCGTGAGGCCGGTGCCTATGGCGGCAATTTTTTCATCGCGGATCCCGACATCAGCATGGTAGGTTGACTCGGCCGTTACAATGGTTCCATTCTTAATAACGAGATCAAAAGACATTCTAACCCCCAACAAAGAGATAATGCTGCGCTGACCAACGGCTGCTTCTTTGAAAGCATCATTCTGAGAAATTCCACGCCGCACGGCCGCATCCGAGAGTGCTCACTCATCCCTGGAAACTGGATTAGGAGGCATCCTCAGATGCCGGTTCCTGCTGCTTTCAGATTCAAAGACCAGTTAGGATAATTATAGCGCCCCATAACGAAAAAAGCCCCGCTGGTTGCGGGGCCTTTTTCGGGAAGAGGAGAAAAAGGAGGAAAGAGGAAGTTATATTTGACGTTCACTGTTTCGTGTCTGTCATTTAATAACGATCATATTATAACTGATAGAAATGGAGATGACAAGGTTTTTACTACAAAAATAGTGTAAACTGCTTTACACTTGGAAAACTGAGCTGTTCACAAAAAGTTGCCAGCTTTCTGTCTAAATAACGTACGCCATGTCGCAGAGGGCAAAGTTGGAAACTTTCACGCACCATTTCCTGAGCTTTACCGGTGCCTTTCTTCCCAATTTACCTTCTTTTCCGGTCCAAGCCATGTTATTCTTGGTTGATGGCACAGCCTAATCTCGGGATCCGTATAAGTGGAGGCAAATAGAAACCATATGAGCATCAAAGAAAACAAGGAGCGCTGGCAGGAGGAAACGGTCGATCCAACAATCGCACAATTTCCGGAGCGCAAAGAGAGCTTTGAGACCACGTCGTCAATTCCTGTCGAACGCCTAGATGTTCCTCCGTCTGATGGCCGTGATTATGCGTCTGATCTGGGCTTCCCCGGCGAATATCCTTTCACGCGTGGCGTCCAGCCGACCATGTACCGCGGCCGTTTCTGGACGATGCGCCAATATGCCGGTTTCGGTACGGCCGCCGAGTCAAACCAACGCTATAAATTTCTCCTGGAACAAGGTCAAACGGGCCTATCCGTCGCTTTCGATCTGCCGACGCAGATCGGCTATGATGCCGATGATCCGCTGGCCCTGGGTGAGGTCGGCAAAGTTGGCGTAAGCATTTCCAGCCTGGCGGATATGAAGACGCTGCTTGATGGCATCCCCCTTGACAAGGTCAGTGTCAGCATGACGATCAACGCGCCGGCGGCCATTCTCTTGGCCATGGTTATCGCCGTCGCCAAAGAGCAAGGCGTCGCGGTCAATAAATTACGCGGCACCATTCAAAACGATATTTTGAAGGAATACATCGCCCGCGGGACGTATATATTCCCGCCCAAACCCTCGATGCGCCTCATCACCGATGTAATCGCTTTCTGCAGCCGGGAAGTTCCCAGGTGGAATCCCATCTCGATATCCGGCTACCATATTCGCGAAGCGGGCAGCACCGCGGCCCAGGAGATCGCCTTCACCTTGGCCAACGGCATCACCTATGTCCAGGCGGCACTGAACGCCGGGCTTGATGTGGATAGATTTGCCAGCCAGCTATCCTTTTTCTTCAACGCCCATAACAATTTCTTGGAGGAAATCGCCAAATTCCGCGCGGCGCGGCGGCTTTGGGCCCAGATCATGCGCCAGCGCTTCGCGGCCGAAGATCCGCGAAGCTGGCGGCTCCGCTTTCATACTCAAACGGCGGGCAGTACCTTAACCGCACAACAGCCGGAAAATAATGTGATCCGCGTGACCCTTCAAGCGCTGGCCGCTGTTTTGGGCGGGACGCAAAGCCTGCATACGAACAGCCGCGACGAAGCGCTGGCCTTGCCAACGGCCGATGCGGTGCAAATCGCCCTGCGCACACAGCAGATAATCGCCCATGAAAGCGGTGTTGCCGATACGATCGATCCCTTGGGTGGATCCTACACAATCGAATACCTGACAGACGAACTGGAAAACCGCGCCCTTGCCTATATTGAGCAGATTGATCAGTTGGGCGGTATGCTGGAGGCGATAGAACGGGGTTTTGTGCAGCATGAAATCCAGGAGGCAGCGTACCGTTTTCAGCGCGATCTAGAGGAAAACAAAACAACCGTCGTCGGCGTAAACCGCTTCACCCAAGAAAGTGAAAGCATGCACATGGAGATGATGAAGTTGGACCCGGCTCTTGAGGAAGAACAAAGAGCGAAATTGGCCCAATTACGCGCGGGGCGTGATGAAGACAAGGTGCGTGAATTAAGATCAAGGGTGGAAACGGCCGCACGCTCAGGCGAGAACCTGATGCCGCTTTTCATAACTTGTGTTGAGAACGATATAACCCTCGGCGAACTTTGCAATACCCTGCGCGGGGTATGGGGTGAGTATAGACCTGAAGTGGCCTTGTAAGTACACTGTTAACAAAAAGCGGCCAACTTTCTATCTAATGACCGTTCGCACAGCGGATTAGGGAAAAAGTTGGCAACTTTCAAAGATGCATATTTTTTGGCAAGGTAGAGAGTCCGGTCAAGGATAAATAATCATGATCAAAAGAATAGACCATGTAGCAATCGTTTTGCCCCAATTAGCCGACGGAACCAATTTCTGGGTCGAAGCACTCGGTTTGCCTCTTGAAAAAACGGCCGAACTGCCTGAACAACAGGTCAAGATCGCCTTCCTTCCGGTAGGGAACAGCCATATTGAGCTGCTGGAGCCTACCGCCGAAACGAGCGGTGTCGCCGCCTACCTGCAAAAACGAGGGCCTGGCCTGCACCATATCTGTCTTGAGGTTGACGATATCGAGGAAAGCTTGGCGCGTCTCAAAGAAGCGGGCATCCCGCTTATAGATGAAGAGCCCAAGATGGGCGAGCATGGCAAGAGATTGGCCTTTATTCATCCCAAAGGTACCGGGGGCGTTCTCGTAGAACTTTACCAATATCCGGCGCTAGAAGAGAGCGTGAAAACGGACAGACAGTGACAAAATGATTACCTGAGTACCTTCCCAGGCGAGCATAAATATGCTATGATGGAGTTATAAGCTACTGCACTGGAAGCTTAGCGTCGTGAGTCAAACTATTTGGAGCATAGATGGCAAGTCTTGGTTGGTAGTCTCGGGGGATTACCCCAGTTGCCCAAATTAGCCTTTCGTCTGTACTCCACTACGAAGCCACCCAGTGCGGTGGCTTTTTTTGTTGCCATAACGGGGAAAAACAGATCAATCTCGGTCAGTGCTAAATGCCAAATAAAACAAAAACCGCCCCACTAGGAGGCGGTTTAGGTGGCCCAAACACCAGGAGGGCAGTGTGTGAGCCAAGAACTTTCGACTAATGCCCGGGTCGAGGGAGGGATGGGCGCTAATCTAGTCTTAGTCAGGGTTGTTCCAGTCGCGTTTCTCTCGTGCCAGTTTGGGGGGGAGGAGTTCCTCTTAACCTGACTAAGCTTAGAAATATATTACACCATTTTTTTTGACTTGTCTACTTAACAACTCATTAAAACCCTCAATTAGGGTCCTCTTCCAGGTGAAAAAAGGGTAAATGAGAAATTTCGTAACCCACTTGTGACATTTGTCACTATCGCTCCGCGTAAGCTGCGTGTATACTAATTATTCAAGAGTAAGCACTTACTCTAGATGCTCGCAGACGCTCAGAGATTTACGTTAACATATCGGTGGGAATGCCACCCTATTATGGTCCGGTATTTAAAATGAATGAAGCATTAATGTGTCGCGATCGAGCTCTGTCTGACCTCAACGACAGCATCTATGCTGCTGCCAGATTCTTTATGAAGGTCGACGAAAACCTCTTTGATGGCCATCAAACAGCGCGTGAAGTTCTGTCGCATCTTGTTTTCTGGCACCAGGAGTATGTTTCAATTTCTAAAGCCTTTCTGCTGGATCAAAAGCCAATCTTGCTCCAAGGACCGCTGGCCACGTTGAATGCGCAAGCCACTTGTCAGTTTCACGCAGAAAGCATGCACGCATTGGCAAAGCGCCTGGTCAAAGAGCATCAAGCGCTTGATGATAACCTTCGTCAACTAAAGGATTGGCATATCAATTTCCCGTTTAAAAAAGGGTGCCGGAAAATCGATGTTGCCGGTCGACTATGCGCTATTAATGACCATATACGCCATCATCTCGTCCGGCAAAAACGCGCTTATCAAAGAGGAGAAGCTTGGATCGAAGCTTATTACTCTGACCCTACGACCTGATTGGTCCTAAAACAGCCTAATCATCCTCTCCGGTCGAGAACATATTTAGCCACATCTGCACTTCATCCACGCTCATTTGTGGATTATCGGTCGTCCCGGCATTTGCGTGGCCTTGATCCCGTTCCCCTTTCTCGTTCATCCGGCCAACGAATTCCTCCGAACGCCAAACCAGCATACGGCGCGCCTCGGCCGCGCGAACGATCTTCTGATCACTTGAAACAAGTGTGTATTCTGCCGGGTTCTTAACGCTGCTAATGCGGTTGATCAAGAGCGAATCGGCCGATCGGCCTGCGGGCGCAAATACAACCTTTACTTGTCCCGAAGACAGGGCCTTATCCTTGCCACCCGGCAGCCCACGATCAAAAATAACCGTTACTTTGCGCTTGCGACCTGCAGCAGACCAACTGCGCAGGCGCAAAACAAGCTCTACTTCGTCATCAGGATCGCCAAGATCAATATCCGGCATCCGTCCGATTAGATTATGTCCATCAATCAAGTACTGCATCGTTAGTCTGGGATAATACGGTATTTTTAGGGCAGCAGCCGGTTACAATATCCAAGGTTCGGCTCAACCAATAATGTCAAGCTTCGCAAAACTGGCAGCCAGGCGCTTAATCGTGCCGTCAGAAAATACCACTGAGACCTCTTCATCATTGCCGGTCAATTTGCTCTCGATAACTATCCCTTCACCAAATTTCGCGTGTTTTACACGCTGTCCACTGCGGTATTGGGGTTCGATCTTGCCGGTCCGGTCAATTTCGTCGGGATATTCCCTTGCAGATGAGCGCGGCTCTGGCAGCGAGCGGCTGCTCATCTGGTCTGGGGAGACAGGTGAACGACCACCGCTTTGATTGGCATATGAGCCGCCGCCTGATTGGCGGCGCGCGCTGCCGGATCCAGATGTGGATTTGGTCCAGCTTGAAACCCTGCTCTTGCTCTGCCGCCGGCGTATGGACGAACTGCCGCCCTCTGTCAATTCCTGCGGGATATCGCTGAGAAAACGAGATGGCACGCTAACTGAGGCATCTCCGTAAAAGGTGCGGCGAAAGGCATGGGAAAGATAGACGCGATCTTTGGCTCGGGTAAGGCCCACGTAGAGCAAACGTCGTTCCTCGGCCAATTCTTCGCCATCATCCAGCGAGCGGCTGTGCGGGAGCAGCCCATCTTCCAATCCCGTGAGAAATACGATTGGGAACTCCAACCCTTTTGCAGCATGAAGCGTCAAGAGCGTCGTCGCATTGGGTGTTTCTTCCAGATTGTCTGCTTCCGAAACCAGCGCAATCTGCTCCAAGAACTCAGAGAGCGTGAGATCCGGGTTCTCGCCGGCAGCATTGCGAAACTCCATGACATTTTCCCAACGCTCTTCGCCTTCGGAAGTGCCATCATCAAGATAGTCGCGGTAGGCTGTTTGCTCCAAAATAACATCGAGCAGATCAGAGACGGCGGCCGTTTCCCGCAGCGCAATCCAGGCCTTGAGCATTTTGCCGAAGCGATCGAGTGCGTTTAGCGCACGCCCTTTGAATGGATGCTGCACGGTCGAATCGGCGGCCAATTTGATCACGGCTTCTGCCGGCTGCCAGCCATGATCAGCCGCCCAGCGCAGCAGATCCTGCCGAGTTTTTGCACCGATGCCACGCGGCGGCACGTTGATAACACGGCCGAAACTGATGCTGTCGGCGATATTATGAACGAGCCGCAAATAAGCGATAATATCTTTTACTTCGCGCCGTCTATAGAAAGCGGTAGCGCCAACCAACCGGTAGGGCAAGCCCATCCGCAGGAACGTCTCTTCCAGTACACGAGACTGGGCATTGGTGCGATACATAACCGCGATATCGCCACCCGAATACCCTTCCAACATCAGCGACTCAATCGTGTCCAAGACCGTTTCCGCCTCTTCATGCTCATTATAAGCTTCGCGCACGACCAGCGGGACCCCGCCCTCACGCAAGGTAAAGAGCTCCTTATGGACGCGGTTTGGATTGGGCTTAATCACCGCTTTCGCGGCATCGAGAATAATCTGCGTCGAGCGATAGTTCTGCTCCAGAAGGATCTGCTGCGCCTGGGGGAACTGCTCGCGGAAGCGCTGGATATTGCGAAAATCAGCGCCGCGCCACTTATAGATCGACTGATCCGAGTCCCCCACTACAAAAAGATTGCCGTGCAAACGCGGCGAGCATATTCAACAAGGTATACTGCGTCGTGTTTGTATCTTGGAATTCATCGACAAGGATATGTTCGTACCGTTCCTGGTATTTGCGCAAGATGTCCGGACGCTCTTCGAAACAACAGGACCGTATTCATCAGCAGATCGTCAAAATCCATGGCATTGTTGGCCTGCAGCAGCCCCTGGTATTCCGCATAAACGCGGCGCGTTATTTCCGAGATGTAGTTGCTGGCCGCATACATCTCGGCCGTAACCAGTTCGTTCTTGGCATTGCTGATGCCGTTCAGCATCTTATTGGGCGGGAATTTCTTATCATCCAGATTGAGATTTTTCAAAGCCTGCTTAACCACCTGCTGCTGGTCGGCCGTATCAAAGATGACAAAATCCCGGTCATAATGAGGGAGGCTGTCCGTTTCACGGCGCAAAATCCGGACACAGGTCGCATGAAATGTGCCCATGGTCAGGCCCCGGGGCTGGCCATCTAAAAGCGTCTCCAGCCGGTGGCGCATTTCCTTGGATGCCTTATTGGTGAAGGTGACCGCCATAATGTGCCAGGGCGCTACGTTCATCTCCTGGATGAGATAGGCGATGCGAAATGTCAGAACACGCGTTTTGCCACTGCCGGGACCGGCAAGGACGAGCGCGGGACCGGGAGGAGCAGAAACGGCCGCTAATTGGGCATCATTTAGACCACTAAACAAAGTCATAAGAGTTTCACTTGATCCGAGAATTTAATCTTTTCGACATAAAACACGCCTTCTGCCTATACTTGACAGTTGCCAGCAGCGAGGAGGCATTCTGTATCATTTCACAACAAGGCGCAGAATTATAACATTAACCGCCACGACCTCGTAGTCGCGCCGGCTTCTGTTGGTACCACAAGTACCAGGTAATCGTCGCCAGTACCAGCCCAACGCCCAAGAGCTGCAAGGGTGATGTCAGCCTCTCACCAAGCAGCAGTGCGGCAAGAAACAGTGTACTTACCAGGCGCCAGGCCATCGTGCTGCTGACCATTGCTGCCCCCAATGCCGTATGGATCCGATTTGGGCGATATTGGCGCCGGCCAAGAATACCCAAGCTGAGTATGGCAAATATGAGCCAATCCACCGTCTCATTAGTTTGCCACTTGCTCCAATCCTCACCCAATACAAGAGAAAGGAATCCGCCCGTAACAGCGAGCGCAAACAGCTGCACCAGCAGCAATGTTTCGCCTTTTATATTGTATCGCGCTGAGCTGCGGACAGAAATCATGTAAATCGCCAGCAGCAGACTGCTGGCGAAGGCCAATAGTATACCCAGCCAATCGGTGCGATTCGCCTCTGGCAGAGAGCCCACCGCAAGCAAACCACCACCAATAATCAATAGCGCCCCAAACAGGCTGATACTTATGGCGCGCCCTGTGTAACGGGGCAGTCTTTCATGAAGCACGGCCGTGCTCAGCAAGGCCACCAGGAATGGCGTCGAGAGGGTGATCAACTGTACGTAAATCGCCAACGTGAATCGGGCTGCGAGAAAGTTGCTGATTCCTCGTCCAACCACAATCATTGCAAAAAACAGCAGGCGTTTTGAACGAAAAGAATGCCAGTCCACCCTGGGAAACAGGAAAGCACCCACCACCAGAAGCGCCACCAGGCTGCCGAAGGCAATAATGGACATGCTGGGCAAGGAAGTTGACCGTTTGCAAGTAACGAGCCAACACGGGATAAGCGCCCCAACCCGTTTGGGCGAGCAGTGTCGCGATGATCCACGGCCAAGCTTGATTGTTACCTTTCATCCCACGCATAACCAGGGATCGTACGCCAAACTATGGAAACAGCACGGCTTTTTGACAGTCTATCAGCCGTTTGCTAGAATCCCGCATACCTAGCCCCATTCGTCTAGCGGCCTAGGACGCGGCCCTCTCAAGGCCGAAACAGGGGTTCGAGTCCCCTATGGGGCACAAAGAGAGGCTTCATCCAGAATATGGATGGAGCCTTTTTTAATGAGCAGCCGTATATGTTTAATGACAGTGATTATTCAGGTATGAGGAAACCCGGTTTTTCATATAAAGAAATGTGGGTGATCTCTTTTTCGCAGACCGGGTCTCTAACGTTTAGCTGCTGATCACACCCAGCTCGCGACCACCATTGGCGCCATGAAATCAACAACACCTATTTCCGCCACGATCACATTCGAAGACAATCGCTTCCGGCGCATTATCAGCTTCTTTGGGCGCATGATCATCCATATCATTTGGTGGGATCTGTTCATCAGCCAACTGCCGCTTCTTGGCCTTCGCGCACGCCAAACACGGGCGCAGCGCCACCGCAGATGGGCAGCACGGTTCCGTTTGATGGCCGTGGATATGGGCGGCGTGATGATCAAGCTGGGCCAATTCTTGAGCGCCCGCGTCGATGTCCTGCCGAAAGAGATCACGGATGAGCTTAAGGGACTGCAAGATGAGGTGCCTGAGGTTCCCTGGTACCAGGTAGAAGGGATTATCCGCGCTGAGCTGGAGGATCCTTCCGCCCATTTTGCGCTTATCGAAGAGGAGCCTATCGCTGCGGCTTCGTTAGGCCAGGCGCATCGTGCCTGGCTTTTGCCCGAATCTGAGGGTGAACAATTGGGCACGGCGGTGGTCATTAAAGTCCAACGGCCGAAAATCGAAGAAATGGTGCGGGTTGATCTATCCGCCCTTGGCGTTGTAGCGCGCATCCTGATGCGCTATCCGCCATTCCGGCGCCGTGCCGATGTGCCGGCGCTGCTTGATGAATTCGCCCGCACGCTGTGGGAAGAACTTAATTACGAATCCGAAGCTGACAATGCGCAGCGATTTGCCCAGATCCATGCCGACAACCCGCGCATTTACATCCCTCAGGTTTATCGCGAACATTCCACCCGGCGGATCCTCGTTTTAGAGAATGTAGAAACGCTCAAGGTGGGCGACATGGCCGCCTTGATCAATGTTGGAATCGATCCCAAAGAAGTGGCCAATATCCTGCTGGAAGCTTATTTTAAGCAGGTGTTTCAGGAAGGTTTTTTCCATGCCGACCCCCATCCGGGCAATTTATTCGTCAGACCGTTAGCCAACTGGGATGGCGAGCCGGGACAACGGCCGTTTATGTTGATCTTTGTCGATTTCGGCATGGTCGGCCATATACCCAGTCTAATGGGCGACAACCTGCGCAAGATCATGATCGCTGTGATGCAGCGTGATGCCCGCCAGCTGACGGAAGCGTATCAAGATTTGGGGTTTTTCCTTCCCGGCGCCGACACGGAACGCATTATAGAGGCACAAGCGATTCTTCTCGACCATATTTGGGGCAGGAAATTACTGGAGCTATCACGACCAGATCCAAAGGAAATTCAGGAACTCACCAGCGAATTCCGCGACATCCTTTTTGATTTCCCATTTCAGATCCCACAGGATTTCATCTATTTAGGTCGTGCGCTGGGCATGGTCATGGGCCTGATCTCGCAGCTAGACCCCGACATTAACCCCTGGTATCAAATCGAAAAGTATGGCCGGGAGCTGACCATGCTGGGCGGCGGAGATGATGTGCGGGAATTGAGTCGGGAGATGCTTCTGGAAGGGATACGGCCGTATCTCAACATGCCCCCACGCATTCTGAGACTGTTGGAAATGGCCGAGAAAGGCCGAATCGTCGTTCAGAACAAGCCCGATCCTACCGCCGCCAAGCAGCAGGCGGCCATGGAAAAACGGCTGACCCAGCTCAGCTGGAGCATTCTTGGCGCCGCCGGCATGATCTCAGCCTCTCTCCTGTATCTAGTTAAACGACAGAACAAACAAGAATAATCCAAATCGACCAGCGCCGCGCCGCGACCGCCAAAACAGTGGAAGCCCCCTAGGGCTGATTGTAGATTCAGCCAGACGGTGATGCCTCCGCCGCGTCCTGGTCACGCGAATGCAGCAGTGATAAAACGGTTGCCAGTATGACCAAGATCATACCAAGGTTTATCGCGACATCGGCAATATTGAAAATACCCGAACGGAGCGGCGTCTCGATAAAATCCAACACCTGTCCAACCATGACCCGATCAATCAAGTTGCCCATCGCCCCGCCGATGATCAGCGCCAGGCCAACCTTGATCAACTTTTCCTCTCTCGGTAAGCGCAGAAGATAGATGAACATCCCGGCTACAATCGCAATGGTCAGCCAACCAACAGCAGGACCAATGCCTTGAAACATGCCGAAAGCAATGCCACGGTTGTATGTTTCCTGTATTGACAGCAGCCCGTTAATTTGTGTTGGACCATACGCGTTCAAATAGGCAATGGCCCATAGTTTACTCAGGCGGTCGGCCAGGAAGACGAGTAGAATTAAAAGAAGATAGGGAACAGAAGCGATCATTTACTTACCAAACAACCGGTTGAACCGCTCAATAAGGCTTGGCGACTGCATCCCCAGCTTGGCCTTGATCTGGCCAAAAGAGGGCTCGGTCAACTGCGAACCATCAGGGAAAATCAGCGTGGGCACGCTGGCGAAACCACGGTTCAAGGCCATTACCTCCTGACGCGCTTCTGGATCTTTATCAATGTTGATCAGCTTGATCGGAATATCATTCGACTTTAGGAAGCGTTCCACACTCCAGGAGTGGGGACAGAAAGTAGAGGTATAAACAACAATAGGTTCTGACATTACTTTTTCCAAAATACTGTTTTGTTAACCAGAAGTTTACCGCAGTGTCATCCTGAACCCAGTGAAGGATCTCTATTACCTTATGCGAGAAACGCCGCAGGGATTCTTCGGCGGACCTCAGAATGACATGGCATTTGTGTCATCCTTAACGCAGTGAAGGATCCCTGTTACCTTATGCGAGAATCGCCGTAGGGATTCTTCGGAGGACCTCAGACTGACAATTGCCATCGCTGGTTTCTTTTACTTCATCTTACATTTCGCCAGCCTCTTGATCTGTAGCATCGCCTACGTCATCGTGCTCCGGCGCCGGCTCGATGAAAGCCTTGAACGCTTCCTCAGATACAAATGAACCGCCGGTGATCTCTTCACTTATTGGCTGGTAATTGCCATCCAATTGAACAACTGTGGCCATGGGGCGAAAACAGCGATTATCGACGATCGTCTTGTGCCAGCTGAATCCACTGCCGTCACGAAGCAAGTCATACTCCCTGTCGGCCCGCACACGCGTCACAGTGCCGCAGTTGTCACATCGAACATAAAAATAAATGCCGCGCTTGTCAACGTACTGCGCTTCTTTCTTTTCACCGCCAAAGAGTTTTTTGAAAAATCCCATTTCCATCCTCCCGCTTCCTACAGAGATGCAACAATCCCGGCCATGCTGCGCCGCCAGCCCGGCCGGTCAAATTCCTGCCAAACGGGCAGGTATGACGCAACAAGGTGTTCCTGCTCCTGTGCCTGATAAGCGGTATATCGGGCGACGGATGCATCTAAACCTACTGTTTCCGCCAATAACTGTAGAGCAACCGTCGTATCATTCAAATTTCCGAGAATTTCCTGTGACTGCTCCAAATCGATCAACATGATCTCTAGCTCTTCACCAAGCAGCGGGGCGAAAAACTGCAAGGAATAGCGCAAATCCTTAAACTGGATACGCAGCTGGTGCAGCTGTTTAACCGTTGCGCTTTGCATTTGATCGCCAATAGCGCGCACGGCCGCTATACGACGGAAAACAAGGATCGGAATATGGTGTCTCAATTTGACAGGCACCCATTTATTTGAGTGATGCATGACGCCCTCACCCGGCGTCCCCACAAAGGCTTGATACTGGCCCAGGAAGGCTTGCTGTTTCGGTTTTGCCAGATAGCGCATCGTTTTTTCATCGACCGCCTTCTGCCAGTTTTCCCACTCGTGGGCCAAATCATCCAATGGCCATTCGGCTGCCTGATTATACGCTGCCAACTTCATCCCAAAGACAGCCATATCGCGGCTGGCTGCCAAGCGGTTCATGATACCGCGCAGGCCGCGCCGGTAGGATTTTAAAGTCCCTGGATCAAAGTAAGGCCCAAACAGCTTGAAACAAGTCAACGTACGCCGGATCGCCTTGCGCATTCCGTGCACCGCGAGCATGTCAGCCGTGGTTCTAACGCTCTCTTCCAAGTAAATAATCGTGGCCAGCTGCTGCTCCATCATCAAGCGCCCAGCTTCGGCAACATGGTCATCCGCTGTCAATGTAATCTCTTCCATAAGCCTATTATAGCAAGGAATTGGCATAAAACGCCCCAAGCTTTCCTTGTTTTTCTACCCACTCGACCGTACAATTCAGGCTGGCAATAGTCGCAAACTTCAGTTTGCGAGAAGGAAATGTTTTAGGCAGGAGCAACCCAGAGTGGATAGAAAGGCTGAGCAAGAAGCTGCACTGGAAAGTATTCGAGATGGTTTGGCAACCAAGGTTCGCATTTTAGCTAACCGTGATAGCTGCCCCTACTGCCAGGCAATGGAAGGGGTCTATGATTTTGATGATGTTCCCCTGCTGCCGCATGAAGAATGTTCGCACCCGGACGGTTGCCGCTGCTTCTATGCCCCCGTCTTGGACTACTTTGGCCCGTAATTCCAGCTAACCACTCTCTCAAACCATATCCCGCTGTCGACTTTAAGGCGGCTCCCTGTCCCCAGCCGCTTTCCCGTGCGGGCTTATTCATCGCTTACTCCCGTCTCCGCTGCGCGAATAGTATAAACGCGGCACCCGCGTGTTGATATTGGTCAATACCTCATATGGAATCGTGCCGGCCCAACGAGCGACATCTTCACAGGAGATCGCTGCATCTGTTCGCGAATCTTCTCCGAGCAAGATGACTTCATCATTGTTGTAGGCTGTTTCCCAACCAATATTCACCATCAGCTGATCCATGCAGATACGGCCGATCACCGGATATCGCTTGCCACGAATAATCACTTCGGCGCTTCCCGATGTATTGCGGAAATAACCATCTCCATAGCCTACAGGGATCGTCACCACGCGCGTCATCTTATCGCTTTGCCAGGTCGAACCATAGCTCACGGGATGATCAGGCTGGACCACCTTAAAATAGACCACACGCGATTTCCAAGAAAGCGCCGGCCTGACCGGGATCGTCTGCCGCGCTTCTCCCGAGGGATAAACACCATAGAGCAAAATTCCAGCGCGAACCATGTCGAAATGACTCTCCGGCAGCTGCAGAATAGCGCCAGAATTGGCCATATGGCGTAAGGGGGGATGAGGCAAGCCCCGCTGATCATAAAACGCCAGCACATCGTTAAAACGCTGCAGCTGCACGCCGGCAGAACCCAAATCCGCGGCATCCGCATTGGCGAAATGGGAGTAAATGCCTTCAATCTCAACGCACTCGCATTGCGCGGCCATTTCCAGTAGGGAGGAAGCGCTGTAATAATGAACGCCTATCCGCTCCATGCCCGTGTCAATTTTCAGATGGACTTTGGCCTTGATCCCCATTTCTGCAGCGGTCTCGTTGATCTGCTTCAACTTTTCCACGGATGAGGCGGTCAGGGTCAGATCGTGCCTCAGGAACAGCGGTACCTGGTTGCCAATGATGCCTCCCAAGACGAGGATAGGGGCCTGGATGCCCGATTCCCGCAGCAAAATGCCCTCTTCGAGGAATGCAACGCCTAGGTAAGCGGCCCCCAAAGTCACCATGTGCCGGGCAACCGGCACAAGACCATGCCCATAAGCATTGGCCTTGAGAATAACCATAACCCCGGCCGGGGCGACCGCATGCTCGATAGCGCGAAAATTCTCACTCAGGCGATCAAGATCTACCTCCACATTGGTCGGACGAACAATTCCGTTTTCACTGATGGTTGCTTGATTAATAGGCATCTGATTATTGTAGCGCAAGGGCCGGATAACCTGGTAATCTTAGGAGTTGAGCGAACAATCTTTTCATGAAAGCCGGATTTCTAAGGGTGATCGACGGGTTTCTTGCGTTATGCGCAAACAGCCTTTAGAATTAATCCAAGTTTCCATTACAGTAACAACTACATAAGAACGGCCGTTCGGGAGAGAACGCCAGCTTTACAAAAGCGGCGTCGCCGAAGGGGCAAGCCAGAGTGGAACCTGGTGAATCTCTCAGGCAAAAGGACCGGACGGACAGGTGCTTTCTGGAAAGCGGCAGACATCTTATTGAATCTCGCCGCACCGAAGGGGCAAATCAGATTGCGGTCTGATGAAACTCTCAGGTATACGACAGAGGACGCTGGCAATAGTTATCTTGTTGCCACGCGTCCTTTTTTATTTACTGCATGATTGGAGGCGACCGCTTCTGAACCAGGTTTCACCCCTAATAATTCAGAAGCCAATCTACTAGTTTTATTTAAGGAGATGGAACAATGAGTACAGTAATTAAAGCAGATGCCCTGTATACCAAGGAAGATGAATGGCTCCTTGTGGTGGGAGAGGAAGCCACCGTTGGCGTTACCGATTTTGCCCAGGATTCCCTGTCAGACATCGTCTATCTAGAACTTCCTGCAGAAGGAGACTCCTTTGAAATGGGTGATTCCTTTGGCGTCGTCGAATCCGTCAAAGCGGCGGCCGATCTCATGATGCCCGTTAGCGGCGAGGTTCTGGCCGTGAACGAAGCGCTCATGGATGAACCGGAGAGCATCAACGGCGATCCTTACGGATCATGGTTGGTCAAAATCAAGATAAGCGATCCCGATGAGCTCAGCCAGTTGATGGACGCGAGCACTTACCAAGAATATTGTGACGAAAGAGAATAGTGCTGCGCAACGCCCAGCCCACAAGGTGAAACGAATATGACTATTTCCGCTTACCCCCACACAAGCCGCCAAGATATGATTGAAGCAGGTCACGCGAACCATGGCAATGGGGCCGGTTTACGTAACCGTGATCTCTTAAAACCGGCTGACCGTTTCGTAAAACGACACATCGGCCCACGCAGCCATGATGTGAGCGCTATGCTCGATTTTATCGGCTTACCCTCGCTGGAAGCGCTTATCGATGAAGCGATTCCGCAAACGATCCGCCTGGACAAGCCGCTTAATCTGGATTCGCCGCGCAGTGAATCGGCCGTCCTCGAAGACATACGCCAATTAGCCGCCCAAAATATGGTTTACCGCTCCTTCATCGGCCAGGGATACTACGATACCATCACCCCGCCCGTTATCCAACGCAATATCCTCGAGAACCCTGGCTGGTACACCCAATACACCCCTTACCAGCCGGAAATCGCGCAGGGGCGGCTTGAGGCGCTGATCAATTTTCAGACCATGATCAGCGATTTAACCGGCCTGGAAATCGCCAATTCTTCGTTGTTGGATGAAGGAACGGCCGCGGCAGAAGCGATGACCCTCTGCCAGCGTGCCCAGCCGCGTAAATCAACCGCCAATACCTTTTTCATCTCCGAACTATGCCATCCGCAAACCATCGCCGTGGTGGAAACCCGCGCCGAACCGCTGGGTATCAACGTTATCGTTGGCAATCATGAAACCTACGATTTCAGCGAGCCAACTTTCGGCACCCTCCTGCAGTATCCAGCGACCACGGGTGACATTCTCGATTACAGCGCTTTCGCCGCAAAAGCGCATGACGCCGGCGCACTGGTTGTCGTAGCCGCTGATCTGCTTTCTCTGGTCCTTTTGCGCGCGCCGGGCGAGTTTGGAGCTGATGTCGCCGTTGGAAACAGCCAGCGCTTTGGCGTTCCAATGGGCTATGGCGGACCCCATGCCGCCTACATGGCCACCAAAGATGACTTCAAGCGTATCATGCCGGGCCGGCTGATCGGCGTTTCGATTGACTCGAGCGGCAGACCTGCTTACCGGCTCGCCTTACAAACGCGGGAACAGCATATCCGGCGCGACAAGGCGACGAGCAATATCTGCACGGCCCAGGTGCTGCTGGCGATCATGGCCTCCATGTACGCCGTTTATCACGGTCCGGACGGTTTGCGGCGCATCGCCAGGCGTGTGCGGATCATGACGGCCGTTTTGGCTGCCGGTCTAGAAAAATTGGGCTACGAGCTGAACCAGGCGCCGGTGTTCGACACATTGAAAATCAGCGGCGGCCCCCGCTCACAGAACGAACTAAACGAGGCGGCCCTCGCTCAGGAAATCAATTTACGCCTCTATGCGGATGGCTCCGTCGGCGTTGCGCTTGATGAAGCGATCACAAGCAATCAGCTTGAAAAGCTGTTGCTCATCTTTGGCGCAGCTCCCGGAGCGCTCGATATCGACCAGTTGGCCGATGAAGTCACCTTAGCTTATGACGATACGCTAAACAGGCGCAGCGATTTTCTTACACACCCTGTTTTCAACAGCTATCACTCGGAAACGGAAATGCTGCGCTACATTCACCGTCTTCAGGATCGGGATCTCTCACTGACCCATTCGATGATCCCGCTCGGTTCCTGCACAATGAAGCTCAACGCCACGGCTGAAATGCTGCTCATCACTTTACCCGAACTCGGCCATCTCCATCCCTTTGCCCCTTTAACCCAGACCCAGGGTTACCAGGAGCTCTTCCGCCGTCTCGAGGGGTGGCTGGCCGAAATCACTGGTTTTGATGCGGTATCTTTGCAGCCAAACTCCGGCGCACAAGGTGAATATGCCGGCATGTTGGTCATCCGCGCCTATCACCTTTCGCGCGGCGATACACAGCGTGACATCTGCTTGATTCCCAGCTCAGCCCATGGCACCAACCCGGCGAGCGCCGTCTTGGCCGGGATGAACGTGGTGGTCGTTGCCTGTGATGATCATGGAAATATCGATCTGGCTGATATGCGCGCCAAAGCGGAAAAACACAGCGATAACCTGGCCGCGACCATGATTACTTACCCGTCTACCCACGGCGTTTTCGAAAAAGAGATCAAGGAAATCTGCCAGATCGTACATGATCATGGCGGGCAAGTTTATCTGGATGGCGCCAATATGAACGCCCAGGTCGGCTATACATCGCCCGGCTTTATCGGCGCCGATGTTTGTCACTTGAACTTGCACAAGACCTTCGCCATTCCCCACGGCGGCGGCGGACCTGGCGTCGGCCCAATCGGCGTGGCCAAACATCTCGCCCCATTCCTGCCCAACAGCGCCGTCATAGCCGGCGTTGGCGGTGCCCAATCCGTTGGCGCCGTATCTTCAGCCCCCTGGGGCAGCGCCAGCGTCCTGCCCATCTCTTATGCCTATATCGCCATGATGGGTGACTGGGGGCTTTCTGTGGCGACACAGATTGCCATCCTAAACGCCAACTATATCGCCGAGCGGCTGGAGCCCCATTTCCCTGTTCTCTATCGCGGCATCAACAACCGTGTTGCCCACGAATGCATTATCGAACTGCGCCATTTGAAAGATTACGCCAGCGTCGATGATGTCGCCAAACGGCTGATGGATTTCGGCTTTCACGCGCCGACCATGTCCTTCCCGGTCGCGGGCACGCTCATGATCGAGCCCACGGAAAGTGAATCGCTCGCTGAATTGGAGCGCTTCTGCGAGGCGATGATCATTATCCGTGAGGAGATTCGCGCCATTGAAAACGGGGAATCGGATCCGGAAAACAATGCGCTGAGGAACGCGCCGCATACGGCCGAGATTGTAACCAGCGATGATTGGGACCGGCCTTACTCACGCCACCAGGCCGCTTATCCTGCACCCTGGGTCAAGGACAGCAAATTCTGGCCCTATGTTGGCCGGGTCGACAATGTCTACGGCGATCGCAATCTCTTCTGTGTTTGCGTTCCAATCGAGGAATATGCCTGAGTCGCAAACGCGGCTGTGATATAAAAAAATGCCCGGCTTTCGTTTAGCCGGGCATTTTTTATTCACTGGGATAATTCTACAGCCGGGCTATTCCATACGAATCGCCTTCACAAAATCAACTGGTATCGGGCCATTGGACCAGATCGCTATCGAATCGACAGGAATCGCCTCCAACCCCTCAACAAAGGTCACGCAATTCGGCAGATTGGGGCAGCGCTGCTGCATAATCTGGACATGAAAGGAGAAATCATCGATCCCCTCCTGCTGGGCAAGCCGCAAATAGCGCTCTCTCGTCTGCCGCACGGCCGATAAACGGGCACTCGCATTTTGGTTTTCGATAAACTTCTGTTCCTGAATAGCCAGACCGGTAACCCCGGCGGCCATCATTGTCCGAATCGCGCCATCACTCAAGCTGTCAACCGTATTGCGCACCGGCCCCCACATAATCTTAAAACCATTTTCTCTAGCCAGACTCGCCGCACGCGCGACCACGTTCACAGCCGGATCAGCGCTGTTCAAGGTCTGCATCTCAGCGGCCGGCGTCATGCCCGTACCATTCTCACTGTTGAAACCGATGGTCGTAACTCCCGCTGCATGCAGTTGATCCGCCTGCCGCATAAGCCGCTGCACCTCGTCGTAGGAAGCAACCATCAACATCTTGTCAACTGGCGCATTGAGATCAAGCATCCCATCCAGATCCCGCTCACGGGCATATACATAGGCTGGCCCAAACTCTGGACGCCAATTAGACCAGCGCACCATCAATGGCAGATGATCGCCGCTGAGGTCAACAGAAGCCGAGCTGCCCCCTGCATCATCAGCGACAGCTGCCACGCGCTCTACGTCTGCAGCAGAAGATGAAAACTGCTGCGACTGATCATCCGCCGCCAATGAGGACAATCCCACAACAAGGATCCCTGCGACAACAATCACCGCTGCGGCGAACGCTTTGAAATTAACCATAAACACCTTCCCGGTGCGTGGTCTTTGCCAGGCTGACCCGCACAGGAGAATGATAGCACAAATGTTCGGATCGTGTCCGTAAGCTATCACACATTTCTAATAGAAAACCCGCGCGAAAAACAATCTTTTCGCGCGGGTCAATCTCTTTGCCGGAATGATTCTGCTAAGTTCGTCGAGCGGTAAACTGCATCACAACCCGCCCATTGGCATCGCTAATAGTCAATATCGGCGATGATATGTTGTAGGCATTTGCCATATTAAGCGCCGCCAGGTAGCCTGATTCCTGCTCCATAATACCAGGCGGATCGGTACAGGACAGTTGGGAAGTGGCGGCCGGCCCGATAGTCAGGGAACTGCCATCTGTGCTGTAGGTGGCAGAGTAGGTATTACAGCCTGCAGAGCCGCTAAGCTGCCCGTTCGCGCCAAAAACGGCCGTGATCGATGTGCCCGGTAGGAGTCCCACTGAGGCGCCAACGCCATCAAAATAGGAAACCAAGAACCAGGTTGTCCCTTGCAGCGGCAGTTCAGTAGAGGCTTCGGAAACTGTCACACTGCGGTCTTCGGCTACGATTTCTCCACTGCTGCCGCTAACTTCCAGTCTGTATGTGTAAGCGCCGGCCGTATTCAAACAATCACTGATACTTCCGCTGGCAGGTGCATTAGGCAAGATGGTTACACCATTGCGCAGCAAGTCCCTCTGAGTCGCTGCTCCACCCGTTTGCCACGATACATCCACACATTCGCTCACTTCGATTTGTGACGGATTGGCCGAGAATGTGTAAATAACAGGCGGGATCGGCGTTGGCGATGCCGGCGGCGGAACAGGCGTATCCGTCGACTGCGGTGGAATAGGTGTATTGGTCACAATTGGCGTCGGAACTGGGTTTACAAACACCTGGCGCTGCAAGCGGCTTGTTCCGCCTGGACCGGTGGCTTCAATCGAGTAATTCACCGTTCCCGTACTTGGCGGGCAATCCTGCCAGGTCCCGCTTACCGGCGCCCCGGCCGGCCATAAGTCAACTGTGCCGCGCAGCAAGGTCACTTTCGTCACATCTCCGGTTATCGCCCAGATAATATCGACGCATTGACCGGCCGTAATCTGCGCCGGATCAACTGTAAACCGCTCTATCACCGGGGCACCCGGTACCGCTTCTACAAAGACGGTGATCTGCCTGACCTCCACCGTATTGTCCAATTTGGCGACCCGCAGCTCGTAGGTAGTGGTCACCATGGGCTGTTCTACCTTGCTGCCCTGCGGCGGCACCTGATGCTGCTGCCACGGCTGCCCTTGCGAGTAGAAATATACGGACTGCGCGCCAGTGACCACCCAGCTAAAGACGACGGATTCGCCGGCAAAAATGCGGTTGCGGTCCACCGTAAAATTAATGCCGGGAGCTGGTGTCTGGGTCGGTGGCGGCGTTACCGTGGGTGGTTTGGGGACCTGAATCCCTACCCATATTCTGTTGCCGAATTTGAGATCTTGCCCATTACGCATGACCCAGAAACCCTGGTACACACCAGGCGCAGTCGGCGCGACTAGATCGACAAAGATGTCATGCTCCGCATTGGGAGGCACGGTGCCATTGATAGGTGTCGGTTGGCCACCCATGCTGGAAGCGGGGGTGTTTCCCCCATCATAGGTAAGTTTGTAGCTGCTGTCCCAAGTGCAGGTTCCCGTATTACGAATCCGCCACCCCTTCTTAAAAGGCTGTCCAGGGGGCATCGGCGGCGGTGACTTCATATTGTTATCGTTGAGATTAAGATCGGTGACAAAGGTCATACCGTCCACACACGGCGCAGGCGTGGTAGATGCGACGGGTGTGGGGGTCGGCTGCGAGGGTTCAAGCGTTGGTACCGGTGTTGGCAGGGGGACAGAAACACCCATATAGAGCTGGGTCAATTCGGCCAGACGACCGCTGTCGTATAACTGTCTTAGCGCATTATTAAGCTGGTCCTTGAGTGCAGTCTCTCCCTTTGGCACACCTATCGCATAATACTGTATATTGAGTCCCTGGCCGACAAGCTTGACCCCGCCCTGGGATATGGCTGTCTGAGCTGGGGGGAAATCCAAGATCACAACATCAATGCGCCCTTCGCGCAGATCACGAATCGCACCCTCAATCTCTTCATATTCATGCAGTTGGCTGGCCGGCATTAGTCCCGTATCAATCAATGTTTCGTAAATCCAGTTGCTAAATACGGTTGTCTTCTGCACGCCTATGCGATAAGGGGCAAGTTCGGTTACCTGCGTGATGGGTGGAATGCTGGATTCCATCCTGGCCAGGATCGCATCCTCGCTGACGAAATATATGTCGCTGAAATCGAGCGCGGCAGAACGTTCCGGCGTGATGGATAATGCCGCAATGGCGACATCAATCTGTCCCAATTCAAGGGCCCAATTTAGGCCATCAAAGGCCATATCCTTGATCGGGACCTCGACTCCTAAAATCTGCCCGATTTCGCTTATTAAAGCGATATCGAAACCATCCAGCTTATAATCGGCGGTCCAATAAGCAAAAGGAGGGTAATCAGCAGATGTTCCCGCCGTCATCTTTCCCGTAGTCTGAATACGAGTCCAGGCATCTTCTGGAAGAATTGGTTCAGAAATGTCCAGAGTAGGTGTCGGCGGCACAACAGGGGGGACCGTTGAGTCGTAAATAAGATAGAGCAGCGCCCCGGTTACGATACAAGCAACCACAATCAAAATGACCAAAATTATGTTATAGGTTCGCTCGGACATAATGGGCCTCCTTTGGAAATTAGTTTACCATAATATATCCCCTAGGGGAACAACGAAACAAGGCAATAACGACTTTTTGTTTCTTTTTATGGTTGGGTAATTGAGAGATAATCAGCCCCGCTCGGCCAAAAGCAGGCGCCGGCCCGTCTGCGGGTCGTAAACGCCAAGCCGCAGCTCCGCCTTCACGGCCGTGTCGAGATCCAAGGTATGCACCTGAACCAGGAGATCACCAACCTGCCAATAAAGGGCAGGCGCGTCGAGACCGTCATGTTGGGCGATCACCGCCCCCGCAGCATCGACAGCATGCAGGAAGAAGCGCCGCTCTCCCCCGGCCGGCGCTGTTATGCGCCAATAAGTTAACAGCCGGCAATCTTCCCCCGCACAGGCCTGCCTCTCTTCAGCGAAAGTGTAGCCCAGCAGCTCCAATTGCTCATCGAACAAGGCCCTCGTTGGGATCTGCGGCTGCACCGTCAGCGGAGCCAAGGGTTCATATAGGACAAAGCTCCCATTTGGCTGTGGTTCAGCCCCCCACGCGGCCAACTGCGATTCCAGATCCGGCGACAGCTCGCGAATGGCAGGGCGCGTGATGAGCGGGCGTCCTTCTTCACCAGCCTGGGGAATGATCAGGGTCGAGACGGGTGCAGCCATCGAATCAGAACCAAAATAGCGCGTGTTCAAATCCCGGCGGCGCAGGCTGAGGAACATCGTCGCCGGATCGAGCGTGGCCGGCGACCACCCGCCGACAGCAGCCTGATCGACCCCACGCTCTTGATCAAGAAAAGCGGCCGTTTCGGTGAGCGCCGCCTGCCAGACAAACTGCACTTCCTCATTCTCGGGCCAGGTGTGGATAATATCTACGGCCGTCCACCATATATGGCCAACGACAAGCAGAAGAGCCAACATGTAGGCCAACCTTGTGGATAACCGTGGATTATCTGTGGAAAAGTTGGGAATATTGTGAATAAGAAGCGCCGGAAAAACAGTTATCACCAACAGGGCATTGATCATCCGGATGGAACTGGGCGCGTCGACCGTTACCATACTGGGGATGGCTGAGGATCCCAGCCAGAGCAGGAGCATAGCATAACGCGCATCTCGCCAGCGCCACAAGGCCAACAATACACCGCCATAGAAAGCAATCGCCAGCAGCGGGTCAAAGACAGGGCGGCCGGCGACATTTTGCCGCCACAGGGGATCTCCGCTGAAGCCGAACATGCCCGCGATCTTGATGCTGTTTTGCAGGACCGGCTGCAGATCACCCGCGAGCAAGGCTTGTAGGGGCGCATCAATTTCCGAAACCCGGAACTCGGCACCGGGATTGGACTGCAAGAAGAGCAGCAGCGGCATGGCTACGAGCGCAAAGAGCAAGACAAACAGCAGGATTCCGCGCCATTTCTGCCGGAAGCGCGGCTTGTGAAACAAGAAGAGGTATAGGATCCAGGCGGTGTAAAATATCGGCACCGCGCGGGCAGCCATGTAGGTATAGAGCGTCAAGCCGGCGAACAGACCTGCTAATAGGAACCAAAAAGCAGGCTGGCAGCTGATCTGGACCAGGACAGAGGCGTTGTTTCCTTTGATTCCCGTTCGTCCCAACGACCAAGCCTGCCACCAACAATAAAGCGAAACCCCGGCCACGACCGGCAGCAGCATCGCCCGCAAACCAAGCCGGCTGTAGAACACGGGCCAGAATAAGACGGCCAACAAGGCGGTTGCAAAAAGCGCTGCCGGGACACCGAATAGACGGCGGGTCAGAGCGTATTGGATGGCGACAAGCAGCAGCCCGGCAAAAATGGCCGGCAGGCGCAGGGCCAGGGCATGATCCCCGATAAGGGCAACCGACAGCGCCTGCAGGAAATGAAAGCCTGCCTCATGACCGTACGCTTCGCTGTAGTAGATGGCAAAATGCCCATCAAGGATCGCCTGGTCAATAAGCCAATTGGCCACTTCATCATGTTCCAACCCAGGAGGAGAGATGCGGTAAACGCCATAAATGCGCAGACCGGCAGCCAGCAGGAGAATCAACACCACCCACATGACAGGTGGCATCCGCGTCCAGACGCGCTCCTTACTCACAGTTTGATCGCCCGCATTCGTTGAAGCCATCGTTTGTTCAACTCAGCCGCAGACGATTTGCCAGCGGATCGGGCAGGATAGCGGCCAGGACCTGCCGCTCCTCATCTCCAACAACACGCAGCAGGAGCAGCCCGGCGGGATATACCAGCGCACCAACGATCAAAGCCAGCACAAGATGCACTTGGCTGGCCAGCCACATCGTGCCAATCATCACCAAAGCCACAAGCCACGGCCGCCACAACAAGGCGAACCAGTTGACCCCCTGCATGCGCTGCCGGAGATAAAAGGCGAAAATAGCCATCAAAACCACCTCTGACAAAATCGTCGTCACTGATGCGGCAACATAGGAATAGCGGGGAATCAGTATGATATTGGCTGCGATATTAAATCCGACAGCGATAGCAAAAGCACGCGGTTGGATTCTCTCCAAACCCAAGGCGATCAACACATAATTGGTGACGCTGTTCAGCCAGCCAAAAGGGATTGACCAGATAACGATCTGCAAAGCTATGGCGCCGTTTGGCAAGTACTGCTGTCCCGCCAACAGTTGCACCAGGAAATAAGCCAGGAAGGTTGTATAGATGGCGATCGGCAGGGCGAGAAGCAGCATCAGTTTGAGCGACATTGTGTACATGCGCCGCGCCGAGTCCATCGCTTTCTCAATCTCGCGCGAGATGATCGGGAACAAGGCCAATGTGAAGAATGCCGGGATAACCTGAAGGGCATTGAACCACTTGTAGGCGGTCTGGTACCAACCAACGACCTCTTCACCATTGTCCAGCATCACGCGCAAGAGCAGGATGTCAATGGAGATGAAAACGGTCTGCAGCAGATGAATGAGCATGAGGGGGAACCCTTTGTGAACCAGGGTCCGTTGTAATGGCCATTCTAAACGCCACGGCCCGGTCAGGCCAAAGTGCCGGATCGCCAAAATAAACAAAACGGCGAGCGTGATGATATTTACTGCAATTGAAACGGCCGCCAAGCCTACAAAACTATAGCCAAGGAGCAGGACCACAACGCCCAGACCCACCTTCAGAATCGTGGTGGCCGTGGTCATCCCCGCCGGGATTTCCGCTTCCTCATAGACATAGAATAAGCCGGTCACACCCTTGGACATACCGGAAAAAACCATGCCAACCATGATCAGAATAATGGCCACAATTTCCGCCGGCGTCAGCGGGTTCTCACTGTAGGTCGTGCTCCACATGAACAGCAGGATCGGAATACTGGCTACAACAGCGGCGCCAAGACGGAGCAAGGTCGTGTTGAAGAGGTATTGGTTAGCCCGGCTCTTATCTTGTGAAACATCGCGAATCAGCAGGATATCCAGCCCATAATTGGCCAAAATCTCAAAGAATCCCGCCGTGGTGATCGCCGCCACATAGCGGCCCGCGTCATAGGGGCCGAGAACGCGCAGATAATACATGGCGAAGACAAAATCAATCGCGCGATTGAAAAGACTGAGCGCCATTGGTAAGCCGCTGTTCTTGGCGATGCTGGCGGCCGCGGTGAGGCTGGCCTGCGGGCGGTAGATGCGCCCCCAAAGCCAGACGGCCGTGGCAAACATGAGAATGATGACACCCATCGCTGAAGCCAGCCCACCCAACTGGAAACTGGCCGGGCTGTAGCGGAAGCGCACGGTCCAGGCGCCTGGCTCAAGCTGCACGCCGCGGAAATTGCCGTTGACCCGGACGATCGGCCGTTCCACCTCTTGATTCTCGCTGCCGCCCAACGGCCGTACATACGCCTTCCAACCAGGAAAATGGCTGTCATTCAAAACCAGCCAGGACGGCTCCCCTACCTCAGCATCAACCATCACCTGAATATTGCGATATTCCGTTATGGCAGCCGGGCTGAGCGCCGCTGCCTGTGGTTCAACCAGGATGGTTCCGCCGCTCGCGGTCAAGTCATCTTCCTCTATCACCACAAATTGGCGCGGATCACGTTCGGCCATGCCTGCCAGAGCATCGCCGACGACGGCCGTTGCCGTCAGCGGCAGGGTGTAAGCGCGCGGCGCAGCAGCCAGATTCTCATAGACGAATAGATCTTCCCCCTCCCAAACCCGCTCCAATTTCGGCAGGTCAAATGCTTCAGATGAGATGATGTAGCGCACACCGAGCACATCCAGGAGCGGGGAATTGAGCGCTTCCCAGCTGCCTATCGGTTTCACGCGGTTAAAGGGCAGCTCCGTTTGTGGTTCAACGGCAGCCATATACTCCGTAAACTGCTTCGGGATAATCGAATCATAACCGCGCACATCTTGCAGATCGTAGAGCCAGCCGGAATTGGCATTGAAGGGCTTATCCCCATGCGGTGTGAAACTTGTCAGGCGCCAATGGCCGGGCTGCGCCTCTAACCAGGTGACCAGCGCCGGCTTATATGCCAGCAAAGCAGGATCTTCGGCAGCGCTAAAACCTCTATTCGCCCAAAAAACATCGCCGATAATCAACAAGGCAGCCAGCAGCAAAAATGCTCGCTTTCGTCCTCGCAGGCCGAGCCATAACAGGAATCCGCTCGCCAAGAGCACAAGGCCAAGGACCAACAGCTGCCAGAACTCATAGCTGAAGAATGCGCCGGCATCAGAAAATGCGGATGGCGCCAAGGCCATTGCCTGGAAGAGATGGTTGATCTGGGGCTCCAGCTGGTTAAAGAAAAGTCCGCTGATGATCAGGATAGCCAGTACCGCTGCCCCGGACAGGAGCGCGACAGCAATCAGGAGCGGCAGCGCACGGGCTGAGCCCTGCCTCTCTTCCGCCGGCTCATCTTGCCGCTGCTGCCCGCGCAAAAGAATGCCATCAGTGCCGAAACCCGCCAATACCGCCACGGCCAGGGATAATGGCCACACCCAACGAAACGGCGTATGCAGCTGGTTAATAAAAGGCAGTCCGTAATACAAGATGCCGTACAGCGGCGTGCCAAAGATGAAGGCGAGGGAGAATAGACCTAATAGGGTGAAAAATAGGCCGTGCATCCGCCTGCAGCTGCGCTTACCCGATCGCCAACTGCTGAAGATTCCCAGCAAGGCGAGCAGAAGCGGCAAGATCCCGAGGTAAATACCCCCTTCCACGTAGTTCTTGATCCCCCAATTGCTGCTGTACGCGCCCTGCGGATTTAGCTCGCCGTAGCTATTCAGCTCGAAGGGAATCGTCTCGCCGGAAAAGACATCGACATAGGTATGGTGCGCCGGGCTGCCAAAGAAGTTGGGCAGAGCAATGGTCAGGATTCGCCGTGCGGGGAAAGCCCAGCTGCGTACTTCTGCAAATGAGGCGGAGCCTTCACGGAAATTAGCCTGACCAACTTCATAGAAAGGGATGAGCTGCAGCCCGCCCAGCATCAATCCTAAGGCAACGAGGGCCAAGAGCCAGATCGACGGCCGTAAAACGATCCAGAGCCATGCTATTCGCCGGTCACGGTTCTCCCCGGCAGCATTCGGCCGTTGGCGGTAGGCAGCAGCAGCGACCGCAGCCAGGCGCCAGAGGGCGAAAAACGCCATGATCAACAGCGTGTAGTATGTGATTTCAATGTGCCCGGCCAATATTTGCAGACCGAGGACAGCCGCGCCCAAGCCCATCCAGAGCATGGTCATGCCCGTTCGTTTTGAAGCTGAAACAACCACCTTCTCAATTGAGGCTAAGAGCAAGGGCAGCCATGCCGCCGCACCAATGATCATCGGAAAGACGGCCGCGCTGACGAGCAAGAAACCGCTGCCTTGATAGATCAGCCCGGAAAGAGCCGCACTGCCGCGCTTCATTCCCAATACACGGCCGAAACTATACATCGCAGCCGCAGCCAACCAGAGCTGTATTACCGTATACCAACCGTAAGCCTTTGCCGGGGCAAGAAAGAAAAAGATCCAGCTAAACGGGTAGAGCATCGCATGCTGCCCGGTAGCCAGAAAAGGGACACCGGCAAACAGCGCCGGATTCCAGAGCGGTATCTCACCCTGCCGGATGCTGTTAACGGCAAAGCGCTTCCAAGCATAGTTTTCGATGATGAGATCGGTTAGCAGACTGTTGTGCGGGACGGCAGCATCAAATTGCTCAGCGGCAGATTGCCAGGGAGCCCACTGAAAAAGGTTATCGACAGGCAGCATTGTTTTGCCACCCAACGTCACAGCGCCAAACAGCAAAAACGGCAGGATGAGAAATCCCGCCATTATCAATAAATCAGCTTTGTATCGACCTAATCTACCCATTGTTTCCAGGCCGGCATGACAAAAACACCAACATCCCAGATCGTAAAAGAGTGCGGCGGCCGCGTCAACCTATGCGCCACCTCCGCTTCTGCTACCATAGCATAACCCGGCTCAATTCTGGCTGCCAATGTTCCTATTTGACAGGATCTCGGTCTATGCGAAACACACATGCTGCATCACCCATGCCCCTGCAAGCTGTTTGCTGTACGCGAAACGCCTGACCGCCGCTCAGCCAAAGCAGTGCTTCCTGCAGAAATCCGGTCGTTATAAAACAGAGTGGACTTGCCGTGATTTGCTCCCAGCAAATCGGGCAGGGATCGACATAATATAAGAATTGCGCTGGCTGCTCGACCAGCCACGTGACCTGATCGCTGGTTTGGCTGAACATTCGCGCTACGGCTGCAAGACCATCCCGCAATTTCATTTGCAGTGGCAGCGACCGGTGCGCCAGATCGGTGACACCCGCCAGGCCACCAATTTCAGGCAGCCCTTGCCGGAAGAATTTGCCACCTATTTGCAATGCCAAGCGCCTCCCACCACGAGGGCCATACAATTCAAACAGCCCCTGATTCAGTTTGGCAATAGATGTGAAGTCAAAGGATCTTGTCCAATTGTCTGCGGGCAGAGAATCTGCATACTGCGACAAACCGGCTGATTCAAGAAGATCGTTATATCCATCTTGACCAAGCATTTCTCGCACGGCTGCCAAGAAATAGCGGCCCATCTTGTTTGGGTAATACTTACTGCTGCTAATAATTGCGTCAGGCATGGTACGAAATCAAAACTGAAGCTGCTAAAAATGAATAGTTATCGACCTGTCAGGTGGCAAGCATGCTTACGCCCTTCGCACCGATTATCTGGTAAATGGCGCAAAATGGAAACAATAGCCGCTGGACTTAAGTCAAGAAACGGTGATGTTGCGCAGAAGTTCAGTTATAATGGTTTGAAGAAAAGAGATCCTTCATTTGATAAAGGTCGGCGCAAACTAAATAATGGGCAGAAGTCTTCCAGCAGCTTCATACTGTCCTACCATAGAGATATCGGCTAGCTGTTTTCAAGAAGGCGGCAGATGCTTTTTTAACAGAATAATCAACACCACCAAAGCAGCAAACTAACAGGCTAAACATGAAACCAAATTATCCACAGCGCGTTTCAATCGCTCACTTACCAACACCCGTGGCACGTCTCGATCGCCTGAGCAAGCATCTCGGCGGGCCAGATATCTTGATCAAGCGCGATGATCTAACCGGTTTGGCCACCGGGGGCAACAAGACGCGCAAACTCGAGTTTCTTGTTGCCGAAGCGCTGGCAAAAGGATGTGACCATCTGATTACAACCGGCGGACCTCAAAGCAATCATTGTCGCCAGACTGCGGCAGCGGCGGCCCATTTCGGTCTCGGCTGCAGCTTGGTGCTGCGCGGTGCTGTGCCGGAACAGGTCACAGGTAATCTTCTCCTTGACGAATTATTGGGCGCTCATATTTATTGGTCTGGGCAGGAATCGGCCGGCACCCTCATCGCCGCCATAAGCGCTGAGCTGCAAGCAATGGGGCGTAAGCCATATATCATTCCGCTTGGTGGTTCTAATGTCGTCGGCGCAACCGGCTATGTCAAAGCGATGCAGGAGCTGATGGGCCAGCTGGAAGCAGAGAAACAAAATGTCGACTTCATCGTCTTCGCCAGCAGCAGCGGTGGTACACAGGCCGGCATGGTTCTGGGTGCCCAACTCTACAGCTTTCATGGCCAGGTGTTCGGCATCAGCATCGACCATCCGGCCGATGGGCTGCGCACGCAGGTTGCTGCCTTAGCCACAGCCACAGCCACGCATCTCGGCCTGGAGCCCCAGGCAATTATCGACCAGGTATTGGTCAACGATGATTATTTGGGCCAGGGCTATGCCATGGTGGGCGAGATTGAGCGCGAAGCAATCAAGCTGGTCGCCCAGCGCGAAGGCATTTTGCTTGATCCTGTTTACACCGGGCGGGCGATGGGCGGCCTGATCGATCTGATTCGCTGGGGTGCATTTACGCGCGGGCAGACGGTCCTATTCTGGCATACCGGTGGCACGGCCGCTTTGCCGGCGTTCGCCGACAGATTGCTTTGATTGTGCCCCTTGGGGTGCTGCTTGGCTGATCGTGCGAACAGCAGATCTCATTTGCAACTTGCCCGCCACTCATTATACTTGCAATAAACGAGAAGAGAATTATGCCTTTTCAACCAGATTACGACGTCCCCCCAGATCGACAAGCCTACACCTTTTTGGGTAAACCAAGAGAGGGATGGGAGCGGATCGGCTGCCTGATCCTGCATGGATTTATGGGCAGCCCGGTCAGCTCACGCGATATGGCCGAGCACATAGCTGAGACGGGCGTGACCACCCACTGCCCGTTGCTCCCGGGTCACGGCAACCTCCCTCATGAAATCCATGGTCACAATCATAAAGAGTGGCTGGCCGAAGCAGATGAGGCGTTCGATTATCTGAGCCAATACTGCGACCAGATTTTCATCATCGGCCACTCAATGGGTGCACCCTTGTCAGCCTATCTGGCCGACAAGCATCCTGATGTATGCGGCTTGGTCTTGTTGGCTCCCTTGTATAAAGTGCCCGACTGGCGCATCAACCTGGCCTCGTTTGGGCGCTACATTATGCCTTGGCTCTACCCGCTGAAACATGATGCCATCGATCGCGATATCTTCGTCGGCCGTGTTACCGATTTCGATCCCAGTATCGATGTCGATGATCCTGAACTGCAAGATTGGCTGGTTGAAGCGACACGGATACCGGTTGATGGCACGGATGAGATGCGCAAAATGGCAAAGATCGGCCGTAAAATTTGGTCGAAAATCCACCAACCGGTGATTGTATTCCAGGGTGGGCATGATCCCGCCGTCAGTCCGGGGAATACTGAAAAGCTGTTCCAGCTCCTGTCAACGGCCGACAAGGAAATGAAGTTCTTCCCGCAGGTTGGCCACGAGCTAATGCGCCCTGTTGAACCGATTCACAAGAAGGTCTGGCAGAAGATCGATGAATTCATCGAAGAGCACGCGGAAATTGGGGAAAAGACGCCTACCGTTCTCAATGCCCCTTCCCTGCTTGTGCGCAAAGACGACAGCCGTTAGCAGCTTGTACTAGCCACGAAAGTAAGTATAATCGCTGTTATCATTTCGTGGGGATTCGTGTAAAGTTTCACGGGATGATTGGCCCACTTTTCCAACCGCTTTTTATTAGATCCAAGGAGAGAAACATGCAGAAGAAAAATGTTGGTTTTTTGGTAATAATGGTATTGCTTCTAGGCCTGATGCTCGCCGCATGCGGCGGCGGCGGAGAGGAAGCAGCAGAAGGAGGCGGCGGCGATTGCAGCAGCGATGACGTCCTTTGTGTTGGCCTCGTCACCGATGTTGGTGAAGTAGACGACAAATCCTTCAACCAGTCTGCTTGGGAAGGCGCGCAGCAGGCAGGTTCAGAACTTGGCGCTCAAGTAGAATTCATCGAGACCAAAGACGCTAAAGATTACGGCGCAAATATCGCCCTGTTCGCTGATGATGGGTATGACGTAATCGTCACCGTTGGCTTTGCCATGGGCGAAGCGACGGCCGAAGCGGCAACGAAATACCCCGACATCGATTTCATTGGCGTCGATCAGTTCCAGGGAGAACCCATCGACAACCTTTCCGGCCTTATCTTCAATGAAGATAAAGCAGGCTTCCTCGCCGGCGCGTTGGCAGGTATGCTGACCGAAAGCAATACGGTTGCGGCCGTGCTTGGCACCGACCTCGTACCACCCGTTGTGGCCTTCAAGGAAGGTTATGAAGGTGGGGCCAAGTATGTAAATCCCGATATCAACCTCATCTCCACTTACCATCCTGGTGGCATGGATGTGGCCTTCACCGATCCCGAATGGGGTGCCAGCACCTCTAAGCAGGCCATCGATCAAGGCGCAGATGTCGTTTTCGCCGCCGGTGGCAAGACTGGCAACGGTGGTCTAATTGAAGTGGCCGGTACCGATGGTGCCTTCTGCATTGGCGTCGACACTGATCAGTGGCTGACCGTTCCCGAAGCGCATGCTTGTCTCGTCTCCAGCGCGATGAAGCTCATCACCCCAGGTGTCTTCGACCTAGTAGAATTATCAACCAAAGGCGAGTTCCCGGCCGGTAATTTCATCGGTACCACAGGGCTGGCCCCCTTCCATGATCTGGACGGCAAAGTTTCGCAAGAAATAAAAGACAAACTTGCGGAAATTGATGCCGCACTGCAGGACGGCTCACTAAGCACCGGTTACAATCCTGGCGGATAAATCGGTAAACGACTGTTAGAAAGTGCGGCGTGCCAAAAGGTACGCCGCACTTTTCAAATACGGGCGGCTCGCATATCTGGGATGTTTTCGTGGGACCACAGATCGCCACCAAGACAATCACAGCTTCCCTTTCATCGGTTTGGCGATTTCGCCAATTAACCAACAACCGGGTAACAATATGACAGCAGAAAATAGTACCGTAAACGATTCAAGCAGGATTTCGCGGATCTTGCAGCGCATTTGGCGTTCCGCCAGTGTCCCCGTCCTGTCAATTATCTTAGCTTTAATCATCGGTGGGATCATCCTCTGGATTTCTGGGGCAAACCCCTTTACAGCCTATGCCGCTCTTTTTCAAGGCGCTTTAGGCAGCCCAGAGGCGATTGGTCGCACCTTGGAAAAAACCACTCCCCTCATTTTTGGCGGTTTGGCCGTTGCCTTCGCTTTTCAAGCTGGATTATTCAATATCGGAGGCCAAGGCCAGCTGCTTGTTGGCGGGATTGTGGCGGCTTATTTAGGCTATGCCATTAATGGGCTGCCTTTCATTATCCATATGCCCCTAGCGCTTCTGGGCGGCAGTCTTGCCGGCGCTCTTTGGGGCGGGATAGCCGGTGCTTTGAAAGCCTATACAGGTGCGCATGAGGTCATTACGACCATCATGCTCAACTATATCGCCATTAACCTCACCGACTATTTGGCCAATGGCCCTTGGAAGGATGAGGGTATTATCGCACGCACCCCAGAAGTTCTAGCCACGGCCAAGATTCCCAGTGTGGGCGCCTATCCTTTAGGGTTTCTGCTGGCTTGCGGCATGGCCTTGCTCACCTGGTGGATCCTTTATAAAACCACGATGGGCTACGCAATTAGAACAACCGGCTTGAACTCTAATGCCGCCCTTTACGCGGGCATAAAAGTTACCTCAGTGATTGTCCTGGTCATGTTTTTCAGCGGTTTTCTGGCCGGCATGGGTGGTGCGGTGGAATCACTTGGCGTGATTGGCCGCTACCAGCCAGGCTTCAACGTCGGGCTTGGCTTCGATGGGATCACGATCGCCCTGCTGGCAAAAACCAACCCCCTTGGTGTCATTCCGGCGGCGCTGCTGATCGGAGCAATGGATTCTGGCGCCAGCAAAATGCAGTTCGATGCCGGCGTGCGTTTCCAGATCATCGACATCATCCAGGGCTTGATATTATTCTTCGTCTCCGCCGACCTGATCGTACGCAAGATTTTGGGTTCGAGTGCTGTGGATGAGGACAAAGTCCAGCTTAGTTCTGGATGGGGCGGATAAGGAGGACCATGATGACAACAACTACCGCAACCGTGGAAAAACAGGGCTCCGGGATCAGCGCCAAGACGGGATGGACCATCTTCCTTATCGTGCTGGCAGTCGCTGCCGTCGTCTTTTATTGGTTGAACCCACAAGTGGCTCAATCGCTCTATGCCAATACCATTCGCCAGTCGACGCCCCTGATCTTGGGCGCCTTATGCGGCCTGATCGGCGAGCGATCCGGCGTAATCAACATCGGCATTGAAGGTCAAATGTTGATGTCCGCCTTCCTTGCTTTTATGGCCAATGTCTATCTTGGCCAATTCTTAACGGGCATGCCGCAGTGGTTCATCCTTTTTACCGCCGTCGGAATTGGCGTATTGAGCGGTGCGCTGATCGGTCTCTTTCTGGGCTGGATGTCCGTCTCCTTGAAAATGGACCAGATCATTGGCGGCACCGTGATCAACACCCTGGCTCTTGGTCTGACCAGCTATTTCTATGTCGTTGGCCTGACCACCAGAGGCAAAATCCCAACAATTCCGCTGGGTCCTTTGGCAGACATTCCCTTGATTGGCCCGGTGCTCTTCAACAATCCTCCCATCACCTATCTGACGATTATCCTCGTCTTTGTGGTCCAATTTTTCCTGTTTCGCACCGTCTGGGGCCTGCGTACACGCTCTGTGGGCGAACATCCCAGCGCGGCAGATACGGTCGGCATTAAGGTTAACCGCACGCGCTACATCAACGTCACGCTCGCCGGCGCTTTCGCCGGACTTGCCGGGGCTTACTTGACCCTGGAAGCTGTTGGATCATTTGAGCGCGCAATGACCAATGGGCGGGGATTTGTGGCCTTAGCGGTCATGATTTTCGGCCGTTGGACCCCCTTGGGGGCCTGGGGAGCGGCGCTGTTATTCGGCCTCTTTTCAGCGCTTTCAACCCAGTTCCAATTCTGGGGCGTTGGGATTCCCCACCAGTTCATCGGCATGCTGCCTTATGTCCTGACTATTGTCGTCTTGGCCGGGTTTGGCGGCCGGGCTCGCCCGCCGGCAGCGGTTGGCCAAGTTTACGATCCGGAATAAAAGGAAAAGAACAATGAGTAAAAGAGATAAACCAATTGTTCTGGAAGCCAAGGGGATTACCAAACGTTTTCCCGGCGTCATAGCCAATGACAAAGTCGATTTGCTTGTCTATGAATCAGAAATCCTGGCCCTCCTGGGCGAAAATGGTGCCGGAAAAAGCACCTTGATGAATATGCTCTACGGCCTCTACCATCCCGATGAAGGGGAGATCTGGATCAAGGGTGAAAAGGTCGAGCTGAAAGATCCCAGCGATGCAATCGCGCGCGGCGTAGGCATGGTCCACCAGCACTTTCAGCTGGTGCAGGTTATGACTGTAGCCGAAAACGTGATGCTCGGCTCAGAGATCACGCGCGGCGGCGGTGTGCTGAACATTGCCGAAGCCGAAAAGAAAGTCACTGAGCTGTCCAAGAAATATGGCCTGGAAGTCGATCCGTCGGCTGTCATTGAGGACTTACCTGTCGGCGCGCAGCAGCGAGTGGAAATTATCAAGGCGCTGTACCGCAATGCCGACATTCTCATCCTTGATGAGCCAACGGCCGTCTTGACGCCCCAGGAAGCAAATGATCTGTTCCGCATCATGCGCGATCTGACTGATCAGGGCGTGTCCATCGTCTTCATCACCCACAAACTCAAGGAAGTGCTGGCTGTGGCCGATTTCATTGGCGTACTGCGGCGCGGCAAACTGGTGGGCACAGCCGATCCCGAAGGAATCAACTCAAGCAAGCCTGGCTGAGCTGATGGTCGGCCGAGAAGTTGTGCTCAAAGTTGACAAGGAAGAAGCAAAGCCTGGGGACGTTGTCCTGCGAATTGAAAACCTGCACGCGAAAGATGACCGCGACCAGATGGCCGTTCGCGGCTTAAACCTGGAAGTGCGCAGCGGTGAAATCGTAGGTGTCGCCGGCGTTCAAGGGAATGGACAGCGGGAGCTGGTCGAAGCCTTGACCGGGCTGCGTAAAGTGGAAGATGGCACCATTACCATCGATGGGCAGGACAGCACCCACTTCTCGCCGCGCAAGAATACCGAAATAGGCGTGGCCCATATCCCGGAAGATCGCGAGAAACATGGCCTGGTGATGGCTTACTCCCTGGCTGATAACATGGTCTTGAACAACTACTATGTCAAGCCTTATGCCAGCGGCGTCTTGATGCACGAGGACGCCATTAATAAACATGGGGCCGAGCTGGTTGAGAAATATGACATCCGCACGCCAAGCGCCATGACGCCGGCCCGCAATTTGTCTGGTGGTAACAAGCAGAAGGTCATCGTAGCGCGCGAGTTTTCCCGGCCGACCAAACTGCTGATCGCTGCCCAACCGACCCGCGGCATTGATGTCGGATCGATTGAGTTCATCCACAACCAGATCGTCTCTCAGCGAGATGCCGGCGCGGCCGTTTTGGTTGTTTCGGCCGAACTGGATGAGGTATTGGGCCTGGCCGATCAAGTTGCGGTCATGTTCCATGGCCAGATAGTGGCCATACTGCCGATTGAGGAAGCCACGCGCGAACGTGTCGGCCTGTTGATGGCTGGTTCTGAAGCTTAAGATTGCTAGACGCCCAAAAAGTGATGCGCTATACTGGTAAGCATCCTGAGGATTAAAACCATTAGATTTTGTCATTGATAGCCTCGCCCAGCGCGGGGCTATTTATTCTAAAGTGCACCCGGACAACCTTCAGACATTATCAAGCATTTGGCTTGCCGCTGCCATTGTCTCGCACTGGATAAGACGGCTCGCCACAGCACAGAGTAACCTATGAGCAGAGAATACGATATCGCTTATTTGACCCCCGAGGGTCTGCAGAAAATTGAAGATGAGCTTCAGTACCTGAAGACAGTCAGACGTGAAGAGATCGCATTGAAGCTGGAAACCGCGATTCGCCAGGGCGATCTCAAAGAAAATGCGGACTATCACGACGCCAAAGATGAACAGGGCTTCATTGAAGGGCGCATCCGCGATCTGGAAGATTCGCTGCGCCGGTCGCAGGTGATCAAAGACGTTGGCGCATCCGATTTCGTGCGTGTCGGCAGCACCGTTACCGTGAGCGAGGAAGGATATGACGAAGACGAGACCTATCATATCGTTGGCGCACACGAAGCAGATCCGGGGAACGGCCGCATTTCCAACGAATCCCCCATTGGGCGCGCTTTATTGGGCGCCCGTTCTGGGGACACCGTTAGAGCCGAAACACCGGCCGGCGAAATCCGCTTTGTGATCCAGTCGATTACGTAGAAGTCGTGAAATCTTCGCCTGGCAAACTAATTTTCCAGGCATTAAGAGTAAACAGCTAAAAGCCCTTATCTGGTTCCGGATAAGGGCTTTCTCGATCTCTGGGCAGGCTGCCATTAAGCATACGGCTTTTCAGTAGTCGCTCTAAACCTGTCATTCTCGCGCAGGCGGGAATCTATCGTCTTGAGTAAGAACATGGATTCCGGCCGGAGTTCATCATCGCGAAGAGCCTGCTCCCGCGAAGGCGTGGAGCGGGGGCCGGAATGACAATTCGCCACATGAGGTTGACTACGGAAAAACCCTGCATTAAGCAGAGCCACCACTGGCTCATTTGCAGCAAAAATTGTAAAGTACACGGTCATCATAGAATTTGTAATTAGCGGAGAATAGTATGGATGTTTCGGAACAAGATGTGACCGAATTTTTCACGAATGGTGCTGAAAATATCGGTGACAATCTCATACCCAATTTGATCGTCTCGATCCTCATCCTGATCTTTGGCCACTGGCTGGCAAAGCTGTTGACAAAGATCGTCATGAAAGCAATGCGCCGGGCCAATATGACGTAGACATTGCTGAATTTCTTTAATCAGCTCATTTATTACTTGCTCTTGGCGGTCGTCATTGTTATGGCCTTGACCAATTTAGGCATTCCTACCGCTTCACTCATCGCCGTTCTTGGTGCTTTCGCGCTCGCAGTTGGCCTCGCCTTGCAAGATACACTTGGCAATCTCGCTTCCGGTGTCTTAATCATTGCCCTCCGCCCGTATGAGGTTCAAGATCTCGTCGAGATTGGCGACCAGCGCGGAATCGTCACCAGCGTCGCCTTCTTCCATACCCAGCTCCGCACGGCGGACAACAAAATCGTGCTGATCCCTAACAGCGATGTAATGGATGGCAATATCATCAACTTTTCGCAAATGGAATGGATTCGCGTCGATATGACCTTTGGCATTGGCTACGGCGATGATCTGCTCAAAGCCAAACAGATATTGCAGGAAATCGTGGCCGCCGACGAACGCGTGACGGATGATCCTCCGGCCATCATCGCCGTCGAGGCCTTAGGAGACAACAGCGTCAACCTGGCTGTCCGGCCCTATACGAAGCTGGACGATGCCGTGCAGGTGCAGTTTGATATAACTGAACAAGTCAAACTCCGTTTTGATGAAGCAGGAATCTCGATCCCCTTCCCGCAGCGGGACGTACACCTGATAGGCTCCTCAGTGCCGCTCAATGGCAGCAAATAAGGTGAGATCGTCTCCTGCGGCCTTCGCGATATCCCGGCCTTTGGAAATCGGGCTGGTGCTGTTCATCTTGCTCCTCGCCGGCCTGCTGCGTATGGCCGCCCCTGGCCTAACCGAATTTAAGGCGGATGAGGCGCGGCTGCTAGCTCTGGCGCTGGATATGGCAGAAGGACCGTTCGCCCTGCGCGGCATCAGCAGTTCCGTTGGCTTCCCCAACTTTCCGGCCAGTGTCTGGATCTATTCCCTGCCCCTCGTTATTTGGCCGCACCCTTATGGCGCCACGATCTTCACCGGTTTTCTAAACACCCTGGCCGTGGCCGCCTCTTACTGGTTCGTGCGCCGCTACTGGGGAGTGCCGGCGGCCTTGGTCACCATTTCCATGTTCGCCGTCGCGCCCTGGGCCGTCATCTTCTCACGCAAAATCTGGGCCCAGAATCTACTGCCTCTCTTTGTCGTAGGCTGGGCGATAAGCGCGGCCCTGGCCCTTGTTGAGGAACGGCCCAAATTCATCTGGCTGCATTTCCTCTGCCTGGCCCTGGCCGTGCAGATCCATCTCGCTGCGATAGCCCTGGTGCCGGCCACGGCCGTTCTTCTCCTGAATCTTTCGCCGCCGCATCCACTGGCGCTCGCTGTTCATCGGCCTGGCCATCGCTGCACTCACAATCATCCCCTTCGCGGTTTATCTGGGTCAGGTAAGCGGTGAATTCGCCCTGCCCAAGACGATCACGGCGCCTTCAGAGGCGGGTCTCACGGCTGATTCACTGCTTTTCACAACCATGATCAGCCTCGGCACCCATATTCACTCCCTGGCAGGCGCGGAAGCTTACCAAGATTTCCTGGCCCTGATCCCGCCCATGGCCCCCGTTTACTGGATCTGGGGCCTGCTCATCCTAAGCGGACTAGGCTGGCTGGCATGGCAAGCGTGGAAAAACTGGGGGGCAGCCGCTTCGCAAACAGGCTTAATCGTCCTCGTCTGGCTCTTTCTGCCGCCCCTATTCTTTCTCTGGCACAGCACGCCCGTCTTCCCTCATTATTTCATCGCCACCCTGCCCGCCCAATACATCGCCGCCGGCGTGGCCTTCAGCCAAATTCCTGCCCTGCTGGCGCGCCTTTTGCCGGGCGCCGGCGCCAATGCCAGGCGCGTCGTTGGCGCCGCGGCCTGGACCATCCTTGCCGCCACGATCGCGGCGCAGCTGTGGGCAGTCGCCACCCTGACCAACTTTTTGGGCCACACCGTAACGCCCGGCGCCTTTGGCGTACCCCTGGTCATGAAGCTGGAGGCTGCCGGTCAGGCGCGTGATCTGCTGCAGGAAACGGCCGCTCGCGAGATCCTGGTCGCCGGGGATGGCGAATCGCCGCGGCTGGACAGCTTTCCCGCCGAGTGGGATGTCTTGCTGCGTGATCTACCGCACCGCTTCGTCAATACGCAGCACTCCGCCCTGTTCCCGGCAGAAGCGGCTGTCGTAGTTTTAGACGGGCGAGACAGCAGCCTGCCCTGGACTGGCGATTTATACCAGCAGGCAGCCTCCACAACAGCAGAAGTTCCGCTTCGTCCTGGTGAAGGGTCATTTTACATCCTGACCCTCGAGGGTGATGCACAGCCGGAGCCAGCCGTTCTCCTCGATCCACCGCTCCTGCTGGCCAATTGGGTCAACTTTCTTGGCCATGATCACCTCGGCAGGCTGGATCCTGCGACTGGTCTCTGGCAGGTGCATTGGCGCACGGGAGACAATCCCGATCCCGCTCAATACCAATTTTTCAGCCACCTCTTGGACAAAAATGAGGCGCGTGTCGGGCAGGTAGATGAAGCCGCCTTTTCCCCCCGGCAGTGGGCGGCAGGGGATACCGTCATCAGCCGCTTTCTTATTCCCTGGCCGGAAGTGGCCGCCTCCCCGCTCTCCATGCGCGTGGGCATGTACCGTTACCCTTCCCTGGAAAACGTGCCGCTGCTCGATGAAGCCGGCAATCCAGCTATGGACGCCGCCACGTTTTCAATAGATAATTAAAGCAATCTACAGCGCTTAACAAACAAGGAAAAATCTGATGAGCCGCTTCCAAATTCGTCGAATGCAGTTGCTTACACTCTTACTCTTAGTCTTTGTCGGGCTATTTATGATCCCCTCAACCGCCTTGGCCGACAATGCCGTGCTGCAGGGGGATACGATTGCGTCCGGCGAAACCGTCGAGAATGACGTTTTGCTCACGGGCACGGATATATCCCTGAACGGGGCAGTCGCTGGAGATGCCTTAATCCTCGGCCGGACGATTGTGATCAACGGCGATGTGGCGGGCAGTATGATCGTCATAGGCGAAAATGTGGTTATGAACGGTCAAGTCGACGGCAGCGTCTATTCGGTCGCTGTTTCCTACAGCCTGCTCGCAGATGGTTCAATCGGCCGCAGCCTCTATTTTCTTGGCATCAGCCTCATAACTGAAAAGGAGTCTGAGATCAGCCGCGATTTGACGGCCATCACCCTTGGTGCGCGTCAGGCCGGCAATGTTGGCCGGGATACGAAAATCATCTCCGGGCTGATTGAAATAGGGCGGCTGGTTCTGGACCGTCTCAATGCTGTGACCACAGGAAAGACAATCAGCGCCGCACTACCGGCAGCAGGGCGTTCGGCCGTTCCGCAGATCGGGCAGTCTAACATCTTTGCCGCATCTATCGGCCCGGCTGGTTCTGCTCCTCGCACAATGCAAGCCCAGGAAGAGCCCCCTGCTGAAGATAACGCGGACACGACTGGCGCCAACACCTTTGGCGACTGGCTGATCGGCCGGCTGCGCGAGCTGATCACCTATCTATTAATTGGCGGCCTGCTGATCTGGCTCTTCCCCAAGATGCTCGACAATTGGGCCACTCAGGTGCGCAAAAAGCCATTGGCAGCCGGCGGTTGGGGTTTGATCAGCTATATCGTTGGTTTTGTCGCCGCGATCATTTTCTTCCTGCTGATCCTGGTCGTAGGCATCTCTTTTGCCTTCATCACCCTCTGGAGCCTGGCCTGGGCCTGGTGGGCAGTCGGCTTCTCAGCCCTCGCCCTGGCCTTCAGCCTTTTCCTGGTGGCCATCGCCTTTATCAGCAAGATCATCGTCGCCTATCTTTTCGGCCGGCTCCTCTTTGAGCGCTTCGGCTCGCGACCCGACATGCGCAAACCGTGGCCGCTCCTGGTTGGCTTGATCGTCTACGTTCTCCTCTGCGGCCTCCCCTACATCGGCTGGGCGATCTCGCTGATCGTTACCTTCCTCGGATTGGGCGCCATTTGGCTCGCATTTACCGGACGCAGCGATCACAAATCAGCGCCAACAACCAGCTAATTCGGATCACAGACCCAGAACACAAAAACCTGACAGGTTATCACCATCCTGTCAGGTTTTTCATGTTTGATATTCAGCGATCTACACTGTCCGCGGTATTTATGATCGTAATAAGGCAGAAGACGCCATTACGCCATGCAGAACGGCAAACGGCAACCGCCATCACGCCAAACCACACCAATCTGCGTCATCTTTGATAGCCACGCAGCACAAGATGTCACTGCTTGACCTGCACCAGATGGTACCGTCTGCGCCCCTTTCGCAGTACCAGGAACTGCCCTTCAATTGTCTCCGCAATAGACACCATCTGCGACGGATCGCCTACACGCCGGTTATTAAGATAGACACCACCACCCTTAATCGAGCGGCGCGCATCTCCCTTCGATGTCGCCAAATCAGTGGCGGCCAAAAGATCGGCAACGGGCAGGCCTTCTCCCGCCAGATCGGCCGCGGCAACCTCGCTTGACGGCACATCGGCAAAAATATCCTGAATATCGGCCGCATCCAATCCTTCCAGATCGCCGCCAAAAAGGACGCTTGACGCCTGTTCCGCTTTGGCCAGAGCCGTTTCCCCATGAACCATCTGCGTCATTTCTTGGGCCAGCATGCGCTGCGCTTCCCTTTTCTCCGGCTGTTCCAGCAGCGCATTTTCCAGTTCATCGATTTCTGCCTGCGCCAGCCAGGTAAAGTATTTCAAGTAATTGATCGCATCCGCATCATCTGTATTCAGCCAAAATTGGTAGAAGCGGAATGGGGAGGTGCGCTCCGGATCCAGCCAGGTGCTGCCCCCACTGGCCGTCTTGCCGAATTTGCTGCCATCGGCACGCGTGATCAGTGGGTAAGCGATACCGTGCGCCTTTTGTCCCCGCACGCGCCGGATCAGCTCGATCCCGGCGGTGATATTGCCCCACTGGTCACTGCCCCCGGCCTGCACGACACAATTGTACGTATCAAACAAGTGTAGAAAATCGTAGGACTGCAGCAGCATGTAGCTGAACTCGGTGTAGGAGATACCTTCCCCTTCCCGTTCCAGCCGTGACTTGACCGAATCCTTACTGATCATGTAGTTGAGCGTAAAATGCTTGCCGGTATCGCGCAAAAACCCCATCATGGACAATTCAGAAAGCCAATCATAATTGTTGACGATCAGCGCCGGATTGCTCTTGACTTCAAAATCGAGAATGCTGCGCCAACTGCCCTTTGACACAGGCAAGATTGTGCTCAATCTGTTCCAAAGTCAGCAAATTGCGCTCTTGCGATTTACCGCTCGGATCGCCGATCATGCCCGTCCCGCCACCCGCTACGGCGATCGGCGTATGGCCAAATCGCTGCAAGCGCGCCAGGCTCATCATCGGCACCAGATGGCCGATATGCAAGGAATCGCCCGTCGGATCAAAGCCGTTGTAAATCGTGATCTTTTCCTTGCCCAACAGCTCATCCACACCTTCGGTGCTGTCAAATATCAGTCCACGCCAGCGCAGCTCTTCAAACACGTTTTTTGTCATTCTCTTCTCCTGTTTTCTGTCTGGTTATCTTATCAAACCTTTCCGCTTTGGGAAATCCTCTTATCGCACCGCCGCCATCCTGGCGGCCCAACTCGTACCGCCGCCATCTTTGCAGCCCGCCTCGTACCGCCGCCATCTTTGGCAGCCCAACTCGTATCGCCGCCATCTTTGGCGGCCCACCTAGATAACGACCACGGCCGAAACTGTCACCCATCCTCAAACCAACCCTGCCCTATAAAACAAAAAAACGCGGCCAATGCCGCGTCTGAAAAATCCCGTTTCACCCATGTCAATAATTATCTAATGGCAGGCAAAACCTCCAACGCGGCCGCGTGGTTTTTCATCCCCATAATAATAACCGTGCATCAGATCATTTAGTTTCATCGCGACCCCATAGTAGCAAAAGCCGGCCGGACCGTCAACCCGATGTCATCAACTTATCAACGGCCGTCGCCAACTGCGCCAGGTTACGCACGACATGAACCCTATCACACACAGGCGCGTATTCGAGCATATCGCTGTCACCTGTCCCCCACTGCCGGGGATGTTCTGGATTTAACCAGACCAAACGCCGCGCCCGGCGCTGCAGCTGCTTCATCAATTCGATCCGTGGTGGATTATAATTATTACGGCCGTCGCCCAGAATCACGACCGTCGTCCGCCCATCCACGCTGTCCAGCCACTTCTTAAAAAATGTATTCAAACTCTCGCCCAAATCTGTCGCATAATGCTGCGGCCCCCGATTATAGAAACTATCCAGAACCACATCCACCGCTTCCGCCGGCCGGCTGCCACCCAAGAGCAGGCTGATCTCCTCCATATCAGAGTAAAAACCAAAGCTGCGCGTCTTGGCCACCTGGTCCTGCAGTTCGTACGTCAGGCGCAGCATGAACTCCGCCACGGACAACATCGAACGGGAGGTGTCACAAATCAGCACCAGGCTTGGCTTGAGCTTCTTCTTCTTGAATTTCAATTGCAGTGGCACACCGCCATAGCGCTGGTTGGCGCGAATCGTCCCTTTCGAATCGAAGCGCCCCTTCTTGCCCTGCTTGCGCCGCAGCGCGGCGCGGCTGCGCATCTGCATCACCAAGCGCTGCACTTCCTTGCGCAAAATATTCGCCTCCTCTTCAGTACAGCGCATAAAAAGGTTTCTGCATCAGATCAGAGCCGTGCAGATCCTCCGGCCGGTTGGCACGCTGCTCGGCGATTTGCCGCCCCACCTGCTGCGCGACCTGCTCTTGCAGCGCCTCGCGATTCGCTTCAACAACACCGAGCAGTTTCTCGATCGCTTCCTGGCTCATGCCCATTTCTTGCAGCTTCTGCACCAACTGCTGAATCTGTTCTTCCAGATGCGCAAAAGCCCATCTTCTGCAGCATGCGCCGCGTCACCCAGCGCCCTTCCTGCGCACTGTCCGCCCAATCAGCCCCCGCCTGCCGCGCCAATTCCTCCAATTCTTCCTTGCTCGGCCCCTCGCCGCTGGTCAGCCAATCCATCAAATCCTGGATACGGCCGCTCATCGCCTGCAGTGCCGCTTGCAGCATCTCCTGCTCGTCGGCGCTCAAATCATCCATGGCATTTTGCAGCGCAGGCCCGCCGCTGCCAAAGTAGAGGGGGAACAGCTCCTCAAAAACGGGGACATCTTCCCCATCTTTGACCAAGGTCGCCCGCAGTGAACTGCGGAACAGATCTTTATCCTGCATACCCAGGATATCGACCGCATGCAGCGCATCGATCGACTCGCTCAGCGACACGCGCACGCCGGCAGCCCGCAGCCCCCGCACAAACTCGATGATTCGCTCGTCCATCATCTCAATCCCCGCTAGCGGCTGGACCGGTCGCGCCGCCCGCTGCCGCCCATCATCCGCCGCGCCTTCTGCACGTCCGCTTCATATTTCAACAGCACCGTCAGCGTATTGCTCAACGTCTTTTCGTCAATCGCCGTGGCGTTCAAGGTGATTAAGGCGCGCGCCCAATCCAGGGTCTCGCTGATACTCGGCACTTTGCGCAAATCCATATTGCGCAGCTGCTGCACGACGGCGATCGCCTGCTGCGCCAGTTCATCGCTCATATCCGGCACTTTCAACTGCACGATACGCAGCTCCGCTTCGGCCGTCGGGTAATCAATATGCAGATAGAGGCAGCGCCGTTTCAGGGCCTCGCTCAGTTCGCGCGTATTATTGCTGGTCAGCAGCACCATCGGCTGGTGCTTGGCCGACAATCGTGCCCAGTTCCGGCACACTGACCTGGAAATCGCTCAGCACTTCCAATAGAAACGCTTCAAATTCAACATCGGCGCGGTCAATTTCGTCGATCAGGAGGACGACAGGTTCATCAGACGTGAGCGCGGTTAGGAGGGGGCGTGGCAGGAGAAAGTTTTCGGAGAAAAACACATCTTCTTCTTGGGCCAACCGGCCGGCGGCTTCGGCCAGGCTGTTGACTTCTCCCAGCATATTGTGCAGCGTGTCGCGCAGGAGCTGGGTATAGAGCATCTGCTTGGCGTATTCCCACTCGTACAACGCCTTGCTTTCGTCCAAGCCCTCGTAACATTGCAGGCGGACTAATGGCGCGCCAAGGGCTGCGGCCCATGCTTTGGCCAGTTCTGTCTTGCCCACCCCCGCCGGCCCTTCGGCCAATATCGGCTTGCAAAGCGCCTGAGCCAGGTAGACGACGGTGCCAATCTCTTCCGAAGCAATGTATTGCTGCTTTTCCCAATCGCTGTCGAACATCGGCCGTATCTTTGAACATGGTCATCTTCTCCGGTTTTTAATTTGCTGCGAGCTGTTGCAGCAGCTCAATAGGTTGAAGATTGTAAAACCTATCCCCCACATCGCAAAGCGCTGTTCATATAAAGCTTACCACCGCGCAATGCGCGGCGCCGATCTCGCCCATACCGGCAGTCCGCAGCCGCGAAGTCAGCGCGCTTCTTAATCCAGATCGAAGGCCAGGAAAGACACTGTTTTTCGCCGGCGGAAGCCGAGCGACTCGGTATAAATGAACCGCTGCTTCATTATCCCGCCAGGTGCCGATCTCGACCTTTTTCGCCCCACGCGCTGCCAATTCGCGCAGCACCAGCTGCAGCAGCAGACGGCCGTATCCTCGTCCCTGATAAGCAGGAAGAATGCCCAGCGGTTCAATCACACCCTTGCCATCCAGTGAACCGCGGTCCAGGCAAATCCAACCGCCTCCTCATTCACCATTAGAAAGTGCATATTGCCCGCATCATGCAATGTCGCCGCTACCTCGGCCTGGCTAAAAGGCTGATTCCAGGGCAAACCGCTGAAGCTCTCCTCGTACAGGCGGCAGAAAAGGGGCACGGCCGCTGCCCGTGTATACACCTGCAGGCGAACATGCGCACCATCCGGCCCATTGGGCAGCCGGCTCATATCATCCAGCTCCATCACCCACTCTTCATGTTCGACAAAGAATTCATGCGCGCGCAGAAAAGAGGCTGCCGGGCCCTGCAAATCCGTCACCGCATGGGCAATCTGCCAGAAATCAGTTCCGCGCAGCGCCGCCAGCACAAAACGCAGCAGTTCGCTGCCCAATCCCTGCCGCTGCCGCTCCGGCGCAATACAGCCCGCCAGATCCCCCACACCTGGCAGCCCAGGCACTGGGGTAACCATTGCATAGCCGTATAACTGCGCCTCACCAATAACCCAAGCCAAGCCACCATCCAGCGCGTTCGCCACCATTTTCCGGAAGCTGCCCGCATCATGGGTATCTTCCGATAAAACTCCTGTTATGTATGGCCGCCAACCGCGGCGCATCTTCAGCCAAATAGATGCGAATCATTAGCCCCGCATTATAAGCAAGATCGCACATTGATTAATCTTCCTTGACCCAAATCACACAGAATGATAGAATTCTCGCCGATTGCCCCCATCGTCTAGGGGACTAGGACGTAGGCCTTTCAAGCCTAAAACGGGAGTTCGAATCTCCCTGGGGGCATTTTGTAGAAACGGACCGCTTGACACCATTGTCAAGCGGTTTTTTGTTTGTTTTGGCTCGAAAGTTGGAAGAAATGGAGGGATAGGGGCTAGATTCTTGATTTTTATTCGGCTAAATGAGTTCGAATCTCCTTGGGTGGTAAGGATCGTTTCTGCGTTTTTAGAATATCTCCAGCATATCATGTAGTTCTGGAACTTGTACCATAACAAGATTCCCATCATCAACCCAACTGTAGAACCTAATTACTCAACCGTAAATTGCCCCATCATGCCATATTCTTCATGCTCAAGCATATGGCAATGGTACATGAACGGAAATTCTTCAGTTGCTTCATAATCAAAGCGCACGATGATTTCGGTCACCTCATCCCGTTACAACAACTGTGTCCTTCCACCCTCTATCTGCTTCGGTCGGTGGCTCCCCATTGAGGGTTAAGATCTGGAAAGATGCACCATGTATATGGAATGGATGCGGCATTCGTTGACCCGTTATACGCCATATTTCAACTTCACCTTTTTTAATCCGTTCATTGATGAAGCCCATATCCATCGCTTGCCCATTGATGCCGAACAAATCCATGTTTTCCTCGGTGCCACCTCGCACTTCCATATCCAGGGAAATTGTTCTGATTTGCGTGGCATCTTCCCGCTCAAAATAAGCGATGTCATTGAGTGTTCCAGGTAATGTCCCAGATGCTTGCATCGTTGGGTCCACCCGCAATTCAACAACATTTGCTTGCGGTGTGTTCGTCGTCCGACGGCCGGTATCTTCTGGGTCTGCGGGTAGCAAATCAGCGATCAATGTTGCATTTGCACCGTCAGACAGATCGATCATGATTTCATTGCGCTCACCCGGCGCCATATCGATAAACGCCATCTCGACTGGCTGATTCAAAAATCCACCTTCTGTGGCAATCTTGAAAAATGACACATCATTGCCAAAATGAAAACGGTAAAAACGGGCATTTGAACCATTGAGAAGCCGCAACCGAACCCACCCTTGGGGAACATTATGATAGGCATCTACAGTTCCATTGACCACGAGGGTATCTTCTCGTAGGCCATTCTTTATATCTTCCACAGTTACAGAATACTCGTTCATTTTTCCATCCGTGAATGAACGGTCTTGAACAACCAATGGAATATCATTGACCCCATAATCTTTTGGCAGGTCAAGTGCCTGTGAATTTTCATCCTCGATCAGGTACAACCCTGCAAGACCTGCATGGACATGATGGGCCGTTTTTCCCATCATATGAGGATGATACCAACTTGTTCCAGCCTCTTGCCTAACCGGTATCGTGATTTGCCAACTCTCCCCCGGCTGAATGGTCGATTGCGGCCCGCCATCAATCTCGCCATTCACGTGTAAACCGTGCCCATGCACAGTGGTCGGTTCTCCAATATTATTGGTAAAGGTAATGGTCGCATCCGTATTTTTATAAAGTCGGATTGTTGGGCCGAGATAATCACCGTTAAAGCCCATTGTCTCACTCTGCACACCTGCATAAAATTCATGCTCTCCATTTTGCATGACAAGCTCAATTTCTGGTGTGGTTCGACTATCCACCAACTCAGGAATTAGCAGCGGATTCTGTCCGGTTTGTGGTGCATTCTGCACACTGCTGTTAATTCCACACGCCGAAAGAAAAATTAAAACTAAGATTGAAAAAAAGTGGTATCGTTTCATTATTTATCCTCACAAGTATCGTTGATACTGTCTTGGTAGCCTTTCTGTTTTCAAAAAGGTACCGTTGCTCAGGCAGGGGGCTGCCTCCACAGAAAAATCAGGTTAATAGGAAAGATATTGTGTTGTTTGTTAATAGGTTGATGGGTGAGTTTTATTCGTCTAACTTTTCAGCACCATCGGTAACCTCACTGTGATTGTGCTGCCTTTGTTGCGACCAGCAGATTCAGCCAAAACCCTTCCCTTGATGGATTTCTACTAATGCCTTCACAATTGCAAGACCCAACCCACTGCCGCCCGTGTCGCGCGTGCGTGATGTATCAGCGCGGTAGAAGCGATCAAACATATGGGGCAGATGTTCTGGCGCAATCCCTTCACCAGTATCACGAATTGTTAGAGCGATTTGTTCCCCTTCGATTGCACTCGATACGACAATCTCACCGCCGGGCGGGGTATGGCGTATGGCATTAGCGAGAAGATTGCTAAACACTTGGCGCAGGCGGCCGGGATCGGCCGAAATGGGCGGCAACCCATCCATCGCATCGACGCGAAACCGTATCCCTTTTTCTTGGGCAACTAGCGAGAAATTGGCAGCAAGTTCACGCCATAAATCCGCCAAATTGACTGAATCAATTGCTAACGGTAGCTGATGCGCCTCCGCCTGAGCCAATAAACGCAAATCCTCTACTAGATGGATGAGATGCTGTGTTTGACCATACAGATTGGCGAGTTTTTCTTCATCAAGCGCATACACTTTATCAAGCGCTGCATGTAATTGGCCTGATAAAACAGTGAGCGGTGTGCGCAACTCATGAGAAATGTCAGCTAACATATTCTTACGCAGCGTATCGGCATTTTCTAAATCGGCCGCCATGCGGTTAAACGACCGTGCCAGATCATCGAGCTCTTGACTGTGATTTTGCACAGGCACACGTTGTTGTAAGTCGCCAGATCCGATCTGCTTCGCTGCCTTTGAAAGCGCCACAATTGGGGCGCTTAAACCACGACTAAGCCATACACCAAGGATGACAGCGATTGTGCCGACCAGAATCATCGTTTCAGCCAATTCTCCTGGCAAAGCGTAAAGCCGTAAATCACTATCGAAAGAAAATCCATCCCTGCTTATGACTGGGTCGAGACGCTCTATCACAACCCATAGCAGAATAATGACGAGAGACAAACTGCTGATGATGACGCTAAAGCGAATCCACAAGCGGTTCATGCATTATGCCTCCACTAGCCGATAACCGATGCTGTATACCGTCTGGATATAGGTTGGGTTTTGGGGATCCGGCTCAATCTTTTTGCGCAGATTGCGAATATGAGTGTCGAGCGTTCGGCCAAACCCTTCGTACCCATACCCTAATGCCTTTTCTAACAATTCTTCACGGCCAAACGTATGCCCCGGACTCTCCATGAAAATCTTGAGTAGATTGAACTCAGTTGGTGTGACCTCAATCAACTTACCATCCGCTGTAAGCGTGCGAGACCCTAAATCAAGCTGCAATAAACCTACTTCCAAAAAGTCAATCTGTTCCGCTTGGTCAAGCTGTCGCCGCCGCAACAAAGCACGCACCCGTGCCACAATCTCACGTGGATTAAACGGTTTTGTTACATAATCATCAGCGCCCAACTCCAGTCCCACAATTTTGTCGCTGTCATCAACCCGGGCGGTCAGCATAATGATTGGCGTGGTAGCTAATCGCTTATCATGGCGAATGCTTTTTGTGATGTCCCAACCATCACGGTCAGGTAGCATCAGATCCAGAATAAGCAGATCTGGCTTTTCTCGACGTAAGGTGTCCATAGCCGACGTGCCATTGTTGGCGGTCAATACGCTGTAACCTGCTTGTTCAAGATAGGCTTGTACAATTTCAATTATTGATTTGTCGTCATCGACGACGAGAATTCGTTGAGCGCTCATAGTTCAAGTATATAAGACATTATAGACGACAAACCTGAAGAAATTGTCAAGAAAAGGTTGTATGATTCTGAAGTTTTGTGCTTGCTGGATGGACAGTTTACCTTGCAGCCTATTTATCAAGTAATGCACTATCTTTTTGCTTGATAGCGAATGTAAGCTTGATTATCGGTTTAGGGTTTTCCATATATGAACATTTCTTGTGGCCAAACCCAATCATGTTGATATTGGCACTGAGAGAAGAGAAGGATGTTTGATATAATTAAACTGCAACTTCCTGAATGGTCGGCCATTCGGAACACGATACGGTTTTGCTACGAATGTGGTTGGGATTCTTAATATTATAAAGTTCGAAATGGATCTCCATAGGGGCATTTCCCAAAAGAGCGCCGCTTAACTGGCGCTTTTTGTTTTCACTCAAAAATCTTGACATCATTTGTCCCTTTTTGTACAATTCACATATAACACATATATTTTGCGTATTACATGCGAGGTGCAATATGCCGCAACTTCATTTTTATATCCCACAGGATCTGGCCGATAGGATTCAACAAGAGGCCCAGGCGGCTAAGAAGAGCGTATCCAGTTACCTGGCTGAGTTGGTGAAGCGGGAAATGGCACCGACTTGGCCAGAAGGATTCTTTGATGATGTCGTAGGCAAATGGCAAGGTGAACATCTCCAACGTTCCCCGCAGGGTGAATTCGAGCAACGGGTTGCGTTGGATCCACTAGGAAAATAATCCGACATGTACCTGCTCGATACGAATGCCTGCATTGCGGTACTCAATGGTAGTTCTCCACCATTAGTCGCCCGGCTTCAGCAGCACAATCCAGTAAATATACTCCTCTGTTCGGTCGTTAAAGCGGAATTGGTATATGGTGCCTACCGCAGTTCCCGAGCTGCTGACAACTTAAGGCTGTTGGACCGCTTCTTTGAACCATTTACCTCCCTGCCCTTTGATGATGACTGCTGTAATGTCTACGGCCGAATTCGCAGTGATCTGGCACGGCTAGGTACGCCAATTGGCCCAAATGACTTGCTGATTGCCGCAACGGCCGTGGCCAATGATGTAACCCTGGTGACCGCAAACAGCAGAGAGTTCGGCCGTGTTGCCGGTCTCGCGGTTGAGAACTGGGAAATCTGACTTTAGCGAGCGTAAATAGTTCGGAACAGATCTCCCTGGGGGCATTCAGCAAAAATGAACCGCTTGACATCAATGTCAGGCGGTTTTTTGTTTACTCAGACTTGAGTGGCTGCCGGGTGTGCTAACATCCGGCAACCACATCATACTTTGATTAAGCACAAGGACAGAAAATCATTCTAGGGCGCCATCACTGACGGGGCAAAGACCTGCGCTGCCGGTCCATCACCAAGAAAACGAATAACACCCAAATCTGCCAATCCTTCCTCCAGATTTGGCACTTCAGAAGCGGTAATGATCTTGCCGTCAGGTTGTACTGCCAGACCATAGGCTACACTGCCCGAAGGGTATACCTGGGTCAGCACGAGTCCGTCTGGTCCAAAGGTTTCGTCAGGGGATCCATCCAATTTGTAGCGGCCGATCATAGTCATCACCACATCCGCTCCCTGCATCGCATTCAGTGACAGCCCGCGACGGCCCACCGTGTGGCGCCGCGCACTCTGCTGCTGCATGCTGGACTCTGGCGGATACGCTGCGCCATTAAACACGAGCTTGTGATCTGGGGTTTCGCGCAAATCCCAGCAGGCATCATCCGTGTCCGTATCGACCATGGCCCAGCCTTCCGTACCAAAGGTCGCATCGGCCACACCCACGCTGTTGAAACGGCGAAGCGTACAGTCGCCCTCAGCTTCACCCAGGATATAAATCATGCCGTCGCTGCCATAGTGGACGCCTTTATTGATGATCTCGCTGCCCATATAGTCCCAGGTCACCAGCCCGCACCGTCCCCAAACGCGGTGTCTAGCGTGCCATCGCTGCTTAAAGAGCGCCATGAAGCCGATACCCGCATCATATAGAAAGGGATCTTCAGTCGGTTCGCCAAAGCCACCCACGACCAGTATCTTGCCGCCGGGCATGCCCACGAGATCCTGTACGTAATTATGTTCTCCATCGAAATCCTTTACAACAAAACCGTCCGTTCCGAAAGTGGTATCCAACGCTCCATCCGGATTGTGGCGGCGTAAGAGGATATCAAATGTCTCGCCTTCATTATAGGCCACCCCACCGGCGATCAGTTTGCCATCATCCTGCAGTATGTCGCGATGCGGCCAAGCGTAAACCGTATCGGTTCCTGGGCTAACGGCCGTCTTCCCATCGCCCGCGAAACTTTCATCAAGCGAACCATCCTCCTTATAGACTGCGGTAGCCACATCACAAATGAAATAATCTGCATCGCAGGTTTCTCCGGAGACATAGATACGGCCGTCCGGGCCCGCCGTAACACTCCAGGCCGCGTCCACGTTGTCAGGATTGTCGCTAAAGGCGGTCGTTACCTTACCATCTGAACCAAATGAAGAGTCAGGCCTGCCATCCGCTAACACGCGAACGGTGCCAAAATCACCCGGCCAAATATTAACCCATCCGGAAACGAGTATCTTGCCATCATTCTGTAGGGCAGCTGCATTAGGCCAATCATCGAGCCCGCCAAAATCGAACAGGGTCACCCCCTCGTCGCCAAAAGTCGGGTCCAGTTTTCCCGGCTCAGCACCCACTTGAACAATTAGAACGACAAAAATAACTAAACTGATGACAATGGTTGGCAAAAGAACTTCTTTTTTCATGCCTATCTCCTTTTGATAATTATCAACTTGGGTCAGGATATGCAATGATTTCCCTGTGTGGCAGGAAAAAAAGCACTGCCTGACAAACAACAAAAAAACTGACTCAGTCATTTGTCCTGGCGTCGCCGTACAATTAATGTCGGCTTCCGGGCCTCTGTCCTCAGTTAACAAACTGTATCTTCAAAAAGTTGGCCAGTTGTTGGTACCCGGTGAAGCCATGCCGCTGCTGCCGCGTCTGGCCAATCGTCTCCAGCGTAAACGCCAGTTGTCTCCCTCACGCCAACAACGGATTAGGAAGGCGCGATAATCTGTATCGGCATCCGCATTTAACGATTTATCTTTGCCACTCTTCATGATTCGTGGTTGGTGTCCCTTAAACTCATTGAAGATAGCTAAATTTGCAACACCGATCTTTGTGCTGGCAACAACCTGCGCTAGAATTCGCGCTGAATCCATATATTCCATTTCTTGCCGATGCTGCTCACAATCCCTCCTGGTGCAAGAATGACTATGGGACTAGCTTAAAGGACTACCGTCCGCTCAGCGTCCTTAGGGGTAATAATGAGAGAAATCAGTTTATTGGGCACGGTTCGGGTTGAAAGCTCTGATGCGGATTTGCCACGCTTTCGTTCACAGCGAGCGACAGCTCTACTGGGCTATCTGGCCATTGAACGGCGGGCGTTGATGCGCACGCACCTGGCAGCGCTGTTATGGCCTGATGAAACGCCGGAGAGTGGCAAGACAAAGTTGCGCCGTGAGTTGTACAATCTGGCGCAGATTCTGCCCGGTTGCTGGGAAGCCGACCGCCTGAAGGTACATTTTGTGCCTGCGAGCGAAACGACCGTAGACCTAGATTTGATCCGACAGCATGAGCAGGAAGAAAACTGGGAAGCCGCGGCTAATCTGCTATGCGGCGATTTCCTGGAGGGCCTTGTACTTGGAGATAACCTTGAATTCGAGACCTGGCTGCTAGGTGAACGCGAACGCTGGCGGCAGCGCGCTGCGAGCATTCTTGCGCGCGCCACGGACGAACTTGAGCATCTGGGCAGCTACCGCCGCGCACTGAACCTTGCCAGACGCCTCTTGCAGATCATGCCCTGGCGCGAAGAAACACACCGCCGCGTGATGCGCCTGCTGGCGCTGAGCGATCAACGCAGTGCGGCGTTAAAGCAGTTCGAAATCTGCAAGCAGATGCTGTGGGATGAGCTGGGCGTCGAACCTTCACTGGAAACCCTGACACTCTACAAACATATCCGGCGCTCCTGCCCATTTTTCGCACGACAATATCCCCGCCATCGCTCACGCCGCTGATCGGCCGTAAAAGGGAAATGGAGACTTTGTCAAGCTTGTTGGTCAATCCTGATGTGCGGCTTGTGACTATCACGGGCCTCGGTGGCATTGGCAAGACACGTCTAGCCCTGGACGCCGCCTGGCGCCATACGAAAGGGCAGTTTCAGGATGGCGTAACGTTCGTGCAGTTGGCGGCGCTGGAATCGGCCGAACGTCTGATTCCAACTATTTCCCAGGCGCTGCATCTACCTCTCATAGCTGAGGATGAGAATGAGGCCCGCGGGCAGTTGTTAGCTTTCCTGAGCACCAAACAAGCGCTGCTTGTGTTCGACAACTGTGAACGTGTGCTGGAGGAGATGGCCATCGCCGCCGACATCTTGCAGGCGGCACCGGGAGTACAAATCCTGGCCACCTCGCGTGAACCTTTGCGCCTAATTGGCGAGCATGTCTTCACACTGCAGGGCCTCGATTACAATCAAGAAAAACGGGACAACCCGGCCGCACTGATGTTCTGTACCGCGGCTCAGCGCGTCGTTCCCGACTTCACAATCGATAGCAGCAATACCGCGGATGTTAACCAACTGTGCCGCATATTGGACGGCATGCCACTTGCGCTGGAGTTGGCCGCGACCTGGCTGGACACCTTACCAGTCACAGCGATCGTCACCGAGATTGAGAATCAGTCTGGATTTCCTGACTACCGACCTACAAAATATGCCATCTCGCCATCGCAGTCTGCTGGCGGTCCTCAATTCAACCTGGGGACGCCTGAAGCCACAAACATGCCAGATTTTCGCCGCCTTAAGCGTCTTCCGTGGCTCATTTTCACGCGACGGCCGCGCAGGAGCTAGTTGGAGCAGCCCCACATCTATTGGGCAGGCTGGTGGCGCATTCCTTGCTGCAATTTGATCGGGAAACAGATCGTTACCAACTGCATGAGATGCTGCGCCAGTTTGCCGCCGAGAAATTGGCCAGCATGCCCGAATTCGAGCAGGATGTAAATCGGCGACATTTTATCTTCTGCAACGATCTGGCCCTGCATGGCGGTGAGGCCATGCGCGGCAGCGACCAGATGCGTTGGATATCCCAGCTAACAGCGGAGCAAGGAAATATTTATCAGGCCATTGATTGGGCGGCAAACAATGATATTGAGTCAGCCGCGAAAATGATCGTCTCCTTACATGTTTTCTGGTACACGCTAGGGCTCAATCAGGAGGCAATTCAGCGGTGCGAACGGCTGCTGCCGTACAGGGATTGTTTGTCACCACATATTATTCCCTGGCTGTTAGCTGTCTATGCCGAAGCGCTGGTGATGCTGGGCTACGCTAAAGAATCCGTTTTACTGGCATATGAAGCATTGCCCTTGTTCAGAGATCAGAATGATGATGCCGGATCTACATTCATCTTTACAATTCTGAGTATGGCTGCGCGCGGGCTGAATGCCGATATCGACATCTCGGTACGACTCGGGGATGCAGGGCTGCCATATACGATCACACCTAGATCGGACTCATACTATACATCTTTGCTGTTAGAATCTCTCAGTGATTCCTTGACACGCAGTGGTCGCTTTGATGAGGCAGATGCCCGCATCAAGCAAGGATATCATTTGTGTATACAAAGGGACGACCGGATGGGTGTCAATTACTTTCTGGCCCAAATGTCATTGCATGCAATCATGCAGGACCAACGAGTGGAAGCACGCCGCCTTGCCGAGGAGTGCCTAAGCAGGTCGCGCCAACTGGGGATGCTGGTGGCAGAATTCATAGCGTTAGACTTCCTGGGTATCATCGAACGCATGGATGGCAATTTCGATCTGGCAGAGCAATACATTACGGACGGTCTTTTATTGGCCAGACAAGCGAATTACGAATTCTATCTGGCCGGTTTTGTACTCGACATGGGCGACATTCTGATGGCCAAAGGCCGCTTTCAGGAAGCGCTGCCATTCTTACGGGAAGCTGCCGTTCGCTTTCAGGCAATTGAGGACCAAGTATTCACTGCCGCGGTCATTACAAGTTTGGCGAAATGGGCTTGGCATGGAAACAAACAAAACGCAAGTCCGGCGCGTTGGGTAGCCTGCGCAACAGCCCAACAGGAAAGACAATTACTCACGCCCTATGCCTATTCCTGGCTAGCTGGTTTAATAGTGGATTTGCAGGCTGGCCTGAGCGAAGAAGCCTTTACCAGGGCTTGGGAAGAGGGTCAAAACTCTTCGGTCGAAGAAGTAATGAATGAGATCTCGCTTGCATTACTGGGCAGTCCATCTTAAGTCAGAATAAATAGTTCGGAACAGATCTCCTTAGGGGCATGCAAACAGCGTCCCTGACCAGCCGGTCAGGGACGCTGTTTCTTTTGTAGCATATGGTCTGAAAGCTGCGTCTTCTGCGTTGTAGAAGCGCCTGGTGCTGGTTGTGCTAGGCCCCGAATCCTCCCTGGGGCACAAGAAAAATGGACCAGATAATAACTGGACCGATTTTTACCAATCACACAGCCCTCACCTTGACTGCACGCTAGCAGTATACCCATTAACAAACATCATTTGGAATGGATTTTCCGACAACGTGCAGTATGCAATCTTATGCATGATAACGGTTATCTGTAATCCAGCCCATACGCCCAAAACCGGCAATGTATCGCGCTCGCTCAACATGTAGCTGGTAGAATTGGAAATCGCCAAAGTTGATGTACTGTTGTGCGCTGGGATGAAATTGCAGGTAAATGCCTGCCATTGCATCTCGATTTGCAACCAGTTTGACCCTTCCCACCAGATTGGCACGCGGCTGTGCCAGCGCATCTTCAGCCATGATGTTCGGGGCAATGAGGAGGGAGGCGCGGGAATCGGCCGTTAAATTCTTTTGATGTTCAGCCAATTGGCTGAGAAAGATCACCACATCCCCATCGGGCAATGGCGCATAATCAACCATCGACGCATACGGATACCCTCCATTGGATAGGAGCGTCGCCAAGACGCCGCGACTGTTTTCTGCCACCAACTGGCGTGCTTCATCTTTCAATGACGGCCGCCTTTCATTTGACTCGCTATCGTTCATTTGTGCCATAGCCATTACCCTTGATAGACAAAACTTATAGAAGAGAAAGAGATGTGCTTGATCGTGCGATAACCTTGCGAATCTCCAAATAGAAAAAATCCCAAAACAGGCCGCTCAATGACTCTTTCTGCCTGCCTCGATGAGCCTATGCTAAAACTCGTACTTTGATGAACGGCCGTTTCTACCTATCACTGCGAAATGGCTTCTCAAATCAACATGCTTTTTGTCGCCGGTATACCAGTTTGCTTGCAGCACCTCACCCAAATCCTGGATAATAATGCTAATTGGTGCCAATCTTCCCCAGCCATAATGTTGGGACAATTGTCACCTGATCATCATATCCTGTCAAAATCGGGATGCTCATTAATAACCTCTGCAAATCACCATCATAGAAGAGTTCGGAACAGATCTCCTTAGGGGCGCTCAGTCAAAATGGGCCGCTTGACAGTATTGTCAGGCGGCTTTTTTTGTTTGTATCAGATGGGAATTTGGGGGAAATGGAACAATTGGGTCCGAATTCAATACCTTTATTCGGCTAACGGAGTTCGAATCTCCTTGGGTGGTAAGGGCTGCTGTTGATTCCCAGCCAGGCGTTTCATGACTCCTGTTCGATGTTCATTTCTTCGCGTGTACGATTAATGAAGTAATGCGCGCCAACATTGGCGGAAAGTTCGAGTGCCCGTGTTAGGTGCTCCTGCCGCTCAGGATCCTCCGGCGGCAGATGACGGCCGTATTCAAGATGCAGCAATCCCGCTTCATGCGGCATGTCCAACTCCTGTGCCAGATCGATACCCTTCAACCACGCCTTTTGCGCCTTAGTTCTCCTGCCAGACAACCACTCAAAACGACCCTGATACAGCAGCCCACGCGGCGCAAAAATCGGGTATCTGTAGTCCAGCTTGCGCACGATCTTTAAGCTCCGGTGGACAAGATCTGCCGTCGACCGGCGATCAAGACTTGATTCATCTGCTTCATTTTCTAGCAGCGTAAGGAAAACTTCGGCCGGCGCCGTATACCCTTCATAGCAATAGGGAATCAGAAACTCTGTCCCTTCAGCCATTTCTAGCGTCCGCTTGGCCTCTTTCTCAGCCAGCCGATTGTCTCCCGCCCTCAAATGAACCCTGGCTCTAATGCCATGTATCCTGGTGCGATCGTTGGGACTCAAGTTTTTTGCTGCCAACAAACCTTGCGCTTCGTCAATATTGCGCATCGCTCCTTCCGGATCGTTGACCAACCACAGCCCACACTCGGTATTTCCAAGCAGTCGCCAATACTGGGGCTGAATATCATCGCGGCGACCTGCCGACTTAAAAACGTCGTCCCAATGACGTATGGAGCTGCCAAATCTCCCCCGATAATAGGCCATAACTGCTAAGAATGCCCGATGCTGATCTAGCAGGCGAAAATATCCAAGTTGAGACGCTAAGCGTGCGCCTTCTTCGAATAGACGCCTTGCTTCTGACCAATCGCCAACAAAGATCAGATAGGCGCCCGCGAGTTCGAAAATCCAGCTTCTTGCGGCAAGGTCATCGATTTCATTCGCAATTTCCAGTGACCAACGAAAGTATGCACGGGCGAGCCGGTGGAGGGGGATGCCGCCAAGGGCTAATCCCATGGTGGCGAATCCCTCACCCAGCTCCGGCGAAAGCCCGAGCCGTTGTGCCAGATTCGCGTGATATAAACCTGCATATGCAAAAGGGTACCGATCTTCGCTGAACCAATATACTTGTGCAACTGTCCGAAGAGCGTGCGAGGCTTCAAGCAAGACCAGGCGTTCTTGCTCGTCCAACTTCGTAGCTGATGCCGGATAGGGAGCGCGCAGACGATAAGCGATCTGTTTTGCGGTTTGTGTCAAGAACTCTGCCGCCAGGACCGCTGGATTGGTTGGGAGGGGATGATCAAGTAAAGCCAGGGCCGCTTCCGTATTTCTTCCTGCCGCTTGCCAGTTGCCAAGTCGCAAATTGGCTTCGCCCAAGCTGCGCTGCCAGCGCGCGCGTCTTTGCGAATGGACTGGGTTACCAAAGCGATCATCTACCTGTAGGAGTTCAGTATAATAATCGGCGGCTTCGCGATTAACGTAACTGTCCAGGGCCTGTTCGGCCGCTTTTTCCAAGTATTCAATCGTCTTCGCTCCCAGATCCTCACGTTCATACCGATCACCCAGCGCCTTCGTCCAATGGTATACCAGCAGCGAATAATAGGGCGAGAGATCTTTACGGTAGGTTTGCTCCAACCATTCGGCGATGGCCTGGTGCAGTCCCTGCCGCTGGGCAAAGGACATCAGGTTGTAAGTCACTTCCTGGGTGATGATGTGCTTGAAGATGTAGCTCAGGTCGGGCTCCGGTGTTTCCAAGGGCGTGATGTCGAGGCGATCGAGCGTGTCCAGCTGGTCGTGCAGTTGGGTCCGTTCGGCGGCAACGGGATGAATGTCATAGAGCGTGCGGTAGGGGAAAACACGGCCGATGACGCTGGCCACTTTAAGCGTCAGCTGCTGCTGCGGCGTGAGCAGGTCGATGCGGCTGGTGATGACGCTGTCGATGGAATCGGGGAAGCTAAGTCCCTTAAGCTCGGCTTCGCTGGCAACCAGCCTGCTGGCACCGTTTTCGACTAGGAGCAGGCCCGCATCGCGCAGGGCGTAGGCCAGCTCTTCGCTGAAGAAGGGATGGCCGCCCGCTTTCTCCAGCAGGAGCTCTTCGACTGATTCGGGAAGTTCTTCAACGCCCAGGCGCAGGCGCACGAGCTGCAAGGTCTCCCCCGGCGGCAGCGTGCTCAACGCCAGGTGTTCCGTACTGGTGCGCGCCAGCAGGGCACTGTATTCCGAAGGCAGCGGGTCGGCAAGCGGGCGCGTGGCGATGACGAGCAGCAGGGCGGGAATGTCACGGCTGACCAGGCGCGCGAGCGCCCAGGAGGCAGAATCAAGCCAGTGGGCGTCCTCGATAATGAGCAGAAGCGGCGTCTCTTCCGCTCTATTCTTAAGCAGGGCAATGAGCAAATTCTGGGTGTTACCGGCGCGCACTTCGCCAGTCATCTGCGCCGTGAGATCGTTATCAAGCAGGTCGGTTGGCAGAACGGCGTTTAGCAGCGGGGCGAGATGCTCCTTATCTGGAACGGCCGTTTGCAGACGATCAAATACGAGCCGCCGCTGGCCCGGCGAAAGACGACCGGCGCCGGGCGGTTCGGCATCCGCGGCGGTGTCCAGCTCAAACAGGTCCCAGAAGATGTCGCGCCAGGGATGGTAGGCAGCATTCTTCTCGATGGCGTCGGCCGCGCCGAGATAGGCCGGCTGGCCCTGCGCTGCCGCCTGCTTCATAAGATCTTCCAGCAGGCGCGATTTGCCGATGCCCGCTTCCCCTTCGATGATGGTCACACCGCCGACGCCGTCGTTTTGCAAGGCGAGCAGCTGTTCGCGCAGCAGAGTGCGTTCCGCGGTACGGCCGACCATTTCCGATTCGGTCGAGCCGTTGATCTGGCCCGCTGCCTGCCGCTGGGCGAGCAGTCGATGAACGGGGATGGGCTCAGCGACTCCTTTTACGGAAACTGGCGGCAGCGCCTGGTAACTGTGGCTCTGGTTGGTAGCCCTGAAGATGCGATCAGTGACCAGCACTTGGCCCGCGGCGGCCTGGCCCATCAGGCGCGCGGCGATATTCGTTTCTTCGCCGAGGATACCGTAGGTGCGGCGCTGCCTGCCGCCGTAAGCGCCGCTGAACATGATGCCCTGGCTGATGCCGATGCGCACGTCGTCGATATCCTCCAACTCACCCGGCAGGGCAAGCAGATCAAGCGCGGCCGATACAGCACGGCGCACGTCATCTTCGTGGGCGACGGGTGCGCCGAAGCTGCTGAGCAGGTAGCTGCCTTTGTCACCAATGGTCAGGTTGAGCAGCGAGCCGCCGTAGTAAGCAAGAATCTCTTGCATGCGGCGAATGAACCGGTCGAGTTTTTCGCCAACTTCCAGATCACCATCGTAGTCTAATCCTTCGAAATGCAGAAAGAGGGCCACGCAATTTCGCAGTTCGGCGAGGAACTGGCCGTGGCCGGTATTCAGGCGACCGTAGACGGGCGGCAGCAGCCACGATCGCAGCTGCTCCCTGTCCAGTGCCAGCAGCGGAAGGTCCAGCCAGGGTCGTCCTTCGGCGGGTTTGGTCAGGCCGCTGACGAGGGAGAATGTTTGGCCCGATTCGGCCGTGCGCTGCTCACTGCTCAGCAGCCGGTCGCCGAGGTTCTTAGCGACATCTGCGCAGACAACAACCTCGCCGCGCGCGGCAACTTTTTCGCCTGCAGCCACGCGTTCGAGAAGTTCGCCGGCCAACGTATCTATGACCTGAATCTCTTCATCGCCGACAATGAGGCGGCGCACCATTCCGGTAGCGACGGAGGCTTTTATATCCAACGGTAGAGAACCACCTCCAGGCAGTTCCATGGAGTCCATTTCGGCCATAACGCCTTGCATATCCAGCGCACAGGCGGTCGCCCAAAGGCCATCGTCGCCGTCGAACCAGCAGGTGATGGCGTCGCCGCTGAAGCTGATCACACTGCCGCGGTATTGGTGAATACGGCCGATGAGGGGATCAAAGATCCGGTTGAGGATGCGGTCGAGATCTTCAGCGCCACGCTTGGGCCCAAGTTCTTGATAGAGAACAGCGGTTAAAGGCGTGAAACCGGAAATGTCGGCGAAGAGCGCGGTACCGGAGGCACGATCGCCCAGGATCGCCCCATGCGCCAGCGCCTGTTGCCTATCTATGGGAATATAGCTGAGAAACGTCTCTACGCCCTGATCCATCTTCTTCGATTTACCTGATCAGTTTGATATAACGAGAACCAACACGAACCTAGTTGGAATACAACCTTAATTCAACGACTTGGAGGAATATCGTATGACTATATGGCAGAGGGTGCCGATAAGCAAATCTGACCTGTTGAGGCTAGATTCCCAGATGACCAGGCTATTAAGGTGATCCCCATCCCGGCAGATCCGATCAAGGCTTTGCGAGGATCCGCTCGTGGAGAGAAGCTGATGGAGCAATTACTGGATTCGCGTCGGGAGGATCGGGAGCTTGAGTAAGCACACTTATTTGCTCGACACATCGGCCGTTCTCACATTTTTAGAAGATAAAGATGGCGTCGAGCGTGTGGAAACATTGGCGTGGTGCTGGTCTTTTCCGCTGAGTTTCGGGCCGCATGACCGCTGCTTAAAGCCAGCCACGAGAAAGTGAAGCGCTTAAGGAATCCACTTAACGTCTTTGAAATTTGGTTTTCGTTTTTCTAGGAAGGCGTTGCGCCCTTCTTGGGCCTCTGCGGTCATGTAGGCCAGGCGCGTCGCTTCACCGGCGAATACCTGCTGGCCAACCATCCCGTCATCGGTCAGGTTGAGGGCGAACTTCAACATCTTGATCGAAGTCGGCGATTTGGCCAGGATCTCCTGGGCCCATTGGTGGGCCGTCTGTTCCAGCTCATCATGAGGAATCACCGCATTCACCATGCCCATCTCGTACGCTTCTTGGGCGGTATAGCTGCGTCCCAAGAAGAAGATCTCGCGGGCCCTCTTTTGACCGACCATTTTGGCCAGATAGGCCGAGCCATAGCCGCCGTCAAAACTGGTCACATCCGCGTCCGTTTGTTTGAAGACAGCGTGTTCCGCGCTGGCTAAAGTCAGGTCGCAGACGACGTGTAGACTGTGACCGCCGCCGACGGCCCAGCCGGGCACCACGGCAATGACAACTTTAGGCATGAAGCGGATCAGCCGCTGCACCTCCAGGATGTTGAGACGAGGCATGCCGTCGTCATCAACATAGCCCTGGTGGCCGCGGGTTCGCTGATCCCCTCCGCTGCAAAAAGCGTAAACACCGTCTTTTGGCGAGGGTCCTTCACCACTGAGCAGCACGACGCCAATGGACGTGTCTTCACGCGCGTCGAGGAATGCTTCGAACAGTTCGGCGACCGTTTGTGGCCGAAAGGCGTTGCGCACTTCCGGCCTGTTAAAGGCGATACGCGCCACCCCATCCGCCTTCTTGTAAGTTATGTCTTCGTACGCTCCTATCGTTTTCCAATTTGCTTTACTCATACCGTTATTTTACTCCATTTTCGGGTTATTGAGCGCCGATCGGAAACAAGATGCAAATTGTATGGTTACAGAGCGCGAAGCATCACTGAGTAGCCTAAACTCCCCCTGCACCACGCTCAGGTAGATCATACGCTGCGGTCGCTCCATTTGTTCTGCACTACCCTCACACCTAGGGTTTTCTAACACCGAGCCGTCTCGCAAATTCGCGACAAAATGGCACTCGGCAGCTGCCGGATTGCTGAGGGTGAGGCTGCTCTTGACCTGATCGCCGTCGTCAGGCTGCGCGCCGTCAAGACTGAAGCTATTCCAGCAAGACTGTTGCGCGCAGTCATTGAAATGATCTACGACATAGACAAATCCAACCTCCTACGGCGCCATCACAAGGCCGAGATAGATGTTAGATTGGGGCAGTTCCACTTTCTTTGTGCCATTGTAGAACGTGCAGGTGACATGCTGCGACGACTGAAGATAAACGGTCACCGTCTGGCTGACTGTATTGTAGGACCAGGTCGAGGCGCCGCAGTTGAGTTTAAGGGAATTCAAGTACCAGCCGCCGGGCAAAAGCTCGTTGAAGGTGTAGCTGCTGGGCGCCAGGTTGTCGAACGTGCGGCTGGCCGGCACGGCGTCCTTATCGTCAGGCGTGGCGTCGTCTAGTTCGAAGGTACGGCCGTATTTCTTAACATGCTTATCGACGACATAAATAGTGCCGGCTGCATCTGCGGCCACATCGAGCGGCGCTACGAGCCGGCCGTCAAGGTCGGCGTTTTGGCCAAATTTGTATAAGAACTTACCCAGGGAGTCGTAGACCTGTATCGTGCCATTGCCTTTGTTGGCTATATAGACATTTCCCTGCGCATCCACATCCACGCCATATGGGCTGTTGAAATCGCCATCATCGCTGCCCTGGGTGCCCCATTTGCGTAGAAATTTACCGTCCGCATCGAAGACTTGAATACGATTGCCGCCGGCATCGACCACGTAGACATTGCCGGCCGCATCTACGGCAACGCCGCGCGGGGCGAAGAACTGGCCATCGCCGCTGCCAGTTTCGCCGCCCCACGCGCGTAGAAACTTACCTTGCGCATCAAATTTCTGAACGCGATTGCTATAATCGACAACATAGATATTGCCGTTCGCATCGGCGGCCACATCTTGGGGATAGTAAACTTGGCCGGCGTCAGGGCCCTCGCTGCCCCACTTCAGCAGGAATTTTCCGCCGGTGTCGAATTTCTGAATGCGATGGTTTTCTGAATCAGCCACGTAGACATTTCCGGTTAAGTCCACCGCCACGCCACTGGGGTAAAGGAATTCCCCGTCGCCGCTGCCCAGCTCACCCCATCGGCGCACTAGCTTGCCGTTGACATCATAAACGACGATGCCCCATACATAGCCGGTCTGCGTGAGATATTCGCCGGAAACATAGACGTTTCCGGCCCCATCTACGGCCACGCCCAGTTTAGCGATCGAGGACTCTAAGTTGCCTAAGTAGCTGCCGGGCGCTAAAGCGGTCGTTTTAAAGAGAAAATCGCTGCCGTCAGCCGGGGTCGCCTCCTTGTTGATCGTGATTGAGCCGGTCTTGACATGACTAAAGGTGCAGGTTGTGGTTTTTGCCGACGCCACCTCGACGGCCAGCAGGCGGTCGGTCGGCGACCATTTCCAGCTGCCTCCGTCACAAGAAATCTCGCTCAATTTCCAGCCGGCGGGCGCTGTCTCTTGAAAGCGGTACTCGCCAGGAGCCAGGCCGTTGAGCGTACGCGCAGAGGGGAATAGATCGCCGTCATCCGGCACGGCGTCGTCCAGGACAATGGCGTCAAAGCTGTATTTCTTCACGTCGCTATGGAGGATATTTACCACGTAGATGTGGCCGGCTGAATTCACAGCGAGGCCGCGCGGGGAAACGTGCATATTTCCCCACCGGCCACGGAAGTTGCCGCTGCTGTCGAATACCTGGACACGGTCGTTTTCGTAGTCGCTGACGTAAAGATTTCCGGTTCTGTCCACCGCCACACCACTGGGGTGAAGGAACTCGCCGTCATGGCTGCCTTGGCTGCCCCACGCACGCAGGAACTTGCCGCTGGTATCAAATACCTGGACGCGGGCGTTTTGGTAATCGCTGACGTAGACATTATCGGCAGCATCGATGGCAATGCCCGATGGGTAATCAAATTGGCCGTTTTCAGCGCCATGGCCGCCCCACATGCGCAGCAGCTTTCCATTGCGGTCAAACACACGGATCTCTCTTCTATTGAGCACGGCAACGTATACATTTCCGGCGCTGTCAAAGGCCAGGTCAACAGGAGCCGAATGGATGAAGTTTACATCGCTGTCCACCTTCCATTGGCGCACATAGTTGAGATTGGAATCGAATACCTGTATGCGGCCGTTGCCGGTGTCGGCTACGTATATCTCGCCGTCAGCGCTGATGTCAATACCCCAAGGCCTCATAAACTGGCCGGGAGCGGTGCCCTCACTACCCATTTTGCGTGAAAAATTCCCGTTGGAGTCGAACACTTGAATGCGGTTATTATCCTTGTCGGCAACGTAAACATTGTCGACCTTGTCGACGGCCGCGCCGACTGGTCGTTCAAACTCCCCGTCAGCGCTGCCTGGGCTGCCGAAGGTTTGCAGCAGATTATTTGCCGCGGGATCCATTGTATAGGCAAAGTTGTCGCCGCCGGCCGGATCCGCCACTGCCTTAATGGTGACCGAGCCCGGGACAAATTCGTTGTGAAAAGTGCAGTAAACATCATGGCCCGCTTCGAGTTCAATGGTTAATGTCTTGTCGACAAGGGATGGCGTCCAGTCACCCGGGTGCGGCGTCCCCTCAACCGTTGTGCAGGTGATGGCGGTCAGCGCCCAGGGGCTGGGCACCCTCTGCGTGATATGATAGGTGCCCGGCAGAACTGTCCAGAGCTTGGAACTACTGTAGGGGTCTCCATCATTGCCGGCGAAATCATCTAGCGTAAAAGCATTGCTCAGGATTCTGTGAACAAGGCGGTTAAGCTGGTCGGAAATGTAGATATAGCCCGACTCATCATCTATGGCCACGCCCACCGGGACATTGAACTCGCTTTCGCCGCTGCCTAAACTGCCATATTCAAAGATGAAGCCGCCGTCCGCTTCGAACAGCTGCACGCGGTTGTTGGCCGGATCGACCGCGAAAACGCGGCCCGCTTCATCGACGGCCAGACCAGCGGGTCCACCCATAAACTGGCCGGGGCCGCTGCCATTGCCGCCCCATGCTTTTTGGAAGTTGCCCTGCGAATCAAACACCTGGATGCGATTGGCAACGTCGTCGGAAACGTATAGTTGTCCCGCCTTGTCGACGGCTACAGCACGCGCGCCGCTAAACTGGCCGGGGTTTTCGCCCTGGCTGCCCCATTGGCGCAGATAGGCGCCTTCCTTATCGAATACTTGAATGCGATAATTAGAACGATCCACGACAACGACTTCACCGTCCCCAGTCACCGTCACGCCCGATGGGCCGTTCAGGTCGCCGTCACCACTGCCGAAGCCGCCCCATTGGCCCAGGAATTGACCCTGTCTGCTGAACTTTTGGATGCGGTTATTGCCCTGATCAGCGACGTAGACATTGCCGTCCTCATCCAGGGCAACGTCGCTGGGAAATTCGAACTGGCCTTCGCCGCTGCCTTCTTTGCCCCGTTTGTCAATGAAATTGCCCTGGGAACCATATACCCAAATGGCATGGTTATCGCTATCAGCGACAAAAATTAAGCCATCCTTAGCGGCCACGCCGGCCGGCCGGCTAAGATTATTGGCATTGCCCACGGTATTCAGCGGCGACATGGGCTCGTTTATATCGGAAGTAAAAACGAAATCCGTGCCGTCTGCCGGCTGCGCTTTCTGAACAATATGCAGCCGCGCGACGTCGGACGGCGCGGCAATGTCCCAGGGAGTCATGTCGCCCGGTTGGCCGGCGTCATTTTCTTGCCCCGAGCGGTACGCCGCCATGGTCCCCGAGGCGCTTGCCGTCAAGAAAGTCACCATGAGCAAGATGGCGACAAAAACAAACGGCGCTTTGCTCATTTTTTTGATCGAAAACATGGCGGGGTCTCCTCGAGCCATTGCTGTTCACTTAAACCTCCGAGGTTTCCCGACAGAATCGTGCCGGGTCTACCATCGCAAAACCTCAGAGGTTCTGTACTTCTTCGTTATTCGCTTAGGACTACCGGCAGGTAGACAATGTAGTCGACCGCACCTTTGCCCTTATTGGCGAAGGTGCAGGTGATATCGTCGGAGCCTACCAGGCTGATCGTCACCGATTTATCAGGCAGGGAGACTTTCACACTGCCGCTGCTGCAAGTCAGGCTGGTCAGCGACCAGCCATCCGGCGCTGTTTCCCTGAAGCTATAGCTGCCGGGAGCCAAATCGTCAAATGATCGACTTGCGGCGTAGCGGTCGCCATCATCCGCTGCGGTGTTGTCGAGTTTGAACTGACCGAGGTCAAACTTTTGGATGCGGTCATTGAACTGGTCGGCCACGTAGATGGCGCCGGCCGCATCAATGGCCAGGCCCGTGGGCTGCAAAAACTCGGCAATACCCGTGCCGCCAATGCCCCATTTGCCCAGGAAATCGCCCTGGCCGTCGAACTTCTGAACGCGGTTGGTGCCGCCGTTTTCACTGACGTAGACGTTGCCGGCGGCGTCAACGGCAACACCGTCCGGGCCGAGAAACTCTCCGTCGCCGACGTTTTGCTCCCCCCACTCGCGCACGAACTTACCGTCGTTGTCGAACACCTGCACACGCCCATTTAGCGTGTCCGTCACATAGACATTGCCGGCCTTGTCCACGGCCACACCCAATGGGCTGTCGAATTTTCCAACACCGTCGCCCTTGCCGCCCCACTTTTTTAGCAAGATGCCCTTGTCATCGAATTTTTGAACGCGGTGGTTGTTGGTATCGACCACGAAGAGATTGCCGGCGGAATCCACGGCCACGCCGCTGGGGGCATTGAACTGACCGTCGCCCACGCCGGGGCCACCGATCGTACGCAGGAATTCTCCTGTGCCATCGAAAACCTGGATGCGGTTGTTGTCGCGATCGGCTACATAAACAGTTCCCGCGGTCGTAACGTGCAGGTCTCGCGGAGATTCTAGCTGGTTGTTGCCCGCGCCGGCACCGCCCCATTGGCGCAGGTAATTGCCCGCGGCGTCAAAGACCTGGATGCGGTTGTTGTCGCGATCGGCCACATAGACATCGCCGGAGGTGTGCACGGCCACGCCGGTCGGTAGATTAAATTCTCCGCTGCCGGCACCAGGGCCGCCCCATTGATCTAAAAAGGTGCCAAGCGCCACGGCATTGGTGGTGAAGGTGAAATCGGTGCCATCTTTGGGGTTGGCGCTCTTGACGATCTTGATCGATCCCGCCTTGACGTTGCTAAAGGTGCAGTCGATAGCCTCGTTCGCGGCCACGATGACGACTAGCTTCTTATTGGCCGGATCGGGAATCCATTGGCCGTTCTTACAGGATATGGCGCCCAACGCCCAGCCACCAGGCGTCGTTTCTAAGAAGGTGTATTTGCCCGGGGCCACGCTGAGGGTAAAGGAATCACCAAACTTGTCGTTGTCGTCGGGTACGGCGTCATCCAGCACAATAATGCTGCTTCTGAAGATGGGAAAGCGATGGTTCAGGGTGTCCACCACCCAGACGCGATCGCCGGCGCCCGTGGCCACGCCTAACGGTCCCGTAAACTGGTCGCCAGAATCGCCCGTACCGCTCCATTGGCCCAAGTAACGGCCGCCTGAATCGAATTTCTGGACGCGGTTATTGAGTTCCTCGCTCACGTAAACCTGGCCGACCTCATCCACGGCCACGCCGGACGGCCTGTCAAACTGCCCCTTGCCGCTGCCCAGGCTGCCCCATTTGCCCAGGAAGCTGCCATTGGCATCAAATTTCTGGACGCGGTGATTTAACCAGTCGGCCACATAGACGGTGCCGGCCTTGTCCACGGCGATGCCAGTGGGGTTCATAAACTGGCCGTCTTCTTTGCCTCTGCTGCCCCATTTACCCAGGAAGCTGCCATTGGCATCAAATTTCTGGACGCGGTTGTTATCCGTGTCGGTCACATAGACGTTGCCGAACCCGTCAACGGCCACTCCGCTCGGGGACTTGAACTGACTATTGCCGCTGCCGCTGCCGCCCCATTTGCGCACGAAGCTGCCGGCGGCATCAAACTTCTGCACGCGGTTGTTGCCAAGATCAGTCACGTAGACATCGCCGTCTTTGTCGACGGCAACGCCAGAGGGGAATTCAAACTGGCCGTTGGCGCTGCCCTGTCCGCCTACGCCCAATAGTTTGAAGGCGCCGTTGCTCAAGATTTGCACGCGGCTGTTGCCCGTATCAACCAGGTACAACGCATCGCTGGTCGGGTTGTAGGCCACGCCACGTGGTTCCTTGAACTCGCCCAAAGCAGCGCCCGCGGTGCCCAATGAACCTTCGTAGCGAGCGACCGGAAGGGCATCGGTCGTGAAGAAGAAATCGCTGCCGTCGGGCGGGTTAGCATCTTTGCGAATGGTGATCGAAGCGTCCTTGGCGTTTTCGAAGGTACAGGTAGGCGCATCGCCGTTGGCCAGCTTAATCGTCAAGGTCCGCGTGGCCAGGTCTACGGAATAATCACCGCTGTCGCAGTTGATGTCGATCAGCGTCCAGCCCACCTTCGGTGCCTCGGTAATGGTGTATGTTCCCACATCGACATCGGCGAAAGCCTTCGCATTGGTCACCCCGTCGTTGTCGTCGAGAGCGGCATCGTCGAGGGAGAAAACGTTCCCACCGAACTTCTGCACAAGCTGGTTGAGTTGATCGGTTACGAAAATGACGCCGTCGAGTTTTGCCTCAACATCGCGCGGGTAATTAAATGTCCCCAGGCCGCCGCCCTGAGTACCCCATTCACCCAAGTAATTACCCTCGGAATCAAATTTCTGGACGCGGTGGTTGTTGGTATCGACGACATAAACATCGCCGTCCTTGTCGACGGACACGCCATAGGGGGTATCAAATTTGCCGGTGACGTTGCCCTTACCGCCCCACCTGTCCACAAATTTGCCATCAGCATCGAGCTTCTGGATGCGGTGATTCTCGCGGTCGGTGACGTAGATATTGCCGTCCTGGTCCACGGCGACGCCGCTCGGGGAATCGAAGTTACTATTGCCGCTGCCCTTGCTGCCATAATTCGCTACAAAATTGCCTTCATTGTCGTATTTCTTAAGGCGATGATTGCCCGTATCGGCGACATAGACAACTTCTCCAGTGGCATCTACGGCGACATCCATGGGAGACTGCAACTGGTTATTGCCGCTGCCTTCGCTGCCCCAGACCGCTACCAAGCTATCGCCTTCATAGACTTTGATGCGGTGGTTGCCTCTATCGGCGATCAGTGCCAGATCATTGGCGATATCTATGCCGTGCGGGTTCTGGAACTCTTCATCACCGCTGCCCTCCTTGCCAAATTCGTCTATGACATTGCCTTCCAAGTCAAATATCTGCACGCGATGGTTAAACTCGTCGGTAACTAAGACAACTTCTCCAGTGGCATCTACGGCGACGCTGTTTGGACCGTTAAAATCGTTATTCCATTCTTTAACAAAAACGGCCGCGGGCGGGAGGTCGGTGGTGAAGGAGAAATCCGTGCCGTCTCGCGGTTTGGCCTCCTTGGCAATGATGATCGAAGCCGTCGATTGCGCAAGAGGGCCGTTGTCGTCTGCACCACCTTCTTGTTTTGCGGAGGCGCTCGCTGTGTAAGAAACAATGAGGATGAATACGGCGACAATGAACAAAACCGCTCTGTTTCTGTTTTCGGTAATAGGCATGTTGAAATCTCCGTTTGCTGCCATGAAAAATATAACGATTGTGGCGATTGAGTAAGGGCATCAACCCAGACGGTGTACAGCACCGAAAACGTGTGTCTAGGCAACAGTTTGCGAGAAAGGAATGCTTTTAATAATACCCTATTCTTGTAATAGTCAAAATGCACTCTTGGATAGTCCGTTGCACAGTTTCCCGTGGAGAATTCAACTAAGATTGGCAGCTTGCTTGTCAAAACCGGCGGCCTTTCAGCTTATTGTGCCGGGGCCAGCCATACTGCCGGCGCAACTTATGGCTGCGCCTCTCCCCTGTGACCCGCGGCAATCACCATAAGATTGACCCACAGGCTCTCTTTCAACTGCTCAGGCTCGCTGAATCGCGGATTCTGAGAGTCAGCCGGCACATCCTGTAGTTCAAAACGCCAGGCGGGCCAGAGCAACTTAACAATCCCCGCATTTTGGCGGCGGTGTTGTATTATTGGGGCAATGTCTTACTCGACCGGGCGCACTGCGCCCAGGCGGAACAGAAGGTTCAGAAGGCATATGCATTGTCGAAAGAAGCGGGGCAAATAGAATGAGCATGCGCGGCAGACGTACTTGCAGCAAGTGCCTGCCTATCGAGCAATTATGAAGACTTGGTAACTTAAGGCATATACAAATAGGAGTTGAAACAATGAGTTTTGGCATCACAAAAACGATTCCCGCCGGCGACGGTCAAGAGGCGGTCGATGCGCTGTACGACGGCTCGCTGGCGGAGTATGAGTTTCACATGGCGGGCACCCCTTCAAAACTGAAGGCCGGCCACTATGTTTACACGATCTTCGGCGATCAGTTGATCGGCCGTTTGCGCATCAATGAACTGATCCCGGGCGCCGTCAACCCCAAGTCAGGCAAACCACGCACCTTGATCCTGGTCGACGCACCTGGCGAACGGTTGGCGACACCGATCGCCAAGAAGGGGCACCGCGGTACGCGCTATACTGAGGGGGAGGATTGGCCTGCTTAGCCATTGAACGCGCTTCACTGCGCCCTCAGCTGTAATCAGACCACGAGAGCGGGTGTGGACCAAGCGCTGATGCGCGATCCAGGGCTTTGCCAGCGGAAGGACTCCCATGCGGCAGGAGTTGATAACGTGCGCGTTTTTCACGCCTCCCTGACGGTCAATATGACATTTCCCGCCTTCTGCCCGGTCTCGACATATCTGTGCGCCTCTGCCGCCTGGGCCAAAGGAAAGCGGCGATCAATCACCGTCTTTAACTTGCCCGCCTCGATCAATTCTTTGAGGTAAAGCAGATCTTCGGACTTGCGGCTGGCCGCGCCGAAAAATACCTTCTTGCCACTTCTGCGCGACGCCCATGGCCCGCGAAAGATCAGGGAGAGACGGGGGTTGGCGATCAGATAACGGCCGTGCTCCTTCAGCGAGCGCATGCTCCCCGTGAACGGGCTTTTGCCGACGACGTCAAAAATAACGTCATAGGTTTGCCCATTTTGAGTGAAGTCTTCTTGCCCGTAGTCAATGACGTGATCGGCGCCAAGGGAGCGCAGCATGTCCAATTTCTGCGCGCTGTCCACGGCCGTCACCTGCGCGCCATAAATGCAGGCAAGCTGCACAGCCATGGTCCCGATGCTGCCGCCGGCCCCGTTAATCAGCACCTTCTGCCCGGGCTGCACGGCAGCTTCTCGAAGAAAATGCAGCGCTTCCAGCCCTCCGGTGGGAACGGCCGCCGCCTCCGCAAAGGTCATGTTGGCCGGTTTGAGCACCAGCACACCATCCGCTGACTCCTCCGGCATACTCTTGTATTCCGCATATCCGCCCATGTCAAAACCGGTGCCCGCGAACACCTGGTCGCCTGGCCTGAATCGCCTGACCTTCTTTCCAACTGCTTCAATCTCTCCAGCGAACTCCTGCCCCAAGATAGTCACCCGCGCCGGTTTGCGAATGCCCACATAGAGACGCATGGGGAACCCCAAGAAGGGCGGGAAATCCAGCGCTCTCGCTTCACAGTCCCCTGCGGTAACCGTCGTCGCGTAAATCTTGATAAGGACTTCATCGTCCTTCGGAATCGGTTTTGCCACTTCCTGAAGCTGAAGAACCTCTGGGGGGCCATAATTTGTCCAAACAACTGCTTTCATCTAGCCATCCTTTGCCACGCTCTCGCGAGCACTCCTCCTAGCATACTTCTTACCATAGCACAGAATCAACAAGATAGGCACCTGCCGCGCGGCAACGGAAACGGCCATGCCCGATATTATTGCCGGGCAAAGCTAACTTCGATATATTTGTGAATTTTAGAACAAGCGGCGCAAACATAGTTCAGTTCACGGATTGCAAAGCGGTTTTTGGGTTTAGTTAAGGAGATTCAAATGCTTCATGAGCCGGCAGAAAACCCGCCCGAAAGGGACCTGGCCATTCAGTACAAGACAAAACTGGGGGTCTGGATGTTCTTCATTTACGCCCTTGTCTACCTTGGGTTTATCTTGATCAATATCATCAAGCCAACCTTAATGGAGCAGGAGATCGTTTTCGGATTGAACCTGGCGGTCGTCTACGGGTTCGGATTGATCATTCTCTCCGTGATCATGGCCCTGATCTACAATGCCCTTTGTATCAACAAAGAGGAAGCCCTCAACAACCAAAACCCGCCGGGAGAGTCCTAAGCGATGCAAGTCCTCACCGTTGTTCTTTTTCTATTCTTCGTGGGCGCCGTACTCGGCTTATCCTTCTACTTAGGACGTAAAGCAAATTCTGAAAGCGGCTACTTTGCCGCCGGGGGCAACATCCATTGGAGCGTCAATGGGATCGCCTTTGCCGGCGACTATCTTTCCGCCGCCTCTTTCTTGGGCATCGCGGGCATGATCGCCACGCTGGGCTATGACGGCTTCCTCTACTCCATCGGCTATCTGGCCGGCTGGGTGGTCGCCCTCTTTGTGGTCTCGGAGCCGATGAAACGGCTGGGCAAGTACACCTTCGCCGACGCCCTCGACGCCAGGTTCAAATCACGCGGGATTCGTCTGGCGGCGGCGGTCAGCACCCTGATCGTTTCCCTCTTCTACCTGATCCCGCAGATGGTCGGCGCGGGTGTGCTGGTCACTCCCCTTTTTGGACTGCCGCATGCGGCGGGCGTGATCATCGTCGGCGCCCTGGTGATCATCATTGTGGCCACAGCGGGCATGACGTCAACTACCTACGTGCAGTTTATCAAAGGTGGCTTGTTGATCGTCTTCTCAAGCATCCTAGTCGGCGGCCTTCTGGTTCGCGGGCTGACGACCACGCCGGATCAGGGCGGCAAGCAGCCATTCCGCGAATTCCAAACGCTGCCGGCAGAAATGCAAGACGGTCAGGTCACCGTCCCCGGCAGTGCGTATCAAGTTGTCGACCAGCAGGATATCATGGGAACATCTTTGTCTCACTGCAAGATGGGGCGGGGCAAATCAGCTGGTGGAAAGCGAACAGAGACGATAATGGAGAGACGGTATTGCAGGAATCGCAGTACACGGCCGTCCGCGCCGACGGCTCCACATGGATCAACGGCGCCCCCGCCTCAGACGAAAACACATTGCTTCAGGTAGGTAATTTAAGTGAAATCGCCGGCGCAAGCGGCGCTGAGGCAGAAACCGGCCGTGTGGGCCCATTCGCCTACCTATCGCTGATCAGCGCCAAAGATACGACCGTACAAATGTGGAAAACGGCCAGCTTTAGCGCCGGCGGCGAAGAGCTGACCGTCTACTACCCGACTTCAATAAGCGGCAGCAAGTTCATGCGCCCCGGTCTCAAGTTCAAGGTTGAGGGCAGCGCCAGCGATAGGGTCGACTTTGTCTCCTTGATGCTGGCCCTCTTCCTGGGCACGGCCGCTTTGCCCCACGTCTTGATCCGCTACTACACGGTTCCCGACGCAGCCTCGGCGCGCAAATCGACCATCGTGGCTATCGTGGCCATCGGCTTCTTTTACATTTTGACCCTTTACATGGGTCTGGGGGCAATGACCAACGGCGTGATCAATCCGGCTGACGGCAATATGTCAGCCCCATTGCTGGCGCAATCCTTTGGCATCGTTCTATTTGCGATCATCTCCGCGATCGCTTTTGCCACGGTTTTGGGCACGGTCAGCGGCTTGATCGTCGCCGCCTCAGGCGCTGTTGCCCATGACGTGATGGATATGTTTCTGCATATTCAGATGACGGAGAATCAGAAAGTAACGAGCCGGAAAGATCACGGCCATCGTCGTCGGCGTTATCGCTATCTTTCTGGGCATCGTTTTTCAAGGCATGAACGTCTCTTTCCTCGTCGGCTGGGCCTTTGCGGTCGCCGCCTCCGCCAACCTGCCTTCAATCATCATGGTCCTCTTCTGGGAGAAGACTACCCCGGCAGGCGTCGTTGCCTCAATCTTTGCGGGAACAGCCACTGCCTTGGGCATCATTCTGCTCTCCCCGGATATGTTCACGCGCTATGGCCTGGATCCAGCCAGCGCACCCATCAGTTTCAGCCAACCCGGCCTGATTTCGATCCCCATCAGCTTCGCCGTTCTGGTCATCGTCTCCCTGATGACCCAAAGAACAGCGGTGCAAGAGGCGCTCGTCCCGGCTGACTGATCGCATTTGTGCAGAGGAACCAGTCAAAGCTGGCTGATGTCATACCTACTCTTGTTGAAGAGCGCCGTAAGACGGCGCTCTTGATTTCTAGAGCAGGGTCCGGGCAGAACCACGACGCTTGGCCACATTTGGAAAGCGCTGAAGCCGGGCATAGAATAGATGCTTGACGATGGGAGAGACTCATGAAAAAGATCGAACAACTACTTTTCGGCCGCACGGGACATTTGAGCACGCGCCTGCTGTTGGGCGCGGCGGCGTTCGCGTCCGTTACCCAAGAGGAGACGGACGCCACAATGGCGTTGGCTTTATCCTACGGGCTTAACCATGTGGATACGGCCGCCAGTTACGGTGACTCTGAGCTACGAATAGGGGATTGGATCAAGCGGCATGGACGGCCGTTTTTTCTGGCGACGAAGACGGAGAAGCGTACCGCCAAGGAAGCCGCCGCAGAAATCCGCCGCTCACTGGAGCGGCTCAACGTGGATCAGGTAGACTTGATCCAACTGCACTTCCTGGTTGACCCGCAGGAATGGCGGATCGCCATGGGCCCGGGCGGCGCCCTGGAGGCGGCCATCGCCGCCCGTGAGGAGGGTCTCGTACGCTATATCGGCATCACCGGCCACGGCTGGACTGTCGCCGATACCCATCTGGCGGCGCTTGAGCGCTTTGACTTTGACTCAGTGCTGCTGCCCTACAGCTACACGATGATGCAAAACGAAGCCTATCGCCACTCCTTTGAAACACTCTTTGCCCTGTGCCAGGAGCGAAAGGTGGCCATCCAGGCGATCAAAACGCTTGTGCATCAGCCGTGGGGCAGTGAATCACAGACACGGGCTACCTGGTATAGACCGCTGGAAAATCAAGCAGCGATAGACACGGCCGTACAGTGGGCCTTGGGCCGGCCAGAGCTCTTTCTGAATACCGTGGGCGACATCCATCTTTTGCCCAAAATGTTGGATGCGGCGGCGCGCTATGAAGGGCCGGTCGCTGACGAAGCAATGGACGCGCAGGTGAAGCAGCTGGAGATGAAGCCGTTGTTCGACTGAGCGGGACAAGCAAACCAATCATGCATGTTCACCCACCCGGCTCAAGAACTGGGCGAAAGTGCCCGGCGAACGGCCGAGCAGCCAGCCCAACACCTGCGCGCTGCCAATGAAATCATGCTGCTCATAATGCTGGAACATGGCGAGCAGCGTCTTCACGGCGTAGCTGCTCAAGCCAGCTGATCGCGCCTGCCGCTCCCATCTCTGCCGATCGAGCGTCTCCGCCACAACCAGCCGTCCAAGCTGCTCGCCCATCTGACCGGCTATCTCCGCCTGTGAAAGCGGCTCCGGCCCACTTAGTTCATAGATGGCTCCCGCATGCCCCTCTTCCAGCAAGACAACGGCCGCGGCTTCCGCCACATCAGCCAGATCGACCAGGCTCAAACGCGTGCGCAGGTCGTAGGGAACCGGGTAGACGCCTTCGTCTTCTATTGAAGCCCAGTTGGCGAGGACGTTCTGCATATAGGCTGCCGGCTGCAAAATCGTAAAAGGCAGCCCAGACTCCAGCAGCTTCTCTTCGACCAGCAGCTTCTGCCAATGGTGGGCCATGGCCTTGATCTGCGGGTGCAGGACAGAATGATAGAAAAATCGCTCCACCTTTGCTTCTTGCGCGGCCTGGATGGCAATTTCCCCGATCTCTAGTTCCTGCGGATGCATGTTAGGGCAAATGTGGTAAACAGAAGAGACACCGTCCATGGCCCGCTTGAGCAGCATCGGGTCCCGCATATCGCCAACGGCTGTCTCTTGAACACCCTGCATCTCCACTCTCCGTGCCTGTTCAGACCGCCGCACGATAGCTCTAACCCGCTGTCCGCGGGACAGCAGCTGCCGGGAGATCGCTGTGCCAGTTTTTCCCGCCGCGCCGGTAACGAGTATCATCAGACTGTTTCTCCTCTTCCAAGAGCTAAGATTTGTGCAGATTTAGGCAGATTGGCAGAAAGAAATCTGCGCACCCTCTGCAATTTAACCACATGCTGTGTGATTGTTGTAGATGAACCGGGAACATGCTAGAAAAGAAGAGGGAGAAGATGAATACTCCCATACCTAGCGAAGGAGCATACGATTATCAACAATCCAAACGAGTCTGGGCTGCAAAGCAGCAAATTTGAGATCGGACTTTACTCATTTGCCGAACTGACGCCTGATCCGGGGACGGGGGCCAGGATCAGCCCCGCAGAACGGTTAAGCAATTTGCTTGAATCAATCGAACTGGCCGATCAGGTCGGTTTGGACGTGTTCGGGCTTGGAGAACATCACCGGCCGGATTTCGTTTCCTCAGCGCCGGCCGTGATCCTCGCTGCCGCCGCGGCAAGAACGCAATCAATTCGCCTCAGCAGCGCGGTCAATGTACTTAGTTCCGATGATCCGGTGCGCGTTTTCCAACAGTTCGCCACGCTCGATCTGCTCGCGTACGGCCGGGCGGAAATCATGGCCGGCCGCGGTTCCTTTATTGAATCCTTTCCCTTGTTTGGCTACGACCTGAATGACTACAACGAGCTGTTTAGCGAAAAGCTCGAGCTGCTCCTGAAGCTGCGTGAGTCAGAAATTGTGAGCTGGTCGGGGCAGTTCCGGCCGGCGCTCCATGAACAGGGTGTCTATCCGCGACCGCTTCAGGATCTGCTCCCCGTCTGGATCGCCGTTGGCGGCACACCGGAATCAATCATTCGCGCCGGCACGTTGGGACTCCCTCTGGCGTTGGCCATTATCGGCGGGATGCCGGAACGGTTCGCATCGCTGGCGGATCTTTATTACCGGGCGGCCGATCATGCGGGGCATGAGCGCTCCAAGCTGGGCCTGAGCATCAATTCACACGGGTTCATCGCCGACACAACAGAGCAGGCTATCGCGGAGGCTTTCCCCCCGTTCGCGCAGACAATGAACAAGATCGGCCGTGAGCGCGGCTGGCCGCCGATGACGCGCGCCCAATTTGAGGCCTCCTGCGCCCTACAGGGCGCAAATTTTGTCGGCAGCCCGGACGATATCATCGAGAAGATTCTTTTCCAGCACGAGATATTCGGACACCAGCGCCTGCTGCTCATGCTCACCGTGGGTACGATGCCCCATGAAAAAGTGATGCATGCCATAGAGCTGCTGGGGACGAAGGTCGCGCCCGTCGTACGTGACGAGATCGCCCGCCGCAGCGCTGGAGACAGTCAAACAACGCTTGAAGCAATCTGAGGTGAAACGTGAAGCTGCACTTGTTACGCCACGCAACGGTCGTCATTACCCTGGGCGAGACCCAAATCCTCGTAGATCCCATGCTCAGCACGGCCGATTCTTTCGGTCCCATCGCCAACACAGCGAACGAGAAACGCAATCCTTTGGTTGACTTGCCGCTGGGTGAAGAGGCGCTCGCTGCCTTGCTGCGGACCGTGGATGGCGTCCTCGTCACCCATCTGCACAACGACCATTGGGACGCACGCGCCAGAGAGCTGTTACCCAAAACAGTGCCCCTTTTTTGCCAGCCGCAAGATCGCGCAAAGATTGAAGAGGCGGGATTTACGGCTGTCAAAATGGTCGAAACCAGGGAAGAATGGCGCGGCATCGAGATCGTGCGCACGGAAGGACAGCACGGCCGCGGCGAAATTGGGAGATTGATGGCTCCTGTTTGCGGATTTGTCCTTAAGGGTGGCGGGGAACCTGTGGTCTACATCGCCGGTGATACCATCTGGTGCGCAGAGGTGCAGCAGGCAGTCGATCAATTCCAACCGCGGGTGATCGTCGTCAATGCCGGCGCGGCCCAGTTTACATCCGGCGGGCCGATCACCATGACCGCTGACGATGTTCGCGCCGTGGCCAAGGCCGCCCCGCGGGCAAAGGTGATCGCCGTACATATGGAGGCGATTAACCACTGCCTTTTAAGTCGCAGCGACCTGAGGATCGCGCTGCAAGACGCAGGCCTGGCTGCACGCGTCGCTGTTCCCGAAGATGGCCAGCGGATCATGCCATAGGCGAGCGTGCGCTGATGCCCAGAATATCTGCCAACACGGCCAACGGTCTACCACCGCCGCCAACGGAAAAAACAGGGTGGCCCTGGAGGGCCGTCGACCACGCAGCCACAGACGCACCCGAGCAAACAGATTGGCCGCGAATTTCCATCGTCACGCCCTCCTACAATCAGGGCCGATTCATCGAACAAACCATCCGTTCCGTCTTGATGCAGGAGTATGCCAATCTGGAGTACATCGTCATGGACGGCGGCAGCAGCGATGAAACGGGCTCGATTCTGGGGAAATATGACGGCCTGCTGAGTTACTGGCAAAGCAGGGCGGATGACGGCCAGGCGGATGCGCTGCGGCAGGGCTTTCAACTATCGCGGGGAGACATTCTGGCCTGGATCAATGCCGACGATTATTATGAGCCGCATGCGCTGCAGCAGATTGCCGGCTACTTTCGTGCGCACCCGGACGTCGCCTTCGTTAGCGGCGACGTCAATCTCGTGGATGAGCAGGGCCGCTTCATGCGCAAAATCTACGCGCTGCGCCCCAGCCACTTCTTCGCCGCCAACATGGGCGCCCATGGTTGGCCGCAGCAGGGCTGTTTCTGGCGGCGCAGCGCCTATGAGGCGGCGGGCGGCATCAACCCCGCCTATCACTTCTGTATGGATCTAGATCTTTTTACGCGCCTGGTGAAGAGTGGGCACGGCCGTCGCTTGCCAGGACCGGCCATCGCCAATTTCCGGCAGCATCCCGCCTCGAAAACAGCAACCCAGCAAGAGATCTTGCATCAGGAAAAAGCGCGCGTTATCGGGGCCTATGGACATCCTTTCTGGTCATCGAAACCGGCCGTGGTCGGCGCTCTCTGGTGGGTCTATCGCAAACAGGCGGCGGCGCGACTGCGTTTGGGGCGGCTCAAGACGTGGGCTGTGGAATAGCCTGCGTAGAAAGCGGGCCGGGATAGTCCTACTTCTTCTTCAGGCGCCGTCCCAACCAGCGAAAGAAGCGTCTTTCCTCCAGCAAAGCCAGCTCGGCATATTTCAGCCTTTTCTGAAACGCTTCATCTGGTTCGAACAGTTGATCCCAGGTCAGCGAGACTTTGCCCGAGCGGCAGGGAACAGCGGCCAGCCGGCGCTGTAAACCAGTGTAATCATAGCCCAGCTGATGGACCAACTGTGGACCCAGATCTGCCAGGTATTTCTCAGCAAAATGGCGTGTCTGCGCCTGCTCCCCCAGCTGCAGCCAGCTGTCCAACCGGTCCGTTGAAGGCGCATCGTATTGATGCACAGTCAGCGGATCGCCCATGACGCCCGGCGGGGGCGGCTTGCTGCCGTAGCGCAGCATATCAGGCTGCGTTGGCAGGCCCAACCAGTCGCCGATGGCGGCAATTTGCGCGACCGGCTCGGTGACCAGGGTTTCATAGTGGACGACGAGCGCTCTCTCCCCAAGCAGATCAACGGCCTCAGTCATGAGCCTGGGGGCGCGCAGTAAATCGTTTTTCAGGCGGCCAAGCAAGATCCAACGCCCCTTGACGGAGACCTCCAGAAGAGAATGGAGCACGGCCAGGGGATTGCGATAGAGAAGGATAAATCTAGCCCGCGGCATCAGCCGCGCCAGCTCGGGGAGAATAAGGTAATAGCGCGGGGTCTTATCCAAGAAATAGGTTTTTCCTGCCGCGCGCGTGGCGGTCTCGTAGAGGTAGAGGGTCATGCGCCGCAGCGCCTCATCATAATGGTTCTCGCCTTCAGGGAGGGTGGCACAGAAATCCTGCAGCGCCTGCAGCGCCAACTGCGCGTTGTATTCAGCCTCGTGCCCCTGCGCACGGAGGGCGTAGAGGGGATGCAGCATAAGCCACGGTTCGGCCGTGGTATGGATCTGCCCCTGCCCGGCCAAGATGCGCTGCAGCATCGTTGAACCGGAGCGAGGTTGGGAGATCAGATAAATGAGGTTGGCGGAGCTGAAATCGCTCATCCTACCGGCCGTCCCCTTGGCCGGCGACGGCGCGCGCCCACCGGCGAAATGGAAGATACAGGCCGGCCGGCAGGAGCAAGCCGGACAACAAATCCCAATCCAGGCTGCGCTGATAGCGCCAGGAGTCCGCGTAATACGCCCATGCCTCGCCTTTGCTGCCCCGCCGAGAATGGGCGTAAGCTCCGAGCGTTTCCTTCGCCTGCCGGCGTAGAAATACGGCGTGCAGGCGATCCATCTCCTTGATCACAGAGCTGCGCTCTGCGGCGCTCATCGCCGCTAGCAGCGGTTCATACTTCTGCCGGATTGTCTCCAAAGCGCCCAGCTTCACCGCCGTTTCCACGTTGGAAAGCCCATCACGGTGCACGCGAATCTCGCTCAACGCTGTCTGCTCATAAACCACACGGTAGCGGCTGGTCAGGCGAATACGCATGTCCCAATCCTCCAGGACGGCAAGGGACGGGTCGTGAAAGCCGGCAGCCTGCCACAGCGCATAGGGCAGCAGCTCCATGCGGAAGAGATTGCCGCGCGGAAAGCGGCGCGTGAGCGTTTGCACGAAGACATCTCCCTGCGGCGGCACTTGATCAGTAACCCAGGTCTTGGTGCGCCGGCCATCGGGTGTGATGTAGTAGCTGTTTGAATAAGCGATCTGCGCCCGCGGATGGCGCCGCAGCAAAGCAAGTTCTTTCTCCAATTTGGCCGGAAGATAGCGATCGTCCCCATCCAGGTAAGTCACATACTCCCCCTTGACCGCCTCTAAAGCGTGGATTCGGGTCTGGGCCACGCCCAGGTTTTGGCGGTGGAATATCGCCACGATCAGGTCTGGATAGCGCGCCTGGTACTCCTTGATCAGGGATTGCGATCCATCGCTAGAGCAATCATCGACGATAATTATCTGCGCCGGCGGGAGGGTTTGCGCCAGGACGCTGTCGATCGCTTCCTGCAGGTACGCCTTCTGATTGTAGGAGGTGATGAAGACAGAAACATCCATACCAGGCTTACGCTTCATCCTCCTCGAAATAAGAGCGCCTGAGCGTTTCCAGTTTTGTATTGCCGTGTACCGCACGGCCGTCGCCGTCAAGCACCTCCACCTCGAATCCCGGGAAGACGCGGCGAAATCTGATCGTTTTCCAGTGCTCAACCGTCATATCGTCCGCCGCGCGAATCTTGTAAGGATATTGGGGAAGCCCCCGGCGATCGCTGCGCACATCTCGGCCACCGAGATGCAGAAACTGCACAGCAAATTCTTCCAAGTCCCAGATCTTTTTCTCGACATTCTTAACTTTGGCCATGTACGCACTCTCCTAAGTATGCTGCAAAGCCACCTACGCGCTCGATGTTGATAGTGTAAAGCGGAAGGCGGAAGAGGTAAAGCGAACGGGAAGGCATTACAACAGCGTACAGCCGGAGTTCGCTGGAAGGTCCACACTGTGTCACCAGCAACCTTGAGAAATCGTGCCGTTATGCTATCATAGTATCATTTAGGCGGTGAATAATGGGATTGCTGACGTTGAAGCAGTCAAGGAGTACAAAATGGCAGATCTGAAGACAAAAGAAAACGACGGCAGCGTGGATGACTATCTGAACAGCGTTGAAGAAGAAAAGAAGCGGCGGGCCTCGTTTGTGATCAAGGAGATCATGGAGGAAGCCAGCGGTGAAGAGGCGCGCATGTGGGGGGAGAGCATCGTCGGCTTCGGCCACTACCGCTACAAGTACGCCAGCGGCCGGGAAGGAGAATGGATGCTGGTTGGTTTCGCCCCACGCAAGCGCAACCTGACGCTCTATATCATGGATGGGTTTGAGGAACACGATGACCTGCTGGGCAAGCTGGGCAAGCACAGTACAGGCAAATCGTGTCTGTACATCAACAAGCTCGAAGATGTCGATCTCGACGTTCTGCGCGAGTTGGTGGAGAAATCGGTGCAGCACATGAAGACCACGAACGAACAATAGCCGGCGGGGGAGCCGTGCCGCGGACCCAATCCACAATCCCAGAAGCGAAATCCGAAATCACTCCCCCGTGGGTACCCAGATATTCTTGACCTGCGTGCTCTCATGCAGGAATTCGTGACCAGCGCCTTCTTCCTGGCTGTACCAATCGCGATCGAGGCCGTAATTGACCCAGGTGCGCTTCATATTGGCCGCCGATTCGAATTCGACATGATAGCTGCCTGCGGCCGTTCCGAAATACCAGACACCGTCGACATCTTCGTGCTCAATCAAGGTCTTCGTCAGGTGATCGCGGTCCCCGGTGACGATATTGACCACGCCGCCCGGCACATCAGAGGTGTCCAGGACCTGGTAGAAGTCGGTGGCGCTGAGCGGGTACTTCTGGCTGGGGATCATGATCACCGTGTTGCCGCGAGCGATGGCCGGCGCCATCAGGGAGACAAAACCGAGCAGGGGCTGCTCCTCGGGGCAGGCGATGCCCAGCACGCCAATCGGCTCATTGACGCCCACCGTGATGCCGTGCAGCGTCGTCTCCTGCACCGAACCACCATACTTGTCCGCCCAGGCAGCATAGGTAAAGAGACGGTCGATAGAGGCAGCTACTTCCGCCTGGGCAGCTTTCAACGTGCTGCCCGTCATGGCCACGATGCGCCGCGCGAATTCCTCGGCACGCGCATCTAGATTCTCGGCGATGAAATAGAGGATTTGCGAGCGGTTATAACCGTGGCGCATCGACCAGCCGGCTTTGGCCGTGTGCGCCGCGTGCGCCGCTTCCACGGCGTTGCGAATATCCTTGCGGTTGCCGTCGCCAACCTGGCCGGCAACGTCCCCTTTGGGGCCGACGATGGTATGCGTATAACTGCCATCGGGGCGCACCTGTTTGCCGCCGACATACATCTTCGGTGTGCGGTCGACTTTCTGCGGGCCCTGGCCATTGACCTTGCCGCCATCAGGCAAGATCGGCCGTGTAGGTGTGTGCGCCGCCCAGACACGTTCCTGGTCGGTAAGCGCATCCAGATCAACATCAGGTCGCGGCCGTTCCTGCCAGGCGGGGCGCAGGTATTCAAACAACCCTTCCCGCCCCCCTTCGCGGCCGAAGCCGCTTTCGCGATAGCCGCCGAAACCGGCGGCAGCGTCGAAGAGATTGGTGCAGTTCACCCAAAGCGATCCCGCCTTGATCTTGCTGGCCACATCCAAAGCGAGATTGACGTTCTCGCTCCAGACGCTGGCCGCCAGGCCGTAGCGCGTGTTGTTGGCCAAGGCGATCGCTTCCTCGGGCGTGCGGAACGTCATGGAAACGAGCACCGGACCAAAAATCTCTTCCTGCATCACTTCGCAGGCGGGATCGAGATTGGTCAGCAAAGTGGGTTTATAGAAAAGCCCGTTTTCCGGCAGCTCAATGTCGGGCTGGAAAAGTTCGCCCCCTTCGCTGACGCCGACTTTGACCCAATTGTCGACCGTCTCCCACTGCGATTTGTCCACGATAGCGCCCATATCGATCGCCTTGTCCAGCGGCTCACCGACGCGCAGCCGGCCCATTCGCCTTTTCAGTTTGGCGATAAAGCGCTCGGCAATGTCTTCCTGGACCAACAAGCGTGAACCGGCGCAGCAGACCTGCCCCTGGTTGAACCATATGGCGTCGATCACGCCCTCCACGGCGCTGTCCAGATCGGCGTCGTTAAAAACCACGAATGGGGACTTACCGCCTAATTCCAGGGAAAGCTTCTTGCCCGAACCGGCGGTCTGGCGGCGCAAGATACGGCCGACATCGGTCGAGCCGGTGAAGGCGATTTTGTCCACATCAGGATGGCCGACGATCAGCGAACCCGCTTTGCTGCTGCCGGTAACCACGTTGACCACGCCGGGGGGCAGTCCCGCCTCGGCGACGATCTCGGCGAACAGCAGGGCTGAGAGGCGCGTATAGGAGGCAGGCTTAAGAACGACCGTATTGCCCAGGGCGATCGCCGGGGCGATCTTCCAGGCCAGCATAAGCAGGGGAAAGTTCCAGGGAATGATCTGGCCAATCACGCCGACCGGTTTGTAGCCGGCCAGTTCTGTCTCCATCAACTGTGCCCAGCCGGCATGGTAGTAGAAATGGCGCGCCAGCAGGGGCACATCGATATCGCGCGATTCACGGATCGGTTTGCCGTTGTCCATCGATTCCAGCACGGCCAGCAGGCGGCTGTGTTTCTGGATGTTGCGGGCCACGGCGTAGAGATAGCGCGCCCGCTCGCTGCCCGGTGTCTGGCTCCAGCTCTTGAATGCTTGGCGCGCGGCGGCGACGGCCGAGTCTACTTCCGCCTGGCCCGCCTGCGTCGTCTCCGCCAGTTTCTCCCCCGAGGCGGGATTGTAGCCGGCATAGGTATCCACCCCTTCTGGAAATACCCATTCATTGTTGATGAACAAGCCAAAATGACGGCCGTGTTCCTCCAACCAGGCGTTCACCGCTGCCGAGGATTCCGGCGCCGGTCCATATTCCATCGTTTCAAATATTTCTGTCAGGCTCATGTTTTGCTCCAGGTCTCTCTAGCCCATCGGCATGTGGTGCCGGGCGGCATAATGTCCGGTGAGGTAATGATAAAGCTGGCGTTCGATGTCCGTCAGCAAGCTGCTGGCGCCAAAGCGGAAGAGATCAGGCTTCAACCACGCCTCACCCAACTCCTCTTTGATCAACGACTGCCACGTGAGCGCCTGCTTCGCTTTGCTGATACCGCCTGCAGGTTTGAAGCCGACAATATAACCGGTGCGTTCCTGGTATTCGCGAATGGCGCGGGCCATGACCAGGCCAAAAGGCAAGGTGGCATTGACGCTCTCCTTTCCCGTGGACGTCTTTATGAAGTCAGAACCGGCCATCATGGCCACGAGGCTGGCCTGGTAAACCTGCTTCAGTGTACCCAGATCACCCGTGGCCAGGATCGTCTTCATATGCGCCGCATCGCCGCAGGCGTCGCGGAAAAGGCGGATCTCATCATAGAGCGCCTCCCAATTGCCAGTCAGCACATGCGTGCGTCTGATCACGACGTCAATCTCCTTCGCGCCCGCTTCGATGGCCTGTTCGATCTCGGCCACGCGCTGCGGCAGCGGCGTCTGGCCGGCAGGAAAGCCGGTGGCCACGGAGGCGACAGGGATATTCGTCCCTTGCAGCGCCTCGACGGCATCGCGCACGCGGCTGGGATAAACACAGACGGCGCCCACGGTAATTGGCTCGCCTTCGACGCCCAACGCGGCCAGCATATCAGGGCGCAGCGGCTGTTTCGCCTTGGCGCAGAGCCGCCTGACGCGGCCCGGCGTATCGTCGCCGGCGAGGGTGGTCAAATCAATGCAGGTAACCGCGCGCAGCAGCCAGGCGGCCTGCCACTCTTTCTTGATTGATCGTCGCCCAGGCAGCGTCGCCGTGCGCCGTTCTACGGCGCTGCGGTTAACGCGCGCGTCGTAGACCCAATCGAGATCGAGTGGGGTTCCGGGATTGCGATTATGTTGCGAGGCCATATTCTTTTCCTTGAAATAGGTAGTTTGCGATTCTGATGATGGTGTTATCGTATCATAGATCTTAGCAGATTTCGACGCACCGTGTCGTAATCGCCATGTATGAGAGCCATGGGGATATCAAGCATCACTTAGATTCGGGCAGACTGCGCCCCTGCAAACGCTTCAATGCGCTGTCTTGACTTTGGCCGTATGTTTGGCGAGCGCGCACCAACGCTCTTGCAGGATGCCTATCGCGCTGGCTGCGCCGAGGCGTTTACGGTTCCAGTGCGCGCAGGCGCTGCTTGAAGGTCTCTATCCACGCTGTCTCCGCGTCAATGAGGGTGAGACTATGGTCAAACATGGCGTCGATCACGAAAGAAGAATCGCTGCCAATCTCCTGCCGGCGCGCAGTGGCCTGAGCGCGCCTCTCGCGCAGCGCCTGCTGGTAGGTATCCAGGGCCTGCAGCGCCTGCTCCTTGGGAATCGCCGGCAGGCCGGCAAGCCCCAGAAAAAAGGATTGGTCGCCGCGGACTGGGTGGGACAGCGCCTCCAGGGTGGCCGCATACCAGGCGGTACGGCCGTCCGCCGTCATCTCATACACCTTTCGCGCCGGGCCGCTGCCGGCAGCGTTTTCAAGCCGCGCCGCCACATAGCCATTCTTTTCCAGACGGCCCAGAATATAGTAGATCGAGGAGAAACCGATCTCGGTCCAGTTGCGCATCGTGCGTTCTTCAATCACCTGTTCGATTTCGTAGCCGTAACGGGGCTTTTCCATGATCAACCCCAAAATGGCCAGGTCCCCATTTTTCACGCTTGACTCCTGCGGCCTGCTATTCTATACTTAGAATATCATTGATTAAGAACATCGTCAAGAAGCAGGTCAGAGAGAGGTCATGATCATGACAGAAAGAGAGATGGCGGTAGGTATTGGGAAGGAGCCGGCGCCCTTCGCTAGCTGCCCGGCGCTCAGCGGCTATCACTGCTGGTCCAATTCCATCGCCAAAATCTACCACCATTACGGTCTTCCTCTATCGGAAGAGATGCTGTTCGGCCTCGGCGCGGGCATCGGTTTTATGTATTGGGAACAGAAAGGAGCCCCACCCTTCATTGGCGGCCGGGACAATATCAAGAGCTTCGCACAGGATATCGGTATGCGGACAGGTGTGGGCGTGATTGAGAAATCAACAGCCAGCGCCCGCAAGGCTCAAAGAACGTTATTGGCGCAATTGGAAAAGCGGGAACCCTTGCTGGTGCGCGTGGACATGGGCCTGCTGCCCCATTTCGATTTTCCTGAGGAGTATCACTTCGGCAGCCACACCCTCGTCATTTGCGGCTATGATGGGCAAAACCAGGTTTTGATCTCAGATATGGATCAAGCCGCATCAGGCCTGAAAGGGGGATTGTACGCTGCGATGACGCTGGACGAGATGGGCCACGCACGCGGCTCCACATTCAAGCCCTTTCCACCGAAGAACACTTACTTTGAGTTTGATTTTGCCGGCGCCCGTCCGCCGGGCAAGGAGGATACTCTCTCCGCCATTCGGCAGAACACGGAGAACATGCTCCATCCGCCGATCAGCAACTTCGGCATCAAGGGCATTCGCCGTGCGGCCAAGGAGATCGTGCGCTGGCCCGATCGCTTCGCGGAGGCTGAACTGCGAGCAAACCTGTTCATGATCTATATCATGGTGGAGATCGGCGGCACAGGCGGCGGCATCTTCCGGCCCCTGTACGGCCGTTTCCTGCAGGAGGCGGCGCCGATAACGGAGATCGACGCGCTCCATCAATCAGCCTCTCTGCTGGTTAAGTCGGGCGCCCTGTTCTCAGAAATGGCGCGGCTTTTTGAAAAGATGCTGCAAGGGGACGCCGTTGGGGGCAAGATCGAGGAGGCTGCGGAAATGCTGCTGAGCAGCGCGGATCTCGAAGAAGAAGCCTTTTCTATTCTAGAGACGGTTGTTTAGTCATTGGAGCCACACAATGCGCCACCGCGTCCGCGTCGCCGCCCTTATCGTTGAGCATGGCCACATCCTTCTGGTGAAGCATGTGCATCCGGAAACGGGAGCGGTCTGGTGGGTACCGCCGGGCGGCGGCGTCGAAGAGGTTGACAAAGATATCTTTGACTGCGCACGGCGGGAGACATTTGAGGAGTCAGGGCTGTCCGTCACCTTGGGGCGCATTGTTTACATTCGCGAATTTTGCGACTTGGAAACAGACACCTACCATCTCGAACTATTCCTCAACAGCAGCGCACACGCCGGCGAACTCACGATCCGCCATATCCAGGGCACCGGACCTGACGAACATTACATCAAAGATGTGCGCTGGATCGCCAAAGGCGAAATGCAAGACATGGTCGTCTACCCGGAAATCTTGAAGGATGCTTTTTGGGAAGATGTGGCGCAGGGCTTCCCGAAAAGCAGGTACCTGGGCAGATCAGACGGCTAGGCATATCTGGCGGTCTGCGCGGACGAGGCTACAATAGCCTTTAGCAAGGTAGCAAAGGAGAACTCGTGCATATTCATAACGTCTATTTCTGGCTAAAAGAGGGCGCAAGCGACAAATCGCTGTTCCAGTTTGAAGAGGGACTGCTGGCCCTGATCAACGACCCCCATGTTGTCTCAGGCTACTATGGCAAACCGGCCGCGACAGAGCGCGATGTGGTCGAAAACAGCTACTCCTACGGGCTGGTGCTTGCCTTCCAAGATAAGGCCGGGCACGATGATTATCAAACGGGCGCCGTCCATGAGCGTTTTCTTGACGAAAACATGGCCAAGTGGGAGAGAGTTCTCGTCTTCGATATCGAGAGCTAGATAGAGTCTGCTGCCCACCCTTTCACAAGAAAGGCATCTAATTCAACAGGTCCTCTTCATCCTGCCGAAAGGCAGGCATTCTGTGCTGGAAAAGGGAATTGAGCCGCCAATTCCTGCGCCTCGAAACGCCAAAAAAGTCAACCGTACCGAACATGATCTTTGTCACGTGTTGGAGGTGACATTCATCACTGATAAGTGGCCTCGATTATGTGAGAATCAGAGCGATTTGGCTGTTTCATGTCACTTCCCCACAGACATGCAATCTAGCTGAGTGATACCGCTATTCCCCGGTCCCGAAACGGCAAAGCCGAGGATAGAGAGTGTGTTGTCACCATGCCAAGATGCACATTTTTGTCTGTGGTTTTTTATTTTATGAGTCCTGCCGCGTGCAGGACATGGAGGAAACATCGATGTCAACAATGAAGGGAATCTCAACTTCTGAACAAGTCATGATTTACTTCGTATTGGCCACGGCGTTCCTTGCCTTGGGCTATGCTTATTGGTTGGCGAGAAAGACATTCGCCGCCGACAAAGGGACCCCCTCGATGCAGGAAACCTGGGGCTATATTCGTGACGGCGCCAATGCTTACTTGCGCACGCAAATGAAGACGATAGCGATCTTGATCGTCGTTTTGACGCTGGCTATGTTCGCCAGCGTCGCCCTGGTGCGACCGACCGGGGAGGCGAATGAACTTTTCTGTGGTGCACAGGTGGAGGGTGTTCTGGCGCAGCAGATTGCGGCGAACACAGCTCTAAGCGAAGGCGAGGTCGTGTCTCTTCTGCAAACAGAAACTGCGCGGAAAGTGGCGATCGCCAACGGGTACACCAATTTCCATCCAGAGCGGGTGGCGGCCACCGTTAACTGCCCGACGGCCGTTTGGGGCATCGCTGCGGCGCGCGCCTTCGCCTTTGTTATGGGCGCGACCTTCTCCGCCGCGGTCGGCTTCATCGGCATGAACATGGCCGTACAGGGCAACGTGCGCGTCGCTTCCGCCTCGCGCAGAAGCTTCAAGGAGGCGCTCTCCATTGCCTACCAGTCAGGCACGATCACGGGCATGTTGACCGACGGACTGGGGCTGCTGGGCGGCACCCTGATTTTCATCCTCTTCGTCAAAGCGGCGCCGGATGTGCTCCTTGGATTCGGCTTCGGGGCGACCTTGATCGCCCTCTTCATGCGCGTCGGCGGCGGTATTTACACGAAGGCCGCCGATGTCGGTGCCGATCTGGTCGGCAAGGTGGAAGCGGGCATGGACGAAGATGATCCGCGCAATGCGGCCGTTGTGGCCGACCTCGTCGGCGACAATGTGGGCGACTGCGCCGGTATGGCGGCCGATATTTTCGAATCCTATGAAGTCACCATCGTCTCCAGCTTGATTCTGGGTCTGGCCCTGAGCGCCTTAACCGGCGAGATGTTCTGGATTATCCTGCCGCTCGTGGTGCGCGGCATCGGCGTTATCAGCTCCATCTTCGGCACGTACGCGGTATCCCTTTGGAACGTGGATGATGCGGAAGAGGCGATGTATAAGAGCTACGAATTGAGCAGCGGTTTCACGATCATTGCCACCTTCATACTGGCTATCTTTTATGCCAGCGCCCAGGATCCATCAAACGGCATGCTGTCTCATCTCTCGTTGGGCGCCCTGGTGGCGGTCGGTGTCGCCTTGGCGGTCGCCTTTAATCCCTTGACGGCCGCGGCAACCAGCACGAACAGTGAACGCGTGCGCAACATCGCCAAGGCGACCAATTTCGGACCGGCCCTGGTCATCTTAGAAGGGCTTTCGCTGGGTTATATGTCCAGCGTCTGGTCGGCGCTGGTCATCGCCATCAGTATTGCCGCCGCCATTCTTGTCTTTACGGTGGTCTACCCGGCATCGCTCATCGTGCCGACGATGATCGCCGGCGCTTTGGTGGCCCTCTTCTTCATCGTGCGCGGGTTCATGAAGAAAGATGTCGTCAACGGCTTCTTCTACGCCATGTGGACGATGGTCGCCGCTCTCTTCTTAATCAGCATGCGCGGCGAAGGCGTCGTCGCCGGCGATCCCTTCCTTTACGTCCTCTTCGGCATCTCGCTGATTGGCGTCGGTATGCTCTCGCACACCGGCAACAACGTGAGTATGGACACCTTCGGCCCTATCGCCGACAATGCGAACGGCATCGCCGAACTCAATTCTGAGGAGTTCTCGCCGGAATCGCGCCAGATCCTGGCCGACCTAGATGCTTCCGGCAACACGACCAAGGCGATCACCAAGGGTATCGCTATCGGCTCGGCCGTTATCGCCGCGCTCTCCCTCTGGGGGGCATTCTTCACCGACATTGAACGCGTCATCCCCGCGGAACGCTTTGATGACTTCGAGCGCGTGATCAATCTGGCCAATCCCACTGTTTTCGTGGGCCTGCTCATCGGCGGCACGCTGCCCCTGCTCTTTGGCGGCTTGTTGATCAAAGCGGTGAACCGCGCTGCGGGCTATATCATGGCCGAAGTACGCCGCCAGCTGGCTATCCCGGAAATCATGGACGGCACGCAGACGCCCGACTACGCGGCAGCCGTGACTATCTCCACCAAATCAGCGCAGACGGAGTTGATACCGCTGGGCCTGATTGCCATCCTGACGCCCATCGCCGTCGGCTTACTCCTCAAAGAACAAGCCCTCGGCGGCTTCCTAGCCGGCGTCATTCTTTCCGGCCTGCTGCAAGCGGTCTTCATGGCCAATTCCGGCGGCGCCTGGGACAACGCCAAGAAGTATGTTGAGGATGGCTACTATGGGGGTAAGAACAGCGAGAATCACAAGGCGGCCGTTGTTGGTGACACCGTCGGCGACCCGTTGAAAGATACGGCCGGGCCGGCGCTGAACCCGATGATCAAGGTCATGAATCTTGTAGCCCTCATCGTGGCGCCGATCGTCGTGCAGTACAGCGGTCTGCCGCTCTCCCTCCTCGTGGTCGTCGCCGTTTGCATCGGCCTGATCCTCTGGGCGGTGGGCCGCAGCGACCGGCAGGAAGGGGCTTTGGAAGGTATCGAGATGAAGCCGGAAACTGCCGCAGCACCGGCCGACTAATCAGAGAACCTAGTGCAGCGTTGTACGCACAGTGCCGCAGTCTGGCCCATGGCCAGGCTGCGGTTTTTCTGTAATTCTTCTGTAATCTCGCATGCCCATCGTTCCTGTATACTTAGAGCGATGAAGAAAGACGCGATCCTCCTCCTGGCCACGTTGGTGATTTTGGCCACGGCATGTACAGCGCAAAGCCCTCAGCAGGCTGTGCCCACGCCCGCCGGCACAGCAGCGGAACCAACACCCGTACAAACGGACTCTGTCGTGCCGGCGCCATCAAGCCCCTTACCCCCGCAAGACGCCGCGGAAACGGCCGCAAGCCGGGAAACTCCGCCTACGCCCACGGAGACAGCGCCTGCGCCTATGGAGACGCCGGCTGATGAACCATTTGTGGCCAGTTTGCCGGTGATGGGTCCCGCACCAGCATGGAACAACGACACCTGGATCAACAGTGAAGGCCCTCTTCCCCTGGAAGAACTGCGCGGCAAGGTGGTGCTGCTCGAATTCTGGACCTTTGGTTGAATCAACTGCCAGAGGGTGATTCCCTGGGTCAGGGAATGGTATGCGACATATGCAGGGGATGACTTTACCGTTATCGGCATGCATTACCCCGAGTTTGGTTGGGAAGAAGAATACGACAACGTCCTCAACGCCACAAAGGAATTGGGCGTCGCCTACCCGGTCGCTCTGGACAACAAGGGCAATACGTGGCGCGCCTACCGCCAGCGCTACTGGCCGACGCGCTATTTGATTGACAAAGCGGGCAACATCCGCTACACCCACATCGGAGAAGGGGCGTACGAAGAGACTGAACAGTACATTCAGGCACTCATGGCTGAGCCTGATCCCCTCCCCCAGCAGTGAGCAGTGGATCGTGGATTCGCTTTCGTTCGCATCTGCTCCACTCCTTTCTGCGAAGCTTCCCTGGATACTACCTGTCTGATAGCACTTGCGGCCCCGGCAGCAGCAGTCGCCCATCAGGCTGCTCTTCACCTGTCTCCACAAGCACAGGCAATCTTTCTAGCGTTTGCAGCAGGTACATACCGACCGCGAAGGTGTGATTTCCCGGCGGCGCCTCAGCGTCAACCACAATCTCAAGCTCATCCTGAATCCGTTCACCCTGATCCCACAGATAGGTCGGATACATGCCGTTTTGCGGTTGGCTGTCGCGCTGTCCGCGCAGCTGCCCGCCAGGATCAAGGAGGTGAGCAAACACGGTGAAGTCTTCTAAATGTGGTTCGAGAGACTCCCAATAAAGTGTCAGTTTTACACTCTCCCCAGGCCGCACTTCTTCCGGCGAAAAATCGTATCCCAGGAGCCGAATACGCCGCCCCAGATCCGCAACCACTGGATAGGCAATGAGCTCTTCATCAATGATCGATCCAGTCTTGTAAACCCAAACGTAAGGCACACCATCAAAGCTGATGACATACTTTGGCTCGCGGAGCCGGTATTCATCCCACAGCGGCTGCCACTTATGCGCTTCCATACCACGTATAGTCCAGTTGCGCGTGAACAGCAGATAGTCAACTTTGTCATCCGTCATCGGCACTGTCTTACCTTGAAAATAGTGATAGAAATCGAGCCAATTGTGGGCCCCGACAACGAGCTCGGTGGAAAGTGGAAGCTGGTTGAGAGAATCGGCGGCACGTTCAACCCCAATGCCAAACTCTTGGCCGGCGACGACCTCATTCTCAAAAATTCGTTGCGGACCCCCAAGTAGGTAATTGTAGTGCGTGCCGAAATAAGGGAAGTGAGCGAGTGCAGCCAGCAGTTGAACGGCGGCAACAAGCAGCAGCGAAAGCTGCAAGAGACGCACCCTATCGTGCCAGAGCATGCGCAGGCTGTAAACCCAGCCGATTCCAGCCAGGAGTGTGACAAACTGCAGAGCGGGCAGTATATACCGGGAGAGTTTCTTATCGCCCAGTGTCAACATGAGTATGAAAAAGAAGACGAAAGCGAATCCAAGCAAGATCGCCTGGCGCTGGTAGTTCTTCATACGGCCGCGGATCAGGACAAAGAAGCTGAGGGCAAAGCCGGTCAGGGAAACGGCCGTAGTCTTAATCGCCATATTGATCGGATAAAAGAGAGGTCCGGGATCGGAAATGGTTGCTTTGCCCAACAAGAAGACGGGGTTTTCATGGGGCGTTACCCGGTAGAAATTCGTCCCGCCGAAGCTCAGAGCGAGTGTTTCAAAGGGCTGCACCCACATGGATGGCCAGGACAATAGATAGGTCACAGAGAGCGCCGCCAGCCAGACCAAGATCAATAGGATTGACTTCCGCAGTCCCAAAAACCAATCATATCGTACACCGCTGGATCGCTTTTGCCGCCAAAGTCCCCCTTGCCAGACAAGTAGGCAGAGAAAGAGATAAGGAACCAGAAAGATGGCCGGTGTCTTGGTCAGTAGGCCCAAACCGGCAAAGACACCGGAAAAAAAGACCCACGGCCAACGGCTGTCCTTTAGGAAAAGCCATAGGAAAAGGGCAGAGAGCAGCATGAATGTGCTCAACAGCGCGTCTACATGGATGACCTTGGACAAGGAAATGTGGAAAGGATCGAGGGCCAGCAGCAGAGCCGCAAATGCGGCCACCTGGAAATCAAAAATGTGTTCAAGCAAAATGTATGCAAGAAGGATAGCCAGGGAAATGATGAGGGCGCTGGGTACTATTTCAATATTGAGGCGTTTGACGACAGACATTCCGTCGAAATCGGGGTTGAACAACAGTGCTGCTTGTCGGGCCAATGCCGCCAACCACATGGTCGTGACACCTGGATGCGGCGCCTGATAAGTGCCGGCCAAATCTCCGGCCAGCAGCGCCTCGAAGAAAGCCTTGGCACGCGCATGCCAGAGCGTTGATGAGCCAACAAGGAAGGTCGCGCGCAAGAAAAAAGAAAGAAGCAGAAGCAGCAGCGGGTAAACACGGCATGCCCACACCCTCAGAAGGATCGTTGGTTCCTCCTGCGGTGCAGCAACCACAGGCTCTCTTTTTTGGTCCCTCGTAGCCTCGATACTGATGAGAAGCGCTCCTTAGAGGCGCAATGCTCCTTGATTACACTATAGGTCAGTTTGATCCGGGTTCAATAAATAGATCGGACCCGTTAATGTTGGCGAACACGGCTTGGGGATTACTGGGTGATCCTCTACAATCTGCACCATCTTCGAGGCAGCGAGTTTGATCGTTGCAGTCAGGATGCGCCAAAGGGCATCCGCAAAAGTGAGGGTCTCATGCGCCTAGGATTGATGTTAGGGTATGCTGCGGGAAAAATGGATCTGCCCGTCGACCTGGTGCGGGCGGCGGACGAAATGGGCGTTTACGCGGTGTGGACGGCCGAAGCGTACGGTTCCGACGCGGTCACACCCCTCTCCTGGCTGGGCGCATTGACGAAGCAGATCAAGTTGGGCACAGCCATCATGCAGATGCCGGGGCGCACGCCGGCCAATGCGGCGATGACGGCCATGACCCTGAACCAGCTCTCGAACGGCCGTTTCCTGATGGGGCTTGGCCTGTCCGGCCCGCAGGTGGTCGAAGGGTGGCACGGCGTCAGCTACAAAATGCCGCTGACGCGCAGCCGCGAGTACGTAGAAATCGTGCGCAAGATCTTTGCACGCCGGGAAAAACTGACCTATGACGGACGTCTCTACCAGATTCCCTACATGGGCAATGACGCCACCGGCCTGGGCAAACCGCTGCGCAGCACGCTGCATGCCTCCCCGGAAATTCCCATTTACTTGGCGGCCATCGGCCCCAAGAACGTTGAGCTGACGGCGGAAATCGCCGATGGTTGGCTGCCTATCTTCTTCTCACCGCAAAAATTCGAGGCGATTTATGGCCCCTCTATTGCAGCGGGATTGGCCAAAGCAGGCAAAAGCGCGACCGGCCTGGATATCGCGCCCACCGTCTCCGTGGTCATCACCGACAACCTGGGCGAAGGGTACAACATGCTGCGCCCGCTGCTCGCCCTCTACATCGGCGGCATGGGCGCCAAGGGCAAGAACTTCTACTATGATCTGGCGGTGCGCTATGGTTATGAAGCGGAGGCGGCCGAGATCCAGGAGTATTATCTGGAGAAAAAGATTGGCGGGGCAATGATGAAGGTGCCGGAGGCGTTGATCGACGAGGTCGCGCTTGTGGGCCCGAAGGAACGCATCCGCGAGCGGCTGCAGCCGTGGCTGGACAGCCCGGTGACGACGATGAATCTGACTGTTTTTTCTGAGGCCGACCTGCGCACGGTCGTTGACCTCATTGGTGAGATTGCGTAACAAAGTGACATCAATGGAGAGCTGGAAAACCTTATCGCGGCAGACGATCCTGGATATGGGCAAGTTCTTGCGCGTGGAGACCCATACCGTGGCGCTGCCCGACGGCCGTGTGATTGAGAATTGGCCCTGGATTATCACGCCGGATTTTGTCAATGTGCTGGCGGTGACGCCTGACGGCCGTTACCTCATCTTCCGCCAGACGAAGTACAGCGTTGACGGCCTCTCGCTGGCTCCGGTCGGCGGCTATATTGAACCGGGAGAAGATCCCTTATTGGCCGCCAAACGAGAGCTGCTTGAAGAAACCGGGTACGCTTCTGAGGCGTGGCGTTCCCTGGGCAGTTACGCGATCGACGGCAACCGCGGCGCGGGCACCGCCCATTTTTTCCTGGCCAGAGATGCCGAACCGGTGGCTGAAATTGACGCCGATGACCTGGAAGAACAGGAGCTGCTCCTCTTGCGGCAGGGCGAAATAGAAGCGGCCCTGCGCGACGGGCGATTTAAGCTGCTGCCCTGGATGAGCATCGTCGCCCTGGCTCTGCAGCAGGGCGCCTAAGGCGCGCGCGTTTGACGACTATGATGGACAGCGATCGCACATTTACGATTCCTCTGAACGATGTAGAAGACGGCGCCTGGTACGCGCAGCACGTGCCGGTCGACATTGCGGGCCGGGAAGCATTGTATATCGCCCTGCTGGAAGCCCTGGCGCAGCAGCGGCCGTTCACCGGCCAGGCCTACAATCGCACGATGCGCAAGTTCGTGCAAGAGGGGCTGCCCTGGCTGAACAAGGGCCAGGTACTGGGCGTCTATGAGCGCTTATGCGCCGCCGGTTTGCTGGAACATGATCCGCAGATGCGCATCGCCCTGCAAACAAAACCGACCCGTTCGCAGGCCGGGGTGACCGTTGTCACTGTTTTGACAAAACCTTACCCCTGCCCCGGCAAATGTATCTTCTGCCCCACCGATATACGCATGCCCAAGAGCTACCTGCATGATGAGCCGGGCGCGCAGCGCGCGGAGCGGCATGGATTCGATCCCTTCGCGCAAACAATGGCGCGCATCCGCGCCCTGGAGCAAATCGGCCATCCGGCGGAAAAGATCGAGCTTCTAATACTCGGCGGCACCTGGTCCAGCTACACGCGCGACTACCAGGAATGGTTCGTCAAGCGCTGTTTTGACGCCATGAACGGCGTGGAGGCGTCGACATTGGCGGAGGCGCAAGCGATCAACAGCCGCGCCAAACGGCGCAACGTGGGCCTGGTCGTGGAAACGCGGCAGGATCGCGTCGATGAAGAGGAGCTGCGCTGGCTGCGGTCGCTGGGAGCCACCAAGATCCAGGTAGGCATCCAGAGCCTGGATGACCATATCCTGGCCCTGAACAATCGCGGCCATGATGTCCAGGCGACGCGTGACGCCTTCCGGCTGCTGCGGCTGGCCGGGTTCAAGATCCACGGCCATTGGATGGCCAATCTGCTGGGGGCGACGCCGCATAGTGATGTCGAGGATTATGCGAAGCTGTGGTCTGACACGGCGATCCGGCCGGATGAACTGAAGATCTATCCCTGTATCCTCGTGGAAAACGCGGAGCTGTATGCATATTGGCAGCGCGGCGACTACCTGCCTTACAGCGAGGAAGAAGTGCGTGACGTGCTTGTGGCCTGTATGACGCAGACGCCGCGATGGGTGCGCCTCAACCGCGTCATTCGCGATTTTCCAACGACGAACGTGGTCGCCGGCAGCAAGAAAGCCAATATGCGCCAGATCGCCCAGGAGAAGATGAAAGCGGAGGGGCTGCCGCTGCGCGACATCCGCAGCCGCGAGATTCGACGCCGGCGCGTCGGCCGTGATGACCTGCATCTGCGCGTGGACAGCTATGAAACGCAGGGTACAGAGGAGCATTTTCTCAGCTTTGAAACGGCCGATGAACGGATCGCGGGCTTTTTGCGCCTCTCCTTCCCCGATCGCCGGCAGGCGCACCCTTTCCCAGAACTCGAAGATCATGCGATGATCCGTGAAGTGCATGTCTACGGCCCGGCGCTTGACCTAGGCAAAGAGAGCCGCGGCGAAGCGCAGCATCTCGGCCTCGGCACCGAACTGGTAGAAAAGGCGAAACAGATGGCCCGGCAAGCGGGGTACGGGCACCTGGCGGTAATCAGCGCCATCGGCACGCGCGGCTATTATGCGAAACTAGGTTTTGAATTGAGCGGTCTCTATATGACGACGGCCCTGGAAGCGTAGGGACGGCTCGCGGTCCTCACTCCCGCTCACCCGAACTGGCATTCGATCTTTTCCTCAGCGATCATGCCGATCATCTTCTCGGCGCGCATCGCCAACATACATGGCGATACCGATAAAGCCTAGAAAAAGTCCCACCACCGAAGCGAAATAGGCCAGGAAGTTGAGAAAGAAAGTCGACTCCAGGAGGCCGATCACGGTCAGAAAGGGCAGGACCGCGCCGGCGATGAGCAGGAGGACGGCCAGGATGAGCATCCGCGAGTAGGCGTTCATCTATTAGACAATAGTTCCAGATCATACAGCCAGCAGAGTACGCTGTGGTTATCCTCAGTCACGATCATGGGCGGCCGTTTCACATCGCACAATCCGCGCATCATCTGCTGGCAGCGCGGATTAAAGCGGCACCCATCCGGGGGATTGACCAGACTCGGTGGTTCACCCGGAGGCACATCGCGCTGGACCAAGGCATTTCCCGCATCAGGATCCGCAGACGCTTCCATCAGCGCCAGCGTGTACGGGTGCTGCGGGTTGCCCAATAGTTTTTCCATCTCCGCAATCTCGATTATCTCGCCCGCATACATGACAAAAATGTACTCGGAGAAGTAGCGCACCGTTGAAAGATCGTGGGTGATGTAGATCACAGCCAGGTCATGAGACTGTTGCAGACCGCGCAGAAGTTTGAGAATCTCCACGCGCACGGAGGCATCCAGCATGGAAACAGGCTCATCAGCCACCAGCAGCTGCGGTTCAAGAATCATGGCCCGGGCGATGACAACCCTCTGCTGCTGGCCGCCGCTCAACATATGCGGGTACTTAGGCAGCACTTCTGCAATGGGCGTCAGCTTGACCTCGCTTAGGGACTTCTTGATGCGCTCGATCCGCTCTGCTTTGTCTTTGATGCCATTGATGATCAGCGGCTCTTCCAAGATGCGCTCGATGGTCATGAAGGGCGGCAGCGCCCCAAAAGGATCTTGCTGAACATAGCCAATCTTGGACCGGTAGGCGCGCAGGTCGTCCCCTTCCGTCTCCGTCAGCTTCATCTCATTAAAAACGATCTCCCCCTTGGTTGGCCGGTTCAGGCCAATGATTGTCTTCATCAGACTCGATTTGCCACAGCCGCTCTCACCGACACACGCCATTGCCTGCCCCTGTTTCAGGTCAAAGGAGACGCCATCAACCGCCTTGACGAATCCGGCATGGCCAAAGCCAAAGCGCTTCAGTTCGTACCAGACATGCAGATCTTGAATAGAGAGCAGGTCCTTGTTTGATTCTGGTTTCTGTATCAAGCACGGGCATTCTCCGTTGGTTCAGCGTGCAGCCAACATTTCACTTCGCGACCGCCCATTTTGATCAAGGGCGGCTCCTCGTCACATTTCGCAATACGTTCTGAGCAGCGCTCGGCAAAGCGGCAGCCTGTTGGCGGATTCAACAGGCTTGGCGGATGGCCGGGGATAAACTCCGGTTCCACCTCAGCCCGCAGCCGAGGCACACTGGCCATGAGTTTGCGTGAGTAAGGGTGCAGTGGATTGGTGAAGAAACGTTGGGCATCGCTCACTTCCACTATCTGCCCGGCATACATGACGGCGACGCTGTCCGCCAACTCGCTCGAGGTCGCGATGTCATGGGTGATCAAGATGAAGCTGGTTTCCATCTGCCCCTTGACGCGCTTCATCAGATTCATGATATTCGCCTGCGTCAGGACATCCAGGGCCGAGGTCGGTTCATCCAGAACAACGAGATCCGGCAGGGTCACCAGAGCCATCGCCAAAGCCGCTCGCTGGCGCATGCCGCCGCTTAACTCAAAGGCATAGCGATAGAGAAAGTCAGTGGGTACGCCGACATGGTCGAACATGATGCGCCGCCTGCTCAATGGCATCCTTCTTGCTCAGACCCAGGTGAACCATGGCCGGCTCCGCGACCTGGTCGCCGATGCGCATGACCGGATTGAGTGCGTTCATGGCTGCCTGCGGCACCATAGAAATCCGTTTCCAGCGAATGGCGCTGCGGAATTCCTCGTCGCTGAAGCCCATGATATCCTCGCCACTGAGGAGCACCTCTCCATCGTACGTTTCGATGTTGCGCGGCAGGAGGCGCAGTATTGCCTTCGCCAGAGAACTTTTGCCGCAGCCTGATTCCCCGATGATCACCGTGGCATGCGTGCGCGTCAGCTTGAAATCCACTTTGTCAACGGCCTGGACGATGCCGCCGCGCGTTTTGAAGTAGAGACGTAGATCTTTTACTGCCAACAAACTGCCATTTTCGGAAACCATGTCTCTACAGCTCCCTCAGTCTGGGATTGAATATGCGATCGAGGGCGAATCCGACAAGTGCGAAACCAAAACCGGCGATCATTAAGAGGACGGCCGGTTCTAGAATCCAGTAATAGAAGCCATTGAACAGTGCGCCCTGTGAAAATGCGTCCTGGATGACCTTGCCCCAGGTAGGCAAGACGGGATCGCCCAGCCCCAACACGGCCAGCGCCGCTTCTAGGAAAACAAACGTGGGGATAAGGGCGATCAGATCGGGGATGACCAGGGGTAAGATTCTGGGGATCAGATAGCGAAAAACGATACGCATGATCGCTCGCTCCATACGATTGGGCCGCTTCAATGTAGGGGAGTTCACGCACCTGAAGAAAGATGGCGCGATAGTTCTTGATGGAGATGCCAAAGATGCTGAGCAGGATGACGACGCCCAGCATGAGCCAGATACTGCGAGAGTAGAATGTTCCGACCATGATTAAGATGGGCAGAAGTGGCAAGATGGCGTTTATTTCCGTCAGGCGTTGAATGAGGCCATCCAACCAGCCCCCGTACCAGACGCCGATGGCGGCAATACTCATCGTGGTAACGGTCGTGCCCACAGCCGCCAGCAGACCAAAGGCCATGGCAATGGGGATACCCCACAACAGAGCGACCGATAGATCGCGGCGCCGGTGATCCGTGCCCGCATACCCGTGCACCAGCCCGTAGGCGACAAAGCTGAGGTCGAGCGCGGAATCCTCTTCAAACAACAAGGTGTTGACCTGCAGGGAATAGGTTCCCTGCAGGGGCTGCAGCCCTTCCTGTTCGGGATCGTCAAAAAGACCTTTTTCGGCGGGGACACCGTCGATGCCGGTCTGGCGTTCGAGCCGGCGCTGCAGGCGATCGTCCTGGGAAAAGCGAAATGAGCGTGTTGTCACTGGGAGAGAATTCACCGGCGCGAATTTCACGGCCGTCTGGGGTGCAGCCACAGCATCTCCACGAAAGGCTGCTTCTCGCGAACGTCGCCCTCGCAAAAATGTTCACCTCCGGCGGAAATTCATCATAGGGGAAATCAAACTCGAAGGTGTATCTAACTTCCGTCGTGTCCGCGGACAGTTGTTCGACGACCGGGTTTCCGTCCCCTTCGGCCGTACTGAATCTGATCGTCTCCGGCAGCGAGCCTTCGACCAACCAGTTGTACCAGGTGCGGCCACGCGTTGCGCGGATATTCCGCCCAGATGTCGTCTCCACCGCGCCACAGGCGTACGGCTTCACTATAGGGGATGCGCATGGGGCACAACAATGGAAAGGAAGACCAGGCAGACCAATGATCACCAGACCCAGCACTGCCGAAGGGTATTCACGGATTTGCTGCGATGAAGCGTTTGAGCGTGCTCATCGTTTTTCACCTCCGTCAGCGACGCGCACACGCGGGTCAACCAGGGCATAGATGAAATCCAAGAGGAATACGGTGATCGCCAGCAGATAGGCATATACGACGACGTTGGCCAGGATGACGGGGGTGTCATAGACACCGATCGCGCGGAAATAGAGCTGGCCGATGCCCGGCCAGTTGAACACGGTTTCCAGAATTATCGCCCCACTCCAGAGGGTGATCAGCAGCAGGGCGAAGCTGGTGATGATATTGGGCAGGGTGGGGCGCAGAACGTAGCGGCGTTCGATCATGCGTCCGTGAGCCCTTGGCTTTGGCCATTTGCACATAGTCTTCGCTGGAGTAAATCAGGAAAAAAGTGCGCCACTTATAGATGGTGATGAAAGACGGCGCTGATCAGCACGGCCGTGACCGGCAAGATCATGTGCTTCGAGGACGCTGAGCGCATATTCGAGGCGTTTATCCGGCGGCGGCGCGCTGACCATGCCGCCAAAAGGCAAGATGCCCATCAACCCGGCGAAAATCAGGATCAGGAAAAGTCCGTAAAACCAGCCCGGCGCAGAAGAAGTCGGGGCCAAGCCCAGTACAAGCTTGTCGCCGAAGCTGCCATAGCGGCGTGACAGAGCCAGGCCGAAGAACAAGGCGAGAGAAAAACACGAGCAGGTTGGCCGTGCCAAACAACACCAAAGTCGAAGGCAGGCGCTCCAGGATGATATTGCGCACCATGCGCGAACCGCTGTCGCTGGTCAACCCTTCAGAAAATCCCAGCCTCAATGTCAAAGCATCAGCCAGATAGCTGAAGCTGCGGATGATGAAAGGCTGGTCCAGCCCATAGCGCCGCTCCTGCATGGCGATGCGCTGCGCCAGGATCGCCTGTTTCTCCTCCGTGGGCAGCTGTTGGAACGCCTCAGTTGGCCATTGCCTGCAAGGCGACTGTCTCGCGAATTGTCGCGCGGCGTATTTCATCGACATAGCCACCCATATTGGCCACGATAACGGTGATGTAGACGCCAACCGCCACGGTAAAGAACAGGGCCGAAGTTTGAGGACGGAGTAACGCAGCAGTGCGCATGATGCCTGCTTTCTTGCTTTGCGCTCTTCCTCTGGCACCTCCTGAAGGTCGATCGTGGTCGACTTGAAAGATCCTGCTCTTTCTTGTCTCCGTCTGAATGCACTTCCTGGCTCACCTTGTCACTCTCTTGCGGCTTTAAGCTGCGTGTAATCCTGCGGATTCGCGCGAGCCGCGACAAGTGGCAGCCTGTGTCAACATACGGAGACGCTTACAGGATGGTGCGCTCGCGAGAACGCTTCACCCAACCCTCGAGAGGGATCTAGCATTGCACTGACAGTTCATCCACCGCCATTCGTCGCGGGGCGGTTGGTGTGGACCAGCCCCGCCTCTATTGGCGGCACCAAGGGGCTTAAGGAGCCGTTACGAATGGGAACTCCGCCAGGCTTGGCAGCGCCAGCAGATTCGAGGCAACAACGATGTCCAGGCTGTTGGAACCTTCTGCAAACCGGCCGTTGTCTCCGCAGGCGAGGTCACGATCCAGAGGCCATCGCTGTCCGCTTCCGCCCACCTTGTTCAACCAGCTTGCCTTCTGCGTCAAACAGGAGATACTGCACGCTGCTGATATCGTCGACAGCATAAGGTTCGCCAAAGGCATCGATGTAGACATCAAACACGGCTTCCTCGCCAATCGTCACGCGGCCGGGGCCGTCAATCTCGACCTCAGCAATGGCCGGAGGACCGAAGCGATCCCAACGGTTGGCCGCATCGGGATGGTTGCGGATTGTGGGCCAGAATCGCCTGGCCTTCATCGGGAAGACACCCTGCAGGAAGTAGGGCCCGGTGCCCAGTAGTAGTGGCCATAACGGCGGGCAGAACTCAGCCAGATTGGCGTAGGCCGCGGCGGCCTCCTCGGCGCTGATGTACTCGCCAAGCGTCGCCGCATAGGGTATGAAGCCTTCTTCCGCGCGGCAGCCAACTCAGTCGCCAGCACTTCCAGTGAAGGGCCGGCGATCAGGCTGGTCCATTCGATTTCATTGGCGTCCGCCTTGTCTGTCGTGAAGGCAAAGCCTCCATTCTCTTCACCGCGCAGCATGAGGGCCATGTTGTGCCAGGCCGCATCACCGAAGTCATACCCGGAGGCTGTATCTTCATCCCCAGGCCACCAGTTGTAGACTGAACGCTCAGCGTCCAAACCGGGGTTGTTGCCCCAATGCTCGATGACGAGCGGATCAGTCGAGACGATACGCACGCCCTTGAAAGCGGAGAGGAACTGATCGCGATCGGGAACGAGATTCTCATCGTAGTAAGGGCTGGCTTCATCGTTGCCAGATCGAAATTGGTGATCATACCCATGACGAAATCGGCCGCGACTCAGCGGCGTCCCGTCATGCCATTTGGTCGCTTCCAACAGATGCATGCGGGATAGTAAATTGTGCTCTTGAAAACGGCCGTCTGCGGCTCCGTATAGACATTCGCCCGCGGTCAGGAAAACCTGGTTCTCTGCATCCCAACCCGCCCAGGCATCGTCAGGCACGACGATCTCCGGCTGGAAGGTAAGCTCAACCCAATCCAACGTAGAATTCATCGGGAACCCTTCCTGACAACAACCTCGGCACGCTCGGCACGGCTGGGCCAACGCAGGCCAGTGTTGGGATCGGAGAAGAGCCTTGATCGCGAACACCATTCTTGATCATGCTGTCGATGACCCAGTTAGAGCCGCCCATCGGGATTGTAGGGCTCAACCCAGATGTCGGGCAGGGCGATGGTCATCGATCCACCCACCTGGTCCGCCAGACGCGTTGTCCAGGGCCACATGGCCGCACCACTAAGGCCGGCAGCAAGATCAGTCGAAGCGGCAACCTCATCGCTGAATGGGATCAAGGTCGTGCGGCTGGTCAGCCAGACACGTGGTGACATCTCGAAAGCAATGGGCAGCGCCTCGCGGATCAGCTCAAGGCGTTCCTCAAGATCGCCGTACTCATTGTTGAAAAGACGCAGAGAAATCTCGCTCAGCCGTTCCGGCGTCTCGTAAACAGCCATATTTTCCCAAGGCAAAACGCGATCGGTATAGTACTGTTCAAAGGCCAGGGCATCCGAGCGATCCACCTCATTTTGGCTCCAGGCGCCCGTGTACCAGTTCCACTGGCATTCGACAGGGTTGGAACTGATCCAGATGGGGCTGAGTTCGCCAGAAGTGCGCTCAACGCGCTCGACGGTGAAGCCCAGCTCTTCCAACTGATTGGCATAGTAGTTGCCAATCTCCAGACGGGTGTCCTCATTGCGAATCAGGCCGATCAAGACAACCGGTTCACCCGCGAACGTCCATTTTCCCTCTTCCAGGGTCGCGCCCATCGCTTCCATTTCCGTGGTCACGATTGCGCGCGTTTTCTCCAGATCGTAGGCGTACTTCGTTTCCAAAGCGCGAATCTCAGGCGCGATCTGGCCGCGAACAGTTCCCGCCTCGACATGGGGTGCGATTTTGGGAATAGCCAGACCGGCATAGAGTTCGTCGGCAATGAAGCGGCGGTCCACTCCATAATTCATCGCCTCGCGAATCTTCGCGTTCTGGAACGGATTGAGGAGGGTTTCATCAGCACAGGTACCTCCGTTGAAGAAGATTTCATCAAAGAGACCGTACTGCGTGCGTGTCTGAATATTGCCCGCCTCTTCAATAGCCTGCACAATCGCCTCCCCGGCGACATCGTCAGCGAAGACGTCGATGTCCCCGGCGGCAAGGCGGGCGATGGCCGCTTCCTGGTTGGGTTCGCGTACGAACACAATCGTATCCAGCCAGCCACCCTGGCGATCAACGGGTGCGGGCTCAGGCGTGATCGGTACTTCTACCTGGACCTCGACTTGGCGCGTGACCTCAACGAGCGTTTCAACTTCAGTCTCGACGACTTTCGTTACTTCAACTTCAACTGTATCAGTTTCCGTGACGACGCGGGTGACCTCAACGACGGCCGGCTCCGCGCCGCAGGCGGCAAGCAGCGCTGCAAGCAGCAAAACAGCAGTTACAAACTTGATTGTCTTCATCTTCATTCTACCTCCATACTTGATCATGCCGGCTAGATTTATCAATGACGACGGGTCCGCGAAGACGCGTCGAATCCCAGGGCGGGCAGTGAGACTGGCGCACCTCCGCTTGGCAAGAACAGGGTCTTTGTTCGATACGCGCCTCCTTTACAATGGAGTGAATGTCACCTATATGACACCATATTGTCACCAATTTGTCTCTATATTGACACACAATAGCGGACTTGGCAAGGGTCAATTTTGAAAGAGGGACGGGGCAAGACTTCACAGGGGCATTCTGGAGGCGTGCGGGCCGGCGGCAGCCCTGGGCAGGGGTGCGTCTTGCAGCCCAGTGATCTCGGCAACCAAGCAGGTGGCGCTTACGGATGCATATCCAGCAGCGAGCTAAAGCAGATGCGGTTGTCTTGGGGGAGAAAAGGACCCGCGCAGGCGGGCGCAATTGAAAACTAATCTAGTCGATCCAGGCTGACCACTGCTGCGGGCGCGGCTTGCCCATCGCCTTGAGGTAGATGTCCGCTTTGCCGTAGAAGATCAACAGCGCTTCCTTGTAAATCTCCAGCTGTATCGCCGGGGAAACAGCGAAGCCGCCGCCGCGATCGATCGTGCGGCCGGTCAGCTCTTCCTCAGTCAGCGCAGAGACGACGCTTTCCAGCTCCCGGTCAAGATCAGCGTACCAGACGATCAATCTGTCCACGCTCTCAGACAACCCCGGCAGTTCATTGCGATAGGTGAACTCCTGGCTGAAATTGATGAACGACTCGATATAGCTCTGCTCTGTTTCGCCAATCCGGCGGCAGAGCGCGCCCAGCGTCACGTTTTCGCCGCCCGGTTCAAAGAGCAAGTCTTCATCCGTGAGGATGGCCATCAACTGGCCGCGCATCGCCTGGTACAGCTCAAATGTTGGGTAGTAGTTCTCTACAAGCGTGTTCATCACTTTCTCCGACACGAAGATCTGCGCAGGGGCCGCTGCGAAGGCTAAGGTAGGCGGCCGTGTCGCCCATGCACGAAGCGCGTTTCATCGGCCGTGGGCGGGCGGCACGTACAAAATCAAGATCCGACTGCCTTCAACCGTGAAGCATATTTCTGGCGAAACTTAGCCAACTTGGGATTGATAACGACCTGGCAGTACGGCTGGTAGCTGTTGTTCTGGTAGTAATCCTGATGGTACGCTTCCGCGGGATAGAAAGTCTCCGCTGGGCTGACTTCTGTGACGATGGGGTCGGGCCAGACGCCGGCGGAGTCTAGTTCGGCGATGACCTTCTCCGCCGTCTCTTTTTGCGCCGGATCCTGATAGAAGATGACGGAACGATACTGCGTGCCCACATCAGCCCCCTGGCGGTTGAGTGTCGTGGGATCGTGAATCGTAAAGAAAACGCGCAGGATATCGTCGAAGGAGACGACGTCTGCGTCAAAAGTAACGCGCACGATTTCGGCATGGCCGGTGCGACCGCTGCAGACCTGCTTATAAGATGGGTTCTGCACCTGCCCCCCCTCATATCCGGAGAGCACCTCATGTACACCGTCAAGCTCATCAAATACAGCTTCTAAACACCAAAAACAGCCCCCACCCAGGTCGGCGATCTGTAAGTTTGCATTTTCCTGATTCATGTTCGTATCCTTCTACCGATAGTTTTATACAGCGTAGTACAGAGGATAGATCCGATCAAGTTAGCTCATGAAATCCAGCGGGGAGGCCGCCGGCATGATGCAGGTTAGGGCAAGGATGTCTCACCCATCAACCAACGGTCGACTTCACGCGCCGCACCACGCCCTTCGTTGATGGCCCAGACAACGAGGCTCTGCCCGCGGCGCGCATCACCGGCGGCGAAGACGCCTTCGACATTGGTGTGAAAGCTGCCGTATTCCGCCCACGCATTGCTTCGCGCATCCCGATCCACAGCGAACTGATCGAGCAGCATCTGCTGCGGGCCAAGAAAGCCCATGGAGAGCAGAACCAGCTGGGCGGGCCAGATCTTCTCACTGCCCGGCAGCTCCTCCAGCCGCGGACGGCCGTGGCCGTTTCCCTGCCAGGCGACCTGCACGGTGCGGATCGCCTCGACATGCCCCTCATCATCGCCGAGAAACTCCTTGGTCATGATCGTGTACGTCCGCGGGTCCTCGCCAAAAAGATGCAGCGCTTCTTCCTGACCGTAGTCGAGCTTGTAGACTTTGGGCCACTGCGGCCACGGATTGTCAGGAGCGCGTGACAGCGGCGGCTTGGGGAGGATCTCGAACTGCGTCAAGCTGCGGCATTCCTGGCGCAGGGCGGTGGCCACACAATCGGTCCCTGTGTCACCGCCGCCGATGACAACCACATCCTGGCCCGCGGCGGAAATAGAGCAGTCTTCCCCGCCAACAGCATCGAGCAGGCGTTTCGTATTGGGACCCAAATAGTCCATGGCGAAATGGATCCCGGCGAGCTCCCTTCCCGGGACCGGTAGATCGCGTGGTTTGCCCGCGCCGGTACAGATGACAACGGCATGAAATTCATCCTGCAGCACTTCCGCCATGAGATCCCGGCCGATCTCCGTATTGGGGACGAAAGTCACCCCGCCCTCGGCCATAAGGTCAACCCGCCGCTCCACAATTTCCTTGTCTAGCTTCATATTGGGGATGCCGTACATGAGCAAGCCGCCGATGCGGTCATCCCGCTCATAGACGGTGACCGCATGGCCGGCGGTATTGAGCTGGTCGGCGCAGGCCAGACCGGCCGGGCCGGAACCAATCACAGCCACACGTTTCCCGGTACGGCGCTGCGGTTCAGCAGGCCGCACCCACCCTTGCGCAAAAGCTCTGTCTATGATCTCGTATTCAATGCTCTTGATCGTCACGGGCGGATCGTGAATACCCAATGTACAAGCCGCTTCACAGGGTGCGGGGCAAACAAGCCCCGTAAACTCGGGGAAATTGTTCGTCTTATGCAGGCGCTCGTACGCCTGCTGCCATTGGCCGCGATAGACCAGATCATTCCATTCGGGAATCAGGTTATTGATCGGACAGCCTGACGTCATGCCATTGAGGGTAGTGCCCTTGTGGCAAAAGGGAGTACCGCAGTCCATGCAGCGCATCGCCTGGTTCTGCAATTTCTCATCCGCCATGTGTAGATGAAGCGGTTCCCAGTCATAGATGCGCTCATCAACCGGCCGTTCCGCAGCCGCTTCTCTCTTGTACTCCAAAAACCCTCGTGCTTTAGCTTTGCTCATATCAGTCGTTTAATCAGTATCATGTCTTGGTTATTCATTTCCGCAGCCGGTCCGGCCGGCGTCTAGCGGCTTATTGGGTCGCTGAACCGGATTCGAGACAGCCATTAGTTTCCTGTGACGCGGGCTAGATCGCGGGCGTTGGCTTCAAAGGCGGCCATAATCGCCTCTTCCCCGCTGAGACCTTCTTCTTCAGCCTGGGCGATCTTTTCCAGCATGCGCTTATAGTCCTTGGGGAAAACCTTCACAAAACGCTCGCGCATCTCTTCCCAATCATTCAAGATTCTCCAGGCAACTTTGCTGCCGGTATGAAAAGCATGCTGCCAGATCATGTCGTTTAACTCGCGGCTGTCGGCATCTTTTTGCAGCGGTTCCAGATCGACCATCTGCAGATTGGCACGGGTATGGAAATCGCCGTCGCTGTCCAGCACATAGGCAATACCGCCCGACATACCGGCCGCGAAATTCCTGCCCGTTGGCCCCAGAACGGCGACACGGCCGCCGGTCATATACTCGCAGCCATGATCGCCCACGCCCTCGACGACAGCGGAGACACCGCTGTTGCGCACACAGAAGCGCTCGCCGGCCAATCCGCGAATGTACGCCTGCCCCCCGGTCGCGCCGTAGAAGGCGACGTTGCCGATAATGGTATTTTCTTCAGGAACAAACGTCGCTTCTTCGGGCGGGCGGACAATGATCTTGCCCCCGGAAAGCCCTTTGCCGATATAGTCGTTGGCGTCCCCATCCAGATAGAAGGTCATACCCTGGGGCATGAAGGCGCCAAAGCTCTGGCCCGCTGAGCCAAAGAAATGCAGCTTGATTGTGTCCTCCGGCAGTCCTGCCGCGCCATGATGGCGCGAAACCTCACTGCCCACCATCGTGCCCACGGCGCGGTGCACGTTGCGAACTTCCAACGTTGCCTCAACATGTTTCTTCCCCGCGATCGCTGGGCGGCAGATGTCCAGCAGCAGGGTGGCATCCAAGGTCTTCTCCAAGCCATGATCCTGAGTCGTCGATTGGTAGCGGCCGACTTCGGCGGGCATATCCGGCCTGTAAAGAACGGCCGACAAATCGATCCCCGCCGCCTTCCAATGACCATCAACCTGCCGAGCATCAAGCATGTCCGTACGGCCGATCATCTCATTCAGGGAACGAAATCCCAGGGCAGCCATCATTTCGCGCACATCGCGCGCCAGAAAGCGCATGAAATTGACAACGTAATCCGCACTGCCCGTAAACCGCCTGCGCAGTTCTGGATCTTGCGTAGCGATGCCGACCGGGCAGGTATTGAGCTGGCACACGCGCATCATGATGCAGCCAAGAGAGACAAGGGGTGCCGTGGCAAAGCCATATTCTTCCGCGCCGAGTAAAGCGGCGACAATGACGTCCCGCCCCGTCTTCAACTGGCCGTCCGTTTCCAGGCGCACGCGGTCGCGCAGCTTATTCAGAACCAGCGTCTGGTGCGTCTCGGCCACACCCAACTCCCAGGGCAGACCCGCGTGCTTAATGCTGGACTGCGGCGAAGCACCGGTGCCGCCATCGTGGCCGCTGATCAAGATTACATCAGCATGTCCCTTGGCAACGCCGGCGGCAATTGTACCGACGCCAACCTCAGAAACAAGCTTGACGTTGATGCGTGCGCGTGGATTGGCGTTCTTAAGATCAAAGATGAGCTGCGCCAGATCCTCGATCGAATAGATGTCGTGGTGTGGTGGGGGAGAGATCAGGCCGACGCCGGGTGTCGAGTAACGCACTTTGGCCACCCAGGGATAGACTTTCGCCCCCGGCAGCTGACCGCCTTCCCCCGGCTTCGCGCCTTGGGCCATCTTGATCTGTATCTCTTCGGCATTGACTAGGTATTCACTGGTCACGCCAAAGCGGCCGGAAGCGACCTGCTTTATCTTACTCTTGCGCGAGTCACCGTTCGCCTCGGGGGTAAATCGTGCGGGGTCCTCGCCACCTTCGCCGGTGTTGCTACTGCCGCCGATACGGTTCATGGCCACAGCCAGTGCCTCGTGCGCCTCCTTACTGATCGAGCCGAAGGACATGGCCCCCGTCTTGAAGCGGGTCAGAATCGCTTCCTCGGGCTCAACTTCATCCAGGGGCACGGGCTCACGTTCGTGTAAACGCAGTTTCAGCAGGCCGCGCAGGGTGGCAAACTCACGATCATGCCTGTTGACGGCCGCCGCGTACTCTTTGTACGCCACATAATCATCATTGCGTACTGCCTGCTGCAAGAGATGAATAGTCGCCGGGTTAAAGAGGTGATATTCGCCATCTTCACGGTATTGGAACCGGCCGCCAACCTCAAGTGCATGGCCGTTGACCGGCCGGTCCGGGAAAGCGGACTCATGACGCAGCTTGACTTCTTCAGCGATGATCGCCATGCCGATGCCTTCAATGCGCGTAGGCGTACCAACAAAGTATCTGTCAACAACCTCACTGCTGAGGCCCAACGCTTCGAATATCTGCGCGCCGCGGTAGCTGTGTATAGTAGAAATACCCATCTTAGAGAGAATCTTGATGATGCCCTTGACGCTCGCCTTGACATACTTGGCAATCGCCTCTTCATGTGTCATATCGGTGATCAGGCCACGATCGACGATATCGGCAATCGTCTCAATCGCCAGGTACGGGTTGATTGCCGAAGCGCCGTAACCAAGCAGGACGGCAAATTGGTGCGTCTCCCGCGGCTCACCGGATTCAACGATCAAGCTGACGCGCGTTCGCGTCCCTTCCTTAATCAGATGATGGTGGAGCGCTGCCGTGGCCAGAAGCGCGGGAATGGCCGCGTTATCATGGTCAATTCCGCGATCGGAGAGAATAATCAGGTTGACCTCATCGGCTACAGCCCTGCTCGCCCTCTGACAGAGTTCTTCAAGACTGCTCTCTAGGGCAGGCGCTCCTTGTCCAACAGGATAAAGAATGGGCAGCGTGATAGACTTGAACCCCTGTAGATCGATGTTCTGCAGACGAATGATGTCGTTATTGCTTAGGATAGGGATGGGCACCTTGATCTGGTTGGCGTCCACCGGCGTAGTATCCAGCAGGTTGCTTTCGGAACCGAGCAGCGTCTCCGTGCCGGTTACAATCTCTTCACGTATCGCATCAATGGGGGGATTGGTCACCTGGGCAAACAGCTGGCGGAAATAGGTGTAAAGAGACTGCGGGCGGTTGGACAGTGCGGCTAACGGCGTATCGTCACCCATTGATCCCAATGGCTCGACGCCATTAATGGCCATCGGCGCCAGAATCATGCGCAAATCCTCAAACGTATACCCGAATGCCTGCTGGCGCTGCATAATTGCCGCGGAGGAAGGAGCGGGGCTTTCTTGGCTCAGGGGCAGATCCTGCAGATCGACCATGTTATTATCCAGCCATTCGCGGAAGGGATAGGCCATGGCCATTTCTTGTTTAAGCTCATCATCACTGATAATACGGCCCTGGCGCGTATCAACGAGGAACATGCGGCCAGGCTCCAGCCGGCCTTTCAAGGCCACATTCTCGGGGGGGATGTCGAGAACACCTACTTCTGAAGCCATGACGACGAGGTCATCTTTGGTGACATAGTAGCGCGACGGGCGCAGACCGTTGCGATCGAGCACCGCGCCAACGACGATGCCGTCGGTAAAAGCAATGGAGGCGGGTCCGTCCCACGGCTCCATCAGAGCGCTGTAATATTCATAAAAGGCGCGCCTTTCCTCACGCATTGTCGTGTGTCGCGACCAGGGCTCAGGGATCATCATCATGACCACGAGCGGCAGCGGCCTTCCGGCCAGGGTGAGGAATTCCAGGGCGTTGTCGAAGTCGGCCGAATCGCTGCCGTCATCCTGGATGACGGGCAAGATGCGCTGCAAATCTTCGCCAAACAAATCGGATTTCAGCGTTGCTTCACGAGCCAACATCCAATTCTTGTTGCCGCGAATCGTGTTTATCTCGCCGTTGTGATTGATGTATCGATTGGGGTGCGCGCGTTCCCAACTGGGGAACGTGTTGGTTGAAAAGCGGGAATGGAGGAGGGCAATGGCCGTGGTCAGATCGGAGTCGGAGAGATCAGGATAGAACTGGTCGACCTGATCGGCGAGCAGCATGCCTTTGTAGACGATTGTTTTGTAGGAGAGACTGGCCACATAGAAGCTCTTGCAGCCGTCAGACGCTGGATTGTAGCGAATCTCCTTTTCAGCCAGTTTGCGAATAACGTAGAGCTTGCGCTCAAAAGCCATATCGTCTTCAAGATCGGGGCTGCGCTGGATGAATACCTGGCGAATGAAAGGTTGGCTGTTGACGGCCGTGGCCCCAAGAGAGCCGTTGTCGGTGGGAACCGTTCGCCAACCAAGAACCACTTGTCCTTCTGCGGCCGCGATCTCTTCAAAACGTTGTTCACAACGCCGGCGCTTCTCTTCATCCTGGGGCAAGAAGAACATCCCCACCCCATACGCTCCAGGCGCTGGCAGCGCAAACCCTTCAGCAGTAGTAACTTTAGCCAAGAATTCATGGGGAACCTGGATCAAAATACCCGCGCCATCCCCGGTATTGGGCTCACTGCCCGCTGCCCCGCGATGGTTCATGTTTTCCAGCGCCGTAATAGCATGGCGCACGATCGCATGCGAGCGGCGGCCTTTCATATCAGCCACAAAGCCTGTCCCGCAGGCATCATGCTCGAATCGTGGATCATAGAGGCCCTGCTTGGCCATAGGCATCTGCTGCTGCCCTACCTGATGCTGTTGATCCATAACTTCCTTCTCCTACTATTCCAGATGGTAAAGTCCGAACGCGACCCCTACCGTACACTCACAGCGCAATGTGCCCTGTGAGAATTGTGTCCCCAAAAGCAGACGAAAACCTGCGACACATATCGTACTCAATAGTATAGGGAAACGAAGGCATAAACGGCTAGAGTCACAATCACAGATATTGTTTGTGGCGGCTTGTACAAAATGAACAGCCTAAGATCCGGCTTCGAAGGCCAGGATAGCTCTGCAGACGCTCCCTCTGCCAGGGGAACATATGGTACAATTCATCCTGTTGTACAGTTCCGGAAGGGTGCGCCATGTCCTCTCAAACATAGCGCGCTCTACCCAAGGTGAGGAGCGAACGCTCTGTGTCTTTAACGGCCGACGGTTCAGGATCATTACCAGAGGATGACGGTGCCGCAGCCGCTGCCCATGCTATGCAAAACGAGCGGGAGGCAAGCAGCGCGCAGATAATGGAGGAGGCGCGCAGCAGTGAGACAGCGCGACCGACTTTGCGTGCGGCGGTAGAGATTGTGATCATTATCGCCTGGGCTATCTTTCTCGCCCGGGACTACCTGGACTTTTCTCCCACCATGTGGCCCTCAGGGAGAGAATTCGGTCTGGCAATTCAGTCAAACTATATCTGGTCCTTGCTGCCCGTCTGTGGGGATTGTGTCTTTTGGAACGGTTTCATCAATGGCGGGTCGCCCGCTTTCGCGGACCTCTACAGCGCGGTACTGCATCCCCTTGTCTTCATCCCCACGCTTATTTGGGGCGGCATAAATGGGGCGAAGGTCGCCATCATCGGCGCCCTGGCCATGGCCGGTATTGGCCAATGGTGGTTGGCCAAAGCGATGCGCCTGGGCCTGGCAGCGCGCCTCTGGGCGGGCATGATCGCGGTTGCCGGCGGGCATCTTGCCGGGCGAATGGAAATCGGTGTCGTTGCCGTTGTAATCTCGACCGCAGCCGCCAGTCTTGTCATCGCCGCCGGCGTTGATCTGGCCATAACCGGCCGGCGGCGATCGGCGCTTCTCTTGGGCGTTACGCTCGCTCTGGCCATCGTCTCTGGACAGGGATACCTGCAGCTGGGTCTGCTCTTAGGCATTCTGCCCGCATTTCTCGTGCTTATCATCGGCGAAGGGTTCCATATTAGGCGTGTCTGGCGGGAGTTTGCCCTGGCTTGCGGGATCGCGCTTCTCTTGGCCGCCGTCTTTCTATTGCCCATGTTTAGCTTCTGGCCCAACTTCGCCAAAGATCTCAATTGGGATTTCGTCAGCGCGCAGACGATGGGCAACACAGCACTCAATCTCGTCATCACGGATCTTAATGTCTACTTGAGGGAAGTGTTAGGGGCCCAGCCATATCCGTACCAGTACATCACGTTCATTGGCTGGATTCCCGTTCTGCTGGCCATTCTGGCACTGCGCCTGGTTCCGCGACGCCAATCACGATTGTTGCTGTTCTTCATCGTCGCCCTGGTTCTCGTCTATATGCTTGCCAGCGCAACCACGCTAAGATGGATCAGCCTGATTAACGCCGATCTCGCTGCGGGTGTGCGCGTCCCTTCGCTTATTGCCGGTCTGGCCGTGCCGCTTGTCCTGGGAATGGCGGCGTGGAGCGTGGACCTGCTGCTGAAGAAGAATTGGCCGATCACCATCTCAGAACCGGGGGCAGTCGAGGGCGCATCAGGGGGTTCGCGATCTGTTTCCTTCAATCTTTCCTGGATTGTCACGGGCATCCTCTTAATCCTCTCTTTACGAACCGCCTATACCTTCAGCCATAGTTGGCTCATGCTCAACGAAGCGGATGCCAATAGTTTTCTAGTTGTTGACGTCGCACAAAGCAAGAGTCCGCCGTTTACACAATGGACCGAATTTCCCAGCGGCGACCATTATTGGACGCCCATCGCCGCAGAGCGCGGATTAAAGTCAACCAACGTCGTCCGCCCCTGGAAATGGAAAGACCGCGAACTCCCTGAGGCACGGCTGACGATCACGCGCGACCCAGAGAGGCAGGAGGATGCCGCTTACCTGGGCACCTGGGGTGATGCATACTTCCTGGAGAATAGTGATATTCACTACGCCTATGTCGAAACAGAAGCTGGGGTCACACCTTGCGAGGCCCTGGCTTTGGGTGGGCACATAGATGTGACCTGTTCGACGCCCAATCCAGGCACATTGATCGTACAGGAGTATTTGAGTTCAGGCTGGACGGTTGAGCGTGATGGACAGCCGGTGAGTATGGATCCGGGATCCTGGCTCAATACCCAAACAGGCGAAGGAACACATGCCTTCCGGTTCCGCTATCGACCGTTGAACGTCTATTTCGGCATCGCCTTGACGATAGCGGGCATCGCGCTCTGCTTCTGGATCTGGTTCTCTCAGTCCGACTCTCGTTCGGTGGCTGTGGACCTTCTTGGTGAAAACTCCACGGAGACTTGAGATTCGACCGATCAATCATGCATGATATACAAGAGTTAGGCCGAATATTTTGTAAACTATTGTGCCTTGACTGGAATTGCTTCTGCTATTAACCTAGGTTCTGATTCGCCAATAAAATATAAAAAGGGCCAAGACGCCTCCTGTAATCGTCAGCTGACGACTGCAGAAGGCGTCTTTTTTTTGGCAATTGGCGGGCAGAAAAGAAGGAGAAGGCATGATCAACAAAGTGAGAAATGTGCGCAGGTTATTGAATATCGCCCTGGTTTTGGGCTTGTTCCTATTTTCAACAGGCACCGCCTTTGCTCAAGAAGCGGTTCCGGAAGTGAGCGCGGTCGATACGGTCTGGGTATTGATAGCTGCCTTTCTTGTCTTTTTCATGCAGGCCGGGTTCGGTTTCCTAGAAGCCGGCTTTGTGCGCTCCAAGAATGTGGTCAATATCATGGCTGAAAACCTGATGGACACGACCATGACGACGGTCGGCTTCATTCTGCTCGGTTTTGGCCTCATGTTCGGAACAGGAAATATGTTCTTCGGCACGGAATGGTTCGCCCTGCAGGGCATCCCCGATGTCATGCCTGGACTGACCATTCCTACCTTGGCCTTCTTTTTCTTCCAGTTCGCCTTCTGTGCGGCCGCCTCGACAATTGCCTCTGGGCTTATGGCCGAGCGCACTGACTTCAAAGCGGATCTGGCCTACAGCTTCGTTGTGGGGCTGATCATTTACCCCATCTTTGGACACTGGGTTTGGGGCGGCGGCTGGCTTGCCGAACTGGGCTACGTTGATTTCGCCGGCTCTTCCGTCGTTCATCTTGTGGGCGCGCTGGTCGGGCTCACAGGGACGATCATGCTGGGCAAGCGGAAGGACAAGAAATGGGGCTCGCGATTACGTGGTCACAATATCACGCTGGCGGCATTGGGCACCTTTATTCTTTGGCTGGGCTGGTTCGGCTTTAATCCCGGCAGTCAATTGGCGGCCGATCCCTTCCCAATTTCGCTAATCGTTGTCACGACCGATTTCGCAGCCACCACCGGCGCCATTGTGGCCATGTTCCTGGCCTACACCTATGAACGCAAAATGGGACGTCAGCATGGCCTTTAACGGGGCGCTGGGCGGCCTGGTAGCGATTACGGCGCCAACAGCCTTTGTCACGCCAGGCGCGGCGCTCGTCATTGGCGCGATCGCCGGTGCAATCACCTTCTATGGTGTGGGATTGATGGAAAAGGTGAAGATTGACGATCCGGTGGGCGCTTTCCCGGTGCATGGTCTCAATGGTATCTTCGGCGTCCTGGCCGTCGCTATCTGGGGCACGAACGGGCTGGGCATCCTGCACGGCGGCAGCATCAACCAGCTGGGCATTCAGGCCCTGGGCGTTCTGGCCGCTGTTGCCTGGACGGTCCCCCTCTCATTCCTGATGTTCTACGCCATCAAGAAGACGATTGGCCTGCGCGTCGCACCGGAAGTTGAGGCAAGCGGCATCGATCTCGCCTACCATGGTATTGAGTCTTATCCGGAATGGGAAACCAGTGAAGAGATTGCGACCCCATCTGATATGGCGCCGATCCCAGCGCCTGGCGACTAAGCAACCAAGTAGGCGGAAAGTAATTCAACGGAAACATGACCATGGTCTGACTGTATACAACGAGAAAGTTGTTCGCCCACTTTACTTAGCAAGCCTGTAATCAAATGATGATTGGGGGATAGGCCGGCAAAAACCAGCTTATCCTCTCGACTTATTACTCTAAAGAAAACTAGTAGTGAAAGGAGATTAGATTCACAATGAAAACCCCTAGCGATGTCATGGATTTCATCCAGGAAAACGATATTAAGATCGTCGATGTTAAATTCACCGATCTGTTTGGACAGTGGCAGCATTTCTCGATGCCTGTGGAATACTTTGATGAAGAGACTGCATTTGAAGAAGGCATGGGCTTTGATGGCTCCTCTATCCGCGGCTTCCAAAGCATTGAAGCGAGTGATATGATCCTGCTTGCCGACCCGGAAACGGCCGTTATCGACCCCATCTGCGAAATGCCGACTTTGAGCCTGGTGTGCAGCATTTTCGACCCCATAACGCGTGAGCCCTATTCACGCGATCCACGGTATGTAGCCCAAAAGGCGGCCGACTATCTGGGCAGCCTCGGCTTCGCTGACACAGCTTACTTCGGACCGGAAGCAGAATTCTTTGTCTTTGACCAGGTAAAGTATTCGGCTGGTGAATATTCGGCCGCGTACCAGGTCGACAGTTCAGAAGGACCCTGGAACTCCGGCATCTTTGGCTATGGCCATTCCGTCCCGCATAAGCGCGGCTATTTCCCGGTTGCCCCGTTTGACACACTGCAGGATCTGCGCTCAGAAATGGTACGCGTCATGGTCGACAGTGGACTGAATGTCGAACTGCATCATCATGAAGTAGGCACGGCCGGGCAGTGCGAGATCGATCTGAAATATGGACCCCTGGTGCAGATGGCCGATCAGATACAGATGTACAAATACATCGTCAAGAACGTGGCCAAGGCAGCGGGCAAGACGGTGACCTTCATGCCCAAGCCAATTTATGCGGACAACGGCTCCGGCATGCATACGCACCAGAGTCTTTGGAAAGATGGCGAACCGCTGTTTGCCGGCGACGAGTATGCCGGCGTGAGCCAGATAGCGCTCTATTACATCGGCGGCATCTTGAAGCACATCAACTCTCTGCTGGCCATCGTCGCCCCGACGACGAACTCCTACCGCCGCCTGGTGCCCGGCTACGAGGCCCCAGTTGTAGTCGCTTATTCGGCGCGTAATCGATCGGCCGCTGTGCGTATTCCGATGTACTCGCACACACCCAAAGCAAAGCGTATTGAATTCCGCTGCCCTGATCCGGCGGCCAATCCTTACCTGGCCTTTGCGGCCATGTTAATGGCCGGCCTTGACGGCATCAAGAACAAGATCGATCCCGGTGACGCGGCCGATATGGACCTTTTCGAAGAAGAGAACATCGACAAAGTAACGATGACCGTTGGCAAGCTCAACGAAGCGTTGGATGCCCTGGAAGCGGATCATGATTACCTGCTCGAAGGCGGCGTCTTCACGCCGGATCTCCTGGAGGCCTTTATCGAATACAAGCGACACGAAGAGGTCGGCCCGGTCAGCCTGCGGCCGCATCCGTACGAATTCCTTCTGTACTACGGCATCTAGCCAACCATCTGCTGATAGGAATCAGCGGCAAACAGCCGTCAGCAAGCAGCTGGCGGCTGTTTTTGTTTGTAAGAGAGCGCCCGTGCTCGTTCTAGCCAGGTTTGTTTATCAACAGTTGCTATAATTGCCCCATGGTGAGAGGAATTAAGCCGTTTACCCAGCCGCGTGCTTTGACGGCTCTGCGCGAGATCGTACGCAGCTTAAGCGCCGCCTGGGACCTGGATACGACGCTGGATCTGATCGCGCGCAAGACGACAGAGGTGATGGGCGTAGACAGCTGCTCGATCTACTTGCTCGATCCAGACAGCCACCTGCTGCGGCTTCAAGCCTCAACAGGCTTGGCAAGAAGGGCGGTCGGCCGTTCTACGCTGAGAGTAGGTGAGGGGATGACTGGTTATGCTGTGGCCCACAACCGGCCTATCTTCGCCGCAAACGCGCGGCAGAACCCACATTTCAAGTGGGTAGAGGAGGCGGATGAACACGGCTTCATTTCCCTGTTGGCTGTCCCCCTGGTTATTGAAGGAGATCCAATTGGGGCACTTAATGTTCAGACCTTAAGACAGCGTCACTTCACACCCACGGAAGCGGAATTGGTTTCCTTGATCGGCGACCTGGCTGCCGGCAGCCTCGTCCGCGCACAATTGTATGACCGCCAGCGGCGGCAGATCGAGGAGCTGCGCACGTTGGCCCGTGTCAGCGAAATGGTTACATCTCCGCTCTACATCGACGATATGCTGGATATCGTCAGCGACATGGCCGCGCAAGTTATGAATGTCAGCGCCGTGCATATTTATCTTATCAATGACCTATCGCAAACGGTAGAACGTCACACGGGCAAGGCGAATAAAGCCGCAGGAATACCCCACTTCCCCATAGGGCAAGGCATTATCGGCCGTGTGGCGGCCGGCGGTGAAGCCGTTTTCGTGCCTGATATTGAGAAAGAACCCGAACTGGAAGAGAGAGAGCTGGCGATTGCCGAAGGCATGGTTTCTCTGCTGGCCATACCCTTGAGCGTTCGCGACAACGTCATTGGCGTCTTGAACTGTTACTCCAGCAGTGAACGAACGTTTACAGAGGAAGCGCGCACATTGCTGCTGACCCTGGCCAACCAGACAGCGCTGGCGATTGAAAACGCGCAGTTGATCACGAACACGGCCGTCGTACGCGAAATGCACCATCGCATCAAGAACAACCTGCAGACAGTCGCCATGCTGATGCAGCTGCAAGTGTACGAAACGGAATCACAGGTCACACGCCATGCACTGGAAACCAACATCCACCGCGTACAGAGTATCGCCTCCGTTCATGAAGTCTTGTCAGAACGCGGTTTTCGCCTGGTCAATGTTAAAGACGTGCTGCAGCAAATCTCGACCATGACGGCCGGGTCCATGGTCAAGCCCGGGCAGAATGTGGCGATCCAGGTACAAGGGCAGCCACTGCAGCTGCCCAGCCGAGCAGCCACTGCCTTGGCGCTGGTGTGCAATGAACTGGTGCAAAATGCCCTGGAACATGCCTTTGGCGACCGGCAGGACGGCCAAATAAACATTTCGCTTGGACGTTCTTCAGAAGAATATATCGTTCTCGTGCGCGACAATGGCAGCGGCTTCGCTGATGATTTCGAACGGAGTCTCGGTCTGGAAGTTGCCGAGACATTGGTGCGCGACGATTTGGATGGGCAGATTAAATACAACCGCCTGCCTCAGGGGAGCGAGATAAGCATCCGCTTTTCTCGTCAGATTGCTTAGGTTCGCTGCCCATTCGGTCAGTTTGCGCTTTGCCAAGCGTTTGACGTTCGGTGCTTGACGGTGCGCGCTGATAGTCGGGCGCCCACTGGTGGCCACAGATGCGGCCTGGAGCTTGTTAATGAAGATACTAATCGCTGAAGACGAATCAATTATCCGGCTGGGACTGAAGTCGATGCTGCACGATCTGGGGCACGAAGTGTACGCTGCGGCCAATGGGCGTGAGGCGCTGGAGATGGCCAGACGTCATGATCCGGATATGGCGATCTTGGACATCAAGATGCCTTTCACAGATGGCCTGCAGGCAGCGAAAACGCTGTCGCGCACGCAGCCGATGCCCATCTTGCTGCTCACAGCCTTCAGCCAGGAAGATCTTGTTGAAGAAGCGGCGGAACTGCCCATTCAGGGCTATCTCATCAAACCAATCAAGCGCGAGGAGCTCGCGGCAGCCATCACAGTCGCGAACAAACGCTTCTTGGAAACGCAGGCGCTGCTGTTCGAAAAGGAACAGCTGCAGTCGCAGTTGGAACTGCGCAAACTGATTGACCGCGCCAAAGGGAAGCTTATGCAGGACGGCCTTAGCGAAGAAGAGGCCTACCTGTCAATCCAGCGCCAGGCGCGGCAGAACAATCAATCAATAAAGGCGGCGAGCCTGGCCATCCTACAAGAATAGAAAAGACCCCACCCTGCACAATGCTTGGTGGGGTCTGAAAAACTCAGATGAAGTCAAGCGAGGTTCCTAACCTCGCGAGGTTAGAAGACTTCGCCTGCGCCATATTACGCTTAGGCGCTTTCTACGTTCTCCTCAATGGGCTCGACCGGGACAGGCATGCTTTCTAGACGTATGAACTGCAGCTGATCCGCGTCTTCATCCACATCGATGCGTATACGATCGCCGGGCTTGAACTCACCTTTCAACAGCCGTACGGAAAGCGGACTTTCGACGAAGCGCTGGATAGCGCGCTTAAGTGGGCGGGCGCCGAAATCCTCATCATATCCCTGGCTTGCCAGCCAGACCTTTGCCCCTTCAGTCAGCTCGATTGTCAATTCGCCCTGCTCGGCCAGGCGTGCCTGGACATCGCCCATCTGCAGGTTGACGATTTCCACAACGTCTTCTTCGCTCAGCGGCTCGAAGATGATGATCTCGTCGATCCGGTTGATGAATTCGGGGCGGAAAGTCTTCTTCAATGCGTCCTCAATACGCCGGTGGTCGGCTGCTTCGTCTTTGTCATGCCCACCGGTGAAACCAAGTGCGCCGGATTGCTTGACAAAGGAGGTGCCGACATTGCTGGTCATTACAATGACGGTATTGCGGAAGTTGACAACACGTCCCTGGCCATCGGTCAGACGGCCGTCGTCGAGCAGCTGCAAGAGGGCGTTCCAGACGTCTGGATGCGCTTTTTCAATTTCATCGAAGAGCACCACAGAATAAGGGCGGCGGCGAACCTGTTCAGTCAGCTGGCCTCCCTGTTCATAGCCAATGTAGCCAGGAGGCGCGCCAAACAGCCGGCTCACTGTATGCTGCTCGCGGAACTCGCTCATATCCACGCGAATCAACGCCTCTTCGTCATCAAAGAGGAACTCAGCCATCGCCTTGGCCAATTCCGTTTTTCCTACGCCGGAACTGCCCAAAAAGATAAAGGAGCCAATCGGGCGTCGCGGGTCGCTAAGGCCGGAGCGGCTGCGGCGAATCGCGTCTGACAAAACTTCAATCGCGCGATGTTGGCCGACGATGCGGTCATGGAGACGATCCTCCATGTTCAGTAACTTATCCGCTTCTGTCTGCATCATCTGCGTCACCGGAATGCCGGTCCAGCTGGCGACCACCTCGGCAATATCGTCCGCGTCTACCATTTCGTCCAACTCTTGATCAGACTGCCAAGCTGCATGGAGTTCGGCGAATTCCGTATCCAGGCGCAGCCGCTCGGCGCGATGCTGCGCAGCCCGTTCGTAATCGCGAACCGTATGCGCCTCTTCTTCATCGAGTGACAATTGATCAATTTCCTGCTTCATCTTCTTTAGCTCTGGTGGAAGCGTGTAAAGGGCAACGCGCAGCTTGGCTGCGGCTTCATCCATTAAGTCGATCGCCTTATCGGGCAAATGGCGGTCCGTCACGTATCGGTTAGAAAGCTTGGCGGCCGCCACCAGGGCCTCATCCGCATAGGTTACGTTGTGATGCGCCTCGTAGCGTCCTTTCAGACCGCGCAGCATCTCAATTGTGTCATCCACGGAGGGCTCATCGACAAAAACAGGCGCAAAGCGACGTTCTAAGGCGCTGTCTCTTTCGATATACTGCCGGTACTCATCCAGCGTTGTCGCGCCAACTGCCTGCAGCTCACCGCGTGAGAGGGCGGGTTTGAGCATGTTGCTGGCATCCATGGCCCCTTGCGCTGAACCGGCGCCAACGACCGTGTGCAATTCATCGATGAAGAGAATGATTTCTCCCTGCGCGCGCTGGATCTCTTCCATCGCTGCTTTCAAGCGTTCTTCAAACTCCCCGCGAAAACGACTGCCGGCGATCATGGCGCCTAGGTCGAGAGCAACTACCTTCTTGTTGAGCAGGTTTTCGGGCACATCATTCGTTGTGATCTTAATTGCCAATCCTTCAACGATGGCTGTCTTGCCCACTCCGGCCTCACCAATCAAGACAGGGTTGTTCTTGGTCCGCCGGCTGAGCACCTGGATGACACGCAGTATTTCACTGTCACGGCCGATAACGGGATCCAGGCGTCCTTCACGTGCCATCTGCGTCAGGTCGCGGCTGTACTTCTCCAATGTGCGATAGCGGCTTTCTGCCTGGCGATCGGACACCTTCTGCCCGCCGCGCAAGTTCTGAATCGCATTCAGCACACGGTCACGTGTGACACCGAACTCTTGCAGGATGCGTGAGGAAGAGGTGTTACGTTCCCCCAGGATCGCCAGGAAGATGTGTTCTGTAGAAATGAATTCATCCTTCAAAGAATTGGCTTCGCGCTGGGCCAACTCAAGGACAGTACGAATGCGTGGAGTGTAGAATATTTGGCCAACCCCGCCGCCGTAGACGGAAACCTTGGGACTCGCCTGCAGGTCCTCGTCAAGACGTTCGCGCATCGCTACTTTGTCAATATTGAGTTCGTCAAGTATTTGGTTGACAGCGCCGTCTTCCTGCTCCAGCATGGCCAGAAAAAGGTGTTCTGTATCAACCTGAGTATGGCTGTAGCGCTGTACAATCTCATAAGCACGTGCCGCTGCATCTTGGGCACGTTCAGTAAAACGATCAAATCGCATGGTTTACTTATCCTTCTTGGGCAAAGTCTCTGTTTGCTGCAAAAAAGAGAGCTTTGTAGCCAATGTATCACCCTATACTTTAGCCAACGATGATTTGATTCTTGTAAGAATCAGTGTGCCGCGAGCAAGAGAATAGAGACTTCTCATACTAGGCGCGTTCCCTCCTGCTCATCAAAGCCGTCGCCCCAGGCTAAAATCTTAAGCGGCGTAATCTCTACCAACTGCCATTTCGCGCTCTCGTCGTAGCGGAAATCCCATTCATATTTGTTCAGGAAATATTCGGCCATCTTGTCTGTCAGATCACGCGCGGCAACATGGGCCTCTCCCTCAATAATGACGACGTTAAGCGGATCGACCAGGGACAGGGCCACACTTTGATTCGTGCGCATATTGCTGAATTTCTGCGATCGCGCCGGCGTACAAATGTATATTTTCTCGTCGAGCCAAATGAACCAGAGCGGCGTAAGATGAGGCCGGCCGTCGCTGCGCACGGTGGCAAACCAAATCTCCGTTTCTCTTCCGAGCCGGGCTTCCAACGCCCGCCAGCGTGCCGGGTTGCGTCGTCTCATAGCTTTGCGCCACGGCCGATCCGGGCTGCAGGGCACCTCATCATTATGTCATTATACTTGAGGCTTGGCGATCATGCAGTTTCTAACGACGAGGCGGCCCATTTCACCTCAGTAACCTCAACCTGCTGGCCAAGAATGACAGCAGCCAGACGGCTTAACTTAGGGGCATCGGCAGTCGTATACATATGTAACACACCTGCCGTTGAAGCGGGGGACACTGCCATACCGGCTTCCCCTAACTTGCGGCCCACCTGGCGGGCAACGGCGGGGGCGGGATCGATAATCGTCACGGCCGATCCCCCCCGCGCTTCAGCCAACACGTCCTGGATGAGGGGGAGGACCAGCGGGTAATGCGTGCAGCCCAGAACCACAGTATCTGTCCCTTGGCGCAGCATCGGGTGCAGGATATCGCGCAGCAAAGCGGCTGTTGCCGGCGTCGCCAGCTGTCCCTGTTCTATCAATTCCACAAGTCCAACACAAGGATCCTCGAAAACAGTCACTTCCTCGGCAAAGCGCGCCATCAGCGAACTATATCGTGGGCTGGCAAAGGTAGCCGGCGTAGCCAAAACACCGACTTTGCCTGTTCTCGTCATCAGCGCGGCCGGCTTAACTGCCGGCTCCATACCCACGATGGGCACGTCGGGAAACAACTCACGCAAATAGCTGAGCGCTGCCGCCGATGCGGTATTGCAGGCGACAACGATAATTCCGGCGCCCTGTGCGATTAAGAAACGGACAATTTCTGCGCTGTACGCGCGAATTTGATCAACGGTACGTGAACCGTACGGAACGTGCGCCTGATCGGCAAAGTAATGCAGTGTTTGCGCCGGGTACGCTTCTCGAAGATGGCGCAGTACCGACAAGCCGCCGACGCCGGAATCAAATACGCCAATTGATTGCTTTGCTGAGGCCAATAGAACACTCGTTGTGCTAAAGACGGATCTTGCCAGCTACCGCGCACCCTTTGTAGAAGCTTCCACCAAGGATACAAACAAACGGTGCATCGCTGGATCAATGCCTACCAGGTTTTCGGGGTGCCACTGCACACCGATGGCAAAGGGGTGGCCCGGGATCTCGACCCCTTCCACCAGGCCGTCCGGCGCCGCCGCCGATGCAGTTAGCTCCGGCGCCAGCTCGCGTAATCCCTGATGATGCAAGCTGTTGACAAGAATCTCCGCGCTGGCGACGATCTCCGCCAGCCGCGATGCTTCACGGACATGCACGGAATGCGGCCGGTCGGTGCGCGCCCCATCGCCATAATAATCATGACGAATACTACCCGGCATTTGTGTGGCCAGGTCTTCCCACATTGTGCCGCCGAGAGCAACGTTGAGAACCTGGTGCCCGCGACAAATGGCCAGGAAAGGCTTCTCGCTCTGCACCGCCTCACGGGCGAGATTGATTTCGACACGATCGCGATCTTTGTCAACACCCCGGATGTTTTCGTGGTTCTGACCCTGGTAAGCCTGCGGATCTATATCGCCTCCGCCAGGAAGAACAAGGCCATCGACGCGCTGTAAGACAGTGCGCAAATCCTCATCGCCAATGCCCAAGGGTATCAGTAAGGGAATCCCTCCCGCCTGAGCGACAGCCTGCACATAGGAACGCATCAGACCGAAGATAGGCACCCCTGAATCCTGGGCGATTTTGCGATATGTCGTCAGGCCAATGATCGGCCGTTGCTGCGCTGGCTCTGGGGAGCGTGAGTCGGTTGGCATACTGATTTCCCAATTAAGCTGTGCGGCGTTACCTGGGTAAGATTCGCCTGCACGGATAGTCTACTTTAAGCGCTCAAGAATGCCCATACAATGAAAAAGGGCGCCAGCTATCGCTGACACCCCCAGGCATCTTTCCTTGTCCAGGCGTGCAGCCTGATGAACACACGCAGAAAGGCGTATGTCTCGTTGACTAGTTGTTGTAGATACGCCGTTCGCGCAGGCGTGCAGACTTGCCGGTGCGACCACGCATATAATACAGCGTAGCGCGGCGCACATGTGCGTGACGGTGAACTTCGATCTTCTCAATTCGCGGGGAGCGGAGCAAGAATGTACGCTCAACACCAATCCCGTTGGAAGCGATGCGACGCACCGTAAAGTTGCGGTTGTTCCCGCTGTTGCGCAAGCGAATGACGGTGCCGCGAACCATCTGCACACGCTCATTGCGTTCGCCAACATTAATGCGCACATAAATGGTTACATTGTCACCAACATGTAACTCAGGCATGTCCGTATTTTCTTCAACATCAAAAGCCTTCAAGAGCACGTCCGACATGATAATTTCTCCACGTGCGGGAAACCGCAGCCCGCTAAAATAGATTTCTACACGGCAAAACCGGATCCCTAGAATGCTGCTCGCAAGAATCCGGTCCAGTTTGTTAATTCATAACGCAAAAAGAGAGCCCGCACGGCGGGCAAGAGTGAGGAGTTTAACATGCAACCCCATCCCAGGCAACAAGAATCCTCCCTGATTCCCGGTTTTCTCAGCAAACTTAACAAGCCTGGGCGGAAAGGCCCGGCGGGGAGTAGGCAGTATGCTCGACAAGCTGAAAGCTGACAACAAAAAGCCCCGGCTGAGCCGGGGCTTCCTTGGATCATTCGACCTTAACTGTGAAGAGGATTAACCCTTCTTCAGGACGGGCAGGCCGTTCTTACTCTCGCTGACAACATACCCTTCCGGTACCGCATCGAGCGCGCCATCTTTGACCTCTTTGCCAAAGAAGTACAACGTGCGTGTGGAACCGTTCTTGAGAGTCGTCTCGCGGCCGTGCAAATAATATGTGTTTCCCTTTGAATTAGTGTAGCTGTAAGCCATTTTGGTTCTCCTTCTACTTTCCTGATCCCGCGGCCGAATATGTTATGTTCATCAATTGCGCGGGAACAAGTGAAACTGACCATAAAAGATTGTCGACATACTAGAACATTTGATTGTACAAGGCAAGATTTCCCTCTCTAAATAAGCCTGATATGAGCGATCCGCCCTTTGACTGCCCATTTTTCACTGTTATACTCCAAGTTTGCTGATTTTAGTCGAGGCAGCGGGTCAACCATGTCATCTTCATACGTGCGTTGAGTCCGTTTTTTGAGGAAATTGCAGGGATATGGCTGATAAAGACAAGTTGGTTTCACAAGAGGAAGACTTTAACGAGTGGTATAACTCCCTTGTTCTCAAGGCGGACCTGGCAACTTATGGTCCGGTACGCGGCACGATGATCGTCAAACCGTATGGCTGGAGTTTATGGGAAAACTGCCAGGCAGCGCTTGACAGCCGTTTCAAAGCGACGGGCGTGGAGAATGCGGGATTCCCGATGTTTATCCCCATGAGCTTTCTGCAAAAGGAAGCAAAGCATGTCGAAGGCTTTGCCCCTGAATTGGCGGTGGTGACCCATGGCGGGGCGAAGGAATTGGCCGAGCCGCTTGTCGTTCGGCCAACCTCAGAAACCATTATTGGCCACGCCTACGCGGACTGGATTCAGAGCTATCGCGATCTGCCGATCTTGATTAATCTTTGGAACAGCGTCGTGCGCTGGGAAATGCGCACAAAACTGTTCTTGCGCACCCTGGAATTCTACTGGCAGGAAGGGCACACGGCGCACGCGACGGCCGCCGAAGCGGATGAAAGAACGCGCCTCATGCTCGATGTCTATGCCGACTTTGCTGTCAACGAAGCAGCCATCCCTGTTATACGCGGCAGAAAATCTGAGATGGAGCGTTTCCCAGGCGCCAATGATACATTGACCATCGAAGCGATGATGGGCGACGGCAAGGCGCTGCAGTCAGGGACATCGCATAATCTGGGCGATAATTTCGCGCGCGCCTTTGACATCCAGTACCTGGATGAAAACAATGAGCAGCAATACTGCTGGACCACATCATGGGGCTTAAGCACCCGTTTTGTCGGGGCGATTATCATGGCCCATGGCGATAATCAGGGGTTGGTGCTGCCACCGCGGCTGGCGCCAATTCAGACGGTGATCGTGCCCATTTTCCGCAAAGAGCAGGAGCGCGCCGCCGTCCTTGAGGCGGTCGAGCAAATCCGTGGTGAGTTAATGGACGCCGGGATTCGTGTCAAAGTTGACGAACGCGAAAACCTGAGCCCTGGTTACAAGTTCAACGATTGGGAGCTGCGCGGTGTGCCCACACGCATTGAAATCGGACCTCGCGATATTGAAAAGAATTCGGTAGCTCTCGCTCGTCGAGACATCCCCGGGCGTGACGGCAAACAGTTTGTCTCACAAGATGGCCTCAGCCAGATTGTCACCGAACTGCTCGAGGAAATCCAGCAGAACATGCTGGCCAAGGCGACAAAATTCCGTGACGAAAATACGCACGATGTGCAGGACCTGGATGCCTTCAAGGACGCCGTTAAGACCGGTTTCGCACGAGGCTGGTGGGCTGGCGACAATGAGGATGAACTGCGGCTAAAAGAAGAAACAAAAGCAACGATGCGCTGCATACCCGTTGATCAACCTGGCGGCAGCGGCACCTGTTTCTATACCGGCAAGCCGGCAACAGAAATCGCTCTGTTCGGCCGTGCCTATTAGGCGCTGCAAAACGGGCGGACCTGATGGAAGGCATCAGCTCTCCCCTTATTGACCTGCTGACCATTTTCTTATTCATGCTGGTGATACTGGCTGTCACAGCAGCTGTGTCACTGCTCATCTACGGTCTTTTCTTCAAGAAGAAGGATTGATCCTCACCCAGGAAACAGTATGCGCCTTTCACATGCATTCGGGAAAACGCTGCGTGAAGCACCGGCGGACGCCGCGATGATCAGCCACCAGCTGCTAATCCGTGCCAATTTTGTGCGTCCGGCGGGCTCAGGAATTTACACCTATATGCCGCTGGGCTTCCGCGTTCTGCGCAAAATTCAGCGCATTATGGAAGAAGAGATGGACGCAATTGGCGCCCAGGAGATGTTGATGCCCAATCTGCATCCGGCCGAGCTCTGGCAAGCAAGCAGCAGATGGGATACCGTCGACGTGCTAATGAAGCTGAAGGGAACAGGGGGGAGCGCCTACTGTCTTTCACCAACACACGAGGAGATCGTCGTCGATCTGGCATTGAGTGAGATCGAAAGCTACCGCGATCTGCCGCAGGTTGTCTATCACATCAACAAGAAGTTTCGCGATGAGTCGCGGGCACGCGGCGGCTTGCTGCGTCTGCGCGAGTTCATCATGAAGGATGCCTACAGCCTGTACACCAATGCCGAGGCGCTGGATCGCTTCTACCCAGCGATGGTGCAGGCTTATTTCAATATCTTCTCGCGCTGCGGCGTCGATGTCGTGGCAGTTGACGCCGATGTGGGCGCCATGGGGGGTAAAGCATCACAAGAGTTTGTGGTTCCCTTTGAACAGGGCGAGGATTCCTTCATCCGGTGCACCAGCTGTGATTACGCAGCCAATGTTGAGGCAGCGGTATTTGAGCGCGTAGGGGAAGCGCCTCAGGACCTACAAGCGCTGCAGAAAGTCGCCACGCCGGACTGCCAGACGATTGCCGATGTCGCCGCCTACGTGGGCGTGCCCATGGAGCAAACGATCAAGGCGGTTTTCTATTGGTGGCAGCCGTGGGGAGAAGCAGAAGAGAGCGATCGCCTTGTTTTTGGCCTCGTTCGTGGCGATCTGGATGTCAATGAAGTGAAGCTGGTCAACGCCCTGGGCGGTGGAGACCTGCAGCCGGCAACCAGTGCGCAGATCACGGATGCGGGTGCTGTACCAGGCTACGCTTCGCCCGCCGGATTACGCACGGCAGCGGTGATGAGCGGCCCAGGCATCCTCGTCATTGCCGATCCATCGATTAAGAGCGGCGGCAACTTCGTCGTCGGCGCCAATGATGCCGGCTTTCACTTGACGGGCGCAAACTATCCACGCGATTTCCAAGTCACCTTGATCACCGATATCGCGCAGGCAGACACGGGCCACCTATGCCCGCGCTGCGGCGGGAGCCTGGAGGCACAGCGAGCCATTGAAGCGGGACACTGCTTCAAGCTGGGTACGCGATACAGCGAGGCAGTGAATGCCACCTATTTGGATGAAAATGGGAACCAGCAGTTCATTTTCATGGGCTCATACGGCATCGGGCTGGATCGGCTCATAGCGACGATCGTCGAATTACACCATGACGATGACGGCATAATGTGGCCGGACAGCGTGGCTCCTTACCAGGTGCATTTGCTGCACCTCGGCAAAGGAGACGACGTCTTCCAGGCCGCCGAAGAGCTCTATTTTCAGCTGCAGCAAGCGGGATTCGAGGTGTTGTTTGATGACCGCTCCTTGAGCGCCGGCGTCAAGTTTAAGGATGCCGATCTGATGGGCATTCCCTGGCGCGTTACCGTCGGCGCGCGCGGGCTGGCTGACGGCACAGTGGAAGTAAAGCGGCGCGATCAGAGCGAACGCCATCTGGTCGCACCAGGGGATCTACAGACATTTCTACTCGGGCAGCAGAGTGACTGACGCCTCTATTTGCGGGCCTTGACGGCGGCCAGAGACGATAATCCGCCCCTCGCTTGAGCATGTTCGCATCTTCAACCACAACGGTGGGGGACTTCCCAATAGGGCATGCTCTTTTTCATGGAACTGGAAGAGAAAGGCTGCATGCCGCGCTCTTGAGCAAACCTGATTGCGATTGACGCCTTTCCGACGTTATAATCATACTTATGGCAGAGACAAGATACGGTACGTTTGCAGAACTAATGGAAAACGCGGCGCCTGAGGCACGGCCGATTGCGCAGCGGCTGCGTGAGCTGATCATGGGTATCGATCCCAACACGGTAGAAGTGGTGCGCCTGGGTGACCGGGCGGCTACCTACGGCGTGGGTCCAAAGAAGATAAGTGAAGGCTACGCCTACCTCATGGCGCAAAATAATTGGGTCAATCTGGGATTCTTCCAAGGTGCCGATCTGCCGGATCCGGCTGGGCTAATGGAAGGAACCGGGAAGAAGATGCGCCATGTCAAAGTGCGGTCGCTTGAGACTGCCGAACAGCCACAGCTGCGCACGCTCATCACCGCTGCGCTGGCAGAACGCACGCAAGCTTTGGACCTCTAATAGGGATCAGGCGGCAGGGACGAGTCAATCAGGGTTCAAGATAAGAACACAGTTCACTGACGCAGTCTAGATGAATGCAGCCTTCTACCGCAGTGACCGTAGCGTATTCTCCGGCAATGCCAATGAAAGAAACACCAGCCGCCTGGGCCATCAAATAATCCTCGCGGGCATCCCCGATATAAAGGGCATCCCCGGGCAAAAGCCCCAGCTCTGACAAGGCTGTCTGCATACCCTCGGGATCTGGCTTCGGTCTGGAAACGTCATCGCCAGTCACAATCACCTGAAAAAGCTCTTCAATATCGTTGGCAGCCAGATCACGCACGACGCGGCTGCGCGAGCCTGATGTCACCAGTCCGAGCGTATATCTGCTTTTCAAAGCCAGAAGCAGCGATTGCGTCCCCGCGAAGAGCAGCGGCTGGTGCTTGGACGCTTCTTCCAACCACACCTCGTTTGCCTCCGGCCATCGTGCTTCAGGAATATCCAAAGCGCGGTAAAGTTGATACCAATCGGGGGAACAGTTTTCCTTGTAAAATGACGGCGCCAGATGCAAGCCGAAATGAGCCATCGTGACTTCATAAGCCTGGTAATGGGCAGGGAAGGAGTCAAGCAAGGTGCCGTCAAAGTCAAAGAGGATGGCCTGATATTTCTGTTGGGCAGGGCTCATGCTGTTTTGAAAAAAGAGGCGCAAGAATCGATCCTAGATCTTGCGCCTCGTCATACTCTAAATTGAATCAAGGAATTCCAATCAGACGCTTACAGTCGCCTACTGTAAGAGATCAGAAACTGTATCGCGCTCTTTGCGCAGTTCTTGCAGCGTAGCCTGGATCCTTTCCTGTGCGAAATCACTGATCGGCAAATCCTGCACAACGCCGTGATTTCCCTCGCCGTCATAGGTCAAGGGAAAAGAAAAGATCAAACCTTCGTCAATTCCGTAGCTGCCATCAGAAGAAACAGCGGCCGAGAACCAATCCCCATCAGGCGTCTTATCCATGAAGCTGTGCATTTGATCAAGGACGGCATTTGCGGCGGACATGGCCGAGGATTTACCGCGCGCCTGAATGATAGCCCCGCCGCGCTTCTGCACCGTGGAGATAAACTCATCGCGCAGCCATTTGTGATCGCTGATAACATCATATGCAGGCTGCCCGTTAATCTTGGCGTTTTCGGCATCCGGGTATTGGGTGTCACTATGATTGCCCCAAATAGTGACATTGCTGACATGATTCACAGACACGCCCGCTTTGGCGGCCAGTTGGGCATAGGCGCGATTCTGATCAAGCCTTGTCAGAGCGCTGAAACGTTCCTGGGGCACATCCGGTGCATTGTTCATGGCGATGAGACAGTTCGTGTTAGCGGGATTGCCAACAACAACCACGCGCACATCGCCGGCCGCGCGTTCATTGATCGCCTGGCCCTGCCCGACAAAGATCGGGCCATTCTCGCGAATCAAGTCCCCACGAAGCATGCCCTTCCCACGCGGCTTGGCGCCGACCATGATCACCCAGTTCGCGCCGTCAAAAGCCACTCTTGGATCATCGGTAATAACAACATTGCCCATACGAGGAAATGCGCTGTCATACAACTCCATAACGACGCCTTCCAGAGCGGGCAAAGCGGGCGTTACCTCCAGAAGCTGCAGGTCAACCGTGACGTCTGGGCCGAACCCGCGTCTGATAACACATGGCAGAAGGGCATAACCGATCTGACCGGCCGCGCCCGTAATGGCAACCTTGATCGTCTTTGACATAGTAGAATCTCCTTACTTGAGTTTGTCGCTGGCTGCCCTCGGTACAGTGGGAGTCGCGGGCTGAGGCAAACTCAGTCCAGTCGTCTGAAATTGGGGAGCCAAGTTGGTAACAAATTACTACAGGGTACCCATTTATTATGCGTCATTTCCAGGCAATACGCTAACAGAGCTCCGTTGGCGTACCGCTTCATAGATCATCAGCGCCGTGGCTACGGAAAGGTTGAGACTATCCACTTCTCCCGCCATGGGGATGCGCACCAGCTGAGCGGCCGAATCTAACCACTTCCTGTCCAATCCCAACGCTTCGCTGCCCATGATGATCGCCGTCGCTCCACGAAGGGAGACGGCCGTATAATCATCTTCGGCGACGGGCGTCGTGGCCACGCTCTTGATGCCGTGCATCTCGAACCAGGACAACGCTTCGTCCCGTGTCGTCGTCACTGTGGGAATCGTAAAGTAGGCACCAAGGCTGGCACGGATGACATTGGGGTTGTGTATGTCCGTGCCCGTCTGATCTGCGCCGGTAAGCAGCAAGGCGTGCGCACCGGCAGCATCGGCTGTGCGCAAGATCGCTCCCAGATTGCCCGGTTTCTCGGCCCCATCGATGAGGACAATCAAGGGCCGGTCGCCGAGCTGTAGATCAGCAAGTGAACGGGTTAAGTAAGGGATAACCATCAGGAGACCGCCGCTGCCGGCGCGGTAGGCCATTTTGTCAAATACGGCAGGGGTGACTTCAAGCAGCGTCGTCTCTGTATTCTCGGCCAGGTGCGCAATCGGGCCGGCCAACATCTCTTCATCAATCGGCGCCAGGTAGTCGCGGCAAATAAAGAGTTCAACAGGCACGACGCCGCGCTGTAGAGCCAGAGAAATCTCGCGCACGCCTTCTACAACTGTCTGCTGCAGCCGCTGGCGATGGCGACGATTGCCCAAGCGAACAACATTCTTTACACGGGAGTTCTGCAAGCTGGTGATTGGCTCTGCGGCAACCATACCCAAATTGTAGCAGGGATCAGGCCAGTCTGAAATAATTCCCAGAATGCCTAAGTATTTGGGAGTGCGGCCAACTGACTCCGGCCCCAGTGAATCCGCCCTTTCATAGGCAGGGCGTTCGCCCAGGAAACGAAAAATAGCCCAATCTGCCCCAGCCAGGGCAGAGATTGGGCTATGTCATCTCAGACTAATGCCAGCGAGCAGTACAGCAGGCGTGCCGGTTAGCTGGCAGGGATTGGCTCACCGAGTCGATCGAGCAAAATGGCGAACCGTGCCGCATCGACACCATCCACGCCCAAGGGACGGTCAACGCGATCGTGGCAGTCGGAGCCGCCGGTTTCGATTAACCCATAGTCGGCCGCCCAGCGCGTGAGCAAGTCACGGTGTTCCTGCACGTGGCCCGGATAGTAAACCTCCAGCCCATCCAGGCCCAAGAGATCCTCATCGAGGAACTCAGGCATCAACGTATCCACCACCTCCAGCGGAGGCAGAACTTCACGGTAAAGACTTTCACCTGGATAGGACCCAGCCGCCGGATGAGCAAATACACGAACAAGCTGCGGGTATTTCTTCAACAGCGGGGTCAGCTGCGCCGGATCAATTCCCGAAGGAACGTAAGAAACACTGTCGTTGCCGATGAGCATGGTAATCTGTTCTTTGTCAAGACCATGATTCTCTTTGAGAGCGCCGGCAAAGTGGCGGCGGGTCACGTTGGGCGACAACGCCTCGATTTCCTCGGCGGTCAGATCACGCTCCAGTAAGGGAGCATTGCCCTGCGGCCCGAACTCCTCGTTGATGGCCTGCACGCGAGCGCGTACGAGCCCGCCGCCACGGCCATGGGCGAAAATAGCACCCGCCATCTTGCGGAAAGCTTGATCTTGCAGGAGTTCACGTGGGATGTAGAGCAGGTAATGCAGCGTGCCTACAAAATAGGAGCGGCGGAAGCGCAGCGAAACCTCTACACCGGGGACGACCAGGATGCCCGCCTCTTTGCCGGCGGCCAACGCTTCATCGAGCCCGGCGAGCGTGTCGTGGTCGGTGACGCCAACGGCCTTTAGTCCCAGGCCGGCGGCCATGTTGACCAACTCAGCCGGCGTGTACTCGCCATCAGAGGCGATTGTGTGATTGTGTAAGTCTGCAACAAAATACAAAGTCATGAAACACCTATGATTGAATCTCTTTTTGGTAGCGCAAACGATAGCTTAGCACAGCAAGGTGTCAATCAAACTTACGATTGGCTCAGCCGGGCCACTATGTCGATCGCGCTTCCCCCATACCGGCAATATCGTATCCAGGCAGCGCTTCTACAGCCTGCCTAAACCGCCGGTCGTGCAGCAGATCGAGCAAGGGACGCAGCAGTTCCCCTTCATAGAAGGGGGTCGGAATCACCAGTTCGTACTGCTCAAAAGCGAGGGGCACAAAATCAAGACCCAGCGCCTCAGCGGCGGCACGGATGCCCAGGCCGGCGTTGGCAGCGCCCGAGGCGACCGCCGCAGCGACTGCCAGATGGGTATATTCTTCACGGTCATACCCGCTCACTTGAGCGGGATCGATATCGCGCTGCTGGAGTTCATAATCAAGCAGCAGGCGCGTGCCTGCGCCGCGTTGGCGGTTGACAAAACGCAGCGCGTTGTGCACGACGTCGGCCCAACCGGCAAGGGCCAGGGGATTCCCGCGAGGCACTATCCACCCCTGCTCACGGCCGACAAGCTTGATCAGCATAACCTCTCGATCCGGCAGGTAGCGATGCACATAACTCTCATTGTAGATCCCCGTTGTCGGATCAAGCAGATGGGAGCCGGCAAGATGGGCCTCCCCTCGTTTCAGGGCAACCAGCCCGCCCATGCTGCCCACATTGGCTGACATCAGGCGCAAACTGCCGCTCTTTTCCGCTAAATACTGGGCGAGTACATCGAGCGTCAAATCGTGACTGCCGATTGCCACAATCGTCTGCTCGATCTCGCGCGGCGTGCGGTAGAGGTGAACCACTGCCTTGTCCCCCGCGTTTCTCCCTTCGCTGAAGCGCGGGATACGCAAGATGCCGTCCGCGCGCACGAGCGAAGTGATGACGCCTGCCCCACGACTGATAGGGGTGACCATGACTTTATCGCCCACTTTGCCGACGGAGACACGAACATAGTCGTCGTCCCCCGTGGGCGATACCACCTTGCGCGTCAACGTCCCCTCAAGCTGCGAAGGTTCGAACGGGGGCTGTCCCTGCCAGCGGGCCATCAAGGGCTCAATGAGCACTTCGCCCGTCAGGGCAGCGCTGACCGGGTAGCCGGGAACGCCGATGACGGGAATCTCCTGCGGGTCTCGTCCTCCCTCGTTGGGAGAAGCAGGATCTCGCCGCAGCATGCCAAGAATGACCGGGTGGCCCGGTCGAACGGCGATGCCATGCACAAGGAGACGGCCGAGTTCACCCACAATATGCGCCGTGTAATCTTCGCTGCCCGCGGAAGACCCGGCATTGACAAGGACAAGATCGTATTCTCGCGCCGCCGCATAGACGGCGCCGCGAATCGCAGCGGGGTCATCGGGGACGATGTCCCAGCGATAGGCCAACCCTCCCCAATTCTCAATCTGTGCGGCGAGAACAATACTGTTGTATTCGATAATCTGGCCGGCGGAAACGGGCGATGAGCCGGCTGCTTCGGCGCGATGCACCTCCTCCAAAGAAACCAGTTCAGATCCTGTGGGGATGATTGCCACTCGCGGGCGGCGATAGACAGATACAGTGGCGTGACCGGACCCGGCCAGGGCGCCGAGATCAACAGGACGCAGCTTATGATTGGCCGGCAGAACGAGTTCGCTGGCGACCATATCTTCGCCCATCGGCCTTACATGGTTCCAGGGCGGGACGGCCGACCGTATTTCAATGCCCCGACCCCCTTCCACCGTGGAGACAGGCGGGGCATGTTCAATCATGATCACAGCGTTGGCCCAGGCGGGCAAGGGATGTCCCGTGTTCACCGGCTGCGCGGGACGGGCGACACCCGCCACCTCTGTGCCGCTCTCAACAAGCTGCAAATGCAGCGCGGCAGTTTCCGTGGCGCCGACCGTATCCTGGGCGCGGACGGCATACCCATCCATGGCGCTGGCATGATAGTGCGGCGAAGAGATACGCGCAAAAACGGCCGCCGCCGTAACCCGGTCGTTGGCCTCTGAGACCGCGATTTGCTCCGCGGGCAAAGGCCCCCCAAGACCAGCCGCCATTAGCGCCTCACGAAATACGCTCTGTGCTTGCTCGAGCGCAATATCTTCCAGATAAATAGTACGTTTCATCATTCAAAAAATTTTGTCCCGGTTTTCGTTTCTTCGCACAACGTATCGAATGCAGCGTGCCGTGCGACTGCCTGCTGATCGTACATGGGACCCCTTCGTGTGGCAAATCGAGACCAATTGGTAAAATAGGGCAACGACATCATTGAGGAAGAATCTATGTCTAGCGATCTATTGTGGTGGCAAAAGGGTATCCTTTACCAGATTTATCCCCGCTCTTTCCAAGACAGCAACGGAGACGGCATCGGGGATTTGCCGGGCATCGCCCGGCGCCTGGATTATCTCTCCTGGCTGGGTATTGATGCCCTCTGGTTATCACCCATTTATCCTTCGCCGATGGCTGATTTTGGCTATGACGTCGCTGACTATACGGATATACACTCTCTCTTCGGCACGATGGCAGATTTCGAACTCTTATTGAAGGAGGCGCACGATCGTGGGCTCAAACTCATTCTCGATCTCGTGCCCAACCATACATCGGACGCGCACCCCTGGTTCCAAGAGAGTCGCAGCAGCCGCGACAATCCGCGGCGCGACTGGTATATCTGGCGCGATCCTGCCGCGGACGGCGGGCCACCAAACAACTGGTTGAGCTTTTTCGGTGGTCCGGCATGGACGCTTGATGAACTAACCGGCCAGTATTACCTACACCAATTCGTGCGCGAACAACCGGAGTTGAACTACCGCCACCCTGAAGTGCTGCCGGCCATGCTGCAGAATATGCGCTTCTGGCTGGACAAGGGGGTCGATGGCTTTCGTGTGGATGTTATCTGGTTGATGTTGAAAGATGAGGCGCTGCGCGACGAACCGCAGAATCCGGAGTGGGACGGCATCGATCCGTACGCAAGTCTGCTGCACATCCATACGCAAGATCTGCCGGGTGTCCATACGCTAATTCGCGAAATGCGCAGCCTCTTGGATGAATACAACGAACGTGTGATGGTTGGCGAACTATATCTCCCCAATGAGAAGTTGATGGCTTACTATGGCGATGGCGGCAGCGAATGCCACCTGCCCTTCAACTTCCAGCTGATCGACTTGCCTTGGCGGGCGGAGGCCGTGCGTGCAGCCGTTGATGCGTACGAATCCGCTTTGCCACAGGGCGGCTGGCCCAATTGGGTTTTAGGAAACCACGATCGACATCGCCTGGCCACACGGGTCGGCCATGATCAGGCACGCCTGGCCACGCTGCTGCTCCTGACGCTGCGCGGCACGCCCACCATTTATTATGGCGAGGAAATCGGTATGGAGAATGTGCTGATTCCAGCGGAATTCGTGCAGGACCCGCCAGCACTCTTGCAGCCGGAGATTGCCGACATCATCGGTCGCGATCCCGTGCGCACGCCGATGCAGTGGGATGCGACCTATTCTGCCGGGTTCACAGCCGTCCCGGCCGCGCCGTGGCTGCCGGTCGCCCCAAATTATGCATCTGTCAATGTGCACTGCCAGCAGGAAGACCCACACTCTCTGCTCCTGCTGTACAGGCAGCTATCCCACCTGCGGCGCGCCGAACCCGCGCTGCACGGCGGCACGTACGCATCCCTGGACAGTGGATCAGCAGACGTTTTTGCCTATCTTCGGCAGCATGATGAAGGCGATACGTTTCTCGTGACATTGAACTTCAGCGGCAATCATCAGGAAGTAGACCTGGATCAGGTCCAGGGTGCAGCGACGATCGCCGTTAGCAGTCACAGGGATCGGGCGGGAAGGATATCGTTGAGTTCCCTGACATTGGCACCCAACGAAGGGCTTATCTTACGATTGATTGATGGTGTTTAATGGGAATAGGATGACGGTCGTTACTTATGGTAGGGCTCACCACGCAGGATGGTAAAGGCGCGATAAAGCTGCTCAAGAAACAGGATGCGCGCCAACTCGTGAGGAAACGTCAGACGCGATAGGGAGAGACGCTCTTCAGCCTCCGCCTCAACTTCGGAAGAGAACCCCAGCGGACCGCCTATCAGAAAAGCCAAATGGCCGTACATCTCTATCTGGTGTCGAAGATAGGTAGAGAAAGCTTTGCTGTCAAACTCGTGTCCCTCGGGGCTCAAGAGAATTCGCTTGCGTGCGTTGGAGGACGCTTTCAACAGCGCATCCCCCTCCCGTTTCATGGCCACTTCATCTGGAAAACCACGGCCCACGGAATCCTTCACTTCGGCCACAGATAGATCCGTGTAGCGCTTCATTCTTTTCAGGTAATCAGCCTGGGCAGTTTGCCATTGGGACTTTTTTACGCGGCCTACGGCAGCAACCATTATCCGGCCTGTCTTTCCGTTAGACATAGAATGTTTCTCTCGCCGATCTGATCAAGCGCCTGAACCGCTCTTAGTTCAGTTTGCCAAGCAGTTTATTCTTGGCCCATTCGGCCGCCAAATAGAGAGGCGCTGCGGCCAGAGCCCGATTATAGTATATGAGAGCCAGGTAGTAATCCCCTAAATGTTCGTACACACGTCCCAGGTTTGTGTACGCAAATTCCGGTGTCAGGTATCGTGGGGCCGTCGTCGCCTCTTCCAACCAGGGGATCGCTTCTTCCCAACGATCTTGTTCAATCAAGTAAGCGCCGATGTCATTGTAAGGATTGCCGAATCCGGGATCGAGCGCGATTGCTTTCTTACACATCGCTTCTGCATCCTCATACAGGTCAATCATGCTGTAAACCCAACCCAACAAGGTGTAGGCCTCGGCCGAGGGGTAGGTAGCGATAGATTGCTTATAGAAATGGATCGCATCAGCCATTTCCCCGGCCTGCTGGTGTCTGTATCCCCGCTTTCTCAGCGCTTCCGCCTCTTGTTTGACAGCTTCTTCGTCACTCACAAGAGGATTCCTCAGCCCATCCAGCCAGCAGGTCAGGCAGCTCAAGAAGATGATGAATGGTCGCATCCGGCTGTACGCCGTCCACATCACCGAAACGATCCGATGAACGAAAGTAGACGGTGTTAATCCCGGCATTCTTTCCACCAACGACATCATGCTGCGGTGAGTCACCAACAAACACGGCTCTCTCAGGCCGCGCCTCTAAGTGCTGCAGAAGATGCAAGTAGGGAGCCGCATTCGGCTTCCACATATTTAAGTCAGCGGAGAATACCATCGCGTCAAAATAGGCGTCCAGCTGAAAACGCCGCAAGTCCTCGACATGTATACTGCCTTCAAACATGGTATTGGACAATAGTCCAAGCTTGTAGCCTTGCTCCCTCAGACTATCAAGCGTTTCTCGTGCCCCCTCAATCATCTCCGCCCGGGAACAAATGGTCTCTTGGTAGCATTGGGCAGCCTCATGTACCCACTGCTCTGAAACGCCGGTGACCTGATTGGCTGCCAACAGTTCCCGCAGAAAATCGGCCAGGCGTAGATTTCTCCCGCCCTCGGTCGCTGTCTGCCAGCGCTGGGGCAGAGCCGCAAAGGCGGCGTCCCTGAAAACCGCGAAGGGCGGCAAGGCGACTCCTTTGCTTTCCAGGTAATCATAAGCGGCCTCCAGGCCAGGTGTCTCCAGATCGGGCCAATAGAGGTAGGCGCCCGCGTACTCAATCAAGGTTCCACCCAGATCAAAGATCACCGCCTCAATTCTACAGCTCATAGGCTAGTCCTGCTCCATCAGTTTGGCGACGGTAACGCCCGCGCCCCCTTCACCATCTTTGCCCTCTTCCCAGGTCCCGACATAGCCGTTTGCCGTGAGCGCATCGCGAACCGCTTCGCGCAGCTTGCCCGTGCCTTTGCCATGGATGATTCTCACCCACGGCAGCCGGGTCAGAAAGGCAGCATCAAGGTAGCGGTCCAATTCTTCGAGCCCCTCTTCAACGCGCCGGCCGCGAATATCCAGTTCCATGCCTGGCGATTGGGCAATGACCGTCGCCGCGGCCTGCGTCTCCGCTTCTTCTTCAACAGGGCGTCCACGGAACTCAAGATCCTCGTAGTTGGCGCGCATCTGCATACGGCCGATGGCAACCAAAGCCTCTCGCTTCCCCAGCTCAATCACTTCTCCATTCGTATCCAGCGACTTAATCTTAACTGTGTCCCCTTCCTGCAGGGCGCGACGCGTCTGCTGCACCTTTCTCTTGGCGCGCCCTCCGTCAACAACCTTCATTCGCGGCACAATCGGTTCAACCTGATCAGACTCAACCTCTTCCAGCTGTCTGCCTACTTTCTTTAAGGCATTCAAGGATGCCGCGTCCTTGATGCCCCGCCGTGCGCGGCGCAGTTCATTGCGTACTTCCAGCAGCTCTTCCTCCGCCTGCTCACGCGCGTGCTCCAGGATGTTTGCCCGTTCCGCTTCAATTTCTTGCAGCCGTTTCTCCAGCCGGTCGCGCGTTCCCTCCGCCTCGCGCAGCGCCAGGCGTGTACCCGCTTCCTCACTCTCCATCTTTTCGCGCAGCGCGTAGATGGAGTCCAGCATGTCCTCAGCCTCGTGACTGTCCGCGCTTATCAGACGCATGGCGTCATCAAGGATCGTTTCATCAAGGCCCAACCGTCTGGCTATAGCAAAGGCATTTGAACGGCCGGGAAGACCAATGCTCATTTCGTAAGTGGGAGAGAGGCTTTCCAGATCAAACAAAAGAGAGGCATTCGTCGCCCCGGGCATCTGGCTGGCATATATCTTGAGCTCCGGATAGTGGGTGGCCACCAAGGTTGTCGCCCCCTTATCCCGCAGATAGCTGACAATGGCCTGGGCCAATGCCGCCCCCTCAGCCGGATCCGTTCCTGATCCCAATTCATCAAGGAGCACCAGGGAGCGCTCGCTAACCTGCCACAATATATGGACGATATTGGTCAGGTGCGCCGAAAAAGTTGAAAGACTCTGTTCAATTGATTGCTCATCGCCGATGTCGGCGAAAACATCATCAAAAACGGTCAACCGCGCCTCGAGGGCGGGAACATGCAGCCCAGATTGGGCCATCAAGACCATTAGACCAAGGGTTTTCAAACTGACAGTCTTGCCGCCCGTGTTAGGCCCAGTAATCAGAACCGTGAACACATCGTCGCCAAGCGTTAGATCGGTAGGCACGACATCGTCGGGGGGGAGCAGAGGGTGCCGGGCCGCCTTGATCCAGATCGTCGATCCCGGATGAAGATTCCGTGGAGGAGGGGTCCACTTAGCCCGTTCATTCGCATGCTTCGGCGGCTTTGGCTCAGGAAAAGATCGCCAGGTTTCGAACTGCGGCGCCACGGCATCCGTCGCCGATGCGTAGTTGGCTTTGGCGAAGATGAGATCCAGTTCGGCCATCCGTTCCACTACACGTTTGATCGATTCGCCCTGCTCGCCAACCAGGTTAGAAAGCTCGCGTAGAATGCGCGTTATCTCATCCTGTTCTCGAAGCTGCAGTTCGCGATATTCGTTGTTCAGTTCAACGGTATTCATGGGCTCAACCCATAAGGTCGCCCCGCTGCCACTGTGATCGTGGACGATCCCTTTCACGCGTCCCTTGGCATCGGCACGGAGAGGAATCACGTAGCGTCCACTGCGCATGGTAATAATCGGTTCCTGCAAATATTGGCTCATTGAACTGTTGAGCAGGCGCTGCAGCTTGTCCTGGATTCGGTCGTAAATGACCTGCTGCTCTTGACGGATCTTGGCCAGTTTCGTACTGGCGCTGTCCAGGACTTCGCCGCGCTCATCAACGGTACGGCCGATAGCGGAGACGATCCCCGGGCATTCTTCGATCAGCCCGGCGATATCAGCCAGACTTGGCGCTTCATCCTCCAGCTTCAGAAGATGTCTTTTCAGATCGCGTGCGGCTGAAATCGTCGCCTGAACCGCCTGAAAATCTTCGGCGCGCAAGATGAAGCCGCGTCCCGCATTGTCCGCCGCCTGACGAACATCGCGCGCGCCGCCGATAGTCAAATTTGTGTGCGTTTCAAAGAGTCGGATTGCTTCATGCGTTTCAGCCTGCCAGCGCCGGGCCTCGCTGAGATCATTGGTCGGCCGTAGTTTCCGCGCCAGGTCTTCGCCAGCACTGAAGCTGGTATAACCGGCAAGAATCTCCTTGACTTTATGAAACTCCAGGGTTCGCAGTGATTTTTCGTCCATGAGATCAACTCCTGCAGCCAACCATCAAGTGCGGAGGCTGCCGGGAGACGCCTTAGTATACGGAATTAGGGTGAGCATGAAAAGAAGGGATCGATTTTATGCTTCTTTGCCGCCGTTTTGCACCCTTACCGCCCCGTACCAGGCAAACTTCTGCAGGGCCTTAAATCGCGCCAGCAGCTTCTGGTCGAGCCTAGACAACCAGGAATACACGGATGAAAACAGGCCCTCTGCACCAGGGAGCAGTCGGAGAATATAGGCGGCAGGCGCAAGGAGATAGTAAGTTTGCAGCATTTGCTGATCAAATGCGCGCGCGAACGCCTGCAAATCGGCCAACTCTACGGGACGTTCATCCTCAGTCCGCAGATTGGGCGTCAGCCGCCTGCCCAGCCAGATGATCAAATGCCGGGCCATGGGTTCCGCAAAGGTCGCCCTGCCCTGCGGGCGCAGCAGACGCTGCGTTTCAGCCGCGGAATTCGCCAGATCGAGATGGTGCAGGATCGCCTTACCGTAAACCATACGGAAGCTGTTGGCGGCAAAAGGCAGCTGCTCCGCGTTGGCTTGAATGAGGGAAAACTTCGCCTCGGGCAGTTCTTCTTCTATGAGCTCACGCGCACGAATAAGCTGGGTATGGGAGAGGTCGGTGCCCACCACGGATAGACCGCGCGCGGCCAGTGCCAATGTTTCTTTGCCCTCGCCACAACCCATATCCAGTACCAACTCGCCCGATTCGCCTTCTAGAAAATCGATGGACTGCTGGACGACATCATCAAATGCGGGTGAATCATATAACAGAAAGTCTAGCCGGTGACGCCGGTGACTCTCCAATTCATGCCACTGAAGTTCGCGCTGTATCACTTCTTTGCGGTCCATTACTGCTTCTGACATTGGCTGACTCCACTGAAAGGTCATTCTATGCCGCTCAAGTCCCCACTATTCCACAAGGGGCAAGCGCCGATCTAACCCTCTTTTATACACAGGCCCTCCTGATTAGTCACTCCCGAGAAGCGACGGCTCAAGTTGGACCCGTAAATGATTTACGTTACAATGCCACGATACCCTGTACTTGGGGAGAGTGCTCAATATGAGCAGTAACGCTCAGCCAGCTATTAGCTTCAAAAACGTCAGCAAACGCTTCACTTATTCTAGAGAACAACCACAGTCCATTCAGGAAACAGTTGCCTCGATTATCGGCCGCCGGCAGCGGCATCCGAAGCAAGATCTGTGGGCGGTGGACAACTTAAGTTTCGATCTCTATCCAGGCCAATCACTGGGCATTGTCGGCCGTAACGGCAGCGGCAAGAGCACGGTGCTCAAACTGGTCGCCCGCATTCTGAGACCGACGGAGGGGCAGGTAGCCGTTCATGGCCGGGTAAGTGCGCTGTTGGAATTGGGCGCCGGTTTCCATCCAGATCTCACGGGGCGCGAAAACATCGCCCTCAACGCCTCCGTTCTAGGGTTGTCACAGGATGAGGTGGCTGAGAAATTTGACGCCATCGTCGAATTCTCCGAACTAGGTGACTACATCGACATGCCGGTGAAACATTATTCTTCGGGGATGTACATGCGCCTGGGCTTTAGTGTGGCTATTCATGTCGATCCCGATATTTTGATCGTCGATGAGATATTGGCGGTCGGCGATCAGGCGTTTCAGACGAAATGCATTGACCGCATCCATGAAATGCACCGTGCCGGCGTCGCCATCATATTGATCAGCCACAACCTGAGTGTCGTGCGGCGCATGTGCGCCAATCTCATCTGGCTTGAAAACGGCCGTATGCGCGCCAGCGGCCCGACGGAAGAGGTAGCCAATCAATACAAGTACCAATCAGACACAACTATCGGTCGTCAGCTGGCTGCCGGGCATGAAGAGCGCTCCTTCAATCGCTGGGGAAGCGGCGAGATTGAAATCAGCGGTGTGCGCTTCCTTAATGCACAGGGTGAGGAACAGTCCTATTACCAGACCGGCGATGAAATGACTGTTGAGATCGCTTATGTGGCGCATGAAGCGGTACCTAAGCCGGAGTTTGGGCTGGCCATTTTTCGCCAGGACGGGCAGCAGGTCAATGGTCCAAACAGCCAATTGGCCGGGCTGGAAACGGGCACGATTGTAGGGGCCGGACTTGTCCGCTACAGAATCAAGGAGTTGCCGCTTCTGCCGTCGCTTTACCAGGTAACGGCCGCCATACACAACACCCAGTTGACACAGGCCTATGATTATCATGAGCTGGCTTACCCGTTTCGTGTCGTTAGTGGAGGCACAAAAGAGACGGATGGCCTGGTCGAGCTCCCTGCCGTCTGGGAGTGGGAACCAGCCGGCGAATAACCATGTGGTCAGACGTTATTCCTGCGCTCAATCTGGCCCTGCTCTGGCTGTTGGGAGTGACGGCGCTCTTTATCCTGCTTGATGAGCGCCTTGTTTCCCGGGCGCCGAGCCGCCTTACCTACCCTCTGCTGGCATTAACGCTGATCGCTTTGCTCGTACGCCTGCTGCCCATGCTGCTGCTGCCTGTGGGCGCCGGATATGATATCGATTCCTTTCAACTGGTTGGCGACGCTTTCCTCAACGGGGAGGAAGTGTATACGTCTGCTGCTCGGGGCAGGCATCCCTATTTGCCATTGCAGATGTATCTTATTGGCGCCACAACTTTTCTATCACGCGTCACACCGGTGCCCTTTGTCCCCTGGCTGAAACTACCCGCCGTACTCGCCGATGTGCTGATCACGGTTGTTATTTACAAAGCTTTTCGGCGCTGGGGTGAAACGGAAAACACGGCCGTTTTTTGGGCACTGCTATATGCGCTAAATCCGATCAGCGTGCTGGTTTCCGCCTATCACGGCCAATTTGACGCCATTCCCGTTCTGCTCCTGCTGCTCTCTTGGTTCACCTGGCAGTTTGGCCGGCACCTCAAGCAATCAGCCGCTTTCTTAGGATTCGCCGTCCTGGACAAGACCTGGCCCATTCTCTTCCTGCCCGTTATCTTCATCCGCCTCCCAGATAATCGCCGGCGCCTGACGTACAGCCTGATTTCACTGGGCATTCCACTGCTTTTTACGGCTGCCTACGTTTTCTTTTTTAGCTCCGATCCGGTACCCATGCTGCGCCGCGCGCTCACCCACTCCGGCGTGCCCGGCTATTGGGGCTACTCCGCGCTCCTGTATGTTCCCGGCAGCTTATGGATCGACCCGGATACAATCATCAAGGCGGTTGCGCCTTACCAACGAATCGCGCTGCTGCTGGCCGGTCTATTTGCCCTTTGGTGGACGCGAAAGCAAAGCGCGCTTGATGCCCTGTTGACCGTCATCCTTTCCATATTCAGCGTCACGTTGGGCATGGGCATCCAATGGCTGCTCTGGCCGGTCGCCTTTGCTATTTTGGCCAGGGAGAAAAAATGGCTGAAGTGGTATACGACCGCCGGCACTTTGATGCTTTTCACCCATCTATACGGTCTGCACATGTACCCCTGGGCCGATGCGCTTTTCCAGGAGGAAACGGCCACGGCTTTGATTCGCCTCTCCTACCTCCCATCCTGGATCATCGTCGTTCTGTGGACCATCAACCGCTTGCGGCGTGCAGAACAGTAGGCATCCCCCACGGCGGAAAAGCAAAAAACCCCGGAAGCAGCATCTCCTTGAGAATCGAGAAGGCGCCTCCAGGGCTAATTGACTTAAGAACCTCAGATCTAGTTCACTGTCACCCGCGCACTGGTTACATTGTCGTCTTCATCTCTCTCACCGACAATGTCATTCATACTGTCAACTTTCGCCCAAATAGTGTGCGTGCCCACCGGCGCGTTTGGCCACGTTACGGAAGCGCGATCAGTTACCTGCCCCCAGGAACATCCATTGACGATGCCCGTCGAACTGGGATAGACCCTCGTTTCACCAATCTTTTGTGTCAGTCCCTCGTCTTTATAGAAGGCAACCAGGAAAGAGTTGCGTATGCCTGTCGAGCCGTTGTTATAGAAGCCAACTTCCAGCTTGACATCGCTCGCCCCCGCCTTTGTCCCCACCACACCGTCGGCCACAAGATTCACCGTCATCCTACTGGTGCGCGCCCTGTCGCGGAAAGCGAGTCCGACCTCGGTCATTCCCGCCTCGCTGCCCGGCTCATAATTCTTGTAGTCGTCTGTCAACAGATTACTCGAGTCGCCCGCATGCTCGGCATCAATCCACAAGCTGTACCAGGTCCACTGCTGCACCAAGCGATCCCAATCAGCGGCATACCCCAGTCCCGGTTCTCTGGCCGCAGCGAGAAAGTTCATGGTACGCCTTAGATAATTGCTAACCCGCGCTTCTGTGAAGCATCGGCCGTATTCGTCCATCAAGAAACACTCGGTTGGGTTGATTGGGTCATCAAAATCCACAAATGGGTAAAGCAAGGAATACTCGGAAATGATGAGCGGCTTATTCTGCTGCCCATGATCCTTCATCCAATTGCGCATTGCCAGCACTTGTTCTTTGAATATTTCAAATTCGTCATGTTCAGCCCGGCAATAGACATCATCTCTCGGGCATTCTTGGTCGGCCGGACCATCCGGCGCCTTCTTGGCCAAGGCAGGATTGGTTCCCAGGGCCACCTTGCCATCACTGTGTCCGCCATCCCACGGCCGAATTTCGGACAGGATATAGAGATGCATATTCCAAACATCGACCGGCATCGGTCCCCCAAATTCTTTGACGTAGGTATCCCACACAATATCCAGATATTGAACGCGACCCGGTGTCATCATAGACAGCCCTGCTATTGCTATTTGGGCATTGGGATCAATGCTCTTGATATAGGTGGCAACTTGGTGAAATCCTCGCGCGTAAGTATCTGGATAGAGATTGTCTTGGACCGTATTGTTTACATCCGGCTCGTTTCCTATCAACCATACCTTGTCCGGGTTCTTGGCAACGAGATCTCCCAGGCCGCCCGGCCCCGCATTCAAAGGGGGATAAACCTCCCAAGAATTGCGCTGGTGCACGCCGTTTTCGACAACGCCGCGCACACGTATGAGAGGCAGTAGTTCAACGCTCTCGGGCACAGGTTCACCAATAATCCTGGCCTCGAAATTGATGTAGTGTCCGGCACCAAGATGCTCCAGCCACGCTTTTGCCTCCTGGTTGGAGGAGTTTCCTACACCATAGCGGCAGTTTGTTTTCCAGAGTTCAGTAGAGACAATGGGGAAGAAAGTCTCGAAAGTCTGATTTGTCGAGCTCTCAACGTCATGGGCAGGTTCGGCAGTTACCCGGCCCGCAGGGCCGGATACAACCAGGAGTGTCAACAAAAAGAACCCCAACAGAACAAATACTGCCAAGCGAACTGTCTTAGATGTCGTCATTCTATATTTCTTTCCTTGTCTTAGTGGTCGGGGTCAAATGATACTGAAAACGGTCGTTCTGTCCAAATCAAAGGTTAAAACCTAATAATGGATTAATCTCCCTTTGCCTGCAAGAAATGAATGGATCAGCACATACAGAGTATAATGGGCCCGTCCGAGGGGCAGAATGAGCGAGATTCTAGATGTCACAATCATTGTACTCAACTGGAACGGCCGATCCTATCTGGAGGCCTGCCTGGGTGCCCTGCTGCTGCAGACGCGGCAGCCGCGGCGAATTGTCCTGGTTGACAACAACTCTACCGATGATTCAATCGCCCTGGTCCAGAGAAGATTCCCCACGGTCGAAATCGTCAAGAACGAACGCAATCTGGGATACGCGGGTGGCAACAACGTCGTCCTGCGCGAGCTGGACAGCGATCTGGCGGTGCTCATCAATCCGGATATCGTGGTCAGCCGGGATTGGCTGCAGCAAATGTTGGCGGCTCTGGAAGAAGACAGTTTCATCGGTATCGCCGGCTGCAAACTGTATTATCCAGGCGCCAAGCAGCTGCAGCACGCTGGGGGGCAGATTCTCCCACCCCAGAGCCATGCCGGCACATTGGGGAATGTACAACAAGGACGATGGCCAGTTTGATGCGCCCTCCGATGTCGGTTTTGTTACGGGCGCCGCCGTCGCTGTGCGCCGCGACGCTCTCGCCGTCGTAGGTCTTCTAGATGAAGGCTTCTTCATGTATTTTGAAGACGCCGACTGGTGCAAGCGCGCACGACGCGCTGCTTTTCGCGTTCTTTACGTACCGCAGGCTACAGCGATTCATGACGAGTCGGCGATCGCCGTACGCGGCAGCCCTTCCTATCTGCGCCGCTTCCATACGGGGCGCTGGCGCTATCTACTCAAACACTTTGACAGTGCTGAGATTCTCGCGGAAACGATGGCAGCGGAAGCTGCATGGCTGGAGGAGATGGCAGGGGATGAACGTATTGCGTTGGGCTGGGCCTATCGCGACACGGCTGTGGCTTTCCCGCAAATAATGGCGGCCCGCCAGGCCCATGGCGCTGAAGCATTCTCCCCGCCAGATCAGGAAGCGATTTTCGCGGCGATTCTGACCCTGCGCCGGTCGGCGATGCTTTGGCCTGACAGTTCCCGCCAAATGCAAGAACTGCGTCAGCTAGGGCGCGTTGAACCACAACCCTTTTCCTCAGCAACACCCGTCATCGGCCCGCTGCTGGCCCGGCTGCGCGCGCTGTGGGCCAGCGTTGCCGCCAAACCCTATGTCAACGCCCTCAACGAACAGCAGAATGATTTTAATCAGGACTTTCTTCACGAGCTTGGCGATATTGAGAATCGCTTGCACGCCTTCAGGGATGTGTGGATGAAGCAGGAAACGGGCCAGCGCGAACTGGCCTGGGAAATCAGCGCGCTGCAGAAGGAACTAGACAAAACAAATCGCCTGTTGGAGATCGCAGCCTCAAAAATGGCAAGTTTGCGGGAAAACGACAGCGATGGTTAGCTCTGCATTCAATTGGCGGAATTTCTCTTCGCTACTATACTTTTTCAGATAATATCGGGGAAAGGACAGCGACGCGCCCACACGCTCGGGGTGAACCCCGCATAGAGACGTCGCATCAAAGGGTATTGATGCCTTACTATTTCTACGCAATCAGCGTTTTTCTTTCGGCATTCCTACTATTCCAGATCCAGCCTATGATCGGCAAGTTCCTTCTGCCGTGGTATGGTGGCACACCGACTGTCTGGTCGACGATTTTGCTTTTTTCGCAAGTGATTCTGACGGTTGGCTACGCCTATGCCTACTGGCTGCTAGGCCGTTCACGAGAACGGATTCAGGGCAGCATCCATCTCATCCTCCTCGGCATCTCTTTGCTCCTTCTCCTGGCAACATCGCTCATGTGGCCATCGCCGCTAACGCCCGATATCAGCTGGCGCTCGTTAGGAAACGAGCAGCCTATCTGGGAAATTCTGCGGATTCTGCTCGTCGCCATAGGGGTTCCCTTTCTGGTGCTTGCCGCCAACAGTACGTTGATGCAGTCTTGGTTCCATCGTGATTATCCCACCCCCTCGCCTTATCGTTTGTATGCTCTGTCCAATACCGGTTCGCTGCTGGCGTTGATCAGTTATCCCGTCCTCATCGAACCAAATTTCGCCTTGCAGACACAAGCCTATCTCTGGACAGCGGCCTTCGTCGCTTTCGCCATTCTCGCGGCCATCCTCGCCCTGAGAACCTTACGCTGGATGCAGACCGGCAGCGGCGGTGCAAAGGCGCAGCAAGCCGCCGGCCCCGCTGACGGGCCGGCCCTCAGCGCGCATCTGCTTTGGATCGCGCTTGCTGCCTGCGCCTCGATTTTACTAATCGCCGTGACCAACCAGCTCACTCAGGAGATCGCTGTCATTCCTTTCTTGTGGGTTTTGCCCTTGGCCATCTATTTGGTGACTTTTATCCTCGCTTTTGCTGGGGGCTATTTGTATTCGCGCCCGGTCTATCTCGTCGCCTTTTTCGTTCTCACCTTGGGCAGCCGCATGCTCCTCCAGCTACCGTTCTCGAATCTGGCAGCGCAGATTCTTGTCTATTCGCTGTTATTGTTTGTCAGCTGCATGCTTTGCCACAATGAACTCTACCGGCTGCGCCCGCCGGCGCGTTTCCTACCCTCCTTCTATCTCATGGTTGCCCTGGGCGGCGCCGTGGGCGGCATTCTTGTCAATCTTGTGGCGCCGCTAGTCTTTTCAACAGGCTACTGGGAACTGCAGTGGGGGCTGATCGCCTCCGCCCTGCTGCTGACTGTCATCGTCTTTCAGGATCGCAGCACGGGACAAGCAAAAAGGCCGCGTAAGAATCGCCAAAAGAGCAGTGGTCGGCAGCGTCTTCTCGATCCAGTTGTGATTCTATTAGGCGTCCTCATCCTCTTACAGATCGTCTTCGTCATCAATTATACGCGCGCCATTTCCTCAGAATCGCTCCTGTCCAAACGCAATTTCTATGGCGTACTGCGGGTATGGGAAATCAATGAGGAACAACCCGCGCTGCTGGCCTACCAATTGGCTCATGGACAAACAGCCCATGGCTTCCAATTTGACGCGGACCAGATCCGCACCGTGCCGACCACATATTTTACGGAGAACAGCGGCGTTGGCTTGGCTATGCTCAATCACCCCAGCCGGCCTGGGCCATTGCACGTCGGCGGATTGGGATTAGGCATCGGCGTCATCGGCAGTTACGGGCAGGAAGGGGATTCCTATCGCTTCTACGAGGTGAATCCCGACGTCATCTCTATCGCAGAGGGCGAAGGCAACTACTTCTCTTTTCTGACGGACTCATTGGCGACTGTCGACGTCATCGCCGGTGACGCGCGCGTTTCCCTGGAAGAAGAACTGCTGTCCACGGGTTCGCAGGCGTTCGACCTCTTAGTCGTCGATACCTTTAGTGGTGGCACGATCCCCTTGCATCTGCTCACCGCAGAAGCGCTTGATATCTATTTGCAACATCTCAACGAGGGGGGCATCATCGCCGTGAATGTCTCCAACAATCTTTTCGATCTGCCGGTGGCGGTTTTCAAGCTGGCCGAAGAATTCGGTCTCAGTGCCGTATTGATCGAGAATAAAGGGGATGGATTGCAGAGCTATGATTCGATCTGGATTCTGCTCGCGCGCGAGGAAAAGGTTTTGGAGATTCCGGCCGTTGCCGTCAGAAAATCAGCCCCACCACAAGTGCCGGATAGTTTCCGAGTGTGGACGGATAACTTCAGCAACCTGTTCCAAATCATGAAATAGTTCTGCCAAAAAGTTGGCAGAAAAGGCGGGAAGCACCTGGCGGATTTAGTATTCCGTCTCTCGTCCCAGGATCATCAGCGCCATGGCCAGCGTACGTCCCGCTTTTTCCAGCTTCTCCTGCGAGATGGCATCCACGGTATCCTCGAAGGTGCGCGCGGTCGCCTGCCAACCTTCCCAATACAAGCGCACGACAGGCGCCTGCTGTCCTCCGGCACTGCCGGAACTGCCACCTTCCTCATAGATCTGGCTGATGTCGATCTCTTCCTCAGAGCGCATTGATTTGACACCCATCTGTCGCGCGGCCGTTTCAAAAACATCTGCCAGGCGCAAACTGCCGGATGACGCGACCTCCAGGCGATCCCCCATCCCGGCCCCTAAACCGCGCAGCTGGACTATAGCGACCGGATCATAAGTCGCCGCAAACCCAGTCTTGGCTTGCAGGAAACGCTTGATATCTGGATCAGAAACAGGCTCACCGCCGTCCAGCCCCTCGCCGCTGTAGGCGACAAACAAAATCGACCGTTTAGGCTGGAAGTCACTCTCCTCCAGGATGCGCATCGCTTCCAACATGACGCCCAATCCACTGGCATTGTCGTTGGCCCCCGGCAGAGCCCTGCCGCCGGGGCCGGGGGGAGGATTGTCGTATTGAGCCATGACGACGATCAATTCCGTGTCCAGGCAGTCCTGGCAGCGTTCATAGCCAAACTCACCAGGCAGGAAGCCGATCACATGGTTTACCGGCCACCCTTCTTCCAGGCTTCCCTGCACGGTCATCTCAGCGCCGGTATCAATGGGCATCTCCCACAGCTCTTCCCAGGCCAAACTACCCACCTGTTCACGCAAATCGGCGACCGTCATCCCCGATCCGGACAAGAGACGGTCCCCTGTTTCCTCGGATATCCACAGTGAGGGTGTTTCTTCACCTGTTGTCTCCCCGGTGAACATGTTCCACTGTTTGCCTGAACGGCCGGACAAAGTAAACGATTTGTCAAGCATGGCGGGATTGTCCGTTACCACAAGCAAGCCGGCCATCGGCACACGTCCCGAAAGCACGCGACCGTTGTAATCAGACACGGCGAGCAGGATATCCTGGGAAAAATCAACACGGTCGAGATCCGGGTAGTTGAAGCGAAACCCGCCCCCAGCATTCGCTGGAAAAGGATCGCCAACGCCGACGACACGCACTTTCCCCGCGGCCGTCCCATCGCTCATATTTCGCCCGGGATAGGCGGCAAAATCTTGCCCAACCACAAGGGCCGGTCCACCATCGTCCACGGTCAATGTGGGTTCTCCCAAGAGACGTTCGAACGCGTGTTTTCGCTCCTGAAAATAGCTCCCCCCGCTGCCGGCCGGCTGCAGGCCGCGAGCCGCCATTTCCTGGGCGATATAGCGGGCGGCCAGGTCCTGACCAGCGGTTCCCAGTGATCGACCCTCCATTTCCGGCTGGCTCAGGGCCTCGATCTGCCCATAAGCCTCTTGGCCGTCGAATGAGCCGGCTAAATCACGGTAGAAGGGCATCGCGCCGCTGTTACTCTGGAACCAGTTGAAAAAGAACATGGCAGCAAGAACCAGAGCGACCGTGTAACGATTAACAAACCGGCTGATGATCAGATGGCCACTTTCCACCGCGCGCCGGACACCTTCGCCAAAGAGATTAAAGGCGAAAATAGCTATGAAGAAGGCCATCATGGTGTAGAAGCCTGTCCAGGGATAGGCGCGCGCCTGATAGCGAATATTGCTCAGCAAAGCCCCCCATTCCGGCACGTCGGAGAAGAGCGTGGGCGGAACACCGGGCAGCTCGATCATCGTCCCCCCACCCAGGAAAATGCTGAGGAATCCCAGTTCGCCAAGCAGCATCAAGACCGCGCCTGCCTCCAGGGCAATTAGAGAGACGAGCGCGCCAAAGAGGTTGGGCATAATGTGCGTATTCAAAATGCGTGCCGTGGTTGCTCCGGAAGCGACCGCGCTCTCCACGAAGAGTTCATTGCGCAGGGAAGAAACTTCACTGCGCACGTACTGCATGATTTCACCCCAGCCCACAAATCCCAGCGCGATCAAGAAAGTAGGCATGCCCTGGCGGATCCCTACCGCTAAGATCAAGATCATGGCTAACAACAGATTGGGGAAAGCGGCGATCACTTCAGACAGCCCGACTATAAGGCGATCAAGGCGGCCGCCGCTGTTCCAACCAGCAATGGACCCCAAGAAGACGCCCAGAACGAAACGGGCGGCGACAACGATGATAACCAACACCAGCGTTTGCTGCGCGCCGGCGAGAATCAAGCTCTGCATATCCCGGCCCAGGGCGTCAGTGCCCCAGGGGTACGTCTCTCCAGGGGGCAGCGGCGGCCGTGTCAACTGACCGTCAACGGTCACCAATCCCTGGGTTGTGTACGGGTTGTGCGGAGCAAGGCGAGGGCCAAAAAGCATGACCAGAGCGAGCCCCAAGATCAGCAGCAGCCCTATCGTGAAAGGCGCATTTCTGCGTGTGGATACCCAAATCGATCTTTTGCCGACGAAAGGATCCTCAAGTGGACCTGCGGTCCTACTTATGGGATCCTCTTTCTGATCCCTCGTTTCTTCTTCAGGCGCCCGCCATCGCTGGTAAGATCTTGTCAGGCGATTATCTGAGAACACATCAGCAATGCTTTCACCAAGAGAACGAAGCGAATCGCCCAAACTCTGCCGTCCCCCTTGAACGACATGAGAAGGAGATTGCCACAGCCGCGGATCAATCAAGCGATAACTGGTCTCCAGGATCAGGTTGACAACGAGGATCAAGACGCCCAGGAGCAATACAAAGGTAACAGTCAAATTGTCATCGCCCTGGGAGATACTCTTCAGCAAAGTGTATCCCGCACCCTGCCAGCCGAAATAAAGCTCGATAACGACCAGTGCGCTGAGCGCGAAACGAAAGGAAATACCCACCGTTGTTAGGATAGGAATAGCCGCGTTGCGCATGATGTGCGTCCACGTGACCGTGTGCTTGCGCAGCCCCTTCGCATAAGCCGTGCGCACATAATCCTGCTGCAAGACATCGCGCAAGGTAACAAAAGAGACACGCGTAATCTGCGCCAGCGGCCGCGCGCTGAGCACGATCACAGGCAGGATCAGATGCTTATCCCAACCGTATCCACCTACGGGTAGTAACGCCGTTCCCGACCAGCGCGTATAGCTGGTGGCTGCCCACTGCAGCAGGAAAGCAAGGAAAAAACTAGGGGCCGAGATGCCAAGAATCGTCGCCAGAATGATACCCAAGGAGCGCTTGGATCCACTGCGCGCGGCACGCATGCCCAAAGTGACACCGAGCACGGTCGCCACAGCAAGCGCGATAAAGAGCAGGCCCAGGCTGCGACCCATGCGCTCCACAATCACTTCTCCCATGGGACGGGGAAGCACATTGCTGCTGGCCGCGGTGGCCATGCCCAGATCGCCTTCCAGTAAATTACCGAGATATTCCGCTGTGCGCCCGGCCGCTTCCGGCAGGGCCTCGTTGAAACTGCCGCCCTCGGCCAGGGAAAGACCGAAATAGGTCAGAAAGATGACGGCTAAGAGAATAAGCGCGCTGTAGAGCAGTTGGCGGCCCAGGAAGAGCAGGAATTGAGAGAGCGCCTGCAGGTGAGGCCTCAATCCGGCAGGCGACTCCTCTGACTCAGAATATCCGGGGGGAATTGTGCCGTTTGGCGAATTTTGGAAATCTATTTCAGCCATAGGTGGCTCCAGATCTGGTATTATACGGCCGTTGCGGCCGCATTTCAACGGCGCTGGAACAGCGGAACAGCTTACGGCGGCGCGGAGCCGGCGCGTGCGAAAATAGCAGCACCTCCTCAATGGAAGTCCCTGTAAAATCGCCAAGATGGGTCTTCAAATTGGCGGGCTTCATGATATAATATCAGCGGGAGCCGAAGTTAGACCTCTTCGGTGAAGATTTCATGACCAAGGCAACGCTTCCAGCGAGCGGTCGCTCGCGTGGATGCCGCTTCCCTGTTTTTAGTTTCCAGCCTGACGTCAAGTTGTTGGCAAGTCCCTATCCGCCAGGTTTGGAATCCTGAGATATTGCCCTGCGGGCTGCCCCGGACGCGAAAGGGAATTCTCGTGAACGAATAGCGGCGTTATGGTTTTCCAATATCGCCAAGGAGATTGACATGAAAAAGAGCGTCAAAAAGTGCGCCTTATTCAGTATCCTGACCATTCTTGTCTTACTTCTCGTAGGATCGGTGAGCGCGCAGGAAGTAGCCACGGGTGATACACCCGCCGAAGCAGCACCATCGGGCACGGCCGTGCGCATCAATTTCGAACTTGCGCCAGGTCACTCCGCAAAACGCGGCCACTATAGCGTGCAGCTCCCGGGCGGTGCAGAGGTTGCTTCCTGGTATGCGCTCGACGGTTGGTTGGATAGTGGTTGGATCAGCGATCTAGAGATCAAAGGGGATACAGTCCTCGTGCAGGTCCTCTACTATCCCGGTCCCGACACCTCGCCCACGGTTCTGAAGATCTTGAACCCTGCGCCGGGTACGGATGTGGGCTGGCTGGGACAAGGTATGGCGCATGCGCTTGAAGTAGCCTGGCCTGATATGCCATAGAAGCTTATTTTTGAAGTCGTAACTCTGGCTGTGCAATCTAGCGGGGCGAGATTACACAACAAAGACGACAGGGAAAGCGCCGCGTCTGCTGAGGAATGTTTCCTTGGCGGACGCGGTCTGCGTGTAGAGCATCAGCCGGTGTCTTGACCTTGCCCAAGCACTCTGACCCCTCCCTGTGCGGACAGCCCTATTTGAACTTCCGTTCCCCCGCCTGAATGGGCAGCGCCAGCCAGTTCTCGGCCGGAGGGAGGGGACAGCTGTAGGCCGCGGAAAAAGCACAGTACGGACTGTAGGCGTAATTGAAGTCGACTTCCAGCTTCCCTCCCGGTAGCTGGCGCAGGCCGGGGCGGTGGTTGTCCATATAACGGCCGGATCCGTAACTCTCCCGGCCGCTGGTGGCATCGCGGAAGGGCAGAAAGAGTTCGTGCCCGCTGGGATCGCTGTAGATGGTGAGCGCCGCCTCTTCACCGTCGACGAGGAAGGGAAAGCGGCCCCAACGGCGGTAGAGTCGTTGTTCACCGGTATTGGTGCTCATCTCAATCAACGGCTCCTCTGCCGCGAATCGTTCAACCTCAACCACGAGGATCAGATCTTCGTTGGGCTCAAAATAGTGAAGTCCCTGAAACTCGGCACGCTGCGCGTCATCAAGCGGGGATTGTGGATGAAACTGGAAGAAATCGTCCACTTCGGCGCGGAATTGGGTAAGCTCTGCTGCTGGGGTGTCTGTCATTTTTTGATACTCCTCGTCGTAAATCGTTTAGCCAGATCCCAAGATTTCGTCGACACCTACGGTCATGGCATGGTAAGTTCGAAAGATCTGCCGGCCGTTGAGTTGATCAGAAAGGCCGGCGTGCGCTTCACCGGCCGATGTGCACCCCGCGTTGCGCCAGAACATGCGTATCGTTCCGGCGGCGAGAACTAGCACTACGATACCGGCGATTCGCGGCCACCGCGCGCGGCGCGGCGGCCATTTCCTGCCGCCGCTGTTCCCTCTTGCGGCCTTTCATACCGTTCCGTTCCTTATTGGCCATCTTGATTCACCATCATTCAAGCACTCAGCGTTTAATTCAAGAATGACGTTGTGCTAGTAAGGCTCTTGGGATTGCCCTGTAAGCAAGATCACGCAGCCCAATAGATTGGACGCAGCAGACAGGCAGCTTCTTACGAATACGCGTGGGGTAGAATGCAGGGGGCAGACGGCGCTTGAACGACTGGCCGGCTGTTTAGCTGGGCGGCCGTTCAGCTAGAAAAAGGCGGAGAGGGTGGGATTCGAACCCACGGTGACCTCACGGCCACAATGCTTTTCGAGAGCACCCCGATCAACCACTCCGGCACCTCTCCGTATCTCGTTTGCCGCCCTAAAGGGCGAAGCAGCCTGGCCGGCCGCTCTACAGGTTCTCCCCGCGCAGAAGGCGGAAGAAGCGTTGTAAAAGCTCGCCCGCCTCGCCGGCCAAAATGCCCGGTGTCACCTGGACGCGATGGTTAAAAGCGGGCTCGCTTAAGACCTCTATCACCGTTCCATCAGCGCCGAAACGGGTGTCCGCTGCGCCGTAGACCAGGCGCTGCAAACGGCCCTGGATCATCGCCCCGGCACACATGGGACAGGGCTCAAGCGTACAGTATAACGTAACTCCAATGAGCCGCCAATTGCGCAAATAGTGCGCCGCCTGGCGCAAAGCGAGCACCTCCGCATGCGCTGTCGGGTCTTGATCGCTTTCTTTGCGATTGAAGCCCGTACCGATGATTTTGTCTTTGTAGACAGCTACTGCGCCGACAGGAACTTCGCCCAATTCATAGGCGTACAGCGCCTGCTCCAGGGCCAGGCGCATCCAGGCAATGTCGGCCGAATGATTCGCTGTCTCGATAAGGGTATTACTCACTTCTTTTCCACATCTAGCGTCAGCCGCTCACCCAACGGAACGTATGAGCAGTTCCTACAAACCATCAAAAGTATAGCACAAGGGAACCTTTTGATGGCGCTCCTCGTCATGATAATGTGGGATGGCATACGATAGCCATACGCCGCTTGGCAGCGGGTGAGCGTTTGCCCACTTTAAGGCCGATGCCTCTTGAAATTGTATCGTTTCTTCTGTTATAGTGATCAATACACTGGTTGTGCGAAGCAGTGCCTGCGGCAAAGCCGCACACAACCTCGGAAGGCAGACCACTCCTTCAAACCCAAGCACTGCAGGAGATTTGGTTAACATGAGCAAGAATCTACTGTTTCGTTCCTTCGTACTGCTTGCCGCCGCGCTCTTTCTTTTGGGCGCCTGCCGCCAGGAAGAGCCGGCGCCGACGGCCGAACCTGACGGCGTAGTGACTGAACCAACAGATGAAGCGCCGGCAACCACGGCGCCTGTCAGTGCGGCGGAAGAAGAACCCGCAGCCGAACCTGAAGCGACCGCAGAGGCGCAGCCCGAGCCGGTCGCGCTGGCGCCGGACTGGCCGCCCCAAGTGGTAGCCAGCGACCCGGCCGCCGGTGAAGAGGTACCCTTGGACAGCGTCTTCAGCGTGCGCTTTGACCAGCCGATGGATCAAGCCTCGGTAGAAGAAGCGTGGGCGATCGATCCCCTGGTCGACGGCCGTTTCGAGTGGCCGCGCCCCGATACCGTTCTCTTTACGCCGCAGAAAGCGCTGCAGCGTAACGCCCAATACCGTGTACGCATTGACCAGGAAGCAGAAGCGGCCACGGGCGAAAAGCTGGTTCAGGCTTTCGAAATGACGTCGACCACCATTGGCGATCTGGCGGTCAACCAGATAATCCCTGATCAGGGTACGGAGAAGGTGCAGACGGACGGCGCGATCACGGTCATCTTCAATCGCCCCGTCGTCCCCCTGACCAGTTCGGGGCAGCAATCTAATTTGCCCCAGCCATTGACGATCGCGCCCGCTGTAGACGGGCAAGGAAACTGGGTATCGACGAGCATCTACCGCTTCGAACCGGGTCCTGAGGGCTTTGCCGGCGGGACCACTTACAATGTGACGGTGGAGGAAGGATTGACGGCCGTCGATGGCGCCGTGCTGCCGGATGACGTTGCCTGGCAGTTTAGTACACAAAATCCAGCCGTGCTCATGATCTCGCCGCCCAACAACGCGTCCCTTGTACCCCCCACGCGGCCGATCTCCATCACTTTCAATATGCCCATGGATCGCGCCAGTACAGAGAGCGCGCTGACGCTGAGCCCCAGCGCCGGCCTCAACTTCGAGTGGCAGGAGGACGACCGCCTGCTGGTGGTGATGCCGCAGGAGCAGTTGGATCTGGAAACGGAGTATGAAGTGACAGTCGGGCAGTCGGCGCGTTCGGCCGGCGGCCAGGCCGGGTTGGACAAAGTGTCGAGCACACGCTTCACTACCATACCCTTTCCCGCTGTCAAACGCACCTACCCGGCAAATGGCGAAGAAGCCAGCCCCTGGCAGAACGGCGTCTCTATCGAATTTGTCTCCTCTATGGACATGGAGACGCTGCAGGACCGCATCAATATCGATCCCCAGCCGGATGATGTTTCCTACGATTACTACGAATGGATCGACGAATTCGATCCCAGCAATTCCAGCTTCAGCTTGAACCTCTCTTTTGATCTGGAAATGAATTCCCAGTACGTGCTCACAATTCCCGCCGATTCCGCGGACATTTACGGCAATACCCTGGGCGAAGCGTATACATGGCGCTTTACAACACCCGGCGCAGCCCCCGTCGCTTCTTTTAACCTACCTAACTATTTGAGCCAGCTCAGCACAAGTTTCCCCACTGATGTGGAGATCATCCACCGCAATGTATCGCAGTTGAGTGTTGGTCTACACCAGATTGACTCCGGGTTGGCAGATCTGGAAAGATATTACAGTTACCGGGATGAAATACCCCTACCGCCGCCGCTGCGCACCTGGACGCTCCCCGTAGACACAGCGCAGGATGAAATCGGCGTGACCACCGTCTCGCTTGCCGACGGGGGAACGCTGCCTACCGGGGCCTACATCTTGACCGTCAGCGCGCCCGAGGTGGGCGAGGAGTTCCGCTACTGGCAGAACCAGCAGAATATCTTGGTCGTTGCCGGCACAAATGTCGTTGTCAGCCAGATGCCGGACGAGGTGCATGTCTGGGTAACGGACCTGGAGAGCGGGCAGCCCGCTGCCGATAGAGTCTTGGTCGCCTACAATGCCGATGGAAACGAGATCGGGACGGCAGCGACAGACAGCAGCGGCTTTGCCGGTTTTGATTTTGTCCCTGAAGAAGATTATCCGCGCGGCGTGATCGCCATCAGCGGCGAGCCCGGCCAACCGCAGTTCGGCATGAGTTCCAGCAGCTGGACCGGCGAAACGAATGTCTGGCAGCTCGGGCTCAATTACGGCTATGGATCGCCGCCGGCGCTTTTCAGCTACCTCTATACGGACCGGCCGATCTACCGGCCCGGCGACATCGTGTATTTCAAAGGCATCCTGCGCGAAAACGATTTCGGCCGTTATCTCTTGCCGGAAGAACAAACGCTTGAGCTGCAGCTGAGCGCCTTCAACTACTACGCGCCGGAGAATGGGTTGGAAGAGACGATCAGCGTCGAGGTCAGTGCCGGCGGACTCTTCTGGGGTGAATATCTCCTGCCCGAAGATGCTCCGTTGGGGTCATACAGTTTTTTTGTGAATGAACAAGATATCGATCTGTCGCGCACCTTTACCGTCGCCGAATATCGTAAACCTGAATTCCAGGTGACGCTGACGCCGGACAAGGAAGAAGCGCTGCGAGGTGACGCGGCGGAAATGCTGTTGGAAGCAGAATACTTCTTCGGCGGGTCGGCGGCGAATCTAGAGGTGCAGTGGACTATCTATGAGGACGCCTACCAACCGGATATGCCGGGAGCGCGCTACGCTTTCGCTGATTGGGGCGGCTTCAATTATGTCGATTACGGCTTTTTTGGCCCTGGTGGGGGAGGCCCATTCGGCAGCTGGCTGCTGGACGGCAGCGGCACGACCGATGAGAATGGGCAATTAGTGATTCCTCTCCCGCCCGATCTGCTGGAAGAGATTGAGGCGGGCAGCCGCAAGGTGACCCTCGAAGCGCGCGTGATTGACCTGACCGAATTCCCGGTAACGGCCAATGCAAGCCTCATCTTTCATGCCGCCGATGGCTATGCCGGTATCCGCGCGACTGATTTCGCGCCGGCGGCAGGGACGGAGACATCGGTTGATTTGCTGACTGTCGATTGGGCCGGTGAGCCGTTGGGCAATCAAAATGTGGAAGTGATCTTCTATCAGAGAGAATGGGAACGGTCGCGCAATGCTGAGTTCGGCATGTACCGCACGCAGTGGGAACCGGTTGATACGGAGGTTGCGCGCAGTTCATTGACAACTGCGGCTGATGGTACAGGGGAAGCGACCTTTGTGCCCCCCGAGGGTGGCAGCTATATCGCCACAGCGACTTTGACCGACGGCGCCGGGCGCGAACAGATGAGCTCAATTTCCCTTTGGGCCATTGATGAGGGCTTTGCCGGCTGGCGGACGGATCCAAAACAACGGACGATGAACCTGGAAGCGGATCAGTCACAATACCAGGCAGGGGAGACGGCGCGCATACTGGTGCAGTCGCCGTTTGCCGGTGAGGTAGAGGCATGGCTGCTCATCGAACGCGGCAATATGATTGAGCAGCGGGTGATCACGTTGGCAGGCGGGAGCACCGTCCTCGAACTGCCGGTCAAGGCGGACTATGCGCCCAATGTCTTCGTCTCCGTCATCGCTGTGAAACCGGTGACGCGTGATGATGAGCAGGGTCCTTATGCGGATATTCGCCTGGGCATCGTTGAAATCCCGGTTGCGCCCAACCAGTTTGATCTGCAGGTGACACTGACGCCGCAGGAATTGTTCTTTGAGCCCGGTGACACGGCCATCTATGATGTCCTCGTCACCGATAAGCAGGGCAGCCCCGTCAGCGCCGACTTTTCGCTGGCCATGGTTGACCTGGCCGTCCTCACGCTCAAAGAGGACAACGCGCCGCCTATCCTGGAGGCGTTCTACAGCCCGCAGGCTTATCGCAGCCAGGTCGGCAGCGGCCTTTTTGTCTCCGGCGAAGGACTGCCAATAGAAGTGCCCCTGGAGGGGGGCGGCCTTGGCGGAGGGGGCGGCGGAGATGTCGCCGAAGAGGCCGTAGCACGCCTGGGGGACGAAGAAGAAGACAAAACGCGCGCCGAGTTCCCAGACACAGCTTATTGGGAAGCAAGCGTGCAGACAGGCAGCGATGGCCGGGCGACGGTGGAGATCCCTCTGCCGGACAGTCTGACCACCTGGCGCCTCTCCAGCAAGGCGGTCACAACTGAGACACAAGTGGGCCAAGGCGCGGCAGACGTCGTCGTCAGCCTGCCCTTGTTGGTCCGGCCGGTAGCGCCGCGCTTCTTCACCGTCGGCGATATCGTGCAGCTTGGCGCCGTGGTCAACAACAACACCAACTCGGCCGTTGAAGCAGCGGTGACGCTGGAAGCGGATGGGTTGAGCTTAAACGGCGAGGCTGAACAAACGATAACCGTTCCCGCCGGCGGCAGCCAACTTGTGCGCTGGGAAGTGGTCGTTGAAGATGTGCCCTTTGCCGACCTGACTTTCCTTGTCCAGGGGGGCGACTATCGTGACGCCACAAAGCCAGCACTTGGTGTTGGCCCCGACAACCTGATTCCCATCTATCGCTACGACGCTCAGGACTTCACGGGAACGGCCGGTGAACTGGACAGCGCGGGCCGCCGCGTGGAAGCGGTACTGCTGCCGCCCAACGTCGACCCGCTGCGTGGCTCCGTGGACTTCAAGCTCAACGCCTCATTGGCGGCGGCGCTTTTGGACGCCCTGGAAGCCCTGCAAAGGGATGAGATCTTACCCGCCTGTGCGTCGGATTCGACGAACCGCCTGCTGGCCAATGTGGCCACAGACCAAACAATCAAACAGCTCAATCTCGACCGTCCAGATCTCGCTGCCTCCCTGGCCAAGGCTGTCGCAGAAGATATCGCCACGCTGCAAGAGACACAGAAACGGGGCGGCGGCTGGGGTTGGTGCTACAGTGACGAAAGCGATCCCTGGTTGTCCGCCTACGCCCTGCTCTCCCTTGCCAAGGCGCAAGAGAACGGCTACGGCGTTGACGCAAAGATCTTGAGCGGTGGGCGATCTTACGTACAGCGCCAGCTGGAAGAGATGGAAGACATCAGTGACCGTAGGGAAGCGAACCGTCAGGCCTTTTTCCTCTATGTACTGGCCGAAGCGGGTGAGGACGTGAACGAGGAAGTGGACACCCTGGTCAACGACCATCGCGGCTTACTTGATCCCTATGCCAAGGCCCTCTTGGTGCTGGCCTATGAACTCATGGGCAGCGGGGGCGCGAATCAAGAGACGCTGCTCGCCGACATCAATGACCAGGCGATCGTCAGCGCGGGCGGTGCGCATTGGGAAGACGCGGAACAAGACTTCTTCAATCTAAGCAGCGATATACGCGGAACGGCGATGGTGATCAATGCTCTGGCCCGCGTAGAACCGGAGAGCGCCCTGGCGGCGCCGGCGGTGCGCTGGCTGATGCTGGCGCGCACGGCCGAAACGTGGTCAACCGCCCATGAAACCGCCTGGAACATCTTCGGACTCAGCGAGTGGATGGCCGCTTCCGGCGAACTTGACGCGGATTTTGATTACCAACTCAACGTCAACAGCACGCCCTTCGCCAATGGAACATTCAACAGCGCAAACATCGCCACAAGCGATGCCCTTTCCGTGCCTATAGGGAATCTGGAAGTGGAAGAGACGAATTTCTTCGATTTCCAGCGTGGGGAAGGGGACGGCCGTCTCTACTACACCATGTACTTGAACAGTTTCATTCCCGCTGATGCAGTTGAGGCAACCAGCAGGGGCCTGACCGTTGAGCGCACTTACTATGATGCCGCCTGCGACGCGGAGGAAGAGACGTGCGAACCCATCGAAGAGATCGCCGCGGGACAGCAGGTACGCGTCGAACTAAACATCATCGCTCCCACTGATCTCCTCTACGCCGTGATCGAAGATCCTATCCCGTCCGGTGCCGAGGGCATAGATCCCAATCTGGATATCAACAGCGCCCAACTCGCCGGCGGCATGGTCCAGGAAGACGCGCCGTTTCCTTACGGGTATTGGGGCTGGTGGTACTTCAACCGCGTCGAGTACCGCGATGAAAAAGTGGTTTTCCTGTCTGATTTCTTGCCCGCCGGCAGCTATCAGTACACGTACTACTTGCAGCCGGTTATTCCCGGTGAGTACCAGGTGATGCCCGCCGTCGGTTATCAGGAGTTCTTCCCCGACATATTCGGCCGATCGAACGGCATGCTCTTCACGATCACGGGTGAGTAAACGCGCTCTCTGAATTGAAAAAAGGCCGGGCCCCAAAATGAAGGGGTTCGGCTTTTTTCGTTCTACCTTGTGCCCGCGCAAACAAAGCCGCCCTTTCGCGGCAGCACCCTATCGCGGGCTTCTCTATGCTACTTACATGCTGCGCATTAGCAGGCGCAAATCATGGACAATGTCCTCGACCGGCGTGCCATAGCTAAAAGATAGCTGGTAATTTCCCTGGGAATCGACAACAAAAACGCGCGCCGTATGGTCCACCAGGTAACCTGTCGCTGCAGACCCCTCGTGCTGTTCATAGTAGAGCCCATAGCCCTCGCCGGCGGCATTGATCTCCGCTTTGTTTCCGGATAGGCCGACAAAATCAGGGTGAAAATGCGTGACATACTCGGCCAGCTTCTGCGGCGTGTCCCGGTCGGGATCCACGGTAACCATGACGACCTGTATCTTTTCACCCTTTTCGTCGAGTTCCTGCTGGACCTTTTTCAATTCGGACAACGTTGTGGGGCAGATATCGGGACAAAACGTGTAGCCAAAGTAGAGAAGGACGATCTCGTCTTCAAAGTCACTGAGATTGACCGTTTCGCCAACTCCGTTTTTCAGAGAGAAATCGGGCGCGGGGATGGGCGTGGGCAGGACCGTACCGCGAAATTGGGACGGGTCCACCTGCTGACTGCCGCAGGCGGCGATCAGCAGGGCGATGACAAATAGGGCAAAAATTTGAATCATAGTTCGTTTCATTGTTCCACTCTTACTAATGCATGAATCCGGTGCCACGCATCTCCATGGGCAGGGTGAACAGGTAGATGGCGGCCACTGCGATACCCAGCAGCACGAGCAGCCAGGGCAGCTGGGCGGCAAAGGGTGAATCCTCATGACGGCCGATGTCGCCCAGCACAAAATAGCTGCCCGCAAAACCGAGGACCACGCAGAGCACCTGCAGCGGCAGCAGCCAGGAGAAGGGCAGCAGCGCACTCAGCTGCCAGTTTGGGGCAGCCCCAAACAGCGAAACACCATGATCGATCAGAAAATTCTGTGTCGCGGGGACGATGGCCAAGGCGCCGGTGGCAAAGTGAAAGCCGTAATGGGCAAACCAGACAGCGAAACCTATGGGCACCAACAGCGGTGTGAACTTGCTGAAGCTGATGCGCAGGGGCTCCTCGACGCCGGCGAACGAACGGCTCAACCAGGCGGCAAAGAGGCCAACGGACAGAGGCAGCAAGAGGTTGAGCACGGAAAAGATGATCAGCAGCAGCAGCCCTTCATTGCTCGTCTGCAGCACAGCGGACAGCCAGGCGGCGCTGGAATAGACGGGCGGCGTCATGCCGAAAGCGTTGCTGAGCGCGGCAAAGGTAAAGAACCAGACGAGCAGACTGATATCCCAGCGGCGCGGCCAGGCGTTCGGCTGCCGCAGCTCATACAGTGGCGGACGCGGCGAGAGGGCGACGTTTTCGTAGGGGCAGGCGCGCGCACAGTCAAGGCACAGCGTGCAGTCCAGGTTGCTGGTCACCTGTGGGGGGAACAACTCCGTACCGCAGCCGAGCATTTGCCAGCTGCCGGCGCTGTCACGCCGGTCGTTGACGCATTCGTGCCCCGCACACGTCCGGCATACATCCTGGCTAGCAACAGTGATTTGCAGCGGCGAGATGGTGCTGCCCACATAGTTGAAGGTACCCAATGGACAAACATATTTGCAGAATGGGGACTCACTGAAAAACATTTCCAGGACCAGGGCGCTGACAAAGTAAGCGACGAGGATCCAGGCGGTGAACCAGGGGCTGCCCCACAAGTCAAGCCACTCGTACAAGAAGAAGTAGAAGAAAAGGACGGCTAGGGCGAGCCATTTGCTGCGCAGCTGCCGCGGCCAGCGGCGCCCACGGATGCTCCAGCGCCGGGCAAGCGAGCGGGGCAGGGTGAAGGGGCAATTCATACAGAAAAGATTACCGGCCAGGAGCAAGGCCAGCATGACAAAACCACGATACTGCAGCCAGACGATATTGGTCGCCAGATTTTCGGGCGCGAACTGCGGTCCAGTGAAGCCATCGTAGATAATTAGCGCGGCGACAAGCAGCAGAAGCAGCTGGCCCAGCAAACGGCCGTGGCGCCAGCGCAGTAAACGGCCGATTCCCGGCCACCACAAGACGTTCGTCTTCGGCTGTGGCTGGTAAACGCTATCCTTCCGGCTCATGTTCAGTGCACACGGCGTCATCGACAGTGAGGACGGAGATGTCAAATCGTTCTTTCGCCCGCAAACCGTCCGCAAGCAGCGCCTCGACAGTCACCACCCAATCTCCGGCCATCGTCCACTCGAAGGGCACATTGTAGACGCCCTCAGCGTCTCCCCCGTCCACCTCCGCCAGCACCGGAACCATGCCCACGTGCGTCATATCCCCCTTGATAATCAGTGAGGCATCGTCAATGGGCCGGCCCAGATTGTCCATAACCTGGATGACGAGCCGCGATTCACCGATTGCTGCGGGAAAGGGAATGGCCGTCATCTTAATCTGGATATCAGACCGCGCCGTTTCTTGACTTGCACGGCCGCAGCTGCTCCCCACTAGGACGATCAGGGCCATGGTCAGAAGAACCAACGATTTGTACATTACTTCACAATTATAGAGCACTCAGGGACGGCAACCAACAGAGTGGTCAGAAAAGAGGGGCGTCTCACAGGAAGTGGCCGGCAAGAAACAGAGAGTGGACCAATTTGCGGATCACGCTTGTTTCCAGCCCCGAGATCGCAATAGGTCCACTCGATTTGGTCGATCTAGCGGAACAAGGCACGCACGATGATCTCGCGCTGGATCTGGCTGGTTCCTTCGTAAATCTGGTAGATTTTAATGTCACGCATCAGCTTCTCAACGGGATATTCGGACATGTACCCATAGCCGCCAAAGACCTGCACGGCATCAGTACAAACCTTCATCGCCATATCGGCGGCGTAAGCTTTGGCAAATGCGGCGGCGGTCGTGTTCTTACTGCCGCTGTCAACAGACCATGCAGATTTCCAGACCAGCAGGCGCGCCGCCTCAATACGCATCGCCATATCGGCGATCATGTGCCCGATCGCCTGGTACTGCCAGATCGGCCGGCCCATAGCAGACCGTTCTTTGGCGTACCGCACCGCTTCATCCATCGCTCGCTGGGCCACACCAACGGCGCCGGCGGCCACGGAAGGACGGCTGTGATCAAAGACGCCCATGGCATAATAGAAACCTTTCCCTTCCTCACCAAGGAGGTGAGAGGCCGGTACTTTGACCTGATCAAAGATGACTTCGGCCGTGTCCGATGCGTGCTGCCCCAGCTTATCGAAAGGCTTGCCCACGCTGACACCCTCCCATTCCCGGTCGACGACGAAGAAACTCATCCCCTTGTGGCGGTTCTTCGTATCGCGCAGCTCAGGATCGGTGTAGGCGAGTACGGTGAAAAAATCGGCGTTTGTCGCGCCGGTGATAAAGGTCTTGTTGCCGCTGAGGATATAGGTGTCGCCATCTTTCACGGCCGTGGTCAGGATACCGGCTACGTCAGAACCCGCCTCCGGCTCCGTGACACAGTAGGCGCACAAGCCGCCGCCGGCCATGCGGCTGCCGAACTCCGTTTTCTGCTGATCACTGCCGGCGATGAGAATAGGCAGCATCCCCAGGCTGTTCACGCCAATCGCCGTGCTGATCCCGGAACAGCCCCAGGCCAGCTCTTCGTTGACCAGGCATTCTTCAAACATACTCAACCCAAGTCCGCCAAATTCCTCCGGCGTGTTCATCGTCGTCAAACCCAACGCCTGCGCTTTCTTGATCACCGGCCACGGGTACTCATGCGACTTGTCGTAATGTTCAGCGACCGGCGCGATCTCATTGCGCGAAAAATCGCGCGCCAAATCCTGAATCATCTGCTGTTCTTCATTGAGTTCAAAACCAAAAGATCCGTTGCTGCTCATACTCTTTCCGCTCCTCCTGCGTCAATTCGTTTATTACGCCTGCTGAAAAAAATCAATGGGTTAGAAATGGATCATGTCCGCCCGACAGCCGTTGTGCTGAAGGCCTGGTTCTGCAAGACTATTCTTCTTTGGAAGGTGGTTCCGGCTCCGAATCAACGCCATTTCCCCCATCACTCACTTCTTCGGGAACAGGTTTTTCGGGAACTGGTTCTTCTTCATCTACGTCGGCAAACAACGCTTCCAGCTGCGGAAAATCCACGAGAAGCACGTCCCCTCTTTGGAACGGGTCGACAACAACAGTTCTGGGAATGAAGGGGTTCTCAGCCAGCGGGCCTGTCACAAAGACACGCGACAAGGAGAATCCGGAGACAGCGCCCTGTTCATCAAGCATGATGTCATCCAGAGTCGCCAGCTTCGTCCCCCCAGGCGTCTGCGCTTCCCGGCCATGCAGGTGGGAAAGACGATGCCATTTATCTGATGCCGGCATCGCCTTGGTGGTGGTCACCACCTCAGGATCTTCAACCAGGATCACGTCTATGCCATAGAGAACAACGCGATCGGTTGGAATAATCCGTTCCGTGCGCCGGATAACACCCTCAGTGCCCACGAAGAGACCAGCCACTTCCGTCAACTCTGAATTCAGATAGAGATCTTTGGTACGTCCAAGCATTCTCCCATCGGTTACGCTAATGATAGGCTTGTTCTCAAGATCTTTGCCTAAGCGCATGCTCTTCGCTCCTTTGCCAGCTGGGCATTTGTTTGCACGGATCCCGGATAGTGAGGTTTCTTGTCTGAATTATAGTACGAGTTGCGCGGCGGGCACAAGCATTTTGACGCACCACGTCATAATGGAGGCATGCCTCGCCCAACAGCCAATGGCGCGCCCGGCAAGTTCAAAATCGAAGCGCAAACGGCTTAGGGCTGGGGCAGGATTACCCGCAGACGCTCGATGAATTCGCTGAGCATAATGGCCGTGGCTCCCCAAACCTTATGCTCTTGCACGGCATAATAGGGCACGCTCAGCTCATGACCCCCTAGATTCCAGGGCGTTTCGCTCCTCGATGCGCCATCCATGATCAGGGCAAGAGGCGCCTCGATGATCTCGGCGACTTCCCACGGGGCGGCGTTGAAGACGGGCTGTTTTCCATTGCCGTACCAGGCGACATAGGGAAATACGCAGTAGTCTGACGGGGGTATATAGATTGGCGTCAGCGCGCCTAGAACTTCCAGATCGGCCGCGGCGACACCAACCTCTTCCTCCGTCTCACGCAGCGCGGTAGCCAGCAGCGTTTCCGGCTCTTCGTTTCTACCCCCCGGAAAGGAAATCTGGCCGGCGTGCGCGTTCAAATCGTCGCGGCGCCGAGTCAAGACGATGTGCAGCGAGCTATCTTTGTAATATAGCAGGAGCAGTACGCCCCCCAGGCGGGGGCTGCCGCTCAAGGATCGGGGCCTGACTAGCGGCCGCGTAACTGGCGCCATTTTTCCATGCGCTACCTGGGCATCAAATGACGGCAAATCGAGCGCCTGCTTGATATGTTCAATCGTTATCGTCATGGCAGTTCGCTGCCCGGCCGCCGCTGCAGCGTAGAATAGAATTAGGAGCTCACCTGAGGCAAGAACATATACCCTTTGCCCCGCTCCGAAGCGATGTAGTCATGTTGAACCTGGCTCTTGTCTCCGCTAAGTTTACGACGCAGACGGTGTAAATGAACATGGAGACGGTCTTCAAAGGCAGGTTCGCCGGGCCACAAGCGGCGCAGGATGTAATCGGTAGTTACCACTTCTCCCGCCTGGCGCAGCAAGATATGGAGCAATTTCGCCTCCGTCGGCGTCAAAGAAACGGGCTCATCGTCGACCAGGACATGGCGGCCGGGGAAATCGATCCGCAGATGGTCGTCAACTTGAATTTGCGGCGTGGACGGAAAGTTCATGCGCCCCATACGTCCCAGGATGCGATTGACACGGGCGACGAGTTCACCTGGAGTAAATGGCTTCACCACATAATCTTCGGCATGTTTTTCCAGTCCCTCCAGGATGGTGCCTTCGTCGCCGGCGGCGGTGAGCATAATCACGGGCAGATCGCTGAATTGGTGTACGCTGTGGCAAAGCTCAAAGCCGCTGATACCGCCCGGCATATGCAGATCGACGATGGCCAGATCAGGCAGCCCTGTGCTGGATATCGCCTGCAGCGCATCCTCACCGGACATTACGGCCAGCGCTTTGAAGTTGGCCGTACGCAGCGCATGCTCAACTAGGCGCAGGGTATAAGCATTGTCATCCACGGCCAGAATGAGGGGCCTGCTGTTCGCGATCTCGGTCATCTAATCATTATACACACAGGTTGCAGGAGCGTCCCCTCGTTTCATTCTCAGTCGTCAAAATTGGGCCGCAGGGGAACCCATCTTGTACTGACCGTTGAATCTGGGGGCGAGAGGCCGGCGCTACCAGTACAGCCCCCACGTGTATTCGCAGTTTCCAAACCCTTCCCCCACGACCTGGCTGTTAATCGTCTTGCCGTTGATGCGGCCTTCCAGGTTGGTCACGCGGAACGGGAATTCATTGTAATTGAAACAGGAGTCCGCCATACCGCGCAGGATCGGCCGGTGCAGCAAATACTGCAAGTGGCTGTAGGGCGCGACCTGAAAACGGATAAAGTCGCCGGCCGGCGAGCTGCATTCTACGGCGAAACTGGGAAAGGGATCCCCAGCGGTGGGCGTCACGCTTGATTTCGTAAAATTCACCGGGTCGCGCGCGCCGGCCGGGTGAAAGAAGCCGCCGTTAACAGCCGGCAGTGTGGCCCGCTCTAACGCATCGGGATAAAGGCGATCCCTTCTTCTAAACAACTGCAGTCCCGCATAGGGAATCGTCGTCGAAAAGATACTGCCATCGGCAAAAGAGGTCCAAATCCACTTCCAGGGGAAAAGAGGAACATTGAAGCAGACACGCTGAAAGTACCCAATCCCTTCCACTGACTCCGTACCCTTCGGCGACGTGAACTCACCGGCGAAGCGCAGATGACGCCAGGAGACAATGTGAAAGCCGCCGACTTTGTAATCATAATCATAAACAAAGCCGGGAGAGGTACAGTTGGAATAGGGATCGCCCCACGCCTCAAAGTTGGCGCCGCCGTTCCGGCCCACAAATTCACCGTGAAGGCCAAACGGTTTGTCCCCATGGGCGCTGAACTCCCCACCCAGCCTTCTGCCGTCTTCCGCTTCCCCCCAACCCTTGATAGAGCCCTGCGGGGAGAGTACGGCCGGGGCTTCTTCGTGAACGAGGTTCTTGTGCTTCTCTTGTCCGTCAAAATACCAGCCAAGGGCGGCGGTATGCAGATGTTCTTCCTCGCCGGCGAGCGTGATCCGGCGATCAAAGCCTCTATGTTTGACGTGGTTCACCTGGTAAGTGTCGCCGGCCATAGAGATCAATGAAAACATGGCCTGCTTGGGACCATAGCCCTCCGCCTGCTTGGGCATGAGCATGATATACCACCAGACGGAAGAACTTCTGGTATATCTCTCCGGAAAACGCTGCCAGATTAAGTCAAAATTATCCTGCTGTTTATGTCGTTCTTTGCTTGCGATTGTCATTGTACGGCCACTGTTTACTCTAACCCATGATCAAGACCACAAACACCTGGCGGTCACCCGGTGGGACCGTTTTGCGCCGCACTGAGAAAGTCGTTCGCGGTAGCAGATATCTGCGATCAGGATCGCTCCAAAGGCGGGATTCTACCTCAAAGCGCGAATTCTTTGAATTGAATCATCAGGGGAGGCGCACAACCGCAAGGATTAAGCATGGGAGGGAAAAGTGGCAAACCGCTGCCCGTTTCCTCTTTTCACCCGCTGCAACCTCTGATAAAGTACCGGTGTATTGTTGGCTCCTGGCAGCGGGGGTGCGCGGGTCGTGACGCTGATCTATTGGGCGGTTGGCTGGCTTGCGGGGATCGGGGTAGCATCTTCGCTTTCTCTGTCTACGCCGCTGTGGGCCGCCCTCGGGCTGCTGGGCATCGCCGCCGCGATCTTGCTGGGCCGTCACCCCTCCTTTCTACCTCCAATAATTGTCTTCACGGCCGTATGCTGCGGCGCAGCGCGCTTCAACCTGGCGCAGCCGATCATCGACGCCGGGCATGTCGCCTTCTATAACGGCCGAGAAGCTGCCGTCAGCGGCCTGGTCAGTAAACCGCCTGACCTACATGAGACCTTCCAAAATCTCACCGTCGAAAGCGAACAGATCCTTCTCGCCGAGAACGGCGCACACGCTGTGCAAGGGAAGGTCCTCCTGCGCACCCAGCGCTGGCCCCTTATTGAATACGGCACACGCATCCGGGCCAGTGGTACCTTGGAGGAACCGCAGAATATGGCGGCTTTCGACTATGTGCGCTACCTTGCCGGCCGCCGTATCTACGCCACCATGGATGGGCACGCCGTCGAAGTGCAGTCCACGCAGGAGGGAAACCCGCTCATGCATGGGCTCGCGGCTCTGCGCGGACGTGCCCAACGGGCGATCAACACCCTGCTGCCGCAGCCGCAGGCTGCGCTCCTTTCGGGTGTTTTACTGGGCGACGAGCACGCCATCCCCTCCGACCTGAAAGCGGATTTTCGTGATACGGGCATGACGCACATCATCGCCATATCCGGATTTAATATGGCCATCATTGCCGGCGCGCTCCTGAACGGCGGGCGCCAGATCGTCGGGCCGCGGAAGGCGGCCTGGATCGCGCTGACCGGCATCGTTCTCTACACTCTTTTTGTCGGCGCCGAAGCCTCCGTCGTGCGTGCGGCCGTCATGGCCGCCCTTTTCATCGTCGCTGCCACTCTACTCGGCCGGCCCACCTTTCTGCCCGCGGCGCTCCTCGGCGCCGCTTTCTTCATGACCCTACTCAATCCTTACATCCTCTGGGATGTGGGTTTCCAGCTCAGCTTCGCGGCGACGATGGGCCTGATGCTCTATGTCGGACCGTGGCAGAAGGGGATTCAGAACCGTCTGGCGCCGCTGCTGGGAGCCGAAGAGAGCAAAGCGCCCACGCGCTTCATCGCCGAGATCTTCCTCACCACGATGGCCGCGCTGATCATGACCCTGCCGCTTATGCTCTACCATTTTGATACCCTTTCCCTGGTCAGCCCACTGGCCAACCTGCTGATCCTGCCCGCGCAGCCGGGCATCATGAGCTTCGGCGGCGCGGCCACGCTGTTGGGCATGCTCTCCCCGCTCTTGGGCCAGCTTCCGGCCTGGATCGCCTGGCTGCTGCTCAGTTATACGATCGGGCTGGTGCGCGCCTTCGCTTCCCTGACTCCGGCCACGCTCTCTATCTCCCTTTCACCCGCCGGCCTCGCCGCATGCTACTTGCTTATCGCCGCCGCCACCCGGCTGCTGCGCGGCAGCAGGGGAACAGAAGAAACGCTGCCCGGCCGAAAACCCGCTACGCGGATGCGCAGAACAGGGCTCCTGGGACTGCTCACTGTGGCCATCCTGGGCATGAGTTGGGTGTGGCAGCGGCCGGACGGGAACCTGCATGTCGCCTTTCTGGATGTTGGCCAGGGAGACGCGATCCTGATCCAGGGGCCGGACGGCAAACAGCTGTTGGTTGACGGCGGGCAGTATCCGAGTCTCCTGCTCAGCCGCATCGGTGAGCAGATGCCGTTTTGGGACAAGGAAATCGATCTCGTCGTGGCTACGCATCCCGACGTGGATCATGTTGGCGGGTTGATCGATCTTTTTGAGCGTTATGACGTCGGCCAGATCGTTACCAATGGCGCAAATACGGATTCGGGCGCGGGCTACTACGGCTTTGTCGCCGCCGCCGAGCAGGCCAACACGCCTGTTCACGTCGCGCGCGCCGGGGAGACGATCACCTTCGGCCAGGATGTGCGGATCGAGATTCTACACGCCGGCGCCCTGCCCGGCAGCAGCGCGGACAATGACGCGTCGGTTGTTATGCGCCTGGTTTACGCGGACTTTTCACTCCTATTGACCGGGGATGCGGGGCAAACGGCCGAACAGATGCTGCTCAAAAATGGGCAAGACGTGCAGGCCGCTGTACTCAAAGCAGGGCACCACGGTTCAAACACAGCCAGCAGCCGCGAATTCTTGCGGGCGGTAGATCCGCAGATCGTCGTCATCTCCGCCGGCGGCGAGCGCTATGGGCATCCCCACGAGGAGACCTTGGGGCGCATCGCCGAGACAGGAGCGGCCGTCTGGCGCACAGATCAGCAGGGCACGATTGAGTTGATTAGCGATGGAAAGATGATTTGGAGCGCTGCGGACCACGGCCGTGATGAGCTTCCTTGATATTCCGCCAAGAGATGCCAGAATTGGACGGCAGCGCTTGGTGAAGTATCATGGCCTGACTGACACCCGTTTTCACCGGCACAGTACGCGCGCGTCGCGCCCGCTGCTAGTGCGGCCGAAAAGGTGGAGCAACCTATGTTTGAAGATAGGAGCATTGATTTCAACCGGCACGATGAAGTTCCTGTCAGCGAGTTTAAACAATGTATTGCCCCGGCCCTTACTTGTCATCGCAATAAGAAGCTTGAATCGCCGGACCGGTGGAAAATGGTAGAAAGAGTCACGCAGCAAACCTGAAAGGCGACCTGCCTGCTTCCCCTGCATGCCGGCAAGCGGCTGGCAGGTCCCTTCGTGCACCATACCAAAAAGAAATGAGATAACACCGCCCAGGTTGGAGAAAAAGCAACTGTGTGTTTACAATCCTGCCTAGATTGAGGTTAACGGGTATCGACGGCATGACGATCAAGAAAATTGGCACGCTCTGGCTGGTATTATCGGCACTTCTTATCGGCTGCTCCCAGGGGGCAGACCAGCCCCCGGCATCGGCCACGCCGGTCAGCGTAGATGAAGCGCGACCCACGCCCACAGCGGCGGAGACGGAAGTCGCCCCGTCACCAACGGCCACCACGCCCCCGCTGCCAACCGTAACACCGGAGCCCACGCCCATAACGCCGGCAGTCACGGTGGGCGACCAAACACTCACGGAAGCGGGCAGCATCGCCATCGACTCTGTGATCAGTGCGGAACCAGGCTGGCTGGCCCTGTTTACCGATGACGAAGGCCTGCCCGGCGCCCTCCTGGGCCATGAGGCAGTCCCCGCCGCTGAAGAGGTCGCGCTGACGGTCCAGATCGACCCCTACGCGGCGACAACGACGCTGCATGCCCGCTTGCATTTGGACGGTGGCATCAGCGGGGAATTCGAATATCCAGGAACGGACATGCCCGCTACCGGCGGCGCGGGTGAGGTGGCCGAGACATTTGCCGTTGAGCTAGACCTTCCTCTACCGTCCATCACCATCAGCGATCAGACTATCGCCCAGGACGGCTTGATCCGCGTGGATGAGGTTTTTACGCTGTCACCCAACTGGCTTGTAATCCACACGCTTGACAACGAGACCCTCGGGCCACCAATCGGCCAAACGCCGCTGGACAAAGGGCGCACGGTTGATCTGGCGTTTCCCATAAACTGGCAGGAGGCAACGGCCGAATTGGCCGCCATCCTCTACGAAGACAACGAACGCCCCGGCGGCTTCAGTCCGGCCACCGATCTTCCTGTATTAAAAACCGGCGAACCGGTAAGGGCCTTGTTCACCGTGGAACTGCCGCCCGATATCTTTCTCTATGATCAGCCGATCATCGATGGAAAACTGGTCTTTGAGCATGTGATTAGCGAGCAACCGGGCTGGGTGGTCATCTTCAATGTCAATGAAGAAGGCCAATCGGATCGCATCATTGGTTCCAAGCGTGTAAGCAAAGGCATCAACCCGCTGTTGGAAGCGGACCTCAGCGGATCAGCGATCACGCCGCTCATTTCGCTGGCGCTGCATGAGGAGACCAACAATCCTGCCGAGTTCAATTTTCCCCTGGCCGATCCGGCGGCGACTTATAACGGGGAACCTATCCCGCCGACGATCGTCAATACCAATCCCGGCAACTACCTGATCACGCGTGATCAAGCCCTGGGAGAGAAGAACCAGGTAACCATCCCTCTGGTGGTCACCGACCTGGACACATGGCTGGTGGTTTACAAAGAAGCCGAAAATGGGCAGCCGGGCGAAATAATTGGTCAGACCTGGCTCCCGGCAGGCGTCAACCGGGACAGCCGCGTGACGATACCCTCAGGGATGGCCGGTGAGAATCTCCTGGCCGTCTTGCATCAAGACGCTGATAACGAGCGGGAGTTCGAGTACCCGGATGGGGACGATGTTCCCTTGCAGCGCAATCGCCAGATTATCTTCTCTCCATTTTCGATAAGCGCGTATACGGAGACAGCGAGTTTTACACCCTAACCCTCTCGTCCCGCGACACCTCCCCAAACGATGCGCCACCACCGGCAAAAATGGCCCACAAATAGAATTCACGAAGATTTTATGGATGGCCCGCTTTCATTTCACGGGCCATTCATGTTCCTTTCCGGGTAGTTGTGGCAACATGTTCGTTACTTGAATGTTTTGTAAACAACAGGAGTGAGTTTTGCTTATGCGTCTTTTGTTTTACGGGCACGAACTCCCCGAGACAGCGCATTTTCGTTGGAGGGCACTATGAGATGAAATTTGACGAAAAAGATTTACGAAGAGTCTTTTTGATTGTGTTTATTTACGGTGATAAAAAGGAGAGCAATCACGCATGAGCAAGTTAAGAATCGCTATCGTCCTAACAGTGTTGCTGGGCATCGTCGTCTCCGTTGCGGCGTTTGCCGGTGGGTTCGCGGTTGTAACCTATGACGATACCTCAGCAAATATCAAACAACCGACGAAAAATGTAAAGACCCCACAGTATCTTTACAATGGGGATTTCTCTGTCTGGAATAACGGCTATCCGGACGGCTGGAATGTTCCCACACCCGCTTTGAGCCCCGGCTGGTCCGTTCACTTCGCCAGCATGGACTACACAAAGGCCGGCAGCAGTGACGGGCTAAATCCGGCTGTAGGCTATTTCTTCCGCACCGGTTCTTCCGGTTCACAGTTCGCGGGCATGTCGCAGCAGGTCGGCTCCGATCTGGTTTCCGGTGAATATTGGGTGCAGACGCATATCACCGCCTGGGAACACGCTGTGGAGAGTGAGTTCAACAGCGTCGCCTGGTACGGATTCGGTGATTCAGCCGATCCTTCGAGCGTGACAGAGTGGCGTGAGCTTTTCCCGGATGCCTACGTATGTGCCAATGGCGATGGCCGCTGTAATCATCTCGGTCGTAAAGAGACTGTTTACATCGAAGCAGGCAGCTACTATCACCTATGGATGGGCATGAAGTTCCCGGATTGGGGCGCCTGGACAGTCTTTGGTGTTGACGACATCTCCATCTCCGACTTCAGTGATGGCATTGAAGTGGACGTCACCGGATTCACCGATGACGGTGATATCAGATGGGATTCGCGAGCGCCGCGTTAATCGGCAAATTTCATCTCTAGTATCACGGGCCGGAGCTTAATCACTCCGGCCTGTGTAAACCCTCATATCCCTAGAAGGGAGAAAAGAATCATGGCAGTACTTAAAGTTAGTAACAGATGGCTTTTACTCATCATGGTAGCAGCCCTATTTCTGGCGGCGGCAAGCGGCGTAGCCGCTCAAGATTCCGGCACGGCCGCGGGCGACGGCAAAACGGCCGAAATGGTATCAATTGACGCCACCACATTTGAAATGGGTGAGCCGGCCGAAGATATGCTGGCTGAATGCGATCTCTTCCGCAGCGGATGTGAGATAAGCTGGTTTAATGCTTCACAACCTGTGCACACGGTACAACTTGATCCCTTCGCCATCGATCTATATGAAGTGACCAATGAATCATTCCTGGCGTTTATCAATGAACTGGGGGCCATAGAAGAGAGTTGCGATGGAGAAGACTGCCTGAACCTTGAGGACAGCGCAATCGAACTAGACGGCGATCTGTTTGTCGTAGAGGAAGAGCTGTTAACCCATCCTGTCTCGGGGGCCAGTTGGTTTGGCGCAAACGCTTACTGCACGGCACGCGGCGACCGTTTGCCTACGGAAGCAGAATGGGAATTGGCAGCCGGTTGGAATTTCGAGTCCGGAGAAAAACAATTCTACCCCTGGGGCGACGATTTTAACGGCAATATCACCAATTTCTGTGATGTAAACTGCCCGGAGCAGCAGGCGAACGCTGACTATGATGACGGGTATGAGTTTACGGGCCCGATTGGCAGTTACGAAGACGGGCGCAGCTCCGCGGGTCTTTACGATGTCGCCGGCAATCTCTGGGAGTGGGTCGGTGATTGGTATGATCCCGACTACTACGGCAGCTCTCCGGAAAGGAACCCAACAGGACCGGAAAGCGGCGACAACAAGGTCGTTCGTGGTGGATCCTGGTTCGACACCGGCAATTTCACCAGCACCTCCGTGCGCTTTCCCGCGCCGCCCGCGGAATCAGGCGACAGCATCGGATTTCGCTGCGCATCCGACGAAGTTGACAAAGCGAATATGATTGGTGGGCCAGAGACATCCGCCGAACCTGAGGAAACAGAGGAAGCGGCCGTCGAAGCGACAGCGACCGTCAAGGCGACGCTTGAACCGGCTGAAGAGCCCACGGCGACCGCCGAAGCGACCTCGACCGTCAGAGCGACAGCGACCGTTAAACCGACAGCGACGAAGAAGCCGACGGCAACGGCGACCGCTAAACCCACGCAAGAACCGACAGCAGAACCCACGGCCACTACGGAACCGACGGCTGAGCCAACAGCGACCGTCGAACCGACGGCGACCGTCAAACCGACGTTGGAGCCCACGGCGACGATGGAACCAACGGCAGAGCCGACGATTGAGCCCACGGTTGAACCATCGGCAGCTGTCGAAGAAGCAGCCCCGCCCGCGGTAGCGCCTGTTTCCTTTAACTGTGACCTCTATCCGGGGCAAGACCTGGGAGACACCTACATCGTCGGCGCCTGTGATTACATGATCAAGATAGCCAGAAATCTTGGCGTCTCCTTCTGGGCGCTGCGCGCGGCGAATCCACAGATCATAGATGCCAATATTGTGCGGATTGGGGATGTACTGAATGTCCCCGCGCGTGATGGAGAAGCGGCCGCCGCCGACGCAGCGCCGCCGGCAATGACGCCCACAGAGGCTGCCGCCGCAGCAGCAGCGTCCGCAGCGGCCGAGGCCCAAGAAGCAGCAGAGGCAGAGGCTCCTGCGCCGCCGCCGGAGGCTGTGCCAACGGCCGAGCCGGCAGAAAGTCCGACGCCTGAGCCGCCGCCACCACCACCGCCCACACCCGGTGGCAGCACGCTCCGACCCTGACGCCTGAACGGTCAGAACAAGCAGTAGAAAAGCAAGAAGCCCTGTGAATCATCACAGGGCTTCTCTTTTGCACCGTAGCGCTACTTATTCACTCGAGAAGGTAGCGCTACGGTGCGTTTGGCATAATAACTATCCATAAGCACCACCTCCTCTTTTTTAGGATGGCGTGCAGCTAAGCTGCGAATTAATTGTATGACAGAGGCATTATGGCATACAACGTATGCAGTGTCAATAAGATGGCGCCATTCTCTGAGAACGCCCGGCGACCGTGCCGCCGGGCGAATTTAGTACAAGGGTTTGCCCAAAGTGGCAGCCGGCCAACCCTGGCTCAGGCAAGCCTCGTCTACGGCGCGCGTCCGGCAGAAAGATGGGAGAGTGCCTCAAGAACGCGATCAACTTCTTGCTCACTGTTGTAATGAACGAAGCCAATGCGCACCAAACCCCCTTTGTCGAGCAGGCCCAGGCGCTCCATGACGGCGACAGCGTAATAATGGCCGTGCCAGACAAAAATCCCCTGCGCGCCTAGACGGCCGGCGACTTCTTCCGACGAATACGCGTCCAGACTGACGGCAAATGTGGGCACGCGCCTGTCCAATGCTTCAATATCCGTGACCCCATAAACACGCAGACCAGGAACTTCCGCTGCGCCGCGCAGAAAGCGTTCACTCAATCCCTCTTCATACTGCTTGATCGCCATCATCCCTTTGACCAGCCGTTCGCGGCGTGTTCCTTCGCTGCCGCCAATGGCCGCAAGGTAGTCGACAGCGGCTGTGGACCCGGCAAGGCTTTCAAAGCTCTGTGTGCCCGTTTCCCATTTGCCGGCCGGCGCCGACGGGGCCGGGCGCACTTTGTACGCCTTCATCTCATCCATCAGATCATACTTGCCATAGAGGACGCCTTGATGGGGGCCGAAAAACTTGTAGGTTGAGCAGGCTAGAAAATCACAATCCAGCTCCTGTACGTCGATGGCGGCATGGGGTGCGTAATGTACAGAATCGACGTACACGAGCGCCTGCTGCGCGTGCGCCATGCGCACGACCGCCTGGACATCGCTGATGCTGCCCACGGCGTTCGAAGCGTAGGGCACAGCGACCAGCCGCGTCTTCTCGTTAAGCAAATCGGGCAAAGTATGCAGTTTGAGCTGGCAGTCGCTGGGATCAAAGTCCAGCCAGCGCACGGTGACGCCATGTTCTTCTGCGGCCAAGAGCCAGGGAGAGATGTTGGCGTCGTGATCGAGGCGGGTGAGGACGATCTCGTCGCCCGGCTGCCAGAGGCGGCTGATGGCCCGGCTCACGGCAAACGTGAGACTGGTCATATTCTGGCCGAAGGCGATTTCCTCCGGCCGGCGCGCGTTGAGAAAATCCTTGAGGGCCAGCCGCGACGCATCCGTCACCTTGTCCGCTTCATAGCTGGTCAGGAAAGGCCCGCCCAAATTACTCGTGCCCTGCGACAGATAGCCGCTCATGGCGTCAATAACACGTTGAGACACCTGCGTGCCCCCGGGGCCATCAAGGAAGGAAACCTCCCGGCCGTTTAATTGGCGCTGCAGAGCAGGAAACTGCGCCCGCTGCAACGCTGGATCTAGGGTAACTGTCTGTTCGGTCATCATGAGCAGGATTATATCCTGATTTCCAATAGTTTTGCTCTCAATTGTTCCCGTGTATCATTCCTCTGGAGCGCATACATCGCCGACTTTCTTGCGGCACAATGAAGAATCCAGGGCTCCATCAGGAAACAATGACGCACAGACAGCCCAGCGTAATGAATCGAGCCGTCTTCGCCTGGCGTGAACGGGTGCAAATCTTCTTGGCCAAAGTGATGCACGCTCTGGGCCGCGATCGTTTTCAAGCCGCGGACTTCGCCATCATGCCCCTCGACGTGACGCTGCCCAATCTCGCGCCGCAGTTCCACGGTTACCGTATCGCCCAAATCTCTGATCTGCACATGGGGCATTGGCTGAACGCGGAACGGCTGCACGGCGTGGCCGGCCTCATTAATGATCAAGATCCCGACCTGGTGGTCATCACCGGCGACTTTATTTCCTATTCTCTGCGGCAAGTTGCCGCGGAGATGGTTTCCGGGTTACAGGCACTCTCGGCCAAGGACGGCATCGCCGCTGTGCTTGGGAATCATGATCATTGGTTCGATCCCGCGGGAGTGCGCGGCGTCTTGGCTGCGGCCAATGTGCAGGAATTGGCCAATGATGTGCTGAGTATCGAGCGCGGCCGCGCTAAGCTGCATGTGGCCGGCGTGGATGACGTCCTCGTTGGCGCCGACGATCTCGATCGGGTTCTGCGCCGCCTGCCGCAGGATGCGGCGGCGATACTGCTGGCGCACGAACCAGACTTCGCCGACGAGAGCGCGGCCAGCGGCCGTTTTGGACTGCAGCTTTCCGGCCATTCGCACGGCGGGCAAATTCTCCTGCCGGGGCGGGGCCCGCTGCGCGGCGACATGTTCCGCAAATACCCGCTGGGCCGCTATCAAGTTGGCGACATGGTGCAGTATACCAACCGCGGCATCGGCACCCATGTCCTGCGCCTGCGCATTAACTGCCCCCCGGAAATAACCGTGATCACTTTGTCAGCAGGGGACTGATTCATACGCGCTTCGTCCGCTCAGGATCCCCAACCCAAAACACCGCTCTGCGCCTGCCTGGCGCGCCCCGCGCACGAGCCGCCTGGCGCCCGTCCACAATTCGCCGCCGATTGGCTCAGCAAGGGGGAGATATTGGGAATCATGCGCCTTGGCTTGGCCACTAAGATCGGCCCGTGCGCGTGCCCGCCGATGCAGTTCCGGTGCCGGAAAGTGTCTTGTTCTTAATCCACCATGATCTATTCAAGCACGATCTATTCAAGCACTGATCTAATCAAGCATGATCTAATCAAGCATGATCTAATCAAGCATGATCTAATCAAGCATGATCTAATCAAGCATGATCTAATCAAGCATGATCTAATCAAGCATGATCTATTCAAGTTCGCTATACATCTACACATGCGTATGTGTATGGACGGAAGAGAAGTGCCCTTGAATCGTGGGGAAGGGTTCAGCGACCGCTAAACTCTGGAGGTCGTTTCTGCAAGAAGGCGGCCACTCCTTCCGCGAAATCCGCGCTTTGATATGCTTCCTGCTGCAGCCGCGCTTCATACTCAATCGTCGCCTGCAGATCATGCTGCTGTGCGAAATAGAGCGCCTGCTTGGTCATCCCTAGGGCCAGGGTGGGGCGAGCGGCCATTTTCAGCGCCCAGGCGAGAGCGATGTTGCCCAGCTCATCGGCGGGGACTACGGCATTGGCCAGACCCAGCTCCAGACAGCGCTTGGCAGGCATGCGCGCCCCTTCCGCCATGAATTCGAAGGCACGGCCGTGGCCGATTTGGCGCACCAAGAACCAGGTCGCGCCCGCATCGGGCACAAGGCCGATGTTACTGAAGGCCATGAGCAGGCTGGCCTCATGAGCCATTATGCGCATATCACAAGCCAGAGCGAGGGAGGCGCCGGCGCCGGCGGCCGCGCCGTTGACGGCGGCGATCACCGGTTTCGGCAGGCCGGCGATCGCCGTCATCACCGGGCCCAGACCATTGACGATGCTGTCGTAAACCAGTTCCGGAGACGGCCGTGATTGGAAGAGCGCGAGATCGGCGCCGGAACAAAACCCTTTCCCGGCCCCGCTGATCAACAAGGCGCGCACCTGCACATCGGCGGCCGCCTGCCGCAGCGCAGCCAGCAGATCGCTGTTTAGCTGGGGATTCATTGCATTGCGACGCTCGGGGCGGTTCAATGTGATCCGAGCGACGCCATCGCCCATCTCATACAGGACTGTTTCATAGGCTGCCATATCGTGATCTCCCTTCCATGCTCATGCAGCGTGACCGGCCGTCTGCCGGGCAGCTGCGCCAGTTATAGACCGGGGACTCAAATATGACAATGGCAAAAAAACAAAAAAGCAGCGTAATGAAGTCGCTGCTTTGTTCTTCAGGCGCGGAGACAATAGATGGCCAATTACGGGCCGGCGAAATTTTGCTGCGGATCAAGCCGGTTGAAAATGTGGCCGGGGTCTGAGGTATGCACGTAAACCCAGAGATCATTGGGCGCATCTTCTGACCAGTTATACACCCACTCCGCTGCGCGCAGGGGCATGTTTACACAACCATGGCTGTGCTTGTAGCCGAAGCGGTCGTGCCAGTAGGCGCCGTGGAGAGCAATCTCATTATCGAAATACATCGTGTTGGGCACATCTTCGATGAAGTAGTAGTCTACCTTACCCTCGGCCCCGGACATTTTTGTGGCCCCCTGCCGGTCCCACACTTGAAACAGCCCTTCATTGGTCGGCCAGCGGTTAAGACCGCTGGAAACTAGGCCGGCATAGACCATGCGATCCCCTTCATAGGCGGCGAAAGTCTGTTCATAGAGATCAACCTCTACCCAGTACTCATCCTCACCGATTTCCTGCGGACGCGGCGTCTGGTCCACAAGGCTGACATAGGTCTGGCGAATCCAACGGCCGTTGCCGATGTCGTACCAAATCCAGCCGTCTTGCCCCTCTACGGCATCAAACACCTCAAAGAAGGTATATCGCGGCAGTTTGAGCGCACCGGGCGCCGGCTCGGCGTCAGGGGCGCTGCTGTACCAATAATCAACAACCATCCAACCGAAAAGATGCTCCGGCTGGGCCAGGATTTCAAAGCCGGTGAATTCTGATTTTTCGACGAGGGTGATATCTTCCTCACGCACCCATTCGCCGTGGTTAATCATGTACCAGTTCCCATCATCTTGCGCCTTCACAGCCTGGACTGTGGCAAAAAGAAAGCCGTCGCCCACGTTGCGCACGGGCGCGGCGGCCAGGGTTGGTTCCGGATAGACGTTGGCCATATCAGCCAGGCGGCCATAAGTCGCCCGTTCAATAGGGCTGTCGAGGAAGGGCTGCGGTTCTACAAACTGCGCCGGCTGGGGCGCGGAATCACAGACATAGCCCGCGGCCGGAGAGTGAAAATAGCAGGAGGCGGCAGACACGCTATCAACGCCCCACAACCCCGCGGCACCCAGGACAACAAAGACAGCCGCCACGAACAGAATGCGCATTCTGGAGGAGACCCTCTCGTTTACATTGATTCCAGCATTATTCATAGGACAAATTATAGCTGCTGCTCCTACAGTAACTAGTGACAGTGCACAATTTCTCATGCCGCACAAGGCCGACACATCTATCCTACCACAGCATAGGCTCTCAACAATAGTACCCTAGCTTACACTTGGCAAACGCATTGGCTGCGATACCGCGACTTTTTGTGCAGCATTGGTCACTCACGCATATACTTTGACACGCATATTAGTGAGGTGAGCCAATGATCGGCACAATCATAAACGTCATCACCGTCCTCATCGGCGGGACGATCGGGACTTTTCTCGGCAACCGTTTCCCGGCGCGCTTACAGGAAACGGTGGTCTATGCGCTTGGCCTGTTTACGTTGGTGATCGCCATTGACAGCGCCCTGGTGACCAGGAACTCGCTCATTGTTCTGGGCAGCCTGCTGGTCGGCGCCTTTATCGGTGAGGCGCTGCGCATTGAGAGCCGCCTGGAAGCGCTTGGTGAATGGCTGCGTGAGAAGTTTGTCGGGGACAAGGACGGAGGGGACAGCACGCGGTTTGTCGAAGGTTTCCTGACAGCGAGCCTTGTTTTCTGTGTCGGTCCGCTGACGATTCAAGGATCAATCGAAGACGGTCTAATGGGAGACTATACCAAACTGGCCATCAAATCGTTGATGGATGGCTTCGCGGCCATGGCCTTCGCCAGCACCCTGGGCCCGGGCGTGATCGCCTCCGTTTTCGTCATCTTCTTCTTTCAAGGCGGCATTACCCTGCTGGCACGCATGAGTACCAGTGTCTTTACGGAGCCCATGATTATTGAGATGACGGCCACGGGCGGCGTGGTCCTTTTGGCCATCGGGCTGCGGCTGCTGGATATCAAGAAGATACGCGCGGCCAATTTACTGCCGGCCATCTTCATCGCCCCGGCGGCGATCGCCCTATTTGATGCCCTGGGAATTCCCTACTATCCACCTCTCTAGCGCGGGAACGGCCGTAATTTCTGTGGGTCAAGCGCGGCGATCAAGGCCCGCGCCAGGGCCAAGGTACTGTCCACCAGGGGCAGCCCATCGACCTCTTTTTCGGGCAGTGCCAAAGGCAGTTCCGTACAGCCGAGGATGACCGCCTGCGCCCCCTTCTCGCGCAGATGATCGATGGCCAACAACAGGTCGCGGCGTGCTCTTTCTGTTGCGCGACCTAAGGCCTTGATGCCGTACTCCCCGTCATAAATGGCGGGATGCACCCATCTCTCCAGAACAGCGTCGTCAGGCTGAAGGACAGTAAAACCCTCTGGCATGAGCGTCAGCGGGTAGACCCGCGACCTGGCCGTGCCAATCGTGGAGAGCAGACCCACTTTGCCGGCCGATGGATACTCGCGCTGCAGCAGGCGCCCTACTTCCCTGATCATATGCAGGAGACGCAGGTGGCTGCCGGATGCGGCCAGTCCCTCGTTAATGACGTTCATGATCGCCGCCGCGTGCGCCGTGTTGCAGGGGATACCGGCGACGGTCGCGCCGATTCTTTCTAGCTGCTGCAGCTGGGCCAAGATCGGCCGCGCCGGATTAAGCAGCGTTTCGCCAACAAGAAAGGCGGTGCGGTCGGGAATGGCGTCCGGTTGGGAAAGGGAGACGACAGTCAGATGATCTTGATCCCGGCGAGCCACCGTCTGCGTCATTATTTTTTGCAGTAAATCAAGGCCGGCAAAAGGCCCCACGCCGCCAACGACACCAATCATCAATCAGCTCCTCAGCCGCTCAGCAAAGCCGCTCAATTTCAGTCACTGTAGTCCAGGATAACTTGCACGGCCGTGTCCGCGGCTTCATCCAGCAGCCGGTAGGCCCTTGCGGCTTCCGCGATTGGGATGCGCTGCGTAATCAGCGACTGCGGCCCATGTTTCTTGAGCATCGCCCAGGCGCACTGCATGCGCCGCTGGGTATCAAATCGGCCGCGCCAGCGCGGCGCAATGTGGCTCACCTGGCTGCTGATCAACTTTATCTGGCTGCGGTGGAAATGACCGCCCAAGTCAACCGGCGCCGTCTTGCTCCCATACCAGGAGCCGACGAGCAAACGACCATCAAAGCCGCAGCAGCGGATGGCCTGGTCCAGAACATGCGGACGGCCTGACAGCTCGAAAACGAGGTCGGCGCCGCTGTAACTGCTTCCTTCTTCCAGCGCAGACGCAAGCCGCTGCTCGAAATCAGGCGCCTGCGGATCAAACACCTCCTGCGCCCCCTTACGCAATGACCAATCGCGGCGCAGAGGCAGGGGATCAACAGTCAGCAGGCGGCCCAACGGATAATCGGCAAGCAGCGTCGTCGCCAGCAAGCCGATGATGCCCTGTCCGAAAACGACCACGTCCTCGCCAATCATCGGCTGGGCATCCATCAAGAAAGAAACGGCCGTTTCCATGAAAGGCAGCAGCACCGCCTGTTCCGCGGAGAGATCCACGGGAAGCGGCAGCAGGTTTTCAGGGCGGCTGACGACATAACTCTGATGGGGGGCGAAGAGGAATACCCGGCGGCCCAGCCATGCCTCCGCAGCCCGCGTTCCCAGAGCGACCACCTCGCCAACCAGGGCGTAGCCATAGGAGAGCGGGTAACCAAACTCACCACCCAGCCCGTCGATCGTTGCGTCAACCGCCATCCCTTCAGGGATCTGCCCGCGGTAAAACAGCATCTCTGTGCCCGGGCTGATCGCCGAGACAAGGGTCCGCACCAGCACCTCACTCGGACCAGGAACAGGCTGCGCCGTTTCTTCAATGCGAATCGTTTTCGGCGCCTCGAATATGACCGACCGTTGTCTACCCATCATGCCCTCATCCAGCCATCCAGGTATTAAGTTATCCCTGTGGCGACCGTCTCATTCTATCACGGAATCCGCCGCTGGCGACGCGGGCATCCTCTCTTTTAGCAGGTGCCGCACGCGTCAATTTCTGCTAGAATCCCCGTAGATAACACTATTTCCCGGCAGGCCGTTCTGAACCAATGCCTGCCATAAATCCCCGTGCATTTCCAGGAGAATCTTATGTCTGAAGACTTTGTTTTTCATGGCTCCGTGGTCGATGTAGACCCGGAACTGCAAGCACTGCTTGACCGCGAAGACCGGCGGCAGGAAGAAACCATCATCCTCATTGCTTCGGAAAGCATGGCGCCCGATGCTGTGCGCGAAGTCATGTCCAGCCGCTTCGCCAATATTTATGCGGAAGGGTACCCGCGCGAAGAGAGCCGGCAGCAGGACGAGGCGGCGATCCTCGATATGGACATGGAACTGGCGATCTACCGGCGATACAGCGATCCCCGCTACTACAAAGGCGTCGAATACGCCGATGTTTTGGAAGCATTGGCCAGGCGCCGCGCGGCCGAACTATTCGCCGCCAATGGTCTGAGCGCCGGCGATCTTTTCATCAACGTGCAGCCGTTGAGCGGCGCGCCGGCCAACAGCGCGGTTTACACGGCACTGATTCAGCCTGGCGACACGATCATGGGGCTCAATCTCAATGACGGCGGCCACTTGTCACACGGCTCGCCCGTGAACCGCACGGGCAAAATCTACAATGCTGTTCCTTACTTTGTCGATCCAGCAACGGAGTTGCTGGATTATGAGGCCATTGAAGCCCTGGCCTTGCAGGCCAAGCCGCAGATCATTGTCGCCGGTTACTCCGCATATCCAAACATCGTCGACTGGCAGCGCTTCCGCGAAATTGCCGATGCGTGCGGCGCCTATCTGCTGGCTGATATCGCCCACATCTCCGGCCTGGTAGCCAGCGGCGAGCACCCCAGTCCTATCGGTATCGCCGACGTGGTGAGCACGACCACACACAAGAGCCTGTGCGGGCCTCGCGGCGCCATGTTGATGACGCACCGCGACGATCTGTACCGCAAGATCGACCGCGCAGTGTTCCCCGGTGAACAGGGCGGACCACATCTGAACACGATCGGCGCCCTGGCTGTCGCCCTTCAATTCGCCAGGACGGAGCAGTTCCGCAATCTACAAAAACGGATCAGACACAATGCGCAGCGTCTGGCCGAACAACTGCAGGAGCGCGGTCTGCGCGTCGTCGGTGGGGGATCGCAAACGCACCTCCTGCTGGTGGACACAAAGAGCGTTAGTCACGAAGGTGTGCATCTCTCCGGCGATATCGCCGCGCGGGTGCTCGATCTGGCGGGCATTGTGCTCAACCGCAACACGATCCCCGGCGACAAGGGCGCGCTGAATCCGACGGGCCTGCGCATGGGCACGGTGTGGATCAGCCAGCTCGGCTTTGGCGATGCCGAAATCGACCTGTTGGCGGAAGCGATCGCCACGGTCCTGCAGGGCTGCACCCCCTACACTTATGTGAGCACAAGCCGTAAGGAGCTCTTGCGGGCGAAGGTCGACTACCAGGCACTGCTTCGCGGGCGCGAGTTGGTACGCCAGCTGCGTGCTGTCAGCAAGGAGACGCCACGAGGGTCGGCCGTCTCCGTTCGCGGCAGTGAAGCCGTTAGTTTCCTCGATCAGGCGCTGACAAGCGACGTACTCGCCCTCGCTGACGGCGAAGCACAGCCGACGCATATCTATGGTGACAGCCTGGATGCAGACGCGGTTCTACAGCGTGAGTCAAGCGGCCAATTCTTGCTCTACTTAGACGAACCAGCCACGGCGGCGGCGGTTCAGGAATGGCTGTCGGCGCTCTCTGATGGATTCGTCCTCTTTGATGATCTTTACGGCAAATTGAACGGGCCGCTGGCCATTACGGTTGTCGAGGCCGCCTTTGCCGGAGAACTTTCAGGCGAGGCCGTCGCCGAAACAAAGCCGTACTTCATCGGTCATGAGCAGCTGACCGCGCCCGTCGACCCCCTGCCGCCGTTCACATGGCAAGAGCCGCAAGAGGCCCCCTTGAAACGCACGACGCTGTATGAAACCCATGAAGCATTGGGCGGCCGTATCATCCCATTTGGCGGCTATGAGATGCCCGTCTGGTACACCTCAGTGAGCGAGGAGCACGCCGCCGTTCGTGAATTCGCGGGACTTTTCGATGCCACGCATATGGGTGTCTTTGAAGTCAGCGGGCCGTTTGCGCTGCCCTTCTTGGACACCGTGACGACGAATGATGTTTCCACCCTGGCGATTGGCGAATCTCATTACACGTACTTCCTTTTCCCAGATGGAAGCGTCGTCGATGATTTGATGATCTACCGGCGCGCGGCCGACAACTATATGCTGGTTGTCAACGCCTCCAACAATGACAAAGATTGGGCCTGGTTGAACGCCGTCAACAACGGCCAGGTGCTGATTGATGAAGAACGGCCGCACGTGCGCATCCAGCACCCGGCCACGCTGCGCGACCTGCGCGACCTCGCTCACGGCGAGGAGTGCCGTGTGGACATCCCCTTGCAGGGCCCGGCATCAACAAAAATCCTGCTGGCGCTCTGTGACGAAGAAATGGCGCAGCGCGTCCAGGAGCTGCCGTGGGCCGGGTTAACCGAAGGCCAGGTCGCTGGCCTGGATGTGATCGTCTCGCGCACAGGCTATACGGGCGAACGCGTCGCCTATGAGTTGTTTGTGCATCCGCAGCAGGCGCCGCGCCTCTGGTCCATGCTGCTTAAGGTAGGTGAGCCTCTCGGCCTGAAATGCTGCGGCCTGGCAGCGCGAGACAGCACGCGCACCGAGGCCGGTTTACCGCTCTATGGCCATGAACTGGCCGGTGATCTCAACCTGAACCCGGCCGACGCCGGATTTGGCGGCTACGTGAAGTTGTGGAAGCCATTTTTCAGCGGCCGTGCCGCCTTTATCGCCCATGAAGAAGGCAGAGAACGTATGGTGACGCGCTTTCGCATGAACGAAAAAGGAGTCCGCCGGCCAGAAACGGGCGACCCGATTCTGGATCGGCGCGGCAAGGTCATCGGCACAGTAACGAGCTGCGCTATCGATGCGGACGGGTATCTGTTAGGGCAGGCGGTTCTGCCACTGGAAATGAGCGCGCAAGACACGTCAATCTACGTTTACCAGCTGGGTGGCGGCAAGCGTGAAATCCGCGCGCCGAAAGAGATCACGGCGGGGGCGCGTCTGCCGATGCCCGACGGGGCGACTGTATTGACACGCTTCCCGCTGCGCAAGATAGTGCAGAAAGTTCAGGCTGCGCAAAAGGCATAGGCCATGAAGAACCATCATTTTGCGCAGTTGACACCAAAGGGACGACAGGGTAGGATTAAATGTTACCAGTAGCGGCCTTTTGAACAGACCGTGGGGCTGGCCATTACCATAAGTAATCACGAGAGTGACTGTTTACACGAGGGAATCGGGTGGCAGTCACTTTCCGCTATTTCTAGAGGATCAAGCTTATGCGTCGCGAAGTATTGACCTGGTCGGATGTCGACAAACTAATCGATTACCTTGTTCCCCAAATACACGGCCGTTTTGACTCGATGCTAATCGTCACCCGTGGTGGAATAATCCCCGGAGGCATGTTGGCCGAGGCTCTGAATATCACCTATATCTTAACCGCCTCCATCCGCTTCCCGGCCGATTTTCCAGGCATTCAACCGGCGCAGCAGGCCAAATACGTGATTCCCGAATTCATTCAGTTTCCTGACGATGAACTGCTCGAAGGGCGGCGCGTTCTCGTTGTGGACGATGTATGGACAAAAGGACGCAACAGCGTGACGGTCGCCAATCGCGTCGATTCCGCCGGCGGCAATCCGGAAACCTGTGTCTTGCACTATAAGCCGGCCTCCTCCCTCTACCCGGGTTACACACCCACCTACTATGCGGCGGTAACGGATGCTTATGTCATCTATCCCTGGGAGCTCGATCGTGGTCCGGAAACACTGGGAGTGTGGAATTAAGGGGTTTGCCCGCACATAATCGTTCTGTTACGATCACAAACAGGTACAGGTAAATGTACCCAAACGGCCGGTGATGATTGGGTCCCTGGCGGCAAGAGCCGTCGAACCGCGTCAGGTCCGGAAGGAAGCAGCGCTAAGGCGTCACTCCTGGGTGCCCAGGATCACCTGGTTGTCACTGGCCTTTTGGGTATATCCCTAAACGAAATGAGGACTGAATGGTGCGCGGCTGATTTGCCGGCGCCGCAATCAGTCCTCATTTCGTATCGATTGCCATGAATGACATCTCTCGGATTCTACTGGTCTCAATTCTGATTGTTTTGGGGATCGCCAGCCTGGGCGCTGCTGCTTACTTATACACGCAGGCAGGGGATACCGCCCAAGCCCCGGCGGAGAGCCAGCTAGAAGTCGCTGCCGCCGAGCTGACAGAAGCCGGCTTACCAGCGGCCGCAGCCACGCCGGCCTCCACGGCAACCATGCGCGCCGCTACAAGCCCAACGGCGACAGCGGCCGAACCACCGCTGCTTTCCATTACCCTTCACGATGAGCAGGAGAGCCGCACGCTGCGCGCGAAAACAAGGACCGTCGGCGAATTCCTGGCCGAGAACGGCGTCTTCCTTGCTGAAAATGATTCGGTCGAACCGGCGCCAGATACGCCCTTGGCCGACAATATGCAGATAGTCATCAAGCGTGCGATTCCGCTGACTATTCAAGTTGATGGCCAAGCGTTGGCCATTTTCAGCGGCGCGCGCGTCGTATCGGAAGTACTGGCCCGGGCCGGGATCCTTGTTGGCGAATTGGACATCGTCGAGCCAGGAATCGACACCCCTTTACTTGGCGGGGAGACGATCAAGATCATCCGCGTTCGCGAAGAAACGATCGTCACCGATAGCGAGGCGCCTTACCAGACACTTTACCAACCCAGCGCTGATCTAGACCTGGACACGAAAGCGGTGATCAGCAGTGGCGTTCCCGGCATTCAGCGGCGCAGCACGCGCATCCGTTATGAGGATGGCGTCGAAGTAAGCCGCGAAATCGAGGGAGAGTGGATGGAACAAGAGCCGGTGCATGAGGTTATCGGCTACGGCACACGTATCACAACCAACGTCATCGATACGCCTGAAGGGCCGCGCGACTACTGGCGCGTGGTCAACATGCGTGTCACGGCTTACACGGCCGCCAGTTCCGGCAAACCAGCCGACCATCCCGCCTATGGCATCACAGCCAGCGGGCTGCCCGCGGGAACAGGCATTGTGGCCGTCGATCCCAATGTGATTCCCTTCCGTTCGGAAGTGTATGTGCCTGGCTACGGTGTCGGTTTCGCCGGCGACACCGGCGGCGGCGTCAAAGGACGTTGGATTGATCTCGGCTATGATGAGGATGAACTGGTCGCCTGGAGCAGCTATGTTGATGTCTACTATCTGACGCCAATCCCGGCGGAAGTCAACTACTTGATTCCGGAAGTGCTGCCATGACGGCCCATCCCAGAACGACTCTGGCCGGCTATGGGCTGGAGCCGAAGAAGAGTCTGGGACAGAACTTCTTGTTCGATGAGAACGTTCTGCAGCGGATTACGGAAGCGGCCGGCGTGCGGGCGGGGGATCAGGTGCTGGAAATCGGGCCGGGGCTGGGGTCGCTGACGCGCCAGCTGGCAGCCACGGCCGATCGCGTCGTCGCCGTGGAACTAGACGATCGCTTCCTGCCCATTTTGCATGACGAACTGGCTGACCTGGACAACGTGCAGATCGTGCATGGCGATATCCTGGAACAGGAGCCGGCCGACCTTTTTGATGGTGACTACAAAGTCGTGGCCAACGTCCCCTACTACATCACCGGCGCCATCCTGCGCCATCTGCTGAGCAGCGGCCATAAACCGGCGGCCATGGTCCTCACAGTGCAAAAGGAGGTGGCGGAGCGGCTGACGGCCGTACCGCCCAACATGAGCCTGCTGGCCGTCAGTGTGCAGGTCTACGGCCAGGTAGAGCGTGTGGCGACAATCAAGGCCGGCGCCTTTTGGCCGCGCCCTGACGTGGATTCAGCGGTAATCAAGATAACCATGAACCCGCCAAGGCAGTTCCCAGTTGAACAAGAGCATGCCTACTTCAAACTGGTGCGCGCGGGCTTCAGCCAGAAGCGCAAACAACTCCAAAAAAATCTGCGTCAGTTGGGCGCCAGCCGCGGCGTGATCGATGAGGCTCTACGGGGGGCCGCTATCGACGGACGCCGGCGGGCGGAAACACTTACCGTTGCGGAATGGTTGGCCCTGGTTGAAGCATGGGAGAGCGCTTAGGGGCTACACGGGTTCGAGCGGCTGGTGCGGCTCCGGCGGCAGTTCGACAACGATGACATCCCCGGGGCGCACGTCGCCGCCGGTGAGCACAATGCTCATCACACCCGCTTTGCGGATCAGGCTCCCGTCTTCATCACGATCCAATGTGGCCGCCAGCAACCCTTTTTGAAACTGATCAAGCTGAAAACAAGGGTTGCGCAGGCCGGTAAGTTCAACCACGGCTTGCGGGCCCAGCAGCAGTCTTGTCCCGGTTGGTAAATCCAATAGATTAACGCCCCTGGTGGTGATGTTCTCGCCCAATTGCCCGGGGGCGACTGTGAAGCCCGCGGCATTCAACTCATCATGCAGTTCAGCATGGATCAGGTGCACCTGGCGTAGATTGGGCTTCGTGGGATCCTGTTTGACGCGATGGCGATGTTTAACCGTCTCTCCGGCATGCACATCCCCCTCGACGCCAAGACCGGCGACCAGACGAATAGATTCCCAGTTCGGTTTGCTGAAACTGTACCCTTCACTGCCGCTGACGGCCGTTACCAACTGCTCCATTGTTCTCTCCACTCAGACTTTCGGGCTGCCGACTACCAATAATCATAGCGCATTATTGCGATCTGTGCGGGAAAGCTGTTAACAATACTCTGCCCGAACGGCAAATAACGGCCCCAGCGCAGGACGGCTGCTGCGCATGTTGAAGAGCATGTGGCCGGCAAGATGTATCGCTGCGCGGTGCTGCTTGAGAATACACGAGCCCGGGGCAGAAATTCAGTCCCCCTTGACTGCCGGCACTCCTCTATGTATAATGACGTCATGTCATCATATGACCTGATGAGGTTCAGTTTATGGCACTAACCATACAAGAGATCAAGCGCGTTTACTTCGCCATTCTGGCCCTTAACTGGTTCGCCGTGGGGTTGGTCTTGCCTATCTTTGTCCTCTTTATGCAGTCACGCGGCATCAACCTGATGCAGTTGGGCATTATTATGGGCGGCTACTCGGCAGCAATCGTCCTCCTTGAGCTGCCCACTGGCGGCCTGGCGGATGCGATCGGCCGAAAGAAAGTGGCCCTCCTGGCACGCTCGATCGATATCATGGCCAGCGTCACGATATTTTTTTCATTCTCCTTCTGGGGCTTTCTGGCGGGCATGATCCTCAAGGGCGTGGCCAGAGCCTTGAACTCAGGCGCGTTGGATGCCTGGTATGTCGACAGTCTGCAAACCGCCGATCGCGAGATCGATTTGCAGCCGGCGCTTGCCCAGGCAGGCACGATCACGCTGCTCGCCCTGGGTGCCGGCACATTGGCCGGCGGTGCGCTGCCTCCCCTTTTTAGCGCGCTGCCGCAGGAGGGCAGGGCCTTGTTTAATCCCTTCGCACCCTCACTATTGGCCTCTCTGGTAATAGAGTGTCTACTTTTGGCCTTGATCGTCAAAACAGTCTACGAGCCACCACGGGCGGCCGCGGCTGGTTGGCGGGCGGGTTTTCAAGCTGTGCCCGCAATCATTGGCGACGCGCTGGCTCTGACGCGCAGCAGCAGAAATCTCCCCCTGCTCATGGGAGCGGCCCTTATCGGTGGGTTCGCTCTGGCCGGGGTAGAAACCTTCTGGCAGCCATACTTCGCGCAGCTGCTGGGCGGATCTGCCGATCAGAGCTGGCTCTTCGGGCTGGTCATGGCGATCAGTTTTCTGGCCGGGGTAGGCGGCAATATGCTTTCTATCCCCGCAAGCAAACGGCTTAATCATCGTTACGCACTGGTAGCCGGGCTGGCGCGCGCCCTGCAAGCCATGGCCCTGCTGGCCATGGCGCTCTTGCAGCCAATCATCGGTTTCGCCGGCGGATTTTGGGCCTTCTATTTGGGCAGCGCACTCAACAACTCCCCGCACGATACTCTGGTCAACAAGGAGATACCAGCGGAGCGCCGTTCGGCGATGCTTTCCGCGCAGTCCCTGTCCGTCTACGCAGGCAGTTTTCTGGGCAGCATCTTACTGGGCGCCCTCTCGCAGCGCTGGTCGATCTCGGCCGCCTGGATTGTAGCCGCTGCTCTTTCGATGGTATCATTGCTTTTCTACGCGCGTGTTGCCCAGAAGCAGCCGCACGGTGGACAGGAGCATGAGCAAAGCATTGCCGTTCAAGACGGCCGTTAGAAAAGAGACGCTGGCTGAGCAGGTCGCCAGTAGTATCAAGGAAGCGATCTTGGCCGGCCAGTGGACGCCGGGTGAAGCTCTGCCGACGGAGCCGGCGCTGGCGGACGCGTTCGGGGTCAGCCGCGCCGTGGTGCGCGACGCCACGCGCATGCTGGCCGCGCGGGGTTTGGTCGTGGCGCAGCACGGCCGCGGCGTCTTTGTCACTGAATCCCAGGTAGAAGCATTCGGCGATGCGCTCTTGCTCGCCCTACGCCGCGAAGGGGCCTCCGTCTGGGATGTCGAGCAGTTTGAGCAGACAGTATTTCCGGAAGTTTGCGCCCTTGCCGCATCCGCGGCAACAGATGAGGAAATCGCCCAAATGCGCTCGTTGGCCGATGCCTATATCGCTCGATACAGCGAGATGACCCAAGCGCAGTGGGAAGGCGAAGACGAAGGGGATAAGGCGGCGCGCGCGGAAACCGGCGCGGCGTTTACGATCTTTTTGACGGCCGTTTTTGCCGCAACCCATAACGCCATGTGGCATCTGCTGGCACAGCCTCTCCTACGTCTACGCAGCATGCGCTACTGGGATACGGCCGATTATGTCCTCCCCGCCGGCCTCTTCCCGGCGCTGGAGAAACGATGGGTCGACACGGTAGTCGAAGCCGTAGCCAGTAGAAACGCAGAGCAAGCGCGCAGCGACGTTGCCCAATTGATGCGCTTACCGCAAGAGGCGGAAGAAGCGATGCGGGACACGCCCGTCGGTGAGAAACCCCACATTCGCGTTGCGCGGGCATAGCCAGCCGGCACGTAGTTCGTCAATCAGTTTGCACGTTGCGCCATGAGGCGTGTTCGTTCCATGGATCTGCCCCCGCTTCACTCCCCTCCGCGTTTGCAGCCTGTTTGCCGCTGCCGTGCAGCACTTCAAAAACGGCCGCCGCCAGAATGACATCCTCATCCACTTCTCGCGTAGGCTGCCAATCAGCCATATGCTCGCTCAGATAGTCCGTCGTCGTATTTCCAGCCTGGAACTGTTCTTCCGCTAGAATCGCCTGCAGAAAGGGAATATTGGTCGTTACGCCAAGGATGACCATGTCGCGCAGGGCGCGGCTCATCTTGCGAATCGCCTCCGGCCGATCCTGTCCCCAGGTAATGACCTTGGCCAACATAGGGTCATAATAGGGCGTCACCTCGGACCCGCTCTCAACACCATCATCAACGCGAACGCCAGGACCGGAAGGGCGGCGATAAGCTGTCAGGGTACCGATAGAGGGCAGGAATCCTTGCCGCGCATCTTCCGCATAGATACGGCACTCCAAGGCATGTCCCCGGCGGGGGATCTCCTGCTGGGCAAAGGACAGGGCGTGACCGGCAGCGATGCGTATCTGCCACACGGCCAAATCAATTCCGGTGATCATCTCCGTCACCGGATGTTCGACCTGCAAGCGTGTATTCATTTCCAAAAAATAGAAATCGCGGGCGCCGTTAACGATGAACTCCACCGTTCCCGCATTCTCATAGCCCGTGGCCTTCGCCAGGCGCACGGCCGCCTCCGCCATCCTCGTTCTCAGTTCATCCGTAACAATGGGAGAAGGGCTTTCCTCGATTATTTTCTGGTGGCGGCGCTGGATGGAACAATCGCGCTCGAATAAATGCAGCACTGTGCCATGATGATCGGCCAGTATCTGGATTTCGACATGATGGGTCTTCGTCAGGTATCGTTCGACGAGTATGTGGTCTTCACCAAAGGCGGACAGCGCCTCGCCGCGCGCCTGGCGCAAGGCGTCCGCGAACTCCAGCGGTGTGGAAACTACGCGCATCCCTTTTCCGCCGCCACCGGCGCTTGCTTTTATCAACAGAGGGTAACCGATCATCTCCACAGCCGAGGCCAGCTGCGCATCGCTCATGCCGGCGCTGTCCAGCCCGGGCACAACAGGCACACCGCAGGTCTCAGCCAGGTCTCGCGCCGCGGCCTTGCTGCCCATGAGCTTGATCACCTCCGCCGGCGGGCCAATGAAGGCCAAATCATGCTCTTCACAGGCGGCGGCAAAAGCGGCGTTCTCACTCAGGAAGCCATACCCAGGGTGAATGGCATCGACACCGGCCAGACGAGCAGCGTGGAAGATCGCTTCTTGATTGAGGTAGGAGTCAACGGCCGTCGATCCCGGCAGCGGGTAAGCTTCATCGGCCAGGCGCACCCACGGCTGATCGGCATCCGCGGCCGAATAGATAGCCACCGGTGAAATCGCCAATTCACGGCAGGCGAGCATGATGCGCCTTGCTATTTCTCCGCGATTGGCTACGAGGATCTTCTTGAACATTGCGTGTCCATCAAAACTGAACCTTCCAAAGCGAATTGACAATCAATCGCCTAAACCTCAGTGGGTGTTGTCATATCTTGTTGACGGGTGGTCGCCACGTCTGCCCGCAATTCTAGCCGGCTGCCGCCAAGACGAACGCTAGACGCCAGATACGCTTTGGCGATAGGTTTCAAACCAACCCGTGGCGAAATCAACCAGTTGTCTCTGCGACATCAGGCGGCAGACGGCCGCGGCCGCCTGCCCCACAGTCACCTCGTTTTCCTCTTCAAATGCCTGCCCTACGTCCCCAAACAGAAGTTCGCGAAAGTCGACATCGGTAAAGGTAACCCAAGCGCGCTCGCCATTTTCCAGCCAGGGAACGCCGCTTTGCACGAGCGGCGGATTGGGCGCGCGGTACTCCGCTAGGTGAATAGAGGTGTTGCTGCCGTAGCCCACACCGACCAGGAAAACATCACCATCCAAATCATAAACACGGGCCAAAGGGGAAGTCTCCCCCAAGCTAAAAGGAAGCCTATGCCCTTCCGTAACGAAACGGGCCTCTTTGCCCCAGGCGGCAAACGAATGCTGTGGGTGATCGCTGCGCAGGACATCGGGCCAAGTGCGGAACAACTCGGCAATGCGCCCCATGCCGCGCGTCGGTGTGCGCCGCGGGTCATAGAGGGGCATCGTATCCCGTATCTCTTGCTGCCAACTCTTCGGCACCGGCGGATTTAACCACTCCGCCGGATCAGAAAAAGCGCTGGTGTGCGCGGGCATGACCAGAGTACCCTCCTCGGTGAGCACATCCATGAGCGCTTGAATCACAGCGACTTCGCCCCCATTGACCCAACCCAAGGCGCTCAGCGAGGAATGAACGAGCACTGTCTGGCCCGCACTTAGTCCCAGCCGCTGAAAATCGGCGACCAGACGCCCGCGAGTTCCCGGCCTTTGCACACTTCTTATCGCCTTTTTTTCGCTCATCCTACCCGCTTACTCTTCTTGCCAATTCGGCTTTCGTTTTTCCAAGAATGCGCTCATCCCTTCACGCCCTTCTTCTGAGGCGCGGCGTTGGGCGAGCAGACCGGCGGTGTAACTGCGCAGCTCTTCTGCCGGCATCACGGGCGCCGCGCGCACAAGCTCTTTGGCTGCCGCCTGCGCTCCCGGCGCACCGGCGAGCAGCAGCGCCACCTGCTGCTGAACAAGTTCATCTAGATTATCGTCGTCAGCAAGAAAATGGACCAGACCGATATGCAAGGCCCGCACGGCATCAAAACGTTCCGCGGATAAGAAGAGCTGGCGAGCATGACCGGCGCCTATCTTATTGAGGACAAAAGGTGAGATAACGGCGGGGACCAGGCCAAGGCGGACTTCGCTGAAGGAAAATCTGGCGCGTTCCACAGCGACCACAATATCGCAGCAGCTGACCAGGCCAACACCGCCGCCAATAGCGGCTCCGTTGACCCGTCCGATCACGGGCTTTGGACAACGATCGATGGCCGTCATCAGGTCAAAGATAGACTGGCCGTCACGGACGTTTTGCGGCAAGTCCTGATCGGCGGCCGCACGCATCGATGCCAGGTCCGCGCCAGCGCAAAACGTGCGCCCGCTGCCGGTCAGGATCACAAGCCGGATATCTTCCCTGGCGCCAATCGCGCCAAATAAGTCTGTCAATTCGCTGATCAACTTTGGGTTCAAGGCATTGTGCACCTGCGGCCGCTGCAAGATGACCGTCAAGACACTGTCCTGCAAGCGCAACCTTAGAACATCCCTATCGGGCACAGAATCTTCGCTCAATTTCCAGACCTCTCCTAAACAAAAACCCTCCCATCGCCAGGGACGAATGGGAGGGAATATTAGCTTGTAAACGCCACGGAGAAAAGAGGGCTATGCCGGCGTATCCAACGTTGGTTCCTCAAGCAAAACTTCCATCACGTCGCTTTCTTCGGCGGCACTCTCTCCCTCAGGCAGCTGGCCATTGCTGGGCGCATTCATGATCTTCTCAAATTCCGCACGGTCAAGTGTTTCAACTTCCATCATCGTCTGCGCCAGATGCACCATCCTATCTTTGTTGGTTTGGATGATGGTCAACGCTTTATCATAGCTTTGATCGAGGATACGCTTAACCTCTTCATCGATCGTTCTAGCCGCGTCTTCACTATAATCGCGGCCACCACCCCCGAGATAACCGTATTCACGGCCAAGAAAGGGGTTGGCGGAACCACTGCCGTAGGTGGGCAGCCCCATGGTGTCTGACATACCGTATTCCATGACCATGGCCCGCGCAGTCTGCGTGGCCTGCTGCAGATCATTGGAGGCGCCAGTGGTGATGCGACCAAAGAAAATCTCTTCCGCCGCGCGCCCGCCCAGAGCCATGGCAATACGATCCATGAAATACTCCCGGCTGACCACGAAACGATCTTCGGGCAAGGGCATCACATAGCCGCCCGCCCGCCCGCGGGGGACAATGGTGATCTTCTGAATGGGATCGGTATTGGGCAAGAAGAAGCTGACTATCGCATGACCCGCCTCATGATAGGCGACGGTCTCTTTGTCTTCCTCGCTCATCACGCGGCTCTTGCGCTCCGGCCCCATGACAATGCGGTCAAACGCATCTTGGAATTCGAGCAGGCCGATGGTGCGCTGATTGCGCCGGGCGGCGAAAATGGCCGCTTCGTTAATCAGGTTTTCCAAATCCGCACCGGAGAAACCGGCCGTTAATTTGGCGATGTCCACGAAGCTGACATCACCGGCGATTGGCTTGCCGCGCGCGTGGACGGCGAGGATTTTCTCGCGGCCGGTAACATCGGGTAAATCCACGAACACTTTGCGGTCAAAGCGACCGGGGCGCAGCAAAGCGGGATCAAGGATGTCGGCGCGGTTGGTCGCGGCCATAACGATAATGTTCGTCTGGTTATCGAAGCCGTCCATTTCCACCAAGATCTGGTTCAACGTCTGTTCGCGCTCGTCGTGACCGCCGCCCAGGCCGGCGCCGCGCTGGCGGCCGACTGCGTCGATTTCATCAACGAAAACAATGGAAGGTGCGCTCTGCTTCGCTTTTTCAAAAAGATCGCGCACACGGCTGGCGCCGACGCCCACGAACATTTCTACGAACTCGGAACCCGAAATATGGTAGAAGGGAACACCCGCCTCCCCCGCCACAGCGCGGGCCAATAATGTTTTGCCGGTACCGGGAGGGCCAACCATCAAGACGCCCTTAGGAATGCGCGCGCCAACCTGGACAAACTTTTCCGGTTCGCGTAGAAACTGGACGACTTCGACAAGGTCTTGTTTCGCCTCTTCAACACCAGCGACATCATCAAAGGTGACTGTTGGCCGGTTGCCGTCGTTCAGATTCTTCGCCTTGCTGCGGCCGAAACCGAAAATGCTGTTTCCACCGCCCCCCTGCATTTGCCGGAAGCCGCGCGTAAAAATCCAGATCAGCAGCAGCACCGGACCAACAGAGATGAGGATCGTAAAGAGCGTGTTCCACGTCGACTGATCGTTGTTCATCCATTCGACGCCATTTTCGGCCAGCACTTCTTCAGTAATGCCAAAATAAGTTAGCACTTCCTCCGGACTGCTGCGGGAATCAATCGTCGTGCCTACTTCGCTGCCATCGTTCATCGTCAGCGTAAGCGTGCTGCCGGTGACGGTAATCGTCTCTACCTCGCCTGACTTGACCATATCCATCGCCTCAGGCAGGCCGATCTGCTCAGGGCCGCTGAAACGGCCGCTCAGCCAAAGTTGTAAACCTAATATGATTGCAAAGATCGCCAGAATCCACACCCAAGTGGGAATTGCCGGCCGATTGCCATTGGATTGATCATCCATAGCTAAACTACTCCTGAAACAGTAACGCCCACTGCCAATCCAGTAAGTGGGAAAGCGCAAAGCCTCGCCTTAGGAATTCTACGTTGCCCAGTGTCCTGTTTCAAATGCATTGGGGATAAGTCATTTCTTCATTTGGCGTTCCATCCTCAATAGCACACCTTGCCAAGTGGAACGAACAATTATATTAGTTTGTACCACTAGACGTTGCAGAATCCACATTTCCTTTCCGTTTCTTATACAAGTTTAACGCCATTTCATTAGACATTGAGCGGTCACAGGGGGAGCTTGCGGCGCCATCCGCAGCCAACCCAAGGCTTGGTCATCAAGCGCAAGAGGAATGTGTTGACAACGGAGCGGATTGTCGTAATATGGCCACATGCAGCCCAGCGCTACCCCCATCGATCAGCAGACGCTGGCCGATATCTGGCAGACGTTTATGCAAACAAGCAAGATAACGCCTGCGCAGCAAGAACTACTTGATCCCACCGTTCTCCTCTCCTGGCAGCGCTGCATGCCCCGCCTCAATCCGCACGTGCGACCCCGGCTGTCGCCCATTAGGCGCGAGGCATTGTCTTCACGCACGCGCGCCCAGAATGAGGTGATCGCCATCGCTACGCCGGTCATCGAGGACATTCACATCCTGATCGCGGGTTCTGGGTGCGTGGTCTTCGTGGTCGACGGTTCTGCCTGCAACCTCTTCATGGTCGGCGATCCGGAGGCACTGGCCCTTATCAAGTCCCATGGCCTGGGACAAGGCTCATACTGGTCAGAAGGGCAAATAGGCACCAACGCCACCGGCGTCGCCCTCGTCAATGCAATGCCAGCTTACATCGTTGGCGCCGAGCATTATTTTCTCGATTTCCACCGACTGTTTGGCAGCGCTGCTCCCATACATGACTTGCGCGGTCGGATATTGGGCGCTGTCGGGGTCTACGGGCCAATTGCAGCAGCAAGCCCCTACACGTTGGCTCTCTCCCTATCGGCGGCGCTGGCGATTAGCAACCAGATTCAGGCAGCCTGGTCTCTCGAAGAGGCGAATCATCGCTTGAGTGAAGTGAACACGGTTCTTGGCGCAATCTCTGAAGGCGTCTTGGCCTGGAACGATCAGGGTGAGGTCCACCACATTAATGCCAAAGCGCGCGCGATGCTGGACCTGAACCCGGGCGCCGTTCTTGGTCATCGTATCGATGAGGTAATTCAGCTCCCCGACCTCATTAGTGACGCCGTTCGCAGCGATGAAGAACTGCTGAACCGGGAGGTCAGTTTTCAAGTCAACGACCGTATGGTGCGCACGCTGGTCAGCATGCACGCCATAAAGGATTCTGCAGCCCAGCCTGTGGGCTTCATCGTCTTGCTGCGTCCCATAGAACAGGTCCGCCTACTCGTCCAGCAGCAGGCAGGAGCACGCGCGACGTTGACGATCGATGATGTTTATGGGGAGACAAAAGGGATGCGCCAGGTTCTGCGCCAGTCACGCATCGCTGCCAGGGGCACGGCGCCCATTCTTCTGCGTGGTGAGGGCGGTGTCGGCAAGAATCATCTGGCACAGGCGATCCACAATGACGGTATACGCGCTTCCAAGCCCTTTTTGTCAGTTAACTGCCGTGCCATCCCCCACGAGTTGATGGTCAGCGAGCTGCTCGGCGAAGACGAGGGGGGCAATATTCACCCCAGCAAGTTCGAACTGGCGGAAGGAGGCACACTCTTTCTGGACCAGGTTGACTCGCTTTCCTTGGAAATGCAGGCAGTCGTCCTGCAGGTCATAGAAACAGCTTACGTGCTGCATCTGGGCGGCACACAGCCGATTCCCGTGGATGTGCGCATCATTGTCTCCACCTCCAGGGATCTGGAACAGTTGGTCGCTGAAGGAAGTTTTCAATCCCATCTCTACTATCGCTTTGGCGTTTTCAATATCACGATTCCACCGCTGCGGCGGCGCACTGACGACATCCCCTTGCTCGCCGAACGCTTTTTGGCGCGCATTACACAGCGGGATGCGCGAGCGATGTGGATCGATGACGCGGCACTTGCGGCCCTGCAGCGCTATCCTTGGCCCGGCAACGTGCGTGAGCTAGAAAGCGTGTTGGAGAGAGCCGTTTACCAGAGCAAAGATGGGGTGATACGCTTAACGAACCTGCCGGAGGCTGTTCGCCAACGGAGAGTCATCACAGATCAAACGCCGCAAACGCGCCCGGTCATGTCCGTCACGGAAGCGGAGCGGGAGGCGATCATTCGCGCCGGGTGGGCCTGCGGCGGGCGCGTATCAGAAATGGCGCGGCAGCTGCAAATCGGCCGCACGACGCTGTGGCGCAAAATGAAACGCCATAACATCTCGCCGGAGCAGTTCAAGAAAACCAGCTAAGCAAAAAAAGAGGCCAACCAATCGAAGGTTAGCCCCTGTTTGAAAACGCCTCAAGTCGTGCGCTGTGCAAATGAAGCGGCGCCTAATCAGCCTCTTCCAAATCAGAAGCATACACATCTTCATAACGCGCATGCGCTTCCCGGAAGCTGATCAACCGCTGCGCATCCTCATCCCACAAACCCAGGGTCAACGTCCCAAAACTTGAGCGCAGGGTCAGCTCATTGACATCTTGAAAGAGGGGATCCGCCTCGTAGGCATCCTCAAGTTTGTAATTGGGAATACGTGGGCTCAAATGATGGATGTGATGAAAGCCGATGTTGCCGCTAAACCACTGCAGGATGCGCGGCAGTTTATAATAGGAGCTGCCCTTCAAAGCGGCATCCACGTAACTCCACTCATCTTCTCTGGCCCAATAGGCATCTTCATATTGGTGTTGAACAAAGAAGAACCAGGTGCCGACAGTAACGGCGACATAGGTAATGGGGATCTGCACGAGGAGGAAGGATTTCAGGCCAACAGCCCAGATCGAGACACCGGCCAGGATCAGAATACCGATATTGGTCCAATAGACACTCTGTCGTTCCTTTTTCCATCCTTTTTCTTTCGTCATTTTGAACGGGAAACGATACGCGACCACAAAGGCAAAGAAGGGCACCAACCCAATGAGGAAGAAGGTGTTGCGGTAGATGCGGTAGCCCAGCTGGCGCCACTTGGAAGCTTCGAAATATTCTTCCACGGTCATCGTATAAAAATCGCCAACGCCGCGCATATCATCCAGCTTGCCGGCGTTGGCATGATGAATGGCGTGGAACTTGCGCCAGTGATAGTAGGGCACCAATGTAAATACGCCGCAGACGCTGCCCAGGCGGTCATTCCACTGGCGGTTGTTGAAAAAGGAGCCATGACCACAGTCATGCTGAATAATAAACATACGCACAATGAAGCCGGCCGTGGGGATCGCTATGAGGAGCGTCAACCAGTAACCGACGGAGAGGCTTAAGTAGGCCAAGACCCAGCCGGCGAACAGAAACCCGAACGTACTGGCCGCCTGCCAGACGCTTTTGCGCGTATCCGCACTTTGGAACGGCTTAACAACTTGCTTCCAATCTGAACGGCCGACAATTTCCTTTCCCGCAGACTCCACATCAACTGCCATTTCTTCTCCTCCAAGGACAACCTAAAGTCCCCTTTCACCCGACAACGAACTGCCAAACATCGTAGATATCTACAGAAAGCATAGCGGCTAACCTGCAACAGGTCGAATAATCGTACCATTACTAATCCAGGTCTGGATCCCTTGCGATCAAAAAGGGCGCATCTTTCGATGCGCCCCTGGCAATTTCAGGAAACGACAGACTAGTTTAGATACTGCCGCAGATGTCCGGCGAAGTTGGGATGGCGCAATTTACGCAGCGCCTCTTTTTCCAGTTGGCGGATACGTTCACGTGAAAGGCCAAACATCTCGCCTACTTCTTTAAGTGTACGCGATTCGCCATCTTGCAAACCGTAACGCAGGCGCAAGATGCGCGCTTCACGCGGCGTCAGCTGGTCAAGAATGTCGCCAATTTCTTCGGTGAGCATCTTGTTGGCAACCGACTCTGCCGGAGGCGGCGCCTCAATATCTTCAATAAAGTCTCCCAACTCAGCGTCTGATTCATCGCCTACCGGTCGCTCCAGGTGCACGGGCTGGCGGCTGGTGCGCAACATCCAGCGCACGCGTTCCGCAGGAAGTTCCATATGTTCGGCAATTTCCTCGGCCGTTGGCTGCCTTCCAAATTCCTGCTCCAATTCCTGGGCTACCTGGTAGAGCTTGCTGATCCGCCCACCCAAGTGGGCAGGGATACGAATCGTACGGCCGTGATTGGCCAGGGCGCGCGTCACAGCCTGGCGAATCCACCAGGTGGCATACGTGCTGAAGCGATTACCGCGCCGATAATCATATTTCTCAACCGCCTTCATCAGGCCCACGTTGCCCTCCTGGATCAAGTCCAGGAACTGCAGGCCGCGGCCGCGGTATTTCTTGGCAATACTGACAACGAGCCGTGTGTTGGCGCGAATCAAGTGCGCGCGCGCAGCATCTCCGACTTCACAAAGAATGGACAAATGATCCTGCTCATCAAGCGTGAGGAAGACGATGCTTTCATGAAGCGTAACCGTTGCTTCGCGACCCGCCTCAATCTTCATGGCCAACTGCACTTCTTCATCAGCAGAAAGCAAGCCCTGCTGGCCCATTTCACGAAAATATAAGCCGACAGAATCATCAATGGGCACGTTGCTCAGATCAAAGAGCGGCGCGGCATGGGGTTTGCCGCCTGTACCCGCGCCATCCCCATCAACGCCGCGCGCCGCCGCAGTCATATCCAGGGCATCTTCCTCGGTCTCGTAGACGGTAACGCCCACCGACTGCGCCTCTTCCAGCAAACCCTCAAGTAAGGGCAAGTTGTTCTCTATATCGGGCAAGACCTCTAGTATTTGGTCGTAGGTCAGATACCCTTGTTCCAGTCCGTCTTCAAGCAGGGTGCTGATAATCTCATCATCAGCAGTCAATTGATTCGTCAAGTCAGTCATAACTATGCGCAAAGCACCTTTTCGTCCTCTAGATTTTTTCACCGGCTGGGGTGACGGCTCGCCACCATCCTCTTCACTTCAACAGCATCGATGCATACTAGCATAGACGAGGATCAAAAGTCAAGAGGCAAACAACACGCCATTATATCAATTTTAACTTTTGTGCAAAGGATTCCGCGCCCGATTTCCAGCGGTGAGGCTGATTGAGCCTTTCTCAGGAGATCAGGAAGGCAGCGCAGTGCGCAGGAAATCCAGCCAGCTGCCGCCCATAATTTGAACGACATCCTCTTCTTCGTAGCCGTAAATGCGCAGTTTGTCGATCAGGCGCGGTAGATCGGCGCATGTATCCAGCGGTGTGGGGATGTCTTCGGCGCCGAAACCGCCGTCCATGTCGCTGCCCAGGCAAACGTGCCGGGCATCGCCCAAGATCTGGCAAATGTGATCGATGTGGGCCACGACATGGTCTAGGGTCACCAGTTCTTTAGGGTCGCCCATTTTTTGATTGCGGCGCAAGAAGGGATTGAATAGGGCGATGCCAATCCTCCCTTCGCGTTCGCCAATACGGCGGATTTGTACATCGCTCAATTGTCGTTGGCCCGGCACAAGGGCGCGCACATTGCTGTGTGAGGCAATGAGCGGACCATCGTAGCGATCCAAGGCCTCTAAAGAGGCGAACTCACTCATATGGGATAGGTCAAGAATCAGATTGCGATCAGCCATGATTTCCAGGAGCACCAAGCCCTTTGCCGTCAGCCCGCCGCCGCCCGCGCCCCAGGCGCCGGCGGCATAGCTGGTATCATCCCAGGCCAGGCCGATTGCGCGCACCCCTTTCTCCTGCCAAAGCTCCACTTCTTCCGGTTCGCGAATCGGATCGGCCCCCTCCATGGATATCAGGATACCCAAGAGAGGATCATCTCCCTGCTGCGAATCCAGCACTTCCTTCAAGACACGCCGCTCCGTAAGCAGGCGGAGGTGGTTTTCTTCCCCATCGGCGAGGCGCCGGTAGAAATCAAGCTGTTCCATCGCCTGGGCATGTGCCTGGCGTTGGTCCAGGTAAGTATAGGTTGTGTCGCTGCCCATCAAGTGCACGGAGTTGGCGGGCATGGTGAACAACGTGCCGAAGATAGCGACAACGCCAGCTTCCCGTAGCTGCGGAAAGGCGACGGTGGCCACGCCGCGATCGGGGTCCGGTTTTTCCCGCGCGCGCAGCTCCCTCACGCTTAGCAGGGGATCACGGCCGTAGCGGATAGCATTGTAGGCGATATCGAGATGGGCATCGACGATCTGCATATCAGCCGGCCACGAGGCTCCGCAGCGTTTTCATATTTTGGGGGTCCATTTCCACTTCGTTCCCTTCTTCATCCTTCTCTTTTTTGGGCGTTTCCAGGTGCGCCGCATGATCAACCCAACGCGCATCATTGATGAAGTTGGCAAAGCCTTGCAGGCCGATTTCTCCCTCTCCGATATGCGCGTGCCTATCTTTGCCTTCCCCCAACCCGAATTTGCTATCGTTAAAGTGGAAGACTTTGATCTTCTCTAGACCAACGAGGCGATCGAATTCAGCCAGCGTCGCTTCGTAAGCCTGCGGCGTCCTGATATCGTAACCGGCTGCGAAAACATGGCAGGTATCGAGACAGACGCCAAGGCGGGGATCGTTATCGCATACTTCTATCAGGTTGGCCAGATGCTCGAAGCGAGCGCCGAGATTGGTGCCCTGTCCGGCCATCGTTTCCAGGCAAACCGTCGTCGAAGGCGCAGATTCGGCCGTTTCTTCTAGTAGGCGTTGCAGCCCACGGGCAATAGCAGCCAGACCGGCCTGTTCGTCGGAACCAACAAAGGACCCAGGGTGGAACGTGATCAATGGAATAGCAAACGCCCCGGCGCGTTCTACTTCCACCTTCAGCGCCTGGAAGGACTTTTCCCACAGTTCCTCGTCGGGAGAGGCGATATTGATCAGATAGCTGGCATGGATGGCAACGGGCCTAACCGTGTCGTACTCAGCCGCGGCCTTTCGATAAGATTCGATATCTTGCTCAGTGAGCGGTTTCGCCTTCCATTGACGGTTGCTTTTTGTGAAGACCAACATTGTATCGCAGCCAATATCGGCAGCACGCGCAAACGCCTTGAAGACGCCCCCGGCTGTACTAATATGCGCACCTAATCTCATAGGACCTCCCTCGTCTATGCAGAAATCGTCCCCCACCGCTCTATTCTATTGGCGTCAAATCGCCCTTTCAGAGCACGTAATGATCCGGCGCTTCGCTGCCTAGATATCCGATTGTTTCGCTGTTGTCGAGCGAGTAGACAGCGTCCCCCACGATGCGCCACATGGGATTTCCGGCCAGGTCGACAATAAACTCGCCTTCAATACGCCCGGTTACGTCCCCTTGCAGCGTGTAGAGCACTTCACCTTCAAAATAAGCGAACTGTTCACCTTTGCGATCGATCAAGCCGCGCATGGGTCCCCCTTTGACGAGACAGGCTACGGAATCTGAAACTCGGCCTGAACAGTGCCTGCATCGTCATACAAAACAACTCTGTCACCACTATTCCAAAGCGCTTCGTCTAAGCCCCAGAAAAGATCAGTCGCGTTATCTTGCCCGTTGCCGGTATGCAGCGAGATGCCGGCGCCATCTCCAAAAAGCGTCAACTGGCCAAAGGTGTACGTGTTACCCAGCTGATCCGTTATTTTCCAGTCGCGTAGGGCTGCTTCACGGCTGCCGTTATTGACCAACTGGATTGATTCGGCCGTCAACTCCCCGGGTGAAACCACTTCAATAATCGCCAGCGCCGCTTCTCCTTCAACCGCAGGCACCGTGGGAATTGGCGTGGGCAAATCAGTCACGCCCACCACATCTTGCGCACTTTCCTCTTCCTCCGCTTCCTGCGGGTCAGGCAGCGGGGCCCCTGGCTCAGGGATAATCAACTCCTGACCGACGGATAGAAAGTTTGGGTTATCAATGCCGTTGGCGCTCATAATATCGTCGACGGGAATATCGTATTTAAGACTGATTTGTCCCAACGTATCGCCCGTCTGTACCACATGGGTTCCCGGGCCCGGGTCAACCGAGGTCAGCTCTCCTGGTTCTTCAATGGAGGCTGTTTCAGTCGTTGTTTGCTCTATGGGATTCAGGGGCAGAGACTCCTGGGGAACTGGCAGCGGCAGAGCGTCTGCCACCGGCTCCGTTTCCTGCGCACGCCCATCCCACCACCAGAGTATGGCCAATATGACCGCGGCAGATACAAGAATGTTGAGTAAAAGAAACGGTAACATGCGACGAAACGCCATAATTCACTCCGGGATTCCGGCAATTGTATATCGTTGATCAACCACGGCAAACGTCCCGCAAGCGATTTGGATAACCCTATCAAATCGGGGACAATAAGGATGATCGCGATTACCAATATCTTAACTCACGAATCAAGCTATTTCAAAGGACTCATCATGCCTCGTCCAGCAAAGACTCTATTCATCAGCGCCGAAGTAGCTCCCTTTGCCAAGACCGGTGGCTTAGGCGATGTCGCCGGCTCACTGCCCAAGGCGCTGGCTGAACTGGGCCTTGACGTACGCGTGGTCATGCCTGCCTACAAGAATATTGAGGACGGCTATCCTGGCGTTGAACCGCTTGTAGGTCAATTGAATGTACCCATGGGCTACGGTGACATCCCCTGCGGCGTCTACCAAAGCACGCTGCCCGGCAGTGATGTCCCAATCTATTTCATCGCTGAATGGCATCTCTTTAAGCGAGACAACGTCTATGGTTATTGGGATGACGCCTACCGTTTTGCCTTTTTCAGCCGCGCCGCCTTGGAACTAACGAAGGCCCTGGACTGGAAGCCGGATTTACTGCATGCGCATGATTGGCATACGGCGCCGGCCATCACCTGGCTCTCCACCGCGGGCCAGAATGATGAATGGTTCCAGGGAATTGGCTCCGTTTTCACCATCCATAATCTGGCCCACCAGGGCAAGACGGATTGGCATATCTTCGACTATTTGGGCATCCAAACGCACTCTCTAGCCGAAGAGGCCTATGGGGAAGTCAATTTCATGGCCCGCGGGATTTATCACGCGACAATGGTCAGCACGGTCAGCCCAAGTTACGCGCGCGAAATCCTGACTCCGGAAGGCGGCGCCGGTCTAGACGGGCTTCTGCGCCATCGATCCTACGATGTTCATGGTATTTTGAATGGCCTGGACTATGACAGCTGGGATCCACAAACAGACGCGCGGCTGCCACATCACTACAGCATAGAAACGATGGAAGGGCGCCTAGCCAATCGTCAAGCCTTGCAAGAGTACGCGAACCTGCCCGCAAGGGATGACATTCCCCTGGTGGCCATGGTTTCGCGACTAGATTGGCAAAAGGGCCTAGACTTGATGGGGCCTGTCATTCATCTGCTGATGAACGGCTTCTCCGGCGAGGCGCAGTTTGTCGTCCTGGGCACGGGGGAGGATCATTACGAGCGAATGTTCGCGGACTTGGCTGGCTACCATCAAGATAAGATGACAGCTTTTCTCGACTACAATGCCGGCCTGGCTCCGCTCGTCTATGCGGGCAGCGACATATTCTTGATGCCCTCGCTATTCGAACCGTGCGGGCTGGGGCAGATGATCGCCATGCGCTATGGCAGCGTGCCCGTCGTACGCGCCACGGGCGGGCTGGCGGATACGGTGCATGACGGCATCACCGGTTTCACTTTCCACCAATTCAACGTCGAGTCCTTCTGGCATGCGCTGCAAAGGGCCATCTACATTTACAATGTAGACAAAGAAAGCTGGCGAAAAACTCAAGTCAACGGCATGATGGCTGATTTCTCCTGGCCGCGATCGGCGCAGGGGTACCAGCAGCTTTACGAATGGGCGATCGCGCGAACGCTGGGAGGAGGGTAAGAGATGGATTTTCCACGTTTGTCCGGTGTACTGGTGCATCCGACATCCTTTCCCGGTCGCTACGGTATCGGGGACCTCGGCGTCGCCGCCTATCGAGTTCATAGATTTCCTGGCGGAAAGCAGGCAGTCCCTATGGCAGGTTCTCCCGCTGGGGCCAACGAGTTATGGTGATTCCCCGTACCAAAGTTTCTCCGCTTTCGCCGGCAATCCGCTGCTGATCAGTCCGGACAAGCTTGTCGACGAAGGATACCTGCCGGCCGATGCACTTACGGAAGTGCCGGCGTTTCCCGAGGAAGCGATCGACTACGGTTGGGTCATCGACTACAAGGGGACGTTACTGCGGCAGGCGTTCGACCATTTCCAGGAGCACGCCGGCGATGAGCGGCGCAGCGCCTTGGAATGGTTTTGTGGCGAGCAGGCTTATTGGCTGGAAGATTTCGCCTTATTTATGGCCCTCAAAGTTTATCACATGCATCAAGATGGCGGCGTCTGGAATACGTGGCCAGACGATATCGCCCATCGCGAAACGCAAGCTGTCGCCTGGTGGTCAGACTTTCTAGCTGAAGACGTACGCTACCACAAATTCGTGCAGTTCCTCTTTTTTCACCAGTGGCTGGAACTAAAAGGATACGCCAATGAACGGGGCATTCAGGTCGTGGGCGACATTCCCATCTTTGTCGCCTTTGACAGCGCCGATGTTTGGGCCAACCCGGATCTCTTCTTCTTGGATGAGGACGGGTCGCCGCTGGTTGTCGCCGGTGTTCCCCCAGATTATTTCAGTGAGACTGGACAGCGCTGGGGCAACCCTCTCTATCGCTGGGATGCAATGCGCCAGAATAACTTTGCCTGGTGGACGACGCGCCTGACTATGTGCTTCACGCAGGCAGACATCGTGCGCATCGATCATTTCCGTGGGTTTGATGCCTACTGGGAGATACCTTCATCCGAGGCAACGGCCGTTGTCGGCAAGTGGAGCCAGGGACCGGGGCAGGCCTTCTTTGAAGCGATGGAGGCTAACCTGGGCGAACTGCCCTTGATCGCCGAAGATCTGGGCGTGATTACGGCGGAAGTGATCGCCCTGCGCGATCGCTTCAACTTTCCCGGCATGAAGATCCTGCAGTTCGCCTTTGGCGGTGAGCGCAACAGCCAGTTCTTGCCACACACGTTCAGCAAGAACTGCGTCGTTTATACGGGCACGCACGACAACGACACGGTCATTGGCTGGTTTGAAGACGCCAGCGAAGTGGAACAGGCCCATGTGCTCAACTACATGAATGTAAGCAGCGGCGACGATATCGCCTGGGACATGATTCGCCTCGCCTTTTCTTCGGTCGCCGACTCGGCCGTGGCCATGCTTCAAGATCTAATGAATCTGGGCACGGAAGCGCGTATGAACTTTCCCGGCAAGCCGAGCGGCAACTGGCAGTGGCGCTACCGCTCCGCCATGTTGTCGGGGGAAATCGCCTCCCGCCTGCGTGAATTAACCGAGCTCTACGGCCGTGAGCGCGACTGAGACAACGACCGTCACAGCAAAACGCGCTGAGGGTATTTGACATTTAACCGGCGCTATGGAAAAATCCGCATTGGCCAGCCCCCGTAGCTCAGAGGATAGAGCACCGGCCTCCGAAGCCGGGAGCCCAGGTTCGAGTCCTGGCGGGGGCATCTAACATGAACTGCACTCTGCCCGCCCTTCGCTTAGCGGGAACAAGATACCCCCTGGAGTATGACACACTGCATTATGCCTTTTGATTAGAAAAACCATGACATGTGTCACTCCAGAATCTTGATGCAGCAAAGTACAATGTATTCAGTGGTCAATACCACAATTCGTTCGTAAAACAATTCTCAAGTCAACTGCGTGTTTGCAAAGGGGGTCACGACGTGACCGCCTTCTTTTTTTTGGAGGCAGCGATGGCCGGACTGGATGGCGAAACGAGAGAAATGATCCTCGATACTCTACGCAGGTATGCGGAGGATAGATTAACCAACGACTATTTACTCAATCTTGATCACAATGACGAGTTTCCCAAAGAAATCTTGGCGGAACTCTACGATCCGATGCAGCTGGGCCTGCACCTGCTTTTCATTCCGGAAGCGTATGATGGTCTGGGCGGCGGCGCCTACGATATCTATCGCGTTTCCGAATTGATGGCGGCCATCGATCTGGGCATCGCCACCGGCGTATTGGCCACCTTCTTGGGATCAGATCCGATTCGCGTGGGCGCCACGGAGGCGCAGAAAAAGGAATGGTTCGGCCGTATCGCCGAAGAATCCTTGCTAATGGCCTACGGGGCCACGGAACCACAGGCCGGCAGTGATCTGGCGGCGATGACCACCAAGGCTGTACCCGTTCAGGAAAACGGCGAAATCAGCGGCTATCGCCTTACCGGGCAAAAACAATGGATCAGCAACGGCGGCGTGGCCAACCTTTACACGATCCTGGCCCTGGCGCCAGGCGGGCCAACCTGGTTCATCGTCGAACGGGGCGCGGAAGGGTTCTCAACTGGGAAGGCGGAAGACAAGCATGGTATTCGCGCCAGCAATACCGCCGCTTTGTTCCTGGAAGATGTTTTCGTACCGGCTGAAAATCTCGTCGGCGGCGTGGAGGGGCAGGGACTGCAGCAGGCACAGGCTGTCTTCGGCTACACACGCCTGATGGTGGGCACATTTGGTTTAGGCGCCGGATGGGATGCCCTCAAGAAAGCGATACGCTATGCACACGAACGCGTTCAAGCCGGCGAACCCTTAGATCAGAAGCAGGGTTATACACACAAATTGATCGTGCCCAACGCGGTGCGGCTGGAAGCAGCCCGTTCGTACATCGAATGGGTCGCCGAAAAGCTTGACGGCGGCGAACACGGTTTTCAGACGGAGGGAGCGGTCGCCAAGTACCTGGGCACCGAGTCGGGGAACAAGGCCGCCGAAGATGCCATCCAGGCGCTGGGCGGCTATGGCTATACCAAGGAGTATATGGTCGAGAAGATCAAGCGTGACGTGCGCATTACGACCATCTATGAGGGAACTTCCGAGATTATGGAGTGGACAATTGCACGCGATCGCTGGCGCCAGCATCTTCTCTCACGCGGTGAATTTTACAAGGAATGGGCAGCGCGGCTGGAAGCTGTCCACCGGCGAGAGCCGCACAATGGTGCGGGAACGGCCGCGCTGGCCATGCACGCGCTGGCCGTGATCATGGAACGCTGCCGCGTGGACAGACTGACGCGCAACCAGCACATCTTGTTCCGTCTGGGCGAACTGATCGCCTATGCGGAAACAGCAGCGATATTTGCCGAGCGCGTCGTCTCCCATCCCACGGAGGCGATCGCCCTGGACGTGCCCACACGGCAGGCGCTGGCGCGCATCCATGCCCGCGACGCCGCCTTGAAGGTGGCTGCAGACGGGCTGCGCTGGACGATTGGCGCCGGGCAGAGTGATCCCGACCTGGCTGCCAAGTTGAATCTTCAGGCCATTTACGAAGCGCAGGCGGGGCTGATCGAGGATATGGATTATGCCCGTGAGAGACTGAACAAGGCATTCTAGGGGATGATTTCCCGCCTGGCGAAATACCGGCGGCGGGCAGAATTCAATTCATAGTACGCATTTGAGGTGAACCCATGCAATCAGAAGAAAGAGCCGTAGCGATTGTAGGGGTAGGGGCCATTTTACCGGATGCGCTTAACGCACCTTCTTTTTGGGCAAATGTGCTAGATAAGAAATACAGCATCAGTGAGGTGCCGCCAGAGCGTTGGGATCCCGCTGACTACTACGATCCCGATCCCAGTGTACCTGACAAGACGTACTCCAAGATCGGCGGGTGGGTGCGCGGCTTCGAATATGACTGGCGTCGTTTCCGGATGCCGCCCAAGGTCGCCGCGGCCATGGACCCGGGCCAACAGTGGGCCGTCGCCATCGCCGCCGAGGCCCTGGAAGATTACGGCTATCCGCAGCGCCCTCTGGATACAGAGAGAACAGCCGTAGTCCTGGGCACGGCCATGGGAGGTGAACTGCACTATATCACCCACCAGCGGGTCGCCTTTCCCGAATTTGCCAATGCCCTCGATGCGGTTGGGCCGTTCAGCCGGCTGCCGCAAGATGTGCGCGAGGCAATCATGCGCGAGTGGCGCGAACGGATCGCCGAAACACACCCGCCGATTACGGAAGACACCATGCCCGGCGAGCTGCCCAATATCGTCTCCGGCCGTGTGGCCAATATGCTCAATTTACGCGGCCCCAACTTCATAACGGACGCCGCCTGCGCTTCCAGCTTCGCCGCGCTAAAAGCGGCCGTCGAACTGCTGGTCGAAAACGAGGCGGATGCCGTGATCACGGGCGGGGTAGATCACAATATGGGCGTCTCCCCGTTTGTCAAATTCAGCAAAATTGGTGCGCTCAGCGCCCACGGGAGCCGGCCCTTTGGTGAGGGAGCCGATGGTTTTGTGATGGGCGAAGGCTCGGCCGCCTTCTTGCTCAAGCGCCTGGAGGACGCGGAACGCAGCGGGGACAAGATCTACGCCGTCATTCGCGGCGTCGCCGGTTCCAGCGATGGCAAAGGCAAAGGCATTACGGCGCCCAACCCCATCGGCCAGCAGCTGGCCATCCAGCGCGCTTGGGAAAACGCCGGGCTCGATCCGGCCACGGCCACATTGGTCGAGGCGCACGGAACCAGCACGCGCGTCGGTGACGTGGTGGAAGTGGAAAGCCTGACCAAGATTTTTGGCGGCGCCGCCCGCCAGAGCATCGGCCTCGGCTCCGCCAAGAGCAATATCGGCCATTTGAAAGCGGGCGCGGGAGCGGCCGGCCTGCTCAAAGCGACCATGGCCCTGCATACAAAGATTCTTCCGCCAACACTAAATGCGGAACGGCCTAATCCCAACATCGATCTTGAAAACTCACCCTTCTATCTCCTGCATGAAGCAGAGGAATGGCAAACAGACAGCGGCACCCCGCGTCGCTGCGGCGTCAGCGCCTACGGCTTCGGCGGCACCAACTTCCATGTCGTTCTGGAAGAGTACATCCCCGGCTATTTGAGCGCCGAGAAAGCCGCAGCTCCGGCCGCCCGATCCATAGACCGGGCATATGAGCCGGGCACCCCGCTGCCAAAGCCCTTCAGGGGCATACTGGCTATCGGCGCCGCCTCGCCGGCGGAGCTGCAAGAAAAACTGGACGCCGTCAAGACGCGCGTGGAAAACGGCTGGACGCCGCCCTTTGAACTTCCGCGTGCGCTGGACATTCAGGCCGCGGAACGCCTGGTCATCGATTTTGGCGATCATGCGCAGCTTGTCGATCGCGTCGATAAAGCGCGCAAGGTCATGAGCTTTGACAATGCGCAGGCATGGGAGGCGATGGAAGCGCAGGGCATCTTCCGCGGCAGCGGTGTGCCGCAAGGGGCAATCGCCTTTATGTTCCCCGGTCAAGGCAGCCAGTATGTGAACATGGGCCGTGAGCTGGCGGCCCTCTCTCCCATTGTCGCCGCGGTCTTCGCTGAGGCGGATGAAATCATGGCACCCATTCTGGGTAAGCCGCTGACTGAGTACATTTTTGTCGATGCACATGATGCGGCGGCCATGATGCAGGCACAGTTTGATCTGCTGCAGACAGAGATCACGCAGCCGGCTGTGCTGGCCATGGATATGGCCATGATGAAGCTGCTCGCGGAATATGGATTTGAGCCGCAGATGGTGGTTGGTCACTCTCTGGGCGAGTACGCGGCGCTTATCGCCGCCGGCGCCCTGCCCTTTGCCGACGCCCTGGAAGCGGTCGCCGCTCGCGGCAGCGAGATGTCCAGGGTGAGCTGGGAGGACAACGGCCGTATGGCCGCCGTGCTGGCCCCCTATGACGTTATCATGGAAACCCTGGAGAAGAGCGCGGGCTACGTCGTGCCCGCCAACATCAACAGCTACAGCCAATGCGTCATTGGGGGCGCCAGTGATGCCGTGGAAGAGGTTTCTGCTATTTTTGAGGAGCAAGGGTACCGCGCCATCCAGATACCGGTCAGCCACGCCTTCCACACGGAAATCGTCGCCCCGGCCAGTGGGCCGCTGCGCGAAGTATTGGACCGGCTGAGCTTCGCCGAGGCCAAACTGCCTATCGTGGCCAACGTGACGGGTGACTTCTACCCGCAGACGGTGGATGAAATAAAGGACATGCTGCAGGTACAAGTCGCTTCACCGGTGCAGTGGGTGAAAGGACTGGAGACGTTGTACGCGGCCGGCATACGCACATTTGTGGAAGCAGGACCTAAGCGCGCCCTGCGCGGATTCACGCGTGACGTGCTCAAAGGGAAGGAAGCCGTGCGCGCCCTGCTTACCAACCATCCCAAGCAGGGCGAACTGCCCACATTCAACCAGGCGCTTTGTGGGCTCTATGCCGCAGGCTATGTGGGCAATTTGGGCCGGGAAAGGGCGGCACAGAGAGAGGAAGCAGGCAGTGCGACAAACAGCGTCGACGTCACACCCGCCATGGCGGACAGGAGAGAAAGGGACGGCCAACAGCCTGCCGCGTTTGCAGAAACGACTTTTCCTTCGATGGAACAACTCTCATCCATGGTCACTGCCGCTGTGCAGGAAGCGATGAGCCATGCCCTCCCTGGGGCGGGGACGTCGCCGGCGGTCTACGATCGCCATCAGCCGCCGGCCGGTTCCGTGGTGATCAGCGGCACCGGCCTGGGCCTACCCGGCGCTGAGAAAGACATCATGGATCCGCAAAATGCGCTGCGCATCCTGCACGGCGAACAGCTCATTGATCTCATCCCTGAGCGCTTTCGCGGCCTGATGGTCAAGAAGGGCATTACCCGTGTGGTCAAAACGGAAGATGGCGGCGGCAGTTTCCGGACGATCGTCGACCCGGCCGATGTCATCAAGCTGGCCGGGCGGCCGGGACGCTTCGATCTGGAAGAAGAATATGGCGTACCGCGCAAATTGATCGAGGCGCTTGATATCAGTTCCGAGCTGGCGATCGCCGCCGGACTGGATGCGTTGAGAGAAGCCGGAATCCCCCTTGTGCTGACCTACAAGCGGGCGACGACGGGCAAGTATTTGCCGGATCGCTGGCAGCTGCCGGAAGCAATGCGCGATGATACCGGCGTCATTTTCGCCAGCGCTTTTCCCGGTGGTGATCGTTTTGCGCAGGAACTTAAAGCGTACTACACCTGGCAAAACCGCCTGGATCTGCTGGAAACCCTGGAGGATCTACGGGGCTACACAACTGAGGCACGTGCGCTCAATGAGCTGAAGCGGCGCATCACTGCTTTGCGCGAGGAGATGGAAGCCAATCCCTACGCGTTTGACCGGCGGTTCCTCTTCCGCATATTGAGCATGGGCCACAGTCAATTTGCGCAGCACATCGGCGCGCGCGGACCAAATACACAGCTGAACGCCGCCTGCGCCAGCACCACCCAGGGCGTGGCTCTGGCGGAAGATTGGATCCGTAACGGCCGCTGCCGGCGGGTCATCGTCATCGGCGGTGACGCCGTTACCAGCGACGATCTCCTGGAATGGGTGGGCGCAGGCTTCCTGTCTGTCGGCGCGGCAACCACAGAAGATCGCGTAGACGAGGCTGCTCTGCCGTTTGACGCGCGGCGGCACGGCACGATTCTGGGCATGGGCGCCTGCGGCCTGGTCGTAGAGAGCGAAGACGCCCTGCGCGAACGCGGCATGCGCGGCATTGTCGAGCTCTTGAGCAGCGAGACCGCCAACAGCGCCTTTCATGGAACGCGCCTCGACGTTGACCATATCACTTTGATCATGGAGAAATTGGTCACTGCTGCCGAACGCCGTTTCGGTCTCAACCGCCATGCCATGGCCCCGCAGATGGTCTTCATGTCCCATGAAACATATACGCCCGCACGCGGCGGCAGCGCCGCCGCCGAAGTGACCGCCCTGCGCGAGACCTTCGGCCCATCCACGAACAACATCCTTATCGCCAACACAAAAGGCTTCACCGGACACCCGATGGGCGTCGGCATCGAAGACGTGATCGCCGTCAAAATCCTTGAGCACGGCATCGTCCCTCCGGTGCCCAACTTCAAAGAAGTTGATCCCGCTTTGGGGGCTCTCAATCTGAGCCGCGGCGGCCGTTATCCAGTGCAGTACGCCTTACATCTCGCCGCCGGCTTCGGATCGCAGATCGCCATGACCTTGGCGCGCCGCATCCCCGGTGGCCTGGAACGGATTGACAACCGGGGGCTTTATGAACGCTGGTTGGCCGAGATTAGCGGCTATGCCCACGCGTCCACGGAAGTGGAGAAGCGCGTGCTGCGCGTCAGCGATCAAGGCAAGCCGCAAAACGCGCCGGCGCCAAGCACGTGGCGAGCCGGCACCGGACCCACAACGCGCGCCGTGGCAGGTGCTGGCGCCCCTGCCGGCATGCAGCCCGCCAAACCTACTGCCTCGCCTGAAAGACCGGCGGCTGACCCAATCGTGGATCCAATCCCCCCGGCTGTTCCAGCGCCGGCGGCAGAGCCGCTTTCTCCCAAATCGGAGGAACCCGTCGAGCCGCAAGCGATCTTTGCTGTCGCAGAAGGCACGGTCGATCCCTTAACCGAGCGCATCGTCAGCCTCGTTGCCGATCAAACCGGTTACCCGGCGGACATGCTCGATCTCGACCTTGATCTGGAAGCGGATCTGGGCATCGACACCGTGAAACAAGCGGAAACCTTTGCCGCCATCCAGCAGGAATTTGGCATTGATACCCAGGAAAGCCTCAGCTTGCGCGATTACAACACCTTGGAGAAGGTCATCGGCTTTGTCCAGGAAATGCGGCCGGACCTGGCCCAGGGGGCGCCTGAGCCGGCATCACCCCTTTCCTCCACCCAGGAGCCGACGCCTCCCGCACAATCATTTCCTGTCGATACGCCAATGGCGAGGGCCACTGATGATGCCGTTACGGGGCGCATCATCAACCTGGTTGCGCAGCAGACCGGGTACCCGCCCGATATGCTCGATCTCGATCTTGACCTGGAAGCGGATCTGGGTATCGATACCGTGAAACAAGCAGAAACCTTCGCTGCAATCCAAGAGGAATTCGCCATTGGTACCCAGGAAAGCCTCAGCTTGCGCGACTACAACACCCTGGAAAAGGTTATCGGTTTTGTGCTGGAGATGCGGCCCGATCTGGACGCGTCTGCCCCCAAAGAAGAGACCAAACCCGCAGCAGCGCCCGCGCCAATTGAAGCGCCCCATGAGGAATCGGATGCCTTGCCCGGGGATGCCATTGCCCGCCGGGTCCTTGCTCTCGTCGCCGAGCAGACCGGATATCCGCAGGACATGCTGGAATTGAATCTGGATCTAGAGGCCGACCTGGGCATCGATACGGTTAAGCAAGCAGAAACGTTTCTAGCGATCCGCGAGACGTTTGCGATTCCAACGCAAGAGGAATTGAGTCTGCGCGACTACAACACCCTGGAGAAAGTCATTGGCTTTGTGAAGGCGATGCGGCCCGACCTGGCGGCAGCCGCCGGAGCCCCGACCGCAGAAGACGCACCGGCAGCCCCGGCTGCAGGAGACGCACCGGCAGGCACGACCGTTGTCGCGGACCCGCCGGCCGGCCAGACAACGTACAATCTGGCTGATGCCGACAAGCTGCCGCGGCGTATCCCGGTACCCTCCCTACGTCCCGATCTTGATCTCTGCAAACAGACGGGCATCAACCTTGCCCGCGGTGGTCGCGTCGTCATCATGCCTGATCAGGGAGGTGTTGCGGATTCACTGGCATCCCGTCTAGAGAAACTCGGTACAGAACCCTTGCTGCTCGATCCGCAGGCAACAAGCGAGGAGGCAGCTGCCCAGATTGCGTTCTGGCTGGGGGAGGGCACCGTGCAGGGCGTCTACTGGCTGCCCGCCTTGGATGTGGAACCTGAACTTGAAGAAATGGATCTCGATGGGTGGCGCGCGCAGGGCGAACAACGCGTCAAGAAACTCTATGGGGTGATGCGCGCCCTTTATGAGACGATAAGCACGCCCGATACTTTCCTCGTCGCAGCCACGCGGTTGGGCGGTCTGCACGGCTATGGCGCGGAGGGGGCCACGGCGCCCATGGGCGGCGCTGTCACCGGCTTCGTCAAATCTTACCATATTGAACAACGGCTGCGCAGCCAAGGAGAAGGGCCGTTGGTCAAGACCGTCGACTTCGCGGTCAGCCGCAAGACGGCGGCGCTTGCCGATCTACTTATCGCCGAGACCCTGTCGGACCCGGGCATTGTCGAAGTCGGCTATTATCAGGATCGGCGATACAGCGTCACTCTGCGCGAATCTCCCGCTTTCGACGGGCAGCCGGGCATGACGCTGAACGCGGAAAGCGTTTTTCTGGTAACAGGCGCGGCGGGCGGCATCACCAGCGAAATCATCAGCGACCTGGCGCTAAACAGCCAGGGCATCTTCTACCTGTTGGATCTTGTTGAAATGCCCGCTGCCAACGACATGGATGTGCAGCTGCTGCGCCAGGATCGCAAAGAATTGAAGCAGAATCTAATAGCGCAGGCCCGCGATGCCGGTGAACGACCGACGCCGGCAGCCATTGAAAAACAGATCGCCGCTGTTGAACGCAAGGAGGCGGCTCTACGAGCAGTTGAAAGTGTCGAAGCGGCAGGCGGCACGGCTCAGTACGTCGCGCTCAATCTTCTCGATGCTCGGGCAGTTGGCGCCGTAGTCGACGAGATTCGCCAGCGGCACGGCCGTATTGACGTACTCATTCACGCCGCCGGGCTGCTCATCGATCGCACACTGCCCAATAAAGAAGCGCAGCAGTTTAACCTTGTTTACGACGTCAAAGCGGATGGCTTCTTCAACATGCTCAAAGCGGCGGCTGGTATGCCCCTCGGTGCAGCCGTCGTCTTCAGCTCCGTTGCCGGCCGTTTCGGCAACAATGGCCAGAGTGATTACAGCGCAGCCAACGACTTGCTGTGCAAGGTCAGCAGCAGCCTACGCCGCTGGCGACCGGATACGAGAGCGATTGCCATCGACTGGACCGCCTGGGGCGAGATCGGCATGGCGGCTCGTGGTTCCGTACCCACCGTCATGGCTGCCCTGGGCATCGACATGCTGCCCCCGGCCAGTGGTGTGCCCACGGTGCGCAGAGAACTTGTCGCCGGTGGGTTCAGCGGTGAACTGCTGGCTGCCGGTGAATTGGGCGTCATGGTGGAGGAACTTGATAAAACGGGCGGTATTGACCTGCAGAAAGCAAATGAATGGCTGGCAGAAGAAAGTAATGATTTTCTGATGATTGAAAAGATCAGCGGCGCACCGCTGTACGGGGGGTTTGAAATACAAACGATGCTTGATCCGGATGAGCAGCCCTTCTTGTTCGATCATGCCCCGGATGAGGATACCCCTTGGCTCCCCGGCGTCATGGCTATCGAGAGCATGGCCGAAGCCGCGGCGGTTTTCGCACCCGGTTACCATGTTGTCTCCGTAGACAATGTGCAGATGATGGGCGCTTTCAAGTTCTTCCAAAATGAACCACGAACGCTCCATTTGGGTCTCTTCATAGAACCATCTGGTGGCGAAGGGCTAATGGCCCGCGTAACAATACGTTCTATCACACCCCCTGCCCGCGAAGGATTGCCGACGCGCGTTCAGGATCATTTCTTGGCCGATATCCAACTGTCAAAGAAAGAGGCGGCGGCGCCAAGCATCCCTTTCGCCACCCCTGAAGAGGAGAGTCTAGCGACGGAAGGGGCAGCGATCTACGAGCACTTCTTCCACGGGCCGGCTTACCAGGTGATCGAGCGCGTTGGTGTGGCGCGGGATGACGCTGTGAGCAGGATGTCTGATCAGCTGCCGCCCAACAGCATGCCGGCGGATGTGCACCTGCTGATGGCCCCGCGCCTGGTAGAGCTTTGTTTTCAAACGGCCGCGCAGTGGAGCATAGAAAGAAGGGAAGCGATGGCCTTCCCCTTGGGGGTCGGATCGCTGATCACCTACGGACAGGAAGAGGATGCTGCCGGCCGCAGATTGTTTGCCGTCGTTGCCACGGAGGATGATGGCCAGACCTTCAACGGCCGCGTAGTCGACGAAGCGGGCCGTGTCTTCGTGGATCTGCATGGCTATCGCACAGTAAGTCGCCCAGGGCTTCCCTCCTGAGAAAGGATCGCTTCCCATGATCGAATGGCTCGTGCAGCGTGCGCACGATAATCCCCGAGTGGCCGCAGGTTTGCCGCCTGAAGGACTGCTAAGCAAGCAGGAAACGGCCGTCTATGATCGTCTGCAAAGCGACAAACGACGCAAGGATTGGATCCTGGGGCGCTGGACTGCCAAACGATTGCTGCAGGCGGCCGCGGAAAAAGAGGGGGGCCGGCCGCTGCCTGACAGCGCCATTTCCATTCTCGCTGCTGACGACGGCGCGCCGGAATTGTGGTTAAATAGAGACGATCGCTTGCACAAAGGAAGCTATCAGATATCCATTAGCCATGCGCAGGATGTTTCCCTCTGCGCCGTTGTGGCCGGAAAGTCTTATCATCTGGGTGCAGATATCGAAAAGATCGCCCCGCGATCGCCGCGATTTATTGAAGATTACTTTACCAGAGCTGAGGGAGCCGCCGTTCGCCAGGCGCCTGCGGACTTTAGAGACTGCTTGGTCACAGCCATTTGGAGCGGCAAAGAGTCCGCTTTGAAGGCCCTACGCCAGGGTCTGCGCCTGGACACGCGATCGTTGAGCTGTCACTTCCCTTTCCCATTTCAATTGGTCGATCAATGGCAGCCCTTCTCCATTCACGGGTCTGGCGAGAAGGAAGATGCCGACCGGCACCAATTTGGCGGGTGGTGGCGTATCTGGGACGATTTTGTACTGACGCTGGTCGTTTTGGCCAACGAAGAGAACCTGACCCAGAGCTAGAAATCGGTCTAGACAAGGAAGAAAGGAGCTTACGATGGCGCGTGATATGCAATCGTATATTGAAGAATTGGCGGAGCTGCAAGCAGAAGCCAGGGGCAGCGAAAAAGATGTGGCCAGGCAGCACGCCAGAAGACGGTTGACCGCGCGTGAACGGATCGAACTGTTGTTCGATCCGGGCACATTCACCGAGATCGACACGCTTGTCCTGCCGCGTTACGAAACCTACCTGGGTGGAAAATCATCACGCCCCGGCGATGGGGTGATCACCGGATTCGGACTGGTCAACGGCCGTCGCGTGATGGTCGCCTCACAAGATGCCACAGTCATGGGTGGCTCTCTCGGTGAAATGCACGCCAACAAAATTACCAAAGCGATGCGCATGGCGCTCTCTTTTGGCTGTCCCTTCATCGCCATCAATGATTCCGGCGGGGCGCGCATCCAGGAAGGAGTAGACAGTCTCGGCGGGTACGCGCGCATATTCGACCTCAACTGTGAAGCATCGGGCGTGATCCCTCAAATCTCGCTGATCATGGGCCCCTGCGCCGGGGGCGCCGTTTATTCTCCCGCGTTGACTGACTTCGTCTTTATGACCAGCAACAGCTACATGTTCATCACCGGCCCCAATGTGGTAAAAGCGGTGATGCAAGAAGATGTAAGCTTCGAAGAACTCGGCGGCGGTCTAATGCACAGCGAGGAAAGCGGCGTCTGTCACTTCTTGACCGGAGACGACGAAGAATGCCTGGACCGCGTGCGCGCGCTGCTGAGTTACTTGCCGGGCAACAACCAGGATGATCCCCCCTATGTCACCCCCGTTGACGATGCCGAACGCATGGTGCCCGAACTTGCCAAGATCGTGCCCACAGACCCGCACAAACCGTATGACGTGCGCGAGGTAATCTCCGCCGTTGTCGATGACGGCCGTTTCTTTGAAGTCCACCAACTATGGGCGGAGAACATTGTCGTCGGCTTCGCTCGTCTGAACGGCTATGTCGTGGGCATCGTCGCCAACCAGCCACTCGTCCTAGCCGGCGTCATTGATATCAAAGCATCGATCAAGGCCACACACTTCATCCGTACCTGCGATGCTTACAATGTGCCCATCATCACGCTGCAAGATGTACCCGGCTTCCTGCCCGGGAAAGAACAGGAATTCGGCGGTATCATTCGCAATGGGGCGCGCATGATCTACGCCTACAGCGAAGCGACGGTTCCCAAACTCATGGTCATCTTGCGTAAGAGCTATGGCGGCGCCTACTGTGTGATGAGCAGCAAGGGACTGCGCGGCGACTTATTATACGCGTGGCCCAACGCTGAGATCGCCGTGATGGGGGCCGAAGGTGCCGTGAACATTCTCTTTCGACGCGAGGTCCAAGATTCCGAGGATCCAGAAACACGCCGGCAGGAGCTTGTCGAGGATTACGAGAAGAAATTCAACAATCCCTACGTCGCTGCGGCCCGCGGTCTAATTGACGGCGTAATCGAACCCAGGGAAACCCGGCGCATCTTGATCAGGTCTCTAGAATTGACGCTCTCGAAGAAGGAAGGGCACACACCGCGTAAACACGGAATTTCACCGATGTAACCTTGAGAACCTACGGTGAGGATTGGAGCGAGCTATGTTTAGGAAGGTTTTGATCGCCAACCGCGGCGTGATTTCCGCGCGAATTGTACGCACCTGCCGCGAAATGGGCATCTCTACGGTGGCCTTGTACACAGAATCAGATCGCGGGTCACTGCACGTGCGTCTAGCTGACGAATGCGTGCAGATAGGGTCAGCAGCGGACCTATTCAACAGTGAGCTGCTCCTTGAAATCGCCCGGCAGACAGGCGCCGACGCCATCCATCCCGGCATTGGTTACCTGGCGGAGGAAGCGCGGTTCATCAGCGCCTGCGAGTCAGCGGGCATCCACTTTATTGGCCCCCCCTCGGATGTCGTTGAGCCGCTGCGAAACAAGATCGAGACGCAGGAAAAGGCGCAGGCAGCCGGCTTCCTGACACCGGGTCATTCAAAACGCTCCTTCGGATGGCAGGATTACGCGGAAGTGGAACGGGCCGCTGCCGAACTAGGTTACCCGGTCATCATCAAATCATGCAGCGGCGGGCGCGGCCGTGGTGAACGTTTGGCGACCTCCCCAAGGCACCTTCAGGAATCTGTTCGCCAATCGCAAGCGATCAGCCAGGCTGTCTATGGCAGCCGCGATATCTACCTGGAAAAAGCCATCCTTCCCGCCTTTCAAGTCGGTGTGCAGATTGCGGCCGATCAGCACGGGAATCTGATTCATCTCGGTGATCGCGAAGGGTCGGTCCTGATGAACGGAATGAAAATTGTCGAAGAAGCGCCTTCGCGCTGTCTGGATCGGCAGCAGCGGCATGAGTTGGTAGAGACGGCTTTACAACTGGCCCGTTTGTTCAAGTATCAGGGCGTGGGTACGGTCGAGTTTCTGGTTGATGTAGACGGGCAGTTTTACTTCAGCGAAATCAAGGCCCGTATCCAAGTAGAGCACGCCCTAACGGAAATGCTTACGCGCCTGGACCTGGTGCGCGAACAGATACGTATTGCCGCCGGCGAACCCCTGTCAATTACGCAAGACGCGGTGCACCTACAGGGTTGGGCGATGATGGCCCGTGTGCGCGCCAACGATCCCTGGCAAGAAAACATGCCCAGCCCGGGGCTTCTGGAGCGCGTACGTTTGCCGGGCGGACCGGAAGTCCGAGTCGACACCCATGTCTACTGCCGCTGCGAAGTGCCGGCCGAATATGACCCTCTCTTGGCCAACCTGACGGTATGGGGAACAACACGAGAGCTTGCCCTGCGAAAATTACAGAGGTCACTTGAGGATTTCGCCATTATCGGCACAGCCTCCAACCTACCCATTTTACAAATAATCGCCGCCCATCCAGACTTTGTCGACGGGACCTATACGACGGAACTGCAGGTCGATATCCATGACCGCTCAGCCAGTCTCTATGCCGATCAACATTTACGCGATCTGGCGGCGGCGGCCGCGATGCTCTATATGCAAAGATACCAGCGTTTCAGCCCCCAGACCCCGGAACGATTCTCAGGCGGCTGGCATACATCCAGCAGGAAATTACCACAGTAGGAGGGGAGCATGAGCAAATTAGTAGTGACGGTAGATGGACAGCAATTTGAAGTCGAGATGATGCTGGCGACGGACTGCGCGCAGGGCTGCATGTTGATGGTTAACGGAGAAGAAATCCATATTGTCGTTCCTGAATCACATACGCCGGGACCGGCCGTTGAATGGATGATTATCAACGGCAGGCCTTATGAATTAACCGTCGATGAAAACTTGCAATGGCTGCGCGCTTTCAGCGGCCTTCACGCTGTAGAGATCCAGGATCGCGAAGCCCGCGTCGCCCGACCGCGCAGCGGTGACGGGCGCATCAAAGCGCCGATCCCCGGTCTGGTTACGCGCGTTCTGGTCGAAAAAGGAGAAAAGGTGTCGGCCGACCAGCCGCTTATAGTTCTGGAAGCGATGAAAATGGAGAATGAAATTCGCGCGCCGTTTGAGGGTATCGTTCGTTCGCTGGCCGTTTCCCCTGGCGATACCGTGCTGCGCAACACTGTCCTCGCCGAAATCTCCTAGCGCACACGGTTCGCAGCGCGATGCGTGCGGCGCGCCTACTTTGAGGGGCAGCTAGAAAGCGAAATAAGCAACCAGGAACAGGCTAAAAGCGACGATGCCGCAGGCGGCCATCACGGCCACGCCTATCATCAGTGATATCAAAAGCCCAAGTGAATTTTCGCCTTCTTCCATAAGAAATACCTTTTTGCATACGCAGAGCCTCTTTTCACGTCCGTTCGCCTAGGGGCTGCGCGTGATCATGCGTGAATTGGTTCCTTAACCAATACTGTAGAGCTTAATTTTAACCTAGGTAAGCCGCTCAGGAAAGGCATCCGCGCTCAAAGGTGCTACAATCTAATCTGGGCGCGCCTCGATTGCACCAAAATGAAGTAATGGCGTTAATTAAGGATAGAAGTCTGGCGGATGCCGCAACCGGCATCTGGGCTTCTGGGAGAATGACGAATGGCTAACGACCGTGAACGAATGCTGAGCCTGGCAAAAGCATTGATTGCCACTGCCTGGGCTGATGGCGAGATAACCCTTGACGAACAGAACTGCCTGAAGGACATCATTTTCCATCTTTCTGATTCAGGCGTACAGCTCAGCGCTCAAGAATGGGAACTGCTGGAGATGTATATTGAATCGCCGGTTGGGGCAAACGAACGCGCGCGCCTGGTAGCAGAACTGCAGGATGCTGTACAAACTTCAGCTGAACGCGAATATGTCCTACAAGCGCTGCAGCAAATGGCTCTCGCCGACGGCGTATCCGGCGAGGAGGAGCAGCGAGCGATCAATGAGATTTCTGAGGCGATGCAGCAGGCGGATGTTGGCCTATTGGATGGTCTCAACCGCTTGCTAGGGCGTTCTCTTTCGCGACGCTCGTCCGCGGTAGCCAGCGCACCGAACAGGGAAGCTTATTTCGACGACTATTTGCAGAACAAAGTCTACTACGAGACAAACAGGGTCTTGCGTGAAGAGGGTCGCTCACTGGACCTTACTGATGCGCAGCTGCGCAAACTGGGATTGGCAGGTGGACTCATGGCGCGCATCGCCAAGGTCGATCAGGTGGTTAGTGAAAGCGAATTCGAAAAAATGGTTGACGTCATGGTCAGGACCTGGGATCTTGATCAGGAATCGGCCGCTTTTGTGGCCAATGTTGCCGTCTCCTCACTTGAGGAGACATATGATTATTATCGCATGACGCGTGAATTCTCCACGGAAACGACGCAGGAAGAGCGCAGACGCTTCCTGGTTGCCTTATTTCTCGTGGCCGGGGTGCAAGATGGCGCTTCGTTTGCTGAAACGGAAGAAATCCGTCTTGTAGCGCGGGGAATCAACGTCGCGCACGAGGATTTCATCAACGCCAAACTTGAGGCAAAAGAGATGCTGGCCTAGCGGTTTTGTTCTCCCCCTTGATGCCTGCTACAATCTTAGCCGGTGTGAGTGCTAGCCTAACCAACCACTGGAAAAAAGAATGTCACTATCAGAGGTGTCTGACCAGGGAACTGTGGATTCAAAATCCCCGGCTCAAGGCAGAAAGCGGACAGAAACAAAAAGCAAGTGGCGAGCGACCCTGGATACGATCGTCGTGCTCTTCAAGCTGCGCGTCGTTTTTCTGCTTGTTGTGGCAGCCACTGCCGGCGCTTTCGTCGCTGCCGGGGGTTGGCCAGGCATCAACACATTGCTCTTGACCTGGGTCACAGGCGGTATGGCGGCGGCCGGGGCCTCGGCGCTGAACCAATATTGGGAGCGCAAATCAGATGCATCCATGGTCAGGACAAGCGGTCGCCCCCTGGTAACCGGCGAGATCGCCAATCCGCGCTGGGTTCCGATTGTGGGCCTCCTTCTAATCCTCATCCCTTCCTTTGCAGTCTACTCATTCAATCCGGCGCTGACCTTTTGGCTGCTGGCCGGTGCCTTTATCTACGTGATTATTTACACGATATGGTTGAAGCCGCGCACCTTGCTGAACGTGGTCATCGGCGGCGCAGCGGGCAGTGCGGCTGTTTTGTGCGGCAGTGCCGCGGCCGGCAGCTGGAATGCAACGGGCGCATTGGTTCTCGCCCTCATTCTCTTTCTATGGTCGCCATTCCATTTTTGGAGTTTGGCGCTCCTCTATCGCAACGATTATGCGCGCGCTGATTTCCCCATGCTGCCGGCGAAGACCTCACCGCGCGGCGCCGCTTTCTGGGTCCTCGTCCACGCCCTTCCCGCCGGAATCGCCGGATTGGCTCTGGCGGCGCTGCCCTTTCTCGGCTGGAGCTATCTCATTCCCGTCCTGCTGGTCACCATCGATCTTTTCTGGCGCACCATTTCACTGCTCATTGATCCCTCCCCTCGCAATGCGCGCAAGGTTTTTATTTCTTCCAACATCTATCTGCTGGTCCTTCTCGTCGCCATCTGTGTCGGCAGCGTCCTACCTTTCTAGACGACCGGCAATTCAGCTTATCAACCGATCGGCAAAGCAGCTGGCCGGCCGAAAACAAACAGGCAAACTCACCTTAGGACACAAGAATGGCTAAACGTCTCATCCTAGTCGCCGGCAATATCGGCACAGGCAAAACATCTATTACCGAACGCGTTGGTGAACGTCTCGGCTGGGAAACCAGCTTTGAATCTGTCGCCGACAACCCGTATCTTGCCGATTTCTATGGGGACATGAAGCAATGGTCATTCCACCTGCAGGTGTTTTTCCTGGGGCATCGTGCCCAGCAGCACCAGGCCCTGGCCAACAGCCCGCGGTCGGCGATCGCCGACCGCAGTATCTACGAAGATGCCTATATCTTTGCCCGTGCCCTCAGCCACCTCAACAATATCGATGAGCGAGATTACCAATCTTACCGCACGCTGTTTGACTTAGTCGCCAAGAACTTGCCGCGCCCTGACTTACTGCTGCATTTGAAGGCCCCAGTCCCGGTGCTCATGGATCGCATCCAACAGCGCGGACGGAAGATGGAAAGCGGCATCACAAGCGACTACCTCTCTCTTTTGGAACTGTTCTATCAGGAATGGCTAGACTCGTTTGATTTGTGCCCGGTCTTGACCATCCAATCGGCCGACCTGAACTTCGTCAAGAATCCGCACCACCTGGACATCGTCGTCGGGCGCATTGAAGAAAAGCTGTCGGGCAAAGAAGTGGTGACTTTCAACAATGGAGAAGAGGATGCTTAGGGCGCCGGCGTCCCGGCATAGCCTGTCATTTCCACATAGCCACGCGCGCTGACCGGCCGGCCCTCCAGGGTGCCGGAAAATGCGCTGGCCCCTTCCCAATAGATAGTAGAAACGACCAGCTCCTGGTCAGCCAGCAAGGGTTGGCCCTGCAGCTCAAGCGCCAGTTCAGGAATACGCAGCCGCCAACCTGCCGGGTAGTCCGCTCCGCTGGCTTGACTGGTCCACGTATCAAGTACCTCAAGCTGCCACGCATCATGGTTGAGCGTATGCACGAAACCATCCCTATCAATGAAACTACCGCTCGAATAGGGCTCGATCGTGCCGTCTGCGCGGCGGATCTGGAAGAGCATCAGCGCCGTTCCATTGTCCAACTGCAGCGAAAACCAGTCCCAACCGGTTGAACCTGGGCTTAAGGCGCTGGTTGAGTATTCATGATCTTTCCAGCTAAGGCCGCTGACGTCGAAGGTCTCTTCACCAACGGTGACCTGCCCGGACGTTTCCTGCTGAATGATCGAATAGTAGTAGGACGCGTTCCCCGGCTGCGGGCCCTTTTGGCTCAGCCCCTCATCACCATGCAAAACAGGCGGCATGGTTTCCGTCAGTGTCACATCTATTGACGCCTCTGCGCCGTTTGCCTGAATACGCACTATGCCCGGCGCGATCTCCGCGGCCGACCAATCCTCCAGCCAAACACGATACGGTTCAGCCTGCGCACCGGCCAGACCTACCCCTTCACGGCTGAATCTTTCCGACGCAAAGAATTCATTGCCTGCAATATCGCTGATCGTGAAATGGGCCAGGTAAATCTGGTCTCCGCGCCAGTTAGAAGGGTCTTTGAGGTAGTTATTCTCAACCGCTGGCTGCAGCGCGCGGCGAAAGATGGTGAACTGGTAGCCAAAATCACGGCCGTCTTCCGTCTGCAAGTTGCCCGTGTAGTACCACCATTCAGTCTGGTAATCTTCATGCGGCCCCAGATCGCGCGGGAACTGTACATCCCCCGGGACGACTGCTCGCGCGTATGCATCCGAAGTTTGGCCGTCATCCACAAGCAGGGATTCTAGAGAAGCATTGGCCGGGGGGTCCGCTTGCGAAGGCCGCCACTGCCAGAAGAGCAGCGCCGCCGCAGCGAGGGCGAGAACAATGAGTAAGGCTCTTTTCCTCATCCTTGACACCTCACTCCTCACGAATGGCCGTAGAGATCGTCATCTTACCCAGGCGCAAAGAGGGGTATATCCCTGCCAGAACGGCCGCCAGCACAGCCACGGCAAAGGCCTGTAAGAAATTGCCGGGAACCAGCCGCATTTCCAAGGTCCAGCCAAAAGAGCGCACATTGATGACATAGATCAAGATCCAGGCCAGAATGTAGCCTACGGGCAGAGCCAGCAAACCTGCTGTCGTGCCCATCAGCGCCGTCTCCAGCAGCGTCAGGCTCCACATCTGGCGAACCGTCATGCCTGTCGCGCGTAGAACACCCATTTCACGTACACGCTCCAGCTGCAGACTCATCAGCGCACTGAGCACCCCGATGAAGGCAACGACGATCGCCAACAGGCGCAGAGCGGCCGTGATAGCAAAGGTGCGATCAAAAATCTCCAGCGACCCCTGGCGCAGGCCGCGGTTGGACTGAATCAGCAAATCCTGCCGCCCTTGAAAGCTGGCGCGCAGCTGCTCCAAGGTTTCTTCAGCCGAGACGCCAGGCTCGAGGAACAGACCCATTGAACCAATGCGTGAATCTTGCCACTGAGCCAGGTAGACATCATTATCGATGAACATCGTTCCCTGATCAGAAGCATAATCATAGAAAACAGCCAATACAGGAAAACTTTGCGGGCCATTCACTGTCTCCAGGACGAATGGTTCCGGTGGGATCGCGAGGGCCTCTCTGATCAGCAGCGACTCAGATATGACGATACCTTCCCCATCGGCCAGCTGTGCCCAGGGATCGGCGCCCTCATCACGAATCCAGGCATAGGGGCGACTGCCTCTGGAAACGTCGCCATCCACAGAGACAAGGCGCACGCTGCGTTCAAACTGGGGTACGTAGACATCGGCGTTGGTGGAGGTCACGATCTCTTCTATGCCCGGCCACGTTCTGATCTCAGCCACAATATCGGGCGCCAGACTGCCAATGACGCGATTCGCCGTGATCGTCGGCGGTGAAACATAGACATCTGCCTGCAGGGTCTGATCCAGCCACTGCACCACCGTATGGCGGAAGGAGCCGATCATAATGGAGACGCCGACAATCACAGAAACGGCCGTCATCAGCGCGGCAACCGCGACCGATGTGCGGCTCAGCGAGCGCGTGATGTCCCGCGGCGCCATACGTCCCAGCACGCCAAATGCCCACCCGGTCAGCGGAGCAGCCAGGCGCATCATGATCGCCGTCAGCGGCGGCGTGAGCAGTGCGGCGCCTACCAGTACGGCAAACAGCCCGGCGAACGTAATCACCAGATTGCCGTGAACAGAGAGGAAGAGAACGCCCAACCCGGTGAGCAGTATCCAGGCGACCCACAACCAGGGCAGCACCTTCTGTACCCGGCTTTCCAACGTCGAACGCTGCATCGTTGTGCGTGGTGCAGTGCCCGCGGCCTCCAATGCCGGCGGCAGAGCGGACAGCACAGCGGCCAATACACCGACAACTATTCCCTTGAGCACGGTGGACGCGGGAATGGCCAGACTCTGGACATTAACCACGAAGTAGAAGTCGTTGATCGTCTGAGTGATCAGGCGCACTGCCCCACGCCCCATCAACACACCCAGGCCCACGCCTAGAAATGCGCCGAGCAGACTGAAGAAAAAAGCCTCGCCCACAATAAGACCAAACAGCTGGCTGCCGGTGACCCCCAGACTGCGCAAGATGCCAAAAATAGGCCGGCGCTGGACCACGCTGAAGGTGATTGTGTTGTAAATGAGAAACATGCCCACAACGAGCGCCAGAAGGCTCAGCGCCGACAAGTTGAGGCGGAAGGCGGCCGTCATTTGTTGAATCGCATTCTGCTGCGAGGCGGCCGTCTGCAGGATCGTGCCTGGAGGCAGCATGGACTCAATCAGCGCCAGATCAGCTTCATCCGCGAGTATGAGATCGATGTGGCTCAATTCGCCTTGCTTGGCAAAGAGCTCCTGCGCGGAAGCGATGTCGGCGAAGATGATCCCCTCCAGCGCCTGGCGCGTTACATCGTCCGCAGAGTTTAGGAGCCCCACGACACGGGCTGCACTCTGTTGACCAGCGTTATCCAGGGTCAGGTCTTGTCCCAGAGTCACGCCATAGCGCTGGGCAACGTCAGCGGAAACAACAATGGCGCCCGGCTGCGTCATGAAGGCGGATAGCAGCTTTGGATCGCCATCGCTGTCAAAATAGCTGCGGAATGGAGGTTCCGCAAAGGGATCGATACCGACCAGGCGCATCGGCTGTGCCCCCAATTCCTGCGCCAGGACGTACCCTTCGACAACCGGTGCGGAGAGCGTGTAGCCCAATTCCTGCCGTAAACGCACATAGATATCCTCGGGTAAGGCAGTGGAGCCGGCCGGCAAAATTCGATGCGTTGCCCGGCCGGTAACCGCGTCGGCTGAGAGCTCAAAGGCACGCAGCGCCGACCCGTTTGCCAGATCAATCGAGACCATCATAGCCACGCCGATGGCCACTCCGACAACGAGAAGGATGGTCTGCAGCGGCCTGCGGCGCAGGCGCCGCCAGGACAGCCGCCAAAGCGGGGTATTAGAGACAATGTTGGATTGCTCAGGCATATCAGGAGTAGGCCGCGAGATGGAGGTGCGTTTCGTCCTGCAAATGCCCATCGTGAACGCGGACTACGCGGTCAGACATCGCCGCAATCTGCGGGTTATGCGTGGCCATCATCAGCGTCTTGCCGCGGCGTCTGGTCAGCGACAGCAGCAGATCGAGCACTTGCTCACCCGTATTCTCATCGAGATTGCCGGTCGGTTCATCAGCGAGAACGAGCATGGGATCATGAACCAAGGCGCGGGCGATGGCCACGCGCTGCTGTTCGCCGCCCGAGAGCTTGTCGGGAAACGTGTCCCGGCGGTCTTCAAGCCCCACCAACTGCAGAAGACGCATCGCCGCCGCTTCAACCTGCACACTCTCATCACCGGCCAGCTCGCGCGGCAAGGTCACGTTTTCAAGTACTGTCAAGGTGGGGATGAGGTTGAAGAACTGAAAGACGAAGCCCAGATGGTCCCGTCGAAATAATGTTCGTTCCCGTTCACTTAATTCCGTGATCGGCACACCGCGAATGGTCACGCCGCCGGCGCTCGGCCGTTCAATACCGCTGATCAAGTTTAGCATCGTGCTCTTTCCGCTGCCGCTGTGTCCCAGCAGGGTGACAAATTCCCCATTTTCAATCGTCAGGTTTACACTTTCGAGGACGACACGCGTGCGCTCCGCCTCAATAAATGACTTACTCAAACCCCGTAGTTCAACTACCGGCGCGTCTTCTTGAACGGCCGTCTCAAGCGAACCGTTTCTTCGCAAAGAAGGAAAAATTTCTTGCAGTTTCTGGGCGATCATTGTTTAACCTCAAGTTGGGTTATATCAATGAAAGCCCTCATTTCTAAGCGATAGTCAGCTTAGCTTAATTATCCCAAACCAGCCTTTTTAACGGCTAAATAGGAGCGCCCGAGAGATCTTGCCAAGCTATACTACCTGTGCTAGTATCTCCTTACCCTGCTGTGTGCGTGATGGGCTTCTAGCGTTGAGCCAACGCCACGAAAATGGGGTGCTATTTTCCGTTTAGGGGATGTAGTAGCCGTAACAGGTCAGGCAGCAACCTTGCGAAACGTACCCCACCTGCGAATGCAGGTTCAAATGTCAGATCTCACACGGCATGGCAGGGGGTTCTTACAGCACATATGGGCCCAAGTCGGCAGGCGGACAGCGAGCAGAACGCTCGCTGTTTTTGTACCTGCTGCGCGCCGGCTGCCGCTTCTCGGGCAGGCAGCAATCAAGAGCGTTGGACCCTGATTGCGAGCGCCGGCTAAGGGGACAACAATGTCAATTTGCCAGGCAGTATCGAATAGTGAAAGTCTGTTTCCGAAAGCGAGAACACCTCGCCATCGGCGTGAACCGGCGTACCGGGATCGCTTGTGATCGCAATCTCTGTTACACGGGTGAAGAGGACTTCATCATGCTCAGTGTGTTTACCTTGAAGCAGCTGCAGGAGCGCTTGCAGGAAAGTGAGTTTAGGCACCTCGGGCAGTAAAACGAGATCGAGCCGGCCGTCATCAACTTTGGCGCCCGGCGCCATGGTAAAGCCGCCCGTACGCTCGCTGTTGCAGACGGACAACAAGAAAGAAGGCCCCTCAAACTGACCACCATCCCAGTGCACTTTCATGTTCCACGCCTTCAGGCGCGCCAGCGCGCGCACCAGGGCAACCAGGTAGCGCACTTCGCCGCTTATACGCGTTATTTTCCAACTCTCAATCGTTACGGTTGGCTCCATGGCGATAGCGGAGTTGTTGATGAAGTAGCGATCATTGACCTTCCCGACATCGATCTGGCGCGTATTGCCGGCCTCGATCACACTGATTGCTTCGACAGCCGTTCCCGGCAGACCCACAATCTTGTTGAAATCGTTGGCTGAACCCAGGGGTATGATACCGAAGGGGAGCGTCGGACCGACCGGCGTAGCCCGCAGGATGCCGTTGATGACTTCGTTGATTGTACCGTCTCCGCCGGCGGCAACCACAGCGTCATACCCTTCGCGAACAGCAGCCTCTGCCAATTCGATCGCTTCACCCGGCCCTTCTGTGACCACGAGTTCGCAGGTGCAGCCCGCGGCGGACAGCATCGCGCGCACGGCCTCGATCTGCGCCTGCGCGCCCCAACGGTTTGCAAAGGGATTGAGAATCACCTTAATTTTCATGCGCATCCTCCAGGAAAATTAGAGTCGATAGGGAGCCAATCCAGCTGGCATTCAGCAGCCTCAACGGGCAAGCTGCTCTCGCAGCGGTCCGGGACGATTGGTGATAAGGCCATGAACCCCCAGGGCAATCAGCCGCCGCGCTTCCTCTACGTCATCTACCGTCCATGTGAACGTGCGCTGACCGGCAGCGGAGGCACGCGCCAGGTACGCTTCATCAACCAGGGAAAAGTGCGGATTATCAGCGGCAGCCTGAACGATTTGGTTCGTATGGCGCAGGATGCCGGGCGCCCGAATCAAGGCCACCGCCACCCGAGGCGAAAAACGGCGCAGAGCCCGGCGTACGACGAGCGGATTGAAGGAGGAAATCAACGTTTGCGACTGCACTGCGAACGCTTCAACCTGTTCAGCCACACGCTGCACGATGCCCGCATCACGCAGGCCTGAATCCTTGATTTCAACGTTATACAGCGTGCCGTCGCCAAACATTTCCAGGAGTTCCTCAAGGAGTGCCACCGTCTGACCCTCTCCAAGGTCTTCCTGCTGCAGTTCGGCTGCGGTCAATTCATCTACTTTTCGCGGGTTGCCGCTGAGCCGCCGCAGCGTATCATCATGAACAAGGACAAGACGGCCGTCTTTTGAAAGCCGCACATCCAGTTCTATACCGTCCGCTCCCTGTTCGACAGCCAGAGCAAAAGCCGCCAGCGTATTCTCGGGTCGCGCCATGCTTGCCCCACGGTGACCAATGATGAGTGTTTCGCCGGCTGTCAGCCAGGCATTACGCTCCATCGGAGGCTGCATCCAGCTTCATCTCACTCACTGTATGAACCTGGATCATATTTGTCTTACCGCTGACGCCAAAGGGCACGCCTGAAGAAATGACTATCGCGTCATCATCCTCAAGGTTAAAGGGCAGCAGAGCCTCCATCGTCGCGCTCAACATTTCACGCGTATAAGCAAACGGGGGCACAAGCAAGCACTCAACGCCCCAAACAAGAGCCAACTGGCGCTGCGTTCTCGCCGACGGAGAGACGGCCATGATGGGCACGGGCGGTCTATGCTTGGCGATCTGGCGCGCCGAATAACCTGATGTCGTCGTCGGCACAATGACCCGCGCCACGATCTGTTCAGCCACGGAGCAGCTGGCGGCGCTGATCGCTTCGGCCACCGTAACCGAGCCGGCATCGGTTGACAAACGGCGGCTGCGCCACACATCATAAGGGAAAGCCTCCTCGATGTTTTCAGCGATCTGTTTCATCATCAGAACAGACTCAACCGGATAGCTGCCCATGGCTGTCTCATTAGAAAGCATGACGGCATCCGATCCATCAAGAATCGCATTGGCCACATCGCTCGCTTCAGCTCTCGTCGGTCTTGGATGTTCGACCATCGATTGCAGCATTTGCGTAGCCGTTATCACTGGTTTGCCCACATCGTTGCAAGAGCGAATGATCCGTTTTTGGAGGAGCGGCACTTCTTGGGCCGGCATGTCAATCCCCAGATCACCGCGGGCTACCATCAAGCCATCGGCCGCATCCCGAATTTCCTCCAGATGCAAGATCGCCTCGCTTTTTTCAATTTTGGCGATGATGGGAATATCGCACTGCATCTCCGTAAGAATGCGGCGCAGCTCCACGACGTCTTCGGCCGTGCGCACGAAGGAGAGCGCTACATAATCAAAATCTAGTTCGCCCACCAAGTTCAGATCCGTGCGATCTTTCGGCGTCATGCTTGAAATCGCGATATCCGCCCCCGGCGCGCTAACACCTTTGCGCGACCCCAGGAGACCGGCTACGGTGACGATACAGCGCAGCGTATCTCCCTTCTTTTCAGCGACAGTGAACTCAACTTCCCCATCGCCGATAACCATGCGGCTGCCCGGTTCCACCGCCTCAATCAGTCCGGGATGCGGCAGCTGGATCATCGCCGGCTGTCCAGGATGGGGGGTCAGGACGACTTCATCTCCCAAAGAAAGCTGCATGCCCCCGGTCTTTACATGTCCAAGTCGCAGCTTGGGCCCCTGGAGATCGGCCAGCAAAGCCAGAACTTTCCCTTCCTCGGCGGAAACCTGCCGTAACATTTTTACAGTCTCCACATGGGTTGCATGGTCGCCGTGGGAAAAATTAATTCGCGCGACCGTCATGCCCGCATGAAGCATGCGGCGAACCGTCTCTGGGCGAGAAGAAGCCGGGCCAATCGTGGCCACTATTTTTGTACGAGCCATCGTCTATCTTCGGGCGACGCAATCTGCTACGTCATCAGTAGGTCATTATTTCTAATCGTCGCGCAAGACGGCCGCCCATCTTGGGACTTACTTGAGTGACCATTATATATTATCAATATCATTTCAAACATGCTGATTATAGGCGCATCTATTAGGAGAACAAATAACTCCACGTCTAGGTGAAAGTTCAACAAAAAAAGAGGATGTTGTGACCAACACCCTCCATAACAATCCTGCCGTGCCTGATCCTAAGCCAAGGGAGCCAGCTCAATTTGAATTTCGGCATCATCTTGCCGCGTCGCCAAGATCTGCACGTAGTCACCGGCAACGAAGTTGTCTTCAAGCCAGCGATGGGCCTGCGGACCGAGGACAAGACGAGCGAGGTCGCCCGGCTGCAAACGCCACACAGCGCTTTCTTCATCGTGCACATCTTCGACCACAACAACGACGGGACGCGACTCCGTGCGCGCATTGACGGCAAAAAATGGCCAATACTCAGGCGTCATGTTGATGAAGCCCCGTTCAATGTGCAGCGGCCTCAGTTCGCTCGTAAAAACGAATTCATCTTTGGAAAGGGGGCGCTCCGGTTGTTCCAGCACTTCATCCGGGATAACTGCAGGCCCTTTGGGTGCCTCTCTTTCCGCTTCGACGATTGCTGAGGCAGCAACTTTCTTAGCCGCACGCCCACGTAAGACGGCCACAATGGGCAGCAGCGGTTCCAGCCGCTCTGCCATGACCGGGACAATCGAAGTCTGCATTGCCGCGGCCTGTTCAGCCGGCACACGCAGACTAAAATAGAGGGGTGTTGCCCACTGTTTGTCACCATTGAGGTAAGCTGCTTTCTCAAAGAACTCAACTACGTTTTCTTCGTCTATTTCAGCGACCGACCCTTTGTAGATGTCCTGGTAATGCCCCTGATCGCCAGATTCTTCATCTATCTGCATCTGCTGCAGACGAAACTGCCATTCGGGACCAAGTCCGCGGAGTATCTCCAAGAAAAGCTGCGGCTCTTTTGTGATCTGCTTCAGTGCGCGCGTAATCGCATCTTTATCCGTTAGCGCCAATTCAATATCCAGGCTGATCGGGCGTGCGCTAAATGTAATGTGGGCGTCATCCTCGACAGCCTCGGTACCCGCCAGGTAGACGCTTTGATTTTCAGCGCTTAACCCGTAGAATGCCATGTCTGCCCCAAAATCCTCGCCCAGGCCGGCGTGCAGGAGAGCGATAAACTGTTCCAGCTGCGAATAGGCGTAGTTTTGGGCTGCTTCTTCACCGGCCCACCCAAAAGCAGTAAAGACGGGCATGCCGAGACCGGCGAATTCTTCTGTTGATTGCATGATTGACAAACCTTTGTCTGAATGTGAGACTTTTTAAGTATAGTGCTGCGAGTGAAGGTCGGTGGAGCCACTGTAGAGGAAAGCTGTCTGCTCCTTAGAACTATTTATAGCCAAGATTTGACAGCCGTCAAGCGGGTTATTCAACTTCTTTGCTGCCATGAAGGTCACGCGCCGCATCATGGTCATGATTCATGTCTCCAGATGATTGAACTGCAGAAACGACCCAGCCTGATAACCGCCTTGGGAAAGAAGGCTGGGTCGCGGCAAAACCACGTGCTGTTAGGCGTACTCTATCATTCCGCTTCTGCCGGCGAATCGGTTTTATTATTGCCGGCGCCTTCTTCATGGGGGACCTGCCGCGCTGCCCGGCGCCGGCGAATGAAGCGAATGATCAGCCAGGCAGGAATCGCGATAATCAAGACGACTGGTAAGACGTAGAGAGCAAACCAAATCGCGATCTCAACCAGCGTCTGTAGAGTGGCAATGAGCGTCTCCAGGGCACTGCGCACAACGCCTTGCGGCTGCCAGCCGCCCACCTCTATCGGCTGCGACAGAACATCGGGCGTCAGATCAATACTGACGAAGGAATAAGCTGCCGATTGATCAAGATACTGCATCCTCCCTTTCATGGCCTCGATATCCGCCTCCAGCTGTCCCAGTTCACGACTCACCTCGAGGGCCTCTTCCACCGTTTCAGCTTCGTCGAGGAAGGAGCGCACACGATCGGCCGTCGCTTCCATACTCTCTAATCGGGCAGACAGATCCACATATTCCTCGGTAACGTCCTGGCCTGACGTAGAGACACGATTTACTTTCACGGAAAGTTGGCGCACCGCCTCGAGAAAGGAATCGAACCCTGATGCGGGCACGCGCACACTCATGTTGCCCGTCATCGCCTCCTCATCGTATTGGTAAACGCTGCTCTCAACGACCCAGCCGCCATTTTCAACCGCCATACCGCTGATGCGTTCCATGGCGCCTTCCGTATCAGCAACGACAATGCTCATATCGGCCGTGCGAATGATGATGCGTTCCTGCCCCCCGTTTTGGACAAGCACTGTCTCGTTTCGGCTGACATCATCCTTAAATCCGATGCCTTCAGCACCTTCCTGATAATAAGGTTCCGCCTCCTCCATGGCAAGTTCCGGCGCATAGGCGGCGTCACTCCCAGCCATTTCCTGCCCGCTTCTGCCGCATCCGGCCAGGACAAGCGCCACCAACAAGAGGGCCCCGATCACAATTCTTTGCTTCATCTTCTCACTCCTTATGCGCTTAGAGGATCATTCTCTATCTGATCAAACGAAGTAGAGCGTCAGGAAGTTCCCCAAAACTACACATTCGTCGGGGCGATCCTATCAGTTTGGGCGCCGGAATAGGAGAGTCCAGCCCGGTCACCAACCATAGGAGAGGCGTTCCCCTAGAGCGACCGGCAAGTTTGCTTCGCGCATCAGGCGCTGGGTTTCCGCGATCGCGTAGGGGGTGCGGCAGAACTGCCAGGTCAAGCGGTCCGTATCCAACAGGGCATAGGCTGCGCGTGGATCATCATCTCGCGGCTGGCCGACGCTGCCGGGATTGAGCAAGCTCCTGACGTCTGCCAGCGAGATTGTTTCTTCATAATCCGGCCGGCTGCCGGTCACCTGTCCCGTCCCAGCTTCGACAACCAGCATGGGGCTGTGCGTATGGCCGACGAGGCAGTAGGGCGTGTCAAAATGGGAGAAGTTGGCAGCGGCTGTCTTGGTATCGATCACATATTCCCAGATGGGATGGCGAGGGCTGGCATGGGCCAACGTGAATTCGTCAACGGTACGCATAGACGGTAGAGAATCCAGGTAGGCGAAAGAGTCTTCCGTCAACATCGAGCGCGTCCAGAGAGCCGCGATGCGCGCATCGGCATTAAAATCGTCGACATCCAATTTATCCAACGCCGCCCAATCATGATTGCCGGACAAGGCAATGTGATCCTGTTCGCGCAGGAGAGCAATACATTCATTCGGGTTTGGTCCATAACCGACCAGATCCCCGAGAAACCAAATCTGATCCCAAAGACCATCGGCAGCGTTCAATACCGCTTCAAAAGCAAGTAGATTGGCATGTATATCGGAAATAACGAGTACGCGCATAAATAGCCGCCGATCTGACTCCGCGACAATAATACCATGTTTGGCAGACAGCGGTATAATAGGTACGATTATTTGGCAGCCAAAAATCGGCAGAGCACAATGGCGATACTCACAGATCAATCCCTCGATTTCATCAGCAGCAGCGAACAGCAAACGATGCGGCTTGGCGTCCGCCTGGGCGAGCTACTGCAGCCCAACGATGTCTTATGCCTCTCTGGAGACCTCGGTTCTGGAAAAACAGTGCTGGCAAGAGGCGCCGGCAGAGGGTGGGGAACGGCCATCAGGGTAACAAGCCCGACTTTCATGCTTGTCAACCAATATCCGCGCATGCACGATGACCGCATTCTATACCACATTGACTGCTACCGTCTCGAGTCCGAAGAGGCCATCGTTACCGCAGGCTTGGAAGATATCCTGCTTGCCGGCGGCGCTTTTATGATCGAGTGGCCGGAACGGATCGAAAGCTATTTGCCGGCCGATCGCTTATGGATCGAGATGAGCCATGTCAATGAGACACGGCGCAAACTGCGTTTCATTGCCACCGACGAGCGTTCAACAGAGTTGTTAAAGGCATTCCGTCACAGCGCCTTCGGGGTATGAACCCGCAGCGCGGCCGACACTTATTGTTTCGAAAAGAAATTATCCATGATTCTAGCAATTGACACAGCAACCCGTTGGACCGGTCTGGCGCTGTTCGATGGAAAAACGGTAAACGCCGAGCAGGGCTGGCGGGGAACCAATACGCAAACGGTTGAGCTTACGCCGGCGATCGGCACCCTCCTGGCAAAATCTGATCTCGATCGCCTCTGACTTGAAGGCGATCGCCGTGGCCATTGGCCCTGGGTCCTACACAAGTTTGCGCGTGGGACTTGCCGCCGCCAAAGGCGTGTCATTGGCTCATCAAATCCCCCTGGTAGGCGTCCCCACGCTGGACATTATTGCCGCCTCCATCGGCCTGCGCACCGGCTCGCTGCTCGTAGCGGTGGAAGCGGGACGCAAGCGCGTCGTCGCCGGACTCTATCGTTGGCAAGAAAAGAAAGGGTGGCAGCCCAGCGAAGAACCAATCGTTGAAACTTGGGAGACGCTGCTCTTTCACCTGGAGAATCCAACCACTTTTGCAGGGGAGATTTCTCCTGAGGCGGCCAAACTGATCAAGGCCAGCAAGAAACCCTTTTACCTGGTCCCGGCTGCGGCCTCCGTCAGGCGAGCCGGCTATCTTGCTGAAGCGGGTTGGCAGCGCTGGCGCAAAGGGCTGGTTGATGACGCCGCCACGCTGGCCCCGGACTACCTGCGCGATCCTGCGGGCAACTAATCCTGTCGCGCCTTGCTACCTCTTCGTTAAGGCCAGGGATGCTGACACCTCCCACCCCCTTCTATCTGCGCCCGCTGACGATGAATGACATCGCCGGCGTTCTGGCCATAGACAAGCGCTCTTTTCCAACAGCGGCCAAAGAGGCGCTTTACGAATATGAGCTCACCCAGAATCGGCTTTCCCACTATCAAGGATTACTGCGGTCGGAACCCGCGTCCAAAGAAGCCCTGCTGGGCTACGCCGGATACTGGGTCCTCTCTGACGAGATACATGTCTCAACGATAGCCGTTGATCCCGCTTTCCGCAGGCAGGGTTTGGGGCAGCTGCTGCTCTTGAATATCCTGTTTCGCAGCTATGTTCATGAAGCGCGGCTGGTCACACTGGAAGTTCGCGAAGAGAATCAAGCGGCGCGGGCGCTTTATGAGAAGTACCGCTTCAGCGAGGTTGGACTGCGGCACGGTTACTATCGCGACACAGGCGAAAACGCTGTCTTGATGACCGTCTCGCTGGAGACAGTGCCTGATTACCAAACATTCTTAGAGGAACAGCGTGATAGGCTCTACCAGAGGCTGGCTCAGCTTACGCCTTAGAGACGCCAAGCGTGTATAAGTGAGTAGAAGCTCCGTGGGGGCTTGTTCGTGCCAGTCTGGTGCTCAAGCTTGCTGCTGGACTTGAATGGAACCGCTGAAGGGACCTGAGAACAGATGAATTTTGTGATAACCGGCGGCGCAGGCTTTATTGGCTCGAACTGCGCCGAACACTTTCTGAGTCAAGGCCATTCCGTCACGATATTCGACAATTTTTCGCGCATTGGCAGCCAGGCCAATATCGCCTGGCTGCGCGAGAACGGCGATGAACGGCGGCTGCAAATAATTGAAGGGGATATACGCGACTACGCCGCCTTGTCGGCGGCGGTTCGCGGCGCCGATGTTGTCCTGCATTTGGCCGGACAGGTCGCCGTGACCCTTTCGATCTTGGACCCACGCGAGGATTTTGAAATCAATGCGTTGGGCACGTTTAACCTGTTGGAAGCTGTGCGCAATGCCGCGCCGGAAGCGGCCGTTTTGTATGCATCAACCAACAAGGTATACGGCGGGATGGAGGAGGTCGGTATCAGCGAGGAAGGGACCCGCTATGCTTATGCTGAGCACATCTACGGCATCCCGGAGACATACCCGTTGGATTTTCACTCTCCCTACGGCTGCTCTAAAGGGGCCGGCGACCAATATACGCGTGATTACGCGCGCATTTATGGGTTGCGCACCCTGACCCTGCGCCAATCCTGCATTTACGGCCGCCGCCAGTTTGGCGTTGAAGACCAGGGCTGGGTCGCCCACTTTGTGATCGCTTCCGTCAAAAAGCGGCCGATCAGCATCTATGGCGATGGCAAACAGATCAGGGACTTGCTGCACGTCAGCGATCTGATCCGCGCCTACGAACAAGGGATCGCCAGAATCGACGACCTATCTGGTGAAATATTCAATATCGGCGGCGGCCCGCAGAACACGCTTTCCATCTGGTCAGAATTCGGCCCCTTGCTGGAGGCGCTGAACGGCCGTCCGCTTCCGGTCGAATTTAGCGCGTGGCGCCCGGGGGATCAACGCGTGTTTGTCGCCGACATCCGCAAAGCAGATTCCCTGTTGGATTGGCGGCCGGAAATTGCTCCGGCAGAGGGCATCGGCGATCTTTACGCCTGGGTCACGGCCAACCAGGCGCTGTTTCCGTAGCATTGTCAGCAAAATCAATGCTCCTGCGTCTCCCGCCTTGTGAAGAAGAGCGGGGTCACCTATTGCCGCCAATTAGGTGCCTTGCTAGCCCTATTGGGCAGTGTTAAACTAGCCGCAATGTCCCAGGCTCTATACCGCAAATGGCGACCGACCACCTTTGACGAAGTTGTTGGGCAAGAGCATATCACGCAAACCTTGCAGAACAGCGTTGCTGCCGGGCGCGTGGGGCACGCCTACCTTTTCTGCGGACCGCGAGGCACCGGAAAGACGACGACAGCGCGTCTGCTGGCCAAAGCAGTCAATTGTTTGCATGAAGATCCGGCGAAACGGCCATGCAACGAATGCGCTGTGTGCCTTTCTGTCAATGACGGCCGTTTCCTCGATATGATCGAAATCGACGCCGCCTCCAATACCGGCGTCGATGATATTCGTGACCTGCGCGACAAGATTAATTTCGCACCCAATCAGGGGCAGTTCAAAGTCTACATCATTGACGAAGTGCATATGCTGTCGCAGGCAGCTTTCAATGCGCTCTTGAAAACGCTGGAAGAGCCCCCGGCCCACGCCATGTTTATTCTGGCAACGACAGAAGAGCACAAGGTCCCCTTAACCATCAAATCACGCTGCCAGCAGTTTAATTTCCGCTTGCTGTCGATTGCCGAGATTGGCGGCCGCATCAGCGATATGGCTGAGAAAGAAGCTATCGCCCTCGAGCCTGGGGCGCTTGATCTGATCGCGCGGCAGGGCGCGGGCAGCCTGCGCGATGCGGAGAGTCTGCTCGACCAGCTGGTTGTCGCCCCCGGCGACACGATCACCTTGGAACGAGCACAGCAGGTATTGGGCACAGCCACAAATGAAGCGATTATTGAGCTCACCAACGCCTGGCTAAACGCTGACGGCGCGCAAGGGCTGCGCCTCATCTACGAGGCGACCGCCTCCGGCGCAGACGCGCGCCAATTTGCGCGGCAGTTGGTGAACCATCTGCGCACTGTTCTGCTCTGGCAAGCGACGGGCGATGACTCCATTTTCGATATTTCCGATGCCCAAGAAGAGGCGATGAAAAGCCAGGCACAACGTGCGCCGCGCGCCGCCCTCATCGAAGCGATCCGCGTTTTTCATGACGCCGCCCAACAGAAGGCGGTCAGCTGGCAGCCACAGCTGCCGTTGGAACTGGCCTTCATGGAACTGCTGCCCAATGAGCCGGCCCCTATCTACCAGGATATTGTCAAGAAGAAAAAAACGCAGCCAGCAGCTGTTAAGGAAGCTGCGCCGCCCTCACCACCGCCTGCCCCGCAAGAATCCGCACCCGTCAAAAGCGCGGATGCGGCGGATCCTGGCATAGAGGACAGCGTGGATGAAGAACCAGAAACGGTAGTCGAGGAACCTGCCGGCCGGGAAAGCACGTCGCTGACCCTGGAGTCGATCAAGGTGCAGTGGCGTAATATGGTCAGCCGGGCGGGGCAAGAGAACAAGAATCTGCCGCCCCTCTTGGCGATGTGTAAACCATTGGCGGTGGAAGGGCAAGTCATCATCCTGGGCTTCGATTTCCCGATATTCAAGGAGAAATTCGACAAGACAGAAGGAGCCGCAGCCACGATCAGTGAATCCTTCACCCAGATCTTTGGTGCACAGTACGGGGTCCGCAGCGCGGTGACCAGCGAGTACGTTATCCCTATCGGACAGGATGATTTCCGGGATTTAGCGGAAGAATTAGGCGGCGTTGTTCGCGACGACAGCAATCATTAGATATTTCAGGAAAGGCGGCGCTGCGGTCAAACATACAATACCCGCCGCTGCTTTCAGGACTAGCAACAGTTGGAGTAACTCATGGCAAAGAAACCTTATCGCGGTAAATCAAAGAAGAAAGGGCAGTCGGGCAATATGATGGCCCAAATCCAGCAGATGCAGCAGGAGATGGCCGAAGCCCAGGAGGCGCTGGAGAATGAAATGGTAACCATATCCGCCGGGGGCGGGGCAATCACCATCGTTATCAGCGGCCACCAGCGCATCAAGTCCATCGCCATCAATCCCGAACTGCTCGATCCCGAAGATGCGGAAATGTTGGAAGATATGCTGGTTGCCGGCGTTAATTCGGCCATTGAACAGTCACAGGCGCTTTCCGCAGAAAGAATGGAAGGCGTAACCGGCAATATGGGCATTAACGATATGCTCGGCGGATTGGGTTTGGACTAAGCGTGGCACGCTCAATTCTTCCCGAAACCGTCGATCGTTTGATCACGGAGTTTGCGCGTTTGCCGGGCATCGGACCGAAATCAGCGTCACGGCTGACTTTCTATTTACTGCGCGGCTCAGGCGAACAGGCACTCGACCTCGCGGAAGCGCTGCAGGATTTTAAGGAACACACACGCTTCTGTTCCGTTTGCTTCAACATTACGGAGGCGGACCCCTGCCTGGTGTGCCAGGACGATACGCGCGACGACGCCATCTTGTGTGTTGTCGAAGAACCACTGGATGTGCTGGCCATCGAACGTTCGCGCGCCTTCAACGGCCGTTATCACGTGCTGCATGGCTCGATTTCGCCGGTAGAAGGGATCGGGCCCGAGGATTTGCGCGTAGAGGAGCTGGTGAAGCGCGTCCAGGGTGGCGGGTTCAGCGAGATAATCCTGGCGACAAACCCGACCCTGGAAGGGGAATCGACCGCACTCTACTTGCAGCGGCGATTGGCGGATTCCGGCGTGCGCCTGACGCGTTTGGCCCGCGGGCTGCCGGTCGGCGGCGACCTGGAATACACGGACGAGATCACCCTGGGGCGCGCCGTTGAGGGCCGCGAAGAGCTTTCCTGAACCGGCGCTAAGACAGTCCAGCGAAGGTGGGCGCAGGGCCCATGGCAGTTGCTATTTGCCAATCGTTGTGCTACGATTTTTGGGCTGGTGGGGCGTAGCCAAGTGGTTTAAGGCAGCGGACTTTGAATCCGCCATTCGAAGGTTCGAATCCTTCCGCCCCAGCTAATGTTTGGACTGAGTGTTTCTTCTCTCAGTCCTTTTTTGTTCAAAGTTGAAATCTCTGTTCTTTGGCCAGCTTTCCCAACGCCGCTGATTCGCCAACATCCAGGGGTTCGCTTAAGAGGACGATGCGATGCCATTAGCCGTTGTCATCCTGGCCGCCGGCCAGGGAACGCGCATGAATTCAAACAGGCAGAAGATCCTGCATGCCGTAGGCGGAAAGCCCATGGTTGCCCATGTCTATGAAGCGGCCGTCGCTGTCGCCGATCTCCCCCCCATACTAGTCATCGGCCCCGGTGAAAAGGGTGTGAGCAGCCTCTTTGGCGAAGAAGCGTCCTATGCGGTGCAGCCGCAGCAGCTGGGCACCGGGCACGCGGCGCAAATGGCGAAATCGCTGCTGCAAGACCAGGCAGATCAGGTCCTTATCACCTATGGGGATATGCCCCTGCTGCGTGCGGCGACCATGGAGCGCCTGGCAAGCGCACAAAAGGAAGCGGGAGCGGCGGTCGCGTTGCTGAGCGTGATCGGCGACCCGGACAGTTCATTCGGCCGCGTGCTTCGTGATCAGAGCGGCCGGGTGAAGGAGATTGTTGAGGTCTCTGAGGCGCGCCACCGGCCGGACAAGGAGGAGATCCTGGCAGTTTGTGAACTGAATGCCGGCATTTACTGTTTTGACGGGGCATGGCTGTGGAGCCAGATCGACAAACTGCCCGCGAGGCAGGCGCGCAGCGGCCTGGAATACTATCTGACAGACATGGTAGAAATAGCCGTCAGCCAGGGCAAAGAGGTCGTCGCCCTGGCCATCGACGACGTTGACGAATGTCTTGGCGCGGGAACGCGCAGCGAGCTGGTGGCCGTGGAAAAGGCATTCAGAAGCCGCGCCAATCAATTCTGGCTAAACAACGGAGTCACCCTGGTTGACCCGCAGACGACCTATATTGATCAGGATGTCCTCATCGGCAGAGATACGATCATTTGGCCCAACACCTTTCTGCAAGGGCGCACGACGATAGGAGTGGGGTGTATTCTGGGTCCAAACACGCTTATTCGCCGGTCACATCTGGCCGGCGGCTGTGTTGTCGAACAAGCACAGGTAGAAGATGTTTCTCTGCCGCAGGGCACCCACGTACCGCCGTTCACCTGGCTGCGAAAAGAGGATGAAGCGGGGCAAGATGCCCCATCATAAATGACAAGTAGGGCGTCAGATTCAAGCAGCGGCCGCGGTCGCCGGCAGCAAATCCGCAATCCCAATTCCACAATCCGCATTGGGGAAGGAGATAAGATGGTCACGGAAAAGCAAAAAAAGGAGCTCGTTGCGGCGGCCTGCGCCGTTCGCGCCAATGCCTATGCGCCTTATTCCAACTACCGGGTTGGGGCGGCGATCTTATTGGAGGACGGCCGCATCGTTACCGGTGTGAACGTCGAAAACGCCTCTTTTGGCCTCTCAAACTGTGCGGAACGCACGGCCGTTTTCAAAGCGGCCACGGATGGGGAACGCGCCCTGTTGGCCGTAGCCGTCTGCACAGAAAATGGGGGATCGCCCTGCGGCGCCTGCCGCCAGGTGCTCATCGAATTCGCCGGCGACGTCCCTGTGCTGCTGAGTGATGCCGCAGGCAGCGTGCGCGAGACAACCCTTTACGCCTTGTTACCCGATCATTTCAGCCCGCAGCACCTGAATTAGAAGAGATCGTCCTCCAGCTGCTGGTGCTCTTCACGCAGGCGCAGGTAGCTGTCATAACGCTCCGCGGACACATCACCCGACTCGACAGCCGCGCGCACAGCACAACCTGGTTCATGCCGGTGCGTACAATCACTGAAACGGCACTGCTCCACCAGGGGGGCGATCTCGCGAAAATAGGCGTCCAGCTCCGCCGGTTCAATGTCAAAGAGAGCGAGCCCGCGTATGCCGGGTGTATCCACGACATACCCCCCTTCTTCCAGGGGGAACATCTCCGCATGACGCGTCGTATGCAGCCCCTTTTCTGTCGCCTGGCTGACTTCGTTGACGCGCAGGCCCAGTCCCGGTTGGATGGCATTGAGCAGACTTGACTTGCCCACTCCCGAAGAGCCAGTCATGACGGAAATCTTGTCCCGCAGGGCAGCCGAAAGTTCCTCTATGCCCTCGCCCGTTTTGGCGCTGGTATAGATCACCCGATAACCGATATCTTCATAAACTTGAAACATCTCGCGCGCTTCAGCAACTGAATCGAGGAGATCCACCTTGTTCACGTTAATGATCGCCGGCAGATCGTTCAACTCAGCGACGACAAGAAATCGATCCAGCTTGCGCAGGCTGGGGCGCGGCTTGGCGACCGCAAAGACGAAAACGACCTGATCAGGGTTGGCGACAAGCACCTGTTCGCGATCGGCCGAGATGCGGCGCACATCGTGTGCGCCGGGACGGGTGCGCGAAAGAACAGATTTGCGTTCGGCAACCTCTTCAATCGTCCCCGTGCCATCCGCGTTGGCGGATACGGTCACCCAATCGCCCACTGCGACGATGTCTGTATCCTGCCATTTCTTCTTCAGGCGGCCGGGCAGTTGAGCAACGATCTGCCCTTGCTCACTGTCCACGGTGAAAAAGCCGCTCAGTCCTTTGATCACGCGGCCATACAGCAGTTCACCCTCTTCAAAATCAAATTGTTCCTGATTTTCACTCATAAAGAATTTCGCCGTCGTGATTCTTGTGCCCTGACTGGGCCCGCTCGACAAGGCATTGTAACAAAAAGCGTTCGACCGGCGAATGCGGTCGAACGCTGACTCTATCCGTTAAGGGGCTATGCTATGCGTAAGCGGCATCAGGACAGGCGCTCGCCAAAGGATTCGCTGAGCGCAGGCAGGATTTCAAAGAGATCACCGACGATGCCATATTGGGCTAGTTTGAATATCGGCGCCTCCGGATCCTTGTTGATGGCCACGATGATCTTCGACGTACGCATACCGGCTTGATGCTGGATGGCGCCGCTGATCCCACAGGCAATATAGAGATCGGGACTCACGGTCTTGCCTGTCTGGCCGACCTGGTGTTCATAAGGGATCCAGCCGGCATCGACGGCCGCGCGCGATGCGCCAACCGCCGCGCCCAAGACCTCGGCCAATTCGCGCACCGGTGCGTACCCTTCCGGGCCACCGACGCCGCGTCCGCCGCTGACAATGATGCTGGCATCGGCCAGGCTGACACCACTGCCTTTCTCTTCAAAACCAACCAGCTTGCTGGGCACAGCCTCTTCATCCACAGCCACATCGACCCAATCGGCCGTCCCGCTGCCGCCGCTGGACTCAGCCTGGGCAAAGGCACGCGCGCGCAAGCTGACAATCTGCGTCCCTTCTTTAACAAAGGTCGAAGAGAGCAGTTTGCCCGCATAAACGGCTCTCGTCGCTTTCACCGTCTCGCCATCCACCTCGACAGCGATGCAGTCAGAAAGCAGGCCGGCATCGAGGTCCGCAGCCACCCAGGCCGTCAGATCGCGGCCCAGAGAGGAGGCGCCGGCGAGAAGCACATCAGGCGCATGTTCTTGGGCGAGCTGCACAAGGAGCGGACCAGCCGCTTCAACGCGGCAGCCCCGCAGTGTCGCGTCATCGGCGCCGATCACTTCATCACAACCGAGATCGAAAGCGGCATCGGCAACGCCGCCTACATCCTCGCCAAAAACAATGCCCGTAAGGTCTTCAACGAGTTCGTCGGCGACCATGCGCGCAGCCCCGATCGCCTCTTTGGCGATCGTGCTTATTTGACCATCCCGATTTTCAATAAATACCCAGACGCCGCTCATATCACCTTCTCCGCAAATAACTTCTCGACGAGAATCCGTGCTTTTTCCGCGACAGAATCCGCTTCAATGATCTCAACCTCACCTTCGCGCGGCGGAATGGCGTAGACCTGCGACCAATCGACTTTGCTGGCCTCTCTGCCATAAGCGCCTTCGATCTCCAGATCAGCGGCCGTCCACTGCGGAATCGTTGCCCGGCTCGCTTTGCGAATGCCCATAAACGAAGGGTAGCGCGGCTCGTTGAGTTCTTTGACCGTTCCCAACACAACCGGCAGTGGGGCCTGGACGATTTCCTTGCCCTCATCCAGGAGGCGTTCCACGGTGATGCTGTCTTCACTGACCTCTTTGATCGCCGACACGGCCGTCAGCGGCGTCCAGCCCAATTTGCGGGCTACCTGAACGACCGTTTGCCCGCTGTCTCCGTCGATTGCCTGCTTTCCAAAGAGGGCGATCTGCACCGCTTCTACCTTGTTAATCGCCGCGGCCAGGATACGCGCCGTTCCCAACGAATCGGACCCGGCAAAGGCATCGTCCGCAATCAGAATCGCTTCCGTGCAGCCCATGGCCAGGCAGGTCTTCAGCGCTTCAGAACTTGATTCATCCCCCATGCTGATGGCAATGGCATCCGTAGCGCCATGATTCTCCTTCAGACGAATCGCTTCTTCGATGGCGTATTCGTCCCAGGGATTGACAATGTTCGGTTTGCCACCGGGATCATCCCAACTCACGGTGCCGTTTTCCACGCTGAAATCGGCCGTCGTACTGGGTGTCTGTTTGACACAAACAACAACTTTCATACGTTACCTCCACTTCCCGTTCGAATAGCCCCGGACTCATTTTTCCCGGGCTTGTCGATTATAATGCCGCACTGCGTTATGGGCAAACACCCTATTCACCGACGGCAAAAATGAATACGCCATCATGGTCAAAGATCTTTTCCATTCGTGGGTTAACGGCTAACTTGGCGGGATCGAAAAATCCACCCCGCTTGCCCACAAACAGATGCGTGACCCCCTGTTCGCGCAGCCACTGCGCTTGCAATGGGTCCGACCAATCAGAAACGGCCGCCGCGGCCGTGTTGAAATCCTTAACCTGGCTGAAAAGCTGCGCATTGTAAACATAGTCGATAGGCGGCGTGGATTGTGAACGCCCGGTCAAGGGCAAAATCCAGGCGCCGCCATCGGCGCTCGCCCACGTTTCGCCCAACCAACGCCAGCTGTTAACGGCGACCAGGGCCTCCGGCGGCAAATTCTCGTCCAGCCAGCGCAAGCCGAGCATGTCTTCAGGTTGGACCAGGATGGTCTGCAAGTTGAGAACGCTCACCTGCCGGCGAATACCATAGATAAGCATCACCGCCAGCACGGCCCCGGCCACGCCGTAGCTGACCAGGCGCAGCGACCAGCGGCGCTCCATCAACCACGACCAGACCTGATCATAGACAACGGCCAGAAGAAGGGCCAGAGGAACAAAGAGGACGATGTACATGCTGTTCAAATTAACGAGCGACGGCACTGCCAGGCCAAGCCTGTCCAAAGATAAGAGTGCGAACAAGCCGGCCACCCAGCCGGCGAGCACCAGGGGCAGCAGCGCCCACTTTTGACCGCGTACAGCGGCGATGAGCGCTATGAGCAGGGCGACGGCAGCGGCCCCCAGAAAGAGCTGTTCCCAGCCGGTGGTCAGGTAGCTGGTGGGAAAATTGTTGTAGCCGGCGATCGTGCGGCTCAGGTTCTGCAAAGGATTGGTATCGGCCAGCAGGCCGAAGAGGCGCGGTAGGGCGAGGATGAAAGCGAGTAGGGCCGACGCCATCAGCCAGCGCAAGCGGCGAAAGCGGTTTATCAACAGCGCTAAGAGAGGGAAAGGTAAATAGTAGACCAAAACACGGAAATGAATCAGGAATAAGCCGGCGGCCAGAACGCCCAGAAGCCACCAGCGATCACTCCATGCTTCACCGCCGCGCAGAAGCTGCCAGGTGAAGGCCAGGAGCACGGGCAGGAGCAGCACGGCCGTCAGCTGCGTCAGCCGGCCCCAGGTTGTGTAATAGGCGGGGAAAAAGAAGGGCAAAGCAACGAGAAAGGCGGCCAGGTAGCCTGCGCTGCGTTTCTGAATCATCAACCAGACGGCGGCAAATATCGTCAAGGGGATCAAGCCGTTCAACAGCTGTCCAAGATAGAGCAGCAGCCTTTCCAGCGGCCAATCGGTGAGCATCAGCAGCGAACTGGACAGCGTGTGAAATCCAAAGTGGTAAGGGAACCGATCGACAGCCAGGAATGGCTCATAGCCGGCGATCACCTGTCCGGTTTGGGCCATGATCGCCGTGATCAGCCCATGGCGGCTGGCGTCGACCCAGGGGAGCACGGGTGTGTCGCGCACGGCGATCAGGCGCACCAGCAAGCCGAGCAGCAGGATAGCCAGCAGCCAGAGGTGATCCCACTGCCACCGGCGGGTAATTGCCGGCCGGGAAAAGAAAGCTGCTGGAGAATCATGCGCTTTGCGCCGGATGCCCCGCTCACGTTCCCAATAGATCACAGCTGCGCCCCATCCGCCGATGAGCACCAAGATCAGCAGCCAAGGGCTCCAGCGCAGGCCGATCATCGTCAGCCAGCTCCAGAGCAGCGGCCAAGAAGCGAGCCCCAAGGCCAAAGCCGCCCCCCACCATGCCGCCGGATCCCAGCCCCGCCGGCTGCCGTCTTCAAAGCCACTGACGTGGCGCACGCGATAGGCGTGTTCGGCCAAGAGCAGCAGTACGCCAGGCAGGGGGATTAACAGCAGCGCGGCCAAGAAAACGAGGCCCTCGTAGTAGAGTGCCTCCGCGGCGCTGCCCAGGGCGCCGGGCCAGGTAAGTTCGTAGCGCGTCACAAAACGGAGATCGCGGGCGGCCAGAGCGGCCGTTTCTGATCCCACCTGGTGCAGGTCTCCGTCGGCATAGGTGTCTAAGGAATACGCCCAGGCAGATACCTGGTTGTCCGGCGTACCGGAGAGCAGCAGCCGGTAACGCTGTCCCTCAGAATCAGGGAGGGGTGGGAAGGAAAGTCTCACTTCCTGGTTGTGGCTGATCGACGCCGCGGCGTAGGTCTCTTCGGCAATCAGATCCCCCCTGCTGTCAAACAACTGCAGCAAGAATTGGGCATCTCCCCCGCTCTGCGCATCTCCATACTGGACCAACGTTACTTCAATCTCGCTTAATCCACCATGCCGCGGGGAAAAAGTCTGCGCCAGCGCCCGGTCCCCTTGCGGGGCGGGCAGCGCCGTATCGATGCGCGACTGTTCAATATCGGTGCTGACAAGGGAGTCAAACAGGGTCGCGAAGCCTTGCGGGGTAGTTTTCGACCAAAGCAGGAGCATTGCCAAGACAAGAGCGGCGCCGGCCAGCAGGAATATCCAGGGACGCTCATGCGTCAGGCGTCTGGCCTCCTGCCTCCACTGCCCGCTGCTGCTTGCTACTGCCTCTTCCATAAGCTCCAATAGACGCTTGCGGCATGCCAAAGATGCGCTTGGCAGCCCAGGGTTGTTTACGGCAGAAGATAATAGCGCAGCTGGTACGCAGCGTCCAACCAGGGCCGCTGCGATGCAGGGTTTTTCAATAGTCGAGGAAGCAAAACAAAAGTAAGCAGATAGTACACGAATCCCTTGACGCGCACGCCGGCGCTACGAGCGTGCCGGCATGATCATCACCAGCAACAGGGGCTTTGTCGACTGGTGTGAGGAGTTCAATGACCATATCCTGGGAACGGCGATCTTGGATCGCCTGCTGCATCATGCCACGAGCTTATTGTGCCAGGCTAGAAAAACAGGAGGCAATTGCAATTGCCCCAAACCATCTCTTAGAAAGTAAGCGGCTGAGTCCGCGCCATTGAAACGGTGCCGGGCGGCGGCAGCGGCGGGCAGTGAGAGTTCTGAACTATGCTCCCTGCTCTTTTTCATGATCTTGTTCTGCTTTACGAAGCCGGTCGATTTCCAGCCGCTGGCGTTCAATCTCACCGGCCAGTTTCTTAACTTGCAGTTCGTTCAACGCACTCTGCCGGCGATCGCTGCGCAGGGCAAAGTAGGTTGTGGCCATGAAACCGGCCGCGGAGATCAGCGCTGAAACGGTGGAAAGGATCAGGCTCCACTGCGTCTCGGAATCATTGCCGGGCAGTTCACCGGGCCTGCCAAGGGACTCTCCATTCTCCAACTCCAGCCCATTCTCAGGGAATTGGGGCAAGACGGCCGTGTCGCCGCCCTCCAGCGACCGTAGATTGACGAAGAGCATCAAGATCGAGGCCAAAAACAGTGCGCCCCAAAAGGCCAGTATCATGCGGTACTTTCCAGACATACCATCTCCTGAGCATATTTGTAATCATACCGCGGTACTTTCCAAACATACTGTCTCGCGCGTGTTAGTACTCGTACCACTATAACGCCGCAGGGATGAAGATTGTTCCCAGGCAGCTTAATGGCGATCAATAACCGGGGACTTCCGCTATCAGCTTCTGAATTACACTGGCGATCAGCGCCTGATACTGCCGGTCAGCGGCCAGGAGATAGTTATGCTGCAGCTCCTCAGCCACTGCTTCCAGGTCGATGCCCAGACCCCTTATTTGCGCTAGATGATCGACGGCGGCATCGCTGTCGCGATCGAGTGTGCGCGCGACGCGCCCCTGCGCGAGAAACAGATCGCGTGTTTGCGGCCTGAAGGTGACGACGGTATCCGGCCCGATGAGCGCTTCGATGTAGTTAAGAGAGGTCTCTGGCTCAGCGCCCGCCGTCAGCCGCGTCCACTTCGGGCGCAGCGGTCGTGCGCCGCGCGCGGTGAGCGCCTGCCAACGCGGTCCCGAAAAAACGGTGCGATAGCGCACATAGAGGACCCTGGCCATAGCCACGGCCGTCTTGCCTGCATACTCTTGCCGGCCAAGCGCACGCAGATGTTCATCAACGGCCTGGTCGAGGGGAGCGATGGAAACGGAGGCAACCGATGTCGGCGCCATGCGCCAGACGCTGTGCGTCTGGAAGTAAGTTTCCAGGCCACAAATATAAGCCTGCGCGATGCGTTCAAAAGCGCTGATGGAGAAGATGTGCGTAGCATTCAGGTGCACCCCATCCGCAGTCAGCGCCTGCACAGCCTCCGCGCCGGCCAGCGTCGCCGGCACTTCCGCCATCGCATTGCCGCGGTCGACCTTGGCCAGCAGCCGTCGCACTGTGGCCACCATGGCCACACTGTCCTCTGCCAGGGCGGGATCGACTTCCAGACTGGCGACCCCATCAAGCCCCTCACTCTCTTCGAATATCGGATGTAATAGATCGGCCGCACGCTGCACATCATCCACCATCAGCGATTCATGAATGCGCGTCGTCGGCGTCCCCGCCATCATCTGTGCCTGAATAGCGCGATCGTATTCATCTTCCTGACGGATTGTCTCTTCGAACACCTGGGCATTGGCGGTCACGCCGCGAATACCTTGTGCCAACGAGTGACGCAGCCCGCCGGAGACAATAAAGGCGCGGCGCATGTAGTTCAGCCAGGAAGATTGGCCCAGTTTCTGAAGCTCATGTAGTTTGGTCATCTTAGCCTCCTTATGCCAAGCACCAGAAAGCGATCGAGCGAACGGGTGAACCGAACCAGGCTTGCTGTGTCGAAGATTGTGATGTTTGCGGTGTGGCTCACCTACCTACAGTATAGCGTATTCGCCGGCCGTTTTGAATAGGTGGCGGGATTCACGCCCAGGACTCAGTCCCGAATACTCCTCATCCCCCAGGATCCAAAACCCGGTCAGTGCCAGCAGCACCGACCGGGCAAGGGCGTTGAACCGGGCATCAATTACTTCACCTGCCGCCCTAGCTGACCTGGACACCCCGCCAGAACGCAACGTAATCTTTGATCTCGCCGGCCGCTTTGGATGGCTGGGGATAATACCAGGCGGCATCACGGTTCTGCTCGCCGCTCACTTCAATCGTGTAATAGCTCGCGACCCCTTTCCAGGGACAGGTCGTATGCGTCTGGCTCTCTTTAAAGTATTCCCAGTTCACCGCCTCGCGGGGGAAGTAATGATTGCCCTCTACGATGACGGTGGTCTCGCTCTCGGCAAGTACGACGTCGTTCCAAACTGCCTTAGCCATAAGATCTAACTCCTTGGATTCACTAAATCATCAAAATAGCCACTGCGGGTTGAAGGCAGCAGCCGCTCAACACTCGCTGACATTCACGGGGATGAGCACGGCCAATCCGCCCTCGGATGTTTCCTTGTACTTCCCATTCATATCCTGCGCCGTCTGCCACATCGTCTCAATGACCGCATCCAGGGAGACCTTGGCATGCGCCGGCGAACTCTCCAGGGCGAGATTAACGGCCGTGATCGCCTTCATCGCCCCCATGGCATTGCGCTCAATGCAGGGAACCTGCACCAGCCCGCCCACGGGATCGCAGGTCAACCCCAGATGGTGTTCCATAGCGATCTCGGCCGCCATCAATGTTTGCGCCGGCGTACCGCCCACACATTCACACAGGGCAGCGGCGGCCATCGCTGAGGAAACGCCGATCTCCGCCTGACAGCCGCCCATCGCCGCCGAGATAGTGGCCCCTTTTTTGAACAACGCGCCAATCTCTCCGGCTACGAGCAAGAAACGAACGATGTCCTCTTCGCTCGTTTCGTAGAAACAGATCCGGTACATCAAAACGGCGGGAATCACGCCGGCTGCACCATTTGTCGGCGCCGTCACAACACGGCCGAAAGCGGCATTTTCTTCATTCACGGCCAGGGCAAAACAGCTGACCCACTTGACGATGCGGTGAAAGTTATAGCGATGCTCCTGGATGCTGCTGATCCATTCCTTGTACGTCCCGCAGCGGCTGCCCTCGCTGAACAGTTTGCGGTGCATGTTCGGCGCGCGCCGCTGTACCCCCAGGCCGCCGGATAAGACGCCTTCCGTAAAACAACCGCGAAAGACAGATTCGGCCATTGCTTCCCAAATCTGCAAGAGGCCAACGCGAATTTGCGCTTCACTGCGCCACTGCTTCTCGTTCTCAAGCACTATCTGCGAGATGGGGACCTCTTCCGCCAGGCAGTAAGTGAGCACGTCTTCGCCGCGCTGGGTGGGGTAAGGTAGGCGGATCACCGAGGCTTCAAAATCCTCCTCCCCTTCGGAGACCACAAAGCCGCCGCCGATTGAGTAGTAGGTCGCTGCGATCATGCCGCCGTCTGCCAGGACAGCCGCAAAGCGCATGCCGTTGGGGTGGTAGGGCAAAGTCTGATCATAGTTGAATATCAGATCCTGATCGGGGTCAAAAGGGATCGATCTCTCCTGCCTAAGTCGTATCTCTTTCTCTCTGCGAATCTCCAGCACCTTTTCACCAATCAGGGCGGTATCACAGGTGACGGGATCCTCGCCGCGCAGGCCCATCATGATGGCTACATCCGTGCCGTGACCCCGCCCTGTTTTGGCCAACGACCCATACAGGTCCACCTGCAGGCGTTCAACTGCCGCAAGACTGCCGTCGGTGAGGCGTTCCTGGAGAAAACGCTGCGCCGCGCGCCATGGCCCCATGGTGTGCGAGCTCGATGGGCCGACGCCAATTTTCATCATGTCAAAAACGCTGATCTGCTGCATATCTCGTTCAACTCCGCGCGCAAGTCTCACGATCTTCCTCAGTAGCGGCACTGTTCCGGCCTACAACAGCCGTAATCGTGATAAACTGGTATTCTCTTGGACGGGGTGTCCAGGATCGATCTTACAACAAACGACGACGCAGACTGTAAAACAACATGGGATTATTCAATTTTTTCAAAAGAGAGAAAAAAGAACAGCGCACCTGGGCCGTGATCGATGTCACGGATGCTGACTTCAAACGGCAGGTGCTGCAGCGATCGCACAGAACGCCGGTGCTGGTCGATTTCTGGGCGGCATGGTGCGGGCCTTGCCAAGTCTTGGGCCCGGTTCTCGAAGCTCTGGCAGCAGACGGAGACAGTGAATTCATCCTGGCTAAGCTGGATACGGAACATAACCGGCGCACGGCGCAGCAGTATCAGATCCAAAGCATTCCCGCAGTGAAGATGTTCCGCAACGGCCGGGTTATCGACGAGTTTAGCGGCGCGCGGCCGGGCGCCCTGGTGAAACGCTTCGTCAACAAAGCGCTGGATCAGCCGCTGCCCGCGCCAAAAATCAGCGGCAGCCCAGATCCGCAGAAGCGGCTCCTGCAGGCGCGACGCCAGCTGGCCAAAGGGCGCGGATATGAAGTCTACGTCCTGCTCGACCAGTTCCCCGAGGGTGAAGGAACGGCCGAAGCACAGCGGCTGTTGCCCGTGGCTCGTTTTCTCTTTGATATGGAACTGGGCGACATCTATACAGGAAACCCCGAAGTTGACAATGCCTATGACGCGCTGGCCAGAGCGATTGGTAAACGTAAGTATGACGCCGCGCTGACCCAGCTGGCGGTGGCGGGGAGTTTTGCGGAGGGAGAAGGCGCTCTCGACCTATCCACACTCGAAGCCGGGATCCTCAGCCTCAAAAATGACCGTTAGCGCTGCCCGCAGGTAGGAAGCAGCCAGCCGGCCGCCCAATCAGCGCAGGCAGCAGAGCAGCACACTTTGCGCTACTGCTTGCTCAGCGCTTAATCCTTTCTTAGCTTCCTCTTCACCACCAAGCTGGTCAGCGGCCGGCTGGAGCGCAACGACACGCACGCCATATTGGCCATACTCGCGGGCACATTCCCGGGCAAAGGCATCTAGACCCGCCTTGCTGGCCCTGTAGGCGGCGAGACCGCTTCCCAGCACCTCATCAGAGAGCGCAGCGCCAATCGTGATGATCGTCCCGCCGCGCTCCTTATTCTCATCGACCATGACCCGCCCCACGAGCTGGCTCATAAAAAATGCGCCCTTGAGATTGACGTCAAAGCAGCGCTGCCACGCCCACTCATCCATCGTGAGGATCGGCGCGATAGGGCGCACGGCGGCGTTATTGATCAGGATATCGATGCGGCCCCAAGTTTCGCGCGTGCTCTCAATGAGATGGACACATTGGAAGCGGTTGGCGACATCGGCCGTTATGGCCAGCGCCTCCTGTCCATTCCGGCGAATGGCTGCGGCGGTGCGTTCGGCGCGATCGGGATTGATGTCATTGACTACCACGCGCGCACCCGCTTTCGCCAAAGTGAGGGCAATCGCCGAGCCGGTCTCACCCCCGGCCCCGGTAACAATGGCAACTCTTTCCTGCAGTAGGGAACGCATAGCGCCGGAAGTATAGCGCAAAGATCAGGGGGCCGCTTCTGCCAGCACGCTGTCCAGGGCCAGCGCAAACTGGTCAAAGGGCAAAGCGCCGGCGAAAACGAAGCCATTGGCGCTGAAGGTGGGCTGACCAAACACGCCTCGGTCGCGGCGTATGCCGTCCAGGGCCATCACCTGGGCCAGCGTATCGGCGCTGTCGTAACAAGCCTCAAAAGCACCTTGCTCGAGGCCGATGTTGACGGCCGTGTTGACGAAGTAATCTCGCGTGGCCGACCAGAGATCGCGCTGATTCTCAAAAAGCACGTCGTGCATCTGCCAGAACTGCGCCGGATCCTGTTCGCCGGCACAGTGCGCGGCCACGGTGCTGTAAACGCTGGGGTTGCCGTGATTGATGACCGGCCAAAAGACGATCTTCACGCGGCCGTCTTCCACGTAGTTCTCAACCACCTGTGGCTCAGTGCCTAACACGTAGGCACGGCAGGTCGGTCACAGAAAGTCTGAGTAGTCGTAGAGCGTGACCGGCGCAGCGGGGTTCCCGTAGAAATAAGCGCCGTCGACCGTTCGCCCGCTGATCACCTGCAGGGGCGCGGGCTCATCCACGGCAGCAGCCGTTGGTTCAGGGTCAACCGGAGCCTCCGCCGTAGGCCCAACATCCACGGTTGGTTCCACCGTAACCACATCGTCCACGGCAGATTCCGCAGCGGTAGAAACTACCGCTGCGGCAATCGGCGCATCCGTGGCTGGCTGCGCTGGCGGCGCAGCCGTTTCCGTGGGCTGAGCGGGCGCCGCCTCTGCCAGCAGGGCATCGCTTTCGGCCCTGGGTTCTGTATCAGCTGGCGCCTGCCCGCAGGCCGCCAACAGAAAAAGAGCTGCCAGAAAAATATAGTTTAATCGTTGCACAAGGTAGATTATAGAACGTCTGGCGCTGACTCGTGTATGCCGGCTTACAAAACGTTCAAACAAGGGGCGTCCGCGGGAAAGCGGTGTGCTCGCTGCCCTAGCCAGGTGAGGCCGGCTTGCGACCGACGTGCACAGCGATGGTGCCAAACATGAACAATCTGTAGGTCACTTCATCAAAGCCAAGGCGGCGCATGACGGCGGCTAGATCATCCGGGCTGCGGAACTGCTGCGTGCTGTCCGGCAGGTAGCGGTAGGCGTCGGGATCCCCGGCGACCAGCCTGCCCAGCGTAGGGATGATGAGATTGAGATGGAAGTGGATGAACGGCCGCAAGAGATTGCGCTTAGGCGGGCTGGACTCGAGGACGACGACCCGCCCGCCCGGCTTGGTGACGCGCATTTGCTCGGCGAATGCCTTCTCGACATCGATCACGTTGCGCATGAGGAATCCGGAAGTGACGGCGTCGAAATAGTCATCCGCAAAAGGGAGCGCCAGCGTATCGGCGCCGACCCAGCGAATCTGCTGGCGCACGGGGATGCGCCTGCCGACCTGCATCATTTCCACGGTAAAATCGCCGCCCACGGCCTGTAGGCCGGGGACAAGCGCCTGCCCTTCCAGGGCGATTTCGCCGGTCCCAGTGGCGATGTCCAGCAGCCGGCCGCCCACAGGCAGCTGGGCCTGGCCGATGACGTAGCGCCGCCAGCTGACATCCTGCCCCAACGTCATTAGACGGTTCATCAGATCGTAATTGCCGGCGATGCGGGCAAACATATCTTGCACGTAGACGGCGCGTTCCTGTCCTTGTAAATGGGCCATCGTCAGTTAGCTCGTAGATTTCGTCCTAGTTATGGATTTCGTAGCCACAGCCGATCAATTGCTGCCCGCCGCTTCCTCGCCTTCAGATACGGCCGTGTCCTGCCCGCCGCCGGCCGGAAAGACAGTGCGTGCTTTGCTGGTGCCTGTCGGGGGACCGATGATGCCCTGCTCTTCCATGGCGTCGATCATGCGCGCGGCGCGCGTGTAGCCGATGCGGAATCGACGCTGCAGAAGCGAGGTCGACGCCTTGTTAAGCTTGCGCACCAGTGCAATCGCCTCGGGCATCAATTCGTCACTGAATTCCGGCTTTTCAGCTTCCTCTTGCAGCGCCTCCCACAGGGGCTGCTGCGGCGGCGGTTCTGTCGCCCTTTGTTTCGTCGTCTCTGTTGGTTGGTCGGAGCTACTCTCGGCCGTCGTCGTCTTTTTCTCCGGCGTCGTTGTCTTGGGCGCCGGCGGTGGATCGGTTTTCTGGGCATCCTTCGCCGTGGCCGGCTGCGCCCTGTTCGCAGATCCGTTCGCTGCTTCCGGCGCACTCGCTGCCGGCTGCACGGGCGCTGCCGGCGCCGACGAACTGCTGGTCTGCGGCTTCGCCGGGCTGGTCGGAGGCTGCGTCACCGGCGGCGTGGGCCGCTTTGGCTCCGTTTTGGGCTGTGCCGCTTCCGCCGTGATCAAATTTTGACGGCGCGCCGTCTGCCAATAGCCAATCAGCCTTGCCAACTCTGCATCACTGGTAAAACATCCCTGCAAGCGCAGCGGGGCCGGCGAGTCCGGCTTCTGGAAGAGCATGTCGCCCTGCCCAAGCAGCCGCTCAGCGCCGGTTGAGTCGAGGATGACACGGCTGTCGGTGCCGGAGGCGACAGCAAAAGCGATGCGCGCCGGGAAATTGGCCTTGATGAGACCGGTGACGACATCGACTGAGGGGCGCTGGGTGGCGATTATCATGTGAATGCCGGTCGCGCGCGCCATTTGCGCCAGCCGCGTCACGGAACGTTCCGTGTCTTCAGGAGCGAGCATCATCAAATCAGCCAGTTCATCAATGATAATCACGATATAGGGCAGCTTCTTGCTGTCACGCCGGCGGCGGAGCTTCTTGTTGTATTCCTCAATATGCCGCGCGCCGAGAGCGGCGAAGGCATCGTAGCGGCGATCCATCTCACGCAGCGCCCATTGTAGGGTGCTGATCACGCGGTCCATTTCCACAACGACCGGAGCCGCCAGGTGAGGAATGCCATTGTAGCCGGTCAATTCCACGCGCTTGGGATCAATCATGACGAGTTTCAAATCGTCGGGCGTGTTCTCGAGCAGCAGGCAGGCGATGATGCTGTTTACGCAGACCGATTTACCGGAACCGGTGGTTCCGGCGATCAGGAGGTGCGGCATCGCCGGCAAGTCAGCGACGATTGATTCGCCGGAGACATTTTGCCCCAGTCCCAGCCCCAGCGTGCCCTTGATTTTGCCATAAGCGGGCGACTCAATCACATCACGCAGGGAAACCAACGTCTTCGACGGATTGGGGACTTCGATGCCGACGTAACTCTTGCCAGGCACAGGAGCCTGGATGCGGATCGACTTCGCAGCCAGGGCGAGGGCGAGATCATCCGCCAGGCCGGCGATCTTACCCACTTTCACCTTCGTTTGGCGGCCGTTGCGCATCTGAATATAGTTGGGCTCAACGCCAAATTGGGTCACTGTCGGGCCTTGATTGATCTCGACCACCGTGGCCGGCGCACCGAAGCTCTCCAGGGTATGCTCAATGATCTCAACTTGTTCACGAATGGCGGCATTATTGACATCCAGGTCAGAGCCTGATTCCAAAATGTCAGCCACCAAGGGCAGCGTCCAGGTCATTCCGCTGCTGTCCGTGTCCGCCGCCGCGGCGGGGGGAGCGGTTTCGCGAAGCGGCTTGCCGGACGGCTTCACACTTTTCGCTTCTTTCTTCTTGCGCAGACGGATACGGCTGCTGGCCGGCTTCTCACTCTTTTTCGCCGTCGCGGGGGTCGCTTTTTTCTCCGTCTCATCAGGCACTAATTTCAACTGCACCGCCTGGGCCGTCTGGCTGCGGCCCGGGTTTACGGGAATATCGGGCCTAATCTCTTCCTGCGCTTCTTCCTCAGCGAACAGCGCGTTGAAGTAGCGGCTCACATCATGGCGATTAATCCCCGAAATGAGGATGGCACCAACAAGTCCGAAGACCACCAGGACAAAAACCGCGCCAATATTGCCAACGGAAGTGGTCAATGTTGTGGCCACGACACCGCCAAAATAGCCGCCCCCTTGCTCGCTCTGGGCCACCTCCCAATAATCGGCCATCCCCTCTTCGCGCATGAAAGCGACCATAGAGGCAAAGGCGACAAAAACAATAATAAGCACGCCCGCGCCAAAGAGACGATAGATAGGCAGTTTTGGCGGCTGTTCCATGCCCCACAAGACGAGATAGAGGCCGAGAGCGGCACCAAGGAGGGGAACCAAATAGGCGCCCCAACCGAAGGCCTGGCCCATCAAACGGGAAAGGAGCGTGGTGAGCTGTCCCTGGCTGGGCGCCAGCAAACTGAGCATCAAGATTGCGGCAACAAAGATCACGAAGACGCCGCCGATCAACGCCTTCTGCGTGATCGCCATGCCGCTGTCCGCGCTTTTTGGACTGCTTGATCGCCCCTTTCCAGAAGGGGTGCTCTTTTTGCGCGGAGCCGCTCTCTTGCTCGTGGTCTTCCTACCGGTACTCTTGCGTGCCATAGCTCAAATGTTCCTGAGGGGGGCATTATATCATGATTATGGAAAGCTGTCAGGCGCTGTGATAAGATAACATGAATGAGGCTGCGCCAACGAGGGTCAGCCTTCCCCCAAATGACAGCATCTGGGCAACTTAGGGCACGCTGTCTATATATGGTAAGATTGGCAGCTTGATCCTGACTACCTATGGAATCTGAGCCCATGCTTGTTAAGCGCATAGACAACCTACCCTTCCTGCAGTTCGAAAGCTTCCCCAATTCCGGGAGCATACAGCACGCTGTTTTCACACGCCAGGGCGGCATCAGCCAGGCTCCGTTTGCTTCACTAAATCTAAGCGTCTCCGTGCCCGATCTGAAGGACAATGTCTACGCCAACCGCCGCCGCGCGTACGGGCTCTACGGGCGGGATACGGGCAGCGTCGTCCACGCGCACCTTGTGCACGGGTCGGATGTGGCGCGTGTTTCACAAGCTGATTCCGGCACCTGGATCGCCCATGTGGACGGGATCATAACGGATGAAGCCGGCTGTGCGCTGACCATGAACTATGCCGACTGCACCCCCATCCTCCTTTTTGATCCGCGGCGGCGGGCCATTGGGCTGGGCCACGCCGGCTGGTTGGGAACAGCGCGCGATCTGCCTGGGGCGTTGGTGCGCGCCATGGCAGAGGCCTTCGGCAGCGTTCCGGGCGATTTGCGGGCGGGCATCGGTCCCTGTATCGGCCCCTGCTGTTACGAAGTGGGGGAACCGGTGATCAGTAAAGTACTCGCATCGTTTGCAGATGGCGAATCTTTGCTGCTTGAACCCCCTTCCGGCAAGAAAGGGAGTGGCAACCCTCATTTCGACCTGCCGGAGGCGAACCGGCGCAATCTGTCCCGCGCCGGCGTCGAAGCGATTGAGATCTCGGGCTATTGCACCGCCTGCCGCACGGATCTCTTCTTTTCTCATCGCGCCGAGAAAGGCAAGACCGGCCGTTTTGGCGCGATTCTAATCCTTGGCGACTGATCCCTCAGCCACCTCTTAGGAACACCTTCTCCCAGCAGCTAGACTGCGGGAGTAACCTTTCTCCTGATCCTTGCCTGCTGTAGGTCGGCGCCCGCCGTCAGGGTAAGAGCAGAGCAACAAGGATAACGAGTATCCAGGCCGCAGAGACATAGATGGCGATCCAGCCGAGGACACGCCCTACAGTCGCCCGCATCTGGCCCGGTTGGTCGAAGAGGGCATTCAGGTTTTGGTACCAGCCCGCCTCTCGCGATTTTGTAACAGCCCAATAGCCGAATAATAGGCCGGGCAAGACACCCAGTAAGGCGCTCAGCGCCAGGCGCAGCGGCGTCAAGGTCTGGCCAATCTTCTCCAGGAAGGAAAGGGAGGCATCAGCGCCCCCAGCCACTAGAGGCAGAATCAAGATCAGGAAAGGGACCAGGGAAGCTAAGATGGCCACTATTCCGGCCTGCATACTGCGGCTTGATGCTTTGTGCGCGGCATCCTGCAGCTCCGGCTGAACCGCCTCCAGCGTAATCGGCCGTCCGCATGAACTGCAGTATTTACTGCCGCGCATCACCGTCGCCGAACAAGCCTGGCACATCTCCAAGTAGGGCGTGCGGTCGGCAAAGACGACGGGATCAACTTTCAGTTCGATGACCTTATCCTGATAGTTCTTGACCAGGACGCCCGGGTTGTCCGGGATTGGTGCGGGCGCCGTTTGCGGGTCGCCAGCGGTAGGAATCAAGTCATTCCCCTGGGCATCGACCACGGCCGGCAGCGTCTCCACCGACTCCTCAGCAGGGCTCTGTCCGGGAATGAGCGCGCGTGCCTTGTTGACCAGATTTCGGCGACGCGCCTCCCCCTCGCGCTGGCGGGTGATGTCAACCCATTGGATCGTCGCGTCCGCCTGCACACGCCCGGCGCCATCCGTGACATAGGCCGATATCTGGGAGATGATCTCTTGCGCCTTCTGCGCATCAGGCGCTTCGACCTCCAGGATCGCCGTCTGGTCAAAGCGGCGAACCTTGACGATCACTTCTTGTTTTTGCATGCCCAACCATTTGGACACGCCAGCAACAATGACGCCTGTTTCTTCATTGTATACCTGCAGCCGCGCATTCAGATTCGCCAGCGCAAAGAGCGCGCTGCGCATGACAACTTCTGATGGCACCGGAAACGGCCGTTTCTCTTTAATGGACATCAAACTTCCTCACGCATCTGAACAGTGGCCTAAGTCTACCATAAGTTGCCAACGCTTGATTCAATTGCCTTCAATATTAACGATCCCTGCACGTGCCTTACCGCCCTTGACCGGAAGTAGGAAGGGGGGTAAATTGACACGTTGTGCACCCGGAGCGTGGTCGGCGGGCAGTGGCAAGTGCCAGTTGCGCCGGGCAAACAGATGCCTCAGGTGGAGCACCGGCTCTGGTAAGCGCTGCAAAGGAAACAGGCGGAGTTCCCGATGAATTTTCTTGAACAGATACTTGATTTTATCCTACATTTGGACACCTATCTGAGTGAAATCATTCAGAATTATGGTGTCTGGACCTACGCCATCCTTTTTGCGGTCATATTCGCTGAAACCGGCTTCGTTGTCACCCCATTTCTGCCCGGCGATTCACTGCTCTTTGCCGCCGGCACATTCGCCGCCCTGGGGTCCCTCAATGTCTTCTTGTTGTGGCTGGTACTCTTTGTCGCCGCGGTCTTGGGCGATACGGTCAATTACTTCATCGGCAGCAAAATTGGGCCGGCCGTTTTCGAGAAGGATTACCGCTTCCTAAAGCGCGAATACCTGGAGCAAACACAGGCCTTTTATGACAAGCATGGCGGCAAGACGATTGTCCTGGCGCGCTTTGTACCCATTGTGCGCACCTTCGCCCCCTTTGTGGCCGGCGTTGGAACCATGGACTATGGCCGTTTCCTGATCTTCAATGTATTCGGCGCCTTCATCTGGACCGCCCTATTTGTCTTCCTTGGCTACTTCTTTGGCAACATTCCTATCGTCAAGGAGAATTTTGAAATCGCTATTCTGGTCATCATCCTCATCTCCATCCTGCCCATGGTGTATGAATGGCTCAAACATCGCGGAAGTGATTCAACCGGATCAGCCGAGAGCGACAAAATTGCCTCCTAATGGACAGCGGTTAACGATCAAGGATTCATCATCACGATTCCCACCAACCCTTTGTATAATTTCAGATTGCTCTACTCTACTATATAATTAATGGGGCATACCTATAGAGCGGTATGGCCACAGGGACTGTCGCCCGGCTCCGGCCGGGCAGTCAAACAAAGATTGCGGAGATGATTCATGTCAAAACCAGGACGCAACGACCCATGCTACTGCGGCAGCGGTAAGAAATACAAACAGTGCCATCTGCGCATTGACTTAGCAAAAGAACAAGAAGAACGGGAGCGGGGTGAAGCTGCCAGATTCTTGCGCCTGGAACTGCCGCGCTTCGCACGCGATCCGCGCTTCAGCTCAGAGTTCGAGAAAGCGCTGCCCCTATATTGGAACAACTACTATGACGCGGGCAATGCTGGTGAGATGTCCGAATTTGAGGCGCTGCGCTTTCTCGATTGGTTCGTCTTCGATCATGCGCTGGAAGATGGCTCGCGGATCGTGGATCTCTATGCGTCTGAATTTGCAGATGCGCTGTCGCCCCTGCAGCTTTCCCTGTTGCAGAGCTGGCAAAAGGCCGCCCCCGCGGGAGCCTATGAACTAGTCAGCTACAACGGCCAGATTCTGCAGCTGCGGGACGCCTTTACCGACGAAACCTTCGAGGTATTTGAGGCGAGCGGGCGCGGCAATGTCAAGGTTAGTGAAGTGATCTTGAGCCGCCTCGTGCCCGTATTTGACCGGAATGAGTTCAGCACTGTCGCCGCCTACCTGCCCGGCAATGAGAGCGAAAGCCTGGTAGCCTATATGGAGGAAGCGCAGAAGAAGGCCGGCAGTGAAACGGCCGTAGATGCGTTCGTCAAGCTGAACAGTCATCTCCTCATCCACTACGCTTTACAAAAAGCGGAAGAAGCGGGCCGGCCGCCTGTCGCCCGCGTGGACAAAGATCGGGCCGACGCCCCCATCCAAGCGGGGGGACAAGAGTATGATGCGGAAAAAGATCGGGTGCACAGGCAGCGCAATTACGGAAGCACCAAGCCCCATCTGGCACAGACGCGGCGCAAAGCTGTCTAGCGATGAGCCGGCTGCTCGTATCTCCGCAAAAGGAACCGCTGCGCGGTCAAATTTTCGTACCTGGCGATAAATCGATTAGCCACAGGGCTGTCCTCTTAGGGGCAGTCGCCGATGGCGTCAGCATCATTCGCAACTGGCTGCCGGCTGGTGATACATTGGCGACGCTGGAGGTTGTGCGCTCCCTGGGTGTGCCTATTGAGGTAGAAGAAGAGCAGTCGTGGGCCTGGAATCTGCGTATTGAAGGACAGGGCCTACATGGGCTCAGCGCACCGGAACACACCCTTGACTGCCGTAACGCAGGGACGGCGATGCGTCTATTGGCCGGGTTGATGAGCGGGCAAGGCTTTGAGATTACCATTGACGGCAGCAGCCAGCTGCGCAAACGGCCAATGCGGCGCATCATCGACCCGCTGACAGAAATGGGGGCCAAGATAGAGGGAGTCAATGATCGCGCCCCCCTGCGTATCGAGCCGGCAGCGCTGCATGGCATCACCTACGAGATGTCCGTCGCCAGTGCCCAGGTAAAGAGCGCGCTTCTGCTGGCCGGTCTTTACGCCAATGGGGAGACGCGCATCTTCCAGCCGGGTCCGGCGCGCGATCATACTGAACGAATGCTGTCGGCGATGGGCATGCCCATCGCCAGCGACGGACGCTGGATCACGCTGCCCGCCAGGCGCCCGGCAGCTCTACTACCGCTGAACCTGACTGTGCCCGGCGATATCTCTTCGGCCGCTTTTCCCCTGGTGGCCGCAGCCATCATCCCCCACTCGCAAATCACCTTACTCAACATAGGCGCCAACGAAACGCGCACCGGCCTGCTGGACATGCTGCGCGCCATGGGTGCGCAGTTCAAGGTGCAGAATGAAAGAGAGACCGGCGGCGAACCGGCTGTTGATCTTCTTGTACGCTTTGACGAGCTCCACGCGGCCAACGTCAGCGGGGATACTGTCGTGCGCGGCATTGATGAATTCCCAATCATGGCTGTTGCGGCGACACAGGCCGCAGGAACAAGTACAGTCAGTGATGCCCAGGAACTGCGTGTGAAAGAAGTTGATCGCATCAGCGTACTGGCTGGCGAACTGCAGAAGATGGGCGTGCCAATCGAGGAACAGCGGGACGGCTTTGCCGTTCAAGGTCCCCTTCGTCTCCGCGGCGCGCAAGTGGACAGTCATGATGATCATCGCCTGGCCATGTCCCTGGCCGTGGCCGGCCTGCTGGCCGATGCGCCTACCACGATCGATAACGCGCAGAGCGCACACGACAGCTTCCCCGGTTTTGTAGAGGCGATGCAATCTCTAGGCGCCGAAATGCGCTGGCAAGAGTGAGCGCGGGATAGCGTCTCCATGCTTTACCTGGTTGCCACACCAATTGGAAATCTAGCCGATATCTCTCTGCGCGCCCTGGAGACACTGCGCGCGGTCGATTACATTGCCAGTGAAGATACGCGCCACACAGGTCGCCTGCTGAAACATTTCGAGATCAATAAACCGCAGATCTCTTTTCATGAGCACAATGAGGAGCGTGCAGCCGGCCGGATCGTGACCTTATTGCAGGAAGGGCAGAACGTCGCCCTGGTCAGCGATGCCGGCACGCCCGGAATCGCCGATCCTGGGTACACCATCGTACGCAAAGCGATCGACAACGCCCTCCCCTATACCATGATCCCCGGGCCGTCGGCCGTTATCATGGCCGTTGTCCTCTCCGGACTTCCCGCCCATTCATTCACCTATCGTGGCTTCGCCCCGCGCAAGGGGGGCAAACGGCTCCGCTTCCTGGAAATCGACCAGGATTCGCCGCATACGCTCGTTTTCTACGAAAGCCCGTACCGGCTAAAGGCGCTGCTGAGCGACGCTTTGCAGGTTTATGGCGATCGCCGCGCGGCCATAGCCAATGAATTAACCAAGCTCTACGAGTCGATGCGGCACGGCCGTTTATCTGAGCTGTTGGAACAACTTAATGATGAAGATATCCGCGGAGAATACGTCGTGGTTATCGCCGGAGCCGCAGACAAACTGGTCGCCTCCTGACTTAATATGCACACGCTTGGCCCCCGTCTTCTGGGGTATTGGCGAGTACCAGGGCGACGAATCCGATGATACAATAAACGCGCAAGAGACCCATTTCACCTAACTCATTGCCTACCATCTCTTATGGATTGAACACTATCTGGACGACAGAGGAGGAAACGGTGCAGAGCAAAGAATACATGCCGGTTATTATCGGTGCCGGACTCTCAGGCATGGCCATCAGCGATTGGCTTAGCAGAGACAAGATTGATCACATCATGATCGGGGCGGAGCCGAACAATCTCCCCCGGCTGGGTGAATCAATCGATCCCGCCGGCACGCTAGAACTTCTTCGTTACTATCCCGAATATAGCGAGTTCTACTTCCCCAAAGGATGGATCTCGGTCTTCCTGGGCGATTATGCGACAACCTGCAACTTCGGACAGAATTTCAACCGAGTGGTCGGCTTGAGGCTCTTGGGATTCAATTCGCCCGAGCAGTTCATTCATGTCGATCGCGTCGGGTTCGACAATGCTTTTTACCAGCGCGTGATGGCCAGCCCCCATGTGCAGAGAATTGAAGCGCTGGTCGATCACCTAGAGTACGACGAAGCCACGGACAAGGTGACGGAGATACATCTGGACAACGGTGAAGTGCTGAATCCGCGCTACGTCTATGACTGCACCAACCATGTGCGGCTTCTGGGTCGTGCGCTCAAAATTCCCATGGAAACCATAAGCGATCCGCAGCGTGTAGTCTTCGATCATTATCGCGCCGTAGGGGACGCGCCACTGTGTGATTCTATGGCAATGGAGTGGCTGCATGCAACCAACATCTTGCGCCTCTACGAAGATATCGACGGCTTTAACGGTCTCTCCTGGCTGATCCCTTTGGGGTCTTACGTATCCGCCGGGGTCAGTATCCCCCGCGATGACAATGATTGTTCAGACGAGGAGATAATGCACCTCCTGGCCGAAGCATACGCGCGGCGCGGCCTACCCTATCGTCAATACTTCCCCAATTCGACAAAATTGATGTCGATCCCTTACCAGCAATATTTCTTTTATGATCGCGCTTACGGGAAAAACTGGCTGTTGGCCGGCCCCTCTTACGGCCAGGTGTGGTTCCCCTCGTCCTCCGGTGTTGGCGCGGCGCTTGTGGCCGGAAGAATCGCCGCTAGAATCATTAATGCGCCGGATGAGGTCGGCCAGCTCTTCCAGGATTACATCGTTGGTTTACAGGAATCCCACTTCATTTTTGATCGCATGATCAAGAAACATTACAGCGAGCTGACGCCGGAGCTGGTGAAACTGGAGGCGGATCGCATTGTGTCTGAAAATGTGAAGCGTGTTTCGCGCTTGGCCACGATCGAGGGCAATAAGGTGAATGCTGTTCTCGGTCGCGGGCTGATTAAGGCCGTCAGCCGGGACGGCGTTGGCGGCAGCAACTGCGTCGTCTACAAGGAACCAATGGAGAAACAAACGGCCCTGATTTTCGCCGAGCGCTGATGTCTGCGGCAGCGAACCCTGGCTCCGATCAAGCGGAGCGCGCTGTTCAACCGCGCTCGATTTACGCGCCAGATTTTCCATACCGGCCGAAGTTCGCGGAGATCAATGGGCGGCGACTCGCCTACCTCGATGAGGGAAAGGGGCCAAAGACAATCTTGATGGTCCATGGCAATCCCGTGGCTGGATACGTCTATACGCGCTTAATGCAGCGCCTGCTGCCCGTCTATCGCTGTGTTGTGCCGGATTTGATGGGCTTTGGCATGTCCGAAAAGCCGGCTGATGAGGAAGCCTACTCGCTGGTGGGCCACATCGATAGGATGGCTGAATTCATTCAACGCCTGGATTTGACCGATCTGGCGATCCTCGGGCATGATTGGGGCGGCCCTATCGGCTTCGGGGCCGCCCTGCGCGAGCCTCATCGTTACACGCACGTGATCGTGCTGAACACGATGACGGAGGCGCCAATGAAAATACTTCCTCACTATCTGCTGCCCTTTCACCTCTTGCTGCGCACCCGGCGCCTTTTTTCCTACCTAGTCAGAGATCGCGGTTTGTTCCAACGCCTGGGGGTGGCCATCATGGAGCCGCAGGACCAACAAGTATACGCGCGAGCCAACCACAATTGGGCGACCCGCGCGGGCATCGCCGCTTTTCCGCGCATGATTCCCCACTCAACCCGCCACCCCAACTATCCTATTTTGAAGGAAATCGTGTCCAAGCTAGAATCCTGGAACATTCCGGCACTGGTCCTGTTCTCGGATCATGATTCCGTCTTTGCCAGCGAACAGGGAGAACGCTTTGCGCGGCGCATGGTCAATGCGCGCTATGAACGGATCGCCGGGCCAAAGCATTTCTTGCAGTATGAAAAACCCGATCTTCTAGGACAGCTGATCCGCGACTTTCTGCAAGGAACGATTTCTTTTGGGGAATAAGCAGTAGCTATTGAAACAAGCAGGGGTGAGGCATGACAGCACAAAAGACTTATAGAACAGCCGTCGAAAACCAACGTGTATACAACTTGATCTGGTCGCAAATGCCGGAAATGCAAAACCTCAATTCCTCCTCTTGGTGGTTTTTTCTGATGTTTCCCAAGACGGAGCAGGGGTATGGTCCCCGCCAGATCATGTATGCGATCGCCACGCGCGCCGGCGAACGTATCCGCGTCAATGACGTCTGGCTGCCGGGGATCGATTTGAACCGTCCCATTGTAGATGGTGTCGATAAGTTTCATGCAATGAATGTGGGCTGGTATGCGGACGCAAACAGGCACGAATACACGATCAAGGAAGCGGCCCCAGTTGTCCTCTCCGAACATGAACAAATCATCCGCAGCTGGTCGGATGCGCACAACGGCGCCGGCCATGGAATCGAGATACGCGCTTCCAAGAACCGGCCGTTGGCCTTGGAAACGATTGTGAAAGGGCCTGAGCATGCTGCGCACTTTGAAGCGTGGGGCGATCTGGATTCTCAGAATTCCTCACCGCATGAATCTATCAATATTGACACGCCATTCGGCGGCACCCATTTCATCGCCTGGCGGCGCATGAATTTTGAAGGGGAGTTTGATCTCTCGACAGGAAAAGAGCATTTATCCGGTATCTGTTACTTCCAACGGCCGTGTCTGAATGTGCCTCTCTTTCCCTGGAAATGGATCTGGTCGCTGTTCCCTGACGGCTCCATGTTTTCCTCCTATATCCCCTACCTGGGCATGAATCTGCTGCGCAAGGGGTACAAGTTCTTCAAGAATGCGCGCCTGGAGCAGATGACGCTGCCCATCGCCGGCAATGCCTTCTGGGATTGGCCGGGTCCTTCGGAAGAAGTACGCTTCAACCAGGCAAGTATCACACCGCTGCTGGATATCGGACCCTATCCGCAGTTTGATGTCCGAGTCAGCAACAAGCAGGGGGATCACCTCAGCTTTCGCGCCGAAACGTACGGCCATTCCTGTTTCTTCATTGACCGGCCAATCCTAAGGAACCGCGCCGAGATTCAATGGAACTATAACGAGTATATGTTCCGCATGGCCAATCTCAACGGCACCGTGTCCGGCAAGACAATCACCTACCAGACGATGGGCCAGAGCTTTGGCAACCTTGAGTATGCCTGGGGTTTGGGACTCTAGACTATTGAACGGACCAATCTGCAAAACGATTTCCCGAGACAGTTTTCGAACTAGATTGGCCCCTTCTTCGCTGCCATGCCAGACAAGAAACGCCTGATTGAAGTCACCGCTTATGATCCACAATGGGTGGCCAGATACCGCGAAGAGGCCGCCGTCCTCAGATCGCTGTTCGGCGAAGAGGTTACTGCCATCCACCATGTCGGCAGCACGTCCATCCCTGAGATTCCCGCCAAACCGGTGATCGACATTCTGTTGGAGGTTCGTGATATCGATACGGTTGACCAGTATAACGACCCGATGCGCGAGCTTGGCTACGTGCCGCGCGGTGAATATGGGCTGCCGCGGCGACGCTATTTCCCCAAAATCGAAGCGGGCAAACATACGTACCATGTTCATACGTGGCAGTCCGCTGATCCATCTTCTGAGCGCCATATCAGCTTCAGGGATTACCTGATCGCCCACCCGACAACAAGTAAGGCGTACGGCAGTCTTAAGAAGGCGCTTGCTGAAGAGTATGCCAACGACGCGGAAGGGTACATGGACGGCAAGAACGATTTTATCCAGGAGACGGAACGCCGGGCCATCGCCTGGCGCCGCGCTGTTCGCGCCCAGACCATTGAAACAGAGCGTCTGGCGCTGCTGCCGCTTAATCCCGCCCAGCTGTCACACTACCTGTATCGCCCGGCGCAGTTGGAGGCGGCCCTTCAGCTCACGCTGTCGCGCAGAAGTCCGTCAGACCCGGTGCGGCGAGCGATACGCAGCAAGATTCGCAAAACATCAGACGCCTCATTGGCCACTTTGCTGTGGAACACCTATTGGTTGGTCGCGGGGCATGATGGCGCCCTGGGGGCCGGCCTGATTGGTTTCAAAGGAGCGCCGGACGCCAACGGTATGGTTGAGATTGGCTATGGGATTGATCCTGATGCGCGTGGGCTGGGGTACGCAACAGAAGCGGCCGCGGCGCTGGTTGGTTGGGCGCTGTCGCAGCCGGGCTGTGCGGCCGTTGCCGCCGAAACGGAAAAGAGCAATGAGCCATCGATCCGCGTTCTCGAGAAAGTGGGATTCGACATGGTCCGCGAAACAGAGGACATGTATTGTTGGATCATGGCCGCAAAAAGCAAACCATAGGACAAGATGCTGTTGGCCTAGATCAAGCTTTCGATGGACAATAGGCGTGCACTGGCTGCTGGGTGTAGTGTGGCATGGTAAAGGGAAAAAGGGCCATGAAACCATCCAGGAGTCGATTTTTTCATAGAGGATGAGGAGTTCTACGAATGAGTCATAAAGAAAGTTACAAACCAGAGCGTGGCTGCCTCCTTGTTGGCGCAATCATACTTGTCGGCGTCAGCGGGCTGATATCGTTATTGACAATTCTTGGCGAAAACAGCTTCACAACCGCCAATATACCCACGTGGTTCCTTGCGGCTGCGGCTGCGGCGGCCGTTGCCGATATAGTTGCCGCTTTCGGCCTGTGGGGCTGGAAAAAATGGGCCTACTACCTCTACCTGGCCTCGACGCTCGTTTCCATCGTCCTTGGCTTGTTGGCCACGGGATCCGCTTTGTTTGCCTTCTCGCGCATCATCCCTTTCGCCATCGTTGGTTACATTGTTATGCCAAAGTGGAAGTATTTTGACTGATCCCTACTAGCGGTCGAACCCCAGGAGTATTCTCCAAGAATGGAGCCCTTTCGTCTGGAACTGCCAACTGGCCTGCCGGTTGGTTCTGTTAACGCTTACCTGTTCACAGAACCAGAGCCAATCCTAGTCGACACGGGGATTAAGCGCGACGAGAGCTGGCATGCGCTTGAAGAAGGATTGGCGCAGCATGGGCTGGCCGTCTCCGACATTTCGCGGGTGATCATCACGCATGGTCATGTAGACCATATCGGCCAGGCGGGCAGGATTATCGCCAACAGCGACGCCGACGTCTGGATCTCAGAACCGGGGGCGCGCGTACTGCGCGCGGGAGAAGAATACCAGGAGCAGCGCCAGCGTTTTTACCGCGACTTTTTTCTGCCGATGATTGGACTTCCCGCCGAATCGATCAAGGCGGTTCTGGCCTGGTTCGATTCCATGGCGGATCAAAGCGACCCGATCCCTGCTTCGCGCATCCGCTCGTTCGCCTTTGACGGCGTGCTGCAGATGGGCGGGCGCGCCTGGACGGTGCTGCACACGCCCGGACACGCCAGCAGGCACACCTGTTTCTATGATCCCTTGCACCAGCTGTTCCTGTCAGGCGACACCTTGTTGGCCACGACGCCGACGCCGCTTGTTGAAAGCCCTCCTGATGGCTCATATAACCGCCAACCGGCGCTGCCCCTATTCCTGAATTCATTGGCGCGGATCGAGGCCCTGGACATAGACCGGGTCCTGCCGGGCCACGGCCGTTCCTTCGGCGATCACCGCGCCGTTGTGAGCCGGCAGCGGGAGCGTATCAACATGAGAAAGGCGGAATGCCTGGACTGGATCAAAGAAGGCTGCCATCAAGTGCTCCCGCTGTTGGAGAAGATGTATGCTCACCAACCGGCGGCATTTCGTCTGATGGGCCTATGGATGTTGATTGGCTATCTGGACTTGCTGGAACTAGACGACGCTGTACAGCGCACGCTGGAAGAGGGCGTTTGGCATTACTATGCGGCAGCCCGGCCGTGAAAGATGAGCCATTTCAATAAATTGGATACAATAGAGGGACGATAGCTTTCTGGCAAAAAGCGGACTCTGCTCATTGATCTATTTAGTTCACACTTCAAACGAAGCAAATAACATAGTCAAGCGGAAACGCGCTCCATCTCTTCAACCCACCGCGCGAGCTTCCAACGGCTGCCTCTCTGTTGGGTTGCATAGATGGAGTGGACAAGCAGATTGTGGGTCAGGCAGATAAGAGAGTATCCGATGCAGACAGATACCTCACTTTTTCTTACAGGGTTGGCAGTCGGCTTAGGCATTGCCGTGGTCGGTGCAATCTTCGAGTATTGGTTGAGCAGGAGCGGGAATAACGCGCGGCAGACGGGCCAACTACCAGGCTGCATGCTGTACATCGCCGGCATCCTTGGTCTGGCCGGCTTCATCGCCCTCATTGTTTCCTTTCTCCTGCGGGGCAATATCTTGCCGGCCATCACGCTTGGCGCAGGCGTCCTGATCGGTTTCTATATCGGGTTTGGCGTATTAATGATTCTTTACTTGGTTGTGCAGCGAATTTGGCCGGGCGTCGACGGCTAAGCAGCCAAGCCTTCCTGCGAATGTCCAAGCGCCTGCTCGCCTCAATCCTTTTCATCGCCCTGGGCATTGGCGTCATTGTTATTGAGCGCGGGCCGATTAGTGGGCTGCTGGGACCCTTTTTTATAGTCCTCGCGCTGCTGCTCTGGGTTGTCCCTGCCAACACCTTCTCCAAGAATCCACGCCGGGGTGAAGTTCTTTCGAATCCCATTGTGTTATCAGTTTTAGGGATTGGTCTGGGGCTTTTGGCCGCCGGTTTGGGCGCCTATTTTCTGCCGGCAAGGGCTTTCTCCTGGCTGCTCATTCTTGTAGGCGTCTTGCTCGCTGCCTGGTTCATTATCAGGCGCTTTCGCTGACCCGGCGGGCGCACGCAGCAGCTATTTGATACAGTGTAGGGAAGGAGTGTCCTATGGCTGATGTCTCATTGCGATCTTATCAGGAAATCGTCGATCAATGGATACAGACGATTGGCATTCGCTACTATTCTGAGCTAACCAACACGGCCGTGCTCATGGAGGAAGTAGGCGAGGTCGCGCGAATCATGGCCCGCGTCTACGGCGATCAAAGCTTCAAAGAGGGCAAAGAAGCGCACGATCTTGCCGATGAATTTGCCGACGTGCTATTTGTGCTTATCTGCCTGGCGAATCAAACCGGCGTCGACCTGACTGACGCGCTGGAAAAAAACCTGGCCAAAAAAACGATCCGTGACCAGGATCGCCACGCGAACAACCCTAAGCTAAGAAATTAAAGGATTCAACTATGTGCGGAGATAAGGAAACTGGCAGCTTGCTGGAGGCAGTCGGGCACCAATTCGCGGCGACAGCGACCACTTACAGCGAAAAGGATGCCGCCCTTTACGCTCTTTCCATTGGCGCCTCCGCCGATCCAATGGACACCGGCGATTTACAGTACACCTATGAACTGGCACCGCAAGGATTCAGTTGTTTCCCCACGTTCGCGGCCACCTTCCCTTTGCAGACAATGGAACAGATCGCTTCCATTCCAGGCCAGCGGTTGAACCTGATGGAAGTACTTCATGGCGAACACACGCTAAAACTCATACGCCCTCTCCCACCCTCAGGCCTGATCGTTAACCGGGCAGAAATCAGTCAGGTGTATGACAAAGGCTCGGGAGCGCTGATCATCGTTGATATCACCAGCAGCGATGAGGAAGGCCGGCCGCTGGCTCTCAACCAGGCTTCGATCTTCATTCGCGGCCGCGGCAATTTTGGCGGCGATCGCGGTCCATCGGGCAACCTGCACGGGACACCGGAACGTGCGGCGGATGTGGTGATGCGCGCAAAAACGAATGCGAACCAGGCGCTGCTCTACCGGCTCGCCTCAGGGGATCGCAATCCACTGCACGCCGATAGTAGATTTGCTGCCCTGCTTGGCTACCCGCGGCCAATCCTACACGGCTTATGCACTTATGGTTACGCAGCGAGGGCTGTGCTTGGTTCCTATGCCGGAAATGAGGGGGGGCGGTTGAAAGAGATTAGCGCGCGCTTTTCAAGCCACCTATTTCCTGGAGAAACGATTGAAACGGAAATGTGGCAAGTGACGAAGAACAACATCCTGTTTCGATGCCGCGCGATAGAACGAGACGAATTCGTTTTAACAAATGGGAGGGCTGCCCTGCAGCCGGCGTAGGGATTGATCTTCCTCACCGCAGGCGACGAGGAGCGGCGGATCCTGCTTGCCGCTCACATGGCTGCCTGGGCACCATCTTCCGCTGTTTTTTCGGCAGACACTTCGTCTTCCGGCGTGTCGCCAGCCTGACTCTGCAGCTGCTGCAGGCCGTTGCGTACAATGGCCAATGAACGGAGAAGGTCTTCTTCCAGTTTGTTCAATTCATTGACCACATAAATATCCGCTTCCTGGCGCATAGACTGCGCATCTCGGCGGGCCCGTTCCAGGATGTGATCGGCGCGCTGCTGCGCTGCGCTGGTAATCACTTCACGTTTGACAAGTTCGGAAGCTTCCTGCTTAGACAGTTCGCGAATTCTCTCCGCTTCCTCATGAGCCTGGGCTAGAATCCGATCTTTTTCGCTCTCGATGCGGTTGGCACGCTTGATCTCATCCGGCACAGTAATGCGCAGCTGGTCAACAATATTGTAAATCCTCTCTTCGTTAACCATCAAATAAGCACTCATCGGCACGCGCGTGCTGTCATTCAGAACCTGTTCTAGACGATCAACAAGATTTTGTATGTCCATGTCTGTTCCCCAAATACCTCATCTGCTGCGTCATTCAGCATTGTGCCGGCACAATTTGACAGCCGTTATACGCTTATTATAAGAGAGGGCGCGCCAGGTGCAATCGTTTGACTCAAGAGCTTGCTATAAAGACTATTCCTAATCACGCAGCGGATCGGGAGCAACATAATTGTTGGTTTCCGCATCTCCGATTAAGCGCGTATAGAGCGCAAGAGCCACGTTTTCGGGCACCATGCTCGACACATCTCCACCCAGACCGGCGATTTCACGCACCGTTGTCCCACTCAGGAAGGTGTGTTCTTCGCGAGCCATCAGGCTGACCGTCTCAATCTCTGAAGCAAGGCGTTTATTGGCCAGAGCGTTGCGAAACTCGAACTCAAAGTCAGAAAAAACCCGCAGTCCACGTATGATGATCCGGGCATCGATTTCACGCATGAACTTGACCAGCAAACCATTAAACGGCTGAACGGTGATATTCTCGCGATTGCCGAGGGAATCGCGAATCATCTGGATGCGTTCATCGACTGTGAAGAGCACTGACTTCGTCGGGCGCACATGATCATAAACGGCGACAACGAGCTCATCAAACAAGGTCACGCCGCGCGACATCAAGTCGAGATGCCCAAAATGAACTGGATCAAAGGTCCCGGGATAAACAGCTCTTCGTTTCAATGACATCTCCTCCTCATGGTGGTGTTTCTATCTCGCTGAGGGCCGTTAATGAAAAAGGAGCGGCCACACGCTAGCTGGTGTCGGCAGCCTCTCGCCAAAACAGGCGTAGTTGTTCTTGCAGCAGCGCATGTTCGGGCATCGCCAGGTCAGGATCCTCGCCGAATAATCTGGAGGCTTCTTCTTGTGACACTTTGAGCAGCGGAAGATCAAGCAGCGAGGCCATTCTCAACTCCGGCATGCCACTTTGACGCCGGCCAAAGAATTCGCCCGGGCCTCTTAGCTCAAGGTCCTTCTCCGCCAGCAGGAAACCATCGTTCGTTTCTTCCAATGCCGTCAGACGTTTTTCCGCCTCCTCCGTACTCTCGTCGGCAATCAAGACACAATAGGATTGGTGCTGCCCGCGGCCGACGCGTCCCCTAAACTGATGCAGCTGTGCGAGACCAAAACGGTTCGCCCCTTCGACGACCATGACCGTGCTGTTAGGAACATCTACCCCGACCTCAATCACGGAAGTGGCGACGAGAATATCCAGTTCGCCGGCATAAAAGGCGCGCATCACCGCATCTTTTTCATCTGATTTCAAACGGCCGTGGACCAATCCCAGTCTCAAATCCGGAAATACTTCCTTATTGAGAACATCGTACTCATCTACGGCGGCCTTGGCATCGATCTTGTCTGATTCCTCGACAAGCGGAAAAATCAGGTAAGCCTGTCGCCCCTCTTCGACCTGGCGTCGAACGAATCTGTAGGCACGCTCGCGCTCGCTCGCCCGCAGCCAGCGGGTCTTGATTTCCTGCCGGCCGGGAGGCATCTCATCAAGGATAGATATATCCAAATCGCCGTACAGAGAAAGAGCCAGGGTTCTGGGGATGGGCGTGGCCGACATGACCAACAGGTGCGGATTCGTCTCCGCGCCCTCCTGGTCTCCCTTCTCTCGCAGTGCGCCGCGCTGCTCCACACCAAAGCGGTGTTGTTCGTCAATCACAGCCAGGGCCAAGTTCTTGAAAGAGACAACTTCCTGTATGAGAGCATGGGTGCCAACGATAATCTGGATGGATCCAGCAGCAAGCCCTTCATAGATCGCCGCCTTGTCGGCAGCCGCAGTGCTGCCCGTAAGCAGGGCCAGCGTCAATCCCGTCGGAGCGAACAGGTCGCTTAGTCCGCGATAATGCTGTTCAGCGAGGATCTCGGTAGGCGCCATAAGCGCGGCCTGTGCGCCGGACTTCGCGGCCGCGAACATAGCCGCGGCGGCGACAACCGTCTTTCCTGCGCCAACATCTCCTTGCAGCAGGCGATTCATAGGCACGTCAGCGGTCATGTCCTCTAGTATTTCATCGATCACGCGTGCCTGCGCTGCGGTCAAGGAGTAGGGCAGCAAATCATAGTATTCAGCAAGTTGGCCAGGTTCAGAGCGAATGGGCACGGCCGATCGCGACTGCCACTGGCGGCGCTGACTCTGCATGCCCAGCTGCAGCAAGAACAATTCGTCGAAGGAGAGCCTCTTTCGTGCCCGGTGCAGGTTCTGCTGATTGTCCGGGAAATGAACCTGCTTCAACGCCCAGGTAAGGGGAACCAAATCTAGCCGGCTGCGTGTTGATTCTGGCAGGGCATCGGGAACGCGCGCGCTCCAGGAAGAGACAACCTTATCCATGATTTCGCGCAGGCGCTGTGCACCCAAACCTTCCGTCAAGGCGTAAATCGGCACAATGCGGCGCGTGCGCAGCGGTTCCAGCTCAAGAGGTTCCCAGTCCGGCGAATTAAAGACTGGCCGGCCCAGGAACTGGTCCACTTTGCCGCTGAGCACAATCTGCATACCGGCAGGCAGTTGTTTTGTGAGCCAGGGTTGGTTGAACCAGGTCGCCTGAATCGATCCCGTGCCGTCGTTGATGACAGCCTGGATTACTGTCTGATTTCCGCGCGTACGCTTGGCGCGTATTTGCCAGATTGTTCCGATCACCGTCACTTGCTCGCCGTACTCCAAACGATTGATCGGCTTCATCAACGTGTAATCATCATAGCGGCGGGGAAACAGGTACAAAAGGTCGTAGATTGTTTCAGCTCCCAGCTTTTCCAGCTTCTCGCTGATCTTTGGTCCGACGCCCTTAATACTGCGCACCGGCTGTCGCAATCCTTCGGGATCCGGTTCCACCTCTTCAAGGCGTTCTTCAACCGGCGGCGGTCCCTCTCCCGGGTCAATATCAGTTACGAAATCGTTGTACCGGCGCAAGGGCGTGGGGCTCGCTTCCTTTGTGCGCGTGGGCGCCGGTGTCGCACTTCGCTCAACGGGTTTCGATGCTGCAGGCGTTGAAGGCTGTGCAGCCTCTTTAGGCAGCACGTTCGCCAGGCGCACTTTCCGCCTATCCAAGTATTGCAGTAGACTGTCTACCGCTTTCTTGCGCGCCTCTGTTCCAGGCAGGCTGTGGTAACCGGAAAGAACCTCGGCAATCTGCTCAACGAGCGCCTGGTCTGCCTCGTCAACCGCTTCCTCGCGCGCCCGGCCCACCCAAAAGGTTGCGAACTGGCGAATGCCGCCGACAACGGCTTTATCTTGATAATTCTGCTGCGCTTCTAGACCCAATACGCGCTCTAAACTTGTGAATGATCGTGACATAGTCTTACTTTGCGATTGCTCCCAAGCCAACGACCCCGGGGCCTGTGTGGGACCCTATCGCGGGTGTCAGTTCCATAATGATGGTCTCTACGTCCGGCGGGAAGAGATGTTCCGCTTCCTGGCGAAGGCGTTCGGCTATCTCCCTGCTGCCGGCATATTGAACGGCAATTCTATCAAGCGGGCCGAGTTCTTCGACAAACTGTACGAGACGCGGCAGCGCGCGCTTGCTTGTGCGTACCTTTTCGACAATGGAGACTTCGCCTGCATATACCTGCACAATAGGCTTAATGCGCAGGAGCGTTCCCAGGCCAAACTCAGTCCAGCTCACGCGCCCACTGCGCCGCAAAAATTCCAAGGTATCCAGCATAGCAAAGACCCGTGTCTTGCCCCTTTTCTGCTCCAACAAGATCATGATTTCGGGCACGGAAAGGCCGTTCGCCGCCGCTTCGGCAGCGACAACTGCCTGTAATCCTGATCCCAAGGCCAACTGTTCCGTGTCCCACATCGTGACCACGGCGCCCTCAACATCCTGCGCGCCCAGTCTAGCTGCATTAAGCGTATTGCTTAACTTGGTAGCGATATGAAGGGAGATGATCTCCGTGGCCCCGTCCTCAACTAGCGCGTGGTAGGCGGCCGTAAAAACGGCAGGAGCCGGAGCGGCCGTTGTCGGGAACGTGTCGTACGCAGCAAGGTTCTCATAGAACGCCTGCCGGGTCAAATCAACGCCGTCCAGATAGCTCTGCTCACCCACGTTGATATATACCGGAACCACGGCAATACCCAGCCGCTCCGCGACATCGGGAGGCACATCACATGTGCTGTCAACAAGAATCCGAATGGTCATGAAGCATGCAGCAGGGGCCAGGTATGCATTCGCTTGTTGGCTGTGCCGCCCCTTATTCAGCGCCTAGGATAAAAAAGTAGTGCGCCTGGCCACCGGGCAGCAGTTCAACCTCTACGTCCTCGTGCGCGGATTCAATGCGCTCGGCAAGGGCAGCGGCCTGCGCCTCATCAACTCCGGCCCCATAATAAATGGACACGATTTCCCGTTCGGCCACGTCCATGCCTTCCAGCACTTTCGTCAATACATCTTCAATCTCGGGACCTGAAGCACAAAGACGGCCATCCACAAGGCCGATGATCTGTCCCTCTTCAACGTCAACCCCGTCGAGGGTCACGGAGCGCGTGGCCTGGGTGATTTCGCCGGTTGAGACTTGCTGGGCCGCATCAAACATCTCTGCTGACGTACTGTCTAGCGTTCCGTTGGGGCGAAAAGCGAGCATAGCGCCAAATCCCTGCGGCGCGGTTCGTGTGGGCACAACAACAACCGCTTTGGGACTGAGTTGACCGGCAGCCTCCGCCGCAAGCTGTATGTTCTTGTTGTTCGGCAAGACAATTACTTCTTCCGTCGGGATATCTTGAATCGCCTGATATATCTCTTCTGTACTGGGGTTGTTCGTCTGCCCACCGTGAACGATCTTGGCCACGCCAAGGCTCTTAAACACGTCAGCGAGGCCGTCACCGGCTGCAACGGCGACGACGCCAATCTGTCCCGGCTCGACGGCCGCTTCCATTATCCCGTTGTTCCCGCTCACGTGCAGCGGCCCCTGGATGAACGCTTCCATCTGCAGCTGCATATTCTCCACCACAACGTCCGTAATCCTCCCTAAGCTTGCCCCATAGGCCAGCGGCTCACCGGGATTCTTGACATGAATATGGACCTTGATCGTATGTTCGTCGCCAACCACAACCGTAGAATCGCCCATCGCATCGATCGTATCCCTAACTGCCATGACATCAAGATCATCCCCGATAAGGATAAACTGCACATCATATGGGTTGTCGATTTGCCCGTCCACAGGCACAGCACGTTCTTGGGCAGAATCCATCGCTTCAAGCTCTCGGGCATAGTCTCCCTCAATCGCGGCAAGGTCATGAAGCTGGTCGCTGACATACTTGAGCATCCCCTCGAAAATATACACGAGTCCTTGCCCCCCGGAATCGACCACGCCGGCCTGTTTTAGGACAGGCAGCATTTCCGGTGTTCGTCTCAACGCATCTTGCGAACGCGCCAAAACACGCTCCAGAACATATCGTAGATCTCTGCTCTGCTTGGCGGCCACCGCTGCCTCTTCCGCTCCTTCACGAATAACCGTCAAGATCGTGCCCTCGACCGGGCGCATCACGCCGTTGTAGGCCGTGTCAGAGGCGATCTGAAACGCCTGCGCGAGATCGACGGCATCAAATATCTCTTTATCGTGCAGCCCCTTAGCCAGTCCGCGCCAGATCTGGCTCAGAATCACGCCGGAGTTTCCACGGGCGCCCATCAGCGCCCCCTGAGAGATCTCGGCCGCCACGCGCCCAACGTGATCGTCTTCACTACCGGAAACGCGGGCCACGGCCGAGCGCATCGTCAGCAGCATATTCGTGCCCGTGTCCCCATCGGGAACCGGAAAAACGTTTAAGGAATTGACATACTGGTGGTTCTGATCCAGCCAGACAAGCCCTGCGTTCGCCAACTTTCGCAGCTGCCAACCATTACAGCGCAGCCATTTGTCACTGCTGGAAGTGGCGCCAGAATAACTATGCTGTGTCAAATTCTTCTCTCCTCAAGCAGAACTGTTCTTCACGTTCGCTGGGACGCGGAACGCTACCTAGCACTTTGCGAATGATCATTGTTACTTAGGCGCAGGCCTTGCACATAGACATTGACCGCACGGACAGGTAAGCCCAACACCTTTTCCACGTGAAACTTCGTCGTATGTTGAATACTCTCAGCGACAGCGCGAATACGCACACCATGTTCAATGATGACATAAACATCGATGACGACTTCGTCATCTTCCATCGTCACATCAATGCCGCGGTGGCTCTCTCGCGTCAGCAAGCGTGCGATACCGTCGACGATATTCTTGCTGGCCATACCGACAACACCATAGCTCTGGTTGATGGCGTGACTGGCAATTGTTGCTATTGCCGTGGTCGAAATATCGACCTGCCCAAGGGTTTCATCTCTCGTAGGCATTTATTCTCCAATGACAACAGATAATAGTCGCCTTCTGGTCAAACTGGCGTCTGAGCAAGCTAAACGTTTGCTGTACAGCCTTGCAAAGCGAATCACTTGCTGTATAATTTCATCTTGCTCACTTCGAATCTGGGCGACCGCTTTTCGGTCGCTTTTAGTTTGTCAGGATAAGGTGAAATTATGGCTAAATGTCAAGTTTGCGGCAAGGGACCCATGTCCGGCCACAATGTCAGCTTCTCGCAGAAAAAGACTAAGCGACAGTTTCGACCGAACATTCAGCGAGTCACCCTCTTTGAAGACGGTCGTAAAGTTCGTAAATACATCTGCACACGCTGTCTAAAAACATCCGCAAAAAGTTAATCGTATGCTGTGGCAATATTTCTAAGAAGACCATCCCGCAGGATGGTCTTTTTTCTTGCCAGCAATCATAGCTCAAAGGGCGTTTCGCGGCATTTCCAGCTCATAATCGGACGCCGGAATGCGGGGCAATGATGCTCTGCAGGACACGTTTGGCCCCGGCAGCTTTTAGAGCGGCGCGCACCGTTGCCTCGCTCTCCGCCGTGACCAGGGCGATCATGTTGCCGCCACGCCCCCCACCGCTCAATTTGGCGCCCAGCGCGCCCGCTTCACCGGCTGCCAATACCAGTCTATCGAGTTCCGCTGAAGAGACTGTCATCGCCACCAGAAGCGCATGATTCTCGTTCATCAGCCGGCCGGTTTCTTCCGTGTCTCCTCTTTCAATCGCTTTTCGTGCAGAAACAGTTAACTGACCACACTCGTCAAAAAGCTGGTCAAAGCGTTGGCGATCCGCCTGCCACTGCCGCCGCACGTCGCCAACAACCAACCTTGTGCTGCTGCTTATTCCTGTGTCACCAATGAGCAGGCGCAGTGGCTGCCGCATGGTGAACGTTTCGATGAGATTATCCGTTTCCTGGCGCACAAAATAGACAGGCCGCTCGTAGGCAACGACCGTATTGTCAATGCCGCTCGGCGTGCCGTGGTGGATCTTCTCTATTTCAAACGTCAGATCGGAAATCCATTTGTCTCCGGCTAATTGTTCCAAGCCCAGATAATCGCATAAGGCGCGGATGGTCGCCACCGTGATCGCCGCCCCGCTGCCTAACCCGGCGGCAATGGGGATCTCGCTGGTGACCGTAATCGTCATGTCCGGCAGCCGCTGCAGACCCGCCGCCGCCTGCACGCGCCGCACAGTCAAAGCCAACGCATCCTGCGGGCCGGCGTCGTCAAGGCCGCCCTCTTCAGCCAGATCCGGGGCGAGCAGCGTGACGCCCGCACTATGGGAAGGTCGAATGACCGCCTGCGCGCGCACATGCGTCAAGGGGGCCGCTATCGCCGGACGGCCGTAGACAACCGCATGTTCACCAAAGAGGATGATCTTGCCGGGCGCAGTAGCAGTGACGATTTTCTGTTCAAGCATCCGTCAAGCCCCTGTCCCCTTCAGGCCAGCACATAGAGCGCAATAAAGACAACGATGGCCCACAAGACAATCGACAGCTGCAAAGGGCGATCGCGCAGAACGATCTCTTCCGGAGCGCCTCCCTCATGACGAACGTGAATCAAATACATCCAGCGAAAAATGGCGTATAGAACAAAGGGAATGGTCAGCATCATCGCATGATTGGCCGGCAGCCCTTCGGCAAGGAACGTATAGAGGCTGTAGCCCACGATTGCCCCCGTGGTGACCATAACCAGCATAATGTCTATCAGTTCAACCGTATATTCATTGAGGATCGAGCGATGATTCGCGCCCTCATCGCCCAGCAATACCAGTTCGTGACGCCGCTTTCCAAGCACCAAGAATAGCGCCAGGAAACCGCTGAAAACGTACAGCCAGGGAGAGAATCGCTCCACGTTGATCACGGCAACGCCGGCGGCGATGCGCAAGATAAAACCTGAGGCCACAACCATCACGTCAACCAGGACAACGTTTTTCAACCAAAATGAATAGGCAATCTGGATCAATAGGTAAATGAGCAAAACCGCGGCCAAAGAGGGTGATAGAAAATAAGCGCCGGCCAGGCTGCCCGTCGCCAAGCCCACGGCCGTCACCGCGGCGACCCGTGGGCTGAGCTCACCAGAGGGGAGCGGACGGTCCTTCTTTGTCGGGTGCTGTCGATCCTTCTCCAGGTCGACGAGATCGTTCATCAAATAGACAGCGCTGGACATGAAACAGAAAAGTACGAAAGCGGCCAGCGTGCGCAGTAAGCTCTGAGGATCGGTTAGCTTGCGATCAAAGAAGAGGGGCACAAAAACGAATACGTTCTTGGTCCATTGGCGCGGCCGCATCGATTTTAGCAGGGTGGTTAACAAGGCAAATCTCTCACTGTGGTCCCTATTGTTTGTGCCAACAGTCGACTGGCAGACAAGCTACTTATTTTACCCCATCCCTGGAGAAATGGTTCCGCACAAAGTGCGCCGCATTCCGAACGAAGCACAAACGCTTTGCCCACAATACCAAATTTTGAAGCAATTGGACAGAGCACGCATTCAAAAAAAATCCCCAGCCAGGAAATCCGGCTGGGGAGTAATTCAACTTGAACTAAGCATGAACGCTAATCGCCGTTGTCGTTGCAAACCTCGGCATCGTTGTTATAGAACCAGTTATAGGACATATAGGGGAACTGGTGATCCGTACGCATCAGAACCGATATCTTGTAAGATCCCGCAAGTTCCGCCGGAATCTCCAGTCGCGTCTCCAGACGGCCACCCTCGCCAGTATCAATCGTGCCGGCGTCATAATAAGGGATATACATCTTCTGCACTGGTTTCATCCACATGCCGCCCGGATGGGAAGGTCCCATCCCCGGCTTCATCGGGCCCTGCATTGGCCCCATCGGCCCCTGCTGGCGGGGCATCGGCTTCATTGGCGGCATCGGCTTCATCGGCGGCATCGGCTGAGAATAGACCGGATAGCCGGGCAGTGCGCCCATCTGTACCGAGAAGACCTGATCGGCCGGGAAATTCTCAGTTACGATGAAAATGCCCGTGTCTCTTACAACAGTACAAACGGTGAAGGAGGGAACATCCGACTCGTCACCATCGCCCTCTTCAAGCGCACCCACTTGTACCGGGGATTCAGCAAGGGAGGCAAGCTTGGCCGTGGCCCCCGCTTCCGCTTCTACAGCTGCGAAACGCAGCGTTCCGCTGTCCGCGGGCAGATCCATGAGCAGATCGCCCTCTTCAAAGAAATAGATTGTAGCCGCGTCCAGGTACTGTTTGAACTGGTCGGAGAGGGAGCCCTCTTCGCACAAAGCGAGCGTAAATGCCCCAACCGTAATGTCAATGCTGCCTTCCTCGGCGACATAGGATCCGCTGCCATTGTTGCAGTCAGCCTTGATGCCGATGGTACCGTCTTCGAAGAACTGAGCCGTATATTTTTCCGGTGCTTCAATGGGCAGCGTGCCTTGTACGGGATCGGAGAATTCAGTCCAATTCCAGACTACGCCGGTCAGGGAAGGTTCTTCCGCGGCCGCTTCTGCATCTTCGACCTCTGCGGGCGCTTCCGTATCCTCGCCGGAAGCCACAGCAACTGTCATTATCTCAACATCTTCTGTGGGATTGCCGTTTGTGATAACCGGAATGACCGTATCGCTAGTGAAGAGAAGGGCGCCTTCTGCGTCTTCAATCGTCGCGCGCACGCTGTACATGAGATTTTCATTGATAGCGGCCGGATCATAGGTAACTTCGTAGGGAATTGGCACTTGCTGGCCGGCCGTTTCAATAACCTGCTCACCAAGCACTTCTGCCGGCGCATCCGCCAACGAGGAATTGATGACCATTACCGTGACAACGGCATCATCAGGCAACGCGATGCGCTGCAGGTAGGTCACCGTTCCAGTGACACTCGCCGCCGCTTCCGCTTCCTCGCCAGTTTCCGCCTCACTGTCCACCGGAGGAGCGACTAAATCCCCAGCAGCAAAGCGCATCGTTCCGGCATCGACCGGCAAATCAAGAATCAAGCCACCCGCTTCATCAAAGGAATAAGCAGCGACTTCACCGATATACTGCAAGAACTGATCGGAAAGCGATTCATCCGGGCAGGCCGCAAGCGTAACCGGACCGAGGGCAATATCGATGCCGCCGGCCTCATCCGCAATGTAGGTACCGACAGCATTGTTGCAGTCGGCCTTCACAGCCACTAGCCCCTGCGGATCAAACTGCATCTGGTACTGCTCGGGCGCATCAATGGCCAGATCTCCCTGTACGGGATCGGAGAAGGCGATCCACTGCCAGGCGACGCCGGTCAAAGCGGCGACAGCAGCAGCTTCTTCCGCTTCCTCAGCGCCGCCGACACCCTCTGTGCTCTCCGTTTCAGCAGTCTCTTCTGTTTTAGCTGCCTCTTCAGTCTCTTCGGCGATCAGTGGTTCAGAAACTTCCGTCTTTTCGAGTGCTTCCTCGGGCGTCAAACCCTCAAACTCAGTTAGCGCAGGCGCCTTGGCATCCGTGTTATAGAACCAGTTGAAGGCAAAGTATGGCTGATCATGATCCGTTTGCACGCGAATGGCGATGCGATCTTCCCCTTGCAGCTCAGCGGGTATCAGGAACCGTAAACGCTGAGCCGAGCCATCACCCGAATTGAAGGTACCCACGACGATGCCATCGACACCGCGCGTGTACATCTCGCCCATGGTCGCCGTAAATTCCTCGTCTTCGGGGAAGTTCTCTGTCCCAATCATAACACCGGTATCTTCAACAACGACCAAGATCTTGATCTGCGGGACCGGCTCCCTGGGTACCCAGGGCATCCAGGGACGCCATTTAGGCATCTTCATGCCCCACATAGGCATTTCTTGCTGCGGCTGTTGGGGTGGATGGGGCGGGCGCATAGGGCCATGGCCCTGCGCTTGAACCGCGCCAATGACCAGCACCAGCACCAGCGCCGCAAATATCACCGCGTATTTTCCACGGGATGATTTCATCGCCTGATTAATACGTCTTAGCGACTTCGAGAACATGTCTTCCTCCTTGGCCTACTCAACATAGGCAAAGCTTTTTCGTGGCTGTACCACGGTATCTCAAGGTGCAACAAAATGGGCGGCAGCGCTACACGCAAAACCCAAATCACTCGACTGAGATTATGTCGTGTAGAGCAGTATACATAAGATAACCACAAAATGCTATAGAACATGCGTTTCTTGTATGACGTATTCTGCTTTTCGGCACGGTTTGGCGGGTGGTCTGCGCTATTTCACGAAATCTTTACCGCGCCGGTCACAAATCTGCGCGCCGTTTCGGCAAGGATTGCCGATCCCAGGGGCAAGACGGTTTCGTCTATATTGAATCCGGCAGTATGGTGGTTCCTCTGTGTGCCATCATCAATCGCCGCTCCCAGCATGAACATCGCGCCCGCTCTTTCCTGGGCCATGTAGGCAAAATCTTCCGCTCCCATGCCGAATTGAACCTCTTCAACGGCGTCTCTCCCCAACAGATCAGCGGTCGTCGAACGCAGCCATTGGTTGACTTGCGGATCGTTCAATAGAGCCGGGTACCCTTTTGTGATCGCCAGCTCGTAACTACCACCCAGCACCTCGCTCAGCTTTAACGCACGTTCCACCTCAGACCAGAGCTGCTCACGAACGGCGGGCTCAAAGGAGCGAATCGTGCCCTTGAGCAGCACCTCGCTGGGAATAACATTGTGGATCTTACCGCCTTCAATCTGGCCCAAGCTGACAACGGAGGAAGAAAGGGGATCGATACGGCGCGAAGGAATTGCATAAAGTGCGCTCAGTATAGGGGCCAACATAGCCAAGGGATCACTGCCTGTTTGTGGATAGGCGCCATGGCTCCCTTCACCACGCACCCAAGCATCGAAAGCGTCCACGGCGGCCATACTCATACCATCCTGAAAATAGACCTGGCCGGCAGGCGATGTCGACCACACATGCAGGGCAATAACGGCATCAACTCCGTCCAGAGCGCCGTCCGTGATCATCGCTGTCGCCCCACTGACCCCATTCACGTCAAAGGCTTCTTCTGAAGGCTGAAACAAGAAACGGACATTTCCCGACCAGGCATTCTCGATCATGTCCTGGCGCAGCAGCTGCGCCGCGCCGAGAAGGATTGCCGTATGGGCATCGTGGCCACAGGCATGCATGATCCCATCACGCTCTGAACGGTAAGCGACATCATTCTGCTCATGGATGGGCAGGGCGTCCATATCGGCGCGAATAGCGATGGTCGGCCCATCGTTTTCTCCAAGTTCGCCAACCACCCCCGTGATCCCGACGCCCGTCTTCACCGAGGTCACGCCAATTTCGTTCAATGTGTCCGCGACCAACGCCGCTGTGCGTACCTCCTGGAATCCCAACTCCGGGTAGCGGTGTATTTCCCGTCGCAATCGGGTCAATTCCGCGGCCTGGGCTTGCGCCCTAGCCATCATAGTTTCGCTTTCCTTATTCATGGTTTCCCCGCGCTGGTAGGTTAATCTTTCAAGGGGAGGATATCTCTGATTGAAATCTCTCTATCCCGAAAGTTCTCAAATGTTGCATCTTGAAATGGAAGGGCATGGTAATCGGCCAGCATGCCCATCATAGCCAGGTAATTGGAGAGAATCCTTTCCCGCCAATTGAGGCCAAGCTGCTCAGCTGTCGCCTTGATAACCGCTTCAGCGCCCTCTAGTTCAACAAAAACGCCATAGGGCATTTCGTCTAGAACAATCTCAAGCTCGTTGAGATGAAACGCTTCGCGGTATTTCTCATACACCTGGCATGGCTCATAGCCCAGGCGCTGCAGGATGGCGGCCATTCGCTCAAAGTCATTGACCTGTACCTCGATCTCTTCGCGTATCTTTGCCTCACTGGTGAGGTCCTGTGCGGAAGGCCCTTTGAAGGTAAGTGTAACGGCCGTATCTTGACGCAAACGCAGCAGTTCTTCCTTCTGCAAAAGAGCGTTACCGGCTGTATCAAAGCGCACATTCCTTTCATAGACGCGCGGCCGCACGACCAGGGCTCCGTTGTCGAGAAGCGCTTTGCGCAACGATTCAATATCCTCCACAAGGAATTTCACTTCCACTTCCAAGCCATTTTCCGCAGGCATTCGGACAGCTCCTCGGTTCGCCTGGCTCAGCACAATCGCAGCTGAGTGCGCTGGCGCTCAATCCGTAATCACAACAAGCAGTTGGTCTTTGTCGACGCTGGCCCCGGCTTCCACGGCCACATGAGTGACCCGCCCGCTGCGCGGTGCGCGCAGTTCATTCTCCATCTTCATAGATTCCAGAATGACCACCTTGTCACCCTTGTTTACAGCCTGCCCTTCGCTGACGGCGACGGCAATCACAGTCCCCGGCATTGGCGAGCGCATGGTGACTTCACCATCTGCAGCCGCCAGATCACCGCGGGCGCTGGCCAAACGCCGCGAACGCTCATCCTCGACCAGGACATCATAGAGATCGCCCCTGATCAAAACCTGCCAGGATTCGTTCCCCTCTTCAACCACAGCTTCCAAGGAATGATTGCCAATGATCAGTGAGGTCACACCACTGCCAGGCATTTTTTGGAAATCCATGTCATAGGGTTCCCCATTGACAATGATCTGGTTATCGTGACCTACTTCGATAACAAAGTCTTGATCGTCTACCTTTGCGTAATATTTCATAGTTCTTGCCCATTATCGGCAGGCGGTGGCCGTCTCGTTAAATTGGCGGCAGGATTCCCTAGCGGCGACGGCCGTACCACTTCCAATAACTCTTCTCATTCGAACCTGAGCGGACAATTTGTGCCGCACGCTGGCTCTGTTCATGCTGCGCCAGAGCGGCAAGAACGGCCGCCTCCATCCTGCGCGGCATCTCTCGATCAGTCAGGCTAAAGCGATTTTCCACAAAACCGGTGTCAAAGGCCCCTGACAGGAACCGGTGACTTTCCATCATCCGCTGGTGAAAAGGAATAGTCGTCTTCACGCCCATGATTCGGTACTCTTCCAGCGCCCTGCGCATGCGCAGCACAGCCTCGGCGCGCGTTTTCCCATAACAGATTAGTTTGCTGATCATGGGGTCATAATGGGGTGTGATCTCAAATCCGGGAAAGACGCCTGTGTCAACGCGAACGCCGGGCCCGGTCGGCAGCTGGCTGGTCGTGATGGTACCCGTGGAAGGCAAATAGTTGTTGTACGGATCTTCGGCATTGATACGGCACTCGATCGCCCATCCGGTGATACGAACGTCTTCCTGCGCGTAGCTCAGACGCCTGCCCCGCGCGATTCGCAGCTGTTCCTGAACAATATCAATGTCGGTCACCAACTCTGTCACCGGATGTTCAACCTGCAGACGCGTATTCATTTCCAGAAAATAGAAATTCTTGTCGCGGTCCATCAAGAATTCAATAGTCCCCGCATTCACGTAGCCAACCGCTTCGGCTGCGGCCACGGCAACCTGCCCCATCTGTTCGCGCAGCGCTTCGTCAACATACACGGACGGCGCCTCTTCAATCAACTTCTGGTGACGGCGCTGCAAGGAGCACTCACGTTCACCCAGAGAGATAATGTTTCCATGCGCATCGGCCAGGAGTTGAATCTCAATATGGCGGCTCTCGGTGATCATCTTTTCCAGGTAGACCGTATCATCACCAAAAGCAGCCAGGGCTTCCCGTTTCGCAGAGGCAATCGCATCGGCCAGTTCTTGCGGCGCAGCAACGGGACGCATCCCCTTCCCGCCGCCTCCTGCGGAGGCTTTAACAAGCAAGGGGAAGCCGATCTGCTCGGCAGCAGCCAGCAATTCATCGTCATCCAGGCCCGGTTCGGTTCCGGGAACAACGGGGACGCCGGCTGCGGAGACCGTTGAACGTGCCGCCAACTTGTCGCCCATGACTTCGATCGCTCGCGGCGGTGGACCGACGAAAACGAGATCCGCTTCATAGCAGGCGCGGGCGAATTCAGCATTTTCGGCAAGAAAGCCATACCCGGGATGGATGGCGTCTGCCCCTGCCTGTCGGGCGGCGCCAATGATCTTGTCGAACAGTAGATAACTCTCGCGCGCCGGCGATGGTCCGATATGATACGCTTCGTCGGCGAAGCGCACATGGGGGGCGTTGCGATCAGCGTCTGAGTAGACAGCCACGGTTGACAAACCAAGTTCATGGCAGGCGCGCAGGATACGCATGGCGATTTCGCCGCGATTGGCGATCAGCACCTTACTAAATCGACGCGTATGTAGTTCTGGATGATTCATAAGCATCTACCGGCCCGGTAAACTATTCTCTGGGACCATGACCTACAAGGGCATGTTCCCATGTTTCTTGGGTGGATTCTGATCACGCTTGTTCTGCAGCGTGTGCAGGGCATTGATCAAGCGCGGCCGTGTTTGACTGGGCTCAATCACACTGTCGATGTAGCCCATTTGGGCGGCGATATAGGGATTGGCAAAATGTTCGCGATATTCTTCAACAAGTTCTTCTTTCTTTGCCGCCGCGTCTTCAGCTTCCGCCAGTTCGCGCCTGTAGATAATGTTCACAGCAGCATCCGGACCCATGACGGCGATTTCGGCCGTTGGCCAAGCGATATTCAAGTCGGCGCGGATATGCTTGCTGTTCATTACACAGTAGGCGCCTCCGTACGCTTTGCGTGTGACGACCGTTATCTTGGGCACCGTCGCTTCACAAAATGCGTAAAGCAGCTTGGCTCCCTTGCGAATGATGCCGCCGTGCTCCTGATCGACGCCAGGCAAAAAGCCGGGGACGTCCTCGAAGACGATCAACGGTATGTTGAAACTATCACAGAATCGAACAAAACGCGCCGCTTTCTCGCTGGCATCGCTGTCAAGCACCCCAGCCAGGACCATGGGCTGGTTGGCGACGATGCCGATGCTGTACCCTCCCAGGCGAGCAAAACCGACAACGATGTTTTGTGCGAAATACTCCTGGGTCTCATAAAACTCGCCCTCGTCAACGATCAGCCCGATAACTTCTTTGATATCATAAGGTTTCGTCGCGTTGTCGGGCACGATCTGATTCAAGGCCTCTTCCGTGCGCAGGTCATCGTCATTGCCCGGCACAAAGGGCGGGTCTTCCATGTTGTTGGAAGGGAGATAACTGAAGAGTTCACGAATCAGAAACAGGCCGTCCGCTTCTGATTCGGCAGCGACATGCGCCACACCGCTCTTCGCATTATGCGTCATCGCGCCGCCCAATTCTTCAAAAGTAACCTCTTCGCCGGTCACCGCCTTGACAACGTCAGGACCGGTGATGAACATGTGGCTGGTTTCTTTGACCATGATGATGAAATCGGTCAGCGCCGGAGAATAAACGGCGCCGCCGGCACAGGGCCCCATGATGGCGCTTATTTGGGGAACAACGCCCGAGGCCAATGTGTTGCGCAGGAAGATATCCGCATAGCCGCCAAGGCTGACAACGCCTTCCTGGATACGCGCACCACCGGAATCATTAATACCGATGACGGGGGCCCCGTTGCGCATCGCCATATCCATAATCTTGCAGATCTTTTCAGCATGAACGCTGCTTAGACTGCCGCCAAATACGGTGAAGTCCTGGCTGAAGACATACACCAAACGGCCGTCAATCGTCCCCCATCCCGTGACAACGCTGTCGCCAAGATATTTCTTCTCCTCCATGCCGAAATTATGCTCTCGATGCACGACAAAGCCGTCTACCTCGCGGAACGATCCTTTATCAAGCAGTAGATCAATCCGTTCGTAAGCGGTGAGCTTGCCTTTGGCACGCTGTTGTGCAATCCGCTCTTCACCGCCCCCTGACTTTGATTGTTTTCTTAATTCATGCAGTCTTTCAATTTTGGGATCCATGTTTCTTTCTTGCAGGCAGCCATTGACCATTGATCAACCATCTGCCTGCCGGTCCTCCGAATAATAGGGGTTTGCGGCATTTCTATTCAACGCCCAATAGGCATAGGAGACGAGTACGAGTGCGAGTAGGCCATTCAGAAGCCAGCGCCCAGTTGAAATAGGGACTTGGGCAAACAAACCCAACAGAACCATTTCATAGACAAAATAGGCAGCGAAAAGCACGGGTATCAGCCAGCGAGTCAAGGCCAGTCTGCGCCACAGAGCCGCCGCCGCGATCCAAAAAAGCACCATCCAAGCAGCGGCTAACACCAACCTCAGGCGCGGATCAGGACTTACTTGCAAGTCCAATAATAATGCGGATTGCTTATACAATGCAACAACTCTTGCGGCTTCTAGGCCTCCCATGAGTATTAAGATGAGAATTACCAATGATATCGATCGCGGACGCTTTGCTGAAACACTCATTAAGGCGGATTATATGCCAGGGAAAAAGAGCGGCAAAGGTCTATGATAATGAAGTCCTGCATTGCAGAGTGGCGATGTCACGTAGCATAATAATGGACAGTGAAGGATGATTGTCAGGATGGAAGAACAAAACTGGGCTAATGAATGGGCCGGTCTGGAACCGGAACAACCGCGGTCAGGGCAATGTGGTTGCTGGTTGGGTGCTTTTGCTCTCCTGATGCTCCTCTTTGGCACATGCCTGGGAACGGCCTACTTCGCCTGGCAGCAGCTGGATCTTCCCCTCAATCCAGGGTCGGTTCTCGCGCCACCAACGGTGCCCCCGTTGGTCTCTCCTCCTTCAATAGACGGCGACCTAATCCCGGGGACGCCGGAAAGCGAACCGGCCGGCACACGCCCACCCTTGGTGGCCACGGTGACGCTGGCCAGCAGTGGGCCGCAGCTTGAAGCAGCTTCACAAGCGAGCGATATCGAAGCCCGATCTCTTGCTTCTTCTCCGCGAATCGACGGGGACCTCGCAGAGTGGCAGGATACCCCGGTGTATGAATCAGCCTACCGCGTTTTCAATGACCAAGGATGGGATGGCAGCGATGACGTTCGCGCTTACTGGCGGCTGGGATGGGACGGCAGCAACCTTTATGTCGGCGTGCAGGTCGAGGATGATGTCCACGTGCAGACAGAGCGCGGCAGCACGGTTTTCAAGGGAGACGGGGTCAGCCTGCAAATTGACACAGCGCTAGACGCGGATTACGGCAGCCGGCTGAGCGAGGATGATTTTCAGATCAACCTTTCCCCAGGTGATTTCGCGGGCAACCCACCGGACGCCTATCGTTTTCGTGGCGACAATGGCGGTGAGCTGCGCGATATGGTCGGGCATGGCATTCAGGTGATTTCCCAGCCCACGGGGAACGGCTACATCCTGGAAGCGGCTGTTCCCTGGAGCGATTTGGGAGTCACTCCTGCGGTGGGGCTGAAAATGGGGCTTGCTTTAAACGTCAATGACAATGACATACCGGGCACGGCCGTACAGGAAGTGATGAAGTCCCATATTGCCTCGCGCCAATTCAACGATCCCAGCAGTTGGGGAACGATCCAGCTACGCTAAGGTAAGAGACGGTTAGGCAGGCTCGATGGTCTCGAAGGTGCCTAGTTGGCGATTCTTGCGTACATTGTCCCACGCAAACAGGCGGCCGTTCATGGACACATAAACACCATGAGGCAGCAGCTGCACGGCACTGATGCTGCTGCCCAAATTGAACAGTGAATCCGACCCATAGACGGTGTAAGGAATCATCGCCCCGGTCAAGACGATCGTTTTGGGTAAGTGTGCTTCTCCCAGCAGTCGCGCCGTCTCCACGAGGGTATCCGTCCCATGCGTCACAATTAGTTGAGATTCAGGAGCCTGCATGCAGGCATCAAGGATGCGCAGGCGATCTTGGTGCGTCATGTGCAGACTATCGATCAACTGGTTGGTTTCCACAGTAACGGGCACGGTCACGCGTACCTGGCGCAGAATATCGGGCAGGTGCGTCTCGTGAAAGGTAAGTGTCCCCTCAATTTCATCGTAACGTTTATCGAACGTTCCGCCGGTAACAATGACGCGAATACTCATCTGAATTATCAATGGATGGTCGGCAGGGGGATGCTGTCGACCACCAGCGGCTGCGGGTCAACCGACAAAGCTCCGGCCCGCTTCTTGACTGGAGGGCACTGCCACGCTTCCGGCTCCGTTTCGCGCCGCAGCTCCTTAAGCTCAGGCAGGATGCCGCAGGCGAAACATTGGTGCCGGCAGTCGATCCGCGTCTCCTGTTCAAAGCTCATCAGATAATCCTTGGACAAGAACTTCTTTGTAACCGCGATATCGATATGCTCCCAGGGAAAGAGTTCGTCAAGAGTGCGCCGGCGATGCGTATAGAAGCCGGGATCGATCGCCTGCTCCTGCAGCGCCTCCTGCCAGGCATCTTCCCGAAAATGATCAGCCCATGCATCAAACTTTGCGCCTTTGCGCCACGCATTTTCGACGACGGCCGCTAAGCGCCGGTCACCGCGGCTCAACAACCCTTCAAAGACCGACTCTTTGGGATCATTCCAGCGCAGGCGGAGCCCCTGCCCACGTAGTTCGCGCTGCAGCAAGCCGATTTTTTCTTCTACACGGGCCACGTCATCCATCGGTTCCCACTGGAAGGGCGTATGCGGCTTAGGAATAAACGTACTGACACCAACGTTGACGCTCGCCTTCTTGCCATGAATCTTGCGGCCCTCAGACAGCACCTGCTTGGCGAGATCAATGATAGCCTGCACATCCTCCAACTCCTCGGTCGGATGCCCGATCATGAAATAGAGTTTGATGGTGCGCCAGTTGCGGCGGTAAATCTCCCTGGCCGTCTCCAACAGTTCCTCGTGGGTCACATACTTGTTGATGGTATTGCGCATCTTCTCCGTGGCCGCTTCCGGGGCGAGGGTGAAGCCGCCACGGCGGCCGTTGCCGAGATTATCCATTAGCTGCGTGGAGACAGACTCGATACGCAGCGAGGGCAGTGAAATATTCAGGCCATCATCGCCAAACCGCTCGCCAATCTTCTCCGTAAGCTCCAGCACATGGGTATAGTCACTGGAGGAAAGAGAGAGCAGGGCGATCTCTTCATACCCCGTGCTGCTGATGATCTGCTCCATCGCCGACAAAATCTCTTCAACAGAGCGCTCACGAACTGGCCGCGTCACCATCCCGGCGTGGCAGAAGCGGCAGCCACGCGTACAACCACGCATGATCTCGATCGGCGCCCGATTGTGGACAGTCTCCACAAAAGGAACAATGAACTCAGTTACCGGCGGGGGCAGTTGAGGCACGATTGTCTTTAGAACACGCGGCGGCGCTTCGGGCATCGTCGGCGTTATCGCGGCGATCGTGCCCGCTTCCTGGTAAGTAACATCATAGAAACGAGGAACGTAGCAGCCTTCAATCTGGGCGATATAGCGCAGCTGCATTTCGCGATCCAAATGTCTGGCGGCGCGCATGACGGCGATAATCTCCAATATCGCCTGTTCCCCTTCACCGATGACAAAGACATCGATAAATGGCGCAACGGGTTCCGGGTTGTAACAGGCATGGCCGCCGGCAATCACCAGCGGGTAGCTTGCATCACGCTCCAGGCTGCGCACCGGCATGCCCGCCAGGTCGATCAGGTTGAGAGCGTTCGTAAACAACTGCTCATAGGGCAGGCTGATACCCAGAACATCGAACTGCCTGAGGGGGTGCTTCGACTCCAGTGAAAAAAGTGGCAGCGCTTCCTGGCGCATAATCGCTTCCATGTCTGTCCAGGGGCTGTATACCCGCTCTGCCAGCAAGTTCTGATGCTTGTTGATGATATCGTAGAGGATCATCATGCCCAGGTTGGACATGCCCAGATCATAGATATCTGGAAAAGCGAGTACGACCCTAAAGTCGATCGTCTCCCAATCCTTGCTGATCTGGTTGTATTCACCGCCCGTATAGCGCCCTGGTTTGGCCACTCGCGGGAGGATGCGCTCTAAGGCGCGCTGGATCTCTTCGGCTGTCATTTGCATAGAAGGAACCGCTGTGCTCATTGATGCGCGCAGACATGAATGGCGCGCTCAACGCTCATACCTTTCAATAATTGAAAATAGAATAGCCCGGGTTGTTCTGACTATTATAGTAAAAAAGCTTGCGCTTTGTCAGGCGAAAGAGACGGTCGTCTAGCGGAACGTTCATCCCGCCAGACGACCGTTGATTGCAAACACGAGCAGCTTATTCGGTTACACTCACATTTTGCTGCAGCCTGGCTGTCCCTGCCGGGCCGACTGCATCAATTACATAGATAGCCACACCAGGTGTCGACAAACAATCATTCGTCGTGCCTGCCAGCGGCGCATCTTTCCACAAAACGATACTGTCTCGTGTAATCGTCACGCTGCTGACATCTCCTTCCACGCGCCAGCTAATTTGCACGCATTGGCCCGCAGGAACGGAGGGGGGAGCAACTGTAAAGGAGCTAATTTTCGGCGCCGCACTCGACGGCTCGACGAATATGGTAATCTGGCGGATCTCCACCGTTCCATCCGTGTTCTGAACGCGTAAGTTGTACGTGGTCGTCGTTCGTGGGCATTGAACGCTGCTGCTCTGTCCCGTTGTCGGGTAGCGGGCGAAATCCTCTCCAGCAGGAAAGAACCAGACAGCCTGGATGTTCTGCACATCCCAGGAGAAGGTCACACATTCACCTTCTTTGATGGTGGTGCGATCTGCGGAGAAACTGATCGTGGGTGACGGCGTTTGCGTCGGCACGGGCACCGGCGTTGGTGCGGATACCTGGATGCCAACCCAGATACGCTGGCCGAAAGGTTCGGCCTGGTCATTGCGCATCTCCCAGAAACCCTGGTACGTACCAGGGAAACTTGGCGCAACGAGATCGACCCAGAAGTCGTAGGTCTGTCCCGGCCGTACCTGGCCGGCGACGTTGACGGGTGTGCCGCCCATCTGTGCGGCGGACACGTTACCATGCACGAAGTTCAGGCTGTAGCCGCTGTTCCAGGTGCAGGTGCCGATATTCTGCACGCGCCATCCTTTTCGGAACGACTGGCCTGGCGACATGGTCGGCGGCGCCGACATATTCTGATCGTCAAGATTCAGGTCGCCAACAAAGGCCATCGCATCAGAACAGCCAAGGTCAATCGTTATCTGGTCATTCGGAACAGGGGTGACTTCCTCGATCGGCGGCAGCACCTCCAAGTCCAGATATTGTCTGGCCAGATCGGCGAGAGTCCCTTCATTTTGCAGTTTGGTTAGGGCGTTGTTGACCTCTCTGCGCAGTGTCTCCTCACCCTGCGGTATGGCGATGGCGAACCGCTGGCGATTGAAACCAGAAGCGACGATATTGACATCGAACTGCGTCTCCGCGACTTCCGCCGGCGTCTTGTCCAGCATGACCAACTGCACACGGCCGGCGACCAGATCGGTCACCGCCTGATCGACATGTGCATAAATATAGAGATTCTCCTCAGGCATCACGCCCGTGGCAATCAACTCTTCGCGTACCCAATCTTCATAAACGGAGCTGGCTTGAACGCCAAGCGTGTAAGCCCCAAGATCGGCAGGCTCGGCGATCTCTGTTATTTCTGACCCCTCAGCGGCCAGAACAGCATCTTCCCCTATGTAATAGACATTGGAAAAATCTACGGCCGCTTCCCGCTCCGGGGTGATAGAGAGTGCGGCGATGGCGAGGTCTATCTGTTCAACCACCAACGCGTCACCAAGGCCGTCAAAGGCAATATCTGTCAGGTCCACAATCAGACCCAGTTCTTCGCCGATGGCCCGTATGAGGGCCACATCAAATCCATCAAGTTGGCGATCGCTGTTGTAGAATTCGAACGGGGGGTAATCTGCGGCCGTGCCGGCGCTCATTCTGCCTAGAGACTGGATACGCGCCCACGCCTGGTCGGGCGCCTCGTCTAGTTCACCATCATCTGGGATTGGCTGCTGTGTGGCCGTGGCCGCTGCTTCGGGGACAATGGGCTCCTCCGTCGGCGGCTGAGGCTCGCTGGTCGGTGCCTCAGCTTCCGGTGCGGAGCAGGCCGCAAGCAGCAGGACCAGTATGATCAACAGGCCAAGATATCTCGTTTTCTTCATTTCTCACCTCTCAACAAACATCAGAATCTATTGCACGATATTCTACCGCAGCAATGGCGTTAATACCTGCAAGGCGTTGCTGCCTCATTGGACAAAACAGGGACTCCGCGACGGTTCTTACTTCTGGGCAATGTATATGACCCATTCATTCTGATCATACATGCCCAACTCACCCCAGTTGGCAAGGACATCCACTTGTTTGAAGCCGGCGCGCAGAAGCATTTCTTCCATTTCAGTGACGGCATAGGTCTGGTCGCTTAGATTAACCTCAAGCATTTCTTCTGTCTGCAAATCAATCACGTAGAAACGTTCAACAGAGAGCTGCTGCTCGGCCAGCCAATGCCGTTCCCCCAGATGCAGGAACGGCCGCTCCCCCCACAATCCCTTGTCGTCGGTAAACCACCATGTGCTCGCCTCTTTATCCACCTGATCCTGATTCAAGAGTTCGACAACGAGCCTACCGCCGGGCTTCAGCGCGGCGGCGATCTTCGACAGCAAAGCAAATGCCTCTTCACGCGGAAATACCGCCAGCTGTCCATAGATGAACAGCGCCGCGTCATAGGTATCTGGAGACAGTTCCGCCTGACGGACATCTTCCTGGCGAAAGTGGCATTTTCCCTGAAGGCCATTTTCTTCAGCCAAGGTGCGCGCGTATTCTATCGAGGCTGGACTAAAATCAATTCCCTCAACCAGGCAGCCCCGGCGAGCGAGATCGACGGCATAGAGCCCCGGCCCACAGGTGAAATCCAGAACATGATCCCCGGCGTCCAGGTCGAGCTTCTGCCACATCCAGTTCAATATCTCTTCCCGTTCGGCGTGGGTACGCGATGCGGCGCCGTGAGACTGATCGAGATGCTCAGCCAGCATGCGTTCTGAAAATGCGGGATCATTCCAGGGGAGGTTGCCATCCAGTTCCCAGGGAATCGGGCGATCCGGGCGGCGGTAAACGCGCCAAAGCGCGTTGGTCAACTGTGTACGATCCTGAGACATTGCCTGCGAACCCTCCCTGCGAAATTGCTGGTTTTTGCGGGTGATAGTCGTGGTCATTATACCACTTACTTGAGGGCCCGCGGTTTCATCGCCACGAGGTTTCCGCTACAATACGCTGTCCAAACTGGAATCTAGCGCGGAAAGCAAACGATCGTCAATGATCACACTAAGAACCGCAGACAGGCATTGACCGGCGGGCAGACTTCTATGAATATTGATGGCGGCACAGTGGCTGTCTTGGCCGGCTTCGTCATTCTTACCTTGGCATCAGGGGAGATCGGCCGTTTTCTGACGCGCTTCAAACTCCCCCTGATCAGCGGGTTTCTTTTGGCCGGAATCCTGATTGGCCCTTACGGGCTCGGCTTCATCGAAGCGACCGATATTGAAAATCTAAAGATCATCGACGAAATCGCTCTGGCATTTATCGCTTTTGCCGCCGGAAGTGAACTCTATCTGCGTGAACTGCACAGCCGGATCAAGAGCATCCTCTTCATCACAGCCGGCATCGTGCTCGCTGTCTCCATTCTCGTGTTTGTCACCCTCTTTCTCATGGCTGATTCGGTACCCTTCATGCAGCAGTTTCCGGTGACCGGTCGTCTGGCCATTGCCTCCCTCGCGGCAGCGATCCTTGTGGCACGATCGCCAAGTTCGGCCATAGCCATCGTCAACGAAGTGCGCGCGCGGGGACCTTTCACGCAGACCGTTCTCGGCGTTACCGTGGTGATGGATTTCATTGTCATTGTGCTCTTCGCCATCAATATTGAAATTGCCGACGCTCTGTTGACCGGGGTTCCTCTAAATATCGGATTTGCGGGGCTTGTCGTCTCGGAACTTGCGCTTGCCGTCCTGTTGTCGCTGCTGCTGGCCGGCGTTCTGCGCCTGATCATGGCGACGCATCTGAACAGCTGGATCAAGATCAGCCTGATCCTATTGGCCGGCTACAGCAATTTCCTGATCTCATCCTTCGCCCGGGTCTACAGTCACGAACACCTGCCGGCGGAAATTCTGCTTGAACCACTGCTAATCTGCCTACTCGCCAGTCTCATCATCACCAATCGCAGTGCCTATCGCTCTGAATTTCTCAGTCTTCTGTCGAAGGTAGCAGCTCCCGTGTACGTCATATTCTTTACCCTGACCGGAGCGGCTTTGGCTCTTGATGTGCTGGTTGATACGTGGTGGATAGCGCTGGCGCTTTTTGCGGTACGTCTGCTTGGTTTGTTTATCGGTTCTTTTGCCGGTGGCGTCGCCGCCGGTGAGCCGCGGAAATTCAATACCACGCACTGGCTTACGGCCGTAACAATGGCCGGCGTCGGACTGGGCCTTGCCAAAGAAGTAGATGTCGCATTTTCGCAGTGGGGCTGGCAGTTCGCAACAATGATCATCGCCGTCATCGTTCTCAGCCAGTTGGTTGGACCGCCACTATTCAAGTGGGCGATCAACCACGTGGGGGAGGCACATGCGCGCCATGAAACGCCTATATTTGACGGCTTCAATGATGCGATTATCTTTGGCGTCGATGGGCAATCGCTCGCCCTGGCCAAGCAGCTTCAGAATCACGGGTGGGGAGTCCACGTCGCCTGCCTCGATGACTCGCTTGTGAACGGCAGCGCTGTCGATCTGGAGGTAACGGCCGTCCCCGACATCTCGATCGCTTCAATGAAAGCGTTAGGAGCCGAAAACGCGGAAGCTGTTGTCGCCATGCTGTCTGACGAGGAAAATTATCAGATAGCGGAAATGGCCTATGAGCATTTTGGCACCTCTTCCATCGTCGTGCGTCTCAATGACCGGGCGAACTTCCAGGATTTCCACGAGTTGGGTGTTCTAATCGTCGATCCCGCCACCGTTCTTGTGGGCTTAATGGACCACTTCGTCCGTTCGCCCAGCGCTGCGTCGCTTCTGGTGGGCATGGAAGAAGGACAGGATGTGGTAGAACTAGAAATACGTAACAAAGATCTGGACGGCGTTCTGCTGCGCGAGGTGCGCATGCCCCTGGATACACTGGTTCTCAATCTACAACGCGACGGGCACGCCCTCATATCCCATGGCTATACCAGGTTGCGCTGCGGAGACCGCCTAACTGTGGTAGGCTCAGTAGAAGGAATCAGTGAAATAATGCTGCGTTTCGATGCGCAGGACGGGTAGAAAACCGCGAGATACCATGCCATTACTTCCTGGGGAGATCCTCAACAAACGCTATCGTATCATCAGCCTACTAGGGAACGGCCAGTACGGATCCACGTACCGCGCCGTCGATATCGAACGGCAGCAAGAAGTCGCTATCAAGGAATATCTCGATCCCTCTACGGAAACCCAAAAAAGGTTCCGGGAGGAGGCAAGAACCCTCAGCAGTCTCAATCACGCACAGCTGGCGAATTTTGTCGATCACTTCGCCTTGGAGGCAAGCGGTCAATATCTCGTCAGCACGTATGTGAATGGGGTTAGTTTGCAGGAACTCCTCGATCAGTATGGGCCGCTGCCTTCTGATCTTGTGATCGCTTACTTGCAGGCAGTCTCACTACCCCTCACGTATCTGCATGATCATGACGTCATGCATCTGGACATAAAACCGGCAAACATGCGCATCACGCCCGCAGGGGACGTCTATTTGGTTGATACAGGGTTGCCGGGCCTTGGAATTCGGCCGCACGAAGCCGGCTTTGGATCGCCGGAACAGCAAGCACAGGCAGAAGTCACCGCGGCCAGCGATATCTACAGCCTGGGGGCGTCGCTCTATGTTCTGTTGTGCGGCCAGAAACCGCCCAAGGCGTTGAGCCGGGAAAGCGGCCTGGAAGAACTATCGCCGGCGCGCGAAGTCAATCCAGATGTCGAACCTTATCTTTCCCTGGTGGCGACACGCGCCATGTCCCTGCGCGCCGATGCGCGTTACGAAACGGCGAAGGATTTCAGCCAGGCGCTTAACCGCCCGGCAGGGTATCGAGACCCGCAAATCACGATTCCGCGACGGACAGCGAGCAGCGCTGTTGTTGCCCCGCCCCCCCGCTTACCCGGCAGCCGCCGGCGGCAGATGGAGAGACGGACCATCTTCGGGCTGCTGGGCTTACTTCTGACCATTATTCTTCTCGGACTTGGCTTCGGCGTTTTGAATCTGGGAGGACCTGGAGAGGTGACTGAAGCTGGAGCAACAGCGACGTTAGAATCGGCCGTAGTGGCCGCCCTAACCGCGATTGCGCCTACGGCCACGCCGATTCCCATGCCCACAAACCCGCCCACACCCACACCGGAGCCGCTCATTACGCAAACCGATTCGCGTATGATCTTCATTCCCGAAGGCATTTACAATATGGGTGACGACGAAAGCGATGAGCGCGATCAGAAACCGGCACACCTTGTGCGCCTGGCTGCCTTCTATCTTGACGAAACAGAAGTCACAAATGCCGCCTACGCCCAATGTGTTGAAGATGGCGAGTGCAGCCCGCCAGCCAGCCCCAATGCCACGTTTCACAGCGCCTATTTCGGCGATGCGGCGTTTGATGACTACCCGGTCATTTTTGTCAACTGGTACGCGGCGGATACCTTCTGCAGATGGCGGGGAGCGCGGCTGCCATCAGAAGCGGAATGGGAAAAAGCCGCTGGTTTTGAGCCGCTTGAAGGCTTGAAAGTCCGCTATCCTTGGGGTGATGCGTTTGACGGCACCCGCCTCAATTTCTGCGACAAAAACTGCCCACGTGATTTCAGAGATAGCACGGTTGACGACGGCCACCAGGATACAGCCCCCGTGGGCAGCTACCCCAGCGGCCGTTCTTCATTTGCGCTTGACGACATGGCCGGCAACGTGATGGAATGGGTCGCCGATTGGTACAGCAACAGGACCTACCTTGAATCAACGGATACCAACCCCCTCGGCCCCTTGGAAGGGGAGTTCAAGGTCATGCGCGGCGGCTCCTGGCTCTCTCCCGCAGAAGACGTCACGGTCACCGCCCGTGATTCATTTGACCCGCTTGTATCGCGTGCCAATCTTGGCTTTCGCTGCGCTTTGACGCCGCCTTAGGGCGATTGACAGACAACAACCGATCAAGGAGTGCTGCTATGCCGATCTCGGAGACAATCCCCCTACAAGAGTTAGTCACCGCGCTGCGCAGCGGCGATCTCTCTCTGCCAGCGTATCTCGATCAACTAGAGACTGCCTACCTTGCGCGCGAAGAAATGGTGCACGCTTTCGTCCCCGAAGCGCAGCGCTTTGCCCGTTTGCGCCAGGAGGCAGGGCGGCTCCTGGCACGTTATCCAGAACCGACCGAGCGCCCGCCCCTCTTCGGGGTAGCCGTGGGCGTCAAAGACATCTTTCACGTCGATGGCTTTACAACAAAGGCGGGCAGCCGGCTGGACAGCGGTCTGCTCCAGGGCGAAGAATCCGCCGCGATTACGGCGATCAAAAACGCCGGTGCGCTTATTTTAGGGAAGACCGTCACCACTGAATTCGCCTACTTTGCGCCCGGCCCGACACGCAATCCGCACAATTTGCAGCACACACCGGGCGGTTCCAGTAGTGGATCAGCGGCAGCCGTCAGCGCCGGCCTTTGTTCGCTGGCCTTCGGCACACAGACCATCGGCTCTATCAACCGGCCCGCTGCTTTTTGCGGCGTGGTGGGCTATAAGCCCAGCCACGATCGCATCAGCAAAGAGGGCGTTATTCCTGTTTCACCATCGTCCGATCATGTCGGCTTCTTCGTCCCCGATGCCGGCGACATACAGCCCGTTGCCGCCCTTGTTTGTGCGGCATGGCAGCCGGAGCAAGCATCCCCTGACCCGGTGCTCGGCATCCCTGAAGGGCCTTACTTGGGAAATGCTTCCCCTGAAGCCCTGGCCCATTTTGAGGCCACGTGCCGGCGGCTGGCAGAGGCCGGATTCCTGATCAAACGGGTCCCCCTCCTGCCTGATTTTGATCTCATTTACACACGGCACAACCTGCTGGTCGCCGCGGAAGCAGCAGAGACACACAGAACATGGTATGACGACAACCGCGACCTATACCACCCCAAAACGGCCGAGCTGATCGAACGCGGACGCCGGATTGACGCCGCACATCTGGCAGAAGCATCCCAAGGGCGGTTGACGCTCCGCCGGACGCTGGGGGCGAGCATGGACGAGCAGGGCATCGATCTTTGGTTGTCGCCCTCGGCCGTGGGCACAGCGCCGGCGGGATTGGCAAGTACAGGCGATCCCGTCATGAACTTGCCCTGGTCACATGCCGGCGTACCTACCGTAACATTGCCAAGCGGACTCGCCGCCAACGGCCTTCCCTTTGGCCTGCAGCTGGCAGGGCGCTGGTACAAAGATGAGCACCTAGTAGGCTGGGCGCCGCGGCTGCAGCGCGCCTTGTTTTCTTGATCCAATAAGGTCTCATGAGGCTTGACATATTGAGCAATTTCAATAAAATTAACTCAGGTTAACTTTTGTTTACGACAAGCCTAAAACAGGCGTTTTGGCGGACTGTTGGCTGGAGCAATTGGCTTTGAGCGAAAATTTGGAAGAAGCGCAAGATCAGAGTTGTCTTGAATTATTGGATGAAGCGGTGGCCGGCCAGGACGGCATCGTCCACGTCGAGCTAGACACGGAAGCGGAAAAAGTACGCTTTGATTTTGACGCCGATCTCGTGTCGGAAGCAGATATCAATCGTATTGCCCTGCAAATGGAACCGACGCTGCAGGAGCGGTGGAGCAACTGTACAATGCGCCTCGGAAAGCGCGGCGGGCGGGCCTGTGAATCATGCGCCTTGGCCCTCGAACGGCAGGTTGAGGAGATACCTGGCGTGCGACGGGCAACGGCAAGTTTCGCCGGGGGCGTGATGAGCATACAGTATGATGATGCCCTCGTATCACCGGCCGAACTCTCGCGCAGCGTGAGCAGCCTAGGGGTGAACGTAGCGCCTTCGGCAGCGGAACTTCCGCCGCCGGCGCCCGCTGTCCCCGATTCCGGACTGCATCGTGTCTGGGAGTTCACCCAGGAACATTTGCAGGCCATCTTCACGGCAATTACGTTCGTGGCCATGATCGCGGCGCTCATTGTCGAACGAACCCCCGGCGCGCCGCTCTATTTGGCAACGGCACTCTATGCGCTGGCCTATTTCACGGGCGGCGTCTTTGGTTTGAAGGCGGGCCTCGAGTCTTTACAGGCACGCACGATTGACGTGGATCTGTTGATGATCCTGGCGGCTATCGGCGCGGCCATCGTTGGCCAACCTTTCGAGGGAGCGATGCTGCTCTTCCTCTTCTCGCTCTCCAACGTTCTGCAGGATTATGCCCTGGATCGCACACGCAACGCTATCCGTGCCATGATGGAACTACGGCCGTCGCAGGCAACCGTCAAAAGAGGCAGCAAGACGCTGATACTGCCCATCGAAGAAATCAACATCAGTGACCACATCCTCGTCAAACCCGGAGAACGCATCGGCCTGGATGGCGTTGTTCTCGTTGGCGAGAGCGCCGTCGACCAGGCCTCCATTACGGGCGAATCCATACCGGTTCACAAAGAGCCGGGCAGCCAGGTTTTTGCGGGCACAATCAACAAGAACGGCTATCTAGAAATCGGCGTCACCAAACTGGCCAAGGATTCAACCATCGCGCGGCTGATTCAAATGGTTGAAGAGGCGCAAAGTGAAAAGGCGGAGACGCAGCGTTTCATCGACAAATACGAACAATACTACGCCATCGCCGTCATCGTACTCACGGGGCTAGCCATCGTCGTCCCCCCGCTCTTCTTTCAGGAATCACCGGCCAATGCCTTCTACCGGGCGATGACGATCCTGGTCGCCGCTTCGCCCTGTGCGATTGTGATCAGCACCCCGGCCACCGTCCTCTCGGCAATCGGCAACGGAGCGAAGCGGGGCGTCTTGTTCAAGGGCGGCAGCTATGTAGAAAATGCGGCGACGATGAAAGTAATCGCCTTCGACAAGACCGGTACATTAACCATCGGCCAGCCGAAAGTGACGGATGTCGTTGTCTGTGAATCCTGGGCAGGAGATCAGAATGCGCTCCTAAGAGAGGCCGCGGCCGTGGAAGCCAAGTCTGAACACCCCTTGGCCGAAGCGGTGGTGGAAGCGGCCGAGCAGCGTGACCTGGCCCTACCCGCGGCCTCCGGTTTTCAGGCGACCACGGGCAAAGGGGTCAGCGCGGTCGTCAACGGACGGACCTTGCATATCGGCAACCGGCGCTATTTCGCGGAAACGTCCGCCGCCAATTTGGAAGAGGCAGAGACCATCGTGCAAGGGCTGCAAGCGCAGGGGAAGACCAGTGTCCTGGTCGTCGAGACAGACGCGCACAATGAACATGCCCAGGTTGTCGGCGTCATTGCCTTTGCCGATATCTTGCGCGAAGATGCCCCGCAGGTCGTCAGAGACTTGTACGAGAAGGGTATTGAACACGTGGTCATGCTCACAGGTGACAACGAGGCGGTGGCAGCGCAGATCGCGGCCGAGGTCGGCGTTGACGATTACTATGCGGAACTGTTGCCCGAAGATAAGGTGGCGGTTGTCGAACAGGTTCGCCAGAAGTACGGGCCAGTGGCCATGGTGGGCGACGGGGTCAATGATGCCCCGGCGCTGGCAACGGCCGACCTGGGAATCGCCATGGGGGCAGCAGGAACGGATGTCGCCCTGGAAACGGCCGACATCGTGCTCATGGCTGATGATCTGAACAACATTCCCTTCGTGATCGCCCTGAGCAAGAAGACGCGGCAAACATTGATCGTCAATCTTGTATTCGCCTTGGGAATGATCACCCTCATGCTCGCCGCCATATTCATTCGAGATCTCTCCTTGCCGGCGGCCGTGATTGGTCACGAAGGGGGCACCGTCCTGGTCTCCCTGAATGGTTTGCGGATGCTGAAATACAATCCCGATTAAAACTGAAAGATGAAAGATCACGAACACTCACGTCAGGAAACGAGAAACTGATGTACGACCCATCAACCGCACTCCTTGCCGCTTTGGGCATCACTGCTGTTCTTCTCTTGCTCTTCTGGCCCCGGCGAGGGTTAATCCCCCGCTGGCGGGAAGGGCAGCGAATGACACGACACGTCCTCAGTGAGGACGCCCTCAAGCACATCTATGATTACGAAATGGATGGGCGGCGCCCATCCATGGCCAGCATCGCCGGCACGTTGAATATCAGTCTTAACGAATCCGCGGAACTCGTTTCGCAGATGGAAAGCGACGGCCTGCTGCACACGGAACAGGGCGAGATTACGTTGACCGATAATGGGCGAGAGGCCGCCTTGCACATCATTCGCGCGCATCGTTTGTGGGAGCGCTACCTCGCCGAGGAAACAGGGTATGACGAGCAGGCGTGGCATGAGAGCGCGGAGCGTTGGGAGCATTCGCTTTCGCCGGACGATGCAGATGCCCTCTCTGCACAACTGGGACACCCGCGTCATGATCCCCACGGCGACCCGATCCCTACCGCCAGCGGCGAGATTCGCGGGCATGGCGGAGAACCCCTTTCCAGATTGGATGTCGGGGCAACCGCGCGCATCGTTCATTTAGAGGATGAACCGGAAGTCGTCTATGCGCAGCTGCTGGCCGAGGGATTACACCTGGGCGAAATTGTACGCGTGAGCGAAGTGAACGCCGATCGCGTTCGCTTCTGGACGAACGGAAGTGAACATCTATTGGCGCCAATCGTCGCCGCAAATATCTCGGTGGTTCCCCTGGAGAAACAAGAAGTCGCCGCGGAAGACATGAGTGGCAGCATCTGGCTCGCCAACCTTGAGCCAGGGAAAACGGCGGAGGTCATCTCCATATCGCCGGCCTCACGCGGGGTCGAACGCCGGCGTTTCCTTGATCTAGGTATCCTGCCAGGCACGAAGATTTCGGCCGAATTTAGCAGTCCCAGCGGCGATCCCGTCGCCTACAAGATTCGCGGCGCAGTCATTGCCCTGCGCGAAAACCAGGCGCATCTTATCAAAGTGAAACCCTTGTCAGTTGAACCATGACCACGAAGAAACAGCCTGAACAGGTAGAAGCGATAGATACGAGCGCATGCACCGGCTGTCCCATGCATAACGCCGGCCATTTGATGAAGCTGGGCGTAGACATGACGGATTGGGACTACGTCGTCGCCCTGGCGGGCAATCCCAATACGGGAAAGAGCACCGTCTTTAATGCCTTGACCGGGCTGCGCCAACACACCGGCAATTGGCCGGGCAAGACGGTGACCCGTGCCGAAGGCGGCTATGAATACGGCGGCGATCGCTACAAGATCGTGGATTTGCCGGGCACGTACTCTCTGCTCTCGACCAGCCTGGACGAGGAAGTGGCACGAGATTTTATTCTCTTTGGCCAGCCGGACGTGACCGTTATCGTTGTGGATGCCACCCGGCTTGAGCGCAATCTCAATCTCGCCCTCCAGGTATTGGAGATCACGGATCGCGCTGTCATTTGCCTCAATCTGATGGATGAAGCAAGGCGCCACAATCTTGAGGTGGACGGCCGTCGCTTATCCCGTGATCTGGGGGTGCCCGTTGTCCCCTGCTCGGCGCGCACCGGCGAAGGGCTGGACGAGCTTCTGGAAGCGATTCACGATGTCGCCACCGGAGAGACCATGTGCAAGCCCTATCGCTTAGAAAGCGAGTCGCCCACGATTCGCCATGCACTTAGCGAACTCGTGCCCCGTATCGAAGCCGCCTTCCCCGATCTACCCAACGCGCGCTGGGTCGCCTTGCGTCTGCTCGATGGCGATCAGCGCATCATGGAAGCGATCAGGACTGGAGAACTGGGCGATCTCAATCTGGCCGGGCCTGAAGGCGTGGCGCAGGGCGCCTCAATCCCCTTGGAAGTGGCCTCATGAGCGCGGATTCTGTCCTAACCAACGACATCTTGCAGTCGGCCGAGAATCTGCGCTGGGAAGTGGGACCCAATTTCCATGAGCAGTTGATGGAGGACATCTATGCCGACGCGGCCAAGCTGGCCGATCGCGCCGTCACCTGGCCGGACGAAGAACCGCGCTTCGATCTTGATCGCACCATCGACCGCATCGTCACCAGCCGCATACTCGGCTTTCCGCTGATGATCCTGCTGTTTGCGCTCGTCTTCTGGATCACGATCGTTGGCGCCAACATTCCCTCGCAAATCTTAGCCGAAATCTTGATCGGCAGGATCTATCCGTTTCTACAGGAAGGCGCAGCGGCCATCGGCATGCCCTGGTGGCTGTCCGGACTGCTCATTGACGGCATGTACCTGGCAACGGCGTGGGTCGTGGCCGTGATGCTGCCACCCATGGCCATCTTCTTCCCCCTCTTCTCCCTGCTTGAAGACTTTGGCTATCTGCCCCGCGTGGCTTTCAATCTGGATAGTGTCTTCCACAAAGCAGGCGCGCACGGCAAACAATCCTTAAGCATGATGATGGGCTTTGGCTGCAACGCCGCCGGCGTTGTCGCCACGAGGATTATCGACAGCCCGCGCGAACGATTGATAGCGATCATCACCAACAACTTCGCCTTATGCAACGGCCGTTGGCCGACACAAATCTTGATTGCTACGCTCTTCATCGGCGCTTTGGCCCCTCTTTATTTGGCAGGCATCGTTTCCGCGTTGGCCGTTGTGGGCATCGCCCTCCTCGGTATCTTGCTTACTTTCGCCGTCTCCTGGGGACTCTCGCGCACAATGCTCCGCGGCGAAGTCTCCACATTCAGTCTTGAACTTCCACCCTATCGCCCGCCGCAGGTCTTGCGCACAATCGGCACCTCTTTCGTTGATCGTACCCTGTACGTACTCTGGCGCGCTGTCGTTTTCGCCATGCCCGCCGGCGCCGTCATCTGGCTGATAGCCAATGTGACAATTGGCGGGACAAGCATCGCCCAATACATGATCGATTTCCTCGATCCGCTCGGTTTTATCCTCGGTCTAAACGGCATCATCCTCGTCGCCTATATCGTGGCCATACCGGCCAATGAGATCGTCATTCCCACGATCCTGATGCTGATCGTCCTCGTCACGGGCATGAGCACCGGGGAAGGCGCCGGCGTGATGTTCGAACTCGATTCGGTGGCGGAGACAAAAGCCATTCTCGTGGCCGGTGGCTTCACGCTGCTCACGGCGATCAATCTCATGCTCTTTTCGCTAATCCATAATCCCTGCTCAACAACCATCTACACGATCTACAAAGAGACAAACAGCAAGCGCTGGGCGGCCGTCTCTGCCCTGCTGCCGCTGGCGATGGGCTTTGCCGTCACTTTTGTCGTGGCCCAGCTGTGGCGGATTTTCATCGGGCCCGGCTAGTCCTGCTTCTTCCCGTAACGAGTGGGCCTGTGTCTTCGTGCAGATGCCGCTTTTTCTTGCCGGTTCCGGGAACTGGCAACACAATAGGTTAACTGGTGGGTCAGGTGACTTAGCAGCACGAGGCCCTCTTGCTGCGTGTGCTTCTCTGAACACAACCGCACCCTCTTTACGCACAGCAGTTTTCTACCGCAAATTCTTTTGGACACAGGGAGAACGACGTGACCCATTCAGAATCAAGACTGGTCCTGGCGATCGACTTAGGGACTTCCGGTCCTAAGGTAGCCTTGGCCGAGCTGGACGGCCGCATTATCGATGCGGTCGTCGGCGCAACCGCTGTCATTCTCCTGCCCAACGGGGGAGCGGAACAAGATCCACAAGCGTGGTGGCAGGCCATCGTGGATGCTGCGCATAAACTTCTGGCCCGGCAAGAGGATCTTCGGCGGCGGATCGCGGCCGTTTGCTGCACGACGCAGTGGGCGGGCACTGTCCCAGTCGATCGTGAGGGCCGTGCGCTGGGCAATGCCATCATCTGGATGGACTCTCGCGGCGCAGAATACCTACCTAAGGTCGTGGGCGGTCCCTTGAAGGTCTCCGGATACGGCCTCGACAAGCTCTGGAGATGGATTCGCCTGACCGGCGGCATTCCCTCTCACTCCGGCAAAGATTCTATTGCCCATATTCTTTACTTACAAGAAGCGCATCCCCAGCTGTACGCAGCCGCTTACAAATTCCTAGAACCGAAGGATTACTTGAATTTGCGCCTGACCGGCCGCTTTGCCGCGTCCTACGAGTCGATCACCCTGCACTGGGTAACGGACAACCGCGCTATTGACCGTATCATTTATGATGACCAACTCCTGCGTATGGCGGGCATTGATCGTGATAAGCTGCCGGACTTGAAGCAGGCGACTGATATTCTGGGACCTATCACGGCGCAGGCGGCCGCTGAGCTAGGGGTACCGGCGGACGCACAGGTGATCATGGGCACACCCGACTTGCATTCGGCGGCCATCGGTTCAGGAAGCGTCGCCGATTTTGAGCCCCATCTCTATATCGGCACCTCTTCCTGGCTCAGCTGCCATGTCCCCTTTAAGAAGACGGATCTCCTGCATAATATGGCGTCCCTTCCCGCAGCTATTCCAGGACGCTATTTCATCGTCAACGAACAAGAGACGGCCGGCGCCTGTCTGCGCTATCTGAAAGAAAACATCCTTTATTACGAGGATGAGCTTGAGCGCGAAGTTGTGCGCGAGGATATTTATCAAGTCTTTGATCGCCTGGCAGCGGGGACTCCTGCGGGCAGCAATGGCGTCATCTTTACCCCCTGGCTCAACGGCGAAAGATCACCTGTTGATGATCACCATGTGCGCGGTGGCTTCCACAATATGTCTCTGCACCATACACGACCCGACCTGATCCGCGCCGTCTTTGAGGGGGTCGCTTTTAACTCGCGCTGGCTGCTGCAGTACGTGGAAAAGTTCGTCGGGCGGACGTTCCCGGCCCTCAATATGATTGGTGGCGGCGCCAATTCAGACATCTGGTGCCAGATTCACGCCGATGTCCTTGACCGGCCGATTCGCCAGGTAAAAGATCCGATTCAGGCCAATACGCGCGGCGCAGCGATTCTGGCCGGCGTTGCCCTGGGGGCGACAACCTTTGAAGAAGCCGCTCGACGAACAGAGATAAAACAACAGTTTTTGCCAACCGCCGCCAACCGCCGGATCTATGATCAAGGCTTCGAGACCTTTCTGGCTATCTACGAACACAATCGCAAAATCCACGCTCGGATCAACGGCCGGGCAGCCTAGAACCCACTCACCACAGCGCTTTCAAAATTCAGCCATTTTTGCCATAATCAGGGTTTTACAAGCCCTTTGCAGCGGCTACCCATCAAAGGATGATTCATGAAGATTCGCGATAGTTTGTCCCATATCTCTTCTCGTCTCCTAAGTGGCGCGGCGGACCGTGCCACGGCGCTGCCCATCGTCCGCGGGCAGGTAGACCGCCAGATGGAGCGCATCATGGCTGATCTGGCAGAAGAAATCAAACCGTATCAAACGGAATTTGTTACCTATGACCGGTTACCATTAAACGGCCGATCCAGAGAAGAGATCCTACAACAAGTAGCTGCCTTGAAGGCGCGTGAAGCATCTCGTTGGGAAGATGGGTATGCCTCGGGAGCCGTCTATCATGGCGATGATCAGCATATCGACTTCTTAAACGAGGTCTATGCCCTGCATTCGCAGAGCAATCCTCTACACGCCGATCTCTTCCCCAGCGCAAGTAAATTTGAAGCGGAGATCGTGGCCATGACAGCGGCCATGCTTGGCGCAGATAGCACAACAGACAAGATCGGCGGCACGGTAAGTTCAGGAGGCACAGAAAGCATTCTGCTGGCCATGAAGAGCTACCGCGATCTGGCGCGTGAAACCAGGAACATCACCCACCCGGAAATGATCGTCCCTGTTACGGCGCATGCCGCCTTCGACAAGGCTGCCCAATACTTCGGGATCAAGATAGTGCGCATACCGGTAGACGACCAATACAGAGCGGACTCGATCGCGGCCAAGAATGCGATTAACAAGAATACAATCGTCATGGTTGGTTCTGCCCCCTGTTTTCCCTACGGTATCGTCGACCCGATTGCCGAAATGTCTGCCCTCGCCCTGGAAGCGGGCGTCGGTTTTCACAGTGATGCCTGCCTTGGCGGATTTGTGTTGCCCTGGGCGGAGCGCCTGGGACGTTTCGTGCCGCCATTCGATTTCCGCCTGCCGGGCGTCACCTCGATTTCCGTGGACACGCACAAGTATGGCTACGCGGCCAAAGGCACCTCCGTTGTCCTATACCGGGGGCAAGCGCTGCGGCACGCCCAATACTTTACGGCCACCGATTGGCCGGGAGGGCTCTATTTTTCACCGACGTTTGCCGGCAGCCGCCCAGGCGCCTTGAGCGCTGCCTGCTGGGCAGCAATGGTCTCCGTAGGGGAAGACGGGTATCTGAAGGCGACGGAAAGCATTCTGAAGACGGCCGATCAAATCAAAGAAGGCATCAAGGCCATCCCCGAACTGACGATCCTGGGTGATCCTCTGTGGGTGATCGCCTTTGCCGCCCAGGAGTTGGATATCTACCGGGTCATGGATGGCATGACGCGTAGAGGATGGAGCTTGAACGGGCTGCACAAACCTTCTTGCGTGCATCTGGCGGTTACGCTGCGCCATACCCAACCTGGTGTCGCCGAACGTTTCTTGAGCGATCTGCGCGAATCGGCAGCGGAGGTCAAAGCCAACCCGCAAGCAAGTGGCGGTATGGCGCCGGTCTACGGCCTGGCGGCCACGCTGCCCGCGCGCGGCGTGGTCAGCGACTTACTGAAACGATATATCGATCTGCTGTTTGAAACATAGTCGAGAAAGAACAGTTAGAAGTCATACACCAGCTGCACATAAGCGTGCAGCGCTTCTTCGATCTGAGAAATGGCAATGCTTTCCCCAGCTGTATGCGCCTGGTTTTCCTCGCCGGGAGCAAAACCGATGATAGGCAGGTCATAGGGCACAAACAAACGGCCGTCGGTGGCAAACTGGTAGCTGATCAGCTCCGGCTGCCGCCCCATCCCCTCAGCCAACGCCTGCCTGGCGCGCAGCACAACCTCGCTGTCAGCCGCGGTGTTAAAGCCAAAAATCGTCTGCTCATCGGCGGTCAGCGGCGTGGGCTCGCTGCACCAGGCATCGCTGACGCTGTAAGCGTCCTCCTCAGCCAGACTGGCGACGAAATCTAGCAGGCTCCTTTTGCTCTCGCCGGCTGTGCGAATATCGAGCAGAACGCGTGTCCAGGCGGGGATGACGTTGGCGCTGGTCGTGTCCACCTCGATAAGGGTGGGCGCCACAGTTGTCGGCCCGAGCAAAGGGTGCGCTGACAGCCCGGCGACGGCTGGCTCCAGCTTCTGCAGGAAAGCGGCCAGCGCATAGTTGGGATTCTGCGCCTTCCAGGGGGCGCTGGCGTGCGCCGCACGGCCGTGGAAGGTGACCCAGATCTGGAGGACGCCGCGATGACCGAGCGCCATTTGGTTGCTGGAAGGCTCGCCCAGAACCACGAGCGCCACCGGGTAGTCCAGATTCTCAACCCAATACTGCGCGCCGGCGCCGCCGATTTCTTCCTGCACGACGCCGGTGAAGACCACGTCCCGCAGCGGAAGCTGCCCGCCGCGCCGCAGGGCGGCCATGGCATAGACTTGCACGGCCAGGGGGCCCTTGATGTCACAGGCGCCGCGCCCGACGAGACGGCCGTCTATGATCGTGCCTGAAAAAGGAGGCGCCGGCCAGAGAGACGCATCCCCAGGATCGACATGATCGAGGTGCGTATTGAGGACCAACGCCGGCAAACCCCGGTCCTGGCCGTAGATACGGCCGATGACATTGCCCGCGAGATCAATCGTAACCTCATCGAAAGCCAGTTCGCGCAGTTCTTCGGCGATCAGGGCTGCGATTTCTGCTTCCTCGTGGGACATGCTTGGCGTCTGAATCAGCCGTTGGGCGAATTGCAGGCAGTCGGCGAGAAGGAGATCCCAATCCAACGCGTCCGCCAGATTCCTATGCAAGCTGTTGTTCATATTCCCCTCCTAGCAGACGCAAGATAGCCATCGTATTGAGCAGCGCTTTGGGCACAAAAGTGGTCGCAAGCACATACTCCTGATCCTTGCTGCCGTCGGCGGAGCGTTCCGAACAATGCGCGTTGCCACCCGCCGGGCCCAAGCCGTCAATCGTCGCGACTTCCTGCCAAACGTAATTGCCATCGCTGAGCCCGGCGCGTTCCTCGTCTACAGCATCATAACCTAGGGCAGTGGCTGTCGAACGCCAGACCTGAAAAAGACGATCTGTCTGCGCATTCCTTGACCAGGGAGAAACGGTGTTGATCAACTCTGTCTGCACACGGCAGGAAAACAGCCCATCGTGGGACTGCACGGTAGAATGATTATTCAGCGAAAGGACGTCCGTGACCCCGCCGGCAAACACCTCAGGGTCGAATGCGCGCATCTCGACGCTGGCCGCTGCAAAATGAGGCACGCGGTTGATGACCGTCCCTCCGGCCACCGTGCCCACGTTGAATGTCAGGTCGCGATCATAGTCGGTCATGCCGCAAATGCGCTCAATGACTTCAGCAATCTGCACGACAGCATTGGCGCCCTGCGCATGCGCACTGCCGGCATGAGCGGCCTTCCCTTCCACTTCAATGCGATAGATGGCCATGCCCTTGCGCGCCACAACAAGATGTGGCCGATCGCCGGTCCAATTTCCTGGTTCAAAGACTAAACAACCCAGCGCATCTTCGCCTAATCGTTCGGCACACAAACGGCCGAAATCGCGTCCTCCCGTCTCTTCGGTAGCATCCAGGAGCACAACCCAAGTAGCGGCATTAAATTCACTTGGGAAAATTACTTGCAGAGCGGACATAATCATATAGATCATGATCGTGCCCCCTTTGATGTCGACAATGCCCGGACCATAGATGCGCTCGCCCTCTTCCCGCCAATGAAAATCATTGCGCACTTCCTCGTCTGGCGGGAATACCGTGTCCAGGTGGGAGACGAGACCGATCCTTGGCACAGGACCCTCATCCCTTTGCCCGCCCTGGCGCGTTAATATCAGATGCTGGCCGTAGAGGGGATTGGTCGACTGCACAGTTTCGGCCGCAAAGCCCAATTCTGCGAACAGACCGGCGGTCACGGTTCCGAGATCATTGACGCCGGCCGGGTTGGCCGTAAAACTATTGATGCCTACCATCTGCTCCAGCAGCGCCAGGTAGCGCGGCATATTCTGCTGCAGATGCATTCTCGTTCGGCGTACCTTTTCGTCAAATTCCATCTTTTTGCCGGTCTTAGTTCCGCCATATGGCTCACGAGGAAACCAGGCGCATTATACCCAACGCATTCATCAACGCCCTGGGAATATAAGAATCGGGCAAAATATATTCCTGCTCTTTGCTGCCATCGGCCGCCCATTCAGAACAGTGCGCGTTGCCGCCGGTCGGACCCAAGCCATCCATCGTCGGCGTATGCCGCCAGGTCCAATTGCCGTCACTGAGCCCACCGCGATCCTGGGGCAGCACACGCAAACCCAGTTCCTGTGCGGCGGCACCCCATATGGCTAACAACGCTTGCGAGGCATCATTCCTGGCCCACGGCTCCCATTCACCAAGGACATCCACATTAACCTGGCAGGGATAGTGCCCGTTTACGCTGTGCACGCTGGACAGATTGTTGAACGCTGTCATCTTTTCGGTCGCTGCCGCAAAAACCTGTGGGGCAAAAGCACGCATTTCCACCGAGGCGCTGGCCTGATGTGGCACGCGGTTGATGACGGTGCCTCCGGCAATGGTGCCCACGTTCAGGGTAAGGTCCTGTTCATAATCGGTCAGATCAGCGATGCGGCGCACAACATCAGCCATCTGCAGAATAGCATTGGCCCCCTGTGCATGCGCCGTACCGGCATGAGCGGCCTTTCCTTCGACGCGGACGTGATAACGGGCCATACCCTTGCGCGCAACAACGAAGTGGTACTCATCAGGCCCGCCGCGCCCCGCTTCGCCTCCTTCAAAAACAAGCGCAGCGCGCGTGTCTCCAGCCAGGCGCTCGATGCTCAGTTGACCGAAATCAGGCACGAGCGCCTCCTCGGCGGCATTCAAGAGGACCATCCAGGTGATGCTTTCAAAGAAGTCCGGCGCCGCGGCCTGTAGGGCCGCCAGCGTCATGTAGATCATCATTGTGCCGCCCTTAATGTCATAAACGCCTGGGCCATAGATACGCTTGCCGGAAACGCGCCAGTGAAAGTTATTGTCCCGTTCTTCCGCCGCCGGGTAAACGGTATCAAGATGGGAAATGAGACCAATCTTGGGCGCGCCGCGGCCGTTCACAGCCCGTGCCGGGCGGGTCAGGATGAGATGTTTGCCATAGACAAAGTCGGCCGCCTGCACGAATTCCGCGCTGAAGCCAAGCGCAGAAAATAGAGAGGCTGTGAATTTGCCCAACTCGTTGACGCCGGCTGGGTTCGCTGTGAAGCTGTTGATGTCGACCATCTGCCGCAGCAGGTCGAGGTTGCGCGGCAAGTTGTCTCTTAAATATCCCTCTAGCGTAGGGACAAGGTCTCTTTGTTGCATTCGTGTCGTACTACCGTTAGGTCCTATTAGCGGATGCTTTGCCTGACGTGCAGGCACCGCAGCTTAACGGGTAGTTATAACACCGACACAAATGCGTTTCAACCGTTAGTCAACACTCAAATCCAGCGCTTCACGCAGCATATTTCGCAGTTCCCATAGGGACTCTCTGGCCAGAAGATTGAGGGCTCTGACGCCTGAAAGCCTCTGAACGAGTTCGACACCGGCCGTTGTGTTGGTCGTCACGCCGGCAATCAGGTCAGGCACCCATTCGTAAGCGCTGGTCAAACCGACAGCAGAGTAAGGGTCAGTCGCGCAGAGCACGGACCAGCGAACGCTCCGGGATATCTCGCTCACGGCCGTTTGTCCATTGTACGGCTCGAGTGGTGAAGCGCCAACCTCCACCACGGCCACATCAACAGGGTCGGCTGTAATCAAGGAAAGCAGCTTCAGCAGCTCCGCACGATACGCTTCCTCGTCACACACTGTAGTCGGCAGCCCCACGTCGACAAAATCGAAAACACAGTCAGCGCCCGCATCGCGCATGCTGAGAATATCGCGATAGCGACCGCTGCCCGTCAGTTTCGCACCAGCGACTTTGAGACCCATATCCTTCAACTGCCGAATAATGATGCGTGCCACCGTTGTCTTCCCGGCGGACATCGATGTACCCAGAACCAAAATCGTGGGCACGGTATAGGGTCGCAAGGGCAGCTTCGGCACATAGTCGCGCATGTTCACCTTTTCCCCGCCAACAAGGACATGACCGAGATAGGTCATGGAAATTAGCGTGGGCAGAAAGGGAGACAAGGAGGTTGATTTTCCGAAAACGCCGCCGCCGCCCAAGCTGTCCATTTGCAGATCATCGCCGATGTCTCGCCAGTCGCCGACAGCCTCCATGGTCGCATACCGCCGCGCAAAAGCGCCCACGATCTGGTGCCCTTCCATCACTTCAATGGTGCGTCCACTGCGCATTTCCACGCGCAGTACGGGGCTCGGGCCCGCATTCACCTCGCCCACAACATAGTCTCCAGTCGACCAGAATTCACGGGGCAGCGGCTCGACAGTGAACGGCAAATCAGGCAGGGGGCTAATTCGTGTCACGGAGGTAAACGAGTAACGGGTCATCATAACCCTCCCATCTCCACGATAAGCGGAGTGCCGAGTTCTTTATTTCATTACGCTTTCATCAATAAGAGGGCAAGCAAAGCCGTTCTCTCGAGCATCTTGTCGATAAAAACAAATTCATGCTCAGCGTGCGCGCCATCACCGACAGCGCCCAAGCCGTCGAGCGTGGCCGTATGCAGGCTGGTATAGTTGCCATCTGACCCGCCGCCGGCCATCCCTTGCTCGAGAATGTAACCGCGTTCGTGCGCCAAGGCTGCCGCCGTTTGCCACAGCGCCTGATTTGCCTCTGTGCGTTCCAGCGGCGGGCGGCCGAATCGCCCGGATACTTCTAGGCGAATACCCGGCAGCGGCAGAGCCAGACCACGAATCCTCTCCTCCAGCCGGTGGGCGTCTTCCTTCGTGGGCACACGCACATCGACCACAGCACGGCTTTCCGGTGCGATTACGTTGGCTCGCAGCCCTCCTTCTATCCTGCCGACATTGACCGACACACCATTTTGCAGGTCATTTAGAGCGTGGAGCTCCTGAATCACGTAGGAAAGCGCTAAGACGGCGCTGACACCCTTTTGCGGGTCAAGTCCGGCATGGGCAGCACGGCCGTGAACAACGATTTCGAACCTGCCCACCCCTTTTCTGGCGGTCTTCAGCTTTCCCCCCAGGCCAAGGGCCGGTTCAAGAACAAAGGCACGCTCGACCTGCTGCGCCTGATCAAGGATCGCCGGCAGAGATTCAGCACTGCCAATCTCTTCATCACTGTTAACCAGAACAACAGGATCATAGGGCAGCCTGACAGCACACGCCTCAAGAGCTCGCAGAGCATAGATCAGTTGCGTGAGCCCTCCTTTCATATCGTAAACGCCAGGCCCGCGGACCACATTTTCCTCAACAACAAGCGGCATACTGCGCAGTGTGCCCAGCGGCCAAACCGTGTCGCAGTGCCCCAGAAGCAGCTGCCGCGGCGCGGCAGGATCGCCGCCGCTGCTACCGCTGCGTTTTGCCAGCAGATAGCCGCCCGAATCACGCCCAGGAACAATCTGAACCACAAACCCGAGATCGGTTAATGCTTCCCAAAGAAGCGTCTGTGGCCGCGCCTGTGCCTCAGGACTCGTAGACGGCGATTCGGCCAGCACCAGCCTGGACAAGAATTCGACCATATCGTCGCGCGCATCTTTGAGATACGCCTCGATTGAATCGGCCGGAGACAACGTAGTCGGGTTCATAGGCCCTTGCTTTTCCTGGCGTGAACTCAACGCTTAAACGCGCTCATGAATGGGAATGCAAAGCTTTCATCAACCCGCGCAAAACGACCCCAGTTGAGATAGGCAAGCAGGGGCGACTGCGCCAGCAGATCATTCTCGTCGATCTCCTCCCCGCGCAGCGAATCACCCGCCGCGTAAGCGGCGACGATGCGCCCGGCAATCAAACTATTGATGTCAAAGTCATCGACGATGCGATCCAATTCGCACTCTAGAAAGAGATAGCCATCATCAACAAAAAGAGCATCCACGCGCTGTGCCGGCCAGGTGGGCAGCACGCCTAGACCGGGTTTGCTGCCATCATCTTCTCGCGGCGAGGCGGTGAGACTTGCTAAGACCATCTGCGTTGGGCGTGGATAGGTAACTGTAAAGACGCCTTCGCGCTTAATATTGCGATAGGTCCCATGCTGCGGCGTGCAGACAAAGCCGAAGTAGTTGGTCCAACTTAAGGGAGTGGCGAGATGCTTGGGTGCGAGATTATAGTCGCCGTTCGCTTCACGAGTACCGATGATGACCAGGGGCGCAATAGTAAAGACCCGATCCCATACCGGAGAGGATAGCGATATAGGCGTGACATTCTTGTCCCTTGAATTCTGCGTTTCTGGCATGGCGATCGTCCTCTTCATTTGTAAACAGGTGTAAACAAGGTGCGGGACACCGATTGCCCACTCCCACATTATGGGACGGAAAAACGGCCGTGTCTAGTGCCGTTCGCCGTCCTGCCTGCATGGAACCTGCCAAACGGAGGGAACTTAGGTAAACTTGTGCGGTTTCAAGCAAACCAGCTGTCGTCAGCAGTACTGGCTAAAATCGAAAGCTGGCACTCTGAGAAATGTAAGAGGATCAAGAGCGGGGCTGTATGAAAGGAGTAATCGCCGGCGGAGGCGCAGAAACAGTGGCCAGTGGCACAGCCATGCTAAAACAAGGCGGCAACGCCGTCGATGCCGCCGTCGCCGCGGCATTCGTTTCCTTCATCGCTGAGATTGGGGTGGTACATCTCGGAGGGAGCGGCGTCGCCCACATCTTCGATCCCATTCATGAGCGTTCTGTCGTCTATGACTTCTTTAGCAATACGCCGGGACTGGGCATGCCCAAACGAAAACAAGCGGACATGGATTTTTCCCGGGTTACGATCGATTTTGGCGAGACCACACAGGATTTCTACCTGGGGCGGGCCTCCGTCGCCGTGCCGGGCAATATCCACGGCCTTTGGCGTATGGCCCAGGACTATGCACGTTTGCCCTGGGCAGCGCTGCTGCAGCCGGCCATCGATCTGGCAAGCAGCGGCGTCATTCTCGATAATTTCCAGGCTCAGACCTGCGCCTTGTTGGCGCCGCTCTATACCAATACGGCAGCGATGCGGGATGTCTTTCTGCGTGACGGGCGGATGATTGAAGCGGGTGAACGGCTCTTCATCCCCAACCTGGCGGAGACATTGACGCGGCTGGCAGAAGAGGGAGAGGATATGGCGCGCAGCGGCTCGCTTGCCCAAGCCCTGCTTGCCGATCAAACTGCCAACCGTGGTTTGCTAACGGCAACCGATCTGGTCAACTATCAGGTTCAAAAACTATCCTCTATTCGTTTACCCTATCGCGAATATGAAGTTCTGCTGCCGCCACCCAGTTCGTCCGGCGGTGTCTTGACAGCTTTCAGTCTCAAGCTGCTTTCTGCTTTCCAGGTCCGGCTGCTGGAACACAATGGGGTCGAGCATTTGCGCCTGCTCTATGAAGTGCTGGCGGCGACAACGCGCGCGCGGCCGCTGTGGGAAAAAGCGAGCGTGATGATGCCGCTGCCGGAGGCGATCGGCCAGTTCCTCAGTGATGATTTTGTAGAGCGCTACGTCACCGAGGTCCGCGATGCCTTAAACAGCACGTCGGCCTCAAGGCCGCTGGCAGAGATTAAGGGCCCGCCCAACACCAGTCACATGAGTGTCATTGATGAAGAAGGGATGACTGTGAGCCTGACAACGACAGCGGGTGAATCAGCAGGCTACATCGTTCCCGGAACGGGATATATTGCCAACAATATCATGGGCGAAGAAGACCTGCATCCCCACGGTTTTCACAGCCGGCCGGCCGGTCAACGCATTTCTACCATGATGACGCCCACGATCGTGCTTCACGAAGGACAGCCGCGTGTCGTGCTGGGGAGTGGCGGCAGCGCACGCATCCGCAGCGCAATCCTGCAGGTTATCAGCAATCTATTGGACTTCGGTATGACACTACAAAATGCTGTGGAGGCGCCGCGCGTGCATATTGAGGAGGGCGTCCTGCAATGTGAGGGGGGCTATAATCCCGCTGTGGTCGATGAATTGCAGTTCCGAGGCTATCCCATCAATCGCTGGTCGCGCAAGAGCATCTACTTTGGCGGCGCGCACAGTGTGTCGCGCACGGTAGACGGCCGTCTGGTAGGCGCAGGAGACAGCCGCAGGGGCGGGAGATCGTCAGCAGTCTAGCATTTCCCGGCCTCCAATTTGACATAAAAATGAGCAGAGTATAAATGTTCGCGCGTCTCTGCATAATTTTGCTTGCAATTGCCCGTACGAAACACCATCATTGCTGGCGAGGAATGAAAGGATTCTACGCAGTTCTGGAGTTAAAACGCTCCAAATACCCCTAGTTCACCCCCAAGATCCGTAGAATCGCCAACTGAATATGCGTGAATGCTGCCTGCTGACCAGTAGTAAGGTGTCCAGGATGTTATTGGCTGCTGTTTCCACTTGCACGCTTCTGATCCTGCTTGTGGCGGCCAATCCTTCATCGCTGCTGGCTGACGATAATAAAGAGAGTCCCCATACCTATTTTATCCCGATCCTTGCACAGGCCGGCTTTTCGGCCAAAGAAAGCGAAGAGGCGCTTTCTATGGTCAATCAAAAACGGTCTGAAGCCGGCATCCCCCCTGTTGCCGGCAGCAAACCTTTGGCCAAACGCTGTTTCGAACATGCGCGCTACATGGCCGAAAACAATATCCTCGCCCATGAGCAAAACCCTGACCTGCCTTTTGCCTCGGAGAATGGAGAGTCCTGCGCAAGAAACGGAAACACCTGGCTGGGCAGCAACTACGATTGGACGCCAGAAGATACAATTGAGGGGTGGATGGAGTCGGTGCCGCATCGCCTGTGGCTTCTTTACCCAACAACACGCACAGTCGGCTACGGGTTCTACAGCACGCCCGCGGAGAGACGCGCCGCGGCGGCCGTCGATGTTCTCTCCTTTGCCGATTTCGCCGCCGACGAAGCCTATTCCGGCTGGCCGGTCATTTATCCCTCCGAAAACTCAACGGTACCCGCGAAGCGGTATGCTGTGACTTTGAACTGGCGGTATTTTGGACCGGCACCGCTGGTGGAAGCGACGCAGCTGCGCACGACCTCTGGACAAGTAATCGCCCATGACGTGACCACCGCGCTGCCCGCACACCATAAAGGCATCCAGCTCCTGCCCCACGAAGATCTACCGCCTCAAAGCAAGATTGAAGTAGTCGTCAGCGGTGTCTATGAGGGCCAATCGTTCAAGTACACCTGGTCCTTCTACAGCGGCAGCTAGGAGCCGCACTGTTAGACACGGGCAGCCCCCGTAAACAACTTGTAGATAAGGCGGCGCCTAATTACCAGGCAGGGCTGTAAAAGTAGGTTATGATCGGGCCATGCGTCGACATATTCCTTTGCTGATCATCCTGGTTATCTACCTCCTCATTGGCGCACTCTTTGTCCAGCTTACACCCAGCTGGCAGGCACCCGACGAACCGGCCCACTACAACTATGTACGCCAGCTTGCCGCAGGCAGTTTACCGGTCATGGAGGCTGGCGACTACGATCAGGCTTACCTAAACGAAATTGTTTTTGAATCTGGATTCGCGCCCGGATATGCAATCGATGTGATAACCTACGAGGATTGGCAGCCACCTCTCTACTATTTGCTGTTGACGCCCGCTTACACAGCCGCCGGCGGGTCATTGAAAACGATGCGTATGGTTTCTTTGCTCTTGGGAGCAGGCGTTATTGTCCTGGCCTATGCGCTTGCCCTACGTATCGCCCCAGATGAAAGATGGCTAGCTCTGACAGCGGCGGTCTTTGTCGCTTTCTTGCCTCAGCATATCGCCCTAATGGCCGCAGTGAACAATGACTCTCTCGCCGAGCTGTTAATCGCCGCTATTCTCTTTCTTATTGTAGACATCGCTCTCCCGGACACCAGCGCTGTGCGCGTCAAGCTCTTGCTCTTGGGCCTTCTCTTGGGGCTGGGCTTCCTGACAAAAGGATCCGTCTATCCACTGGCCGTTGTCGCTGGGCTGGCTCTGCTCTGGCGATTTTGGGGTGATTGGCAGGGCATGATTCGCGCGGGACTGCTCGTCTTTATCCCGGCATTCTTGCTGGGAATGCTGTGGTGGGGGCGTAATGCGCTTGTCTATGGCGGCCTCGATGTCCTGGGCATGCAGCGTCACAATGCCGTCGTCGTCGGCCAACCACGTACGGCTGATTGGATCACCCACTATGGCTTTGGCGGAACGGCTGTGCGTTTCCTGGAAACAACCTTCAACAGCTTTTGGGGTCAGTTCGGCTGGATGACAGTGCCCATGACGCACCCATCCTGGCTCTATCCATTGTTGTGGGTATTCACGGGCATTGTCATGGCCGGCGTGATCTCGGCCGGGTTCGTCGAGCGCAAACGGCTGAAGGAGTACAGCGCGCCGCTGCTCATTTTGCCTTCGCTTCTGCTGCTGACCGCAGGGGTCTACGTCACCTACAATCTGCAGTTCGTCCAGCACCAGGGGCGCTATCTTTTTCCAGCCCTCATCCCCATTTCTATTGGGCTGGCTGTCGGCCTTGGCCTGTGGAGCCGTCCCCTGCGGCAGCGCTGGCCGAATTTCGTCTATGCCATCCCCTTGGGATTGGCCTGTTTTCTCATCCTCTTAGATCTCTACGCGCTGTACTACGTGATCCTGCCCGCCCTCGCCTGACAGAGTCGGGGAAGCTGAACTCACACGATTTGCCGGCCGCCTCTGCTGGGCAGCAGCTCCCAACGCAGGGTACGCCCCGAAAGCAGAAGCTCATCGACGCTGCCATCCGCGTGCATGACCAGAACATGCCGGCCGGCCTCATCCTGCCACTGCCGTCCCTGCTCAACGACAAGCCACGCCTCATCCAATTTGATGCGTCGCACCCACACACGGCCCTTGCGGCCAATCGTACATTCAACAGCAATATTCATCATGAAGTCCTGAATCTACCCATCACATAGAACGAGAAGCTGCGGCCTTCCTACCTACTTTGGCGCCAGAGTTGGGCCAGCTTGCGGTACTTAACCGCTTCATAGTAGGCCATGTAGATACTGAGGCGCAGGCCCTGCCGGCCATCCTTGTACCCCGCAAGCGTCACGAAGCGCCACCAGAACTGGCGCCAGGGCTGCAAGAAAAAGTTTTGTGGTCGTGGGCGCACACCGTCCTGAAAAAGAATGCCGGCATCGTAGGAGGTGTATACCCCTTGTTTGGCCTGGAACTGCTGCTTGTCCTCGTAGTTGTAATGAAGAAGAGGATTACGCAGATGTCCCTTCTCACCCTGTACATTCGCGATTTCATGAACGGGACGTTCAAAAGAGACAAAGCCGTGGCGCAGCAGGCGCAGCTGGTAATCGGGGTACCAGCCCGCTCCACGCATTAGTTTGCCGAAGATGATATTGTGCCGCGGTACATACCAGGCATTCTCAGCCCGCTCGCGAATGACGCGACGTATCTCCGCCGCCAGCTCCACAGTGCCGCGTTCATCGGCATCGACAAAGAAAACCCAATCCGTCTCCACAGCATCCAGAGCGGCATTCCTCTGGTGGGCATAGTTTTCAAAAGGAGCTTGTAGAACGGTCGCCCCGGCTGCTCGGGCCGCGGTGACGGTTTCATCCTCACTGAAGGAATCAAAGACGAGAATCTCATCAGCCCAGGCAAGGCTCTCTACGCATTCTGCAATTTGCTTCTCTTCGTTATAGGTTAGAACGATGGCCGTTAGTTTGAGGGGGCGTGCCGGCGGCCGGCGGTGTTCCGGTTCAACGCTGGACGACGTCACATGCGTGAATGACGGCTCATTTTCTGCCATTGGAGGACCAGATAGTTGCTACCTTGTTGTAAGCCTGGCGCAAATCCGGATCGCTGGCACTCCTGGCCATGCGCCTCATCGATCGCCTGACCAACTGGGCAGCAAGCGCGTTACGAAAACGGCCGTGATGTTTGTGGTACAGCATGGCGCGGCTCTGCCACAGGTTGACCACCGAATCGGCCGGCACCTGGCTGGTGCTTTCTCCCCCATAATGAATCACTTCGGCCGACGGGACGGTATAGATCTCCCATCCCGCTTCACGCACACGCCAGCTCCAATCAATTTCCTCGCAATACATATGAAAGGATTCATCAAAGCCGTGCGTCGACTCGGCTACGTCGGCACGCACCATCATCGTCGCGCCCAGGGGGTGATCCACCTTGAACGGTTTGCGGCGTGGCTGGTAGCGACGCCGCGCGTAGCGGCCATTGAGACGACTTTCATAAAGGCGGGAGGGCATGGGCATCAAGTCAAACATCAGCTGGCCGAGACCGGGAAAATAGAAAGCGCTGTGTTGAAAGCGGCCGTCGCCGAATATCAGGCGCGCGCCAGCAATGCCCGCCTTTGGCCGCCTGTCGAGACAAGCCGCCAATTCATCTAGCGCTCCCGGCCTGACAAACGTGTCCGGATTAAGCAAGAAGTAATAGCGTGGATTGGCGGCGGCAGCGGCCCGCATCCCTTGATTATTAGCTGCCGCGAAGCCGAGGTTCGTTTCGTTCGCCATCACGTGAACCTGGGGATACAGATCCTTGAGCAGGGCAACGGTGCCATCAGTCGAGGCATTGTCCACCACCCAAGTTTCAGCGCGGTACTTAGACCTTGCCAGGTCGTTGTACACCGACCGCAGACAATCAGCGAGATACTCTCTGACATTCCAGCTGACGATGATGATCGCCACATCAATCATGCCCGCATTCCCGTTCATATCATTCATTGTGATAGGTCAAGTAATTGATCCGCATCTAGCTCAAGCGTTTCGCGAACAAAACGCACAGGCTCATACATTTCGTCGACGGCAGGGACAAGGCCAGTCCAGCCATAGAAGTCAACGGAGCAGAGCGATAATTGGCAGGCCTCCATGTCCGTAAACCGTGTGAGTTCAGCTTCCAGCAGCCTGGCCATCGCCAGCGGGAAATCACGCCCGTAGACAACAGTCTCATTGGGAATCGGCGCACTGAGGGCCACGATCCGCGTTTCATCAAATATCTGCGGCGCGACATCAATGATGCGCGAGCGGGCATCGCGGACGCGATAGCCGCCATTTTGTGGGTCGCCATTGACGCGCACATAGCCAATTGGGCTTCGTTCAGGCGCCAAGCCCAATGCTCGCCACGGTTCGGGATCGTCAACTTCGCCGTCCCAGACGGTCTCTTCGAAAGGCAGGATAGGAGGGATAAATTCGGCCGTGGCCAAATCTACATCCTCTTCATAAACAGCCAGCATCGCTACACTCTCGCCGGCCACAGGAACTGCCTCGCCAACCTCAACATCCGCTTCCTTAAGCATCGCCTGGAAATAGAGTGAGTTGGAAAGACTGTTCTCATCTGACACAGCCCATCGCTGATCCTGAACGGAGGCAAGCTCATCCAGGTCGCTGTCGACGCGCGTAACCATCATGCCCGTCTTCGCAGCCAAACCATCACTGTCAACAGCCACGCTTCCTATCTGCACGCCGCATTGGTCATTGGCCAATACGTAACCAACCGGTGATAAGAACCCTATGGTATCGACGGGTGCCGCGCACATCAGATCAATCACAGCTTGCTCACTATCCAGGACGCCCACACTAAACTGGTAACCAGTTGCTTCGTACAATGCCTCAACCAACGGAACGCCCCGCCGGGCGACTAAGTCCGCCTCAAAACGCGGAGGGAACAAGAGCTGTACCGGACGGGCGTCACTGCCCAACGGTTGTTTCGTGACTTCTACTAAGAGTTCGACTTCGACTTCTTCGATGACGAGGCGCGTTGCCTCTTGCACAATCGTCTCCGAAACAATGCGGGTTACTTCCACCCGCTGTTCCGTTTCCACCAATCGTGTAACTTCGACAACACCTTGGTTTGACTGGCACGCCGCAAGCGTTGCCAGCCCCATCAGCAGTACGGCCGTAATCGTTCGCAGCATAACAAAACCACTCAAGAAACTGGCGTGGGGTTTCTTTCTGACGCCAGCAATCTAAATGTTAAGATAAGTCATGGCTAGTGTAACGTCGGCCCGCAGGCCAGCCAATGATATTTACTCCTGCTTAAGGATGGTTATTCTTTTGAGGGATAGAAGGAGTGCTGCCGGCCGCCGGGTTGGCTAAATGATGCGGCGGCGGATGCTGGAACTGGCATAGTCCAGCAAGATAACGACGATCGCGATAGCCAGCATCATCACCGCCGCCTGCCGGTAGCGAAGTTGGGCGATGTTCTGGCTGAGCACAAAACCAATGCCGCCGCCGCCGACGAAGCCGATGATCGTCGACATACGCACGTTGATGTCCCAACGATAAAGGGCAAACGCCGTAAACGGCGGAACAACTTGCGGAACCACGGCGTAGCCGATCGTTTGCAGACGATTGGCGCCGGTCGCCGTAATCGCCTCCACCGGGCCTTCATCGATACCTTCAATCTGTTCAGAAAACAGCTTGCCCAGGGCGGCGATTGAATGGAGCGTTAGGGCCATAATACCGGCAAAGGGGCCCAGACTAACCCAGACCACAAAGACAATGGCCATAATAAGCGGTTCGATTGCCCGCAAGACGTTGAGGATGCTGCGCGCGACCGTGTAGATGAGCATGCCGATGCCAAATGGTTGTTTCGGCGTCAGCAGAAGGGACAGCAAACCGGCTATCGCGCCGCCGATTAGCGCCGGTGTGCTGGTCCAGTCTTGCGGATGGTCAAACTCAAACAGCCAATTGAAGAAGGAACCGATGGCGAAAATGATGATGCCTGTTCCTAGGGCTGTCAACACGGCCGTCAGGATCTTCGCCGGTGTCGTGCCCAGACTTAAGACAGCCTCCTGCCCGTAGCGACTGCCGTAGGAAGCCGCCAACATCCCACCTAGGAGAGCCAGAAGCGGCGGTAGGAAGACACGCACAAAATCGGCGCTCACATAGATAAAGTTGCCGACAAACCAGAAGAGATTGAGTGCTTCTTCCAACCATTCACCAAACGCCAACCCCAAGAGCGCCAGAAGGGAGACGCCCAGAATGGCCAGGAAGAGGGTGATAAGGATGCGCACAACGAGAAGGATATTCTTGCTAATGCTCGCTCCCTCTTCAATAGCGGCGCTGGCCGACGCGTGCCATAACAGCCACAGGGCCGCGGACGTGAGCAGCAGCACACCGACCGCCAATGCCATTGAATAGTCGCCGATCGCGGCTGCCAGACCCGCGATCAGGGAAGTGATCTGCCATGTCACCCATGCGCCAACGGGCAGGGCCACAACAGCGGCCATGATCGCTGCCAAGGGTGCAGTGACCGGTTCCATCAAGTTACGCGCCGCGAAGAACGAGACCGGCACAGCCAAAATCGTGCCCACCGTCGAAGCAAGGAGAGCCATGAATATCGTCTCAATAATGCGCTCAATGGTCACGCGGGTCGCTTCGCTCATTCCCCATCGGCCCGTCTCCGCATCCACTTTAACCAGATCGGGATCGGCAAGCAGGCGCATAACGCGCAGGACGTTTTGCTGGCGAACCGGGTCAAGCGGCTTCTCCAGATTGATATCCGTCGCCTGCACGGCAAATGCAAATACCAGCAGGATAGCCAAGATGATTAAAATAGTGCGCACTGCGTTACGCCCGGCCTTTGGGGGGATGCTGTTTCCATCTAGATAATCCGTTTGCGAACTCTGGAGCTAACCTGATCAAGCAGCGTAACGACGAGAGCAATGGCGATAACCATGACGCTGGCCTGCTGATACTGCGTTAAATTCGTGCTGCGGAACAGCACAAGGCCAATGCCGCCGCCGCCCACAAAACCAATGATTGTGGACATACGTACATTGATGTCCCAACGATAGAAAATGAAGGCGAGATAATGGGGCACAATCTGGGGCACAACAGCGAAGTTTATCATCTGTACACTGTTAGCCCCCGTGGCCGTGATCGCCTCCACCGGCCCTTCGTCAATATTCTCGACCTGCTCAGAAAAGAGTTTGCCCAGGTCGGCGATAGAGTGGAGCATGAGCGCCAGGACGCCGGCAAAAGGACCAATACCCACCCAGATGACGAGCACAAAACCCATGATCACCGGTTCGATGGCGCGCAAGACATTGAGGATAGTCCGTGTTGTTGTGTAAGTTGCCATGCCTGTGGGCAGTTCCTGTTTGGGCGGCACACGCAAAGAGAGCAGCGCGGCTATCAAGCCAATGATCAGAGCAGGGACAGCCAGGGATAAATAGAGCCAGGGCGTTTCCTGGGGCAGGAGGCTGCAAATGCCCAAAAGGCAAATCCAGTTGACGGCATAACCTATGCCAAAAATAAGCAGGGTCGTTCCAATCACAGTCAGAAGCGCGGTAAATAACCGCGCCGAGCCTTCTGACATACGCAAGACTGTTTCCTGTCCAATGCGGCTGCCATAGAGGGCGGCCAGGGCAGCCCCAAAGAGGGCGACAAACCAGGGCAAAAAGACGCGGACGATATCAGAAACGACGTAAATAAAGTTGCCGATGAAGGAGAAGAATCCGAGGATATCACGCAGCCAGGCGCCAAACACCAGCCCCAACTGCGCCAGTAAACTGAGCGCCAGGAGGCCGAAGGCAGCAGCAAGAAGCACGCGTAACCAGGCCAGCCAGCCGGAAATGTCACTGCTTCTGCCGGCCATAATCCTCCCGCCAAACCACCAGACGAGGATCATCAAGAGGATAGTGACGATGAAGCCGCCCAAACCGACGAGAATGGAACTGCCCAATGAATCCGCTAGGTTAGAAACCCCACTGCCCAGCAGCCAACCGAGGACGCCGCCAATCGGCAGAGCAATGATGGCCACCATCACAGAACCCAGTGGGGTGCCGATATCTTGCATGATATTGCGGGCGCCGAGGAACGAAATGGGAACAGCCAGGATGGTGCCCAATGTCGAGGCCATGAAAGCCATCAGGATCGTTTCCAGCATACGCTGCAAGGTCTCAATGGTTGTAGGGCTGGGACCCGTGATACGACGACTCAATATCTCCGCAACTTCAATACGCTGCGGCTCGGCCGTTTCGCGAATGTCTGGCATCGTGAAATCGGCCACAAAATTACCCTCATCATCGGCGCGAAATTCGCTCAGCCGGCGAATCGTAGTCGCTCCCGCAGGATGCCAGGCAATCACGCCCTTCGCATTCGGAGGATACCCCGTGCCCGTCATCGTCAGGGGTCCTGAGTCGTCGTGGCACAGTTCGGCGAGAGCGTTAATGTCCGCCCATTGCTGGTGATCTGCGACGCCTTTACCGCTTCCGGGCAAGGCATGCGGATCGACATGTCGATGCTCGCCGTTTCCGTGTTATAGGTGAACAGATCGGGCTTGGCCAGTTCGCGCAGCAAGCCCACGAGGTTCTCTTGTCGTTTGGGCTCGAGCGGCTCTTCCAGATTAACGCGCGTCACACTGACGGCATAGGCAAACAGGAGGAAAATAGCGATGCCAATAAAGATGTTGCGCAATCGCTTCCATCGTTTGCTTTGCTCTTTTTCCTCTTTCATCAACCTTTACCACGCGCAATTCCGACAAACACAATTCTGTTGGCTCTTGTCCAGGCGATCACACAGATTCAGCCAATACGTTCCGCTTCCTGGCCATAAATGTCTATGAAGCGTTGATCATCGATCTCGTCCGGCGTGCCGTCAAAGACCAGTTCACCATCATTGAGTGCGATAGCGCGCGTGCTGTACTGCTGCACAAGATCCAGGAAGTGCAAGCTGCAAAGGACCATGATCCCGTCCTCCTGATTGATCTGCAGGAGGTGGCGCATAATACTGTGCGCCAGCGCGGGATCAAGGCTCGCTACCGGCTCATCGGCGAGGATCATTTCCGGTTCCTGCATGAGCGCGCGGGCAATACCAACGCGCTGGCGCTGACCGCCGCTTAATTCGTCAGCGCGATTGTCCGCCTTGTCGCGGATGCCGACGCGGTGCAGGCTGGCATGGGCGCGCTCGATGTCCTCTTGCGGGAAACGATTTAGTATGCTGGCCAGGGGATTGACATACCCTAAACGACCACTAAGCACATTTGTGAGTACAGTAGAGCGTTCGACCAGGTTGAAATGCTGGAAGATCATACCAATCCGCCGGCGCGCACGGCGCAGTTCCTCCCCGGTAATATGAGACAACTGCGTGTCATTCCACCAGATCTCACCCTCTGTGGGATCGATCAGGCGATTGATGCAGCGCAGCAAGGTGCTCTTGCCCGAGCCGCTGAGGCCGATCACGGCCACAAATTCACCATCGGGCACTTCAAAGCTGACGTTTTTCAGGGCGACGGTGCCATCATCATAAACTTTGGTGAGATTTTTAACGCGGAGCACAAGGACCCCCTACCTGGAAGAATCCGTTGCCGGCTCAAAAAAACGGCGGAAGTGAAGTCCGCCAAGATACATTGCCGCCGGCAATGGAACCAAACTTGTTTGCGAAATGAAAAAAGAAGCCGGGTAGACGGCAGCCGCCTACCCGGCCTTTTCAACTAGAATGGACGAGGCTTAGCCGCCAAAAACGTCTTCAGCCGTAATGCCCAGGTTGGTCATCGCGGCGCGGACAGGATCGTAGAAGCTGTCGTTGACCTGCGAAAGACCGGTCCAGTTGTAGAACTCATCGGAGCAGATAGACTCGAGACACGCTTCGGACTCGGTGAAAGCAGCCAGGGCCTTCACAATCTCGCCCGCTGTTGCCAGCGGGAACTCGGGACCGAAGGAAATCGTGTCGTTCGGGATCTGCGGCGTCAGGTCCAAGATACGCGTTGTATCAAAGATATCCGGGGCCGTATCGGAAACGGCGGAGCGCGCGTCCAAGACCCGGTAACCACCTTCATCCGGCCCACCGGCGACAAATGTGCGGCCCTCTTCGTTGCGCTCCGGGCTCACACCGGCTTCGCGCCAGATTTCGGGATCATCAGCGCCAAAGGTCCATTGACGTTCGTAGTTAGGCAGCAAAGGCGGGCTGAAAAAGGCTGTGCCGAAATCAGCTTCGCCATTGTAAACAGCCAGCATGGCGTTGTTGTGGCTGCCGGATTCGACGATTTCGCCAGGCTCAATGCCCAATTCCGTGAACATCGAAAGGGGATAGAGATAACCGGAGGTTGAACCAAAATCGGGGATCGCCCAGGTTAGCCCGGCGAGGTCTTCAACGGACTCGTAGGGGCTGTCCATGGGCACAACGAACTGCGCCGCATACCAGGGCAGACCAAAGCGGACGGCCGCGCCGCCAACGGTAACGCCACAGCGCTCACTGGCCAACACGTAGCCCTGCGCCGGGATGAAGCCGATTGTGTCTTCCGGTGAAGCGCACATCTCTTCGATCGTGGCTGCATAGCTGGTGGGAACGCTTACTTCAAAGTTCAAACCAGTCGCCTCGGTCAGAGCCTCAGTCAGGACTTCGCCACCGGAAATGATGGCGTCCGCTTCCACGGAGGGAACGAAAAGCACCTGGATTGGGCGCTCTTCCGAACCCAAGGGCGCCTTTTCGACCTCTTCAACAACGGTTTCCGTAACCGTCTCGGTCACGACACGCGTTACTTCAACAGGTACTTCAACTTCTACCTCGACCGGAACCTCTTCCGTGATGGTCTCGGTAACGGTCTCGGTTACGACACGTGTTACTTCCACTGTTTGGGGCTGGCAAGCGACAAGAGCTACAGCGAACACGAGAAGAATGACGGCAAGCCAACTAACTGTTCGTTTAGACATATTTCCTCCTTGAATTGGAAATAAAGGAGCGTGCCGGAACCAACAGCTTCTGCACCCGGTCTCCGGGTCACGCCATACCATTAAGCGGGGCTACCTACAGGCAAATCCTTCTCTGCTCAATGGGGATTTCCTCACCCCGGCAGCGGACGCTGCAATCATTATTTAACCGCTAATCCCTCGATCTGGCAAGTGATAAACGTCACCACTTTTGCCTGACTTATCGCGTGAGATTGTGACAGCTCAGATGCCATTTGTTTCGAAAACAAGCTTTGCGGTAAATCTATGAGGGCAGGTTCTTGAGGGGGATTTCGCGCGGCGTACAGATCTGGCGGTTGGCTTCATCCGCTAGATCAACCCGTATCTGCTGCGGATCAACGCGGTTGTTGAATTCGGATATCTCCACATCTTCATGGATCAAACCAGCCCACATCGGCTGGGGATTGCGGTCTCCAAATGGGCCAACGACACGAATACCACCCGTGATCAGCGCGCGATCGCCGGGCATCAGGTAGTAATAACCATCGATCTCTTGCAGCTCCTCAGGATTGCCGACGGCCCAGCGGAAGGGGTAATTGGTCAGTTCATTTTCGAAGCCGATAGCCGCACGCCAGGCGCCGGACTCCGTATGCCAGCCCAGGGTGTTATAATTCCAGTCAGAGTCGTAGATGGTGCCCGGCTCGGGGCCGGTGGTACGGATCGGCGTGTTGCCGTAGTTTTCCACAGTCATCGTAAAGTAGATAGTGTCACACAGGGCTACGGCCGTTGCCTCAAACTCGAGCGTATCGCCGGCCGGCGGAGCAAAGATATCCGCACGGGGAACGCCCCCATATTGAATCGTCAAGCTGTCTTCTACGCGGACCTGCTGGCCCTCCAGATCACGCGCAACGGCGATGATCGGGTACGTGCCGTCCGGCGGCGGCGTAGCGCCATTGTCAACGCCGCCCTCGTAATCATAGACATGCCGGCCGGGCATTTTAGCTGGGATGTCGCGTTCCAACTCAGAAATCGGCACCTCCGCCCCGTCAGGCATCTGCAAAAAGACGCGCAGATCATCCACCTCTTTGCTCAAATAGAACTGGGCCTGTATGCGATCAGATATCCCGTCGCGATTGGGTGTAAAAAGCTGCTTATCCAGGGAAAAATCACGCATCTCCGGCAGTGCTGAATCCGCATCCGCTATCGTGAGCTCCCCCTGCTGGACCTCAACATGGCCCGTCTCGTCCGTGGCTTCAATAGTCCATGTGTAAATGCCATCTTGCAGCAGGCGGGACAGGATCTCCCCTTCAAGAACATCATCCGCCAGACGGTATCCGTCAACGACACCGCTAAAAAGGACCTTGTAGTCGCCAGTACCACGTGGTTTGTCTTCACGGAAATAGAAGCGATCGCCCTCTTCATTCTCGAAGTAGATTGAGACGCCGGCATTGCGTGACAGCGTGTAACTGATCTGCGTCGCATCGGCAAGTCCGTCCGCATTGGGCGTGATCAGCGGATCCTTGACGAGCGCATCGCGCAGAAGCGAGCTGTCGCCATTGACAATCCGCCAGCCCAGCGCGACAGCTAGTATGACGAAGAGCAGGGCGATCAAGGCAGCCCAGATGGGCCCCTGTTTTCTGTTGGCCATGATTAGAAGTGTACCAAGCTGCGGGCAGGGCGTGAAACGCGTTTCAGCGACGATTTATCTATGATCATGGTAGTGAGTGTCAGGCTGAGGCCCGCCCAAGTCGGGCGCGGCGCACGATTACCAGCAGCGCAGCTAGGACAGCGATGACAATGGATACGAGCGTGGCCACGGCCACACCAGTGTCTAGGCCGGCAAGGCTCACCGTGCGGCTGTCCAGACGCACCATCTCCAGCAGCGAACGGCCGATCGCATAGAGGATGAGATAGAGCGCAGTGATTTCACCAGGCAGAACCTTTCCCTCATATTTCCTGGTCAAATAGTAAAGCAGCAAGAAAGAGAGAAAACTCCAAAGTGATTCATAAAGGAAGGCAGGCTGGAATCGCTCGAAATCAACATACTCACGCAGGCGATATTGGGGATCGATGGTCACCGCCCAGGGCAGATTTGTAGGACGGCCGTAAAGCTCCTGGTTAAAGAAATTGCCCCAGCGCCCAATCGCCTGGCCGAGGGCCAGCCCCACCACGGCCAAATCCGCCCAGGCCAGCGTGGGAATTCGCGCCCGCCGCGAATAGATAAACAGGCCAAGCGCGCCGCCGGCAATGCCCCCATAGATGCCCAGACCGCCGGAACGAATATTGATCAACTGGTATGGGCTGCGAAAATAATCCAGCGCCGACTCAATGCCCCTTTCTGCCATACTGGGTGATGGCGTCAGCACGTGATAGAGGCGCGCACCGATGATGCCCAGAGCCAGCGCCCAGATAATGCCGTTCCAAACATGGTCCGCATCCCAGATGCGCCAGGGCGCATCATCTAGCCAAACGCTCTCTACCCAAGGCTGCGCCAGCAGCAGGTCGTGGACGGCGGAAATCTCCTCTTTCTTCAGCCCAAGGTTGCGCGGATCGAATCCCCACAAATACAAGAATTCGCCGGTATCGGTGACTCCCTTCTTGGTCACCTTTTCTTCTATGTCTTGCGGCAAACCAAGAAATGCAAGCGGCTGCCGGCGGACATCTTCAGGCACACTCTGCACGAAAACCGCCTGCGCGCGTTCAGAAGCAAGCGCAGCCACCACCCAACAGCCGAGGGCGATGCCCGTAATGATCCAAATTCCGTACCAGTAGATGTCAAAGTCGAGCGCCTCGATATGAATGGCGACACGATCGGGAGTGGTTCCGCTCAGCAGATGGTAGAGGAATAGGGCCAGGGCAAAGAGCAGGATGAGGGCAATGGCCAGCCAATAAGGCTGTACGCGCGGCCATTTAGAATCGCTTGCTGCCGTCATGCCTTCCGCTCAACTGTCACTCTGCCCGTACTCCTGCTTCCAGACGCTGTACATGCGCTGCCCCAACGTGAAGTAGGTGGCTGCAGCAAGAATGATCAAGGCAACCTGCGGCCAGCCGAGAATCAGCATGATGATCATCAGGAGATAACGTTCAACGCGGCTGGCGATGCCGACCTTGTTTTCATAGCCAAGTGATTCCGCCTTGGCGCGAGAATAGCTGACCATCAATGATCCCGTTACGGCGACATAGGCGACAGCAAGCATCATGGGATCATCTATGGAGAAGTAGTAGGCGATGAACCCGCCAAACAGGATCACTTCCGCGAGCCGGTCGAGAGTGGAGTCCAGATAGGCGCCAAAACCCCCCTGTTTGCGGCCCAACTTGCGCGCCAGTGCGCCATCCAGTGCGTCCAGCGGCGCCAAGAATATCATGGCGACGCCGGCCCAACGAAATTCGCCAATAGCAATGAGATATGCCAGGAAAAAATGAGCCAGCATGCCCACGACGGTCAAGACATCGGGCGAAATCTTGTAGTGTGCCAAGAATGTTACAATGGGATCGATCAGCGGTGCTGTATAGACACGCATCTGATCGGTGAAGGTCGGCTTGGGTGTGACAACTGGTTCAGTTAGATCGGGCTCTTCCATGGATCCTTAACCACCTTGCTGGCCTGGATTTTGCGCTATTGAACACGAAAGAATGTAGGCGGGCAAACATGTTAAGACGAAATGACAAAAAATAGGCCAGGGCGGCGACCCTGGCCTACTAGTATTGGTGCAAGTATCCAGCCTAAACGGCCGCGGCACCCCTGTTTTAATTCTTCTTCCTCAGATTAACGAGAGTTCGGCAGCTAGAGACTGCCGCACTTTTTCTTTCTAGTTTAATGACTCAGTAAGCGCACTCATGCGGCTGGCGACACTGTCATCAACCACTTGGTCACCTACGCGGACGATTACGCCGCCCAGAATTGTTGGATCAACCCTAAAGCTGACCTCCGCCACCTTCAGCTTCTTCTTGATGTCCGCCTGCTCGCTATCAGTCAGTGGCAAAGCGCTGGTAACTTCCGCCTTGCCCCCTTCAGCCGCAAACGCGGTGACCTGATCGGGGGCCTTGGCAAAGAATTCAGAGACAAGTTGGCGCTGCCGGTTCTCGTCCAGCGATTCACCGACCAGCTTGTTGGCGGCAGCGATAGAAATCGCCGCGACCTGGCCACGCAAATCAGCAAGGATGCGGTTGCGCTCTTCCTTGGCGTCTTCAGCAGCTTTGGCGACTATCTCTTTCGCCTCTTCATTAGCCTTCGACTCAATCGCTTTCGCTGTCTCTTCCGCCTGCATCACAGCGTCCTGGCGAATACGCACTGCTTCCTGGCGCGCCTCGTCCATGATCTTCTCTGCTTCAGCATCCGCGTTGTCGCGGGCGATTGCCGCCTGCCGCGAATCTTCCATGCCTTTGGCGATACGTGCTTTTCTTTCTTCAAGAATCTTGATGATTGGCTTGTAGACCAGACCCTTCAGCAGGAGCATCATGACCACAATGATCAATATCTGCATTATCAGGTAGCCTAGATTAATGCCTAATTTATCCATATCACTTTTCCCCAAATTGGTTGTCTATCACATTGGCATCTTGTTTGAATTTAAAGAACAAACAGAATAATAAGCGCAACAACCAGAGCATAAATGGCGATCGCCTCAGCAAACGCAATGCCGAGAATCATGTTTGTCTGAATGTCACCGCTGGCATCCGGATTGCGCGCAATACCCTGTACCGCGCCGCCAACCAAAATACCAATACCGGCGCCGGCACCAATAGCGCCCAACATGGCCAGGCCCGCACCAATTGCTTTCAGACCAATAACCAGAGCTAGTGCAGCTTGTTCATCCATGCGAAATTCCTCCAACTAAGTTAATTCTTACCAAATCAATTGTTTCTTATTCAAAATACTTAACCGGCAGCCCATGTTAATGTTCATCCCCATGGTGGCTGGTCGTTGCACTGCTCATAAAGATCAGCGTCAGCAGGCCAAACACAAGCGCCTGAATCAAACCCACAAAAAACTCCAGGCCAAAGAAGGCCACATTGGCCACCGGTAACAGGAAAGCCATGACGAAAAGGAGCACCATGCCGGCGAAGATATTCCCAAGTAAACGGAAGGCAAAGGAGATGATCTTCGAAAACTCGCTGATCAATTCCAGCAGGCCCACCGCCGGATCGATTGCCTTGATAGGATTCGCGGCCACCTCTGCCCCATAGCCGGGGGCAATAAAGGGGAAGAATTTGGCCAAGTAACCACGCGCACCTAGATACTTAAAGCCATAAAATTGGACCATGAACATGGCAATGAGCGCAAAGGCGAGGGTGTAGTTCAGATCCGTCGCCCCGGGTCGCAGAAAGGGCACAATCGTCCAGTCTGCAGCCTGCGGATTGTTGCCAATCTTTTGCCCCAAGGCATTCGTTTCGATCGGAGCATTGGGATCAATATTAACGTTACTCAACAAGAGAACGTTGCCATTGTTGAGATCGCCTACATTCTGCGCGTCGAAAAACACCTCCTGCTCATGAAAGAACTCTTCAATCTCGTGCTCGTCCAAATGTACGCCAGTAGATTCTGCGCGTTCTTCCAGCGCTTTGGTCGCCTTTTCAGCCAGGAAATGGGGCTTGTACTCCCAAATACCGACGCTGTCCCACCCTGGGATCAGGGCCGTCCAGTTCGTCACCAGGATAATCAACAAGATACTCATGAAGTAAGGGAAGAAATCCTTCACTTTGGCGCCGGCGATATTCTCCGCGAAGTTATAGGCGCCTTCAATGACCATCTCGAAGAGATTGTAAAATCCGGTGGGCACCTCATCCGCAGTACGCGACCTTGCTCTCAGCGCCAAGATCAGAATCAGAATCAACACATAGGCCACAACAGAGGCCATAAATGTGTTGGTTAGTCCGCCAAATAACTGGCCAATGACGGGCCAGTACTGAGTCCCGGGATACACCTCGCCAGGAAGCTGGATATAGGGCAAGACCGGTTTCGTGAATTTGACGAACGATCCGAGGATGATGAGCAAAATAACACAGAGAATTACAATGTATCTCTTTTTAATCATGTTATCGTGTCGTCCTTCTTTTCATACTTTTCTTGTTCAATGCGGTCGGTTTCCTTGTTCGCTCTACCTACGATAAATAGGCTGATGCGCACCATGGCAAACAGTGTTACAGGGAAGCTTAATAGCAAAAATGCAATTGTCAAAAAACGGCGTTCATTGCCCAATAGGTCATCGAGCATCCAGCCGATGCCAAAGGAGAGGGCAATGATGATAACGGCCACTATCCCCGTGGCACAACCTGCCTGACCTACTGTGTTCGCCAGTCTGGTCGCATTTCTAAGATTTGGGTCTTGTGACACTATCTAATTCTTTACTTTAAAAGGGCTGCTTAGGCATTATAGCATAAACGACCCTCACAGCAATCTCGCTTAGCCTATCCAGGGAAAGAAAGAAGCGGCCGCTTCCAGCGTCCAGGTGTAGGCCGAGTTGGCAAATATACCAAGGTATACAACAAAGAAAATGGAGACAATCAGGCCGACCTGCGCCGCCCGCGAAACGGGAATGGCGATCTCTTCGTCATCGGACCTGTACAGGTACATGTGCTTGATGATATTCAGGTAGTAGTATAAAGCAATGAATGCGTTCAATATCCCTATTAGGGCCAGCCACCATAGCCCGGAGTCGACGGCCGCGCGGAAGATGAAGAACTTGCCGAAGAATCCGGCTGTCGGCGGAATGCCCCCCAGCGAAAGAACCGCAAAGAGCATGATCAATGCCAGACCGGGCGCGCGGCGGCTCAGACCGTCCAAATCACTGATCTCATCGGAACCGGTAATATTGCTGACGAGGATAATGACGCCAAATGCGGCAATATTAGTGAAGATGTACATCAACAAGTAGAACATCGATGCGCCGGACCCGGCTTGCGTCAACGTGACTACGCCAATCAGCACATAGCCGGCCTGGGCAATACTTGAATAGGCCAACATGCGCTTGATATTGGACTGAAAAATGGCCACCAGATTACCAAGGGTCATGGTGATAATGCAGATGGATACGAGCATGGCCCACCAGCCCGGCGCATTGGTTGGCGAGAAACGGCTGATATCGCCGAAGGCGCCGGACGTAAAGACGCGCAAGACAATGGCGAAACCGGCCGCTTTAGAGGCTGTGGAAACGTAGGCGGTAAAGGGGGTCGGCGCTCCTTCATAGACATCGGGCGTCCAAAAATGATAGGGCACGGCCGCTATTTTGAAACCAAAGCCGACAAATGACAAGGCGGCGGCCAATAGGACCACGGCGTTTACTTCAGGCAGCAGGTTGCCGCTGGCGAAAAGATCGCCAATAACGTAGATATTCGTTTCTCCCGTCACGCCGTAGAGCAGGCTCAGGCCGTAGAGCATCACGCCGGTGGCGAAAGCACCGTAAATGAAGTACTTCATACCCGCTTCCGCAGACCGATCTTGTCCGGTCGCGAACCCGGCCAGGATGTATGAGGAGACACTGGCCAGTTCCAGGGCAATATAGAGCATGATCAAATCGGCCGAGGCACCCATCAGGCAGAAGCCGATAGCCGCGGCAATAAGCAGCGCGTAGAACTCGCTGCGCTGCAGGTAAGGCACATCCATCGCCACCAGGCTGGTAAGCATCAGGGCGATCAAGAACATCACCGAGAAAACCAGGGAAACCATGTCAAAGCGGATCATGCCGCCCCACATCAAGCTCTCGTCCAATGTCCACTGGCTGTTCGGCATATCGAAGAAAAGCCATGTGCCGAGAACAACAAGGAGCGTGATCAAAGCACCCCAGGCAGTCATCAAGCCCACGCGGCGGAGATCTTCCGGTTTCAGAAAGCGGTCATAGGCGATGACCAGAAGTAGGAGGATGAGCAACCCAAGTTCGGGCGCCAGCGCTGCTACCCAAGTAGAATCGAAGTTTGGGCCCACTTATGCACCTCCAAACAGTTGGAAAAGGTTGATCGCAGCCACTTGCACACTGTCCATCACAGTCACTACCTGCTGTGCGCTTTCTACGCGCGCCACAATGGGTATCATTCCCGACTCGACGATGGGCGCCAGGACATCCGGTACCACACCAATAAGGATCATGAGTCCGCAGAACATGATCAATGCAATTTTGTCTATGCCCAAAATGGGCCGCATGTCATGCCATTTATCCGCATCATATTCGCCGAAAAAGACGTTGTTAACCGCGCGCAAAATGTAGGCGGCTGTAATGATAATGCCCAAGGCGGCAATAATGGCGATCCAGTTGTAGTAACTGGACGGATTCAAACTGAATACGGCATCGAGGTTAATACTCGTTCCATCCCAAACGCCCATGAAAATGGGAAACTCCGCTACGAAGCCGGACAGGCCAGGCATGCCCATGGAAACGAGACCGCCGATGATAAAGGGTATCACCAGCCAGGGCAGCGCGCGGCGCATACCGCTCAGCTCCTCCATATCACGCGTATGGGCGCGATCGTAAATCATACCGACCACAGAAAAGAAAAGTGCCGTCATGATACCGTGACTGACCATCTGTATGCCGGCGCCGAGAAAACCATAAAGGGTCATCGCCGCAAAACCCATGGAGACAAGGCCCATATGGCTGACGCTTGAATAACCGATAAGGTACTTCATATCCGTCTGCCGCATGGCCACGAATGCCCCATAGACTACGTTGACAAGCGTTAGCAGAATGACAAAGGGCATCCAGTAAACGGCCCCTTCCGGCAAAATCTGGATGCCAACGCGCATCGATGCATAGGCGCCAAGTTTCATGAGCACGCCCGCGTGAATCATAGAAACCGCTGTCGGTGCGGCGACGTGACCATCAGGCGACCAGTTATGCAGCGGCCAGATACCCGCCAAAACAGCGAACCCCAGGAACAGCGGCATGAAGAGGATGAGCTGTGTATCAAAGGGGAAGCTTGCCTCCGACCAGACCCTCAAGTCGAAGGTGGCCGGCAACCCCTGCTCCGGCAGCTGGAAGTAGAGGATAAGGAAGGCGATGAAGGAAACAAAACTACCAATCAATAGGTAGAGTGTCAGCTTCATGGCAGCGTACTCACGCCTGGCAGGCCAGCCCCAGATAACGATCATGATGTACATGGGTAGGACGGCAAGTTCATAGAAGAAGAAGAGCAAGAAGCCGTCAACAGCAATAAAGACACCCTGTACACCAGCGACTAGAAGCATGAAGAAGGCGTAGAATTCACGCGGCCGGTCGCTAATGCTCCAGGAAATGAGTACACCGCCCAGACCCACGATAGAAGTTAGCAAGACGAGCGTTGCACTCAATCCGTCGACGCCAACGATATAGTTGATGCCGATGCTGGGAACCCAGGAGTACTCTTCTACGAAAGCGAGTGTTTCTGCCCAGGGAGTGCCGGGGATAGGAAGGTTTTGATAGTAGGAAATATACACGAAAAGAGACAAGACCAACGTGGAGACCATCGTCCCCAGGCCAATCATCCGTGCATTCTCACCCCGTTCCTTGGGCAGCAGCAGCATGATAGCCGCCGCCACCAAAGGCGATAAGGCTATGAGTGACAAGAAAGGAAATTCCATCGATTTTGCCCAGTTTGTTTGTTACTAAACAATAACAACACTTGCTCGAATTAGCTTAAGATTTTCGTCACTGTGTCGTTGATAAATACAAGCACCCACTGCGGCCAGACGCCGAGCGTGAGCATCAGAATCATTAGCGGCCAGATAACCAGATGCTCGCGAATAGTCATCTTTGGCAAACCTCGCCACTCTTCATTTAGCGGGCCATGAAGTGTGTAGCCGATCGATTTCAAGATATAGGCTCCGGTCATGATCAAGCCAAGCATAGAGAGCACCAGCTGCCAGGTGAAGATGTTCCATGAGCCGGCAGCGACCAGGAACTCGCTGACAAAGCCGTTGAGCCCCGGCAGCCCAAGGGAAGCCATTGCCGTGAAGATCAGGATACCGCCATAGACCTGCAAGACGGACCAAATGCCGCCATACTTCTTCAAGTCACGCGTGTGCGTGCGATCATAAAGAACACCGACAAGGAAGAACATGCCGGCGGCTGACAACCCATGATTGAACATCTGGAATACAGCGCCGTTAGCGGCCTTTATCGCGTCCAGCTGCATGCGCGGATCCGTAAACTGATCAATACGGCCGTAAGCGAAAGCGAATACGGCAATGCCGAGGACAACAAAGCCCATGTGGTTCACCGAGGAGTAAGCCACAAGACGCTTGAAATCCCACTGGCCAAAAGCAGCATAGCCGCCAAGGACGATGCTCAACATACCGAATGTCGCCAAAATCCCGGCCGTCAGATTAGCCTGCTGCGGGAACAGGGGAATGACAAGCCGTAAGAAACCGTAGGCGCCGAGCTTCAGCAGCACACCGGCCAAAATCATAGAACCGGCCGTTGGTGCCTGGGTATGCGCATCTGGCAGCCATGTATGGAACGGCCAGATGGGAACCTTGATGGCGAAAGCGATAACAAAGGCCCAGAAAGCGACGCCCTTCACCACATCAACCGAAAGGCTCGTGTTGGGCAATGTGCCGCCGGAAGGAATATTGACCCATTCAGCCATCAGCGTGGGAATATCAAATGTGCCCATGGAAACGCCGATGACTTGAATTGCCAGAAGGAGCCCCAGGCTGCCGGCCATGGTATAGATGAAGAATTTGAACGAAGCGTATTCTCTATCTGCACCCCCCCAAATCTTAATCAAGAAGTACATCGGCACAAGACCGAACTCCCAAAACACGAAGAAGATCATCAGATCAAGGGCGGAGAATAGACCGAGCATGGCGGTTTCCATGAGCAGGAACAGCGCCATGTAGACGTTGACCCGCTTCTCAATCGTAAATGAAGCCAGAATCGCCAAAGGCGTGAGGATGGTCGTCAGCAGAAGCATCGGCAAGCTTATACCGTCTACACCAATGTGGTAGCTCGATCCCAATGCCTGGAACCAATTTGCCGTGTACTCAAACTGTATGTCGGCGGCAAAGCGATCATAGTTGAGCCACATATAGAGCACGAAAAACAAAGGTATCAGGCTCAAGATGAAAGCGAGGCGACGTGTGGCAGTTTTGGCATCCTGCGGCATCACGAACACGATCAGCGCCGCAATTAGCGGGGAGAAGATAGCCAGGTTTAGGACATTAGTAGCCAAAGCGGAATCCATGGGTTCTCCTGCTATTTAGAAGAGTTGGCTGAACCAGCCGAAATTGATGAGCAAAACGACTGTGATCAGCGCCATAGCGATAAGGGCAGAGATAAGCGCGTATTCCTGCACGCGCCCCGTCTGCAGCTGGCGGAATTCCTCTGAGATATTCAGGAAGCCATCCTTCACCCAGTCGACCCCGTCACTGATAACAACCTCCTCGAAGCGCTTGACATAATAGCCAAATCTATAGAAGCTGCGCGCAACAAGATGGAGGATGCCGTCGATGACGCCCTTATCGATAGTTTCATACACGATCTGCTCTGATAGATAGACCGTCGGGCTGACAAAAACGCGTTCGTAGACTTCGTCTACGTACCATTTGTTGTAGAAGAATGTGTACAGAGGGCCAAGTGGTTTGGCGACGGGATCGGGATCTCCCTCTTGCAAAGGTTTACGGCCGTAGATCCACCAGCCGAGGAAGAGGCCGCCCAGAGCAACCACCAAAGACGTTACCAACGGTTCCCAATTGAATGGCAGCGTTTCAATGGGATGGTCCACAAGATGCAGCTCATACAATTCTTCCATCAGCTTGTATATCGTTGAGCCCACAAAATGGTGAAAGAAGTTATTGTTTACCAGGGACCCGGCAATGGGGAACGATTCAGGAATACCTGCCCAGCCGGCCACCAGGGCAAACCCCGATAAGAGAATGAGAGGCACGGTCATGAAAGCGTTGCTTTCATGGGCGTTCTCAGCCAACGGCGTTCGTGGTTCGCCAAAGAAGGTCATGCTTATCTGGCGCATCGTGTAGTAGGCAGTCAGGAAAGCGGCCAGGGCCAGTATGACGAAAACAATCAGAGCCAGGATTATTCCGTCGCTTTCCCACAGGTACCACGCTTCGGCAAAGATTTCATCCTTTGACCAGAAGCCGGCGGTAATGAGCGGCAGACCGGACAGAGCCAAACCACCTATCAAGAACGTCCAAAACGTGATCGGCATCTTTTTGCGCAGCCCGCCCATATTGCGCATATCCTGCGGGTCGGTATGGTGATCGTGGACTTCATGAGCTCCATGCTCCATGCCATGAATGACTGAGCCCGAAGCCAAGAAGAGTAAAGCTTTGAAGAAACCATGCGTAATCAGGTGAAACGCGCCGGCCACATAGCCGCCAATACCAATCGCCGCCACCATGAAACCCAGCTGCGAAATAGTCGAATAAGCGAGCACACCCTTCACATCATTCTGCGAAATGGCGATTGTGGCTGCGAACAAAGCCGTAAAAGCACCTATTCCGGCAATGACAAAACTGACAGCGTCGGTCCCCATGGGTCCGGAAGCCACGGCCAGCAGCGGGAAGATGCGCAGGAGAAAATAGATGCCTGCGGAAACCATGGCCGCGGCGTGGATGACGGCGCTAACCGGGGTCGGGCCTTCCATCGCATCAGGCAGCCACACGTGAAGTGGGAACTGTGCCGACTTACCGACCGTGCCCGCAAAGAGCATCAAGGTCATCAGCGCAAATGCCAGGGGGCCAATGGCGTTTAGGACATGGTCCAAGCTTTCAGGAGTGAACGCTTCGTTGAAATTGAGCGTTCCGAACTGGAAGTAGAAGAAGACGATGCCCAGCAGCATGACCACATCAGCAACCCGCGTAGTCATGAACGCTTTCACAGAAGCTTTATAAGGTGGGATATGGGGAATATCGTCCGGGCCAAGATGGTACTCGCGCGCATACCAGAAGCCGATAAGGGAATAGGAACAGAACCCCATTATCTCCCAGCCAATAAACAACAACAGCAGGTTATCGGCTACTACCAGGATTAACATAGCGCCGGCAAAGAGACTCATGAAGGCGAAGAATCGTGAAAGCAGCGGTTCTTCCTGTAAATGGTTGGGGACACCCAGAATCTTCCCCAGCGGCGCGCCCCAATTATGGTAGCCCACGCTGTAGATAAAGATCATGGTGATAGCAAAGGTCACCATGATCAACGTCACGGACGTCAACGGATCCACGGCAACGCCAATGTTTATCCACGTTCCTTCAAAAAAGTCGCCAATCGGTATCCAGGCGACAGCACTCTCAACAACGGTTGGATGCTCTTCCAGGTGATGGATATCTTCCGCGGCGACATTGAGAGCAACAATCCAGCCAAGAATGAGTGCCGTAAATACGCCGGCCCAGGCGACCATCCAGCTCAAGGTCCGGCTGCGATTCGTAAAGAGGATGATCAAGAAGAAGGCCAGCAGCGGACCTGCGGGGATAAGCCAGGTTAGAATCGTCAAAGTTTCGTGTGTCATTTCACCAAGTCCAACCTACTAATTCTTCAACAAGTCCATATCTTCAGCAATGACCGAATCACGACTGCGATAGATAGAGATAATCAGTGCCAGGCCAACGGCCGCTTCTGCAGCAGCAACGGTCAGGACAAACACGGCCCAGGCCATACCCGACGATCTTTCCGGCGTCAGATAGCGCCAGAAGGCAACAAGATTGATATTGACCGCGTTGAGCATCAATTCCACGGCCATTAAGATAGCCACCGCGTTTCTGCGAGCGAAGACACCGTAAATACCGATGCAGAACAAGGCAGCGGCAAGAAGTAAATACCAGTACAAAGGGATCACGATTGGTCCTCCGCTTTCGGCCAGGCGACAACAATGGCGCCAATAAGCGCCGCCAGCAGCAACACCGATGCGACCTCAAAGGGAATCACATAGGCATCGGGATTGACAAAGCTGGCGCCGAGTCTGGCCACGCTGCCATTCATGACTTCGGGATCGACATAGGGAATCGAAGCCAGGAAATTGTCCGTACTTGGTGTTCGCGGCCAGTAGCGGCCCATAACAACGGCCAGAACAATAAACGTAACAGCGGCGCCAAAAAGACCCAGCCACCTCTGCGAATTGAAGGGGGGCTCTACTGCCTGCATCAGCCGGCGGGTCATCATGATGGCGAAGATAATCAAAATTGAGATAGCGCCTATGTACACCAACAACTGCGCCATGGCCAGAAAACCGGCATCAAGCGTGATATAGACGCCGGCTACACCGGCAAAGGAAACCATCAGGGCCAGAGCAGCGTGAAAGAGGTTGCGCGTCGTTACGACGACAAGCGCAGATCCCAGTGTAATAATCGCTAAGAGAACAAAAAGAATTTGCTCAACCATTCGTTCGATGACTCCTTGATTCGCTTAGTGTGCCGGAGTCGCCTCGACGACTTCCTGTGTGCCGGTTTCTACAACCGGCAGTCCCGTTTCCTGCGCACGATTGCGCCGCGCAAGGCGCCGCGCAATCTCTAGGGCGACAAAGGCGATCAGGATATTGCTTGCCAGATGTAGACCGGAGCGCACCAATTCACTTGTTCCTGGTGGAATCAATTTATCCAGCAGCGCAACGACAAGGATAAGTACCAGGGAAATTGGAACCAGGGTTTTCCAGTTCAAGGCAAGGATTTGATCGACACGCACGCGAGGCCATGTCGCGCGGATCCATAAGAAGACAAAATAGACCAAGAATGTCTTTGTAAGGAAAACAAGCAGGCCGATCGCGGTTCCTGCCCACCCCATCGCTGCCAGGTCAATCGGTTGACCACCAAACAGGGAGATGATCAGGTTGATGATGGGTATATTCCAACCGCCAAGAAATACCGTGGTAAAGAGGGCTGACATAAAAAGAGCCCCCAAGAATTCCGCCAAGTAGAACATCGCGAACTTCATACCACTATATTCGATATGGAAGCCAGCCACGATCTCTGATTCTGCCTCAATAAGGTCAAACGGCGTCGTCCCCGTTTCCGCCAAGGCGGAGATGAAGAAAATCAATGCAGCCAGGGGGACGACAAGAATGTAGGGCACAGTCTGACTCTCAATGATGCTCACCGTCGACATCGAACGCGCCAGCAATATGGGCACGAGCATACCCAGGATGAAGGGAACTTCGTAACTGACCAGCTGAGCAACGGCACGAAATGCCCCCAGCAGGGCGTATTTGTTGTTGGAACCCCAACCGGCGAGAAGAAAGGTGATGACAGAAACAGAGCTAACCGCCAAAATGTAGAAGAGACCGATGTTGAGATCAACGCCGATCAGACCCGGAGCGAAAGGCATCACTGCCCAAACAAGCAAGGAAGCCACAACAATCAAGATGGGCGCCAACTCATATGCCCAACGATCGGCACCGGCCGGTGTAATCTGCTCCTTAGTCAGAAGCTTCATCACGTCGGCGATGGGCTGAATCAACCCATATCGACCACCAACGCGGTTGGGACCGATGCGTTTCTGCATGCGCGCAATCACCTTGCGCATCAGCCAGATGAGCACAATGGCGACCAGCAGCAAAGCTGTTGAAATGACAACGGCGCCGATGATATCTTGTAGCAGGGGTGGTATTTCGGGCAGGTTCATAAAACTACACTCTCAAAGGCAAGTGGTGCGGATGGTCGATACTATCTATTCGCTATGGAAGCGAGTATCTCGCTTATCGCCGCGGCAAATCTATACGTTCTGTTGGCCGGCGTACCTAAACCCATTCGAGCACACCCCGGCTCCAGGCGTAGACAAGACCAACGGCCAACAAAATCACGAACAACGCCACCTCAAAAATGGCGAACAAACCCAACTGATCATAGGCGGCAGCGATCGGGAAAAGAAAAACGGCTTCGACATCAAATACAACAAATATCAATGCATAAATGTAGTACTGGACCTTAAACTGGATCCAGGTGTCCCCAACCGTCTCAATACCGCATTCATACGTTTGCTGCTTAATGGGATTTGGCCTGTGCGGACCAAGGATTCGGTTCACAATGACTGGCGCTAGTGGGAAAATAGGCGCAAGCACCACAAACACAATGATGAATTGCCACTCAGAATTCACGTAGTACCCTCTTTCTCCTCACAACCAAAAATGATTGTGAATTTTGTTTCATTTATAACACATGGCCAAACCATGGGCAAAGGTAACGGAGCCCGATTGTAGCAGAAATGATATGCCTGACAATCCAACACGAGTTGCGTTTCCGGGCGGCACGAGAGTGATATTTGTCTTACAAGAGCCGTGTGAAAGTGTGTCGATTAAGTTGTTATTGTTGGGTATACTGGACCGATGAGGCAGAGACACTAGATCTTTTTTTATGCTCGAAGCACCACCTGACATACAGCGCATATTGGTTGTTGACGACAACACCTACACGCTTCGACTTGTCAAGCAAACGCTTGAGCAAGCCGGATTCCAAACTTCCACGGCCGTTTCCGGCGAAGAGGCGCTGACGCTGCTCGAACGACATGGTTTGCCCCATCTGGCTATTGTTGATCTGCATATGCCGGGCATGAGTGGTTTTGAGTTTTGTCGCTCAGTTCATGAGTTTAGCGATATGCCCGTGATAATGCTGACGGCCGTTGACAACGAAGAGACAATCATTGAGGGTCTCGAACGTCACGCCGAAGATTACATTGTCAAGCCATTCGGCGGCCCCGAGCTCGTCGCCCGTGTAACCAGAGTGCTGCGCCGCATGGGCGATTACAACTACACACTCGAGGCTACCACGAGCATCGACGAACGGCTGCTCATCAATTTCCCGCGCAGGGAAGCAATCGTAGAGGGCGAGCCTGTGCCTTTGACGCCAACAGAATCAAGGCTTCTTTACATTCTGGTGCGCAATGCCGGGCGGATCGTGACCACTGAGTTCTTGTTAGACCGCATCTGGCCCCTACAGGATGCGCAAGAAGATCGCCTACATGTCCATGTCCACAGACTGCGCCGCAAGATAGAACCGAATCACAATCAACCGACCTATATCCTTGCCGAACGAGGAACGGGTTATCGATTTCACGGCTTTAAGGGCATATAGGCAGCGTCGTTCCCAAGTGCTGGCGTCAACCATACTTCCCCCTTTTACCGGTGAAACAGAGTAGAACAGTGACAGAACGAACGAACCAAGAATGGCTGCAAGCACTGGGCGCACCCGGAATTCCGCGAGACGATGCCCTCGCAGATCTACGCAGCATCCTCTACGGGGGCTTGCAGCGCGGCTTACTTGGACGCGTTGACACGTCGGCTCCCGAATTCCACTCGCTCGCCGAAGATTTTGTTCAAGAAGCGCTCCTAAAGATCCTTGACAACCTGCAGAGCTTTGCCGGGCGCAGCAAATTCACAACCTGGGCACACAAGATTACCGTGCATATTGCCCTGACTGAACTGCGCCGCAAGAGATGGCAAGATGCTTCTCTTGAACAGCTCACAGAAAGTGAAGATGGAGATTACACACCGAGCTACACGGCCGCGCCGGATCCTACGCCGGAGGTAGTTAGCGCACAGACCGAAATGCTGGTGCATGTGAATCGACTCATTGAAGAGGAGCTGACCGAAAAACAGCGTCGCGTAATTCAACTTTCCATCATCCAGGGCCAACCAGCCGCCGTGGTGGCAAATTCCATGAATATGAAGCCAAATGCTGTATATAAGTTACTGCACGATGCCCGTCTGCGGATAAAAGCACTATTGAGTGAAGAGGGGTTGAGCTCGGCTGATGTGTTGGCCGTATTTGAGCATTGAGTGTTCTTGTTCAACCTATCGTATGAAGTAAGAAAGGAAGCTTTCAGAAGGTCCATAGTAGCAGGATGAACAGCATAGTAGACCGGCTCAGACGTTTTTTTTCGGGTGAAACAGAGGATGGCGCGCCCATGGCGCCCCTAGGCGAGCGGGATCCTGCGCATTCCCCGGCAGGCGATCTCGAAAAGAGCCTGAACGACAAGTCTCTTACGCGCTTGATGCTGCTAATCGAGCAGACCAAGGAGGGTGAGTATGCCTGTGAAGAAACCCTCGATTTGCTCGATGAATACAGTGAATTGGCCGCCAATGGCCAAGATGCGCAAAGAATCATGCCCCTGGTAAAGGGTCATTTGGAGCATTGTATTGATTGCACAGAGCGGTATGAGGCCCTATTGAGAATCTTAGAGGGGTCTGAATCATAGCGAAGCCTGGTAAGGGATTCACTTCTCGACAAACAAACTGTGAGCCTATGGAGGAAATGAGGAGCCATGCTGTTAGCCGGTGATGTTGGCGGCACGAAGACCGTGCTGGCTGTTTTTGAGGAAGACACCAAAGATTTCAATCGCAACCCACTGATCGAAGCCGTATTTCGCAGCAGCGCATTCGCTTCTTTGGAGGAGATGGTTCACGCTTTCCTGGCGGACAACGATCTGCAGCCAAACAGCGCCTGCTTCGGCATCGCCGGCCCAGTCGTCGATGGCCGAGCGGCAGCCACAAACCTATCCTGGACAGTCGATGCCCGCCAGCTTACAGAAGAACTGGGCGTGCGCACCTGGCTGCTCAACGATCTAGAAGCAATTGCCAATGCCGTCCCCTATCTTGAAGAAGAGGACCTCTTTGTCCTCAATGAGGGCAATCCGCTTCCAAAGGGCGCCATCGGCGTTATCGCTCCCGGCACAGGTCTCGGTGAAGCATTCCTGGTCTGGACTGAACAAGGGTACGAGTCGTATCCCTCGGAAGGAGGGCACGCCGCCTTTGCTCCCACGACGGCTCGCCAAATTGAACTACTCGCCTATTGGCTGCAGCGCTTGAATCACGTCAGTTATGAACGTTTTTGTTCCGGCTTAGGCATCCCCAACATTTATCGTTTTCTACTGGACAGCGGCGACTATGATGAGCCGGACTGGCTTAGCGGCGCGCTCCTTGAAGCCGCCGATCCCACACCGGTAATTGTTGGCGCGGCGGTGGAGGAAACAGCCGAGATCTGCGTGCAAACTCTTGACCTGTTCATGGAGATTTTGGGCGGCGAATCCGCCAATCTTGTTCTCAAGGTACTGGCGACCGGCGGCCTCTTCATCGGCGGCGGCATTCCGCCGCGCATACTTCCCCAACTTGAGAACAGCCGCTTTATGGAGGTATTCTGCAACAAAGGCCGATTTAGCAAGATGATGGCCTCCATGCCGGTCTACGTTATTCGCAACCCCAAAGTGGCGCTTTATGGCGCAGCGTATGAAGCGCTGCGCGCCATCAACAATGTCTGAAGACCGGTCCCTCTCCCTTTTTGCAGACAAGGAATCACTGGCTGCGGCGGCAGCAGATCTGTTTGCGGCTGCGGCTGCGAAAGCGACGGCGCGGCGCGGCAGATTTCTCACTGTACTCTCCGGCGGAAGTACCCCCAATCTCCTGTTCCACATCCTCGCTGACCCAGATTTCAGCCGCCAAATTGATTGGCCGGCGGTCCATCTTTTCTGGGGAGACGAACGGCTGGTACCGCCGGACAATCCAGGAAGCAACTACTTTCAGGCGCGGCGGCTGCTCCTCGACAAAGTCCCCATCCCGGCCGCGCAGGTTCATCGCCTGCGCGGAGAACTCGCTCCGGCCGATGCAGTTCAAACGTACCGCCGTCAGCTGCAGGCCTATGCCGGGAACAGCCAACCGTGGCCGCGTTTCGATCTGGCATTAATGGGGTTAGGAGCCGATGGGCACACGGCCTCCCTATTTCCTGGATCAGCCGCCGCGCTGGAGAAGAGGCAGTCTGTCCTGGCCGTGACGGCCGCATACGCGGGACGGCCGGCACAACGCGCCACCCTGACACCCCCTGTCTTTAATGATGCTCATCAGATTCTGTTCCTGGTAACGGGAGAAGAGAAAGCGGCGGCGCTGGCCGCTGTGATCGAAGGCCCACGCGACATTGAAAAGTGGCCGGCCCAAGGCATTCAGCCTCTTTCAGGCAGCCTCACGTGGTTCGCCGACGAGCCGGCGGCGAGTCTATTGAGCCACGTCTGATCCGAAGGTTTCTTCCTCCAGATCAACTTGCTGTCCGGCCAAACCGGCTAAAGGGTGCTGCCGTGGACGGGCCGCTTGCAGACGCCTCCAGACGCGTCCGGCGACCGGCAGCAGCACCCCGGCGATAAAGAGGATAGTTAGAAAAGAAGTGACCACGTTCGCTGGCCGTAATCCGCTGCCGCTGCGCACGACAAGCGCCCACTCCAGCAGTAGGGGAATCCCCAGCAGAGCGCAGAAAAGCGGTATGAAACGATGCCTGCGCGACCAGACCTTCAGCGCATCAAACGAGACAAGTACGCCAAATGGGAAAAGAACAATTGTGTAGAAGAGAAGCCGGTAGCTCCAATTTGTAACCGCCCCAGCCCGGACGCGGACAAATCTGGATCCTCCATCCACAACCGGATAGATGTATCGTTCGAAAAACACGATGCCCGGAACCATCTCCACCGTCTGTTCCGACGCTGAGCGCGAGTCAAATAGAGTCATGGTGAGCCCGTCGTAGGTGAGGACTAGGTCAAGTGACTCCAGATCAGTAAAGAGTCCAGGAAACATGATCTGCGGGTAGGTTCCGTTCTTGCCCGTCATCCAACTACGAAAACGCACAGCCAACGCCTCCTCTTGCTGCCCGATCGTTAGATTTCGGAGCAAGGGGCTTTCTGATATGGTGACCATGCGCGCTGGGCCCACTTGCTCCAAATCGGCCGTGGCCGCGGAAAGGCGAACAGACAGCTGCGACGCTCTCAGGAGTTGTTCGGAAAGCGACCTGACAGAGGTCTCACTCTCCAACCATTTGTACTCCTCCCCCTGGCTGGAGTCCTCATCAGGATCAAACACCGTGGCCGACTTCCAAATCATTGCCGGGTTCCTTCCTGTCAGATCCGCCTGGACGCCATCACCAACCAAGGGGTAGTAGGCCAGCAAGTTCTCGCCGTCTTGCCAAACAAGGTCAGGGCTCTCAAGAAGCTTGCGGGCCAGCTCCGGCGGCATTGCCTTGTCGAAAATCTGCAAGTCTCTTACGGAGCCCAGCCACGGCCGATTCCCTTGCGGCTCATTGCCGATCAACATCCCATAATCCGACTCCCAGTCATACAGGCGGACGCTCGCGGATAAACCAAAGGCCATTGCCAACAACAAGAAGACATAGACTGCCATAGCGGCCAGCAGATTCCTAGGCACAGTTACTGCTTCCTTCAGTGTGACCGCTAGTTGTTTCCGGTTTTGCCACAGCCGATAGACCCCGAGTCCGGCCAATGCTCCCAGCGTATTGCTGACCAGATCGCCGACAGAGGGCTGTCTCAATGTCAAGAACTGCTGCAGCGATTCAACCGTTAACGTGAGCAAGAATCCACTAAGAAAAACGGCCGTTAAAATGCGCCTTCTCGACCAACCACGCTGATCTAGAAGTGCTGCCAAGGCAAACCCAACGGGCAGAAATAGAACAATATTGCGCGCGAAATCGAGAAATGAGCTGGAAAGAATTTCGTACCCGGCAATATAATCCCTGGCGGTGATTTGCTGATAGTGAAAATCGAACGGCTTAAGCGTCGAATAGAAGATGAGAAGTAGCCCGGCAAGAAGCATCAATAGTGCAGCGCGGCCCGCCAACTTATTCTCCTCATGATGTTGAATGAAGTCGTTCATCACACCGGTCGCTCTAACCACCTGCCCCGGCAGCAGTATCCGGCAGCCTGTCGCAGCAAAGTTCGGTTACGACGGAACCCAAGGCAAAGCAAGCTCACCCGCCCGCTCCGTGTAAGCAAGGATATGTTGGCGCGCAACCAGATGCATGTCAACAGGCTGCGAGAGAGCGCGTTGGTACGCTTTGAACCAATCGACAATCTCAGAAAGAGCCTCCTCCCAAGTATAGACAGGCTGCCACGAAATCAATGTGGCCGCCTTCTCCCAACTCAGGCGCAGCTGCCCCGTTTCAACCTTGGCAAAACCAGGATCCGTGTGCAGCCAGCTTCCGCTCCCCCAGAGCTCCACCAGTTTCTCTGCCAGCTGTTTCGCTGGAATCCCTCGCTGCTCTCGCGGCCCAAAATTCCAAGCTTCTCCAAATTTAGGTCCCTCTTCGAGCAGCCGCGCACCAAGCCAAAGATAGCCCGAGAGCGGCTCGAGAACATGCTGCCAGGGACGAATGCTCAATGGGTTGCGAATGCCTATGGGTTCACCCTCCATTAGCGCCTTCATACAATCGGGGACGAGACGGAAATCCGCAAAATCCCCACCCCCTATAACGTTGCCTGCGCGCACAGATGCCAATGCTACGCCATGCGTCTCATAGCGGCTCGCGGGGAAGAACGAGTCCCGGTAGGCGGCGATGGCCATCTCTGCCATTGCTTTGCTGGCGCTGTAGGGATCGTGGCCGCCGAGGCGGTCGGATTCACGGTAGCCCCAAAGCCATTCCCTGTTTTCGTACACCTTATCGGTCGTAATGCCAACAAGGGCGCGCACGCTGTCCGTTTCACGAACCGCTTCCAATATATTGACCGTCCCCCCTGCGTTCGTGTCAATCGTCAATTTCGGCCGTTTAATAGAATGCAAGACAATCGGCTGCGCGGCAAGATGAAAAATGATGCGCGGACGGTGGTCAAGAATTGCCTTTTTCAAGGAATCATAATCGCGAATATCGCCACGAAGGTCGATGATCTGATCAGACAGATTGCTCAGTTCAAAATTGCTGGGGGAAGTTGGCGGCGCCGGCAGGCTAAATCCGACAACTTGCGCTCCTAGTTCCAACAGCCAGGTTGTTAGCCATGACCCTTTGAAGCCGGTATGACCGGTTATGAGTACCGTCTGCCCCTTAAAGGCCTGGGAAAAGGAATTATTCATCGATTCACCTGCAAGATCGACCATGAAAAGATCGAAGCTGGAATACCCGTCAACTGGGCGGCTTTTGAGTTTAGCGGATCGTCTTCTATTTGCCCAAGAGACTTAGTGCACGTGAAAAGCACAAGAAATGAATCTAGCAACTATTTGATCCTGCTTGCGTTATAATCGACGTTATGGGCGCTAGTTTCTACGAACAAGTGTACCTCGTTGTGCGGCGGGTGCCGGTGGGCAAAGTGACGACCTACGGGCGCGTCGCCGCTATGTTGGGCAGGCCACGTGCGGCGCGCGCCGTCGGCTTTGCGCTCAACTCCTTAAAGGACCAACGCCATAAGCCTGCCTTTGAAAAAGTGCCGTGGCAGCGCGTAATTAACAGTCAAGGACGGATCAGTATCGTCAATAGAGAGTATGGCGCGGAGGACCAGGCCGACTTATTGCGCTCAGAAGGGGTAGAAGTAAGCGCTGATCTGCGCATTAATTTGGAAAAGTACTTGTGGGGCGGGCTGCATTTGGTGGAAATCGATGATATCTTGGGCGCACAATCCTTACCAGATTATTAGGGACCAGATTGCACAAAGGCGCAGTTGATAGCGATATCCCAACATTATGTATAATAATCATTACCTTGAAGAACCCGCGTCCGGAAACACCATGCGAATCTTGTTTCTACTCTTATTCTTCCTGACGATTACGGCGGCTTGTAGTTCGCCGGTACTGCCGCTGGCAGAGGAAGAACCAGCCGTCTTAAGCTCACCGTCAACAGAGGCAACATCTGAAAATTCCCCGCAGCCGACGTTGGAAGCGGTTGAGGAAGATGCCGGCGGATACGCGCGGGCCTTCTACAGCGCCTGGGAAAACGAAGATTTGCTGGGCATGTACAGCCTGCTTTCCCCGCAAAGCCAGGCGCTCGTTGACAGTGATTCCTTTGTGGAGCGCTACGATGAGACTATGAAAACAGCGGGTGTCCAATCCATTCACGCGCAGCCGCTCTCGCTCATCCAAGAAGGCAACCAGGCGACTTTCGGCGTGCGTGTGACCTGGGACACGGCCGTTGTTGGACCAATCGAGCGTGAGTACACGGTACCCCTTGTCTATGACGGCCGGCGTTGGGGGATCGCCTGGCATGAGGGCCTGATTCTGCCCGAATTAGAAGGGGGCAACCGGCTTCTGATGGAGTATCAAACCCCATCCAGAGCCAGTATCTATGATGTCGATGGATATGCTCTGGCCTATCAAGGGCGCGCTGTCAGTTTAGGCGTCATTCCCGGCCAGATCCGTGATGAGGCGGGTTTGTTGGCCACATTGAGTCCGCTCCTCGGCAAATCTGCCGAAGATATCAAGGCGCTTTACGCGTCCGCACCAGCCGATTGGTACGTGCCCATTGGCGATATCTCGGAAGCAATAATGCAGGACAGCATTCTTGCCCTGCAGCCCTATATCGACGCCGGGTTGGCCGCGCCTAAAGCACGCGGGTCTCGTCTCTATACCGATTCCGGGATCGCGTCTCACCTGATTGGCTACACGGGCTTTATTCCAGCAGAGGAAATTGATGAATACCGGCGCAACGGCTACCGCGGAGATGAAATGGTCGGCCGCGCCGGCTTAGAGCTGTGGGCCGAAGACTACCTGAATGGCGAGAGGGGCGGCGTCCTAACAGTGGTCGGCCCGAACGGTGAATTTGTTTCCACAATAGCTGAACGTGAACCCAAACAATCACGAAGTATCTATGCAACCATCGATCATGAATTTCAGGCGGCAGTGGAGCGCGCCCTGGCCCAGGCGTTAGAAAGCCACCCGGCCGGCAGTGCGGGCGCCATCGTGGTGCTTGACGTAAACACGGGTGATATCAAGGCGGCCGCAAGTTATCCGACCTATGATCCCGTAATCTTCGACGCCCTGCGCACCGAAGCCTCCGGCCTAACCGCCATATTGAATGACCCCGGCCGTCCCCTGGTCAACCGGGCTACGCAGGGTGCTTATCCGGCCGGTTCAACATTTAAGATCGTCACCTTTGCCGCCGCGCTCAGGAGTGGTATGTACACGCCGGAATCATTCTACACCAGCACTGGGAGCTGGAACCGCCTGGGGCAAAACTATGTGAAGACAGATTGGCGCGCGGGGGGGCATGGTACGGTCAGTCTCAAGCAGGCGCTGGTTGTCTCGTGTAATACTTGTTTCTACGATGTAGGCTACAACGTTGATGGACAAGACAGCTCTATCTTGCCGGAGACGGCCTATGCATTTGGATTGGGACAGCCAACCGGCATCCAGGGGGTGGCTGAAAGCCCGGGCTTGATTCCTGACCCGGATTGGAAGATTAACACCATTGGTGAAGGCTGGGTCACGGGAGATGCCGTCAATATGGCGATCGGACAGGGGTATGTGCAGGTTACGCCGATCCAGATGGCGAACATCATCGCCGCGATCGCCAACGGCGGCACGCTTGTGCAGCCTAAGTTGATCGACCGTATCGGCGCCGGCGGCGGCGAACAGGAAGAGGCCTGGGCAACGACGGTCAAGGGGCAGCTTCCCCTTAGCGAGGACCAGCTTGCCGCGCTGACAAGTGGTCTATGGGACGTTGCCAACGGCTCCTGGGGCACAGCAACGCACCGGTTTGAAGGACTGCCCGTGAAAGTTGCCGGAAAAACAGGAACGGCCGAAGCGCCGCCAAACCTTCCCCACGCCTGGTTTGCCGGCTACGCGCCGGCAGCCCCTTATGCGCGCACAGATGGCACGCTCATCGAAGAACCGGAAATCGCGGTCGTGGTGATTGCCGAGAACGCCGGCGAAGGGTCCGAGGTTGCCGCCCCTATTTTCCGGCGGATCGTCGAGTTGTATTATGGTATAGAGCCCCTCTATCCATACCCCTGGGGAGGTTAGGGTCGTTGACCAATACACCGTTCGTATCAGGCGAGCGCCGCGATTGGCGCCTTGCTGTACACCAGGCGATGCGTGAAGCAACGGAGCAAGAAATCTTGAACCGTTATGGTTCGCTCAACGTTTCGTTCAACTACCGCTGGGAACATGTCACAACGGTCGTCAATCTGGCCAAAAAACTCGCCTCATTGACCGGCGCTGACGAAGAAGTGGTTGAAGCAGCTGCCTGGCTGCATGATATTCGCAAAGAAACCGGGCACATACACGCTTTGGAAGGGGCGAAATTTGCGCGGGAATTCTTGGCGTCCACCGACTTCCCACCGCAGAAGATCGAGCGGGTCGCGCAGGCGATTGAAGACCACATGGGATTGTGGCGAGACGAGCCGCTGGCGAATCTGGAAGCGATGGTCGTCTGGGATGCGGACAAACTGGCCAAGATAGGGCTCACGGCCGTTTTCCATTGGACCGGCGGTTCCTTGGCCGGGAATGATTCCATGGACGTTCAAGCCCTAATCGCTGATTCGCGGCAAATTGATTGGCAAGAAAAGACCGTGGCCAGCATGCACACCGAACCGGCAAAACGTGCCGCGCGCCGGCGTTTGGATCATTATAACTGGTTGTGGCAGGCTCTGGAAGACGAGATCAATGGGGACGATCTCCTTCCTACATGACGTCCGTCAGCGATAAAGATCTTTCTCGGGGGGCCTGACCAGGTCACGCGCTGTGCCAGCTTCAGCGGGAAAATTCAGGCCGCGGATGAGCACAGCCGGAAGCCCCTCCGCCCCTTGCCCCATCAAGAGACCGGCCGCTGCGGCAAGTTCGTCACCAAGACCGACATCGGTGTGCTTCAGCTGATAACCAAAAAGATCAGTTTCGCCGCGTCGGTCCCAAAGGGCAGGGAGGCCGGCGACACCGATTGCCACCCCGGTTGTTCCCAACCGAAACGGCCGTCCATGACTGTCACTAATGACTACCCCGATTTGTGTCTGGCTCTTCTCCGCAATTGCCCGGCGCAGCGCAGCGGCTGATTCATCCGGATCAAGAGGCAGCAGAAGTACCTGTTCGTCGGACCCAGGCTGGGCAACGTTTGAACGGTCAATTCCGGCGTTCGCGGAAGTGAAACCCAGCCGGTGGCGAACGATCAAAACGCCGCGCGCCATACGGGATATCCCATCACTTTCCTGCAAGATCAGCTCGACCAGCCGCGGATCCTTGCCTGTCACTTCGGCGACAGCAAGCGCCTCTTCCCCTGGGATCACGTCCACCAATGGGATTTGGCGCCCTTCTGCCTTGGAAATCACTTTCTGGGCAACAACCAATATGTCGCCATCCGCAAGCGCTATACCGGCCGCTTCGAGAGCCGTAAGCAGGAGACCAGCCACATCATCTCCCTGTTGAACAGCCGGAATGCCGGGGACAGCCGTTAAGCGAAGCTCGTGTATCACGATAGGTTGGGGCCGCTTTTGCTAAAGACCCGAAATGCGGATTCCGGCGCTCTTGATCTTGTTAATAATATTGATGGCAATAAGTACGGACGTCATCCCTTCCACAGCACGCGCATTTTGCAGCGCGCCGGCATTCACGCCGCGCATACCCGCATCCTCACTGAGCTGAATGGCGGCTTTCTTATCCTCCCCCTTGTCACCACAGACCAGTACGTCGCAATCCATCACATGCTCACGATCGAGTAGATGGTGGGCGCCAATATTCTGGAAAGCGGCGACGACGCGCGTGAGGTCGCCCACTTGCTGCTGCGCTTCTTCTGCCGCGCTCAAGCCACTGGGCAAGCTGCGCACGCGGGAAGCCTTTTCACCGGTAGGCGCCACCACCGTAAGCAGGAGCTTGCCGTCTAGGGCGGGAAGCACGGCCGCCAGAGTCGCTTCTTGCGCCGCATACGGAACGGAAAGAACCACTATGTCCGCCGCTTGAGCAGCACTTAGATTATCCGTGCCTTTGATCGTTCCCTCTGGAGCCAGTTCGTGCATTTTCGCCGCGGCGCCGGCCCCTTTCTCAGCAAGACGAGAGCCTATAATTATCTCATGACCGGCTGTAGCCCACCGGAAACCCAAACCAAAACCTTCATTCCCTGTTCCGCCCAATATTGCAATTTTCAATTTTCGCTCCTCTTTCTAAATCTGGCTGTTGACCGGCGCTTTCTACCGGGTGAATCAGCTGCTCAATTCCTCAAATCGCTGCCAGACGGCTGCCGAAAGTTCGCGGCTGCGTGCCGTAATCTCCGCTTCATCAAGCGTAAGCAGGCGGCGATCCAACATCAGTAGATTTCCGGCGGCAATCGTCGTCGTCACCATACTGGACTCAAAACCGAAAATGATGTGCCAGGGTAAGTTGCCGGCGCTTAGCGGCGTCGTGGCTTGATAATCGACAAATATGATGTCCGCCGCGGCGCCGACTTCCAGCTTACCCATAGGTAAGTCAGGCCAGAACATTTCAGCGAGCGCGGCATTGTTATAGATCCCCATGTGCATGATGTCCATACCATTGGCGCGTCGAGGATCGCGATGGGCAAGCTTGTGCATGAAGTAGGCAGTTTTCCATTCCGCCCACATATTGTTGCTGAACCCGTCATTGCCTAAACAGACCGGGATGCCAAGACGCATCATCCCTTCAATATCGGCTACGCCGACAGCGTTATTCATGTTGCTGCGCGGTTGGTGAGTCACCCAAGTGCCAGTCTCACGCAGCAGCCCTTTTTCGACAGCATCGACATGGATGGCGTGAGCAACGATGCTCTTTGGGCCCAGGATGCCGGCTTCTGCCAGGCGATTGACCACGCGGCGGTTATGCTTGTACAAGGCGTCATATTCATCCACCTCATGCTCGGCCACATGGATATGAAAACCAGTGTCCAAATCTGCGGCAGCGCGCACGCAGTCAGCAAGCGTTTCATCGCTCAATGACAATGACGCATGCAGGCCGAACGTTCCCGCCAGCAGCTGCGATTCGCGTTCTTTGAGCGTACTTAGGAAACGCACGTTCTCACTAATCCCTTCCTCGGCTCCCGCAAGACCATTGCGATCTGATACCTCGTAGCAGAGAGCCGCACGGACACCAGCCAAATCGACGGCATCGGCGATCTGGTCGAGAGAACTATCAATCGCATTGGGGCTGGCGTGATGATCGATCAACGTGGTCGTGCCATGCTTGATCGCATCCACAAGGCAAACCAGGGCACTGTACTCGACGTCTATGTCCAACAGCGCGCGATCAAGGCGCCACCAGAGACGGTTGAGAATGTCCGGAAAATCCTTCATGGGCGGGCCGGGAATGCCCATGCCCCGCGCAAATGCGCCATAGAAATGGGTATGGGCGCAAATATTGCCGGGCATGACCAGCTGAGTTCGCGCATCGAGCTCTTCAACGCCAGGGTATTTGGCGCGTAGGTCAGCCGTGTCTCCCATGGCAGCGATACGGCCACCTTGCAGCAGGAGTGCGCCGTTATCAATCAGCTCATGGGCTTCTCCCCAGGTTACCAGACGGCCGTTAGTGATCAGCAAACCCTTTGCATTCTTCAATTCTTCACCCATGGTTCAAGTGCTCCTTCTTGAGACCCGATCTTCCCAAGGCGGGCCGGGCTCTCCTGATGCATGTTCGTGTGACGGCTAAGACGCTTCACCTGCATGTGCGCGAAGCAGCTCCCCTACTCCATGATTTCCTCTTTAGCGGTGGGGTGAATGTCTTGACACTGCTTGTGCATTCGCTACACTTTTACGTATATCTAATCTGTTTGTGTAAGAATACCACGATTAACCTCATCTATTGTAATAGAGATAGAGTCAATTCGTTGAAGGAGTTTCAAGATGGCGGAACCGATAGTTGTTACCGATGATAATTTCCAGGCCGAGGTGTTAGAATCCGAAAAGCCTGTTTTGGTCGATTTTTGGGCGGACTGGTGCGGCCCGTGTCGCATGATCGCCCCTTCCGTTAAGGAAATGGCTGAAGAGTATGAAGACGTCTTGCGTGTTGCCAAGGTCGATGTCGATGATAATCCAGCGGTCCCCGGACGCTACGGGATTATTGGCATCCCCACGCTCATGCTTTTCAAGGGAGGTCAGGTCGTAGAGCGTATCACTGGCGCCCTGCCAAAGGACCGCATTGTGGCCCAGGTGCTGCCCCACTTAGAAGCAGAATCAGCCTAGGCACGCTTAGCCACGATTTGTGAGCATCACCCACCCCGCATTCGTTTGCAGGGTGGGTTTTTTTGTTTGTCGATCTGGTCAGGCATAGAAAAAGCACGGCCGTGGCCACGGCCGTGCTCGATTTGCCAATCAGATTCCTCCGCCAGATTATGATTCGTCCTGCGGAGCCTCTTCTTCCACGTCTGCGGGAGATTTCTCCGCAGGCGTAAACTGTTCCGCCAGTTTGCCCATCTCCACGCTCACCCAGGATAAACCCTGCGAGAGCCCTTCCAAGGCACGACGGCCAATTTCACTATTTTCAAACTTGCCAGCCATCTCGCCCGCTTCATTCACCATGCGTTCGCCGGTGGCGCTGCCCTTCGCTTCCCGAATAACCTTGTCAACTTCGTCCGCAAATGATTTCACACCCGTACGCACTTCTTCTTCGACGCGCTTGCGTTCTTCACTATTCCAGGCCGTCTCAAAAGCCTCGGCAAAGGTACGTCCAAGCGTCTGGAATTCGGCAACGAGGTCGGGGCCGCCCGCCGTTTTCTGATCGGCCTTCAGCTTTTCAACATCATCTTCCTCTACAGGAATCTCAATTCTCGCCTTTATCTCTTCAATATCTGGGTTTTTTTCATCACTCATGGTTCATCTCCTTACTGAGGAACAGGGTCATTCTACTGAGGGTCTCTCACTACTCCAATACGACATAGCCCTGCAAATAGTTGCACAAGTTGGCATATGACCGCTTTCCCAAGCGTAAATGAGCAGTAGTCGCCAATCGAAGCGGCCCGACGCCCCTAAACGCCATGCCCTTCCTACTCGACACGTCGAATGGAAAGATCGTCGATGAACCAGCCGTTGTTGGCGATCGCATACTTACCCTTCATATTGACGCCTACAGGAATTGTCTGTGTTTGATCAATCGTAAAGGTGTAATTGTGCACGTTTACTTGGCCATAGTTTTGGGGCAGCCACACCGTTCCCCCATCCCCGACAAGGAAGCGAAACTCAGCCGCGGTCGGATCCTGCGCCCACTGCTTGGCCCTGTTCTCCCATTTGTCAACGATATCGGCGAACATCTTCGCTTCGAAAACATACGTGCCTGGCTCCAGCGTCACATCGGTCAGCAGGCGGAAATCGATCGCACCGCTGCCCTTGAATGCCTTCACGGTATGTTGGCCATTGAATATGTAGAGTGGGTGCTCTTCAGGAGGCAAAAAAGCGGTAGACAAAACTCTGACTTCCGGACGCACGAAGACATCCCATGCTTCCGTACCCAGTCCAGTTGGCGCCTCACTCCACTCCAAGCGCCACTTAACCGGCAGCTGCAGTTCCGGAACACCGTCCTGGTTGTAATGCCCCTCTTCAAACGACCCATTTGGTAACAGATTAACGCCCAATACGGGTTCCGCGGCGGCGCTGGGCTCCTCGGCAAGGGGCTGATCCACAGGCGGCGGCGCGGTTGGCGACGTCTCTGCTGCAGGTTCTGTTGGCGCCGCTGTAGGCGCTGGCGGCAGCGTCGCCACAGGCTGTGCTGTCTCTGTAGGCTCAGGGGTGGCCGTCGCCTCTGCTGTCTCCGTTGGCGCGTCCGTCGGCTCTGGCGTCTCCGTGGCCGCAGCCGCCGTGCTGGTGGGCACGGTCGTACTTGTGGGCGGCGCCGGATCGGTCGGCTCAGGCTCCTCATTGACAACAATGGGCAGCGGCGTCCACGTCGCTTCAGCGGCGGCGACGCGTTCAACCGCCGTGGCCACTTGCTCCGCTTCAGTCGCCGGCGCCGTGCTGTCCGCCTGCGGCGAGTCGCAGGCCGCTAGAAACAAGAGTAGACCAATAAAAAACAAGGGGAACCAACGCTGATTCCCTGTGAGTCTCCGGTAATTCTCAATCACCAAGCATCCTCCATGATATCTCTCCTCTAGGGAGTGAGCAGGATTTTAGCGCTGGCGATCAATGGATAGCAAAATGCATTAGCTGCCGTTCACAAATGACCGCGCCCAGCCTGCCTGGCCAAGCGATCCTGGCGCTGTCAGAGAGCCGGCAAGGAGCGAAGCCAAACAAGAAAAGACCGCACCAAAAGGTGCGGTCAATCTCTGCTGGATTCAACAAGCGCCGGTCAGCTTTCGCGGCTGCTTGCCTGCATACCGACCGGAACCGGCTGCGGCCGCCGTGGGATTGTGCGCGGTGAGCGTGGGCGACTGCCGCTCGAGGCAGGTTTCGCCTGAGTCATCGCAGCCGCTGGGGCAGCCTTGCTTCGCCCGGCGGATTTCCCATCGAACAAATGGGAGCCCGCAATTGAAAAGGCGCCGATAAAGAGAATTCTGGTGAGCCACACAAGAACAGCGACGAACAAGGGCACAAATCGCAGGAGCTCTTCACGGCTCAGGACTTCATTTCCCAGTTCATGATTGAGCAGCGTGAGATTAACGGCCCACCAGGTCATCATGGCATTCATTGTTGCCCCCAACAGCCAGGCGCCCATCAGAAACCAGGTTGAGCGAACTTCCTGATCCCCAGCTTCGGGCGTAAACAATCTGGCCAACCCGGCGAAGTCAATCGCGCAAAAGGCGATGGCCAAAATAACTGCCCAGCTAAGGCCCATAAAGTTGACACTGCCGAGCAAGCTTTCCAAGGCATAGCGCGTTGTGTCAAAATTGAAGACTTCAAATGCCACCAGGGCTACGACCAACACAGCGCCAATAACGGCCTTACGCGGAAATGTCCAACGCAAAGAGAGCATTGCCGCTTGATTACTGATTGAATTGCCTGTAACCATCTCTAACTCTCCCTAAATACCCTATAGAAGACAAAGTGTGTGCTGTTCCCTTCGCCACATGGCCCACTTTCCCGGCAATACACCCTCTGTACTAAAAGATATGGAGCTGGCGGTACTTCTACTCGCCAGCTCCAACACACGAAGAGGAATTGGAAGGAGGGGAAGTTCCACGTGTATTAGAACAAATATTAGCACATATGTTCTAGTATGTCAATATATTGATTTTTCGAGAAGGAAGCTTCAGTTGGCGGGAGACGGCTCTATGTTTGGGTCGCTAGGAACGGCCGTCAGGAGTCTTCAGAAAGGAGCGAATAGTCGTACGGTTCAACACCGGGACCATAGTGATAGACATTGGGATAAGGGATGTAGTTACTGATCACGGTCTCGTCAATAATCAGTTCGCCCTCAGCATTGCGCACGGTGCGATCGATAGCCACACGCGCCCCTTCCACGGCCGAATCAATTTGCACGACAGTGCCTTCCGGCAGATCCGGATCATACTCCCAGACATCTTCCTCCGGCGCAGGCACTATATCGCTGAAGACGGGCTCGGACTTCTCCACCTCGCGCCCCATGCTGGTACTATACAGTTTGAAGGTCAACGCTTCAAATTCTTCGTTGTAGTAATTCTCGATGAGCAGATGATGCGGCGTATTGTTGATGAACTTGGTATCCACGATGGGGGAGAAGACCGTGGCATCCATCCCCGGTCCTTCGCCGTCATCATAGTAATGGAGCATATAGCCGTGTTCCCAGCGTTCCGTAATGGGGAATCCGGCCAAGAATGCCGATTGGTACAAGGTTGTACTGACCTGACATACGCCGCCGCCAACGCCCTCAATCGTACGTCCTCCGACGATGATCAAACCTTGTTCATAGCCGTCCGCTTCGCTGACGCTGCCCAGATACTTGTTGAACGAAAACTCCTCGCCTGGGGCAACGACAACGCCAAAGAAGTTGGCGGCGGAACGAGCGATATTGTGCTTGCGCGCGTCCGTTGAACCGTAGAACCAGGTGGTGGTCTCCGTGATCAGTTCCGTAATGCCCAGCTCTGATGCCGTCGCCTGGGCATTAACCACGGGCACAATTTCTTCCAGGATCAGGGGCACCGAGCGATTCGTGGTGCCCACCTGCGAGAGGAACTGGTCGACGGTCGCCTCCAGGTCGAACTGGCGGCCGTTGACATGGGGCGCAACCAGCACCAATTCCCGGGTCCCGTCGTCAAAATAGAACCGCGCGTTGACAGGGTCACGATACAGCTGGTCCGCATAGGGTCGCAGCCAATGACGGACAGCATTTTCGTCGATGATGATCTCGTGCCGCAAGGAACCGTCCGCCTGCTGGTGCACATCCACGCGCAGCCAACTCGCCAAGGTCTCCTGGGCGAGAATTATCGGTTCGAGGTCTAGCTCATCAAGGGGTTGGGCAAGATAGAAGGTCACCGGGCCGGCCAGGATGCGCTGAATCTCCTCAGCAGCGGCCGAATCATCATAGAGCGTTGGATTCGTCTCGTGGATCAACAGTTCCAGTTCGGCGTCGCGAAATTGGCCCAGGGGCAGCATGACACGTTCACGCAGGTCGGCCGTATCCAGGGCGCGTCCCGGCTGGCCCGGACTGAACTTTGCCGCATTATCGGCATAAGCAATGGCCGCATTCACGGCGGGCTGATCGATTTCCGACGCCAATTCCAGAATTGTCTGATCGACGCTGCTTTCGTCAAAAACGACGACAGGCGCCACACTGCTGCCGAAATACCAGCTTGAAAAAGTATCTCGTAGACGGGTCAATGGGCCGCCGCTGCGCCCGATCTTCATCGCTGCGGCAATCATCTCTTCTTCATCCAGGACAATGCCCAAATCGGCGTAAGATCGCGTCCATTCGTTCCCTGTGGCGCTGTCCGAGAACGTCACCTTGCCCTTATCCAGCTGCGGGACAACATCCACGAGCAGCGTCGCTGCCTCTTCTGAGTTCTTGCCGCCGACCTCGACATTGCCGATGCGCACACCGGTTAGGATACGGTCATCATGTTCCTGGCGATATTGGGCACCCATGAAGGCCAGGAGCAGGGTGAGCAGCGCCATGGTCAATAATGGCGGCAGCAGAAAAAGCCCAGCTTGCGGCCGAGGGGCGCGTTACTCGCTGCTGATTGTGAGGAAGGAAGCTGCATAGATCTTGTCCGATACCTTGACAGCTGCTAATTATAGCAATGACCGCGGCTGGCGATCAGAAGGCTAATTCAGCCTTCAGGCAAGTGCAGGATCGAAAACACCCCCTCTCTGCGGTCTATCTCACAAAAAGGGGGTGCCGGCAGCAGTTTCTAATACTGCACACGATCGCCACACGCGCGTGCCTATTCACCTAATTCGTAAGCCGGTAGTTCTAGGAAACGATTCCCGGCCTGGGCCAGGTAATAGGGAAGCCAGGCAATGCCAAAAAACTCAATATCAATATCCTTCTTATAGGGCAGCACAGGAATCTCGCTCATCTCTTCGGCGATATCCATCCACGCCTCCTCTAGCTCGTCCAATTCTACTTCCAGCTCGGTCTGGAGTTCGGCGATATCTTCCTTCAATTCGGCGATCTCTTCGATGGATTCGTCGACATCTTCCTGCGCCTTTGATCGCCTGCCTCGCTTGGACAGCGCCGAGGTAAGGCTGCGCCGGCGGCCTGAAAAGAAACTGAATATCGTTTCCGCATAGGTTGTGTACTCTTCCTGTTTCCTGCGCCCCACATCAGCTAGATCTTCCTCTAGTTCCCGTTCCTCGCTCTTTAGCTTGCTTTCCAATGCCGCCAGTTTTCGCTCGTACTTCTCTTCCAGCTTATCAATCTCCGCCTGCATCCGCTCGTCCGCCGCTTCCTCAATTTCTTCTCGGAACGACGCCATAGCTTCAGCAGGACCGGCATAAACGCCAAGCTCTTCGTTAGCTTTGATCATCAGTGGGGCGTCTCGATAGATCCAATCCGACAAACCAACCTTGGCGTCATTGAGCATCGTTTTATCTGAGAGAGGCGTATCGAGAGAAGCATAGCGGGCCGTCTCCGGCGGCTCCCAATCCAGCCGGTCAAGATCTTGAGCCTCAATCACCGCTTCTTCCCAAGCGGTGCTTCCACGAGAATTAAGCTCATCTACCAAGAAAGCAAGCTGCGCTTCATGTTGAATATCATATTTTCGCGCGTTGTAGAGCACATTTGCCTGCGCAAAAAGGGCGGGGCGGTACACCACGGCAGCTTCCGGCGCCCCCAGCGGGACACTGCGTCCTGCTTTTTGCACGGCCTCAGCAAAGTCAAGTGTCGGGGGCACAAACAACTCATCGAACCCCTTGGGTACCGGGGGACGTGTGAGAGTGCCGGGCAGAGATCCGGTCTCTTGCTTCACCCTGTTTGCGGGGGCGGCCGCTTCCTTGGAAGGCTTCGCAGCCGGTCTAGCCCCCTGAGAACTGTTCGGCGCTTCTGCACCCGCCAGTTCATTTAGCGCCGGTATCTGCACGCGCGTCATCGGGCCGGCCAGATAGTTCATCGCCCATCTCGTTTGGAACAGGACGGGCTCTTTCTCGTGAACGTTGCGCAGGACAAAGACTCTTTTCCCCAAAGAGGAGATGGCGTCCGCTAGGGTCTTCTTGTTCAACCCCCCACCGCTGACACCGGCTAGACCATCAACCAAACGATCTTTGTCGCGCGCCGTGGCTAAACGGCCGATAAACCAGGTCCCGGCATTGGACAGCGCTTTGTAATCCACGTCGACCGGATTCTGTGTGGCCAACAGCAGTCCCACCCCAAAAGCGCGCGCCTGCTTCAAGAGACGCAGCATCGGCTCCTTGGAGGGCGGATTACTTGTCGGCGGCAAATAACCGAAGATCTCATCGAAATAGATCAAGCCGCGCAGCGAACTGGTGCCGCTCTGTGTACGCATCCACGTTTCAACGGCGCTAAAGAGCAGCGTGACGAAGAACATGCGCTCTTCATCGGCCAAATGGGCAATGTAAAACACCGTGTGCCGCGGCCGTCCATCGCGATCATAAAGCATCGTCTGAATATCGAGCGGCGTTCCCTCGATCCATGCTTGAAATGACGGCGAAGCAACAAGATTGTTTAGTCTGGCGGCCAGGGAAAAGCGATCCTTCGCTGGGAAAAAAGCGTCCGTCTGTAGAAAGCCCACTTTATCAAAGGGAGGGGATTGAATCTGCATGATCAGTTCGCCCAGATCCAGATCCTTCCCTTGGCTCCATGCTTGTTCGAAGATATTGGCCAGCAGCACATGCTCCCGCGAAGAAATCGGATCGATATTCGTCAGGCCAATTAATCCCAATAAGGCTGTTACCGTGCTGGCGATCTGTTCGCGAAGCAGTTCGCGATTCTCGTCCCAGGAGAGCTGCGGCGCCGCAAGGGAGGCCAAGATGCTGACGGGCAGACCGGCGTCAGAGCCCGGCGTATAGATGGCAAAAGAGGCGCTCTCTTTCAGGGCCTGAATGCGATCCCCCTGAATACCCCAGCCGTCCAGGCCACTGCGCCACAGGTCGGCCGTTTCCGCCGCGGCTTCGGTAATCGTCTTCCCTTCTTTGCGCGCCTCATCGGGGTTGATCCAGGGAGCGAAGTCCTGTGGCAGCAAATCAGGAAAATGCAGCAAGGTATTGGTAATGTCGCCCTTGGGATCGATCATAAGGGCGGGCACGCCCTGTAGGGCGGCCTCTTCCAGCATGTCGATACAGAGGCCCGTTTTCCCCGATCCGGTCATGCCTACGACAACAGCATGCGTGGTCAAGTCATCGGGGTCATACATCATGACCTCGTCTAGCGTATCACGCGTCTTCAAATCCCATTGGCGGCCAATATAGAGCTTTCCCTTCGCATCGATCATGTTTTGTTCTACCTATCTATTTGCACGTATTTTTGCGCAGATCTTTCTGCATCTACAGTGAATGATTATTCAAAGGTTCCTTCATTTCGTCAATGGCAGCATTTCGCAGCCGTCGCCGCAAGTTTGTCAATCGGCGGACCGCATTGGTTTGCGAGCAAAGATCAGATCGTATTCTACCTGCCAGGGCAGCACTTCCACGGATTCCAGGCCGATGGCAAGTAATTGCGCGGCAAACTGGGCAGAAGTGCGATAACGGCCGACGAACGACTTCCCTTCCCACCCCTTACGCCGCGTGACCATCAGTACGCCGCCGGGTCGCAGCACGCGCACCATTTCGCGTAATGCGTCCGTATCATCCGGCAGAAACTCCAGGGCTTCCAGGCAGGAAATGCCATCGAATTTAGCGGCAGGGAACGGCAGGTCTGCGGCCAGCTGCTGGACCAAGCCGGCGCGCGGACCGTACGGCCGCAGCTTGCTCGCAGCCAGCGCCAACATACGCGCGGAAGCATCCAAGCCAATGACGCGCCCGTTGAACGTCGCTTCTTCCAACAAAAAAAAGGGGAACCGTCCCGTTCCCGTGGCCACATCTAGAATCAACGAGGAAGGAGAGCCGGCCATCCTCGCTAACAGCGGCCGAATCACAAAAAACTGCTCACTGTCACCGTCAAACTGTTTGATCCCATCATAGCGATCGGCCGCTACATCATATAGCCAAACAACGACCCGCCGGCCGAGAAACACCCCTTCCGTTACGACCAACAGCCAATAGAGCAAGAGACCAAGGGCGGCCAACAACAAGGCGCCGAAAAGAAATCCGAAACCGGCGTTCATCGTCAACAAGCCTACTCCGAGGACTGGAACTGCCGGCGCTGGTCTGCTTCCGTTCTCTGCATGCTGGCGTCAATATAGGGATAGGTCATCCACACCAAAGAGAAGCCAAAGAGGGCGCCGGTCAACGTACGTAGGAAAGGGCTGCTCTCGCGCAACGGCAGGAAAGAGGCGCTCTGCGGCAGCAGAACAACCAGATATTGGCTAAACAACTGGCTAAACCCATCCAGCGCGATCGGTCCTAAGCCGATAATGAGGAAAGCCCAGAAAGGCAGCGGCTTGATCACCCTGCGCCGTCGCAGCAAGCCATAGAGCAGTCCGGTAAAGAGCACGGCCGTATAGATGGCCATATCGCGTTCGCAAAGGGCCATCTTATAACCCATCTGCTCATTTCCAAGAAAACGGCGCGCGGCCAACAAGAAAGCGGTCCAATCTTCGGGATCAGCGGAAGCATCGGCAAACTCCGGCGCGGAAGTCATGTAGGATTCGATCGGCGTCAGCGAAGTGCCGGCGATGGCGCGCGGGTAAGCAACTTGGTCGCCAAAGAGGAAGAAGGATCGGGATGCCATCTGGTGGCATAGCGGACTGTAGATCGTATAGATGACTCTCGCCGGAGCAGTGGCGCCGATATTCATAAGCGCCGGGGCAAGCAGCGGCAGGCCTACATAGATGGCTACAAAGATATTGAACAAGGCCAGCCAATGACGGGCAATACCATGCACCAGGCGATCGATAAAGGTCGGCGAGCGGCCGGGTTCAGCAGAGTTGGATTGTTGCTCCTGCGCCATATGATTCCATTATCCTCTTCAGTGGGCACACACCGTAGTGGGCACACACCGTTCGGTGCGGGCTCTTTACCTGGGGAGCGTGATCGCCAGATAGTCGTCGATTTGCCCTTCAGTGAGGATGCCGCGGTGCACGGCCGTCACTTCGCCGGCGGCATTGATGAAGTAGGTCGAGGGCAAACCGAGCGCGCCATATGCCCGGCCAACCTGCCCGTCCTCGTCGAGCAACGGGGTAAAGGAGAAGCCCAGTTCATCAAAAAATTCCCGGACTTGCTGTTCTTGCTCCTGGGCATTCACGGCCAACAAGGCTAGGCCGGCTTCTTGATGGACTTCATAGGCGTTCTGTAGCTCCGGCATTTCCAGGCGGCAGGGCGCGCACCAGGTCGCCCAAAAATTGACGATAACCGGCCGTCCCTCAAAATCACTCAGAGCCACGCTGTTCCCATCAAGATCGGGCAGCAGGAAATCATGCGCCCTATCCCCTACAGTCAGAGGCGTCGTATTCGACAAACTCGTCCCGGCTGCCGACGTGGGGATCTGGGGTAGGTCGACCTGATTCTCGTCGTTGGATTTGTTGAACAGCGACCCGCCAAAAAGCAGCAGGGCGAGCGCCAGTCCAAGCAGAAAGAATCCCCCCACGGCGAGAACAAGCGAACGGTTTGAGGCTGATGGCGACGCCTCAATCAGCGGGTCCTCTGCTAACGGTTCCTGATCGTGTTCATCCATCTTCTTGCAGCTGCTGACGCCGGCCCCCGTTCCGCATCCTATCTTCTAGCTGAAAAACAACAGCAGGTTCTCTTCCAGTTCAGCAAACCAGATAGCGAGATCGGGCGGAACAAGCGAATTGAAGGTTGCCAGACGACCGCTGAGCATCAGCAAACCGAGCATGATGAAAAGCAGCCCGCTAATCGCCTGTGTTGTGTGCATGTGCAGGGTCACTTTTTTGTCCCCAGGGGAAGTGAAGACCCAGAGCATGGCGCCCGCCAGGGAAATGACCAAAAGGCCGATTTCGTGCACGGACGAAAACTGCTGGCCGGCCAGAAAATCGAAGTTGCGGAAAACATAGACGGCGACCGCTACCAGGATACGCCAGATGACCAGTCCCCAAATCAACCCCAAGAGGAACTTAGAAACCACCCATTCCCATCCTTTGCCGCGCATGATGCGCCAAAAGTAACTGTCGCGGCTGGCCCTTCCCAGGAAAGTGGAGACGATGATCAACGGCATACCCAAACCAAGGGCATAGATGAAGAGCAGCATGCCCCCCTGCGCGACCGATCCCGTCTGCGCGGCAAGCGTGAGTACGGCGCCTAAAATGGGGCCAACGCAGCTGGACCAACCGACAGCAAAGGTCAAACCGAAAAGGAAGGAGCCCCACAGCGAACGATTGTTGACTACTCTGTCGCTGGCCTGGTTCATTCCCGTAAACCCCATGCCCAACAGACTCATCGTGCCAAAAACAAGGATCATGGAGCCGCCAAAAAGGAGGATGAGATCCTGGCTGCGCAGCAAGACGCGGCCCAACAGGGATGCACTTGCTCCCAGCATGGCGAACATCGCCGAAAGCCCCAGCAGAAAACTCATTGTATTGGCGGCGATGCGCGAACGGCCGCTTTGGAAGGCGAAAGCAAAATAAGCTGGCAAGATCGGCAAGGTACATGGGGAAAGAAAGCTAAGCAAACCACCAACAGCGGCCAGAAATGCCAGCTGCGTGAATGGCTGGCTCTGCACGCCGAATACGGGCTGCGCGCCTCCGCCCGACTGCGTGAAGGTACCGATCACCAGGAACCCCACGATAAGGATGACCGTCCCGATGGCGATCATCCGACCTATGGGCCAGGCACGCTCAGTTGGCGAAGCTTTCATTTCCGACATAGATGATTCTCCCTACACGGCTGCATGCCCTGAGTATGCCAGACAATGGGTGGTAAAAAGTAAACCATCCTACTTAACGATCCGATTGATCATCCTCCTCTAAGATCTGTTCCATCAGATCGAGGTCACGCCGGATATTTCTCTGACGAACCGCCAGGCTGGCGATATAGACAATGCCGATAAACCACATGGCAGCATATCCGAGCAGCATGTAATTATTGAACTGGTTGGGATCAGAGACACTCTGCAAGGAGGCTGAAAGGGTCATCCACGCGCTCATGAGGCTTCTCCCTGCAGATAGGAAGTTACCTGAATCTTCAACCCCTCAGCCTGATCGGTAAGCCGCTGCAGCCTGATACGATTCAGCATCCAGGCCACAAACGTGAATGTAAACGCGATCACGGCAACATTGAGGGTAATAACCATTCTCATTGAATCTAGCCCGGAGAACTCCTGCAATCCCTGCGCTGTAGCCTGCGCCGATTCGGCCGCACCGCCAAACATGACAGGATGAATGTCACGCAGGATGCGAATGCTGACAAAAGTTAGAATCACCGTCACAAAGGAAACAATGACGTAAACGGCTGAGAAGCGTGCCCGCTTTTCCTCATCGTCGATCGCCCCACGCAGCATGAAGTAAGCGGCGTAAGCGAGCCAGGCGATGGTCACCGTTGTCAAGCGCGGACTCCACAACCACCAGGTATTCCAGGCGGGCTTGCCCCACACCGATCCGGAGACGATCATCATGCTGTAGAACACCAATCCAATTTCCACCGCGGCGGTGGTCATGGTGTCCCACTTACGGTCAGGACGCCACAAAAAGAGAACACCACCGATCAGGGCGACCAAAAAGGCGACTGAGCCAACCCAGGCTGAGCCAACGTGAAAATAGAAGATGCGCTGCACATTGCCCATCGTCTGTTCGACCGGGGCATAGAAGAAAATCGTGCCCATGGCGACAATCAGGCTCACGAAAGCCAGGATGTTCATGACGCGCGTCCAGCGATTCAATCGTGCTAATTCCATAAGAACACTCCAGGAAGTTTTATTTGCCTACCCCAAAGGGTTAACGGTTTGGTCACGCACTCTCTGTATGAAGAAAGTGTTTGTTGCTCAAGACTCTACTACATAATGATAAGTTAAAAGACCGATAGTTACCATGAGCAGATCATAAAGAAGCACCAGGTAGATGGCGCTTTGCACTTCCCCCCACGTGGGCAGTTCGGGAAACAAATAAGCGCTCACGGCTATCGCCGCGGAAAGGACGAGCGGCAAGGACAAAGGCAGCAGCAGCACAGGCAGCAGCACATCTCGCGAGCGTGTTTGGATTGACATCGAGGCAATCAGCACACCAGCAGCGATGTAACCAAACGTGCCCAAGATCAAAATGAGGAGCACCTGCGGTCTCCAGAAGGGCTTATTAAAGAATACGACAAACACAACCACGAGAATTACTTCCAGGAAAACCGTAAACAGCGTGTTGCTGAAGACCTTCCCCAAGTAGATAGCATTGCGGCGCACAGGGGCAATTAGCAGAGCATCTATCGTCTGGTTTTCTCTCTCGATCGACAATGAACGATTCAACCCCAACGTCCCGGCGAGGAGAATGGTGGCCCAAAGCAAGCCTCCGGAAAGCTCACGTGCTGCGCCCAGGTTTGCCCCCAGAGCAAAATTGAACATGATCACGGTCACCAATGAAAACATGACCATGATGCTCACGCTTTGCCGCGTACGCTGTTCAATGCGCAGATCTTTGCGCGTAATCGTCCAGACAGTGGACCAAAAAGAGGGTTCTTCCATCACGTACTCTACGGAGACTGTATGCCGGGCAGTTCTTTGCCGTTCCTATCTTGTCTCGATTGTTGAGTTTGCTGCAAATAGAGGTTAACGAACTGCGATTGATCGATCGTCGCGCTCTCCATATCGGCGACGATACGGCCGTTCTTGAGAATCGCGATGCGGTCGGACATCTGCAGACCATGCACCAGATCATGGGTAATCATCAGAATGGTGCGCCCCTTCTCTGCTTCCTGCTTCAGCAGCGAGTCAAGCAAGAATGAGGCATCCTGATCCAATCCAGTATACGGTTCATCCATGAGCAAGACATCGGGCTCATGCAGTGTCGCCCGGGCAATGGTCAATCGCTGCACCATCCCCCTGGAAAAACTGCCTACCGGATCGCGCTGCCGCGCAAAGAGGCCCACGCGCTTCAAAGCCTCGTTGACGCGCTCGCTCTCATTGTCGAGCTGGTACAGCCGGGCGAAGAAAGTCAGGTTGTCCGCGGCACTCAGATCGTGATACAGCAAGGATTGATGTGAGACCAGCCCGATGTGACGCCGCACCTTGTCCGCATCCTGCGGAAACTCCCACCCACCGACACTCACCTCGCCCCCGGTTGGGGTGAGCAGCGTGGCCACGATGCGCATAAGCGTACTCTTCCCAGCCCCGTTGGGTCCGACGAGTGTGACCACCTCTCCTTCAGCAACTTGCAGATCAACGCCTCTCAGCGCAACATTTAGCCCGTATCGCTTCACGAGCCCTTGAATACGAATCATCGCCGCCAATTGTAAACAGGAACGAAAGGTAAGCAAACGAGAGAGCACGGCAGCGCCGCAAAGCGATCGCAATGCGGATCCAGCCACTCGACAGGCAAAAAAGGCGAAAAACGACCCCCTTTTCGCAGACGCCCACTTATGCCACCCTCATATAAAAGGGGTGAGACTAGACAAGCGGACCCGTTTTGTTTTATGATGGCGAATTGTGGATGGGGCCGAAATCACCACAGTATGACCGCAATTTAGGGACGGAAAGGCGACATTTCGGTGACACCACCCAATATTTTCGGGTAGTTGTGAAAGCCCAAGTTGCTTCATTTGCGCGGTGTCTTTATAATTTAGTCTGGATTTGCTGGTATTAGCTTACCAGCAATGAGAAGAGGATTTGGAAGAAATACTCACAAATTTATCGGGGACTGTAACCCCCTGGTTAATGGGCATCTTCTTTGCTGTCGGTTTGGTCGCTTCTGCAGCGGCCGTTAAGAACTGGCGGGAAATGAAGCGATCGCCCTACTTTTTCCAGAGGCTGCAAGCGGGAAAACGGCTGCAAACTTATTTGTCGGCCAGTTTCGCGCTTTTTGTGATCGCGATGATTGTGGGTTTCTACTCCTGGCAGCTGCCTGAAGACACAACGGTGCGCAGCGCGATCCTCTCCAACAGCAAGCCTGTTCCGGAAACCGTGGAAGTGGAGGACCTGAGCACCGTCGTGGAACCAGTAGATAAGTCTATTTCCACGGATACGCTGTTTCCCCTGGAAACAGTTGCCGCGGCTGACCAGCTGATTAGCGTAACGGAACAGCCTCTCGCTTCCAGGCAGGTGACCTTGCCGGAAACATTTGATCGTATCGAGCCCCAGGCGGAGCTCAACGCCGGCAGCAATTTAAGCACCTTGAGCTTTTCCACCGAGGTGAGTGATGAGTATGATGCCGTCTCACCCGGCCAACTCTTTGCCGAAGGGTTTTACACCCTCTACGCAACCTTTGATTATGAAGGGCTTGAGGATGGCATGGTCTGGTCATGGGTGTGGCGTCATGATGGTCAGGTCGTTGAAGGCGGCAACGAAATGTGGGCTTACGGTGCAGATGGACCCGGCTACATCTTCTTTAACCCTGAAGACGGCTTCCGGGGCGGCCAATATTCGCTGGACGTGTGGGTCAATGGTGAGCTGATGGCCCAATCGACCGCGATCATGAATAACGCGTCAATCTCAGCGAATAACTAAGCGGTTACAATCCCGAGTGACCTGTTTTGCGATGCGGCCCCAGCGGCCGTTTTTTGATCCCCCAACAGCAGGCAGGACGGCGGACGCCGCCGCAAGCATATGCGCACCCGCTTTAGGGCAGCCGCGAGAATCGACTGCGGGCAAGCGCGACAAACTGCTGCACCTCGCGCACGCCCAGCAGTAAAGTACTCAAGAAATAGACGGTCCCGCCAACAAATACACCTAGGATCAACCGCGACCAGGCAGCATCGCTGTCCAACCGTGACAAGAGCGTCCATAGGGCGCCGGCCATAAAGGCCGCGGCCAGCAGCATGCGCCAGGCGCCGCTGATGAACTGTACCCCGTCAAGATGACCCAACTTGCGTCTCAATAACAAGAGCAAGGCGCCAACTTCCATGTAATTTGACAAACTAAAACCCAGCGCAAGGGCGCCAAGCGGCAGCCAACCTTGGGCGGCAAAAATCGTATCGCGAAACCAGATGCTGAGAACGGCCATCATCAGCACCTGCAGGCCGCCGGCCAAGACGGGCGTCAATGTGTCGCTCAATGCATAGAAGCTGCGCGCAATGACCTCCAGGAAAAGCAGCGCCAACAGCCCCAAGGCCAATATCTGCATCGCTCGCGCGACGAGGCGCGTCGATTCCGCATCAAATAATCCGCGCTCAAAGAGCACGCTGACAATTGGTTCGGCGAGCAGGATCATCCATACCGTTATCGGCAGGCCGAGAAAGAGAAGCATACGCAGCGAATCATTGATGATAGTGCGCATCTCATCGAACTGATTGCGCGCGGCCAGGGACGAGAGCGTGGGAAAGGCCGCGATGCCCAGCGCCTGGCCAATAATTCCTTGGGGCAGAATGATCAGGCGAAAAGCGGCATTGAGCGCCGGCAAACTTCCCAGAGGCATCGATCCCGTCATATAGAGCATGATGAATTTATTGATCTCGCTGAAAGAGAGGCCCAGGACGCGAGGCGCCATGAGTTTCAAGACCTTGATGACGCCGGGATCACGCACAGTCAGAATCGGTGCATACGCTGCTCCTTCCCGGCGCAGCGCCGGCAGCTGGATAAGCAAGTGGCCGAATGCGCCTATCACCGTGCCGATCGCCAGCCCCATCGCCGCGCCGATCACCGTCTGGCCCAATAACAAACCGCCGGCAATAATGCCCAGGTTGTAGATCGTCGGCGCCAACGCGGGCGTTAAGAAGTGCTGGCGCGCGTTGAGCGCGCCCATAACAACGCCGCTCGCGCCAAAAATGATCGGTGAGAGGAGCATCACGCGCATCAGGCTGACGGTCATGCCAAGCAGTTCCGGGTATTGGGCTATGGTGGGCGCATAAAAGAAGCTGACGATTTGATCGGCAAAGATCATGGCCACGCCGGCAACAATGGTGACCGCGACCGTTACCAGGTTGATCACGGCCGAAAAGAGGCGCCACGCTCCCGATTCATCTTCGCGGGTAAGGTAAGCGGTGAAGGTGGGGATAAAAGCGGAGCCAATCGCGCCGCCGGCAATGATGAGGAAGATCGACTCTGGAAGCACCTTGGCAATATCGTAGGCCGTCGCCTCAACCGTTGTCACACCTAGCAGCGAGCGCGTCACGATTTCGCGGCCGAGGCCAACGACGCGGCTGAGCAGCATCAGCGCGCCAACCAACCCCGCGGCGCGCATGACCTGCGCACGACCTCTATCCTTCTGTTCTCCGGCCGGTTCACCAGCTGGCATTTGCGAATCCGCCATAGCGGCCAATTATACTCCTCTTTGCAGACCTACTCGTATCCTTGGCCGAATGAGGCCCGCTAGGCGAACGCTGGCTCCCCTCTTGCCAACTTGGCGTTCTAAAAGTACACTTGTTAGCATATTGTTAACAATAAAAACGGTGCTGTTTTGGTCACTTTGACCGATGGAGAAACAGTCCGGAGGCTGCTGATGAACATCATCAAAGTTTCAGCCCAATCCCGAACATCAGCGGTCGCCGGTGCAATCGCCGGTGTAATGAGAGATGTCCAGCGGGCCGAGGTTCAGGCAATTGGCGCTGGCGCTGTCAACCAGGCAATCAAGGCGATCGTCGTCGCCAAAGGATTTCTGGCAGAGGAAGGCGTTGATATCATGTGCACGCCTTCATTTGTGGAGATAATGATTGGCGATCAGGAGAGAACCGCTATTCGCCTGGTCGTAGAACCAAGACCGTAAGCAAGGACCCGGACCATTCTCCCAAAGATGCGCCTCATTTGAGCGATGTATTGTTGACAACGCAAACCCTCACCCGCGCCTACTGACAACAAAATAGGCCGTCAGAAGAGCAGCCAGGACCCCGGCAATGAGCAAGGGCGCAGCAGCGGCCGGTATGCTTGGCGCCGCGCGTTCACGGCTCATCGCTTGGGGAGCCTCTGTTGGCGCCGCGGTCACGGCCGCCGCCGAAACAGCGGGCAACTGCGTCTGCAGCGCCTCTGTCGCCGTCGCCGTTTCCAGGGGCGGCACGACAGGTCTCGTTAACGGCGGCTGGCGCGTTGCCGATGCCGTTGGAAAGAGGGTTGGCCGGGGCGTGAAAGAGGGTGGGGCCGTCGCCGTTCTTGTCGGTAGGGTGATAGTCGTCATTGCTGCCGGCGCACTGATCGCCGGCAGTCCCTCCGGGGGCGGGCCGCCATCAAGGGCCTCCACTAGGTAAAGCACTGTGCCCCCAATCATGCAATAGTCCCCAATAGTCTGCGTGCACAGAGCCTGCTGCAGATCAATGATATAACGGCCGTCCTGCGCCGCTACTGCCTGCTCTTGTCCCCACATATCGATGAGGCGCGCCGTTGGCGACAGCGCCTCCACCTCCACTGTCTGCGGGTCCGGCAGCCGCGAAAAGAGCACGGTTGTGCGGCGATCTTCCTGCTGCAGGCGGAACAGGCCCACCGCGTCCCACCGCTCGCGCGTGGCGCTCCTTGTGCCGCGCATGAGGCGCACCGCTTCCCGGTAGGTTGTATAGGCGACACGGCGCGACCCATCCCGTCGCAGGAGGCCAAATGGTTCCGGATTGGCCGCGCGGTCGCCGTCTGTATCGCGCAGCTTATAGACGCTGATTCGTTCCGCGCCGCCCGCCAGCGCCGCGGCGGCGGCCTGGGGGAGAAACGCCGCCTGCTCCGTGCTGCTCACGGCCAAAGTCGGGTCGGCAACCGGCCATCCCTCGTCATCGTAGGGCGGCGCATTCGTCTCTACCAACCAGATCGGCCGTGCCAGGCCATGTTCATCCATGATTTGCTGGAAAACACCCAGGAGATCGTAAATCTGATCCGCCTGGAAATAGAGGTGCGCTGTAGCCACATCAAAATAGTAGTTGTGTTCCGCGGCCTGCGGATCGGCCACGATGCGCTCCAGCAAGCGCGCCATGTACTGCTCCCGTCCGGCGTCAACGTCCGCCCAATAAGTGAAGGCGGGCAAATGGATCACACTGTCGGGGTTGCTCTCCTTGGCGGCCAGGTAGGCGACGCGCTGCAGCTGGTAGAAATCCTCAACCGATCCGTCCCAGGAATGGGCGATCTCGCCGGCCTCGATATCCGGCTCATTCCAGATGATCCAATGATCGATACGGCCGTCATACCGGCTGACAATCTCGCGTACATAGGATGCCCAGAGATTGCCCTGGTCTTCATGGTCCAACCACAGGCCCGCCGGCAGATCCGCTTCATCTCTGGCCCACTCAGGAATACCAATCAGCAGACCGACAACCTCTCGTCCGGCCGCCAGCTGTTCAGCAATCTCTTCATCAGAGAGCTCAGGCGTCCACGCAGCTGGTCCCCCGGCCTGCACCTCCGCCCAGTGAAAGCGCGCCCGTGTCCAGCCGATTTGCAGTTCGCGCGCCGCGTTGCGCGCCGTATACGCTTCCACGACCCCGAAGCGCCAATCCAATTCCTCTTGCGCCCGCGAAGGCGCGGCAGCAGCAGTAGAAATCAACAAAATCGAGAATAAGACTATTTTGGGCCACTGCTTCATCAAGAAATCAACCACACAACTGCTTACTGGATCTCCGTAAGAAAATCTGTCGCGGCCCACCCTTCTTCGCCGCCGGGTATGCGCACGCGCAGCCAGGTGAAGCCGTTAGCCTCCAGCGGCTTCTCGGGCAGGAGGGTAAGGATTGTGCCGTCGGGGAGAATGGCGACCTCGCTCCCGCCTGGCGTCTCACGCACGGTAAGCCCCACGCCGCGTGTCCCGTTCACCACGGCGTGCGGCAGGGCGGGCGCTGCCGTCTGCGGCGGCGGTGTGGGCACCGGCGGCAGTTCCAGACCCTCATAGAGACCCGGCTCATTGAAGTGCGCGTAGGCCTGGCGCGAAACCTGCGCGAACAAAGGCGCGCTCTCCTCCCATTCCAGCCAATCCTGGCCGTAAAGGGCCATCACCAGCAGATAGTCGCCCCCCGGGGAGAAGACGATGCCTGCATCACCGTGTGTATCATCGATCCAACCCACCTTATGCGCAAAGGGCGCCCCTGGCGGCAGCCCGTTCTCCAGGAGCTTCGCCAGTTCATTCAGCTTCATCTTTTGCAGGAGATCATGACACTCCTCGCCGCTGACCGCCGCGCCATACAAGTCCGCCAGCGGGCCGGAATCACTCTGCGCGCAATCGTAGATCATGGTGAGCAGCGTCGCCAGGTCGCCCGTCGTCGTCTGTCGAAAGGGATCGGCATAGGTCGTGATATCGGTACGCTGGTTGGCCGGCGTGAGCACCGTATTCAGCCTATCCTCCTTCGGATCAGCATCAATAGGCACGGCGATGAAGGTGTTGTAAACGCCCAGATCGCGCATCGATTGGCTGACGATATCCGCCCCGGCGTAAGCGTCCGCTTTCCCGGCGATGGTCTGCAGGAGCAAATTGGCGGCGAAGTTGCTCGACTGCGCCGTCGTCTCGCTGATCAATTTCGTCTCTTCGGAGGTTAAGGGCAAATCGAGCACGCGGTAGGCATTGATCAAGATGGGAATCTTGATCAGGCTCATGCCGGCCAGAGCGACGTCGTCGTTGCGCGCGATGCGCTCGCCGCTGGCCAGATCGATGACCACGTAGCTGCTGACGCCATCGAACGCTTGCAGCGTCTGCTCGATCGCTGCCTGCAAATAGCGTATATCGGGCGGCTCGGGCGTCGTCTCGATGACCGGCTGCGGGGAAGGTTCCGGGGAATTTGTTGGTTCGGCCGTGGGCACTGCCGTCGCCTTAGGGACGGCGCTCGCCTTGGATACAGGAGTCACCGCCGGCTGCGCGTCTACCGTAATCGTTTCCGCGCTGCAAGCCGGCAGCAGCAGAAGCAGCGCAAGGAGAATCCATATCCGAAAATGCATAGCCGCTAACGTTAGCGGCATAAGGGGCGCGGGGCAAGTTACGAATGCGTGAGGTTCAGCGTGTGCTCATAGTGTGCTTGCCTGGGACGGGGCTGCCGGCCGCAAACGACCGCGTTTACTTCGATTAGGCCAACAGAAAAAGTGCCAGGAACCATTGAAGGTCCTGGCACTCGCACTTGCTAACGATGATGCTACTCCGCGATCACCATGTGCAGACCATCAATCGCGGAATAGAATTCTTGATCGGGGCCATGCCAGACGAGGCGGCACCCCGTGGTGTCATAGGTAAGGACATCCTTCTGGTTCACCGGCGTTCCACTGCAGTCAAAGGAATTGGTCAAGCTGAAGTGCGGCTGCAGCGCCTCGTCCAGCCACAAGGATTGCATGTCCTCGGCTTCCAGGCTTGGCTCCAAGGCCGAGCCGTCCAGAAACAGCTCCCAGGTTCCCGAGGTATTGCGGCCGATCTCTGTGGGCGTGAACTTGAGGATATCTTCGTCTTCGGCGATCAATTTCACACCCTCTTGTGTTTCGCTGAAACGGCCGAGGGTGCTGATATAGAGCTCGCCGTTCACTTCATCCAGGGCGTCAATCTTCTCGCCGGTGCTGGTCAGGCCGACATCTGAGCCATCAAAGTGCCAGCTAAAGGAACCGGCGCTGTAATCGCCGGCCTCTTCCGGCGTGAACCTAACGATATCCCAGGGTCTGGCGATTCCGCTCAGACCGGGCAAAGCGACGCCGCGGTCAAAGACCATGAGGATGGACCCGTCGTCCAGGAAAGTGAAGGCATGCACGTCTGTACTTGCGGTCAGGACCAGGCTCGAGGCATCAAACATTATCTTCCAGACGTCATTCCCTCGGCCGATGATATCGCCCCGCGCATATTGCATGTCGCCCACATTATGCTCACGGTTGGCACTGACAATGACCGCTTCGCTGATTAGGCCCTTGTTCAGTGAAAGCGCATAAGGCCCAGCATTGGCGGACATAGACATCAATGGTTTTATCACTAAATAGTATTCGCCACTACTTGGTAGTGGATAGTCCAATTGAAGCCCATCACTCCTAATCACGCCTTCCGCAAGCGTATTGCCGTTTGCATCCCAAAGTTCCAGTATGGAATCTAGAGACAGTGGGCCCGTGAGTTTCACAAGAATCCTCTCGCCGGCTTGACCACTGAAACGATAGAAATCTACATCCTCATACCACTCAACCTCATGGTGAAAATCTATCATTGCCTCGACTGTGTCGCCAAACTGGATAGGTGTAGCTTGTTCCATGCTATCATTCGGCTCTCCCGGATGATAGAGTGCTTCGAAAGTGCATTCAACCACCGCAGCGTAATCCAGATCGACGGTCAACTCATTCTGTGCGTACTGCCACTGGGACTGACCACCACCGGAAGTCTCAATACAATACGCTTCAACATACCAGTCCGCGGGGGGATGTGCATTGATGGTGAAGGTTCCGGCATCCAACTCACTTGCTGCGTAACACTGATTCCCCGGATCGCTGAGTGTGAACTCACCCAGGTCGCCGCTGAAACTCACCGCGGTATCATCTTCCGGATAAGCTGAGACACAAATGTCAATACTCGTTCTTTCAGGCAGAGGCGGCGCCTGGCCGATATGCAGGCCGTCGACAGCCGAATAGAAGCCATTTTCCGGCCCGCTCCAGTAGAGATACGCGCCATCGTACTCGCCCAGACCATCTCCTGTCAACTGTAAGATGTCTTTCTGGTCCCCGCTGACGCCGTTGATGGTAAAGGCGTTGGTCAGGCTGATGTGGGGTTGCCCCTGGCCATCAAGCCAAAGAGATTGGATATCCTCGGTAGCCAAACCAGCGACCGGGCTGTAGTCCTTGTGTACGTAGGTCTCCCAAAAAGTGCCCTGACCATCACAAAGTTCGGCGTTGGGTACAACCTTGATGATGTCCTCATCTTTGCCGTCGAAGCCCCAGTAGGACTGCTGCTCGATGGTGTAGCTCCCTGTCGTACTCAGATAAAGAGCACCATCCGCATAATGCAGGGCATCGATTTCCTCACCGCTTGTGGAGAGGAAATTTTCGCTGTCGAACGGGCAGCTCATGAACATTCCTGCTGTATCACTCCCAAGATTCGTTGGAACAAACCTGACGACATCCCAGGGGGTTACCGGCTCCGTGAGCCCGCGAAGTGTCACAGAGCGATCGAACGTCATGAGCATCGATCCATCATCAAGAAAAGTGAAGGCATGCAAATCTACTGCTGCTGGGACACCAACGTCAGAGGCATCGAACTGCATGGTCCAATCCCCGTCTCTATTCTGTTTCAGGATATCACCGCGTGCGTAGGCATTGCCGTCTACGCTGTGTTCTCGATTAGCACTGATATAAATCGACGAACTTTCCGGTGGTGACAACAGCGTAGGATCACCCAATAGAACTATGCCATAGAAGTATTCCGGAAACGTAATGCCCATCTCGGCGAACCAGTTTTGCAGCGCTTCACCAATTGGTTTCCCTTGTTCAAGAGCTTGATAGAAAGGTTGGTAACCATACATTCCACCTGTCTTGGTTGATCCAATAACGCCGACAGTGTAATCGCCGGAGAACAGATACCAGCCGGCACCATAATCATGCACACTATCTGTAGGATCAGCATAATGTGCAGCCGAACAGGTGAACAGATTGAAAAAGAACGTCTTAGCCTCGGCATTGGCAATCTCATAAGGATACACGCACTTGGATTCTGTACCGTTATTAAACGCGAAATCGTGTCCATATTCGCAGCCATGTGCATGGACCTGTATCCACTCGTAACCTGACTGCAATTGGCTCAGGTAGTCCGCTGCGGTGGTTTCTTCATGATCATAAATTACATCTAGCTGGTCAACATCGTATAGGTAGGCTAACCCAGTTGCCGCATCGTTGTGGGCATTTCCAGCATAAACATCATCAGCATAGAGTAGCCCGCGTCGAGGTAAGCTCAACCTCCCTGTCCGATACGCGTGATTTTTGGCGAAGTAGTGCTTTATTAAGGTAAGCTGCTCCGGATTCCCGTAACCAAGATTGCTCGCCGTCACACGGCCGAGTCCGATTTCCGGCGCTCTGTGGCCCTGATGGCCTCTCGTACTGCCCCGGTTCGAAAGCAACGTCTATCCAGATACCGTCTAAATCCATGTAATAAAAATCGAAAGGGTTATGTTCTTCATCCCCTGGTTCCGGCCAACCGTAATCCTCATACCAGGCTATGGGAAAATCCCCAACCAGCAAAACCTGATTCAACCCCTTCGTCTGCCACGCTTGTCTAAGGTGATCGCGAAGGATCGGGGCATTCTCGTCATGAATCGTGGTTATCGCCCGCTCAATCTCGACGGTCCAACCCTCGCGTTCTAAATCGTGGCGCCAAATCGTCAGCTCAGCAACAAGGTCATCGTAAATGTCATCGTTGACCAGTGCCAGGACAAACTGGCCCTCCTGCGCCTCCGTCTGCAGCGACTCACCAACTGTAGTCCCGTTGACCTCTACAAGGGTAAACGGTTGGAGCGGGGGCAAACTAGCCCGCCACTCTTTGTAAGTTAGTGGCATTTCCTTGTCTGCCGAGTTCCAATCCGTGATCGGGTAGTCTTCTTCACAGGAATCATCGTTGCAGCGGCCATTTATCTGGCCTGGATTTGGGTCAGCCTGCTGTTGCGCGGCCGTCACGGCCGTTGTACCAGCAATCAACACCAATAAGAATAACAAGATCAAATAGGGTCTTCGTAACGAGCGGCTGTTCATTTTATCGACTCCCTGCCTCGAGAGGTCCGTTAAGGGCGCAATGAGGCGTTAACTTGGCTGCGGACGAACGAAAGAGTTAATGACACGGGCTGCGAAGAAATTAGAGTGAGAGGGCTATCGACCGATTTATTATAAACATCATAACAAATTTGGTATAAACATTATAATAACTGAACAACACTTGTCAAGTGTCTCGATATCAGCTTCTATTTTTCTGGATTAGCTGCCGGGAAAAGGGGTAGGTGGCAGCAGCCAAGAGACGACGGCTTGAGCGGCCGTGTTCACCTGCCTGTGGATCAATGGGCAGTATAGTGGGCAGCGCGCATGGCGCAGGTCAGAAGGCGTCCTCGCTGTCGTCCCAGTACCCCTCCATCTCCACCCCCAGGCCATCGGCCAGACGGTTGACAAAGGCGTAATAGGCGGTGACCTGGTTGATATCGAGAATAGCCGCGTCGCTGAAGCCGGCCTCGCGCAGCTGCGCCACATCTGCTTCGACCATATCCCACGGCCGCAGCGTCAGCTTCTCGACATAGTTGAGCATTGCCTGGTCGGCGGCGTGATTTCCGCCTGCCGCCAATCCTCAATCAGCTGCGCCACCAGGTCATCATCACCGGTCAATCGACGGAGACCCGCTCCGTGATGGCGCACTCAGTAGCGACATTGATTGGCCGCGGAGACGACGACGGCGATCATCTCCCGCTGGACGCGGCTGAGGGCGGAACGGCCGCGCATCAGGTGGGCGTACAAATCATAATGGGTCTGCATCGATTTCACATTGAGGGAATGAATCTTGATGATATTGTCCACGCCGCCCCACGGTTCGCTGTATTTCTCGTACAGCTCGGCGACTCGGCCGCGCGCTTCTTCTTCGGTGATCATGTGTATCCAGGCCACGTCCTATCTCCTTCAGGGTTGGTTAGCGGATCAGAAAGCCAGCCTGAAGCGTGAACTGCTCCAGCTGAACTGCTGCCAATTATAGTCCCCGCACCCGCTTCAATCCATCGTAAGCGCTTTGCTCAGTCTTTTTTCCAGATCTTGACATACATATCATAACGTCTATAATGTTATAACAAAAGACACAGAACGCAGTTCAACCTTTGGAAATACACACAGGAGTTCATGCTTGAACACGCTATCGGACGAAAATCCACTACCCTATTACCAACAGCTCTATAACATCCTGCGCGACGAGATTATTAGTGGTCGCTGGAAACCGGGGGACATGATGCCCTCAGAATCGGAGATGATCGAGCAGTTTCAAGTTAGCCGCATCACGGTGCGCCAGGCGTTGGAGCTGCTGGTTGAGGAAGGTCTCATTTACCGCCGCCGCGGGCGCGGCACCTTCGTCGCTGTTCCCGGCATTGAACAGGGGCTCAGCCGTATCGTCAGCTTCACGGAGGATATGCTGCGGCGCGGTCTGCACCCAGGCACAGAAGTGCTCTCCACCGCTACTGTTCCCGCCCCGCAGGAAATCGCCGAAAAACTGCAGGTTGACGTGGGTGAAGATCTGGCGCGCTACGAGCGTCTGCGCCTGGCAGACGGCGAGCCGCTTAGTGTGGAGATATCGCACCTGGTGCTGCGCTATTGCCCCGGCATTCTGGACAACAATTATGCTGAGAAGCCGCTGCGCGAGGAACTGGAGCGAAATTACAATATTTACTTGGTCCGCGCCCAACAGGTGATTCGCGCAACTGCCGCCGACGCCAGGCTTGCGGAAGAACTCTCCGTGGCCGAAGGGGCACCCATTTTCTACATCGAGCGCGTTTCCTACTCGCAGTTGGACGTGCCGGTCGAATTCTTACAGCTTTATCATCGCGGCGACCGCTACGCGCTGTACAACGAACTGCGTGGCTAAACCCACGAGCCGATCTTTCTGGAGTCGCAAACATGGACATCGTCTGTCTCGGCGAACTATTAATAGACATGTTTCCAGCGGAAACCGGTCGACGCCTTACCGAAGTTTCTGCTTTCTTCCCCAAACCGGGGGGGGCGCCGGCCAACGTGGCCGCCGCCGCAGCGCGCCTGAATAGGCAAAGCGCCTTTATCGGCAAAGTGGGCGATGACGCCTTCGGCCGTTTCCTGATCGCAACGCTGGACAAGGAAGGCGTGGAGACGCGCGGCATGCGCGTGGCCGCCGAGGCGCGCACAACGATGGCCTTTATCGCCAAACCGGACGCTTACTCAGCCGAATTTGTTTTCTATCGCAACCCCGGCGCGGACATGCTGCTGCGCGCTGATGAGCTGGACAGCGACCTGCTGGCGGCGACCAAGGCGCTGCACATCGGCTCGATCAGCCTGATCAACGAGCCGAGCCGCAGCGCCACGCAGGAAGCGGTTCGCCAGGCAAAAGCGGGCGGCGCCTTAATCTCATTCGATGTCAACTACCGCCCGAGTCTCTGGCCGCAGCCGGAGGAGGCAGTGGCCGTTATTGAACAGATGCTCCCGGCGGCCGATGTCGTCAAAGTAAATGAGGAAGAGCTGGAACTGCTGTCCGGCACCCGCGACCTGCGCCAAGGCAGTGGCAAGCTTCTGGCCAAGGGCCCTTCCCTTTGCGTAGTCACCTTGGGAGCGGAAGGGAGTTACTTCCACTCCGCGCTGGGCGACGGCCGTGTTCCCCCCTTTGTCGTAGAAACAGTGGATGCCGTGGGCTGCGGAGACGCTTTTACGGCGGGGCTGCTCACCCGGTTGACGGGCTACAAAGATTGGCATGACGCCCTGGCCCCGGCTCAAATGAGCGAAAACTTACGGTACGCGAATGCGGTGGGGGCGCTGACCGCGCTCACGCGTGGGGTCATTCCAGCCCTACCAACGGCCGCCGCAGTCGATAAATTCTTACAAAAATCAGCATAAACGACCGTTTCTGACGGTCAAAGGAGATCATAAATTCGCATGGAAGAAACAACAAAAGAAGGCGCCGATCTACTCGCTTTACGCGAGATCGCGCGGGACATGCGCCTGGATATACTGGACTCGACCACGAAAGCAGGCTCCGGACACGCTTCCAGTTCCTGGTCAGCGACAGATATCGTGACAGCGCTCTTTTTCGGCGACGTACTGCGTTACCGCGCGGACGAGCCGGATTGGCCTGAACGCGATCGCTTTATCATGAGCAAAGGACATGCCGCGCCGCTGCTTTACGCCATTCTGGCGCGCGCCGGCTACTTCGACCGCGACGAGATTTGGCGGCTGCGTCAAATCGACAGTCCTGTACAGGGCCATCCCATTCAGGGCCTGATGCCCGGTGTAGAAGCCACGACCGGATCCTTGGGACAAGGCCTTTCTGTCGGTATCGGCCACGTATTGGGTGGACGCCTGAACGATCTTGACTACAACATCTTCGTCTTGCTCGGCGACGGCGAGTGTGAAGCGGGCCAGATCTGGGAAGCGGCTATGTCCGCCGCCCACTTTGGCGCGGACAACCTGATCGCCATACTTGACTACAACAAGTACCAAGAGATGGGCCCGATCAGCCGCGAAATGGGCCTGGAGCCCCTCGTCGAGAAGTGGCAGAGCTTCGGCTGGCACGTGCTTGAAGCAGATGGACATGATATCGGTGATTTATTGGCCAAACTAGAGGAAGCAAAAGCCGTTGAGGGCCAGCCGGCCATCATCATCGCCCACACGATCAAAGGCAAGGGCGTCTCTTTTGTGGAAGCTGACTATACATGGCACGGCCGTGCACTCAATGAAGAACAAGCAGTATTGGCCCGGGAGGAATTAAATGCAAATTGGTAAAAAGGCCGGCTTACGGCCATACGATCTACCCTTACGCAATGTTTTTGGCGACGCTTTGTTGAACGTCGCCACCGAAAATCCGAAAGTCGTTGTCCTAGATGGCGATCTGGCCAATTCAACCAAAGCCGACACCGTGCGCAAAGCGTACCCGGAACGTTTCTTCAATATCGGCATCGCTGAATCCAATTTGGTGGGCATTGGCGCCGGGCTGGCCGCCTGCGGCCAGATCCCCTGGATCACCAGCTTCTCCTCCTTTTTGCTGTGCAATGCTTATGACCAGATTCGTCTCGCCGTGGCCATGTCCAATATCAATGCCAAGATCCTGGGCAGTCACGGGGGCATTACCCTGGGCAAAGATGGGCCGACCCAAATGGGCATCGAAGATTTGGCGCTTGTTGGCGGCCTGCCAACTTTCACCATCTTAGTGCCCAGCGACCCCGCATCGATGCATGCCGCCGTCAAAGCAGCTACCGATTTTGAAGGGCCGGTCTTCTTGCGCTCCAGCCGCGTCGCGCTGCCGGAGATCTATCCCATGGATGATTGCCCCTTCGAGATCGGCAAAGCAAATGTAGTACGCGAAGGAGCGGATCTGACGATCATCGCCTGCGGCATCATGGTCGCCTCGGCGCTTGACGCCGCCGCCGAACTTGCCGGAGAGGGTATTGAAGCGCGTGTGCTGGACATGCACACGATCCGCCCCATGGATGAAGAAGCGATCACCGCCGCCGCGCGGGAAACGGGCGCCATCGTCACCGCCGAGGAGCATCTCCTACAAGGCGGGATGGGCAGCAATATCTCCCGTATCGTCAGCGCCAATCATCCCGTGCCCATGCGTTTCGTGGGCTTGGCCGACACCTATACGGACTCCGCCGAGCCGGAAGATTTGCTGATCAAGTATAAGCTGACTTCCACGGACATCGCTCAGGCGGCGCGTGAAGCGGCTGCGGCCAAGGGAGACGGCAAATGATCATTCGCCACGCTTTGCAGCAGCGGCAGGCGGAGGGCAATCCGATTCGCGTTGGCGCCAGCGGCGCCGGGTGGATGGGCAGTGGTTTCGTGACCCAGATGCGTCTTGTGCCCGGCATGGAAGTCACCGTCCTCGCCGACAGCGACGTAGACGCCGCACGCCGGGCTTTCTTAGACAATGGCATCGCGGCCGCGGACATTGTGGAAACATCCTCCGTCAGCGTCGCCGCCGGCGCGTTGAAAAAGGGCAAACGCGTCATCACTCCCGCCTATGACCTGGCGGCGCAGCTGGATGACGTAGACATCGTGACCGACGTCACCTGGTCTCCGGCCATCGGCGCGGAAACGGCCGATGCTTGCATCCGGCATGGAAAAGACATCGTCTTAATCAACATCGAAGCGGATGTAACCGTGGGCCACATCCTCAACAAACGCGCTCAGGATGCCGGCGTTCTCTACACCGTCTCATCGGGCGATGAGCCGGGCTGCCTGATGGAATTGGTGGATTTCGTCACCAATCTTGGTTACGAAATCATGGTCATCGGCAAGGGCAAGAATAATCCGCTGAACCCGGCGGCAACCCCGGACATGGTGGCCGAATCGGCGCGCAAGGCGGATAAGGACCCCTTCCAGGTAGCCTCCTATGTTGACGGCACAAAAACAATGTTCGAAATGAGCTGTGCCGCCAATGCAACCGGCTGTCTGCCTATGCAGCGGGGAATGATAGGCCCGGACGCAACACAGGAGACCGTTTCCGAAATCTTCGCTTTGGAAGAGGATGGCGGCATAACCAAATTCCCCGGCGCGGTCGACTTTGTGCAGGGCAGTTCCATGGCCGGAGGCGTCTTTGTCACCGTGCGTATCGAGGAGGAACGGATTCGCGACGACTTAGAATACCTGAAAGTAGGCAAGGGGAAGTATTTCACCTTTTTCCGACCCTATCATCTCTGGTTCATGGAGGCGCCGATCTCTATCGCCCGCGCGTTCTTGAATAGAGAGACCACGCTGGTCCCTCTGGAACGGCCGGTTGCCGACATCATGACTGTCGCCAAGTGTGATCTTCAGCCTGGAGATAAGCTGGATACTTTTGGCGGCTATACCTTCCATGGCGTGATGGATCGCGCCGAGGAGGTTCGCGCCCTGAACGCCTTGCCGGTTGGCCTGGCCATCGGCGCAACTGTGACGCGTCCCCTAAGCACAGGCGATGTCGTCACCTGGGACGACGTTCAACTTGACGAATCAAGCACAGTAGTCAAGCTGCGTCGCCAGCAGGATGAATTATTCAAATAATGGTTGATCTGAAATACCTCAGTTCCACGTTAGGTAGGCGGAACTGAGGTATTCAGACGAGGGAGTTAAGAATAATGAGAATCGGTGTTTTTACAGCCCTATTTCAGAATCTGCCTTTTAAAGAAGCGCTCGATCGCGCGGTAGCCGCGGGCGTTACGGCCGTGGAAATTGGCGCCGGCGGCTATCCGGGCAGCCAACACTGCCCGGTCGACGAGCTGCTGAGCAGCAAAGAATCGCGCCGGGCCTATATGGATGCCATTGCCTCGCGCGGATTGATCCTCAGTGCCCTGAGCGTGCACAACAACCCCATCCATCCTGATCCGCAAACGGCGCAAGAAGCGGATGAGGTGTTGTCGAAAGCGATTCGCCTGGCGCAGCTGCTGGAAGTTCCCGTTGTCAACGGTTTTTCCGGATTACCGGCGGGTTCGGCGCAGGACACACTCCCCAACTGGGTCACCTGTCCCTGGCCGCCGCACTTCTTGGATATCTTGGACTACCAGTGGAACGAAGTCGCCATCCCCTACTGGCAAAAAATGGGTAAGTTTGCAGCCGATCATGGGGTCAGCGTCGGCTTCGAGATGCACCCTGGCATGCTTGTCTACAACGTAGAAACGATGCTGCGTCTGCGTGAAGCCGGAGGCCCTGCCCTGGGCTGCAATTTTGATCCCAGCCATCTCTTCTGGAACGGCGTCGATCCGGTGGCCGCGATTCGCGCCCTGGGAGACGCTATCGTGCATGTGCACGGCAAGGATTCCTACGTCGATGGGCTGAACATCGCCGTGAATGGCTGCAATGACAACAAACCGTATGACCAGATCGCCAACCGCGCCTGGACTTTCCGCAGCATCGGCTACGGTCATGACGCCGGCGTCTGGAAAGACATCGTCAGCGCCCTGCGCCTCATCGGTTATGACTACGTCATATCCATCGAGCATGAAGATGCGCTCATGTCCACGGATGAAGGATTGGCCAAGGGGGTAGCCTTGCTCAATCAGGTCAATATTTTCGAACAGCCTGGGGCCATGTTCTGGGCCTAAAGATCGCCGCGTTTGACATGCGCAGTGCGGATTGTTTGGCAAACAATCCGCACTCTTCTCTATCTGCGCGGCGTACAACCCATATGCGAGTTATCCAGAAGCATGACCACGAGCCGCTCAAGGCGGAAGGGTACACCAAGCACATTCTGCTCGATGCCCACGATCTGCAAAACGAAGGCGCGCGCGTGCAGTTGGTGACCATTCAACCGGGAGATGCCATCGCCGATCATTATCATCGCACCACGCGCGAGTTCTATTTCGTTCTGCAAGGGGAGTGTGCGCTGACCGTGAACAACGAAACGATGCGCATTGCCGCGAACGACATGCTGCTCATGGAGCCTGGCGATGTACACAGTCTAGTCAACCACGCCTCAATCCCCTTTATTCTACTCGTCTTCAAGACCAACGCCGATAACGACACCTTCTGGTCCTCTCCTGAAAACTGAATAACTGAAACAGGCGGATTTCGCCCCGCCTTGATAAAATCAGGTTGTGCTATGCGGCTGCGGTGTGCGAGTTCAGCAGCCAAGGGTATGCGCGGTGGAATTCTTGGCGCGATCGAGAGAGTTGGTTCTGGTCGCTGTTTGAGGGAACGACATGGGATTACAATACGGACTTTTTGAAAACAGACCTCAGGAATATGCCAATCTGGACGAGCTGGTCACGTTCATGATGGCCATGGAAGATGATCCTTTATTCCCCGAGGGGACCAATATGGTCATCTACCGCGGCAATCCAGACGCAAAATTGATGATCATCGGCGAAGCGCCGGGGACAGAGGAAGATCGCCAGGGAAAACCGTTTGTCGGCAGATCGGGACAACTACTCGATCAGATCTTAAAGGCGGTCGATTTTGATCCCGCAGAAGATGTCTTCATCACCAACGCTGTGTTTCGCCTGCCGCCCGGCGATGGCGGCAAACCGCTGCGCAAACCGACGCCGGACGAAATCGAATTCTACAAGCCCTTCCTGCTGGAGATTATTCGCCTCGTCGATCCAGCCATCATGCTGCTCTCCGGCAATGTGGCGACCCAGTCCCTTTTGGGAGAGACGGGCATCACCAAGCTGCGCGGCAGATGGTTCGACTGGAACGGCAAACCGGCAATGCCCATCTTCCATCCCGCCTACCTGCTGCGCAACCAAAGCCGCAAACCGGATGGGCCCAAGGCGCTGACCTGGCAGGATGTCCAGGAAGTGCGCCGCCGCTATGATGAACTGATTGGCGAAGAAAGCTGATGGCTGACGGACCCTCACAGCAAGCGGCCCTGCGCGGCGAACCCAGCTATGTGTGGCGATCCGGGCAGGAACGACGCCTGCGCATGATGCGCGAGTGGGCCGATCTCCACGGCCGTATCCTGGACAATGGCTGCGGCCTCGGCGCTTATCTCGCCGCCCTCGCCCCCTACAGCAGCGAACGGTACGGCCTGGAAGTCGAACTAGAACGCGCGGTGGCGGCCCTCCCCACGGCCGAGGGCGTCGTCCAGGGCGTCGGCGAACATATCCCCTTCGCCGACAACACATTTGATCTCGTCTTCAGCAACGAGGTCATCGAACATGTCCAGGACGATGCCCGCTATGCGGCGGAGATGGCGCGCGTCGCCCGCCCCGGCGGCCGGATCCTGCTCTTTTGCCCCAATCGCTGGTATCCCGTCGAACAGCACGGCATCTTCTGGCGCGGCGCCTACAAATTCGGCAATATCCCCCTTGTCAATTACCTGCCCGACCCGCTGCGGGACCGTCTGGCGCCGCACGTACGTACATACACAAAGAACGAGCTGCTGAAGCTCTTCCAACCGCTGCCGCTGCGCATCGTCCATCACAAACGCATCTTTGGCGGCTATGACAACATCGCCTATCGCTGGCCAACGGCTGGGAAGTGGCTGCAGAAAACGCTGCATAGGATGGAAGAAACCCCTTTTTCCACGTTTGGCATTTCGCATCTGCTCGTTCTAGAAAAGATCGCCGTGGATATCTGATCAGGCGCCCAAATTGGTCCCATTCTACATCCAATTTTATTTATAATAACAGAACCAATAAACTTGAATCGGCGGCGGCTGGGCCTTACAATCAAGGGTAGACAAGAAGCGTAAGTTCGAACAGATAGCTCGCCAGGGCGGCGAGACGGAGGTTTGTAAAATGAGTGAGAATGGTAGAAGCAGTAGGCACGGAGAAGCGGGCAGCTTCAAAGTCAAAGCGGGCCTGGCGCAAATGCTTAAAGGCGGCGTCATCATGGATGTCGTCACGCCGGATCAGGCGATTATTGCCGAAGAGGCCGGCGCCGTGGCCGTTATGGCCCTGGAACGCGTTCCTGCCGACATCCGCGCGGACGGTGGCGTGGCGCGCATGTCTGATCCCGGCATGATCAAAGAGATCATCGCCTCGGTGAGCATTCCCGTCATGGCCAAGGCAAGAATCGGCCATTTTGTGGAAGCGCAGATCCTGGAAGCGATCGGCGTGGACTACGTGGACGAAAGCGAAGTGCTGACGCCGGCCGATGAAGCACACCATATCTATAAGCACGATTTCAAGATCCCATTCGTCTGCGGCTGTCGCAACCTGGGTGAAGCGCTGCGCCGCATCGGTGAGGGCGCGGCCATGATCCGCACGAAGGGCGAAGCGGGAACTGGAGACGTAGTCGAGGCCGTACGCCATGCCCGTTCGGTGCTGGGCGAAATCCGGCGGCTGCAGTCAATGCCTGAAGAAGAGATGATGACCTACGCCAAAGAAATCGGCGCGCCCTTCCATCTATTGCAGGAAACAAGAGAATTGGGACGTCTGCCGGTTGTTAACTTCGCTGCCGGGGGCATCGCCACGCCTGCAGATGCCGCCTTGATGATGCAAATCGGCGTGGACGGCGTATTTGTTGGCTCCGGTATTTTCAAAAGCGGCGATCCCGCTCTACGTGCCCGGGCTATTGTCGAAGCGACGACGCATTACGAGAATCCAGAAATTCTGGCCAAGGTCAGCGAGAATCTTGGCGAGCCGATGGTGGGCATCAGCGCCAGCAGCCTTTCGCCGGAGGAACAACTGGCAACGCGCGGCTGGTAATTTGGCCGGCAGCGTGAATTTCTTGATGGGTGCCTAACCGTGAGTGAGACAGTGAAGATTGGTGTACTAGCTCTGCAAGGAGCCTTCATCGAACATATCAAGATTCTGCGCAGCCTGGGGGTTGAAACGGCCGAAGTTCGTCTTCCCGCGGATCTCGCAGGGCTTGACGGGCTCATTATCCCCGGCGGGGAGAGCACGACCATCGGCAAGTTGGCCGAGATTTACGGTCTGATGGAACCTCTGCGCACATTCGCCGGCAGTAAACCCGTATGGGGGACCTGTGCGGGCATGATCTTCATGGCCAAAGAGATCGGTCAAGAACAACCGCTGCTTGGTGTGATGGATATCGTCGTGGAGCGCAATGCGTTCGGCCGGCAGGTTGATAGTTTTGAAGCGGATCTGGAAGTGCAGGCGTTTAGGAACGGCGCCAATGGCAGCCCTCCGTTTCCGGCGATCTTTATTCGCGCCCCGCGCCTTGTGGCTGCGCGAGGGGAAGCGCGGGTCCTAAGCACGCTGGACGATGGCACGGCCGTTGCCGCGCAAGAAGGGCGGTGGCTGGCAACGGCGTTCCATCCGGAGCTGACCGAAGATGATCGTTTCCACCGCTATTTTCTGCAGCTGGTAGAACAGAACAAGGAGCGCGAAACGAGCGCCTAAACAGCCCTAGGCCATTGGCCGCAGCGGCAGAACGACGGTAATAGAGGCCCCCTCGCCGGGGCCTTTTCCATTCGCGACCAATATCTCGCCGCGATGCTGCTGGACAATTTCCTGCGAAACACGCGATCGCAGCCCAAAACCATTATCATGCGTCTTGTTCGCAGCAGGCGTTGGGGAGAGAGCTTGCGGCGGCCCATTTAACGGGCCGGTTCCACTGGAGATCGTAATGGCAATGCGCTCGGCCTGCTCCGCGTAATCAAGCGCAGGCTTGCGCAAATCAGCCAAGCCGCCACTGTGAACAAGCCGCACGTTCACTTCAATCAGTCCGCCCGAGTCCTGTAGAGAATCACGTGCATTATTCAAGAGATTGACCAACAGCTGCACCACGCGCCTGTGGTCGCAAACGATCGAGCGCGCCTCCTCCTTTGACTGAATATCAATACGCACGTTACTCTCTTCGCGGAACTGCCGCTCAACCAGCAGCAGCGTATCCCGCAGAATCGTGCCCACATCCGTGAGCGCCATCCGCGGCTTGTCGAACGTTCCGTATTCTTGAAGCAGCGTAACAATCTGCGCGCTGCGGAAAGCATTGCGCTCGATCAGTTTCATATAGTGCCGGGCTGAATCTTCATCTAGAACCGCCCCCTGCTGCAGTTCGTGGCGTAAGCTAATGGTGGCTGTCGTAACAATGTCCAGCAAGTTGGACAACTCTTGGGCGATGCCCGCCGTTAACAGCCCGATCCCCGCCAGGCGCTGCACGTTTTCCAGCAGCAAATTGACTTGTCCGGCAGGCAAATCCGCCTCCGCCGCCACCAAACTTGCTGCAAGCTCGCTATTTAATTGTGGCCCAAAATGATCCATCTTCCAATCCGCGGCAGGTTTTAAGCTTCCTTACTCACCCTTCTTCAGGGGTTGATTACTAGGATACAGCGGATCGCCCGTTTTCGTCCGTTCGCGCTTCGTAAATTGGCGGTGAAGGTTGCGTTAATGCGCAAACGGCCCACTCTTGAGCCACTTCTGCCGGTCAAGAGAGTTCGAAACGTCCTGAGTAAATTGAGAATTCCCAATAAAGTGGCTAGAATAACTGGTGTGGGAATACTGAATCATACGAGGATGTTGCAAACAGGGCCTCGAGGAGAATAGGATGATTGGCAAAACTGCAACGGGGCGCCTGCCCTTGACACCGAAAATGCTGTGGCCGATTGAAGAGTATAAGGCGATAGGGCAATACTTCTACCTGGAAGCCACTGATGAAATACTGCCCAATGGCCATGTTCACGTCATTGATCATGGGGAGATGATCATGCTTGGCGGCTACTCCTATCTGGGCTTGATCGGGCATCCAAAAATCGATGCGGCAGCGCACGCGGCGATTGACAAGTACGGCACGGGCACCTACGGCGTCAGGCTGCTGGCGGGCACACTGGAACTTCACAACCAGCTGGAAGAACGCATTGCCAATTTCAAGAAGGCTGATTGCGCGGTGACGATGTCCAGCGGCTATGCCACCAACTTGGCCACGATTTCCAGCCTGCTGCGCAAAGGGGACACCGTTATTTGCGACAAGCTCAATCACGCCAGTATCGTCGATGGCTGCATGCTTTCTCTAGCGAAGTTCGTTCGCTTTCGCCACAACGACATGGATCATTTGGAACGCCGCCTACAAGAGGCGAATCCAAACGGCCGTGTCCTGGTCATTGCTGACGCTGTCTTCAGCATGGACGGCGACATCATCAATTTGCCGGAAGTTGTCCGCTTATGCAAGAAATATGGCGCCTACTTGATGATTGACGAAGCCCATTCAGTAGGCGTGATCGGCAAGACCGGGCATGGCATTGAAGAGCACTTCGATCTGCCGGCGGATTCTGTGGACATCAAAATGGGCACGCTCAGCAAGACGATTCCCAGTGCCGGCGGCTACGTTGCCGGCAATTCTGAATTAATCACATTCCTAAAACACGAAGCGCGTGCGTTTATCTATTCTGCAGCAGTTCCCCCACCGTCGGCCGCCGCAGCCATGGCTGCCTTCGAAGTGATCGAGGAAGAGCCGTGGCGTGTTGAAAAGATCCAAACAAACTATAAACACTTCGCTAACAAGCTGACCGGCGCGGGCTACAACCTTCTCTTCACGGAAACAGCTATCGTTCCCGTCGTTTGTGGGTCAACACCCCAAGCAGCCGCCCTGGCCAAATATTGCCAGGACCACGGTATCTTTGTTCAAGCCATTGTCTCCCCGGTTGTTCCGGAAGGGCTGGCCCGCCTGCGTGCCTGCGTTTCTGCAGCGCATTCCATGGAAGACATAGACTACTGCGCCGATATTATCATTGAGGGCGGCAGGAAGTTGGGCATCATCGATTGATCGCCGCCCTATCCTGAGCATCATGATTTCAAGCCTCCTGAACGCCTTGTAAGCGACGGGAGGTTTTTTGTTCGGAAACGAAAGCACATTCTGCTTAAAAAGACTTGTACCCAGCCTTCTCTGTGGTACAATTGAATTGAATAATCAAATTTATTTGATTTATTGGATGATTCGGCAAGAACGATGCAGTTAAGCAAACTTGATTCACCTTTTCTCAACTACCTGATTGAGATTCAAGCCGCTCCTGGAGAACGACTGCCTGCGCTCAGCGAGATCAGTGATCAGCTGGACATCAGCATAGGCAAGCTGCGCGAGCAATTGGAGATCGCCAGAAGCATGGGGCTGGTTTCCGTCAGACCCCGCTTGGGCATCCAGCGCGAACCGCTTGATTTTTCACGCTCGATCAACAACGGTCTGCTTTTCAGCCTGGCCATGGGTGAAGCGGATTTCGAACAGTACAGCCGGCTGAGGCAGGTTGTAGAGCTGGGCTTCTGGGATGAAGCGGTGAGGCAGTTGAACTCGGAAGACAAACGCTTACTGCGTGATCTTGTGGATAGAGCTTGGCACAAGTTGCGTGGTGAGCCGATCCATATTCCCAATCAGGAACATCGCCAGCTCCATCTTGCCATATTCAAGCGTCTGGAAAACCCCTTTGTGCAGGGGATTCTGGCTTCCTATTGGAATGCCTACGAAGCCAGTGAATTCACGCGATTTGTCAGTTACGCGTATTGGGTCGAAGTTTGGACCTACCACGAGCGCATCGTGGAGGCATTGTGTAACAATGATTTTACACTGGGCCGCCAATTGCTTGCTGAGCATTTTTCGCTTCTGCGATCCTTGCCCGCAGCAGCCGTCGAATTTACCCCCAGTAGCGCCCAACCACAGTTAAGTAGCGAAGGAGAAATCAAATAATGGGCACAGTTGCAGTGGAACCCGCAGCGGAAGCTGCCGCGAAGCGACCTCCGGTAGTCAACGATTTTTCAATCGTGGCCGCCACCGTCAATGGCACAGGCAGCCAAACGGCCAATCTGGCCATATTACGGGCCCTATTCAAGATGGGGATCCCGGTCAATGGCAAGAATATATTCCCCTCCAACATCCAGGGCTTGCCGACGTGGTATCTCATTCGAGCCAGTCATGAAGGGTACATCGCGCGCAAGGAAGAATCCGAGATTCTGATCGCATTTAACCTGGCGACGGTCCAAGACGATGTCGCCAATTTACCGCCAGGCGGCGTTTGTATCTACAACGGAGATTGGCGATCCATCCCTCAGCGTGATGACATCACCTATTATCCGATTCCCGTGAACCAATTCGTAACCAAGACGGGTATGAAGGGAAAGCTGAAAGATTACATCGCCAATATGGTCTATGTGGGTGCGGTCGCTCAGATTTTGGGCATCACCCTCGATGCCATTGACGAAGCATTGGATTTTCACTTCAACAGCCGCCGCAAACTTGTCGACTCCAATATGCGCGTTGTCAGTGACGCGTACAATTGGACGGCTGAGAATCTCCCCAAAATGGATCCCTACCAGGTCGCCCCGCTGGACAAGACCGGCGGACTTATCATGATGACGGGCAACGAAGCGGCTGCCCTCGGCTCCGTCTATGGAGGTGTGACCGTCGTTGCCTGGTATCCTATCACTCCCTCCACAAGCGTTGTCGACGCCCTGAATACGTATTTGCCGCGTCTGCGCATCGATCCCGAAACAGGACGAAAAACCTACGCTGTTATCCAATCCGAAGATGAACTTTCGGCCATCGGCATGCTCTTGGGCGCCGGCTGGATGGGAGCACGCGCGGTCACAGCGACGTCCGGACCAGGTATCTCCCTGATGGCTGAATTCGCAGGGCTGGGTTACTTCGCCGAGATCCCGGCCGTCATCTGGGATATTCAGCGTGTTGGTCCAAGCACCGGACTGCCTACACGCACCGGGCAAGGGGACATCATTTTTGTCTACACGCTCGGGCACGGTGATACGAAAAACGTGATCCTCCTCCCCGCCTCGATTAAGGAATGCTTCGAGTTTGGCACGATCTCCTTTGACATTGCCGACCAACTGCAAACGCCGGTTTTCGTCCTCAGCGATCTTGATCTGGGCATGAACAACTGGATGTCCGAACCTTTCGAATACCCACAGGAACCCATGAATCGTGGCAAAGTCCTAACAGCGGAAGAAGTCGCGGAAAAAGGGTTCGCCCGCTACAAAGACATCGACGGCGACGGCGTGGGCTACAGAACATTGCCGGGGACAGAACACCCGCAGGCGGCCTATTTCACACGCGGAACCGGTCATAACGAGCACGCTGTGTATAGTGAAAAAGGGGAAGATTGGCTCAAGAATATGGACCGCCTCATGCGCAAGTTTGAGACCGCCAGCAAACTTGTGCCGACCCCAGTCATCGACGAAGCAGCAGACGCCGAGATAGGCATTATCGCCTATGGGTCTACTGATTATGCTGTCCAGGAAGCACGTGACCGCCTGGCAGAAGAAGGAACTGCCACGAGCTACATGCGCCTGCGCGCCCTGCCATTCAATGAAGAGGTCAAGGCGTTCATCGAACGGCATGATCGCAGCTATGTCGTTGAACTAAATCGAGATGGTCAAATGCACAGCGTCTTGTTGATGGAACTGCCGGAAGTGGCCACGAAACTAAGATCTGTCGCCTACCTGGACGGCATGCCGCTGACAGCGCGGCGCGTTGTCGAGGCGATCAAGGATAAGGAGCAAGCCTAAGATGGGAAGTAGAACAAGAAAACCAACCGTTAACCTGGTCGGCCTATCGAAAAACGATTACAAAGGACAGCCGTCCACATTGTGCAACGGCTGCGGCCATAACTCGATCGCCAGCCAGATCATCCAGGTATCATACGAGCTGAATATTCGGCCGCATGAGATCATCAAGTTGAGCGGTATCGGCTGCTCCAGCAAATCACCTGCCTATTTTCTAGGCATGTCGCATGGGTTCAACGCCCTGCACGGGCGTATGCCCTCCATCGGCACAGGCGCCTTGATAGCCAACCATCAATTGAAAGCGTTTGGCGTCAGCGGCGACGGGGATACGGCCAGCATTGGTTTTGGCCAGTTCAAACACCTCCTGCGCCGCAATGTGCGCATGGTCTATATCGTTGAAAACAACGGCGTCTATGGCCTGACAAAAGGTCAATTTTCAGCCACGGCCGATGAAGGTCAGGAGCTGAAATATGCCGGCCGCAACGAACTACCCCCGATTGATATTTGTATGGAGGCGATTATGGCCGGCGCAGGCTTTGTCGCCCGATCTTTCTCCGGTGACGCCAATCAGGTGCGTGAGCTTCTGAAAGCGGCCCTCAGCCATCGCGGCACGGCCGTTCTCGACATCATCAGCCCCTGCGTCGCCTTCAACAATACCGATACATCGACCAAGAGTTACAGCTACGGCCGTGAGCACGAAGTTCAAATACATGATTTCGGCTGGGTACCGCCGGCAACAGAGATCGAAATCGACGACCATGAGCCAGGGTCCATGCGCGAGATAGAAATGCCTGATGGCTCCCATATCCGCCTGCGCAAACTGGAAGAGGATTATGATCCAACGGACAGGATGTCAGCGCTGACGCTCTTGCAAAACGCTGAGAACAAAGGAGAGTTGATCACCGGCTTGATCTACTTTGACAACATACGCGAGTCGCTGGCTGAAGCAGCTGATCTACCAGAAACGCCCCTTGCCCATCTCAGTGAGGATCAGATCCGCCCCTCTGCGGAGTCGCTGCAAAAGATGATGGCTGAACTTCTGTAAACGGAAGGGGCAAAAACGAATGAAGACTTACCGCTTGGCCCTTGTCGGCTTCGGCAATGTCGGGCAGGGGTTTGCTGAGATACTCAGCTCGCATGGCGACGATCTGGCGCAGCGCTACGGCGTACGCTTTCAGATCGTCGCTGTAAGCGATTTCTTGAAAGGGAGCGTTTATGATTCACGGGGATTTGATCCTTCCGCTCTGCTGGCGGCCGTGCGCGAAGATGGAAATCTGGATCGTATCCCGGCAGCGCAGCGCGGCTGGAACGCCCTGGAGACAATACGCAAAAGCGAGGCTGATGTTGTCATAGAATTGAGCTACACCGACCTGGAGACGGGCCAACCGGCATTGGATCATATTCGGACGGCGCTGGAAAGTGGCAAGCACGTCGTCACCACAAACAAAGGGCCTGTCGCTTTGGCTTACCCGCAGTTGATGGCACTTGCCGCCCAAAAAGGGCTGCAGATCGGCGTTGAAGGAACCGTCATGAGCGGGACTCCTGCCCTCTCCATGGGGCGCGAACTGCTCACGGGAGCGGGGGTGCAGCGCATCCAAGGCATCGTCAACGGCACGACCAACTACATCCTCACACAAATGGAAGCCGGCGCCTCCTACGCGGATGCCCTGGCCGACGCACAGGCGCGCGGCTATGCGGAAGCGGATCCCAGCGGAGATGTGGATGGCCATGACGCCGCGGGGAAGGCGGTCATTCTGGCGAACATGCTCATGGGCGCCGATCTGACGATGGCTGAGGTCGACAGAGTAGGCATCACTGCGTTGACAGATGAGGATATTGCCGAGGCCCAGGCCGCCGGGGAACGGTGGAAGCTGATCGCCCTGGTCGAACCGGCGATCGGCTCTATTCGCGCCACTGTTCAGCCGCTGCGACTGCCCATCTCCCATCCACTGGCCGCCGTAAGCGGTGCCACAAACGCGATCACCTACACAACAGAGTTGTTGGGAGATGTAACCTTGGTCGGCCCGGGCGCCGGACGTACAGAAACCGGTTACGCCCTAATTGGCGACCTGCTGGCCATCCAGCGTAAAGAACAGGCTTAAGCGCACTAAGATGTAGCCGTCACCCACTCCGCAGGAGCAGCCGTACGCTCCAGTATCAACTCTCTATCAAACGCCGTTTCCATCAAGGAGGCGGCGTTTTTCTCTGCCTCCCAGAGTTCCACGGCTGGATACTCATCGGCTGCGACCGTCAGGCGCTAAGCTGCAGCGTCCCAGGAGGCGCTGACATCCTCGTTCATTCGCCACTTAATCTACCCAAGAATGGTCAGCCGTGCACAGAAATGATAGACTCCGCTTGCATTCCTTCAGCCCTCCATCGTCGACGGCGCCGCCTGCTGCGCCAGGGAGGAATACGGGCCGGGACCGCCGTAATGCAAGTGGATCCGCTGCCTATCGACGACCTGATGAACAACTAGCACAATGGCCTCATCTCGCAAAACCGCCCTCCCCGATCAAGCGGATGCATCCGGCCCGCAATCTGCGCACCACAGAAGCGAGTTCCCCTCCTTTTCCAGCCTGCGCTGGCGCAAAGCATGGCGCGATCTATGGCTGCACAAGCTGCGATCGTTGCTTGTTATCCTCTCCATCGCCGTGGGCATTTTCGCTTTCGGGCTCATCCTCGGAGCTCGGCAAACGATAACCCAGGAACTTCGCCAAAAATACATGGCCGTGGTCCCCGCGAGTGCAACGGTCCACGCCTCCGCAATCAATGAAGGCATGGTCGAGACGATTCGACGTATGCCGCAGATCGCGGCAGCCGCAGGGCGGTTGAGCACCGTCGTTCGCTTCCGTAACCAAGAAGGGGAGTGGCACGACCTGCAGCTCTACGCGCTTGATGCGTATGAGAACAGCCAGGTCAACATCATCAAGCCTTATCTGGGTGCTTGGCCTCCCGCAGACCGCGATATCTTAATCGAGAGGGATTCCCTTTTCCTCACCGGGGCAGAATTAAACAACGCGCTGCTCTTGGAGACGAGAGAAGGTTACCAACGTTCGTTGACTATCAGTGGCCTGGTTCATGATATGAACCAGCTGCCCGCGCAAATCACGGGCATCCCTTATGGGTACGTCAGCCGCGACACATTGGAATGGCTGGGGATGTCGCCTGATTACAATGAACTGCAGATCCTGGTGGCCGGCGACCGCTTCAACAAGGCGCACATCACTGAGGTCACCGAAGCGGTAGGCGATAGGTTGGAAAAGGCGGGTGCTTACGTCTACTGGAAGGAGGTGCCCGAACCGGGAGAGCATATCGTGGAAGAGTTCTTACCAACCATCATCGTGTTGATGACGACATTGGGCCTGCTGGCTCTCCTGCTCAGCGCATTTCTAGTCATCAATGTGATCACGGCCGTGGTCACCCAGCAGCAGAAACAGATCGGGATCATGAAGAGCATCGGGGCGAGAGCGGGTCAGATAACCTCCGTATACTTGCGGATGGTGCTTCTCCTCGGCGTGGCGGCGCTCTTACTTGCCATCCCCCTCAGCGCGGCCGGCGCCCACCAATTTTCGCGCTTCATTGCCGGCCAATTGAATTTCGATCTGAATGAACTCCGGCCAATCCCCTCCGTCATCCTCCTGGAGGTAATCGCCGGTCTTCTGATTCCCATTCTAGCCGCTCTCTACCCGATCCGTAACGGCACGCGCGTCACCGTGCGCGAGGCCATCCAGGAGTACGGTCTGGAGCAAGGCGGTGTACAGCAAACGCCGCTTGATAGGGGCCTGGCCAAATTGCCCGTATCACGCCCCCTACACATCTCATTGCGCAACACTTTCCGTCGCAAAGGGCGCTTGGCGCGGACGCTTATCACCATGATCCTGGGCGGAGCTATTTTCATGAGCGTGATCACCGTTCGTGGTTCCTTGTTCAATACGCTGGAGGAAACGCTGACCAGCCAGGGTTTTGATGTGCAAATACTGCTGGATCGGCCGTATCGCCAGGCGCTCATTGAACAAGAGGCGGAGCAAGTGCCCGGCATCGCCGCGCTGGAAACATGGCACCTACTGCAGGGCATTCTCGTTCATGGGCAAGAAACAGATGGTGACAGCGTGATTGTCTATGCACTCCCCCCTGAAACAAATCTATTCGATCCCACTATCAAACAAGGCCGCTGGCTTGTGCCTGAAGACGAAGCAGCCATCGTTGTGCCGATCAGCCTTGCCGCAAACGAAGCAGATATTGCCCTGGGGCAGGACATGACGCTGCGTATCGCCGGGGAAGAACGCGAGTGGACTGTCACTGGCACGCTGGAAGCCTTCCAGCCGCCAATTACGCCAGCGAGTGTCTATATCAGCCAATCTTACTTCGAACACCAAATCGGTGATTATGATCGCGCCGACTTGATCCGTGTCAGGGTGGACAAAGCGGCAGGATACAGCGATCGTCAAGTGCGCCGGCTCCTGGAAGGACGGCTAGAAGCTGTGGGGATAGAGATTCGCTCTGTGCATACGACTTCCGAAGATCGCGCCATATTTGGCGAGCGTTTTGATATCATCACTGTCATCCTCCTACTAATGGCTTTTCTGATGGCCATTGTTGGCGCGCTCGGCCTGATGGGTACTATGAGCATAAACGTGCTGGAACGGAAACGTGAGATCGGCGTCATGCGCGCCGTCGGCGCCTCGGACAGCGCCGTCCTGCGCATTTTCGTGGTTGAAGGAATCATAATCGGGATACTCTCCTGGATAGGCGGGATCCTCGTGTCGCAGCCAATGAGCTGGCTGATGAGCCGTCAGATTGGCATGGCCTTTCTAGATCTCCCCTTACACTTCCGGTACAACTGGCTCGGTCCTTTGTACTGGTTGGGCATTGTGCTCATTATCTCCACATTCGCCAGCTTGCTGCCCGCTTACAATGCCGCCCGACTCAGCGTGCACGAAACGATCGCCTACGAGTAAGAACCTCTCTCTTGTTCCGGCAAGCCGCGATAAGAAGAGTGGGTATCTTGCTCCCCATGAATTGGGCTATAATTGGTCCTCTTGCTGACCTGTAGGTGACGGATTGAGCAAACGTGAGTTTCGGCTGGAAAGTGAATACCAGTACAACTATGACAGCCCGCTGCGCTGGATCATCTCTCATGTCCTACGTTATCCGCTCATACCACTGGCTATACTCACAGGATCCGTTCTCAACAATCTAGCGGCAAGTTCAATACAGATTTTGATCGGCCGGGCGTTCGATCTAATCAACCAACCCGAATGGCCGGTCAACGCTCTGCTGCTCCTGGCCGTGGGCGTTTTCGTCGCCTCTGCTGCCCAGGCCGTCTTTGGTCTGCTGCGCAACTATTCAACAGAATATATCGCCCAGCGAGTCGAACGCGACGCGCGCAAAGAGCTGTATATTGACCTTCTGGGCAAGAGCCAGAGTTTTCACGGCCGCCAGCGTATCGGCGACATCATGGCTCGGGCCACCAATGATGTCCGCCAACTCAACTTCATGTTCAGCCCCGGGCTGATGCTGATCTTTGATGCGCTTCTGGGAATCATCATTCCTTTCATCCTCATCGCTTTCCTGGATGTGCGGCTGCTCCTCGTGCCCTTCCTGTTTCTAATTGGTTTCACGATCACCGTGTGGGACTACGCGCGCCAACTCAACCCGGTCAGCGCCGCGATGCGTGAGCAGTTCGGCACGATGAACGCCGGCCTGGCGGAAACGATCGCCGGCATCGAAGTCGTTAAGAGCAATGCGCAGGAGGCATACGAGGAAGAGAAATTCGTCAGCGACGCCGCGCTTTTTCGTGACTATTTCGTCCGCCAGGGAGAGATTCAAGCGCGCTACTTGCCGATGCTGGTCTTCAGCATCGCCTGGGGTGGCGCATTTCTGCTAGGGGCGCTGCTCTGGCAGGCTGGGCAAATCAGCGCCGGTACCGTCGTCGCTTATATGGGTCTGGTAGGCAGCCTGCGCTTCCCGACATTCATCTCCATCTTCTCTTTTAATCTGGTGCAGCTCGGTATTGCCAGCGCCAGGCGCATCCTGGAACTGATTAATACGACCGGTGACTTGGACGAAAACCCACAGGGCCTTTCTGCGCCGATTCACGGGGAGGTAAGCTTCAAGCAAGTTAGCTTTGGCTACAACGGAAAGGCCGTACTGGAAGACATCAGTTTCACGGCCAACCCCGGAGAAACCATTGCCATTGTCGGCCAAACCGGTTCCGGAAAAACCACCTTGACACGGCTGATCAACCGTATCTTTGACGCCGGTGAAGGTCAAGTGACAATCGATGGCGTCGACGTTCGCGACTGGAATCTAGAATCTCTACGCTCACAGATATCAACCATTGAACAGGACGTTTTTCTTTTCTCGGATTCTCTAGCAGACAATATCGCCTTCGGCAAACCGGGCACTTCAGCAGAGCTGGTTGAACAGGCCGCCCGTGAGGCGCAGGCCCATGACTTTATCAGCGGCTTTAAGGAGGGATATGAAACCGAAGTCGGAGAGCGGGGCGTCATGCTTTCCGGGGGCCAGCGCCAGCGGATCGCCATCGCCCGCGCCTTCTTGACTGATCCGCGCATCTTGATTCTTGATGACAGCACAAGCGCCATTGACAGCGCCACCGAAGATCAGATTCAACGCGCCATGCGGCGCATAAGCAGCCAGCGAACAACATTCCTGATCACCCACCGCTTGAGCCAGATACGCTGGGCAGATCGCATTCTGGTGCTGAAGCAGGGCCATGTGATTGATCAGGGCACGCATGAAGAGTTGTTGGAACGCAGTAAAGATTACCAGCGCATTTTCGCGCGCTACGATGAATAGAAGCTAGAGGCGTAGGCACACGTTGGAGAAACAGGCATGGGCTTTGTCCTTGGCGGATTAGAGACAGAAGATTACGATCGGCACTACAGCGACCGCGAACTGCTGGAGCGTATCGTCGGCTATTTTCGTCCTTATACAAAACAGATGATCCTGGTGGCAACCATGATTTCGCTCAACTCGATCGCCAGTATCGGCGGGCCAATTCTGATTGCCAGAGCGATCGACATACTGGCCGAGGAATCATCAACGCAAGCCATTGTTCTATTCTCTTTGGGCGTCATGCTGCTCGGCGTCTCCGCCTGGGTCTTTAATTTTATCCGCCAATGGTTTTCCGCCCGCGTGACGGGAAATGTTGTCCTACAGCTGCGTAAGGACGCCTTCACCGCCACGGTTCACCACGATATGTCATTCTATGACGACCACCCATCAGGCAAAATAGTCAGCCGCATTACCTCTGACACGCAAGATTTCGCGGAAACGGTCAATCTCACATTGAACTTGCTCAGCCAGGTCCTGCTGGTCATTCTCCTGACCATCTGGCTGTTTACGATTAGCGTTCCTCTGACCTTGATCCTCGTGGCCATGACGCCCGTGGCCGTCATCATCGCCTTAAGCTTCCGGCGCATCGCCCGCCGCGTCACCCAGAACGCGAAACGGGCGACGGCCGTCATCAATGCCCAGATCCAGGAATCGATCAGCGGCATTGTTGTCGCCAAGAGTTTCCGCCAAGAGCAGGCGATCTTCGACACATTCGCTGAGAACAACGAACAGGGGTACGCGGCCGGCCTGCAGCGCGGCCTGACCCTAGTCTCCATTTTCCCCTTCATGGTCTTCGCCTCCGGTCTGGGCACGGCCGTGCTTCTGTTCTTTGGCGGATTGGCCACGGCCAATCTGGCCAGCGGCGTCTCCACCGGAGACTGGTATCTTTATATGCAGGCGGTTGGCTTCTATTGGTGGCCGATGATGGGTGTTGCTTCATTTTGGAGCCAGTTCCAGGATGGTCTTGCCGCCTCCGAACGTGTTTTTGCCCTCATTGACCTGGAGCCAAAGGTCAAACAAACAGACAACAGGGCCGTGGGGCAGCTGGCTGGTGGCATTGATTTTGAACACGTAAATTTCAGTTACACTGACAAGGAAATCGTCCTGCCCGACCTATCGTTGGCGATTGCGCCGGGCGAGACGGTGGCCCTGGTCGGACACACGGGCGCAGGGAAAAGCAGCATCGGCAAACTGGTCATGCGTTTTTACGAATACCAGGACGGCCGAATCGCCATAGATGGCCAGGACATCCGCGCGCTGGATCTGGACGCCTATCGCCAGCAGACAGGGTTTGTTCCCCAAGAACCATTTCTCTTCTCCGGCACCCTGGGCGAGAATATCGCCTACGGCCGTCCTGGAGCGACTCCCGCTGAGATAGAGCAAGCCGCCAAACAGATCAGCGGTGGGGAGTGGCTGGCCGCATTGCCGCAAGGACTGGAAACGGATGTTGGCGAGCGGGGCAGCAGTCTTTCTATGGGCCAGCGCCAGCTGGTCGCCTTGGCCAGGGTCGTGCTCAAGAACCCCGCGATCTTCATCCTCGACGAAGCAACAGCCAGCGTCGATCCTTTCACGGAAACACAAATCCAAGAAGGGCTCGACGAGATCATGGAGCAGCGCACAGCCATCGTCATCGCCCATCGCCTCTCCACGGTCAAACATGCCGACCGCATCCTTGTCATGGACCACGGCCGTATCATCGAAGAAGGCGACCACCAAAGCCTGCTCGCCCAGAGCGGTCATTACGCGGAGCTGTACAACACCTACTTCCGGCACCAATCATTGGAAGCGATCGAATCTCCGGATTGGCTGGAAAGCTAAGCTGACCACATCTTTCCCAGAAGATCATTTTCCTTGCAGCGCTGCGCGAGCGCTGGTGTGAGCCGGAAACGGCCGTAATAGTTCCTGGTTTCTGGGGGCCGCGCTATAATTCACCGTACTATGGTTGCGTCGTGGGAAGCGCGCAAAGGAGCTGGCAAGATGCATTTCAGCATGAATCCATTGGGGCCCAATCTATGGTGGGTATGGGACATCATCGCCCTGGTCATCACCTTCATCGTGATTCAGTCTCTCGTTCTTGTAAACGGCCATCTGCAGAAACGCGAACTGCTGCCAACCTATATCACGCGCAAAATCATTCACATATTCGCGGCCCCGCTCTTCGTCCTCTGCTGGCTGCTCTATTCAGGCAACGGAGCCAGCCGTTTCTTTGCCATGGTCGTGCCTCTGGCCTTTATCATCCAGTTTGCGGCCATTGGCCTGGGCATGCGCGAGGATGAAGCGTTTGTCAATTCCATGTCGCGCAGTGGCAATCCACGGGAGCTGTTGGGGGGCACGATGCACTATGCGATCATCATGTTCATCTGCACGATCCTCTTCTTCAACGCCGGCGGCGCAGCGGGAAACAACAATCCCGTGGCACTTTATATCTTGGGGGCGTTAGCCGGCGGAGATGGTCTGGCGGACATTCTTGGCCGTCGCTTTGGGGGTGAGAAAACGTTCGGCGTTGGCGAATCTCAAAAGACTTTGGTGGGCACGGCCGGCATGTTTCTCGGCTCTTTTCTGATGATCCTCGTCCTGACCGCTGTTTTCGGAACAGGAATGATCCTGCCGACAATCATCCTCCTGAGCGCCTTGGCCACCGTCGTGGAAGCGCTCTCGCCAAAGGGCTTCGACAACTATACGATTTCCATCGCCGTATTTGTGGGCATATTTATCCTCAGCATCGTCGCCCCAACTCTGTGGCCGTATACCCCGCTGATAACGTTATGAGCGGGCCGCTAACCGTTCTCAAATTGGGTGGCGCTCTGATAACGGATAAGCAGCGGCCGTTTACACTTCGCCAGTCGATACTGGACCAGGCCGCCGCCGAAATTGAGGCGTGCATGGCTGAAGGCCTTATCAGCAAGCTGATTCTTGTGCACGGCGTCGGTTCATTCGGACATCCCCCGGTCGTAGAACACCAGCTACACAAAGGCTTCAAATCGCCGTCGCAGTTGATTCACCTGACCGACACACAAAACAGAGTGATGCACATGCGGCTGGCGATCGCCGAAGCGTTTCATCGTGCGGGTCTCGCCGTCAGCACCATCTTCCCCAGTTCTTGCATGGTCGCCTCCGGGTTTGCCCTCAAAACTGGCTGGCTGGAGGCTGTCGCCGGTTTCCTGGAACTGGGAATGACACCTTTACTGGGCGGCGATGTATTGGCTGACGAACTGGCAGGCTTCTGTGTGTATGGCGGCGATAAAGTCGCCGTCGATCTGGCGATTCAATTTGATGCGGTGCGCCTGATTTTCGCGACAGAAGTTGATGGAATATTCGACAGGGATCCGCATTTGTATTCGGAAGCAAGACCTATTGCACAATTCAGCCTCAGTAGAAATCGAGGCGCCAAGGCGCAGCTGGACGCGCACCGGCAGGTGGATGCCAGCGGGGCGATGGCCGGCAAATTAGACGCCGTGCTCCTGGCCCGTGACGCGATCACCTCCGGTTTACGGGTTCATGTACTCTCGATGAAAAGAAAGGGCAGATTGGCGGGCCTGCTAGGCGGGCAGCAGGGTATCGGCACGGCGATTGTGCCCTGACCTCCTTACTGCATGATTTCGAGACAGCACATAGAGTGCGCATACTTCCCTTCAGTGGAGGCAATTCGGGATACTTTCGGGCCACTGCCCGCTATCAAGAGATAAGATTGCGTAGTCCAGCCTGTTTACGTAATAATTGGGCGTGTGTTCGGAGTTCCCCGTCATGCACAAAGTATCATGGGGCGCAGTCACGGTTATTGAATATACTGAAGGAGGTATCGAGATGGAGAATGAGAAGTCATGGTGGGCACCCCTAGTCCAGGGCATTATCGCGATCATCCTGGGGCTCTATATCCTCATTGGCGGAGATCCGGCAGCCGGTAATGTCGTCCTGGTAGCCGGACTCTATATATTGATTGCCGGAATCATCTCTTTGTTCCGCGGCAGCAGTGACGCGATCGGCCGTTATCAAGGGATCGTCGGCGTCATCGTCGGCGCGCTGGTTCTCTTCCTGTACGCATTTGACATCCTACCCACATTCTGGGACTTCACGATCTTCGCCATCGGCGCCATACTCGTTGGTGCTATGGGTCTCTACGCCAATTTCTTCGATCGCGGTGGACGGGACTTTTCTTGGGGCCCTGTGTTAATCAACGCCCTGCTGATCTTGTGGGGAGCGATGATCTTTTTCTCCCGCGTTCAGGATTTTGATCTACAGAGTATTACCGCCTGGATTCTCATTGCCATTGGTGCAATATTGGCACTGTGGGGATTTTTCAGCCGCAACAAGAAGACATCGGAAAAGATTGGCTAGGATATTGCCTGCTAAGCAAGGTTGCAGCGAAAGATACGTCTTGGTGCGGTGAAGCAGCTGTGGGCCGATGTCGCCGCTGTTTGCATCCCGATTCCTTGCTCACAAGCCCTGACTTTGCTGAGCCTGCCGGCCAAAGTCTAAGATACAAGTAGGATAATAGTAGACACGCGGCTTGCTAATTTGCAGGCCAATACACTGCTTACGAAAAGGAGGCGCCATGTTTTTCAACTTCGATCCAACCTATTTTTGGTATGTTTTTATTCCCACAATGCTGCTCTCAGTGGGCGTGCAGTTCTGGCTTAGGCGTACATACAGCAAATGGCATAAGGTAGAGAACAGCCAAGATCGGACAGGCAAGGAAGTGACAGATGTACTTTTCAACGATACCGCCCTGGACCCAATTCCGGTGCGTCATATCAAGGGCAACCTTACCGATCACTATGATCCTGGCAAGAATGTGGTCAATCTCTCCGATGCCGTCTACGACGAGGACAGCGTGGCCGCAATGGCCGTCGCCGCCCATGAATTGGGTCATGTGCAGCAATACCAGACTGGCTCCAGCCTGATACGGGCGCGCAGTTTCTTATTGCCGGCTGTGACCCTCAGCCCGACAATCTCCTATGTCTGCTTGATCATGGGTCTTCTATTCAATATGACCAATATGCTGTGGATCGGCATTCTCTTCTTCAGCCTGACCATCCTCTTTTCTCTGCTCACTCTGCCGGTAGAGATTGATGCCAGCAAACGCGCCTTGGCCATGTTGGATGAAACCGGTCTGCGAAAAACAGAAGCCGATATTGAGGGTTCACGCGCTGTATTACGCGCGGCAGCGATGACTTATCTGGCAGCGGCGATCAGCTCGGTAATCACCTTGCTCTACTACGTGGCAAGAGTGCGCGAAGAAGCACAGAAAGATAAAGCGCGGGAAGCACAGGTTGAAGCGCGCAAGCAGCAGCAGTCTCAGAAATCGGCCCGCCAACGGCAAAAAAGCACTGCAAAGAACAAGCAGCGTCAACGCACGAAGAAAAAGAGACGATAAGAAGCTATCCCTGCTTATGACTTCTGCCAACCTCTTCATGGAACAATGATTTATTGCCGGCGCTCTGCGCCCTAGCAAACAAGGAGCTCTCAACAATGGCCTTATATCTACCCTGGATCACCTTTTTTATTGGCATCCTTGTCGGATGGCTGCTGACCTGGTTAATGATGACCGGAGCGAAGCGCGATCTGGAGGAAATGGTCACCCAACTTGAGGAAGACCTGAGCAAACGCGATGCCGATCTGGCCGCGTGCTTGGAAGAAAACAGAGCCGCAGCAGAAGACCTCAAAGCAAGAATCAAAGCGCTTAAAGGAGACTTGAAGACATCTGCCGGAGAACTGGCGCGTGTGACGGCCGAATTGGCTGAACGTGACACAGCTCTCGAATCTTGTGCGGGCGAGCTCGCCTCCCTGCGCGCGCAAAGCGACGCATTGCAAGAGGCAGAAGCCGTCGTCACCCTCGCTGAAAAGCGCGGCGCCACATTTGAGATTAGAGAACCGGGGGAAGTCGATGACTTCACGCGGATCAAGGGCATCGGCCCCGCGCTCGCCACCCGCCTATCTTCCGCAGGTATCTATCGCTATGCGGATCTGGCCGGAGCAGAGGCACAAGAACTACTTGATGCCCTGGGCATTGAGCCCTGGCAAAAAGTTGAACCAGAGGTCTGGATCGCCGAAGCGGCCGTCCTGGCGGAAAAACCGCCGGCGGTACATGCCGGCGATGATCTGACACGTATCGAAGGCGTCGGCCCCGCCTACGCAACTCGCTTACGCGCCTCAGGGATCACCACATTCGCGCAGCTGGCCGGCAGCGACGAAGAGACCTTGACCATCGTTGTTGCTGCGCCCGCCTGGCGGCGGCCTAACTACGGTGACTGGATCGCCCAGGCCCGTCTGGCTGCGGCCGGTGATAAGGCGGGTCTGCAAAGCTTGCAAGAGAAGCTTAACAGCCGGCAGGGAGACAATCTCAGCCTGATCGCCGGCATCGGTCCCCAATCATTGGTCGTGCTCAGCGACGGCGGCATCGATACATATGCCGCATTGGCAGCTGCGAAACCAGCGGATTTGGTTGCCCTGTTCGAGGATGAATCTGCGCGCGCCGGTGACTTCGAAGCGTGGATCGCTGAAGCAAAGCTGCGCGCAGCTGGGAAACGGGTGCAGCGTACACGCTCGCGCGCGCCGGAACTGAAGGTTCTGGAAACGCGATCTTGCCCGCAGGATCTGGAACTGATTAATGGGATTGGCACCATCTACGAACAACGTTTCTACGAAGTCGGCATTGGCTCCTTCTGGGAAGTAGGTATGCTGCCCGAGGCAGTGCTATCTGAGGTTCTGGAGGTGCAGGCGTTCCAAGACGTTGACCTGGCCGCAATTAGGGCGGACGCAATGCGCCTGGCAGAAGAGACGGATTCCATGGGACGTGTTTGGGACGGAACTGAACCAGACAATTTCGAGCCATTGGAGGGCATCGGCCCTGTACTGGAAAGGCGTCTCTATGCCGCCGGAATTTGCACCTTTGAAACGCTCGCTGCGCAAACGGTGGAAGCGCTCGAGGAAGTTTGCCATGCCCCGGCGTTCCAGAAAGTCAACTACGGCCGTTGGCTTGAACAGGCCCGGGAAGCGCTCCTTGACCTCACTGCTTGAAACAAGACCAAACATCAGGAGAATCTAATGTCTAAAGCCGAATCAACGGGCTCGGAACTCATCGGCACCTGGATGGTCGAATACATCTATGATCGCCCGGTTATCGACCACAGTCCTGCGTCTATCATGTTTGCACAGGGGGATCGCCTGGTCGGCAATGCCAGCTGCAACAATTACTTTGGCAGCTACAAAGTCTCGGGATCAAATCTAGCCCTGGCTACTGCCGGCAAAACAAACAAGCTGTGTACCGTCGTCGCCTTGATGGAACAGGAATCGCGTTTCCTAGATACCCTACCGGCGGTGAACAGCTACGAAATTCTGGAAGGTATCCTCTTCTTGAAAGACACGCGTGGGGAAACTGCGCTGCGGGCTGCACACGAGGAGTAACAACAGGTCACTAGGCTAGGGTGATGGCGGCCGTGGAAAGCGATCCGCTGTTGCCCTCTCGATATCTAGAAACGGAGGGCTTATGCGCGGGGCGCGTCTCTTATTTCTCTTCTTTCCAGTAGCCATCCTGGCTGAACTGCTGCATTGGGGCGACATGATCATTTTTGTAGCCTCAGCAGCAGCAATCATTCCTTTCGCCGGCGTCTTGGGCGAAGCCACCGAGGTGTTGGCGGAAAAGACAGGTCCGCGTGTCGGTGGACTGCTCAATGCCAGCTTGGGCAATCTCGCCGAAGTAATTATCTCCATCGTCGCCCTTTCAGCAGGCAGAATCGCCCTCGTCAAAGCATCGATCATCGGCTCAATTCTAGGCAACCTCTTGGTCGTCCTCGGCCTCAGCCTTTTGCTTGGGGGGCTGAAGAACGGCACCCAGAGGTTTAACCGCAATCGCGTTTCCGTCGATGCCACGCTCGTCATTCTCGCCGCTATCGCTATCAGCGTACCTTCCCTGTTTGCTGAAGAGATCACAGGGGGGTTCCCCGCGGTGGAAGCGTTAAGCCTGGCCACGGCTGTGATCATGATATTGCTCTATGGCCTGGCGATCGTCTATACCCTACGCCAGCCGGCCAGCGAAGTGCAGCACGCGCCCTCCATCGAACCAACTCACAGCGGCCCTCATTGGTCTCTGGGCCGCGCTCTGGGCATCATGGGCCTGGCAGTCGCCGGGTTGGCCTTGATGAGTGAATTCCTGGTGGGATCGCTTGACGTCGTTACGGAAACGTTTGGACTGAGCGAATTTTTCGTGGGCATTATTCTCGTTCCCCTTATCGGCAACGTGGCTGAGCATCTCGTTGCCGTGCAGGTAGCAGTCAAGAACCAGATGGATCTCAGCCTCTCTATCGCCCTGGGGTCCAGTTTGCAAGTGGCCCTACTCGTCGCCCCCCTATTGGTTTTCGTATCACTCCTTGTCGGTCATCCAATGACGCTGGAGTTTAACCATCCGGAGATAATCGCCATGGTCGCCGCCTCAGTAATCGCCGCCCTCGTCGCCATCGACGCCCGATCCAACTGGTTTGAAGGGGCGATGCTGTTGGGCGTCTTCTTAATCCTGGCCATCGGCTTCTTCTTTTTGCCGGCAGGAATCTAGCCGCCGAAACTAACCAAACGCCACAGCCGGGATCATTCCCAGATAAACGACAACACCACGCCGCTGTGGGCGTGGTGCTGCCAGGAGGAAGAGGAGTATGTGTGCTGTTGTCCAATCTATTGACACTGCGCGCGCTTCTTTTCTTACCTCAGCTGCCCAACCTCAAGCACTCCCGCAAACAGGATTGCTGCTGGTAGGAATTAAGGGCCGTATGCGGAGAGGAGCGCGGGCAGTTGGCTGAGCGATTGAATTCGTTCCACGCGGTCGGGCATTGACGCTTCTGCGCCCTGGTTGTGGCGATCGAGCCAGATGCCGCCTCCGTAGCCACCGGCGCTGACTGCTCCGACAGCATCAACCAGAAAGTTATCACCGACCAGAATGCACGCTTCCGCCGGCGTGCGCACACTTGAGGCGGCGCGGCGATAAGTGGTTTTTGCTGGTTTATGAACGCCAATCTCTTCGCTGATTACGATCTGCCGGGAGGGGACCATATCACCCACGAGCTTTTCCATGATGGGTCTGGCAGAACCGGAATGATTGGACAAGATCCCTAATTCAAATCCTTGCTTCTGCAGCGCACGCATCGCCGGGCGGCTGTCCTCAAAAAGATGGGTGGGCAGCAGCGCATACGTCCCGTAGAGGCGCAGCAGGGCCGGCCAGCTCTTATCTTCTTCACCCAGGTAGTCAAACAGATACCCGTAGAACTGGCCGATTTCGCGCCGTGTCTGCGGGTGTACGATCGCCTTTTTTCGACCGGCGGTGACATCCTGTTGGTAAAGCTCCAACGCCGCTTCGATTTCGCTGCGCGAGTACGGGAGATCCGCCAGCTCAAACATGAGCGAGAGCTGCCGGCCGAGCGTGAGCCCTGGCGGCCCGGTGTGGGCCAGCGTGCGGTCCCAGTCGAAAATGACACTCTTGATCGGCCGATTCATAACCCCTTCCGTGCTCGCCTATTCTTTTCGGTCACTATGGATAAGGCGTCACTTCAGGCGTTGGCTCCGGCGGAGCAGCTGTGGCCGCCCCTTCAGTAGGCGTCGCGGTGATCAATTCTACGGTTGGTGCCAATGTCGGTTCCAGCGTAGGCTCCAAACTGGGTACTAGCGTCAGTTCCAACGTGGGAGCGAATGGGGGCGTTTCCGTAGGCAGCAAGGTCGCCGTAGCGGATGGCGTCGCTGTCGGCGTCGCTGTCGCCGTTGGCGTTTGCGTGGGCACGGGCGTTGGCGTCGCCGTGGGCTGAACCAAGCTCAGGAATGCGCGCTGTTCAAGCATAACCGGATCGTCCTCCGGCGTAAAAGGGTTATCCGGCCCAAAGATGAGCAGGCGCAGCGTAACCGGGCCCTCGGCATTGATCAGAGTCGTATCCCATTCTGTCAGGAACCCATCCTCAACTGTATACGGTTGGCGACCACTAATGCCGCCCCAGCCGCCCGGATTGTTGCCGAGGCCATAATCCACCTGATACCCACTGTAGTTCGGTCCCATGGCCGTGCCGATTACGGCAACTTGATTGACTATTTGGGCGCCGGTTCCCGGCTGGGCGATTTCCGCCTGCGGCCGCGGTGTCGAACTATCGCACGCCTGTTGGGGAGGCAGTTGAAGAGGAACAGCGATACCGCGCCGATCAGCCCAGTTGCGGCCCGCCGGTGTCTGTTCCAGCCATATCTGTGCTCCATTTCGCTCGCGCTGCAAAACATCCTCAGCACCAAACACGAGAATCGTGAAAAAATCAGCATCGTAGACAGATTCCTGGCAGGCATCTGAAGCGAGGAGCCGCGTCCACAGATCAACACTCTCTTTTTGGATGAAGTCATGGCTGCTGTCCAGTGGGGGCTGATCAGCAGCAAACAGCTCCTCTCGCCGCCCGGCACACTCCGCGCCGGGCTCGGTGCCCGAATCAGCACAAATCTCGATATCAACAAGGCCGGCCACGCGCATCAAGCCATCCGATTGCCGGTTGGCCAGGTAGGTAGACATGAAAGAATTCCAAATCGGGGCAGCAAGCTGAAGACCAGACTGGCCCTCACCGATGGGCGAATTATCCGTATTGCCTACCCAAACAGAGGCGACCACGTCAGGCGTGTAGCCAATGGTCCATGCATCACGCACGTCAAAGCGGCTGCTGCCGGAAGTGCCCGTCTTTGCCGAAACCGTGTGGCCGGGAACTACAAGCGCGTTGTTGCGTCCGAACGAAGGCTGGCGCGCGTCATCATCAGCCAGGATATCGCTTAGAATTTGAGCGTGTTCAGGGCGCAGTGCCTGAGCCACATTGCCCTCTGGCGGCGTGTATTCGTAAATAACATCACCGCGGTTTGTTTCAATTCGCTGGATGGAAAAAGGCGGCAGAAAGCGGCCATCATTCGCCAAGGCGCCAAACGCGCCCGTCATTTGCAGCGGCGATATCTCTCCGCCGCCCAGCGCCAGCGAGAGCCCATGTTCTCGCGGCAGTCCCACTTCCGCGCACCCGCTGTCAGTCAGATCAGTTAAACCCAACTTCTGAACATTGTTGATGAAGTTACATACGCCAACGAATTCCAACGCCTTCACGGCGGGGATGTTGTAGGAATTACCCAGCGCCAAGCGCAGGCGCAGTGGGCCATGAAATTGATCATCATAGTTCTTCGGTTCATAGACCGCGCCGGAGCTGTCGATGAACTGTGTGGCTACATCCCAAATCAATGTCGAAGCCGTCCAGCCACGTTCCAGGGCAGAAAGGTAAACCAGGGGTTTGATCGAAGATCCCGGCTGTCGTGGAGCCAGGGCCATATTGACCTGCCCGCCAATCGCTTCGTCCTGAAAATCCACACTGCCCACAAGCGCCAAGATGTCACCGCTATCCGGGCGGGTCACAACCATCGCCGCGTTGTTGGCGCCTCCGCCGCGTATCTCTTCGCGGTGGGCGCCCACCGTCGCTTCCGCCAGCCGCTGTACATCGGGATCAAGGGTGGTATGGATGCGCAGGCCGCCGCGATAGATAGACTGTGCGCCCAGGATGTCTTCCGCCTGCTGCAAGACGGTCAGCGTAAAGTGCGGGTGTTCGATCGTCACCTCCGGCGGCGTCAAGGTGGCCAGGATCTGAATCGCTTCATCCTGCGCAGCACGTGCCTCGTCCACAGTGACAAATCCGGCGGCAATCATCAAGCTGAGAACTTCGCTTTGGCGACCCAACGCTTTGTCCGGCGCGCTAAAAGGATCCCAGAGCGCCGGCGCCTGCGGCAGTCCAGCCAGCAGCGTTGCTTCAGCCAGGCTGAGTTCCGCGGCAGACTTATCAAAGTACGTCTGCGCCGCGGCCTCAATACCATAGGCCAGATTACCAAAATAGATCTCGTTTAAGTAGAGCTCCAGGATTTCGTTCTTCTCATAGGTTCGTGAGATTTCCGCGGCGAGGATAATTTCCCTTACTTTGCGCCGAAACGTGCGTTCCGTTCGTTCATCCTCGTCCAAAAGGACGGCGCGTACTAACTGCTGGGTGATGGTGCTTGTCCCTGACACAGGCTCCTGATCCCGCGCCGCCTGCAATACTGCGCGGCTGATACCCAGCACGTCAAAGCCTGGATTCTCGAAGAATCGTTTGTCCTCGGTAGCGATCGTCGCCCGGATCAAGTCAGGAGAAATCTGCTCCAAGGGAACATAGAGGCGGTTGCCTGTTTCAGGATCCGCTTGAGAGTAAAGCAAGTTTCCCTCGCGATCGAAGATGCGCACCGTTTCGAAGGTGCTTGCGCGGGCGCTCAATTCAGTGGGCGAGGGCAGCGTTCGCGCAATGGCCGTGTAACCGATCGCGCCGCCGGCGACCGCCAACATAACGAGAACCACGCCGGCGATAAGTATAAACAAGATCGACCGCGCAATACAGCCGCCCCAGTCACGAGACGCACCCGCGGCACGCACCGGCCCGGGAGCGGCGATCTTTGTGCTTACCATTTTTGGCGGCTGCGCCGCCGGGGCCGGTCCACGGGCAGCGGCTGGAGGCCGATAGCCGGGAGCATGGATTTCAGTAGCAGCCTCCTCGCTCTTGGGGGGCGCCTGTCCGCCGGGAAAAGCGATGCGCGGCCGGACTTCTGTCGCTTCCGTGTCGCGCTCCAACGGTCGGGTTGTTGGCGGCTGAAGCGTTTCCGGCGTGGGCGGCCGTGCCGGTGTCTTGGGAGTTGGCCTGGCGGCAGTCGTGCCGCCAAGAATAGTCACGGTCGGGGAATCTTCATCGGCAGGGTTTGCAATGAGGGGCTTGGGAATCTCAGCGGTCGCCTCTTCCTCCGCCGCACCCGGCGACTCTTCCGGGGAAGCGTCATGCATTAAATCCAGGAGGGAGATGGTCTCATCCCCCGCTTCTCGCGGGGCATCGGCGCCTGAAGAGCGGCTCTCTTCAGGTGGAACTTGTTCCGCTTCTGCGGAATTGCGGTCCTTGTCTTCGTTTTCACTCATGTAGTAAGAAACGCCGCAGCAGAGGAATAAGTTCCCCAGATTGGCGACTTGAGAAGATTATTGATGCTCATCAGGCTTGCTCTTAACAAGCATCATCCAGGTCCCACGTTGAACCGTTTTGCCCTCCTGGTTTAGCACGCTGTATTTCATCTCCAGCTGCCCGCCGCCCAGGCGAGGAAGGGCCTTCGCGGCCACAATTTCAAGCTGCACATGAACCGTATCTCCCAGGTAAACGGGAAGGCTAAATTTGCAGGATAATTCACGAAAAGCCAGCACCGTCCCTTCAATGAAGCCAGTTTGAACAGCAAGGCCGGAGGCGATCGCTTGCACGAGCAAGCCATGGGCAACACGACGCCCAAAGGGACCCTGTTCAGCAAAAACCGCGTCTGTATGGATCTGGTTAAAATCACCCGATAGACCGGCGAAGGTCACGACATCGGTTTCCGTAATCGTTCGCGCTGCCGTTCTTAGCTTCTGGTTGAGCTCGAATTCTTCAAAGTAATGACCTCGCGGTCTGTAAACCGGCTCGTTCATCGTTTACTCCTAAGTCGTAAGATCATGGCCCAACAACGCCGATCAGGCATGCTCCGCCGCCGCCATCTTTTCCGCTTCGTCAGCGACAGTCAGGGCGTCGATGAACGGATCGAGCTCGCCATTCATCACTGCCGGCAAGTTATGGCTGGAGTATCCGACACGATGGTCGGTAACGCGGCTCTGCGGGTAATTATAAGTGCGAATCTTTTCGCTGCGGTCGCCGCTGCCGACCTGCGATTTGCGATCCGCGGCAAGCTCATCGTGCTGTTTCTGCGTCTCCGATTCCTGTAGTCGCGCCTGGATGATGGCCATACCTAGGCGCTTGTTCTGGGTCAGGCTGCGCTCTGATCTGAATCTTGACCATCAACCCACTCGGCCTGTGAATGATGCGCGCCGCCGTCGCGTTCTTCTGCATGTGCTGGCCGCCGGGACCCGAAGAGAACTCGGCCGTGATATCCAGATCACGTTCATCCAACGTGATCTCCACATCATCAACTTCCGGCATCACCGCCACGGTTGCCGTACTCGTATGAATTCGTCCCTGCGACTCGGTGATGGGCACGCGCTGTACGCGGTGTACACCACTCTCGAACTTAAGGCGCGAAAAAGCGCCTTTGCCCTTTACGAGCAGCACCACCTCTTTATAGCCACCAACGCCCGTGCTGTTCTCGCTCATTAGCTGTGTTTTCCACTTCTTGTCTTCTGCATAACGGGCGTACATACGCAGTAGGTCGGCGGCAAAGATACCCGCCTCATCCCCGCCGGCACCGGCGCGGATTTCCACGTAGACACTCTTGTCATCCCGCGGGTCTTTAGGAACCAACAATCTGCGCATCGAATCTTCTAATTCTTGCAGCTGGTCGTTTAACTCTTCTACCTCATCGTTGGCCAAAGCCAACATATCGGGATCCTCTTCAATGGCCAGTATCTCGCGCGCCTCGGCCAGTTCCTGTTCCAGTTTCTGATGCTCGCGGTACGCGTCCACAAGCGGAGTAAGATCTGATCGTTCCTGGGCCAGTTCTGTGAGCCTGACATGATCTGCAAGCACTTCAGGATCGGCCATTTGCCGCTCCACGTCATCATACCGCGCAACAACTTTGGCAATCTTATTTAACATATCATCGATCTCGTTCCGCGAACGCTAACAATCACGACTCGTAGTAACCGCCAAAGCCGACTGTCCCGGGACCCGCATGCGTTCCGATCACCGGGCTCAGCTCACCATACAATAGTTCAACGGGCTTAATGCGCATCTGAAGCTCCTCGCCAAGCATGTGCGCCTCCTCAGGCGCCACCGCGTGAACAACAGCCAGGTGAACGTTGCTTTTTCCCTGATACTTTTCCTCAGCGAGATCAATCAGATACTTAAGCGCCTTTTTCTTGGTCCGCACCCGCGCCAGATCGCCGATCTTGCCATCAATCATTTGCAGCACAGGTTTAATGGAAAGCGCTGAACCGATCAGCCAGCTGGCACCGCCTATGCGGCCGCCGCGGTGCAGATACTCCAGCGTGTCCACAGCAAAATAGACGTTCATTTCCGGAATTAGGTCGCGCGCCACTTGCGCCACTTGCTGCATATCCCCACCATCTCGGGCCGCTTGCGCGGCGGCCAGGGCCATGAAACCATGCCCCACGGAGACCGACTGCGTATCGATGACCTCGATAGGAATTTCTTCCATCAAGGCCGCCGCGCCGACAGCGGATTGGTACGTTCCGCTTATGCCGCTCGATAGGGTAAGGCAGACAATGCTGTCGGCCGTTTCCGCTATCCTGGCATAGAATTCCTGAAAATCGCCGACTGACGGCTGCGACGTCGTGGGCATCTCGTCTGAATGCGCCAGGCGATCGTAAAAAGCATCGGTGGTAATATCCACGCCATCCCGATGGCTCTCGCCGCTCCATATGAGGTTCAGGGGAATCGTCTCTAGATCGTTTTCAGCCAATGTTTCCGGGGACAAATTTGCCGTGCTGTCTAACACGACCGCAACTTTGCGCTTAGCCATTTTTCCTTACTCCTCGACAAAATTCTCCATTACATTATCCCGATTTCCGCTTTTTCAGCCAATCCAGGACAGTTTCATCATGGGAAAAAACACACGCTTGAGGCAATCGTTGCGTCCGCGAGTCAATAGGCACCTTGCTTCTCATTTATGATACAATCTGTTCGTCCTCAGGCGACCCGAGTCCTGGAATCCAAGAGAATTCTATTATGAATCGCGAGTATCATAAATGGTATAGTCCGAATCTAGGACGCGACATGGAACTGCTCATCTTTGGGCACGGGGGCGCACGCGTGCTGGTCTTCCCCACGTCAAAGGGGCGCTTCTTTGAATGGGAAGACCGCGGAATCATGAACACACTTGGGGAACACCTCGAGAAGGGCTGGCTGCAGTTATACTGTGTGGACAGCGTCGATGAAGAAAGCTGGTATGCGCGCTGGCGGCATCCAGGCGATCGCGCCTGGCGCCACATACAATACGAACAGTACCTGCTGCAAGAAGTGCTTCCTCTCTCCTGGCAGAAGAATCAGACTCCTTATCTGATCACAACCGGGGCCAGCTTTGGCGCCTATCACGCCCTCAATTTTGCCCTGCGCCACCCGGAAATCGTCGGTCGCGCGTTGGGCATGAGCGGCATCTACGAAGTAGATCGTTGGACAGATGGGTACAGTGATGAAAATGTCTATTTCAATAGCCCCAGCGCCTACATCGCCAACGAGCATAACGAGGGGCGGTTAGCCGCGCTGCGCAATATGGACATCATCCTCACCGTCGGCCGTGATGACAGTTTGCGCTACAGCAGCGAAAGGCTGTCAACCGCTCTTTGGGACAAAGGCATTGGCAACGCGCTCCGCCTTTGGGATGGCTGGGCCCATGATTGGCCTTATTGGCACCAGATGTTGTCCATGTATATTGGTGGGCACGATTAGGGACGCGCGATTGCAGATCTTCGCAGCAAGGAAAGGGTATCATGACGTTGAAAGTGGGCATAATGGTAGGCCGGGAATGGTCGTTTCCGCCGGCTTTTATCGAAGAAGTTAATCGCCGCGACGCCGGCGTGCAGGCAGAATTTGTGCGGCTTGGGGGAACGCGAATGGATGAACCAAGTCCCTTCGCCGTCATAGTTGACCGCATTTCCCACGAAGTCCCTTACTATCGATCCTACCTAAAAAACGCGGTGCTGCAGGGCACGACGGTTGTCAACAATCCTTTTATGTGGACGGCCGATGACAAATTCTTCGAAGCGTCGCTGGCCAATAAGCTGGGCGTGGCCAGTCCCAAGACATTCGTATTACCCAACAAAGAGTACGTTCCTGGCATCGTTCACGGTGAGAGCTTGCGCAATCTCGTCTACCCCCTCGATTGGGACGCCATCCTTGATTACATCGGCTTGCCCTGCGTGCTCAAAGACGCGCATGGCGGCGGCTGGAAAGAAGTCTATATCTGCCACACAAAGGAAGATGTTTGGAACAGCTACAATCAGTCAGGCCTCCTGACCATGATCTTGCAGGAGTTCATCCACTGGGATCACTACGTTCGCTGCATGTGTTTGGGTCAGAAGGACGTCCTGCCCATGAAATACGATCCGCGTGAAAGACGATATCACGTCGAACATGCGCACATGGGTCCTGAGCTGGGCGCACGTGTCGTCAATGATGCGCTGACTCTGGTCGGGGCGCTAGGATACGACATGAACAGCGTCGAATTTGCCATTCGCGATGGTGTGCCCTATGCCATCGATTTCATGAATCCCGCGCCGGATATGGATATCAACTCATTGACGCCGGTCTACTTCGATTGGGTCGTCCAGCATATGGCGGATATGGTCATCGATCTCGCGCTCAATCCGCGCCCGCAAGTCACTGAACTGAAGTGGCCCAAGTTCTTCACCAGCTAGGTAAACTGCTCTACTTATTTCCGAGGAAGGGTCATGTCGCTGAACGACGCCATTAAAGTCTATCATGATCTCCTAACCGATGAAATCGCCGCGGAATCACAGGGGCAGCTAGATGATCAGTTACAGCGGCGCGGTCTCTATTTTGGTGATCGGCCGTTGTGCACCGTCCTGCGCCCGCGCTTCCTAACCGTGGAACAATATACCTTCCTGCGCCGTTCGATCCAGCCCATCCTGGACGCCTTCCGCAGAATATCTGACGCCGCCGTCGAAGACGAAGAATTTCGACAGCAGTTCTTTCTCGAAGATTGGGAAGAGGAACTCATTCAAATTGCGCCCGGCTACAGCAGCCACACACCCCTTTCGCGCCTGGATGCCTTCTTCCTAACCGACCGCGGGCAGATGCACTTCACGGAATACAATGCCGAAGTACCGGCGGCCTCAGCATACAACGATGTGCTCACGAAGGTGTTTCTAGGACTGCCTGTTATGGGCCAATTCTTGCACCACTATGTCGTCAGCTCGCTGATGACGCGCCACGACGTTCTTCATGTCCTCCTGCAGGCCTACAAAGAATGGGGGGGGATCGAACGGCCGAATATCGCCATTCTTGATTGGCAGGAAGTACCCACCTACAGCGAGTTCCAGCTGTTCATTCGTTTCTTCGAAGGGCAAGGCTACCCCTGCCGCATTGTCGACCCGCGCGATGTCGTCTACAAGAATGATATGCTCTATGCTGGCGACTTTCCCATTCATCTGATCTATAAGCGCGTGCTCATCACCGAACTCATCGAACGCGGCGGATTGGACCATCCCGTGGTTCAGGCAGTGCGCGACGGAAACGTCTGCATGGTGAACCCCTTCCGCTGCAAGATACTGTATAAGAAGGCCAGCCTATCCGTTCTCAGCGACGAACGGAACAGCGCTATGTTTTCCAAAGAAGAGATGAGCGCTATCCAGGCCCATATTCCCTGGACCCGCAATGTTGAGGAGCGCAAGACGACCTATGGTGAGCTGCCTGTCGACCTCGTTCCCTTTATCCTCAAGTACCAGGAACGTTTCGTCCTCAAACCAAACGACGATTATGGTGGGCGCGGCATCGTTCTCGGCTGGCAAACAAATTCAAGCGGCTGGGAGCAGGCGGTGCAGGATGCCCTGCGCAGCCCCTATGTTGTTCAGGAGCGTGTGCCCATTCCTGAAGAACCGTACCCGAGTTTCGTTGACGGCCGTTTGCAGATATTCGATCGCATGCTCGATACGGCCCCCTTTGTTTTCTATGGCGATTATGTCGATGGCTGCCTCACACGCCTTTCCAACGATCCGCTGCTCAATGTCTCCGCCGGTGGAGGATCCTCGGTCCCGACCTTCGTCGTCGCCCCGCGCTAGATTCAATACGCACGAGCAAGACGCGCCCTATTCATCCTTGACAGCAGGTAATTGCTTGCTATAATGAGCACATCATATCGATACTAATCTATATGATTAGCTGAGGAACCATGGATTCAATCACCTTTGCCAAAGCGATGGCCGACGAGACTCGCCAGGAAATAATGCGCCTGCTATGCTGCCAATGGTTGTGCGTTGGTGACGTCGTGAACAAGCTGGGCAATGTCAGCCAGCCAACCGTTTCTCACCATCTGGCCGTACTGCGCGAAGCGCAGCTCGTCCATGCCCGGCGCGAAGGAAAACAGATCTTTTACTCCCTGAATCAGGAATCCGTGGCCGTCTGCTGCGGCACATTGATGCAGACCTTTGCCCCGGAAAAGAAGGGCATCCCTGTGCAGGAAGTGACTCCGGCCTGATATTTTTTTGATTCAACATATAGACGATTGTCAATATAAGGTGAACAGATGACAGAAATCGAGACCAATGAAACCCACAACTATGTACAGGACCATTACGGCCGTCTTGCTGACGCATCGATTGCGCTCGATGTAGTCGATTGCTGCAGCGACAATAGTGCAGCGTCCTGCTGTGACAGCAGTTCGCTATATGACGTCGATACCAGCTGGCTGCCGGCTGATATGACGGGCTTCTCTCTCGGCTGCGGCGATCCGATCACGCTCGCCGAATTGCAGCCAGGACAGCGTGTGCTCGACCTGGGCTCGGGAGGCGGGCTGGACTGCTTTCTCGCCGCCCAGAAGGTGGGCGCAGAGGGCAAGGTGATCGGCGTCGATATGACGCCATCGATGATCGCCAAGGCCAAGCGTAACCTGGAGAAAATGGACCTCGGCAACATCGAGTTTCGCCTGGGGCGGATCGAAGCGATCCCGGCCGATTCAGCCTCGATTGATGTGATCATTTCCAACTGTGTGATCAACCTCAGCCCCGATAAACAAGCCGTACTCAATGAAGCCTTTCGCGTGCTCAAGCCAGGGGGGCGTCTGGCCCTATCCGACATCGTCACCCACGGTCGCTTCAGCGCCGAGGATCGCGCGAATATGGCTGCCTGGACGGACTGTATCAGCGGCGCGGAAGAAGTAGGCGATTATGTAGCGGTGCTCAAAAAGGCGGGATTCGCCAATATCTCCATTCGTGACATAGGAGAGCCAACGGTCGAATTAGCGAGCATCGCGACAACAGGCGGGCCGGCACGCCCCTTCAGCGCACGCATTACGGCCCAGAAGCCGTCCTGAAGGATGTGAACAAGCAGTTCGATCAAAAAGGAGCAGCCATGACAGAGTCACGAATCTATTTTGCTGAAGTAGCCGGGGAGTGGGATGACCTGAGAAGCGGCTTTTTCACCGAGGCGATGCGCGACGCGGCGATCGCCCAGGTTGACCTGCCGCCAAATGCAGCCGTGGCCGATGTGGGCACAGGCACAGGCTTCATGCTGCAAGGGCTTATCGGCAAGGCAGAAATGCTGGTCGGGTTTGATGAAAGCCCGGAAATGCTCGCTGTTGCCCGACAACGTTTCACCGGCAGACCCGAGCTGACCTTTCAACAGACAGACGGCCGAACGCTAACCGCAGGCAGCGGCCGTTTCGACGCCGTATTCGCCAATATGTATCTGCACCATGCGCCACAGCCGCAGGCGGCGATCCGTGAGATGGCGCGTATTCTGAAACCAGGCGGCAAGTTGGTCATCACCGACCTCGACAGCCATGATCAGGCCTGGATGCGCGAGGCGATGGCCGACCGTTGGTTAGGGTTCAAACGAAGTGATGTACGCGGTTGGTATGAATCAGCCCGGCTGCACGAGATTGAAATTGACTGTGCCGAAGGTACATGTAACTGCGCCGCCCCTGGTGGAGACGACCTCGCTCTAAGCATCTTCGTCGCCATCGGCCGGAAGCCGCTGTAACGAAAAAGCGTGACGGCCGTCTCCCGGCCGTCACGCTCGATTTGTAGCAATTGACGCAATAACTACGCCTTAAAATTTCGCCCTAGAAAGGAATATCATCCTCTTCCTGAGCCGGGGCGCCGCCGCCGAAGCTGTCGCCGCCGCCAGCACTGGACGCCTCATCCCGGCCGCCAAGAAACTGCACAGTATTGGCACGGAGTTCGTAGGAAGCGCCAACAGTGCCATCTTGTCTTGAAAAAGTGCGGGGACCACCGGTTTGCGGATCAGGGGTAAGTCGCCCTTCAACTAAGACACGGCGTCCTTTGCTAAGATATTGATTTGCACTCTCCGCCTGGCGTCCAAATACACTTACACGAAACCAGGTAGTTTCATCTACCGGCTGCCCCGTATTCCTGTCATTCCATCTTCGATTCGTGGCTACACTGAAATTGGTAACGGCCGTGCCATCGGGTAAATAACGCATTTCCGGATCGCCACCAAGGTTGCCCACAACAATAACTTGCTGATACATCGTGTTTTTACTCCCTATTAGACTTGTACAATTCTAAGTTAACTAAATCTACTCCAACAAGCCTCAATTGCTGAGGATTATTTTAGCACAAAGGTTCTAAAAACACAAGCCTTTCACTCGACCAATTTCACCTGAATCAATGGACCGTCCAGGCTCCCCGAAAACCAGTCCAGTCGCCAATTTAGACCCACCCGCGCAGGCGCACCGCCTCGGCCACGCGGTTGACGGCGACCAGGTAAGCGGCGACGCGCGTATCCACCTTTCGCGCCTGAGCCATCCTGTGCACAGCGTGAAACGCGGTTGTCATTTTTTGATCCAGCCGCTCATGAACCAGCGCTTCGTCCCAATAGTATTGGTAGGCGTTCTGCACCATTTCGAAATAGGAAACCGTCACGCCGCCGGCGTTACATAGAAAGTCGGGAATGATCGTCGTTCCCATTTCTCTGAATATTTTGTCCGCGTCCGGCGTCGTCGGCCCATTGGCCAGTTCGGCGATGATGGGCGCCTTCACGTTGGCCGCGTTCTTGCCGGTCAGCTGGTTTTCAATGGCTGCGGGGATAAGAATATCCACATCCAACTCCAGCAAATCGGCATTGCTGATCGCTTCCGTCTCTGGGCTGCCCTCGACTTTCGCTGTACGCCGCAAATGTTTGGAAACTGCCTGTGGATCGAGCCCATGTTCGCTGTAAATACCCCCGAACTCGTCACTAACAGCCACGACTTTGAGGCCAAAATGCTGCGTACCCAGACTGTGTGCGAAAGAGCCGACATTGCCATACCCTTGAATGGCACAGGTGGCGCCGTCTAGATCGAGCCCCTGCAGTTTGGCCGCTTCGCGGATGGTGAAAAGGCCGCCCAGCGCTGTCGCCGGGCCGCGGCCTGCCGAGCCTCCTAGCTGCTGTGGCTTGCCGGTGATCGCCCCCGGTTCGTGGTAGCCATGAAGCACCTCGTATTCGTCGAGCATCCAGGCCATGATCTGCGGATTGGTGTGCACGTCAGGGGCAGGGACGTCTTTGGTCAGCCCGATATAGCGGGAAAGGACACGCATATAACCGCGGCTGAGCCGCTCCAGTTCACCGGTCGACATCTCCCGTGGATTACAAATGACACCTCCTTTGCCACCGCCCAGGGGGACATCGGCCACGGCCGTTTTCCAGGTCATCCACGCCGCCAGGGCACGCACCGTGTCGATTGTCTCATCCGGGTGGAAACGTATGCCACCCTTGGCCGGGCCGCGTGCGTCGTTATACTGCACACGAAACCCTTGAAATGTTTTCACATGCCCATCATCCATGCGTACGGGAATCGTGAAATGAAACTCACGCATCGGCCGGCGCAGGAAAGCGTGCATATCAGGATCAAGCTGCAAAACCGCCGCCGCCTCGTCTAACTGGGCTTGCGCGATGGCGAACGGGTTCAAGTTCTCGCTCATGGGAAATCACCTCTTTTTCTAAAGTACGGGGATGTTGTCCACAACGCTGGTGGGAGCATGCTGTGGGACACTATTCAGGTGCCAGCATAGGCGTCATAGCACACGCCAAGCATAACAGAGGGGAAAAGAATTGGCGACAATAATCAACGAGAATACTCCTGGCACTCGGCGGCCAGGTGCCTCGACATTTGGCGGTGATTCCATAGATTTTAAATCCAGCCGCGCAAGCGAACCGCCTGGGCGACGCGGTCAACGGCCACGAGATAGGCGGCCACGCGGTTATTCACATTTTGCCTGACTGCCACCTGATGAACAGTGTAAAATGCGCTCGTTATTTTTTCATCCAGGCGCTCATGCACCATGTTTTCCGGCCAGTAGTATTGGTACGCATTCTGCACCATTTCGAAGTAGCTGACGGTAACGCCGCCGGCGTTGCAGAGTAGGTCGGGAATGACGTAGACGCCGTTCTCATAGAGGATATCGTCCGCTTCCGGCGTCGTGGGGCCATTGGCCAATTCAGCCGAAATCGCGGCCTTGATGCGCGGCGCGTTTTCGGCGGTGATCACATTTTCCAAGGCTGCCGGAAAGAGAACCTCTACCTCCAGCTCTAGCAAGGCTTCGTTGCTGATCGCCTCACTGCCCGCAAAGCCGCCAACCGTCCCTGTACCGCGTTTATGCGCATATGTCTCCGCGTAAGGCAGCCCAGCGCGATTGATAATGCCGCCGCGTGAATCACTCACGGCAACCACCTTCATCCCCAACAGCTCTTCGGCAAACTTGTGGGCGAATGTACCCGCATTGCCATAGCCCTGGATCGCCGCGGTCTTGTCATGCAGGTCCATGCCCAAGACACCCGCCGCTTCACGCAGCGCATAGATGCCGCCGCGCGCAGTGGCATCCTCACGGCCGGCCGAGCCGCCCACCGCCAGCGGTTTGCCGGTGATCACGCCCGGCTCGTGATGGCCCATCATCACTTCATACTCATCCATCATCCAGGCCATCATCTGCGGATTGGTGTACACATCAGGAGCGGGAACGTCTTGCGTAATGCCCACATAGCGGGCGATATTCCTCATATAGGCGCGGCAGAGCCGTTCCAACTCCGTCCACGTCAGCTGGCGGGGATCGACGATAATCCCTCCTTTAGCCCCGCCAAGGGGAATGTCGACAACGGCCGTTTTCCAGGTCATCCATGCCGCCAGAGCACGCACGGTGTCGATCGTCTCCTCCCAATGAAAGCGGAGACCTCCTTTGCCCGGTCCGCGGGCGTCATTATACTGCACACGAAATCCTTTAAACGTACGCACTGAGCCATCATCCATATGCACAGGAATCGTGAAGTGAAATTCACGCATCGGTTCGCGCAGGAAGGCGTGCATATCAGGATCAAGCTGCAAGCGAGCGGCCGCCTCATCCAGCTGCGCTTGTGCTACCGCAAAGGGATTAAATCTTTCATTCATGAGATTTGGCTCCTCCAAGCGACGGGAAATCCGGAAAGCTCTCACCGCGGCATCTGGCGGCCTTATACTCTCAGTGTGCGAGATTTTTCCGGTCATGTCAAGTGCTTTGGATCATAAGGGTGCGATTATTTTTGGTGTAAAGCTCGAGTGAGGCAACCAGGGTGAGAAACTGCCCTGGTCTGGTTCATACACCAAATCTGAACGCACCCGGATCATAAGATTCACCGGATCAGTTGACCCCGCAAGCCATCCGCTACCCTTCTTTTTTCGGCTCTGGTAAACTCACAGCCGCTCCCGTACCGGGCGCGGATTTATACAGTGAACAAGATAACTATGGATCTGACGCAGCTCATCTATGCCTTCATTCTAAGCGCGCTCGTTGTCGCCCTGGCCACCTGGCGCGGCTCCCTCTCTCCATCCGGCGCCTTGGGCGGCTTGATTGTCGGCACGCTGACCCTTGGCTTTGGCGGATGGCAGTGGGGCGTGCTGCTGGCTATCTTCTTTGTCAGTTCCAGCCTGCTGTCCCATTTCAAAGAAGCGGAGAAAAAAGCGGCTGCCGAAAAATTCGACAAAGGACACCGGCGTGATATCGGCCAGGCATTGGCCAACGGGGGCTTGGGCGCTCTCTTGGCAACGCTCAGCGCCTTCGTGCCGGCTTCAATTGTCCCCGCGGAAAGCTGGTTCTATCTCTTCCTGGGCGTGATGGCCACAGTAACGGCCGACACGTGGGCAACCGAACTCGGCACCTTGAGCAAGAACCCGCCGCGTTTGATCACGAGCGGCAAGGTGGTCGAGATTGGCACATCGGGGGGCGTTTCCCTATTGGGCACAGGTGTGTCGCTGCTGGGCGGCCTCCTCATCGGGCTAACAGGCGGTCTGATCACCGAGTATAGTGTTCTGGTCACGGCCGCGGCCGGCGCCCTGGGTGGGCTGGCGGGATCGCTGTTTGATAGTCTGCTGGGGGCAACGGTACAGCAGATTTACTACAGTTCTGTCCGTCAAAAAGAAACAGAAAAGAAAATCGATCCAGACGGCACAGCAAACCAACCCCTGCGCGGCTGGTCATGGATGAACAATGATGTTGTCAATCTCCTGGCGTCTCTGGTTGGCGGATTCGTCTCTCTGCTCATCTCCATGCTCTTGTCCTGACATACTCCCTCGTGAACTTATCTGGAGACCACTTTATGAACACAGAAAAAAAGCTGATCACGGAAAACTTCCTCTACGATCTACAGACGCTCTTTGACCCGCAGATTTCCCCGGACGGAAACTTCATTCTCTTTGGCGTACAACGCATCAACCAGGGCAACGAGAAGAAATACCGAAACCTGTGGGTGGTGCCGGCGACTGGCGGGGAACCGCGGCAGTTCACCTATGGCGATCAGGTCGATCGCCATGCGCGCTGGTCGCCCGACGGCCGTCAAATAGCCTTTCTCTCCAATCGCCAGGATGAAAAACAGGAACAGATCTTTATTATCCCCTTCACCGGCGGCGAAGGGAGGCCCTTGACCGATCTAAAGGGCTCTATCAGCAGCCTTGAGTGGTCGCCTGATAGTCAAAGATTGGCCATACAGTTCCGTGAGAAAGATGCCGAAGCGTTGGCCCTTGAGGAAGATGAACAAAAGAAAAAACTGGGCGTTGTGGCAAGGCATATCACCAGCGTCGACTACAAGCTGGATGGCGCAGGGTATCTGCCGCGGGAAAAATGGCATATCTGGGCGGTAGATGCCAAAAGCGGCGAGCTGCAGCAGATGACGGAGGGCGCGTACAATGAAAACGGGCCGCGCTGGTCGCCTGATGGAGAGCAGATTCTCTTCCTGAGCAACCGCAGCGACGATCCAGGCCAGGAGATCGACGCCGTTGATGTTTATCTGGTTCCCGCCGCCGGCGGTGATGAAGTCAAGGTAGAGGCACCCTATGGTCGCAAGTCTCTGGCCTCAATCTCAGCGGATGGCCAATGGATCGCCTATATCGGCCGTGAACAGACAGGGAGGTTCTACCAGAACAACAGCCTCTATATCGTGCCCATCTCCGGCGGCGAAGCACGCAATCTCTCTGCCGCTTACAACATACACATTGAGGTGTCTACCAACACCGACGTTGGCAGCGGAGCTTCATTGACGCCGCCCGTCTGGTCTGCTGACGGACGGTTCATCTATGTCCAGGCGACGATCCGCGGCGACCAACCTTTGTTGGCGCTTCCCGTAGCCCAGGAGGCACGGGAACCAAAGCGCGTGATCGCTGAACCGGGCGTCGTCGGCAGTTTTTCACTGGACGCTGCCCAAGAGAAAGTGGCCGCTCTATGGGGATTTCTAGGCAACACAGAGCAGGTGGTCGTCAAAACTCAGGGCAGCGCCGATATCAATGTTTTGACCGGCTTCAACCAGGGAATGCTGGCGGAGATGGACCTAGGTGAAATTGAGGAAGTCAGCTTTCTCGGGCCAGGGGGAGATGAGCTGCACGGCTGGATTCTTAAACCCCCTGGTTTTGATCCCCAACGGAAATACCCATCGATCCTGGAGATCCACGGCGGTCCGCAGACCCAGTACGGCCGTGTATTTATGCACGAATTCTACTATCTCGCCGCGCAAGGGTACGTCGTTTACTGGTGCAATCCACGAGGCAGTCAAGGGTATGGCGAGGCCTTCAGCGGCACCATATTCAACGATTGGGGCAGCGTAGACTACGCCGACATAATGGCCTGGGCCGATTATGTTGAAGAACAACCCTACATCGACGCCGGGCGCATGGGCGTCACCGGCGGCAGCTACGGAGGCTACATGACCACGGCGATTGTGGGTCGCACGAACCGCTTCAAAGCGGCCGTCGCCCAAAGGCTGGTGAGCAACCTTCTGAGTTTCTATGGATCCAGCGATCTAAACATCCTCACAGAAGAGTTGATGGGCATGCAGGCGCCGCCCTGGACAGACTTTGAACAGTATTGGCGCATGTCGCCTATCAGCACAATTGGCAGCGCAAGGACACCAACCCTGATCATGCACAGTGAAAAAGATTATCGCTGCGACAGTGAACAGGGGGAGCAGGTCTTTATTGCCCTACAACGGCTGGGTGTCGAGTCAGAACTTATTCTCTTCCCGGAAGAAGCACATGGACTGTCCAGGGACGGACGTACTGACAGGCGCGTTGCCAGACTGCAGCATATCGCGCGCTGGTTTGAGAAATATCTTAAACAGGGAGAGGCAGAGTAACAGTTGTGATATACTCGGGTGGCTTGATTTACTCAAGCGAAATAGAGGAGATTTGGAAATATCATGGCTAAAACAAAAAAACGACGTGTGCAAAAGACACGACCGCACCAGTCGATGAAATCGGGGGACGGCAAGAACACCATCAATTGGACACGCATCCTGCTCGTCGTCATCGGTGTGCTCATCGCCGCCAGCATGATTTTGTCGATGGTCGTCACCCCAGGCTTCTAACACGCGCTCTCAACCACGATTCAGTTACGAATAGCCCCGCGAACCGCCATCTCAGACGCCTGAAATTCCGCTGAACGCAGCATTTCGAAGCGGCGCGGACGAGGCAGGTCGACGGGGAAACGGTCTGTGATTGTCGCCGGCGAATCTTGGCCGTTTGTGCTGTTCATCACCAGAACCTTATCGCTGAGAAAAACGGCTTCGCTGATGCTGTGCGTCACCATAAAGACGGTGACGGGCATCGCCTGCCAGATGCGCTGCAGTTCCTGTCCCATACGCTCGCGCGTGAGCGCATCCAAGGCGCCGAACGGCTCGTCAAGAAGCAGCAGCGAAGGCTGGTGAATTAAAGCACGGGCAATCGCTACGCGTTGGGCCATCCCCCCCGAAAGCTGCGCCGGATAGCTCTGCTCGGAACCGGTCAGGCCGACGAGATCAATCATCTCCTGTATGCGGCGCTCTGCCGATCTGCCGTTTTCGCCCATCAGCTCCAGAGGAAGGCGCACATTATCATATGTTGTGCGCCAGGGCATTAAGTTGTCCCGCTGAAATACAACCCCAATGGTCAGATCAGAGTCCTGCGGCGGCCGACCCTGGTAAAGCACCTGGCCACTGCTGGGCTGCAGCAGTCCGCCGATAATGCGCAGCAGCGTTGACTTGCCGACGCCTGATGCCCCCACAAGCGCCACAAAATCCCCTTGCTGCATGAAGAGAGATATATCATCAAGCACATGCGTGCCATCATCGGCAAATGCATGCCCCACGCTGCGCAGCGTTAGCAGCGGATAGCGACTCCCCGCTTCGCCTTGCACTGGCGGCGGCGCCGTCGTTTCTGGCATCAAAGCATCACCCATCAGGGTTGGCCCTTCTCCACAAACTCATTGGTGAAAGAAGATTCGACATCAGGGAGCGGCTGATCGAGCAGGCCCATTTCCAACAATATCTCCTGAGTCTGTTCCCAGGACTGAATATCCGTCACACCCAGTTTTTCCGCCCGCCAAAATTCAAGCGACGCCTGCAAAACGCCGCGGCGGCTGTCATCCAAGCCCTCCACATACGCCTTGCTGATTTCATAAGCAGCGTCCGGATCGGCGAGCGTATCAGCCAACCCGCGCAGCATCGCCCGCACAAAGCGCTGGACGAGATCGGGATTGTTAGCCAGCGTCGTTTCATTGGTCACCACGCCGTTATGGACCATATCAATATAGTCGGCAACCTGGATCACATCCACGGCTTCCCCCATGCCTACCAACTGGATCGGCTCGTTGTTGGCGAAAACAACTACGGACTCGGCCTGGTCTGACAATAAGGTTTCGATTTGCGTGAAGCCGATATCGGTGGCCTGCACCTGATTTTGGGCAATGCCGTTCGCCGAAAGCAAACCAACGTAACCCACGTAGCTGGTGCCGAAGAAGCCAGGCAGGCCGACACTGCGTCCGATAAGATCTTGCGGTTCTTTTATCCCCGCCTCCGCGCGGCTCACCAGCGCGATAGGATACTTCTGGAACCACTCCAGAATGTAGACGACCGGCAGATCCTGAGCCCGGGCCAGAATGACCTGTTCGCCGCCGACAAGGGCAAAGGGAACTTCATTGGCGCCGACAAGCGCCATGCCGTCCGTTTCAAAACTGTAGTCGAATTCAATCTCAAGCCCCTCTTCAGCGAAATAGCCTCTTTCTGCAGCGACATAAAGAGGCGCATACTGCGGATCCGGGATATAGCCCATAGGCAGCCGCAGACGCTGTAGATCATCAGCATCTGCCGTTTCTTGCCCGGCTGTTGCCGCACATGCTGTGAAGATTAGCAGAGATGCCAAAAGGATGGTGCCAACCAGAAAGCGTTTCAAAGTTCTTCCTCCACGTATCTAACTCCATCGCCGCTCCCATTACGGACCGGCTTCTCTTGCTCCTTGACCGCGGGAAGGGGCTTCTTCGCGGCAGGCAATTGCCAGTATAGAAGACGCCGTTCCAGCAAGGAAACGAGACCGTAAAGCGTCAGGGCGATCATGGCCAGCGTAATGAGCACCACAAATACGAGATCGGTTTTGAACTGGTAGCGCGCCGTAACCAGCAGGTAGCCTAATCCCTGACTGCGTGGCTGAACGAATTCACCAACCAGCGCACCAATCACGGCCAATGTGGCGCCGACCTTGAGCCCGGCCAACAGAACGGGCATGGCCGCCGGCAGCTCCAGTTTGCGAAATATCTGGCCGCGCGTGGCCTGCAGAGAATGCATCAATTCGTACATTTCCGGGGGCACCGAGCGCAGGCCCGTAATGCTGTTCACCAGAATAGGAAAGAAGACGACCAAAACAGCCACCGTCACTCGTGACCAGTAGGTTGACGAGATCCAGATGGTTAGTAACGGAGCGATAGCTATCACGGGAATGGCTTGTGAGGCGATCAGGTACGGCGAGAGCAGCCGTTCGGCCAGCGGGGACTTGGCCAACATATAACCCAGGGGGATGGCGATAAGCAGACCGATGAGAAGACCGGGGATTATTTCACTGATCGTAACCAGGCTGTGATGCACCAATCGGCCGTCGGCCAATACGATAAGAAACTGCTGCCACACATCTGTTGGTCCCGGCAGAATAAAGGCCGGATAATCGCCGACAATCACCAGCAGCTGCCAGGCAATGAGAACGATTGCCGCGGAAGCGAGAATGGTGAGCCAGGTCGGCTGTGCGTCAAGAAAACGCAGTGTTTTTCGCATAATTCATTTGCGGAGCAAGGGGTAGGGGAGACGCGGCATAAAGCGAATCGCGTCGAAAACAACAAAACCCCCATGGTGTGGGGGCGAACACAAAGAGCAACGCGATCAGCTTGCTTACCTTCTCCCATCCAGACTATAACTGTCGGCTCCGGAATCACACCGGATCCACCGTGACGAACGTCATCAGGTCGCGGGCTTGGCCTGCGCTTGGCCTTACCGCCGATCGGGAATTTCACCCTGCCCCGAAGGTACTTATTCATTTTTTCAAGACTTACCTGCATTATACAGAACGGGGGGGCCAAGTCAATAATGTCAGGCAAACATTCAGTGGCGAAACGGATGCTGCTGCAAACTGCTGTACACTTCAATAAAAGAAGTCTCACACTTTCAGCGCTGGGGTTGCCGAGGCAGGAATTAAGAGTAACAATGTCACCGGGTGAGGGATTCAGTTGGAAAATGAATTCCCATTCAATGTTTTGTTCATTTTAAATTACAGGGAAAAATGAAACTAGATCAATCAACGCAGGTAATGATTGGGAGACTATTGTGGCTGCCGGCCCTGTTATTGTTGGCACTGGCTGGCTGTGGTGGGACTGACCCGGTGGCAGAACCCACTGCGCAGCCAAAGGGCATGGATTTTGATCCGGCGAGCCAGGTTTATGAGCTTGTGCCCGGGTCTTCAGAAGCGCGCTTTTCCATTGGCGAAATCTTGCGCGGCGACCCAAAGACAGTGATCGGAAAAACGGACCAGGTCAGCGGGCAGCTGGCCGTCAATCTCGCTGATCCCGCGGCGTCCGCAGTGGGACCGATTCAAGTTGATGTGCGCGCGCTTGTCACGGATGACGGGTTCCGCAATCGCGCGATCGAAACGCGCATTTTACTCAGCCGCGTTTTTCAGTATGTGACCTTCACACCAACGGCCGTAACAGGGCTGCCGCCAACGGTTGCCGTAGGCAAACCTGTAGACTTCCAAATAGAGGGTGATTTGACTATCGTGGAAAGCACAAAACCAGTTGTCTTTGACGTGACCGCCGTGCCCGTCTCCGCTGCGCGCATCGAGGGCAGCGCTTCGGCAGCCATTCAACGCGCCGATTTCGACCTCTTTGTGCCCAGCGCGACCGGCGTCGCCGGTGTTGAAGAAACGGTACGTCTGGAGATCGACTTCGTCGCCGAGGCGGTGGAATGAACCCAGCCAGCATTAGATCCCATGACTGATCTACTATTCGCCACGATGGCCGGAAGCACGGGCGCCGCGCGTGACGCGCTGCTTTGGGCCAGGAGTATCCGCGACTTTGGCGGGCGTTTTGCCGAGGCGCCCATATGGGTATGCGTGCCTGAACATAAGGAACGGCTCTCCGCGGCGACACGCGTAGAATTTGACAAACTGGCTGTGCAGCTGCCGGCCTTCAAAATCGACAGCGCTGAGCTTGACTTTCCTTTTGGGGGCAAGACGATAGCCGCCGCTGCTGCCGAGACGCTTGCGCAAGGCCGCGCTTCATTTCTCGTCTGGATGGATCGGGACAGCCTGCTCATTCGCGAGCCAGAGTCTCTGCTGCTTTCCGGGCAGAAAGCCCTGGGCTACCGTCCGGTTGACCACACCTTGATTGGCTCCCGCTTTTCTAGCCCGCCGGATCCCTTTTGGTCTTTGATATACAATTACCTTGGCGTTGATGCGCAGGCGCTCACACCAATGCGCACGCCTGTTGATGAAGAAACGATCCGCCCCTATTTCAACGCGGGCATGATCGTCGTTCGTCCGCAGCATCATCTGCTGCGCGCCTGGGCAAACAATTTCAAGCGTTTGTACACGCTGCCAGCGTTCAAGCCATTCTATGAACAAGATATCCTGTACCGCCTGTTTATGCACCAGGCCACTCTTGCCGGGACCTTGCTGGCGCTCACCGGCGAAGACGAGCGCAGCGAACTGCCCCACCTGGTCAACTATCCCCTGCATATGCATGCCTCTTACCCGTCGTCCCGGCGCCCGGCACGCTTGAATGATGTGACAGCGTTCCGCTACGATACCCTTGTCAATGAGGCGCGTTGGGAAGAGCTTATCCCCATCGAAGAACCACTACAAAGCTGGTTGGTTGAAAACCGGCAGGCGCAGAATTCAGAATAACAATGCAAGAACAAGTAGAAACCGATCTCCAGGCTCTCTTACAACAGCAATTTGGAATTGACACCTTCCGGCCCGGCCAGGAAGAAGCGATCACGGCGCTGCTCACGACCAGGCGTCTGCTTTGCATCCAGCCGACCGGTTACGGAAAATCATTGATCTATCAACTCAGCTCTTTGCTGGTGGATGGGCTGACGCTGGTCATCTCGCCGCTGCTGGCCCTGATGCGCGATCAGATTGAACAGCTGAACGAACGCTTCCATCTCCCGGCGGCGAGCATCAATTCAGATCAATCTGAGGAGGAGAACAAGCGGGCGATTCTTGCGGCAATGAATGCGCGGATCCGTATCCTCTTTATTGCGCCCGAGAAACTGGACAACTTGGAGATCTTCGCCTTTTTGTCGCAGCTGGAAATTGGTCTCGTGGTCGTGGATGAGGCGCACTGCATTTCCACCTGGGGTCATGATTTCCGACCCGCATACCGGCAGATCATTCGCGCCATCAGGCATTTTGAAAAGAACAACGACCGTATTCACGTGTTGGGGTTGACGGCAACCGCCAACGGCCGTGTGCAGCAAGACATCGCCGCCCAGCTGCGTGGGCCGGTCGGTCCGGCGCTGGCTGTGCAGCGCATGCCCATGGATCGTCCAAACATACGCCTTTCGCGGCACACGGTGCAGGGCATGGCTGCGAAACTGTCGCTTCTGGCCCAACTCGTCGCCCAACAGGAGGGAAGCGGCATTCTCTACTGCGCGACGCGGGACAACACTGAGATTGTTGCCGAATACTTGAGCCAACAGGGGGCTGATATCGTCGCCTACCATGCCGGCTTTGATCCGGAGCGCAAGCGCGCCTTGCAGAAGGCCTTCATGGACGGCCGTCACAAAGCGATTGCCGCCACCAATGCCCTGGGCATGGGCATCGACAAGGCGGACATCCGCTTCATCATCCACGTGGATGTTCCCGGTTCAATCACCGCCTACTACCAGGAAGTGGGTCGCGCCGGTCGCGACGGGCTTCCTGCGCAGGGCATCCTCTTGTTCGATCCAGGCGACCGGCGCATTCAGGAACATTTTATTCGTTCCGCGCAGCCGACGGCCGTTGACTTCAACGCAGTCTTAGCACAGATACAGCGGGAAAGAAGCGGCGCCTGGCCAAATCGCTCCCAGGTACGGGCGCGTTCCGGTCTGCATCCCACGCTGGTCACCGTCATCATGGCCGAACTGCAAGAACAAGGTTTCGTCGAAAAACAGTTGATCGATAGGCGCCAGGTCTATGTACGCACTACAAAACAAGGCCATCCGGAATTGACCCGCTACGAGCGGCAGCATGCGGTGCGCGGCGAGGAATTAGCCAACATGATGGCCTATGGGCAGGGCGACACGGGCTGTCTGATGCAGACGCTGCGCCAGGCTCTTGGGGACGACGCGGCAAAGCCCTGCGGTCACTGTAGTGACTGCCTTCCGGCTGCACCCATTCCTGCCGGAAACGATCGCGGTGATGCACAAACATGGCTGAACGGCCGAAAAGTGCCCATTCCCGCTTCAAAAAAACCGCCGATGGAATCGGGGCTCTCCTTACTCAACGGGCAAATGCGGCAGCCGGCCTTCGTTAACTTCATGCGCCAGAGGATGGAGAAAACAGGGCTAGATCCGGAACTCAATACGCTGCTCATCGACATGCTGGACAGGCTGGCCAAGAAATACAAGTTCGGCTTGGTCGTGCCCGTCCCCTCCCGCACATGGCGGCAGCGCGAGAGCACAACCGCCTTGATCGCATCCAGTATCGGCGCCAAGAGCGGTTTAACGATGCTCTCCTGGCGGGAACTACCCCCCAGCCGGCAGGGCGAACTACTAAACAACGATCAGCGCCGCGACAACGTGCAAGGGCGCATGCAGTTGGCTTCTTCCGCGGAAGGGGCGCTCAGGTCAGGTGGGGCGGTTCTCTTGTTGGACGACTACATTGGATCAGGGGCGACGATGAAGGAAGCCGTCCGCGTCCTGCGCACGCAGGTCGGCGGTCAGGCAGCGATCGTGCCCCTGACAATCGCGCGCGTGCGCTGGCGTTTGGGTGCCAAGGGCATGATTTGAGCGATTCAGCCGCGCACAGCAGCAGCGTGTCAGTCTCGCCACTGACTTGCTGGGAAGCTGGCGCACTGGCGCGCTCTGCAAGGAGAAATCTTGATGAAACGAATCGTTATCACCGGCAGCACACGCGGTATTGGGCTTGCCTTAGCGGATGCATTCTTAGCTCAGGGGTGCCAGGTAATTATTAACGGGCGCGGGCAGGAGCGCGTTGAGCAAGTTTGTGTCGATCTGGCCATGAAATATGGCTCAGAGCGTCTCTATGGCTTTCCGGCGACAGTTTCTGTTGCGCAGGAGATGGACGACCTCTGGTCCTATGCGGCTGAAAATCTGGGTGCAGTCGACATCTGGATCAACAATGCCGGCCTCGCCCACGACACAGAAATGATCTGGGATATTCCGCCGGACAAGGTGCAGGAAGTGATCGACGTCAATGTTCTGGGACTGATTTACGGCTCGCAGACAGCCATGCGGGGCATGATGGCGCAGGGCTTCGGCCAGATCTACAACATGGAAGGGTTTGGCTCAAACGGCCGTATCCGCGCCGGCATGAGTATTTACGGCACATCAAAAGCAGCCGTCCATTATCTCAGCCAGGCCTTGATCGTCGAGGCAAAGGAGACGGGCATCGTCGTGGGTACGCTTTCACCCGGCATGGTGACGACGGACCTTTTGTTGGATCGCTTCAAAGAGGATCCACAAGGGTTGGATGAAGCGCGATCAATCTTCAATATCCTCGCCGACACGGCTGAGAATGTAGCGCCGTGGCTGGTCGAACAAATCCTCAGCAATGAGAAGAACGGCACACACATCGACTATATGCCCCGCTCGAAAATGGTCGGCCGTTTTCTCAAGTCCCCCTTCAGCAAGCGCGATCTCTTTGCCGCTGAAGAAGACGCAGAAAATGATTGAGGTTCAGCCGCTAACGGCCGATCAGATCAGGGACTTTCTCACCTGGCAATATGAGGGGCCCTATGCCATGTACAACATGGCCGCAGAAGAGCCCCAGGAAGCGTTGGCCTTCTTCACTGATCCGGCAAACGGCTATTTCGCCATCGTGCAAGGGGAAGGTGAGCTGCTGGGCTTCTGCAATTTCGGGGCCGATGCCCGTGTGCCCGGTGGCAGTTACGGGACAGAGGCCCTGGATGTCGGCATGGGCATGCGCCCCGCCTTAACCGGCCAGGGCATGGGCGCCAAGTACGCTTCCGCAGTATTCGCTTTTGCGGCCAGACAATACCCGGAACTGCCCTTGCGGGTGACTATCGCCGCTTTCAATAAGCGCGCCCAACGCCTGTGTGAGAAAGTTGGCTTCCGCATTTGCGACCAGTTTCAGCGCCCGCAGGATGGCAAGGCCTTCGTAATCATGACTCGGCGGCCGGACGAAGGAGAGCAAACCTGATGCAGTTGGAAACAGAGCGCTTGCGTCTGCGTGAATTCGTTGAATCCGACTGGGAAGAGGTTCTCGCCTATCAAAACGATCCGCTCTATCTGCGCTACTATCATTGGACAGAGCGAACCGCTGAAGAGGTGCACGCCTTTGTGCGCATGTTTCTGGGTCAGCAGGCAGAACAGCCGCGGCGCAAGTTCCAACTCGCCGTGCTTCTCAAGCAAGGCGAGCGCCTGATCGGCAACTGCGGCATTCGTATCAATGATCCCGACCTTCGTGAAGCCAACATAGGCTATGAACTGGCCAGCGATCAGTGGGGGCAGGGATATGCAACTGAGGCGGCGCAGGCGATTCTGCGCTTCGGCTTCGATGAGTTGGGGATGCACCGTGTCTGGGCTGAGACGATTGTTGAAAACATTGGCTCAGCACGTGTTTTGCGCAAGCTGGGCATGCGCCTGGAAGCGCACGAGCGCGAAAAGGAGTGGATCAAAGATCGCTGGCACGATCGCCTGACCTATGCCATCCTCGATCACGAATGGCAGGCAGCAGTCGTAGCCTAAAAGACGCCCAGGAAATTGACGCCATAGATGGCCAGCGTCAGCAAAGCATCGACGGCAATGACGATGAAGAAGAAAGCGAGCGCCGAATCGTAGCGTTTGCGCAGCAGAAAGGCCGCCAGGATACCGGTGCCCAGCGTCATAATCGGCACCATATAGCGCAGCGGTTCCTCCCAGCTGGGGGAGATGTCCAGCCAGGCGGAAAACGGTATATAGAAGCTGATCGTCGGTAGGAAGGCAAACTTGACAATCTGCGAGGCCACAACCGAGACCAGCAGCACGACGAGTGTCAGGGGATCGCGCAGTTCGCTTTCGCCGCGATACAGATGCAAGAGGCCAATGAGCAGGAGGCCGGGAAAGATCCAGACACACGCCAGGGGGAAGAACAACATCCCGGCGACGACCTCGATGCCACCGCCTAGGGCGGTGCTGGCGACATCACCACCACTCATGCGATCCAGCGCCTGGCGCCCTTCTGCCGATGTCACTGCGTAGTATGCCTGGCTGCCGCGTCCCCCTTCACGCCAGGCAAGGTGCAGATTTCCCGTCATATCAGCCGCCAATACAGGCTGCTGCGAAAACGCCTCCGTTTTCCCCGCCATTTGATATCCTTGATACACACCTTGCTTGAACAGCAGCACGCCCACCTGGACGATTTCATCAAGGCGGCTTTCCTGGGCAACAGCCACAGCCACGGCCAGTTCATCATCGCGTCCTGCTGCCGGGAAAGGCTGGCGAACGAGACCTGAGCTCTCGCTGATCGCCGCCGGCGGCGCCAACTGTGTGATCTGGTAGGCACTCTCGTAGGGAGCATACGGCGTCTCTTCCGCGGAAGAGACGCGAACCGTTTCTCCTGTTCCAAGAAGCGGATCGTCCATGGAAAATGCGACGTATTTGGTTGCGGCCGTCCCGGCTTCCAGTCCCGAACTACTGTAAGTCGACCAAACGATATAGGCCCAGTCACCACCGAGGCCCAAGGCGGGACCATCCAGCGTTTCCCCGGTTCCCAGCGTGATATCAGTCACCCTTGTCCCCCTAATCGGCGCCAACTGCGGTGACGGCAGCTGCCCGTAAAACACATTGCCGTTGTCTAACCAGGATCCGTAGACATGATCACCATCGCTGGCCAGGTAGGGGGACTCTCCCTGATCGACGAGTAATATGGGCTGCTGGATTGTCTCGCCGGCAGAAGATATCTGTGTGCCGTAAAGCGCCCCTTCGTCGGCCGCTTCCCAGAAGACAAAGAGGCCTCCTTCGCCATCGGGCGCGATCGAAAATTCGCCCACATCCTGATCGGCGGCAGCAACTTTTCTCGTTTCCGGGGCGAGCACACCTTGCGGGCCAATTTGCCCATAGCGTAAATCCCACTCCCGCTGCCCCTCTTGACGGGTTGACCAGAGCAAATGCAGATTTGGGCCCGCCGTTTGCCCAATTTGCGGCCTGCGCACCTGATCCCCTGGTAGCTCAAGGTTGCGATCGATCAGCGGCTTCACCGCCTCATCAAGCTGCAAGTAATGGATGATTTCTTCCTCGTTTTCTTCTTGCAGCCAGACCAGGTGTGTAATCGCATCATGAGCCGTCATGCCGATGTCACCGCGCAGCGGAACACCCACGGGAATGCTGCGGCTCCAATCAGGGGAAGGCTTGCGTCCCTTTATTCGCGGGCGGCAGGCGCTGCTGATCAGAGCCAGCAGCAGCAAGAGCAGTAGAACAACAAACAGGGGCTTCTTGCGAAACATAGTTGAAAACACCAAATCAAAACCTCCGAGGTGTGACCCGGTCAAGGCCTCGGAGGTTCTTAAGTCTATTGAGTTTGCCCCGCAATCTCTGCGGGGGGCGTTTCGCCTGCTTAGTCCTTCAAGCGCGGGTCAAAGGCGTCGCGCAAACCGTCACCCAGGAAATTGAAAGCCAGCGTGGTTACGGAAAGGAAAATGGCCGGGACCAACACTTGATTGGGGTAGGAGCGAATGCCCTTGGCCGCTTCGGAGATCATGATACCCCAACTCGGCGTCGGCGGGTCCACGCCCAGACCAATGAAGCTCAGAAAAGCTTCGGTGAAAATATAGCCGGGAATAGCCAGCGTCTCAAATACGATCAGGGGTCCCAGGATATTGGGCAAAATGTGCTTTGTGGCCACCGAACTATCGGTAGCGCCAATAGAGAGCGCCGCTTCCACATACTCCTTCTTCTTCTGCGACAAAACCTGGGCGCGCGCGATGCGCGCCAGCCCCAGCCAGTTAACGAGGGCGATAGCAATGAAGAGGAAAAACATGCCGCCCATGCTGTTGTTCAGGCTGACCATGGCCCCAAAAAGCCCTTCCGAACCCTGGCGCGCCTGCGCCTTAAAAAAGGCTTGCATCAATATGACGACGATTAGAAAGGGGAAGGCATAGAGGAAGTCAACCACACGCATCATGAAATTGTCAGTTCGGCCGCCTGAATAGCCTGATACAAGACCGTAGACCGTGCCGATCAACAGACTGACCAGGCTGGCGACAATAGCCACACTCAACGATATCCGCGCGCCATTAATGGTTCGGCTCAGAATATCGCGACCAAGGTGATCCGCGCCCAGGAGGTAGGCGTTGTTAATGGTGGCGTAGTTTTCAGCGTTTTCCGGCAAAAGGAACAACATCCACTCCGGCACCGCATTCGTGCTAAGAAGATCCTGCTGAATCGGATCCTGAAAAACGTTGGTAAATGGAGCGACGAAAAAGGTCGTAAACACAAGCAAGACAATAAAGATCAGGCTGACCACAGCCACCTTATTCTTGCGCAGGCGATGAAGCGATTCCTGGAATAAACTGCGTTCCTTACGCGTTACGGTGCCGGTATCTGCGGCTGGGATTTCTGCAACGGCCATAATATCACCTTTTGTCTAGTCAAAACGGACGCGTGGATCGAGCCAGGCGTAGCTGATATCAACCATCAGATTGGCTACCAGCAGAAAGACGGAATAAAGCAGTGTGACGCCCAGGAGCAAGGTATAGTCGCGATTGGTCACGCTCGCCACAAAATGCTTGCCCAGACCATTGATGCCAAAGAAAGATTCAATGATGAAGGTGCCGGTTACCAGGGCGGCGAAAATCGGCCCCAGCACGGTGACGACGGGGATTAGGCTGTTTTTGAGCGCGTGAACAACGACGACTGACCGTTCATGGAGGCCTTTGGCCCGCGCGGTGCGAATATAGTCTTCGCGGATGACCTGCAGCAGCGTACCGCGCGTCAGACGGGCGATAATCGCTGCCGAGGCCGTTCCCAGAGCAAAAACAGGCAGCGCCGCATGCTGGAAGAATTTGACATTCCAATCGTCGGGGTTGGGAATAAATCCAAGAATGAAGGGCGGCTTGGAACCCCAACCGGCAACAGGGAACCAGCCGAGCGCAAGGGCAAAGATCCAGATCAAAATTGGCGCCAGGACGATATTACTGACCGACAAGAAGAACACAGCCAGAAAAGTGGCTGAATAATCTACCCATGTGTTTTGCCGCAGGGCAGCTATCGTACCCAGTGGAATACCGATTATCACAGCAAAAAGCACCGCCAGGAACCCGAGCTGCGCAGAAATTGGCAGCGTTGTGCCAATGATATCCATGACCGTCTGGCCGCGGAACTGCAGAGAAATACCAAAGTCACCACGTATGATGCCGCGTGCCTGTCCTTCCCATGCCTCCGGATCGCCTGTGACAATGGCTACAACATCATCGCCCACTGTGTAAGACATGAACTGCTTCCACATAGGCCAATCCAGATGATACTGCGCCTCTCTGTTGGCCTTCACCTCCGGCGGCAGAACCTTTTCTGTATCAAACGGGCCACCGGGGATGGCCCGGATCAAGACAAAAGTGAACAGGGTTACCCCGAAGAGGACGGGAATAAACCCCAATATACGGCGGATGATATAGGTAGTCATGGTTTACTCCTATCTTGGCGCGCAAATCACCGATTTTGAACAGACAAATGATAGAGCAGTAAGAAGCAATCAGCAAACAGCACGTTTGGAGAAAAACTGGAGACCAGCTGTCTATGCCGGTCTCCAGTCTTGGCTACAAAACGACAGGTGCGCGATGGCTGGAAACCAGACCCATCGCCCAACCTGTCCTAAGTCGCTTTATTGGCCAATAGCCGCGAGCTGTGCGGCCTGATCAATAGTCCAGGTAAAGAAGTCATTACCACCCACTGGCGGGAAGTTCCGCAGCAACCACGGTTTCGTTGTATTCACCGTGGTGTAGTGATAAATCGGCGCGTAAGCTGTCTCTTCTTCAGCTAAGAGCCGTTCGGCCTCAGCATAGAGAGCGATACGCTCTTCCGGATCCTGGGAAGCGGCGGCGGCGACAGTTGTTTCGTCGAACTCGGTCGCGATCGCATCACCACAATTGGGGTCCGTGCAGTTGCGGCGCAGTCTGTTGGCGCCTTCCTGGGCATTGAAGACCTCATGGATCCAGTTGTTCTCGTCAGCGTAGTCGGCACACCAACCTAGACGGAAGATATGCGGCGCTTCTTCGATGGGCGTATCCGCATTGATCGTCTCCAGGTAAACCTTCCATTCCTGGTTCTCAACGTTAACCTGCACGCCGAGGGTGTCACTCCACATCTGCTGGATGGCAGCGGCGATAGAAGCATGGCCTTCGCTGGTGTTGTGCATCAGGGTCACGCCCAGATTGTTGAAGTCATCAATCGTGATGCCCTGCTCATCCAGGTAGGTCTGCAAAGCAGCGCTGGCTGCTTCAGGATCGTAGCCAAGGCCAACGGTGCCCGGTTCCGGCGCGCCGAAGATGCCCGGGGAACCAAACGAGGTCGCCGGTACTTGGCCGCCCTTGGTCACATTGTCAATCAGCGTCTGGCGGTCAATCGCCTGGGAGAAAGCGCGGCGGACGTTTACATCGTCGAACGGCGCTTTCTGGTTATTGAAGCCATAGTAGTAGGTGCAGGGGAACGGTGCGTTGATCAACTCCGTGCTCAGCTGCGGATCAGCTTTCACACGGTCGATCTCGGGCAGCGGTACGCTCTGCGTGTCCAGCTCATTGTTCTCGTACATGGCGAAGGCGGTCGAATCTTCCGTGATCATAACGCCTTCGATGCGCTCGATCTGCACCGAGTCAGCCTCGGGGAAGAGCGGGTTCTTAATCAGGTTCAGGCTGCCGCCATGGATCCACTCTTCCAGTCCGTAGGGACCGTAGGTGTTGATCAGGCCGGCTTCCGTCCACTTGGGACCCCATTCTTCGATGGCCCACTGCGGCATGCCGTAGTTAACCCACATACCGGCGATGGAGGGGAAGTAAGCGGCGGGCTGCCGAAGCGTAAACTTGACCGTGTAGTCATCGAGGGCTTCCACACCGATATCATCAAGAGTGACACCCTCTTCGCCCGAGTTGACGGCTTCCGCATTGGCGATCACGTACTGCACATAGGAGTAGTCAGAGGCTGTTTCCGGATCGATGGTGCGCTTGGCGCCATAAACAACGTCGTTCGCGTTAACAAAGCGCTCGTTGCCTTCTTCATCAGTCACGATGGACCATTCACCCGTATTGGGATCGTAATGCACCCAGGGGACGTCATCGCGCATGTTGAAGGTCCATTCCAGGCCATCATCGCTGACCGCCCAATCGGTGGCCAGGCCGGGGATTACTTCACCGGTGACCGGATCGGAGCGGGTCAGACCCATGAACAGGTTGTAGGTGGCGTCGACAGATGTGGTGTCGGAAGCCAAAGCGGGATCCAGTGTCGGCGGTTCGCTGACCCAGTTCCAACGCAGGGTCACGGGCATTTCCATCATTTCCGGAACGGCCGTAACTTCGACGACTGTCTCCACGGGAACTTCTACTTCCTCGGTGACGACGCGCGTGACCTCAACGGTCTCGCCTTCTTCGACAACAGTCTCAGTTACCACGCGGGTAACCACGACTTCTTTAACCGTTTCCACGGTCTCCGGCTGGCAGGCCACGAGGGCCAAAGCCAAAACCACAAGTACGGCCAACATCAGGCCATATTTTTTTCCTAACATTTTTAGAGTCTCCTCCGTTCTAAAAGAGAATTTACTGTTTCGGACAACAATACAAAACTAGAGGTAAAAACGACTTTTCAACGCTTCTCTAAGGCATCACCTCCTCATGGTGATTACTTCTCGGAATTGGAATTTGCCGGTCTGATCAACAGCGATCATGCTCACAGCATCCCCGGCATGTTCCGAGTGACGTAGGTTGGAATTTCTTCCAGAAAAATCAAATAAACTGCTCCGCATGGTGGCAGGCCACCCAATGAGCAGACGATTCCGTGCCCATATTTCGATACTCAGGATCTTCTTCCTTGCAAATATCGGTAGCGTAAGCACAGCGCGGATGGAAACGGCAGCCGGACGGCGGATTAGCCGGGCTGGGAACATCCCCTTCCAGAATGATACGCCGCCGTTCCTTCTCTTTGTCCGGGTCAGGCAAGGGGATCGCCGAAAGCAGCGCCTGGGTATAGGGGTGCAGGGGATGGACATACACCTCATCCGTCACACCAAGCTCCACAATTCGCCCCAGGTACATGACGGCCACACGGTCGCTGATATGGCGCACCATGGAGAGATCGTGGGCGATGAAGAGATAAGTCAGACCCAACTGATCGCGCAATTCACCCAACAAATTAACAACCTGCGCCTGAATGGATACATCAAGCGCCGAGATCGGCTCATCAGCAACAATAAACTGGGGGTTCGTGGCCAGCGCGCGGGCAATGCCGATACGCTGCCGCTGCCCGCCTGAAAACTCATGCGGGTAGCGATTAACAAAATACGGATTCAAGCCAACAACCTGCAGCAGTTCTTGTACGCGCTTCTTTCTTTCATCAGCGTTGCCAAGTTTCTGGATTTTCAAAGGCTCGCCAATGATATTGCCCACGGACATACGCGGATTGAGCGAGGCATATGGGTCCTGAAATATCATTTGCATATGACGCCGCTGACGGCGCAGATCACCCTTGCTCAAGGAAGTCAGCTCCTGTCCCTTAAACTCGACACTTCCGTCTGTGGGATCGAGAAGCTGAAGGACGACACGGCCGGTCGTCGACTTTCCGCAGCCACTTTCGCCGACGAGGCCCAACGTCTCCCCTTCGTAGATATCAAAAGTAACCCCATCAACGGCCTGCACCGCCCCAACCTGGCGCCGGAAAATGCCGCGCATGATCGGGAAATGCTTCTTCAACTTGTTCACTCTTACGAGAACTTTGGTGCCGTTTTCCTGACTCATATCTCCTCCCCAAAGCGCATTCCAGTGCGAATTTCCTGCCACCGCCAACAGGCAGCTTGATGGTCCGGGCCTACATCCATCAACCGCGGATTTTCTTCGCGGCATCTATCTATGGCGTAGGGGCATCTAAAATGGAATGGGCAGTAAGTCGGTTCTTGCAACAGATCAGGGGGGAGACCGTCAATAGAGGCCAGCTGCTCGCCTTTTGACTCTAACTGCGGCATCGCTTGTAGGAGGCCAAGGGTGTAAGGGTGCTTCGGCGAATAATAAAGCTCGCGCACATCCGCTTTTTCAATGATGTAGCCGGCGTACATGACCGCCATCTTATCAACCATGCCGGCAACGACACCCAAATCATGTGTGATCCAAATAACGGCCATACCCAACATCTCTTGCAGCTGCTTCACAAGCTCCACGATTTGGGCCTGGATGGTCACATCCAGCGCCGTCGTTGGTTCATCGGCAATAATCACGGAGGGATTGCAGGAGAGCCCCATCGCAATCATGATGCGCTGTCGCTGCCCACCAGAAAACTGGTGTGGAAAATCGGAAAGGCGCTGCTCGGCGTCGACAATACCGACCATACCAAGCATTTCCGCAGCACGCTCTTGCGCCTGATTATTGTTCATTCCCAGATGCAGTCTAAGGGCTTCCGTTAGCTGACGCCCAACAGTTAAGACCGGATTCAATGAAGTCATCGGATCCTGAAAGATCATCGCTATCTCCCGGCCACGAACCTGCCGCATCTCCTCGTTGGAAATGTGCAGCAAATCACGGCCGTTAAATAACACCTCACCATCTTCCACGCGTCCGGGTGGCTCAGGAATCAGCCCCATCAACGACAACACGCCGACCGACTTCCCTGATCCACTCTCGCCGACAATTCCCAAGGATTCCCCTTCGTCCAAGGTATAGGAAATCCCGTTTACGGCATGGACAACGCCATCCTCCGTATAAAATCTAGTAACGAGATTGTTAACTTCAAGCAAATGTGTCATACGCTGGCCACCTTGTTAAGCATCTGATTAAAATCTATATTTTGGGGTGCGGCTTACTTCCATAACCAGCAACAAATATAACCGAAATCAGCATAATGACACAATTTTTCGCAGCTTCTTGCCCAAAAAACCCCTTCGAGAAGACAATCAGAGCCTATTTCGTGACAGTACAGTGAATTATACATGACACGGAATGGTACATGGTATCTTTTTGGTGACATTTCGGTGACACAGTCTTTTTCGGACAAACTTGTGGGCAGCAGCAGAAGCAAGACAACAAAGAGGTATACTTGTTAGCGGTATGGTGAAGAAAGGAATCAGTGCGCAGTTGAAACAGATATTGGTAATCCACTTGAACGAAGAAACCCGTTCGGAAACTGTGTCATTTCTGGGCCAGGAATTTGAACTGCTGCGCATCGGCTGCGGCGGAGACACCGTTTTGGCGCACAAGCTAATCAGTGATTTCGACGGGCGAGCAGCAGCAATCGCCTTGGAGGGCATGCCGGCGCGCTTGGAGTTGGGGAACCGACAGCGCCCGCACAGCGCAGGGCAGAAGCTGCCCGGTGCAGGTCAAAAGACGCCGGTGGTCGACGGGCGCGGCATTCGTGCCGGATTAGAACGCTGGGGCGTCATTCTCGCTGATCGCGCCCAACCGGGCATATTCAGCCAGAAGCGCGTACTTATGGCCCCGGGGCTTAACCACCAGGGCCTGGCCCAGAGCCTGGGCCGCCACGGTTCCACAGTTCGCTACGCGGATCCCGCGCTCTACTTTGCGCTGCCATACTTTCCCGGCGTGGGCAGCAAATTCACCCTGGAGCAGGCGGCCGGTCCTACGTTGGATCAACTCAGCGACGCCCCCTTCCGGCGCCTATTGCCCCAGGCCGGCACGCCGGGTACACCGCGAAACCCAGACCCCTTCAATTGGGCGGATGTCATTGCCGGTGATATCGGCGCCATTCGCCGCTATGCGCCACCCGTCCTGCGGCACCAGACAATTGTCATTGAGTGGGCGGCAGAGGAAGATCTGGAAGACTTACGCAGGCGCGGCGCGGCGATCGCCGTCACAATTATGCCCTCGCTCGTGGAAGAAGGGGGGCTCGGCCGTTGGTCGGCGGCGACGATTGAGGCGCTCCTCGTTGCCTTGCGCACCGATCCGCTAACTCCCCTGACAGAGGATACTTACCTGGATCTGCTCGCCGATCTGGAATGGTCGCCGGCCGTCCGCTACTTACAGCCGCAGGAAGCCGCTATCAATCGCTTTGCCTTTGTTATCCACCCCCTAAATGTAGGCTTCATTCACAAGCACAAACTGTTCGGCTGGACGCGTTATCTTCCTGACGCCCTTGTAGAACGTGCCGCCGCCTACTTCCCACCCATCTATCTCTCCCGTATCACGGGAGGCAAGTCACCGGCCACGGGACAGCGTATCGAGGGCCATCTCATCTCCCTCTCCGCTACGCCGCAGCAAATGATGGCACATGGTGAGCGCTTCACCTACGATCGCCTACAAAAGGCGGCCCAGATGGCCGAACGACGTGGCGCGCGTATTATGGGTTTGGGGGCGTTTACAAGCGTGGTAGGTGACGCCGGGATCACGGTTGCCCACGAATCCGATATCGCCATCACCAGCGGCAACAGTCTTACGGTAGCGGCGACACTCGAAGCTGCCAAGCATGCTGTGATCAAAATGGGCGCAACTGACTTAACCCATGGCAAAGTCATGATCATTGGCGCCACGGGTTCAATCGGTTCTGTCTGCTCGCGCCTGATCGCCCAGGCCATTTATGACGTCGTCCTGGTATCCATCGAACCAGAGCGGCTGATTGAACTAAAACGCACCATCCGCGCGGAAACACCCGGCGCAAGAGTGTCGATCGCCACGCGCCCCGACGAACATCTGCCCCAGTGCGATTTGGTTATTACTGCCACATCCGCCTTCGGCGAACGGATCGTCGACATCAGTAAGTGTAAGGCCGGCGCAGTCATCTGCGACGTTGCACGCCCGCCAGACATCAATGCCGCCGAGGCAGCCCTGCGCCCCGACGTCCTGGTGATCGAAAGCGGTGAGGTGCTTATCCCCGGTGATATCGATTTTGGGTACGATATCGGCCTTCCACCGAAGACCGCCTATGCCTGCCTCGCGGAGACGGCGCTGCTGGCCATGGAAGGGCGTTTTGAGGATTACACCCTCGGCCGCAATATCAGTATCGAACGGGTGAAAGAGATATATCGCCTTTTCAAGAAGCACGAGTTTCAAATCGCCGGGCTGCGCTCTTTTGACGAGTTTGTTTCCGATGAATATCTGGCTAAGAAACGTGCGCTTGCTGAGGAATATCGCCGGGATGAAGCGCTGTTTGAGCGGGTTCGTTCAGAGGCAGAATCAACAATCAGCACGATGCCGGTAATGGCCAAAGGCGTCCAGGAATCCCGCGGGGTCTCGCTCTCCAAAGCTGCAGGCGCCGCCGCCGCACTCAGCTTACTCGGTATCGCGGTTGCACGCAGCCGCCGAAAGAATAACAGGACGATGCGGGGCACCTAACGATCTTATGAACAAGAATTGCTCGCTGTTATACGCGTCCAAATGCGGATCAGATACAATGCTCAAAAGGAAATATGATCGATAACAGAAGACTGCTTCTCTTAACCATTTCCCTGATGCTGGCTGTGGGCAGCCTGACAGCCTGTGGCCTGATGGAGGACAATCCATCTCTGTCCTCGCTTGTCCCCGCTTTCGGGGCGACGCCAACGCCAGAAAGCTGGCTGAGATTGAAGGAGATGCCCGACACAGCCACTCAGGTTGACTATGGCGCGGAGATCTACCGGGTAGTCTGTCGCGATTGCCATGGCGATCGCGGGCAGGGTCTGACAGACGAATGGCGCGCCACCTGGGCGCCTGAAGATCAGAACTGCTGGCAGTCGCGCTGCCATGCGGGGAACCACCCACCGGAAGGCTTTATCCTACCAAAATATGTACCCCCGCTTCTTGGACCGGGAAGTCTCGCCAATCACGAATCAGCGCTCGATTTGTACAACTACATGCGGCTTAGAATGCCCTGGCACACGCCTGGCAGTTTGCAGGATTGGGAATATATGCAGTTGACGGCATTTCTGGTTACGGAGCGTGGGCTGGGAGTGGAACTACCTCTCGCCGAAGACAAAGCCGCGGGGATACTGCTTTCGCCCTAGGCTTTAAGCGGGTGAACCCTGCAAGGAGCCAAATCTTTGCGTTGCGCCCACCCATTCAAAGAGAAAAGAGTCTGTCTAACGTTGAATCTCTACAATGACCCCCTCTTCAGCCCACCCGTACAACCTTTGCGCATTCTCGGAACTAAGCAATATACAGCCGTAGGTCACGGGGCGGCCAAGATCACCGGTCCATAACAAGTTATATCCATCACGGTTGGGGAAGCCGTGGAATCCGTTCATAAAGTCCGACTCCGGCACCGGGCGATAGATGCCCATGAAATGCGGCATATTGAGGTCCCAGTTACTTGCGTATGCCTCCTGCGAATGGCTCTGTACCTGGAATATGCCGGGCGAGGTGGGGCTGCTGCTGATGCCGGTGCTTGCCGGCCAATCCCATATGAGCGCGCCCTCTTCATAAACCTTGACGCGCTGCTGGCTGAGGCTGACGACGATCCGCTTGTCGCGCACAACGGGAAGCGGCAGCATGTCGTCAGGGGAAGGAATCGTCACGGTATCGCCCACCGCCAGAGAACTGATCGTGGGGTTAGCCTGCTCAATCCATGGGTAGGGAACACCATAGTTGTAGCCGATACTGGAAAAGGACTCTCCCGGTCGCGCGATATGCTGCAAAGGTTGGTGATAAACGCGGGCATCCAGCCCCGTTCGCCCAGATGTAATCACGCCGGTCATTTCCGGCACAACTTCGCTGGCGTCCAGGTACCGCTCTTCCCCCAGCCAAGACCATTCTGTCGCCAGGTATTGTTGTGCTTTTCTTTCATCGACCATCCATGAATAGGGGTCAGAGTCGCCCGGCGTGACAACCAAGGAAAGCCATTCCTGCCACGCGCTGGGACGAATCTCCCATTCGGCCGTTTCGTTGCGTATGGGATCATGGGCGCGCATGACAACGCCTTTGGACAGATAGCGCTGCGCCTCAGAGACAAGAACATCCGCATCAGTTATCTGCGCGGCAACCGGGCGCGTAGCCAGCGGTAGGCGGCCCGTCTTAATCACCTCTGTCGGGTTCTGCATCAGATAGGTAAGCGTCATCGCTGAATCGAGAGCCAATCCCTCTTGCGCCGCAACTTCGCGCGCCTGTCCATTCTCCACCACAACCTTCGCGTTCACCGCGGGCACACCCACTTCAGGCGCGAGACGATCGAGCAGCGCCGTCGCCTGCTCTGTATCCAACACCCACTGTGGTTCAAGCTCCAGTTTGCCTGAGGCGATATGGCTCAGGCCAGGAATCGTTCGCCCGTAATCAAGCGCCTCTGAAACTGCCTCTTCGACCTCCAGCATCAGCCCCAGATCAGCGACGGTGACGGGCCACGCCCCCGTACTATGAACCAGCAAGACCTCCCGCTGCGGCATCTGCTCAGACAAGACAGCCGCTGCCTGGCGCCCAGTCAATGAGCCGACCGGGATCGCAGCCACCTTAACGCCAGGCAGCACCAGATCGCTATAATAGAAGACCAGGGTCACAAATATCACACCCAATAGGGCGGCCAGAAAGAAGAGACTTACGAAAACAGATCCGAGGAAAAATCTCCCCCGAGAGGGCCATTTCCTACGATGATTCCGGGCATGGGCGGCCGGGATCCAGACTTCCTGGCGCGCGGCCGGTGGTGGTTGGTTTCTGACATCTCGTGGCATACGTGTTTGCCGGGTCATAAATTAGTCATCAAATCTCAATAAACAGGCGCCTCTGGACAGCAGACGGCCGACCCGTATCGATAACTTCTTCATTCTAACATATCAACGAACAACGCGTGCGGCGTTCAACCAACATTAACTGTGTTCTTGCTCGATTTTATTGCTTTCTTTACGGTGAACTGGGAAGAGAGCGCTTTGCGACAGGGACCTATACGGCGGGATCGCGCCGGGTCTCAGATCCTCCTCGAGGTGGGAACGTGCCTCCAGACAAACAAAAGGGAGCCATCCCGCGTTTCGCCGGATGGCTCACCTTGCCGGAAAGAAGACGCCAATTTCAGGAGAAGTGTCCCGGGCTACGACTTGGCCACCAGGGAGCGTCTTACCCGCCAATTTTCTACCTGCCTGCGCCAATGAATGATCTGCAGTTTGATTGGTTTTACGCGGGTAAGCAGGAGAAAAGCGAGGATGAGGGCGAAAATAGCTGGTTCCGTATAGGAGTTCTTGACCAGCAAGAAGTAATGCAGAACCACCAGAACTCCGGCCACATAAACCCACTTGTGCAAGCTCTTCCATTTCTTGCCCATCTTGCGCATCGCTGCGCGGGTCGATGTCACCGCCAAGGGAAGCATGATCAGGAAGGCGGCGAGCCCTACCAAGGCATACCACTTGGAAAAGAGCGCTTCTATGATCAGCTGCGGATCGAGCAGATAATCGAGCCAGAGGAAAACGGCCAGATGAATGGCAGCATAGAGGAATGTGTACAACCCGAGCAAGCGCCGCAGCGGAATGATTTGTTTCCAACCGAACCAAATATGTGCCGGCGTAATCGCCAGGGTCAACATGAGCAAGATAATCGCCGTCTTCCCGGTGCGCAGGGTTATCTCGCGGATGGGGTCGGCGCCCAACGACCCCTGTGAATAATCCCAAACTATCAGGGCCAAGGGCGTTAAGGCGCCAATATGCACAGCCAGCTTGAGAACTCGCTGCAATGTTTTTCTATCAATACGCTGCATTTGCTTTACCACGCTTCACTTTGGGCTGGCCGTTTCTCACTCGAAACCTGAATGAGCTGGCCATACGCTGAAGTTTTTTCAGATCTATTCGGCTGCCGCTGGCTAATAGTTGGCCGTCAGGTCCATTCCCGCGTAGAGGCCGGCAACCTCCTCCTCGTAGCCGTTGAACATCAATGTCTCACGGCGGCCGAGTTCCCCGATACGCCTTTCGTTAGCCTGTGACCAACGGGGATGCGCCACCTCCGGGTTGACGTTGGCGTAGAAACCATATTCCCTGGGCGCTGTCGACATCCACAAAGAAACGGGCATTTCATCCACAAGACTCACTTTAACGATTGATTTTATGCTCTTAAAGCCATATTTCCAGGGTACGACGAGGCGGATAGGTGCCCCATTTTGAGGCAGCAGTTGCTCGCCATAGAGACCGGTGGAAAGAATCGTCAGATCATGCATTGCTTCGTCGAGGCGCAGCCCTTCAACATAGGGCCACTCATACCAGCGGCTGTTCTGTCCGGGCATCTTCTCCGGGTCATAGAGCGTTTCAAAACGCACATACTGCGCCCCGGCCGTGGGTTCCACCTCTCGCAGTAATTGAGCAAGAGGAAATCCCAACCAGGGGATGACCATCGACCATCCTTCTACGCAGCGCATACGGTAAATGCGCTCCTCCTGGTCAAAACGGGCAAGTAAATCGCCTACGTCGTAAACACCCGGATTGCGAACCATTCCATCCACCTCAATCTGCCAGGGGGAAGTAGGAAAGCCGGTAGCCAGGCGCGCGACATCTTCTTTGTCCGTCGTGAATTCATAATAATTATTGTAGTTGGTTACATCACGATAAGTGGTTAAGGGATCCCCCAATTCATCCGTTTGGCCTTCAGCCACGGCCGTTGGCGGGACCTCACCGCCGCTTTCACCAACCTCCACCGGCTCGGCAGGCGCCGGCGGTGAACCACAAGCGACCAGCGCTGCTGTCGCCGCCATGGCTGCCGCACCAGTCATGAAGGTCCGGCGTGACAAATATATATGCTTTGGCGTGATCTCCGAAGAGGGCAGCTCGCGTGTGTTTTGCTTCTTAATCAACATAGTTTCTTCTCACAAGTTATAGGATCAGGCAATCAACATGCTATAAGTATATATAGCGGATCTGATCTATCTGTGAAGAAATAATTATGAAAGAATTACAAAGAGGGGATCAGGGGCAGCCACGGAGAGAGGTGCAAGTTGCCTGCGTCTCATCATTTTCTTCCGCCGGAGGCGCCGGCGCGGCCGGAGGCGCGGGCGCCGGTGGGTTCACAACTTTAGAAACATCAACAACTCGGCCGGCTTCTGTTCCTTCATCAGGCAGTTCCACAGCCTGAATGCCGCCCACACGGAAAGCCACAACATAGGGCTCACCCAATGCCTGACCATTTTGGCTGATAGAAAGGCGCAGGAAATAGTCACCGGGCACCAGCGTACTGGCATCAAGCACAGCCAACTGCCCATTAATAACGGGGGATGTCCGTCGCCCACCGACCGGCAGCCAACTGACGCCGTCGCCATCGTCATCAGGAATACCAAGCTCCACCTGGTAGAAACCTTGCACGGCGGGTTGGAAGTTGGCTACGCCGGAGACGGGGACGGATCCGTTGACAATCTCCCCTTCCTGCGGGCTGGCGATGCGCCATACAGTCGCCTGCAACCCGGAATCCAACCCCGAACCGGCCAGCGCTTCGATGTTGCCTGTACAGGTGCGCGCCGGCAGAACGACTAGTCCGTGATTCTGTGCCCAAAGATTCGCCTCCACCAGGCTCTCAGTATTGGTCGGTGGGGTCAAGAAAATCTGAGACACGGTTTCTGCCTCCAACATGGACAAGTCAAGCCCCTCATCATAACGGCAGTACCTCACGACCGGCGATCCTTGTGTGCCGACGCTCTTACTCGTGTCCACGATGCGCAGCGCCGGGACACGGACAACCGCGGGGTCAACCTCTTCCCAGGAGACTGTTGTGCCCGGTTCTTCCGCAGCAACAAGTTGGGGCGTATCCAGGAACCATTCAGATTGACTAACTCGGCAGTCAGACGAACCCGGCGTAACTGAAGAAAGGGCGCACAACAGTTTACGCGTCATGCCTGGCGGGCGTTCAAATTCAGCCGGGGGCAGTTTTCCATCATAGGCCAATGTCCGCTTCATCTGTTCGTTCTCATAAACAGCCTTCATGAAGTTGGCCCACAGTTGGGCCGCCCCGGTACGGCCATCAATATCTTCCATCGAACTGTTGTCCGTATTCCCTGTCCACACGGTTACAACCAGTCCCGGCGTATAGCCCACCGTCCAAAGATCGCGTAAATCGCTGGTGGCGCCCATTTTCGCCGCCGCCGGAAAGGGCAGGACCAGCGGGTTATCTGCGCCCATGGCCGGAATACGCGCCGGATCATCATCCAACATGTCGCTGATCAGAAAGGCGACGCGTTCATCCAACACCTGCTCCTGCACTTGAGGCTGATGTTCATACAGCACATCGCCTTCCTTATTGGCAATGCGCAAGATTGACACCGGCGATACATGCCGCCCTCCGTTGGCGAATGCCGAATAGGCAGCGGTCAACTCAAGCGGCGTCACCTCCGCCGTACCCAATGTTAGAGAGAGACCGTAATCACGTGCGCTCTGGTTCCACGTTGTGATTCCCATCTTTTGGGCCAGCGTCATCAGTTTCGTCACCCCGATATCCTGCAAGAGCAAGATAGCGGGAACGTTGTAGCTGTTGGCCAGAGCGCTGCGCAGACGCACAGGCCCATGGAATTTTTCGTCGTAATTGACCGGCGAATAGGTTGGTCCTTGTGGATCGAGACCATAGTCGACCTCAACATCCCACAGGATATCCGCTGCGGTCCACTCCGGAACCCCATCGTCGCCGGGGGAGAGCGCGGCAGCAAACGTAAGCGGCTTGACTGTGCTGCCCGGCTGCTGCGCAGACAAAGCAATGTTGACCCGGCCGTTGATATCATCGTTCTCGTAATCAGCGCTGCCCAGCATGGCGATTATTTCGCCTGTTTCCGGCTTAAGGGCAACGAGAGAGGCATTGCTCATGTTGTGCTGCGCTCCCAGGCGCGCGATATGTTCTGCAGCAAGCTGCTCTGCCAGGCGCTGGTACTCCAGATCGAGCGTTGTCGTTATTTGCAGGCCACCCTCGGCTACCATTTCCGGGCCAAACATCTCTTCAATCTGCTGGCGCACATAGACGGAAAAGTGCGGCGCCATCAGGCTGACGTTCTGCCATTCAAACTGCAGCGGTTCCTGGTAAGCGACCTCCGCATCAAGGCGCGTGATATATCCCTCACCAACCATGAGATTCAACACCAACCACTGCCGCGCCTTCGCGCCTTCGATATTGTTGTAGGGGTCAAGGCTGTAAGGACTCTGCGGCAGCGCTGCCAGCAGGCTCGCTTCCGCCAGGGATAGGTCAGTCGCTTGTTTGCCAAAATAGACGTTGGCCGCCGCTTCGATTCCATAAGCGAGGTTGCCGTAATTTACCTCGTTCAAGTAGATCTCGAGAATATCATCCTTGTGATAGTTGCGATCCATAATCCAGGCGATGACAATCTCTTTTGCCTTGCGGTCAAGTGAGAGCGCTGTACGCTCCTCATAGTCAAAGAGGAGATGGCGCACCAACTGCTGCGTGATCGTGCTACCTCCCGCGGGTCTACCCGAGGGATCACGCACAATTCGATAGACCGCGGCCATAAGGGAGGGGATATCCACGCCCTTGTTCTCGTAAAACGTGTCGTCCTCCACGGAGATGGTGGCGTGCACCAGGTGATCCGGCATCTGCTCAAGCGGGATACGCGTGCGCTTCCCTTCGCCAAAAATCTCCCACAGCAAATTCCCTTTGCGATCGACGATGCGCGTCGTTTCAAATATCTCTCGCTCCGGAACCTCGTCTAGAGCAGCGACCGTGTCATCGAGCTCTTTGATCCAATCGGCATAGAGCACCGTGCTGCCAACGAGCGTTCCCCCAATCACAAAAAGAAGCGTTAACAGGAATAGCGCGACGAATAGGCGCACGAGACAGCCTCCCAGGCCTGGGCCCCCAGGGGGTTGGGAAAATGGTACATATTGTACCGGCTGTGATTTTGAGCGCTTTGAAAGCATTGCCGTATCCTAGTGCAAGTCTATCGCACCAATCTTACCGTTATCGTTACGGCCTAGTTTAAATCAGATGAACCATTTTTTCCGTGAAAATAGTGCGAAACCTTGGGACCTCGCCTAATCTCGACATGCGCGCAAAAAGGCCGGCACTTGTGCTGTGACAAGTGCCGGCCTTATTCAACTCAGGAATCAGCGTCTGCGGGAACGTGACGCCCCTTATGGTCTAGGCGCCGCCTGTTGTGAAGGGAATCGTATACGGCTCACCAACGTAGTTACTATCCTGTACGACGATCAGACGCAAGTAATAGTCGCCGGGCGGCAGCGCATCCGCATGCAGCATTTCCAACGTGCCGTTGACAACGGGCTGCGTATGTGTCTCTCCCAACGTCAGCCACTGTATGTCCGCGCCGCTGGGAATGCCCAGCTCGATTTTATAGAACTGCACCTTCTCGGGGTCAAAATCGGCCGTGCCCACGATAGGGATGATGCCGCTCACGTTTTCACCCGCTTTCGGCTCGGTAATATGCCACACGGCCGCGCGATTGGGATCGCGCGCCAAGGCCAGTAGCTCCTCATTGCAAGATTCAAGGGGCAGAATTGCCAGGTTATTGGCCTGAGCCCACTCATGAGCCGCCTTTAAGCTTTCTTCATTGCGCGGTGGGGATAGAAATAACTGCATTTGACTTTCGGGAGGGAGCAGTGTCTGCTCTGTTCCTTGCACGAAGTGACAAAACAGTTGTGAAGGGGGCCCATCTTGCTCGACGGCACTATCGATCAGTTCCACGGGCACGGGCGGCAGAAGGATCGCCGGCATCCGTTCGACAGCAGACTCGATCTCCTCCCAAATGACAGGCGCTTCCACTTCGGGAAACTGCTCGGGCGGGATATCTTCCGTCTGCAGCCTCCATTCCGACCCCCCTGGGGCACAGTCAAGCACTCCGACAACCACGGAAGTAAGGGAACAAAGCGCCTCCTCTTCCAGGGCCAATGGCGGGATGAATTCATTTTGAGGGGGGAACCCGTCCACAACCAACGTCTCCAACATCGCCGGATTGGCATAGACGGACTGCATATACTCCGCCCACAAGGGGGCGGCGCCGGTCAAGCCGCTGACGTCAATCATCTCGCTGTTGTCTGTATTACCGGTCCACACGCCAACCGCCAGACCCGGCGTGTAACCCACCGTCCAGTTATCGCGGAAATCATTCGTTGTTCCTGTTTTCGCGGCCGCCGGGAATGGCAGTTCCAGCGGATTGTCGCGTCCCATCGCCGGAACACGTGCCTCATCATCGTCCAGAATATCGCTGATGAGATAAGCGACGCGCTCATCCAAGACGCGTTCCCCCTGCGCAAAGGGATGCGCATAGAGCACCTCTCCATCGCTTTTCTCGACCTTGAGGATGGAGACCGGCGGCACCTGATATCCGCCGTTGGCGAACGTCGAATAGGCGCCCGTCAGCTCCAAAGGCGTCACTTCAGCGCCCCCCAATGTCAAAGATAGGCCGTACTGGCTGGAATCATTCTGCCAACTTTCAATGCCCAGCAAACGCCCGAAATCCAATAATGCGGGCACGCCGATATCTTGCAGCAGCAGAACGGCGGGGATGTTGTAACTATTGGCCAGCGCTTCTCGGAGGCGAACAGGCCCGTGAAAACGGCCGTCGTAGTTCACTGGTGAGTAGGTTTCGCCGCTCGCCTGAGGGTATTCAGCCTGCACATCCCACAGAATATCCGCCGGCGTCCAGGAAACCTGTCCTTCCTCATTCGGGGACATCGCCGCCGCATAGGTCAAGGGCTTTATCGAACTTCCCGGCTGTTGAGGAGAAAGCGCCACGTTGACGTGACCATCGATCCTCTCATCGTCATAGTCCACACTGCCCAGCATGGCCAGGATTTCACCCGTTTGCGGCTTCATGGCCACCATGGAGGCATTGGTCAGGTTATGCTCCGGGCCGACAGCGGCAACATGCCGTCGCGCCAGCTCTTCGGCCAGCTGCTGGTAGTCCATGTCCAGCGTTGTGGTGACGCGCAGGCCGCCGTTGGCGACGACTTCGGCGCCGAACATCTCCTCCACCTGTTGGCGGGCATACACGGCAAAATGGGGCGCAGCGAGACTGACTTCTTGCACGGCGAAATTCAGTGGCTCTAAATACGCATTTTCTGCTTCAGTTTGAGTCAGAAAACTCTCACTGACCATCAAGTTAAGAACCAGCCATTGGCGCCGCTTCGCCTTCTCAAGGTTACTCAAGGGATCTAGTTCCACCGGGCTCTGCGGCAGGGCGGCCAACAAGGCCGCCTCACCGAGCGTCAGGTCGGCGGCGGACTTGTCGAAATAGGTCTTTGCCGCCGCTTCAATGCCGTAGGCCAGATTGCCATAGTAGATTTCATTTAGGTACATTTCCAAGACTTCATCTTTGCTGAAGTTGCGGTTCATGATCCAGGCCAGAAAGACCTCTTTCACTTTGCGCTCATAGGAAACAGAAGCGCGTTCGTCATAATCAAAGGCGATATGGCGCACCAGCTGCTGGGTGATCGTACTGCCGCCTACCGGGCGTCCCTGCGGATTGCGGACATTGGAGACCAATGCCGCCAACAAGGAAGGGGCGTCCAGCCCGTTGTTCGTGAAGAACGTGTCATCCTCGACAGAAATTGTGGCCTGGATCAGGTGATCGGGCACCTGTTCCAGGGGAATACGCGTTCTTTTCCCCTCACCAAAAATCTCCCAAAGAACATTTCCGTCGCGATCCAATATCTGAGAGGTCTCGAAGGTCTCGCGTTGACGCGCCTGGTCGAGCGTCAAGATCTCGTTTTCGATCTGGCGCGACCAATCTGCATAGACGAGCGCGCCGGCGCCCACCAACGCGGCCAGAACGACGACGGCCAGCAGCAGCAGCCCCCCAATTAGGGCCCCATTCAGGCAGCCGCCGCAGCCTCTCCTCTGTGGAATCTGGGCCGGCTGGTGTCTTACCGCCGGCTGTTGAAACTGGTTTTCATTCATAGATGCTGTCTTTTTATGCCGGAGATGGGTTATTGAAAGCTCCGGTCGTTATTGTCCCTTTTCTGTTATCGAAAACAAGGTACGTTCTCGAGGCGGCATGGCCAGAGAGAACGCCACAATCTCACTGCCAAGTTTAGCTGATCCACTGCTCTCCTTGCTGTCCGTCACGGTGACGCAACCTGAACGCTTGGGCAACGAAAAAGAGCGCCTCTTTCAAGACGCTCTTTCACTAGAAAAGGTTCCCTTAAGGGCGAACTTATCCGCGGCGGAGCAGATAGATCCCTGTACCGGCCACCAAGACAAGAACGGCCGCTATGCCCAAGATGATATAGGTGCTGTTGCTGCTTGTGCCAGCCTCTGCGGGCTGCTCAGCGGCAGTTTCGCCGGAGGGCGGCGCATCCTCCGTCATTGCGGCCGCGGCGACGGAATCGGCCGTCTTCTGCACGCCAAAGGAAACCGGTATCATAACGCCATCCGCCATGGCCACAGCCCAACTCACATCACCGACAACCCCATAATCCTCTGTGGGGAAGATCTGTACCTGGTAGGTGTCCGCTTCCAGACTCTCAAAACAATGCAAGTCTCCCGATTCATCCGTTACATAGGTGGAGACGGTGCTGCCGGCGCGGCGCAAAGTAATCGCTTGATTGGCCACCGGTTTTTCTCCAACGTCCGCGCGCGTTCCGTCTCCATTCGCATCCTCGTAAACCTGTACACAAATAGAGCTGGGTGCCGCCTGCAGCAGCGCCTGGGACAAATTGGTGCTGCCGCCTTCTGTGCTCGCGGCAGCCATGTCCCCTTCTGTATTCTGCTCCGCGGTTTCAGCGCTCTCTGTGCTGCTCTCCGCCTCTTCCTCCACGGGTGTGGCTTCTGGATCGGGTGTAGCTTCCGCCTCCGCCACCTCAGCTATCGCTGCCGCCCGCTCCGCAGAGGGGGGAACGATGATTAGTTCTTGGCCACTGTTTATGACCGCGGGGTTGTTGTTGCGCGCCGGTATCTCAACAAGCGCCTCCTCCGGCGTCAGGCCCATTGTCTGCGCATATCGGACAGCCAGAGACCAGAAAGAGTCGCCGGATTGAACGATATGTACGACCGCGCCATCAGCACGCGGCGTTGCCGTGGGTAGGGGTTCTGCGGGCGCGGCAGCGGCAGCCTGTGTATTGCCCCCTCCAGCATCGCCGCCGGACTCAGCGACAGCCGCCGGCTGCTGCACGGCGCCTGTCTCGTCCAAAGCATAAAGACCCACGGTGTCCACGAAGAAACCATTGTTGGGATGCGGATAGCTAGAAGCCATCTCGATCCAGACCGTCATTTCCGGTGCGGTGGCCGTGAATTCATGAACAAAAGTGGGGTATGCCTGGTAGAAAGGGCTGACCGAATCGGCCGTCCACCAGCCGCTGTAACCAATGGCTGACTCATCCCGCCACCCGGCGCCCACCGGGCTGGCGCCCAAACGCACGCGGCCGTGCCGGTTGTCACTAGGCGGTATCTTTTTTCCGCTCTCATAGTCAGCAACAATATCGATGAATACGGGAGCAACCAGGCGGTACTTTCGTCCAACTTCCAGGCCTGACACATCTTGTGACATAGCCGCCCACAACGGCGCCCATCCCTTGAATATCTTGACCGTATAGATGCCATCCTTCCAGAAGACGTCCCGCTCATTGGCTGGCGCACCGGCGATATTCCACACAACAGTCTCCGGTCGTGCCGTTTCCGCATAGCCGTCAAAGATATTCGCTTCACGGTTGGACCAATGCATGCGCCACCCATTGGGGACCGTGATCTCAGTAATGCCGTCCTGATTAAAATGACCTTCTTCAAAGCCCGGGTTCGTCAATAGGTTTGGGCCCTGCGCGTCGACGTGACTTGGCCTCAGCACAAATAGGGCCAGCATCAATCCGGTAACCAATAGCAGGGCTACCTGTATGCCTCTTTTCATCTTCTTCTTTCCTCCGATCCACCGTTTTCCATCGAAAACAAAACGGCGTCAGCGCCGCAGCTTTCCGATATGCAATCGATCAACTTCAATAAAAATATGGCGCAATAGAGCATTGCGCCATCTAAAATCGGTCGGCATTGTAGCATATCTTATTGGCGAATCCAGATTTTCTATCCAGAAGGTTACCCAAGATTAAGTTAGCATAGATAGATACTAGCCGGCGCCCACCATGAACTGTTTTCGCACTCTTTGTAGGACAAAAACAATCCCCAAGAGCAGGAGCGCCGCACCGGTTTCCAGCAGCCATAAAGTGGGTAGATTTCCGGCATTGCGGAAGACCTCGCCCACGATGGCGCTCCTGCCCCCGGGCGCAGCCCACAAGGTTGCCAGAAGCTGCTGATCGAGATCATAGTTGTAAGAGGCGCCTATGTGCAAGAACACATTGCCCATGGAGAGGAGAAATAGGGCAAGCACAACGAGCAGCAGCGCGCCGCGAAGAAAAGGCCGCGATCGTAGAGCAAAGAGCCACTCCACGAAATAAGCCATAGGGATCGCCAGGAGACCCAAGAAAGGGGTCAAGTAACGGCCGTCAGCCGTAAAGCCATGAAATGTACGGTGCCGGGCAAAGAGAAAGAGATAGCCGAGAAAAAGCAGCGCCGTGAATAACGCTTCACGCCGAGCTTCACGATAGAAAAGGTACCAACCAGGCAAGGCGAGGAGCAGGATAGGGGAGAGACGAAATAGGCCCTGGTTGGGGCAAGGGCCGTCGCACCAGCCCTCCCCGGTCCCACCCAGCAGCAGCCCCTTGAGCCCCTGAGCCAGGGAGAAATTAAACGTGGTGGCGAAGGAGCCGGCCCAGGGGTAGTTGACAGCGTACGTATAAGAAAGGCGCAGCGGGCTGCCGAAGTTTGTGTAATTGTAGAAGGTCAGGAAGAGAGCAGAAAGTAGACCGCCAAGGATCAATACGCCAAAGCAAGTCAGCAAGCCGCGCCAAGTTTGCGGGCGCGCTGTCAAGTACAAATAGGCGAGCAAAATCAAGATCAGCAGAGCGTTGGAGTATTCGGTAAGGACAGAGAAACCGAGCACGAAGCCCAAGAAAGCATAAGTGATGGGCCGGCCCCGACCCTTAATAGACATGTGAAATGTGAGATAGACCGAGAGCACGACCAGAAAGGAGGAGAGGGCGTGCGAGAAGAGGACGGAGCTGTATTTCCAATGAATCGTGCCTAAAGCGAACAGAAGGACGGTAGTCGCAGCAGCGGCCTGGGACAAGCCCAACAAACGCATGATGGCATAGAGAACAACGGCCGTGCCCGCGCCGGCAAATGCGGGAACCAGCAGGACATAGGACAGCCGCGGGTTCTGATCATCGTGCCGTGACGGCAGCGGTTGTGCAAACTCGGGGAGCGCGCCCCCGGCGAGGTAAAACAGGGTACCCACCAGAGCCGTCCCCGGCGGCCGATCGCTGAAGAGACGGCCGTCTTCCATGATGGCGATGTCGTTCCCTTCGGCGTAGTCGTCGAACTGGCGCAGTTCGAAGGTACGGTTCTCAACCAGGGTGCGCAGAAGGGCGTAGTGGCTGCCGTCATTGCTGCTGGTGATCCCCGACGCCGTTGCATAGTAGACGGATGAGAGAAAGAAAAAAAGCAGAAAGGCGATCAGCCAATCAAGCAGCCGGCTCTTGCGCTCCTGCTGCAGACTTCCCTTTTCAATTGTCGGCTCGTTGCTACTCACGGTAGGCCGCTTCCAGCAATACGGCAAGCCGATCCCAAGAGAATCGCTCTCTGTAATGGCTTTGCGCCGCCGCCCCAAAAACAGCACGCTGCTCTTCATTCTGCAGCAGCTGCGCAATATCGTCGGCGAGGCCTGCAGCATCGCCGCTCGGGCGCAGAAAACCCGTTTTCCCGTGGAGAACATACTCGGCCACCTGACCCACATCCTCAGCTACTACGGGCACGCCGGCGGCGGCAAGATCAGCCAGTTTCACCGGGCATTTACAGCGATTAAGCAGCGTGTCATTCATCAGGTAGAGCGCCGCATCGGCGGATCGCAGCAGCAGGGGCAAATCGTCTTCCTTGACCCAGCCAAGGTCGACCACCGCAGGCAAAACGCCGTTCTCCTGCAGAAGTTCACGAAGCTGCCGCGTATCTTCTTCATAAAGACTCTCGCCCACAAAGAGCACGGCGATTGGGGGCACGCGCTCCCTAACAGCGGCCAAGACTGTGGCCAAGCGCTGTGCATCAAACTCAAAGAAACGGCTGTAGACAAGCAGCGTTGGTCGTGAACCAAGCCCCAACTGCGCACGGGTCTTTTGAACAGACCCAGCCGATAACCGCTCACCGGCAAACGCCAACCCTGAGCCGTTGGGCAGATAGTGAACCAGTTGTGGCGCAAGGCCATTGCTCCAGACGATGCTCTCCAGCGCGCGGCTGGCGACGGTCAGCGCGTGCGCATGCGCCATCCCCCACTGCTCCTGCCAGGCGAAAAACTGCTTCTGCACGGCCGAATAGGGCGCCAGATCATTCCAGCCACCGGCGCCTTCCCAATCATCCATATCAACGACCAGGCGCATATTCCGCCGTTGGAACTGCCACAACCACCATGAGGCCAGCCCGCTGTAAGCTTTCGGTTTGAAGGCATGAACAATCTCAGGCTGCCAGGACAGCACATCCTTGACCAGGTTGCGGCTCGTTGAAAATGGCTGTGAACCGAGCGACGTGTAGCGCATAGTTACCCCATCCTCTGCCCACCAGCGATCCGCCTCCTCGGGCGTCTGCCAGGGAGGCATAAAGAGCGCAACCTCTTGGTCGCAATCAACGAGGGCTTGCGCCAGCCGCAGCGCGCGGCTGCTCATTGTCTTGTTCGGATGGAGCCCAAAAGGGCCGATCATTGCGATACGCATCAACTGTCGTGTGGTCCGGCGATCTATGCCGGCAGGCGCTGCTGTTCCTCGAGGAGCTCACGCACTCGGGGGTAGTCGGCATAGACACCACGGTACGCCGGCGGTAGCAGCGCCGCTATTTGACACATAATTTCGTCGGTGCTTTCGGCGAGGAACTCATCGCGTTCCTTGCGCGGAAGGGGGGGGAGCATGAAAGGCTTGCCAATCTGAATGTCGATATCCAGCCGCTGCAGGCGCTTCAGTCGCTGTTTGACCACGCGATCTTCAGTTCCGGCAACGCCCACGGGAATGAGCGGGAGCTGGCTGCGGGAAGCGAGGTAGGCGGCTCCCGGTTTGCCCGGCACAAGGGCCTCGCTCTTGCTGCGCGTGCCCTCAGGGGCTATTCCCAAGAGCCCTCCGCTCTTCAATCGCTTCATCACCTCACGCAGCGCGTGAAAATCAACTTCATCACGATCCAGCCAGATCGCATCCAGGTTATCGCCCAGCCAGCGCCAGAGAGGGACCGTATGATATTTGTCAGCAATCATTAAGATGATGTCGTCCCGCTCAGACAACACCACACCGAGCATGGCATCCAAACGGCCGATATGATTTGTCACGACGATAGCGCCGCCCTCAGCGGGGATGTTTCCATACCCGGTTACGGAAACCCTGGCGCCTGTATTCAGGACTACGCGAAAAGTCGAGCGTAGTGTCTGCAAGAACATAGTTGATCCTCGCTACCGCAAACGCCGGTTCAAGCAGGAAGGAGCCATCTCACCCTTCAGCTGCGACCGGCCCGTGTTTGCTTTGTTGCTTAGCTTTCCCCAATTGTATAGGAGAGTGTGCGGGACAACTACCTTACTCGTCGGCGACCTAAGGAACGCCCGTGTCCTGGTAAGCCGCCGGCATGAGCATGAGTATGTTTTCTACTGCCGCCTCAATCTGCGATCGCGAAAAGAGCAGCGGATGGTAACGGCCGTCGCGCCAGTCAGCTAGGCCGTCTTCATAATGAGAGCTGGCCGGGTTGCCCGACTGACCCCCAGGAAGAACAGCTAAACTGTTATCCCACTCGCCGACATCGAGAATCAGACGGCAGCTGGCGATGATCTCCACCGGATGCGGCGGGAAATGGGGTGAAATCTCTGCCTGATTGACCGTACAACCATCACCGCCAACAGGGATCTCCTTCGTCTGCCACGCGCGCCCCACTCCGGGAAGCCGCCTGAGCGGGTGCTCATGTCGAATATAATGGAGGCTGCCCCACAGCCACTTCCCAGGATCGTCTCCAAATCTGCGCTGCAGGAGTTGGATCGTCTTGCGCAATGCGGGTATTAGCAGCGGTTCGATATCGCCAACCCAGTCAGGGCTGCCGTATTCCAGCCATTGGATGGCCAGATCAACGGCCGTCTCCAGAAACGGATCGGCATGAAATGTATCCGCTGGGCTGCTTTTAAACAGATCCTCCGCCAGCTGAATGCCGACCGCCTGGCGAATGACCAAGCGGGAAAAATGGATCAGCCAGCCGGAATACAAGCTGGGTGCCACGAGGTCGACGCGCATATCCCCATCCCACTGCGCCAAGAGACGGCACGCAAACTGCAGCGCACTATCTTCGACAACCTGGTGCTCCGTCGCCGGCAAGGCGCGCGCCAAGAACTCTCTTGCCTGCAGCGATACCGTATCCATCTGCATCCGCGCGTGCATCTGCAGCGTCTGCCGCGGCTGCTGCTCAAGAAGTTGATGAATGCGCCGCGCGCGATAATCGGGCAGCCATTCTCCGGTCAAGAGGTAGGGGTAGGAAGCGCCATGGACACGGTTGTTCGCCGTCACGATCTTCCCCTCTTCTGGATTATGTAAACTTGGCAGCTCGCTCGTAGGGATCCAGCCATCCCATTCATGGGCATCGTTCCAGCCCGGAACAGGAAGGAGGCCCGATCCACGGCGACGCAGCGGCACCTTGCCGGGCATCACATAGCCGATATTGCCTTCAACGTCCGCGTAAACGATGTTCTGGCTGGGAAAACCCCACGCTTCCAGGCCCTGGCGAAAGGTTGCCCAGTCGCGGGCGCGGTTGACGTCGAGAACAGATCGCAAATGATTGTGGTCACTATGCGCCGTCCAACGCAGCGCGAAGGCCCGCTTTTCATTAGGCAGAAGATCGGAAAAGATCGGACCGTGACGTGTGTAGCGCACTCTCTCCACAATGGGTTTGCGTCCACGCACCTGAATTACCTCATCCCTTATGTCGGCCTTGACCCACGCGCCATTCACCTCATAGAGCGACGGATCGCGCCTGTGGAAGCGCTCGACGAAAACATCCTGGACGTCAGGGAAAGCATTGGTGAAGCCCCAGGCGATTTGTTGGTTATGGCCAATCACGACGCCGGGCACGCCAGGCATCGTAAAGCCGGTGACATTGTACGCGCCACCAAGCAGATGATTCTCATACCAGAGCGCGGGATAGGTTGGCGGCAGGTGCGGATCATTGGCCAGTATCGGCCGTCTGCTGGCCGTATGATCGCCGCTGACAACCCAGTTATTACTGCCAACCCCCTTGCCGGCAGCAGGGGTCTTCACCGGCAGATTGGCGAGAGTATCACGATAAGCGTCCACGAGATCGCGCGCGAACTGCTCATCCACACCGCTGTCAGGCATAACGGGCACATACCGGTCACCGGCCAAAGGCGCCATGTCAAACGCTTTCTCCGGCCCCAGCGCCTGCAAGAGCTGCAAGCGCAGCAGCTCTGACTCCCAATTGACGGAGAGTCCCCAGGCAAGCACTGCGCCTATCGCCGCCGTATCGGCCAGCCCCCAAGGGCCTGGCTCGTAGCGCAGCAAAGCGAACTCCGGGGGCAAAGGCTGGCTCTCTATATAGGCGTTAACTCCGGCCGAGTAGGCCTCCATCGTCTCCAGGACGAGTGCGTCCGCGCCATTCACCTGCGCCTGAATCGCCCTTGTCCAGCCATAGTAGCGGGCAATGCGATCCAACAAGAGCCCACTGGAACCGGTGATTTCACTCAGCCGCCCTGACCCGACGCGCCGGTTCACGTCCATCTGAAAAAGGCGATCTTGGGCATGAACGAACCCCTGCGCAAAAAAGAGGTCACGCTCGCTGCGCGCAAAGATATGAGGCACCCCCCATGTGTCGCGCAGAATCTCTACAGGCTGGTCAAGCGCCGGCAGCCCGATTTCCTGGTAGCGATCCGGAAGGCTGCGCCTGAACAGGCCCCGCCAGGCCAAACGGGCCCCCAAGGCGCCGGCCGCCAACCCTATCAGCGGCAGGTAGCGGCGGGCAGAAGCATGTTTCTTCTCACCAGGCTCGTTCATACACGCCTCAACAGACGGCATCTCTCAGCTGCCAGAAGCGAGAGAATCAGGAAAGCGGCTCCTTGAAATCATACAACCCATCGACAACCGGCCAGCGCAGCGCGCATCCTGGGCAGGTGAGAACGCCCTCCCGCAGCCTCCCGAGCGGCGTCCCACACCGCGGACAGGCGAAGAAGAGATCTTCTCCAGCCGGCTCATGCACGGCCGTGTTGTCATTGAGCACAAACACGCTGGGCGTCAACTGCCACCAGCCGCCCGTGAACTGCACCGACTTATCAAGGGCAACCAACGCGCCTGTGGGCAGGAATTTTTTCAAAAAGGGGACCCGAAAATGGGAAACCGTCAACACTTGCCGCGGCTCAAAGCCCGCGCTCCGCAGTTCATCCCGAATCCAATCCGGGTGAAAATCGAAGTTGAGCGCCACAAACTCTACCGGATCTGGCGCAAAAGGAGACCACGTCTGCCGCCCTGTCGCATAACGCAGAATCGCTTTCAAGTTTTTCTTGCTGGCAAACTCCAGCACGTAGGCGGCGTTCGGCCGGGCAATTCGCGCCAGCTGTGCGAAAACAGAAGGCACGTCAGCCGCGTGGTGCAGCGTACGCACCTGGACAACTGTCTCAAACAGACCGGTCACGAACGGCATCTGGTACCAGTTCCCGGCTACGTAGATGAAACGGCCGTCATCCCCAAGATCTCCTGCGCCTCTCGCAGCAAGGTGCGCGAATAGTCAAAGAGGACGACACGCTTGTACCCCCGGTATTCGTCAGCCAGGCGACCGAAACCGGCGCCCACCTCGATCAAGGTATCCCCCGCTGGCGGCAGCAGCCGCCGCAAGGCGACACGCTCAACCCGATCCTCGTAGTCGCGCCCGCCATCTTCCCAGAAGCGGGCACGATAATCCGATCCTTCATAGTCACATACCGGAGGAAGCTCCGGGGCATCGCTCACGTTGGAATCTCCTTCCCCCGCCCAATTCGAGCGAAAGGCTGATTTGTGTATGCTAACAAACTTAGGACGGGGCGCCAAGGTCACCCAAGAAAACTGTTTCCCGGGAAACAATAGGCACGCTATCTGCGCCGCAGCGATGTTTCCCGGGAAACATCGCTGCGGAATCAAGACCTTTGCGGGAACAAGCGAATTCGCTAAAATACTGGTCCAGCGCACCTATGTGTTCCGTACAGTTCGGCAGAACTCTACCATGACCAACGACGTAGCCGTTTTCTTAGATCTCGATAACCTCGTTATTGGGGCCAAACAGATCAATCTGACATTCGACATCAACCTTGTCCTGGAACATGTCAAACTGCTAACCGACGGCCGTGTCGTACTGCGACAGGCCTATGGCGCCGGAAAGCAGAGCCAGCGGCTGCTGAAAGAGCTGGCCCAGGCCGGCTTTGTCGTCCAGTCGGCTTCGCGCATCAATAATTTCAGCAAGAACTTGGCCGATATGCAGATCGCCGTCAATGCCATGGATACGCTGGTTGATGGACATCAATACAACACCTACGTCTTAATGAGCGGCGACCGCGACTTTACGCCCCTCGTGCAGTCCCTGCGCAAACGCGGCAAGTACGTCATCGGCGTGGGCATCAAGCATACCACCAGCGGCAGCCTGGTTGAACTATGCGACGAATACCTGTTCTATGAGGATCTCCTTCCCGCTAAAGGCTTGACGGAAGCTGAACTTGAAGAGCTGGTCGCCGGCGTCCGGGACGCGCTGCTCGCCGACAAGGGGCGCGTCAGAGCCAGCATCTTCAAACAGCGCATGACGTTGGAGAGCGGCGGACGGTTCAACCGCAGCGCCTACCCGCAAAGCAGCTTCAGCAAATTCTTAGAGAGCTATCCGCATCTAGTCAGGCTCTTTCAAGAAGAGACCACCGCCTATGTCTCGGCACCGCAGAGTAGTGAGCTTTCAGATGCACTGCACCTACGCTACCGGGCTGCCTTGAAGAAACAGCGTTTGCGCGTTGTCCCTTCGCCGCAACGCTTCGCCGTACTGCGTGAATTGGTCGATCTTCTGAAACAGGATCCTGATCTGGTGTGGCACCAAGTTCTGAGCCAACTGCACACGCGTTTGGCCGGCCGCGAGGATCTGCCGCTGTCAAAAAGCCAGATCAATGGCGTGCTGCTCATGGCGCGTCAGGCGGGTCTCATTCGCACGCTCAAAGGGAGCTCGCTCTCTACCGCGCCGGTTGTGGCAGAGTTCAACGCGGATCACGCCTTTCAAGAAGCAGTCGTCTCCGTTGACAACGCTTATATGCAAGCGATCCTCGCTTTGAGTGAGCCTTTTGATCTCACTGAGGCAGCTCTGGCCCTCTATGACAGCCCAGCCTACGCGCCCTACTTGGGGCGCATTGCCAACAACTAGCTGTTGCTTTTTCAGTGCACGACGCCTATGGCCGCAAATCAACCTCGTCTCGGTGACCAAAACCCTTGCTGTTATCAATAAAAAAAAGTTTGGTCGCTGTTAGGCGGTACCAGTTGACGGCGCCCAACGCGGTGGCAACGCTCCCTCGCGCCCTTCCCACAAAAGGGTACTTCTGACCATAAACCGCCATAGCGTCTTTGCGTTCGCGCCCCGCCAGCATCCGCACCGGGCCTTCCAGTTGAACGCCTTTGATTGATCGCCACGCCACGTAATCCTCCTGAATAGTCGCCGCCGCCCAGGGATTGGCAGCTAAGTAGCGAGCGTGGCGCGTATGCCCCGCCGAGAGGAAAAACAGTTCAGGGCCTAAGTTGACATAAAACACGGCGGCGGCCCAGACGTTGCCCGCCTCACTCACCGCCAGCGTCATGACCTGATGCGCGTCGAGATAAGCGAACGCCTCCTGGCGAACATCACTCACGGGCAGCGGCCTCACCGCCCTGCCAGCGCTTGAATAAATCTTCCTCTAGTTCAATTCCCAGCAGGTCAAGAACCCGATTAACGGTCTGATTGACAATGTCATCGATCGTTACCGGCCGGTGGTAGAAAGCGGGCAGTGGCGGGGCAATGACGGCGCCCATCTCTGTCGCTTGAACCATCATACGCAAATGACCGAGATGCAGCGGCGTTTCACGCGGGGCAAGGACCAGGCGGCGGCGATCCTTGAGAACAACATCTGCGGCACGCAGCAGGAGATTGTCGCTGAAAGAGTAGGTGATTCCGGCCAACGTTTTCATCGAGCAGGGGAGGACAACCATGCCGTCTGTCTTGAACGATCCGGAAGAAATCGGCGCGGCGATATCTTTGAAGCGGTAAACGACATCTGCCAAAGCCTTTACTTCAGCGAGCGTATAGCTCGTTTCCAAACCAAGCGTGATCGCCGCAGCCTCACTAGCCACAAGGTGGGTCTCGACCCCGCCTACCTCACCCAATACCTCCAGCAGGCGCACACCATAAATCACGCCGCTTGCACCAGACATGCCTACGATTATCTTCTTCATTTGCACCTTGCTGTACCCATCTCTGCACCCGCTGAAGCGCTGCTCCTTGCCACGCTGGTTATCGCAAACGCCCGCACAGGTTCCGCCTTGCCGAGATTTGCGAGTATAATGAGCATTTTAAGGCAAGATGAGGTATTTGTGAAATCAATCTATGTAAACGAATTCAATGCTGGCGATGAGCTGATCAACGAGGTCTTCTTGCTCAGCGATATCGTACGCCGTAAAACACGTGACGGGCGCCCTTTTGTTTTGTGCACGCTGCGTGACCGCTCGGGCCAAGTTAATGGTGTCTATTGGGACATACCAGAGTACGTGGATGCCCTGCTGCGCCCGGGCATCGCCCTGCTGATCAGCGGGCAGGTTAACAACTATAAGAACGCGCTGCAGGTCAACATCAGCGATGCAAACGTGGCCAACCAGGTTGATGTGCGCATCCTCCTGCCGGCCAGCCAACGGCCGGTCGACGAAATGACGGCCGAGCTGCGTGAGATCATCAATGGGTTAAATGAACCGTGGCAAACCCTGGTGAGCGCCCTCTTGCTCGACGAACAGTTCCTGGCGCGCTACGCCGCTGCGCCGGCAGCGCGCATTATGCACCACGCCTATATCGGCGGGCTCCTAGAGCATACGCTGGCCATGGCCAAGTTAGCCAATTTCCTGGCGGATACGTATCCGTACGTCGATCGCGACCTGCTGCTCTCCGGCGTCCTACTGCACGACATGGGCAAGACCGAAGAATACGCCTTTGACGAAGAATTTGGTTTCACAGAAGATGGCCGTCTTGTGGGCCACATCGTGCGCGCTATCATCGCCGTTGAAGCGGCAGCCAAGCAATTAGACTTTCCCGAGGATAAGCTGCGGCACCTGATCCACCTGCTGGCCTCCCATCACGGAACACTGGAGTGGGGCTCTCCCGTCAAGCCAAAAACGATCGAGGCCGTTCTCCTCCATCAGGTTGATCTCCTGGACAGCCGCGTACAAGGTTTCTACGATCACCTGCGCAATGACAATGGGGAAGGGGAATGGACCAACAAGAGCAGCTATATGCACGGCTCTGAACTAAAAAGACCGCCCGGCTTCGGCGCCGGCTAGACGATCAACCGGATCAAATCCAACCATTTGCGCACGCTGCTTACTCCGCCGCAGGAACAGTGAACAACGTCCCGAGGTAGCGTCCCTCAGCCGGGGAGAGGATTTCTTGCGCTTCTCCCTGCGGGAAAGCCATTTCCAGCAGCGCAACTTCCTGCTGGCGCGCCGGAACCACGATGAAAACGGCCCCCCTATCTTCTTTGAGATATTGCTCAGCGGTTGGATCCAGAAGCGGATCCTGAACATCCTGACTGGTGGCGTCCGGCACCAGGTAGGGCAAGGTGGCGAATCCCCAATACATGAATGGGGGGCCAACGAAGTAGAAGTCGTTTTCCTCTTTTAAGGCATTAAGCGCCGGGGCTGCCTGCGTCGCCAGTTCGGCATTGGTGCCCCCATAGAGCTGCTGCGGCGTATAGTCAAGAAAATACGTTTTCAGGCTGATCACAGCAAAGGCGAGCACAGCGATGCTCATGACGGCCGCGGTAGGGATGCGCCCAAAAACCTGCGCCGCCAGCTGCACCAATTCCCATAGGGCAAGCGCAATAAAGAAACATACAGGAACGGCCAGCGTGATCAGGCGCTGGCTGGAAGGGGGGCTCTCCGTTAACATACCGCCCAGGATCATGCCCAACCACCACCAGGCCACCATGGGCGCCACGCGCGAGCCTTCCCTTTTATCCAAGAGGCGCAGCGTGCCATAAAAAAGACCAACCAGGAAGACGATGCCAAAAAGGGGATCGAGCAGGGGCTCGCGCAGCCCATACCACACGGTACGATCCGCGTAAAAGTTGAACGCCAGCGCCGCCCGCTGCAGCTGGTCCAACAGAATTGACACGGCCGGCTGCCCGCGAACAAGGACTTCGTTTTCCAGCCAGCCGCTCTGGATGATGCCCACAGAATTCATGCGTGCGTTGAAGTCATCAGGGAAGCGCAGCGCATATTGCAGCATCGGCGCCGCTGTGAGAAGAAAGGCTGTGCCCATCGTCGCCATTTCCCTTGCGTGCCCTGCCCAAAAACGGCGCGGATTCAGCAAGAACAGATAGGCCAAGACAGCGACAATGACAAGCGGCGTGAGCCGCGCGCCGGCGTAGAAATAAAAGGCGAGGCCAGCGACAACGCCGGAGAGTGCCCAGGCCAGTCTTGAGCGGCGATCCAGGCCGAAGTAAAGGAAAAAGAGAGAGAGGGAGAGAAAAAAGGGATCGGCGATCTGATTCGAACCCAGGCGAGAAAAGTGAATATGGTAATGGTAGGTGGCCAGGAGCGCTGCCGCCGCCAATCCCAGACGCCAATCATACAACTGCCTGACCAGCAGATAGGTGGTCAAGATGGTCAGTGAACCAATGAGAACCCAAGGCAGACGCAAAGCGAAAACAGTCTGGCCGAGAAAGCCGATAGATACGCTGTTGTAAAAGAAACTCATCGTCGGCACGCCCAACCAGCCGGTTGTAAACGGATTGCGCAGATCCGCCGCCAAAACGCGCAGCGCTTCTAAGCCCTGCGACGCTTCATCCCCGGAAAGCGTGGCGGGTAAGCTGCCCACTTGCCAGACACGAAGGAAAAACCCGAGTAGAAAGATCGAGAAGACAAGCAAGAGTTCAAGGCGATGGTCGTGCAGCCAATGACGCCAATCACGTTCTCCCTGCGCAGCAGGTTCGCTTACGGCCGCCAGGAAAAGCAGGATCGCCGCCAGCCAGGCCAGAAAAACCCATAGATGGCTTTCCTGAGCCCCTAACTGCGGCAGACGCCACAGAGAGAAAACGATCAACCCGCCGGCCGCGAGGATGGCTATGGGGCGCCAACTGCGCTCGACCACGGGCAGGCCCGAAATACGCAGCGCGGCAAAGGAAACGGCCGCAGGCAGCGCATCAACCGCGTCGCTTCCTTCCGCAGGAACCGTGGCGCGACTGCGTCCCAAGAGGAGAAAGAAACTGGACAGGCCGGAGAGCAGCAGTGCCATCCATGTCATAAAATCAGGATCGGTGACGGACCGCCCCTGACCCAGGAACAAGAACGCCAATATGAGGGTCGTGACGCTCAGAAAAAACCAGGAAAAAGTTGTCTTGTCGCCGCTTTCTTGCATGCTCATAATCAGAATCTTCTTTGACGCCTATTATGACCGTGCCTCTTTCCTGAGGCAATTCCTCCCTGAAAAACGGCAATATAGGTGGTGACCCACCCTGAACGAAAAAACGAACATGGGTTCAAGGGCGTATATAGGGAGAAAATCCCGCTTGCTACCCTTGATGAAGTGAATCCCGGCGCGTTAGCGAAGTGCCGTCTATTTCTTTGTCAGGTAGCCGGAGTAACTGCTACAATGGATCCTCATGGACTCTGATATTCACGATCTTGTGCAGGCGATACATGATTCTCCGGCGCTGACGGTTGTGGTTACCGCCGGGGCAGGTACTCAGGCGCTGGCCGATCTTCTGGCGGTTGCCGGGGCGACGCGCACGCTGCTGGAGGCGCTTATTCCTTACAGCACCGCCGCCTTTGACGATTTTCTTGGCCAGCACCCACCCCAGTATGTTGCCGCGGAAACAGCGCGCTTGCTTGCCGGCCGTTCCTACACGCGCGCCCGCCTGCTGCACACCTGGGATGAAGGGCTGGTCGGCACCTCCTGCACAGCGACAATCATTACCGATCGTCCAAAGCGCGGCCAGCACCGTGCCTACATCGCCACCTGGCAGCCTGCGCACCTTATCTGCACGCGTCTCTATCTGCAGAAAGGGGCGCGCGATCGTGAAGGGGAAGAAGATCTGGTGAGCCGCGTGCTGCTCAATGCCCTGGCTGAAGCGTGCGGGATAGCGGATCGTGTCGAGGTTCCTTTTGTGGAGGGCGACGATTTGTCAGTCCACACAACTGATTTCTTTAAGCTGGTCACGCAGCTGCTGCACAATGAGAGCACTCATTTTGGCATAGAAGATGACGGCGAAATCGTGGGCGCGGAGGCCCGTCCGCCGGCGATTCTGTCAGGGTCATTTAACCCGCTGCATGATGGGCATTTGGAGCTAGCACAAACGGCCGGAGAGCTGCTAGGCGAAGAAGTTGTCTTCGAACTCTCCGTGCACAACGCGGACAAGCCCTCTTTGATCCCCCATGTTGCCCTGCGGCGCATGGCTCAGTTCGCCGGACGTTACACAATTTTCGCCTCGACCGCGCCCACGTTTATCGAAAAGGCGCGTCTCTTCCCCGGCACCACGTTTGTGGTTGGCTATGACACGGCCGCGCGCATCCTGCACCCACGCTATTATGGCAACAGCCACGAAGCGCTGCGCGAGGCGCTGCAGGAGATTCATGAATTGGACTGTAGTTTTCTCGTGGCTGGGCGCATGGACGAAAATGGGCGCTTCGCGCAGGTCGGTGATTTACCCATTCCCGTACGCTACCAGAAACTGTTTTCAGGGATTCCCGACAGCAAGTTTCGCCGCGACATCTCCTCCACGGAACTGCGCATGGCCGGGCGGCGCGGAAGTCGCTAGCGCATCTACCCAGACCCCACGCATTGATCAACGCCTCAGCGCTCTCTGGAAACGTGCCTTACATTCTGCCGCAGCTTGATGATGCTGTCTGGGGGATGAAGGCCCTTTCGCAAACTGAGGTTGGCGTAGATTAATGTGCGCGGACCTACGAGACACCCGGGATTAAGCACGCTGTTACAGCCGGTTTGTACATCGTCGCCAAGGATGGCGCCCAGTTTGGCTAGGCCGGTGTCGTAAACGTCTCGGTCGATAGCCAGTCTGATGGACGGCCGTTTCCCTGACCGGCGATCCTTTTCGCTCATTATGCCTAGGTTGCTCAATTTCGTGCCCGCGCCTAGATTTACATTGTGACCCAGGATGGAATCGCCCACGTAGTTAAAGTGGGGCGCATGGGCGGCCGGCAGAAAAAGACTGTTCTTCGCTTCGCTGCTGTGGCCGAGGCCGCTGCCCGCCAACAGGATCACGTTCTCGCGCACATAGGCGCCATGCCGCACAACAACACCATCACCAATATAGGCCGGCCCCATGACGTAGGCTCCGGGCTCAATGACCGCCTCGTGGCCGATATAGACGGGGCGGTCACTCAGGTACGCATCCTGGGCAACATCACCAAGAATGACCTGTTTTCCTTCCGTCAGTCTGGCAACGTGGCGACCGATGTGCGGAACCGCCTCCCACACGTAGTCACAACCCTCAAAAAGCGCGGCCACGAAGTCATCACGCAAATCAAAAAAATCCGCCGGCTGCAGCATTTCCTAACCTCCCATCAAAGCGGTCTCAATCGCCGGTGTCAGACGCACAAGGAAATCATGCACCGGTTCCAGAGCCAAGCCAATCACGGCCCAAACAATAAAGTAATCCCAGCGAATGTATGAATTGATGGCCCACCGTTTGCCGGCGGCCACGTAATCCCAGGGGCAGCGCCCTGACAGGCGGGCGATCAACCATCCGCTGATTAGCTCCACGGCCGTAAATCCCAGAGCATAAACGGCAGCCCGCAGCCACCAGGGATAGCTGCGGAGGGCATCGTGTACCGGCTCATAGAGGAAGACAATCGCGCCATAAATAGGGAACATCCACAAATAAGTCGTTCCCACCAACCGCCAATCGCGCTGGGGCAAGCTTTCCGTCAAGGCCGTATAGAAAACCTCCCCACACCAGCCACCCAACCCATAGAGAACGAAGCGGATCCACATGGGCCAATGATAACCCCGACAACGGGAAACAAAAAGGGTGGCCAGAAGCTGGTCACCCTTAGATGAACTGCTTGGTTCTCTTTGGCTACAGCGCCGGAGCGGCCGTAAACTGTTCTTCTTCGGTTGACCCTTTCAGGGCCACTGTGGACGCTTCCCCGCCGGAAATGGTTAGCTGCACCTCGTCAAAATAGCCGGCGCCGACGAAGCTCTGATGCTTGATAGCACGGAACCCATCTTCCTGCTGCATCTCAAACTCACGCTGTTGGAAGCGGGAATAAGCGCCCATCCCCTCTTCTCTGTACCCTTTCGCCAATTCAAACATGCCGGCGTTTAGGGAGTGGAATCCGGCGAGTGTGACAAATTGGAATTTGTAGCCCAACTTGCCCAAATCTTGTTGGAAAGTGGCGATCTCCTTTTCGCTCAAGTTGGCGCGCCAGTTGAATGAGGGCGAGCAGTTGTAGGCCAGCAGTTTGCCAGGGTATTTTTCATGAATCCCTTTGGCGAAAACCGCCGCTTCTTCTAGATCCGGGTGCGCCGTCTCACACCAGATCACATCGGCATAGGGGGCATAAGAGAGGCCGCGGCTGATCGCCTGGTCTAGCCCCCCTTTCATACGGTAGAACCCTTCGGCGGTGCGTTCACCGGTAACAAAGGGTTGATCGCGTGGATCAACGTCACTGGTAATCAGCTGAGCCGCCTCGGCGTCCGTGCGTGCAATGAGCACCGTAGGCACACCCATTGTGTCCGCGGCCAGCCGCGCGGCGACCAGCTTCTGGATGAATTCGCGCGTAGGCACGAGAACTTTGCCACCCATATGCCCGCATTTCTTGGCCGAGGAAAGCTGGTCCTCAAAATGGACGCCGGCCGCGCCTGCCTCAATCATCGCTTTCATCAACTCAAATGTGTTCAAGGTTCCCCCAAAACCGGATTCAGCATCGGCGACGATGGGCGCAAACCAATAGATGCCGTTCTGGTGCTCCATGTGCCAGATCTGGTCGGCGCGTACGAGGGCGTTGTTGATACGCTTGATCAATTTTGGTGCGCTGTCAGCCGGATAGAGGCTCTGATCCGGGTAGGTCTGGCCGGCCACGTTGGCATCGGCGGCGACCTGCCACCCGCTGAGGTAAATGGCCTTCAAGCCCGCCTGGACCATTTGCACCGCCTGATTGCCGGTCAGGGCGCCCAAGGCATGGACATACTCCTCCTGATGCATCAATCGCCACAGACGTTCAGCTCCCATACGCGCCAACGTGTGCTCAATTTGCACAGTGCCGCGCAGGCGCACAACATCTTCCGCCGCGTAGGGTCGCGTGATTCCCTGCCAGCGCTCGTTTAGTTCCCACTCATCTCGCAGTTTACCGACATTATATGGCTTGAACATCAAATTCTACTCCTTGAGTCTTTACTCTGTTTTACTCTCAGTTATCTAAACAGTTCCCAAAACGGATCAATGACTATTCCAAATAGGTGTACGCTTTCAATGTCAAGAAATCAGTAAAGGCATCCTGCAAACTAATCTCCGCAAAGAGCTGCGCCGCGAGTTCGAAATTGTGGCGCTCAAAATAGTCTGCGCCTACCTTCTCCTTCAGCTCCGCCAAAACCGCGGCTACTGTTTCTGTAAGCAAATCTTTGCTAATCGGCCGCCCATCGTCAAGACGGGCATTTGGATTATGTATCCACTGCCACACCTGAGAGCGCGATATCTCGGCCGTTGCCGCATCCTCCATCAAGTTGTAGATGGGCACACAGCCATTACCACTTAACCAGGCGGCCATATATTGAATGCCTACATCTACATTCAAGCGCAGACCTTCTTCCGTGATCGTTCCTTCGGGAACGGCCAGCAGATCCAGCGCCGTTACCTGAAAATCGTCGAGCTTGCGAAAGATCTGGTTGGGCGTGGGCATGTATTTGTCAAACTCTTCTTTGGCGATCTGCACCAAGCCCGGGTGAGCGACCCAGGTACCGTCGTGGCCATCCTTGGCTTCGCGCGTCTTATCGACGCGCACCTTCTCCAGGGCGATTTCGTTGGCCGCCGGATCTGTGCGAATCGGAATTTGCGCCGCCATCCCGCCCATGGCATGAATTTCGCGCTGGTGACACACCTTAATCACGTACAGGGAATAGGTACGCATCATGTGTGTGGTCATGGTCACCTGAGCGCGGTCGGGCAAGAAAAAGTCGGGATGCTTCTGAAATTTCCGGATGGCGCTGAAGATGTAGTCCCACCGGCCGCAGTTCAGACCGGCGGAATGGTCGCGCAGCTCAAAGAGGATTTCGTCCGCTTCGAAGGTCGCCAGAATGTTCTCGATGAGTACGGTGGCGCGCACCGATCCCTGGGGAATGCCCAACCTGTCCTGCGCGAGAACAAACACATCATTCCACAGACGCGCTTCCAGGTGGCTTTCCAGCTTAGGCAGATAGAAATAGGGGCCGCTGCCTTGGTCGAGCAAGATCTGTGCGTTGTGGAAGAAGAAGAGACCAAAATCGAAAAGGGAGGCTGAAATGGGACGGCCTTCCACCCATACATGCTTTTCCTCCAGGTGCCAGCCGCGCGGCCGGACCATCAACGTGGCCGTGTCCGCCTGTAGTTCGTAATGTTTACCGGTTGGCGCGGTAAAGACGATGCTCCCATTGACCGCGTCGCGCAAATTGATCTGCCCTTCCAGTGTGGCCGTCCAGGTTGGGGCATGCGAGTCCTCAAAATCAGCCATAAATACGTTCGCGCCGGAGTTGAGGGCATTGATAACCATTTTGCGATCAACCGGACCCGTTATCTCCACGCGGCGATCCTGCAGGTCGGCGGGGATCGGGGCAACAACCCATTCAGAGTCACGAATAGGCGCTGTTTGCGGCAGGAAATCAGGCATCTTGCCGCCGTCTATTTCCTCCTGGCGCTTCTCGCGCAAGGCCAACAGCTCGCGGCGGCGCTCTCCAAACGCCTTCTCAAGTTCATAGACGAACGCCACCGCTTCCGGCGTTAATATTTCGGCAATTGCGGGCGTAATCTCCCCCCGCAGCTCTACGCCTTCACCTGTGACAGGATTCTCTGATGCCATAGGGACTCTCCTTCCATTTCCATCGAGTAAATCCAATCCATTAGCGAATATTCGCTAACAGTGAATGAATTATAATCATCGTCACGCGCTTGTCAAGAAATTCCGGCGGGTTTTGTCAAAAAGCGAATATTCGCTAAACTACGCGCGGAGCACCGCATGCGGCTTGGGCGCTTAGTGGGGCGGTGGTCCGCTTGGGGCAGCATTGATCAGCCGGAAGGAACAGTGAGCGAATGAGCTTGGACTTAATCAATATTATTTTTGGCATGAAGGTTCGTCAGGCGCGAACGGATGCCGGTTTGACACTTTCTGAGTTGGCCTCTATGTGCGAACTCTCCCCCTCCTATGTAACGGAGATCGAGAGAGGGAGAAAATATCCGCGCACGGACAAGATCGTGAGAATGGCCGCGGCCCTCAACCGAGATTACGATGAACTCGTCTCCATCAAGCTGCCCCCCTCTCTCACCTATCTTGAGTCAACCCTTTCATCAAGTGCCGTGCAGCGCTTTCCCTTCGATGAATTCGGCTTTGAAGCGGGAGACTTGATCAATCTATTAACGCGCAAACCGGACAAAGCGAGCGCCCTGCTGCATGGCATCCTGGAAGTGGGACGTCGCTATGATCTTGGCGAAGAAGAGTTCCTGCGGGCAGCTCTGCGCTCTTACCAGGAAATCCACGAGAACTACTTCCCCGATCTCGAAGAAGCGGCCGTCCACTATCGCCAGGAATATGGGAAGAAATATGGTTGGCCGGAAGCGAAGCGAGTTCCCCTACCAGTCCTGAAGAGCACGATTGAAGAGGCATATAACTACCGGATAGATGATGAGGCAATCGCGCGCACGCCTGAACTAAGCGCCTACCGCTCGATTTTCGTCCAGGGGAAAATCCCCAGACTATACATCAACAATGCGCTCTATTCGCGGCAGGTGCGCTTCATCATTACTCGCGAGATGGGCTACCAGCACTTGGGCATCAAAGAACGATCGACCACATCCACGCCAATCCGCATCAATACCTTCCAGCAGCTGCTCAATGACTTTCGAGCCGCCTATTTTGCCGGCGCGCTCTTAATGCCGCGCACAGAATTTCTGGCAGATTTACAGACCTTCTTTGACCAGGGTTCCTGGGACCAACAACATCTGTTGTCCATGTTGGAAAAATACAACGTGACGCCGGAGATGCTCCTCTATCGCATGAGCGAACTTGTTCCCCAATTTTTCGGGATCAAACTCCACTTCTTGCGCTTTCATCATGCGCGCGGCAGCGCCACCTACGAGCTTGTTAAGCAGCTAAATATGAACCGGCTGCTCGTTCCCAGCGGAATTGGACTCGCGGAACATCACTGCCGGCGCTGGCTTTCGGTAAGTCTGCTGCGCGATGCGGCGGCCGTGGGGCCGCTGAAAGATGTGCAAGACATGCCGGTCGGCGTGCAGCGTTCGGAGTTTCTTGATTCACGCGATCAGTTTCTCTGTGTGGGCTTCGCGCGCCAACTTGTGCTCGCTCCGGACGTCTACAGCAGCGTGCTTGTCGGCTTTCGTGTCGACGCCGATCTGCGCAATACTATCCAGTTTCTCGATGATCCGGCGATTCCGCATGAACTCATCGGTGAGACCTGTGAACGCTGCCCACTGACGGCCGATCAATGCCAACTGCGCGCCGCGGAACCACGCATTCTCCTGGAAAGGGAACAGGATCGCGCCCGAAGACTGGCCATAAATATGCTCCGGGAAAGCTAAAGAGCACCGCGCTCCATGCCGATTTTTGTGGATAAGTCCGATCATACTGTGGATAACTCATATGCTTTGGGGATAAGTTGTGGCTTCATGCGCCACCTTTTTAGGGCCATGTCCCCATATATGGCATCGAACACACGTTCGCTGCCATATACATCGCCTAGGCGCAAAAACAGGCTTCTCGGCGAGGAAGTCAACATAATCCTAGAGCGCTTTATCCCGCGCTCAATCCACAATGACCAACTGGATCCCTTGGCTTTGCCAAGCAACAGGTAGGGGTCAGCGGGGAAAGGGTCCCATATGTGCGGGCGGAGCGGCTCTTTTCCACAAATCCACAGCCCCTACTACATACTACTATTATTAACTATAATCAATGAGATATATTGAATAACTCTTTTATTCCCTGCTACAAAGCAAACGAAGGGAACACTTTTTGTCACTAAAGCCCAAACCGCAAGCTTGCTGCTATGAAGGTTAACGAGATACTGTTTTCTCTGCGACGCAACCATGAATTCATGGAGAAGGTCGTTGCCTGGGAGCAATTTCCGCAAAGAGAAGCCTCTACGGCCCCTATTCCGCCGGACATTCCGCCGGCTTTGGTGCACGCTCTCCGGACGCGCGGCATCGACCACCTTTACACCCATCAAATGGATGCGATCACGGCCGTTCGCAGCGGAGAAGACGTCGTGGTGGCCACGGCGACATCCTCCGGCAAATCCCTCTGCTATACAATCCCCGTTTTCTCCCACCTGCTGGCCGAACCCACAGCGCGTGCTTTGTACCTTTTCCCAACCAAGGCGCTGGCCCATGATCAACTGGCGGAAACGCAGGCCCTGATTGCCGCCGGCGATCTGCCGCTGAATGCGCATAGCTATGATGGCGATACGCCGCAAAGCAAACGGAAACAGGTACGCCAATCACCTGGCATCATCATTTCTAACCCGGACATGCTGCACACGGGCATTCTGCCCTACCATCCCGGATGGCGCGACCTGCTGGGCAACCTGCACTACGTCGTCCTTGATGAGATTCACACCTACCGCGGTGTCTTTGGCAGTCATGTGAGCAATGTCATCCGCCGCTTGCAGCGTTTGTGCCGCTTCTATGGCAGCGATCCGCTCTTCATTTGCTGTTCGGCGACGATTGCCAATCCCCAGGAGCATGCTGAACGGATGGTCGAGCGGCCGTTTGTCCTGGTCGACGAGGCGCGCAATGGGGCGCCCAGCGGCGAAAAACAGTTTGTGCTTTACAACCCACCCATCATTGATGAAGAATTAGGCCTGCGCGCCAGCACCGTTTTGGCTGCCAAAGATGCGGCGATGACTTTTCTCGCCAAGGATGTGCAAACAATCGTCTTTGCGCGGGCGCGGCAGACGGTGGAACTGCTGCTGGCCTACCTAAGGGACGACCTCGCCTATCGCGAGAAGGATGCGCGCGTGGCCGGGTACCGCGGTGGCTATCTCCCCAATGAACGGCGCGATATTGAAGCGGGACTGCGCGAGGGCACCGTGCGCGGCGTGGTCGCCACAAACGCCCTGGAATTGGGCATCGATATTGGGCAGCTTGATGTTGCTGTGCTGACCGGGTATCCCGGATCGATCGCCTCTACCTGGCAGCAGGCTGGGCGCGCCGGACGGCGCAATGCGCTCTCTCTGGCAATTCTTGTGGCCGGCAGCGGCGCCCTGGACCAGTATATCTGCAATCATCCGCGTTATCTTTTCGGCCGTTCACCCGAACACGCGCTCATAAACCCCAACAATCTGCGTATCCTGGTGAAGCATCTCCTCTGCGCTGCCTATGAACTTCCTTTCAAGGAAGACGAACTGTTCGGTACCTTCGACCAGGTAGGCCCCGTGCTGGACATTCTTTCTGAAGAGGGTACGCTGCATCGCACACGCGACCAATATCATTGGCTGGGCGACGGTGCCCCGGCCTCCTCGGTCTCGCTCAGGACCAGCGGCGCGGAGACAGTCGTTATCCAGGACACCAGCGCGTCGCCGCCGGTGGTCATTGGCGAGGTCGATTTAGAAAGCGCTGCGCTCCTCGTCCATGAGGGGGCTATCTATATGCATCAGGCGCAGACATACCTGGTGGAGTCTTTTGATTGGGACGGCCGTGTTGCCTATGTGCGCCAAGTGGAGGTGGACTACTACACGCGCTCAAGCTTGGGCAGTTCCATCCGCGAACTGCTTCCTGAAGAGGAGCGGACCCGCGGCGGCTTGTTGATCGCCCATGGCGATGTTTCCGTCATCAGCAGCGTCACCGGCTACCGCAAGGTCAAGCGCTATTCGCATGAGACCCTCGGCTACGGGGAGATTGACCTGCCGGATATTCTCCTGGAAACGATGGGATACTGGTTGATCTTCTCCCCGGAACTGGCCGAAAAGCTCTGGGCAGAAGGGATTCTGGCCCGCCCGAATGAGTATGGTCCCAATTGGCGCCGGCAGCGCCGGCTGACCTTGGAGCGGGACAGCTACCGCTGCCGCACCTGTGGGGCGACCGGTCGCAAGGGGGAATCCGGCGAAGAGAACGGCATCTCTTTGCATGTACACCACATACGGCCGTTTCGTGATTATGATTACGTGCCCGGCGTCAACGAAAACTACCGTCAGGCGAACCAGTTGGAGAATCTCGTCGCCCTATGTCCCTCCTGTCACCGGCGCGCCGAGGCGGGCCAGCAGACACGCTCTGCATTAGGTGGTTTGGCCTACGTGCTGCAGCATCTAGCGCCGCTCTTTCTGATGTGTGATATTTCCGACATCCAGGTCAGTGCCGAATCACTGAATCCCTTAACCAAGTCGCCGACGCTGGTCATTTACGAACGCGTGGCCGCCGGCGTCGGCTTTAGCCAACGTCTCTACGAACTGCATGAGCAGCTGCTGGACGCCGCTATCGAACTGGTCCGCGACTGCCGCTGCCGCGATGGCTGCCCCGCCTGCGTCGGGCCTCCCGGCGAAATCGGCCCGCAAACCAAGCCGGCGACTATTCAGCTGTTGAAGTACTTAATTGAGAATCAAGAAAGGCACGATATCGCGAATGCGTGACACGATATATTTCGAAGATTTCGGCGGGAGAGGCTCGCTCCTCCATTTCGCCCATCCGAATGCCTATCCCCCGGCTTGTTTCACGGCCCTATTGCAGCCGCTGACGGATGACTATCATGTGATTGCCGCGCACCACCGGCCGTTGTGGCCGGGAAGCCAACCGCAAGAATTTGAAGATTGGCAGCTTATCGCTGACGATCTGCAGCGCTTCCTGGAGCAGCAGGGGTATGAACAAATCATCGGCGTTGGCCACTCCCTGGGCGCCGTGGCCACGATGAAGGTGGCTGCGCATGCCCCCCACTTCTTTCGTGCGCTTGTCCTCATCGAACCCGTCTTTTTCGAACCGCAGCTCTTAGAAAGGGCGGCCGCCGATCCGCAGCGGGTTGCGGAATCGCCGATGGTCGTAAGAACGCGTAAAAGGCGTACGCACTGGCCCGACCGCCAGGCGGCCTTCGACCATTTCCGGCCCAAGCCTGTTTTCGGCCGTTGGTCGGATGAAGCGCTCTGGGCCTATGTCAACGGCGCCCTGCTGGACACAAGCGAGGGCGAAGTGACGCTGGCTTACAGTCGCGAATGGGAAGCCCAGTTCTACAGCCGCTTTCCGCAGGGCGTCTGGGAGGATATCCCGCGCCTCACGCAGCCTACGCTGGCTATGCGCGGCGCGCAGTCGGATACGCTCTCCCCCGCGGCGTGGCAGCAGTGGCAGGAATTGCAGCCGCAGGCGGCATACGTAGAGATCGCTGATGCCGGGCATATGCTGCCTATGGAGCGGCCGCAGGAGGTGATCGAGGCCATCAATGGTTTCCTTGAGACCCTAGACACAGCAGCGCCCTCTTGAATGAGAGGACAGCCCCGCAAATATCGTTGGGCAATCCCTAGAAAGAGCGCGCTTCAAACAATTGGTTATCTCAATAGGCCGGTCTAGAGATCTCCGGTTCGGCCGTTTGGCTGAACAGACTTGTGTAGGCGATGAGCGCGATGCCTACATAGGCCATTGTCTTGGGGATCATCAACATGCCGATCATCGGCATCTGCTGCACGAAGAGAATGACCGGGATGTAGAAAGCGTAGGAGAGCAGGATCATAATACCTATCCACGTGAACGGCCGGTCGCTTTCGCGCCGCGAATCGCGCAGAATCAAAAAAGCCACCCCCAGCCCCTGAATCATCAGCGGCACGTTGCGAATCAGCGACCAGGGCTGCGGCGGGACCGTACTGTTCCACTCATTGGCCGGCAAAAACATAATCAGCAGGCGCACTGCGGCCGCGGCAAAGAGCAGTCCCCCCAACCAGCCGTAGGGTTGGTTGTAGCGTCGCTGCCAGATCATAAGCATCAGCACGTAGAAGAGGGTCACCGTGAAAGCAGTGGCCAACGCGCCCAGACCCACCAGCCCAATCTCCCTTCCGGCGATGGAAACAGTACTTTCCAGGTCGCCGCTGGCGTAAGACAGCACGCGAAAACCGACGTGCCCCGTGTCCCCCAAAGCGAGCAGCCCGAAGGCCCATATGAATAACTTCGTCACTGGTTGATCTTGTGCCGGCACAGTAGGTTGGCGCCTTATCATGGCCAAGACAATCACCCAGACAACGACGAGGTAGAGGATGTTGAAAGAGATTTCCATCCACATGCGGGTTGATTCAGACATAAGGGGCTCCTTGATTTGGCGCAGCGCTGCAAAGGGGTGCAGAGAAATAAGCCATGACTTAGGCCTGAGCGGCGTAGTAACGACCGAAAGCCAGGATCGTTTGTACGCCATAGAAAAAGGCAAAGATGCCGATAACGATCGCCGCGCCGGCCAGGAAGCGCTTGACTTTGCCGAATCGTTCCACATCTGTTAGCACGACATAAGCGCCGGCAAGGGCGTGCATGAGCACGAAAAACAGAAAAGCGATATCGATCGCCTGCCAGAGCGGGTCCGCCATGCGTTCGGCAATGCGGCTGAAATCAATATGAAACGGGGGGTAATGGACGACGATCATGTGTATCGTCATGAAGAATATCAGGGCAATGGCGCTAATGCGCTGCATCGTAAAAACACGCATGACAAATCTCCTAATGGCTGGCAGTTATTGGCTGAAGCTCGATAGCTACTTCACCCCAGTTCCTCAAACATGAAAATAATCATGGGAATTCCGCCGGCGATGACCAGCAGGACAGACAGGGCCAGGACTGCATAAAAGAGGCTCTTGCGATAATCAGTGACGCCGAACCAATTGACCATCAGCAGTCTTATTCCGTCCAGGCCGTGATAGATGACAGCGGCTAGTAGGGCAACTTCCCCCAGCTTAAACAGCGGATGCTGGACGATGTTCAAGCGCGCGTTAAAAGCCTCCGGTCCCTGGTTAACTGACCCGATCACCCACATATGCATGAACAGGTAGAGCACCAGGACCACGCCCGTAAAACGGCGGAGAACAAAGCTGACAAATCCTGTTGTCTTATACATAACTCACTCCTGTGAAAAAACACTCATCCTACTAAGCTGCTGAACCGCCGTCGAGATGTTCCGCTGATTCGCTACAAAGTCTCCTGTCTTTTCATTCTCTCCTCTGCCAACGCCTGCCGTTTCCTGGAAAGATTGCGCAAGGTTTCGATTGCCTTAGTTGGGTCCAGCCCCTTGGGGCAGGCGTCGATACAGTTGAAAATCGTATGACAGCGGGCGACTCCGTAAGCGCCGGAAACGATTTCCAACCGTTCAGCCGGAATCGTGTCGCGTGGATCCATCACGCGCATGAACTCTTTTAGTAAAGCATGGGGACCGATGTACTCCTTGGTCATGCCCACCACGGTGCAGGCTGAGTAACAGGCTCCGCACATAATACAGTGTTCGGCGCTTTGCAGATCTTCTACTTCCTGCGGCGTCATGCGGAACTCTTTTTCCGGCACATCTTGCGGAGGCACCAGCCACGGCTTGACCAGCAAGTACTGTTTCCAGAAGGAAGCGCGATCGACGACGAGGTCCTTGATGATCGGCAGATAGGGAAGCGGCCGGATCGTCACCCGTCCGCCGCCGTCCAGATGTTTTTTCAGTGGCTCATGGCAGACGAGAATATTACGGCCGTTGACGCTCATCGCGCAGCTGCCGCAAATCGCATGACGGCAGGAGCGGCGGAAGGTCACACTCCCGTCCAGCTTTGACTTGATGTGCTGCAGCGCATCCAACAAGGTTGGGTCTCCCGTGGTCGGAACCTGAAAATCTTCTAAATACGGCTTCTTGTCTCGATCCGGGTTAAAGCGCTGCACGCGAACAGTCGCCAACTCACGATTCATACTCATTTCCTGCTCCATTTCCACCTTCTTAGAAATCCGCTTGCGCGCGGCTTCTCCGCTCTTTCCTCGATCCCAGTTTTCTGCACGGTTAGTATTGGCGTTTCTGCGGCGGAAAACGATCCCAATCAATGTTTACGGCCTTGTAGCTGAACCGCGGGCCGTCCTCATCTTTGTGCGCGACGGTATGCTTTAACCAAGCCTCATCATCCCGCTCGGGATAGTCAGTGCGCGAATGGGCGCCGCGGCTTTCAGTCCGTGCCAGCGCGCCGGCGACGACCACTTCACTGAAGTCAACCAGATGCTCCGTTTCCAGGCCGGCCAGCAGGTCGGTATTGAAGCGGTGGCTCTTATCCATAATCCGCGCCGTCTGCAAGCGTTCTTTCAGGTCCTGGATAACAGCAAGCGCCTCGTGCAGCTTCTCTTCGTCGCGGAAGATGCCGCACTTCTTCGTCATCGTCACTTTCAATTCCTGGGCGATCTCGTCAACCAGCTCCGGCCCTTGGCGATCGAGGTGCCGCTGCAGGATCTCGCGCGTTTTCTGGGCGGGGTTTCCGCTTATGGGATGTAGTTCCGCGCCATCCCGAATGAATTGCACGATGGCGTTGCCGGCGCGACGGCCGAAAACGGAGGCCTCAAGCAGGCTGTTTGATCCCAGGCGATTGGCCCCGTGAACGCTGACGCAGGCCACTTCGCCGGCGGCAAAGAATCCTGCCAGGGGTGTGCCCTCCGCATCGGCGATAACCTGGCCATCGGCCGTCGTCGGGATGCCACCCATACTGTAGTGGGCCGTGGGCTGGATGGGCACAGGATTATCGATGGGGTCGGTGCCCGTGAAGTCGATGGCGATCTCGCGTACCTGTGGCAGCACGGTAAGGATTTTGTCCCGCCCAAGGTGGCGCAAGTCGAGGTAAATACCTTGTTTATCGGGGCCGATGCCGCGCCCCTCATCGATCTCGGTCTGCTCGGAGCGGCTGACCAGGTCGCGCGGGGCCAGTTCCATCTTCTCCGGTGCGTAGCGCTCCATGAAGCGTTCCCCTGCGCTGTTGGTAAGGTAGCCGCCCTCACCACGACACGCCTCGCTCATCAGGATGCCCTGCCCATAGATGCCTGTGGGGTGGAACTGCACGAATTCCATGTCCATAAGGGGTACGCCGGCGTTGTAGGCGGTGGCCACCCCATCGCCGGTGTTGGCGAAGGCGTTGGAGGTAATCTTGAACGCACGGCCGTAACCGCCGGTGGCGAACATGACCGCGCGCGCGCGCATCGTGTGGATTGATCCATCGAGGATGTTCATGGCCACAACGCCGCGGCAGACGGCGTTTTCAATGAGCAGATCAAGCAGATACCATTCGTTGTAAAACGTTACGCCATGGCGCAGCGCCTGTTCGTGAATCGTGTGCAGGAGCACATGGCCTGTCCAATCCGCCGCGTAATTGGCCCGTGGTGCGCTGTGCCCGCCAAAACGGCGCTGGGCGATACGGCCGTCGGGCGTGCGGCTGAAGACACAGCCCATATGTTCATAGGCGTAAAGAATATCAATCGCTTCCTTAACCATGATCTCAATGGCATCCTGATCGCCAAGCCAGTCGGATCCCTTGATCGTGTCGAACATATGCAGTTCCCAGCTGTCAATCGGTTCTCCCCCCGCGGGAATCTGTTCCAGCGGACCACGCGGCCCCGTCCCTTCGACCGGGCGCACGTTGTTTAAGGCGGCGGCGATGCCGCCTTGTGCCGCACCACTATGTGAACGCAGAGGGTGCAGTTTGGAGAGGACACCAATGTCCTTAACGCCCTGTTGGGCGGCCGTCATCGCCGCCCAGGAACCGGCCAGGCCGGCCCCGACTATAATTACATCATGGATAATTGTCTCTTCTTCAGCCATGCAAATGTTTTCGCTTTCCAATCAGTCAACGGTGCGTGTCATTCACCGATCGGGGATTAAGCCATCATCCTTAATGAACGAGTTGTCTCTTCAAGGTTAGCGGGCAATCCCCTTTTGATAAAGTGATCAATGTCATGGTTGTGCATGACAAAATACACCACCTGGCCGCTTATCCGCCGGTTTGGCAAGTTGGCGCCTCTGGGATAGGTGCCCACAGCCGACTGCCGGCTGCCGGTAGCTCACCTATTCAACTACTTATCTTGACAGTTACCCCCCAGGCCATACAATTTGCCTTGTGAAACTCGTAATTCAAGTGCCCTGCTATAATGAGGCCGACACTTTGGCAGAAACGCTGGCCGATTTCCCGAAGCATCTCCACGGAATCGACTGCATTGAAACACTGATCATCGACGATGGCAGCGAGGATGATACGGTGGCCGTGGCTCAAGCCCTGGGCGTGGGGCATATTGTGCATCATAAGAAGAACCTCGGTCTTGCCCGCTCATTCCAGGATGGGCTGGAAGCGAGTTTGAAAGCTGGCGCAGATATTGTCGTCAATACGGATGCTGACAATCAATATCCGGGACGCTTCATCGCCAATCTCGTGGCGCCTATCGTCAACGGTGAGGCAGATATGGTCATCGGCGACCGCCAGGTCGACCAGATCAAGCATTTTTCTCCCTTGAAGAGAGCCTTGCAGAAGCTTGGGAGTTGGCTGGTACGCACCGCCAGTGAAACAGATGTCCCCGATGCGCCCAGCGGGTTTCGCGCCTACTCTAAGGAAACCGCGCTGCGCTTGAACATACTCACGCGCTACAGCTATACCCTGGAAACGATTATTCAAGCCGGCAAGTTGGGGTTGACCATCCAAAGCGTTCCCGTGGAAACCAATCCACCCTCTCGGCCGTCGCGCCTGCAGCGCAATATGTGGCATTTCATTAAGGCGCAGGCGGGGACCATTATGCGTCTCTATGCCTTTTACGAACCGCTGCGCACCTTTTCCTATTTAGCGATCCCTTTCTTGCTGTTGGGCTTGGGATCCTGGATTCGGTTTCTTTCCTTCTACGTGCAGAGGATCGGCGGCCATTTACAATCCCTGACTATCGGCACGGGCCTCTTTCTGGTCGGTATTCTGATCCTCCTCTTCGGCATTCAAGCGGATATCTCCAGCAAACACAGGCAGCTGACCCAGGAATCTCTTTACCGCTTGAAGAAGATGGAGCTGGAAAAAATACTGATGGAATCGGATCCTTGTCCGGAAAAATAGCCTGACCTGTTTCGAAAATGCAGCGCATCCTGCTCTGCGGCAGGCCTGCAAGACAGCGCTTCTCATCCCTGGCTGCCGGCGCAACCTCCTTTGGCAAAAAAGGCCGGACTTCAGGGTATAGTCCTTGCTGGATCCACCCCCTCAAATATTTTAAGAAAGACCCGCTCCAGAATCGCGCCGCGCGAAGCTCTCCTTGTGCTATACTCAGACGCGCAGCAACAAGAGAATCTGCGGAGTGCGCAGTATTCTGGATCAGGTGTGGAGATCCCTCTTTTCCCGCGGGCAGAAAGGCAAAACATGAGTAAGCAGCAGCCATTTGTGCATCTTCATGTGCACAGCGAGTTTTCATTGTTGGACGGCTTGAGCCGTGTTGATGATCTCGTTGCCCGCGCGGTTGAAATGAACCAGCCGGCGATCGCCTTGACCGACCACGGGGCGATGTATGGCACGATGCCCTTTTATCGGGCAGCCAAGAAAGCGGGCGTCAAACCGATTGTCGGGATTGAAGCGTATTTATCTAAACGGGCAATGCACCAGCGCGACCCGCAAAAAGACAAAGAACGCTACCATATGCTGCTCTTGGCCGAGAATCAGACGGGGTACAGCAATCTGCTGCAGTTGGCTTCTGCGGCACAGCTGGAAGGGTACTATTACAAACCGCGTATTGATAGAGCCGCGATGGCTCAATACAGCGAGGGGTTGATCGGCACGACCGGCTGTATGTCGGCGGAGATACCCAGAGCGATTAGCCGCGGAAATATGAAACTGGCGCACAAGATCCTTGCTGAATACGTCGAGATTTTTGGTCGTGACCGCCTCTTCGTTGAGCTGCAGGAGCACCATATTCCTGAACTACGTGAGATCAACAAGAAACTCTTGGAGATGGCGCCGCGCTACGGGCTGGAGAACAACTTCTTAGCCACAAATGATGTGCACTACACACGTGCGGAGGACGCCAAGCCGCATGAAGTCCTGCTCTGCATTCAGACATCTTCCTCAGTCAAGAACCCCAAGCTTTCTCTGTCTGATGCTGAATACTTCCTAAAGTCACATGATGAAATGGCAGCGATGTTCGGCGAAGTGCCAGGCGCGCTGCGCAATAGCCTACGCATCGCCGAGATGTGTGATGTCAGCCTCGATTGGCAGGGGTACCATCTTCCGGATTTTGAGGTTCCGGAAGGGGATGATGTCCACGGGTACCTGCGCCGTCTTTGTGAAAAAGGACTTGCGCAAAGATATGGCGAGCATCGCGCAAGGAATGACGAAGATCTGCGGCGGCGTCTTGACCATGAACTGCAAATCATCAATTCCATGGGCTTTGATACCTACTTCTTAATTGTTTGGGATCTGTGCGAATGGGCCGCACGCAGTGACAGTTGGTGGGAAGAACATGGTGATCCTTATCCTTATGACAGCTACCAGGAATGGAAAGACAACGATATTTGGTGGAATGTTCGCGGATCAGGGGCCGGTTCTGTTGTCGCTTATACGTTGGGCATCACGAGTATTGACCCCCTGGTAAACGGTTTGATTTTTGAGCGTTTTCTAAATCCAGGACGGGTTTCCATGCCTGATATCGATCTTGACTATCCGGATGATGCCCGTCATTGGATGGTTGCCTACACCATGCGCCGCTACGGCCGGGAGAAGGTGGCCCAGATCATTACTTTTGGGACCTTGGGCGCACGAGCGGCTATTCGTGATGTCGGCCGCGCGTTGGAAATGCCCCTGCCGGAAGTAGATACCATCGCGCGCATGATTCCCGCTATCCCCGGAAAACCGGCGAGAATTGCCGATGTCTTGGAAAGCAGCAACGAATTCCACTCAAAAGAGTTATTGGAGCGCTACAAAGGTAGTCAACACGTGCGCCATTTGTTGGATACGGCGCGCAATTTGGAGGGCGTCTCGCGCCATGCTTCCAGCCACGCCGCAGGCGTTATCGTTTCTGACCGGCCCCTGCAAGAGTATGTGCCCTTGAACCGGCCCACCGGGGGAGAGGTTGGCTTGGGCGGCGTCGATCGCGTCACCCAATGGCCGATGGAGATCGTTGAATCGATCGGCCTGCTCAAGGTAGATTTTCTCGGGTTGAGCACGTTGACCGTCATGCGCAGAGCTGCGCGCCTGATCGAGCAGCGTTACGGCACCGTTTACACCATGGATAATATCCCCTATGATGCCGGCCAGATTGGCCCCGATCCCAGCAAGGATCCTGATGAGCTGTTTGACATGCTCGGCCGCGGTCAAGTTGCCGGGGTCTTTCAGGTAGAAGGAGCCGGGATGCGGCGGCTGATGATGGAGATGAAGCCGCGCCGCTTTGATCACATTGTTGCCGCGGTGGCGCTCTACCGGCCGGGGCCGATGGATAACATTCCGGAATACATCAAGCGCATGCACGCCGCCATCTATGAAAACAAAGACATTGTCGAGTATCACACGCCGGAACTCGAACCGATTCTTCAGGACACATATGGCATTCTAGTCTATCAGGAGCAGATCATTCGCATCGCCTCGGACCTTGCCGGTTACGCGCCGGGCGAAGCGGACATGATTCGCAAGGCGGTCGCCAAGAAGAAACAGAAGCTGATGGATGAGCATCGCCAGAAGTTTACCGATGGGGCGATGGCCCGCGGCTTCAGCCAGGAGGTCTGCAATGCCATCTGGGGTGATATCGAGTTCTTTGCTCGCTACGGTTTTAACAAAGCGCATGCGGCCGATTACGCCAAGGTTACCTGCCAGACCGCTTTCCTAAAAGCGCATTACCCTGTTGAATATCTATCCTCCATGCTCAGCGTTGAGCGGGATAATACGGAAAAGGTACGCCGCTATTTCTCAGAGGCGCGCACGCTTGGGATTGAGATCGCGCCTCCGGACATTAATCAATCAGATCTTGATTTCGCGATTCAAGATGCCCAAGATGGCGAAGCGAGTTCCGTGATTCGTTTTGGACTGGCGGCGATTAAGAACGCCGGTGTGCCCTCGATTAAGCTGATCCTTGATGAACGGGACGAGAACGGTGCCTACGAAAGCGTGCAGGATCTCTGTGATCGCGTCGACCTGCGCCGGGTAGGAAAAAGAACCCTGGAGTACATGATCAAAGCCAAGGTGTTTGAGCGGTGGGGGTCTGTGCCCCAGTTTCTGGAGGCGATCGACCGCATAGTTGGTGAGAGCAGTCACACCCATGAAGCGGCGGCCGTGGGCCAGTTGAGTTTGTTTGGCGGCACAGCCGGCCTGAACGGCATGCGTATCGAGGCCGATCTGCTAAAGGATGCCTCTGATCTGAAGCCCGTTGACAATCGCCTCCTCTTGGACTGGGAAAAGGAGGCCTTGGGTGTGCACGTCTCTGAGCATCCACTTGAACGGCCGCTTTCCTTGCTCAAGGAACGAACAAATGCTGTCATCACTGATCTGCATGACGGCAACAGCGCCGGCAAATCTGTCCGCGTCGCCGGCGTTGTCAGCCAGCTGCGCACGTTGACGACGAAAAAGGGTGATCCCATGGCCTTCGCCACCCTTGAAGACTTGGATGACAAGATCGATCTCGTTCTTTTCCCCAACACCTGGAAAATGGTTCGCGATCAGGTGCAGGTTGATCAGGTGATGCTTGTTGCCGGAACGGTCAAGGTCCGCGAAGAACAAGCCAGCCTCATCGTCGACAAAGTGTTCACAAAGTTGGAGTCTTTCCGTGCGCTCGATGGGCAGTATGGGGCCATTGCCGGGCCTGCGTCCCCCCCGCAAGCTGCGCCGGTTCCGCGCCGGAAGATGCAGAAACAAGATAATCGGCCCAGGGAAGAAGCCCCCCTTTCACCGATAGCGCCGGACGCTGATGCTGGCACCGGGGCGCCTCCCCCCCCACCCAATTTCGATGACAACTGGGGCAGCGGCGAAGCCGAGAACGTGGAAACGACGCCGCAGCCGGTTGAAGCCCAGACGCCAAGTTTCGTTGCCGAACAAACTGTGATGACACAAGGTGGAAAAGAACTGGCGGTTCCGGCGGACAGCAACCATCGCGCCAGGACGGTCGTGGTGGAGATCAAGGCAGCCGGCAATTGGCGGGATGCGTGCCGGCACTCATTGCAGACGGCAAAGGAGCATCCTGGAGACGATCGCTTGAGGATCCTGATCGCCGGCCAGAACCTTCAGATGGAATTTCCTGAGAGTGGTACGCGGTTTAGTGATGACTTGGTCGCTCAACTAGAACGCGTTCCCGGAATCATTCGCGTCTACGAGCGCTAGGATCCTGCAAAGGGAGCTGAGCCGTCTGTTCCTCATCCATTTTCGCCTGGCGATAGGTTATATGGGCGCGTTGAGCGGCGCCCAGCCACCTCGCGATTTCTTCCTCATCCCCTTCCTCTAGAAGGCGCGTCATCGCCCCAAGTTCTTCTTGATACCCTGCAAGCTGCTTCAGCACGGCCGGCCTATTGGTCAACAAGATATCCAGGAGCATCTGTGGATCAGAGCCGGCAAGGCGGGAAACATCACGAAACCCGGAAGCGCTCGTCGGCCACAGATACGCGTCGTGCACGCCGGACGCGTAGTGCATCAAGGTCGCTGAGAGAACATAGGGCAAATGGCTGATGGTTGCCGCCAGTTGATCATGATGCTCTGCAGAAAGAAAAAGAGCGTTTGCGCCAATGAGATCAATCATCTCTAGAGCGAGCGCCTCAACTTGCGGCGTGCTTCGTTTGTTGCGCGTCAGGATGAACGTCTTTCCTTGAAATAGATCTGCCTCGGCCGCGTGATAGCCTGCGCTCTCTTTCCCGCACATTGGGTGGCCGCCCAAGGCTTGAAAGGGTTCCGGCAGCTGAGACATCGCTTCGTTGATAGCCTGTTTCGTGCTCCCTAAATCCAGGACCATAAGGCCGTCGGGCCGCAGTGCCGGCAGCTGCTCCAGAGTCTCCAATATGGCGCGAACAGGGGTTGCCAGGATCACGATATCCGCCTGCTCAACACCAGCCGCCAGGCTCTTCTCTGCCAAGTCAACAACCCCTTCACGCAGGGCTTGCTGCCGTGTTGCCGCATGCCGGTCAACCCCCGTAACGTGTCTGACCTTTCCCTTAAGGGCGAGGGCCAGTGACCCCCCCATCAGACCCAGGCCGGCGATACAGAGGCGCTTGTCAATCATGATTGAGGGCGGCCAGCGATCTCGCGTAATGGCGCTGTGCAAGATAGGAGGCGGCGAGAGCGACGGCGAAATCGAGCGCTGCCAGGACTGCTAGGGTGCGTGTCCCCTGGTCGATGGCGGCGAAATAGAGTTCAAAGCCCGTGAGAAATGTGAGGACGCCCATTCCCGCCGCCAGGGGGTCGCCGGCGGTGACTAGCCCGGCGATGCCCAGAGTAACAAGCAATAGAATGGCCACGTTTATGTAGCCCAGATCGGCCGGTAGGCCGGGCAGATAAAATGAGAAGCCCCATTCGGCGGCGGCGACAATCAGCAAGGCGACGCCTATGGCGATTACTTTCATGGTCAGGTCGCGAGGGACAGATCTGCCGCCCACTTGAACCCCCAGCTTGGAAGCCGTCTCCGTATTGGCCGGCCGGCCTGCTCGGAGCTCGTCTACCTGGCGGGCTGTCCAGTAAAGAATGAGGCAGACGAACATGCCCACGAAAAGCTTAATGATGGCCAGCTGCGGACTGAGTAAATCAAAAAACAGCAGACTGGCGGTGAGATACTGGATAATCAGGGCGAACAATGAGAGACGCCAATCCAGGTAGAGAACAATCAGACTTGCTGTGACCAGAATGATCCATGCTGCCGGATAGCCGCGCAGGAAGGCCAACTGTTCCAGCCAATCAAAGATGGTAGGGAAACTCATAGTGTTTCAACGGGGCTGGCCAGGGCATCCTTGATCGTGGGGATCATGGCCTGCGCAGCCCGGTACCCGGCCTCAATAAACTCATCATATTTAGATAGACGGATGTAGCTTTTGCCGACAAGGTTAGGGATGATGACGCAGTCAGAAGCTTGTGTCCCACCGCCGGAATTTTGAACGAGCGTTTCAACGGCGGCCATGGTCACGCCAACCGGCCCCAGGAAGCTGCGATAGACGGGCGCGAACACGTCGACGCCGATGACATAATCGGCCCCAAGAATTCTGGCTGCGCTGTCCGGTAGATTGTCGGCTACGCCTCCGTCGCACAGCAAGCGGCCGTCAAAGCGCACCGGCGCAACAACGCCCGGGACCGAGCAACTGATCCTAACTATCTTGGCCACAGACCCTTCGCGCAGCAGCAGATGTTCGCCCGTTTCAATGTCCGTGGCTGTGGCGGCGAACGGAATCGCTAGATCACGAACATCGACATCTCCGATGATGCGCGTGATCCACGTTTCCATTTTGTGGAAACTGAGCAAGCCTTGATGGGGCAGGGTGAGCGTACTGATATGACGCCACCCTGTTTTGGCGGCGATCTCCAGCAGCTGGGGGACTTCTATCCCGGCGCAGTAAGCGGCGCCAATCATGGCGCCCATACTCGTGCCGGCAATACAATCGACAGGGATATCGCCCTCTTCAAGGGCGGCCAAGACGCCCACGTGGGCTAACCCACGCGCTGCCCCGCCCCCGAGCGCCAAGCCCACGCGCATTTGTCTATCCAGGCTGTGCATAGAGAAGTGTTATTCAGGCCACGTCGTCTCAACCGCGGCCGCGGATTCGACCAGCTCCGTTGCTGCCTTGGGGGACTTCATGATCTTCATCATGTTGCCCTTCAACTTGAGCTGGCGGCCCATGATACCGCGGATCGGATCGATCTTCTTGTTCAGCACCCCTTGCCAGATAGCGAGCGGAGCCTGTAATTCGAAAGCGGTTTTCTTGCTAGCAGGATTCTCCTCAAGATAGGCTTCCCGGGCTTCACCATGCCACAAGTCCAGGTAGAGGTAAATGTCTTCGGGTATCACGCCCCCTTTCTCCACGATAAAATAGAAATCGCCTTCCCATTTTTCCGCGGCCTTGCGATACGCAGCACTGTTGTTGAGTTCTTCTTGCAGCGCTTTTACCCATTCTTCCGTAGCAAATTGATAAGCCATAACGCCTCTCCCATCTCATCCTGCTCACGACTTCTGTCGAGTTGTTCAAAGATAACACAGCGTCCTGGCAATTGCCAAGCAAGGTTATTTAACGTAAACGGGCCAGGGCAGCCAGGATGCCAAAGATGGCCCAGAGCAGTACAGCGGACTTTGACCCCAGCGCGAGGGCATCGGTGAGGCCGAAAATATGGAAGGCTGACAAAGAGGCGAACAGCCCCAGGCTGTATGCACGCAGATCAGACGTCCGAGTCGCTGCCTGAAAGGCGAGAACCAGGGACACCAAGAGCAGCGCACCATAGGCAATAAATCCGGGAAGCCCTATGTCCAATGTTGTTTGCAGGAAGAAGTTATGCGCGTGGGCGATATCGTAAGCAGGATCGACGGCCAGCGGGTAAAGACGCCTGGCCGCAGCGCGGAAAGCGCCGAGTCCAATTCCGGTAAAGGGAAAATCGTTGATCGCCTCCATGGCCCATGGCCAGAGTTCTTGCCGGAAAGAGAGTGTCGAGAGCGAACCAACGGCCGTTTCTTGTGGGGGATCCAACCACACTTGCTGCAGCCTCCCTGGCCCCAACAAGACGATGATGGAAAAAGAAAGTATGGCCAGAAGAGCGGCGGCCGTCAGCAGCCGGCGCTTCACGCGCGAGGATTTCATCGTCAGCGCCCAGGTGATGAGCAGGACAAACAGCCCACCGATAATGGCGACCCAGGCGCTCCGTGACTGGGTCGCCAGAAGCGCAAGGCCGGCGAATAAGGTCGCCAGAATGACCGCCCAGCGCGCCGCCTTGTTGAAACTTTCGCTCGTGACTGCTTCAATAGACAGTGCTGCAAGAAGCGGCAGGACCAACGTTATCGTACCTGCAATCTGATTGGGGTGAATGCCAAAGGTTTCCGGCAGCAGCGAGTTTCCGGCTGCGCTTGTGGCCAGCAGCGCTCCCAACAAAGGAACCTGCGAAGTTGACTTTAACAGCCAGTCTGCATTCAAAAGGCCGAAAGCGATGAAACCCAGGCCAAAAAGGAGGTAGGCGGCAATGGCCCATTTCACTTGTGCCCGCCCGCCCACGGCGAGCACGAGATAGCGCCACGTGGCCAGGCCAAGAATTAGACCGGTCGCTTTTGGCAGCGTCAGCGCGGGATCAGCGGAGACGAGAATAGAGACACAAAGGGCTATGCAGAAGAGCAGGAGGGCGACATGATGGGGGGTTGGTGGGATCAGGGGGTGGCGAATGATAACCAGAGGCGCGAGCCACAGCCCGGCCAGGAGAACCAGATAAAGGGTCGTGATCAGGATGAGGCGCTCGGGAAAGAAGAGGAGGGGGAATCCAACCAGTAAGAGAAGCCCTTCCCCCCATTTTACTCGCTGCCAATATGCCAACGAGCGATCAGAAGGCACCCTGTCCTCTAATAACGACCCAGGGCGTCTTCAGCAGAATGTAAACATCCATCCAAATGGAGTAGTTTTGGATGTAATAGATATCATCGTCCGTATGCAGGTGCAGCGGCTTATCTGCCCGGCCGTTTATTTGCCACCATCCGGTCATACCCTGGGGCACTGCGAAGCGTTTGTGCTGCCACGGCTCGTAGTGATTGATCATGAACGGCAGTTCCGGCCGCGGTCCAACCAGACTCATGTCCCCTTTGAGAACATTGAACAGCTGCGGCAGCTCATCCAGGCTCGTGCGGCGGATGATGCGCCCGATGCGCGTGATGCGCGGATCGTCTATCTTCTTGTAGAGAATCTCACCCTTGGCATCGATTTCAGTTACCGAATCCTGCATCAATTCGGCGTCAACGATCATGGAACGGAACTTGTACATGTCGAATTGTCGGCCGTTTTCACCAACACGCTTCTGCCTGAAGACGATCGGTCCCGGATTGTCCAGCTTGATCGCCACTGCAACCAGGCCAAGCAGCGGCAGGATGATGGCCGCAGCAATGCCGCCAATCAGAAGATCAAAGAAACGTTTTGTTAATCGCTGCACTTCATTCAGCGCCGGATCACGCAGATTGATCATCGGCACGCCGGCAAAATCTTCCACGGTCGCCTTATAAATGGCCAGACTATAGTAGTCTGGAACGACACGCACTAAGAGGGGTAGATCATGCAAACTGAGCACAAGATCGTTAACTTTACCAAAAGCGGATTGTGGCAAAGCGATAACAACATCACTAATCTCCCGCTCTTTGACGATCTGGCGCGCTTGTTCAACGGTGCCGAGCCACGGCAATTCTGTGCGCGCCTGCATTTCCGGATTATCATCCAGATAGCCGACAAGGGAAAGCCCGGTCCACCAATATTCTTCGACCATTTGCCCTACGCGCTGCCCAAGGTCGCCCGCCCCGACGAGGAGAACTCGACGCTCTGCTGCCGGAAAGCGAACCACCCGCCAGATCAGGCGAGCGATAATGCGCCACCCGATGAGGAGGGCAACGCTAATGATGAAAAAGGTGATGAACAACCAGCGAGAGAAATCCCGAAAAAAGAGGTAGAAAACACCGGCACATATTAAGGCAGCCAAGAAGGAGGCTAGGCTAACTGTTTGCAGTTCATCAACCAGCCGATATGTTCCTTTCGGATCATAGACGGACATAACCAGGAAGACCAGCACCCAGACGGCCGGAACAATCACATAGATCGCTATGGGCAAACTAAGTTCTTCAACGGGGACGAGAAAGGGAACCTGAGGTAAATTGGGGCGTAGAGCGACCGCAATAATCAGGGCTATTAACGTCAATGCGCCGTCAAGCAACATGGAGAAAACAGCGTAATTCACGCTGAATCGCCGAAGCATGGTCACTCTCCTCCAATTTGTGCCTCTTATCACAATAACAGTACAACAAACGATTATAGCCGCGTTCAGGTGCGAGGCAATGAAGCCCCGGAGACACGCGCACCCTAGACCCAAAAATAAGGCGAAGATGAATATCCGCAGAGCGTGCTTTGTCGGAGCAGCAAATCGGCCGGTGACTTATCAGTGACCCCCACCCGCTTTGCAGAAACGATCAATTGACGCTCCGCACAAAAGACGCGGTGCTTGTCAATGAAAGCCGATTCCTCATTGAAACATCGCCGGTGGACAGCACGCTACTCATGGAGAATCGCCCTCGTTTTTTGCTGACCACTCTCTGCCGGTGTAAAGTATCGACCGGTTGCAGCAGCGCCAGCAGCCTTCATGCGTGGTAGGATTGAGTAAGCGTCGAGAGTTCCGGCGGGCAAGCGATCAACAAGAGGATGTTTTGAAGAACAGCTCTCCACGACCATAAAATGAACATGCCGACCAGAAACAAGCCGGTTGTGACGGTCATTATTGCGACGTACAACAGGAGCAGTACACTCCACTATGCGCTAAAGAGCGTACTTTGGCAGACGTTCGGAGATTTCGAATGCTGGATCATTGGAGATGGTTGTACCGATGATAGTGAGTCGGTTGTTGCGCGCTTTGGTGATCCGCGGTTCTTCTGGCACAATTTGCCGCGGAATACGGGAGACCAGTCCGCGCCGACCAATGAAGCGCTGCGACGGGCAAGAGGTAAATATATCGCCTACCTCCATCATGATGATCTCTGGTTACCAAACCATTTACAGGTGCTTGTTGATTGGATTGAAAGTGAACAAGGCGACGTTGTCTATTCCATTATGGAGTGGATCAGGGATAGCAATCGTCATCATGTTGACATTGCGCAGTATCCAAACGCACTGCGTCCTCCGGAAGCCTCTGCTACGCTGCATTCTCTGGAAATTGTAGGAGAGCTTGGTTACTGGAAAGCGCCCCAGGAGACCAGGACATTTCCGCGCGTTGATTTTCTTCGAAGAGCTCAATTCTCCGGAAAGAAGTTTGTCTTTGCGCCTCGCTTGACCGTTCTGAAGTTTGACCATGGTAAAGAAGGTTACAGCGCTCTGGGCCGGCAAGCCGAGTACATGGAGCGCATCATAGAAGATCCCCTTTTTGTTGAGCGGGAACTGGCATCTTTGCTAGCGGATGCCTACCAGCAGCTTGAGGGACCCATTTCTCTTCGACGGCTTCGTTTTCAGATCCTGCAAATGATGCGCATGGCGCTAGTTAAACGAGGCATAGAGCCGAGCGAGTTGATGTTCTGGATGAAACCGGGCCAGCGAATCAATGCCTGGCGCAAAAGCCTTGGTTTGGACACTGACGGATGAGTCTCAATCTGCCATCGTCGTTCGGGCTATTCCCTAGGGATTCGTTTCCCCTGCGCGCTGCTTCAGAACCCGCCAGATGAAGCGCGGGTTACCGACAAGATAGCGGCGCCACAGCCGCTGCGGTTCAATGACCAGGCGGCCCAACCATTCTAGACTGTTCTCTGTCATCCACTTGGGGGCACGGTTCAAACTTCCTGAGAGATAATCAAAGACTGCCCCGCCCGTCAGGGCGATGTTCGTATCTATTTTTGTCCAGTTTTCAAGCAGCCACTTTTCCTGCAGCGGCATCCCGAAACCCAAGATCAAGATATCCGGCTTTGCCTCGTTAATCTGGCGGATAACTTCCGCGTTCTCGGCGGATTGAGCGGACTTTTCGAAGTAACCATGATGGGTGCCCACTATCTTTAGTTCAGGGAAACGACTATGCAGCTGCTCCGCGGCCAGTTCGACAATGCCCGGCTTGGCGCCCAGTAAGAAGAGGGTGTATTCACGTGGTTCGCAGTACTCGGCAAGCTGCCAGGTCCAATCCGCGAAGGTTATCCGTTCCGGAATCCGCTGCCCCAACAGTTTTGCCCCAGCAATAACGCCCGCTCCGTCGCAGAAGACGACATTCGTAGAATTGAGAAACGTCCTCAACCACTCGTTTTCATAGGCAAGATTCATGCATTGGACGTTGACATTGGGAATTATCTCTTTTTGTCCCGAATCAATTAATGAGGCCATGTACGCATGCAGACTATCCACAGTTAGCGGAGTTACGGCTACGCCCAGGATATTGATGGGATTTGGCAGGCCGGCTGATTCCTGCCGCCCGTCCTTCTGCAAATGTGGGTTCTTTCTTGATGTCAAATCTGTATCCTTAACCTTTGTCCTTTTCTTGGGAGAGAAGGCTGCTGTAAAGAGAGACGTAACTGGACAGATTCTTCTCTTGGGAAAACGAAAGCTCCGCCCGTTCTCTCCCTGCGGCACCGAAACGGGTCGCCAGGAGCTCATCGCCCAAAATCCGCACAATAGCTTCCGCTAGTTGGTCAATAGAAGCGGGGGACACAAGCAGCCCTGTTTCACCGTTGACGACGACCTCTGCGCACCCGTCTACGTCTGTAGACACGACGGGGAGTCCTGCGGCCATCGCCTCCAGGAGAACATTGGGTAAGCCCTCCCATAATGATGGGAGAACAAACAGCTGGCTTATGGCCAATAGCTGCGGGATATCTGAGCGCGCCCCCACCAGATGTATGTTTGCCGTCAGTCCCGCTTCGGAAATCTCCTCTTTAATCTGCGAATCGAGTGGGCCCTCACCGACAAAAAGGAAATGAGCATCCGGGAGTGCCTTTAAGACAGCAGGCACGGCTTGTAGCAAATAATGGTGTCCCTTCTGCGGGTGCAGCCTGGCCACGGTGGTGACCACAATAGCTGGTTCCGCGATGCCGATTTCCCGCAGCAGGGCGCTTCGTTCTTGTTCAGAAATTTGGAGCGCAAAGCGCTGAACGTCAATGCCGTTGTAGATTGTGATTACCTTATCTGGATGGATGCCCCCATCGTCAACAGACTCTCCGCGCGTTTGTTCGGAAACAGCCGTCATCATTTGCACAAGGCGAGAATTGGTAATGAAACGAATCAAAGTCCTCAGCCAACGCTTGGCCCCTCGTGACGAATTACGCTGTGAGGTGACGCACACGGGAATGTGGGCTGACCGCGCAGCCAACGGTCCGACGGCGTTACTATAGAAATCAAAGGTCTGCAATATGTCGATCTTTTCCTCAAGCAGGACGCGCCTAAGCTGAAAGAATCCTTTGAGGAAATGGCGCGTATTGGCTGTGAACCCGCCTTCAGTTTTCATATGTAGGTCAACGATTCTCAAACCGTACCGATTGCTAAACTCCCGTACATAGTCAGCTTTGTCGTACAAGGTTGCCACGGAGACGTCATGGCCCATTTCCTTAAGTCCCTTGGCGAGTTCCAAAGACGCTTTTTGCGCGCCGCCGGCTTCCATCTGTGTGTTGAGAAGCAAAATTCGCCAGGAATCCATCAGTAAACTTCCAAAATCTGAGACGACGGCGCTAGAGACGTCGCAGCACATTGACGGCCGTGTGTCCCACTGCTTCTGCAGGGGCGACAAGCGCTCCATTTATTTGGTCTAGCCAACCCTGGCTGCTTCCCTGCGCCCGAAGACCATACATTTCAACACATTCGGACAGAGCGGCCAACCAGATGAATATTTCATCCAGCTTCATGGCCCCGGCCCCCCGTCCGACAACCTTGTTCATGCGCCAGGCATTCGCCAGGGCAGTCATGTTAAAGATACCGAGATCACTAATACTGTCCGACAGCACCCTGTCTCCGATTTCATCACGCATATCTTCGCGAATCCACTGGCCATACTTGTGGTATCGATCGCCGAGATCATCTGCTTGCCCTTGGTTCGTAAAATACGGCGTGCCAGTTCTCGCCCACGGAATGTCCATCATGCCTTTCTGAAGGTCGTTAAGCATGTGAAAATAGACCGAGTCATTGCGCACTTCAGGCGCCAAACTCCACATGAAGCCAAATGTCTCTGGCGCGGTGAACAGTTGATAGAGGGGAATCCGTTCATTGATGACAGCCATACATGGGTTGAGCTGGCGTCTCATATAATGCACTTGACGCTCGATTTCCCGATATTGGTATTCGATATCTCTTGGGCAGCGCTCTCTATAGCGCTGTACATCCCCAGGGATACCCGCCGCCCCCGCTTGATAGGCATCTTCCAACAGGAGCTTAAACCAATTCATGACATATTTGTCAATGGGCAAGAGATCAGAAACATGACGTCCTGAATATTCTGCACGGCCGATGCTGTCGCCAAAGCTTGCTGCCACAATCAGATCAATGCCTTCTTGATCGCGCACGCGGGGCATTGCATGAAGGTGAACAGGCGAAAACTCACATCCGCGCGCCGCAGTGACTGAGATATTTTCCCGCAAGTTTTCGGCTGACAATGGTAGATGCAGCCAATCCCAAGAAAGCAGCTCCGCTATTTGCCGGGCATATTCAACATCGCGCGAATTCTCTATCCCCCATGTAAGGGCCACAACCTGGCCCTGAAGCTCACCATCTTTGATGGCTGCGTCCAATATCCCAGCCACGATGCGGCTGTCCATGCCTCCGGAAAGAAGAATCCCGATCGTCGATTTTCCTGAACAGACCTGGATGATCTCTTTGCGCAGCAAAGAAGAGAGTCTCTGCGCAGCCTCTGCTGTGCGCATGACGGTTTGCCCATGGGGGGGCACGTCAACAGGGATCCACGCTTCTAGCCGCGCGTCAGGTCTGGCCATCCAGGGGGTTCGCGAGATCCCTTGAATGAGCGTCCTGTCACCAAAGAAATGATAACGACTGATAAACTCAACAATAGCGGTTATGTCAATTTGCCGCAGACTATCGTGCGCATTAAGCAGATCACCAAACGAGTTTCCAATGATCAGTCGCTCCTGACCTTGGATGGTATAGGGCATCATGAACCCTAGGGTGTCGTAATGGGTAAAAGTGTCTTGCATAGTTCAAGAGATAATCGATCGCTAGATCACCGCAGCGTAGACGGCCTCCAGTTCGCGCTGATATCTGTGAACGCCGAAGATCTCCCGCGCGCGCCGCCGCCCATTATCGCCGTATTCAGCGCGCAGACCAAGATTATCTGACAGGGAGAGTATTGCTTGGGCAAGCCGGGCAGGGTCCAAAGCGCGTGGAGGGCTGAAGCTTCCGGCGATTACGACCTTTTCCGGCAGGTTGGCCTGGGCATACATATCTTGCGCAAGCGCTGCCGTGGGTTCAATAAGTAGCCCTGTTTGCCCATTTATGACGGCTTCAGGAATGCCGTCTACGGCCGGCGCAATGACGGGTTTGCCTGCCAGCGCCGCTTCGATCAAGACATTACCGAAGGGCTCAAACAGGGAGGTGCTGATGAAAACATCAAAAAGTGGGATCAAGGAGCGGGCATCTGCACGCCAGCCCGTCAACAAGAAATGATCTTCAATGCCCAGTTCCTGAAGTCGCTTCTTAAGGGCTTTTTCTTCTTCTCCGCCGCCCACCAGAATAAAAGAGATGTCCTTGCGCTGCGCCAAGATCAGGGCAGCGGCTTCTACCAGGGTCATGAAGTCTTTTTGCGGCGTCAACCTGCCTACACTGCCTACGACGAGTCGTGATCGACTCGCAAACTGCGCAACAGCATCTTGTTTGTGAAGCCCGGCAGCCGAAAACGAAGGGACGGCATTGTAAACAACCTTCACTTTTTCAAGCGGGATGCCGAAGCGGTGGTTTATCATCAAGCGGCTCGCTTCGGAATTGGCAACGACTACCTTTGCCTGCTGGTATGCCCAGCGATTGAAGAAGAAATAGGGCGGCCGAACGGACCATACCGTGCCGTGCTCTCCTCCCACTAGGGCCGGCGTCTGGGCGAGACGGGCGGCCACTCCTCCCCACGTACTCGCCGTCGAATTGTAGACATGGACAACATCGGTCTTATTGCTTCGCAGCCAGGTCGCCATTTGTTTGATCGCCGTAGGGTCGTAGTGAAATCGGCGCCGTGGTTCAAAAACAGGGACGTTTGCCGCCAGGACGGGTGCCAGCAGATCTTGATGGCTTGAGGTACAGAGCAGCGAGTGATCAAACGGACTGGGTTGAATCTTGGTGAGCATATCAACCAGCATACGCTCGACCCCGCCCCAGCGCGTCATCGTGGAAATGTGCGTGATACGCGGCATTACTGCTGCGCCTCATAAACAATCGAGGCCAGGCTCCCCAGAAACAACATGAATACGGCCGTATAAACCGGCGACCAAAAGGTGTTGGAGAACAATGCCGTGAAGGACAGGAAAATCGCGTCTGCGACTGCCAGCTGCCAGATCAAGCGTGCTTCGCGGCTTAGTTCGAGACACCCGCGGGTCGCGTACAGATAGGTCCCAATTCGCCAGATGAGCCAAATCAGTGCTAGAACGCCCACGATACCTAGTTCTGAGATGGTTTGCAGGTAAGAATTGTGTGCGTGTGGCGCGGCGATTGGCCCAAAAATGGGACTTAGGGGCTCGAAAGAAAAGAAACCGCTGCCCAAAAGGGGATGCGCTTGGAAAATTGCGATCGCTGTCGCTGCATAGTCGAGACGGCCGTAAATGCTTGAGCCGCCATGTATGACTAGCTGGCCATTTTGCCACTGCGGAATTGTCTGAATAATCCTTTGCGTAAAATAGTATTCTGAACCAAAGGCGAATAACGCCGCCGTACCAAATATGCCTATGAGCACCACGAATGTCGGCTTTACGATCTTGTTTACCGGGAAGCGGCTGCGCAGCGATGTGATCACAAAAAGGCTGGCGAGAGCAACGATGAGACCTAGTATACTGTTGCGCACCGAAGTGCGAATAATAATGACCGTCAGTAGGGCAAAATAGAGCAGAGCAGCAGTGCGCCAGGTCCGGCGCCTCACATACCAGGCGAGAAACCATACAACCATTGCCTGCACCGCCAGCATCGCCGACCACGTATGTGTGCCCGTATCCCCCACGAAGAGTCCAAATATTTCTCTCCCCCGCTCTGTATTTGCCCCTTCCTTGAACTCTGTCAAGATCGAGGGCAGTGAAAATGGCAGCCACTGATTCCAATGGGCAATTTGCAGCAGTGACACAAATGAAGTGAGTAAACTCATGATGACGACTGCGCCCAAGATAGAGGCTATTTTACGGTTGGCTGACGCCGGGTAGTTGTAGACAGCAAAAAAGAGACTGGTGGCTAAGGCGACGCGAATGCTGTTCACCAACGCATCTTGCTTCCATTTTGGATCGACAGAAGAAGAAAGCGTAACGATCGCGCCAAACAATACAACGAACGCCCATACAAGCAGCGGTAGGTAAAGTGAGCTGGGACGATATCGAAATTTCCCTGTCAAAAAGAGCGGCACCGCAGCTAAGGCGATCAGCGTTAGCAAGATGAGATCTTCCACGCGCAGCGTAAAAGAACCGATCTCCGGCCATAGTTGGACAAAGAACAAGCTGGTTAAGGCGGCAAGCAGCCAGACAACGTAGTTAATGATTCGCGAAACAGTCATTGGCCGCCCGCTGCGTGTGTCGCAGCCCTCGCAAGCGCCCCATCAAGTACAGGGGTGCTCAGGGATGCCTCTGGAAACGCATTTCTGGTCGCAGTACAGCCGCTTATGCGCATTCTATTGACCTCCGAACGACAGAAACATTGTTGAGAGCGAGCTGCCGATTGGCCGCAATTAAGGCAGCATCTACACCTTCTTGAAGGGCGGCAGCGAGTAACTCATAGGTGGTTTCTCCATGCAAGTTGTCTAAGGCGAGGCAGTAATCCGCTTTTCCCGTGCCTGTATAGAATTCACGAACTTTCTCGTTCCAAACCAAACCAACGGATGGGATTCCGTAGGAAAAAGCCACGATCGTTGCATGCAGCCGGAAGGCCACGATTCCGCGGTAGCGGCTTATGAGGTGAGCGAGAGCCTGCGGCGTATACGGTCGCGGCACGAGTGGAATAATCAAGCCGTTTTCTGCCAGGTAGGACTGAACAGACTGCGCATAGGCTTGGTCAGCGGGGTCTCCATTGGTAAATAGTTCAACTGCGTACCCCTCGGCGCAGAGTCTCTGGGCAATATCTTGCCAGAATTTAAGTAGATAAGCCTCAGAAAGCTGCTCCTGTTCAGTTCGCCGCTTGTTTATGGTGCCCATACCCATCAACCCCAGACCAATTGGCGAATTCTTACCTGAATGATCAGGACTGCGCCCATACACTTGTTCCGACCAGACCGCTGGATCCCCAGTGACGGCCGTTGGATAGAAACCCAGATGCCGGTACAACTGTTCACTTGATCCTGTGTCACGAACAGTTATCGTCGAGGCTTCATGTAAGGCGCGATCAAACAATCTGCGTGCCATCTGCCCCCATTTGGAGCCAACGCCACATGCTGAAAAATGGACGGCTGTCCCCATGGACGAGGCCTGATCTACGAGACCGTCTATCTTCAAGGGAAAATCCAAACCATTATCCATGAGAAGCTGCCCTCCACCAATAACAAGCACATCATCGGCGGTCAACGCGGAGGCCCACATGGATTGGCAGCGCTTCCTGCGTACAAGAGCCCATTTGACGAAATTCTTGACCTGATCGGCAGAGTCGAAAGTGCTTCCTCGTGTGCCGAAATCGCTGTCTGCTGCAGCCGATCGCGCTTCCGCTGCCGGGGGCTCTGCTCTTCCGGAAATATCGAGCAGCCGCGTTTGGTATTCCGGCATACCCTGCTCAAACATAAAGCGCATTGAATCGGCAATAATGCCGTCACCCAAATTGGTGCTGTAGATCTCCCCGGCAATCACGATTCTCGAACTACTAACCATGAGTTTGCCTGTCATTGCGCATGCTATTGGCAGCTTGTTGAAGCAGCTTCCTATCCTGCTGGTTAAGCGCCGTGGCGCCGATTCCTGCGACATATAATAACGAAATACCACCGATGATGAGCAGGAACTTCCACCAGCTGTCAATAACGATTAGTCTCGCCGCCGCAAATCCGGCTGCGCCAACGACCACTGTGGCGAGTACGCCAGGCAGCATTTCGCGGAAAAAGGTACTCTTTGGCAGCTCTTGAATGTGCGCACCATAGAGCGGTGTGAACAAGGCGTTCTTAATCGTTAAAACAATCCCGCCGGCGATGGCAACCCCCATCCCTGTCCTATCCCAGTTCACCAAACTAACAGCCAGAATCAGATTCAGAACACCCAGAATCAAAGTGACGATACCCGGCCAGCGGACTTTGTTCAGTGCCGTCTGAATGGAGAACAAGGGCAGAACAGACAAATTGATGCAGAGATGGACGACAATGACTATGGCCAGCAGAGTGAGACCCAGAAAATCAGGACCAAGCCACAGAGAAAGGAAAGGTCCGCCCATGCCAACGATACATCCAATTGGCAAAGCAAAGATCAGCCCCATCCATTTCACTGCCTGGCGTGTCATCAACGCCATGCGTTCGCTGTCTCCGCTGGCAAATTGCCGCAGCGCTATGGGCGTTATGGCTGTGGCGATGGCTGCCGCCAATGTTCTGAGCAGAATTGAAAGCTGCAGGATGGCCCCATAACGCCCTTGAGTTTCCACGCCCAGAAAACGATTGATAATGATCAAGTCGATGTTGAGAAATAAGAGAGAGCCCATCTGGTTGATGAGCAGCCAGCCGCTCATAGCGAACATGCTGCGCAGGCGGGATCTATCGAGCAGGTGCCAATCAAAACTTAACTGCGGCGTCAGCGCGTGCCAAATCCAAACTGCCAGCAGCGAGGACACGATGGCGCCGGCAATAGTCCCGATGCCCACCTGCCAGGCGCTTGGTCTCAAAACCAATGTGAACAGAAGCACAATTGCGAGAACGCGAACAATTGTGTTTGTGGCAAAGACGGCGTTTTTCAGGTCAAGTCGGTTATAGGAGAAGGCAGAGGCCGTAAAGGTGCCGCGCAAAATGATCAGCAGGTAGGCGCCCATGACCGCGGCAAACAGCAGGCGTGATGAGAGTTCTTGTCCCGCCGGGACGTCAAAAAGAGCCGGGGTCGAGGCAGATAATATGAGGATGACCGGCAGCAGCAGGCCTATGAGGATGACGCCTGACCAGAAAGCAGTGTTAAAGGTCTTGTTTGCCTCATCGAATTGGCCGCTGCGTATGTCGATTGTCAGAAAGCGGCCGACTGCGGAATTGATCGAAGTTTCGAAAATGGACATGTAACCGGTTAAGGAAATGGCCAGCACGACCAGGCCGTAAGAAGCGATACCTAGACGGTCGATCAGGTAGGTTGTGAACAACAACCCCACAAGGACATTCAATACAATTACGGCGCCATTTGTGGCAACGTTGATGCCGAACTGTCTTGATTCCGATCGAGACTCTGTGATAATTGAGCTTTCCATCATGGGTGCGAACGAGCAGATCTGCTTAGTCCAAGATTCTTAGGAGTGGTTGAGAGAACCAGATCTGCCCACTATCCAGCAAACGAACGGGATAAAAGCATGCCTGGTCGTCATCAAACTCAGGCATGGTGAAAGTCTGTTCCCAATAGGTCCATCCTGACGGCCCATATTGAGTGCCTGGCCAAATACCCCTTGCCTCTCCAGCCATCTCTCCCTGGATGTATGCTGGACGCCACTCTCCATTCTCATCGACGGCCGACTTGATCCAGGCCGAAAACTGATACGCTTGCCCCGGTTCAAGTGTGATGCACTGCGATAAACTCAGCCCATGCTCGGGCGCCATGGGCCCTGAACGCATCGTCGCGCACAAACCTGAACCATCATCAGGACAAGATTCGATCTCATAGTGCAGATCAAAACCTTCTTCGATCCGAGGCTGCCAACCATCTGTGCCAAATGCGAAATCGTCGTTGACGAGCCAATTTCCCTCGTTCTCGGTGAGGAATCGCGCGCAGAGCGCCCCGACCCCAGGGTTTTTCTGGCACACTTTGCCGCTGACATGCCACAATTTACCGTTTTCAGGTTCCATGAGTTCGGCAACCTGCAGCCAAGCGCTAGCTGCTCTTAGGTCGTTTTCCCTGTTTGCCATGTCCGCAAAAAAGAGGATGTCCTCTGCGGTGAGTCCGCCGGCAGCAAACTCGGATTGTGCTGCGTTCAACCTGCCGAGGGCAAGGTTTACATGACCCAATCCCCGGTGACTCGCTCTATTACCTGGATAGAGCGCGGCGGCTGACAAGAAAACGTCATTCAATAGGTCGGCCGAAATCGGCTGCGCGGCTGCTGTCTGACGATTAAGAGAGAGGAATCCAGCGTTGCTTCCTACAAAGCTAAGCAGTACCGGTGCCACCATGACCACCAGGGTGATCGCTATCAGAACAACAAGAGGTCTTTTCCTCATGGATCGTGGCTGGATAGTCGTTGATAGCCCGTTAAGACGGCGTCTCGTCGGCCGTTTTCGCATTGCTGCGAATGGAGAAACCGAGAACCAGGATCGTGCCCAAAATCAGCCCGATGAAACCGGCAGCGATGGCTGCTATCAAGCGGCTGGGCCCACTTGGCTCTTCAGGCACGGCCGTTCTACTGGCCAACTTCACGCCGCTGGTCGTGTCTTGAGACGTAATGCGTTTCTCATCAACTGTCCGCGCCAGCGCCGTATACGTTTCTTCGGCGACGGTTGCATTGCGAAGGAGACGATTCTCTTCAGCATTTGCTTCTTGTTTCTCCTGCTGAACAGATAGCAGCTGTGGTTCGAGGTTGTTTAGACGTTCCTCCGTTTCCTCGGTTTGAGCGAGAAGAACTTCCTTCAGATTGGCAATAATTCCCTGTTGATCGCGCGCGCTCGATGGGGCTTGCCCATCCACATTCAATTGAACCTGCCAGGGCATCGTGGACTCCACGACATTGGGCACCCCGCCAAGGGCGCGCACCTGTAGTATTTGCGCGGCCAGCTGGTCAACAACTGCTTGATCGGCCGCGCCGCCGTCTTGATCCAGGAGGCTTTCGATATCCTGCAAGATCAAGTCTGTTTGCCGTTGTTTTGCCAGGTAATCAGCCTGCGTTTGCTGAAGAGCCAGAAGCTCGTTTTCCAGAATAGCGGACCGATTACGTGCCTGAAATTCAATCAATGCCCGTTCTGCTGCGGTGAGCTGATCTGCCGCATCCAGCAGCTGCGCCTCAAAAAACAGCAGCTGCTCATCCCCTTGATCGCCATATACCTGGTTGGCCCAGGCGACAAACGACTCGGCCCATTGGTTGGCAAGCGCTGCGGCCATGACCGGATCGCCATTGCTCGCCGTCAGCTTCAAGATACTGGCATCTGTTCCAGCTTCTGCCGCAAGCTGGCCGCGAAGTTCCGAGAGCGCCAGGCCAGACTCGCCGGGCAGCTCTTGGATTACTTCGCCAAGCAGTTCATCGCTCAGGGCCAGTTCAGGGTACGCCTTCAACGGCTGCGTGTCACTGACCGTTTGAATCCTCGGATCAAACTGCACCCGTTGGCGAGGTTCTGTTATGGCCACAAGCGCGGTCGCTTCATAGGTTGGGGCCATGAGTGAACTAATCAAGAAGCCCAGCGCGGCGAAGAGGACTCCGGCGCCGGCGATCCAGTACCACTTGTCTAATAAAGCATCTACGTACGGCCGTAAGTCGATCTCTTGATCGCTATATTCCGACATAAGTAATCAAATCCTCGAACCAACCCATTCATTCAGATAGTCAAACACAATCGCCAATTCTAGCACGCCTGCATCGTTTGGCATTATCGGCATGAGCCGCAGATAAAAAAGCAACGGCCGGTACGGCCGTTGCTTGCAGATTCCTGTTCAAGAAAGCGCGTCGCAGATCACAAGTCTGTGGCGCTAACACGCTCCCGGTGGGCAGAAGGCCCCTCATTCAGACTCGTCGTCTTCTCCCGTCTCGATGCCCAGACGCTGCATCATCTGCTCCGCCTGGAACTGCAGGGAGTAATTAAGCATGTACCAGACCCCTTTCCATGTCTCCGGATCCAGCAAGTCTTCTTTCGTGGCTCCTTCAAAACTGGCCACAATCTGCTTCGCTGTCTGCGGCGTGAATCGGTCAATGCCGCCCATCACGAACCCCAGGATCGTGTCCGGTTTTAGCGGCTCAGGCATCTGTTCATTGAGCTTTGCTTTGGCCTGACCGGCCTGAAACTGGGTGGAATAGGCAAGCATATAGGCGATTCCCTTCCAGGTTTCAGGGTCGAGTAAGTCTTCGCGAGAGGCTCCCTGGAGATTGGCGGCCATATCCTTGGCGATTTCCGGCGTAATCCTATCTAGGCTTAGACGAACACTCTTATAAACCGTGTCCGGTTTGATGGGCTCTGGCAGATGCTCATTCAGGGCGCCGCGAGCTTGTGAAGCCTGGAACTGCGCCGAATAGGCGATCATATAAGCAATCCCTTTCCACGTTTCCGGATCAACGAGATCGTCGGCGGTCATGTCCTCGAACGGCTTCAGAATGCTTGTCTGAATCTCCGGCGTATAGCGGGCGGCCGTCTCGCGAACCAACGACAACATGGCCAGCGGTGAGTAGGGATATTGCCCGCCCTGAGGCAAGATCGCTTTCAGTTCATTGGCCAGCGCATCGATCTCCGCCTGTAAGCGGCGCAGTTGGCCGGAGGTCCCGGCCGAAAGGCGTGACTCGCGCACAGGATCCTCTATCGCTTCCTCTTCGATAGGTAAGAGTCCCAGGGCATCAGGGAAGGCGAGCAGGCGCTCTTCTCGGAATTTCTTGGCAATGTAACGGACCTGGTTAACTGTAAGGCCCGATTCCTCTGCCGCCTTTGCCTGTGTTTCTCCCGCATCAAGCACGAGTAGTGCCGCTGCCCGCTGCCCATCATCTCCCGGCTGCTCGGCAAGCTTTTGCAGAGCGACGCGTTCCTCAGGTCGTAGAAGCCTATCATCCTTACCCATATACCCATACTCCTTTCCCTATGATTTCGATAATTCTAGCCTATTTCTCTATTTGCGTGAAGCCGTGCCTGCTCCACTTTCAGGGGCCAGGACGATTTTTGACTTGACCGTGAGCGCATGCTATATTGGCGATAATGCAGCGCGTCATTCCTGTGAGAGATCAACGTATGTTCAGCACCATCGGTAAGTGAGAATTATGGAAGAAAATAACGGAAGTGGAATAAATAGCCGCGAGAGTGGTAATCTGATGTTGGCCAGCTTGCAGCGCGTTTTGCTGGCCGGCGTTGGCGTTGTCGTCTTAGCGCAAGAGGAGATTGAAGAGTTTGTGCGCCGTCTCGTCGACCGCGGCGATATTGCCGAGGACGAGGGACGTATGTTAGTCGATGATGTCATGGAACAACGCAACCGGCGTTTGCAGGATGTCCGGGCCGGCGTAGAAGGGACGATCGATCGCGGCACCGGAGAGGTTTACAAACGCCTAAATATTCCGACGCGATCTGAGATAATGAGCCTGAGCGAACAGATAGAAGCGTTGAGTAAGAAGGTTGACGAACTGGTGGAGCAAAACCAGTAGAGACCTGGGTGGCGTTCTAAGAATGATTGTTTTGGGGAGAGAAAAGACACCTTTTCTCTCCCTTTTTGGCCCAGTCCAGGTGGCGCGAACCCGTTCTTTCTTGAGAGCTGCTGTTCTGCCAAGGAGCTAAGTTATGCCGGTTATTAAGCGGTACCCGAACCGTAAACTATATGATACGGAAGCCAAGCGCTACATCACGTTGGACGGAATCGCCGCCCTAATTCGTGATGGCGAAGAAGTCGTCATCATTGACCACAAGACAGACGAGGATTTGACGGCCATTACCTTGACACAGATCATCTTTGAGCAAGAAAAGAAACAGGGCGGGTTTCTTCCCAAATCAGTCCTAACCGGATTGGTGCGCACGGGCGGCGACACCATAAACACGTTGCGTCGCGGACTGTCCGTGCCGCTGGACTTGGTCAAGCAGGTCGACAGTGAAATTGACCGGCGCTTACAAATGCTCATCAGCAAAGGGGAACTGGCCAGAGACGAGGGCATACGCCTGCGCGGCAAGCTCCTTTCCTTCAGCGGTCAGCATTCCGGCGAAGTCGTAGAAGACGAAGAAGTTGAGCTGGTTCTGGACCAACAGGATATTCCCACGAGGGAAGAACTCGATCATCTTGCCAAACAGATCCAGTTGCTAACGGTTCAGCTGGACCACTTGCTGGAGCAGGCGGCCGATGACCAGGAAGCCGCCTCCGGCTAACTCGTGCCAGGCAGATCGAGACACCTATTTTTTTGAGGAACAGGCCGACTCGCGGATACGCAGCTCATGATCAAGCTTAACGGCGCAGCGCAGAGAGAATTCCAAGTCGCGGCTGAAGCGCGGAGCACCATGCAGTTTTTTGGTGCGCTGAGCCAGATGATCCATTACCTGCCACACATCGAGCTTATAGAAGAATACAGCCCCAGCGAAGTTCGCGTCCGTTACTCAAGTCTGGAGCTGGGGGCGTACGCGATCAACATCATCACTGATCTCGAATGCCTTGTCGATATGGAATGCAAGAAGATTGTTCTCCGACCGCTAAAAGGGAAGGAGCCGGTTAAAGGGCAGGCGAGCCTCAACTCTACGATCGGCTACGGATACTTTACCAGCGCTGCCTACCTGGAAGAATCAGAAGAGGGCACACGCATTGATTTTCGTTTGCAGATGGCCGCCAACCTTCCCCGACCGCGCGGCATGCGCATGATGCCCGGACGCGTCGTTAACCGCATCGCCAGCAGCATCTCTCAGGGTCGTGTGAACGAAATAATCGACGGGTTTATGGCGAATGCCCTGGACTCTTTCCCGGAATGGTTGGCGGAACAAGAGCCGGCTGGTTGAATGAGGCGTTTCCGCAGCCGCTAGCAAGGAAGCTGGCCCCCGGCACGCCAAATGAGGAGCTGCCAGTGAGAATCAAAGGCAACTATTCCTTTAATGCCCCGCGCGATGCAATCTGGTCGCTCTTGAATGATCCCGCCGCTGTCCGGCGATCGATTGCCGGATGCGAGTACTATAATACGGAAGTCGATGGGAGCCATCGCCTCATCCTGAATATGCCCAGCGGCCCCTTTACTGGGCATTATGAAGGGGTGGTAACCGTTCTGCACGAGCAGCCAGAAGAGCGATTGCTTCTGGCCCTGTCAGGGAGTGGTCCAGAACTGGTTTTTCGCGGTGAGGGATCGATCAGCTTACGTGACAGCCATGAGCAGACCATCTTGTATTACGACGGCGAGCTGGAGGTTGCAGGAAACATCGCCTCACAATCTCCCCGTCTACTACAAACAACGGCCAATTACCTGATCCGCAGTTTCATGGAGACATTGGAGCAGCAGGTACAGCAGCCAACTCGTTCAGTGGCCGACAACGGCCGTCTCTCTATGGAACAGCCGCCGCTGCCACGCAGTACGGCGACGATGGGGGTGCAAGATTTCATGGCGGAACTGCGGCGCGATCGCTGGATCGCGATCGCCGTCATAGTGGGCGTGCTGCTGGCGACATTTTCCATGCTGGGCATCGTTTTTGTCGGATTGATCACCACGCAATGGTTGTCACGAAAGCTGGCTGAACGTAGCGCCGCAGCCCGTGCTGAAGAACAGCTCGACGCCGTCCGGCTCCCTGATTGATTCCCTGCAAAGTCTACTGGAGTTCAGCTAGCAGACGCTGCGGTTTGCCGGCGAACTCTTCCCGCGCAAGTTTGCCCTGCGTAATTTTGAGCAGCGTGTCGTTAAGCAGGCGATTGACCGGAGCAGGTAACCCGACAGCTTCCCCTCGCGTGGCGATCGCGCCATTATGAAAGACAACCTCGCTCTTGCCGCGGCCGGAGATCAGATCTATGTAGAAGGAAGGCATCTTTTCGCCGCGGCCGCCCGCCACAATGCGTGACAGGATTGGCTGCAGCAGAAACCGCGGCACATACTGGACGGCAAGCGCAAGCGAGCGCGCCGAAGGCCCGGGGAGATTGACAACCTGCAAACCCTGTTTGGACATGACGGCCAGCGTTTCGCGCAGCATGGTTGTTTCCAGATCAAATAGGTCAGGATCGTTGTAGACCGCGCCCGGCGTCATTTCTAAAATCGCCGAGGTGGCGTTGCTGACGATGTTTAGGAACGCTTTTGACCATTTCATTGCTTCATAATCAGCCAGGCCGATAGTCTCAATGCCCGCTTCGTTGAACAAAGCCACCCACTGATCGATGTTGCGCCCTGGCTGGGCCGGCGCCAGCCCCAGGCCCCGGTCACTGCGCTCAACGACGAGATGGAGCGGATTTTTCTTGCTGACCGGTGTTGTCAGGGATCCGGCGAGGACACGGCCGTCGCCGAACTGTTCGATAAAAGGTTCCTCGATGCCGATACCGTTCTGGACAGTGAAGATAGTCGCCTGTTTCGGTTCAAGAGCCGCCAGGTCCGTCAGAGCGAAGGGCAAATCATACGATTTCAGCCCCAAAATAATCAGGTCGAAATCTTCTTCTGCCGCATAGGCTTCGGCCAGTGAACTGACAGCTTGCGGCCGCACCCGGATTTTTTGGCCGGCCTCCTCAACGATCAGGCCATCCCTGTTGATCGCCTCAGCCATGGGTGGCTGGTCAAGCATGATCACCCGCTGCCCGCTGTGCAGGATCCGCGAACCGAGGTACCCGCCAATGGCCCCGGCGCCATAGACAAGCACGCGCATCATCAGCGCGCTGCCCGCAGCGGCGTTGTTCTTGTCTGCTGAAGCATTCTCGCGCTATGCGCCAAGATTAGCCCCGTCAAACTGTGGCCGGCCGCGCAGGAAGGCCTCTGCGCCGGCCGCCTTTTTCCCGGCCAGCTGTAGCAAGTCCAGCGCGATCAATCCGTCGCCCGTGTGCACAACAAGGGCATCCGCTTCTTCGGAAACAGTCCCCGGCATCAGCTCCGCGGTTCGCCCCGGCAGCAAATGTGCACGTAGGATCTTCAGGCCCTTGCCCTCCCACACAGTGTAGGCGCCTGGCCAGGGCGTCATGGCTCTGATGCGGCGATCTATGTCCACAGCGCTTTCCGCCCAATCAATGTGACCCGCCTCTTTGTTGATCAGCGGCGCGTATGTCGCCAGGCCCTCTTCCTGCGCCCGCGCCTGCAAACGCCCCTGCAGGATGTCGTCTAACCGGTCGTCCAGCAGCTGCGCCCCCATCACGGCAAGCCGATCATGCAGTGAGACGCTGCTCTCATCGACGGCAATCGGGGTGCTATCCTGGACATAGATGGGGCCGGTATCGAGCCCTACATCCATTTGCATTAAGGTTATGCCCGTTTCTTGGTCGCCGGACAGGATGGCGTGCTGAATGGGTGAGGCGCCGCGCCAGCGAGGGAGCAGAGAAGCATGGACATTGATGCATCCTTTTGGCGGTAGATCGAGCACATGGGGTCGCAGTATCTGGCCGAATGCGGCCACAACGATGACGTCCGGCTGCCAGACGCGCAGCTGATCGGCCGATTTTGCCGATCGCAAAGATACCGGTTGGTATACGGGAATGCCCGCCTCTTGAGCAACGAGCTTGACCGGTGAGGGTTTCAACTGGCGGCCTCGCCCCGCAGGCCGGTCCGGCTGCGTGACCACACCAACAATTTCTTGTGAGGCGATCAAGGCGCGCAGTGAAGGGACGGCAAACAAGGGCGTGCCCATGAATACGATTCTGCTCATAGGCGGCATTCTAGCACGCGCTTACAGTCGATCCAAATGGCCAGCCACCGGCGCCATGTCAGCCGGCTTGCGGCTGATCTTAGGCCGCCTTTGTCTCTCTTGAACGCCGGCGCCAGCCAAGCAGATGAGAGCTATCGAGCAAGGAACGCGCTGCCCAACATGCCAAACCGCTGGCGAATTAGGCCGACTTCTTGACAAACCCCCTCCCACCAGGATAAAATCCGCCAACTTGTAATAACAGGATTACAGGATAACAGCTGCTGGATAGTTCTTGAGTCAGGAAAAGGTGTTGCAAGACATGATCAACACAAATATCGACCGTGCCAGCTACATTCCCTTTTACATCCAAGTGATGGATGCGCTGAGAGAGGCCATCGGCGACGGGGATCTCGGCCCAGGTGATCAGCTCCCAGGGGAGCCGGAACTTTGCCGTATCTTTGATGTAAGTCGCACCGTAATTCGTCAAGCGCTAAAAGAGTTGGAACTCGAAGGCCTCATCCTGCGCGAGAAAGGACGCGGCACCTTTGTTGCCGAACCCAAGATCGAGGAAGGCCTTTTTCAGGAGCTGACCGGTTTCCATCATGATATGACGACCCGGGGCTATCGTCCCGTCTCCAAAGTTTTGAAACAGGAGATCGTGCCCGCCCCGAAAAAAGTTGCCGCTTACCTGGGACTCGATCCTGACACGCCCGTGATCCAGATCGATCGCCTACGTTTTGTTGACGGTGAGCCGATCGTGTTGGTCACCACCTATTTGCCCTATGCCCTCTTCCCTGCTTTGGTAGAGGTAGATCTGCGCGATCAGTCCCTGTATGCCTATTTGGAGAGCGCCTACGGTATTTCCATTGAGCGCGGGCACAGAACGCTGGAGGCGATTCTGGCCAATGAATACGAAGCGGAGCTGCTGCAGGTAGCCAAAGGCGCCCCCTTGATATTGCTTGACAGTATTAGCTTCCTGGCCGACGGTACACCAATCGAATATTACCATGCCCTGCATCGCGGCGATCGCTCTCGTTTCGAGGTTGAGTTGATTCGCTACCACGATCAGGATCAAGCGCAGGAGATGTTGTCACATACGCCTGCAAATCAAAAATTGTGAAGTTATGCACCATGAAGTGGAAAATCGGTGTAGTTGAAGATGAAGCCTATCAAATCAAGAAAAGGAGTTTTGCATGGCCATGAAAGTTGGGATTGACAGTTACTGTTTTCATCGCTATTTCGGTGAAGTGTATGACCATCAGACGGCACCGCCGGCTGATGAGCAGATGAGCATGGAGGACTTCCTGACATTTGCCAAGAAGTTGGATGTAGATGGCGTTTCTCTTGAGTCTTGTTTCTTCCCCACGTTTGATAAGGAATGGTTCGTAGACCTCAAGGCGCAGCTTGACGAATATGGCTTTGATCGCGTTTACGCCTGGGGCCACCCGGATGGGCTGGAAGCGGGCAAGAATCGCGCTGAATTTGACTCCATGGTCGCCCAGATCCCCAACGCCAGGTTGATCGGCGCTGACGTCATGCGCGTGGTCGCCAGCAGTCTCATGTTCCGCTTTGAGCCGCATGGGCCGCAGCTTGATATCTTGGTCGATTGGTTCAAAGAGGCGGTGAAGGTGGCCGAGGATTATGGTGTGAAGCTGGCCGTTGAGAATCACATTGACTATACGGCCGATGAATGCGTTGAACTGCTCGATCGTGTTGATTCGCCCTACCTCGGTTTGAATTTCGACACCGGCAATTTCCTGCGCCTCCTGGACGATCCCGTAGAAGGTGCAAGAAAACTTGCTGATCGCACCTACGCAACGCATATCAAAGATCTAAAACCGGTCAAAGGCCTCGATGTTCGCGAATGGTACTTTTTCTCTTCCACACCGGTCGGTGATGGGCTGGTTGATAATCAGGCCTTGGCCCAGATTCTGTACGATGCGGACTATCAGGGCTTCCTGGCTGTGGAAACAGACTCTTTGCATCCCGATTATGAAAATCGCGAGCATTGGGCGGTCGAGAAAAGTGTTCAGGAATTGAAGCGTATCGCTGCCAACGTAAAGTAGGGAACATCATCTGGCTTGCGGCGCTGGCGCGCAGAGGCAACAGCCGCTGGTGACAGCATAGGAGAGAAAAGATCGAAGGAGTTGATCGGCGAGCAGAGCGCGATCTTGGTTGACAGGGTGTTTTGGTTAGGCTAGCATTACAACAACTTGCTTTAATTAATGAAGCAAGTTGTTAGTCTGGCTAATTAACTGGTGCGCCGGGACACGCATGACGACAGTCGGTACGCAAACAGCCGCAATAGATCGCTCCTTCTTCAGCCTCAAGCAAAGTGAAGCGGATGTCGTGCACACGCTCGTGAACGGTGGGCTGTTGTCACGTTCAGATTTGGCCATACTGCTGGGTGTGTCCAGGGCATCCATTACATCGATCGTTAACAATCTCATAGATAGGGGCATCTTGATTGAGGTCGGGCTTGGTCAGTCCGCCGGCGGGAGACGGCCGCTGCTGTTGGACATCAATGGCGCGGTCGGCTATGTCGCCGGTGTTGATATCGGGGCGACAAGCGTTGATATCGCCTTGGCTGATTTCCGAGGGGAAATTCTGCGGCGTTACTGCGAGCCTGCAGACGTGAATGACGATCCCGATAAGGTGTTGGATCGCGTTTGCAGCATCCTAGAATCCTTAATGATTGAAAATGGGAGTTCGCAACGGCCGTTGGTCGCGGCCGGTATAGGCGTTCCCGGTCCGGTTCAATTCTCAAAAGGCGTTCTCATTGCACCCCCCTTGATGCCCAGGTGGGAAGGATATCCCATTCGTGAGTTCATCCAGGACCGTTTTCCATTGGTCGAGGCAGTTGTTGACAACGATGTCAACATTATGGCCAAGGGTGAGCAAATGGCCGGCGCCGGCCAGGGAATAGACAATTTTCTGTTCGTCAAGGTTGGCACAGGAATCGGATGCGGAATTATCAGCAGTGGGGCGATCTATCGCGGCAGCGATGGCTGCGCGGGCGATATCGGCCACATCTGCGTCGACTACAATGGTCCCATCTGTCGCTGTGGCAATCCCGGTTGTCTCGAATTCATGGCTGCCGGACCGGCCATTGCCCAGGCTGGAAAGGCAGCTGCTTTGGCCGGGGAAAGTGAATTTCTCGCTCAGCGTATGCGCAGCAATGAGGGCGAATTGAGTGCCGGTGACGTCGGCGATGCTGCGGCCCGCGGCGATCGGCGGGCCAATGAAATCATCCGTGAGAGTGGCCTGCGCATCGGGGCTGTTCTCGCTGGTTTGGTAAACTTCTACAATCCGCGTGTCATCTTCATTGGCGGCGGGATCAGCAAGATCGGCTATCAATTCCTTTCCAGCATGCGCCAGGCGACGCTGCGGCGAGCGACGGCGCTTTCCACAAGACAGCTGCGTATCGAGTATTCCGAGCTTGGCGATGACGCCGGCGTCATCGGCGCCATCTGGTTAGCCCTTGAACATATCTTTGAGATTGAAACATCGTAGGCAAGTATGCAGTCCATCAAATTGTAAGAAGGCGATTGGCGATTAGAGGGAGAATAAAACAATGAAAACGATGAATGTAGCCATCATAGGGACCAAGTTTATGGGCAAGGCGCACAGCAACGCCTGGTTGAATGCACCGCGCTTTTTCGATATGGAGATCAAGCCGGTTCTGAAGGTGGCCTGTGGACGAAACGAAGCTGACCTTAAAGAATTCGCGGAACGTTGGGGTTGGGAAGAAACGGAGACTGATTGGCAGAAAGTGATTGAGAGGGACGATGTGGACATCATCGATATCTCCGTTCCCACTTACCTTCATCATGAAATCGCCGTCGCCGCGGCCAGGGCCGGCAAACACATTTTCCTGGAAAAACCTTTCGCCATGACGCTGGAAGAGGCACAGGAGATGTACGAGGAAGCGGAAAAAGCGGGCATCGTACACTATCTCAACCACAATTATCGCCGGGCCCCGGCCATACGCTTGGCCAAGAGATTGATTGAGGAAGGCTCGGTGGGTGACATTTTTCACTGGCGTGGCACCTACTTGCAGGATTGGATCGTCGACCCCGAGTTTCCCTTGACCTGGCATCTACGGCAGGAAACCGCCGGCTACGGGCCGCATGGGGACTTGAATTCGCACAGTGTTGATCTGGCTCGCTATCTCATCGGCGATATCACGTCCGTGATGGCCATGATGAAGACGTTCATTGAAGAAAGATCACTGCCGGGAGAAGGCGCGGCAACCTTCACGGCGGGCAGCGGGGCCGCTGAGGAAAAAGGAAAAGTAACGGTTGATGACGCCTCATTCATGCTCGCTGAGTTTGAAAATGGGGCGTTAGGTTCGTTTGAAGCATCACGTTTCGCCCCGGGAAGGAAGAACTACAATTACTTTGAGATCTACGGTAGCAAGGGCAGCATCCTCTTCAACCTTGAACGGATGAATGAGCTGCAGTTGTTCCTGCGCGACGATCCCGCCTATGCGCAAGGCTTTCGGACGATTATGGTCACTGAGGGTGGCGAACATGAGTACATCGCCAACTGGTGGCCGCCGGGACACATTATCGGTTATGAGCACGAGTTTCATCATGCAGTGGTCGACTTCATGGACGCTATCGCCAACAACGCGGGTATCGAACCCAATTTCTACGATGGTCTGAAAGAAATTGAGGTGCTGAGCGCGGGCGCAGAGTCGGCTGAAACCGGTGTCCGAGTTGCGCTGTAGCTCACCCACGTTTGCGAAGGAGACGAATGTCTGATGGCCGAAGGTGAAAACGATTCTGGTCAGCCCATTCTGACGGTAAGAGAGATTACCAAAAGCTTCCCGGGGGTGTTGGCCCTGGACAATGTATCCGTCGACTTCTATCCTGGCGAAGTACACGCAGTTGTTGGCGAAAATGGAGCCGGTAAATCGACGCTCATGAAGGTCATCGCCGGCGCCTATACGGCCGACAGCGGGCAGATTCAATTTGCCGGTGAACGGGTTGAGTTTGACCACCCACAGGAGGCTCAGCAGGCCGGCATCAGCATTATCTACCAGGAATTCAACTTGCTGCCTGAGCGTACGGTGGCCGAGAACATCTTCCTTGGCCGCGAGCCTACGCGCTTCGGTGTGGTTGATAAGAAGAAGATGGAAGCAGACACCATCGAGGTGTTGAAGCAGCTGGAAGCGGAGGACATCATCAGTCCCAATGCGCCGTTGGGCACGCTTTCCGTGGCTGAACAGCAGGCGGTGGAGATCGCCAAGGCGATTTCCTATGATGCCCGCGTCCTGATCATGGATGAGCCTACGGCGGCGTTGGCCTCGCATGAAGTCGGTATCTTGACCGATCTCATCCTGCGCCTTCAGGCGCGGGGAATGGCCATTATCTTTATTTCACACCGCTTGATAGAAGTATTTGATCTCTCGCAGCGCGTTACGATCTTGAAAGACGGCGTGAAGGTTGACACCGACATGACCGAGAACCTGACCATGGGTCGGGTTGTGGAGATGATGGTCGGCCGTGAGCTGTCTGATTACTTTCCCGATCGCGCGCTCCCTGAAGATATCGGAGATGTGGCCCTGGCAATTCGCGATGGCGGCAATGAAGAGGTCCACCACATCAACCTGGAGATTCGTAAAGGTGAGATAGTCGGTGTTGCCGGACTACAAGGTTCCGGGCGCACCGCCCTGGCCCGCGCCATATTTGGTGTGGATCCGTTCACGACCGGTGCTATCGAGATTGAAGGACAGGCCCTGTTATTCGAAAAACCGGCACAGGCTATCAGAAAGAAATTCGGTTTTGTCACAGAGGATCGCAAGAATGAAGGGCTGGTCTTGATGCAGCCGATCAATGACAACGTCTTGTTGACGGTGCGCACGCTGCAGAGCTGGCTTGAACGTGCCTTCCCTCTCGGGACACGGCAGGACAAGGATCTGGCGCACGATGTCTCCGATCATATGGACGTACGTGCGCCGAGTATGGATCAGGAAGTGCAGTATCTGAGCGGCGGCAACCAGCAGAAGGTGGTGCTGTCCAAGTGGCTGGCCACTGAGGCCAAGGTCTTGCTCTTTGATGAACCTACCCGCGGCATTGATGTTGAGGCCAAGGCCAGTATTCACGAACGCATTCGTGAGCTGGCCCGCGCCGGGACGGCCGTGCTGATGATTTCTTCAGAACTTCCGGAAGTTATCGGCATGAGCGACCGCATTGTGGTGATGTGGGACGGCACCATCGAAGGGGAGCTTCCCGCCGGCGCCACAGAAGAGGCCATCATGCATATGGCCACGGGCTCGGCCACGGAGTGGGATGCCGCGGTTTGATGTGCATCCTTTGAGCGTGGAATCTACCTAGCGGAGAGACTATATGACAGCAGCAACACCAAGCGTAACGACACCATCTTTCGCCGACAGGGTGCGAGCGTGGTGGAACAACAGCAGAATTCCACCAGTTTGGGGTTTTGTTCTCATCATATTTCTGCTTTCTATCCTCCTGGACCTCGTTTTTGGTGTTGATGATCAGCTGTTCATCACCAACCCGGTCATCTTGACCAACATCTTGGTCCGCTCCGTCGCCCTGGGCATCGTGGCTGTGGGTCAGACCTTCGTTATCCTCGGGGCATCCATTGATCTCTCCGTGGCTTTTATGATCAGTGTTACGGCCGTTGGCGCCGGCTATTTCATGGCCGGTGATCCGACACGCATGTGGTGGACGGTTATTGTTCTCCTCGGCGTTGGTGCCCTGGTTGGTCTCGTCAACGGCTTGTTGATAACGCGCTTAAGAATCAACCCCCTCATTGCCACACTTGGTGTCGGCCTCATTCTGAAAGGAATGCTGAATGCCGCTTTTGAGAACTTTGCCGGCGCTGTGCCGCGCAGCTTTCAATCCTTTGCCTATGACAGCATCGGGCCTTTCCCAATTTCCGTTATTGTCCTTTTTCTTGTCGTACTCGCCGGCTGGTTCATTCTCAGCAAGACAAAATATGGCGCCCATCTCTATGCAGTGGGTGGGGATCAGGAAGTGGCCCGCCTTTCCGGCGTGCGTACAGGTCGCACCTTAACGATTGCGCACATCATTTGCAGCATGACGGCCGTGCTTACTGGCCTCTTTGTCGTCAGCCGGCTGCGCTCAGGCGCGCCCTGGGTGGGGACAGACGGGTTGTACGATCTGGAGTCGATCGCCGCCGTTGTCGTTGGCGGCACCGCGCTCTCCGGCGGCAAGGGGGGTGTTTGGGGAACGTTGGGGGGCGTCCTCATCTTCAGTCTCTTGGATACCATGTTTAATCAGATTGGCATTGACGCCTACATGAAACAGATCTTGCGCGGCGCCATCATCATACTGGCTGTTGGTTTTTACACCTTCCGTTCGATACAGGAACCCTCCTGAGAGGTAATAACCTATGTCACAGATAACTGTACCCGTCAATACCGATTCGTTTTTCACCAAGCTGTGGCGCTGGCTGTCAGCGGTCAATCCCGTCTACTACGTCGTCTTGGCTTTGCTGCTGGGCGTTGCCTATCTGAATCCTGTTTTCTATGAACCTAACAACTTCCTCACGTTCCTGGAACGCTCCGCGCCCTTGATGATCATGACGGCGGGGCAGGTGTACGTCCTCGTTTCCGGCGGTTTTGATCTTTCCGTTGGGTCCATTGCCACTTTCTCCGTGATCGCCGCCGCTATCCTGGCCAACAATGATCCGAACAGTACGTGGTGGGTCATGTTGTTTATCCTCGGCTGCGGCGCGCTTTTCGGCTTGATCAGCGGCTCTGTGGTCACATTTCTGAAAGTTCCTTCCCTGATCGCCACCTTGGGCATGCTGCTCATTGTGCGCGGCATCGGTCTCTATTGGTCGGGCGGCGCTCCGCGCGGCTATCTGCCGGATAATTTTCGGGCGTGGGGACGCGGTGGTATCGAAGACCTTCTTGGTCTGCGTGAGTTTCCTTATGCGGTCATCATTCTCGTGGTCACGGGCCTTGTCCTCTGGATGGTCATGCACCGCTTGAACTACGGTAAGCAGCTGTTTGCGATTGGCGACAATCCGCGCGCTGCCCGTTTGTCCGGGGTAGGTGTGGAAAAAGTGCGCATCGCCGCTTTTATCATTTGTGGTGTGTCCGCCGCATTGGCCGGCATTCTTATTGGCGGTCGCGCCGGCGTCTCCATTGAGGGCGGGACCGGCTTGGAAATGCAAACGATCGCTGCCGCTGTCTTGGGCGGCACCGTATTGCTGGGGGGACGCGGCAATATCCCGGCGGCGATGGCCGGCGCCCTCGCCCTGGAACTGCTCTTTACACTCTTGAACCTGATGGGTTTGCCCAAACCCTTGCGCGATGCTGTGCAGGGTTTGATCATCATTAGCGCGGTCGCTTACACCGCCTACAGCACGCGCCGCACAACGTAGTGCTGCCGCGGCAGTTCTGCAAGACGCACAGGCAGCGGCCGGCTAGGATGCAAGAATACCTTGGACAATATATGAATAAGGAGGTGGTGCTTAGTAGGATATTCGGAGTTAGAACGGAAGGCGTGACCGTCGGTTTCCCACGCCACTTTATCAACCCACAACCCTATTACCATCAAGTTGGAGGAGAGATCCAATGAAAAAGTTTGGACGTTTAATTTTTGCACTGATCGCTGTCCTTCTGGTCGGCGTCCTGGTCGCCTGCGGTGGCACCGAAGCGCCGGCCGTCGAAGAGCCGGCAGAAGCCCCTGCTCAAGAAGCTGAAGCGCCGGCCGTCGAAGAGCCGGCAGAAGAACCTATGGAAGAAGCGGTCGAGGAAGTCGCCGAAGCAGGTGCCGGCCTGGGCATGGATGCGGCCATGGTCGCCGAGCAGTTCTTCAGCGAGGAAGACCTGGAATCTTCGCTTCGTTTCATGGGTGCGACGCCCGAAGGCCCGGAAGGCCAGCCTTGGCTGCAGTATCTGGAGCCGAACTTCGTTGACACGTCTGAGTACGCAAAAGAAGGGCCGTACACCTTCTGTTTCTCGAACGCCGGTGTGAATAACCCCTGGCGCGTCGTCGGCTTCACCAACATGGAAGTCGAAGTTGAGCAGCATCCTGAGATTGAAGAGTTCATTCATGTCGATGCCGAAGGCAGCGACGAGAAACAGATCTCCGATATCCAGGACCTGGTTGCCGGCGGTAACTGTGATCTGCTCATAGTGTCGCCCAACACCTCAGCAGCTCTGACCCCGGCCGTGGAAGAGGCCTGCGAAGTCCTGCCGGTGCTCACCTTCGATCGGGGTGTCCTGACTGATTGCACCGTCAGCCACATCTCGCCCATCGGCGGCTACGCCTTTGGTATTCTGGGTGCTGAGTTCTTGGCTGACAATCTGGATGAAGGTGCGAAAGTCGTGGCCATTCGCATTCTCCCCGGCGTTGATGTTTTGGAAACGCGTTGGGCCGGTGCGAAGAAAGTTTTCGAAGAAGCGAACTTGGATGTTGTCTCTGTTGAGTTCGGCGACGGCAACAATGATAAGGTGAAGACGATTATCACCGACGCGATCCAGAAACACGGCCAGATCGATGGTGTGTGGATGGATGCCGGGGCAACGGCCGTGGCTGCGCTCGAGGCTTTCGAGGATGCAGGCCAGCCGTATCCGGTCATCAATGGCGAAGACCAGCAGGACTTCCTGGTGAAATGGCAGGAAGAAGGGATCACGGGCATCGCGCCCACCTTCCCGACATTCCAGTGGCGGACACCTATCTTGGCCGGTCTGATGGTCATGAATGGCGAAGAAATCCCGTCCCCATGGGTTCTGCCGCAGCCTGACGTTAACCAGGATAACCTGGAAGCCTATCTTGGCGCCAACGTCAACATGCCGCCGCTGCACTACGCGATGTGTGGCTGTGAAGACATGCCTGGCTACCCCGAGCGTTGGGGCGGCACGGCCGAGTAGTTGCTGATTCGTGAGCGATCTGTTGGGTCTCTTATGATCTGATCGATCGCCGTAAGGAGTACTGGCTGGATAGCATTCCCTGTGGATGAAATCCAGCCAGTACACAGTTGCCACAATTTTATCTACAGTCAATAGAGAAGAGGGGACCATGATCGAAATAGGTTTTCACACGGACGCGTTTAACAGCTCCTACTGGAATTTTGAAAAATGTCTGGCCTGGGCACAAGAGAATGATGTGCCCTATATTGAATGTGGCACGATCGACGGGGTTAGCTGGCTGCACGGCCTCGGTTATCAGCCACATGTGTCCCTGACGGAAGATCCCCTGGCGCTGCGCCGCAAGATGGATGATTACGGCGTTAAGTTCTCCCAGCTAGATGCCGCTTTTCCCGTTTCTTCACCCGATGGACCTTCCTTGGGGCTTATCTATATCTTGAATTCGATTCGTTGGGCGAAACTCGTGGGCTGCGAGCATATCGACACCACCGATCTCATGTCCAAGCCGCAAGGCATGAATGATGAAGAAGCCCTGGATATGATGAAGGGCATCTACGAAAAGGTCATTGATGCGGCCGAATTGTACGAAATCATCATCAATATTGAACCGCATGGGTACTATACAACCAAGCCTGATTACATGGCGCGCATGCTTGATTTTGTGGACTCGCCCTATTTGCGCATGAACATGGACACGGGCAACACATTTATCGCCGGCCAGGATCCCGTTGCCTTCCTTGATCGCTTCAAGGACAAGGTCAGCCATGTGCATGTGAAGGATGTCAGTGAATCACTGGCTGCTTCTTTGCGTGGTGAGTTGACCGGTATCGCCGTCAGCCACACGGTCATTGGTCAGGGTGTCAATGTGCAGAATATCAAGGATTGCTTTGACATACTGGTTGATATTGAATATGACGGCGTTGTCAGCATCGAATGTGAAGGACAGGGTGGTCCGATGATCGAGGAGAGCCTGGTTTGGGTTCGAGCCCTCGTCGACGACGCGAATCAGAGAATAGCTGCCAAGAGCTAGCCATAAGTGCACAATAAAGCAAGAAAGGAGTACGAACGATGGCCATAAAGATTGGACTTATGCTGGAAGCAGTCCGCCACCAGGACAAACCCTTTGTTTGGGGTGTTGAGAAGGCGGCCGAGATTGGGTATGAGTATGTAGAGCCGATGCTGCACACGGGGCGTGAGCTTCTCAGCGAAGCCGGCTATTATCACAGTGTATCTCAACTTGACGATCCGCTGTGGGTGCGTGAGGTTGTAGAAGAGAATGGCCTCAAGCTCTCCGGTTTTTCCTCGCATGCCCCGCTCTGCAAACCGGAAATCAGCCTGGAGTGGTTGAAGGGATCCATTCGCTTTGCCGATTATGCCGGCGCTCCCGTGATCAATACCGATGAAGGCCCAAAGCCGTTGTGGACATCAAAAGAGATGGATTACACGCTGATGACCTATACGCTCACGGAGGCGGCCACGGTCGCCGAACGGCACGGAGTGATGATTGGTTTGGAGCCGCACCAGCAGTACAGCAAAACGCTGGAAGGGCTAGATAGTATTTACGATCTGGTTGATTCCCCCGCTATTGGTATCAATTTCGATACGGGAAACTCCTACCTCGCCGGCCTCAGCGATCCCTATGGGTGGCTGGACCATGTCAAAGAGCGCGTCATTCATGTCCATGCCAAAGATATCGATCTCCAGCATTCCGAAGCTGAGCGTGGCAAAGTGACCGGCACCCCGGTTGGCTGCGCCTGCGGTGACGGCGTCATTGACTGGAAACAGATCATTGATATTCTCGCGCCGGTTGCTGTGGATAAGGATATCGTGCTCAGCGTTGAATGCGGCACGGTGCCCCAGGCCATCCGCAGTTTTGAACATCTTTCGAAACTCCTTTAGTGTGGCGGATGTCTTTGCTGCCGGTCAAGCGCCTCTTGACGCCTCGTTGCAGGCCAGGGCCTTGACCGGCAGCGATCCGCTGCCGGTCAGAATCAACAGATTTGACTTGTTTACTTGATAAAATCTTTGTTTTCCTTATACTTGTAATAACAGGATGACAGGATTACAACTCTCGCTGAGGATCGTCTTATGATCAGCCAATATTTGCTGGGTATTGACCTGGGAACAAGCAGCACCAAAGCCGCCCTGTTTAGCAGAGACGGGGCTCTAATTGCTGAGGCAGTGCTTGAAGTGCCTATCTATACGCCCGAACCAGGGGTGGTGGAACAAGAAAATGAGGACTTCTATCGCACGGCCGCCCAGGCTACGAAGACGTGTGTTCAGGGAAGCGGTATCGATCCCCGCCACATCGCCGCCCTCGCTTTTGACAGCCAGATGGCCGGTGTGGGATCGATTGACGAAAATTACCGGCCGGCGACCCGCTTTGACTCCTGGCTCGACATGCGCTGCCAGCCCTATATAGAGGAAATAGACGCGAAATATGGCGATCTCGTGACGCGCCTGACCGGCTGCCCGCCCACTTGTGATCATGGGCCAAAAATGCTTTGGTGGAAGGAAGAGCAGCCCCAGGCTTATGCAAACGTCGCCAAATTTGTGATGCCCTCCGCATATGTGGCCGGGCGCATGGCCAATCTGAGCGCCGATGATGCCTTCATTGACTACACCTTTTTGCACTTCTCTACCTTGAGCGATGCGCAAAATGGAACCTGGTCAGATGAATTGTGCACGGCCCTAGGGGTTGATCCGCAGAAGCTCCCGCGCATTGTCGAGCCCTGGCAGGTTATCGGGGAGGTCTCCGACCAGGCGGCCGCGGACTTCGGCCTAGCGCCTGGGACCATCATTGCCGCCGGGTGTGGGGACACCGCGGCCAATGCGCTCGGTGCGGGCATTGTTGCGCCGGGCATGGTCTTTGATGTTGCCGGCACCGCTTCTGTACTGGCTGCCTCCACCGATTCCTTTGTGGCCGATGTGCAGAATCGCGCGCTGCTCACCATGCGCTCGGTGATTCCTGGTTTGTGGAATCCGTTAGCCTATATCGGGGGAGGGGGGCAAGCGTTGCGTTGGTTCAGGGACACATTCTTCAACTCCTTTCGCGGCCAGCCGCAGCCGCGAACCGGCGACCTCTATGCTGAGCTGATCGAGCTGGCGGACGGCGCGCCATTGGGTGCGGATGGACTGTTCTTCTCACCCCATCTGGGGGGGCGTATTTGCCCTGCTTCTCCCGCTATGCGCGGGGCTTGGACCGGTTTTTCCTGGAGCCATACGGAGGCGCACTTTGCGCGTTCGATCCTGGAGAGCATCGCCTTTGAATATGCTTACTACTTGCGCATTCTGCGCGAAGCACTGCCGGGATTGGAGCTAAACGAAACACGCGCGATCGGCGGCGGCGCGCGCAGCAGCACCTGGAATCAGATGAAGGCGGATGTCCTCGGCGTGCCTTACCTGCGCTTGCAGCGATCTGAGTTCGGCAGCTGGGGCAGCGCCATGATTGCCGGCAAGGCTGCCGGACTCTTTGACGACCTGGCGGAGGTGGCGATCACGCACGCCCGTCCGGATGGCAGCGCAATTCTCCCCAATCCAGAAAACCATGCCCGCTACCAGCCGCTGGTTGAACAACATATCGTGCTGCAAGCGACGTTGGCTGACGCCTTTGTGAATACCCTGCACCCTTAACTAAACAGAAGGAGACGATTTTTCCAAATGAAAGACAGAGTTCGTATTTGTATGATTGGTGCGGGTCGCGTCGGCAAACTGCACTCGGGCACGCTAAATCGTTACGTGCCGGATGGCGATGTTGTGGCTTTGGTCGATCCATCCACGGCCGTTCTGAATGAGACAGGAGAGGAGTTCGGCATCGACGGCCGTTTCGCCAGCCTTGAAGATGCCCTTGATGCGCTAGACTTCGATGCCGTGATCATCACCACGCCAACTTTTACCCATCGCCAGCTCGCGCTTCTGGCAGCCGAACACGACAAGCACATCTTCCTGGAGAAGCCCATGGCCATGAATCTCCAGGAATGTGATGACATCATTGCCGCTGTCGAGAACCGCGGCCTGCTCCTACAGTTGGGCTTCATGCGCCGGTTTGATCCTGAATTTGTGGCCGCATCGGAACGCATCTTCGCCGGTGAAATCGGTGAACCTATGCTGATCAAGTCGCTCACACACGGGCCGGGCTTGCCGCCCGCCTGGGCCAACGATATCCGTACCTCCAACGGCATGATCGCCGAGGTAAACAGCCATGACCTGGACTGTGTGCGCTGGCTGATGGGTTCGAACCCCAAGCGGATCTACCTGGAGACAGCGAATTTCAAGGGGGAGGAACGAGGCGCGCATGCTGACTATTTCTACGACAACATGTTCGCCACAATCAAGTTTGAATCGGGCAGCCTGGGCAATGTTTCCGGCGTCTGCCCGTGCGACTATGGGTACGATGCGCGTGTCGAAATCATCGGCAAAAAGGGCATTATGCAGATTGGCTCGATGCAGGGTATGGACGTGATTGTCTGCGTCAATCGTGACCAGGGTTTGATCACGCCCATCTACCGGCGCTGGCCGGAACGCTTTGCCTGGGCCTATATTCATGAAATCAAGCACTTTGTAGAATGTATTCAGACGGGCAGCAGTCCTCGCGTAGGCGGCGAAGACGGCCGTTGGGCGGTTGCTACCGTGTTGGCCGGTACAAAATCGATGCTGGAAGAACGCCCCGTCCTGCTGGAAGAGATCATGGACCCCACACTGGCGGTTCCCTGGCAGCGGTAAGAGAGGAGAACGACGATGTTAGCTGCTGTATATCATGGCCCCCGGGACATCCGTGTCGAAGAAGTTCCTACGCCGGCGTTTGGCCCCGACGAGCTCCTGATCAAGGTATTGAACGCCAATATTTGTGGCACCGATCTGCGCATCTATAAAGGAGGCCACCGCCACTATCCGCCGGGCAGCGTCCGTATTCCCGGGCATGAGGTCGTGGGAGAGATCGCCGCCATTGGCGATGCGCTTGAGGGGTATGAGCTAGGACAGCGTGTCTTCGTCGCCCCGAACATGGGCAACAGCCGCAACCGGGCGACCGTATCCGGCAACAACAATATGGATCCTGACTTTCAGGCGATCGGCATTAATCTTGATGGCGCGTTTGCCGAATATATGCGCGTTCCCGCGCTGGCCCTTCAGCAGGGCAATTTGATGCCTGTTGCCGGGGAGGTGGACCCCGCTGTTGCCGCGCTGATCGAACCACTGGCCTGTGTGCTGCGCGGTCAGAATGCGCTTGCTGTGCGCGATGGCGATGTCGTCGTTGTCATGGGCGCCGGCCCGATCGGGATCCTGCACGTCAAGCTCGCCAATTTACGCGGTGCGCTGCGCGTCATCGTCAGCGAACCGGCAGCGGGGCGGAGGGAACAAGCCCTGGAATTGGGCGCCGATCGCGTCGTCGATCCGCTCGGCGAGGATTTGCAGGCCGTTGTCCTGGAAGAAAGCGACGGCCGCGGCGCTGATGTAATTATCGTCGCCGCGCCCTCCAAAGCGGCCCAGGAATCATCGCTGGAAATTGCCGCCATCGGCGGGCGCATCAACTTCTTCGGCGGTCTGCCCAAGGATGATCCCACCATCAACTTCAATGCCAACACAGTTCACTACAAAGAACTGCTGGTTACGGGCACCACCGCATGCAGCACCTACGACTGCCTGCGTGCGGCCGACATCGTCAATTCAGGGCGTCTCGATCTTGCCCCGCTGGTCACGGCCCGTTTTCCGCTGGCCGAGGCCGCTGCTGCCTATGACGCGGCTGCCGACGGGTCAAACTTGCGCGTCACCTTGGAACCGTGACATGAAGCACGTGAGGACTGTCCTGGGCCATGTCGCGCCCGACCAAATGGGCACCACCGATGCCCATACGCATGCCTGGATTGAACCGGTCGCCGGCGCCGATCTCGATGAACTCATTCACGATGATGAAGACGGCATCTGCCGTGATTTGGCCGCCTACCGGGCGCTCGGTGGGCAGAGCATCATCGACTGCCAGCCGGCGCTGTGCGGCCGTAACGGCCGTAAACTACGCACGATTTCGCAGGCCAGCGGCGTGCATATTGTCGCCTGTACCGGCTTTCACCTGCGGCGCTACTATGCGGAAGAGACGCCGCTGTTGGCGCTGTCGGCGGAGGAAGCGGCGGCGTTCTTCCTGGGCGAGTGCCGGCAGGGGCTGTCGGAGACGCGAGAAAGTGGGAACCCTGTGTTTCCGGGATTCATCAAGATCGCCGCCGAGGCGTCGCTGGCAGACTCCCTGCTCGCGCTCTTTGAAGCAGCGGCCGCAGCCAGTATTGAAAGCGGCCTGGCGATCGAGATGCATACGGAGAAAGGGGCCGCTGTCGAGGAGTTCCTGGATTTCTTTATCCGGCAAGGGCTAGCGCCTGATCGCCTGATATTTTGCCATGTTGACAAGCGGCCGGACGTTGGCCTGCATCGCGAATTGGCCTCCGCCGGCGTCCTCTTGGAATACGATACATTTGTCAGGCCAAAGTACCAACCGCAGAACAACGTCTGGCCGCTGCTGGACGAAATGATCGCCTCCGGTTTCGCGGATCATATAGCCCTGGCCACAGATCTGGCGTTGACAAACCAGTGGCCCTATACGGGCGGTTCTCCTGGGCCAGTCTCGTTTGTGACCAAAATCAAAGATCGCTTGCACGGGGCGGGATTCGCCTCTGGGGTAATACACGACTTAACAGGTGGCAGCATTAGTGACCGTCTTGCTATTGAACTGAACAAGGAGCTATGAGATGAAAACGATTCCTTTCTCTTTCGATTTGGACCAGAACACCTTTATTCCTTCCGCATACGACAATCACATTGAACGCCGTCTTAGCAAGATGGCCGGACAGTATGTGAATGAGCAGGCCTTTGAGGACCAGTTGGCTGAGGAAGACCTGCTGCTCTATGAAGTCTATGAGATAAGGCGTCCGCAGATCGCGGGTGAGCTGCTCAACGGTGTTTCCATTGTGCATCCGGGGAAGGTGGGCGACGAATACTTTATGACCAAGGGGCATTTCCACACCGTACTGGAGACGGCCGAAGTGTACCTCTGCCTGAAAGGACATGGGTATATGGTCATGGAGACCCCTGAGGGGGAATGGGCCATCGAAGAGCTGCGGCCCGGAAAGGTGCTCTATGTGCTTCCACGTTGGGCGCATCGATCAGTCAATGTCAGCGCGGATGAAGATCTGATCACCTATTTCGTTTATCCGGGTAATTCCGGCCATGACTACGGCACCATTGAAGAGCAAGGCTTTCGCAAACTTATCGTTGAAGAGAACGACCGTCCCATATTTATCGACAACCCGCGCTGGAACAAACCCGCAAGCACATGAACGAGTTGAAAAATTTTCACGTACTCGTGACGCCGACCTCATTTGGCCGCAGCGATCCCGATCTCATACGCCAACTTGAGAATGCGGTCGGCCGTGTCACCTACAACACGACCGGCAAACCCCTCTCCTCCAGCCAGCTGGCCGAGCTGCTTCCTGATGTCGATGGCTATATCGCCGGATTGGACGTGATTGATCGCCAGGCGCTGCAGAACGCTCCCCACCTGCGCGTCATCGCCAGATACGGCATCGGCACCGACCGTGTGGATCTGGAAGCCGCCGCCGAAAATGGGATCGTTGTCACCAACACCCCAGGGGCCAATGCGGTCGCAGTGGCTGAGCTAACTCTTGGCCTCTTGCTCAATCTCGCCCGGCCCATGCTGCTCGCTGCCGCCCAAACACGCGAAGGGCAGTGGCCCAGAACCAAGGGCTTCTCTTTGCAAAACAAGACGGTGGGCATCATCGGCCTGGGCGCTATCGGCAAACAGGTGGCCCGTCGATTGGCGGGGTTCGACTGCCGCGTCCTCGCCTACGATGTCGCCGCTGACCCAGCATTCGCGGCTGACCATGGGCTTACCCTGACGACCTTGGAGGAGCTGCTCAATTCGGCCGATTTTGTCACGCTGCATGTACCCGTTCTTGCCGAAACGAGAGAGATGGTGAATACAGATTTCTTGCGCCGCATGAAGCCGGGCTCATTCTTGATCAATACCTCCCGCGGCGAATTGATTGATGAAGCGGCGCTCTATTCTGCGCTTGCTTCCGGACATTTGGGAGGGGCGGCTCTGGACGCGTTTAAGATAGAGCCGCCTGGGAAAGACAACCCATTGTTGTCTTTGCCTCAAGTTATTCCCACGCCGCATATGGGCGCGCACGCGGACGGCGCCACAAACGCCATGGGCAGCATGGCCCTGGCCAACTGCCTCGCCGTTCTTCGCGGAGAGAGCCCCCTTAACCCAGTTGCTTAACGAGGAAGATATGACCAAGGAAGACACGTTAGACAGGATCAAAGATGCCGGCTTGCTTGCCGTATTGCGCGGCCCCTCGCCGGAGACGACGATCGCCATCGTTGACGCGTTGGTCGCCGGCGGCGTCAATGGCATCGAGATTACCTTTACGACGCCCAATGCTCTGGAGGTAGTATCCCGGTTGGCCGCGAAGTATGGTGCCGACATCTTGCTGGGGATGGGTACCCTGACCCAGGCCGCGCAGGTTGAAGAGGCGATGCGCGCAGGGGCACAATTCTTAGTCAGTCCCATGTATGAGGCGGAGCTTGTGCAGACGATGGCCGCTTGCGGCCTGCCGATCATGGTTGGCGCTCTGACGCCCTCGGAAGTTTTCCGCGCTTACCACGCGGGATCAGACGTAGTCAAGGTGTTCCCTGGTTCTTTGACCGGGCCCACCTACCTGAAGGCGCTGCACGGACCCTTTCCGCAGATACCCCTCATGCCGACTGGGGGCGTTAATATTGACAATATCCCTGATTGGTTCAATGCTGGCGCCTTTGCCGTCGGCGCGGGCAGCCAGCTGTGTCCCAAACCGCTGGTTCAGGCTGGTAATTTTGAGGCAATCAGCGATATAGCCTGTGAGTTTGACCGGGTAGTGAAGCAGGCGCAGGGCGCCGCATAGCCCGGCGCTTCAACTTGAGAAGATTGAATTGACCATCCTTAAGGACGCATATAGGGGGAAAATAGAATGACAGAGCAGTACGAGATTGAAACCAAGACCCAACCAACCATGTATTTCATCGGTGTTACCACCGGCAGTTCCTCCATCAACAAGGTGTTTCCCCTGTGGATGGAAGAGTTGGGACGGCCCGAGGTCGTCCTCGAGGGCGTTGATTGTAAGATTCATGATGATCCTGAAGTTTATAGGCAGGCTGTGGCCCAGATCAAGCAAGATCCGCATTCCCTGGGTGCGCTGGTCACGACACACAAGATCGATCTCTATAATGCGGCCAAGGACATGTTTGACTACTTCGATCCCTATGCCGAAGTAACGGGCGAGCTCTCAAGTATCTCGAAACGGAATGGGAATCTCGAAGGGCACGCCAAGGATCCGATCACGGCCGGTCTGAGCCTCGACCATATCATTGACCCTGGCTACTTTGAACGCACCGGCGGTGATGTTTTGTGCCTTGGCGCCGGCGGTTCGGCCGTGGCCACGCTGCTGCACTTGATCAATAAGCCGGATAAGGGGGACCGCCCAAAGCGCTTCATCTGTATTAACCGCAGCCAACCGCGCCTCGATCATATGCGTGAGATGGTGCAAAAACTGGATACGGATATCGAGGTGGCATATATTTGTAACAGTGACCCAAAGATCAATGACGACGATGTCGCCCAGCTGCCTGACGGCAGCATCGTCATCAATGCCACAGGAATGGGCAAAGATCATCCTGGTTCGCCAATCACGGATGATTGTGTCTTTCCTTATAACGGCATTGCCTGGGAATTCAACTACCGCGGTGAGTTGGACTTCTTACACCAGGCGCTGCGACAAGCGGAGTCGCGTAACCTGCATGTTGAGGATGGGTGGGTCTATTTTATCCACGGTTGGACGGCCGTGATTTTCCAAGTGTTGGATCTTGAGATGACGCCGGAATTGTTCGATCGCTTAGACAAAGCGGCGGCGACAACTCGGCGGTAGCAACAAAAGAGGAGAGAAACTGATGAAAGCACGTCTGGTGCCCGTTTACTTTGCCGAAGGCCGCGATGAAGAATTTGATATCCAACTGGCGCGGCTGAAAGAACTCTTAGCCGGCGACGCTGAATTTCTAGAGCCGGTTGCCCTGGGCGAGGAGCTGCCGGAAGCGGAGGCCGTCATCTTTCCCCAGTTCCTCAACCAAGCTTATGGCTTGTTAGCGGAATTCAAGGCGATCGCCATGCCCATCCTGGTCATCACCTCCGAGTTCGGCACCGTGCTCATGTGGGATTGGGAGATCTGCAGCTACCTGCGCAACGAAGGGGTGCCCACGATCGCGCCGCACAGCCTGGAGCAGACAAAGAAGGCGTGCCGGGCGTTGAGCGTGAAGCGAGAGCTGCAGGAAACGAAATTCCTCGTTTACCAGGACGATCCCGGGGACGGGATGCAGGCGGAGATCTTCAAGCGCTTCTACTGGTTTGAAGACGAATGTATCCAGCGCATGATCGCCAAATTCGGCATCGAGCTGGAAAAGCGCAGTTTCAAGGCGCTGGGGGCTTACGCGCAGACGATCCCTGATGAGGCGGCCGACCGCGTGATCGCCGAATGGGCGATCAATATCGGCGCAATCACGCCGAAGCAGCTGCGCAGCGCGGTGAAAGTATACATCGCCCTCAGCGAAGAGCTGGACGCGGACCCGCGCATCCGCGCGGTGGGCATCAACTGCCTTAACGAATCCTACTTCTCCGACACGACGCCCTGCCTGGCCTGGAACATGCTCTATCAGGAGCGGCGGCTGATCTGGGGGTGCGAAGCGGACATCCTATCCATGATCACCAAGTACGTGCTGCACAATTCACTGGAGATGCCGATCATGATGACCAATCTCTACCCCTTCCTGATGGGGCAGGCGGCGTTGAAGCATGAGCGCATTCCCGACTTCCCGCCGGTGGCGGAAGCGCCGGAAGACCATGTGCTCGTGGCGCACTGCGGCTATTTGGGCGTCTTGCCGACCTCGTTCTCGACGGAGTGGACGCTGCGCAGCAAGGTGCTGGCCATCGTGGATGAGAACGCGACGGCGATCGATGCGCGGCTGCCGGAAGGGCCGATGACGCTGGCCAAGCTGCAGCCGACGATGGAGAGCATCGTGGTCATGGAAGGGTCGATAGAGGGGTACGCGGAGTACCCGGATTCTGACTGCCTGACCGGAGGTGTGCTGCGCATTTCCGACGGTCACAAGCTGGTGAAGAATGTCTCTTCACATCATTACCTGCTGATGACGGGCCACTATCTCAATGATATTGAGATGCTGGGCCAGATCTTTGACCTATCTGTTGACGTGATTTAGCTAGACCGGGGGGAGCTTGGTCTAGCTGGGCTGCAGCGTCGCCGCTGTCAACCCGTTCCTAGCTGTTCAAAGGCCACATCCAGAACATGGAGCGCGAGCAAGATATACTCTTTTCTTGCCGCGCCATGTTCCTGTAACTGCGTGATGCTGTAAGAGAGAACGGCGAGCGTTGCCTCGTCCAGATCCTCTTTCGACAGCCAGTGCAGCATCGTGATCATGCTGGTCACGCCTGCCGCGCTGTCTCCGGCGGAAAAGCTTTTGGCGCTGACCTCGGCGATCTCCGCCAGATCGAGCATCCCGCAGCGTTCCGCCGGTTTCTGCATGGCCAGAAGCGCCTGGGCGGTGGCCGTGTTGAAGTCTGTATTTAACGACCGCCAATGCTGCAAGTAATACTTCTCGTTGCCCACGATGCGCGCAATGGCCAGGCCGATCTCGCCCCTGGCAACCTCTGACCCTGCCTTTTCCAGCAAAAGAAAAAGCGGCGTGAGCGCTTCCTCGATGCGCAGTTTGCCCACGGCCGAGACATAGGCCAGCCTCAGTCGAGGGTTTGGCTCATGTTGTAGTTTGTTTAGAAACTGGGCGCTGCTTGCATGGTCATCCAGTGAGGCCAGCGATCGTGCACTGTTTGCTTCCAGAGGCCTGTAGCCTGCGTTGAGCGTGCGCCGCAAGGCAGGGATCGCGCGCCGGTTGCCCAGCCGCCCTAATGCCCTGGCCGCTGAAATATTCAGTTCCGATTCTGGATCTTCCAACACCTCCAGCAGCGCGTCTAGCAGTTGATCATTGGCCGGCATACGGCCGATGGAGTGAATCGCCTCCTGGCGCACACTGAAGCTGGGATCATGCAGCGCCTCGATCAATTCATTGCTGCTGAGCAGATTCTGTGCATCTCCCATCTGTTCCGTGGCCATGACGCGCGTCATTTCATCGCCGGAGAAGTTATACTGAACGAGCAGGCGCAGCGCCTTAATCGGATTGCCATGCAAAAACATGCCCGCGAAGTGGCGGAAGGTCGTGTTGCCTTCTGTTTGCAGCCGGCCGGCGATGAGCGCCCCGATGAAGACCAGAATGAAGCTCAAGACGAACAAGGGTGTATAGGGATCCGCGGAAAGGCGCCCATTCGCTGTTTCCAGACTCCTGGAAATGCGCAAGATTTGGCCGGCCAGCAAGGGGCCAAAGCCACTGACAATGGCAAACCAGGCATAGAAAACCGCCAGGTAAGCCGTCTTATTCGCCTGCGGGATGGCATTGACGAATAGATAGCGAGTCCAGCTAATCTGCCAGGCGAGGGTGGCCACGCCGTCGACAACGGCGATCGCCATAGCCAGGGGCGCGCTGGCTATGCTCCGCTGTGGCAGCAGGATCCAGAGGATGGGCAGGAGCATCAACAGGCTGAGGCTCATCTGCATGACCGGTTTGCTGCCATAGCGGTCGGCGGCCCAGCCCCACAAGAAGGAAGTAACAAGCGCGCCGATGGCTGTGCCAATGGTTAGCAAAACGACCACCCCTTCAGACAAACCGACCTGATCCTTCATGAAAAGGGGCACAAATGAAATCACTGATGATCCGCCGATCGTTGCCAATCCCAATACAGCCAGGAAAAGCAAGAAATTGGGGCTATGCAAGGCCCGGTTCATTTGCGCAAAATGACTTCTGCTGCCCCCTTCGCGCTGGCTGCCGTCCTCGGCTGGCACCTGCATGAAGAGGATGATTGAGGTCAGGCCAACGACTACGCCGATGGCGATCAAAATCATGAAAGGGCGCAGCCCCACCATTGTCTCGATGACATAGCCGGCAGCGATGGCCACGACGACGCTGGCCGCCGTCGTACTCATGCTGTTCACCGCGCTGAACTTGCCGCGGATGCTGTCGGGCACCACATCTTTGCGCCAGGGATAGCCGCCCGTTTCCGCGATCGCGCGGCAAATGCCGAAAAGCATGATGATTGCGGATACCCAGATGAAAGCGCCCGTGGTGCCGTAGCGCTGGAGGACAAGCGGCGTAAACAGCAGGAAGGCGATAACAAAATTACGAATTGTCCAAAATGTGATATACGTACGCTTGTACCCGAAACGGGCCACAGAGGGGGCGATAAAGGGGGCGATGATGCCTAGAAAAGGAACGATGGCCAAAAGAAAGCCTATCTGTGCATCGTCCATGCCCAATTCGTCGAGGAAAAGAATAAAGACGGAACCGGAAAAGGTCAACAGCACAAAGACAATATTCAAGGTTTGTGCGCCGATGAGCCAGGGTAAGCGGTTGATCTTTTCGACGTCTGTTAGGCGAGCAGTCATGATCCTTGAAAGGCCGATTACGAGGTCAAACGGCCGATTCGCCTGTATTATAGAGTATCTCGTCAACTTCTATTAATTGAGAGATGCCTGTGATCAATGGCATGGGAGGCAACCATGAACGCTGCTAAGCAGCCGGGACAAAAGGTGTTCGTCACCAGAAAACTGCCGCACGTGGCGTGGGAGGAACTGACCCGCCATGTAGAGGTGGAGAGTTGGGATGAGGAATCGCCCCCACCCTATGACGTGCTGCTGGAAAAGGCTCGTGGCAAGGATGGGCTGCTCTGTCTGTTGACTGATCAGATCGATGAAGAATTGCTGGAAGCCGGGTCAGATTTGAAGGTTATCAGCCAGATAGCTGTGGGGTATGACAATATTGATGTTCCCGCGGCCACAGCGCGCGGAATCGCTGTTGGCAATACACCAGGCGTCTTGACCGAGGCCACGGCCGATTTCGCTTTCGCGTTACTTATGGCTGCGGCCAGGCGAATTGGTGAGGGAATTGACTATGTTCGTGAAGGGCATTGGCATACGTGGGGCCTAACGACGCTGCTTGGCCAAGATGTCAACGGGGCGACCCTGGGGGTGATTGGTTTGGGCCGCATAGGAGAGGCTGTCGCCAAACGAGCGCAGGGCTTTGATATGAAGATTCTCTATCACAACCGCCGGCGCAATTTCGAGGCGGAAGAAACCTATGGCGCCGAATATCGTACGCTTGACGATCTGCTGCGCGAATCAGATTACGTCAGTCTGCACGTTAATTTGAACGAGGAAACGCGCGGCTTGATCGCTGAACGCGAATTTGAACTGATGAGACCAACCGCCGTGCTCATCAATACAGCAAGGGGCCCCATTGTAGATGCGCATGCGCTCTATCTGGCGCTAAAGGAGAAGCAGATCGCCTACGCGGCCCTGGACGTAACGGATCCCGAACCCATCCCCACCGACGACAAGCTTCTGTCCCTGGAGAACATCATTATCGTACCGCACATTGCCAGCGCCACGACAACGTCGCGTACGAAGATGTGCATGATGGCCGTGCAGAACTTGATCGCCGGATTAGACGGGGACCCGCTGCCCTTCCCGGTGAATTGACCTTGGGGTGTCGGCAGCACAAGCAGTTCCTCCGCATACGTACAAAGATCAGCATAGGCACAACTTCATTGCTGTCTTGCGACGCTCTTGCTACCATCTTTAGAGAAAACCAAGTCAAGGGAACAATTATTTATGGATCGCAATGACAAAGATGGCTTAAGCCGTGATATTCATTTGCTCGGCGACATATTGGGCCGTGTGATTCGTCGCCAGGCGGGAATCGAGATTTATGAGCTGGAAGAACGCATCCGCGCCCTTACCAAGACGAGGCGTTTTGATGAGGACCCGGCTGTTGACAAGAGATTGGCAGAGATCGTTGACGCCCTGAACGGGGAAGAAGCTGAATTAGTCGCCCGCGCATTTACGTCCTATTTTGAACTAATCAATCTTGCCGAGGAGCGGCATCGTGTTCGCGTCTTGCGCGCGCGGGAAGGGGCGGCGTACCCCCAGCCGCTGGCCGAGTCAATTGGCGCCGCCCTGGCCAGCTTAAGCCAGATGGGTGTTAACGAGTATGAATTGGGGCGCCTGCTGGAGCGGCTGCAGATCGAGCTTGTCTTCACCGCTCATCCAACCCAGGCCAAGCGGCGAACGATGTTGTCCAAACTGCGGCGCATCGCCAAGGCGCTCAGCGATCTGGAAATACACGACATCTTGCCGGCCGAGCGCGAGCGCCTCATCGAGCAGATTACGGCCGAAGTGACGGTGTCCTGGTTGACCAACCGCAGCCGGACGGTAAAACCATCGGTGACGGATGAAGTGCGCACGGGACTCTATTATTTCGACGTCACCATTTGGGATGTCCTGCCGCAGATATACGAAGCGATGGCTTCTGCTCTGCGCCGCTACTACCCGGAGTTGGCGGCGCCGGAACAGTTTGTTTCCTTTGGATCCTGGATTGGCGGCGACCGGGACGGCAACCCGAACGTGACTGCGGACGTGACTGCGGAAACGCTGCGTTTGCATCGCGGCCTGACCGTAGAAAAGTTCCGTGCCCAGGCCAAGCTGCTTGATCGCTCGTTGAGTTTCTCCGATGAGCTCATCGACATAAACGATGAAACGAGCCCCACGCTGGACAGTCTGAGCACGACGACAGATCACCTCGGTTACCTGCGCAGCCGCTACCCGCAGGAGCCGTTCCGCCTCTGGGCGGCGATGCTAGGTGCCTCCCTTGCCGAAGCGTCAGCCGGCGACATGGTCTCGCGCCTGAAGGGGTTATCCAACCCCCCGCTGCAAATGCGTAGAAAGAGTGATCTGCTCACCCCTCTGGACGAGATGGATGAGGCCCTGCGTGACCTCGGTCTGAGCGATGTGGCTGATACGGATTTGGCGCGTATTAGAAACCAGGCCGCTATCTTTGGTCTGCACGCCGCCGTCTTGGATATTCGCCAGTACAGCGACTATCACACGGCCGTTCTTTATGAACTGCTGGCCAAGCTGGGCCTCGTGCATGATTTTGGATCTCTACCCGGTCCTGAGCGAGAACAGGTGCTTACGCAGCTGCTGACCAGCCCCATCCCCGAGCTGGACACCCTGTCTGATCTGTCGCCTGAGAGTAGAGAAACCATCGCCCTATTTGAAATTCTCAAGCGCGCCGTCGATTTCTACGGCGGCGAGATCATTGGTCCTTACATCGTCAGTATGACGCGCGGCCCTGAAGATATCCTGGCGCCCATGCTCCTTGCCTACTGGTTCCAATTGTGCTTGCGAGAGGGCGACAAGAGCGAAGGATTGACCTTCGTCCCCCTCTTTGAAACGCGGGCCGACCTGAAAGCTGCGCCGGAAGTGATGGACAAGCTTTTCAACAATCCTTCCTACGCGCTGCATCTTGACCGCCTGGGGCGGGAGCAGACGATCATGATCGGCTATTCCGACAGCAACAAGGATGCCGGGTATATGGCGGCCAATTGGGAGCTCTATCAGGCGCAGGAAGCGTTGGCCGGTACGTGCCGCGATGCCGGCGTCACTTTGACCTTGTTCCACGGCCGCGGCGGGACAATCGCCCGCGGCGGCGGCCCGGCCAACCGCGCCATTCTTGCCCAGCCTCCAGGGTCAGTCAACGGGCGTATCCGCGTGACGGAGCAGGGTGAAGTGATTGACGAGCGCTATGCGCATCCGGCAATCGCCCGCCGTCATCTGGAGCAGGTCGTGCATGCCGTGTTAATGGCCAGTGTTCCCCCGCAATATGTGGTTCAGGATGGCCCTCGCGTGGAATGGCGAGAGGCGATGGATGAACTGGCGGCCATCTCCTACCAGGCCTATCGCGAGCTGATCTATGAGACCCCGGCGCTGCTGACCTATTGGGGCCAGGCGACGCCGATGCATGAGATTGGCCAGATGCATATCGGTTCCCGCCCCTCCAGACGCTCGGCGCAGGCGACCTTTGACAGCCTGCGTGCCATTCCCTGGGGCTTCAGCTGGATGCAGTCGCGCCACGTTCTGCCCGGCTGGTATGGCGTCGGCCACGCGCTTTCCGCGTTTGGCAGCACCGTGCAGGGGCGAAACTTGCTGCAAGAAATGTATCGCGAATGGCCCTTTTTCCAGGGCGTAATCGACAATGCCCAGGTTTCCCTGGCCAAGGCGGACATGGGCATCGGCCGTCTCTATGCAGGTCTGGTAGAAGATGAAACAATCCGCGAAGAAATATTCGGCACCATCGAAGAGGCTTTTGAACTGACGCACAAGTGGGTATTGGCCATCACGGGGCAGCAAACGCTTATGGAAAACGATCCCGTTCTGCAGCGATCCGTCCGCCAGCGCAATCCTTACGTCGATCCGCTCAACTTCATCCAGGTCAGCCTGCTGCGCCGCCTGCGTGCGCTGCCCGATCCCGATGGCCCGGAAGGGCAGGATCTGCGGCGGGCGATATTCCTGACCATCAACGGTATCGCCTCCGGATTGAAGAATACCGGCTGATTCGTCATCTAGACAACAACAGAAAAAGAAAAAGCGGAGCTGGGGAACCAGGCTCCGCTTCTTTCTTGTCAACTTCTTAAAAGCTATTACCCTTTCGCAGGTGGAACATCCTCGTCGGGCAGTGTTTCCAGGACGGTGGCGATCTTCACCTCATCCTCGGTAAACTCAACCACTTCATCCTGCGGAGGGAACGGTTTGCGGCCGAATTGGGTGAGGGTGACGGCGCCCAGACCAACCGCGCCGATGGCCATCGCTGCCAGCCCTTCAACCCAGGGCAGCAGCATGCCCAGCAGCCCCAGCGCAAAGGTGAGCAGCATCGTGCCCAACGCAGCGCGCATGGCCAGGCTTTGTTTGCCATTGTTGAATAGACGCTCTCCCAGCTGCGTGCCAATGGCGATCCAGCCGAAGATTCCCGCGGCAACGAGAGCCAGCAGCATCAGTAGGACGATGGGAAAGCCCAGCAGGCCGATACAGATGATAACCAGGACGGCCGATATGAGGGCCAGCACCGCGGCCAATGCGGGCACGGCAATAGCGGTCAAGATGCCCACAGCGCCGCTGGCAAACGGTTTGCTCTTTGCCGTTGACTTCACCTGCTGTAGATGGTTGGGGAACAGGGAGCCGGCAGCGAGCGCGATCAGGCCCATCAACAACGTGCTGCTAACCACGCCGACAAAATCAAGCCCAGCATTTGACCGGCGCGATTGCTGTCTGATCTCTCGAGGAGCATCAGGAACGGCGGGCGCGGTCGGCGCCTCAGGTACTGCCGGAACATCCGCAACATCCGGGATTGCTTTGGGATCGATTACGGCCGGGGGGATTGCCTGAACCAACCCGCTCAGCGCGCCTCCTTCAATGTTAGTGCAGCGGATGCCGTTCACGGAATCATCCTCGACATCACCGTTTAGAAGTACACAGTCCCCATTGACCGTCGCGTTTCCAACTGCTTCCAGGTCGCCATTAAAGATAACCAGATCGCCATTGATCGTGCCTTCTGATCTCACGTCGCCATTGAAGATGACGACATCCCCATTGATCACTGCGCCGCTTTCTAGTTCTAAGTCGCCGTCGAAGACAATGACGTCGTTATTGACCGTTTCATTCTCGCCGACCGTCGTGTCAAACAAAGGCGCGGCCGCCGCTGTGCTGATTGGTACCACCAGTAGCAGCAGTACCAGGATGACAAAAGTTACTCTTCTCATTCTTCCAAAACTCCCTTATCGAGCCTGGGCGTAATTGATAATAAAGATAGATGGCCCAGAGTCGTCATAGCAATAAGCTGGCAATTAGCGCTGCGCCCCGGGCAGCACAAGCCGCCGGTACACGCCACCCCAAAGGAAAATTACCCCGGCGACAACTATCATCCAGCCGAGGTAAGTGGGCTGCTGCACCAGCGCTTCACCCGCGCCGTTGGCCAGTGCGCCCAAAACAGTTCCTGTTGTGCGGTAGGTGGTCTGCAGCGATCCCAGAACACTACTGACCAGTGCCGGCTGCGTCAACACGGGCATGAGCCGGTAAACCAGCAAACCCAGAATGGCCAGCGGCACAAGCCCACCGAGCAGAATTGCGCCATAAACGGCGCCCATTGCCCAGATACGGGCGCGGCGATTGGGCAGGCGGGCCAATGTTTTCCCGACAAAGTCGGCCGCCGGACTTAAGGCCGGCGTCTGCCGGAACAGTGTGTCGATGGCGACAAGCGCCCGCCATTCACGATCACATCCAGGACATGCGCGCAGGTGAGCCTCCAAAGACTGCGCCTGCATTTGTGTAGCCTCACCATCGAGCATGTCCATCATCAGTGCGAATACATCATCGTGTTCCATCATTCACTCCCATCATTTCTCTTCTCTTCTCCAAATCATGCGAGCACGGTTTCCATGGCTGGGACAAGGCCCTGTTCGATACCTATTTCAGCCAGTTGGCGGCGCGCTCGAAAGAGGCGCGATTTAATGGCGCTTACCGTCGTGTCCATCATCTCGGCGATCTCCTCATAGGAGAGTTCGTACCAGTACCGCAAGACGACGGCCTGCCGGTACTCTGGCTGTAATTCTGATAACAGCGACTGCACCATGATTTGCTGCTCGCTCATGACAACCTGTGCCTCCGGACCTTTTGCTCTGTCACTATGCAGGGCTGGGTGCGGTGGCAGCGGCTCATCGATGGACAAGAGCAGCGCCCGTCGCTTGCGCAGCTGGTCAATGCAGTAATTGGAGGTGATAGATAACAGCCAGGTGCTAAACTTATGTGCCGGGTCGTAACTTTCCAGTCGCGTGTAGGCACGGATAAATGCTTCCTGCGCAGCCTCTTCAGCCTCGCCGGAGTTGTTGAGCATGCGGTAGGCCAGGTTGTAAACTGGCGTCTGGTATGCTTCCACCAACTTTCCAAAGGCAACTTGGTCACCTTTCACGGCCTGTTCGAGCCAGACCTGCTCTTCGTTCAATGCTCCAATCTCCTGAAACTTATTCAACTTTACGCACGTTTATTGGAAAAGTTTCAATGGTACGGCCGTTCAGCCGTTCGCGGGGTACTATAGGGGAGGATTAAGTGTCGCTTTGTCATTTGCAACTTGATTCCTGCACTTCTATAATGCCAGCATTTCATCATAAGAATATTAGAAATTAAATGAGCCCTAACCAAGAGAAACCCCTGCCCTCTACCCTCTATACGGAAGAATACTTCTTGACCGCCTGCGAAGGGTATGACGAATTCCTGGAATCGGAGGGTCAACATCTCTCCCGCCGCCTGCGCGATGCCTTCGCCATGGCGGGCGTTGTAGCGGGCATGCGCATCCTTGATGTTGGATGTGGGCGTGGTGAGATCATACGCCACTGCATGAGTCTGGGCATTGATGCCTTTGGAATCGACTATGCGGAAGTTGCCACGCTGATGACGCGCGATGTGATTCAATCGGAACGGGAGCGCGCTGAAGGGGATCACGGGGTTGCCGCTGGTGTCTGCCGCTCTGATGCCAAATCTTTGCCTTTTCCCAGTGATTATTTCGATCGTGTCTTGATGTTCGATGTCGTCGAGCATCTACATCCTTGGGAGTTGGCGCACTCTCTGGTGGAGATACGGCGGGTCCTTAAACGAGGGGGGCGGCTGGTTGTGCATACGGCACCCAACCGCTGGTATGATGCCTATGCTTATCCCTGGGTGCGCCGCGTCCGCACCTTGATGGGCCAGGGAGGCCTGTACCCTGTCGATCCGCGCGCGATCACGCCCGTCAATCAAGAGGTTCACGTTAATGAACAAGATATCCTCAGTATGCGGCGTACACTGAAGGAATCTGGATTTGAGGATGTTCAGGTCTGGCTTGATTCTCCTCCCCAGGACCGCCGCGAGAACGTCATGATGGCTGCACTGCGGCGCATTGCTTTTGATGTACCACCTTTTCGCTGGTTCTTTGAACGGGAACTCTTCGCTGTTGCTAAGAATAGTTAAGTCCGCCGCCCCACTCGTTTTTGCACGCAGAATCGATGCGTAAAACCCTCATACTCTTCATCGCCATCCTCTTGATTGCTCTGGCCTTGCGTCTGTTCCGTCTAACGGAGATACCGCCGGGATTGACTCATGATGAAGCGAATCACGGCCGTGAAGCGGTAGAGTTGCTGGACGGCGTCCTGCGTTACTATTTCCCCCTCAACTACGGTAGTGAGCCTATCTACAGTTATACGGTTGCCGCAAGTATGTTCTTGTTTGGGGAGAATCTGTTCGCCCTGCGCCTGGTCAATGTACTTTTTGGCATGGCGGCGATAGCGGTAACGGCCGTTTGGGCGCGCCAGGCCTTTGACAAGACGACCGCGCTCATTGGCGCCGGCCTGCTTGCCGTCTCTTTCTGGCCGCTCGCTTCCAGCCGCCAAGCCCTGCGTGCCGGCATGCTGCCCTTCTTCATGGCCCTCGCTGTCTGGTTCTTCTGGCAGATTACCTGCGCGCCATGTGCGGAAGAGAGCTCTGGCACCGGCCGCCCCATTGCGCCCGACCGCCGGCGCACCGTCTTCTTAGTCCTAGGGTTCTCCCTCAGCCTCGTGGCCGCCTTCCATATTTATCTGGCAGCGCGCGTTTCCTGGCTGCTGTTCCCGCTCTTCCTGGGATATCTGGCCCTCCTATACAGAAACGACTTCCGCCGTTCCTGGCGTCCTGTCCTGGCCGGTCTGATGCTTAGCGGGCTGCTGCTGCTGCCCATGTTCGTCTATCTGTCCAACAACCCGTATGCCCAGACGCGGCTGTCCATGCTCAGCGGATCCCTGGCCCAGATTGCTGCGCTGGATCTTGGTCCAATTCTGGGCAACAGCGGCGAAGCTTTCCGCGCTTTTTTCTGGCCCGGATACGGCGACCAATTCCTGGCCTATAATATCCCTGGACGGCCTGTCTTCGATGTTGTCACTGCTGTTTTCTTCTTTGTCGGACTGCTGGTCGCTCTCTGGCGCTGGCGGCAACCCGCCTATGCTTTCCTGCTGCTCTGGTTTGTCACAGGCATTATCCCCTCGCTGGTCACCGGGGCAACCGCCAACACGACGCGCAACCTAGCGGCTTTGCCGGCCGTTTATCTCCTTCCCGCCGCCGGCTTTGTTGCCGCTGGCCGCATCACGGCCGACAGACTGCACCTGTCGCGGCGCGCGCTGCTCACGCTTGGCGCTGCTGCCTGGCTGCTCTTCGTGGCTGTCGTAACTGTGCAGGATTACTTTGGGCGTTGGGGAGAGTCGGCTGAGGTGCGCGGGGCTTACCAGCATACGTTGGTTGAGGAGCTGGCCTATTTGCAGGCGCAGGACATCGCCGGAGAGCCGCTGGTCATTTCCACGGTCTATCCTGGACCGGCGCATGATTATTCCATTGCCCGGCTGCTTGCTGGTGAGAAGTCAGCGGGCTACCGCTGGATCGATGCCCGCGGTGCCCTGCTGCTGCCGCAAAGCGAGGCAGCTTACCTTGTTATCCCCGCTTCAACGCGACCCCATGCAGCGTTTGCCGCCTATTTCTCGCGGTTGGATACGGTCTCACTGCGAGCAGGCGATCTTGATCCGCACTTCACCCTCTATGAGCTCAAGCTGGACAAACTGCCCGTGGGTCAACCGCTGGCTGATTTTGGATCGGCGGTGCAGTTGGTTGATGTACGTTGGTTAAAAGACCAGGCTCAGGCGGGGGAAACGGCAGAGCTGCTTGCTACCTGGCAGGTAACCGATCCGCAAAAGATCGGCCCCGATCACCCACCCGCATTCCAACCGGAGACTGTCTTCTTTACGCATCTGTTGGATGAAGCAGGCAGCATCGTCAGCCAGCGGGATGCGCTGGACGCGCCCTCGTGGAGTTGGCAGGCTGGGGACACGATCCTGCAAATCCACCGGCTGCATCTGCCGGATGATTTAGAACAGGGCGCTTACCAACCAGTTATGGGCATCTACGATCCCCGCACAGGCGAGCGCCTGCCCATTCATGAGGATTCCAGTCCAACAGATCGGACCCTCTTTCCTGGGCCGCCCCTTCTGGTTGGTGATTCCTAGGGTAGGCAGTCAGCAGAAGTTTTTGAACGCCGCTGTTTTGGAGGGGCTCTCCGCTGTCAGATTCGCAATCTACGTTTGCGCAAACCTGGAAATCAGCGCACAATTACAGGTTGTTAAGGACAAATAATATGGCTAAGAAAGTTCGCCGCGTAAAAAAGAACAAGAAATCATCTGCGACTCAAGTTGTTGAAGACAGCGTTGAGCAGCCTGCAGAGACAGAGGACGCGATGATTGCGAAAGGGACATCGGCAAAGGACAGCCGTGCTGAATCCTTCCGCCAGGAATACGCCTACGTCGTCAAGGATCTGAAGCGGGTCTTGTTAGTCTCTGGCGCCATGTTTGTGCTTCTTATCGTGGTCAATTTGCTGTTCCAGTGAGCGGTCGCCCCTCTTTTGACGCCCATGGCTCATCCTGTTCTCAGGCTCTCTACACTAGACGCCCCAATTTACCATTTTAACGATGCGGAGATTGACGCCCCATCGCGCTTGTGTTATCATTTTTTGGCCTGCTGACCCTGTGCCAGTGGGCTATTTGTTGTCTGTATAGACAGTTAAATTGGTTTAACGACCCATATAAACAGTAAGATAGTGAGGTACCATTAAAAGAAGTAGACGCAAAATCAGTAGGCCGCCGTCGACGCCCAATTATCGCATCAACAGCCGCATCCGCGTTCGTGAAGTACGCTTGATTGATGCTGAAGGACAAAATCATGGCGTTGTGCCGATAGAAAAAGCGCGTGATCTGGCAGAGGAAGCTGAGTTAGACTTGGTTGAAGTTGCCCCGAATGCTAAACCGCCAGTTTGCCGGATCATGGACTACGGCAAGTTTTCTTACGAGCAGACTCGAAAAGAGCGTGAGGCGCGTAAGCGCCAGAAGAAGATTGAGATCAAGACGATTCGTCTGACCCCGAGAACAGATGATTTTCATCGTGGCATCGGTGTTAAGAAAGGTCGCAAATGGCTCGAAGAAGGCAAGAAGGTTAAGTTCATGGTTCGTTTTCGGGCGCGTGAAATCACGTATCCTGAAATCGGACGTGATATGCTGCAGGGTATCGCCGACGAGTTGGGCGACATCGCCGTTGTTGAACAAAAACCGAACCTGGAAGGGTGGCGCATGACCATGATGCTCTCGCCCGAGGCTGGGGTATAGAGACAGGTTTCCGCTGGTTGCGACAGAATGAAGTTTATGTTGGGAGCCCGGCAAGGGCTCTTTATTTTGAGGGATAAAATGCCGAAAAGAAAAACGAAAAAGTATAAACTAAAAACGTACAAAGCGGCCGCCAAGCGTTTCCGTATGACGGGAACGGGCAAGATCATGCGTACCAAGGGTGGCAAAAGCCATCTGCGCCGCCGCACGCCGAAACGGACCAAGGCGCTGTTTTCCAGAATGCTTGAGGTGAAAGCCCCTGGCGAACGCAAACGTATTAAGCGCCTAGCGCCCTACTTGGGCAAATATCGGGCCAATCCGCCCGCATAGACGGCAAAGAATTAGTAATTAACGCTGCCTGGCCTTGATGGCGAGACCTTTCTCACCGTTTAAGTGCCCAGGCTCCAAAAACGCGAGGTAACAAGAAATGCGAGTAAAACGCGGGGTAGTCAACCGGCGCCGGCACAAAAAAATAATCGAAATGACCAAAGGCCAATGGGGCACGCGCAGTAAGCTGTTCCGCCGCGCCAATGAGTCCATGATGAAATCCTACTGGTATGCGTATCGCGACCGGCGAGTCCGCCGCCGCGACTTCCGCCGTCTGTGGATTTCACGCATCAACGCGGCATCGAGAGCCAATGGGATGAGCTACAGCCAGCTTATCCACGGCTTGAAGAAAGCGAATGTCCAATTGGATCGCAAGGTTCTGGCTGACCTGGCCGTTCGCGATGCGGCAGCCTTTTCGCAAGTAGTCGATGTGGCGAAAAAGGCGATTGCCTGATTAAGCTTTAACCCTCAAACCATTTGAAACGCCACGCTTGACGCCAAGCGTGGCGTTTTGCTTTCTTTTTCCTTATCTCCCACGCGCAGCTGCGGCGCCTGACTTGGCGGTACAATAGCTGCCCTATGCGCAATAAAGGTCTTTCGACGACTTAAAACCCATTTAGCGTAGTTGTTGGTCGTGATTCATTTCTATATAGTGCGCCTGCTGTGATGAATAACCGTCCCTTTTGGCCCTGGATCGAACGTTTCGGGTGGTCTTTGCTGATACTCTTGCTGGCCGCCGCCTTGCGCTTCCATGATCTGGCGGCCGTTCCCCCTGGGATGACCCATGACGAGGCGGATCATGGCCTGACCGCGTGGCGGATCGCCAGTGATGGGCTGCGCGAGATTTACTTCACCATCGGCTACGGTCGTGAACCCTTATACGATTATACCGTCGCCGGATTCATGTCCTTTTTGGGACCGACCATCTATGCCGCGCGGTTGGTGTCTGTCTTTGCCGGCATCCTCTTGATTGCCGGCATGATCGCCTGGGTGAAGCTGGCCCTCGGCCGCGAGATTGCCTGGATGACGGGCGCCGGATTGGCCGTCGGTTTCTGGCCGCTGATGTCCTCGCGACAGGCGCTGCGCTCCATCCTCCTGCCCATGATCTTCGTGCTTGCTGTGCTTCTGTTCTGGTTGGCGCTGAAGAATCTGGTTGGGCCAGGAAGAAACAGCTTCTTCTGGCGAGGCGCTGCCAGACTGCTGCCTTTTATTGCTGCCGGCGTTCTGCTCGGTTTAACCTTCTATACCTATATACCCGCCCGCGCACTATGGATCGTGTTCCCGGCGATGCTGTTCTACTGGCTTGCCAAGAAGCGAGACTTAGTGCCGCAGATGTGGTGGCGCATCGCCATCATGCTGCTCGTGATGTTCCTGATTGCGGCGCCGCTGCTCCTTTATTTGCAGTCTAACCCCACGGCGGAACTAAGAATCAGGCAGCTGGCGCAGCCGCTGTATCTCGCCCAACAAGGAGATTGGCTCACGTTGGGCGAAGAGGCCTATGATAGTCTACGCCTCTTTTTTATCGAGGGCGATCCTGCCTGGCGCTACAATATCTACAAACGACCGTTCCTCACCCCGCTCTTTGGTGTTCTGTTCGTCCTCGGCTTGCTGCAGACGCTCCGGTGGATGATTGTTAGCAAAGAGAGCGGCGAAAATCTGCGAGGCTCGGCCTCCTTCCTTGCCCTCTCCTGGCTCATCGTTGGCTTTGCGCCCGTTTTGATCACCGGGCCGGCACTGAGCATGACCCAGGCCATTGCTGTCCAGCCGTTGATCTACCTATTTCCGGCGATCACGCTGGCCGGCGTGATCGCCTGGATCACCGGTAGGTTTGAGCGCGTGCCGCGTAAGCTCTCTGTAAGTGCGGTTGTTCTCCTTTACGCGGCCCTGGCCCTGGTTACATGGCGTGCCTTTTTCCAAACCTGGGCCAACCATCCGCAGGTGCGCGTGCAGTATGAAACGACGATGGCTACGGCCGTCGACTATGTGAACCGAAACCGCGAAGGTGAAGTCGCTATCTCCACGATAACGCCGGGCCGCTACCACAGCCCCGCCTTGGCGGAAATGATACTGGACAACGAGGAGGTAACGCTGCGTTGGTTCGACGGCCGCGGGAGTTTGCTCCTGCCCCGTCAAGAGTCGGCGGCGATGGTTGTCCCCGGTTTTACGCCGCTCTCGCCCGTGCTGGCTCCTTATCTGCAAAAGGCCGAATTGGTGGAGACACTGCCCTTACGCGCAAGCGATCTCGACCGGCCGCTGCAGTTGTATGATCTGAACCGTACCGAGCTGCTTGATGCCTGGCAAGAGCGATTGACGCCTCTCGAGGCCACGTTTGGCGATACAATTACCCTGGCCGGGTTTGAACTCCTTTCTGAAAAAGCGGCCCCGGGAGAAGAGATAAGCGTGGTGACCTTTTGGCGGGCCCAGCAGCCGCTGTCCGAGGCAGTGATATTTACCCATCTTCTGGGCGCAGATGGTGTCCCTCTCGCCCAGGCGGATCGTCTCGATGTGCCCGGCTACAGCTGGCAGCCCGGCGACACGTTCCTGCAGGCTCACTCCTTCACTTTGCCGGAAGAGCTAGAACCGGGAACGTATACGCTGGCCGCCGGCGTCTACTCGCTGCCCGACGGTCAACGTCTTCTGCTGTCCGGCGAGTTTGCAGGGGCAGATATGGCCCCACTTACCACGGTTACAATTGTCCCATGATCCCCTATCTACAGAGCGAGCGAGCGAGTTCCTGGGTTATTTGGCTGTTGGTGGGCGTTATCCTGCTCGCGGCCGTCTTTTTGCGCTTCTGGAACTTGGACACAGCCCCTCCGGGCTGGCGTGATGATGAATTGATCAACTCGTTGGTGATTTCTCAACATACCCTCGACGGCAGCGCGGCCGTCTACTATGCGGATGCTTCGGGACACGAAGGGCTCTATCACGTGCTAAACGGCCACATGCTCGGCCTCTTTGGGCCCGGCGTGGCCGGCATTCGCTGGCTGTCGGCCGTTCTGGGCGTTCTCTCTGTTTTGCTCACTTTCCTATTGGGCCGCAGGTTGTACGGTTCGCTCGCCGGTCTCGTGGCCGCGGGCACGCTTGCTGTCAGCTTCTGGTCGTTGATGTATTCGCGCACCGGCATTCGCCATATCCTGCTCCCTGTGCTGGCTCTGGCCGCATTCCTCTTTTTCGTGCGCGGCCTGGGCATTGGCGGCCGGGCAAAGAGAGATCCCATCCACGCCCTGGTAGATTTTCTCCTCGCTGGTTTCTTTATGGGACTTAGTTTCTATTCCTATTTTGCCAGCCGTGGCGTGCCTTTGATTCTCCTGGCTTTCCTCGTCTATGCATTCCTCTTTGAGCGCCCTCTTGTGCAGCGCTTTTGGAAAGAGCTGTTGCTCATGTTTGGCCTGGCCTTCCTAATGGCGCTGCCCCTGGTGGCTACCCTGGCGCGCCAGCCGGAATCGGAGGCGCGTGTCGCCGAGTTGGCCGTGCCCCTGGTGGAAGCGCGCGAAGGGAATTTCCAGCCGCTGCAGGAACATATCGCCGTTACCTTGAGCATGTATCACGCCACGGGTGACGACGAGTGGTTGTACAACATCCCCAACCGGCCCGTTTTTGGCCCGCTGGGCGGCATCCTCTTCTGGTCAGGTGTGCTCATTGCGTTTCTCTCTATGCTGCTCCCGCTGTTTGATTTGCTCTTGCGCAGAGGGGACGCGCTTCCGCCCGGATCGGGTAAGGAGATCCGTCATGAAACAAGTCTCTCTTCCGCATTCTTGTTGATCTGGTGGCTGGCCGCCATTTCCCCGGCGTTTATCAGCGTGCCGCCCGCCAGTCTGGGCCATACGATCCTCGCCCAACCGGCCGTCTATCTGCTTCTCGCCCTGCCTGTGTGGTGGCTGGCGCGCATTCTGCCCCAAGATAGGAAGTGGATTGCCTATGTGACTGCCCTCATCTTGGTCTCCGCTGTTGCCGCGCGCGACCTGCCCGACTATTACATGGAATGGCCGCAGCGCGGCATGACGCGCTTCCTCTATCGTGCGGACATTCAAGATGTGGCCGGCTACCTAAATGAGAACCCCGATCTGCAGGATTTCGCCGTCAGCGGCCTCCTCGCCGGTCCCTGGGACAGGTTGGCCCTGACCATTGGCCTGGACGAGCAGCGGGCGGAAAGCGCCCAGGCACGTTGGTACGATCCGCGGCGCGCACTGATGTTGGCCCCGGCCATCAGCTTTGCCGGATTTCCTGAAGTTGAGCTGCCTTATGCGGCGGCCCAGGAACGAGTGCCCGGCGTGGAGGGTGTTGGTGGCTATAGATTGATGCAGATCCGCTCTGATCAGACGCCGTCCATGAGCGTTCCCGCGCGGCCGGTCTGTTTTGAAAATGGCTTGTGCTGGCTTGGCGGCGCGTACAATGCGGAGGACGGCCGTTTACATCTCGCCTGGTCTGTCGATGGCCGGCTCGAGCTGCCGCACATCCCCCTGATCAGCAACCCGCCGCCGCCCGGAATCTACTCAGGGCCGCGGCTGCTTGTTTTCGCCCAACTGCAAGACAAAGAGGGGCGCTTCCTTGTTGGCGACGATGGCTTGTGGGTTGACCCGCAGACAGTGCGTGATGGCGACCGCTTTTTGCAAGTCCACTGGCTGCCTGCCGTGGAGAATGTGGATGGGGCCACAGCCGTGTTCGGCCTCTATGACCCCTTGACCAATGAGCGAGTTCTCACTTTGGATGGGCAGGACCACATTCGCCTGGAGCTGGGGGAGTAAGCGTGTCTAAACGGCAGCAGCAATGGGCTATCCTGGTGATTCTGGCGCTCTTCATCGCCTTGAGCTTTGCCTACAGCGTCGTTAATCCGCTGCACGAGGCCACGGATGAACTGCGCCACTATCGCTTTGTGCAGCATATAGCGCAGCGCGGCTCTCTGCCCGTCCAGGGAGAAGTCGGCTGCAGCGCCCAGGGGCACCACCCGCCGCTCTACTATGCCGCCGCCGCCCTGGCCAGCGGTTGGGTGAATACAGGGCGCGACCTTTGCTATGAACCGCAAATCAACCCATTTTGGGCGCATCGCTATTGGGATGTCGGCGTGGACAACAAGAATCAGTATCTGCACAATGAAGAAGAGGCTTTTCCCTGGTCGGGAGAGGCGCTGGCTGCCCACCTGGCGCGTTTAGTCAATATCCTCATCGGCGCCGGCGTGGTTCTCATCACATTCCTCATTGGCCGCACGATCTGGCCGCAGCGACCGGCCCTGGCCCTTGGTGGCGCGGCCATCGTCGCCTTTAACCCCATGTTCCTCTATATGTCAGCGGCGATCAACAATGATGTAATCGCCGCCCTGGCCGGGGCGGCGATTACCCTCGCCGCTGTGCGTCTGCTGCGCGATGAGGCGGGGCTGAGCTGGCGCTGGGGGCTCCGTTTTGGCATGCTCTACGGTCTGGCCCTGATGAGCAAATTCAATCTGGCGGCGATTGTTATCACTATCGAGCTCGCCTTTGCCTGGGTCGCCTGGCGCAAAAAGCAGTGGCGACAGTGGTTCGTGGCCAATGCCCTTCTTATTCTGCTTACTTTCCTGATTGCCGGTTGGTGGTTCGCCCGCAACCAGGTGCTGTATGGCGAACCGACCGGCATCCAGCGCCTCACTGAGCTGTGGGGCGTGCGCGATCCTGCCGACAGCTGGCAGCTTGCCTTGATAGAACTGCCCTACGTATGGACCAGTCTATGGGGGCGCTTTGGCTACGGGCAGATTCCGCTGCCTTCCCTCATCTATAACCTGTTGGGCGCGCTGGGCATTCTCTCCCTGCTCGGCTTGTTTGTGCCCCTCTTGCAGCGCGACAAAGAGGAACTTACAACCTACGCCCCCTATTTGTTCATTCTGTTGGCCAATGTCGTGCTCTTTTTTGCCGTGATCTTTAACTATTTGCTGGTCAGCCCGGCCGGGCCGATGGGCCGTTTCTTCTTCCCCGCGCTGCCCTCCTTGGCGCTGTTGATGATCTATGGCCTGAGCCGCTGGCTAACCCTGCTTCCTTCCGTACAACAGGAAGATAGGGCATCCCGTGGCCTCATTCTGACGGCTGTAGTCGGGGGCGGTATGCTGCTCATTTCTCTGATCGCTTTGTTCGGTTACTTGCAGCCGGCTTATGCTCGCCCGGCGGCGTACTTAGAAACTGATATCACCCAGGAGAGCGATGCTTCTTTCGGCGGGTTGGTGACTCTGCGCGGCTATGATGTTAACCGTGAGACGGTTGCCCCGGGAGAAGCGCTGCGGGTGACTCTATATTGGGAAGTGACGGCCGAACCGCCGGGAAATTACCTGCAGTTTGTGCACCTGATCGACGAGCAGGGGTTCATGATCGCCCAACGTGACACTCACCCCGGCCTCGGCCGTTTTCCGGCGAGCCAGTGGCGGGTTGGCGATCGTTTTCAGGAGACGATCACCATTGACATTCCCGAGGTCGCCTATACCCCGGCGGAGGCCCTGCTCAGCGTTGGTTTCTATGCGCCCGACGATGGGTATCGCCTGGGCGTAAGCACAGCGCAAGGAACGGCGCTGGGAGATGCTCTGCCGCTGAAGGAGGTCTCCGTCGTCCCTTCCGCCGCTGCGGACGGACAGCAGGGGGCGATCCCCAACCCCTTGCGGCAGAACTTTGCCAATGATCTGCTCCTGCTTGGATACGAATACGATCAACGACGGCTGGCCCCCGGCGAGGAGTTGGGCATCACCCTCTACTGGCAGGCGCTCAGTGAGGAGCTGCCTGATTATGATGTGCAGCTGCGCCTGCTGGACGAAACCGGGTGGATCATGGAAACCCTGCAAGAGCGGCCGTTGGCCGGCCAATCCTCAACCGCGGAGTGGTCGCCCGGAGATGTGGTGCTTGACCGGCACGAACTACGTATCAATCCCGCCATCGTGCCGGGCACGTACCGCGTCCAGGTCGCGCTGAAGAACAGAGCGGATGATCAAAGGCCGATGATTATAGATCAAGACGGCCGTTGGCTCAATGACAAGTTACAGCTCTCCGAGCTGCGCGTGGAACCTTAAAAGATCTACAGCTCACCGGCCGCGTCACGGAATCGTTGATTGACACGATTCATTCATCGTGTATACTTTTTCCATGGAGGCACTTACTTCATATCGACTTAATCTATGGCCCTGCTAGCGCACGCAATTCGCGTGCGTTTTTGTTATAAAACGCGAGCTGGCGCCCCAGCGAGGAGATTAATCTATGGACTATGGTATGATCGGAAAGATCGAAAAAGCGAAGGTCTATGCCGAAGAGCGCGAACGCATTCAGTTTGAATCCCTGACGGTTACCCTCCGCGGTGATAATGATGCGGTGCACGAGGTTTCCTACCGTGATGGTGTTTGGAACTGCGATTGTTCATTTTTTGCATCACGCGGTGTGTGCAGCCACACGATGGCCTTGGAGAGGATCCTGGCAGATATGGTCGAAATTGGCTGACAACGCTGTCTAAGAGATTGGTTCTTCCCGGAAACGCAGCGCCCTTGCTGCGCGAGAGTGAAAGGATAGCTTCGGGGAAGAACCTTCAAAAAGAGTGAAAGAACGTGCCCGGTGCTCAGCCGGGCACGTTTTTGTTATAATCTTGCTGCTCTGGACAAACTCGCCGGCAGCCCCGTTATTGTCGTAGTCGAGAGCAGTATATTGGTCCAGGCAAACCGTCCCTGCGCAGCAAACTGCGTTTCTGATGGATGGAGCATCTAGATGAGGATCTTATGCAATATATAAAGGCCATCGCCGACCACGTCGGCGTCAAAGAGGAGAAGTTCTACAAGACAACGCTGTTTAGCAGCGAGACTATCCTCTTGGGCATCAATTGTCTTGAACCGGGGCAGGAGCAAAAGGCACATGATCACGCCGATCAGGACAAATTCTATTACGTCGTTGCCGGCGAAGGAGCGTTTCGCCTTGGCGACGATGTCCGGCCGGCCGTGGCTGGGGAAGTTGTCTGGGCGCCGGCAGGCCTCATTCACGGCGTGCGCAACACGTCAGATTCCCCGCTCACCCTTCTGGTTGGCATCGCCCCGGCCCCCTAAGGGAGATCATGATAACGATTGGCGGCGTCGAATTCGACCTGAAACTCACCTTTTTGATCATATACAGCACCGTCGTGCCCATGCTCGACTACTACGATCACCGTCTTACAGGCACGAAGGCGTATGATCGCTTCATCATCTATTTCATCATTCCCATGTTGATCATCCTTTTCCTGTTTCGCGATTCGCCAAAGGAATATGGTTTCCAGATAGGCGATTGGCGCACGGGATTGATGTGGGTCCTCATTGGCTGCGTGGGTATGGCCATCGTGCTCTGGTTTGTGGCGCGCACGCCCGGCATGGAGAAATACTACGCCGCACGCGCTCCTGCCGGTACAGGCCGCCTGATCTTTCTGAACGGAGTCGATCTTTTCGGCTGGGAGTTCATCTGGCGCGGCGTGATGCTCTTCACGTATGCGCGCTATTTTGGGCCCGGTCCGGCGATATTCTTGCAGGCCGTGCCCTTTGCTTTTATGCATCTCGGCAAACCGGAAATCGAAACGCTGAGCACGCTCTTTGGCGGGGCGATGTTTGGTTTCATCGCCTGGCAGTCACAATCTTTTGTCTATCCCTGGTTGATACACTGGTTTATCGCCACGTTTACGATGTTTATCGCCACTGGGCGTATCTAAAGACCCACCTTCCTACGTTGTTGGCTGGAGCATTCGCGGTACTGAATCAAGTGACTTGGCAGGTTTTTGATGGCAGCAAGGACATGAGCGAACTGGAACTACAAACAACAAACTATGCCTTTGGCGGCTCGGTCGTTGCCCATGATGAGAACGGCCGACCCGTATTTGTGCAGGGCGCGCTGCCCGGTGAAACGGTACGCGCCTGCCTGACCGTGGACAAGGATCGCTTCGCCCACGCTTATGTGCTTGAAGTCATCAAAGCCTCTGTAGAACGCGTCACCCCATCCTGCCCCCATTTTGGTCCTTGCGGCGGCTGCAGCTACCAACACGTCCGCTACGAGGAGCAGCTGCGCGCCAAGCGCCTCGTCGTCGAAGATCAAATGCAGCGTATCGGCGGGCTGAAAAACATCGAAATTCTGCCAGTTCTTGGCAGCGCAGAGCAGTGGGCCTATGCGCAGGAGGCGGCGTTCAGTCCCGCCGCCCCTTCCGGTTTGGGCTACTGGTCGCCCAGGCGGCGCGAAGTGATGCCCATAGAAAGCTGCCCCATCACCCACCCCCAAATCATGACGCTGTTCAATGATATTGATCTTGACTTGCCGGAGCTGCGTAAATTGACTTTGCGCCTGGACAGCGAAGAGGAAATGCTTGCGGCCCTGGAAGTCGAAGATGTCGAAGCACCGCAGCTAGAGGTCGATTTTCCCGTATCCGTAGCCATTGTTCTCCCTGACAAAACGGCCGCCTCCCTGATCGGCGACCACTATCTTCTCTTCGATGTCAAAGGGCGCGCCTTCCGCGTTTCCCCCGGTTGTTTCTTCCAACTCAACCTGGCGATGGCTGAAACGCTTGTCGAGACGGTGCGCGACCTCGCCGCGCTCAGCGGGAGCGAGAGGGTGCTTGAACTGTACAGCGGCGTGGGCATGCTAACTGCCTTCCTGGCCGAAGTGGCACTTGAGGTTATGGCCGTGGAAGTCAATAGTGATGCCGTGGCCGATCTGGCGGTCAACCTGGATGACTTTGAGAATGTGTCCCTTTATCACGGTCTTGTAGAAGAAGTGCTGCCATCCGTCGAGAGCCGCCCCGATCTCCTGGTCGTCGACCCGGGCCGCACGGGTCTGGCCCGGCCCGTCATCGAGCGCATCGCGGCCCTCTCGCCGCCGCGCCTTATCTATGTTGGTTCTGATCTTGCCCGGACAGCGCGCGACAGTAAGGCGCTTACGGAAGCGGGCTACCGCCTCGTCAAAGTCCAACCTCTGGATATGCGCCCGCAGACATACCACGTCGATACCGTAAGCCTCTGGGAAGCATCGGGCGAGGGCGATTAGTCACGAGGCGGGCAAGGGTTGGGCCACCGCTTGGGGCACTGACTCGCTAAAACGAAGTCAGACAGATGGGCTTCGGCCCGTTGAAGAGGAGGCCCAGCCGCTCGATGTAAGCCTCGTCCGAGAGTGTGGCCAAGCCGTATTCAACCAGTTTCTCCAGCTTCACGGCGCCGATCACGAGTGCAGAGAACTCAGCAACGTCCACAGACAAGCTGACCTCGGCGGGAGCTCCCGCCGCTGGCCGCGCCTTCCCCGCAACAAAATCAATATCATAACTGCCCGCATTATCGGGCAAGAAGGAGTCCGTGAGCGTGATCCTCAGCCGGCAGCTGACGCCGCCGAAATTGTGCTTTTCCAGAACCTCAAAGAGGCGGTCGACATCGAGGACGCGGTACATGATGCCCAGTCCGCGGGCGCTTGTTTCGTGGGCAATTGTCTTCGGTAGAATGGCGCCCGTCACCTGGCGCGGATCTTGCAGCAGGTAGAAGAAATCCTCATCCTGTGTATTGTAGCTGATCGCTTCCACCTGGTCGGCTTGTGTGTGCAGAAAAGTCAACAACTTCTCCAGATCGCCGGCTGTTTCATAGACCAGTTCGCGGATATGGAGGGTGTTGCTCAAGAAGTTGTCCTGTTTCCCTTTGTCGAAGCTAAAGGCAACATAGCCCGCCAAACGGCTTCCTTGATCGACGCCCACAACCTGGATAGTGGCTTCGTTGAAGATGTGATCCCAATACGGCAGCTTGCGCGCCATGATCCCGTGCGTGTGCCGAAAGTAGCGATGGTAGCAATCGTGGATTCGTTGGCGGTCCTCTTTGCCCAAATAGCCTAGATTCGTTTTTGAAGCGCCAGTTGGCAGGCTTGCCGGGAGGAAGTGATGGAAATGTGTCGGCGTGCCGTAACCGAACCCCATACGCCGGTAAAAATCGGGGCGAAAAGGGTAGAGGGCGGTCAGAGCCGCTCCCGCTTTCCTGTAATGGTCTAGAAAAGCGCGCACCATGTCCGCGGCGATCTTTTCCTTCTTGTGCAGCAGGTCGACAGCCACGCCGCCCAATCCACCGACCAGCGTTGGCTCACCAAAGAGGTTCATTGTGAAGTCGTGCCAGCGCATGACGCCGCGCATTTCTCCTTCCTCAAACAGACCATAGAAATGGGTGTCTTGATCCTGATCTAGCTGGGATACGCGCTCCCGATAACGAACACGATTGACGCGGCTGGCCAACTCAAGACCCGGATAGGCATTGGCTGAGAGCGTCAGGCTCTCTTCAAGTTCTTCTGGTGTCAATTCACGTACATGGCGCATAGAAAACCTCGGGGCCAAAGAAATAGACTGGGTTAAGCCGTGAACCCACTAGACGAACGGCTCTAATTCTGGAGGCAAGAGGAAACGGCCGTCCGCCTGTGGTGGGAAAGGAACAACGGCCGTGACCGCGTCAACATTAAGTGGGCCATAGATATGGGGAAAAGAGCGGCCCGAGGCGTAGCAATCTTCATACACAATCGGTGCGGTGACCCTGCACGGATCGATACAAAGCAGCACCAACCCTTCCTGCCCCTGAAAGCGTTCATTGGCTGGTATAAGCACCTGTTCCACTGTGGAGCAGTGCATGAATCCTTCAAGCTCCAGCGAAGCGGCGCGATACGCGTTCCCGCCGGCGGCTTTTCGCCACGCGTTTTTCTGCACAATATGGAGAATCATAGGCTGATTATGGCTCGCAACCTGCCGCCTGCGCAAACGATAGCGCGGCCCAGGAAAAGAAAACGGGCCGGTCATCTGACCGGCCCGGAGTTTTTAGTGAGAGTCAGGAACGCCGAAACCTGACTCTCGTTAAAAGGAGGAGAAGAAGAAGAGATTTTTTACCCTTCGATATATAGTTTATGGCAAGTAGCTGGCGAAGACTGTACGCACAGACTACGCCAATCCTACGCGAAACCTACGCTAGTGAATTAATTCACGACTGGATTCTCCTTTCTAGACTTTTCCAAGGTTATACGCGCAGCTCTCTTCCGGCTGCGCACACGAATACTGCACCCCCTTATGCACGCAAAACCATTTCTATTTTAATACGATATTTGGTAAACTGTTCCTATTCTCGTCCATACTCAGGAAGTATCTTCTTCAGGCAGGAGGAAACAGATATGAGAATCCTCGACCGTCTTGAACAGCATATGGCTTTGCCAGGAGACAGCGAAAACATACGCCTGCAGAAAACATTGGGCATCTTGCTGATCTTTGGTTCCGTGCTCAGTGTATTCTTGAACCTGATTCCCCAGCTCTACTTCGGGATCTACTGGCCCCCGCTGTTGTTTGGCGCCCTTGCGCTGCTCTATTTGGCCAGCGGCCTGTTGGCTCTCGCTGTTCCGCGCACCTATGATTTCGTGGTCAGACTATTGCCGCCGGCAAGCATCGTCGTTTTTTCGCTTGGACAGGTCATGTTTGGGGGATTTGCCTCAGGCATGATCTCCGTGCATTGGAATCTCGCCGTCATTGTTGCCGTGGTGCTGGCTGTCGGCGCTCGCTTCTCTATGTGGATGCTGCTCCTTTCAACCATCGCCTTGTTCATCGTTGCTCTGCTTGAGCCCTACGCCATCACGATCGGCCCTGATGTTTCTGTGCAGGCGCGCATGATAGTCAACTTCTTCAGTCTGGAAGCGCTGATGCTGACCCTCTTTCTGGGCAGTCTTTATCTATTCTTGCGCATGGAGCATTATCGCCGGCGCGCAGATGACCTGCTGCTAAATATCCTGCCCGGACCAATCGCCACGCGGCTTAAAGAGGATCCGCACACCATAGCTGATGGGTATGGTGAGGTGACCGTGCTCTTCGCCGACATCGTCGACTTCACGGCGATTTCCTCCACAGCCGATCCCGTTGATATTGTCAACTTGCTCAACGAGATATTTTCCCGTTTTGATGATCTGGCTGAAGCATATGGCCTGGAAAAAATAAAAACGATCGGTGACGCCTATATGGTTGCCGCGGGAATACCGGAACCGCGCGCAGATCACACAGAAGCGATAGCCGCTTTCGCTATCGATATCCTGGAAACGCTCGATGATCATGCAGGTTTTCATGGTGAGCCCATCTGTGTGCGTGTAGGCATCAATACCGGGCCCGTGGTGGCCGGCGTCATCGGCCACAAGAAATTCAGCTATGATCTATGGGGCGACGCCGTAAATGTTGCCAGCCGCATGGAGGCCAACGGCCTGACCAACCAGATCCAGGTTACCGCGGCTGTGAAAGAGAAGTTGGACGGCCGCTACTCCTTTATCGAACGCGATCCCATTCCGATCAAAGGCAAGGGCATGATGGTCACCTATCTGCTCCAGGTGTGAGTAGAGCTGCCAAATCGTGCCGCTGTACCGGCGGCGAATTAACCCCTTTCGACGAAGGAAAGGGGCAGGGCTACAATTCGCTGCATGAATCGCCGCACTGCCAGCTATTCCCTGGTCCTCATGGTCCTCTGCCTGTTGATTGCCGCCGCCTTGCGCTTCCCGGACCTGCAAATTTTGCCGCCTGGCGTGCACTATGATGAGGCGGCGAACGGTATTCTGGCCGGCGATATCGGGCTGCGCGGCGAACGGCCGGTTTTCATCAGCAGTTACACCGGCAAGGAGGCGTTCTTCTTCTATCTCGCCGGCGGCCTAATGCGCGCCCTTGGCGAATCCGTCTTTTCTCTGCGCCTGACGGCCGCTTTTGCCGGCATTCTCACTATTGCGGCCACCTATTGGCTCGGCCTTGAAATGCTCGCCGACAGGCGCCAGGCGCTGCTGGCCGCTGCTTTATTAGCTGTCAGTTTCTGGCATGTACTATTCAGCCGTCTCGGCTTTCGTGCGATTACCGAACCGCTGCTGCAGGCGCTGGTCGTTGCCGCGCTCTTTCGTGGGCTCCGCCGTGACGATATGCGCTGGCTCATCGCATCCGGTATTCTCCTCGGTCTCACCGCCTACACCTACCTGGCGGCGCGCGTATTTCCTTTCCTTCTCTTCCTGGGACTGCTGCCTCTCTTTGTCGGTGGTGAACAGTGGCGCCTGCGCCTGCGCCAGGTGGCCCTCTTTCTCGCTGCTGCCCTCTTGACCCTCCTGCCGCTGCTCGGCTACTTCTGGGCCAATCCAGACGCATTCTGGGTGCGCATCGGACAGGTAGCGCCCACCACGGATCAAGGATCGGCGATCGTGGCCATCTGGCGCAGTTTGCTCGAATCTTGGGGGATGTTCTTCTTGCGCGGCGATCCTTTCCTGCGTTTTAACCTGCCGGGCCGCCCATTGTTTGGTTGGGTTATAGGCGGCCTGCTGGTCGTTGGCTGGCTGATCTCTCTGTGGCGTTGGCGGCGCTTTCCTTATGATTGGCAGCGTGCGGCCATCTCCATACTCGTCTTCGCGCCGATCATCATGATTCTGCCCACGGCGCTGGCAACAAATGAGCTTGTGCCCAGCAATCTGCGCGCCATCGGCCTCATTCCTTTCATCTACTATCTGCCGGCCATCGGCATAGTCATTCTTTTTGCCGACCTGGAAAAACGCTTCGGCGTCCCCCCTCTGCCAGCGGCCGTCCTTGCCGCCTTCTTGCTTATCTTGTTCTCCGGCGGCCTGGCCACGGCGCGGGCCTACTTCATCGATTGGGCACAAGAACCGCAGCTGCTCTATGAGACCGACGGGGACATGTCAGCCGTGTCGGAGTTCCTGGATGGGCAGGGGTTAGATGCGCAAACGATCTATGTCGCCGCGCCGCACTACCGCCATCCGACGGCCGCCTTCCTGAGCGATCGCTACGAGGCGATCAAGTGGCTGCCGCAGAGCAGTGCCGTGGTCTTGCCCGCCGCCGGATCGAGCCTCTATATCTATCCACATAACAGCCCGCGGCCGGCCTGGGCCGCCGATATCCTGGCGGGAGCCACAAAAGTAACGGCGCCGGAGACACGTTTCCCTGAAGAGGCTTTCGCCGCCTATCTTCTGCAGTCACCCCCCCCAATTCAAATGGACCATGAGGTTGGCGCCGATTTCGCGGGGATGGCAACCTTGTTAGGCTATGATACGGGTGAGTCTGTGCCGGCCGGCTCTGATATGATCCTCACGCTTTACTGGCGCGTCGACGAGATCCCTACGGCCGACTACCAGCCTTTTGTCCACTTAGAAGATCAGCAGGGGCACCGTTGGAGCCAGGTCGAGGCGTTCGCCTACCCCGCTGAGCAGTGGCAGCCGGGAGAGACGATCGTCCAACAGGTAAAGATCCCGGTCCCCGCTGGAACGCCCCCGGGAGGTTATCAGCTGCGCGTTGGCCTTTTTGATCAACAATCAGGGCAGCGCGCACCACGCCTCGATGAAGATGGCAATTTCGCCGGGGACGCTGTCCTTCTTTCCGGCGCGCCCGTTCTCGCCGGGCCGCCGCCGGATGAGGCACCACGGCCGCCATTTCCGCTTGGTGAGCAGGCGGCCCCCAATCTACAGCTGCTCGGTTATGAACGCGGACCGCTGCAGGCATCTACCGGTGAACAGTGGGGCATGGCCCTCTGGTGGCTGGCCACGGACCAGCTGGCGCCCTACAGAAGCAGCCTGGAACTGGTCGATGAAGCGGGCGAGGCCTACCTGCTGGCGGACATGGAGCCGGTCTATGGCTCCTATCCCTTCGCTGAGTGGGCGACGCCGCAGTTTCTGATCGATCGCCAACTGCTGCCCATCCCCGCCGCTCTTGCACCCGGAGTGTATCGGCTGCGGCTGCGGCTTGAGGATGCGCTGGGGGAGACGGCCCATGCGACCGATCTAGGCCCCCTGCAAGTTGAAGCAACGGAACGCCTCTTCTCACCACCGCAAGTCGAGCAAGAAGTCAACGCTTCTTTCGGGAACGAAATCGCCCTGCTGGGCTATACCTTGACCCCGCTTAAGGGGGGCGAAGCGGAATTGGCGCTGGTCTGGCAGGCGCTGCAGGCGCCGGCTGCTGACTACACCGTTTTCGTGCACGTGCTCAACCCTGACGGGACCTGCTGTGCCTGGCAGCAAGACAGCGTGCCGCGCGCGGGAAGCTACGCCACGAGCCGCTGGCTGCCGGGAGAGATCGTTGTCGACACCTACCAAATCACGCTTCCAGCCGATCAGCCGCCCGGCGACTATGGGATCGAGGTGGGCCTCTATATCGCCGAGACAGGGCAGCGGTTGGCGGTAGAGACCGCAGACAGCGCCGCGTCTGATGCCCTGATCCTGCGCACGATGTCGCTTCCCTGATACGGTCTGCCGCAGCGCATCCCGTGCAGCAGCTAAAGACAGCCCGCTGCTAGCTATCTGTTCTCGCCGCCGGATAAGATCCCAGGACCTTCAAGAAAGAAGCCTGTTTGAGAATACCCAACAAAGCCTGCTGCACGGCTGGGTCTTCCTCATGCCCTTCAAAATCAATGTAGAAGAGATAATGCCAGGGAAGGTTGCGCCGCGGGCGGGATTCAATCTTGGTAAGATTAATATCGCGGTCCGCCAGCTCTGACAGGACATGGGAAAGGGCGCCGGGGATGTGGCGCGTGGTCAGGATCAAAGAGGTTTTGCTCGGGTCCTGCCGTTCAGGAATCTCATGGCCCATCACAAAGAAGCGCGTATAGTTGAAGTCCAGGTCCTCCAGGTTCTTGACCAAGACCTCCAGGCCATAAGTCTCCGCGGCCAGGGCGCTGGCAATGGCCGCGGTACCGGGCTGTGGATTGGCGGCAAGATCCCTTGCCGCGCCGGCCGTGTCATAGTAGGTTACCGCTTCGATGCCCATTCGCCTTAGATTCTGTTCGCATTGTCCAAGTGCCTGGTAGTGAGACATGGCCCGCTCGATTGCCGGGAGCGGCGTGCCCGGAAGGGCCATCAGGCAGTGTTCTACGCGCACGACCACTTCCGCCTGCACGTGCAGATCATGGTCGACGAGCAAATCATAGGCGGGATTGACTGTGCCATGCAGTGAATTCTCGACGGCCAGCATGCCGTGCGAGGCGCGGCCGTCCTGAACCGACCGGAATATCTCCAGAAAACTGCGGCAGGGCAATGTCTCTACTTCATCGCCGAAATGTTGGCGGACTGCTTGTTCGGAATAAGCGCCATGTTCCCCCTGAAAGGCGATAATCATGCTACTCTCCAATTTCTAAATCTGCTTAAGAAGCATTCTTTTCCTGTGAATTCCTGAGCGGCTGCCCAAGAGAACCTTCTCTCTCGCAAAGATGTGACATTTGTCACGTATTATGTGAGTAATGCAACTTTCGTGCATGTCAACAGTTGGGTATTATATCCAATAGGGAAAGAAGCGAGTGTCTATTGTCGTTAGCCGCTCTCTGCGCAAGGAATGTTTGGTGGCGCTGCCCGAAGCGGGCGGCCAGGCAGACAGTGGTCGTGGGTTCAAATGGAGGATCAAATGAATCTAACCTATGCCGATAAACCTTGGCTCAAACAGTACGATGAAGGCGTCGCTGAGATGGTTCCGATTCCCGACCATCCATTGGATTGGATCCTCGCCCAGTCCGCTGAAAAAGCACCGGATCGGGCGGCCATAGTTTTCCAGGGGAAGGAGATCAGCTACCGCGAGTTCAATGAAGCGGCTGATGCCGTTGCCGCTGCCCTGGCCGCGAGCGGCTTCAAGAAAGGGGACCGTGCTGTCGTCTATATGCCCAACACACCCCATTTCATGATCATCTATTTCGGCATCTTGCGTGCCGGCGGCGTTGTCATTGCTACCAACCCGCTCTATACGGAACGTGAACTGGCGCATCAACTGCAGGACTGCGGTGCGGAGACTGTATTTGTGATGAGCCGCTACTATCCCCTGCTGAAAAATGTGCAGCGCAAAGGGGAGACTCAGGTCAGGCGCGTCATCGTCACACAGCTTAAGAACTATCTGCCCCCTGTGAAGAAAATCCTTTTCGGCCTGCTCAAGGAAGGCAAAACGGGCGATAGGGTAACCCTCGAAGCAGGGGATACCTGGTTTCAAGACTTTCTGGAACTTGGCCGCCGGTCGACGAAGCCGGAGGTAGAAGTCTCCAGCGATGATCTGGCGCTCCTGCAGTACACAGGCGGCACCACGGGGTTGTCCAAAGGCGCTGTCGCCTGGCACAGCAACCTGGCGGCGAACGCGCGCCAGGTGGAGGAATGGGTTCCCGGTCTACGCTTTGGCCAGGAAGTCTGGATTACGGCGATCCCGCTGTTTCATTCTTACGGCATGGTAACGTCCATGATCCTGCCCATCGCCATCGCGGCGACGATGATCGTCATCCCCGACCCGCGCAACCTCAGCGACGTTGTCGGCAGTATTCAGAAGTACAAAGCGACGTTTTTCCCCGGCGTGCCGGCGATGTACGTGGCCATCAATAACAATCCGGACGTGCTCGCCGGAAAATATGACATCACCTCTATCCGCGCCTGTCTTTCCGGTTCGGCGCCGCTTCTGGTGGAAACCAAAACCCGTTTTGAGGAACTGACAGGAGGGAAGCTGGTTGAAGGCTATGGGCTGACCGAATCTCATGTTGTCTCCCACGCCAATCCCATCGACGGTCCCAATCGCAGCGGGTCCATCGGCCTGCCTATCCCGAACATTGAATGCCGCATCGTTGATCCCGTGGAGGGAGAGACCGAGCTGCCTGTCGGCGGCATCGGTGAACTGCTGCTCAAAGGCCCGAACATTATGAAGGGCTATTGGAACATGCCTCAGGAAACGGAAAAGACGCTGCGTGATGGCTGGCTTTACACCGGCGATATCGCGCGCATGGATGAGGACGGCTTTTTCTATATCGAGGATCGCAAAAAAGATTTGATTATAGCCGGCGGATTCAATATTTACCCGCGTGAAGTGGAAGAGGTATTGATGACCCATCCGGCGGTGGTGGAGGTCGCCGTTGCCGGAATTACGGATCCCAAGCGAGGTGAAACAGTGAAAGCGTGGGTCGTGAAAAAAGAAGGTGATCCCACCAGCGAGGAGGAAATGATCGCCTGGAGCAAGACGCAACTAGCCAAATACAAGTACCCGCGCAAGATTGAGTTCCGCGATGAGCTGCCCAAGACGACGGTCGGTAAAGTGTTGAAGCGCGAATTGGTGGCTGAAGAAGAAGGAAAGTAAGCGCAGCGTGCCGGTTTCCGTGATGCTCAACGTGCCATCAAAGAGCCTTTAGGGCAGCTGCTCTGAACGCTTTTTGGCGACTACGGTCTTTGTGGTTTGGGCAGCGCCGGCTGCAGCGCGCGCCACAGGGGTCCATCCTGGCGTGCTCCGCGGCGATCCAGTTCGCTGTTGGCGATGATGATGCCCTGACTGGTGCGTCCCGTCAAACCGCGAATGATGCGGCTTAGAAGTTCGTTGCGGACGGCGAAGTCATCGGCCATCGTCCACGGCGCTTGTGCGTCGCGGCTAGGTGAGAGGACAAAGACGTTGCTGAGCGGCTGCCGCGGGATATCCCACCAGCCGGTGGCCGCCGTTTCCAGCCACACTTGAACCTTGGCCGGTTTCCCCGCCAGGAGATAACCATAGATTGTGGAGATAGTGATCCCGTTGGGATCCGGGGGTTCCCCCAGATCGGGTGGATTGGCGCTGACCAAACCTTGGTAGACGCCGTCAATAAACGAGGTGCCGATGTCGCGGTTGGTTGTCAGGCCCATCGGCTGTGCAGCCGTTCGCAATCGTGTCGCACTCTGCACCAGCCACTCGCAAACAGCAGCGCCGGCCACATCCGGCTGTGGTTGGAAGCGCGGCAAAGAAAGTAAATCGGCGAACAGATCATGCAGAAAAACATCCAGCGGCTGGTCTGGGTCCGTGTCTGCCGACCAGAGACGCAGCTCCTCCATCCTCTCCAGGAACACTTCATCGACACGACCCTTCAAATTCTCGGGCAGCGACGCGATGGGCAGCAGCCGCGGACCATCCTCATCATAAAGCGCATCGGCCAGCAGCTGCGCGCGCGCCGGGTCAAGCCCGTGTATGCTCAGAGCCAGCGCCTCGGCGACATCAAAATTGGAGGGGCAAACACCCCAGTGAGGAAAAGCCAGTGAGAGCCACGTCAGCCAGGCGCGAATACGCGGTTCTTCTCGTGGGCTGCTGCGCCGGCGCAGCAGCCGGTAAGGGATTTTTGCTTCGGCCAGCGCTGCGGCGAGCATATAACGCAGCGACCCATCGAGATAGGGGGCGATGATGGCGATTTCGCTGGCCTGGATGCCCTGGTCAAGCTGTTCCTGCAGCAGGGGGATCAGCGAGCGAACCATCTCGCGGCGATAACGGCCGCCGGCCAGCCCGATGACCGCCGCCTCTGCTCCCGCGGCCGGCCGTCCTGTTTGCTGCAGTTTGTTGTCGACAAGGTTGGTCAAGAGGGATAGGTCCGCTGAGCTGTAGAAGCGTTCCTCGAAATAAAAGACAGAGGCGCAGCGCGCCTGAAAACGGGCGGCCCCGGCGGGGTCGGCGGCCATGAATCGTTTGTAGCCGCCTCCCTCATCGTAAACGATCGCCGCCGACTGAGTCAGCCCAATCAAACTTTCCACAAAATGCTGCCCGGCCGGCGTTTGTTCCTCGATATTGTCCACCATCAGGTGGCGGTAGCGTTCACTGAAGTAGCGGTGAAACTCCCTGTTTTCCACAAGCTGTGTATTAAAGACTTCGATGGTCAGGGAAAGATCGAGGAGGCTGTTCTGCAGACAGTAGCGGCGAAACGAGCGCCCAAGTTCGCCGGCAGTATGCAAATGGCGCAGCCGTTCCTTTTCGCCGCTCCAGGAAACCATCTGGCGCTCTATCGCTTCGTCAAGCGACAATCCATTGAGTGCCGCGCGGTTGAGCGTATCCAGCAGCTGGCTGATGATTTGCTGCGGGCGCAGGCGCAAATCGGCAAATGCACCGCTGTCCAGATCAGGTTTGACAAGGCGCCACATGAGCAGTTGGGCCATATCATAGGTCAGCGGCGTGGGGGGCAGGTAGGGGTGGGCGAAGCCGGAGTCAGCGGCAACCAAGGGCCAGAACAGGGTTGTCATATCCAGCGCCAGGTGGTTGAATGTCGTGATCGTCAGGTCGGCGTAGGGAACATGCCCTGCTGTTTGAACGGCCGCCGAAATTTCCTGCTCGTGTTCCGGCTCGGCCACTAAGACCATAATCGTGTAGGCTGGTTCCCCCGCTTCCAGCAGTCCAACAAGGCGCTGCTGCAGGGCCACCGTTTTTCCTGTGCCCACCGGACCGCGCCAAAAACTGCTGCCCTCTGCGGCAGCGGCCAATAGCTGCGTGGCGTTTAAGCTGATCACGAAGACTCTAGGAGGGCCGGGCAAGCTTAAGGCGCTGGGGACCGCTTCCCGGAATGCGTTCCAGTAAGCCGCGCGCTTCCAGGTCCAGCTTCACAGTGGTCACGTACCAGGGAATAGATCCGTCAAAAGGTTCTTGCAGCCCTGCTTCAACAGCGGCCGGCAGATCCTTGAACCCTATTTCACCCGCTGCGCTGACGGAGTCGAGGATCGCCGCGCGTATTGTCTCGTACTTGGCGCGGCTGATATTGACGCCGGCTTTGCCCTGCGGGTGGCGCGTCATGATTCTTTCTACCATGGCTCAGTATTGACGGTAGATGAGATGTACGGCGCCGAGATGGATTTCGTCCCCATCGGCAAGTTCGACGCCATATTCGGGGACCTGGCGCCCGTTGACCCAAGAGCCGCTGGTGCTGTTCTCGTCGAAGAGGCGATAATGATTGCCTTCGAGCATCAGCACCGCATGCTGCCGGGAGACAGTCAAATCGTCGCGGAAGGCGATATCACACATGGAGGGCGAGCGGCCGACACGGACCATGGCGCTGGACAGAGACTGGTTCGGCGCCATTTCAGTCACTGATTCAATGATTTCCAGGCGCGCATCAAATGCGGGACCACCCTGATCGCCGCCGGCCGCCAATCCAGCCATCGCCTGGCCATCCTCTGGTGACGTATAGGTGACACCTTGCTTTGCCCGCTGTGAACGGCGTGAGGATGTCAGCCGCGAAAAAATGCCGCTGCGGCTCAGCCAGAACAAAATCCCCACCAGCACGGCCAGAACAACCACTACCAGGAAGATATTGAGAACCGTGCTGCCCAATTCGCGCTGCGGTTGAAAGTCTTCCGGAATCACCTCCTGTTCTCCCTGAACGACTGTGATAACGGCCGGTAGGTTCGATGCCCGCAGCCCTTGATCGTCTATGACCAATAGTTCGATCTCGTTTTCACCATACTGCAGATTGTTTACTTCAATAGTGAACTCTTCAAGCTGATCAACAGGCACGTCCGCTACCTTCTGCCCGTTGACCATCAGGCTGGCTTCGCTGATTTCTCGCTCGAAATCGTCCAGCCAACTGACACTCGCTCCCAGACGAAGCTTGAGCGGCTCATCCAGGGTCGGCAGGGTAATCGATTCATTGCCCGGCGGCAGGTCCAGGCGGACCTGCGGCTGGTTCTCGGGAATATCGACAACCATGGAGTCGTTGGCTGACGGATCAGAAGCGAGGCTTAAGACAACATCATAGGAACCGCCACCCAGGCTGTCCATCTGGAACACGACGCGAGCATGATCGCGAAAGGCGCCAATGCGCTTCCAGAGATCGCCAACGCCGGCGCCGTCATCTAGCGTTGTGGCGAAGCCACGTGTCGCTGCCGCCCCTTCATTGAGATAGGCCTGTCCAGCCTCCTGTTGGGCAACGGTCAAACCGGCGCCGTTTACCCAGATGGTATGGATGGGAATATTCTTCTCATTGGCGCTGGCGACGACATCTTGCGGCTCGAACTGGGTGCTGACCACGTCCGTGCCGTCAGAAAGGACTACCACGGAAGAGACCATCTCCGGCCGCGGCTTGAGCCCGTCGACCTCTTCAAGAAGCAGGGCCAAGCTGTCTCTTAAAGCCGTTGAACCGGCTACCGGCGTCAATTCGTCAACGAAAAAATTCGTTACTTCGTTGTAGAAGGTCGTTGGCGGCAGCAGCTGGGACGGGGCGCTTTCCCCGACCTGGTAGATGGCGATGCTGTCTATCTGTTCCTGCATGCCGCCTTGCGCGCTGGCGAACTGCTGGATCGCTTGCTGAATCGCCGGCAGCTGCTCTTCCACACCTTGTGGTAAATCGACCAAGAAAACGGTAAATGTGCCCACAGGGGTTGTTCCGGAAACGGTCGAGGCTATTTCCGTTCCTTCACTCGTCAGGATAACGGGATTGGCAGCGAAGTCAATGGCGTTTCCTTGGGCATCACGGCCGTAGACATGCAGCACAGAACTGGGAGGGCTGGTAATGTCGTTGCCCGTGATGAATATCTGCGGCACAAACTCCTGGCCATACAGCGGGGCAACAAGGACTGTCAAGACAAGAATCGCCGCAATCAGCAGTAGACTATTGAATGATGTTCGAGATTTCCCCCACATATCATTTTCCTTGGGCTAAATTTACCATGCCCTATAATAGCAAACCCGGCCGGGAATGTAAACATAATGTTAGTTTGGTTACTTTCCGATATACTAGCTGGGCATTGATTATGAGAGGATTTTCGATAATTTTCGGCTGCCTGCTGCTCTTGATGCTTGTCATGATTGGTCCCCGGCCGCTCATCGCACAAGAAGATTATCGGCTGCAAATCGTCGATGTGGATGTATCCGAGTTTCCGCTTGTGCGCATCACGCTCTTGACGACCGATAATGAGAGCGCCCCCATTCCTGATCCCGCGCAGTTGACGGTGCGTGAGAATGGCAGTGCGATCGCTGACGTCTCCGTAAACCGTGTCCCAACCGGCATCGATGCTACCTTTGTGATTGACGCCAACCCGGACATCGTCGGCGTGGACGATGATTCGGGATTGACGCGAGGCGCTAAGGTCCGCCAAAGTATTCGGCAATACGCGGAAACAATCATGGACCCCAGCGGACTGGATCGGGTGTCGATCATCGTGCCCGCCGAAGATGGCCAAGGCGGCCAATTCCTACTGCAGGATGCATCCCAACCTGATCAGGTTATCCAAGTGATTGAGGCGTATGATCCCCGTTCGTTAGATTTGACGCCGCTAAATGAGATGATCACGCTGGCTCTGGACAGTATAGAGCAGCGTGATGGGGGCGGCCGTTTTCACCCTGTGCTGCTCTTCAGCGACGGCCGTCGCCTCAGCCGGCCAGCTTGCCTATCCGCAGTTGACGGCGCAGGCCCTTGACAGCGGCACACCAATCTATGGCGCAATCTTGGGCGCTGTGGCTGATGAAGTGGAGGTGGCCAACATCCTCGCATTGTCCCAGCCGACAAGGGGGACCTACGTGCACATGCCGGCGGCTGCGCGGACAGACGTGATTTATGATATCTGGCGCGAGCAAGGGGACCTGGTGCAGCTCTCATACCGCTCTGACCTGCGCGAAAATGGCAGCAACGAGCTCAATGTGACGTTCGGCTCGGAGACAGTGAGCAGCAGCTTCGAGATCAATCTGCGGCCTCCGCAAGTGCTTCTACAGCAGCAAAGCCTCCAGATTAACCGCGTAGGGGCCGTATTTGACGCGGCGCTGCCGGACCTGCAGCCGGCCACACAGCCGCTCATAGCGAGAATCATGTGGCCTGACGGCCGGCCTCGCCTGCTAAGCGCGGCAACGCTTCTTGTCAATGGCCAACCCCAGGTTCATCTGCAGACGCTGCCCGATCAACTGAGCGATACCATCAAGATCGACTGGGACATAAGCAGTCTTGATGAAGGCCAATTTGAGGTTGCCCTGGCGGTGACCGATGAGTTCGGGTATCAGGGGACAAGTGCCGTTATCCCGGCGCAGATAACGACCGAGCGCCCCAACGCGCCTACGGTCATTCCAACCCCGCAGCCGGTTGACAGAAATGAGGCCTTGAATAAGGTGCCGCTCATTCCCTGGGAAGGGCTGCCCTGGCTTGACGAAGAGATCGTTGCCGGCGTTGTCGCTGTTTTGTTATTGTTGCTCACCCTTGTTTTTTGGCGCAGCCGTGGTCAAAAGGCGGCCGATAAACGGCTGCAAGATAGGATTGTCGCCCAGGCGCAGGTATTGAAGGAATCAGATGCAGAGGATGACCGCTACAATCTAATTCCGCGCCTGGAACCGTTTGTCGGCTCACCCACGGAAAGTGTGGAATTCGGCGGCGACAACATATCGATTGGGCGGGATGGAGGATTGGCTGATATTGTCATCCCGCACAAGAGTGTGGCCTCTCTGCACGCCAGAATTCGCCATCAGGAAGACGGCTACTGGTTGTTCGATGAAGGCAGCGCCGAAGGGACCTACTTGAACTATGCCCGTTTGGGCCTCGCCCCGCGGCTCCTGCAGGATGGCGACGTCGTGCAGTTCGGCACCGTTGGCTATCGTTTTCGGCTGCGCCCCACAGGATACGGGGTTGAAAGCGCAGCGCCGGACGAAACAGCCATGGACGAGGTCGTTATCTTCGACCTGGATGGTCTTATGGTTGATACGGAACCACTCTCCCGCCTGGCGTGGGACCAGGTCTTGGCGGAATTAGGGTGTGCGCCGATCGACGATGCCTTCTACAACAGACTCATCGGTCATCGCATCTGGGAAACGGCGGAGATGCTCGTCGCCCGCTATGCGCTGCCAATGGAACCTAGCGAACTTGCCTGGAGGAAAGAGATCTTGTTTGCGGAGCTGCGCAGTGCGGAAATGCAGGTGATGCCCGGCCTTTACGATCTCTTAGGCGCCTTGAAACAACGCGATATTCGCTGGGGTGTAGCCACTTCCACGCCGCGCCATGTCGCCGAAGAGATATTAAACAAGATCAATGTGATGGGCAGCTGTGAGGCGCTGGCCGCAGGGGATGAAGTCCCGAATGGCAAACCCCATCCCGATGTCTATCTGCTTGCTGCTGAACGGCTGGGCAAAGAGCCGGCGCAGTGCATGGTCTTTGAAGATTCGACCACCGGATGCAAGGCGGCACGCGCGGCATCGATGATGGTTGTCGCCATCCCCAATGACCAAGATAGACTGGAAAACTTCACCTGCGCGGACCGCATAATGACCTCTTTGCTTGATGTTCCAGGCCACCTTGACGCTCTCCTTTCTGAGGTAAGGCAGCGATAAGTAAGCATTGCTCAGAAACCCGGCTTGTGATATACTTTTTTTCGTAGTTCGGAATACGTCGCTGTGGCATCGGAAAGTGGGAACCCCCCACTTTTTTTGTTTCTTAGCGACTAAAATAGTGTTGAAAATTGATGAAATATCGTTGTCGTGACGGTTGGTCACGGTAGAAATTGCGGCCCGCCATGACGGAACTCCCTTCACGGACAGGGGCGGCAATTTGTAGGGTCAGAAAGTTTCTATGAAAAGCGAATTTCTCTTAGCCTTTAATGAAATATGTGAATCGCGCGGTTTGCCGAAGGAAGATGTCCTGGAGGCGCTGAAAACGGCGTTGGTTTCCGCGTATCGTCGTGATGCGAATGTCAGCAATACACAAGGCGTGATTGCCGAGATCGATTCCACGGACGGGTGAACCGACGATCTATGCCGAAAAAGAGGTTGTGGACAGTATCTTCGACCACCGGACTGAGGTATTGCTGCCTGAAGCGCGTAGCAGCAGCATCCCGAATGCGCAATTGGGTGATCTGGTCATGGTCGACAGCACCACGGCCAATTTCGGCCGTATCGCTGCCCAAACTGCCAAACAGGTATTGCTGCAGCGCGTGCGCGAAGCCGAGCGCGAACACCTTTTCGAAGATTTCTCCGGCCGTGAAGGCGAGCTGGTCAATGGCACCGTGCAGAGCATCAGTGGCCAGCATATCACCATTGGTTTGGGGCGCACCGAAGCTATGTTGCCCAAGAGCCAGCAGGTTTCTCGGGAACGCTATCGCGCCCATGACAAAATTCGCGTCTATGTGCTTGAAGTGCGCCGCACCAGCCGCGGGCCCGCAAATTTTTGTCAGCCGCAATCATCGCAACTTGCTGCGCCGCCTGCTGGAACTGGAAGTGCCAGAAATTTACAACGGACAGGTGGAAGTCAAGAGTATCGCCCGCGAAGCGGGCCAGCGTTCCAAAGTGGCTGTCTTGGCTTTGCAGCCCGGCGTTGACCCGGTTGGCGCCTGCGTTGGCATGCGCGGTGTGCGCATTCAGAGCATTGTCCGCGAACTCAATGACGAAAAGATTGACGTTATTGAATGGGACCCGGATCAAGAGATCCTTTATCTCCAAGGCGCTCAGCCCGGCGCGCGTTTCGCACGTGTTCCTGGAAGAGCATCCTGATGAAGGGCGCACAGCCATGGTCATTGTGCCTGACGATCAATTGTCTCTGGCCATCGGTCGCGAAGGGCAAAATGCCCGCCTGGCGGCCAAGCTGACCGGCTGGCGCATTGACATCAAGAGCCTGACAGAAGCGGCCATGGATGCACTGGACAACCTAGACCACCCGGCCGTTGAACCCAAACTAGCTGATGATGAAAGAGCGCCTTGAGCAGGTGGCCAATATTTTGAAAAGAAAGAGATGGGAAGGCCCATTACGTCCGAAGATTACTTAATGCTGGATCAGCTTGTCCTTGATGTCGAGGGGCGGGTAGTTGCGCAGCGAGCGGAAGCGTTTGCGGAAGTGCGGCGCCAGCGTGCTGAACTGCGCAAGCAGATCCCCGAAGTTGCCTGGCAGTTGCGATCTGGAAGAACTCGACCTGCCCGGGCCGCATCCACAATCTCTTATTGGATAATGAAATCGAGACAGTTGGCGCTGTTCTGCTGTTGCCTGGAGATGAACGAAGAAAAATTCCTTGAGTTTCGCGGGTTTGGCGAGAAGATGCTGGAGACTTTGAAAGAATTCGTTGCCGCTTTCGAGATGCCGGAATGGTTGTTGCGATTGATGGCGAGGCGGTTGTTGAGGCGGAAGGAGACGCGAAGGCAGAAGAGGTTGCTTCTGAAGAGGCCGGCGCTGTTGAAGAAATACTTGCCGAGGAAGCTGCCGAAGAGGACGAGGAAGCGCTCGAAGAGGCGGAACTCGCCTTCGAGGAGGAACTCGAAGCCGAGGCTGTTGAGGAAGATGAAGAGGAAGAGGCGATCGCCGATATTGACGATCTGTCCAGGTCAATTGTGGACGGACTGGTTCAGGAACCTGTCCAGAAACAGAAGAAAGGCAAGATCGTCGTCGTCTCCCCCCTCACGGAAGAAGATGATGATGAAAAGAGTGCGGCGCCGTAAAGGCCGCAGCTATGTCTTCGATGAGGAAGTGGGTGAAGTTGTTGTTAAACGGAAACGGAAGGGCAGTCGAAGCCGTTCTGATTGGGAAGATTTCGACGATCTGAGAATAGGTAGGAAAATGAAGAAGGCGTCGCGCAAGCAGAAGCATGTTCCACAGCGAACGTGCGTCGCTTGCAGACAAAAATTTGATAAGCGCCGGCTGACGCGCATCGTCAGTTCTCCTGAGAAAGGCGTTATCGTCGATTTGTCAGGCAAGATGAACGGCCGTGGCGCCTATGTGTGCGATCAAACCGCCTGTTGGGACAGAATTATCGGCGAGACAAAACTGTTGGAGCAGGCGCTGAAGTGTAAAGTTGCGCCTGCAGAACGTCAGGCGCTTGTCGAGTACAAACCTTTGCAACCAGGTAATGGAGTAGAGGAATGGCAGAGGCTCAAACAGTTATTGAAGTCCCTGATTTTATAACGGTGCGCGATCTGGCTGCCGAGATGGGCGTCAGTCCCATTGATGTCATCAAAGAGTTGATGAGCAACGGCATCATGGCCAATATCAACCAGCAAATTGACTTCGACACAGCCTCTATTGTCGCTGAAGAGATGGGCTATGAAGTCGTAGCCCCGGTCGTCGAGATTGAAGAAGATGAAATCGAAGAGCGCGTTGGCTGGCGCAAGGTCCTGGCCGAAGAGGAAGAACAGGATCTGGAAGCGCGCCCGCCCGTGGTGACCATGCTAGGTCATGTTGATCATGGCAAGACGTCGCTGCTTGACGTTATTCGCGAAGCTGAAGTGCAGGCTGGCGAAGCCGGGGGCATCACCCAGCATATTGGCGCTTACCAGGTCAACAAAGATGGGCAGCATGATTACATTTCTGGATACGCCGGGCCATGAGGCATTTACGGCCATGCGTGCGCGCGGCGCACGGGCGACGGATATCGCTATCCTCGTTGTCGCTGCCGACGATGGCATGATGCCCCAGACGCGCGAAGCGGTTGACCACGCACGCGCCGCGCGGGTGCCGATCATCGTCGCTTTGAACAAGATCGATCTCGAAACCAGCCGCCCTGATCGCGTCAAGCAGCAGTTGGCAGAAGCTGATCTGATTCCTGATGAATGGGATGGCGATACGATGGTTATTCCCGTGTCGGCCAAAGAGAAACTAGGGATCGATGATCTTCTAGAGGCGATTTTACTTGTTGCCGAAGACATTGAACCGCGCGCGAACCCCGACGCCTCGGCGACGGGCACAGTGCTTGAGGCAAGCGTCGAAAAAGGGCGCGGGATCATGACCACGGTCCTTGTCCAAAACGGCACGCTCAGTTTGGGCGATACCTTGCTGGTTGACGAGAACTACGGCCGCATCAAGGCGATGTTCGATTTCACGGGCAAACGTATCAAGAAGGCCACGCCCTCTATGCCGGTCTCCGTTGCCGGCTTGAACGGTATCCCGGAAGCGGGTGAGCAGTTCCGCGTTGTTGAAAGCGAAAAGGCTGCGCGCAAAGTGATTTCCGAAGAAGTGGCCGAACGAAGCCGTGAAACAGAAGTGCGAACGGCGCCCGTGAGCCTGGAAGAGTTCTTCAGCCGTATGCAGGAAGGGGAATTGAAAACACTCTACCTGGTTGTCAAGGCGGACGTGCAGGGCTCCTTGGAGCCGATCGTTAACTCTCTGCAGCGTCTGGGGAACGATGAAGTTGAGGTCGAGATCTTGCGGGCATCGACCGGTGACGTGACGGAGAGCGACATCATGCTCGCCTCAGCGTCAGACGCGATCATTCTCGGCTTCAATGTCGGGGTCGATCCCATTGCCAAGGCGGCCGGTGTCAGCGAACAGGTCGATATCCGCAACTATAAAATCATCTACAAATTGATTGAAGATGTGGAATTGGCCCTCAAGGGCATGCTGGCGCCTGTTTACCAGGATGTCGTTATCGGCCGTGCTGAGGTCAGACAGGTCTTCCGCATCCGCAGCGTGGGCACCGTGGCCGGCTGTTACATGCGTACCGGCGAGGCGCGCCGCAATTCCAATGCCCACGTCGTCCGTGGCTCGACACTGCTGCATACCGGCCCGGTGAGCAGCCTCAAGCATTTGCAGGAAAACGTACGCGAGGTGAAGAGCGGGTTTGAGTTCGGTGTGAGCGTTGACGGCTTCAACGATTACGAAGAAGGAGACCTCATCGAGTTCTTTGTCTCCCAGCGCGTCGAGGTGTAGGGCCATGAGCAAGATTCGCCAGCAAAGAACGGCCGAACAGATCCATATGATTCTCAGCGACTTGATTACGCGTGAGGTCAGTGACCCGCGGCTGCAGGATCTGTCGGTGACGCGAGTCGCTGTTGATCGGGAACTGCAGGTCGCCGATGTTTACCTGAATGCGTTGGGCGATGAATCGCGCCAGGCGCAGGTCATGAAGGCGTTGGCCAAGGCGGGTGGCTTTTTGCGTTATGAACTGGCGCAGCGTATGGACGTGCGCGTCGTTCCTGAGCTGCGCTTTCACTGGGATCCGACCCTGGCCTATGCCGCGGAAGTTGACCAGATCTTGCAGGAGCTGCAGATTCCGGCCGAGGAAGAAGGGGAAGACGCGCCCCCGGCGAGCGCGGAATCGGCCTAGGCGCCAACCTCCTCAAAACCATCCACCAACAAGCGCAAAGAAAACAGTTTGACCTCTCTACTTCAGCATACATTGGAAAAAGCGGATCACGTCCTGGTGGTTACGCATATTGAACCTGATGGCGATGCGATCGGATCGTTGACCGCTGCCGGCCAGGCGCTTAGACAGCTGGGCCTGCACGTCACGCTTGTTTGCGATGACCGCGTGCCCACGCGTTTTTCTTACCTGCCCCTGGCGGGCGACGTGCGCAAGAAGCCGGACGGCCGCCTTGACTACGATCTGCTCGTTGCCGTTGACTGCGGTGATGAACGACGCATGGGTAAGGCGTATGCGGATCTGCCGCGGCCCCTGCCCTTTGTCATCAATATCGACCATCATGTGACCAACACGCGTTTCGGCGACATCAATATCGTCGAGCCGTCGGCGACGTCGACGACAGAGATCCTGTACGGACTGTTTCTAGACCTAGGCATCGAGATAACACCGGGCATCGCTGACAGCTTGTTGACCGGCTTGGTGACGGATACCCTTGGCTTTCGCACCGTGGGCGTCACGGCCAATACACTGCGCACCGCCGCGGATATGGTTGACGCCGGATCAGATTTAGGCCTCATCACTATGAATGCGCTCAATATGCGCGCCCTGTCAACGATGAAACTTTGGCGCACGGGCCTGGACAAGATGCATTTCGAGGACGGCTTGATCTGGACCGCGATCACGCATCAGGAACAACGTGTCCTTGGTTATCGCAGCAGCAGCAGCAGCGGCTTGACCAACTTGCTCGCCGATGTGGAGGAAGCTGTCATGGGCGCTGTGCTGATGGAAGCGGAAGATGGATCCGTCAAGGTGAGCTTGCGCTGCCGTCCGCCCTATGATGTGTCAGAAGTTGCCGTCGAGCTGGGCGGGGGCGGCCATCCTCTCGCCGCGGGCTGCACACTGCCCGGTCCTCTGCAAGAAGCGCAGACGACGCTGGTGAACAGCTGTAAAGAGGCGATAGAACGCCAGACTTTGGCGGCGGCTGAGGCAGCCGCCGCTTAAGATAGGGAAGACCCTCGTGACGCTTCAAGGTCTCCTGCTGATAGACAAACCGCAAGGTCCCACCTCCCATGACATCATCAGCCAACTGCGCCGTATAACGGGCATCCGCCGCATCGGCCATGCGGGCACCCTCGATCCGCTGGCGACCGGTCTCCTGCTCGTCGCCGTCGGCCGCGCAACTCGCCTCTTGGAATACCTGCAAGACCAACCCAAACGGTATGAGGCGGCCGTGCGCCTTGGCCAGCGCACCGATACCTTTGATGCACAAGGGCGTGTGCTTGCCGAAAAGACGGTTAAAGCGGACGCCCTGGAAATCGAGCAGGCCTTGGCCCAATTCCGCGGCCCTATCCAGCAGTTCGCACCCGCCTATTCGGCCGTTAAGCGCGATGGCGTGCCCCTCTATAAACTGGCGCGTCAGGGCCTTGATATCGAACGGCCGTCGCGAGACGTGATCATTTACAGCCTGGAACTGATCGCCTGGGATGCGCCAACGGTGCACCTGGACATCGCCTGTTCGGCGGGCACCTATATTCGCACAATTGCCGACGATCTGGGGGCCGCGCTGGGTTGTGGCGGGCACATAAGCGCCTTGCGCCGCACTTCCATCGGTTCATTTTCCGCCGCCGATGCCCTTTCCCCTGACGATCTACAGAACAGCAGCTGGGCTGACTATCTGCTGCCAATGGAGTCGGCCGTCGGCCATCTGCCGCGCGTAGATTTTTCCAGCCAGGCTGCGCGGCAGCTGCTGCTGGGCCAGCAAGCGCCGGGCACAGGCACCCTCGCAGAAGGCACGCCGGCGCGCGCATTTAACGAGGATTCGCGCTTCCTGGGCATTGTGCTTGCCGCCGGGCAGGCGTGGCAACCGCACAAGATGTTTCCTGATGAAGGGCCAGACTAGTCGCATCCTCGCTGCCCTTCCTCACGAATGTCTGCATGGAAAATCACTACAAGAGCGCCTGACTAACTGGTACAATTACCGCCGAAACCGGAAACGGTCAATTTTCCCTATGAGCCAACAGATACGACATGTCAACACCCTTGCCGAAATCAGCGATCGCAGGCCCACTTATCTCGCTCTAGGATCCTTCGATGGCGTGCACCTAGGGCACCAGGCTGTCATCCGCCAGATGGTTGAGGAGGCGCGCGCCGCGAACCGTCGTTCAGCCGTGTTGACTTTCTTCCCGCACCCCAAGCGTGTTCTCTCCGGCGCCCACGACAGGTATTACATCAACACGCTGGAAGACCGGGTGCGTCTGCTGGCCGGGCTGGGTGTGGACCTGCTGATCACACACCTCTTTGATGAAACAGTGCGCATGACGCGCGCTGCCGACTTCGTCGAGCAGCTGATCACCCTGCTGGATATGCGCCAGATCTGGGGCGGAGATTTTGCATTTGGCTATCGCCGTGAGGGCGACATCGATTTCTTGCAGCGCGAAGGAACCGCTCGCGGATTCGGGGTGCGCACGGTCAACGCCCTGGTTTCCTTTGACGGCCGCCTGATCAGCAGCAGCCGCGTTCGCGCCGGGCTCGGAGAGGGGAATTTCTACGATGTCAACGGCTGTCTCGGCCGGCGTCACAGCTTGGGCGGCGTCGTCGTCAAAGGGGATCAGCGCGGGCGCACTATCGGCTTCCCCACAGCCAACCTGGCTGTCTGGGAGGAGCTGCTGCTGCCGGCCAACGGCGTCTATGCGGCCTACGCCTGGGTCGCTGGTCGCCGGTATGCGGCGGCAACAAACGTTGGCATACGGCCAACAGTAGACGGCAGCAGCACACGTACCGTGGAAGCGCATATCCTTGACTTTGACGAAGAGATCTACGGGCAGACCGTACGCCTATCCTTCGAACGCCGCATTCGGCCTGAAGAGCGTTTTTCCGGGCTGGACGCGCTGCGTGCCCAGATCGCCAGAGATGTCGCCGAAGTGCGCCAGGAGCTGTCGGGAGACCATGGCCCATAAACGGATTTGGCCACGGTCTGCCGGGGAAAAATCGTGGCGGACCGTGGCCAGTTTCCTTGGGGTAAGGAAGAAGGATTGAAAGTATACTCAGGATAGCGGCCGATCCTTACAGGAATTATTACAAACGCCGCTATTCCTGATTTTGATGGCTTACAGCCGGGAAGGTGCTGTTCCGGCGCTGGATACAGGGAGGCTGGTATGCTGGCCAAGGTGTTGAGTTGTGCCATTGTCGGTCTGGATGCGGAGATCGTGGAGGTGGAGGTTGATGTCGCCCGCGGCCAGGTCAGTTTCATGCTCGTTGGTCTGCCTGACGCCGCCGTTCGCGAGAGTCGTGATAGGGTTCACTCGGCGATAAAGAACAGCAGTCTCTCTTTTCCCTACCGGCGCATTACCGTCAACCTGGCCCCCGCCGATCTGCGCAAAGAAGGACCCGCCTACGATCTCCCGATCGCCGTGGGTATTCTGGCGGCCACACAGCAGGTATGGCCGGACAAGCTGCAGGACGCGCTCTTCGTCGGGGAGCTTTCCCTGGAAGGGACGACGCGCCATACCAAGGGCATCCTGCCCCTGGCTGCCCTGGCGCGGCGCGAAGGCATAGCGCGCGTCTTTGTGCCCGCCGCCGATGTGGACGAAGCGGCCCTCATGCCTGACATTGAGGTCATCCCCGTCAGCGGGTTGGCCGATCTCGTGGGCCACCTAAGCGGCCTGTCACCGATCGCACCCCATGTAGTGGACATAGAGAACGCCTTTAGCGACGCAGCTGTATACGCCGCTGATTTCGCCGATGTTAAGGGGCAGGAGCATGTCAAGCGGGCCATGGAGGTGGCCGCGGCCGGCGCCCACAATGTTCTGCTCTCCGGCCCGCCGGGAGCGGGCAAGACGTTGATCTCCAAGTCGCTGCCCAGCATTTTACCGCGCTTGAGCGTGGATGAGGCCCTGGAGGTGACAAAAATCTACTCTGTGGCCGGGATGCTGCCCTCAGACACGCCCCTGATCCGCACACGGCCGTTTCGCGCGCCGCACCATACGATTAGTTATGCCGGTCTCGTCGGCGGCGGCGCCTGGCCGCGCCCGGGCGAGATCTCGCTTGCGCACCGCGGTGTGCTCTTCCTGGACGAACTGCCCGAATTTGGCGAGCGCCTGCTGGAAGTCCTGCGCCAGCCGCTGGAGGGCAGCCCGCGCGAGGTCTCTATTTCCCGCGCCTCGGGCACGATCACGTTCCCCGCCAACTTCATGCTCATCGGCGCCCAGAACCCGTGCCCCTGCGGCTACTTCGGCGATCCCACGCATCCCTGCACCTGCTCCAATGCGATGATCACACGCTATCAGAAGCGCATTTCCGGCCCGCTGATGGACCGCATCGATCTGCACGTGGAAGTGCCGCGTGTTGAGTATGACAAGTTGACGGCCGAGGCGCGCGGCGAGACATTGGCCGTCATTCGCGCCCGCGTGGAAGCGGCGCGCGCCGTGCAGGCTGAGCGCTTCGCCGATCTGCCGATCTACACCAATGCTGAAATGGGGCCGGGCGAAGTGCGCACCTACTGCCCGCTGGACGAAACCAGCAGCCGCCTCATGCGCAGCGCCATGTCGCAGATGAATCTCAGCGCCCGCGGCTTCCACCGCGTGCTCAAGATCGCGCGCACGATCGCCGATCTCGCCGGCGAAGCACAAATACGGCCGCCGCACCTCGCCGAAGCGCTGCAGTATCGTCCGCGTCAGGAATGATGCAGCATTACTTACAGCCGTTCGACGATTCAACAATTCTCGGCTCTGTAGTCAACCGTTAGCTCTGCTAAGTAGTTGCCACACCTTTCTTCTGAGGAGGCTATTCCAAGCCTACTGTCTCTAACCCGTGCTGGAAAATGGTGGAGTTTCCATTCTGCCCGATAGCTGTCTGCTCTGGTATCAGCCTGAAAAGAATAGTCCGTTTCGCAAACCAACTCCCTGGCTAGTCCAAAATACTATTTGCATGTCACCCTTTCAAATGTGCCACTTGTCAGCAGTCTAAAGTTAGAATACGAAGCCTCAAGCCAGTCGTCATAGCCACCAGAAATCAAGAACGTATTTTCCCTTATTCGAACCGCCTCTCCATATGCGTGAGGGCCTATCGGCCCACTTATAACCTGGAACGATTTAGTGATAGGGTCAAATATCTCACTATAATTCTTAGGAACAGTGACTTCATATCCGCTAACCAGTATGACCCGTCCATCTTCTGAACAAGATGGACCCTTCCAGTAAGGGATGATTCGTATTGGCAATCCTGCTCATATTACCTGCAGCATCGGAAATGTATGCAACCGGTTGAGAGATATTATTGCTATCAGGATCATCTACGTATCCATTTGTTATTAGGATGTATCGCTTATAGGAAGTGCATCCATTTCGTACAAACCGCTGTAGTCGTCCTCAATTGGGTACTCTGCAGATCCGGTTTTGGATAAGAAAAGCTATGCGCCGATTTAGAAGTGACATTTACAATTACTGCTCCGTCACCATTATCTATCAGGAACTTGCTGCCACCATTGTTGAGTTTGTATATTCGACGTGAGGCATACAGACCGATATCTGCTATTTTATTGAGCTCGGCTGTACGCACATTGTAGATCCAAGCTCCATGTATTATCGCCATTGTGAGCGTGAATAATGAACCGGCGTTAGAATCTAAGATTGCCATTCCTGCTGTTCTGCCGTCCTCGAATAAGGGGTTTTCTTCCTCAGTAATGTATCCAGAGAAATTCGGTGAGGTTCCCTCAATGTGTACAGACCGCATCTGGATAGTTGCAGTAGTCATTGCGAACGCCAGTTACCAATATACTATTGCTATCTAAGGGAATCGCTACTCGTCGAAAGTAGAAACAATCATTGGGAGTACTTAGATCGCCGATCGGCTCGAGTTGATTGTAGTCCATATTGTAGATGAAGACTCGATTGTTAGCTTCAGTCAACACTTCATCGGGATCTTTCCCTTCTCGACTTGCCCCCCCTGTGACAACAACTACATCCTTTTCTTCCAGATATGTCATGTAGTGATCAACAATTCCAGGATCGATTTCGTCTACCTCCCAGAATGAACAATCAAAAGTCGATGGAATTGTTGCTTGGGTACATACTGTCTCGCTCCACGGTCCCCAGTCTCCGCCCACTACTATTGCTCGGACACGATAGCAATGCTCTCCTTGCGGCATGTTCGAACGATCGTGATACGTATCGGCCCCTTGAAAATGATCGTGTCGTTTGGCGGGGCATCGTTGACTGCTTCCCTAAGGATGTACTCTTCAGCGCCGGAAACGGCCGACCACTCTACGGTATAGTCCCCATCTCCATCCGCGTTGTCGATGTCCTTGATTATCAGGCGCAACCAGTTCGCCTGGCTTTGGTGTATTTGTGGGTGTTGGCGTGCTCGTAGAACCGGTCAACTGCTGTGCATTTGGTGACGCTCCATTCGCTGTCCATTGTGGCATTTAGAGCCATAACCCGATAGCAGTATTCACCGTCGGCCAAGTTTGAACGAACAAACTCTCGTGTTGGACCCTCGTAAATCTGCTTCCAGCTCCGTTGTTGCGCTTCTGCTGCAGCCGGTAGTATTCGGCGTCCGGCACGCTGGCCCAACCGACGAGAAAGCATCCTTTCTCCTCATTGTTGAGAATATCGAACAGGGTTGGTGATGCTAGGCGGCCCGGTTCTGGTGTGTCTGGTTAGTGCGCTTGGTAGGCGTGGAAGTTAGAAGTTGGCGATGCGGTCAAGGTAGGCAAGGGCGGTCTGGGTGTAACCGTTGGCCCTTGTTCGTTGCCAAAGGCGGCCGGCAGATAGTTCCAGGCGATGGCATGCAGCGTGGGCGTGATCGCCGGCTCTGCCTGGACCTGTAACTTGGTCGACTGCAGGAGCAAAACGCCGGCTGAGAGGAGAATCGAAACGAACAGAAAAAGCTGTGTTCTGAAACGCGCCATGGCAGACCTCCAACCATATGGACAGTATCTATATGGACAGTATATGGAAAGAGTCGCCGCGTGTCAGGTGACGAAAGTCACCTCCCGGGCAAGAAAGCGGATTCCTTGCGCGCGATGGAACCGGTCGCCTGCCGAACAATCTTTGCAGCAAGCGATCGGATGCCGGCTGTGCGGCCTGTGGTGGCTTTGCATGGGGGTTGGCGCGGTCTCCTTGGCCCAAAAATGGTTATATTCAAATAGTATAAATCCTTGACACAACGCACGCATTGATGTACATTCTGGCGTATTCATAATACAAAAAACGCCTGCCGATTGGCAGCGAGAAGGAATGGAAAATATGGTGCTTCATTATAGTTTACGCGAGCAGGTTCTACATGCCATCGGCATCCGCATTATTAGTGGAGAACTGCAGCCGGGCGACGTGCTGCCCAAGGAAGACACCTTGAGCAAAGAGTACGGCGTCAGCCGCACGGTCATCCGTGAGGCGGTCAAAGGGCTGGCAGCGCGCGGCCTGGTAGAGTCACGCCCCAAGGTGGGCACGATCATCCGCCCGCGCAGCGACTGGCAGATGCTCGACCCCGCCGTGCTGGAGTGGGTCGCCGCTTCCGAACAAGATGGTGAATTCATGTATCACCTGGCGGAAGTACGCAGCGCGATTGAGCCGGCAACGGCCGAGTTAGCGGCGCGCAATGCGACCCCGGAAGATGTCGCCAAAATGCGCGAGGCTTACGCCTTGCTGCAAGAGTCAATCAGTGATCAAACGGCCTGGGCCGTCGCCGATCTCGCTTTTCATGAGAGCATCGTCGCCGCGGCGCACAATGAGTTCCTGGCCTATGTCGTGCGTGCGCTGCGCCGCCCACTGCAGAGCAAACGGCGCATCAATATCGCCCTGGTTGATCTGCTTGATGACAGCATGGTGGCCGCGCCTTATTCCTCCCCGGAGGACGAAGTGCTCTCCCGCCATCGTGAGGTATTGGACGCCATCGAGTCCGGCGACGAAAACGGCGCGCGTGCCGCCTCTTACCGCCTGCAGCAGCGCGTGACCGATCTCATGGAAGCGCAGGACAAGAGCTGACGCTCCTTTATTGGAAACGCGGCGCACCTTTACAGGGATAGGCAGACCTCTTTTCTGGGGCCTGCCTTTTTTTCTGGAGAAGGGGCGTAGACGAGCCGAACCGCGGCTGTGTAAGCGGCCGTTCTTGACAGCAGCAGGAAATACTTGAGGGAAGGAAAGATGAGCAAGGGCGTAGCCACCCTATCAGATATCAAGGCGATTGAACGAAAGCCGTTGGCAGAGCGAGATCTGCCGCAAAGCACTTACGAGGCGCTGCTGCGCGGGGAAAGCATCAACCCCAATAAAATCGCCCTGCGCTTCTTCTTGCAGGGGGAAGCGTATCTGGATCAACTCTTTTTTACCTACAAAGACTTGATCGGCCTGGTCAACCAGGCGGCCAATATGTTCCATGACTTGGGGGTCGGCGAAAATGATGTTGTCTCCATGATTCTGCCCAACTTGCCGCAATCCTTCATCACCATCTGGGGGGCTGAGGCCGCGGGCATTGTCAATCCCATCAACCCCTTACTCGAACCGCAGGTGATGGCTGATATCATGAACGCTGCCGGCACGAAAGTGCTGGTCACACTGGCCCCTTTCCCCTCGACAGATGTTTGGCAGAAGGTGTCCTCTATCGTTGATCAAGTGGCCAGCCTGGAGACGATCCTGCAGGTTGATCTGGCCAACTACCTTTCTACAATCCAACGCTTGGCCGTGCGCTATATTCGCTTTCGCAGCGGAAAAGGGCCGTCGGTGCGCGCCCAGGTCCTTGATTTTGGAAAGACGGCCTACCGTTACCCCGCGGAAAGCTTGATCAGCGGACGTACCATCAAAGCGGACGATATCGCTTCCTACTTTCACACGGGAGGCACGACGGGCACGCCCAAACTGGCCAAACATACCCACTTCAATGAGGTGTATGACGCCTGGGCCGCGGCCCAGTTCATCGATATGTCGGCCGCTAAGGTATTGTTTTGCGGTCTGCCCCTCTTTCATGTCAACGGCGTCATCGTCACCGGCATGCTGCCCTTGATGCATGGCGCTTCCGTCGTTCTGGGCACGCCGCAAGGGTATCGTGGCGGCGTTATCCCCAATTTCTGGCGGATCGTGGAGCAGTACAAAATCAACTTCTTCAGCGGCGTGCCTACCGTCTACAGCGCGCTGCTCAATATCCCCCGGGAGGATGAGGATATTAGTTCGCTTGAGTTCGCAGTGTGTGGAGCGGCGCCGATGCCCGTCGAGATTTTTCGCCAATTTGAGGAACAAACAGGGGTGCGCATTCTGGAAGGATATGGGCTTACCGAGGGCGCGTGTATTAGTTCCATCAATCCGCCCTTCGGCGAACGGCGTATCGGCTCCATCGGCTATCGCCTGCCCTATCAGGAGATGCAGGCAGCCCGCCTGGGCGCAGAGGGGCAGTATGAGGGGGCGTGCGCCGTGGACGAAATCGGCCAGATCCTTGTTCGCGGCCCCAATGTGTTTTCCGGCTACAAGGACGAAATGCACAATCGCGGTGTGTGGGTGGATACAGGGGATGGGCGAGGCGCCTGGTTAAATACCGGCGATCTAGGCCGCCAGGATGCTGAGGGCTATTTCTGGCTCACAGGGCGGAAGAAGGAGTTGATCATCCGCGGTGGGCACAATATCGATCCACGGCTGATTGAAGATCCGCTGGTTGAACACCCGGATGTCGCCCTGGCTGCCGCCGTCGGCCGTCCTGACGCCTACGCCGGCGAGCTCCCCGTCGCCTATGTCCAGCTGCAGCCGCAGAGTTCGTTGAGCGAGCAAGAGCTGATGGCCTATGCCGAGGAGAAGATTGGCGAGCGCGCCGCTGTGCCCAAGGCGATCCACATCGTCAGCGAGGTGCCGCAAACGGCCGTGGGCAAAATATTTAAACCCTATCTCGTCCAGCGTGAAGTAGAAGACGTCTATCGCCAAGAGGCCGCCGGCCTAGAAGGCGTCCAGTCTGTGGAAGTCACCGCCGGCGCCGATCAGAGGCACGGCATCGCCGCCCGCGTCATCGTCACCGCCGCTGCCGGGGCGGATCGCGCAGAACTGGAGACCGCGCTGCACCACGCCCTCGGCCAGTACACCGTCTATTACGAATTGACGATTCTCTGAACCGGCAGCCCGTTCATTCACGAGCGGACAGCGACTGAGAACGGAGCAGGAAATATCTTAGGCCTGCTCCGTTTTTCGTTTGGCCCGTGGATTTTCCAGGCGCACCGCGCTGATCTTGTATTCCGGTATTTTGGCTACCGGATCGAGGGCGAAGTCATGAGTCAGTCTATTCGCCGGCGCTTCGCGCCAATGGAAAGCGAGGAAAATAGTGCCCGGGGGGACATCATCGCTGACTTTCAGCCGTGTGCGCACGCTTCCACGCCTGCTTCTAATCACAACCGCGTGGTTGTCTGCTACGCCGGCGGTCTGCGCGTCTTCGCTGTTAACTTCGACGTAGCCGCGTGGTTCGCGCCAATCCAATGGTCCACTGCGCCGCGTCATTGTCCCGGAGTGGTAGTGATAGAGCACGCGTCCCGTAGTCAGGATGAGGGGATACGCTTCATCGGTTTGTTCGGCCGGATCATTGGCGCGCACAGGACTGAATAGGCCCAGACCACGCGCAAACTTTTCGACGTGTAGGATGGGCGTTCCTGGATGATCGCTATCAGGGCAGGGCCACTGCAGGCCATCCCCTTGCAAACGCCCGTGGCTCATACCGGCGTAGATGGGCGTGACCGCGGCGGATTCGGCGAATATGTCCGCCGCCGAGCCGTAGGACCAATAGCCTGCCTCGCGTTCGACGCCCATTTTCTGATCGATACGCGCGGCGATTTCGGCCGTGATTTCCCAATCTGGTCGCGCTTCTCCCGGGGCAGGCAGCACCGGCTGCAGCAGCTGCACGCGCCTTTCTGTGTTCGTAAAAGTCCCTTCTTTCTCCAGGGAAGCGGCCGCGGGCAGGACGACGTGGGCCAGTTGTGCCGTGTCGCTGAGGAAGATGTCCTGGACAAGCAGGAAATCGAGGCTGCGCAGCGCCTGTTCAACGTGATTGGTGTCGGGGTCAGACATCATTGGATTCTCGCCCATGACATACTGCGCCCTTATCTTCCCTTCGCCGATGGCGTGCATCGCTTCCACGATCGTCAGTCCTACCTCGCCGGGCAAACTTTCAACGTGCCACTGCCGGGCGATCTCGCCCCGTTTTTCATCGTCGCTAACATGTTGGTAGCCGGGGTAGACGTTCACCAGCCCACCCATATCGCATGCTCCCTGGACATTGGCCTGGCCGCGCAGGGGATTGACGCCGGTAGATGGTTTGCCGACCTGGCCACAGAGCATCGCCAAATTGGCCAGGGTTTTTACCATGTCGGTGCCGTTGCTGCGCTGGGTAATCCCCATGGCGTAGAAAATGGCGCTGTGACCGCGCTCATCCTCGTAGATCGATTGATTATTGGCGCGTTCACCAAAGGCATAAATGCGCGCCGCTTCCTCAATCTTTTCCACGGAGACTCCCGATTTGAGAGCCGCCAGTTCCGGCGAGTAATCCTGGATGACGGCCTTGTATTCCTCGTACCCTTCTGTCCGCTCAGCGATAAAGGCTTCATCCGCCCAGCCTTCGCGGATGATAATATGCATGATGGCCAGGAAGACGTAGATATCAGTGCCCGGCTTTATCTGCAAGAAGAGCGTGGCGTGCTCGACCAGCGGGATCCTGCGCGGGTCGACAATGATCACATGCGCGCCGCGTTTAGCCGCGCGCACAACTTCATAGCTGATAACAGGGTGTGATTCGGCCGTATTCGAGCCGGTGATAAAGAGACAATCACCATCCCGGATTTCGCGAATCGAATTGGTCATTGCGCCACTGCCGAAGGCCTGCACGAGGCCAGTCACGGTTGAGCTGTGTCACAGACGGGCGCAGTGGTCCAGGTTATTCGTCCCTATCGCCACGCGTATAAATTTCTGGTAGATGTAATTTTCCTCATTCGTGCAGCGCGCGGAAGTCAGCCCCATGATCGAATCTGGGCCATAGGCTTGAACCGTCTTCGCTAGTTTTTCAGCTGCCAGGTCCAGAGCTGTATCCCAATCACTCTCAATGAAGCTGTCACTGATCTTGGGCTTGCGTACGTCCATGGGGGATGTTTGCGGCAGTTCCCATGGTTCATCCGTCAGGCCCAGCTCATACGCGAGATCTCGCCGGATCAAAGGTTTCGTGAGGCGATCGCGGCTGGTTGCAAAGTCCCAGCCGTAACGCCCCTTGGTGCACAAGAGCTCGCCGTTAACTTCGTTGCTGCCCGCACCATTGGCATACAGAATGTCGCCATCTTTTAGGGCGTACTCAATATGGCAGCCGACGCCGCAGTAGCCGCAGACTGTCTCCACACGATCCAGTTCCCACTCGCGGCCGCGGCCCAGACGCGAAACGGGCAGCAAAGCGGCCGTCGGGCAGACCTGCACACAGCTGCCGCAGTAGACACAGGAGGAATCAATCATTGGCCCATCGAACGGGGTGGCCACATGACTCTCGAACCCGCGGCCGACAATCTCAATCGCGTTTGCCCCCACGACTTCGGTGCAGACCCGCACACAACGGCTGCAAAGAATACAGTACTTGTGATCGCGAATGAAAAAGGGATTATCATCCTGGTAGAGCGTGCGCGAGAGCTGGAACTCATGCGTGGTCTCGGAAATGCCGTATTCATATGCGTACTTCTGCAGCAGACAGTCTCCCGCTTTATCGCACGTCACACAGTCCAGCGGGTGATCAGAGATGAAAAGGTCGAGAATATCGCGTCGCATCTCACTCAATTGGCGGCTCTGAGTGCGCACGACCATACCTTCTTGGCAGGCCATACCACAGCTGGCTGCGGGTGCTGATTGCCCTTCAACTTCTACAACGCAGAGGCGGCAGCCCCCCGAAACCGACAGCTCAGGATGGTAGCATAGATGGGGGACATCTATCCCGTTTGCTTGTGCTGCCTCCAATACCGAATTGTTTTCTGCAGTGCGGATTGTCTGTCCATCAATAGTTAGTTCGATCATTTTCTCACCTGTTCACAAATGCCGTTTTTCTTCGGGTTGGCATCGCTAAGATTGCTGAACCAGTTCTTCATATTCGTGTCTGAAATAGCGCAGGGTGCTCAAAACAGGATTGGGAGCGGATTGTCCCAAACCGCAGAGACTGGTGGTTTTGACTAGTGTACATAGACGCTCTAACCTATCCAGGTCACCCGGTTCGCTGTCTCCGGCAATAATACCGTCCAGGAGATCCCGTATTTTGACCGTTCCAACGCGGCAAGGAACGCATTTCCCGCAGCTTTCGTCTACACAAAAATCCATGAAGAAGCGAGAGAAATCAGGCATCTGGGTTGTGTCGTCGATAACAACCAACCCCCCCGAACCCATAATCGAACCAAGCTTTGCCAGGTTTTCATAATCTACCGGCGTATCCAGGTATTCTTCTGGGATACAGCCGCCGCTGGGCCCGCCGGTCTGCGCGGCCTTAAACTTATGCCCGCCCGGGATACCCCCGCCGATGTCAAAGACTATCTCGCGCAGGGTGATGCCCATCGGCACTTCGATCAAGCCCGTATTGCGCAGCTGACCCGCCAGGGCGAACACTTTTGTTCCCGCGCTGTCCCCCGTGCCGATGCCCGCAAACCACTCCGCGCCTTTGTTGATTATTGAGGGGATATTGGCCATCGTTTCCACGTTGTTTATGCCCGTGGGCATGCCCCATAATCCTGATGTAGAGGGATAGGGCGGGCGAATACGTGGAATGCCACGTTTTCCTTCAACGGAATGGATCAAGGCCGTTTCTTCGCCGCAAACGAAGGCGCCGGCGCCGATGCGCACCTCGGCCGTGAAACTGAAGTCTGTACCAAGCACCGATTTCCCCAAGATGCCGCGCCGTTTGGCGGCACGAATGGCGCGCTTGATACGTTGAATAGCGATCGGATATTCCCCGCGAATATAGAAGTAACCTTGACTGGCGCCTACGGCATAGGCGTTGATGATCATGCCTTCCAGCACGCGGTGGGGATCATCTTCCATCACCGTGCGATCCATGTAAGCGCCGGGATCCCCTTCGTCGCCATTGACAATTACATACTTCTGAGGAGCTTCAGTCTGGCGAACGAAGTGCCACTTGGTCCCGGTCGGGAAACCGGCACCTCCGCGACCGCGCAGCCCGCTGCGCAGAATTTCATCGCAAACGTCCGCCGGCGTCATCGTCTCGAGTACGTGGGCCAGCGCCTTGTACCCCTCATGGGCAAGGTAGTCCTCAAGCTTCTCAGGGTTGATCAAGCCCGTTTTGCTGAGGACGACTTTTTCTTGTTTGGTGAAAAAGGGCAGGTCAAGGGGGATGATGTTCTTCTGCAATCCCTTCCTAATTTCTGCCTGTGGCCCGCTGGCTCTGAAGTGTAGAAAATCATGCGGCGAGACGCCTTCTTCTTGATCCTCATCGTCAGTTTCGCCTGCGCGGACCTCTTCTGGAAAATGCCGGGCGACAATCTGTTGGGCGACTTCCGTCGACACCGTGCCGTAGAGGACAGAATCTTCATCTTTTCTATCCACACGGACCAAGGGGCCGCGGCTGCATAGGCCCATACAGCCCGTTTGCACCACCTCCGCCTCATGCTCGTGTCCTTTGCGCGCGGCCACGCCTTGCTGCACGGCCGTGTGCACCGGGCCGGCTCCTGCGGAAAGACAGGCGGTGCTGGTGCAGCAGAAGATGCGGCGTTCATACTGCTCTTGGCGCGCACGCTCTTTTTGGGCCAGTTCTTCTAGGTTCTTGTTATTCATCCGGCCTCCTGTTCATGAATTCGCGCGCTGGATTGGGAAATGACTTCTTTGACCTGGTTTACCATGCTGTCTGCTGTCGCTTTGCCGGCTACCTGGCCATTGGTAACAACAACCGGTGCCAAGCCGCAGCTTCCCAGACAGCGAGCAGTTCTCAGGCTGAATAATCCATCCGCTGTCGTGTCGCCGGCCGCTACATCGAACGCCTTAGACAGTGCCTCCACGATCCTGTCCGACCCTTTTACATGGCACGCTGTCCCCGTACAGATGATGCAGTTATTCTCACCCAGGGGTTCAAAGGTAAACATATGGTAAAACGTTGCCACACCATACACTTGGACCAGAGGAACCTCTAGCCGACGTGAGACATAGATCAAGAGATCTTCAGAAAGATAGCCCATCGATTCTTGTGCAGAATTCAGCACCTCCAGGAGCGCGTCAGGCTCATAGCCAAAAAGGCGCATGGTGCGATCGATCGCCTGATAGCGGTCATCGCCGCTGGGATGTGGTTCTGCTTTCATTCTTATGCTCATAGGCCCCTGCTTTGATTCTGAGTGACTTCCACGATTCAAATCTAGTGAATTATAACCTGAATTTCAGTGAACCATCGAGGAAACCGGCGTGAATTGCGCATGAGGTCAACGGTCGCCCATTCTGCATTACATCATATAATGTAGTAAAATCATCACGTAATCGTTTTCTGCCAAATTTTGATTTTGAAATGCATGACGCGTGCCCGCTATGACAAATCCGCAAAAAGAATCCTCAACAAATCTGACTGATGATGGGCTCGATCTGACGATCTTGGAACCCATCCTCGAGAAATACAAGAACCGCGGGCGCGATGCATTGCTGCCGATGCTGCACGAGGTACAAGCGCTCTACGGGTGGCTGCCGCGGGGCGTGCAGGTCATGGTGGGCGAGACCTTGCGTGTGCCGCTGGCTGATATTCATGGGGTCATCGAGTTTTACACGATGTTCTACAACGAGCCCACGGCGCAGCGCGTCATCCGTGTTTGTCAGGATTCTGCATGTTACTTAGCTGGATCAAGCGCGGTGAGCCTGGCGATAGAGGGCCGGCTGGGTTTGCAGGATGGGCAAACGAGCGCCGACGGCCGTGTCACTTATGAGCTGGTTCCCTGTCTGGGCATGTGCGAACATGCACCCAACGCGCTCAATGGCGACAAACCTGGCGGGAACCTGACTCTGGCGACCGTGGATGAGTTCCTTGCCGGCGCCCACCCGGAACCGGAACCACGCATCTACGGCACGGCGCCGGTCAAGGTGGCTCGCGTGGGCGAAGTGGATCCGTACAGCCTGGATGACTACGTGGCACACGATGGCTTTGCCGGCTTGAGGAAAGCGCTGGCCATGACGCCGCCGGCAATAATGGACATGTTAAAAGCAAGTGCTGTTCTGGGCCGCGGTGGGGCCATGTTTCCTGTCAATTTGAAGTGGGAGCTTACGCGCGCCGCGCCGGGATCGCCGGCAGACAAACATATTGTGGCCAATGTAGATGAAAGCGAACCTGGAACCTTCAAGGATCGTGCCTTGATTGATGGCGATCCCTTCAGTTTGATCGAGGCGATGACGATTGCCGCCTACGCTGTGGGCGCGGAAAACGGCTGGATCTTTGTACGTGGTGAGTATCCGCGTAGTTATGAGCGCCTGAGCAATGCCGTGGATAAGGCGCGAACGGCCGGATATCTGGGCCGCAACATCCTGGGACAAGAAGGATTCCATTTTGATATTGAAATGCGCAAGGGGGCCGGCGCCTATATTTGCGGGGAAGAAACGGCCCTCATCGAAGCGATAGAAGGAAAACGTGGTTTCCCGCGCATTAAGCCGCCATTTCCAGTGACGAGTGGTTTGTTCAACCAGCCGACGGCGCTTAACAATGTCGAAACGCTGGTCGCGGCGATGGCCGTGATCACCATAGGGCTCGATGAATGGCTGAATTACGGCACCGAAAACTCGCCGGGAACCAAATGGTTCTGCCTAAGCGGGCATGTTGAGAAACCAGGTCTCTATGAGGTGCCCTTTGGTCTGACGATTCGCCAACTGATCGAGATGGCCGGCGGCGTACCGCAGGGGAAGGATTTACAGGCTGTGCTGCTGGGCGGCGCGGCGGGCGTTTTTATTGGCCCTGCCGGTCTGGATATGCCGCTTACCTATGAAGATGCTCGAGAATACGGTGTCCCCCTGGGATCCGGCGTTATCCAGGTCTATGATGAGACGGTTGAACTGCGCGAGGTGCTATACCGGCTGAGCCGTTTCTTTGCCCATGAAAGCTGTGGCAAATGCTTCCCCTGCCAAATTGGCACGCAGCGGCAGATGGAGATCCTGGATCGTGTTGCCCACAATGGCGGGCCGCGCAGTGACGATAGGCAGATTCTGCTCGATGTGGGATTTGCTATGACTAAAACCTCGCTCTGTGGCCTGGGACAAACGGCCGCTTCGGCTGTAATCAGCGCCATGGAGCTCTGGCCGGAACTATTGGCTTCCTAAGCGAGACAGCGTTTTCCGAATCCGTATGAAAAAGAGCGTTACTACTTCTCCCATTCCCTATCTAAGCATTGACGGTGGTAAGCCGCGAGAAATCGTCGGTGATATTGTTGAAGAGGCGCTCGTCTGTATATCGGTCAATGGCCAAGAACTGGCGACTTTCATGTGTACGCCGGCCGATCTGGATAAGCTCGCTCTGGGCTTTCTCTACAACGAGCGCATTATCCAAGGGCTTGACGATGTGCGGCAGCTGCATGTATCCAAGTCGACCACCTGCGTCGACGTGTGGCTGCAAGACACAAATTACACCAGGCCGGAGCGCGCCATCGTGACTTCCGGGTGTGGAGGCGGGGTGACATTTGATGATCTTTCTGGCAAACACGAACCGCTGCTGTCAGATTTGACAGCCGAACCGGCACAGCTGGCGGATCTGATGCAGCAGATGATCCTGGGCGCCGCTTCCTATAAAAAGGCGCGGGGCATCCATTCGGCGGCTTTGGCTGATTTGAACCAGCTCTTGCTGCAAGTCGAGGATGTCGGCCGTCACAATTGTCTCGATAAACTATGCGGCGCTGCCCTGCAGGCTGGTTTGACGACCAAGGACAAGATCTTGATCAGCAGCGGTCGCATCAGCAGTGAAATGATCAACAAGGCGCGCCGCCTGCAAACACCGATCGTATGCTCGCGCACCTCTCCCACGAGCCTGTCCGTCGGCCTCGCTGAGGCGTGGAACATGACCATTGTCGCCTATCTGCGCCAGAAGCGGATGCGCATTTATTCCCATCCGCAGCGCGTACTGGATTCAAGTTACTCTCTTGCCGGAGCAAACAACGGAGATCTTCATGAGTGAAACCGTAACCTTATCTATCAACGGCCGTGAAGTCACGGTGCCTGCGAACACAACCATCCTCGATGCTGCCGCTGAATTGGGCATTGACATTCCCGTTATTTGCTACCATCCACATCTCACAGGCAATGGCCTCTGCCGTATCTGTTCCGTGGATGCCGGCGGCCGAATCCAATCTGCGGCCTGTGTGACAGCCTGCCAGGAGGGCATGGTCGTGGAGACGGAGAGCGAAGACGTTACCCGTGGCCGCCGCACAATTCTTGAGTTGCTGGCCTCTACCGTTGATCTTTCCGAAGCGCCCGAAATCCTGGCCCTCTTGGCTGCCTATGGCGCGGACGCCGAGCGTTTTCAGGACGCGGAAAAACGAACGACGCCCATATACGATGACAACCCATTCTACTTGCGCGACTATAACCAATGTATTAACTGCTGGCGTTGTGTTCAGGTATGTGCTGACGATGCGCAGTTCGCCTATGCGCTCAGCTTCAACGGCCGTGCCTACCACACCACGATCGGCACCTTCATGGGCGACGGCATGATGGATACGACCTGCGTGTTTTGCGGGCAGTGTGTCGGTGCCTGTCCTACGGGCGCGCTCAAACCGAAGCGGCAGGCGCTGCTCGAAGAGGGCCTCGATCCCGATGATATCTTTAGGCAGACCAAGCGTGGTGGCAAACGGCGCAAGAAGAACGGCCGCTAAAGCATACGCTTCATAACTTGGCCCGGAGAAAAGAAATGATTTCTGCTGATAAAACCGTCGTACAACCTGCCCTTATTGTGGCGTAGGCTGCCAACTAGACCTGCGTGTCAAGGACGAATTCATCTATCGTGTCGATGCCCCCTTTGATGCCGCCCCCAATTACGGCATGTTGTGCGTCAAAGGACGCTTTGGCACCGATTACGTGAAGCACCCTCGGCGGGTGAAAACGCCCCTGATTCGCGCCAATCGCCAGGAAGGACGCAGTGCCTCGCCAGTATGGCGCGAGGCGACATGGGATGAAGCGCTTAACTACGTCGCCGATGAACTTGTACGCATCAAGAATGAGCATGGAGCTGAGGCGATCGGCAGTTACGCCAGCGCCAAGGCGACCAATGAAGACACCTATGTATTCCAGAAGTTCATTCGCGCCTTGATCGGCACCAACAATGTCGACCACTGCGCGCGCCTTTGCCACGCGGGATCCGTCGCCGGTCTGCAGCTGGCCATCGGCTCCTCCGCCATGTCCAATTCCATCGCCGAGATGGAGGACCTTGATGTCTTCATTATCACCGGTTCGAATACGGCGGAAACGCACCCCGTCATCGCCAATTTTCTCAAGAGAGCCGTGCGCAAGAACGGGGCCAAGCTGATCGTTGCCGATCCGCGCCAGATAGAGATGGTTGATTTTGCGCATCTCTGGCTGCAGCAAACCCCGGGGACGGATGTCGCCGTCTTCCAGGCCATGGCGCATGTCGTGGTCAAGGAAGGGCTGTACGATGAAGCGTTTATCGCGCAGCGCACGGAGGGCTTCCATGAGTACATGGAGTCCCTGGAGAGCTTCACGCCCCAGTGGGCCGAAGAAGTAACAGGCGTTCCGGCGGAGAAAATTATCGAAGCGGCGCGTCTTTACGCCACGGCCGAGCGCGCGGCTATCTATTGGGGCATGGGCATCAGCCAGAGCACCCACGGTACGGACAATACCATCTCCCTCACCAACCTGGCCCTGATGTGCGGCCATGTCGGCAAGCCGGGCACAGGGCTCAATCCGCTGCGCGGGCAGAACAATGTGCAGGGCTGCTCCGACAGCGGCGGCTTACCCAATGTGTACACCGCCTACCAGCTTGTAGACGCCCCTGCTGTCAAAGAGAAGTTTGAACGCGTTTGGGGCACACCGCTCAATGGGCAGCCGGGATTAACGGCCACGGAAATGATCGACGGTGCCCTCTCCGGCAGCGTACGCGGGCTTTTTGTTGTCGGCGAAAATCCCATGATCAGCGAGCCCAATCAGCATCACACGCGCAAGGCGCTGGAGCAAGCGGAGTTTCTTGTTTGCCAGGATATCTTCGTCAACGAAACGGGCGAAATGGCGGACGTGATTCTGCCGGCCACCAGCTTTGCCGAAAAGGATGGCACGTTCACGAACACGGATAGGCGCGTCCAGCGCTGTCGCAAGGCTGTCGAGCCGGTAGGCCAGTCGTGGCCGGATTGGAAGATCACCAGTGAGCTGGGGCGCCGGGTGGAAGAACGGCTAGGCATAACGCTCTCTACCGGCTTTGATTATGATCATCCCGCTGACATTTGGGAAGAGATGCGCAGCCTCACGCCTGACTTCTGGGGCATCACCTATGAACGTCTTGAGCGTGAGGGAGGGGTGCATTGGCCCTGTCCCGCACTTGACCATCCGGGAACGCCCTACTTGTTTGCCGATAGTTTCCCGCGCGGCGCCGGCAAGTTCTGGGAAATCGATTTTGGCACCGATTCAGAGCAGCCGGATGAGGACTATCCGTATAACTTGAGCACCGGCCGTGTTCTCTATCATTGGCATGGCAGCACGATGAGCGGTAACTCGCAGCTGGAGGAGATTTTCCCGGAAGCGATTTGTGAGATTCATCCTGATGACGCCCAAGATCTTAGCGATCGAAACGGGGGATTGGCTGGAGGTTAGCTCGCGGCGCGGCGCGATTAAGCTGCGCGCCCTGGTCACCGGCCGTTCGCCGCGCAAGACGGTCTTCATCCCTTTCCACTTTGCCGAAGCAGCGGCCAACAAGCTGACGCTGGATCGTGTCGACGAGCGGGCCAAGATACCGGATTACAAGAATACGGCCGTGCGTGTGCAAAAGACGCAGCCACCCGAAGGGTGGGATGAAGGTTACCAACAGCCGCTTCTCACACGAGGCGCAATCAAAGATCCGCTGCAGATTCATTGATCCCCCGCCGGGGCAGTTCCTGGGGCCCGGTTTCAGGCGCATTCAGCTTGAAGCCCTCTTCTCGATCGCTGGCAGCTGCTAAAGACGGCCGGCTGTTTTCTGTTAGAATTGGCCGGCCATGACCATGATCGTTTCCGAAGATAGGAGCTAACCATGCGCGTAAATCGTGTAATCGTGATCGTATTGGACAGCGCTGGCATTGGTGAGGCCCCGGATGCCGCCGATTATGGCGATGTCGGCAGCCATACCCTGGGCAATATGGCGCGCGCAGTCGGGGGGCTTCGGCTGCCAAATATGGAGCAGCTGGGATTGGGCAATATCGCCATTCTCGATGGCGTGGCGCCGCAAGTCGCGCCCATGGCCGTCTTCGGCAAAATGGACGAAGTCTCGGCTGGAAAAGATACGACGACCGGGCATTGGGAGCTGATGGGCCTCCATCTCTACCAACCCTTTCCTCTCTATCCACAGGGATTCCCGGCAGCGATCATGGACGTGTTCGAGGAAAGGATCGGCCGGGGCACGCTGGGAAACTACCCGGCTTCGGGAACTGAAATCATCGCGCTGCTGGGTGAGGAGCATGTGCGCACGGGTAAGCCCATCATCTATACGTCGGGCGACAGTGTATTCCAGATCGCCGCACACGAAGACGTGATCCCCATTGATGAGCTCTACGAGATTTGTGAGACGGCACGAGACCTGCTGCGCGGCGCGCATGAAGTCAGCCGCGTGATCGCCAGACCCTTTGTTGGCGAAGCGGGGAACTTCACCCGCACGGCCAACCGTCATGATTACTCGGTTGTGCCGCCACAGCCAACGCTGCTTGACAACCTGAAGGATGCGGGTTTGATGGTGCACGCCGTGGGCAAGATCAACGATATTTTTGTCGGCCAGGGCATTACCAGCTATGTGAAGACGCAGGACAACATGGATGGTGTCGATAAAACGATCGCCGCCATACGCGACCGCCCCCAAAGGGGGATGATCTTCACCAACCTGGTTGATTTTGATGCCAAGTTTGGCCATCGTAACAACCCGCAGGGGTATGCCGATTCGCTGGCTGAATTCGATCGGCGCCTGCCGGAAATCATGGATGCGCTCGCAGAGGATGACGTGCTCGTGCTGACGGCCGATCACGGTAACGATCCCACGACGCCGAGCACCGACCATTCGCGTGAATACGTGCCTGTGCTCTTAATGGGCGACCTCCTGCGGCAGGGAATCAACATCGGCGTGCGCGATTCCTTCGCCGATCTGGCGGCGACCATCGCCGATCTCTTGCAGGTCGCGCGGCCGCCAAAGGGCGACAGCTTCATGCAGGAAATCGTGCCCACTGTTGCCGGCGCCAAGCAGGCTGAGCTGGTGGCCATGATTGATAGAGATACGTCCCTCATCGCCGGCCTGATTGACCACACGCTGCTCGGCGCCGCGGCCACCACGGCCGAGATCGAACAGCTGTGCGCGGAGGCGCGCCAAAGTGGCTGCGCTTCAGTTTGTGTCAATCCCACGCACGTGCCCTTGGTGATTGAGAAACTGGCCGGTTCGGCCGTCAAATGCTGCACCGTCATTGGCTTCCCCCTGGGCGCGAACACGAAAAAACTAAAAGTGATTGAGACGGAACAAGCGATAGAGGCCGGGGCCCAGGAAGTTGATATGGTGATCAATGTCGGCGCGCTCAAGGATGGCCGTTTAGACTTCGTTGGAGAAGAAATCGCTGCTGTTGTGCAGACCGCCCACGCATTGGGCGCCCTCTGTAAGGTCATCATTGAAACAGCGCTGCTGTCCGACGAAGAAAAAGTGCACGCTTGTGAGCTGGCTCTGTGCGCCGGGGCGGATTTTGTCAAGACGTCGACCGGCTTTAGCACAGGGGGCGCGACCTTGGCTGACGTGGCCCTGATGCGTGAAACTGTCGGTGACAGGCTCGGTGTGAAGGCCTCGGGCGGTGTGCGCTCTGGGGCGGACGCCCTGGCCATGGTCCGCGCCGGCGCGAATCGCATCGGCAGCACAAAAAGCGTGGAAATCATCGAAGAATTATCAGATTGAGTTTCCTGAGGCGTCTGCCGTCTCAGGAGCGCGCAGGTGCTTCCAGGAAATGAAGCGAAAAAGGACAGAGAGGTCATGGGTCAAAAGAATAGGGCGAAAGTTGTGTGGACCGGAGAGGGAACGAGATTCCACGGCTCCGTTGGCTCAGGATACGAGCTCAATATCAGCGGCGGCAGTGAGGACAGCGGCGCCCGGCCCATGGAATTAATGCTGGTCAGCGTGGCCGGCTGCACGGCGATAGACGTTGTCGGCATCCTGAAGAAGCAGCGTCAGGATATTGAAGATGTCGAGGTCGAGATTGAGGGAGAGCGTGCAGAAGATTATCCCAAGGTCTACACGGCCGTCACCGTCAACTATCTGGTGCGCGGCAAAGGGGTTGATCCCCAGGCTGTTGAACGGGCGATCGCGCTTTCCGAGGAGAAATATTGTTCGGCCAGTGTTATCCTGGAGCGATCCGGCGCGAAAATGAGAACCAGTTACACGATTGAAGAGACAGAATAGACAGCTGTCCCGCTGCAGTAGTCAAAGGATTACCAGACAAAAGGAAACCCCGAACTGAGTACGAGAAGTAGTGGCAAGCTAACACTGTAACGGGGGTATGATGATGAATCCCATCGCGGCCTATTTACATATGTTGGCTTCGGCCTTGTGTAGCAACTTGCCGAAACGTGTGGGCGCGCCAGTGGGGATTTCAATTTCCGTTCAGTTGTTAACGCTACTCCCCAGAGTTCGGGGCTATATGGTGAAAGAATAAGAACATTATAACGGTCGCCGATCCTGGGCGTCAACCCCCACTTGCTTAAAGATTCAAGCTGTTTGCTCCTGCCCGCCGAGCACGGCATTGACGCCCGGCAGCGGCGTCCTTAGAACGGCCCTGGCGCGGCTGAGATCAAGCGTACAGTCGGTCGGCCACGACTCCGGATTTGAGGGCCCGCAGGTCAACGTCTGCCGGTCTGATATCCCCCACCAGTCGAGCATGCGCAGCCCGAACTCGGCGCGCGTAAGAACCTGTCCTCCAGCCACATTAAGGATTCCCTGGTAGGAATTGGTCGCCAACTCCAGACAGGCCAGGCACAGCGATTGCACCCACACCGGATTGCGCCGCTGGTCGTTGAATAGAGTCACCGGCTGACGTTCGCCGAGCGCCCGGACTATCCAGGCGGTGCCGCGATCCATGATTTGCAGCCCATAGATGAGAGATGTGCGCACGATCACGTGGTCGGGGTGCCCGGCAACGATGCTTTCTGCTTCCTCCTTGGCTCGGCCGTAGGCGTGAATGGGTGAGGGTGGGGCTTCCTCACTATAGGGCGCATCTTGTCCATTGAAGAGGACGTCTGTGGAAATATGGATAAGGCGCGCGCCAACCTGCCGCGCCGCTGCCGTGATATGGCGCGTTCCCTTGACAATGACCTCGCCCATGTCTGGTGAGCGGTTTGAGCCCACGGTGTGAATAATAATCGCCGGTGCCAGCTGCTGTACAAGCGCGGAAACGGCCGTGCTGTCGCAGATGTCCAGCCTGGCGGCCACAGAGGCGCTCCGCAAGGGATCATGGCTGAAATACGTATAGCTCGTTTCCTGCATGGATGCGGCTAAGGGGACCAGATGCTGTCCCAGATAGCTGCTGCCGCCGGTGATCAGTAATTGCGCCATGTCCTACTGGTGTTGGAAAATGCCTCTTTACAAAGGGGTTTCGGCGGATGCATCAAGCGAACCCGCGGACTCCTCGATCTGCGCCAGCGCCTCTCTGGCGGCACACTGCGCGGCCGCCTGTTTGCTTTTCCCGCTTCCCGTCCCCCAAACATCAAGACCAACCATCACCCTGACTGCAAAGGTTTTCGCATGATCGGGCCCGGATTCAGTAATGACCTCATAGTGTGGCGTTGTGTTAAAACGTGCCTGTGCCCACACTTGGAATTCACTCTTGGCATCCTTGTGCAGCGATTTTTCCTGGATATCGGCCAGCGTGGGCGCAATCAAAGGTTCCACCACCTGCCGCACCGCCTCCAGCCCCTGGTCGAGATAAACCGCGCCAATTACCGCTTCGAAAGCGGCACATAGAAGAGGGGTGCGTTCCCGCCCGCCGTTCTCTTCCTCGCCAAGTCCGAGGCGCAAGAAGGGGCCCACCTCAAGCTGGCGTGAAAAGTCGGCTAACGTGCTGGAGCGGACGAGGGCCGCGCGCAAGCTCGTTAATTCACCTTCCTGCATCTTTGGAAAGCGCTCATAGAGGTAGGCGCCGACAACGAAATCCAACACGGCGTCCCCCAGAAACTCCAGGCGCTCATTGTCTACCAACGCGCTGTCTGGATTTTCATTAATATAGGAGCTATGTGTCAGAGCGCGTTCGAGGATGCTTCGGTCTTGAAAAGAAAGATTCAGATTCTCTTCTAACGGCCGTAAGTCACTCAATGGTATCTTCCTTTCAATCCTATATCAGCTCCCTTCTCTGCCAAGAAAGCATTCCCTGCCGCTTTACGCTTCAAAGGCACGAATGACGAGCGTGGCGTTATGCCCGCCAAAACCAAATGCATTGTTCAAGCACACCTTGACATCTGCCGGCCGCGCTTCATTGGGAACATAGTCCAGATCACAGAGCGGGTCCGGCGTCTCATAGTTGATGGTCGGCGGCAGCATCTGATCGCGGATGGCCAAGGCGCAGAATATGCTCTCGATGGCGCCGGTGGCGCCCATGATATGACCGGTCATCGACTTGGTCGAGCTGACAGCGACTTTGTAAGCGTGGTCGCCTAGTGCTGATTTGATAGCCGCCGTTTCCGAGCGATCATTCAACGGGGTTGCCGTGCCGTGGGCGCTGATATAGTCCACATCTTCGGGCGACAAACCGGCATCCTTGAGCGCCTGCAGGATCGCGCGGGCGGCCCCGCTGCCTCCCTCCGCAGGCGCCGTAATGTGATGGGCGTCGGTGGACTGTCCATAACCGCATACCTCGGCCAGGATCGGCGCCTGGCGCGCCCGGGCGTGCTCAAGGCTTTCCAAAACCAGCATCCCCGCGCCTTCACCCACGACAAGACCGTCGCGATTCAAATCAAAAGGTCGCGGCGAATTACTGCTGCTTGGCGACGTTGCTCCGGCACGCTCGAATCCGCCCAAGGAGACATGCGTAATGATCGCCTCCGTCCCCCCGGTCAAGACAGCATCCAGTTCTCCACGACGGATGGCCCTAAAGGCGTGCCCGATGGCGTCATTGCCTGACGCGCAGGCAGTCGCCACTGTGTTGGAGGGACCGTGAATGCCATAGTCGATGGCCAGCATGCCCGCCGCTCCATTGGGCATAATCATCGTGATCGCAAATGGGCTGATGCGCCGCAGTCCTTTTTCCAGGTAGATATGTTCCTGTTCGACCAAGGTCTGTATGCCGCCCACCCCGGTCCCTATGAAGAGCCCGATGCGCTCCCTGTTGCCGTCATCTACCAGCAGCTGCGCCTGCGCCATCGCTTCCATGGCGGCGACCGTCGCGAACTGCTGGTTGCGGTCGCGACGCCGTGCTTCCCTTCTGTCCAACAAATCTTCGGGTACGAACTCTTTTACCTCGCAAAGGCCCCCCGACGAATGATCTTCTTTCTCTATGAGCGTGAAGGGACCTAGCCCTGATTGGGCGGCCATAACAGCCCGCCAGGTATCTGGTACATTATTGCCCAGGGGGGTGATCGCGCCAGTTCCCGTAATGACCACGCGCTGTTCTTTGAATTCCTTGTTTTTCATGGTTCTCATCAACACCTTGCTTACTGGTTGTCGTTTTCGGTCGGTCTATAGGATCCCTCAACCCAGGTACTTCGATCGGGCCCGATTTCTTTCTTCCAAACCGGTACAATTTCTTTCAAGCGGTCGATACCGAAGCGCGCCGCTTCAAATGCTCCCTGATCGCGATGTCCGGCGGCGCAGGCGACAAACGTAGTGACGTCGGTAACCTCCAGACGGCCGATGCGCTGCACGATGGCGATTCCTTTGACCAGAGGCCAGCGCTGCCAAATCTCCCTGGCTATCTGCGCCATTTTCTCTTCAGCCATGGCGCTGTACGCTTCATATTCGAGATAGAGCGTCTGCGGCGGCAGTCCATCGCGCTCCGTTTGGCCGCGCACGAATCCTGTAAAGGTGATAATTGCGCCTATATCGGGTCCGCCAATATGCTGGTAGATCGCTTCCAGATCCACATCGTCAGGCGAAATCTTGAAGTAAGTGGGATGTGGCAGCGCTCCCCCGCTGACCGGCGGGAATAGAGCGACCTCATCCGCAGGCTGCAGCGGCGTCTCAGGAAAGGCGAATTCCTTGTTCACAGCGACCAATGCCGTAGGCAGGGCGGGCGCCAGCTCGGCATGCGTCATGGACAGTACCTCCAGCAGATCTTTGACGGTTGCCGGTTGATCGAGGCTCAGCTGTACCGTGCTTTGACCCACGCGATCGCGTAAAGTGGCAAAAAGTTTGATTTCTAAGTTCATATATCTTGCTGGCGGCAGACGATGCACTACGGGGCATCGTCCTCCTCGTAAACACCGCTCTGGCCACCTGCTTTGTAAACCACACGAATGTCGGTAAGGCGCATTGCCCGATCGACTGCCTTGGCCATGTCGTAGATCGTCAGAGCGGCCACAGAGACGGCCGTCAGCGCCTCCATCTCCACGCCGGTTTGGCCACGTGTCTTGACCGTCGCCTCAATATCCACCTGTGAGGCAGCGCTGTTAGGCGAGCAAGTGACATCCACTTTCGACAACTGCAGTGGGTGGCAGAGGGGGATCAAGTCGCTGGCTCGCTTCGCGGCCATGATGCCCGCCAGTTCGGCCACCGTGAGGACATCCCCCTTCTTGACGGCGCCGTCGATAATGAGCTGCAAGGTGGCCGGTTCCATCTTCACCGCACCGCGCGCCGTGGCTGTCCGTTCTGTTTCCGGTTTGTGGCCGACGTCGACCATCTTGGCCCGGCCGCTTTCATCAAGATGCGTCAATCGCTTTTCCATGTACGTGGTATTATAGTAAGCAATAGCCAATTGAAGCAATTCCACGGCTGGACAGTGAGGCCGCCGCACGCCTATGACGATGAAACATGCCGCCTACGACACAATCTATTTATCCCCGCACCTGGACGATGTGGCTCTCTCTTGTGGTGGGCAGGTGTCTATGCTCACGGGGGCAAACCGGCCCGTGCTCATTGTCACGGTGATGGCCGGCGATCCGCCTGCCCCTGATTCCTCCGAGTTTGTGCGCCTGCTGCACGATCGTTGGGGCTTGCAACAGGATGTCGTGGCCAACCGCCGCGCGGAGGACACATTGGCCTGTCAGATCCTAGGTGCGGAGCCACTTTATTGGTACGTTCCCGACTGTATCTATCGCACGGAGCGACAATCTGCTGAGCCGTTGTACCAGTCGGAAGCAGACCTATTCGGGGCAGTGCATGGGTCTGAATCACAGCTTGTAAAGGATATTGCGCAGCAAATAAGGCAGCTGCCCCCCCATGATCATCTGCTGGTGCCGCTCGGCGTTGGCAACCATGTCGATCATCAAATAACTCGCCTGGCTGCCGAGGCTTCCGCTCTCGAAAATCTCACCTACTACGAGGAATATCCTTATGTAGCTGTTCCAGGGGCGTTAGCATCGCTTGTCGGCTCCGAGGGCCCCGTTTGGCAGCCAACCATCATTCCCCTCACAGAAGAGGCATTGAGGGCCAAGGTTCACGCCATCGCCGCTTTCCGGTCGCAAATCAGCAGCTTCTTTCGCGACCGCGAGCACATGGAGAAAACGATTCGCGAACAGGCGCAGTCAGCCGGCGGAGAACGTCTCTGGCTGCGCATTAAGAAGCCCTAATCTGCCGCAAATAATGGGCCAATAGAGGAGACGGACCGCTGCTTCAATAGTGATTTGGCCCTGCGTTTCTTTTTGACCTTGATTATTGTTGTCGTGACCCTCTATAATTGCCCTTGAAGAACAGGGATGATCATTGACAATATGACGCAGTTGAAAACACAACACCTTCCCATGGAAGAGGGTGACCAGGAACGCGATTCATTGACAGGCATGCTGCAGGCAGGCACAGTCCTGCAAGACCGGTACCGTGTTCTGGAGACGCTTGGCATTGGCGGTTTCAGTACGGTCTATAAAGCACGCGACTTGCGCTTTCCCGCCGTGGATAAGATGTGCGCGATTAAAGAGATGGTGATCTTTACGGTCGATCCCCAACTCCGCGCTCAGACGATCCAATCCTTTGAGCAGGAAGCAAGTATGCTGGCCGTGCTCAACCATCCCGCTATCCCCTTGGTTTCCGACTATTTTACGGACGGGGATCGCAGTTATTTGATCCTGGAATTGGTCGAGGGAAAGAACCTTGAGCAGTGGCTGAACAGCACGACCGAGCCTCTTGACCAGCCCCGCGCCCTCGGCTGGGCGCTGCAAATTTGCGAAGCTCTGGTTCATTTGCATACTCAGAAACCCCAGCCCGTTATCTTTCGTGATCTGAAGCCCTCCAATGTCATGCTGGATAATGATAAGCGCATCCGGCTCATTGACTTTGGTATCGCAAAACTGTTTGAAGCGGACCAGGTGCGAGGTACCATGATCGGTACAGAAGGGTACACGCCGCCCGAGCAATACCGCGGAGAAGCGACGCCGGCTGCGGACATCTACGCCTTTGGCGCAACACTGCACCACCTGTTGACGCGTCAAGATCCACGCCAGGAAACACCCTTCACATTTGATGAACGGCCGATTCGGGCCGTCAACCCGACAATTTCCCTCGCTTTTGACAGTATCATCATGCGCTGCCTCGCTTACGATGCCAAGGATCGTTTCCCGGATGCCATGGTGCTCAAGGAAGAGCTCCTGGCGCTCACAACGACAGATCGTGAAGAGAGCCGCCCGAAACGGTTTGGCGAAGAAGATCGCGAGGATCTGCCCACAATCAAAGTGGGCACCAGCCAGGTGCAGCCTCTATGGCGTTTCCAATGTGAAGATGAAATTCGTTCCAAAGCGGCCGTGGCCAAAGGTATCGTTTTCACCGCCGCCTACGACAACAATCTGTATGCCGTCTCTGCCGACCACGGTGAGTTCCTTTGGAAGTTTCCAACGGGAGACAGCATCGGCGCCTCGCCATTTATTTATGAGGATGCCGTATTCATTGGCTCGACGGACGGCAATCTCTATTCACTGCAGCTGCGTAACGGCCGTGAGAACTGGCGTTTCAGCGCACAAGGACCCATCTATTCCTCACCGAGCGCGCGTTTCGACAACATATTTTTCGGCGCAGATGATGGTTACGTTTATGCGGTCAACGCCCTGCGGGGCGCCATGTCTTGGCGGGCAAACGCCTATGGCGCTGTCCGTTCGACCCCACTTATCTCTGAGGAGGGGGTTGTATTCGGAACAGAAGCGGGTGAAATCTACAGCAAAGACTTGAGCAACGGCAAGACGCAGTGGCAAATGCAGGCAAGGGAAGCCGTTATTTCCTCGCCAACGCTCGCGGAAGATATTGTGGTTGTCGGATCACTTGATGGCGCTGTTTATGCGCTGGACGTCAGCTCAGGCTGGCGCATTTGGCGCTATCGAGCTCATGGCGCTGTGGTCTCTTCTCCGGTGATTCACAAGGGCATTGTCTATGTTGGGGCGGCAAATGGCTGCCTGCACGCCATTGACATCGATTCCGGATCAAGTATCTGGATATACCAGGCCCAGGGACAGATCGCCTCCTCTCCCGCGATATGGAACGACGCGGTCTATTTCGGTTCAACCGATGGGGCAATTTACGGTTTGACTCTTGAACGAGGCGATCTGCAGTGGCGATTTGAAACGGAAAGCCCCGTGATCGCCTCCCCCCTGATCGAAGATGGGGCGATGTATATTGGCACAACGGGTGGGCAGCTTTACGCACTCCCTGTCTGATCGCCGAAGCGAGCATCGAGAGTTGACTTATGGGGGGCAACCCCTTCCCAATTTAACGGAAGAAACCAGATGGATGAACTTTCTGCCCAATCCAGCAGTCTAGAGACACAAACAGAGGAGCCGGCCGGCGATGGTCCACAAACCGGGCTGGAAAACATGCCTTTCGTTCATGCTCAGAGGAGCAGACCTCGCCTGGATGCCGCGCTGCGCAGTGACATCGGATCCGTGCGCGAGCGAAACGAAGATTCAGCGCTCCTATACAGCTTTGATTCAGCCGGGCGATCTCCGCTGGCGGCGTTCGGTCTCTATGTGGTGGCAGACGGCATGGGCGGATATGAGGGCGGCGATCGCGCCAGCAAGATCGCCTCGCGTATCGCCGCGCAGCATCTTCTGCAGAAAATCTATCTTCCCCTGCTCAACGAAGAAATAGAAATGAACCCAGCGCTAATCGAAGGGATCATGCGCGATGCTGTCCTCGCTGCCCATGACGCGATTCGCTCACCGGGCTATTCCGGAAACGGAGGAACAACATTAACAATCGCGCTGCTGTTAGGCTACCAGCTTTACCTGGCGCATGTTGGCGACTCGCGCGCCTATTGGCTCGTGGATGGACAGCTGCAGGCGATCACGCAGGATCATTCGTTGGTGCAGCGCCTTCAGGATGCCGGCCGGCTTTCCGCCGAGGAAGCGGAGAACTTCCAATACCGCAACATTCTGCTGCGGGCCTTAGGGCAGGAAGAAGAGTTGGAGGTTGACATCTATGCGTATGCGGTGCCGCCGCAGGGAAAGCTGCTGCTCTGTAGTGATGGACTATGTGGCCAGGTCTCAGAGCAGACGATAACGCAAATAATGGATCAACAGCTGCTGCCGGCGCAGGTGGCGGATAGACTTGTCGAAGCCGCCATCGAAGCCGGCGGATGGGACAATATTACGGCCGTCGTGGTCGAATTCGGGAGCTAACGGCTTACCCCGCTTTGCTGCCTTCCTGGGCACAGCCGGCAACGACTGCTGCTGTTCAATCCTCTTTCTCCTTATGAATCTGGACGAGCGTAATTACTACGAGATCCTTGGTCTCAATCGAGACGCCGGTGCGGCCGATATTGAAGCTGCTTTCCAGCGTATTTATGCCCGTTACGCGGCGGACGACCTCCATCCCCCTGCGCTCGACTTGGAACACATTCACCATGCTTACGACGTGCTCCGTGATCCGCAGCGGCGCCAACTCTATGATGGTTTGTTGGCGGAGGTAGATGAGCCGATCGCTATACATCTTCAGGTTAGCAGCCAGGAGCTGCCGCTTATTGACGCCCCGCAGATGTTGTACTTGTTTTCTGAGCTGCGCCCTCGCAAAGTCGCTAGGCAGGAAGTGCTGCCCTTGAATATCTGCCTCGTTGTTGATTGCAGTACGTCAATGCGCGGCGAACGCCTGCAGCGCGTGAAAAGCGCCCTGGCCCTCTTGCTGTCAAACCTCTCTTCTGCGGATTTTCTCTCCGTGGTTACATTTAGCGATCGCGCTGATGTGGTGCTCCCTCCGCAGCCGGTCGGTAAACATGAAGATCCGGCACAGTGGCTTGAGGACATCAAGGCATCGGGAGGGACGGAAATCTACCACGGTTTATTGAGCGGTATGAAACAGCTGCACAAGGTCTCCCTAAACGAGTACAACAATCACCTCCTGCTCCTAACCGACGGCCGTACCTATGGCGATGAGGAGCATTGTTTGAACCTGGCCAGGGAAGCCGCGCGGCAGGATATCACCATTCACGCCTTTGGTATCGGTTCGGACTGGGATGACAGTTTCTTGGATGCTCTGGTAGATCCCTCCACTGGCTTGGTAGCGTATATCGACGAGCCAGGGAAAATAGTCTCCGCACTGCAAGAGAAGCTGTTGGATTTGGGGAATACATACGCACACCAGGTGAGGTTGCTTGCCGATTGGCCGCAGAGCATTGAGCTTCTGGAGGGGTTCCTTCTGACGCCCTATGCCCAGCCCTTGCGCAGTACAGGCGGCGAACTCTTGCTTGGGGCTTTGGAAGGCGGCGGCGCGCTGTCATTCCTTCTAGCCTTTGTTGTTAAACCACAGCCGATCGCCACGCGCATACGCATTCCACTCAAGATTACGGCTGAACTACCCGGTCGGGGCACACAAACGTTCCAGGAACAGATCCAACTGTCTATATCGGCCGGCGCTTCCCAAGAGCAGCCTCCTGAAGACATTCTCCATGCGGCGCGTTTGCTGACCCTCTATCATCTCCATGAGCGTGCCTGGCGGGAGGCAGAAGCGGGGCAGACGGCCGAAGCAGTTAGGCATATGCGCCATTTATCGACGCGCCTGCTCGAATCGGGGGAGACGGAGCTTGCCCTCCAGGCTGATCTGCAGGCCAAACAACTGATCCAGACGGGAAACCTCTCTGAGGCGGGACATAAGAAACTTAAGTATGGAACGCGCGCACTGGCCCGAAAGACGTTACAATTGGATTGGGATGATTAAGTGCGAGATATGTGAGTCTAGCTTCATCGTTGGCACCTTGTTCTGCACAGAGTGTGGTGCTGCTTTGTTTGAATCTACAAAGGACAGCATCAGCGAACGTTGGCAGCATGCGCATTTTTTTATTTTGGGCAGCGGTCGTGAGCAGAGGCTGCCGCTAATTCCCACGGAACCGATTCTGATCGGCCGTGCTGATCCCAACGAGGGATATTGGCCGCAGTTAGATTTGACGGATGATACCGGTGCTGAAAAAGGTGTGTCCAGACATCACGCGCTGATTCACTTGGCGGAAAACAACGAGCTTGTTCTTGTGGACAAGGGCAGCGTCAACGGCACGTGGATTGACGATGTCCGCTTGGAGCCGGAACAGCCCTATGCACTCCCATCTTCGGGGAAGATACGTTTTGGTGGATTGGATGTCCACATTTTCTTAGCATGAGGTAAGTTATGCGACAGCCGGTTGTCGTTCACATGGCGAATCAAGAGACGCTTATTGGCGAAGTGGAGACATTGCCCAATCAAGCTGATCGGTTTATCATCCTCCACAATCCCTTACAGCCGGATGGAAGAATGCTGGAGTCTGTTGAGGAGGGAGTCGCCACCATCTTGATATCCTGGCATCAGGTATTATTCGTGCAGCTTCTGCCGGGCACAGGCAGCGACATGCCCATAAGCTTCGTACGGGAGTAACTATGGTTGAAAAAATTCCTGATTCGTTTGACTCAACTGCCCCGCAGATCATCCTCATCGTCGATGACGAAGCGCGCATGCGCCGCTTCATTCGCATGAACCTAGAGCTGGAAGGATATCAGGTCGTCGAGGCTGAAAATGGCATTGAGGCCCTGGATCAGATGCGAAAGTTCCAGCCTGATTTGGTCATCATGGACGTCATGATGCCTGAGATGGATGGCTTTGAAACGCTCGGTTTGCTGCGTGAGATCTCTACGGTTCCCGTGGTTCTGTTGACAGTCCGCAGCGACGAAGAAGATATTACGCGAGGCCTAAATCTCGGTGCGGATGATTACATCACCAAACCTTTTAGCCCACGAGAGTTGAACAGCCGCGTGGCCGCTGTCCTGCGACGCGCCAGCTGGCCGTCCCCTCCCCCAAGAACCGTCCTGCAGATCGACGATCGTCTCTCCGTCGATTTCAACAGGCATCAAGTCATCGTTGATGGGGAGCGTATTGATTTACGCCCCACCGAATACCGCCTGCTCTATGTTCTTCTTCAAAATGCGGGATGGGTTGTTCCCCATGAAACCCTGTTAGCCAAGGTCTGGGGATATGAATACCGGGACGAAACGCACTACCTGCGCCTCTATATCAACTATCTGCGCAAGAAGATAGAAGAAGATCCGACCAATCCCAAGTACATCCTGACCGAACGAGGTGTTGGATACAGGTTCGCGGATTTTAAGAAGAATCAATCATGACTCCCCTGGTAGCGGTTACGCGCGAGCAGTTCTTTGCGTGTATCGAGACTTATCTCGACGACGAGGATGTCCTCCGCTTGCAGGAAGCTTACGAATACGCCCATCAAGAACATGGCGACCAAATTCGAAAGTCGGGTGAACCCTTTATCATCCATCCGCTCACAGTAGCATTTTATCTCGCCCAATTCCGCCTTGACGCCAATGCCCTTATGGCGGCCATCTTGCATGATGTCGCCGAGGATACCAGTGTCCCCATTTCTGAAATAGCGGAGCGTTTTGGCAGCGAGGTGGCCTACCTGGTTGATGGCGTTACCAAGCTGAAAGATGTGTCCGAAGGGGTAGCCCGCGGACGCCAGCTTTCTAAACAGGAGATTCAGGACCTTAGCACCCAGAAACTCTTTCGCGAGATGGGCAGTGATGTGCGCGTTGTTATCATCAAGCTTTTTGATCGCTTGCATAATATGCGCACGATCAAGCATATGTCACGTGAAGGACAGGAGCGCAAAGCGCGGGAAACGCTGTATGTCTTTGCCCCGCTGGCCAATCGTCTGGGCATTTGGACGCTGAAGAGCGAGCTGGAATCTCTCTCTCTGGAAGTATTAGATAGCCGTGCTCACCAGATCATCAGTCAAGGTCTGGAAGATCTGCACGTTGACCAGCAGGAAACCTTCCAGATGATCAGCGGTCAAGTGATGGACCTGCTGCTGGAAGCAAATCTGGATGTTCGCAAAGTCGCCCTGGCCCCGGAGAATATCTACACTGTCTACACCGACCTGACCTCGCATCATGCCTCCTATTATGACATGGATCGCACACTGCGATTGGTCGTCCTCCTCGATGATTGGACGTCCTGTTACACGGCGCTCGGATACCTGCACCAACTCTGGCAGGCAGTTCCGGATCGCTTTGATGATTATATTTCCGTGCCCCGAGACAATCTGTACCGATCGCTGCATACGACGGTTGTGATCGGCAACGGACAGCATGTCAAGATCCGCCTGCGTACGGAAGCGATGGACAAGGTGTCACAAATCGGCGTTTTGGCGCGCTGGCTCTACGCGGATACACCCCTCTGGGAAAAGGGAGTGGCCGAAAAGATTGATGCCCTCTCCGAAAATATTCGGGAGACCATCTCCGCCGAATACATGGATGCCGGGGCCACGGTCAGGAGCGTTGTCGAAGATCTCTTTAGCGCTCAAATCCGCGTTTATACGCCGCGCGGGGATACGCTCATGCTGGCGAAGGGGTCGACGCCCATCGACTTCGCCTATGCTATCCATTCCGGATTGGGCGATCAGAGCCAGGCGGCGTACGTCAATGAGATGTTGAGCCCACTCAACCGCCAGCTGCGCGACGGCGACATGGTGCGTATTGTCAAGAGCTATCGTGCGGAACCGCAGCGCGATTGGTTAGACGAGGATCTGGGTTACCTGAGTACGAATTATGCGCGGACGCGTGCCCGCCGTTGGTTTCGTAGGCTGCCCCGTGATCTCGCTATTTCGCAGGGGAAGAAGCTTCTGCAAGATGAATTACGTATGCTGGGCTTTTCGCACTTTGATCACATCAATGCGGCGCGCCTGCTTGGCTATGAAACAACGAACCATCTCTATCATGCCCTCGGTCGTGCAGAGATACTGCCGACTGTTGTGGCCACGAGTGTGCTTGACGCAAAATGGGCGGATGAACCGCTGCGCAATCTGGACAACATGGTCAACGGGCGCAGTGGTGAAGGGTACATCATTACGCATGCCGACGGGCGTCAATTACGCCTCTGCGCCACTTGCGATCCCCGCCCGCGTGATGCCATTGTTGGTTACTTGCGCAAGAATGGTGAGGTGACCGTCCATAAGGAAGGGTGTCACAGTCTACGCGCCAACCGGGCCTCTGAGCGCAGAATCAAGTTGGGCTGGGGGCAAGCCACGCAGCGTAAGGCGCGCATGATAACGGTCCAGGTAGATGTGTTCGATCGTGCCGGACTGCTTTATGATATTACAACCCTCCTGCAGGAGGAGCAGATCAATATCCCCTTCATCTATACGCCGCCGCCCAAGCGGGCAGGAGAGATGCGCATTGTGATGAGCTTCGAAGTCGTGCGGCCGCGCCAGGCCGTGCGCATCCTGCATCAAATTCGTGCCCTGGTGAATGTTTATAACGTTCGCTGCATTCCCAGGCAGCATGGACTGGGCCAAGACGGCGCGGCCAACCCCTTCTATAAACCTGAATAACAGATGATTCTGTTTCTCTCTGGGCAGCGAGATCGTCTATACTTCTTAACTGTTCTGGCCTAGTGCCTGACATTTTTGCGTGCCCATCTGCTAAATTGCAGATATTGAGCTAAGGAGAAATCAAAAAATGCTTATGAAGAAGTTCTTCAAGACGAAAAATGAATGTGAAGTGACCTTTGTATATGACAATGACAGCGCTTCCGAAGTTGCCCTGGCTGGCGATTTCAATAATTGGGAGCCCGAGCTGATGAAGAGAGCCAATAAAGCAGGTAGCCCCTATCGTTTGAAGGTGCGCATGCCCAAGGATGGCGAATACCAGTTCCGTTACTACGTGGACGGCAGCTACTGGGCAAACGATGCAGACGCTGATGCCTATTGGCCAAACGAGTTTGGCGATACGAACAGCGTTGTTGATACGCACGAATAGCAGCTGACCGCTTACCCGATTCAAGGCGACCTCTCTTTGCAGAGGTCGTTTTTGTTTCCGGCACTTTCTTACGCATTCCTTACGGGAGGGTCACAAGATGCTTAATTCGAAACTCCCCCGCGCCTGCCCCTGCTATACTGAATTATCTTGTATCTTAAGGCAGTCTCAGGTTCAGGTCCCATGATCAAACAAAGTGCCAAATCCTATATGTTTCTCTTGATATTGTTGGTTTCCGGCGTGTTCGCCGCGGCCTGCATGCCTGTTCCGTCTGCCCTCGATTCAGCAGCGCCTGTGAGCTCGGATGTTCCCGAGAAGCGAGAAGTGCCGCCGGAAACAGCGCAAAAAACACCGGCGCCGGCGGCCCCGGCCGAAACTGCACCGGCGGTGGCGGACGACGAGGTCCCCGTCACGGAAGCGGCACCCTCCCCAGCTGTTCAGCGTGAGGAAATCGGCGAGGATGAAGCTCGGCAGTTAATGAGCGCTCTCCTGTTTCGTGCAGAAGAAGCGCCGGCGGCACTGGAACGAATTCTAGAGGCCGAGGATGCGCGCTTCACGGCCGTTTTGATCGAGCTCCTTCGCGGCCAGCAAATAGGCGTTGTGCGCAGCGGTCTATCGGCTGCCCATTACCAGGATGCGATAGAGCAGCTCAATGGAGAATTTCCCGGAGAAGACTGGTTCGAAATCATCGAATGGTATGGCCAGACGGATCTTGAGCCGCCACCTGGATTTACAAGGTGGAAAGGACAAATGCTTTCCCTGATTGATCCGCGCTTTGCCACTTTCTTGAATGATACCTATCCATCCACAATTCGCGTAGAAGAGATCCAATGGGGCGGTGTGCCCGTGGACGGCATACCCGCCCTCGATCAGCCGCGGATGGTGAAGGCCGGTGAAGCTGATTACCTTGACGCGGACAACGTAGTCTTTGGCATAGAGCTCAATGGGCAAGCACGCGCCTATCCGAAGCGTATCCTCGACTGGCATGAGATGGCCAATGACGTCATAGGTGGCGTACCTGTTTCCCTCGCCTACTGTACACTCTGTGGCGCGGCAGTTGCCTTTGACGGCCGTGCCCCCGACGGAAATACGTATGACTTCGGCTCCTCGGGATTTCTCTTTCGCAGCAACAAACTGATGTACGATCGCCAGACGAACACGCTGTGGAACCAGTTAACAGGAGAGCCTGTCATGGGCGAACTGGTCGACAGCGGGATTCAGCTGGATGTTCTGCCCGTCGTTCTGACAACGTGGGAAGCGTGGCTGGCGCAGCATCCAGATACGCTCGTTGTTGATATCGACACCGGATACAATCGCGATTACCGTCCCGGCGCCGCGTATGGCGACTATTTTGCCTACGAGGACACCATGTTTCCCGTTTGGCAGCGCAGCGATCTCCTGCAAGCGAAAGATCAGATCTACGCCCTACGCATTAACGAAGTGCCCAAGGCGTACCCTATCGAAACATTGGCCGCAGAGCAGGTCGTTAATGACGAACTGGGGGGCGAAGAGATCGTGCTTGTTGCCCCTGGTGAGATCATCCAGATAGAAGGCGACAGCCTGCGCAGCGGGCAGGTGACCTATGACGCGGGCAGCGCGGTGCGCGCGTACGCGCGTGGCGATCACCGATTCGTATTGGGAGCGGATCAAAGGACGCTGCGGGATGAAGCGGGAAACAGCTGGCAAATAACAGAACGCGCTCTATTAGGCCCTGATGGCGCGGAACTGGCGCGTTTTGGGGGCCACCTGGCCTATTGGTTTGGTTGGTTTGCTTTCTTTCCCAATACCAGCATTTATGGCCAGTGAGCACGCCGCGGCCCGCAAACTATGGCGGCAGGATGACAAATGATTCTTCCTGGAGCAGCTCATCATTCAGATAGAGCTGCAGACGATAGGTGGCCGGCTGCAGGCCCTCTCCTTCAAAATCAAAGATAGAGAGATCGCGTACGGTGCCGCTTTCTCCATACTTGTCCCAGTCCCATTTCTCATCGCGGGGCAGCCAGATTAAACCATCGCGCAGCCATAGACGACGGATGCGATCGCCCGGCCTAATCCCCTGGTATTCCCATATTGCATAGACTATCTCCGTTCCCCCCGGGAATGTGTTTGTCGCCTGGCCATATGGGCCGGATGCAAATATCAGGCAGCAGAAGCTGTCGGCCGCTGCCGGCGTGGCCGCTGCGCCAACAGAATTCGGCACCTCCTCTTCCGGGGCCGGAAGCGGCGTCATCGTCTCTGTCAGTGCAGGGAGCGCAGGCACCGTGGCCGGGACGGGCGAGGGCGGTAGGGCCTGGCGCGTGGAAAGTACATTGCGCACGGCCGTCGCTGTGGGACTCGCCTCCGCGAAGGAAGCGGCGGGCACATTGCCGCAGCCATTGATGAAGATCAGGGCGCTCACCGCCAGGTAGAACAGGCCAATTCTCTCACGCATGGTTATTTCCCAAGTTTATCCCAAATTTGATTTGGGATAAGTTTGGGATAATCAGAATCTGCACATCGGAAAATTACAATGCAAATGAGAATCGTGCAAACCGCCCAAAAGTTCATGGATTGCGGGCGGCGAACGTGATAGAATTAAGGGTCATATTCGCACAAATGAGCTAATTCTGGCCTGGGTCAAAAACAGGGCTTTCCGGACCTGCTACTGGCCGGCGGTAACGCAAGGAAACAATATGTCCCTCGACAAGATAATCGTGCGCGGTGCGCGCGAGCATAATCTCAAAAACATTAATGTAGAAATCCCTCGTGATAAGATGGTCGTGATTACGGGGCTTTCCGGTTCGGGGAAATCTTCGCTGGCATTCGACACTATTTTTGCAGAAGGGCAGCGGCGCTATGTAGAATCGCTATCCGCCTACGCCCGCCAGTTTCTGGGGCAGATGGATAAACCGGACGTCGACCAGATAGAAGGTCTCAGCCCGGCCGTTTCTATCGATCAGAAAGGGGTCAGCCATAACCCGCGATCGACCGTGGGTACCGTCACCGAAGTATATGACTACCTGCGCCTTCTGTTTGCCCGCGCGGGGGTTCCTCACTGCCCGCAGTGCGGCCGTCCAGTCATGCCCCAGTCAGCGGAACAGATCGTGGCTGACTTGCTGCATATGCCGCAGCAGAGCCGTATTCAGATCCTGGCGCCTTTGGTCCAGGATCGCAAAGGACAGCATCAGGGAGTCATCGAGGACGTGCGCAAAGCGGGCTTCGTCCGCGTGCGCGTCAATGGCGAGGTCTTCAATGTTGACGACCCCATCGAATTGGACCGTTACAAAAACCATAGTATCGAAGCGGTTGTCGATCGTTTGATCATCCGTTACGATGCCTCTGATGAGAGTGAAGACGCCCTCTCTGACCGTTCGCGCCTGACAGACTCTATAGAAACGGCGCTGCGTCTGGGTGCTGGTATTGTGATTGTGAATGATGTCACTGACCGCGCTAACCCTGTTGATCATCTCTATTCCGAACATCTTTACTGCCCCTACGACGGCACCAGCATTCCACCCATCGAGCCAAGAACATTTAGTTTCAACAGCCCGCACGGGGCCTGTCCTGAGTGTCAGGGTTTGGGAACGAAGAAGGAACTGGATGCGGACCTCATCGTTCCCAACAAGGATCTGACGCTGGCCGATGGCGCTATTTCCGGTTGGCCGACCGCTGACAAATCGGGCTATTACTGGCAGCTGCTGCAGGCGACGGCCGATCATTTCCAGATTCCGGTCGACATTCCTTTCAGCGAGCTTTCGCCCGCCCAGATCCGGATCCTGCTGCAAGGAAGCGGGCAGGAACAGGTAGTTGTCACCTATATCAATCGGGAGGGGCACAAACGGCACTACAAGACTCGCTATGAAGGCGTCATCCCCAACCTTTGGCGGCGCTACAATGAATCGACTTCCGATTACGTGCGCGACAAACTGCAGGGCTTCATGATCGACCGTCCCTGTAGTTCCTGCCAGGGATCGCGGCTGCAGCCAGTGCCCCTGGCCGTGACGATTGGTGAATGCAATATCGCCGAAATTACGCGGCAGCCCGTCAGCAGTAGTTTGCAGTGGGTGTCCGGGTTAGCGGATGAGACGCGATCGCCGCTCAGCGCGCGCCAGGAAATGATTGCCCGGCCTATCCTCAAAGAGATTCGCGAACGGCTCACCTTCATGATCAATGTCGGGCTCGATTATTTGACGTTGGATCGCTCGGCGGGCTCCTTGAGCGGCGGCGAAGCCCAGCGCATTCGCCTGGCCACACAGATCGGCAGCCAGCTGATGGGCGTGCTTTATGTTCTTGATGAACCTAGCATCGGCCTGCACCAACGTGACAACGGCCGTCTCATCGACACCTTAAAAGGCATGCGTGATCTGGGGAATACCGTTCTCGTAGTGGAGCACGATGAAGACACGATGCGTGCTGCCGATTGGATTATCGACCTGGGACCCGGTGCGGGCAAACACGGGGGAGAATTGGTGGCTGAAGGGACCCCGAGCGCGATTTCCAAGAATACGAGATCGCTGACTGGCGCCTACTTGAGCGGCCGTATGCAGATTCCCGTGCCGGAAAGCCGGCGTGATGGGACTGGCGAGCAGCTGGTTGTTTATGGCGCCCAGGAAAACAATCTCAAGGATTTGGATATCGGCATACCGCTCGGTCAATTCGTCTGCGTCACCGGCGTAAGCGGCAGTGGAAAGAGCTCTTTTCTGATAGAGATCCTGAGCAAGCGTCTGAACCAGCATTTCTACGGCTCAAAAGCGCTGCCTGGAAAACATGATCGCATCGAAGGGTTGGAGCACCTAGACAAAGTGATCGAGATTGACCAGAGTCCCATCGGCCGTACGCCGCGCTCGAATCCGGCGACCTACACCAATCTCTTTAACCCGATTCGTGACCTTTTTGCCGGCATGCCCGAAAGCAAGATACGTGGCTATAAACCCGGCCGCTTCAGCTTCAACGTCAAGGGTGGGCGCTGCGAGGCTTGTCAGGGTCAGGGGCAGAACCGCATTGAGATGCAGTTTCTCCCGGATATCTACGTGCCTTGCGACATCTGTCACGGTGCGCGCTACAATCGCGAGACGCTGCAGATCACCTATAAAGATCTCAACATTGCTGAAGTGCTCGACCTAACGATCGACGAGGCGCTCGATTTCTTCGCCAACGTGCCCACGATTCGGCGCAAACTGCAGACGATGGCCGATGTCGGCCTGGGGTACATCCACCTGGGTCAGCCGGCGCCCACGCTGAGCGGCGGCGAAGCACAGCGCGTCAAGTTGAGCCGCGAGCTCTCCAAGATCGCCACGGGCCGTACGATCTACATTCTCGATGAACCTTCCGTAGGGCTGCACTCGCATGATGTCGCCAAGTTGATCCAGGCCTTAAACAGGTTGGTTGATAAAGGAAATACAGTTGTGATCATTGAACACAACCTGGATATCATAAAAGTTGCCGATCACGTGATCGACCTCGGCCCCGAAGGGGGCGACCGCGGGGGCGATATCATCGCCAAAGGGACGCCGGAAAGCGTGGCTGAAGAATCGGCCTCCTATACAGGTCATTACCTCGCCGAACTGCTCAACGGCGGCTGAATCCAACGCTTGCAGAGCAGGCTCCGCGTTGCCGCGGACACCAACAGCAAAACAAAAACGACCGTTTCCATTTGGAAACGGTCGTTTTCTGCAAAAGGAGAAGAATGGTCGATCCGATTCTCTCCGGCGAAGTCAAAACTTCGTGAAGTTTAGTACTTCTTAGACAGCTTCAAATTCACCCTCAATTACATCGTCTTCCGGTGCGCTCTCGGGGGAATCCGCAGCGGCCTCATTGCCGGGAGCTTCGCTCTGAGCAGCGGCCTGCTGCGCCTGGTTCAATGTCGCAGCAATTTGCTGCAGCTCAGCAGTTAACTGCTTGATGCGCTGGACGTCTTCGCTGTTGACCGCTTCTTTTAAGGAGGCGATCTGTGAGTCGACTTGCTGGCGATCTTGCGCAGCCACCTGTCCGTTCATACTGTTCAGGCTCTTTTCAACCTGGTAGATGACCTGGTCGGCCATATTGCGCGCTTCAATCAGCTCGCGCCGTTGGCTGTCCTGCGACGCATTTTGCTCGGCTTCGCGCACCATGCGGTCGATGTCAGACTCGTTCAGGTTCGTGCTGGCCGTGATCGTGATCTCCTGGCTCTTGCCGGTGGCCTTGTCCTGCGCCGTCACGTTCAAGATACCGTTGGCATCGATGTCGAAGGTAACTTCAATCTGCGGGATGCCGCGCGGCGCCGGAGGAATACCTTCCAGACGGAAGACGCCCAGCGTGTTGTTGTCCGCGGCCATCGGCCGTTCGCCCTGCAAGACGTGAATGTCTACGGCCGTCTGGTTGTCCTCGGCCGTGCTGAAAACTCTCGGACTTCCGCGTCGGGATGGTCGTGTTGCGCGGGATGAGGGTCGGTCATCACGCCGCCCAGCGTCTCCAGGCCCAGACTCAGCGGGGTCACGTCCAGCAGCAGGACATCGTTGACGTCGCCGGCCAATACGCCGCCCTGCAGCGCCGCGCCCATGGCCACGACCTCGTCCGGGTTCACGGCTCTTGTTGGGCTCTTTGCCGGTGACGTCGGCGCACCAGTTCCTGAACCATCGGCATGCGGGTTGAGCCGCCGACCAGCACGACCTCATCCAGGTCGCCGGCTTTCATGCTTGGCGTCCTGCAAGACGCGGTTGACGGGCTCCTTGACCCGCGCCAGCAGCTCTTCGGTCAACTGCTCAAACTTGGCGCGGGTCAGCGTCATCTGCAGATGCTTCGGCCCGTCGGCGTTGGCGGTGATGAAGGGCAGATTGATCTCCGTCTCCATCGACGCTGGACAGCTCGATCTTCGCCTTTTCAGCCGCTTCGCGCACGCGCTGCAACGCCTGGCGGTCCTGCTTCAGGTCGATGCCCTGGTCGCGCATGAACTCACCGGTGATCCAGTCCACGATCGCCAGATCCCAGTCGTCGCCGCCCAGATGCGTGTCCCCGTTGGTGGCCACCACTTCGATCAGCCCTTCGCTGACTTCCAAGCATGGAGACGTCAAAGGTGCCGCCGCCCAGGTCGAAGACGAGGATGGTCTCGTCCTCTTTCTTGTCCAGGCCATAGGCCAGGGCGGCCGCGGTCGGCTCGTTGATGATGCGCAGGACTTCCAGACCGGCGATGCGCCCGGCGTCCTTGGTGGCCTGGCGCTGGCTGTCATTGAAGTAAGCCGGCACGGTGATGACCGCTTTGGTCACCTGTTCGCCCAGGTAATCTTCGGCGTCCTTCTTCAGTTTGCCCAGGATCATGGCCGAGATTTCCTGCGGGGTGTAGGTCCGGTTCTTATCTGGCGAGCGGACAAGAATGTCATTCTGTGGCCCGCTCTCGATCGGATAGGCAGACGGCCGCGATCTTCCGCTGTTTCCGTCGTCGTCAAAATGACGGCCGATGAACCGCTTGACCGAGAATATGGTGTTTTCGGGGTTAATCGTCGCCTGTCGCTTGGCAGTCTGGCCGACCAGGCGCTCCCCGTTTTTGTTGAAGGCCACCACGGACGGCGTCAGCCGGCCACCCTCTGAGGTGTTGATTACGGTCGCTTCGCCGCCTTCCATAACGGCGAGCACTGAGTTGGTGGTTCCCAGGTCGATTCCTACGATTTTGCTCATTCGAAATTCTCTCCTATTAGCCAGCAAAGCAAGTTTGCTGAAATTCTGATTTGTCTATTTGGTTTGGGCCTAAGATTGGGGACCTGATCGCCCTTGCTCCTGGCAACCTACAGTAGGATACGCGAAATACATTAGATTTGTGTATACATTATGTATATGTTGCATTAGTAAGCGGTTGGGGGATTGCCTGGCACAAATGCGCGGCGACCGTGTGGCCTTTGCTCCCAGGATCGGCCGTGGCAGATTGGCAGGCTTGCCCTGCGAGGCGGCTGCTTCAACTTGTATCTATCTTGCTTAATTGAAATGCGGACTAGCTATGAGGACTGGGCTGCTCACGCGCCGCGAACAGAAAACGGACACAGCATGGATGCTGCAGCGCCCTTCGTGGCTCTTTACTTGTCTTGCGAGCTGCCCAGAAGGGCGCCCCTGTTCAAGTAGAACAATGACAGCTATTCAACGTAGGCGAGCAGTATGACGCGATCGCCCAACTCTTTCTCTAAGGCGATGACCTCTTCCCTTTGCTCGTCTGTCAACTTTGCCAACCGCAGCCCAAATTCATAGGCCATCACATGCGCGCCAAGTGAAAGTTCCAGCTCCCTAACTTTCGCCTTACCCGCTTCCCCAATATCCGCGATCTTCAAATACTCCATCATAATTGACCTCCAGCCTATTCAGACGGGATTCTACCCGCAACAGTATGCGCGCTGCAAACCCCTCGGTCGCCTGTCTGGTGCCGGGCCGGCAGACGAACTCGATCTCGAGAAAACGGAAACCATCAGGCGGCGCAGATGAATTATGGTTGACGATTCCCCATAATTTTTAGACAATAGAGGCGTATTAGTCCTACAAATCAGCCTGTCTGCTGAATCTTACCAAGAGCCCAATTATCATTAGTTAACAGGAAGGTATATGATGAAGATTGCGAAACTAATCAAACAAATTTCCCCTGCCCAAGACATCGTTCAGGCACATTGTGACGGCCCCTGCGGCGTCTACGATCCCGCATCGGCGCGCATCGCTGCCGAGGCTGCCCTCTCAATGACCAAGAAGCTTCTCTCCCTGGAGCATCCGGAGCACGACGATAAGCAGGCCTCGGTCGAATATCACAATTCAACCGGCCGTTTTATCGCCATTAAGGAAGAACAAGCGCATCTGGCCAAGACAGAAGTCCTAGTCTTGTGGACGGACTATTTCAAGCCGGTACATCTAGAAAAATATCCCGACCTGCATGCGCTTATCTGGGAAACAACGAAATTGTGTTCAACCGTGAAGCAGCATGTAGACGTGGACGCCGCCAATCAGTTGATGGCCAATATCGAGAAGATCCACAATATCTTCTGGGAGACCAAGGGTCGCGATGTCCCCTGGATTGTTGCCAGCTAATTCAGGCGAGCAGAATGCTTGCTGATCCATTGCCTGAAAGCAGCGCCTACGAGCTGCTGCTCTGGTTATTGAGGCTCCGGCGGCGCGTGCGCGTCACCGGAGCCTCTATGATCCCCACACTAATGCCTGGTGATGAAGTGCTCGTCGATACGCGCGTTTATCGAGGGCGATCGCCGCAAGTTGGGGAGATTGTTGTCGCCCAAAGGCCCGATCGCCAGGAAGTCGTCTTGATCAAACGTGTCGCCGAACGGCTACCCGACGGCCGTCTGATCGTCCGCGGTGACAATCCCGCCGCCAGTACGGACAGTGTGCAGTTTGGCCCTGTGGCCCCCAACTATCTCGTAGGCAAGGCGACCAGCCGTTTCGCCTGATCACGCCTGATCGCGGCTGGCCAGGAAGACACCAGCCAAAATAATCGCACTGCCCGCAATGACCAACGGTGCTGGAAATTCCTTGAACAGGATCATAGCCAGGATCGTCGCCCCGACCGGCTCACTGATGGCCACAATGGCTACATAGGCTGCCGGCAAGAAACTCAATGCCCAGTTGAGTGATGAGTGGCCGATCAACTGTGGAAAAACAGCAATGATGACGAACAAAACAAGAGTGACCAACTCGTAGCCGAATAGTGCTGTGCCGCTCAACAGGTTGAAGAGCAGCAGCGTTAGGCCGGCCATGCCGTAGACGATCGTCGTGTAGCTGAGCAAGGAGAGGTGCGGGCGCAGGCGACGGCCGATAAGCAGGTAGCCGGCGGCCGCAATGCCCCCGGCAAGGGCCAGAGCGTTACCCAGCAAGGGATTGCTTCCCCTGCCTGCCCCTGTCACTGCGCTGAGACTAATCACAAGTGTGCCCACGAGCGCCAGGGCAATACCCTGTTTCACCCCGCGCGATATCGGTTCATTGAGCAGCACGGGCGAAGCAAGCGCGACCCAAATAGGGACGGTTGCTACGAGTACAGTGGAGCTGATAATAGACGTTAGCGCCAGGGAGCTGATCCACGTAGCGAAGTGAATACCCAACAGCACGCCCGCTGAGAGCGCCAGAAGCCAGCTCGGTCCCGGCAGCGCTTTGATCTCCGCACGCTTGCTTACGACGGCAGCCGGCAAGATTATCAAAGCTGAAAGCATCGTGCGCCAGAAAGCGATCGCCAACGAAGGCGCCCCTTCTCCTTGAGCCATGCGAATCAGTATTGAGCCCGACGAGATTGCCAGAATGCCAATGCCCAGAACAAGATACTGCGTTCTTAGCGGCGGCGCGTTACTTGTCGATGACGTCATGATAGATCCTTTGCAAACGAACTGAAATCACAGATACAGTCTCCACGCTGCCACGTATAGGGGGACACGATAAGTGTCATTTTTTACTGTACTAATTCCAACAAACTGTCTATAATGGTAACGGATTTGGTGACAATAGCATCTTCCGGCTGTGCGTGAAAGATATGGTCGGGGAATCTCTAGATATTCCCTCATTGCGGCTGGCGATGCCTAGATTTATTATGAGATAAAGGAGTAACCTAATGACCCATATCGTTACCAGACTATGTTTGCGTGACACGGCCTGTGTGGAAGTATGCCCGGTAGAATGTATGGTATTGGGCGTGCCGGAAGAAGAGTGGCCCTGGCTGTACATTGATCCTGACACATGCATCGACTGTGGCGCCTGCGTACCGGAATGTCCATACGAAGCGATTTTCCCCGAAGAGGAAGTCCCCTTCGATTTTGAAGCCCCGGCTGGGGTCTGGATTGCTGATACAAAGGAACTGCTGCCTGATGGCGCACCGTTTGAAGGTGAAATCGACGGGCATGAGGTCAAGCTGGCCAACGCAAAGCAGTTGGCGGGTGGCGAGGTCCTCGACCTGACCGAAGATATTCCCCCGAACTACGATTTCTTCTCGGAAGGACCTGGCTACGACGCACTGGATTGAGTCTGGTCTCAAAAAAGTTGCGACCCCGTTCCATTCCTGGGATGTGGTCCCGGTAATATGAACCGATCCGGCTAACCATTCCACCAGGAGTGGTTAGCCGGTTTTGCATTCTAACTAGCGTATCGGCCGGCTTTGCCGGCTCCAAGGAGGAGACCATGAGTGACTATCGTATCGAAAAAGACTCTTTAGGTGAGGTACAGGTTCCTGCCGGCGCCTATTGGGGGGCACAAACACAGCGCGCTATCCTGAACTTTCCGATCACGGGGCTTAAACCCTATCCCGCTTTCATCTGGTCCATGGCCATGATCAAGCGGGCGGCGGCGGAAGTTAATTCCGACCTCGATCTGTTCAAAGATCGTCAAGTTGGCGACAAGGTTGTCTCTGCAAGCGCGATTGCCGAGGCGATCATCGAGGCCGCCGAGGAAGTGATCGCGGGCAAGTTCAACGACCAATTCGTGGTCGATCCCATCCAAGCAGGCGCCGGCACCAGCCACAATATGAATATGAACGAGGTCATTGCCAACCGCGCCAACGAGATTCTGGGGTACGGTCTGGATGTGCGGAACAAACCGGTCCATCCCAATGATCATGTCAATATGGCCCAGTCGACCAATGACACCATCCCCACCGCTATCCGTCTGGGCTGCCTCTGGCGTATGAATGAGCTGTATACCGCCCTGGACTCACTGATGGCCGCGCTCTATGCCAAAGGGAATGAATTTGACCCCATCGTCAAGAGCGGCCGTACCCATCTGCAGGATGCGGTTCCCGTCCGTCTGGGACAAGAATTCGGCGCTTATGCGCGCGCAGTCGAGCGGGACGCGCAAAAGATATGCTTGGCCGCCGACGACTTGAAGCGTCTGGGAATTGGAGGGACCGCTACGGGCAGCGGCTTAAATGCCCATCCTGAATACCACAGCCGCATGATCACGGTGCTCAGCCGCCTCACGGGGATGGCTGTGCAAGAGTCGGATAATCTTTTCGAGAGTATGCAGAGCATGGCTGATCCCGTCCATTTCAGCGGCGCGATGCGCACACTGGCCCAAGATCTGATTCGCATTGCCAATGATTTCCGCCTGCTCTCTTCCGGCCCGGCCACGGGACTGGATGAGATCCATTTGCCGGCCGTGCAGCCCGGTTCATCGATCATGCCCGGCAAGGTCAACCCCGTCCTGGCTGAGATGATGAACATGGCCATGTTCCAGGTGATAGGCAATGACACAACGGTCATGATGGCCGGGCAAGCCGGACAGCTAGAACTGAATGTGATGATGCCCATCCTCGCTTACAATCTGTTCCAAAGCATGGACATCATTATTAATGCCAGCAACGCTTTCACAGAGAAGTGTGTGGTTGGTGTGGAAGCCAACGCCGCCAAAGCGACCGGCTGGCTGGCCAAGAACGCCATTCTGGTCACGGCCCTCAATCCTGTCATTGGTTACTCGAAAGGCGCCGAGGTGGCCAAGGAAGCGATGGCCAGCGGGCGCACGGTGCGTGAAGTTGTCCTGGAAAAGGGGTATCTGACGGCCGAACAGGCGGATGACCTGTTGGATGTGCGCACATTGACTGACGGCGGCATTCGCAGCTAAGAGAGCAGTAGACCTTCGAGGTCCCTGTTCCTCATCTTTCAAGATAGGTGGACAAAGACCTCGAAGGTTCAAAGGTGGCTCAAAACCTCCTCGGTTATCGCGGCGGTGCCGACGGGCAGGCTGTTATGCGCGGCAAGGACAGCGAAGACGGCCGACTCAATACGCGCCGCCGCATCTTTATCTTCCCAGACCAGCTGCGCTAGCAGCGCGCCGCTCAAGATGGCGGCAATCGGGTTGGCGATCCCTTGCCCGGCAATGTCCGGCGCGGAGCCATGAACCGGCTCGGCGACAGCTGCCCTATCTCCCCAATTGAGCGACGGCGCCATGCCCAACCCGCCCCCCCAATAAGAGGCCGCATCAGAAAGGATGTCGCCGAACAAATTGGTTGTGATAATCATATCGAATTGGTGCGGATCGGAGAGCAGTTTAAGGGCGGCGAAGTCAACCAGCAGTTCCTCGATTTCAACAAACGCTGCTTCGTTTTCAATCACCTCGCGCACGCTGTCCCGGAACAGGCCGTCGCTCAAAGGGAGGACATTCGCCTTGTGCACGATGGTGATTGCGCGCCTGCCCAGCAAGCGCGCCAAGGCGACGGATCGCCGGGCGATGCGCCGCGAGGCATCGCGAGTGATGATGCGTTCCGCGACGGCCGTCTGCCCGTCACTGCGCTCGCTGCCGCTGTAAAGACCCTCGCTGTTTTCGCGCACGATGATCATATCCACATCATCACGCGGCGAAATGCCCGGCCAACTGCGCACAGGGCGGATATTGGCGTAGAGTCCCAGCGCGTGGCGCATCATTAGAATCGTGCTCCGATATCCTTCGACTTTGCGGCTGGGGGAAGAGACTGCGCCAAAAAGCCCCGCGCCGCACTGTTCAATGCTTTTCAATGTTTCGACGGGCAGCGATGTACCGTACTTCAGAAAACAGTCCCACCCCGCTTCCGCGGTTACAATTTCCAGATCCGGGATCACGGCCGTCAATACCTGCACGGCTGCCGGAATGACTTCCTGGCCGATGCCGTCACCGGGCATAACGCATAGTTTAGGCATTGCGTCTTCCTCCTTCGCCGCCTGATTGCAAACCAATCTGACGCATCTCACTCACCGGGGAAGCGGCCATGTTCGCGCACATAGCGCGTTATGCCTCCGGCGTTAACGATCTCTGCCGCGAAATTAGGGAGCACCGGCAGAGAATAGCGCCTGTCGCCGGCCGTGATTTGGGATTGCTCAAAGTCAAAGATCACCTCGTCCCCTTCGCTGAGCGCCGCGGCGACGTCCGCCGCTTCATAGAGTGGGATGCCTAGATTGATCGCGTTGCGATAAAAGATGCGCGCAAAGCTGGGGGCGATAATGGCCGCGATCTGCCGGCGTCGCAGGGCTTCCGGCGCGTATTCACGCGAGGAACCGCAGCCGAAGTTTTCACCGGAGACGATGATGTCGCCTGCCGCGGCGTCGGCGGCGAAGTCCGGACGCGCCTCAATGAAAGCATAATCTTTGACGTCCTGCCCCTCTTTCAACATATAGGGCGCAAAACGGCCGGGAACGATCTGGTCCGTATCCACATCCGCGCCGAACTTCCATACTTTGGTCATGGGTGTCTCCTTTCTTGGCTTGTCAGCTGCCGGCTGCCGGCCGTTTGTCCGGTAAGTTAGGCTGCAGGTCGCGTGGGTCTGTTATTTGTCCGCTGAGGGCGCTGGCCGCAGCGACGCTGGGGGAGGCGAGGTAGATGCGCGAACTGGGATGACCCATGCGCCCGCGGAAGTTGCGGTTCCCCGTGGAAAGGCAGACGTCTCCTTGTCCCAATGCCCCCTGGTGGCGGCCCATGCAGGGCCCACAGCCGGGGGTGGTCAATGTCGCCCCGGCGTCAAGCAGCACGGCCATCGTGTCATCGGCGATGGCGCGCTGTAACTCCTGGCGTGAAGCGGGGGTGACGATCAACCTGGTGCCTGCGGCGATGCGCCGGCCGCGTAGAATGTCCGCCGCTTGGCGCATGTCTTCATAACGGCCGTTGGTGCATGTCCCCAGAAAGACGACGTCGATCTCCTGGCCGGCGACAGCGGAGAGATCAACGACCTGATCCACGCTGTGCGGTAAGGCTACCTGCGGTTCCAGGTCGCCGAGGTCGACCTCGATGCGCCGCGCCGCAGCGGCGGCGAGATCAAAGTACAGCCAATCAGGTATGTCGAGCGCGGCTGCGGCCGCGCCCTCTGGTGGGAAGATGCCCGCTTTAGCCCCCAGCTCGATGGCCATGCTGGCCAGCGTCTGCCGTCCCTCAAGAGGCAGCCACGCCAGGCCCAGATATTCAATGGAGAGGTAAGTGGCTCCGTCGATCCCCAGCCGGCGCGCCAGGTAGAGAGCCAGATCTTTGGCTTCCACGCCGGGGTTGAAACGACCGCTGATGACGATCTGCAGGGTTTCCGGCACGCGGAACCAGACCTTGCCTGTGCCCATGGCCAGGGCGATATCGGTGGATCCCATACCCGTGCCGAAGGCGCCGACAGCGCCGTAGCTCGTGGAGTGGGAGTCTGAGCCGATGACGATCGCACCGGGCCGGGCGATTTTTTCTTCGACCAGCACCTGGTGACAGATGCCGCGGCCGACGTCAAAGAGGCGAATCCCTTCTTGTGCAGCAAAGCGGCGCACCAGGTTCTGGTTGTCGGCGGTGCCCACGGTAGAGGCCGGGGCCACATGGTCCATGACCAGGACACATTGGGCTGGGTCGGCGACGTGTTCCATGCCCAGGCGATTGCGCAGGATGGAGATGACGGATGGCGCCAGAGAATCATGGGCCATGATCACGTCCGGTCGTAAGGTGACCAGCTCGCCCGGCCTAACCGGCCGGCCGGCAGCGTGCGAAAGAATCTGTTCAGCGATTGTTTGTGCCATTATGCTGCTCCTTATTGTTGGCCGCTTCATAGAGTAATGTGTCCACGTCATCCAACGTCAAACGGCCGCTATCGGCCGCGATTTTGATGTCGCTCGTCAATCTCTTGATCTGCTGGTCATCCAATGGCAGATCGAGCTGCGCTGCCCGATGCTTAATAGCGTTCCAACCAGTCAGGCGGTGGGCGACGTGGATATAGCGCGTCAGACCAAAATCCTCGGGATTGAGAATCTCGTAGGTAGAAGGGTTGTTGAGCACCGCTTTGGCGTGGATGCCCGCTTTGTGCGCAAAACTAGCGAACCCGGTGATGTAATTATTGAAAGGGATATCGACCCCTACCATGCGCGCCACCGTCGCATCTAGTTTGTGAATGAGCGGCAGCTGGTATTTGCGTACCAGATCAGGGTCGGTCGCATAGAGGCGGGCGATCAACCCGCCCAGAGGCGTGATGCCGTTGCGTTCGCCGATACCCAGAACCGAGGTGTCAATATGGGTTGCTCCCCCTTCCAGCGCGGCGTACGCATTGGCGATTGCGCAGCCGGAATCATTGTGGCCGTGAAACTCAATATCGGCGTCGATTTCCTTGCGCAGTCTGCTCACCAGGTTGAATATTTGCTGCGGGGTGCCAATCCCCACCGTGTCTGCAATGCCCACGCGATGCACGCCCAATTCATCGACAGCCTTGTACACATCGATAATATCTTCGACATCACTGCGCAGGCTGTCCTCAGTACTGAAGCGTGTTTCTACGCCCTGGCTCAACAAAAAAGTGACCACCTCCGCTGCCAGCTCGATGATCTCCTCAATGCTCTTTCCGTGGCTAAAATCGCGCAGGTAAGAGGAGGTGCCGATGACAACGTCAACCCCGTCGACGCCCGTGTCCACAGCGACTTTGGCATCCCTGATTGAGCAGCGGGTGTGCGTGAGCACGCGCGCCTTGAGATTAAGCCCGGCGATCGCCTGGCAGTCCGCCAAGCTTTGTGGGGAAGCCAGCGGTGAGGTCAGCTCAAGGTACTCGACGCCAAAGGCATCCAGCAGCGTGGCTATCTGCACCTTCTCTTCCCGCGAGAAAAAGGCGTTGACGAACTGTTCTCCTTCCCGCAGGGTCGATTCGATGATGGCGAAATCGTTGATGCTCATGATTTATACACTCCATTCGCTGTCAGCTGCGCCGGGCGCAGTGAATGAAAACGGGCTTGCCGGATATCCGGCAAGCCCGTTTTTGACTGCAATAGATGCAGACAGGGGCACTACGCCAAATATCTGGGTTCTTCTTTAGGCTTCTTATGCTTTTTTACGGTGACTATCGACCAGTGCGCTAGATTGATCATTGACGGAACTCTGGATGCTGGAAATAAAAAAGCCCCGCCATCTTCTGGCGGGGCATCTTGCGAACCTTTTGGTTTGGGGCAAGCATTAATGGCCAGAACACCGCGTGGTGGTCAGGTTCGCCTTCTTGCCCTTCTTCAGAAAATCAACGGTCAGATTTTGCATAACGATGCTCATTGTAAGCAATGGCCGGCCGCATGTCAATGGCGAAATGACCAATAGATGCGCCTCGTAACTGCTGATATCTCCAAATTGGCTCCACGCGTGCGACAGCCGCAAACAGCGCTCATAGTTGAGTCATTGCCGCCAGCGTGCGCAAAAGGTTTACAATAGGGGCTCTATGTCTGACAGCGCGCGCAAATATGCTCCCTATCTGGCTGTATTGATTTATGCTTTGTTTGCCGCCTGGCTGACCTGGCCGGCGCTTGGCAATTTAGGCAAGGCGATTCCCGGCATTGATGGCGATGCCTTTGTTCATCTCTGGACGTATGATTGGGTCAAAGACGCGCTGAGCAGCGGGCAGAGTCCTTTTTATACGGACCGTCTTTTCTATCCGCAGGGTGTCGAGTTGTACACCCACAATTTTGCCTGGTTGAACATTGCCATGTGGCTGCCGCTGCAAGCCCTGGTTGGCGGCGGCGCCGCTTATACGCTGGTCTATCTGATCGTGTTGGTCTTGAATGGCACGGCCGTCTATCTTCTTGTGCGCCATCTTACGGACGATGAAGCGGCATCTTTCATCGCCGGTTTCATTATGACCGGCTGGCCCTATATTATTACGCGTTTTAGCCAGCCGAATCTTATCTTCATCGCCTTTGTGCCCCTCGCTTTGCTGGCTATGCACCGCCTGATTCGCAGCAGGCGCTGGATCGATGTGCTCTGGTTGGGTGCGGCCGTTGCCCTCATTGGTTTCAGTCGTTACCAGATGTTGATCATGAGCGTGCCCGTTCTGGTCTTGTCCGCACTCTACTGGCTGTGGCAGGAGAGAGGAACCGGGGTCGCTCACACCCTCGTGCAGCTGCTGGCCGCGGCGGGATTGGCGCTGCTGCTCCTTGCGCCTTCTGCCGGTCCGGTCATCCGTTTCCAAATGACGCGCCAATTCCCGGATGATATCCAGCGCAGTGAGGCGGAATGGGGAGAAGCGGATTTGCTCGGCTTTCTTCTGCCTGGAAAAGGGGCGCCCTTGATCGGCGCCGCGGCGGCTGAGCGTTTCCCGGATCTGCTGACACATACGCCCGTTGGCTGGGTAACCCTGGGCTTGGCCCTGCTGGGTCTATTTGGACCGCGCCGCGATAAGTGGCTCTGGTTCACCATGACCCTTGTCTTACTCCTCCTCGCCCTCGGCCGCCTGCTGACGATTAACGGGCAGACGTCAATTGTTCTACCCTACGCCTGGCTGGAAGACATTCTGCTGGTCGTGCAGTTGATCCGCTACCCATCCCGTTTCACGGCCCTGTTGGCCGTACCGTTGGCCGTGCTCGCCGGCTATGGCACGCTGCTCATTTCCGGCAAGCTTTCGCCGCGCGGGAAATGGGGCATGGCCGGGGTTCTGGCCTTGCTGATCGCTCTGGGTTACCGCGTCCCCGATTACCCGCTGCTCGCCTTGGAGACGCCCGGCTGGTATGCGACAGTGGCCGCAGACGAAGAAGTGTATGGTCTGGTGACGATCCCCTTGACGCGCACGTTCGACGAGTACGCCATGGCTTACCAGCTCACACACAACAAAGCGCTCGTGGAAGGGCATGTCTCACGCCCTCCGCGCGAGGCTTATGCTTTCCTGGAAAGCACACCGTTCCTGAACAAGCTGAGGGAGGCGGCGCCGCAGCCGCCACAGGGCGACGATATTTCAGGGCAGCTTCGGCCGTTGGCGGAGAATAACCTGCCCTATTTGGTTGTCCACAAGCGTTTCCTCTCACCGGAACAGGTCAGCATGTGGCGCCGCTGGCTGGGCGTCTCCCCCTACTATGAAGATGAAGAACTGTTGGTGTTCAGGACTGCGCTGCAAGCCGGCGAAGATTATCAAGCCGCGAAATCAGGTCTTAGAGGCCTCGGCTTCGTTTCCGGGCGTCTCTTCCCTGAACGCATCAGCGTCGGAGACCCCCTGGCGGGCAGTCTCCATGTATCACTGGAGCCAGGGACGACGCACGAAGGGGCGGTTTGCTATGCCCTGACGGACCTTCAAGGGGCGCTGGTCGAAGAAATCTGCCGGCCGTTTCAATTCTCTGCGCCTCTGACAGAGGAAGCGCAGCTGATAAGGTCGACCTTTGCGTTGCCGCTTTCGCAGACACCGCCCACGGGCAGCTACCAGCTCGCCGTGCGTTTTTTGAGCGGGGACGGTGAGGAAAGCGAACCCTTCGCCCTAGGTCCGCTCTACGTGACAGGGGAAGGACGCCAATTCACCGCGCCGCAGCCGCAAACTGTATTGTCCGCGGATCTGGGCCAAGAACTGCGCTTGATTGGCCTGGATGGCCCACGTTTGGATAACCAGGGCCTGACGATGACTCTGTTTTGGCAGGCGATCCGGGAGATGGATATTTCCTACAAATTCTATATCCATGTCCTGGATGCCGCGAGCGGTGAGCTGGTGGGTCAGGTGGACACGGTCCCCCAAGATTGGTCCTATCCAACCAATGTCTGGCATGCCGGCGAATATGTGAGCGATCGCCTGACCGTCCCTGTGCCAGGGCTGTCCCCGGGGGGCGCTTACCGCGTTGAAGCTGGCGTCTACCATCCCGACACAGGCGAGCGACTGCCGCCTGTAGACAGCGACGGTGTGCTCTTTGTCAACAACACCATCCCTCTGGGAGAGATCAAGGCCGCTGAAGGGCCATAACTGCCGAGAAACCGGCTGTCAATAACGCGCGGTTGACAGACACCTATCATTTGCTACAATTCGCCCCAATGTTCGTTCAAATTACAGCCCCTCGCCGTTTTCGTCGCCGCCGCCTGACCCCTTGGTCTGGTGTTTGAGGTTATCTGTAGAGCGAACGCGCTTAAGGTAAACGAACCGCCAGGCCAGTTGAAGGTCCTGGCGGTTTTTTGTTGGCTGCTGGCGGAACAGGATAAGGTAAGAAATGATGGTGAAGGCAGGCATCTACGGGGTGACCGGGTACACCGGGCACGAGTTGTTTAAGTTTCTTTGGCGTCATCCACAGGTGGAAATCTGTTTCGCCACGTCAAACAGTTACGCGGGCCAATCGCTGCGTGATGTATTCGCCGCCGGTCCTGACTTTCCCCTCATCCCTCCCCAGGATGCAGACGTGTCTGCTGTGGATGTCGTATTTCTTTGTCTGCCGCACGCCGCTTCTGCGGCCACGGCCGTGCCTGCGCTGCAAGCCGGGGCCAGGGTGATCGATCTCAGTGCCGATTTTCGTCTGCAAGATGTCGCCGTATATGAAGCGTGGTACAAGGTGGAGCATCCAGCGCCCTCCCTGCTGCAAGAGGCCGTATATGGGCTCACTGAATTCGCCCGTGACGATCTTCGTGCGGCGCGCCTGGTGGCCAACCCGGGCTGCTATACAACCACGACGCTGCTCGCCCTGCAGCCCCTGATGCAGGCGGGCGTGGAAGTTCTAGGCGACATCATCATCGATGCCAAGTCGGGCGCTTCCGGAGCGGGCCGGTCGCCGAAGACGAACACCTTGTTCGTAGAAGTGGCCGGCAACTGTTCCCCCTATGCCATTGGCCGCAGCCACCGCCATTTGCCGGAGATGGAACAGGTCATCGCTTGGTGGCATGACCAGCCGCCGCGCCTGATTTTCAGTCCCCACCTGCTCGCCGTGCCGCGCGGTATCCTGGCCAATATTTATTTGACGCGCGCGGGAAATTGGTCAGAGAGTGAGGTTCGCGAACTGTATGAAATGGCCTACAGCGCGGAACAGTTTGTCGATGTCTTACCGGCCGGAGAACTGGCGACGCTGGCCCACGTGGTCCATACCAACAAGTGTGTTATCTCCCTGACGTTCGCTGGGCCGACCCTGATCCTCACCTCGGCAACAGACAACCTGGTCAAAGGGGCTGCCGGGCAGGCGGTGCAGAATATGAATGTCATGTTTGACCTGCCGGAAGCGTCGGGGCTTGTCTAAGCGGGAGATAGGATGCGCATACTGAAGATAGGTGGCAACGAGCTGAGCGATCCTGCTTTTCTCCAACAGCTGGGGGAAACCATTGCCCGGCTGCAGGAGCCGGCAGCCCTGCCCGTCGTTGTTGTTCATGGCGGCGGCAAAGGCATCGCCCGGCTGCAAGAAAAGCTGGGCCTGGAGACAGTCAAGGTGGATGGCCTGCGCGTGACCGACCTGGCCTCGCTGAATGTGGCCGAGATGGTGCTTTCCGGGCAGAGTAACAAGATCGTTGTCAAAGCGCTGCTTGAGGCCGGTGTCGACGCGGTTGGCTTGAGCGGCGTTGACGGCGGTTTGCTGCGCTGCCGCAAGAAGGCGCATCCAACGGCCGATCTAGGTTATGTGGGCGAAATAGTCGCTGTTCGCCGCGATCTGCTGCAAAAGATGATGGCTGTGGAGCTGACAGTCGTCTTGTCCCCTATCTCCCTGGGCCTGGATGGACTGACTTACAATGTCAATGCCGACGAGGCGGCCGGCGCGGTGGCCACGGCTTGTGCGGCGGAAGAGCTAACCTTTGTCTCCAATGTGCCCGGTGTGCTGCACGATGGGCTTGTTTTGCCACAGCTAACCGCGCCTCAAGTAGAAGAATTGATTGCCGAAGGCGTTATCAGCGCGGGCATGATCCCCAAGGTACGCGCCGCCCTGCAGGCGATAGAAAGAGGCGTGGCGCGAGCGCGGATCGTCAACTTGGCCGGACTGCTGCAAGATGGCGGCACAACCTTTGTCGCCGTTCAGGAGAATTAAGATGGATGCAAAAGAGATTATTCGATTGGAATCGCAGTATGTGCTGCAGAGCTATATGCGGCCGCAGCCGGTCTTTACCCGCGGTGCGGGGATGTACTTGTATGACAGTACAGGGAAACGCTATCTCGACTTGACTTCCGGCATCGCCGTAACGGCCCTGGGACACAGCGATCCTGAATGGGTGGCCGCCGTTTCTGAGCAGGCGGGGAAACTGGTCCATGTGAGCAATCTTTACCATACCGAGCCGCATGTGCGGCTGGCGCAGCGTCTCGCTGAGGCCTCTTTTGCCGCCAAGGTTTACTTCTGTAACTCCGGGGCAGAGGCCAACGAAGCGGCCTTCAAATTTGCCCGCAAATACGCGCGGGAGAACACGGGTTCACCGCTAAAGACAAAGATCGTCGCCTTTGAGGGCAGCTTCCACGGCCGTACCATGGGCGCGCTGGCGGCCACCTACAAGAGCCAATACCGTGAACCATTTGCGCCCTTGATACCCGGCGTTGTCTTTGCACCTTTCAACGATGTCGAAGCCGCCGCCGAAGCGATCGATGATCAGGTCTGCGCGGTGATTGTGGAACCGGTCCAGGGAGAGGGAGGTGTGAACCTGGCGACGGCCGGCTTTCTGAAAACGCTGCGCGCGCTCTGTGATCAGCACGAGGCGCTCTTGATCTTTGATGAGGTACAGTCGGGACTGGGGCGGACGGGGGCGTTGTGGGCTCACGAGACGGCCGGCGTGACACCCGATATCATGACCCTGGCTAAGCCGCTGGCCGGCGGGCTGCCGATCGGGGCCACTTTGGTTACGCAGGCCGTGGCTGAGGTGATCAAGCCCGGCGATCATGGCAGTACCTTTGCCGCCGGTCCTCTGGTCTGCCGCGCCGCGGAAATCGTCTTTGATCGCATAAACACACCCGAGTTTCTGGCCACCGTTCGCGCTCAGGCGCACTATTTGCAGCACCAGCTGCAGACGCTCGAATCAGATCGGATCGTCGAGGTACGTGCGGCAGGGCTGTTGGTTGGTATCGAGATGACTTCTTCCGTTGCCCCCCTGATCGCGGCTGCGCGGCAGGAAGGTTTATTGGTAATCAATGCCGGCGAAACGGTCCTGCGCCTCGCGCCGGCGTTGATCATCGGACAGGAACAGATTGATGAAGCCGTGCGCATTATCACCGGTCTCCTGGATGTCCCGGATGAATAAGGACGCACTGTTAAAGGTGCGCGGTTTGGGAAGCAGCGATGCAAATCCGTCCTGCAAGACGCTCTGACGTCTCCGGCATTGATGCCCTGGTCACCCAGCACGCCCGCGAAGGGAAGATGCTGCCGCGCTCGACAGAGTCCATCGAAGCGACTCTTGCCGATTGGCTGGTTGCCGTGGGCGCAGCCGGGGACGTTGTCGCCTGCGGCGCCCTCTTTCGCTACACACCCTCCTTGGCCGAGGTCAGGTCCCTCGCCGTGGCTGACAAGGTGAAAGGACAAGGATACGGGCGAACGATGGTCAAGGCGCTGATCGCCGAGGCGCGCATGCGGCAAATTCCCGTCTTATTCGCCCTTACGCGTGTGGCGCCTTTCTTCCATAAATTGGGGTTCCAGACCACGAACAAAGAGCGCTTCCCAGAAAAGGTGTGGCGAGACTGTCGCATGTGCCCGCTGTTGCATGATTGTGATGAAGCGGCCGTGGTCATGCACCTGGCCCCGGTTCAGCCACACGCTTCGATACCCATTCCCCTGCGCCAACCGATTCCCACGTTGAGCAGCATGGCCAAGCAAGTGAATCATAGAGAAATTGAGTTAGAGAAAGGAGTTATGCCCATGTCAAAGTCATCAGTAGAAAAGGTCGTCCTTGCCTATTCCGGCGGGCTCGACACCTCAGTCATCGTGCCCTGGCTGCGTGAGAATTATGGTTGTGAAGTAATCTGTTTCTGCGCCGATATCGGGCAGGGAGAAGGCGAGCTGGATGGATTGGAAGAAAAAGCGCTGGCCAGCGGTGCGAGCAAGGTATACGTAGAAGATCTGCGGCACGAATTCGCCAAGGATTTCCTCTTCCCCATGATGCAGGCCGGGGCCGTTTACGAGCGCCGCTACCTGCTGGGCACCTCGGTCGCCCGACCGCTTATTGCCAAGTGGCAGGTGGCTATTGCCGAAGCGGAGGGTGCCGATGCCGTGGCCCATGGCGCAACCGGCAAGGGCAATGACCAGGTACGTTTTGAACTCACGTACAAAGCGCTCAATCCGACGCTGCAGGTGATCGCTCCCTGGCGCGAGTGGGACATCCGCTCGCGAGAGGATGCCCTGGCCTATGCCAAGAAGCACAATGTACCCGTTGTGCACACGGAGAAATCAATTTACAGCCGCGACGCCAACTTATGGCACATATCGCATGAGGGTGGCATCCTGGAGGACCCGGCCAATGAGCCGGAAGAATCCATGTATTTGTGGACGACTTCCCCGCTGGATGCGCCCAATGAGCCGGAGGAAGTGAAGATTGATTTTGAGGAAGGACTCCCTGTCGCCATCAACGATGTGCAGCTGCCGCCGGCGGCGCTCTTGGAGTCGCTCAATGCTTTAGGGGCCAAGCACGGCGTCGGGCGCATCGATCTTGTCGAGAATCGCCTGGTGGGCATGAAGTCGCGCGGCGTGTACGAAACGCCCGGCGGATCGCTCCTTTACGCTGCGCACCGTGAACTGGAATCGCTCTGTCACGATCGCGACACCAGCCATTACAAAGAAGAGATCGCCCTGCGTTACGCAGAACTTGTCTATTTCGGCAAATGGTATCATTCGCTGCGCGAGAGCCTGCAGGCGTTTATCGAGGAGACACAGGGCTCTTTGACCGGTTGGGTCAAGCTCAAGCTGTACAAAGGCAATATCATTGTTGCCGGCCGCTACAGCCCCAACAGCCTTTATCGCGAAGACTTCGCCACGTTCGGACAGGAAGATGTCTATGACCAGCAGGACGCCGTGGGCTTTATCACGCTCTTTGGCCTGCAAATGAAAGTGAAGGCGATGATGGAAGTGAGCGACGGCGGCAGGAGCCGTTACGCCGCGCCGGATTACTCCAAATTCAAGAGAGACTAGGATTAGTGGGATCAAACCTCCGAGGTCTTCTCAACGGCGAACATGGTGGCCAAACAGCATAGACCTCGGAAGTTTTTGTATCAACCGCGGAAGGTGTTTGATGGTATTCATAGAGAATGGGAGCGTGACTTCCCCGGCTGGATTCGCGGCCGGCGCAGCGGCCGGTGGCATTAAGGATGCCAGCCTGGACGTGACCCTGGTCTACTCCGACCAGGTGTGCAGCGCGGCTGCGGTGTTTACGCGCAACCAGGTGGTTGCCGCGCCGGTTATCGTTGATCGGCATCTCCTTGCCGAGAATCCCGCGAACCTGCGGGCAGTGGCCGCCAATTCGGGCAACGCCAATGCCTGCACCGGTCCGCAGGGGTTAAGCAATGCCGCGCAAATGCAGGCGGCCGCCGCGCTGGCGCTGGGATGCGCGGCCGACCAGGTGCTCATCCTGTCGACGGGCGTCATTGGCGTGCAGCTGCCCATGGAAAAGATCGAGTCCGGTATAGCCGCCGCGGCCGCTGATTTATCGCCGGAGAATGGACCGCGGGCGGCGCAGGCGATCATGACCACGGACACGATCCCCAAGTATGCGGCCGTTCGCGTAGTTCTCCCGGGCGGCGTCGTGACCATTGGCGGCATGGCCAAAGGAGCGGGCATGATTCATCCCGATATGGCCACGCTGCTCGGTCTGCATACCACCGACGCCTTGATTGACCCGGCCGCCCTGCAAGGATTTCTGCGCACGGCCGTGAACCAGAGCTACAACCGCATATCCGTGGACGGTGACACGAGCACCAATGACACCATCCTCCTCTTGGCCAACGGCTCTTCCGGGGTGCCGGTGACCGGCGGCGAGAGCATCAGGATATTCCAGGAAGCGCTGAACGCCCTGACTAGCTATCTGGCGCAGCAGGTCGTACGCGATGGCGAGGGCGCCACTAAGTTCGTGGCGATCACCGTCAGCGGTGCTGTCGATGATCAGGCGGCGCACCAGGTGGCCAATACCATCGCCACGTCGGCGCTGGTTAAAACCGCTTTCGCCGGAAGTGATGCGAACTGGGGGCGGATCCTGGCTGCGGCGGGCAGGGCAGGTGTGCCCTTTGATCAGACAAAGACAGCACTTTGGATTGGCCTTGATCCACCCCTTGATCTGCAGCTGCTCTCCGGCGGCACGCCAACCTCGTATCTAGAGCAAGAGGCGGCTGCGATATTCGCTGAACCTGAGTTCGAAATATTGCTCGATTTGCAGCAGGGGGAAGGAAGGGCCACTGTTTGGACCACGGATCTTTCTCACGAATATGTCTCCATCAACGCTGACTATCGCACATGAACAGCCCGCGGCACATTGAAGAGGCCTCCTTGAATGCTTGGCCGGCGCTGAACTCCCTGCTCTACGACGGCTGGCTGCTGCGTTTTGCAGAGGGATATACCAAGCGCGCCAATTCAGTGACTCCACTATACTGCGGTGACTTTAGTATAGAGGACAAGATCGCCTTCTGCGAAGAGCAGTACCGGCAGAAGGGACTGCCGCCTCTGTTCCGCCTGGCCGCTGCCACGGAGATCGCGGAGCTGGACAGGCAGCTGGCGGCGCGCGACTACCGGCAAATCGATGTGACCAGTGTGCAAAGCCGCACGCTCGCTGCGCGGCTGTTCACGGAATCGGCGCGGGCTGAGGTATTGACGGGTCGTGACGGTCTGGCTGCCTGGCTGAACGCTTTTCATGCATTGAACCCGCATCCGGGCGCAAGGCGTAAACATCAGGCGATCCTGGAGCGCATCATCAGCCCGGTCTGCCCCCTGGTCTTGACAGCCGGCGGCGAGATAGTCTCCTGTGGTCTGGGTGTCCTGCAGGGAGAGCTCCTAGGGCTGTTTGATATCGTCACCAGGGAATCAGAACGGCGCAGAGGATACGGCCGGGAAGTGACGGAAAGCCTGCTTGCCTGGGGCCGGCGTCACGGCGCACGCTGCGCCTATCTACAAGTCATGCAAAGTAACCCGGCGGCCCAGGCCCTGTATCAGCAGCTCGGCTTTGTGGCGCGGTACCAGTACTGGTATCGCCTTGCGCCTGAACAGGTTTGATTGGTTGAAGTAGTTGAAAAGTAATCGTGTGCCTTCCTACGTTGCCGGCTTGCAGCCGCGCATGTTGTGCGGCACGCTTGAAGGAGCAGTTGCCAATGAGTAAGCTTTGGGGCGGACGATTCGCTTCTGAAATAGATGATCTGGTATTCCAGTTCAACGCCAGTATTGATTTTGATCGGCGGCTTCATCTCCAAGATATCACGGCCAGTATTGCCTGGGCAAAAGCATTGGCCAGAGCCGCTGTTCTGACTGAAGAAGAAGCGGCGGATGTCATCAGCGGCTTGCAGGAAGTGAGGAAGGAATTTGAGCTGGGGACGTTCGCATTCCAGCCCGGCGATGAAGATATCCATACGGCCGTAGAGCGCCGTTTGACAGAATTGATTGGGCCACTGGGCGGCAAACTGCACACGGGGCGCAGCCGCAATGATCAGGTGGCCACAGATTTCCGCCTGTGGGTGATGTCCGCCTGCGATGAAGTGGATGCCTGGATCGCCGGCCTGCAAGCGGCAATGGTCGAGAACGCCGCGGCACAGCTTAATCTGGCGATGCCCGGGTACACCCATCTACAACATGCGCAACCTGTTACCTGGGGACATTGGATGCTGTCCCACTTCTGGCCGCTGGTGCGTGACAGACAGCGCTTCAAGGAATTGCGTGCGCGCACGGCCGTGCTGCCCCTGGGTTCGGCGGCGCTGGCCGGATCAGCCTATGCGATCGACCGCCGCTATCTGGCCGCTGAACTAGGATTTGAGGAAGTCAGCGCCAACAGCATGGACGCTGTCTCTGATCGGGACTTTGTCGCCGATTTTCTTTATGCTGCGGTGATGTTGGGCCTGCATTTGAGCCGCCTGTCCGAACAGCTGATCCTCTTCAGCAGCAGTGAATTCGGCTTTATCCGTCTGCCCGATGCCTACAGTACGGGGTCAAGCATTATGCCGCAGAAGAAGAACCCCGATACCCTAGAGCTGACGCGCGGCAAAAGCGGCCGCCTCATCGGCGATCTGACCGGCCTGCTGGCTACGCTTAAAGGTCTGCCCTCCACCTATGACAAAGATCTGCAGGAAGACAAGGAGCCGCTGTTTGATGCCTTTGACACCCTGGCTCTGATTGTTCCCGTGATGACAGGCCTGCTGCACGCGCTGGAAATTAACGAACAGGTGCTGCATGGCCAATTAGAACCGGGCCTCCTGGCCACTGAATTGGCCGATTACCTGGTTAAGAAAGACGTGCCCTTTAGAGAGGCACATGGGCTGGTCGGCCAGGTGGTACGCGAAGCCGAGGAAGCGGGGAAGCCATTGACAGAAATGACCCTTTCTGAGCTGGCGGAAATCAGCCCTCACTTTGCCGGGGACGTGGAACAGGTCCTAAGTGTGACGTATGCGCTTGCGCAGCGGGACGTGATCGGCGGTGTCGCTCCCTCCGCACTTCTCGAACAGCTTGCGGCAGCCCGCCGCCAACTCGAATAGCCAAGGGAGGCAAGACGCACTGCTCGGCTAGAAGGTTATTCAGGTTCGTCTCCTGCGGTAGGCTCTTTCTTTGCAGGACGGCGGGCAAGTATCGTCAGGTGGCGCAGCAGCGTGTTGATTTCCGGCGGTGATCCCTGGTCAGTAAAACAGACCGTATGCGTCACCTCTTCATCGATCACGGTCAATTCAAATTGAAAACGATCCGCATCAGCTGTCGCCTGGCGATCGCCAGGCAGATCGAAAAAATTGATTTCCGCCAGCATCTGTTCGATCGCTTCTGCTTCCTGGGAAGGGAGAGAGGCCGTATCAAGATCCGCTTTCACCGGGATACCCGCAACGCCACCGCTTCGTGTAAAGGAAATATACATGCCACTTCTCCTAGTCTCAAGTGCTGTGCGCTAATTAGGCACGGCCGAATAGTTGGCGCAGAAATCTGGTGTTGAAAAAGGAGTCAAGACAGCCCGACTCACTGCTGCCGCCACCTCCGCCCGGCGGGTCCAGGGGGATATCCTCCTGATCCTCATCCTCTTCATCACCACCGCCTTCTCCGGCAACGCTCAATCCCACTTCATTCCAGCCCAGGCGAACAGCTTGCTGTTCCAGGCTGCCTTTGCCGTACAGCTCAGCCGCTGTTTCGTAAGTTAACTGAACAACATCATCAAATTGGGCATTGGCGAACAACTTGTCACGCAGCGTTACATACCAGATCTGGCCCGCCTTCTCCCAGGCATAGCCGCCTAGCTCAACGGACGCAATGTAGAAAGCCCGGTTGAGGATGCCCGAATTAATGTGCACGCCGCCCGCGTCCGCAGTCGTAACCACATAGTCGTCCATGTGACCTGGCTGTGGGTCTCTGCCCAGGACGGGATCATCGTAGGCCGTGCCCGGTTCGCTCATGGAGCGTATCGCTTTGCCGTTCACACTCTCCGTAAACAGGCCGGCGCCGATCAACCAGTCTGACTCTTCCGCGGACTGTCTCTGGGCATATTGCTTGACCAGGATGCCGAACACGTCCGAAAGAGATTCGTTTAGCGCGCCGGACTGCCCGCTGTAGAGGAGACCTGTTTCAAATTGGGTTACGCCATGAGTGAGTTCGTGTCCGATGATGTCCAGGGAAATGGTGAAGCGATTGAAAAGGCGTTGTTCTGGGGGTAAATCGTCATCGCCATCACCGTAAACCATTTGACGGCCGTTCCAGAAGGCATTGTCGTAGCCAATCCCGTAGTGAACTGATGAGGAGATAGGCATGCCGCGATCATCGATGGAATTGCGGTCATAGACGTCCTTGTAGAGTTCATAGGTTGCTCCCGCGCCCTCATACGCTTCGTTGACAGAAACGTCATGAGATGGCGGATCCCCCTCGCCGAGGACGAGACGGCCGGGCAGCAGCGTGCCATGCTCCGCATCAAATACCAGCCGTTCCATGACGGTAGACACGGCGAGATCGTCCGCTTCCAGGGCTGTCAAGGCGCCGGTCGTGGCCGCCCGCGAAACACGAAACTGCCAGGAGCTGGCCATATTCATGCGCGCATGCGCTTGTTGGGCCTGCGTCCCATTTTGGGAAATCTCACGCAGCATATACGGGGGGACAAAACAATTGTGAGGCATATACCTAATGCACATTCAAGGACCTCCTGGTACGTCACACCGGCGACTGACTCGGCTGGCCTCAAGATCTTGACAGCGCAGCCACGTTGCCGATGGGACTATTCTACCGTATATCCTGCTATCTTTGTAAGCGGATGGTGATTTGTCCGCATAAGATCAAGTCTATACATAGACCCTTTTCGCTCACATCGCTACAATTGTGGTTTTCCTTTGCTATTGGACCATACCCATTTCTGCTGCTATCCTTGTTAGCCTCCGCGCGGAGGAGATCGTTTACAACTTCGAAATCAAACTTGCTTATGCTGGCGATCACGAAGGAAGCTTACGCAATCATGTTGGTACACTGCCAGGCGCAGTACCCTCTGGAAGCTTGTGGTTTTCTGGGAGGAACCGCTGGGTTGGCCTATTCTGTAACATTGGTGGAGAATCTGTTGCGCAGCCCCGTGGCCTATGAGATGGAGCCGCGACAACAGATTGAGGCGATGTTGTCCCTGGAAAACAACGGCCTTGAGCTGCTGGCAGCGTTTCACTCACACCCACATGGTCCACCAAGCCCTTCGGTCACAGATGTGGCGCAGGCGTACTACCCGGACTTGCCGCAGATAATCATTTCATTGCAGACACGGACGGCGCCGAGCGTACGCTCCTTCCTCCTGGCGCCGGATCATATTCATGAGCAATTTCTGCAGAGGGTGTAACCAAAAGAAGGATTTTGTGTTTTGGTTTATGCAAAATGACAAAAGGAGACTTTCAGCTTGACTAACTTGTACTTACTATTGGCCGGGGTGATCGGTTACATATGTGGCGCCATTCCCTTTGGATATCTGTATGTAAAGGCGACGAAAGGGATTAACATATTGGACGTCGGCAGCGGTCGCACGGGGGGGACGAACTCTTATCGCGCTGCCGGTCTGGGCACGGGCATCGTCACCGCGCTGAGCGATGTTTTCAAAGGGTTCATTGCTGTCTGGCTGGTGCGCCATTTCCTGGCCCCACAGCTCAGCGACGATTGGTTCCCCTGGTTGACGGTTGTCGCCGGCGTTATGTCTGTCGTCGGCCACAATTGGTCCGTTTTCTTACATTGGCGCGGCGGCGCCGGGACAGGGCCCAACGTGGGCTGGGCAACGGCCGTTTGGTGGCCCATGTTTCCCATCAGCTGGATCATCATGTTCGTTTTCCTGATCGGTGTGGGGATGGCTTCCGTCGCTTCGCTGGCCATGGCCGCCGTCATTCCTGTCGCCTTTTTCATCCTCTACGCCACCGGAGTGCCGGGGTATGATCAGACCATCGCCTATATGGTTGGCGGAATGGCTTCCGCCGCGGTTGTGGTTTGGGCGCTGCGCCCCAATATCAAGCGCTTATTGGACGGTGAAGAGCCGCTGGTCGGTCCCCGCGCGCGCGCATTGAAGCGCGAGCCGTAGAGACAATCGAAGGAAACTTGCAGGTAGGCTGTGCGCCGGGTTCGTCGCTTACGAACCCGGCGTTTTGTTTGCTATTCGGCGGATTTGAACAACAGTTCGTAATGCAGTAGACCGAGAGCGTCTATGGCCACGTTGTCCACCTTAGCAAGCGCCAGTGCGCGGCGTGGCTCCTGGGTGATATCCAGCGTAGGCAGTTCATCCGCCCAAAGCTCTTGTATCTGCGCATAAATCGCCGTACGCGCCTCCCGGTCCAACTCCTCGCGAGAAGCCTGGACCAGGGCGTCCATATCATTGCTCTGGTAATTGGAACAGATGACGCTGTCCGTTTCTTCGACGAAGAAGTCGGTCCAACTGCTGGCATCAAGGTAGTTTACGGGCGTGCCCGGCGTGGGCCAACCCAACAGGAACACGGGATATCCGCACTGGGCAACTTGAACACGGAACTGATCCCACGGTGCGCCGTTGAGTTCAACCTGAAACAAGCCGCTTGCTTCCAGTTGGCTGCTGATGGTGTTAACGTACGCTTCTTCGACATCGCTGTAACGGCCGTCATTGACGAACCAGAGAGGGATTGTCAGCGGGTTCTCGCGCGTATAGCCTGCTTCGAGCATGAGCGCTTCCGCGCGTTCCAGATCAGTCTGCGGCAGGGTTGCCAATGCGCCCGGAACCTCGTCTGGTATGGGGCTGAGAAGCGGCCGCCGGCGGTCAGGGAAAACGTCAGCAACGATTGCCTGGCGATCGAGAATGTAGGAGACAGCTTGCCGCACCTTCTTGTTGTCCCAGGGGGGCGCAGACTGTTCAAAAATGAGATAGCTCTTGAAGGTAGACGGCCCTATCCAAGGGATGATATCCGCTTCCCCGTTTCCATCCGTATCCTGGTTTTGCAGTGCCATAAAATCCGCGAAAGGCAGCCCTGTCCACACCAGGTCAATTGATTGGAACTCTGAGAGCGATCGACGCAGCCCTTCTACATCCGCGTAGAAACGCACGGTAATGCTTGATGATTGGGGTGCAGGATCGCCCGGCCAATTCGGGTTCGCTTCCAGACGGATGCGATCGCCCCCTTCCCAAGTAGAGATGGTATAAGGTCCCAGACCCCCGCATATACTTTGGGGTTCGGCGGCCTCAGAAAAGCAGCCGCTGCTGATTGGGTAGTAGGGCGGCGTGGCCAGCAGGCTGGGGAAGAAAGCGGCCGGTTCATTGACTACCAGTTTGATAGTTGTGTCATCAATGACCTGCACGGCGTCAACATCCGCGAAGCCATCATCATTCGCATCTTTCAGATAGCCGTTCACCAGGAAGTTTCCCAGCCGCGAGGAACGGATTACCGACCAACGTACATCCTCGGCCGTAAAAGCGGTGCCGTCTGGGTACTGAATTCCCGGCTTCAAGCGAATGGTATAGGTCAGTTTGTCCTCGGATACCTCTGGGAAATCCGCAGCCAGCACCGGCATCAACTCATTCTCTTCATTGAACATGTACAGGCCGCTCATCGTATTACGCATGATTTCCCAGTTGATAAAATCAGCGTTGAGCGTGGCCGGATCTAGATCCTGCAGGTCGCCAATGATGCCGATGAAAAACTCGTCTGCCGGCGTTCCGACTCGAGACTCTCCCGGATCAATTGTCTCGGCGCGAGCGTCATCAAGTATCAGCCAGGATATCGTTATCTCCTCAAGGGTCGTGCTTTCCTTCAACTCGCCAATGGCATTATTGAGCCTGCTCAACAGCTGCGCGTCATCCTTCTGGACAGCGATGCCATACGCCTTTTCGCTGATCCATGCCTCCCGTCCATTCCCTCCCGCCGTCCGAATCTGCTGTGGGAATGCGGCGGAGAAGTAGGCGGCGCTCTCACTATCGATGACGGCCGCGCGCACTGTTTCGTCGATCAGCGCCTGCACAACCTGATTGGGATTTGTATATGCATTAAAGAGATCGCTTTCTTCAATCTGCAAAACTTCGCGAGCAGTCACTTCCCCCTGGCTGCCGCTCTGTACCCCGACGGTCATGCCGGGGCGTAAATTGGCTGCGTTGAGCAGCTCCTCTTCATCCGCCAACACGACGAGAACCTGCCCAATCTCCAGATAAGGTTGTGAATAGGCGATGCCTTCTTGCGGTGAGTCCGTAATCAGCAAAGAGGACATGGCGGCATCAAAATCATTACTTTCTTCGCTGGCAAGGAGCGTGAGAACGCCCTGTGAGGGCGTGACCACAAATTCGTAGTCTAAGCCGGCGATAGCGGCGATCTCGTCCATAATGGCTTTGTCAAATCCCTCAATGGCGCCGAACTGGTCGAAGTCCGTGAACGGGGGCAGCGGCGCGTCGGTGGCGATGACTATGAAGTCCGGATCGCGCGTGGGAATGGGCGCGATGGTTGGTTCAGGGCTTAAAGGTGAAGGGGTCGGGTTAACGGCCGGTCCGCTCAAGTTTGTCTGACGGCAGGATACAGCAGCAAGTATGATTAGTCCTAGAGTCCAAAGGGTCACTTTTCGCATCATAAGGGCGCTCATATTCCCTGTCCTTTTCGCTCCCCCCAGGGGTAGGGAAGTATAGCAAGCGCCTATGGGTGGGCAAGCGAGATCATGAGGAACTTAAGGTTGGCGACGAGAAGCCGTTGGCTGGCAGCACCCGCTAGACGACGTTGTATTCTTGTTTGAGGCTGCCCTGGTCGAAACGGCCGTAGGCGAGGGTGCCAATGTCCAGGGAATGGGCATGCCCATCAACGATTATTTCCGCTGTCAACAGTCCGGCGATCGGTCCATGCATGAATCCATGCCCGGAGAAACCAGTGACGACCACGTAGTTAGTCAACTCGGGAACCGCGCTTATGATCGGATGCGCATCGGGCGTGACTTCGTAGAGCCCGGCCCAGTGAGCGAGGCGCCCGGCTGTTTCCAAGAGCGGCAAACGTGTCATGGCCGCTTCCATATGCACACCTTCCCACGCTTCGTCCACCGTTTCGTCAAATCCTGGGGCTTGATCTGGGTTGGACATCCCGGTCAGGACGCCTTGGCTCTCACGATGAAAGTAAAGGCTCTTGGCAAAGTCAATGACAAATGGAAAATCTTCGGCAAGGGCCGGCAGTGGTGTGGTGGTCAGGATTTGGCGGCGAACGGGAATGACCGGAAGGGGGACGCCCGCCATCTGGCTGACGGCGCCTGACCAGGGGCCGGCGGCATTGACGATTGTCTCGCAGGCAATAACGCCGGCGCTAGTTTCCACGGCCGCTACCCGCCCTTTCTCTGCGCGTATTCCGCTGACCGCCGTGTCCGTAAAAACGCTTACTCCTAGGCGGCGTGCGGCGGCGACGTAGCCGGCGACGACGCCGTTGGGATCGGCCAGACCGTCTCCGGCATGGTAAGTGCCTGCCAAAACATCCTCTGCTGCCAGATCGGGGACTCGGCGGCGAACTTCGTCTTCGCTCAACCACTCCGTAGCCACACCGAGGCGGCGTTGGAGAGCCACGTTCTCCTGAAAGGTGGCGATATCCTTTTCATTCGTAAGCAGGAAAAGATAACCACAGTAGTTCAGATCGATCGACTGCCCTGTTTCCTCCTCAAAGCGGTCGAGCATGGGCAGGCTGAGTAAGGACAATTGAATATTGATTTCCGTACTGAATTGGTAGCGAATACCGCCGGCGCATTTTCCTGTCGCCCCCAGGCCAAAAAAGGGCTCCTTTTCTAAAAGCACGACGTCCTGGCAGCCGCGCAAAGCAAGATGGTAGGCGGTGCTGGCGCCCATCACGCCGCCGCCGATGACAACGACTTGTGTAGATTGGGGAAGATCAGACATTGCGTAGGCTCCTTTGAATTTGAGTAGGCGGCGCCAGATGCTTCGCAGTGAGCTTGCCGCCGAGCTCCTATGGGCTATGGTTTTTTGGGCATACGGGTCGATGCCGCCGGTGTTAGCGCCTGAGAAAACATAGCTGGCTCTTCGCAAGAATCATTACAGCATAATCGTTGTGCCCCGGCCGTTAGCCCTGGCATGACTGATAGCAATGCTTGCCGCGGCCGCGTCCTGGACAGCAACGCCAACCGACTTGAAAAAAGTAATCTGCGCTGCATCAGTTCGGCCCGGATGAATGCCGGCAACCACTTCGCCAAGCTCGGCGGCGATCTGCTGCAGATCGATGTCACCGTTTTGCAGAGGAACGATCAGATCGCCCGCTTCTTCCAGCGCTGCCGCGCGCGAGTCGACGAAAACGAGGGACCGCTTAACAGTTATCGCATCTACTTCCTGCATGGCCCGCGTGAAAGAGCCGACGCCGTTGATGTGCACGCCCGGCTCAAGGCGATTCCCGTCAAAAACGGGGCTTGACGAGGTCGTAGCGGTACAAATGATGTCGGCGCCGGCGACAGCCGCGTCCGCATCCTCAGCGACGATGATGCGCTGCGGAATGGGACCTCTGCCCGCCAGCTCTTGCGCAAACTGCCGCGATTGCGCATGATTCAGGCTAAAAACACGCACCTCAGCGATTTCGCGCACGGTACAGATCGCCTCTAACTGTGTGCGCGCCTGCACCCCACTGCCGATAATGGCTGCCGTTCGCGCCTCCGGTCGCGCCAGTAGATCGGTCGCTGCCCCGGACACGGCTCCGGTGCGGATCGCCGTCAGACTGCCTCCCTCGAGAAGTGCCACCGGTTTTCCTGTCAGCGGATCAAGAGCTAGAACAAGGGCGTGAATCGTTGGTAATCCAATTTGGCCGTTTTGCGGGAAGACGGAAACCACCTTCACAGCCAGATCTTCACTGTCGGTAAGATGAGCCGGCATCACCAGGGTGGCGCCATGGCCGCCAACTTGCAGATGCGAGCGCAGCGGAGCATCCGCGCGGCCGGTCGACAGCTGCGCAAAGGCATATTTCATCCCTTCTATCGCCTCACCCATGGGCAGAGAAGTGATGACGTCAGATGCTGAAAGTAGGGTCAACTCGATCATGTTTCTGTGGGGTTATAAAGAGACAGGCCCATTCACAAGAATGGACCTGATCGGTTCCAAGGCAACACCCCTGTTACTTCAGTCGATGCCCAGATAAACCTTCTGAATCATTTCATTACTGCGCAAAGATTCGGCCGAATCCTGCAAAACGATTTCGCCGGTCTGCAGCACATAACCCCGGTTGGCGATCTGCAGCGCCATGTGCGCATTTTGTTCGACTAGCAAGACCGTTGTTCCTTTCTTGTTGATATCTTCAATCGTCGAAAAAATCGCTTCTACGAGAACCGGCGCCAGCCCCATGGAGGGCTCATCCATCAACAGCAGGCGTGGGCGCGACATCAGCGCTCGTGCCGTGGCCAACATCTGCTGTTCGCCACCGCTCAACGTGCCCGCAACCTGCGATTTGCGTTCCTCCAAACGAGGGAATAGCGCATACATCTCGCGCAGATCCTGGTCAATGCCCTCCTTGTCGCTGCGGTGGTACGCGCCCATTTCTAGATTTTCCAGAACGCTTAATTTGGAGAAGACGCCGCGCCCTTCGGGCACCATAGCGATTCCTTGCGAAACCAGTTGATGCGCTTTGTACTGGCTCAGATCCTCGCCCTCAAAAATAATGCTGCCGTCGCGCAGCGGCATGAGGCCGCTGATGGCCCGCAAGGTCGTCGTCTTCCCGGCGCCATTGCCGCCGATCAAGGAAACGATTTCCCCCTCTTCCACCATGATAGACAGGCCCTTTAGGGCGTGAATGTTTCCGTAGTAGGCGTGAATATCCTTCACTTCAAGCATTGTCATCAAACGATTTCCCTTTCTACGTCGCGCACTGATCTGAGATGTAAAATGCGGCCCGCTTTGCTCCTAGGACATATCTATCGTACTGCTCGCTGCTGCACCGCGACCCAGATAGGCTTCGATAACATCTGGATCGTTTTGAATCTCTGCTGGTTTCCCTTCAGCAATCTTCTTGCCATAGTCGAGCACCGTAATATATTCTGAAATACCCATCACAACACGCATGTCATGCTCAATGAGCAGAATCGTGATGCCCGTCTCATCGCGCAGCAGGCGGATAAATTCCGTCGTCTCTGCTGTCTCGCGTGGGTTCATGCCCGCGGTTGGTTCGTCCAGCAGCAAGAGATCTGGGTTACCGGCCAGCGCCCTGGCGATTTCCAGGCGTCTCTGGTCGCCATAAGGGAGGTTGTCAGCCAGCGTATCTCCAAGACCCTTCAGCCCGACAAAGTTTAGCAGCTCATTGGCCCGTGCATGCGCGTCATCTTCTTCCTTGCGGTTGCCCGGCGTGCGAAACAAGGAGGCGATCCATCCACTGTGCAGCAAAGGCTCCATGCCCACGAGAATATTCTCGATTGTGCTCATGTTGCCGAACAGGCGAATGTTCTGGTAGGTGCGCAATATCCCGCGGCGCGCAATCTGATCGGGAGAGCGTCCCTTGATCGAACGCCCGTCGAACAATATCTCCCCTTCATTGATCGTGTAGAAGCCGGACACGCAGTTGAAAAAGGTTGTTTTCCCGGCGCCGTTGGGGCCAATGATGCTGTTGATCGACCCTTCGGGTATATCGACAGAAAAGTCGTTGACAGCCACCAGTCCGCCGAAGCGCTTTGTTACATTCTTGGCTTCAAGAAGTATCTCAGACATAATCGTTACCTCGTCATTGCGTGGATGTCTTCATGGTGGGGACCCTCTCGCGCTGCTTCTTCCCCCTCGGCATGTAATTCACGTTTGCGAATCTGTGAAGGCCACAACCCTTCGGGTCGCACGAGCATCGTCACGATGAGCAGGGCGCCGTAAAGTAGGAGGCGATACTCAGCAAATTCGCGCAGCAGTTCCGGCATGCCCACTAGAACGAACGCGCCAAGCACAACGCCCGGCAAACTGCCGAGCCCGCCGACGATGATCAAACAAAGGACATTGATCGAGATCAGCAGATTGAAGCTGTGCGGGAAGATAGAGCTTAGGCGGGAAGCAAATATCGCACCGGCGAGCCCGGAGAAGGCCGCTCCCATGGCAAAGGCCAGAAGCTTCGTGTTCACCAGGCGGATGCCTTGCGCTTCGGCAACATCTTCGTCCTCGCGCATGGCCATCCACTGCCGTCCCAGACGCGCATCGCGCAGGCGGGAGGACACGAACCAGGCGAGGACGACCCCGGTCAGGATGAGATAATAGAAGTGCTGCGGCTGCACGAAGGTGAAACTGAGAACCTCCGGTTTCCCGATTTTGAGTATCCCCTGGGCGCCGCCTATGGCTCCCTTTAATAAGTCAGAAGCGGCCAGCACACGAATGATCTCGCCGAAAGCAAGGGTGACAATGGCCAAATAGTCGCCGCGCATGCGTAGGACAGGGATACCGAGAATGACCCCGGCGGTTGCCGCGGCAAGGACGCTGATCGGTAGGGCCATCCAGAAATTCATACCCGCGACACCAAGTTCGCCGGTTGAGGTCAACAATCCCATCATGTAGGCGCCGATGGCAAAGAAGGCGACGTACCCCAGGTCCAGCAAACCGGCAAAGCCAACGACGATGTTGAGCCCTAGACCCATGATAATAAATATGCCGACAACGTCCATCACTTCAGTTAAGTAGAGACCGAGTAACCAGGGTGCCAACAGGACAAGCGCTGTCCCCGCGATGAGCGCGATGCGCCGGTTCCGCTGCTTGTCTTCCACGGTTAATGAGGCTCGCCGTGATGCGAAGCGTTCTCCGCCTCTTGCTTCCCACCAGATTGTTACGAGTACGGCAGCGACAAAGGTGACCACGGCCAGGATCGGCGTGATACCTTTGGGGCCGAAGGCAACGCGTACGACTTGGCGCGGAAACGGCCGTAGTACATTGATCAGGATTTCTGAGAAGAGCCCCAAAAGTAATGTGGCCAACACCCCGTACAAAAGCGGTTTTTCAACCTTTTCGGGCAAGAGGTGGAAAGCCGCGCCGGCAAGGCCGAGGACACCCATAACGGCGGCCAAAATCAAGCTGCCCACGTAGGGCCCTTGACCAAATGTCAAAGCATCTATCAATTCCGGTGTGACATTTACTAGAGAATTGCGGATATTGGGCGAAATGACGGTTAACAGAATAAGAGCGATGACCGGCACAGCCGTCATCAGGCCGGCGACCAAGCCGTTCAGCAAAGCCGGGCCCGTGGTTAACTGCCCGTCATCCTGTGTTCTTATAGCCAGATAGCCGGCGATAATTGGCGTGCCGTAAAGCAGCACCTGGCCTAAGGTAAGAACGCCCGTAATGATATCGCGTTCGTTGAAAGTCTCCACCATGCCGATAGCGGACACACTCGCCGCGACAACACCGGCGATCAAACCGTAACGAACAGCTTTTCCAAGGGGTGATGGGGCCATCTCTTTCTCCTTTAAGCCTTTTCTTCAGCCAGTCGTTCGCCGACAATACCTTGCGGTCTGAAGAGTAGAACCAGGATAAGTAAGGTGAAGGCGGTTACATCCTTGAGCTGGTGGGCGCCAGGGACGTTTAGCCCTTCCAAGACGAGCGGTGGCGCCACCGCTTCAATGACGCCCAACAGCAGGCCGCCAATCGCTGCGCCGGGAATGCTGCCGATACCGCCGAGAACGGCCGCCGTAAATGCCTTGATTCCGGGCACGAAGCCCATGAAGAAGTGGACCTGCTTGAATACCAATCCCCAGAGTACGGCCGCTATGCCCGCCATCAGCGCGCCGATGGCAAATGTCATGGTGATTGTGCGATCAACATCGATACCCATCAGAGCAGCAACGTCTTTGTCTTCCGCGACTGCGCGAATCGCTTTCCCAGTTTTGGTACGCATGATCAGCGTGTAAAGCAGGATCAGGCTGACGATGGCCACGGCCATAACAACGAGACGCGTCTTGAGAAAACCAAAGCCCAATATCTCAACGCGCCCTTCAAATATCTCGGGCACCGGGAAAGGGATAATCGCCGAACCAAACAACCCTCGGAAAAAGTACTGCCAGAAAAACGAAGCGCCGATAGCCGTGATCAGCGGCACAAGGCGGGGCGCCTTACGCAGCGGCCGGTAGGCAATTCTTTCGGTGAGTAAGGAAATGGCCACGGCCGTGATCATAGAGGCGACCGTAACGATAATCATATAAAGGATAGGTTGATCATTCATGAATCCCGCGGAGGCGAGGGCTGTAGCGACCAGGACCGTGGATGTCATACCTCCGGCCATGAAGAATTCGCCATGGGCGAAGTTAATCATGAAGAGAATCCCGTAGACCATCGTGTAGCCTAGGGCGATCAATGCGTAGAGACTGCCTTGCGATAAGCCGGAGCCGACAAAATCGACCCAGTCACTGGCCGAATATTGTGTGCCGTATCCTCTGACAACTTTATTGAAGATCCCAACAACAACGAGGAGGATAATAGCCGCCCTGAACACCCACAGAATTGCGCCTATCCAATCGATATCTTTCAAGCGTTGCGACATAGTTTTGCTCCGTCGGCAGTCATAAACCGATAAGTGGTTTTCAGCTTAAGAATCAGTCGTCAATTTAGCAAACAGGCTCCGGTAGGTTGCCACCGGAGCCTGTCTTCATGAATTACCAAATTCGGTCAGGTTATTACCCTGTTTGGTGACGATTTCTTATCCTGTTGGACTAGGGCCAAACAGATGTAAAATCGCCATTGACAACTTCGTTAACCGCGATCTTCGGATCTGCGCAGTCGCCATTTTCGTCACACGTAATCGTACCGGTGATACCTTCCATCCCTTCGGTGGCGGCGAGTGCCTCACGCAGCGCTTGACGGCCAATCAGCAGGTTACCGTCATTGCCTTGTACGGCCACCTTCTCAACCGCGTCCAATATCATATTGGTCGCGTCCCAGGCGTGGGCATGGAAAGGCGCTGTCGGTTCGCTGCCGAACTTCTCGATGAAAGCGGGCAGGAACTCTTCTTGATAGAAGCCACCGGCGAAGTTGAGGTCGGGCCCGGAAACGTACATGCCTTCCGACGTGCCAACCGTGTTTTCCAGGAAACTCGGGGATTGGATGCCGTCGGCGCCGGCGAGTACAACGCCGTCAAGGCCGGGGATCGTCTTTGCTGTATTCGTAAGCAGGGAGCCCAGGGGAATAAACACCGGGAAATAGATCAGCTCCGGGCTGGCGGCGGCAACCGTTGTTAGCAGCGGCTCGACATTGGTTGCGTCCGCGGCTTCCGCCTCAAAGGCGACAATCTCGCCACCCAGTTCTTCAAAAGATGCGGCGAATACGCTGGCCAGACCCTCTGTGTAGGGGTCACCATCATGAATGGCTGCCGCTTTCGTAACGCCTAACTCGTTAATGGCAAATTCAGCCATCGCGCGACCCTGAACCTCGTCGTTATGCGCTGTGCGGAAGTAGCCCGGTTGTCCCGCCTGCGCAGGATCCGTCAATGCCGGAGACGTATTGGAAGGGGAGACCATGGCGTAGCCTGCATCAGCGATAATCTTTGCTGCCGGGACGCCTGCGCCGGAGCAGCTGGTGCCGACCATGGCCACAACCTGCGGGTTAGAGACGATCTTTGTCGCCGATGTTTGGCCACCTTCCGCATTACAGCCATCATCTTCTGCCTGTAATTCAACGGGATGTCCTAAAACCTCTCCGCGGAAATCCATGGCTAATTCAACACCCCACTGGGAATCGAGACCCAATTCGGTGTTCGGACCGGAGATTACCAACGATGAGGCCAATAAAATGGGCTCATCAGGGGCGATTTCCACGCAGCCGATTTCATCGGTACACTCGAGCGCTTCACCGCCGCAGGCAACAAGCAGGAGGCCTGCCGCCAACACTACCAACAATAACAATGCCTTATGTTTCATTTCTAACTTCTCCTCAATTAGATCTAAAATCAACAAAAACAGCACAAATCGCGCATTGCTGCGAATAACAATGCAAGGGGAGCTTCCAAAACGCTATTCTCTATCTGAACTGGGATACTCACCTCCTCTTCCTCTTAGTTAATGGTAGATGATGTTTCCTAGCCAGTTGCTGAAGTGCTATCTAGTAGTGAAGTGGGTAGTTGAGTTAGGATTCTATTAAATAATCGATTCTTGTCAACTAGCAGGGGGATTTTCGCGCAGCTGATTGAATAACATCATCAGTTCTTCGGACCCCTGGTCATCTTTTGGTGCGCCGTGGCCGCAGGCAAATACGGCGGGCGCCAGTTCTAGAAGACGGATTGCCGAGGCATCAGCCGCCGGCTCATCGGCCGTGATTCGTTTCTGAGATCGCTGCAAGCGGTTGTTTCGTGTGTGTAGGGTATCTCCAGCAAAAAGAACGCCGCTTGCCGGGCAGAAGAAGGAGAAATGATCCATAGTATGGCCCGGTGTCGCCAACGCTCGCAGCCCGCCAAGCAGGGGGAGTTCGTCGCCGTCTTCAATTACTCTTAGACAAGAGGCGTCAATGGGAGGATAGCTTATGAAGAGATTGGTGAACCACTGCAAATAGGATGGCAAATGTTCGGGTGATTTACCTTCCTGTAGAAATTGGGCAGTTAGCGCACCGCAGTATACTGCCGCCCCTGACGCCTCTTGCAAAGCTGCCAGACTTCCGGCATGGTCGATGTCTGCATGGGTAATCAGAATATGTGTCAACTGGTCTGGTTGAAAGCCGAGCCGCTCGATCTCGCCCAACACCCGCTTCCGATCTCCCGGCATGCCGCTGTCAACAAGCACCAGACCGCTATCGTCAACACAGAGGTAGAGGTTGCTGGCTCGGCCCTCAATAAGCGTGACATCAGGCCGTATCTGCATCCGCTTCCTCTATCACGTGCGCAACTTTCTTGTCGAAGGCGGCCCGCAGCGCTTCGTACTCTTCCGGCGGCATGGGCGGCAGTTTATCCTTCTGCTGGCGCAGGAAGCCTTTTAGTTTGCTGGCGTGCATAGCCGGAATGCGCGACTCCTTTACATCGAGACTCTCGATGTCGTTGGAAGTGAAAACGATAATGGGCGCCATGGCCACTTCTTCGATTTCCGGGGCATTCTTGCGGATATAGTTGGCCATGGAATTCAGCAGGCGTTCCGCCTCTTTTGTGGGATTGCCCAATCCTTCTTGTCCAAAGTACTTGCGCAGCCCAACCCCTTTTTGCGTCCACTGGTCGCCGTTGGCATAGATCTCGCCCTTCTGATACTTGGCGTGTAGGATGACTACACCTGTGGGCAGCAGTAAGACATGTGCTGCTGGGAGCGCGTAATGGTAAATCCGGCCGTCTCTGGCAACATGCTTCAAGGCCTCATCTAAGACCTTATCTGCGCGAGGTTCGCGCACATAGCGATGCTGTAGATAGAGCCCCACTTGTGACAAGCTCCAGCCAATAGTTAGTGCCAGCAGCTGCCACAGTACAGCGTTTTCATCACCGAGAAAAATAAGCGCTAATCCGCCCAGCAAGATAGCAATGCTGACAAAGCTTATGTATTGGCCAATCTTGGCCATGCGCGCTACACGATCGTCGTCGCGTAAGATAACCATATTTAATTCTCTCCAGGCTAACTCTTAATAGTCTCCACCCCCTGAGGCAGGGGAACGGCCGTTCGGGTACTGAGCCAGAACCAGGCAGGCATTTTGCCCACCCAAGCCAAATGAATTTGAAAGTGTCGCGCGCAGCGTCATTGGCCGCGGCGCGTTGGGCACGTAATCGAGGTCGCACTCCGCATCGGGTACTTCATAATTCCAGGTCGGGGGCGCTGTCTGCTCGGCGAGCGCGTAGGCGCAGAATAGCGCCTCCAATGCGCCCGCGCCGCCCATCGCATGGCCCAAAACCGACTTGCTGCTGCTAACCGGCGTCGCATACGCTAGCTCACCAAAGAGTGTCTTGATTGCCAATGTTTCGCTGAGATCATTGACCTGCGTGGCCGTGCCGTGCGCATTAATATAATCAATATCTTCAGGCAGCAGTCCGGCGTCTTCAATCGCCCAACGCATGGCGCGCACCTTGCCCGCCGCATCCGGATCCGGCGTGGCTACGTGGAATGAATCGGAGGAAGAAGCCTGCCCAACAAGTTCGGCGTAAATACGCGCGCCGCGGGCCAGCGCCTGGTCCATGCGCTCCAGGACCATAATGCCCGCACCTTCACTGAGCACAAAACCGTCACGGGTCTTGTCGAATGGGCGGCTGGCTCCTTCAGGGTCATCATTGTGCGTGGTCGTCAGGACGCGCATTCTTGAGAACCCGGCGACCGCGGCAACATGGATGAGCCCTTCTACGCCGCCGGCAATGACTGTGTCCGCTGACCCACGGCGGATCATCTCGGCCGCCTCGCCGAGCGCCTGCGTGCCCGTTGCGCAGGCGGCAACGACCGTGCTGATCGGGCCCAATGAGCCGGCAAGCAAACTGACATGGTGGCTGGGCATGTTGGCCAGATAACCGGTCATGGCGAACGGACTGACGCGGTTATAGCCCTTAGTGCGGTAGGTGACCAGCTGCTGATCTGCTATTTCGAATCCGCCGACTCCGGTGCCCACGAGGACGCCGGTACGCTCCCCGTTGGCCAGCGGTTCAGGAAGTCCGGCGTCGGCAATGGCCATTCTTGCCGCAGCGACTGCCAGCTGCGAAGCCCGCGACATGCGACGCGCTTCTTTGAAGTCCATGTAGTCCCCAGGAACAAAATCCTTGACTTCTCCGGCGATGGTGACCGGCAGCCCGTCGGGATCAAACTGCGTAATGGGACCAATGCCTGATCGGCCTACCAGCAGACTTTGCCAGCTTTCCGCAGCGGTATGGCCAAGCGGGCTCATCGCCCCCATACCTGTGATTACAATGCGCGGCCGCCCTTTGCTGTCTCTGTAATTCTCCATATGCTTCCTAGATTCGCTGATCCTCGATCTCTTCTGCCTGCTCAATACGCTCCGCAATGATCGCCACTATATTGTTCTGAGCGACGAGATGTGCCTGACCGACCGCATGTTTGATAGCGATCGCATTGGATCGGCCGTGTCCAATAATCACGGGCCCATTCACGCCCAGCAGGGGAGATCCGCCCACTTCGTCGGGATCTAAATGCGCTCTTACGCGATCAAACACGCTGCGCGAGAGCAGTCCGCCAAGGGCGGTGACAGGGCTTTCTTTCATATAAGCACGAATCAGACCGGCCATGTAGCTGGAGACGGCCTCGGCCGTCTTCATCAGGATATTGCCCGTAAACCCGTCGGCAACAGCCACATCGGCCACGCCGTTCATAAACTCCTTTGGCTCAATATTGCCAATGAAATTCAAGCCGCTGTTCGCCAGAAGTGGGGCGGCTTCTTGAACAAGTGTGCTGCCTTTCCCTTCCTCTTCGCCGTTCGATATGAGTGCCACACGCGGGTTTTCTATTCCCAGGACCTTTTCAACATAGATGCTGCCCATCAAACCGAACTGCAGCAGGTATTCGGGCCGGCACTCTGCATTGGCGCCGCTGTCAATCAGGAAAGGGCGTTCCGGTGTCGGAAAATTGACGCCCAAGGCGGGACGTTTGATGCCCGGAATCCGGCCCAGCCCAACATTCTTGAGCATGGCGATTCCCAGTGCCGCGCCCGTATTGCCCGCTGTGACGAAGGCATCTGCCGCACCCGTCTTAACCAGGTTAATACCTACGTGCATGGAGGAATCCTTCTTTTCCCTCAGCACCTGCGCAGGTTTATCCTCCATCGTAATGACCTGCTGCGCATGCACGATTTCCAAAGAGACGCCATCTGTATCCAGCGTCGACAAAGCGGAGCGAATGATGCCCTCATCACCAACCAATATGATCGTGTCCCCAAATTCACGGGCAGCATCAACGGCGCCGCACACATCCGGTGTAGGATAATTGTCACTGCCCATAGCATCAACGGCAATTCGCATGTTCGCAACCTAACCCAATTTATCGATAGTGGCATAGGAAAGTTAACAGTTGATTCTATCGGCGCGCCCATACCATGTCAAACGCTCTGTTGCCGTTTAAAGAGCGCTGTGCTACGATCGCCTATTCATTTAGTATAGCGAATATTTTTCAGGCCTTATCACCTATCTATCTCGTTAATAATGTCCCATCATTCTAATTCCTGTCGCGACTTCTACTAAACTGCCACACCGGACACGGTGGGGCAGTCGCGGATGTACTGAGTAGGCTTTCATCCGCTGCCTGTATAGGTTAACGGACAGAGCGCAGGCGCCTGAGTCCTGGAAAATGAGCGCGTTTTATTGAGTTCACGCTTCCAAAATAGTGGAGCGATTTTCTAGGTCTTATTATGCATCTGAGCCTTGATTTTCTATTCAGAATTCTGGGCGGGATCCTGGGCGCAATCCTGCTGGGTTTTCTGGGCTACAGCCTGGCCACACAGTTCAGCCTTTCCTTAGACGTTGTCACGATCGCCGGTGCATCGATTGGCGCTTTTATCGGTTTCATAGTCGCCCCCTATTTGACAACCAAGCCAATGCACGCGCTGCGCAACAATTTGGCAGTGATGCCGGCTGAACGCCTGGTCGCTCTCCTCTTGGGGATCCTGTTGGGACTCATCGCAGCAGCGCTCTTCTCCCTGCCCCTCGCCCTTCTCCCCTCCCCATTTCGCGAGATCCTACCCTTACTATCCGCTATTGCCTTTTGTTATGTAGGCGTGACAGTCTTGATGATGCGTCATAAGGATTTGCAGAACATCATGCGCAGCATACGCATCACCGGCGACCCCTCCCCTGTCAATCAAGATCAAGAAGATGTTATCTTGATGGATACAAGTGTGGTCATTGATGGTCGTATTGCCGATATCAGCAAGAGCGGCTTCATTCGCTCCACGCTGCTTGTGCCCGGATTCATCCTCTCTGAGCTGCAGCATATCGCTGACAGTTCGGACAGCCTCCGCCGAAATCGCGGGCGCCGGGGGCTGGAGGTGTTGAGCATTTTGCAGAACGAATCAACGATCCCGATTCAGATTACAGATATGGATGTTGCTGAAGTTCGCGATGCGGACAGCAAGCTGGTTGCCCTGGCGCGCCACCTGCACTGTCCGATCATGACCAATGATTATAATCTAAACCGCGTTGCTGATCTCCAGGGTGTTACAGTCTTGAATATCAATGACCTGGCCAATGCCGTAAAGGCTCTGTATCTGCCCGGAGAGGAACTGGAAGTGAAGATCATTCAGGAAGGCAAGGAGCACGGGCAGGGGGTCGGCTATCTGGAAGATGGCACCATGGTCGTTATCGAAGACGGCAGTGGATTTATCAATTACTCGCGCAACGTGACTGTCACGAAAGTGCTGCAGACCACCGCCGGACGTATGATCTTTGCCCGCATTTAGATGCCGCGGAAAACTCATTACGATTGCTGCGGTGCATCCGCGTGCAGATGTCCCCGGGAAAATTGGTATAATTGGCCGCAAAGGCGCGAGGTTCGCGCGATCGCTTACTGTTTATCTCCTTTCTGACAATGGATTGGTTGCACTATGACGATACAAGTCTACAACATGCTGACAAGAAAAAAAGAACCCTTTCTGCCCGTGACAGAAGGGAAAGTAAACATGTACGTCTGTGGCCCTACGGTATATGACGATTCGCATATTGGTCATGCCAAGACCTACATTAGCTTCGATGTCATCGGCCGCTACTTTCGTTTTCGAGGGTACGATGTGCTCTATGTGCAAAACATTACAGATGTAGGGCATATGTTAGATACAGGGGAAGATCGCGTACTGCGCCGGGCGCGCCAGCTGTCGGCAAAACCAATGCAAGTTGTTGAAACCTATATGCGCGGATATTTCGCCGATATGGATGCCTTGAATGTCATTCGGCCCGATATCAGCCCTCGCGCGGCCGGCCATGTCCCTGAACAGATCGCCATGGTGGAGACCCTGCTGGAAAAAGGATTTGCTTATGAAGTGGATGGCTCTGTCTACTTTGATGTAAGAGCTTATCCGCAATATGGTAAGTTGAGCGGCCGTCGCCTTGACGATCAGGAAGAAGGCACGCGCGAAACAGTACGCAGTGAGAAACGCCACCCCGCTGATTTTGCGCTGTGGAAAAAGGCCGATCCCAGTCACATTTTGCGCTGGTCAAGTCCCTGGGGAGATGGTTTCCCCGGCTGGCATATCGAATGTTCAGCCATGGCCGCTAAATATCTTGGTGAGACCTTCGATATCCACGGCGGCGGTATTGATAACATCTTTCCCCACAATGAATGTGAGATCGCGCAAAGTGAGGCCGCTCACGGGCAGCCCTTCGCGAACTACTGGTTGTTGGCCGGAACATTAACCCTCGACGGGATCAAGATGAGCAAAAGCCTGGGTAACACGCTGACGCTCAAGGATGCGCTCCAGCGCTGGCGGCCGGAAGCAATACGTACCTTCATCCTCTCCAGCCACTACAGCAACCCCATTGATTTTTCAGATGAGGCGGTGGAAGCCGCCTACAAGGGCTGGCTGCGCATTTGGGGCGCCGTAACCTTGGTCCGCGAACGACTAAGGAGCGCCGAAGATGGGCCTGAGAGCGAAGCGGTTCAAGAGATATTGGCGGAGAGCCGGTCTGCATTTATTGAACGCATGGATGATGATTTCAATGCCCCAGCGGCTCTGGCAGTCCTGCAAGATTTGACACGCAAAGTAAATTCATTGCTGAATGAAGCCGCCCCCTTGTCGCAAGGTTCTCTGGCCGCTATCGATCAAACGTACCGCGAACTTGGCGGGGACGTGCTGGGCATTGTGCCTGATCAACTGGATCAGGGCAGTGATGGCACGCGCGAAGAGGGCTTGATGCGCATGCTGATCGCGCTGCGCGCTGACGCCAGGGCTCGCCAAGACTGGGCGGCGGCGGACAAGGTTCGCCAGGAATTGACGAAACTGGGTATCACGCTGGAAGACCGCGCGGACGGCACCATCTGGAAAGTGGGATAATCTCTTTCTTTCCGGCGCCGCCTGGTGCTTAAACGGCCGCTGATTCCTCTGTGCAGGCAAGATGTCGATCGAATAAACCATGAGCAAGAATTGGTACGCACTGCGCGTCAAGCCACACAAAGAGAAAGCTATCTACCAGTGGCTGCGAGGCGAGGGGATAGAAGGGTACCTGCCCTTGGTTCGTGTGCAGCCGAAGAACCCGCGTGCCGCCACGCAAAAGCCATACTTCCCGGGTTACCTCTTCTTCTTTGCCAATTTGGAGCAGCTTGGCGCCAACAAATTTAACTGGTTTCCCGGTGCGATTGGCATAGTGGAGTTTGGCGGCATAGCGGCTGTCGTCCCCGCCAATCTCATCACAGACTTGCGGCAGCTCTTGGCGCAGATTGAAGAAGCGGGCGGATTGGCCAAGTACGAATTTGAGCCTGGTGACGTCGTGCGCATTGTCGATGGACCTTTATCCGGCTATGAGGCGGTATTTGATTTGCATTTGCCGGGCAAAGATCGCGTACAGGTCTTGCTTGCTATCCTGAGCCAGTCAGCGCAGCCGGTCCAACTAGACGCTGCGAACATTAAGAAGATCAGAAGGTAGTCGCTGCGCATGACGGTCAAAGAGAGATTGCTCGACGGTATCGCTGATCGCAGTCTGAAACTGGCTGTCGCCGGCATTGGCTACGTTGGCCTTCCCCTGGCCGTTGCCTTCGCGGAGGCCGGGTTCGACGTTACCGGCATTGACGTCTCCTCGGCTAGAGTCGCCCTCATAACCCAGGGCCAAAGTTATGTAGAAGATGTGCCGTCGGCCGTTGTGCGGCGACTCGTCGATCAGGATCGGTTTCGCGCCAGCATGGACTATGCCGTTGTCTCGCAGGCTGACGCCGTCATCATCTGTGTTCCCACGCCGTTAAGAAAAACGAAAGATCCCGACATTAGTCACATTGTTGATGCTGCTGAGAAAATCGCGACCTATGGTGGGTCCGAGAAGTTGATTGTATTGGAATCAACGACCTATCCGGGAACAACGGAAGAGATCCTTCTCCCCCGCTTGACAAGAAATGGCAGCGAAATAGGCAGAGATGTCTTTCTGGCGTTTTCGCCTGAGCGAATTGATCCCGGTCGCTCCGACTACGTGATGAAGAACACGCCAAAGGTAGTGGGTGGGATAACCAAGGATTGTCTCGAGGTCGCGCTGGCTCTCTATGGCACCATTGTTGAAGAGCCAATCCCCGTTTCCAACACGGCAACGGCCGAGATGGTCAAGCTGCTCGAGAATACGTTCAGGGCGGTTAACATTGGTCTGGTTAACGAGATGGCCATGATGTGTGATCGTCTTGGTCTCGACGTCTGGGAAGTGATCGCCGCCGCGGAAACGAAGCCCTATGGGTTTATGTCTTTCTACCCAGGGCCGGGCCTTGGCGGCCATTGTGTCCCTATTGATCCGCATTATTTGAGCTGGAAACTGCGTACGGTCAATTATGCAGCCCGTTTCATTGAGCTGGCCGATGATGTGAACAGCCACATGCCGGAATACGTGGTGGGCAAGATCAGTGATGCCCTGAACAATGAGGCCAAGCCGCTGAAGGGCAGCAAGATTCTTATTGTAGGTGTTGCTTACAAACCCAATGTAGGGGACGTACGCGAAAGTCCTGCCCTGGATGTCATTCACCTGCTGCGCGAAAGGGGCGCTGAAGTTACCTATCACGATCCGCTGGTAAGCGAACTGGACTTGCGCGAGGTGCCTGCCAAGTCCGTGGAAATGAGCGACGAGATCATTCGCGCGAGTGACTGCCTGGTTGTCATAACGAACCACGATGGGTATGATTGGCGCAGCATTGCTGCCCAGGCTCGTCTGATCGTTGATACGCGGAATGCACTAGAGGGGTTAGATCACGGGCATATTGTCCGCCTTTAGTGGGCATGGGCGAAATTCACGACAGCTTCAGACACAATTGACCAATTGAGTTGTATCGTAGTAGTAGAGACAATAGATCGTGCGCCAGCCATCATCGGCAACTTGGGCAAGCGGAAGACAATGATCACCGAGGCGTGTTGTAAGTGGTGGGATTTGTGCTTGCTTGGAGATGCCTGCATAGAGAATTTAGCCTTGTTCCCAATGTCGGAACGGGCGGAGCGCGCCAGCTGAGAACGATGATTTTAAACAGACGAGGGTGACTTTGTGAAAGTACTGGTAACGGGTGCAGCCGGCTTCATCGGCAGTAATCTGGCGGAGAAACTTGCGAAGCGAGGGGATGAAGTCGTTGGGCTAGATAATTTTAACGACTATTATGATCCGCGAAAGAAACGGCGCAATGAAGAGCGGCTTGCGGCCTACCCCAACTTCAAAATGCTTGAAGAGGATGTGCGCGGACGGGAGCGCCTGTTTGAGGTTTTCGAAGAGGAGCAGTTTGATGCCGTTGCCCATCTGGCGGCGATGGCCGGCGTTAGAAACGCGGTTAAGTTTCCCGCGCTGTACGTGGAAGTGGACCTGAATGGAACGCAGCACTTGATGGATGCCGCGCTGGCCGCCGGGGGCATCGATAACTTCGTTTTCGCCTCTACGTCTTCTGTCTATGGCAACACGGAGCAGATCCCTTTCATCGAAACGGATACGTGCGACCGGCCGCTGCAGGCTTATGCGGCAGCGAAGCGGGGCGCAGAAATCTTGGGGCATTCCTACCATCATCTTCATGACCTAAACTTTACCGCGCTGCGCTTCTTTACGGTCTATGGGCCAAACGGCCGTCCCGACATGATGGCCTATCTCCTGGCTGAAAGCGTGACCAAGGGCATTCAGATCCCGCTTTACAACGGCGGCGAGATGTACCGTGACTGGACCTACGTCGATGATATAACGGACGGCGCCGTCGCCGCCCTTGATCGGCCGTTGGGCTATGAGATCATCAATATCGGCCGTGGGCAGCCGACCCGCTTGAAGGATTTTGTGGAGATGATCGAGTCCCTCGCCGGAAACAAGGCCAATGTAGTCAACAAGCCAAAGCTGGCCGCCGATTTCCTGCGCAATGAAGCCGATATCAGCAAGGCGCGCCGTCTGCTTGATTATGATCCCCAGATCAGTGTAGAGGAAGGCGTGCGCCGCTTCTGGGAATGGTATGTCGCCCAGGAAGCGTAGGCGATAGGCGAGATCTCGGACAAATGAGAAGCCTCGTAAGAAAAAGCCGCCGCATCCTTCATTATCGCCTCAATCACCCGAAATACATCCACGGGAACAAGGCTGGCCAGAGAATCGGCTTGTTCATTTCAATTCCCAAGAATGCCAGCAAGAGCATACTCGAGATACTGGAGCTGGGGCCAAATCGTGATCAAGAATTCACGACTTCATTAATCATCTACGAAAATCACCAGCGAGCTGCAGTCTTAAACGAGAAGTACAACCTCGACGACCTCTTCGTGTTTTGCTTCTCCAGAAACCCATACGATCGTTGTGTTTCTTGGTACGAGTATCATCGAGACATGGACCCTTATCGTTCCATGAGCTTTGAAGCTTGGATCAAACAGGGGCTGCCGCATCATTTTCAGCGGCAGAACGGAACTGATTATGCTGCTATAGGTATCTCACCTCTTCTGCAATACAACTACGTCGAACAATACAAAGTCGATTTTGTGGGCAAACTTGAGAATTTCGACGCCGATCTGCTGCTTGTCATTGACCATCTGAATGCGCTCTGCGATGCCCTGGATATAGATTATCGCTTCACACACAGCGCTGTTCGACAAAACTATTCGCAAAGAGACCCTTACTACGAATCCTATTATAACGATGAAACAAGAGAACTAGTGTACGGGATGTTGAGGCGAGATTTTGAGTTTTTTGGCTACGAACAGTAACCTCGACGTCCGCGTGAGATTGCGTGCTCTCAACGACAGATTCACAAGTAGATCAAGCAGTTCCAGATAGACTCACGAGGCAGCAGATACAGCGTCTCGGATTCGAATCCTTTTGGATAATCATCGGGCAGGCTCTAGCCGCAGTTGGCGGAATTGTCGGCGTCCGGCTGCTTACCGGTGTTTTGAACCCCGGTATTTACGGGGAATTGGCCCTGGCTATGACTGTTGTTGCCCTGGTACAAACAACATTGCTGGCGCCGCTTGGTCGAACATTCATGCGTTACTTCGCTCCTTCACGCGAAAAAGAGGAACTACAGAGTTTCTTGCAAGGAGCAAAGAGATACCTGGTTGAAGCCACTGCCGCCATCCTGATAGGGGTCGCCATAGTCGCCTTGTTTCTGGTTTTCTCGGGTCAAGTGGCGCTGCTCGGTTTGCTCTTCACGGGAACGGCCTATACATTGTTTTCCGGTTACAGCCTGGCCATAGAAGGGATGCAGAATGCTGCGAGACAGCGTGTCATCGTTGCCTGGCACAGAGGATTGCGGGTGTGGCTGCAGTTCTTGTTCGCTTTTGCCATTGTCAACCGCACAGCAGCCACCAGCACCGCTGCCATGACGGGGTACGCGCTCTCGGCGACTATCGTGTTCGTCTCGCAATATGCTTTCTTCCGTCTCAAAATTCAATCGCTCAGCCAAAAACAACCACCCGGGTCGCGCGAAGTCTACAAGAATATCCTTGGACAAATGCGTGCTTACGCCTGGCCGCTGATGACCTGGGGGATATTTGTCTGGCTGCGTGCATCGTCTGATCGTTGGGCTATACAGACCTTTGGAACTACTTACGAGGTTGGATTGTTCGAGGTCTTGTTTCAATTAGGATTCTACCCGGTATCTCTTGGTTTGGGGCTTGTCATCCAATTAGTGAATCCCGTATTGTTTGAGATGGCCGGCAACGCAACCGATCCCTTGCGTATGCAGCGTGTTCGCAAACTGAATCACATGGTCTTAATCCTGACGCTTCTTGTGACAGGGGCTGGGGTGTTACTAAGCTATTTTCTGAGTGATTGGGTATTCTCCCTGTTCGCTGCTCCGGAATACCAACAGGTCTCATGGTTGATGCCCTGGATGGTCCTTTCCGCGGGGCTGTTTATTGCAGCGCAAGTGGCGGGACAGTTGGCCGCCGTTTGTTTTCAAACCAAGGCACTGCTGGCCCCCCAGATCGGCGTGGGGATACTCGGCGTCTCGGCCAGTTTTGCAGCCGCCTATTTGTGGGGCCTGCCCGGGGTCGTTGCCGCCGGTATCGTCGTCGGTTTGATTCAATTGCTCTGGGTCCTGCGGGTGAAGAACGACGTATTCTCGACACATCTCCAAAAAATCGAGAGTCAAAAACATACGTGGTGAGGACTCCCTCGAGACGAAAGACGAACAGAAAATGAAACGAGATGGTACAGCTGTCATGAAAGAATTCGTTTCCGCAAACCAATAGAGATGATGCGAAGATTAGCAGGCAAGCTCCTATCGCGAACGGAACTACTTCCTTTTCAACTGGCACAGGCTGATCATGAGTTTGCAGAACTCGTTATCGTTACCGGCGCGGATAGTTCACATTTCCAGAGCCTGTGTCAGTTCCTATCGAGTTTGCGACAACATGAACCAGAGATTGTGGTGATCGCCTTCGACTTGGGGCTGAAAAAATCAGAACGGCTGCAAGTAGCTGCGGATTTTCCAACTATCGAATTAAGGACGTTTGATTTCCCACAATATCCAGACTATCTGAATGTCAAGATTAATGCCGGTCAATATGCCTGGAAGCCGGTAATCATCAATGACGTGCTGAACGAGTTCAAATGTTGTGTCTGCTGGATGGATGCGGGAAATGTGGTGACTGAACCGTTACGCTGGGTACGCACAATCACCAAATCTGTTGGGCTGTATTCTCCTCATTCGAGTGGTGAGATCAAACATTGGACGCACCCCAAGACATTGGAATATCTGGATGTTTCAGCCGACCTGCTTGATAGACCTAATCTTAGCGGCGGCTGCGTGGCTGCTTGCTACAGCAGCCCTGAGGCAAGAGAACTGGTCAGGCAGTGGAAAGAATGTGCTTTGATCAAGGCGTGTATTGCCCCACCAGGAAGCAGCCGAGAAAACCACCGGCAGGATCAAGCCGTTCTTTCTGTTTTAGCCCATCAATCTGGCATAACTAGCAAGATGCCGCGTGGTTGTTATGGATTTAAGTTTCATCAGGATATTGAGTAGACGAGCGAAAGACGGGAAACACAAGCGAGTGGCCGAGATGAGCAGCAGAGAAGTTGTCCGTCAGATTCATTGCAGTGCCCAAGAAGAGGATTCATTTGCGAACTGACCATAGGGTTCGGAGGGACTATTGCTGATGATTGTTGAGGAAGAATTCCTTACAAGCGAACAGAAATCTCCTGAGCAAAAAGATGCTCAGGCTGATGATGGACTGCACGCCTGGTTATTTTTTGCCGCCCTGTTTGGGCTTCTTGTTGTCTTGCTGCAAAGTCTTTGGCAGCCCAGGGCGCCCATTATCAGCAACTTTTATATCCCAGACTCCGTCAATCTATACCGGGGTGTGCTGACAACTGCTAACCTTGATTTATCCAATCTTTTGAGTCTTCCCTCGATTGGTTTGCTGCTTTTCTATGGGCCATTTAAGGCGATTGATCCAAGGTTGTTGTTTATTCCCAATCTGGCAATGTGGTTGGCGTGCATGTGGGCGGCCTACCGTATCTTCAGTCCGATAGACAAACGAGCGGCGCAGTTTGCCATTATCGCTATCGTTTTCAACCCTTATCTTCTTCTTGGACTTTCCGGCCCCACGAAAGAGCTGCCCCTAATGTTCCTGGTCCTGCTGTTCTTGCTGCTGCCCCCGACCTGGAATCGCCTGCCCTATTTTGCCCTGATTATTGCCGTAACTTATTCTGTCCGTGACGGGTATGCACTCATAATGTTGGGTTGGCTCTCTGTTCACCTTCTCCTCCCACGAACGCTGTGGCGGGTGAGTTGGGTGCTGCTCTGTCTTGTACCCTTGTTTATGCTGCTCGGGCTAAGATCTTATGCGTCGCCACTTTGGTTCACCGATGAACTTGAAAGAGAAGGGCAACTGGTAGGTCAGATTAGTTCCACTGATGTGGGGGCGGGAAATGTTGAGCGAGCGCTAGCAGGTCTCGATGATCCCTGGCCCACGACCAGAGAGTATTTTTATCGAGCGCTGGCCAATGGATATTCTACGTTAATTCGACCCGCTTTTTATACGATATCAGATCGCATATCATTGATTGGCGCCGGTTATTTCTTGAATGCCTTCTTTCTCGCCGCCGGATTGATTGCCATTATACTCACCTGCATATCCCCTGGTGAGGACGAACGTATTCTCTACCTCGCCTGGTTTGTAATGCTGACGTGGGCTATGGTCAGCTTGGTCCTTTTCGTTCAACCCCGCTACCTGATGCCTGTAACCCCTGTCGCCATGGGAGTTTTGGGGACCCGCAAGACCTCGACGCGTATCCTCATTATTTTTGCCGTGATCAGTATAAGCGTGATCGGTTTTCTTTTCTTGACCTATGTACTCAATGTGGATCCGATTATCTCGATGGATAGCCCATTGAGACCGCCGTTCTTCTTGTTTGGTGAGTAGGTGAAATGGAGAAAAAGTGGCCAAGTATGAAAAACTCTTGGGTTCAGGGAGCCTTTGTGCTTCTGACACTATTCTTACTTGGGAGTCAGATTGACTGGGTAGCGCAGATCAACAAGAACCTGGGTTGGGTAACAGTAGTAGGACAGCTCGCCGGAGGTGGGCGGGATTGGCCGGCTGGCGGTCAGGATGGAGCCTCGCTTGGCGGCGCAGCGCCTGAACCGTTCGCCTATGCAAAACACATTTCTGAGCTTGTCGTGCGGCCCGATCCCGTTTCGCCCGCTGCGCAGTGGCCAGATGTGCCTGACGATTTGCGAGGAATGACACATCTTTGGTCACTTCTGCACTTGTGCGCCGATTCCTCCAGAGATGCTGCTTTGTCTGAAGAGCGCTGCCAACTCGCGATCTCTGGCGCCGGCACGTCGCTGCTCAATCACAAGATGCTGCCGGATCTCTACCAATGGAACTGCCATCAAATAATGGATTGGCTCGTCTTGAGTGATGAAGTTATCAATACCGAGCAGCAGATCTATTGGCAGGGGCGCCTGCTCAAAGAATGCTCGGATCTTCATGTTGCCTATTTGGCGCAGAATACGAATGGACAGATCCAGGTTGCGTTGGCTTACGCCAGACTGGGTATGCACGATCGTGCCATTGCCATTGGCGAAAGTGCGGTCAGGAATCAAATTGGTCTTGGGGCAATCTTCTTGTTGCCCGGTTATACTTAGCGGCTGGTGATTACTCCAAGGCAGAAGAACATTTTTTGAGAGGCGATTGCTAAGGGCAGTGGGGAAGAAGTCATTTCACAGTATCCATTTCACGCTGGCCGAATTTTACAGGGATCAAGATCGGATTCAGGAGGCTATCGCTCAATATTGTCTCGTCCTGAACGATGGCAAAGACAACAATCAAAATCGAAAGTGGAAACCGTTATCCGGGTAGCTTTACAGGAGCTCAGTGGGCAGCATCTTGAAAGGTCGGCGGAATTGTGCAATAGACGTTAATTGGTTGCCATATGCGCACTAACCCGTTGTAACATGGAGTTACTGGAGAGCTAGCATGAATCGAAGAGGATGGGTTCCTTCCTGGCTGAGGCAGTTCTATGCATCGAATCACGTCAATCGATCTCGATGGGTAGCCAGCCAGGCTGAAACATTGCCGGCGGGAAGCATGGTTTTGGATGTGGGAACGGGAACGAGCCCTTACCGGAGTTTTTTTGCGCATTGTGATTACAAGGCGCATGATTTTGCACAGTTGGACCCTGATTTGTTGTGGGGTCGGCGAGGATATGCGCCGCTCGATTACGTCAGTGACATCGCTTCAATTCCAGTGCAGTCAGGGTCATTTGACGCGGTGCTTTGTACCGAGGTGCTCGAACACGTACCGGAGCCAATCGCGGCCGTCAAAGAACTGGGGCGAATCCTAAGACCTGGCGGACGCCTGCTACTTACCGCACCTTTGGGATCTGGATTGCATCAAGAACCGTATCATTTCTACGGTGGATATACACCCTATTGGTATGAGAAATTCTTGGGAGAAGCTGGATTTGAACAGATTTCGATTGAAGCGAATGGTGGTTTTTTCCAACATTATGCTCAAGAGAGCACCCGTTTTGTATCTTTAACGGCTCCATGGCACGGCTCCATGCAGCTTCTCTGGACTCCTTTTTGGTTGTTATCAACCTTATGGGGCTATTTTTGGGCCCCTATTTGGGCTTCTTTCCTTGACCGTGTATTTGATATGGATAAAGCGTTTACTGTTGGTTATCATGTGACTGCAATTCGCAGCCGGTAGGTTGACCATGCGCATTCTCTGTGTCTTTGGGCAGCATAACTATGGCATTCCTGCGAGAGGTGAGGGAATAGAGTATGTCAATTTCCTTCCTGCCCTACGCAGATTGGGACACGAGGTCATTTTCTTTGAAAGCATGGATCGTGACACCTATGCTGACTTCTGTGAATTGAACCATGCTCTCCTGAGCGTGGTAGAGCAGGAAAGACCCGATGTTCTTTTCGCCGTCGTTTTTACGTTTGAAATATGGTTGGAGACGTGGAAACTTATCCGCGAGTCAGGCATTGCGGCGACTGTGACCTGGGCTACAGATGACAACTGGAAATACACGCAGTCTTCGCGATTCTATGCGCCATACGTTCACGCATGCGCCACGACGTATCCCCGCATCTATGAACGCTACCGGGAAGACGGTATAAACCACGTACTGTTGACGCAGTGGGCAGCAAATGCAAGCAGACTTCGGGCACCCCGACCTGCTGTTGAATGCCGGTATCAGGTTTCTTTCGTCGGAACTGCTCACGAAAAACGAAAACAATGGATCGAGGATTTGCATGTCCGCGGCATTGAAGTGGATTGTTTTGGATATGGTTGGCCGAATGGCCCTATCCCGGCTGAAGACATTTCCGAGATCGTACGCGATTCCGTTATCAGCTTGAATTTCTCCGATGCGGGAATGGTTTGGGATGGCCTTCTGCCCACACGTGAAAATCAGCTGAAGGCACGCACCTTTGAGGTACCTGGGGCGGGAGGTTTCCTGCTAACTGAGTGGGCCGAAGGCATGAATGAATACTACGCCCCGGAGCAGAGATCGTCGTCTTTCGAGACCTTGATGAACTTGCTATGCTTATTCACTACTATCTGTCCCACGTTGAAGAACGCGATGAGATCGCCAACGCGGGATTTGCCAGAACCGAGCGAGAACATACCTATGACCAGCGCTTGGATGAAGTTATCGACTTTGCCGTTAAAATGAAAAAGCGGTACGAAGCAGCAGCCCATTTCAAGCTGATGAGCGTATTCAGTGGGCTGCGTTTGCCGCAGCCGAGAAACGACATGAGTTGAATCGACTTCAGAAGTGGTTCCGTGACGCTTTAGTTCGTGTGACATCCTTGATATGGGGGCCGGTTCGCGGACCTCGCGCGGCAAGAGCAATTCTGTTTCAAATCAGCTACCGTTTGTTCGGTGGGCATACCTATTCTTCCGCCGGGTGGCCAGGCCGTATGTTTTATCGGGAAAGCTGAATGCGCCTACGGAGTTGATGAACACAACGCAAGGGATTCGGGGGACGCCTCCATTGGTCAGCATCGGCATGTCCGTACACAACTGCCAGCATACGTTGGCAGCTGCGCTCTCTTCGATATTGCTGCAAACATATGAAAACTGGGAGCTGATCCTCATCGACGATGGCTCAGTAGATGACACGATGAGGGTTGCGAAACGGTTCCCCGATCCCCGTATCAGATTGTATCAATCTGATACGAACATGGGTTTGCCGGTGCAACTAAACAAAGCTATCACTCTTAGCTCTGGTGATTATTTTGCCCGTATGGATGGGGATGACGTCTGCTATCCTCAACGACTTGAAAGACAGGTCGCTTTCATGACCAGCAACCCAGAAGTTGACCTCTCAGGAACAGGCGTGATGGTTTTTGGCAATGATGGCAAGCCCTTTGGTAAACGTGTTGGGCCATCCGCACATTGGCAGATCTGTGCTCATCCGTGGGCGCCATTTCCGCTGGCACACCCCACTTTCATGGGGGATATGGACTGGTTCAAGCGCTACGGCTATCGAGACATTGTGCGCGCCGAGGACCAAGATCTTCTCTTGAGGTCCTATCAACATAGCCGTTTCGCGAACCTACCGGAAATTCTGCTCGGATATCGCGAAGACAGTGTCAATCTGAAAAACAGCCTGAAATCTCGTCGCTCTTCCGCCGCAGTCGCTTTCCGATTTTTCTCCGCGCAAGGAGACTGGCCAAATGCAATCCGTGGGGCATCGGAACGAGCCGTTAGGTCGGCGGCCGATATCTTCTCTGCCGCTACGGGATGGGGTCGCGGCGTTTTGGGGCATCGCACCCATACGTTGTCATCTGCGGAACGAGCCGCCTGGCAAGAGACCTGGCAAGAAGTGCAGCAGCAGATCGCTGAGATGGTGGGCGACGAGCGGCCTGTTTGATGGTTACCTGGCAAGAGGTGCTGCGTCGGCTCTATCATGACCTGATCCTCCGGCGATCCCGGGTCAGGGTGACACCTGCCGTGGAGACGGAGTTAACACGCCCGCCGATCTTCATAACAGGGGTGTACCGCTCAGGGACAACGCTGCTGCGCTATATTTTGGACAGCCACAGCCAGATCTGTTGCCCTCCGGAAACAGATTTCATGGTTCCTCTGTCAACGCTTGTTGAGGATGAGGGTTATCGGACGCGCCTGGATCAGATGGGCTTTGATCAAGCGCACACCGTTCAAAAACTGCGCGGGCTGGTTGATTACTTTTTTGGCAACTACGCGCGGAACCAGGGTAAGGAGCGTTGGGCTGATAAGACGCCGGAATATGTTGGCTATCTAGACTTCATCAACGCACTTTTCCCGGAAGCACAGTATTTGATGCTTTATCGCCATGGATTGGATCAAGCACACTCCTTTACGAGAGGCGGAAGTTTTATGCGACCGCAATTCGCGACCTATTGCGAGCCGGGCGAGGATTTGCGTATTGGCGCGACGCGCTACTGGTTGGCCCAGGTAGAGAAGATGCTGGATTTCCACCTGGCCTATCCTGAGAAATGCCTGCAGATAAAATATGAAGCGCTTTGCTCATCTCCGGATTCTGAATTGAAATCGCTTTTTGCTTTTGTTGATGAGCCTTGGGAACCACAGGTGCTAACCTATTATGAATTTCCCCATGATATGGGCGCGGAAGACGGCCGGGTCATGGCCACCCGTGGCATCCAGCCTGCCACGTCTTACTACAAAAATTGGCCCGTTGAGCTTCGCGATCAATGCCTTGAGATTGCCGCACCGATGCTTGAGAAGTTAGGCTACGCAAGCGAGTGAATGTGCGTGGTGGATAATACAAATTGTTAGGGAATCACCTGGATCCAAATCGCAAAATTGCCCACATCACCACGGTCGATATGAGCCTCCGTTATCTTCTGCTCGACCAACTTGTCAATCTACAGGATACCGGCTACGAGGTGGTTGGCATTTCGACGCCCGGTGAGAATGTGGAAGCGATTGAGGCCGCCGGAATCAGGCATATAGCGGTGCCCATGACGCGGAGCTTCAACCCGCTGGCAGACGCAATCTCCTTGTGGCGGCTCTATCGCGTCATGCGCGAAGAGAATTTTGCATTGGTCCACACACACACGCCCAAACCGGGATTGTTGGGCCAGCTTGCCGCCTGGCTGGCCGGCGTGCCGATTATCGTCAATACGATTCATGGTTATTATTTCCACGAGTATATGGCGCCCTATTGGAAGTGGTTCTATCGCCTTCTTGAGAAGAGCTCGGCTCGCCTTTCTTCTCTAGTATTCTTCGTCAACCAGGAAGATATGGACACGGCCGTTCGTGAAGGGATTTGTCCCCCAAGTAAAATGAGGCGTTTGGGGCCCGGCGGTATCGGTATCGATATTCGGCGTTTTGATCCCAATAGCGTTACTGAATCTGAAAGGCAGGCATTATTAAGCGAACTGGAAATAGCGGAGTCGGCACAGGTTGTGGGTTTCGTGGGGCGCCTCGTCCGCGAAAAAGGGATCGTTGAACTGTTAGAGGCTGCCGAGATTGTGCTCTCGCAAGTGCCGGAAGCAGTCTTCTTGATTATAGGCCCGGTTGATGAGGAGAAGGCCGACGCCTTTAGAGGTGAAGAAGATAACAACCTGGATGACAACATAATTTTTACAGGTCTGCGACAAGATATACCGGAGCTCATGTCGATTATGAAAATCTTTGTGCTGCCCTCTCATCGCGAAGGATTTCCCGTCGTTACTATGGAGGCGTCAGCGATGGGGTTGCCATCTGTCGTGACAGATGTGCGTGGCTGCCGGGAAGCCGTTGTAAACGGTCTGAATGGTCTTGTTGTTCCCCTTGGAGAGGTGGACGCTCTGGCCGAGGCAATAGTTAAGCTATTGACAGATGAAGAAACAGCTCAGAGGATGAGTAATGAAGGGCGAAAGAGAGCGGAGCAGCAATTTGATGAGCAACTGGTATTTCAGAATGTTGCCAAAGAGTATGCTGCCCTATTTCGTGAGCAAGAACTTCCACCAGACGACAGCAAGCAACTGAATGAGGTCGGATAGAGATGCCCTACCTGCGCTTCGGTAAACGGATTTTCGATCTAGTAATTGTCATTCCAGCGCTTGCTGTTTTGTCGCCGCTTTTGCTCATAATTGCTCTTTTAGTACGCTTCCAGCTTGGAAGCCCCGTTCTTTTTCGGCAAAAACGACCAGGTTATGGGGGCAATCCATTCGTCATAATAAAGTTTCGAACAATGTGCGAGCCGCGCAATGAATCTGGTGAACTATTGCCAGACGAAAACCGGGTGACATCATTCGGCCAATTCTTGCGTAAAACGAGCCTGGACGAATTGCCTGAGCTTGTCAATGTACTGAAGGGAGACATGAGCTTGGTCGGTCCGCGCCCGCTACTCATGCAATACTTGCCACTTTATTCGCCTGAACAAATGGGCCGGCATGATGTGCGACCGGGTATCACGGGATGGGCACAGGTTAACGGACGTAATGCAATTAGCTGGGAAGACAAGTTCAAATTGGACTTGTGGTATATTGAACACCAATCACTTTTCTTAGATCTATATATACTCGTGTTAACTATTGGAAATGTAATTTCCCGTGAAGGAATTAATCAGGAAGGTCAAACAACTGTGGAATACTTTCAGGGTGATTTAGACGATAGGTCACATACATGAGTGGTCCAAGAATTGCATTTGCAGGTGACCGCGATATTGCCGTAAATGTGCTTGAATTCTTGCTTAGTCAGGGCATCAAGCCACTATTGTTGCTCGTATCAGGTCCGAAGAGAGAGTCTCATGCCGGGGAGCTTCGAGAACTCTGTTCTTATTTAAGTGAGAACTATGTCTTGAAGGGCACAGCTTTCCGACAAAAAAACGGACTGTCATTGATGAAAGAGCTTGATTTGGATTTCTTGATTTGTATTCACTTTCCTTACATCTTCCCTCAAGAGGTCATTTCAATTCCAAGAATCGGTGTGCTCAATCTGCATCCCGCTTATCTGCCGTATAATCGCGGTTGGCACACGCCAAGCTGGGCAATACTAGAAAACACGGCAGTTGGTGGAACTCTACATTTTCTGGATGGAACAATTGACACAGGTGATATCATCCATCGAAAACAGCTGCAAATTAGACCTGAGGACACGGCAAATACTTTGTATCAGCGAGTCAAAGCTCTCGAACTTGAGGTTTTTGAAGAGGCTTGGCCAAATGTGGTCTCGGGTAAAATTGATGCATTGAGCCAGAATCTTGACCAAGGAACATCTCATATCCGGCAGGATCTATTCAAGCCTGAAATTCAAGAGATTGATCTTCAAGAGTCCCTTCCTGCCGAAACACTAATTCGTCAAATGCGAGGCTTGACGACTAATCGGCTGGATGAGGCTGCCTATTTCTATGTGAATGATGAACGATATCGCATTCAGGTAACGATCACCAAAGATTCAGAGGACAAATGAGAATTTCCATGTCTTCTCCCGATCTCACTGCATCCGAAAAGGAGGCGGTTCAGGAGGTCTTGGATACTCGCCATCTTAGCATTGGTCCCGTGATTCAATCCTTCGAAGAGGCCTTTGCCACTTCTGTTGGTCAGCGCTACGCTGTCGGCGTCAATTCGGGCACAAGCGGGCTGCATCTCTGCGTTATTGCCGGCGGAATTGGGGAGGGAGACCTGGTGCTTACGACGCCGTTCTCCTTCATTGCTTCTGCAAACTGCATCCTGTACGAACGCGGCATCCCCATCTTTGTCGATGTCGATGAACAAACAGGCAACATCGATCCCCAGCTGGTGGCCGAGGCTGCCAATGATCTTTCTCGCGGGGGAGAGGCGGCTCGCCGCTGGCTGCCGCCGGCTTTGCGTGATGGCGAGATTGGCTCAGGTCGGCTGCGAGCGCTGCTGCCCGTTCACGCTTTCGGGCAGCCGGTCGATATGGATCCCCTGCTGGAAACAGCTCGCCGTCACGATCTGGTCGTTATCGAAGATGCCTGCGAAGCTTTGGGCGCCACTTACAAGGGCCGCCAGGCGGGAACACTGGGCGACGCGGCCGTCTTTGCTTTCTATCCCAACAAGCAGATCACGACCGGCGAGGGGGGCATGATTGTTACGGCTAACGAATCGTGGGCCGACATGTTCCGCTCCCTGCGCAACCAGGGGCGCGACGTCTTTGATGCCTGGCTGAATCACACGCGGCTTGGTTACAACTACCGTTTGGATGAGATGAGTGCCGCTCTGGGCTTGGTTCAAATCGAGCGCTTGGAAGAACTGCTTACGAAACGAGCACAGGTTGCTGCCTGGTACAACGAAAGATTGGCCAATCTAGAATGGGTGCAGCGCCCTCTGCAAGCGCCGGCGACAACGCGTATGTCCTGGTTTGTCTATGTTGTGCGCATCTTGCCTCCCGCGGATCGTAACCTGGTCTTGAATGAACTTGCAGAACATGGTATTCCCAGCCGGCCTTATTTCTCGCCGATCCATCTTCAGACTTTTTACCGCGATACGTTTGGTTACCAACGCGGTGATTTTCCGGTGACCGAATACTTAGGGGATGTGTCTCTTGCGCTGCCATTCTCCAGCATCATGACAGAAGCACAGGTTGATCATGTCTGTACGGTGCTTGATTCCGTTTTGCGTAAGTTGACCAGACCGGCAGCGTCACGAGGAAACAGCTAAAATGTTCCTCCTGAATTTACGGAATCGCCATTTCTTCTTACTAGATGCGCTGATTCTGCTCATATCACCAACCATAGCCCTAATGCTTCGCCTGGATACCGTATGGGTAGTTCAGGATTTTTGGCTTGGGCTTGCTGTTTATACAGTGACGGCATTGGTAGTGCGTCTCTTGATCTTCCGCCGCTTTGGTCTGTACTCTCGATTTTGGCGCTATGCGAGCATCGATGAACTCGTTCAGATTGGCACAGCCGTGTTGGTGTCGACCTTCTTGCTCACGATCATCGTTCTGTTAATCCGTGCTCTTTACCCGATCGCTGTAGCGCGATCCATCTTGATCATCGACAGCTTACTCGTCTTTTTCAGTGTTGGCGGCATCCGCTTCAGCGTGCGCTTTGTTGGCAACCGCACGCAGACGACCCTGTCAGGCGGACGGCGCGCCTTGATCATGGGCGCAGGCGACGCGGGGGAGATGATCGCCCGCGAACTGCTGAAGAATCCGGCCCTGGGCGTAATCCCCCTCGGTTTTCTTGATGACGATCAAGAGAAGCACAATATGTATATCCATGGCCTGCCCGTCATTGGCAGCCGCAACGTCATCCCCAGCGTTGTCGGCGCTAGAGAAATCGATCTCTTGATCATCGCCATGCCCACGGCCTCAGGTGAAGTAATCCGCGAGATCACCGGCGCCTGTGACTTGATTGGCGTAGAGACGAAGATCGTTCCCTCAATCAATGAGATATTGGATGGCCGTGTGAGTGTTGGCCAGCTGCGCGATGTCGATATCGAAGATCTCCTGCGCCGCGATCCGGTGCGAACCGATATCCAGGCTGTGCGCCGGTTGGTCGCCGGGCGGCGGGTGTTGGTCACGGGCGGTGGCGGCTCGATCGGCCGTGAGCTATGCCGCCAGCTGCTCTTCTGCGGTCCGGATGAACTCATCCTCCTCGGCCATGGTGAGAATTCCGTTTTTGAATCTTTTCATGAACTGCAGCGGATGGGGCTTCAAGGGCCCAAACTCACGCCGCTGATCGCCGATACCCGTTTCCCGGAACGTATCGAGGCCCTTTTCAAGGAACACAAGCCACAAATTGTTTTCCATACCGCGGCCCATAAGCATGTGCCGCTGATGGAACGGAACCCGGTGGAAGCGGTCACCAACAATATCCAGGGTACGCAAAACCTGCTGGCCGCCTCCCGTGCTGTCGATGTCGAGCGCTTCGTCATGATCTCCACCGACAAGGCAGTCAATCCGACAAGCGTGATGGGCGCCAGCAAACGATCGGCCGAATTCCTGGTGCTTCAAGCTGCTCAACAAAGCGGCAGGCCCTACGTCGCCGTGCGCTTTGGTAACGTCTTGGGCAGTCGCGGCAGCGTCGTCTTCACCTTCAAGCGACAAATCGCCGCCGGAGGTCCGGTTACGGTCACCGACCCGGAAATCAAGCGCTACTTCATGACCATCCCCGAAGCGGTGCAGCTGGTGCTGCAGGCGGGCGCCCTGGGCAGCGGCGGCGAGATTTTTGTACTCGACATGGGGGAACCGATCAAGATCCTGGATCTGGCGCGGGATATGATCAAGCTCTCGGGATATGAGGTCGGACGAGACATGGAGATCAAATTCGTTGGCCTGCGTCCCGGTGAAAAACTATTTGAGGAACTGTTCATAAACGGCGAAGAATACGACCGTACGCAGCACGACAAGATCTTCATCGCCGCCAACGCCAGCCGCTTCGTGCCCCAGGATCTCGACAAAGCAGTCAGTGCTCTAGCGGCCGCCGCCAAACGGAATGACGAAGAAGCGATCTTCCTCGGCCTGAGCTCGTTGGTGCCAGAATATGAACCCCAATATCCTGCTGCCGGCGCTTCCGGGGAGGGCGCCAAGTCGTCTAACCCGACCGTATCGCTTGCTTCTATCTCCACAAGTACGAGTACGTAGGCAGAAGATTGCTAGTGGCGAACCCGGCACGATCTCCGCTTCCAGTTGATCGACAAACAGCAGCGGAAATACTTGGCTATCTTGCGGGAGCCAATGCGGCGCCCGAGAACGTTGACCAGGAACAGATCCTGTCCTGGCTGATGGACAACGATCTGGGACCGCTGGCTCAGGCCCGCTTTCGCGATCACCGGCCGGCGTTGGCCGATGGCTTACAGGTGGATACCTATATGATCGCCGCTGCCAACGCGCTGCTTTGGCGAAATCTGCGCCAGATTGACGCTCGATTTGCAGAAAGCGGTGTCCAGGCAGTTCTCTTGAAAGGCGCGGCCTTGGCGGAGACCGTCTATGACGGTCCTGAACAGCGTTCCATGACTGATCTGGATCTTTGGGTAAGGGGGGAAGAGATTCGCCGCGCCTGCCAGGACATGGAAGATCTCGCTTTCACTGCCCAGGTCAGACTTGATCGCCCAACTGCCTTGCGCGCGCTTGCCGGCGGCGAATTCCAGTATCTGAGCCGCGATCCCCTGCCGGCCTTGGTGGAACTGCATCTTTCTCCCTTCCCCGGTTGGTGGCTGCAGAGAACGGCCGTGATTGACAGCGCAGGCTTGTGGCAGCGCAGGGAACGAATGGCTGATTGGCAATCCTTCTATCAGCTGTCCCCTGAGGATGCCGTGATCCAACTCGCCGTTCACCTCGTGGTCAACCACCAGTTTGGCTACCATGCGCTGCGCAGCCTTATGGATATCGCTCTCACCGCGCGCACGCGCGACGTTGATTGGCAGGTAGTCGCCGCCCGCGCCCAGGCGTGGCGCGTGGCCACGGCCGTGTGGATGGCTCTCCATTATCTGCGGATGTTGGTCGGCACCCCGGGTCTTGACTCCGCGCTGCAGCAGCTGCAACCTCCGTCCTGGCGCCGCCGCCGGCTGCAGCAGCTCGTCTCACCGGAAGCCGTCCTTGCCGGGTATGATATCAGCGACGGCCGTAAGCGGTACCTCTTCCTCCTGCTGCTCGTTGATCGCCCGCAGGACGCCGCAGCGCTCATCTTCCGCACGCTGTGGCCGGAAAATGAATGGTTGGCCGCCAGGTATGGCGGCAGTACAAACCATTGGCGGCACCTCCGCAGAGCAATCCGGGGAGATATTTAGAGAAAAGCGGACGGAACGGCGTTGGCTCTCTTTGCAAGGTTCTCCGACCCCCTTGTCTATTATGGATAGGCCAGGGGGTTTTCCCTTTTTTGGCCGCGCTCCCCACTGTCTCTTGCTCTCAGAGAAGCAAAGGGCAAAAGCGAGAACGACGAAATCCTGCTAAAATCGAGAGGAGGCACCGCTGCGAGGCTGACTGGACAATATGGTTGAACAACTCACACTAAAACATGGGACACTGCGCCTGCCTGCCTTCTTGCCGGACGGAACACAAGGGGTAGTGCGCGCCCTTGATGCCCAGGATCTGGCGACCTGTCGGATTCAGGCCGTACAGATGAATGTCTATCATCTGATGCAGCGCCCCGGCTCGTCGACCATTCAAGCCCTGGGCGGGCTGCACCAGATGTCCGCCTGGTCACAGCCGATTTTCACCGATTCCGGCGGCTTTCAAATCTATTCACTGATTCGCCAAAATCCGAAATTCGGCAGCATTAGCAATCGCGGAGCTACCTTCCAGCCATCGGGCAGCGGGCGCAAATTTAAGCTGACCCCGGAGAAAAGCGTACAGCTGCAGTTGAGCTACGGCTCAGACGTCGTCATCTGTCTGGATGACTGCACGCACGCGGACGATAGCTATGCGGAACAGAAAATCTCCGTGGAAAGAACGGTGCAGTGGGCCAGGCGCTGCAAAGAGGAATACCAGCGCCAGGTAGAAGGGAGAGATCTGCAAGCTGGGCAGCGCCCCTTGTTGGTGGCCGTGATCCAGGGCGGCAACGATCACGATCTGCGTCAGAGCTGTGCCGAGGAGCTGTTGGCCATCGGTTTTGACGGGTTCGGATACGGCGGATGGCCTCTGGATGGCCAAGGAAACCTGCTCATTGATGTGTTGGCCCATACCAGAGAATTGGTGCCGCCCCAATTTACGCTGCACGCTCTGGGCGTTGGTCATCCGGCAAACGTATTGGCCTGCGCGCGTATAGGGTATGAACTCTTCGACAGCATCATGCCCACGCGCGACGCGCGCAGCGGCCGTCTTTATTCATTCCTCGTCGATCCGCAGGGGACGCGGCTGCACGGCGCAAGCTGGTTTGAGTTCCTCTACGCCGGCGACAAGAAGCACATCAAGCAGAGCGGCCCCATCTCCGCCTATTGTGACTGCCCCGTTTGTGAGACCTATTCGCTTGGCTACTTGCACCATCTGCTCAAGATCAATGATCATCTCTATCCACGCCTGGCAACAATCCATAACCTGCGTTTCATGACGCAGCTGATGTCCAATCTGCGCAGCGTGGGATGAGCGAGAACGAGCAAGCATTGGCCGCACTGGTTGAAAAGATCGGCGCCACGACGAAATACCGCCATATTAGTCCGCGGCTGGTGCGCGAGCTTGGCGCGCAGGAGCTGGCCAAGGGATCATCGCCCAAGGTGGCCCTGAAAGCGACGAAAGGCAAGCTGCATCAAGTGGCCGGCGCCTATCAGGCGCAGCGCATTGATTATGAGCAGGCGCTGTTGGAACTGCAGTCGGCCGTTACGCTGGACGAGTGGCGCGGCAGCTGCCGTGAAACCATGCGCCTGCATGCCTCTACGCGTGAACGACTGCCGATTCTGAATACCTTCTATGAGACTGTTCTGGGAGATATCCCCGCGCCGCGCCGTGTCCTGGACATCGCTTGCGGCCTCAATCCCCTTGCCGCTTCCTGGATGCCTCTGGGCGATGATGTGACCTACATCGCCTATGATATCTACGACGATATGATGCGTTTCTTGCAGGCGTCTATGGGGCTGGCGGGTTTGCGTGGCCATGCAGAAGTGCGCGACGTCCTCCATGATCCGCCGCGAGAAACGGCCGATCTGGCGCTGCTATTGAAGACGCTGCCCTGCCTCGACCAAGTGGAAAAGGGAGCGTCTGATCGCTTGTTGGATGTGATCGACGCGCGCTACCTGCTGATCTCCTACCCGGTTTCCAGTTTGGGCGGCCGGCAAAAAGGAATGATCACCAACTATGATGCCCAGTTTGCGGCGCTGGCGTCAAGAAGAGGCTGGTCGAAGCGGCGCTTTCTCTTTAGCTCAGAACTCGCTTTCCTCGTTGATCGGCAGGGAGCAAACGCTGTTCATGAGTGAGCAAACAGATCTGGAGAAAGTCGTCGCCGCCGTGAAAGAGTCGCGTAAATACGGCGATACGAGCGAGGAAACGATTCGCCTGCTGGCCGCGGAGGCCCTGCAGCAGCATAAACGGCCGAAAGCGGCCATCAAGGCGGTGCGCAAGCGGCTGCACAGCATTATGGCTCCCTATTTGGGGGACCCCGACTACGCGGCCACGGCTGCGGCGCTTGATGCAGCTTTTGCCGCTGCGGACGAGACGGCGGTGCAAGAGATCTGCCGGGGGGCGTTGGGCAGCCATCTGTCCACGCGCGAGCGCCTGCCCATCATGGAGGATTTCTACCGTCAGATTTTCCAGATCACGGGGCAGCCCCGGCGGCTGTTGGATATCGCCTGCGGCCTCAACCCCCTCGCCTTTCCCTGGATGGGACTGCCACAGACAACGGAATTCTTCGCCTATGATATTCACGAACCACGTATTGCTTTTCTCAACCACTATTTTCGCTTGCAAGGGTTGGCGCCTCTGGCCCGCCTGCAGGATATCGCCCTGACGCCGCCGGCGGAAACGGCCGATGTGGCGCTCTTCCTCAAGGAAATGCCGCGCTTCGAGCGCAACTACCCCGGGTCTGGGCGAAACCTGCTGCTCAACTTGCCTGTCCGATATCTTGTCGTATCCTTCCCCACGGTAAGCACGCACGGTGGGCGCAGTCTGGTCAATCGCTATCGCCAGTTCTTCGCCGAGCTGGTCGAAGGCCAGGCGTGGCCGGTCGAGGAATTGATGTTCGAGGGAGAGATGGTCTTTATTGCCCGCAAATCATGAGCCAGCATCGCTTTTTCGTTTCCCCTGATCAGATAGACGGAAGCCGCCTGACGCTCGACGGCAGCCAGGCGCGCCAGATTCACAATGTGCTGCGTATGCGTGCGGCGGATCACATTCTGGCCCTGGATAACAGCGGTTGGCAGTATGATGTGTGCCTGGACAGTGTCGCCTCTGATCGGGTGATTGGCGAAATCGTCTCTAAAACGTCGGCCGCCGGCGAACCGCGGGCAAAGGTGACGCTCTACCAGGCGCTGCTCAAAAAAGACAATTTTGAATGGGTGCTGCAAAAAGGGACGGAGATCGGTATCAGCAGCTTTGTGCCCATGATCACGAAGCGCTGTGTCGTGCGCCAGGAGCGAATCAAGCCGGTCAAAATCGACCGCTGGCAGCGCATCATTAACGAGGCGGCCGAACAAAGCGGCCGCGGACAGTTGCCGTTTCTTTCCCCGCCGCTTATGTTCGCGGAAGTGCTGCGAGAGACCGCTGCCTTTGATATGGTCCTTGTGCCCTGGGAACGCGAAACTGGGCGTGGCCTGGCGCAAGCAGTGCGCGAAGCGGTCGGGGAACGGCCGCCGCGTATCGCCATTCTTATTGGACCGGAGGGCGGATTTGACGACGAAGAAATTGAGCAGGCCGTCGCCGCGAAGGCGCAGCCGGTCACGCTGGGTTCACGCATCTTGCGCGCGGAAACGGCGGCGCTTGTGGCCGCAACCCTTGCTCTCTCAGCCTTAGGCGAGCTTGATTAAGGTCAAGAGAAGCGGATTCATTAGCGGCCAATTTCTGATACAGTACTTGCAGCAAACCAAAACCGAGTTTCCAGATGATCATGAACAACAACGATGAGCTGGCCGCGCTGGCCGAAGAACTGCGGGCCATCGCCGCTTTTGGCCTGAATTTTGCAGACAACCCTTTTGATGAAGAACGGTACCAGGCGGTGCTTTCTGTCAGCGCGCGCCTTCAGGCGGCGGCCACGGGCAGCAGGGCGGAGAGGCTGCTGCACGAGTACCGCGAACATGCTTTTTCACTGAGCGCCATGCCCAGCGTGGAAGTGGTCGTGCTACATGAGCAGAGGATCTTGCTTGTTCATCGCAAAGATGATGGCTTATGGTGTTTGCCCGGCGGCATCACCGATCCTGGAGAAACACTGGCTGAGTCTGCACTGCGCGAATTGGAGGAAGAGACGGGAATCTGTGGCGAAGTGCGCCGGTTCCTGGGCGTTTATGATTCGCGGTTGTGGCAGAGCGCTAAGCGCATCCATTTCTATCATTTCCTGTTCTTGGTTGAAGCAGAGAATCTGCAGCCAATTCCAAGCGATGAAGTGTTTGATGCTGCCTATTTTGCCGAGGATAATTTGCCGCCTATGTCCCCCGGCCATCATCTGCGCGCGCCATTTGTGTTCAAGCAGCTCCGCGGCGAAGCGCCGCTGCCCTACTTTGATATTCCCTCCGCCGCCCGATCGACGCAGCTTCAAGTGCAGGGAGACGATGCGTGAAGAGCATAGACGGCAGCACAGAGTTGATTGGCCTGATTGGCTGGCCGCTTGCCCACAGCTTCAGTCCGGCGATGCATACTGCGGCGCTGGCCGCGCTGGGCCTGAATTGGGTCTATGTGCCCCTGCCCGTCGCCTCTGACCAGGTTGGCGCCGCGCTGCGTGGGCTGGCGGCGCTTGGTTTTCGCGGCGTGAACGTAACGGTACCGCACAAACAGGCCGTTATGCCCTTTCTTGATGCGGTCTCGCCGGCAGCTGCGGCGATTGGCGCTGTCAACACCATCCTCGTTGACCAAGAAACCGGGCGGCTGACCGGTTACAACACAGATTGGCGCGGCTTCTTGGCCGATCTTGACGCGCTCGATGTCCCCGTAGACGAGCGGGAATGTCTCGTGCTCGGTGCCGGCGGATCGGCGCGTGGCATCGTCTATGCCCTGGCCCAGGCCAAGGGGCGCGTGACGGTGCTGGCGCGCCGCCGTGAGCAGGCGCAGCAGTTGGCTGCCGATCTGGGCGGCCGTTCCCTGCGGGCTGCTTACTCTCTGGACGATCTGGGCGAAGTGGCCGGGAATGTGGAAGCGCCCCTGATCGTCAACACGACCCCGCTGGGCATGTCACCCCGCGTTGAGGGCTCCGTCTGGCCGGATGACGTCCCCTTTCCGCCGCGCTCATTCGTCTATGATCTTGTCTATAACCCGCGCGAGACGCGATTGATGCGCCAGGCCCGGGCGGCGGGCTGCGCGACCAGCAATGGCTTGGGAATGCTGCTGCGCCAGGGGGCAGCGTCGTTGGCCCTATGGAGCGGATTGCAGCCGGACGTGGCCGTGATGAAGGCGTCGCTGGAAGCATCCCAGGGATAGAGCCGTGATTGTAGGCATGGACTTCGGCACCACGAATTCAGGCATGGCGGTCTATGACGGCCGTCATGGTCAGGTGCTGCCCCTCGATCCTTCAAATGCCAATCCGCGCATCCTGCGCACCGCCCTCTATATCACCAACGAGCAGGCGCTGCACATCGGCCGCGCGGCCGTAGACCGCTACTACGAACAGAACATCGGCCGTATCGTCAAGACGCGAAAAGTCTGGATTGGCGAGATCGAGGTCTACGCTGAAGATATGTACTATGTCACCGATGCCTATGCCTGGGTAGATGTGTCGGAGCCGGGCCGCCTGCTGCTGTCGATCAAGAGCCGCCTGCGCGAAGAAGATCATCCCGGCGCCGTCATCGGCCAGAATTACTACAGCCTGGAAGATCTGATCGCCCTCTACCTGACCGCCACACGTGTGCGTGCTGAACAATACCTGGGGCAGGAAATAAGAGAAGTCGTGCTCGGCCGTCCCGTCCATTTTTCGGCGGATGCCGAACATGACCGGCTTGCCCAGGGGCGGCTCCTCCAGGCCGCCTTCCGCGCCGGCTACGAAAAGGTCTACTTCCAATTCGAGCCCGTCGCCGCCGCCCTCAGCTACGAGCGCACAATCAGCAAACCGCAGAACGCCCTCATTTTTGACTTCGGCGGCGGCACCCTGGACATCACCGTCATGCGCCTGGGGGAAAAAGCAGATCGCCAGGTGCTGGCCACCGGCGGCCTGCCCGTTGCCGGCGATGTCTTCGACCAGAAGTTAACCAGGGCCAAACTACCCACTCATTTTGGCGAGGGCAGTTACTACGGCCCCCGGCATAATGCCCGGCCGATTCCACGCTGGATCTACGATGAGTTTTCTAACTGGCAAACCTTCATTGAGCTGCAAAGCCAGGACAACCGGCGCATCCTCAATGAAATCGCCCGCACGGCACAGCGACGTTATCAGGTGGAAGCCCTGATCAGCCTCGTTACCAGCAATTACGGCCTGCAGATGTTTGACCAGGTGGAGCAGGCCAAGCGTATGCTGTCTGAGAAACGGGGCGCGGAAATCCGTTTAGACGGACCGGATTTTAAGGTGCGTGAATTTGTCACACGTACAGAAATGGAGCGCATCATTCGACCCGAAATCATCGCTGTTGAAAAAGAACTGCAGCGCACGCTGGCGGCGTCGGGATTGGACGCGCAGGAGATTGACGCCGTCGTGCGTACCGGCGGATCGGCCCAGATACCGGCATTCTACGATCTGTTAGGCCGCCATTTTGGTGAAGAGAAAGTACGCAGCATGGACACCTTCAGCAGCGTCACCGCCGGCTTGGGCGTTTACGCCCAGCAGATTGAATCAGGGCTGGTTGACGCGCGCGCCTACACTCCGGCCGATGCCGCCAGACCGCCGCAGGCGCAGGGATCGCGACCGCGTATCACGCCGGTGAATCTAGACTTGATGCAGAAGCGTGTCCTGATTGATGAAGGCGTGATTGAACCGCTAGTCGACAGCGATCAGACACTTGTCATGTTGGGCGTAGAGCGCACGCTGCGCGCCGTCGCTCTGCCGCCAGATACGTCTCCGGGGCTGCTCTCCCGCGCTGAAATGCCAAGCGATGACCAGATAATGCAGGTGCTGGTCGCCGGACTCGATGAGCAGTTGCTCCTCATCACCTCACACTACCGCTTTCTCCTGGTATCGCCGCGCCAACTATTGGATCTGCAGGAAATCGACATGCACCTCGCCGATCTGCACCGCCTGGATAAGGGGGAAACCTACTGCGCGCTCACCTCCTGGCAGCGTGCGCGCGAGATGCCGCGTTTGTTGATTGCCACCTCACTCGGTTTCTTGCGCGCTTACCCCTTGCAGATACTGCGTGACAGTATTGAAGCGCCGGTTCCTTTGCGTCTGGATCATCCGCTGCCGGGGCTGCCGGTTTCCCTGTTCGGCGTGCATGGTAGTGAGCATCTACTTCTCTTTACGCGCGCCGGGAAGGGGGCGCGCTGGCCGTTGAGTATGCTGGAAAGCAGCGGCACACAGGCCGTGAACTGCGGCAAAGAGGATAGAGTGAGCATGGCGCTGCCCGTAGAGAATGAGGATGTCGTCTTGCTGATCACAGAAGATGGATACGGCCGTGGCCTTCTGCCCGCGTCGCTGCCCATCCCCAAGCGCCCGAATCAAAAGGCTCGGTCCCTTATCGCCCGGCGCACTGCTCTGGCCGGCGCCGTGAAAGAACGTTCCTGGGCCATCACAACGCGGCGAATCGTGCCCCTTCTCATGGACAATCTTTCACTTGTGGATTCAACAAAAACAGATGCGATCCTGGATCTGCAGCGAGACGAGCGGATCCAGGCAGCGTTTCCTCCGGTGAATTGGGTTCTTGATCGCCCGTCTTGACATTTGTTCCAGGGATCGTATAATGCAAAATAGAAATATTTAGGTTGGCCTAAAATGGCATTTAGCTAAATTCGACTTAAGAGCAGAAAGTACGTCATGGATTCAACAATTTCGCCGGCATCACAAGATTATCTGAAGGCGATCTACGATCTTTCAGAACAGCACGGCCGTGCGTCTACATCACAAATAGCGGATCAACTGGCCATCAAACCCGCCTCTGTCACCGGGATGCTGCAAAAAATGGCGCAGGATGAGCCGCCGTTGGTGACTTATAAGAAGCATCAAGGGGTAACCTTGACGCCGGAAGGAGAGCGGGCCGCACTGGAGATCGTGCGCCATCACCGGCTGATCGAGATGTTTCTGCATGAGATCTTGGGGTATTCGTGGGATGAAGTGCATGCAGAGGCGGAACGACTGGAGCATGTCATTTCCGAAGACATGGAACGGCGCATGGCTGCCGTCCTTGGCCATCCGCAGCGTGACCCGCACGGTCACCCCATTCCCACACAGGAATTGACCATCGAAGCCATGATCGACAGGCCCATGAGTGACCTGCGCCCTGGCCAAAAGGCGGTTGTGCAGCGCGTGCACGACGGGGATTCCGAACTGCTGCGCTATCTAGACAGTCTCGATTTGCGTCCTCAAGCAAGGGTAAGCGTCGTCAACTACGTTCCCTTTGACCGGACACTGCACGTGCAAATAGAGGACCATCCACAAGTCATTGTCCTGGGTCCGCGCATAACCCGAGAAGTCTTCGTTGAATTGGTAAACGCTTGACAACTTGCCTGCTGTCGCCCAAACTAATAGGCTGTCCAACTGAATAACGCACCTGACCGGAAGCTGCAGCGCCGTCTTGAGGGCTGGAAGCGCCAGTTCCCGGTCAAAGGTTTATCATTGTAAGGAGCTATCATGCCGTTTGAAAATGATGCGCAGCGTATCATGCGCGCTGCCGGCAAAGCGTTTTTTGACCCCTCCGTGCCGCCGCAATACCCTCCTGACCTGCTTCTGGAACCGCTTCACCTGGACATCGATCTCTTTGTGGATGTGGCCAATGAGCGGGCCGCCGGTAAGGTGACGACGACGGTTGTCGCCAATGGCCGGCAGGCGGATACGCTTGTTCTGGACGCCGTTCATCTGGAGGATGTCGCCGTCCGTGATGTGGACGGCCGTGATCTGGAAGCGAATTACGACGGTCAGAAACTGGCGATTCATTGGGCGGACCCTTTTCAGAACGGGGAACAGCGCCGTGTAGAGGTGGCTTATCGCGTTGATAAGCCGGTCGATGGCTTGATTTTCTCGCAACCGGACGACGCCTACCCACATCAGGCGTGGTATGCGGTGACTGATCACGAGACGGAACGCGCGCGTTACTGGCTGCCCTGCATCGACCTGCCCAATGTGCGCACCACGCTCGATTTTCACCTGCGCGCTGAGGATCGCTTCACCATCCTGGCCAACGGTTTTCTGGTTGAAGAGGAAATGCATGGGGACGGCACCAAGACGGCCCATTGGCGCCTGGAGCAGCTCTGTCCAAGTTATCTGATCTGCTTCGCCATTGGCGATTTTGTCGCCTTCGACGATGGCCTGTTTGATGATGGCCAGAAGCAGGTCGCGCTCGCCTATTATTGTACGCCTGACCATACGCCAGCGGATCTCGCGCGAACTTTCGGCACGACCCGCGAGATGATGGCCTGGATGACGGAAAAGTTGGCCATGCCGTTTCCCTATCCAAAATATTATCAGTTTGCGGTTCCCGGTGTTTTTGGGGCGATGGAAAATATCTCCCTGGTTAGCTGGAACGACCGTGTAATGCAGGATGCGCTCCTGGCGACAGAGATGAAATTTACGGCGGATATGATTAATCTACATGAGATGGCGCACAGTTACTTCGGGGACGCCATCGTCTGCCGCGATTTCGCCCACACCTGGTTGAAAGAGTCCTGGGCTGTCTACATGGAACAGTGCTGGCTGGAAGACAATTCTACACAAGAAGAGAGGGATTATCGCTACTTCAATGCCGCCCGGCGTTACATGCGTGAAGCGGATAACCTGTACCAACGGCCGATAGTCAACCGCCATTTTCGTACCTCCTGGGAAATGTTTGACGCCCATACCTATCCGGGCGGCGCCTGCCGCCTGCACACGCTGCGCAAAGAGATTGGTGACGAAGTCTTCTGGACGGCCGTGCGCGACTACTTGCAGCGCTACTATGGCAAAGTCGTGGAAACGGATAATTTCCGGTTGGTCATGGAGGAACACTCAGGACGTTCCCTGGGGCAGTTCTTTGACCAATGGTTCTACACCGCCGGCTATCCAGATCTGAAAGTCACTTTCAGCTACGAGGAGAAAGATAAACAGGGCACGTTTACCGTTGAACAGCAGCAGGTAAATCCCGAGAAAAACATCCCAGCGTTTGTGCTCAACACGGATCTGGCCTGGATCATCAATGGCCAGGAGCATCGTTTCCCGATCAAGCTGGACCGGCAGCGGCAGACGTTTGTCGCGGCCATGGAGGGGGCTCCCGAACAGGTGCGTTTCGATCCTGACAGCAAAGTGCTGCACAAGCTGTCGTTTAACCCTGGTGATCCCCTCTTACGCAGCCAGCTGAGCGCCGCGCCCGACATCACCGGACGCATCCTGGCTGCGCAGGAATTGGTTAAGAGTGGGAAACATGCCAATATTCGGGCTGTCGTCGATGCCTACAGCAGGGAGCCCTTCTTCGCCGTGCGTTTGGAAATGGCCGAAGCGCTTGCCGCCGCCAATCACGAAACGGCCGTCGCCGGCCTGGCGCGGATCGTCGAAAATGAAGCGGACCCCCTGGCGATGGCCGTTGTCTTCCGCGCGGCCGGATCTTACCGTGACGGCCGTATTTTGAACGCGCTGCTCAACAGGCTGCAAGGTGAGCTGCCCTACCAAGCGCGGCAGGCCGCCCTGGAAGCAGTTGGCAAACAGCGCCAAGCCGCTCCGCTTACTCTCCTACTTGACGCGGGCCAGACAGAAGGTTTCAATGGCGTCGTCCAGGCCGGTGCGCTGCGCGGATTGGCCTCAACCCGTCGCCATGAGGCAGTTGACCAGCTGCTGGAACGCGTGCCCTACGGAGCGACACCGGTCCGTGCGCGCGCCGCCGCCGTCATGGGCTTAGGAGATATTGGACAGGGGCAGGAAAAGGCGCGGCGCGAACAAATTGTGGAAGTCTTAAGCGATCTGCTGCGGGATCCCTGGTATCCGGCTCATTTTGTGGCCGCGCGTAGCCTTAAACTGATGAAGGCGGTTGAAGCCGTTCCTGCCCTGGAAGCCTATGCACGGCGCTTGAGTTTCCAGGATCAAGTAGAGATCGAAGCCCTCGTCGCTTCCTTGCGTGAGAGCGACAAGGTCGATGGTTCCTCTTTGAAAAAGCAGGTCGAAGATCTGCAGGAGAAGCTGCGAAAATTGGAAGATCGCCTGGAAACCTTGGCGGCGCAGGCTGATACTGGAAATGCAGAAGCGCATGAAAAAGCGTGAGTCGCGTTTGTCAGGTATGTTACTATGAACCCGCTGGCAGCTCCGTTCGCCCTGCCGGCTTTCGTTTCCTTTCGAGGGTGATGGGATGAAAAATCTATTCAAGAATTTGTTTAAGCCGCAGGAAACAAACGATGCCGTTGTCGTGGTCTCAGGATTGCCCCGTTCTGGCACATCGATGTTGATGAAGATGCTCGATGCTGGGGGAATATCTCCGGTCACGGACAATATCCGTTCCGCTGATGAAGATAACCCCCAGGGGTACTACGAATTCGAGCGTGTAAAGGGAATGGATAAGGGGGATACAGCCTGGCTGGCGGATGCTCAGGGAAAATCCGTGAAGGTGATTTCGGCGCTGTTGAAGTATCTCCCCTCTGATTACCGGTACCGGGTTATCTATATCCGCCGCAGCATGCCCGAGATCCTCGCTTCGCAGCGCAAGATGCTGCTCCGTCGTGGTGAGGACCCGGACAAAGTGGATGATCAGCAAATGACGGCCCTCTTTGAAAAGCATGTCAGCCAGGTGGAAAATTGGCTGCGCGAACAGCCCAATATCCAGGTCCTTTACGTGCATTACAGTGATGTATTGGCCGATCCGGAAAAGGAAGCGCGGCGCATCAACGACTTTCTTGGCGGGGCACTGCCGGTCGAACCCATGGCAGAAGTCGTTGATCCGCAGCTCTACCGTAATCGTCAGAACAAGTAGCTGGCGACTGAGCGCCGCCGTCATGAAACGCCGATCGCTTCCCCTTACGCTCAGCTCGCTGGCCACTATGGTCGGGGCGTTGTTCTTACTCGCTTTTCAGCCTGTCTACCCAGCTACCCAGACCATGGTCCTATACGATGCGAGTCTCGGCAGCATGCCGGACCAGCAGGGGTTCAGTTATCTGGCGATCGGGTCTTCAGCCTCCCAGCAGTTCATTGATGGGATGACGATCCTGGATTCAACCGGCAGCATAGACGACCAGGTTGGTTACTTCAGCCGTGAGCAGCTGCCCCTGGACCGCGAGCTTGGTTATCAGGTGCAGTTTACGATCCAGATTGGCGAAGAGGAACATCTTAGCCGTCATCGATCAGGTTTCACACTCCTTTTTTTGAGCGACGATCTATTGGGTCTGGAACTTGCTTTCTGGGAAGACGAAGTATGGGTGCAGGAGGGGGGCGCTGCCGATGATCTCTTCCGTCATGCCGAGGGCGCCGCGTTTGACACCACGACAAAGCTGGTTGATTATCAATTGGCCGTCTTAGGGGACACGTATAATCTCTTTGCCGACGATCTGCTCATCCTGACAGGTTCTTTGCGGGACTACACCGCATTTGAGGGATTCCCTGATCCTTATGAAACGCCGGGCTTGCTCTTCTTGGGAGACAATACCCGGCGCGGCGCAGCGCGGATGGCGATACGCTATGTCGCGATAGAAACAGAAGCCGTGGCGACGGCGACGGCGACAGCGACTTCAACGTCGACAGCGACAGCGACCGGCACAGCAACAATGGAAGCGCAGCCAACCCCTTCTCTTACAGCGACAGCCGCCTTGCCCACAAACACCGCCACGACAGCAGCACTGCGCACGATCGCGCCCGCGACGCCGACGGTGCAAGCAGTGCCGGCACCAACCCCTCCGCCGGAAAATCAGCTCTATGTCTGGCTGCCTTTTCTGAAGGCGCTGCTTGATCAACTTCTTCAGTAACGTAGACCGGCACGCATTCTCGGAAAAAGGTTATTGGGCGCCTGGTGAGATTTCGACTGCATCCCCCTCACTGCTCAGCAGGCGACGGCCGTCGGACGGATCGTACAATCCCACGCGCAGCCGCAGCTTGTTGAGATCCGTGTTTGCGGGAATGACCAGTTCATGTTGATCTGAGATATATTCATTCGCCGACCACCCACTTGTCGGCCGTGTCCATTGGGCAGGCTCCCCATCTGCTTGGGCGATGATCCTGCCTTCTTCATCGATCAGATGTACGAAGACACGATAAGCAGCCTCCATTTCTCGTAAGGCCTGCCAAACCAGCTCAACCGTCAGTTGATCCCCCTCTTGGCTCGTCGTGTAACCGGCTAGCAGGACTTCGTCCGCAAAGGGGACATTCACGGCCGTGGCTGACTCCGGGGGTGTGAACTGCCGTTCGGGGGCCGTGATTAGCAGATCCGCCAGCGGGACCTGATTCAGCAGGGAGAGCCGGTACTGCCCTCCCTCCAATCCGGCCGGCAGACGCAGCAGATGCTGCGTACGTAGGCGTTGGGGAGCCTCCAGCAGCGCGCTATCCGCGCTGTCATTCAGCAGAGGAACTTGCCAGGCATGGACGCTCTGCTCCTCTTCGTCCAGCAGGTGGACGGCCAACGTTTCCGGCACTGCTCCGGCGGGATGCTCCCAGAAGAATGTCAGCAGAACCTGATCGCCCGGCGCCGCCGCCGAGCGATCCTGGTTGAAACCAAGCAGGTTCATATCGATCCCTGTCAGAGATTTCTCCAGGGGGTACTGAGGCGTGAATGTGGGTGGCTCGCCAGGCTCCACAACCTCGATCTGGCCGATGACGGCCGTCGGCCCAATGACGCCCCCCGCTTCGTCCTGCAGCGTGACCGGCTGCAGCGTGCTGCGCTCAAAGAGCGTAAGAACGATATCGTACTTTCCGGGAGGCGTTCCCGAAAGCACCTGTACTTCGCGGCTGTCCCACGCCCACTGGCCTGGTTCTCGTTCCCACGTAGCGGGGCCCTCTTCGAAGAGACGCGGTCTCTGTGTTTCCTTATCGCTCCACAACAAACCGTCATCAGCGGATAGCCACACATTGGATTGGTAGGTCTGTAGGGTTGGCGCGATAGATTGCCAGGCGAGATCAATATCGAATGTCTCTCCGGCGGCGACCTCATCTTGGCTCAGGTTGTGCCCGCTGAATAACAGTTCCCCCGCCTGTAGGGCGGCAGGGAAGCTGGCCTCTGGCTCACCCGGCTTGCGCAAGGAAGTTAAGTCATTGTCCACGAACAATATCTTGAAGGCCAGCAGACCCAGTGCAGCCAATACAAGCGCCGCTGCAAGTGCCCGATCGTTCTTGGAGAAGGACGCGTCGGTTTCCCTATTGGGCCTCAAGGATCCGAGATAGAAGACGGCCACGACAATGCCCGTGAGCGCCAGGATACTCAACAGGGTCAGAGCAGAGCGCAGCGGCGTAGATCCCCAGGAAATGGTCAGCTCGTGTTCCCCTGCGGGCACTTCGAAGGTAATCAGACCCTCCGGATCGCTCGCCGTAACAGTAACAGGCTGCCCGTCTACAGCTGCTGACCAGCCGGGAAAGAAGAAGCTCAGATAACGGGCTGTAAATGCTTCAGGTGAATTGACAGACACATTCGCTCCGAAACCATGATAGGCTGCCGCAGCTGTGGCCCCGTTAGGCAGGGCGGAAAGGTCGAATCTCTGGGGTGTCTTGCCTGTCGCGTAATCATTTTCCAGCGGCGATCCTTGCGGCCGTTCTTCGACGGTACGCGGAAAGTAGCTGCCCTCGGGATCAACGCCGGCGAGTCCACTTGCCGATTCGTACCTATGTACATCGACGATGGTCGGGAACGCATCCTCGTCGCAGGTGCGCGGGTAGAGTGCCGGAACGGCTTCCAGGATAAGTAGGACGATGGCCGCAGAGGCAGCGATATTAAGCATCAGCCGCCGGTCTGACCCCCCATTTTTCGCCGGTGAAGGCATGAAGGGCATTCCCGCCAGAAAGGCGACAGGCAGAGCCGCGCGCCCGATGAAGCGCCAGGGAAACTGGACGAAATCAATCAGGGGAACCCCTTCCCACAGCGGCAGCGAAGCGGGTAGAGCCATGAAAAGATAGATTGCGGCGCCGGCCACCATCAAGTAGACGTGCCAGCGCTGTTCCCGCACCTGCTGTTTCCACAGCGGCGTTGTCGCCCCAATCAGGCCCAGCAGAAGTGGCACCCACCCCAGACGAATGGGCAGCGGTGGATTGACGAGATTGGGATCCGCGGCGCTCACGGGCGCCGCGATTTCCGCTAGCGAGGAAAAATTGAAGTGGAAATCATTGTTGCGGGTCACGGTTGACTGGCTCAGCGTCACCTGGTCCATTTCCAGCAGCGCCCCGCCGGTGTAGAAAAATGTGACGCCTAGGCCCAGCCCGAACAGCAGCACGAGCCGCCCCAAGATCGGTTTCCAGGAGAGGCCGTTGAGCAAGCTGACGGCCGTTAAATAGACGAGCAGCGTGGGTACAAATATCAGCGTTGAAATGTTATGACTCAAGGAAAGCAGCGCCAGCCCTAGGCAGGAGAGCAGGAAGGGCACGGCCGTGCCCTTGATCATCCAGCGCCGTCCCATCCACAATAAAAAGGGAAAAAGCGGCAGGGCCATGCTCTCCGGCGCGTTGCCGCGCACCAGAGCGTCAAGCAAAATGTAGGGGGCGCCCATATAGGCGACGGCGGAGACGAAGCCCGCACGGGTGCCGGCGATATCGTGCACCCAGAGAAACATAAACCAGCCGGCGGCGAGAATAGTCAACGCGTAAAACAGGTTGGACGCAGCCGGCAGTGGAAGCCCCAGCAGGTGGGGAAGAAGGACGGCGTAGAGAGGTCCCGGTTCACGATAGATGAAGAACGGATAGCCGTATCCGAAAGCGAGATCGGGAAGCCACCGTGAAAAATAGAGACCTGACTCCCAGGCGTGGCGCATGGCGGCCACACGGTGCACGTGCAGATGCCCATCATGAGTGCAGGGTACAGTCGTCCACTGCATCAACGAGCTTACCAGCGGAAGCCCCAGCAGAGTGACGACCAGCAGCTTCCCTGTCACCTATAGATATCCAAGACCGCGCAGCCGGTCCTCCACCTGCTCCGCCTCACCGGCACTGTACGCTTTTTCGGCAACAACATTCTCTTCCTGGTCCTGATCGTCAAATATCACGGGTGCAGGTCGCGTAAAGATCTCCGTTAGAACACGGCCGTCCATGATCAGCGGGACCGGTTCACCCAAGAGATGCATAATCGTTGGCGCAAGATCGCGGATCTGATTTTCGGCAAGGTGCACACCGCGCTTAATATCAGGTCCCTGGGCCAGGAAAATGCCCTCGCTGCGATGGCAGCCGGAATCACCGCGGATTTGCGAGGTGATCACCTTGCCCTCCGTAGCGAACAGGGGGCAGGCGATCATGTTGTAATCATCCAAGATAAGATGCAGGTCCGGTCCCTTGGCTGCATAGGGACCCTGGTATGCTTCACTGCCTAAAATGACCTTGCTCAAAATTGGACGGCCCGTCTCATCTCTCAACTCACCCAGGGCGTCGATCACCCGCTGGCGCGTCTGCTCATATTCCTCGGGATGTACAATGCCATGCGGCTCTCGACCGGCCACATTCAAGTAGACCTGGCCGACATGCCCCATGCTGTAAGCAACGGTCCGTTCCCAATCCACACTATCGAAGCTCAAGAACTTGCCGATCACGCCGTTGCGTGTTTGCTTGGAAACGCGTGCCGTCATGTTCTGCAATCCCATCTTCACGATCAGTTGGTAGGCGGTTGAAGGCGTGATGCCCCAACGGAAGGCGTGGGCCTTCAACTGTGTCCAGGGATCGCGCTTCAGTTTCATGAGACCCTTGTCCATGAAGAATACATTGAGATTGACCATGTTACGCAGTGGGCCGAAGCCATGATCAGACATGACGATGGTGAAAGCGTCGTCGGGAAGCTGCGCCATCAAACGGCCGATAGTTTCATCAACCAGCTTGTAGCCGTCAAGGATGGCATTCTCGAATGGCCCCGCTTCGTAGCGTGGATGGGCATGATCCATAAATCGCCAGAGGGCATGTTTCATCACGTCCATGGAAATGAAATGAACCATCATGACGTCCGGCTTTTCTTGCTGCATTAAATGCAGGGCCCACCTGCCGCGCGTGTCAATCAAGTCATAGAGATCGGCCGTGAACTCCGCTTCCAACCCTGCCCGGTACTGCACGTTAGGCGCCACGCGATAATCACCAAGCACGCCCGCATAGCGCGTGATCAAGTCGGCCGGCTCGCTGATCTGACCCGTCTTCGGGCTGAGCAGACCCCCGATAATAAAACCGTTGGCGAGCGGCGCCGGCGGATACGTGACGGGGACGTTCATCACACCCACGCGATAACCCGCCTGCGCTAGGCGCTGCCAGATCGTTGGCTGCCGGATACGCGTGGCGTTTACCAAGGTGAAGTTATCCCCATGAGGCTGGATGAAGTCGAACACGCCATGCTTGCCGGGATTGCAGCCGGTCATAAATGTCGGCCAGGCGGGACTCGTCACCGGCGGCAGTGTGGACAGCAAATCACCGGACACGCCGTCCTCCATAATGCGTGCCAGATTGGGTAAATGACCCTCTGCGGCCCAGGGCCGGATAAGGTCGAAAGTCGCGCCGTCAAAACCGATAATCAGTAGTTTCATGCAATGTCTGGCAGGCGGATCAACTGGACCGCTCAGGACGCCCTGCTGCCTTGCGCCTCCTGGCTGCTGGGAACATAGTCGCCCACGCGGTAGACGCGCTTCCCCTGGGATTCATAGTAGGTACGCACGATTAGTTCAGCCAACAGGCCCAAGGCGACGAACAGTGTGCCCAGGATGATCAGTAGAATACTGAGCAGCAGCATCGGCCGGTCCCCGATGGTATAAGCGTGAAAGCCTTGCCAGCCGCCGCTCAGCCCGGCCCATATCTTGCTCGCGCCCAGGAAGAATAGAATGAGCGCGCCGGCCAGACCCAGGGGGATTCCGATGTTGCCAAAGAGGTGCATTGGCCGGTCGCTGTACTTCTGCAAGAAGAGGATCGTAAAGAGATCGACGATGACACGGAAGGTGCGCGAGATACCGTACTTAGACTCACCGGCGACGCGCGCGCGGTGATTGACTGGTACTTCTGCGAGCGTAAATCCCGCAAAAGAGCAAAGCTCAGGGATGAAGCGGTGCATTTCACCGTAAAGATTAAGCTCCTTGACGACTTCATTGCGAAAGAGGCGCAGCGAACAACCGCGGTCGTGCAGGTGGACGCCCGTTGTCGTGGCAATAAGCCCATTCGCGATTTTTGAAGGCACCTTGCGCATGAGGAGCGGATCCTGGCGATCGGCTCGCCAGCCATTAACGACATCGCAGTCTCCCTGCTTGATGCGCGCGATCAAGCGCGGCACATCCGCCGGATCGTTTTGCCGGTCCGCGTCCATGGTCACGACATAGCTGCCGCGTGCATAGTCGAATCCAGCGGCAAAAGCGGCCGTCTGGCCGTAGTTGCGTCGAAAGCGAATGAGGGCAATATGCGCGTTCCCTTCGCGCATGCTTTCCAGCAATTCAAAGCTGCCGTCATTGCTCCCGTCGTCGACGAAAATAACCTCGTAGTCGAGGTTTTCATCCGCCAGCGCGGCCGTGATCTCATCCATCAAGATGCTCACGTTTTCTACTTCGTTGTAGACGGGTATAACAAGACTTAAGTCCATAGTACTTTGCATCTAACTAAGATTGGCCCAAAGTTCACAAGCTTTCGTCCGCTTCGCGTTGGGAAAGTGGACCCATCTAGACACGTCGTGAACCAGGATTGTAACATGCAGCAGCGAGCCCACGTAATGATAAGTGAACACACCTAGGCCACATACCCCAAATCCCGCAGCTTCTCCATGACCAATGCCTCTTCTTCGTCGCTGACGCCGCCGTCCAGGGCGCTGCTGGTTAAATCGATCTCCTTGTACTGCGGCCGATTTACGGCGATAAATTCATCGTCAAACGCCTCTGTAAGTATGCGGCCGTCCATATAGCTGGGGACGGGCAGGCCCATGTAATACAGAATAGTCGGCGCCAGATCCAACAAACTCGCCTCACCTAAACTGAAATCTCGTTTGATGCCCGGCCCCTTCAATCCCGTGATGCCCACCATGTGATGGTGTCCTGTCTGGCCCGTGCTCGGTTCGATTATTTTATTAGACCCGAAGTCAGCATGCCCAAAGGACACATATTTGGCGCGATCGGTGTGCAGGACCAGATCCGGAAGGCGCCCGGCGCTTATGCCGTGAAACACTTCCTCGCGCTTGTAGACGGTCGGCACGACCAGGCTCCCATCTTGCGGATCGCGAAATGCTTGAGCGGCAGCGGTGATGTCTGTGCGCAGTTGTTCGTACTCGTCGGGAGGCACACTGCCCGCGGCGCGCTGGCCGCTGACGTTCAGGTAAACCTGTCCGAAGTTGCCCACGGAGAAGGCTTTGGTTCGCGCCCAATCGACGTCGTTGAATGACAAAAAGAGCCGGCGCAGCATGCCGCCGCCGCGGCCGCGTTTGACATTCTTGCGCATGCCGCTCAAGCGCAGTCTGGTGATCCATTTCAGCGCGTTTATCGGCGTGACGCCCAGCTTGAAAGCGGCCCGCTTCAGCTGGCTCAGGGGAGTCCGCTTGAACTTCAGCCAGTCATGCTTTTCCAGCCAATTGTTGATATGAAAAAATTTATGGAAGGGACCAAATCCATGATCGGAAAGCGTGACGACCAGCACGTCATCCGGCAGCAAAGACAACATCTCGCCCAGGAGCCGATCCACCGTTTCGTAATAGTCGAGAATTTCAGGGAGAACGCGTTCAGCCATCTGCGGGTCGTGAAGGGGGTGTGTTTCATCCAGCAGATGCCATACTTCATGCTGTAAATTGTCCGTTGTTTCAAAGACGTAAAGAAATAGATCCCACGGGTGGTTCTGCATCAGATGTTTGACCGCCCGTGCGCGATCCACTTCCATTTGCTTGACGGCGCGCACGAAAAGCGTGGGGTCTTGCCCGCGCCCTTTTTCTGACATATGCAGCGGGAAGGGGCCGGCGGCCGCTTCAACTTCCTCTTTGAGCGACGCCGGATAGGTGTACTCGCTTTCCGGGCTGGGCGTCAGGAAGGAACAGAGCATAAAGCCATTCAACGGCCGCGGCGGGTAGGTCATGGGCATGCTGACCACGCCCGCCTCTCCACCGGCTGCGTTGACGAGCTCCCACAGGGCGGGAACGGCGCGCGTACGGCCGTTCGTAATCTGGATCTCGTAACCATCTTCGGCCGGATAGGTAAAGTCAACCAGGCCATGCTGGCCCGGATTGGTGCCCGTTACGAAAGAGGCCCAGGCGGAGGCGGAGACAGGAGGAATCGTTGAGCGCAAACGGCCGTGCGCGCCTGCCTTCAGGAGCCGCGCCAGATTAGGTAGGCGCCCTTCATCAAGCCAGGGCTGGATCAGATCAAAGGTGACCCCGTCCAGACCAAATACGGCAGCTTTTCGGCTAATCGTGACTGAATCGTTCATGACTATCAAGTAAAGGCATCACGGAGCTTCGCCTGCAGACAATTATTGTCTTGCATGACCTTCCCGACTAGCAGGCCACAAATGTCTAAGATCGCCGCCGCCAAACATTATCGGCCTGTGGCGAGTGCAAGAGACGGGAGATGCTGGACCAGGCGTAGAGCACGCCGCCGACGAGTCCCGCGCCAAAACGCAAGAAATAGAACGCCAGCGACATGGCAATCGCCTCCTCCGGGGCCACGCCGATGGGTACAAAGAGAAATAGATAGACGCCCTCGCGAATCCCCAGGCCATTGAAGGCGATAGGCAGCAGGTTGATAATGGCGATGATGGGCACGAACAGGGGGAAGACAGACAGAGGCAGGTCTACATCCAAAGCCCTGGCAATGCTGTATTGGATCAGGACAAGGATCAAGGTAAAGGGAATGCTTATCGCCAGCGCGCGCAGCAGGACAGGCCAGGGATACCGTTTGACCGTCTCTGCCAGCTCTTCGAATTTATTGTAAAAAGGGATGTTGGCTGCCCGCGGAATATGCGATTCCAAATAGTCAAAAGGATTTATCCAGCGCAGCAGAAGGAAGCCCAGGGGAATACCAATGCTCAGGAGGGCGATGGTGGCCAAGAGGGCATTGGGCAGGTCAACATGGTTCACGCCATTGTTCGTGTTCCAAACCAGGGCGACCAGGGCGATCAGGCAGGATCCCAGCAAGCCGGTCACGCGATCCATCACCACGGAACTAAGGGCTTCCGTACCGCGACCATATTGTTGGCGTAGGCTGACCACTTTGACGACATCGCCGCCAAAACCTGAGGGAATGAAGTTGTTGGCAAAGAAGCCGATGAAATAGAGGTAAAGCAAACGGCCGAAGGAGGGGCGATCATTGAGCGAATGCAGCAGGATATACCAGCGGTAGGCGCGGATGACAATGTTCAGTAGAAAGAGCAAGAAGGCGGGGATATACCAGGCCAGACTAAGGCGTGACAAGACAACCGCGATCTCTTTTAACCCGACCTGGTTAATAAGCAGCACCAGCAGAAAGATGCTTAGCAGCACCTGCAGAATTCCGCGAACTTTCTTGCTCTTGAGCATAACTGACGGATTATAACAGATAGTGAAGTCTCAAGAAGTGTGGCTTTCCCACGACTTATCTACCATGAGTACTTGCTGAATCAGCTTGCGTCGTTATAATGTAATATAAGTAGGGAGAAAGACATACACGTAAATGCTCAAATTTGCCGGTGCATCGATCCTTTGTGTGAGTATCAATAATCGCGGATGCCGGACTAATTAGCGAAAATTCATTGCCGGAAGCCAACCGTGTTCAGCCCCACTTTGAATCCCCCGCCGGCAAAGATAGAGCGTTAGCAGAGTTCCCCGCTGGTGAGAAACTGAAAGAGGCCGGCTCGCTGTAGTTGAAGGTGGGCCAATCCAATACGCAACCTGGCAGACAATCGTAAAGCCTGGTGGCCAATGAGCTGCAAAGTTCACGATTGCTCCATCCAATATGAGGAGGTGGTGCACGAGCGAAAATGATGTTCAGACCAACAAGAATAATCGTATACACATTTTGAATTATTAACCTACATCCCTGGAGGAGAAGTTAAATCATGTTCAAGAGATTCAGTGTTCTTGCATTGTTGGCGATAGTTGCCCTCATGGTCGTCGCTTGCGGTGGTGGAGAGGCGCAGACGGTAGAAGTAACCCGTGTGGTCGAAGTAGAAGTCACACGTGTCGTAGAAGTAGCGGCTGAGGCCGCCGAAGCGCCCGCCCCCGTGATGGTTGAAGGAGACACCCTGGGTATTGTCCGCGATCGTGGCGTGCTCAAATGTGGCGGCAATCAGAATGTGCCCGGTTTTGGTTACATCAACCCGGACACGACCGAATTTGAGGGGTTTGATATTGACTTTTGTAAAGCCGTGGCTCTCGCCGTATTGGGCGACCCGGAAGCTGTCGAAATACGTCATCTGACTGGGAATGAGCGTTTCCCCGTCTTGCAGTCCGGCGAAATCGATCTCATCAGCCGTAACACAACCTGGACCTTCACACGGGATACGCAGCTTGGTGCCGATTTCCAGCCCACCACCTTCTATGACGGTCAGGGCATGATGGTGCGTAAAGCAAGCGGAATCACGGAACTCGACGGGTTGGCCGGCGGCACCGTTTGTGTGCAGTCAGGTACGACGACGGAAAGAAACTTGGCTGACGTCTTCCGCGCCCTGGGCATCGATTTTGAAGCGGTCGTTTTCGAAGATGCTGTAGCCGCGCGCGAAGCATACGATTCCGGCCAATGTGATGGTTTTACAACGGATAAGTCAGGCCTTGTATCACAGCTGCCCCTGTTGTCCGACCCAACCGAGCATGTTATCTTGGAAGCAACGATGTCCAAAGAGCCTCTTGGGCCTTTGACGCGTCACGGCGATAACAATTGGGGCGACATTGTCATGTGGACAGTCAACTGTACTATCCAGGCCGAGGAGTTGGGTATCAACCAGGCCAATGTGGATGACTTCCTCGGTGGCGAGGATCCTGTGATCCAGAACCTGCTTGGTGAAACAGGGGAACTGGGTACCTTCATGGGCATCGATGCTGATTTCTGCTACCAGATTATCAAGCAGGTTGGTAACTACGAAGATATCTACAACCGCAATCTCGGACCGGACACGCCCTTTGATTTGGAGCGCGGCCTGAATTCGGTGTGGACGGATGGTGGTTTGCTCTACTCTCCGCCTTTCCGTTAGATCGGCGAACTACCTAAGTTAAGCGCAAATAGAAAACACAGCCCAGCTGATCAGCCGGGCTGTGTTTAGACCACCTCGCGGGAGGAACCGATGGCTCAACTCAGCCCCCAAGTAGCGCAGCAAGGGGAAGAAAGGATACCTTTTTGGCGCGATGCGCGCGTAATCGGCGTCATTGCCCAGATCGTGTTTGTCATTCTTCTTGTTTTAGGGACGTCCTGGATTCTTGGGAACATCAATGACAATATCGGCGCGCTGGGATCATTCCGCTGTGCCGATGGGTCGGAGAGCTTTGCTTGTGGCTTCAACTTCTTGGGTATTGAATCCCAATTTGAAATATCGGAATCGGTCATTGATTATGACCCCAGTGATACGTATGCCCGGGCGCTCCTGGTTGGCGCGCTCAATACAGTAAAAGTCTCCGCTCTAGGCATTGTTTTCGCCACGCTGCTGGGTACGGTCGCCGGTATCGCGCGGCTTTCCGACAATTGGCTGGTAAACAATCTGGCCAAATGGTACGTTGATTTCTTCCGCAACACACCGCTGCTGCTGCAGCTGTTTTTTATTTTCTTTGGCGTCATCCTCGTGTTTCCCCCGATCAAGGAGGCCATACAGCCGTTTGGTCTGCCCATCTTCTTCAGCCAGCGGGGCATTAATCTTCCTGGTCCCGTGTTTATGCCCTCTTCCGCGATTTGGCTGGCCTTCCTGATTCTGGGCGTTATTCAGGCCCAGGTTGTTTGGCTGCTGTTGGGCAAACGGGAAGAACGCACCGGCAAATCCAGCAGTCGGGGTTTGTGGGCCGTGATCGCCTTTCTTATCATTGCCGGCATTGGCTGGTTTGTCAGTGGGCGCATGGTTGGCAGCCAGGGCATCCTCGTGCCCAAGGCGATTCGCGCGGAGTCGATCGAGGATCTGGCTGCGTTTGTTGAGAATCGGCTGCCCGTTGATGATTTGGCTGATATCGATGCGGCTCTGGAAAGCGGCGAGTTGACGCAGGAAGAACTGACGGAGGCCTCGCTTAAGGTGTGCGCGGTGAAGGAAGACCCCTCTGAGGTCAATCTGACGACCCAACTGCGCAGCGCCAATATCCCCTATGTTGTGACGCGCAAAGATCGCATCGATCAGGCGGCAGCCACCTATACTGAAGGGGGGTGCGAACTGCTTGTTTCCAACCGCACCGCGCTGACCGCAGAACGCAATCTGATGGAGAATGGCGCGAATCAATTCATTGTTCCCATCGCTGAATCGCCGATGCGCGTATCCATGCCGCGGATCGAAGGGTTGAATTTTGTGGGTGGCATCAAGTTGACGCCCAGCTTCGCGGCTCTCCTGATCGGACTGGTCCTCTATACGGGCGCCTTCATCGCCGAGATCGTGCGCGCCGGTATCCAGTCTGTTTCCAAGGGCCAATCTGAAGCGGCGTACGCTCTGGGTTTGAACGAATCGCAGCGTTTGCGCCTGGTTGTCCTTCCGCAGGCTTTGCGCGTGATTATTCCTCCCTTGACCAGCCAGTATTTGAACCTGGCCAAGAACTCATCCCTGGCCATTGCTGTCGGGTTCGCCGACCTCTGGGCCGTAGCTTTTACGACCTTGAATCAGTCGGGGCGCGCCGTACAGGTGTTTCTCATCGTCATGCTTGCCTATCTGACCCTTAGTCTGGCCATTTCGGCACTGCTGAACTGGTATAACAAGCGCATTACGTTGGTGGAGAGATAAATCATGACTGCCTGGTATCAAAATCTACAAACGCGTGTAAGTAGTGAAAGAGAATTTCATTTTAACTTCTCTCAGTTCGTCCATGAAAACATCACCAGCAGCTGGCTGCAAACATTGTGGCTGCTGCTTCTCACCTATGTGACGCTGCGAGTCACCCTGGGCCAGTTCGCCGAAGCATCGCTCAGCACGGCCATTATTGTGGCCCTATGGATCGTAACCGTGGCAATGACGGTCTTCAATGAGATCACGCGCAGTCATTCATCATGGACCCATTGGCTGAAAGACAACCTCTATAGTTCTATCCCCAATATCGAGATTACCTTGGTGCTGGTCTTGCTGATTATTGCCGCCATACGCGGCTTCATCGGCTACGCCTTTACCAGGGCCAGTTTCACGACCGATCCCGTTGCCGCCGCCGCCACGCTTGGCCAGTTCGAGAACCCTGGCGCCAATTGGGGCGCGGTCATAGACAATCTTCGCAACCTGGCGGTTTTTCGTTACCCGCAAGAGGAGACCTGGCGCATCTGGGCTACCATCGTCTATCTTGGCGTGCTGCTGCTAGTCTCCTCCTTTGTTTATTCCCAGGAACGTTTCAAGGGAACATGGACCAGGCGAATCATGACCATCGTCTGGGTCCTGACTCCGTTCCTCACCTTTGGGCTGCTCCTGGGTAGAGACATGAACCCCGACGTCGTCTGGGGCGGGCTGCTCTTCACCCTCATCCTCGCTGTATTCGGCATTATCGCCTCGTTTCCTATAGGCGTTCTCCTGGCCTTGGGACGGCGCAGTCAGATTCCGGGCGTTCCCGCCTGGTTGACATACGGTGTGGCCCTCCTCTTTACCGCCTACTTCCTCTTCAGCAACACCCTGCCGCAGTTGCAGGAAGATGCCGGATTTTTCCGCCAGATTCTGGCATTTTGGCCGCTGCTGATTATGTTGATCGCCTATGGGTTCCAAAAAGCTTTTGACGGCAATGTCGTTGCCGCGTTCTCCACCCTGTACATCGAAGTATGGCGCGGCGTACCCATGATCACGGTCTTGTTCATGTCCATTGTCCTGTTCCCTATCCTCCTGCCCTCCGGCGTTGAAGTTCTGGGAACCTGGCGCGTGATGGTTGCTGTGGCCTTGTTTGCCTCAGCCTATTTGGCGGAAAATGTGCGCGGCGGTTTGCAAGCGATCCCCAATGGCCAATACGAGGCGGCCGACGCGTTGGGCTTGAAGACGTTTAACAAGTACCGCCTGATCATCTTGCCGCAGGCGCTGCGTATCGTGATTCCGGCCATCGTCGGCCAGTTCATCGGGCTCTTTAAGGACACGACGTTGATCGCTATCGTCGGTTTAACGGAGTTGTTGGGCGTAGCAAACTTGATTTCGTCTCAGCCCGATTGGCTAGGCGTGCGACGGGAACCCTATATATTCTTGATGTTTATTTACTTTGTCGGTAGTTGGGTCATGGTTAGTTCGAGCCGGCGAATGGAACAGAATCTTGGCGTTGGAGAGCGCTAGTTAGCGTGGGAGTAGGTAGACATGTCAACGAATAACGAGAAATCTTTGGTGAACGCAGAAAAGGTCATCATTTGCGATAATGTGCACAAGTGGTTTGGTGATTTTGAAGCATTAAGGGGCATCGATTTACAGGTCAGGAAAGGGGAGGTGATCGTCATTATCGGTCCTTCCGGTTCCGGCAAATCCACCTTCATTCGCTGCATCAACCGCCTGGAGGAGCACCAGGAAGGCACCATTATCGTGGATGGCACGACGCTCAATTATGATGTGCGCAACATCGCCGAAATCCGGCGTGAAGTAGGCATGGTCTTCCAGCAGTTCAATCTCTTTCCGCACCTGACTGTGATGGAAAATATTACGCTTGCCCCGATGCACGTCCGCAAGTGGTCACGCGATCATGCGGAGGAGGCGGCCATGAAGTGGTTGACGCGCGTAGGCATTCCTGAACAGGCTGAAAAGTACCCCGGCCAGCTGTCCGGCGGCCAGCAGCAGCGCGTGGCCATCGCTCGCGCCTTGACCATGGAGCCGGAAATCATGCTCTTTGATGAGCCGACCTCGGCCCTGGATCCGGAGATGATCGCTGAAGTGCTGGACGTGATGCGCGATCTTGCTCAGGCAGGTTACACGATTCTGGCGGTCACGCACGAGATGGGCTTTGCACGGACCGTGGCCGATCGCATTATTTTTATGGATGGCGGATTGATCGTCGAGGAAAATACGCCCGATGAATTTTTTGCCAATCCCAGCCATGAGAGAACGCAGTTATTCTTGTCTCAAATTCTGGCTCATTAGATCGGGGGCATCTGCTCTGAGACTGCTTCCGCGTGAGTCTGTCTCTATCAGGCGTAGTTTCTGGAAATCGGCAGCTAAGACGGCCGTCTGCTTCCCGCAGACGGCCGGTTCTATTCTCCAAACCAGGAAATGGCGCGAGCCGCATGCGCCGCTTCTTCCGGCGTTTGCTGTCCATCCATCACGGCCCGCAAAGCTGGCCAGCTGAAGAGACCCCGATCCTGCAGGTGAACCGGTCTGGCGATGGGAAAAGCGGCGCGCATCGGTCCAGCTAGTTCTCGCGGCAGCCCACTCCAATACCGCATCTCTTGACCTACAGAGGGTCGGGCTGGTATCAAGCGATAGCGGGGCATGGGTGGCCACGTGCTCAAGAACTTCAACCACTGCCACACAGCGCGCGGTCGAGCGCTCTGCCGGCTAATGAAGCTCCCCTCCACCCACAGTGGCGAGCCGCTTTCCAAACGCTCAGACCCGGGAAACGGGAGTACGCCCATGGGGAACATCAACGTCCGGTGCTCATAATACACAGGTTCATCGGCCCAAATCGCTGCCTTAAAAAGCGAGTTGATCAGCAACCGATCCCTATCGGCCGCTGCCAATTGGCTGGGATCAGGCATGATAGCCTCTTCCCCGGCTGTGCTGCTGTACCACTCAAGTGCGGCAGCAATATCCTCGGCGGACAGGGGGATGGGGCACGGCCGTATAGCGTTCGCTGCACAGGCTTCTTGTTCCATGAAAGCGTAAGAAAAAAGCGTGTTGAAACTTTCGTCGAGATAACCCCAGACGAGCGTGTCTCCGGTGACGATCTCTGCTGCCGGCAAGTGTGCGGCATCGTCGCCCAGCTCCGACCAGGTCCAGCCGATCAGCGGTTCTTCGAGATCGAGCTTATCGTAGGCATCACGATGATAAAAGATCAGGGGCATCAAAGCCGTCTGGGGCATGAACCATGTATGTTCCTCCCATACGGCTCCTTGCCATATCTGCTCGTAGAAGTCAGCGCGATCAAAATCAGGATCGCTGTGCATAAACGGTGTCAGGTCTACCACCTGGCCGGCGGTGACCATGTCGATGGCGGGCACAAAAGCGGCGCCGTCTAGCCCTGCCAATTCAGACCCCGTTCCAGGCGCCGTCTCGCGAGGGCTCAGCTCAATACGCACGGCGGGCTGCGCGGCGGCAAATGCCGCTGCCGCGGCTTCGTAATCAATACGGGTTGAACTATCAGAAGGGACGGCGAAGCGGATGGCTGCCGGCGCAAGGGCGTCCATCAAATGCTGCTGCAAGAGCTGCCAGAAGCGATCTGATGGCCGGCCCGCTTCATTAAGCCCGATGAGGCGCGGCGAGGGCATGAATATATGGTTTGGTTCGGCCGTCGGTAAGAAATCGGATCTCAGGTCCAACGTTAGCGGCACCTGCTCACCGGGGCAGATGGGGCGACACAGGTCCGTCACGGCGGAGGCCAAGAAATCGCCGATTTCCTCTGCCCAAGGGGCATCCACCTCCCAGTACTTTAACTTACCCCACCTCTGCGACAGCTCTTTCTGGTTTCCCCAAAAGGCGGGGTCCGTGGCGATCTGCCTCAGTCTGCCGCCACGCTGCGCAAAAAAGAGCACGCGTTGGTAAGATTGCCCGTCCTCTTGCCAGGCGGCGTTCGCATGAAGCATCTCGCCAACTCGTTCCACGTTGGTTATTTGCGGTGCGGCGCGGTAGAAATTGAGGATCTGTGGCTGCAACTGGTTGGCAGCTCTGTCTCGATGCCCTTCCTGCAGGGCAAAGAACAGCTCACTGTCGCCATCTATCACGGCTTGATGCGCCAGATTCAATACAGATTGTGTCGACTCCGTAAGCGCCTGATCCAGTTTCTGCGCACGCCAGCGCAGGAATGCCCAGCCGCCTATGATGGCCAGAGTAATAATGGCTGCCGGGAGCCAGAAGGCCGCTGCGCCGACAGCGGTCCAACTGCTTCTTGAACGGAACGGCCGTTCGTCAGCGGACTCGTCAAATTGCCACTCAAACTTGTCGCCCATAGCTTGTGAACCCTGATCCCTGGGATGATGCGGGGGTGCTGCTGGATCAAGAAATAATCGATTGCAGGAGCAGCGCGACTACTGCCACGCTCTTAAACAGGATAGAAGGATGCCCGGAGGACGTCAAGGGGATCTAAAAAGTGGACCAATCTCAGAGACCCAGATCGCGGAGCGCCTCCGGCAAGATTGGTCCACTCTATCTTATTAAAGCTCGTGGGCTACCTTGGCCAGGCGTTCCACGGCACGTTCCAATTCGCTCTGTGCGGTGGCGATTGAAAAGCGCAGATGTCCTTCACCGCTGCTGCCGAAGGCGATGCCTGGCGTGGCGGCAATGCCCGTCTTTTCCAACAGCGCCTCGGCCAATTCCAGGCTGTTCTTTTCACTGCCCGGAAAACTAGGGAAGAGGTAGAAAGCGCCCTCAATCGAGCGGCAGGAGACGCCGTCAATTTCATTGAGCGCGGGAACCATGAAGTCGCGGCGCGCTTTGTAGGATTCGCGCATTTCGGCGACACATGCTTGCGGCCCCGTGAGCGCGGCGACGGCAGCATGCATGGTGAAGTTGGCCGCCGCGGAGACAGTCTGGCTGTTCAAGCGTGCCGCCAGTTTGAGAATCTCCGTTGGACCGGCGATCCAACCCAGGCGCCAGCCAGTCATCGCATACGCTTTCGACAATCCGTTGGTCGTAATCGTTCGTTCGGCCATGCCCGGCTGCCCTGCCAGGGGAATATGCGGCAGGCCGTCGAAGATAAGCTGTTCATACATCTCATCCGTGATGACGTACAAATCAGACTCTTTGGCCACCTCGACGATGGCGTCCACTTCTTCCTGCGTCACGACCCGCCCCGTGGGATTATTGGGCGACGTAATCATGATCGCCTTCGTCTTATCCGTGACTTGGGCACGAAGTACATCAGCCGTGATGCGGAAATTATCATCGCTGGGCAGGCTGACGGGCACCGGTGTCCCGCCGGCGAGCATAATCATTGGTGGGTACGAGACCCAGACAGGCTCCAGATAGAGCACCTCATCTCCCGGATTGACGATGGCTGCGAGAGCAAGATTAAGCGCCCACTTGCCGCCGGGCGTGACCACCACATCCGTCTTGGGGTCGATGCTCACATTGTTTTCCCGTTCCATCTTGGCCGCAATTGCCTCAAGGAGCGGCCTTATGCCCTTCATTGGCCCCGGATAATGCGTGGCGCCGTTTTCAATGGCCGTAAACGCCGCCGCGGTGATGTGCTCGGGTGTGGCAAAATCAGGATCTCCACCCGCCAGGGCGATGACATCCTCACCGGCCGCTTTTAAGGCATTGGCCTTGTCATTCACGGCAAGTGTCACAGATGTGGGAATACTGGACGCTAAGCTGGATAACGGTTTCATGACTTTCTCCTCTGGTCAGCATCACGGCGATATGCGAGATCAGCCGCAACATAATTGGCCTCGTATTTTACGCTTTGCTACAACCCTTGTCTATAGTTAAAGCGCCATAATCAGAGCGGAAAAACTTGTCAAAATCGGCCAGGGTGTTTACGCTTCGCCCTATGAATCGCCAAGATGCGGCTGTCTCGGCCGTTGTGTTGGGCACGATGCAGGATGGTGGGCTGCCGCACATCGCCTGTGTTTGTCCGCGCTGCCGGGCGGCATTAGACGATCCGTCGCTTACCGGCTATGCCGCCAGCCTGGCTGTTGTGGATAGGCGAGCCGAGCAAACGGCCGTTTGGATCATTGACGCCACGCCGGATATTAAATGGCAGCTGAATATGCTCGCTGCCGAGTTGGGTCCCCACCGCCAGCAAATAGGCCGGTTGCGCCAGCCGGACGGACTCTTCCTTACCCATGCCCATTTAGGCCATATCGGCGGGCTGCCGCAGTTCGGCCCGGAAGCGATGGCCGTGCGCGATCTGCCGGTCTATGCGGCGCCGAAGATGGTTGCGCTGCTGGAAGAGACAGCTTTGTGGCGTCCCGCAGTTTCACGCTTCTCCATGCGCCCACTCTCTCCCGGTGCCGGCATCGAGTTGAGCGCACACCTCTCCATCACGCCCATTGCTGTACCCCATCGTGACGAATGGAATGTGGGCACAGTGGCCTATCTCGTTCGTGGACCGCGAAAAAGCCTGCTCTATTTACCGGATATCGATGGGTGGGATTTGTGGCCGGAAGCGGAGTCTGTGATCGACGCGGTAGACATCGCTTTGGTGGATGCCAGCTTCTACAGCGTGGACGAATTGCACGGCCGTGCGCCCGTCGCCCATCCCCTCGTGCCGGATACGCTGGCCCGATTCGCCCCTATCTCCGGCCAGCTGGTGCTGACGCACATCAACCATACAAACCCGATTCTGGAGGATGGTAGTCCCCAGCGGCGATCTGTTTTGCAGGCCGGTGTGCAGATCGCCCGGCAAGGACTTGCGATTCGGCTCTAGCCGGTTTGCGACGCAGGCCTAAATCGTATTCCGTGCTCCCTCTTTCTCCTTGCCCGGGAGATGGTGCAGGAAATCAACAGCGAAGCGCTCGTTGTAATCATTCAGCAGCGTTTCAACCCGCGCCGCCTCTGCAGACGACACCAACAAACCGCTGTGATGCGCTTTGATCAGGCGCCAGACAATTTCCGGATCCTGGTAAGGGGTCAGATCGGGTCGTTCCTGGCGTGCCAGGCAAATGATCAGCCCGGCGTTGTCCTCGCGATAGGCAGGGATCTGGTAAGGTTGTTTGGTAATGCCCGCCATCTCAATGCGCGCCGCTTCCGCCCACAGTTCAATACCCGAAGCTGCCTTTACCATCTTGTCAACATGCGCACCGGCGACACGCGCCGCTGTTTCCAGAAAGTAGAAGCGGCCGTCAGCGTGGGCGCGGATGAACTCCGTATGGGCGACCCCGTTCTGATGTCCGAGCGCAGTCAGCACCTCGCGGTTAGCCTGCAGCAGCGTTTGGTGCTCAGCCGACCGGCGATCCAGCGTGCGCGTGATAAATGTGCCGCCCCCCTGCGTAATAGCTAGCGGCGGCGCACCATATTTGCTGGCAATAGCGAACTGCGGATCACCTTCCCAGATAACGGAATCCACGTGATAAACGTCGCCGGGCAGAAACTGCTCGAGTACATAATTGGACTGCCCGTCTCCCAAACGATCGAGCGTGCGCCACAGCGCTTCGCTCTCATATAGTTTCTGGATGCCGATCGATCCCGCTGAAAAACGGGGTTTCAGCACCCAGGGTGGTGCGACGCGCCCCATGAACTCGCGCAGAGCATCGTAGTTAAAGATACCTACAAATTCGGGAACTTGGATGCCCATTTGCCGCGCTCTGGTGCGCATAGCCAATTTGTCGCGAAAGTGGCGCGCCGTGGATTCATTCATGCCCGCCAGGCGCATGTGTTCACGCAGTGAGGCAGCAGTGGCCACGTCAAAATCATCCAGGGCAACGACCCGCTCAATAGCGTGCCCGCGTGCCAGATAACTCACCGCGTAGGTGATGTTCGGTTGTGTATGCAGATCGGGCATCGTGAAAAAAGTATCGACGCTTTCGTGCGGCCACGCTTCCTCCGCGTGCCGTTCTGGAACCATCAGGATAATCCGGCTGCCCAGCCGCTTCGCTTCCTCGATAAATGGCAGCCCTTTAAACTCACTCGCCAAGCACAAAATAGTTGGGGATCCTTGCGCGGACATGTTGTTCTCCAAACTAAACGTAGGGTAGTCTGCTGCTATTGTAGCGAACTCCCAGTCCCGGGAAAAGACAGATTCGCAGCGAAGTTCCCCTTCGTTTGCCCGCATCTGTCCCGTATTTCGTTAAATACTCATTAAATATGATACAATGGAAAACCGGATGGAGAAGCACATGCGCTTTGTAAGCTACGGACCCTCTCCTGTCAGAGATTATTGTTACGCAAAGGAGTAAGCATGTCACAGTTCTCAAATACAGATCAGCCTTCACGCCAAAGGCGCCGGCGTTGGTTGATGCTGCTTGCGCCCACGCTTTTGGGGTTGCTCTTGCTGCTTTCGGTATTCTTGACCCTTGACGCCGCTTCCAAAGAAGAGGAAAGTGACGAGTTTAGTAAGCGGCCGGGGTTGGCGTTGGCGCCTGTAGAAGCGCCCCTTAGCCAACAAACTGAAGCGGAAGAGGGTGGTCGCTATGAACGGCTGCATCGCAGCGCAGATGCCAGACATACCATGGGTGTTGCTTGGGGAGACGTCGATGGCGATGGCGACCTCGATCTGGCGGTAGGCAACGGAAGCTTCCGCGCCGGCGGCAGCTACAACCAGGTAAATCAAATCTATTACTACAATGCTCGCACCCAGAGCTTTGATGAATTTGATATTGCTATGGATGCGTTCGAAACACGAGCGGTCGCCTGGGGAGATATGGATGGGGATGGGGACCTCGACCTCGTCGTCGGCAATTATGGAGAAAGAAATCAGATCTATGAGAATGTCGCCGGCGTCGTAGCTCTTGACAAAGATGCCGCTACGCCCCGCGGCTGGCAGTCGGCTGACTCGGCAGCCACGACCAGCTTGGCGCTTGGAGACTATGATGGGGATGGCGACCTCGATTTGGCGGTTGGCAATGAGGGCCAAGCAAATCAGTTGTTCCGCAACATAAGTGGGACGCTGCGTTTGCGCTGGCCCGGACTTCCGCTCAGTGACACCATGCAAACGCGTGCTGTTGCCTGGGGCGATATGGATGGGGACCAAGATCTTGATCTCTTGGTGGCTGACTATGACGGGGTTGACAAGATATACGAGAATGTGCAAGGCGAGCTGTCGCTGGATCCGGCGAACGACGTCGGCTGGGAATCCGAAAACCCGGCGGACCTCGCCGTGGCCAACGAACCGTGCAACGCGGCCACAGCCGGTGGTTTCGTAGACCCAAACTTCGCCACCCGAACGCGCGCTGCAGCCTGGGGGGATTGGGATAATGATGGCGATCTCGATCTGGCTACCGGCGGCGGCAGCGATTTGAGTAATCAATGCGGCGCCTTCCTGCGCGTGTACGAGAATGTTGAGGGCCAGCTGCGTTTGAATCTTAATCGCGGCTGGCAGTGGTCCGATAAGAAAAGCATAGACAAGCCGTCCAGCCTGGAATGGGGCGATTGGGACGGCGATGGGGACCTGGATCTCGTTGTCGGCATGAACGCCGGTGGCGGCATTGGTAGAAAAAACCGCGTCTATGAGAATGTGGGCCGGTCGCTGGTCTACGATCCTGTACGTGATATAGGCTGGCAGTCCACGGAGCGTGGTGGTTGGGACTCAGAATCAACTTACAGCATCGCCTTTGGTGATGCGGATGGCGATGGCGATCTTGATCTGGCTGTCGGCAACGGTGGCGCGCGCAATGGGGGACAGAAGAATCTAATCCTGAAGAATGCCGAACCGGCGATCGCCTTTAGTGCGAACACATGGACCTCAGCAGACGCCAAGAAGAGTACAAGTCTGGCCTGGGGTGACTGGGATGGGGATGGCGATCTTGATCTCGCGGTCGGTAATATGGGGCAGGCCAATCAGGTTTATGAAAACGTGGATGGCGTCCTAAACTTTGATCTGCAGAATGGTTTGGGTTGGGAGTCTACGATCCTGACCGCTGATTTGACGAGCAGCGTGGCCTGGGCGGATTGGGACGATGACGCAGACCTCGATCTGGCCGTCGGCAATCTTGGCCAGCCTGATGTCGTCTATGAAAACCTGGGAACGACCTTGTCGCTGTCCGTCGCTTCTGGCATAGGCTGGGTTTCTCCCGTAGTCTCGGACACGCAAAGTCTGGCGTGGGGAGATTGGGATCGAGACAATGATCTTGATCTCGTCGCTGCCCACTGTGGTGCGGATGAGAATGGCGCTGTGCCGCAGGCAGCAATCGTCTATGAAAACGTTGACAATACCTTGAGCGTGGATCTGAGCGGCGTTTCCCAAGTTGGCTGGGTATCTCCAGAATCCATCTGTGCCAACAGCGCCGCCTGGGGCGATTGGGATGACGACGCGGATTTGGATCTCGCGCTGGGCGCCCGCGTTTACGAGAATATCGCCGGCAGCTTGATCTATAACGAACGAACAAGAACTGGATGGGACGGGGGCATGGAGGCCACTAGTGTCGCCTGGGGGGATTATGATGGCGATGGGGATATCGACCTGGCCGTGGGCACAAACGTAGAAAATCGAGTCTTTGAAAATATCGGCGGCGACCTGTTTTTTAGTGAACGTGACGGGATCGGTTGGGACTCCGGTGAAGTCCTGCAGACGACGGATGTCGCCTGGGCTGATGTTGATGGGGATGAAGATCTTGATCTGGTAGTGACCAACGCCGCGGACTCATATTGGTTCCAACCAAACCAGGTGTTCGAAAATGTAGACCAGCAGTTGGGCAGCGGGGCTGCCTGGAAATCCGCACGATCCGGCATCGCCCCCGATCGATTCATGAAGTCGCACGCCGCCGCCTGGGGCGATGTCGATCGTGATGGTGATTTGGATCTGGCCGTCGCCAATTACTGTGATGGGCGTGGGTGTGACTCGGGTGAACGGCCGAACCAGGTCTATATCAACGAACTGCAGGGCCGCAAAGCCCTCGTTGGCAGCTCTCTTCATCTGACGATTGAAGAGCCTTATCAAGGCTCCTCCGCCGACTTCTATGCTTCCCCCCAAATCCTTTCCACGGAAGCGATCACGGTGCCCTTCATTTTGCGCGATGAGAACGAGGTGCCGGTGGGCCATATAGAAGTCTACTTCTCTGTGGATGGCGGCGATTTCTGGCAGCCGGCGGTCCTCACGCGCACGAGGACGACCAATCTGGCGACCAGCGTCGCCGGCAGCCGTCACGAATTGGTTTGGGATACGTTCGCAAGTAAGTTCTTTGGCAAGTCTGACAACGTCGTTTTGCGCATGAAAGCGTTTGACACCCCGCAGGACGACCAAGTGGAGGTTAGCGGCACGTATCGCTATCACAATGGTCTCGCCGGTTCTTTCCAACGGCCGTCCGTGACCGCTGTTTCTCTCCCTTTTCGCGTACAAAGCACGCAAATCCGCGTGGTTGATGCGGACGATGAGAACAAAGGGGTGCCTGGCGCCGAAGTCTTCCGTCTACCTGCTGGGCAGACGGCCGGCGCACAGCTCATGCCTTCTCCAGATAATCCCTTGTTCACCGACAGCCAGGGCTATTTGCCCGGCGTCGGCGAATTGGAACGCGGTGACCGTCTGTTGGCCGTGCGACCGGCTGATCCCAGCCAGCAAGTTACCTTCACCAACAAGACGCGCCTCTATTTCACAAGCGGACGGCCGACCGAGAATGGGCTCGCCATGTATAACTTCAAGGATCCAGGTGACATTGCCCTCGCCATCTCCGAGGACAATCCACTCTTGCTCTTCGATATTGACATGGTCTTGGAATGGGATGCCAGAAATGACGAGCTGTTCCGCACCGAATTAAGTGATGGCATCAAGCGCGCATCGGAACTGCTTTATGATGTGACTGACGGCCAGGCCGCATTGGGCCAGGTAAATGTCTGGCAGTCAAAAGAGTTGTGGCCCTATGCCGACGTCGTTGTGCTGGCCAATAACGCCATGCGCCCCACGGCGGCTATTGGTGGCGTGACCCAGGTCCCCTTGGCGGAAACGGTGTTTGTCAACCGGCCGGATACGACAGCGGCGGCCGACCTGACGGAGACGAAAGTGATATCTGACGCCTATCAGAAGAACCAGATCCGCATGGGGACCGTCTGGGATCCCTTTGGCGAAAATACCTCTGATCTGGGACCGAACTGGTGGCAGGCACTTGCGCACGAATTTGCTCACTATCTATTCTTCCTGCCTGACAATTACCTGGGCTTCAAGGATGACAACACGTTGGGCAAAATCAACTGTCAGGGCAGTTTTATGACCTCGACATTTGATCCTGAATACAGTGAATTCTTGACAGAAGAAGGATGGAGAGATATTTGTCAAGAGAGCCTGGCTGAACGAACTACCGGACGTACAGATTGGGAAACTGTTTCCAAGTTCTATCCCATCCTGCAAGGTCCGCAGGTTCCGGTTACAGAAACAGGCATCATCGGTCCCAGCAATCTACCGTTGGAAGTTACGAAGGTTAACTTTATTGAGCCGAATGAGGAGCGCCAGACGCTGAGAACGCGTAACTTCGAGGTGCGTAGAGAAGATAACAATGAACGCTGGCGCTTGCCGGCGGCACAGGCTTATCTGTTCCAGCAGCAAGACAATTCGGATCCGACGGATGATGTACTTATCCAGCTGGGAACACCCACCGGCGGTGGCGACCGGTTGAAAGTTCGCGGCGCATATCCCGGCGATCGCCTCTGTCTTTTCGATCGCAGCGGCGAGCAAGCTTATGCCGGCTGTGACAACCGCCTTTCTTCGGCCGACGTTTCCATTGCTGTGACAGAAGCGGACAACGCTTGGAGCCCGCAGATTGCGATCACGCCCGTAACCAGCCGCACAATGCAGATCTCGGTGACCCAGCGCATCGACGACGGCAAACCAGTTAACGTGCAGTTGTTCCCTATGCATTATTGGTCCAAGAAGGATTATGTCGGTTTATCGCCGACGGCCGTGATGACCTCCGACGGTGACTTACACACGCAAACACTCGTTTTTCGCCTGCCGGCCTATGAGGTAGCTGCTCGTGTATGGGTTGATGGTGATCCCGGACGAGAAACGATCGATATGTTCACGCTTAACCCACCTTGGCCCGAAACATCAGGTTCTTCCTCCAGTTCTGTTGCCGGCCCCAGCCAGAGTGGCATCGGCGGCCCCAGCCAGAGTGGCATCGGCGGCCCCAGCCAGAGTGGCATCGGCGGCCCCAGCCAGAGCGGTATCGGCGGCCCCAGCCAGAGCGGTATCGGCGGCCCCAGCCAGAGCGGTATCGGCGGCCCCAGCCAGAGCGGTATCGGCGGCCCCAGCCAGAGCGGCATCGGTGGCCCCAGCCAGAGCGGTATCGGCGGCCCCAGCCAGAGCGGCATCGGTGGCCCCAGCCAGAGCGGTATCGGCGGTCCCAGCCAGAGCGGCATCGGCGGCCCCAGCCAGAGCGGCATCGGCGGCCCCAGCCAGAGCGGTATCGGCGGCCCGAGCCAAATCGGCATCGGCGGCGCCCCGATCTTGTCTGCCGATGCGCAGGTTGTCGTCTATAGCAAACTAGGTTTCTTTGAGGACAATGGTGTGGAAGCGCTGCAAACGCTTTCCGTGGTACCGGCGCTTGACCGTCACGAATGGCTTCTCCCAGTGGGTCAGGCTTACCATGTCACCCAGGATCCCTCGGTACAAGATGGGCGCATCATAGCACTCACTTATTTACAGCGTGATGTCCCCGAAGGCTTTGAACATACATTGGCCGCCTACTTCCTGCCAGATTCTGACAGTGCTGATGATGAACGAGTGTGGCAGCGCCTTCCAAATTCCAGACAGTTCGTTGAAAACTTGGTCGTAGCTGATTTGCAGGAGCAGGATGGTACCTATGCCGTTATGTCTTCAATCGAAATGCCGGGAATGAAGTCGACAGGCAATTTGTTCAGCTATCCATTGGCGGTGTCGCAGACTGTGACAAATGCCTTGCGATCCATCGCCGGAAAGTACGAGAATGTTGTCATGGCTCCTGGTGAACCGGATGCTTACGAACCGGCTGAGTTCTTCGAATTTGGCAGAGCGTATTGGGTGGATATCACCGCCGGCGAAACGGTTACCCCTTATCTGGCTCCGCCAGTACGCTTGCCGGATGGAAGTCTGGGTTTTCGTTGATGTGCGCGATAGGTTAGCTTTGCTGCGCCAACCAAAGTTCGCGAAGCTCTAAATTGTAGGGCAGGCTTCGTAAGAAACGCTCGCGCATGGTTTCATCAGGAAGACGCTCTAAGAGCTGCTCTACCAAGGCATTTCCCGCTTCTAGGGCCTGTCGAGCACGGGCGTTCCAGGCAGGATCCGCCCTATTGGCTTCTGCGAATGCCTTGAAGCAGATAAGATGCACAAGAACGGGCAGTTCGATCCCATCAGAGCCGTTTTGTGTCGTATAAAGGACGATCTCATCGGCAAGCGCTGTGGCATGATCCTGATCATGGGTGGCCAGCGCCAAATGGGCCAGGCCCGCCAGCGTGTCTATTTGCAGCGCTGCTGCACCGAGTTCTTCACGTAATCTAAGGGCTTCCTCAAGATCGGCCTTGGCCCGACCATATAACTCTAGGTCAACTGCGGCATAACCGGCATGCGTCAGTGCAAAGCCCAACTCGCGGCTATTGTCAATCGAGCGCGTGATTTCTATCGCACGATCGAAATATCTCAATGCCGCCTGTGGATCCCCATTGTAATGAGCAATGAGACCAAGTGTATCCTGGCTAACCGCCTGCGCGCGAAGATCGCCTGTTTCTTCGGCAAGTAACAATGCTTGATGGAGATAATCACTGCTTGATGGCAGGTTGCCCAATTCAAACTGTGCTCCGCCCAGGTTGGCGAGGATTGATGCTTCCGCAAATCGCCACCCTGTTTCGCGAGCTAGTTTGAGAGCACGCAAATAATCAGTTTCTGAAGTTGAATAGAAACCCAAGTCTGAGTTGACTACGCCGAACAGCGTCAAACATCTGATGCTGCCTTGTTCATTTCCCTGCTTTGCAAACGCCTCGGCGGCGCGTTCCAGGTAGCGCCGCGCATCATGGTAATATCCTTCCTGGCGCAGCACGCCTGCCAGGTCGACGAAACAATCTGCAAGGAGCGATTCATCCCCTTTGCCCTCTGCATAGGCTATTGCCTTCTCAAGGAGCGATCTGGCCTCCTTGCTGCGTCCTTGCTGCCATAGCGTTCGCCCCCAGCGGTGGTAAACCCGCGCTTCAACCAAGGGATCCTTTGTAGATTGGGCATTGGCTAGTGCGTTTCTGACCTGCACTTCGGCCGTTTTGTAATCACCCAGTACCAGCGCAAAACTTGACTTCCGCAGATCGAGGTCAGCCATAAGCCTCGGATCTGGGATGTTTGTCAGGATCTCGCTGATCTGATCCAGATCGTGTTTCTGGTTCTCACGCCGGCCCAGCCACTGAAATATTGTCTCCCGTTCTTTTAAGTAACGATAGCGCGTCTGAAAATCCTCTGCTTCAGTCAATGCCAAGGCGCGACTAAAATGAGCGACCGCGTTTTCGTTACTATATTCTCCCTTGGCATATCGACCTGCTGCTCCGTAGTAACCCCTTGCTTGAGTGATTTCTTCGGCACGGTCAAAATGAAAGGCGATTTCCGCGTAGTGTGGAGGCCTTGCCGGTTCCGGATACTGCGTTTCGTAGGCGCGCGCCGCGTGACCATGCAGTTGGCGGAGGCGCGATCCCAACTGCATGTCATAGGCAGCATCGCGAAGCAGCGCATGCCGGAAGATATAGCTGGAGCGGCCGGAGGGCAGCCACATGCGTTCCCTTTCTCCCGAGGTCAAAGCGGATTCCAGCCCTGAATCGCCTCCAACCATTGCCGCCAGAATGGGTGTGTCAAACTCATGCCCCAGGATGGAGGCCTTTTGGACCAGATCCTTAATCTCAATCGGCAGGCGATCCAGGCGCGCGGTCAGGACCGCGCGCACATCAGTAGGAACATGGGTATCTTCCTTGAGCATTCTCCCACTGTCCGTGCCTGCCTCCTCCAGAAGGTCGTTTTCTTGCAGATAAAGCAGCACCTGTTCCACGAAGAAGGGGTTCCCCTCAGTTCTTTCGAGAAGCAGACTTTGCAGAGCGGCTGTCGGCGCACGACCGAGAATAGTCTCTACCATCTCGGCTAAGGCATCCTGCCCCAGCCGCTGGAGATGGAGGACTGCCTGTGGGGTAGAAGAATCAAATAGAGAATCAGGCAGCGGCTCGCGGCTCGTGATCACCAGGAGTATAGGGAACTCGTCAACATTGCGGACCAAACGTGACAAAAACGTCACTGTATCGCGATCCCACCAGTGCGCATCTTCCAGATGGAGGATCACCGGTCGGCGCATACTTTCCGCTTTTACAAAGGTCTTCAAGCTTTCCAATGTGTTCTCGAACCTCAGCTCCGGGTCGAGTTGATTGTAGAGAGAATCATCCCAATTGAGGCCGATCAAGTTGGCTAGGAACGATTGTGTCCGCTCCATTTCCGCTCTGATATCTACATCGGACACCGTCGCCAGCAGGGCGTCAAACTTCCCGAAGAAGCGCTGCTTATTCACGTCGTCAGCATCCGCCGGAGAATAGTCGAAATAGTGAGCCAGGAAATAGCGGAAAGGGTTGAGCGAACGACGCAGTAGTTCATCCGCCTGACAGAGGAATACGGCCGCCCGTTCTTGTTTGACAAGCGGACTGTACAGCGTGTCAATCAGATGGCTCTTGCCGACGCCGGCTTCGCCGATAATGGTCATGCTTCCCGCGAACCGTCCTTCAAAGATGGGTCGTACGGCAGCTTGCAGCACAGCCAATTCTTGTTCGCGGCCAATCAAAGGCTTGTCTGCAAAGCGGGATTCGCGATCCGCTTGCCGTTCTTTAAGCAGGTAGACGCGTTGGGCGTTGGCGAATCCCTTAAATGTTTGCAGCCCATTGTCTTCAACATGGAACTGAGCGGAGGCTCGTTGTGCTGTTTCGCCATCCAGCCATATTTCTCCCCACTTAGCGGCCGTCATTTGCCGTGCAGCCAGATTTACGCCCCGGCCGTAACAGGTATATTCTTTGGCCAGTTCCGAGCCAATAAAACCGGCGTGCGCAATGCGATAAGTAATGCCGGCCCGCAGCGGTAGGTCCGACACCTGGCGAAGTTCGAGGACAAAATCAAGCACGCGCTCCAAGTCGTGTTCGTGACCGAGCGGTGCGCCCCAGAAGAGGAGCAGATGGCATCCCTTGTCGCCGAAATCAATGCGATTTAGAAAACCCCCATATTGGTCCTGAAGTTGGAAAACATGCTCGATGAAGGCAGCCAATTCTTTTCCCTGTGGCGCGCCCTGCACGTTGACAAAGAGATTGAGTATTTGCCGAAATTCTCCCTCAATGTCCCGCTCTAGGAGAAAGCGCGGCGCAAATCGCGACGCGAGATCTGTGTCGGGAGAAACGTTGTGTACAAGGGTCGGGGCGGGAAGCGGCGATTGATACTTTTCGATACGCCAGAAATCAGCGATAGGCTGGCATACAATATGCCTCTGGATGCCTTCGTATAGTTCCGCGCTGCAAACGATCTCTCCCGCCTGCGCGTGATGTTCTGCTTCCGCGCAGCCATCGATCGCCGGTCCGCTGAAGTAATACATAGCCCTGGTGCGATCTGCCGAATGCAGGATTCCCCATCTTGTGCCGCCGTTCGCTAGGCCCACCTTTGCGGAAAAATCGAATGAGCCGAAACGTGTTTCTTGCCGCGCGTTTTGCTCCATGTGCTGCTGCATCTTCCAGGCGGCGGCCAGAGCACGAAGTTCTGCTGCGGCGCGGCCCGCTTCCTCGGGAAATACGGCCGTAAAAGCATCCCCGGCAAATCCGGTAATGAATCCATGCTGTTCAAAAACTGTATGCACCAACGGCGTGAAGACAGCGCGCATAACATCGGCGAGAATCTCTGCGCCGTATTGCCCGTGCTGCATCAACGTTTCGGTCAGGCTCGTAAAACCACTGATATCAACAAACAGCGCGGCGCAGGGAAAGGATCCGGATGATTCCTCTCTTCTCAATTTATCAACAATAAATGGTGGTACCAGATGATGCATGGGTCGAGATCTCACGTTAGACAACGATCGCCAGCAGATGTTCGACAAGCGTGTCTAGATCGCTCAATTGGGCGGCGTGCTCAGCAGCGGCGCCCGTGGCCGCGGCTTGCGCGTACCCTCTCTTCAGATCGCGCAGCAGATCGTCTGCGCGCCGGCTGCTTTGCTTGTCCACCGCTGGGTGATTGCGCACAACCATGGCTATCCTGGCTGCTTCTTTGGGGTCGTCATGCACAAAGAGTCTGGCCAGACCCAGGATCGCCGGCAGCATCCTGGGTGCGGCCTCAACTGCTCTCGCGTTCTCAAGCGATTGGACAAAATACCGCTGCGCTTTCTCCGCGTCGTTTTGCGCGATTGCCAGATCCCCAAGGCTGCTCAGGGTTGCCGATGTTTCATCCTGGCTGCCGATGCTGCGAAATATTGCCAAGCTTTCTTCGAGGTTCTTCTGTGCTTCTTCTATTTCCCCTTTTGCTTGCGCGGTTTCGCCCAGATAGCGATAGCACAGCGCTTGACCACGACGATCGGCCAACGCCTTGCGAATTGAGAGACTCTCCTGAAAAAAGCGTCCCGCATCTGCATACGCTTCTTGTGCAAAGGCAGCACGGCCGAGATTGGCCAGGGAAAAGCCGATGCTCCACTGATTGCCGAGGGCGCGTTCAATTGCCAGACTGGCTTCACTGTGCTGTTTTGCCAGGGTATACGCGCCCACCTGGTACGCAATCTGGCTCAGCACATTACCGGATATGGCACGTCCGTAGGCATCTTGGCATTGTTCGTTGATTGTCAGGGATTCCTCGGCCAACTCTCTTGCGTCATCATATTTTCCCATGATCGCCAGGGCCGCGGCAGTGAAGCTGAGTGCAAATGCGAGATCGGCCGGTTCGCCCGCAGCGCGCAGGATATCGATGCTTTCCCGCAGCTGCTCGTGTCCTTCCTGTTGATTTCCCTGGAGAAATGTAAACCATCCTTGGCGTGCCCTGAGTCTCGCCCAAACGGGTGAATGCTGGTCTACTTCTAGTTCGCGTGCGGCAAGAGTGAAAAGATCAGCTCCTTCAACGAACCAGCTGCGCATATAGTAGTAAAGGCCCAGTACGTCAAGCGCACGCGACAAAGCGGCAATATCCTGATGCTGTACCGCCCAACGCCAGGCGGATCTGATTTCCTTGATATTTTGCGATATTGATTCCAGCGACTTGCGCTGCTCGCGTCCTCGCAAAGCCTCTTGCTGCTCGGCGAGGAAATTCATGTAATAGGTGGCATGCTCTTCTTGGATGCGTTCACTTTCCGCCGTATCCCTGGCCATCTGTTCCAACGCGTACTGGCGCAGGATGTCCAGAAGTTCATAATGAATCGCGGTTTCATCGCCTGTTTGGCTCCCTTGATGACGCAGCATTGAGCTGTCGACCAGGGCGCCCAACGAGGAGAGGGAGGCGCCGGTGACGGTCGTGGCCGCCGCCCGATCGAACGGCCCGTGAAAAACACTCAAGCGGCGCAGTGTCTGTTGTTCACGTTCATTCAGGAGCTGCCACGAAGAATCAAACACGGCGCGCAAGCTGCGATGTCTGGAGGGCATGTCATGCATCGTACTGCTTAAGAAGTCGAGACTCTTTTCGATTTCTTTGGCAATTTCCATACAGCTCAACATGCGCAGCCAGCTCGACGCCAGCTCGATGCCCAGAGGGAGTCCCTGCACCAGGTGCACGATGCGCTCCACCATAGAAATGGGGCAGGGGTTAGATCGTGGTTCAGATTCGCTGCTCAGGCTGAATCCGGGCAGCAGGCGCTGGCCCAGCCTTTCAAATAAAGCGATCGCTTCATATTCTTCCCCGAGTTCTTTCGCGTAGGGTTCACGCTGCTGCGTTTGCATGCGTATCTCACCAGGTTCGGGATAGGGTAGGCCCTCAATTTCCAAGACCCACTCCTCCCCCAGGCCAAGACGTTCTCGAGAAGTAACCAATATCTTGGTGCCGGACGTTTGTTGTAAGAGTTTGCCGATCAGCAGGCGTGCTTTGGCGAGCACAGGTTCCGCGTTATCCATGATCAACAGCATCGACTTCTCCTGTAAGAAGCGTGACAGCTGTTCGCGAGGATGACGAGCGCCGGAGAATTCGAAGCCTATTGCTTCGGCAACAGCGGTGGCCATTGGATCGAAACCGGTTGCATCTTCGTTGATCTTCACTTCCTGATCGTCGATGCCGGCCAGAGGAACAAAGAAGACGCCGTGATAGAATGGGCCAAGATATCGATCGGCCACACGCCATCCCGTTTCCGAGGCAATTGCCGTTTTGCCACTGCCCCCGGGGCCGGTCAACGTTATCAGGCGCTTTTCTGGATCGACAAGATATTCATGGAGCAGCTCCACTTCCCTATCACGGCCGACAAAGGTGGTATTGCGCGGGGGCAGCCGGTAAGGTCTTTCATCCTTGGTGCTGCGGATGCTTTCGAACAAGCGCTGTGTTTCCGCAAGCGGTTCAACGGCCAGCTCTTCTTCCAGCGTTGTTTCCAGCTGGAGATACTGCTGCAGCGCCGCAGTTCGCTGACCCTGGTAGGCTAGAAGGCGCATTAGCTGCCGGTGTGCTTTTTCATTCCAGGGATCGATTTGCAGCAGCCGGCGAACAAATTGGGTGGCCGCTGCGTAGGAGCCGCCGCGCTCGTGGTAATCTGCCACTTGTTCCAGGGCAGCGAGGATCTCCTGGTGATACTGTTCCCGCTTCGCCCCTAGCCAGTCCTCAAACGCTGCGCTGTCGTCAATAGAGAAGCCATCAAGAAATGGGCCGCGGTAGAGGGCCGCCGCTTCTTCTAACTGGTGAACGCAGTCGCGACAATTCTGATCGCGCGCCAGCTTATGCGCCTGACAACCGCTGATCAACCGCTCAAAGTCAGCAACATCTAGAAAATGCTTGCTCGCTAGATTAAACTGTGTCGACTCGCGTGATATGCGTAGGAAGGAGGGATCGGCCGCTTGATCGTCGATGGTCCGCCGCAGCCTGGCCAAAGTTTGGCGCAGGTTGGTTCTAGCCTGTTCATCCGGCATTTCTGGGAACAACAGGCCCACAAGCCTTTCGCGGCGATGCGCGCGATCAGATTCCGTGGCCAAGAATGCCAACAAGGCTTCAATCCTCTTGGCACGAGATTCAATAGACGTGTTACTATCGAGCTGCGCTTCGAAAGACCCTAGAAATCGCAATGAAAGATGCATAACTGCTGCCGCGTAAGAGTGAGTAGGGAAGCCGGTAGATGGTTTGGGGCATCAATGAAGCTCCTGGGCATTGTAGCGTAATCGAGATACTGTGTCACGTGCCGGCAATGTGCATAGAAACGATAGAATCCGCTACAGTTGCCCCGCTGTTGGGCTCCAGGTTTCCATCATTTTTTGATAGGCCGGATCCTGGTAGCGAGCCAGATCAAAAGCTTCTGCGTAGGTGGGTAGGCTGCTGCCTGCAATGTGCGCGGTCAATAGTTCAGCGGCGCCCAACGCAGCCATAACCCCAAAGCCGGACAGAGCGCCGATGACGAATGCGCCGGGCACCGGTAGGGGACAGATTAGCGGCCGGTTTTCCCTGGTTTTTGTGTAGTAACCGCCGTCAACGGTAGGCTTACTCATGCGTTCGAGATAGATGGACATGCCCGGGATCATGCGCGCCAACCCACGCATGACGATCTCCACAAATTCCGGTTCGACTTCTATGGGCCAGACAGGATCGTTCACCGGCGCCGCATGATAGGGCCAAAGCGCCACGATTGTCTGGCTGCCAGGTCCGCCCTCTGGGCGAAAATGGAGGCCGGGAGGAAACGGCTCAAGCAGCCAGCGCGTCTCTTCGTGAACCGCCAGTTCGATCCGCTCTTCCTCAGCCCAGGGCAGGTAAATCGGATCATTCCAGATCATCAGGGGGGCGCTGCGATCAATGATTCCTTCCCTGTCCTCAAAAGCGATTTTGCTGTGCGGCTCATTGTAAACGGGCAGCTGGATATCCAGAAGTGCAGCCACTCGCGCCAGCAAAGGACCGGCGGCGATGACAAATACGTTTGTGGCCACGCGCTGCCGGCTTGCCCCGTCATTGAGCACGATCGACTGCACCCGGCCGTTTTCTAATGTGACCCCCGTTACTTGTCCGTTGATCAGCCGCACGCCGGCGGCGCGCGCCTCCTCAAGAAGATACATCCCCAACTGCTGGGCACTCAGCCAACCGCAGCGATGGGCGTGCAGCAAGGCGGTCGTGTCCCCAGCCAGAAAGGGGTACCGATCGTGAATAGCGCTGCTGCTGCGAATTAGATCGGCGCCGGAGGATGGAGAATCGGTCGCGGCGCTGTCGCGCAGACGCAGCGGTCCCGCGCCAAGTTGTGCGATTTCGGTCGCCTGCTTCATCATCATCTGCGTACGCTCAGGATCGGCCGTCAGGTAGACATACCCACGCCTATTCAGATGAAAGCGGTTGCCGCTTTGCGCGGCGAGCTCTTCCAGCAGGTCGATGCTGCGGTTCATCAAGCGTACCATGGCATCTCCCGGCCCTGGCCACCAGTTACGATACCCTTCGCTCGACTTGTCACTCGTCAGGCTCAACGGCGGACGGGAATCGACGAGGGCAACATCGCGAAGGCCAAGCCGCCGCGACAGGAAATAGGCCGTGGCGATGCCGGCAATACCCGCTCCACAGATGACAACGCCGGCACGGTCCGCTGTTTTGCTAATCAATGCCCTTTTTCTGACGTTCGGCGCCATGCCGGTTGATGATGAAATGGTCCAGGTCGCGCGCGACATAGGTGTTGGGGAATATGGCGCGCGCTTCATTTCGCACATCCCTTTCACGGTAGCGGCGGGAGAGGTGAGTGAGGATAAGTGTCTTCACCCCTGCATCGCGGGCAAGGTGGGCAGCTCTGGTGGCTGTCATGTGCCCGAACTGCTGCGCCATATCCGCCTCTTCTTCAAGATAGGTAGATTCGATGACCAGCGTGGAGGCATCACGGCAAACCTCGAATACGTTGTCCGTTCTCCCGACATCCCCGATGTGCACGTACTTGGTTCCCGGAATCGACGGCCCCAGGACCTGGTCAGGATGAATGGAACGGCCGTCAGGCAGCAGCACCGTTTCCCCGCGCACCAACTTTGAACGTTCGGGACCAAAAGGAACACCCAATTCCAGCGCGCGTTCAGCCAGGAAGGGACGATGTGCGCGTTCTTCAAACAAGAAGCCGAAGCAGCCGGGTCCGCGGTGATCGACGGGAAATGCGGAAAGCCGGAAAAGATCATCTTCAGCGATAATCTGCCCGGGATTCAGCGGGATTAGGTTGATCTGCAAGGTAGGAGGAGATTTTCCCGGAAACACAACCTCATAGAGCAGGTTGCCAACGCGCGACAGCGTTGAGTGCCCGCCATAAATATCCAGCGTTTCCAGATTTTCCCAGCGCGTGAGCGTGGAAACAAGGCCTCCCAAACCAAGGATATGATCGAGATGGCTGTGCGTAAGCAGGACAGTATCGAGCCGCTTGAACCCCAATCCACTGCGCAGTATCTGTCTCTGTGTTCCTTCGCCCGCATCCAATAGAAAACGATAGTGGCGGTGCATAATCACATGCCCGGATAACCCACGGTTGACGGATGGAGCAGATGAGGATGTGCCCAGGAAAACGAGTTCAAACATAGTTTAGACCAGATGCCTGCTGACGGGATAGGGTAATTGACGAATCAATATAAGGCTTGACTGCAAACGCTATTTTCTATGAAAGCCAGGTAATCAGCAACAGCTAATCCCCTGATTCGCGCGGCCACCGGACAAACAAAAACCCTCGCGCCTAGGCAGCACCAGGGTTTAGTTCAGATAGCAGAGTTTACCTTGAGCAGAAGCCCAGGGATCTAATCGGCTCGTCCCTTCAAAACAACGGCAAGAGTTTCCGTCAAGATCCGGATATCCTTAAGCAGCGACCAATTGCTGAGGTAATCAATTTCCAAGTTGTCCCGTTCCCGCGGCGTGGAGCGATAAGAGCGAGTCTGCCACAAACCGGTCATCCCTGGTTTCACCGTTGTGAGCAGTTCCACGCGGCGCATACCAATTCTGGCAACATCATTCTGGGAGAGAAGGTGTGGCCCGACCAAGGACATTTGCCTGTTAAGGATATTAAACAACCGCGGTAAGTCATCAAGGCCGTAGCGACGCAAATACAGACCGACCTTCGTGACACGTGGGTCGTGAACTTCACTCCCGCTGTTATTGAGAATGGCTATCCACTTCTCTCGCGCCTGGATTAGGCGGCTGTCGCCGTCAATATAAGTGGTGCGAAAGCTGTACGCCTGGAAGAATCGGCCGCCAAGACCGAGGGCGCGATGTTTGTAGAGAACCGGGCCGGGTGATTCCAGTTTGATCAACAGCGTGACGATCAAGAAGAGGGGCAGCAAAAGAATGAGTGCCGAGACAACAAAGAGATAGTCAAACGCCGCTTTGCTGGCTCGCTGCAAGCGCGCACGATTGTAGATAGCCGGTATCGGCTGGCTTGTAAGCGTTGCTTTGTTGGTTGTCGGTGCGCGCAGCATGTTCCTAATCCTTTTTTTTCGGCACAAAAAGGGCGGCACAAGCGACCCTAAGCATGCAATCATGATCATAGGGTGTGTTCCTTACAAAGAAACTTACGACAGCTGTCTTCTAAGCGGGGAGAGGAAAAAGAAGAGAAAGAGGTCAGCTAGACGGCCGTGGCCAGGGCTGTAAACAGCAGCACGAGCGCGGCACATACGAGATTGAGGCGTAGAAGTCGGATTTCACGATTCTGAATGCTGCCGCTCTCCACGTCCGCAATTTCCGGCTTCGTTTTTGCCAGCAGGGAAAGCCGCGACATTGCCGGGTAGAGAATGGTCTGGATGTAGACCGTAATCACAACCATGGCCACAAAAGCAATATGCTTTAAGAGGATCGCCACCGCCCACTGGCTGTCTACGGTCAAAAAACCGGCATAATTGGCATCAACCGTCATCTGATAGAAACCCGTGACCAGAAGCACAACCATGCTTATATTGGCCCAGGGAACAAATTTACGCTGGATCATCCACCATTGGTTTGCCGCCAGTGTCCCGCGCTGCAGGGCCGGCCAGGCAAGGAGCGTGATCGCCGCAATACCGCCAAGCCAGACGATCGTTGCCAGCAAATGGATCCAATAGGAAATAGCCAGTAACCAGGACATGTTGCTTATTGTAAACGGTTTGCGCGGAATAACGCCAGTTAAGTGGCGATTAGGCTTGCCGCAGCTCGTTATTCGGAGGCAGGGGATTGCGTCTTGGGCATATCACGTAGGGCGTAGAATGCCTCGCGCGGCGTGCCGTCCGGCAGGACGATTGACCACCACCACTGTTCATTCTCTGCAGCCGTCCAATCATAATCGGGGATATAGATGGTCGTCATCGGCCCAATCCACGGCCGCCAATTCTCGAATGCGTACGTGTAGGCACGCACCAGGTAATCCGCCTGCGTATCCTCATCTACCGCGAACCAGGCATAATCCGGATTCACCTGATCAAGTGTCCAGCCCATTTCCAGGATGGCAACCTGTTTCTTGCCGTCACCATTGGCAACCATGATCTCACGGATATCTTCCACGTGCCGGAAAGCGAACCAGCGCCCTCCGCCATATTCCGGCCGTTCCGCTTCTTCGGGAGGCAGTTCAGGCGGCGCTTTGTAGCCGGGCGCATTGACGCCCAGGACATCAAAATAGCCGGCTGCTCCCGCATCGTACATCTCCTGCAGAAAATCTGTGTCGGGCATCGCCTGTTCGCTCGTTGTGCCGGTTGGCGCCAGACCGGCGGAAACCACAATAGCCTGCGGATCCGCGTCCTTGATTGCTGTATAACAGACTTTCAACAGCTCTGTGTAATGGGCCGGGTCGGGCGGTAGATCCCCCCACTCGCGGCTCAAATTAGGCTCATTCCAAACCTGGTAAGCGGCAATGCGTCCCTGATAACGATCGGCGACTGCCCAGCAATAATCGGCGAAATCCTGCAGGTCGCCCGGCGCCTGGTTCTCGTGCCATAGATTCTCCTCCGGTTCAGACCAAAAAGGTTGGCGGTCGAGGCGCACCATTAGGTTTAGATCGTGAGCTTCTGCCTCCTCCACGATGCGATCAGGTCGGTACCAATCGTACTGCCCTTTCTCGATCCCTTCGATCTCGCGCCAGGGGAATTTCTGCTTGACCCAAGCGAATCCCATTTCGTTCACGAGATCGAGATCCTCTTCGATAAGATCTGGCTTCCACCACATATTGGTGTGGATGGCGTATGCCGGCGAACTGAAAAGCGCCTCAACCTCTTGTTCCGAGCCGCCGGGGAGCGCGTCTGTTGAACCGCAGCCTGCGGCAGCGAATAAGACGACGAGCAGTAGGGCGGCATTTAAGAGGTGGCGCATGGCAAGTTGGTGAAATCGTGCGTCCCGGCAGAGCATGCCCTGCCGGGAACACTTACTTAGCGTGGCTTTTCCATGCTGGCGAGTGCGTTAAAGGCTGGACGGGGAATGCCCTGGATATCCAGAACACTGTAGGGTACGGGATCGTCTTCCGGGCCGCTGCCTTTGTTGCCGAAATCGAAGTTGAATAGATAGGCAATCCACACATCTCCGGAATCATGCATCAACTGAAACGCTTGCACGATGTAATCGGCTTGTTCCTGCAAGGTGTTGTCTTGGGCGAATTCGAAGCCGGTCGGATAAGTATCGTAGCCTTCGCTGCTTGCCCAGCCGAATTCCGTCACGCATAACTTCATATTGGGATCGATGGCCTGGATCTTTTCGGCGTAGGTGTCCAGCGTTGACTTGAAACTCCAGCTGTGATGGGCGTTGTCAAAAGGCCCGCGGAAAACAGCCGTGGCCGCCTCAGGATCGCTGGGCGCCTCTTCAAAGGTGACATCGGGGCCGATGTTGTAGCCGTTGTGATGCGCGCCAACGCAGTCGGCATGGTCCAACAGCCCGGCGGCCAAAGCGCGGTCAAGCCATTGGAAATCATCTATCCAGCTGATCCAGTCGCCGCCGCCCGTTGGCGCCAGGGCGCCGCTGATGACAATGATATTCGGATCATGTGCCTTGATTGCTTCATTGGCGCTTGCCAAGAAGCTGACATAGTCTTCCGGATTGACGCCGTTTGCGGTTGCCCATTCACGGTCCAGGTTTTGTTCGTTCCACACCTCCACCGCGTCGATTTTGCCCTCATACCGCTCCAGCATTTCCGTCAGAAAGGCAGCATATTGGTTGTAGTCATCGGGCGGGCCATTTTCTGTGCCGTCAGCCCGTGTCCATGCCGGAGCGCCGACGACGCTGACCATCAGCCGTAGGCCCTGTTCGTGGGCATCATTGACGACGCCGTCATAGAAGAACCATTGATCGACATCAGGGTCGGGATGGACCAGCCACCATTGTATTTGCGTTTTTACCCAATCCACGCCCAGCTGTTCATGCGCGATGCGCATTGTTTCCACCGGGTCGCCAACGGTTGCATTGCCATGAATCTGAACCCCATAGCCGAAATCATCGGCCGGCCATGGTGTTTTGGGTTCAACAACCTGCTCCTCTGTTTCCTGGGCCGGCTCTGCCTGCTCCGCTTCTGCGGGGGGAGGCGGCTCCGCTTCGGCTTCACCCTCGCTGACGGGCGGGCTGCCTTCCAAATTACCTTCCGCTTCTGTGATAACCGGCGGGGGCAGCGCGACTTCCTCTTGCGGTGCTTCCGCGGCTGCGGGCTGCTCCTGGCTGCTGCCTACTTCTGGGGGAGCCGAATCACCGGCGCAGGCAGCGGCGAAGACAAGAATAAAGGCCAAAATCGTGATCGAATGCAACCATGGTTTCATTTTTACTTTCTCCTCTCAGAAAAAAGGCGCACCCCATAAACCTGAAGGATGCGCCTATTCAAATAGTCACTGTCTTGCCCTTTCCTAACGACCCATTACTTGCCCCAAGGTTTCGCAGGCCGGGCAACTGCCATCGGCTCGGATCATGGCATAACCGGACCTGGGATCTTCACCATTGTGCTCTTGAAATCGACATTGAAGATGATGGCCAGCCTTGTTTTACCGCTGTTGGCGGCCAGGCTCACAGCCTCAGCCAACCATTGTGCATGTTGGCAACACTGGTTCCCCAGCCCATGAGAAACGAGAAGGCACACCGTTTCCATAGTCCTCACCGGAAAGATAACCGAGTTCGGTGAAGCAGACCGGTTTGCCTAGCGAACGATAATACAGGTCCAATGTTGGCTGGAAATGCCAGCTATAGTGATCGTTGCCTGCTGGATGGCCGGACGACTGTGTTGGCGGTGTCGCCCCAGCATTGTAATGCGCGCCAACACAGTCCATGTAATTGGCTGCACCCGCAGCGGCCATGCCTGCCAGATAAGCGTTATCGTCACAACCATTGGCACTGCAGCCACCGCCAAAGTAGCCGGTAGGTGCAAGCGCACCACTGATTACCATGACGTTGGGGTTGGCACCTTTGATAGCATTATATGCCGGAGCCAGCATATTATTGACGTAAGAAGCAGGATCGATTTGACCTACTGGCCATTCAGAATCGATATTTTCTTCATTCCATACCTCGATGGCATCCGGACCGAAAGCTGCGACGCCGCGTAGGAATTCAACATAGCTATTGAAATCAATGCTTTCTGGTGCTATATGGACCGGCAACGCTCAGCAACACTTTAAAACCACTTGGCATGTGCCTGTTGAATGCGTCCGGCAACTGCGCCGGCGATCATCACCGGGGCCCCATTTGTGCTGAAATTTTACCCAGTTCATGCCAGCCGAAGCCATCAGCTGCGGGTTGGCGAAGGTATGACTTTGCCCACCTAGTTCGAAGCCGGGATTGCTGACAGGCGCGGCGGCGACGGGCGGCGGTGGCGCCGCTGCGGAAGCAGCTGCTTCCCCGCTGTCTGCGTCTGCCGCGCTGCCCGCGTCTGCTGAACTGCTTGGGGCGGCAGCGACGGCCGCGGCGACTTCAACAACTTTCAGAGCGTTGACGTCAGTTCCCGGATTGAGCGTCAGCAAGGACGAGAACATCCATCCCTCACGGCCGTCGGGCAAGACAATATTGAGCCAGCTGCTGTCCGCATTACGGCCGATAAGGTCTACTGCCGTTCCCGGGTCCGCGCCATCAGTCAACGTGCCGTAGGTCAGGCCTGGCCCCGTGCGCACATTCGCGCCGACGCTGACAACCGCGTCTCCCTCTCCAGAGAAAGCAGCCGTCGGGGCCGCTTCATCAGCAGGCGCCTCCGCACTTTCCGTCTCCGCAGTTGTTCCTTCCGCGGCCCCATCAGCTCCTTCTGCGGCCGGTTCTTCAGCTTCCACAACTTCTACTTCTTTCACGGCCACGGCAAGCGTGTCCAAATTGGCGATGTTTTCACCAAGTGCGAAATCAGCCTTAACAGTATATTCCCCAACCGCCTCACCGACGTCCCATGAAAATGCCAGTTCGCTGCCGCTTTCACTTGCCAGAACGCTGTCATTCGCATTGCGCACAGTCCAAACGATTGCTGCCCCAGTAGGCTGAGGCGCTTCCCCGTTTCCGAGCAGGCTGCCAATGGCGGCTGCATACCCGGCGCCGTCTTCGATGTTTTCTAGCCCATCAATGCTGATGCCGGCCAGATTGTAGGCGGCCGATTGTTGAATGCGGTGGTTAAGCGCCGCTTCGCTGCCCAGCCACACGTCATGCACCTGGCCGTCTTTCTCATAGCTATACTTATAGGTAAGGCTGTCCCCATCCCATTCCAAAGGATTCGCCGTCCCGGAAAGGGCAACCTCGACTGTTTCGTTGGGGCCTACTTCCTCGCTGCCCTGAACGAACTGCAGCTTCCCGAAATTAGATAGGGCATCGCTGTTGGTCATGGCGGAAAAGGTGTCGCCAAAGCGATCGACGGCCGCCGTGGAGTACACTGCGTTCAACTTGCTGCGATCAATTTCGCCGGTTGCGAAACTCAGTAACTGGTCCGCTTCATCACCCAGATCGTATTGAGTGGGATCAAGCGGCAGTTCGACATTAATCTTGTCCGCTATCTTGCCCAGCGCGGCCCAATCCTGCCCCCCGCTGTTCCACCCCGATCCACTAAATGCGGGAACGCCAAGCCTGAGAGCCAGCGCTAACTCTTGCTCTTGCAAAGCCGCGGCCAGATTAGCGGCGAACAGGCTGAACGCTTCGCCCTGATTTTCCGGGACCTGCTGATAGTCCAGTTCAATACCCCTATACCCCCCATCATTTGCCCGGGCAACTAAATCTTCAATCTGCGCCTGTTGGAGCGCCGTGCTGCCGAGCAGGTTTGACAAAGCCGCCTGATCGATAACGGGACCAACATTGGACACGCGCAGCCACTGGTTGTATGCGCCATCCGGCTGCCGTTCAACCTCGCCACTCAATGAACCATCACTGTTCAGTTTAAGTCCGCCAATCGTTACATCCGTGATGGCGGGCAGGAGGGCTGTGGGGATTTTTCCCTCGGAACGAACAAAACTGGCAATTCCCATCGCCTCAGGGGCACGCGCCTGCATCAGGGCGAAAGCTTGAGGAAGCTTCTGATCAGCGCTGACGATTTGCCCGCTGGCGGCGTCTTTTTGGCTGGGTATGAATTCCCATTCGCTGCCGTTCCATCCAAATAGATCAAGGGTCTTTAAATCTCCAGCTTCCGCAGGAATAGGCAGGGCAACTTGCCCTTGTGCTTCCTCGTCTGATGGTGAGACGGTGTAGACGTCGCCCGTGATCTCACCTTGCTCCGCCGCTGCGGCGGCTTGGTTTTCCGCCAGGAATGCCTCTTGGCTGATTGTCATGATATCGGCCGAACCCTTGCTCAGGGCGACTGCTACCTGTTCGGGGAGGTCAGCCGGTTCGCTGGTAACGAACTCACCTACTTCAGCGCCGGACAACACTTCGCTCCTGCTTTCTGCCGGCGCATCTGCACCCAGACCAAGCCGCGCACCTAAAGAAATGGGTGGCAGAAACAGTCCGATAAGAATTAAGACAGCGACGATGGCAAATCCACCGATAAGGATGGCGCGTGTGCTGCCACTGCTGTTGGTCTCGTTTTGATCCATTTTCCTCTCCAAGAGATTAACCAGCTTTGCATGATGCCGATCAACGATGTGCAACGGATATAAAAAAGCGGCTGTTTTCAAGCCGCCTGTCTCATTATTTTTTAAGCGATGGGATTCTACCTAATCGCGAAAAGGGATGCCAAACGCGATCATAGCGTGGTTGTTTCCTGGAGGGCAATCATTGAGGAAACGTTAATTTAGGGGGTCCGTACGGGCGGCGCTTCTTATGGTGCCCTAATTCACTCCATAGACGATTGTGTCCGGGTGGAAATCCACCCAGCCGAACCAAAAAGAAGCGACGCTCTTTATGCGTTGAAGCTCTGTTCCCTTCAGCGGGCCGTCGACGGCCACGCCGGTCAGCATCTCCCACGTACTCCCGCTTTGGTCGTCGGTCATCGTGACTTGGCCCTCATTCTGTGTGAAGGTGAGTGTCTCGCTGTTGACACGACGATCGAAGACAGCGCCGGCGCCGCTTTGCAGATCCAGATGAACCAATAAGTCTTTCCCGCCGGCGGAGTCATTGATCAAGGGCTCTTTGTTCAGGGCACTGTATGGATAGGCGACGGCCGTCTCTCCCAGTTCGACGCCAATCACAAACTCTTTTGTGTAAAGGCGCTCGTCATTGTTGGCGCGGCCGATTACGCCGGCGCTGTCGGAGGCGTAATAGCGATCATAGGTATCCTGCCCGCCGCGCCGGCCGTTCTTATCCAGGGCGATCGTATCAGGGTGTAGCTCTTTCCACTCTTCCCAGGTCATGAACCAGGAGGGCAAGAAAGTCAGCTTGCTGCCCACCATCTCACCGTCAACCGCTTCGCCCAACAGTTGGCTCCAGTAGCTTTCAGTTTGCCGATCATACATCACCAGTACATTGCGGATCAGTTTTCCGGACACGCCGAACGTAAACTCCCGGCCTTCAATCTCTCGGGCATACACGATGCCCGTGAAGCAAAGCGGTCACCAGGTGGCGGCGAGTTTCACGCCGCCAACGGTGTCATTCACAATTTCATGGTTGCTCAGGAATGGTACGGAATAAGCGCGCGAATCACCATTGAAAGAGACGCCCAGAATAAGTTCATCAGCGTCGTAGAACGCATCCGCCTCACTTGCGGACAAAAACTGCGGATTGTCAATCGCAGGTATGGCGTCGCGTGGCAGCAGGGTGACGATTTCTAGATCCGCGTAGGCTGTGGCCGGTTTGCGCGTAGTTTGAGCTTCAACCTCCTCTGGCGGATCTGCGCTGGGCGTCGTTTCCTGCGGCTCATCCAACTGTTCATTCCTTTGCACAGCATCTGCCGGCGTGGCGGTCTGCTCGGGCACAGATAAGGCAGATTCCCCTGCCGCGGCCGCAGCTTCCGCTTCGGCTGCCGGCGCCGCTGGTTTCGCCGTCCGGCTCACTTCTGATTCTGGCCCGCATCCGCTGAGCACAAGAGCGCCGCTGAGCAGGAGTAGAAATAGGACCATTCCTGGGTGAATTGACTTGCTAGAAGATCTCATCATTGAAAACGTCATACGCTGTCTAAAGTAATATGAGTGTTAGTGTAAGTATAGAGATGACGCACCTTGTCATCTGTAAGCTTGACACCAAAAAACCGCCATTGTTATACTTGCGCGCAATAGAGTAAAAAGCATTCCTCACTGGGGGAGTGTCAGCTAAGCGTCTCAAAGGAGAACCTCGCAGACATGGCCGATTTACAAGCGATTTTTGATGGAATGAGTGACCGTTTCCAGGCTGACAAGGCTGGTGACCTCGACATGACCGTGAAGTTTGAACTGAGCGGTGAGGGCGGCGGAGAGTGGTATGCTCGCATTCAGGACGGTTCAATTGATGTGGAAAAAGGGAGCGTCGAAGGGGCTGCGGCGACCCTCAAAATGGATGCCGATGATTTTGCCAAGATGTCCAGCGGCGATCTCAATCCCATGATGGCCTTCATGTCCGGAAAGATCAAGGTGGAGGGCGATCTGAATTCTGTCATGAAATTCCAGACGCTGGTCGGGCTCTAGTCTGACCCTTAATCAGTCAAGAAAGGTCGCGCTAAGCGGCCTTTTTTTATGCCTCTTCATCGGCAACGATGCGCGTGTATTCCCGTCTTTCAGCCGACTCTGGGGTCAGATCAAACAATTCGAGCAGCTGAATGATCAGCGTTGCCTTGCGTTCGGCATCCTTCCGCGACCAGGTCCGCGATTTTATTTCTAGAAAGTATCCCGGCAAAGCGGGCTTGGTCACCCGATCAAGATTGATAGCGAAATCAGTTCCCTGATAGATGATTCGCCAGCGCAGTCGATCTTTGTTCACAGACAACAGCGAGCTGGGCTGGAAATACTCCTCATAAAAACGCAGGCTGTTGGTAGCCTCGGCCAGAAAGCGTGAGCGGGAAAGCATGATCGCATTGTCAAATTCATGCCGCTCTTCTTCACCAATCAATGTGAGCCGCGCCCTGACCTGTGCGACCTCGCCCTCCGCATTGACAAATTCATCTTCGCGATAACGCAGCGTGGCCACATCCTGATCCGTATCAGTGAAAAAGAAATAGTTGTCATACTGCCGGTAATGCACATATCTGACGATTTCGATCTGATCGCTCTCCATCGCCTTAAGAATTGGCGCGTCATCACTGATCGGCACCTTGATTTGCACCTCGAAACTTTCCTGCCTTTCGACGCCGGCCAGGAAAACAAGTTTGTTATAGGGACTGGATTCTCGTTCAGCCACAAAGGCGTCTATTTGGCGGGCAACTTCAGCCGCCTCTGTGCGCGTGGCCTCCTCATCAACAGTAGAAAGCTCGCCGTCGCGCATGAGCCAACGGCCGCTGCACATCACGCTTTCTACGTCATTCGCCTTGGAAGAGTAAATCAGTTGGGAATAGACAGCTTCCGGATTGTGGCGGAAATGGGGATGATTGTGCATTCCGTCAACGGACACAATGGCGATATCTGCTTGTTTGCCCTTTTCCAGGCTGCCGGTCTTCTCCGCCATGTGCAAAGCACGCGCGCCGCCGATGGTGGCCGCTTCCAGCGCCTGCCTGGCCGGCAGGACGGTCGGGTCGCTGCTCTCTGTCTTGGCCAGAAGCGCAGCCAACCGCGTTTCTTCAAACATATCCAGATCATTATTGCTCGCCGGGCCGTCTGTCCCTATCCCCAAATTGATGCCCATATTGAGCATCTGGCTCACCTGCGCGATGCCGCTCGCTAATTTCAAATTGCTGGTTGGGCAGTGAGCAACGCCGGCCCCCGCTTCTTTCAGCATAAACATCTCCGAGCGATCGAGATGCACGCAGTGGGCGGCCAGGAGCTTTGTACTCAGGACACCATGACCGCTCAACCAGGAAACAACATCCATATGATTGTCGTTGCGGCAGTTTTCAACTTCCAATCCCGTCTCGCTCACGTGCGTATGCAGGGGGACGTCAAAGGCCATGGCCAGATCGGTGCAGGCGCGCAGCAGTTCCGGGGTAGCTGTGTACCAGGCGTGCGGGGCGACTGCGGGGCTGATCAGCGGGTGTTCCTGCCATTTCTCAATGAAGCGGCGACAGCGTATTAACCCCTCTTCATAGGTCGAGGCATCCGGAGCGGGGAAGATCAAAATCGTTTGCCCGAGCAGGGCGCGCATGCCAATCCGGTCCGTTTCTTCGGCGATGGCTTCTTCAAAATAATACATATCCGCGAAAGACGTGATGCCGGAGCGAATCATCTCCGCGCAAGCCAAACGCGTTCCCAGCCGTACAAAATCAGGTGTAACGAACTCTCGTTCAAGGGGCATCAAATAGCCCAGCCATACATCCAGGCGCAGGTCGTCATGCAGCCCGCGAAAAAGCGTCATTGGGATATGCGTATGTGCATTGACAAGGCCGGGTATGATCACTTTTCCCTGACAATCAACCACTTCTGCGGCCGTATAGGTTTGCATGATCTCCTCACTTGGACCAATATCAATGATTGTGTCCTTTTCGATCGCCACAGCCCCATCGACGAGGACATCGAAACGACTGTTCATGGTGACGACGAGGCCATTGGTTAATAGAGTGCCGATTTTGGAGGTCATAAGCTACGTTCCTGCTGCCTAAAACAATAAGTGGAGACTATCGGGCATTATACCGAGAGCTGATATAATGTTACAAGCGAGTGGAGCGTAACAGACGGCTCATCTTTGATGACGTTCCAATTATCGTTGATCGTGCCGGTAAGCATGAATGTACCAACAAAGTGAAAAGAACACCATGAATATGATCGATGTGATCGCGCAAAAGCGAGACGGCGGCGAACTTAGCAGCCAAGAAATTACTTACTTCGTGGAGGGCTATACGTCAGGTCAGATCCCCGATTATCAAGCTGCTGCGCTGCTCATGGCCATCTACATCAACGGCATGAACCGGCGTGAGACGGTCGACCTGACGCGGGCGATGGCCCGCTCAGGCGAACAGCTTGATCTGCATGACGTGGCGCCCTTTGTGGTTGATAAGCACTCTTCTGGCGGCGTTGGTGATAAGACGACGCTCGTTGTTCAGCCGCTTGTGGCTGCGGCCGGTGTCCCGGTCGGCAAAATGAGCGGGCGCGGGCTGGGTTCCAGCGGCGGCACGCTAGACAAGATGGAATCGATCGACGGTTGGTCTTTTGAAATGCCGCTGGCGCAGTTCAAGAAGCAGCTGGACGAGATCGGCCTGGTGCTTGCCGGGCAGTCCCTCTCGCTGGCGCCTGCAGACGGGCTTCTCTATGCCCTTCGTGACGTGACGGGCACGGTAGCCAACAAGTCCTTAATCGCCGCTTCCATCATGTCGAAGAAACTTGCCGGCGGCGCTGATGGGATCGTGCTTGATGTAAAAACGGGTAGCGGCGCCTTTATGCAGACGGAAGAGGATGCCCGCGAGCTCGCACGCATCATGGTCGATATCGGCGAAGATGCCGGGCGAAGCACGATCGCCTTGCTTTCCGATATGAACCAACCGCTGGGGTACGCTGTTGGCAACGCATTGGAAGTGCGCGAGGCGCTGGATACCCTACGCGGCCAGGGACCGCAGGATTTTTGGGAACACGCGCTTAAGGTCGCCGGCTCTATGCTGCTGCTTGCCGGCAAGGCGGAAACGATCGAGGAAGCAGAGCAGCTGGCAGCGGCGGCGCGGGACGACGGCCGTGCCTTGGCGAAATTTAGGGAAATGGTCGCCGCCCAGGGGGGGACGTGGCCCAGGTAGACGATCCGGACCTGCTGCCCCAGGCGCGCTTTGTTGAGGACATCGTGAGCCCGCGTGATGGGTTTGTGGCGGAAATGGATACGGCGCAAATCGGGTGGGCCGCTGTCGGACTGGGCGGTGGACGCCTGATAAAGAGTGATAAAATTGACCATGCGGTTGGCTTCACGTTAACCAGTAAAATCGGCGATCAGCTCGCCGAAGGTCAAGTGATAGGCCAGATCCATGCCAATGACCTGGGAAAACTGGAAGAGGCGCGCGAGCAAATCTTGGAAGCGATCAAACTGTCGGAAACAGCGGTTGAACCGCTGCCGAATTTCTATGGCGTTGTTTCATAGAGCACGATGGAGCCCGCGTGGCCAACGGCGCAGCCATAGGGCGAGGGATAAGAGATGAAAGTTTCATTGGGAATTGATATAGGTGGCAGCGGCATCAAGGGCGCTCTCGTGGACACGAAACGGGGCAAGATGGTTACAGACAGATACCGTATTCCAACGCCCCGTCCGGCTACACCCGATGCCGTTATCGCCACGATTGAAAAGATCAAGAAACATTTTAAGTACAACGGCCCAATTGGACTGGGCTTTCCTGGCATTGTCATTGACGGTGTTATCTATTCGGCCGTCAATATACACGATCAATGGTATAAATTCCCCGCTGAGAGGGAGATCGCCAAGGCAACCGGCTGCGAGGTGCTGCTGCGCAATGATGCAGATGTTGCCGGATTCGCCGAGATGCGCTTTGGGGCCGGGAAAGAGAGAGCCCGCGGCGAAACCATGATCTTTACATTGGGGACGGGCATAGGCAGTTCCATGTTTGTAGATGGGCACTGTGTCCCAAATCTGGAAATGGGGCACGTCTACTTGCCGGGACATAAAGAAGATGCTGAGTGCTATGCCTCCGATCGCGCCCGCAAGGAAGAGAAGCTAAGCTGGAAAGAGTGGGGCAAACGGTTGGACGAATACTTCCAGCACATCGAATTTCTCTTCTCCCCACAGCTGATCGTCATTGGCGGCGGCGTCAGCAAGAACCATGAGAAGTTCCTGAAGTATATCAAGACAAATGCCAAAGTGGCTCCTGCAAAACTGCTTAATGAAGCGGGCATCATCGGCGCGGCGGCGGCCGCCGCCGCCGGAGGCGATTGTTCGCTTTGAGAGTCACTAAGTGGCACGAAAGCATGCTTGGTCTGAATCTTAGCAAGAGCCTGCCGCTCTCCCCGTTTGGAGGAACTCATGATCAATAGGCTGCCCGGACCGCGCCTGGCCTTTCTGCCCGATGTTGATGCTGAAGCACTTGCGGAGACGATGGTCGCCATGGCCAACAGCGATGGCGGGCTGATCGTTTTTGGCGTGGATGAAGAGGGCCGCCCGGCCCACGAAGTGTGGGAAGAGGAGGCGGAAAGCGGACTGCAAGAGGCTGTGGCCCTTTGCCGGCCACCCATCCCCAGCAGCTGGCAGCCGCTGGAAACGCCTGGTGGTACATTAATTGCCGTCCAAATTGCCCGCAGCCTCGATCTGCACAGCCTCGCTGATGGACGTGTGCTGGTTCGCGGCGGCAAACAAAACCGCACCCTATCGGGAGATGAAATCAGAGAGTTGGCGGCAAGCAGGCAGACGGCCGAGTTTGAGACCGATGTTGTGCCCGGCGCGCGCCTCGACGATCTCGATCCCGAGATCATTGACGAATACTTGCGCAATCGAGAAGTGCGCAGTGGCGCTCGTGTTGGTTCCACAGCTGAACTCCTCTTTGAAATCGGGGCTACCGATCGTCAGGGCAGCCCGACCACCGCCGGTATTCTCCTGTTCGGCAAGAACCCACAGATGTTTTTCCCCCAAAGCGGCATTGTATTTGTACGCTTCCCGGGGAATGAGTCGCGGGGGGATGACGGCGGTATCGGTTACGGCCGTCGCGATGAACTAACCGGCCCCCTGTCGCGTCTCGTCGCCCGTGCCTGGAATGTCGTCTTTGAAGAAATGCGCGTAGGCGCCACCGTCAACGGCCTTGAAAGAGAAGAGCTGACAGAATATCCGCGCTTTGCTGTCCGTGAGGCGCTGGTCAATGCTGTTGCTCATCGTGATTACCGCATACAGGGCCGGCGCATCGAGATTAGAATGTATGCCGATCGCCTGGAAATCATCAGTCCTGGTGGGCTGCCCGGCTACATTACGCTTGACAACCTCATCGATGAACACTATTCACGCAATCCGCGTCTGGTAAGCGGCCTCTACCAATGGGGGTTCATTGAGGAGCTTGGATTAGGAATCGACCGCATGATTGAAGAGATGGTCGACGCCGGCCACGCGCCGCCAAGATTCAAGGCCACGCCCCATTCCTTTTCTGTGGCCTTGACCAACAAGCATGAACGGCCGGCCGCGCCAAAATGGACGCACAGCATGAACGAACGCCAGATGCAGGCCCTGGCCTTTGTTCGTGAGAACGGCAACATCACCAATTCAGACTACCGCAGACTTTGCCCGCAGGTCTCGACGGAAACACTGCGCCTCGATCTCGTCGACTTGGTGAATAAGGGACTGCTCCTAAAGATTGGTTCCAAGAAAGGGACGCACTACATTCTTAAGTCCCAGTAAACGAAAAAGAGGCTGCTCAGCAAGCAGCCTCCTAACCCTGATCACCGAACGAGCGAACTCAAATCTCCAGCGACTTTGCGGCGATCAATTCCACAGCCCGATCCTTGAATTCCGCCACGGGCACCGCACCGCGATCTTCGTTTTCGCGCGTGCGCACGGCAACCGTCCCGCTTTCCGCTTCCTTGTCGCCGACTACCAACATGTAAGGGACTTTCTGCATCTGCGCATTGCGAATCTTCTTGTTCATGCGCTCGCTTGTCCCATCAACATCCACGCGCAGGCCCGCCTTGCGCAGCTCCTTGGCCACCTCTTCCGCATACTCAATATGCCGGTCGGCAATCGGTACCAGGGTCGCCTGCACCGGAGAGAGCCACAAGGGAAACGCCCCGTTAAAATGCTCGATCAGAATTCCCGTGAAGCGCTCCATACTGCCAAAAGGCGCGCGGTGGATCATTACCGGCTGATGTTTCTGTCCATCTTCACCCGTGTATTCCAGGCCAAAGCGTTCAGGCAGCAGAAAATCTACTTGAACCGTACCCAACTGCCACTCTCGTTTGAGAACATCGCGCACGATGAAATCCAGCTTTGGCCCGTAAAAGGCCGCTTCCCCCGACTCAACGCTGTACTTCATCCCTGCCTTGTCGGCTGCCTTGCGAATCAGCCTCACCGCCTGCTCCCACATTTCCGGTGAGCCCGCGTATTTGTCGCTTTCGGGATCATTGATCCCCAGGCGGGCGCGCACGTCATCAAAGCCCAGCGTGTTGAAAATCTGCTGGATGAGCTCGACCACGCCGATGAACTCCTCTTCCAGCTGCTCCGGTGCGACGAAGAGATGCGAATCGTCGATTGTAAAACCGCGCACGCGCGTAAGACCATTCAATTCCCCGCTTTTTTCATAGCGGTAAACCGTGCCGAACTCCGCAAGCCGGACGGGGAGATCGCGATAGCTGCGTGGCTGGCTGCGATAGATCTCGATATGATGCGGGCAGTTCATCGGCCTCAGCAGGAACTGCTCATCGTCAATCTCGATCGGTGCATATTGGCTCTCTTTATAGTACGGGTAATGACCGCTCGTAATATACAGATTAAGATTGCCGATATGGGGCGTGATAACGGGCAAATACCCTCTTTCAATTTGTGCCTGGCGTAGAAAGCGTTCCAGTTCATCGCGCAAAATGGTGCCGTTCGGCAGCCAGAGCGGCAGCCCGCTGCCAACCAACGGGGAGATATGGAACAGGCCGAGCTGCTTGCCCAATCGTCTATGATCCCGCTCCTTCGCTTCCTCCAGCCGTTTCAGGTAGTCGTCCAGCTCAGTGCGATTGTCCCAGGCTGTGCCGTAGATACGCTGCAGCTGCGGCCTGTTTTCATCGCCCTTCCAATAGGCGCCGCTGCTGCGCAGAATCTTCACGGCATTCGCTTTGACCTGCTTCGTGAAACCGACGTGCGGCCCGCGGCAAAGGTCGACAAAGTCACGCTGGCGGTAGATGCTGACCTCTGCTGCCGGCTCGGTAATCGGGTTGCCGTTTTCATCTTCTTTTCCGGCGGCCAAATCACCGATGAGTTCCAGTTTGTAGGGTTGCTCGGCGAAAAACTCACGTGCTTCGTCAATCGACATGGTTGAATGCTCAAAGGGCGCATTCTTCTTGAGCAGCGCTTTCATCTTCTGCTCGATTATTTCCAGGTCTTCCGGTGAAAACGTGCGTGGCTTGCCGTCCTCATCTTGACCCAGATCAAAGTCGTAATAGAAGCCGTCTTCAATAGGCGGTCCTATCGCCAGCTTCACATCAGGAAAGCTGTCAACAACAGCTTCAGCCATGACGTGTGCGGCCGAATGACGTTTGCGATATAGCGCCGATTCCGCGTACGGAACATCTCCATTTTCTGACATAATTGACCTCCAAAATAAAAAAATCGCCCCGGCCCAAATTGGGACGATGGCGATCGCGATTCCACCCAAATTCCGCAGACGCCAAAGCGGCTGCGCTCGATGTGGCCTGTAACGGGGCCGGCCGTACCATCTTACTGGAGCGCCGCTCACGAATAGGACGCCGTTCTGACAGTCACTCCTGGGGGGTTTTGGTTGTTATCCGACTGGTGAGGGTTTTCAGCCCATGACCGCTCACTCTCTAATGCTGGAAAAACAATTACTCGTCCCAGTCAATGATTTATCTTCAATCTTGATTGTAAATCTCATTATAGAGCGAAGGACATACTTGTCAAGCATGGCCGGAATCGTTAAGATCAACCTTGCTTTTGTGAATTTAGCGGCCGTATCCGCTGGCGAGAATTGTTGTTCATGTCCTCAGAATCAAATAACCGACGTTCCCCTGCGCGAATAAGACTACCCCTTTGGGCAGTCGTAATCCTGGTCCTGGTGCTGGTAATAGTCGTCTCCGCCGGTGGTGTCCTCCTGTTCAATGCTGTTCGTAACATGGCCGCCGCTTCCGCGAATGAATTGTCGGAGTTCACCCCTGTCGTTGACGAGAACGATCAGCAGCCGCCTGCAAGCGGGCCACAGGAAGTCGAGACTGAGAGTGAACCCCTGCCAGTGATCGTCACGGATGAGCTGGAACCGTGGTCGGGGAGCGAACGGATCAATATCTTGTTTTTGGGTACTGACCAGCGTTGTGAAGAGACGGGGCCTAATCATAGTGATACCTTCATCCTGGCCTCGATTGACCCGCAAGATATGTCGGGCCTCTTGTTATCAATCCCCCGCGATCTTTGGGTGGAAATACCGGGGTTTGGTGTCGATCGTATCAACCAGGCTTATTACTTCGGTCAGATTTATGAATATCCGGGCGGCGGCCCGGCGTTGGCCCAAGAAACGCTGGAAACACTCCTGGGTATTCCTGTCGATTACTTCGTTACCGTCGATTTCCGCAGCTTTGAAGAGGCGGTCGATCTGATCGGCGGGATCGTCATTGATGTGCCGGAGGGTATCGATGATCCCGACTATCCAGATAACTGCTATGGGTACGAGCCATTTTCTATCGAGGCCGGCAAGCAGCGCTTGGATGGGACGGCCGCACTGAAGTATGCGCGAACGCGGGCGACATTTGGCGGGGATGTGGATCGCGCGGGCCGCCAGCAAGCGGTGATTCTTGCCGTTCGTGACCAGATCTTGCAGCTCAACCAACTGCCCCAGCTCATCGCGCAGTCACCTATGCTGTGGCAAACGTTTCAGAAGAATGTGAAGACGAACTTGCCGCTGCAAGATGCGTTGGAGTTGGCGCTGCTGATGCAGGATATTGATGAGGATAATATCGAGACGGTTGTGCTTGACTATGATTACGTCTATATCGAAACGACTCCCGACGGCCGTCAAGTCCTGGTTCCCCGGCGCGAAGAGATCCGCGCCTTGCGTGATGAACTATTCGCAGAGCCTGTTGTCCCAACACCCGTCATCGAGGATTTGCAGCGTTTGATGGAAGAAGAGGGCGCGCGCGTGGCCGTCCATAACGGAACGCCCGTGTTTGGTCTCGCGGCTGAAACACAAACGTATTTAGAAGAACTCGGCATAACGATTGCCGAAATCGGTAACGCTGATTCTGCTGCCTTCAACAAGACACGGCTCGTTGACTACGGCGAACATCCGCGGACGACGCGCTACCTCATCCAAGAGATGCAAATCCCGCCGTTGAATGTGAGCCAGGAAAGCGGTGCCGATGGAGCGTACGATATTCTGGTCATTATCGGCAGTGATTGGGCGGATTACTTGGCCAGCCAATCTTCTTCCTGAGCCGTGAACACTATCCCGCGTCCAGCAGATAAGTGATCGTGGCCCTAGACCTCGCGTCATCCAGCCAAGCCTCATATTGTTCCTGCATCAACTGCGAACGCAATCTGGCATTAAGCGGCCGTTCCGGGTCCCGCTCTGTCACTTTGATAATATAGTGCGTTACTTTGCCGTCAGCCGGATCTGTCACCGATATCACGCCGCTTACCTCTTCAGTCTCTAACTGATAGGCGGCCTCTTCCAGTTCTGGGACAAGCAAGGACCCCCGGGCGAAAAAGCCGAGATCGCCGCCCGCTGGCCCGGTGAGCGAATCGCGCGAATAGCGAACTGCCAGGTCCCCAAAATCAACGCCCTCATTGATCTGGCTCACGATAGCTTCAGCGGTGGCCGCATCATCCACCTGGATATAGCTGGCTCGTACCTGTTCAACTGCGTAGGGAACATCAGTGGTGATTTCGGCGATCATGGCTTCCGCCAGCATTTCTGCCGCCAGGGCTTTCTTGAATTCGTCAGGTGTCCAATGATTATTGGCCAACCATTGCTCAAAAGTTGGCGTCTGGCCCAGCTCCTCGAATTTGTCGTCGACCATGTTCGGGCTGATTGAGATATCCGCCGCGGCTGCGGCTTGGCCTATCAACTCCCGTTCGACAAGGGCGTCAAGCACGAGCTGCCGGTAATCCTGACCATCAGCGCCGGGTACCAGACCGAGTTCCGCCTGCGCCGTTTCATAGCGCATCAGCTCCATTTCGAAGGTTTCGAGCAGAATCGGATGACCATTAACCAGCGCCGCCAGTTGTGGTGTGGGCGAAGGGGGGGGCGGCGTCGCTGTCGGTGCCGGCCGCGACGTAGGCTCCTCTAGCGGTATCACCGTTGCGCCGGGCTGCTGGCTCTCAGCCACAGGCGCCGGGGTTGTTTCCTCGGGCGCGCTGCGGCAAGCCGCTGCTAACAAAACTGCGGCGACCACCAAGAGTGAGAAGCGCAGACGGCGCCAACTTGCGCGGGCAGATTGCGTTTGGGGAAGATGTGACTTCAGGCGTGGGGTCCATTTCATGGCGCGGAAATTATACCTACGCCCCTTGACCGCGCAAGATAGCGGGTTGGCCCAGCCGGTACTGTTGCCTGTGCGCTTACATCAGCCTATCATATCAAGTACAACAAACCTAAGAGGAATAGGAGGTGCGTTCGTGGCACAAGGTGATGATAAATTGACTCAGGATGTGCGCGTTTTGTCGACAATGGTCGCGGAAATGGAGCAATATCTCAACAGCGACGTCTTGTTCTGGCATTTGTCTCAAGGCGGCATGCCTGCGCTCACATTAGGTGGTTACCTGATGCGCCAACAGCGCTTGCTGGCTCTTTACGACTCCTTGAGTGAAGAACAGCAGGCCGAAGTAGACAAAGCGGTTGCCCAATTCAACAGGGCGCTGGAAGAACGCACGGTACGCTTTGAAGAGAAAGCGCATCGTGAGCTTGACGCCCGCCTGCGTCAGTGGGAAGAGTACTTGAAGGATCTGGAACAGGGTCGCGCGCAGGCCAAGAGCAGCTATGGCACGGCCGTTGAAGCGCGGGCAATGATAGCCGCGCTCACTGATTACCTGCAGCTGGCTCCCTATCAGCTGGATGATCGCGTCCTCGCGCGCACCGCGCTGTTAGATAAACGGCTGCGGTCGCGTTGGGTCCCTGGTGATTTCGTGTGGCCCGAGGAATTACAGGATGCCTACCCGCAGTCAGAATATTGGTGGCTCTATGGTGCCCCCCGCGAAAAGTCTTGATTCTTGGGCCGCGGCGATCTAGGATGCTTGCCCTGGGTGAAGCTGCTCCCTGCCTTGTGCGAAAGACAGTTTCCCGCGGGTATCGCCTAACTTTACGTAAAGCCACCCTCATGCTATATTAGCATCGTATGGTTACGTGTCTATTTGCTACTGAAGGATGTCGAAACACGACTGCCCTTTCGGGCATTTGTGTGGAGGTGAAGAAATGACACCGCGCAAGAATTGGTTCTATCTGATCGTCGTCTTATTGGCCGCCAGCCTGTTCCTTGCGGCCTGTGAGAGGCCGCTGCCGGGGGGGTACAATGATCCCGACGCCGGCGCGGACACAACTGCGCCGCAAGCGCCAGTCACTATCCCCGAAGTCGATCCCGCAGCCTATCCAGCCGACGCCCAGCCGGCCGAGCCCATGCAGGCCCTGCCGGGCGAAGAAGCCTATCCGGCAGATGCTGACGCGCCCTTGGAAGAGCCCGGCGCCGCAGACCAGGAAGCGGTGACAGAGGACGCGCCCGCGGTTGAAGATGCGGCCGCAGTCGAGGATGCGGCGCCTGAAGCCAATGCGGAGGACGCGGAAGCAGCCTCTGAGGAAGCAGCCGCTGAGGCCGCGCCGCAAGTGACTGCTCCGGAAGAACCTGTTTCCGGAGACGCCGGAGCAGCTGAGGAATCCTCTGCTGCTGAAACGGCCGATACACCGGGAACGCATACAGTAGCCGTCGGCGAGAACCTGTACCGCATCGGATTGCTCTATGGCATAAACTGGCTGGACCTGGCGGAAGTGAACGGCATAACCGATCCGGCAAGCCTCTTCGTTGGGCAGGTCCTGATCCTCCCCGGCGCGGATAACGCAGCGGCAGAAGGGGTTGAAACCACCGCAGAGACGGAAGCAGAGGAAGCTGCACCAGAAAGCACGGAAAGCACGGCCGCTGATGCCGCGGAGGGTGTGGTCGTCGAAGCGAATGAGCGGCCCGAAACCTATGTGGTTCAGGCCGGCGATACCCTGTCTGCGATAGGGGCCCTTTTTGGTTTGAATTGGACGGAGATCGCGGCTGCCAACGGTATTATTGGCGAACAAATTGATGTGGGGCAGGAATTGGTTATTCCTCCCCTGCCGGGCACAGAGGAAGCAGATGCGGCTGCGGAGCCGGCGGCGGGCGAAGATACGCTCGCCGAAGAAACGACCTATGTCGTTGAGAATGGAGATACGGTTTACAGCGTTGCCTTCAAGCACGATATACTTTGGACGAAGTTGATCGAGGCCAATGGCATTGTAGAGCCCTTTGCCCTTGAAGTCGGCCAGACTTTGATTATTCCGGCAGCGCAGTAGCAGCAGGGCAAGCGAACTTACCGAAAGGAACTCAGTGAAGGGTGCGGCCTCGCCGCGCCCTTCTTTTTGTGTGCAAGATAATGGAAAGATGGCGAGGCGTCATACGCGAATATAGGGATTATCTACCATTTGACGACGAGACGACGATTGTGTCTCTCAATGAGGGGGCTACACCCCTGATCGAAGCGCCGCGCCTGGCGCAGATTCTGGCGCCGGATGCCGGTTTGCGGCTGTATCTTAAGTACGAGGGGTTGAATCCGACAGGATCGTTCAAGGATCGCGGTATGACGGCGGCTATGACGCAGGCCCTCAAAGAGGGCTCGAAAACCGTCATATGCGCCAGCACGGGCAATACCGCCGCCAGCGCCGCCGCCTATGCCGCGCGCGCCGGCCTGCGCTGCCTTGTTTTGGTGCCTGAAGGGAAAATCGCGCTTGGCAAACTGGCTGCTTCCCTGGCCTATGGGGCGGAAGTGATCAGCATCGACGGCTCCTTTGATGATGCCCTGGACATGGTGCGCCAAATTGTGGAACGCCGGCCGATAGCCCTGGTGAACTCCGTCAATCCGTGGCGCCTGGAAGGACAGAAGACGGGCGCCTTCGAGATCTGCGATCAGCTGGGCGGGCGTGCACCGGATTGGCATTGCCTCCCCGTTGGCAATGCCGGCAATATCACCGCCTATTGGATGGGCTATAAACAATATGACCGGGGCCTACCGCGTATCCTGGGTGGACAGGCTGCCGGTTCTGCGCCCATCGTTCACGGAGAGATTGTCGAAAAGCCGGAGACGATTGCCACGGCCATTCGCATTGGCAACCCGGCGCGCTGGCGGCAGGCATTAGAAGCTTTGGACGAATCAGACGGCCTGATAACGGCCGTCACCGATGAAAAGATCTTGGAGAGCTGGCAGCTCCTCGCCAGAAAAGAAGGGGTCTTTGTTGAGCCGGCATCGGCGACCGGTGTTGCCGCGCTGAAGCAGCAAATCGAACGGGGGGAGATTGATCCGACGGCTAAAACCGCTGTCTGTGTGTTGACCGGCCACGGATTGAAAGATCCGGGAACGGCCGTGGAGATGGCCGCGCCTCCCTTGTCCCTGGCTGCCAATTTGCCGGCGCTGGAAGCTTACCTGTCCGGTTGATCTACCTGCTTCCCCGATGTGCGCTGCAGGGCGCGCCGCCAGCTCTCCCGCTCGGCTGTCGAAATCCTTTCGTCGCGGAAACGGTGATCGTTCTTGCGGATAAACTCATCCAGATCAGCGATAAGTGCGTCCAACTGCCCGGTTGTGATGGCCAAGAGCGCCTCAAATGCTTGCTGGCTTCCAGCGGCGCTCAACGCTTCGCGTAGGTGGGGAATACATAAACCGTCGGACAAAGCCAGAGCCTCGCGCATAGGTTGGTCGTTCTTGTTCAGGGCATCCAGCAAGGAAGCGAAAGCCATCTGCTCGGCTTCCCTCTGTCGCTCACAGGCGGGGCAAAGCGCCTGTGCCGCCAGGTGCGGCGAACTATCTGAAGCAGCGCCGCGCTGTGGATCAAGCGCGCCGGCGACAGCCGACCGCAGGGAGATCTTGCGCTCTTTCCCATAAGCGCCTTCTTGCAAACGGGCGCGCAGCGTGTTCAGGATGTCGCGATGGACAATGGCGATGCCCAACGGCGCGCTTTCTCCTGATTCCGGCAGCAGCCAGGCATGTTCGTGACAGTACCCATAGGAATCTCTAAGCGTGGCCCGCAGGGGAATGTCATTGACGCTGTCATAGATCAAACTGGTTAGATGGCGCTGCGCCGATCGCTGGCCGAGGCGGCAGAGGACACAACCAGGCTCCTTACAGGCTTCCAGAATTTCGAAGTAGCTGAAAGTGGTTGGGCGTTTAGTTAGCTTCACTTTCAAGCTCAGATTGTAGATCGAGATAGGATTCGGGGACCCAGCCTACCGCTCCCTCTACCGTACTGACCTCGCGCCACAAGTTGCCGCCCACATTGGCGTGCCCAGGCAGCAGCACGATCCTGTCGCCGCCGCCCAGGATGGCGATATCTTGCCCGCCGGGTGTGCGCTTAACCCACAGCGTGCTGGTGCCCGTATTGACCACGGCCGTGTCCTCAAATATCGGCGTAGGCGTCAGCGTCGGCGTGGGCGTCAATGTCGGCGTGGGGCTGGGCGTGGCTGTATGGGTTGCTGTGGGCGTGGGTGTGTTTGTCGCTGTGGGCAGCGGGGTGGCTGTATTCGACGCGGCTTCCTCTTCCGCGGTGGCGGCGAGCGTTTCCGCCGTGGCCGTTTGTGCGGATGGGGGCGGGCCGGCGAACGCACCGGAAGCGGGCGCGCTCTCGCTATCGTTTTCTCCCGCCGAACTCTCTTCCCTAACCCCGGGCTCAGGTGTGGCTGTGGCCAGCAGGATCATGGCGCCCGATTCGTTTGTGTCAATGATCGCCGTTGCTGCCGCAATCGCCTCTGCTTCAGGTTCAACCGGGGTCCCATCCAGCGGCACACCGGCGATGAAAAAACCAAAGGCCAACAGCAGCAGAGCCAGCGCGTATCCTGTGAACGCACGGGCTCTCAGATCGAGCCGCGAACCAGATAAACCAAGGCGGCTAAGCAATCGCGGTGATTGGGCGATGTAGGCGATCAACAGCACGAGCAAGGCCGCACCCGCCGTCAAGCCCATGCCAAAAAGAGTCCAAAGCGGAAATCCCATGATCATGATTATAGCGAAATAGTGCGCATAGGTGATAATCAAAGGCAATAACGCTATAATTCTTCATGTTGGGTAGCCTAATTGCGTGACGCCTATCTCCAATAACTGCCCGGCATATTGCACGAGAAATCACAGCTAGTCAGGGAGAAAAAAATGGCTGATAAGTATGATGTTGTTGTCTTGGGCGCCGGTCCCGGTGGCTATGTAGCCGCAATTCGCGCTGCTCAATTGGGGCAAAAAGTCGCAATCATTGAAAAAGAATTTATGGGTGGCGTTTGCCTCAATATCGGCTGCATCCCTACCAAATCTTTGTTGAAGAACGCCGAAGTGGCGCATACCTTGCAGCATCGCGGCAAGGAATTCGGATTTGACTTCAAAGATCTCGAGCTGGACTATGGCGTAGCCTTCAAGCGCAGCCGCCAGGTGTCAGACCGCCTCGTTAAAGGCGTCGGCTTCTTGATGCGCAAACATAAGATTGATGTCTTTGAGGGGACCGGCGCATTGGCAGGCGCGAAGTCGGTTGAGGTTTCGCTCAATGAAGGGGATCAGAAAACATTGGAGGCGGATTCAATCATCATCGCTACCGGTGCGCGCCCGCGGACGCTGCCAGGCGTAGAATTTGATGGCGAACGAATCATCTCTTACATTGAAGGGATTACGTCCGACAGCGTGCCGCAGAGCATCATTATTATTGGCGGCGGGGCGATTGGCGTTGAATTCGCCTATATCTGGGCCAATTACGGCGTCGAAGTGACCATCTTAGAAATGATGCCCCACCTGCTGCCTAATGAAGACCCCGAAGTTTCAAAGGTCTTAGAGAAGGCGTATAAGAAGCTGGGCGTTAACTTCCAAACCGGCGCGCGCGTGGACGCGGTAGAGAAGACAGACAAAGGGGTTAAGGTGAGCTTGCAGGACGGCGCCGCACTGGAGGCGGATCAGGTCATGCTGGCCATCAATTTCCAGCCCAATGTGGAGGGCATCGGCTTGGAAAGCGCCGGCGTCAAACTTACCGATCGTGGCAACATCGCTATTGATGAACAGATGCGCACCAATGTCCCCAATATTTACGCGATTGGTGACGTGGCCACCGACTATCGCCTGGCCCATATTGCTTCGGCAATGGGCATCGTCGCCGCCGAAACGATAGCCGATCACGAAACGATGGCCATTGATTTCCGCATGATGCCCCGTTGTACCTATTCAGTCCCGCAAGTGGCCAGCTTCGGCTATACGGAAGCGCAGGCGAAGGAAGCGGGCTATGAGCTGAACGTCAGCCAGTTCCCGTTTATTGCCAACGGCAAAGCGCTGGGCCTGGGTGAAAAAGAAGGCTTTGTGAAGATTGTGGCTGATGCGAAATATGGGGAGATCCTCGGCGCGCACATGGTCGGACCCGATGTCACAGAGTTGCTGCCGGAGTTGACACTGGCACACAACGCCGAGCTGACGGCCGAAGAAATTGCGCGCAATGTACATGCCCATCCCACCCTGAGCGAGGTGTTGATGGAGACCGCCCATGGGGTGGAGGGTGAGCCCATCCACATCTAACGCCCAGGCGTGATTCACACGTTTATTTGAGGCGAAATGGCTCAGGGCCGTTTCGCCTTTTTTCTTGCACTATAGAACGGGGATGAACTGTGCTCTTCCCGGCCCAACGCTAATATGGCTGACCGGCACACCTGTCTTGTCCGCGATAAAATCAACATAGCGACGCGCATTGTCCGGCAGATCATCCAAACCGCGCGCATTCATGATGTCTTCATCCCACCCCGGCAGGATTTCATAAACTGGCTTACACCGCTCAAGAACAGCCAGATCGGCGGGGATATGCTCGATGCGCCGGCCGTCAAGCTCGTAGCCCACGCAGACGGGGATTTCTGCGAAGCCGCTGAGAATATCCAGCTTCGTGACCACGATTTCCGTCAGGCTGTTGATGCGGCGGGCATGATACAAGATAACAAGATCCAGCCACCCGACGCGCCGAGGACGCCCCGTGGTTGTGCCATATTCGTCCCATGGATTTGCTCCCGTGCCCCGCAAGCGCATTGCTGCATCACCAGCCAACTCAGTAACGAAGCTGCCGCTGCCGACGCGCGTTGTGAAGGCCTTGGCCACCCCGACAATGCGCTCGACATGTTTGGGTCCAACGCCTAAACCGGTTAATGCGCCGCCCGCGGTGGGGGCGGAACTGGTGACAAAAGGATATGTGCCATGATCGACATCCAACAACGTCCCCTGCGCGCCTTCGGCGAGTACGGATCGGCCGTCCAGAATCGCTTCATCAATCAGCAAATCAGTGTCGACCAGGTGAGGCGCCAGGCGGTCCGCAAAACCGGCGAAATCGGCCGCGATTCCTTCAGGATCTAAGGATGCCATCCCGTATATGTTCACCAGCGTCTCGTTATGTTCACGAACGTGCGCGAACACCGCCTCAGCAAGCGCCTCCTTGTCCAAGAACAGCCCGGCGCGCAAACCGGTGCGCCTTGCCTTATCCGTATAGGCGGGACCAATGCCGCGCAGCGTGGTGCCGATCGCTTCGTTGCCACGACTAACTTCTCGCGCTTTATCCAGGGCAATATGCGCCGGGGTGATCAAGTGCGTTCTGGGGCTGATCTTGAGCCGCTGCGCGCTCACATCGACTCCCCGCTCAGCCAATTCATCCATTTCACGCAGTATGACCGCCGGATTCATGACCACGCCGTTGCCAATCAGGCAGAGCACGCCCTGGTGAATGATTCCCGAAGGGATTAGATGCAACTTATAGGTATCATCGCCGATTGTTACCGTGTGTCCCGCATTATCCCCCCCACTATAACGGGCCACGATAGTGGCCTCTGCGGCGAGCAAATCCGTGATATGACCCTTTCCCTCGTCTCCCCATTGACAGCCGACAATGATGTTGAGTGGCATGACGTTTCCCTCCGACCCTGCTCCCTATCCCTTTGGAGTAGAAAGAGTTAATGGTGTATGTTGACGACGGTGCCCAACGGAGCCCAATCAAAGAGCCATGCAGCATCTATCGTATTCATATTCACACACCCATGACTCATGGGCGTGCCAAAATTATTGTGCCAGTAGGCGCCGTGAATGGCGTAATCTTCGAAGAAGTACATCACATGCGGCACATTCTCCAGATAGTAATTGTACCCTAAATGGTAGCCCGACATATTTTGTGCTTCATGTTTCATCCACGTCTGGTACTGGCCCGTTACGGTTGGAAACTGCCACATCCCGCTCGATATAGCCGAGAACAACACGGGAGTATCCCCCTCGTAGGCAGTCAACGTTTGTGTGGTCAGGTTGACATCTATCCAGCGCTCTCCCGCAGTGGCTTGCGCCGGATCGACAGCAAACGCCGCTTGCTCTGCCGCTGCCTCATTCTCTACTTGGGCCAGATCTTGAATTTCCTCTTGTAGATCGGAGATCTCCGCAAAGGCCGCACTGTCCACGGCCGTGTCCGCCCTATCTTCAGCTTCGCCATCTGCGCCGGCTCGCTCCCCTACGCCTTCGCGCTCCGTGACGGACATAGAACTAGACACTTCTTCTGAGCCGGCGCTCGCCCCTGCACTCGATGATGCTTCGACTTCGATACCGGCCAGAATCGCCGCCGGCAGCGCCTCGCTTGATGCGGAGCGCGCTGCTGCCGGCGAGGAGGACGCCGCTTCTTCAAGCAGAATCTCCCCGCTTCTTATGGTGGGCGTCGGCTCCACCGTAGGGATCGTTAGCGTTGTTCCTTCCTCTGTGTTTGACTGAAGGAGGCGGGCGGATTCCGCATCGGACTTCACAGACTCAGTGGCCGCATGTTTTTCCGCTGGAAGGGAGTTCTCTTGACCCGCTGCTAACGCGGCCGCCGCGATCGCTTCCGAACTCCCCGCTTCGCTTTGCAAGGCGGTAACTTGCTGCCACAACCCACCGCCGAGCGTGACGACGACCGCACCAAGCAGCAGCAGCACCCCCGCCAGGAGGACAAATGCCCGCCCAGATATCAGGTTTCGCCCGCTTGAAGTGGGGGTCTTCCTGCTATGTAATCCTTCCTGCGCCTGTTGGACAAGGGGGCTTTGCGGCTGCAGCTGCTGGGCGCGTTCAATATATTGCGCGGCAACTTGTCGGTCAGGCGTCGCTTTCGCCAGCAGCAGCCAGGCCGCGTGGTTAAGTGGCTCTTCGTGGATAACCTGACGCAGCAGCCGGCGCGCCTCCACAAGCCGTCCCTCGCGGATAGCTGTTCTAGCTTGTTGCATAAGCGAAACTGCTGCCATGTTGGCTGAGTCCTTCCTAGAGAATGCCTGCTTCTATGACGAGCTGGCCGGCGCGTTCATTGCTTCGCCGCGCACCGTATTAATGTAACAGAATAATCCTTCCGTTATCGCACGAGAGGGCAGTTCATTCTCTGTCGTCAGCATCTCCCGATCAAGATTCATGAATCCTGTCTCGATGATGATTGCCGGAGTGCCTACGTCGATGATTTGAAAGGCGTGGTAATCGGTCATGTCTACCGTCATCGTATTGGCGTGATAAGGCAGCTGTGTTACGGAACTATAAGACTGGTTGATACAATTCTCTAATAGAGTTGAATCAGTCATATAGGAGCCCGCGATCTTATACCCTGTCGCATCCTCGTGATAGTAGGCGCAAGAATCGGCATGGATCGAGACCAATGCCGTGCCGCTGAAGCCGTAAAGTCTGTCGTCAAACTCATCGAACAGTTCTGCACGTATGCCATAGTTAAGCAGATTAGAAACGACCTGCTGGGCGATGCTGTAATTCACCTCCGCCTCTGTCAGGCCGTCATCGCAAACAGCACCGGCATCATTGCCGCGATGCCCGGAGACGATGGCGATGCGCAAAGGCGCCGGGCTTTGCACCAGGCGCTGCGTGACTGGTTTGGGCGGCGCCGGCTTGTAAAAGGGGGCTGAAAGACCGGCGCTTCTCACAGCGGCGACGACTTCAGCCTGCCCATCGGCCGGGCTGAAGAAGAGAAAAACGGCGCCTAAACCCGCAGCCACGACGACGAAAAACAATAGGAATGGCAGCACACGCCTGACGAGGGATAACCAGGAGAGATCATCGGCCTCCCAGCCGCTGTTGTCATAAGGTGAATTCATTATGTCGATATTCTACAACATAACCGGGTGAATTGAAACAGAGGATGGCCCTCTTCCTGTGAAGGAGTTGTTTAGATTTGGCTGTCTGCCGCTGCGAAGAAGTGCTGCCGGCTTGCTCAATTGCCCAATGAGGATAGATACTCAGTCACGGCCGCGGCCGATTCCAATTTCAGCACCCTGTCTGCCAGCTGGCGCGCCACCGCCATGGTCATACTGCGAATCGACTCTTTCACCGCGGGGATAGAGGGAGCGCTCATGCTCAATTCATCCAATCCCAACCCGACTAGGAGTGGCGCCGCCAGAGGGCTGCCGGCGAGTTCTCCACACATGCCGACCCAAATCCCGTTTTCATGCCCGGCTTTGACCGTCTGGTCAATCAGGCGCAGGACGGCCGGATCTAGGGCCTGGGCGAGGCTGGCCACCTTGCTGTTCCCCCGGTCGGCGGCCATCGTATATTGGGTCAGATCATTGGTGCCGATACTGAAGAAATCGACTTCCGCCGCCAAAATGTCGGCGACGGCCACGGCCGACGGGACCTCAATCATGATTCCCACAGGCATATGCGCATCAAAATCGACACCTTCCGCTGCCAGAGCCGTTTTCACCTCATCCAGCTTGTCCTTGATCCCGCGCAGTTCACTGATCGTGCCGACCATGGGGAACATGATCTTCATATTGCGCTCCGCCCCTGCGCGCAGGATTGCGCGCAGCTGAGGCTCAAAGATTTCCGGCTTTTCCAGGCAGAAGCGAATGCCGCGCCACCCCAGGAACGGGTTCTCTTCTTTCCCTAAATCAAGATAGGGCAGCGGTTTGTCCCCGCCGACGTCCAGTGTGCGAATGATCAAGGGCCGCTTTCCCAACCCATCGGCGGCTCGTCGATAAGCCTCATACTGTTCTTCTTCTGTCGGTGCCACCTCTCGATCCAGGAATAAGAATTCCGTGCGGAACAGCCCAACCCCTTCCGCCCCATACTCCAGGGCCAGCGGGACATCGTTTGGGCCGCCAATATTGGCCGCGACTTCGATCGCGCGACCATCTAACGTCACTGCGGCCTGCTTGCTTTCCTGGCGTGCCTTTTCCTGCGCTTCTTGCCACCGCGCTTGTTGTTCTCCCAATTGGGCCAACTCACTCTCCGCAGGGTGCAGCCAAAGCTGGCCCGCCTGACCATCCATGGCGATCAATTGCCCGTCCTGCAGCGACCAGAGCCTGCTGCCCAGGCCGACAATCGCTGGAATGCCTAGTCCGCGAGCGAGAATTGCGCTGTGTGATGTCGCGCCGCCCAGTTCCGTGCAGATGCCGAGCACCCGGCTCGGGTCTAGTTGGGCCGTGTCCGAAGGGGATAGATCGGCGGCAACCAGGATCGAGGGCGCGGAGAAATCCATGGCAGGGGGTTCAAGAGCCATCAAGTGACGCAGAACACGGTGGCCGGCATCTTCAACATCAGCCGCCCGAGCCTGCATGTATTCGTTGTCTATGGCGCGATAACCTTCGGCCGTGCTGGAGATCGTTTGCTGCCACGCCGCTTCCGCGTTGATCTGCTCATCAAAAAGAAGCTCGCGCGCGGTTTCAGTTAACTCGGGATCGCCGAGCATCAAGGCGTGGGCTTCAAAAATGGCCGCTTCTGATTGGCCTACCTGCTCGACTGCCCTGCTTTGAATAAGCGCTAGTTCCCTGATTGCTTCCGCGATAGCCTCCTGCAGCCGTTCCCATTCGCCTTGGGCATCCGCTGCCGGATAACGCTCGATCTCCGGCAGAGATGGTTTGTATAAAACGGCCGCTCCGATGGCGATGCCCGGTGAGACGGGGATGCCCATCAAAGAATCTTCGCCGGCAGAGGGGATTGGAACGCCCGCTGACACGGTAGGGCCCTGCTCCTCGTCCACATCGCCAAAATTGTTGTCCGCCAGATCTTGAAGAGCCGCCAGGGCGGCGGCGGCATCCTCTCCCACGGCAGCAATACGTAGTTCGTCGCCTTGGCGCGCCCCCAGCATGGCAACCTGGTTGATGCTCTTCGCGTTCGCCTGTCTCTCCCCTTTGAATACCCGTATATCCGCCTGGAATTCACCCGCCCTGGCCACAAATAGAGCCGCGGGTCGTGCATGCAGGCCCAGTCTATTGGGCACGTCGAGTAGTAGTTCTTCCGCTGCACCTGCTGGGCCAGAAACGGCCGTTTCTACTGCCGGAGATTCGCCGGCTGCCGTTTCGCCGAGCTGGTCCGTCTTTATCGCCAGCGCCCCCTTTGATTCGGCGATCACCTGCTGTGGTGTGCCGCCGATGGAAGCCTGAACCGCGGCGGCCATGGTCCCTTCGACCAGAGCAGCCGATGACAAATAGACATTCTCGCGCTGTTCGGAGTCCAGGAATTCAAGCGCCATCTCCGCGCTCAACAGGGCGCTGCCCAGATCCATCAGAATGACGACGCCGTCATCACTGTAGACAGCCTGAATAGCCTCCAGCACCTTCATCGCATCTGTGCCGATGGGCTGTTCCGCGTCATCGATCCCGCCGGCCGTGGCCATGGGTACCCTTCCCTGCACCATCTGATCCGCCAGCTCGTAAACACCTTCCGCGAGTTTGGCGCTGTGTGAAACAATAACAATCCCTACCATGGCGATCCCTGAACTGATTCTTTAGACTTAGACATGCGCTGATCCCATCAAATGTGTGGGAAGACAGGCAGGACAGGCGTCGACCTCCCAGGTCTGTTCCACAGTGGCCCCCGTCACAGCCTCGGGTGGCCCCGCTTTGAATCCACGCCGGCCGCAGCGGCAGGCGTACCAACCCATTTCTACGGATTGAAAGGCCGGGCGCATTATGCCCAGATCAATCGTTTCCACATTCATGCCCCACCGCGCATTGGTGACAAGCTTGCGGCAGCCAACCGCTCGAAGTTTATCGAAATAGTGCGCAAAGTGTGTGCAGTGACGCATCAGAAGGACAGCCAGAGTGATATCTTGCGGGAAGAGGACCGTCCGCGCGTCGCCGATAGTGAGCTGCAAGTTTGGGAGCAGCTCACTGCCGCCCCTGCTGCACAACGATGGGTTAATCTCGACCGCATAGACTCGTCTTGCTTTCGCGGCCATGCGACGACTCAGGCGCAAATCGCCGGCCCCGATTTCCAGCACAATATCGTCTGCAGCAATCTGGTCCAGCACAAGCGCATAGGTCTGGCTGTCGTATGGCGCCCACATCCATTCCCACGCCTCGCTTGGAACCCTAGGCAATTCACTCATCTCCAAAGATTTCTTGCACAATCCAGAAGCTTCAAGCCTCCCTACAGCTCTGGATTTTCCCCCTTGGCAAAAGACGCCGCAAGGGTCTGCTGCGGATGCTGTCACATAAACAAGGCGACCTACTCTTTCGCCAGAACTCTCTGATCGAGATCGTAAAGGCCGTACGCAGCGGCCAGGATTTCAATCGGGTGCCGCGATGGCAGCTGCGTCCCCTTCTCAATCTGCCAGCGGCAGGTTTCTGTATCGCAGGCCGTCATTTCTACGTCCGGGCCCTGTTCTTCGACGAAGTCAAAAAGCTCCTGGCCGACGGCCATAGCGATCTCATATTTCTCTTTCTTATAGACGTAGGTGCCGGCGCTGCCGCAGCAGCGCGCATGGCTCTCACGAATATCCAGGCCCGGTATCAACTTCAGAATATCCAGGGCTGGTTTGCCGATGCGGTGAGCGCGATATTGGCAGGGCGCGTGGTAGGGCAGCACCATGTCGAGCGGATGGAAATCCGTTTTCAGATCCCCTTGCGCGTGCAGTTCGCGCAGCCATTCGAATATATCCCAGACGGACATTCCCATTGCCTGAGCCGCGTCTCCATGGCGGCCGAGCAGCTCCGGCGCTTCATCCTTGAGCGTGAGTGTACAACTTGGCGTTGTGCCCACAATCGGTAATCCCTGCCTTACAACGTCAGAAAGTTTGCTCACATTGTCATCAAACAGCTTCCCGGCGGCGTCAAATTCACCATTGTTGAGCATAGGGAGGCTGCAGCAGTTCTGATCGGGGACAATAACTTCGTACCCATTGTGCTCAAAGACAGCGACGGCGGCCATGCCGATAAAGGGCTCATAGTACATGGTGCCGCAGCCGTGGAAATAAGCGATCTTCTTCTCCGCTTTGAGGCGTCTGGATGAGGACTTTTCGAACCACCGTTTGAAGGATCGTTCTTTGCTCCAGTGTGGCAGCGGCGCCCCTTTGGCGACATCGAATAGCCCATCGGCGACGGCGCGGCTTAAGGGATTGTGCAGACCAAAATTGGCCAATGCCGGAAATGTGCTGCCGAGCTTGCCCAGCATCTCATTGCGACCCAATAAACGATTACGCAGGGGAATGCCGTTCTTCGTGGACATAGCGGCGCGCGCTCTGGCATTTATTTCGGCAATCTTGACGCCGGTGGGGCAGACCTCGTTGCAGACGCGGCATCCGGAGCAGTAGTCGACCGAATGGTCTGGTGAGGGCTGCATCGCCTGCCGGAAACGGCCGGCCTGTGGCGCCTCGTACTTAGGGCCGGGGAAAAGATCTGTGACTTCCGCCACGGGACAGGCGGAGACGCAGATATTGCATTTGATGCAGTATTCAAGTGTCAGTTCAGGAAAGGTCGCTTGGTCAGTGGACATATGATTATCCCAGAAAGAGAATTCTTAATTCTAAAGAAAGTCGATCATACTTCATCTGTTACAGGTGTTGGGCCGCGGCAAACCCCGTCGTCACGGCTACGCCTTCAAATGATCGTTCTCGAACAACTTCGGCATGGGCTAAGGTAGTTCCCATGCAGAAAAGGTTGTCATAAACCGCTTGGCTCGCGTCATTCACTGGTTGGAACGTTTCATTGACGCTGATCCCGGAACGGTAAATGGGGTGACCACGGCGGTCAAGAAAATCGAGGTGGAACCACGCTCTATGATCCTCAGGAGCCGTCACCGGCAAATCAAAGACGAGTTCATGGATATTTCCACGATAGTCTGTGTTGATACCCCCGCCAAGAATGCCTCCCGTGGCCAGCATGAACTGGTCGGCACGATGGGGCACATTGCGTGTTGAAGTCTTCGTGTAAACGGCCGTAACGCTGCCGCTGCTCTTTGCAGAATCGACAGCCTCGATCCCCGGCGTTACCCTGCCGCCCAACTCGCGAATCGCATCGACGAGAATCTGCTGCAGGCGCATTCCGGCGACAGAGGGCGTCAGCGCCGGGATCTCGAAAACAGGGCGCTGCAAACGTGCTTCTAACGCCTCTTTGACGCGCAAATCTGGTTTTTGACCCAAGATCGCCGGCAGTCCGATTCTGGCCGCGTCCCCAAAGTGGCCGCTCAGGCTGCCGGCCAACTCCGCCTGGAAGGCCTCTTCTTCCATGAGTAGAGCCAGCATCGCCGGCGCCGTGCTGTGCCGTTGTCTGAGCGCCGGCAGATCCAATGTGATGTGCGTGGCGGCGACGCCCAGACCCCGTAAATTGTCAGCGATGAGCGCCGGGAAAAAATCGAGGAGCTGTTTGAAGCCGACGATCAACATCGGTTCGTCAAGCTTCAAATCACCGGCCGTCATGGTCTCCGGAGCCAGGCAGGTCGGCCGTGCCGTGCCCACGCCGGATGGCAAGAGCCAATTCTGATCGAGCTCGCCGTGCAGCGGGTAGCCGGCCGTGGCGCATAACGCTTGCAGCGCGGCCAGCGCTGCCTTCACCGTCTCGCCTCCGGTCAGGGCGTACGGGTGCCTGGAATTGTCAGCAGCGATATCTGCGATGCCTTGAGCGGGAGACGGGAGGGGCTTCTCCGCGTCAAGCGGATAGTAGCCCATTACATCAATACAGCCGGAGAGCCAATGCGTCGCCCCCCAGCCTTTGGCGATAACGTGCACGGAATGGCCTTGTTTCGCTGCCTGCCAGGCGGCCGTGAGCCCGGCGAACCCGGCGCCGATGATCAATACTTCACTCATGTTTTTGCTGTCTCCGGTCTTTCAAGCTCTGTCCCTTGTTCGTACAATTTGGGGCCCAGGCGGGTCGCATATTCCCCGGGCAGGTGATCGCTGTTAAGGACGCTGAGATAAATCAATTCATCGAGCCGCTCTTGCTTCAACTGCGGGCCCCACGAATATGGGCGCAAGCCCTTTCCAGCGTTCGCGTAGAAAATCGCGGATAGTGACATTGGTCTCTTCGACCGTCTGCTCAGAAAAATCGTGGATGATGCCCGCTGCGCGATACGTGCAAAATCCTCCCTGGCAAGGTCCCATGCCCAGGCGGATATCGCGGCGAATATCATCGATCGTCTTTGCCTCGCCGCTGCTCAGCAATTTTTCAACGTCAGCCCGTGTCACGAGTTCGCATTCACAAACAAGCTGCCCGAATGTCTTTTGCTCTTCAATGTGTGCCAGGCGTGAACCGAGCCAATAATTGCCCTTGCTGTTGCGCGGCTCGTCAAATGGGTCCGGCAGCACCTCCAAATGCGTGCGGCACGGCCGTTCCGTTCCCAGTTTTTCGCAGACGCGATCGACGGCAACTTCGGCCATCTGGCGATAGGTTGTCCATTTGCCGCCGGTGATGGTGATAAACCCGTTGACGCCATCGCGCCGGCTGTGATCCAGCAGCGTGTAAGCGCGGGTCACATCGCGCGTATCCGCCGCTGCTGTTTCCTGGTAAAGGGGACGCACGCCGGCCCAGGCGCGCAGCATGCGCATCTCCTTGAAGCCGGGCATCAGTTTATCCCCTTCTCGAGCATCAACCGCACTTCCCAGGGCTCGATGGCGAAACTGTCTGGATCCGGCGACGCTGAACATCCGTCGTGCCGATGATCGGCAACGGTGTGGATGGGCACGATAATATCGCCGTCCGCCGGCATTTTGCAGCGATTGACGACCGTGTTGAGCATGCGATGGCTGACGGCAATCATCGTGCCTTTGCCGGCAATGACGTTCACCTCCAGGCCGATTGTTTTCGGCCATCTTGCCCGCCCAGGCGCCGGACGGCATTGACCACCATATCGGCGTAGAATCGCAACATCTTCGTTCTCTGACCAAATCGTGGCAGACGGCGCCCGCGACCTTGTTTCCTTCTCACGCAGCAGGCGCACAACTTCATGGTAGTTGAAAATTTGCGCGCCGTGCTGCCGGGCCGGCAGCAACGTTGCTATGTCGGCCAAGAATGAATCGGCCGAGCCGTCCGGCACGCGGAAACAGCGGCTGATTTCGGGATTGAGAAGGGGTTCTTCCTTCAACATCTGCGCGATGGAAATCTCTTCGCACGGGCACGCCGGTATCCTCACAGCCTTGCATGAACCGGTCGCCAAAATCGGCGTCATCCCAGGGCGTGACCACGAAAAATCCACCCGTATCTTCAATACAATGGGGCATGATGCGGCGCAGAACTGATGTTTTCTTCAATGCACTCGGTTGCCGCTTTCGGGTCCTTGACCACATAACGGCCGCCGCTGTGCAGCAGGCCGTGGTACCGTCCGGTGGTGCCGTGACCAGTCGCGGCTTCCACGATGCACGTTTGAAACCACGCAGGGCAGCATCACGGACAACGCCGGCCCCGGTCGCTCCGCCGCCAATGACGAGAACTTCAGTTTCGATTTTGCGCATAGAATACCCCTGCCTCAATGTCTGTACGACACTTCCCTCGGGTCAGAATACAGGCCGCACCAACAAACTCTGTCGCGCAGCTTGCGATGGGTGCGCACCCCAAGACAAGACAGGCCTGGAGGGATGTCACCCCAGGCCTGCTCAAACACAATAGGACTTATTCTACCCAGTCGAATGTGCGGGTGACTGCCTTCTTCCACATCGCGATAGAGTTCCGTGCTGGCATTGCTTTCGGCTGTCGGTTCCCAGGTTTTGTCGATACCCCAGTTGTCGACGCATTTCGTCTGGTGTTCTTCCAGAAGCCAACGGCCATAGCCAGCGGCATAAGCAGCACCGAGAGCGGTTGTTTCAGCGACCATCGGGCGAACAACCGGCACGTCCCAGCACATCAGCCTGGAACTGCATCAGCGTGTCGTTGTAGACCATACCGCCATCTACTTTGAGCGCTGTCAGCGTCAACGCCAGAGTCTTCGTTCATGGCATCCAGCACTTCGCGGGTCTGGTAAGCGGTCGCTTCCAGCGCGGCGCGGGCGATGTGGCCTTTGTTGACATAGCGGGTCAGGCCGACGATGGCACCGCGTGCATCTGAACGCCAGTATGGGGCGAAGAGACCGGAGAAGGCGGGCACGAAGTAGACGCCGCCGTTGTCTTCAACGCTTTGGCGTAATCTTCGATGTGGGGGGAGAAGTCGAAGAAGTCGAGATTGTCGCGCAGCCATTGCACCAGTGAGCCGGTGATGGCGATGGAGCCTTCCAGAGCATAGACGGCCGGTTCGTCACCAAACTTGTAGCAGAAGGTTGTCAGCAGGCCGTTCTTGGAGGGCACGATTTCGGTGCCGGTGTTGAGGATCATGAAGCAGCCGGTGCCGTAGGTGTTCTTGGCTTCGCCGGGGCTGAAGCAAGCTTGGCCGACGGTGGCCGCTTGTTGGTCGCCCAAGTCGCCAGCAAACGGGAATCTTGCCGCCGAAGGGGCCGTCGGCCAGCGTGTAGCCGTAGACTTGGGATCGCTGGAGGGCCGATCTCTGGCAGCATCGACAGTGGAATGCCCATATCTTCGCAGATGGTTTCGATCCCAGTCTGAGTGTTTCCAGATTCATGAGCATGGTACGGCTGGCATTGGTGACATCTGTGACATGGCGCCGCCATTGGGGCCGCCGGTCAGGTTCCAGATGACCCAGGTATCCATGTTGCCAAAGATGGCGTCGCCTTCTTCGGCCGCTTCGCGCAAGCCTTCCACATTGTCCAGCATCCATCTTACTTTGGGGCCAGAGAAGTAGGTTGCCAGGGGCAGACCCACCTTGTCGCGGAAACGATTTTGGCCGACGCGTGCCTTCTAGCTCTTGATGATCTTGTCGGTGCGGGTATCCTGCCAGACGATGGCGTTGTGATAGGGCTTGCCGGTGTTTTTATCCCAGACGACGGTGGTCTCGCGCTGGTTGGTGATGCCGACGGCGGCGATGTCGGCGGCGGTAAGCGCCGGCATTTTTCATTGCGCCTTTGACGACATCTTGGGTGCGTGCCCAGATTTCCAGCGGATCGTGTTCAACCCAGCCTGGTTTGGGGATAAATTTGCTCGTGTTCTAGTTGGTGAATGCCAACCGGCTCACCGGCGTGATTGAAAATCATACAACGGGTACTGGTGGTTCCCTGATCAATTGCAGCTACATATTTCGTCATGTTTTTAATCTCCTTTTTTGGGATATAGTGGGCAGGACATGTCTAAACGGTGCGCCTGTCCTCGTTAGCTTTCAAGCACTGTTCTAGAATGCATTTAACATGAGATAGGATGATGTGGCGCCGGGATCTTGATGGCCAATGCTGCGTTCACCCAGATAACTGGCGCGCCCTTTCTTGGCCTGTAAGGGAATGGTGTCCTTCATGCCCTGTTCGGCGGCGTCGACTGCGCCGCCATGGCCACAAGCGAGATCGTCCCCGTTTTCCAGCGATTTGCTAAGGGCATCCAGTGCCGGCGCCCAGGCATCATACATTGTCTTGTCTTCAAGCTGTGCACGACCACGCTGCACAATACCGTCTACGCCGCCTGCAGCATTTCCACAAGCATCGTTACTGTCCAGTTCTTCTTTAGGGAAACGGCCATGCCACTGCGCATGAAAAAGGTGCCGTAAAGGGGGCCGCTGGCACCGCCTACGCTGGAGATGAGCGTCATGCCCGTGGTTTTTAGGATGTTGCCGATATCTTTGTCGGCGACGGTGGGTAATTTTTCCATTACCTTGGGGAAACCACGACCATGTTGATGCCATGATCCGCATCCCCAATAGCAGCGTCTAACTCTGTGAGATATTCCTTGTTTTCGTTCAGGACGCCGGCCGTTTTTTCCAAGCCACTGCACAATTTGGTCTCTTGTTACTGCATATGCATGACCTTTCTTGCTGATAAGAAAAGAAACCGGTAATCGCTAGATTTGATTACCGGTTTCAAACTCGGTTGTTAAGCGCCCCAGCGCAGGCCGGGGGTGTTGACCGGCGCATCCCAGAATTTCAGGATTTCTTCATCTACTTTGAGCAGAGTGATCGACATGCCCTGCATTTCCAGTGAGGTGATATAGGGGCCGATCAGGTTGCGGACAATTTTGATGCCGTTACCTTCACAGACCTGCGTCCAGTTTGCGATAGACGGCATACAGTTCAGAGACGGGGGTGCCACCCATGCTGTTGACAAAGGCAATGACCTCGTCGCCTTCCTCAAATGGCTGATCAGTCAGTTCAATGTCGACCCATGTCACCGTCTTCGCTGTCCCATTCGCGGACGGTGCGGGTGTAGGCTTCATCTTCGAGAATCTCGAGCGCCATCATTTCTGTGATCTCGTCGGCCGAGTCCATCTTCATCGCGTTTCTGGCCTGGTTCACCATGGATGCCGATGCCGATTTCAATTTCGTCTTCCGCAGATCGAAGGTTGGCTTGCCGGCGGCGGGGACGATGCAGGAGGTGAGGGCCATGCCCATGGAACGGCCGTACTGGTTCACTTTGCGGCACAGATCCGCACATTGGTCCAGGTCGTAGCCCGCTTCAGCGGCGGCGCCGACGACCTTTTCTGCCAACACGGTGGTGCCAACGCCGCGGCGACCGGCCGTATAAAGGCTGTCTTTTACAGCGACATCATCGTCGATCAGGATGCTCTGCACCTTGATGCCGTCGGCATGCAGCCATTTCCGCGGCCATTTCGAAATTCAGACATCACCGGTGTAATTCTTGACGATGAAGAGCACGCCCGCACCGCCGTCCACAGCCTTGGCGCATTCGTACATCTGGTCCGGGGTAGGGGAGGTAAACACTTCGCCAGGGCAAGCGCCGTCCAGCATGCCCATGCCCACAAAACCGCCGTGCATGGGCTCATGGCCGCTGCCACCACCGGAAACGATGGCAACTTTGCCTTCGACTGGCGCATCGGCGCGGATAAACATATTTGGGATCGAAATGGACCTTGAGATACATCGGGATGGGCAGCGGCCATGCCTTGCAGCTGTTCAGTTACGACATCATCAATTTCATTGATAAGCTTTTTCATTTGTGAATTTCCTTATGTATAGTGCTCAAACGAAGGGAAGAGCCGGGCGGGCACAGCTCTTGCATGAGTCAAAAACCCGCGACCGCCCGGTGCACCAACCTTAAATCGTTGAACGTCTGACTCACCCTCGATTATCAACTGCGTGACGCAAAATTCGTTCTTAGAAGAAGATGCTCCACATGAAAGCACCGATGACACCGCCAACCAGTGGACCAACTACCGGTATCCAGCCATACCCCCAGTCGGAATCACCTTTGCCGGGGATGGGCAGAATCTGGTGGGCGATACGCGGACCGAGGTCGCGCGCCGGGTTAATGGCGTATCCAGTCGGGCCGCCAAGGGAGAGGCCGATGCCCCAGACCAGGGCGCCAACCAGGTACGGGCCTAAGCCGGAGGCGGGGCCGTCGGGCGCTGTCGCGCCGCTGAAAATGGCGCCGACACCAAACACCAGCACGATCGTGCCGATGATTTCGGTAACGAGGTTCCAGACCGTGCTGCGAATCGCCGGGCCGGTGGAGAAGACCGCCAGCTTGCCGCCGGGATCTTCTGTTGCCGCGAAATGCTGGAAGTAGGCCAGCCAGACGACAATGGCGCCAATAAATGCGCCAACCACCTGCGCGGCCATGGTCGCCAACGCCTGGGTTGGAGTATAAACGCCGAGCACTAACCATTTGCCTGCGGTGACGGCGGGGTTAATGTCTGCTTGCGGCGCGCCCGCGGAAATACTGACAAACACGCCAACCATAACCGCCATGGCCCAACCGGTCGTAATCACGATCCAGCCCGAACTGTTGCCCTTGTTCTTTGCCAGGACGACATTGGCCACAACGCCATCACCTAGAATGATCAGAATCATAGTACCGAGTAATTCACCAATAAGATTATCCACTTTTTACCTCCTAAGGATTGATGCAAACTCTTGAGCATGACAAACAACTGTCTGTGCAGCCCATGACAAAATTTGAACTTAACCAAGCAAATCTACATTCAGCGAAATAGTATCGAGAACGAAGTCGCTAACTGCTGATCAAATCAATAAACTCACTCCTTCCCAGCTGCCGGGGCAAAACCTGGCGCCCCGGCGTGGATGATTGTCAATCGATCTCAGCGTCCTGAATGGGTCGTGGACGCACTGTCCGGCCAAGCTCTTGTGCATAGTGGCCAAAAAGCGGACTGCTTCCTTTGTGTGTCTTGCACACCCTAACAGGATACAGCCAGGATCTGGCGCTTGGCAATGGAAGGGAGGGAAATGTTCCTCTGTGAAACGTTCAAGCCAGGCAATTCGTTTCTTTATGGAACATTTTCCCGTTTGGCTGCGGAGATTTGCGGGCTGTGGTGTTCACCTTCCCGGCGATGCCCATTCGCTGTTGCGCAGCCGGCCTTTTGAAGGGTACTATTACGAATGTCGGCCGTGACTGTTGGTAGGTTTATTTGTGCATTGACTATGAGAGCCTTTCGCATACGGTTCCGGCACTTAAGCAAGGTGCGATAGAATATTGGATAGTCAAGAAGATTGTTTTGAAAAGTGAGGCATTAGTGGAGGTATGAGGCAATGATGAACGGACCAAGAGATCTGCTGCGGCGTGGCAGGGTAAGTGCAGGTGTGTGGGTTCCGCTGCTTATGCTGCTGTTACTGAGTGTTATGGTGACCGGTGTGATGGCCCAAGAGGGCGAAGAACCGGCAGACGGCGGGCTTGTATTCGTGGAGGATGAATTCTCCGCCTTTCCCGCCAACGTTGAGGCAAAAGCGGGCGAAGTCTGGATCCCGCCCAGCAAGGATTCCTATGTCGCTTCTGGCGATCCGAATCGAAACTTCGGGACTTCGACGAATATGAAGTTCGGGTTCTCGCCAGGTTCAACAGGCGCCACGCGCCCCTTGTTCAAGTACAAGGTTGAAGACTTTGTCCCCAGTGACGCGAAAATCAACAAAGCGGAGCTTCATGTCTATATGTCAGCTATCCGCGACAGTGACACCAGCCGGGGCTATGCCGCCCACGAAATCACACAAGCATGGGATGAACCCTTCGTGACCTGGAACACGATGCCCCCATACGGAGGCGAGATCGGCCGCGGGACGTTGGGCAACGCCCCTGGCTGGCAGGTGACCACGATCACCAATGAAGTCAAGGATTGGCTGAAGAACCCGCAGAACAACAAGGGTCTTATCCTCGTTGGGGATGAACGGCCGGATCAGAATTTCGAACGTGATTACTTCACCAGGGAAGCAACAGCGACCGGGCTGACGCCGCGCCTCTATATCGAGTTCGACGTCAATAACGACGATGTCGCCCCGGTGGCCAATGTCTATCAACCCTCGGCGGGCTCCTGGTCGCCGGCAGACTTTATTGTTAAATGGGAGGGCAATGATCCCCCGAATACCGATGGCTCCCCCGGCAGCGGGATTCGTTGGTATGATGCCTGGTACAGCATCAACAATGGGGCTAATTGGATCATCGGCCGGGCGCAGGTGACCAATACGGAGACAAATGTCACCGGCGCAGCACATATGCAGCGTTACGATTTCTATGCGCGAGCAAGAGACAATGCGGGCAATGAAGGGCCCGCCCCCTCTGGTTCCGCTTCAAGCCAAACATGGACGCGTGTGGATGCGCAGGCGCCGCAGGCGACCGTGAACCCTTTGCCTGAAAACTCGCCCCATTTCTTCACCGTCAGCTGGCAGGATACCAAAGAACTAGGCGAGTCCGGCATCCGCTACTACGATGTGCAGTACCGTGTCGTCAACGGGCAGTGGCAGCAGCTTGTCTACCACACCACGGCGACGTCGACGCAGTTCAATCAAGGCCAGAACGGGATCACCTATGAATTCCGTGCGCGCGCCGTGGACAATGTCGGCAACGAACAGGCGTGGGGCGGCCCCCAGGCCAGCACAACAGTCTGGACTGAGCCGCTGGCCTATATCGTGCCCTTCGGACCGCCGCCTTTGTACCAGAAGGATCCAGATGGACCCGAGGCGGGTGACAATTTCATGGTTGAGTGGGCTGGTATCGCCCCTCCGGGAACCAGTATTTCCACGTTTGATGTGGAATTCCAGCGTCCGGGCAATTCGACCTGGTTTGCTTTTGCCACCAATACAACGCAGACAACGAAGGCGTTTGAGCTGCAGCTGAGCGATCCCGATGGCATCTACACCTTCCGCGCCCGGGCTAGAGACGCTTCCGGCACGCTGGGTCAGTTCGATGAAGATCTGTACGCCAGCATCGTCGTTGATCGTATCGCCCCCTTTGTGCGTGTCCAGTCCTATCTGCCGATGGTGATTGCCGAATAGCCTGTTTCTCGGTTTAAGTAGTACTTCTCCAGCGGTGAATGGTCGGACAAGGCCATTCACCGCTCTTTATTTGACAAATAGCCCAATTTGTTGACATAATATGCACACGGTGCAGATTCGCACCCGGCCACCTGCGTCATTGAAAGCCATTCACGACGAATTCACAGGTGGTTCACGACTTCTCTATTGGGTAGGACTAGACTTCATACTATGATTAGTGGGGTGGCCAACCCGCTTGGTCTTACTTGGCGCTGGCAAAAATCGATGTTGGCGCGGACCAGAAACGGCACAAAGGAGCGATGACGTGGCGCGAGAGCAAAACGATTCGCCAGATCGAGCTTTTGATCCTCTTTACGCGAGCAATATCTCTATTGATAGATGCCCTTTCTTGGGTTTGGAAGAGGATGCAAGCACGGCGCTCGCCTACCCGCACAGCGCCAACCAGTGTCATAGATTGGCTGTGCCGTTGGAAATTGACCTGATCCACCAAAGTGGATTCTGCCTCTCTGAATACAGCAGCTGTGATATCTATGGACAGGTAAGCTTCATTGCCACAGAAGAAGCCGCCGGGAGCAAGTCAGAAGCGTCATCTGTAAGGCCCGCCTCGCCCTTGTCTGCCTTTCCTATGGCGATTGCGTCCGTTAAGAGCGCTTTGCCCACCCTCTACGCCTCTCTGCGCAGCCAGCGCGCGATCGGTTTGTTGGCGCCGCCCCTGATGCTGCTTCTGATTCTCTTCGCTGCCATTGTTTGGTGGCCGCCGCCCGGAGAGTCGCCCCAAGATGCAGTCGTTGCCGGTGCCGCAACTGCTCAGGAGGATGCTGGATCAGCGGATCGGCCGTCGGCCCGCGGGCAAGATTCAACAGACGAGATTTCCTCCGTGGGCAGTGCGTCCGGGCCCGGCAAACCGCAGGTTTTGTCAGCAGACAAGGGGGAACAGACGGCGACGAACCCCGCGCTGGATCTTGAGCGCGCCGTCGTGCAGCAGCCCGCTTCCGCACAAGCCTCTGCCCCTGAAAGCCAGCAGACCCGCGTCGAATCCCCTGCCGAAGAGGATCAAGAGGCCGTTGAAGGCGCCGCGGCGCCTGAAGGGGGTGAATCGATCACGGACGGCCGTGCGCGGATTGGCGTGCAGCCGCTCTTTAACGGGTCGGCCTCCCTTCCCGCCGCTGTCATTGCCGCCGTTGGCCCAGGCAGTGAAACACCATCGCCGCAAGATATTTACGAAAGCCCGCCTCCTTTGCGACTCTATCGTTTTCCGGATGAAGAGGGGGACCTGCTGGGTGAAATTGTCAGCCGCCAGCAGGCCGGCATACTTGGCCGCAGCAGGGGTGGCGAGTGGCTGCTGATTCGTTTGGCCGGCGGTGTTGAAGGGTGGGTCAACGCCCAAGAGAGCGGCGCCGCGGTTGATGGCCTGGATCTGCCGGTTATCGATGACGGTATGCCCCCAGAACAGGAAGTGGCTTTGCCTGAGCCGGCAGCCGCTGGCGCCGGCTCTGTGACTGAGGAAGCGGGCGATAGCCCGGACGCTGGCCCGGCACTCGAGCCCGGCTCCGCAACGATCAATGCCGCCGCTGTGAATCTCCGCGCCGGCCCGGGTCTCGACTATGAGTCGATTGGCGTCGGCTTCAATGGAGAACAGATCACGGTGCTGGAAGATCCCGGCGGCAGTGCCTGGGCGCAGGTGCGTCTGGCCAATGGGCAGCAAGGGTGGATGAACAGAAACTATTTTGTGCAGACGAACTAGAGCGCGGACGAGGCCGGCCTCTTTGCCGGTTTCTTGCCGCAAATAGAGTGAACTTGCGGTCAAAAACGCGGCGCCTCTTCCCGGCGCCGCGTTTTTCTTGGAGCCACTACGCAAGTTCCACTCCGTTCACTATAATTGCTTACTATGTCTGTGTTGATTGCAAACAACGTTGGCCAATCCTTTGGTGCTTATGATGTTTTCAGCGGCGTAAATGTCTCTGTGGCTGACGATGCAAAGATTGGTCTTGTCGGCCCAAACGGGGTTGGCAAGACAACGCTGCTTCTAATTCTGGCCGGATTAAAGCAGCAGGCGACAGGCCAAGTTCACTTGGCGCGCAACGTCCGCCTCGGATATCTGTCGCAAGAATCGGCCGATGCTTTCTCCGGGCGCACGCACTCTGTCTACGAGGAGATGCTCATCGTTTTCTCGGGCCTGCAAGAAATGGCTGAGCAGCTGCGCGAGCTGGAAGAAGAGATGGGCTATACCCCGGCTTCTGAAGAGTTCCTTGAACGATACAGCGCCCTGCAGGAGCGCTTCGAACTCGCCGGGGGCTACGATTACGAACTGCGTATCAGGCGTGTGCTTACGGGCCTAGGATTCTTGGAAGAAGCCTGGCAGCAGCCGCTGGACCAGCTAAGTGGCGGTCAGAAAACAAGGGTGCTCTTGGCCCGCTTGCTGCTGGAAATGCCGGATCTTCTGATCATGGATGAGCCGACCAACCATTTGGATGTTGAAGCCATTGAATGGTTGGAAGGCACGCTGCGTTTGTGGCCTGGCGCGGTCTTGATCGTCAGCCACGATCGCTATTTTCTGGACAGCGTCGTTAACAACATCTGGGAAATGAACGAAAGAGGTATCGAAGCATACCGCGGAAATTACAGCGCCTACGTGCAGCAGCGCACTGCGCGCTGGGAGCTAAAGAACAAGCAGTTTGATGCGTTGAAAGAACGCATTGACAAAGAGATGGACTTCATCCGTCGCAATATGGCCGGACAGCGCACACAGATGGCCCAGGGCAAACTCAGCCGCCTGGCCAGAGAGGTCGAGGCGGTTCACGCCGGCGGTCTGCAAGTGCTATCTACCCTAAAGAGTAAAGGCTGGCTGCAAGTGCAAAATGAGTATGGCCTGGCCATGCGCCCAGCGGCGACCGTTGCTGATCTGCAGCAGCGTATTAACAGCCTGCGCCCCCCGCTGCGTCCTCTTGATTTCAAAATGCGCATAACGGCCTCCCATCGCAGCGGCAATATCGTTCTGCGCACCAAGGACCTGCAGGTTGGCTACAATGATCAAGCCTTATTTTGCGCTGAGGATATCGAATTGCACCGTCAGGAATGCGCCGCCTTGATTGGCCCCAACGGCGTGGGCAAGACCACTTTCCTGCGCACGATCATGCAGGAAATCCCCCCTGTTTCCGGGAGTGTGGAAATGGGAGCAAGCTTAACTGTCGGCTATTTTGCGCAAACGCGAGAAGCGCTGCGCCCGCAGAGCACCGTTTTAGACGAGTTCTTGCACCACCAACCGATGCCCATCAGTGAAGCGCGAAATATCCTCGCCCAGTATCTGTTTCGCGGTGACGAGGTGTTTAACAAGGTGACGACATTGAGCGGCGGCGAGCAGGCGCGTCTTGCCCTGGCCATCCTGTCCCTTCAACAGGCGAATTTCCTGCTCCTGGACGAGCCCACCAATCATCTCGATATCCCCGCGCAGGAAACGCTGCAGCTGGCCCTGGAGATGTTTGAGGGAACGATCCTGCTGGTTTCCCATGATCGCTATCTAACGAATCGTTTGGCCAGCCAAATTTGGGATTTGCGAGATGGGCGGCTGAAGGTCTATCAGGGAGGGTATCAAGCCTACCTGGAACAACGCGATCAGGAATCAAGCTTGGTGAAGGAGGCCGAATCCGGCGTTCTCTCCGGCGACAATGGCAGTATGCCCCAGGCAGAGAAGTCATTGAGCAAGAATGAGAAACGCCTGCTGGAAGAACGCCTGCAGGCTCTGGAAGATGAGATCCATGAACAAGAGACCTTGATCGCGAACTTGGCGGAGTCCTTGCAGATGGCCAGCAACCGTCAAGACGTAGACGAGATCCGTCGTTTGAGTGAAGCATATGCACAGGAAGAAGCGCATCTGGCCGAATTGTTGGCTGGCTGGGAAGCGGCACATGAGTAGCAATGCCTGTGCGTAGGCATAGTGAAGGGCAAACTTGAACGAGCAGACACGGGCAGCGGGTAAAATAGTTGTTGGCTTGACGGGCAATATTGCGACCGGAAAATCGGCCGTTATGCATATGGCCGCCGAGCGGGGCGCCTTGACCATCGACGCTGATCAGGTTGTTCACGACATTCTTAACAAGGACGGCGTCGTCCAAGAGGAAATAGAAGAAGCGTTTGGCTCCCACGTTCGCCTGCCGGACGGCCGTATCGATCGCGCCCTCTTGGGCCAGATTGTCTTTGACGATGGGCACGCTCTGGCACAGCTGGAACAGATAGTTCACCCGCGAGTCGGGCAGCGCATTCTCGACCTTATCCGTCAAAGCTCCGCAAGCGTGGTCATGATTGAAGCGATCAAGCTCTTAGAGGGCAACCTGTGGCGGCTCTGCCAAGAAATCTGGGTGACGCACTGCAGCCGTGAGCGGCAGCTGCAGCGCCTGCAGATTTGTCGCGGCATGGCCGCGGCCGCGGCCGAAGCACGGGTTCAAGCGCAGGGCGCTGCGTCTGAGAAAATTGCCCGTGCTGACGTGCTCATAGACACGGACGGGCTGATGCTGGAGACGGAGCGCCAATTTAGAGAAGCGTGGTCACGCCTGCTGCGCGAGCAGAAGGGAAAAATGTGAGATTAGAACTTCTTAGCAAATGGGTGGGCTCTTTCTGCGCGCCGTTGTGAATGGAGGTATAGTAGGATGATGGATTCTTTGAAACAATGGGTGAGCAGTCATCCGAATCTGACAGCCTGGTTCGTGCTGGCTTTGGGCATGGTTATTCTATTGTTGATCGAAGCGCGCGATGTGGGTCTGCAAACAAGCCAGTGGTTCTGGTTAATTGTGATCACCATCCTGGTTGCCGGAGCGGCGATCTGGATTATCAGCTGGGGCGATGATGAAGAAACGGCCGTTGTGGAGGACGACAATCAGGCCGAGATCTCTTCATGAAAATCGACACATCCGCACAGACGGTGTCGCTGGACGCAGTCCAGGGATTACGCGCAGCGATCACCGACTTATTCCACGTATCTGACACAACTTTAGATCAGCCCGATCCCGGTTATGTTCGCTTCCGCGGCCGATACCTCAAAGATCCCGCCATTTGTTTTGATGATCTCAGAACGCGCTTTGAAGCGTACGGCTTCACCCCGCAGACCGAGCCTCAGGGAGACAGCATCGCTCTGATCGGCATTCCCGCGGTCTTCAGGCCCACGCCTACGAATCATCTGATCAATCTCCTTCTCTTTGTAGCCACCCTATTCTCAACGCTGTACGTCGGCGCTTCCTATGCGGTTGGCGAGAGCGGCTTTTCCCTCTTGAGCGGCTGGCCGTTTTGCCTGAGCATCATGGCCATTCTCGGTGCGCATGAGATGGGTCACTATTTCGCTGCACGCTACCATCATGTTCCCGTCACCTTGCCCTACTTCATTCCCCTGCCCATCAGTGTCCTCGGGACTATGGGCGCTGTGATTCGTATCAAAGGGCCCGTGAAGAACAAGCGCGCGCTGCTCGATGTCGGCGCCTCCGGACCCTGGGCGGGTCTCTTCTTCGCCGTGCCAATCTTGTTCTATGGCTTGGCGACATCGGCCGTCGCCCAGCTGCCTGCGGAGCCGTATATGGCTGAGGGCAGCTCCCTGCTCTATTCGTTGATGAAGATAATTGTCTTCGGCCGTTTCCTGCCGGCAGACGGTCTTGATGTCCACCTCAATCAGGTGGCCTGGGCAGGTTGGGCCGGGCTGCTCGTCACCAGCATAAATCTCATCCCCCTGGGGCAGCTGGACGGCGGCCACGTCGCCTATGTGCTCTTTGGTGAGAAGGCGAAGCTTCTTTACTGGCCGATCATGATCGCCATGGTCGGCTTGATGCTGATCACGCGTACGCCGACCTGGCTTCTTTTGGTGGGGCTGCTTTTCTTTTTTGGCCGTACCTATGCCGAGCCACTGGATCAAGTTACAGAACTGGATGCCAAAAGAAAAGCAATCGCCGTGCTGACGCTGGCTCTTTTCGTGCTGCTCTTCATCCCTGTCCCCCTGCGCATTGTTGCCCCCTAGTCAGCGCCATAAGTAACCGGCGAGAACGGCTCCTCTGTGCGCACTGCAGCCGGTTCTTTGCCTGTCGGGGGCGGCGCCTGCCGCCCCTTTTCGTCTGCTGCCATTCCCGGCATCAGCTGCTGCGCGAACCAATCACGCGCATCGCGCAGTGAGAAATCATCGTCCACCAGCTTTTGTACCCTTTCCAAACCCTTTGCCGCGCCCTCTACCAGGACCTCGCGGACGCCAGGCTCCGCCGGCGATGCTGCCGTGATCAAGCCCTGTAAAAAGGGCTGCAGACTGAAGCCATGAATCAAGCTCTGATTTTCACCTTTCATCCCCTCGCCGGTCGCGCCCAGCTGTCCCGCTCTTGATCCCCATTCGGGGAGGGGTGTCAGGCTGTATGTGGACGGGGCCTCGCTGTTCCGTTGCAGCTGCAAGATCATTAGTGCAGCGGCAAGAATGACGAGGGCGATGACGGGGCTGGATTGAATGATCCAGCTGCCTTGGGAGCTCCGCGCCAGAGGCACTGTCCCTCTGTCCAGGCGTGCTCCACGCCAGACACAATCGCGGCACTCGTAAATACTCGTGCTTACACCGGCGAAACGTGCCCAGCGCGTGGGCAGCGTCCGTGCGGTACGCATAAGCGACTGCTTGCCGCATGAGGGGCATCCCGCCTCCGTGTATAACTCCCGCCGCCTCAGGAACTGGTAACGCAAATAAGCGAGATAGACGAGCACAAGGGCCAGGCCAAGTAAGAGAAAGGGGAGAACTGGCCGCGCTGACAAAGGCCGATTGAGTGGCGTTGATCCGCCAAAACGCTCTATCATTGCCGCCAATGGATAGGTATAGAAAAGTGCCGCCGCTGTTAGCAGCGCCAGCCCAAGGAGGAGCAAGAAAACCGATCCTCTATCCCGCTGCCGGTGAACAACTTGCGTATCGTTTCGCTTTGAAAAGTCTATACTTGTTACACGCACTCAATTATCCAATTCATCAATCAAGACGCCTGCAGCGCTGTCCTCTATGGCTCCCATACAGGGAACCGCCTGCTGCCGCGGTCGGTGCCGTTCACGTCTTGATTCTCAGCCTCACCATTGGCGTTGGCCACGGTATCTGTTCTATGTCGCCCATCGATTATGCAGCGCTTGTCTTTCAACCTGCCTTAAGCGGCTGAAGGGCCGGCGGTTTCTTACCGGAAGTCCGGCTGAGTGCATGATCAAGCAATGAGGCGGACTTGGCAGCCGATTCTCTCTTCGCTATAATTCGCTTCGCTTAGGCGCCATAGCTCAGTTGGTCAGAGCGGGGGACTCATAAGCCCTAGGTCGTTGGTTCAAATCCAACTGGCGCCACCAACGAAGTAAGCCGCTCCGCAGTCATGATAGGGGCGGCTTTTCGTCTTTATTCACAAGCATCGTTGCCTTAGGAGCTGTTCTATGTATACCGTAGCCGTTAAACGCGATTTTGTTGCCCAGCATTTTCTATTCGGTGGGGATTGGGGCGCGGAGAACGAAAAGCACTCGCACCATTATGTTGTCGAACTTCGCCTCGAGGGGCCTGCACTCGATCAACATGGCTATCTCGTTGATATCGTCGACATTGAAGAGAACTTAGACGCGCTTGTCGCTGAATATCGCGACCAACTGCTCAATGACCAGCCTGAATTTTCCGGGCTAAACCCCAGCATCGAACATTTCTCGCGCATCCTGGCTGAATCGCTGGCCGCACGCATCGCTGCCCCGACCGTGACAAACCTGACCGTTGTAATCTGGGAGAACGATATCGCCTGGGCCGGCTACAGCCTGGGCCTGGCTGCCTGACCGGCAGCCGCTCCACGGATAGGCCCGATGCGCATCGGCTTGGTCATTTACGGAACCTTGAGCACGCTCTCCGGGGGATACCTTTATGACCGCCTCCTGGTGCAAGAGCTGCGCAGAAGCGGCGATCAAGTGGAGATTATTTCCTTGCCCTGGAGCCATTACGGCCGTCATCTCTTGCACAATGTGCGGCCGTCCTTGATGAACCGCCTGCGCAGCGCTCGCTACGATCTTCTGCTGCAAGACGAGCTGAACCATCCCTCCCTCTATCGCATTAACGAGCGTCTGCGTTTGCGGAGCACCTCTCCCATCATCACCATCGTGCACCATCTGCGTGCCAGCGAGCAGCACCCGCCTCTCACCATGCCCGCCTACCGCCGCGTCGAACGCCGCTATCTACAGTCGGTTGATGGATTTATCTTCAACAGCGAAACAACCCGGACGGCCGTGCGTTCTCTCGGCGTCCATCCGCACCCATCCATCGTCGTCTCTCCTGCCGCGGATCACCGGCAGCGCACGCTCTCCACGCAGCAGGTGCGTACCCGCGCGCTGAACAAGCGCCCGCTGCGCCTCTTGTTCGCCGGCAACGTTATTCCCCGTAAAGGAGTGCACACCTTGATTGCCGCACTCGCCCTTCTGCCCAAGGAGGATTGGCAGCTGTCAATCGCTGGCGACACATCCGTGGATGGGCCATACACGATGAGGCTCAAGGAGCAGGCTGAACGAGCCGGCTTTGGCGGCAGAGTCACCTGGCACGGCCGCCTCGCGGACTCGGATCTACAAGATCTGATGGCTGACAGCGACTTACTGGTCGTGCCTTCAACCTACGAGGGATTCGGCATCGTCTATCTGGAAGGGATGTCCCTTGGCCTGCCGGCCGTTGCCACAACAGCCGGCGGCGCCGCAGAAATCATAGCGGATGGCGTCAATGGCTGCCTCGTCACGCCTGATGACGAAAAAGAGCTGGCGCTTCGTCTGCTGCCCCTGATGCGCGACCGCCGGCTGCTCAGCCAAATGAGCCTGGCTGCCTTGACCCGTTCCCAAGAGTTCCCGACCTGGTCGCAGAGCCTAGCCGCCGTTCGCCCCTTCCTTCTGCAAATGCTCTCTTGAGGAATGCTCCCGCCGCCGCAGGCTCTTCTCTTTTACCCCGCGCGGCCCAAATTTGCGTTACAATTTCAAATGAGGCTGGTTGCCAGCGAAAAGGAGATCGAATGGAACGCAGCTACGCATTCACCCGTTATTTGTCCGCCAAAAAGAGTGTAGATGATCGCGCCCTCAATGGACATGTAAGAGACACATTGGCCGGCGCGCTCGCTGGCAGAGAAGAGCTTTCCGTTATGGAGGTCGGCGCAGGGATTGGCACGATGGCCGAGCGTCTTCATGCGTGGCAGCTGCTCCCTGCCGGGACACGCTATACGGCTGTTGACAATCAGGCGCAGAACACCGCTCTGGCCGAGCAGAGACTGCGACCGCTGCAAGATGAGATTGCCCTGGAACTCGAAACGATCGATATCTTTGATTTCATTGTTCGCGAGCAGGGCAGGCGACATTGGGATTTGCTTCTCGCTCACGCATTTCTCGATCTCGTTGATCTAGGCACGGCTCTGCCGCAGCTGATCTCGCTGCTTGAACCGGGCGGCTATTTCTATTTCACGATCAACTTCGATGGCGAAACGATCCTCTCGCCGACCATCGATCCCGCTCTTGACGAAGCGATCATCACCCAGTATCACCAGACGATGGACAGCAGGACGATCGATGGCCGTGTTTCCGGCTGCAGCAGAACCGGGCGGCGTTTGTTTGCCCAGCTTCCGGCGGCCGGCGCAGAGATTCTTGATGCGGGCAGCTCAGATTGGGTCGTCTATGCCCAAGAGGCGCAGTATCAGGCGGACGAAGCCTATTTTCTGCATTTCATTGTGGATACGATTGCCGGCGCGCTGCGCGGCAGCCCCCATTTTGAGCGCTCCTATTTTGAGGCCTGGATCGCCCAACGGCATGCGCAGATCGATGCCGGAACCTTGGTCTACATCGCCCACCAGCTAGATTTTTTCGGCCGTCGCGCGCTCTGAAGCGGCGCAGACTCTATGGTCGCCTTACTCACCCTTTGCCGGTGTCTCCTCGGTTGTGTAGTTCGCGGACAGTTTCTTGCTGCCCCACCACAGCCCAATGCCGCCGACCAGAACGTCGCGCGCGCGGATCAGCAGGCTGGCGCTAATTCCCAGGGCGGGATTCAGCCCGATCATGGCGAATGCAGCGGCCTGGCTGGCCTCCAGTGCACCCAGACCGGCTGGGAGAAGGAGGAGAATGGCCACGCGCGCAGCGGTGAGCGTGATCACCAACTGCATCGGCGAGAGTGAAATGCCCAAGAATGAAACCATCAACCAGAATTCAAAAATCATGAGCAGCCAGGCGATGATGGAGACGAGAACCGCAAATACCAGCGTTGCCGGATTGTGACGCAGCAAGCTGCCTATCTGATCTTCACTCTCGTGCAGCACGCCGTCCGCGCGCTGCAATCGCTCTTGCCACCCTGGGTAACGCTGCCAGATTTCCCCGCCGCCTACTCGTGCAGCTGCCGCCGTGATCGGCCTACGGCCGTGAGCGATTGCCAGCAGATAGGCCGTGGGAACGATCAGAATCAAGACAATGGCCAGGATCGCCCCCGCGGCGGCCGTCCCATGTACGATCCGCTGCTGTACGATCAAAATTACGCCCGTGAGCAGGAATAGGAAATTGACGAGCAGTTCCAGAGACTTGTCCAGGGTCATCGCCGCGATGGCCACAGCGCGCGGCGTTTGCTGCTCTTTCTCGACCAGCAGGACCTGCAGCGGCTCCCCGCCGAAATGGGGGCCCGGCGTGAAATAACTGACGCCAAAAGTGGCCAACCGGTAGCCGAAGAGAGCCGTGAAGGGAAGAGGGTATCCTTGACCACGCAAGATCGCCCACCAGCGGGCATTGAACAAGGTCAGCACCAGGAGATTGACCACGATCAGGAGCAGCACCTGCTGCCATCTGAGCCGCCTCAGGGCCTCCAGCGTATCTGCCAGCGGGACGCTGGACAAGACTGCGATCAATAACCCCAAGGCCAGTACCCAGAGTAGGATCTTTACGCTCCGCTGGTTCATCCCGCGCTTGGTCCCGGCGGGCGCACCGGCTCCTCATGTCTCTCACCATCCTCTTGTACCAACAGAGCTTCTTCGGGCTGCCAAAGAGAATAGGGCCCGCTGCCGAAAAAGGTGATCAGCAGGGCGCAGATCAAGGACAAGCTGTTCGCCCATGTTGCGCCAGTGGTGCTCATAGAAAATCCGATGGGAAAAAGGAGTAGAATTGCCCACAGACGGGCGGCGACACCGAACATGATCAGGATCGTCCCGGCGACGGCTGTCAAGACGAGCAGAGAAGCGAGGGGGCCGGCGCCGGGCAAGCCCCATGTATTGATCAAGTTTTCCCAGGCCGCCGGTTGGTACCACGGATCCGTTGAACGCAGAACTCCAATCATGCTCCCGGCCAACAGGAATCGCAGCAGCGGGGGCAGCCAGCGCGTCAGCAGCAGAAAGGCGAACTGGCGCAGACGTTGATAGGATGGGTTGTCTTCCTGAAGCCGTCCGCTGGCTAGAAGCCAATCGCGCAAGAAGCCTGCCAGCAGGGGAATGCCGATGACGGCCGCGGCGATATGCGCCATCTGCGCCGGCAGTATTGGCCACAGGACAACGGTCATCATACCCATTAGCATCCCCGCCAGGATACGCCGGTGAACGCTGCCCGCTAGTTCGAAAACCATTCTGCCGTGCCTTTCTCGCCACCACTGCCCGAACAAGAACAAGTAGCGAGCAAAGCCCACGAGTAGAAACCAGCCGGGCAGCTGCCCATAACCAACGGCCAGCACGGTAACGATGGCCACGCCCAGCCCGTCAAAATCCATATCGAGCCATTGGCCAAGCTTCGTGACCTGCCCCCTGCGTCTTGCTATGTACCCATCCAGGCCATCGCCGATACTGGCTGCGGTATAGATACCGGCAATGGCCCAGGCCACCATGCCTTGCGGCCAGGGAGAAAAGAGGAAGCCTGCCAGCAGAGCAAGTAAGAAACCGCGCAGTAGCGTAATCTGGTTGCCGGTGCCGAGCACCGGCAGAAGAGGTCCCCCTTCCGGCCGCGAGTTCAAATCCAAATGCCGCCAGACGCGCCACAATATGGCGGTCAGCGTCAGGCCGGAGAGCAGAAGCCAGCGAACTGCGTAGGGCCACTGCGCGGCGAGCAGGAAGTAGCCGGTTAGCCACAGAACGAGCCAATAAGCAGCGATCCACGCCAGCTGCCGGCGAAGTTGGCTGAGGGCCAGGGATGCTGTTGTTGCTGCTTCGTTAATGAGATCTGTCCTCGGGGTTTTGATAGAGCTCCGCCATGCTGCGGATCTGGCGCCTAAAGCAGAATGGCCGCCGCCTGCCAATGATAGCAACCTCAAGCAAGCTCGTGCAAACAGAGGGCCGTGCACCTTGGTTGTCGCGGCAGACGGGTGTCCGGCAATGCTTCATCCGTGGGGAAAGGCTATAATCCCGGCAGTTAGGCAGTGGGAAAGGAGGAGATCTAAATGAGTGATTTAGTAAGAACAGAGGTTCGCGGCTCAGTTTTTGAGATTGCTCTCAACCGCCCCGAGAAACGAAACGCCATCAACGGTGAGCTGTACGCCGCTCTTGATACGGCCGTGGAGGCCGTTTCACGCCTGCCTGAGATTCGCGCTGTCTTGATTCGCGGTGAAGGGCAGGCGTTTTCAGCGGGCATCGACTACACGGACTTTCTGCGCCTCTCCGAGGAATATGGTCCGGGGTGGCAGCAGCGGATGCGCAAGATAACGGATGATTTTCAGCGTGTGCTGACGAAGCTTGAACGTCTGGAGCTGCCCACAATCGCCCTGCTGCACGGGTATTGTCTCGGGCTGGCCCTGGAACTGGCCCTCGCCTGCGACATTCGCATTGCCGCGCAAGAAACAATGATCGCTTTGCCGGAGACGCTGCTGGGCATCATTCCTGATGTGGGTGGCACAACGCGCCTGGTGCGCCTGGTCGGACCGGGAAGGGCCAAAGAGTTGATTTTCACCGGCCGCCAGGTTGAGGCCAATCAGGCAGAAAGCTGGGGCATTCTCAATCGCGTCGTCCCCGCCGAAGATCTACTTGCCGCTGGAGAACGGTTGGCGGAAGAGATCAGCCAGGCGGCGCCGCTCGCTGTGGGCATGGCCAAACGCGTCATTGATGGGTTGGCGGACATTGACCGTGGGCTGATGCTTGAAGGCTGGGCGCAGAGCCAACTCTTTGCCAGCGAAGATTTCATGGAAGGGGTGCAGAGCAAGATGATGCGCCGCAGCCCACAGTTTAGAGGACGCTAGACACCGTTTCGCCGCGGCCTCTACCCGTCATAACCCTGCGGATTCTGTGACTGCCAGCGCCAGACGTCAACGCACATCTGGTCCAGGTCGCGCACCGCTTGCCAGCCTAACTCTTCATGCGCTTTACTCGCGTCAGCGTAAGAGATGGCCACATCTCCAGGCCGGCGATCCAGCAGCTTGACCGGGATCTCTTTTCCGCAAGCGCGCTCGAAAGCGGCGACGACTTCCAGAACAGAGCTGCCCCGCCCGGTCGATAGATTGTAGACCAGGTAACCAGGATCGCTGCTCAATTTTTGCAGCGCTCTGATGTGCGCGTCAGCGAGATCAACGACATGGATATAGTCGCGGATGCCCGTCCCGTCAGCGGTTGGGTAATCGCTGCCAAAAACCCGCACGTAGGGATGCCGTCCCACCGCTACCTGGGCCACGTAAGGCACAAGATTGTTGGGGACACCGTTCGGATCCTCGCCGATGTACCCACTCTCATGCGCGCCAATGGGGTTGAAGTAGCGCAGAATGCCGATATTCCAGCTTTCGTCTGAGACGGTAAGATCTCTTAGTATCTCTTCCATGATCTGCTTTGTACGGCCGTACGGGTTTTCGGCAGGCAGCAGTGGGAAGCTCTCCAGCAATGGCATTTCCGGGTTGTTGCCATAGACCGTTGCTGAAGAACTAAACACGAGGTTGCGAACCCCAAACTCCTCCATGACTTCACAAAGAACAAGCGTACCCGTCACATTGTTCTGGTAGTAGAGAAGGGGTTTGGCAACTGATTCGCCGACCGCCTTCAAAGCGGCAAAATGAATGACGGTATCTACCGGGGCGACGGCGAACACATCTCTCAGCGCATCCTTGTCGAGAATATCAACCTGATGGAACGAGAGCGCCTTGCCCGCCAGCTCCTGCACACGATTGAGGGATTCTTCATTGCTGTTGCTGAGATTGTCGACGACGACAACATCATATCCTGTATTTAAGAGTTCGAGCACTGTGTGGCTGCCGATGTAGCCGGCGCCGCCGGTGACTAATACGCGCATAATTCAAAACCTGCTTTAGCTAGCTGATGCCAATAATATCTGTTTCTTGCCAACCCCTGACTGAGTTTATCAGGTAAACCTTGCGACAAAGATGAAGATCGTTGAATGTTACCGCTAATTCTTGAATTTGCCCCTCGCGCAGCAAGTGCCGGCGCAAGGTGCCGTTCAACAGGCCGCTGGTGACGGGGGGGGTGACCAGACGGCCGTGCAAATCCAGGACGATGTTCGAGATTGTGCCCTCGGTCAGCTCCCCTTTTTCGTTCCAGAGAATCACTTCGTCCGCTTCCGGTCGTGCGGCGCGTGCCGCCTCATAGACCGTGCGATTCGTCGTCTTATGGAAGAGCCAAATGTTGTGCGAGGAAACCGCTTCCGCGGCCAGGGCGCTCCTCACCTGCTGCCCATCTTCCTTGATAGGCAAGGGGGACGTTTCTACCGTAAACGCGCCACTCCGCGACAGCAGGAGGCGCACCTTCACTGGATCGACAAAGCGGGTCGACTGCGCCAGCAAACGCGATCTGATCTCCGCGCCAGCGAATGGAAAATCGAAATAGTCAGCCGATTCCGCGAGGCGCTGCAAATGCAGGTCGAGCAAGAAATACCCTTCCTCGCCCGTCCAGCGCATCGTTTCCAGCAGCTCAAAAGAGGGCTGTTTTCGCACCAGCACCTCTGCTTTCAGAAAACATTCCTGGTATTCCTGCTCCGCTTCTGAATCCCAGACGATCCCCCCACCGACGCCGTAGGTCGCCTCATTTTTCTGCCGGTCGATAACGACGGTGCGAATGGCCACGTTAAAGTTGGCCTGCTGGTCGGGGGCCAGGTAGCCGATGCTGCCCGTATAAATGCCGCGTGCCTGAGGCTCCAACTCCTTGATGATCTCCATGGTGCGCACTTTTGGCGCGCCGGTGATGGAGGCGCAGGGAAACATGGCGTGCATGATTTCCGGCAAGGAAGCCTTGGTCCGCGCGGAGACCGTCGACGTCATCTGCAGCACCGTTGGGTAACGTTCCACGGTGAACAGTTCCGGCACTTGCACGCTGCCGATCTGTGCAATACGGCCGAAATCATTGCGAATCATATCGACGATCATCACATTTTCGGCACGGTTCTTTTCTGAATCCTGCAGCCAACTCATTTGCTCGTTGTCTTCGGCCAGGGTGCGCCCCCGTTTGGCCGTGCCCTTCATCGGTCGTGAATATAGCTGCTCTCCATCCCGTACGAAAAAGAGCTCAGGGGACGCAGAGCAGATAACAAAGCGGCCCAAATCCAGGTAGGCCATGTACTGCGCCTGCTGTGACTGCGTCAATTCGCGATAAAGCACCCAGGGATCGCCGCTGAAAGAGGCAGTCAGCGGCATCGTATAGTTCACTTGATAAGTATGCCCTTCCGCGATATAGGACTTGATCGTTTGAATCGCCGCCTTATAGGCTGGCCAGTCGAGCGCGGCCTGCCACTTCCCTACCTGGTATTCACCATAGGGCATGACCATGGCCTCAAGCTCTCGCCGCCGCTCATACAGCCCAAACCAGAGCAGGGGCAAAGAGTCGTTTCCAGGCCGATGCGTGGCCAGCTTGTAGGCTGCCGAGGCTTCATACGTCATGAACCCTGCCGCATAGAACCCCTCCTCGTTTACGCGGGACGCGATATAACGCAGCGCCCGATCCACTTCCTGCGCATCGTTTGTGGCCACGACTTGCAGCGGATCTTCAAAAAGGAGGGATCGGCGGCCGTCTTGCAGCACGATACGCCCGATGCTCCATCCCGGCTGCTCCTTGGCTGGGTCGATGAAGGGCGCGTTCACTTAATTGGCTGCTTCTTGCCTGCCTCGGCGATCGCGAGCGGCGCTGTCATGTTCTGCATTGAGGGTGTGACCTGGCGGCTAGCCGGGGCCCTTGACGTCTTCACCCTGACCAAGCTCCACCGAACGTTGGTAGGCTGCCCAGATACCGCGCGAAATGACGGTGCGCAAGCCCCCTTTCTCCATATGGTAGAGGGCGGCCGCCGTCGTCCCGCCCGGAGAGGTCACTTGATTACGCAGTTCAGCGACATGCTTGCCTGACTGCTCCGCATACTCGATTGAGCCGCGCATGGTTTGAAATACCAGCTGGCGCGCGACATGGCGCGAGAAACCGAGATGAACGCCGGCATCGATCAGCGCTTCCATCATCATGAAAACGTATCCCGGCCCGGACCCGCTGAGCGCCGTGGCCATATCTAAATAGCTTTCTTGCTCGACGAAGATCTCGTCGCCCAGGGATCCCAAAATCGCCTGCGCCTGCTGCTTATGCAGGTCGCTCACTTCCTCGGTGGCTGTCCACACCGTAATGCCCATCCCTATTTGGGCGGGTGTATTGGGCATGGCGCGTACGACGGAGGCATGGGCGGCTCCATCCGCCAGCTTGCGAATCGGCGTCCCGGCAATGATCGAGACCAGCAGATCCTGGCTGCGCAGGCGGCCGCGGATTTCAGGCAAGACGTAAGGAATACTCTGTGGTTTGATGGAGAGAACAACAACCTGGCCTACTTCCGCGGCCTGGCGGTTGTCGGCCGTGGTCTCGATATCGTACTTCTCGCTCAACAATTCTCTTCGTCGATCCCAGGGGTCAGCGACGATGACTTGCTCGTGCGTAACGATCTTCTCGCTGAGCAAACCACGAATCATCGCTTCACCCATGACGCCGCCTCCGATGAAGGCGATTTTTTTATCTGTAAACATATCTTCCTCGCTGCCCGACCCAATAATCCGGTCGTTTTCAGAACTGGTTCGGCCCTATTGAAAGGCTGCCTGTCTCAACGTCACCGACGCCAACCGGTCAAAATCGATCGCCACACCCAAGCCCGGCTGGTCGGGCACGGTGATGGTGCCGTCGCTTGCATTAAGCTTGAATGGCGCCGTGATATCAGGAACATAATAACGTTCCGAGGCGGAAATATCACCGGGCAAGTTAAAACCCGGTAGCGATGCCAACGCCAACTGTGCTGCCCGCCCAACACCGGTCTCCAGCATGCCGCCGACCCACAGGCCCTTTTCCGCCTCGCGGCCGAGATCATGGATCTGGCGGGCGACGGTCCAACCGCTTACGCGTGTGGGTTTGATATTAATGATATCGCAGGCGTTGATGTCTACCGCGAAACGGGCATGATCCAGCGACGTGATGCTTTCGTCCAGGCACAGGGGCGTTTTGATTACCCGCCGCAGTTTGCTGTGGTTATAAATATCATCATAGCCGAGCGGCTGTTCGAGCATCAGCAAATCAAATTCATCCAGGCCTTGCAGTGTGGCTGTATCTTGCAGCGTATAGGCGGAATTGGCGTCCAGCATAAAACTCAAAGAGGGGAACTTCTCGCGCACGATGCGCGCCAGCGCCACATCATACCCTGGCTTAATCTTCAGCTTAATGCGCTGATACCCTTCCCCCATATATTGATCTATCAGCGCCAACGTCTCTTCAATACTGGGTTGGATGCCGATGCTTACGCCGACGGGCACACGGCTGCGCGGCTGCTCATCATAGGGGGCGGCTAGCTTCTGGGCCAGGGAGACGCCGTCCCGCTGGGCAAAGAGGTCCCAGGCGGCTTGATCGATTGCTGCCTTGGCAAGGGGATGGCCGCGCACAAACTTGAAATGGGGCTGCAGCTCCTCCGGTTCGTTGAATGCCTGCCCCAAGAAGGCCGGGATGAGAAAATCGCTCAAGATATGCCAGGCGGTCTGCGCCGTCTCGTAGCTGTACCCGGGGTCGTTCGTGGCCACACACTCGCCCCAGCCGGTCACGCCTTCGCTGTGAATGGCCAGGAGTAGGCAGTCGCGATCCAGTTGGGGGCCGAAGCTCGTTACAAACGGCCGGATCAACGGCTGGCTAATATGGTAAAGATCGATCGCTTCAAATCTCATCAGTTCAACGGCTCCCAATACATTAAGCATCCTGAAAAGTAAGCAGATAGAAACTGCGCTGCCTGTCGTCACTGTCCTTGTCGCGCACAAAGTCCGTGACCATAAAGCCGCTCTCAAACAGGTTTTCAAACAGCGTGCGTGTATGCTTTCGCCACTTTTCGGCGAGGGGAAAATCTCTATGCTTAATCTCTTGAAAATCGGCCGGTATTTCAACCAGTATGAGGTTGCTGGGTTGGCTGACGTAATTCTCCGGAGGGACGGGAAGGCCCTGCTTGTTAAAGGCCGATTCATTCGTCAAAACCGCGCCGCCGCCAAGCAGCGATTCAAGAGAGAGCGGTCGGCGTTCCTTGCCCATCCGGTTTTTTACGCGGTTGCTGGTAGTCCACCACTCCACATCAAAGCGATCAGACTCCAGGCCCGCATTGATTCCGGTCAATTCACCGTGGAAATCGCGAACGTACTTGCGGCATACACCCCCTATCTTGCCGATGTTAAAACGGCCGTTGCGGCTTTCCAACGGATCATAGGTCCAGGTGATCAGGCGTATGCCGATGCGTGTGGCAAAATCCCTCTGCGCCGTTTTCAAGCGGTAGCCTATGTCGGCGTCACGATATTCTGATAGAACACCCGCCATAACCGAATACATCTTCAGCCTCGCCGCCGCTACCTGGTCAATGCGATGATCCAGCCCTTCTACCGTGGCCAGGATAGCGCAGGCGAAGCCAACCATGCGCGAGCCGTCAAAGGCACCCAGGACAGATGCGCCGTTATATTGCAGCGCATGGAAGATATGACCAGGCGTTACTTCGCGCTCGTCCCTCGTCCAGATGATGCGCTGCAGCTCTTCGATTTGCATGATTTCATCCCACCCATGCACAGAGCGAATTTCGATGTTACTCATAAAAAACCCCACTACTGACGCTGCCCCAGAAGCGCTTCAAATCCAGTTGTTCATCTAGGGCGACAGGTGCGTCCAGATCAAAGTGACGATCCCGGCGAAAGCGAGGAATGCGCCATAGGGCAGTGTGCTCTGCCTATTGAGGCGCTTTGCTCCCAAAAGCAGGGCGCCGGCTAACCCGGCCAGGAGCATGCCCATGGCCAGCGCGGTCAAGACCTGCTGGATACCGAGAATCGCGCCCAATAACATGGCCAGCTTCACATCGCCGAAACCCAGAGCGTCAGAGCCATAAAGCTTCCCACCACTCCAGTACAACGCATAGAAAAAAAGAAAACCAAGAAATGCGCCGCCTAGAGCGGCCAGGAATTCGTCGCGCCCGTTCAACAGGCCTGCCAAAAGGGCAATCAGAGCCGCCGGCAGGGCCAATGCATTCAGTATACGCCGCTGCTTGATATCAACCAGCAAGATAATGGCCAAAATGAGGATGAAAAAGAGTGTCAGGTACATTTCCGATGGTCCTTCACCGCCCATTGATTATAACTTTGAATTGACTTGTGGGAAACGCGGCGCAGAATTGCGCCAGCAAAAACCAGGATATCAATAAGCGCCCGCCGCGGCGACGCCTGCGATACGGCGCGAAGAACGAGCGATCAGGAGGCGCTTTCGGTAGACGGCGATTCCTCTCCAAAGAATAGGGCGCGTGTTTCCGCGCGGAAAAGGTACAGCAAGACAATGGCGCCCAGGATCATCGCCAGAAAATCGATGATGCCGCCGGTGTACCACTCATACAATGCAAAACCGATGGCTGCCACTTGTAGAAGCACCGTCCCTATCCAGGCCCAGGCCCACATTTTCCACATGCCGGCGCTCAAGACAAGAGCTGCCGCGCCAAAAAGCATGACGACGATGGGCGCCCCCAAGCGGTAGCCAGTGGCCAAAGTTATGACACCGTTTAGAAGCAGAAGACCGGCGATGACCGAGATGACAACAGGACGTTGTTTCATATTCTTCCTTCAGCTAGCTCTTACTTGCTGCCCAGCCATTCATTGAGTCCAAGCCGTTTCTGGCGGCGCGACAAGAGCAGCAGCAGAGATATTCCGCTCAGCAGGACAAGTGTAACAACAAAACCCCCTTCCGGGCCAAAAAGCCCGCCAGTCAACCAGTCCGGCCCCGTTTCCACCAGGTCGATAAGGATGCTGGAGCGGATACTTAATCCGCTTACTTCGAAGCCGAATAAATTGCCCTGTGCCCAATTCCAAATAGCGTGGATGGCGAATGCGCCCCACAGACCCCCCTCATACAGGGCGAAAAGCGCCGCAAATAGGCCGAATAGAAACAAGTTGGCGAGGCTGAGAAAACTTAGATTCGGGTTCAAGAGATGCAGAACGCTAAACAACAGGGAAGAAACGAGAACGCCGGCCGTAGGCCCCCAACGAACGCCAAGAATCGGCATCAGAAACCCGCGTGCCAGGATTTCCTCGGCCGCACCCTGTACCATCCAGCCGCAAAAGACCAGAACTGTTCCGCCGATTGTGATCCATGCTGCCTGCTGGGCATTGCTGTTCTCCACTTCCAGGAATCCGAAGCCGCCCAGAAACAGCACGGTGGTGCCGAAGAGCAGCAAGCCGATCAGCAGTCCACGCAGATAGGGCTTCAAGATTGGGGGCCTCAGGCCAGTCGTCCACAGCGGACGCCGTTCTACAATCCCCAGCCAAAGCCAGATGAGAAAGAAGATGGGCAAGAAGCTGCCCACCAAGATCAACGTGAAGCTGAGATCGGGCTGGCTGTCACTGAGGCCGAACGCGACTGCCGTCAGGGGCAGGCCGATTATGGCCGAGATCTGGGGCACCAAGAAGGCAAAGAGCAGCACGATAAGTGGGTACAGGATCTTGTCGATCAAGACTGGACGCTGTTCGAGCCACTCTTTTGGCAGCCGCAGGTGGCCTGCGCGCGCCATAACAAATAACGGATTGTGCGGCGAGCTCAAGCGGCCGTATTCAGTGCGTTGTGGATTGCTTTCCAACTGCATCTAGACAATAAAACTGGGCCAATCAGCGATTGGCCCAGTTCTCCTCATTCGATAAACGCCGCGAAGCGTCTTCCTAGGCTATCCGGATGGTGTGACATTTAAGTTGTTGTAGTCCAAATAGCTGCTGCTGACCCAACCCACAAGGCCCGTGGGTTCGCGCACCTGCACCCAATAATCACTCACCTGGCCCGTCAACACAACTTGTGTTCCCCGCTGTAAAACAGCAATAACCGCGAACTGTGTGCCTGGGCCTTCACGCATGTTCAAATAACTGGTGTCGACCGTGGCTGTGAGGCCGGCGCCGCCAGACCCTCCGCCTGTACCGCCGCCGCTGCCGCCGCTGCCGCCACCTGTGCCGCCGCCGCTGCCGCCAATCTGGTAAGCGTTGATGCTAACTGAGGCATTGCCTGTCGCGTTGTAATAGGTGGCGATTAAGTGCGTTACGCCGCCGGGCAAATCGATATCAATCGTTCTGTTGTGCATGGTCGGCGGGCTCCATTCATCGAGAACCAGCTGCCCGTTTATCCATAAACGCATGCCGCTTTGTGCCTGCGTCGTAATGCGATAGCGACCGGGATTCAAATCAATAGAATAAGTGTAGCGCGCAGAAAAATTATCGACAGGGATAACGCCTGCAGCGGGCGAGCCAGCGCCCCAATTGTGCGTCAAGGGCGTGCTCTCATAACGCACAAGCGTCGGCTGGCCTAGAAGGTCCTTGTTCGAGAAGTATTCTGCCCTAATAGGCCCTGTCGTTGAGATATCGCCGTCAATACGCTCCCAATCCAGCTTAATAGAAGCATTACCTGTGTTTTCGTAGTACTCCAAAATAATTGGCTTGGTTCCCGTGTCCAGGATATCCATTTCCGCGGTATAGGTGATGCCCGTGCTGTCATGCCATTGGTTGATGATCAGCTTGCCATTCACCCACAGCCGTGCACCATCATCAGACGTGACATAGAAACGATAGCGGCCCGGATCGAAGTGATTATCGGTGCGCCACTGCGCCGAAAAGAAATCAGAATTGATAACTCCCGGCACCGGAGAGCCCGTGCCCCAATTGTAGTTAATTGAGGCGAATTCCGCCCGCTGGTAAGCGGGCGCACCGGAGAGGCTCGTGTTATTCCAGTAGCTGGCGGTCCAATTCTCTTCCTGTGCAAAAGCGGGCCTGCTAAAGATTAAGGCCAGCATAAAGACAGCGAGGACAACCAATACGAACCTCAGGCGCGAATCAAGATTCAACGCTCTTTGTTTGATCATGCCATTTTCCTCCTATCAAAATTTGGGTGACCTGCTTCCTCGTTCGCTCGAGCAGGATCACCCAAAATTATACACGCGCTTGCGGCTAAAAACCTAACAACCAAGCTGCCGATTTTAGAGAGCTTGTCAGCCTGCGGGTGCCGGATACGCTAAGTATTGTGAATTAACCCAACCGGCAAATCTATCCGCTGTCGTAACGTTTACCCAGATTCCTTCATAGAGGCCGCTCAAGGTAACGACATCCCCGCCATTCAACGTGCGAATAGGGTCATACTGCGTGCCCGGTCCACCGCGCATGTTCAGGGCGGGCGTATTGACAATCACCTGGGTATTTGCGGGTGGCGGTATGGGCACACTCGTATAGGAGCCGCCCCCATAGCCGCCGCCGGAACCACCGGAACTGCCGGAGCCGCCCCCAACACCGCCGCCGGAACCGCCGCTGCTGCCTGAACCACCGCTGCTGCCTGAACCGCCGCTGCTGCCTGAGCCGCCGGAGCCGCCGGAGCCGCCGGAACCGCCCCCAACACCGCCGCCGGAACCGCCGGAACCGCCGCTGCTGCTGTCCAGCCGCGTCATTGTGATGCCCACTGCGGCCCTGCCCACGTTATCGTAATAATGGGCCATGAAGTTGACGAGGCCACCGGGTAAATAAACGTCTTCGCTGACCGTTTGCCCATCTGCGTCATGCCATTTATCAATCAGCAGCTGGTCATTTATCCAGAAACGGATCCCATCGTCTGCCTTGGCCGTGAAACGATACCAGCCTGGGGCGAGATTGAGAGATTGCGTAAAACGCGCCGAAAACTGATCTTTGTTGACCGGTTCGGGCGGTCCGCCGTTACCCCAATCATGATATAAACCAGGGCCTTCCTGCCGCACATATACCGGCGGCCCCGACAGCGTTGTGTTGTTGAAGTACTCGGCTCTAATGGGCCCAGTTGTCGCCGCCTGGCCGATACGTTCCCAGGTGAGGTGAATGCCTGCATTACCGGTATCTTCATAGAAATCCAAGCGGATGGGCGTCGTGGAGCCCGTGATATCGACATCCGATATATAGGTTTCGCCCGTGCTCGCATGCCATTCATCGATCACCAACTGGTTGTTGACCCACAAACGCGCCCCGTCGTCGGTGCGCAGCGAAAAGCGATATTGGCCCGGCGTAAATGCTTGATCACTCGTCCACCTGGCCGAGAACTTATCCGCATTGATGCCTGCGATTGGTGCGCCTTGGCCCCAGCCAACATCGGGCGCCTGGTACTCAATAACTTGAACAACCGGATCGCCGCCAAGGCTCGTATTGTTCCAATAACTTGCATACCAGACGTTCTGCTGGGCAAGTGCGGACCCTGCAAACACCATTAGGGCCACCAAAACGAGTACGAGTAAGAGAAACGATCTTGTGTTTCTAGCTGCTAACATAGTCATGTGCGCCGCCTTCCGGAATCCCCTTCGCCGATTCGCGTCGATTGATCATATAAAAATTCGAAGGAACACTATTTTAGCTCAAAGGGGCGAAGAACGTTAAGTAATTCTACAAATTGGTTTGTTGAGGCCGGACTTGTGCAGGGTTCAACTGACTCATCAGGATTCACGCACGGTGACGTCGCCCGCTGTGACGTGATGTACGCTGCCGTTTGTTTCCTGGATTAGCAGCCGCCCTTGCTCGTCCGTACCAACGGCCGTGCCCGTGATCGACGTTTTATCTGCCAGGCGGCTGACGGAGACACGCCGGTTCATATAGATCAGGCGGTCTTGCCACGCCTTGTGTGGGGAAAGCCCCTCATTCGCCAGCTGATAATGCTGCTCCAGGTACGAAAGTATGCGCGTGAACAACTGCAGGCGTGATACGGCTCGCCCCTTGGCCGCCAGCAAACTTGTCGCCGGAAAATCCGTCACGGGTAACTGCGCCTGCGGAATATTCACGTTGACCCCAATGCCCATAAGCGCATACTGCAAACGGCCGTCTTCACCGATATGCCCCTCCGACAAGATGCCGCAGTACTTGGCCCACGATCCTTCACTGCCCAATACGCCGTCATTCGGCCATTTGAGCCTGGCTGATCCTCCCATGAGTTCTTCGACCGCCTCACTGACGGCCAGCCCGCAAATCATCGTCAGCCAGGAAGATCGCAGCGCCGGCCATAACGGCCTTAGAAGCAGTGAAAACAACAGCGATGTGCCCGCCGGCGCTTCCCAACTTCTGCCAAGGCGGCCACGCCCCTTTTCTTGAAAATCCGCCAGCAGCACTGTGCCTGCTGCGGGCGGGGCATTATTCCCGGAGAGCACTTGTTCGTTCAGAATTTCGTTTGTTGATGTTGCCGTTGGCAGGTAAAGATAGGGACGTCCAATCCATTCGGTGGCCAAGGATTCCTGAACAGATGCGGGCAGTAATGAGTCCTTCATGGGCCCATTATAGCATTCGTTTGACAAGAACGTATCGCGCCCTATAATACAGGTGACATAAAAAATTCACGCCTTCTTCACGCCCACTCTTCATAAGGTAGTAAGCGAAGTATCATGAGCAGTTCCGAACAGAAACATACGGTTTACGAAGAGAAAATGGACGAAGCCTTTTGGAACACCTTGTTCCAACAAGAGCCTGTGCAAGCCCCTGCAGTTGAAAAGAAGCCGTCATGGCCCGCTGCGGGCAGCATCCCCGTATTTAATGATCCCGGCCCCGAGAACTCAACATCCTGGCGTCTGGCCGAGGAGGCCTTCAGATCAAATCGTATCCTCGAACTGGTCGTAACAGGCTTCAACAAGGGCGGGCTGCTGGTCTATTGGCAGGATCTTCAGGGATTTGTCCCTGCTTCCCAGATCGTCAATTTCCCTCTGCTGCACATCGAACAAGAACGCATTCACGCGCTGGCCGGCCTGCAGGGCAGGACCTTGCGCCTGAAGATCATCGAACTGAACCCCGGCAAGAACCGCCTGGTCCTCTCCGAACGGGCGGCCCAGGTGAACACGAAACAACGAGAAGGGCTGCTCTTTCGGCTGCGCCCGGGAGATGTTGTTTCCGGTTCGGTGACAAACCTGAGTGAATTCGGCGCATTCGTGGATTTGGGGGGCATCGAGGGGTTGATCCATATTTCGGAGCTCTCTTGGAGCCGCGTCGTTCACCCCAGCCGCGTCGTGCAGCCGGGGCAGCAAGTGAAGGTGCAGGTCTTGCGCGTCGATCGCGAGCGCGAACGGATTGCCCTCAGCTATAAGCAGATGCGCCCCAACCCCTGGCATACGGCCGAAACGCGTTATCGCTCCGGTGAGATGGCTACCGGCATTATCAGCAATGTGACTTCCTTCGGCGCATTTGTCCTCCTGGAAGCGGAGCTGGAAGGTCTGATCCACATCTCCGAGATGTCCGATACGCCCATCGTCCATCCGGGTGACGTTCTGCGGGAAGGGCAGCGCATCACTGTGCGTGTTTTGCATGTGGACGGCGCTGAAAAACGCCTGGCACTCAGCCTGCGCCCGCAGTCACCGGCCAACAGCTAAGCAAGAAACCTCCGCCGCAAATCATCCCCAAGACAAGGCCCCCTGCGGCCTAATAGATGCCTGCCGGATCAGAGTTCGCACCCCGGCCATTGATTACGAACAGGTGAGCGAGTACAATGGGACGAAGAAGACTCCTGTTTACTCGTCACTTGTATCGTACATGGCACGCTCAAAAACAACGACCAGCCGCTCACGGAAAAAACCTCCGCCCCCAGTCACCTGGGACGAGAAACTCATCAGCAAGTTCATGCCTTACCGCGTGGAGATGGCCGGTATCTTTGTTTTCCTTTTCGCGGTGGTCACGATCCTGGCGCTGCTGGGTATCACCAACTCCGGCTGGTTGAATTGGTGGACCAGTCTCCTAAGCCAGACCTTCGGCTGGGGCGCCATCGCCCTCTGCATCATGCTCGCCGCGGCTGGGATTCATGTGTCGCTGCGTAAGGTTGAACGGCCGTACGCGATTCGCCCCGCGCAGGTGATCGGCGTAGAACTCATTCTGCTCACTGCGCTGGCGCTCAGCCACCAATGGTTAGGCGCCGACTTGATCGCCGCCTACGAGGGCAAAGGGGGAGGCCTGGTTGGTTGGGCATTATCCGAGCCGCCCATCGATTTCCTGGGACCGATCCTTACCGGTCTGCTCTATCTGACGCTTTTTCTGTGGGGCATCGCCCTCCTCTTGGGATTGCGCTGGCATGATGTTCACCACCTTCTATCCGAGGTCTCTGGCGAGTCGGGGCGCTGGGCGGCAAAGGTCGCTCCTGCCGAACGGCCGCCGACACCTGCGCCTGCCCCCGCTCCTGCGCCTCTGCCGCCCGCGCCGCCGCGTGCCGCCGCTGCCGAAGCATCAGCAGTCCCGGCTCCCCCTAGAAATGTCCGGCGCTCGCGCCGTCTGCCCTCGCCCGACATTCTGGAGGCCGGTTCGGCCGTCGGTATCAATGAAGTTGAAGTAGCCCACAACAAAGAGACCATCGAAAAAGCGCTTGCTGATTTCGGTATTCCCGCTGAAGTGACCCAGATCCGTCGCGGACCCGCGGTGACCCAATACGGCGTTTTGCCTGGCTATATCGAACGCACCGGGCCGGATGGCGAGGTTCGCATGCACAAAGTGCGCATTGGCCAAATCGCCTCGCTGCGCCGCGATCTGGCTCTGGCTCTGGCCGCGCCGCGCCTGCGTATCCAAGCCCCCGTGCCGGGGCGCGGCGTCGTCGGCGTAGAGGTTCCCAATGAGCAGGTATATCTTGTACGCCTGCGCGATATTGTCGAATCAGAGACCTTTACAAAAGCAAAGGCGCCCCTTGCGCTTGCTCTCGGGCGCGATGTTTCCGGGGCGCCCGTGGCTGTCGATCTCGGCAAGCTGCCCCACCTGTTAATCGCCGGCACAACCGGCTCCGGTAAATCAGTTTGCATCAACGCCTTCATCTCCTGCCTTGTATTTAACAATACGCCTGAAGAGCTGCGCCTGATCATGATCGATCCCAAGAAGGTTGAGCTGGTTCGCTTCAACGGGCTACCGCACCTGATCGGCAAAGTGGAGGTCGAGGCGGATCGCGCCGTCGGCGTTCTGCGCTGGCTGACGGCGGAAATGGATCGCCGCTATGAACTCTTCTCCAAGGTTGGGGCAAGGAATCTCAACGGCTACAATCGCCGTGTCCGCAAAGAGGAGGACGAGAGCGAGCCACTGCCCTATATTGCCGTCTTCATCGACGAACTCGCCGACTTGATGCACACCTATCCCGGGGATGTGGAGCGTACGCTGTGTCGCCTGGCGCAAATGGCGCGCGCCACGGGCATTCATCTTGTCGTGGCCACCCAACGCCCCTCAACGGATGTGATCACCGGATTGATCAAGGCCAATTTCCCGGCCCGGCTCTCCTTCGCTGTCGCCTCGGGCACCGACTCGCGCGTCATTCTAGATTCAGTTGGTGCGGAACACCTGCTGGGCAAGGGCGACATGCTCTACGTCGCGCCGGACGCCAGCGGCCCGGCGCGCATACAGGGTGTCTTTGTCGCCGATCAAGAGGTTGAGCATCTGGTCGCCTACTGGCGCACGATGCGGCCTGATTATCAGCCGGGATCGCCGCCCTGGGAAACGCTTATTGCCAAGTATGCCCTGTTGGATGAAACTGACACCCTGTTGGAAGCAGCCATTGAATTGGCGCAGAAGAATGATTCTATTTCCGCCTCTTATTTGCAGCGTCGCTTGCGGCTTGGTTATCCCCGGGCAGCGCGTCTCATGGAACACCTCTATGAAATGGGCCTGGTAGAAGATCCAAAGAGCGGTGGCAAGACGCGCAGAACGTTGACGGATGAAGATGACGATCCCCTCGATCGCATGCTTTCGGAGCGTTAAGCGGCAGCTCGCTCTGCTGCTGGCAGCGTTTGACTTTGGGAGGAACTGCGCTGGCTGACTGGTTCCTGGGCACCATGGGGTTTAGCTACAAACAGTGGATTGGCCCATTCTATCCTGACGGCCTGAGCGCGCGTCACCATCTCCCTTACTACGCTGAGCGTTTCAACAGCGTGGAAATAGACGCCACTTTCTACGGGACGCCAAAAGCTTCAACTGTCCAACGCTGGCATGACATAACGCCCCCGGACTTCCGTGTCTGTCCCAAGATGCCGCGAACAATCACCCATGAGGCGCGCCTGCTGCACGCGCAAGAGCTGACGGCCGAATTCTTGACCGCGATCCGGCTCCTAAAGGAGAAACTGGGCCCTATTCTGATTCAACTCCCCCCAGATTTTTCGCAGGCAGAAGTGAGTAACCTCATTCACTACCTGCCCACGCTGCCGCGTGATTTGCGCTTCGCCGTCGAATTCCGCCATCCTTCTTGGAATAAGTCGCAAACGGCCGTGCTTCTGGAGGCGCACAATTTGTCCTGGGTGAGCGCCGACACCGTCTATATGCCGCGCCAGATCATACGGACAACAGATTTTCTGTACCTGCGTTTCATTGGCCCGCACGGCCGTTTCGCGACCAAAGATCGCCCGCTGCTCGATCGCGGCGCGGATTTGCAGGCGTGGTGGCACGCCCTGCAGCCCCATCTTCAGGATGTCCGCGCAGTTTACGCGTTTTTCAACAACGACTATGAAGGATTCTCACCGGCAACGTGCAATCGTTTCAAACGCCTCATTGGTATTGAACCCGATGAGATAAGGCCGCTGCAGCAGGGCCGCCTCTTCTAGAAACGAGAGAACAAAAAAGAGGCTGCTTCTATGCCCAGAAGCAGCCTCCCCACATTTCTTGATTAGAGATGCGCCGGGTCAACCGCCGGCAACCGCCAATGACTGGACACTCTGAATTACCGCTTCTGCCGCAAAATTGTAGCCCCAGGCCGGCAAAATACCGAAGAGGAAGGTGACTGCCGCCGTGATAACCATCGCCGTCACAAGCGCCGGCTTCTGCATCAACTGCACGTCGCCGTCGTACATAAACATATAGAAGACGATGCGTAGATAATAGTAAGCGGAGACGACGCTGGTTACTACGCCGATAAGCGCCAGCCAGATCAATTCCGCTTCCACGGCCGCCCGGAATACATAGAACTTGGCCGCAAAGCCCGCCGTCGGCGGCACGCCGGCCAGGGAGAGCATGAAGATAGTCATCACCAGCGCAATCCAAGGATATGTTTTGGCCAGCCCCTTGTAATCCTCGAGCATGACGCCTTCTCCCAGCTGGCGTTCCATGGCAACGACAATGGCGAATGCGCCCAGGTTTGTAAACAGGTAAGCGAACATATAGAACAAAGCCGCGCTGAGCCCGCTTTCACTGTTTGCCGTCGCGGCCACGGCAATCAAGATAAATCCGGCGTGCGCGATGCTGGAGTATCCCAGCATGCGCTTGATATTGTGCTGCGTAATAGCGGCCACATTACCGATGATCAGGGTCAAGGCGGAGAGAACGGCCACCGCTGGAACCCAGGCATCTCCCAAATTGGGCATGGCGATTAGCAGGATGCGCAGCATAGCCGCGAAACCGCCAACCTTGGCGCCGACGGACATGAAGGCCGTCACCGACGTTGGTGCCCCTTCGTAGACATCGGGCGTCCACATCTGGAAAGGCACGGCGGCGATCTTGAATCCAAAACCAACCAGCAGAAAAGCCAGGCCGGCCATCGCCAATGGCGTCACCTCACGCAATGCTTCTACCATGGCCGGCAGTGCCGTTGTGCCCGTCGCGCCATAGAGTAGGGCGATGCCAAAAACGAATATCGCCGAAGAAAACGCGCCGAGCAGGAAGTATTTCATCGCGGATTCTTCCGATTCGGGGCGCGGCCAGGCCAGCGCGGCCATGATGTATAAGGGGATGGAGAGGAGTTCCAGGGCCAGGAAAACAAGGATAAGATCATTGGCCATGGCCATGAGCATCATGCCGCCGATGGATAAGAGCATCAGCATGTAATACTCTTGTCTGTCTAATCCCGTCCAATCTAGAAAATCAATGGAAATGAGCACCGTCAACATGCCCGTCAGCACAAAGATGATATTTAGGAAAGTGGCATAGTTATCGGCCACGAGCATCGGCGTGCCGCCCTGCGGCGTGAAGGTCGCTCCGGGGTTAAACCAGGCGCTGATCGTAAAGGCCAATGCAGCCCCCAAGCCGAACAGGGAAATCCAGGCGGCCCACTTTTTTGTGAATGCCGGGGCGAATAAATCGATAAACATCAGCAGCATGGCCGTGACGCAAACCACGATGACGGGTGCTGCTACAAACAGGTTGATTTCAGGGATCTCAAACGCCATTTTGCGTGGGCCTTCTTGCTTGATCTAACTTTCACAATAATACCACATTCAACGCGCCGTGCTATTTCAACGCGCCGCGCGTCATTCGCCGGCTGCCTGGCCGGCCTGAAGATTTTCTTTCCTACGCAGCCAGACGAGATTGCTGTGAAACGTGCTTTGCCCGGCCATATCGCCCAATGTATCAGGCGTTGTCCAGTTGACGTTGCGCCCGCCGCTCAATTTGCTCCAACGTCCTTTAGGCGACGCCAAAACGCCGGGACGTACGGCGTCGGTGATGACGGCCGAAAGCTCACACCAGCCACGGCCGTTTTCTACAACAACGACGTCTCCCTGGCTGATTCCTCTGGTCGCCGCATCCTGCGGATGTATCTCCACAAACGGCGCCCCTTCGCGGCTCAATAAGCCCGCCTGGTTTGCCAGGCTGCTCGTCACAAAGTGATGGGCGGCGCTGCTGATCAAGGAGAGCGCTTCTCCCTCCGGAAAACGTCTTTCTGCGCTGCCGCCGCGATAGCCATCATCCTTTTTGTCGGTCCAACCAGGCAGTGGATCAAGTCCCTGGTCAGCCATCAGCGAGCTGTATAGCTCCACTTTGCCGCTGGGCGTCGGAAAAATCCCATCAGCGAAGGGTACGTCATTCTCGATTTCCATCGCCAAGTGGCCGCTCTCTTTCAGCGCTTGCAGCGACAGGTTCCTGATTGCCGCGTTATCGGCGGCCGTCGCCGCCCATATCTCCTCGATCACTTCCTCGGCGCTCTGCTGCAGCCACGGATCAGCGAAGCCCATCTCCCGCGCCAACAGCCTCATGACATCCCAGTTGCTTTTCGCCTCGCCAAGGGGCGCGATCGCCTGTTCGTTGTAAGCCAGGATCGTGTGTCCATAGGCTTTGTGCAGATCAGTTTGCTCTAACTGCGAGGTGGCCGGCAATACAATGTCCGCGTAGCTGGCCGTATCCGTCAGAAACAGATCATGCACAACGGTGAACAAATCTTCGCGCTGCAAGCCGGCCGCCACTTTCGCCGCGTTGGGCGCGATCGCCGCTGGGTTCGAACCAAAGACGAACAGCGACTGCACGGGTGGATCCTGCGCCTCGCCAAGCAGCGCGGCGCCCAGACGATTCATATTGACTTTCCGCCCCGGCGGGGGGCAGCCGGCCCAATGATTGACGGCCTCGGCGTGCCAGCTCATCGTGCCGCTGGCACTGTAAGCGAGGCCGCCGCCTAAAACGCCGTATTGGCCGGTCAGCGCCGGGAGCGCACAGATAGCGCGCGTCGTTTGTCCACCATTCAAATTGCGCTGTAGACCGTCGGCGATCTTAATCAGGCTGGGCCGTGTATGCGCGTAGAGCCGTGCCAGCTCAAGGATCTCCCCTTCAGGGAGACCGCTGATTTCCGCCACGCGTGAGGCTGGGTATTCCTGCAGCCGCTCGCGCAGCGCGGGCCAACCGCTGCTGTATTCATTGAGCCACCCCTCGTCATGCAGCCCTTCCTGGACGAGGAAATGGGCCATGCCCAGGGCCAGCGCGCCGTCCGTTCCCGGCCGCGGCGCGATATGCCAATCTGCGCCTGCCGCAGTGCGCGTGCGCCGCGGGTCGATGACGATCAGCTTGCAGCCATTCCTTTGTGCCTGGCGCAGGAAGGGCATGAAATGAGGCGCGGTGGATACCGGGTTATGGCCCCAGATGATGAGTAGGCGGCTGTGCTTCACCTGCTCATAGGAGGGGCTGCGGCGCACGCCCAGGGTCGTATTCACTGCAAACTCCGCGGCCGCGCCGCAGATGGCGCGCTCTAGGCGGCTTGCACCCAGGCGGTTCCAGAAGCGTGCGCTGGCCACGCTCATTTGCACAAGGCCCAGGGTGCCGCTGTAGCTGTAGGGCAGAATCGCCTCTGCCCCGTAGGCATCGCTGATCTCGCGCCATTTGCGGCCGATGATGGCTAGCGCTTCTTCCCAGCTGATCGCCGCGAACTGGCCGCTGCCCTTGGGGCCAACTCGCTGCAGCGGTGTTAGTAAACGGTCGGGATGGTAAACATGATCGAGGTACGGGCGGACTTTGGCGCAGAGCCATCCCCGCGTCAGCGGATGATCCTGGACAGCCGAGAAACGAAGCGCACGGCCGTCTTGCACCTCCGTGACCACGGCGCACGTGTCCGGGCAATCATGGGGGCAGGCGCCTCTGATTTGCTGAACACTCATATCACATTTCTCTCAGACAATCTGTTCATCCCTTAGGGCTGTGGAAAACGATGTTGGCGCACCATCATCTGCCTGCCCATCAAGCGCACAAAGTTGAAGCCCGGTCCTTCGTCCTCGACATGGCCTACGTTGACGTCGGAGGGCCAGGACGAAAACTGCGTGAAACTGCTCGCCGCCGCCACATACAGAATGCCGTCACGCATCGTTTGCATCGATTGGTGGACATGGCCCAGAAACACCCCGCGCAGCCTGTCGCGTGCCGGAAGGAGCGCCTTGTGGACCGCTTCCCCGTTCATCATCAACATGTTGGCGTCCATCCATGGCGAATCCATGGGCAGCACTGGGTGGTGCATAAAAATCACCAGGGGCGGACCATCGCCGGCCGTTTCCTCGCGCAGGAAGGTCATCTGCTCTTCCGTAAGAAACCCTTGCGGATCCGTCTCCGGCGGACCAAAAGAGTCCAGCACTAGAAATCGATGATCCTTCATCTCGAAACGATAAACAAGGCGATCATCGCCGGCGCTCAATGCTTCGTGCGCGCCCATCTCCATCGATGCCTTAATATCCGCCGCCGCATCATGATTACCGCGCACGTAGTACACGGGGACGTGCAGCCCGCCCAGCGCTTCTTTGGCCAATTCGTAGGCAGCGGGGTGGGGGTTGGCCGTGATATCACCCGTGTGCACAACAAAATCCGGCTGGAAAGGCAGTTGGTTTATCCTGTCCACCAGGCGCTGCCCCGCTGGCAAAGGGATCGCGCCATGCCGCGCATACCCTGGCGTGGGACCAAAATGCGTATCGCTGATCTGTACAAAATAGACGGTTTCTGACGTCATAAATTTGAACGCTGGGGAGTAGGCTAAAAAATGAGCGGCTCAAGTTGCTTCCGTAAAGGCAACATAAGCCGCTCTTCGATTGTTTACTCAGCGGCCGGAACCAGCTAGGGCATGGCGATGACACTCGAACTTAGGTCGGCCACAAGATCCGCTACGGAAGTATCGATAAGCGCAAAGTAACCGGAGGGTGCGATGCCTATCCAGAAGATGAAGAGGATAAAGGCCAGCATAATCACCAGTTCGCGCCGGTTAACATCACGCAGCGAAAGGTTCTCTTTGTTATCCAGCGGCCCCATAAAGACGTTTTGGAACATCCATAAGAGATAAACCGCGGCGAGGATCACACCCGACGTGGCAAAGGCCGTATAAATCCATGGTTGGGGCGTCAAAGCGTCCGATCCCATCGAGCCAAGCAAAATCGTAAACTCGCCCACGAAGCCGTTCAGACCCGGCAGTCCCATGCTGGACAAAACGATGATCAGCGACAGGATCGTAAACACGGGCATCATCTTCCAGACACCGCCATATTCCGACATCTTCCGCGTATGGCGCTGTTCATAGAGAACGCCGACCATGAAGAATAAGGCGCCGGTGCTGATGCCATGGTTGACGCCCTGCAAGATACCACCCTGTATGCCGGCATTGTTCAACGCGAAAATACCCAGGGTCACGAAGCCGAGATGGCTGATGCTGGAGTAAGCGACGAGTTTCTTAACATCCTTTTGCGGGAAGGAGACGATGGCGCCATAGATGATGCCGATAATGGCCAGGACGGCGATGAACGGGGCAAAGGTATTAGACGCTTCCGGGAAAAGCGGAAGGTTGAAACGCGTGAATCCATACGTGCCCATCTTCAGCAAGACGCCGGCCAAAATAATCGAACCCGCCGTGGGCGCCTCGGTGTGCGCATCCGGCAGCCAGGAATGGAAGGGAAATACGGGAACCTTGATCGCGAAGGCCACAAAGAAGCCGATGAATAAGATATTCTGGAAGCCGGCAAACGCTTCCCTCCCGGCGATCAATTCCGGCAGGGCGAAGGTCTCGTTCGTCGTTCCCATGTACAGGATGGCCAGCAGCATGAGCAGCGACCCGGCCATCGTATAGAGGAAGAACTTGATGGAGGCGTACACGCGTCGTTCGCCGCCCCAAATACCAATCAGGAAATACATCGGAATGAGCGTGAACTCCCAGAAAACGTAGAACAGGAAAAGGTCTTGGGCCAGGAACACACCCAACATGCCTATCTCCAAAAGCAGCATGAAGATGTAGTACCCTGTGACCTGCGTCGTGATGGCGTTGAAAGAAGCGTACACAGCCAGCATCATAATGAAACTGGTGAGCAGGACGAAAAGGATGCTCAAACCGTCAACGCCGACGAAATAGGAGATGCCCCACGCTGGGATCCATTGCACACGGTCCACCAGCTGCAGCCGCCCAATACTTGGGTTGAAAGAGAGCAGGATGATGATCGTGCCGATGAAGGTGATGACCGTTGTCGCCAGGGCGATGCGCCTGACGGCGACGTCCGATTCCCGCCGTAGAGGTTTCAGCAGCAGAATTGCGGCGACACCAATCAGCGGTAAGAATGTAACAATAGATAGAAGTGGAAGTCTCATGTTCCCAATTCCCGTTTATCTTGCTATTAACAAGAAATAAATGATTAAAGCCACGGCGCCAAGAAAGACGCTGAGAGCATACGTACGAACATAACCCGTTTGCAGGGTGCCGAAAGCGTTGGAAAGCTTGCGTGTTACCTTCCCTGTCCCGTTGACGATGCCGTCCACGCCTTTACTGTCGATGACGTAGGCCAGGTAAGTGGAAAAGCTGACAAACGTGTCGCGGATCACATTGTCGTGCACAAAATCGTGCCAGAAGTTCCACTCCACCGGGAAGGCCAGCCAGTTCGCAAAGCGCTTGAAACCGGGCACGATCGTCTTCATGTAAAAAGTTTCCAGGGGCAGGATGCTGAACCACCAGAAAGGCGTTTTTTGCAGCGGGTCGGGATCATCGGCTGTCTTAGGATTGCGGCGGTAGATCATGAAGCCCAGCGCCAGGCCGATAATCGCTAATAGGGAAGAAACGCCGGCCACAAACGGCGAAAGGACCACCGGCGTCTTCGGCAGCGACACAATTCCCTCCGCGGCATATTCAAAAGCAGCGATTGAATGTTCCAGCCACCCTTCCAGGGCCAGCCAGATACCTTCTGGATGGCCGTGATTCGCTTCACTGATCTCCCTGCTCAAGAAAGGCAGATTCATCAAGCCGCCAATCGTCGTAAAGAAAGCCAGGATGATCAGCGGTATGGTCATGATCCAGGGGCTTTCATGCGCGTGTTCAGCCGCTTCACTGCGCGCTTTGCCAAAGAAAGTCAGCTGCAGCTGGCGGCCGACGTAGAAGGCGGTGCCGAAAGCAGCGAGGACCAGGAGAAAAAAGATCCCCTGCACATGCTGCTGGCCGTGCGCGAGAATCTCGTCCTTCGACCAAAATCCGGCGAAAGGAACGATGCCCGCCAGGGCCAGGGCGCCGATCATATAGACCACAAATGTGACGCGCATGCGCTTGCGCAGGCCGCCCATTGTGCGCATATCCTGCGGATCGAACCCGTCCTCCTCGTGCCCGTGCGCGACTTCATGATGTCCGTGTTCCAGGCCATGAATCACAGAACCGGAGCCCATGAAGAGCAGTGCCTTAAAAAAGGCATGGGCGATCAAGTGATACATCGCCGCCACGTAGGCGCCCATTCCCGCCGCCGCGACCATGAAACCGAGCTGGCTGATCGTGGAGTAGGCAAGAACTTTCTTGATATCCCACTGTGTAAAGGCGATTAGCGCCGCCACCAGAGCCGTAAAAGCGCCCGTATAGGCAACAAGCTCCGGCGAACTGATTGAACCAAACAACTGCACGTCGCTGATACGCGCCAATTCGTAGAGCACATTACTGCGTACGATTAGGAAGACACCGGCGGTGACCATGGTCGCCGCGTGGATAAGTGCGGAGACTGGTGTCGGGCCGGCCATCGCATCCGGCAGCCAGATATAGAGCGGAATCTGCGCTGACTTGCCGGCCACACCCAAGAGGAACAAAATGGTCACGATCGTCACCACGGCATCGATTGAGAAAGTTGCCGCGCCAATCTCTATTACTCTCCCTTCAACGAAAAACTCAACAGCCTGTTCAAAGAGCGGTTCGTAGTTGAGCGTACCGAACGTCCAGAAAAGCATCGTCATGCCGATAATGACGGCGAAATCACCGACACGGTTGACGATGAACGCCTTGCGGCCGGCATTGGCATTCATTGCGACGCCGTTCTTCGTCAACGCGATCCCACCAGAAGCTGATTAACAAGTAGGAGCAAAGGCCAACCCCTTCCCAGCCGACAAAGGTCATCAAGTAATTATTGGCGCTGACCAGGATCAGCATGAAGAAAATAAAGAGGTTGAAATAAGCGAAGAAGCGCGAGTAGTTTGGATCGCCGTGCATATAACCAATAGCGTAAACGTGGATGAGGAAACCCACCCCGGTTACGACAAGCATCATCGTCACGGACAATGTGTCTATCTGCATGGCCCACGGCACATAGAAATCGGCCGCGGGAATGCTGATCCATGTAAACAGGGGCACGATCTCTGTGTGATAGCCATTCATACCTCGCTGCCAAAGAGCGACAGCGAGACAAGCAATGACGCAAAAACCATGCCCGAGGCAAACCACCCTGACCATCTTTCGCCGCTCTTCCGGTCAGCGACTACGAATCGACGGCCAAGCAGGCCGTTGAAAAGTATGCCTATGACAGGAAAAACAAGAATGAGGGGCGCCAAGGCAAAAGTATTCATAGGGTATGCTGCGACCGGCGCTGTGCTAACCGGTCACGTCCTCCTTCCGATCCAGGTCCTATCCCTTGAGTAGGTTAATCTCGTCGATATTGATGCTGCGCTTGGTGCGGAATATGACAACGATGAGCGCCAGGCCGACCGCCACCTCCGCCGCAGCCACCGTTATCACAAAGAAAACCAACACCTGGCCATTCAAATCACTAAGATAGCGTGAAAAAGCGACAAAAAGCAGGTTAGCCGAATTGAGCATCAGTTCAACCGACATAAAAATAATGATCGCATTTCGGCGCAGCAAAACACCCATGCGCCCCAAGCGTAAAGAGAATAACGCTGAGCGCCAAATACCATTCAATTGTTACTGTACTAGGCATTCTTACCCTCTTTCTTTGATCTACCCAGAACAACCACGCCAATCAAGGCCGCCAAAAGCAAGACGCCGGTTATTTCAAACGGCAAAATATAGTTTTCAAACAATATCAGACCCAGATTCCTGGGACTCGTATCAATCATGGGGATTTCGCCGCTTGCCGCTGTCGCTTCCGTAAACAACAGGAAAACAAAGACGCCTACCAGAGCCAGCCCCAGGACGATAGCCATGATCCGGTGAAACCGTTCGCCCTCTTCCTGGATATCAGCCGCACCGCGCAGTTGTTCTGCTCCTAGAAGCATGATCACAAACAGGAATAGAACCACGATTGCGCCCGCATACACCGTTATCTGAACCATGGCGATAAAGGGAGCATTAAGCACAATATAAAACACGGCGATCGTGACGAAATTCAACACCAGGTACAAGGCGCTGTGAACCGCATTGCGGCTCAGTAACATGCCCAGTGCCGCGGCAATGGCGATCATCGCTAGAATAATGAAGATAAATGGACTACCCATATAGCTGCCTACTTATTATCTTCCACAACAGCACGCCTCTTTTGCAGGGGTGTGCTATTTTGGATCCTCCATATCGGGAATGGCCCGGTCAAAACTGCCCGGTTCTACTTCTTGCGGCGTGGAGCGCACAGCAATCGCTGCATCTACCAGGAGCATCTCCTTGGTGTAAATTGCGCCGGCCCGGTCGTAAAAGCTCAACTCATAATTGTGTTCGAGTACGATTGCCTCTGTCGGACACGCATCTTCACAATAGCCGCAGTAAATACAGCGCAACATGTTGATTTCATAGGTGCTGGCATAGCGTTCGCCGGGGGAATAGCGCTCATCATCGCTGTTTTCTGATGCTTCAACAAAAATAGCGTCAGCGGGACAGGCCGCGGCGCACAGTGCACAGCCGATACATTTTTCAAGACCGTTTTCGTAGCGCTTGAGTTCGTGCCGTCCCTTAAAGCGATTTCTTACCGGGCGTTTTACTTCGGGATATTTAATTGTGACCGGAGGCTGTACCAATGTCTTGAAGGTCGTAGCCATTCCTCTAAGTAGTTCACCAATCATATAATTCTCCGTGTTCGCGTATTTCCGTCGCTAACCCCCGCCAAAAATTGCGCTGAGAACAGGCTGAAAGTAACCTTCCTCGTAGAGCACAATAAAAACAGCTGTGACGATAAAATTCAGAACCGCGATCGGCAGCAGCACTTTCCAACCAAAACTCATCAGCTGGTCGTAACGGAAGCGCGGCCAAGAAGCGCGAATCCAAATCATCAGCACAAGAAAGAAGACGATCTTCAGACCGATATAAAGGAACCCCAGGGCCGGGACTTCGTGTACAAATGGCCCAAGATAGCCGCCAAAGAAAAAGACGGCCGCGATCGCGCTCAAGGATATCATCTTCATGTACTCAGCCATGAAAAACATGCCAAAGCGCATGCCGCCGTACTCGACATTAAACCCGGCCGAAAGTTCCTGCTCCGCTTCCAGGAGATCAAAAGGATGGCGCTGCAGCTCGGCCATGGCCGCGATACAAAAAACAATCGCCGCCAAAGGCTGCAAGAAGACGTACCAACCCCCTACCTGCGCTTCCGTGATAACGCCCAGATCCATCGAGTAGGCCAGCATCACCGGCGCAAGAACAGAGATGCCCAACGCCAGCTCATAGCTGATCATTTGTGCCGAAGCACGGATGCCGCCCAAAACGGCATACTTGCTATTTGAAGCCCATCCGGCGAGGACGATGCCGTAAACGCCGATGGACGTGATCGCCAGGATAAAGAGCACACCAACATTGACGCCGGGAGCAATAGCGAAATACGGTTCAAATTCAATGCCCAGTATATTCATCGCCGGCGCCCAAGGAATCACAGCTAGAATGAGTATCGCCGGGATAATGGCCAGCATGGGCGCCAAGTTATAAACCGGGCGGTCGACTTTCGCCGGCGTCGGATCTTCCTTGAAAAACAGCTTCACTGCGTCCGCGGCCGGCTGTAAGAATCCTGAAAGCAGTTGGTAAGAGCCACCACCGCGGCGCGGGATCGGAATATGGCCGGTGCGATTGGGGCCGACGCGCGCCTGTAAGCGGGCCAGAACCTTTCTTTCCAGCAAAGTTGTATAAGCGAAGCCCGTAATAACAACCAGGGATATGATAAAGCCCATAATCAAGGCTTTTAATGCAATCGAGCCTGCCGTCATACCGCAAATTCCTTTTCTGCTAACTTCAGTTTATCGATCTGCGCTTCCGCCAGCCCTGAGAAATAAGGGACGCCGCGTATGAGTGCCAGGCCGGGCGCCACTGTGTCCACAACGGCCGCCGCCGCCTGGAACTGCTTGCCCGCCACGTCAATCAAGACCGGGTCCGCTGTAACCAAGCCGAGATCGCCGGCATCTTGCTCATTAAGAATCAGTGTTGGCCGGGCAACTCTGGGGGCGAGGACCTCGGAGCGATCGATCAACGTTCCCGATGTATAGAGCGCCGCTATCCTGGCAACCTGCAATTTCGCTAGAACACCAGGTGTCGCCTGATCGGCGACCTCAAAAGGTTCAACAGTTCCCGGTTCGCCGGCCGGCCACTGTTGGCCGAGGCCCGACCGGTTGGCCACGACATTGCCGCCATAAGAAGCGTCGCCCTCTTCGATGATTGGCCATTGCGCTTCTACTCTGGCCAATGTACGGTAGGTCATCCCCTGATACTGCGGGACCGCTTTCGTTATCTCCGTGAAAATCTGCCCGGCCGCTATGGGCGGCTTGTCAAGGCCCAGCCGTTCACCCAGCTGAGCCAGGATTTGCCAGTCAGGACGGCCCGCGCCGGGCCCCTGGATAGCCGGATAGTAGCGCTGCACGCGCCGTTCGCCGCTGGTAAACGTTCCGTCGCGCTCGGCCCAGCTCAATGCCGGCAGGACCACATCCGCGGCCGCGGCCGTTTCCGTCAAGAATAACTCTTGAACCACCAGGAAATCGAGGCCGCCGCGATCGGCCATCAAGCCATCACCTATCGGGTCTGCGCCCATGACATACAGCGCCTTGAGGTCGCCGCTTCGAATCGATGCATAAAGCGCCGCGGCGTCCATGCCCGCTTCCTTGTTCACTTTGTAACCTGGCAGCAGGGCGGGATGAATACCCATATCCCAGGCCCCCTGCGTATTGTTATGCGGCCAGACGGGAATAAGGCCGTTATTCACACGACCGTAATGAGCTTCGCCGCCGTTGTTCTTCAACAGCAGCAGATTGCCCAGCAGGCTGGCCAATATCTCCGTTTCCGCGCAGCTCAACCCTTCATAGCCGTAGAAAACGACCAGATTACGGGCCTCAACAAGCATGTTCGCGGCCACGGCCAAACTCTCCGTCGATTCCGTCTCCACTTTCGCCGCTGTCAGCAGCTGCTGGACCGTGCTCAAGGCCCGTCCCGGTTCGTACTGAATACAGATATCGGCGAATTTATCCAGCCGCGTCGGCCGTAAATTGAGGATAACCAGCTTCGCGCCTGCTTCCGCCGCCTGCTTAGCACGCAGCCACCAGATCGGCTCCTCTTCATGAAGATCCGTGGCGACGACCAGAATCGCATCGCCTGCACCCAGTCTCTGTGGTGGCGAAACTTCTTCACTGTTCGTAACGCCCACTTTGGCAACCACTTCTCCGCCGCCCAGGCGGCGATTCGCCAGATCAATATGGTTGCTCTTCAATCCTTTACGGAACAATTTCTGGAATAAATAGAGATCTTCATTGCTCAGGCGATCGCCGGCCAGTCCGGCGGCCGATGCCTGCAGGGCGCCCAGCTTTTCTGCTGCCAAGTCAAGCGCTTCATCCCAGGTAGCCGCTTCCAAAACGCCATTGCGGCGAATCAGAGGCGTATCCAGCCTGTCACGGGCCTCAGCAAAATGATAGACGAAGCGATCGCGATCCGAAATCCAAAGCTCATTGACCAGCTCGTTCTGGCGGGGCAGTGCGCGCTTGATGACATGGCGCCCGCCCGATTTCGCTTCGCGGCGCGTGCTGAAGCTCATATTGCTGCCTGCCGGGCCATGCGCTGAAATCGTCGAGACCGTGTTCAGCTCCCACGGCCGCGCCCCAAAGCGGAAATCGGCCGTCGTCAAGGCGCCAACAGGACAAATATCAGTCGTGTTGCCGCTCCAGTAGCTGTCGAAGCCGGGATCAGACATGGTCACGATTTCCAGCCGGCGGCCGCGGTTATGGAAGGCAATTACCGGGTCATCGACAACTTCATCCTGGAAACGCACACAGCGTCCGCACTGGATACAGCGCTCGCGATCCAGATAAATCAACTCGCCCAGGGGCACGTTCTTCTCCGCTTTCAGCTTGTCGCTGAAAACCATGCGGCTCTTCCCGTCCCCATAGGCCATCGTCAGATTCTGCAGCGGGCACTCGCCCCCCTTGTCACAAATCGGGCAGTCCAGGGGATGGCTTGTCAGCAGGAACTCAATGATCGACTCGCGCGCCTCTTCTACCGGCTCCGAGTCCGTTATCACGACCATCCCTTCGCTGACGGGAATCGTGCAGCCCGTCTGCATCCCCGGGCCAAAATTAATCTTGGGAGAACCATCTTCCTCGAGGACCAATTCGCCGGTCTGGCGATCGCGTATCGGGCGGCCAATAGCCACAAGGCACATGCGACACATGCCCACCGGTTCCAATTTCGGGTGGTAACAAAACACCGGGATTTCAACACCGATCTTCTTCGCGGCATCGACCACCAGGGTGCCATTCGGGACAGTCACTTCCGTGCCGTCAATCGTCAATGTAACCAGATCACTCATCAATAGCCTCGCAGCGGGTCAGCGATTAAGAAAGATTAGCCTGCGGCCTGCGCCTCAGGCAGGCTGACCTTCGCTTTGTATTCATCCAAGAAATGGGCGATGGTCGAGAGCACGGGACTGACCGCGAACTCGCCCAGAGCACAGAGACACTTTCCTTGCATCTGTTTGGCAACATCCTCCAGAACAGCAATATCTTCGGCCGTTCCCTCACCGTGCTGGATCCGTTCGAGAATGCGTTCCATCCAAAACGTGCCTTCACGACAGGGCGTGCACTTACCGCAAGATTCATGGCGGAAGAAGTGGATCATCTTTGCCGCCGCCCAGACCATATCCGTATCCTCGTCCATGACGATGACCGAGGCTGAGCCCATCACCGAACCAAACGCGTCGAGTCCCTCATACGTAAGCGGGGCGTCCAACGCCTCGGCCGTGATTACCGGTCCCGATCCGCCGCTGGGCAGCAGCGCCTTAAACGCCTTGCCGTTCTGCATGCCCCCGGCCATCTCAATCAATTCGCGGTAAGTCGTGCCCATGGGCACTTCATAATTGCCCGGCTTTTCCACATGGCCGCTCATACAAACGATCTTAATGCCCGTGCTTTTCTCCGTGCCCATCGCCGTGTACCACGCCGCCCCATTCACCAGAATCGGGGGGATATTGGCCATCGTTTCCGTATTGTTGACGACTGTCGGTTTTCCATACAGTCCTTCAACGGCGGGAAAGGGTGGTTTGGACCACGGCTGGCCCAAATCACCGGCAATAGAATTGATCAAGGCTGTCTCTTCACCGCAAATATAAGCGCCGGCGCCGTAATGGCAGTAGAAGTCGCAGTCAAAGTCTGTGTCCAGGATACCCTGTCCCAGAAGGCCATTCGCATAGCACTCCTTGAGCGCCTCTTCAAAATGATAGGCGGCATCCATATATTCGCCGCGGAAATAGTTAAAAATAAGCTCGGACCCGACGGCGTAGGCGGCAATCAAGGCCCCCTCTATCACCTGGTGCGGATTGTGCTCGACCAGTTCACGATCCTTAAATGTGCCCGTTTCCGATTCATCCGTGTTAATGAGGATGTACTTGGGCGAAATATCTTTGGGGATAAAGCCCCACTTGATGCCCGCCGGGAAACCGGCGCCGCCGCGCCCGCGAACATTGGCCGCTCGGACCACGGCCGTCACCTCATCGGGCGCCATGCTCACTGCTTTCTTCAACCCCTCATATCCACCATTAGCCAGGTATACATCCAGCTTATGGATATCGGGAACATCTCGATGGCGTAGCAAAATGTGGGTCATAATGAATCTTAATTCTTGTCTGCTAACAACAGCAAATTCCGTCAATTACCTGGCGAAGGCGTTGATCTTTTCCACAACCGACGGGCGCTCAAGCCCATCTTCTGCTTCAGCTCGCAAACGGGTCAGCAGTGCGTCAAATCTCGCTTCGTCCAGATGCTCCTCAAATCTTAGATTGCACTGCAGCATCGGTGCGCGATCACAGGCGCCCAGACACATAACAGTCTTGATCGTAAAAAGACCATCCTCCGTCGTGCCTTCTACCGGAATATCCAGCTTGTCGCACGCCATGGCCACGAATTCGTCAGCGCCGCGCAGCGCGCAGGCCAGATCGTTGCAGATTTCCAGGACATACTTCCCTGTCGGCTCTTCATAATACAAGGAATAAAACCCGGAGAGTGAGAGAATGTGTGTGGGATCGAGATCCAGAATATCCGCCACTTCATTCATCGCTTCCTGGCTCATGTAGCCATATTCCTTCTGCGCAAGGTGCATCAAAGGCAGCACGGCCGATTTCTTGTCCGGATAGCGGGCCAGCAGCCCTTTTATCTCTGCGGCATATGTTTCACTTATCAAAACATTCTCCAAAAACAATCCAATCGCAACCGGGGTTGGTCAACGGTCACGATCCTTGCTCTAGCGGTCTATGTCACCCAGGACAACGTCCAATGATCCAATGACGGCGACGAGATCGGCCACAAAACGCCCTCTGGACATATTCGGCAAAGAAGCCAAATTGACAAACGAAGGTGTGCGGAAATGGACACGCGCCGGCTTCGTGCCGCCATCGCTGCGCAGATAGCAGCCGAATTCACCACGCGGCGATTCGACCCGCTGGTAGACATACCCGGCGGGCACTTCAAATCCTTCAGTCCACAATTTAAAGTGGTGGATCACCGCTTCCATGCTGCGCCCCAATTCCGAGCGCGGCGGCGGCACAACTTTGCGATCATCAATATTCACCGGCCCGTCCGGCAGTTTGTCCAAAGCCTGCTCAATAATGCGCATGCTCTGCCAGAATTCTTCTACACGGCAGCGATACCGTGCATAAATATCCCCTTCTGTCGCCGTGGGAACATCAAATTCATACTGTTCGTAGCCGGAATAAGGCTGCACTTTGCGATAATCAAGGCCGACCCCGGTGGCGCGCAGGCAGGGCCCGGTTAGCCCCCAGGACACCGCATCCTCAGCGCTAACAGCGCCGATGCCCTTAGTGCGCCGCAGGAAAATCGGGTTCTCCTTGAGCAGCGCCTCATAATCAGCGATTCGTCCAGGGAAGAAATCCAGGAACTGGCGGACGGCGGGCACGAAATCTTCAGGCACATCACGCCACAAACCGCCCGGACGAAAATAGCTGGTCATCATCCGCTGGCCGGAGCACATTTCAAAAATATCAAAAATGAATTCACGCTCGCGGAAGCAGTACAAAAAGATCGTCATAGCCGCCAGATCGAGACCGGAGGTGCCCAACCAGACGAGATGGCTGGCGATGCGCGTCAGCTCCGTCAAAATAACCCGTATCGCCTGCGCGCGCGGCGTTGCTTCCACATCAAGCAATTTCTCAATAGCCAGGATATAGCCCAGGTTATTGGACATCGGTGAAAGATAATCCATGCGATCCGTCATGACCAACGCCTTGGTAAACGTCTTCGACTCCATGGTCTTCTCGATGCCCGTGTGTAGGAAGCCAATGTCCGGCGCTACGTTGACGACCGTCTCACCGTCCAGTTCCAGGAGCAGGCGCAGCACACCATGCGTGCTCGGGTGCTGAGGACCCATGCTGAGCAGCATGTGTTCTTCTTCATCAAGGATCTCCATCCCCGTGCCGGCTTTCGCCCGCAGTTCTTCTAGCGTTACTTCCTGGATCTTATCGCTCTGCGGAGAAGGCATTTCACTCATCACGCACCTCACTCCTTCGCGTAGGGTTTCCGTGCATCAATTTCTTCCCAATTAAAGGAAAACTGAACTTCTTCATAGCCCAACGGGTAATCCTTGCGCAGGGGATGCCCCTGCCAATCTTCAGGCAGGAACAAACGGCGCAAACTGTTGTTGCCGGCGAAACGAACGCCCATCAAATCCCAGACTTCCATTTCCAGCCAGGCGCCGATAGCCCAAACATCACCCACGGTCGGCGGCCCATTGTCTGGATCTTCCACAAAGACGCGCAAACGCAGCGCGTGGTTGTGAGCAATGGAATAAAGATGATAATTCACCGCGAAGCGGGGGAAATCCGGCAGCAAGTCGTCTGCGCATATGTCCGAGATAAGGGAGTATCCCAGCACTTCATCCGCTTTCAACAGCTGGCAGATCTTTTGCACATCCTCTTGGGCCGCAATGAGTGTGCGCTCGCCGCGGTGATCAAGGACTTCCTCAAGCACACCGGGCAGCAGTTCATTGATTCTATCGACAACAAGTTGGTCGCGCTCCATTAGGCCCAATCCTTCAGCTTCTCACCACGTACTTTTTCGTGCAGAGCCATGATGCCGTCAATCAGCGCTTCCGGCCGCGGCGGGCAGCCGCCCACATAAACATCGACAGGCACGATCTCGTCGACGCCCTGGACAATGGCATAGTTATTGAAGACACCCCCGCAAGAAGCGCAGTCACCCATAGAAATGACCCACTTCGGAGAAGGCATCTGGTCATAGAGACGGCGCACAACCGGCGCCATTTTGCGCGATACGCGGCCGGAGACAATCATCAAATCCGATTGGCGCGGCGAAGGGCGGTTTAACTCCATGCCATAGCGTGATAGATCATAGTGGGCGGCCTGTGCGGACATCATTTCAATGGCGCAGCAGGCCAGACCAAACAAGATTGGCCACATCGCATTGCTGCGACCCCAATTGACCAGGTCCTCAAGACGGTAGGTGACGACCCCCATATCGCCCAGTTTTTGCTCTATTCCCATTCAAGTACTCCTTTTTTCCAGACCCAAACATCACCCAAGATAAACATGGCCATGAAGATCAACATGGCCCCCAGCCCAAACATACCCAGTTCGCGAAAAGATACTGCCCAGGGCACCAGGAGGATGATGTCTACGTCGAAGAGAATAAATAGAACGGCAATGCGATAAAACTTTACTGGTAATCGTCTCTGCGCCTCACCAATCGCCGCCATGCCTGATTCGTAAGGGGATAAATCACGCCCCTTCGCCCGTTTCGGACCCAAATTGACCGACGCAATCGGCAGCAAAATGGCGAAAAATAGGGCGATTCCCAACAAGACGGCAACAGGTAAATATGTAACCAATATTTGATTCATAGTTCAGATTTAAATGAGGCGCAGTAATGATTCTTTTGCTTCTGTGCATTCTATCACAAGCAAAATATGCCAGCAAAACAGCGCATGCCCTTAAGCTTACTATAGTGCGCGCAAAATCGCCCGCCTCGTGACTTTAAGAATTAGCCAATCAAACTGGGGGTGAAACGCAGTCGTTAGCTCAAGTAATCGCGTAAAGATTTACTGCGGCTGGGGTGGCGCAGTTTGCGCAGCGCCTTGGCCTCGATCTGGCGGATACGTTCGCGCGTTACACCGAAACTCTTGCCAACTTCCTCAAGGGTGTGGTCTTTGCCGTCGTTTAGCCCGAAGCGCATTTCCAGCACTTCCCGCTCGCGATCAGTCAGGAAACCAAGGACGTCGCGGATCTGCTCGCGCAGAAGTTCCTTAGAGGCGGCGTCACCCGGCTCCAAGACGCTCTCATCGGGCAGAAAATCGCCCAACTCCGTGGAATCATCTTGATTGCCGACGGGCGTTTCCAGGGACATGGGGTCCATGGCAATGCGCAAAATATCCCGGATTTTACTTACGGCCGATCGCCATTTGCGGTTCAGCGCCGGATCAATAGGCGTATCATTCTCGAGGGCCAACTTAATCTCCGCCGATTCTTCCGGCGTCAAATAGTCCAGCTCCAGCGCCAGCTCCTCGACGCTGGGCTCGTGACTCAATTTCTGCACCAGGTCCCGCTGTACCTTTACAATCTTGTTGATCGTCTCGTACATATGCACCGGGATACGGATCGTGCGCGCCTGGTCAGCAATAGCGCGGCTCACCGCCTGGCGAATCCACCACGTCGCATACGTGCTGAATTTGTACCCCTTTGTATGATCAAACTTCTCAACGGCGCGTAGCAGGCCCACATTCCCTTCCTGGACCAGGTCCAGCAAATGAATGCCTCTGCCCATATACCGTTTGGCGACGCTGACAACCAGGCGCAGGTTGGCGCTGGTCAAGTTCGCTTTTGCTTCTTCAGCGAGGTGATAGATCATGAAATCATTGTATTCGAGGGCGATTTCATTCTCATCCATCCATTCTCGGAAAAGCGCAGCATCAGGCAGCTTCTTCTCGGCCCCGTAATAGTCGGTGAGGCGCTGCACAAGCTCGTTGGGCAGCAGATAGAGGCTCGTGAACATGTTAAAGACGCATTCAGCCAGATCGGTCCACGTTTCGTCCTGGCCCCAATTCCCATTATTTAAATATTGGCGAGCATAAGAGGTTGACGGCTCGCGCCAATCCTTGCGCAGTCGGCGCGCCTCTTCGATCATGGCCGGCAGCTCAGGGGGATCGACGCCCAGAACAGCGCTCGCTTCCGCCGCGCAGCTCCAGTTCTCCAGGAAATTGGCGTAATTCGTGGCCATCGCGCGCACACGCAGCTGGTCTTGATCGTCGGCGCCCAAATCCTCCGCCGCATCCCGTGTCAACCGTTCAAGCACCCGCGCCGCCGCCATCTGTGTCGCCAGCCAAATCTCCTGTTCCACCGCCAGCAGCGGCACCTGGCCAATCTCTTTAAGATAAGTATGAACGGGATCATCCTCGACGATATAGTCGCCCAGATCGCTGACATCCTCTTCATCGACTAAATCATTATCGACGATGTCCATCAAACCGGTTGATTCACCGGGATCATCCAGCGTATCCCCATTCTCGGCCACGATGCGGATATTTAGTTTCTGCAGGCGCTCGTAGAGCAGTTCTGCTTCGTCATCACTGGCCGTGGCCAGGATCGCCTGCACGTCCGCCTCATCAATCTTCCGCGAACGTCGCGCACGCTTTACCAGGGCTTCAAAGTCGAGATTGTCAGATTCCATTTAAGGCTGTTCGTTCCTGCGCCGGTTCATCCGGCCGTTTCCTTCTCAAGAAAGACGATAGAAATGCAAAGACTGGTCGACTACGCATTTTGCCTAACGGCCGTGCGCCTCTTCGGCGCGCCGCTGCCCACTTCCCGTCATCGCCTCCTTCGCTTTATTGGCGCCCTGTCGTGAGAGCTGTAGTTCATTGATGCGCCGCAGCAGCTGCGCACGGCGCTCAAGATTCTCTGGTGTGGCGGGCAGGTCGATCACGAGTTGCTGGAGTTCACGCAGCTGCATGTGTACCTCTTCAGTTCGCCAATCGAGGACCGACTTCGCCAACTGTTCGGGAAGACGCGACAATTCCGATTCCGGAGCCGCGGGTACGGCCGTAAGCTGTTCGATGCGCCTGGCGAGCACATCATCTAGACTATCGCACAATTCACTTATCGTGACAACCGCCGCCTGATCCGTGCGCTCGTAAATCAGCGCCAGGATCTGCCGATCCTCCACGGCCGAAAAATCCTTCTCCTTCACCGCCTCCTGCCCGTGGCGCAGCAGCTGCTGATTCACCTGCAAAATCAAGTTCGTGTACGTCAGACCTTGGCGCAGCAAATTCGAAACGCGCCTCTCTTGCGCCGTCTCGCGCCGCGGCGCGGCCGCCGGCTGCCCGCCCCCATTTTCCGCTTCCGGGGGCGCTGGGGGCGGGGGTGGGAATCCTGGTCCTGGCTGCTGCCTCACCGTCTGCTGCGGCAGAGAAACAAGGCGCAGCGTTCGTTCATCAACCCGCAGCGCCCGCGCCAGCTGCTGGCGATAATGCTCCCGCTCCACCGGGTCGACGATATCCTTGATCAGCGGCAGCACCTGTTGGGCCACAGCCGACTTCCCCTTGGCGTCGTTCATATCCAGGTCTCGCGTGGCCACGGCGATCACATAAGCCACGATCGGCTGCGCTTCCGCCAGAAGCACCGGCCACTGCTGTGGGTTATTGCGAATGATCTGGTCGGGATCATTCCCTTCCGGTAGGGTGACGATGCGAATGTCGGCATCCAACCGCCCTTCATGCTGCACCAGGCCTCGCGCGTCGAAAGCGCGTTTCATAATCACGGTCCAGGGTGTCCCGCGCCACCTGCAAACTGCGCATCGTCGCCTTTTGCCCCGCCGCATCCGCGTCCAGGGCCAGCGTGAAGCGCTTCGTCGAACGCTTCAGCAGTCGCAGTTGGTCGCCGGTCAACGCCGTGCCCATCTGCGCCACCATATTGCGGTAGCCCGCCTGCCAGCCCTGCATCACATCCATATACCCTTCCACGATCACCGCCTCGCGCGCCTCACGGATGTGCCGCCGCGCCAGGTCAAGGCCGAACAGCAAATGCCCCTTATCGAAGACCGCGGTCTGCGGCGAGTTCAAATACTTGGGAATGCCGTCCTTTTCCAGCGTCCGTGCACCGAAGCCGACGACGCGCCCCTCAATATCGCGGATGGGGATCATCAGCCGGTTGCGGAAGCGGTCATAACGCGTGCCCTTCTCCGGGTTTTCAGACAGCAGCCCGGCGGCCAACAGCTCCGCATCCGTATACCCCTGATCCGTGAAATGGGTGCGGCAGGCGTCCCACGACTGCAGCGCATAACCCACGTGGTACGTGGCCAGCGTCTCCTCATTCAGCTGCCGCGTCTCCATATACGCGCGCGCCGCCTTAGCCTGCGGCGCATAGAGGAACAGCTGGTGGAAATACTCCGCGGCCATCGTCAGCAGGTCCACCACCTTGTCTTCCGCTTTGCGTCGTTTCTTTGCCTGGGGATCGGCCGCTTCCAGGGTCACGCCCGCGCGCTCGGCCAGCACCTTCAGCGCCTCCTTAAAGTCGTATCCCTCCTTCTTCATCACGTAGTCGAAGAGGTCGCCGCCCGTGGCGCATTCGCCAAAGCAGCGCCATGTTTGCGTATCCGGAAAGACGACAAAAGCGGGCGTGCGTGTGTTGCTGTGGAAAGGGCAAAAGCCGGTGTAGCTGCGTCCCGAGCGGCGCAGCGAAACCTGCTCGGAGACGATGTCTACGAGATCGAGCCGATTTTTAATTTCCTCGGTAACGCTCATCGTCCAAAATCCCGCCCGGCCCGTATCCATCGTGAGGGTGAATCATCGGCCGCGGCTCAATGCGCCTCCTGTGGTGCGCCGATTATACTGCATCACCCGGCCAGACTCTAAAGAATCCCCGGCCATTTCCGGGAAACCGATCTCGACTACTCATTTCGCAGCAAAAAAGACCCTGCCACAGAAGTCGTAGCAGGGTCTCCTCTAAACCCTATCCTCAGAATGCATCGGCCGTATTCTTCTAGAACCCTTCCAACTGCGACAGGTCGGCCAAGCCGTCTGTTAGTCCGGCCACCTTCTGCAAAATCGCCAGGCGGTTCTCGCGCACCTCGTCCTCTTCGGCCATGACCAGGATGTCGTCGAAGAAGCGCTCGATAGCCGGCTTCATTTCGCGCAGGGAAGCTAAAAAGGCGGGCAGCGTGCCGTCGGCCGCCGCGGCCGCTTCTTGTAAGCGGCCCACAGCTTCTTTCTCGGCCGTTTCTGTGAAAGCGGCGGGACGCACGTCATACACTTGGTCCAGGCTGCGCGTCATGCGCACGCAGCGCGCATACGCATTGAGCACCTCCTGCCAATCTTCCGCCTCAATGGCCGCGCTCAGATCGCCCGCCGTGCGCCAGGCCAGGTACGGATCATGCCCCGCTTCCGCCACCACCGCCTTGATCACCGAGGACGCGTACCCATTCTCGCGCAAGACGACGCCCAAACGGCCGTCAATAAACGCCAGGACCTCTTCGCGCACCCCTTCCGCGGCCTCCACCGGCAGCAGCGGCGCGGCGGCGACCAATCCCTCTCTCAAATCAAGATTCTGTTCGTTGGCTATCAGGTTCTCAATAATCTGAATCGCCGCCCGGCGCATGGCAAAGGGATCATTCGACCCCTTCGGCGCCAGCCCGGCGGCAAAGAGCCCGAGCAGACTGTCCAAGCGATCAGCCAGGGCCAGCGCCAGTCCCGGCTTCCGTCTTGCTCACCCCGTCGTACTGCTCGGCAATGGCCGCGGCGTACCCCCTCTGCTTCCCCGCTCAGGCCGGCATAATGGCCGCCCATAATCCCCTGCAGGGAGGTCATTTCCACGACCATGCTCGTAGCCAGGTCCGCCTTGGCCAGCGCGGCCGCGCGTTTGACCGTTTCCGCCGTCACCGCTCCCAGGCCCAGCATCTCCGCCACGGCCGGCACCAGTTTCTCCAACCGCCGCGTCTTGTCCAGCATCGAACCCAGATCTGCCTGGAAGATCAACTTGTCCAGCTCCGGCAGGAAATCCGTCAACTGCCTTTCAATATCCTTACCGTAGAAGAAGTCCGCGTCGGCGAAGCGCGCGCGAATGACATGTTCGTTGCCGTCGCGCACGATATCCAGATGCTCTTCATCCCCATTGCGCACGGCGATGAAGTAAGGCAGCAGCCGGCCGTTCTGCCCGTAGACGGGGAAGTAGCGCTGGTGCTTGCGCATCACGGCCACCAGGACCTCTTCGGGCAGCGCCAGGAAGCGCTCCTCAAAACGGCCGCAGCAGGGGCGTCGGGAATTCAACCAGATTGGTCACTTCTTCCAGCAGGCCCGCGTCATCAGGAATGACGCCCGATTTCTCAGCGGCCAGCGCGCTTACGCCCTCGCTGATCGCGCGTCGCCGTTCCTCCGTGTCCAAAACGATCTGTCTGCTCGCGCATCGTCTGCGCGTAAGCGGCGGCGTCCCTGATCGCAATGGCCGGCGAATCGTAAGGGCGCAGACCGCGGCTGACGCGGCCGCGAGCTCACGCCCGCATAGCTGAAGGGCACGACATTCACTCCATAGAGGGCCACCAGCCAGCGCAGCGGCCGGCTGAAGTTGATGTGGCTTTCATTCCAGCGCATGCTCTTTTCGAACTTGATCCCGGCCACCAGATCAGCCAGGTTCTCAGACAGGACCTCACCGGCGGCGCGGCCCGTTTCCCGCACAACGGCCGTGACGTAGCGCCCGCCCTTCTCTTCCACGACCTGCAAATCAGCGATGCCCACGCCGCGGCTGCGCGCAAAGCCTTCGGCCGCCTTGCGTCGGCTTGCCGTCGGCGTCAAAGGCGCGATCGGCCGGCGGCCCCTTGGCCACCGTTTCCAGGTCGGCCTGCCGCGGCTCCAGACCTTCGACAAGGACCGCCAAGCGGCGCGGCGTGCCGTCGACCTCGATCTGCTCATACCCCAGGCGCAGCTCCTCCAGCAGTTCCGGCACCATCACCCGCAGCTGGCGCAGGGCCGAGCTCAAATCAGCCGGCGGCAGCTCTTCGCTGCCGATTTCCAGGACAAAGGTCTGCGGTGTTTCGTAAGGCGTCAGCGTGGGCGCGACCGCTTGCTCGCTTTCATTAACCGTCTGCCAGCCCGGCACATCAAAGAAGGGATATTCCAGGCGCATTCGCTGTTCTACATACGCTTCCGACACCTGGCGGGCGATAGTAGCGCATGCGCTGGAAATAGTTGGCCCGCTCCGTCACGCCAATCGCGCCGCGCGTGTCCAGAACGTTAAAAAGGTGGGAACATTTCAGATTGTAATCGTGCGCCGGTACGACCAGGTTCGCGTCCAGGCAGCGCTGCGCCTCTTGCTCATACGTGTCGTAGACCGCTTTCAGCGCATCCACATCGGCGACGTTGAAGTAATACTTGCAGTGTTCAATTTCCGCCTGCAAGAGCACATCCCCATAGGCGACGCCGGCGCCGAAATCCATCTCCCAGACCGCCTCCTTGCCCTGCAGGGCCAGCGCGATGCGGTCCAGGCCATAGGTGATCTCCACGGAGTCGGGATCCAGTTCCAGGCCGCCCGCCTGCTGGAAATAGGTGAACTGGGTGATCTCCTGGCCGTCAAGCCACACTTCCCAGCCCAGCCCCCAGGCGCCCAATGCCGGGCTTTCCCAGTTGTCTTCCACGAAGCGAATATCATGCTCGCGCGGGTTGAAACCGATCGCTTCCAGGCTCTTCAGGTAAATCTCCTGCGGATTGCCCGGATCCGGCTTAAGGATCACCTGCAGCTGGAAGTGCATCTGCATGCGGTTGGGATTGTCGCCAAAACGGCCGTCGTCGGGACGGATGCTGGGCTCCACGTAGACCACGTTCCACGGCTCCGGGCCCAGGACGCGCAGCGAGGTGGCCGGGTTCATCGTTCCCGCGCCCACCTGCACATTGTACGGTTGTTGAATAAGACAGCCCTGCTCTTCCCAGAAGCTGAGCAGGCGCATAATCATCTGTTGAAAACTAAGTGGTTTACTCATTAAGATCCCTGTCTTTATCTATTCTTTTCAGCAACCGTGAATTCTGGCGGCCGGCGCGAGAATTGTCAATGATACTTGTCTGCCGCCCATGAAGCGGCCGCAGTCGCCGGTCGATCAGCGCTTCCCGGATGAGCGCGCGATATCATTCTGCAGCTGGTGCAAGAAATCCACCGATTTCAACTCCCGTTCCAAGGTGTGCAGAATATATTTATTATTGATCCTTTCCAACTCCCCTAACAGATCGGCGCGCAAATGTAAATGCCTAACAACGTCCCACTGGCGCGTCTGCAAATAGCGCATCACTTTCACGCCCGCCGCGCTCACGGGCAGCGCCCGGCGATCCGCGTGGCGGCAGGTGGGGCACAATAGCCCGCCCATTTCCGAACTGAAAAATTGATCCTGCTCGACGATCTCCTCCCCGCAAGAAACGCAGTGGTAGAGACGCGGCCGGAAGCCCGCCATCGTTAACAGCTGCAGCTCGTAGTAGCGCATGACCAGGCTTAAATCTTCTGTTTCCGCGAAGCGAGCCAGCGTAGCGGACAGCAGGTTGTAGATGCCGCTGTGCGGATCCTCCTCCACGGTGAAGCGATCGAGCAGTTCGACGGCGTAGGAAGCGTGGCTGATGCGCAGCAGGTCGGCGCGCAAATCAGCATAAGCATCGATCATTTCCGCCTGGGTAACAATGTCGAGATTGCGTCCCTTGGCGATCAGGAACTTGCTGCGCATAAACAGTTCCACATGCCCCGTCTTGCGGCTTTGCGGCTTGCGCGCCCCTTTGGCGATGGCCGATATCTTGCCCAGGTTTTGGGAATACAAAGTCAGCACGCGATCCGCTTCGCCAAAATCGCTGCGCTTCAGGACGATCGCCTCCGTACGAAAGGTACGTTCTCTAGCCATGGATCAAGTGTATCATGCCCCTGGTTCAGTAACTAACACTCTGCGCGGCCTAGTAAAAAGCCGTCACGATGCGCTCCTCCAAAACGGCCGCCTGCCCGCTGACCAACATCGTGTACGCTTTCAAATCACGCAGGTGACTCGCCAGCTGCTTGTGTTCAATGCCCGCCGGGGCGTAGACGGTGAAAAGGACGCACCGCGTCTCCGGCCCGATCTTCGTGCGCTCATCCGGCCCGTAGACGATGCTGGAGAGAATGCCCGCCCCGTCCGTGATCATCATATCGTTCGCCTTAACGCCCAAAGCGCGCCCGCCGATGCCCGTATAGACTTCATCTCCCTCAGCCACCGTGACCCCTGCCGTTCCCTGCACGAGATCCAGATCGTGCCCGGCCGTCAGCAGTTGGTTCTTCAATTCGGCCATAAACATCGCTTCCACAAGCGCCGCCGTCCGTGGGATGGGCTTCCCTTTCAAGGCCACAGATTCCAGCTGCTGCAAGACATGATACGTCTTCTTGAACCGTTTGTAGTAGGCTGTGTACGGCTCAACTGCCGGCAGCGCGCGCAGTTCCTGCCGGCTGTACCCGCCAAATTGCTCTCTCAGCGTCTTTTCCAACGCTGCCTTTTCCTGGTCCAGGGCGGCGTGCGCCGCCGGATTACGCACATTCTCCAGGGCCAGAACGCCGATAGAGGCTCCTGGATACATCGCTTTCCAACTGGGGGACGCTTCAAACATGGCCGCATACGCTCCTTCTGCTCGCCGAAATACTTGCCGCCGCTTCCCTACGTGTGGGAACAACCCAAGGATACGCTGAGTTACCCCCCTTCGCCAGATCTTGTTAAACTGAAGCGAACGTGGACACTGTATCGGAGAAGATCACATGGTATCAGACAACGACCTGCTTAAAGTCGGCTTTGCGCAAATCGCCCCCGTCTGGCTAGATCGCCGCCGCACCCTACAAAAAACAGTTGACGCGGCCAGAGAGGCGGCCGCGCAGGGCTGCCGCCTTCTCGCCTTCGGCGAATCCTTGATCCCCGGCTATCCCTTCTGGATTGAGCGCACGGACGGCGCGCGCTTCAACGATGCCCGACAGAAGGAAATGCACGCCCACTACATGCAGCAGGCTGTCGACATCGCCGCCGGCGACCTCGACCCGCTCTGCGCCGAGGCTGCGCGAAATGAAATGGCCATTATTATCGGCGCAATCGATCGATCGCTCGATCGCGGTGGGCACAGCCTCTACTGCACCTTGGTCCACATCTCGCCCCAGGGCGAAATCATCAACACCCACCGCAAACTGATGCCCACCTATGAAGAGCGGCTGACCTGGTCTCCCGGAGATGGTCACGGGCTGCGCGTCAGTAACCTCGGCCCTTTCACCGTGGGCGGGCTTAACTGTTGGGAAAACTGGATGCCGCTGCCGCGCGCCGCGCTCTACGCCCTGGGAGAGGATCTACATGTGGCCATCTGGCCCGGCAGTCTCCGAAACACGGAGGATATCACGCGCTTCATCGCCAAGGAGTCGCGCTCCTATGTCCTTTCTGTCTCCGGGCTGATGCGGCCCACGGATTTTCCCCCGCACACGCCGCTGCTGGATGACCTGCTTGCCGATTGTCCCCCCTTCCTGGCCAACGGCGGCTCCTGCCTGGCGGCCCCCGACGGCAGTTGGGTGATTGAACCGGTCATAGAGGAAGAAGTCGTGCGCACGGCAATAATTGATCACCGCCGTGTGCGCGAAGAACGGCAGAACTTCGATCCCGCCGGACATTATTCGCGCCCCGATGTCACCCAGTTGGTCGTCAATCGCCAACGGCAGAGCACACTGGTCGTGAAGGAGTAGCCGGCCGTGAGCGACCGCTATCCCATTCCCGCCAGGCAGTCCCGCGAAGAGATACGTGTCGCCAATTCGCGCTTCATCGCCACGGCCGCTCCCGCATTTTCCGTCGACGAGGCCAAAGCCTTTATCAAGGGGGTCAAGGAAGAGTTCAAAGACGCCTCCCACAACGTCCCCGCTTTCGTGATCGGCCACGCCCCTTCGACCACCGCGCACTGCAATGATGACGGCGAACCGTCAGGCACGGCGGGACGGCCGATGCTGGCCGTCCTGCAGGGCAGCGGCCTGGGGGATATCGTCGTTGTCGTCACCCGTTACTTCGGCGGCACCAAACTGGGCACGGGCGGCCTCGTGCGCGCCTATGGCGAGGCGGTCAAAGCGGTTCTGAAGACGCTCCCCCTGGCCGAGAAAGTGCCCACGCATACGGCGCTGCTCGTCGTCCCTTACCCTCTCTTCGAACAGGTAAAGCTGTTGGTAGAGGCAAAAAACGGCCGTATCTTAGATGAAGAATTTGCCGCGGACGTGACCTTGACGGCCCAATTTGTTGTTGAACAGTTCGACTCTTTTCAGGAGGCCCTGCGCGAACTCTCGCACGGCCGTCTTGAAGCGGAGATCATAGAAACAAACCCAGAAACGATCATGCCCCTGGGTTCATTTATTGTCGATGTCGGCAAAGACAATTAGCCATTCAAGACGCGGCCCAGGGCATCAAGCAGCAGCATCGCATTCTCGCGGCGGCTGTTGAAGCCCATCAGGCCCACACGCCACACCTTGCCCGCCAGCTGGCTGAACCCACCCGCCACCTCAATGTTGTAATCCAGCAGCAGCGCGCGCGCCACCGCGCCCGCATCCACCCCTTCCGGCACACGCACCGTGGTCAGGGCCGGCATGCGTATCTCGTAGGGCGCATGGCAGGAGAGCCCGAGGTCGGCCAGGCCATCCCAAAAGAACTCGGCGATCTCCTGGTGTCTCGCCCAACGCGGCGCCAACCCTTCTTCGGCGACCAGGCGCAGCCCTTCGCGCAGCGCGTAATTCATATTGATCGGCGCCGTGTGATGATAGCGGCGTGTGTCTCCGTCCCAATAATCACTCAAGAGACTGATATCTAAGTACCAGCTGGTCACTTTGCTCTTGCGCTTCTTGATCTTCGCCAATGCGCGCGGACCAAATGCCACAGGACCCAATCCGGGAGGGCAGCTCAATCCCTTTTGCGAACAGCTGTAAGCCACATCAATTTTCCATTCATCCACCAGGAATGGCGCCGTAGCCAGACTGGTGACGGCGTCCACCAACAGCAGGCAATCCTTCTCGCGGCACAGATCGCCAATACCCTCCAGCGGCTGCATCACGCCCGTCGACGTTTCCCCATGTACCAGGCCTAAAATAACGGGATGGTGTTTCTCGACAGCGGCGGCCAGTTCCGCTTTCGTAAACGCTTCCCCCCACGGTTTTTCAATGACATGCACCTCGGCGCCGTAACGCGTGGCCATCTCCACCATGCGTTCGCCAAAGTAGCCCATCACGGCAATGACAACGACATCACCCGGCTCCACGGTATTGGCGATGCTCGACTCCATCGCCGCGCTGCCCGTCCCGCTGATCGCCAGGGTAAAACCATCCGCCATTTGCCATGCATAGCGCAGTAAATCCTGAACCTCATCCATCACCTTGATAAAAGAGGGATCGAGGTGGCCAACCTGGCGCATAGAGATAGCTTGTAGAACGCGCGGATGCGCATTGGAGGGGCCCGGTCCCAGGAGCAGGCGCGGCGGCATATCTAGCTGCCCTACTTCCACGCGTAAGTTTTCGTTAATACTGCCTTTCTGGTAAACCATTTCCTCTCTCTCCTTGCCTAATAGGGTGGCCGCTGTGCCGCCGGCGTAAGGCGCCATACGCTGCAAGAGACTCATCTTTCTCCGCTTGCGGCCTTTGAAAAAAGTAACAGGGGAATCATAAGGCTGACCGCCTAATTATTCAACTAATAATTCAAGTAGAAACGGGCGCGATCAGCGCAAGAGGGCAATGATGGCGTCTAAGACGGATTCAGGGGTCCAGGGCAGCTGGCCGCTGAAGAATCTATCGGTGAAAACAATCAGGGAAACAATGAGGAGGAGCAAGAACAAGATGAGCCAGATCGAGACGACCGGCTTCACTTTCACTGTCCCCACCAGGACCTCCCACTCCTTTTGGTCCGTGCTCACATGGATCGTGAAGGGTAGTTTACGGCGCAGCCCGATAAAGGGACGCCGTCCTTCAAGATAAAAATCGACGACCCCTTTTTGATCTGTGCTGACCGTAACCTGCTTCGTCGGCGCATCGACTCTCAGTCTCCCTGTGGGATCGCCCGCAGCCACGGTGACGATCGTCTTGGCATAGCCGCTGTTTAAAACCAGGACGCGGCAGATCCCCTTCCCTTTCAATTCCCTCGGCCGCAGATCAGCCGCGATGCGCTCCGCCGGCGGCGCCATGGGCACCTTTGGCGGTTCTAACGTGTCCACGTAAGCGCCGTTTACAAAACCCGCTTCTGTTTCCGGCAGAATGGTATCTGCCGGCCCGCTCCCCGCCTGCATATGGAGATCGAATGGGCCGATGTGCACAATTTGACCCCACCGCCACGGATACGCTTTTTCGGGAGCTAATTGGGTTTTGTCCAGATAGGTACCGTTTGTGCTTCCCGTGTCGATGATATGCCAGTTCCCGCCGATATGTTCCAGCCGGGCGTGCCAGCGGGAGACATTGCTGCCTACGAGGACAATGTCATTTCCCGCGCTGCGCCCGAGCGTGAAACTCCGCTTCTGTAAGCCATACCATTCCGGATCTTCTCCTTCGCGTACGACACGCAGGACGTCGTATATGGGCGGCAGCGCCTGGTCGTCGCCCATCCAGCGTGATGTGTCCGCCAGATTCGGGTTCTGATCCAAGGCAACCACCATGCTGGCCACGCTGTTCTGCCCCAGTTCGCTCTGCGCGTCCTCATCCTCTTCTACCAGCAGGCCGGCCGCCTGGCGCAAAGCTTGGGCCATCTCATCTCCGGTCTGGTAGCGATCCTGCGGCCGCTTGGCGATGGCCTTCAATATGACAGCGCTGACGGCCGTGGGCACGCCAGGGTAGACTGTCTCCGGGCGCGCGGGCTGCTCATGCACATGGCTCTGCACCGCGTCCGCCAATGTCTCGATCTGGAAAGGCAGCTGCCCGGTTGACAATTGGTAGAGCACAATGCCCAGCGCATAAAGGTCGGAACGGCCGTCCATCGGCTGCCCAAGGAGTTGTTCCGGCGACATATAATCCAGCGTGCCCAAAACCTCTCCCTCATTGAGCACAAAGTCGCCACGTTTTAATCTTGCCAGTCCGAAATCCGTGACAACTGCGCGCAGCAGCGGTTCATCCGGCCGCGCTGACTGGTCCGCTTCTTGCACCAGAATATTGTCCGGTTTGATATCCTGGTGCAGGACACCCTTGCGATGGGCGTAGCCCAACGCCTCGGCCACTTGTTCTGCTAGCAGCAGCGATTCATCCGCGCGAATAACCTGGTTGGTCGCTGCCAGCTGCTTAATATACGTGCCCAGACTGAGGCCCGGGATCAGGTCCATGACAATATACTGTGCTTCCTGATCCTGCCCGTAATGGTAAATGCGCACGATAGAGGGGTGATCAAGGCGCGCCGCAGCCTGCGCCTCCTGCTGGAAACGATCCTGAAAATCAGGCTGCGCCATCAGCGCCTCATGCATCACCTTGACAGCCACCGGGCGCGCTAGATTCAGATCGACAGCGCGATAAACCGACCCCATTCCACCCTGGCCGATGAGCGCTTCCAGGCGGTAATGCTCCAGCGTTTGATCCGTCAAATCCGCTGCCTCTACGGCATTCTCATCCATTGCTGACATGATACAACTAGCTTACTCCATGGTATGCGTACCTGTGGAAAGGATAGCTTGAACCGCCGGATTCTCCAATGAAAGGAGAGTAAAAACAGATCCTTAGCCGCTGATCGTCAACTGGCCATCTTCGGCAGCCGCGATCCACATACCACTCTGTAATTGGTTGTAGTCCGGCTTGCTTAAGACCAATACGGCCGGCGACGCTTCGTACATCTCACGCGCAACAGCCGCCCCTAGGGCGAGAATAGCGTCCGTTTCCGCCGTAATAATCGCCGCCGGCGCTGTTCCCTGCCTTACCGCCTCCAGCAGGATGCTGCTGGCGCTGCTCGAGCCACGGCCGATAGGCAGCACCAAGACCCGCCCTGTCACATTCTCGCCCAGTTGGGGATGGCGCTGGTCGATAATGTCGCCGCTTACGGGGTCAAGCCCGCCCCAGAAACTGAGCGCTTCCGACAAGACCAACGCTTCACCTGCGCCCTCTCCGCCAACCAGGACATGGGCGCGTAAGATCATTTCCGCCATAAAGCCTCATCGCGCCAGACATGACCCAGAGAGGCGGAGCGGACGCACTCTTCCAGCCCGCCAAAAACGACCTGTAAGCCGATATTGCCCGGCGAGTAGTGGGCGAATTTGCCCGAATTCGTCATCAAGATTCCCTTACTGGCGTGGACGATGGGCGTGACAACCACGCACGTATCGACGACGACCTGTACGCCTGCTTCATGCAGCTGTCCCAGCCATCCTCGTTTTTGTAGGCCGGCCAAAACTAGGCGATTGGTACAGACAATAAACTCAACATCAGGGTGGGGCGGATGCACGGCCAGCAGGGGCATCAATTGGGCGAACTCCTCCGTTGAGAAGTGGGGACTGCCCAGGGCGACCACGTCGATATCCCCATCAGGCACCGTGCCCAAATGGGCCAGGGTGGCCCGCAAATCGGCCAGCGTAACCGGCACAATCTCTTCCGGCTCCTGCCCCTGAAGCGCATGAGCCGGCGTGCTCGCTTCCGGTGTAACCCCCACGGCATGAAAAAGAGCCACCGCCCCGGAGGAGGCGGCCGCCGCCCCCAGCGCTTTCAATTGGTCTTCTGTTGTCTGTAGCCGCAGCCCTTCGATTACCGGGATTTTGGTGCCGCTGCGCGCACCAATCAGGTAGCCCAAAACGGGGAAAAATGCATCCTCGCTGAGGAGCCTGGCCGGGATCTTTTCTAAGCGATACAGCAGTTGGCCACGCCGGTTTTCGGTCAGGTGCAGCCCGACCGCCGGCGCACGGCCCGTCACAGCGGCGCAGATGTCAATGAAGTCCCCATAGCGGTTCGTTCGTGCTCCCAGGACGGAGTTGGCGAAAACGATGGCATTGCTTTCCGCCCAGGCGATTTGTGCGCCGAAGGAGGGGCGCTGCGTATCCTGGTAGGGAGCACAGGTGAAGATGGGGCGGCAGCCCATCTTTTCGTAAGCGAGCATTAACTCGCGGGCATGTCGGCCGACCTCGGGCGAGCCTTGGAAATGCTCCGGGTGCAGCAAATCAACCGCGCCCACATTGAGTGTAGTCGGCACGCACACCCGCGCGCCCCCTTCCAGCAGGCGCCGGGCAAATTCCAGGCCGGAGAAACCATGATAGAGGCAGCCGTCGATATGCGCTGACTCGATATCCAGCAAGCGCGTCGCGCCATAGACGCCGGCCATCGTCGTTAAAATACGCATTGCCATTTGTGCGGCCTGCCCATACGCGCCGTTGAGCATTCCCTGATCGCGCTCGCTCAGTGTGAGAGACATATCCCCAATGCTATCGCGCTCCTTCTGCGATGCAAATTGGCGAGAGGGCGGGAGAAATGCCAGGGTCGAATTTGAGAATTAACGCTTCTTTTACGGAAAGGGACATTCCCCGCCTCTACTCTCGGAATAGAACATTAGTTCTTTTTGAACCACGCCCTGAACCTCGCAGGCCTTAAGAAAGAACGCCTTGATAAAAGAGCGATCAAGACCTGCGAGGTTTGGAAAACACGAGGGTTTGAAAAAAATTTTGTAATACGGCCGAAATGATGATCCATGCCAACTGACAAGAAGACAAAGCTGGATAAGGTAATTTCCACCATCCAGAAACGGTGGGGAATAGAGGCCATTGGCCGCTCCTCTGCACAGCTGCCTACAAAAACACCCTGCATCCCCACCGGTTTTCCAGACCTGGATGCCGCTATAGGGTATGGTGGCATCCCCCGCGGTCGCATCAGCGAACTGGTAGGCGCGCCGACTTCCGGTATGACCACGCTCGCCTTAACGATTACGGCCGCCGCGCAGGAGGCAGGCGGTATGGCCGCCTATATCGATCTGCAGCGTAACTTTGATCCCGCCTATGCGGTCCAGTTCGGAGTCTTGCTTGATCGCTTAACCCTCGTCCACCCTTTTAGCGCCGGCCAGGCGCTGCAAATGCTGCCCGACTTTGTGCGTAACCGCGGCTTCAGTTTGTTGATTTGGGATATGCCCGCCTACCTGCAGCAAGAAGATCGGGTGGGCCGCAAACTCACCTCTACCCTGGGGCGTATCCTGGCCCCACTGAACAAAAGCAATCTGACCTTGTTGTTTGTGACCACGTTTCTGACCAATAAGAGCGGGGCGCAGGAAAGCGCGGCCGATTATCCGCCGCAGGCGATCTTGCCTCATTTCGCGACGCTGCGTTTGCTGCTGCATAGAGAGCGCTGGCTTTACCGGCAGCGTGATATTAACGGGTATGACACCCAGGTCTTGATCCTCAAGAACAAACTATCCGCTCCTGGGAAAACGGCACGCATAGCCATTCACTTTAACGATGCGCATGAGGGGGCTGGGTGATGATTGCCTGTATCAGCATCCCTTATTTCGCCGCCGCGGTAGAACGCCGCAGCGACAACGACCTGGCTGAGAAACCGCTGGCTATTGGCGGCCAGCCATGGGAAGCTCGACCGGTATACGCCTTTTCGCACGAAGTGGCGCGCAGCGGGGTGCGCATCGGCATGACGCTGCGCCTTGTGCAGGTACTCTCTCCTCATTCCCTTTTTCTACCCGCGGCGGAAACCCATTACAGCAAAGCTTCCGGGGAGGTGATCGACCGGCTGTTGGATTTTTCCCCGCTGATAGAGCCCCAGGAATGGTGGCGATCTCTCAATAGCAAAAAACCGATCACCATCCCCGCCCGCATCCTGCCCGCCCGCTACTGCCTTGATCTGCAAGGGCTGCCGCAGCGCGAGGCACTGCCCTATGTGCAAGAGCTGGGACGATCCGTGCGTCAGAGCAGCCAATTTTCGGTGGCGATCGGCTTGGCGGCGAATAAATTTACGGCCGAAGTAGCGGCGACCTTTTGCCGCACAGGGCATACGCTGCCTGTTGAAGCGGGAAAAGATGCCCAGTTTTTGGCCTCACGATCCCTGAAATTTTTGCCTGTGGAGCGCAGCATCGCCCGCCGCCTGCGTCTGCTGGGCATCTACACCCTCGGCCAGTTGGCCAACCTGCCTCTCCCGGCTCTGCAGGAGCAGTTTGGCCCCACAATCGTGTCCCATTACCACCTGGCGCGCGGGGAAGATCATTCTCTGCTCAATGCCAAGCCTGCGGAGCGCATAGAAACGGCGCAGATACGATTTGATGGACCGGTGGCTGATTTTCAGGTGCTTGAAATGGCCGGCAGCCGCCTGGCCAACGAGCTTGCCCACCGCTTGCGTGAAAGCGGTCTGGTTGCGCGGGAGATCACTTTGTTCATGGAGGGCGAGGATAGGCGGGTACAGCAGGCAGGCGTTGTCCTTGGCCGGCCGGCGGCGAAGGCCCTGCGCCTGGCCATGGCCGTTAAAGAACTGTTGGCCCACGAACCATGCCCATCAGCTGTCTGCCGCCTGCAAATCACCCTGAAAGACATCACGCCTGCCCAGAGCAAACAATTAACCTTGTTTGACGGAACAGGGCGCGCCCGGCGCCACGGCGAAAGTGAGAGGGACGTGGCCGAAAGCTTGCGCAACCTGATCATCAAATACCGGCAAAGCAGCTTTTTTCAACCGCAGCTTGCCGATTCAGCCCACCCGCTCGCCGAACGCCGCTTTTTGCTGAAGCCTCTATCCCATGACGCGCTTGTGGCCTGACGGTGTTCTGGTGCAGGATGTGCAGCAAAGCGAAGGGAGACCACAGCGGCTTGTCTGGCAGGGACGCAGCCACCGGGTCGAGGAGATCACCCGCCGCTGGCGGGTCCAGTCTGATTGGTGGCGCGAGCCGCTCTGGCGGGACTATTTCAAATTGACCACGGACAGCGGCTTACTGCTGATTCTCTATCACGATTTGCTAAGTGAAGAATGGTACATACAGCGCATCTACGATTGAGTTTTCTGGTTCACCCCGTAATCGTTTTTCTTATTGGCGACCCATGTGGCGCAGCGGGCGGCGTGTTTGCGCTTAGGGACGAGCCGCTGGTATGTATGTAGAGCTGCACTGTCATTCCAATTTCAGCTTGCTCGATGGGGCCAGCCATCCGGAGCAGCTTGCCGCGCGCGCCGCTTCTTTGCAGATGCCGGCGCTGGCGCTGACCGATCATGACGCGGTGTATGGCGCGGTGCGCTTTGCGCGCGCCGCCCGCGAAGCAGGCATCCACCCCATTCTTGGCGCGGAGATGACCATCGACGGCGGCCCCTTTCCTGGGCACCATCACCTCACGCTTCTCGTGGAAAACCAAACCGGCTGGCACAACCTCTGTTATCTGGTCAGCCGCGCGCGCCACGCCGCGCCGAAAGGGCAGGCGTGGCTTCAGTTTGATGAGCTTGTCGGCTGTACGGATGGCTTGATCGCCCTCTCCGGGTGCCGCCAGGGAGCAGTTTCCCAGGCCCTGCTGCGCGATGGTGTCCGGGACACGGCCGTGGACATCGCCCGCCGCTACCTGGATCTATTCGGCCGTGATCACTTCTGGATCGAGCTGCAGCGCCATTTTCTGGCCCATGATGAATACCTGGTTCCTCGTTTACAGGCGTTAGCCGCCTATCTTCACCTCGGCTGTGTGGCTACCAACAACGTCCACTATGCCGCGCCGCAGGGGCACCGTTTGCAGGATGTGCTCGTCTGCATCCGCAACCTGGCCACGCTCGACGAAGCGACCCACCTGCGCCGCCTCAATTCCGAATACTACCTGAAATCAAGCGCAGAAATGGCGGCGCTGTTCAGCGACGCCCCCCAGGCCTTGGTGAATACCTTGGCCATTGCTGAACGCTGCCGCTTCGAATTGGCGTATGGACTGCAAGATTTGCCCCATTTCCCGACGCGGCATGGCATGAGCAGCAGCGCCTACCTGCGCCGTCTATGCCATGAAGCGATTGCCGCGCGCTACGGCCCGCACCCGCCAGAAAATGTCGATCACCAACTGCGGCATGAGCTGCGCATTATTGAGGGGGCCGGATTGGCCAATTATTTCCTTATCGTCTGGGATATGGTGCGCTTCGCCCGCGAGAACGGCATTCGCTGCCAAGGACGTGGATCAGCCGCCAACTCCCTTGTTGCTTACCTGCTTTATATCAGCCCCGTCGATCCGCTGCGCCACGATCTCGTTTTTGAGCGCTTTTTGTCCGCCGAAAGGCAGGCTGTGCCTGATATTGATATTGATTTTGACGCGCGGCGGCGCGAGGAAGTCATCCAATACGTCTACCAGACCTATGGGGCAGAGCATACGGCGATGGCTTGTACCTTTGTGACTTTTCGCAAACGGAGCGCTGTTCGCGATATCGGCAAGGCGCTCGATTTGGCGCCGGAACTGATTTCCACGGCCGTGCGCGCTCTGGAAAACGAGGATGCCTTAAAATCGACCGCGCTGGCCGACCGCTTGCCCTTGGCCCTGCTGCTTGATCTGAGCGAACAGATCGCCGGCTTTCCACGCCACCTGGGCATCCATTCCGGGGGCATGATCATCACCGGCGCGCCGCTCATGGGGCGTGTGCCTACGGAGCCGGCGACAATGCCCGGCCGCGTCGTCGTCCAGTGGGACAAGGAAGCCTTGGAGGAGGCCGGACTGGTGAAGATCGACATCCTCGGTTTGCGCATGCTCTCCGCCGTCGATGAAGCGGCGGCGCTGGTAGAAGAGACCACCGGCAGCCATCCCGATCTGGATGCCTTGACCTTCGACGATCCCGCCGTCTACCAGATGATCGGCAAAGCGGACACCGTTGGCGTTTTCCAGGTCGAGTCGCGGGCGCAGGCACAGATGCTGCCGCGTCTGAAACCACAGCAGTTCGCCGATATTGTTGTTGGCATCTCCCTCATTCGTCCCGGCCCCATCCAGGGCAACATGGTCCACCCTTACCTGCGCCGCCGCCAGGGAATAGAAGCAGTCACCTACCTGCACCCTCTCTTAGAGCCGGCCCTGGCGGAAACGTTGGGCGTCATCCTTTTCCAGGAGCAGGTGCTCAAGGTGGCGTGTGATCTCGCCGGATTCTCCCCAGGCCAGGGCGAAAAACTGCGCCGCGCCCTGGGCGCCAAGCGGGCCACAGAAGAGATCGCCCGCTTTCAAGATGAATTTATTGAGGGCGCAAAAAGGGCCGGTGTCTCTGGTGCTGTAGCGCAGACCATCTTTGAGCAGCTGCTGGCCTTTGGCGGTTACTCCTTTGCCAAGAGCCACGCTGCCGCCTTTGCGGTCCTTGTTTACCAGTCAGCATGGCTTAAGCGTTACCATCCGGCAGCCTTTTTTGCCGCCTTGTTGAATAACCAGCCGATGGGTTTTTGGAACGCATCCGTTCTTGTCAATGAGATTAGCCGCCTGGGCATGACCGTCTGGCCGGTCGATATCCACCACAGCCGCGCCTGGTGCCATGTCCAAGAAAACGGCATTCGCCTGGGGCTGCATTTCGTGAAAGGGCTGCGCGAGGAACAGGTGCTGCGTATTATGAGCGCGCGGGAGCTGCGCCCCTATGATTCCCTACTCGACTTTTGCCTGCGTACACGCATTGACCAGGGCAATGTGGAAAACTTGATCATGGCTGGTAGTATGGATGGGTGGGGCATTTCCCGGCGGCAGTTGATGTGGGAATTGGGGACCTTGAACCTTAATGAAGAGATGTTCAACCTGGTTTATAAACCGCAGGCGGTCGACCTGCCCGCGCAGACGCTCGCCGAAGCGATGCTGGCTGAGCAGGAGATCATGGGGCTCTCTCCCGGCGAGCATGTCATGACCCTCTATCGTCAGCGGCTTACTGAGCAGGGCATTCATGGCTGCCGCGGCTTGAGTTTGTGCAGCAACGGCCAGCGGGTGAAGGCGGCCGGCTTGCTTGTGGTCCACCAGTCACCGCCGACCGCCAAAGGGTTTCACTTTCTGACGTTGGAGGATGAAGAAGGAATGATCAATGTCATTGTTCGCCCGCAGGTATACGGCCGTTTTCAAAATATCATTCGCGGGGCCCACTTGCTGTTGGTCGCCGGCATGGTGCAGCGGGAGGAGGAGGTGACCAACCTCCTCGCCGAGAGTATCGCTCCCCTGATCGCGTAGGCCGGGCTAATCTCTGGGCCAGGTCGTGCTATAATATGCCTTGTAGTGCCTAGATGGAGAAAGCAATGAGTGAAGAAGAAATCCTAAACGCAAATGGCCCTGATCTGCCAGGCGCAGAAAATGGAGATGCCCTTGAGCAGTACACGCGCCTAATCAATAACCTAAACGAGGCTTTCCATCACAGTTATCGCCAAGCAATCCGCAAAAGCCACGATGCCCTCGGCCAGAAAAAAACGCCGGTCATCATTGTTTCTGGTGATCAGGTAACTCTTTTTCACGACGGTGTACAAGAGACGGAACTGATCATCTCCCATCTCTACCAGCAGGTGAAATCAATAAGCCATCTTTCCTTCGGCGTCTATGTCACTTTGTCCAATAATGGCTTAGGTCCCCTTGATGAGGATTTACGCACTGACCTGGCTTACCAATTGGAGCTTTTGGAAACGGGTCTGGCTGTCCTGCCGCAGTTGGCAATCCCCCCGCAGGTCATCACCTTACAGCGTGACACATTGACCATGGCGGCGCAGGTTGTCGGCGATGTGCTGCAGAGTGGAAGGGTCGAAGAAGAGCAGTTAAGAGCGTTTGGGGACGTGAGCGCGCCGCTCTACCTGGAAAATGCCGCCTTGGCCGCGCGCCTGGAGCTAGATGATCTACACCACGTGATCAGGCGTTGGCAAGAACAGATTGGGCCGCAGGATTGGCGCAACGTCTACGTCGTTATCTGTGCCGCGCATCAGGCCCGTTACCGGGAAACAACCAAGCAATATTTCCAAAAGTTACTGCATGAGCAAGAGCTGCCGGGCACAAACTATGAAAACCGGGTGATCTACGCCGAACATATCTACGACACCGCGGACGCACTGGCCCTGCTGGCCAGGCATCTGCTGGATCAAAAGATATCCATCGCCCTATTTGGCGATCGCACGCGTCTGCAGGAAGACCTGATGTCCGATGGGGCTGCTGACTATTTGCAGATGCTTTTAGCCTAGACGCTCGCTGTCTCAGTGGGGAAGGTGGGAATTCTTCCCTAACGTCGTAATTCGCGGACGAAAAAGAGCAGCGCCAGCGCCGGTACCGCCATCTGCAAGATACAGTACAGATTCATTACGCCTTCGGAAGCCATATAAGTTCCTCGCTTTCCACGCTTTGGCCGGCAAGAACGTTTGCTCGCACTGCATCACGAGCGCGATCTCAATACGCTAAAACTTCAATAAAGCGCGGATTTTCTTTCTCCTCCCACTATTATCGTTATGTAACTTACATTTTAACTTTCGCTCTTTTTTGGACGTGTTTCATCTGCCATAAGGATCTTGCTGCCCAGCGAAATCTTTCATTTCCCTAGCTGTGGCCCAATAGCGGGTGCGGTTGGTACGGCTCTTCCAGTAAAGCTATCTCCTCTTCCGTCAGGTCAATTTCGACAGCGGCGACCGCTTCCTCAAGATGCTGCATTTTGCTGGCGCCGACAACGGGCGCCGCGATGCCTGGCTTGTTCAGCAGCCAGGCCAGCGCTATCTGCGCCGGCGTTGCCCCATGCGTTTCCGCCACCTCAATGACCCGTTCCAACACGTCGAAGTCCTCGGGGCGGAAGTAATATTCCCGGGCGAGAGCGTCGCTCTTGGCGCGTGTCGTCACGCCATCCTTTTCCCGCGTGCGGTTGCCGGCCAGGAAGCCGCGTGCCAGGGGACTCCAGGGAACGACGCCCACGCCCTGATCGATGCACAACGGCACCATTTCTCGCTCCTCTTCCCGGTAGGCGACATTAAGATGGTTCTGCATGGCCACAAAGCGCGTCCACCCATGGAAATCGGCCGTATACTGGGCCTTGGCAAGCTGCCAGGCGAACATGCTGGAGGCGCCAATATACAACGCCTTTCCCGCCCTTACGACGTCGTTCAACGCCTCCATTGTCTCCTCAATGGGTGTCTCATAATCCCAGCGGTGTATGTAGTAAAGATCTACATAATCGGTGCCCAGGCGGCGCAACGAGTTGTCTATCGCCTGCATAATATGTTTGCGTGAAAGACCCTTGTCGTTCACATCATCGCTCATCGGCCAATACGTCTTTGTCGCCAGGATGACCTCATCGCGGCGCGCATAGTCGCCCAGCGCGCGGCCGGTCACTTCCTCGCTGATGCCCAACGAATACATATCGGCCGTATCGAAAAAATTGATGCCCAGTTCTATGGCGCGCTTGATGATGGGGCGGCTCTCTTCTTCCGTGAGAATATAATCCCGCCATTCGGGTGTGCCAAAGGACATCATGCCCAGGCAGATACGGGACACTTTCAGGCCAGAATTACCTAGATTTATATACTTCATTGTAAACTCCTGTAACGTGATCAAAAACTGACTGACTTAGCAGAAATCATGGGCAAAACTGTGCCGCACAATTTGGGGAATCATTTATTTAATGATTACTTGCGATCCTGCTGAGCCCTTGGCCACCAGGTCTCGTAAGCGTATGAGCCGTCTAAACTATAACATGAAGCGTGGTAAATTGGCATGGATGAGTTGGCAAAGTTATTCCTCCTAGACCCGGACGTCGTTTTTCTCAATCATGGTTCTTTCGGTGCGACACCGCGCCCTGTCTTTGAGGCGTACCAGCGCTGGCAGCGGCGTCTCGAGCTGCAGCCGGTGCACTTCACAGTGAGTGAACTGCCGCGGCATCTGGCAGGGTCGCGGGCCGCGCTTGGCGATCTGCTCAATGCTCCAGCGGAGGATCTCGTCTATATCCCCAACGCCACCTTTGGCCTCAACGTGATCGCGCGCTCGCTGGATCTCGGCCCTGGCGATGAGGTGTTGACGACGGATCACGAGTATGGCGCCTGCTTGAACGCCTGGGAGTTCATGAGCCGGCAAAAGGGCTTCGAGGTTCGCCAGCAGCCAATTCCTTTGCCTTGCCCGTCAGCAGAGACGTTTCTGGATCAGTTTTGGCGCGGCGTGACAGCGCAGACGCGCGTCATTTACATCAGCCACATCACCTCGGCCACGGCCGTCCATTTCCCTGTGGCCCAGATCTGTGCGCGGGCCAGGGAAGCGGGCATCCTCACCGTCGTGGATGGCGCGCATGCCCTCGGCCAGGTCCCGCTCGATCTCCAGGCCATAGGCGCCGACTTCTATTTCAGCAACGCCCACAAATGGTTGTGCACTCCCAAGGGCTCCGCCTTTCTTTACGCGCGGCGCAGCTGCCAGCACCTGCTGCAGCCGCTCGTTGTCGGTTGGGGCTGGGGATCGCAAAAAAACCTTGACTATGGGTCCCCCTTCCTCGATTCTTTGCAGTGGCTGGGCACCAACGACCTGTCCGCCTATCTCGCCGTTCCGGCCGCCATCCAGTTCCAAGCGGATCATGCGTGGCCGGCCGTGCGTGAGCGCTGCCACACCCTCCTAGAGGAAGCGATCGAGCGCATTGGCGCCTTGACCGGCTTGGCGAGCGTCTATCCTGATCCGCGCGCCTATCGCCAGATGGCGGTCGCTCCGCTGCCGCCGATCAAAGATCTGGCAGCAATGAAGGAAGATCTGCTGGCAGACCATCACGTGGAAGTTCCCCTGATCGCCTGGAACGATCGTTTCTTCATCCGCGTCTCCGTGCAGGGCTACAATTCGCGCGCCGATATCGATGCGCTGCTGGCGGCTTTAGAAATCTTACTGCCCCGCTGCCGTGCCTGAACCGCCGGGGCGGGCAAACTGGATCACGCCCCAACGGCCGTTGACCAGCCACGTCGGGTCTTCTTCCTCCAGCCGCTCGATCTGTTCCGCGGTCAAGCCACAGGCCAGCTCCGCCTTTAGCCCACGCAGGGCGAGCAGCGGCGCGGGCGTATAGCCCACAATGTCCGCGAAAGGGGTTGTGTAGGGCCATTGACGGTCGCCCAGCAGGCGGCGGTAATTGGCGTCCCCCTTGCTGATGATCAGGTCCGAACGGCCCAGATCGGCGCGCAGGTCGCCGGGCATTTCCCACAGCGCTAGCGGGGAAACCCAGAAGGCGTCCTCCGCGAGCAGCAGCCGCCCGCTCCGGATATGCTGCCCTAGACGTCGGCCGAAGGCGCAGACGTCTGTCTGCTCCCGGCCGGAGAGGAAGACGACAGTTTCTCGAACATCCTTGATCATCGCGTCCGAGACGAAGGTCGGGTGTGGTTTCAAATGCACAAATACCTCGCCGGCCACGCCGCTGGACAAGAGATAATCGGCCAGCGCCAGGTCGGCAACCAGTTCCAGCCCGGCGTTGTCGGCGATGAGGTCAATCCGTAAGCGGGAACGGCCGTGGAGATGCTGCACCACGGCTTCCGTATCGTCGGCCAATGTAAAAGCCTTGGCCGCTTCCCAATCGATATCCATCGGTTGCTCGCCCCCTTCATTGGCCGGCCATAGGCTGAGATCAGCGCGGTTGCCCCACAAATCAATGGCCAGCAGGGCCGCGATAGGCTTGTCAGCAGGCCCGCCATCGATCCAGCGCTGTAAGTGTGTGGCGATCTCTGCCGTTGTTTTTTCGGTGGCCAGAAGCCCCTGCTCTTTCTGATATGAGAATGGATCGCGGCCAAACCCTGGTCCTGGCGTATAGAACCCGCTGGCTTCAATGAGCCGCCGGTAGAAATAAGTTTCCGTGAAAAACCAGGGCGGCGTCAGCCAGTTCCGGCCAATATAGGGTTGCGTATAGTTCATCCAGGCGTCGGCGTCGGGCGCTGCGCCACTTAACTGCCTGATTGGTCCACCTGGAATCTCGGTGATCAGCGCCTCGATCCGTTCGCTGACTTCCTCGGAAAAACGGTTCTCCGCCAGCGTGCGCCGGCCAATATCGCGCACGCGCGTCGACATCGTGCTGTGCGCCCAGGTGCCCGGCTGCTCGCTCGTGATCGGCGGCGGAAGGGGCAGCCCTGGCTGAACCTTGTTTTTTGAATTGAGTGCATTATTGGACATGATAAGCGTAATCCTTCGCTGCGTTATTTGGTGCAGGCAACTGCCGCTAGGTGGAACCCTTGGGAACCGTCGTTGACGCTGCGCGATCTTAGAAGAAAAGCAGCTTCAGGCCGAGGACGATCAGGGCGAACAAAACCGCCTTGCGGAACAAATCTGGATTGATTCGTTTCGACAGAATAAAACCGGCGGCGGTGCCCAGGACCAGGCCCGGCAGCGCATAAAGCAGGTTCTGCCACACGTCAGCCGTGTAGTTGCCGCTGAGAGCGTGGGAAGCGATGACGACGATGCCGCTGACAAGAAAGAAGCCCTGCAAATTGCCTTTGAATTCATCCGGCTTCCAGCCGCGGCAGTTGCCGTAAATGACAACTGGCGGCCCCCCGGTATTATAGGCGCCGCCGAGGATGCCGGCGAGAAAACCAAAGAAATGGGCCCACCCCCGGCCGGCGAATTCCGGTAGGGCGGGTGCGACCAGCGCGTATAATGCGTAGCCGATGACGATCAGGCCCAGAATTCTGTTGACGATGACCCCATCAATGCCCCGCACGGCCAGAACGCCGAGCGGAATGCCCACAACCGCGCCCATAATCAGATATTTGACGACCTGAAAATTGAACGCCTCACGGTAGCGCAGCAGAATACCGATCTCCAAAAAAAGGGCGGCCAGGGCAACCAATGGGGCGGCCGTGTGGATGCCCAATAGGCTGACCAGCAGAGGCATGGCCACAAGCGCGAAGCCAAAGCCGATGCTGCTTTGTACAAGGGCGCCGAAGAAAATGATTATGGCCACAGCGATCATAGTTTTCTACACTTGAATAGGTCAACATCCACTGCCGCACTATGAAGGGCGCTGTGCCGGGGAGCGACGCGGACTGCTTTGTCCGTTTTACGGGGTTAGCCGGAAGCTTGGAAGTTTATCACCTTTTATGATGCTTGCTTCTTTGTGACGCGGTGCCATTGGGGAACGCCGATGGGCGTCAGCTGGTAGCCTTCTAAGCGAGGGCTCACCAAGACGGCCGAAATACCGTGGCTGGTAAAAACAACCGGCGCCGCTTCCACGACCTGCTGCTCGATTTGCTGGTAGCTGGCCAGCCGCCTGGCCACATCCTGATCCGCTCGCGCCTGTTCTAGCTGTCTGTCGATCTCGTTGTCCGCAAAGCGGGAAAGATTCTGGCCTGAATCGCTGTGGAAGAGAACTTCCAGAAAGTTCTGCGGATCGGGATAATCAGCACACCAACCGGAAGAGAAGAAGTGTCCCGTGTTGCCCGCGTAGAGTTCGTCATAATAGGTGAATGGGTCCAGAAGGACAGGTTCAATAGTCACGCCCAGCGCCTCCTGCCATAGGGTAATGACGGCCGTGACATAGGGGCCGATATCGCCATATCCCTGCGTGGTAAAAGTCAGCGTGCCCATGTCCGCCGGATCCGCATAGCCTGCCTCGGCCAGCAGGGCGCGCGCCTTTTCCACGTCATAAGGATAGCTTTCCCCTTCCAGGCTGCCATAACCGGGCATGCCTGGCGGCAGGGGGCCGTTGGCCACCAGTCCATTACCGTCCGCGAACGTTTCAATAAGCTGTTCTTTATCCAAGGCATAGTTGAACGCCTGGCGCACACGTAGATCATCAAATGGGGCCAATTGATTGTTCACCCCGATGTAGGAGGTGCACATATCCACGACCGTATGCAGATCCGCGTAGAGGGGACTGTTCGGATCTTGAACCCGCTCCAGGGCGCCGCTGCCTATGCCCACGAGATCGATCTGATCGGTTTCGTACATGGCCAGCGGCAGGCCCGCGCCCAGGTCATAGACGAGATGGCTGACGCGCGCCGGTTCATGGTAATAGTCCATGTTGCGTTCCAGAACCAACAGATCATCATCCCGCCATTCCCGTAATCTAAAGGGGCCGCTGCCGTTTGGTTTGTACTCCCACCCCGCCTCGGTGACATTCTGCCGGTCAACAACAAAGCTGACGGGATAGGCCAGTTTTGCCAGAAAGGTGACGTCCGCTTCGTTGAGGCGCGCGGAGAATGTATGGTCATCGATCACGCGCAGCCCTGCTATTGTTTGCGCCTCCCCACGCACCTTTTCGCGCAGGCCGGCGATGTTGCCCAAATATGTCAGGACCGTATCCGAAGCGGTCTGGGGATCGGCGGCGCGCTCCCAGGAATAGACGACATCCTGGGCGGTGAGCGGGCGCCCGTCGTGGAATGCCGCCTGCGGGTTCAAATAAAACGTATAGAGCAGACCGTCATCACTTACTTCCCAACCGGCGGCAAGATCAGGCTGCACCTGCAGGTCGGTGTTGAGCACGACCAGCCCGCTGAAGATATGGCCCAGCGCGCTGTCCGGACCGCTCAGGGTTTGCGCCGGATCCATCGTGCGCGGCTGCCCGCCCGTGAGCAGGATCGCATCTTGCGCATCAATATCCAATTCCCCCCAGTCGCGCGCCGAACTGGGGCTGTCTTGCCCAGCAAAGCTGCATCCACTGAGCAGCGTGACTATGATGAAGAGCGTCGAAAGAAGCAGCTTGATCATCAAAGCCCTGCTTTGCGGTTCTTTAAGGAAAAAATGCCGAGCAGCAGGAGCGGAACCAGACCAAATCCGCAGAGCCCGCTGGACGGCGCCGCTGCCGGCTCACGCGCGGAGATATCTTCGTAGCTTTCTGGTGTGGGCTGGCTGGCCGGTCCCGATAGGGGTGCCAGCGTGGGCACGGCCGCCGCACTAAAAGGGGTAGACGTTGGTGGAATCGGGCGTGCGGGGGCGCCGATCCACGCTCGCCACGCTTCTTCCAGCCCGTCCACATTGAAGCCGTAAACGATTTCCAGGGCGTCATCATAGCTTTCGCCGCTGGCCAATACCTGGATGAACGATTGCAGCATCTCCTGTTCATATTCCTCGCGCAGGAACTGGATAACGCTGTAGCTCTGGCTGTAGGCGAGGCTGGCCGCGTCGCCATGGGCGGGGAATGATCCGTTCAAGCTGCGCAGAGGAATAAAGCCGTTGTCACGCAGCCCACTGTCTAAATCGGCCGTCACCTGATCGGAAGGATCCCCTTCGGCGTACATGGCCAACCCCTCCTCCAGCCAGGAAGGCCGGTTTCCGCCGACACAACTGCGCCCGTACTGCCCTATCACCAGGTGCGCCAGTTCGTGGCGCACTGTGTCTCGTCCCCACTCCTCAGCAATGGCCGGCGGCACACCCATAAGAATGGCATTGTGTTCGGCGAAGGCGACGCCGCCCGCCCAATCTTGGATGTAAAGCACCGCCTCGCGCATTTCATCCGCCGACCCATAAATATAGAATTCCACCTCTTCCTGGAGCTCGATCCCCAGGTCCGCTTCCAGGAGCGCGACGCCTTCGACAGCCGCCTCCAATAACAGCGGACCGACCTCCTCGCCGGCATACCAGTGTACGGTGATATCTCCATCGCTCACCGTTCGCCAATCGAAACGATCGTCTTCAAGAGTCAACTCCTGTCGCGGGGTCGTATACGTTTGGCCCTGACTGTCCACCACTTCCCATTCCCACCAGAGTGTTGCTCCGGGAGGCGGATTGCCCGAACGAATCATTACCCATTCCCACTCCAGCGTCGATCCGTCCACCTCCACCGGCACCTGCGTGCTCACGTCGAGGCAGCTGATCTGCTCGACGTCATAGGTTAGTGTCGCCTCGACAATGTCGACATCGGGATCCAGTTCCAGGCGAAAAGTGACGCTCTCGGGATAAGAAACGAGCGCCTCATTAGAGAGCACGGCCGTTTCATCAAGCTGCTGCTGCGGCTGAGCCGCGGCCAGCACTGCCTGGGCGCCTGTAACGAATAGAATCATTAGGCGGATCATCATGATAAGCTGAAAGATAGCAAAGAGTCGCGTACGCGCAAAGACGTTCAGGTTGGCGCAAGCTGTTTTCCACTCGCTTGGACCAATTTACCAACAGTAGTGACCTATATCCCGGCCTCAGGTGGCACTGGACAAAAGAGACTCCTCTGTTACAATACAGGAGTCATCCGTAGTATGTCAACTGAATATGTAAAGTTAATATTGGTCAAGCGGGGCACCAATGGTTGTGCTTTCTAACCCCTATATCGCCGGAAACCCAGTCCGTGGAGAGACTCTCTTTATCGGCCGTACGGATATCTTGCGTGATGTGCAGCAGGTATTGAGGGATCCGCGCACCAACGCCATAGTTCTCTACGGCCAGCGGCGCATAGGCAAGACGTCAATACTCTTCGAGCTGGAACAACAGCTCTCCGAATCTGGGGAGTATCTGCCCGTCTATTTCGATCTGCATGATAAAAGCGATCTCAGCCTTTCGGAAATCCTCTTCCGGCTGGCAGAGCAGATCGCGCGTCATGTGGATGGGACGCTGCTCGAGCGTCAGTTGTTTGACACGGAAGGGAGTTTCTTTCGTACCGATTTCTTGCCCGGCATTGTCTGCCCAATCAACAAGAAGCTAATCCTGCTGTTTGATGAATTTGATGTCCTCGATCGGCCGTACAAAGGGCAGGTCGGGGCGACCTTCTTGCCCTATCTGCGCCGCTGGATAGCGCGCACCTGTGATGTTCACTTTGTCCTGGCCATGGGCAAGCGGCCGGACGAATTGTCGGCCAACATGCTCAACACCTTCAAAGAGGCAAAAACGCGCCATGTCTCCTTGATGGATATTTCCGAGAGCCTCGCCATTGTGCGCCAGTCGGAGCAGAATCATTCCTTGTATTGGTCTGACGCGGCCATCGATCGCATCTGTTTCTGGACGCAGGGCCATCCCTACCTGACGCAGCTGCTGAGCAGTGAAATCTGGGAAATGCTTTACGATGAGGCGCCCGTTCGACCGCCGAAGGCCACGGCCGAGGATGTCGACCTGGCCATCGAAGCGACGTTGGAGCAGGGAGCCAACGCCTTTCAGTGGATTTGGAACGGCTTGACGCCCGCGGAGAAGCTGGCCTTGTCGGCGATGGCCGCAGCGGGGAAATCACAGATCCAGCGCGGCGCCCTGCAATACCGTGGGGCGGGAAAGTTTCGCCGCGAACTGGAAATGGCGCCGGAAAGTTTACTTAAGCGCGATCTGCTGCGCCGTTCAAGCAGTGGGTATCGCTTTGCCATCCCTCTCCTACAGCGCTGGATCATGGAAAACAAACCTGTGGGGCGCGTACGCGCTGATCTGGAAAATGAACGGCCGCAAGCGGAGACTCTGTTCAGAGAAGGAAAGAACAGCTTTGCTGCCGGCGATCTGAATGATTCCGAGATGCGCCTGCGTCACGCCCTGGCCATCAATCCCAGTCACGTTCGCGCGCGACTGCTGTTGGGCCGCATCCATCTTTCCCATGGCAACCCGGCGGAAGCTGTTTCCGTCATTGAATCCGCCTACGGCTCCGATCCCAAGATGGCGCGCGCCGATCTGCTCACCGCACTCCTCGCCCTGGCCGAGGTCCAGCCGGACAGCGACGAGCAGTGGCGAACTCTCAACCGTGCCGCTAGAGTAGACCCCCACCAGCCGCTCGTCCGTGAGCGCCAGGCCGCTGTCCTGCGAAGTTGGGCGGAGCGCGCCCTAGAAAATGGGCAGTACCAGGTCGCTCTTAATGCTTACGAAAAATTGGGCGATGAGCAGGGCGCTGCCGCGGCCAGGCGCAAGCTCAGTCGCGGCACGTTCATCGCCCGCCTACCGGGATTGTCGAGGTTATCGTCGAAATCATGATCCGTCGCCGTTGTCGCGCCTCTGTTTATCCGGGAGTGAATGTGTAATGGGCAGTTCCCCGTTTGTGCATGGAGGGCCGGTAGCACCGGCTGAATTTCTAAATCGTCAGCGTGAGCTGCGCCGGCTGCTCAACCGGCTGGAAAAAGGGCAGGCGACGGCCGTGGTCGGCCAACCGCACACCGGCAAGACTTCTCTGCTGCGCTACGTGTTGGACAAAATCAAGCGCGACAACATCGTCGGCGGCAAACTCGACCAATGTTGGTTCCGTGACATTGACTCACACATGCTCAGCAAAACCTTTGACCAGTCAGCTTTCTGGGGGCATGTGCTCGAGCCGGTGGTCGTCCATTTCACCAGCGGTGATCTGCGTACCCTCTATGAGACCGCGCGCGAAAACAACTTTGGCGCCTTTACCCTGATGCGCCTCTTTACGGCGATGGATGAGGCCGGTGTGCGCATCGTTGTCATGCTTGATGAATTTGATGCTCTGCTCAGCCACCCGCTGCTCAACAGTTCCGAATTCTATGGCAGTTTGCGCTCGCTCTCTTCGCGCTTCAACAGCCTCGCCCTGATTCTGGCGACGCGCCGCTCGCTGAATCAGCTCAACGTAAAAACGCAGGAGATAAACCCCCACAGTTCCCCCTATTTCAATGTCTTCACCGAGTTGAGATTGGGCCCGCTGCCCCGGCGTGATGTGGCCAAACTGCTCTCCCTGGCAGGGTCGCGATTCAGCAGCAAAGATCGAGAATTCATTACCCAAGCTTCCGGCGGCCACCCTTATTTGCTGCAGTTAACGGCCGATATTATGTGGGAAGTGGATGTCGAAGGCGCCGGCGACAGCCAGCGTTACCAGCTCGTGGCTGAAGAACTGCAGATGCAGAGTGAAGGTCACTTTGCCGATACGTGGCGTTCCTGGTCTGAAGCGGAACGCAAAGTCGTCATGGCCGTCTCTCTCTCGCAGATGGCGACGCTTGCTGAAGATCATTACTTCGACTGGTCCAACCTCATTGAAGATATCACCGATTACAGCCCCGAAATTCGTGGGCTGGAGAAATCGGGCACCATTTACGAGCTGTCGCCGGGCAAGTGGCAGGTCGCGCAGCGTGCTTTGCTCTGGTGGTTGGCTGACGAGATCAAGCGCCAGGTCCGGGACGAGGCCTCTCTGGAAGCGTGGCTGGAGTCGCAAGAACTGTCCGGCATCCTCACCCAGGTGGAAAAGCGCAACTTGCAAAACATCCTCAACAAGCTGGCTGTATTCTTGGGTCACGGTGGGACGGCCATGATCGAGGCCTTTGCCAAGGGCGTCGGCGAAGGATTGGGCGAATCAACCGTCCGCTTCGGTCGTTGATCGCTTCCATGCCCCGCAACGCCGGGAGACCCCTTGCACCTACTGAAGATCATTTTACAAGACCCGGCAGGTGTTTGCCGGGTCTCTTTTTTTGCCGGGCGGCTAGAATAAATGTGCTATAATGTCCGCTGCTGTTCTTTCCACATTGACGGGCCACACCATGAAGATTGAAGATTTTGATACCTACCAACAAGAATCACGCAAGACCTGGAGCTATATCCCCATGGATCATGCCATTGTCTACCCGACCATGGGCCTCGTCAACGAAGCGGGCGAAGTTGCCGGGAAGGTAAAGAAGATCTTTCGCGATCGCGCCGGGGAGATTTCTGATGAGGATCGCGAAGCGCTCAAACAAGAATTGGGCGACGTCTTGTGGTACCTGGCCCAGATCTGTACCGATCTCGATCTCTCCCTGCAAGAAGTCGCTGAGACCAATCTCGTGAAGCTCTTTTCCCGCCTGGAGCGCGGGCAGATTAAGGGTGATGGCGACAGCCGCTAGGCGATCGCGCAGTTTATCAGTCAAGACGAAGTAGAGTTCAATGCCCCCCACGACACTTGTCGCCATTGATGTGGAAACCACCGGCTTTGACGCTTCCCGCGATGCCATCATCGAGGTGGCGGCCGTTACCTTCAGCGGCAATGACATTCTCGATGAGTTCAGCACGCTGATCTATCCGCAGCGCGACATCCCCGCGGAAATCACACGCCTGACGGGTATCTCCAACGCCATGGTTGAGGAGGCGCCGACGATGGCCTCCGTACGTGCCCGGCTGCGCTCGATTCTAGGCAGCCACCCGCTTGTGGGGCACAACATCGACTTCGATCTCGCGTTTCTGCGTGAAGAGCGCCTGGGGATTGGCAATCGGCGCCTAGATACCATCAGCCTCGCTTCGATTCTGTTTCCCGAGGCAGGCCGCTATGGTTTGGGGGCGCTGGCCGATTACCTTTACCTGCCCATGCCCGATGGCCGGCAGGCGCACCGCGCCCTGGAAGACGCGGAACTGACCATCGAACTCTACCTCGCCCTACGCGAGCGCGCCCTCGAAATCCCCTTCGCCCAGTTGGATGAAATTGTGCGTGCCGGCCAAAACATCGGTTGGCCGGAGACGCTGTTTTTTGAAGAGATATTAGGTGAACGCGCGCGGGATGCTTTTGCAGGCGCTGAGCTGCGCCAGCGCGGCCGCTTGCCCAAGCTGTTCTCACCCCCCCCATTAGAAGGGAGCGCCATCATCGCCAACGAAGAGGTCCTGCAGTTGGATTTAGATATGCTCGCCGGCATGCTGCAGCCGGGCGGCAGCTTCAGCCGTGCCTTCCCAGGCTTTGAATACCGCCCGCAGCAAGAAGAGATGATGGTCGCCGTGGCCAATACCTTTAACCGCGGCGATCACGTATTGGTTGAAGCGGGTACGGGAACGGGCAAAAGTTTTGGCTATCTTCTGCCGGCCGCCTTCTGGGCGCAGTACAACGGCCGTCGCGTCGTTGTTTCCACCAACACTATTAACCTGCAGGATCAGTTGATCCATAAGGACATCCCTGAGCTGCAGAAGTGCCTGCCCTTCGAGTTGCGCGCCGCGGTGCGCAAAGGGCGCGGCAATTACCTTTGCACGCGGCTGTTCCAACAGCTGCGCCGGCGTGGCCCCGCCAGCGCCGATGAAATGATCGTCTACGCGCGCATCCTGCTCTGGCTGCCGCAGACGGAGACGGGCGATGTTGCCGAACTCCCCCTGCGCACCCTTGGTGAGCGTACGGCCTGGTCCCGTTTGAATGGCGAGAACGCCGTCTGTACGCCCGATCAATGTGCGGCCGAACGTTGCCCCCTGTACATGGCCAAACAGCGCGCGGAACAGGCCCATATTGTCATTGTCAACCATGCCCTGCTCCTGGCCGATGTTTCTTTAGAAAACATGGTGCTGCCTCCCTTCGAAGATTTGATCGTCGATGAGGCGCATCATCTGGAATCGGCCGTAACCAACGGCCTCTCCTTCAGCGCTGATCGCCGCTTTCTGGAAACAGTTCTCAAGGAGATCACCAGTGAACGCAGTGGGCTGCTGGCCGATGTAATTAAGCGCCTCGACAGCTCCTTGCCCACGCACGTACGCCATGAACTGCATGACTTCACCGGCAAAATGCGCCAGGAAGCGCAGTTAGCCATCGCCCGGCTGGAAGATTTCTTCGCCATGCTTGAATTCTTCTTGCTCGATCACATGCAGGCGCGCGTCCAATTCGCGCAGCAGATTCGTGTTACTCCCGCCCTGCGTGTCCAGCCAGGCTACGATGATTTGGAGATCAGTTGGGACAACCTCAACAAACACTTGCAGGTCATCAGCCGCAATCTGGATAAGCTGGTTGATATGCTAGAGAATATTGGTGTCCAGCTCGATCTGGAGGATGAAGACGAACTACGCGCAGCCTTGTTGACCAACGGCCGTTCCTTGGAAGAGGCGCGCAAAAACCTGGACCAAATCATCTCTGCGCCTCAAGAAGAAATGATCTATTGGGTAGAGGTATTCAAAGACCGTGTTTCGCTGCACGCCGCCCCGCTGCATGTCGGCCCGCTGGTGGAAAGTCACATATTCGCCGAGAAAGAATCCGTCATCCTTACCTCAGCCACCTTACGCACGGCCGCACCGGGATCCTACGGTGAGGCAACTTTTGACTACGTGCGCCGGCGCCTGCACGCGGACAGCGCCAACGAACTTGCCGTCGGCTCCCCATTCGATTACGAGAACGCCACCCTGGTCTATTTGTCCAGTGACATTCCCGAACCGAACCAGCCCGGCTACCAGCAGCATGTAGAAGAGGCCATTATCGATGTCGCCCAGGCCTTGGGTGGGCATACGCTGGTCTTGTTCACGTCCTATGCCCAGCTAAAACAAACCGCCCAGGCGATTGAGGGCACGCTTCTTTCCGCGGGCATAGAAACGCTGGCGCAGACGCAGGGCGCATCACGACAACAGCTTCTGGCGCGCTTCAAACGGCCGCAAGCCAAAGCGATTCTTCTGGGCACGCGATCTTTCTGGGAGGGCGTGGATGTTCCCGGTCCCGCCTTGCAGGCGCTCGTCATCCCGCGCATGCCCTTCGACGTGCCGTCTGACCCTATCTTCGCCGCCCGGTCCGAGACCTTTGAGAATCCATTCTATGAATACTCGATTCCCGAGGCCGTACTGCGTTTTCGCCAGGGGTTCGGCCGTCTGATCCGCCGCCAGACCGACGAGGGCGTCGTTATCGTCCTCGACAAGCGGCTGTTAACCCGCCGCTATGGCCAGATGTTCCTCGACGCCCTGCCGCCCTGCACCATCCTCCGCCAGCGCAACAACCGCATCGGCGAAATAACCTTGCGCTGGCTGAATCGCCAGAAAGAGGCGTCATAGGGTAAGTCCCTTTCCCGGCCCGATCCTGCCTATGCGTCAGGCAGCGCCCCCACCACATTAAACGTCTTCAATATCTGGTCTATCGCTTCCACATCGGCATCGCTGATCGCCTGCGCTTCCACAATGACGGCGTGTGATTGATCTTCCGGTTTCGCAGCGACGACGGCGATGATTGAATCTGTTTCACCACAATCGAGGTACAGGTCGAACTGCCCTCTATAGACGGAATCATCATACTCGGTGCGGCCGTCGTAGGTGCAGGCCGCGGAGTAATCATACGCATCAAGCAGTTCACCGATATCCGCCCCACCCAGACCGCTTGAGGCGATCAATTTGACGCCTGGCACGCCGTACGTCTCGCTGAAATCGATCAGGTTAGGAGCGGCGGACAGCGTGCCGCCAATGATCGCTCCATCCTCATCACTGATCCAGGCGCTGCCGTCGATGTCTGTCCACTCCGCTGGCACTTCCATCACGATCGCTTCGCTCTCGTCACTGATGGTCACGAACTCCGTATACGTTTGCGTGTCCTCTGCAACTTGCTCGCCTCCCTCTGCCTCCGCGATTTCTTCGGCGAAGGAGAAGACTGTTTCCAGCGGACGGCCGTTGAGCTGTCCTTCCAGGAGCTCCTGCGTGTCAAAGCGCAGCACCTCAATCCCTAACACATCCTCCGGGTGGTGGCCGCGCAGAATATTACAGTAGTCGGCCATCGTTCCATCCGTGGCCAGAACGAGACCCTCCATGGCCGTAATAATGTCGCCCCCTTTCACGCCGGCCAGATCAGCGGGCGATCCCGATTTGACCGAAGATACCCAGATTCCGGTCAGACCCTCCCCATCGTCAATGGCCTGACCGTTGATGCCCACGGAGAGGACATCCTCGCCCTGTCGCAGTTGTTCAACGATCGCTTCGGCGACGTCGTGACTGATGCCGAACGCCTGCCGCGCTTGGCCATACCCTTTGTAGTGAACAGCGACCACCTTGCCGTTTTCATCGACGACCGCGCCCCCGGAATTACCAGGATTTGTTGTCGCGTCATATTCGATCACATGATCGACGGCCGACCAGGACGTGTCACCTCCGGCCTCAGCCTTGGAAACGATCCCGCGCGTCAGCGTATATTCAGGATCGCCGAGAGGGAAACCTGCCACGTAAATCTCCGTCCCGACCTCTGCTGGGCCATCGAACCAATCGAGAGAAGCAAAGCCGTCCCCTTCAATATCGATCACAGCCAGGTCAGAACACTCAGATACCCCGAGAACCTGGGCATTGAGCGGCTCATCATCCCCGCCGACCCAGACTTTCAGGAAGGCGGCGCCTGTGACCACGTGATTGTTGGTCACAGCAATACCTGATTCATCAATGATAAAACCCGATCCCCGACCGGCGCTGTTCAGCTGCAAGCCTTCCGCCGGATCGATGAAGCTGCCCTGAGATTCGATCTGCACGATGGCCTGCTTCACATCTTGGAAGGAGTTGATGCCCCCAGCAAGTTCCTCGGGCGTCGGTTCTTCAGCCGGCTGTGCGATTTCCGCGGTTGGTTCAACTGCTTCGGGTGGAGGCGCCACTGTAGGAGCAGGCGCTGCCGTCGCCGCCGTTTCCGCTGCTTCAGGTTCGCTCGCGCTCTCTGTCCCGCCGCATGCTGCCGCCAGAGCAAGCAGCATTAGCATGCCCAAGACGATAAGAACCTTAGAACTATTGCTCATGTTATTGCCTCCTTGAAGGAAAGAACTGCCAAACAGATCAGAACATCAATTTAGAGAAGCTTAGCGGCGAAGGCGGGCAAAGCGGCCGTGCCTCCTGTGTGCCAGAAGAGCACCCTCTGGCCGCGCGTAAATGCCCCCCAGCGAATCAAGTCAATCAGGCCGCCCATGGCTCTTCCCGTGTAAACAGGATCTAAGAGAATCCCCTCTTGCTGGGCGAGCAGACGAATCGCCTCCCGTTCCAGGTCACCCACCTGCGCGTACCCCTGACCGAGATAGTCATCATTGACGATCACCTGATCCAAGAGCTGCACGGATTCCAAACCAAGGTGTGTGGCCGTGGCCGTGGCCAGGGCCCCTACCTGCGTGCGCAGTGTGTCCGCCGGATGATCGACGCTGATTCCCAAGGCATCCCCCTTGAAGCCATAAATCTGTGATCCGAGCACGATCCCCGCTTGTGTGCCGCCGCTGCTGCTGGCGAAAACGATGAAGTCAATATTAAGCGATTCCCCGGCCAGCTGCGACATCAATTCCTGCATAGCCATGACGTAGCCCGTAGCGCCAACGACATTGGAGCCGCCAAGCGGGATCAGATACGGGTTCTTCCCCATAGCCTTCAATTGATCCACGACGTCCTGTACAACCGTGCTGCCCTCGCGATCGCCGGTCCAATTAATATGGGCGCCCAGCAGTTCATCCAATAGATAGTTGCCGGTCACCACATCCGGCGCATGGCCGCGCAAGACAATCGTGCAGCCCAGACCGCAGCGCGCGGCCGCGGCCGCTGTTTGGCGGCAGTGATTGCTTTGTGGCGCGCCAGTCGTCACCAGGTGATCCTTGCCCTGGGCCAGCGCCTCGGCGACAAGGAATTCAAGCTTGCGTGTTTTGTTTCCGCCCGTGGCCAGGCCGGTCAGGTCGTCGCGCTTGATATAAAGGTCAGGCCCGCCCAGCTGTTTGCTGAGGCGGGATAGGGGCTCGATTGGTGTTGGCAGGTGCGCAATCGGCACGCGATTGGGATATTTAGGGTCCATTGACTTTCATGGCGCATGCCCTCTCATAATTGGGGCTGCCGCTGGCTTGATTATAGCTGTATCCCCGCCCCGTGTCAGCAGGAGGGTTTGATCTCCAACAAAGCGAGGTTACCATTGCCTCCAGGTCTAGGTGGCGTAGTTGAAGCAATGGGGCAGCATAGGTTGACGCCCCGTGCTGAGTCGATTACCCTTGCCTTTCCAAATCTGGCCCTGTTTAGTCAGGGCATGGCGAGATATCCTTGCGGTTTGATTAATGAGTCATTTGCGGCGTTATAGAGCTGATCTGTTGGTTCTGGCGGGATTCTTAATCCTGCCTTTTTTGCTGTATGGCGCTGTGACGCTGGGCGCGAAAACAATGCTGCCTGTTGATAATCTCTTCCAGTGGGCTCCCTGGCAGCAGTCTGCGGTCGATCTTGGGGCTGCCCTGCCGCACAACAACCTGCTCACTGATCTGATTATCGAAAACTACGCCTGGAAACGATTCGCTGTGGAGAGCTTGCGTTCCGGCGAACTCCCCTTTTGGAATCCCTATCTCTTTGCCGGTGCGCCCTTCCTAGCCAACGGCCAGCACGGCATGCTCTATCCATTCAGCTGGTTATTTTTCTTTGTGCCCGCCGCCAAGGCGTATGGCTGGTACACGATTGGCCAGCTCTGGCTTTGCGGCGTTTCCATGTATATCTTCGCCCGCGTGCTGCGCATGCGGCGCGGCAGCGCGGCCATCGCCGGACTCGTCTACCAGGGCAGCGGTTTTCTCGTCACCAGCGCCGCCGTCTTTCCTATGATTATTGGCGCCGCCGTCTGGCTGCCCTTCCTGCTGGCGGCCGTGGAAAAGATCATCAGTTCCGTTGTCAGCCGCTCATCCAAGACCCTGCTCTGGATGGCCGCCGGCTCCCTGGCCCTCGGTCTGCAAATTCTTGCCGGGCACATTGAGATTACCTACTACACCTTGCTCATAATGGCGCTGTACGCGCTCTGGCGTCTCGCCTCCGTCGCTCTAACTGCCTGCCGTGCGCCTCTGACTGATTGGGCGCATACAAGTTGGGTTCAGGTCGCCCTGCGACCTCTCCCCTGGTTGGCCGGCTTCGTGGCCATCGGCTTGATGCTGGGTGCTTTGCAGCTCATCCCTTTTTATGAGATCGGGCAGATGAACTTCCGTGAAGGAGCCGCTTCATTTGCCGAAGTGCGCGGCTGGGCCTTTCCTTGGCGGCGCATCATGACTTTGATCCTCCCTAACTTCTATGGCAATCCGGCCCATCATGACTACCTGGATCTATTTACTAGGCAAAGAGTCGCCTTTACGACAAATAGCTATGGTGAACTCAACCCGCAGGGCGCCGGTACCAGCGCCTGGGGGTTGAAGAATTATGTTGAAGGCGGCATCTACCTGGCCATCCTGCCGCTCCTCTTATCGCTCCTGGGCGTCGCCGGCGCTTGGCGCGGTTCTGGAAAGGGTCCCCGGCGCGGGCAGATGTTGTTCTTTCTCCTCCTCTGCTTCTTTTCGCTGGCCTTCATTTTCGGCACCCCCCTCTACGGATTGATGTACTATGGTCTGCCCTTTATTAACCAGCTGCATACCCCTTTCCGCTGGGTCTGGCCCTTGTCGTTGGGGGTGGCTGTCTTGGCCGGGTTTGGTGTTGATTATCTGCTGTCCTATGGGAAGCGCGCGAGCCTGCCGGTAGAAAAACAGCCCAAGAGAAGTCGCTTTGATCCGCTGCCGCTTCTCATCCTTGGGACGGCTCTCTCCGGCCTGCTCATTCTTGCCGCGCTCTTTTTGTCCTGGATCGCCTTTGATCAGATTGAATCTTCTTTTACCGGCCTGTTTCAGGGGTTGGCGCTTGCTGATACAGCCTTTCCTGATGCAAGGGCTTTCTACAGCTACGAGTTCTGGCAGTTTCTCATCCTTGGCCTGAGCCTCTGTGCCGGCGCCATCGTTCTCTGGCTGGGATCGCGCGGCCGCCAACGGATCTTCCTTCTCCTGGCCGCGCTTCTCATCATCGCCGACATCTTTTTCGCCAATCGCGGCTTCAACGCCGCCGTTGATCCTGGCTTGCTCGCCTACAAACCGGAGCTGGTCTCCTGGTTGGAGAGCCGTCCGGGACAGTGGCGGCTGACCAGCTACGCGCCTCACGGCGACAAACCGTTCAACGCGAACTCGGCTTGGCTCTACGATCTGCAGGATGTTCGCGGCTACGATTCCGTAATTACCAAACAGTACACCGCTTACATGGCGGCCATTGAGCCGCAAAATGAACTGCCCTACAACCGCGTGCAGCCCATCGCCAATTGGCACGCATTGAATTCGCCTCTGCTCGATGTTCTCGGCGTACGCTATGTGATCACTTCGGCAGAGATCGATCTGCCCAAGTATGAAGAGGTGTGGCAGGGGGAGGGGCTGCGCGTCTATGAGAATCTGGCCGTGGCGCCGCGCGCCTTTACGCTGCCGCAAACAGCCACGGCCGTCGTCGAGGATGCCCTGCTGGCCATGAACGATCTCGATCCCCGCCAATATGTGGTCATAGAAGCAGCCGATTTTCCCGTACGATCCGCGTTGCCCGCCGCTGTGCCCGCTGCGGCCGCTCTGCAGCCCGCGCACATCGCCGGCTATGGCAATATCGAAGTGCTCGTTGAGGCCGCCGTGACCGAGCCCTCCTGGCTGCTGCTCAATGACAGCCACCTGCCCGGCTGGAAAGCATTCCGACGGCCGTTGTCCGCCGCCGAAGAAGAAGAAATCGAGCTGCCCATCACGCGCGTCAACGGCAACTTCCGCGGTGTCGAGCTGCCGCCCGGTTCGTGGACCGTTCGCTTTCGCTACAGCCCACCCAGTTTCCAGCTGGGCGGGCTTCTGTCGGCCATGGCTCTCATTCTCCTCATGTTCGCTTTAGGCGTCTGGATCTGGCGCCGCATCTACAGGCCGGTAGGTGCCCTCTCCACGACCAAGAGTGTCGTCAAAAACAGCGCCCTACCCATGGGCCTCAATCTCTTCAACCGTCTCATTGATTTCGTTTTTGCGATGTACTATCTGCGCATCTTGGGGCCGGCCGATTCCGGACGCTACGTGGCCGCGATTACGATGGCCGGTATCTTTGAGATTCTGGCCAACTATGGCTTGGATATTCTCCTAATCCGCGATGTCTCCCAGGACAAGGGGCGCGCCAACCACTATCTGCTTAACACAACGATATTGCGCCTGCTCGCCGGGCTGGTGGCCAGCCTTCCCGTGCTCATTTTCATGTGGGCAACGCGGCTGACGGAGAATCCATTGACCGCCGCTGAGATAGCGGCCACGCTGCTGATCATGGTCGGCATGGTCTTTTCCGGGATGTCCAAAGGGGTCACGGGACTCTTTTACGTCTATGAGGAAGCTGAAGTACCGGCGGCAATGACGACAGCGACAACCATCTTGAAGGTAGGGTTGGGCGTCATCGTCTTGCTTCTTGGCTACAGTTTTGTGGGCCTGGCCGCTGTTTCCATCGTTGTCAACATCGTTACCTTCGCGGTCCTGCTTTTTCTGGCCGCGCGTCGCTTTTCTCTTCACGGGCCGTGGCAATATGATCCTTCGCTGCAGCGCCAACTGATCCACAAGGGTTTCCCCCTGATGCTTATCCATCTGCTGCAGACGGTCTTTATCTCCGTCGATATTCTGCTGCTGCGGCTGATGCTCACGGACGGGGAGGAAGTAGTCGGCTACTATCAAACGGCATACAAATGGTTCAATGCCCTGCAGATCATCCCCGCCTTCTTTACCCTGGCCCTCTTCCCTGTCATATCACGCGAAGTAAACCAGTCCGTCGACTCTGCCCGCCGCATGTATACGATGTCCCTGAAACTAATGCTGCTCCTCGCCTTGCCTATTGCCGCCTACACAACCTTCCTCGCCCCATTTCTGGTGCGCCTGCTCGGCGGTCCGCAGTTTCTGCCTGATGGCGCCATCGCCTTGCAGATCGTCATCTGGTCAATTCCCTTCGGTTGGTTGAACAGCGTAACCAATTATGTCCTTATCGCCCTGGGCCTGGAGCGCATGCAGCCGCGCGCCTTTGCCATTGCTGTCGGCTTCAACATCGTGGCCAACGTCCTCCTCATTCCACGCTACTCCTATGTAGCCGCTTCTGTTACCACCATCCTTTCCGAAATTGTGCTGATGATCGTTTTCGCCTACTATTTACGACAGCGGATGCAGGGCGTGAACTGGTTTGACTTGATGTGGCGGCCCTGGGTGGTCACGTTGGCCATGATCCTCGTCATGTTGGCCGCAGCGCAGGTGCATATTCTCCTGGCGCTCCTGCTCGGTGCCGTCCTGTATCCGGCGGGCCTGGTCCTATTGGGTGTTTTTGGCGAGGATGAGAAGCAGGTGCTTGGCGCTGTACTGCCGCAGACTTTAGCGGCACGGCTGCGCCTTGTCTAAATCGTGATGAGTAGAGCAATCTCGTTTCTCCAAGGTGATTCGTGGCCTGAGTGGGCGCAGTTTTGTTTTCCCACCGCCTGGCTGGTCATTCTTCTTCTGGCAGCCGCCGCGCTGCGCCTCTACGGCATCAACAATCTCTCGCCGCCCGGGTTGGAACATGACGAGGTCGCCAACTGGCTCATTGACCGCGCGATCCTCGATGGCGATCTAGCTGTCTATTATACGCAAGCGTATGGACACGAGGCGGGGTTCCACTATCTTCAGGCCGCGTCCGTTGCCCTGCTTGGTGATCATGCGCTCGCTCTGCGCCTTCCGGCTGTGTTTGCCGGTATCCTTCTGGTTGCCGTGCACTATGCGTTGACGAAGCGCCTCTTTGGTTTGACCACGGCGCTTCTTTCCGCCGCGCTCCTCGCCCTCCTATTCTGGCCCGTTTTCTACAGCCGGCTCGGACTGCGCGCCATCATGCTCCCCGTGATTGCCGGCATCTCAATATATGCCTGGTGGAAAGCATGGCCCCCCCGCGGCGGGCAAGAGTCCGCTCGATCGGCCGTCTGGTTCAGTTTGGCCGGTCTGTTTGCCGGACTTTCGCTCTACACCTATATGGCTGCCCGTGCAGTGCCCATCTTCTACGCCCTCTTCATTATCTACCTGCTTCTCTTCCACTATGCACAAGCGCAGAGCCGCTGGCGTGGTATGCTGTTATTCTGGATCGTTTTCGCTTTGATTTCCCTGCCCCTGTTTCTTTTTCTGCAAACGAATCCCGGCGCCGAATTTCGGATCTCAGAAGTAGATGCTCCGCTGCGAGCCTTGCTCGCTGGTGACGCGCGCCTTGTCGTCGCCAACGCCCTGAAGATCGCCGGCATGTTTGCTTTCCGCGGCGATCCCCTGTGGCGGCAGAATGTCGCCGGTGCGCCCGTTTTCGACCCTCTTCTAGCCCTGTTCTTCTACGCCGGCCTTTTTCTGGCCCTCCTGCGCCTGAAAGATGCCCGCTACGCCTTCCTGCTTATCTGGTTGGCCGTATCGGCCGTGCCCAGCCTCGTAACCAGCGACGCTCCCAGTTCCATTCGCATGATCAACGCCCTCCTCGTGGTCACGATCTTCCCCATCTTGACCATCAATGTGCTCGCCGCTCTTTCGACGCTGCTGCCCTGGTTTTCCGCCAAGCTTGCTTATCTCCTGTTCTTCTTGATCTTGCTGGCTTATGTTGGCCGGACGGCGAGGGATATCTTTATAACCTGGCCCCAGAATGAAGAGGTGCGCTTTGTCTGGCAGGAAGCCCTCACCGACATCGCCCGCTATCTTGACGATTCTGCTGGTGACAGCCCTGTGGCCATTGGCGGCTGGTCGCCGGCGACACTCGACGCGCCGACAATGGCCCTCAGCATGCAAAGGCGCGATTTGCAGACGCGTCATTTCGGCTCAGATTCGGTAGTGGACCCCATCTCCACCGTGATTCTTCCTGGTTGGGGGGACGCGCTGTCTCTGCCGCCCCCCGCTGAGCTTCCCGCTGTGCGCCTCGTGCGGCCCGACATTCGCGACTTGTCCCCCGGTATCGAGCAGCAACTTGCTCAATGGGGCGGTGTGCCGCAGAAAATCGATTTTTTTGTCCTGTACGAACCATCTTCGGTCAATGAGCTTCCCGACCACCTTCCGCCGGATGGTACGTTTGCTGATCAGCTGCAGTTGATAGGCTATCGACTTCCTGAAAATCTTGCCGGCTGCGCCGCAGACTTCTGCACAATGCTCACCTATTGGCGCGTCCTCGCCCCGCAAACGGGACCTAGACGCTTTTTCTTGCATGCGCTTAATGAGAACAATGACCTGCTGGCGCAGCATGATGCGCTTGATGCCCCGGCGCGGTGGTGGGAGATGGGCGACCTCCTGGTTCAGGAACATCGCCTGCCGCCATTGGGCGAGAGCGCTGTTTCCCTCCTGCTTGGCGTCTATGATCCCCAGACGGGTCGCCGCCTTCTGCTCGCCGATGAGCGCGATGCCTACCGGCTGCCGCCGCCCTAGATACGGCTCCAGCCGATATGTAAAAAAATCTGCCCATGTTCGCCACCTTTTCATTATGGTAAACTATCGCCAATAAAGGAAGGAGGCCTGCGATGTCCAATCGTGATTACAATATCATACTCGCCATCCTGGTGACGATTGCCTGCATCATTGCCGGCATATTGCTCTACGTTGTTTATCAGGCATCCGTTGAGACGCCGGTCCCGGCGACACCCATCCCGGAGACGGCCACGCCCTCTGTGCCGGATGATGCCTGGCTGCGTATCCAGGCGCAAGGCAAGATGCGTGTCGGTACATCTGCTGACTACCCTCCTTTCGCTTTCCGCAACGCTGAATTCAACCTGGAAGGGCTTGATATCGCCGTTATCAACGAGATCGGCCGTCGCCTGGGTGTTGAGGTGGAAATTGACGACATCACCTTCGATGGCCTGAGCTGGGCGCTGCAGCTGGAACAAATTGATGCAGCCATTGCCGCCATTTCGATAACGCCGGAGCGCTCCGAAGCGATCGATTTTTCTGATGTCTACTTTGTCAGCGAAGATGCGGCGTTGGCCAGAGAAGACGCCAATATTCCCCAGCTGTTAAGCGTTGAGGAAATGGCCCCGCTGCGCATTGGTGTGCAGCGCGCCACCGTTTACAGCAATTGGCTCAATGGGGCGCTTATCGATACGGGTTTGATGTCACCCAGCCAGCTTGTTGAGTATGAAGACATTTCTTTCGCCGTTCGCGATCTACGTGAGGGGCGTATCGATCTCGTCGTCCTTGATCTTCCCCCTGCTCAGGTAGCCGTCAATCAAGGTGGTGTGCGGCTGGTCGGACAGGGCTTAAATGTCCAATACTTTGGCATTGGGATCCCCAAGGAAGAACCCTCCCTCAAACTGCAGATCAACACCGCTCTAGCCGCTATGGCTGCTGACGGAACCTTGTCCGCCCTGGTCGAACAATATATGGGTGCGGCCCCCGCGCCTTTGCCCACGATTACGCCCACGATACCGTCCGTGCAGCCAACCAGCACACCGGGCGTTTCGCCGACGCCCTCAACCTGTGTCGACGGCATGGAGTATGTGGCCGATCTCAATCTGGATGACAAGGGCATGACGGCGCCCCCTCAGATGTCACCCGGCCAGCCGTTCAGAAAAGGGTGGCGCATCAAGAATACGGGCACCTGCACCTGGGACAGCCGCTATCGATTGACCTATGACAGCGGGAACTCGCCCGCATCCAGCATGGGCGGCCAGCCCACGCCGGTTCAGGGTCAGGTTCCCCCAGGCGCGGTGTATGATATCTTCGTCGACCTCGTCGCTCCCTTTAGACCTGGCGTTTACCAGGGTTTCTGGGTGATGCGCAACCAGGTAGACCAGAAGTTTGGAAATCGTGTTTGGGTCGGCATCGAAGTACCCGCTCCGCCGACGTCAACGCCTCCCCCGACACAAACACCGTCCCCTGGTATCGCCTTTACCGTTGACCGGACACAGATATTTGCCGGTGACTGTGTCACTTTCAACTGGACCGTTTCCAACGTGCAGTCAGTTTACTTCTATCAACAGGGGCAGGCATGGCAGCAGCATCCTGTGCAGCCGACCGGCAGCAGCGTGCAGTGCCCGCCATCGACCACTGTTTACGAGCTGCGCGTCGTCAAACGGGATGGCTCAGTAGAGACCCGGCAAATAACCGTCTACGTGCAGCCGAAGCCGGGCGCGCCCATCATCGAACGTTTTACCGTGAACCCACCTTTGGAGATCACGTTAGGACAATGTGTTGATATCACCTGGCAGGTCTCCGGTGATGTTAATAAGGTGAAGCTATTGCGCGATGCGATCACGCTCTGGGATTCAGCGCCTGTGAGCGGCACCATGCAGGATTGCCCCTCGGCCGCCGGCTCGGCCAACTACGTCATTGAAGCGGTCGGCCCTGGAGGAACAAGCCGTTTGCAGCGCACGATAACGGTGAAGCCGGCGCCGCCCAATCCCACCAACACACCCGCTGCCTCACCGACGTCTCCGGCTACGCCGGAAACGCCTACACCCATCCCCCCGGTCATTCTCTCCTTCGTTCTCAATCCGACCGAGATCGAGACAGGCGCCTGTACCATGGTCTCCTGGCAGGTGACCGGTGATGTGGCGCGGATACAAATAACGCGCAATGGCGATGTCCTGCTGGATAACGCCCCCTATACAGGAAGTGAGCAAGACTGCCTGAATAATGGTGGCACATACGCTTATCGCATCAATGCTCGTGGTCAGGATGGCCAGACCGAGTTTGCAGAGCAGACCTTGACCGTGCTGGAAGCGCCGGTTGGCCCGCCGCTTGAGGGCACGAACTGGATGTTGAACCAATACTATGACGGCGTTGGGGCGCTGATTCGCCCCCTTGAGGGCACGGTGATCACGGCCGTGTTTGGCGTCGACGGCAACGTCACCGGGACCTCGGGCTGCAATACGTATGGCACTGCCTACACGGTTGACGGCAGCAGCCTAACCATTGGTACGCCCTCGGTGACACAGCAGCTCTGCCAGACGCCCGAAGGCGTCATGGACCAGGAACAAGCCTATTTGAGACTTCTGCCTATGTCCGCGTCCTATGAACTATCTTCCGGATTCCTGACAATCAGCGATGCCAATGGCAGATTGCTGCTGCAGTACGTCTCCCGCGAACGTTAACATGATCCCTAGAACCCGGTTTTCATTGGCAAAACCGGGTTTCAAACAAACGTGCCCTTGGCCTGATGAGAACTGTGTGAAACCTTACCGGCCGGTACCGAACATGTGTGCTACAATTCCGGCCATTAAGGATGCACGCCCCTCAGCGGCATGCGCCGGGAGTTAAATGGTAAACACAAAAGCATTTGCCGTCCTCGTCTTGATCGCCGTTGGACTCGTTGTTGTTGGTCTGGGCACATTGTCAGGCGGAAGCCGGCCGCAGCCGGTGTCTGCCTTCGCCTCCCAGCCTGCCGGGCCCGCGCTCGCTGACCCCGTAGCTCCATCCGTCGTCGATCCCGGCGGCAGCAATTCCCTCCCTACGGAAAAACATCTACCCTTGATGCTGCGCTGGTCAAATTGGCGCCCCGAGTTTGGCCCCGCCTATGTTTATGCGCGTGAAGCAGACCTGAACGGCATGTTGGGCCTTCAAGGGCCGGTCAAGAAGATGATTATGGTCACCTCCTACGCGGAAGCGGAACGCTTGCTGCGTTTTGCAGATGACCTGAAGGCGTCCGATGTCACGACGATAGGTTTCAACACGGAAAATGGCGCCGGCATGACGCCCGGTGATGAAATGCAGACGCTGAACAGCGCGGACCCCACTGTGAATATCGTCGCCCGCGTCGCCGCTCTCGCCTCTGAGCAGGGCTTTGAGGTCTTGTGGGGCCCCGTGCGTGCCATGACCGATCAAGTGGACGAGCGCGCTATCTTGACCATGATCGAGGCCGGCGTCAGCGGTCTGGCTATTCAGGAACAGAAGTTTATCGAGACCCAGTCGGCCGCTTCGCGTCTGGCTGCCGTCAACCGCACGCGCCAGCGCTATCTCGATCTCGCCCGCCGGGCCGGCCGCGACGATTTCTCTTTTCATGTGCAGATCATGCAGCAGCGCTGCCCTGATCTGGATAACTGCGTCGAATTCGTGGAGGGACTGGAAGCGATTCCTGTCGATTCAATCGCTATCTGGTCCAATGGACCGATTCCGGTTGGTTTTGTGAACGCCATCCGCATGGAAACCGCCGGCGATGAAGCGGCGGCCAATCGACAGTAGCCGCCTTCACCTAAGAAGCAAAACGCCCGGCTGGTGGAAACCGCCGGGCGTTTTTTTATCGGCCAGTGGGAGGCAGAAAACTAACGAAAGTCATCAATCGGCACACAGCTGCAGAAGAGATTGCGATCGCCGTAGACATTGTCGATCCGGCCTACGAACGGCCAGAACTTATTCTCACGCAGCCAGGAAACGGGATACGCCGCTTGCTCACGGGAGTAAGGACGATCCCATTCATCGCCGGCGATGACTTCGGCCGTATGCGGCGCATTGTGCAGCGGGTTGTTGTCAACCGGCACCTTCCCCTCTTCCACCGCCTGAATCTCCCCGCGAATAAGGATCATCGCTTCACAGAAGCGATCCAACTCAGCCAGCGATTCGCTTTCTGTGGGTTCGATCATCAACGTGCCCGGCACCGGGAAGGACATCGTCGGCGCATGGAAGCCGAAGTCCATCAACCGTTTGGCCACGTCATCAACGGTGGCGAAATCCTTTAGGTGCCGCAGATCAACGATACATTCATGGGCGACACGATTGTTCAACCCATGGTAAAGGACGGGGAAGTAAGGGTCCAGTTTTTGCGCGATATAGTTCGCGTTCAAAATTGCAACTTGGGTCGCCGCTTGCAGACCGGAGCGGCCCATCATGGCGATGTAGGCATACGATATCGGCAAAATACTGGCGCTGCCCCACGGGGCGGAAGAGACCGTGCCTAAGGCGTGGTCACCCCCTACACCGGGAACGACGGGATGATCCGGCAGGTAGGGCGCCAGATGTTCGGCGACGCCGATCGGGCCCATACCCGGTCCACCGCCGCCATGAGGAATGGCAAAGGTCTTGTGCAGGTTCAGATGGCACACATCGGCGCCGACGACGGCCGGTGATGTGTATCCCACCTGCGCATTCATGTTCGCCCCATCAAGATAGACCTGCCCCCCATGATCATGAACGATCTGGCAAATCTCCTTGATATCCGCCTCGAAGACACCATGTGTTGAGGGATAGGTGATCATCGTCGCCGCGAGCGTATCCTGATACTTCTCAGCCTTGGCGCGCATATCGGCCACATCAATATTGCCATTATCATCACACTCGACGACAACGACATCCATGCCCGCCAAGACCGCGCTCGCCGGGTTGGTGCCATGGGCGGAGCTGGGAATCAGACAGGTTGTCCGCTGCCTATCGCCTTGGGCCAAGTGATAGGCGCGTATGACCAGCATGCCGGTATATTCGCCCTGGGCCCCGGAATTGGGCTGCAAAGAAACGGCCGCGAAGCCTGTGATCTCAGACAGCCATTTCTCCAGGCGCCGGAACAGTTCCTGGTATCCCTGGCTCTGATCCAGCGGCGCAAAGGGATGAAGCTGCCCGAATTCGGGCAGCGTGATCAAGAGCATTTCTGCTGTTGCGTTTAGCTTCATCGTGCAGGAACCAAGAGGAATCATGGAGTGCGTCAGCGAGAGGTCGCGCCCCTGCAGGCGGTGAATGTAACGCATCATTTCCGTCTCTGATAAGTGACTGTTGAAGACGGGATGGGTCATGAAGTCACTTTCACGCTGTTGGCCTGGCGCATAGGCGAGATCGATGCTGTCCGCTGTCGCCTCCAAGTCAAACTGCCCCGGCTGCGCGCCAAAGATTTCCAGCAGAGCCCTCAACTCAGCGATCGTTGTCGGCTCGTCAATGGCCACGCCAATCGCTCCATTCGCCTTGTACTCCAAATTGACGTGCGCATCAGTCGCCGCCTGCCGGATCGCCTCCTGGCTGCGCGGCCCGCCGGAAATCGTAAGCGTGTCGAACACAGGCGCCTCATTGATCGCATACCCCAGTTCTTGCAGCGCCGCGGCCAGCACGGCCGTCAACAGGCGCACGCGCGTGGCGATGCGCCGCAGGCCATCTGGTCCATGATAGACCGCGTACATCGAGGCCATGATCGCCAGGAGCACCTGGGCCGTACAAATATTGCTCGTCGCCTTATCGCGCCGAATATGCTGCTCGCGGGTTTGCAGGGCGAGACGATAAGCCGGTTTTCCCGCCGTATCCACGGAGACACCGATGAGCCGGCCAGGCATGATACGCTTGAATTCATCTTTCGTGGCCATAAAGGCCGCGTGCGGCCCGCCATAGCCCATGGGAACGCCGAAGCGCTGGCTGTTGCCAACCACAACATCCGCGCCAAACTCCCCGGGAGGCCGCAGCAGAACCAATGCCAGCAGATCCGTGGCAACGGTTACGAGAGCGCCCGCTTCGTGGGCACGGTCAATGAACGGGCCGTAATCCAGCACGTCGCCATTGGTCGCCGGATATTGCAGCAGGACGCCAAACGTGGCGGCTTCAAAACCGTACGTTTCATGATCGCCGACGATGACCTTGATCCCCAATGGTTCGGCCCGTGTCTTGACGACGGCGATCGTCTGCGGATGGCACAATTCAGAGATAAAGAAAGTGTCTGCTGTAGACTTTCGCGGCTGCGCGCGCTGGCTGAGCGTCATCGCTTCCGCGGCGGCCGTCCCCTCATCAAGGAGGGAGGAATTGGCGATTTCCATCCCTGTCAGGTCAGCAACCATGGTCTGGAAGTTGATCAATGCCTCCAGGCGTCCCTGGGCGATCTCCGGTTGGTAGGGCGTATACTGCGTGTACCAGCCTGGGTTTTCCAGGATATTGCGTTGGATAACCGGCGGCGTGATTGTGCCGTAATATCCCATGCCGATATAGGAGCGGAAGAGCTTATTTTGGGCGGCGAGATCGCGCAGGTCATCCAGAACGGCCGATTCACTGCGCGGCGGTTCCAAATCGAGCGGCTCAGCCAGGAGGATAGATGCTGGAATCGCTTCATCCATGAGCTCGGCCAGGGAAGATAAATTGAGGGCAGCCAGCATCTCGCTGATATCATGACTGCGTGGCCCGATATGCCGTTTGACGAAACGATCAGCGGGCATCAACAACGCGTGGTTCGCCGGCTGTCCGCTGCTGCCGTTGCGGCTTTCTTCAATGATGTCGTACGCTTGCAGTTTGCGGGAAGTGGAGATCGTCATAGTGGGTTCCTTCCTTCGAGTGTCATAATCGGCTGCTGCCGCTTACTCACGCTCTTCACAGTAAGCGGCGTACGCGTCTGCATCCATCAACGCTTCCAACTCGGCGGGATCGCTCATCGTGATCTTGATCAGCCACGATTTATACGGTCCTTCGTTGATCGCCTCCGGAGTGTCCAGCAGCTCCTCGTTCACGGCCGTGACCTCGCCGCCAACGGGCATCATCAGATCGGCGGCCGCTTTGACCGATTCAACCACGCCAAAGGTGGCCCCCTTATCAAACGAGTCCCCCTCTCCGGGCAGTTCAAGGTAGACGATATCGGAAAGTGAATCCTGGGCATGATCGGTAATGCCGATTGTCGCCTCGCTGCCATCGACGAGGATCCATTCATCATCATCCGTGTAGTGCAAATTGGGCAAAATCTTCGTGCTCATCGTGTTTCTCCTTAACGTGAAATTGCTTTGCCTGCTCGATCAAAAAAAGGACGCACAGCAAACCTACGGTTTGCCGGCGTCCTCTGTCTTTTACCTGAGAGTTTCACCAGGCATAAACCCGGCTTGCCCCTTCGGTGCAACCTATCTGCGCTGGGCGATGGTTGCTTTCCAGAAAGCACCTGTCCATCCGGTCCTTTTGCCTGAGAGATTCACCTGGAGAGTCCAGGCTTGCCCCTTCGGCGATTCCCGCTTAAGCGAAGTGAGGAGAATTCTCTCCCGAACGGCCGTTTCTATTCTACTCTAAATAAATCAAACTTCCCGTTTATTCTAGAGCCTGTCACCCAGTATGGCAAGAGATCGCCGAGGTTTCGTTCCAGAGAGTCAGGAAATCGAGAGAAGATTTGCCTTTTTGGAGGTTGAAGACGTTAATAGGACGCTATGACAATCAACGATCTGACCATCAGCGAGAACGGGGTTACCCGCCCAACAAATGTCGAAATCAACCTGGATCGCCTGACAAGCAATTACAGAGCCATTGCTGAGGCGGTCGCCCCGGCGAAGGTGTTGGTTATCTTGAAAGCCAATGCCTACGGGCATGGCATGGTCGCCGTCGCCCGCCATCTGGTCGCCATCGGCGCCGACTACCTGGGCGTGGCCGTCCTCGAAGAAGGCATCCTCTTGCGTGAGTCCGGCATCAAAACGCCCATCCTCGTTCTTGGCGGCATCATAGGCAATCAAGTGCCCTTGTTCCTGGAGCATGATTTAACCCTGACCGCTTCTTCTGTTGAAAAACTGGAACAGATAAATGAGGCCGCCGGAGCGCGCGGCCGGCGGGCGCGCGTTCATCTGAAGATCGATACCGGCATGGAGCGTATCGGCGTTCATTACTACAGCGCCGAGGCGTTGTTGGCAAGGTCATTAACCTGCGAACATCTCTTTGTGGAAGGCGTCTACTCTCATTTTGCGAACGCCGATGCCCGGGAACTGTCGTCGGCCCGTGTGCAGCTGGAGCGCTTTCAACAAGCCATCTCTTTTTACGAGAAAAGAGGACTCCCCTATCCCCCGCTGCGCCACATGGCCAATTCCGGCGCAATTCTGCAGCTTCCCGAAAGCCACCTAGACATGGTGCGTCCCGGCATCCTATTTTATGGCGTCTATCCTTCTGCGGAAGCGCGGCGCACCATCACCATTCAACCGGCGCTCTCCTGGAAATCACGCGTCGTTTATTTCAAAGTCGTTCAGCCCAATCACCCGGTGAGCTATGGATCTGCCTGGCAGAGCGATCGCCTGACGCGCATCGTGACCGTTCCCGTAGGCTACGGAGATGGCTATTTCAGGGCGATGTCCGGCAAGGCACAGGTGATTATTCGTGGCCAGCGCTATCCCGTTGTCGGCCGTATCTGTATGGATCAACTCATGGTCAATATCGGCTGGGAGACAGCGTATAACAACGATGAAGTCATCCTCCTTGGGGAAGATGAGAACACAGGAACGACTATTAGCTGTGAAGACTTGGCTGATTGGGCGGGAACGATACCCTACGAAATATTGACAAACATCAATACGCGCGTTCCCAGGCTCTACTTTGGCGGGGATTAAGGACCGAATTCATCCAGCACCGGCGCGTAAAAACAGCGACAACCTTGCGGGTGCGAACATTCTTCATGCGGCAGTTTGGGGACATCCTCGAACGAATAGGCTCCTTCCATCGCTTCGCAGAACGGGCAGCAATCTCGATGGGTAAGGATACGCACTTTAGTCGCCAGCCCATTGCGAATGTTTTCCAAGGCCTTTTCTTGTTCCGCGCGCTTATCTACGGTTCTACTGTCAACCACGTTCTACTCCCATAAGGCGGTTTGGCTGCTTCGCTGGTCAGCTCGGCGCCTGTTTGACTGAAAGTCCGCCAGGTTAGTTTGCCGATTCTGACGGCAAATCAATAAGGGAATTGTACGGTTGCCGTCGCAGAAATACAAGCAATGATTCTTGGCAGGCCCGCCATCTATATCAAGCTGATGACCGCTGTTGGGAACATCTGCTATAGTAGGGCAAGAATTAGAAGGGGGAATGGCCCTGGCTGACCAATTCCCCCTCTAGCATAGGAGAAAAACCATGGGTTTTCTGAAAAAGCTCTTTGGAGGCGGAGACAGCAAACCGTCCAAGTATGTTGATACGCGCGGTGTATACTTCTACGTGCGCTGCGACAACTGCGGCACAATCTCCAGGGTTCGCGCGGACAAGGAGTATGATCTTGCCCGTGAAGGAGACGGCTTCGTTTGGCATAAGACCATCGTCGACAATCGCTGTTTCCGCAGCATGCCCACCGTCGTTGTGCTCGACAGCAACTACCTGGTCGTCACCGCGGAGATTTCCGGTGGAGAATACGTCACTAAAGAAGCATACGATCAGTTCCTGCAGGCGCAGGTAAGAGACATTACAGAAGATGAGTCCGCAGAAGAATAAGATAGTCGCCTAATTGGGCCGCTGTTTTTCTTCCGATTGTTTCAAAGGGGTATCGGCAACATGTCTAAACCACCCACCGTCTACACTTCCAGCTACTGTATGCATTCACGCAGTGTCGTTAAATTTCTTAAGAAAAATGATATTGAGGCCGAGATCATCAATATTGATGGCGACCCGCAGGCCAGGGAACATCTCATGGCGCTCAATCATGGGTATGCAAGTGTGCCGACTCTGCTGTTTGCGGATGGCTCACAGCTGACCGAACCCTCCTCCAAAGAACTCTACGCCAAATTTGGCCTTCAGCAGCCCACCTTGTCTGCTCGTCTCAAAGGCCTGATCGATTAATAAGCGTGCGCGTTCTTCAATTTACTGGGCAGTTTCTTGGCCGTCCGCCGCACGGATGGCGCGCAAACAAAGATTGAGGACAGTTGAGCCTTTCCGCTTATTGCTGGTCGCGATCTTTGTCTTGCCGGCGCAGATAATAGAGGATTGTCGCCGTAATCATTCCCGTTGAACCCAGGATGCTCCAACTCAGGAAATTTAGCCTGCGTTCCATCCTCTCCTGCCGGCGCTCTGTTTTTGTATCTGCTTTGGTTTGCACAACCAGACGGCCGCTTTCAGCCATTTCCAGCAGCCTGAGGATGCGCGGGGGCATCTCCAAGTAGGGGCGTATTCCCTCCAGCAACATTTCCGTGCTCATTTCCCGCAGCTGTTCAGAGCGCTCGTTTCGCAGAAGCTCCCGCCCGTACTTTTCAACTTGATGCCACGCATTGATGTCGGGATCGAGCTGCGACACCAACCCCATGACCATGCCGAAAGCCCGCCCCAGATAGATAAAATCCTGCGGGACTTGGAAAGGCATATCAAAGAGCAGATCGCGGAATTCACCGGTTAGTTGCTGCACTTCTTTGGGATCCGGCCGCGACAGCTCCAGCAGTTTGCGACCCCAGATGTGATCTAGGACTTTCGACTGCGCTTCGATAATCCGCTCAAGGTCTGCACCGGGCAGCAAAAATCCCAGGTCTTGATAGGTCTCCACCAGCTGGCGTGCGTCACGCTGCATGACGCCGATCATAACTTTGCGCAGGTTTTCGCCCATCAGGTTAGGGATCTCGCCCACCATGCCGAAGTCAACAAAAATGATCTGAAACGGCCGCGTCCCGGGTTCTCCGCCCCACGGCTCCTCCGGGCGCACAAAGAGATTCCCTGGGTGGGGATCGGCGTGAAAAAACCCTTCCTCAAAGACCTGTTTGAAATAAGCATCCAACAGGACATCGGCCACTTCCTTGGGATCAATGCCATGATTGATCAGCGCGGCGATATCGGCCATTTTCACTGTTTCCACATTCTCCAGGATGAGAACTCGTTTCGTAGACTGCTCACGGTAAACCACGGGAATGACAATACGCTCATTCTGGGCATGAATGCGCGCCAAACGCTCCGCGTTCAGCGCTTCCGATTCGTAATCCAACTCCTCCCACAAGGTTCGCGAAAACTCGTCCAGCAGCGCCGGCGCATCGGCCCGGCGTCGAATCGGCGGGTAGCGCATCAATACCTGCGCGACCACGCCCAGCGCGGCCAGGTCCGTGCGCACCATCTCTTCAATATGAGGCCGCTGCACCTTGACAATGACCGCGTCGCCGTACATGTCAGCCTCGTCTTGCGGCGGCAGCCAGGCGCGGTGCGCCTGACCCAGCGAAGCGGCCGCGATTGGCTCGGTCTCAATATGTGTGAAGTAATCTGCGGGATTTCCCAACTCCTCACGCATGACCCGTTCTATCTCCGGCCAGGGAACGGCCGGTACTTCGTCCTGCAGACCTTTTAGCTCATCTGTGATTTCTTGGGGTAGGACATCAACGCGGGAGCTGAGAAATTGGCCCAGCTTAATCATCACGCCGCCCATCTCCAAGGCCAAGAGGCGGAAGCGGGCCGCCCAGCGCCGGTGGCGCGCGGCACGTGACCGGCGCGCCGAGTACCCCAGAAATGGCAAACGGCCGATCAGCAGGTCCCACCAGACCACGTGCAGGATCAGCTCGCCGAAAAATGTGACAATGCGCCTATAGCGGCTGTTGAAGATGAGCGACGAGGAGCCAGATAACGTATTTGTTTGCATAGCGCGACGCAGAATCAACGGAAACGCCCTGCGCCGGATACGTTTCGACTAAGTGATTGAAAACGAGGCCCCACCCATCTGCTGGATGAAGCCTCTCGCGATGCCCCATAGGGGACTCGAACCCCTGTTTTGGCCTTGAGAGGGCCACGTCCTGGGCCGCTAGACGAATGGGGCCAGACAGGCGAGATTCTAACAAACGGCCATACCCCTGTCAACAAAGCAAGTGCGCATCTCATAGAGTGCCCTGACATAAGAATCCAGCGCGAAACAATTCACCCCGCCTCCTTCTATCTGCTGCGGCTCGTCGTCGATTGGACTGCTTTCTCTGCTTGGAAGGTGCTATAATCCTCTTTCCCTGTAGAGCAAAGAGCCACGTATAGCTGCGTGACACGATCATGCACGAAGCGCGACCTAGACAGAAAGCGTAGAGGTTCAGGGAAGAAGTGAACGCCTATCTGCCTCGCGCCGCTTCGCCACGCGCTCTGTGTCCATTTGTAAATTGTCGGGCCGCCGGAGAGGGTGTCCTTCCGTTGGCAGAATCGCCCGCGTTGCCCAAAAGTAAGAGTGATCCGTTAAATGAGTCTACTGGAAGGATTAAATGAAGCGCAGCGGCAGGCGGTGACCGCACTGCCCGGCCCTGTGTTGGTCTTGGCCGGTCCCGGCAGCGGCAAGACGCGCGTGCTCACCCACCGCGTCGCCTACTTGATTGAAGAAGCGCATGTCCCCGCCTGGGAGATCATGGCCGTAACGTTCACCAACAAGGCGGCGCGCGAAATGCGCCAGCGCCTGGAGACCTTACTCGGCGAACAGCCGCGCGGGCTCTCCATGGGCACCTTCCATGCCACCTGTGTGCGCATGCTGCGCCGCGAAACGGACAATCTGACCCACTACGGCCGTGATTTCGTCATCTTCGACACGGCCGATCAGCTGCAAGTTGTCAAGCAGACCTTGAAAGACCTCAATCTCGATGACAAGAAGTTTCCCGCTCCCAAGATGCTGCACAGTATCAGCAGCGCCAAGAATGAACTGATTTCACCGGAGCTCTATGCCGCCAGCAACTACATTTCCGAAGTGACCCGCCGTGTCTACAGCCAGTACCAGGCCCTATTGTGGGCCAACAACGCCATGGATTTCGACGATTTACTCATGAACACCGTCTTGCTGTTTGATGAGCGAGAGGATATCCTGCAAAAGTACCAGTCTCGCTACCGCCATATCCTCGTCGACGAATTTCAAGATACGAACACGACCCAATACACGCTGCTGCGCATGCTTGCCGCTACCCATTCCAACCTCTTCGTCGTTGGCGATTCCGATCAATCTATTTACAAATGGCGCGGCGCTGATTTCCGCAATATCCAGCGTTTCCGCGAACAATTTCCCGCCGCGCAGCAGATCCTCCTCGAGCAGAACTATCGCTCGACTCAGATTATCCTCGACGTGGCCAAGGCGGTAATCAAGCGCAACCCCAATCGCGTACACAAGGAGCTGTTTACCGTGCGCGCGGGCGGCGTGCCCGTCGTCATTCGTGAAGCCTATAATGAGCACGAAGAGGCGGAGTATGTCCTGGACAAGATCGAGCAGCTCATGCTTGAAGGGTATTCCGGGGGCGATTTTGCCATCATGTATCGCACAAATGCCCAATCCCGTGTCCTCGAGGAAAACTTTCTGCGACTTGGCCTGCCTTACCGCCTTGTTGGCGCCACTGAGTTTTACAAACGGCGGGAAGTTAAGGATATCATCGCCTACCTACGATTGATTCACAACCCTTCTGATTCGGTCAGCTTCAATCGCATTCTCAATGTGCCCACCAGAGGCATCGGGGCCAAGACCCGCCAAGACTTCTTGGTTTGGGCGGAGGCGATGGGCTGGCAGCCGGCGGAAGCCGTGATGCGCCTGGCGCTTGATCCCGGCATCCGGCACAAATTTAGCGGCCGGGCGCTGAATGCACTGAGCCATTTTGGCCATCTGCTTGATGCCTGGATCGCGCTCGCCGGCAAAGTGGCGGTAAGCGAGTTAATCGACGTGATCCTCGATCAGGTCGCTTACCGCACCTATCTCGATGACGGCACTTCTGAAGGAGAGGAGCGCTGGGACAACGTGCTCGAGCTGCGCGGCGCAGCCGCTGAGGATCCTGACGTCACCCTGGCTGAATTTCTGGAGCAGGTCGCCCTCGTATCGGAGACAGACAATCTGGAAGACACGGCCCAGGCCACAACCCTCCTCACACTGCATGCAGCCAAAGGCTTGGAATTTCCCGTTGTCTTTCTAACCGGGCTGGAAGACGGCCTGCTGCCGCACAGCCGCTCGCTGGAAGATGGGGAAGAACTCGCTGAAGAAAGGCGTCTCTTTTACGTGGGCATTACGCGCGCCAGGGACCGGGTCTATATCAGTCACGCTTTCCGCCGCTCATTCTATGGCGATAGTTCCGTGAGTGTGCCTTCCCGTTTCTTGAGCGACATCCCTCTAGATCTGATCGAAGGAAGCGGCGCCTCCGGCCGCCGGCGAGACAGCGTCTCCCGCGCCAGCAGCTGGTCGCCGCCGGGATCACCGCGCAGCGGGCGCCGTCGTGGCAGCGGAGGTGCCCAGGAAAGCAGGGCGCCTAAGCAAGAGACCCCGCCGCGCGACAGCGCCGGTAACGCCTTGCCCCGGCCGCGCTTCGAAATGGAGGACCTGCCCGATGATTTCGCGGGCAAGCGGGCGGCCGGCCCCCAATTCAACACCGGCCAGCGCGTGCGCCACGCCCGTTTTGGCGAAGGAACCGTGATTGAGAGCAGGATGACGGGCAGCGACGAGGAGGTGACCGTCGCCTTTCCTGGGGAAGGAATCAAACGACTCGCAGCCTCTTTCGCCAAACTTGAACTGCTTGATTAGCAGCGTGTCGTGACAGCGCGCCCCGATTCCGATGCATTACTTGATAGATGGACACAATCTGATTGGCAAAATGCCCGATATCGGACTCGACGATCCGCACGACGAAGTCGAGCTGGTTCTACGCCTGCGCGGTTGGGCTGCGCGCACGCGCGGCCGCCGTATCACCCTTGTCTTTGACCACGGTTTGCCGGGTGGCGTGGATAAGGGACTCTCTACAGGGAAGGTGAAGGTGCTCTTCGCTTCCGGCGGGCAAACGGCCGATTCCATTTTGATCAGACGTATCCAGGCCATCAAGAATCCCCGTGAAGCGACGCTGGTCACGAGCGATGGGCGCATCATCCGTGAGGCGCAGAAGCGCCGCCTCATTACGCTCAAATCTGAGGAGTTCGTCGAGAAATTGACCCAAGACAAGGAAAAAAAGACCCAGAACAGGGCCGCGGATGATCCGTCCGGCGGGGCGGACCGGCCCTTGACCGATGCCGAGTTATCGATGTGGCTGGACCTCTTTGAAGGGCCGCAGGATCCCTGATTTTCGCCAAATCACCCGCTTGCGGGCCGCTGAACATGACAAAATAAGACAAAAGAAGATGATTTGTCAAGCGCTACTAATCTTCCAGGGAAGGCAGATTAATGCCCCTTCAAGATGTAGACAAGCCCCTGAAAATGTTGTACGATTCCATCAAGCTTAGTCGGGAAAGAGGAACTCCTCCCCCAAACTGGCACGAGAGAAACGCGACTGGAACAACCCTGGCTAAGAATAGGTTAATATCCGCCCCTCCCTCGATTAGGGTATTAACTGATGGCTTGAAGCACTGCCCTCCTGGTGCAATAGCCGCTAAACCGCCCTTAACAGGGCGGTTTTTTTTGTGGATCTGGGCGATGCGGCTCGCTCTGGCTGGGAGAACGCAAAAAGCCACCGCTTGGTGGCCGCGCTGCGGAGTACAGACTCTCAGTTAATCATTGGCATCTGAGGCGACCCCACGAGACCGCCGGCCAAGACCTGCCTTATCTTCTTTAGATGTTTGACTCACGACGCTCTGCCACCAGAGCGGTAGCCTACCTACATAATAGCAGAAAGCGAGGCGCTTTGGAATGATCAATCTTGGGAATTTGCCCGGTCTGGTATCTGGTAAAGTTCGATTAAGGTGCCACCCGTCGCTTTCGGATGGATGAATGCCAGCCGCACGCCATCGTGCCCGCTTCGCGGCTCCTCGTCGATCAATTGCACACCCGCTTCTCGCAGCTGCTGCAGCGCGGCCTCAATATCGTCGACTTCCAGGCAGATATGGTGCAGTCCCGGCCCCTTCTTCTCTAAATAGCGCGCAACGCCGCTGCTGTCGTCGGTTGGTTCCAACAGTTCGATATTGCTCTCGCCCACGGGCAGGAAGGCCACGCGGACCTGCTGCTCCGGCACCTCTTCAATTTTGCTAACCTTGAGCCCTAGAGCATCTGCCCAAAAACCGGTCCCTTCCTCCAAATCGGGGACAACGATGGCAATGTGATTTATTCTTGTTACCATGCTTCACCTTACACGCATCTTTCTGACATTCTAAGTAGAGATAAGTCGACTGGGCACCGCCTAGGCGAGGCTAGAAATCATAGCCTGGCCTATATTCCCCCCAAACACGGCGCAGTGCGTGGCATATCTCGCCTAGGGTGACGTCATTTTCGACACATTCAATAAAGAGCGGCATGAGATTCGCTGCGCCCGCGCGCGGCCGTTTCCAGCTGAGCAATCAGCTCGACCACTTTCTGATTGTCGCGCCGTGACCGTAGATCAGAAAGCCGTTTTCTCTGGTCCGCTTCTATTTGCGGATCGATGCGCATCGTTGCTATTTGCAGCTCATCCGACTCTTCCTGAAAGCGGTTGACGCCTACCGTAACTGCGCGCCCCGTTTCCAGATCGCGCTGGGCCTTGTACGCTGCATCCTGAATTTCGCGCTGCACGTATCCCCTCTCAATCGCCGCCAGCATACCGCCCATCTCATCAATCGATTTAATGTATGCCTCTGCTTGTTCTTCCAACTCATCCGTGAGCGCCTCCAGATAGTACGATCCTCCCAAGGGGTCGACCACATCGCTGACGCCGCTTTCATGGGCAATAATCTGTTGCGTGCGCAGGGCCAGCTGCGCCGCTTCCGCCGTCGGCAGGGAAAGCGCTTCATCGCGGCTGTTGGTATGCAGGCTCTGTGTGCCGCCCAAGATCGCCGCCAGCGCCTGCAGGGCCACGCGCACGACATTGTTGTCCGGCTGCTGCGCCGTAAGCGTGCTGCCCGCCGTTTGTGTATGGAATCTGAGCATCCAGCTGCGCGGGTTCTGCGCCCCAAATCGCTCGCGCATGATGCGCGCCCACATGCGCCTGGCAGCCCTGAATTTGGCTATCTCTTCCAGGAAATTATTGTGCGCATTGAAAAAGAAGGAGAGCTGGCGCGCAAATTCATCGATATCCAGACCGGCATCCAGTGCGGCCTGAACGTAGGTGATGCCGTCGGCCAGCGTGAAGGCCACTTCTTGCGCCGCCGTGCTTCCCGCTTCTCTTATGTGATAACCCGAAATAGAGATCGTGTTCCAGCTGGGGACTTCCCTGCTGCAAAAATCAAAAACATCCGTGATCAAGCGCATCGACGGCCGTGGGGGAAAGATGTAGGTGCCCCGCGCGATATACTCCTTCAGGATGTCGTTTTGAATAGTCCCGCGCAGCGCCCTCATCGGCACCCCCTGCCGCTTGCCCACGGCGATTACCATCGCCAGCAGAACGGCCGCCGGCGCGTTGATCGTCATGCTGATGCTCACCTTGTCCAGGGGGATGCCGTCCAGAAGAATGGCCATATCGTCCAGGCTGGGAATACTCACGCCCACCTTGCCCACCTCGCCCACGGCCAGGGGATCGTCCGCATCGTACCCAATCTGCGTTGGCAGGTCGAAAGCGACCGAAAGCCCCGTCTGCCCCTGGCTCAGCAGAAACTTGTAGCGCTCGTTCGATTCCGCGGCCGTTCCAAAACCCGCATATTGGCGCATCGTCCAAAAACGCCCGCGATACATCGTCGGCTGCACCCCCCGCGTGAACGGGTATTCCCCGGGGAACCCCTCTTGCGCCAAATAGCCCGCCGCTGATCCCGCCGCGTCGTCCTGCGGCGTGTACAAGCGATCAACCTCGATACCTGATGAAGTCTCGAACGACTCCTTGCGCTCTGGGAACCCTTCTAGAACGGGATCAACCGTCTCCTCTTGCCAGCGCTTCTTCTCATCTTCAATGCTCATAGTCCTCTGCCTGGATTGCTGCTGCCCAATTCGCTAAATAGTTGGCCCTCACGGCCGGCTGTTAAGGCCCGGCTCAGCTTAGGCCACCGATGATACGGCCATTCTACCTGAATTGCCCGGCCGCGATCTGGGCCAACCATCCGCTACTCTCCACGAAACTCTATTACATTTCTTGAATTATGTGTAGAAAATAAGAAGGCCTGGGCGTCGATTCGCCATTCTACCTACAATATGATTGTTATCGCGGGATTACATCGCTTTTTTGACAACGCAGTCGCGCATCATCTATATAATGTCCTCCTTTTTCTCCTCTTCCCGAAAAGGCCCCGCACCAGCGGGGCCTTTTTCGTTGCGGCTGGTTATAATAATGAGCAGTTGCACTGGCAAGCTATATGGAGGAAACGATGGCCAATGATCTTGTAATCAAAAACGGCACCCTCGTCACCGATTCGGCGACTTTCACGGCCGATGTCGCCATTCAGGGGGACAAGATCGCGGCCGTCGCCCAGAGCCTGCACGGGCAGAAGGAGATCGATGCCAAGGGCAAATTGGTGCTTCCCGGGGCGGTGGACATGCATGTGCACATGCAGATGCCCATCGGCAGCTTCGTCTCCTCCGACGATTTTTTTACCGGCACCAGGGCGGCCGCCTTGGGGGGCACAACGGCCATCGTTGATTTTGTGGAACCCTATGGGGCGTCCCTGCTCGATGCCCTTGCCCGCCGGCGCGCGGAAGCTGATCCCGCCGTCGTCGTCGATTACGGCCTGCATATGACCCTCGGTCCCACAGAGATGGACAAGTTAGACCAGGTGCCTGCCGCGTATGCGGCCGGCTGTGGCAGCTTCAAGCTCTATATGGCCTATGATCTGCGGCTTGATGATGGGCAGCTGATGAGGGCCCTAGACGCGGTCGCCGCCGTCGATGCCCTGGCCGTCGTCCACGCCGAGAACTGGGACGTGATCAGCACGCTCGTCGCCCAGAATCTTGCCGCCGGCCGTACGACGCCCCACTGGCACACGCGCAGCCGCCCCGCGCCCTTTGAAGGAGAAGCCGTCGGCCGTGTCGTTGAACTGGCCGCTTTTACCAAGGCGAACGTGCATATTTTTCATGTGACCTGTGCCCAGGCGGTGAACGAGATCGCCGCCGGCCGCCGCCGAGGGGTGACCGTGACGGGGGAAACCTGCCCCCAATATCTGCTGCTCTCCTGGGAAGTCTATGATGCCCCGGGCGTTTCCGGTGCACTGCCCGTATGCGCGCCGCCGATCCGCGACCAAGAGGCGCAGGAAGCGTTGTGGCGCGCCCTTGCCGCCGCCGATTTGCAGGTCGTCTCCACCGATCATTGTCCCTTCACAACCGCTGAAAAAGCGACCGGGCTGGCCGATTTCAGCAAGATCCCCGGCGGGGTGCCCTCCGTAGAAAGTCGCTTAGCGGCCGTCTACACCTACGGCGTCCTCCAGAACCGGCTGTCGCTCAATCAATGGGTCGCCGCCTGCTGTACGGCGCCGGCCGAGCTGGCGGGCTTCAAGACGAAGGGCAGAATCCTGCCTGGCTACGATGCCGATCTCGTCATCTTTGATCCGCGGCGCGAGGTCGTCTTGTCGACTGACTTCCTCCATGAGCAGGTTGACTGGACCCCCTATGCGGGAATGGCCATGCGCGGCTGGACGGAGACGACGATCAGCCGCGGGGAACTCATCGTTGAAAACGGCCGCTTTCTCGGTGAAGCGGGACGCGGCCGCTTCATCAAGCGCGGCTGAGGGTCGGGCCAGATCATGAGAGCTGCCATTCGCGCACGCGTCAACCAACTGTTTGTGCATTATCCGTCCCTTGGCCGTCTCGGATACGATTTATTGCGCAAGAGCGGCCTCGACCGTTCCACCCAAGGCGTGAAAAACTTCCTGCAAAGAGTCAACCGCCAGGGTTTTGACCCCCAGACGATCCTCGATGTCGGCGCCAACCATGGCGGCTGGAGCCGCGAGGTGCGCCCCCTTTTTCCCCATGCCCGCTTCTTTCTCATCGAGCCCCAGATAGAAATGACCCCCTTCCTCGATCACTTTACCGCCCACTCTCCCGGGTCGCGTTGGTTTCTAGGCGGCGCCGGCGCCGTGGAAGCGGAGGCCGCCCTGACCATATGGGAAGACAGGCAGGGTTCCTCCTTTCTAACCCCGGAAATTCAGGCGCTTGTGCCCGGCAAACAGCAGCGCATCGTTCCCATATTCACCATTGATGGATTGGTCCAGGCAGCGCAAATGCCCGTCCCGGATCTCATCAAGATTGATGTTCAGGGATACGAGCTCGAAGTGCTGCGCGGGGCCTTGACCTGTCTGGGCCGGAGCGACATGCTCATCGTCGAGACCTCGCTCTTCCACCCCTTTGCCGAGCGCCCCACCTACTACCGCGTCGTTGAACTGATGGAAGCCTACGGCTACCGCATCTTTGACCTCCTCGACCTGCGCTATCGCCCGCGCGACGGCGCGCTGTGGCAGGTCGACATCTGTTTTCTGCGCCGCGACAGCCCGCTGGCTGTGCAGATAAAAGGCGGAAACATCCGCCCGGCAGGATCATCCTCTTCACCCTAGCAAGAAAAGCCGGCGCAGCTATCAACGGCAGAGATGAACCCCGTAATTGGCGAGAAAACATACCCAGGCCAATGGTTCCAATCGTGGCCAATCCACCGCCCGCTGGAAAAAATGCCCATAAGCAAACAAGGCCGCTCTTCTGAGCGACCTCGTCCGTATTCCAGTGGGCCATAGAGGACTCGAACCTCTGACCAATTGATTAAAAGTCAACTGCTCTGCCAGCTGAGCTAATGGCCCCAGAAACTAGATTATATCATGCGCAAAGCGGATGCAACAACCTTGAAGATCGTGCCCTCAACCCATGCCCGGATCGGATGCAGCTGACCCACATCATCGTTATTAAACTGGACGTGAAGGCTGTTTGCGCCGCCAATTTCGCTGGTCTATAATCGCCTGCGCAAGCTTAAGTTAAGCGGCGTGTCGTTTCCGGCGGACAGCTGAAACGAACAGACGAAAAGGTTAATCACCGCATGGCTACTGCCGATATGCCCTCACCAGAGCCGGAACGCCCTTCTCAGGCGGCCTCTGAACAAAAAAGTAACAATGAATATCGCCAGCCCCCGGAGATTTTCGTCCGTGAGATAGTGGAAACGTTGCTGCTTACCTTCTTCATCTTCTGGCTGGTGCATAGTCTTGTAGGGCGCTACCGCATAGATGGCAGCAGTATGAATCCGACACTGCTGGATGGGGAGTATCTGATCATCAACAACGTGACCTACATGCTCGATGATCCACAGCAGGGGGACATCGTCGTTTTTCGCCACCCACGCAATGAACTCAACCTGATTAAGCGCGTTGTCGGTTTACCCGGCGATCATGTCCAGATCGAGAACGGCACGGTTTCCGTCAATGGCGAAGTGCTGCAAGAGCCCTACATTGCCGACTCACCCAACTACAACGGTGAATGGGATGTCCCTTCCGGCACCTACTTTGTGCTCGGCGATAACAGAAATAATTCGAGCGATTCCCATTCCTGGGGCTTTCTGCCTGACGAAAACCTCCTGGGGAAAGCTTTCTACGTGTATTGGCCTCCTGCTGATTGGGGTGGCGTGCCGCATTTCGCCCAGGCAGCCCACTAAATCGAGGAACCCATATGGCGCCTAATCAATGTGATGAATGTTACGTGGGCCGCCACCACCAAGCGCTGTTGCCCTATATGCGCTTATTTGGCACGCACATGATTATTCTTCCCAATGCTCCGGCCAGTAGATGTGATGTTTGCGGAGAAGTCGCCTATGAGCCGCGCTTCCTGATGACAATGCAGCTCATGTTGGAAGAGATCGCCAAGGAACAGCGCTCTCGAGGAGTCGCTAAGCAGCGGGTAAGAGAGCGCCGCCCCGATTGGACGCCCGTCAGACGAGGGCAGTAGCGACAACCGGCTCGCCCGCCGCGCAGCGCCGGCTGCCTAAAAATCATTCCCCAGGCGTGCCCACCAGACTTTCTTGTCAGGTTGGCAGCAGTTCAACCCCGCCTTGCGCTCCGGCAATGAACGACGGTTCCCTATCCCACGTTTCATCCATCACGGCCGCAAAGGGGACGCTCAGGCTGACTTGTTCTGCTTCCGAATTGTAATCGGCAATGAAATCAACAGGTAGATAGAAGTGCGAACCGACCAGAATGTTGGGTACTTCCAAATAGGTGGCATACAGCTTGAGATCGGCGTCAACTTCTTGCGGCGCACGATGGTGCAGCGCGTATGCCTTGCCCAGCGATTGCCCATCAGCCGTCATCACCGCCGCCCCTTTTTTGAGTGCTTTCTCACGCAGCATTTGCAGCGCATTTTCATTCATGGGACCTGGTTGACGATTCAATGACATATGATCACTCTACAATCCTTTTTCTCGGCTTTAGATGCCAGTTTGTTCCCCCTGGCCGCCTCAAGATAACTTAATCACCGCCCCATTATACTTGCAAATGTGCGCCCGTTCACCCGTTTTGCAGACTAGGATTCACCGGTGGGTTCTGGGCTGGGCGTTGCCGTGGCCGTGGGCGTCGGCGAAGGCGTGCTCGTCGCGGGTGGGTTCACCACTTCCACGGTCATAGCCGCCGGCTGGCTGGTCACATTGCTGTTGTTTATCGCCGTGACCGTAATGATCGCCGGGCCCGTGCTCTCCGGCAGCCATGGCTGGCGCACCGTGACGCTCTGCCCCGGTGTCACCTCCACATCGAACAGCTGGTCATCAATGCTGATGGTTACGGACCGGATCCCAACCACGTCGCTGGCAACGAAGACCAGCGTTATCTCCTCGCCGGTGATCGCTTGCCCGGCTTGGGGTTCCACAATAGTTACCAGGGGGCCGGAAGCGTCGTAAAATGAGCGGGTTGCCTCGCTCGCCTGCAGATCTTGCTCCCCTACCTCCAACTGCGCCGCTAACGTTCCTACCTGGCGATCAGCTTCCACCAATTCTGCGCGCAGCTCTATGCTCTCTACATCGGCCGTCGCCTGCAAAGAAGACACGATCGTGGCCGTGGCGCGCAGCGAAGCGTGCTCCAGCTCCAACTCCGCCTGCTCCTGCTGCAGCGCTTCATATCCCTGTTCCGTGCGGCCAAGCTCGTCACGAAATGATATCTGTCTTTGAAAAGTGAACACGAAGGCCGCCAGCAGGACCAATAAGAACATCAATAAGGTAAGCGCCAAAGCAGTGAGTGTCGTGGTAGATTTCATGGCGAATGTTTCTGAAGGAATCAATCGAAACCCAGGCCATTCGCTATAATGAGCGATTGTGCCCGTTTAGATCGTTTGTTCAGGAACGAATGCTACCCGAGGTTAGATCGGTGGTCAAGTAGCCCGATCGCGTCCGGTAGCCGCCTTGCATATGGATAAGATAGGATGCATTGATCAAACAGATTGCGTGGTTGCGTGATGCGCACTGTGGCGCCGCTGATAAGCGCTTTTTTCAGCCTTTCGGCGCAATCTGTGAATATTTTCGAGGAGCAAAAAATGCGTAATTTCAAACTAGCCGGCCTGCTTTCGCTTGTCTTTCTTTCCCTGTCGACCCTGGCCTGTCGCTTCACGTTAGAACTGCCTTGGGATGTCAATGTCCCCGATGTTCAGATTTCACCCGAAGATGTTTCCAGTGCCGCCACCAGAGCCGCCGCTGTGGCTGAGCAGGCGGGTCAGCTCGCGGCGACGGCCGTTCTCCAAGGGGACAACATCGTTTCCACGGCCGTCGCCGGGGAAGCCCTGCCTGCGGTGGGATCCTCGTCCGCGGCAGGGGGATCCTTGCAGCAGAAGTTGACGAGCATCAAGCCGGACGCTGACGGCCGCCTGACCGTGACAATCACGAACAGCGATCTCGCTGAGTATATGACTGTGCAGGGCGGCGCCTTTTCCGGTGAAGGGGCGCGCATCGAGAATGTACAGATTGACCTGACCATGCAGGACGTTGTCATACAGGGGGACCTGATCGAGCCCTTGGCCGTGCCTCTGACGGCCCATCTTCGTCCCGTGGTGAACAACGGCGCGCTCCAGTTCCAGGTCATAGAGGCCGCGGCCGGGGTGCTGCCCGTCCCCGCTTCACTACTTTCCGTATTGGAGTCGGGCGTCAACATCGGTTTGGGCCAGGCGATGAACAGCTTGCCGCCAGGCGTGACCTTGCTCGACGTTGCCCTTGGCGACGGCAGTTTGACCCTGCTCGGCCAAATGGATTAGCTAGACGCCTTCTTGCCTCCGGCGCACGCGCGCCGGCCGGCCTCCATTGTTTTCCAAGGGCGCTGAAGCTGAATCTTTCTCAGACAGGAAGCTGATTTTGCTTTGGATAGCTTTTGACAGGAAAGATGGCCTATAGTTCCTCAGGTTCTGTTAGATAGGATGGAATATATGCGTGAAAATAACAATGAGCGAACGTCACGGCTGGCGGGCTTTTACAAACTGCCCTTGCATGAGCGCGTGGACATCGTCGCTGAATTCGCCGGCCTCAACGAAGATGAAAAACAATCATTGATGGGGCAAGGGCTGGATGCCAACCAGGCTGACTTGATGATCGAGAATGCGCTGGGCACATTCGAGCTGCCCTTAGGCGTCGCCGTTAATTTCCTGATCAATGACAAGGAGTACCTGGTGCCCATGGCCGTTGAAGAGCCTAGTGTGCTCGCCGCCGTCAGCCACTCAGCGAAGCTCTTTCGCGCCGGAGGCGGATTTGAGGCCACAGCCACCGACCCGGTGATGATCGGCCAGATCCAGGTGCTGGACATTCCTGACCTGGACGCGGCCGTTGCCGCGATCGCGGAGAACAAGCAAGCCCTCCTCGAACAGGCCAACTGCTGTGATCCCATCATTGTCGATCTGGGTGGCGGCGCGCGCGACATCATTGCCCGCCCCTTCCCCGAAACGCCGGTCGGCCCGATGTTGGTCGTGCACCTCCTCTTCGATACCAGGGACGCGATGGGCGCTAACTCGGTGAACACAGCCGTGGAAGCCCTGGCGCCGCTGGTCGCCGAGATAACGGGCGGGCGCACAAGCCTGCGTATCCTCTCCAATCTGGCCGATCAGCGCCTGGCCACAGCCCAGGGCACGATTCCCGCCGCCATGCTGGAAACACACGGAATTCCCGGCCAGGAGGTCGCCCGCCTGATTGAAGAAGCAAACGCCTTCGCCATCGTCGATCCCTATCGCGCGGCGACGCATAACAAAGGTATCATGAACGGCATTGACGCCGTCGTTATTGCCACGGGCAACGATTGGCGCGCGATTGAAGCAGGCGCCCATGCCTATGCCGCCCGCAGCGGACGCTATCAATCCCTGACCGACTGGCATGTTGATGAAAATGGCGATCTATTTGGAAGAATCGTCTTGCCTATGGCTGTGGGCATGGTGGGCGGGGCCACAAAAGTGCACCCCACGGCCAAAATAGCGATGAAAATATTAGGCGTCAAATCGGCCGTTGAATTGGCCCATGTCATGGCTTCGGTCGGACTGGCCCAAAATCTGGCCGCGATTAAGGCGCTCTCTACCGTCGGCATCCAGCGCGGTCACATGCGCTTACACGCCCGCCAGGTGGCCATGGCCGCCGGCGCCAGCGAAGATCAGGTGCAGCGTATCGCCAACCAGCTTGCCGCGGAGAAGCAAATTAATGTCAAACGCGCGCAAGAGCTCCTCGCCGAAGAAAATTGAGGTAACTAAAATGAGTGAATATTCCCCCCAAGATGGATTAATGAAGTCAGATCGCCCGGTGGGCATCGTCGGCTATGGCGCCTATGTGCCGCGCTATCGCCTGCCCGCCGCTGAGGTGTCGCGTATGTGGACCGGCGGCGAAGGTGGCACGCCCATCAAGGAAAAGGCCGTCAGCGGCCTCGACGAAGATGTCGTCACCATGTCCATTGAAGCGGCGCGCGACACGATGGCCCGCGCCCGGATCGACCCGCGCGAAATACGCGCCGTCTGGGTTGGCAGTGAGAGCCACCCCTATGCCGTGAAGCCAACCAGCACGATCGTCGCCGAGGCCATCGGCGCTGTGCCCAATACAATGGCTGGGGATTGGGAATTTGCCTGCAAGGCAGGGACGGAAGCGATGCAGGCGGCTATGGGTTTTGTCGGCTCCGGCATGGCCAAATACGCCCTGAGCATCGGCATGGATACCGCGCAGGGCCGCCCTGGCGATGCCCTGGAATACACCGCCGCCGCCGGCGGCGCCTCCATTCTGATTGGCCCGGCTGATGAATCCCTTGCCGTGATCAGCGGCTCCTATTCATTTGTTACCGACACGCCTGATTTTTGGCGCCGCGCTCACGCCAACTACCCTTCTCACGGTGACCGCTTCACCGGCGAGCCGGCCTATTTCCGCCACGTGATGGGCTCTGCGGAAGCGTTGATGGAAGCACTAGGGACGACGGCCGCCGATTATCAGTGGGCCGTCTTCCACCAGCCGAACGCCAAATTCCCGCAGCGCGTGGCCAAAATGCTTGGCTTCAGCGCTGAGCAAATCGCGCCGGGCCTGCTCAGCCCGCGCATCGGCAATACCTATTCCGGATCGGCCATGATCGGGCTTACCGGAATTCTCGACGTCGCTGAGCCCGGGGATCGTATCTTGATGGTCAGCTACGGATCCGGCGCCGGCTCAGATGCATTTGATCTGCGGACCACGGAGCGGCTGATTGAGGTGCGCAACCTGGCCCCATCGACCGAGGATTATATCGCCCGCCGCACAGAGATAGACTACGCGACTTATACACGTTTCCGCGACAAACTAAAGATGTCCTAGGCGGACCAAGGGACGCAGCCCGCGTGCGCCTCAAGCGAGCGCGGAAGAGGCGTCCATCAACAAAGCATAACGACCAGCGATCAAAGATTATGAAAAACGTTTCGATAATTGGAATTGGAAAAACGGACGTCCGCGAACATTGGGAGACTTCAATTCGTCATCTTGCCTGGTACGCCATTGAGGCGGCCGTGGATGACGCGGACAGTTCAGATATCGACGCCCTGTTCGTGGGCAATATGTTGGCCGGGCAGTTAAGCAACCAGAATCATCTGGGCGCCCTCATCGCCGATTTCGCCGGTATGCGCGGCATTGAGGCGGTGACTGTAGAGGCGGCAGACGCCTCCGGCGGCGCCGCCATGCGCCAGGCCGTACTCGCCGTCAAAAGCGGCCTGGTACAGACTGCGCTCGTTGTCGGCGTGGAGAAGATGACCGACCAGACCGGCGCTCCCGTCCTCGCGGCCATGGCCTCCGGCCTGGATGCGGACTACGAGGCGGTCCATGGTCAAACGTTGGCTGGGGCTGCCGCTCTGATGATGCGGCGCTACCTGCATGAATTCGATCTCCAAGTGGCGGACTTTGCCGGTTTCAGCGTCAACGCCCACGCCAACGGCGCGGACAACCCGCTGGCTATGTTTAGGAATCGCCTCCAGGCGGAACGCTTTGCCATGGCGCCCCAGGTCGCTGTGCCCGTCTCCCTGTTTGATGAGGCGCCCATTGGTGACGGTGCCGCCGCCGTGATCGTTACCGGCGCCCAAAGGGCGGCCGATATGGTGCCGCATCCCGTCGCTGTCGCCGGCTCGGCGATGGCCACGGACACGATCGGTCTGCACGACCGCAAGGATGTCTTGCGCCTCGCTGCCGCCGCCGACAGCGCGGCCAGGGCCATGGAAGCCGCCGGCGTCTCGCCCCAGGATATCGACTTCTTCGAGCTGCACGATGCCTTCACCGTGATGGCAGCTTTGTCTCTGGAAGCGGCCGGTTTCGCGGAGCGCGGCCACGGGTGGCAGTTGGCCAGAGATGGCGCGATCGCGCGCGACGGCCGCATTCCCATCAGCACCTTTGGCGGCCTGAAAGCGCGTGGTAATCCGTTGGGCGCCACCGGCGTCTACCAGATCGTCGAAGTGGTCCAGCAGCTTCGCGGCCAGGCCGGGCCCTGTCAGATTCCCGGGGCGCGTATCGGTATGGCCCAGAATTTGGGCGGCAGCGGCGCCACGGCCGTTACCCACGTCCTGCGTGTAGACTAACGATCCCGCCGCGAAACCCAATAATCCCGCCGCACACTGGCGATCTGGAACAACGACTCTAGCCCCTGAACAGTCGCTTTTGGGGCCTAGACCCCCGCTTTGATAGCTTTTGACAGTTACAGGCGCCTTTTTGACAGAGAATGGAAGCGTGACCGTGCATAATTGAAGGTGGTTGCGCCTCCCTTGCTAACAAAACGGCGCAAACTAATGCGTATCATAGTACGCACGCTATGGAGCCTGAAAAGGCTCGGAGGTCTAAAAGAAAACATGGAACTATCACGTCATTGGCGATTAAACAAACAACGATACGGTCTCGTAGGCGAGACGTGTGATAGCTGCGGCGTCAAGCTTTTCCCGCCGCGCGATGTCTGCCTCGAATGCGAAGCGCCGGCGCAAGAGCTGTTCACCTTCACGGGGACCGGGGAAGTCTTCTCCTACACCACCATTTACGATGCCCCCGCCGGGTACGAGCACAACGCACCCTATACCGTCGCTCTCGTTAAGTTGGACGAAGGCCCCGTCCTCACCGCACAGCTGACCGATGTCAATCGCGACGAAGTCTACATCGGCATGCCCGTGGAAATGGTCACGCGCAAGCTGCGCACCGACGGCGAAGAAGGCGTCATCATTTACGGCTACAAATTCCGCCCCCGCGTTGAGCTGCGGGTTGCCTAAGTCGCAGTTCTTGAACCAATAATCAAGTGGCCTGGCTGTTTTCCAGCCAGGCCACTTTTTGTTTTCGCCGTTCAAGGCCAGTCAATAATCAAATAGACTGTGGCGCGAGCCTAACACTTGAAGGCTGCTCTGCTTCGTGGCTTATTTCGGGTCGACGCCCCCACGAATGTAACTTTCCAGCTGGTTGATCATGAACTCTTGGTCGGCAATGATACTCTTGACCAGGTCTCCAATTGAGATCATGCCGGCGATCTTCTTTCCTTCGACCACAGGGAGGTGCCGGATGTGCTTCTCAGTCATCAGAGCCATGGCATCTCTGACCGTCATTTGTGGACCAACCGTAATCACATCTTCAACCATGATTTCGCGCACAGCAGTCTTCAAAGATGTCTTTCCCTGCAGCGCAACCTTGCGAGCATAATCCCTTTCAGAAATGATACCCGCGAGCTCGTCGCCCTCAAGAACCAACAGCGCTCCGATATTCTTTTCCGCTAGCAGTGACAGAGCATCATAGACAGATACGTCGGGTGAAGTTGACCATACATCGGTCCCCTTTTTCTGAAGCAGTTGTCGGATGTATGTCATCATTCCCTCCTAATTCTAACTAAGGCAGGTAATTCCGTTCCGGTGCCTACTCAAACACATCGCGTATTCCCTCAGGATAGCAGTCCAACACATCGCCTCCAAATCGCTGCTTGTATTTATATACTAATATTATCCATAATATCTGGCAATCATTATTTCGGCATTGCCGCCCTCAACCTTTGGCGGTTTATCTGGATGCCGATCCTTGCCTTGGGTGCAGTTGTTTATCGCCTAGTCTCGATGCCTATGCGGTCCGGTAACTACTTAATCCGTTCTATCTTGATCGGGTATGGCGGAAAGGCTCCTAACAACCAGACCGCAATTCTGTCTATGCTGCCTCCTGCCTTCATTTGGCGATCCCTCTGTTGGCGTAGTTTGACAGCAGTAGCCTTGTAGGTTATAGTACGTTTAGAATAAACTAAACATACTATACAGTGGTGACCTACATGGATGTTGAACTGCAGCAAGCACGCGAGGAATTTATCCAGGGCATGAGCCGCATCAGCCACTTCTGGGGCTTTCCCAAGGCGATGGGCGCTATTTATGGCGCTGTATATCTCTCTCCTGATCCCCTGTCTCTGGACGAGATTGTGGAGCAGGTGGGCGTGACCAAGGGGGCGGTGAGCACCCATGTGCGTGCGCTGGAACGGCTGGGAATGGTGCACAAGAAAATCCTCCTCGGCGACCGCAAAGATTACTACGTGGCCGAGGATGATTTCTGGAAGGTCATCAAAGGTGTTCTTCGCGAACGGGAGCAGCAAGAGTTTGACCTTGCCCTGCGCACCGTTAACAACAGCCTGGAGATGGTCGATCAGGCGCAAGGGGCCGCGCCCGATCGCCAGACGGCCGCCTTCTACAAGGAACGTATGGAAAATATGCAGCGTTTCTTCAATTCTTTGGACAATATTGTGGGCATGCTCCTGGCGCTGGATGAACTGCGGCTCAGTTCACTGGGCAAGCTGTTCGGCAAAAGAACGGCCGCCGGCGAGCAGGCAGAACAGGAGACTAAATCATGAACGAAAAGCGAATCCACGCCGTAACCGGAGCTTTTGGCTATTCCGGCAAATATATCGCCCGTCGTCTGCTGCGCGCCGGAAATCCCGTCATCACACTCACCAATTCCCCCCAGCGAGCAAACACCTTTGCCGGGCAGATAACGCCCGTTCCCTTCAATTTTGACAACCCTGAGGCTCTCGTGGACTCCCTGCGCGATGTCTCACTCCTTTACAATACCTATTGGGTGCGCTTCAATCATGACGCCTTCCAGCACGCTGCCGCTGTCGAGAATACGCTGAAGCTCTTCGCCGCTGCCAAAGAGGCCGGGGTGGAGCGCGTCGTCCACGTCAGCATCACCAATCCCTCGCTTGATTCCCCGCTTGAGTATTTCCACGGCAAGGCGCAGTTGGAACAGGCCCTGATCAAGAGTGGGCTTTCCTACGCCATCTTACGGCCCACGGTCTTGTTCGGTGAGGAAGACATCCTGATCAACAACATCGCCTGGCTGCTGCGCAAAATGCCCCTTTTCGCCGTCTTCGGCGACGGCAGTTACCGCTTGCAGCCCATCTTCGTCGACGATCTGGCGGAGCTGGCCGTCGCTCAGGGTGCATCCCGCGAGAATCAGATCATCAACGCCATCGGGCCGGAGACGTTCACCTATCGCGAACTGGTGCAGATGATCGCGCGCGTCATCGGCGTCCAACGGCCGCTGGTTTCCGTGCCGCCTTGGGTTGGCCTTCAAGCCGGTAAGCTCTTAGGATGGCTGCTGGGTGACGTCTTAATCACGCGCGAGGAAATTGAGGGACTGATGGGCGATCTTCTCTATGTGGATGCTCCGCCTGCGGGCGAAACTCGGCTGTCGGCCTGGGCAGAGGCGCACAAACATACGCTGGGCCGCCACTACAGCAGCGAGTTGGCGCGCCGCCGTGATCGCCTCGTGGCCTACAATCCCACCCCTGACTTGTCATTGTCAAACTAAAGCGGGCAGCCGGGAAAACGTAAAATTGTTTCCTGGCTGCCCGACACGCTGCTCTTGGTGAGGGTAGGGGTCTAAGACCTATGCTTCTGCTTTGATCGTCTCATCCAGATCATCCGCTTCCGCCTCACCGTTTTCCGGCTCTTCGCGCCCCTTGGACAGCAGCCCTTCGCGCACGACGGCCAGCGAAGCGACTGTGTCCCCTTCACGCAAATCCATGATGCGCACACCCTGCGTCGTGCGTCCCTGCCTGGAGATGAAATCGCTGGAGGTGCGCAGGATAATGCCGGTGGAAGAGATGCAGGTGACTTCATCACCGCTGGTGACAACGCGTGCGCCGACGATCTTCCCCGTTCGCTCCGGATCAAGAACCATCGCCCGCACACCTTGACCATAACGATTTTGCCGCCGATACTCGCTCAGGGCGGTGCGTTTGCCATATCCTTTTTCCGTGATCACCAGCAGATCATCATCCTCGGCGACCACGTCAGCCCCGGCGATATTGTCCCAATCATCCAGGCGCATTGCATTCACGCCGGCCGCCGTTCTCCCCATCGGCCGTACATCTTTTTCGCTGAAGCGGATGCCCTTGCCTTGTTCGCTGACCAGGATCAGGTCTTGCTCTCCGTTGGTCAGTTTGACCCAACCGAGGCGATCATCATCATCCAGCGTCAGCGCGCGCAGCCCGCTGGGCCGCACATTGGCAAATTTCTGCACGCCAATGCGCTTGATGCGTCCCTTACGCGTGATCATCATCAAGAATTCGGCATCATCGAAGTTGGGCACCGGGACAGCGGCCGTTATTTTCTCTTCCGGCATCAGGGGCAGGATATTCATCAAGGAGGTGCCCTTCGCCGTGCGATCCATTTCCGGAATCTCGTACGCCTTAATCGCATACACTTTGCCGTAGTCGGAGAAAAAGAGGATGCTGTTGTGTGTGCCCGCCGTAAACAGGTGCTCCAACTCATCCTCATCGCGCGTGCTCATGCCAATCAGCCCCTTGCCGCCCCGCGCCTGCTTGCGGTACGCCGTCACCGGCGTGCGCTTCGAATAGCCACGCTGTGTAATGGAGATAAAGACATCCTCTTCACGAATCAAGTCTTCCATGTTGAAATCAGCATCCATGCCGTAACCGACTTCGGTTCGCCTTTCATCGCCAAATTTCTCTTTCAGCCGCAGCAAATCCTCTTTGATCAGCTCCAATACCTGCTTCCTTTCGGCCAGCAGGCCGCGCAGATACGTGATGTGCGCCGTTATTTCACGATGTTCATCGATGATGCGCTGCTGCTCCAACGCCGCCAGACGCCGCAGCTGCAAATCGAGAATGGCCATGGCCTGCTCTTCGCTCAGACCGAAATTTTCCATTAAAGCTTGGCGCGCTTCTTCAACGTCCGACGACTCGCGAATCGTCTGGATCACCGCATCCACATCCTGCAGGGCGATCAGATACCCTTCCAGGATATGCTGGCGCTTCAGCGCTTTTTCCAGTTCAAACTGCGTGCGTCGCGTGATCACATCGATGCGGTGGTCAATGTGAATCTGCAAGGCGCGCTTCAAGGAGAGCAGCCGCGGCTGCTGGTCCACCAGCGCCAGCATCTGCACGCCAAAAGTTGTTTGCAGGGCGGTATGCTTGTACAGCTGGTTAAGCACCTTCAAAGGCTGTGTGCCTCGCTTCAGCTCCACAATGATGGAGATGCCGCGCCGGTCTGATGCGTCGCGCAGATCGGAGATATCGGTGATGACGCCCTTATTCACCAGTTCCGCCATCCGTTCAATCAAGCAGCGACTTGTTCACCTGGTAGGGGATCTCGGTGATATTGATCTGCTGCCGGTCCGGTTTGTGCGGATTCTCTTCGATGTTGGCGACGCCGCGCATGATGATACGGCCGCGTCCTGTCGCGTAGGCATTGCGAATTCCTTCGGTGCCGATGATAATCCCCCCGGTAGGGAAGTCGGGCCCTGTGACAAACTGCATCAACTCTTCAAGGGTGACGTCAAAGGCATCCTCCTGCCGGTCGATCAAGTAGATTAGGGCATCCACCATCTCATTCAGGTTGTGTGGGGGAATATTGGTCGCCATGCCGACGGCGATGCCTGACGAGCCGTTGAGTAGTAAATTGGGCAGGCGCGCCGGCAGCAATACCGGCTCCGTCAGGCTGTCATCGAAATTGGGGACAAAATCGACCGTGTTCTTGTCGATATCTTCCAGCAGTTCGGCGGAAATTCGTGCCAGGCGCGCCTCGGTGTAGCGCATGGCTGCGGCGCTGTCGCCGTCGATGCTGCCGAAGTTACCCTGGCCGTCGACCAGCATATAGCGCATGGAAAAATCCTGCGCCATACGCACCATGGAGTCATAAACCGAACTGTCGCCATGCGGATGATATTTACCCAGAACCTCGCCGACGATGCGGGCGCTTTTGCGGTGCGGTCCCGTGTGCGCGGATGCCCATGTCGTACATGGCATAAAGAATGCGCCGGTGGACGGGTTTTAGCCCGTCACGGGCATCAGGAAGCGCGCGGGCCACAATGACGCTCATCGCGTAATCGAGGTAAGAATTGCGCATTTCTACGTTAATATCGATATTGCTTACAGTGCCGATTTCCAAGACAACCTCCCCAGCTCTCGCTGGCGAATACCCTCCCGCAGACTTCGGTCAACGGGCCTTTCTTTTCCTCGTTTCGTCAAAAAAGGGTTCGGGATCTTACCACCTGGACGGGTGATTTCTCACATCGTGAAATTACTCTCTCCAACTCATAAATTATACCTGAAACTCAGGCCAATAGCGAGTTTATGAAAGCGGTCTGAGCCGCCCTGAAATAGCAAAAAAAGAGGCCCCACCCGCAGCGGGAGGGCCTCTTTTACAAAAGGAGGTGAAGATAGAAATCTAGTTTACGGAGCGGCGTATTCCGCTACCGGGTAACCCGCTTCGGCCCAGCCGCTGAATCCACCTTTGAGGCTGTGTACATCTTCGTAACCATAGGACCACAGGATGGCCATGGCGATCGTTGAACGATGGCCGCTGCCGCAGTAGATAACGATCGGCTCCGTCTTATCCTCGGGCCATTCGTCCATGCGTTCCATAAACTCTTCCAAGGGGATGTGCAGCCAGTTTCCCGACTCGATGACCCCATTTTCGGCGAGCTCTTCGTCGCGACGAACATCAATGAGCATCAAATCAGGGTTCTCAATCAGCGCTAGATTGAGATCGTCAGCCGTGATTACCCCAAAGCCTTCGGGCACGTTCTGCAGCATCTCCTGCATCGCCGCCACGAGCGCCGGATCCGGATCCGCCGCATTCAGTTCCAACGGTTCTTCCGCCGGCCCTTCAACGATGGGATAGCCGTCTTCAACCCAGCCTCCGAAGCTGCCGTCTTTCAGACCTTTGACATCTTCCCAGCCCATCGCTTCCAGCGCAGCCAGGGCGATGGTGCAGCGCCAGCCGCTGCCGCAGTAGCTGACGATGGGTGTGTCAAAGCTGGGCAGATACTGGATATTGTCGGCAACCTCACGCAGGGGGATATTCACGGCCCCTTCAATGTGTCCGCTCGCTTCCAGTTCGCTGGGCTCGCGTACGTCCAGGATGAAGGGCGGCGGATCTTCGAGTAGGGCCAGGTTTAAATCGTCCAGACCAATCGTGTTGTACGCTTCCATACCCGCCAGGAAAGTGGCGAAGGCTGTGGCCAGGTCGGCCGCACCTTCTGCCGGAGCCGCTTCACTCGCTTCTTCACCGGTTCCCTCAATAATGGGATAACCTGCATCCGCCCAACCACTGAATCCATCTTTCAGGCTGTGTACATCGCTGTAGCCGTTGGCCCATAGGATGGACATGGCAATGGTTGAACGATGGCCGCTGCCGCAGTAGACAACGATCGCTGCATCAATATCAGCCGGCCACTGGTCTTTCTCAGCGATAAACTCTTCCAGCGGGATGAAAGTGACGTTAGGGGCATCGATATACCCTTTTGTCTCCACCTCACCCGGCGTGCGTACGTCGATCAGAATCAGGTCAGGGTTCTCGCCGATAGCGATGTTCAGATCATCGGCCGTAATCACGCCGAAGCCTTCGGGAACGTTTTGCAGCGTCTCTTGCGCGGCGGCGACAAGGGCCGCATCCGGTTCGGCTGCATTCAGTTCCAGAGGTTCCTCAGCCGCACCTTCGATGACGGGATAACCCGCTTCAATCCAGCCGCCCAGGCTGCCGCCTTTCAGGCCTTTGACATCCTCCCAGCCCAAGCCTTCCAGGATGGTCAGGGCGATGGTGCAGCGCCAGCCGCTGCCGCAGTAGCTGACGATGGGCGTGTCGAAGCTGGGCAGATATTGCAGATTATCAGCAACCTCGCGCAGCGGAATATTGACCGCGCCTTCGATATGCCCATTTTCTTCCAATTCACCCGGTTCACGCACATCCAGGAGGAACGGGGGGGGATCCTCTGCCAGGGCCAGATTCAGATCATCCAAGCCAATCGTGTTGTACGCTTCCATGTCCGCCAGGAATGTGGCGAAGCCGGCGTTAAGATCACCAGCACCGGCTGCTTCCGCGGCTTCGGACATCTCCGGTGCGCCGACAGTAGCGTAGCCCGCTGCCGCCCAGTCGCCGTAGCCACCTTTCAGGCTGTGCACGTCTGTGTAGCCATAGGACCAAAGGATGCTCATAGCAATCGTCGAACGGTGGCCGCTGCCGCAGTAGACAACGATTGGCGCATCCATATCGGCGGGCCATTGATCTTCTTGGGCAATGAACTCTTCCAAGGGGATGAAGAGGACATTGGGGGCATCGATATACCCTTTCTCCTCAACTTCGGCCGCCGTGCGCACATCGATCAGGATCAGATCAGGATTTTCAGCAATCGCCGTATTCAGATCATCGGCCGTGATCACGCCGAAGCCGCTCGGGGACATTGCTCAGCATCTCATCCATCGCCGCGACAAGGGCTGGATCCGGATCTGCTGCGTTCAATTCTTCCAGCGCCGGAATCTCGCCTTCTGCGATCGGATAGCCGGCTTCGACCCAGCCGCCAAAGCTGCCGTCCTTAAGCCCTTTAACATCTTCCCAGCCCATTGCTTCCAAGGCTGTTAGGGCGATGGTGCAGCGCCAGCCGCTGCCGCAGTAGCTGACGATGGGCGTGTCAAAGCTTGGCAAATAAGCCGCGCTGCTGGCGACATCGCGCAGCGGAATATTGACCGCGCCTTCGATCCAGCCATTCTCTTCCAATTCGCCTGGCTCGCGCACATCCAGCAAGAAGGGCGCATTGCCCTCAACGATCTGTTCGTTGACTGCGTCGATGCCGATGGTGTTGTACGCTTCCATGTCGTCCAGGAAGGCAGTGAAGGCGCCATCAAGATCAGCCTCTCCGGCCTCTTCCATTGGCTCTTCCATAACTTCTTCAGCAGGCTCTTCAACCGCTTCTTCTACGGCCGCGGCCACGGTAGGCGCCGCTTCTTCTACAGCTGCGGCCACGGTTGGCGCCGCTTCTTCTACAGCCGCGGCTACAGTTGGCGCTACTTCCTGCGCCGCTTCTTGCACTGCTTCCTGCGCCCCGCCGCCACAGGCGACCAGGAGGACTCCCAGGACAAGCAGCAGTGTAAACAATACGGACTTCTTCATTTCTTTACTTTCTCCTCAATACATCAATTATTGTTTGTTTGTTCGGTCGCGTTGCTGCTTCCATCTGTGCCTGTGGAATCGGTGTCTTCGACACCTTCTTCCACGGCGCTTTCCGCAGAGCCACTCTCTTCCGAACTTGTTTCCATACCGTTTTCGGTGGAATCATCACTTTCTAAATCTGAGCGTCTTCTCTCGCGAAGATCGACTCTCAGGTCGTCTATTTGTGGCAAATCGTCGTCGTCAACAATGACAAATAGATTTGCATCGAACTCTTCAGGCGCGACCTTATCGGCCGTCAAGAAAAGATCCGGGTTGCTGTGGCAGGAAATACAGGTTTCTGCCTGCGGCGTCACCCGCTGGATATTGTGCGGCGTTGCGTACGTCCACGTTGGCAGGGCATCGAAGTTCTTCAGTAAATCTTCCCCATAGAATTCGAAGCTGTCGTGGGCCACGGGCACGTGGCGCAGGGTCACATAATCGTACGGACGGTCAAAGCTCTTCAATGGATTCTTGCCGATCACAAAGCTCAAGAAGTCTGAATCGGTGGCGTAGAAGGGATTGCCCGTCGTTTCGCTGATTGCCACGTGGCAGCCTTCACAGTTCTTGTATTCAATGGAGTGACAAACCTGGCAGGAAAGATCGCCGGAATGCGTTTCGTGCATCGTGATGCCGTCGGCGCCCAGGGACTGCTGCACATGGCATGTCTCGCAGCGCGGCTGTTGCACGCCGCTGTAGCGATGATCTGCGGGCGGCACCTCGCTGCTTGGCGGCGAGGTGTGGCATTCTCCACATTCGCTGGGCTGGCCGTGCATCTGGTGGCCGCTGTGGCACTCTACGCACGTCATCCGCCCCTGGCGGAAATGCACATCCGGTTTCAGCCCTTCATGCTTGCCCAAGTATTCGTTGCCCACACGGCTGCCATGGCAGGCCGTGCAGTTGCGCGTCATCGACGGGGTCTTGTTGAACATATGCCCGTCAATCAGGCCGCCGCCAACCAGGTTCGGTTGGCTCACGTGACACTCGCCACAGCTGGAGTGGCAAGAACTGCAATGATTGTTGAACATCGTCTCCAACTCATCACGGTCGCCTGGGCGGCTGCGCGCCTCCAGCACCTTATGGTAGCCGGCCAGGTTGGTGTGCAGGTTGAACTCATTCATAGAAACGATATTTGGATGGCACTCACCACACGTGGCCTCCGGGTCGTTGCTCGGGTTTTCGACAAGCCCTTCATGCGCGATTGCTTTGTCCGCGGTTGTACTGTCACCAGCGTGACACTCGGTACAAGGGATCTGGCCGTGGACGGTCTCCGGGTAAATTTCGAGGTCTACGAGTACTTTTTCCCATGGCTCCAACGGAGCCACCTCGCCACCTCAACCCTCGCCTTCGTTTTCGTTGATTACCTCCTCGACCGGATCCGCCGTGTCGATCAGCAGCTCCTTGTTGCTGTGACAATCGAGGCAGTTGTCGGGTTCAGACGGTTCGACTACTTCAGCCTCTAATTCGCTCTCTACAGATGCGTCGTCGGTCGGCGTCGCCGGCGCGGCCGTCGGTTCAAGGACGACCTCGGCCACCGCCTCGCCGCTCACGTCCGCCGCCTCCGGCGTCGCGCAGCCGGCCAGGCCGATGATCATGACCGGCAAGGCCAGGAGCAAAATCAGATAATGAAGCAAAGCATTGTTTCGACTTATTATTCGCTTCAATGCGTTCTCCTTTCCCATGATAAAAGAACATGGTTGCCCCACAGTGAATCGAGCGGGGCAACCCGTGAAATATTTCACCAACAGTATAACTAAATCATTAGGCAAATCAATGGTAATACAAAGTTTTACTTATAGGTTTTCCTTCTGGTAACATATAAGCAAATCCAATGGTATTGGTCGTTTAACCTATTGAGTTGATAATAGAATTTGTTAAAATATTCACAAAGAGGCGAATGCGATGTTAGATACCCACCAGCTGAATGTATTCTTAGTCGCTGCGGAGACGCTTAACTTCACTCAGGCGGCACGCTTGCTGCATATGAGCCAGCCCAGCGTTAGCCAGCACATTCAATCCCTGGAGCAAAGTTTTGGGCAGCCGCTGTTCGTCCGCGCCGGCCGGCACATGGAGTTGACGGATGCGGGGCGAACGTTGGTGCCCTTGGCGCGCGAGATGGTCGAGCGTTCGGTAACCATCGAAGAAACAATGAAATCGCTGGAGGGGGAAGTGCACGGCCAGCTTTCCGTAGGCTGCAGCACGACGCCCGGCAAATACATTCTCCCTCAATTATTGGCCGCTTTTCATGACGAGTACCCGCTGGTGCGTGTCGCTTGTACAGTCATGGCCCAGCCCGCGGCTTTCGATTTGTTGTGTGACGGCGAGGTGCAGGTCGCCTTGGTAAGCGAACCCTATATGTCCAGTCGCACCGTAGAGACACGCCGTTTCATGACCGATCCCGTCATCCTTATCGCGCCTCTCGACCACCCTTGGGCGATGCGCGGTCAGATAGAGCCAGAGGAATTGTTGCAGGAATCATTTATTCTTCGTGAAGAGGGCTCAGGCACGGAGACGGCCGTGCGCAAGGCCTTGGCCGCGGTCGACATCGACGTCGAAGACTTGAAGACTCTCTTGATACTTGGCAGTTCGGAAGCCATCGCCCTTTCCGTCAAAGAAGGGATCGGCATGGGCTTCGTGTCGCAGATTGTCTATTCAAAGCTTGTCGAGGGAGATGTGGCGCCGCTCACCGTGCGCGGTTTAGATATTTCGCGCGAGATCCATATCGCCGCCCAAAATCGCAGGGCGACGACGCTGGCGCAAAAAGCATTCTGGAATTTCATTGGCGGCGAGATCGTTCGCCGCCAACTTGAGAGCGAAATAGCGGTAATGCAGGCCGCCTAAGTGTCATTAGTCTGTGTCATTAGTCATAAGAAAGGGAGACGTGCGCAGTAAGGCGCACATCGCGAGTGAGAAATGAGGAAATCTAAGCGTCCGATTCAGCTAGTGTTAGTCGTAGTCAGTGGCCTTTTTGTTGGCTTGCTAGGCTTCATGCTGACCGTACAGATCGTCACCGCCTCCACGATGAAGCAGGATGACGAGCCCGTGGGGGATGAGCAAGAGGCGATGCCCATCGAAGGGGACCATGAGCTCTATACGCCGGAAGACTGCCAGGAATGCCATTTGGATGTGACCTCCCATTGGGTACCCAGCGCGCATGCCAACGCTTTTGCTGATCCCGTCTTTCAAGCGCGTTGGGTCGGCATGGGCGAGCCTGGCGAATGCCTGACCTGCCACACAACCAACTACAGCCCGGGGAGCGGTGAATATGATGCCGAAGGCATTAGCTGCCAGGCGTGCCATGGCGAGGTGGCCAAAGATCACCCTTCTGCGCCGGTGCCAATTCTGGCTGACACCGAATACTGCGGCAGTTGTCACACGACGACCCTCAGTGAATGGCATCGCACGGGGCACTCGACTGAGGATATTGGCTGTAACGACTGCCATGATCCGCACAGCCAGCAGCCCCTGTTTGCAGATTCCGACGAGCTCTGTATCAATTGTCATGGAGAAGCGATGGGTGACTATCTGGAAGGTATCCATGAACAAAAGGACATCGGCTGCGTCGACTGCCATGCCCTTGTCATTCCCCCAGATCCGATGCCCGATGACGGCATCGTCCCCACCGGGCACGCCTTCACGATCACGCCCGCTACCTGCGTCGCCTGCCATACGGATGCGCTGCATGCGGGGTTCTCCCTTCCTGGGTATGAGCACGGCGCCGCAAACCGTGACGTAGATCTTGTCGAAGTCAGCGCCGAGGCGGCTGAAGCGGATGCGCTAGAGGCGGAAACCGAAATCGCTGAAGCGACCATGCTCTCTCCCGAGCAGCAGGTTCAAGCCCTGGAGTCAGCCTTGGCCAGCCAGAATATCACCCTGCTGTTCCAGGGTGCTATTATCGGTCTCGTCTTAGGCGGCTCAACTGCCTGGATCGTAGCCAACAACGTGCGCAGCAGACCGCAAGAAGATGAGGAAGAGGAAATCGAAGATGACCAAGAAGAATAATAATGGGAAGCAAGAGTCGTCCTTCCTGTTGAGCCGCCGCGATGTACTGAAGATCGTCGGCGTCACAGGCGCGGCGGTTGTTGCCACCCAATTCATCGCCGCAGGTCCCCTGTCGGCCGATGCCATCCAGGGTTTGAGCCGCGAGACGGAAGCCAAGGCCGAGTTCGAATGGCACATGGGTATTGACCTTTCCAAATGTATCGGCTGCCAATATTGCATATGGACTTGCCAGGCGACCAATGATGTACCGCTTGACGACATGCGTTGGAACGTCGGCTTTCCCGAAAGAACTGTCCAAGGCACTGATTTCTTCATGACACGCCCCTGTCTTCACTGCGAGGAGGCCCCTTGCGTGAAGGTTTGCCCGGTTGGTGCAACTTGGGTGCGTGAAGATGGCATCGTGACCATGGACTACGATCGCTGCATCGGCTGCCGCTATTGTGAGGTAGCCTGCCCCTATGACGTGCGCCGCTTTAATTGGCAGCTCGTAGAGGGCGAAAACCCGTATGTGCCCACCTGGGGGATTCCCGAAGTGGAGCGACGCCAACGCGGTGTCGTGGAGAAATGCACATTTTGTGTGCAGCGTATCGACCGCGCCTATGAGAACGATCTGACGCCTGGGGTCGACCCGCAAGTCACGCCGGCCTGTATAAATATCTGCCCGGTCAACGCACGTGTCTTCGGCAATGTCAATGATCCTGAAAGCCCCATTTCAATCTGGTTGAAATCGAACAACACGATCCGTTTGCGCGAGGATTTTGGCACGGAGCCCAAAGTGCACTATATTGAAGCGACTGTTGAGGAGGTCTAGTTATGGCTACCGGTCAAATTGCAGCACAAGAACGAATCCGCGTCAACACGCTTCGGCTGTGGTACGTAGCCATCGCCCTGATGATCGCCGTCGGTTTGTGGGGCGCTTACAATGTTTTGCGCTACGGGCTTGGGGTCACAAACTTGACCGACCAGGTGCCCTGGGGATTGTGGATCACGCATGATCTCTCGGCCATCGGTCTCGGAGCTGGCGCGTTTGCCTTCTCGGCCATCGCCTACCTTTTCCGGTTCACACAGTTCAAGGAGATTTCACGCGCCGCCGTTTACGTCGGCTTCATCGGCTATACCTCGGCCATGATTGCCCTGGCCATGGATATTGGCCGCCCCGATCGCTTCTACCACCCGCTCATTTACTGGAATGTGCACTCCGTGCTCTGGGAAATCACCTGGTGCGTCATTCTTTATTCCTCTATTCTCTTCCTCGAGTTCTTGCCGGTATTGCTTGAGCACCCCTTTTTCGATCGCTGGCCAGGTGTGCGCGTCATCGGTGATTTCTTGCACAAGCTGACGCCTGTCTTCGCCGTACTGGGTTTAGGGCTGTCGCTGCTGCATCAATCCTCTCTGGGAGCGACCTATGGGGTGTTGTCGGGGCGTGAAATCTGGTTTAAGCCCTCGCTGCCGATCCTCTTCATCATCTCCGCCGTTGCTGCCGGCACGTCCTTAACGCTTTTCCTGACCTTGGTCGCCGGCAAATTTATGAACAAGGAGCTGATCAATGAGAAGTTGAAGCTGCACATCGCCCGCTTCTCAGGCTATGCGATGCTCGCTTACCTCTATTTGAAGCTGTGGGACTGGGCAGCGACGTCCTATTACAGCCATTCCCCGGGAACGGCCGATGCCCTCCTCCGTCTGGAATTGACCACGCCCTACTCGCGGACCTTCTGGATTTTCGAAGTCCTTTTAGGCGCGTTGATCCCCGCCATCATTCTCCTTTACCCGCCGCTGCGGCGCAATGATCGTGCGTTAATCGTTGGCCTGGGTCTGGCTGTGGTCGGCCTGATCGTCAACCGCTGGAACGTGACTTTGTCCGGTCTCGTCGTGCCGCCGGTTTGGTCACCGGGTGTTCTAGGCAACATCGTCGTTCATACCTACACACCCTCTATCGTGGAGATTGCTGTTAGCATTGGCATTATCGGCTATGGTTTTTTGATGTTTACGTTGGGAGTGCGCCATCTGCCGCTCTATCCGAAGGTCTCTGGCGACGACCATTCCTAACTTGATGAACCGGCCACCCCGTAAGACAAGGGCGGCATTGCCGCGTGCCTGATTGCCCGGCCACGTAATAATCCTTGAGGCAGATCGAAAGATCTGCCTTTTTTTGTTGTCTTTTATGCCCCATCCACCAAAAGTCATGCTATAGTTAGGTTTGCTCGCTTTTCTGACGCGTTGGGCGTCTATGTCATACCCGCCAGGTGACAATTGTCACTGGGTTGAGATGGCCTTTCCGTGTATTATTAACAAGTGTTGCAAATAGGGTGGCGATGAAACGCGTTTGGCGGCTGGATTACCAGTGACTTTTTCCTGTTTCATCGTATTATCGTATCGGCCCCTTCCTATGGATGGGAAGCGCGTATGGCCGGTGAAGGCCCGCCCTATTTTTGATTGACGTGTCTTTGCGACCGGACTCGTCACCGTTTTACTGAGAAAGAGGAGGTTAACCTATGAAGTGTTGTCCTAAGAAGCGCTATTTTCTACTCTTGGGCACCTTGCTGGTGTTTACGCTGCTGATAGCGGCGTGCAGCCAGGAGCCGCAGACGGTCGAGGTCACTCGTATTGTCACCGAAGAGGTGGAGGTACCCGGCCCCGAAGTTGAAGTGCCCGGTCCCGAAGTTGAAGTGACCCGTATTGTCGAGGTCGTCATGGAACCGGAAATGCCGGAATCGGCCGTCGATGTGGTGCCCTTCGAAGAAGAATGGGCCTCTTCGCCGCATGCTGATGCTTCCGCGGAAGCCTTTGTCCATTGGGACGAAGACGATCCCGCTGAAGTTCCCACGGAGTGCGCCAAGTGTCACAGTACGCCCGGCTTCGTCGACTTCGTCGGCGCCGACGGCACAGAGTTCGGTGTGGTTGACAACCCCGCTCCCATCGGCACAGTCGTCACCTGTGAAGCGTGCCATAACGAAGGCACGATCGGTATGACGAGTGTCGTCATGCCTTCCGGCATCGAATTGATGGGCCTGGGCGACGAATCACGTTGTATGCAGTGCCATCAGGGCCGCCATTCGACAGTCAGCGTCAACGCCAGCATCGAAGAAGCCGGCCTGACCGACTCGCCTGACGAAATTAGTGAAGATCTTGGTTTTTCCAATATCCATTACTATGCCGCGGCGGCGACACAGTTTGGCACCATGGCCAAGGGTGGCTACGAGTACGATGGGTTGGTCTATGACGCCCGCTATGATCACGTCGAGGGGTATAACACCTGTAACTCTTGCCATGATTCACATACGCTCGAGATAAAGTTGGAAGATTGCACCGAGTGCCATAGCGATGTTCGTGATGTGGAAGACTTTGTCGACGTCCGTATGGCCGGCTCCCTGGTCGACTATGATGGCGATGGCGACATGGAAGAAGGCGTCGCTTTCGAAATCGAGGGCATGCGCGAGATGTTGAATCAAGCAATTGGCGCGTATTCAGCCGAGGTGGTTGGCACACCCATCGCTTATGATAGCCAAAGCTATCCCTATTTCTTCATCGACACGGATGGCGATGGCGTGGCCAACGAAGAGGAGGCCGTGTTCCCCAACGCGTTCAACGCTTGGACGCCGCGGCTGGCCAAGGCCGCCTACAACTATCAGGTTTCCCTTAAGGACCCCGGTCGTTATGCGCACGGCGGGAAGTACATCATCCAGCTGCTCTATGATTCCACAGCGGATCTAAATGAGGCGCTGGCTGAGCCCGTCGACTTGAGCAATGCACGCCGCATCGATCATGGACACTTCGCCGGTTCCGAAGAAGCATTCCGTCATTGGGATGAGGACGGCATGGTGCCTGGATCGTGCAGCAAGTGCCACTCGGCCGCAGGGCTGCCGCAGTTCATTCATGAAGGCGTCAACACCTCACAGCCGCCTTCCAATGGGCTCATGTGCGAGACGTGCCACAGTGATGTGAGTGACTTCTCCATCTATGAAGTAGAGCAGGTCGCATTCCCCAACGGCGCCAATCTGACGCTTGAGGATCCGGCCAGCAACCTTTGCCTCAACTGCCATCAAGGACGTGAGTCCACCGCCAGTGTGAACCGCGCTATCGGCGATTCGCCCGATAACGAGGTTGCCGAAGGCTTGGGCTTCCGCAATGTGCACTACTTCGCCGCCGGAGCAACGCTCTTGGGCAGTGAAGCGCAGGGCGCTTACGAATACGCGGGCCAGGAGTACGTGGGCCGTAATGAGCATGTGAACGGCTTTGACACCTGCACAGAGTGCCATTCCGTTCACCAGCTTGAGGTCGAGGTTGAGGATTGCGCCGACTGTCACGAAGGCGTGGAAAGCAAAGAGGATCTGGTCAACATCCGCTTCGAAGAGAATGATGTTGATTACGATGGCGACGGAGATGTCACGGAAGGCATCGCCGGCGAGATCGCCACAATTGCTGACGCCTTGATGGTTGCAATCCAGGCCAACGCCACTGAAAATGCGGCGACAGACAGTATTGTCTATTCGCCGGCCAGCTATCCCTACTTCTTCATTGACGCAAATGGTGATGGCGTATTTGATGAAGGAGACACGGAACGTTACGCGACCTGGACTCCTAATCTGCTGCGTGCTGCGTATAACTACCAGTATGCACAGAAGGATCCGGGAGCGTTCGCGCACAATGCGACCTATGTGCTGCAAGTACTCATCGACTCGCTGGCCGATATGGGTGGCGACGTCGGCGGCATGACGCGGCCCGCGGTAGCAGTTGAATAGGCGGCAGATCAAGAAGGGCCGGGTCTTCTGGGCACCATCCTTTCTTATTCCTCCCCACATTTATCAGGCCGGCGCCATCAGGCGCCGGCTTTTTTGTTTATCGCGTATAGGGCCTGGTCGATAACTTCTTCTTTTGGCCTGACGGCCGTTCATGATAACATTGCGCGATGCTTTATCAGCCAACAGTCACTGAGCTGCGCACACTTGCGGCAACGCCGATGCTAACGAAGCTGGCGCCGGAGGCTCTAGAGGCGGTGGTGGAAGCGGCGACACTCTACGCGGTAAATCACGGCGGCTTCTTCTTTCACCAAGGCGAACGAGCAACCTCGCTCTATGTCCTGGTTGACGGCCAGGTGCGCCTTTCACAGATCGCCGAAGATGGGCGACAGGTAATCTTTCATTACTTTGCGCCCGGTGAGGCGATCGGTGTTGTCGTCGTGCTCGCCGGCGTTGTCTATCCCGTTTCTGCGGAAGCGATGACCGATACAATTGCTCTAGGTTGGGATCGCCAGACAGCTCAGGCGCTCATGGAACAATACCCGCAGATGGCCATTAACGGAATGGAACTGGTCGCGCACCGCTTCTGGGAACTGCAGAGTCGCTACAGGGAACTGGCCACGGAGCGTGTCGAGCAGCGTCTGGCGCGCGCCATACTGCGCCTGGCTGCCTATACCAGTGAGCATAACGGTCGCCGCGAAGAGACCGTGCTCAGACTATCACGCCAGGATCTGGCGGAAATGACAGGCACGACGCTCTATTCGGTTAGCCGCATTTGTCGCAGCTGGCAGGATCGCGGGATTCTGGGGACTGCTCGTGAGCGAATTACCATCCTCAATGAAGCGGATCTGGTCGCCATCGCTGAGGATTGCCAACCGGCTGATACCTGAGGTTCCACAAACCCTACTCCTTGTCATTCTCCTCAGAGGCTAAGTACAGATAGCGCGCCAGCATCTTCCGCCTGAACCCCCGCAGCCACGCCTCCAGCAACCTTTGCTCCTCCCAAATTGCGCAGTTGCATAGATGACTGGCCCGCATCAGAATGGCCGCCGCCCTACCGCGTCTTTGCGCTAGCGCAAAGACGTCCCACTTTGATTGCGCTATATTTCACGAACCATCCCCATTGACGCAGGTGGACAAGATTTTGACGTTCCCCCACCAGGGTGCAATTGGCTGATATTCTATGACAGTTGGAAACCGAAAGTTTAGCAGACCACAGATATTTCTTCTGATTGCCCTTCTCCTAGTCGTTGCTTTGGTCATACTTCCCTTCCTGTCCTGGCTTGTCACGGATGAAAGCTTGACGGCGACTTCAGACGCGCAGTTCTGCGTGAGCTGCCATACGATGGCGCCATTTGAAGCCGCGCACAACGTAGACGTCCATGGCGGTCAAAATGCGCATGGCGTCCGGGCTACCTGCGCCGATTGCCACCTGCCTCACGATAGTTCCTTTAACTACCTGTATACAAAAGCGCGGACAGGGCTCCACGATCTCTATGTGGAAAACTTTGGCGATTTGGAGAATATCGACTGGCAGGCCAAGCGCGCCCATCGTGAGGAGTGGGTCTATGATTCGGGCTGCCTAACCTGCCACACAAACCTCGAACAAGCAACCATGTCCACGAATGATGCCCTCATTGCGCACAGGGCATATTTCCGTGGAGAGATAGATGATCAATGTGTGACCTGTCATGAAAACGTTGGACATCACAATATTAGCGAATTCATTGCAAATAGATGAATGCAGCAATGGAGGAGGATGTATGAAGAAAGCGCATCGTACACTTGGCATCATCGCTGTTACTCTCTTGATCGTTACCGTAGCCGCCTGTTCCAATCTACCGGGTGCGGCGGAGCCGGAAGCGCGAGCCCCTGTCCAGGCACAGCCGCCGGCGACTGTGAATGCCGTGGCGCCCACGCCCGTCATCGTCCGCGTAGAACGCACGGTTGGCGACTTGAGCGAGATCAACAACCTGGCCGTCGACCGCGGCATGACCGAAGTCGGCCGTGAATGCGTTGACTGCCACAAGAACGAGAATCCCGGCATCATCAATGACTGGAAAGACAGCCGCCATGCCCATGCCGGCGTCACTTGCATCGACTGTCACGAGGTAAACGCCGATTCGCCGATGGCCACGCAGCATGAATCCCTTGTGGGCACCGATGTCTTCATCTCTGTCCTGGTGCCGCCCAGCACCTGCGCGCGCTGCCATCCGGCCGAAACGCAGCAGTTCGATGAAAGCGGGCATTTTCGTGCTTACCATCAGATTATTCCCAACGATAGTCTGCATGCCCTGGTTAATGTCCATGAAGGGCGCAACCATCCCGAATTTGGCGGGGCAGCTAACGAAACCGGCTGCATGCAGTGCCACGGCACGGAGATTAAGCTGGATGAAAACAACCGGCCCACGGCCGATACCTGGCCCAACATGGGCATGGGCAACATCTATCCCGACGGCAGCACCGGCAACTGTTCAACATGCCACACACGTCACAAGTTCAGCATTGTCGAGGCCCGCAAGCCCAATGCCTGTGCTTCTTGTCATCTCGGTCCCGATCATCCCGATATTGAGATTTTCGAGAACAGCAAACATGGCCATATCTATCTGACGGATAGTGAGGATTGGATCTGGGATTCCGCTCCTGACACCTGGGAGCCTGGTGATTACCGCGCGCCGACCTGTGCAACTTGCCACATGAGCGGTATCGGCGAGCTCAACACGACGCACAATATCACGGAGCGCCTCTACTGGAATCTGTGGGCGAAACGTTCAGAGGTCCGCAGCTCTGATGACGTGCTCAGCCCCCTGCTTGGGGATGGAGAAGCCGGCCGCGAAAAAATGAAGCTTGTCTGCAGTTCCTGCCACAGCGCCTTGCACACCGATGGTTTCTTCACGCAGGGGGACAAGGCCGTCAACCTCTACAACGAAGTCTACTATGATACGGCCGAGGCGTGGCGTGTGGAGCTTGAGGAAAAGGGACTGCTCAAAGAGAACCCCTGGACCGACGAATTCCAGAAGATCTACTACTATCTCTGGCATCACGAAGGACGCCGCGCGCGTCAGGGCGCCATGATGGGCGGCCCAGACTACGCCCACTGGCACGGCTTCTTCGAACTGCAGCAGGACCTGTATGACCTGGAAGCGATATACGACAAGCGTATCGAGACAGGCCAGATTGAAGAGTAGACCTTAGCGCACAGGCCGCGCCGGTAGAAAACTTGTACAAGGGCAGATCAGACGATCTGCCCTTTTTTCTATCCGCACAACGATCCGGCCGCAGCAGCGGCGGGCGAGCGCTTCCTCTCCGGCGCGGCGCTCAAGCACCCTTTGCCTAGGGAACAACAGTCAAAGGCGTATCACCGGCGCTAAGCAGCACCCCGTCTTCCAGAGTTGTGCGCTTCACGTAACCAAGTGCTACGGAACCTCGCTCTCCGTCGGCCGAGGAGGTGATGCTGCCGACCCGCCTGCCGCCGGCCTCAATCTCCAGCCCCTGGTCAAGGGCATCGCCCGCGGCCAGCCTGACCAGCTGTTTGGCCAGCTTTCCGCGGCTCTCCATCCGCGCGATGATTTCCTGACCCGTATAGCAGCCTTTGCTGAAGGAAACATCGTCCCACAGACCTGCCTCCAAGGGGATATACTCCTGTGAGATCTCGTGCCCGAAACGCGGCTGTCCCGCTTCGATGCGCAGGAAATCAAAGGCCGCCTCATCGACCGTCACCAGGTCCGTCTCCAGAAGCGCCTTCATCAGCGCCTCCCGATTAGGTGTTTCACACAGGATAAAATACCCGTGTCCATTGATCGCGTCCGTGCGGTGTAAATAGGCGCTGACGCCGCCAACCTCCGCCTCTCGCCAATGGTGCAGCGGCATACTGACGTCCGCGAATCCCGCTTGCTCCCCCAGAATCCGCTGCGCCTGCGGCCCGTATACGGCGAGAACAGAGGTTTCGGCGCTGATATCTTGCACATGGAAATCATCGTTGAAGAAAACAAAGCGCATGAGGTATCTGGCTATTGCCTCACTGTGATTCTCGCCTGTCAATACGTACACGGTATCGCTTGCGCTGTAAAGAATCAAGCGATCGATCATCCGGCCGACATCGCTGGTCAATATCGTCGCCGCCCCTTCGCCAGGGCCAAGGTTCTTGACGTTCTGTGTGGACATGCGGTGGATGAGATCCAACCGCGTTTCGCCGCTGATCTTCAGCATGCCCAGTTCGCTGCGCTCAACCAGAACGGCCCCATGATGAGCAGCTGCATACGCCGTGGGATCAATTTGCGCCGTCATCATCTTCCTCTTCGCTCAGGGTTTCAATTGTTGTCAGCATAATCATATCGTCGCGCGTCCTATCCGCCTCGCTGAGCCACGCCTGGCTGAAAGACTCTATCGCTGGCAAGAATTTCTCCTCGCGTTGAAAAGTCGCTTCGGCAATAATGCTGCGCAGCGATCGGCCGTTCAGCGAACGATACCGTTTGGGGTTGGCTAGATCTTGTTCTGAAAACTCGGACAGCCAATCTTCGAGCTGGATGCGTACCTGCTGCAGATCCTCGAAAATCTGGTCCAGATCACGATCTTGCAGCGCATCGTAATGGGCTTGGTCATACACGTCGGGATCGGCCAGGGCGGCCAACAGTTTTTCCGGCTGCTTCTTCTGATCAAGTTTCATTAATCCGGTAACCAGCTCTGACTCCCAGGACGTGATATTCGTCAGCACATCAGCGATTGCCCAGCTGCCGGCGACCTCTTTGCTAAGCAAGGCTTCGTCATCCAAAGGCTCGATTGACATGAGCAGTCGCTCTCGATTCCCATCCAATGCATCAAGTAATAATTCGATAGTAGACATGTTACTGTTCTTTTGTTCGCAAGCCGCGTCTTGCTAAGGATTTCGATATTGCTAAGGCATTTTGCCGCGTATAGTGCTAGAGTATAGCATGATTTCTTTCTGGTATTGGCGCCTGAAAGCTTCGCATATACCGATTGTTCATGTCCTATCCACCAGGGCAGCTGCGGTTCTAGTGACAAATGTCATGCTCGATAGGTGCCTATTGTCTCTGGATTAATAATTGATACGGTCTATAATCAACAGAGTCAGGCAGATGTACCCAGCTTGAATACCGGATTAGTCACCTGTCTATAAAACAAAAAGATTAAGTATAATGGTGCGCCTGATGCCCACAACTCAGGGCATAAGAGTTGTCTTATGAGTGAATCACCAACAACACCGTTTTCGCAGGATTCTGACGCCGGCCGGCAGGTGACGCCTGGTGAGAAGCAAGAAGTCCGCTGGGTTGAAGTGGCCCAGACGTTTGGCCTGGCCCAGGCCCAGATCCTCGCCGGCCGTTTGCAAAGCGAAGAGATACCCGCTTATGCGTGGCAAGAAGGAGCGGGTCAGGCGACCGGCTTAGTAATTGGTCTGCTCGGCGCCGGACATGTGATGGTGCCCGAAGAGTTTGAAGAACGTGCGTTGGACATCCTGTCTGACGTGGAAGAGATTGATGATGTTAGTTAGCCGGCCCTGCTGACTGCCGTTAAGGCAGCCGCCCCGGCGCGAGATTTGAGGAGCACGTAATGGCAGAAGCATCGTGGACCAAGAAAGAAGACATCGAAGTTGAAGACAAGGCACAGAACGGCCGTTTGAAATTCATCATCGGCGGCGTTGTCCTAATTGGCGCTATCGCTTTTCTGGTTATCAATGCCATGAGCGGCAACACGCAGCTGTACAAAACAGTTGACGAATTCTATGGGGACAAAGCGCGGCTGGTCGGCCGTGACCTGCGTGTCGCCGGTTGGGTTATCGGTGATTCGATTTCCTATACACAAATCGACTCGATGAACTCACGCCTGGAGTTTGACGTTGTCGACGACCTGGACAACCCTGGAAACAGATTGCACATCGTCGTGCATAATGAGCCAAGACCCGACCTCTTGCAGCACCAGGCGCAGGCCCTTGTCGAAGGGCGCGCTGATGCCAATGGTGTTTTCACAGCGATTCCTGGCGGGCTCATGTTGAAATGCCCCACGCGCTATGAAGAGATGGAAGCAGGGGGCGAGGCGCCCCATGAAATACAGGGCCAAGTAAGCGGAGCGGGAAGCTATAATGCTGCCAGAAATAGGCTTCTTCGTCCTCTTTCTTGCCTTTCTGGCGCCATCTATTCGGCTGCAGCCGCCTTGTACGGAAATCGAACGGGACAATTCTCCTGGGTTGAAAGCGCACGCAATGCCACAATCGCCGTTTTCTCTCTGGTTCTGCTTGCCTGCGGCTCATGATTATCTCCCTGGTGCGCAACGATTTTTCAATCGAATATGTCTGGCGCGTCAGCAGCATCGAGATGCCCACCTACCTCAAGGTCACGGCCTTGTGGGGCGGGCAGGCCGGTTCGCTGCTCGTTCTGGAATCTGCTGCTGGCCACGTTTACCGCCGCCGCCATGGCCAGCAAATGGCGCGAACAACACGAACTGATGCCCTACGCGCTGATGGTCGCCAGCCTGACCCAGATTTTCTTCCTGTTCATTTCGGTCTTTGTGGAAAACCCATTTGCCCGTCTGGATGTCATCCCCCCGGACGGCAACGGGCTTAATCCACTGCTGCGCCATCCGGGCATGATCATCCACCCGCCTATGCTCTATCTGGGCTTCGTCGGCTTCACCATTCCCTACACCTTTGCCATGGCCGCGTTAATGGCCAACAGATTGGATGACAGCTGGATTACGACGACGCGCCGCTGGACGTTGGTGGCCTGGCTGTTTCTCAGCCTGGGCCTGATTCTGGGCGGCCGTTGGGCCTACGATGTCCTGGGCTGGGGCGGTTACTGGGGCTGGGACCCGGTGGAAAACGCCTCGCTGATGCCCTGGCTGGCCGGAACGGCCTTCCTCCATTCGGTCATGATTCAGGAAAAACGGAACATGTTCAAATCGTGGAATATGTTCCTGATCATCCTGACCTACTGCCTGGTCATCTTGGGCACATTTGTCGTGCGCAGCGGCGTCATTTCCTCAGTGCATTCCTTTGCCCAGTCGGCGATTGGCCCGCTGTTCTTTGGCTTCATCGCCATCATGTTCATTTTCTCCGCTTACTGGATTAGCAAGCGGCGTCGGCGTTGAACGCTCCCGGACAACCACATCAATTCGCTGCGCCTCGCGCGAAGCCGCCTTTCTCTACAACAATTTCCTGATCATTGCCATCCTGGCCGTCGTCTTTCTCTTCACCTACTACCCGATCATCTCTGAATTGTTTACCGGAGAAAAAGGATTTGTCGGCCCGCCAGTTTATGAGCGTGCGTTGGCGCCGTTCTTTGCGATGCTGCTTCTGCTCATGGGCGTCGCGCCGCTTGACGATGTGGTACCGCTCCAGCTTGAAGCGTATGGAGATGGCTATGCGCTGGCCCGCGCTGGTGGCCACGATTGTTTATCGGCTGTGCTGTTTGCCTTCGGCATTCGCAGCTGGGGCGCGCTGCTTGGTTTCTGGATCGTTGGGTTTGCCGGCCATTTTGACCCTGCTGGAGTTCTGGAAGGGAACGCAGGCGCGCATGCGCCGCGGCGAAAGCGCCGTGGGAACGCCTTCGTCCAATCTGACTGGCCCGCAACCGGCGGCGCTATGGCGGCTACTGGATTCACATCGGCGTGTTGATCATGGCCTTCGGCATTATTGGCACGGAGTTGTTCCAGCAGGAAACGCAAATCCGCCTGCAAAGCGGCGAATCACGTTTCCCTCGGCAATTATGAAATGGTTTTCAACGGGTGGAACGCTACCCGGGTCCGGATGATCTGTTGATTACGGAAGCGACTGTTGATGTCTATCAGAATGGCGATCTGGTCAGAACGCTTGCAGCCGCGGTCCGAACTGTATACGCGCACCATGCAGCCCATGACGATTCCCAGATGCGCGGTCAACGATCGCCGAAGATTTCTATGTCCTTCTGGTTGATTGGGAACCGTTGTCGCCCGACGAGGCCACTTTCCGCGTCTACCTCAACCCGCTGATCAATTGGGTGTGGGCCGGCGGCGATCATCTTCATCGATTGGCACGCTCATTGCCGCCTGGCCTGACCGCCGCGAAGAGTATGCCCTCTGCCGACCCGGCCGCAGCAAGGCGTCATAGGCGTTGCTGATTGATTGCCGACTGGAGCGAACTGCTAAGATGCTAAGCAGCCTATAAACGCCCTCTGCTGCTCATGCTGCTCGTCATGGTCCTGACTGCGTTCTTCCGTCCTGCCCGTGGGCGCACAGGATGGCAATGTCTCGGATGATGAGGTCAATGAAGTTGCCCGAGATATCTATTGTCCCGTCTGTGAAAACACGCCGCTGGATGTTTGCCAGACTCAGGCTTGCGCCGATTGGCGCGAGCTCATTCGCACCAAGCTGGGCGAAGGACAAACACAGGAAGATATCTTCAACTATTTCGCGCGCCAATATGGGGATGGTGTCCTTGCCAATCCGCCCCGTCGCGGCGTGAGTCTGGTCATTCTCTGGGTCCTCCCCGTCGCCTTAATTTTGCTTGGTCTGCTCTTTTTCAGCCGCTATATGCGCAGTTTGCGCACGACAGAGCCGCAGCCCACGGCCGGCGTCTCCACCGTGCAGGTGGTACAGCCTGCGCCGGTGGATAAGCCAACGCCTGCCGCTGATGACTACCTATCTCGTGTTGAACAGGAACTAAACAAGAAAGATGAATGAAACAATTGAAACACCCGAGTTGGCACGAAGAAAGCCCGCCAGGCAAAATCCGCTGGACAACAGTGGCCGGTTGGGCGGCCGTCATCGGCCTGCTGGCGTTGTTGGGCTGGGGCGCTGGTGCAAACCAATGCCACGCGTCCGGAGGCGGGCCAACCCGCCCCTGTTTTTGACGTGCAGTTTTTCGACGGCTACGAGTGGGAGGATGAGCGCGTTGTCAATCTGGAAGATATGCGCGGTAAAGTGGTCGTCCTCAATTTTTGGGCGTCTTGGTGTGTCGAATGCCGTCTTGAAGCAGACTTGATTGAAGAGACGTGGCGGCGCTACGCGAATGATGACGTCGTCTTCCTCGGCGTAGCCTACGCTGATGTCGAGCCCAATTCGATTTCCTACTTAGAAGATTTCGGGATTACCTATCCCAACGCGCCCGACCTGGGGACCGACATATCCGACGACTATGAAATAACCGGCGTGCCGGAAACCTTCTTTATTGGCAAAGATGGCGTGATCGAACATGTTCAGATCGGTCCGCTGAACCAGGCGACGATGGACGGCGTGATTCAAGAACTCCTTCGCGCGGACGGCGCCTGATCAACCCTTGACCGAAGCCTCTTAGGTCTCGCAGCCGAACTACCAGGCTGCGCTGCGTTCCAAGACCTCAGAAGTTCTGAAAGAATTATCTATGATTCCTGTGACAATTGGCGCCATTCTCTTTTCTCTGACGATCCTGATTCTGGTTGCTCTCTTTCTCGTACGTCCTTTTTTCCGGCCGCCGCTGCCGGAAGTGACCAGCGATCGCCAGCAGCTCCTAGATCAGAAAGAAGGCCTACTGGTCGCTATTCATGCCCTCGATTTTGATCATGATACAGGGAAGCTGCCGGATGAAGAGTATGAGCAGCAGCGCAGCGCTCTCATGAGCCAGGCGGCCGTTACCTTGAAAGCGTTGGATGAACTGCCGGCCCAACCGGTTGACAGCGACGTCTACGCACAAATAGAAGCCGCCCTCAGCAAGGTGAAGCAGCAGCACGCTGCCGCCGCGAACGGGGCTGCCCATTTCTGCACGAACTGCGGCCGGCCTCTCGATGCCGGTGACAAATTCTGTGCCCACTGCGGGCAGCCCGCCTACGCAGCTCAGCCTTTAACCTGATGCCGTCTTAATCGCCGCCGAAACAATAACCGATGAATCGAATCACACCCTTATCCGCGCGACTTAGCAAAAGCGGGCGCAGCCCCTTCTTGTTGCTTGCCGTATCCCTCTTACTGGTTTCTTTCTTGTTAAATGCAGGGTCAGATGGGGCGGCAGCCCAAGAACCGCTTGAGCCGGCCGGCCCGCCCGATGCCCACAGCGGGCTGCCTCTCTTTGCCGACCGCTGTGCCAACTGCCATGGCGCGGCCGCAGAGGGAGACGGCGAGATGTCTGACCGGCTCCCCAAGCCGCCCCGTGATCTGACTGGGGACGAATTTCGCCGCACGGCCGTGCCCGCCGTCATGTTCCAGACGATCACCGAGGGCATTCTCGAAGGGGGCATGCCCCCCTTTGGCCCTGCCAGCTCCAATCCGCTTGAGAACGCCCAGCGTTGGAATCTCGTTGCCGCTGTCTTGAGCCTCTCCACGCCTGCCGAGGCGATTGAAAACGGCCGTCTCATCTACGAAGAAAACTGCCTCGCCTGCCACGGTGAAGATGGACAGGGTGACGGCCCGCAGGCTTCTGACAGTGTGCAAACGCCCACGGATCTCACGGACCTGCGCTACTGGTACAGCCGCAGCAATGAGATGGTCATGGCGGGGATGCCCGCGTCCGCTGTCAGCGATCATGCATATGACCTGGATGAGGATGAACTCTGGGACGTGATCGACTATTCACGAACCTTCAGCTATCAATTTGCGGATCCCCAGGCAGCGGCCCAACCGCTCGAGTCCGTAACCCTTGCCGGCCAGGTCTTGAATGGCACCACCGACCAATTGATTACCAGCGGAGAAGTCTCCCTGCGCGCCTTCACCTCTGATCTGCAGGAGGCCGCTTCCTTATCAACCAGCATAGGCCCCGACGGCCGTTTTACGTTCGAAGTACAGGACGCCGGTCGCGATTGGGTCTATATGGCCAGTATTGAGCAGAACGATCTCAGTTTCAGCAGCAATCCGCAAAGAGTGGAAGGAGCAGATGCCCAATTGGAGCTGCCCATCGTCGTTTTTAATACGACCACCGATCCCGCGGCGATCAACATTAACCAGGTGCATATGATCATCGACTTTGTCGAAGACAATGTCCAGATCTCTGAAATCTATGTACTCAGTAACCTTGAGCCCTCCGTTTTCGTCGGCGAAACAGGCAATCCGGATGACGGGACCTTGCAGTTTGTTCTTCCTGCCGGTGCGCAGAACGTAGACTTCCAGCGCTCATTTCGCTCCTTTGAAAGTTTCCTCCCTGCCGACGAAATCATAACCACTGAGCAGGGGTATGCGGATACCGTGCCTGTCCGTCCCGGCGATGGCGCCATGAATCTACTCGCCTCTTATGAACTACCCTATGAGGAAGGGATGACCATCGGGCATCCCGTCTTCTATGAAACAGGCAACGCCACGATCGTCATGCCCGACATTGGTTTGGAGCTTGAAGGGGACGGCTGGACCAGCGAAGGCGTGCAGCAAATGGGCGATGTGGGACCAATTCGCAGCTACTCGCGTTCCGCTCTTGCCCCAGGAGAAGCGATCAGCTTTTCGCTGCAGGGAAGCCCCCAACCAGCCGCGCGGGTCGCCGGCGGCGGGACCCCCGACAACGATTTGTGGGCTATTTTGCTTGGTGGCGCTCTCTTGCTCTTGGCAGCCGGTGGCGCTGTCTACACCGTCCAAAGCTGGCGCGAGGAAGCACAAGACGTGGCCGATGATCAGGATGTGCAGGTGAGCAATTTGCTCAATGCCATAGCCAGTCTGGATGAGGCGTATGAGGCCGGCAACCTAGAGGAGTCGGTCTATCACGACCGGCGAGAGGAATCAATCCGGCAGCTGGCCGCTCTTTGGCCAACCAGCAAAGCATAGAACCTAACCTGAAAGGCGGGCGCGTGTTCCAGTTCACGACTATCTACTACCGTGTTGACGATGAGGAGAAACTAGAGACTTTCTTCTCCTACACCCATCTTCCCCTCGCCGAGCAGCTGCCGGGACTCGTCAAGAGTGAAGTCAGCCGCATTACAGGGCAGCCCGGCGGCGAGTCCCGCTTCCATCTTGCCTACACCCTGTATTTCAGCTCCGAGGCAAGTTTTCAACTGTCACTCGCTTCTCCGGTGGGCATTCAGATGATCCAGGCTCTGAAACCCTGGTCTGCAGCGGGCCTGATCACCTGGTATTACGCCGATGCCTTTGAGGAGATCGTCAAACGGGCCGGACGCCAATTGAAGAATGAGGAGCTGCTTCGACGAGATGCCGGTCCCCAAAGTGCTGCCCAAGAGACTCAATCCTCTCCGGGAGAAGAAGCGGCAGGAATATAGGTCTGGTAGATTAGGGGCGCGAAAACGTAATTGTTGGCCATTAACTCTTCCCCGCTCTGCCCGCCCAAGGCGTAGATCCGCGTTTCTATCTGACCGACTCCGGGGTGCGCCCACCCGCCTGACTCAACGAGCATGGGCGTATTGATCACCTGCCACGTCTCACTTTCAGGATCGAACATTTCACTGTAGGTGACCTCCCCCTCTTCGGCGGCGCCCCCGATAACATACAGCTTGTTCAGCAGCACGGCCGACCCCGCTCCTTTGCGCGCCAGCAGCATGTCCGGGCACGCGGACCAGGATGATTCGGCCGGGTCAAAAATATGGCACGACGCCAGGTCTCCCTCCTCGTTTTCACCACCGCCGACGATCAGTTTCCCTGCCACTGCGCCGCCCGTGGCCAGGGCGCTTGCCTGCGGTAGTTCCGGCAGCGGACGCCAGCTGTTGGAGGCCGGATCGTAGACGTAAGAGGCGCCGACAAAGGAGTCGCCATCATGGCCGCCGATGACGTATAAGAAGGCGCCGTCGCTCAATGTCAGCCCGCCCGCTACCGGATGCGGTAAGGGGGCCACCGGTCTCCACGCGTCCTGAGTCGGACTATACGCTTCTACCACCGCCGTGGGCCGGCCATCAGGCATACGCCCACCTGCCACATACAGCTCTCCGTACAGTTCCGCCGCCGTCGCATCGGCAACGGCCGTCGGCTTTTCCGCGACCGTTCGCCAGCTGCGGTCCAGGCTGTCGAATACCTGCACAACGCCGTCGACGCCGTCGGCCGTTTCCCCACCAATCTGGTAAAGGTCCAGGCCCACGCTGGCCACAGCCATGTTCGCTCGCGGATCGGGCATCGGCCTGCTTTCCAGCCAGCGTGATTCGCCAATGGGCGTTTCCACAAAGGCTTCCTCGATAGGCGTGCTCTCTTCACTAAGAACGAACTGGCCAAGAAAGAAAAAAGCCGCTGCCAGCGCCAACCCGGCGGCGATGCCGATGCCGGCGATGCGCACCCAACGCTGCCTGGCCGGTGTGGGCTCTATCGAATCTGCGGGCAGGGGTAGGGCCGCTTCCCACACGACTTCCGCGCTGGCGGGAATGGGCGCACCAGCGCCGCTCTCTCCATCATCCCTCTCCGCCGCTGCCGCCGCGGCTTCAGACATCTCAGCAGGCGCCTCAACCTGTCCTGGAATGGTGATATAGCCCTGCTGCATGGCCACCGTGGTCGCTTCCGTCCGCGACGAAACGCCGAGCTTCGTATAGATATTCCGTAAGTGTACTTTGACCGTGTTCTCACTGATCGTCAGATCAGTGGCGATATCTTTATTTGTTGCCCCATGCACGAGGCAGCGCAGAACATCGAGTTCACGTTCGCTTAAGGGGTCACCTGTCTCTGCCATCGCGGTGATTATATCGACGCCCGTCACATTGGACGAAAGCTACTCATTTGCTGGTGGCAGAGGCAAAGGCTCCGTTCCGGGGACCGATAAAGTGCCGCTGATCGCCGCCGGGGTCGGCGTTGCCTGCGTACATCCTTCAACCGATTCGCTCAGCTTTTCACCGAGAGTGGCACTGCTGCCGTACTGCCGCGCCTCACGGAAGATATCAACGGCAGGGCAATAATCCTCATTGAATAAATATTGATCGCCGTAACCAACCAGTGATTCGAATAATTTATCGCAAGCATTCTGGAAAAAGGGTGCCGAGAGACACAAATCACGGAAAACGCTGCTGGAGACGGCCCAGTTAACGCCATAATAAGCAATGCCTTCCAGGTAAAGATCCCCCCAATACCAATAGTCCAGCGCTTCCTGCGGCAGATCCCCCAATCGTTCAGCCTGCGTCAGATTGTTGATTCCCTGCTCAATCTGATCGCCACGAATCTGCTGCAGCCCCAGATTCAAGTAAGCGTCATAGAGATACCGGTCGCTCTCCATGCGTTCAAAGCCTGGAAACTGGCGCTGCATCGCCTGAACGGCCGGCAAGAGCGCTTCCCACTGTTCCCTCGTGTGCAAGCGCTGCAGACGCGCCAACTCTTCTTCTGGCTCCACCTGGTCACTCATGCGTACTGTCGGATCCGGAATCGCTGTCGGCGTAGGGGGTGTGACCGGCGTCAATGCTGTCTTCAGAGCGGCCTGGGCTTGCTCTCGCAGGGCAAGCGCCTTTTCATTGGCCGGGTCCTTTTCCAGCACCCACTCCAGCCGCCGCAGTGCAAGATCATAACTCCCTTGCTTAATGTCATCCTGCGCCAGACTTACCTGGCGTGTCTGCTGCTGCGCCTGCATCTCCTGTTCACGTTCGTCGCGCAGCGTCTGGCCGCTCTCCCAGGCGAAGTACCCTACCAGGAGATAGAGGGCGGCGACAACGGCCGCGGCAACAAAGGTGATGCCCAGAATACGGCCGATGGTTGGCCCGCCTCTTTCTTCAGCGTGATCACGCGGATCTTTTGTTTGCTCATCCATTGCTTAAAGGTGGAAGCCCGCTTGCCTGCACGAGAGCTGAAAGCGGTCGTCATTCATGACGCCGCCATTTCCTGATAGACGGCCACGGTCTGCGCAGCGATCTGCGCCTGCGTGTACAGGTCCATAACGCGCTGCCGGCCGGCTTGTCCCAGGCTGCGGCGCATTTCTTCCGACTGCATCAATTCTAGCAAATGTTTATGCAGAGCGTCGACATCATCCTCCGCAAACACCAATCCTGCCGCGCCGATAACATTGGGGATCTCTCCGCTATCCGACCCAATGACAGGTACCGCACTGGCCATCGCTTCTATCAGCACACGGCCGAACTGCTCCTTCCAGTTTGGTTTGCTGCGCGAGCAAAGCGCGACGACGTCCATCTGGCGCAAATAGCCGGGCATCTGCTCCGAGAGGATGGCGCCGTCGAAATGCACCTGCCTTTCAATCCCCAGATCCCGCGCCAATAGCTGCAGCGCCTGCTTTTCCGGTCCCTCCCCGGCGATACTCATCCGCCAAACGCCCGGAAGCTTGGCCGCCGCGCGCAGCAGAAGGTCGACCCCTTTCTCCTCCACCAGGCGCCGGTTGGCCGATCCGATAACAAACCCGCGCCCGCTCTCGCGGCGCCGTGCCGGCTGAAACAGCGCGGGATCAACGCCAAATTGGGGGATCACGGCGTACGCACCGCGATACCCCTTGCCGTGCCATACAGTGACCGCGTCATGGTTGCCCATGATCGCGTAGTCTACGCCGGCCAGAACTTGTTTCTCCATGCTGCGAAAGGGGATCGGGTACCTGCGCTGCAGGTTCTGCCAGCTAAAGAAAAGCGTTTTCGCTCCCCTTGCCTTCGCCTGCCGCCACGCCAGCCAAGTCGCCAGATTATACGGTTCCTCGTCAATGTGGACGATGTCCGGTTGGAACGCATCCAGCCGCTGCCCCAATTTCGGGTAATAATGCAGATGGTAGCTGCCATTGAAACGGATAGGGTCAGCGAGCAGTGTGTAACCGTCCGTGTGGCTTCGTTCCAGGTCAACCTGCCCTGCACGATCGTCCCAGGAGGGCGGCACAACGACCAGCAGCTCAATATCTTCGGACTGCCCGATCATCTCCAGCTTCGTTTGATAGGCGCCCACCAGGCACGCCTTGGATATCATAAGTACACGCATCGACAAAATCTTCTCGTTAAGCTTGCGGCTCTCGCCAGTCGGTCGCGGCCGCGCTTTGACCCGAAGAAGTATTTTGCTATACTTGCCTCGCTTTGACAAAATTGCGCAAGCGATTGCAATCTGGCTCGAGTTTACTCCTAAGCCCCTCCACCCTGGAGTGGGCTTTGTTGCTATTGGCCCTGCTCGTAGCTGCTTTGCTGCGCTTTTGGGGTCTGGACCGGTTCCCCTCGGGACTCTACCGCGATGAAGCATTTAACGGACTGGATGCGCTCAAACTGCTCGATGGACAATTCGCGCTCTATTTTCCGGCCAACAACGGCCGTGAGCCCCTCTACATTTACCTGACATCCATAGCCATTGCCATTTGGGGACAGACCCTGTTCGCCGTTCGCGCTGCCGCCGCCCTCGCCGGTACCTTGACCACGCTGCCTATCTATCTCCTGGGCAGGGCCTGGTTTGGCTGGCGAACGGGTCTGCTTGCCGCTTGGATCTGGGCCATTACCCTCTGGCCGGTCCATCTCAGCCGCATTGGCCTGCGCACAATTCTGGTCGTGCCCATTCTCGTCCTCACCTTCTGGTTGGCCACGGAAGCGTACCGCCGGCAGAAAGCATGGATCTGGGGCGTGGCCGGCTTGATCTACGGCCTCGGTTTCTATACCTATCTCGCCTTTCAATTGACGCCCCTGCTGCTCCTGTTGCTCGTGCTCTATCTGCTCCTAACAGGCCGCGCTCGTTATTTATGGCCGGGAGCGCTTGCCTTCCTCGCCGGCGTTTTGCTCATCCTGCTGCCCTTGGTCGTGCAGATCTGGTGGCAGCCTGACCTCTTCTTAGGACGCAGCGGGCAGGTTTCCATTCTTAATCCGGATGTGTACGAAACCTCAGTTCTGCATGCGCTGGCCGGCAACATCACATCGACACTGGGCATGTTCCTCTGGCGCGGCGATTCCATTCTGCGCCACAATCCCGCAGGCAGGCCCGTTTTTGACCCGCTGCTGGCGATTCCCTTTCTATTGGGTCTGGCCTATTGTTTGCGCAGCTGGCGCAAACTGCCGGCCGCTGCTCTCCTCCTCTGGCTTCTCGTCATGCTGGCGCCCACGCTGCTGGCCGCGGATGCGCCCCATTTCCTACGCGCCGCCGGCGTCTTACCGGCGCTGGTGCTTCTCCCGGCGCTGGGCTTGGCCTGTATTTGGCAGTGGCCCCGTCTGCCATCGTCGCTGCGTGCCCTACTTGTGGCCGGCCTGCTCGCCGGCAGCCTCCTCTGGACGATAACTGACTATCTCGACTATGCCCGTGATCCGCGGGCAGCCTATGCCTTTGAAGCGGCGGCCACGGAGCTTGCCCAAGAACTGATCGCCGAAGATGATCAGACGGATGTCTATCTTGACGATCGCCTGTGGTCCAGCTGGCCTTCCTTGGAATTTCTGCTCCCTGAAGAGAGCCGCATCACCCGCTATCTATCTACGGATGAGCTGCCGGACGCGGTTGCTGCCCCGGCCGCGATCTACACCTGGCCTTACGATTCCCTTGATTATATCCCGCGCCTGCTGGTTCCTCCCGCGCTGGTCACTGTGCAGGAAGGCGCCCTGACCAAAGGCGATTTGGAGGAATCCGCCTACCCACTCTATGTCAGATACGGCATTGAGCCGCTGCCCGTGCCTCCCTCAACCCCATTGGCCAACTTTGCCGGCCAGGTCAGCTTGCAGGATGTGCACCTCCTTCAAATCGACCCCCATACCCTGCAAATTGATATATACTGGACGGCTGACGAGGTGCTCGATCAGGAGCTCATTGCCTTTGTTCACGTTTCCGGACCCGGCGGTTTGATTGGACAGCAAGATCTGCCTATTGCCGCCGGACGATGGCAAAACGAGTGGTGGCAGCCAGATATACAATTGTGCGAGTCACGGACGATAGAGTTGAGCGAAGCCTTCGACAGCGGCCGGCACAGCGTAACGCTTGGCTTATACAATGCCCCCACCGGGGAGCGACTGCCTCTCTATGATGCCCTCGGTGATGAACTGGGGACGACCTGGTCTCTTGAAGACAGATAGGCGCTTGCGATGAATGGCCGTAGACAATGGCGTTCCCAAGAGGGGAAGAATAGAGAGAAATCCTGGTCTCTAGCGGGAACTGCGGCAATTCCCGCCCTGGCACTGATCTCATGCGTTTCATTCTTATTGCTGCTGGTTTCCCCACTGCAGGCCCAAGAGCTTCCCACGAACACGCCTGATGCGCAGGGCATCATCTATGTCGAGGTGCAGCCGGACGATTCCTTGTGGGCCATCGCCGCGCGCGCGGGATTGACTATCCCCCAGCTCTTGGAGCTGAACGAACTCGATGAATCGGTTGTGCTCCGCCCAGGTGACCTGCTCCAGGTTGCCCGCGTAACGCCGCCGCCCACGGCGACGTCGGATATTCCTACAGCGACGCTCCCGCCGCCAAGCGCGACGCCGACCATTGCCCGTCCGCGCACGGCCGTTTGCATGCTCGCCTACAATGATGCGGACAAAGACGGCATCCTCGATGAAGGCGAGAACTACCGATCCAATGTCGCCTTCACGATCTACAATGAGCAGGAAGTTGTCGCCAACTACGTCAGTGATGGCCTGAGCGAGCCCTTCTGTCTGGAAGACCTTCTGCCCGGCATCTATCATGTGACGCGCTCAATCACGAAGAAAGAAACGCTTACGTCCGCAGGAGATTGGGCCATCACCCTGTCGGAGGGCAGCGTCCTCAACCTCGCCTTTGGCAGTTATGACGCCGATCCGCAGGTGACCGATCCGACCCCGGATGCCGACCAGCAGCTGCGCACGCGCCTTGCCCTCACGCCGCAGGCCACCCCGACCCTGCCTGCACAAGCGGCCGCTGAAGCGAACCGTGGCGCTTCTCTCATGCTTGGCTTAGCCATTGCTGCCTTCGTTTTGCTAGCAGGGATGGCTGTGTTAACCTTCGTTATTGCCTACCGGCGTCGTACAAATACAGAGTAAGAATTGGCGGAAGAACGATTATGGAGAAGAGAAAATTCACAACAACCCTCATGCTGCCGGCCCTTATGCTCCTATTGCTGGTAACTGCCCCCGTGCTGGCCCTTCCCGTGCAGCAGGAAGACAATCTCCTGCAGAACGCCAGTTTCGAACAACCTTTTGTCAATGGCGCGGCCGAAGGATGGACCACCTGGGCACTGCAAACGGAGAAGGTCGGAGATGACTGCCTCGACGGCTACCATTATTTGCCGAAGTGGAACATGGAAACGAGTGGTCAATTTGTCACGGATGGCGTCACGTCACAGTATATCGGCAACAACTGGGACACGTGGTCCGGCGGCGTCATGCAAACAGTCGCCGCCACACCCGGCGCGACCTACCGCTTCTCCTTCGCATCCAAAGGCAGAACGACCAGCGAGGCCTCACCCGCTCCCTCAGAATTCGGCATCAACATGAACATTCGTGCCGGCATAGATCCCAACGGCAGCGGCGTCTGGAGCGATGCGGATGTCGTTTGGGGCGCCGCCGGATCGCCGCACGACAGCTGGCAAACATTTGCTGTTGAAACCGCGGCAGCCGGCGATCAGATTACCGTATTCACCTCCGCCGATTTGGGCGTACCCGGCTCAAATCAGTGCCGCCAATACCTGGATACGTGGTTCGACAATGCCCAGTTGGTTGCCGTTGCCCTGCCGGCCGCCAATACACCTGTGCCCGCACCAACGGAACCGCCGGCCGCCGCGGCGACGCAGCCGCCCAACCCGACGGACGTGATCGCCCAGGCCGAACCGCCCGCGGAAACGGCTCCGGCTGAAGAACCACCCCAGGACCCTGAACCGGCGCAGGAACCTGAACCAGCACAGGAGCCGACAAGTGAGCCTGTGGCGGGGAGCGGAGGCACTATTTGCGTCAACGCTTTTCATGACGAAAACGGCAACGGTTTACTAGATGACAACGAAGGCTATATGGCCGGTATAACCATGGTAGTCGCCAGTGAGTCTGAGGTTGTGGGCCAAGCCATTTCTGACGGATCAGAGACACCGGTTTGTTTCCAGGGTGTGCCGCCGGGACCCTACCAGGTCGCTCAGCAGCTGCCCGGTCGCCTGGAAATGACGACCGCCGGTAACGCCCTGGTCGCGGCGACAGACGGCCACACAGTCGTGGTCGCCTTTGGCAGCCGCATTCGTCAGGATGATGCTGCCGGCACGGCCGGCGCTGCCAATCCTGCAGAGGCGGGACAAGAAGGGGCTGCCCCGGCTGCGGAAAGTGCGCCGGACGCAGGGTTCAGCCCGCTGGCTCTGAGTGGGCTGGTCGTCATTCTCATTGGCGTGCTCCTCTTGGGCCTGCTCCTGTTCTTCTTGCTGCGCCGCTAATCCGGCGCGCGAAAAATTCTCCCGCCGGCGCGATTAGGTTTTGCGCTGGTGCAGGCGGCGGCCAGTTGATGGGTAGAGCGCAGCACTCAGACACCGTTTTCTTTGTCGATCTCTTCTACAGCCATGTCTGCCTCAGCTGAGACGAAAGAGCGTTCTCGTTCGCAGCGTGGCGCCGCGATCTCGTTCGTATTCCTCGCTGCCCTCGCCGTCGCTTTTTTCGCCGCCTGGCCCCTGATCGGCGAGCCCGGCCTACTGAATACAAGAGGAGGGGGAGACAGCCCATTCCTCTTGCAGCGCCTGCAGCAAATGGAAGCCGCCCTGCGTGACGGACATTTTCCGGTGCGCTGGATGGGCGACGCCAACTACGGCTTTGGCTACCCCTTTTTCAACTACTATGCCCCCCTTTCAATCTACATCGCTGCTCTCTTTCGTTTCCTCGGTTTCAGCCTCATCCGTTCTATCGAGGTGGCGCAGCTGCTGGGATTCTTGGCCGCCGCCGCCGGTATGTTTCTCCTTGCCCGTCGCTGGCTGCGCACTGAGTGGGCGGCGCTGTTGGCGTCTGTTGCCTACACAACTGCGCCATTCCATCTCGTCAATGTCTATGTACGCGGCGATTCCCTCGCCGAGTTCTGGGCCATGGCCTTCTACCCCTGGGTGATCTTGACCGCTGATCGCTTGCTGGCCGCGCCGCACGGCCGCTTTCCTTACGGCCGTATTCTCGCCCTGTCCCTGGCCTATGCGGCCCTCATCCTCAGCCACAACATTTCAGCCCTGATCTTTACCCCTTTCCTCCTTTTATTCGTTCTAATACGTTGGTTTTCCCTGCCCAACACTGTGCGATCACCTGTTTCGGCACGCTTCTCCGGCCGGCGCCTGCGCACCCTTCTGCCCGTGCTTGCCGCCGGATTGTTGGCGCTCGCCTTGTCCGCCTGGTTTTTCTTGCCCGCGCTGGCTGAACAGCATTTCGCCCAGTTGGGACCGGTAACCGAAGGGTACTTCTCCTATACCAACCATTTTCGTGGGCTTGATCTCGTCCAGACCTCCGCTCTGTTTGACTTTGACGTAGCTGGTGGAAAGGCCTTTCGTATGGGCCTGGTGCAGGCCGCCGCCGCGCTCGCCGGCTCTCTGGCCCTAATCGCTGCCGCTTGGCGCACGCGGACTCTAGAACGGGGAACGGCTCTCTTCATTCTCCTGACTCTGGCCATTTCCTCCTTTCTGATTATGCCGCTCTCGCTGTTCCTCTGGGACAACCTACCGCTGCTGCCCTTTACGCAGTTTCCCTGGCGCTTCCTATCCATTCAAGCCTTTGCCGCCTCGTTGGCTATCGGCGCCCTGGCCCTCCTTCCTTACTGTCGCGTCCTGTCCCTCACCGCGGCCGCTATTCTGATTGTCAGCAGCTTCGCCGGGCTGCGCACCGACCATCTGCTGCTCACTGATGGGGACAGTGCCGCCGGCCCCCTGGCCCAGTATGAATGGTTCAGCGGCAATATTGGCAGCACCGTCAGCGCCGAATACTTGCCGCAGACCGTGCGACCGCGCCCGTTCACCAGCGCCTGGCTCAATCAGGGTCAAAGAAGCGGCGTGCGTACCCTGGCCGGAGATCTTCTGCAAGTCAGGCAGCTCGAAGATCGCGCCGCTCGCCAGGAATGGTCGCTCCTGGCCGGGGAACAGGGAGCCAGCGCACTATTCCCGGTCATCGCTTGGCCCGGTTGGCGGGTCGCTGTGGACGGCCGGCCCGTGGAACTGGCGGCAGCGCCCGGATCCGGCCTCATCCAGATTCAACTCCCTCCAGGAGAGCATACCGTGACCTTGCGGCTCACACGCACCCCGGTTCGCTTCCTTGCCGAGCTGCTTTCTCTCGCCGCCCTGATCGTCGCCCTCTTCCTGGCGGCGAAAGGGCGCCGTGCGCCGCGCATCGGGCGCACGGCGCTTGTCGCCGCCGGCGCCCTTGCCCTCTTCCTGCTCCTTTTTCGCTTCTGGCCGCAGCAAAGGCTCTCTGGCGACACCCTCACCTGGGATTTTGCGCAGATGGCCTACCTGCACCACGATCAAGAAGGGATACCCTTCAGCAGCGGAACCACCCTGATTTCTTACGAGTACGACCGCGACCAACTTGCTGCCGGTGAGAATCTGGCCGTGACCCTGTTCTTTTCAGAAGCAAATGAGGATCGCCTCACCCTTGCCCTGGGAACGCCGGCGCTTACCTGGCCCGCCTTCTCGCCACAGCCGCTGCCAATTGCCGTTGAACGCGCCCCCCTGGATCGCCGCCAAATAACCGTCAACCTACCGCTGCCGCAAAACGCCCCTGCCGGCATGCTCATTCCGCGCCTAACGATGGACGTGGGACGGCCCCTCATGCCTTCCGGTCGCCCGCGTGGCGACCTCTTCTTGCGCCCGCTGCGCGTGACCAACCAGCGCCCGGTTGTCGGCGGCACTTCCTCGCTTGACGTAGAAGCAGTGGGTGCTCAGCTGCGCGACTCTTCGACGTTGGATGTCCAGTTAGCCTGGAGCACGCAAACCCCCTTGAGCCACAATTACAACGCTTCCCTCTTACTGCTCGATGAAGCGGGTAGTTGGCTGGCCCAGCTGGACACACAGCCTGGCTATGGATTCTTGCCCAGCAGCGAATGGACGCCTGGCATCGCCGTCGATGATTGGTTGGCGCTCACCTTGCCTCAGAATCTCCCTCGCGACCTCAAAGCCACCCTGGTTGCCCGGCTCTATGAAGTAGAGAGCGGCGACTTGGTACTCACACGTAAATTGGGGGATCTTCAATTTCAGGGAGAAGAACTGGTTTTCCGGAAGCACCAGCCTGTCTATTCGCTTCCACCGGCCGTAACGCCGCGGCCGGCGCTGTTTGACGAGGCCCTCAAGCTGCACGGCTACCAAATCGAGCCCCTGTCAGAGTCCACCTGGCAGCTCACACTTTACTGGCAGGCCATGCAGCCCGGTGAGGAAGATGCCGTGCGCTTTGTCCACCTCTTTGACGGCCGCACAGAAGAAATTCTGTTCCAAGTCGATGGCCATGCACGCCGTAACAGCTATCCTACAAGCCAGTGGCAGCAAGACGAGATCGTTGCTGACACCCTGCTCATTCAGCTTGATCAAGTGCCGCTTGGCGATCTCCAGATCGGCGTCGGTTTCTATAGGCAAGACGGCGAAACCTTCCAAAGACTGCCTGCAGTCGATGCGCAAAACGGGCAGCGGATTCCTGACGATCGTCTTGTTTTCCCGCTGCCCGCTGCTTCCGAACCGCAGCCTTGAAACAATGCGCAGCGGCGCAAATAGGAGTATTTGACAGCCATATCGCTGTTTGATACCATGCGCCTTACAATCATGAAGCACTTTAAAGAGTTTTTTTGCGAAAGAGACGCGGCCGCGGCCGCTGCTGCCGGCCAGGCTCCTGCCCTGGCTTGTTGTGCTTTCTGATATTATTCAGTCTACAGACTTCAACAACCGTCGGGCAGGGTCAACCAGTCTGGCGGTTTTTTGTTGCGAATGAGAAACACACGCATCGAAAAAGTGAGCAAGAAGATGAAACCAACCACAGGGAATGAAATCAGGCAGGCGTTTCTGGAGTTCTTTGAAGAGCACGCCCATCAGATTGTGCCCAGTTCACCGCTGCCCCAGCAAGACAACCCGACTCTGCTATTCACCAACGCGGGAATGAACCAGTTTGCCGACGTATTTCTGGGCAAAGAAAAACGACCCTATGTTCGCGCGACAACGTCCCAAAAGTGTATGCGTGTGACCGGCAAGCATAACGATCTCGAAAATGTCGGACCCTCACCGCGCCACCATACCTTTTTCGAAATGTTGGGTAATTTCTCTTTTGGTGATTATTTCAAAGAAGGCGCGATTGATTTCGCCTGGCAGTTCGCTACCGCTGTCCTGGAGCTCGAGCCACAGCGCCTATGGGCCACCATCTACGCCGAGGATGATCAATCATTCGACCTATGGCAGAAATATTTGCCCGCGGAGAAAATCTTGCGCTTTGGGAAGAAGGATAATTTCTGGGAGATGGGTGATATCGGCCCTTGTGGGCCCAATTCCGAGATGTTCTACTACATCGGCGATATGGAGACCTGCGACCCCTCGCGCTTGAATGCCGACGACGATGAAGAGTTTCTGGAATTCTGGAACCTGGTTTTCATGCAGTTCAATCGCGAAAAGGATGGCACACTCACGGATCTGCCGCGCCCTTCCGTTGATACCGGATTGGGATTTGAACGTCTGGCGCGCATTATGCAGGGCGCAGGCAGCAATTATGAAACAGATCTCTTCACCCCCGCCATGGATCGTGTACAGGAAATGCTCGGCGATTCTCCTGAAGATCGCGCCGAAAAGTATGTTGGTTACCGCGTTATCGCCGACCACGGCCGTGCAGCCACCTTCCTCATCGGGGACGGCGTGCGCCCCGGCAGCACTGGGGCCGGTTACGTTCTGCGCATGCTCATTCGCCGCGCGGCGCGCTTCGGCCGCCAGGCCGGTTTTGTACATCCTTTCCTCGCTGAAGTTGCCCAGGTCTACATCGACCAGATGGGCGATGTCTATCCTGAGCTCAGGCTTCATCGTCAGCACATTCTGAATACGTTGACCCAGGAAGAGGAGCGCTTCTCACGTACCCTGGACACCGCCATTGTTCGCCTTCTGGAAATAAGGGAAGAATTGGCTGCCGCCGGCGAGACTGAAATATCGGGCGAGACGGCGTTCAATCTCTACGCCACCTATGGCCTGCCGCTTGAGATCACCAGAGACATCATCCAGGGTCGCGGTATCACCATCGATGAAGCAGGCTATACGCGGGCCCGTGAAGCACACGTCTTGGCCAGCGGGTCGGGCGCCTTCGGCCAATATCAGACGGAAGGCTCCGTCTATGGCGAACTGCTCAATCAACTGCGCAGCTCTGGACAACTGGAAGCCGGCGTAGACTACGATCCCTATGCCGGACCGGCGCTAGCCGATGAATTACTTGGCTTGATCCGCGATGGGCAGCTTGTGCAAGCGCTGAAGGTGGGTGAGGAAGCAGAGCTCGTAACTGCCGCCACCCCTTTCTACATAGAGGCTGGCGGTGAAGTAGGCGATACCGGCATTATTCGCTCCTCCACAGGAGCCGCCCTGTTCCGCGTTGACGATGTCTACCGTCCCATTCCAGGGCTTGTTGTCCATGTTGGCCAAGTGGAAAGCGGCGCCTTTGAACTGGGGGACGAGGTGATCCTCGAAGTTGATGACCAGCGCCGCGATGATATCCGCCGCAACCATACAGGCACGCACATTTTGCACAAGGAACTGCGCGCCCACTTGGGAACACACGTGACTCAAGCCGGGTCCCTGGTCGCCCCCGATCGTCTTCGTTTCGACTTTTCACATGGCGAAGCGCTGACCGACGAGCAGCTCGCGGCCATTGAGGCGGGGATCAACCAGGCCATCACCGCCAATTACCCGGTCAAGATCAACTATATGGATCAACAGGAAGCGATCAGCCAGGGTGCGATGGCCCTCTTTGGTGAAAAATACGGCGACGTTGTGCGCACAATCAGCATCGGCCGCGAAGTGGGCCCCGACGCCTACAGCTATGAACTGTGCGGTGGGCTGCACGTCGAGGAAACAAACGATATCGGCCTGTTCAAGTTCGTCAGCGAAAGCGCTGTTGCCGCCGGAACAAGGCGTGTCGAAGCGGTCACCGGGCGTGCTGCCCAGGAGCTGATGACAGCCCGTCTGGCGATGCTGGACCGGCTGATCGATCTGCTCGGTGTGCCCGATGATGAAGCGCAGCATCGCTTGGAATCCCTGCTGGCCGAAAACCGTGCCCAACACAAAGAGCTCGCCGCCTTGCGCAGCAAACTCGCGCGCACCCAGTTGACTGATTTGCTCGCCCAGGTTGTTGATCTGGATGGCGTGAATCTCCTGGCTGCGCAGGTTGACGTGGGCAGCGTGGATAATCTGCGTGAGATGAGCGACTGGTTCCAGGACAAACTTGGCTCCGGCGTGGCTGTCTTGGCTGCTGTAAGCAATGGCAAGCCGGTAATCGTTGCCAGGGTAAGTGATGATCTGATTGCCCGTGGTCTTAAAGCAGGAGACCTGGTGCGTGATGTGGCCCGGATCGTCGGCGGCGGGGGTGGCGGACGACCGAACATAGCCCAGGCCGGCGGTCATGACGCGCAAAAACTGCCTGCAGCGCTTGCCGCCGTGCCCGCGCTCGTTGCCGAGGCGCTGCAAAAGGAAGGGTAAGCACGCAGCGCGCGCGCATTCCCTTCGTCTCAAGCCAAAAGCACAAGGATCGTCAAGCAAACGAAGGGTCAAAACGACCCTTTTTTGCTATCCTAGCGCCATAGATGGAAATGAAAGGCAAAGCGCTGGCAATCGATCTGGGCGAAAAACGAATTGGTCTGGCCATTAGTGATAGCACGCGCATGATTGCCAGCCGCTATGATGTCATCCCGCGCAAGTCGCGCAAGGAAGATTTTCAACGGTTGGCGGACATTGTCGAACAAGAGGCTGTGACACTGGTGGTCATGGGTTTGCCCATCACCCTGAGCGGCGAAGAAGGCCAACGCGCGGCCTGGGTGCGCGACTATGCGGCCGAATTGAGCGAGCGTATCAGCTGCCCGCTCACCTTCTGGGATGAACGCTACTCGACCAAACAGGCTGAGGCCAGTCTTCGCGCGCGCGGCAAGCGCGGAAAACAGCTAAAAGATAGTGTCGATGCTGTCGCCGCCGCCTTCATCTTGCAGGAATATCTCGACGTCCATGCCGGCGCGGCATAATCAGCCTTGTTGATCAAGATCGTATGAGCTTATCAAACGCACCACAAAGGCTTTCCGGCGGACGCAGCGGCTGTTTTCAACTCTTCGTCTTGCTCCTGGTGATGACCTGTGTGCTTTCCCTTGCCGTGGTCGTTCTCTTTGTTTCCCGGCAGTCCGCGGTTCGTGAATCGGGCATCCTTCTTTCCGACGCGGACCCTGAACTAAATGTGCTCAGGCGCTTGATGCTGCAAAACTACCTTGCCCAAAATCTGGACGCCCTGAATGAGCCGGCGGGCACGAACAGCAGTGTCCCTTTCGCCATTGTTCCTGGCGCCCTGGCCGGCTCCGTTGCCGAAGAGCTTGCCGCCGCCGGCTTGCTTAATGATCCCGCCCTCTTTTTGAACTACTTGCGCTTCTACGGCCTCGATTCCCGCCTCCAGGCGGGACAGTTTACCCTGGACGGCCGTCGCACCGTCCCTCAACTGGCGGAAGCAATCACCCAGGGATCAGCGCTGGACGTCTCTATTACTTTCTTGCAGGGGATGCGCCTTGAGGAGATGGCTGATTATCTCGCCGCCGTTTCTCCCGCCGCCATCGATTCCGCCGAGTTTCTCGCCCTTGCCAAACGACAAACGCGCCTCGATCTCGCTCCCTACACATTCCTCAATTCTCTGGATGTGGATGCCACGCTGGAGGGATATCTTTTTCCAGGCACCTATCATTTGCCCGCCGGCGCTGACGCGCAGTACCTGATCGAGGAGATGCTGCGCAATTTTGATCGCCAGGTTACGCCTGCGATGCGCCAGGCCTACGGCGCGCAGGGTCTTTCTCTCCCGCAGGCGGTGACGCTCGCCTCTATCGTCGTCCGCGAGACGCCGGTCGCTGAAGAGAAGCCGCGCATCGCCGGCGTCTACTTAAATCGTGTGCGCCAAGGGATGCCTTTGCAGGCCGATCCTACCGTCCAATACGCACTCGGCTACCAGGATGAAAGCCAAAATTGGTGGAAGGCGCCCCTCTTTTTCGTCGATCTTGAAGTGAACCATCCCTACAACACCTACATTATCTCCAGCATCCCGCCCGGCCCGATAGCCAATCCTGGAACTGCTGCGCTGCAGGCTGTCGCCGAGCCGGAGCAGACAGATTTCCTGTTCTTCGTTGTCGATTGTGAATCCAATCCTCCAGGCCGTCACGTTTTCAGCCGCACCTACGAGGAGCACCTGGCCAATGTGCAGCGCTGCCGCTAGGGCAAAGGCGTCGCCCTTCAAATTACCGCTAATCTGTCTGGCCGCCTTCTTCCTTCTGCTCCTGCCAGGCTGCCGCGGCGTTGATCCCGTTGTCAAGGTCGCCCTCGTTGCCCCATTTGAGGGGCACGATCGCGCTATCGGCTATGATGCGCTCTACAGCGCGCGCCTTGCCGTGCGTGAGCTAAACGCCGCCGGGGGCATCAACGGCACGCGCGTCGCCTTGGTCGCCCTGGACGACGGTGGGAATCCTGATTACGCAGAGGCAGCGGCCGGCTCATTGATCATCGACCCCAACGTCGTCGCCGTTGTTGGGCACTGGCTGCCGCAGACGACGGCCGCCGCCGCCGCCCGCTACGACGCCCAAGAAATGCCCTTCCTTGCCGGTGGGCAAGCCCCTTTGCAGCCTACCGATCCGCGGCAGCTCCCGGCGGAGTTCCTATCCGCCTATTCCCAGGTAACACCCTTTGACGAGATACCTGGACCCTATGCCTGGCCCGCCTATCAAGCCTACCAGTCATTATGGCGCACGCTGCAGCTTGCTCAAGAGCAGCACGGTCAAATCACGCGCGCGTCGGTGCTGCAGACGATCAACGAAGAGCACTGAATGAGATCGGCGGCACGTGTGGCACAGAGGCGCCATCGCGAAAAAATAGTCAGCGCTGGCGGCGGGGCGCGGTCCGGTGGCCGCCGACAAAGCTGTTCTTGTTCTTGACTACACAAAAGAGGGTAATCGTTGTACAAATAAGCAGGCGGCACGTTGATTGACGCCTCATGGACAAGGAGGAATTGCCATGTTAAAACGTCTATTGGGTCTCATTATTATCTTGGCATCTGTCGTAGTGCTCATCATTTTGGGAGCGGCAGCCTTTTATTTTGGCCCGGTGCTCGATCAGATTGGTGAAGGGGTGGACGGCGCCCTCACCTTGACCGTAGAAACATTGGAAACGGTGTCCGCCACCCTCGTTCAGACGCAGTCGACCCTCTCTTCGATGAATGGTTCTCTGGATACGGCCGCTCAAACAACAGCCAATCTTTCCCAGACAGTTGCGGATACCGTTCCGCTTCTTGATCAGATGTCGACCGTCATCACCGACCAGCTTCCTGCGAATATCGAGGCGATCGAGAACGCCGTTCCCAACATTGCCGAGGTCGCCGGCGTTGTTGACGACGCTCTGACCAGGCTCAGCGATTTTGAGATCAAGCAGACGATTCCTATCCCCTTCAATCCCATCGAACTCCAGTGGGATCTGGGAATTCAGTACAACCCACAAGAGCCGTTTGACGAATCAATCACCGCCCTGGGCACAAGCTTGGAGGGTTTGCCGGAAGAGCTGCGGCTCCTGCAAGGCGAACTACAAACCTCTGCGGCCAATCTGCAAGTATTAAGCGAGGATTTGCTTGCCGCCTCTGGCGATGTCGCCGCGCTAAATGCCGAACTCGCCAAATTTATTCCCTTGTTTGATCAATACCTGGCCTTGATCGACCAGCTTGTCGACGGCATAGAGCAGACGCGCGTGCAAATCGCCAACAATGTAGGAACCATCCGCCTGGTGGGCACGATTCTGCCCTTTGCCATGGCCCTGACCCAACTTGCCCCCCTTGTTGTCGGCTGGGAATTGCTGCGCGGTAAGCGCGAAACGCAGGTGATCGTGCAAGAAGTTCCCGTACAGCCGGAGGCGGAAGACGTCGCGAAAGCCGCTGAGGAGATTAAGGAGCAGAAAGAACAAGCCGCTGCCGGAGAAGCACAGGATACACTTGCCCAAATCTTGGATGATGCGCAAGAGGAAGAAAAGACCTGAGCATCCTGATCCCTGGGGTGTGCAATCGGATACGGCCGCCTATTGATGTTGATTGTTGAAAATAGGTCAGGACGGACCATCTTCTGGACCGTCCTGACACTGCTCATTCTAACGCTCACTGCCGGATGTGCGCAGGAGCCGGACCAAGCGCTGCCGGTGAGCACCCAGGCGCCTCTGCCTACGGTCGTCCTCAAGCCGGCAGAATCCGATCCCACGCCCACATTGGACCAAAATGCGCCGACCCGGCCCCTGCCCACGCCGCTGATTACGCGCTCTACCATAGACCAGGAGCAGTTTGCGGAGCCGGCCGGCAGCCCCGCTGGGACGGCGGTGCCCCCGTCGGCCACGCCGGCTCTTGACGAACGACTCTCCCTGGGCAAGCAGGCACAGGAGATGGGCGACTACGCAGCCGCGGCTGAGCAGTTTAGCCAAGCGCTGCGCCAGGAGCCCGGCCTTGAGGTAGAAGAGCAGGCGAACACCCTATCAATTCTTGGCCATGCCTATCTTGCTGAAGAACGCCTTGTTGATGCGGCCACGATATTCAACCAGCTGATCGCCCTTCAGGGAGCTGCCGCTGTCCCCGCGGAGATCCATTTTTCACTGGGCCAAGCGTACGTAGGCCAGGGTGAATTCGAGAGGGCGATCGCCGCCTATGAGGATTACCTGCTTGCTGAGCCGGAATTGGGCGCCTATGTTTATCCGCGCATCGCTGAAGCGCACAAAGCGCTGGGTGATGACGCTTCCGCCCTGCTGGCTTATGAAGCGGCGGTGCAGGCGCCCGCCTACATCCTCAAAGAAGTTGAAAATCGTTTGCTGCTTGCCTCCGCCTACCTGGCCGCCGGGGAAGAGGACGCGGCCGTTGCCCAATATGACATCATTCACGACAAGGCCAAGACTGAATCCACGCGCGGCCAGATGACCTACCTGGCGGGCGCTGCCGAACTGGCGAAGGGAGATGTCGAAGCCGCTTACGCGCGCTTCACGAAAGGCATTGAAGAGTACCCCGGGTCGTACGACAGCTATCTTGGTCTTGTCGAACTGGTCAAGGCAGAGGTGCCCGTGGATGATTTCCAGCGCGGCCTTGTCGATTATCAAGCCGCGGCCTATGCGCCGGGCATCGAGGCTTTCTTGGCCTACATCGGCGGCAATCCTGATCAGTACGATGCTCAGGCACACCGCTACCTTGCCCTCTCTTATGAAGCGCTTAGCGATTTGGAATCCGCATTCTCGCAGCTCGAAGCGTATGCAGCACGGGAACCGGCGCAGGGTCTGCTGGAAGAGGCCAAAATGCGCGCCCGTGCTGGGGAAACCGAAACGGCCGTTGACCTTTACCAGCAGTACAACGAACAATACCCGCAGAGCGAGGACGCACCCTTTGCCGCCTGGTGGTTCGCCGCGCTGACCGCCGAACTCGGCGACGGAGAAGCGGCCGCCGGCCATTTCTTAGATTTTGCCGGCAGCTATCCAGAGCATGAGGATGCGCCGCAGGCCATCTACCGTGCGGCGCAGTTGGCGCTCGCCAATGAGGACTCGCTGACTGCCCAAACGCTGTGGATGCGTCTTGCTGAGCAATATCCCGCCAACCTGTACGGAAGCATTGGCCTCTTGAGCGTCCTGCGCGCCGCGGACGCAGAGGGTGATATCGCCGAGTCCCCGGCAGCGACCTTGGCTAGAACGCCCGCCAACGCCACCTATCAGGCCCTCCGTGCGCGAGACCTTGCCGTGGGCGCCGAGCCCTTCACCGCCGCCGAGCCCTTCCTGCTCCCAACAGATGACACGGTCGAACAAGAAGAGGCGCAGCAATGGCTGGCTGAGCAGTTTAACCTCGACCCTGTCCTCGTCAGCAGCGACCCTGGCCCGCAGCTGCGCGAAGATGATCGGCTCCTCGTTGGCCAACGCCTCTGGGAACTTGGCTTGTATGAAGAAGCGAAACGTGAGCTGGAATCGCTGCGCCAGGATTATGCCGGTGATCCCTTGGCGGCCTACCAGCTGGCCATCTTCTTCCGCGACCTTGGCCTATACCGCTCCTCAATCATCGCCGCGGCGACGCTCCTCAATCTGGCCGGCGCACATGAGCTTACTGCCCCGCCTTTCATCGGCCGTCTTTCCTATCCTGCCTACTATTCCGATCTCATCCTCAGCCTGGCCGAGCAGTACGGCTATGATCCTCGGCTGCAGTTCTCGCTCGTTCGCCAGGAGAGCCTCTTTGAGAGCTTCGCCCGCTCCGGCGCCGCTGCGCAGGGCTTGAGCCAGGTCATTCCCGATACGGGCGCCTGGATAGCTGAACGCCTGCAGTGGCCCGATTACGAGAACGAGGATCTCTACAAGCCTTATGTCGGGCTCAATTTTGGCGCCTATTACCTTGCCCAGCAGCTCGACTACTTCAACGGCGATGTGCACGCTGCCCTGGCTGCCTACAATGCCGGCCCCGGCAACGCCATTCGCTGGCACGAAACGGCCGGATCTGATCTCGACTTATTTGTAGATACGATGGACTTTAACGAAACGAAGACCTACGTAGAGCGCATCTATGCCGGCTTTGATATCTACAGCCACCTCTACGGCGCGCGCTGACAGGAAGCTACTCCTTGGTTAACGCTTGCCATGCCCGCCGGTATTCCTGCAAACGCTCCAAATCCCGCTCGCTCAGCGGCGCCGGCATCCTCACAATATCCATATTGTGCCGCAGATCGGCTATTTTGACCTGCCGGGCCAGCGCATCCCCCTTAATGGCCTCGATGTAGGCGGCGTATTCGACCGCTTCTTTGTCATGCGTAAGTAAGCCGACTGCCCTAACGACATTGTCTGGAAAACCCATTGCCCTCAGGTCTTCAAGCGTTGCCTCGCTGTCTTCAACAACGTCGTGCAGCACGGCCGTAATGCGTGCATCTTCTGACTCCATCTGCATCATGACCCGCAGCGGATGCAAGATATACGGCTTGCCCGATTTATCTACAACCCCTTCGTGTGCTTCCAGGGCGACAGCAATCGCCTTTTCTAACAAGTTCAAACTGCCCTCTTAAGTGACTGCCACCGCTCGCTGCTACATCCGGATATGCCCGTCGCCAATGCAGACCCACTTGTAAGTCGTCAATTCAGCCAGCCCCATCGGGCCGCGGGCATGCAGTTTTTGTGTACTCACGGCCACTTCCGCCCCCAATCCAAATTGGCCCCCATCGTTGAAGCGCGTGCTGGCATTCACAAAAACGGCCGAGGAATTGATCGCGTTCACGAAACGATTAGCATGGTTCAGATCGTTGGTCAAAATGCTTTCACTGTGCTCCGTGCTGTGTGCCTGAATATGGGCGATAGCATCGTCAAGCCCCTCGACCACTTTCACGCCCAGAATCAGGGACAACCATTCCTGGTCAAAATCATCCTCGCCCGCAGTCACCACTCGCGCTCCGTGCCCATTGCGCTGCAAGATAGCCAGGGCCGTGCCGCAGGCGCGCAGCTCCACATCATTCACCGCCAGGCGGCGGGCGACTTCCGGCAGAAGCTCAGCAGCGACAGATGGGTGAACGAGGAGCGTATCCAGCGCATTGCACACACTCGGCCGCTGCACTTTCGCGTTCTCAATGATATCCACCGCCCGCGCCAGGTCGGCCGTCTTGTCCACATACAGATGGCAGATGCCGATGCCACCCGTGATCACCGGGATCGTGCTCTCTTCGCGGCAAAGGCGGTGCAGGCCCGCGCCGCCGCGGGGAATGATCATGTCGATGTAGGCATCCAATCTCAGCATTTGCGCCACCAGAGCGCGATCAGCGTCGTCGATATATTGAACCGCTGTCTCCGGAAAATCGACCTTGCGCAGGGCCGCCTGAATGACGGCAACCAAAGCCATGTTGCTGCGCAGCGTTTCCTTCCCGCCGCGCAGAATCGCCGCGTTGCCCGTCTTTAGACTCAACGTGGCAATATCTATGGTTACATTGGGGCGCGCTTCGTAGATCACGCCTAAGACGCCGATGGGGATGCGCCTGCGGCTCAAGCGCAGCCCGTTCGGCAGCACGCGGCTCTCCATATCTTCACCAACCGGATCGGCGAGATCAGCAATCTGCCGCGTGTCCGCCGCCAGCGCCGCCAGCCGCGCCGGTGTTAGCAGCAAGCGGTCGATCAACGCGTCACTAAGACCTTGTTCGCGGGCCGCAGCGATGTCTAACGCATTTGCCTGCAGGACAACGTCGCCCTGTGCTTCCAATTCATCCGCGATTGCCAGCAGTGCTTCATTCTTCTGGGCTGTCGTCTTTGTGGCCAGGTCATAGCTAGTACGCTTCGCCTCCCGGCCCATGTCCTGCAGATTAGCCATCTCCCACGCTCTCCTTCTTGTCCTGATCTGCGCATACCTGCGCTTTCTTCGTTGATTCCCAAGCGGCCGGCAAGCATACCCTACTTCGCCGCCGCCGGCCTGAGCAGCAAGCGCCTTCTCTAGATATCATAAGAGAATCAGATCGTTGCGGTGAATGGCCACACGGCCGTATGCGTAACCAAGCCGCGCTTCGATCTCATCTGACTGGCAGCCGGCGATCCGGCCAAGATCATGGCTGCTGTAACGCACGATCCCGCGCGCCAACAGCCGGCCCTGTTTGCCCTTCACCATGATCGTGTCGCCGCGCTGGAACGCTCCCTCAACCGCCTTGATACCTGCCGGCAGCAGAGAACGCCCATTCTTGCATAACGCCTTCTCCGCGCCCCCGTCAATGATCACCGCTCCCGAAAGTTTGGGACCGGCCAATATCCAGCGTTTGCGGCTTTCCAGCGGGTTTTCCAGGGCGGGAAAATGGGTGCCGATTTTCTCTCCGGTCGCCGCGCGAATGATCACTTCCCGCGCTTGCCCTGAAGCGATAATGACATCCGTGCCCGCGCGCCTGGCCACGTCAGCCGCCTGCAGTTTCGTGATCATGCCGCCCACGCCCAGGCCGCTGACGCTGCCTCCGGCCAGGTTGCGCAGTGTTTCGTCTATTGTGTGCACCTCAGGGATGAGCTGCGCTTCCGCGTCATCACGCGGATCGGCCGTAAAAAGGCCTGGTTGGTCGCTGAGCATCAGCAGCAAGTCCGCGTCCGTCAATATCGCCACCAGCGCCGACAGGTTGTCATTGTCGCCGACTTTGATCTCCTCTGTCGTCACCGCGTCATTTTCGTTCACGATGGGCACAATGCGTTCTTCCAACAACGCCTTCAACGTATCGCGGGCATTAAGAAAACGGCCGCGATGTTCCACATCTTGCCGTGTCAGGAGTATCTGCCCCACGTGCAGCCCATAAATATCAAAATATCTTTCCCACATCTGCATCAGCCTGCTTTGCCCGACCGCGGCCAACATCTGTTTGTTGCTCAGTGTCGACGGCAGATCAGGGAATCCCAGGCGTTCGCGGCCGAAGGCGATGGCGCCGGACGAGCAAAGAATGATTTCCTTCCCTTGACCGTGCAGCGTGGCAAACTGGCGCGACAGCTCTACCATATGCGGCCGATCCAGGTAACGTGTTCCCCCGGTCAGCACGCTGGTGCCCAGTTTGATGACAATTCGTTCGTACATGGCTTGTTCTGGCTCAGCTATCCGCCGGGATAGCTGAGCCAGAGAACGGGCGTTGTGGCAGCCTGTTTTGCTCGACCGCCCTATCTCGCTAGCTGAGCCCGGCATACATCGATTCGATCTTATCCTCGAAGTGATCGTAAACGACCCGGCGCTTGATCTTCAGCGTCGGCGTCAGTTCGCCATCTTCTACCGTCAGATTGCGCGGCAGAACGACAAACTTGCGTACATTTTCCACGCGCGCGAACTGTGGGTTCACAACTTCATCGATGCCGCGCTGAATCTCAGCGATGACCAGCGCGTTCTCATGTAAGACCTGTCCTTCTATGCCGTTTTCTGCCGCGAATTGGGCCGCTCTATCTGGATTGAGTGTAAGCAAAGCGGAAAGGAACTTCCGCCTGTCGCCGATAACGACCGCTTCCGCCACCAAGGGCAGCGTTTTTAGAGCCGCTTCGATATTCTTGGGCGCGATATTCTTGCCGCCGGAGGTGATAATGATTTCTTTCTTGCGGCCCACAACGAATAGGAATCCGTCTTCGTCAAATTGCCCCAGATCACCGGAGTGCAGCCAGCCGTCAATCAGTGTATCCGCCGTGGCCGCCGCATCCTTGTAATAGCCCATGAAGACATTGCGCCCTCTCAACAATATTTCCCCATCCTCGGCTAGTACAACTTCCGTTTTGGGAAAGGGCAGCCCTCCCGATCCAAACTTCGTTGCTCCGCGCCGGTTAAGCGTTGTCGGTCCGCACCCCTCCGATTGGCCATAGATTTCATGCACAATCAGGTCCAGGCCGCTGAAGAAGACGAGAATATCGGGATTGATCGGCGCCGCGCTGACATATGCGGCCGTGACCTGATCGAGACCAAGCGCCTCTTTCACCGTGCTGAACACCAGGCGGTCGGCCAGACGATACTGCATGGCCAGCATGCCCGTTGGTTCTTCTCCCTGGTTGCGCAGGGCGGAGACGCGGCGGCCGATGCCCATCGCCCAATCGGCGATCCGCGCCTTTGGGCCGCTCGCTTCCGCCATCTTCTCCACAACACCATTGTAAAAGCGCTCCCAAACCCGCGGCACCCCAAAAAAGATCGTTGGTCGCACCTCTAGTAGATTATCCAGCAGTTTGTCAATAGATTCCGCATAATACACCGGGTAACCCGCTGTCACGCCGCCATAAACCGTGTACATTTGCTCCGCGATGTGCGACAAGGGCAGATAGGAAAGTTCACGGTTGTTGGCGTCAAGATCATAGCTCTTTATCGCTTCTCCGGCTGTGAAGGCCAGCGTATCATGGGAGAGCATCACCGCCTTCGGTGGACCGGTAGTTCCCGACGTGTAGATCAGCGTCGCTTCCTGTTCCGGTCGCACGGCAGCGATACGTTCATCGAGGACCGACTCCTCGACCTCATTCCCCTTGGCCATGAATTCTTCCCAGCTCATGACCAGCGGATCGTCAATTTCCGCGCCGCGCATCATGATCACGTGGCGCAAACGAGGCAGATCGTCGCGCACTTGATTGACCTTGTCCCACTGCGCTTTATTCTCTAGTAGGACGACGGAGCAGCCGGCATGATTGATGATGTATTGAACTTCTGACGGGGAATTGGTCGTGTAAATGCCCGCCCCCGCGGCATTGACCGTCATCGCTGCCAGCAGCATTGTCGACCACTCAGGACGGTTAAATCCAAGAATGGCCACATTCGTTTCTGGTTCTACCCCCAAGGCGATCAACCCTTTGCCGGCCTGGCGAATCTGAGAGACATACTCGCGCCAGGAGGTCGGCACCCAGGTATCGCCGATCTTCTCATGATACGCCGGGGCGCTGGGCCGTACTCTACCCTGTTCGAACAAACGTGAAATGATTGTGTTCGCGGTCATATTTCTTTTTCCTCTCCGTTAGTCTGCCGTCTGCTGGGCTGAATGGGGTGGGTTTATCTGCGCGCAGATATTTTTTATCATACAGTTCCCATTCCAGCAATGAGAAGACACACGGATCAGGGGCGGGAATTCTTCCTGCGCTTGTTCAAAGACTGCAGACTCCAGCCGGGCGGACCAAGAAAGGGGCTCACGTCTTCTTCCAGAAGAATACGCTGGACACTCTCTTCAATGCTGATATCTCCCCTCAAGACGGCCATTTCAAATTGTTCTGCCCAGCGGAACATGAGCCCGCGCGCCTTGCGAAGCTCAACCAGCATCAACTGTGCCAGAGGGCCCGCTTCCGCCAGAAAACCTGAGCGCTCGTAGTCCGCTTCAATCAAGAGGCGATCATAGGGCACACGCTGTATTTCGGCCCGCCAACCAGGCGCTGGCGCCCACTCAAATCGCCCGTAACTGGGCCGCCAATCCAGGTCAAAAGGCGCGCCGGCGGATCCTGTATTCACGACCAATGACTCGTTCACTTCGCGTAGAAATGCTTGATGTGTGTGGCTGGTAACAAAAACAGCGGGTGCTGGGGCGATGCCGCGCGCGAATGCTGCTGCGCTCTGCTCAGCATACAGACCTTGGCGATTGCTCTTCATCGTACCGTGAACGACACGAAATTCGCTGCCGTCCGGCGCGAAATAGGTGAAAGAGTCCGCCATTTTCTCCAGATGATGCACAGCCCCATCTAGCTGCTCATAGGTCCAGTAGGCGAAACGGCCGATATCAAACTCCGGCCCCTCCTGGTCAACCTCTTGGTCGCCAATTGTCAGCAGATAAGATTCGTGGTTGCCGCGCAAGAGACGCCACCCATCCTGCTGCTCTCGCTCCAGTACGTAGGCCAGGACGGCGGGCGAACAGGGCCCGCGATTGACGATGTCGCCGTTGACGATCACTTGATCGGGCCCCCATCGGTCAATATCGGCGGCGACTGCCTCCAGGGCGGGGAAATTCCCATGAATGTCAGAAAGAACTGCGATCTTCATCGACGTAAATTATAACATTGGCTGTGCAGCCAAACCTCTTTGTTTGCGGCGGCTTCATTCGCTGCCGTCCCTGCCAACAGAAAAAGCCACCCGCATGGATGGCTTTCTCTTTCACTGTGAGCCAACCGTCTCCTTACACGTCCAGGTTGCGCACCTCGCTCGCATGCGTCGTGATGAAGCGGCGGCGCGGCGGTACTTCGCTGCCCATGAGCATATCAAACGTGCGATCGGCGATAACGGCATCCTCAATCGCTACCTGCAGCAGCGTGCGCACCGCGGGATCCATAGTTGTTTCCCACAACTGCCCCGCATTCATCTCACCAAGGCCCTTGTAGCGCTGCAGAGAATACTTCTTGTCTTGCAGCGTCTTCAGCAGCGCTGCGTTCTCCGCTTCCGTGTAGGTGTAATGGATTTTCTTTCCTTCCTTGACTGCGTACAACGGCGGCTGGGCGATGAAGAGATGCCCCTCCTCAATCAACTCCGTCATATAGCGGAAGAAGAAGGTCAAGAGTAGGGTGCGAATGTGACTACCGTCAACGTCCGCGTCCGTCATGATGATCACGCGGTTGTAGCGCAGATTCTCAAGATCGAACGATTCCCCAACCCCCGTACCCAAGGCAGAAATGATCGCCTTGACCTCGTTGTTCGTCAGGATCTTATCCAGGCGTGCGCGCTCCGTGTTCAAGATCTTGCCGCGCAGAGGCAGTATCGCCTGAAAATGACGGTCTCTGCCCTGTTTCGCCGTACCACCGGCGGAGTCACCCTCAACAATGTAGATTTCAGAACGTTCCGGATTTCTTTCCGTGCAGTCGGCCAGTTTACCGGGGAGCGTCATGCTCTCCAGGGCGCTCTTGCGCATCACCAGCTCACGCGCTTTACGCGCTGCGGCGCGTGCCCGCGAAGAGGTGAGACAGCGCTCGATGATGCGCTTCGCATCACGGGGATTTTCTTCCAGGTAATTGTTGAGCGCTTCCGCCGTGATCGACGCCACGACGCCGCTGACCTCGGCGTTCATCAGTTTTACCTTTGTCTGGCTCTCAAACTGCGGGTCAGGATGTTTGACACTGACAACGGCCGTTACCCCTTCTCGTGTGTCATCACTCGAGAAATTGCGATCCTTTTCCTTCAGCAGATTATGCTTGCGCGCGTAGCTGTTCAGCACACGCGTCAACGCGGTGCGCAGCCCCGTCAGGTGCGTCCCCCCATCCGGCGTGTGAATGGTATTGGCAAAGGCGAATTCCGACACGGCAACGCCATCCGTATATTGCAGCGAGACCTCAACGTCGATATTGTCCAGTTCCTTGTGTGCGTAAACAGGGTCATGCAGCACCTTGCGGTTGCGGTTGACGTAGCGCACAAAGGATTTGACACCCCCGTCAAAGAAGAAATTGACTTCCTGAATCGGTTCGGAGCGTTCGTCAACCAGACGCAGGTGAACGCCGCTCGTCACAAACGCCATTTCGCGGAAGCGATTCATTAAGTTTTCGAAACGGAAAGCGGCATCTCCTTCAAAGATCGTCTCATCAAACTTGAAGATCGTTGATGTTCCCGTGGCTTCGCCCCTTTTCATCGGCCGAATCTTTTCGACAGCCGTTTGCGGAATGCCGCGCGCATACCGCTGCTGCCACACAAACTTATCGCGCTTTACCGTTACTTCCATCCATTCCGACAGCGCGTTAACCGCCGCTGCGCCCACGCCATGCAGCCCGCCCGATACCTTATAGGCATCATTGTCGAACTTACCCCCTGAATGCAGGCTTGTGTGAATCAGTTCCAGCGCAGACATCTTCTCCGTGGGATGCATATCCACGGGAATACCTATGCCGTCATCGGCTATCGTGATGCTTGAATCTGGATGAATCGTGACCTCAATGCGATCGCATCGTCCGGCCAAGGCTTCATCGATCGAATTGTCAACGATTTCGTAAACCAGATGATGCAGCGCCTTGGCATCCGTACCGCCAACATACATGCCAGGACGGCGGCGCACGGCCTCAAGTCCTTTCAAGACCTGGATGCTGCTGGCATCATACTTCGTTTTCGGGCTTTTTGTTTTTGTTGCCATTGAATTATCTACTTCCAAATTTAAGAAATGTTGATGTTCTAGACTCAGCTGGCGCCTTCACTACTCAGCGCCAATCCACTGTTCAAAAGAACGGTGGCGCGATCTTGATACAGGACAAAAAAAGCTGTCACAAGACCCGTATTGACAAAAGCATGTATCAAGATATTAAACAAAGTGAACCAGGTGCCGTTTTCGGCCAGAATCAGCAGCCAATCCACGACCGCGCCCAGGATTAACATGATCAGCAGCAGCGTCAACACCACCGCCAGGTTTGCCTGTACCAGTTGCACGCTTTCCTTGACCGCCTGCAAAGTCGAGCGCCCGTTGAGCGTGATCCCCGGTGGCGCGAAGCTCAGATAAACGACAAACCAGACAAGGATAAATGGCGCCAAGACGAGCACCATCGAGCCCAGGGCCGCGTTCAACAGGAAAAAGAGTGCACCGATGAGACTGATTGGAATATAGATCGCCAGTGCAATCACAAAGAACAGGAGGGCCAGACCCAACAGCCGCAGCCAACTCTTGCCGCTGTACAGCAGCCAGCTTCCGGCTGAGTGGTTCTCCGTACCGCCTGCCTCACTGCTGACCACTGCGGAGACCATCACATAGTAGAGGGAGGTTAAGAAAAGTCCCAGCACACTCAGTAGGAAAATGAGCCCCAACATCTCAATGCCGCTGCCAATTTCTACAATCTGCGCCGCCACGGGTGTCTTTTCCGGTGTCAATCCGCTGAGCAGGGCGGGAACGCCCACGATAGGTACCGAAAGTATCGTAAAAAGATTCGTTAGTGGGCCGATTTCCAGGAGTTGTGCGGCGATATCCATCGTCTCTACTTCTGCTGGCAAATTAGCAACGATTCCCTCTATAATTTCTTGAAATCGCAGGCGTGGTCCCAGCCAGATAAAGACATCAACCAGGATCGGAAGCAGCAGCAGCCAGGGGTGTTTGGCAGTTAAATCGAAACCGGCGGCGAGAGCAGACCAAACGCCCGGTGAGGCACTCTTTTCTTCTTCATTTCCCATGGTCGTGAACTAGCATATTTTACCATAATTAGCCCATCTGAGCTAACGTACGCACCTCGCTGGCTTGTTGGTTATGCAAACTATTATGTTTGTGCCCAGTGAAGGGAAAATAGGCTTGCCGGACGACCAAATCGGGACTGAAGTTTAGGTTTTGATAATGCTTGACCCCAAATTGTCACCAATAGGTTAGTTTTGAAGGGCAAAGTTGGTATACTCAAACTGCATACCACAGCTTCCAAAACGCATACGTCTCCGAGGAGGTGTCATTCATGACTGATGTTCAAACGATCGCCGACCAGATTGTTGAAAATGTAGAGCGTGTCATTGTCGGCAAGAAGCAGGCCGTGCAGTTGACTGTCCTGGGCTTGCTTTGCCAGGGGCATATGTTGATCGAAGATGTGCCCGGCGTAGGCAAGACGGTGCTGGCCAAGTCTCTTTCAAAATCTGTCGGCTGCCAGTTTCAGCGCATCCAGTTTACGCCAGATATGCTGCCCAGCGATGTGACCGGCGTCTCCATTTTCAATCAGAAGACGTTTGAGTTTGAGTTCAGGCCCGGGCCGATTCATGCCCAAATCGTCCTTGTCGATGAGATCAATCGCGCAACGCCAAAGACACAGTCCGCACTCCTGGAGGCCATGGAAGAACGACAGGTCACCGTGGATGGCTCAACCTATCGTCTAGGCCCTCCCTTCATGGTCCTGGCCACACAAAACCCAATCGAGTACGAAGGGACATTTCCGCTGCCTGAAGCGCAGCTCGACCGTTTCCTGCTGCGTATCCGTCTCGGCTACGCGACGAAAGAACAGGAGATGGAGATGCTCGACCGCCAGCGACAGACGCATCCCATTGATAGTCTGCAGCAGGTTGTCTCCGTAGATCAGCTGCTGGAAGCCCAGCAGGCGGTTAAGGATATCTATGTTGATAACTTGGTGAAATCCTACCTGGTCGAATTGGTCCGTGAGACCCGCGAACACCCAGATGTATATCTCGGCTCCAGCTCGCGCGGTTCGCTTGCCCTCTACCGTCTGGGCCAGGCGCGGGCCGCCATGTTCGGCAGGGACTATGTTCTACCGGATGACATTAAGCTGCTGGCCCCGGCCGCGCTGGGACACCGCATCATTGTCGGCCCCGCGGCGCGTATCAAGGATGTTGAGCCCGAAGAAATCGTTCAGGATATCTTGAATAAGGTGCCCGTTCCCGGCGCACAGGTGTCTCCTAGGTAGCCGCTATGTTCGGACACCGCCGCACGGCCGTCTTTTTCATGGCTCTCGTGGCCCTCATTGGTGGTTTGATCACAGGGCGCGATCTCTGGTTCAACCTCGCCTATCTGCTGGGACTCCTGCTGATCATTTCCTTCATCTGGTCCTGGATCAACATCAACTCGCTGCATGTTTCACGCCTGACGCGCACGCGGCGTACGCAGGTCGGCCGTCCGCTTGAAGAGCGTTTCGAAGTCCGCAACACCAGCGTCGTGCCCAAACTGTGGCTCGAAGTCCGCGATTTCTCCACCCTGCCTGGCCATTTCTCAAGCAGAGTCATCAACAACCTCGGCGTGCGCAGCAGCTATTCCTGGCGCTCGACGACCATTAGCCGCCAGCGCGGCCGTTACCAACTCGGCCCCCTGCAGCTGCGTACCAGCGATCCTTTCGGTCTTTTCCCGATGACGCGCGATATCTCGCAAACCTCAAATGTGGTGATCTATCCCTTGACCTTTGATATTCATCGTTTCACCCTCCCGGTTGGCGTTCTATCCGGCGGAGACGCCCTGCGCCGGCGCACGCACCATGTCACAACCAACGCGGCCGGTGTGCGTGACTATGTGCCCGGCGACAGCTTCAGCCGCATCCATTGGCGCAGCACGGCCCGCCGTAATCGCTTAGTCGTCAAAGAGTTCGAGCTGGATCCCCTCGCCGATATCTGGATCGTCCCTGATATGGCCGTGTTCAACCATGTCGCCGCACCCTCCGCGCCGCAGCGGCTGCCGCAGGATATGCCTGATTGGATGGTCGTCGAGAAGTTTGAGTTGGCCAAAACGACAGAGGAATACACGGTAACGGTAGCCGCCTCATTGGCCCAGCATTTCCTGCGCCAGGACCGTGCGGTGGGTATGCTCGCCTACGGCCAATCAAATGAGATGCTGCAGGCCGATCGCGGTGAACGGCAGTTGAACCGTATGCTGGAAACGCTGGCCGTCTTGCGTGCCCAAGGCAAAGTGCCCCTCTCCAATATGATTCAAGCAGAAATGCACCTCTTCCCGCGTGGAACCACGGTGATCTGCATTACCCCGCAAACGGATCAGGATTGGGCGACCGTGGCCAAACAGCTGCAGCGCCGTGGCCTGCGTGTCGTCACCATACTCGTTAATCCGGCATCCTTCGGGGGAGTGCTTTCGTCAGAGTCTCTCATGGCTTTGATGCAGGCCAATAATCTGGTCAGCTACATGATCAATGCCGGAGATGATCTGACGGCCGTGTTCAGTGGTGTGAACACACCGAAGGCCCAGTTTGCACTCGCATAGCAGCGACAAGGACCCCCGCAGTCTGATTCTTAGGCTGTATCACCCGCTAATCTGAGACGACTGCCAGGGGAATAGCCGCGCCGGCGTTACGCCTGCCCGCCGTTTCCCGTGGTTTATCAACCGCTTCGCCCGACATACTCCACGGTCCGGCATGCTTGATCTGCACCCTCACCAACTCGCCGCGCAGATCGCGCGGGTCTTCAAAGAAGACAAGCTTATTCTGCGGGTTGCGCCCGCGCCACCGTTTTTTCTGTTTACTCTCCACCAGCACTTCAACATCCCTGTCCAGATAGCGCCGCATCTTCTCCTGCGACACCTCTTTCTGCAGCTCTTCCAGTAAGTGGAAGCGGCGTCGCTTCTCCTCATCCGCCACATCATCTACCATATTGCGTGCGCTAAGCGTCCCTGGGCGAGCGCTGTAACGTGCTAGATGAATCTTATCCAGACGCAGTTCGCCCAGGATATCGTACGTCTGCTGGAACTGCGCGGCCGTCTCCCCCGGGAAGCCGACAATGATGTCCCCGTGAATCGCCACATCAGGCACAATGCTGCGCACCAGATGAATCAGCTCGCGGTACTGCTCGCGCGTGTAACCACGCTTCATATTCGCCAGTACCTGGTTGTCTCCCGCCTGGATCGGAATCTCAATTTGCGGCATCACCTTCGGTAGGTCCGCCACCGCCTGTAAGATGCGCGTTGTCATGTAATTCGGGTGGCTGGTCAAAAAGCGAATGCGCTCCAAGCCCTCAATCTCGTTGATCGTCGTTAGCAAATCAGCCAGATCCGGGCCATCGGCGATGTCATACCCATACCGGTCCACGATCTGCCCCAGCAGAACCACTTCCTTCACGCCCTGTTTGACCAAAGAGCGCACTTCGGCGGCGATTTCTCCCACCGGGCGCGTGCGTTCTTTGCCGCGTTTTTGAGGTATGATGCAGAAGGAACAGGCGTGCGAGCAGCCATAAACCACGGCCACCGGCGCGGAAATAAGCTCTCCGATCTGCGCCTCAGGCAGCAGCACTTCCCCATCCTGCAGCGCGTGCCGCAGCGCCGTTTCTTCTGTCTCCAAGACATAACCCTCGTCTTGCATCAAGTGCGCGATCAGTGGGTCTCCGCTGGTCGAGGGTTCCATGAAGACATCGACAAAGGGGAACTGTTTCTCCAACGCCTCGTTGCCGCGCACACCGACAATGCAGCCCATCACGGCAATGGTCAGGTCAGGTCTTTTTTCCTTGAGGGCCCGCAGATTAAATAGTTTGTTGGTCGCCTTATCTTCCGACTGCTGCCTTACCGTGCACGTCTGCAAGATGATTACGTCCGCATCATCGGTGTGCGCAGCCGTTTCGTAGCCGCTTTTTTCAAGCTCCGTGGCCACGCGCCGCGCGTCAGCGTAATTCATTTGACAACCAGTTATCCAGAAGTGGTATTTCTTACTCATAGGTTTCTTCGATCTGGTGGACAATCAACAAGGCTCCTCACGTGATCGATCGATACGCGTAATTAAGCCGTTGTCGCTGCAATGAAGACATCCGTCAGGCGAAAGGCGATTCTAGCGCCCGACCTGCTGGGCGTCAAGAAGCACCGGACATTCTCAGGCGCCTGAATAAGCATCGCCCGCAGGCGGGTGGTGTTACGCTCTGTTGGGGCGCCGCGCGCGGCCCACCGGTCAAAATCATGTTCAACTTCTCGCGTCTCCATCTCTTCCACGACCAGCCCCGCCGCACGCAGCCTCTCAACCCAGCCGTCTTGGGAGAGAAGCTGCTGGTGCTGCGGACTGCGCAGTCTCAGCCAGGCATTGACATACGCGCCCGCCTCCTGCTCTTTCCGCGCTTTCTTGCCGCGCAGCCGGCTGCCCGGCACAAGAGAATCAAGGATCACGATCCGGCCACCCGGTGCGGTGACGCGGCTGATTTCCCGTAGAAAGTCGACCGTGATCACCATGCAACCCGCTGCTTGCAAACAGATTGCGGCAGCGAATTGCCCCGCTTCAAAAGGAAGCGCTTCAATCGGGAGTGAAAAGTCGTTCTCCTCACCGGCGCCCGCCAGTTTGTAGATCTCTCTGTTCCCTTGAGCGGGCAAGCCACCGCTCCCGTCGATAATCAGTAGACGGCCGTCACGCTGCGCGGGAGACCATGAGCCGGGTGAGCAGCCAACACCTGTGCCCTCAAGCATTTCTGCCAGGAAGCCGTTCACTGGATTCATGGGCGGCTGCTAATGGTTGGTCCAGGCTGGCGCACTGCACTTGCCCGGCGGTGTCTCGATGACGCGCAGCATCTCCTGCGCTGGAGCAAAAAACCCCAGGGAACCTTCATCAAGCAGCATGGCCAGCCACTCTCCATCCAGCGACCAATCATACGTGGAAAACTGGGGAAAATCGGCTGCCAGGGTAAGGAAGGGCATCACTCTCCGCGCCTCCAAATCGTATACCTGCAAAAAGACGCTTTCTTCCCCCGCTTCCACATCCCCATTATCTATGCCGCTTAAGACGAGATAACGGCCATCAGGGGAAAACCCGAGAGAATGATCGGCCAAAAAGCCGGACGACATCAGGTAGTCGGCTTCGCCGCTCGTTCTGTCAAAAGACAGCACATGCGCAAGCTGGTTGAAAGCCGACAACACAACGACAAAGAGACGGTTGGGATTATCTGGATGTGCTCTCAAATAATGGATCCAAAACAGACGCTCCGCCGCGACACCATTGTCCAGCGCTGCCAGCATATCGTCCAAAGTGAACAACGTCTGGGCATCCTCCTCATCGACATGCCTGACCATAACCTGAGACCCGTGTTGAATGACCGGCGTTCCTTCACTCGCCACATAGACAACGGAGTCGTTGTCGATCCAGAAGGGCCCGTGCCCCATGCCGATGGGAGTAAGTTCATCCGCGCTGGTTACCGCTTCTCCCGCCAAAAACTCACGTCGCTCCCCCACAAACAGCGGGTTGGTAATATCCGTTGATCTTCTATTAACCAGGAAGGTCTGTAATTCCCTATGCAGTAGATTAAATTGGGCGCTGGGTTCGCTTGTAAACAAGGCGCGTTCGCCGCTTGGCGCCCAGAGCGGGATGCCCGGTAGTTCTCGGTTGGGACAGCCGCTTGTTTCATCACAGTTGAGCAGGTCGAACCAGGTGATCGTTGCTTCGTCGCCTCCCGGTGGGAAGACAAAAGCCGCCACGCCGCCCGCCTCCGGATCTGCCTGCCCAAAGGTGATCACATAATCCTCACCGGCAGGTAGAAGGGGGTGCAGCTGATCCTCTTTGCGCACATAGGCCGCCCAGCGACTCTCTTCGCCGTATTCCTGCTGCAAAAGCTTCTCGTCCCCCGCCAGGGGCGTTATCCACAACAAGTTAGACGTCTCGTAGACTGTTTGCCACGTATCTTCACCAATGTCATATAGGTAAAGAATCGATCTCCGCGCTTCTTCCCCTTCCGCGGCAGGCGTGGTGCATGCCAAAAAGACGTTCTGCTGCGGACGGCCGCTCTGCCAATCACCGGCGCTGTTCAAGGCGCTTTCATAGCCGCGCCCCCACAGGCCGCGCTTGAGCGCACTAATGGTGGCCGAGCGGCTGAATCCTTCCTCGTCTTCAAGCAGGCTGCTTAACCATCCTTGAAGACTTTGCTGGCGGCTTAGCTCTCCCAGTAGTATGAGCGCGTCCGCTTCCGGTACTGTGTCCAACAAATAATCGACAAGGACATAAGCACGCCAGCCATCCGGCCCCGTCAAGTACTGAGTATCTGCATTGCGCCAGGCAGCGGAAAGTTCACGAAAGCTGAGCTGCTCACGGATAACGCGTTCATAGTCCGTCTCACTCACTGGCCACGCTTTCAGCCCCAGTTGGCTTAACTGGAAGTCGACCAATGCCTGGAAAACGGGCAGCTTTGCGCAGCACGCGTAGCCTACATGCTGAGCGATAACGGCCGTCGCCATCTGCGCCGCGTACCCTCGAAACAGGGCCCCATACCCGGCTTCATCCTCCGGTATGCCCACCAGGGTTGGCGTGGCCAGCACCAGTTCCAGCTCATTGCCAGCTGCCAAAGCGGCTGCCGGACGGGCAGCATCGATCAAGGCCTGCGGATCGATAGACAGATCCAGCTTAATCTGCAGAGCGGGACCGCACGCACCCGGCAGCGCGTTGCACAACGCCTCCAGCTTTCTATCCAGGTCAGGCAACAACCTTCTAGCCAAATCTTTGTCTCGCTCGCGGTAAGTCAAATCGATTCGTGTCCCGCGTAGTGACGCCTCGTCACCCCAGAATTCCTCGTCAGGAGGAGACAGCAGCCAGCGATCTTGCCCAAGGCGATACTGCGACGTCTCTCTCAAAAAGAGCGTCTGGCTGATCTCATTGCCGATTTCGATCTCGTAAGGCAGCACTCTCTCCACCTCGGCTGTCAGCAGATCGGGAGAGAACGTAATCGCATAACGCTCCGTATCCTCAATGGATAAGGGTTCGCTGTCCTGCAGGTGCAGGCCGAAAGGGGCGCGATCATGGAGTGACCGTGTTTGGAATAGTTGGTGCTGCTTCGCCGTCCATGAGCTGTCACGACCGGACAGCAGGGAGAAGAACAGCTCGTCGTCCTGTTCCTCCTCCGCGAACTGCAGCAAATTGTGGCTGGAAAGCACATCCCGGCGCATCGCTTGCGTGTTCTCGTCGACCCGTTGGTCAAGCTGGCGGACCAGGAAGGCCGTCATCCCGCCAATGATCGCCAGCAGAAGCGCGATCGTGACCCAACGCCGGCGCCCTCCGCGAGGCTGCTCTGGTGGCCCCTCGTCCTGGTCATGATCCCAATCAAAATCTTCTTCTGTTTTCCAATCAAAGTTAGCGGACATAGGATTGAGGTGTGATTATTTCGGTTTCTAAAGGAAGTTTCGCTGAGGCTAACATTTTAGTCCGCCCGCCTGCCGCCATCCTCGTTGATCATGATCCCCTCATGCGCTGCTCTGCCTGCGTCTGGGGCAAATCAGGCCCCATCCTGCCCCAGGTAGTCGGTGTAGCCGCCTAGAAAACCGGTGAATTGGCCGTCCCGCAGTTCAATGACACGGTCGACGACTCTGTCCACAAAATAGCGGTCATGGGAGATTACCAGGACAGTGCCTACAAATTCGTCAAGCGCCTCCTCCAATACCTCGATTGCCGGGATATCGAGGTTGTTCGTCGGTTCATCCAAGAGCAGCAGATTCGGCCGTTCAAGGACAAGCTTGGCCAGCTGCAAGCGGCTCCGTTCACCCCCGCTGAGTTTGCCGATCGGCTGCTGCATCTGATCGTACGTAAAAAGAAAACGCAGCAAATAGGCGACTGCCGCTTCCCGGCTGACCGGGGCGCTCTGCCGGATCTCCGTAATCAGGTCCAGATCATCGTTGAGGGTTTCCTGCTCCTGAGCATAGTAGCCGATCTTAACGCTTGGACCGATCTTGATCTCCCCCGTGCTGATCTTCTCCGGATCGAGCAGCTGCTTCATCAGCACAGACTTGCCGGCCCCATTTGCGCCTACCAGGGCCACGCGTTCGCCATGCCACAGCGTCTCGTTCAGGCCAAGAAACGGGATAGTTCCGTCCTCAAACTCGACGCCCGCATCCACTAGCTCGACCACCTTCTTGCTGCCGCGCCATCCCTCGAGCCCCAGTTTCATGCGCCGGCTGTCCGTCACTTTTTCCACTTTGTCCATCTTATCCAGCATCTTGCGGCGGCTGCGCGCCTGCCTAATATGCCGTTCGTTGACGACCATTGAGGCCCACAGTTCAAAGCGTTCGATCGCTGCCTCAATGCGCGCGATTTCCTTTTGCTGCGCGGCATAGAGCTGCTGTTGTCGCAGGCGGCGAATGGCGCGCTCATTGGCGTAGGCCGTGTAGTTGCCCGGGTACTGTACCAACTTGCCCGCCTCTATTTCCGCGATATCAGTCGCGATCTCATCCAGCAGGTAGCGATCATGGGAAATGATCACCACGCAGCCGTTGTATCCGCCAATGATCTTCTCTAGATTCCCTTTCGCTACCAGGTCAAGATGATTGTCAGGCTCATCCAACAGCAGCAGCTGCGGCTGCTGCACCAGCAGTTTTGCCAGCATGATCAGCTTTTTCTGCCCACCGCTCAGATGCTCAGTCAAGACTGCCCATTGATCGCTCGTCAGGCCCAGCGCCGTCAACGTCTCCCGCACACGACTCGCATAGCGCGATCCCTCACGCTTCTCATAGTCATCCATTAGTTTCTCATGTTTGGCCAGCACCTTCTGCAGCTTGTCCGTTTCGCCAAAAACGGCCGGATCCCCCATCTGCCGTTCAAGAACGGCCATGCTCTCTTCAATTGCCGCGATCTCCGGCTTGGCCGTCATCGCTTCTTCAAGCACGGTGCGCCCGGGCGGCAGCTGAGGTTCTTGCGCCAGGCGTCCCCAGGTGAGACCTGGCCTGCGGAACATCTGGCCCTGATCGGCCGTCAGCTCCTGCGAGATTATTTTCAAGAGCGTGGACTTCCCCGCGCCATTTGGCCCTACCAGGCCGATGCGTTGGTTCTGTTGAATTTCCCAGTCCAGCCCCTCAAGTATCGCCTTACCCGCCAGGCTGATGCCTATCTTATCGAGGTTAACAAGTATCTCTGCCATAGTCTCAACGTTGCCGATTATTAGTTTACTGTTTGTGCTTTCCTGATTATACTCTGCACCATGCGTTCGCATTGGGCCATTGCCGTTTTGTTCGTGGCTGCCTTGATTCTGTCAGCTTGCGATATACTCACGAATACCGGGGACGCCGGCGTGGCTGTTCAACCCACAGCGACGGCCGATCTCTCAGTTGCCACTTCCGCGGCGCCGAACCTGCCCATTGTTACGCTGCCCGTAACGCCCACGCAGCAGACAGACACGCTTCGGCTTTGGATTCCGCCCGCGCTCGCCGCCAGAACTGAATCCGGTGGCAGAATGCTTTCAGATCAGATCCTTGCCTTCGATCAAGCCAACCCGCAGATCAATATCATCGTCGAGCAGAAAAAAGTCAGGGAATCCGGCGGCATGCTCAATTATCTGCGCACAGGTCGCGGAGTTGCCCCGTCGATTCTACCCGATCTCGTTGCTGTACCAACCGATCTCTTACCCGCTATGGCTGGCGAGAACCTCATCCTGCCCCTCGATGACATGATAGAGGGGGAGGCACTCGACGCGCTTTTCCCAGCAGCCCTCCTTTTGGGCCGGCCTGACGCCGTTGCCTGGGGTTATCCATTTGCCTTGAAGAATTTGCCCCATTTGACCTATAACAACAACGTCCTAACCGGGACTTTGCCTCTGACCTGGGATCGCCTGACCGAAAATGAAGCAAACAGCTACGTCTTTGCCGCCGACGGCGCGGACGGCGCCCTCCTGGCCCTGCAGTTCTATCTGGATGCGCAAGGAAATCTGCTCAGCGAAAGCGGCCAGCCGACTCTTGAACTCGAGCCCTTGGTTCAGGCGCTGGGATACATTGAGACGGCTCAGGAGCAGGGCCTCTTCGCACCGCAAAGCAGCTCCTACAACACCACCGATCAGGCGTGGCAGAGTTTTCTCAGTGGCGGCGCCAATATCGCCCAGACCACGGCCGATCATTTTCTAGGAGAGACGGTGGTTGGCCTGCCGATTGCCTACACAATAATCCCCGGTATCGATCGCCCGCTCACGCCGCTTGTCGACGGCTGGGCCTGGGCTATCACGACGACAGACCCGGCCCGCCAGGAACAGGCCGCGGCCCTAATCCAAGACCTCACTTCCCCGGGCAATTTAGGCGCCTGGAGTGCCGAAAGCGACCTGCTCCCGGCGCGGCGCGACGCCCTGGCCGTCTGGTCTGATCAGGATCCCTATGTTGGCTTCGCCCGGCAGGAGCTGGAACGTGCCCAGCCGCTTCTTTTCCCACCCTCCAGCAAAGTGCTGACCCTGCTGAGCGATGCCGTTTTCCAGGTTGTGTCCGGCAGCAAGACGTCGCAGCAGGCGGCCGTCGACGCGGTCAACGCCATGCAATCTTAACGGCAGGCGCCGCCGCCCCGTTCTAGAGATGTCCCATGCCAGACTATAAACAATACCGGCAGCACGCTGAAGAAATCTTCACGGCGGCGCTTGCCGCCGCCGATCCCGGCCGCGCTGTAAGGCGCGCCCTGCGCCGCTCCTCAGAAACCATCCACATCGGCCCGCTTCAGAGTGCCGCCGGCCAGGGGCGCATCTTCGTCGTCAGTGTGGGCAAGGCCGCCTTGCCCATGGCCGCGGCAGCGCTTGACATTCTGCAGGACGCATTCACCTCTGCTCACGTGATCAGCAAACGCGGTGGCCAGGGCACAGAGGATGAAATGCTGCGCCAGGATCCGCGCGTTTTCTTGATGGAAGGCAGCCATCCGCTGCCTGGCCAAGACAGTGTTCAAGCGACTACGGCCGTCATAGAACAGCTCAGCCAGGCGGTTGAAGAAGATCTCGTCCTCTTCCTAATCTCTGGCGGCACGTCCGCCTTGTTAACCCAACCCGTAGTCTCTCTAGCCGCTTGGCAGCTGCTCACAGATGCCCTCCTGGCCAGCGGCTGCACGATCAACGAACTGAACACTGTCCGCCGCCAGTTGGATTCCGTCAAAGGCGGCGGCCTGGCGCGCATCGCCGCGCCCGCGCGCTGCATCAGTCTCATCCTAAGCGATGTCGTCGGCAATCCTTTACCCGCGATTGGCAGCGGTCCCACGATCCCGTTGTCAGAATCACCGGCTGATGCCCTGCGCGTTCTGGACCGTTACGAAATCGAGGGGCGCATCGGCCAGGCAGCATACGCGCGGATCGCCGCAGCCCTGCACCGCGAAGAAGAGCACGAAGCCGAAGCCTCTTTGCGCAGCGAAATAATCATCGTTGGCGACGTGCGGCAGGCGGCCGAAGCGGCGCGAGCCAAAGCGCTGGCCTTGGATTTCGATGCCCGCCTTATGACTGTTCACCTGGAGGGCGAAGCGCGGGAAGTCGGCCGTTTTGCGGCCGCCATCGCCAAAGATACCTCCCCCGACACCTGCCTTATTTTCGGTGGAGAGACCACCGTCACCTTACGCGGAGACGGCGTAGGGGGCCGCAATTTAGAGACGGCGCTTTCGGCAGCCATCGCCGTCGCTGGCTGGCCCTCCGTGGCCATTGCCAGCGCGGCCACGGATGGTGAAGACGGGCCGACGCCTGCCGCTGGCGCCGTTGTCAGCGGCTGGACCGCCCCTTATGCGGCAGACAACGGCCTACCCCCACAAGCCTACTTGCATAACAACGACAGTTATCATTTCTTCGCCGAACTGGACCGGATCACCAGCCTGCAAGCGGATCAGCATGGCGCCCCACCCTGCCTCTTGCTCACGGGAAGTACGGGGACGAATGTCAACGATTTACTATTCATACTGACTTATGAGCCGGATGACGCCTGACCTCGCTGGTCGAGGCGGCGCTTCCCTGCATCTATCGACTGAGAGAAAGATGAGGTAGCCTAGATGAGTATCCACTTTGGCACAGACGGCTGGCGAGCCGTCATCAGTGACACCTTTACCTTTGCCAACTTAAGACTGATTGCCCAGGCAATTGCCGATTTTGTGCGTGAAGAGAACAGCCATGACCCCAGCGTAGTTGTCGGCTTTGACACGCGCTTTCTATCAGATCGCTACGCTGCCGACGTCGCCCGCGTCATGGCCGCCAACGATATTCACACCTGGCTCGCCCGCGCTGACACACCCACCCCAGCCATCAGCTACGCCGTTGTCGATAGGAAAGCGACCGCCGGCGTCATGATAACCGCCAGCCATAATGCGCCCCGCTACAACGGTGTCAAGCTAAAAGCAAGCTTTGGTGGCAGCGCCGGCCCCGACCAAAATAAGTATGTAGAATCGATATTACAGCGCAACCAGGATAGGGCGCGAGGCCCAAACCTTCTTGATTTCGATCAGGCACTAAAGAGCGGCAAGATCAGCAAGTTCGACCCCGCTTGGGCTTATTACGAGCATCTGGGAACCCTCGTCGATTTGGATATTATCTCTGGCGGTGAGCTGCGCGTCGTCGCTGACGGCATGTATGGATCGGGACGGCGATCCATTGGCGAGGTCCTGGCGCGCACGCGCACAAGAGTGCACGATATTCGCCACGAAATGAACCCCGGCTTCGGGGGCATCCATCCCGAGCCGATCGCCAAGCATTTAGGACAGCTAATGTCCTTTATCCAATCCGGCCATTGGGACGTCGGCCTGGCCACGGATGGCGATGCCGATCGTCTGGGCGCCGTCGACGGCAATGGGAATTTCGTCGACCCCCACCGCATATTCGCCCTAGTCTTGCGCTATTTGCTCGCCGAACGCGGCTGGCGCGGCAGCGTCGTGCGCACGGTGTCCACGACGAGAATGCTCGATCGCCTAGCCGCGAAATACGATCTTCCGCTCATCGAAACGCCGGTCGGCTTCAACCATATCGCCGATCACATCTTGCAGGATGACGTGCTCATGGGCGGTGAGGAATCGGGCGGCATCACCGTCAAGGGGCACATTCCCGAAGGAGACGGCGTGCTCATGGGCCTCTTCCTCCTCGAAGTAATGGCCCATGCCGGCGAGCCTCTGCAGGTCCTGGTCGATGATCTCCTGGCCGAGGTCGGCCCCGCCCAATATGCGCGCACCGACCTCAAGCTGAAGCGCGCGGTCGCCAAACCGGAGATGGTGCAAATGCTGCTGACCCTCGCCCCCTCCAACATTGCCGGTGTGCAGGTCGAGGAGGTGCACACCACCGACGGCGTGAAGTATTACCTCGATGACGGCAGCTGGCTGCTCATCCGTCCCTCGGGCACCGAACCCGTGCTGCGCGTCTATGCCGAAGCGCCGGACGATGAACGCGTTCGAGCGCTGCTCAATTTCGGCGAGGAGATGGCCGCCAAAGCGTGATCGCGCCCTACCTGCCGCTTGCCCGCAGGCGACTTTCTAAGGGGCGCCACCGTTGAACGGGGAGGCGAATCTCAAGATACGATTGTTACCCGCATCGGCCACGTAGATATTGTCCTCCGCGTCAATGCTGATCCCGTTGGGTAAGCCGAAATTGGTCGTTCCTGCGCCAAACGTGCCGAAACGCCCCACATAGCTGCCGTCAGCGTTGAAGATCAAGACCCGGTACGCTTCCGGATCGCTGACATAGACCCTTCCGGCACTGTCCACGGCGATGTAAGGCTTGTTGTTGATCGAGGTGCCGCTCCAGGCATCCACCGGCCACTCATTGATCGCGAACAGATCGGCCCCGAACTGCTGCACACGGCCGTTCCACGTGTCCGCCAGGTAAACAAAATCGTCACTTCCCTGGCTGATGCCCACCGGTTCATTCATCTGCCCCAGGTCATTCCCGAAGCCGCCAATCTGGAATTCGAAATTGCCCTGCGCATCCAAAACCTGCATGCGGTGGTTGCCCGTATCCGTCACCAGCAGACGGCCGTCATTGAGCAGCACGATGGACCGCGGTCCAAAGAAGAGCCCCAACCCCTCATCCCCACTCTCTGCGGCAGGCGACCCGCTCTCACCAAATGTATCCACATACTCGCCATCCAGCGTAAACTTCTGAATGCGATGATTCCACGTGTCCGCGACATAGAGATGCGTTTCGCCCACGGCGATGCCCCATGGTTCGTTAAACTGCCCCGCATCCGTGCCGAAACTGCCCCAGGCGGTGAGAAACGCGCCATCTTGGTCGAAGACCTGTATACGGTGGTTCCCTGAATCTAGAACGTAAATACGGCCGTCGCTCCCCGCTGCCACGTTGCGCGGCATCGCCAGCTCCCCTTCGCCCAGGCCGGGGGTGCCGCCTTCATTCAGAATCAGCTGCGGTTCCAATACCAGTTCCCCTTCCGCATAGGGATCGACCAGACCGCCCACCGCCACCGCGCCCACACCATAGTCCCACATCGTGGGCATAACGTCATTGCGCACGTAAAGGCGCAGATTGTGGCGCAGCGGCCATTCCCCTTCCGTATACGTGCCCCCAAAAACCTGCCCATATTTTTCGTAGTCACGATAGAAGAAAATATTCCACAAAGCCTCGCGCACGTCCGCGTTACCCAGGCCGCGCCGCTGATCAGGCGGCACGTTAGGATCCCCCAACAGCGCGTTCCAGGAGATATTGCGGTACTCCTCCATCGGCCACCATAAGAAGGTGTGCTCCGTATACTCGTAATTATTGCCCAGGTACGGTTCGACGCTGTCCCAATTCTTCGCGCCGACAATAATGGCCGGCGAATCATTCAGACTCTGGCTCGGATTTTCTCCAAAAAACACGCGCTGCGGATAGTCGCGCAAGTACCAGGTCAGCGGCCAGGAAACATCGCTGTCAAAGGCGACCTTGATGCTCTTGTCCCCATTCAGGCGCATCGACAGCTCCTCCACCTGCTCCAGGACAACGCTCTTTGTCGCTGGCGCCCCGTGCGCGTAAACCATGAACTCATTGGTATAGTCGGCATGGGTGAAAGCCGCCATATAGGTGAAGCGAATCGTGAGCACGCTCAAGATGATGAAGGCGCTCAAGATCAGCACTGGATTGTGCAGGTAATCAGGTACCTTGCGGTAAGCACGCCGCCAGAATAGGGTCACCAGGGCGACCAGCAGGATGGCCCCCAGAAACCGGCCGATATTCGTCAGGTTTTCCAGCTGCTGATCGCCAAGCGCGATGGAACCCTGCAGCAGGGGGCCGATAACCAGCATGGCCGTACTCGCCAGCAGAATCGTCATGCCCATTAGAACCAACGAGCTGCGCGAGAAGAGATCTTCCGCCTTCAGCGGTGACAGTTTTTCATTGAAATACCAGCCCGTCAACATGCCCATCGGGATCACAAAATGGATGCTCAACCAGGGCATCTTTTCACCCGCATAGCTGTAGGCGACCCAGGTGAGAAGCAGCCACCAGACAAGAAAAGGTACGAACTCCAACAGCGTCCGCGCATCAAAGAGTTCGCCGATCCCGTTCTCCAGGGCCATACGCGATATCAGTTGGCTCCTATAGCGTAGGAACCAGTAAAGCACGGCGCCCACAAAAACTAGCCCGCCGGCGATAAGTCCGGGAACTATGGTCGCCGGCTCCATGACCGCCGCAATGCCGCTGTAGTTGGCATAGAGCCAGTTGACGAAGCTGAAAGACAGCAGTCCCAGCAGGATCGCGCTCACCCAGTAGCCGATCACTTTGTTCGTGCCCTGTATTTGCGTCCACAAACGGATCGCCAGCAAAGAGAAAAGAAGGGGCAAGAACTCATACAGCGGGACGATGAAAAGATAATAGTAAGCTGGCTGGCTGCCTCTCTGCACCGCCTGCTGCTCCAACCAGTAGCCCAGGGAACCAATGATGCCCGTAGTCCAGCCGCCTAGGTTCGTGAAGACGGAGGTGAAGAGCACCAGCAGGATCCCGTTGAAGATAATCGCCGATATGATCCAGCGCCTGCGGTCCCACCACAGACCCACCAGGATCGCTGCCGCCATCGTCAGCACCAGAAACAGCCCTGAGCGTACGACGCCCGACTCGCCCAGCGAGCTCCAACAGACGGTATTTCCCAGCCGCCCAATTATCACCTGCACGGCCGACATCGTTTCCTGCCCCTCAAGAAAACAGGTGTTCAGCGTGTAATCAGTGGGATTCCATCCGGCGAGTTTCGTCAAAAAGGGTGAGGCCAGGGGCAGCAGCAGGGTTGAAAAAAGAATAATCAGGTCGAACTCAGGGTAGGCGTCGATCTCAGGCCGCAGGCTGCGCGCCAGCAGAAAGAGACCGCCTCCCAGGACCGCAATGCCCAGCACTTGCGCCCACCGCAGAAGCGCGCTTGTTTCTGTGCCACTCTCCTGCGCCACGGAATCCAGTTCCGCATTCGGATCGGCGGCAAAGCCCTCCGTCGCCTCCACAGTGGGCGCGGCAGCGGTGGAACCCGCGGTCGTTCGCGTGCCCACGAAGCCCACGCCGGCCAGAATCAGGCCGGCCAATATCACCAGGATAGGCATGCGCGCCCTTGAAAAAGAGTCGCGCAGCCTGCCCGCGTCCACAAACTTGGCCAGCAGACGAATAACCAGAAAACTGCCGAAGATCGCCACATAGATAAAGGCCACTTCTTTCGTAGCGAACATAAGCGCCGTGGCCGCCACAAAGAACCACAGATACAGATCCTTCTGCTCCCGGAAATAATACCAGATGGCAATAAAGACAATCATTGCCCAGACGATAATGTACACATCGTGACGAATGTATCTCGAATAGTAGGTGACAAACGGCGAAATCAAGAAAATGAAGCTGGTGAAGAGTCCGCCGACCTTCCCCAGCCAATCGCGCAAGAAATAGGGCAGGATGACCAGGATGATGCCAAAAAGCGCCACCGGAACCCGCGCCGAAAAATCACTGTCCCCGAACAGCCAATAAGAGATCGCCGTGATATGAAAGAGGAAGGGGCCGTGCATCAATGGCGTGTGGCTGTATCCTTGGCCGTCATAGAACTGGTAAGAAAACTGCGTGTGCAGACTTTCATCATGGCTCATCACGCGATTGCCGAGCGCCCATAAACGGGTGACAATGGCCGCGATGATAAATATCAGGTAGATCGTTTTCTCCCAATCCAGGTTCAGCGCCGGAATGAGAGGGCGCGACAAAAAGTCAACGTTTTCTTCTTCGGGTGTAGTCGTGATCTCGCTCATCTTCCTCTTCGCGGGGTTCCATGCTTCGGCATCAAGAACCCACTTTCATCTTCGCAGTCTAGTTGACAGCCATCTGGTTGATTGCCGCCACAGGGGTTGGTTGTGGGACGGGCGCCGGCATACTTGGCGCTGCTGGCGCGATCTCCGCCGGACTCGTGGGCATGCTCACAAAGGCCTGCTCAGCCGCCGCGTCTCCGCCGCTCTCTCTGGATACGGTTGCTGTTGGCGTATTCGTCGAAGTAGCGGTCGCTGTTGCCGCCATGAAGAATGACATCGGCCGTTTCGCTTCTGACCTGTTTATCATCAGCGTGCCCGCTGCGAGCAGGAGAAGCGCCATCACCGGCGCAAGGCGGTTCGTCCAGGTTGTCGCCCCTTTGCCGCGCGCTGATCGCCGTGCAACCTGGGGCATCAGGCGGCGCAGCTGCGCCGCATCAGGTCGCGTCACGGCATTCAGCGTGCCGCGAACCCGCTCGCCAATCGCCCGCTCTTCCTGGATCGCGCGCCGGCATTCTGCACAGCCGGCAACGTGCTCTATCACCTCATCCGACTGGCCCGGAGCAAGCGTCCCCAATACATAATCCGCTAGTTGTTCGTGAATCTGATTGTGCGTCATCATCTCTTTTACACGCGTCTGGACCCTGAGGCGCACTTTGGCGCCTCTCGCCCTTACGCGCGCTCGCTTTCTTCAGTCAAACTAATAATCTCGCGCAGCTTCTTATGCGCAAGGCGCATTCGCGATTCGGCCGTTTTCGGCGATATCCCCAATATCCCGCCGATCTCCTTATACTGCAGGCTGTAATAGTAACGCAGCACGGCCGTTTCCCTCAGCTTGGGCGACAGTTCTCCCAGCGCCTGCCATACATCACGCTGCAGCTCATTCACTTCCAGCAGTTCATCCGGCGCCCTTGCCCCCTCATCCCGTATTCCTTGCGGCGCCAGCAGCGAGAGCGGCCCGGTGGGCAGCCATTTCCGCCGCCGCTTATTGCGACAGCGGCTGACCGTGATCTGGTAAAGCCAGCTGCTGAACGCTGACTTGCGGCTGTCATAATGCGCCAGTTTGCGGAAAGCGTACTCAAAACTGTCCTGCAGTACCTCCTCCGCGTCCTCGCGATTCTGCAGCAGGCCGTAGGCTAGACGATAAACGAGCGCCGCATGCTGCTCATAGAGCAGCCGGTACGCCGCCTCCTCCCCGGCCAGGCAGCGATCGATAAGCGAACGGATCTGCTCATTCTCTGCCGATCGCTCACGCTCTGTCGCGCCCCAGGTCAGGGAACTTTCTTCATGCATAGAGTAACTGCCTACTACTGTTCCGGCGCCACCAGATCGGCGCGCACCCAGACGATGACGCGATCCTCTATCATCTGCGCCGCGGTCTCATGAAAGAGCAGCCAGCGCAGCAGGTCAGATAGGGGCGTGCTGCTTTCCGGCGGCGCGGACGTGCCCTTGCGCAGCAGGCCATAGTCACTGCCTACATAATCGCTGCCCAATCGCGGCTCCACGTTTCCCAGAGCGCTGATGACCACTTGCTGCTGCGCCTGCGGCGGCAAACTCTCGCCAATTATCGCCCGCCGGAAATCACGCAAATACCAGCGCAGAACCGGCGTGTCCACGCCGCTGATTAGCGCTAGATCGCCATCAGAATTTGTCGCCTGTCTCGAAATATCGCGCAGCATATCCACCAGCAGCGGCACATCATTGTCTGTTCCCTGCGCGACCCAGCTCTCGCGTGGATCATTGGCCGCGCGGTGTGTCAGGTGCCACGCCGTGCCCCATTCATACGTTAACAGCAGCAGGAAAAGCGCCAGCCAAATGCCCTGGCCGATCCGTGCATCCGTCATCACCCAAGTGTAGTAAATGATCAAAACGGCGGCGGCCAGGGCCAGGATAGACAGCCAGATATTACTTAGACCTTCTTCATAGAGCGAGACGCGCAGATAGCGGGTTGCATTGACCAGCAGTACCGCCCCGATAAGAATCAAGAACGCCATCAGCGCCCATGTCCAGCCGTTTATGCCCCGCTGCAAGAGTAGGTTGGCGGCAAGTCCGACCAGCAGATAGCCCGCGACCGTCACCGGCAAAACATTGCTGAGCGTTCCACTTTGTAGAAACAGCAGCCCTAGGCCCGCCAGCAGCCAGAGCAAGTAAAAAGTGCTCGTCGTATTGCCTTTCCAGATCACCCAGAAGAAGGCCGCCGTTCCCAAAACAAGCAGCGCGATCTCATAGCGGGCCAGCACCAGGAAGGGGGCTGCGAGACCCTGTAAGCCGCTACCAAAACCAAACTGCCCCAACCACTCCCCAAGCAGCCGCGCACTGGCCCCAAATCCGGCCGGATAAGTTAGAAAACGTGTGCTCAACCCGACCAGCACCAGGAGCCCTAATATCACCCCCCTTAGGATGGTGGTTCTTTCTGGGAAGCGAATGCCGGGGTCCTGTTTCGTGGTCCAGCGTGTCAGCCACACTGCCAGAAGCCCTGTGGCCAACCCGCTGAAGAAGAGAGGGCTGCTGCATAAACCCAGCCCCAGGGCGATGCTCAACGTGTAGAACCATCGCTTTTTCTGCGGGCCGTTCAGACGCGCCACCGCGACGATTGCCAGCAGGACGGCGAATAAGGCGATCGCATCGCCCCCGGCCGTCCGCGAAACAGCGCTGTTCAATGGTGAAGCAGCCAGCAGCGAGGCGCTGGCCAGCGCGCCGATGATGCCTATCCGCTTGCGCAAGAGCCACGGCAAGGCGATTAGGGCCAGTCCGAATGCGGCCGGGACCAGGCGCATCACCGTATCGTTGGCGCCTAAAAATGGCACCAACAGACTGGTCAGTGTGAAGTACGCCGGACTGCCGGCACTCATGGTCAACGCCTCCGGCTGAGAAAACTGCCAGGCGGCCAGCGCCTCAGCAGCCTCTGCCGGCGACAGCGGAATCTGATCCAGCGCCGTGAAACGCATGACAGCTGCGGCCGTCATGACCAGCAGATACAGCCCATCGCCCACAGAAATCATTGCCCGCGGGCGCACGTCTGCGCGCGGACCTACGTCCACGCGCGATTCATCTTCCCTGTTCTCCACGTAATCTGGATCTATTTGTGCCTTGGCCTGCATAGATTCCCTTCTGCTTGACTTCATACCTCACACGGGCGCGGTTCGGCGCTACTGTGGCTGCCAGCGATAAATGGTCACGCCGTCCCCTTCAAAAGCGGCCTCTAGGTTCTCGGCGAACTTTTCCAGCCCCGGAAGTCCATAGGTGTCTCTTTCCAATTCGCCGACAACAATATAGCGTACGTCATAGCTGTCTAGAAGGTCGGCGATACCCGCGAAATCGGGCGCGGAATAGATGTCGCGCACCGCCGGTTCTCTGATTGCCGGCTCCGGGGTATCGCCCCGCCATTGGTATTCATGACCTGCCCAACCGAGAAGCGTTGGCAGGCCAGTTGCCGCCGAAATACGACCGTACCCCGTATATTGTCCGCCAACCGCCTCCAAAATAACAGGGGCGTCGCCCACATTCTCACGCAGCCACTGTACGGCCGCGTAGTCGCCTGGGCTAAATCTGCCCAGCTGTGCCAATCCGTCCAGCGTCGCCGGTTGTCGGTCCGCCGCCTCAACGGGGCCGCGGTATTCAATCGCCCGTGAATTGACGGCATAGAGTGGGAACAGCATGGCGATTACAAAGGCGATCGCGTACCCGGCCGTGGCTGCTGCCGGCACAAGCCGGCTGCTGCCCCGCCAAGCAAGCCAAAGGTAGCCAAGCGCATACAAGGCGGCTGTGCCGAACAGGACCCACGCCTGGTAATAAAACTTGAAAACGGTATTCAGCCGCTGGCCGAAGTTGTCACGCAAGAACACAAATTCAGGGCCAAGCGTCAACAGCGCACCCGTACCAATAAGCAGCAGCACATAGGGCAGGACATCGACACTGCTTTGCCTGGCCGCAAGCGCTGCCTGCTCTTGCGGTTTCGCTTCGGCCCCTTCCGTCCCCAAACGCTCGCGCCAGACCATCACCACCATGCCCGCGGTCGCCGCCAAGAAGATCGTTAACGCCGGATAACTGATCCGCGCCCCGAAATAGGCGGGCAGCAGGGCGGCCATGCTTGACAGCGCCCAGCCCGGGGCCAGGGCTTGATCGGGACGGGCGTTAAGCGTGATGCCCAATTCGTTGGCCAGCGACATGACGCGCGGCGCACCCTCCGCGCTGGCGGCAACCACAAAACTGAAGAACAAAGCGGCTGCAAACAGGGCGCCCACCAGCAGGACGGCCGTCAACAAGCCCGTCTTCCAATAGCGAAAACGCTGCCGCGTCACAAGAGCCCCGAGAAAAATCGTGATCACCCACAGCGGCATGCCAAAAATGATCAAATACTGCGCCAGGCGCGTTGGCCTCATCAGCATCGGCAGCAGGTAAGGGGCCCCGGCCTGCGAGCGGAAGCCAAGGTAGAATGGCAGGTAGAGGACGATCACCGCTCCCAAGAGCAGCACGGCCGTGAGTGCACTTTGCGCCACGATCTCCCCCTGCCACCCTTCATCACGCCAGCGTGCCAACAGAAAAGCGCCGGCGACGATGAAGAGATGGATCAAGACATCCCACGTATTTAGAAAAGCCAGGCCGCCAAGGATCACCGCACTGAACAGCCACAGAGCGGGTCCGCCATAGCGAATCAGATTCTGAATACGTGTCCACCAGCCTTCTTCAGACCACGACGCCAGGGAATCTTCTCCTTTTCCGCCGCGCGGCAGCCACCAGACCAGGGCCGTGGCCAGGCTCAGAAAGGCGAAAGGCAGCGCCAGAACGTGCGGGTGTAGGTCGCCGAGCACAAAACTAAACCCGGGGAATTCAGCAATGGGCTCCAACCCATCCTCGGCGCGCCCCGAAAGATGATATTCACGCAGCGGCCGTGAGGACCGCCACCACCACCAGCCGCTCTCTTCATACCGCGGCGTGGCCCCTTCAGCTGGCGCCTCGTTCAAATCGCGCACATCGAGCCACTGCCAGAATGCTTCGCTGCCAACCCCGTTCGCGTGCGCCACTTCCAGACCGATAGTCAGATTTCCGGCTGCCGGAATGGCCAGGGCGGCTGCCAGCCCCAGGATTCGTGCGCTGTTCTTTGCCCCCTGGATGCGCAGCAAATTATAAACCAGGCCAAATGCTCCTGTTCCCGCCCCCGCCACCAGCCAGGCGATGGCCAGGTTAAAAGCGATCTGTTCCGGCACCAGCGCCAGCCTGGCGATCAGCGAGGTCATGATGTAACCAAAATAGTAGTAGCTGATCGCGAAGCCCGACAGCCAGGGATCGAGGGGTGGGAAGGAGGGGCTGCGCCCGATAGCGTTTAAGAAAGCGAACTCCATCGGTTTTTCCGTGGCCGCGATCGCTGGATTTTGTGACCGTACCCAAACCCAGCCCAAGAAAAGCACGGCGAAAACCAGCTCCGTAATCACGACTTGCCCAAGATTGTCGCGCAGCCAGCGCGCCAGCGAAGGGCTGCTGCTTTCCGCTTCACCCGCTGCCTCCTCTGGCCTGTTCTCACGTTTATCTCGTCTGTAGAGCCAGAAAGCCGACAGAGCAACGAGGGCGAGGACGACCAGGATTCCGCCGGCACTGTTGCCCAGAAAGCCCAGGCTGCCGGCGAGCCAATAGAGGTAGGCGACAAGCAGCAGACCCAACATTTTCGTAAACGCATAGCCGCGGTCCGGCAGCTTCTTGAAGAGGACAAAAGCTGCGGGAAAAGCTGCTAGACCCAAGATTAGCAGCACTGTCCACCAGCGCAGTACGGCGAATAGTTCAGAAGGCACCATGATCAAAATTAGCGGCCGGGCAGAACTACCCCGCCTGCGCGCTCTCCTTCACCTGATAAATGGTGACCGATGGATCCTGATAGGCGATCTCCAGGATGCCCTCTATAGCCAGCTGTTCAAATTTCTCGATTCCCTGTGGCTGGTAGTAAGTGCGTTCCAGATCGCCGATATAGACGTACCCCACATCGTACCTGTCCAGAATCGAACGTGCTTCAGTGATATCCGTCGTGTTGTAGAGCCGGTTGACATCTTCTATGCGCCGGCTGACTAGATCGCCCGGCAAGACGGCCCGCTGCTGACGCTGGTGCCAGTCCCAGCCCACGATCGCCGGCAGCCCGGTATACATGGCCACACGGTTGCCGATAGAACGGTACGGGTTGCCGCTGTGCGCCTCGGCGATGACCGGCGACCCTTCTACGTAGCGCTGCATCCAACGCAGGGCCCGGTAATCATTGCCCAGCTCAATCGTCACCGGGTTCCCGGCATAGTCCGTATCGCCGTATTCGACATAAGGCATAAAAGCCATGCCGTCCAATGTGTTCGGTGCTTCGCGGCTCATGCGAATGTCCCATTTGGCCTGCGTCGCCAGCAGCGGGTACAGTGCCGCCGCGGCCAACAGGAGCGCCAGGGCCGCCTGCCATAGGCGTTTGCCTGACGTCTTTTCCTTAATCACCTGCCAGCTCCACACCGCCGCCGCGCCGCAGCAAACGCTGAGCAATAGCCACACCTGCATATAGAATTTGAACACCGTGTTCATCCGGCCGATATCCCCTTCCAACACAACGATTTCGACAATCAGCGTCAGGCCGAGGGCCGCCGATATGAGGACCAGCACAATGCGCCGCGCCGCGTCGATCCCTGGCCGCAGGCCGAGCAGCCCCGCCGTGATGATCAAGGTCAGCGCAATCGGCGCGATCCAGTAACCACGAATGATCAGCAGCAGCAGGATGACCAGGTACAGCACCAGGGCCAGGACGAGGGGCGTGGCCACCGGCTCCAATTTCCGCAGACTCTCCTGCGTCCAGGTGCTCGTCCAATCGCGGAACTCGATCAACAGGAACGTGATCACAAAGAAAAGGAACAGCCCATAAACAATCAAATAGTTGGTGGCCTGGCTGAAGGAGCCTGGCCAAAGCGCGAAAGAGGTGTAGCCGACCCCGTAGTTACTGGCGAAAGGCCAGAAGGTAATGATCGAGATGCTCGCCAGCACGGCCGTCAACACGGCCGACTGTCCCAACCAGGCCAGATCAATCCGTTCTCGCTGCCGGTAGACCATGAAGGCCACGGCCAAGGCGCCGATGACCAGATAAGTCGGCCAATCCCACGTATTTGTAGCCCGCAGCACACCAATGGCCAGTCCGCCGACCAGCCACGTCAGGGCCTGTTCCCACCAGGTCACCGGCAGCGCTCCCCTGCCCCCTGTGCCCCGCCGCGGCCCTTCTTCAGAACTGGGTATAATGAGCGCCAGGCCTACCGCCCAACCAAGCGCCAACAGCTGCAGGGGCAGACTGATCATATGCGCGTGCAGATCGCCATAAAGAAATGTGAAGAACGGGAACTCCGTGATCGGCGCCGCTTCCCCCTCAAGGTAGTTCAACGCCCGCGTCGCTGTCCAGAACCAATCACCCGGATAAATCGGCGCCGGCTCACCGCTCAATACCTTGATCGCTCCATCAGCCGTCCGCGCCAGGGTGCCGATCAACGGAAGATCGCCCAGAGATTCCGTGCCTGCCCGAAACCACGCATCAAACAACACGCCTACTTGCGCCAGGTTGCCCACCAGAACCGCCAGGACCATGCTCGTGAATCCCGCCCACAGCCCTTGTGAGCGAAGCGCGACATTATCCGCCGCCGGCGCCTCATCTTGCCTGCGCCGCTGTCGGTAGACGACGAGATTATAGGCGATGCTGAAGACACCGAGACCAGTGAAGCTGTACAGCATGGGCAGAATAAGATTATAGGCCAGCGTGGGCACGATCCCCAGCAGTTTCGCCAGGGTCCCGGCGTAAACAAAGCCATAGTAATAGTAATTAATATAGCCGCCCGCGTACCAGGGATCATAGGGGGGAAACGTGGTTGACTTAAGGACGGCCGTAAAATAGGTAAGATCCATCGGCTTTTCACCGCCCCAGATCACGTCCCATACATCCGGGTTGCCCAGGCGGATGCCTATCTGCAAAACAAACAGCAGAATCCCAACCAGTTCTAGCGTCAGCAGCAGATGCCAATGCTCGCGCACAAACGCTGTCATTTCTTGCCGCCTGCGCCAGAAGATGATCACGCTCAACAGCCCCATCAGCAGGACCGCCAACCACAGCGTGGCCCGCGTATGTGGCAGCCAGCCCAAACTGGCCGCGAGCCAGGCGCCGTATGAGACCAGCAGCAGCGACAAAATGCGCGCCAGGGCATAGCCGCGATCCGGCAGCCCGCGCAGCACCACATAGCTGATGGGAAACGCCAGCCAGCCCAGCAGAATGACGGCCAGCCACCAGACGACGGCCGCCAACGCCGGATTCTGCGACAGGACGCTGTCGATGGCGAAGACCTCACTAAACGTGCCGTTGGCCCGGTTCAATTCCAGCGCCTCTGCCGGCAGCAGCAGTCCATTCGGCGCCTGCGTTGCCTCCAGAGGATTCATCGTCGTTACCTGGCTCAAATCGACGCTGCCCAGGTATTCAGCCGCTTTTTCGGCGCTGTACGCATCTGTCTTCTCGAAAATCCACACCGGTGGATGATCATAGACACTGAACGCCTCTTCCGCCGCCAGATCGCCGGGCGGAGGCCAGCCCACCTCCGCTGCCTCGCCCCAGCGCATCTGTCCCGTGATGTCGCTCAAGTAAAGGGGCCCAATGCGCAGGTCGGCCTGCTCGCTGTGCACCAATTCGAAGCCCAACTCCCCACTAAACAAGCCCTCGTAATACTGCATCATCAGCGGGTAAGTCAGCGGCAGCCGCGCCAGATGCCACAGCGCCCGCTGGCTGCTGAGCATGATATAGTCCGCTTCCTCAACCCAGGTAAGGACCTCCTGCAATTTTTCTGCGCTGTCGGGGTGGGTAACCGGTCGCTGGCCGCCCGTCACCTCTGTGTAATACGCGCCGTAAGCATTGCGCCCATCCACACCCACAGGCAGCAGATCATCCCAATGCTCGTTGGCCAGCAAAGAAGTCCCTGCGCGAATTGGCCCCCCTTCCACCAGCTCGAGCTGCATCTGCACTTGCAGCGGCGCTCCTTCATCCCCCGCCACTTCTAAGGGTGGTAGGTCAAATTCATACGATTGGCGTGCTTCACGGACATCGTCCAAGTCCAGCTCGCTGATCTGCTCGCCGTTTATCGTCAGCCGCAGCCGCGCTTTCCCCCCGGCCTCCTCTGCGAAATCGTCGCCAGCGGCGATGTAGTTCAGGCGGATGCCGCGGATCGTGCCCGCCTCCGGCATCTCAAAATAGAGCGGCAGCGGCATGCCGCCAACCTCAAACAGATACTCTTTCAGCGGCAGCTGCACTTCTCGCTCCGTTCCTCCCGCCTCATAAAGAAGCGTCGCCCCGCTGGGAATGTTCTCAAAGATCCAGTTGGAAGCGGCCAGGCGCGTAACAGGCTGGCGATAGATCGAGGAGAAGGTGTTTGCCCACAGAAAACTAGGAACCACGACCAGCAGAATCAGCCCCACCGCCGCCGCTTGCTTAATTCGACCATGCGCGGACGCCTGGCGCGCATGATCCCAGATCAGAAACAGCGCCCAGGCGGCAAGGAGCAGCAAGGTGGGATAGATAGGCAGGAAATAGCGTACCGATTTCACCCAGCGCGTGCCCATGAAGAGAAAATAGCCCAGGGACCAGATCACGGGAATCGCGTGGCTCATCCAATCCGTGCGCAGTCGCACGATGCGCCACAACGCCCAAAATAGGCCGCCAATAGCCGCGATTCCCGCCGTGATACCCATGCCGTAAAGGACCATGTTCGTCAGTGGGAACAATATCGCCGCGCGATCAGTCCATTGTAGGGCGGGGGGGAATGACGCTTCCGGCGCTTGCAGCCGCTGGATTTCCTCCATGTTGGCCAGCCACATCTCGTTGAAACCCACAAGTGAGCGCACGGCCGTACCCAACATCCCCGGCGCGTCTCCACTATTGGCCAGCGCCTGTTCCCTGACCAGCGCCGCATCGCTGAACGCATACGGCTGGGCAAGACGAAAGACAACGATGGAGACAACAGCAGCCAGCGCGACCCCAAAGATGGCGCGGTTAAAGTCGCTGCTCGGCACAGTTCGCAGCGCAGCCAGATCCGGCACCTGTATGCCGTTCCGCTTCAGCAGCCATAAGAAGGCGCCAATAGCGATCATCCCCGCCAGGGGAGCGATATTGATCCGTGATGCCGTGGCCAGCCCCAGCCCTACCCCGAACAGGATATACCAGAGGGCGCGCCATTCCGTTGACCCGCCGCCGATCGTCGAGGCACGCACGGCCGTGTAAATCGTCATCGTCGTCAGCGCCGCCGCCCAATTGTCCATCGTGAAGAAATGGGACTGTTGGATGGGCATCACGGCCAGGGCCAGCAGGAGCGCGCCCAGCAGGCCCACGCGCCAATCATAAAGCCGGCGCCCTATCAGAAAAGTGAAGAAGATAGAAAGGAGATCCATCAGGCCGGACAAGAAACGACCCAGAAGCTGCACCCCGTCATAGGCGGTGTAATTGGTATCACAAAGCGCCGGCTCAAAGCCGCCCAAGTAGCTGCAAACCGCATTCGCGCCTTCGGCGACATAGCGCGTGACCGTCATCGGAAAGTTGCCGTAAACGTAGAAAGTCTGGCCGATATTGTAGGGATTGAGTGTCGATTCCGAGGTACGTAGATAGCTCAACGGGTCAGAGACCGATTCGAGCGAGCTGGCGACAATGGTCAGGAATCTTTCGTCTGGATGGAGATGGTGGCTGCCGTCCCAATCCAGCCCGCTGAAACGAAAATAGGCGCCGACAAGGAGCACCAGCATCAGCAAAAACACTGCTGCTGTTTCCCAATCAAATCGGCGTATTCTTGGCCCCTCTTCGGTTGTCGGTTCTACGTCCTGACCATCCACCGGTGTGCGTTCACCGGCTGCGGTCTGATTCTCTTCAGCCATAGATGCCTGTCACGCCCGCAGCGAGTTACTTCTTCACTTTCTTGACTATATTACACGGACAACCAGCGAAGAGCGCTGTAATCCACGTGATCCATAGAAGCGCCGTGAGCATGCACCAAGGTTGGATTGTAACCAACCTGCCTGCTTTCGCCGAATGACCTAAGCGCTTATTGAGGAGCCATCTGCACTCAGCCGCTTCGCCGCCGCCTCAAGTGCCGCTCCTACTTCTGCCGCGGGTGCGGCCTCTGCCGCGCCCTGAGCGAACAGTTCATTGCCGCCGCCCGATCCCGAGCCCAGCTGCTGCAAGGCGATCTGCAGCAGCTCCTTCATCGAGCCCGCTGCATCGTCGGCGCGGCTGAAGACCAGCTGTGTGCGTTCACCCGTCACGGCAAATAGGGCGATGACCCGCTCCGTGCGCGCCAGACTTCTGGCTAACCCCCTTACTTTGTTCGCCTCGTCACCGTCGAAAACATGCAGAATTAACCTGTCTTCACCAATCGCGACCGCCTTGCCCAGCAGCTGTTCTCCTTCAATCATGTCCAGCCGCGCTTGGAGTTGTTTTAGCGAGCGGCGCGCTTCCTTTTCGTTATCCTGTAACTTCCTGACCGACGCGCTCAATTCACCCGCGCCCGTGGTCAACTGCGTCGTCAGCCGCAGAACAACTTCATTGAGTGACCCATAATGCGCAAGCGCCCGCTCACCGCAGCAGAAATGAATCCGCGTCTTCTTGTTCCGTGACTCCTGCTTCGTGATCTTGATGAGTCCAACTTCGCCTGTCCTCGCCACATGCGTACCGCCGCAGGCGGTCAAATCAAAATCGACGATCTCTATGAGGCGCAGCCTTTCGCCACCGTTGGCCGGGATCTTGCGCAGCGGCAGGGCTTGCGCTTCCTCGCGGGTTGCCCAGCGAACGACGATCGGCCGGTTTTGCCACACGATCTGGTTGGCCAGCGCTTCCGCTCCGGCAAGAGTCGCTTCGCTCACATTCTCCTTGTCCAGATCGATTGTCACGCTCTCTTCGCTGAGGTGAAAACCGGCCGTATGCGCATCTGCGACTTGAATAAACGCCTGCGAAAGAACGTGCTGGCCGCTGTGCTGCTGCATATGGTCAAAGCGTCTCTGCCAATCAATAACGGCCGTTACGATTTCCCCCTCTGGAAAGCGCTCCATGTAATGCAGGATAGCCCCATCTCCCTGGCGCACGACGACGTCGTCTATGCCGATGCCCTCTATCGTTCCCCTATCAGAAGGCTGACCACCCGCAGTCGGATAGAAATAAGTTGCGTCCAAAACTAGGAAACAGCGGCCATCTTCCTCACCTCTCTCCGTGATGGCTGCCTGAAACATCGTTGTATAGGAATCGGTATAGTAAGCGCGTTCGTTCATAGCTTTCGATTCTAGCATATTCCCTCCTCCTGGGTCACTCCATCGGCGTTCGCTAAGCAGGCAGAATTTGTTAAACTCCGCTCCATGACCGATCAAGAGAATGACACGATCCGCTTCCAGACGGATCAGAACGGGATAGCCTTGCTGCAGGTCAATAGGCCGCGATCGCGCAACGCCCTGAACTGGCACGCTCAAGAACAGTTTGCGGCGGCCGTTGCCTCCGCTGCCGAGGATCAAAATCTGCGGGCCCTGATCATCACGGGATCGGGACAGGACGCATTCGTCTCTGGCGGGGATCTAAAGGAACTCTACCACGATCATGATCCCGCTTCTGGGCAGCGGCTCAATCGTGTCATGACCCGGGCGCTTGCTGATCTACGCCGGCTGCCCGCTCCCGTCATTGCCGCTATCAATGGCAATGCTTTTGGCGGCGGCTGTGAAATAATCACCGCCTGCGACCTGCGCATCGCCGCTGCCGAGGCCCGCTTCAGTTTCGCCCAGGTGCGCAACGGGTTAACAACCGGCTGGGGAGGCACGGGACGGCTGGTGCAGTTGATTGGCCTCAGCCGCGCAGCCGAAATCATCTTAAGCGGCCGTATCTTTGACGCGCATGAGGCGCAGCGGATCGGTCTCGTCCATCGTCTCGTTACTGGCCAAGATCCCGTGCTGCAAGCAGCCCAGAACTGGGCGCTCGAGCTTGCTGAGCTGCCGGCGGAAACGGTGTCCGCTCTGAAGCGCCTGCTCTACGCGGCGTCTTCGACGCCCGCCGGTTTGCAGGATTTGGAGACGACACTCTTTCTAGCGCAGTGGGCCGCCCCCGCTCATTTGGAGGCGCTGGCCGCCTTTGCCGAAAAACGACTGCCCAACTTCAATCAGCAAGCCGCGGCCGAGGATTCCGGGCCGATTTGACCATGTACGACCTGCTGGCGCGCTACTATGACCAGATCCATGCTTCCTTAACGGCCGATCTCCCCTTCATTCGCGATCTGGCAGAGCAGATCGGAGGCCCGCTCCTTGAGTTGGGCAGCGGCACAGGTCGTCTGCTCATTCCCCTCGCCGCCGCCGGCTTCCGGATAACGGGCGTAGACAGCTCGCCGCAGATGCTCGCTGTCGCCCGCCGCCGTCTGGCCGCCGCGCCGCCTGCCATCCAGCGCGCCGTGACCCTTGTCACCGCCGACATACGCACGCTGTCTACGGACTCAGTCGCCGCTGAATTTGCGCTCGCCCTTCTTTCTTACAACACGCTCCTCCACTTCCCGGAGCCGGAAATCGCCCTCTTATTCAAGAAGCTCGCTGCACTGCTGCGCCAAGATGGCTTATTATTGATCGATATCGAGAACCCATTTCTGATCGCTGCCACACCCTTTCCCAGCGAACGCGTTCTGGAGCGCAGTTTCACGGACCATCAAACTGGGCGGAAAATCGAGCAATGGAGCCGCTCTTCCGTGGACCCCGGGGCCCAAACATTGACCGTCTCTTGGTTATTCCAAAATGCTGAGCGGAAAGCGGAACAAGAAGAAGCAGAGATTACCTACCATTTCCTCTACCCGCACCAGATCGAGCTGCTGCTGCGCCAGGGTGGCTTCATGCTGCAAAGTGTGCTGGGTGGCTATGACGGAGAGCCCTTCTCACAAGAGAGTGAGCGATTGTTGGTGCTCGCCAGATTGGCTTGATTTCTACCCTGCCAGCCGCGTTATGGGGGTCGACCCTCTCCCTACAGGCGAAGATTCAGCCTGGGTTGCGGGTCCGTATCCGCCAGCCTCAGCCGCACAAACAACCAGGGGGCCAAATAAGCCGCCCAAAGCGTTACGAGGAAATAGCGCAGTATGCGCAGGGGGATGGCCGCCTCCAGCGGCTGCCGAGGAAAAACAAGCCCCAGGCCGCGCCATATTAGCACGGTGATCACGATGCCCAGGGCGTAACGAGCGGCCCGCTTGACGAGGGGCCCATCCGCACGAAAACGAACACGGCTGCTCTCCAACAGAATGCCGATGCTGAAACCCAGCAGCGCGCCCACGGCCGTCGCCATCTCTGTCTTGCTTGCCAGTTCAGCCTCGGGAATATACCCTGCCCAGGGGACACGCATATCTGGCTGGCCAATCAGATAAAGCATTATCAGGTAGATCGCGCTCAATATCACCACGACCAGAACGGCCGCCAGCATGCGCTGCCCCAAAATACGTTTACTAAACTGTGATGAAAAACGGCGTTTCCAGACAATCGCTGCCAGCAGCACGCACAGCCCGACCAGAAACCCGCCAAATACATCATGGACAAAGTGAGCGCCCAGGTAGACCCGGCTGAAGGCCATTAACAAGACCATCACCCCGGCTGCAAGCCATACCCAAAAACCGCCGACAAGCGTGGCCACAAGAAAATAGAGAGCGGTCGCGTACTGCGTGTGGCCGCTCGGCACGCCATACCCGCCCGTTTCTTCCAAGCCGACCTGCGGGTCGATCCAATAAGGGCGCGGGCCGCGAAAAGCATGTTTCAAAGTCGTATTCACGGACATCGACAGGAACAAAACATAGCCCAACAGCCGCCCGGCCTGTTTGTTGATGCACCAATAAATCAGAGGCAGAACGGCAAGATAGAACTCTTCCCGGCCCAGGTTGGATACAGCCTGAAAAAATCCGGCCAGTTGCGGATAATTCTCCTGCAGCCAGCGCGTGAATTCAAGGCTCGACGCAAAAAAACTTTCCATCAATCTTTCCTGTCCGCCCTCTAAGATCATCCAATAACAACCACAGCCCTGCTGCTGGTCGCTGTCCAGGATAGATTCTATGACCAAATGCTTTGTAACGTCAATTTAAGCCCAGGGCAATCGCATACTAACCTGTCAGTACCTTAACAAGATAGTTTTCGTTCCAAGCGGCTTGCAGGCGTTTGGCCTTGATGCCGCCCTTGCCCGTCTTCTCATGTTTGAGAAGGTTGAGCGCCATGTGGCGCATCACAGCTAGATTCTGGTCTGCGTTTCCCTTCCGCACGCGGCTGTCATCCTCTCGAAAGGCGACGTCGAGCACCCAGTGCAGTTGATTCTCGACGCCCCAATGGGCGCGTTTGGCGGCCAGGATGGCACCAGCATCGTTCTTGAGGCTGGTGATGAAGTATTGCGTCTGGCGTTCGACTTGCTCATCGATACGACGTTCAGATGTAATCATGACTATGCACTGTAAGTTGAGCCAATCGCCATGTCCGCGCACAAAGGCAAGACTCTCCTTGCCAGAAATCGCCCAACATTCACGTATCTCAACACGCCCATGGCCACTATTGACCGCCCGCTTGTAGGTATGCGTCACTTTTGAAAAGTCATTTTGTTTGGCCAGCTTGAAGAAGAGTTGGATATCCTCGTGCAAATGAGGCTGGTTCTCCTTAACAGGCAGTAGATAATCACCGCCTTGCTTGATAATCTGCTCGGCGACCTCTTTCTGGGTGCCAAGGGCATCCACTGTGACAATGCAACCGCTCACTTCCAGCATGGCCAGAAGAGCTGGAATGGCGGTGATTTCGTTTGATTTGCTCGCTACCTTCACCTGGCCCAACACCAGATGATTGGCGGTGGCCCAGGCACTAACCATGTTGATCGCTTCCTTGCCCAAGCCCTTGTCGTGTGAGCGGCGCAATGTTTTTCCATCTATCGCTACCACCTGCCCAGAAGTCACCGTAAAGACCGCCTGCACCCAAGAGAGGAAGCTCTGCCGAAATGCCTCGGCGTCCAGACGAGCAAAGACCCGCCCGAAGGTGTCGTGTGAGGGAATCCCATTCTCTAAGTCCAGAAACTGACCCAGCCAACCCTCTTTCTGTCTGCCGAAATTTGCCACATCCGTCCATCCTTCCGCACCGGCCACGATGGCACAGAGCGCAATGGTGAGAATGTTGATCAGTGGATGGTCATTGAGATAGGTTCGTCTGGGGTCTTCTATACCTCCAAAATGATTATCGAGCGTTGCCGCTATCTTGTTCGACATGCGTATCCTCCTGTTTCGCCAAGGATACGCCGTCTTACTCATCCAGGAAATCGAATATGCGATTGCCCTGAATTTAAGCCCGCTTTGCGCTGCTTTCCAGGCTGAATATAATCAGAGTAGCAGTATACTTTGCTAAACAATTGAACAGATCATGCTATGCTACTGGTAAGGTTTAGAATGTGGGCGATGTCCGGCGACTTCAAGCACACTGAGCCAGCCTATAGTTAGTGGAGGGTAATTATGTCAGCGAAAATTCTAGTAGTTGAAGACGAAGAACGCATTCGCCAGTTCTTGCAGCGCGGATTGAGTTTCGAAGGGTATCGTGTGGAAACGGCCGAAGATGGCCAGACAGGCCTAGATTTGGCGCGTGACAATCCGCCCGATCTGGTCTTGCTTGATATCATGCTGCCCGGCATAGATGGCATAGAAGTATGCCGCCGATTGCGCGCCGTGAGTGACGTGCCGATTTTGATGCTCACAGCCAAAGAATCAGTTGAAGATCGCGTTGCCGGCCTGGATGCTGGCGCCGACGATTACCTCGTCAAACCATTCGCTTTTGATGAGTTAATGGCCCGTGTTCGTGCTTTGCTGCGCCGCGCGCAGCCAGCGCAGCCGCAAGTCTATCGTTTCGCCGATCTGGAGCTGGACACCGGCACGCGCCAGGGACGGCGCGGCGGGCAAACCTTTGACCTGACCGCCAAAGAATACGAACTACTGGAACTGTTTATGCGCCATCCAAGACAGGTGCTTACGCGTGAGATCATTTTCGATCGTGTCTGGGACTATGATTTTGGTGGCGAGAGCAACATCATCGAAGTGTATGTCCGCTATCTTCGCCAAAAGACCGAAGAAAACGATATGCCGAGATTGATTCATACTGTGCGTGGCATCGGGTACGTTCTGCGTGATGAAGCCGCCGCATAGCGGATGGTTTGCCATTGTCGATTCAAAATCGCCTGCTCATAATCTATACGATTATTTTTTCGGTCGCGTTCATCATATTCGCGGTGATTGTTTATGAGTTACCGCGCGCGCGAATATTGGCCGAGATCGATAGCGACCTCGCAGATTTGGCGACGGAGGTGGTCCGCCCGGGATCGCTTCCTGAAGTATTGGAAACATTCGAAACTGCCTCAACATTGGTCGTCGTCGCTGATGAAAATGGTGAGATTGTCGCCCGCTCGCGAAATCTCACCATGTTCAACGACCTGCTGAATCCCAATGCCGATCCCTTTACAGAATCATTTGGCGTCATCAAGCATGGGGGCACCGAATTACGCGTCTATACCGTGCCTCTGCCCGATACGGAAGGGCAGGGAGCGCACTATTACCTGCAGGTAGCCCGTCTGCTTGATACCTATGAACATCTGAACCGTGTATCCATCACCGCGCTGCTTATGGGTTTTGCTGCCGCGACCGCTTCGCTCTTCGTTGCCGTTCTGCTGACGCCCGGCCTTTTTAAACCTCTCGAAGATATCGCCACGGTCGCCCGCCAAATTACGCGCGCCGACGATTTGAGTCGTCGTGTTCCCTACGCCACGCGACCGGATGAAATTGGCGATCTTGCCCGCGCCTTTAATCAAACCCTTGAACGATTAGAACGCCTGTTTCGTACACAGCAGCGTCTCCTGGCCGATGTTTCACACGAACTGCGTACGCCGCTAACCACCATTCGCGGTAACCTGGACTTGATTGAGCGTATCGGTGAGGCCGATCCCGAATCGATCAGCGCCATACAGATTGAGATTGAGCGCATGACGCGTCTGGTTGGTGACCTCCTCCTGTTGGCTAGGGCGGATTCAGGCGGATTGCCTTTGGCCCGTGAACCGGTTGAATTGGACAATATCCTCTTCGAAATCTACCGTCAGGTCATGGTCATTGATCCGCCGCTGACGGTCAAGCTTATTGAAGTTGATCAAGTGACGGTATTGGGGGATGCTGATAAATTAAAGCAGCTTCTCATCAACCTCGTGGAGAACGCGATCAAATACACGCCCGCTGGTGGAGAAGTTCGGCTGCATTTGTCCAAGGCGGATGGCTCGGCGCAGTTTGCGGTTTCCGATACCGGCCAGGGTATCCCGCCTGAGAATCTGCCGCATATCTTCGATCGCTTCTATCGCGTTGATAAATCACGCGCTCGCGCACAGGGCGGGTCGGGGTTGGGACTGTCTATTGCCAAATGGATCGCCACGGCGCATGGGGGGACGATACGCGTCAGAAGCCAGCCCGGCGAAGGAACGACATTCACCGTTGTCTTGCCTCTCTATGAACCGCTCCCCCAAAAAACCGGTGCGGAAATCGAACAACAGGCGGAACGATCGCTGCCGCGATTCCGCGGGTTGGGAACAAACCTGAAGCGTGGAACCTGAATAAGCCCTCCATCAGATCCAACGCTTCGCCTGACTTATCTAGATCGTCGAATGAGCAGCACGGCGCCCATGCCGATAATGACCAAAGGCCAGAATATGGCCCCGCTCACCCAGCTGAATAGACCGATCTCACTCAGCAGGAAGTAGACGCCTAGCAAAACGAGAACGACCCCTACTGTCCCTGGTTTTCCCAATCGTCTGGCGCCCGACTGGACCGTTTCACCAATGTCATTGATGTTCTTTTGAATGACTTCACTATCGGCTACGGCCCCATTCACGTCCAACGGCATCACAATCCACAAGATAATGTAGATTGGAAATCCGATGCCGCTTGCCAGAAACAACACCAGAAATGCCAAGCGAACCAGCACAGGTTCGATTTCTAAATAATCAGCCAAGCCTCCGCATACACCGGCAACGACCTTATCCGTGCTGCTGCGAGTCAGTTTTGCTTGGGACATTGACAAAACCTCCGTTCTCTTCTCAATCTACCCCCTATACGCGACCAGGCAATGAAAGTTGCTGCATGGATGTGACCGTTCGCGAACAGACTTGGTTGTGCAGAAAGGACCTCCTGCAGCTTGAACGCTGGATTAGGTATTCGGTAAAGGATATCTGTTTCTGCTATACTGCTCGCGCGACATCTAAAGGGCATATCGCTTGCTGTCTTTGCTTTCATGGTCGGCCGTCTGGGCTTCCGGAGCGGATGGTGCGGCTGCCTAAGAACTGCATAAGGAAGACGGCTAAACGGATAGTTGACCTTCATCGCTAAACAGGATCTATGAATAGAAGTTCTTCAGCAGGATTAGGACAGTGGATAACCGTGACGGTCATGGTTGCTGTCTCTCTCTTCCTGCTCTATAAGCTCTATCAATATGCCGGGGCGCGCAGCTTCTATCCCGTCGGGCTGGATGTCGCCGGCGTTGATGTGGGGGGTCTAACAAAAGAGCGAGCCAGCGAGATTATTACCAATCGCTACCTTGAGGCGCCGGTGGCCATTGCGCATGGCGAGCAGTCCTTTGACATCAGCCCTGCCCGCGCAGAATTCACGCCCGATGTTGAGGCGATGTTGAGCGATGCCGATTACCAGCGCACCCAGCAAGATTTTTGGTCTGGTTTTTGGGGCTTTCTGTGGGGTCGTCCGGTGGAGGTGGAACCAGTTGAACTGCAGGCGACGCACAATCGCGAAGTGCTTCGTGAAGCTTTGCGCGAGATCGCCAGTCTGGCGGATCAACCCGCTCAGCCGCCGCAGCCTATCCCTTCCTCATTGAGCTTCCAATATGGGGCCTCGGGAACGGCGACGAATATCGAAGCCAGCCTGGCCGATGTCGAAGCTGCTCTCTACCGGCCGAATAACCGCGAGGCCAATCTGGTCGTTGAACCCCGTGAGGCGGAGCGCCCGGACATCAATCTCTTGACCAGGCTCCTCGTTAATCGTCTGCAGGTATTCGAACAGGAGACGGGTGGCGTGGCCAGCGTCTTCATCATGGATTTACAGAACGGCCGTGTCGTGCCCATCAATGAAAACGTCGCCATGTCCGGGATCGACCTGATGCGCATCCCCGTCGCCCTGGAGACTTACCGCGCGCTCGACCAGTTTCCCACGCTGACACAGCGCAGACTCATCTCCGACACATTGGTCCTCAACCCTGAACCGGACAGCGTCAACCAGCTGCTCAACGTCATCGCTGGCGAAGATGACATGTACAAAGGGGCGGAAGTTGTCAGCGCCTCAGCAAACAGGCTCGGCCTTGCCAATACATTTATCGCTGCCCCATTTGATGCCCCGCTAAGAGTAGGCACGCTCCCGCCGCAAACACCGGCGAATACAGTGGAAGAACCACGGACCAGGCCCGATCCCGAGATCCAATCAACGGCCGAAGACATGGGTATCCTTCTTTCAATGATCTACTACTGCGCCAAGGGAACCGGCGGCGCGCTCCTTGCCGCCTACCCGGATCAGCTCAGTCAAGAAGAATGCCGGCAGATTCTAGACTACATGGGCCAGAATAACATCGGCAGCCTTATCGAAGCCGGCCTTCCTCCGGACACACAGGTGGCGCATCGTCATGGCTGGATTAGCGATACCCACGGCGATGCCGCGATCGTGACTTCACCCGGCGGAGACTATGCGATCGTCGTCTATCTCTACAAACCAGATTGGCTGGAATGGGAGCTAAGTTCCCCCTTGATCGAGGAAGTGTCCCGCGCGACCTACAACTACTTCAATTTCGACGATCCTTATTTTGGCGAAGCCGGCACCAGCTAGGGTACTGTCCCTGGTCTACGGTTTCGCAGCACCCAATGCTCAAGTCACTGCAAAAAATCCTGATCATAATCTTCCTCTTTGTTGTCGCCGGATATCTTTCCTATCAGGGGTTCCTTTACTACCGCAGCCGCGACAAAATGCCGCCGGGAATGACCGTGGCCGGTATCGAAGTGAGTGGCTTGACGCTAGAAGAGATCGAAGAGCGCCTCCGCGAGGAGTACCTTTCCCCCGTTTACCTGAGCAACGAAATTGAAAGAGTGGAGTTGAACCCCCCTGATGTCGGCTTCACCCTTGATATGGAAACGATGTTAAGCGAGGCACAAGAAGCGAGCATGCCTGAAGAAGCGTGGCGTGGTTTTGCCGAGTTCGTGGTCGGCCGTTCCCTCTCCCCGGTCTCCGTGGAACTGCGCGCGACCCATGACCGTGCGGCACTCCTTCAGCAAATGAACATGCTGGCCGGCTTCATGGACAGACCGGCGACCGGCCCGCGGCTGGTGGAAGAAACAGAAACCTACGAAATGGGCCATCCCGGATTCGTGACCGATATCGAGGCCAGTATGCCCATCATCGAAGCCGCCCTTTACGAACCTGAGCGGCGCGAGGCGCCCCTTGTCGTCATCGATCAAGAAGCGCGCACATTTGATATGACGATGCTGCGCGAAACGATCGAGCGCGAAACCCTGGGCTTCGATGGCTTAGGCAGCTTTTTCATTCTCGATTTGCAGACAGGGGAAGAATTGGGCATCAATGAAGACATCGCCCTCTCCGGCCTGAGTGTCGTCAAAATAGCCATTCTCTTGGAGGCATTCCGCGCGATTGATAACGAACCAAACGTCGATCAGGAAAAACTCATCACTGAAACGGCCGAACACTCCGGGAACTACAGCGCCAACCTTCTCCTGGACGTTGTTGCCGGCCAGGACAATGCCTATCTGGGCGTCGACATCCTCACCGAATCAATGCAGCGGCTTGGTCTAGAAAACACCTTTATTGTCACCCCCTATGAAGAGCCCAATCGCCCCGGCAAAGATACGCTAATCACGCCCGCCAATTCGCGAACGGATATCTACACCACGCCCGATCCCACGATGCAAACCACCGCCGAAGACATGGGCACACTGCTGGCCATGCTCTATCACTGCTCAAAGGGCGGCGGGACACTCCTTGCCCTCTACCCTGAACAGCTCACGCCGGAAGAGTGCCAATCAATCATCGATTCGCTGAGTGAAAATCGAGAGGGCAACTTGATTCGCTTCGGCGTGCCCCAGGATACCGTCGTTTCCCACAAACATGGTTGGGCGGGAAACACGCATGGCGACGCGGGCATCGTCTATTCGCCGGGGGCCGATTACGTCATCGTTGAGTACCTGACTCAGCCCCATACTGATTGGCTGGTGCATGATTTCAGCTTCCCCATTCTACGCACCGTTTCGCGCGCAGTCTACAACTATTTCAACGTTGCTGCGCCCTATTTCGGTGAGCCACTGGAAAGCGTGGAACCCCTTGAGCAGGAGAGTGAAGAAGGAAGCGAAAGCGATCTCGACGGCGAGGCCGGGGGCGAAACCGAAGGCGAAACCGAAGGCGAAACCGAAGGCGAAACCGAAGGCGAAACCCCCCAAAGCGACGTCCAAGAAGCCACTCCCGAGCCGCAAGATGGCGAACTGCCGTTGGGTATTGAAGCTTCACATCGTCCAGCAGATCGATCCCTCGTCAAGCCGGCTTGAGTGATGCTTTGAACGAAGCGCGCGCCCAGCTGCTAAAAAGCTTTCACAATCAACTGCACTTTAGTCTAGAATACTCGCCCCTCTATGCTTCCTTTTTTGCCGCCATAGCTGGCGTGCTGCCTGAGGAGGGCCATCCGCTCGGCGACTGGCTCGAAAAGGCGGCGCACGGCCGTCGCCCTTTGGATGTGTCCCTCCTCCTGGCCGCCGGGCTGCATCGCCAGATCTTGCTTGGCCACGCGGACTACGCCTCCCTGGCCCCCTACTATCCCTCTGTTGGCGGTGAGCGTCCCGCCGGATACGCTGCGGAAGACGGCTGGCAAGTCGATGAAGCGTACAAGACGGCGCTCTACCACACCATTTCCGCCGATCGCGAGTTCCTGCATGGCTATATTCAAGAGAGCCAGGTGCAAACCAACGAAACCGGCCGCGGCCTATCCTGGTTGTACCCGGTTTCAGCGGCAGGTTGGTCGCGCCTTCACCTGCTGGAACTTGGTGCCAGCGCCGGCCTAAACCTGCTGGCCGACAAACGCAGCTACCACTTTGTTGACGATGCTGACCGGCGCACGCGCTTCCATCTGGGAGAGGCAGCGCCCGTTCAGTTTGCAGTGCGTTCTTTCGGCGGCGCAGAATATCTTGGCCCAGACCTGTCCACGCCGCCCCCGACAATTCTCAGCCGGGTCGGTTGTGACATCAACCCCGTTGCCTTGCGCGACGCGGCTGATGAAGCGGCGCTGACCGCCTATGTTTGGGCTGATCAGACGGCGCGCCTGGCGCGGCTCCGTGAAGGGATCGCCGCCTATCAGCAGGCACGGCAAGGGCCTGTTCCCGTGCGGCTGCACGCCGTTGAGCTGCCGCATGGACTGCCCCATTTTCTCGCCCGGCACGTTAGCCGTGATGGTCAACCAGTGTTATGCTATAACACATTCATCAAGATGTACCTGCCCCAAAAAGGAGCGCTGCTGCGCGAGCATATAGCCGCTTGGGCGCGAGATCTGGCCGCTCCCGTTATTTGGATTCAATGGGAGCCTCCTTCTTGTTTGCGTTATGTGGCGGGAGAGCCGCCTGAGTATGGCTGGCTCGCCTGGACAATTGACCTCTGGCATCGTGGTCAAGCACAGCATTGGCACGTCGCCTGGATCCATCCCCATGGGCAGAAAGTTATCTGGCTGCCGGCGCTTCAAGATTGGATCGCTGAGGCAGGTGCCTTCGCTCTATAAGACGAAGAACTAGATAGTGGCTGCAATAAGAACAACGACAGAATTTTCGATAGGCAAAGTGCTCAGACTGAGCACTTTTCAGATCGGTTCAGCGATGGGCGATATCCTCGTGACCAGCATATGGAATCGCGTCATGATCGCCAATTTCGGCATACCGGCCGCTCCCGTGAGCTTTTTGATCGCCTTGCGCTACCTCATTTCACCGCTCAGCTTGTGGGCCGGTTACCGCTCCGATACCCAGCCGCTCTTTGGCTTTCAACGAACCTCCTACATCTGGATCGGCCGTCTCCTCATGCTCATCTCTTTGCCGCTGCTCGGGTTCAGCCTGATGCAGTTTGAGGCAAATGCGACGACCTCCGCCGGTTGGCTCTTGGCCCTCACTTCCTCGCTGTTGTATGGCATCGGTACGTTGATTTCCGGCAGCCCCTATCTCGCTTTAGTGCGCGATTCTGTGCCCGCTGAAAAGCAGGGTCTGGCTATCAGCATTGTGGAGACTATCCTCATCCTCTTCTTTGCCGTAACCGGCATCATCTTCGGCGCCTGGATGGAAGTCTACGATCCTCGCTTGTTCTGGGAACTCGTCTTTGCCACGATGTTCATCGGCGGCTTCTTCTGGTTCTTCGCCATTGCCGGCATCGAGAAAAGAAGCAAAAAGGCGCCACATCCGGCGCTGCACGCCCTAGTAGACTCAGAAATACCGGCCGTGAACAGCTTTGCAGAGACATTCCGCGTGATCTGGAGCGATCCGCGGGCGCGTGGCTTCTTCCTATTCCTCTCGCTGGCCACCCTCTCCGCCTGGATACAGGATGCCATCCTCGAGCCGTTTGGCGGCGACGTCTTCTCTTTTTCCGCCGGTCGCACAACGCGTTTCAACAGCTATTGGCAGACCGCGACGGTAATCACGCTGGTCGCCAGCATGCTTGTCTGGCGCAAACGCCCCCCTGAGCAGCAGGGCAAAATCGCCGCCGCGGGCTTAGGCGTCATGGCCCTGGGCATGGCTTCCTTGGCCATTTGCTCCTACACCCGTCAGGCAAGCTTCGTTGAACCGTCGCTCCTGCTCTTCGGCGCCGGCTTCGGCGCCTACACTTTTGGCGGCCTAAGCCTGATGGCCGTCATGTCCGCGGATCGCAAAGCCGGCGTCTATCTTGGCTTGTGGACCGTTTCCATCCTCGTTTTCAAAGGTCTAGGAACCTTTCTTGGCGGTGCGCTGCGTGATGTCTTCTATTTGAGCGCTGGACTCTCCGCCGGGATCAGCTACGGCTTAGTCTACTCCCTGGCCACCGCCGGGCTTTTCCTCTCCATTTACCAGCTCTCGCGCGTGGACATTATCGGTTTCGCGCGTGATTACGGCCGTTCTCTGGAGGGCGCAGAGACAACGACGGCCGTTTCCGAAGAGACGCAGTCCCAGCGCTAGGCTATTCCTACGCCGGCCCACTTGCGTCGAGCGGCAAATGAAGCTGCCGCACAGTGGGCACGGCCAGGTTGCTCACCCCGACGCCGATTAGGCGGATGAATTGCCCCGCTCTCCAGTTTTCACGCCAGATGACCAAGGCCCTCTGCCGCAGCTCCTCTTCCCGGTCAAATCCCACCTCATAAGATTTTTGGCGCGTGAAGGTCGTGAAATCAGCGCGGCGAATCTTCACCGTGACCGTATGCGCCACCAATCCCTTCTTGCGCAGCGATTCCGTGATCGATTGACACATGGTCTCTATCTGCGCTTCCAGCCGCTCAGCATCATTGACATCGCTGCCAAAGGTCCATTCCTGGCTGATGCTCTTTGCCTGCCCCCGTTCTGCCCGTATTTCCCGCGAATCAATGCCCTGCGCCCGCCGAATGAAGTCCAGGCCATGCTTTCCCAAAGCCGCCTGAACCTGTTCCGCTTTGGCGCCGGCCAGTTGTCCGCAGGTATGAATCTGTATCGCGCCCAATCGTTCGGCCGTCCGCGGGCCAATCCCCCAGATCGCGCGCGTTGGTTTCGGGGCCAAGAAACTTGCCTCTTTCCCCGGCTGCACAACGGTAAAACCATCCGGTTTGTCATGATCGGAGGCGATCTTGGCAACCAGCTTATTCATCGCCACGCCCACCGAGCAGGGAAGTGCCGTCGATGTGCGCACCTCTTCTTTGATCGCCGCCGCCGTGGCCACCGGATCCTCTTGAGCGCTTAAATCGATGTAGGCTTCATCAACGCTTACTTGTTCTAGGGGCCCGTATCCTTCCAGAACGGCCATCACCTGTCGCGAATGGACCCGGATTTGCGACCAGTTCGCGGGCACGATCCTTAGACCTGGAACCATGCGCGCGGCTCGGCTCGTGGGCATCGCTGAATGGATGCCCAACTGCCGCGCCTCATAGCTTGCCGAGGATACGACGCCTCGTTGATCCGCTTGACCGCCGACGACTAGGGGAACGCCCCGATCTTCAGGGTGATCGAGGAGATGAACATTGACGTAGAAGGCGTCCATGTCCAGGTGCAAGATAGCGCGCGTCCAGGCGGGCGCGCGCGCATCCACGTCCGACGGCATCGAACGAGCCTACGTCCCCTGCCCGACAAAAATCAATTTCCGTGGCATGGAGGTCAACGACCGGTATCCTTCGGCGGTGACCAAGACATCATCTTCGATGCGCACCCCACCACGACCCGGTACGTAAATGCCCGGCTCCACCGTAAAGATGTTGCCCGCCTGCAGCTCGCTCAAATTCCCCTCCACAAGACTCGGTTCTTCATGGACATCCAAGCCCAATCCGTGCCCCGTGCGGTGAATGAACAGCTCGCCATACCCAGCCTCTTCAATCACGCGTCGCGCCGCGCGGTCGACCTCCTGTGCCGGCACGCCGGGACGCACGGCCGCTTTTCCTGCTGCGTTGGCGCGGCGTACCGCCTCATAAATCGCCACCAATTCCTTGTCGACATCGCCGACGGCATAGGTTCGCGTGATATCTGACGGGTAGCCGTCAACCAGTGCGCCCCAATCAAAGAGCAAGAACTCGCCTTCCCGGATGGCCCTGTCCGTTGGGACGGCGTGCGGAATGGCGCTGTTCGGACCGGAGGCGACAATGGGCCCGAAAGCGACGGCGTCAGCGCCCGCGTCCAGCAGGTTCTGCGTCAGCATCGACGCCAGCTCTTTTTCACTCATGCCCACGCGAATCAGGGGCAGCAGCGCCCCCATGGCTGCTTCGGCGGCGGCCACGGCGCGCTCAACTTTTTCGATCTCAACCTCATCCTTGATGCCGCGCAGGCTGCTGAACAAATCATCTGCCGCCGTGATTTCCAGCCCGGGGGCACTCTTCATCAACTGCTGTGATTCCAACACGCGCATATGCAGCGCTTCCACACCCATCTTCCACGCGCCCAAATTGAGCTGGGCCGCCGCCGCCTCAAATGCCCCTTCAAACCACGCTTCATCATGCCAGGCGAAAATCCTCTCCGTGCTCAATTCCGCCGCTTCCGCCTTCATTGCCTCCAGCGTCGGGATAATGATCGCCGGCTCACCCTCACCCGGGATAAACAGGACGATCGGCCGTTCGCTCAGGTGGGCATGGATGTTGCTGAAATAAAGAAGGTTGGGCCCCGGCACCAGGGCGATGCCATCCATGCCGTTTGCGCCAATTTGCTGCTGCAATGCTTCTAACCGTCTATTGTTCATCTTCACCTTTCTTGGTTAAGTTGATTAATTGCACCCCTGCCTGTACCGGCTCCCCATGCCGGCAGTTGATAGCCGTAACGGTGCCCGCGAATGGCGCCTGAATGGGGATGATCATCTTCATCGACTCCAGGAGGATCAGTTTCTCGCCTGCGGACACGATATCCCCTTTCTTGACCAGGATCTCCGTCACGATTGCCGGAATCGTCGTCGCCAGCGATCCGTCAACTGCCGCCTCACGCTGCCGGCGAACGCGCCGATAACGTACCGTCTGCCCATCGACCCACAGCTGGCGATCGTCTCCGTTCGCTGCCCCGGCCGCCCGAACCAGCCGGCGTGTTCCATCTGGCAGGATCATTTCCAGGACAAATCCCGAATCCCCATGCAAATGGACACGGCATTCCTGCGCCCGGCCATCAATCTCCATGTAGAAAAGGGTTCCCTGCCTGGTGACCGTGAACTCTCTTTGCCGATTTCCTATCTCAAGTCTAAAGCTGGTCATAAAGCGCCTGATCCTTGGCAGCGGAACCTACCTTGTTGCCTGCCGTCACCCTCAAGGATAACAAATACCTGCTTCCAGGCACAATACACGTTACCGGCCGCTTAAGGGTATAATATGCTCTGATGAATCCCTTAAGTCTGTATCTCCATATACCCTTCTGCCGCCATCGCTGCTCATACTGCGATTTCAATACCTACACCTCGCTCGACGACCTGCAGGCTGATTATGTGACCGCCTTAGACCAGGAAATCAGGCAGGTAGCCGCGTTGGCCCGCGGCGCTGGCGAGCTGCGCGAAATCAACACCCTCTTTTTTGGGGGAGGCACCCCTTCCTTGTTGACCCCCGCACAACTACGAACGCTGCTGGCTGCCGTATCGACGACCTTTGGCTTCGCGGAAGACGAAGAGATAACGATGGAGGCCAATCCCGAAACGGTGGATCTTGACTACTTGGCTGCCGCAAGGGAAGCCGGCGTCAATCGCGTCAGCTTCGGGATGCAGAGCGCAAACGCCGCTGAATTGGCGCTGCTTGGGCGTACACACGATGTTCAAACTGTTCTCGATGCCGTCCTTCATTCGCGCGCCGCCGGCATTGAGAATATCAACCTCGATCTCATCTACGGTTTGCCCGCGCAAGATAGCGCGTCCTGGCAGGATAGCCTGCAGACGGCGCTGCGAATGCGGCCGCCTCATCTCAGTCTCTACTGCCTCACCATTGAAGAAGGGACGCCCATGCACCGCTGGCAGGAAAACGGCCGGATCCACAAGCCTGATCCTGATCTGGCCGCCGAGCAATACGAACTCTCTTGCCGCCTTCTGGCAGAGGCCGGCTATGTCCACTATGAGATTTCCAATTGGGCGCTGCCCGGTCACGAATGCCGCCACAATCTTGCCTACTGGCGTGATGGCGAGTACCTTGGTCTGGGGGCCGGCGCGCATGGCAAAGCGGCCGGACACCGCTATTCGCTCGTACGCCAACCGCGCGTCTACGTCAGGCGTCTCACCACGGGTGCAGCGGGCGTTTACCCCCTGTCCGCGGCCGTTGCCGAGGCGCACACGCTCGATCAACAAGAAGCGATGTCTGATCGCGTCATCACCCAGTTGCGCCTGCTTGAGGAGGGGCTAGACTTAGAGGCCTTTGAAAACGAGTTTGGGCAGACGATCGAAGAAGCCTATGCTGGCCTGGTCGAGCAGTTGGAAACATGGGAACTCCTGCGCCGTGAGGGGGGCAGACTATTGTTGACCGATCGCGGATGGTTCATCAGCAATCAAGTTTTTTATCGCTTTATCTAGGAAATGAAATGTCGCAGACCGCCTCGAATCGCGCTGCCGTTTATGCCAAGGCTGGCTTCGTCATCAGCACCGATCCACAGCTGCTCGATTTGGACATGATCCATCGCTATCTTAGCGAAAGCTCCTATTGGTCGCCGGGCATCGCTCGCGAAATAGTCGAGCGTTCGCTGAGAAACTCATTCTGTTTCGGCCTATATGCTCAGCAAACCGATCCCATCCAGCAGGTCGGTTTTGCGCGCACAGTCACAGACTTTGCCACATTCGCCTACTTATCCGACGTATTCATACTTCCCCAGCACCAGGGTCAAGGGTTGGGGAAGTGGCTAGTCGCAACCATGCTAGAACATCCCGAATTGCGAACAGTGCGCCGTTGGACGCTGTACACAAGAGACGCCCATGAGTTGTATCGTCAATTTGGTTTTGATGCCGAACAGGACCCGCAGCGCTACATGTGCTACCGCCCGCAGCCGCTTGATTCAAGTTCGCCTGGCATCGAGAGGAGATGAATCATGCCTGTTTCCAACAAGAAACGTACCGATATCATTTATGTAGTCGGTCACGCCAACCCCGACACAGACTCAATCGCCTCAGCGATGGGTTACGCCTGGTTATTGCAGGACCAAATGGAAGAACCTATCCTTGCCGCTCGCGCCGGGCAGCTCAATCCGCAGACAACATGGGTTCTCAATCGCCTGGGACTGGAAGCCCCTATCCTGCTGGCTGATGCCTCTCCTCGCTTCGCTGACATTGCCCATCGCATGAATACGACGACACCGGATCGACCCTTGCGCGAAGCATGGGCTATCGCCAACCGCACCGGTGGGGTTGCTCCCGTGCTGAATCCCGATGGCAAGCCTTTTGGTATGGTTACCGTGCTCAGCCTCTTTGATTTTCTCAGCCGCTCCGTTGGCGCGCACCGCCGCCGCGAGGACATGCGTATTGGCGAGCTGCTCGATGTTCCTTGCCGGGAGGCGTGCGACACGGGTGTCCCCCAGTTCCAGCAAGTAAGCCGCATCAAGGATGCCCTTTCCCGTATCTTGCGCGAAGAAAGGAGTGAGTTTTGGGTTGTCGATGACAACGGCACCTATGTGGGTATCGCCCGGCAAAGAGAGGCCCTTAATCCGCCGCGTCTGCGGCTCATCCTCGTCGATCACAACGAAGAAGCGCAGGCCGTTATCGCTCTGGAAGAGGCGGACTTGATCGAGATATTGGACCATCATCGTCTAGACAATCCGACAACACGCGAGCCTATTCGTTTCACCGTCGACGTCGTTGGCAGCACCAGCACCCTGGTCTCCGAGCGCATCGACCAGGCCGGCCTCAGTGCACCACCCGAACTAGCCGGGTTGTTACTCGCCGGTCTTCTCTCAGATACGTTGATCTTGACTTCCCCCACCACAACGCCCCGTGACCATCAGGCCGCGGACCGTCTGGCGCGCTGGGCATTCATGGTCGGTTCCTCTCTGGAGGGTGAAACCATAGAATCCTACGGGGCGCAGATACTCGAAGCAGGGTCCGGCCTTGCCGCGCGCCCACCAGCCGAAGTCGTCGGCGCTGATTTCAAAGTCTACGATGCCGAAGGAATTCGCTTCGGTATCTCCCAGGTAGAGGTCACGAACTTTGCGCAGCTGGGGGATCATAAGGCTGACTTGATGGAGGCACTCGTTAGCCTCAGTGAATCCAAGAACCTCGCTTTTGTGATGCTCATGGTCACCGATGTGGTCAGGCGGACGAGCCGCCTTCTGATTACGGACGTTGTGCCTGCTCTTGATGTTCTGCCCTACCCGCGCCTGCCGGACGGCACGCTCAATGCTCGCGGGGTAGTTTCCCGTAAGAAACAGCTCCTGCCCGTTGTTCTGGGCGCCCTGGAGGGGTAGTGTCCGGCTACGAATTTCGCGAATGCGAATGGCCGGAATGTCGATTCCGTTTCCCGGTCGAAATAGATGGCCAACGCGCGACCCGCTGTCCGCGCTGTGGCGCCGCAGCCGTGGTCGTCAGCGGCCCTGCCGTCACTGCCGTCAAGCAGCTGGCGGATCGCGGAGCGCCTTCCCTTTCCGCTCTGCTCGATAATATTCGCAGCATTCACAACGTCGGCTCTATGTTCCGCACAGCCGACGGAGCTGGACTGGACCACCTCTATCTTGCCGGCATGACGGCCACGCCCGCCCACCCGAAATTGGGCAAGGCCGCCTTGGGTGCCCAGGGCGCTGTCGATTGGAGCTATGGCCTGAACGGCGTCATCCTGGCCCAAACGCTCAAGGAGCAGGGGCACCGCCTGTGGGCCATTGAAGCAGTGGAATCAGCCGAATCCTTTTTCGATGCGCATCTATCTGTCGGCCCGCAGCACGTGACCTTCGTCGTAGGCAATGAAAGAGCCGGCATCGATCCCGGTATCCTCGCCCTCTGCGATCGCACACTTTCCTTGCCGATGACGGGCCGCAAGAACTCACTCAATGTCGCCGTAACGTTCGGTATCGTCAGCTATCACTTGCGCTTCCACAATGAAAACAATCAATAAGGGTGCAGATCCGCGCGGCTGAAATCACGAAGGCAGCCCCAAATGCTTAGAGAATCTGCAAGGACAAACAAACCGTCCGGCGCTTGAGTATAATGAAAGCAAACCTCCTTCGGCGGCTGGACGCCGCCGGCCCTTTTATCATTCGAGGTCCGCAGTGTGACCGGGAGACTATACTTGGCCAGCTTAATCGTCATTGTCATCTTACTCGTCATTGGACTGATACTTTTTGCAGCCTCCATCCGCGTCGTTCAAGAATATGAACGCGGCGTCATTTTCAGACTGGGACGCGTGCTCGGCGCCAAAGGTCCGGGACTCTTCTTCATTATTCCCATTGTCGACAGGATGGTGAAGGTTGATCTGCGAACAGTGACCCTTGACGTGCCCAGCCAGGAAGCCATAACGGCCGATAATGTCACCGTGAAAGTCAACGCCGTCGTCTACTTTCGCGTCACCAATCCCGTGGATTCCGTTATCGAAATCGAAGACTATCGTCGCGCCACCTGGCAAATCGCGCAGACAAGCTTGCGCAACGTCATCGGGCAATCAGAGCTAGATCGCCTCCTGCAAGACCGCGAAGCGATAAATGAGCGGCTGCAGTCCATCATCGATGAAGCAACCGAGCCTTGGGGAATCAAGGTCAGCATCGTCGAAGTTAAAGACGTCGAACTCAACACCAATATGGTACGCGCCATGGCCCGGGAAGCGGAAGCGGAACGCGCCCGCCGCGCCAAAGTCATCAGCGCGCAAGGCGACTACGAATCAGCCGAACGTCTCTCCGCGGCCGCCAAAGAAATGAACAAGGAGCCGGGCGCCATGACCCTGCGCTACCTGACCACGCTGAAAGACATCGGCATCGAAAACAACACGACCATCGTCTTCCCCCTGCCCATAGATCTCCTCGGACCGCTCATGCAGGTGGTTCAAAACACGGCCGTTAGCACAACCGCAGAGAAGTAAACCCGCCGCCAACAATCGTGTCCGGCGCACACGGCCGGACCGCCGCCTGCCGCCCGCACTAAACTTCGCAGCTGCTGTCAACAGCCAAGACCACTGCCCTAACGTCCGTCTCCCGCTCCACCCTTTCCGCCCACGCCTCCATATCCTGAACGATAGGCGGGAAAGTGTTGTAATGACAGGGAATGACAACCTTCGGGCGCAGATAGCCGAGCGCAGCCAAGGCGTCGTCTGGCCCCATCGTAAAATTGTCGCCCGTCGGAATAACCGCCACGTCAATGCCCGCGCTGCCAATCAAGGCCATGTCCGAAAACAATGCCGTATCACCAGCGAAATAGAGGGTACCCCCTTTCGCGAATATCAAGTATCCGCCCGGATCGCCGCCATACGATCCGTCGGGAAGGCCGGAACTGTGCAGTGCCGGCGTCATCTTCACCCGGCCGAAAGGGAACTCGTAACTGCCGCCCGTGTTCATCGCCCATGTATTCTCAAGCCCCTGCGCATTGAGCCACTGCCCGATCTCAAAATTGCAGATCACCTGAGCACCGCTCGCCTTCCCCAGCGCCACCGTGTCGGCAATATGGTCGCCATGTCCATGTGTCTGCAGGATGTAGTCCGCCGCCACGTCCGTGACAGCTTTCCTGGTCACCGGATTGTTGCCTGCGAAAAACGGATCGACCACAACCTTGATACCATCGAAATCCACTGCAAAAGTTGCGTGACCGTGCCACGTAATTTCTATTCCCACGTTGACCTCCATTGACTCTCGTCTCATCTGGCAGGCGCCACCAAATCGTCATCTGCTGCCGATCCCACCAGCTCCAAATTCACCCCTTCAGTATACCAGACCTGCCCGCGAAATCTTAGGGACAACGCAAAACGGCCGCCCTCTGCGGGCGGCCGTTTCCAGCACAATGAAGTGCAGCGCAGGCTAACTGATGTTCAGACTCGCCGCCGCGCGCTGGCATCCCGCCGCGCCCCCTGCGGCGAGCCAAGCCGCCAGGGTTTCGCTCTGCGAGGCACCGGAGGAAGCATCCTCATAGATGCCCGAGGCCCACGTATAGTAACGTTTTGTCTCATCAGGCCATGTATTGTAGGCGCCGCCCGAAGCCGCATAGCCACCATTGTAGCCTGCAAAAGAGAGCAGCTTGTCATTTCCCGTATAACGCAGCTGCTCATTGTAGAAATTCATGCCGCGCAGCGCATTGGTGTCCGGATCAAGCATGTCTTCACTGTCGCTGAAGTGAAATGGCATGACCTGGAACAAGCCCCGCGCACCGGCGCCGGACAAAGCTTGTGGGTCGCCGCACGACTCGATCTGCATGATCGTCGCCACGATGTTCGGATCCAGCTCATGCTCGGCCGCCCAGCGCAGGATATCGTTTTCCCAGAAGCGTACCTCGGCCGTAAAGATCGGCGAGATCCCGCCCGCGCTCGGCGCTGCCGCGGAAGGCGATTCAGGCTGCTCAGGCGCTCTTTGGACCTGTTCTGCCGCCGCGTCTTCAACCGCCGTCGCCTGTATCGCGGTCCCCGGAGCGGCGCCAAGGCGATCGGGTAGAGCGAAAAGCCCCAGGCTGATAACGATCATTGACACGACCGCCAGAATCAAGAACATACGTTTGTGCATGGACGCTTCGACGTCAAAATATGCTCCCTCTGCATACCCTTCCATTTCGCCATGGAAAGGTGTGTTGACGATGGATACCGCTTCATCATAGGGTGACATGATCTATCTCCTCACGTTGCGCTGTTGCCTGATCAAGTGCTCAAGGTTACTGCATACCGATTCAATCAACGAACAGTGTAGGGTTCTCGGCTGCGGTTGCTAGCTGCGCGGTCGGGCCTGAATCCGGCCGTTTGGCTTGCGCAGGCCGCCATTCGGGACGGGAGGGCGCTGGCGAACCCGTGACGCTCTGCTTCCGCTGCTGGGCGCACCTGTGCTGCTGGTTGGCATCGGTTGTGCCATCGGTTCCGGCACCGCTGCCGTGAAAGGTTCAACTTGCGCAGCGCTCGTGCTCGTTTTCGGAGCTGCCCGCAAACGTGCCGGTGCACTCCTTCTTCCGCTCGCCGCTGCTGGGGCAGGCGCCTTCATCGGCGCGCTTCCTTTGCTGGATGGGGCAGACTTCGCAGACTGGAATAGCTGCGCGCCGGCGACAGAAAAGGCGCCAATAAAAAGGATGCGCGTCAGCCAGACTAGGACGGCCACGAAAATGGGCACGAAGCGCAGCAGCTCCTCGCGGCTCAGAACCTCATTCCCGAAATTGTTGTTGAGCAGTGTTACCGAAACAGCCCACCAAGTCATGACCGCGTTCATCGATGCCCCGAGCAGCCAGGCGCCCATCAGGTACCATGCCTCCTTGTTCGCACCGGCATCCGACTCCGGTGTAAACAAGCGCATTAGGCCCGCAAAATCAATGGAGCAAAAAGCGATGGCCAGAATTGTCGCCCACATGATGCCCAGGAATTGTACATCACCCAGCAGGCTCTGCAGGGCGAACTGCGTCGTATCAAAGTTGAAGATTTCGAATGCCAGCAGTGCCAGGAGCAGGATGATGCCGATAAGCACTTTGCGCTGGCGATCAACATTCAATTTAGGCATACGCAGATTGACTGCCGATCTCGATTGAACCTGGTTGCTCATGATTACCTCCCGGAGTGCTGGCTGGAACGCTTCCCGTTTGCCAGCGGCCAATAAATCGATAAAATAGAACATATGAGCTAATCAGAAAAATAGCACACTTGTTCTATACTGTCAATACCCATTTTCTTGGTCGATAGGGCGAACCGGATCTGCGGGGAGGGGGCATAGCTGCTAGAATAAGAGTATGTTTGCCGAGCTTTTGATCAATATTGAGGCGCCTTTGGACGCGACATTTCATTATGATGTCCCGCGCGATCTGCAGCCCCAGCTGAAGATTGGCCACCTGGTTGAGGTTGAGTTCGGCCGTCGCCTTGCCCAAGGCATCATTGTCAGCTTTTCTGATTCCGCCCCCGTGCTGGAAACCAAACCGATCATCGCCATGGTTGAAGCGGATCCCGTGGTCACGCAGTGGCAGATCGATCTCGCTTTCTGGTTGAGCGAGAACTACCTCGCCCCGGTCAATGCTTCGCTGCGTCTCATGCTCCCGCCCGGCTTAACGAGATGGTCAGACATCACCATCGACCTCAATCCCTATCAGCAGGGCGCGGAGCCGCTTACGGAGACTCAGGCTCAATTGGTTGCATTGCTGCAAGAAAAAGGTTCATTGAGGGGCAGACAGCTATCCCGCTTGCTCGGAAAAAAGTCCATCTGGCAGCCGGCCGTTGATCAGTTGCTGCGCCGCGGCATTATTCGTCGCGCATCCGTTCTCGACCCGCCTCGTTCGCGCCCGCGTAAAGTGCGCATGGTTGATTTGACGGCCTCCTATGCGCGTCAATTGGCGGCCGCGAGTCAGCTTGGCCGTGCCAGCAAGAAAGCCGATATTCTGCTCTACCTGGCAACTTCTGGGGATCCCTTGCCCGCCGAAGCGGACCTGCTGGCGGCCACGGGCGCCAAGCCGGACCATTTGCAGGAGTTGTTGGACGAGAACCTGATCTGGCGTTCGCCGGCGCAAGAGCTGCTCGTTGCCGCCCGCACAGATGCGGCGCTGGGGAGTGACCAGGCTCTTGCGCACTATACCGGCCACTTTCCAATAGCCCTGCCCAAGTTTGAGGGGCCGCTGGATCTCCTTATCGACTCAGGATACGCCCGCATAGAACAAGAGCCTGCCGCCATTGGCCTCAATGTCGCCGAGGAGGCGCTCCTGGAGCGGGTGCTGGCCTTGCGCGGCGGCGCCATCTACTATGACATTCTCGCTTTGCTCACGCGTGAAGGACAGTCTCTTTCCTTGACTGAGATCTATGCGGCGGCCAACGCCAACCTCAAACATCTCAAACGACTGGCCAGGCTCGACCTCGTCAAGCTGCGTGCCGAGGAAGTCTGGCGGGACCCCTTGGCCGATCGTGATTTTGTGCCCGCGGAGGCCCCCGAGCTGACCCCGGACCAGGCCTCTGTCTGGCAGGCGCTGCAAGCGATGATGCGCACCGAAAATGGGCCTCCCACGCCGGTGCTTCTTCATGGCGTCACCGGGAGTGGCAAGACGGAAATCTACATGCGCGCGATTGCCCATGCCCTGGAGCGGGGCCGGCAGGCGATTGTCCTGGTACCCGAGATCGCCCTCACGCCGCAGACCGTGAGGCGCTTTGCTTCCAGATTCCCTGGTCGCGTCGCGGTCGTTCACAGCCGGCTGTCCGATGGCGAGCGCTACGATACCTGGCGCAGAGCGCGCCTGGGGCTGTTTGACATTGTCATCGGCCCCCGCAGTGCCTTGTTTACCCCGTTCAACAACCTTGGCGTCATAGTCGTAGATGAAGAGCATGACGCCAGTTACAAGCATTCCGCCCCCGTTCCCCCGCCCTACTATCATGCCCGCAAGACGGCGATCGAAATAGCCAGGCGCACCGGCGCGATCACGATCCTGGGCAGCGCCACGCCCGATGTCGTCACCTATCATCGCGCCCTCAGCGGTCACTTGAAACTGTTGGAGCTGCCGCGGCGCGTGATTGGTCATCGACAGCGAGTGCTCAGCCAGGAAGATCGCCTGCAAAGAAACAGCAGCTATTCCCATTTCTCCGGCGCCCCGGATGACGCGCTGACCATTCCCCTTCCCCCGGTTCAGATCGTCGATTTGCGCCAGGAACTGCGCGCCGGCAACCGCTCCATCTTCAGCCGCGTGCTCGCCGATTCGCTGACCGAAACGCTGGAAAGGGGAGAACAGGCCATTCTTTTCATGAATCGTCGTGGCACCGCCTCCTTCATCATTTGCCGCGATTGTGGACATGTGATCAGCTGTCCGCGCTGCGATTTGCCGCTCACCTATCATCGCCCGCGGCTGGCCTTGATCTGCCATCAATGTGCATATCAGGAAGCACCCCATGCTGCTTGCCCCCAATGTTCGTCCAAGCGCATCCGCCATTTCGGTTTGGGGACGGAAGAAATCGAAGCGCAAGTTCGGCAGCGCTGGCCTGACGCGCGCATAACGCGCTGGGATCGCGACACGACAGCGGGCAAAGATATGCACGAGGCGCTGCTGACACGCTTTATCAACCAGGAGTCCGACATCCTCATCGGCACGCAGATGATTGCCAAGGGTCTTGATCTGCCCCTGGTAACTCTGGTTGGCGTTATTTCGGCCGATGTTGCCCTTGGGCTGCCCGATTTTCGCACCGGTGAACGCGCTTTCCAAGTGTTGGCCCAGGTCGCCGGTCGCGCCGGTAGGGGACTGCTTGGCGGCCGTGTCATTGTGCAAACCTATCAACCCGACCATTACGCGATCCGCGCTGCCGCCGATCATGATTACAACGCCTTCTTCGTCGAGGAGATGAGCTTCCGCAGCCGGCACACGCTGCCCCCATACCGGCGTTTGGCCAAGCTTGAGGTGGCCGACCCCATCGCCGATCGCGGCCGGCAGCAGGCCGAGAAAATGGCCGCGGCGCTCAAACAGGAGATTCGAGATCAGAAGCTGGACGCCACCCGGCTAATTGGCCCCGTCCCTCCCTATTTCAGCCGCGTAGACGGCCGTTACCGTTGGCAAATACTCCTTCGCTCGTCCGATCCACTCCCGCTGCTCAAAGGACTTGCCTTTCCACGCCCCTGGATTGTCGACATTGACCCGATGAGCACACTCTAGATCAGGGCTGTAAGGGACCAAGAATACCCCCGGACGGACTCGAACCATCATCGATCGCTTAGGAGGCGATTGCTCTATCCTTTGAGCTACGAGGGCATGAAGAAGCGGCGAAAAGCCGCGGAAATGAAGGAAAATTATAGCAGAACATGCATAGCAGCGCGACCACGCAAATCTTACCTTTCTTCGTCTACGGAACCCTTATGGTGGGCCAGCCGAACGACTATTTGTGGCAGGACAGCATTCATTCCCTGCGGCCGGCCTATGCGCCCGACAGCGGTCTGCTCGATCTTGGCTTCTATCCCATCCTGGTCCAGGAAAAGGGGCTCAGAGTAAAGGGACAGCTTATTCACGTGCTGAGCACTAGGTTCACCGAGCTCCTTCGCGATCTGGATGCCCTGGAAGGGTTCGATCCACAGAACCCGGCCGCTTCCGCCTTCCGGCGAATTCGCCGGAAGGTACGGACGGAGAAGGGGCACGACCAGGCCGCATGGCTCTACAGCGGCCATCGAAAACAGCTGCCTGACTTCCCCCTTGTCGCGGACGGAGATTGGGCGCGCCATGCTGCCGCAAAGCTCGCCTCATTTGCTTCCTGGCGCGAGGCATACACGAGCGAAAGAGGCACCGCTCTCTCTCCGCGCAACCCCCATCATCGACCGTAAGTGCACTCGAAGCAAAGCGCTTGCCGCTGTGCGCGAAAACAGTACCATATAAAGGATGAACAGAACGAGATTAGCGCCGCTTTCCCAACGCTCCCAGGGTCGGCAAGCTCCGCTGTTGTGAACACGATTCCCGGTATTTCCGATATACTTACTAACATGCTTAACAACGACGGAAACAGGTACAAGTAAGAATGAAACGAATTGCAGTATTGACTAGCGGCGGGGACGCACCTGGCATGAATGCCGCTGTACGTGCCGTTGTACGCTCTGGACTCAACAGCGGCGCCGAGGTTTTTGCTATCTACGAAGGGTACCAGGGCATGGTTGACGGCGGAGACCTCATCCGCCCTATTGGTTGGAGCGACGTCGGTGGAATCCTGCAGCTTGGCGGCACCGTGATTGGGTCCGCTCGCTGCCAGGAGTTTCGCGAGCGTGACGGCCGTCGTCAGGCGGCCTACAACCTCGTTCAAAATGGCATCGAGGGCCTCGTGGTCATTGGCGGGGATGGCAGTCTAACCGGCGCGCACATCCTCCAGCGCGAGTGGCCCGAACTGCTGGCGGAACTCGTTGCCGCGGGCCAGCTGGATGCCGTGCAGGCCGAGGCATTCCAACATTTGACCGTTGCCGGATTGGTGGGATCGATTGACAACGATTTGCACGGCACCGATATGACCATCGGCGCCGACTCCGCTTTGTGGCGCATTGTTGAAGCGGTTGACGCCATAGCCAGCACCGCCGCCAGCCACCAGCGCGCATTTGTTGTCGAAGTGATGGGCCGCCGCTGTGGCTATCTGGCCCTCATGAGCGGCCTGGCCACCGGCGCTGATTGGGTCCTCATCCCTGAATCGCCGCCCATGGTCGATGATTGGGAAGCGACAATGTGCGATGTCTTGCTCAAAGGGCGTGCCGCCGGCCGCCGCGACAGCATCGTCATCGTCGCTGAAGGGGCCCAGGACAAGAACGGAAACCCCATCACCAGCCAACAGGTGAAGGACATCATCGAGAGCATCACCGGGGAAGAAACGCGCGTTACCGTGCTCGGCCATGTCCAGCGAGGCGGCTCGCCCAGTGCATTCGATCGCAACATGAGCACCTTGTTGGGCGAAGACGCTGTTGACGAACTGCTTTCCGCTGAGCATCAAGAAGAGCCCATGGTCATTGGCATCCAGGGCAACAAGATCACGCGCACTCCCCTCAGCATATGTCTTGAGCAAACCTGGGCAGTTGCCGAAGCGATTAAGGCACAAGATTACGATTTGGCCATGACCTTGAGAGGAGGTAGTTTCAAAGATGCCTGGGACATCCTCAAGACCATGGTGCGCACCTTCCCCCACGATCCTGTTCCGGGGCAGCGACGCATGCGCATCGCCATCATGCATGCCGGCGGCCCCTCTCCAGGGATGAACACCGCCGTGCGCGCCGCCGTGCGCTTGGGAACAGATCGCGGGCATCATATGTTCGGTGTAAAAAACGGCTTCCGCGGCCTGATCAACAATGAAATAGAAGAGTTAGATTGGATGAGCGTGGCCGGTTTTACCAACCGTGGCGGAGCTGAGCTGGGAACAAATCGTTATGAACCCTCGGGAAGCGATTACTACGCCATCGCCAAGACGCTTGAAGAACACCAGATAGAAGGCTTGATCATGATCGGTGGCTGGGCCGGCTACATATCTGCTCTCGACCTCTACGAGAAGCGCACAGATTTCCCCGCTTTTGAGATTCCCATCATCTGTGTTCCGGCCACGATCAATAACAACCTGCCCGCCACCGAATTGAGCATCGGCCCCGATACCGCCCTGAACAGCATTATCTGGGCCGTAGACAAGATCAAACAATCAGCGGTCGCCTCCAAACGTGTCTTCATCGTGGAGGTCATGGGTCATTATTGCGGTTATCTCGCCCTCATGAGCGCCATGGCCACCGGCGCTGAACGCGCCTACCTCAATGAGGAGGGCGTCTCGCTCCATGACATGTCCTACGATGTCGAGCGGCTCAATGTTGGCTTTCGCCGCGGCAAACGATTGGGATTGTTGATTCGCAACGAGTTGGCCAATGAGATTTATACGACATCCTTCATGGCCGCCCTATTTGAAGAAGAGGGCGGTGATCTGTACGATGTTCGTCAGGCGATTCTTGGCCATATGCAGCAGGGGGGCGATCCTTCTCCCTTCGATCGCATCTACGCAACGCGCCTAGTGGCCGACAGTATTGATTTCATGGAAGAACAGATCGGCAGCGGGGATTTCATCAGCGCCTGTATCGGGCAGCTAAATGGCGAAATCAGATTCACCGATTTCCGCGATATCCCCCGTTTGCTCGATTACGAACACACACGGCCCAAAAAGCAGTGGTGGATGGCGCTAACCGATATCGTCGCCATCATGTCGCAGTCAATGCCGCAAGAATTGAATCAGACAAAGGATTAGTTAAGGAGAAAAGAAATGGCTAATACAAAGGGCGTGATCGGCATTTTGACCGGAGGCGGCGATGTGCCGGGACTAAACCCGGCAATTCGCGCGGTTACGATCCGTGCCCTGCGCGAAGGGTACAGCGTCATCGGCCTCCGCCGTGGTTGGGGAGGCGTTACAGAGATCATTCGCGATAAGAACGCAGACAACAGCAGCTGCTTCATCCAATTATCCGAAGAAGTCGTCAACAAAGCCGGCCGCACAGGCGGTACTTTTCTGCACAGTTCGCGCACCAAGCCCAGCCGTGTCCTCAAAGAAGACGTTCCCCTGCATTTACAGAGTGAATACACCGAAGAAGTAAACGACTTAACTGCCGAGGTGTTGAAGAACCTCGATTGGCTCGGGATTGACTATCTGATTCCCATTGGTGGCGATGACACGCTCAGCTATGCCGTGCGCCTTTACCAGGAAGGGGTCAAGGTTGTCGCCATACCCAAGACGATGGACAATGACGTGCCCGGCACCGATTACTGCATCGGTTTCAGTACCTGCGTCACGCGCACCATCGAAATGACCAACCGCCTGCGCACCTCTGCCGGTTCGCACGAGAGATTCCTCGTCCTGGAGGTCTTCGGGCGCTATGCTGGTTTTACAGCAATGCTGCCGACGATGGCCGGCGCTGCCAATCGCTGCGTGATCCCGGAATGGGAATTTGACATCGATGAGCTGACGCGGCTGCTTTCCGAGGACCGCAACAAGAACCCCAGCCGCTATTCCGTCGTCTTGGTATCCGAAGGCGCCATGTTCAAGGGCGGCGAGATGATTTTCCAAGACTTAGAAAAGGACGCCTACGGGCACATGAAACTGGGCGGCATTGGCGAGATCGTTTCCGCGAAGCTGAGAGAACTATCACCAAAATACAACAACGGCCGGCGGGTCAATACGATCTACCAAAAGTTGAGTTATCTGGTACGATCGGGTGATCCCGATGCCATTGATTCCATCGTGCCCATGGCCTACGGTAATCTTGCTCTCGATCTCATCTTGGATGGTATCCACGGCCGTTTGGTGGTGCTTAAAAACGGGCGCTACGACAACATGCCCGTGGATGTTGTCACCAGCACCAACAAAATGGTGGATGTAGACAAGCATTACAATGAGGAGCGCCTGCGCCCCCATTACAAGAGCTTCGAGATGAAGCCCTTGTTCATCATGACCAGCGAATCATAGAGCCCTAGATTAAACGCGACGCTGAGGGCTGGACGACGACCAGCTCACGCTCTGCAGCTCAATGAACTTGCTGGGTGAAAAACTAACTGGAGGAATCTGTTTATGAAGATCGGTATTTTGACGGGTGGCGGCGATGTGCCCGGCCTCAACCCATGTATCAAGGCGGTGGTAAATCGCGCCGTGGATGAGGGACACGAGATTGTCGGTATAAGGCGCGGGTGGGGTGGTTTGCTTTGGTATAACCCCGATGACCCCTCTACACATAGTTTTGTCATACCCCTCGACAAGCAGCGTGTCCGTACGGTCGACCGCACAGGTGGCACATTCCTGCACACCAGCCGTACGCATCCCGGTCGAGTCCGGCCCGGCGAGGTGCCGGACTTCCTGCGCGATCCGCAGCACCCGGAGGCAGAGGCCAATGATCAAAGCCTGCGCGATTTCACACCGCACGTGATCACCAATCTCGAGCACCTGGGCGTCGACGTATTGATACCCATCGGTGGAGACGATACGCTCAGCTATGGTGAGCGTTTGCACAGCGAGGGAGTTCCCGTTGTGGCCATTCCCAAGACAATGGACAATGACGTGTATGGCACCGACTACTGTATCGGCTTCAGTACGGCCGTTACGCGCAGCGTGCACCTCATCAACCAGCTGCGCACGAGCGCGGGCTCCCATGAGCGCATCGCCGTAGTCGAACTCTTCGGCCGTAACTCCGGCGAGACCAGCCTCATCAGCTCCTACCTGGCCGGTGTCGATCGCGCCCTCATCTCAGAGGTGCCCTTCGATCCCGAAAAGCTGGCTGAATTCGTCATGATCGACAAAGCGACGAACCCCAGCAACTACTGCATGGTAACAATCAGCGAAGGCGCGCACATGGTCGGCGGCATGGTCGTTGAATATGGGGAAGCGGACGCCTATGGCCATCGCAAACTTGGCGGCATTGGTGAAATCACCGGGCAGGCCCTCAAAGACCTGACCGGACAGAACATCATCATTCAACGCGTCGCCTATCTCATGCGCTCCGGTGCGCCCGACGCCCTGGATTTGATGGTCGGCTCCAACTATGCCCACCTGGCTATGGATTTGATCACATCTGGTTCCAGCGGTCGCATGGTTGCCTTACGGGACGGCACCTATACACACATTCCTATGAGCACAGTCACCAGCGGCATCAAAAGAGTTGATGTGGATGAACTGTACGACGCCAAGAATTACCTCCCCAAAGTTCGCTCCGTCCTCGGCAAGCCGATGTTCCTCTATTGATCTAGAATCGCCGTAAGCGACTCTGTTTTGCAAGTGCAGGATCCAAAAGGTCCTGCACTTCTTTTTTTAGGGACAGCGTGGGCAAAACGCAGCTTAATATTGCCATTTGCTTCTTGACAGGGCTGGCGTGACAATTCTACAATAAACTCAACCGGTCGCTTGAAGTGGCCCGTTAACAGATAAAGAATGTCGATGTCATCACGATTGCATCAAGGGAACTTTTCCGCTCAGAGCGTTAGAAACAGCGCTGATGACAAGAAGGATAGATGTGCATCTGGCCACTATGTACGTTGTCTACCGCCGCATGAATCCCACTCGCAAAAGATCATCCACACTGTACGACAATTTATCGGTTTGCTAAGAGCCCCGCGTTCCCACTTGCCGTCTAGGAGCAGACATTGGCGGACCGCCAAGCAGTTAGGTGAAAAATATTGATGCCGCATAGACGGTTGGAGGATGGGCACCGGCTGCCCACGCCCCCTTTAATGGAGTAACTCTTTGAAAATGATCCGATTCTCGCTTAATCCAGCATTGTTCATCTTAGCGCTTCTTCTGCTCCTTACTTCCGCGTGCCAGGAAGCCGCCGATCCAATTATTCAAGAACCAACGATTGATCAGGCCGCACTGATCGAATCCGTGGTCGCCACAGTCATTGCGCAGGCGCCGCCGGCGGAACCCATGGCCACGCCCGTCCCCCTGCCTACAGTCGCCGCTATTCCTGTTGCTGCATTCGACCAGAGTTTGCAGGATCAGCTTGTGGACATCTACAGGAAGATCAACCCGTCCGTCGTCCACATATTTGTCTTCGATCAAATCGAAGATACATCTCTGCCTCTAGGCACGGGCAGCGGATTCGTTTTTGATGAAGAAGGACATATTGTAACCAATAATCATGTGGTCACTGAAGGAGAACGCTTTGAGGTCGTCTTTGCCAACGGTTTGCGCCGCAGCGCGGAGTTGATTGGCGCTGACGTAGACAGCGATCTGGGTGTGCTCCAGGTGGATGAGCTGCCTGAAGATGTCAGCCCAATCTCCCTCAGCGACTCGCGTGATCTTCAGGTAGGTCAATTTGTCATCGCCATCGGCAACCCATTTGGGGAAGCCGGATCCATGTCCGTCGGCATCGTCAGCGGTCTGGGACGCACGCTTGAATCCCAACGTATTGCCGAGGGAGGAGGGCGCTATTCCCTGCCGGAAGTGATCCAAACAGATGCGGCCATTAATCCCGGTAATTCGGGCGGCCCCCTTCTTGATCTCCAGGGCGAGGTCGTGGGCGTCAACAGTGCCATCTCCACGCGCACCGGAACCAATTCAGGGGTGGGATTTTCGATTCCTGTCAATGCTGTCAAGCAAATAGTGCCCCGCCTTATTTTGGACGGGGCCTATACCTATCCCTTCATCGGTATCCGCATGCTTAGCTTGAACCTGGAGCTGCAAGAACAGCTTGATCTCCCTGTCGCCGCCGGCGCTTATGTAACAGAGGTGACTGACGATTCTCCCGCCAAAGACGCGGGCCTGATTGGTGCGAATGGTCCGGGCGGCGACCTGATCATCGCCGTTGATGGCACGGAAATCATAAGTTCCGATGATTTGATCGCCTATCTGGTTTTTGAATCAGAAGTAGGCCAGACTGTGGATTTGACGGTGCTGCGTGATGGCGAAGAAATAATGGTACCATTGACGCTTGGGGAACGGCCGTAGCTGCTCCCCTGCGTCTTCTTGGCGGACGGCCGTCTCGTCCGCCAGCATATTAACAGTTGAGCCACTTCCTGACCAAGGCTCAGCGCCGGCGTCCAGGGTTGGTGGCTCTCAATAAAGTAGCGTTGGGAGGTATGCATGTTAACGCAGGATCAACTGCAAGATCTGTTAGATTACAATGCCAATGGAGCGGGGGTAGTCAGTATCTATCTAGATACGGATGTTGCCCAACAGCCGGCAGAAACCATCAAGATGCAGGTGCGTGGAATGCTTCGTGAGCTAAATGGGCAGCATGGGGAGGATGCGAGCATAATCGAACGCTATTTGGACCACAGTTATGATTGGTCTAGACCCGGCTTGGCCCTTTTTTCTGCCGCCGAACAAGACTATTTTCGTGCTTTCCCCGTTGCCGTAACCTTTCGCAACCGCGTCCGTGTGGGCCGCAAGCCATACGTCAAGCCCCTGGCCCATCTGCTCGATCATTACGCTCACTATGGCGTTGTCCTCGTTGATAGAGTAGGTGGCCGGCTTTTCGAATACCACCTGGGCGAACTAGAAGACTCAGAAGGCGTCATGGGTGAAGATGTACACCATCAGAAAAAGGGAGGAGGCTCCTCCGCTGTTGGCATGCGCGGTGGCAGCCGTGAACTGGGTGGCAGCCGGCACGAAGATGAAGTCGTTCAGCGCAATATGCGCGAAACTGCCTCCGTCGCCGGCCGTTTCTTCACCAACAAACCGATTCGCCGCCTCTTTCTTGGCGGCACGGCCGAAAACGTGGCCCAATTTCGCGAAATGCTGAGCAAACAACTGCAAAGCTGTATCGCCGGTACCTTCGCCATGGATATGACCGCCGGGGAGCATGAAGTTCGCAAACAGACCCTGGCCATGCTCCGTGACTACAATCTTGAGCGCGAGCGTAAGCTTGTTGAATCCATGATCGCTGCCCATGCGCGCGGCGCCAATGCCGCGGTCGGCCTCGACGACACGCTGCAGGCCGTTTCCGACAAACGCGTCGATACACTGATAATCAGTGATGGCTTACGAATTCCCGGATATGTGCAGGAAGAGAACGGCTTTGTCGTCTCCAATCTGGCGCGCAGCCCATTGACCGAGCAGGAGCTTCAGGAAGTACCCGACGTGATTGACTCTGCCGTTGCCTATACCTTGAATCAAGGGGGGCATGTTGAAGTAATTGGTGATAATTCCGATCTCGACGCCGCGGGCCGAATCGGCGCCATCTTGCGCTACTAAACCGCTGCGTTAATCGCTCAACGGAAGAAGGGCGCGAACAAGCCGGTTCGCGCCTTTTTATGTTGCCTATGAGCTCGCGTGCAGTATCCTAACGCAGCGACTCACAGACGACGCCGTCTCCGCCGCCGTCCAGATGGTGAACATCCTCCCCAACCTGGTCCATACAGAATTCAAAACAGGCTTGAGCCTGTCGCTGTGAGGAAAAATCACCACAATCATGTGCATTCTTGCTGCACGTAACGCACCCTGCCGGCAGCGCCGCGTTCTCTTCAAGTCCCCACAGCCCGCGCCCCGCCTGGCGCGCTTCATTCTGCAATTCTTCAAAATAGCGCTCGTTGGCCACATCGGGCTTGATATTGATCGTTCGCCCATACCCTCCGCGCAGCAGTTCCGCATTCGCAAAGGTCCCGTCCGTCAGGTACACATAGCGCAGCAGGCGATCATATTGGTCCGTGTCTGAAACATCTCGCACCAGAAGCACGTTCTGATTCTTAACCATATCAAAGTTCGCTTTTGATGCTTCTTCATAATACGGTTGGTCAATTTCAGGCGTGTCCACGCCGATGTAGCGCACCTTATAGGTACGGCCGCGCATTTCCACTTCGACCGTGTCTCCGTCGTAAACCCACGTCACTTTGGCTAGTTCGCCATCCTCCGGCGGCCCGGGCGCCTCGGACGGGGTGACGCGATCGAGGAACCCGAATACGGAGCAGCCCGGCGCCAATACCAGCAAAAAAACGAGAATGAGCAGTTTAGATAGTTGTTTCTGTTTCATGCCCCAGAGTATACCTCTTGCAAACGATTAAGGGGCACTGTGCGCCTGGCCGGGGCAAAGGCATTTCTGAGCTGATCTTCTATGGCCGCCACCATTCGCGGCCGCATCGCTAACGGCCGCACGGCCAACGGCCGTCATAAACCTCGTTCACCGCGGATATACGGTTCTCCGAGAGCGGCCGGCGCGCCCGCCTTCTGGCGTGAGGCGGCCCGCGAGCCCCATATGACGGCCAAGATCGTCAAGATGTAAGGCGCCATCTTCAGAAAGAAGCCGTAATTCGGATTGACAAAGAGCGGGTTCGTGAAGCCCAACAGCGTTGGCACACCTTGCAGGTCAAGAATCATGCGCTGCAAGGCGCTGAATGAGTACGCGCCAATCATTGCCCCCAGCGGGTTCCAACGCGCAAAGATTACCAGGCCGATGGCGATCCATCCCTGCCCCGACGTCGTCAATGCGCTGTACCAGCCGGGCGAGATCGAGAGGCTGATCGTGGCTCCCGCCAACCCTGCCAGGCACCCACCGACAAAAACATAGAAGTAACGCAGTCCATAGACGCTGATGCCCAATGTGTCCGCCGCTTCCGGCTTTTCGCCAATCGCCCGCAGATGCATTCCCGGACGCGTCTTGTAAATATAGTACCAGGCCAGGGGCGCAAAAATTAGGCCGACATAGACCAGCGGGCTGTGGTCTTGAAACAGGACCGGGCCCAAGAAAGGAATGTTGGACAAGAGCGGAATATCTATCTCCGGGATCGTGGGCGGGTTTTGTCCGGAGAGGCCCTCTCCCAAGACCAGGGCCAACCCTGTCCCTAGAAAAGTGAGGGCCAGACCACTGACAACCTGGTCAGCTTGTAAATGAATCGTCACGAGGCCGTGCGCCAGACTCAAAACGCCGGCGGCAAGCATGGCCACGATCAGACCAATCCATGGGTTTCCAATTGCCAATGCTGTCCCGAATCCGGCGGCGGCGCCCACCAACATCATACCCTCAACACCAAGATTCAAGATGCCCGATCGTTCGGCGAAAATTTCACCGATCGTGGCAAATAGGAGGACAGTTCCGGTGGCAAGACCGGCGTGCAGGATAATTTCTGGGTTCATGCTGCTTGTACCTCCTCAATTGGCGGCTCTTCATCGCGAACAATCTTCACCTGGTAACGCAGAAAGAATTCGCTGCCAATCACCATGAACAGAATGATTCCTTGCAGCAGCTGGGTCAGACCGGACGGCTGAATTTCACGGCCGGCAACGATCAGGGCGCCAAAGAGAATGGAGACCAGGACAACGGCAAACGGGTTAAGCTTCGCCAACCAGGCGATAATAATGCCCGTAAATCCATAACCCGGTGAAATTCTCTCCTGCAAGCGGTGCACAACACCCGTCACCTCCGACATACCGGCCAGGCCGGCCAGCGCACCGGAGAACATGAAAACGAGGATGATGTTGCGCGCGATGTTGATCCCCGCGTAACGCGCAGCCTCTTTGTTGTCGCCAATCAGCTTGATTTCATACCCCCATTTGCTGTACTTGAGGATCCACCAAACGATTACGGTCGCGATCAGGGCGATGATAAAACCGGCATGAAGCGTCATCCCTGAAAAGAAGGAGTAAGTGCGCGCGTAATCCGCCAGGCGCGGCAGCCAGGCTGACTTGTCAAAAGTCGGCGTCATTTGGAAACCGGCATCACTCCACCGGTCAAAGATCCAGAAATTGTTCCACAAGATAGCGACATAGTTGAGCATCAGCGTGGTGATAATCTCATTGACGCTAAAGCGCGCTTTTAGAAAGCCGGGAATAAATCCCCACAAAGCACCGCCAATCAAGCCCATGACGATCATCGCCGGGATGACAACGACGCGTGAGGTTCCCGGCGGGAAGATGGGAATCAAGATCACCAGACTCGCGAAAAATGCGCCCATGTAAAATTGCCCTTCCGCGCCAATATTCCACAGCTTCATCGTGAAGGCAACGGTGCAGGCCAGGCCGACCAGAATCAGAGGCGTCGCCTTGACCAGCGTGTCCGAGAACGTCGCCCAACTGCCAAATGTAGCTTGATAAAAGAACTTGAGGACCGTGAACGGTTCGCCCCCCATCAACCGCAGAATAATGCCGCTGATGACGAATGCGGCGACAACCGCGAAGATGGATGTCGCTGCCGGCATCCACCTGGGTACATCTTCAACCCGCTTCTCAATCGATATACTTGCCATAGGGTTCCCTCTCTATCCAGGGGATTATTTGCCAACTACTGTAAATCTTCAGCGCGTGCTCCCGTCATCATCAGGCCGATCTCATCAACATCGGCCTCCTCGGCCTTGACAATACCCATGATTTCCCCTTCATAAATGACCGCAATGCGATCGCTCAAGGACATGAGCTCTTCCAGCTCTTCGGAGACCAATAAGATGGCTGTTCCCGATTCACGCTGTTCCAGCAGCAAACTCTGAATCGACTCAATCGCCCCTACGTCAAGTCCGCGTGTCGGCTGCACGGCGATCATCAGTTCCGGATTGGCTGAGATTTCGCGCGCCAGAATGACCTTCTGTAAGTTGCCGCCGGAAAGCTTGCGCGCCTCCGTTTCTACACTGGGCGCCAAAATATCGTATTCTTCCTTGAGCGTGTTCGCCATTTCGCCCGCTGTCGCAAAATCGATGCGCATCCCTTTGCCCACGGGCGGAACGCGATAGCATTTCATGATCGTGTTCTCTGTGATGCTCATCGTCGGCGCTGATCCCACTTTGGTGCGATCTTCAGGTACGTGTGATACGCCGCTGTTGATCGCCGCGATCGGCGGCTTATTGGCCACCTCTTTTCCATTTACCAGGATGCTGCCCTTACATTTGCGTAGGCCCGTTATCACCTCGGCCAATTCACTCTGCCCGTTGCCGGAGACGCCGGCTAACCCCAGAATCTCGCCGCCGCGCACATCCAGGGAGACGCCTTGCAGCGCCGTAACACCCTTGTTGTTGGTCGCGAAAACATCCTTCACGGAGAGGACAACGTCGCCCGCTTTCTGCGGCTTCTTCTTCACGGCAAAGACCACGGTACGGCCGACCATCAATTCGGCCAGGTCGCGCTTGCTCAATCCTTCCATGCTCACGCCCTCGGCCGTCACCACCCCTTTACGCAAAACAGTGACGCGATCGGCGACTTCACTGACCTCATGCAGCTTATGGCTGATGAAGATGATCGACTTTCCTTGATCCACCATCGAGCGCATATTGCCCATGAACTCATCGATCTCTTGCGGCGCCAGAACGGCCGTCGGCTCGTCCAGAATCAAAATGTTCGCGCCGCGATACAGCGTCTTCAGAATCTCAACACGCTGCTGTTCGCCGACGGACAACTGCCAGATGAAGGCGGCGGGGTCAACGTGCAGCCCATACTGTTCTTCAAGCTCCAAGATCTTCTTGTCATACTCGGCGAGATTCATGAAGAAGCGCGGCTCGTCCAGGCCCAGTAAAATATTCTCCGTCACCGTCTGCGTCGGCACGAGCATGAAATGCTGGTGCACCATACCGATGCCCTCATCAATGGCGTCCCCCGGTGAACCGAAGTCAACCTTCTTACCAAATACCCTGATCGTTCCCGAGGTCGGTCTATACAAGCCCGAAAGCGCGTTCATTAGCGTGCTCTTGCCGGCGCCGTTCTCTCCCAGGAGGGCATGGATTTCGCCCTGTTTCAAAGTGAGGTCGACGTGATCGTTAGCCAGGACGCCTGGAAAGCGGACAACGATCTGTTCCATTTCCACCGCGTACGGATATGAGTCGTCATTCATGGCTGAATCCTTGCCTTCTCTGCTCTGCGAATCGGCAGCAGAGTGTTGCTGATAAAGAAAAGGCGTTTGGCGCGATGCGCGCCAAACGCCTTATTGCTGAACTTACTCTAGTTCAGGTAGCTCGGCCGTGATATTCTCATTCCACCAGTACATACAGGTCTCGCACGGGCTTCCAAACTGTGCGAAGCCATCGAGATCGATTTGTTCCAGTGATTCCCCTTCGGCCAGAACAAGATTGCCCTGGTTGTCCGTGATCGGACCCGAGAAGACATCGAAGCGGTCGAACTCACCCGCCAGCATCTGCGCCAGCGTGTCCTGGATCAGCTGCATATCCTCTTCCGGCAGACCTTCAAAACCTGGCCGCGGTTCATCCCCTTCCATGAAGCCCAAGAGGCCCATGCCGTCAACGTCGGCATCGAAATACTGCCAGCCGCCAACCCAGGTGCCATCCCGTGAGCCCTCGACGATTTCTGCGTACACCGGGCCCCAGTTCCAGTACATGGAGGTTAGACATGCGTCTATTGTACAGTTGTCACGGTAGTCATACGTGATGCCCCATTTCCCTTCGGGGGCGGCTTCCGCCGGCGCCGGTGTGTCGGCGCCCGTCATTACCACCTGTGCGCCGCCGTCAAAGAGCGAAGCGGCCGCTTCTTTCTCTAGAATCGGATCATGCCACGTGAAGATCCAGCGAACATCGATCGTACAGTCGGGGCAGGTCTCCTGCGCGCCCAAAGCGAACGCATTGCCCAACCGCAGCTCTTCCGGAATCGGGAAAGTAGCGATGTAGCCCAATTTCGGGTTGCCGTCCACCATCGCCCGCGAGCCGGCCAGCATACCCGCCAGGTACTTCATATCTTCCATGGCGCCCATCAAATTGCCGAAGTTGTCTTCGTTCGATTTGAAACCGCTGATATGAATGATATCCACATCCGGGAACTCTTCGGCCACGATCTCAGATCCGTCCATGAATCCGAACGAGGTCGTGAAGATCGTGTCAAAGCCCTTGCGCGCCAGGGATCGGATGACCTGTTCCGCATCAGCCCCCTCGGCGACGTTTTCCACATAGGCCGTATGCACATTCTCCACATTGTCCTGGACATACAGGCGGCCGACCTCGTGCGCCTGTGTCCATCCGCCGTCGTCATGAGGGCCGACATGGACAAAAGCCACATTGTGCTTACCTTCTTCGACGGTCGGAATCTGGTAGCCGCCAGCCGACTCCTCCGCCGGCGCCTCCGCCGCCTCTTCCGCCGGTGCTTCCGCCGCTTCTTCTGCCGGCGCTTCCGCTGCTTCTTCCGCCGGTGCTTCCGCCGGCGCCTCTGCTGCTGGCGCCGTCCCCGTCCCGCCGCAGGCGACAAGGACAAGGCTTAGAAGGAGGGTAACTAACAATACACGTAATAGGCGTTCAGAAATCATGATTTTTCTCCTCTGTTGGTTCGTATCGGATTTCTTATCTTAAGCATTAATAGAAAGTCTCATAGGCTTGAACGAACGGATAATCATACGCGCGCCGGCTTTCCCGCACAATGAAAACAATGCGGCGAAAACAAGCGCCCTCAATTCACAGAATCACCTCCTCGTCTGAAACAATGCGCAACTTGTTCTCTTCTCAATCATAGGATGTGCCGCGCTTTTGCAGACACTCCAACAGCATACAGGCGATTTCTAACCTTGCCTAATGACATTATTCCTAAATTTGGGTGACAATCGTCGTTACATCTGCTCATTTAATGACTTCTGCACCAAACAATCAGTCGAATTTCTCACTTGTCGGGGCCAGGTAAGATTGACCGCTGTGTTTGGCCAAAACCTCCAATTCGCCCTCAATCTCTTGCACGCGGCTTTCCAATCCCTCTCGCTGGGCGATGGTCAATGCCTCTTGCAGGTCCTGATAAGCGGCATAGCTGCTCCCCTGGCGACGAAAAACCTGGCTGCGTAGGACAAGCGGCTCAACTGCCGCTGCTTCGCTGCCGCTTTCTCTTGTCGCGCTGAGCGCTCTGCTCAAGCTCTCTTCTGCATCGTCCAATGCGCCTCTTTCCACCTGGCTGCGGCCAATCAATTCATAGGCGAAAGCGATTTGCAGCGGATTGGCCAGCCCCAGATCGATCGCCTGCTGCGCTTCCGCCACGGCATCCTTGGGCACGCTGCTTTTTCCACTGCTTTTCAACGCCGCTGATTCAAGGTGGGCGACGCCCGAGTCAGGATGCGCCTGCAGCAGCGCGTCCAGCTTACGCTGTGCCGTATGTGTCGCTCCGCCGCGGCGTTCTATGTCAATCACCTGCAGCTGCAAGGCCACATTCTCTGGATTCGCTGCCGCCTGCTCTGCCAACTGTTCGTAGCGCTGCTGGTCCGCCTCCGTGGCGAACGCCGGCGCTTCGAACCAGCCCTGACGGTCAAAGCGCCAGAAAAGGAACAAAATGATCCCGTGCGCCGCCGCCGTAACGCCGCTCAGTATGGGTGTGCTGGAAAAATCATAAATCGTTCGCCAATCCCCATTGAAACCCAGCAGCGTGAAAACCGGGTAGTAGATGAGCGAGAAATAGATCTGGAAACGAACCGCTCGCAGCCCGAAATAGCGCAGACTGGAAGATGCCGCCTGTCGCGTCGCCAGCCAGAACAACAGCCCGACCAGGAGAGAGCCCAGCGTTCCCGCAATCGCAATAAAAAACATCTGCGCGTCGCTGAAGGTTCCCCCCGGCACGACATACCCCCAAAAAACACGGTATTGGAACTCCAATACTTCGCCGCCGGTCAAGAGAACTGCCAGAGCATGCGCCGCCTCGTGAACAAAGACAGCAATCGGCACAGCAATGAAAAATGACGCTTGATTGGCTAGAGATTTCTTGTGGGCTGTTAGGGGTTCGCTCTGGAACTCCGGCCATTCGCGCCAGAGTGTAATACTCAATTGGGCAGTGCGAAATATGTACAGGATCGCCAGAATATTAAATAGGCTGAATATCGAGGACATAGGTTGCCGGTCAAGCCTTTAAGAGGTAGGTTCAGAGATCCTTCTGTCTCGCCGAAAACGTCCTTGCGCAAGGACAGGCAGACCATCTGTCAAGACTATACATGACTGTGATAGGCTGGGCAAACTCTGATTTCCAGCCTATTTCCGCTAGTTTTCTTTTGCCTGTGGGATGATTATGTTAAAATGATTGCCGGACGTGAAGTGTGACAACTAAAATGCAATTCTTGGCTGAGCATCCGATTTTCGCCGATCTATCGGACGACGAATTGTTCGCGCTTAGCCGGCTGGTACGCGAATTTTCGTTCGCCAAAGACTCGGTCATCGCTTACCAGCGCGACGTGGCCGATTCCATGTACGTGGTGCGCGACGGCCGTCTATATGCCAAAGAAGTGGATGATCAAGGCATTGTTCGCGAAGGCAACACGCGCCAATACGGCCCCGGCGATTTCTTCGGCGCGCAGTGGCTCTTTGATGTGGGCGCCTATCCGGCCACCGTGACCGGCACCGATCCCGGGCACATCCTTATCATCCAGGGCGAAGCGTTCCGTCACTTCCTCCGCGCCCACCCGCAGGCGATTCACCGCCTTGCGCCGCTGCTGGATCAGGAGGGTGACTGGTACGGTGGCCTGCCCGAAGAAATCTGGGAAATCGCCCAGAAGCTGCCCATGGTTGAAAACCGGCAGCGCATCGGCCCCATCCGTCTGCTGCCGGATGAGATTGTCGAGTATTACTCGCGCCGCAGTTCTATCTTTCTTCTAGAAAGCCTTCTCTTTCCCTTCCTAGGATTGCTGCTCATCCCTATGTTGGCCTACTTCCTCATTCCCACCGATACGGAGCCGGCGCGCATCTTGCGCATGATTGCTGTTGTCCTCCCAATTCTGCTCTTTGGCGCTCTGATCTTGCTCCGTCTGCTCGATTGGCGCAACGACTACTTCGTCATCACCAACAAGCACATATCCCACCGGGAGTTTGAACTGCGCACTTTTCGCACGCAGCTCAACAAGGTGCCCATCAGCATGGTGCAGAGCGTCTCCGTGGAGAGACCCTCCTTTACGGCCAATCTCTTTAACATCGGAAGCGTTCGCATAACAACTGCCTCCAACATCGGCACCATCGTCTTCAACGGCATAGATGATCCCGCCGAAGTCGAAAGCGTGCTCAACGAACTGCGCGGACGCGTCCAGGCGATGGATGCCGCCCTCGCCCAGTCCCGAATGCGCCAATCTGTGTCCAATCATTTTCAGCTCGGTGCGGATATGCAGCCCATTGTGGATGAAGAAGAACTGCCGCTCGATCAGGAGCTCTCCTACAGGCAGGCGCCGGATGGTCTTGGCGAATCCATTTCTTCCCTTTTCGAATGGCGTCTTGAAGAGGGGAATGTCATCACCTACCGGCGCAACTACCTGATTTTGCTCTGGGACTTTGTCCCTCCCGCGTTACTCTTTTTCTTAATTGCCGGGCTCGCCGCCGCCGCCGTTACCTACGCCGCCATTTCCGGACCCCTCTTCTATGCTTTCGTTGCCATTTTGGTCCTTGTTGACCTAATGTGGCTCCTGTGGCGCTACGAAAACTGGCGCAACGATATCTTCCAGCTCACCGACCGCGACGTGATTGACATCGATCGCAAACCATTCGGTTTCGGCGAGAGCCGCAAACAGGCGCAGCTGCGCAATATTCAAAATGTCAGGGCTGAGCGCCCAGGCTTTTTTGCCACTCTGTTCGACTACGGGGATGTGCACATAGAAACAGCCGGCGCTGATTCCGACATCGAATTTGATCGTGTTCCCCATCCCAGCCAGGTTCTCAGCGACATCTTCCGCAGATTGGAGGAATACCGTGAAGGGGAGCGCCGGCAAGAAGGCGCAACGCGACGTGAAGAATACGCCGTCTTGCTTGATGTCTATAAACAGGAACTAGAGCAGGGGCGCATTCCCCGCCGTACCCCCGGCGCAGATGATTAGAAGCTTTCGTTTTCTCTCCCTTCTGTTAAAATAGACCATTGACCTAGTTGGGCTCGTGGTTCGCTGCGCACTGGACAACGGCCCTCACCTGACCTGAATTAGACGACCCATGACACTACTAGATATCGTGATCCTACCGGATAAGATCTTGCGCCAGAAGATGCGGCCCGTGACCCGCTTCGACGATGATCTCCAAGAGATCATCGATGATATGATTGAAACGATGCGTGCTGCCCCTGGCGTTGGTCTTGCCGCGCCGCAAGTCGGCAAGAATCTACGCCTGACCGTGATCGAGACGCTGCCCGACCTGGACGAAGAGGGCCGCGAGATTGAAGCGTCTCGCGAACTCTATGCGATTATCAATCCCGAGATAACATGGCGCTCCCGCAAAATGGTCGAGGGCATTGAAGGCTGTCTCTCTATCCCTGGTTACGTCGGCGAAGTTGAACGCCATGAAGAGATTCGTGTGCAGGCCCTAGATCGACACGGAAAACCGCTCAAGCTTAAATTGAGCGGGTGGACAGCCCGCATCTTTCAACATGAAATCGACCATCTCAATGGCGTTCTCTATATCGATCGGCTCACGGATCCTGAATACTTCTGGACAGAAGCTGAGTTCGATGCCATTCAGGCCGTTCCCGAAGAGGATGAAGCTGGTGACGCAGAATAGGAGGGGTGCATGTCGCTTACGCGTCAGGAAGTAGAAAAGATCGCTCATTTGGCACGCCTCGCCCTTACGGAGGAGCAGATTACGGAATACCAGCAGCAGTTGTCGGCCGTTCTTGACTACGCCGAGATGCTCAATGAACTCGATCTCACGGATGTGTCGCCAACCGCCCATGCCGTGGCTCGCCAAAATGTCACACGTGAAGATCGCGTGGAACCGTCGCTCCCGCTGGACGACGCGCTGCGCAATGCCCAACAGCACACGCGCGACCAGTTCTATATTCAATCGGTTCTGCCTGAGTAAGTTGGCGTTGCCCGGAGCGCAGTTCCCTTCAAACAAGAAAGCCACCATAACTGGGGTCGCCGCACCCATTGGCCGCCGCCCTTCCTTGAAAAACTGTATGAAACAGCAATCAGACCTGACCAAACTGACGATTACCGGTGCCAGAGCCCTCCTGCGCGAGGGCAGCCTCAGCAGTGAGGAGCTCACGCGCGCTCTTCTTGAGCGCATTTCCATGCTCGATGACGACCTCCACGCCTACCTCACGGTGTCAGCGGACCTTGCGCTGCAGCAGGCTGCCGCTGCCGACAAGCGTATCGCTTCCGGTGATGATACGCCGCTTCTAGGTATTCCCGTCGCCGCGAAGGACATCATCATCACCAAAGATGTGGCCACGACCGCCGGCAGTAAGATCCTCGAAGGATTTATCCCTCCCTATAACGCCTTTGTCGCCGATCGCCTGCAGGAGGCAGGCGCCGTCCTCCTGGGCAAAACCAACACCGACGAATTCGCCATGGGTTCGTCCACAGAGAACTCCGCTTTCGGTGTGACACGCAATCCCTGGGATGCCTCCCGGGTTCCCGGCGGCAGCAGCGGCGGCAGCGCCGCCGCCGTCGCCTCAGGGATGGCTATGGGCGCCCTCGGCACAGATACCGGCGGCAGTGTGCGCCAGCCCGCTTCATTTTGCGGCGTGGTCGGCATTCGGCCGACCTACGGCCGTGTTTCCCGCTGGGGCGCAATCGCCTTTGGCTCCAGCCTCGATCAAATCGGCACATTCGGCCGTACCGTAACCGACTGTGCTTCCATGCTGCACGTTATCGCTGGTTACGACAGGCGGGACAGCACCTCGTTGGATGTGCCCGTGCCCGACTATGCGGCGGCGCTCACCGGCGATATCCGCGGCCTGCGCATCGGCGTGCCCCAGGAATACTTCATTGAAGGGATTGAACCAGCCGTTGAGTCGGCCGTGCGCCGCGCCATCACCGTTCTGCAGGAACAGGGTGCAGAGATTCACGCGATCAGCCTGCCGCACACGCGCTACGCCCTGCCCGTCTACTATTTGCTCGCCCCGGCCGAGGCCAGCGCCAATCTTGCCCGCTATGACGGTATTCGCTACGGCCCCCGGGTCGATGGCCTCGACGTCATCGACTCCGTGAAAAACACGCGCGCCCTCTTCGGCGCCGAGGTCAAGCGGCGCATCATGCTCGGCACCTACGCCCTAAGCGCCGGCTACTATGACGAATACTACGGCCGCGCCTCCAAGGTGCGCACCTTGATCAAACAGGATTTCCTAACCGCTTTTGCGGACGTCGACGTCATTGCCTGCCCCGTCAGCCCGACAACCGCCTTCAAGATTGGTGAGCGCGCTTCTGATCCAATGAGCATGTACCTGGCCGACATCTTCACCTTGTCGGTCAACCTCAGCGCCGGCTGTGCTCTTTCCGTGCCCTGTGGTTTGGACGATCAGGGTTTGCCTATCGGCCTGCAGCTAATAGGCAGCACGCTGCAAGAATCAACGATCCTCAATGCCGCCTATGCCTTTGAGCAGGCCACTGCCTGGCATCTACAAACGCCATCCTTGGGTCATAACAGTTCATCAACAAGCAGTGAAGGATAAGGTGCCCATCCAGTGAGAATCCTACTTGTCTACGCCGGTTTACATGAAGAACTTCATGACTGGCCCGATCGACGCTCCCTGGCTTTGCAGCGTATTGCCGGGGGGAATGTCCTCGGTCATGTTCTGCAGCAGTTGAAGGAAATAGAGGCGTCTGAAATTCTCCTCCTGACAGACCGCGATGATCAGCAAATTGCAGACTGGTTCGCCGAGAATTTACCGCAGACGGCCGCGCACGTCATACCCACCGCCCCTGCCGCCAATCCACTGCATGCCCTGGCTCACTGCCCGCTCTGCTTCGATCACCAGCCGCTTCTGCTCGTTTTGGGCAGTTGCATTACCGAGGCGGACTACAAAGACCTGCAAAAGGGCGACGCCGATATCACCCTCTATCGACCGCCGATATTCGCCCCTGATCTTGAGCCCACGAGCGCGGGAAAACCCCTTTGGGCCGGCGTCTCCTACTTCCGCCAGGGCACGATCCTGCGGGATGCCCTCTCCCTGGCCAGACACGACTCAGTCGCCGATTTCGACGCCTTTCTGAATAGGCTCGCCGGGCAAGAGCTGCGCATCGATCAAAGGCGCGCCGACCTTTGCCTCGATACGCATACTGTCGAGGGCCTACTCCTTGCCAACGCCCGTCTATTGGGCCTCGGCTATGGTTCCGAAGACGCGATTGAACGCAGCTATGCCGAGGATTTCACCGTGCTGCCGCCCGTCTTCCTGCATCAATCGGCCGTGATCGAGAATTCGGTGATTGGCCCCTTCGTGAATCTCGAGGCCGGATCCGTCGTCAGGGGCAGCGTTGTGGGCAACACCCTTATTGGCGCGAATTCAAGGATCGAGAACGCCGTCCTCGATGGATCATTGATCGGCGAAAGCGCTCATGTCCGCGCTCAAGCCCACGTCTTGCGCGTCGACAGCGCAAGCGAGACCATGCTCGATGCGCGCCCAGTCCATTGACAACCTGTCGGGGTGCTCGATAGGAATCTAGGAGCCACAAAAGGAGACAAATGCGAGTCCTAATGCCTAATCATTTTCCGCTGCAAGGATCCGGTAGCGGCATCTACACCCTCAATGTGGCCCAAGAACTAGTCGCCATGGGGCATGAAGTGTTGGTCATCGTCCCTGACCATGCCCAAGTTCCCAGCGAGTCATACCCTTTTCCGGCGCACACGATTCTCTTCTTCGATGGTCAGAACGCGGATATCGCTGAAGTTGGCTTCAATTTTCCTTGCTTCACGACCCACCCACGCAGTAACAACACCTTCTACGATCTTACCGGTGAGCAGATCAATGAGTATGTCGACCTCTGGCGCAAGCACATCAAAGAAACGGTCGCCGAATTCAAGCCGGACATTATTCACGCCCATCACGTTTGGATCGCCCCGTTCGTCGCTGCCGAAACAGGACTTCCCTACATAATTAGCATACACGGCACAGACTTGATGGGCTATCGCGATGGCCCCCGCTATCGCACAATGGCGGAGGCAGCGGCACAAAACGCCTTTGGCCTTATCGCCATTTCCGAACAGGTTCGCGATGACACACTGTCCAACTTCGATATCCCCGCTGCCAAACTGCATTTGATAGCCAACGGCTTCGACGGCAATATCTTCAAGGTATTGTCACAGGAAGTCAACAAGGCTGCCGTGTTTGCCGAGTTCGATTTACCCTTCAGGGGTGGCCCTGTCGTTAGTTTCGTCGGCAAGTTCACCGATTTCAAGGGCATTGATGTACTCCTTCGTGCGGCAGCGATATACGAGGAGCAGTTGCTGGGAGTTCAGACGCTGCTCGTCGGCCACGGCCTGCTGTGGGACGAAATGCATGAGCTGTGCCAGGAACTGGGGTTAACCAGCGTTCACTTTCTCGGGCACCAGCCGCAGCCCACGGTGGCTCGCGTCTACAACATCGCCGATGTTTCCATCGTTCCCTCGCGAATCGAACCCTTTGGTTTGGTCGCCGTTGAGGCTCTCGCCTGCGGTACACCGGTCGTGGCCACCAACGCCGGCGGGCTGCCCGATTTCATAAATGAGAAGGTAGGTGCCTTGGTGCCTGTGGATGATCATGAAGCATTGGCACGGGTGATTATCGCCGAAGTTGAGGCAGGCAGTAAGAAGACGAAAGGGCACTATGCTGCCCAGTACGCTTTGGATGGCTACAGCTGGCCGAGTCAAGTCCTAAAAATGGTCGCCTTATACGAACAAGCGCTGGCTGATTGAAATGGAAGGGATGAGATAAATGAACGAGTTGGGAAAATACGAACCGGTTATTGGTCTGGAGATCCATGCGGAGATGCTCACCGCGTCCAAGATGTTCTGCGGTTGTCGCGTCGTCGACAGTGTCGCGGCCTCGCCCAATTCGGCCGTTTGCCCCGTTTGCCTCGGCATGCCCGGCATGCTGCCCGTGATCAACAGCCGTGCCATCGTCTATGCCCTCCGCGTCGCTCTCGCCCTCAATTGTGAGATTCAGCCGCAAAACGTATTCGCCCGCAAAAGCTATTTCTACCCCGACCTGCCCAAGGCCTACCAGATTTCGCAGTACGAACTGCCCATCGCCCGCAGCGGCTGGATCGATATAGAAGAAGCGGACGGCGAAGTTAATCGTATTCGCATTCGCCGCGTCCACATGGAAGAAGATACCGGCAAGCTGACCCATCTTGACGACGGCGGCTCACTCGTCGACTACAATCGTTCCGGCGTGCCTCTGCTGGAAATCGTCTCCGAGCCCGACATCCATTCCGGTGAGCAGGCGCGCATTTTTACGGCCAAGATTCGCCAGATCCTCCGCTATCTCGGCGTCAATTCCGGCGACATGGAAAAGGGCGTGCTGCGCGTTGAACCCAATATCAGCATTCGCCCTACCGGCAGCGAAACTTTCGGCACACGCACAGAGCTGAAAAATCTGAACAGTTTTCGCGCCCTCGCCGACGGCACCGATTTTGAAATCAAGCGCCAGGCGGCCGTCCTCGATGCCGGTGCGCACGTCATTCAAGAAACGCGCGGCTGGCATGACACGCGTCGCGTCACCTTCTCCCAACGTATCAAAGAAGAGGCGGACGATTACCGTTATTTTGACGAACCCGATTTGCCTCCGCTGCTGCTCGATCAAGCCCTCATTGACGAGGTCGCTGCCTCCCTCCCCGAACTGCCTGACGCCAAAATCGGCCGTTACCGCGCCTCCTTGGGACTCTCCGACTACGATGCCCGTGTCCTGGCCGAAGATCGGCATGTCGCCCAATTCTATGAATCGGCCGTCGAGGCAGGCGGCGATCCCAAAACAATGGCCAACTGGCTGATCAACGATCTCTTCGCCCTCATGAACGAGCACAAGCAGACCATTGATCAGCTGCGCGTGACCCCGCGCGCGCTCGCCGAACTGGGCGATCTGCTCGACGGTCAAACAATCAACAGCAGCACCGCCGTCAAAGTGCTCGCCGAGATGTTCACTTCCGGAAAAAACGCGAGCCGGATCGTCGCCGATCGTGGCCTCGCCCAGATCTCAGATGAAGAAGCACTGGCTGAAATCATCGCCCAAATCTTGCGCGAAAACGAAGAGGAAGTCGCCGCCTACAGAGACGGCAATGAGAAACTCAAGGGCTGGTTTGTCGGCCAGGTCATGCGCGCCACGCGCGGTCAGGCCAACCCCGGCCTCGTCAACCGCCTGCTCGCCGGCCAATTGTCGGCCGAGTAACCCCGCGCCGGTTCTACCTAAGACCCTCGACGATCGCCTCAATATTGGCGCGAAACATGCCCGTATAACTGTCCGCCCCACTGCCCGCCGGGCCGATCGATCCGCTGTAGAGCGGGACGACGCGCACCTCAGCGCACCCTGCCAACTCCCCCGCCACCGTTTGCGCCAACCTATCGCTCACGGCCGTTTCCGTAAACAGCGTGCACACGCCGTGCGCCTCCATTTGCGAAATCAACTCCGCCAGGTCGCTGGCCGACGGCTCTGCCAGCGTGCTCGTCGCCGGAATCACCGTCCCCAGTACCGTATACCCATATTCATCAGCCAGATAATTGAAAGAGCCATGATTCGTGACCAGGAACCGCGCTTCCTCGGGAACACTCCCCATCTGCGCCTCTGCATACGCCTGCAATGCTTCCAGCTCCTCCCCGAAGGCCGCGGCATTGCTTTCATAAACGGCCGCGTTGGCCGGATCGAGTGCGCTCAAGACAACGCGCGCATTCTCCGCCCACTGCTCGACATTGCGCACGCTGAACCAGACATGTGGGTCGACATGCCCATGATCATGCTCTTCATCCCCACCCGTTTCCGCAAAGAGAAGCGGCGTGATAGCGGCCGAGATGGGCACAATCGGCACGTCCGCCCCAATTTGCTTCAGGTCAGCCGCCAGCCCCTCTTCCAAATCCCACCCATTGACAAAAATGACGTCTGCCTCCGCCACGGCTGTTAGATCACGCGCTGCCGCCTGGTACCCATGCGCATCCTGCCCCGCACCGATCAGCGTTGTCAGCTCAATCGCTTCCCCCCCAACTTGGGCGACGACATCGCCGGCGACGCTCGTCGTCGCCACAACCTTCAGCGGCACACCGTCAAGCGCTGCCGCCCGCAGTTCTGGCAGGGCGAGCACGCCCGCCGCCGCTTCCGCCTCGCCTGCATGATCGTCCGTCGCCCCGGGCACGGCCGTTTCCCTCCCGCCGGAACAGGCTGCCAAAAAAAGCGCGAAAAAAAGAACGGCCGTCCGCAGCGTCCGCCATCCCTGTCCTGTATCTATCATGTTCGTTCGCCTTCTAAGTGATATTTTGTATCGATTGATATTTTGTATCGATTTTATCTCACGCTTTGCCCCTGTCAAGCGCGCCTCATTCGCGCTTCTCTTTATCTTCATGGCCAATCAGAACAGCCGGTTCCCCAAGGACATGGGTCAAGAAAACGATCCGCTCTTCGTCCCCCCGCAGGCGCAGCTGGCGCTGCAAGGCCGCCGGTTCGATTGGCGATCCCCGTTTCTTGACCGTAACCCGCCCGATATTGCGCTTTCGCAGATAGTGGCGCAGCCGTTTTAACTGGAATGGAAACCAATCCTCGATCGTAAATCGCCGCGCAAACGGCGTTTCCAACGCCCTGTCCGTTGTGAGATAGGCGATCGTCTCATCAATGGGCGCCGCCTGCAGATAGCGAGCCAGGGGCTGCACAAGGTGCGCGCGGATGATCGCCCCATCCGGCTCATACAGGTAGGCGCCGGGCCGGCGCGCCGCTGCGCGCTCTCCCTCCTCATCCTCTGTCGTGAACACGGCTCCTTCAGGCAGCAGCGTCGCCTGGCGCGCGACCCCTTTCCTCAGGTCCCCATACCAGAGCACAGCTTCCTTCACATGGCCGGAAACCGAGATGAACTCCACCTCAGCCTCAACCGGCAGTTCCGCGTAATCGATCCCCGGGCTCACCTTGACCGCCGCCTGCGGCGTCTTCTCCCGCCACGCGTCAACCAGGCTCAGCGCCGGCCGGAAAAGGTGCACCGATCTCAGCCGTCGGCCCACCTCATCGCGCCGTGCCGGGTCGAAGAACAGCCCGTCCACCGCCATGGGTGGCAGCGTCTCCAGGTCCGCCTGCACGGGGAAAAAGCGACCCGCACGGCCGTAGACGCGCGTATTTTCGCGCGCCATTGCCAGCCGTGCCTCTTCCCTATCGATGCCCACGACATCAGCCCCTTCCGCCAGGGCCAGGGCGTCCCCCCCGATGCCGCAGCCAAGGTCGGCCACGCGCACCAAACCTGCCTCGAAAAATCGCCGCGCGCGATGCGCGCCAACGATCTCAGAGGAAGCCTGTTCCAGCGCTTCACGCGTGAAATACATCTCATCCGCGCGCGCAAATTTGTTCGTCGCCCGCTGTCGCAGCCAGACCGTTTCCATGACAGCCTGCGCCAGCTGCGGCGCGATCTCTTGGCGCAGGCGGCTCGCCACCTGCAAATGGTTCTCCTCGCCAAGTTCGATTTCCGAGGTGCGCCTGAGCACCCTTTGCCCCTCCGCTGAAAGCAAAAAGTGCCACTGCGCCTTATCCATCGATCGCCACCGTCTGCCGGCCCCCGGCTGCCTTAAGGCGTTTGCGGCTCCAAGAGGTCCGCCGTCATCGTCGCTGCCCGCTCGTCCTCTTCGCTTGCTTCGTTGGCCGCCGCGCCCGCTTCCTGCCGTCCACAGTAAACCTGGTAAGGACAGCCGCGGCAGCGGCGCCAATCCTCCGTGAGCGGCCACACATCGGCCCCTTTATATGCCTCAATCTGCGCCGCGACATCCCCAATGCCGGACCAATTCTCACGATGGCGCGCTTCGTTGTAGGCCAACACCCGCGGGTGGTCCGCTTCCCGCGTGTACCAGTAGGTCATCTTGATCCTATCCGCCGCAATCGGCCGCCCCTCTTCGCTCAGCGCCCGTCCCCCTTCGGCCAGAAGCGCTAAGTACAGCCTTGTTTGCCAGGCCGCCTCCAGATCGCTGATCGCGCGTGGTTTGCTTGTTTTCCAGTCAAAGAGATGCGCAAACGGTTCGCCCCTCTCTTCACCAACGATGAGTAGGTCGAAACGGCCGCTCAAGAAATTTTCGCCGACGGGGATCGTCAGGCGGTGTTCCGGCCACCGGCGGCCGTCAGCCAGCGCCATATCGCTGTCCGCAAAACGCGCCCACCAATCACGCACAACATCGTCCGCGATAGCCTCTTCCTCAACCGGCACTCCCAGAAAACGCTGCTCGATCAGGCGGTGGAACTGCCGCCCCCGTTCAACTGCCTGGCTTTGACGCCGATCAAGCGGTGCACTGGGCCACGCCAGTTTCAAGATATAGCGCAGCTGAAAACGGCGCGGGCACACTTGAAAAGCTGCCAGCGCCGACTGATCCAAAAGAAGAGGCTTGTACATGGGTAGATTGTTTCTCGCGTCTTGTCTCCTGGCCGGCTCTTGCCGCCTGGCCTGCGGTTTTCAAACCCTGGATCAATGTGCCAGAATCTTGCTCAAGAACAGCTTCGTCCTTTCGTGGTTCGGATTGCTGAAGATCACCTGCGGGGTGTCGATTTCCACCACCTGGCCTTCATCCATGAACACCACGCGCCCCGCCGCGGCGCGGCAGAACCCCATTTCATGCGTCACCACAACCATGGTCATCCCCGCCTCAGCCAGGTCCAGCATCACGTCCAGCACCTCTTTAATCATCTCCGGATCCAGGGCGCTGGTCGGTTCGTCGAACAGCATCACTTTCGGATTCATCGCCAGCGAACGCGCAATAGCCACGCGCTGCTGCTGGCCGCCCGAAAGCTGGCTGGGGCGGCTGTCCGCCTTCTCCGGGATGCCCACGCGCGTCAGCTGCTCCATGGCGATCTCTTTCGCTTCTTCCTTGCTCCGCTTGCGTACCAGCTTCTGCGCCAATGTGACATTATCCAACACGCTCAGGTGGGCGAACAGGTTGAACTGCTGGAAGACCATCCCCACTTCCGCGCGCACCGCGTTCAAGTCCGTCTCCTCGTCTTCCAGATTAACCCCTTCAATAATCACCGATCCACTGGTTGGGATTTCCAGGTGATTGATGCAGCGTAGAACCGTGCTTTTGCCCGACCCACTTGGCCCGACGACAGCGACCACCTCCCCTTGTTTCACCGTGAGGTTGACGCCCTTAACCGCTTCAATATCACCAAAGTATTTGTGCAAATCGTCAAGAACAATCATTTCATTCATGTGGCTAACTCCTGGATTTGCCGAGTCGTCTCTCGTACCAGCGCAGCAAGAGGCTGAGGGCGATCGTCATGCTCAAATAGAGGAAGGTTAGGACCAGGTAGGATTCGCGAAAGCGAAATGTGCTGCCCGCATGAAGACGGGCGCGCTGCGTAATGTCGCGCACGGCAAGCACAGAAACCAGGGAGGAATCCTTCAGCATGGCGATGAAGTCATTGCCCAAGGCTGGGGAGATGTTGCGGACCGCCTGCGGCAAGATGATGTGGCGCATTGCCTGATAATAAGACATGCCTACCGAACGCGCCGCTTCCATCTGACCGCTGGGAATTGACTCAATCCCTGCGCGAAAGACTTCGGCCAGAAAAGCGCCGTAGATAGTCGACAAGGCAATAATCGCCCGCGTATTCTGCGATACCAGCCTGTTATCGATACCCAGTGCCTCCGTGGCTGCGGGCACAATGACAAAAGCCAAGGTGAAAATCAAGACCAGCGTGGGCACCCCGCGCACAAACTCCACATAGGTGACGGCGATATTGCGAATGATCGTGTTGTGGCTGATGCTGCCCAAACCGGCAAACAAGCCCAAGATCAGCGCGATGCCGAAGGAGACGAAGGTCGTGTAGAGCGTAACCTGGATGCCTGGGAGAATGAATTTGAACGCTTCATTGTACTCTATCTGGGTGGCAATCAGAATGCCCATTATCACGAGGAAGCCGAATATCGCCACCAGCCACCAGGGAAAGTCACGCCACCCTTCGCTCCAATTCGGGTCTTGTTGAACTTGTATTTCGGGTCCTGTCATCTCACTTCCTCCTGCCAAAGCCGATATTCAATTCTTACTTTACCTGTGAAATAATGAATAAACAAAAAAAGATGCGCCAGAGCATTCTGACGCATCTTCTATTGCAATATCATTGGATGCTGGTTCAGCGTCCCGCGTGCGCCTCTCGCACTACCTATTCTAAATCATCATAGGTGATCGTGAATCCCGGGCCGAAGAATTCCAGGTTAACCTCTTCCAGAAAACCATTGGCCTTCAATTCATTGAGTGCCGCATTGACCGGGTCAACCAGATCGCTGCCCAGCGGGTAGATGAACCCCAGCTGATCACTGGACATCGAGGGACCAACCAGCTTCAAGAGATCCGCGTTCTCACCCAGATACCCTTGTCCCGCGACTTCATCAATGATCACCGCGTCAATGTCGCCGGCAATGAGTGCCTGCACGGCGAACGGGAACTGCTCGAAAGCTTGGATACGTCCTTCATCCAGGTACTCGGTCGCCGTTTCGTAATTGGTTGTACCGACCTGCGTGCCCAGCACGAGGTTCTCGTCAGCGGCGATATCTTCAATGCTCTCAATGCGGTCCTCATCTAGACGGACAAGAAGACGCTGGTCGATATTGATGTACCCTTCGGAGAAGTCAACGATTTCCGCGCGATCATCCGTGATCGTGATCCCGTCGGCGGCGGCGTCAAACTGCCCGTCAGCCACAGCCTGGATCATGCCTTCCCAACCCGACTCAATGTAAACGGGCGTACAATTTATCAGGTTGCAGATCTCGTCCCAGACAACATAATCCCAACCGGCCGGTTCGCCCGTTTCCGGATCAATATAGTTGAACGGCAGATAGGCATTCTCCACGGCGATCGCAATTTCACGCCCTTCAAGGTCGGGAAGCGCGGATTCTTCTTCAGGGAAGAGATCGTCGTAAGTTACATCGAAAGCAGGACCAAAGAATTCCGCATTCACGCCCTGCAGGAAACCATTGCTCATCAATTCATTGAGCGCGGCATTAACCGGGTCAACCAGATCGCTGCCCAGCGGGTAGATGAACCCCAGCTGATCACTGGACATCGAAGGACCAACCAGCTTCAAGAGATCTGCGTTCTCACCCAGATACCCTTGTCCCGCGACTTCATCAATGATCACCGCGTCAATGTCGCCGGCAATGAGTGCCTGCACGGCGAACGGGAACTGCTCGAAAGCCTGGATACGTCCTTCATCCAGGTACTCGGTCGCCGTTTCGTAGTTGGTTGTACCGACCTGCGTGCCCAGCACGAGGTTCTCGTCAGCGGCGATATCTTCAATGCTCTCAATGCGGTCCTCATCCAGACGGACGAGAAGACGCTGGTCGATATTGATGTACCCTTCGGAGAAGTCAACGATTTCCGCGCGATCTTCCGTGATCGTGATCCCGTCGGCGGCGGCGTCAAACTGCCCGTCAGCCACAGCCTGGATCATGCCTTCCCAACCCGACTCAATGTAAACGGGTGTACAATTTATCAGGTTGCAGATCTCTTCCCAGACAACATAATCCCAACCGGCTGGTTCGCCGGTATCCGGATCAATATAGTTGAACGGCAGATAGGCATTCTCCACAGCGATGGAGATTTCACGCCCGCCAAGGTCCGGTAGCGCTGCTTCTTCCCCATCCCCCTCTTCTTCAGGGAACAGGTCATCGTATGTCACGTCAAACTCCGGCCCGAAGTAGAGTAGATTGACGGACTCCAGGAAGCCATTCCCCTTCAACTCATTGAGCGCGGCGTTGATCGGGTCGACAAGATCGCTGCCCAGAGGATAGATGAACCCGAGTTGGTCACTGGACATCGACGGTCCGACCAACGTCAACAAATCTGCGTTCTCACCCAGATACCCTTGCCCGGCTACCTCATCGATAATGACCGCATCAATGTCACCGGCAATGAGTGCCTGCACGGCAAACGGGAACTGTTCAAAGGCTTGAATACGCCCTTCATCGAGGTACTCGGCCGCTGTTTCGTAATTGGTTGTCCCCACCTGCGTACCCAGGACAAGACTCTCATCAGCGGCGATATCTTCGATGCTCTCAATGCGATCCTCATCCAAACGGACGAGAAGACGCTGCTCAATATTAATATATCCTTCAGAGAAGTCGACGATCTCCGCGCGATCTTCGGTGATTGTGATCCCGTCCGCAGCAGCGTCAAATTGACCGTCTGCGACAGCCTGAATCATACCTTCCCAGCCCGATTCAATATAGACAGGCGTACAATTCAGCAGGCTGCATATTTCGTTCCACACATCATAATCCCAGCCGGCCGGTTCGCCGGTATCCGGATCGATGTAGTTAAAAGGGAGGTAAGCGTTCTCAACAGCAATCGTGATCTCACGGCCGCCCAGATCGGGCAAACCACTTGACGGCGCTGGCGCTTCCTCACCGCTTTGCGTTTCTTGTACCGCCGCTTCCACGGTCGGCGCCAACTCTTCTGCAGCTGCCTCAATAGTCGGGGCTATTTCCTCGACAGTTTGTTGCAGCTCGCCTCCGCAGGCCGCCAAAAGCAGCCCCAGAAGCGCAGCAACGGTAATCAATGGCAATACTCTTCTTATCATTTTCTCTCTCCTTTGAGTCTAGCCGGCAACTTCTAATCAACAGCAGCAGACACGGGCCAGTGCGCGCATCAGGTCGATTTTCCAACTTCGCCGACAATAATAACGTGACAATTATGACATGGAGTTTCATAGAATGTCAAAAATCCACAGCTCCGAGTGAGGCGCATGCGCCCAAGTTCCGCTCTCACGGACTGTTCCCGGAGATTTGCATGCCAATCCCTAATTTGAAAGCAGCTGCATCCTCAACCTGAGCTGGGAGACAGAGTAAGAACTTGTCGCCCAAGGTACAACGGTCATCTTGCCACAATCAGCGACACCCCTTTAGGTAACTATCAACATCAACCGCTTGTTTTTCGTGCCAATTGAGCGATCATTTGCCGGTAGCAGTTCGCAAGTACTCGACAAATGAGGTATGGATAGGGTATGACAACATTGAATCTCACTCTTGGCCCCATGATAAAAGAGGCGCTGGACGCGGCAGAAGCAGTTGTTGCCCTGGAAAGCACAGTAATCACCCATGGCCTTCCATACCCGCAAAACGTAGAGACGGCCGTGCTTATGGAAACGGCCGTTCGTGAAGGCGGCGCCCTGCCGGCGACGATCGGCGTTATCGGCGGCCAAATCACAGCCGGCCTCACAGAAGAACAGATGGACTATCTCGGCCGTCTTGCCGGCAGCGAGACCGTTCGCAAATGCAGCCGCCGCGATCTGCCGCTCGTGCTCGCCAATGGTGGCGATGGCTCGACCACCGTCGCCGGCACCATGATCGTCGCCCATCTCGCCGGCATAGAACTCTTCGCCACAGGCGGCATCGGCGGCGTGCACCGCGGCCACCCCTTTGACGTCAGCGCCGACCTCACCGAACTCGGCCGCACGCCCGTAACCGTCGTCTGCAGCGGCGCCAAGTCCATCCTCGATCTACCCGCCACCCTCGAAGTGTTGGAGACAGAAGGCGTGACCGTCCTCGGCTACGGCACAGACGAACTGCCCGCCTTCTATGCGCGCAGCAGCGGCCTCCCTATCGATCAGCGCGTCGACTCGCCCCAAGAAGTAGCGCGCATCATCCACGCCCGCCATGCCCTCAACTACCCAGGCGGCACGCTTGTCACCGCGCCCGTCCCCTTGGCCGATGCCCTGCCTGCGGAGGAAGCGGAAGCCGCCATCCGCCAGGCCACGCGCGAAGCGGACGAGCAGGGCATCTCCGGTTCCGCCTCCACCCCCTGGCTCCTGCGCCGCGTCGTTGAGCTCACCAACGGCCGATCGTTGAAGGCTAATGTGGCCCTCTTGCGAAACAATGGCTTCGTCGCCGCGCAGATCGCGACGGCCGTTAGCGGATCATCATGAGAATAGTCGCGGCAATGCATAAGCACGTTTGCTGGGCCATATTGCCAATGCTATAATTTTGCTCCCTAGGGCGCGTAGCTCAGCTGGTTAGAGCGCACGGTTCACATCCGTGAGGTCGGGGGTTCGAGTCCCTCCGCGCCCATTTTCCGCCCTTTTGGTTCTCCAAAAAGCCCAAAAATAAAAACCGGCTGCGCTAGGTGATGCGCATCCTCCACTGTTTCCGTTCATGGTCAGCATCCATAGGGATGTGAACCCTGTTAACAGGAAAGTTTTCGGTTAGCTCGCGGGAATGGCCTGGAGCCGCATCAGGTCAACGTCACGTTTTCGGAATGATGGGCAGCACAATGTACGAGGCATGATCGGCCTCGCGATATAGTTGAATTGTAGGAGGAGGATCCAACTGCGGCGTCAGGGCAGTATCCTTATCTGCACCGGTGATTGTCACTCGAATCCGATGGCCGGCATCAAAGACATAGGATGTAGGTATCAAATCGAAGACCAGTTCAACCGGCTCATCGGGTAAATCGGCGATATCTTCCGCATAGCTCCGATGATAGGGTAGTCCCAGATTCTCATAAGGCGCTGGTGACATGGCTCTGTGTGAGGCGCGTAGATTGCCCTCGGTCACATAGTTTGCATAACTGCCTTCCCTGATGTCTTCCAGATACACAAAGAAATCCCCGTCCCTGGCGGAGGATGTGACCCAAAGATGGACAACCGGGTGACCGGTGACCTCGACCTCAGCAGGTAAGGGTGGTGTCGTATAGGTCAACCCTTTTTCATCATTGAACATCATCGTGCTGGGATAAACAGGGGACATGACATCGTATCCGGCCGACCAACGGGTGGCCGTGCCGGAAGTCGTCGAGTAGTCCACAAGATACGCATCTGCGCCGGTAGTCGTTACCGGCTTATCCAGGCTGAGACTCCCGTCATTTACAGATTTTACGCTGCCTGATATTGTGCCATCGAAGTAATAGTTCGTGAGTTCTTGATTGGGCAGTGGCCACTGCCAGGCCGAATGCCAACCAGAATCCTCCTCCTCCCCCATGGTGTAGTAATTAATGGGCGCTTCGCTCATCACCCCATTGTCAATCCCTTTGAGCCAGTAGTCATACCAGCGCACTTCTTCCATGGCAAGATCAAGGTGCCCCAATTGTGGATGCGCCCAGGGGCCAATCACGATCTTCTGAGGGTTCGTCAGGTTGCTGTACCACAAGAGCGCGTGCTTGGGGAACATGTCATACCAGCCCGCCCAATGGTATACAGGGATGCCGGAACCTCGGATCTCTTTCAGGTAATTCGCCGGGTTGTTGGTGATATACGGCTGCCTGCCGCTCAGAGCAGATACGCTGTCTCGGTAAGGCAAATGCGAATACGCTTCAAACACATCCAAATTACCCGCATGTTCCTTCAAGGCTTCCCGCAGCATGCTCCTATCTAGATCCTCATCTACAGGCAAACCGTCAGAATCTAACCCGCTTATCATACTCCCCCACTGACGGAAGAAATCGTTGTGGAACACGCCGCCCGGGTACACAAAGGAATAGCGATCAAACTCAGACATTTCGGGAAAAATTGCCTTCAAGTGCGGCGGTGCTGTACTGGCGGCCATGAACTGCGTGATGCCCAAATACGATCGGCCATACATGCCAATGTTCCCGTCAGACCAGGGTTGTACGGCAAGCCATTCCGTGATGTCATAAGCGTCGTTTGTTTCTTCCGGAGAGAATAGATCCCGATAAGTTCCAAATGAAGCCCCCGTGCCCCGAATATCCACTGAGACAATCACATAGCCATACTTCAATACAGTCTGCAGGTAAGGCCAATTGAAAATCCCCTCTCGATGATAGCGGTTGTGTGTCCAGATCACCGGCAAGGGAGCGGTTTCCGGCTGCCCATCCTTAGCCGGCCGGAGAATGAGCGCCGCCAGTTTTGTTCCGTCGCGCATCGGGATGTACTGAGATGATGAACTACTTTCATCATACATCGGTTCAGAGTAGCCTTCGTAACTGCCCGGTTGTGATACGCGCTCCTCTTGCGTGATTGTTGGCACACCGGTGGCCGCGGCCGTCACCACTGCAGCCGTTGACTTGGGGATCGCCGTCTCAGTTGGTAAAGGGCTGTTTCTGGCGGCTGGGGCCGCGCAGCTGCTGAGTAGTGCCAAGACAACTGCGAAACACAAGAGTGACCACGATTGCTTATCAGCGGCAATGAAGTTTTTCATAGCGGAAATCTTCTGGAACTGGGTGTATGTTTTCTCAATCCTTGATTCGATCGCAAAAAGACAGCGCCCACCAGTTTGGCTCACCGGTTACCGTTTATGGCAACGTAACAGAATCCAAGAATCACCCTTCTGACAAATCGCCGCTCCGTATACACGCCGCAGGCGGCCAGACGAAGCCAGTGTTAGGCGGTGAAGCGATTCTAGACTAGACCAATCCGCATCCGCTTACTTTCCAGCTCCTGCCATCATTCAATCGATATTCCAAACCATATTATCCTCTTCCGGAACCGAGGTTGCAATGAGATCTTGAATACCCGCTCGTGAAAATAGGTGTTTTGCGACAATGAGTGGCCTGTTCCGACTCTCAAGGCGGAAACTTCACTTACCCCCGTTTGTATTGAATCCCCCGGCCGCCGATAATCTCTTCCAAGAGTTAAATGTGACTGGCGCCATCCCGACTAGGGCTTATCAAGATCGTTGCTTGTCCAGCAGCCTGTTCAAACGCTCCATGAATCCACACTTTGCCGCGGCGACCATAATCAGATTCGAAAGTAGCTCGTCCTGGTCCCAGTTTCCGTTCTTCACCAGGATAGGTCCTGACAGCTTGATTCATTCTCCGTCATGAGGATTGCCCTGCGCGACCAGTGCCGCGATTTCTTTGGCCCAGACAGCGGCCCGCTCGACTTCACCATCAGCCAACGGGCCTTCACCGCCTGTAACGGAGAAGCCCTCCGCAGCGACGATTAGCGTGCCCCCCTTCTTCTGCAAGCTCTTGGCTATTTTGGGGGCCGCAAAGCCAAACGGCCGTATCCACCACCACGTCAGCCGCGTATCGAATGCGGCCACGTTAACGCCCACAAGCGCGGAAGCGGGTATGGACTCAAGTACCTCTTTCGCGCTCTCCGAGGCGCCGCCTCCATGCGTAGGTCCCCCAACAATCAGCAGCTCAAAACCACCCAGTTCATCCGCTTGCACTTCACTGACGTGCAGCAGCGTAGTATCACCGGGAATTGCCCCGGCAATCGCCCGGGCAATAATCTCCGTATTGCCGTATTTTGAATCATAAACAACCAATGTTTTCATCACATCTCCCTCAAAAAAACTTGCGCGGGCTTTGTTCAATTACTCTGCAGCCTTCTTCTGAACAAGAAACTCAAAAGAACGCCATTGATAACTAGCGCCAACCAGTTGATGCTTATGGCGGCAACTTCAAAGCGATCTCGTCTGTCCAGGCCATAACTGAACGAAAACAGAATCAAGGACAAGATAGTCAATACAAATGCCGCAATGAAAATCCAGCGGATGGCTGTTTCCAACTTGTTCTTGTTGGTAAATACAAAAGCGACAAAAAAGAACGAAAAGCTCATCATGAGATAACCCAAATCTTCCAAAGCGATGAATAGGCCATGGGGATTGTATTGGGTTAACAAGGTGATACCTTCCGTTTCGCCGCTCATCAGGCTGATGGGGATCACCGAGAACTGAACGAAATAATCAACCAACAAAATCGTGGCTGTAATGGTCGCGAACGAGAGACCAATTTGGCCAAATATCTTTCTCGGCGCCTCAGCATCAGCATGGATGGCGACCATCAGTACGAAATACGCCAAAACCAAAAGCAGCGCTGGAAGCATCCACCGGTAATCCTGCGGGAAGCGCTCAACAGTATTCAAATAAGGATAGTCAATGCAATTTTCGAGGCAGTTTGCCCCGGAAATCGGTATGGCCGTTATCGCCAAACCAAAGGTCACAATCGTCATAATGCAGGTTAGGAGCGCAGCATAAAACCCAACCCGGCGCGTCACAGCTTGTGAACTTTCAACAACAGGGTCACTTTCAATACTCCCTGTCATTTATCCTCCTCCTGTTCCTAAACTACGTGATTCTGCTGGCTAAGTTCGCTGTCAAACTTCACAGCCACACTGCTCGCCCACGCATTGATTGCCGGCCAATCTCGAATGTCTGTAGCCGGCTCGTTCCCGGCAAGCTTGTTGATCGGAAAGCGCAGTTTTGCCGGATCAAACTTACCGCCGAACATTTCCAAAGCTGCCGGAGTAAGCCACGGGAATTGGGCCAGCGCCTTCTTCAGCTGCGCCCACGAATCCTGCCATTCCTGATCATCATGCGGATCATGGGTTGGCCCTAGGGCGAAAACGGCGACCGGGCGTTCTCTGAGTTCTTGGCGCCGCTGTTTTAGAAAAGTGAGAGCATCCTTATGCCAGCGGAACATGTACAGCGGCGCGCCTATCACAACAGCACGATAGCCGGACAAAGATTTTACTTCGCCTAAAGGTCGCAGATCTACCTGAAAACCATGATCGCCCAACCTTGTCGCCACGGCTTCAGCCACTTCCTGAGTAGAGTAATAACGTGTAGCATACCCTACCAAAATTGAACTTGACATTTCATAACCCTCCCATGTGCCGTTTAATGAACCGGCAATCGCAGTAAGCACAAACTGCTAAACAATACGTCGACCATTGTGAATAGTTTCACGAAACTTTGCAAACGGCCGCACAGCATAGACTCATCCCGGCGGAATCGGTAATGCCGCCAGCTTGGTCTCCTCGTCCGGCTCCCATAGCTCCTTCATCGAGGCCACGCCTAGATAGCGGCGGCCGATTTGCCACACGTCGTCGATCTCAATCAGCAAGGCACTATTGGGGAGATGGCAGCGCTTTGGGGTTTCTTACATCTGTTCAACAAGCGCGGCCCGGCGCTTGTACAGACGGTCCAGGGTAACATCAGTATGATAATGCAGATCGTACAGATCACCTAGCACGGACGTTGGCACTGTCGTCGATTTGATCAACCGCTCCTGCGTGAGCTCAAGCTCGGAGATGGCCTTCTCAAGCTGCGCCTCGTCATACCCCATGTAGCCGCGCTCAATCTCGCGTAGTTCAAGGTATCGCCGCTTGATACGGTACGTGAACAAGGAGTTCGTCGCCGTTGGAACCCCTCTGACAACAGTATAGAAGATGATGGCCAGGGGCAGCAAGAGCAGGAAAAAGCGCTCCAGGCGCGAAGCTAGCCACAAGGGTAGATAATCTTCCAGCGCCGTAGGGCCATTGGCCAGGAAGCGCACAGCATCCTCGTTCATCGGGATACCGACGAATGTCGAGGAAGGAAACTCATTCGGCGCTTCGAAGATACCGCCCGGTCTGTGGACCTCGTCGGCCACGATCAGCAGTAGGCGCGCCAGATCGGGGTGCAGGGTTGGCCCGGCCACAAGGGTGGCCCTGGCCGCAAGCATCGGCGTGTCCGCGGACGGGATGTCCTTTTCTAGGTCGATCACCCCTTCCGGCAGAACGACAGCGGCTGTATTCTTGTACCGGCTGCTGTAGGCGGTCGCTCGCTGGATGGGCAGAAGCTGAATGCCCGCTGTGTGCAACAAGTCGAGAATTTGCGGCGAGCCAACTCCGGCAACCATAATCATCGCGTCTAATTCGCCGTCCTTAAGTTTCTGCGCTGCCTCATTGGAAGCGTAACTGCTCATGGTCGCATTTTCCGCCGTGATGCCGTTAAGTTCCAGAACCCCCAGCGCGGATTCATAGGTGGCGCTCCCTTTTTCGCCGATGTTGATCCGCAATCCCTCAAGTCCGGCGGCATTGGTGGGTTGGGGAGCCAGCTCCTCGCGGTAGAAAATCCACAGCGCCTCGTAGTATATGGCAGCGAGCGTGGATAACTCAGGCGAGGCAATGCCCGAAGATACGGTGTTCTGAACGAAGCCGGCGTCAACTTCACCGTTGTTCAGTAGTTCAATCGTCTCAATTGTTCCGGCCGTCTCCCGAATATTGAGCGTGTACCCCAATAGGGCAAACCTTTGCTGGTACTCCTGAGCAAACGCGTAATAGGCGCCGCCCTCGCGGCCGGTAGCGATGGTGAATTGCTTCGGCGGCCGCAAGCCGAAAAGAGAAATCAAGATTACCAGGATGGCCGCCGCGACAATACCGGCAAGGATCCAAGGTATGTATGGCTCGATGTACGCTTTTTTCTTCTTCATAGTGAACAATCAAACACCTGGCCGCCAGCCGCGCCGCCCCAGCTGTCACCGCGCCCTCTGCTGCCTATGCCCCCGAACGACAAAACAAACCGGATTGATTGGCTACTCTTTCTCCATCTGCTCGCGCAGCCGCTCCGCCATTATCTCCATGATGTCAAGCGCGAAGAAGGGTGAGTTCTGTACATAGTAAGTGAAATTGAAGCGGTTGACAGGCGCCAGTTTGGTCGCCGCCACCGCCCGGGCGCTGGCGCTGCGCGGCCGGTTGTCGACAAGCGCCATTTCCCCAAAGAACTCCCCCGGTTTGAGCGTATTAAGTACCTCGCCGCGGTGGATGATTTCCACCGCGCCTTCAACGACCACATACATGAAATCACCCGGATCGCCCTGCTCAAATACTATCTCCCCACTTTCGAAGGTTTCGATATCCTTTGCATCCTTGAACATGTCCAGCGTAATCGTCATCTTTGTCTCCTGAGTAAATCGCCTGCCGCCATGTGTGTTATGATAACACCGCATTCGCCTATCAACCAAGATCTTCCTGCTTGTTGAACCTCTGATGCGGCTTCTGCACACGCCTTTCTACCGGCCGCTCGCGCCCACCTGCGCATCTCCATATGTAAAACGATCGGCGCCGCGCATGCGGCTCTATACGATGCACAGGCTGTTTGCTGTTCATCGTGAGCCAACTCGCCTCCGCTGTCAAGGGGCTCAATGGGCGGCCGTCGTCTGGCCAAGACTCGCCTGGGCCAGTTCGCGCCCCGCCTGGGCCAGAGGCAGAAAGGAGACGCTCACGCCCGCCCGCTCCAAAGTTTCCCGATTCTCCGCATAGGCCAAGAGGGCGGCCAAGAAGCCACTGTAACCCTCGGCGCGCAGCGATTGCGCTGCGTTCGTTTCCGCCGTCGTGTTGCTCAGCGTCATCAGCACCCCCTCGATGCGCGAGAGATCAAGACCCGACCATAACTCAGGATCGTTGCCGTCGCCATAAATGACGCGCCGTCCAGCCTGCAGATGCTGCTGAATACGCGCCGGGTCGGAGTCCAAACCGAGCGGCCGTTTCCCTTCGCCAATCAGATACTCATACGCCGCCGTACCGGCGCGCCCCATACCCAGCACCACGTAATCGGCCGAGCCAAATGTGCGCGGCTCATGGTCCGGATGAGACGCCTGCCGCTCGAAGCGTGCCAATCCATGCTCGAAGCGCCGCCACAGAGCATTGACATTGCGGTTAATGGGCGCATTCAAGGCGAAAGAAATCGCCACCAGCAGTCCCACGATGACCATCGATTGTTCGCCGATCAATCCGCTCGCTGCCGCGCCTGTGGTCACGATCAGGGCGAATTCGCTGTAAGCCGTCAGCGAGGCGCTGCCCAGGAAAGCCGTTCTGGCGCGCAGGTTGAAGAGGGTCATCAGCCTGAAAAACAAAACCCCCTTCAACGGCAGCAGGAGCAGCAGCAGCCCCACGATCAGCCAGCCGCGCCCATCCGGGAAGCCGGCCAATCCGACTTGCAGGAAGAAGCCGACCAGAAAGACCTCCTTCAAAGACCAGAGTTTGTCGTATAGTTCATCGGCGCGCGCGTCGCCCGCCAGCAGCATACCGGCGGCCAGGGCGCCCAGCTTGGCGTCCAGACCCACCTGGTCGAACAACCAGCCCATGCCCAGGGCCAGCAGGATGCCGTAGACCAGCAGGAGCTCCTCATGCCCGACGGCGTGCAGCAGCCGCAGCAGAAGCGGTCGTGCCAGCGGCAGCGCCAACAGGCCGAGAGCCCAGATGGTCGGCGTTTCGCCGCTGGTCACCGCCAGCAGCAGCACGGCCACAATATCTTGCAGGATGAGGATGCCAATGGCCAGCCGGCCGTGGTAGCTGTCCAGTTCGCCGCGCGACTCCAACGATTTGGCCGTTAAGACAGTGCTGGAAAAAGAGAGCGCAATGGCGATCAGCAGGGCGGCTGTGAAAGGCAGCTGCACGGCGCTGAGAACCAGGGTGAAGACGGCCGTGCTGATAATCAGGTGCAGCGCCCCCACGCCGAACACTTGCGGCTGTATCAAACTGCGAAAACTAATATGCAGCCCCACGGTGAACAAGAGAAGCACAACGCCAAAGTCGCCGATCGCCTTCAATAAATCGTTGTTCTGTACACCGAAAAGCGCGAGTACCAGTCCCGCGGCCAAATAGCCGACCAAGGTCGGCAGGCGCACAGCCTTAGCCGCCGCACCGAACAAAAATGCCGCGCCAATCCAGATTATTTCCATGAGGACGCTTCCGCGCTCGCCTTCTTATACGCCGCCAGGGTTCGTTGGCGCATCGCCGCGTGATCCACGATCGGCGCCGGGTACTGCACCCCAATACGACAGTTCGTTTGCTCTTGCACCGCTTCCGGCATCAACCACGGCTCGTGAATATGCCCGTCCGGCACGGCCGTCAATTCCGGCAGCCAGCGGCGAATATACGTGCCTCGCGGATCAAACTTCTTGCTCTGGCTGACGGGATTAAAGATGCGAAAGTAGGGCGCTGCGTCCGTTCCCGTGCCCGCCGTCCACTGCCAGCCGCCATTGTTCGCCGCCGGATCCCCATCCACCAGCTGCTGCATGAACCATTCCTCGCCAATCCGCCAATCGATGAGCAGATCCTTCACAAGAAAGGAGGCGCAAATCATCCGCGCGCGATTATGCATCCAGCCGCTCTCCGCCATCTGGCGCATCGCCGCGTCAACGATCGGGTAGCCGGTCCGTCCATCCTTCCATGCCTGCAGCTGGCTCCCATCATTCACCCAGGCGATCTCGTCGTACTTCTTCCTGAAACTGCCTTCGCGCACGTACGGAAAGTGGTAAAGGATGCTCACATAAAATTCGCGCCAGATCAACTCGTTCAGCCATACTTCGGCGCTCTTCCGCGCCGCCGCCGTCTCCGCCCGCTGCCCCGCGCTCAGGGCGGCCACGGCCGTTTGCCGCGCCGACACCATACCAAACCGCAAATAGGGGGAAAGCTGGGAAGTGCCGTGCACGCCGGGCAGATCACGCTCTTGCGCATAGTCGTAAATTACTTCGCCGGCAAAGCGCTGCAGCCGCCGCTGCGCTTCCTCCTCGCCCGCCGCGAAGTAGCGGCCTCCTTCTCCCTCCTGCGCCGCCGGTAGGGGCACGCTCGCCGGCCAGCTCGCCGCTCCCATCTCGACCGGTGCCGCCAGGATATCCCCTTCGCCAGGTGGGTTGAGGCGCTTCCACGATTTGCTGTAAGGGGTAAAGACGGTGTAGGGCGTGCCCTCCTTCTTGCGCACAAGGTCGGGCGGAAAGACAGTCAGCCCGGGCATAAGCGCCAGCGGTAGCTTGGCCGCCACACGGCCGTCTCGCCGCCGCGCATAAGGGGAAAAATCTTCCTCGGCGAAGATCGCCGTCGCGCCCGTTTCCGCGGCCACCGCCGTCAACTCGCCCAGGGGATCCCCGCGCCGCACGATAAGGCGGCTTCCCCGCGCCCTCAGCGCCGCGTCCAACTGGCCCAGTCCCTCGACCAAGAAAGAAAGACGCTTCGCGCCTGTGTAGGCGGACTGCCACAAGGACGGATCAACAATGAACAGCGGGATGACCTCCCTGCTCTTCGCCAGCGCCGCCTGCAGCGCCTCGTTGTCGTTCAGCCGCAGATCGCGCCGTATCCACCAAATGGCTGGCTTGCCCCTCGCCGCTCTCATTTCGCTCAGGTCACGCTTGATCAGTCGTCAGCGCTTCCAGCCACGCCACGACGACCGCCGACGCGTCGCTCAAATAGACGCTCGCCGCCTCATAATAAGCCATGATAAACTCCCGCGCCTCAGCCTCCGTCAGCCCGTAGCCGTTCATCAAATAGGCCATCCACTCCATGTCGCGGCTGAGAATATGCGTATCCCCCATGATCAAGGCTGCGTTAATGATCCCCGCCATTTCATGATTGACTTCCGCCAGATGCTCTGTCTCCATTTCCGCGGCTGCGTAACGGCTCCACACATCTGATTCAATGAGCATGCGCTGCCGGTTATACTCCTCCAGCGCCTGGCTGTACCCTAGTTCCGCCGGTTCAATCACCGGTGCGGACGGTCGCTGCCGCACCAGCTGCTCGATCCGCAGAACAGCCCCCTCAATAGTCGGCCCCAGATAATGCGCGCCAATGCGTTCCTGCAGCTGCGGCATCATATTGAAGACAAGCCCGCCATACCCGATGGCCACGTCATGCCCCTCCAGCGCCGCCGTCACGTCGATCAAGGAGGCCGCTGTCGACAGCCGCTGGGCTGAAATCACCAACATGCGCGGTCTCGCCTGTTCAATCGTCTCCGCCAGCTCCGCCGTGGGCACGTCCGCGCCCAAATAGAGGACATCCCATCCGCGCCGCCTCAAGAGAAACGTGATCAGCAGCGGGCTGAAGACATGATAATCATCCTGCGCTGAGGCAACAATGATCCGCTCCGGCCTCATCGGCGGCGGCGAGGCGGCGATCAGCATTTCCAGACGCTGTATGCTCATCGCTGAGGCGAAGTGCTCGTGCTGAACGGAGATTTCCCCTTCATACCAAAGCTCCCCAATCTCTGCCAGGCCCGCCTGCAAGAGTTCGACGCTGACCACCTCCGGCGGGAACAAGGCAAAAGCGCGGGATAGAACCTGCTCCGCCTGCACACGCGCAAACTGCAAACAGGCAGCCACCCACGCCTGGCGCAGTTCGGCGATCTCCGTGCCTTGTTGGGGTAGGGGGTCAGCGACGGGCGCGGCGAGCGCCGTCTCTGCCTGCTGCATGAGCGGATCCTCCCCTTGTGCCTCCAACGCGCGCCATAAATCCACGGCATGGCTGATCGACATGCCTTCTTCCTGCCGTTCTACTAACCATTTCAGAGACTCGATATCCCGCCCCGAATACTGGCGGTGCCCTCCCGCCGTGCGCTGCGGCTGCGGCATCCCATACCGTCGTTCCCAGGCGCGAATGGTCGGTGGTTTCAGGCCCGTCTCGATCACGACCGCCTTCAGGTTGTATAGCGGGGCCGTGTTGTCATTCACTGCTGTTATTTCACTCATTCTTCCCATACCAAGCTGATCGGCGTCTGCGCCGACCAGCATAACATGCTTTGCAACACGCCAATTCTACACAACCCGGGCGCTTCTGTCAATATTTTGTATAGATATTGCCTAACACTGCCGCCGGCGCCGGCCATTCACAACCTAATTGTACAAAATATATACAAATACTTGACAAGCGGGGCATGCTCAGCTATACTTAACACTGTAAGATTGGTTAGTCATCGCCGCCTTCGTTTCCTACAATACAGTGACTTCGACGCAGCAGCGGCGCGGCATAGACAATTCTGCCTCATCTTTTAACGGTCAGATGAGGGCATTTTCTAAGGAGAATGAGTGATGAGAGTAGTGATTACTGGGGGGACTGGGTTGATAGGCACCGCCTTGGTGCAAAGCTTGGCTGCCGATGGGCACACTGTTTCCATATTGAGCCGCTCGCCACAGAAACAGAGCGGCCGTGCCCCCGAAAACGTCAACTTCGTCTATTGGGACGGCCGCGGCCTCGGCGAATGGGTTGAACACCTCGACGGCGCGGACGCCGTCGTAAACCTCGCCGGTGAAAGCATCTCCGGAGAGGCATTCTTGCCCGATCGCTGGACCCCCAAGCGCAAGCAGCGCATCCTCAACAGCCGCCTGCAGGTCGGTGAAACGCTCGTTAAGGCCATTGCCGCCGTCGACAAGCGGCCGCAAGTGCTCGTGCAAGCATCGGCCGTTGGCTATTATGGCCCCACCGCTCAAGCGCTGATCACAGAGGCTTCCCCTCCTGGGGAGGACTTCCTCGCTTCCGTCTGCGTTGCTTGGGAAAATTCAACGCAGCCAGTTGAAGCCTTGGGCGTGCGCCGCCCCGTGGCCCGCATCGGCCTGGTACTCTCCACGGAAGCGGGCGCCCTGCCGCGCCTTTTGCTCCCTTCGCGCCTCTTCGTCGGCGGCCCCTTCGGCAGCGGGAATCAATACTGGCCCTGGATCCACCTCGAAGATACCGTTCGCGCGCTCAGATTCCTCATCGAAGACAACACCATCGAGGGCCCCCTGAACCTGACCGCGCCGCAGCCCGTCACCAGCAAAGAATTTGCCAGGGCCTTGGGGCGCGCCCTCAATCGCCCGGCCGTCATGCCCGTGCCTGGCTTTGCCCTGTCGCTTCTCTTGGGCGAGGTCTCCACCACGGTGCTCCAGGGACAGCGTGCGCTGCCGCAGCGCTTGCTCGATGCAGGGTTTGCTTTTACCTATCCAGACATTGACGCCGCGCTCAACGGGCTGCTCAACGGTTCGCCGGCGGCCCATCACGCCGCCGTCGCCTAAGGCCCCTCCGCCGCCAAAGGGCTGCGCACAACTTTCTCCCCTGCGCCGCTGGCCCCAACGGATCAGAGCGCACGCTCTCCGCGCCTAGCTCCCCGCGCGCTCCAGCACCGTGAGACGCACCCGCCCATCCTTGCTTGTCAGGGCAACGCTATCCCCGTGATTGACCTGGGCGATAATATCCCCGTCAAAATCGAATCCGTAAGGGATCCCTTCCAGCGAACATGCCGGCGCCGTCTGCTGGTCGATATCTGTATTCAGAATCGCCGCCGGCGCCTTTCCCCGGTAGAACAGTTCCAGCAGCACATAGGGCGCCACGGAAGATCCGCTCCCCTTTGGAAAGATGGCGATCTTGCCCGCCATGCTTTGCCCATCACGTGGGTGGCCCGCCTCTTCAATCTCCCCCGTCTCCCGATTCACATAGCCCAAGAAGGTGACCGGGGCCGCTGATACAAACGCCTCACCGCGTAGCTCAAAATCACCTTGTGAAGGCAGCCCCGAACCGGCCGCTGAAAATGATCCGCGCGCCTCGTTCTTCTCCCCCGCATCAAATGCCTTCGCGGCCGCTTGCTTCGTGACCGCTGCTGCCGGCTGCGTCTCACTCTCTTCTTCCTCAATGACCAGCTCTCCGCTGGCCACACGGATGCAGTCTGCCAGCGTCATCACCGAAGTCGGAACGCCGTTCAGGCCCGATTTGATGTAATGCTCCGCCTTCATTGAATTCGTGAGGATATGCCGCACCCACGTCTTGTCATAAGGCACCACCTCCGGGCATGTATTCTCCAGCAGCAGCGCCCCGCTCTGGCGAATCGCCTCCGCCAGCCCGATCTTCTCTGCGATCGCTTTATTGGCCGAAGACGTGAACACCCACAGGGGAGGAGCCATGCCCGCTTCCGCCGGTTCATGGCCCACTCGTTTGCCGCGCAGCAGCCGCGCTGTCTCCCGCAGTTCGCCCACCGAGGCCTGTGGGCAGCCGATGGTGATCAGAGAAACCGTGCCCCGCGGGCGCAGCGCCGCATAGCGCTTTTCCAGCTCTGCGCTGTCGAACAGCAGCTGATCCTGAAAGTCAGGCTCCGCGTACGCGTCCCCATCCAGGTACAACAGCGGCGATCCGTAATTGGCCGCCGCCGCCGCCAGCGCTTTCTTCTGTTCGTGCGTTATCTCCTCCGGCAGCCCGCTGATCAGCGGGATCGGGCCGTACACCATGCGCCAATGGCTCTTGCGCTGCTTGCCAATCCAATCACCCAGGATGGAATAGTCGGCCGCGTCCTTCATCTCCGCCGTAACCCGCACCGCCAGATTGGGTTTGCGCGCGCTCTCCATGAGCAGGCCGTAATAGGGCGCGTACCCGGTCAACGCGCAGGCCAGCGCTGAGAGACCCGACTCACGGTTCGTCTGCATGCTGCGATAGGAATTCCCAAAACAGATCGCGTTCGATTCCGCCCACGCCGCCATCCCTTCCGTCACTACCCCTTCCCATTCATAAGGAATACAGGACTGCGTCGGCCGTACACCCAGCCGCGTATAGGCGGCCACGATCTCCTGGTTATGCGCCAGAAAATCAGGCGCCGTGATCAGCATCTCCGCGAACTGCGCTTCATCGCATCCCGCTGAATTTAGCGTCGTCGGCACCGCTACCTCCGCCTGCGCATCATCAGCCAGGCGCGCCAAAAAGCGCCGCAGTCCCAATCCTCCCGTCAACGGCGAAACCCCCGACAAATGGGCGCTCGTAATAGGCACCAATTCTACCGCCCCGGCCGCCGCTGCCATATCCAACAAGAGCCGCATCCCCATCTGCTTCGCCAGCCCGCGCTCTCCGCTGAGCATCCTTTCCTGATCCTGATTGAGTGTCACTTCCGCTTGCATAAACTATCTCCGTTGGCTGCTTCTCCGCCTACGCCGGCACCAGGTAGCTGAAATAAGAATCAGGGTCGTCCATGTCCGGCCGTACAACCGCCACGTCAACCCCAGTCGTTTCATGAATTGAACTCGCAAACCGCTCCACGGGATCATCACCAAATACCTCCGTGGTCGCCGCGCGCGGCGCGCCCAGCAGCAGCAAACTCGCCTCATGCTCCGTCAAGTACGTGCAAATCTCGTCGCGCACGACGCCCATGCGGATCACTTTCCTAGATTCCAGACCCTCGCTCCGCGCCCGCTCATGGGCCACCGCCAGTACCGCTTTTCCAATCCACAAAAGCTCTTCCAGAACAGCCTCCTCCAGACCCGGTTCGATATCGCTGATCGCCTTCGGCGCCACCACATAGAGAAAAACAAGCGGGTTCTTAGTTGCCTTCGCTTGTTCAATCGCCGCCATTTGCACAGCCCTGCTCGCCTCCCCGCCGCGTGTGGCGCATACGATCTCATTCATCGCCGCCCCCTTTCTCACCCTCTGCCTCGGCCGCGCTCCTCAATGAAGAAGCCGCCCGCCGGTTCTCCTTGATGATCGTGATCGCCGCCAGCTGCTCATCTACGATCTCGGCTATCTCCTCGTGAACATCTTCAGAGATGAGATCGCTCTGCATCGCCTCCGTAATCGCCGATCGTTCCGCCCGCAGCGCGTCCGTACGCGCCTGGATAAACAGATCCTGCTCGATTTCCGGGTGCGCTTCCAGATGATCGCGAATGCTCAATTTCGTCTCGTTAATGTCCTCACTGTAAACGGAGCTCACTGCCTGCCATATATCGCGGAACAAGATGCCCTCGTGCCGCAGCCGGTTGATCTCATTCAGACCCGCCCGCAGCGCGAAAAGCTTCGCCTGGCGCCGTTGGTACTCAACCAGCTGCTCCGGCTTGCCGCTCAAGCCCAGGCGCACGATCAAGCTCTCGATCGTCGTCCCCTGCACCAACAGCGTGAACAGCACCACGCCAAAGGTCATCACGCGCAGCTCGTTGGCAAACACATCCCCAAACACTTCCCCCGTCAGCGTCAACGCCAGCGCCAGACTGATCGCCCCGCGCAGACCCCCCCAGAACATCACATGACGGTACGACATAGGGATCTTCTGCGGCAGCTTGGCAAAATGGGAGTAGCTTCCCGTGATCCCGTAAACCACGATCGCCCGGCTGAACAGCACCGCCAGGACAGCGACGATAATCGGGATGATATTCGGCCACAGCTGGTAAATCTCGATTTCCAGGCCAATCAACAAGAAGACCAGCGAGTTGGCCAGAAAGGCCGCGAACTCCCAGAAATGCTCCAGCGTTAACCGTGTCGTCGGCGACGTGTTCTGCATGCCGATATTGCCCACCATCAACCCGGCGGCCACGACTGCCAGGATGCCGCTCACGTGAAAACTCTCTGCCAGCACATAGGCGCCCAGCGCCAGGGCGAAGGTAGTTGTTGTCTCAATCAGGTTGTCATCCACATTCTTCAGGATCACGTAGGAGACAAAGAAGCCCAGGACCAATCCCACGCCCAGCCCGCCCAATGACACCTGCAAAAACGTCAACAGACCGGTGGACAGCAGGGAAATGCCCTCCGCCGCCGGGTCAATGCCCGACACGGCGAACCCCACCGCCATATTAAAGAGCACGATGGCTACGCCGTCGTTGAAGAGGCTTTCCCCCTCAACAAGCAGCTGCAGTCGTTTGCTGACGCCCAGGTTGCGGAAGAAAGCGATCACGGCCACGGGATCGGTCGCCGATATCAACGCCCCGAAGGCCAGGGCGGCCAACAAGGGGACATCCAGGACCCAGGTCACGATCTCGCCCACGATTACTGTGCTGACCAGGGTTCCCAGGACAGCCAAGAGCAGGATCGGCACCAGATCGTTGCGCAGCTTCTCCCATTTAATCTGCAAGGTCGCCTCAAACAAGAGCGGGGGCACAAGAATCGCTAGAATGAGGTCGCTGCTCACATCAAACTGCAAAGGGTTAGGGAAAAAGGAGAGCAGCAGCCCAACAAGAACCAGGGCCACTGTATACGGGATGCGTATGCGCCGGATGACGATGGCCACCAGGGCGGCCAAGGAAAGCAGCAAGACGATGCTGACTTCCGATTGAATCAGGCCGCTTTCTTCGGCGAGAAACGCTGCGAACCCCATCAAATGCCTCCTCCTATCCTGTCCCCTGCGGCGGCGCATCGACATAGTCGTTCAAATTCACGCTGCCATAGCTGCCCTTCAGAAACTTACCCGGGTCCGCGCCCCAGGGAATGGTGCAGTCTAGCCCCATCTTCGCGGTGCGACTTTTTTCGCCGGGGACGTGATGTCCGGAAGGATCCAGCGAACTGCCGGGTTGATCTTCAAGGATGACCAGATCTCTGTCTGCTTGGAAGCGCGTCGCCACCGCCCACTCCACATCAACGGCATCGAAGATATCAATATCCTGATCCACGATCCACACATGCTTCAATGACTTGTGGCCCCGAAAAGCGGCTTCGATAGCCAGCCGCCCATCTTCTGCCCCCTGCTTATCGATTCGCACGACCGCGTGCAGCCAGGATGCGCCGCCGGGCGTGATCGAGACGCCCGTGCACTTGGCCACTTTGTTCACCTCGGCCAAGATCGTCGGCTCGCGCGGCATACCCATCAAGGTCTTGTGCTCAAGGCCGCCGGGCAGCAGCGCGTGAAAGATAGGGTCCCGCCGGTGTGTGATCAGGTCGATTTCGATCACAGGCTGGTCACGGACCACGTCCATCGTTTCTGTTAAGTCCATGAACGGACCTTCCGCCACCAATCGTTTGGTGATTCGCCCTTCTAGGACAATCTCCGCATCGGCCGGGACCTCCAGGTCCACCGTCACGCATTTGACCAGCGGTGTCGGCGCCAGCGCCTGCGCCACGGACAGCTCGTCAACGCCGGGCGGCGGCGACATAGAGGCCGCCAGATGGACCGCCTGTGAGACGCCGATGCAGATCGCCACGGGGAGATCGCCCGCCACTTTCTGCATCGCCGCGTGCGTGCCCCGATTCTCTATGATCCGCGCCGCGAAACGCTTTTCGTCCAAACGCAGAAGGCGGTGATAGCACATATTGCGCCCCAACTCAGGGTCCTTCACGATCACCACATCACTGGCGATATAATGCCCCGCGTCCTCGTGAAGATGCAGCGGGATGGGCAGCATGTTCAGATCGACATCCTGGATGATTACTTCCTGGCAGGGTGCTGTCTCCACGATTTCCGGAGGCGTGGCGCGCTCAATCGCCTGCGCCAGGTGGTGCACCAGCTCTTCCTCGCTCACGCCCAGGCCCATGCTCAGGTAGCCGCGATCCGCGCATTGGCCGGAAAGCACGCGCCACTCAGGATGCCCCTTCACATTTTCAAACAAGGCCAGCGAACCCTCCAGCGCATGGGCCACGTTTGCCAGTTCGTAATCCAGATCCACGGCGCGGCTGATCGTGACCAAATCGCCGCTCTGCCGCGCCATTCTCACAACACTTCTTAGACTCATCTTTTTATCTCGTTATTAACACAAATCTCTCTAAAAGCTGTTAGCATGTTGCTAGGGCAGTGTGAGGAAGCTTCCTCACCCACAATCAGCTCAACGTGAAGTTGATTATCCAGATTCTTATGCATAGAGGCAATCTTCATTTCTCACAGGCGTGGTTGGTTAAGAATCACAGGGCCTTAAAGCTCTTCCTTGGCTTGCTGGCGCTCACATCCCTGGCCTGCAACGCCTTCGCTGGGAAATTTGATCCGCTGCCGGAGCCGCCCCAGGTCGACCCGCGCCCTGCCGCCACCGCGACAGCGCCCGCCATGGCCGCCACCGTCACCCTAGACGCCCCTCCTGCCGGTACAAAAGTGGCCGCTGCCGTGCTCGTCGATCTCAACATGCGCAGCGGCCCAGGGGTGCAATATGATCGTATTGGCTTCCTGACCGAGGGATCCTCGGTGGACATTGTTGGCCGGGACACGCTCTCCGGGTGGTGGAAGATCGCCTGCCCGCCCGCGATCAGCGGCGATGAGTGCTGGGTGTCCGGCGGGACACAATATGTTCGCGTTGGCAGCGCTGACAGCGTACCCACGGCCGTCGCTCCCGCCACGCCCACAACCATTCCGCCGGCCGCCGTCGCCGGCCAGGGCTGGCTCGCCTATGTCGAGGATGGCTGGCTCTACGTGGCCGGTTTAGGGCTCGATCAAACGCCATCCTATCTCACGTCCGCCGCGCTGCGCGTCAGCCGTCAGCCCGCCGTGCACGATTTCGCCTTCTCCCCGGACGGCCGTCGCCTCGCCTACCTCTCCGCCGCGGAAGACGGCAACAGCCTCCACGTTGTCAATGTCGACGGCGCCGATCATCGCACCCTGATCATCTCCGCCGTTCTACCCCCCGCCGCGCGCGGCGGCCTCTTCATCGACCAGATCCAATGGCTGCCCGCCGCCGCCGCTATCGCCTTCAACACGCGTCTCGCCCCCGATTCAGCGTCCGCCGGCGGCAGCCAAGAAGATTTTTGGACAGTCACCCTCGATGGCCGGCTCGTCGAGCGCTTTCCTCCCGGGGAGGGGGCCGGTCGCTTCCTCTTTGATCAGGCCGGGCAGCCCATCTTCAGCCGTGCGCAAGATCTGGCTCGCGCCTCCTTGGAGCCGCCTGCCCAAGAGATCCTACTGCAGTACGCGGCGATCGACACCGCCGGCGAAGCCCCCTATTACCCGCTCCCGCAGCTCCCCGCCGCGACGTTGCACGTCGCCCTGCCCGCGGCCAATCCCTGGCTGCCCGGCGCACAAACCCAATTATGGCAGGCGCCCGCCGCCGGCCCGCTCATAGAGATCGGCCGTCTCCGTGACATTCCTCTCCAATACCCCCCGATTTGGTCGCCCGACGGCCGCGAACTCGCCTTCATCCAGCAGCCGCAAGACGCGCAGCAGCCTGACCTGCGCCTGCATATCGCCGGCCCCGGCGGCGGCGATGCCCTTCCCTACGCCGGCGGATCCACGCTTGACTTCCTCGGTTGGAGCCCCTGGGATGATCGCTTTCTCTACGCGGGAACCGGTTACTACGCTGTCGGCCGGCTGGGGGCGCCGCCCAGGCAGGTGCTCCTACCCGCCGATCAAACGGCCGTCGCCGCCTGGTGGGTAAACGAAGACAACTACCTCATCGCTGTTGAAGATACCCAGGACCCTTCCTGGCAAATCCAAAGCGCCGCCACCTCCGGCGAGACCAGCACGCTTCACAGCGGCGCCGGCCCGCGCCCCCCCATCGCCGTCTGGCTCCCACAGCAAGCAGAATAAAAAGGAACTCCCCCCGTCCTGCGCAGCGGGGGGAGTTGACAAAGGGGATGTCTACGACCAAGCAAATGGTCTAAAGAGGATGACGGGGTCATCCATATCCTTACCGCCGTCGTAAGAAAGCGGGGATATCCAGATTGTTAGGAGAAAACCGCGGGGGCGCTTCGCCTGAGCTGCTGCTCTTTGGCGCGACCTCCGCCGCTTCTCTCTGCGGGCTGCTGTTCACCTGCTCCACCGCCGCCGGCTGCGGCTCCCGCTTGGGCGCTGCCGCCGGTTTATCCGTGGCCGCCGCCATCGTCCGCGCCGGCTGTTCCGTGCGCCCAACCGAGGACATGAGCTGGCGTCGCGTCGGGTTCGTTTCGAACCCCGTGGCGATCACGGTGATGCGGATGTCATCGTTCATAGCCTCATCAACAACCGCGCCAAAAATCATGTTCGCGTCCGGATGCGCGCGCTCCCGAATGATCGCCGCCGCCTGATTCACCTCAAACAGCGTCATGCCCGGCCCGCCGGTGATGTTAAACAAGATGCCGCGCGCGCCGTCTATCGTCACTTCCAGCAGATGGGAACTGACCGACTCTTCAGCCGCCAGCTTCGCCCGGTTCTCGCCCGAGGCCACCCCCACGGCCATCAGCGCCGCGCCCCCTTCCGACATCACCGCGCGCACATCGGCAAAGTCCAGATTGATCAACCCCGGCGTCGTGATCAGTTCCGTAATGCCCTGAATGCCCTGCCGCAAAACATCGTCAGCAAGACGGAACGACTCCGTCAGCGACATCCGCTTGTCCGTCAATTCCAACAGACGATCATTGGGGATCACGATCAACGTATCAACGCACTCGCGAAGTTGCTCGATGCCCAGGTCCGCCGAGTTAGCCCGTTTGCTGCCTTCAAAAAGAAACGGCCGTGTGACAACGCCAATGGTCAGCGCGCCCTGTTCGCGAGCCGCTTTGGCCACAATAGGGGCCGCCCCCGTTCCCGTACCGCCGCCCATCCCGGCCGTGATAAAGACCATGTCCGATCCCTGCAAAACCTGGTAAAGCTCATCAAGCGATTCGCTCGCCGCCTTCTCCCCGCGCTCAGGATTGCCCCCGGCGCCCAAACCGCGCGTCAGCTTGTCGCCGATGCGCACCCGCACCGGTGCTTCCGATAGAAGAAGGGATTGGTTGTCCGTGTTCACAACCACATAGTCCACGCCCGTAATGCCTTCCGCCATCATGCGGTTGATCGCATTACTGCCCCCGCCGCCAACGCCGACAATACGAATAACTGCCATGCTCTCTAACGTTGAAACTCTTTGCATTTTCTTTGCCCCTTTGTGCTACTGGGTCCAAACAACACAACGCCCAAATGGTAAATCATCCTCGGCCCGGTTCGCGAACAGAGGATTTCGAGCGCCCCCTCAAAATCGTCCGCGCGCATGTTCACGCAGGTGTACGACAACCACGCCTCAGATTCGATCCGCTTTGCGGCCCGCATACTGCCGGCAGCCGGATGATCGTTGATCCGCTTCCTATCTAATTTTGGTACTACGGTAAGGATTGAATGGCTACAACTTGACGTAACGATACACTATGCGCTGGAATATGTCAAGTTGGCGGGAAGAAAGCGTGAATTTCCCGCTGTGGGCTGCGCTGCCTGTTTCTCCTGGCGCTTACCCTCACGCCGCCGCGGGAGGCTGCCAACCTTGCTGCCTGGTCCGCACCTTTTCTTTGATACGCTCAGGAACCGGGAAGGCTCTGCCCAGGCTGTAATCATACATCACCTGCACCGTCTTCCCCGTCGCCACCAAACGGCCGTCTTCCCCCGCAAAACGATAAAGCAAATCGAAGCTGCTGTTCCCAAAGCGCGATACGCCGATGCCCAGGGTCAAGTTCTCACCCAGCAAAGCCGGCGAACGATAGGTACAGGTCGCCTCAACCAGGATCAAGGGGATATCCAGCAAGCTCTCCGTGGCCAACTGCGTCCCCGCGAAGAGGTCGATCGCGAACTTGACGCGCGCGTATTCCATATAGCTAAAAAAGACCGCGTTGTTCACGTGCCCGAAAGCATCAATATCACGAAACGCGACTTCCACGTTGACTTCATAAGGAAATTTCTCTGCATTCATAGGCAGCTAGTATATCAAAACTCCCCACCCAGTCGCCACCAGTGCCCACCTGTAAAGCAGCGTGGCACGCTGCTTCGCGCCCTAGACGCGCCGCCCACACACACTGGCCGCCGCGGACCGCACGCTGCTGACCCAGCGCCACGCCGCCAGACGAAACCCGCCGTCGACAAACAATCCTGCTTGCTCTATCATAGCGGCGTCTATCATCTTCCGCTTCAGGAGTTAGCAGCGTGCCCATACTCATCTTTGCCAACGGCGACATCGAAGGAACGGACTGGCTGCGGCCGCGGCTCAAGACCGCTTCATCCGTCATCGCCGCCGACGGCGGCGCCCGCCATCTCCATCAACTCCAGCATCTGCCCGACCTGGTTATCGGCGACCTCGACTCCCTGCCCCCAGAGATCGCCCGCTGGCTGCAGGAAGGCGCAGTCGCCGCGGATCACTACCCGCGCGAAAAAGATGAAACAGACCTCGAACTAGCCTTGCTCCATGCCGCGGCCGGTGGTGACGAGGAGATTCACATCATCGGCGCCCTGGGCGGCCGTCTCGACCAGACCCTGGCCAACATTCTGCTCCTCGCCCACCCCGCCCTTGCCAAGCACCATGTGCAGCTCGTCACCCGCGATCAGCGCGCCTGGCTGGTCACGGACGACACCCAGGTAAACGGCCGTATCGGCGATACCGTTTCCCTCATCCCCATCGGCGGGGATGTCCTCGTGCAAAGCACCAGCGGCCTCCGCTGGCCGCTCACCGATACGACCCTGACCGTCGGCCCCGCGCTCGGCGTCAGCAACGTTCTCACAGAACCGACCGCCACCATAACCGTCGGCCGCGGCACCCTACTCTGCATTCACACGCGCCAGGAATGGCAGCGCTAGCCTGGGTAGCCCCGCCTGCTCAGCGCTGCCACGTATGCTGCGGCGTGAAATCCTGCCTCAAGCCAAAGACCTCCAGCCCCGCATTCTGATTCGCGCCAACAGCGATCTCCACAAACCTGTCCCACCGCTTGTGCAGCAGCCTGAATTTTCGCCAGTCGCCGTTCGCCTCCTTCTGACTCGTATGCCAGATCGAATTATCGACACCTATGCCCACGACTTCCAGCCGCGTGTCCATGTTTGCTGCTGCCACCAAGTAGTCGAAACGCTGGCGTTGGTCAAGAAATCGCCCCCAACTCCCTCGGGCATGAAAATTCGCCCAGTCGCTCCAACCATTGTCTCCTTGCCGCGCATGCCACGCCCAACCATTCTGTGCCACGCCAAAGATTTCCAATCGGCCGTCTTGATTTCTCCCCAAGGACACGTTCTTCCACAGCCGCTTGGACATCCCTGGATCGAACTGCGTCCAACCGCACCACGGCCCGCTGTTCGGCAGCAGCTGCCGCGTCTGCCAGATCGAGCCGTCGCTCTTTACCCCAAAAACCTCCAGTTCTTCGCTCTGATTTCTGCCGACGGCCAGGCTCGCGAATTTTTCTTCCTGGCCATACAAATACCACCATCCGGGCCGGTCGGACTCGGGGCCCGCTGCCCAGCCGCCTTCGCTTGTTTGCCACGTATGCAGTACCATACCATCTTCCGCTCAGGCCGAAAACCTCCAGCCTGCCGTCCTGATTCAGCGCTGTATACAGATTCACGAATTTGTCCGCGGGTCGGTAAAAACGTTCCCACTCTTTCCACGCACCGTTTCGCTCCTTCTGCGCGCGCTGCCAAACCCCATTGTCTTCGGCCACGCCGAAGACAATCAGCGCCCCCTTCTCAGGGGCGGCGGGTCGTAGCTCTTGCCCGCCGTGACCGCCGGTTCATCACTCTTGCCCGCGACAAGCCGCTTGAACTTCAGGCTCGCGTCGCTGTCAAAACGCGCCCACGGCTCCCACCCCCCTGTCTCTTTTTGCGTGGTGATCCAGGGTAAGCCGTCGCTGGCTGTGGCAAAGACCGCCAGCCGGCCGTCCTGGTTCGTGCCCACGGCAAATTGCCGCAAACCCTTCTGCTCCGCCGCATGGAAAAGCTCCCACCGGCTCCACTGCCTGAGCCGCACGCGATATTGGTGCGCTCCCATACTCGGTTCACTCTTGCGCCGGTTGCCGAAGTAATCCACGGCAGCCAGCTCCGATACCGGCGCGCCTGTCAGGACTTCCGCAGGCGAATCGGCGCGCAGCTTATAAGCGTCAGGCTGGGCCTGTTTTCCATCCGGCGGCCGCATCCGCGGCGCATTCGGGTTCATGAGTCGCGGGTCGCCGGCGTAGTCGCCGCTGCTCCTGGCTTCTCTAGCCTTTCATCGGTCTTCGCTTATTCCCTGCCCACCACGCGTTGTGCGAGAAGGTCCAGCCGTCAAGCTTGCTGCCGCATCTACCAGCGCCTTGTCGTTAGACTGATAGATCAAGTTGCCCCTGAACTCACAGTCAGATGCTTTCTGATTTCCAAGAGAGATTCCGTCATCCTCCGCATTGACGAAGGTATTGAACAACACCCGCGCTCTGAGCAATCTCCTCGGTTCTCACCTATGATTCCCTCTTTCGGCTCTGCTCTCTATTTGTTTCCTACTCGGTGCTTTGCAAGTTTCTTCCGCAGCCGACAACGATGTTATTAAGGATATCGATGTCCTCAACATGGCCCGTGGCAAGCATGAAATTGTTTTCAGCTGCGGAAAAGTTTATCCCTGCCGTGCTCCCAAAGCCTTCGCGGGGATTCTCCGACCGATAGAGGAAGTTGTTTCTCACGCAGACATATCTGACTGCATGTAAATAGATATAGGCTCTGAAAATTATCATATAGAGTGCACTCTTCGATCGTCACCCGCGTTGAGCGTTTTTCTCCTGGCCGGTCAATAATTATGCCTTCGCCCCAATTCTCATGGACTTTCGTTCGCCGAATCAAAACATCATGGCAGCCGATAATCATCAGCATGCCCGGCCAATTCAGTTGCGACCAACTTCCTTTTTCCCTCCTTTCGATTCGCGTAGGCTTCATTCTTTAAATTTGGCATAGGGTGCGAAGTTTCCATTTCCGTGGACATCGCAGCTGTCAATGATGACTTGTTAGCAAGGCACGTAAGCTTTCTTCTTCGTCTTTCTCGCCACCTTCGATTTTGATCCCTTGTCCCCGGCAGTTGCAGATTTCGCAGTTGCGTATGGTTATTCCTTTCATATCGGAGCAGATCTTTTCCATTTGGCGCACGCACGCCGGCGCCCATTGAATTCCTGATCTTGAATCCGTCTAAGACAACATGGCTGGCTACAGATCTCAACCAATCCCTTATAGCAGTATTCCGGTCCCATACGTTTTTATCCAAGATTGTTCCCATTGATACTTTATTGACGTTTCTGATAGATCTCGTGTTGTAGAGAAACTCCAGCTTGAAATTATCATTCTTCGGGAAACCGTTATTGCGTTTCTCGATTTCGTCGAATATATCTGGCGGGTCTGGTTGGTTGACTATCATACAGTCACGCCGTACTTGTTGAAGTCGTTGGGAGACAACTCGGAAAGAATTATCAACCAGTGGCTCAAAGTCCTTGGGGTTTGGCGCGCCACCATCGATAATCGGTCGCTCACCCGGGTAAGCGGTGATCACAATTGGGTGCAAGCGCTGAGCCCAGCGGTATCAACGGGTCGTCAGGCTTCTTGGGATCCAACGTGATGTCCTGGACGGTGACTACTTCATGGTAAGTCCCTTTGCGCACAATGATCGTCGCTCCCTTGCCTCCCACATAACCGCCCTTCCTGCAATCATGCTCCATCTTGTTCTATTGCCGATTGGATTGATTTGAAAGGGAAATCTTTGCTGCCGTCCTCCTCGTCCTTCTTCGGAGTTGGCCCAGACCCAGTAAATCTCCCCCACCACACAATCAGGATCGAGGATATCCTCGCTGCCCTCCAGGAAGCGCAGCGTGCTGACCGGTGATCCCATGACCGCCGCATCTCCGGCCGCCCTCCCCTGAAATGGGAACGGCCCCAGCCCCGCCGCGTACGCCGTTGCGCTGCCTCCTACAGCCGCCGCCGCCCCCAGAAACGTCCGCCTCGAAATGGTGTCAGACTCCTCTATTGGTTGATTCTCATGCTCGTTCATTGCTGCTCCTTAGTTGTTTGCTCTGCCGGCGGCTCAGCGCACTGCGCTCACGCCGGGCAGCAGAAACAGAAAAGTGAAGGCTGCCTCCAGGCGGCCTTCACCAGGTGAGTACGTGCACAGATCAAGCTGTGCGTCTTAAGAAAACAGATCCGCGGTCGAGAGCGGCGCAGACTGACTGAGGTGCGAAGCAGGGTGGCGCCGGAAACAGGTGACGACATAGAAGAATCCCCCTTTACACGGCCCCGAAACCCCCAGGCCGCGCACGCGATATGTCAACTAAGCACACTGTGCACATCATTATATCAGACAGCATACGCCGCTGTAAATGCCCGCCGCGGCCCAATCCGTTCCAAGAAACCTCTATAACCCCCGGCCCGTAAAACAACGTGGCACGTTGTTACACCTCCATAACCTCCGGCCCGTAAAACAACGTGGCACGTTGTTACACCTCCATAACCCCCGGCCCGTAGAACAACGTGGCACGTTGTTTCACGCCGCAGGCGTGCCCTCCGCCCAAACCGGCAGCCACGGCACGTCCTCTGCTGGCCGTTCACGTCGCAGCCAGGCCGGCGCTGGAAACGCCGTCGCTTCCACCTATGAATTCTTGACAGAGCCGCTGCCTAATGCTACCATGCGCGCACAATGACTGCAGAACGATTTTCTAGCTTTATTTTTGGACTGAATCCTGGCGCCGTCTGTGCGATGGGGGCTGATTCTGCCTGACTTGAGCTGAAGCGGAAAAGGAACCTCAGAGGACGCGGCGTCGACGCCGCGTCTTTTTTTTGGATAGGCAGGGCAAGGTATAATTCTGATTCACGTGAATGCTTGGCCGGTGCAGGAAGCGCCCGCCGCATAGGGGAAAGTGCAAATGAGTGCAGACCTGGAACAAATACATGTTGAGGCCCTCGCCCGCTTAGGGCAGGCCAACGCCGTGGAAGATCTGGAATCCTGGTACCGGGACATTTTGGGCCGCAAAGGGCACGTATACTTGCTCACGCGCCGCCTTGGCGCGTTGGATCCGGCGGACCGCCCCGCCTATGGCAAGCGCCTCAACGAGATCAAGCAAGATCTGCAGGCCGCCTATGACCTCCATCTGCAAGAGATCAAGACGGCCGAAATGGAAGCCTCGCTCACCGCCGGCGCCCTGGATGTAACCATGCCCGGCCGCGTGCCCCCCCAGGGAGGACTGCACATCGTCACCCAGACCTTGCGCGAGATATACCGCGTTTTTGGCGACATGGGCTTCCAGATTTACCGCACGCCTGATGTCGAGACCGACGCCTATAACTTCGAACTGCTCAACTTCCCTCCCCATCATCCGGCGCGCGAAATGCAGGACAGCTTCTACACCACCAAGGAAGACATCATCTTGCGCACGCACACCAGCCCCGGCCAGGTCCGCGCCATGCGCGAGTACCATCCCCAGCCCATCCGCGTCATCCTGCCCGGCATGTGCTACCGCAGCGAACAAATCACCACGCGCAGCGAGATTCAATTTACCCAGGTCGAAGGGCTCGCCGTTGGCGACAGCATCACCTTTGCCGATCTCAAGGGCACCCTCACCGAGTTCGCTCGCCGCCTCTTCGGCGCCAACCGCCAGACCCGCTTCCGCGCCAGCTACTTCCCCTTCACCGAGCCCAGCGCCGAGATGGACGTGACCTGCTTTCTCTGCGACGGCCAGGGCTGCCAGGTCTGCAAGCACACCGGCTGGCTGGAGATCCTCGGCTGCGGCATGGTCCATCCCCATGTGCTGCGTAACGGGGGCTACGATCCGCAGATCCACTATGGCTTCGCTTTTGGCCTGGGTCCGGAACGCATCGCCATGTTGAAATATGGCATCAATGACATACGCCAGTTCTGGGCCAACGATCTCCGTTTCCTGGAACAATTTCAGTAACGGCCTGCCGCTGCACGACGATAGAGACGACGAACTTCTTGGAGAGAACGCATGCTTGTACCCCTTTCATGGCTCAGCGATTTTGTCGATATTGATTTGCCCGTGGACGAGGTCGCTGAACTGCTGACCAATGCCGGGCTTGAAGTAAAACACATCATTAAGGTCGGTGTTCCCGGCGCCGATCTGGAGTGGGATCCTGAACGAGTTGTCCTCTCCCGGCTGCTCAAAGTCGACCCCCATCCCCAAGCCGAACGCCTGGTTCTGGCCACCGTGGAGTATGGCGCGGAACAGCCCAAAACGGTTGTCACCGGCGCGCCCAATCTCTTCCCCTACATCGGACAGGGCGACATCGCCGAGCGCCAACTCTACTCGCCCCTCGCCCTCGAAGGCGCGACCTTATATGATGGCCACAAGGAAGGTCTGAAAAAGAGCAAGCTGAAAGGGCGCGCCCTGCGCGGCATCTACAACGACGCCATGCTCTGCTCCGAAAAAGAGCTGGGCATCAGCGAGGAACACGAAGGCATCATTTTGCTCAGCAAGGATGATTGGTCCCCCGACTACCAGGCGGGGACGCCGGCTCACGAGCTGCTTGGCGATGTCGTCCTCGATATCGACATCATCCCCAATATCGCCCGCTGCGCCTCGATCTTGGGCGTTGCCCGTGAATACGCCGCGCTCACCGGCCAGGAACTGCGCCTGCCCGACTATGAGCTGCAGATGGAGGGGCCGCCGGCGGCCGGCCTGCTCGCCTTGTCCACCGCTCACCCTGAGCTGAACCCCCGCTTCGTGGCCATCCTTATCAAGGATGTCGCCCAGGTGCCCAGCCCGGGCTGGATGCAGCAGCGTCTGCGCCTCGCCGGACAACGGCCGATCAACGTCGTCGTCGACATCAGCAACTACGTCATGCTCGAAATGGGGCAGCCCAACCATACCTTTGACTACGATTTCCTGCGCCGCCGTGCTGACCGGTACGATGCCGATGGCCCCGTGCACATTCACACACGTCTGCCGCACGCGGGCGAGACGCTGACCACGCTTGACGGCACTGAACACAAGCTGCCCGACTACACGATCCTCGTCACCGATCCTGCCGGCTCCTTGAGCCTGGGCGGCATCATGGGCGGCCTCGACAGCGAGATCAAACCGCAGACAAAAAACGTCCTCCTCGAAGCGGCCGCCTGGGACTTCATCAACATCCGCCGCAGCGCCACGCAGCTGGGAATCAGCAGCGAGGCCGCTTTCCGCTTCAGCCGCGGCGTTCACCCCAGCCAGGCCATCCTCGGCGCCAAACGCGCCGCCGAGCTCATGCGCCGCCTGGCTGGAGGAACCGTTTGGGACGGCCTCTTTGACTACTACCCCGCCCCGCCCGAACCGGTCGCCGTCGAACTCAGCCCCGGCTACGTTCGCCGCCTCAGCGGTCTCTCCCTCGATTCAGAAGAGATAGCCGCCCTTCTGCGGCGCCTGGAATTCACTGTTGAGCCCTACGGCGATCACTTGATGGTCACCGCGCCCGATCACCGCCTCGACATTGAAGGAGCGCACGACCTCGTTGAAGAGGTCTGCCGCATGGCCGGCTACGACAAAATCCCTTCCACCATCCTCGCTGACAGCCTGCCGCCCCAGCGCGGCAATCCGCGCCTGGAAAAAGAAGAACGCGTGCGCGATCTTTTGGTGCAGTTAGGATTGCAGGAAGTAATCACCTACCGCCTCACCTCCCCCGACCAGGAAGCGCGTCTCATCCCTCCCCGCAGTGAACTGCCGCACGATGATCGCCCCTACGTGCGCCTCACCAACCCCATCTCCACAACCCGGTCCGTGATGCGCCACAGCCAGCTCGCTTCCGTCCTTGAGATCGCCGCCCAAAACAGCCGCTTCAAGCGGCGCATCGCCATATTCGAGATCGGCAAGATCTTCTTGGAGTCCGAAGACAATCTCTTGCCCGATGAACTGCTGCGCCTCAGCCTCGTGCTTACCGGCCTGCGCTCTGAACCCCATTGGGGGGCGCCGGGAGACGCAGACGCGCTCGATTTCTTCGATTTGAAAGGCGTTCTGCAAGGGCTGTTTGCAGCCCTGCAGCTCGACGTCACTTTCGCGCCCGTTAATCACCCCACCTTCAGACCGGGTCAAACGGCCCGCCTGTTTCTTGGTGAGCTGCCTGTGGGCACGATGGGTGTCCTCCATCCGCAGGTCGTTGATCGCTTCGCCTTCCGCGGCCAGGATCAACGCGCCGTCCTCGCTGCCGATATCGATCTGGAAACGATCTTCGCCCATTTCGATCGCGCAGCTATCTTTGAACCCGTTTCCGCTTATCCCGCCGTGCGCGAAGACCTGGCCATTATCGTCAGCCGCCACATCCCCGCCGCCGAAGTGGCCGCCACGCTGCGCGACGCCGGCGGCTTTCTACTCAAAGAGGTTGAACTCTTTGATGTCTATGAGGGTCCGCAGATTCCCGACGACAAGAAGAGCCTTGCCTATCACCTTACTTTTCAGTCGCCGGGCAAAACGCTCACCGACAAGGACGTATCAAAGCAGCGCGCACGCATCATCAAGCAGCTGCAGCAAAAACTGGACGCCGCCATTCGCGACTGAGTTGCCCCTGGTTCGTCAAGAAGCAAAAAAGGCGAAGTGACCAGGGTCACTGTTCCCTGGTCTCTTCGCCTTCCGCGCTCCCGCTCTCCTTCTGCCCGGCTGCCGGCCTGCGCTATCGTCGAAAGATACGCCAGCGCATCCCGCGCCGGTGCAGGTAGGCCATCGTCTCGCCCAGCCGCATCGGCCGGAACCCAAAATAGTGGCGCACGGAATCAAGATCAGCCACCTCCGGCACAAAGAAACGATCCACAAAAAAACGGCTCACCGGCGGCCAGTACCACCAGCTGAAGAGCAAGGAGGTCACCGGACGCAGCAAAAAGAGCGGCAGCTTCAGATCGATGCGCCGCACCCCCTCCATGCCCAGGATTTGGTGCACCAGGTCCCGGTAATGAAAACGCTCGTCGCCCGCTACCGTGATCGTCTGCTCGACCAGCTCCTCCTGCTCCAGGCAGGAGACCAGGCAGCGCGCATAATCCTCAACCCATAAGGGCTGCATCGCTATCTCGCCCCTTCCCGGCAGCCAGGCGAACGGCCAGCTCCATTTGGCCAACCCCAAGATGATTTCCGTGAAGCGGTCTCCCAGACCAAAAAGGGTGCTCGTGCGCAGGATGGTGAAGGGCACGCCGCCGCTGCGCACAAGCCGCTCTACTTCCCCTTTCGCGCGCAGCAAATTGTGCAGGGAATTCGCTTCTGCCCCGATGCGGCTGGCGACGATGATGCGTTTCACGCCCGCCCGCCGCGCTTCTTCCAACAGGCGCGCTGTGCCCTCCACATCCACATGGCGCAGCAGGCGCGCCCGGCCGCGGCTTTCAGCGCCCGCCAGGTGGAATACCGTTTCCACGCCGCTCAGCTGTTCGCGCAGGTCACTGGGTGAGTTGATCCGCCCCTCAAAGGCGCGCCACGCCAGATCGCTTAAGGTCAGCCTGTTGGTCAGGGAACGGCCGATAAACCCGCTTGCGCCGGTGACGAGTATCATGAAAAAGGATAGTTAAGAGCGCGGCCTAAGCGGCCGTTCCTTTGCCGCGCGCACACGCTCTACTGGCAGCACGTGCGAATATCAACCAGTTCCTCAATATACGGCGCTATCGTTTCCCGCACCGTCTCCTCGTCCAAATTCTGCACCTTAAACGTGATCGTGCGGTTGGCGCTCGAATCCCCCGCGAACGTGCCCATGGACAGGAATTCTCCCCCCGCCTCCGAAATCGCATGCGTCAAGCGGTCCAGCTCCCCATGCACATCCGGCGCCAGCGCCGTCACGCGCACGCCCGCCTGCTGCGCGCTCATCAGTTCCAGGAAGATTCTAAATAGGTCGGTTTCCGTGATCAAGCCCACCAATTGCCCATTCGCCATCACCGGCAGGCCGCCGATCTTCTTCTCGTCCATCAAATAGGCCGCTTCTTCGATCGGCGTATCCTCGTCAATCGTGATCACATCCTTCGTCATGATCTCCTGAACCTTGATCTTGGCCAAGAGATAGTTGAGTTCCCAGACGCTCAAGGATGTCGCGTCCGAAGGAGCCGCATTCAACAGGTCCCCTTCGGAAATAATTCCGACCAGCTTCCCGTTCTTCACAACCGGGGCCCGGCGAATGCGGTTCTTCTTCATAAGGTCGATCGCCTGCATAATCGGCAGATCCGGCTCAAATGTGATCACCGGGGTTGACATTCGTTTTTTGACTAACATCTGACGCTCCTCGTATTCAATGACGGAAATAGTGTGCTCTGCCTGCGCGGCCGGCCGCCGGCGGCAAAATGTGGGTTGCCTAGATCATCTATGATTTCCGCCAATTTGCAAGTCAATCCCGCCCCCCTTGGTTATAATCTAATCCTATGCAAAATGAGAACGACGGCGGCGGTCGGCCGCTGCGCGTCTGCTACTTCGGCACCTATCGCGCCGGTTTTACGCGCAACCAGATCCTGCTTGCCGGCCTGCGCACCCGCCGGGATGTGCAAGTTTACGAGTGCCACAGCAAGCTCTGGCGCGGCATTGAGGATCGCGTCGAACAGGCCAGCGGCGGCTGGCGCAAACCCGCCTTTTGGGCCCGTGCCCTCAAGAGCTATTGGCGCTTATTCCGCCGCCACAATCAGACGCCCGACTATGACGTCATGCTCGTCGGCTACCCCGGTCAAATCGACACCTTCCTCGCTCGCCTGCTCACCTGGTGGCGGCGCAAACCGCTCGCTCTGGAGGTGCATATGTCGCTCTATCTCGTCGCCGAGGAACGCGGCCTCACCGCGGCCAGCCCCCGGACTGCGCGCCTCATCCATTTCCTTGAAGGGACCGGACTGCGTTTGCCCGATCTCCTCTTTTCTGAGAACAGCGCCTACGAAGCCTACTACTGCCGCCGCTATGACCTTGAGCCCCGCAAGTTTGCCCAGGTTCCCCACGGCGCCGACGATCGCGTCTTTTTTCCCCGTGACGTCACCCCGCCCGCCGGACCCTTCCGCGTTACCTATCACGGCTCCTTCCTCCCCTCCCACGGCATGGATGCCATTATCGGCGCCGCCATCCTGCTCCGCGACGATCCCGGCATCCAATTTCACTTCTATGGCCATGGCCCGGAAACAGAGCGCATCCAGCAGATCGCCGCCGCCGCAGAACTCGACAACGTCCGCTTCCACGGCTTCGTCAGCCGGCAAGAGCTGCTCGACGCCATCGCCGCCGCGCATATCAGCCTCGGCGTCTTCGGCATGACCAAGCAATCCCACTACACCATTCAGAATAAAGTCTGGGAAGCGCTGGCCATGGCGCGCCCGCTCATCTCAGGGGATTCAGCGGTCGTTCGCCAGGCGCTCGTCCATGAGCAGCACATCTATCTCGTACCCCGTGATGATCCCCGCGCCCTGGCCGCGGCCATCGAACGGCTCAAGGCCGATCCCCAGCTGCGCGAGCATATTGCCCGCGCCGGCCATGAGCAGTTTCTCGCCGCCAACAGCATCGCCGCCATCGGCGCCATCACCGAGGAGGCGCTGCGTTCACTCGTTTAGTATGCGACGCGCTTTAGGTTTTCCCGTTTTCGTGGGCGGGCCTTCGCCGTAGGCGCTGCCCGCTAACCGCTCAAGCGCTCTCTGCGCGCAGCTGCCCGCAGCCGGCGGCGATATCGATCCCCCGCCGCTGGCGCACCGTACTCGGCAGGCCGTATTCCGCCAGAAGCGCCTGAAACGCCTTCGCGCTCCCCTCATTCGCCGGCAGGCCCGCGTACGCTTCGGTCGGATTCAGGGGGATCAGGTTCACGTGGGCGTCCATGCCTTGCAGGAGGGCTCCCAGGGCGTGGGCCTGCTCGGCCGTATCATTCTCACCGGCGATCAACGTCCACTCAAAGAAAATGCGCCGCCCGCTCTTTTCACTGTAATAACGACAGGCGGCCATCAGCTCCGCCAACGGCCAGCGCCGCGCCGGCGGAACCAGCGCCTGCCGTTCCGCGTCCGTCGCCCCGTGCAGGCTCACCGCCAAGCGATACGGCCGTCCCTCATCCGCCAGCCGCCGCATCCCCGGCACAAGGCCCACCGTGCTGATCGTGATATGCTTCGGCGCCATCGCCAGACCATGGTGATCACAAAGGATCGCCAGCGCCGTCATCGTCGCCTCGTAATTATGCAGCGGCTCGCCCATGCCCATCAAGACAATATTGCGCAGCCCTTTCCCCTCCGCCTGCCGCAGGCGCACGATGTGCAGCACCTGCCCCACGATCTCCCCCGCGGAAAGGTGCCGCCGGAAGCCCATCTGCCCCGTCGCGCAAAAAACACACCCCATCGCGCAGCCCGCCTGGCTGCTCACGCACGCCGTCGCCCGCCCCTTGAACAGCATCAGCACCGTCTCGATCGCTTCCTCGTCAGGCAGACCCAGAAGGAACTTGCGCGTAAAACCATCGCTGCTTTCCCTGCTCAGACGCACCGGCATCGCTTCAATAAAACTCTTTTCGCGCAGTTCGGCAAGCAGATCGCTTCGTAAATCCCCCGCCTCATCCAAGGTTCGAATCCGCTCCCGGTAGAGCAGATGCCACAGCCGTTGCCCATGAAAGCGGCTGTACCCCCACGCTGCCAGCAGCGCCAAAAGCGCCTCCCGCGTCAAATCATACAGATTAATCTTCCCCTCGTTGCTGCCGCCCTTCATCGTCACATTGTAGCCACTCACCCAGCCGCTGTCACGGCGCGCGGCCGTTTGCCGGGATCAAGCGCCAACCCGCCGGATCACGTTGAGACAAAAGTTCTCGATGCCCAACCTGTCCGGCGAATTCTTTCCCGCCATTAACCCGTTTTAACGGTAATCTTGCGTGTCAGCGCCTCTCGTGCTTTGGGCAGCGTCACGCGCAGCACACCCTCACGCAAGCTCGCCTCGATATTTTCGCGGTCGATTTCATCCGGCAGGGTAAAACTGCGCTGGTAATCACCGACGCCATATTCGACGTGCGCCGCTTCATACCCTTCCGGTGCACCCGCATCAGCGACGTAGCCGTTAATGGTCAAGATATCTTTTTCGAGCATGATGTCGATATCCTTCTCGGCCACGCCCGGCATGTCGGCCAGGATCACGATTGTCTCCTCCGCGCTGAAAATATCTACTTGGGGAACATAGACGCGCGAGGCGCGTGTGCGCTCGGCGACTTCCGTCAATTCTGCTTCTTGTTTCTGAGTCTGTAGTTCGTCACTCATCGCATGATCTCCTTCAATCTGAATGGTCTGCTGCTTATCCCGCCCGTACATTGACATGTTGCCAACGGCCGTTTGTCAAGCTAGGCAGATGCCTTCACCTCGATCTGTCGTGGTTTCTCCGCTTCCGCGCGCGGCAGCGTGATCATCAACACCCCATTCTCCGCCGCCGCCTCCACCTGGCTCGTATCCACCGTATAGGGCAGCTGCACCGTGCGGCTGAATTCATCACAGAATCGCTCATGCCGGTGATACTGCGCACCTTCAGGCAGATCCTCCGCGGAGCGAGAACCCGAAATAGTCAGCGTATCCGCCGTTACCGAGATATCAAGGCTCTCCGCAGAAACGCCCGGCACTTCGGCGGAAACGATGACGCCTTCCTCATCGTTTGCCCACACATTGACAGCGGGGAAATGAGCGGCGCGGCTGCGGGCGAGACGTGGCCCCGAGACTTCGAACAGGCGCTCCATGTCTCGTCGCAGCCTTTCAATTTCACGCCAGTTAAACGGTTGTCGAAACATGATTGTTTTCTCCTTACTAGATTTTTGTATCTCTATCTTTGGTCGACTCACACCCCTATTTTTGCCGCATAAATGTAAGAAAAACGTAAACGTGCGCATAAAAACATGGGCGATTTCTTCGCTTCTAATCGAGCCGCTGCCCGCGCCTAATCAGCGGTGCGCCATGCGCCTCCTTCCCGGTTTCCCACCGGCAGCGAGGGACAAACGCGCGCCCTCTTTTCCCATTACCCTGCTAAAATAAACGCCATGAACGCCATCACGATCCTCGGAGACGACGTGCCCTGCGGGACCTACCTCCTCCGCCTGCGCCTCGCGGAAGATATCACCCTGCGCTTCGGCCGTTATCGCCGCGGCGCCCCCATACCCGTCTCCCGTGGCTGCCTCCTCTACGTCGGTTCAGCCATGGCCCGCAGCGGCTCCATGACCCTCGCCCGCCGCCTCCTGCGCCATGCCACGCGCTCCGCTACCAAACCGGCCCACGCCCTGCGCCCCGAGCTGCTGGCGCAGATCAGAAAGACCGGCCTGGCCCCCGCCCGCCTGGGCCCGCCTGCGAGCAAGAAACTCTTTTGGAACATCGACTATTTGTTGGATCAAGAGGCGGTTCAGTTACAGGGGGTCATTGCCCTGCGCGCTGCGCGCCGCCTGGAGGATGAAGTCGCCCGGCTGCTGCTGGCCGGCGTCGCCTGCCGCCCCGTCGCCCCCGGGCTCGGTGCCCACGACCGCCCCGGCAGCACCCATCTTCTCTACGCGCCTGCCGCCGGCCAATGGTGGCGCGCCTTGCGCCTGAGGCTTACTGATCTATTGAACTAGGTGCGAGGGGGATCGTATGGGGATAGGACACAGAATCAGCAGAGTGGGTGGAAAGAGACTATCTCTGCCCACCATGCCTTCTCCGCCATCTCTGTGCCCGTACAGGCTTATTCCAAATCGTAGACAAACGGCAGCAAAGCCACCGGAACCAGCTTAAAGTGCTGCTTGGCAAAAGGGATGCCGATAATCGTGATCGCCAGGATCCCGCCGGCCAGCAGGTGCGCGATGGCAATCTCCCACCCAAATAAGACGATCCAAATGCCCGAAAAAACGAGCTGCAAGCAGCCGCCGTCCGCGTCCTTCTGCACAGCTTCCTTGCCGAAGGGCGCCATCGTCGCCATGCCCAGGCGGATCGATTTCATGCCGAAAGGAATACCGATGATCGTCAAACAGAGCAGCAGTCCTCCCAGGATATAACCAAGCCCGGCCAGAAAGCCCCCGAAAATCAACCAGATAATGTTGCCGATAATGCTCATTCAAAATCTCCTTGTCTCAACACCACGCCCACTGCCCACGGCAGTCGGCCGTTAAGCGCTTCATTATCCTTTACGCAGCGGGTTGTTTCCTGTTGCACGAGCGAACGCGTCGCTTATCTGCTGCTTCGTCGCCCCGCCGTTGCCCCGTCTCTTGCCCACGCCCTGGCGCTATGGTACCTTAAACGACACGCACTGGCCCACAAGGAGAAAGCAGCATGCGCCTGGCCGTTTTTTCAGACATTCATGGCAATTTATCCGCCCTAGAAGCGGTGCTCGCCGCCATCGGCAGGGAAGCGCCGGACGAGACCGTCTTCGCCGGCGATCTCTGCTTCGTCGGACCGCGCCCGGCCGCTTGCCTCGACCGCCTTCGCGACCTGGATTGTCTATCCCTCTACGGCAACACCGATGAGTGGCTGCTCGGCCGCCAAACACCGCCGCCGCATCTCGCCGAACTCGCCCTCTGGACCAAGGAACAGCTCGATGCCCGCCAAAGCGCCTGGTTGCAGAACCTTCCTTTCTCCCACGTCATCACGCCGTCAAACAGCGGCGCCCAGGATCTGCTCCTCGTCCACGCCAACCCGCGCGACGTCAACCAGATCATTTTCCCCCCTGAAGCGGAGCAGCTTCAGCGCTACGGCCGTCTGCGCCAACCCGACCAAGAACTGGCCGATCTTCTCTCCGGCACCCCCGCCGCCGCCGTCGCCTTCGGCCATCTACACATCCCTTTCACGCGCGCCTGGCGCGCCAAACAGCTCTTCAACATCAGCTCCGTCAGCATGCCCGGCGACGGCGACCCGCGCGCCAAATACGCCATTCTCACCTGGGCGGGAGCCGCCTGGTCCTGCGCGCACAGATACGTCCCCTACGACATCGCGCCCGAAATCGCCGCCTACCGCGCAAGCAAGCCGCCCGGCTGGCGCGAATTCGCGGACACCCTCAGCGCGCAGGGCTGTCTCCCACAAACTGTTTAACCGTTCAAGAGTGAAGGAAACGAACCCCCGATGGGCAATCTCAACCCCAACATCCCCTCCGCTGAACTCTCCCGCCTCATGACCACCGCCGCCGAACTGCGCGGCGAATTCAACCTGGGGCTGCTCACGCCGCAGCTCCTGCTGCACGTCTTCCTCGACCAGCAGACGTCCGCCGCCTATCAGATCCTGGGCCGCCTGCACGAACAGCGCGGCGCCGATCTCGACGACCTCAAACGCCGCGTAGAGATGATGGCCCGCGCCAACAAAGGGCGCGACGCCCAATTCCACTTCACCGACAATTTCGGCCGCGATGTGCCCCTCGACGAAGAAATGCTCGTCGTCCTCGATGAAGCCATGTCCATCGCCCAGGCGCGTGAGGAACTCAAGGCCGGCAGCGCCCACGCCCTCGCCGCCATGACCCAGCCCAACGTCACCACCACCGCCGTCCTGCAGCGCGCCGGCGTCAGCACAGGCGCCGTCACCGCCCTCCTCGACGAGGTCGCCGTCGAGCCTTCGCAAGCCCTCATCCGCGACTATGTTCAAGAAGCCAAAGAGGGCGGCGCCACGGCCGTTTACCAGCGCGAAGAACTCCTCCGCGATCTCAACGCCCTCCTCGCCCTCTCCGCCAACCGCCACATAATCCTCACCGGCGAAGAAGGCAGCGGCCGGCGCACCCTCGTCTACAGCCTCGCCCAGCTTCTGGCCGAAGGCAAAGGACCCGCCGGTCTCACTTCCGTCGTGCAGATGAACGAAACCGCCCTGCTCGAAAATCCCCTCGCCACCATCCGTGCCGCCCTGCGCCGCGCCGCCGGCGGCATCCTCCTCGTCCCCGCCATCCATCGTTTCTTCGGCGACAAACTGCGCGCCCACTTCCCCGAGCAGGTCAATCGTGAGCTGCACAAAGCACTGCTCAATGACGAGCAGGTCATCATCGGCACCGCCACGCCCCCGGAGTACGCCGCGCTCAGCGCGCACGCCCTCCTGCGCGAACGCGGCCACCGTCTCGATGTCCCCCCGGCGGAACGTGAAGAAGCGCAGGCCATGCTCACCTTTCACCGCCGGCGCTGGGAGCAGGAGTATGACGTCGAGGTGACGCGCGAAGCCCTGGAAACGGCCGTCACCCTCGCCGATCAATACATCAAGACCGTCGCCCTCCCCGCCGCCGCCGTGCAGCTCATGGAACGCAGCTGCGCCCTCGTGCACATGGTCACCCAGGAACACATGGCCAATCTGCCCGCCATCGCCGCCGACGGCCGTGTCAACAGCGACGACGTCATGGTTGCCGCCAGCATCATGACCAAAATCCCCATCTCCAAATTGAGCGAGGACGAGCAGAGCAAATACGCCGCCATGATCGATCGCCTCCACGAGCGCATCATCGGCCAGGACGAAGCCGTCATGGCCGTCAGCCGCGCCGTGAAAACCGCCCGCGTCGGCCTGCGCGATCCCAAACGCCCCATCGGCTCCTTCCTCTTCCTCGGCCCCAGCGGCGTCGGCAAAACGGAACTCGCCAAAGCGCTCGCCGAGTTCATGTTCGGCTCCGAAGAGGCGATGCTCACCCTCGATATGAGCGAATATCAGGAAGAAGCGAGCGTCAACCGCCTCATCGGCGCCCCACCCGGCTACGTCGGCTTCGAAGGAGGCGGCCAGCTCACCGATCACGTGCGCGAAAATCCCTATACCGTCGTCCTCATTGACGAAGTTGAAAAAGCACACCCCCGCGTGCTCGACGTCCTCCTCCAGGTCATGGACGAAGGCCGTCTCACTGACGGGCAGGGGCGGCAAACCTCCTTCAGCGAAGCCGTCGTCATCATGACCAGCAACCTCGGCGCCCGCCACATGCTCGTCCCCATCATCGGCGAGCGCGAGCGCGAGTTGGTGCTCGGCAGCGTGCATGACTTCTTCCGCCCCGAATTCCTCAACCGCCTCGACGAAATCATCCTCTTCCACCAGCTCACGCCCGACCAGCTCGCCCGCATCCTCGATCTCATGCTCAAGAAGGAATTCCGCCTCGCCGCCAACCAGGGCATCGATCTCACCGTCACCCCGGCCGCCAAACAGTGGCTGCTCGCCCAAAATGATCAGCCCGAATTCGGCGCGCGCCCCCTGCGGCGCATCATCGGCCGTCACCTGCGCGAGCCGCTGGCCGACTATCTACTTTCCCGGCCGCCCGGTTCCGCTCAAAACTCAATTGTTGTTGATGTCGATGGAGAAAATCTGCTGTTCACGCCCGGTCCCCTGACCGCCGGGACCTAAACGTCCCCAGAAATAAAAAATGAGATGTCCCGTAGACTGGCGCCTACGGGAAACATCTCTGGGGGGGAGCCGCTAAAAGTGTAGCACATTTAAAAACTGTTGCAAATACAGTTTTCTATTCCTCACACAAATCAAATAAGCTGTGCCCGCAGGCTCTCGGGATCCGTCACCGGCTTCTCGCAAACGAAGCGCCGGCACACGTACGCCGTCGCCTTGCCCGCGATCTGCGGCCGTTCCGCCAGCAGCGGCACGGCCGTCTCCCCAGCACCCGCGGCCACGATCACGTTCGGCCGGTACGCGCCGTTCACCACGCCCAGCAGCTCCGCCGTCTGCGCCTCCCCCACCTCGCCCACGATCGCCACTTCCCGCGCCTCGCCCAGCGCGAAAGCGGCCGCGCACAGCCAGTTGGCGAACCCCGTTGGAAAGCGCGCCATATAGGCGCTTGTGCCCGCCAGCGCCTCCTCCGCCGCATCCCAATACCCTCCCTCGCCGCTGTACAGGCTCAATTTCAGTAAACTCTGCACCGCCATCGAATTGCCGCTCGGCGTCGCGTTATCCTGGATATCCTTCGGCCGGAACAGCAGCGCTTCATGATCATCCGCCGTGTCAAAAAACCCGCCGTTCTGCGTATCACGAAAATGGGCCAGCATCTGCTCCGTCAAAGTCTGCGCCCACGCATACCACGCCTCCTCAAACGTCGTCTGGTAAAGCGCCAGCAGCCCATCCGCCAGGTACGCATAATCCTCCAGATACCCGTTCAGCTTCGCCCCCGCTCCCGCTTTCCACGTGCGCAGCAGACGGCCGTCCCCGTCGCGCATATGCGCATAGAGGAAACGCGCGTTTTCGCCCGCGATCTGCACGTAATCCGCCCGGCCCAGCACGCGCCCCGCCTCCGCAAAAGCCGCCATCATCAGCCCATTCCACGCCGTCAGCACCTTGTCATCAAGCCCCGGCCAGGCGCGCCCCGCCCGCGCCTCGTATAGACGCGCCTTCGCCGCCTGCAGACGCTGCCGCACCTCCCCCTCATCCAGCCCAAAGCGCGCCGCCGGCTCCGCGATCTCTTCCACGACATGCAGGATATTCTGCCCTTCCCAATTGCCGCCCTCCGTCACCCCGTAACGGGCCATGAACAGCGCCGCATTCTCCCCCAACAGCGCGCGGATCTCGTCCGCCTGCCACACATAAAACTTGCCTTCCACCCCTTCACTGTCCGCATCATAGCTGCTGAAAAAGCCCCCCTGCTCCTCGCGCAGTTCCCGCGCCACAAAATCCAGCGTCTCTTCCACGATGCGCCGGTAAAGCGGCCTGCCCGTCACCTGGTACGCGTGCAAATAAACCCGCGCCAGCAGCGCATTGTCATACAGCATCTTCTCAAAATGCGGCACCAGCCACTTCTCATCCGTCGCATAGCGCGCGAAGCCGCCCCCGACTTGGTCATACATGCCGCTCTTGGCCATCTTGTCTAGCGTGTGCAGCGCCATCTGCAGCGCCCGCTCATCCCCGCGCTCGGTCGCCATGCGCAGCAGGAATTCAATCGTCATCGACGGCGGGAACTTCGGCGCCCCGCTGAACCCCCCTTCCGCGCTGTCGAACTGGCTCTCGATCCGCCCCAGCGCCTCCTCAAACAACGCCTCGTTGATGCGCGTGCCCTGCCCCTGCAAGCCCGGCGCCCCGCTCAGGTGCTCCGTGATCCCCCGCGCGCTCCCCTCAATCTCCTCCCGCCGCGTCTGCCACGCCTCGGCCACGCTCTCCAACACCTGCCGGAAGCTGGGCATGCCGTAGCGCGGCACGGGCGGATAATACGTTCCTCCGTAAAACGGCTTCCCCTCCGGCGTCAAAAAAGCGGACAGCGGCCAGCCCCCCTGCCCATTCAGCGCCTGGATCGCGCCCATGTAAATGCTGTCCACATCCGGCCGTTCTTCCCGATCCACTTTGATATTGATGAAATCCCGGTTCATGATCGCCGCCGTCGCCTCATCTTCAAACGATTCGTGCGCCATCACGTGGCACCAATGGCACGCCGCATAACCGATGCTCAAGAAGATCGGTTTATCCGCTTCCTGCGCCAGCGCCAAACTCTCCGCGTTCCACGGGTGCCATTCAACCGGATTGTCAGCATGCTGCAGTAAATAAGGGCTCGTTTCGCCCGCAAGTTGGTTGGCCATGATTGCTCCTGGTTCTATCTAGCTCTATGGAATTGTGACGAACAGAGAAGGTCGGGCGAACTACTTGCGCAGCGCTGCCCCAATCGTTTCCACGAAAGCGCCCGCCGCCGCCGGCTTGTCCTCCGCTTCATTCACGGCCGTCACCAGCGCGCTGCCGATGATCACCCCGTCCGCCAGGGCGCCCACCGCCGCCGCCTGTTCAGCCGTACTGATCCCGAAACCCACCGCCAGCGGAATATCCGTCTGCGCGCGCACACGCGCAATAAACGCCCCCAGATCGCTGTGCAGATCGCTGCGCGCGCCCGTGACCCCCGTGACGCTCACCAGGTAAAGAAAGCCGTTCGCCTTCGCCGTCACCTGTTCGATCCGCTCCTGGTTGCTCGTCGGCGCCAGAAAATAGACATAGGCCAGCCCCGCTTCTTCACAAAGCCCCGCCAGTTCCCCCGCTTCCTCCGGCGGCAGGTCGGGCACGATCACGCCCTGAATCCCCGCCTCCCGCGCATCCTGCACAAAGCGCGCCAGGCCATACGCCAGCAGCGGATTATAGTAGCCCATGAAGCAGGCCGGCGTCTCCATCCCCTCTGCCCGCAGCTGCGCCGCCATCTCCAGGCAGCCCTTCACCGTCGTCCCCTTCTCCAGCGCCACCTGCGTGCTCCGCTGGATCGTCGGACCATCCGCCAGCGGGTCGCTGAACGGGATGCCCAGCTCCAACAGATCGCTGCCCGCCGCCGCCGCCGCGATCACGGCCAGCGACGTCTCCCGATCCGGGTAGCCCAACGTAAAGTACGGCATCAACGCCGCGCTGCCCCGCGCCCCCGCCGCCGCGAAGGCGGACTGAATCTGTTCACGGCCGTTTCCCATAGCTTTTTCTGAGGTCATACAATTATTCTACACGCCCCGCGCCCCCGCGTGAAGGGATTCCCATACTTACCCCGGCGAATCCCGGAAAGAGATATTCGTATTCGGGTAATGCTTCTCGTACCAGGCCAGGAATTCCGCCCGTTTCGAGGGCGGGATATCATACAAAACGGCCGACTTGCGGTCCAGCGCCCCCAGCCCCGCATCATCATAAGAAAAACCAACCGTCTGCTTCAGCGCAAAAGCCTGGCGGCAGATCGCCAGCCACGCCTCCATACTCGTCCCCTGCGCCGCCACCAGGTATTCACGGCCGTACTGTTCGCGCGGCAGTCCCGGCGAACGAACCGGCTCATTATCATTCATAGGAGGTACCTCCGGATCAGGATAACGTGTCTTCAAAAGCAAATTCCTCAGCGGCTCCATCAGGCGCGCCGTCTGCACGGCCAGGCTGTTCCAGCCTCCATCCAGCGCCCAAATCGCCGTCCCCTTCACAGACGGGTACTTCGCGTAAAGCGCCCCCACTTCCAGGATGTCCTGCATCGCCTTCTCCGGCTCCGGAACCCGGTTATGCGTCCAGCCCCATTCCGTAAAGAAGATCGGCGGCGGCTCGATCTTATAATGGCCGCACGTCTCGATCAGCTGCACGAAGCGCCCCATCAAGCCCCCCTCCCCGTTCCAAATATCCCCCGTCGTCAGACTGTACTCGTGCAGCGCCACCGCCAGATCGCGCGGGTGCCGCTGCACCAGGTCCAAAAACTTCAACATGCCCGGCGTCTCCCACGCTCCCTCATCCGGCGTGCCCGCGCTGTACCCCGGCCCGCACCATTTAAAGCCGTCGCGCAGCGCCAGCAGCCCTGTGTGATAGCAGAACTCCCCGATCCAATCCGCCCACTCTACCTCTTTACGCAGCTCATTCACCGTCTCGCCGTAGATCAGCGCCGGATCCAGCTCTTTCGGCCAGCGCGCCCTATGCGATTCCCACTGCTTACGCGCCGCCACGGCCGGGTCCTCATCGTAATTGGGCACATCACTCCCCCCCTGATTATGCGCGAAATAGCTCTGCCGGTAGACGGCGTGATGCGCCACACGGCTGCCCGCCATGATCTGCTGCGCATCCACCAGCGAAGTCGTCCCATCCACGCAGCACGCGAAAAAAGGCACGCCCGCCGCATCGAGATCCTTCAAGAACTGCCCGATGCCCTCAGACCTGCCCGTCGTCGACGTGTGGAACCCATTGATCTTTAGATAAGCCATGCAAAACTCATAGTACTACAGTAAGGGATGCGCGCATTGTAACGCACACCGGCGCCCCCTGTCCACTCTTCATCATCTTCCCCCTGCCGGCCCGCTTCCCCGCCCAACTCCCCTACAAAAACAAAAAACCCCGCCCGGCTCATCGGCCGCGCGGGGTTCACGCTCAAAATAGTCAGCGGCTACTTCTGCCTTTCCAGCACCAGATCAACCAGCTTATAAAGCTCGTCGCGCGCATCCGAAGGCGGCACCGCCGCCAGCGCCTCGCGCGCCCGCAGCCCCGACTTCTCCGCCTGCATCTTCGCCACTTCCAGCGCGCCCGAATTACGCAGGCTGGCCATCATCCGCTCGATCGGATCGGGTCGCTCCTGAACCGCCACCTCGGCCACGGCCGTTCCCTGCGTTCCCCCATCCAGACCATTATTCACCGCCAGCACGCCGCGTCCCTGCAGCATATCATTCCCCACCGGCTTCCCCAAATCCTCCGGGTCGCCCACCACATCCAGGATATCATCCACGATCTGGAACGTGATCCCCAGGTTATACGCATACTCAGCCAGGCCGTTGATGATCAAGGCATTCTCCGTGGCCAGCATCGCCCCCATCTTCGCCGCCGCCTCAAAAAGACTCGCCGTCTTCAAGGCGATGATCTGCTTATACGTCTCCCGATCAATCGTGCCCTGCTTCGCCGCGTACGCCTGCAGCGTCTCCCCCTCCACCAGCCGCGAACACGCTTCCGCCATCAACACATTATATTCCGCGTCATAAGGCGCCATCAATTCATACACCTTCGTGAAAAGATAATCCCCTGTCAGCAGCGCAAACGTACGCCCCCACAAAGAATGCACCGTCGCCTTTCCCCGCCGCGTCAAACTATGGTCGTTAATATCATCATGCACCAGCGTCGCCGTATGCACCATCTCCACCGCCGTCGCCACCGGCAGCACCCGCTCGATCGCCTCTCCTCCTGCCGCCAGGTAAGCAAGAAGCGCAATCTGCGGCCGTATCCGCTTGCCCCCCGACGTCAAAATATGCACACTGGCGTCATGCAAGGTCTGGATATCACTTTCCACAACCGCGACTAGCATCTCGTCGATCGCCGTCAATCCTTCGCTTATCTTTTCTCTAGCCATGAATCTCGCCTTGTTCGCAACTTTCAATATTTTTTGAACGAATTGTGCACCTAGATTATAGGAAAGACCGCTACCTCAGTCAACGCCACGTCACTTTCTACCAATGATACAAACCAACCCTTAAGCTGCTGATTTCCTAGTGCCGCCCGCCCCCGTGCCGCATCATACACGCTCTCACGCGCGCAGGCCGCCGCGCGCAGCTTCACCGCCGCCTCATCGCTAAGATGATAATAGATCGTGACGCTTTGACAACCGTTCTAATACCCGTCCGAGAATCGCCCGCCCCCGTCCCGCCGGCACCTCTGAAACTCAACATTGTAGCTCAACATGGCATGTTGAGTCCGCACCTCGTAGCTCAACATGGTATGTTGAGTCCGCACAGCTCCAACGCAGCACCTTGTAACTCAACATGGTATGTTGAGTCCGCACCTCGTACCTCAACATGCCATGTTCAGCCCGCCCCTTGCCAACCTCTTCCACATTTTCCAACCGAATCTCCTCATTCTGGATTACCCATCTATTCTGTACAGATCCACCAATCAGCGCGCGCACTCCCCACTACCTGGACAAAACGCAAGAATTCACTAAACTGCCTATCCAACGCACCGCCACACATAGGAGAACGCACACCATGGAAATCCTCAGAAAACGCATCCTCGACGAAGGTCAAAACCTCGGCCGCGGCATCCTCAAAATCGACAGCTTCCTCAACCACCAGGTAGACGCAGACCTCATGGAAGCCGTCGGCCAGGAGATCGCCCGCCGCTTTCGCCACACCAATCCCACGCTCATCCTCACCGCCGAAGTAAGCGGCATCATCCCCGCCGTCATGACCGGCCGCGCGCTCGACAACCTCCCCGCCCTCTACGCGCGCAAGCACAAGCCCATCACCATGAAAGAACCCGTCTACATCGACGGAGCCCCCAGCCACACCAAGGGCGGCGAAGTCCTCCTCATGGTCTCCCCCGAGTTCCTGGGCGCGCGCCATCGCGTGCTCATCGTCGACGACTTCCTCGCCTCCGGCCGCACCATCGACGCCCTCGCCCGCATCGTCGCCAACGCCGGCGCCACCCTCGTCGGCATCGCCGTCGTCGTCGAAAAAACCTTCGAAGGCGGCCGTGACCAGCTCAGCCATTGGGGCGTGCCCATCGAAACCATGGCCGCCATCACCGACATGAGCGGCGATCAGAATCACCGTCGCCCAGGACGACCCAACCCCCTGATGACAGACGGCTCGGCCGCTCTGCCGCCCTGCCCCCTAGGACGCGCGACCCATGACCAACCCCCAAGCCACCATCATCATCCTCGACTACGGATCCCAATACTCGCAGCTCATCGCCCGCCGCGTGCGCGAGGCCGGCGTCTACTGTGAGCTCTACGCCTGGAGCGCGCCCGCCGAGCTCATCATGAGCCACAACCCCAAGGGCTTCATCCTCAGCGGCGGCCCCAACAGCGTCTACGATCAGGGCGCGCCCGCCCTGCCCCCCTACCTCCTCCAAAGCGGCCTGCCCATCCTCGGCATCTGCTACGGCATGCAGCTCCTCGCCCACAATCTCGGCGGCCGTGTCGCCGCCGGCCAAAAACGCGAATACGGCCCCGCCCTCCTCCACGTCGACGATCACACCTCCCCCCTCTTCCGCGATTGGCAGGAAGAGGAGGCTGGCGGCAGCTGCCAGGTCTGGATGAGCCACGGCGACAAAGTCGAAAGGCTGCCCCCCGGCTTCCTGCCCCTCGCCCACACCGCCAACTCCCCCCTCGCCGCCTCCGCCCATCCCGATCGCCGCCTCTACGCCGTCCAATTCCACCCCGAAGTCGTGCACACGCCCCAGGGCCGCCTCATCCTCAGCAACTTCGTCCACCACATCTGCGGCTGCGGCCGCGACTGGACCCCCGCCAACTTCATCGAAGAAGAAATCGCCGCCATTCGCCGCCAGGTCGGCGGCGGCCGCGTCGTCCTCGGCCTCAGCGGCGGCGTCGATTCCGCCGTCGCCGCCGCCCTCCTCCACCGCGCCATCGGCGAGCCAGCTCACCTGCATCTTCGTCGATCACGGCCTCCTCCGCCAGGGCGAAGCCCTCCAGGTCGTCGAAACCTTCGATCGCGAAATGGGCATGCGCCTCATCGCCGTCAACGCCGTCGAAGAATACCTCGAAGCCCTCGACGGCATCACCGATCCCGAACAAAAACGGCGCATCATCGGCGAAAAATTCATCCGCATCTTCGAACGCGAAGCGCGCCGCCTCGGCCACATCGACTTCCTCGCCCAGGGCACCATCTACCCCGACGTCATCGAAAGCGCCGGCAAAGACAAAAAAGACGCCCACCTCATCAAGTCCCACCACAACGTCGGCGGCCTGCCCGACGACATGCACTTCGAGCTCGTCGAGCCCCTGCGCCTCCTCTTCAAAGACGAAGTGCGCCGCCTCGGCACCGCCCTCGGCCTGCCCGACGAAATCGTCTGGCGCCAGCCCTTCCCCGGCCCCGGCCTCGCCATCCGCTGCCTCGGCCCCCTCACCTGGGATCGCCTGCAGGCCCTGCGCCAGGCCGACGCCATCTTCGTCGACGAGCTGCGCGCCGCCGGCATGCTCCGCGAAGGCACCCAGCAAGCCTTCGCCGTCCTCCTCCCCGTCAAAAGCGTCGGCGTCATGGGCGACGGCCGTACCTACGAGGAAGTCATCGCCCTCCGCGCCGTCACCACCGAAGACTTCATGACCGCCGACTGGGCCCGCCTCCCCTACGACCTCCTCGCCCGCGTCAGCCGCCGCATCGTCAACGAAGTCCCCGGCGTCAACCGCGTCGTCTACGACATCACCTCCAAACCCCCCGGCACCATCGAATGGGAATAACCAAACCAGTACCGCAACACGCCACGCAGCCGGCCGGTACCCAACCAAACCTGTAGCGCAACGTGGCACGTTGCCGGCCAAACCAGTACCGCAACACGCCACGCTGCCGGCCAACAGCCGGCCAAACCAGTACCGCAACACGCCACGCTGCCGGCCAACAGCCGGCCAAACCAGTACCGCAACGTGCCACGCTGCCGGCCTTCCCAGCCACCCGATCCCTACAACCCTGGCCAAAATCTTCCGTATAGCTAACAGAATGTGATAAGCTTATTTCGAGCACCCTGCCGCACAATTCCAGCGGCCGGATAGAAGATCAAGGAGGTCTACAATGGATTACGGCAATGTATTAAACAGATCGTGGCGCGTGGTCTGGAACCACAAGTTCATGATACTACTCGGTTTTCTCGCCGCCCTCGGCAGCGGCATGAGCACCAGCAACAACTTCAACTACACCGCCGACAGCAGCGACTTTCAAAACATGCCCTTCGTCGGCACCCCATTCGGGTCCGCCGATCTCAGGCGAATTCCTGCCCGTCCTCGGCGCCATGGCCGCCGGCGCCCTCTGTTTCGCCCTCATCCTCGGCATCGCCCTCTGGCTCCTCCGTCTCACCGCCGAAGCCGGCCTCATCGACGCCGCCGGCCGCCTCGACGCCGGGCAAAAACTCACCTTCAGCGACGCCTTCCGCGCCGGTTGGAGCAAAATCTGGCAGATGATCGGCCTCAGCCTCCTCCTCTTCGGCGGCGTGGCCCTGCTCATCCTCATCGTCACGGTCCTCGCCGGAGCCATAATCGGCGGAACCATCGCCGGCGCCGCCGCCGGTGGCAGCGGCAGTGACGCCGCCGCCCTCTTCGCCGCCCTCGGCGCGGGCATGGCCGCCCTCCTCTGCTGCCTCATCTGCGGCCTCGCCCTCTTCGCCATCCTCGTCGGCGTCATTCACACCTTCGCCCAACGCGCCATCGTCCTCGAAAACCGCGGCGTCATCGACAGCATCAAGCGCGCCTGGCAGATCATCCGCGCCAACCTGGGAGAAGTCATCATCCTCCTCATCCTCTTCCTCGTCCTCGGCCTCCTCGTCAGCGCCATCATCGCCGCCATCTTCATCCCCATCGGCGCCATCTCCTTCGGCCCCGGCGCCGCCCGCCTCTTCTCCGGCGAGCCCCTCAGCGCGCTCGACATCCTCCTCATGGTCGTCGGCGGCCTCGTCCTGGCCGTCATCGTCGCCGCCATCCGCTCCTTCTACACCGCCTTCGAGTCCGCCGCCTACACCCTCGCCTTCCAGGAGTTCACCGACAAATCCCTGCCCGATCCCGTCGAAAAGCAGCCCCTCCCCTGACCCAAAATCCCCTGGGGCCGGCCGTCCGCCGGCCCCAGTTCATTCCCCCGCTCGGCCGTCCTCACTCAACGGCCGTTCCAGATCGATCAACACCTCCGCGTAACTCCCCTCCGCCTCCCGCGTCACCGTAAACGGCAGGCGCTTAAACACCTGCCAGATCGCCGGATTATCCGCCCGGATCGACGCCGTCAGCCGCCCGTACCCCCGCTCCTTCGCCTCCAGCGCCAGCAGCCGCATCAACTTCGTCCCCATCCCCAACCCCTGAAAATCATCCCGCAGCGAAATCGCCACCTCCGCCACGCCCGGCCCCGTCTCCACCAGCCGCGCCGCGCCCACCGCCATCTCCGCCCCCTCCGCCGTTTCCACAAAAGCGATCAACCCCTCCTGCCCCCGCCCAATCCCCTCGCTGATCCCCCGCGCCACCTCCCAGACCCGCTCCGCCTCCACCTCATCCAGCGTCTGGTTATAACGCTTATACCGGCTCTCCGAGGACATATGCTCAAAAATAGCCACCAGCCGCGCCGCATCCCCCGCCCCGATCGGCCGTACGCGCACCAGATGCCCCTGTTTCGACAAAAACTGATATTCCTTCCGCAAAGAAAACATAAATACCACTCCTCATAACGCACCGCGTCATACCCCGATCCTATCACCCCCCGCCCCCCAAAACAACCCCTTCTCACCCCCAAACCCCCCAACCCCAAAAAACCCCCCAACCCCCGTAGGGGCGAGACAGGTCAGAAACCAACCCCGCCCGCGTCAAGATCCCCAAAACGACCTGTCTCGCCCGCCCCCACGCACGATCCACCACACCAACCCGCCGCGCCAAAATCCCCAAAACGACCCGTCACCCCCAATCCCCCCAAACCCCCCAACCCCCGTAGGGGCGAGACAGGTCAGAAACCAACCCCGCCCGCGTCAAAACCCCCAAAACGACCTGTCTCGCCCGCCCCCACGCACGATCCACAACACCAACCCCGCGCGCCAAAATCCCCAAAACGACCCGTCCCACCCGCAGCGCCGCTTGGCCCGCCACCCTTGCCCCTTCCCCCAATCGTTATAGAATTAGCGCAAACAGAAACCGGGTTCTTGTCAGAAACGCGGTTTCTAAGCACTGCAGCCGCTCTAACCACCTCCGGAGAACACCTATGAACAACAGCCAGATCGCCGGCTTCCTTTGGGGCATCGCCGACATCATCCGCGACACCTTCAAGCGCGGCAAATACCAGGACGTCATCCTGCCCCTCACCGTCCTGCGCCGCCTCGACTGCGTCCTCGCCCCCACCAAAGACAGCAGGTCCTGCAAACCAACACCAAGCTCTACGGCAAACTCGACAACCTCGACCCCCAGCTGCGCCGCGCCTCCGGCTACGCCTTCTACAACACCTCCCTCTACGACTTCGAGACCCTGCTCGCCGACGCGCCCAACCTCGCCGCCAACCTGCGCAACTACATCGCCGGCTTCAGCCCCAACATGCGCGAGGTCCTCGAGAACTTCGACTTCGACAACACCATCACCAAGCTCGACGACGAAGGCCTGCTCTTCCTGGTCATGGAGCGCTTCAACAACCGTCGATCTGCATCCCGACCAGGTCGACAACGCCGCCATGGGCACCATCTTCGAGGAGCTCATCCGCAAATTCAACGAAGCCCTCAACGAAAACCCCGGCGAGCACTTTACCCCCCGCGACGTCGTGCACCTCATGGTCGACCTGCTTCTCGCCGGCGATGAGGATCGCATCGCCGTCCCCGGCAAGGTGCTCACCGTCTACGACCCCTGCTGCGGCACCGGCGGCATGCTCACCATCACCAAGAACCACATCACGCAGGGCGTCAAGGACAACGGTCAAATACAACCGCCCATCAACCCCCGCGCCGACATCCACGTCTTCGGCCAGGAAGTCAACCCCGAGACCTTCGCCGTGTGCAAGTCCGACCTCTATATGAAATCCACCGACGGCCGCGACGCCGAGAAATCCTCTACGGCAGCACCCTCTCCAACGACCACCACGCCGGTACAGCACTTCGACTACCTCATCGCCAACCCGCCCTACGGCAAAGATTGGAAGCGCGATGCCGAGCCGTGCGCGCCGAGCACGACAAAGGCGCCTGCCGGCCGTTTCGGCGCCGGCCTGCCGCGCATCAGCGACGGCCAGCTCCTCTTCCTCCAGCACATGCTCGCCCACATGAAAGACCCCGCCCAGGGCGGCAGCCGCGTGGCCATCATCATGAACGGCTCCCCCCTCTTCACCGGCGACGCCGGCAGCGGCGAGAGCGAGATCCGCCGCTGGATCCTCGAAAACGACTGGCTCGAAGCCCTCATCGCCCTGCCCGAGCAGCTCTTCTACAACACCGGCATCGCCACCTACATCTGGGTCCTCACCAACCGCAAAGCGCCCGAACGCAAGGGCAAAGTCAGCTCATCGACGCCACCGACCTTCTGGCAGCCCATGCGCAAAAGCCTGGGCGACAAGCGCCGCGAGATACCCCGCCGAACGCGCGGACGAGATCCTCGCTCTACTCGAGCCTACGAGGAAAGCGAACACGCTCAAGATCTTCCCCACGGACAACTTCGGCTACCGCAAGATCACCGTCGAGCGCCCCCTGCGCCTCAACTTCCAGGCCTCGCCGGAACGCATCGCCCGTCTGGAAGACGAACGCGCCTTCCAGAACCTGGCCAAATCCCGCAAGAAGCAGGCCGAGGCCAAAGACATCGAGGAAGAAGCCGGCCGCGCCCAGCAGGACAGCATCCGCAATCTGCTGTCCGCGCTGCCCGGCACCCTCTACAAAGACCGCGCCCAATTCGTGCCCCTGTTGGAGAGCGCTGCTCGCGAGCAGCGGCCTCAAGCTCAGCGCGCCGTCAAGAAAGCCATCCTCAACGCCCTCAGCGAGCGCGACCCCGAGCGCCGAAATCTGCCGCGACAAGAAGGGCAATCCCGAACCCGACACCAGCCTGCGCGACACCGAAAACGTGCCCCTCGGCGAGGACGTGGATGAATTCTTCGAGCGCGAAGTCCTGCCCCACGTGCCCGATGCCTGGATCGACGAGAAGCATAGCGTGACGAGCAAGGACGGCCAGGTGGGCATGGTGGGCTACGAGATCAACTTCAACCGCTACTTCTACACCTACAAGCCGCCTCGCGACCTGGCCGACATCGAAAAAGACATCCGCGACATCGAAAAAGACATTGTCCGTATGTTAGCCCAGGTGACGGGTAACAATATAACGGAGGCAGGATGATTGACGAAGGTATCTATGCTGAAGCATTGGGCGAACTGCGCGGCCAATTGGCGCGCTTTCGTACTGCTGGACAGTACGACCAGGCGCAGACAGACAAGACTGATGTCTTGGCCTGGTTCCAGCCACTATTTGCCCCTGAGCATTTGCCGCAGCTCACGGCCGAACAGTTTATTCCTTTCCTCAACTACAAGAACAACAGGCACTGGTTCGGTCTTTCGCGCCTCTCCGGTAGACTGACCTCTGATATGGATTCATTGCGTGCCGGTCTTGCACTGTTGGTTGACGAAAGTCAGCCAATTGAAGAAAGAATGAATAGCGCATTGACCGATGTCGATCATCTGGGCAAGGGCGTCGCCACGCCTATCTTGATGGTCAATTATCCTGAAAAATACGGCGTTTGGAACACCGTGTCTGAGGCCGGTTTGCGTGCCCTCAAGTTGTGGCCTGACTTTCCGCGCGGCACGTCGGCCGGTGAGAAGTACGCGGCCGTCAATAATACACTACTTCGCTTGGCAGCCGATCTCGATATAGATCTCTGGACATTGGACTCGCTGTGGCACCAGCTTCGAGTTTCCGGGAGACGATGAGACCGGGAATGAACACTTGAAGCCTTGGCTGATGAGTTGCCCATCGGTGAAGGCGCTCGTTTCGGCCTTGAGCGTCACCTGCAGGATTTCCTTCGCGACAATTGGGAGCAGACCGAATTAGGCAAGGAGTGGGCGCTTTATGGCGAACCCGGCGACGACTATCCCGGCTATGAGTACCAGACGGACGTGGGCCGTATCGACCTTCTAGCCCGCCACAAGATCGACCCTCGTTGGTTGGTCATCGAATTGAAACGCGGCCAGACCAGTGACCAAACTGTTGGCCAGGTCCTGCGCTATATGGGCTGGGTCAACCACCATCTTGCCGAACCGGGCGACACCGTTGAAGGCCTGATTGTCGCTCGCGAACTAACTGGGTCTCTCTATGCTCTGGAGATGCAGCCCGCTGTGGCCCCAAATCTCTACGAGGTTGAGTTTCGCCTCACGCCCTCATCGCTTGATGGAGTAGAAAGCAAATGAGCGTAGACGGAGTGGGCGAATATCGGCCGTATGCTGAATACAAGGATACCCGCGTGGATTGGCTAGGGGATATTCCAGGGCATTGGGAAATTCTTAAGCTGCGACGAGTTCTTCAGAGGCGGCGATACAAGAATGATGATGGCAAAGAACTATGCTTTCGCTGTCTGCTTATCGCGGAGTGGTTGTCAAAGAATATGACGACGAGGCTTTAGTGCGGCCGCAAGAGGAGAACCAAGGTTACCAGGTTGTGGAACCTGGACAGCTTGTTGTGAACCCGATGTGGTAATCAACTCTAGCGTTGGTGTATCAAGCGTCAGCGGCATAGTTAGTCCCGCGTATCGCGATATGATATTGTCGGCGATCTTGAAGATGAATACTTCCACAACCTGCTTAAAATCTTCTCTGTACCTCACGCAGTACAATCGATACATACGAGGTCTAACGACATACGACAGGTCTGTTAGGGAAGATGACTTTCTCAATATTGAAACCGTAGTTCCTCCCCTCCCCGAACAACAAGCCATCGGCCGTTTCCTCGACCACAAAACAAAGCAGATCGACGATCTCGTCGCCGCCAAAGAAAAGCTCATCACTCTCCTGCAAGAAAAACGCGCCGCCCTCATCACCCACGCCGTCACCAAAGGTCTCGATCTGGCCGTGCCCATGAAAGATAGTGGAGTTGAGTGGCTCGGCCGTGTCCCCACGCATTGGGAAGTTAGGAAGCTTAAGTACGTTGCGCATATGGATAGCGGACACATCCAAGTAGAAGTATTGAGGCCTATTGGGGAAGATGCAGCATTCCTTGGGTTTCTCTAAATGATACAAGGTATCTTGCTAACAACGACTACATATCAGACACGGCCATAAAAATCAGCGAGTTAGGAATGCGTAATTGTCTGCACATCTTCTGCCGGCTAGAAGCGTAATTTTTACAAGGGATGCAACAATTGGACTTACGGCTATTTTGACGGAACAAATGGCGGTATCACAACACATTATTGCATGGACTTGCGGACGAGAAATTCTGCCAGAGTACTTGTTGCGCGTTTTTGATTCTATGCAGGGCGAACTTGTGCGCTTGACGATGGGTGCTACTCTAAGAACGATTGGCATGCCAGACGTACGCACACTAGTCACTCCGTTACCGCCCCTGCATGTGAGCAATTGCAGATATACAAATATATAATTGAGCAGACCGGGAAATTGGATGAGCTTATTACTAAAGTATCCAATGGCATTGAACACTTGCAACAGTACCGCATGGCTCTCATTTCAGCGGCCGTGACAGGACAGATTGATGTAAGAGATTTCTAGAGATTATTTCAGTTTCACAAAGCACATTCATGGCAAAATATCTGGACCATAAATTACAAGACAACTTCGAATATGATGGCTATTGGTGGCTACCAGAAAACAATAATGAGCAAGTTACAGGTAGGCTTTCTTTCGACCAGGAATCAGGTGTTCGCCTTTCCTTAATGGGCTCGCTCGACCCATCGCCCCCATTTACGAATGAAGAGTTCCGTTGCGACATTATCAATGGTGTAACTGATAATGGCATTGTGTGTACGTTGGTCAAGAACTGGCAAATTCGCCATACTTTCAGCAGTCCTGGAGGTACAAGACAGGTTCTTCGCGCCAGCCAGCTATATCTTGGACAAATTATTACTGAGCCAGACCAGTTGATGTTTTCCGCCTGCTATTTTAAGCCTCGATCACTTGGAAGAATGGATGAAACCACTGCCGTTCAAGTATACTCGAATTAAAGATGAAGGAAGACTGGTCGGTGTCGCAGTAGAAATAGTCTCACGAACAGCATTTGAGGACAGATTCAAGCCATAGACGCTTCTTTTGAGCTAAGAAACTCATACAGCTTTGCGGAAGGGAGTTCCACCGAGGCAGTAATAGGCAATCAAGCGTTCCTGAAGATACAACCTGCGGATCCTGTTGGCTTCAAAGAGTACTACGATTTGGTCACAGATATCTCACGTCTGATTGCAGTTGCCATGGGCGAGGACACCTGGCCTCAAAACTCCAGTTTGTACCTGCTAGTCCAGAGTCCACTGAACCCGTCGAACTAGCCGAAGCAGAAATAAAACTCCCTGTTAACTCCTTCTTTCTTCTCATCGTCATCGGACACAGCGCTCGAAAGCTGTACCAGTCTGATATGTTGATTGACTTCGATGCTTTCGTTGAGCGATTGCCGCATATTGCGAGTCGCTGGTTTGGTGCTAGAGAGCGTCTTCAACCAGTTAAAGATTTGTTTTTTGTGGCCATGTACAGACAGCGAAACCAGATTTCTTGATTACAAATTCTTGAGTCTTGTTAGTGCACTTGAGAGTTATCATCGCGGGTTGTTTGGCAACAAATATTATGACGTTAATCGTGGAAAGAAAAAGAAATATTTCCTGAAAAAACGTCTGGATGAGCTTCTGGAAGATCTCAATGAGGAACTTCGGGTGTTGATCACTAATTCTCCAGATTCATTCACCGAGAATGTGGTGATCACAAGAAACTATTATGTACACTTGGACGGAGGGCTCAAGGCTAAAGCGATGCCGCCCGAAAAAATGTATTATGTATTTCAGAGGTTGGGGCTTCTGTCCGCATGATGCTTCTCCGAGAAATTCGGTTCATGATAATGAAATACATGATCTGTTGAAAGACAAAAAAAGACTTCTCCCATGGGATCGAGAAAAGTAATCAACAAGCGGCCCTCTACTGGGAAACATTAATGTGGCGATTGGCACTCCCGATCATGGAACCTGATTGAAGCAAGGGTAATTGGATCAGTGACTGCAGAACAAGTAATTACGGTATGTATTGCGCTAGGTGGATGGGCCGTTGTAGTTATTCAATTCATATTGGGCCAGCGCGCCAAACGAATCGATCTTGCTCGCGATATCCGTCAGAAAAAAGCTGACCGGGTGCTTGAGCAATTGGATGCTTATGCTGAACTGGTGGATTTATATCGTTTGCTTGCCAATGCAGAGGCTTGGATCGTTCGCGATGAGTTCGGGCAGTTGGTATTTGATGAGAACGGAAATCCAATTTATGAACGACGGATACTTGAACCTGATCCAGATCTAAAGAGCAAGCCCTCAGCATTGAAGAAGGAACGGATGATATCAAGGGTGCAATTGCGCTTCAGACTGTCCGACTGCACCTCGACCAGAGCAAATCTAACGATCTCCTGCGCGATCTCGATCCAACAGGTCAAGTGGCCAGTGCATATAGTCTTCTGTACATAGAAACCGTTGATTACCTAAAAAAGGAACTTGAGGACAGGAATTTTGTTAATTTTATAGATCAATTGGAACTCGCGGACAATCATCGAAATGTGGTTCGAACTGACGTCAATGCTTTGGTCGAGAAACCTGATCTGCTCTTGACTGACAAAATCTTCCACCGCTCCCCAAGATGAAGAGCATAGCAGATGGGTGAGATGTAACCATGACCATCGACATTTCCGAACGCGCTTTTGAAGATCATATTGAAGCTGTCCTCTTGGGGAGACGGCAAACGGCGCGCTGCGCGAGCCCGGCCCCTTCTACGACCTCGCCTACACCCCCGGCGGCTACCACAAGCGGACCTCCGATGACTACGACCGCGCCCTCTGCCTGCTGCCCGAGGACGTCTTCGACTTCATCCTCGCCACCCAGCCCAAGGAGTGGGAGAAGCTCAAGCAGCACCACGGCGCGGACAGACGGCGACCGCTTCCTGAAGCAGCTCGCGCGCGAGATCGGGCGGCGCGGCGCGCTCGACGTGCTGCGCAACGGCATCAAGGATCGCGGCGTGCAAGTTCCGGCTCGCCTACTTCCGCCCCAGCAGCGGCCTCAACGAGGAGCTGCCGGCCTCTACGCGGCAACCTCTTCGCCGTCGTGCGCCAACTCCACTACAGCGAGCAGAACGAGAACAGCCCTCGACCTGGTGCTCTTCCTCAACGGCATCCCCATCTTCACCGCCGACTCAAGAACCCGCTCACCGGCCAGAACGTCGAGCACGCGATCAGGCAGTACAAGACCGACCGCGACCCGCGCGAGCCGCTGCTCGCCTTCGGCCGCTGCCTCGCCCACTTCGCCGTCGACCCCGACCTGGTCTACGTCACCACCCACCTGCGCGGCGAGAAGACCCGCTTCCTGCCCTTCAACCAGGGCTAGAACGGCGGCGCGGGCAACCCGCCCGTCCGCCCACCCAGACGGCTACGCCACCGCCTACCTCTGGGAGCGAATCTGGGCCACGGACAGCGTGCTCGACCTGGTCCAGCACTTCATCCACGAGGTCGAGGAGGAGGACGACGAGCGGCAAGAAGACCGGCCAGACGCTTCCTGATCTTCCCCCGCTACCACCAGCTCGACGCCGTGCGCCGCCTCGTCGGCCGACGCCCGCACACGGGCGCCGGGCCAGCGCTACCTGATCCAGCACTGCGCCGGCAGCGGCAAGACCTATCACCATCGCCTGGCTCGCCCACCAGCTCTCCATCCTGCACGACGCGACGACCAGCGCGTCTTCGACTCCATCATCGTCATCACCGACCGGCGCGTCCTCGACCGCCAGCTGCAGCGCACCGTGCGCCAGTTCGAGCAGACCCTCGGCGTGGTCGAGAACATCGACACAGACCTCGCAGCCAGCTCAAGCAGGCCCTCGAAGACGGGCAAGACGCATCATCGTCACCACCCTGCAGAAGTTCCCGGTCATCGCCGAGCAGATCGGCGAGCTGCCCGGCCAGCGCTTCGCCGTCATCGTCGACGAGGCCCACTCCTCCCAGATCGGGCGAGAGCACCAAGAGCATGAAGGCCGTCCTCACCGCCGGCAGCCTGGAGGAAGCCGAGGCCGAGGAGGCGGCGAGACGCCGAAGAGGAGCTGGAAGACGCCATCCTGGCCGAGATGAAGAAGCGCGGCCGGCGCCCAACGCTCAGCACCTTCGCCTTCACCGCCACGCCCAAGCCCAAGACCCTGGAGCTCTTCGGCGCGCCGCAGCCCGACGGCAAGTTCGAGCCTTTCAGCCTCTACACCATGCGCCAGGCCATCGAGGAGGGCTTCATCCTCGACGTGCTCGCAGAACTACACCACCTACAAGGCCTACTGGCGCCTGCTCAAGAAGATCGAGGACGACCCGCGCTACGACAAGCACAAGGCCACCTACCTGCTGCAAGTCCTTCGTCGAGCTCACCCGACCACGCCATCGACGCAGAAGATCGCGATCATGGTCGAGCACTTCGCGCCACAGGTCGCCCATCAGATCGGCGGCAAGGCCAAGGCCATGATCGTCACCCGCTCCCGCCTGCACGCCGTGCGCTACAAGCTGGCCGTCGACCGCTACCTGCACGAGCAGCGGCTACCCCTTCAAGGCCCTGGTCGCCTTCTCCGGCACGGTGCAGGACGGCGGGCAGCCTACACCGAGTCCGGCATGAACGGCGGCATCCCGGAGAGCGCAGACCGCCAAGACCTTCGAGCGCGCCGACATACCGCTTCCTGATCGTGGCCAACAAGTTCCAGACCGGCTTCGACCAGCCCCTGCTGCACACCATGTACGTGGACAAGAAGCTCGGCGGCGTCAACGCCGTGCAGACCCTCTCCCGCCTCAACCGCACCCATCCCGACAAGGAAGACACCATGGTCCTCGACTTCGCCAACGAGGCCGACGACATCCAGGCCGCCTTCGAGCCCTACTACGAAGCCACGCTGCTCTCGGAGGCGACCGACCCCAACCTGCTCTACGAATCTCAGTGCACCGCCTCGCTCGACTTCGATGTCTACGAACGACGCCGATGTCGACCGCCTTCGCCGCGGATCTACTTCGACGGGCGCCAAAAAAGACCAGGCCGCGCTCTACGCCGCGCTCGACCCCGTCGTCAAGCGTGTCGGGAGCCCTGCACCTCGACGAGCAGCGCGACTTCCGCGGCGCAGCTCACCGACTACGTCCGCACTCTACGCCTTTCTCTCCCAGGTCCTGCCCTTCAAGGATACCGACCTGGAGAAGCTCTACGTGTTCGCCCGCCACCTGCGCGCCCTCGTGATCACTGACAAACGAAGAGCTGCCGCGCGAGGTCCAGCAGAACATCGACATGGAGTCCTATACCGTCCAGCAGCACCGGCACGGGCAACATCAGCCCCGAGCGTCTGGCCGGGAACCGTCGACCCCATCGGCGTCAAGGCGCCTTATGACCGGCGCCGGAACTGATAGAGCCGCTGTCGCGCATCATCGCCGAGCTGAACGATCGCTTCGGCGAAGGGCCATCAGCCAGCCCGCCGTCAGCCAGGTCATGGAAGAACTGAACGACGATCCCGCGCTCGACGCCAGCGCCCGCGCCAACACGCGCGACAACGTGCGTCCTCACCTTCCATCAGAAAACCATCGACAAATTTCAGGACATCGTCGACTCCAACTTCACCCTCTACAAGCGCATCACCGACGACCACGATTTTGGCCAGGCCCTCAACGAGCCCTCTTCGACCAGTACGTCAGCGCCACCGCCAGGCCGCCGAGCTGTCCAGCCAGCAGGAATCGACAGACGCTGGAGTTCAAATCGAGCCTGCGCTGGAGCCTCAAGGAAGACCGCAAGGACGACAAGCACGTCACCCACGCTGTGCTGAAGACCATCGCCGCTTTTCTGAACACCGAGGGCGGCGACCTGCTCATCGGCGTCGCCGACGACGGCCGCATCATCGGCATCGAGCTGACCACCTCGACAACGAGGACAAATTCATGCTCCACCTCGTGCAGGTCGTGCGCAACGGCCTCGGCGACATCGCCGCCACGCGCCTCGACCCCCGCACCGAACTGATCGTCGACGGCAAAACCGTCTGCCACGTCCGCTGCCGCCGCGGCCGTGACCCCGCCTATCTTCAGTGGAAAGGCCTCGAAAAAAATCCCGGCGGCGACTTCTACGTCCGCTCCGGCCCCGGCTCCATCGCCCTCAAACCCGAAGACGTGCAGGATTACATTGACACCCGATTTTAGATAGGTTTCAATCTTTACAGGGAGGGAAGCTCAAATGCAATCAGAACGACAATTTGTCAGCCAACGTTTCGCCATCGTCAAAGAGGAGCGCGCGAAAATCGACAAGATGATGGTCGACGAGCCGCACAAAGTAAAAAACCGCAAGAAAATCGACGCTCGCCGCGAATATCGTCTTCTCGGTAAGATCCTCGCCGAGGTGCCTGAAGGCCGCGTCTTAGAGACCCTCCAGAAATGGCGAGAAAAGCATTGCCAGGAATTGCAGGACTACAACAATAGAACCCGAAAGGCCCAACTTGCCGCCGAGAGATATTGGGATGATTACAACATCAATATTGAATTAGGTGAAGCGCCACCGAGGAATCCGCCGCCAGGCATCAGACTAAAAGACAAACGTGGCGACATCTGGATCATCGATGACTACTACATCAGGATGATGGACCGCATGATCGAGCAGCTCGAGCGCTGGCTCTCGTACGAGGAGTAATCAAATGGCTATTCTGTATGATGAAGTTGCTAATCTGAAATAGAGGAGGAAATCATGGTGGGGGTTTCATTAGTTTATTGGATAGGCGTTTTGCTGCTGGGCGGGTCGATAGGCGCCCTGTTGGGTTGGATGCTGGCCAAGAGTCGCGTTGGTGGGGCGCAAACTGAGCTGCGGGTAGAGGCTGCAACTGCGGAGGCGGCGCGCGCAGCAGCCAGGGAAGAACTGCAGGCGAAGGAAGAGGGTCTGCGGTTTGCGCTGGAAGAAAATGAACAATTGCGTGAGCGGGTCGCCCGCCTGGAGGAGAAACGAACGGCCGATCAGGAGAAAATGGAGTGGCTCAATGATGCCGAATCAAAGCTGCGCGAGGCATTTGAGGCGCTGGCCGGTCAATCTTTGCAGTCTAATTCCGAAGCATTTTCACAGCGCACCAATGAGCAGATGGACGGTTTTCTGAAACGCATGCAGAGTGACTGGCAAACTCAGCAGGTGACAATGACCGGAGTCGTCGATCCGTTGAAGGATAATCTGACAAAACTTGACTCTCACGTTCGTGATCTGGAGCAAAAGAGAGAGGGTGACTATGAAGGCCTGAAGGAGCAGCTGCGCAGTCTGGCCGATACCAACCGCAGTCTACAGCATACGACTGTGACATTGAGTGAAGCCCACGTTCGCCTACCGTTCGCGGAAAGTGGGGTGAAATTGAGCTCGTTCGCATTGTTGAGCTGGCAGGTATGACTGAACACGTCGATTATGAATCTCAAGCCACAATTAGCGATGGCTCCCGGCCGGACATGATCGCCTACTTGCCTGACGGTGGCAGGCTGCCAATCGATGCCAAGGCCCCGCTGGACGCCTACCTGGATGCCATGGAATCATCTGATGAAACAAAGCGAAAGCAGAACCTACGCCGGCACGCGCAAGCCTTAAGGGGGCGCGTTCGTGAGTTGGGAAATAAACGATATTGGGAAAACCTGGAGCAATCTCCGGGTTTTGTAGTCATGTTCGTTCCTAATGAAGCTTGTTTAAGCGCTGCTTTCGCAGAGGATCCTGGCCTCTTTGAATTTGCCTTTGCCAAGAATGTGTTTGTGACCACGCCCGTGACCCTGATGGCCCTGTTCAAGTCAGTCGCTTTCGGCTGGCAGCAGTATCAGCTAAATGAAAATGCCAAAGCCATTGCCGCCGAAAGCCAGGATCTTTACAAGCGATTTGAGCTGTTCCTTGGACATCTGCTGAGCCTGCGCAGCAGCCTTGTTAACACCATAAATTTCTACAATAAGGCATTAGGCTCTCTGGAAAGCCGGCTCATTCCATCTGTAAAACGGTTCGAAGAATTAGGTGTGGCCAAAGCAGATATGAAAGCGCCTGAACCAATTGCCGAGACACCGCGTCTTCCGCTTGAGTTCTAAACTCAATAAGAATTCTTAGTGGAGCAAGAGATGGACCACCCATTCGAAATAGGCAAACAATACCGCAGCAGTAGCGGCATCTACGAAGTATTATCCATTGATGAGTCCAAGATGCGTGTGCGCTATGCCGACGGCCGTGAGGATGAGCTGTTTATATCCAGCCAGGTGCTGGCCTTGAAGATGAGGGCCAAGATGCCTGAGTCACCACCGCCGGCCATCGTCAAAAAAACGCACAAAAAAGCCAAGGACAAGAAGCTGGCCAAGGACAGGGCCCGAAAGATCAGCAAACAAGAGAAGTTGATCGCCGAGATCCTGAAAGAGAACAAGACCATCCACGATATCCTGACCGGACGGGTGATCCCACCGGGCCAGATCGACCTCTACCGCCTCTTGCTCCAAAACCCCGACGACTATTTTTCCGTACAAGAAATCGCCGATGAGGTGCGCGACGGCGACCGCCAAAGTGAACAGTCCGTTCTCAGAGCCTTCGGTAACCGCATCAAAGGTTCACCCGACGAGCGAGTAAAGTCCATACGCCCCTATAACCGTCTTTTCTTCGAGGACAAGCACAGCGGCGGAAAGACGCGGCTGCGCATACGCCCGCGCGTGATCGAGATATTCAAATCCTACCCGAAATTCTATGACTTTCTGATCAATGACTCCCGTAGATGGCTGCCCGACGAATTCGGCTCAGAACATTGGAAACATACCCCCGAAATACACCGCCGGCAGATGGCCTACTTTGGTTTCTCGGATCTCGATCAAGGCGGCGCAGACTCGTAGAGCGATTTTCCTAATCGCCCAATCTCCCATCCCCAATCCGCCTCAAGAACTCAGGCCGCCTCCATCAACATGATTCATCATGTTTCCTTTCCTCAGACGCGGAATTCATTCCGCGGCCCAACCCACGGCCGTTACCTCGCAGGGTGACGACTGCACCATCGTCTATCTGCAGCCCACTGGATCAGGCGATCAAATCATCTCCTTCGCTGACTTTAGCAAAACCGTCCGCAAGCACGACGACCACATCTCCCAACGCTTCGCCCAATCACTCACCGCATGGGCCCGCACCCCCGCCTGACCTCAGCCCACCAATCCGCAAGCCCATTCCCAATTCCCCATATCACGACGGAGTATGTATAATGAACGCGCCCAGCATCCACGCGTGCACATCACGGCAAGGAACTTCATCGTGTCTGACGAGAACTCTAGCGAAAACACTGAAGACAGTTCAAACAGCAGGCGGCGGCTGACCATCGGCACCGTTATCACCCTGATCACCCTTTTCGGCGTCATCAGTGTCGCCAAAGACGGCATCGACCTCGTCACGCAGTACATCCTGCCCGGCGTAGTCTACGAGGAAGACGCCAGCCCTTCCTTTCCAACCCCGTCTCCCGCCGCGCCAACACCAACAAGCGAAACAGTCGACTATCATGGCCAGCTTCTCCTCGCCTCGTCGACCGATAACACCCTCTATGTTTATGACATTGAAAAAGGCGAAAAAAGACCGTTGGCCATCAGCGCCGGCCGCGATCGCGCCGGTCACTGGTCCCCGAACGGCGAGCAAATCCTCTTCAATTCATCCCGTGAAGGTGGCGACCAGCTTTTTGTCATAAATGCCGATGGGTCAAACCCCGAGCGGCTGACCTTTGGCCCCGATTTTGCTTGCTGTGCCGGCTGGTCTCCGGACGGTGACCACATTGTTTTTAATGCCAATGGTCCTGAGGGGCCGCAAGACATTTTCCGAATGAAGGCCGACGGTTCCGAACCCCCGGAAAACCTGACGAATACATCTTACGAGGATTGGACGCCCGAATTCTTGCCGGCAGGCTCGCACATCGCCTATTCCTCACAGCCTTACGGCAATGCCGACATCATGGTCATGGACTTCAACGGCGATAACAAAACGCGCCTGACAACCAATCAATTCGCCGACCGCAACCCCACCTGGTCTCCTGACGGACAAAAGATCGCCTTCTACTCCGACCGCGACGGCAACTTCGAAATCTACACCATGAACAGCAACGGCACTGTGCTAAGAAATCTGACCAACAACCTGGCCGGCGACCGCTGGCCGGTCTGGTCACCCGACGGCGCGCACATCGCCTTCACCTCCAGCCGCAATGGCGTCGACGGCGTCTACATCATCGACGCCGACGGCCAAAACGAAACCCTCCTCCTCGAATTCGACGGTAACGTCACCGTCACCGACTGGAAATAACCGCTCCCCCAACTCTACCGGCCCCACCCATCAACATGATTTATCATGTTTCCTTTCCTCAGACGCGGAATTGTGAAGTTTAAGAATACAAATCAGCAACAGCCCGCGGAGTACAATCATTGTAGAGCAAGCTTCAGCTTGCTTGCTCACGCCTTGCACGCGTGTCACAACCTGAAGGTTGTTCTACAGAACGATGAGCAACTGAACTACCAGCACCTCACGGAATCGCTGCCGCACCGGCATTGTTTGCCTCATTACTTTCCTCCACAACCTCGCCGTGGTCCACCTTCAGAACCAAATAATTCATCGTAAAGGGATCCACGCGTGGCGATGCGGAAAATGAATCTGAAAATGATTCCCCTGGATACAGGTAGCCTAGCGGTGAAAGCCCTAATATCGTTCCGCCCGCGGGTGAATCGCTTTCATCATACTTGGCATCTGTGGAGAGTCTTGCCTGAACACTCACGTTGTCGTGGTCTACCGGCGTCGGGCCGTCAAGATTTGCAGGTGCCGTACCGACGTTCTTGATAACATATGAGTAACTAATCCGGTCCAAAGTAATAGAGTCAATCTGCAAAGAAGTGACGATCAAGTCTGGTAACGGGTCAGAAGGTGTCGCCGTAGGTGGCGGCTTCGTTGCTGTAGGTGGCGGCTTTGTCGCCGTGGGCGGCGGTTTTGTTGCGGTAGGTGCTGGCTTTGTCGCCGTTGGTGGTGGCTGTGACGGACATAGCGGCCCAGAATTCAACGTCACCGATGCACTATCGAAATAGTAGTCATAGTTATCGTCTGAATAAAGATAAAGCTCCGCCTGAACCGCGTTGTGCCCGGAACGTTGAATCCTCAATGACGTCTCAACGCACTGCCAGGTAGTCCCTATATTTGAGAAGTCCACGGCGCCGACTTCCGGCTGCCCTCCCAGCGCCCACAGCGTAATCTGCCCATCTCGCGGAGGGCCGGCCGCGCGCAGCCAGATCGCGAACCTGTAAAGCTCTCCGACCTTGGGACTGCGGCTAATTCTCTGATAGAAACCACTGCAATCAGGATTGTTGCCGTTCTCGTTAGTCGCCAGCAAATACTGTCCATGTCTCGCCACATTCGGCCACTTATAGACAGCCCAATTGCAAGCATTATTGTATTTCAAAAATGTCCACGGCTCCCGCCTTCCGCTTTCAAACGATGGGTTGCTCAGTTCAGCAGGCGCCGGCTTGGGCGTTGCCGTCGGTGCTTTGGGAGTCGCCGTCGGCGGAGCAACAGTTGTCGGCCTCGGCGTGGCAGTTGGCGATGTGGACGAACGGATATTTAGCACCCGTGCATTATTATGTTTCGCCTCCGTGCCCATTGCATCGCCGTGGTAAATGACATCCGGATTAGACCAAAACGGCAGCCTGACGCACGGCACCAACGGACAATCATACGACATTATTGTTCGCCACCTCTTCCAAGGATTTATATCCCATGGATGCTGGTAGCCGTGCCCGTAAGGATACGGATACTCTTTATCATCTACCTCGGGATTGTGCCGCGCGCCGAACAAATGGCCCATTTCATGGGCAAAAGAATAATTGCCGGTGGCTCTGCTTTGTATGACGATTGCAAACGCCTCTTCGTAGCTTGCGCCAATGTCACTGGCCAAACCACCGTATTGATACCTACTCGATGTGATCAAGATAACTACATCTGCATCATATATGGTTCGAAGATTATGAACGGAATCCATGAACCCATCATTAGGCGTTCGAAGCCTGCTCAGGTCTAGTACCATATTGCCAGTTTCAACGTAGTCGATCTTTAGTCTTGTAGGTTAGTACGACCTCCTTCGTAATACCGCTGTTCCTAAACGACTGTTTCGTCTCGTCGACCGCAAGCCGCACAAGCGCATCCATGCTGGCTACTTGCTCTATGCTCTCCGGCGTATAGACAACCAGCAGCCTGATCTTCTCGACTGTTGCTAGAGAAGAACTGTTTCGCTTATATTGGCTTTCACGTTCCATTTGGTCATACTCTGGCGGGTGCTCGTCGCCGGAAGACCCATAATCCACTTGCGCATTTGCATGAATCCCTTCACCAATGGGAACTAGCTTGTAGACAGCACCCTCATGAAGAACAGTACCAATTGCATTTTCACCGTCGACAACTATAGTTGCCATTGTGCCGGTCGATGGATTGCTGCCGAACCAGGTGAAATCTTCATTTGCCCTTCGCTCAATGCGATCCATCGTCACCTTCACCACAGTGTCGCCAAAAATGTTGAGTGAAATCGCCTTTGCATCTTTAAGCAGTTCTACGTCGGCAATGACAAGAGACAACCTCACAGTAGTCAGATCGCCTCTTAGTGTGCTGAAAATTGTCTTCTGTTCGTCTGTTAGTTCTGTATCAGCTTGGAATTCTGAAAAAAGCGGCTTCGCCTCCTGCGATTTAGACAGCGTGATAGGCAAGTAGATTTTACCATCGCCCGAATCGGCCGCCGCCGCGTCCGTCTGAAAAACACTGTCTGTGACCATAAGAACAACAAATGCAGAGACCAACAATCCAATGATCAGGGCGTATGTTCTGCGCGCACTATTCATTTTTTTCACTTACCATTTGGAGGCACACCGCCAAAGACGGCTCGATAAACCCACCTGACCCAGCAGAAACAACGAGTTGGCGTGTCAACGAATCCTCCCTAAAATCCCACCTAACACGAACAACACCACCGGCTGGCAGCAATCTACCAATAAGTGTAGAGTGTATCCGATGTGTGCATTTTTGCACAAACCAAACTGTGCATACCAATCACCAATCCGGAAGGTCCCCCACCGGATCATACCCCTCCACCACCTCCGACACCGCCCGCCCCACCTTAATCTTCCCCTCCCGCATCAACCTATCCACCTCCGCCACCAGCACGGCCGACACCAGCCGGTCATCATGCAGCGCCACATTCCCTTCCGGCGCACTAACCTTCACCGACTCCGGCACAAACCAGCGCAAATACCGCTCCATCGGCCGTCCCGCCTCCAGCTCCGACACACAGCGCCGCGCCTGCTCATAGAACCACCACGCGTCATCAAACTCATGTTCACTCGCAAAATACTTAAACCGCCCCGTCTCCACCAGCGCCAAAAAATCCACCCCCAGCTGCGCCTTACTCCGCCGCGAAAACTTAAACGGCGTCACCGACCCCGCCCCCAGCCGCCCCGCCAGCCAATTCACCAGCCCTTCCCCCACCCCCGTCGCATCCCCCACAACATGCCCCACCCCCCACGCCTCCAAAAACCCCAACAACCGCCCCGCCAGCGACCCCTTACCACCCCCCAGGTCCACAAAATGCCCGCTCCCCTGGTCCACAAAAACATCCACCGCCTCAAACCTCCACCCATCCCCTGCCCCGGCAGCGACCTCTGCGCCGGCAGAGGCATATTCCCTATCCCTACCCCTATCTCATCCCTATCTCTATCCCAATCCCTACCTCCACTCCGCACCCGAAACACCGTACAAACCGTATAATCCCTCCCCCCATTCCCCACCGCCCCCAACGGATACGTGCCCGTCAACGAAGTCCCCGCCTCCTCAATCCCCGCCACATCCAACGTCGCCACGTACCCCCATACCTCCCTTCCGCGTTCATCCGCGCTCGTCCGCGTCCTATCCCCTGCCCTCATCTCCGGAACCCTTACTCTCCCATGCTCCCCCATCATCAACCCCACCCGCCTCTCTCCCAAAAACCCACTCTCCCCATCCAGCGGCTCCAAAAAATACTCACTCGCAATCAACGGATGCCGCCGCCCCAACCGCGCCACCTGCCGCCCCAAAAACCGCGCATACGCCTCATTCTCCGCCATCACCGCCTCCGGCCCCACCAGAAACACCCGCTGCACCCCATCGGCCGTCTCCAGCCTCTCCAGCGCCTCCTTCTTCCGCCACAGCGCATCATACGTCGTCCGCGTCGTCCCCAGGTAAACCGCCGTCGCATTCGTCGCCGCCCGCATCGGCTCAAAAACCGCCTGCAAATGCGCCCCGTCCTGGTCCTGCAGCTCATCCACCACCAGCAGATGATGCGCCGTCTCCCCCCGCGCAAACGCCTGCCGGTGGCTGCTCAAAAACACCACGCTCGCCTTCCCCAGCGATCGCCGCGTCGGCCGTCCCCCGCGCTTCCACTCATACCTGTTCCACCCGTTATCCAGCAGCCCCTCCAGCCGCCGCACCCCCCGCCCCACGTTATCCCCGATCGCCGCGTACACCATCTGGCACGCCTCCCGCCGCAGCCGGTTCAACAAATAAACCAGCACCTGCCCCACCAGCTCATTCTTCCCCGACTGCCGCGCCATCACCAGCAAAAAATCCTCCCCCCGCCCCTCCAGCACACTGGCCACGATCGCCCGCGCCGGCCCCACCTGGTATCCGTACAGCGGCCGTTTCAAAACCACCCGCGAAAACAGCCCCACATCCCCCAAAACCGCCGCCGCCGCCCGCTCCCGCTCCCCACCCCCCGCCCCCCGCTCCCCACCCCCCGCCCCCCGCTCCTCGCTCCTCGCCCCCCGCTCCTCACCCCACGCCCCCCGCTCCTCACCCCACGCCCCCCGCTCCCGCTCCCCAACCCGCGCCCCCCGCTCCTCGCTCCCCGCTCCCCCCGCTCCCCGCTCCCCACCCCTCACCCTCTTCACCGGCCGCTGCTCGCCGCCCCCTCTTCCTCCAAGGCATCCAACACCACGTCCCAATCAACCGCCCCCTCCTCAAGCTGGTTCGCCAGCCGCGCCACCGTGCGCATCAGCGTCGACATCACCGGCGCCACCGCCAGCGCATCCGCCAGCGGCAGGTCTTCCTTCTTCAAATAGCGCACCAGCCTCCCCAGCACCACCCGCGCCAGCACCAGCTCATGCCCCACCGATCGCGACGTCAGCAGCCCCACGTCCTTCAACTCCTCCTTATTCATCAGCCCCATGTACAGCCCGTGCTTCATCGCGTTGCGGTTCCCCACCTGTCCCCCGCCGCCCACGTTCAGCCCCGCGTGCACCGCGCACAGCGCCGGCTCCCGCCCCACCACCGCCCACCCCCGGCACGCCCGTCCATCCCGCCGCACCGCCGCACACCGTCTCTTAACCGCCTTCGTACTCATACCCCCAATCTACCCCGCTCATATGTTCTATGTCAACAACCGCCGGGAACCAATCGGAACCACCCAACCCCCAATAATAATAACATACGACATATAGAACATGATCCCCTACCTATCCCCCTCCCGTTAGTCGTTTCCCAAAAACAAAAACGACTAACCCACCTGTAGCACAACGTGGCACGTTGTGTCACCCATAAAACAAAAACGACGAACCCGCCTGTAGCATAACGTGGCACGTTGTGTCACCACGTAGCACAACGTGGCACGTTGTGTCGCGCCGCAGGCGCGAAGCAACGTACCAAGTTGCTCCCCAAATCCGGCACAAACCCTCCCCCTCCAAACCTAAACCCCCGCAACCTTTTCATAACGCTTGCGTAGAGTAGATAGAATTGACACGTTTGCTATCATAGAATCAATAATCAAAACCAAAAACAAATCGCAAAATCAAAAGGAAGTTTATGATGAGTGCCAAAAAAGCTGACAAGTACACTGACCTGCGCGCATCACTCGCCGCGCTGCCCCACATCAGCCCCGTCCAGGTCGACAACTGGGTCGATCTCCAACAGTCTATCGATCGCTCGCGCGACTACCTCATCCGCGCCGTGCCCGATGCCCAATTCAACATCGACGAGGCCCAAAAGATCCTCGCCCAGCGTACCTACACCCTCGTCTTCTTCGGCGGCACCGGCGTCGGCAAAAGCACGCTCATCAACGCCCTCCTCGGCCGTAACCTGCTGCCCACCGGCGCCGTCACCGCCGTCACCGGCACCATCGTCTACATCGAGCAGGCCGCCGAGGACGAAGCCGAATCCCTCGTCCTCACCTACTGGACCAAAGACGAATTCGCCCAGCGCGTCCGCCGCCTCTGCCAGCTCGCCCAGATCGACGAGTTCGACATCACCAACGACGGCGAGCGTGAACAGGCCGAAGCCGGCATCAACGCCCTCATCGAAGAAGGCTCCGACTCCGCCAAAACCGAGCGGGACGAATATCTCGACATCCTCCTCGACTGCATCCACTCCTACGAAAACAACAAAGAGCTCTACAAACTCGACGCGCCCCCGCCCATCAGCCTCGCCCTCGAAGATGAAGACTCCCTCAAGCACCTGCGCGAAGACGCCTTCAAAGGCAGCAATCAGCGCCAGATTCGCCTGATCAAGTCCGCCACCTTCCGCATCCAGCCCCCGGCCGGCGTGCCCAACCTGCTCATGGACGGCTACCTGCGCATCGTCGACGTGCCCGGCCTCGGCGCCGGCATGCGTCTCGCACGAAGAGATCACGCTCGAAGAGATGAAGCGCGAAGACGCCATGATCGTCCTCGTCACCGACGCCGGTCGCCAGCGCGTCGACGAGATGAAATCCCTCGCCGCCGTCAACTGGATCAAAGAAAACCGCCTCTTCGGCCTCTCCGGCGGCGACCTCGATGACGCCGCCGCCAAGATCTTCCTCGCCGTCAACGGCGCCAACGTGCGCCAGGCCTTCGACCGCCTCAATTCCGGCCTGCCCGACGCCGAGCTAGAAGTCAAAGAAGTCACCCGCTACATCGCCCCCAACTACTGGGAGCGTTATCAGGACCGCGGCCACAACCGCCCCTACTTCCTCGTCATGGCCCCGTCCGCCCTCTACCTGCAGGATCCCCAGCACGCGCCCGAAGAGTTCGCCAGCGAGACGGAACGCATCCTCAAGGTCTTCAAAGACCAGCTCGGCCCCGTCGACGCCGCCGACCCCTTCGCCACCGACACCAAGGAAGCGCTGCTCGCCCTCAGCGAGATCCCCCTGCTGCGTGACAACCTCGTTGAGTTCATTCGCACCGAGCGCGTCCGCGGCCAGCTGCGCGAAGCCTCAACCCGCGTGCGCAGCGCCATCCAGGCCCTGCGCTACTACTATGAGCGCCAGCTAGCCTCCCGCGGCGTGCAGCCTCCCTTCGCCACCAGCTGGGAGCAGCTCCAAGAGCGCCGCTACGAAAACATACTCGCCCGCCAGCAGAAAGATCTGCCCCGCGCCTTCCACAACGCCCTGCTCGAGCTCAGCGCGCGCACCAACAGCGACGAACGCTTCCGCACCCTGCTCCGCCCCACGCTCAACGGCATCCAGGGCATGGTCCAAAACGCCATTCAGCGCGAAGTCGAAACCCTGCTCGAAAGCTACGGCACCGAATACTGGGATGACCGCGACGTCACCTACGACAACCTCATCTGGGGCACCAGCGGCATCGAGATCCCCATCAAGCGCATCCTCTTCCAGGTGGAGCTCATGATGCAGGAATCCGTCTCCAAGTTCATGCCCGAACTCGCCGACGTCATCGTCGCCGAGATGCAGCGCACGCTCGAAGCGCACGAGATCTTCTCCCGCTTGCAGCGCGCCGCCTACGACCGCGAATACGCCTACACCCTGCCCGGCGTCGCCTCCGACGAGCCCCTCGACCTCGCCCTCGCCTATCAACAGCTCCTCGGCCGTGTCGGCGAAAGCTTCCGCCATATGGTCCAGCAGGCCACCATGTACGAACTCATGAGCGCAGATCGCTCCGTCCATACCCGCCTCGAAGAAGGCGAGCGTGAACTCGCCCTCCCCTCCAGCGACCGCCTGCTCGATGTCGCCCTCTATGGCCCCGAGCACGTCCGCGAAGAGATCGCCGCCATGATGCCCGCCGCCGCGAATTCAGCGGCCGCCGCGGAAACGGCCGAGCCTGAAGAAGAGCTGACCATCAACATTCTCGACGAGCCCGCCCAGCCCGACTTCGACATCAGCTTCCTCGGCGATGGCGCCGAAAAACCCTCCGCCGCCGACCTCGAAATCAGCTATGCGGACAAGTTGGACGATGTCGCCGTCAAGGTCAACCGCATCTTCGACAACATCGTGCAGGACCTCTTCAGCGACGACGAACTGCTGCCCCGTCTGCGCCGCCTCTTCTGGCTCGAAGCGACCAAGACCGAGCGCGATTTCAACAACTATCTCGTCAAGCCCATGCTCAAGCAGCACGACCGCAGCCTGCAAGATCCCGAACTGCGCGCCGCCATGGAGATCGATCTCGAATCCGTCTCCGACCTGGAAGCCCTCATGCGCACCTGGGAAGGGCTGCACGATCTGGAATCAAGCGTCGCCAACTAAACAACGCGATCGCGGCCCCGGTTCTTATCGCCGGGGCCGCGCTTCTGCCGGACTCCTCCGGCGCACGATACGAGGTGTAATCAATGCAAGATGCCGCTCAAAATCTTGTCCAAACACTCCCTAACCTGGGCCGCCTGCGCAAACTGGCCGCGCAGCTGCGCGGCTGGCTGGTCGCCGATCTCAACCAGAGCGACGAACCCGTGCCCGACTTCACCGAGTCGCGCGCCAAAGCCCTGCTGCGCGCCGCCGATCTCCTCGATGATCCCACCCGGCACAGCTTCGATCGCCTGCTGGAAAACGAAACGGCCGTGCGCATCGCCCTCTTTGAACTCCTCTCGCAAAGCGAGCTCGCCGCCGAGGAAGCCCTCGCCGCCCTCGTCGCCGCCGCCGCCGTAGGCGACGACGTCCCATTCGACGAATGGCTCTCCCTCATCGTCGCCGCCTTCGCCTGGAAGAGCGGCTATGCCCTCTACCAGCTCGACCCCGCCTCGCCGCCCGATCCCTATAGCCCGGCCGGCCAGGCGCTCAAACGCGCCGCCTACTTCGTGCGCCGCCAGGTCCAGCGCAGCGCCACCGAACGCGACAAACTCGGCCGCCGGCTGCGCTACTCGCAGGCCGCCGCCTCGCGCACATTGGACGACCTGCAGCCCGGCGAACAGATCGCCCCCCTGCCGCCCTATTACCGCCCGCCCATCCCCGTCAACTATCCCGAAATCTCTGCCGATACCTTACAGGTGGATGCGCAGCCCGGCCCTGAGCCCACCGGCGTGACCCGCGGCGATCCCATTTCCATCACCACCGACGATCTCGAACCGCCGCCCGCGGCCGCCAATCGCCGGCCCATCCAAATCGCCCCCGTCGACGCGCCGCCCATATCAACCTCGCGCGTCATCACCCCCGATGCCGCTGTCGCCGCCGGCTCCGCCTTTTCCGACTCCGTGCGCAAGCGCTTCGGCCGTGGCGGACCGCCCATGAAGACGACGAAGCTCTACGTGCTCGTCCAAGAGTTTGCCGACGGCCCCGGCCTCTACGGCCTGCAGGTGCGCGTCTCCTGCAAAGGCATCAAGAGCCATGTCGCCGGCACAACCACGCGAGAAGGCCAATTCACCTGCGAACTGCCCGTCCCCGCCGATACCGGCTTGACCTACGACGTCGACGTGAGCTGGCCGCAGGAGTGGGGCGGCGAAACCGAGCGCAAATCGATTACGCTCAACGCCGACCGCACACGCTTTACCCTGCCCTTCTTCCGCCGTCTGGCCAAAGGACAGTAAGCGGCCGGAAAAATGACAGCCGCCGCCCTCTTGGCCGCGGCCCATATGGCTGTGGATCCATAATGAATGATCGCCTGAAACTAACCGAAGAGGACATCGAACGCGTTCTAGAGCAGGTGCGCCACGATCCCCCCACACCGGGCATCGTGCGCATTGACGCCCAGGAATCCCTTCCCTCCGCGCCGCGCGTCACATCCTCCCTCATCCGCATTACGGCCGAGGACCTGCGCGCCGTGCCCCCGCAGCGCTTCAGCGCCCCCAACCTGGAGCAGCTGGAGACGCTCATGTACGGGCTCGTCAACAGCGCCCGGGGGGCCAATTTGCCCGCCTGGCTCGGCGGCCCCAATTTGCGCTGGCACGAAGGGCTCGCCGCTGTCGCCCGTGGCCACTCCCTGGACATGCTCAAACGTGGTTTCGTCGATCACACCTCGCCCGAAGGCGTCAAAGTGGCCAAGCGCATCGATGCCCACGGCATCGGCTATGTCGCCTGCGGCGAAAACATCGGCGTCGTCTACGGCGCCGCCAGCCACAGCGACCAGGGCATCTACGAAATACACAACGCGTTCATGAATCAGCCCCGCCGCCTGACCAACCATCGTGGCAATCTCCTCAATCCCATTTGGACCCACGTCGGCATCGGCGCCGCCTACAACGAAAGCGGCTCGCTCGTCATCACTCAGAACTTCATCTCCAAATTGGGCTGAGCGCGCCCACAAGACATCGCCCGCACCGCCACTTATCGACACGCAATCAATCTGGAATATCAATAGGTTAACGCATGGCAGAAGAACAAGAGACAATCGTAATCACCGATCCCGATAAGGATCGCTACCACACCTTCGGCTACATCAGCTGGTGGCGTCAAGAGATCGTGCGCGAGGCCACCATCCTCGTCGTCGGCGCCGGCGCCCTCGGCAATGAAGTCATCAAAAATCTCGCCCTCATGGGCATTGGCAACATTCTCATCGCCGACTTCGACACGATCGAAGACAGCAACCTCAGCCGCTCCGTCCTGTTTCGCGAGTCGGACAACGGCCGTCGCAAAGTGGACGCCGCCGCCGCCGCCGTCAAAGAGCTCAACCCCGATGTCAACGTCAAGGCGTGGCACGGCGATATCAACTTCGAGATGGGCCTCGGCGTCTTTCGTCACGTCGACGCCATCATCGGCTGCCTCGACAATCGCGAGGCGCGCCTCTCCATCAATCGCGCCAGTTGGGCCATCAACCGCCCCTGGGTCGATGGCGCGATCCAGGAGCTGATGGGCATCGTGCGCGTCTTCTCCCCCGGCGAGGGCGCCTGCTATGAGTGCACCCTCACCGATCACGACTACCAGATGATCGGCCTGCGCTACTCTTGCCCCCTCCTCGCGCGCGACAACATGCTCTTGGGCAAGGTGGCCACCACGCCCACCAGCGCTTCCATCGTCGCCGCCTTCCAGACCCAGGAAGCATTGAAGCTCATCCATGACATGGAAGTACAGCCCGGCAAAGGACTGCTCATCAACGGCTTGACCAACGACATCTACGCCACCGAATACCCGGTGAAAGAGATGTGCATGAGTCATTCCCGCCTGGAGCCCATCCTGGAGCTGCCCGGCGCGCATGTCGAAACAACGACCCTGGCCGAACTCCTGGCCATCGCCCGCGAGCATCTGGGCGACTCCGCGACGCTTGAGTTCACCGGTGAACTCGTCGTGGCCATGACCTGTGATCACTGTCAGGAAGAAACGCCCGTGTTCAAGCGCATGGCCCGCCTCTACGAAGGCGCATCGACCTGCCCCGTCTGCGGCGCCCCCCGCGATCTCGTGCTTACCCACCGCATCACCGGCGCGGAAACGTTCCTCGACCGCACGCTGGCTGAAGTGGATGTGCCGCCGCTGGACATTGTCCGCGCGCGCAGCGAGTCAGATCATCTCTATCTTGAGCTGACGGGCGACAAGGAGACCTTCCTGCGCTTCAGCTGAGTTCGCTTGCACCGGCCGCATCTGAGGCGATTGTGACAGTTCACCGCCGGTCGCAACTAAACTTGACGACTTACGTAATAATTAGTGTAATATCTACAACAACAAAAGGTTGGAGGCTTTTCAAATGGCTAGTACCAAAGTAATTATTTATGATCCCACAGGCTCAAAGAAAACACCGGTTGAACTTCCGGACGATGTGCCCATGCGCCGTCTAATCCCGGCCCTGGTTAGCAAGATGGGTTTGCCCACGAGCCAGGGCGCCAATCCCATCACCTACCGTCTCGATCACCGTGCCTCCGGCAAGCGCCTGGGCGAAGATGAATCGCTGGGCGATGCCGGCGTCAAAGAAGACGATATCCTGAGCCTCTTCCCAGAAGTAACCGCTGGTTAAGACACTTTCAGCCGCATAAGGACTCTGCATTGGCGCGCTTTCTAGTGCGCCTGCGCAGCGCCTGCTTAGCTGCATCGGAGACGGGAAGGCCGTTCGCGCCCTTCCCGATCCGTGATAGTTCTCTATACTTTTCTTTCTTAAGGACGTCGAGATGGCATTTGATATTCGCGAAACAAGGTTGCGCAATGACTACGGCCGTATCCGTGAGCTCGTCGATCGCAGCCAATTCATCAACATCGTGGCCACGGAAGGGGAACCGGTGGAGAAATACTTGATTCGCTTCTCCTGTCGCGGCGTCGAAAAGGTGTCGCCCTCCGGCAAACCCGTCTATCGTGATACGCACGACGTCAGCATCTACCTGCATTCCGAATACCCCTTGAAGCAGCCCCAGTTGAAATGGTTGACGCCCATCTACCACCCCAATATCCATGTGACCGGCGCGGTCTGTATTGGCGCCTGGTGGCCGGCGAAAACGCTTGATGAGCTGCTCCTAACGCTGGGCGAAATGGTGCAGTACAAGAATTTCGATCCGCGCGATCCGATGAATTCACGCGCTGCGACATGGGCGCTGCGCAACAAACAGCTGTTCCCCATCGATGATCGTGAACTTAAAGGGCAATCACTCTCCGACATGATTGTTTTGGGCGAAGAGGAACCTGATGACTTCGGCATCAACATTCTCTGAGCAAGAACCTTCAGCGGAGCAAGACCCCCCGACAGATCAATTACCCAAGACCGGCACACCGACGCTGTCCGGTATCGAGACGCTCCCTGAACAACACCCCCCTGGCCTGGAAGAAGAGTGTGTCCTCCACGGCCTGGAGCCGGGAGAGCATGAAGTAATCATTTTCCTCTCCCAGCTGGCCCTCAAACAGATCGCCGTGCATAGCTGCAGCGATCTCTATAGGGAAGTGGGCGGCCTGCTCTTGGGCCGCGCCTACCAGTTCGAAACGGAGATCTATCTCGATGTGCGCGCCGCCATCCCCGCCGTAACGGCTGATCATGGGCCGGTGCACTTCACCTTTACGGCCGATGCCTGGGCGCAGCTCCATGAAGATCGCGCCCGCCGCTATCCCCAGTATGACATTGTCGGCTGGTTTCATACCCATCCCGATCTCGGCGTATTCTATTCCAGCGACGATGTTGTCGTGCATAGCGCCGCCTTCACCATGCCCTGGCATGTGGGCATGGTCGTTGATCCCATTCGCAAAGAGACCAGCTTCTTTGGCTGGAAAGAAGAGGCCCTGGCGCCCTATCCCGGTTTCTATGAGCGCATGGAGCTGGAAGAGTCGCCGCTGTTGGCGTGGAACGTCGTGCCTACCGAAGTCTGGGATCACGCCTATGAATCGGCCGCCTACGCGCCGGACGCGGGCCGCGGGCGGGGGGCGAGCAGCAGCGTTTATCTGCCCGCCAATATCCCGCCGGCCGCGCAGCCCGCGCTAAAAACCTACGCGGGCTATGGGTTGGCTGCCCTCGGGCTTCTGCTCAGCCTCATTCTCCTTTTTGGATGGGTGTTGCCGCTGACGCGTGAAGTCGATCGCCTGCAGAACATGGTCGTCGTCCTCGCCGATTCCGCCCTGGTCGACAGCAATGCCGCTGCCTGTCCCGATCCCCGCCTGCGCATGCTCTCGCCCCTGCTTGGCCAGAGACTTCCCGCCGGCGTCTCCGTGGAGATCATGGGCACGGCCGTGCTCCCTGAGATAACCCGCTACCAGGTGGATGTTCGCCCCTCCGGGATAGAAGGAGGCTGGTCAACCGTCAACCTCTACCGCGGCACCACCAAACTCGATCAACTGGCCAAATGGAATACCGAAGCCCTCTCCCCGGGCCTCTACGATCTACGCCTGCTTGCCGTGGATAACAATAACATCCGGCTGCCGCGGACGCCCGACTGTGCCATTGCTATCGAATTGACTCCTTGAGGAACCTGCGCCACCTGGCTGAGAAAATCCTATGTCTGAACAGACCTACCTGACCTACGCTGCCCAGATAACCATTTCCCTTCCTGACAGCGGAGAATCTATCTCGCTCACCGTCACCCTCTGGCCCGCCGATGCCATCGACATTGATGGCCACACCAAGCCCCTTTCCGAGTGTACGCTGGCCGATCTGGAACGGTATGCCGAAGCGCTGGAAGTTGGCGTTTGGGAAGCCTTTGAAGCGATTAACTTGCCTGATCTAGAAGCCAAAGAGCAGGTGCGGATCGATATCAGATTAATCAACGAAGAAGACGAGCAGGAAATTGCCGATTGGCAAGGGCTCAATCTGCTCCTGCCGCTTGATGAGGCAGACGCAAGCCTCCCCCCGGCTGGGGAGGAAGAAGCAGCTTCCCGGGCGGAAACTGACGAAACTGTTGAAGAAGAAACAGCCCCGGAAGCGGTAGAAGGAGAGCAAGATCTGGCGATCGCGGAGATATCGGCCGGCGATGAGCAGTGGGCCGAACCGGCTGTTGAAGTTGCCGGCGAAGAGCTCGTCTATCCCGAAATTGAGCAAGAAGTTGGCGATGGGGTGCCGATCTCGCCAATCGTCCCCAGCCAGGCGCGCGTGCGCGTCGCCGGCCAGCGCCTGCCGCTCAATGATCCGACCTGGGCGGCCGTCGATATTCTCATGGATGAACCCGCCCTGCGCGCCGCTCAGGCGCATGCGCTGAGCAGTCTCAATCGCGAAGTTGCCGGCGTCCTCGTCGGCCGCCGGCCGGAAAAACAACCGGACGGCCGTTATGTCGTCCATGTTTTTGATACCATTGTCGCTCGCCATACAGTGATGCAAGGGGCCAGCGTTACCTACACACCCGAGAGCTGGCGCTACCTCAATGACACGCTGGCGGAACGCTATCCTGATGAGACGGCCGTGATGGTTGGTTGGTACCATACCCATCCCGGGTTCGGCATTTTTCTGTCCGGCATGGATCTCTTCATCCACCAGAATTTCTTCACCCAGATCTGGCATGTGGCCATGGTCTTGGACCCGCGGGCGAGGACCAGTGGTTTCTTCTGTTGGGATCGCCAAAAAACAGGCGTGAGTCGCTGTGATTTCGGCTGGCCGCCCTGGGCCGCCGGTTCCTGGTAGCGATCGCCATTGTGTGAACTGTTTTAGAAGGATAAGATCCCTCGTGCAGATCTTGACCTTTTCCTGAAACCGATCTACGCTTAAATTGTTATGGAAGAGCAAGAGTATCCATCTATCCGTATTACGGACAACGATATCATCGAAGCGAACCGTCTTAGTTTGCATTGTCCTATCTGCGCGGGCGCCGTGGAGAAGAATTTGGACGGCGAGGCCCTGACGCCAATCGTCTGCGCCAGCTGCGGAACGCTCTACCATAAGACCTGCTGGGAACAAAGCGGCGGCGCCTGCGCTATCTTGGGTTGTGGACATGATACGTACCATTACTATGGCCGCGACCTTGGACCGGCGCTGAAGTTGCGCTATGATGACATCCCTCAGCCCTCCCCCAATGGCAGCAGCGCCTCAAGCGGCCGTCAGCGGCGGCTGAAAGCTGAACAGAAACGGCGGGTCGAGGCGATGCGCCGGCCTGGCTTATGGCAGCGCTTCTTCCAATGGCTGCTCGACCAAATCAGGATCGGCTAGCGTGTGCTGGCCCGCAGTTTTGTACGATCTAAGCTCAAGCTGACGTTTCCCGTCTCCTCCAGCCTCATTTGATATGCCCTCCCGATCCTATATCAGACCCGTACAGGTCAACGAAGCATCCCCTTTTCTGGGCGATCTTTGTGCCTTGTGCAAGGAGCCATTTAGCGACGGGGACAATCTCGTAATCTGCCCGCAGGATGGCAGCCGCCATCACCAAGTCTGCTGGCAGGCCAACGGCAGCCGCTGTACCGCCTATGGCTGTGATGGGTATGGTGAGGTGGTTGCTAGTCGCCGGCGCGGCGATGTGCCCGCTCATGTGCATGGCGGGTCAGCAGAACAGCGGCAGGGCAGGTTCTCCAAGGTGCGCACCTTGCCCAGCAGCAGCATGGGCTGTACCCAATCCTGCCTGGTCATTGCCATAGCCCTTGTGATTGTCCTGATTGCCGCAGGCTGCTTTGGACTTTGGGCAGTCACCGACTATCTTTTTGAATTGCTCGGACAGCCCTATCCTGCCTCCTATCAGCGGATCCATATCCTCTCCTGGCGTGGACCGCAACAGCTGCTGCAATAAGCACGCTTACCCTTCTTTGAGATTTGGCTGATTGTGCTAGACTTGCCTTCCTTACCATGAAACATGATCGGAAAAGCGCAAAGAGCTGCCCGTCGCCGGCGGGTGATCTCTTGAAATTGCCGCGATCTATTTGCCCGCCGCAATGGCCGCCGTCTGAAACACAGGGAATCCAGAGATGACGACAAAATACGAAGAACTACTGGAGAAAGTTTACGAGATAAACGATCTTGAGAAAGCAAATGCGCTGCTGAGCTGGGATCGGGAAACCAATATGCCGCCGGCCGGTATCATGGCCCGCGTGCAGCAAATGACGACTCTGAGCCGGCTCTCGCACACGATGTTTACGGCGGAAGAAATGGGCGATTGCCTTGAGGCCGCGGCTGCCGAGATAGAGGGCGCCCCCTACGAAAGCAACGAAGCTAGTCTTATCCGCCTGTTGCGACGCACCTATGAAAATGCCCGCAAGCTGCCGCCCAAGTTTGTCGCCCGTGTCAGCGAAGTCGGTGGACATGCACACGCGGCCTGGGCTGCGGCGCGCGAGAACAATGACTTCGCGCAGTTTCAACCCTGGTTGGAACAGGTCGTTGATCTGGGTCAGGAAATGGCCGAACTGTACGGCTATGAGGGTGAGAAGTATGACGCGCTCCTCGACAAGTACGAGTTCGACATGAAAACGGCCGAGGTCCGCGAGACCTTCGCCGCGTTGAAAGAAGAGTTGGTGCCCCTGCGCCAGGCCATCGAAGAGCGAGGCAGCGAAATCGACGACAGCTTCTTGCACCAACCATTTGATATCGCCAAGCAAAAACAGTTCGCGCGCTTTATTGCGCCCAAAGTTGGCTACGACTTCTCACGCGGCCATTTGGGTACAGTCGTTCATCCATTCGCTACAAGCTTTAGTCGTGATGATGCGCGCATCACCACGCGTTGGTACCCCAACTTCTTGAATCCCTTTCTCTTCGGCACGCTGCACGAGTCAGGCCACGCGATTTATGAACAAGGCACGCATCCCGATCTGGCGCGCACGCCCCTGGCTCGCGGCACCTCTCTGGGAATTCATGAATCTCAGTCGCGCATGATGGAGAATATCGTCGGCCGCAGCCGTGGTTTCTGGCACGCCTATTACTTTCCCTTGCAGAGCACGTTTCCTGAGCAGCTCAATGACCACTCTGTGGAAGCGTTTTATCGCGCCATCAACAAGGTTCAACCCTCATACATACGGGTTGAAGCAGATGAGCTCACTTACAACTTCCACATCATCCTCCGTTTTGAATTAGAACAAGCGTTGATGAAGGGAGACCTTGCCGTGCCCGATCTACCCGCTGCCTGGAATGATAAGATGGATGAACTATTGGGCGTTGTACCACAGACGGATGCAGATGGCTGTTTGCAGGATGTGCACTGGACGCGGCCGATGTTTGGCTATTTCCCCACTTACGCGTTGGGAAACCTCTATTCAGCGCAGTTCTATGAGACGGCCGTTGAGCAGGCGCCGCAAATTGTCGCAGAGATGGCTGTTGGAAAAACAGATGCGCTGATGGTTTGGCTCAGTGAAAACATCCACCAGCATGGCCGCAAATTCACACCACGCGAGCTTGTACAACGCGTCACTGGCCAACCTCTTAGCCACGAACCCTTCATGCGCTACGTAACGGCCAAATTCAATGACATCTATGATCTTGCTTGAGACAGAATAAGCTCAGGATAGGGTGGGGGGTTAAGGCTTTGGTGCAGCTTACTGGTTGTTCTTCGTGGTCTCTTCGCCGCTCAGCTCTTCATCGGGATCGGGAAATTCAATGCGAACGCGCGACACAGCGCGTCGATCAACGTCGAGTACAGTCAGGCGCACTGACTCGTTGTAAAACACTTCGTCATTGACCTTCGGCGGGCGCCCCAATTCCGCCACCACCAATCCTCCAACTGTTTCTACATCGGGCAGATCAGATTCTTCGCCAAGATAGACCTCATCGGTGAGATCATCGACGAGATAGTCGCCCGAGACTTCAATCAGGCCAGGGCCCAATTCCACATAGGGTTCCCGCTCCACGTCAAACTCATCACGAACTTCGCCAACCACTTCTTCGATCAGATCCTCAAGAGTGACGACGCCCGCCATGCCGCCGAACTCATCAAGAACGATCGCCATATGCAACTTGGCTCGCTTCATGGCCCCTAACAGCGTTTCAATGTGCTGATCTTCCGGAACCAGGGGGGCGGGGCGCAGAATCAGCCGCAAATCGAGTTTGGCCTCAGGATTGATCGTTTGGCGAATCAGATCTTTTAGATGCAGGATGCCGACGATATGATCGAGGTCCTCCTCATAAACAGGAAAACGGCTGTGCCGGCTTTCCGTTACAAACTTGATCAGCTCCTCTTTCGGCATATCGACAGCGACCGGCTGCACCTTTGTTCTTGGGGTCATCACCTGTCCCGCTGTGCGCTCGCTGAAATCGAAGATATTGCGGATGATCTCTTCTTCCTCTTCAAGTAACAAACCGCCCTCTGTGCTCTCCGTTACAAGCAGTTCTATCTCTTCCGCTGCCAGCAAACTTGCCTGGCCCTGTGCAGGCGGTATCCGGAAGAGCCTGAGCAAGCCATTGCCAATCGCATTAAGGATGCGGACAGGAATACTTAGTACTGTTTGTGAGATCTGCATCGGCCGGTACACGCGCAGGGCCATCGTTGAGGCGTCCACAAGGGCCAATGTCTTGGGCACCATTTCGCCGATGACGACGTGCAAATACGTTAGTAAACTAAGCGCGATGACATAACCGATTGTCCTGGTCAGCGCCGGGCTAAGCCCAAACCAAGCCTCCATATAGGGCTCGATGAAGTGTGAGATCTGCACCTCACCATACATGGCCAACCCTAATGAGGCCAGCGTAATACCTAGTTGGGCGGTGGCAATATACTGGTCCTGCTTGTCGCGCGATTCGACCGTCTCCAAAACCTTACCCGCTCTAGCATCCCCTTCTGAGGCCATTTGTTCGAGCTGCGTGGGCCGGACACCGATGATGGCAAATTCAGCAGCAACATAGAGACCGTTAAGCAGAATCAAAAGGCTGATCACAACGGTGGGTAGTATCAACGTCGTGACAGAAGGCAGGCCTTCCTCCGCGGCATTGAACATCAGAAACAAGAAGCTCGTTGCCGGTAGAGAGAGCGAGAGTAGAAGGAGCTTACTCATGGTCCACGACATCCCATTCTGAATAAGGGGCCACGGAATCATCTGGTGACATCTCCAGTGAGACTTCGCGCACACCTAGATCTTCCATCGCCTCGACGCGAATCTTCGTATCGCCGATGGTGATCTCTTCGCCCTCTTCCGGCGGCCGTCCCAACTCGCTAAACACAAGGCCGCTGAGTGTGTCTGCCTCGACGGGAAGCTGCAGCTCCAGGTACTCGTTGACATCGCTGACCAGCAAATCCCCGCGCAAATAAATACGCCCTTCCTTGTCAATAGCCGCCAGCGCCATTTCATTATCGAACTCGTCTTGCAGTTCGCCGAATATTTCCTCGATTAAGTCTTCAAACGTGATGATGCCCGCTGTTCCGCCAAACTCGTCAAAAACGACAGCCAAATATTTGCGCCGATCGTTCAACAGTTCCCAGACGTCGCTGACCGGCATCGTCTCTGGGACATAGACGACTTCGCGGAACGCGCTGTCTATAGCTGTCTCTCCCTGGACGAAAAGTTTAAAAAGATCCTTGACATGCACAAATCCCACAATGTCATCTAAGGAATCGCGGTAAACGGGGATGCGCGAATAACCATTGCCAATCGCCAGGTTGAGTACTTCTAGGACAGTACTGTCCTCCGGCGCTGCTTGGACTTTCGTGCGGTGCAGCATCACCTGCCGTGCCGTCAGGTCGCGTAGGCGAAAAGCATTGCGTAGGAGTTGGCGCTCAATATCGTCCAGCAGCCCTCCTTCGTGACTATCGCTTACCAGGAGTTCGATTTCTTCCGGTGAGTGTGCGTGAGAGTGCCCTTCTTTCAACGAATGACCCATCAAGCGTAGGATCAGCGCCGCACTGCCATTGAACAGCCAGATCAGCGGCGCAAAAAGCTTCAGAGAGACGCTCATTGGCCAGACGACGCTCTTCGCTATTTGCTCTGGATATTGAATCGCCACCGACTTCGGAAACAACTCGCCAAAAATGACCTGCAAAGTTGTAATGGTGATGAGAACAACGGTGACCGAAATCGTATTGGCCAGCACAAGCGACGCCGTCGCCCCGTCGCTTCCTAGTAAATGGGCGAAAGAGGGGAACCTCTCCAGGAGCATGGCGATCGGCTGAACAAGTTCGCCGGCGATAGCGTTTTGTCCATAAGCGCCCAATACCAGCGACGAAATAGTGATGCCTATCTGGCAGGCAGCCACGTAGCGGTCTAATGAGCTGCTGTTTTCCAGGTAAGGAAGCAGCGCCTGCGCCAGCCGGTCACCGGTCCCAGCCAACTGGCTTACTTTTGTGCGCCGGGCTGAAACAGTCGCGAATTCCGCAGCCACATAGAGGGCATTGAAGAAGATCATGACCGTGACAGTCGCTACGGTAATTAACAGGTGCGTCATCTGTCGGAAGCGAGGCCCCGCCCTTCGCCTGAATCGGCTAGGTCCGAGCGCTCAATAAGGCCAGGCAGCCGCAGCACGCCCAGTTGCTGTGCACGAATATCCTCACTGAGTTGGGGTGCATCTAGGTTGGTAGATGGAGGTTGGTCAGAGGGTTCTGAAATGGGATCGGGCACCGCTAGCGAATCCCCCGGTGTCCTGACGTTTTTTTCGCCGTGTTCAGTTTTGTGGCTGACATTTGTTGCAGGTAGTTAAACCAAAACGAGAATTTGCTTTGCTAATCCATTGACCTTATGCAGAGGAATCAAACAGTTGAATGATCCCAAGCTTTCATCGATTAGCCAAGCCTGCGCCGATTATAGATTAGCGAGGCGAAAAGTCAACTTGCTTTAGGATTGACACAGGGCAATCGCATATTCGATTTCCTGGATGAGTAAGACGGCGTATCCTTGGCGAAACAGGAGGATACGCATGTCGAACAAGATAGCGGCAACGCTCGATAATCATTTTGGAGGTATAGAAGACCCCAGACGAACCTATCTCAATGACCATCCACTGATCAACATTCTCACCATTGCGCTCTGTGCCATCGTGGCCGGTGCGGAAGGATGGACGGATGTGGCAAATTTCGGCAGACAGAAAGAGGGTTGGCTGGGTCAGTTTCTGGACTTAGAGAATGGGATTCCCTCACACGACACCTTCGGGCGGGTCTTTGCTCGTCTGGACGCCGAGGCATTTCGGCAGAGCTTCCTCTCTTGGGTGCAGGCGGTCTTTACGGTGACTTCTGGGCAGGTGGTAGCGATAGATGGAAAAACATTGCGCCGCTCACACGACAAGGGCTTGGGCAAGGAAGCGATCAACATGGTTAGTGCCTGGGCCACCGCCAATCATCTGGTGTTGGGCCAGGTGAAGGTAGCGAGCAAATCAAACGAAATCACCGCCATTCCAGCTCTTCTGGCCATGCTGGAAGTGAGCGGTTGCATTGTCACAGTGGATGCCCTTGGCACCCAGAAAGAGGTCGCCGAGCAGATTATCAAGCAAGGCGGTGATTATCTACTGCCTGTTAAGGAGAACCAGCCTCATTTGCACGAGGATATCCAACTCTTCTTCAAGCTGGCCAAACAAAATGACTTTTTAAAAGTGACGCATACCTACAAGCGGGCGGTCAATAGTGGCCATGGGCGTGTTGAGATACGTGAATGTTGGGCGATTTCTGGCAAGGAGAGTCTTGCCTTTGTGCGCGGACATGGCGATTGGCTCAACTTACAGTGCATAGTCATGATTACATCTGAACGTCGTATCGATGAGCAAGTCGAACGCCAGACGCAATACTTCATCACCAGCCTCAAGAACGATGCTGGTGCCATCCTGGCCGCCAAACGCGCCCATTGGGGCGTCGAGAATCAACTGCACTGGGTGCTCGACGTCGCCTTTCGAGAGGATGACAGCCGCGTGCGGAAGGGAAACGCAGACCAGAATCTAGCTGTGATGCGCCACATGGCGCTCAACCTTCTCAAACATGAGAAGACGGGCAAGGGCGGCATCAAGGCCAAACGCCTGCAAGCCGCTTGGAACGAAAACTATCTTGTTAAGGTACTGACAGGTTAGTATGCGATTGCCCTGAGGATTGACACCCAAAACGTTTCGGATTATACTGAAATGAGTATCCAAAACGTTTTGGATACTCAGGTTTGCTCCTTGGCGCCGGCTGACAAGATATCCGCGAGGCATTTATAAACATGGCTGTCACTCTTAGAGACATCGCTGACGAAATCGGGGTCTCAGTGACGACTGTATCCCGTGGGTTGGCTGGATATAGTGATGTCGCCGAAGTGACGAGACAGCGAATCCAACAGGTTGCCTCAGAACTTGGTTATTCTCCCAATCTTATTGCCCGCCGTTTGCAGAAAAGAAAGACAGATACCCTTGGCTTCATCTTGCCCACTTTTGGTCCGCGTTTTTCGGATCCTTTCTTCAGCGAATTTATTGCCGGGATTGGAACGGAAGCGGCTGGACAAGAATATGATCTGCTCGTCTCTACACATGCCCCTGACAGTGAAGGTGAATTGACTGCTTATCAGCGTGCCGTTCGCGGCGGTTGGGTGGATGGCTTGATCGTTGTGCGCACGCGTGAGGATGATGCGCGCATCAATCTGCTTTGCCAGGGCGAATTCCCATTCGTAGCATTCGGTCGCACCAACTGCGCCGCTGATTATTCGTATGTAGATGAAGACGGCGCTGCCGGCATGCGCAGCCTTGTGCAGCATTTCATTGACCTGGGTCACCGTCGAATCGCATTTATTGCGCCGCCGCCGGGCTTAATGTTCGGTCGCTACCGGATGCAGGGATATGCCGATACCCTGGCTCAAAATGATCTTCAATTTGATGAGAGCTGGGTAGTGACCGGTGATATGACCCAACACGGGGGCGCAACAACCGTTGACAAGTTGCTGCAGCTGGATCCCCGGCCGACAGCGATCATTTGCAGCAATGATCTTATGGCTATCGGCGCCATGAATCGCATTCAGCAAACGGGGCTAAGTGTGGGCAAAGATATTGCCGTAGGTGGGTTTGATGATATCCCGACGGCCGCCTATGTCAGCCCGCCGTTGACGACACTGCACCAGCCAATCTACGATATCGGCCGTCGGACCTGCGCCATGCTAATAGATATTATCAAGGGTGTGATGCCCATCCAGTCACACGTGCTCTTGACGCCATCCCTGGTTGTGCGCGCGTCAAGCGGCCTGCCCATATGATCGTGGCAAATTGTACTCGGCACTCAAGGAGGTGTTTGATCGCAAAGAAATTCGGCATGAAGAATCTCTCTGGAAAGTATTTTTGTTATCGGTGTATCAACTCAGACGCAATGGAGGTTTTGAGAAGATGAGAAAATTCTTGTTTATAGCAACAGTGGTAATGAGTTTGGCCGTTGCTCTTGCAGCGTGCCAGCCGCAAACCGTGGAAGTCACCCGCGTGGTCACGGAAACGGAGACAGTTACCGAGGAAGTAGCCGTGGAAGTCACCCGCGTGGTCACGGAAACGGAGACAGTTACCGAGGAAGTACCTGTGGAAGTCACGCGCGTGGTTGAGGTTGCAGCGGAACCGACAGACAAAACTGTTGTCGAGTTCTGGACGACCGACAATGAAGAGCAGCGGGTTGATACATACGAGGCGATCGCGGCGCGCTACATGGAAGCGAACCCGACCGTAGACGTGCGTATTATCCCTATCGAAGAAGCCGGCATAACGCAGCGTTTAGCCACGGCGCAGGCGGCAAATCGTTTACCCGATTTGGTGCGCATGGGTATTGAGCGGGTCTCGGCCTTTGCAGCGGATGGCATTCTTGATCAAGATGCGGCGGCGTCCGTGATTGCCGCCGTGGGCGAAGATGATTTCCGCGCCGGCCCGTTGGCGATGGTGACTGATCCGACAACGGGTGGATACGCGGCCGTTCCTTACGACGGTTGGATCCAGGCCATCTGGTACCGCGCTGATGTTTTTGAAGAAGCGGGACTGAACCCGCCAATCGCTTGGGAAGATATTCAGGCAGCTTGCCAGACGCTCCCCGGCACCGGCAACTTACTTTACGCACTGACGTTAGGAACCGATCCCGGACAAAACTACGGCCACCAGGTATTTGAGCAGGTAGCCATGTCCAACAATGCCTGGCCCTTTGATGAAGAAGGCAATGTAACCATGAACACGCCGGAGATGATTGAAGCGCTTGAGTTCTACACCGGGTTGCAGGAATGTGCATTGCCGGGTCCGCAGTTTTGGCGCGGCGCTCGTGAGGCGTACCAATATGATCAATCTGGTATGCTTTTCTACAGCACCTATATCATGGACGACCTGGTAGACGGGTCCGGGCTTGAAGCGGGTGGAAACGTTGAGATCGCCATCGAAGATTTGCCCGGAAACACGGGCTTTGCCTCGCAAATGGTCGGTCCCAATGGATCTGCCTCTTACGGTCAGCTGGTTACGTTAGCCATGATGCAGGGCGCCGATCCAGAAGCGGCAGACGTGGCCGCTTACTTCTTGACGGAAGGATATCAGGAAGTCCTCGCCTTGGCTCCCTTCGGAAAGGTGCCGGTTCTGGAAAGCGCAGTAGAAGGCTGGTCTACCAGCAGTGACTACTTCGCCAACTACGATCCGGAAACATTGGCACAGATTGGCAATGGTTACGAGACGATGCAGCGTTGGTTATTCCGTCCCGATTACGACGCCACAGAACGTGCCGTAATTGGTGATATAGAAGGTCGTTTGCTTATTCCAACCGCGATCAGCAATATCGCCCTGGAAGGCACGATGTCGCCGGAGACGGCCGCCGAATTCCTGCAAACAGAAGTTGAAAACATGTTAGCAGAGCGGCAGGCTGAAGCAGAAGGCGGTTAAGGTTCGCTTGCACTGACCGATAGGGCAGCGCTGCCGGCGCTGCCCTATTTCTATCAAGAGGAGAGCTTCAATGACTTCAACTGCCGCTCCATCGAAAACAGACGCCAATAAACCCAGATGGTCTGCTCGCTGGAATTCGCAGAGTTCACGCGAAGCACGTCTGGCCTGGCTCTTGATCTTGCCCACGGCTGTCATTGTTTTTGGCTTGATAGTGTTTCCGGCGATCTACAGCGTTTGGATAAGTTTCCACAAGGTTGGCATCGCCGATCTGAATGATGTTTTCAACACCCCGTTCGTAGGCCTTGATAATTTCCGATCGGTCGTCAATGATTTTGCCTTCAAGCCAGGGCCTCTTCCTCTTGGCTTCGACGAAGCGAACTTTTTCGGAAAAATCTGGCTGATGTTGACGAAGTGGAATTGGGGAGCGGCGATTACTTCCGTGGTCTATTCTTTCGCTGCCACAGCGTGGACACTCTTGCTGGGCCTCATCGCCTCAATTGTTCTCAACCGGCCGTTTCGCGCGCGCGGCGCTACCCGGGCTACGTTCTTGTTTCCCTATATCGCGCCCATCGTCGGCGTTGCTTTTGTCTGGCGCTGGATCCTGGATCCGCGCCCTTCCGGCGTTCTTAATCATGTCTTGATGACGCTGGGCATTATCGAGCTGCCCATGGCTTATCTTGCCGAACGCGGCCTGGCTCTATTGATCGTTATTCTTTTTACAGGGTGGCGCTATTTTCCCTTTGCCATGCTCATGATTCTCGCCCGCCTGCAGGCGATAGATGACACGCTCTATGAAGCAGCGGAAGTAGATGGGGCCAGCACCTGGCAGCAGTTCCGCCATGTAACCCTGCCCGAACTACGCTATGTTCTTGGTGCAATTTTCCTGCTGCGTCTTATGTGGACGTTTAACAAATTTGATGACATTTTCTTGCTTACCGGGGGCGGTTTCGGTACCAAAGTCCTGCCTATATTAACCGTCGAATTCAGTTTTAAGCTTGGCGACTTCGGCAAGGGTGCGGCAACGGGCATGATACTGTTAATGATGCTGGTTGTGTTCTTGTTTTTCTATGTTCGCATCGTCATGCGTGGTGCGGAGGATTAGGCATGAGTAGTAGATCTCATTACGGCGGCCAAAGTCTCATGGACCGCCTGGCAGGCTGGCTGAACTGGAAACGGTTCTTGTTTCTAATCACCCTATTCATGTTCTTGGCCGTAATCCTCTTCCCCTTTTACTGGATGGTCAGTTCTTCATTCAAATCCCAGGCAGAGATAGCGGGGCGAGAGCCGACCTATATCCCATCAGAACTACGTCTTGATGCCTATCAGGAGTTATTTGATCCCAATCATCCCAGCTATCAAAATTTCGGTCGTGCGATTCGTAACAGCCTTATCATTGCCGTCCCGACTTCTCTCATTGCTGTGACGCTCTCCACCTTGGGTGCTTATGCCATCGCGCGTCTCAGGTTTCGCGGCAAAGGCGCGATGTTGAATGGTATCTTGTTAATCTATCTGTTTCCCGGTGTCCTCATCATTATTCCCCTTTTCGCCATGCTTGCGCGCCTGGGGACGGCGCTGGGATTTGATGTACAGGATAATCATGGCGTCCTCATCTTCACTTACCTGGCGCAAACGCTGCCGGTTGCGCTGTATATGCTCGTCAACTATTTCCGCACGATTCCATCGGAGATTGAACAAGCGGGCCTTATTGATGGCTGCAGCCGATTGGGTGTCATCTGGCGCATCACGCTGCCTCTTGCCGTTCCAGCGCTCATTTCCGTTGGCATCTATACATTCATGATTGCCTGGAACGAGTTCCTCTACGCCTTTATCTTCCTGAACGATCGCACGATGTTCACGATGCCGATTACGATCAATACGATTTTTAACGATCCCAGCCCACGCCCCAACGTTGTTATGGCCGCGTCAACGGTAATGACTATCCCGGTCATGGTATTGTTCCTGGCGATGGAACGCTACCTGGCAGAAGGTCTCGCTGCCGGCGGTGTGAAGGGTTAATAACTACTTGATGTGCTGGCCCCTTTGCTGCATATGAAAAGAATAGCGATTCTGCACTATAAGGTCGGGGATACGGACGGGGTCTCTTTGGAGATTGAAAAGTGGAAGCTTGCCCTCACGTCGCTTGGACATGAGGTTACGCTCTGCGCCGGAGACCTTGGCCAAAGTGATGGCGTGCTCATTGCGGAGATGTACCATCATACCCCAGAGGCTGAACGTCTTTACGCCAATACCTTTATTGCCCTACAAGGGGATGAAGCTGCATATCGGGCTGAGATGGAGATGGTAGCCGGCGTCATAGAGGAAAGACTTCTCCAGTTTATTGCTGACTATGATATTGATTTCCTAATACCCCATAACCTCTGGTCTGTGGCCATGAATCCCGCGGCGGCGCTGGCCTTGGCGCGTGTCGTAAACACTTCTGGCCTGTCCGTTTTCGCCCAGCATCATGATTTCTACTGGGAGCGCATTGACGGCCTGGCCTTGACCTGCTCCACTGCCGTTGAGCTGGCCGATCGTTGCTTGCCGCCCCGCAGCCCGCAGATTCATCATGCGGTTATTAACAGTCTTGCCCAGCAAAGCCTTAGGGAGCGCAAGGGAATTGAATCCACAATAATTCCCAATGTTTTCGATTTTGATGGCCAGGATTGGCAGATCGATGAGTACAATCGAGATTTTCGGGAGGAGATCGGCCTGCGCGAGAACGATGTCTTAATCTTGCAGGCGACACGCCTTGTCCGCCGCAAAGGAATCGAGCTGGCGATCGATTTCGTAAAAGCACTGAATGCGCCTGAGAGACGGGCCGTTCTGGAAGAGAAGGGGTTCTTTGACGGTCGTGATCTCACCGCCGATAGTCGCATCGTCCTCGTCCTTGCCGGCTATGCGCATGACGATCCCGGCGGAACGTACGTGACCGCTCTAAATGAAAAATTGGACGAATTTGGTGTCGAAGCGATTTTCATCGAAGATAGAATCGGCGGTCAGCGGATGACAGTGGGGGGACAGAAGGTCTATACGCTGTGGGATTCCTACGTTCATGCCGATTTCATTACCTATCCCAGCTTGTGGGAAGGGTGGGGGAACCAACTTCTGGAAGCGATCAAAGCAAGGCTCCCTTATCTCATATTTGAATACCCTGTGTACCGGGCAGACATCAAAGACAAAGGGCTTCAGGCAGTTTCCTTAGGAAGAAAAGTGCGCGGCACGACTGCTGCCGGACTGGCACACATCAAGCCGAAAAAGATTGATACTGCCGCCGATCAAGCTGTGCAATTGTTGGTCGATGAGGACTTGCGACTGGAGATGGTCAACCATAATTTTGAGATTGCCAGGGACTATTACTCGATGGCTGCACTGCGGCGACAGCTGATCGAGATCATTGACAACATCTAGTGAGGACAGTTAACGAGCGGCAGACTCTTCGATTTCATTTTCGACTTGGAGTACCCGACTATTATGCGTGACGAAATCTTTGAGCACTTAAGCTTTCTATATGGTGCCGAACAAGCGGGCGAAGCCCGGCTTCGCTTGCAGCAGATCATTTCAGCCTATCAGAAGTTACTTGAACCGTCCGCAGCTGCAGAAGGCCCTTGCCTGAGTGAACAAGACGCCATCTTGATCACTTATGGAGACATGTTACAGGCGCCGGGCGAAAGGCCGCTGGAGACACTAAATCGGTTCTTGTCCGAGCGGGTTGCCGGCAGTATCAATACGATTCATATCTTGCCCTTCTTCCCTTCTTCATCTGATGACGGGTTTTCGATCATTGACTACCGGCGGGTCGATCCCGCCCTGGGCGATTGGTCAAACATTGCCGCCATAGCGGACGATTTCCACTTGATGTTCGATGCCGTCATTAATCACGTTTCTGCCAAGAGCAGTTGGTTCGAATCCTTTCTCGCCGGTGAGGCGCCGTACAGGGATTATTTCATCGTTGTTCCTGAAGATACGGTACTCACGGAAGTGTTTCGCCCACGTTCGCTGCCGCTGTTAAGTGAAGTGGAAACAGCAGAGGGAACCAAACAGGTCTGGACAACCTTCAGCTCAGATCAAGTCGATCTTAAGTTTGCCAGCGCAGAAGTCTTGCTTGCCGTTATTGACACGCTGCTCCTCTATGTTGAAAGAGGGGCCAATCTTATTCGTCTGGATGCCATTGCCTACATTTGGAAGGAAATGGGTACAGCTTGTATCCACCTGCCGCAGACGCACCGCATCATTCAGTTGATGCGTTCTGTTCTCAATGAGGTGGCCCCACAAGTATTGCTGATCACGGAAACAAATGTGCCCCACGAGCACAACATCTCCTACTTTGGTGATGGGTACAATGAAGCGCAGATGGTCTATAATTTCTCTCTTCCCCCGCTTACACTGCATGCATTTCACCTTGGGGATGCGCAGATATTAAGCCAATGGGCTTCAACACTAACCCTGCCCACGACACGCGTAAGTTTCTTTAACTTCCTGGCCTCACACGACGGCATTGGCTTGACGCCTGCCCGTGGGTTGATCACGGATGAAGCCGTTCAAGAAATTGCCAGCCGCGTTGAAGAACTGGGTGGCTATGTTTCTTATCGCAGCAATCCTGATGGCAGCGAAAGCCCTTACGAGCTGAATATCAGCTATATTGATGCGCTTGGCCAGCCTGGTGAACAGGAGAGCACGCACATTGTCGCCAGGCGCTTCCTGGCTGCCCAGGCGATCATGCTGGCCCTGCGCGGCGTACCCGGCATCTATTTCCATAGTATGTTTGGTTCGCGGAGTTGGAATGATGGTGTGCTGGAGAGCGGGCAGAAGCGCCGCATTAATCGTGAGAAACTGGACTATTCGCTGCTTGAAGAAGGACTGGCCGATCCGTCGTCGCTGCGTGCGCAGGTATTCTATCCCTACGTGCACATGCTGCGCCAAAGAGCTGCTGAACCCGCATTTCATCCAACCGCTGGACAGGAAATTGTCGAGATTCATCCCGCGCTTTTTGCTCTTTGGCGTAGTTCTGTGTCGGAAGAGAGGCATGTTTTATGCTTGCAGAACGTTTCCGCAAATACAATAAAGGCCAATTTGTCTCTGAGGCGATTCCAGAATCCTAAGGTACAGCTGGCCGATCTTCTCTCCGGCAGCAAGTTTAGGGCAAAGAATCATCAGCTTTCATTGCAGCTACCCCCTTATGGCATATTCTGGTTGCGGGTGCTCAACTGCGATTCCGAAGTTGTGTAGCGGATTCCCTTTGCTATTTGCTACAATCTTCCTATGTCACAGCAAGCTGAAGCACCTCTCATCGTTGCCTTTGTATCTGACCTGATATTCACGACGAAGATCCGGAACGTCGTTCGCGGTTTGGGCTATCGCATTGAGTGGCTGGGTCACGCTTCTGATCTTGAGGGGGAGGATGTAGGCGGCGAGGACGTGCCCGGTGAGCAGCTGCAGGGCAAGAGCGGGCGTCTCTTTGATCTAATCACCCGCTTTCAACCGGCGCTGCTTCTATTTGATCTATCCAACACGGATGTGCCCTGGCGGCGATGGATACCCTCTTTCAGGTCCTCGCCGGCAACGCGGCGTATCCCGATTCTCGCTTTTGGTCCCCATACAAATGTGGAAATGATGCAGGAAGCAAAACGTGTGGGCGCGGATACTGTCCTTGCCAGGTCGCGTTTCACTGCCGATATGCCCAACTTGCTGCAGCAGTATGTGCGCATCCATGACCATGACAGCGTCCAAAACGCCTGCCTCGAATCTTTGGCTCCTCTGGCAAGAAGGGGCATTCAAGAATTCAATCGCGGACAGTTCTACGCATGCCATGACGATCTAGAAGAAGCGTGGCGCCAGGACGACGGGGCTGCGCGCGACCTTTACCGTGGTATTTTACAGGTTGGTATTGCCTACTACCAGATCGAAAGAGAAAACTACCGTGGCGCGGCAAAAATGCTGCTGCGCGTGCGTCAGTGGCTAGATCCCCTACCGGATACCTGCCGCGGCGTAAATGTCGCCCAGCTTCGCAAAGATGCCGCCACCGTCTATGAGGCGCTTGTAGAAATGGGGCCTGAGCGCATCGCTGAATTTGACAGATCTTTCTTTAAGCCGGTCCTCGTTAGCGGGGATTGAGCCCCACTATCCAGCACTACTGCCTCCGTTTCAGCACACGCCGGATCCATTTCTCTATTTCAACCGCAGCAAAAACGATCAGACTGACCACCAACGCAATCGCCAAATCGCGCGGCGCCAATGCTTTGGTACCAAAGAATCTTTGAAGGAAGGGCACATAGATGAGCGCCAGCTGCAGGCCAAATGTAACTGCGATGGCGATGATCATCAGCCGGTTAGAAAACAGGCCGATAGTGAAAACGGATTCCGTGTTGGAGCGTATGGCCATGGCATTGCCCATTTGGGCTAGTACCAGTGTTGTGAAGACCATCGTCTGCCACACGCCATTGGGATCTTCCTGATAATAGAAGTAGCCGACTGCCAAAGAAATCAAACCCATTAACATGCCAATCCACAGAATGCGCCAACCCATACCACGGCTGAACAGACTCTCACTGGGATTCCACGGGGGACGTTTCATTATGCCCGGTTCGGAATCTTCCACGGCGAGGGCAAGGCCGGGCAGGCCATCCGTAACCAGGTTTATCCACAAGATCTGCACAGCAAGCAGCGGTAGCGGCATTCCCAAGAATGGGCCAACGAGCATAACGAACAGCTCTCCGGTATTACTTGACAGCGTGTACTTGATAAACTTGCGAATGTTATCAAAAATGGTGCGCCCTTCTTCAATAGCGGCGACGATTGTGGCAAAATTGTCATCAAGAAGCACCATGTCGGCCGCTTCTTTGGAAACGTCTGTGCCCGTAATGCCCATGGCCACGCCAATGTCGGCTTTCTTGAGGGCAGGAGCATCATTAACACCGTCGCCCGTCATGGCTACTACTTCACCATTCACTTGCAAAGCGTCAACGATATTTAGCTTGTGTTCTGGCGATACGCGCGCGTAAACAGCGACATCATCCACAACTGAAGTTAGGTCTTCAACTGTCATCTGCGCCAATTCTTGGCCGGTAAGGACCTTGTTGTTGTTGGCAATGGTCAGATCCGTGGCAATGCTTTGTGCGGTCAATGGATGATCGCCTGTAATCATTACGGGACGAACACCTGCTTCAACGGCCGTGATGACGGCATCCTTGACTTCGGGCCGAGGTGGGTCAATCATGCTCTGCAGGCCCAAAAAGATCATATCGTGCTCAACGGTTTCTTCATTCACTGGCTGCGGCAGTTCATCAAGCGCCTTGAAGGCAACGCCCAATACGCGCTGGCCTTGCTGAGCATGGACCATATTGGCTTTGTTTACGCGTTCTACCATCTCTTCGTCCAGAGGCAGAAGCTCGTCCCCGGTCCAGATCTGTGTACAAACTGTTAGAAGACTGTCGACGCCTCCTTTGCTAAAGGCCACATAGGGGACTTCACGCCACCCTTCTTCAAGCAGCTGGCGATCGACGGCCGTTTCATGGATCGTCGTCATGCGCTTTCGTTCGGATGTAAAGGGCACTTCGGCAACGCGCGGAAATTGCCTTTCCAAGTCGGCTTTGCTGTAACCCAACTGGGACGCTGCTTTGACGAGTGCGCCTTCTGTCGGGTCGCCTATGTAGCGCTCTGTGCCCTCCTCATCGATTTCTAGGAAAGCGTCGTTACACAAAGCGCCTGCCTTAACGAGCAGACTCAACGTGCGTTCCTCCGGCGGGTTGGTGGGATCGAGTTCGGCGTCGAGTACGAGACCCTTGCTGTTCAATAGCGTCTCAATCTCTAAAGAACGACCGATGACATCGAGCAATGTGACCGTCATCCGATTCTGGGTCAGCGTGCCCGTCTTGTCTGAACAAATGACCGTGACCGAGCCCAACGTTTCCACAGCGGGGAGTCGTCTGATTAGGGCGTTGCGCGTCAGCATGCGCTGCGCTCCTAAGGCCAGGGTAATGGATACGACCGCCGGCAGCCCTTCAGGAATCGCGGCTACAGCCATACTGATGCCGATGAGGAAGAGGTCCGACAATGGCTCACCACGCAAGAGCCCCAGAACGACGACCAGAGCGATAATCGCCAGAGCCACACCAGCCAACACCTTTCCAAGGTAAGCCAGCCGTTTCTGCAGAGGCGTTTGTTCCTCTTCTACACCCTGGATAAGGTCGGCGATATTGCCCAACTCCGTATTCATACCGGTATCGGTGATGACGGCTGTCCCGCGCCCATAGGTTGCTATGGTGCCCATGTATACCATGTTCACCCGGTCACCCAGTGTCAGATCCTCTGCCGCTATCGCTTCCGTGCTCTTCTCAACAGCTTCAGATTCTCCGGTCAGCGCCGCCTCTTCGATCTTCAGGTTTGCCTCTTCAATGAGACGGCCGTCGGCCGGCACAATCCCTCCTGTCTCCAGGCTGACGATATCGCCTGGAACCAGATCGAGAGCCGACAGCTCTGTAACGTGGCCATCCCGCTTTACTTTGACAACGGGGACAGACAATTGTTTGAGGGCGGCGATTGCCTGTTCAGCACGGTACTCCTGTGAAAATCCAATGACAGCATTGAGGATAACGATTGCCAGGATGATAAATGCATCCTCATGTTCCCCCAACAGAATAGAAACTAGGGCGGCGATGATAAGCACGATGACCATGGGTTCTTTCATCTGATCCCATAGAATCAGCCAGGGGCTCTTGGAACCTTTTTCAACTAGTTCGTTAGGGCCAAACTGCTCCAGTCTCCTAGCTGCTTCTGCAGACGAGAGTCCCCGTTCTGGGTTGCTTTCAAGCTTCTCAAGAACTTCGTCGGCGGAAAGTTGGTACCATTCACTCATTACGATTACCTCGTTGCTTCGTGTCGAAGATTACTCACGCGGTTGTTCACAAGTCAGAGTTTAAGTTTAGCACATTCTGGCTGAAGGAATTAGTTTGCGTGACCTCAAGGGCGTCTTTAACTATAATGGCCTAAACCCGACGCTAGAGGCAGGTTTTCTAAATGAGTAACAGCTTTATTCCTGAAAGGGCTATGTTTATCTATGCCCATCCCGATGATATTGAATTTGGTGTAGCGGGTACGGCAGCTAAGTGGATTCAGGCCGGATCTGACGTCGTTTATGTCCTGCTCACAGATGGCAACGTCGGCAGCCATGAAGATGGCATATCAGCTGCTGAGTTGGCAGAGATTCGGCAGAAAGAGCAAACAGCGGCCGCCGATGTAGTTGGCGCGAAATGCATATTTCTTGGTCATGACGATGGTTTGCTTCAGCCAACTTTGGAGATCCGCAAAGAGCTAGTGCGCTTGATTCGCAAACATCGTCCAGTTGCCGTAGTCTGTGGCGATCCGACTCTCTATTTCCCCAGCGACACCTATATTAATCACCCCGATCACCGCGCTGCGGCTCAATTGGCATTGGACGCTGTTTTTCCGGCTTCGGAGATGGCAATGCTGTACCCGGATCTTCATGATGAGGGATTGGCTGGGCACAAGGTTAACTATGTCTATGTGAATTGGGGGCAGGAAAACAATCTGTTCATAGACATCAGTGACACAATCGACCTAAAAATCGAGGCGCTTCGCCAGCACAAGAGCCAGTTGGGGGAGTGGGACCCGGAGGATCAAATTAGGGAGTGGAATGCTCAAGCTGGGAAGAGCGTGGGGTTTGATTACGCTGAAGCGTTCCGCCGCATCACGCTGAAGCCGATTGAAGAAAAGGAATAAATCGGGCTGTGCCGTCGCGCTTTTTGTCAATAGGTGTAAAACAATCAAACTGAGATCGTGAAATTGAGAAAAATACTGCTGCAAGCTGAAGCGGACACTGAACAAGAGCTGGATAAGCTGTTGGAAGATGCGCTAGAGCCAAATTGTCATGTCTTCATCCACAATGATGAGGTGACTCCTTACGAGTTTGTGATTATCATCTTGCAGCGGATTTTTAGGCTTGCGCCGCTTGAAGCGGAACATATCACCTTTATTGCGCACACGAATGGTCAGGCACATGTGGCTACCTTGCCTTGTCCCGAGGCGAACAGGCGTGTCGGGAAGGCCCATTTCGCTGCCAGCCTTGATGGCTATCCGCTGCTGTTTACTGTGGAGCCCGAAGGATAATCTTTGGGCGTCGTCTGCGTATGTGGTTTATCCGGGCCAAGTGAGTTGAAAAATCTAGCAAAAAGCGTGTGGTGACCTATGAATTTAGCAGAGAGAATTGAGAGACTGAACAAGAAGCTTGCTGGCGGAATTATTCCGGCAATGGCCACGCCCCTTGCTGCGCAAGCCGCACAGGTGCAGTTGGACGTCGTCCCTGATCTTGTCAATTTCTTGATCCATAGAGACGTGAGAGGTTTGTTTGTCGGCGGCACAACGGGTGAGGGCGTGTTGCTTGCGGACGATGAGCGGCGGAAACTGCATGAAGCGGTAGTCGCGGCGGCTGATGGGCGCGTGCCCGTGCTCCTCCACGTCGGTGCTTTGCAAACGAACTCAGCCTCTGCCTTAGCCGAACATGCCGCCCTCGTTGGCGCGGATGGTATCGCTGTTGTGACGCCGATTTTCTACGGCATGCATGATGCTGCGCTCACAGCCTATTATCAGGCAGTTGCCGAAGCTGCCCCCGAGATGCCGCTGTATGCCTACGACATTCCCCATATGGCTGTCAATGGCATCTCGCCCGACCTCGCCAGACATCTGTTTACGCTGTTGCCTTCCCTGGCAGGTCTGAAGAGCAGCAATCGTGATGCGCAAGCCCTTCGCCGCCTGCTGGACGTGATTCCAGGTGGCAAAGTCCTTCTGGCTGGCAATGAAAGTATCGCTCTGGGTTCACTCGCTATGGGCGCCGATGGCATGATCAGCGGATTGGCGACGGCCATTCCTGAACCGCTTGTGGCCATGACGAAGGCGTTTGCTGCCGGCGATCTGCTTGAGGCGCGGCGGCAGCAACGTTTGGTAAACCGCTTGTTAGCAGAGATCCCAGCCGGCGCGCGTATCGGCACGCTCAAGGCAATCCTGAAGGCCAGAGGTCTCCCGGTCGGCCCGCCGGTGAGCCCTTTGCCTGAAGGCTCACCAAAGATTTGGAGCAATATGCAGAGGATCCTTGAAGCGTGAGACTGCTGCTCTTTGACATTGATGGCACCTTGATTAAGGGAGACAAGGCGGGTCGCCTGGCTATGGGTTCAGCCATGGAGCAGATGTTTGGTACCCGCGGATCTCTTGATACCTATCAGATGGGTGGGAAAACGGATATGCGCATCATTACGGACCTGCTTGTTGAAGCTGGTTTTGAGGAGCATCAATTCCGGCACAAACTACCCGATTTCTATTTGCTGATGGCGTCCTTTGCGCGGGAGATATACCCAACACGCCATATTGAATCGTGCCCAGGCGTCGATGTGCTTCTGGCAAATCTGCGCAATCGAGAGCATATCATGGTCGGCCTGCTTACCGGGAATGCGCAGGCTACTGCCCCCTTGAAATTGGCTGCGGCAGGGATTGATCCCGCGCAATTCGTTGTCGGTGCCTATGGATCAGATCGTCTCAATCGCGATCACTTGATTGATCTTGCGCTGCTGCGCGCAAATGAATTGACAGATGGCGTAATGACGGGCGATAATGCTGTCATTATTGGCGACACACCGGCGGACGTACAGTGTGCACGTGCAGGGCGAGCCAGGGCAGTCGCGGTTGCCACAGGTTGGCATGCGGCCGAAGCCCTCACTGAGCACCGTCCGGATCATCTGTTTGCTGACCTGCGCGATACTGAAGCTGTTTTGGACGTCTTGCTTGCATAATGAGCGCACCAGAGCCGTGAGGAGGGAGAATGAGCAGCATAGATAAAAGAACTGTGGCCGGGATATCGCTCCGCTCTGATAAACCGACGAACGTCGCCGTACGTAGATTGTTTGGATGGGTGATTTGGCAGTTTCCTCACCTGCAAAAGAATGGTTATCTGGGGGCGATACGGCCGCCAGGAGCGGGGCATAATTGGCTGCCTGCGGTTATTTTTTCTGACAAGGACCGCGTAAGAGTATATGGAAATATCACCGAAGAGTATGCATCCCCGGAAAAAGCATTGGCGTTCTTCCACAAGGAGAATGCCACCTAGATAGCTTGCTTCCTTGTTCTTGTGATCTGATAGACTGAATACCGGTTCAGATGACCGTGCCGTCAGGTATGATAGCGTTTTTGGGCACAACGATGATCCCATCAACGGACACCCAGTTCCCCGCATCAAAATCCTCTCGGTCTGGGTTGTAGCGTATGGTCACATCATTGCCAATGCGCGCATTCTTGTCGATGATCGCTCCGCTAATGACCGTGTGCGCACCGATGCCAATGTTCGGCCGGCCTATTCCCGCGTTTTCTGCCTTGCGATCGTCAGTTTCGTAGAAATCAGCCCCCATGACGATGGTTTCCTTGATTTTTGCTTCTTCACCAATGGTGCTGCGCAGGCCGACTACACCGTTGTTGACGGTTGCACTATCAATGCGACAGCCATCTGATAACAGAACATTGTGCAGGCGCGCATTAAAGACCTCTGAGCCTGGCAAGAAACGAGCGTGCGTATAGATAGGACGTGCAGCGTCATAGAAGTCAAAAGGCGCGTTTGGCGCCGCCATTTGCAGATTCACCTCATAGAAGCGGCGGATGGTGCCAATGTCTTCCCAATATCCGTCGAATACAAAGCCATAAACTTCGCGATCACTTAGAATCGCTCCAGGAATGAGGTCATGCCCAAAATCATCGCCCTCCGCATCGAGGAGTTCGTACAGGAAATCGGCATTGAAGACATAGATGCCCATCGAAGCCATATATGGCTTCTCCAGATCATCTCCTGTTGCAAACCCTTGCAAAGCCTCATCATTCTGAGGCTTCTCTACAAAACTCGTGATTCTCTTGTCCTCATTCAGCTGCAGAATACCCAGGCCAGCTACATGATCATAGCTGACCGGATGAATGGCGATGGAGACATCGGCATCATTGGCAACATGAAAATCGACAAATTCGCGATAGTCCATGCGATATAGATGATCTCCCGCTAGAATCAGGATGTACTTCGCGCCGGACTGCCTTATTTCGACGATCTGTTTGCGTACAGCATCGGCCGTGCCCTGGTACCAATCTCGACTGTGTGGGGTCTGCTCCGCTGCCAGGATTTGTACCCAGCCGCGGGTGAAGACATCTCGATTGTATGTGTTCCAGATATGGCGGTGTAAAGAGGCCGAGTTGAACTGCGTCAGTATGGCGATCTTCTCTATGTCTGCATGAAGACAATTGCTCATGGGGATATCGATCAGGCGATATTTGCCTGCCAGTGGCACTGCTGGCTTGGCCCGTTCTGCAGTTAGGGGATAGAGTCTTTTTCCCTGACCACCGCCCAGGATTAGACCTAGGACATCATTCATTCTCATCTTGTATTCCTCTTTTGTGTGCTTGGTAGAGACATTAGTAGAAGCCTGTTTAGCTGGACTTAGAAAGAACCTTGCCTGGAACTAATAATACATGTGAGGACTTGTTTTTGCCATTGGCAGGTTCACTGGCCCATGTTAAGATTTCGCCCAGCAGGTCATCCTTTCTCCTTGGCGTTGGCAGCAAGTCATCCCCTGGCGATGTCTGCAACGAAGATAATCCAAATGCTATCAGGAGATCAAGTATGAGTCGTGTCATCAACATAGATAATCCAGCCAAACGGCGCAGTGCCAACCAACGTACTATCGCTGAGTTGCTGCGCCGATTGAGTCAAACGACGTCGCTTGATGGCGAAGTGAAGGATATGGCTGCGACTATCGTGTTTTCTCTCCAGGAAATCTCTGCCGGCGTGGAGCAGACAGTTACTGCTTGGGAAAAAAGAGACTATTGGATGAAAGCCGAGCGTTTTCTTCGCGAATGGGAATGGGCCGGTGAGATGGCTGCTAACCTGGAGGATGTGATTCGCAACGATGCTTGGGACCTGCTGCCCGGCTTGTTGGCTGAGTTGTTCCCACGTTATACTGACATGCAGATAAAGACAATGACCCGCAAACGAGACGTTTGGGAAGGCGCGTACCGCAAGCTTAAGGCCCAGCCACCCTCCGAATCACCCTGGTAATTTGAATCCCTCGGCAGCCCGCAGATGATCGCACAAGGTGTCAGGCTCACTGGTTTGATGACATTGGTTGGGTTAATTTCCATCTTGTCAACAGCCTGTAGGTTCCAAGTGGAACACGCGGTGGCCGAGTCTCAAACATTCCCGCCAACGCCGACCATTCCTGTATTGGCCGTCCCAATTCTATATCCTGACATTGCCGTACAACATTCACCAACACCCGAGCCGGCTGCTGAGGCGAGACAGATCGCGGCCAATACACAGCTGGATGATTCGCTCGAGCCGGCGACGACCCGAATCTTGCTTACTCCCACACCCACCGAGACAGCCTTGCCTACAGCAACGACAATTCCTTCTCCAACGCCGTGCGCGTCCGCGGGGCAGATCGAGACTGGCCAAATTGACAGCGCGCTCGCGGGTAGGATTAGCTACCGCGCATATTTGCCCCCCTGCTACTCGCAGAGCGGCCGAACTTACCCGGTATTGTATATGCTGCCCGGTAATATCTACACAGACAGTATATGGGATGAATTGGGATTGGATGAAGCAGCAGAAGCTGGCATCAAGGAGGGACGATATCCTCCCTTCATCATCGTCATGGTTTCTGGTGGGTCACTGGCCAATAACACATCGGGCGGCTCGGGTTCCTATGAAACCTTCTTGCTGGAAGAGTTTATTCCCCATATTGAACAAGCCTACTGTGTTCTCCCCTACGCGGAGGGCCGTGCAATTGGTGGTATGTCACGCGGGGCTTACTGGGCTTTGGAGATAGCTTTTCGACACGCTGCTGATTTTGTTAGTGTAGGGGGGCACAGCGCAGCCCTCGTCGATTACAATGGTGGTCCGCAGATTAATCCGTCAGATACCGGGTTGAGTAGCGATCTTGATGACCTGCGAATATATCTGGACATTGGCGAAAATGATTGGCTGCTCAATAACACGCTGCAGCTTCACAATGCACTAATGGCTGCCGATAGGGAGCACACTTGGGTGCTAAATGAAGGAATACACGAGGAAGCTTACTGGGCAGAACATGTGACGGACTATCTGGACTGGTACGTGGAACCCTGGTTGGCGCTTGACATTATATACCCACCCTGCCGGGCGGTATCTTCTGACTACGCGCCATAGGAGCCGGCCAGAGAAGCGGAAACCTTATCCGGCTGCGCTTCCAGCAGGGTGACGGGTGTTATCTTGTTGAACAGATCAACTGGGCCGTTGGCTGTCACACGAATATAGTTGTCTGTATATCCGGTCCAAAGCAGTCCTTGATGATCGGCCCCAAGATTGTTTTCCCACAGTGCTGAACGTGTCTGTCCCTCAAAACGCTGGTGAAAGGCCAGGCTGAGTCTCTGTCCTAACTCGATCATCCGCTTGGTTCGCTCTTTCTTCTTGCCGGCCGCCACCTGGCCGTTCATCCTTGCCGCCGCTGTGCCCGGGCGCGTGCTGAAACTAAACGCGTGCAAGCGAGTAAAGTCCATTTCCCGAACGAAATCCATGCTTTGTTCAAAATCATGCTCACTTTCACCAGGGAAGCCGAGGATGATATCCGTGCTCAAGTTTAGGTCTGGTATTGCTTCTCTGGCCGCATGGGCAAGGCGTCGATAGCTCGCGCGTGAAGTACGACGAGCCATGCGTTTCAAAACGGAATCACTTCCTGACTGCAGGGGTAGGTGGAGATGGGGCTGCAGACGTGGGTCCTGCCACAACTGAAAGAATTCGGGATCAATATCCCATGGTTCCAGAGATGACAATCTTAAACGCCGCAGATCCGTATGCTTTAGAACCGCGGTTACCAGGTCCCTTAGCGATACTTCGTTGTCAAGATCTTTGCCGTAGCTGCCCAAATGAACACCTGTGAGGACGACTTCCTGATAGCCGGCAGAGACCAAGGTCTGGATTTCGGAAACGACATCACCAAGGTGACGGCTTTGCCCTTCACCGCGCGCAAGCGTAGTCACACAGAACGTACATCTGTTGTCACAACCATCCTGAACCTTTACAAAGGCGCGCGTATTGCCCATGTTTCCGTTAAGGAATTCCCGCAGAATTGGCTCCTGGTCAAAGACGGCCGCGTCGCTGCCTGCTTCTGGATCAAGGATTTGAATCAGACGATTCTTCTGGCTGTTTGGCACGACTTGGGTGGCGCCTTGCAAGGCCGCCAGCGCTTCGGGCGCAATTGTGGCGTAGCAACCAGTAAGGTAGATTTCTGCTCCCGGGTTGTGGCGATGGATGCGCCTTGTCTGTGCCCGCGCATCACGGGCCGCCCCGTTTGTGACCGCACAAGTGTTAATGACAACGCTGTCGGCCTGGTCAGGATCGGAGACGAGTATGTGACCGAGTGACAAGAGTTGACGGCCGATCGTTTCGATTTCGCTCTGGTTGAGGCGGCAGCCGATGCTGCTTAGGTAGACTTTCATTGGCAAACCGTAGCGTGCGCGGAACAGGCAGACGATGAGGCTCTGCAATCCCTGGTGCAGGAGCGGTCGTACACAAAAGCAGGCTCCGAATTAGCCGCGCTTGACAACATAGATGCGACCCCAAACGCCCAACGTGGCCACGGAATAACCGCTTAGAATCTCTAGGTCAGGCTGCTGGCGCATTTCTTGCTTAATGACATCAAATTCGCTGCTTAGTAGAATAATCCGCCCTCCCGGGGCTACCACCCGGGCTAGTTCGCTGAAAAGGTCGCCATACAGAACCTTAAGATCTTTCAGTGACCCGATCTGTTTTCCAAAGGGTAGATTTGTAGCCACCTTGTTCACCGAATCGTTTTCCAGAGGCAATTCCCTTGCATCCCATTGGCGCACCGAGACCGTGCTCTCTTTTCGACCTTTTCTGCGGCGAGGAAGATTCTGCCGAGCTGCGTCCACTCGCACTTCATCAATGTCTCCCCCTAAGATTTGTTTATAGGGTCCGGAGTGCAAGCGTTCCAATAGAATGGTGCCGCTGCCGCATAGGGGATCCAGGAAGACATCGTCCGCTTGCGAATTGGAGAGATGAACCATGGCTGCCGCCAATGAAGGCCTTAGGGAAGCGGGCAGTTCGACTTTTTTCTGATACCGGTGGCGCATTAGTCGCGTGGAGAGACGCAGGCCGATAAGCAGGTGAGAACCCAGGAGATTCGCCCAGATTTCTAGTTGGCCACCATCTTTGACTGGCTGCCAACGCGGGTACCTTAGTTGAATGCCGTTAAAGACGGCCGCCTCCATGTCTTTGCGACGATATTGATGTTGTCCATATTTGCGACTGATCACCCGAAAGGTGGGTGGTCCGCTCAGCTTTCGCCAGCGCAAGAACTCATTAACCGCCTTCCCCAATGATTCGCTTCTGGCGACAAGCTGCGTTATCTCGGCCAGGTCTTGCTTTCCTCTTGATAAGGGATTGAGATCAATGGCGGACAGAAATACATCTTCCGTAGTTCGCAGTTCTAGCAGCGGATCGATATGTCCCTCATAATCGAAGACAACGATCCCATTTTGATCCTTGGCATAGAGATACTTGTCAAACGCCGCCCCCCGGATTTTTTCGCGAATTTCCAACCATGCGATCTCTTCCGCGCCGGGCATTGTCTGCGCATAGTACGTTGACGGATTTTTTCGATTCATAGACTCTGCCTGCCCATCCTAAGCAAGACTAAGAAGAAAACCGGTCTTCACTTCGCGCCCGAAAAACGAGTCGGATAGGTGTGCCTGTAAGTGGGAACGCTTCACGCAGCTGATTTTCTAGATAGCGTTGATAGCCAAAATGCACCCATTGCGGTTTGTTCACGAAGAAAACGAAGAGTGGAGGAGCAACTCCAGGTTGGGTTAGGTAGAAGAATTTGACACGAATGCCGTTTTTGCTTGGTGGCGGATGCTGTGTAGTGACCTCGCGCAAGAATTTATTGAGCGTCCCCGTGGAAATGCGTTGGTAGCGCGTTTCATTAATCTCCACTGCCAAAGGCAAGATGCGGTTGACGCGTTGACCGGTCATTGCCGATATAAAGAGAATAGGGGCATATGGCAAGAAACTAAGGTCATGTCGAATTTGGCGTTCAAATTCGTTCATGGTATAGGTGTCTTTGGCGACCAGATCCCACTTGTTCACGAGAATGATGATGCCCGCATCCGACTCGCTCAGCATTCCCGCGATGTGCGCATCCTGGCTGGTAACGCCCTCTTCGGCGTCAATAAGCAGCACGCCGATGTCAGCTCGCTGGAGCGATCTGATTGAACGAAGCACGCTGTATTTCTCGACTCCCTGCTCGATTTTTCCCCGCCTTCTTATGCCGGCTGTATCGATGAGCGTGATTTCTTCGCCTTCCCAAATCATTTTCGTGTCGGTGGCATCTCTCGTAGTTCCGGCGATGGGACTTACAATGGCTCGTTCTTCACCGATTAGTTTGTTTAGCAAAGTAGACTTGCCGCTGTTCGGGCGACCCATGATCGTTATTTTGAGCGAGTCATCTTCATCCTCATCAATTTCAGACGCGGGAATCGCGGAGACGATCGCATCTAGAAGATCACCGGAACCTGATCCATGCAGGGCGGAAACAGGGAATACCTCCCCCAAACCTAGTTCGTAAAACTCGACGGCCGTATCCCAAAGCTTCGTTGATTCAAGCTTGTTTACGGCGATGATTACCGGCTTCTTTGATCGGCGGAGAATGGCCGATACTTCCCGATCGGCCGCAGTCACGCCAGATTGCCCATCAACAACTTGGACAATAATGTCTGCATCCTGCATGGCAATACCAGCCTGGTGGCGTATCAGCGGAAGGAAGCGCTCCGAGTCTTCTGAAAGGGGAGCCGTATTCCTTCCCTCGGTTACCTCCAACCCGCCCGTATCGACCACAGTGAAACCGACGCCCCCCCATTCCCCATCTGCATACAGCCTGTCACGCGTGGTGCCGGGCACCTCGGAAACAACAGCCAGGCGACGGCCGACAATGCGATTGAATAAAGTTGACTTTCCCACGTTTGGTCGCCCTACAAGGGCAACGATCGCTTTGCTGTTCATAATCCTCTGTCGAGTTGCATGGTAGTTAGCCCAAAGAAATGAGTGATCCCCAATTCTATCTCATTCACAAATGTGGCAACCCCTCTGAGCGCGCCCTCTGGTCCTGGCCCACCAAATAGCTGTGAGGCTTGCAAGAGATCGCTGATAGTCAAATCCTTGTCAGGGAAGTCGCCGGCAACAGGTGTCAGCAAATGTCGATTTGTTTCCGTGATCGGGAAGGTGCCCGTTATCAAGGATTCGCCGGTTGCCGTGAGCGGCAGCGTGCTTGTCAGATCACGCGTCATCGTTACTGTCCTGGTAATGAATACGGAGATAGCGCTTGGCTCGACACTCCTCACCTGAATGCCGCGTTCGGGTATGTCCACTTGTGGCTCTATGCTATAGCGTCCTGTATCTAAATCGAACAGGTCTGCCGTCACGCGGATATCTTTCGCTACAAGAGAAGCTAATGCGGGTAGCGGGCCAAAGAGTACCACATCAACGTGATCAGGCGTCAAGATTGCTTCTAGTTCCTCATCCAGCCCCAAGACCTCGACCGCATTCCTGCGAGTATCGGTACTCGTGATTGGTTCGACGCCAATACTGACAAAAATCTCCTGGTTTTGATCCAGCGTAATCCCCTCGGGTAAGTCCAATATTGCTGGCTGAATAAACGATTCGGTGAGGCCGGTAATATCAATCGGTTCAGTCTGTAGATTGGTTAGCGCATTGACCACCTCTGGCGGTCCTTCTACCAGAACAGACGGAGGATCAACGCCCACATTCAATAGCCTGTACCCATAAGCTGGATCACCAACCCATTCCACGGTAATAAGCTTTTCTGCAAAACCGGCCGATTGTTCAATTGGGACAGTTACCTGGACCTCCTGATTATCCAGAGTCAGGTCTACAGTGCTGGCAACCCTTCCTTGAAGATCGTAAAAGACTGGACTGTGCCGGCCGCTGCTGGTTTCTCGAGGGTCATTCAAGAAAACTGTTACCAGGGCGAAATCGAGATTTTCGACATCAGACTTAAGGCCGGAAACCGTTATGAAGGCGGGTTCCAGGAGCGGTTCTCCTTGCGTGTGACCGCGAGCAATGTTTCCTCGGATATCCAGCTCCACCGGTATTTCACGGGAAATCTGTTCGTCAAGTAGGACTTGTACCTCTTCCGGAATCACAAGCGTTACGTCGATGTCCTCGGCCGAGGAGGTGATCCGGATCGGGGTGAGCACTGGTTCTCCAAACGGGACCTGGCTAAGATCGACAAACGCCTCGAAGTCTTCCGGGGAAGCTTGGCGGAGAATCGATTCAGGACCTTCCAGGCGAACCTGTGCGCTTATCCTTTGTGGCTGGACAAGGATACTGTCTTCCGGCTGGCCCACAAAATCAACGCCTACTTGCAGAAACTGGCCGCTGATCGGGTCTTGATCTTGCGTAGCTGTGAGCCAAATGAACAAGGCCAGGACTGCGGCCAGTAGGAGTCCGCCAACGGTGCCCAGAATTGAGCCGGAAGAATTCATCCGTTTTCTATCTCCCCCACCTGGCCAGGGCCTTGCTGCAGGAAGGCGTGTAATATCCTATTTAGCTGCGCAATATCCTGATTGCGAATGATACGACCATTATGAGCAATGGAAACCTGACCAGTTTCTTCAGACAATACAACTGTAACCGCATCACTAACCTCGCTAATGCCTAAGGCGGCCCTGTGTCGCAGACCCATCTGGCGGTCGGAGAGACTGCTTGTGGAGAGTGGCAAAACGCAGGCGGCTGCGGCCAGCTTGTCCCCACGCACGATGACGGCGCCATCATGCAGCTCAGTTGTTTTGTTAAATATAGTCAGAAACAGCTCTGGAGATGGTTCCGCGTCAAGCAGAATCCCGGTGTCGACGTACTCCTGTAGGCCCGTATCCTGTTCGAAAACGACGAGCGCGCCATGGCGTCTTTGAGATAAGCGTAAGCTTGCTGCCGTAAACGCTTCCACCACCGGGTTCTCACGAATACTGCGCGTGAAATTGAGATAGCGCCAAGTGCTCCCGCCAAGTCTTTCGAGCGCCCTCCGCAGTTCCGGCTGAAAGATCACAGGGATGGCTACCAAGAGAGCGGGCAAACTTCTCTCTACTAACCACGTGAATGCCGGGAGATCGAAAACACTGATCAGTAAGAGGACGATCAAACTTATCACCAAGACGCCACGTAGAATCTGGTCGGCACGTGTGCCTCGGATAAGCAAGATGAAGATAAAAATGACGGCTGTTACCAGTGCGATGTCTAACAGGTCATTTAACTTGATGCGAGAAAAATTGGCGAGTATTTCTTCCAAACCTACCTGACCCCGGCGTATGGACTGGATTGTGCAGCAACTGAAAAACTGACCGTGCAGCAGGATGATTGGTGGTACACCCTTCACACTCTATACCGTCAAATCATCTTCGTGAGACGGGGTGTTTTTCGGTGAAGAGAGTATACCACAGCCAATTTCGTGGCGGGAATGATGCAGTGTCAGCTGGCCACGGTTTTGCAGAGCCGGCCGCCGCTAGTTGTACCTTGGAATGAGGTATACTTGGACTATGGAAGTTAGTTTTGCAGTCGCCAAAATTGGAAAATATGCAACCAGCGAGAGCGGAGATACCTTGGAAATGATCGAGAGACCTCACGGAGGGCTCTCGATGGTTCTCGTTGACGGACAAAGAAGCGGAAAATCTGCCAAGAACATCAGTAACGTGGTCGCTCGTAAGGCGATCCAGCTGCTTGCTGAAGGCGTGCGCGACGGCGCGGCCGCGCGTGCTGCACACGACTATTTGTACGCTTATCGCAAGGGCAAGGTAACCGCAACACTGAATATCGTGTCGGTCGATACAGACAGCAAGACAATTGTGATCTCACGCAATAATGAGTCGCCCGTTATTGTCTATACCATGGCCAAAGGCTTATATCAGCTGGACGAACCGTCGCGCAGCGTCGGTGTCTATCGCCATACAAAACCGGTCATTACCGAGCTTCCAATCGAACCGGGCATGATGATAGTAGTTTTTACGGATGGCTTGCGACATGCCGGCAGCTTGTCCGGGAACCCGGTTTATGATCCCCTGCAAGCGACCGAGCGTTTGCTGGCTGAGGGTGTGACCAGCGCCCAGATCGTTGCCGATACCTTGTTGGAAGAGGCCGTGGCGCGGGACAACGGCCGCCCGCGTGACGACATCAGTGTCCTAACCCTTTCCGTGCTTGGTAATCGCAACGGCGATGATGTGCGTCGATTGCAGGGCAAAATACCCATATGAGACGGAGAGAGAGCCTTGGCAGCGCGAGAAGTAAACTTCGGGTTGCCGTGGTCGGCCCTTGTTCGGCAGGGAAGAGCACCCTCCTCCCCGCACTACGTGCAGCCGGCTTTGAGGCAAGGCATCCTGCTCAAGAGCATTCGTTCACTGCGGATATGTGGCAGCGTCTCACGAAGCCCGACATCCTGGTCTACCTTGATGTCTCCTATCGGGCCGCGAGGATTCGCCGCCCACACATAGATGGCGGCCCACGACGAATTGCCGAGCAGCATCACCGGCTCTTGCATGCACGCGAGAATTGCGACTACTACCTGGATACGAGCGACCTGACTCCCGCTCAGGTCCGGGAAGCTGTGCTGGACTTTCTTGAAGAATGGCAGCCTATTGAGTGACATCGCAACGAGAAATGTCAGAAAGAAAACAAAAAAGGGTCCCGCGCGGGACCCTTTTTTATACTTTGTTCTGAGAAGACAATGACCTAGAAGCCCATGCCGCCCATATCAGGCGCCCCGGGCATCGGAGCCTCAGCCTGAGGAATATCCGTGATCAGCGCTTCCGTGGTCAGAATCATGGCCGCGATGCTGGCCGCATTTTCCAACGCGCCGCGCGTGACCTTGGCGGGATCAATGATCCCGGCCTGGAGCATGTTTACGAACTCGCCGCTCAAGACATTGTATCCAATCTTGTCGTCACCAGCTTCTTGCTGAGCGCGGCGGACATTCTGAATGATGACATCGCCATTCATCCCGGCGTTCTCAGCGATCTTGCGCATCGGCGCTTCCAAAGCACGGCGCAAAATGCCGACACCCGTGGCTGGATCGCCTTCGGCGACCTCAACCTCGTCTAGGGCCGGGAGAGCATTCAAGAGCGCCACACCGCCACCAGGAACAATGCCTTCTTCGACAGCCGCTCGAGTTGCGCTAAGCGCGTCCTCAACACGATGCTTCTTTTCTTTCAGTTCTACTTCTGTTGCTGCGCCAACGCGAATCACTGCGACGCCGCCGGCCAGTTTTGCCAGTCGTTCTTGCAGCTTTTCGCGATCGTAATCAGAGGTGCTGCGATCGATCTCAACTTTGATCTGTTCAACCCGAGCAGAGATTTGGTCGTCGTCACCTTGACCATCAATAATCGTCGTCTCATCTTTTGTGGACACAACCTTGGCGGCACGGCCGAGATCGCTGATCTGGACAGTCTCCAGCTTGCGACCCATTTCTTCCGTGATAACCTCTCCGCCCGTCAGAACGGCGATGTCTTGGAGCATCGCTTTGCGGCGATCGCCAAATCCGGGAGCCTTCACAGCCAGGGCATTAATCATGCCGCGAAGTTTGTTCAGCACCAATGTGGCCAGCGCCTCACCGTCAACGTCTTCGGCAATAATGACCAGGTTCTTCTGTCCGATCTGGACCAGTTTTTCCAGAAGGGGAACAATGTCCTGGGCAGAGCTGATTTTCTTGTCGTGAATAAGGATATAAGCATCTTCCACGATGGCTTCCATCGTGTCCGTATCCGTTACAAAATAAGGGCTGATATAGCCGCGGTCAAACTGCATTCCCTCAACATATTCGGTCTCGAATTCCAGACCGCGGGACTCTTCAACGGTAATAACGCCGTCCTTACCAACCTTATCCATGACCTCGGCGATCAGCCGGCCGATTTCTGGATCTTGAGCGGAAATTGAGGCAACCGAAGCGATATCATCAAAAGAGTCGATGCTCACCGCCATGTTGCTGATGGCGGCCGAGAGGGCGGCCGTTCCGGCTTCGATGCCAAGTTTTAGCTGCATCGGGTTAGCGCCGGCGGCTACATTTTTCAGACCTTCGTGGACCATGTGCTGAGCGAGGACGGTTGCGGTCGTCGTCCCGTCGCCAGCAATATCATTGGTCTTGATGGCTGCTTCTTTGAAAAGCTGCGCACCCATATTTTCGTATGGGTCTTCCAATTCGATTTCCTTGGCCACGCTGACACCATCATGCGTGATGGTCGGCGCGCCAAATTTCTTGTCGATTGCCACATTGCGGCCCTTCGGACCAAGCGTCGTTGAGACTGCATCCGCCACAATATCGATGCCTTTCTTAAGCTTGCGGCGGGCGTCTTCAGAAAAAACAAGTTGTTTTGCCATGATTCGTTCTCCGTTGATTGGGGTCTAGATTCTTAATCGTCTGCTTCGTTTCTGATTACTCGACAACGGCCAAGATATCTGATTCTTTCATAACCAGGTACTTGTCATCGCCCATTTTTACTTCGGTGCCACCATACTTCGCGTACAAGACAGTGTCGCCAACGGCAATATCCATAGGGACGCGATTTCCGTTGTCATCACGGCGGCCGGGTCCGACAGCAATTACTTCGCCTTGCTGCGGTTTTTCTTTTGCAGTTTCAGGAAGTGCAAGTCCTGAAGCCGTCACTTGTAGTTGCTCTTGTGGCTTAACAACCAGACGGTCGCCAAGCGGCTTGAGAGTTCCAGACATAATGAGTCTCCTTCTAATAAGATTTCCAGTTTTTGTGCTTTCTGGTGTTAAAGTTGTGGTCTAGCACTCGGGGTAATAGAGTGCCAAATCAAGCTTCGAAAATTGTAACATAGAATCCCCGCTTGTCAAGAAATTTTGGCAGTCGATGGGGTAGAGTGCCAGAATTCTTATGAAGATCAAATAGTCTTTCTGGCAGCTCTGATTCTATGGGCTTCTCTCGAGTTCAGCACGACGACATTCATCAAGTCCCTCCTGGGCGCCTTCTAAGATCAGGGCATTGACCGTCGCGTTGAGAACCTGTTGGAAGAGAGGGACCGCCTTTGGACAGTCGCCTAGTGAGTTGCGTATATAAGCGGTGGCCAACATGTTGAAGAAGCGAGCATTGAGATCGGTTGCTTTTCCATAAAGGGCGATGGATTGTTCAAGAGGAGGGATGGCATTAAGATAGTTGTTCTGACGAAAATATGCTTCTCCCAATCTGCCTTGCGCGCGGGCAATATCGGGATTCAACTCCACAGCCTGGATTGCATTTTGTTCAGCCAACGGGGCATCGCCCAGCTGGATATACATATGGGCCAGCCCATCATAGGCGCTCGCGTTATCTGGATCGGCGGCCAGGGCGTCTTCGAAACTGATAATGGCGTCTGATATGCGGCCGTCTCCATAGTAGTTGTACGCCAGGCCAATGTGCAGATCTGGATTGGTGGGCTCGGCCTGTAGACCAAACTGATATTGTTCAAGGGCCGCCGGATAAAGACCCTGATAGGTAAATACTGTTGCCATATAGAGTCGCGCGATTGGGTTGTCCGGATCGAGGAATATCGCCGTATCAGCGAGTTCTTGGGCCTGCGCATAGAGATCAGCATTCCCCTGCAGAACCAGCCCTGCGGCTGCCAGAGCGTGTGCTGTCGCATTTTCGGGATTGATGCCAATCGCTTTGCTCGCTGACTGAAACGCTGTTGCGTATTGGATATTGGCCCCTCCCACGTCACCACGATCAGCAAGCCTGTCCCCATTAGCGATGTAGGCCGTTGCCGCGGCAATCCAGACGTCATCACTGTCAGGCGCCAATACGCTGGCTTGCTCCGCTTTTTCCACAGCCTGTTCCGCTTGATCCTGCCTGACCAATAGGTCGATCAGGCGAATAAAGAATTCGGGCCGGGTTGCGTCAAGGGCTATCGCCTTTTCATAGTAGGCGACAGCTTCCGTGAACTCAGAATCATCCTTACTCAATTCCGCTAGGACGGCATACTCTGTTGCCGAACGAGTTGGCTCAGGCGTCGCCGTAGGAATGATGATCTCACGCACTTCATCTCGGTTTTGGATGACGTAGAAGCTGACAGCGATCCCGAAGAGGACGAAGAATACCAGGAGACAGGATGGTCCCTGACGAGGGTGGCGCGGAGGTTTCCGCTGTACTACCATTGGCTTAGATACCTTAATTATCAGAAAACGCCGACATCAAAGGTCGGCGCTTCATTTACGGATGATAGCATTCGCCCAAATGCCGGTCAAGCAGCCCTTGCTGTCGCAGGGTAAACTCTTATTTTCGCTGCGAGCGGCTGATGGGGAACACTATTTCGGAAGCGAGCGGCGATTCCTAAGCCGCCACACCCAGCCCACTGGATAACCAATCATCTTTGCGATATCACCAACGACGCGGATAATGGGAATCAAAGCGAAAGCACGTGCCCGTGCAGGCGGGCGCCAGCCCCAGGTGCTGTCCCAGAGTCGCTCGGCCGGGCGCCGTGAGTATGCTCCCGCACCCAAAACCAGCAGCAGCCAGCCCTGCCATCGTTCTTTCCAGATCAAGCTTAAGATGATGGGCACTCCTATCAGGTAGGTGCCATACCGGGTCGCGTGGCGGATTGGCCACAGATTTGCTTTGCCGTCGCCGAGAGCATAGTTGTAGTATTGGCGGAAAAAGGAGCGCAGGTTCTTTCGTGGACGAAAATAGGCGATTGCTTGATCGGAGAATGCAAAGGAACCAACCTCCTCGCGCAGGGCAAGGTCGAAAACCAGATCTTCACCATAATCAAGCCATTCAGGGTAGCCGCCTGCGGATTCCCAGGCGCTTTTCAGAAAGGCGACTGAGCGGCTTGATGGCAGAAAAGTCTCGGGATTAATGTCCTCTCGCGCTGGCAAAACGGTCGCCCCCAGCACGACTTCGAAATCGGTGTAGGGATCCATCTCAAACCAACCCGCCGTAACCTGCTTCTCTTCTAACTGCAGCGGCAAAACGAGATTCTCCAACCATCTAGGGGATAAGACGACCCCCGCGTCGGTAGCCGCTATGATTGGGCCGGACGCTGCCGCGATAGCGCGATTGCGACCCTGGCTGATATTGCTGCCGGGTGCCGTGACAATTCTAAGTGGCAACCATTGCTGGTACTCTTCAAGGATAGCACACGTATTGTCTGTGGAGCCGCCGTCACAGATTACAACTTCGTCAGGAAGCATTGTCTGGTTCAGAATGGAGTCAAGGAGAACGCGGATATTCTCTCCTTCATTCTTAACTGTCGAGATCAGTGTTACCTTCATGGGTGCATGATTCAAATCTTTGCGCCTCAAACTTTCTCATTGTTGTTTATTGTGAAAACCAGTAGGAATATATATAAGTAGGAATATATATAAGAGGGAACACACAACTGTGGAAATAGTCACAGATACTGTTAAGGAGCATCTCTATGAAGACTTCTGATGTCTTAGCTTTCTTATTTTATGGCAATCAACTTAAACGGACTGTGCGTACCGGCTGGGTGCAGCGTGGCGTTGCCGATGCCGAAGACGTTGCCGCACATAGCTACGGTACGGCATTTATCGCCCTGGTCGTTGCGGAACTTATCGCGAAACCACTCAATCGCGAGTCCATTCTTGTGATGGCGCTGCTTCATGATCTTCCGGAAAGTCTTACCACGGATATACCAACTCCCGCCTGGAAGATCCTCCCTCCTGGCATCAAAGAAGATGTAGAGCGAAGGGCTATGCAGCAGATGCTTGGCGAATTGCCGTTTAGTCAACACATGCTCGAATACTGGGAGGAACTGCAGAAAAATGAGACAGATGAGGCCCGCCTGGTTCATGATTGTGACAAGTTGGATATGTTTCTTCAGGCATTGATGTATGAAAAACAGACCGGGAACAGCCAGCTGGCGGAGTTTTGGGAACACGATTATTCGTTCGCATTCGCGGAGACTGAAGCTCTGTTCAATGAACTGGCCAGCTTAAAGCTGCAAGAATAAATGGGCTATTTCTGCGCTTTCCTTTTTCTGGCCGGTCCCCTTGTACTATACTCATGATCCTATGTTTTTCGAATCCCCGGGGTGGGTACGGCTAAAGCTTCTATTCTTTCCCTCAGCGCTGTCGCTGCTGCTGTTGGTTTCTACTGTTTCCCTGGCACGCGCGCAAACGGATACGGCCGTTGAGCCTGATGCCCGACCGCGTGTGCATACAGTTTCCGCAGGCGAGAATCTGACTACGATTGCTGAACAGTATGATGTGACCGTTTCGCAGCTGCAGCTGGTCAATCACTTGCTGATTGACGATATACTTTCGATTGGAAGAGAGCTCATAATTCCTGGGGGAGACCAGCTCCCGGCGATTGTTCTTATCAATGCGCAGGCCGGCAGCTCTTTACAAAGCGTTGCCGCTGGTTTTGACGTTGATATCGAGAATGTGCTCGCGGCGAACCGTACCATTAATCGCGAATACATACCGGCCGTGGGACAACAATTGGCACTGCAAATTGACAGCGGTGTAAATGAAGCTAAGGAGTTGACGGGCAGGCCATACATTGTCCAGGAGGGGGAAACTTTGCTTGAGCTGGCTGCTTCACAGAATGTGCCCGTGTCGCACCTAGCCTATTTGAACGATCTGACTTTTTCGCCAGGGCTGTTCCCGGGTCAGAAATTGCGCATCCCGGGAGATGAACCATATGTTGATCTTCCTGGTGAGTGGACCGCGATACGCATTGAGCCGGAGAGCGCGAAACAGGGGGATACCATCACCATCTTTGTCGAGAATCTTCTTGACGGTATGCCGGCGGGGCACTTTGCTGAACAAATCCTGACTTTTGCTCCCTACGCTGGCGGATATGTGGCACTTGTCGGCGTGGATGCCTTCCTTCCGGCCGGTCGTTACCCAATTGAGATTGGCGGACATGGCGAACGGCCGTGGTATCCGTTTGAGCAAGAAATAACCGTAGTTGATTCCGGGTTCCCAGACCAGAATATCAGCGTACCGCAAGAATTGGACGCTTTGCTTGAACCTGCCGTCAGGGCAAACGAAGATGCCTTCCTAAGCACCATCTACAAGAGCTATAGTGAAGAGAAACAGTGGAACGGGCAGTTTCAGGTGCCGGTGACCGATACCTTGATCACGGCGCCTTATGGCGGCGGTCGCTCCTACAACGAGGGCCCAATCTCCATCTACCACACTGGCACTGATTTCAATGGAGATATTGGCACGTCAATTCTTGCCGCTGCCGACGGCATGGTCATCTTTAATGACTACCTGGACCTACGTGGCAATACTGTAATCGTTGACCATGGGTGGGGGGTCATGAGCGGCTACTATCACCTCTCAGAGAGTTTTGTGAAGACGGGTCAAAAGGTTGAAGCCGGCCAGGCGATTGGCGCCGGGGGAAACACTGGACTTTCAACTGGCCCTCATCTCCATTGGGAATTGCGCATTATGGATGTCCCTGTCGACGGAATGCGCTGGACCCAACTTTCGTTCCCCTAGTTCAGGTTCGTTAGCCTGTGCCACCGCAAATATAACGACCGCGGGTTTTCCACGGCGTACGGTGGCAGTGGTTGCCCGGATTGGATATAATTTCAGTTTGGAAGTTACTGTCTGGAATCGTTTAGCACCTTCCTTTTACTTAGGAGTTTAATGTGATCGAAGCTCAAATGCAGACGAGAAATTATTGGGAGAAGGGGTTCCTTCTCACGGAATCTGATATTGAGCAGCTTTATAACCATTTTCTGGAAACTGAAGAACCGCAGCCTATTGAAAAGTTGACGGCCGTCCTCATGAAGCATCGCGTAGATGAGGAGATCCGCAGCCTTGAACGGATCATCAAGGGCCATCAGATCTACCAGCCGCAGGAAAGCTACGAAAAAGGTGATAAGCTGGTATTCCCCGCGCTAGGTTTTGTGCAAGGCACCGTTTCAGGTGTGCGAACCGGTTTTAATCCTCAAGAAGGGGATTTCCAGGTGATTGGCGTGGAAATTGGGGAAAAGAATCGTGAATTCGTTGTCAGTTATACGAAGTCACATGTATTGGTCTCTGATGGCGGGGCCAGCCTCAAAGAACTACTCGATCTAGATACGGAGGCACTCTATCATAAGTATGGGGAATTGCTGGCCGCAAAACTGGGCGCAGCGCTTGAAGCTCAAGCTGACTTTGTAAGACTAGGATTGCTGTGGTTTGCTAAGTCTTTAATGGTAGACGTGAATGTAGGGCACCTGCACCTCTCCGAAGCTGTACTGGAGATCAACGAAGGGGGCCCGATGCGTGTTGAGGAAATCTTGCCCAACTTAGATCTCGACCCCAGTGTCACCGAGGCGGCTCAGAGATTTTCATTGAATTATGCCCTAAGCAATGACGATCGCTATGACGATGTGGGTGGCAAGGATCAGGTGGCCTGGTTCTTGCGCCGCTTGCAGCCCAAAGAGGTCAAGGAAACGCCAGCACGCCTCGTTTACCGTCCGGTTGAGTATGACGATGCCTCGCTAACCCCACAACTACTGCTTCTGGAACAAGAGCTGGATGATGAGTGGTCACAGTTGGAGGCAGATGACAAGTCGTTGTCAGCCGTTTTCTCATTGACATTTCCCCACCGTTGGGCTGGCACCCTGCCGCTGAGCTCCCGCTTGCTCCCCCTGTTTGATACAGGAAATGCCCCGCGACAGCGTGTCATCCTGGTGGATGAGGAATCAGAAGAGAACATTGTAGCTTGGGTCAGACCAGAAGGCCGCTACGTCTTTGGTCTTGGCGCGTGGTACGAGGATCACGAGATTCCCGTCGGTGGATTCATTCACCTGTCTCCGACCACCGAATCAGGCGTACTGGCCCTTCGCTATGAGCGTAGAAGGCCGCAGCGTGAATGGGTGAGACTCGCCACTGTGGTTGACAATCGCATTAATTTTGAACTAAAACGTCGCTCTATAGGCGGCGAATATGACGATCTCTTAATCGTCGGGACCGACGTCGTTGCGGCGATTGATGCCTTATGGCGGCGCGCAGAGGCCAACGAGCGTACTATCGCTTCCCTACTTATCGAGTTATTCCCGACGCTTGCCGATCTGACGCCGCAAAAAGCGGTTCATGCAAAGACGCTCTACAGTGCGCTTAACATGCTCAAGCGCTGCCCTCCGGGACCAATTTTCGCAGAGCTAGTTAGCAACCCGGCGTTTCAGACAGTTGGCGATCATTATTGGGCATTGGATCAATCTCGCTGAAGAAGCGATAGATAAGGAGAGAGTGGAACTTGTCAGGTAATCCCCGCCCCAAAATAAAGCTGAACAAGATTAAGCGCGCCACGCCGGAAACACGGTTTTACATTGACTATGATTGGTGGGATGAATCTAATCTCGATCTAAAGACCTATTTGATGACGCGCCTTTCGTTTGGTGATGATGCGGCGCTGGACACAGAGTTTGATCTGGTAGATCTTATCGATGCCCAAACAGGTGAAGTACACCAAGTAGACGGGTTCCAATATGTTGTTCGCGTCTATTTCCACCAACTGCCGGATGATTTCTTGACCAACGCGTCGCTGGTAGATGCAGCGTTTTGCATTTTATTGGCAAACGCGAATCAGCCGATGACGGCTATCGAGATTGCCGATCGTATCGGCCGGACGCCCGAAGTCGTGGTGCGCACGCTGGGTGGTCCCAAAGTCTATCAAGGCATTCGGCCGGTATTTTACGAATGACTCATATCTTCATCGCCGGCGTTATGCAAGGAGTTCGGCTTGATGATCAGATCGACGAGCAGGATTACCGTTTGTTGATTGGTCGTTCTATCGAAGAAAACATCCCGGGTGCGAAGGTTACCGATCCTTGGGCGTTGAATCCACATAGTGTTCACTATGATGAAGACCGTGCCCGGGAGACATTTCTGACCATGACAGAAAAGGCGGGTGAGGCGGACATTTTGATCGCCTATTTACCCATCGTAAGTATGGGTACCGCGATGGAAATGTGGGAAGCTTTTCGTTCCCAGACTTACATAATTGCCGTCACTCCCCATGTCCACCACTGGGCAATTCGCTTTACGGCCGATGAAATCGTTCCCGACCTAAAAACGCTGTTGGGCATGATTCAAAATGGACACATTAATGAAGTTCTCCGCAGGCGTTCTGCGGTTGACTCCCCCCAGAATGCTGTTTAGAATTGCTGGCGACAGCGAATCAGTCCCACCCAAAATGCTCTACACGCAGCGTGCCGGACAATAGGTTCGATTCTTAGCCCTCGTAGCTCAACGGATAGAGCAGTGGTCTTCTAAACCAAAGGTTGTAGGTTCGATTCCTACCGAGGGTATACTCGTTTAGCAGCGGGAGTCTCCCCGCGTCTAAAGGGCAGCCAAGTCACTCTATACTCTCACGCACACCGTATACAGAGTTGAATGGAGATGCATCTATGACCACAAAAGTGTTTTCTGTCGCGGAAATGGTGGATGCTGAACGTGCTGCGGATGCGTCTGGTGTTTCCTACGCGGAAATGATGGAGACAGCCGGTCGCCGCGTCGCCGAAGCCATCGCTGCCCGCAGGCCCGTTGCCAACCAGAGCATTCTCATCATGGTGGGGCCGGGTAATAACGGCGGTGACGGGTTGGTCGCCGGTCGTTATCTGGCTGAGATGGGTGCTGAAGTTACTCTCTATCTTTATAAACCTCGTGACCCGCAGACAGATCGTAATTTTCAGCTCGTTGCAGAGATGGGCTTGTTCGTAATTGAAGCTGAGCATGACCAACGATATCGTGCCCTGCGCGGACGTCTATCAATCACGAATATTCTCGTCGATGCTCTGCTTGGGACCGGCGTCACGCGGCCGATCTCGGGCCGCTTGGCCGACCTGATGAGGGAGGTAAAAGCGGCTGTTCCGCGAGAACGCAGCATGTCGGAGTCTGACACGCTGTTGAGCATCGCCAAACTTCCATTGCCTACCGAGGGTCTGCCTGAGGCGAGCGATCTATTTGTTGTTGCCGTAGACTGCCCAAGTGGTCTCAATTGTGATACCGGAGCCCTGGATCCGCTGTCCCTCGCCGCCGACCTGACCGTTACATTTGCCGGACCTAAACGTGGACATTTCCGTTTTCCCGGTGCGCAGGCGTGCGGCGAGCTTGTGGTTGCCGATATCCATATCAGCGATAAACTGCCCGAGGTCGCTGCGGTGCTTCTAACGCTGGTCACACCCCAACTGGCACGATCTCTGCTTCCTGACCGGCCGCTTGGCGGACACAAAGGGACTTTTGGCACCGTACTTGTCGCTGCTGGCTCCGCACAATATTGGGGTGCTCCACTGCTTTCCGGACGCGGCGCCTACCGGGCGGGCGCAGGCCTTGTCGCCCTGGCTGTACCGCAAGCCATTCGCGCAACAGTTGCCGGCCAGCTTCCGGAAGCAACCTATCCACCCGTTCCTGCCACGCGTGTCCTTGACGCGCAGAGTGCGGAACAGTTGCTGTCGGTGGGCTTCGCTCATGATGCGCTCCTCATCGGCCCTGGTCTGGATGGCGCAGATTCATTTCTGGAGTATTTGCTGTCGCACGACGCGGATCTACCGCCCCTGGTCATCGATGCTGATGGCTTGAATATCTTGGCGCGCAGGCCGCAATGGCTGGACAGATTGCCACCGAACAGTATCCTCACGCCTCATCCGGGTGAAATGGCGCGCCTCTTGAATCAGCTTCCGGCGGAGATAGAGGCCGCAGACCGCGTGGAGATAGAGGCCGCAGACCGCGTGGAGATCGCCTCAACAGCTGCGATGAAATGGAACCAGGTCGTCCTCCTTAAGGGCGCCTTCACGGTCATTGCCGCGCCGGACGGCCGTGCTGCTTTGCTGCCATTCGCCAATCCGCTCCTTGCTGTGGGCGGCAGCGGGGATGTCTTAGCCGGCATGATTGCTGCCAATCTGGCGCAGGGATCGTCGCCTTATGAAGCGGCCATTCTCGGGGCATACATGCATGGGGCGGCGGCACAGCTCGCTTCGCGAGTCTACGGAGAGGCGGGGCTGCTCGCTGCAGAAATTGCTGATTGGGTTCCCAGGGTTCGCCAACGACTACTGGCGCGTTAATACGGGCCTGCTTGAGAGCCTGCTGCATGGCGAAGATCTTGACTCAAGATTTTTCGAGGACGAAAACAGCCGATTTGGCAAGAAGATTGTTAAAATGATGGCCGCGGCGGTGCCCTGACAGGAAAACTTGATCAAGGATCAGGAAATCGTTCTTGCGACAGAAATTGGTGAAATCGGTGATCGTGAATGCCTGCCAGCGGGGCGGTTCATCCCAGGGTTGCGTGTGATCAGGTGCTTCAGGAATACGGCCGTCAAAGAGAAGCGTCAACCGTGAACGCCAATATCCCCAATTTGAGAAACTGACAATCGCGCGTTCTCCAACGCGCAGCATTTCGCCGACAATCATACGCGGGTCGTTTAGATATCTCAGAGTCTGGCTTAATATCACAATATCAAAACTCTTGTCGGGATAGTCAGCTAAGCCTTCTTGTAGATTTCCCTGCCGAACACTCAATCCCCGCCGCACGCATGCCAACACACCTTCTTCACTGATTTCTACGCCCCGGCTTACACTATTCTTGGAATGCTTGAGATAGGCCAGCAACGCCCCGTCATCGCAGCCAAGATCAAGCACCCTCATCCCTTCTGGGACTAACTCCGCAATCGCCAGGAGATCGGGGCGCAAATCTGAGGGCTTGGGGATGCGCAGTTGCTTCATGAGAACATAAGTCCTGAATGGCTTGGCCGCGTTTCAGGAAGCGCGATCTGCTCCTCTTGCACCAGGCGTTCCAGAAAGCTGTTAAGCAGGCGCGTCATGGTTTCAACTTCCAACAAGAAAGCGTCATGCCCCCACGTGCTCTGAATATCAAGATAGGTCACATCCGCTCCTACGGCCGTCAGTGCACGAACCAATTCTTTGCTGTGGTAGCTGGGATAGAGCCAATCACTCGTGAAACTGACGACAAGGTATTTCACATCATGGATATCGGCAAAGGCAGCAGCCACGGACCCCGATAGTGCGCTGAGATCAAAGTAATCCAACGCTTTGGTTACATAGAGATAACTATTGGCGTCGAAACGCCTGGTAAAGTTGTTCCCGTTGTATTTCAGGTAACTCTCCACGGCGAATTCTGTCTGGAATTCATAGCCATAGCGCTCCAAGTCTTGCAGACGACGACCAAACTTCTGATGCATCGCTTCTTCACTGAGGTAGGTAATATGGCCAACCATGCGCGCGATGGCCAATCCTGCATCCGGCTTCTGTTCCTGGTCGTAATAGTCCCCCCCATTCCACGCCGGATCAGCATAGATGGCCTGACGGCCTACCTCGCTAAAGGCGATCAGCATCGGGCTGTGTCTTGCCGTAGTCGCCAGGGGAATGGCCGCCTTGATGCGATCGGGGTAATGCGCCGCCCACTCCAGCGCCTGCATGCCGCCCATGGACCCACCGGCAACACAAAGCAGTTGGTCAATCTCCAGAAAATCGATCAGCTTCAGCTGCGCGCGCACCATGTCACCGATCGTCACCATCGGAAAGTTTAATCCGTATGGCTTGCCTGTCTGCGCATCAATGCTCATCGGCCCACTGGAACCATAGCAGCTGCCGATCACGTTGCTGCAAATGACGAAGAATCTATTTGTGTCAAATGCTTTCCCAGGACCAATACATGTGTCCCACCAGCCTGGTTTGCGGTCATCTACGCTGTGGTATCCGGCGGCGTGAGCGCTTCCGCTCAGTGCATGCAGAATTAGGATCGCATTGGAGCGGTCGGCGTTTAGTTCCCCATAGGTTTCATAAGCCAGCGTAACCGGCTGCAGCGTCGTCCCGCCCTCAAGCAGAAATGCCTCATCTCCTGCAAACTGAAACGTTCTTGTCTCAACCAGACCAACTGAATCTTCTGGAAACATAATACCTGCTCTTTACAGTGCTCCCGCGAATTCTGGCTGCTGCGGGAGCTCCGTTTATCTAGAGTCTGCTCGAATGGGCAAGCGCCTGATCGAGGTCCCACAATATGTCATCGATATCTTCAATGCCAACGCTGAGGCGTACAAAATCTGGCGTAACACCTGCACTCTGCAGCTGTTCACTATTGAGTTGGCTGTGCGTCGTGCTGGCCGGATGAATTGCCAGCGTCTTCGCATCCCCAACATTGGCAACGTGACTGATTAGCTGCAGATTGTTGATAAATGCCTCTCCTGCCTCACGCCCTCCGTTGATGCCGAAGCCCAGGATGGCGCCGGGGCCTTTTGGCAGATACTTTTTGGCCACATCATAATCAGGGTGGCTTTCCAAACCAGGGTACGCAACCCAGGTGACTGCCGCGTGATTGTCAAGAAACTCAGCCACGTTTTGTGCGTTGCTGACGTGCCGTTCCATGCGTAGGCTCAATGTTTCCAGCCCTTGGATTGTGTTCCAACTGTTCAGCGGTGCTTGGCATGCCCCAATGTCACGCAAGGTTTGCACGCGCGCTTTCAATATGAAGGCTGGCGGCCCGAGATCAGCATAGATCAACCCGTTGTAAGAGGGATCCGGCTCTGTGAAATTGTCGAAACGGCCGCTGCGCCAATCGAAATTCCCGCCATCAACGATGATGCCCCCTATGGTTGTTCCATGCCCCCCGATAAATTTCGTCGTACTTTGGGTCACGATATTAGCGCCCAATTCCAGCGGACGGCACAGGTAGGGAGTGGCAAATGTATTGTCGATCATAATCGGTATGTTGTGTGCCTGCGCAATATCGGCCACTTCTGAGAAACGGAAAACTGTGTTGTCCGGATTGCCTAGTGTCTCGCCATAGATAACCTTTGTGTTGGGTTCGATAGCTGCGGCAAACGCCTCAGGATCGCTTGGATCAACAAAAGTAACGTCAATTCCCATGCGCGGGAAGGTGTAATTGAACTGGTTGTAGGTTCCACCATACAGCCTGCTGCTGCTGACAATGTGATCGCCCGCACTGCACAATGTTAAGATGGCCATCGTTTGTGCGCCGTGCCCGCTGCTGGCGGCCAGGGCGCCGACGCCCCCTTCCAGCGCGGAAACACGCTGTTCCAAGACATCCGTTGTAGGGTTCATTATGCGCGTGTAGATGTTGCCAAATTCCTGTAATGCAAATAGATTAGCAGCGTGTTCCGTGTTCTGAAACTGATAACTCGTGGTCTGGTAAATGGGTACGGCGCGGCTCCCTGTGGCCGGGTCGGGGACCTGCCCGGCGTGCAGCTGTCTTGTCGTAAACCCAAATTCGCGTTCATTTTCGCTCAGACTTGTCATGCTCTGTTCTCCTAGACTGTGATTTTCAAAACACAGTTGTCCTTGCGGCAACCAAGTTGGGTGAGTATGCCCAATCGAGCCGATTACCGTGAGGAGGCTGAACCAAAAGCAAAAATCTCTGTCGTTTAGGACAGAGAGCGGAGGAATAATTCTGGAGTTATGCTCTGCGCCGGTGCACTCAGCACAGAAATGAGTAAGACAACTTTGTAGTCTCCTCTCATCTTCCAGATTTACTCTGCCGGAATTGGCACCCTGACGTGATAGGAATTCTTCCTACTACCGGGTTGCCGAGGCTTCTGCGGGCCGATCCCTCCACCTCTCTGGATAAAAGTGACAACTATGCGTTTGTTGCCAAGAACTATACGGGCAGATTACTCCCTTGTCAACCATAAATATTACCTAAACTTCCATACCGTCTTTCGGCGAATTCTGCCAACCCAGGGCTCGGATCATATCTCCCCCGGACGTCATCCCTTCTCTGGCGCGGCGTACTGCATCGTTGTTTAGACATTGGATAATAGTCGAACAGTCCCGACTCCATGTGATAGAATCGACCCTTCATGAAGCACGAAGCGCATTCTTCGCAGCCTGTTGGCCGGGCAATCAGCGTCATCATTCCCAGCCTTAATTCACCGATCATCAATCACGTGGTCGAGGCGGTTTTGGCGCAGCAGGGCGTGCACAGCCACCCTGAGGTTATTGTGGTGGGCAAGGATGAGGCGGGCCTGCTGCGACCGGCGCAGCAGGTACTGTTCATCGACACAGGTCAACCTGTTGGCGCCTCTGCGGCGCGCAATCTGGGTATCGCATCCGCGTCCGGCGACCTGTTGATTTTCCTCGACAGTGACTGCATACCGCAGTCGAACTGGTTGGCAGCACATATTGCCGCACATGAGGAAGGCCACCCTGTTGTAGGGGGGAGCGTGCTGCCTAACGGTGCGAACTATTGGCATCTCACTTATAATCTTTCGATGTTTCATGAAGTGTTGACCACGGCGCCGGCGCGCCCAAGGCCTTTTTTGCCGACACTCAATCTGTCTGTTGAAAGGCGGGTCATTGATGCTGTTGGTGGATTGGACGTCGCTTTGCCCTACAGCCATGATCTGGATTGGACAACGCGGATGCGTGAGGCCGGCTTTGAACCCTGGTTCTGTCCTCAGGCGGTGGTGGAACATGTGCACGGCCGTAACACGATGCGTCAAGTGTGGAACGACTGCGCCATCAATGGCCACTATGCGCGCCAGGTGCGCGTGGACCATGCGCAGGCGCTGCGGACGCCGGCGCTGTTTCGCTATCCCTTGTTAACACGGCTTTTGTCTCCGTTCATTGCCGCGGGCGTGACAGCGCGCATCGCTGCCAAACGGCCGTCTACCCTATCAAAAAACATCGCTACTCTGCCCGCAATCTACCTGACGAAATTAGCCTGGTGTTGGGGAGCAGGTGGTGAATACAAGACAAAATGAGTGAAGAACAGAAAAGCGACAGCCGCCGAAAGGTATTGGTCATCGGCCTGGATGGCGCCGTCTGGGACCTGATGGATCCCTGGATAGAGCAAGGGCACCTGCCTAATCTCGCCGCGCTGAGAGACGCCGGCGCCAGCGGCGATCTGCTTTCAACCGTCCAGCCTGTGACAACCCCGGCCTGGATCAGTTTCATGACCGGCTGCCAGCAGGGGAAGCACAGTGTTTATGATCATATCCAGCAGCGAGAGGCCAGCTATACTCTGGAGATCATGGATGCCACACGCATTGGCAGCCCCTTGATCTTTGACTATGTCGCAAATGCCGGCGGACGCTCCATCTCGATTAATATGCCCCTAACCTTCCCCCCTCCAAGAATTGAAGGGCTCATGGTTGGCGGTCTATTTGGGACGCTTCTCGGGCCTGGAATCACCAATCCCCCTGAGTTGTATGACCGCATCAGAGAAATCGCCCCAGACTATGTTGTGCATCCCGATTACAATCCGAGAGCGCAGAATGCACTGGAGCAGTATGTCGCTGACCTCATGAAGAGCATCGATGAGCGCAGCTTGGTGGCAGATCGCTTGCTGGCTGAAGAAGCCTGGGACCTGGGCATCGTCGTCTACACTGCCACTGACCAGATCCAGCATGCCTTCTGGCGCGAAATGGCGGAGGGGACAGAGCAGACGCCCTTCCATACGGCGATCCTTGATGTGTACAAACGGATCGACCAGAATTTGCCGCGTCTCTTGCAGCATGTCGATGAGAAGACGCTTGTCCTGGTTATGTCTGATCATGGGGCGGGCGCGCTTCATGGATTTGTCAATATTAATCGTTGGCTGGCGGACCATGGTTTGTTAGCGTTCAAAACAGGCTCAGGAAATGTGGGCGGCTCTGCTCTGATCACCAAAGCGGCGAGCTTGTATAAGAAGTATATGCCGGTAGGACTGCGCGCCGCAATTCGCAAGAACATGCAGGATCAGTTCACTCAGGCAAAGGCGCGCATGGAGTCGGAACTTTTCGCGGCGGCCATTGATTGGTCACGCACAAGGGCGTATTCCATTGGCGCCGGCGGCAATATTTTTATTAATCGCAGCGGGCCCGGGTCAGAAGGAACGGTTGACAGTGACGAAGAATATGAAGAACTGCGCACTTACATCATTGAGCATCTGAGTATGCTTGGGACGCCCGATGGAGGGCCCCTGGTCAAGGAAGTCTTGCGGCGGGAGGAGGTCTATCATGGGCCGTACCTGGACAAGGCGCCCGATTTGGTTATTACGTGGCATGATTATGGATGGTGGGGGCGCGCTCGATATAATCAGAGCAAGCTTGAGCTGTTTGAACTTCGTGACAATTGGGATTTTAGTTCGCTCCCATTGACGGGATCCCACCGTCCGCAAGGTGTCGTCATCGCCACCGGGCCGGGCATTGCGGCGGGACAGGACGTGCAGGGCGCGAAGCTGATTGACTTGGCCCCGACTATCCTGGCATATATGCATGGCGCGGTTCCACGAAATATGGACGGCCGAGCGCTGCAGGAGCTGTTCGATCACCTGCCCGTGACTTATCATGACGATGATGCTGACGGATCATTTGGCCAAGGCGATTTCCAATTTAGCGATGAAGAGGAAGCGATCGTCAACCAACACTTGCGGGACCTCGGGTACATCTAATGAGTGAGATAAAACGTTTTTCGCGGCAGAGAAAATTGGCGATGCTGCCCAAATGGTGGCGCGATCGTATTGAAGTGAACTGGCGAGAATCGCTGCGGCTGCTGGAGCAGGCGCAGGAGCAGATTCCGGATGGGGCACGCCTGCTTGATGCCGGGAGCGGTGAAGGGCGCTATAAGGAGCTGCTGGCCCACACCAATTATGTTGGTCTTGATCTGGCGGTGGGAGATGATACTTGGGACTATACCAACCTCGATACGGTGGGAAATTTGCGCAAGCTGCCGTTTGCTGATGCCTCCTTTGACGCCGCGGTTTGTGTGCAGACTTTAGAGCATGTCAATGACCCTTTGGAAGTGACACAAGAAATCGGCCGCATATTGAAAGCGGGTGGACGCTACTATCTTTCCGCGCCCATGATGTGGCATCAGCATCAGAAACCATATGACTTCTTTCGTTACACGTCGTTCGGCTTTGAACATCTCTTGAAGGAAAGCGGCATGCGTGTGGTTGAAATGCGGCCCATGGGCGGGTATTTCTGGTTCTTGTCCTACAATTTGCAGATGCTCCATTTCTGGCTGTTCCCGCGGGCGCAGAATAATCTGCAAAGATTGATCCAGCTTCCCTTTCAGCTCATAGTCCAGGGTATCTTCTTTTATACACTGCCTCTGTTCCTCTACTACCTCGACCGCATTGATAAGGCCAAAGACCATACGATGGGCTGGGTGTGCATCGCCGAGAAGGTGGAAACCAGCTAGCCCAGTCTCAGAAACCCGATTATGAATGCCATCCAACGCCTGTTTAGCAATACTCTGATGGCTTTTGCAGGCTCGGCAATGATGAAGGTAAGCACGAGCGTGCTCTTTATCTTCATCGGGCGCATGCTGGGGCCTGCAGACGCCGGTCTTTTTACGCTGGGCATCGCCTACTACACGATCATTGTCGCCTTGTCCACATTCGGGCTGCACGAACTTTTGGTGCGCGAGATTTCGCCGCGGCGTGACGAGAGCGGCCGTTATCTGCTCAACTATCTCTTGATACGCCTCTTCATCACAGCCCTGCTATACGCGGGATTGCTGGCGTTCTTGCAGTTGGATCTGCCATACAGTGATGAGGCCAAGACGGTCATCCTGATCATGGCCCTGGGTGTCTTCCCGGAAGCGGTTTTCAGCCTCTGTCAGGCGTTGTTTTCCGCCCATGAACTGCTTTTTGTGCCCACGATCGGCGCCTTTATCAACAGCGCGGTGACCATAGGCTTGGGCTTCTGGCTGCTGTTCAATGAAGGCCAGGTCACCAGTGTCGCCTGGTTCATGCCTATCGCCAATATGGCGGGTCTACTCATCTTCCCAATCGCGCTCGTCTGGCTGTTCAAGAGAGTACCGCAGTCAGCGGCGATTAGCTTCAGCTGGTCCTTCACGCGCGTACAGCTGGGCTTCACACCAGGCTTCATTTTGTTGGGCATTTTTGCCACACTCAATTTTCAAGCGGATACCTTCATAATCTCTATGCTGCTTCCTGAGGAAGATCTCGGCTTTTTTGGGGCTGCGCAGACTTTGGTGACCGGGTTCTTGCTGATACCGGCGGCCATTCGCATGGCTCTCTATCCCATTATGGCCCGCTATCGCCAGGAGGATGAGAGGAAGCTGGCCCAGGTTTACCGGAAATCAGGCCAGTACCTTCTGATATTGGGTTTGCCGTTGGCCGTGGGCGTGACCCTCTTGGCGGAGCCGCTGATTGTCTTGATCTATGGAGCAGATTTCTTGCCCGCGGTGCCCGTCCTGCAGTTGATGATTTGGGCCGTCGTTGTTGTTGTCCTGACAATACCCGTCGCGCGCATGATGTTGGTCTACAATTACCAATCCGCGGCCGGCTGGACCAGGGGGATCGGTATGGGGGCCAGTGTTGTTTTGAATCTTCTTCTGATCCCGGTTTTTGGTATTGTGGGTGCGGGTCTGGCGCGCGTCCTTGCTTCACTCGTCTACTTCCTGCTTATTTACTTGTTCGTGCACCAGCGTATAGTGAAAAGCGAACCCAATCGTTCTTATTTGGGCCCGCTTGCCGCCTCGCTCGTTATGGCCGTCGCCGTTTGGCCGCTGCGCGAGATGCCGCTGCCCATTCCTATCGCGGTCGGGGCGGCCGTCTATCTGGCGTTGATCGTCTTGTTGGGTGTGTTCACGGCTGAAGATCGTTTCTATCTTCGGCAGTTGGTCAAGATCAATAATGTCCCGGAAAAATAAGATGGCTGGCGATAGACATTTCATTTTGCTCACATCTCATCGTAGCGGTTCCACCTGGCTGGCGGATGTGTTGAATCAGCTGCCTGCCACTTCCGTTTACAGTGAGCTGTTCTTGCCGCCTGCTGAGAAGGTGAAAGCGAACAAGCCTTCATTCCAGCTGCAAAGGCAGACGAAGTCCTACCTGGACGGCTCCATCCGTTCTTATCCCCACTATCATTATGCACAGGTGAGGCGCAGCCGGCTGCGGCCGTTTTCAGTTTACCGGTACTTGCGTGAATTGTACGCCCTGAACGGAAGGGTTGGGTTCAAACTGATGTATGGGCAGTTGGCGTCATTTCCTGAAATCTGGCCCTATGTCATGGCCAGGGGGATTTCTACTGTCCACCTGGTTCGTGAGAATGTGCTCGATATCGTGATCTCGCATGAAGTTCGGGCCAAAACAAAAATCGCTCATACCATTGCCGGAGAACGCAGCAATCTGCCGGTTGTGCAAATTGAACTTGATCCGCAGACGACGTTGGCGCGCATGCGATCCCTTCAGCGCAACGTCAAATGGGCTCGCAGAATGCTCGACATCACCGGCGTTCGCCATATCGATGTGATCTATGAAAACCTGCGGCAGGATCCGGCGAATTTCTTGCCCATCTTTGATTTTGTGGGGGCGGATGCGCAGGAAAAGCCGCCGGAATCTAAACTCGTTAAACTGGTTACGGCCGACTACCCGCAGTTGATCCAAAATTACAGTGAGCTTGAGCAATGTCTCCGAGGAACCGAGTTTGCTTCGCTCTTAGCCGCGAAAGGAAAACCATGAGTGAAGTCGGGCACAAAACGATCGTCATCGGCATGGACGGCGCCCCTTACCCTCTTATCAAAGAGTGGGCGGCAGCCGGAAAGCTACCCAATCTACAAGCCCTTATTGCACGCGGTGCGTTCGGCGTACTGAAGTCGACGATCCCCGTTCACTCCCCAACCGCCTGGGCGTCGTTTATCACGGGCCTGAATCCCGGCAAACATGGCGTCTACGATTTTGTGCGCCGTGAGCCCGACAGCTATCGTTTGCGCGTTGTCCGCGCTGATCAATATGCAGGCACTTCATTATGGCGTCTCTTGAGCGATCATGGGCGCACGGTTGGCGTTATGAATGTACCCATGACCTACCCTGCAGAAGCAATAAATGGTTTTCTCCTCTCCGGATTAGGAACCCCGGACTTTTCGATTTACAGCTATCCGCCGGAGATGAGTGAAGTGCTGGATGCTGAGGGGTATCGTGTGAATAAGAAATTCTTCTATAAAGAAGAACGCCAGGATGAATGGCTCGCCGATATTCACGAAATAACCGACATTCGCGGCGAAGCGGCGATCCGCCTGATGCGCCAGAAGCCCTGGGATTTTTTCATGGTTGTTTTTCGCAACAGTGATGAGATCTGCCACTTCTATTGGCATCATATGGATGAGACACATCCTCGCCATGATCCGAACTGCCCCAGCGCGCTATCGAACGGCTATCTTAGATTTGTACCAGCAGATTGACGCGTGGATAGGGCGCATTGTTGAGGAAGCGGGTCCGGATACGAACATCGTCATCATGTCCGACCATGGGGCGGGGCCGTTGTACCAGGATGTTTTTCTCAATGAATGGCTAATAGAGCGCGGTTGGCTCAAGCTGCGCGAGGTATCCGGCGGGCAAGGTGCCTGGATGAATGCCGCCCGTAAACTTGGCCTGACTCGTGAGCATATTTCAGACACCTTGTCGCGCCTCAATCTTCATTGGCTGGAAGTCCGGATCAAGGAGCTCTTGGGCGACCGCATCGAGGCGCTGCCGCGGGATGAACGGTTGGAGTTTGTCAATGCGATTGATTGGTCGCAAACGAAGGCGTACAGTTTTGGTTACTATGGTCAGGTTTTTATTAATCTACGAGGCCGCGAACCGCTGGGCATCGTCAATGCGGGTCGGGAGTACGCGGAGCTGCGGGACGAGATTATGCGCGAGATGCAGACGATCGTTGATCCCGCGGACGGGCTGCCCGTCATGGACCATGTTTTTGTGCGTGAAGAGCTTTTTGAAGGGGAACATGTGGCCGAGGCGCCCGATCTTTTGGCGATCATGCGTGACTTCACCTATATGACGCGCAAGGGGTATGAGTTTGCTGATCGGCGTGGGCTCTTGTTTCGCGAGCCTTATACTAAGGAGACAGGCAGTCATCGTCTGGAAGGGATACTCGTGGCCGCTGGGCCGGATGTTGCCGCAGGCTGCGCTCTGGACACTTACGATATCCAGGATTTGACGCCAACACTTCTGCATCTACAGAACAGCCCGATTCCTACCTATATGGACGGCCGCTTGATTGAGACGCTCTTTTCCGAAGAATTTCTTGAAGTGAACGATCCCCGCTATGAGGAGCGCGAAATGAGTGTTCGCGACGACGTCAAACTAGATTGGTCGGATGCCGATGAAACAGAACTTGTCGAGCGGCTGAAGAATCTTGGTTACTTGGGATGAACGATACTTATTCCAAGTCGGCCTGCCGGCAAGAGTCACCCTCACAAGTTTGCAGATTGTGGAGCGCTTCGCTGAGCGCTGCGGCGATATTCGCGTAGCTGTCCTCCGCAATTAAGTTTTCTGTCTGGCTGGGATTGGCCTGAAGATCGTAAAGAAAACTGCTCTTGTAGCCAGGACTGCCATAGAAGTCAATCCAGAGTGGATCCTTGTTTCCCCAGTCAGCGTCATCATATTCGATCAAGGTGAGACCCGGCCCTGTCTCTGCAGATGCGGCCGTGCGCAGCGTCATATGCGTCGGCACCCGCCACCATTGGTCAGGGGCTGTCAATACATCTTCCAGCCCGTCCGGGTGCCAATGCTCGATCAGCAGCCGGTCGCGCCACGTTGTGGCCCGCTCTTCGAGCAGGGGGCGCAGCGAACGGCCGTCAACAGCAAACGTTTCCCATGATCGTCCCGCGTAATCCAATATCGTCGGCGCGAGATCGATATTGGCGACCAGTTCATCGCTGATTCTTCCTTCTGTGATCTTTGAACCGGGCGGTCGCACAACCAAGGGAACGCGAATCGCTTCCTCGTAGGCAACCTGCTTGTTGCCCAGGCGATGTTCTCCGAGCATAAATCCGTTATCGGATGTAAAAATGATCAAGGTCTCATCAAGGACGCCTTGACTCTCTAATTCTTGAATCACTTCGCCTACTAGTACATCAATGGAGAGCATGGACTCCAGGCGGTCCAGATGCTGGCGCTGTAATAAATCAAAGTTGTCGCTGCACCTGAGCGGGTCCCATTGGAAATCTATCCAAGCAGGACGCAGCGCTTCGTTCGCCTCACGAATGTCCCCTTGATCATAGGTGTCTAGAAATGCTTGTTCTGATCCGAGACGCGAGATGCCGGGGATCTCAAACCCTGCCAGGGGAATAACGCCGTCTGCTCCATCAGTGCGCAAGCAGCCGGCCGGATACTGCCCGTCGCACGCCGGAAACCCGGGCAGACGATAATCTTGGGGCGAGTACCCGAACGTATCCGCTGAATCGGGAACGACGCGTTCCAGCCACTGCGGATGGGTGCGCGAGCAGGATGCATAATGCGTGGTATCTTCAGGCAGGCCGATAACATGAGGTGCGGTTGGCGTCAAATAGAGAAAAAAGGCATCCTTTCCCGCTTCTGTCCAGACAGGTCCTGTATCCGACCGCTCACCGCCGAAGAATTGCTTGGCGTATTCCCCTATCTGGCGCGTCTGATAAACCATTGGCGCTGTCGCCGTTCCTGTGTTGTCGACGATTTCATATTCGCCGGGCTCAAGTTGATGGGCAGCCGTGGCGTTGATCACGCGCCAGAAATCCCAGCCGGCGGGGATCGGATAGGCGCCGTCTTCATCAGGGCGGTAATGGTTGAAGTATTTGCCGATGATGCCCGTCATGTAGCTTGTGCCCATCGTTTCCGGCTCCATTGCACTCAGCCACGTGGCGATCGACGGCCGATCAATATCTCCATCTGGGTGAAACCCCTGCATGCCGCCGCTTGTGCCGCCGATGGAATTGACGCCATGGTTATGGGCGTATTGACCGGTAAGGAAGGAGGCTCTTGATGGGCAGCAGGCCGAGTTGGTCACGACCGAATCGCGGAAGCGAACCCCTCTGCTGATAATATGTTCCTCGATGTTAGGCAGCAGATCGGCGGAGAGCAGTTGATCGAAAGAGCTCTCATCCAGGTCGTCAACCATGAACACGACCATATTGACGTGTTCGCTTCTGGGGTCCATGATGACTGGCAGGCGGATAATGTACATAGCAAAAAGAGCAAGCATAAGGAGAGCCCCGGACTCGATCAAGATCTTGATGCGCTTGGATCCGGCTGGATTGATTCTTGTCAAATGACTCTGCCCTGCCTGTTCCATCATACGAATTCTCTCTTCCCAGGAGCCTCTTCGTCCCCCAAAATTGGTGCGTCCGCAACTGTATCATGATCGCTGTGCCCCAGCCTGATTCCTAATGAGAAAGGGTAGGTTCCTAGGCGGGTTGCGGACGTTGTGCCGCCATTCTTGGCGAAAAATCACCTCTAATCCGGCCAAAATACTCCGATCGGGTTATTGAACGGAGTGGCTTGCCCACGCTATCATTATAAGGAGTTTAATGTCATTCTCGAATAATAGTGAGATATTGAAGGAGATACTATGAAAAAGCTGATTCCCTTTATTGTTGTAGGCGTGCTCTTGCTCGCTGTTGGTTTTGTTGGCGCCCAGGGTGGCCTCCCTGGTTCCGGTTGGTTGTCCGGCCAGCAGATTCAGAATGTTGGCGGTTCATCTGCCTCCGTTTCTTTCATGGCTTACGCGCCAGATGGCAGCTCGTTTGATTGTGGAAGCCGCACTGTTGACGCCGGTGGTTCGACCACTTATCAAACATCAGGTGACTGCCCCGTCCCGGCCGGCTTCGTTGGTTCGGCTGTTGTCAGCGCCGACCAGCCGATCGCGGCTATTGTCAACGTGAACAACGTTGGCACGGGTGAGGCGAATGGCCAGTACCAGGGTACAGACGGCGCCGATGTGGCCACTAAGATCGTCTTCCCGCTCGTCAAGAATAACCATGTTGCACGCACGACGACATTCTACGTGCAGAATGCAAGCACTAGCAGCAACGATATCACCGCTAACTACGTTATGCGTGATGGCAACTCTTACTCGAAAACATATCCCGGTGTGAAGCCGAACGCGATGGTCATCGTATCTCCTAGCGATGCCGGTGTTCCCGCAGGCAACGGCCAGGTTGGGTCATTGACTGTTGATGGTACGCAGCCGCTTGCTGGTTCTGCCCTCGAGCATGAGGAAGGAGCCGCCGTTGGTTTGAACTTGATGGCTTCCAAAGCCTTCACGCCCAATGACTTCTCCAAGGTTGCCTACTGCCCGCTTTATCGCAGCCAGTTTGCAGGGCAGCAATCCTCCACCGGTTTGCAGGTTCAGAATGTGAGCAACTCTGCTCAGGAAATCACCATGACCTTCACGCCGCGTGCAGGTGGATCACCCATCGTCAAAAAGAAGACGGCTGATGCCAATGGCGCCGTAACATTCTACGCGCCCAATGAAGGCTTTGCCGCCGGTTCCATCGGTTCCGTGGAAGTGTCAAGTGCTGCCGATATTGCTGCGGTTGTCAATGAAGACGGCGCGAACAAGACAAAGCAGACGACCTATGCCTGTTTCCCCGATACGTCGGCGACAGCCAAGGTCAATATCCCGCTGGCCAAGGAACATTTCCTGGGTAACACAACGGGTATCCAGATTCAGAATGTCGGCGCTGCCCCAGCCACCAATATCCAGCTTGTTTTCCAGGATACGAAGGGCCCCGGCACCGTCACTATTAAGAATGCGAACCCAATTGCTCCAGGTGCAAGCTTCACGGCTAACGAAGTCAGCAACAACCCGTCGTCAATCACGGTTGTTAGCGGAAGCCTTGCTTCCATTGACGGCAAGAACAACGGCGTTGTAATCACAGCAGATCAGCCGGTTGTCGCTATCGCCAACGAGGTTAGCTACTCCGGTGGTGGTAAGAATCAGGACAATAAGAACTACGAAGGGTTCAATCAATAAGCCTGATCCTTAATACAGTCTAAATATGGGAAGCCACCGTGCACGGTGGCTTCCCTTTTTTTACGCACCATGCCCACTAACCTGTATAATCCCCCACTTGAATTCGATTTGCATAGGAATCATATATGAAGCACTCAATAGGCAAGGTTCTTGGTTGGCGCCTGTCGCCACGGATAAGTTTTTTCCTCGTTGGGGCAGGGTTGGCGCTGCTGCTGGCTGCCTGCGGCCCATCAACTGCACCATCGGCGCCGGTGGCAACGGTAGAAGCCGGCGAAGTGGCTACGGCCGAACCTCTTTCGGAATCGCCGCCGGCGACTGCGGACGTCTCTTTGCAAGAGGAAAGCGATTCATCAGACCAGCCTGCGGCCGAGAGTTATCCTGCGCCCACCATACCCACCGTGGTAGAGGCTTATCCAGCAGAGGAGTTGCCGGAAATCGCCGCACTGCCAGAAGAGTATCCGCCGCCGGCTGACGATCAGTTTAAGGAACCCCGTTTCCGTATTGATGCACCCGTCCAGGCCGGCAGCACAGTCATAACAGGTCAGGCGCCGCCCGACATGCTGTTGGCAATTGTTGACGTCACCTACAACGGGGAGCTGTTAGGGGCAGGACGCAGCGATGGCGGCGGCCGCTTCAGCATTAACGTGGGTGAACTTGTAGAAGGGAATCGCATCGGCATTACCTTTGGCGAGCTTGAACCCGATATGTCTATTGGTGATATGTCGATCAAATATTATCCTTACCGTGGCGAAGGTTTCACAAATCTACCGAATGTGGGCATCATGCTCGATACGGTGTTGGTGCAGCCATAGGCGGCAGCTTTTTCACGTTAACCTGGGCTGTAAGGTTGCCAGATTAGACTAATACACGGTCGACGATATCGATTGTCGGCCCTTTTTATTGTTTACAGATGGTTGGTCTTCAAGCAAGGAAGATCAAGCCTACAAAGATTGAGACGCCAGCGTTATTTCCTTTCCGAAAAACCCTGGCGTTTGTTAACGTATGGAAGAAACTCTCGTCCCTGGTGGTTGGCATAAATAGTGGAATCCGGAGGATGGGAAAAGGAGAATGTGATGTTGCAAGCTACTGAGCAAAGTGCAGAGTTGATCGAGCCATATGGTGGCCGGTTAGTAGATTTGATGGTTGCCGAGGAAGATCTGGCCAAAGCTATAGAGTATGCCGGCCAACTGCCCTCAATCCGCATTTCGGAGCGTGCGGTTTGTGACCTTGAGCTGATGGCTGTGGGGGCTTTTTCACCGCTCGACCGTTTCATGTCAGAGGCGGATCACCAAAGTGTTTTGGACACGATGCGGCTGACCAACGGGTATATCTTCCCGCTGCCGATCACGCTGCCGGTTGAAGAAGACGAAGTAGGGCAAATTGAAGTAGGCCAGGACATTGCCCTGAGAAGCCCGCAAAATGAACTGTTGGCCATTATGAAAATTGAAGAGATCTACGAATGGGATCTCGAAGAAGTCGCTCAGAAAGCGTTTGGCTCGCAGGATCTACGCCACCCGCTGGTTGCCGAAATGCATCGCTGGGGCAAATACAATCTTTCCGGACCGCTGCAAGTGCTGCGCCTGCCTTCACACTATGACTTCAAGGATATCCGCATGACACCGGCAGAAACACGCGCCACACTGGGACAATATGGTCACGAGAACGTGATCGCCTTCCAGACACGCAATCCGCTGCATCGCGTGCATGAGGAATTGACCAAACGCGCGACACAAGAGAAGGACGGCGTCCTTTTGCTGCACCCGGTTGTGGGTATGACGCGGCCCGGTGATGTCGACCATTATACGCGCGTACGTACCTACCGCGCGCTTGCCCAACGTTACTATGATCCGGATCGCATCCTGCTCTCTTTGCTGCCCTTAGCCATGCGTATGGCGGGACCGCGGGAAGCAGTCTGGCACGCATTGATTCGTCGCAACTACGGGGCAAACCATTTGATTGTTGGTCGCGACCATGCCGGGCCCGGTGTAGACTCCAAGGGTGAACCATTTTATGGACCCTACGACGCGCAGGAACTCGTCGAAAGCTTGAGTGATGAACTGGGCGTCGCTGTTGTTCCTTTCCGCATGATGGTCTACCTGCCCGACGAGGAGCGATACGAAGAGATTTCAAAGATTGACGGTGAAACGCGCACGGCCTCGATTTCGGGAACGCAGGTTCGTGAAGATTACCTGCAGAGCGGGCGGCAGCTCCCGGATTGGTTTACCCGTCCCGAGGTTGCTGAAATTCTGGCGGAGACATACCCGCCCCGTTTCCGACAGGGCGCCTGTATCTGGTTCACAGGACTGCATAATTCCGGCAAGTCAACCACGGCATCCGTGCTTACCTCCCTTCTCATGGAAAACGGCCGCACAGTCACCTTGTTAGATGGCGATGTCGTGCGCACCCATTTCTCTGAGGGGCTCGGCTTCAGTAAAGAAGACCGCGATGATCACGTGCGCCGCATGGGATACGTTGCCGCAGAAATCGTTCGCCACGGCGGAATTGCTATTTGTGCCGCGGTCAGCCCCTACCGGGCGACACGGAACGACGTACGCGGAATGATTGGCACTGAACACTACGTCGAGGTTTATGTCGATACACCTCTGGAGGTCTGTGAGGAAAGAGATACAAAAGGACTTTACGCGCGCGCACGCCGCGGCGAGCTGAGCGGATTCACCGGCATCGATGATCCCTATGAGGCGCCACAGAATCCGGAACTGCGTTTAGAAACGTTGGGAAACAGCGCTGAAGAAAACGCGCACAAGATCCTTTCCCAGTTAGTAGAAGCGGGCTTTATCCGCCTGGAGACGGGCAAACGAGCTTCTGCCTAAGAATAACAAAATGCGCCACGCTTGTCGTGGCACGAATCATAATAGAGAGGAAACAATGTCAAACGAAAATAGAGCAAATGGGCAGGGGTATGTTGTTTGGATGACCGGTCTATCCGGCGCTGGTAAGACCACAATCGCCCTAATCCTGGAAGATAAACTAAAAGAGCGTGGTCTTAACACTGAGCGCCTGGATGGCGATGTCGTCCGCGAAAGCTTGACCCGCGACCTGGGTTTCAGCGCGGAAGATCGCCGCAAGAATATTGAGCGTGTTACATTTGTTGCCAAACTCCTTTCCCGAAATGGCGTTGGGACTTTGTGCTCATTCATCTCTCCCTATCAGGCCGTACGCGATCATGTACGTGACAGTACCACGAACTTTCTGGAGGTTTATATCGATGCCCCGCTGGATGTCGTCATCGACCGCGACGTGAAGGGTCTTTACAAGAAAGCGCTTGCTGGCGAGATTCCAAACTTCACCGGAATTTCTGACCCATTTGAAGCGCCGCTGAACCCCGACATTCATGTGCGTACGGACCAAGGGACGCCTGAGGAAAGCGCTGATCAGATCCTGCAAGAACTCGAAAAGCTCGGTCTCATCCCCGCTGTTGAAACTGTCTGATACGCTGATTGACACCGCCCGGAAATCCTTCCGGTAGACATTCATTGCTAAATCGTACAATCCATGAAGCCTGGGCATTTGGTCTTAACCAACTTGCCCAGGCTTCCTCTTCACCGGGCCTTGACGCTCGACTGTTATTGGCCCATGTTCTTAAAGTTGAGCAGAGTTACCTGATCGCTCACGACACCGAGACCCTTACTCCTGATCAAGAGACAGCGTATCAAGCCCTTGTGGCACGCGCCGCCGCCGCAGAACCGCTTCCTTATTTGCTAGGAAAGGCTCCCTTTCTTGATTTTGAACTGCTCGTAAATTCATCGGTTCTTGTCCCCCGTCCGGAGACCGAGGAGTTGGTATTACAGGCCCTAGCCTGGGCTGCTGGCAGGCAGGATTTGAGGGTGGTCGATGTCGGCACCGGAAGCGGATGCATTGCCATCGCTCTTTCAAGGCGTATGCCTGCGGCAACCCTGATCGCTGTTGATTCGTCCTTGGAGGCGCTGAGGACGGCCCAAGAAAATGCTAACCTGGCTGCCCGGCAGCCTGTTTACCTGTTTCAGGGAGATCTGCTCTCGGCGCTAAGCGGCCCCTTTGATCTGATCATCGCCAACCTTCCCTACATCGCCGATGATGAGTGGACGATGGTAGACGTTGGGGTAGAATTGTATGAACCAGCAAGCGCCCTTGTTGGCGGCGCTGATGGACTGGACTTGCTCCGTGAACTTTTGCGCCAGGCAGAATCCAAGCTTACTCCTGGGGGCGCGATTTTCTTGGAAATAGGTTGGCGACAGGGCCAGGCTGTGCGACATATTGCCTACGAATCATTTCCTGACGCGGAAATTGAAGTAATCAAAGACCTGGCAGGCCAGGATCGCATCGTTCAGATTCTGACTGATCAGTCGGCATGAGAGGAAGGCGGATTCTGCAAAACGAAAAGATCTTTTCGCCTCAAGGATTGTGGAATGAAACAGTGACAACGCAGATTGTTTCTTCTTCCGATCCTCTGGTAGTCCCGAGTGCCGCGGCAGCCATTGCGCGTGGTGACCTGCTCATTCTGCCCACGGATACTGTGTATGGTATCGGGACCAGTGCATTTGATGAGCAAGCGATACAACGTCTCTATTCAGCCAAGAATCGAAGCGTGGATAAAGGTATCCCCATACTCATTGCCGATCAGCTCGATCTTGAAAAGCTGGCTTCTGAAATACCCGCCATTGCGGAAAGCTTGATCGAACGCTTCTGGCCCGGACCATTGACCATTGTTTTTCATAAGCGTAAGAGCCTACCCGCCTCTTTGTCGCAAACGGACAGTATCGCTGTGCGCATGCCGGACCATGAATTGGCCAGGGAGATTATTCGCGCTGGTGGCGGCGCTCTTGCGGCGACCAGCGCAAACCGTTCCGGAAAGGCGCCGGCATTAACGGTGCGCGAGGCGCTCTGCGAACTGGCAGGCGCTGTGGCCCTGGCTATTGATGATGGCCCGAGCGCGGGGGGAGCAGCATCGACGGTGATTGACTGTACAACCAATGCGATTCGCGAACTACGCGCCGGGCCAATCGCGCTGGAAGTACTCCTCAAGGTGGGACGGTCCTAATATGGGCGCATTCTTCCTGCCGTTGGCGCTTGCCCTGGGTGGGCTAATAGCCGCCCTTATGACCTACCGGGGCATCCGCCGCGGCGGCGCTCGCTACTACACGCTTGAGCGAGAGGCAATGCTTCGCCGTGCTATGTTGACGCTTCTCGCTTCCGTTCTTCTATTCTTGGCTTCGATAGGCCTGCTTATTTATGATCAGCAGCAGCTCTCTCCCGATCTCGTGTTGGATTCACCTGCTGGGGAAGAGGGAAGCGTGCCCGCTGCAATCACCCCGACGATTGTGGTTGAACAGTTTCCGCCGACGCCGACTGCCACATCCTCTGTGCTGGAACCGACGCCCACGGCAACGCCCATCATTTGCCGGGCAATTGTGGAAGGTACCAGCGGCAATGGTCTCACGCTGCGCGATGTGCCTGGAGGGGAAGAGCTGGCGATTCTTCCCGATGGTTCTGTACTGACTGTGTTGGACGATGCAGCGGTGGAATCAGGTGGTTTTGCCTGGCGCAAGGTTCGGCTGGTAGGCGGTGATGAGGGTTGGGTTGCCGAGGATTTTCTGACCATCCGCGCACCGTGCAACTAGACATGTTGATAGGTATTGACGCCAGTCGCTCTGTGACAGCGCAGCGTACGGGTACAGAAGCATATGCCTACTTCCTAACTCAGGCGTTGATTTCGCAGACTGTTGGCAGCAGGCATACGCTGCGGCTCTACTTCAATGAACCGCCATCCCCCGGGCTTTTCCCAGATTCCGCGCACGTAGAATATCGAATTATCCCATTCCCCCGTTTATGGACGCATGTGCAGCTTGCTCGCGAACTGCAGCAAAACCCGCCAGATGTTTTTTTTACGCCGGCTCACGTGATTCCTTTCATTTACCGGGGTGCCAGTGTGGCCACCGTGCATGACCTTGGCTACCACTATTTCCCGCAGGCACACACGAAGAGCCAAGTCGCCTATTTGAATTTGAGCACGCGGATGAACGGCCGGCTCAGCCGGCGCATAGTGGCTGATTCCTCAGCCACAAAATCTGACCTGATGCGCCTCTATCATCTCGACGCCGGAAAGATTGACGTTATCTATCCGGGGTTAGATCCCACGCTAAAACAGGTCGATGATCCACGGCTAATGGCTGCTGCCTGGTCCAAATACCAGATCAAGGCGCCCTATATGCTGTTCATTGGGACCCTGCAGCCGCGCAAGAATCTGGAGCGCCTCATCCATGCGTATGCTCAATCGGGCGTAGACCTAGATCTGGTTCTTGCCGGCAAAGTGGGTTGGCAGAAAACGTCGCTGCTGGAGACGATCGCGTCGCTGGATGGTTCAGTACGCCAACGGATCCATTTGCCCGGCTTCGTGGCCGAGCGTGACAAGAGCATTCTTCTTTCGGGGGCGCAAGCGCTGCTTTTTCCCTCCCTCTACGAGGGATTTGGTTTTCCTGTCTTGGAGGCCCAGGTTTGCGGCACACCGGTCCTGGCGGCGAACAGCAGTTCCCTGCCGGAAATCACGGCCGGCAGCGCGCTGCTCATTGATCCTCTCGATGTTGAGGCGATGGCGGAAGGAATACGACAGATTGCAGGAAGCAGCGAGCTGCGCCAGGAGCTGATCCACAAAGGATTCGACAATGTGCGTAGATTTACTTGGCAGAAATCGGCCGATGCTGTCCTGCGCGTACTGGAACAATCCGCTGCCCTTTAGGCAACGCCTTCCTCCCCAATCGTATCAAAGTTTGCCTGCATCTCACTCCGCGAGAAGCTGAGGATGCAATGGTTCCAGCCGGGCTGAGAAGTGACGCAGGACAGACGGTGCTTCAACAATACGTAAGCCCCTGATACGTTCCTTATTCTCATTTACGTAGAGAAACACCTCGGCCAGATAATCCACATGGCTTTGCGTGTAAACACGACGTGGAAAGGCAAGTCTTACCAATTCCATGGCTGCCGGCTTCTCCGTTCCATCAGGCTGTAATCCGAACATGACGGAGCCAATTTCGACTGAGCGAATACCCCCCTCCAGATAGAGGGCCAACGAGAGAGCCCAGGCCGGGTATTCTTCTTGTGGAATATGGGGCAGCATCGCTCGCGCATCCACATAGATAGCGTGCCCGCCCGGCGGCTGAACAATTGGGATCCCGGCATTGCTGAGCTTATCGCCAAGATAAGCGACGGAGCGGATCCGGTAATGAAGGTAATCCTCCTCAACGACCTCCTTTAAGCCGACAGCAATTGCTTCCAGATCATAGCCGGCAAGCCCGCCATAGGTCGGAAAACCCTCGGTCAAGATCAGATTAGTCTTGCAGTTCTGGGCAAGGAGATCGTCATTAAGGGCCAGAAAACCGCCGATATTGGCCAGGCCATCCTTTTTGGCGCTCATGGTGCATCCATCGACATAGCTGAACATTTCCTGGGCGATTTCCAGCGGGGTCTTATTCGCATAGCCGTTCTCGCGTAGTTTGATGAACCAGGCGTTTTCAGCAAAGCGACACGCATCCAGAAAAAGCGGCACACCATGTTCACGGCAGAGAGCGCTGGCAGCGCGGATGTTGGCCATACTGACTGGCTGGCCGCCACCTGAGTTGTTGGTAACGGTAATCATCACCAGGGGCACAGTCGCTTCGCCCGTCTTGAGTAATTGTTCCAGGCTATCTAGATCGATGTTTCCCTTAAACGGATGGATTAGGGAGGGTTCCCGCCCTTCAGCAATTGGGATATCGAGCGCCGTTGCTCTTCTATATTCAACATTGGCCCTGGTTGTGTCAAAGTGGGTGTTATTCGGAACCACATCCCCTTCTCTTAACATAGACCCGAACAAGATACGCTCCGCTGCCCGGCCTTGATGGGTAGGGATCACATGTTTCAGGCCCGTAATCAGCTGCACAGCATCCTCAAACGCGTAGAAGGATCTTGCGCCTGCATAAGATTCATCCCCACGCATCATGCCCGCCCATTGTGCCGATGACATTGCGCCCGTTCCTGAATCCGTCAGCAGATCGATCAGGACATCCTCTGCCGAGAGCAAGAACAAATTGTTGCCCGCTTCCTCTAGTGCCGCCTGGCGCTGCTCTCGCGTCGTCTGACGAATGGGTTCCACAGCCTTGATTCTAAATGGTTCAATAATTGTCTTAAATCTCATCTGTTGCTTTCTCTTGCCCTTGTTTGTTTCCTTGATCATTTTAAGGCGATATTCTTCTTCCTCTGCCATGACGAATCCGAGCCTCTCATAGAGGCGCCGTGCCTGAGTGTTCGATTTGAGTACGTGCAGCGTGACCATCGCTTCTTGTTCGCGACCCTGGGCGATCAAGTCGGTGATGATGGCCGTACCCACGCCGCGTCCCTGGAATTCTGGAAGTATCTCAATCAAACTCAGATAGAGCGTTTCTGCGCCTGGCTCAACGACAAGAACTCCGGCATCGCGTGCGCCTATTTGAATGATCTGGCGTTTGTTTGGATCAAATTTCCGCGAAAAGTAATCTCGCTGCCACGTATCTTCCCAGCCCCACAGAGACTCGATATACTGCCGCATGGATGCCTCGTGAAGATCGAAGAGGAAATCATAGTCTTCGTTCTCGGCCTGGCGAAGTGAATAAGTTACTTCATCCCTTTTCTCAACCATAGTCCTCTTGACGCTGCTTTCTGCGACGTTCATATCTTAACATATCGAACGCCAAGAGGGAGAATGATGGCCCATTCCAGTTCTCACGAATGGATGAAGCTTTTCGCCAACTGAATCAGAAGATGCTATTTTATTAGCTATGAAGGGCGATTGGCCTGGATAGTCATGCCGGGCGCTTTGTCGCCGGTGACTTGCACCGGTTGCTGCTCCTCTTAACTGTGATTACAATCCACACTTGAGCAACAGAGAGATGAACGGAGGATCCCAATGACGTTTGCCACACGGACAGGTTTTGACAGAAAACTTCAGGAACTTGATGATAAGATATTGAAGATGGGCAGCATGGTTGATTCCGCTATCGAAAATGGAATGACCGCGCTTCGGGAACGGAATCTGGCCTTGGCCCGCGAAGTCATCGAAAGCGACCTGGAAATAAATGAACTGCGCTATGCCGTTGAAGAACAGGCCCTGCTGCTATTCGCCACCCAGCAGCCGACGGCAGGGGATTTGCGCCGTTTGATCGCCATAATTCATATCGCCGTAGAATTGGAACGCATGGGCGATCATGCCACGGATATCGCCAGCCTTGCCGAGCGCCTGGAGGATGAGGGAGATTTTGATTCCTTGCACAAACTGCCGAAGATGGAGAAACGGGCCCGAAGCATGGTGCAAACCGCCATCGGAGCGTTTATTGAGCGTGATACTGAATTGGCGCGAGAGCTGATAGACAAGGATGCCAAACTTGACAAGCATTATTACAACCTGCGCCACGAAGTGTTGAGCGAGATGCAGGACGATGCGGATTACGTGCGCCGCGCCAGTTTCCTTCTGCGAGCAGGGCACGATCTGGAACGCATTGGCGATCGCGTGACCAATATTGCCGAGCGCGTGATATTCATGGTCACGGGTGAGTTTGTCGAGTCATAGCGCACGAGCCTGCGGGTTCCGTCTTGAATGCTGAGAACTAGCACGACCAGTGGGGAGCAGCTAGTCTGCTGTTATGGCGTTGTCCTCTGTATGGTAAACATCGGCCGTTCTTTTTACACCGTCCCGTTCAAGCCATCCATTATACTCGTAGCCCAGGCCGCCGGATATCCAGCCAGCTAGATTGAAGGGGATGTCACCGTCGGCGGAAATCCAGCGGCCGTTGAAAGTGCGTGCCAGATGGAGATGCGTCCCATTCGAAAACCCACCCTCACAACCTGGATGGCCGATGCGATCACCCGCCGATAGCTGTGTTCCTTGAGCGACACGCCCCCGATTTTCCAGATGCATATAGGTGATCGCCCAGCCAGTTCCGGCGTAGCCATCGCCATCGAGATCGAGAACGACCGCGCCCTTTCCACTGCGCGTCACGACGCCATCAGCAACCGCCGTCACCCAGCTGTCAGACTGCGTGCACCCATATTCGATCTCTGAAGGTACAAAATCAAGTGCAGCCCATGCTGAACCACTATTCCACCCTCCATGTGGACCCCCGGTAAAGTACCATGTTTCACCGCTTGCCCAGGGCAGCGCAAGAGAAGGCTGCTCAAGAGATGCAGGTAGAAGCGGTTGTAGGTCGGCATTTTCCGGTTCGCCGAAAAGCTGGCGGTACGTCGCGGCGAGGCCGTCAGGACCAATATCAATGAGCCACTCGTCTACGTTCGCCGCGCTCCGCGCGCCGAGATAGTTTTGCACGCCGGCGCTTCCGTCGCTAATCTCGGGAGAGTAGGTCATCTCCGTTTCCCCGACCAGGAACTTGGTCATGCCACCGTCCGACCTGCCGTAGAAGCCCCAATTGAGCATATTGGCCGCCCAACTGAGCTGCTTATAGAGCCCCTCGTACCCCTCCTCCTCACGACCTAGCACAAAATCATCTTGCCCTGCAGCCCCTGTCAGCCAGCCCGCATTGTATTCGAGAAGGGCCAGAAGCAGCCTGGGGTTGACGCTGGTTCGATCCGCCACAAGCTGCACAATCGCCGGTCCATCCAGCGTTTCGCCCTCAACTTCTTCGCTGTAGGAGAGTAGGGCGCCGTCATACGCTGCCAGAAATTGCTCGAGGTTGAATGCTTTTGCCCCGGGGCCGTAGACAAGTTGTTGATTACTAATGATTTCAAAGTCTGTGCTGTGATCTGCAGTGTAGGGGGTGCTGCCGCTTTGTTTTTCGCTGGGGATGATCAACACGCGCCCGGGGAGAAGCAGAGCGCTGTCTTCAATCCTATTGAGGAGTTCCAGCGACTCGCTGTCCGTCCCGTACAGGTCGGCAATGGTATTTAATGTTTCACCGAGGAGGACGATATGTTCTCTTCCTGCCTCTGCGCCTCCCCGATCCCGCGGCACGGCCGTTTCGACCGCATCTTCCGCCGCTTCGCCGTTCCTGCCGGATAGGGCGAGTTGTTCAACCCCTAGATCCTTGGCAAGCGGCGTTATCCCTATCTCTGTACTCGGCCGCACGCATGAACTGGTCGCAGCCATCAAAAGTAATAGACAAGCAGCTCCCAATACAGACCACACGCTCTGCTTGAGCCAGGGCGATACTCCGGGAACTTTCATTCTTGATCTTGCTTGGTACAGAAAATCCGTTTCCTATGGCCAGCTGATTACTTTGCCACAACGCGCAGCCGGTATTGTTCCGTACTCGGATCGCTCGTGCCGGCGTAGACCTGCAGGTAATACTTTCCAGGCGGCAGCGTGATTTCTATCTTCTCTGGATTGTTATCAAATGCGCGCGAAGAGGCCACACTCTCCCCGTCTATCCAGGATTCATCGTAGAGGACAAGATCATAATCGCGATTGTTGGGGATATCGGTCAGCGTGATGACAACGTCTGTTTCCTGTCCCAGCAGGAAATAATACAGATCGTTCTTGTCGGACTGCTCCTCAAAACTTCCCAGGTATCCGGTACCGAACTGAATAGGGCCGTTTGCCTGGCTAAAAAGATTGTTTGGTTCTGCTTCTTCTGGACCCAGGAATTTGTCCTGAGCTGTATTGACGACAGCGAAATAGATGGGTACGCGATAGAATGCGTTGACTGTCTTTTCCTCATCTGGCATCTTTACAGCGTTTTCCGTTGACGTGCTTTCATCGTCAATCGTCCCCTGCCATCTGTCAACATACCAACCCTGATCGGGCTGGGCTGCGATGTCAATCAGTTCACCGGCCACGTATTGGCCGCTGGGGCAGCCCAGTGAGTTTGTTTTGTTGGCAGCTGCGGGCGCCTGCCCGTAGCCGCCATAGGTGAATCGTAAGTCATGGCAGTCTTCACTGCCATAGGGTAAGACATAGAGCTTTGCCGTGTTGTACGGTCCCGCCTCATTGATACCAAGGACAGCATTTAGCGGGTTGCTTAGCTGTAGGGTCAGCACATCGTCAGCGACGGCGCTGCCAGTGGACACCTCCAGATTCTTCGTCTCGGCGCCCTCGAACTTCACCGTTCCTTGTTGGACGGTCGCTCCGGTTCGCTCGAGTATGACGGTGTAGTCTATTTCGACCTCACGTTCCGATGCCGCCGTTGTCACCACCGGAATAGTCGCCGCGTTTCTGGTCAGTTTATTGACGAAGTACTCGCTCTCACTGAAGCCAACAGTCGGCGCGTTGTCATCGTCTACAATCTTGATGATCGCATCAGGATCGGCTGGATTCTCTTTAACGGGCAGAAGCGCGTTCTCGGACACGTCAGTCAAGAACAGGTGGATTGTTTCCTCATCAGGCTCATCCACGGCATCGGGCGTGATGGTCACCCGAAAGCTCACTTCCTCCTGCCCATCGGGGACGCGAATACGTAAGAATCCGTCATTGATCGCTTCGTAATCCTCGCCGGCAACGGCCGTCCCGTCCTCAGTTTTGAAATCGATGTAGACATGGTCATTCTTCGGCAGAGGAGAGACGGCGACGGTCAATTCGATACTTCCCTCGGATTCGCCTACCGTGTAAACACGCGGCTCAAAGCCAATCGTGGGCGCATTCTCAGTGATCTGCACTTCGGTTGACACCAGCGTTCCTAACTTGTAATTGTCGTCCTCAGGCGTTGGCTTGCTGAGCACGATAGAAAATGATTCTGGGCTTTCAGCCTTGTTATCGGCAACGATCGTGACAGGAATCGTCTTGGAAAGCTCATTCTCTGCAAAACTAAGCGTACCGATTTTCTGAAGATAATCTCTGGTGGGCCCGTTCTTTGCGGTGCCGTCGACAGTCGTGAAAGCGATATTTGCCGCATCGGGCAGCGTGCCCGGTTTGCGTACGACCACGATATCGACTGTTCCGGCGTTCTCATCAAAGCTCTGGAAATCCGTATTGAACTCAAAAGTCGCTTTTTCCCTGTAGTTGACCTGGACTTGCAGAGACGCTCCCGGTTCTAGTTTGGGCATGGTCAGGTTGTAGGTTTCACTGGTACTCGCCGCCATCGCCGGATCGAAATCCCAACTCGTAACCTTCCAACCCGCGGCAGGTTCAGCGGTTAAGACGATTGCTTGATCAAATAGATACGTGTAGGAACCGGCTTCACAGCCAATAGAATGAGTGGGGCTGGCCGCGATCGGCGCACCTTCACCGCTGGGGTCCACTAGCTCAAGGGGTTGGCACGCCTTGTCAAAATCGGCCGTGATCGTGCGGTTCATATCCATGGTGATATCAAAGGAAGGTTGTGTCAGGATCGTCCCCGGCATCACATCTCCGCTCCAAGTATTGAACTCGAAGCCAGGATCAGGAACGGCCGTTACGGTAAAAATTGACCCTGCCTTGTAGTAAGCTCCTACCTCAAAGCATTCGCCGTTAGGCGCCTTGAAACTGATCGTGCCGCCTTCTTGCGCGCTGGCCGTAAGTCGGTAACAGACGGGCCACGCTTTTGCGAATTGAGCCGTAATGACATGATCCCCGGCAACGAAGAAATCTGTGCTTTTCTCATTGCCGCTGACGGCGCCCAACGTATCACTCCAGCCAACAAATGAATACCCTGCTGCCGGCTCTGGCTTCAAGGGTGACATATATCGTCTTTCTCATAGGGTCCTGCTGCCGGCATGACGATCACGTTACCCCCAATGGCTGGGTCCTTGATGATCGTCACGGAATAGGTCTCTTGCGCTGCCGAAGGTTGGATCAGCAGCACGAATGCAGCCAATACGATTGCGACTACCAGGAAATAGCTGTACTGTTTCTTATTCATTACTTTTGCCTATTTGCTTCTATGCACGGCGCTGGTCAACGGCCGTTATACGCGCCCTCTCTGACATCATGAAACGCATTGGCTGGGCATGCAGGCGCTACACGGAAGACGACCTGCCGGCTGGCAAAGCGGATTAATGCCGATGCTGCGCACTCATTCATATCTTAACTGACTCTTTCAATCCAATAATCCTAATTATAAAGCAAGTAGATGCACAAATCACCGACCTGTAATCCTTTGCCATTCATACTTATTCCCAACTAATACCGGGCACGGAAAAAATGGCTACAATAATTGTGCAATTACGCAGTATCAAACAACATCAAACCCTATCGCGTAAGTTGGTGTTGATGCGAGGATATCCATGCAAGCCAACTATGTTCAGCGACTGCGTTTGACGTTCAGCAAGAGTGGCCCGGCGCGCTATATTGGCCACCTGGATCTGGCGCGCACGCTGGAGCGTGCGCTTAATCGGGCGCGGATTCCGATCGCGTATTCACAGGGTTTCAATCGCCGCCCGCGCCTTTCCTTCGCGGCGGCACTTCCACTTGGTTACACCAGCGAATATGAGCTTGCGGACATCTGGCTGTTTGAAGAACTGGACCCGCCGGCCGCCGGCCGGCAAATGATGGAAAAAATGGCGCCGGGCATTGTCATTCGTAGCGTGGCCGAAGTGCCGCTCAAGGCGCCTTCGTTGCAGTCGCAAACACTCTCCGCGGATTACTCAGCAATGCCTCTGGATTGGATCGCCGCTCAGGCGTTGAGAGCGCGTGTGGACAGCCTGTTGGCAGAGCAGATTCTGCTGCGCGAACGTAAGAAAGGCAAAGGAAAGGCGAAGAGCTATGATCTGCGACCCTTGATCACCGCTTTGTCCGTTGATAGGGCAGAAGACGATAATCCCTCTCTGAAGATGACGCTTCTGCTGATGGCTGGACAAACCGGCCGTCCTGACGAAGTCTTGACCGCCCTCGATCTTGATCCCCTGGCTGCTCGCATTCATCGCCTCATGATTACGCTTCAGTCTGAATCATAGAGAAGCACACTTCGCACGTTTCCAAAACAAGATATGCCTACCTGCCTTCGGACCACCTCTCATGTTAAGATGGGTTGTAAGGATCGCGGATTATCTTGGTAAAAGGGCGTGAAGGGCATATGCATTGATCGTGCCATGTCTACCAGGACAAGATGAGTGCGTTTGCCGGTCCCCAAATAGAGTCTCGAAAAACGATAAGTTAAGGTTGGAACCTATGATTGAACTGAACAGCACCGAAACCGTAGAGACGACTGAGATGAAGTATAGTTTGCTAAACAGTGCTGATACAACGACTGGTGGCTATTGGCAAAAGGATATGGTGGCTGTGTTCCTCCTGGGTACGATGGCTGTTGCCTTGCTGGGTCTCCTGCTGCTCCTCGCCATTCCCCTGGCAGCTTTCCTGTTTGATACGTTCGGTAATACTATCCCTCTCTTCTCTCAGGTCAGTACGTGGCTGGGTAGTGGGTCAAGAGGGTTACTTTTTGCCACCATTCTTGCCGGGTTCATTCTCTTTACCTTTTTGCTGCTACGATTTCGCTTACGTAGAAGTGAACAACTCTATCCGTCCGCAGGCTGTCCTCACTGTCACGAAATGGAACTCATTCGCGTACGGCGCCAGAGAGGAGATCGAGCGATTGACAAATTTGGTATTCCGGCCAGGCGTTATGTCTGTCGCAACTGCTCATGGGGTGGGCTGCGCCTTGGTGGATTTTCGCCCAGGCAGTACAAGATGCATGCGGCGATGCAAGCTGAACTGCTTCTAGCAAATGAAGGCAGTGGGCAGCAGAAAGAGATATCCGGCAGCGATTTCGCTTGATCCTCATGGGCCCCTTGTATTATGAGAGGCGTTTTCCTCTGTTGACACCTGTTTGAGCCCCAGCTATAATTTTAAGTCGCGTTGTGTGGGCCCCTACCACTGCCCATACATTTGATAATTAACCTGACCGACATCTATCTAGATGTCGGTTCTTTTTGGAGGTAACTGTGTACGCGATTGTAGGAAGTGGTGGCCGGCAGTACCGCGCCGAAGAAGGTCAGAGCTTTTCAGTAGAAAAACTGCCCAACGAAGTCGGTGAACAGATCGAGTTGTCTGATGTCTTGCTTCTTGCCAATGGTGAAGAAGTTCAGATTGGCCAACCGACTGTCCCCGGTGCGAGTGTGAAGGCCACCGTTATAGAACAGTATCGTGGAAAAAAGATATTTGTTTGGAAATATAAGCCGAAGAAGCGTTATCGCCGGCGTCAAGGTCACCGGCAGAGCTATACGCGTATCCGTATAGACGAGATCGTTTCTGGGTAAACTTCTTTCCGAAGATAAGGAGCATAAATAATGGCACATAAGAAAGGTGCAGGCTCAACACGAAATGGCCGGGATAGTAACTCTCAGCGTTTAGGAATCAAACGGTACGGGGGAGAATTTGTCATCCCCGGCAATATTATCGTGCGCCAGAAAGGAACAAAGTTTAAGCCAGGCAATCATGTCGGTTTGGGCAAGGACTACACCATTTACTCTCTGATCGAGGGCCAGGTCAAGTTCGAAACTAAGCACGGTCGCAAAGTCATCAGCGTTTACCCGGTTGAGGAGTAAAAGGGATACAGCTATGAAAGAAGACATTCATCCAAAATGGTATCCTGACGCCAAAGTCATTGTCGAAGGCGAGGTCGTCATGACCGTCGGCTCTACCCTGCCGGAAATCTCGGTTGAAATCTGGTCCGGTACGCATCCATTCTACACGGGTACTCAGCGCCTTCTCGACACGGAAGGTCAGGTTGATCGCTTCATGCGCCGCCTCCAGCGCCGCCAAGAGCTGCGCACCGAAGTGGAAGAAGCCGAAGAAAGACGCGACGTATCAAGGCATACAGTTGATTCGATGGCTTTGGGAACGCGTGCAACAAACGCGCTTAATGAGTCCGATGTGACGACCGTTGGCGACGTGTTGGCACTCCTCGAAAAAGGGGATGATGCCTTGTTGGCATTGCCAGGAATCGGTCAGAAAGCGCTGATCGACATCAAGCGTTTTTTGCGCAGCGAGCAGCTTATTTAGGCTCACGGGTTTTTTTGTAAAACCGAAGGCAGTCGCGTTGATTTCGCGTCTGCCTTTTTTTGTTTTCCCTACCATCTTGAGATCTTCCTGCTGAAACAACGGGCCCCCTATCGCCTTGTTTCTGCTGTTGATTGGCGTTAGAGTTATAGGGAGATCAGGATAGAGGAGATATGATGGCAAGACACAAAAAAGGACGTATTGAGCTTGTCTGTGGGAGCATGTTCAGCGGCAAGACTGAGGAGCTAATTCGCAGGATACGGCGGGCTGTTATCGCCAAACAAGAGGTCCAGGTTTTTAAGCCTGTTATTGACCAGCGCTTTCATAAGCAGCAGGTTACATCACACAATGGTATAGGGTTTGAAGCGCATCCCGTCGCGGATTCGAAAGAGATATTACGGCAGCTGGCGCCTGAAACAACCGTTGTCGCAATTGATGAAGTTCAGTTCTTTGACGAGGGCGTGATCGAAGTCTGTGAGATCCTGGCTGAACAGGGAAAGCGCGTTATTTGCGCCGGACTAGACATGGACTTTCGCGGCGAACCATTTGGCCCCACGCCGCAAATCCTGGCGCGTGCAGAGGAGGTCAGCAAACTCCATGCAATCTGCGTTGTTTGTGGTGACGAAGCAAGTCGTACACAGCGACTCATCGATGGACAGCCGGCTGCTTATGATGATCCCATCGTCCTCGTCGGCGCGTCTGAGGCGTATGAGGCGCGATGTCGTGAATGTCATGAAGTAGTGATAAATCGCATGGAGATTGGATGATGACTTCTGATGCTTACCGCGATCTTGAAGATGATGTTGCTCGTACTATGATTGATGAAGCGCAGCTGCAGCAGCGCATCAGTGAGTTAGCCGCACAGATCGAGGCGGACTATATCGATCAGGGAGACTTGCTCCTAATTTGTGTACTTAAGGGTGGGTATATGTTCTTGGCTGATCTCAGCAGAGCCTTAAGCAGACCGCATGAATTAGACTTCATGGGCATTTCAAGCTACGGTGCGGGAACGACAAGCAGTGGCGCTGTACAGATCATCATGGATCTCAAAGCGCCGATTACGAACCGCAATGTCTTGATTGTCGAGGACATTATCGACAGCGGCCGTACTTTGGACTACATGCGTTTGAATCTGCTGGCACGCGGCCCGGCAACTCTGAAGATCTGCTCTCTCTTGTCTAAACCCTCGCGCAGAGAAGTTGACGTATTTGTTGATTACACCGGCTTCGAGATACCCGATGAATTTGTCGTCGGTTATGGACTGGATTTTGCGGAGGAGTATCGGAACTTACCCTATATCGCGGTTCTTAAGCCGGCGGTTTTCGAGCACATTTTTGAAGCGTAGTGTTCGATCTATCTCCTTATCGTGGACGTTGGGTAGCGATCTCGGGCGATGACGTAATCGCTATTGGCGAGACGGCTGAGACGGTGTATGACAAGGCGTTGGCATCCGATCCTGCCGAAAATTTCTTCCTTGTTTTTGCCGAAGATCCCGCGGCGGACGCTTTACCATTTGCCGCCCTCCTAGATCAGGCACTGCCCATCCTAGCGGCCCGGAATTCACCCGTCTACCTTGTCGGTGGTGCGGTCCGTGATGCGCTGTTGGGGCGAGTCAGTCATGATTTTGATTTCGTCGTGCCGCGCAACGCCGTCTCACTAACCTTTCGCGTCGCCAATACAATGGGTGCTCCCGCCTATGTACTCGATGGGCAACGAGATACCGGACGCATTGTATTGCCGCTGGCAGAAACAATGCTTGATATTGCCCGCTATCGCGGTTCCGACCTGTTTGCCGACTTGCGCGATCGCGACTTCACGATCAACAGCCTGGCCATGCCGGCGACGGCGCGCACAAGCGAGGCCATCATTGATCCAACTGGCGGCTTGGCTGATCTGAAAGCTGGGAGAATTCGCCTGACACATGCCGGTGCGCTGCAAGATGATTCCGTGCGCACTTTGCGCGCTGTACGCCTGGCTGCCGATATGGGTTACTACATAACCCCTGAAACTGAAACCGCAGTCCGCGCAGCGGCTCCCCTTTTGCATGAAGCCTCCCCCGAACGCGTGCGCGATGAACTCCTGAAGATCATGCAGACCCGGGCTGTTGAACAAGCGCTTCTGCAAATGGAAGATCTAGGATTGTTGGCTGTCGTACTGCCGGAGGCAGCCGCCCTAGCCCCGGTACCGCAGTCTCCGCCACATCATGAACCTGTCTTGCAGCACACGATCTCCGTCCTGCGCTGGCTCGTGCGTCTCGAGGATGCCTTGTTCGCCGAAGATACGGCCGTGGAGCTCTTCGCTGACTTTTGCTTGGCATCTGCGCGAACTACGCTCAATGCGCACAGGGAAGCACTCAATGGGCATCTGGCGCGAGCGATCGATGGCGGAGTAGACGGTCGTGTTATCCTGCGGCTCGCTGCCCTGTTTCACGACGTCGGTAAACCAGCGACCATGAGCGTGGACGAAACAGACCGCTACCGTTTTTTTGGCCATGCCGAGGTAGGCGCCAGCCTCACCGCACAGCGTCTACGAGCGCTTTCCTTCAGTAATGACGCTATCGCGCAGACGCAGCGCATTGTTTCTGAACACATGCGCCCCTTGATGCTGGTGCAATCGCTCGGTGCTCGCCCATCGCGCCGCGCTGCTTTCCGCTACTTCAAAGCCACAGGCGTGAACGGGCTCGACGTAGGTCTGTTGGCTCTGGCCGATCATCTAGCGACCCATGATGGGCCGGGAGAGGAATCTTCCTGGCATGAACTGCTTGGTTTGGTGGATGCCCTATTTACCAGCTATTTTAACCATCATGACGAGGCTGTAAAACTTCCTATGCTGGTGAACGGCCGTGACCTGATGCAGCATCTCAATCTGCCCCCCGGCCCCGAAATTGGGCGCTTACTGAGTTTGATTGAAGAATACCAAGCTGCGGGCGAACTGGAAACACGTCAAGAAGCCCTCCTATTCGCTGCAAGATTCATGGCCTAGCAGCCCATGAGGGGAAAGCAGCGCAGCTAAATTGCGGCGCCGCAAGAGGAACAGACATCATCCTCTGCGCCGACAACCTCCCCACACTGCGGGCACTCAAAATCGAATTCGGCGCCACATGAACCACAGACGATATCCGCATCGGCGACCGGCGCGAAGCATTGCGGGCAGAACAACTGCTGGCAGTGCGCACACTCATCGTCAAGACCATGGAGCGGGTGGCCGCATTTCGGGCACTTACGCGTTTGTTCGCCCGCATGCACGATCTGAACTTTTTCGGGCCCACAGCGGGGGCAGATCGCTTCATCTGGCTTTAGACTGATCTGGCAAGCAGGGCAGATGCGGAATCCACAGGATGCGCAGACGCCTTCATGAAGGTGAAGATGTCCGCCACAGCCTGGGCAGGCGGCGACCTGCACGATTTGCTCTCCCAAGCGCAGTGAATGGATGACGCGCGCGCTGTTGCGGCTGATCACACGCACCGCGGTGGAGCATGTCGGGCACTGCACAGAATCGCGCGGCAGTGCTGCCCGGCAGTGCGTACAGTAATTCGGCACCAGCGCATTGCAGTTGGGGCACTGGTCGCTACCCGTCATCAGTTCAAAGCCACATAGAGGACAGTCGAAGTACAACGCGGTTTGACAATGGGGGCATACCTCTTCCTCCTCAGCAATGGATTCGCCACAGTTTGAGCAGAAGGCCGCCCCGCACTGGCCGCAGAAGCCATCCTCCAGAAACACAGGAGATGCGCATGCCGGACATGTGCCCGAGAAGCGCGCCGGCAAAACCAGATTGATGGCGCTGCCATCATCACTGTGGGCAGCATCTTCATCCTCTTCTTCCAAAGAGGTCCCGCAATGAGGGCAGACTGCGGCTTCGTTCGGCACTTCCTGCTCACATTCGGAACAGAAGGCGGCAAACTCGGCGCCGCAGCTACTGCAGCTTTCTGCATCCGCGGGGAGTGAGAGCCCACATTCTGGGCAGTAAGTATGCCCACAATAAGGGCATTCCCCTTCGTTTTCCTGCAGCGGCAAAGCACAGTTCGGACAGCGATAATTCACAGCCATAAGGTTCAAGTGCAGCGGCGATGCGCTGCTTTGGCGCCTCCTAGCGGCGCCGCTTCATTCTTCTTGGGGCCAGCATCAGCCAGGCGCAATGGTAGCACGTTCATTTGAAATCAGACCAATAACCCTTCAGTCCGTGCCTTGTCTGGCCGTCTTTGACTATCGGGGAAGTTCAGGGGGAATCAGGGCAGCGGCTGCCGGCCGCGAAAACCGGTGTGTAGTTCATGATAATGGGCAACGGTTTCTTCACCGTAGCGCCAGCAAAGATAGGCATCACGGCCGTCGATCTGGGTTAAGAAATCCACCAGCCCCCCTTGCAGATTCTTGACCACACAGCCTGTCTCTCGAATCTCATGAAGCAACCGTTCGATCGCCACAAACTCAGCGGTTAGATCGGCAAACACCGGTCCGCCAATATCTACCCGCGGCCGGCGCAAGACATCGGCGATCTGATTGCCCTCCTGCGCGCACTTTGCTCGGCGCTCTAAGAGCTCAGCCATCAGTGGTTCAATAGTTGGCAGTAGATCGTTTGCTTCTTCGATTGTGAAGTATTGTACAGGCATGGCAATGGCAATCGCCTAAGAAAAAAGGCGAGATGCTTTTTCGTTAAGATCAGCACCTCGCCAAATAGACAGGTCTATTTGAAAGCAGCTCCAAACAATCTAGCCGCAGCTGCCGCAGCCTCCGGCGGCTGACGCGGCATCCTGGCTGCCCTCTGTCTTAAATGAAGAGCCACACCCACAAGAAGAGACAGCATTGGGGTTGTCGATCTTGAACCCGCCGCCCATTAGACTGTCTTCGTAGCCAATCGTGGCCTGATTCAGGTACATCATGCTCGTCGGATCAACGAATACTTTGATTCCGCCTTTTTCAATGACATGATCGTAGGGGCGCGCCTCTGCTTCCAGGGCCATGCCGTACTGCATACCAGAGCAACCACCACCGGCGACAAACACGCGCAGACCGTAATCCGGTACATCCTTTTCTTCCAGCAGCCCACGTACCGTTGCTATCGCTTCATCGGTTATGAAAATGGTCTCAGTGGTTGTTTCTTCAAGTGATTCTAGCATTTGTTATTACCTCACTATAGTGGCAGTTAATATCGACGCCAATCAATGTGTTTGATTCTAGCAAACTGCCCTACTCATGTCAATTTTTATCAAGGATCTCTGAAAAACCAGCTTGCTGCTCTATGCGCATAATAGGCATCTTTGGCAAATTGTCGCTGACACTGCTCCATGATACAATTTCGCGCACTGAAAACAGTGTCGGAAACGGCCGAACGATGGTGAATCTGGGCGCAGCTTATGCGCCTTTGTTTTTGAGGGATAGGACTATGCTAAAAACACACACATGCGGCGAGTTGCGCGCGGACAATGCCGGCGAGCAGGTAACATTGGCGGGCTGGGTAAACCGGCGGCGCGACATGGGCGGCGTGATTTTTATTGACCTGCGTGATCGCAATGGAAAGACGCAAGTCGTGATTAACTCCGGCCGTTCAGCAGCGGCTTTTGACGCGGCCGAACAGGTGCGTGGCGAGTATGTCCTGCAGGTAACTGGTGAAGTCAACCTGCGTCCCGAGGGCATGGACAATCCAGATTTGCCGACCGGAGCCGTCGAGGTGTGGGTAGATGAGCTTGTCGTTCTCAATCCGGCCAAGACGCCGCCCTTCCAGATCGCACGCGATGAAACGGTGGATGAGAGCCTGCGCCTCAAATACCGCTATCTCGATTTGCGGCGCGAGCGTTTGCAGAGAAACCTGACCGTCCGCCACAAAGCCGTGAAATACATACGCGATTTCTTGAGCGAGCGCGATTTTCTGGAAATAGAAACGCCGATCCTCTTCAAGAGTACGCCGGAAGGGGCTCGCGACTATCTCGTACCCAGCCGCGTGCATCCCGGCAAGTTTTATGCCCTGCCGCAGAGCCCGCAGCAGTTGAAGCAGCTGTTGATGGTCGCCGGGTATGAACGCTACTTCCAAATCGCCCGTTGTTTCCGCGACGAAGATCTTCGTGCGGACCGCCAGCCTGAATTCACACAGCTGGACCTGGAGATCAGTTTTGTCGAGCGGGATGATATCCTCGATTTGATCGAAGAACTGATGGTCGGCATGGTCAAAGAAGCCAGCCTCGTGCCTTTGGCCAGCGACCAGTTCCCGCGTTTAAGCTATGCGGAGGCGATGGACCGCTTTGGTAACGATCGCCCTGACATACGCTTTGGCATGGAACTTGTCAGCATCGCCGATCTCGTTGCCGGCAGTGCATTCCGCGTTTTTGCGGAAAATGTGGCCGCGGGCAAGCCTGTGAAAGCGATTTGTGTCAAAGAGTGCGGAAACTACAGCCGCAAACAGCTGACGGATTTGGAGAACCTGGCTAAGGAGGAAGGCGCGCGCGGCCTCGCCTGGCTGGCCATCCACCCTGAAACGGGCGAGATTCGCGGGCCGATCTCCAAATTCTTTTCTGTCGAACAGCTGATCGCCATTACCGAACGCATGCAGGCGGAACCTGGGGACCTGATTCTCATCGCCAGCGGTGAGCGCGCGGTGGTCAACAGCACCTTGAGTGCTCTGCGTAGTGAAATGGCGGAACGCCTGGACCTGATAAACAGCAACGAACTGGCGTTCCTCTGGGTGATCGACTTCCCGCTTTTTGAAGAAGGGATGGAAGATGGGCATTACGCGCCCAGCCACCATATGTTTACATCGCCTAAGAAAGATCACATCCCGCTCCTGGACAGCGATCCTGGGGCCGTGCTTAGTGAACAATATGATCTTGTTTGCAACGGCTATGAAGTGGCTGGAGGCAGCATCAGAATCCACCAACGACCGTTACAGCGCAAGATCATGGAACTGATAGGATTTACCATGGAAGAAGCCCGCGACCAATTCGGTCATATGCTGGAAGCGTTTGAGTATGGGGCGCCGCCGCATGGGGGTATCGCCCCGGGCATCGATCGCCTTGTTGCCTTGATGGCCGGCGAGCCCAATATCCGCGAAGTGATGGCCTTTCCGAAGACAGCGCAGGCGACGGATCTCATGTCAGATTCACCTTCTGTGGTAGCGGAGCGCCAGTTGGGCGAACTGCATATTGCCGTGTTGGCTCCTGACGAGGAAGCAAGCTAGGCGGCTGGTTTCTTGTGGGCTGTGTGGCGGTATTGCCAAGAACCCCTGTCGAGGGAATTGTCCGTGGGCTTCTGCCCATTCTGTCTGTTTGAAGAGGGCCCTTCTACAAGAAGAAATCTTTCAGGACGGCCGTCACATCTTCGATGATTCCATGCCACTCTTCGTCGGGCTGGCGCATGACGAAGATATCACCCGCCTCCAGGCGAACATAGAGCAGTCCATTTACGGCCGACAATGCCTGCGCGACAGCGGAACCAAACTCAAGCGCCTGTTGGGAATCATATTCTTCAACTGCCCCATCCGTCAGCCGCAGATTTGTCAAAAGATACAATGAGTCGTTGTCTTCGCCCTCTTCAGTTGTAATCTCGATATATTCGGACATTGTTTACCTGTTCCACACGTTTCTCAAACCTGGCAGCCGGCCGCGTGATTCATCCACTTTGCACGTATTCTACCTTTGTCGCACGCCGACAAGAATGATCCCATTATAGAGAATTGCGGATGATTAGGTATAATATTCAGCAACTTGATGTGCAGAGTAGGAATAGACTATGAGTAGATTTTGGAGTTTTACCGCCGGCGCGCTGGGCGGAGCCTTGGTAGGCGGTGTTTTGACACTGCTGTTTACGCCAAAATCAGGCGACGATCTGATTGCCGGCGCTGAGGCCCGCTGGAATGCGGCCGTTGAGGACGCAAACCGCGCGCGTGAAGAAAAGGAGCTTGAGCTGCGAATGGACTTTGAGATGGCCAAGCGGCCCTAAGTCAACAGCAGCCACGGACGCTAGAGGAACTCGATCGTATACGCGTCGACCGGTGCATCGGGACGGGTTCGCTCTACCCAGGCGACCGCCTTTTCCAGTCTTCCGTGCAAATAAGCCGCGTCGTTGCCCACCGCTGCCAGTCCGATGACGGCCGTTTGCCAACTATCCTGTTTGTCAATCTCGGCCGCGGCGACGTTAAACTCCCTGGGCAGCCGCGACAGGATCGATTTCAAGATTCGCCGCTTTTCTTTTAGCGAGTGTACACCGGCCAAGTTAAGCTGAATGATGCACAGGGCAACATGGTAACTCATAGAGCATCCGTCTGCATAGTCGTCTCATGGCAAAACAATAGGTCACTTAGAATTAGCCCGATAGCCGTAACGGAGCGCGGCCGACTGTGTTCTAGCCTCCCGGTGAGAGTTTTTACGTAATGCTGCGTATAGAGCCTATAGGCCAACTATAATATACCGCAATCTGGAGTGAATCAGGGTATGGAAGAGAAGAAATCAGAAGCATCCAAACCGGTCGTAGAAGATGTGCCTATGGGACAGCCGTTAAGAGCAGAAAAAGCGGCGGAAGCGCCTCCCCCCGCGCAGCAGACTGTCACCTATGTAGAGAGCAAACGGGGCGGAGGTTGGCTGCGCAATCTGGCCCTACTCTCCGTCATTGTCTTCTTTTGCATTCTCTCAGCAGCGGTTGCTATGTTCTATGTCGGCGCAAATCAGGCGAAAAACGAAGTCGTTGAGCCTGTAGCCAATCTGGTTCGCCAGCTGATGCTGCCCGTAACGCCGGAAATCTTGCCCAATCCCACGACGATTATACGTGAGATAAAGGATCTGCAGCGCCTGGAAACCGCTTCCTTTGAATTCGAGAAAGTGATCACGGCCGAAACCAAGCAGGATCTGTTGTGGGGTCTCCTGGGCGAATCAGTCGTATTCGTGGCCAATGGCAAGGTTTTTGCCGGAGTTGATTTTGCCAAGATGGCTGAAAATGATTTGCAGGTCTATGATCCCGTTACCGTGTATGTTCACCTGCCGCAAGCGGAGATTTTCAGCGACATCCCTGTGCTCGACAATCAGCTTTCTTACGTCGCTGATCGGGATACCGGCTTGTTCACTCGCGCCGACCCTGAGCTGGAGACACAAGTGCGCCAGGAAGCGGAGAAGGCGATTCGCGAGGCGGCTGACGCGAGCGAAATCCTGGAGAGGGCTGATAACAACGCGCGCCAATATATGATCGCCTTCCTGAGCGGTCTCGGATTTGAGAACATAATCTTCACCGACGAATCTCCGGAACCGGCTCCCCCGTACGTGCAGGAGATACCCAAGGGTTTTGCCGTTACGCCGGCAGCGCCCTAACGGCTGCTCGCTGCTGATGCGCGGCACGGCCCCTTTGCTGGAGGCCGTGCCGTTTTCTGTTTAGCCGGCATAGCTCCAGCCCAGGTCGGGTAGGGTCAACGTATCTTCCACCTCGCCTTCCTTAAGGATCTGCGCATTGATCACTTCGCCAACAAGAATGTTGTGGTCGCCTCCAACGTCGATCATTTGCACGACCTTACACTCCAAAAAAGCGGCGGCGCCGTCTAGGAGTGGGCATCCGCTTGCCGGCCCAGGGGTGAACTCTGCACCCTTCATTTTATCTGGCGCTTTAGCGCGTCCCTTCGTGAATTGGGTTAAGATATCCTGATCTTCCTGGTTGAAAATATTCACCGCGAAAACGCCGCTTTTTTCGATAAGTCCGTGCGTATAGGCGCTGCGTGCCAAGCCGATGGCCACCAGGCGTGGCGTGAAAGAGGCCTGCGTAAACCAGTTGAAGACCATGGCGTTGGCGTCTTCCCCATGGCGGGAAGTGAGGCTGTAAAAGCCGTAGGGTATTCGTTTCAGTGCTTCTTTGATTGCGTCCTCGGACATGTCTTGTCTCCCTGTATGAATCGTTTGCTAACTTCGTTTGTTCTCTTGATTCTAGCAAAAACGATCGCCGGGCAAGGAGCTTTATTAAGATAATGCAAATTCCGGACGAGTTGCCCGGTATCAAATGGCTGTATGCCCTCTGGGTCGTGACGGCCGTCGCCTGGTCCGCGTTGGAAGGAGATCTGCGCCGGGTATCGTTCTTCGGATTGCTGACGACGTCTGTCGCGCTTGTCTACCTTCTCCGACGCCTGATGGCCGGGCGAATGTTTGGCGCGCTGCCCGGCTTGCTGATCATGGGGGGATGGGGAGTCGCTTTAGGCGTAGGGACAGGCTTCATGACGCTCTTTCTCATGGCCATAAAGACAGGGCTGCATGCGCATGGGCCCGAGTTTACGGCCGCCGAGATCTCGACCATCTGGCAGCAGCTTCCTCTATTAAGCCTGGTGGGCGCCGTCGGCGGCGTGGGCGTTGGCTTGCTGCTCCTGGCCAGGACGCCGCGCTCCGATTAGGAATCTTTCTCTGGGGAGGAGACATTCTGAAGACGCAGTTCCAGCGCCTTCAGTGCGCCCTCCAACTCCGCCTGGCGCAGACTGGTTGTGACATCGCCACGTGTGCGTTCCAGGACCGCGCGTACCGTGTCCGTGCGTCTGCGCAGTCCGCCGGTGATGCTGTCACTAAAATCAAAAGTAACCAGAATACTGTAGATCTGATCCATCGCATCCAACAAGCGTTCCGCCTCTTCACTGTGGCCGTGGCGGATGATGTCCAGAATACGGCGGCGCAGTTCAGTGGCCGCTTCGGCCAGGCCATTTAACCAGGTGTTGTATTCTGCACCCAGATCTTCAGGGAGAGGCAGCGGTCTCTTGCGCACCAGGGCATAAGTCAGGTTCGCTTCCACAAATTCTTTGATCGCATCCTGGGTGTAGCCGGCAAAATAGAGAGCGGGATAAGCCTCTACACCCGCGATTAGTTCATTCGCGGCCGTTTTCGCTTCGCCGATCAGGTCATCGGCTGTCTCCCACTCTTCACGGTGGACAGCGCGAATCGCCCGTGCGCAGAGGCGGATCAACTCCCGCGAGCTTTGGTACGCCTTATCGCGGGCGGCGTTCGTGCTCTCAAATTCCTGGCGAATTACCTCCGCAGTCAGATCAAGGTTTTCCATCGTCTGCACTCCTTTGCTCGTGGTTTGTTCAGTCTTCGCCTTCACTGCCACCCGTTCCCTCCTGCGGGAAACGGAAAAAACTATCGGCCAGACCCGTGTTCGGTCGTGGAAGGTGAATTTCCCCGAATTTCTTTTCGTATGTTGCCAGGTTTTGACTAAGTGCCATCTGCAGCATCTTGGCATGCATGGGTGTCATGATGACGCGCGCCTGGACTGTACCGTGGGGAATTCGCGGAAGGACCTGCGCAAACTCAATGACCATCTCCGCCGGGGCATGACTGATCAGAGCGACATTGGCATAGACCGGCTTCAAATCCTTGGGCATAGTGAGTTTAATCTGTCTCTTTTTCGCTTCACCGGCATCTTTGGATTGGCTCTCGTGCTCACTCATTTTCAGGCACCTCTTCTACCATTTCAGACAGTAATCTACCAGTTGGCTGCCAGGCGCATTCTGCCCGGATTGGTCAGGGGGTAAGATACTCTATCTCTCATAGCGCGGCAATCGCATTGAGAAGCTCGTCCCCCCATGTTACAATGATTTCTGATCGCCAAGCAGTGGTCAGCAGTCTCTTGGGAATCCTGATGGCAGGGGGTCATGTCTGAAGAAGCAGTCGAGATCGTCGAACATACCGCAGATTGGTCGATACGCGTACGTGCTGAAAATCTCGCGCAGTTGTTTGCCCACGCGGCCCGAGGCCTGACTATGCTAATGGTCGAGAATCCACAAGCGGCGCAAGGAGATGAGCCGCGCATCGTTGAGCTAGCAGCGTATGATGCGGAAGCCCTCCTCGTGGACTGGTTGAGCGAGTTGGCCTATTGGGCGGAGAGTGAGCTGCTGGTGGCCAAGCAAATCGACGTGATAGAGATTGGCGACCAGTATCTGGCGGCATCAATAAGGGTGGGTAAGGTGCAGTTCCTGGACAAACATATTAAGGCCGTGACCTACCACAATCTGGCTATCAACGAGAGCAGCTCCGGCTTTGAAGTAACGATTGTCTTTGACGTTTAGATGCTTCCGCAGCTTCCGCGGCGGGGAGAGAACGATGAAACGTGGTGATTTCCAACGTATAACGCCCTTTCTCTATGAGATCCCGCAGAGTTTTCGAGACGATATGCGCGTGCCTGCTCGTTTCTATGCCGATGACGAGTTATTGGCCGGCGCGTTGGGGGATAAGAGCCTCGACCAGCTGGTCAATACAGCCACGCTGCCCGGTGCGTTGAAGTATGCCTTGGCTATGCCCGACATTCACCAGGGATATGGTTTTCCTATCGGCGGCGTTGTGGCTACGGAGCTGCCCGACGGCGTGATTTCTCCGGGCGGCGTGGGCTACGATATTAACTGTGGCGTCAGGCTGCTGGGTACGCACCTCGATGAGGAAGAGATCGCGCCTCATCTAGATGAATTGGCGAGCCAATTGCAGCGCAACTGCCCGCATGGCGTCGGTCGTGGCGGTAATATCCGCCTAAAACGGAATGAGTTGATCTCCCTTGTTGAACAAGGGGGACAATGGGCGCTGAAAAACGGGTATGCGACACTGATGGACCTTGCGCACACGGAGGAAAACGGCCGTATTCCTGCCGCCGATGCCCGCAAAGTAAGCGAACGGGCCATGCAGAGAGGGTTGGACCAGGTGGGCACACTGGGCGCGGGAAATCACTTCATCGAAGTGGATGTCGTTGAACAGGTCTTCTACGAGGAGGCGGCCGAGCGCATGGGACTCTTTCTGGGCCAGGTTGTTGTGCAGATTCACTGTGGATCACGCGGTTTCGGCCATCAGATATGCAGCGACTATGTCAAGCATTTTCAACCGCTTGTGCACAAGTATGGCATAGAACTGCCGGACCGCGAGCTGGTGTGCGCGCCCTTGAGCAGCCCCGAGGGGCAGGATTACTTGGCGGCTATGAGCGCAGCGGCCAACTACGCCTTTGTCAATCGCCAGGTATTGACCCACCTCATCCGCGAGAGCTTTGAATGGACTTTGGCCGGCAAAGTAGATAACCACCACATTTACCAGATATACGACATCGCCCATAACATGGCTAAAATAGAAACCCACGAGATCGACAAGCGCTCCGTTCGCGTCTGTGTGCATCGCAAAGGGGCTACGCGCGCCTTCGGCCCTGGCTCGAAAGTGCTCCCCGATCGCTATCGCGACATCGGCCAGCCGGTGCTTGTGCCCGGATCGATGGGCACGGCCAGCTGGGTGCTGGTAGGGACGGAAGGCTCAATGGCCCAGAGCTTCGGGTCAACCTGTCATGGCGCCGGGCGTACGATGAGCCGTACACGAGCTAAGAAAACGATTCATGGCCATGAACTGCGCAATGAATTGGAGGCAAAAGGGATTCGCGTGCGCGCCGGCAGTATGCGTGGATTGGCGGAAGAAGCGCCGGCTGCTTACAAGGATGTGGATCGTGTCATCGAAGTGGTTCATGGTGCGGGCATTGCCAGAAAGGTGGCCCGCATTGTGCCCATAGCGGTCGTAAAGGGGTAATCTCATGCTTAATCGCGGGCTGGTGCCGCTGGTTGCGCTTTTCTTTGGTGCTGCTATGATGTTTCGGATATTTTCAGTTTAGCCCTTTGCGGGCCCCCGCGCCCATCCTCATACATACGCCAATGCCCACGCCCACGGCCGTTCCTACAGCAACACCGCAACCGCTGCACGTCTATGTCAACGGCGCAGTTGCCGCGCCCGATGTCTATGTGCTGCCACCCGACAGCCGTGTGCAGCAGGCGATCGAAGCGGCCGGCGGATTTAGTGATGAGGCCAACGCGGCGCTGGTGAACCTGGCGCAGCCGTTGGCCGATGGTGTGCAAATCTATGTGCCTGAAAAGGAAGAAAGCAGTCTACAGCCGGTCCAGGTTATCATTGAACCCAAATCTCAGCAGCGGGAGATAAGCGCCGGGATAGGCGGGCTCCTGATCAATATCAACAAGGCCGGCCCCGATGAACTGGATCAACTGCCCGGCATTGGCCCGGCTATCGCGCAGAAAATCATCGCCTATCGAGCCGCCAACGGTCCCTTTTCCGCGATCGAGGATATCCAGGATGTGTCGGGCATTGGCGAGGCGAAATTTGCCCAGATCCGCGATCTGATTACGATTGGCGGTTAAGTCAAATGGCGAGACGTACCGCCAGATAAAAGAATCCGTGTCTATGCTCCGTTACAGCCACATTACAGCCTTGGTCGCGCGCCTCGCCGGCGTTCCCTTTCTCTTCTCGCGGCGCACGCCCTTCCACGCACCGCACAAGGCGCTTATCCTGCAACCTTGCTGTCTTAGCCAGGTTATGCTGACAACGCCGCTCCTGGCCGCCTTGAGCAGCGCGTTCCCGCAGGCACGCTTTGATTGGGCCTTGACTGAGTGGGCTGTGCCGGCCGTGGCCAGCAACAAGCGTGTAACGGAGATCCTGCCGGTTGGTGAGCGGGATCTGCAGGACAGCAGCTGGCGCGAGATCGGGCAGTTAATTTTGCGACTGCGCCAAGAGCATTACGACACCGTCTTTATCCCCAGCGGCTCCTCTCTATTAAGTTATATCGCCTGGCAAGCGGGCATCAACCAGCGCATTGGTCTCGACATCCAGGGGCGAGGATTCGCGCATACCATTCCCGTCACACCACCGGCACAGGTGACGAACAGAAGCGCGCGTGCGCTGCTGCTGGCTGAGGCGGTGGGCGTCGATCCCGCCATCTGCAAGAGTGCGACCATGGAATACAGCCCCCCTGACGACAAGCGCACGGCCATCACGCGGCGCCTGGTCGAGGAAGTGGACTGGCTTGGAGACGCGCCCCTCGTTGTTATCCATCCGGGTGGGGGTGTGAATCCCATGCAAACATCCCCCATGGTACGCTGGCCCGTGGAACGCTTTGTGATTCTTGCCAATCACCTGACACGGGCGTATGAAGCTTCAATCGTCCTCGTGGGCATGGAACAAGAGAAGGCAGCGGCCAAAGCGATCGCGGGCATGATGGCCGGTAAAGCAGTCAATTACTGCGGCCAGTTGGGATTGGGTGAAGTGGGCGCGTTATGCGAGGTTGCCGATCTCTACATCGGCAATGACACGGGCACAAGCCATGTTGCCGCGGCCACGGGCTGCCGCACCCTGGTCATTTATGGCCCGACGAACCCCGCCTATTCAAGCCCTTACAGCACGCAGGACAATGTGCATATCCTCTGGCGGGACCCAAATGTTCTGCCAGCAAATCGACCGTTTACCTGGGACAACGGCGTCACGGCCGGGCAAGCCATAACGGCCGTGGATCAGATATTGCAGGCGCCGGCCGATCGGCAGCAAACAATGGCCATCATTAGTCGAAAAAGGAAGTGAGAATGATTGACATCAGGGGCCACATCTGATAACATTTTCGTCCTTAACAAATGGGGGCGTGGTGTAGTGGTTAACACGCCGGCCTGTCAAGCCGGAGATCGCGGGTTCGACCCCCGTCGCTCCCGTGCGTGAAAACTAATGGGTCAACCGAAAACTCGGTTGGCCCGTTTGTTTTATGGTTAAGTACCAGGTGGTAGTTGGAATGCAATGTCATGGCCACCACTGATTTATCCTTAACATAGACGCGGTCCACGATGAGCTTGACCAAATCGTGCTGGCCTCATCATTTCCTGCTAGTCTTTCCCAGTGATTCTCGAAATTGGCCAGTAGATCAGCCGCTTGCTCCAGTTCGTTGTCGGTCAATTGGCGTGAGCTGCTCGAGTTCCATCTGCAGTCTTATACGCTGCTGAACATACTCATCCTCGCTAGCAATGAAGCCATGGTCCCAACGTGCGTCCATCCGTTGGATAACATCTCGTAATCTCCTGAATTCGTTCCTCGAGATTTCGCTCGCCAAGAATATCACCCATTGCCTTGGTAAGGCCTTTACGCCAATTATTAGGTGGTTTCAGATTCATTAAGAACTTGAACGACCTGCTCATCTATTACTCGACAGCAACGCCACGTTGTTCACATTCGTAACCAAGATCCTCGCGCTCGACATCGATAGTGAAGATATTTCCCTTTCTTATTGATTGTGGACGCATCTTCCCAAATTGCGGAACAGTCAGCTCGTCAGGAGGATTGCTGCAACAGCGATAGCAGTAAACAAGATTGCGGAGTAGATAAGGATTGTACTTGGGCGATGCCTGCCGATGGGTCCTTCGTTTTGCACGGGCTTCCTGACAACGTTCAAATAAGTCAATATCCAATATGGCCTTGTGTTTTCCTTCAAACCACTCTATTGGGGCTTCGTAGGAGCGCGAACCATCGGAGCGGCGCTTGTACTTCTGGTACTTGGTTTTTCCGAGATAGGTCTTGTTCTGAAGAATGTCCCTCACGGTATCCTTGGAGAACCTGTCGACCGGTCTTGCTCCTGTACCCAGCCTCGTTAAGTAATCGCGCAATATCCAAGTCGCTATAATTACCCGGTGGCATAGTTCTCATAGGCCATCTGCAGCCCGGGCTAGTTCATCCTCATCAGGAATAAGAGTACCTTCTCTGCATTCTTCTTCATGCCAAACGGCGCACGGTTGTTATGCTTGCCTTGATGACTGCGCTCCTTCTTGCCCTTTGCCGTTTCGGCACTCAGATTCTGGCTGTACCAGTCAGCGACTGATTCCATAATGCCCTCAATGAGTGCCCCCATTGGACCATCACTATCCTCCGAAGGCTCACTCACCGAGAATACCTTGATGCCATAGTCATGACGCAGCAGAGACTTGATGGCCAAAGATTCTGTTCTGTTGCGTGCGAAACGGTCAAATTTGTGGACGATGATGGCATCAAACTTGCGGTTCCGCGCATCGCGACGCAATCGCTTGAAGGCCGGCCGTCTCGGCCGTTCGTCCAGAATGACCTTCATCGATATACACCTGGGTGAGAATCCCTGCCATTTGCAACGACCCATGCTCTCAATTGCTCGTCTTCTGCGCATCAATTGAGTAATTTCCAATCTGATCTTCTGAACTAATCCGTACATATCGCTGCGTAACGCATTTTCTTTTTACCTCTCTTTTTCTTTCGTTTCTTGGACTTCCAATTTGGGTTAACTCGCGGCCCTACGACTGGATGGTCCTTGAGCGAATCCAGATTAGGGGCTGCAAAGAACCGTGGTGCTGCCAAAGCATTGCTCTGTTCCGAATTTGTTCTTTTCATTAGGCATATACTCCTTTCATATCCGATTGGATAGATGTGCTGATTGCTTCAGCGTGATTTGTAACGGTATGACCTGGCCGAGCCTCTGGGCATATAGCGCTGTCTGGGCTGACGAGGTTGCTGATAGCATGCACGAAGGCGGGCCCAGCGCATCTCGTTGGGAAACCGAATGCTAAGCTTCATGAGCTTGTGCTCCTCTTCGACCATGCGGCTCGTATACAGGTGCAGCGGCCCTGCAAGCGTTTGCGTCTCGCCCATATCATCAACCTGCGAAGTTCTCTCCGCCGGTTCAAGCAGTGCAATGACTCAACGAATATCCTGTACTTGAGTTTAGAACGTTTGTGCGAATTCATATAGTGATATTGTAATCGTATGTGATTGCATTTGTCAAGACTTGTTTCACGTAGCGCCTTACATTCCAACATGCATCGGCCCCTACTGATAAGG